>NZ_AP040333.1:0-4800000 GCF_055384815.1 Mycobacterium toneyamaense
CACTCTCCTACTTTGTCCACAGTCTGTGGATAACTATGTGGACAGATTGTCGTCGTTTTATTGAGCCGCCGGTCAGGCGGTTGCGAGGGGGTAGTAGTCGTTGACCGCTAACCCCAGTGCATCGTTCACCGACATCTGGAAAAGCGTGGTCGCCGAACTCAACGGTGACCTCGGCGGCACCACGACGCTGACCGCCCAACAACGGGCCTGGTTGCGCATGGTTCAGCCGCTGGTGCTGACCGAGGGTTTCGCGTTGCTGTCGGTGCCCACGCAGTTCGTGCAGAACGAGATCGAACGGCACCTGCGCGAACCGATCATCGCCGCGCTGAGCCGGCACCTCGGACAACGCGTCGATCTCGGCGTCCGCATCGCGGTCCCGGAGACCGACGACCGGCCGGTGGCCACGGAAGCCCCCGAAGCCGACACGCCCGAACCCGAACCAGCCGCCGTCGCCGACGACTTGGACGACGACGCCGACGAGCTGTCCGGCGCCGAGGAGACCTGGCCCCGGTACTTCAACCGGCCGCCCGCGGACGAATCGGCCGATCTGAGCCTCAACCGGCGCTACACCTTCGACACCTTTGTCATCGGCGCCTCCAACCGGTTCGCGCACGCCGCGACACTGGCGATCGCCGAGGCGCCGGCCCGCGCCTACAACCCGCTGTTCATCTGGGGTGAATCAGGTCTGGGCAAGACGCACCTGCTGCACGCGGCGGGCAATTACGCGCAGAAGCTGTTCCCCGGCATGCGGGTCAAGTACGTCTCGACCGAGCAGTTCACGAACGACTTCATCAACTCGCTGCGGGACGACCGGACCGCGTCGTTCAAACGCAGCTTCCGCGACATCGACGTCCTGCTGGTCGACGACATCCAGTTCATCGAAGGCAAGGAAAGCACTCAGGAAGAGTTCTTCCACACCTTCAACACGCTGCACAACGCGAACAAGCAGATCGTCATCTCGTCGGACCGGCCGCCGAAACAGCTTGCGACGCTGGAAGACCGGCTGCGGACCCGGTTCGAATGGGGTCTGATCACCGACGTTCAGCCGCCCGAGCTGGAGACCCGCATCGCGATCCTGCGCAAGAAGGCGCAGATGGATCGCCTGGATGTGCCGGACGACGTGCTCGAGCTCATCGCCAGCCGCATCGATCGCAACATCCGCGAGCTCGAGGGTGCGTTGATCCGCGTGACGGCGTTCGCGTCGCTGAACAAGACGATGATCGACAAGTCGCTCGCCGAGATCGTGCTGCGAGATCTCATCGCTGACGCCGGCACCACTCAGATCAGCATCGCCACGATCATGGCGGCCACGGCCGAGTACTTCGAGACCACCGTGGAGGAGCTCCGCGGCCCCGGTAAGACCCGCGCCGTCGCCCTGTCGCGGCAGATCGCCATGTATCTGTGTCGGGAGCTCACGGACCTGTCGTTGCCGCGGATCGGGCAGGCCTTCGGCCGCGACCACACCACGGTGATGTACGCCGAACGCAAGATCAAGAAGGAAATGGCCTCGCGGCGTGAGGTTTTCGATCACGTCAAGGAACTCACCACCCGGATCCGGCAGCGGTCCAAGCACTGAATCTGTCTTCTTCGGCACCGGCCCCGCAGGCGTGATCGCCTGGGGGCCGGTGTTGTTTTAGCGGGCCGTGAGTGGGGTACCCGAGCCCCAGATCCCCGGATCCAGCGTGATTGGTGCCCCTACGACCCGAATCTCAAAAGGATTTTTTTGGCATCACGAGCACCTCCAGCCACACGACGGGTGTGTGCACAGCGCTGTGTACTACATGGGATAAACCCTGGGATTCTGCTCAGAACAATCCACATGGCCGGATTGCTCCACAAATACAAGGATTGGATTAACGACGCGTGCACAGTCTGCGCACAGGGCGGGATCCCGCCGCTGAGGCCCGGACCAGCAACTCCGTGGATCCATCCACAGCGTGCACAACCCCTATTACTAATACCTTTAGATCCCTATGGATCTTCTTCTAAAAGCAGTCCGTTGGGGAAACTCCCCGTGGACAACCGGATCCCGACGGGATTCCGGGGGTCGTCACAGGCTGCGCGCCCTGATCGTTTAGCTTTCAACTTCACGCGGAACGCTCTACGGTGTTCTTCGATAGCCGGAACCAACGCCGATGCGTGTTGTTCACGCCTCACGGCGGGATCCGGCAGGTAAGCGTGGTGGGGTAACAGCGAAGGGACGCTATGGACGTGGCGACGACAGCCGGTCTGACCGATTTGAAGTTCCGTCTCGTTCGGGAAGACTTCGCCGACGCCGTGGCCTGGGTGGCCCGGATCCTGCCGTCCAGGCCGTTGAACCCGGTCCTGGCCGGTGTGCTGCTGACTGGCTCCGACGACGGTCTGACCATCTCCGGATACGACTACGAGGTGTCGGCCGAGGTACGCGTGGCGGCTGAAATCGCGTCTCCTGGCAGTGTTTTGGTTTCGGGCAAGCTGCTCTCGGACATCACCCGCGCACTGCCGGCCAAGCCGGTGGAACTCAGCGTCGAAGGCACCCGCGTGGCGCTGAGCTGCGGTAGCGCCCGCTTCTCCCTGCCGACCATGGCGGTCGAGGACTACCCGGCGCTGCCGGCGCTGCCGGATGAGACCGGCATCGTGCCCGCCAACGTCTTCGCCGAGGCCATCGGTCAGGTGGCGGTCGCCGCCGGCCGCGACGACACCCTGCCGATGTTGACCGGTGTGCGCGTCGAGATCTCGGGCGAGAAGGTCGTGCTGGCTGCCACCGACCGGTTCCGGCTCGCGGTGCGCGAACTGACCTGGAACTCGGCGGTGCCGGATCTCGAAGCGGCCGTGCTGGTTCCGGCGAAGACGCTGGCCGAGTCCGCCAAGTCGGGAGCCGACGGCACCGAGGTGCACCTGTCGCTCGGTGCCGGTCAGGCTGTCGGCAAGGACGGCATGCTGGGTATCCGCAGCAATGGCAAGCGCACCACCACGCGCCTGCTCGACGCCGAGTTCCCGAAATTCCGCCAGCTGCTGCCGGCGGAGCACACGGCGGTGGCCACCATCGGTGTCGCCGAGCTCGCCGAGGCCATCAAGCGTGTCGCGCTGGTCGCCGATCGTGGCGCCCAGGTCCGCATGGAGTTCGCCGACGACATCCTGCGCCTGTCGGCCGGTGCCGACGACGTCGGTCGCGCCGAGGAAGACCTGCCGGTCGAGTTCTACGGTGAGCCGTTGACCATCGCGTTCAACCCGACCTACCTCACCGACGGCCTGGGTTCTTTGCATGCCGATCGTGTGACGTTCGGGTTCACGACGCCCAGCAAGCCTGCAGTGTTGCGTCCCGCCGGGGAGAATCAGTACTCGGGATCCGGTCCGTTCCCCGCCGGGGACACCGACTATGTGTACCTGCTGATGCCGGTGCGCCTGCCGGGCTGACCGGAACACGACAGCGGAGGAAGCACTGATGCAACTGGGGTTGATCGGCCTCGGAAAAATGGGCTTCAACATGCGCGAGCGTCTGCGCGGTGGCGGCCACGAAGTCATCGGATACGACCCGCGGCCGGAAGTCAGCGACGTACCGTCGCTCGCTGCGCTCGCCGAGCAGCTCGAGGCCCCGCGCGTGGTGTGGGTCATGGTGCCCTCCGGTGAGATCACCCGGGAGACCATCGAGGATCTCGCGAACGTGCTCAACTCCGGCGACCTGGTGATCGACGGCGGCAACTCCCGCTACACCGAAGACGCCGTGCATGCAAAGCTATTGGCGGACAAGGGAATCGGATTCATCGACGCCGGGGTTTCCGGTGGCGTCTGGGGCCTGACCGAAGGTTATGGCCTGATGGTCGGCGGCAGTGACGAGGACGTCGCTCGCGTCATGCCGATCTTCGAGACGCTGCGGCCCGAGGGAGATCTCGCCGACGGCTTCGTCCACGCCGGTCCGGTCGGTGCCGGCCACTTCGCCAAGATGGTGCACAACGGCGTGGAGTACGCGCTGATGACCGCCTACGGCGAGGGTTACGAGATGCTTGCCGCGTCGGACCTGATCAAGGACCCGCAGGCCGTCTACCAGGCCTGGACCAACGGCACCGTCGTGCGGTCGTGGCTGCAGCAGCTGCTGGCCAAGGCGCTGAAGGAAGATCCCCAGCTGGCCGACATCAGCGGCTACACCGAGGATTCCGGTGAAGGCCGGTGGACGGTCGAGGAGGCCATCCGGCTGCGGGTGCCGGTACCGAGCATCGCAGCCTCGCTGTTTGCCCGGTTCCTGTCCCGGCAGGACGACTCCCCGACCATGAAAGCCGTTGCGGCACTTCGTAACCAGTTCGGTGGCCACGCCGTCCAGAGGGTCAGTAAGTCCGGCTAGGTGTTTGTTCGACAGCTCAGTCTGACCGACTTCCGGTCGTGGCCGCGGCTCGACCTGGAATTGGCACCGGGTCGGACCGTGTTCGTCGGCCAGAACGGCTTCGGCAAGACCAATATCGTTGAGGCCCTGTGGTATACGGCCACGCTCGGGTCTCACCGCGTCGCCTCGGACGCCCCGCTCATCCGGTCCGGATGTGAGCGTGCCGTCGTCTCCACCATCGTCGTCAACGACGGCCGCGAGCTGGCGGTGGATCTCGACATCACGGCCGGCCGGGCCAACAAGGCCCGGCTGAACCGCTCCCCCGTCCGGTCCGCGCGCGAAATTCTCGGTGCCCTGCGGGCGGTATTGTTCGCGCCGGAGGACTTGTCGTTGGTCCGCGGCGATCCCGGGGAGCGCCGGCGTTACCTCGATGAACTCGCCAGCACCCGCCGTCCCCGGCTGGGTGGGGTGCGGGCGGATTACGAAAAAGTGGTGCGGCAGCGCACCGCGCTCCTGAAATCCGCGGGCGCCAGCCGTTTTCGGGGTGCGGATTCCGGCGCGCTCGAGACGCTCGACGTGTGGGACGGTCACCTGGCCAGCCACGGTGCCGAGCTGATCGCCGCGCGGGTGAACCTGATCAACGAATTGCACCCGGAGATCACCAAGGCCTATCACCTGCTGGCACCCGCGTCGCGGCCCGCATCGGTCCGCTACCGCAGTTCGGTCGAGGCCATCGAAGAACAGGCCGGCACCGGATCGGTCGATGTCGCGGCCTACCAGAGCGCCCTGCTCGACGAACTCGCCCGCCGCCGGTCCGCCGAACTCGAGCGCGGGGTGTGCCTGGTGGGGCCGCACCGCGACGACCTCGAGCTGCGCCTCGGCGACCAGCTGGCGAAAGGTTTTGCCAGCCACGGCGAATCGTGGTCGATGGCGCTGGCGCTGCGCCTGGGCGCCTACGAACTACTGCGGACCGACGGCACCGACCCGGTGCTGCTCCTCGATGACGTGTTCGCCGAACTCGATTCGGCACGCCGGCGAGCGCTCGCCGACGTGGCACAATCGGCTGAGCAGGTTTTGGTCACCGCGGCGGTGCCCGACGACATTCCCCAGGACTGGGACGGCACCCGGGTCAATGTGGTGATGCGTGACGACGACGGCGGACGGATTTCGGTGGTGGACTCGTGAGTGAAGAGCCTCAGAAACCGGACATGCCCGAAGGTGCTTTCCCGCCACCGCATCTCGCCCATCTCAAGGGCATGGATCTGGTGCGCCGCACGCTGGAGGAAGCCCGGGGCGCGGCGCGCAGCCAAGGTAAAGATGTCGGTCGCGGCCGTAGTGCGCCGGTCTCGAAAACCCGCCGCGGCGGGGGTCGACGCACCTGGTCCGGACCCGGGCCCGATCGCCGGGATCCGCAGTTGCTGGGTTCGGCGACCATGGACCTGGCCCGCAGCCGCGGCTGGTCGGGCCGGATGGCCGAAGGGTCGGTGTTCGGCCAGTGGTCGACGGTCGTCGGTGACCAGATCGCCGAGCACGCCTCCCCCACGTCGCTGCGCGAGGGCGTTCTCACGGTGACGGCCGAATCCACGGCCTGGGCGACGCAGCTGCGGATGGTGCAGTCGCAGATTTTGGCGAAGATCGCCGCATCCGTCGGCGACGGCGTCGTCACGTCGCTGAAGATCCTGGGTCCGTCGGGTCCGACGTGGCAGAAGGGCCCGCGGAATTTCGGTGCCCGCGGACCGCGCGACACCTTCGGCTGACGCCAAATTTGGGCGTCGCTCAGCGCGCCGATGAGTCTCAGATGACGCCCCTGGAGCGTCCGGACGCGACATCACCCGAGAAATTCCCCGCACGGCGCGAACAGACGTGTCAAAACGCTGTCAGAAAGTCAGTGCCGTCCGTACCTACCGGTAGACTGTCGACAGATCTGAGAGCGGTGTCCTCACCGCCCCCTCGAACCCCAAGGAGACGCGTTCGACGTGGCTGCCCAAAAGAAGGATGCGCCGGCTGAGTACGGTGCCGATTCGATCAAGGTCCTCGAAGGTCTGGAAGCGGTCCGCAAGCGTCCCGGTATGTACATCGGCTCCACCGGGGAGCGCGGTCTGCACCACCTGATCTGGGAAGTTGTGGACAACGCGGTCGACGAGGCGATGGCCGGTTTCGCGACCAAGGTCGACGTTCGCATCCTCGAGGACGGTGGCGTCCAGGTCACCGACGACGGCCGCGGTATCCCCGTCGCGATGCACGCCACCGGTATCCCGACCGTCGACGTCGTCATGACGGTGCTGCACGCCGGCGGCAAGTTCGAGGAAGGCGCCTACCAGGTCTCCGGTGGTCTGCACGGCGTCGGTGTCTCCGTGGTCAACGCCCTGTCGACGCGGCTCGAGGCCGACATCCACAAGGACGGCTTCGAGTGGCACCAGACCTATGACAAGTCCGTCCCCGGCACGCTGCGCAAGGGCGAGCCGTCCAAGAAGACCGGTACCACCATCCGCTTCTGGGCCGACCCGGACATCTTCGAGACCACGGTCTACGACTTCGAGACCATCGCCCGCCGCCTGCAAGAGATGGCGTTCCTGAACAAGGGTCTCACCATCGAGCTGACCGACGAGCGCGTCGCCGCCGCTGCGGTCGTCGATGAGGTCGTCAGCGATCACGCCGAAGCGCCCAAGTCCGCCGAGGAGCAGGCCGCTGAAGCCGCCGCGCCGCAAAAGGTCAAGCACCGGACCTTCCACTACCCCGACGGTCTGGTCGACTTCGTCAAGCACATCAACCGCACCAAGAGCGCCATCCAGCAGAGCATCATCGACTTCGGTGGCAAGGGTGACGGCCACGAGGTCGAGATCGCGATGCAGTGGAACGCCGGCTACTCGGAGTCGGTACACACCTTCGCCAACACCATCAACACCCACGAGGGTGGTACGCACGAAGAAGGCTTCCGCGCCGCGCTGACCACGGTGGTCAACAAGTACGCGCGCGACAAGAAGCTGCTGAAGGAGAAGGAAGCCAACCTCACCGGTGACGACATCCGTGAAGGTCTGGCGGCCGTCGTCTCGGTGAAGGTCCGTCAGCCCCAGTTCGAGGGCCAGACCAAGACCAAGCTGGGCAACACCGAGGTCAAGTCGTTCGTGCAGAAGATCTGTAACGAGCAGCTGACCCACTGGTTCGAGGCCAACCCGGCCGAGGCCAAAACGGTTGTCAACAAAGCGGTTTCGTCGGCGCAGGCCCGCGTCGCCGCGCGGAAGGCGCGGGAGCTGGTGCGGCGCAAGAGCGCGACCGACATCGGGGGTCTGCCCGGCAAGCTGGCCGACTGCCGCTCCACCGACCCGACGAAGTCGGAACTGTATGTGGTGGAGGGCGATTCGGCCGGTGGCTCGGCCAAGAGTGGCCGGGACTCGATGTTCCAGGCGATTCTGCCGCTGCGCGGCAAGATCATCAACGTCGAGAAGGCGCGTATCGATCGCGTGCTGAAGAACAACGAGGTCCAGGCCATCATCACGGCCCTGGGCACCGGTATCCACGACGAGTTCGACATCTCCAAGCTGCGGTATCACAAGATCGTGCTGATGGCCGACGCCGACGTCGACGGCCAGCACATCTCGACGCTGCTGCTGACGCTGCTGTTCCGGTTCATGAAGCCGCTGGTGGAGAACGGTCACATCTTCCTGGCCCAGCCGCCGCTGTACAAGCTGAAATGGCAACGCAGCGAACCGGAATTCGCCTACTCGGACCGCGAGCGCGACGGCCTGCTCGAGGCCGGCAAGAAGGCCGGCAAGCGCATCAACACAGACGACGGCATCCAGCGCTACAAGGGTCTGGGTGAGATGGACGCCAAGGAGCTGTGGGAGACCACGATGGATCCGTCCATCCGGGTGCTGCGTCAGGTCACCCTCGACGACGCCGCGGCCGCCGACGAACTGTTCTCGATCCTCATGGGCGAGGACGTCGAGGCGCGCCGCAGCTTCATCACCCGGAACGCGAAAGACGTTCGTTTCCTTGATGTTTAGCAATCCGCCCACGCGAAACGCGGCGAATCCGGCCCAGCTCGGCCGTCAAAAATCGATGTTTAACGTGAAACAATCCGCAGAAGGAATTCGATGACCGACACCCTGCCTCCCGAAGGCGATCGGATCGAACCGGTCGACATCCAGCAGGAGATGCAGCGCAGCTACATCGATTACGCCATGAGCGTCATCGTGGGCCGCGCCCTCCCCGAGGTCCGCGACGGCCTCAAGCCGGTACACCGCCGCGTGCTCTACGCCATGTACGACTCCGGGTTCCGGCCGGACCGCTCGCACGCCAAGTCGGCGCGTTCGGTCGCCGAGACCATGGGTAACTACCACCCGCACGGTGACGCCTCGATCTACGACACCCTGGTCCGCATGGCCCAGCCGTGGTCGCTGCGCTATCCGCTGGTCGACGGTCAGGGCAACTTCGGCTCGCCGGGTAACGACCCCGCGGCCGCCATGCGTTACACCGAGGCCCGGCTCACCCCGCTGGCCATGGAGATGCTGCGTGAAATCGACGAGGAGACAGTCGATTTCATCCCCAACTACGACGGCCGCGTGCAAGAGCCGACCGTCCTGCCCAGCCGGTTCCCCAACCTGCTGGCCAACGGCTCCGGCGGCATCGCCGTCGGTATGGCCACCAACATCCCGCCGCACAACCTCCGCGAACTCGCCGAGGCCGTGTACTGGTGCCTGGAGAACCACGAGGCCGACGAGGAGACCACCCTCGAAGCGGTGATGGAGCGGGTCAAGGGCCCGGACTTCCCCACCCACGGCCTGATCGTCGGATCCCAGGGCATCTCCGACACCTACAAGACCGGTCGCGGCTCCATCCGGATGCGCGGCGTCGTCGAGATCGAGGAAGACGCCAAGGGCCGCACCTCACTCGTCATCACCGAGCTGCCGTACCAGGTCAACCACGACAACTTCATCACCTCGATCGCCGAGCAGGTGCGCGACGGCAAGATCGGCGGCATCTCGAACATCGAGGACCAGTCCAGTGACCGCGTGGGTCTGCGGATCGTCGTCGACCTCAAGCGCGACGCCGTCGCCAAGGTGGTGCTGAACAACCTCTACAAGCACACCCAGCTGCAGACCAGCTTCGGTGCCAACATGCTGTCGATCGTCGACGGTGTGCCGCGCACCCTGCGGCTGGACCAGATGATCCGGTACTACGTCGCGCACCAGCTCGACGTCATCATCCGGCGCACGCGGTACCGGTTGCGCAAGGCCAACGAGCGCGCCCACATCTTGCGCGGCCTGGTGAAAGCCCTTGACGCCCTTGATGAAGTCATCGCGCTGATCCGCGCGTCGGCCAACGCCGATGCGGCCCGGACGGGCTTGATGGAGCTGCTCGAGGTCGACGAGGTCCAGGCGCAGGCCATCCTCGACATGCAGCTGCGTCGCCTGGCCGCCCTGGAACGGCAGCGCATCGTCGACGATCTGGCCAAGATCGAAGCCGAGATCGCCGACCTCGAGGACATCCTCGCCAAGCCCGAGCGGCAGCGCGCCATCGTCCACGACGAGCTCAAGGAGCTCGCCGACAAGTACGGCGACGACCGTCGTACCCGCATCATCGCGGCCGACGGTGACGTCACCGACGAGGACCTCATCCAGCGCGAGGACGTCGTCGTCACCATCACCGAGACCGGCTACGCCAAGCGCACCAAGACCGACCTCTACCGCAGCCAGAAGCGCGGCGGTAAGGGTGTGCAGGGCGCCGGGCTCAAGCAGGACGACATCGTCAACCACTTCTTCGTGTGCTCGACGCACGACTGGATCCTGTTCTTCACCACGCAGGGCCGGGTGTACCGGGCCAAGGCGTACGACCTGCCCGAGGCCTCGCGGACCGCGCGCGGCCAGCACGTGGCGAACCTGCTGGCCTTCCAGCCGGAAGAGCGCATCGCTCAGGTCATCCAGATCAAGAGCTACGAGGACGCGCCCTACCTGGTCCTCGCCACCCGCAACGGTCTGGTGAAGAAGTCCAAGCTGGCCGACTTCGACTCGAACCGCTCGGGCGGCATCGTCGCGATCAACCTGCGCGACGGCGACGAACTGGTCGGCGCCGTGCTGTGCTCCGCCGAAGAGGACCTGCTGCTGGTGTCCGCCAACGGCCAGTCCATCCGGTTCTCCGCGACCAACGAGGCGCTGCGGCCGATGGGTCGCGCCACCTCCGGTGTGCAAGGTATGCGGTTCAACGAAGACGACCGATTGCTGTCGCTCAACGTCGTGGTGCCGGACACCTACCTGTTGGTCGCGACCGCGGGCGGTTACGCCAAGCGGACGGCCATCGACGAGTACACGGCACAGGGCCGCGGCGGCAAGGGCATCCTCACGATTCAGTACGACCCCAAGCGTGGCAGTCTGGTCGGTGCGTTGATCGTCGATGACGACACCGAGCTGTACGCCATCACTTCCGGCGGTGGTGTCATCCGGACCGCGGCACGTCAGGTGCGCAAGGCCGGACGGCAGACCAAGGGTGTGCGGTTGATGAACCTCGGTGAGGGCGACACACTGATTGCCGTCGCGCGCAACGCCGAAGAGGCCGAAGGTCGCGACGAAACCGACACCGAGGTCGTCGACACCGCGACCGAGACCGAGACCGACGAAACGTAGTGCTGCGACTGTCCCCAGCCGCCCTGATTGAAGGAGCCGCCAGGTGAGTTCCCCGAACGAGCCGGGATACACCCGTACCGGTGACGGACCCGCGAGCAACAACGGGCCCGCCACCGGATCGGGTGGCGGCGCCCACGCGGCCGACCAGAGCGGGGACACCCCGCCCTGGCAGCGGACCCGCGGTGGGGCCCAGGCGGACGCTCCCGCGGCCGGTGGACAGAGCCTCGACGAGCGGCTGAACCGCTTCGTCAGCGGCAGTGGATCGGGATCGGGGTTGTCCAACAGTTCGCCGTCCGAGGCGGAGACGACCATCACGCCGGCCATCACTCCTGACACGCCGCCGGTCCCCCCGGTGCCGGCTGCCCCGTCGTCCCCGGCGGTCACTCCGCAGGGCAATGTGCCGCCGAAGCCGGTCCGGACGGCTGAGACCGTCCGGACGGAAACCCGGCCCGAGGCCGCCTACGCCAGCGAGATCCCGGACCTGTCCCGCCAGCCGCAGCGCCGCGCGGGCGAGCCGCGGGAGCCCCGGAGCACCGTCGCCACGGTGTCGCCGGCCCCCGCACGTTCGGCGGCGCCGCGCAGCCGTGCGGGTGCCCGGCAGGACGGACCGGTGCGGGCCAGCATGCAGGTGCGCCGCGTCGACCCGTGGAGTGTGCTGAAGGTCTCGCTGGTGCTGTCGGTGGCGTTGTTCTTCGTCTGGATGATCGCCGTCGCGTTCCTGTACCTCGTCCTGGGCGGCATGGGGGTGTGGAGCAAGCTCAACAGCAACGTTGGTGATCTGCTCACCAGCGGTGGCGGCAGCGGCGGCGAATTGGTTTCTGCCAGTACGATTTTCGGCGGCGCGACCCTCATCGGGTTGGTCAACATCGTGCTGCTGACGGCCATGGCCACGGCGGCGGCGTTCGTCTACAACCTCACCACCGATCTGGTCGGCGGCGTCGAGGTGACGCTCGCGGACCGCGACTGACGTCGCGTTTTGGGCGCAGAGGTACCCATACGGTAATCTCATCGCTCGGCCGCAAGGCCACTTTCGGGCCTATAGCTCAGGCGGTTAGAGCGCTTCGCTGATAACGAAGAGGTCGGAGGTTCGAGTCCTCCTAGGCCCACGGAAGTCGGTATCACCGACTCCCCCACCGGAAGGGTGCACCGTGAGATTGGTTCTGCTGGTGCTGGGTGCCTTGTTTGGAGTGGCCGCGGTAACCGTATGGCGGACCCAGCATGGCGCAGAGGTCTGGCATTCACTTCAATCGGACACCATCGAGGGGCCTTAGCTCAGTTGGTAGAGCGCTGCCTTTGCAAGGCAGATGTCAGGAGTTCGAATCTCCTAGGCTCCACAAAAATCCAGAGCAGTACGCAAAGCGGTTCCGACAGTCATCGGGGCCGCTTTTTTCGTGCCGGCGTTCAGCAGCGCCGTCCTACGCTGGGGCTCATGACGACAGAGATCAGCTACGCGAAGTGGATGTTGCCGCTGTCGGTGCCGTTCCGGGTCGGGCCCAAGCACAGCAAGGTGGAGGTGCGTGACGGCGCGCTGCATGTGGCCATGGGTTGGGGCTTCTCCGCCGAGATCCCGCTGGCATCGATGAAGGAGGTCCGCCGCTGGGAGGGTCGCGTCACCTCGTGGGGCGTGCACGGTTTCCGCGGCCGCTGGCTCGTCAACGGTTCGTCGGACGGCGTCGTGGCCATCACGATCGACCCGCCGGTCAAGGCGAAAGTCGTCGGGTTCCCGGTGACACTGCGTGAGCTGCGCGTCAGCGTGACGGATCCCGATGCGCTGATCGCGGCGGTGAATCACTGAGCCGACGAACATGAGCTTGTGTGCCAAATCCAGCCCGGATCTGACACACAAGCTCAGTGTCGGCGCAGAAGACTACGGCTGCGGCGTCACATCCACGCTCGGGGGCAGCGGGGAGGGCTCCGGCTGCATCGAGCGCCGCACGATCGAGAACGTGATGCCGCCGAGGGCCAGGACCGCGACGGTCGCCCCGGCGATCAGCAGGGGCCGGCGCCGCTTGGATCCGGACGACTCCACCACAAGCGCGAGATCGCCCGCGGTGTCCTCGCTGCGGTGGCACCGACGCCCCACCCAACGGGCAGTCCCCAGGGTCGAACCGACGCCCAGGCCGAGGACCCCGCGCAGGATCAGCAGCGGCCCGACGATGGTGTACTTCAGCCCGCGACCCAGGCGGGCACCGGAGCTGGGGCGGCTGACCTCGGGGACGTTCTCGGTGACAGTGCTCATCAACCAACCTCTCTACCGGACACGATTTCTGCAGACCTCCCGAGCGGAGGCCGGGCTCTACGCCAGGGCTTCCACGTTATTCGGTGGGGGCGACTTCGGGGTCTTAAATGTGAGTGGCAGACTGACTTTCCGTGACGAGCCCCATTCAGACTGCGACCGCGACGCTGCACACCAACCGCGGCGACATCAAGATTGCTTTGTTCGGTAACCACGCGCCCAAGACCGTCGCCAACTTCGTTGGTCTGGCCCAGGGCACCAAGGATTACTCCACCGAGAACGCCTCGGGCGGCACCTCCGGCCCGTTCTACGACGGCGCCATCTTCCACCGCGTCATCGACGGCTTCATGATCCAGGGCGGTGACCCGACCGGCACGGGCCGCGGCGGCCCGGGCTACCAGTTCGCCGACGAGTTCCACCCGGAGCTGCAGTTCGACAAGCCCTACCTGCTGGCCATGGCCAACGCCGGCCCGGGCACCAACGGCTCGCAGTTCTTCATCACCGTCGGCCCGACGCCGCACCTGAACCGTCGCCACACCATCTTCGGTGAGGTCGTCGACGAGGCGTCGCAGAAGGTTGTCGACGCCATCGCGACCACCGCCACTGACCGCGGCGACCGCCCGACCGAGCCGGTCGTCATCGACTCGATCACCGTTTCCTGAATTCCAGCCTGACGCGCGGCGCGGCAGTTCCCTACCGGGGGCTGTCGCGCCGTTTGCGTTCGGGAGCTAAGGAATCAGCCCGGCGTCGGTGAGGGCGTCGAGGACGTTGATGGGATCGGTGCCGACGTCCCACCGGGTGAAGACCAGGAGCCGGTCGTCGGCGGTGTCGAGCTCCAGCAGCCGCACCTTGCGGGTCAGCCGGCGGAACTCGGTGATACGCACACTCTTGAGGTCGGCCTGTGTATAAGTCTGGGTGCTGAACCATCCGCGCGCCACGAGCCCGGCCGGCGTGATCGCGAGCTTCGGCCGCGCGCGCCAGGACATCACGGCGAATACCAGCAGACCGACGGCAGCGATGCCGCCGAGAACGCGTCCGGGCAGGTCAGTGACCGAAGTCAGGGCCACCGCGGCGAGTACGACGCCGAATGCTCCACAGGCCGCGATGCCGGCGGTCGGCGGGCTCCATTGAGTTTGTTCCACGAGATGTCCACACCCTTGGGGGCAAGTTATCCACAGGCACTATCCCCAATGGGGATGAATCACATCGATGTGATTGGGTGTCCGTCAGGGTGCCAGTTGGGTTACGTCACGAGACCTGGATGTAACGAACCGGGTCGGTTGACGCAGCTCAGCGCCACCGCATGGTCAGCAGCAGACCGGTGATCATGAACGCGAAGGCGATTGCGTAGTTCCACTGGGCGAGATCGGCCATCCACTGCAGCAGGTGCGGAGTACCGGCCGGGTTCAGCGCGGCGAGCTGGAACACCGCCAGCCAGATCAGACCGATCAGCATGAGCGAGCAGAAGAACACCACGAACCACACGCTCGACGGCCCGGCCTTGACCTTCACCGGCGTCCGACTCACCGGGTTGATGGTGAAGTCGTTCTTCTTGCGAACCTTGGACTTGGGCATTGGTACCTTCGCGGACAGTCGGTGCCGCACTCCCGCGCCGGTGGAGAAAAACCGGCAATTCGGTGCGACGATGGAGCGGTATGCACTCAGAGCCTAACGCAGAAGACGTGTCGCCTCGCAGGCCCTGGTGGACGGCCGGGACCTCGGAACCTGACCAACCGGCCCGCCACTCGGCCTGGCGATTCGGCGTGCCGGTGGTCTGTGTGCTCGCCGGCCTCCTGCTCGCCACCACCCACAGTGTCTCCGGGGGCAGCGAGATCCGGCGCAGCGACGCGCCCCGCCTCGTGGACATGGTCAAGGAGGCCCAGCGCACCGTCGCCACCCGGGCCGCCGAGCGCGACAACCTGCAGCATCAGCTCGAGAATCACCACGGCGGTACCCCCGGCGCCGATGCCGCGCTCGGCGCCATCACCAGCCGGGCGAACGAACTCGGCCTGGAACTGGGCCTCGACCCCATGCGGGGACCGGGCCTGGTGATCACCCTCAATGACGCACAACGCAACGCGCAGGGCCAGTACCCGCGCGACGCCACCCCTGACGACCTCGTCGTGCATCAGCAGGACGTCCAGGCGGTGCTCAACGCGCTGTGGCTGGGCGGTGCCGAGGCCGTCCAGATGCAGGACCAGCGGATCCTGGCCACCTCGGCCCCGCGCTGCGTCGGGAACACCCTGTTGCTCAACGGCCGCACCTACAGTCCGCCGTACGTCATCACCGTGATCGGCAACGTCGAAGGTATGCGGGCCGCACTCGCCGCCGCGCCGCTGGTGACGCTCTACAAGCAGTACGTGGTGCGGTTCGGGCTCGGTTACACCGAGGAGCCGCGGGCATCGGTGGACGTCGTCGGCCACCGGATGCCGCTGAAGCTCCGGTACGCCAAACCGGCTGGACCGGTCACATATTGAGTGCTCGGCTCGGCGGGTGACCCAGTAGCCTGGCGGCATGCAGGTTCTCGTCCTCGACAACTACGACAGCTTCGTGTTCAACCTGGTCCAGTACCTGGGTCAGCTCGGGGTGCACGCGCAGGTCTGGCGTAGCGACGACGAGCGCGTCTCCACTCCCGACGGCGTCGCCGCCGTGGCCGAGGAGTTCGACGGCATCCTGGTGAGCCCCGGCCCGGGCACCCCGGAGCGGGCCGGTGCGTCCATTCCGTTGGTCCGCGCGTGCGCCGAGAACGGCACTCCCCTACTCGGGGTGTGCCTCGGACACCAGGCGATCGGCGTCGCTTTCGGTGGCACGGTCGACCGCGCGCCGGAGCTGCTGCACGGCAAGACCAGTCAGGTCCATCACGCGAACAGTGGTGTGCTGCAAGGACTTCCGGACCCGTTCACGGCGACCCGCTATCACTCGCTGACCATCCTGCCCGAGACGCTGCCGGCTGAGCTGGAGGCCATCGGGCAGACCGACAGCGGCGTCATCATGGCCGTTCGGCACCGCGAACTGCCGATCCACGGTGTGCAGTTCCACCCGGAGAGCATCCTGACCCAGGGCGGCCACCGGATGCTGGCCAACTGGCTCGCCTTCTGCGGCCAGGCTCCCGACGAGGGACTTGTCAGCCGGCTCGAGCAGGAAGTCGCCGACGCGGTTTCCGCTGCCACCCGCACCGCGTAGTTCGGCGCGGGTCGCGCGAATTTACGACGCGAAGCTCAGCGTGATCGACGCGTTGAAGTTGACCCCGCTGCCGGCCGCCGGCACCTGGCTCACGACCGCGTTGCTGCGCTGACCGCTGTTCTGCACGTCGGCGCCCTTGATCAGCACGCCGGTCCAGCCCAGCGCGCGCAGATTCGGTTCGGCGTCGGTCCAGAACTGGCCGCTCAGGTTCGGCATGACGAACTGGTTGCCCTGCGACACCTTGAGCGTGATCGGCGCGTCCTTGGCCGTCGGCGTGCCGGCCGGCGGGTCGGTGCCGATGATCTCGCCGGCCGGTTTCGGGCTGTCGACCGGGGCCGTCAGGATCGTCGTGAAGCCGACGGTGTTCAGATTCTTGGTCGCGATGTCGACGGTCTGCCCGTTGACATCGGGGATCGGGACCAGGCCCGGGCCGGAGCCGACGATGATCGTGATGACGTTGGTGATCGCGGAGGTCTGGTGCGCCGGCGGGTTGGTCGCGATGACCCGGTCCTTCTGCTCCGGCAGCGACTGCGACACCGTCTGCTGGATGTTCCGGAAGCCGGCGGACTGCAGCTTGGCCATCGCGTCGGCGGGTGACAGCTTCGACACGTCCGGGACCTCGCGCTGCTCCGGTCCGGTGGAGATGTTGATGGTGATCTCGTCACCGGCGGCGACGGAGGTGTTGGCCGCCGGCTCGGTGCCGATGACGTGGTCCGGCGCCACCGTCGAGTCGGGCCGCTGCTGCGTGCGGGTCTTGAAGCCGCGGTTCTGCAGGTTGGCGACGGCGTCGGCCTGAGCCAGCCCACGGACGTCCGGAATCTGCTGGTCGTGCGGCTTGCCACCGATCAGGTTGATGGCCACCGTGACGACGACGGTCAGCACCGCCAGGATGGCCGCGGCGATGAGCCAGCGACCGATGGGCGTCGAGGCGCGATCCGCCGACCGGTACGGCTGGGGGTTGACGCTGATCGGCTCCGGCATCATGCTGCGCGGCCCACCGAAGCCGCCGGTGCCCATCATCGCGGTGCGCTCGGCATCGGTGAGCACCTTGGGTGCATCCGGCGCCTCGCCGGCATGTACCCGGATCAGGTCGTTCCGCATGTCCGCGGCGCTCTGGTACCGGTTGTCCGGGTTCTTCGCCAGCGCCTTGAGCACGACGGCGTCCAGGCCGGGGCTGATGCCGGCGTGGCGCTGCGACGGCGGCACCGGGTCCTCGCGGACGTGCTGGTACGCCACGGCGACGGGCGAATCGCCGACGAAGGGCGGCTCACCGGTGATGAGTTCGTAGAGCACGCAGCCCAGCGAGTACACGTCCGAGCGGGCGTCGACGTTCTGCCCGCTGGCCTGCTCGGGCGACAGGTACTGCGCGGTGCCGATGACCGCGGCGGTCTGCGTCATCCGGTTGCTGCTGTCGGCGATGGCGCGGGCGATGCCGAAGTCCATGACCTTGACCGCGTTGGACTTGCTGATCATGATGTTCGCCGGCTTGATGTCCCGGTGCACGATGCCGTGCTGGTGACTGAAGTTCAGGGCCTGGCAGGCGTCGGCGATGATCTCGATGGCGCGCTGCTGCGGGAGCGGCCCCTCGGTGTGCACGATGTCGCGCAGCGTGACGCCGTCGACGTACTCCATGACGATGTACGGCAGCGGCCCGTTGGGCGTCTCGGCTTCGCCGGTGTCATAGACCGCGACGATCGCCGGGTGGTTCAGCGCGGCGGCGTTCTGCGCCTCGCGGCGGAAGCGCAGGTAGAAGCTGGGGTCCCGAGCGAGGTCGGCGCGCAGCACCTTGACCGCCACGTCGCGGTGCAGGCGCAGATCCCGTCCGAGGTGAACCTCGGACATGCCGCCGAAGCCGAGGATGTCCCCCAGCTCATAACGGTCGGAGAGGTGCTGGGGCGTGGTCATGAGATGGCCGGTCCTGACAGATCCGGGAGACGAATCGACTGGCCCGCCGGTGCGCCTGGAGTCTTGGTGGTCTCGGTGATGGTGTTGGTGACCGTCGACTGCTGCTGGTTCTTCTGGTCCTGGCGGTCCTGCGCGTTGAGCACGATCAGGATCGCGATGACGATCGCCAGCGCACCCAGGACACCCGCCGCCCACAGCAGCGCGCGCTGCCCGGGCGAGAACGTGCGCCGGGCCGGCGGGGCCGGCCGATGGCTGCCGGTGGCGGGCCGGGGCCGCGGTGTCGCGGGTGCCGGCCGGGCGGGCTCGATGGCAGCCCGCGCCTGTGTGCTCGACGGAATGGCCGCGGGAGCGGCCCGTCCGATGGTCGGGGCCTGGTTGGGCCGCGGGGGGCGGCGTCCGGCCCGGACCGCGGCGACGGCGTCGGCGAACGGGCCGCCGCTGCGGTAGCGGTGGATGGCGTCCTTGGCGAGGCTGATCTCGATCAGCTCGCGGACGTTCGGGGGCAGGTCGGCCGGCAGCGGTGGCGGCGCTTCCTTGATGTGTTTCATCGCGACGGTCAGCGCGCCGTCGCCGGTGAACGGCCGTCGCCCGGACACGGACTCGTAGCCGACGACACCGAGCGAGTAGACGTCGCTGGCGGCGGTGGCGTCGTGGCCCAGGGCCTGCTCGGGCGCGATGTACTGGGCGGTGCCCATGACCATGCCGGTCTGGGTGACAGGCGCCGCGTCGACGGCCTTGGCGATACCGAAGTCGGTGAGCTTCACCTGGCCGGTCGGGGTGATCATGATGTTGCCGGGCTTGACGTCACGGTGCACCAGGCCCGCGCTGTGCGCGACCTGCAGGGCCCGGCCCGTCTGCTCCAGCATGTCGAGCGAGTGCCGCAGGGACAGTCGGCCGGTGCGCTTGATCACCGAGTTCAGCGGCTCGCCGTTGACGAGTTCCATCACCAGGTAGGCGGTGCGGCCGGAATCGTCGAGTTCGGTCTCGCCGTAGTCGTAGACGCTGGCGATGCCGGGGTGGTTCAGCATCGCGACCGTGCGCGCCTCGGCGCGGAACCGCTCGACGAATTCGGGGTCGGTCGAATATTCGGCCTTGAGTACCTTGATGGCGACCTGTCGGCCGAGCCTGCTGTCGACGCCTTCCCAGACCTGACCCATGCCGCCAGTGGCGATGAGTCGCTGAAGTCGATAGCGGCCGGAAAGTGTGACTCCGACCCGCGCGCTCATGATCCCTCCCGTAGCGCCGCGGCGATGGTGGCCCGCCCGATGGGTGCGGCCAGCGCACCGCCGGTTGCGGACAAACGGTCTCCACCATTCTCCACTAGGACGGCGACGGCGACCTTCGGGGATTTCGCCGGGGCAAAAGCGATGTACCACGCATGTGGTGGGGTGTGACGTGGATCGGTGCCGTGTTCGGCGGTGCCCGTCTTGGATGCGATCTGCACGCCGGCTATGGCTCCCTTCTGCTGCGTCACCTGCTCGGCGCCGACCATCAGATCCGTAAGTGTAGCCGCGACCTGGGATGAGATGGCCCGCCGCTGTTGGTGCGGTGAGGTAGCCGCGATGTTGGAAAGGTCGGGTCCCTTGAGGTCGTCGACCAGGTACGGGGCCATGCTGACGCCGCCGTTGGCGATGGTCGCGGCAATCATCGCGTTCTGCAGCGGGGTCAGGGCGACGTCCTTCTGGCCGATGCTGGAGATACCCAGGGCCGGGGCGTCGGAGATCGGGCCGACGGTCGACTCCGCGACCTGCAGCGGGATCGACGGCGGCGGGGTGTCCAGGCCGAACTGCCGGGCCATGGTCCGCATCGCGTCGGCCCCGTTGTGCAGGCCGAGTTCGACGAAGGCGGTGTTGCAGGACTTGGCGAACGCCTCACGCAGGGACACCGTCGCGCCCCCGCCGCAGGCCGCGCCGCCGTAGTTCTCGAGGGTTGCGGTGCTGTCCGGCAACGTGATTCGCGCCGCCGACGTCAGCTGGGTGTCGGGGGTGGCACCGGCCTGCAGCGCGGCGGCCGTGGTCAGCACCTTGAAAGTCGACCCCGGCGGGTAGGTCTCGGAGATCGCCCGGTTCTGCAGCGGTGACTCGGGGTTGTCGCGCAACTCCTGCCAGGCGGCGGACTGTCGGTCGCCTTCATGCGAGGCGAGCAGGTTGGGGTCGTACGACGGGGACGACACCATGGCGAGAATCTTGCCGGTGGACGGATCGAGCGCCACCACCGAGCCCTTGCAGGGGTTGCCGCCGCAGCCCTGTTGCATCGCGTCCCACGCGGCTTGCTGCACGCGCGGCACGATCGTGGTGTCGACGTTGCCGCCACGCGGGTCGCGGCCGGTGAAGAAGTCGGCGATGCGGTTGCCGAACAGCCGCTCGTCGGAGCCGTTGAGGATGCTGTCCTCGGCGCGCTCGAGGCCGGCGCTGGAGTACTGCAGCGAGTAGAAGCCGGTGACCGGCGCGTAGACCAGCGGGTTCGGGTAGATGCGCAGGTAGCGGAACCGGCCGTTGGTCGGCATCGAGTAGGCCAGCAGCTGGCCGCCCGCGGTGATCTGGCCGCGCTGGCGTGAGTACTCGTCGAGCAGCACCCGCTGGTTCCGCGGGTCGGCGCGCAGGCCGTCGGCGGCGAATACCTGGGTGGTGGTGGCGTTGAGCAGCAACAGCACGATCAGTGCCATCACCAGTCCGGAGACGCGACGGAGCGAGGTGTTCATTGCTTCTCGATCACCTCGGTGTTGGCTGCCGCGATCGGCGCTTGGTTGGGGCCCCGGGTCGACAGTGGCCGCCGCGCGACGTGCGAGACCCGCAGCAGCAGGGCCAGCAGCACGTAATTGGACAGCAGCGACGAGCCGCCGTAGGACATCCACGGTGTCGTGAGGCCGGTCTGCGGGATGAGCTTGGTGACGCCGCCGACGACGATGAACAGCTGCAGCGCCAGCGCGGCGGACAGGCCCGCGGCGAGCAGCTTGCCGAAGCTGTCGCGCACGGCGATGGCGGTGCGTAGCCCCCGGATGATGACGATCGTGTAGAGCATCAGCACCGCGGCCAGGCCGACGAGCCCGAGCTCCTCGCCGACCGCGGCGATGATGAAGTCGGTGGACGCGTCGGGCACCGTGCCGGGCTGCCCGTTACCCAGGCCGGTGCCGAAGATGCCGCCGGTGGCGAAGCTGAACAGGGACTGCACCATCTGGTATCCGGCGCCGTCAGGGTCGGCGAACGGGTCCAGCCAGTTCTGCACGCGGACCCGCACGTGGTCGAAAAGTTGGTATGCGACAAGGCTTCCCACGCTGAACAGGCTCAGCCCGATGATCACCCAGCTGAACTTTTCGGTGGCCACGTACAGCAGCACCAGGAACGTCGCGTAGAGCAGCAACGAGGCGCCGAGGTCCTTCTCGAACACCATGACGCCGATCGAGCCGATCCAGGCCACGAGCAGCGGTGCCAGGTCGCGCGGCCGCGGCAGGTCCATCCCGAACACGTGCTTGCCGGCACTGGTGAACAGGCTGCGCTTGGTGACGAGCACGCTGGCGAAGAAGATCAGCAGCAGGATTTTCGAGAACTCGGCGGGCTGAATGGAGAAGCCCGGCAACCGGATCCAGATCTTGGCGCCGTACTGCTCGGCCACGGAATCCGGCAACACGGCGGGGATGGCCAGCAGCACCAGGCCGGCCAGGCCGCAGATGTAGCCGTAACGGGCGAGCATCCGGTGGTCGTGCACGAACATCAGCACCGCGGTGAACACCAGGATGCCCAGCAGCGTCCACAGCAACTGCTGGTTGGCGTTGCCGCCCGGCAGGATCCCGGCGGGCCGGGTGTGCGCCGAGAGATCCAGCCGGTAGATGAGCACCAGGCCAAGGCCGTTCAGCAGCGCAACCACGGGCAGCAGCAGCGGGTCGGCATACGGCGCGTACCGGCGCACCGCCAAGTGCGCGCCACCGAACAACACCACGAAGCCGACGGTGAACTGCACGAGGTCCATCTGCAGGCCGCGCTCCTGATTGGCCTCGACGATGAGCAGCGCCACCGTCGTGATCACGGCGGCGAAACCCAACAGCACCAACTCGGAATTACGCCGATTGGGCAGTGGAGGGGCGACCGCGACCGGAGACTGCGGCTGGGTGTCTTCCCGTCGCTGCGCCCGCCCCGGGGCGTCTTCCCGCCCCTTTTCTTGCCCCGGCGTCGTCATGCCGGTGCTCCCGCTCGCTCTCGGGCCGTCATGATGCGTTCCGGCAGTTGGTGCCCGGCTCCTGAGGTGGCGGAGGGAGTGCCGTGGCCGTCGGGGACGGAGCCGCGGGCGAGGTCGGGGCAGGCGCGGGGCTGGATGGGTTGGGAGCCGGCGCCGGGCTGGGTGCCGGTGCGGGGGCCGGAGCGGCCGTCGTCGATGCGGGGGCCTCGGGACCGGGGGCCGGCCCGCGCGGCGGCTGCGGCACCACCGACAGCGACGGTGCCGGCGTAGGTGCGGGAGGCGGCGGGGTGGCGACGGGCGGCGCGCACACCGGGAGCAGCGAGGCGCGGCTGAGTTCCTTGAGCTGACGGATCGCGTCGTCGACGGTGCCGGTCGGCAGGCCGGCGGTGACCTGGGCGCGGCCGGACTCGCGCAGATCGGCGACCTTCATGGGTTGGCAGCCCGCCCGGGTGTCGTCGACGCCGATGATCGTCATGTCCGAGTGGCTGTCCAGACACGCCAGCAGGTAGGGCTCCTGCAGCGGCAGCCCGAGCAGCGAGCCCGGCACGCCGCGCATGATGTAGACCGAGCCGTTGTGGCCGGAGACGTAGTAGTTGCTGCGGATCAGGTAGCGCCCGACGGCCAGTCCGCTCACGAGCAGCAGGATCAGCAGGATCGCGCCGATGATCAGATTGCGCCGGGTGTGCTTCTTGCGCTGCGGTGGATCAAGTTGTGCCGCAGGCTTTTTCGCGGCCGCTGCCACACGCTTGGGGTTGAAGGCGGAGGCGCGTCCGGCCGCGGTGTTGGGCGGCAGGGTGTCGTCGTCCTGACCTGACACCGCGCCCGCCAGGATGGGTGCGGTCTGGCCGTACTCGTAGTCGACGACGTCGGCCACCACGACCGTCACGTTGTCGGGGCCGCCGCCGCGCAGCGCCAGCTCGATGAGCCGGTCGGCGCAGTCCACGACGTCCGGGATCTGCATGGCGGTCTGGATGGTCTCGTGGCTGACCGGATCGGACAGGCCGTCCGAGCACAGCAGGTAGCGGTCACCGGCGCGGACCTCGCGCATCGTCAGCGTCGGCTCGACCTCGTGACCGGTCAGCGCCTTCATGATGAGCGAGCGCTGCGGGTGACTGTGCGCCTCTTCGGCGGTGATGCGGCCGTCGTCGACCAGGGTCTGGACGAAGGTGTCGTCCTTGGTGATCTGGGTCAGCTCGCCGTCGCGCATCAGGTAGCCGCGGGAGTCGCCGATGTGCACCATGCCCAGCCGCGTCCCGGCGAACAGGATGGCGCTCAGCGTGGTGCCCATGCCCTCGAGCTCGGGGTCGGCCTCGACGTGCGCCGCGATGGCGGCGTTGCCGTCGTGGACGGCGTCGTTCAGCTTGGCCAGCAGATCGCCGCCGGGTTCGTCGTCGTCGAGGTGCGCCAGCGCGGCGATCACCAGCTGCGAGGCGACCTCGCCCGCGGCGTGGCCGCCCATGCCGTCCGCCAAGGCCAGGAGGCGGGCCCCGGCGTAGACGGAGTCCTCATTGTTGGCGCGGACCAGGCCGCGGTCGCTGCGCGCGGCATATCGGAGTACGAGTGTCACGGGCGCAGCTCAATTACCGTCTTGCCGATTCGAACCGGCGTTCCCATTGGAACCCTTACCGCCGTCGTCACTTTCGCCCTGTCCAGGTATGTACCGTTGGTCGATCCTAGGTCTTCGACGTACCACTCGGAGCCTCTCGGCGACAGCCGGGCGTGCCGTGTCGAGGCGTAGTCGTCGGTGAGCACCAGGGTGGAGTCGTCGGCCCGGCCGATCAGCACGGGCTGGCTGGTCAGGGTGATCCGCGTGCCCGCGAGGGCGCCTTCGGTCACCACCAACTGGCGCGCGTACCGGCGTCGGTCCCGGTTGGGCAGCAGGGTGCCACGGAACGCCAGGCCGCGCCGCACCATGACGGCTCCGGTGGGGGCGTAGATGTCGGTGCGCAGGACGCGCAGGACCGACCAGATGAAAAGCCAGAGCAACAGGAGGAAACCGACCCGCGTCAGCTGCAGAACTAACCCCTGCATCCGACGTCCTCTCCGTTGCCGCGTCGAGGCTGGGCCCGGTGCCCGGTAGCCGTCGGCATCGTCACGATACTTTGGCGCTCACCGGCCGGTGCGAACATCATCCGGCCGGTGACAGAAACCGGGCTCAGTGAACGCGGACCACGATCTCGGAGTGACCCACCCGGATGACGTCGCCGTCGGCCAGCTGCCACTCCTGCACCGGTGCGTTGTTGACGGTGGTGCCGTTGGTCGAGTTCAGATCCGAGAGCAGCGCGGTGTGGCCGTCCCAGCGGATTTCGAGGTGCCGGCGCGAAACGCCGGTATCGGGCAGACGGAACTGCGCGTCCTGGCCGCGGCCGATGACGTTCGCGCCTTCGCGCAGCTGGTAGGTGCGGCCGCTGCCGTCGTCGAGCTGGAGGGTGACGTTCGCGCCCGCGGCGCCGTAGCCACCGCCGTAGCCGCCGGCCGGCTGACCGTAGTCGGGCTCGGCGTAGCCGGCGCCTGCGCCGCCACCGTAACCCTGGTCGCCGTAGCCACCCGGGGCCGGCGGCTGACCGTAACCCTGATCAGCGGGGGCATGACCGTAGCCCTGATCGGCCGGCGCCTGGCCGTAACCCTGCTGCTGCGGCTGGCCGTAGTTCTGCTCGCCGTAGCCGCCCTGGCCGTAGCCACCCTGCTGCTGCGGCTGGCCGTAGCCGCCCTGCTGGCCGCCGTAGCCCTGGTCGGGCTGGCCGTAACCGCCCTGCTGGGGCTGGCCGTAACCGCCCTGGCCGTAGCCACCTTGCTCGGGCTGGCCGTAGCCGCCCTGCGGGGGCTGGCCGTAGCCGCCCTGCTGGCCGCCGTAGCCCTGTTCGGGCTGCTGGCCGTAACTCTGCTGGCCGTAACCCTGCTCGGGCTGGCCGTAACCATGCTGAGGACCGACGGGCGGCGGTCCGGGAGGACCACCCTGCGGGCCGCCGAAGCCGCCCTGGCCGTACCCCGACGGGCCGGCGCCGTAACCGGCCTGCTCAGGCTGGCCATAGCCAGCCTGCTGGCCGTATCCGGGGCCACCCTGCGGCGCGCCGTAGCCGCCCTGCTGGCCGTAACCCTGCGGGGGCTGGCCGTAGCCTCCCTGGCTCGGGTCCTGCGGGTACTGCTGACCGCGCTGCTCGTCGGGCTGCCGTCCGTAGTCGTACTCGTCGCCTGGCTGGCCCTGTCCCGGGCCGGGACGGTGGGTCGGGTTGTCAGTCATCGTTGGTACTCCTGGTTCTGCGGTGTGCACGCGGTCGCTGGGTGCCGGCCGCGGTGGCCCGGCGGTTGAGTCGGGGTTGACCGCGCCGTGGGCGCGGAATTGGCCGGTATGAAGGCCAGGTGACGGCTCAAACCTGACGACCACCTCACCATACGTTTGCCATCCCCGCTCATGGACGAATCCCTCAAGGTGTTTGGCAAAAGCACTGGGTGTGAGGTCAGGATCGGCGTTCACCTTCTCGAAATCGGTGTTACTGAGCGTAATGACGTATTCGTTCGGTGCCAAAATACGGCCGCCACCGACATCACGGGCACCGGATTCGGCTTCCCGCTGGAGGGCGGCCTCGACTTCCGGGGGTGCGATCGACCCCCCGAAGACGCGGGCAAAAGCGTCTCCGACCGTGGTCTCGAGCTTGCGCTCGATCCGGTCGACCAGACCCATGTCCCCCTGCCTCGCTTCGTCTCGGTGGTCCAGATGTGATGTGCGCGATAACCGCGGACACCACTGTTACGCATGGTATCGGCCTGACCTTGCAATACGTGACCAACAGAATCGTGAGAATTCGAAAGCCGCAGGTCAGGAGGTGGCCGGCCGGCACGCGGACCGGCCGATCGCGGGATTTCGCGGTCGTGGCGGGCCGAATTGAGCCGTATCGGGTGGTCAGGCGCGGATTTGGAGCCGGGGGTGGGGGTGGTGATACTCTCTCCCAGTTGTTTGGGGCGAGTGGCGGAATGGCAGACGCGCTGGCTTCAGGTGCCAGTGTCCTTCGGGACGTGGGGGTTCAAGTCCCCCTTCGCCCACACAACAAAAGCCGCGAATCCGGTTCGGATTCGCGGCTTTTGCATTTATCGGGTGTTGTGGTGAGGCCCGTGTAGGCGATCCAGCCGAAACAAGAGGGTGACCTGCCGGGCGGTACCGATCGATAGGATCGCGCCATGAAGGGTTCGGTTACCGTCCACATGAACGCGCGGGCCGATCAGGTCTGGAATCTGATTGCCGATATTCGCAACACCCCGAAATACTCGCCCGAAGTGTTCGAGTCGGAATGGCTGGACGGAGCGACCGGACCCGCACTGGGCGCGCTGTTCCGCGGTCACGTCAAGCGCAACGAGATCGGGCCGATCTACTGGACGACGTGCCGGGTCACGGCCTGTGAGCCCGGGCGCGAGTTCGGTTTCGCGGTGCTTGCCGGCGACAAGGCGGTAAACAATTGGCACTATGCCCTGGCGCCCGCCGGTGACGGCACGGATGTCACCGAGTCGTTCTGGATGACGCCCGGCCTCCTCGACACCGTGTTCGGCATTTTCGGCGGCCAGCTGCGCACCCGGCGCAACATCCGGGACATGAGGACCACGCTCAACCGCATCAAGGCCGAGGTCGAGTCCGTCTGATCCGCCTGCGCGCAGGAAAGTGAACAGCGCGCTCCGCCCCCGGTATGAGGACGGAGCCGTCCCCAGCACGATGCCCAGCCGTGGTCTCGGCTCGTAGGGTTCGTCGATGACTGCATTCTCCTGCCGGCCGAGCCTGGCCGCGGTCGTCCTCGTACCGCGAACTCGATTCCGGCGCAACGTAATTGGAAATCCCACCTGGGCGGCCCGGATCGCCGCCGCGCGGGCGCACACCGCGCATCGGGGACGTCCCGACCTGCTTTTCGAGGAAGCGGCCACCGAGCGCGAGATGTACCGGCTGTAGCCCCCGCTGGCGGGCCAATCTGTGATTCGTGCGAGGAAACGGCCCGCTGGCGTAGGAAGCACTTCCCCGACCGCGTCGCCCGCGCTCACACTCGGTGCACGAGCTGCGGAAGGGGATCGGCATGAGGACAGAGATCGTCCACGAAAACCCGGCGCCCTTCTGGATCGCGCCCGGGACCGGTGTCGACTGGCGGACGGCCGTAGAGGCGACGGCGACGGCGGCGGCGCGGCACGTGCCGTCGGCACTGCGGTGGACAGCCGAGGTCGATGATCGCGGGACGCACCACCGCAGCGAGCGGTACGACATCTCGGAGCAGTCGTTGCCGGGCCTGCCCACGTATGTATTGACCGGCTATGGGCTGGATTACCTGAGCGACAGTGTGGACTTTCTGAAGTCGGTCGCCGCCGGACACTACGACCGGATGACGCGCCGTCAGCGCTGGCGCGGGTTGGTCCCGCATACCGCGGCCGGTGATCACTGCGAACCGCCGCTGTGGATGGGCGGCTCGGGCATCACCGGCCGAGGCTGAAGTAACCGAGTGGTAATATCGGCGACGTCCCGGTGAGAACACCGTGTGGGAGGAAGCCATGTTCATTCGTAATGCCGTGATGGACTTCGTCCAGCGCCGCACCCTGTTGCCCGAGCGACTCGACGCCGTGCTGGCCGGCCCGGGACGTGACGTCAGCGACCTGACGATCGTCGTGAC
Source organism: Mycobacterium toneyamaense (assembly GCF_055384815.1). Taxonomy (NCBI): domain Bacteria; kingdom Bacillati; phylum Actinomycetota; class Actinomycetes; order Mycobacteriales; family Mycobacteriaceae; genus Mycobacterium; species Mycobacterium toneyamaense. Next base: position 28,054 of record NZ_AP040333.1, read on the forward strand.
GGGCGCCTCGGCCGGTATCGGCCGGCAGGCCGTCACCCAGCTCCGCGCGCGCGGTGCAACCGTCATCGCCGTCGCCCGCCGGGAGGACGAACTACGGACGCTCGCCGCCGAGACCGGATGCTCTTGGCGCACTTGCGATCTGGCCGACCAGGCGGCCACTGCCCGGCTGCTGGCCGACCTCGCCGACGAACGCGTGGACGTGCTGGTGAACAACGCCGGACATTCGATCCGCCGCAGCATCGCCGACGCCACCGACCGGCTGCACGACTATCAGCGCACGATGTCCCTCAACTACCTGGCTGCTGTTCAGCTGAGCCTGGGGCTGCTGCCGGGCATGATCGAGCGTGGCCGCGGTCAGGTCGTCAACGTCTGTACCTGGGGCCTGCACGCCAACACGTTCCCGCGCTTCTCCGCGTATGCCGCTTCCAAGAGTGCGCTGGCGATCTTCGGCCGCAGCCTCAATGCCGAACGGCCCCACCCAGGCATCAGTGCCACCAATGTCTACTTCCCACTGGTGCGCACCGAAATGATCGCGCCCACAGCCGAATACGAGGATGCCCCGGCACTGTCGGCGGAAGAGGCCGGACGCTGGATCGTGCGGGCGGTCACCCATCAGCCGGTGGAGGTCAGCCCCGCGGTGCTGCGCGCGGTCCTGCCGACCATCGACCTCATCTCCCCCGCCACGGCGGACCGGGCTCTCGCCGCCCTCACCTAGTCGCCGATCCCACGTCAGACAAGGACTCCATGAAGACGCACCCGATCTCCCGCGCGCTGTCGCGTGTCGTCATCGACGGCATGCTGCCGCTGGTCGACAGTCGCCTGCCGGCGTCGCGCCTGCCGTTCGACGCCCCGGAGATTCTCCGGCCGCATGACCTCTCACGTGCCTGGGGCGTCACGCATTTCGGTGTGTTCGTGCCGGACCTGCCCGAGCCCTACCGCTATCTCAACACCATGACGCTGCTGGGTGCGTCGGGCGCCGAACTGTTCGATCTCGACCACCTGGCCGCCGCCGACGCGCGCGACACCACCACGGTCTTCTCGTCGACCGCGCATGCGGATCAGCGGTTCTATCGGGCCTACGACATGAGCGCGGACTGCTGGTTCACCGCCGATGCCCGCCGGCTGCGCTGGGCCGAAGACCTGGCCATCAACGTGGCCCTGCCGCACGTCGTCGTCCGCGGCCGTTATCCGCAGTTCGACGTAGACCTCAAACTGAATGTCACAGCACAGGTTTCGTACTTCGTGAAGTCGCCGATCTATGACCACCTGAGCCTGCTCGCGCCCTACACCGGCACGGTCGACGGCGTCGCGGTCAGCGGTCTGGGCACCTTCGAGTACGCGAGAATCCGCACGCACCAAGCACTTACGCGCCGGCCGATACCGGCCCAGCTGAAACTGCCGCTGGATTTCTTCACCTACCAGATCATCAATCTCGACGAGCGCACGCAGGTGTTGCTGACCGACGTCCGGGCGCGGGGCCGGACCGCCTGCAAGCTGGCCCACGTGCGGGTGCTCGGCGGCGAGACCGAGGTCTACACCGACGTCCACTTCGCGGTCACCGAGTACGGCGAGCCGCTCGTCGACGATCGGGGCAACACGATGCGGAGGCCCCGCAAGTTCAAGTGGTCGGTGCGTGATGGCGACCGGGAAATTCTGGCGCTGATCGGCACTGTCGACGCGCCGTGGCGCCTCGGGCACGGACCGGGATACGTGACGGCGTACTCCTATACCGGTACCTGGGGTACCGGATCGGTCTCGGGCAGTGCATATCTGGAGTGGATCGACGTTCAGCCGGACTGAATTGCCTGTTCGTCCCAGGCAACGGTCAACTCCGGGGCAGAGGTGCTGCGGGGCTGATTAGGCTGTCCCGATGACCACGCGCCCCGTCACCGGCAGGACCGGTACCAAAGGTGTGCCGCGCGGTGAGCGTGAGCAGCTGATCGTCGAGGCCGCCATCGCCGAATTCAGCCGTGCCACGTACGCGGGCGCGTCCCTGGCCGCCATCGCCGCGCAGGCCGACGTCTCCAAGACCCTGATCATCAGTTACTTCGGTTCGAAAGAGGCGGTCTACGCCGCCTGCGTGACCAAGATCGGCACCCAGATCGAGCACGCCGTCGCCGACGCGCTCAACTCCCCCGACCACTTGGCGGGGGCCGGCGCCGCCGCTGGCGAGCCCGTGCTGGCCGCCATCTTCACGACGTTCGAGGGGCACCCGGGCGACTGGCATGTGCTGTTCGACCGGTCGGTCCCCCACGGCCCGGCGCGCGATGCCGCGCGCGAGCAGCGGACGATCCTCCGCCAGCAGGCGTTCGCCGGGGTATCGCGGTCCCTGGGCAGTGTCGGCCTGACCGATCCCGTCGACCTGGTGGCTGCCACCGGCGTCTGGGAACACATGGTGTCGGCGCTGATGCTGTTCTGGCGCAATCATCCCGAGGAGTCCGCCGCGGCGATGGTCGCCCGGGCCCACCGCGTCCTGGCGGCCATGGCCGGGCACACGCTGGACCGGGTGCGCGGCTAGGCCGGGAGCCGTCCGGCGATACCGTCCGACAGCAACCTGCGGGGCCTCTCGGTTCCGTCGAGCAGTCGCGTGACGCGTTTGACGATCTGCCAGCCGTGCGGCGCCCCGGTGGCCCGGCGAAGGTGGAAGTGGCTGACGCCGGCCCGGATGGGTTCGTAAGTCGTTGTGCGCCTGAGCAACAGCGTCGACTCGCAGACGGCGACCGCCTCATCGCCGTCGACGGTGACGACGGCGGGACTCAGGAAGTGGGTGCAACCGGTGGTGATGAAATCCTGGTGACCGGGTGAGCGCACCATGGCCGCGACGTCGGCGGGCCCGGTCATGAGCCAGTTCTCGACGTCGTAGACACCGTCGGGCGCCCACATCGCGGCGACGGCGTCGGCCTCGCCGGCGTCGACGAGCGGACCGTAGGAAGCGATCATCCGCTCGATGGCGCGTTCATCTTCTATGCGGCGCAACCGCGCTTCGAGCTCGGCCAGTCGCTGTTCGGTCATCTCGCCTCCGTGGTCAGCAGGTTCGTCAGATCTGCCAGGGCGCCGAGTTGTTCGCAGCAGTGCGCCGCGGATCGGGAGGCGATCACGCAGGTCGCGGCCGTCGCGCCGGCGTCCTCAAGCACGCCGAGTGCATCGAGTGTCTGCTGCGGCGCACCCATGGGATCCAGCGGCCTCGTGGCGAGCACGATGTCGAAATCCGTCGGAAGTTCCACGGTGGCAAGCATTGTCGAGATCTCGGCCGCGGCGAGGCCGAAGGGCATCCAGCCGTCGCCGAGCTTGACGGCCCGGCGCAGCGAACGGCGGGTCCGGCCGCCCACCCAGATCGGTACGCGCGGTTGCAGCGCACAGGGGTCCATCACGAACGAGTCGTAGTTGTAGTGATCACCCTGGTGCACTGGATGATTGGTGGGCAATGCCGTGCGCAGCGCGGCCATTGCCTCGTCCGCGCGGGCGCCCCGGTCGTCCCAGGCCGCACCCAGCAGGTCGAACTCCTCCCGCAGCGACCCGACGCCCACGCCCAGGATCAACCGGCCACCGCTGACCTGGTCGAGGGTGCCGTAACGCTTGGCGATCTCGAGCGGATGGTGGTAGCCCAGCACCAGCACCGAGGTGGCCAGCCGGATGCGGGATGTGCGCCCGGCGATGAAAGCCAAGGTGGCCAGCGGATCCCAGTACGTCGCGCCCCGGGTGGCCGCCACATCGGTCGGCACGACGACGTGTTCGGAACACGTCAGGTAGTCGATGCCGAGCAGGTCGGCGACGGCGGCGATCTCCCCGATCTCGGCGGCGCCGGCCGTCGCTTCCCACGCCGACGCGGTGGCGGGTACCTGGATCACCACTGGCGTCTGCAGACCTATCCGCATTTATGCGCCCTTCCGATCTGGCGTCTGGATCGGCTACCCTCGGACGCTGAAAACTAAAATGAATTTTAGATATGGGGCATGAACTTGTCTAGTGAGGACGCATTGCAGTTGCAGCAATACGGGCCGTGGGCCGTCATCGCGGGTGGCTCGGAAGGCGTCGGGGCCGAGTTCGCGGCACTGCTCGCGCGGGCCGGTGTCAACCTGGTGTTGATCGCGCGCAAGCCGGGGCCGCTGCAGGCCACCGCCACTCGCTGTCGCGAGTTGGGCGTGGCGGTGCGCGAGCTCACCGTCGACCTGACCACCGATGACGGTGTGGATCAGATCATCAGTGCCACAACCGATCTGGAGGTCGGACTCCTCATCTACAACGCCGGCGCCAACACCCACAGCGCCGAGTTCCTCGACGGCGACCTGACGGAGTTCCAGCGCGTCATCGACCTGAACGTCACCACCCCGCTGCGGCTGGTCCACCACTTCGGCGCGCCGATGCGCGAGCGTCGCCGGGGCGGGCTGATGTTGGTCGGCTCGCTCTCCGGGCACCTCGGCTCGGCGCGGCACACCGTGTACGGCGGGGTGAAGGCATTCAGCCGGATCTACGCCGAGGGTCTGTGGCTGGAGCTGCGCGAGCACAACGTGCACGTCCTCGAACTCGTCCTCGGCCTCACCAGGACACCGGCGATGGAGCGCGTCGGCCTCAATTTCGACGTCCCCGGCATGCCCGCGTCCGATCCGGCCGACGTCGCCCGTGAAGGCCTCGCGAATCTCGCGAACGGACCCGTGCACGTCATCTCGATGCACGCCGCCAGTCCGGCGGTCCACGCCACCACCGATCGCGACAAGGTGCTGCTGGCGTCACACGCGATGATCCAGAAGATGTTGCAGGGCACGCCCTCTGGGCCGGCGGTGTAGCCATGCCCCGCGCACCGCTCGACCGGGAACCGGCGACTCCCAGGACCCCCGCGCAGATCGACCGCTGTGACCGCATCCTCGCGACCGCCGCGCTCCTGGGGGCGCGGTACGGCCTCGAAGAGGTCCGGATGCAGGACGTGGCGGATCAGTCGGCGGTCTCGATCACCACCGTCTACCGCTACTACCCCACGAAGCATCACCTGTTCGCGGCGTTGCTGTTTCACCTCACCCAGACCGCCGCGCCGCCGGGTCCGTCGACGGGGCACCCGGTCACTGACGTCACCGAGTTCATGGCCGGCATCATCCGGGACATGCTGGCCCGTCCGCTACTGGCGCGCGCGATGATCACGTCGGTCAATGCCCGGCGCGCCGAGTCGACGGTCCGCGGCGACTACAACCTGCGGCGCAACATCCTCGGCGTCGCCGGGATCGCGGCGCCCACCGCCGACCAGACGCAGATCGCGCTCCTGATCGAGCAGTGCGCGTACGGCATCCTGTCGTGGGCCATCACCGGGGAGACGACGCCCGAGCAGGCCGAGCGCGACATGCGCCGTGCCTGCGAACTGCTCCTGGCGCCCTGGCGCCGACGAAACCGCACATCCTGAAAAGAGATCGAATGACCACCGACATCACCCTCGGCACCGGCGACCAGGCCTGCGCCATCGAGGCCATCAAGCGCACCTTCGCCCGCCGGCTGCGGTGCATGGATACCAAGCAGTGGGAGGTCTATCCGACGCTGCACACCGACGACGTCGTGTCCGAGACCTGGGATGGGTTGCCCGACAACAACAATTGGACGCCCACTGCCGGCAGTAAGAACCGCGTCGTCGGCAGGGAGGCACTCACGCGCGCCATTCGGTCACTGCTCGACGGCGGCACCACCGTCACCACCGTCCACCACGGTCACACCCCCGAGATCGAGCTGACCAGCGACACCACGGCCACCGGCATCTGGGCCATGGAGGACAAGTTGTGGTGGACCAACGGCGAAGCCGAAGAGCATCTCCACGGCTACGGCCACTATCACGAGCAGTACCGCCTGGAACACGGCCGGTGGCTCATCAGCTACCGCAAGCTGACGCGGCTGCGGGTCGACACGACGCCGCACTTCTTCGACTTCCTGAAGCGATAGGGTGCCCGCTCACTTGAGCTGACTGGCGGCATACTCCTCGGGCCGGTTCTTCTTCATCCATCGGCGCACCGGCCAAAAGATCGGCCACAGTACGGCGTAGATCACGCCGTACCCCACGTAGTAGATGATCCCGCACAGCGGCGCCGCGATCAGCCAGCCCGGGTAGATCAACAGCAGGCAGAACTGCGCAAACTGTTTGATGCCGGCGGGTTGGCCGTTGGCCATCGAGAAGAAGGCCTTCGGGTGCATCGAGTCCAGCAACCCACGCCATGCCGGGATCTTCTCTTCGACCGGCGTCTCGTCCGCGGCGACGGTGGTCTGGTCGGGCTGGGTCATGAAGGGGCTCCTTTGGCGAGGTATGTCAGAGGGTCAGGCAGGGCTTGGCGCCGTCGTACACCCCACGCCGGTATGCATCAATGCGTTCGGTCCCTTGGCCGTGGTGTTCGACGTCGCCGCGGTCGGTGCGGTAGAGCAGCAGGGCGGCGACGGCCTTGTCCAAGTCGCCCGGCGAGAGGCTGTATCTGCTGTTCGGGCGGTTGTGCAGCAGGATGCTGGCAGCCCACGAGCCGGCCAGGCAGTCGGCGCGCAGCGAGGTCTGTTTTGAGTCCTGAGGTTGACCCATGCGCATCAGCGCCGCCAGCCCGTACTGCGTTGCGATGAGCGTCGCTACCGAGAAATCGCCGCCGCTGTCATAGATGTCGGGCATCGTCTTGACGTTGTCGAAGCCGACGTAATCGTCGTCGACGCAGTAGTACAGCACCGAGCCCTTCATCGACTTGCCGCCACAGTCTGGTGCCTTGTCGGGATCGATCTTGCGTGGTGCTTTCAGTGGAGTCCAGTCGTATTTGCCGTCGGTCAGCTCCGGGATCAGCTGTGTGAAGTAGTCCTCGAGATCGTCTGGGACACCTTCGATTATCGCGTCGTACGGGGCATCGCCCCCGGCAGCTTGGTCGGCGGCATTGTTGAACGGCAGTTCGACCACCACCGGGTCACCGTTGCGATAGTCCGCACAGGACTTGGGGCCCTTGCTGAACCCGGTGCGGAACGAGCTAACGCGGTCGAATCCACTACCGTGCGCACTCAGATCGTGTTTGGCGGTACCCGGCTCGTCACGCAGGAACAGGAAACCGGCGAGGGCGTTGTCGAGATCGTCACCACTTGGGTTGTAGGTGTCTTTGGCGTGGGCGGCCCACGCTCCGGCAAAGCAGTCGGCCTGGATCTCCTTGGTCACTGTCTCGCCCTGGAAGTTCGCGCGGGCCTGGATCGCATGGCCCCACTCGTGGGCCAACACGAGTGGAATGACGAAGTCCCCGAATTTATTTCGCAAGTCGGGGAGCAGCCCCGTGGCATCCCAGGCCACGTCATCACCCTTGGAGCAGTAGAACGCGTTGCCGGCGACCTCCTCCGGAGAATCCGCGCACGGCGGCACCGGGCCCTTCTTCGGGTCCACGCCGTAAAAGCCGCCCGCGACCGGTGTGTAGTCCTTGCCGTACAGCTTGGGAAACTCGTCCTTCCAGTACGCCTGGATCTCGCCGATGGCTTGGGCAACGAGCTTGTTCACGGGATCTGAAGCGTCGCCGTGGATCTCGGCAGGCGGGGCCATGGGCTTGGCCGAAGCCGACGGGCCCGCCTGTGGATTCAGGTGCTTCTCGCCGCAGCCGGCGACGGTCAGGGTGCAGACCGCCAGGAGCGCAGATGCCCGCCAGAGGGCCCGGTGAATTCCCATCGGTTACGACGTCGGCTTGTCGTCGACCTTGAACCCGTAGTTCACGTCGGAGCCGTCGACCTTGTTGACGGTGACCGTGACGCCGTAGGTCTGGCCGCTGTCTTTGAGCTCGCAGCGCAGCGTGGCGCCGGGCGTGCCCTTCAAGTTCTCCGGGCAGGTCAGCGTTTCGGGCTTGGTGCCGAACTGCTGTCCCAGCTCCTCGCTGATCTGTTTGGCGACCTGGTCCTTGTCGATCGTCTGGACCATGTCGAACTTGACTTGCTCACCCTCGACGCTGGTGACCGTGACGTTGACGGTGCTGGTCTTGTCGCCGACCTTCATGGTGCAGTTGACCTCGGCGCCCTTCTGGCCCGCGAGGTTGTCGGGGCACGTCACCGAATCGGCCTTCTTGCCGTCGGCGCCGGTCATCTTTTCGACGATCTGGCTCTCGACGTCTTTCTTGCTCACCGACGGCGTCCCGCTGGAGCAGGCGGCGGCGCCGAACACGGCAGCCGTGATCGCAGATGCCAGAACGAGTCTCTGACACATCGTGTTGGTCATGTCGCCAACCCCTTCCGAGTTCGGGCGCCAGCCACCGGCGCCGCACTGATCGAGCGGACGGCAAAAGTTAGCGCCGCGGTGTTGGAATCCGGTTGGAAGTCCGCGCGGGTCCGGTTGGTGGCCGCCGTTCCAAGCGCGTGCGCCGCCGGGTTCAACGGAATTCCAATCGGCCGTCCATATCGTGGCGCCGAGGACGTGACCGGCGTCCGTCGTCTACCCCTGAGGAGTCACGATGCAGATGTCGCATCGGCCTGTTATCGCCGTTGCAGCCGCGGTCTGCCTGAGCATCACGCTGGGCGCTTGCGGAGGCGGAGACAAGGGCAAGAGCTCGACCAGCTCCAGTTCCAGCTCGTCGAGTTCGAGCAGCAGCTCGAGCGCGACGTCGTCGACGAAGGCCGCGCCGAAGCTGAAGCCGCGTAAGGCCGAGGAATCCGGCACGAATCCCACGATTGCCGACTACATCAAGGAAGAGAAGATTCAGGAAACGTCGATCCATCCTGGGGATCCGGGCGCGCCGGCTGTCGACATCGACCGCCCGACCGGCTGGGACAGCGCCGGCGAAGACACTCCCGACTACGCGTACGGCGCCCTCGTCTACACCGGGCCCGGCGCCCAGAGCACCGACTACACCGCGAACATCGTCGCGCTGGTGTCCCGCCTCGACGGTCCGGTGGACCCGGACAAATTGCTCAAGCTCGCAGGCGGTGAGGTGAAGAATCTCCCCGGCTTCGAGTCCGTCGGTGAGGAACCGGGCACCTCGGCCGGCTTCCCGGCGTTCCGCATCGCCGGCACCTACAACCTCAAGAGCGGTGGCAAGGCCGCCTTCGGGCAGGAGACGGTGGTCTTCAAGGGACCCGACGGCCTGTACGTGCTGCAGATCAACGCGACCAGCGACGAGAGCCAGGGCCACGAGCTGTTCGAGGCGCTGGACGCGGTGGACAAGTCTTTGAAGATCACCTTCTGACGAAATGGCGACGGCGCCACCCCGAACCAAGGCGTATCTGCTCAAGAGCCGTACCAACACCTGGTGGGTGAACGTCGAACTCGAGCTGACGGACACCCAGGTGCGGTGCCTTGCGTCCGAGTATTCGAAGTGGGTCGACGACCAGTTGGGCCTGACCGATTACCAGGCGAAGCTGTCCGCGGGTGAGGAGGTGGTGATCTTCGACTTCCCGCGGGACGCGGTGACGGTCACCTGGTTACGTCAGTTGTACCGGGGCGGCTGCGAGGTCAGCCGCGGGGACTCCCGCAAATGGGTTGTCTCGCTGGTGTATCCGTCCGGGTTCGGCAGTGTGCTCGACCTGATGACGGACCGGGCCATCTGGCGGCAGTGGCGCGAGGAACTGCCCGACCGGACCGCCAAGGCCTGATTCACACGGGCTCGACGGACTGGGCCGCCAGCCGTTCGGCGATGCCGCGGGCGAATGCCTGTTCGCCCGTGGCATCGGCGAGGCGGCCGGCCCGGTGCACCAGGGCACGGGCGCTGTCGGGACGGCCCTGGTGCAACTCGATGTCGGAGAGCAGGCACAGGAACATCGTGTTCATGACGGTCGTCCCGTCACAGGTGTATTCGTCGAACGCCTGGAAGGCGACGGCCGCGTCGCCCTCGCCCGAGCCGATGACCTGCGCCCAGACCCGGACCATGCGCGCGCATGCTGCCCATTGGGGGCTGCCCGCTGCGGTGAACTCGACGTCGACCTGGTCGGCCAGCTCGGCGATGCCGTCGGTGACACCGAGTACTGCCGCACATTCGACGTAGGTCAGCCGGGCGGCCAGGATGTTGAACACGTCGCCGCGGCTCTGCGCGAGATGCAGTGCGCGGCGGTGGTATTCGCGCATGGCATCGAGGTCGCCGCGGACGGCCTCGGCGATGGCCATCCAGCAGTAGACGCGGGGATGGAAGAAGTGCAGCGGATCGGTGACCGTCTCGGGCGGCGGGAAGTTGTCCATCATGTGCAGCCCGGTGCTGATCAGCATGTCGGTATGGCCGCGCAGCGTGTATTGCAGGATGTGCACGAAGTCGTTGACCAGACCGATCACCGGATCGCCGGACTTGTCGTACTGGTCCTGCAGGCCGATGGCGATGATCTCGACCTCGTCGATGCGGCCGTGCGCGCACAACAGCATGGACTGCAGCGCGATGGCGCCGTAGAAAGAGCGGCCCTTGACTTCCTGACCGATCTCGAAGGCCCGCTGGACGGCCGCGGCGGCCGACTCGCTGGCCTGCCCCTCGAGGATGTTCTTCGCCCCGGCCAGGTGCAGCCACAAGGTGGCCTGCCGGTCCAGGTGTTCGGGTTTGGCCGGCAGTCGGTCACCGATCTGCAGGGCGTGCTCGGCCAGCCCGGCGACGTCGTGGTAGGCGGACCGGTTCAGGGCCCGCTGGATGGCGATCTCGAGAATGCCAAGGGCCACATCGGGATTCAACTCGGCGCCGGCCCGCCAGGCATGGTCGGCGGTTGCGATGACGTGTTCGTACGCGGCGGTCGCGAGCGTGGCCGTCCGCGTGGTGGCGATCGCGGCGTGCACGCTGGTGCGGTCGGTGGTGGCGAGCTGCGCGATGAGCGCGTCGCGCACCAGGCCGTGGCTGAACCGGTAGGCGCCGGGACGGGCGGGCAGTTCGTCGAGCAGGCCGGTCTGATACGCCGGACGTAGCCGGCTCTGCACCGTCGAGACCGACAGGTCGACGATGTCGGCCAAGTCGGCGACGTTGAATTCGGGCCCGACGACGGCGGCCGCGCAGAGCACCCGACGGCAGGGCCGGTCCAGGACGCCGAGCCGGCGGCCGACGACACCGACCACGGCATCCGACAGCGCGGGATGGCCACGTTGCGGCGCGCCGTCGGTGTCCAGCGCCCGCGCCAGTTCCTTGATGTAGAAGGGGTTTCCGCCGGCTTGCTCCCAGACCTGTGCCGAGATGGCCGGCGGGATCGTGCCGCCCACCACCGCGTCGACGAGGTCTGCGGCGGCCGCGGGGTCGATGCCGTCCAGATGCAGGGTGACGGTGTCGTTCGACCGGACGATGCGCTCGAACGAGGACCGGTTCATGGGCCGGTCGTCCCCGAAGAAGGTCCAGTTGCCGATGACCTGGATGGGGACGCGCGGGAACTCTTCGGACAGCAGGACGAGGGTGTTGATCGAGGCGGGGTCCGCCCGTTGCAGATCGTCGATGACGAGCACCATCGGGGCCAGGGTCGACAGCTCGCGCAGTGCCGCGACGATGCGCTCGACCAGGGCGAATCCCGTTGGCGCGAACCGGCTGCCGGCGTTGAGGTCGTCATCGCCGTGCCATTCGGGAACCAGGGCGTTGACGACGCCGGGGGCCTCCCGCAGCACGGCCTTGCGGCCGGTGGTGCCGAGCTCGCCACCCAGTTGGCGCAGCAGCTGGATCCAGGTCCACAGCAGGGGCAGCTTCACCCCGCTCGGGTGGCCGGCCCAGGCCACGGCGATGCCCGCCGCCCGGGCGCGGTCGACGGCGGCCTGCGCCAGGGTGGTCTTGCCGATGCCGCTGTCGCCGGTCACGAGCGTCAGCCCGCCGGCGCCGCCGTCGGCCCGGCGCACCGCCGCGGTGACGGCGCCCAGTTCGGCGTCCCGGCCGACGAACGGCGGCGGCGCGGCCGGGTCCGGATCGGGATTCAGCACGTGCGGTGCGGGTGCGACGCGCAGTTCCGCGGCGCCGTCGCGAATCTTCTCGAACAGGGTCTGCAGGCCTTCGCCGGGCCGGGTACCGACCTCGCGGTCGAGTGTCGTGCGGGCCCGGTCGAATGCTTGGATGGCGTCGGCGGTGCGGTTGGACCGGTGTAGTGCCAGCATCAGATGGCCCCACAAGCGTTCCTGCAGTGGATGTTCCGCCAGGGCCGCCTCGATTTCGGGTACGAGTTCACCGCCGCCGCCGAGTTGCAGCGCCGCGTCGAAACGGGCCTCGATGGCGGTGGTTCGCAGGGCTGCGAAGCGGATGGCCTCGGGTGCGGCGAATTCGTGATAGGCGAACTCGCCGAACGGATCTCCGTGCCACAGTGCCAGCGCCTCGGTCAGCATCTCGACGGCGGCACCGGCCGAGTGGCGGATCAGCGCCGTCCGGCCTTTCGAGACAAGGCTTTCGAAGCTGACGAGGTCGATCGTGTCGCCGCCGAGCAGATTCAGCTGGTAGCCGTGGGGGTGGGAGGCGAGCCGTTGTCGCTGCGCGTCGCCCCGGCGGGCATCGGCGGTCTGGTCGGGCCCGACGTCGGCGCCCGGGTCGAGAACCCGGCGGAGGTTGGCCACATACGAGCGCACCGACGCGAGCGCCTTCGGCGGGGGCTCGTCACCCCAGACGGCGTCGATCAGGCGGTCGATGCTGACCACCGTGCCGTGATTGGCCAGCAAGACGGCCAGTACACACCGCTGCTTCGGTCCGCCGAGCGCTGCCGGCGTGCCGTCGACCCGGGCCGCTACTGCACCCGAGAGGTAGTACTGGGCCATTTCCCCCGATTCACAGCAAATTTGGAACTGGAGAGACGATACATCCGCGCATGACCTGCGGCAGCGCAGATGAACCTGGCAATCTGCTGGCGGCCGGGCCAGTTCAGAGGCGTTCCGGCCCGCGGCGGCGGCCGGCCCGGCTCACGATCCCGAATCCGGCGCCCACCAGCAGGAACGGGGCGCCGATGATGGCGAGCAGGGTCGGCAGGAACCACACCTGCCAATAGCTGTCGATGGTGGCGTCGTGCGGGTCGTCGGGGTCGTACCGGACGTCGACGTGTTCGCCCAGCTTGGCGGGAGGCGGATTGCTGCTGATCGAACTGAGAAAGCGGACGTGGGTTCCCGTGGAGGTGGCGAATTCGACACGCGCCCGGTAGCGCGGGCTGCTGCCGCCGCCGCTGGGCACCAGCTCGACGACAGTCCCGTCAGCGTGCCTGTCTGACGAATTCGATTGGGCGACAATCGCCGCGCAGACACCGGCCGCGACGGCCAACGACAGCCCGACGGCAAGGAACGCCTTCGCCAGGACGGGCGCCGCGGATGTCTTGGGTACGTCGGTGGTGCCGAGTTCCGTTGCGCCGGTGGTCGCCGGATGGGCGGGCGCGGTCCGGGCGCGGTGATTGCGCAGCAGCGCAATGAGGACGGCGATATCCACGATCACGATCACGGCGATCAGCGCCACGATGGACTCGACGCGCATGGCCCCTCCGGAGATGTCGACACGGAGAGGGTAGGACGGCGCGATTGGAATCCGGTTGGCGCGGCGATGCCCGGAAACGCCTGTGAGGGTTGTGTACGCGTATCTCGGGTTCGGCGTACACAACCCTCACAGGGATTGCGGGACAGGACGTGCGGGCGGTCTAGGCCTCCGTCTGTCCCAAGGTCACCTGCACGGAGCGCTCCGCTCCGGAGGGGTCGGCGTAGGTCACGGTGACGTTGTCACCGGGCGCCTTGGACCGGATGGCCGCGACGAGCGCTTCGGGACTGTCGATCGGCTGGTTGTCGACCTTGGTGATCACGGCGCCCTTGTCCAGGCCGGCCGCGGCCGCGGGACCGTCGGCGACAACGCCGGCCACGGCCGCGCCCTGCGCGCTGTTGTTGGCGGCCAGCTTGACGCCCAGCGAGGCGTGCTGCACCGTGCCGGTCGAGATCAGTTGGTCGGCAATGCGTTTGGCCTGGTCGACCGGGATCGCGAAGCCGAGGCCGATCGAGCCCGGCTGGGAGCCACCGGATTCCGGACCACCACCCAGCGAGGCGATCGCCGAGTTCACCCCGATCAGATTGCCGTTCATGTCGACCAGCGCACCACCGGAATTGCCGGGGTTGATCGCGGCGTCGGTCTGGATGGCACTCATCACCGACTGCTGGCCGGTCTGCTCGTCACCGGTGCTCACCGGACGGTTCAGCGAACTGATGATGCCGGTGGTCACGGTGCCCTGCAGGCCCAGCGGCGAGCCGACGGCGACCACGTTCTGTCCGACGCGCAGGTCCTTGGAAGAGCCGATGCTGATCGGGGTCAGGTCGGACACGCCCTGCGCCTTCACCACCGCGATGTCGTCGGCCGGGTCCGCGCCCACGACCGTGAAGGGCACGGTGCGCCCGTCCGCCAGCGTGACGGTCGCCTTGGTCTGGCCGCCGCCCGTCAGGCCGCGGGGCAGCCGGCCACTCGGGCTCAGCCCGCTGGGCAGTGAATCCTGTTCGGCGGCAGACTGATTGGCCTCTGCGACGACATGGTTGTTGGTCAGGATCAGGCCATCCGCGGTGAGGACGATGCCGGAGCCCTCGCCGCCCTGCTGGCCGGTCTGCACCTGCAGTTTCACGACGCTCGGCAACACCTTCGCCGACACCGCCTCGACGGAGCCGGCCGGCGCCGCCGGCGCGGGTGCGGAAGCCGTTGGCAGCGAGCGGCTCTGAATTCCGGCCGCGAGCGGAACCTGCGCCGTCGGCGCCACGCTGCCATAGTGATCGACCGCGGCCATGGTGCCGGCCGCGCCCGCCGCGATGGCTACCGCGGCGACACCGAAAGCCAGCAGCCCGGAGCGCGAGCGCTTAGCTGGCGCCGGCGGAACGGGCGCGGCGGGATACTGCTGCGGCGCCAGGTACGGAGTCCGAATCGGTTGGGTGTGGGCGTCCGATGCGTGGGGACGCTGGTAGCGGTCATTGCTCCACTGGACCAGTTTCTCCTGCTCAGCGGCGTACTGCCGCGACCAGAGGTGCTGGTTGTCGGGGGTCGGCTGTTCTGACGGGTGTCTCATTGGCGTTGACTACTTTCTCGAAACGTCGGTAAGACAGGCGTGCTCGCGCTTGATGTCTCCACCGTGCCGCCGCCAACTGAGGCGTTGCTGAGAAAGAGTTCGGGACAGCCCAAGACTTTTCAGATCACAAAAAGTGTCATTTCGGGTCGGTCGCGCGGATCCACGTGAGGGTGTTACCCCGCCCGACGTAGCTCAACTCCAGTTGTGCCCCGGTCACTTTCAAGGGCACGTAGAACGCGTCGAACGACGGCGCGGGACTGGCCCAGTGCAGCCACAACACACAGATGCCGTCATCGGGCAGCTGACCGGCGCCCGGCGTCTGGCCGATGGGCCGGACGCTCCAGGTGCCCGACTCGTCGCCCGCCCCGCGCGACCGCAGCGCACCGTCGGGCGCCAGCGTCGTGGTGGTCGGATCGTCCGGGCTGGTCCAGGCGCCGACGAACTGTTGTGCCGTGACCGATGTGCCCGGGCAGGCGGGTTCCCCGGGGGCAGCGGCGGCCGAGGGCATGCCGCAGGCGGTCAGCGCCACCACCAGTGCGGTGACCGCAGGTGCGGAATATGGCCATGCGACGCGACTCATGGCTTCAGCGTATGGCGCACAGACCGGACCTCGATGCCGTCTGCTTGGTTCCGGCGTCGTTGATCGCGATTCCGTGAACCCCGGCTGAACTTCGGCCCTGATTCCGGTGTCGGACTCGCCAGATGCTCCGTGCTGGGCCACGATCGACGGGTGCGTCCGACCCGACTGACCGTTGCCGGCGAAATCCCGGACACTGGTATCCCCGACAACTTGTCGACGACCATGACCATCGCCGAGCAGTACGACTGGCACCAGCAGTACCTGCGCCGGCACCGCGTATCGCGACGGAATTTCCTGCGCGGATCGGCGGCCGCCGCGGCGGTGGCGGCCCTGGGCCTGGCGCCGTTCGGGCGCCGTGCCTACGCACAGGACGCGCCGCTGAGCGTGGCCAACCGCCGGGTCGGTTTCGGCGGCGACGCGGACAGCCAGCTGCGGCTGGCCGCGCAGTTGTCGCGAAATCCCGGTGGCACCAGAGTGTTCGTCGACCACGGGCCCACCGATCAGTTGGGCGCGACCGTCGAGGCCGAGGTGCGCAACCTCGTCACGCAGATCCCGACCAGCGATCGCGGTGTCCTTGCGGCCGAGCAGTTCTACGCCCATGTTCCCGTCGACGGATTGCCCGGTGGCAGCGCGCATTTCTACCGGTGGCGCACCGAGGACGGCTTCGTCAGCGACGTGCGGTCGGCCAAGACGGCGATGCCCAGCGTGCGAAAGACATTGGCGCCGTTCCGGTTCACGATGATGGGTGACCAGGGCACCGATGACATACCGCGCCAGCCTGCCGGGCTCAAACGCGGCGACTACGACGACAGCTATTACAAGCCGGACAACGAGCCCGACGTCCCGCACACCGCCAACGTGTTCAATCAGATCGTCGCGTCCAACCCCGAATTCCATCTGCTGGCCGGGGATATCGCGTATGCCGACCCGTCCGGCGGCGGCAAGCCGCTGTCGTTCGTCCCGTCCGGGGGCAAGGCCGCGCACGGCTTCGACAAGTACAACCCGTTCGTCTGGGACGTCTATCTGGGCTCCATCGAGGCCAGTGCGGCGAGCACGCCGTGGATGTTCGCGACCGGTAACCACGACATGGAGGCCTCGTATCCGAGTCACGGTTACGGCGGTCACCTGGCGCGCATGGACTTTCCGGACAACGGGCCGGCGGCGTGCCCGTCGGTCTATTCGTTCACCTACGGCAACGTCGCGGTGCTGTCACTGGACGCCAACGACGTGAGCTTCGAAATCCGTTCCAACACCGGCTATTCCGACGGCACCCAGAACTCCTGGGTCGAGCGCACCCTGGCCGCCTACCGCGCCGACCCCAACATCGACTTCATCGTGTGCTTCTTCCACCACTGCGCGTACTCGACCACCGACTCGCACGCCAGCGACGGCGGTGTGCGGGTGGCCTGGTGCGAGTTGTTCGACCGGTATCAGGTCGATCTCGTGCTGCAGGGACACAACCACGTCTACGAGCGCACGGACCCGATCCGCGGCGACCGCCCCACCAAGGTCGCCGGCGACAATTCGACCGTCGACGCGGAAACCGACGGCACCGTCTACTACACGGTGGGCTGTGCCGGCCGGCCCCGATACGGTTTCCAGCCCGGGGAGCCCGAGAGCTACCGCGGCCACGAAGCTCCCGACACCTTCGTCCCGAACAGCTATGTCTGGACTGCTGAAGGGAAGAAGAAGGCGGAGGCGGTCGGCTGGTCGCGCGTGCGCTTCCGCAACTACGCCTTCATCCGCGTCGATGTCAGGCCCGGGCAGCTGCTGAGCGAAATGGACGTCACCGCGGTCGACGAACACGGCCGGGAATTCGACAAGGTCACCTATCGCCGCAGGGTGCGCGCGTAACCATTCGCTGGGCAGCGGACGCCCCCGCCTCTTATGGTTAGCCGGTGGAAGGGACACCGTTCGGCCGGTACCGGCTGATTGAGCTGCTCGGTCGTGGCGGCATGGGTGAGGTGTGGAAGGCCTACGACACCACCATGAAGCGCGTCGTCGCGATGAAGGTGCTGCCGCCGACCTTCGCCGACGACGAGCAGTACCAGGTGCGTTTCCGCAGGGAGGCCCACGCCGCGGCCGGGCTCGATGAGCCGCATATCGTGCCGATCCACGACTTCGGTGAGATCGACGACCGGCTGTTCGTGACGATGCGGCTGATCGACGGCAAGACCGTACAGCAGCTGTTGGCCGACGGACCACTGGCACCCGAGCGCGCCGTCTCGATCGTCGAGCAGATTGCTGCCGCGCTCGGCGCCGCGCATGGCGTGGGGCTGGTGCACCGCGACGTGAAACCCGCCAACATCCTGGTCACCCCAGACGATTTCGCGTACCTCATCGACTTCGGCATCGCCCGCGCCGCCGGCGAGACCAAACTGACCCACACCGGTGCCACCATCGGCACCGTCGCCTACATGGCACCCGAGCGCTTCACCAGCGACCGGTGCGACGCGCGGTCCGACATCTATGCGCTGACTTGCGTCCTGCACGAGTGCCTGACCGGAGCACCGCCATTTCCGGGCGACAGCATGGAGCGGCAGATCACCAGCCACCTCTATTCGGATCCGCCACGGCCGTCGACCATGCGGCCGGGGATTTCGGCATACATGGATCAGGTCATCGCCACCGGCATGGCGAAGGACCCCGAATTGCGCTACGCCACAACGAAAGACCTTGCCAACGCCGCGCGTTCCGCGCTGACCGGACCGGCGCAGCCCGCTCAGTTCGGTCAGCCCGCTCAGCAGACACCCCCGGCGTGGGCCGCCCCTTCGGTCCCCTACCCCACGACCGGCCCCGAGTCCTACCCGGCGCACGCGCACACGCAGTACGCGACACCGGCGCAAGGTCTGGGTGCCGGATCCGCGCAGTGGTCGCCGCCGCAGCTGGCGAACAACCAACCAGCCCAATCATGGTGGCGCAACTCGGCGGTGGTGATCGTCGCGGCCTTGGTCACGATCGTCGTCCTCGGGGGCGCCGGCATCGCGTACGTGATGTGGCCCGATAGCGGTTCGGGCGACCAGCCCCAGGCGACCAACCAGCCCAGCGCACAACTGTTTCCGTCGATGCCCACGGGTCCCGGGGGCACCGCCGGGTACCCGACCGGTTCGATGTCGACTCCCGCCTCCACCGCGGCGTCGACGCCGGCGGGACCGAGTCAGCTGCAGACCGCCGACGGTCTGACCAACCTGATCGGGACCATCAAGGCGAAGTTCGGCGACGCCATGGGATTCAAGCTCGTGGTGTACCCCGATTACGCGGTCATGGATCGCGTCTCCCCCACGAACAAGCACGTCGATCAGAGCTTCATGTACCGCGGCGGCAGCTGGAACAAGTGGGGCTCGGACACCAGCACCAGTTCGTTCGACGTGCTGGCGGACCTCGGCGCGATCAACGCGCAGGCGGTGGCCACCACCATGGCCGGTGCACCGCAGCAGCTGGGTGCGGAACCCGGCTCGCAGCTGTACCTCATCATCGAGGGCGAAGAGGGCGGCGGTCTGGGGCTCGCGATCCACTCCACGGCGCCCGGAACCGGATACATGCAGGTCAACGCCGACGGGACCATCAAGCAGATCTATCCGCCGTAACCTGCGACACCCCTGCTGCGTAGTAACGGAGCGATTGCTCTGTTATGGTGAGCCGGTGCCCCGGCCTCGTGTGTATGACCTCGACTCGGTGCTCGACGCTGCCGAATCGCTGGCCGTCGAGGCCGGGCCGGCCGGTGTCACCACCCGTTCGGTGGCCGCCGCGGCCGGCGTCTCCAACGGCGCGATCTATCACAACTTCGGCTCGCGAACCGAGCTCGTCGCCCGCACCTGGCTGCGTGCCGCACGCCGATTCCTCGATGTGCAAACGGAATTGGTCGACGCCGCCCTGGCCGACGCGGCCGCCGACCCCGTGGACGCCGTCGTCGCGGCAGCCCAGGCGCCCGCGGTGTTCTACGAGCGGCAACGGCAGTCGGCCCAACTGGTGTGGCGGGTGCAGCGCGATCAATTGCTCGGACCCGACCTGCCGGCGTCCCTGGCGGCTGAACTCAAAGACCTCGACCGTCAGCTCATCGACCTGATGGTGCGGCTGTCGTCGCACCTCTGGAACCGGCGCGACGGCGCGGCGGTCGATGCCATCACGGTGTGCATCGTCGACCTGCCGACCGCAATCATCTTGTCCCGCAACAGAATCAGCAACAGCTGGGCACGTGAACGGCTGACCGCAGCCGTACGTGCCGTCCTCGCCGACGAACCCACCCCAACCAGGAGGAAACAACCATGAGCATCACCGTCAGCTACCAGGACAAGATCGCCGTTCTCAACCTCGGCGATGACGAGAACCGCTTCTCGCTGGGCTTTCTCGACGACGTCAACGGTGCCATCGACGATCTCGTCGCGGGCGGCGCCCAGGGACTCGTGACCACCGGCGCCGGCAAGTTCTACTCCAACGGCCTGGATCTCGACTGGCTGATGGCGCACGGCGACCAGATGCAGTCCTACGTCGGGCGGGTCCACGCGCTGTTCGCGCGGGTGCTGACGCTGCCGATCCCGACGGCCGCCGCGGTCAACGGACACGCCTTCGGCGCCGGTGCGATGCTCGCCATGGCCCACGACTACCGGACCATGCGCGCTGACCGCGGGTTCTTCTGTTTCCCCGAGGTCGACATCCGGATTCCGTTCACGCCCGGTATGGCCGCGCTGATCCAGGCCAAGCTGACGCCGCAGGCGGCCATCGCGTCGATGACCACCGGCCGGCGCTTCGGTGGCGACGACGCCGCCAAGTACGGCATCGTCGAGCTGGCCACGGCCGAGGACGCGGTCGTCTCCTCCGCCGTGGATCTCGTGATTCCGGTGGCTGGCAAGGATTCCCAGACCATGGCCGCCATCAAGGCGACGATGTTCGCCCCGGCGATCGCGGCGCTGCAGGCCGGGTAACCGCCCCCAGGTGCGGCCTGATAGGCATAAGAGCGTGGGACAGAACGAGCGCAAGAAGATCGTCATGACCGACGACGAAATCGTCGAGTTCATCGATCGCAGCCGGACCGCGACCATGGCCACCGTCCTGGCCGACGGCCGGCCGCACCTGGTGGCCATGTGGTACGCCGTGCTCGACGGCGAAATCTGGTTCGAGACCAAGGCCAAGTCGCAGAAGGCGGTCAACCTGCGTCGGGATCCGACCATCACCGTGATGATCGAGGATGGTGACACCTACGGCACCCTGCGAGGTGTGTCGATCGACGGGACCGCCGAGATCGTCGAGGATCCCGACACCTGTCTGCGCGTCGGCATCAGTGTGTGGGAGCGGTACACCGGCCCCTACACCGACGAGATGCGCCCGTTCGTCGATCAGATGATGAACAACCGCGTCGCGGTCCGGGTCGTGCCGAGCCGCATGCGCAGCTGGGACCACCGCAAACTCGGCATGCCCGACATGCCGATCAGCGGCTCGACCGCGCAGTACCTGAACCAGCAGTGATCTCGGCGCGCCCCGTATCACTCTCCGATACGGAGCGCGCCCAAACCACTCAGGCCCGGTCGACCAGCGGCGCGTACTCGGGATGCTTGGCGATGTACCCGCTGACCATCGAGCATTGCGGCACGATGCGTAACCCTGCGGCACGGGTGGCGTCCAACGCCTCGGCGACGAGGATCGTCGCCAGCCCGCGGCCGCCGTACTCGGGCTGAACTTCGGTGTGCGGGAAGATTCGTCGGCCACCCCGGTCGATGTAATCGATCAGCCCGACCGTCTTGCCTTCGACGGCGATGGTGAATCGTCCGGCTTCGGCGGTGACTGTGGTCGGCGCTCCGGTCTTGTCGGTCGTGCTCGCAGTGGCCATAGAACCCACGGTAACCCTCTTGCGTAGAACCGCCGCCCGCGCTGCCGCCCCCTCAAACGGCAGCGTGGGCAAGCGGGTACTACGCGACTTCGAGGAAGATGCGGCGCTGGCGGCGGACCGGGTAGCCGTTGGCTTCGGCCAGGGACCGCAGCTGCTTCATCGCGAACGTCCGGCCGCGACCCTCCTCGGCCGGGATGACGATGCCGGCCCAGAGGCCTTCGGCGCGGGGCAGTTCGACGGCGTCACGCGCGCAGGCCCAGCGGCGCGGGCACTGGCGGCAGAGGGCCTTGGCCTCGTCGCTGGCGATCGTCGTCCACTGCTCCGGGCTCCGGGTGCACTCACCGAGCGGCAGGCCGTCCATGGCAATTGCGGTCATCGGAGTACTCCTTTGTTGTTGCGCTGCGACTGTTCCGTCGCGGTTGGGAAGAATCTATAGCACCAGACTGCAGTAATGCAACAGTTAAACCGTAGCGTTAGATATATCCGCAGGTCAGCGCGCTGCGAGGGCTCAAAAATCATCCGAATGGTCCGGAATAACATTGGTGAAAGTCGTGCTTTGGGGAGGGTGTACGGTCTAACTGAAGCGCTTGGCGCGAGACCGATACGGTTCAGTGACCGTTAACGCAATAGTTATGCGGGGCCGAACGGGTTAAGCTGTATCGGACTGCCGACGGTGCTCCGGATTTCGTGTTGAGCGCGGGCCGCAAGGGATGGGAGGTGACATCGGGTGCCGAACATCGATCCCGATGACGTCACCGAATACATCGCCCTGCCCGCAGTCGACCCCGGAATGGAGCGCGCCGGTGCGGCCGCCGCCGCCCGGCGGCGCGAGTTGGACATCAGCCAGCGCAGCCTTGCGGCCGACGGCATCATCAACGCCGGAGCGCTGATCTCATTCGAAAAGGGCCGCAGCTGGCCGCGGGAACGAACGCGCCTGCGTCTCGAAGAGGTGTTGCAGTGGCCGCCGGGAACCATCGCCCGGATCCGCAGCGGCGAGCCGGTCCCGACGACGCAGGTGCCGTTGGCGCCTCAGGCACAAGCTGCCCCAGCCCCGCCGTTGACCAACGCGGGCGAGGTTCCGCTGATCGCGCAGGCCGTCGTCGCCGCGGTGAACACGTTGGGAGCCACGGCCGACGCCCTGCCGGCGATCGAGGATTCTGAATTCACGCCGTGGGTCACGCAGATTCTGTCCGACCTGCGGCAACTCGAGGCCGTCGCCGCCAGCGCCGCCCGGCTCGGCCCGGTGTCGCCGCCGCTGATCAAGGCGTTGGGACTGGTGCGCGCCCGCATCGACGAACTGACGTTGCTCGGCGCGAAAGCGCCCACCGCGACGCTCGGGCAGCGGCTGTATGCAGCGCGCCGCAGTGCCAACCTGACCATTCAGGAGACGGCCCTGGCCGCCGGGGTTCCCGAGTCCGTCGTGGTCGGTGCCGAGGCCGAAGCGGCGGTGTCGGACCACGACAAAGAGCTGGTCGAAAAGCTGCTCGTGCAGCTGGTGTAGCCGCCGCGAGCGTCAGGAACGGTCGCGGTGCCGATCGTCACCGGTCGGGAAGTTCGCCGCCAGCGCGGCTGCGATCTCGATGAATTTGCGCCGCGTCGCCGGCGCCATTTCCCGGGTGCCGGCGATGACGCCGCCCGGCCGCAGGTGCGCATCGAACGGTACCTCGACGACGGCCTGCCCCTGCCCGGCGAACTGCTGGGCCAGGACCGAGCGGGTGCGTTTGTCGGCGTGGCCGTCGGAATCGTTGAGTACCACCACAGTTCGCTGCAGGAGACCATTGAGGCCGTGTGCCGCCAGCCAGTCGAGCGTCTGCCCGGCCGCGCCGGCACCGTCGACCCAGGGCGACGACACCACGATGAGCGCATCCAGATCCCGCAGCACCTCCTGCGTGACAGGGCTGTCCATCGTGGAGCTGCAGTCGATGATCGAGATGGTGAAATGGCGGTCCAGCCGCGAGGCGGCCTCGCGGTAGACGGCGGGATCCAGCACCCGGCGGCGGGCCGGGCTCGCCTCACCGGCCAGCACGAACAGCCCGGCGGCATTGCTGCCGACCCGGTTGCGGATGTCGGCGAAACTCTCCAGGTGCTGGTCGGACGCCAACTCCCAGTACGAGCTCAGGGCCTTGGGGTCGACGCGACTGCCGAGCTTGCCGAACGCGGTGTCGGCATCGACGGCCACTACCCGATCGTCCTGCCGGAGCTCGGCGAACAGCGACCCGATCGAGGCCGACACCGTCGTCTTGCCGACGCCGCCCTTGCCCATCACGCCGACCTTGTAGTGACCCGACAGCGCCGACCGGATCCGGTTGATCTGCTGTGCTTCCTGGATCTCGTCGGGTGACGGACCGAGGTTTACCAGCCCGAACGTCGCCTTGAACAGCGTCTTGCGCCAGCCGCGACCGGGCTCGGGCTTGCGGGTCCGGAGCAGGTCGTCGCGGCGGATGGCGTCGGCGTACGACCCGGGTGGCGTGAACTGACCCTGAGGACCGTGCGGCCAGGGTTGGTGCGGGTGCGGTCCCGGCTGCATCGGACCCGGCGGTACGGGACCGGGCTGCGGTGGGTAGCCGGTCCTGCGCTGCAGCGGTTCGGTGTGCTGCATGCCGGTGTTGCCGGCCGGATTTACCCGTGGCCAGGCCGGCGGCGTGTTCACGGGATGGCCGGCGAAAGCGCTTTCCGGGGGGTTGTGCTGCGGTTCGAAGTGGTCAGTCACCGAATACGCGCTTTCTCTCCTCGGTTCGCTCGACGCAGGTGCCAAGACGCAGATGCCATCCCAGTATCGACCACGCCGGCGCCGCCGGCGGGATGGCTGGGCCCAATTTCGTCGGCGCCCGTTCGGCCGACGGTCTGGGCCCCTTGGCTGCGGTGCTGCTGATTGGGTTGTCCACCAACGTTTTTCGCTGCGTGTCGACCGCGTCGACTGAGTGCGCGCCGTCGGTGAATTGGTGCGGATCCGGCGGCGGACCCGCTGGTAGGCTCGATGCGGGTTGTGGGGAAGCGCTGTGGGGGTGGTGTGGGGCCGCCCGCGCAGGTCAGATGCCGTGACTCGCGTAGGAGTTTGGCCATCGGCCTGCCGTCCGTCAGGTGGCGTACCAAGATGGTCACGGAGGACAGCGATGCCCGGCGCCTGGCGCCGGGAACAGGGGGTGGAGCGAGATGCAGCGGGTGGACACATGCGCCGGGCGTGATGCCGGGACGTCTGGGTCGGCTATGGCGCCGGGACGGTTGTCGTGACCGGCCCGTACACCGCGGCCAGCACCGCCTCGGGCGGCATCGACGACGTCATCGCGGTCGAGGTCACCATCGACGGCATGCTGGTCATCGCCGACAAGCTCGAGCTCATGGATTTCCCGATAAGCCTCGGCATCCGGCCGAACATTCCCCAGCTGGACCTTCGGGACCGGGTCTGGGAACAGGTGCGGCGGGATCTGACGGCGCAGGGCGTCCTCGACATCTACGGGAACCCGCATCCGGAAGTCGCCGCGATGGTCGACACCCTCAGCCGCGCCGACCGCACCATCGAGGGCCGCTGGTGGCGCCGCGACGTCGGCGGGAAGATGCTGCGGTTCGTGGTCTGTCGCAAGGGCGAACGCCATGTCGTCGCGGCCCGCGACGGCGAGATGATCGTCATCCAGCGGGTCGCCCCGCAGGTGGGCCTGGCCGGCATGGTGAATGCCGTGCTCGGCTCCGCCAACCCCGCCAACGTCGAGCCTCTGACCGCGTCGACCAGCCGGCTCAGTGACGCCCGCACCCCCGACCAGCTCACCCAGTTCGGCATCAGCCTGAGCTCGGCGCGGACCTATTCCGAACTCATCGCCAATCCCGACTCATGGGTCGAGCTCACCGCCAACGAGCGGCACGAGGGCGGTACGCACAGTGAGGCCGACGTGGCCGCCGGCGTTCTCGACTCCCGGCTGGGCCGCATCGTGTCCCTGCCGCGCAAGGTCAGCGGGGAGCTGTACGGCAGCTTCCTGGCGGGCACCGACGAGAACCTCGAACGCGCCCTGCAAGGGCTGTTGGAGTTCCTGCCGTCGCGGTCCTGGTTCGACACGGCCTCGGCGGGCGCCGCCGGCGACGATTACCAGGACTGACGTTGGCGGCCCACCATGATGACGGGTTCGATGACGAGCCGTCGGGCGACGATCCGGACGACGGCTCGGACGATGATCTCGGCGGCGCACTCGACTACCTCTACGCCGACGACGACGTCGTCCCTCCCGACGCCGGGGTCATCGAGGACGATGCGCCGTCCGCCGATGACGCGCCTGTCCCGTTCGGGTACACGGTCACCAACCCGCCGCAGACGGTGACCGTCACGGCCCTCATGGACGGCCGGATCCACCGCATCCGACTCGCTCCGGGCGTCACCGACATGACGGAAGTCGAACTGGCGGACGAGATCCTCGTGATCGCCGGACTCGCTCGCCAGGACGGCAGGTCGGCGCAATACGACGTCATGTACTCGGGACTGCGGGAACTGGGTCACGACCGCGCAGAGGCGAAGGATTTCCTGTCGCGCAGTCTCGACCTGCCGTCGCCGGAAGAGGCCGCCGCGACGCGTGCCCAGATCTTTGCCACCAGATATTCAGGGGAAGTAGACGCCAATGAGTGACCAACTCGCCGCCATGTTCAACAACGCCGTCGGCATGCTGGACACCGCACCGGCGCGTTCGATGCAGCTGTTCAGTGAGATCACGTCTGTCGACGAGACTGCGTGTGACGCCTGGATCGGGCGCATTCGCTGCGGCGACACCGATCGGACCACGTTGTTCCGCGCTTGGTACTCACGCGGCAACCTCGGCATGCTCGCCGGCCAGGCCGAGGTGTCGCTGGCGCAGGTCAACGCCCGGGTGCGTATCGGCGGCGAGCTCGGCGACATCACCTATCCCGTGAACTCGCCCCTCGCGCTGACGCTGGCGTTCGCCGTCAACGAGGCGGCCGAGGGCAATTACGCCGACGCGCTGGAAGCCGTGGAGGGCGCGGCGGTCGGCGGTTCGGAGCATTTGGTGGCGTGGGTAAAGGCCGTCATCTACACCGGCGGTCAGCGCTGGACCGATGTCATGGAGGTGCTCCGGGGTTCGGAGAGCTGGCCGGACGCCTTCCTGGCCGGTGCCGCCGGCGTGGCCCGTGGCGTCGCGGCAGCCAACCTCGGCCTGTTCACCGAGGCCAAGGACAAGCTGACCGAAGCCAATGAATCGCCGGCCGGAACGGCGTGCGGCCGGCCCATCGCGTGGTACCTGGCAATGACGTTCCGCGAGCAGGGCAACGAAGAGGGTGCCCGTCGCCTGCTGGAATGGCTGCAGGCCAACTTCCCCGAGCCGAAAGTCGCTGAGGCGCTTCGCGATCCGAACTACCGGCTGCAGACCACCACGACAGAGAAGATCGCCGCTCGGTCGGACAAGTGGGATCCGAACAGCGTCGTGGCCGACACCTCGGCGCGCGACAAGATGCTCAGTGACGCGCAGGCCGAACTCGACCGGCAGATCGGCCTGGCCAAGGTCAAGGAGCAGATCGAGACCTACCGCGCCGCAACGCAAATGGCGAAGATCCGGGCCGCGCGTGGCATGAAGGTCGCGCAGCAGTCCAAGCACATGATCTTCACCGGACCGCCGGGAACCGGCAAGACGACCATCGCGCGCGTGGTCGCCAACATCCTCGCCGGTCTCGGGGTCATCGCCGAGCCCAAGCTCATCGAGACGTCCCGCAAGGACTTCGTCGGCGAGTACCTCGGCCATACCGCCGTGAAGACGTCCAAGGTCATCGACCGGGCCCTTGGCGGCGTGCTGTTCATCGACGAGGCCTACACGCTGATCCAGGACGGACTGCAGGGCGGTGACGCCTTCGGCTCGGAAGCCATCGACACCCTGCTGGCCCGTATGGAGAACGACCGCGACCGGCTGGTCGTCATCATCGCGGGCTACAGCTCGGACATCGACCGGCTGCTGGAAGCCAACGACGGTCTCCGCTCCCGCTTCGCCACCCGTATCGAGTTCGAGTCCTACTCCCCCGAGGAGATCGTCGAAATCGCGAAAGTCATTGCCAAGAGCAATGATTCGCTGATCAACGACGAAGCGGCCAAGCAGGTGCTGGAAGCGGCGACCACGCTGTACCAGCACGAGCTGAACGGCAAGCCGGCCATCGACATCGCGGGTAACGGCCGCTATGCGCGCCAGCTGGTCGAGGCCGGTGAGCAGGCCCGCGACATGCGCCTCGCCCGCTCGATGGACATCGAGAGCCTGAGCGTCGAAGCGCTCGGCGAGATCACCGGCGACGACATGGCTTCCGCGATCAGCGGGGTGCATCGGCGCCTGAGTATCGGCGAATAACCGATGGCTGATTTCCGGCTCACCACCAAGGTTCAGGTCAGCGGCTGGCGCTTCCTGCTCCGCCGCGTCGAGCACGCCATCGTGCGGCGCGACACCCGGATGTTCGACGACCCGCTGCAGTTCTACAGCCGGTCGGTGTCCGCAGGCATCGTCGTCGCGGTCATTGTCTGTCTCGGTGCGGCGATGCTGGCGTACTTCAAACCGCAAGGTAAGCGCGGCGGGGACTCGCTGCTCGTCGACCGCAGCACGAACCAGCTGTATGTGGTGATGCCCGGGGGCTCGGGGCAGATCCGTCCGGTCTACAACCTGACGTCGGCGCGGCTGGTTCTCGGCCACACCGGTGAGCCGCAGGTCGTCAAGCCTGCGGAACTGTCCAAGATGCCGAAGGGCCAACCCATCGGCATCCCCGGTGCGCCCTACGCGACGCCGGTGAACGGCACGTCGGGCACCTGGTCGGTGTGCGACACCGTCACCAAGCCCGAGAGCGTCACCCCGACCGTCGAGACCTCGGTGCTCGTCGAACCCGTCGTTCTGGGCGGCGGCGTCGGCCCCATCCGGCCAGATCAGGGCGTGCTGGTCAAGTACCAGGACAAGACCTGGCTCATCACCAAGGACGGACGGCATTCGATCGACCTGGCCGACCGCGCGCTGACCTCTGCCGTGGGAATTCCGGTCGGTTCGAAGTCGGCGCCCATCTCGTCCGGCCTGTTCAACGCGCTGCCGAACGTCGGCCCCTGGGCCCTGGCCCCGATCCCGGCCGCGGGCGCGCCCAACACCGTCGGCCTGCCGCCGAACCTGGTGAACGGCACGGTGTTCCAGACCGTCACCGACAACAGCAAGCAGCAGTACGTGGTGCTGCCGGACGGCGTCGCGAAGGTCAACGACACCACGGCGGCCGCGCTGCGCGCCACGAACTCGTACGGGCTGATCTCGCCGCCGTCGGTGGAATCCAGCGTCGTCGCCAAAATCCCCGAGCAGACCTATACGTCACCGCTGCCGGCGAAGCCCATGACCATGCTGCTGCCGCAGGACGATCCGACGGTGTGCTGGGCGTGGCAGCGCGAAGCCGGTGACCAGGGTGCCAAGACCACGGTGATCGTCGGTCGGCACCTGCCGATCTCGCCGAGCTCGATGGGCAACGGCATCAAGCAGATCAGCGGTGACGCCACCGTCTACATCGACGGCGGTCAGTTCATCCGGCTGCAGTCGCCAGACCCGCGGTACGGCGAGGCCCAGTACTACGTCGACGCCCAGGGCGTCCGATACGGGATAGCCAACGACGACACTGCGAAGGCCCTCGGCCTCAGCGGCGCCACCACGGCACCGTGGCAGGTGGTCGGTCTGCTGATGGAAGGCCCGGTCCTGTCGAAGGAGGCGGCGTTGCTCGAACACGACACGCTGCCGGCTGATCCGAAACCGCGGAAGGTGGGCGGCAGCAACGAGGCCGCGGCGCCGCCGCATCCGGGAGGTGCGTCATGACGACCAAGAAGTTCACCCCGTCGATGAAGCGCGGTCCGCGCCTGACCCCGGGTGAGATCAACGTGACGCCGCCCGACGACCTGGGCATTGAGATCCCCGCGTCGGGCATGCAGAAGGCGATGCCGTACGTCATGGGCGGCGGCATGCTCGGAATGATCGCGATCATGATCTTCACCGGCGTCCGTCAGCTGTCGCCGTACATGCTGATGATGCCGCTGATGATGATCATGGGCACTGTCGGCTACATGGCCAGCGGCGGTGGCGGCGGCAAGAAGGTGCCGGAGATCAACGAGGACCGCAAGGAGTATCTGCGGTACCTGGCCGGCCTGCGGACCCGCGTCACGTCGTCGGCCGACGCGCAGGTGACGTTCTTCAGCTACCACGCACCGCATCCCGAGGACCTGCTGTCCATCGTGGGCACGCAGCGGCAGTGGTCGCGCAGTGTCAGCGGCAACAACGCCGACTTCTTCATGGGTGCCCGCATCGGCATCGGCGCCCAGGCGGCGGTCGACCGGTTGCTCAAGCCGAACATCGGGTCGGACCTCGCGGGCCCGATGGCCGCACCGCAGGCTCATCTGGAGCCGGTCAGCCACATGTGGGTGACCAAGTTCCTGCGCACCCACGGTCTGGTGCACGACTGCCCGAAGCTGGTGATCCTCAAGAGCTACCCGACCATCGCCATCGGTGGTGATCCGGAAGGGTCGCGGGGTCTGCTCGCCGCCATGATCTGCCACCTGGCGGTCTTCCATCCGCCGGACCTGCTGCAGATCCGGGTCCTGATGGACGATCTCGACGATCCCGACTGGGCGTGGCTCAAGTGGCTGCCCCACGTGCAGAGCCAGACCGAGTTCGACGACGCCGGGCCCAGGCGCCTGGTGTTCACCAAGCCGGACGGGCTGGCGGACCTGACGGCGCGCGGTCCGCACAGTGCCGACGCGCCCCCGTCGGGCCCATATGTTCTGGTGGTCGATCTGACGGGCGGCAAGGCCGGCTTCCCGGTCGACGGTCGCGCCGGCGTCACCGTCATCACCAAGGGCAACCACCGGTCGGGCTATCGCATCAAGGTCAATCCCGACGGCTCGTGCGAGGACCGCACGGCGTCCCAGCCATGGCGTGAGGTGACCACCGTGACCGACTCGGTGACCCCGACGTCGGCCGGCCGGTTGGCGCGCAAGCTCGCGGGCTGGTCCATCACCGGCACGATCATCGACAAGGGCACCCGCGTACAGAAGAAGGTGTCGAGCGAGTGGCACCACCTGGTCGGCGCGCGCTCGGTCGAGGAGGTGACGCCGCGGCGGTGGCGGATGTACTCGGATACGGATCAGGACCGGTTGCGCATCCCGTTCGGCCACCAGCTCAAGAATGGCGAGATCATGTATCTCGACATCAAGGAGGGCGCCGAATTCGGTGCCGGTCCGCACGGCATGCTGATCGGTACGACGGGTTCCGGTAAGTCGGAATTCCTTCGTACCCTGATCCTTTCACTGGTGGCGACGCATCATCCGGATCAGATCAACCTGCTGCTGACCGACTTCAAGGGCGGTTCGACATTCCTGGGTATGGAGAAGCTGCCGCACACCGCGGCTGTCGTCACCAACATGGAAGAGGAAGCCGAACTCGTCGGCCGTATGGGTGAGGTGCTCACCGGTGAGCTGGACCGCCGGCAGAACATCCTGCGTCAGGCCGGTATGCAGGTCGGCGCGGCCGGTGCGCTGTCGGGCGTCGCCGAGTACGAGAAGTACCGCGAGCGTGGGGCCGATCTGCCGCCGCTACCAACGCTTTTCGTCGTCGTCGACGAGTTCGCGGAGTTGCTGCAGAACCACCCGGACTTCATCGCGTTGTTCGACCGTATCTGTCGCGTGGGCCGGTCGCTGCGTGTGCACCTGCTGTTGGCGACGCAGTCACTGAACACCGGTGGCGCCCGCATCGACAAACTGGAGCCGAACCTGACGTACCGAATCGCGTTGCGTACCACGAGCTCCGCCGAATCCAAGGCGGTGATCGGTACGCCCGAGGCGCAGTACATCACCAACAAGGAGAGCGGCGTCGGCTTCCTCCGTGTCGGTATGGAGGATCCGGTCAAGTTCAAGAGCATCTACACCGGCGGCACCTATGTGCCGACGGCGGCGGAGAACGACGAAGGTGACGACGCGCCACGAGTGGTGGCGCAGAACAACTTCCGGATTCGGCCGTTCACCGCTGCGCCGATGGCAGATTCGGGAGTCGGACGATGACGAACACCGAACAGCGCGCGTTGCGCGAAGTGGTGCTGAACCAGCTGACGACCGGCGAGAGCCGGGCGTACAAGATGTGGCTGCCGCCGCTGCTGGATCCGATGCCGGTCAACGAGCTGGTGGAGCGCGACCAGCGGGCCCCGCTGCGCTTCGGTCTGGGCATCATGGACGAACCGCGTCGCCACAAGCAGGAAGTGTGGGGCATCGACACGTCGGCGGCCGGTGGCAATATCGCGGTCGGCGGAGCGCCGCAGACCGGGAAGTCGACGTTCCTGCAGACACTGGTGCTGTCGGCGGCCGCGACCCACTCCCCCAGACAGGTGCAGTTCTACTGCGTCGACCTCGGTGGTGGTGGCCTCATGTACCTCGAGGATCTGCCGCACGTCGGTGGCGTCGCCACCCGTTCCGAACCGGACCGAGTACAGCGTGTCGTCGCGGAAATGAAAGCCGTTCTGCGGCAACGTGAATTGACTTTCAAAGAGCTCCGTATCGGGTCGATTGCCAGTTACCGGCAGTTGCGTGAAGATCCGAATCACCCTGCGTCGCAGGATCCGTTCGGTGACGTCTACCTGATCATCGACGGCTGGCCGGCCTTCATCGGTGAGTTCCCGGACCTGGAGCCCGTGGTCCAGGACCTTGCCGGTCAGGGCCTGGCGTTCGGAGTGCACGTCATCATCTCGACGCCGCGCTGGACGGAACTGAAATCCCGTGTCCGTGACTACCTGGGCACGAAGGTCGAATTCCGCCTCGGTGACGTCAACGAGACGCAGATCGACCGCATCACCCGCGAGATTCCGGCGAACCGCCCCGGCCGGGCGGTGTCGATGGAGAAGCACCACCTGATGATCGGCGTGCCCCGGATGGACGGGGTGCACAGCGCAGCCGACCTCGTGCCGGCCATCACCGCTGCCGTCGACCACATCGCGTCGCTGCACACCGACATGGCACCGCGCGTGCGCGTGCTGCCCGAGCGCATCTACCTGCACGAACTCGACCCGAATCCGCCCGGACCGGAGAACGACTACCGCACCCGGTGGACGGTGCCGGTGGGCGTGCGCGAATCCGACCTCTCGGTGGCGTACAACCACATGTACAACACGCCGCACCAGCTCATCTTCGGTGCGCCGAAGTCGGGCAAGACCACCATTGCGCACGCAGTGGCGGAGGCGATCTGCAAGCGCAACAGCCCCGATCAGGTGCGGTTCATGCTCGCCGACTTCCGGTCTGGCCTGCTCGACGCGGTGCCCGAGACACACCTGCTCGCGGCTGGTGCCATCAACCGCAACATCGCTGCACTGGAAGAGTCCATCAAGGCGCTGGCGGTGAACCTGAAGAAGCGGCTGCCGCCACCGGACCTGACGACGTCCCAGCTTCGCTCACGGTCGTGGTGGAGCGGTCCGGACGTGGTGCTGCTGGTCGATGACTGGCACATGATCGTCGCCGCCAGCGGTATGGGGTCGCCGATGGCGCCATTGGCGCCGCTATTGCCCGCCGCTGCCGATATCGGTCTGCACATCATCGTGACATGTCAGATGAGTCAGGCGCACCGGTCCACGATGGACAAGTTCGTCGGTACCGCTTATGGCGCCGGAACGCCGACGATGTTCCTGTCGGGCGAGAAAGCGGAGTTCCCGTCGAGCGAGTTCAAACTCCGTCGTAGGCCCCCTGGCCAGGCGCTTCTGGTGTCACCGGACGGTAAGGAGGTCATCCAGGCGGCCTATGTTGATCCTCCGGCGGAATAAGTGTAGGTGACCCCCCAAAACCCTCGGTAGTATCAGTTTCAGACGTTCAGCAACGCTAAACGCCCGCTGATCGGCCTAGGGGGAACGGGGGTTCCGTGGGGGATCTTCAATTCTTATCTGTGCCGTTCGCACAATTCCATACCGCGATCTTGAATTGGTAAGGAGAAAAGAAATGCAGCCTTTGCAACATGAAGAGGGCGCGATCGGCGTCGGCACGCAGGTTGTCGCCAACGGAGCGCGTGGCGTTGCGACCGGCACCGCCACCATGACGGAGGCCAGCACCCTGGTCCCGGCCGGTGCAGACGAAGTGTCGCTGCAGGCCGCCATGGCATTCGCCGTCGAAGGCGTCGAGGTCATGGGCATCAACGCCTTCGCCCAGGAAGAGCTGGCGCGTGCCGGCGCGGCGTACGTCGAGGCGGGCGCCATGTATGAGGCCACCGACGTGGCTACGTCAGCGACCCTGATCTAGCCACCGCGTACGACGAGCCCACAAAGAGCCTGAGGACAGCACATCATGGGGCTTCCCGCCATGCCGGCGATGTTCTACGGAGCATTCCCGCCGGAGATGAACACCGGCCGACTCATGGCCGGTGCAGGCCCTGCGCCGATGCTGCAAGCAGCTGCAGGGTGGGAAGCGTTGGCCGTTGCGCTGGAGACGCAGGCGGTGGAGCTTGCCGCCAGCTTGGCGGAGCTGAGCGCGAACTGGTCCGGCATGGGCAGTGAACGGGCCGTCACGGCAACCACGCCGATGGTGACGTGGCTACACACCACTGCTGTGCAGGCACAGAAGCGCGCGATGCAGGCATTGGCACAGGCGGAGTCATACAGCTTGGCCTTGGCCACCACTCCGCAGCTGCCGGAAATCGAGATGAACCACGTCACGCACGGTGTACTCGAGGCCACGAATTTCCTGGGTATCAATACGGTGCCCATCGGCTTCAACGAGGCGGACTACGCGCGCATGTGGGCGTTGGCGGGCTCGGTGATGGAGACGTATCAGGCCGAGACCACCATGAACACGTTGTTCGAACCCATTCTGCCGCCAAAGCCCATCGTGATACCTGGAGTCGGCGAGGCGACGGAAGCGGCGATTGTCGCGCGAACCGCGATGGGGGTATCCGAGGCAGTGGCGCGCAATTTGGTCATTTCGCAGGTGGCCAGCCAGGCGGCAATCGAAGACGCGGCGCTGATGGTCGGAAATGCTGCGGCGCAGGCGAATTTCGCGGGACAGCGGGCCCAGGGCCAGGCGTCCAAGGCCGAATCGGCCGCGCAGCGTGCCAGCGAGCAACAGGACAAAGGCCAGCAGGGCGCGCAAATGATGATGCAGGTGGTCTCGCAGGTCGGTTCGCAGGCCGCGCAGCTGCCGCAGCAGCTCGGCCAGCTCATCACGCAGCCGGTTCAGCAGTTGAGCCAGCCGATGCAACAGATGACGCAGATTTTCAGTCAGCTGGGAAGCAGCTTCGGACAGAACAACGGGCCGCAGATCGGCCTCATGGGCGCCAGCCCCTTCTCCAATCACCCGCTGGCGGGTGGTTCGGGCGCGACATCGGGTGCGGGCTTGGTTCGCGCCGCGTCACTGCCGGGCATGGGCGGTTCGGCCCCGCGGACGCCGCTGATGGCCTCGCTGGTCGGTGGCGTCGATAACGCCTCGACCGCTTCGTTGGAGGCCGGCGCGGCAGCGGGTTCTTCCGGCGCCGGAAAGGCGCCGGTGAGCAGTGCCGGCGGTGCCGGGGCCGGAATGGGTCCCGCCGGCAAAGCAGAGAAAGGCGGGGGGACGAGGGAGGCCCTCAAGGCACCCGGGGTTCTGGTACAGGACCTCGACGACGATGACGACGACTGGTGAGTCGTCGCTTAACACACAGGCTTTCCGGCCCAGGGGGGTCGGCAAGGACTCGCCATTCCCGTGGTGAGGACACAGGAAACAGAAAAGGTGATCCAGCATGACGAGCATGAATACAGATGCCGAAGTCCTCGCCTCAGAGGCAGCGAACTTCGATCGCATCGCGGGCGAGCTGACCGGCGTCAAGACCCACGTCGACGCGGTGGCAGGCCAGCTCGCGACGCACATGAAGACACCCGAGGCGGGCATGGCGGCCCAGGCTGCATTGACTCGCTTCGACGAGGCCATGACGCAGCAGCTGAAGGAACTGGCTGACATCTCTACCAACATCCAGACTGCCGGCGTGCAGTACACCGCGGCCGATGCCGACGCCGGGTCGTCGCTGTCGAGCCAGATGCAGATCTAGCCAGACCAACCACTACGTACAACGACTCAGAAGCGGAGAAGACAAATGGCACAGGACTGGAATTTCGCCGGCATCGAGGGCAGCGCTGGCGACTTGGCCGGCGCCGTGAGCACGACACAGGGCTTGCTGGACGAGGGCAAGGCCTCGTTGGCGAAGCTGGCTTCCGTGTGGGGCGGCTCGGGTTCGGAGGCCTACCAGGCCGTCCAGCAGCGGTGGGACAACACCGCGATGGAGCTCAACAACGCGCTGCAGAGCCTCGGGCATGCCGTCAGCGAGGCCGGTGGCCAGATGCAGTCGACCGAGCACGGCGTCACCGGAATGTTCGGCTAGGCGATCCACGCGACGCAACACAGGAGGTGGGCAGGTCGGCGTAGGGTCGACTCTGCCCACCTCATGTGCGTTCCCGGTGTAATCCACACACAATCGAGAGGTACTCATGTCCGCCGACTATGACCGGCTTTTCAACAACTCGCCGGGCCAGGCCGACAACGAGGAAGCCAC
Source organism: Mycobacterium toneyamaense (assembly GCF_055384815.1). Classification (NCBI taxonomy): domain Bacteria; kingdom Bacillati; phylum Actinomycetota; class Actinomycetes; order Mycobacteriales; family Mycobacteriaceae; genus Mycobacterium; species Mycobacterium toneyamaense. The sequence continues at coordinate 63,878 of NZ_AP040333.1, forward strand.
GCGAACCGTCGACCATGCGACCCTTGCTGCCGCCGCGCAGATGTCTGCCTCCGCGGCCGCTGCCTCGGCTGCAGGGGCCGAATCGCCGTCGGGCCCGCCCGTTGCCGGCCAGCCACAGCAGCCGCCGGGCATGGTCCCGCCGCCGCGGCCGTCTGAAGTGACGACTTAAATGCCGCCTACGCCACCGCAATTCATGCAGAACGGCCTGATGCGCTCGCCGCAGGGCGCGCCGATGGCCGGCGCGCAGTACGAGCAGCCGCAGCACGCCCCGATGATGATGCCGCCCCCACCGCGGCACATGCAGCCGCCGCCACAGCACTACGCCATGGATCCCCAGGCCGACATGCAGTGGACCGAGCAGCACATGCCGGACCAGACGTCGGCCGCCACCATCGGCGACCACCGCGCCATCGACGCGCTGTCTCACGTCGGCGTGCGGGCCGGGGTGAAGATGCCGTCGCAGCGTGGTTGGCGCCACGTGCTGTACCTGCTCACGCGGATCAACCTGGGCCTGTCGCCCGACGAACTGTACGAGTTGGACCTCTACACCCGGATCCGACGTAATGCCCGCGACTCGTACCAGATCGGTGTGCTCGGGCTGAAGGGCGGCGTCGGCAAGACGGCTGTCACGGTCACTCTGGGATCTGTCATGGCGAAAGTCCGCGGTGACCGAATCCTGGCTGTCGACGCCGATCCGGACGGTGGCAACCTGGCCGACCGGGCCGGCCGGCAGTCGGCCGCGACCATCTCGGATCTGTTGTCCGACAAGGAACTTGCGCGCTACAACGACATCCGCGCGTACACCAGCATGAATGCCTCCAACCTCGAGGTGCTGTCGTCGGCCGAGTACAGCGTCGCGCGCCGCGACTTCAACGAAGAGGACTGGTCGGCCGCGGTCAAGATCGTCTCGCAGTACTACAACCTGGTGCTCGCCGACTGCGGCGCGGGTTTGTTCCACCAGGCATCGCGAGCCGTGTTGTCGACCGTGTCCGGTCTGGTGATCGTCGCTAGCGCCTCGATCGACGGTGCCCGCCAGGCAGCGGTGACCATGGACTGGTTGCGCCAGAACGGATATCAGGATCTGCTGGGCCGGGCGTGTGTGGTCATCAACCACGTGACACCGGGCAAGACCAACATCGACGTCGACGACCTGGTGCAGCAGTTCGAGCGGCACGTGCCGGCCGGCCGCGTCGTCGTACTGCCGTGGGACAAGCACATCGCCGCCGGTTCCGACATCCAGTTCGACCTGTTGGGCAAGACCTACCAGCGGCGCATCACCGAACTCGCCGCGGCGCTGTCCGACGACTTCGACAGGCTCGAGCGCCGGTGACCGCATCGGCCGGCCCCGCAACCGCCGCGCCCACCGCGGCAGCTGACAATCCGACAAGGCAGTCGACCACCCGGGTCACCATCCTGACGGGTCGACGCATGACCGATCTGGTCCTGCCGGCGTCGACGCCGATCGAGACCTACATCGACGAGACGGTCAACGTCCTCGCCGATCTGCTCGACGACACCCCGGCCGATGTGTTGGCCGGGTTCGACTTCAAGGCCCAGGGCGTCTGGGCGTTCGCGCGCCCGGGGTCGCCGCCGTTGAAGTCCACCGAGTCGCTCGACGACGCCGGGGTCGTCGACGGTGCCCTGCTGACCTTGGTGTCGGTGAGTCGGACCGAACGCTACCGGCCGCTGGTCGAGGACGTCATCGACGCCATGGCGGTGCTCGAAGAGTCCCCAGAGTTCGACGGCGCCGCGCTGAAACGGCTTGTCGGACTGGCCATCCCAGTCGCGACGCTCGCAGTTGCTGGTGCGTCGTTGTGGTCGTGGTCGCAGTCCGGCCACGGTTGGTGGTGGCCGGTCGCGCTCGGCCTGCTGGGCGCGCTGGTGTTGGGCGGCAGCTTCGTTGCCAAGAGCCGCTACGACAACGTCGATCTGTCCGAGAGTCTTCTCGTGGCCTCGTTGCCGCTGTTGGGTGGCGCGGCCGCATTGGCGGTTCCGCTCCCTCGGGGCATCAACGACATGGGTGCGCCGCAGCTCGCCGGGGCGGCGGCGGTGATTCTGATCGTCGTGCTGGCGACCCGCGGCGGGCCGCGCAAACGTGCTGCGGTGGCAGCTTTCCTGGCGGTCATCGCGGCCGCGGTGACCGGCGCCGCCATCGCTTACGGATATGGCGGAGCTTCGTGGGTTCCCGCCGGTGCCATCGCCCTCGGACTGATCGTCGTGACCAACGCGGCGAAGCTCACGGTCGCGGTGGCGCGGATCGCGCTGCCGCCGATCCCGGCCCCGGGTGAGGTGATCGCGAACGAGGAACTGCTGGATCCGGTTGCCGCGCACAGCAATGTCATCGACGAAGAGTCGGCGACATGGCGCGCGATCATCGATTCGGTGCCTGATTCCGCGGCCCGCCTGACAGAACGCAGCACGCTGGCACGACAGCTGTTGATCGGCTTCCTGAGCGCCGGTGTCACGGTGCTGACCTACGGTGCCATCGCGATCGTGGTGCAGGGACACTTCTTCGTGCACTCGCTGATCGTCGCGGGACTGGTGACGGTCGTCTGCGGCTTCCGGTCGCGGCTCTACGCAGAACGGTGGTGCGGCTGGGCACTGTTGGCGGCGACGGTGGCCATCCCGACCGGGGTGATGATCAAGTTGGTCTCGTGGGATGCCGACAGCGCCTGGCTGGTGATAGTGCTGTACGTCGCCCTTGCGCTGGTGGCGCTGATCACCGTCGGTGCGACGGACGGCGTCGGCCGCGTCTCGCCGGTGACGAAGAGGATCTTGGAGCTGACCGATGGAGCGGCGATTGCCGCGGTGATTCCGTTGCTGCTGTGGATCGCCGGGGTCTACGACAACATCCGGAACATCCGGTTCTGACGGGTCTTTCGGCCGCGCCCGGAGCGCGATACCGCTGCAGGACCGACATGTTGGCGCCCGTACCGTGTCTTGAGTAGTCAATTTTTAGGGAGACCACGATATGTCCGAAAATCACGAGGCCGGCCCGGCGAGTGAGCAGCCGCCGACGGCCGGTGATCTCGAGGAGAAGACCCAGTTCGTCGATCGGTCGGCGTTCCAGTCGCCGAGCGCAGCCTTGCCGGGGACGGGCGACCAGACCCAGGTCGTTCCCTCGACCGCAGCCGCCCCCGAGACGGGTGACCAGACTCAGGTCGTTCCGCCGACCGTCGCGGCCCCGCAGTGGCAGCCGCCGCAGCCTCCCGCCGCGCCGAACCCTTACGGCCAGCAGGTGCCGCCCGCGGCCCCGCAGTGGCAGCCGCCGCAGCCGGGCTATCAGCCGCCGCAGTCGCAGTTCGGCCAGCCCGGAGCACCGGTGCCACCGCAGCCTGAGCAGCCGTGGAACCCCGCGGGTGCGCCCGTGCCGCCGCCGCCCCCGCCCGGGTTCGGCGCTCCGACCTACGGTGCCCCCGGGTTCGGCGCTCCGGGTTTCGGCGCTCCGATCCCGCCGGGATTTGGTCCGGGCGGCGCCCAGCCTGGTTTCGGCGCGCCCCAACCCGGTGGCTACCCCGGCCCGGGTGCACCGCAGTTCGGCGGGCCGGCCGGTCCGCAGCAGACGCCGGTCGACATGGCCAAGTCGCTGCTCACCAAGGGTGATTCGTTCATCTTCCGGTTGATGACGCGCGGTGTCCGCGGCGAACTGATTCAGCAGCCGTGGTTCCAGAACATGCGGAACAACCCGCAGGGTTCCAACCAGTTCGTCTATCTCGGCTATGGCGGAGCGGTGCTGATCGGGCTGTTCCTCAGCCTGTTCGGTGGCATCGGTTCGCTCATCGCCAGTGTGGTCTGGCTCGGGTTGGCCTACTGCTTCCTGGCCCTCGGCACGAAGCTGGCAGCCCAGTTCGTGGCCTACGGGATTTGTGGTGTGGGTGCGGCCGCCAGCCTGCTGGGTCTGTTGATCGGCATCATCGGCCTGGCGGGAGTGAGCAGCAGCCCCTACATCAGCGGTAGCCTCACGGCAATGTTGATACTGGCTGTGGTGATCAACGGTGTCATCGCAGTTGTGCTGGGCTACATCGGAATTCAGGTCCACAAGGGTATTCAGAAGATCGCTGCCGGTCAGTTCTGACAGCCCGACCGATGAACGGTGCACCCTGACATCGGGGTGCACCGTTCGCTGTTCTGAAGCTGCCGGCAGGCCATAGTCTGAATCGAACGTCAGGGGGCACGATGACAGGCGGTTTCGGATTGCGGGTGATACGCGGAACGGCGCTGCGACGTTCGGTGGCGGTATGCGTGGTGACGCTGCTCGCCGGCTGTGCGCCGACCGTCGCCGGCACCGCGGTCTCGCCTGTCAACGACCCCTTCCACGTCGCCGACCTCCCGGCCAAGGATGGCCCGAGTGGGTTGCGCGACAACGCGCCCGCAGCGGTCGGCAAGGTGCAGAACACCAACAACAGCGACGTCGACCGGCTGGCGTTGCAGGCGATCAATGACATCGCCGAGTACTGGCAACACGACTACAGCGCATCGGGTTTGAAGGGCTCATTCAAACCGATCGAGAAATTCCTGTCGTATGACGCCCGCGATCGGAGCAGTCCGGAGGCGTGCGGCGAGGACACCGCCGGCCTGGTGAATGCCTTCTACTGCCCCAGCGAGAAGCTGATGGCGTGGGACCGCGGCATCATGGTGCCGACCGGGCGAAAGTACTTCGGCGACGTCTCAGTCGCGGGTCTGATCGGGCATGAATACGGCCACGCGATCCAGTACATGGCGAAACTGGTGACCCGCAGTACGCCGGTCATCGTCCGTGAACAGCAGGCCGACTGCTTCGCCGGCGCGTATCTGCACTATGTCGCGGCCGGTGATTCCAAGCGGTTCATGATGAGCACCGGTGACGGCCTCAACCATGTGCTCGCCGGATTGATCACCGTCCGGGATCCCACGCTGGGGCCGCACGACGACGACATGCTCACCGACGGCCACGGCACCGCGCTGGACCGGGTCAGCGCGTTCCAGCAGGGCTTCACCGTCGGGCCGCAGGCCTGCGCGGCCATCGATCTGAACGACATCAAGCAGCGCCGCAAGGGTCTGCCGATGGAGCTCGAAGATGAGCCGATGGACGACGATCACCGGTCCGCAGACCTGGCGATCGACAAGGACACGATCGGCACTCTGGTCGAGTTGCTCGGGGTGATCTACTCCCCGAAGCAGCCGCCGAAGTTGACCTACGAGCCGGCGAAATGTGATATCTCACAGGGTGATTCGCCTGCCTCGTACTGTCCGTCGACGAACACGATCTCGGTGAACCTGCCTACCCTGCAACAGATCGGCACACCGGCCGACATGGCCGAAAAGACGCTCATCCAGGGTGACAACACGGCGTTCTCGATCATCGTGTCGAGGTACATGATGGCGCTCGAGAACCAGCGTGGCGTCAAGCTGGACAATCCGACAGCCGCGCTACGCACGGCCTGCCTGACTGCGCAGGCCCAGCGCCAGATGGCCAAGCCGCATGACCTGCCCAGTGGTGCCAGCCTGCAGTTGACCGCAGGTGACCTGGACAAGGCCGTCGCCGGGCTGCTCACCAACGGTTACGTGGCCACGGCGGTCGACGGGCAGGGTGTTCCGGCGGCATTCACCCGGATCGCGGCGTTCCGGGCGGGGCTGGCCACCGACGACGAGGGCTGCTACAAGCGCTACCAGTGAGGAGAGTGCATTCGTGAGCTCCGTCCCGCCGCTGATCGTGACGCTCGGTGGCGCCATGTTCACCTTCCCGCCCGGCAAGGAGGTCACCGTCGGCCGCGGCGAGGCCTCGGACGTCAGGATCCCGGACGCCGGCCCCGGTGCCAAGCATGTGGTATCTCGGTTGCACCTGATCATCCGGGTAGACCCCGGTGTCGGTCAGTGGGTGGCAATCGACAAGTCCCGCAACGGAATCTTCGCCAATCGGATGCGCGTGCCGTCGGCCGTCATCAGTGACGACCTCGTGCTGGCCGTCGGAGCTCCGGACGGGCCGCAGCTCCACTTCCGTACGGCGACCCAGGTCATTCCGGTCGCCAAGTACCGGCAGCCACCGGCGCAGATGGCATCCCCGCGTCCGACGCAGCGGATCCCTCAAGCGCCACGGCCGGTTCCGCCGCAGCCGCCGCCTCCGCCGCCGCGCCCGCCTGCAGCCGCCCCACAACGCTCGTCGGGACCGCCCGCGGGCGCCGTCACCATCGGGCGGCATTCGACAGCGACCATCAGAGTCGACGATTCGCTGGCCTCCCGAATCCACGCCTACCTGATACCCGCCCCGACCGGAACCCAGCTGTACGACAACGGCTCGGGCAACGGTACTTTCGTCAACGGTCACCGCGTCGAGGCGGTCACGCTGCGCCCCGGGGACGTCATCACCGTCGGCAACACCGACCTGGTGTTCACCGGAGGTACCGCGGTCCAGTCGCGGCAGGCGGTCGCGACCGGTGGCATCGAGGTACGCCAGGTCGGCCTCGCCATCGAGGGCCACCAGCTGCTGACCAACGTGTCGTTCGACGCCCGGCCCGGCACTCTCACGGCGGTGATCGGCCCCTCGGGCGCAGGCAAGTCGACGCTGATCAGGCTGCTCGGCGGCGTCACCAAACCCACGTCCGGGCAGGTCACCTTCGACGGACACGACGTGCACGCCCACTATGCGTCGTTGCGGTCGCGGATCGGCATGGTGCCCCAGGACGACGTGGTCCATCGGCAATTGACCGTCAGTCAGGCGCTGAACTATGCCGCCGAACTCCGGTTGCCGCCCGACACGAGCAAGGATGACCGCCACGCTGTGGTGGAACGGGTGCTCGCTGAGCTCGAGCTCGCTGCGCACCGCGACAAGCGGGTGGACAAGCTTTCGGGCGGGCAGCGTAAGCGCGCTTCGGTGGCGCTTGAATTGCTTACCGGCCCATCGCTTTTGATCCTCGACGAGCCCACTTCCGGTTTGGACCCGGCGCTGGACCGACAGGTCATGCAGATGCTGCGCCGCCTGGCCGATGCCGGGCGCACGGTGCTGGTGGTGACGCACTCCCTGACGTACCTGAACATGTGCGATCAGGTGCTGCTGCTGGCGCCCGGCGGCAAGACGGTGTACGCGGGGCCCCCGCAAGCGGTCGGATCAGCGATGGGTACACAAGACTGGGCCGACATCTTCGCCTGGGTTTCGGCCAATCCCGACGCGGCGCATGCGGTGTTCCTGCAGAACAATCCGGCCGCCGACCGACCGGCGGCGCCGCCGGAGCCCGCGGGTCCGCTCGGTGCACCGGCCCGTACCAGCACCCGCCGTCAGCTGCTCACCGTTGCGCGCCGGCAGTTGCGGCTGATCTTCGCCGATCGGATCTACACCACCTTCCTGTTGCTACTGCCGTTCATCCTGGGCGCGATGTCGCTGATCGTGCCGGGGGACACCGGATTTGGGGTGGCGACTGTAGGCCACTCCCCCAACGAACCGAATCAACTGCTCATCGTCGCCAACATCGCGGCAGTGTTCATGGGGACCGCACTGACGATCCGTGATCTGGTCGGCGAGCGCACCATCTTCCGCAGGGAGCAGGCTGTCGGTTTGTCGGCCGCCGCCTACCTTTCCGCCAAAATCGTTGTCTACAGCGCATTTACTGCCATTCAGACAGCAATCGTGGTGGCGATCGTGGTGATCGGCAAAGGTGCACCCACCCAGGGTGCCTTGCTGTTGGGCAGCCCGACTCTCGACTTCTATGTGAGTCTGACTGTGGCAGCAATTGTTTCGGCGATCCTGGGTCTGCTGCTGTCCTCGGTGGCGCGGTCCAGTGAGCAGATTCTGCCGATGCTCGTCGTCGTCATCATGCTGTCGATCGTGTTCTCCGGCGGCATGATTCCTGTCACCGGACGTGTCGGTCTGGATCAGGCATCGTGGTTCCTGCCGGGGCGGTGGGGCTTCGCAGCGTCGGCGAGCGTGGTCGACCTGCTGAAGATTGCTCCGCTCATGTCGGTCGACGATCAGCTGTGGCACCACGAATTACGTTGGTGGGCGCTGGATATCGGGGTGCTGGTGCTGCTGGGCGCGGTTGCCGGATTCGTGGTGTACCGACGGCTGCGGCTGCCGAGCTGCGGCGCCGAATCAGGTGCGCCGAAAGCGGCGCTGATCGTGGGCGCCGTGGTCCTGGCCGCGGGATTTGTGGCCGGCATGACCTACGTGACCCGCGACTCCGGAAACCGGCCGACGCAACCGACGGCACCCACAGCACCACCCAAAGCTGTTGCGCCGCCGGGGCACCGCATCGACCTGGCGACCCTGCTCCCCGACGGCAAGGCGGTGAGCGCCGCCATGCAGTCGCCGCCGATGGCGACCGCGACCATCGTCACCGCGGAAACTCCGCGAGCAGGGACAGCCACTCCCCCGCCGTGCGCCGGTGTCGCGGACGCAGGTGGCGCCACAACCTTCGGCCCGGGGTTCACCGGGATGTCAGGTATGGAACTGCGTAACCCGGCGGACCCGAATACCTGGATGGTTGCTTATGCCGTGGGCTATCCAGGACCGCAAGCAGCGGAACGGATTCCGGCCGCCGCGACATGGTTGGGATGTGCGAATACAGGTGTGACGTTCACGGCCGACGGCCGACCGGCGCGGCAGCTGGCCGTCGGTGGGGTCACATCCGACGACGGCACCCTCACCGCGGAGTTCACCGAACCGGGGCGCAGCTGCCAGCACGTGCTGACCACCAAGGCCGATGTGGTGGTCGACGTGCTGGCGTGCAGCCCGGGCGGCGGCACGCAGGCGGCGGAGCTGGCCAAGCAGATCGCTGACAAAGTCAGCTGACGGAAGGATCAGATGAATCCCTGGCGTACTGGAATGCTCATCGGAGCGGTCGTCGTTGTGGCGGCGGGTTGTTCGGTCACTGACCGGAAAGTGTCGGGTACGGCCACGACGGCCACAGGTGCCGCTTCCCCGGCGACGTCGACATCAGCTGTAGCCAAACCGATCGATGATGCCGGCCTGCCGAGGCTGTTGGGCTCGCCCTCGGAGATCAGCGACCTGGTGGGCGTCGCGATGACGCCGGAGGCGATCTTCAGAAAACCGGATACGAAGCTGCGGGTGGAACCGATCCGCTGTCTCGAAGCGGTCATGCCGGCTCTCGACACCATTGGGTACTACGGCCGAACAGGTTTCGCAGGGCAGCTTCTTCACGGGGATCAGCATGCGCAAGTGGTGCAGGTGGTGGCCGCATTCTCGACGGACGCGGAGGCGGCGGGCTTTCGTGAGGCGACTACCGGACATTGGAGGTCGTGCCAGGACCAGCAGGCGACTGTCACGGGTGGTCGGGTGCCCCTGACGTATGCGTTGGAAAGAGTTGAATCGGTCGATTCCGTCGCGAGCGTTCCGGTGTCGGGGACAGCCAGCGACGGGACCCGGGTTCCATGTCAGCACGCATTGGGTTCGCGCAGGAACGTGATCATTGACGTGCGGGTATGTGCTCCGAACGTGGCAAACAAGGGGCGCGACCTAGTCGCGAAGATCGCCGCCGGCCTGTGAATCAGCGGATGACACTCATCAGCGGAACGAAGTTGGCGTTGAGATACTCGGTAGCCAGGTAGCCGCCGGGATCGGCAAGTGCTGCAACGCTATTAGGGTCATCCACGATGATCATCGATCCGCGGTAGGCGGCCAATTGGTAGGGAAGCCCCGCTGCCCCACCGTTACCGGCGGCTTTGTCGGTGCGGACCACGACCAGTACTTCGCTGTGAATCAAGAACAATTTTCCAAGGTCGGGCATCGAACGGGTTGAACTATTGTCGCCTGGCTTGCGACGCAATTCGGGGTCGTAGTTCAGGCCGAGCGAACTGAGATAGTCGGCCGCGTTGGACGGCGTCAGCGTCTGGCTGACGCCATCGTCCGACACGTGGATCACCTGGACGCTCTTCCCCGCGGCTCTCGGATTCTGATTCTTCAGGTCGGTCTGCTGGGACGACACCTGATCAATGAGGTTGTCGGCGTCCTTGTAGCGGCCGAGAATCTTGCCGATCCATTTGAGCTGGGTCTGCCAGTTCCATGCTCGGCTGGTGTCTTTTGGCTGAGTCACGGTCGGGGCGATCGCGGCGAGGCGCTGGTAGGTCGCGTCATCGATCTCGCCGGTCGCGATGATGACGTCGGGTTTGGCGGCCTGAATGGCGCTGGTGTCGATGAAACCGACGGTGTCCTTGACCGACGGGGTTCCGGTGATCTTGGACTGCAACCATGAGGGCAGGGAAGTGCCTGCGCCGGCAATGGCCACCGGTTGTAGGCCGAGCGACAGCACGGCGTCGGCGTCGCCGGGGCCCAAGGCGGCGACAGCTGTTGGCGCCTTTGTGATTTCGGTGGTGCCGTGGGCGTGCGTGAATGATTGCGCCGTGTACGCCGGGGCGTCGGGCTTGCCGATCAGCATGATGGAGGCGACGACCGCGATGACGGTGATCACGGCGGCGCCGGCGGCACCGATGACTATTCGACGCTTGCGTGGACTCTTTTGTCGAGCAGCCGGAGGTTGGGGTGCCGCCATCTGGCCAGGCAGCGGGCCGGGCGGGTAAGGACCGCTGAACTGTCCGCTCGGATAAGTCAATACGCCATCGGGCGGTGTTGGCTGACGCGGCGGCCATGACTGCGAACCCGGAGGCGGTAGCCGACTGGGCGGCTGTAGCGCAGGGCCCGGGTTCGCGACGGCCGCGGTGGCCGCGGCCGCGAGTTCGCGGGCAGTCTGGTAGCGCGCGTTGGGGTCCTTCGCCATGCCGCGGGCGATGACTTCGTTCAGCGCCCACGGAAGAGTAGGCACCCGATCCGTGACGCGCGGTATCTCTCCTGTCACGTGTGCTGCCGCGATCGCGGCGATGCCACCCGGCAGTCCTCCATACGGTGTCCGGCCGGTGAGTAGCACGAACAGGCTGCAGGCAAGCGAATAGATATCGGCTCGAGAGTCGACGTGCTGCCCACTGAGCGCTTCAGGTGGCGCATAGGCGATGGACGCCATGACCGAGCCGTCGGTGGTCAGGTGCGCAGCGTCATCAAAGGCGCGAGCAATCCCGAAGTCCGCCAGGAAGACTCGTTCGTCATCACCGGGATCTTCGGCGTTGGCCAGCAGAAAGTTGGCGGGCTTGACGTCGCGGTGCATGATGCCCCGCCGATGCGCGTAATCGAGAGCCTTGGCGACCTCGGTGATGATGCGGGCCGCCCGCGCGGGTGACATCCGCCCGGACCGGACTTCCTGGTCGGCGTCGGTGCCCGCGACGTATTGCATGGCGATCCACAGCTGACCCGCCTCGGTTTCGCCACGGGAGTAGACCGCGACGATATTGGGGTGGTCGAGCGTGGCGGCGACATTGGCTTCGCGGAGGAAGCGCTCCCTGAACTGGCCGTCGCCCTGGATGGAAGTGGTGAGAACCTTCAGCGCGTCGCTGCGGGGCAGCTGGGGATTCTTGGCCTTGTACACCACACCCATGCCACCGACACCCAGGACGGATTCGATGGTGTAACCGGCCACGATGTCGCCGGGGTTGAAGGTCGAGGTCATTGTGGTCCGATTATTTCGCAGTCAGCAGCAGATACTGGGACGCCATTCGTTGTGTGGCGTCGAATGGTTGCAATGATGCTGCCGTATAGACCCACCGGTCCAGCGCTGCCGCGCAGGAGTAGACCCGGGCTTTGACGTCAGCGACATCGGTTGCCTGGCACTTCGCTGAGGGCAGGCCGGGCACGGCGGGACCAGGTTCACTTGGGTTCTTGGCGTCAGGCTCGGCGAACTTTTGCGCCAGCTGCGTCGCTGCGGCGGCGTCTTTGGCCCGGTACAGATGGGTGCCGCGTACCGAAACGACGTCAACGCCGGCTGGTGTCAGGGCGGTGCTCGTGAGTAACGGGTCGTCACTGAAATGAAGGATGCCGCGTGGCCCCCATAGGCCCTGATTGCTCTTGTGTTCCTTCGTGGGAACTGTCCGGCTGAGTAGGCCTTCGGGATCGGTTTGCATGGTGGCGAACTGCGCTGGATCGGTTGGCTGGAACTTGTCGATGCGTGAAGTCTGCATATCCAGCACCTTTGCAACGAATTGTGTTGCGGTGTCGCGGTTTACGTCACTCGAAGCGTATTGATACAGCACGTATGGCCCGTGCGGAGTATAGGAGCTGACTGTGAAACTTCGCTCTGACGTGGTGGCTGCGTGCGCGAGCGCCTCGGGATGTCCTGGAATTGATATCGGTTGATTGGGTGAGGCTGGATTTATTGTCGGGGCCTGTGCCGCGAATTGGCGGGCAGCGTCGTTGGCCAGGTCGGCTGTTGGGAATCGCAGTACCAGAATCACTAACTGGTTGTCGTGATCCGCGCCGCGAATGGTGCCACGACCTGAGCCGAACCCGTTGATCAGCTGATGATCTTTGGCGATCTGCTTCATCGGGCCGGGCTCGACGCTGTTTAGGCGGTCGGCGTCGAGAAATACGCCCGTCACGTTCACCCCGATGCTGATCAGGGTGGGATCGACTTCCCACGGTCCGACGACAAATTCGCCAAGCCGTTCGGCATCGATGAGGCGTCCAGATTCGGCGCCTGGTTTCAGCGCGGGCCCGGGCTTGGGTGCCGTCGGATAGTTCCCGGGGTTCAACAGGCTGACGATGGCGTCACCAGGCCTGAACGAGGGGTCTTTCGTCGCGTCGCCGTTCGTTATCGTTGTGCAGGCGGCCAGCAGTGCCACTGCGACCGTCGCTACGGCCAACTTGGCGGTCTTCATGACGTTCCCCATCGTCTCCCGACTGCGCCGGCTCCCCGTTGCGTTGCGCAGTGACTCTCCGCGAACTGTACGCACTCGAGCGCCTGAGTGCCTCAGCCCGCCGCGGCAACGGCCGGACGGCCTGAAGGCGGCCGAACGCGAGTTGAACCAGGTGCCGCTATTTCGCGGTCAGCAGCAGGTATTGGGATGCCATTCGTTGTGTGGCGTCGAACGGCTGCAACGAGGAAGCCACGTACACCCACCTATCGAATGACGCGGTGCAGTCGTAGACAAGCGCTTTCACTTCCGCATAATTGATCGCCCGGCACTTGGCCGCGGGGAGTCCGGGTACGGTCGGGCCAGGTTCGCTGGGGCTGCTACCGCCAGGCTCGGCGAGCTTCTGCGCGAGCTGCGCCGCGGTCGTGGCGTCTTTGGCCCGGTAGAGGTAGGTACCGCGTACCGAGATGACGTCGACGCCGGCTGCCGTCAATGCCGCGGCGGTTTGGACTGGGTCGTCTTCGAAATGAAGGAGGCCGCGTGGCCCCCACAAGCCCTGGTTTGCCTTGTGTTCCTTGGTGGGCACCGTCCTGCTCAACAGTCCTTCTGGATCGGTCTGCATGGTGGCGAACTGACTGGGATCGGTGGGCTTGAAGTTGTCGATTCGACTTGCCTGAAGGTCTAACGACTTGGTCGCCAGTTGCAATGAAACGCCGGGGCTTTCCTGTGCTGTGCCGCTTTGAATCAACACATATGGGCCATGCGGGGAGATGATCGAGGTGGCGAACGTTCCATCAGGCATGGTGACTTGGAGCGCCTGCGATTCCGGATGTCCGGGTATCGGGAGATTGAGTTTCGTCGAGGGATCGTGGATGCCCGGGTGCCGTGTGTAGAAACCAGATGCTGCGGCAGCCGCTTCGTCGGGGCTTGGAAAGCGCAAAACGGTGTTCTGCAGTTTGCGGAGGTGGTCGGCGTCGACGTCCGTGTGGCGGCCGGAGCCGAATCCGTAGATCAAGTGGTGCTGTTGCGCCAGTTGGTCGAGCTCGGGCGACAGGAGCGATACGACACTGAACAACAGACCGGTCGAAGTGAAGCCGACGTGCAGTAGCTGCGGGTCAATCTCCCATGGCCCGACCACGTAGTCACCCATGCGTTCGCCGTCGATAATCCGGCCGCTCTCGGGCCCGGGTTTCATGGCTGGTCCGGGCTTCGGCACCGTCGGGTAGTTGCCCGGGTTCAGCAGGCTGACTATGGCGTCACCCGGCTTGAATGACGGGTCTTTCGTGGCATCGCCGGTCGTCACCGTGGTGCAGCCGGCCAACAGTGCCACGGCCGCGGTCGCCGCGGCCAGCTTGGCGATCTTCATTCAGTGACCGCTACGGCTGGGCGGGCGGATTACCGGCCGTGATCTCGGCGACGAGCTCGTTGAGGCGGGCCCGGTCGGCGTTGATGGACTCGGTGGCCTTCGCCGTCGCGTTGCCCAAGGCCTCGTTGATGCGGGCTTCGACGGTTTCCGCGCCGAGGCGCAGCAGGCCGTCCTCGATGAACAGGTCCGTCAGCCAGTGGTGGCCGTTGAGCGTGACCTCGACGGTCTTGGCCTCGTCGGTCGCGGTGAACGACTCGGTGTTCATCTTGGCGAGCTGCTCGTCCATGACCGACTGCAGACGCTGGGCCTGCTGGAGAACCGCAGCGACCTCGGGGTGCATCTCGATCATTTGGTGTCCTTCTTGTCATCGATCTTGGTGCGACGCCGGTGTCCGATGACGCCGTCGGTGAAGGCCCGGTCCTCCTTGTACAGGACCTCGTCGGGCGACAGGTTCGCGTTGCGCTTCTTCTCCTTGCCGCCTTCGCGGCCAGCGCCGTGGCCGCCCATGCCGCCACCCATGCCGCCACCCATACCGCCGCCGCCGACCGGAGGGCGGCCCGCGGCCTGGCTGGCGCCACCGGCTGCCGCACCACCGGCACCCACCGCGGGCGCGACGGCTGCCGGCTGCATGGGCTGGCCGCCCAGCCCACCGCCACCGCCTCCGGACCCGCCGCCCGCGCCGCCGCCCGCGGACGCCGGGCTCACGCCGGGGCCGTCGGGCAGACTCGGCATCTCCGGCTTGTCGCCGCCCAAGCCGCCGGGCATGCCACCGCTCGGTGAACCCTGTCCGGAGCCGCCTGACGGCGAGCCGCCACCGGAAGGTGAACCGCCAGAGGGTGATCCGCCGCCTGCGGGCTTCTGCTCACCGGCAGAAGCCGGGCTGACGCTCGGCGACTCCGGAATCGATGGCGTCGCACCACTCGGGGTGCCACCGCCGCCACCGGCCGATGGTCCACCTCCACCAGGTCCTTGGGGCGCGCCTGTGCCGTTGCCGTCTTTCTTCGCCACGTCTCCCGGCTTGACGGCCGGCCACGGGCTCGACCCGAAGTTGGGTGGTGGCGGGGTGACGAGGGATCGGATCGTCGCCTGCTGCGCGTACTTGGCTCGTACGGTGTCGGATTCTTGCTGCTTGGTGGCGTGGCCGGTGAAGAAGTCGTATGCCGCCTGACCGACTGTCGCGAGCACGCTGGCGTTCTCGTAGTCCGCCACGTCCTGCATGCTGGGATGCTCGGGTCGCCTGCCGCCATGGATCGTGGATAGTTCGATGGCCTGGACGGCCAGGTTGTTCGCTGCCGCGGTCATCGCCGTCAGCCACGTCGAGTAGTCCTTCAGCGCCGTCTCCGCGGCTTCGGCAGCGTCGCCTTCCCACTCGACGCCCGCCATGTTGAACTTGCCGTTCAGTTCAGCCAGTTTCGCTGCCACTGCAGTCATTTTCGCGCCGAACTCGATCATCGAGGCGCCCTGGTCGCCGCCGTTGATCTGCTTGGCGGCCACCTCCCAGTCCATGCCGGGATTGCTGGGGTGCGATTCGGCTCCGCCAAGCGATTCGAGCATCCAGGGCAAGCTGCCGACCGGGTCTGAAGGGGCTGGTGCCGGGGGCAGGTTGGGCGTGATCGGTGCACCACCGCCAGCGCCCAGCTCGGTGGCATTGATGCCGGATTTCCCGGCTGCGTCGGCAGCGTCGTAAGCCGCGGCGGCCGCCCGTAGGCAGGCCGCCAGTCGCCGATTCTGAGCCCGCCCAGCCTTGAGTGCGGCGTCGAGCTGCTGCAGGTTGTTCTTGAGGAAACCGGTGGCCTCTTGCGCGATGGTCAACTCGCATGGCGCATTGGGCGCCGGCGGCAAGGTCGGCAGGTCTACGTCGACTTCAGCGGCCTTGGCGTTCAGCGTCTCCGAGGAGACTTTCAGTTTTCCAGCCATCTACTTGCTCCCCCTCACTTCTCCAGCGCCATCTGGAACCGGCTCTCCTCGCGCGGGTTGATCAGCTGGATGGGCAGCTGACGGTGGCGCGGGGTATCGATGAAGTTGTGGCGCAACAGAATTCGTGAAATACCCGGGTGTGGACCGAGGTAGGTGGTGGCGTTGGGCCACACCACCTTCGGAACGTTCCCGATCCGGGCGTTGATGAACCCCGCGAATTCCTTGAACTGCGGCGCCAAGGTGACGACGGCCCCTGCCGCCGCCGAGCGGACCACGAACTGGGTGAACACGTGTGCGTCGCCGAGGTTGATCGTCGAGTCCACGTTGTCGAACGGCATGTACACCGGGTAGCGGTCGGCGGTCTCCCCCACGAGGACGCCGGCCGAGCCGATCGGCAGCTCGTAGTGCCGGTCGGTGATCGGGCTCAGCCCCTCCAGCGCGGCGCGTTGGCCACCGAACAGACACGAGAAACCGCGCGGCGTCGTCGGCGTGGCCAGCGTGGTCAGCAGCACGGTCGCCGTCGGCGCTTGACCCGGCTTGACCCGGACGCGGGTGATCGTGTGGTCGGCGCGCGCCGACCACCACATGTTGGGACCGCCGGGTGCCGAGTAGGCCGCGGTAAATGTGCTGCGGCCCTTGATGGTTGACCACGTCTCGCGCTCGAAGCTGATCGCGGTCGCGCGGTCGTACTCCTCGAAGCTGCGGGCGGGGCGGGCGTCGATGCCGTGGCTGGCCAATTGATCGGCGATGCGGGTGGTGGTCGCCACCAGGTAGCTGGCCAGGCCGGAGACCCCGGTGCCGCGGCGCAGGGCCGACCGGCGGGTCTCGTCGGGGTCGGCGCGCAACACGATCCAGGTCCGCCGGTTGGCGGGGGCGGCGTAGGGGCCGACCACCTGCTCGTACAGCGCGACGACACTCGAGGGCGCGGTCTTGCCGACGCGGTAGCCGGCCGAGACGATGTCCGCCTCGAGATCCGGTGCGTGCGCCGCGAGCAGCTGCTCCACCAGTCGGGTGTCGAGGTTGTCGTCGGTGAAGGCCTCGCCGTTGACGATGACGGTCGGGGTGAACGAGCGCGGCACCAGTTCGACAAGCGAGACCAGGTGGTCACCCAGCCAGCGCACCGCGACGTGGTCGCCGGGCATGACCGTCGCGCCGACGGCCGGTTCCGACGGTGCCGGCGGGGCGACCTTGCGTCGGCGCTGCCAGGCGAACATCGCGGCGATCCAGCCTGTCAGCCGCCGCCCGCGGATGGCGAGGACCGAGAACAGCGCGATCAGGACACCGAGGGTGATGCCCAGCCACAGCAGATTGAAATGCATGCACAGCAGCACGACCGCCGGCACCAGCGTTGCCGCCCACAGCAGGTGCCCCGTGGTGAAGCGGAGCCCGAAGTGCCTCATCGGCGCCTCAGCGCACGGCGGGTCACCGCACCCAGGCCGAGCAGCACGATCAGCGCGGCACCGGCCACGACGACCATCGTGATCGGCCCGCGGTCCGGCGGCGGGATGTACACCGGCGGCGGAATGCTCTTGACCTGGTAGGGCGCCTGCTTGGGGCCGGCGGGAACGTCCCACGTCAGCGCCGCCACCGGGTCGATGACACCGGCGCCGACGTAGTTGTCCACTCCCCCACCGGGATGGCGTGCCGTCGCGGTGATGCGGGTGACGATCTGTGCGGCGGTCAGGTCGGGGAAACGCTGCCGCAGCAGGGCCGCCAGGCCCGAGACGTACGCCGCGGCGAACGATGTGCCGTTGATGGGGATGGGGCCGTCCTGTCCGTTCAGCGCGTTGACGGGATTGCCGTCGTAGCCCAGTGCGGTGTCGCCTTCGGCGGGGGCGGCGGCACCGACCCAGGGGCCGGACATCGAGAAGTTGCTGGGCTGGCCCTGCGGCCCGATGCCGCCGACGGTCAGCACCAGCGGCGAGTACCAGGCCGGCGAGACGATGGTCTGCACCTGCTTCCAGCCCCGCGGGTCCGACGGCACACTGACGTCCGGCGGCGGGTTCTGGTTGCAGTCCTGGCCGGTGTTGCCGGCGGCCACGATGACCACGGCGTTCTTGACGTTCACCGCGTAGGCGATGGCGGAACCGACGCCGGTCTCGTTGATGGCCCGGGTCACCTTGTAGCAGGCGGCCTCGGAAATGTTGATGACCTGTGCACCCAGGTTCGCCGCGTGCACGATGGCGCGAGCGAGGCTGCGCAGCGACCCGGCGGTCTGGGTGGTGTTCGGATCGTTGGGATCGCTGCGGGAGTCTTTCGGCTGAAATGCCTCCGAGGTCTGGCGCAGCGATAGGATGCGGGCTTCGGGCGCGACGCCGATGAACGCGTCCGTCGGTGCCGGACGGCCGGCGATGATCGACGCGGTCAGGGTGCCGTGGGCATCGCAGTCCGACAGGCCGTTGCCGCCCTTGTCGACGAAGTCGCCGCCGGGCTCGGCGGGGACCCGCGGCGAGGCGTTCACGCCGGTGTCGATGACGGCGACGGTGACGCCTGCTCCCGTCGCAAACTTCTGTGCCTCGGCGAGGTGCAGATAGTCGGCTGCCCACGGCTTGTCGGCGAAGTTGGTGTTCGGCAGCACGGTCGGTGCGGAGCAGATCTTGCGCTGCTCCATCGGCTGATCGGGGCCGGTGTCGTCGGGCGGGACGGCGCCGGGGTCGATGGCCGGCGGTTCGATGGCGAGTGCGGGCGGGGCGCTGGCGACAGCCAGCAGCAACGCAGCAGCTACGGCGGCTAGACGACGCACGAGCAACCGCCCCCACCATGGGGACGACCGCTCGTGATGTTCCGAGTCCCCCGTGACATTTTTCCCGCTACGACACCGCCGCGAACCGCGATGCCCTCCCCATACGCATGTAGCACGAATTCATACTAGTGGTGCGTAGTGGGGGCTCTGTGCGCTTTCTGTGGCTGCTGGGAGTGACCCCGAGCCGTGCCCGTCAGGCGTCGAGGTCCTGTGCCACCAGGTCAGCGACGGTGGCCAGGGCGGTTTCGTCGTCGGAGGCCACCGTCACCTGCGCTCCGTTGCCTGCCCCGAGCGTCATGATCATCAGTGCCGAGCCGGCGTCCACGGGTTCCCCGCCGTCGACCGCGAGGGTGACCTGGGCACCGGAATTGATGACGGCCTCGGAGATGACGGCCGCCGGACGGGCGTGCAGGCCGATGGCGGATCCGACGGTGACGGTCTTGCTGGGCATTGCTTCTCCTTGTGATTGTTGGGTTTGTTGCTTGATCGGGACGTTCTAGCTGTTGGCCGGCTGCAGGGCCGCGGTGGTGTCGACCGGCGGGAGCGACCGGCCCGCGCTCTTGGCGGCGATCACCGCGAGCGCACTGCAGACAGCGCCGACGACGACGGCCACCACGAACCAGATGAGGTTGCCGATGGCGAAGAAGACGAAGATGCCGCCGTGGGGCGCCTTGGAGGTCACGTCGAAGGTCATGACCAGGGCGCCGGTCACCGCGCCGCCGAACATCATCGACGGGATGACCCGCAGCGGATCGGCGGCGGCGAATGGGATGGCGCCTTCGCTGATGAAGCACGCGCCGAGAAGCCATGCGGCCCGGCCGTTTTCGCGTTCGGGCTCGGTGAACAACCGGGGCCGGACGGCCGAGGCCAACGCCATGGCCAGCGGCGGCACCATTCCGGCGGCCATGACGGCGGCCATGATCCGCAGCGATGCGACGTCGGTGATGTTCAGCCCGGCGGCGGCGAAGGAGTAGGCGGCCTTGTTGACCGGTCCGCCCAGGTCGAAGCACATCATCAGGCCGAGGATGACGCCCAGCAGGATCAGTGAACTGCCGGACATGCTGCCGAGCCAGTGGGTCAGCCCGGAGGTGACGGCGGCCAGCGGACGGCCCAGCAGGAGGAACATCGAAAGGCCGACGATCAGTGAGGCGCCGAGCGGGATCACCACCACCGGCATCAGGCCGCGGAACCACTGGGGCACCTTGAACGAGCTGATCCACAGGGCGGCGAACCCGGCGATGAGACCGCCGACGATACCGCCGATGAATCCGCCGCCCACCGTGACGGCCACCGCGCCCGCGGTGAAACCCGGTGCGATGCCGGGACGGTCGGCGATGGCGAAGGAGATGTACCCGGCGAGCGCGGGAACCAGGAAGCCGAAGGCCAGTCCACCCAAGGTGAAGAGCACGGCGCCGAGGTACTGCATCAGCCCGCCCGCCGGCAGGTTGGTCAGCGAGTTGGTGGTCGCGATGATGTGTGCGAGCGAATCCGATTGCCCGGCAGGCTTGTTGGCGATCTCATATCCCGCGAACAGGAAGCCGAGCGCGATCAGCAGACCGCCGGCCGCCACGAACGGGATCATGTAGCTGACGCCCGTCAGCAGGATCTGGCGCAGCCGGGTGCCCCAGCCCAGCCCGCCGCGAGTATCGGTGGTGGCGGCCCCGGCGGTCTCGCCCTGGACTCGGGGGGCCTGCGGATCCTTCGCCGCGGCAACGGCTTCGGCAATCATGGTGTCGGGTTCGTTGATGGCCCGCTTCACACCGGAGGCGACGACGGGCTTGCCGGCGAAGCGCTGCTTGTCCTTGACCCCGACATCGGTGGCGAAGATGACGGCGTCGGCCGCGGCGATGGTTTCGGGGGACAGTGGGGTGGACCCGGACGAGCCCTGGGTTTCGACGCTGAAGTGCACCCCGGCGCGGTCGGCGGCCAGTTTCAGGGCATCGGCGGCCATGTAGGTGTGGGCGATTCCGGTGGGACAGGCCGTGATCGCGATGATCGAGGCTGTGGGCGCCGGTTCGGCAGCAGGTGCGGCGGGGGTCGGCGCCGGGGGTGTGACCGCGGCTGCCGGTGTCGGGGCGACCACGCCTTCGACGAGTTCGACCACCTCATCGGCGGTGCCCGCGCCCCGCAGCTGTTCGACGAAGTCCTTGCGGACCAGGGCCCGGGCCAGGCTGGACAGCAGCTTCATGTGCTCGGCACCACCGGAGTCCGGGGCGGCGATGAGGAAGGCGAGGTCGGCGGGGCCGTCGGGTGCGCCGAACGGGACCGCGGGCGCCAGCCGGGCAAACCCGATCGTCGGTTCGTCGACGTGGGGCGATCGGCAATGGGGGATGGCGATGCCGCCGGGAAGCCCGGTGGCGGACTGGGCTTCGCGCGCCAGGGCGGCTTCGACGAGTCCGTCTCCGTTGGTGGCGCGACCTGTTTCGGCCATCCGGGCGGCCAGCAGTTCGATCACATTCTGCTTGTCGGGGCCGGCGTCGACGTCGAGTGCGACGAGGTCCGAGGTGATGATCGGCATGGGTGTTCCTTTTGAATAGAACGGATCAGAGGTGGGCGGAGGCGGACGTGACGGCGTGGACCTGAACGGCTTTCACGTCGATCTGGTCCGGGCCGGGCAGTGCGGAACCCGGCAGGGCGGCAGCGGCGCTGCCGTACGCGACGGCGGTCTGGAGCCGCTGCGCGGGTGTTGCGCCGGAGATGGTGGCGGCGAGGTAACCCGCCAGCGACGCGTCACCCGCTCCGACGGTGCTGCGCGGCACGATCGACGGTGCCGTGGCGGCCCAGGTGCCGTCGCGGTCGACCAGGACGGCGCCCGCGCCGCCGAGCGTGACGAGCACGGTGCCGGCCCCGCGGTCGACGAGCTGCCGCGCGGCGGACACCACCGGCATCGGATCACCCTGCGCGACAGCGTCTTCCAGCTCCGATGCGGAGCACCCGGTCAGCCAGGCCAGTTCTTCGGAGTTCGGTTTGATGAGGTCGGGCGCCGCGGATTCGAAGGCTTCTGCCAGGGCGGTGAGCGGACGTTCGGAGGTGTCCACCGCCACGCCGCACGGCAGTGCCGCCAGCCGGGCCGCGATGCCGGCGTACCAGTCGTCGGGCACCCCGGGGGGCAGCGATCCGGACAGCACGACCCAGGTGGCCCCCACTGCGTGGTCGCAGACGGCGGCGGTCAGGGTCGCCAGGGCAGCGGCATCCAGGTGGGCCCCCGGCTCGTTGAGTTTGGTTGTGGTGCCGTCTTTTTCGGTGATTGTGAGGTTGCTGCGCACGGTGCCCGGGATGGCGATGTTGTGAAACGGCACGCCGCGCGTCGTCAGCCCCGTCAGGATCGGATCGTGGTCGGCTGCCGGCAGCAGCGCGAGGGTGTCGACACCGTTCTGGGTCAGTGCGCGAGATACGTTGACCCCCTTACCTCCTGGCTCGGTGGAGACGGGGGTGAGGCGGTGTACCGCTCCCCTGGTCAGCGGCTCGTCGAGCGTGACGGTGCGGTCGAGGCTCGGGTTCAGGGTGACGGTGACGATCATGATTCACTCTCCGCGCAGATGACGTCGACGCCGGCGTCGATGAGCTCTTGGCGCTCGTGGGGGCGGATATCGGTGTCGGTGACGACGGTGCGAACCGCCGACAGCGGCGCGAAACTGACGAGGTCTTCCCTGCCGAACTTGCTCGAATCCGCCGTCACCACAACATGGTTGGCGCAGTGGACCATGGCGCGCTTGATGGCGGCCTCGTCGCTGTCCGGGGTGGAGAAACCGTGTCGGACGCTGATGCCGTTGGTGCCGAGGAAGGCGACGTCGACGCGCAGTGAGTCGAGTGTCCGCAGGGCCTGCTCCCCCACCACGGCCTGGGTGAGGCTGCGGACGCGGCCGCCCAGCAATTGCAGGGACACCGTCGGGTTGGATGTCAGCTTTGCGGCGGCGGGAATGGAGTTGGTGATGACGACGAGGTCGCGGTCGGTGGGGATGAGCTCGGCGATGCGCGCGGTGGTGGTGCCGGCGTCGATCAGCACCGTCCCGCCGGTGGCGGGCAGGAAGGCGACGGCTGCGGCCGCGATGGCGGCCTTCTGCTGGGTCTGCGTGGAATCGCGCTGGACGACGCCCTGCTCGACCAGGTGCAGGGTGCGGGCGGGCACCGCTCCCCCGTGCACGCGCCGGATGACGCCGGCCTTGTCGAGGACGTCGAGATCGCGGCGGACGGTTTCGGTGGTGACGTCGTAGGCCTCGGCCAAGTCGTTGACCGAGGCGCGACCGTCGGCGAGGACTCGCGCGGCGATGGCTTGCTGCCGTTCTTCCGCGTACATGACCCTCCAATTGTGTGGGAATCCATCCGGTTCGATCTTTGTATTGTTTGTTTTACGCTTGGATGTGTTGACTTGTCAACGGTTCGGAGTAATCTACATCACATGAGCCAGACATTTGTGAGCCCGTCGCCAAGGGTCGTCGACGTGGAAACCAGCAGTGCACCTGTAGTCCTGCGCGGCGTGCCCGCCGTCGGCGGAGTGCGGTACGCGCCGGTGCTGTGGCCGGGTCCCCGGCCCGCGCCGGAGGCCGATGACGGCGCCGCCGAGCTGGAAGAGCCGGAACGGGCGGGGGAGCGGGAGCGCTTCGCCGCGGCTTCGTCGGCGGTCGCGGACCGGCTCCGCAACCGCGCGGCGCGCGCGACCGGCGCGGCGGCCGAAGTCTTGGCCACGACGGCGACGCTCGCGCAGGACCGGGCCTGGGCGGCGGCGACGGAGAAGCGCATCGCCGACGGCATGTCGGCAGTCCGCGCCGTCGTCGCGACCGCGGACCAGTTCGTCGAGATGTTCACCCGCATGGGTGGATTGATGGCCGAGCGGGTCGCCGACCTCAGGGATATCCGGGATCGGGTGATCGCGGATCTGCGTGGCCTTCCCGAGCCGGGGGTGCCGGTGCCGGATGTGCCGTCGGTGCTGTGTGCCGAGGATCTGGCGCCCGCCGATACCGCCGGCCTGGACCCGAATCTGGTGGTCGCGTTGGTGACCAGCCTGGGTGGGCCGACCAGTCACACCGCGATCATCGCCCGTCAGCTCGGCATTCCGTGCGTCGTGGCCGTTTCCGGGCTGGAGAAGGTGCAGCCGGGAACGATGGTGCTGGTGGACGGCACCAACGGCACCGTGGAGATCGAGCCCGACGCGACCCTGGCCGCCGCGGCCGTGGCCCAGGCGCGCCGCGAGGCCGACCTCGCCGACAGCTGGCGTGGCCCGGGCGTCACTGCTGACGGGCATCGGGTCGCGGTGCTCGCCAATGTGCAGGACGGTGCCGCGGCGCATGCGGCGGCGCAGACGCCTGCGGAGGGCATCGGTCTGTTCCGCACCGAATTGTGCTTCCTGAACCGCGATCTCGAACCGACCGTCGACGAGCAGGCGCAGATCTACGGCGACGTGCTGGCCGCATTCCCGGACCGGAAAGTGGTGGTGCGCACCCTCGACGCGGGTTCGGACAAGCCGCTGCGCTTCGCCGGGCACGCCGATGAGGCCAATCCGGCGCTCGGTGTCCGTGGCATCCGCATCGCCCAGGGCAATCCGGAGCTGCTGACCCGCCAACTGCAGGCCATCGCGGCCGCGGCCGACGCCACCGGCCAGCGTCCGTGGGTGATGGCCCCGATGATCGCGACGCCCGCCGAAGCGAAAGCCTTTGCGGCACAGGTGCGGTCGTTCGGCCTGACGCCCGGCGTGATGATCGAGGTGCCCGCCGCGGCGTTGTTGGCGGATCGGATTCTGCGACACGTCGACTTTCTGTCGATCGGCACCAACGATCTGACGCAGTACACGATGGCGGCGGACCGGATGTCGGCCGACCTGGCCACGCTCAGCGACCCGTGGCAACCGGCGGTGCTGGCGTTGGTGGGTACGGCCGCCAAGGCGGGTGCCGAGCAGGGCAAGCCGGTCGGGGTGTGCGGGGAGGCTGCGGCCGATCCGGCGCTGGCGTGTGTGCTTGTCGGATTGGGCGTGACGTCCCTGTCGACGGCGGCTGCTGCGGTGCGTGCGGTCGGCGCCGCGCTCGCCGGGGTGACGCTCGAGCAGTGCCGGGCGGCCGCGGAAGCGGCGCTGGCCGCCGAGTCGTCGGCGGACGCCCGCAGCGCGGCGCTCGCTGCGCTGGCAAGCCGCTGACCAGCGGTTATCGGATGCGCATAGCACCCGGAATTAATCGGACTGCAGTCCGGTTATAGGTGACATGCCTGCTATCACCGCTGACACGATCAGCTTGCCGCGTATTGCTTCCGCTGCGCCGAGTGACACAGAACGCCCGGTGCGGTCCATCACCACCGGTCCCCGTGGCTATGAGGGCGAGGGCTTCCCGGTGGTCCGAGCCTTCGCCGGGGTCAGCCCGGTGGACCTCGACCCCTTCGTCCACCTGGACCAGATGGGTGAGGTCGAGTACGAACCCGGTGAACCGAGGGGCACCGACTGGCATCCGCACCGCGGGTTCGAGACGGTGACCTACATGATCGACGGCCGCTTCGCACACCAGGATTCCCACGGTGGCGGCGGTCTGATCACCGACGGTGCCACGCAGTGGATGACCGCCGGGTCGGGCATCCTGCACATCGAGACGCCGCCGGCCGAACTGGTCGAGAGCGGCGGACTGTTCCACGGCCTGCAGCTGTGGGTGAACCTGCCCAAGAAGGACAAGTTCGCTGCCCCCAGGTACCAGGCCATCGAGGGCCCCGACGTCACCCTGTTGTCGTCGGACGACGGCGGCGCGCTCGTGCGCGTCATCGCCGGCGAGATCGGCGACGCCAAGGGCCCGGGCGGTACGCACACACCGATCACCATGGCGCACGCGACGATTGCGCCCGGCGCGCGCCTCGACCTGCCGTGGAACCGCAACTTCAACGCGCTCGTCTACATCCTGTCCGGACGTGGCAGCGTCGGACCCGTCGGCCATCCCATCCACCAGGGTCAGCTGGCGGTGCTGGGGCCGGGCGACCGGATCACCGTCGCCGCCGACGAAGGCCAGGATTCCAACCGGCCCGCGCTCGAGGTGCTGTTGCTCGGCGGTCAGCCGATCCGGGAACCGGTCTTCCACTACGGCCCGTTCGTGATGAACTCCAAGTCGGAGCTCATCGAGGCGTTCGAGGACTTCCAATCCGGCAAGTTCGGCACGATTCCGCCGAACGCGTTGAAGCCGCACCGCCCCGGGCACTGATCACGCGGGCGCGGTCTCCGGGTAGAGGAGTTCGAGCTCGCCGAGGCTGGCGGCGACGGTCACCAGAGGCAGCGCGGCCTCGACCGACAAGTTTCCGCCGCCGGTCTCGGCGCGCAGGGCGAGCACGAAATCGTCACTGATGGGTGTGCGCGCTGCGGCGTCGGCGTCTTCGGTGCCCATGATCCGGGCGCAGATCGACGCGGTGTGCGCTTCGAGGACCTCGCGGGCGGCGCGATACGGGGCCAGGGGCGGTGGCACGACGTCAGCGATGAGGTCGGCCGCCGCCCGCAACCGGACCGTCTGATTGGCCGCCCGGACCACCGGCGCCCGCAGTTCTGTCGCCCCGCTGCTCTCCGAAAGGAAGTGGCGCACCGCATCATCCACGGTCCGGGAGGCCGTCAGCGCGTCGAAGCTCAGGGCGTGCACCCGGTCTGTGGCAGCCTCGGAGGCGCCGCGGGTCACTCGCCGCACGGCCGCGGTCAGATACCGGGTACCGGCGACGCGCGCCGCTTCCAGCGCGCGCTGAACGACCGCCGCCGACCCGCGCGGCCACAGCAGCAGCGACACCACGATGCCGACCGCGGCACCCACCAACACGTTCTCGAGCCGGATCAGCCCGACGCGCCAGCCGGCCGGGCTGATCAGGTTGTAGATGGTGAGCACCAGCATGGTGAACATCGCCTGGCCCGCCACGAACGAGAACACATCGGGCACATAGGCCGAACCGAACGCCACGATGGGCAGGACGAACCACAGCAGGACGGGGTTCGCGCCGATCAGGTGGATCACCACGGTGCCGAGGAGGAATCCGATCGCGGTGCCGCCAACGGCGCGCAACACGCGGGTCCCGGTGGTCAGCGCGCTGCTGCGCAGTACCGACAGCGATGCCATGGCGATCCAGAAACCGTGCTGCAGGGGAAACAGATGGACGACGGCCACCGCAACGGCCAGGCCGATGCCGGTACGAAGGCTGTTCTGAACCACCACCGCTCGTGTCGCGACGAATCCCGACGGGATGGCTGACACGGCCTGGGATTCGGACAGCACGCGGTCGAGGTTCCCG
This sequence comes from Mycobacterium toneyamaense, assembly GCF_055384815.1. NCBI lineage: Bacteria > Bacillati > Actinomycetota > Actinomycetes > Mycobacteriales > Mycobacteriaceae > Mycobacterium > Mycobacterium toneyamaense. The sequence continues at coordinate 90,796 of NZ_AP040333.1, forward strand.
GCCGCCGGCAGTCGCCGACCCAGGACGCGGGCCCACACCGGCCGGGCGTCGGCGTCGGCTGCCAGTCCGATGACGCGTCCGGTCGCCCCGATACAGGCCGAGAACGTGCGCAGCCGCAACAGCTTTCGGCCCGTCGCGACGGCCAGCAGGTCGTCCGGTTCGGCGCGGATCAGCTCGATGTCCTCGCGGTAGCGCCCGCGCGTGGCGGCCCGATGCGCGGTCAGGGCGTCGGCCAGGTCGGCGCGGTAGCGATCGCGGCCCGCGGCGCGCGGTGTGCTCAGCACCCGGGCGCAGTCGTTCAGTACCCGGATGGCCGGTTCGCGGGTCTCGGCGAGCAGGGAGCCGGTGGCGTCCGTGGCACGGTCGCACAGCCAGCGCAGGTCGTCGACGACCCGCACCAGGGCGCGGCTGCCGGCGGTCAGACCGACCGGGCGGAAGTCGGCGCCGAGGAAGTTGTCGCCCAGCACCTCCATCGCATCGAAGAGCTCCTGCGCCGTCGCGGACCCCTCGAGCCGGGCGGCCAGCAGGCGGCACACCTGCGCGGCGTGCTTGCGCAGGTCGTCGTGATGCGTGGGTGGCAACAGGAACAGCGCGGCCGGGACGGCAATGGCCCAGGCCACGGCCCAGCCGAGCAGTCGATCGGGGACGGGTCCCGCCGGCGTGCACACCGGCAGCACGAACGTCATCAAGGTGGAGCGCTGCCCGGCGGCGATGATCTCGCTGAGGACACCCGAGAACGTCACGAGCAGCCCGATGGCGAACATCGCCGGCACCGCCAGCCACGGATGGGGGGACAGCAAGGTGCCCAGCGTGATCAGGACCGCGCCGTTGAAGCCGAGCCCGGCGTAGGCCAGCGCCCGCGCCGGCCGGTTGCCGGGGAAATCCACCACCACCAGCAGCGCGACGGCGCCGAAGATCGCGAACATGGTCGTCTGCGACCGGCTTCCGACGGCGGTACCGACGGCCAGTCCGACGATCGCGACGACCGGGAGCACCACACCTGCGCGGGTCGCGCGCCGGAGGGCGTCGTATTCGGGGTCCTTGTCGCGCAACCGGCTGACGAGCTGCTGCCGGCGCAACGCCGGCGACTCTCGCGACACCACGCCCGCCATGGCGCCCAACATTAATTTGGCTGACGTCGACATGCGCCGGCAACAACACGCCTGTGGCCGCGGTGTTTCGCAGGCGCCGGCACACCGGCGGTCGTTCCTGGCCGGGCTACCGATCGGCGCCGGCCCGCGGCCGGGAACCGCACGCCGTGCAGCTTTCGGTTGTTGACAGATCTGCAAGTTTGCTGGGAGCAGCAATTTCGACGGCTGTCCCGCGCATACGAGCAGGGTCGGGCCGAGATCTATGGCACAATTTGACGATGCCGTACATCGCCACCCGTGGCCCGGGTCGCCCTCCCGCGGCGAAGGCGGCCGAAACTCGTGAGCGCATCCTGCGCGCCGCACGCGAGGTTTTCAGTGAACTTGGTTATGACGCAGCAACATTCCAAGCCATTGCGATCCGTGCGGATCTGACGCGCCCAGCGATCAACCATTACTTCGCGAACAAGCGTGTGCTCTACGGCGAGGTCCTCGATCAGACCAACGCCATGGTCGTCGCTGCGGGCCGTCGCCGGGCCGAGGAAGAGACCACCTTCATCCGGCGCCTGTCGTCGTTTTTCGTCGCCGCCATCCAGGCCGATTCCGAGGACCGGTCCGCTGCGGCGTTCCTGGTGACCTCGATCCTCGAGGCACAGCGACATCCCGAATTGCGCCAGGAGGAACACGACGCGCTCGTGGCCTCCCGTGACTTCGTGACCTGGGCCGTCACCGACGCCGTCGAACGCGGCGAACTGGCCGTCGACACCGAGGTGTCCACGGTGGTGGAGATGCTCATCGCGGTGATGTGGGGCATGGGGTTCTACGCCGGCTATGTCGGCAGCCACCAGGAGCTGACCGCCGTCATCGAGCGGCTCGAACTATTGCTGGCCAACAAGCTGTGGCAGGTCACCGAATAGACCGGCATCAGCTGGTACACCTGGTACATGGGCAGCGAGCGCTCCGACGACGACACCTGGGATATCGCGAGCAGTGTGGGTGCGACGGCGGTGATGGTGGCCGCCGCGCGGGCCGGGGAAACCGAACGCGATGACGCGCTGATCCGCGATCCGTTCGCGAAGATCCTGGTGGCCGGCGCGGGTACCGGCGTGTGGGAGACGATCCTCGACGCCGATTTCAACAACCGGATGGCCGGCGCCGATCCCGAGGTGGCCGCGGTCCTCGAGCACATGGGCAACTACCAGGCGGTGCGCACGCACTTCTTCGATGCCTACTTCGCCGACGCCGCCGCGGCCGGTATCCGTCAGGTGGTGATCCTGGCGTCCGGGCTGGATTCGCGGGCCTACCGATTGGACTGGCCGGCCGGCACGACGGTGTTCGAGATCGATCAGCCGAAGGTGCTCGAGTACAAGGACGAGACCCTGAAGGCGCATGGCGCGACGCCGGCGGCGACGCTGCATCAGCTGCCGATCGACCTGCGTAACGACTGGCCGAAAGCATTGCGGGAAGCCGGGTTCGACGATTCGGCGCCGACTGCCTGGCTGGCGGAAGGGCTGCTGATGTACCTGCCGGCTGACGCGCAGGACCGCCTCTTCGAGAACATCACCGCGCTGAGCGCGCCGGGTAGCCGCATCTCGGTCGAGACGGTCGGCGAGCACGCCGCCGAACGACGCCAGCGGATGCGGGACCGGTTCGACAAGCTCGCCGGCCAGTTCGGCATGGGGCAGGTGATGAACGTGCAGGATTTGATGTACGAGGATCCCGATCGCGCCGACGTGGCCGAGTGGCTGGACGCGCACGGCTGGTCGTCGACGTCGGTCACCTCGCAGGAGGAGATGCGCCGGCTGAATCGTTGGGTGCAGGTCGATACCGTCGATGACAAGGCGTTTTCCACCTTCGTGACGGCGCGCAAGGGCTGATCGCCAGCAGTTGACCCTTCTGCCCAACCGGCTGGTTGGTTAGGATTCCGGTGTTGCCTGGCTCACGTAAGGACGTTCGTCATGACCACCGAATCTGTCGCACCCGTCGCGACCACTGATATTCCGGCTGTCGTGGCCGGTCTTCAAAAGACTTACGCCACCGGGCGCACCCGCGACCTGCAGTGGCGCAAGCGCCAGCTACTTGCGCTGGCCCAGGCGATGGAGGAGAACGAGACGGCCATCGCCAAGGCGCTGGAGGCCGATCTCGGCCGCAAGCCATTCGAGGCCTGGCTCGCGGACAGCGTCGGCACCATCGCCGAGGCCAAGGACGCCGCCAAGAACTTGCACAAGTGGGCGAAACGTCGCTACCGCCTGCTGGAGCGCTCGCAGCTGCCCGGCCGCGGCTGGGTCGAGTACGAGCCCTACGGCACGGTGCTGATCATCGGCGCCTGGAACTTCCCGTTCTACCTCACGCTGGGCCCGCTGGTCGGTGCCATCGCCGCGGGAAACACGGTGGTGCTCAAGCCATCTGAGTTCGCCCCGGCCTCGTCGCGGCTGATGGTGGAACTGGTCGAGAAGTACCTGGACACCTCGGCGATCGCGGTGGTCGAGGGCGACGGCATGGTCAGCCAGGAGCTGATCGCGCAGGGCCTGGACCGCATCATGTTCACCGGTGGCACCGAGATCGGCAAGAAGATCATGGCCGCCGCAGCCGAGCACCTGACGCCGGTGACGCTGGAGCTCGGTGGCAAGAGCCCGGTGATCGTCGCGGCCGACGCCGACATCGACGTCGCCGCCAAGCGCATCGCCTTCGCCAAGGTGATCAACTCGGGCCAGATCTGCGTCGCGCCGGATTACGTGGTGGCCGAGAAGCCCATCCGTGACGAGTTGGTCGCCAAGATCCGGGACGCCGTCGTGGCGTTCACCGCCGACGATGCCGACGGTCTGCCGATCGTCACAGAGCGGCAGTTCAACCGGCTCAGTAGCTACCTCGGCACGGGTGGCGAGGTCGTCACCGGTGGCGGCACGAACCCGGCCCGGCTCACCATCCAGCCGACCGTCGTGGTCGACCCGCCGCTCGACGCACCGGTCATGACCGAGGAGATCTTCGGGCCCATCCTGCCGGTGATCACCGTCGACTCGCTCGATGACGCCATCGCGTTCGTCAACGCCCGGCCCAAGCCGCTGGCGGCGTATCTGTTCACCAAGGCCAAGGCCGTCCGCGAGCGGTTCATCCGTGAGGTCCCGGCCGGCGGCATGCTGGTCAACCATCTGATCTTCCAGGTCTCGACGGCGCGCTTGCCGTTCGGCGGCGTCGGACCGTCCGGCATGGGCGCCTACCACGGTCGCTACGGCTTCCTGGAGTTCAGCCACGCGAAGTCGGTCATGACCAAGCCGACGCGGCCCGACCTGGGCAAGCTCATCTACCCGCCGTACACCGACAAGGCGTGGAAGATCGCGCGCAAGTTCTTCTAGAGATCGCAGACCCGGCGGCACGGCGGTCAGCCGGTCGCCGTATACACAAGGGGTGGCCCCACCCGAAAATAGATGGGGCGGGCTGTCCAATTTCTGTTCCATGAGAGGAAACCCATGCCCGGAGTGCAGGATCGCGTCATTGCCGTCACCGGAGCCGGAGGCGGCCTGGGTCGTGAATACGCGCTGACGCTGGCCCGCGAAGGCGCTTGTGTCGTGGTCAACGACCTCGGCGGCGCCCGCGACGGCACCGGCGCCGGCCACAACATGGCCGACCAGGTCGTCGAGGAGATCAAGGCCGCCGGCGGCCGCGCCGTCGCCAACTACGACTCGGTGGCCGAGGCCGAGGGCGCCGAGAACATCGTCAAGACCGCGATCGAGGCGTTCGGCAAGATCGACGGTGTGGTGTCCAACGCGGGCATCCTGCGCGACGGCACCTTCCACAAGATGACCGCCGAGCAGTGGGACATCGTGCTCAAGGTGCACCTCTACGGCGGCTACAACGTCATCCGTGCCGCCTGGCCGCACTTCCGCGAGAACGCCTACGGCCGCGTCGTGGTCGCCACCTCGACCAGTGGTCTGTTCGGCAACTTCGGTCAGGCCAACTACAGCGCCGCCAAGCTGGGCCTGGTCGGCCTGATCAACACGCTGGCCCAGGAAGGCGCCAAGTACAACATCAAGCTCAACGCCGTCGCGCCGATCGCCGCGACCCGCATGACCGAGGACATCGTGCCGCCGGAGGTCTTCGCCAAGCTGTCGCCGGAGTACGTGGCGCCGGTGGTGGCGCAGCTGTGCAGCGAGGAGCTGCCCGAGACGGGCTCGATCTTCATCGTCGGCGGCGGCAAGGTGCAGCGCACCGCGCTGTTCCAGAACGACGGTGTCACCTTCGACCACGTGCCCAGCGTTGACGAGGTGGCCGCCAAGTGGGGCGAGATCACCGACCTGTCGGCCGCCAAGGCTGCTTCGTTCGCGCTCGGCTGATAGGTGAAAGCGCTTGTCGCACAGTCGCTGACGGGTCCATCGGGCCTCGCCTACACCGATGTCGATGACGCCGCAGACCCCTCGGGCAATGCGGTCGTCATCGATGTCGGTGCGGCCGGCGTCTGCTTTCCCGACCTGCTGCTGATCCGCGGCGAGTACCAGCTCAAGCTCCCACCCGGGTTCACCCCCGGCATGGAGGTGGCAGGTACCGTCCGGTCGGCGCCGGAGAGTTCTGGTTTCGTTGCCGGCCAGCGGGTTTCGGCGTTCACCATGATGGGCGGCTACGCCGAGCGCGCGCTGGCGCTGCCGGATTCGGTGATCCCGACGCCCGACGGCTTGGACGACGCCACGGCGGTCTGCCTGCTCGGCAACTACTACACCATGTACTTCGCGCTCGCTCGCCGCGGCAAGCTGCTGGCGGGGGAGACGGTGCTGGTGCTGGGCTCGGCCGGTGGCGTCGGGGTCGCGGCCATCCAGATCGCAAAGGCCATGGGCGCCAAGGTGATCGCCATGGTGCACCGGGTCGAGGCGCTGGACTTCGTGGCCTCTGTCGGTGCCGACGTGGTGCTGCCATTGGCCGACGGCTGGCGCGAAGCCGCGCTGGCGGCGACCGACGGTCGGGGAGTGGACCTGGTGGTCGACCCGGTCGGCGGTGAGGCGTTCGATGAAGCGATTCGGGTGCTGGCGCCCGAGGGTCGCCTGCTGGTGCTGGGTTTCGCTGCCGGACAGGGCATCCCGTCGGTGAAGGTGAACCGGCTGCTGCTGCGCAACATCAGCGTCGTGGGTGTCGGGTACGGCGAGTTCATCCGCCAGGTGCCCGGTTCGGCCGCCGAGGTCGGGGCGGGCCTGGCGAAGCTGGTCGAGGCCGGGTTGCGGCCGCCGGAGCCGATGCGCTTCGCGTTGTCCGACGGTGCCGCCGCCCTGCAGGCGTTGGCAGACGGCAAGATTCACGGCAAGGCTGTCCTGGAGCCGTAAGTGAACACCTTGGGAACAGTGCTGGTGGCGCTGGTCATCGCGATCGGCCTGGTCGGCATCGTGGTGCCGGTACTGCCCGGTGGATTGCTCGTGTTCCTGGCGATCGCGGTGTGGGCGGTGGCCGTCCACACCGCGACGTCATGGGTGGTGCTCGGTGTGGCGGCGGCGTTGTTCCTGGCCGGTGAGGTCATCAAATATCTCTGGCCGATGCGCCGGATGCGTCGCGCCGACGTGTCCACCCGCAGCCTTGTCGTCGGCGGAATCCTCGGCGTCATCGGGTTTTTCGTGATCCCGGTGCTGGGCCTGGCCCTGGGCTTCGTACTGGGCGTCTACCTGTCCGAGTACTCGGCGCTGCGGGACACCAGCCGGGCCTGGACGTCGACCAAGCACGCCATCAAAGGTGTCGCACTGGCCATGGGGGTGGAGTTGACGGCCGCGCTGCTGGCCGCGGCGGCGTGGGTGACGGGATTGGTGGTCGGTAGTTGAGCGCAGAGAGACGGACTTTCGACGCGTCGGCCGGTGAGCTGCTCCTGCACACCGGCGTCACCGGCAGTGCGGCGCGGATGGGACACCGGTTGACCATCGCGATGCGATCGTGGGCGGCGACCGTGGACGTGGACGGAGACGAACCCGTTGCGGTCGAGGTGACCGTCGACCTGGACTCGCTGGACGTGCTGACGGGCGAGGGCGGTATGACGCCGCTGTCGGGTGCCGAGAAGACACTGGTTCGCAACAATGCGCTGAAGACGTTGCAGGCCAAGCGCTTTCCGCGGGCGACGTTCCGCTCGTCGTCGATCGAGCGGGATGGCGACTCGTGGCGGCTTGTCGGGACCCTGGACCTCAGCGGTCAGAGCCGCGAGCAGAGCGTCGTCGTCCACGCGGTGGGGGACGACGCGGACCTGCGGATCACCGGTGAGGCGGTGGTACGGCACAGCGACCATCGCATCAAGCAGTTCTCGATGTTGATGGGCGCGATGAAAGTGGCCGACGAGGTCCGAGTGACACTCACCGCGCAACAGGCGAACCCGACCTAGCCCCTCAGCACCGTCCGCAACCGCCTCACCTGCTCATCGGTAACACCAATGGCGGCAAGGTAATTCGATAGCGAACCATACTCGGCTTCGACGACGGCCAGGGCCGCGTCCAGGTACTCCTCGCGGACGCCGAGCACCTCTTCGGTGAGCCGGGCTTCGGCGAACGTCACGACCTCGGCAGTCTCACCGGCCCGGGTCCGGATGGTCTCGAGGATGCCTTCGCGCAGCTGCGGTACGGCGTCGTTGCTCCGCAGGAAGTCGGTGAGGATCGCGTCACGCTCGATGCCGACGGCCCCCAGCACCGTCGCCACCGTGAAGCCGGTGCGATCCTTGCCGGCGAAGCAGTGCGCGATCACCGGCCGCGAGTCGGCGAGCATCGAAATGACCTGGCGTATCGCAAGATGCGCGCCGGGCAGGGTGGGGAAGCGGCGGTACTCCTCGACCATGAAGCGACCGGCGGCGACGGCGACGTCCTCGTCATCGGGCTTCGCGGTCATCATCTTCTCGAAGGCGTTCTCGTGCGGTGCCTCGGCGGTATCGGTGCCTGCCGCGGCCAGCTCGTGGAACGGCAGCAGGTGGATCGCGACGCCGTCGGGCACCTGGCCTGGGCCGCGGCGCTCGACCTCACGCAGCGACCGGAGGTCGGCTACGTCGGTGATGCCGTAGTGCTGCAACGCTTTACGGCCGTCTTCGACGAGCCCGCTGAGCTCGCTGGAGCGGAACAGCCGGCCGGGGGCGATGCCCGTCTCTTCGGCGACGTCGCGGAAGTTCCAGGCGCCGGCGAGTTCCAGACCAGTGGACCGCATCACTGACCCAACACCGCGGCCGCCAGTGCGGACTTCTCGCGGCCCAGTTCGGCGCGCGCGATGGTGCGCATGTGCACCTCGTCCGGTCCGTCGAACAGCCGCATCGCGCGGTGCCAGGCGTAGAGCCGGGCCAGCGGGACGTCGTCGCAGATCCCGGCGGCGCCGTGCACCTGGATGGCGCGGTCGATCACATCGCACGCGACCTGCGGGGCCACCGATTTGATCTGTGACACCAGGACATGCGCGGCCTTGTTGCCCTGCTGGTCGATGGTCCAGGCGGCCTTCTCACACAGCAGCCGGGCCTGGTCGATCTCGTTGCGGGACTTGGCAATCGACTCGCGCACCACGCCCTGCTCGGCCAGCGGCTTGCCGAACGCCACGCGCTTCTGCACCCGGTCGATCATCAACGCCAGGGCCCGCTCGGCGGCGCCGAGGGCGCGCATGCAGTGGTGGATGCGGCCCGGCCCCAACCGGGCCTGCGCGATGGCGAAACCGGAGCCCTCTTCGTGCAACAGGTTCTCCGCCGGTACTCGGACGTTGTCGAAGACGATCTCGCAGTGCCCGTGCTGGTCCTGCCACCCGAACACCGGCAGCGACCGCTGGATGTCCACACCCGGGGTATCGGCCGGCACCAGGATCATCGACTGCTGGGCGTGCGACGCGGCGTCGGGATTGGTGCGGCCCATCACGATCAGGATTTTGCAGCGCGGGTCGGCGGCGCCGGTGATCCACCACTTGCGGCCATTGATGACGTAGTCGCCACCGTCGCGCAGCATCGTCGTCTCGATGTTGCGGGCGTCGGACGACGCGACGGCGGGCTCGGTCATGGCGAAGGCGCTGCGGATCTCACCACCCAGTAGCGGATCGAGCCACTGCTTGCGCTGCTGCTCGTTGGCGAACAGGTGCAGGGTCTCCATGTTGCCGGTGTCCGGCGCCGCGCAGTTGATGGCCTCGGGCGCGATTTCCATGCTCCAGCCGGAAATCTCGGCCAGCGGGGCGTACTCGAGATTGGTCAGCCCCGACTCCGACGGCAAGAACAGATTCCACAGGCCACGCTTGCGCGCCTCGATCTTGAGCTCCTCGACCACCGGCGGCACCGTGTGGTCCTGCGGGCCCTTCTCCTCGCGGTAGGCGTGGTAGGAGGCCTCGGCCGGCAGCACGCGCTCGGTCATGAACTCGGTGAGCCTGTGCTGGTAATCCTGCGCTTTTGCCGACAACGCGAAGTCCATGACCGCCACGATAAGCCACTTGGTTAGACATGTGGAAGCGCGGCCCACTCCTCGGGAACAACGCGGACGTCACTGAGGTCGATGGCCACCATGAGCTCGTCGGCCAGCGGTCGGCCGGCGGCGTCGCACCGGTAGGCGCGGCGCCGTGTCGGCACCATGATGCCGTCGGCTTCGACGATCTCACTGACATAATGGTGGGCGGCGAACCCGCCGGCGATCTCGACGCGGTAGTCATGGCGCCGGATGAGGAAATCGCTGCCGAAGAAGAAGTCCTCCTCCCGGCTGTGACTGGCGAAGCCATCGGGATAGCGCACCCGCAGGCCGCGCCACCGCTCGCCGTGATCGAGGACGGGTTCGATTTCGGTGACGTCCATGCCCGGCAGTGCCATGAAGAACGGCGTGGTCAGGTACATCCACAACGCGTAGCCGTTGAAGTAGGCCCGCTGTAACGGATTCCACGGTGTGCTCAGCTCGTGGTCGGCGAAAGTTGTTCGCGGATCCGTCTGCACGGCCACCACCCGGCCGTCGAGCTTCTCGATGGCGACGCGAGCCGGGGTGAAGTCGGTGCGCTGATCCGGTGCGCCGAACGGCCGCACCGACGCCCACTGGCGTTGCGTCGCAACGGACATCCGTCGTGGCGCCGGGTCCTGCGGCAGTCCCTTGATGCCGAACAGTTTGCCACCGGTGACGATGGTCGCCTCCACAGAGCTCAGACTGCGCCACCGGTCCAGCCCGCCGTGCGCTTCCAACACCGAGCTCAGCAGATCTGTTGTCATCTGAGGCCTTTCGCCGCCGTTGCCTCCTATGCAACACAACCCGTCGCGGCGTGGCGTCCGCCGAAGGTGGCCCTGTCACTACCAGGAGTCGCGGGGACGGACTGGCGGGCCGTGGGCCGGAATGGTGTCCGGGGTATCCGGCGCTGTGTGAGGCGAAATCTCCCCACCACGGAGCCCGCCGTGCCGCCGAGTGGCAACTGAATTCGATCAGAGGAAAACGAATGTCTACGTATCGCGCCTTTCAGGTGACTGGCCAGGCCCATTTCGAGCTGGTGGAGCGGCCCTTGCTCGAGCCACCTCCGGGTCAGGTGCGCTTCCGCGTACAGAGCTGCGGGGTGTGCCACAGCGACGTCCTCGCCGTCGAGGGCCAGCGGCCCGACCCGCACCTGCCTGTGATACCCGGTCATGAAGCCGTGGGCGTCATCGACGCCATCGGCGCCGACGTCACCGGTTGGCACGTCGGTGACCGCGTCGGCGTCGGCTTCCTCGGTGGCCACTGCGGCGTCTGTTCATCCTGCCGCCGTGGTGATTTCGTCAACTGCAACGATCAGCCCTGGTTCGGCACCAACACCGACGGTGGCTATGCCGAGGTGGCGTATGCCCGGGCCAGCGGACTGGTCCGCATCCCCGAGGGAATCGACTCCGTGGCCGCCTCGCCGCTGCTGTGCGCCGGCATCACGACCTACAACGCTGTGCAGCTGGTCCATGCGGCGCCGGATTCGCTTGTGGCCGTGCAGGGTATCGGCGGTCTGGGACATCTGGGCGTGCAGTACGCCCGCAAGCTCGGCTACCGGGTTGCGGCCATCGCCCGGGGCACCGACAAGGCCGCGCTGGCCGCCGAGCTCGGCGCCGACCACTACATCGACAGTGCGGCAACCGATCCCGCTGAGGCGTTGCAGGAACTCGGCGGCGCTGAAGCCGTCGTGGCCACGGCGTCGAGCGGCTCGTCGATGGCGCCGCTGCTGGCCGGACTGAAGCCGCGCGGCCAGCTGATCGTCGTGGGTGTCGCCGGAGACCCGATTCCGGTGAACACCGTGGATTTGGTCACCGCCAGCCGATCGATCGTCGGCAGCCTCACCGGCACCCCCGTCGAAAACGAGGACGGCATGAACTTCAGTGCCGCGCACGGGGTTGCCGCGATGACCGAGGTCCTGCCGTTCGACGAAGCACCGAAGGCCTACGCGCGCATGATGTCCGGGGACGCGCGTTTCCGCGTTGTGCTCGATATGCAGGACCGGTAGCGCCTGCGTGCTCAGGCAGCTGTCGCGCGGTCGAGGTACGGCGTGATATTGCGCAGTGCACGGGCGACGTAGTCGTCCTTCTCGCCAACGGGTGCCACGTAGCGCAGGGCTTCGACAGCGGCGTCGACGCCCTCGCTACGGGCGATGAGCCACCCCGCCAGATACGCGGACGACAGGCAGCCGCCGGCCGTCGCGACGTTGCCCTTGGCGAACAGCGGTTGGTCAAGAACGTCCACTCCGGCGGCCTGCACCCAGGGCTTGGTCGTCGAGTCGGTGCACGCCGGAACTCCGTCCAAGAGGCCGAGTTTGGCGAGGACCAACGTGCCCGAGCACTGTGCAGCCAACAGTTGCCGGGACGGGTCCAGTTTCAGGCGCGCCATCAAACACTGGTCGGCGACCACCTCGCGAGTCCGAATGCCACTGCCGACGATGACCGCATCGGCGGTGCACGCCTGTTCCAGATCGATGTGGGATTCGATGACGACGCCGTTCATCGAACCGACTCGAGGGCTTGGGCTGGCGATGGACACGCGCCAGTCCGCCTTGCGGACTCGGTTGAGAACGCCCAGTGCGATCAGCGAATCGAGTTCGTTGTAGCCGTCGAAGGTGAGGATGGCGATGTGCATGATCCGAGCCTAGGGTCGCCAATTCAATACGATCAACAAATTGTCATGCATACAATGCGGGCATGGGTCGGGCTCGGTACAAAGCCGTCGTGGACGCGCTGGCTGCCGACATCCGCGCCGGCGTGATCCCTCCCGGCGCAAGGCTGCCGACCCACCGCGAACTCGCCGCGCGTGAAGGGCTGGCGCTGGTCACCGCGACCCGCGTCTACGCCGAACTCGCCGAGATGGGACTGGTCAGCGGTGAAGCCGGCCGGGGCACTTTCGTCCGGGAATCGTCGCTCCCGCTCCGCGACGACGTTTCGGAGCGGGCATTCGCCGACGATGTCGTGGATCTGAACTTCAACTATCCCTCGGTTCCGGGACAGGCCGACCAGCTGCGAAATGCGTTGCGGGGCCTGGCCTCGTCGGGTGATCTCGACGCCCTGTTGCGGTACCAGCCGCACGCTGGGCGGCTGCACGAGCGGGCCTCGGCCGCACTGCATCTGGAGCGACGCGGCCTGAGCGTCCCGGCCGAACGCGTGTTGATCGTCAGTGGCGCACAGCACGGGCTGGCGGTCACCGCGTTGGCGATGCTGCAACCCGGCGACGTGGTGGCCGTCGATGCCCTGAGTTACCCCGGCTTCAAGGTGCTGGCCCAGGTGCTCCGGCTCGAGATGGCGCCACTTCCTGCCGGGAACGAGGGACCCGATCTCGATGCGTTCGAGGAGCTGTGCCGTACGCGGCCGGTCCGGGCGATCTACACCATGCCGACGCTGCACAACCCGCTCGGCTGGGTGACACCGGCACCGTGCCGCGAGACCCTCGTCGGGATCGCGCGCCGGCACGGTGTGACGATCATCGAGGACGCGTCGTACGCATATCTGGTCGATCGCCCGCCCGCACCGCTGGCGGTACTCGCCCCGGAACTGACCGTCTACGTGTCGGGGCTGTCGAAGAGTGTGGCCACCGGCCTGCGCATCGGATTCGTGGTTCCGCCAGCACAATTCATCGGTGCCTTCGAACGCGCGATCCGGGGGACGACGTGGAACACACCACCGTTGGTCACCGCGATTGCCGCCGGTTGGCTCAATGACGGCACCGTCACCCGGCTGGAAGCGGACAAGCGAGCCGACGCCCGGCATCGGCAGGTGGTCGCGCGCGAAGTGCTGTCCGGACTGGACGTCGTGGGGAATCCGTCTTCGTACTTCCTGTGGCTTCCGCTGCCCGGTGAGGCGCGCGCCGATCAAGTGGCGACCGATCTGCTGCGCGAAACGGTGTCGGTGTCCACCGCAGAACCCTTCGCCATGACCAAGAACCCGCCGCACGCGATCCGGGTGGCGTTGGGTTCGGTGCAGATCGACGTCCTGGCTCGATCACTCGCGACCGTGAAGCATGTCATCGACGCCCACACGTGGTGACAGGTCGGAGTCCGCGAAGTCCAGGATCATCGCCGCGACGGCGTCCGGGAATTCCACATGCAGCCAATGACCGCCGGACTCGATGGTGCGGACGTCTGGCCGACCAAAACGCGAGGCGATGGCGTCGGCAAGCTCGCCGGTGACGAAACCGTCTGCGCCGCCGCGAATCACGAGCACCGCGCCCGGGAATGCGCTGGCGGCGGGCGCGTCGGCCGCGCCGTCGTTCCACACGTCGACGTAATGGCCGGCGACGCCCGGCACCAGGTGCCTGCCGATGTCGGTGAGCCGGTCGAGCTGGGCGTCGGTGAGATGGGGGGAGATCGCCGCCCGCGAGAGGCGCTGCGCGGCACTGTCGCCGTCGATAGCGTGGAACTGCGCGACCACGCCGCCGGGTAAGCGGGTGCCGCCCAACGGAACTGGGGTGAGCAGCACCAAGCCCCAGACCCGATCGGGATGCGCGGCCGCGACCAGCTCGGCGATCTGCGAACCGAGGCTCTGGCCGACCACGATGACCGGTCCGGCGATGCTGTCGATGACGGCGCCCGCCTCGGCGGCGAGCGATTCCAACGTGATGGCGCTTGTGTCCCTGGCGGTTCCGGCGCGACGACCGAACTCCGGCAGGTCGTAGCGCACGGTCGCGACTTTGTCGCCCAGGCCGTCGATCACGCCATCCCACACGGTCAGGTCGTCGAGGAAACCGTGAATGAGAAGTACGGTCGGGGCATTCGGGTCGTGAGCCAACGTCCGGACGACAGGGAACTCGATAGGGCACCTGATCTGCATGTGCGGCGCTCCTTTCGTCTCGCTTCCGGCACAACATCCACGATGACGGCACTCGCCGGAGGTTTGGGTCACCGCGGTGATCCTGGTACCGGCAGGGTCAGCCAGCGAGGGCCGAACTCAGGCTGAAGCGTGAACCGTCAGCTCAGTCACATCGCAGATCAACAGCGGATTCCCTCCCCGCGACGACTTCGGGGAGGGAATCCGGGTTCAGGCGGTCAGCGGCCCTGCAGGGCTGAGACGCGGTAGATGCCGTGGTGCCAGAACACGCCGGGCAGCGGCATGCCGGCGGGCGGAGCCGTGATCGACGGGGTGGCGACGATGGCCGGCGGACGGACATCGGGCCCGAGGGTCGTGGCGCCGGCAGCACCGGCCAGGCCGAGTGCCGAGCCGCCGAGAACGCCGGCGGCGATGATCGAGAGGCCGAAGGTGCGGGCTGTGCTGCTCATGTGAATTCTCCTGTGTCAGTGGGTTTTTCGTGTCTTGCTCCGGTGTGTTCCGGTGATGACTCAAGAGTGCCTGGCTGCGGAGCCCGCGGGTATCGGGTAATCGGCCGAGTTGTCGGAGGATTCCCGTGTCCCCTGATCGGGGGACACGCGGCCGTCAATTTGCGATCGGAGTTACTTTTCGCTGGTTGCCGTGCGACGCTGACGGCATGAACGACGAACGGGTTCGCGTGGTGGTGGGTGACGACCACCCGATGTTTCGCGACGGCGTCGTCCGCGCCCTGACGGCGAGTGGCGCCATCGAGGTGCTGGCCGAAGCCGACGACGGCACGTCGGCGTTGGAGGCCATCCGCACCCACAAGCCTCAGGTCGCCCTCCTGGATTACCGCATGCCCGGCATGGACGGCACCGAGGTGGCGGCAGCGGTGCTGCGCGACGGCCTGCCGACACGGGTGCTGCTGCTCTCCGCGCATGACGAGGCGGAGATCGTCTACCGGGCCCTGCAGGAAGGCGCGGCCGGCTTCCTGCCGAAAGAGTCGACACGTAGCGAGCTGGTCAACGCGATCCTCGAATGCGCGAAGGGCCGCGACGTCGTCGCGCCGAGCCTGGCCGCCGGGCTCGCGGGTGAGATCCGTCGGCGGGCCGAGCCGGACGCCCCGGTGCTGAGCCCGCGCGAACGCGAGGTGCTGCAGCTGATCGCCAAGGGGGCGACCATTCCCGCCATGGCCAAGGAGCTGTACCTGGCGCCGTCGACGGTCAAGACCCATGTGCAGCGGCTCTACGAGAAGCTCGGCGTCGGGGACCGCGCGGCGGCCGTGGCCGAGGCGATGCGTCGAAAGCTACTGGACTGACGTGAGGCCGATGCTCAGCCGGATCGGGGAGTACCTGGCTGCCGAACCAGTGCGGATTTCGGCCGGGCTACGGCTCCCGCTGATCGCGCTGATCGGTGTCCTGGTGTGGATCTGGGAAGTCGACCACTGGCTGCCCGAGCTGTACGCCGTGATCCTGGGCCTGTATGCCGTCGCCGCGGTGATCTGGCTGGTGGCGGTGCTACGCGGACCCGTGCCGCGCTGGGCAGACTGGGCATCGACCGGCATCGACCTGGTGGTGATCCTGGCGCTGTGCCTGGTGTCCGGCGGCGCGACCGCGGCCCTGCTGCCCGTCTTCTTCCTGTTGCCGATCTCGGTGGCGTTCCAGGACCGTCCGCTGATGACCGCGGCGATCGGCACCCTCACTGCCACGGGCTATCTGGCGGTCTGGATCTTCTACTCCAAACACGACGACCGCATGGGCCTGCCGAACATGGTCTACACGCACTTCGGCTTTCTCGTGTGGCTGGCGGTGGCCACCACTGTGTTGTGCTGCGTGTTGGTGCGTCGACAGGAGCGCGTGCAGGCCCTACAAGAGGTGCGTCGCCAATTGGTTTCCGAGGCCATGCAGTCCGACGAGCGGCACAACCGGGAGGTCGCCGAAGGGCTGCACGACGGCCCGTTGCAGACGCTGCTGGCGGCCCGGCTGCAGCTCGATGAGGTCCGGGAGCGGACCCCCGGGCCGGAACTCGACGCGGTCTACGCCGCGCTGGAAGACACGGCGACGGCATTGCGGTCGACGGTCACCGAGTTGCATCCGCAGGTGCTCGCCCAGCTCGGGTTGACGCCGGCGGTGCGGGAACTGGTGCGGCAGTTCGAATCTCGCGGCCGGATCGAGGTGCGGGCCGACCTCGAGGAGGTAGGTATGCCGGATTCGCAGCAGCTGCTGTACCGGGCGGCCCGCGAGCTGCTGACCAACATCGGCAAGCATGCACAGGCCACGACGGTGTCGGTGCGGTTGGGCCGCATAGGCGATCGCGTCGTCCTGACCGTCGCTGACGACGGCGTCGGGTTCGACCCCGGTGTGGTGTCACGGTACGTGGCCGACGGGCACATCGGGCTGGGCTCGCTGCTGGCGCGGCTCGACGCGATGGGCGGCTCGATGCTCGTCGACTCCGCGGTCGGCGGCGGAACTCGGGTGACAGTGACGTCGCCCCCCGAGCGCGAGCTGGGTGGCACTAGATAATTCGTCGCTGGGAGGGGCCCGCGGCGGTAGCGTCACGCCATGAAACTGCGCATCCTGGTCGGTCTGCTGGCCGCAGCGGTGGTGGCCTTGGTCGTCAACGCCGTGGTGGCGGACCACACCGGTCGCGCTGCGGAACCATTCGCCGGGGGCCACGTGCTCACACTCGACGGCCCAGACCTGAACGTCCGCGAGTACGGGCCGCCCGGTGACCGGGCAATCGTTCTGCTGCACGGATATTCGGCGTCCATCGAATGGTGGGAGAAGGTCGCCCCGGCCCTGGCGGCCCATCAGCGGGTGATCGCCGTCGACCTCGTCGGGCATGGTGGCTCCGAGGCGCCGACCGATGCCGCGCCGTATCACGCCGACGGTCAGGCCGCGGCCGTCCATCGCGCGCTCGAGGCGCTGGGTGTCCGGCACGCCGAACTGGTGGGGCATTCGATGGGCGGCGAGGTGGCTGCCGCATTCGCCACCAAGTACCCGGAAATGGTTGAGCGCGTTGCGGTTTCCGATACTCCCGCCGGCGAAGATCTGGTCGAGATGCCGTTGCTCGGCAGGATGCTGTGCTGGCCCGTCATCGGGCCCGCGCTGGACCGCTTCCGCGGCGTCGATGCGATCAGCGAAAGCTCGCTGCAGACCGGGTTTGCCGCCGACTACCCCGTTCCGGCGCTGGCATTCCGGTCCCTGAAACAGCTCAACTACGCGGGGGTGTGCGACTCGAAAGACCCCGGCCGGCCCGTGGTGGAGACGTTGAAGGAGCTGGGCAAGCCGGTGCTGGTGCTGTGGGGCGACAAGGACGTCCTGACGCCGACGGCGTCGAACGTCGCGCGCTACACCGCCGCGGGCCTGCCGCCGCACCTCATTGCGGGTTCCGGCCACAGCCCGATGGTCGAGAAGCCGGACCAGTTCCTCGCGGCGATAGGCGATTTCGTCCGCTGACGAGTGCCCGGCGGCCCGCGCCGGCGCAAGGCGCGAACACAATGTGACGCTGTGAGCTTCGCCGTGTCGCTATTTTGCATCACGGCGCTCACAGCCGCACATTGTGTCCGGCACCGACACGAAAAAGCCTCCAATCCATCGGGATTGGAGGCATTTTCGTGTGTAGCGCTACAGCGCGGCGAGGATGTCGTTGACGCGGTCGCGGGCGTCGCCGAACAGCATCTGGGTGTTCTCACGGAAGAACAGCGGGTTCTGCACGCCGGCGTATCCCGAGGCCATGGAGCGCTTGAACACGATGACGTTGTCGGCGTTCCAGACGGTGAGCACCGGCATGCCGGCGATCGGGCTGCCCGGGTCCTCGGACGCGGCCGGGTTGACGGTGTCGTTGGCGCCGATGACGAGCACGACGGCGGTGTCGTCGAAGTCGTCGTTGATCTCGTCCATTTCCAGGACGATGTCGTAAGGCACCTTGGCCTCGGCGAGCAGCACGTTCATGTGGCCGGGCAGGCGGCCGGCGACGGGGTGGATACCGAAGCGGACGTTGACGCCCTTCTCGCGCAGCTTGCGGGTCAGGTCCGCGACGCCGTACTGGGCCTGGGCGACGGCCATGCCGTAGCCGGGGGTGATGATCACCGAGTCGGCCGAGCTGAGGAGTTCGGCGGCGCCTTCGGCGGTGATCTCGCGGTGCTCGCCGTAGTCCTTGTCCTCGGCGGGGCCGGCCTCGATACCGAAGCCACCGGCGATGACGGAGATGAAGGACCGGTTCATGGCCTTGCACATGATGTAGGACAGGTAGGCACCGGAGGAGCCGACGAGCGCGCCGGTGATGATCAGCAGGTCGTTGGACAGCAGGAAGCCCGAGGCGGCCGCGGCCCAGCCGGAGTAGCTGTTGAGCATCGAGACGACGACGGGCATGTCGCCACCGCCGATGGAGGCGACCAGGTGCCAACCGAGCAGCAGCGCCAGGACGGTGACGCCGACCAGCAGCCACAGGTTCGGGGAGATGACGAACCACACGGTCAGCGCCACGAACAGGACCAGCGAGCCGACGTTGAGGAAGTTCTTGCCGGGCAGCATCAGCGGCGCGGACTTGATCTTGGCCGACAGCTTCAGGTTGGCCACGATCGAACCGGTGAACGTGACGGCACCGATGAACACGCCGATGAAGACCTCGGCGGAGTGGATGCCGAGCATGCCTTCCTTGGCCAGCTCGAGGGCGCCCTGGCCGTCGAGTTCGTGCTCGACGTGCAGGTAGCCGGACCAGCCGACCAGCACGGCGGCCAGACCCACGAAGCTGTGCAGCAGGGCGATCAGCTCGGGCATGCCGGTCATCTCGACGATGCGGGCGCGCCACAGGCCGATGGCGGCACCGATGGCCATGGCGCCGACCAGCAGGGCCAGGCCCAGCGGCTCGATCTTGTTGTTGACGGCCAGCACGATGGTCGCGATCAGGGCGACGCCCATTCCGGCCATACCGAAGGCGTTACCGGCCTTGGAGGTCTCGTGCTTGGACAGCCCAGCCAGAGCGAGGATGAACAACAGGGCGGCGACGACGTAGGCCGCGTTCGCCACGTTGGTGATGGTTTCTGCGTTGAACATGAATCCGTTCCAAAGGTTCTTTAGGTCAGCAGGCTCTAGCTGCGGGAGAACATGGCCAGCATGCGGCGGGTCACCGCGAAGCCACCGAAGACGTTGATGCTGGCGAGCAGAATCGCCACGGCCGCCAGGGCGGTGATCGGGGTGTTGTGATGCCCGATCTGCAGCAGCGCGCCGACCACGATGATTCCGGAGATCGCGTTGGTCACCGACATCAGCGGGGTGTGCAGGGCGTGGTGCACGTGCCCGATCACGTAGTAGCCGATCACGATCGCCAGCGCGAACACCGTCAGGTGGACCTGCAGGGCGGCCGGGGAAGCGGCGATCAGCAAGAACAGCACCGCGGCGGCGGCGAAGGTGATGCCGAGGCGACGCTGCGTCGACATCGGCTCCTTGGCCTGCGAGACGGCGGGCGCTGCGGCGGCAGCGGCGGCGGCCGGCGCGGCGGAGACCTGCACCGGCGGCGGGGGCCAGGTGATCTCGCCATCGCGGACGACGGTCACGCCGCGCTGCACCACGTCGTCGAAGTCCAGGACGACCTGGCCGTCCTTCTCCGGGGTGAGCAGCTTGAGCAGGTTGACCAGGTTGGTGCCGTACAGCTGCGAGGCCTGCGCGGGCAGGCGGCCGGCCAGGTCGGTGTAGCCGATGATCGTCACACCGTTGTCGGTGACGATGGCCTGGTCCTTGACGGTGCCCTCGACGTTGCCGCCGTTGGCCGCGGCCATGTCGACGATCACCGAACCGGGCTTCATGGAGGCGACCATGTCGGCGGTGATGATGCGCGGTGCCGGGCGGCCCGGGATCAGCGCGGTGGTGATGATGATGTCGACGTCTTTGGCCAGCTCGGCGTAGAGCTCGGCTTCGCGGGCCTTGTAGTCGTCGCCCATTTCCTTGGCGTAGCCCGTGGCCGACACTTCACCCGCGTTGGGGTCGACGGACACGTACTCGCCGCCGAGGGAGGCGACCTGATCGGCGACCTCGGGGCGGGGGTCGGTGGCCTTGACGACGGCACCGAGCGAGCCGGCGGCGCCGATGGCGGCCAGACCGGCGACACCGGCACCGACGACGAGAACCTTGGCCGGCGGGACCTTGCCGGCGGCGGTGACCTGGCCGGTGAAGAACCGGCCGAAGGCGTGGGCGGCCTCGACGACGGCGCGATAGCCGGCGATGTTGGCCATCGACGACAGCACGTCCAGGGATTGGGCGCGCGAGATACGCGGCACCGCGTCCATGGCCAGCACCGTGATCGGGCGGGTGGCGAGCTTCTCGAGCAGTTCCGGCTTGAGGGCCGGGGAGATCAGCGAGACCAGGGTGGCGCCGTCCTTGAGGGACGCGATCTCGGCGTCGTCAGGGGCGTTGACCTTGAGCACGATGTCGGCGGCCCAGGGGGAGCCGATGTCGGCGCCGGCCTCTACATAGGCGGCGTCGGAGAAACTGGACGCGGCACCCGCGCCGGACTCAACCACTACCGAATAGCCGAGCTTGATCAGCTGCCCGACAGTTGCAGGAGTGGCGGCAACCCGTGTCTCACCAGCCAGAGACTCGCGGGGAATCCCGATGATCATCGAATCCGATCCGATCTGTGTTGGTTTGCTTGCAAGAGTCTCCCCCATCCACGTAGGGACGGTGCTCTTGCCCCCCTATACCAGTTAGCAATCGCTTATAAATTAGCAGTCGCTCATAATGCGACCAAAAGTCCGGTGCCGGGGCGTTGCCTGGATATGTCTACGTCATCAGCCCGGATTTGGGTACGCAGATTCCGACCGGTGGGATCTCCTGGACGGCAAACGTCCACTCAGTTCCGATGCGGCCGATCTCCGATCAGGGCTGGACGGTCAGGTGAGACGCGTCAACCCGCCGAAGAACTCGATGCTCGGGGCGTAGCGATCTTGGGGCAGGCGGCCTGCAATTTGTCCGTGGCCTCGGCTACTTTTTTGGAATTATCGACGAACCGCTGAAACCGGACGTCCTCGGGGCCTTTCCCGGTATCGCGCGCGATATTGGCGAATTCGTCGAATCCGGTGGCCCATGAAGCCAAATCGGATTTCAGGTCGGGCGCGGATACCGAATTTGCGGCCTGGCGGCTTTTATGTGCAAGAGCAGCCCAACGTTCGGGGTCCTCGGCAGCGCCCGGCTGCATGGCCGCGGCATTGCTGGCTTCGCCTACGGCCCGCCAGTCCTGCGCCACATCGGCCACGACGCCGCAATCGGATGCTGACGGAGTGCCAGCGTCGCGGCGCTGTGAAATCCACAGTGCCGCAGCGATTACCGATCCAACTACCGCGATAGCGACGAGTAGTGCCGCTCGGCGGCGCACGGGCGTGCGTAAAAGGGTTCTCATGGGGCTGACACTCCTGGGCGCTTGGGATTGAGCACTACCTGTCCGCCGCTCGGTGTGGGTACGTACATCGTGAGTCGTGGGTTATCGGCCTGCGCACGGTAGATATCTTTGATATCGATCGGATGCCATTCACCCAAACCGAAATTTGGAGTGAAAAACCCGGTTGAGCTTACGCCGCGACGCACGTGCTCGGCCTCGAAGTTATAGTCGACCCATTTTGCTTGATACCATTTTCCGTCGCGCTGCACCCATCGAGTGTGGTCGGGGGCGCCATTGAACGTTTCGCCCGTCAATCGGAATTTGTAATTCTCTTGCATCCGCCATGACGGGTCGACGCCCCATCCGTTCGGTGTTTTGCCGACGACGTCCTGGTAGCCGGTGGGTCCGCCTTCGATCGGGGGTTTGATGTCGCGGTGCCACGGCTTGGGCGGGGTAAACGGTCCAACCGGCGGTCCGCCGCCCGGCCCGCTCGGGTAGGGCTGCGGGTCGATGTCCCAGCGCCCGCCGCCGGGAGCGGAGTCGGCCGGCGGTGGCGGATCCCACGGATACTGCCACCCCTTGTCATCCATTAGCAGGTCCGGCTTGTTGCCGGGCGAATCGTCGGTCTTGTCGGTCGGCTCCTTGGAGCGGGGTCCTGCTTGCTTCTGCAGCGCTTCGGCGAGGAGGGCGTCGGCGTGGTCGGCTGATTGCCGAATCTTGTCGAGTGACTGCTGGGCGGTGTGCGTCAAATCCTGCACCAGCTTGCGGGTGGCCGCGGGCAGCGAAGACAGATTCGCCGGCGGCACCGCCCGACTGCTCTTTGCGTCGACAGTGATTCCGTACTGCCCCAGCGTCGACCTCAAATCGTTGAGCTGGTTCTTTGTCTGCCGAACTTCGTTGGCGGCGGTTTTGGCGGCCGATGCGACTGCCGCCGCGTCGCGGCTGTGCTGGTCCAGGCCGTCCGCTTCCACGTTGGTCCGCTGCCGCGCAGCGCTGGCGCTTGAGCCTTGCCAACTCTCGAACGCCGACAGATTGCCCAATCGCGAGCTGGCCTGAGACGCTGCGTCTGCCCGAGTTTTGCTCGCTGTGCCGACCGCATCGAGCGAGTCCGGGTTCCACTTATCGATGTCGGCTATCGATAGGCCCACAGGACATCCCCCAACCCCGTCAACTCCGCGGATACAGCCCCCGTTGACCTACCGTAACTCCCGTCGAAGGGCTCGACCTGCGCTAGTTGTTCGTGCGCACACACAATTCCGACCGGTGGGACGCAAGGCGCCAACACACCGGTCGGTGAGGTGAGATGCTCGGGTGGTTGGTTACACCGGGGGGTACGCCGGGGGCGGGTATACGCCGCGCAGGCCCCACGGGACCCAGTTGAAGAAGTACTCGACCTCGTCGCTCGCGTCGTAGTCCGGGCTCGGATCCATCAGGTACCTCCAACCGACAAGCTTGTTACTCGCGAGCTTAGCTGCTGAGGCCCGGATGCGAGTGGCAGATCGGCCGCCGAGATCCCACGGCATAGACTGGCCAACCAGTTGATTGGGTCCCGGGCCGCACGCCCGGCTGCATAGAGTGAGCTGACATGTCCACAGAGTCGTCGACAAAGGGTTCTGCCACGGGATCGCCCGCGGGGGCTTCGGCTGCGTCGAACGGGTCGAACGGCTCGTCGCGCCGTGAGGAGTTGCTGGCGGTGGCCGCGAAGTTGTTCGCGGCCCGCGGCTATCACGGGACCCGCATGGATGACGTCGCAGACGCGGTCGGCCTCAACAAGGCGACCGTGTACCACTACTACGCCAGCAAGTCGCTGATCCTCTGGGACATCTACAAGTCGACCGCCGACTTCACCGTCGATGCCCTGCACGACGACCCGACCGCTTCAGCGCGCGAGACCATCTTCAACTTCACCCGGCGGCTGCTGACCGGCATCGCCACCGACCTCGAATCCGCGGCGGTGTACTTCCAGGAGGGGCCGTACATCACCGAATGGTTCACCGAGGAGCAGGTCGCCTACATCCGCAAGGCGGAGACGACCGTCTATGAGCACGTCCGCGACGTCATCGATCGCGGCATCGCCAGCGGCGAGTTCAACGACTGCGACTCACATGTCCTCGCGCTGGGCTACATCGGGATGACACTGGGCGCCTACCGGTGGCTGCGGCCGCACGGCCGGCGCACGGCCTCCGAGATCGCCGTCGAATTCAGCACGGCACTGCTGCGCGGCCTGATCCGCGACGAAACGATCCGCACCGAGGACCCTCTCGGCGGCGGCGCCTGACACAGACCAGCGCGATCGAGAGGTGACCGAGGTCCGATGAAATCTCTTCTGCTGTCCCGCCGGGACCTCGACTTCCTGCTGTACGAGTGGCTGAAGGTCGACGAACTCACCAGCCGCAAGCGGTTCGCCGATCACTCGCGCGAGACCTTCGACGGGGTACTGGACCTCAGCGAGCAACTGGCCGAACGCTATTTCGCGCCGCACAACAAGAAGAGCGACGCCAACGAGCCGACCTTCGATGGGCAGACCGTCACGATGGTGCCGGAGGTCAAAGAGGCCTGGGATGCGTTCGTCGGCGCCGATCTGATCGGCATGTCGATGGACGAATCGGTGGGTGGCGCGCAGTTGCCCGCCGTCGTCGCGCAGGCGGCGTTCGCGTGGATCGCCGCGGCCAACGTGTCGACGTCGGGTTACCTGATGCTGACCATCGCCAACGCCAATCTGCTCACCAAGTTCGGTACGCCCGAGCAGATCGAGACCTACGTCAAACCCATGCTGGCAGGCCGCTTTTCGGGCACCATGGCGCTCTCGGAGACGCAGGCCGGATCGTCGCTCGCCGACGTGGCCACCCGCGCCGAACCGCGCGACGACGGCACCTACCGGCTGTTCGGGTCGAAGATGTGGATCTCGGGCGCCGAACACGAGATCACCGACAACATCGTCAACCTGGTGCTGGCCAAGCTGCCCGGCGGACCTCCCGGCACGAAGGGGATCTCGCTGTTCATCGTGCCCAAGTACCTGGTGAACCCCGACGGGTCGATCGGCGAGCGCAACGACGTCGCCATCGCGGGCCTGAACCACAAGATGGGGCAGCGCGGCGTCACCAACACGGTGCTGAATTTCGGTGACACGCAGTTCAATCCGGGCGGCGAGAACGGCGCGGTCGGCTATCTGGTCGGCGAGCCGCACCGCGGCATCGTCTACATGTTCCAGATGATGAACGAGGCGCGGATGGCCGTCGGCATGGGTGCCGTGGCGCTCGGCTACACCGGCTACCTGAAGTCCGTGCAGTACGCCCGGGAGCGGCCGCAGGGCCGTCCCCTGGACGTCAAGGACCCGACGACTCCGCAGGTGCCGATCGTCGAGCATCCCGATGTGCGACGAATGCTGTTGGCGCAGAAAGCCTATGCCGAAGGCGGCATGGCCCTCGGTCTGTACTGTGCGCGGTTGGTGGACGTGCAGCACAGCGCGGAGTCGGACGACGAAGCCGATGCGGCCGGCCTGCTGATCGACATCCTGACCCCGATCGCCAAGAGCTGGCCTTCGCAGTGGTGTCTGGAAGCCAACAACCTGGCGATCCAGGTGCACGGCGGGTACGGCTACACGCGCGAGTACGACGTCGAACAGCACTACCGCGACAACCGGCTGAACCCGATCCACGAGGGCACCAACGGTATCCAGAGCCTGGACCTGTTGGGCCGCAAGGTGACTCAGCGGGGCGGGGCGAGCCTGGCGGCGCTGGGACAGGTCATCGCGGAGACGGTGCGCGCGGCGGGCGAACTGGGTGGTGAGGGTGCCGAACTCGCGGGCGCCCTGGACGCGTCCTGGCAGCGACTGGTCGCCGTCACTGGCGGCATGTTCGGCTCGGGCGACATTCCCGCGGTGATGGCCAACAGCCACGTCTATCTGGAAGCGCTCGGGCACATCGTGGTGGCGTGGCTGTGGCTCGAACAGTTCGTGGCCGCCGCGGGCAAGGA
Source organism: Mycobacterium toneyamaense (assembly GCF_055384815.1). NCBI lineage: Bacteria > Bacillati > Actinomycetota > Actinomycetes > Mycobacteriales > Mycobacteriaceae > Mycobacterium > Mycobacterium toneyamaense. The sequence goes on from NZ_AP040333.1 coordinate 116,407, forward strand.
CGGCGACTTCTACGACGGCAAGCGGCAGGCGACCCGGTATTTCTTCCGGTTCGAATTGCCCAAGACCGCACCGCAATTGGACCTGCTCGAGTCGCTGGACCGCACGACGCTCGAGATGCGGGACTCCTGGTTCTAGCTCAGAACTGCACGATCTGCCGCACCGCGCGGCCGTCGGCGAGGGCGTCCATGCCGGTGTTGATGTCGTCCAGCGAGATGGTGTCTGACACCAGCTTCTCGACCGGCAGCCGACCCGACCGCCACAGCTCGACGAAACGCGGGATGTCCCGGGCCGGCACGGCCGACCCGAGATAGCTGCCGATCAGTGACCGGCCGTCGGCGACCAATGCCAAGGGCGACACCGAGATTCGCGCGTCGGGGTGCGGTAGCCCGACCGTGATGGTCTTGCCGCCGGGGGCCGTCACGCCGATGGCGGTCTCGAGGGCCGCGGGGTGGCCGGCGGCCTCGATGACCACATCGGCCTTGAGGTCTCCCGGATCGGTGACGGCGTCGTGCGCACCGAGCGCGCGGGCCTGCTCGAGCTTGTCGGGCAGCCGGTCCACCGCGACCACCCGCACGTCGTCATGCGCCAGCGCCGTGAGCATCGCGGCCATGCCGACCCCGCCCATGCCGATGATCGCCACCGTCTGGCCGGGCTTCGGTTGTCCGGCATTGAGCACCGCGCCGCCGCCGGTCAGCACCGCGCAGCCGAGCAGCGAGGCGACGACGGGTGGCACATCGGCGTCGACGGGCACCACCGAACGGCGGTCCACCACCGCGTGCGTCGCAAAGGCAGACACCCCCAGGTGATGGAGAACCGTTGTACCGCTTCGGGATAGCCGCGTGTCACCGCCGAGGAGCGTGCCCGCGCCGTTGGCGGCGCTGCCGGGAATGCAGGGCGCCAGGCCGTCCGTCGCGCAGGACCGGCACTGGCCGCAGCGTGGCAGGAACGTCATGACGACGCGCTGCCCCACCGCCAAATCCGAAGTGCCGCCGACCTGTTCGACGATTCCGGCCGCTTCGTGACCGAGCAGCATCGGCACCGGACGGACCCGGTTGCCGTCGACCACAGAAAGATCGGAATGACACAGCCCGGCCGCTTCGATACGCACCAGCAGCTCGCCGTCGCCCGGGCCGTCCAGGTCCAGCTCGCTGATGGTGAGCGGCTTCGATTCGGCGTACGGGCGGGCGCGCCCGATCTCTTCGAGTACGGCACCGCGAATCAACATGGCACCAGCCTGACAGACTGGCCGACATGGAGCAGGCACTGACCACCGCGGAATTCCCGGTGCACTGGCCCGTGCAGACCCGGTGGACCGACAACGACATGTTCGGGCACCTCAACAACGCGGTCTATTACGAGCTCTTCGACACCGCGATCAACGCGTGGATCAACACCACGCGCGACGTCGACCCGGTGGCCGCGCCGTGGCTCGGGGTCGTCGCCGAATCGGGCTGCCGGTACTTCGCGGAACTGAAGTTCCCGTCGCAGCTGGTCGTCGGGCTCGCGGTGACCCGGCTGGGCAACAGCAGCGTCACCTACCGCACCGGGCTGTGGGCCGACGGGGACAGCACACCCGCGGCAGTCGGCAGCTGGGTGCACGTCTACGTCGACCGCGACACCCGTCGTCCCGTCCCCATCCCGGCTCCGATCCGGGAACTGTTGGAGACCGCCGTCGTCAGCTGACTCTGCACTGATGGCGAAGAATCTCGAGTAACGGAGTGCGCCGGCTCAGGGTCAACGGCCGGACCGGCGCCGGATGCGTTGAGCCGGTATCCAGGGCGGGAAATGTCGAGAGATATCCGCCGTCAGTTCAGGATCAACGGACACACGCGCAAGATGTGCGGGACAGCGGCCTCGATATGCTCTGGGCCATGCCGATCGTGAGCAAGACCGTCGAGGTTGCCGCACCTGCAGCGCAGATCCTGGGGATCGTCGCCGACTTCGAGGCCTACCCGCAGTGGAACGAAGAGGTCACGGGCTGCTGGATCCTGCACCGCTACGACGACGGCCGGCCCAGCCAGCTTCGCCTGGACACCAAGATTCAGGGCATGGACGGCTCGTACATCCAGGCCGTCTACTACCCGGGCGACGGCCAGATTCAGACCGTCATGCAGCAGGGCAACCTGTTCTCCAAGCAGGAGCAGCTGTTCTCCGTGGTCGACCTCGGGTCCAGCGCCCTGCTGACCGTCGACATGGACGTCGAGGTCGACATGCCGGGTATCCCGTCGATGATGATCAAGAAGGTCGTCAACGACGCGCTGGACCACCTGGCCGGCAACCTCAAGACGCGCGCCGAGCAGCTCGCCGCGAACTAGCCGACTAGTCCGAAGAGGGCCACAGCCCGAGTTCGTCGAGCCGTCCGGTCAGCCGTTCGGCAGCATCGTCGAACTGGCGGCGGGTCTGCCGCACGACTTCATCGATATCCCTGTCCCGCAAGGCCGCAACCAATTCGCGGTGGTTGGCCACGGTCGCCGCACCCCACTGCGGGTCGGTGGCGTAGATCCGGACCGGCAGGTACCGGGCGGCGTGGAGCAGGAACCAGGCCAGCTTGGTCCGGCCCGCAGCGCGGTTGAACTCCTTGTGGAACAGGAACTCCGCCAGCGCGATCGCTTCGACATCACCCGCGGCGACGGCGTCGGCGAGTTCGTCGGTGAGCCGGTCGAGTTCGGCGATCGCCGGTTCGGTGATCCGCCGGGCCGCGTTCGCGGCGATCTCGGTCGCGATGGTCGCCTGCAGCCAGAAGATGTCGGCGATGTCGTCGCGGGTGAACGCGGACACCACGTGGCCGCGGTTCGGTTCGAGCTCGACCATGCCCTCACCGCGCAGCGTGCGCAGCGCCTCGCGGACCGGCGTGATGCTGACGCCGAGCGTGGCCGCGGTCTCGTCGAGCCGGACGAAGGTGCCCGACCGCAGGGTGCCCGACATGATGGCCGCCCGGAGATGGGCCGCCACCTCGTCAGATAGCTGTTCCCGCCGGCGCAGGCCGGGTAACGGTTTCGCCGAGACGTTCACGGCAGTCCTTCTTGTCGGCGGGATAGGGGCACCCGGCGGTTGTCCGGATGGTGCGGGCGTCCTATTGTGACGGCGGCAACACTATATTTGATCAAATATCAGCATCGTTTGTCGCGATCACTTCCATTCCGCCGCGATGCCGATCGAGACACAGGAGCAGACCGTGTCATCCGCAGCACTCGAGCAGCCGTATCTGGCCCGCCGGCAGAACTGGACCACCCACCTCGCCCGGCACGCCCTCATGCAGCCGGAGGGGACCGCGCTGCGTTTCGTCGGGCAGACGGTCACCTGGGGTGAGCTGCAGGCACGCGTCACCAAGCTCGCGGGCGCGCTGAGCCGTCGAGGGGTCGGCTTCGGTGACCGTGTGCTGATCCTGATGCTGAACCGCACCGAATACGTCGAGGCGTTCCTGGCCGCCAACGTCCTCGGCGCCATCGCGGTCCCGGTCAACTTCCGCATGACGCCGCCCGAAATCGCCTACCTGGTGCGGGACTGCGACCCGAAAGCCGTGATCACCGAGCAGGTGCTGGCCCCGGTCGCCACCGCGGTGCGGGAGTTGGAACCGTCGCTGGCGACCGTGATCGTCGCCGGCGGCGCCACCGAGGGGAACGTCCTCGGCTACGAGGACGTGCTCGCCGAGGACGGCGCGCCGCCCGCGCCTGTCGACATCCCCGAGGACTCCCCGGCGCTGATCATGTACACCTCGGGCACCACGGGATATCCGAAGGGCGCCGTGCTGACGCACGTCAACATCATGGGCCAGGCCATGACGAACCTGTTCACGATCGCGCCGGACATCAACAACGACGTCGGCTTCATCGGCGTCCCGTTCTTCCACATCGCCGGCATCGGCAACATGATCGGCGGCCTGCTGCTGGGTCTGCCGACGGTCATCTATCCCCTGGGCGCGTTCGATCCGGGTGCCCTGCTGGACGTGCTGGAGGCCGAGGGCGTCTCGTCGATCTTCCTGGTCCCGGCGCAGTGGCAGGCCGTGTGCGCGGCCCAGCAGGCGAAGCCGCGCAAGGTGGCTTTGCGCGTCCTTTCGTGGGGTGCGGCGCCCGCGTCGGACACTCTTCTGAGGGAGATGGCGTCGACGTTCCCCGGCACGCAGATCTTTGCTGCGTTCGGTCAGACCGAGATGTCGCCGGTGACGTGCATGCTGCTGAGCCAGGACGCGCTGCGCAAGCTCGGCTCGGTCGGCCGGGTCATCCCGACCGTGGCCGCCCGCGTCGTCGACGACAACATGAATGATGTGCCGGTGGGCGAGGTCGGGGAGATCGTCTACCGTGCACCCACCCTCATGGCGGGATATTGGAACAACCCGAAAGCGACGGCCGAGGCATTCGCCGGCGGTTGGTTCCATTCCGGGGACTTGGTTCGCCAAGACGAAGAGGGTTACATCTGGGTCGTCGATCGTAAAAAGGACATGATTATTTCCGGCGGCGAAAATATTTACTGCGCAGAAGTAGAGAACATTCTGGCCGCGCACCCCTCGATTACCGAAGTTGCGGTGATCGGGCGCCCGCATGAAAAGTGGGGCGAGGTCCCGGTGGCCGTCGTTGCTGTGACGCCCAATGCGAACGCCGATGGCGAAAGTGCCCTGACCCTGGCGGATCTCGACGATTTCCTGACCGAACGGCTGGCGCGCTACAAGCACCCGAAAGCGCTGGAAATTGTCGACGCACTCCCGCGAAATCCTTCTGGCAAGGTCCTTAAAACGGAACTCCGCGAGCGGTTCGGTGATACAAGTGTGTCGTAAGCGTGGCAAGTGACGTCGCGCTGAGAAATTCGACCACCTGAGTGGAGGGCGGATGGGCCCATGTCGCGTTTGCTGAAACTGAACGCAATTATCCCTCAGTTGGGTCACGAGGTACGCGGTGTATCGGGTACAGTCCTGTGGTCCGTCTTACTACTCGGGAGTAGCGAGACGGAAATCACTCAGTTTGTGCTAGTGGCTAAGGAGGGGACGTGCCACGCGTGACGCCGCGGAACGGCCGCTTTCCGGAAGGGAAGGCTGGTCTGTGACAGCCTCGGACAACTCCCTGGTCGGGTATCTCAAGGACCAGCTCGACAAGCCATTCACAAAAGTGGGTGGCTTCGTCAAGATGTGCATCCTCACCTTCAAGGCGCTGGTCTCGCGGCCATTCCAGTGGAAGGAGTTCATCCTTCAGTGCTGGTTCCTGATCCGGGTGGCGTTCCTGCCCACCCTGGCCGTCTCGATCCCGCTGACGGTGCTGATCATCTTCACACTGAACATCCTGCTCGGTGAATTCGGTGCGGCCGACGTGTCCGGCGCCGGCGCCGCCCTCGGTGCCGTCACCCAGCTGGGACCGCTGGTGACGGTGCTCGTGGTGGCCGGTGCCGGATCGACGGCCATCTGCGCCGACCTCGGCGCCCGGACCGTCCGCGAAGAGATCGACGCCATGGAGGTGCTCGGCATCGATCCGATCGAGCGCCTGGTCGTGCCCCGCGTGGTTGCCTCCACGTTCGTGGCCTTCATGCTCAACGGCGCGGTGATCATCATCGGTCTGGTCGGTGGCTACTTCTTCGGTGTGTACATCCAGAACGTCAACGCCGGCGCCTACGTCTCGACGCTGACGCTGCTGACGGGGTTCCCCGAGGTCGTGATCTCGGTGCTCAAGGCCACCGTCTTCGGCCTGATCGCCGGCCTGGTCGGCTGCTACCGCGGGCTCACCGTGGCGGGCGGCTCGAAGGGTGTGGGTACCGCGGTGAACGAAACACTGGTGCTCTGCGTCATCGCCCTGTTCGCGGTCAATGTCGTGCTCACCACCATCGGTATCAAGTTCGGAACGCAGGCCGGGTAGCGACATGAGCACATCGACAGTTCTGCAGGGCCGATTCCCGCGGCTCTTCTCCCGCGTCAGGGAATTCGGCGGCGCCCCGGGCCGCCTGCTCGCCAGCCTCGGCCACGTCGGCGTCTTCGTCGTGACGGCCGTCGGGCACATTCCGCACGCGCTGCGCTTCTACCGCAAAGAGGTCTTACGGCTGATCGCCGAGGTCGGCATGGGCACCGGCGCCATGGCCGTCATCGGCGGCACCGTCGCCATCATCGGCTTCGTCACCCTGGCGGCGGGCTCACTGATCGCCATTCAGGGTTTCGCCTCACTGGGCAACATCGGTGTCGCGGCGTTCACCGGCTTCTTCGCCGCACTCGCCAACATCCGCGTCGTCGCACCGGTCGTCACCGGTACGGCGCTGGCCGCGACCGTCGGCGCCGGCGCCACCGCCGAGCTGGGCGCCATGCGCATCAGTGAAGAGGTCGACGCCCTCGAGGTCATGGGCGTCAAGTCCCTGTCCTTCCTGGTGTCGACCCGCCTGATCGCCGGCATGGTCGTCATCATCCCGCTGTACGCGCTGGCCATCCTGCTGTCGTTCCTGTCGGCGCAGCTGGTCACCACGCTCTTCTACGGCCAGTCGGTCGGTACGTACGAGCACTACTTCCACACGTTCCTGCGGGTCGACGACGTCATGTGGTCGTTCCTCGAGGTCATCATCATGTCGATGGTGGTGCTGCTCAACCACGCGTACTTCGGTTACTACGCCAGCGGCGGTGCGGTCGGCGTGGGCGAGGCCGTGGGCCGCTCGATGCGTACGTCGCTGATCTCGAATGTCGTTGTCGTCCTGCTCTTCTCGTTGGCGCTGTACGGCACCGACCCGAACTTCAACCTGACGGTGTGACGCGATGACGAACCCACAGCCGAAGCCGCCCGTCGCCGAGGGGCAGGTCCACGCGCCGCTCAACACCGACCGCACGCCGCCGTACAAGGTCGTCGGCGTCATCCTTGCGGTGGTCTCCGCCCTCGTCCTGGTGGTGGTCTGGTTCCAGTTCCGCGGTTACTTCGACACCAAGGCCAAGCTGTATGTGGTGTCGCCCCGGTCCGGCCTGTCGATGGACCCGGGCTCGAAGGTCACCTACAACGGGGTCCCCATCGGCCGCGTGAAGGAGATCAACGTCGTCGGCAAGGAAGACGACACGAAGGCCCGTCTGCAGCTCGATGTCGACCCGAAGTACCTCGAACTGCTGCCCAAGAACGTCAACACCAAGCTGTTGGCCACCACGGTCTTCGGTAGCAAGTACGTCTCGTTCACCTCGCCGACCGATCCGGAGCACGCGCGGCTCAAGAGCGGCGACACCATCGACGTCTCCAAGTGCTCGCCCCCGACACCGGCCACGGCCTGCGTCACCACCGAGCTCAACACCCTGTTCGAGACGATCACGGCGATCTCCGAGCAGGTCGACCCGATCAAGCTGAACGCCACCCTGACCGCCGCCGCGCAGGCGCTGGACGGGCTCGGTGACAAGTTCGGGCAGTCGCTCGTCAACGGCAACGTCATCCTGGCCGACCTGAACCAGCGCATGCCGACCATCCGGCACGACACCAAGGCCCTCGCCGACCTGTCCGAGGTGTACTCGAAGGCCTCGCCGGATCTGTGGGACGGCCTGAAGAACGCGGTGACCACCGAGCGCACGCTGAACGACCAGCGCGGCACCATCGACCAGGCCCTCATGTCGGCCGTCGGCCTCGGCAACACCGGTGGTGACATCCTCGAGCGCGGCGGCCCCTACCTGGTCCGCGGCGCCGAGGACCTGCTGCCAACCTCGCGGGTGCTCGACAAGTACGCCCCTGAGCTCGACTGCCTGTTCCGCGGATTCGCCGCCGGTGCGCCGGCCGCGGCCAAGGGCCTCGGTGGCAACGGCTACTCGCTGGTGACCCACACCGAGCTCGTCGGTGCGGCCAACCAGTACGTGTACCCGGACAACCTCCCACGGATCAACGCCTCCGGCGGTCCGATGGGACGCCCGGGCTGCTGGACGGTCACCAAGGACATCCTCCCGATGCCCTACATGGTGATGGATACCGGCGCATCGATCGCGCCGTACAACCACTTCGGTCTCGGATCGCCGTTCGCATCGGAGTACGTCTGGGGTCGTCAAGACGGGGAGAACACGATCAACCCATGAGCATCAAGGGCACGGCGATCAAACTCGCCATCTTCTCCGCGGTCCTGCTGGCCTTCACGGCAGGCATCTTCATCGTCTTCGGTCAGTTCCGGTTCAGCCGGACCAACGAGTTCTCGGCGATCTTCACCAACAGCAGCGGTCTGAAGGCCGACCAGTTCGTGCGCGCCAACGGCGTCGAGGTCGGCAAGGTCACCGACGTCGAACTGATCGACGGTGGCAGCAGGTCGCGGGTGCATTTCACCGTCGACAAGTCCCTGTCGCTCTACCAGGGGACCACGGCCCACATCCGTTACCTCGATCTGATCGGCAACCGGTTCCTGGACCTGCGCCGCGGCGACAGCAACCAGGTGCTGCCCCCGGGCGGCACCATCCCGGTCGACCGCACGGAGCCGGCCCTGGACCTGGATGCCCTGGTGGGTGGCTTCCGGCCGCTGTTCCGGTCGCTGGATCCGCAGAAGGTCAACACCATCGCCTCGTCGCTCGTCACGATCTTCCAGGGCGAGGGCGGCACCATCAACAACATCCTCGATCAAACGGCGTCGTTCTCCTCGACCATCGGCGAGCAGGACCAGGCCATCGGTGAGGTGATCAAGAACCTCAACACGGTGCTCGACACCACGGTCAAGCACCAGAAGCAGTTCGACGACACCATCAAGAACTTCGAGTCCCTGGTCACCGGGCTGAAGCAGCGCTCCGATCCGATCGCGGACTCGGTGGCGAACATCAGCAACGCGGCCGGCTCGCTCGCCGACCTGCTGGGCGACAACCGCGAGCTGCTGCACAGCACCCTCGGCTACCTCGAGACCACGCAGCAGTCGCTGGTCGACCAGAAGGAACAGCTCAACGACACATTGCAGAAGGTGCCCCAGGCACTGAAAATCCTGGGTCGTTCCGGTGGTGTCTACGGCGACTTCTTCAACTTCTACGTCTGCGACATCGAGTTGAAGATGAACGGTCTGCAGCCGGGTGGCCCCGTGCGCACAGTCAAGCTCACCAACCAGCCGTCGGGAAGGTGCACGCCGAAGTGAGGTCCATAGAAGGGTCCGATCGGGTCCGCAGAGGCATGATGGGTCTGGCGGCCGTCGTGCTCGTCACGGCCGTGGGTGCGTCGGTCACCCAGGTGCCGATGCTGTTTGCTGCGCCGACGTACTACGGCCAGTTCAGCGATTCCGGTGGCCTGATGGTCGGCGACTACGTCCGCATCGACGGTGTCAACGTCGGCACGGTCAAGAGCATGGACATCGATCGCGACAAGGTGATCATCGGCTTCGACATCGGTACCAACACGATCGGCACGGACAGCCGCGCGCTGATCAAGACCGAGACCATCCTGGGCCGCAAAGCCATCGAGATCGAGGCCAAGGGCACCCACAAACTGCCGCCGCGCGGCACGTTGCCGCTGGGCCAGACCTCGACGCCCTACCAGATCTACGACGCCATTTTCGACGTCACCCGGGCCTCGCAGGGCTGGGACACCAAGGTCGTCAAGGAGTCGCTCAACGTCCTGTCCGAGACGGTCGATCAGACGTCGCCGCACCTGACCGCCGCGCTGGAGGGCGTGCAGAAGCTGTCCGAGACCATCGGCAAGCGCGACGAGCAGGTCCGCTCGCTGCTCGGCAACGCCAACAAGATCGCCACGATCCTCGGCGACCGCAGTGGTCAGGTGAATGCGCTGCTGGTCAATGCCCAGGCGCTGCTGCACTCGCTGAACCAGCGCGGCGAGGCCATCAGCCTGCTGCTGGAGCGCGTCTCGCGGGTGTCGCACCAGCTGAAGGCGACCATCGACGAGAACCCGAACATCAACCACGTCCTGGAACAGCTCCGGACCATCGGCGACATCCTGGTCGCCCGTAAGCAGGATCTGGCCGACACCCTGGTGTCCGCCGGCAAGTTCGTGGCCTCGCTGTCGGAGGCCATCGCCTCTGGCCCGTACTTCAAGGTCATGGTCGAGAACATCCTGCCGCCGCAGCTGATGCAGCCGTTCGTGGACGCCGCGTTCAAGAAGCGTGGCCTGAACCCCGAAGACTTCTGGCGCAGCGCCGGTCTGCCGGAGGCGCAGTGGCCGGATCCCAACGGCAAGCGCTTCGCCAACGGTGCGCCGCCGCCGGCCCCGCCGAAGCTCGAAGGCACACCGGAGCACCCCGGCCCGGCGGTGCCTCCCGGCTCGCCGTGCTCGTACACCCCGGGAGCGGGTGCCGATCCGTCGCCGGCCGATCCGCTGCCGTGCTCGCACCTCAGCGTCGGTCCGTTCGGTGGCCCGGCCTACGGTCCGCCGGATGTCATCCCGTCGGCGCCGAACCCGGCCGGGGTTCCCACCGGACCTGGTGTGCCGTCGGCCGCCTTCCCGGGACAACCGGCTGAGAACGTGCCCGGTACGCCGGTGCCGTTGCCGCCGGCACCCGTCGGTGCCCGGACGGTTCCGCTCACGCCGCAGCCCGGTGACAGCGACATCGCGCCTGGATTCGCTCCGATCCCCGGGCCGCTGATCGCGCCGCCGGCGCCGCCGGGACCGGGTCCCAGCGCCGGTCCGGCCGGTACCGCGCCGTTGCCGGGTAACCCGCCGTTCCTCCCGCCAGGGTCGCAAGGATAGGGCCGCCACGATGTCGACTGTTTTCAACATCCGGAACATCAAGAAACCGAACCTGTCCAAGGGGACGGTCATCGGTGGTGCGCTCGCGCTTGTGGCGATCGTGCTCCTCGGTTTCTTCGGTCTGCAGCTGTACCGCAAGATCACCACCACGACGATCACCGCGTACTTCCCCGAGGTCCTCGCGCTGTATCCGGGCGACAAGGTGCTGATCATGGGCGTCGAGGTCGGTGCCATCGACACCATCGAGGCGCACGGCGACCAGATGAAGGTCGTCATGCACTACTCGAATCACTTCAAGGTGCCGCAGAACGCGTCGGCGTCGGTGCTGAACCCGAGCCTCGTCGCGTCCCGTGTGATCCAGCTGTCGCCGCCCTACACTGGCGGGCCGACGATGGCCGAGGGTGCCGTGATCCCGAAGGAACGCACCCAGATCCCGATCGAGTACGACGAGCTGCGCAACCAGTTGACGCGCATCCTCGCCGAGCTGGGTCCGACCAAGGAGCAGCCGAAGGGCCCGTTCGGCGACATCATCGAGTCGTTCGCGGACGGCTTCGAGGGCAAGGGCGCCCAGTTCAACAAGACCCTCAAGGGTCTGTCGGATGCGGTGAACACCCTGAACACGGGTCGCGGTGACTTCTTCCAGGTGATCAAGAGCCTGGCGGTGTTCGTCGACGCGCTGCACAAGAGTGACCAGCAGTTCGTCTCGCTGAACAACGACCTGGCGTCGTTCACGAACAAGTTCACCAACACCGACCAGGAGTTGGCGTCGGCGCTCAAGGATTTGAACCAGGTCATGGCGACGACCCGGAGCTTCCTGGACAAGAACGGCAGCGTCCTGGCCCACGACATCAACAACGTGTCCGAGGCGACGACGGCCATTCTGCAGCCGGAGCCGCGGGACGGCCTGGAACGTGCGTTGCACGCCTACCCGAACTTCCTGGCCAACCTCGAGAACATCTACTCGCCGGCGACCGGCGGTCTGATCGCCTCCGGTGTGCTGCCGGGCGTGACCAACTCGAACCCGTTGCAGTTCATCTGCAGCTCGATCCAGGCCGGTAGCCGGTTGGGTTACCAGGATTCTGCGGAGCTGTGCGCGCAGTACCTGGCCCCGGTGATGGACGCCATCAAGTTCAACTATCTGCCGTTCGGTATCAACATGGCGACCACCGCCATGACGCTGCCGAAGTTGGTCACGTACTCGGAGCCGCGCCTGCAGCCCCCGGGCGGATACAAGGACACGACCGTGCCGGGCGTGTTCTCGCCCGACACTCCGTGGTCGCACGGCCAGCACGAGCCGGGCTGGATCACCGCTCCCGGTATGCAGGGCCTGAACGTCGGCCAGTCGACCAAGGACCTGCTGACCCCGGAATCGCTGAGCGAGCTCATGGGTGGGCCGGACATCATTCCGCCGACCGGTGGGGTCAACATGTCGGGACCGCCGAACGCCTACAACGAGAGCAGCCCGCTGCCGCCGCCGTGGTACCCGCAGCCGGGACCGGTCTCGCCGCCGCGACCGGGTAACGATCCGAGCCCGATGAGTGCCATGGCACCTGGGCCCGCCCCAGGACCGGCTCCGGCGCCCGCGCCGGCCGGACCCGCACTTCCTGCCGAAGTTGGAGGCCAATGATGACCGGGTCCATGGGGCCGAAGTCACCCTCGGCATCGCGGCATCGCGGTGGGTGGGCGCGTAACGCCCGCCGGGTCGGCGTGTTGTCGGCGGCGGCGCTGATCCTCAGCTCCTGCGGCTGGCGGGGTATCGCCAACGTGCCGTTGCCCGGTGGTCCGGGCACGGTGGACGGCCACTCGACGATCTACGTCCAGATGCCGGAAACGTTGGGCCTCAACGCCAACAGCCGGGTCCGGGTGGCCGACGTGTTCGTCGGCCGGGTGCGTGCGATCGAGCTGAAGAACTGGGTGCCTACCCTCACGGTGGATTTGAACCCCGGTATCAACCTGCCACGCAACGTGCAGGCCAAGATCGGACAGACCAGCCTGCTGGGTGCCCAGCACCTCGAGCTGGACCCGCCGGCCGATCCGTCGTCCCAACCGCTGCGCAACGGCGACACCATCGAGTTGAAGAACTCGTCGGCGTACCCGACCATCGAGCGGACGTTGGCCGGTATCTCCGGAATCCTCAACGGCGGCGGTGTGCCGAACGTCGAGAAGATCCAGTCCGAGGTCTACAACATCCTCAACGGGCGCGCGGATCAGATCAAAGAGTTCCTGCACCGGTTGGACACCTTCACCGACGAGATCAATCAGCAGCGCGAGGACATCACGCGGGCCATTCGCTCCAGTGACACGTTGCTGAAGGTCGTCGCGGATCGCAACGACACCCTTGATCGGGTGCTGACCGAGACGCCGCCGCTGATCGAGCACTTCAACAAGACCCAGGACCTGTTCTCGAACGCCGTGCTGGCGCTGGGCCGGTTGTCGAAGGCTGCGGACACGACGCTGTCGAACAGCAACGCGAACCTGCACACCAACCTCGCAACGCTGCAGCGAGCGCTCAAGCAGATCGCGAAGACGTCGCCGAACCTCGTGCCGGCCATGAAGCTGCTGTTCACGCTGCCGTTCCCGATCGACAACATCCCGAAGGTCATCCGCGGCGACTACATGAACCTCTCGCTGCACCTCGACCTGACGTTGAGTGCCATCGACAACGGCATCCTGACCGGCACCGGCCTGTCCGGTATGGCGCGCGCCCTCGAGCAGTCGTGGGGCCGCGATCCGGCGACGATGATCCCGGATGTCAGGTTCACCCCGAACCCGGCCAACGCGCCCGGCGGTCCGCGAATTGAAAGGGGGGAGTGACCGATGCTCACCCGGTTTCTGAAGATTCAGCTGATCATCTTCAGCATCGTGACCGTCGCGGCGCTGGTCGGGCTGTCCCTGGTGTACCTCAAGCTGCCGACCTACCTCGGCGTGGGCATGCACCGGTTGTACGCCGAACTGCCCAACTCGGGCGGTCTGTACAAGACCGCGAACGTCACCTACCTGGGCAACCAGGTCGGCAAGGTGCTGTCCGTCGAGCCGACGGCCCGCGGCGCGCGCGTGACCATGGACGTCAACAACGATGTGAACATCCCGGACAACGTCACGGCGAACGTGCACTCGGTGTCCGCCGTCGGTGAGCAGTTCATCGACCTGGTGCCGCCGGAGAAACCGTCGACGAAGTACCTCGCGGCCGGTCAGACCATCACCAAGGGCTCCGTCCCCAAGGAAGTCGGTCCGGCTCTCGATGCGACGCAGAACGCGCTCGCTTCGCTGCCGAAGGAGAAGATCGGCGCGCTGCTGGACTACACCGCGGAGGCGGTCGGTGGGCTCGGCCCGTCGCTGCAGCACCTCGTCGACGGCACCCAGGCGCTGGCGGGCGACTTCAAGGAGAACCTCGGTTCGGTCGACGACATCGTCCAGAACTCGGGCCCGATCATCGACAGCCAGGTCAAGTCCGGCGATGCCATCTCGCGGTGGGCCCGGAACCTGAACGTGCTGGCTGGGCAGTCGGCCCAGCAGGACGCGGCGCTGCGCGGCGCCATCCAGCAGGGTGCGCCGACGGCGGACCAGCTCAACGCGGTGTTCGGCGAGGTCCGTGACGCGTTGCCGCAGTCGCTGGCCAACGTCGAGATCGTCCTGGACATGCTGAAGCGGTACAACAAGGGCCTCGAGCAGGTGCTCGTGGTGCTGCCGATGGCCGGCCCCATCGTCGACTCGCTGACGGCGGTCTACGAGAAGGAACTGCCCATCAACCTGGCACTGGGCATCAACCAGCCGCCGCCCTGCCTCACCGGCTTCCTGCCGGCGTCGAAGTGGCGGTCCCCGGCGGACACGTCGACCGCACCGCTGGAGTCGGGTCTGTACTGCAAGATCCCGAAGGACGCCCAGAACACGGTCCGCGGTTCCCGCAACCTGCCCTGTGTGGACAACCCGGCGAAGCGCGCGGCGAGCCCCATGGAGTGCCGCGACAACAAGCCGTACGAGCCGCTGGGTACCAACCCGTGGTACGGCACGCCGGACCAGATCGTGAACTGCCCGGCTCCCGCCGCGCGCTGTGATCAGCCGGTCGACCCGGGCAAGGTGATCCCGGCGCCGTCGATCAACAACGGGATGAACCCGCTGCCGGCCAACATGCTGCCGCCCCCGGAGCGGGCGTCGGCGCCGTCCAGTGACCCGGTCAGTGCACCGGGGCAGGGCACGGTGGAGTGCAGCGGGCAGCAACCCAACAAGTGCCTCTACACTCCGGCAGCAGGACCAGAGGCCACCTACAACCCGCAGAGCGGTCAGGTGGTCGGACCGAATGGTGTGAAGTATTCGGTCAGTAACTCGAGCAACCCAGGAGACGACGGATGGAAGGAGATGCTGGCACCAGCCAGCTGAACCCCACCGATGAGCAGGACGTCACGTCGCAGGACGTGGTGACGACAGAGCCGTCTGCCGAGGAATCGATCGAGGCGCACGCGAGGAGCAGTTCGGGATTGGTGCCGGGCGAAACCGGCGAATCAGAGGGCGCGCAGCGCCCCGCCCGCATCGGGCGGGGCATCGCCCTGACGGTGTGCGTGGCGCTCGTGGCGCTGGCCGCCGCGGTCGGTGCGGGCGGCTGGTTCGCGCTCAAGTCGCATCGGGAGAGTCAGGCGCTCGCGGCGAACGAGACGGCCGCCATCGCGGCGGCCAAGGACTGCGTCACGGCCACCCAGGCTCCCGACACGACGGCGATGATCGCCGCGCAGACGAAGATCATCGAGTGCGCCACCGGCGCGTACCAGACGCAGGCGTCGTTCATGAGTGGCATCACGCTCGAGGCGTACAAGGCCGCCAACGTGCAGGTGCAGATCTCGCAGATGCGGGCGGCCGTCGAGAAGCACAACGACGACGGATCCATCGACGTCCTGGTGGCGGTGCGCGTGAAGATCAACAACAGCGCCGAGAAGGACAAGGAAGTCGGCTACCGGATGCGCGCGCAGATGGCACCGGTGGACGGAAAGTTCAAGGTGGCCAAGCTCGACCAGGTCACCTCGTGACGGTTGGTCAGGAGACGACGAGCGCCGAAGCAGTCAGCACGGGGTCCGAGTCCGAAGCGGCACCGGTGTTGGCCTCGTGGCCGGCGCGGGCCGGCGCTTTCGCGCTCGACGTGCTGCTGGGCCTGGCGATCATCACCGTGATGGCACTGCTGGGCTACGCCGCCCGGGCCGACTGGACGCTGTGGGTGTACGCCGCCCTGGCGACGCTGGCCGCGGCCGCGATCCTGGTGAACCGGTGGCTACTGCCGTCGATCACCGGGTGGAGCGTGGGCCGGTCGCTGTTCGCCATCCGGGTGGAGCGGGTCCCCGCCGGCGTTCCCGCCGGCATGGGCCGGCTGGTCCTGCGTGACCTCGCGCATCTGCTGGACACCGTCGCGGTGTTGCTGGGCTGGCTGTGGCCGCTGTGGGACCCGCGGCACCGCACCTTCGCAGATCTGTTGCTGCACACCGAAGTTCGCGTTGTCCCGGCTCCCGAGCGGGATCCGGGCCGCCGGGCCGGGCAGGTGCTGGTGGCGGGCGCCCTGGTCTGTCTGGCGGCGGTGGGGCTGAGCTACGGCGTGCAGTTCCGGCATGACCGCGCGGTCGACGAGGCGCGGCACCAGATTTCCGAGCAGGGCCCCAAGATCGTCGAGCACGTCCTGAGCTACGGCATCGACACGTATCAGAACGACTTCAAGACCGCGCAGGCGCTGGTGACCGACGGCTACCGCGACCAGCTGATCAAGCAGCAGCAGGCGGTGAGCAAGAAGCCGACGACCAACCAGTACTACGCGGTGAGCAGCGCGATCCTCAGTGCCGGCACAGATCAGGCGACCATGCTGCTCGCGCTGCAGGGGCAGCGCGGCGTCGACGCCAACACCCTGCGGTTCATCACCGCCACGGTGCGGGTCGACTTCGTGAAGTCATCTGACGGCAAGTGGCAGTTGTCGAATCTGACGGTGCTCAAGAGCCCGCGGGGAGGACGCTGATGAGCCCGCGCCGCAAGATCGATGCTGCCGAGCGCTTCGTCGCCGGTGACTACTTCAAGGCTGTTGCGGCGGCGCCCCGGCGCGTGACGCTGATCGTGATTGCCTGTGTCACAGCGGTTTTGGTGCTCTCCGCCATCGGCGCCAGCACTTATCTGCTGGTTCAGCACGAGAAGGACGTGGCGAGCCAGGCCAAGTCGGCGGCGGTGCTGGGCTACGTCAAAGAGTTCATGAGGGGCTTCACCGCGGTCGACCCGTTCCACGCCAATGCGTACGTCGAGAAGATCGCGGGCCAGTCCACCGGTGATTTCGCCAAGCAGTTCAAGGACAAGCACGACCAGATCCTGATGCAGGTGGCGCGCGCGCAACCGGCGGAGGGGACCGTCGAGGACGCGGGCGTACAACGGTGGAACGACGACGGCAGCGCGGACGTGCTGATCGCGATGAAGCTGACGACGACGACGCCGGACGGCAACGCGACCGTGGAAAGTGGCTCGCGTTGGGTGGTAACGGCTACGCAGGAAGGGCAGCAGTGGAAGATCAGCCGCATGAATCCGGTGATGTGACCCCCGGGGAGTCTGTGGCCGATGCTCCGGCCGGCGCCCCGCAGGGCAAGGCCGCCCGGCGCAGGCACCGGCTGCCCCGGCAGAAGCCCGTCGACGCCGCGCCGGCTGAAGAGCCCGTTGATGAGGCTGCTGACGCTTCGGCCGATGAGGCCGTTGGCGCTTCGACCAACGAGGCTGCTGACGCTTCGGCCGACGAGGCGGCCATAGCCGAGCCGGAAGATGCTGCCGCTCAGGAAGATTCGGACAGTGAAGCGGTTGACGAGGTAGCCGAGGAGAAGTCCGAGGCGGCGCCCGTGGTGCTGGTGCCCCATCGTCCTGCCGGTCGCAAGCTGTTGATCGCGGGTGTGGTGGCGGCGGCCCTGTTTGTCGGTGCGTCGGCGTTCGCGGGTGCCGCGGTGCAGCCGTATCTGGCGGATCGCGCCCTGGTCCAGAACAAGTTCGAGGTCGCCAAGACCGCCGCCGCGGCGGTGACCACGCTGTGGTCGTACTCGCCCAATGACATGGACAAGCTGGCGGACCGGTCGCAGCAGTATCTGGCCGGCGGCTTCGCCGAGGAGTACCGCAAGTTCGTCGATTCGATCGTCGCCAGCAACAAGCAGGCTCAGGTCACCAACCAGACCAAGGTGATGGGCACAGCGGTGGAAAGTATCAGTGCAAATGAGGCCACCGCGATCGTCTACACCAACTCCGTCGCGACCAGTCCACTGACCAAGGGCATCCCCTCGCTGCGGTACCTGTCGTATCGGCTGACCCTGAAGCGTTCCGGCGCTGATTGGAAGGTCAGTCAGATGAGTGCCCTGACCAAATTGGATCTCACTCCGCAGCTGTAGCGGCAAGCCTCGTTTGGCGGGTTTGCCTGAATTGACGTGTGCTACCTGTCAGCACACTGTGAATCGCCTGACGTGGGTTGCGGCCAAGGGTGGCAGTGGCCTGGCTGGATCCGCCAGCTATGGCGTGAATCACGTCTGGACCTGCGGTGGGTGCGTATCACAGTGACCGCCGGCGTCAATATTTGCGGAGATTCCGCCAGGGTCCAAGCCCGGTCGGCGCGCCCTTCAGCAAACAATTTTCGCATTATGAAAATTAGCTGGCTTCACGGCGTCGGCTGCGTGGAGTGAGCTCTGTTCACCCGGTTGCCAGATTTGGGAAAGCGGCAGGTCAAAGTGCGTGTTGGAGCTGCGATGCATTAATGTTACCGTCCGGTTGATAACCGATTGTGGCGGCTGAGGGGACGGGGCAAATGGCTGTTACGCATCTGGCTGGGCGGGTTCAAGCAAAGCGGGCGGCATTGCTGGGTGCGACTGTCGCAACAGCTACCGCAATGACCGTGACGGCCTCCGTGCCGAACGCGCCGGCGCCGCGGGTGGTGCCGGCGTCGCATTCGGCCGTCAACCTGTCGGCGTTCACCACGCCGTTCCCGAAGCCGGGCGTGCTGCCCGACATCACCTTCGGCGTCGGCAACGCCGCGTACAACCTGGCCCAGGGCGGCGTCGAGGCGCTGCTGCCGCCGCTGGTCCAGGCACTGAGCGCCGCCGGCGGTCTCAGCGGCCTCAATCTCAGCAACCTCATCAACCAGCTGCCGAAGAATCTGCTCAGCCAGATCCTCGATGCGCTGCCGATCAAGCTGACGCCGCTGCTGAACGCGGCGCTGGGCCCGCTCCTCACCGGTGCCTTGGTCCCGCTGCTCAGTGCGCTGGGCATCATGGACGCCCAGGGCAACGTGACGCTCAGCGGCCTGCTGGACGTCCTGGGCATCCGCCTGGACAACATCCTCGACCTGAGCAACCTGGACATCCCCGGCGTCAACATCGTCACCGCCGGACCGGTGTTCACGCTGCTGAAGATCGCCGGCCTGGACCTGGGCTGGACCCCGGGCACCGCCAACGCGATCGCCAACGCCATCAACAACACCGACTACCTCGACGTCGGCGCCATGGGCCTGATCAACGAGGTGCTGGACCGGGCCACGAAGCTCGGCGGCCTGGGCCCGCTGATCGGCGCCCTGCAGGTGGTGATCAACACCGTCGGTGACGCCATCGGCCTGGACAAGCTGGACCTGATCGATGTCCGGGTACCGCTGTCCGTCGGCTTCGGTCTCGGCGCGTTCTCCATGGGCCAGGCGTATTCGAAGGTCGTCGCGGATCTGGCGAACCAGCCGGGCGGCGCCAATCATGCGGGCCCGGTCCTCGGCAGCCTGACCGTCCTGCCGATGATCCTGCTGAACAACCTGGGCCGCGCCAACGGCGGTCTGCTGGCGCGCTTCTACCCGATCGGCGACCTGCTGGGCATCAACCTGATCACCCCGGATGTGCACGCCATGAACAGCGGTGGCATCCCGCTGCTGAACACCGGCTTGGGCATCGGCGGCGCCAACCTGCTGCCCATCAAGGTCGACGCCACCCTCGAATACCAGCCGTTCTCGGACCTGGCCGCGTGGCCCAACCCGTTCAGCCTGGCCAACAACCTGGTCGCGGGCACGCTACCGACCTATCTGCTGCGCGGCATCTCGACCGCGACGCTGACCAGCCAGCTCACCAGCCAGCTGGGCGACCTCACCGGTGGCCTGCTGAGCGGAAACCCGTTGGCCGTCAACATCTATCTGACGATCCCGACCAACACGCTGCCGTTGATGGAACCGATGTACCTCACCGGTGACGTGCTGAACATGGTCAGCTTCGGCACACTGGGCAGCCCCATCTACAAGTTGGCCAACGCCCTCGCGCCGGCCATGACCAGCCTGGTGAACCTGGGCTACACCGACGTGGTGCGCAACCCGGACGGCACCTACAGTCGCACGCTGAACGACCCCGGCACGCCGACGCCGTTCTTCTCGTTCCCGAACGTCAACTGGCAGAAGGTGCCGGCGGACATCATGAACTCGCTGGTGGCCGGCTTCAAGAAGGAATTCTTCAGCGCCAACCCGACCGATGCGCCGGACAACGCTGTCGAAGCGTTGATCAAGCTGATCACCGGCGGCAAGCTGGGCGGATTCAACCCGTTGGGTGGCCTGGCGGGCACGGTGCAGAACCTCCTCAACGGAGTGCTGGGCACGCTGGGCGGCCTCACGCAGGGCGCGACGGTCAACTCGCTGGCGGCGAAGGAAGGCGTCGTCAGCGCGACGGCCGCGACGGACATCCCGTCGACCACTCCGAAGTTGGCGCCGCTGTCGGCCAGCCTCACCGGCCTCACCGGTTCGAAGAAGGACGGCAAGCAGGCCACCGACCAGACGGCCGGCGAGAAGGACAAGACGGCCGAGGACAAGACCGGTACCACGCCGGCCGCCGAAGATCCCAAGACCGACCCGAAGGCCGAGCCCAAGGCGGAGGACACCAAGACCGACCCGAAGGTCGATCCGAAGACCGAGACCAAGACCGATCCGAAGACCGACACCAAGACGGGCACCGAGGAGTCCTCGGGCAAGCACGCCGCGCCGGAGGGCACCCCGTCCACGCCGGACAGCGGCCAGAAGCCCAAGCACGCCGCCGACGACGCGGGCAGCACGCCGACCGCGGGCAAGGACAAGAAGGACAAGAAGGCCGACAAGCCTGCGAAGTCCGACAAGGACACCAGGCGACCAAGGCCGGCACGGACAAGTCCGAGAAGGTCACCAAGGACGCCCCGAAGACCAAGAAGCAGAAGAAGGACGGCGCGGCGAAGTCAACTGCCGCGACCGGCGGGGGCTCAGCCGCCCACTGACACCCGGCAACGAGAACGCCCGACGTGCCTTCACGTCGGGCGTTCTTGTGTCATCGGCCGCGTGCGGTGGCCGATCGCTGTTGTCGCGCAGTCAATGTGGTCCGGCGTCCCCTCCGCACGTCGGGTCTCGTGCAGGTCTGACGAGCAGCGTGCTGCCGACGCACTACGGTGCCGCCCGTCCGACGGTCGCCACCGTGAGTGCGTCGGTTACTCCGAATCCGGTTCCGCTGCAGTTCAACTCGGCCGGTGTCGGCGCCCGGTTGGCGAATGATGGTCAGCAGTCGGCGGGCGGTGACGACCACGCCCACGAGCAGCCGCCCCAGGAGCCACAGGCACAGGCCGAGACAGACGCCGATGCCGAGCCCGAGGAAGAAAAGCCCGAGTCCGATGCGAAGGCCGATCTTCAGGCCGATCCGCAGGCACGCGGGGAAGCGTTCGATCTCGAGGCCGGTGACGCGAGGTCGGTGTTGGCGCCGGATGGCGAGGAGCGCGAGCCGCAGCAGGGCGCGGACGGAGACCGGGCGGGTGGGCCCGACGTCGAGAAGGAGCCGAAAAACGTTGGTGCCAAGGCTGATCCCGGTGCCGACAGTGGCACCGGTGGAGGAGCGGCCCGACGCCTGACGCCTCAAGCGAAGCCGAGCCAGCCTGGGAGTGCGCGTTCCCTGGAGTCGCACAGCACTGCCGGGGTGTCGCAGGAACCGCGTGGCGTTCCGGATCCGGCCCAGCGGCCGCCGGTGTCGCGGCGCAGCACGATGGCGGAGGAGCCACCGCCGTCCAGCAGGATGGCGGTGTCACTGCCGAGTCCGCGGAACAGGTCCTGGATCTGGTCGGGGGTGTGGCTGCCGCCCTGGAAGATGTACATCTCGTCGCGGCTTCGCACATAGGCGAGCGCGGTGCGGGCGGCGCTGGGGCCGCCGTCGTTCAGCTGTCCGGTATCGCCGGGTGCCAGTAGGCCGATGCCGCTGACCGCGACGAACCGGGCGCCCTGATTAACCAGGTTGTTGATCGGGCCAGTCGCGGCGTTGAAATCGCTTGTGCTGCTTGGGGTGATCATGTACGGCGCGCCGTCGGACGGGATGACCATGGTGCTCAGCGCTGTCCACACCTCGTTGCCGCCGGACAGGCCCTGCTTGCCCGCGTAGGGGATGGTTCCGGTGACCGCGGCGTTGGCGCGGCCCTGGCCGCGCGTGTTGTCGACGTAGGCGCCGAGCGGCGAGCTGCAACCCGTCGACGTCCACGAGCCGCCCTGCTGGCCGCGGATGTCGAAGAAGTTGGCGTTGACCGCGATGGTGGGCCGGCCCAGCGCCTGCCACGCCTCCAGCGGGGTGAAGACCTCGGAGGCCTGCAACAGACCTTCGGCGGTACGGGCGCGGGGATCGCGCTCGCAGCGGGACTGGATGCCGCGGTGGGAGTCGACGAGCAAGCGGGGATTCATGCGCTGCGACGCTGCCTTGATGACGAGCAGGTGCCCGCCATTGCCCGACTCGTACCAGTTGCCCGCGGCGTTGAGCATCGGCGCGGGGTGGTCACCGCCGAAGTTGTAGACCAGGAAGCTGCCGCGGTAGTTGGTGATGGCGTTGACCAGTAGCGAGCGCCCGTCGGCGGCGTGGGATGCCGGCACGCCGATGGTACTGACCAGGCCCGCGCACAGCGTCAGAAGCGTTGTGCGCCTGAGGGTTTTCCGCACGCGACGAACGGTGTCGCGTCGGGTAACCGGCCCGAGAAACGACATTGTGGCCCTTCCTCCGGTCCGATACAACGACCTTCAGCGTAGCCACAGCAAACACTCTGTCAACTTTGGTCACGTCTACATCACGGCGCGGTGACGGAGGAATCACCTTGGCGGACAGAGTAATTGGCCCCGCCGCCGACCGGAGTCGGGGCGGGGCCGTCGGCGCAGGGTTACGAGCCGAGCAGATCGGCGTGCATTTCCCACACCAGGATCTCGGCCGGCGTGGTGGCGGTGACGCGCTGCCCACCCGAGGCCGTCAGCCGCACGGCGTCGCCTTCCTGCAGTGGCCCGGCACCCTCGAGGGCCACCTCGCCGCGGGCCACGAACAGGTGCAGGTACTTTGCCGTCGGCAGTTCGACGCTGTCGCCGGGCTCGAGGCGGGCGCCGTGCAGCGCCGCATTGCGCTGGCCGATGGTGATGGCGGTGTCATTGGAGTGCTCGGGCCTGCCCGAGGCGATGGTGACCAGCTTGCCGCGCAACAGCTCGTCGTCGATTTCGAGCTGCTGGTAGCCGGGCGTCTTGCCGGACTCGTCGGGTACCACCCACATCTGCACGAAATGCACGGGCTCGCTGTGTGATTCGGCCCCGGTCAGGCGCCAAGAATCGTTCTTCTCCGAATGCAGGATGCCGCGTCCGGCCGACATCCGTTGCGCCAGTCCGGGGTAGATGACGCCCGAGTTGCCGGTCGAGTCCTGGTGTACGAGCGATCCGCGCAGCACCCAGGTGACGATCTCCATGTCACGGTGCGGATGGGTCTCGAATCCCGAGCCCGGTGCGACGCGGTCGTCGTTGTTCACCAGGAGCAGGCCGTGGTGGGTGTTGGCCGGGTCGTAGTGACCGCCGAACGAGAACGAGTGCTTGGAGTCCAGCCACGAGATGCGGGTGGTGTCGCGGTCGGCCGCGCGACGGATGTCGATTGTTTCGGCCATGTCGTCCCCTGTCGTTGTCGGTGAGCTTAGGTGTCGCTACTGGACGGCACAACATAAATGATGTGTCATGTATTCCGTGTGGCTGACCGATGATCAACAGGACCTCTGGCGCGCGTACCTGGCAATGAGCGGGCGCTTGCAGGCCGCACTCAACCGGCAACTGCAGCGCGATCACGGGTTGTCGCTGGCGGACTACGACGTCCTGGTGGCGCTCAGCGAGCTGCCCGATTGCCGGATGGGTGCGCTCGGTGCCCATCTGGGCTGGGAGCAGAGCCGGGTGTCCCACCAATTGGCGCGCATGCGAACCCGCGGTCTGATCGAGCGATCCGGGGCAGCCGACGACCGGCGCGCCGCCGTCGTCACCCTCACCACAGGAGGGCGGGATGCGCTCGAGGCCGCCGCTCCCGGGCACGCCGAGTTGGTGCGCGCGACGGTGTTCGACGGCATGAGCCGAGCGCAGGCGGACGCGTTGCGGCGGTGGACCGCGACGGTGCTCGAGCGATTGGACTGACGGAGCCGGGGAGCCGGGGCGAATTCGCGGCTACAGTAGGGGTCGTCGGGTTTGCGGGGAGGATTCACGTGAAACATTCGGTTGCCACCATTGCCACAGCGGGCGCGCTGGCCGCTGGGCTGGCGTGGCTGCCGGCCCCGCTGGCTCATGCCGAACGCTGTGTGCCGTTGGACGGCACCCCGATGGTGCTCAAGCGCGAGAAGAGCGTCGGCATCGGCAAGGACCTTCAGATCAACCGGACCTACACCTACGCCGATGGCATGGTGAACTGGACCATCGAGCAGTCCGGCGGCGTCAAATACAACACCGGCTTCGGTTTCGGCGCGCGGATCAACGCCGTCTACATCCCGGAACTGAATTCGAGTGGCTCGGTGCCCGGCGCACCCGGTGAATACGTGAACATCGACAGCTGGCATTTCCACGAGACCGTGCTGGTCTGCCCGCAGTAGTAGCCGTTCGCGGCGTCGCATCACACTTTCACGAACAGTTGACCGAGTTTGGCGCCGAGCCAGGGCTTGCGGCCTGCCGACAGGATCTTGCCCTGCAGAATCGACGCCCACTGGCTGCTCCGGCCATAGCCCACCAAGAGGTAGGCGACGGGGTCGGCTGAAATCCAGCAGTCGACGGCTCCGCCGGCCGGACCCACGGCGGCGGATCCGTCCTCGATCGTGACGCGATAGCGGGGACCGTCCCGGAATCGCAGCTCATAAGCCAGATGCAGCCCGGCGGCCTTCTGCCGGTCGACATAGTAGGGAATCATCGCCATTACGCCGGCTATGACGTACAACGCCTCGGCTCTCGAGATCGTCCAGTCGGCCCCGACAGCGCGGGCGATATCGAGGCCGTGGAGCAGCTGCTCGCCCAGCATCGCACTGGCCATGACCGGAACGGTCATGGCCAAACCGTTGAAGGCCGGCATCGGTTCGTCAGTTGGCCGCCGGTCGGATACCGCGATGAAGTTCTCCGCCGCGCTGATCAGCAGGTCGGCGAGCCGGCGCGGATCCCGTTCCGTGAACTGCTCGAGCATGCGAGCGTTTGCGATCACCCCTCGCTCGGTTGGGGTAGCACGCGGCGGCGCGAGCGCGAGGTACTCCTGAATGTCCGTCTCCCCTGTGACAAGCCCCGCGTAGTGCTGCAAGCCGGTGACCAGATGAGCAGCGGTCTCCGCCACGGTCCAGGAGAGATTCGGGACCGCTGCGGCGGGATCGGTCACGCTGCGTACGAGTGCGGATGTCCGGGACGCTGCGGCCCGCAAGGCTTCCCGGGTCCCTGCCAGATCGATGCCGGACACGACACAGATCCTCGCACCGGGCGGGTCGATGACGAGGTGTTTCAGGCGACCTCCGATTCGGTCGATTCGCCGGGTTCGATCGGCATGATGTCGACGCCGGATGGCCTTTGCGAGGTCCGTCCCGGTGAGCGGACGGCCTCGCATACGCTGTCGGCGTGGATATCAATGGAGCTAGCGCGGTCGTCACCGGCGGCGCGTCAGGAATCGGTGCGGCTGTTGCCCGTCAGTTGGCCGCCAAGGGTGCCCGGGTCGTCATTGCCGACCTCCAGGCCGAAAAGGGCGAGGCGCTCGCCAAGGAGATCGGGGGCGTCTTCGTCACCGTCGACGTCACCAACACCGAGCAGATCATCGACGCGGTCAAGACCGCCGCTGACCTCGGCCCGCTGCGTGCGCTCGTGAACTCGGCCGGTGTCGGCTGGGCCCAGCGCACCATCGGCAAGGACGGCGAGTTCGAGTCGGCGCACAACCTGGACCTGTACAAGAAGGTCCTCGACATCAACCTGGTCGGCACCTTCGACTGCATCCGCATCGCCGCCACCCAGATGAGCAAGAACGACCTCGCCGAGTCCGGTGAGCGTGGCGCCATCGTCAACATGACCAGCGTCGCGGCGTTCGACGGCCAGATCGGCCAGGCCGCGTACTCGTCGTCCAAGGGTGGCGTCGTGGGCCTGACCCTGCCGGTCGCGCGCGACCTGTCGGCAGTCGGCATCCGCGTGAACACCGTGGCCCCCGGCCTGATCGACACCCCGATCTACGGCGAGGGCGAAGCCTCGGAGGCCTTCAAGGCCAAGCTCGGCGAGTCGGTGCTGTTCCCGCACCGCCTCGGCAAGCCCGAGGAGCTGGCCTCCATGGTCATCGAGCTGATCACCAACTCGTACATGAACGCCGAGGTCGTCCGCGTCGACGGCGGCATCCGGATGCCTCCGAAGTAGTTCTTTCGCGAACAGACACGAAACTGCCCCTTGTCTTCGGATGAGGGGCAGTTTTGTTGCGGGGTCGCCCCGCGGGACTGCGCGCGCCGACCCCGCACCGAATGTGCGCAGAGATTGCGGATCCAGCCGTCTTGGCGATCTGGCTGCACATTCGCCGCCGAATTCCTGTGAATCGCTCGGTACGCTCGGATGGCATGACGCGCACGCGGTTCCGGCCGGTCGTATTTCTCGCTCTGTTGATCGCCTCGTTGTGGTTGGTGGCCGGGTGCAGCGGCGGCAACTCGACGCGGCATTCCGAGTCGGCCCCGGCGGCACCGGCGCCGCTCAAGAGTGGCGGGGATTTCAAAGGCGGTGCCCCCGAGGCGCCCGCGCCGCCCGTCGAACAACCGCGGGACATCGTCAAGACCGCGTCGCTGATCCTCGTCACCGCCGACCCGGCGGCCGCCGCGGACAAGGCGACCACGATCGTCGACAAAGCGGGCGGACGCGTCGACGAGCGCTCGGACGACGCCGGGTCGACGTCCGGCCGCGCGAGCGTCCACTTGGTGCTGAGAGTGCCGGCCAACGGGCTCGACGCTGCTTTGGCGTCGCTCAAGGGGCTCGGTACGGTCCAGACCCTCGAGGTCAAGACCGACGACGTCACCGCACGCCGTGTCGACCTCGATGCCCGGATCACCGCGCTGAAGACGTCGGTGGATCGGTTGCTCGGGATCATGCGTGACTCGAAGGACCCCGATGCGTTGATCAAGGCCGAGGAGGCGTTGTCGTCGAGGCAGGCCGAGCTACAGAGCCTGCAGGCGCAGCGCGACACCCTCCGCGACCAGATCACCTACAGCTCGGTCGACGTCCAGATCACCGCCGAGCGTCGCGGTGGCCCAGCCCCGGAGCGCTATCACGGCTTCTTCGGGCAGATCGAACATGGCTGGGACACGTTGTGGGCCTTTGGTTCTCACCTCGTACTGGCGTTCGGATTCCTGCTGCCGTGGCTGATTCCACTGGCGGTCCTCGGCGGGGCGCTTTACGTCTTCGTCAAGTGGTCGGGCTCGCGTCACAAGAGCGCACCAGCCGAGCCTGCGGCGCCCGCCTCCAAAACGGAGGAGTAGCTTCCGCACGTCGTGCGAAAACCCCCAATCTCGAACCGAATTGGGGGCGTTCGCGGGTGCGATCTCTACTTGGCTGCCCCCGAACTGGCCTTCTGGCCCTTGTTCGCGCCACTGCTGTCTGAGTCGGGCTTTGTCGGCTTGGTCGATGCATCCGTCTTGGCGGGCTTGCGGGGCTTCGTGAAAGTCTTCTTCAGATCCTCGCCGAACTTGTTGGTGGCAGATGTGATCTGCTTACCGGCAGTCGAGATCGCCTTCGCCGCAGCTTTTTCGACGTCCTTGACTGCTTGGGTCGGTGTGGGGCCGGCGACGGGCTTGGCGACTGGAACCGCAGCTTCCTGGCTGGTTGTTGTCGATGCGGCTGCGGTCGTGTCAATTGCTGTCGACGTCGATTCGCTCTTCGTCGAATCCGCCGGCGCGGGAGCTGAACCGGGCTTCGTCGGGACCGCCGTCCCTGACGATGCGGTTGCAGGATTGGTGGACGGAGTGATCGCCGATGCGGCAGTCGAGTCTGAAATTGCCGAGTCAACATCTGATCGAGGTGCCACGGCTGCAGTTGGTTTGGGCTTGAGAGCCTGTGCGACCCTTTCGCGCGTATATCTGATCAGTTGATTGATCACGCCATCCTCGCCCAGGACCCCAGCGGTGTCGAAATAGGAATAGCCGTTCAGGACTGCGCCGGTTATCACTGCCGGTGCATTGATGAGAAAGCTCGCCGCGGTGACGAGATCGCGCGCCTTGAGCGCGTCGCCGAACCCTTGCAGGGTGTCACCAACTGCCATCTGGAATGTCTTGATGGCGGTGAAAGAGTACTGGAACGGCCCGATGGCGAGAGCGTACGGCAGTTCGGTGGCGATGGTGTACACGTCCTTTGCCACGCTCTGCCAGATGGCGAGCGTGCCCAGCAACGGCAGCCCTACTTTGAACTTGAACCTATTGACGATCCCGTTGTACAAGCTGTCGGTCGCTCCTCGAAGGTCGCCTGCGCGGGCTTGATCGGCCGCAACACGCGCGTAGTGGGCGATACCATCCGGGCTCCAGGGGCTGAGCCATCCCTGAAGCCCTGTCGCGACGGTCTGAAGAATTGTGCCCAACGTGTTGGCGTCCGTCATACGGTTTGCGATGAGTTGCTGGAGGACCGGCGCAGGGTGTCCCACGAGGTAATGACCGATGTCCAGCAGATTGCCCACAGTCGCCTGCCCAACCGACGCCCAGGTCTCCAGCGGGTTGGTGAATGCCGTGAGTTCGACCGTTGCGGCAGAGCGCAGGGCCGGAACATGAACGGCCGCTGGGGAAGCCGTGACGGGGGTGAGAGCAATGACGCCGGCGCCGACGAGCGCGACGCCGGCGTTCATATACGGGCGTAGAGCGAGACTCAACTCGGTCTCCTTTGGTTCAGTCGAGGAGGTCAGCTGTCGCTGACCGGCCCGAAAAGTACGGACTGAACCGCAGATGTGCATTCACATTCTGTAGGCTTTTCAAATATTCAAACCAGGCGAAGTTACTAGAAGGTAGGTTTGCAAAACCGGCCACGGTTTATCTCGGAAGGCCTAGCATTCCGCCGACCGTGTGATCGAAAATGATGTGCCAGTGGGGTTTCCGATGGGGATGAAGCCGTGGGACGGCGACCGCCCGCTTACGCCGCGAATAGTGTTGGAGCGCGAGGATGTTGCGGCGCGCGGGTTGTCGTTCGCCTTCTCCACGGAGCGCATCTCGGCGCCAACGGATTGGTGCAGCTTCAGTGACACGCATCATCTGGTGTACGTATATCGCGGTGGCGCCATGCATTCCATCCAGACCGCGCTGGACTGGGGACCATCGGGCCAGGTGCCGCCGACGGCGGGAGACGTCTGGTGGAAGCCGGCGGGCGTTCAATGTGCGGCGCTGGTCCAAGGCGATGTCGCCGGCATTTGTGAGATTGCCGTCCCGCGCGGGGTGATCGACGACACGGCACTGTTGCCCCGAATCAAGTACCGGGACAGGCTCATTCACCATTTGGTCGAGGAAATTTACAGCGTTGCCGACCGTGACGACGCCATGGCGCGATTACTCACCCACTCGTTGGCTGAAACCACCCGCCTGCTGATCTGCGAGAAGTACACCGCTACGGCACCGAGGAAACCAGGGCATCGGAACCTTGACGCCCAGACTCGTTCCAGGCTCGTCGACTTCCTCAGCGACGGAATCGATTCCGAGATTCATCTGGATGCACTGGCGCAGTTGGCGGGGATGCCGGTGCACGCGTTCATCGGCGCGTTCCGGCGGGCCTTTCACACCACGCCGTACCAGTTCCTCCTGGACTTGAGGATCGACCGTGGCAAGATGCTGTTGATGTCCAGTGCGACGAGTATCGCCGAAATTGCCTCATCAGTTGGCTTTTCGACGCCGAATCACTTCGCCACCGCGTTCCGGAAGCGTGTCGGCGTATCGCCCAGTGCGTATCGGAACGCCCGGTGATCGTGACCAGGACACAAAACTGCCCCTTCTCCGCGGAAAGGGGCAGCTTCGGCTGTTCGCGAAAGAGAGTTACCAGTCTGACTCGTCGAAGGTGACGACACCGCGAATGTTGTTGCCGTCCAACATGTCCTGGTAGCCCTGGTTGATGTCCTCGAGCTTGTAGGTCCGCGTGATCATGTCGTCGATGTTCAGCAGACCGGACTTGTACAGCGCGGCCAGGCGCGGGGTCTCGATGTGCGAGCTGCCGCCACCGAAGATGTTGCCCTTCAACGTCTTCTGCAGCATGGTGAACAGGAACAGGTTCAGCTTGACGTCGGCGTCCATCATCGAGCCCATGCCGGTCACGACGCAGGTGCCCGTCTTGGCCGTCAGGATCATGGCCTCTTCGATGTACTCGCCCTTCATCTCGCCGACGGCGATGATGACCTTGTCGGCCATCAGGCCCCAGGTCAGGTCGATCATCGGCGCGATGGCCTCGGCCATCGACGGGTAGACGTGCGTCGCACCGAACTTCATCGCCTGGTCGCGCTTCCACGGGTTCGGGTCGATGGCGATGACGTGCTTGGCGCCGGAGATCACCGCGCCCTGCAGCGCGCTCATGCCGATGCCGCCGACACCGACGATGGCGACGGTTTCACCGGGCTGGACCTGCGCCACGTTGGTGGCCGAGCCGAAGCCGGTCGGCACGGCGCAACCCATGATGGCCGCGGACTCGAACGGGATGTCCTTGTCGATCTTGACGACGGAATCCTTGTGGACCGTCATGTACGGCGCGAAGGTGCCCAGCAGGTTCATCGCCGCGACCTCTTTGCCGCCGGCGGTGTGGATGCGGTTGGTGCCGTCGGCGATCGACTTGCCACCCAGCAGGACGGCGCCGCGGTCGCACAGCGAGCGGAAGCCCTTCATGCACGGCGGGCAGGAGCCACAGGCCGGGATGAACGCGAGGATGACGTGGTCGCCCTCTTCGATGCCGGTGACGTTCTTGCCGACCTTGGTGACGACGCCCGCGCCCTCGTGCCCGCCGAGACAGGGCAGCGGCATCGGGGTCGCGCCCGTCGTCAGGTGGTAGTCGGAGTGGCACATGCCCGCGGCATGCATCTGAATCTGGACTTCGTCGGCAACGGGGTCACCGAGGTCGATCTCCTCGACCTGGAACGGGGAGTTCACTTCCCACAGCAGAGCACCTTTGGTCTTCATGACGAAGATCATAGCCACAAAGTAAGAACACGTTCCAGAATGATGGTATAGAGGCGCTCTGACCTGCATAGATGATAACTAAGAACCTACTCGCCAGTCACTTGCAGACTAGGGTGGCTAGTGCCCTGGGGCCGCGGCTAGTGTGCTCTAACCGCCCGCGAAGTCGGGGCAGAGGTGAGTGGTCGAGGCGCTGACGAACAGCGCGCCCTGATTGAAGGCGTACGCCTTCTCGACGACCGTCATCTCGTCGAGAACCGTCACGCCGCCGCGGAGGTCCTTGCAGACGCCTTGGCCGGCGGCCACCATCTGGTCGGGCGTCTTGCCGGGCAGGGTGGCGCCGTTGATGCTGATCTCCTCCAGGAACGAGCCGGGGCTCGCCGTCGCCGCCGGGGCCGCCAAAACGGCAGTGGCGGTGATCACGGCGGCGCCGAGCAGCACGGTCTTCATGATCGATCCCTTTCGTCAGCAGGTCACCAGGCTGTGCCACTGAACGTATCGGCGATCGACAGGTGGAGATATAAGGGAGATCCCTACTGTTTCGACAGTCCTCAGAGGTGGGCCGGCAGTCCGAACTTCTCGAACAGCGTCGGGTCCATGAACGCGACGACGTGCGAGATGCCCTCGGGCTTGATGTCCAGCACGTGCAGCTGGAACGCCTCGTGCCGGCCCGTCTCGGCATTGCGCATGTACATGCCTGCGGCGGACTGTCCGTTGGCGGTGGTGGCGACGAACCGCATGTCGCCCGGGTGCTCGGCGGGGCACTTGAAACGGGACAGCTCGACGATGTCCCGCGGGCCCGAGTACCAGGTGTCGAACGGGGGCATCTCCCACACCGAGTCGGCGGTGAACAGCTTCACGAGCGCGTCCATGTCGTAGGACTCGAAGGCGTTGACGTACTTGGCCAGCAGGTCCTTGGCTTCGTCGGACTCCGGAGCGACCAGGACGTCGTCCTGGCTGGGGCCGACGGCATCGAGCTGGGCGCGGGCCCGTTGCAACAGGCTGTTGACGGCCGCGGTGGACGTGCCGACGGCCTCGCCGACCTCGGCGGCCTTCCACTGCAGCACGTCGCGCAGCACCAGCACCGCGCGCTGGCGGGGCGAAAGATGTTGCAGCGCAGCGATGAACGCCAGCCGCACCGACTCACGGGAGCCGACGATGGTCTGCGGATCACCCGGTGCGTCGCGCACGTCGGGCAGCGGCTCGAGCCAGGCGGTGTCGGTGCGCTCGGTGATCTCGGCCTGCGGGTCGGCCGCCGGCTGGCCCAGCCCCGACGGCAACGGCCGGCGTTGACGGCCTTCCAGTGAGGTCAGGCAGGTGTTGGTGGCGATGCGGTACAGCCAGGTCCGCACCGACGACTTGCCCTCGAAGTTGTCGTAGGCC
Source organism: Mycobacterium toneyamaense (assembly GCF_055384815.1). NCBI lineage: Bacteria > Bacillati > Actinomycetota > Actinomycetes > Mycobacteriales > Mycobacteriaceae > Mycobacterium > Mycobacterium toneyamaense. The sequence goes on from NZ_AP040333.1 coordinate 148,768, forward strand.
TTCCAGGCGCGCAGGTAGGTCTCCTGCACCAGGTCCTCGGCGTCGTGCAGAGAACCGGTCATGCGGTAACAGTGGGCCAGCAGCTCGCGCCGGTGCCGTTGGGCGTCGGCCAGGAACGCGTCCCTGGACTGTGCCGGTGTGGCTGCCGCGTCTTCTCTGAGGACACTCACGTGACCCAGGGTACGCAGGGGGTGTGACATCCGGCGGGAGTCGCGGCGGCGACGGACGCACCGTGGGCCGACCCCAGATATTGTCTCTCCATGGCCACGACCCGCAGCGAACGCAGCTTCGACGGTATCGGTGGCACCAGGATCGTCTACGACGTCTGGGTGCCCGAGACCGATCCGACGGGCGTGGTGGTGCTGTCCCACGGTTTCGGCGAGCACGCCCGCCGCTATGACCATGTCGCGCAACGCTTCGGTGAGGCGGGGTTGATCACCTTCGCTCTCGATCACCGCGGCCATGGCCGCTCGGGTGGCAAGCGCGTGGTGGTCCGTGACATCTCCGAGTACACCGGGGACTTCCATCATCTGGTCGGCCTCGCGACCGCCGAATATCCCGACCTGCCACGGGTCGTGCTGGGCCACAGCATGGGTGGCGGCATCGTGTTCGCGTACGGCGTCGAGCATCCGGACGACTACAAGCTGATGGTGCTGTCCGGCCCGGCGGTCGACGCCCGTTCCCAGGTCAGCCTGCCGTTGGCGCTGGCGGCGAAGGTGCTGGGTTCCATCCTTCCCGGGTTGCCCGCGGAGAGCCTGCCGTTCGACGCGGTGTCGCGTGATCCCGAGGTGGTCGCGGCGTACAACGCCGACCCGCTCGTGTACCACGGCAAGGTGCCCGCAGGGGTGGGCAAGGCGCTGATCGAGGTCGGCGAGACCATGCCGCAGCGCGCCGCCGCCCTCACCGCGCCGCTGTTGGTGGTGCACGGCGAGGACGACAAGCTGGTCCCGGTGGCCGGCAGCCGCAAGCTGGTGGAGTGCGTCGGCTCGTCCGACGTGGCGCTGAAGGTCTACCCGAAGCTGTACCACGAGGTGTTCAACGAGCCCGAGAAGGCAGTGGTGCTCGACGACGTCGTGAGCTGGATCGAAGTGCGGCTGTGACTGGGGTGCTCGCGTGAAATGGGCTGTGCGCTTGTTGGTTTGGCTGGCGGTGCTGGCGGTGGCGGCGTGCGGTTCGGACAAGCCGGGCGGTGGCAGCGACTGGGTTGATGAGGACGTCAGCTTCGTCGCCGACGGCCTGACCATCCACGGCAGCTACCGCCATGTGCCCGGAGCTGCCGCGGCGCCGTCGGTGTTGCTGATCTCCGAGAGCGGCCAAACCGACCGCAACGGTGACAACGCCGTCGCCGGCAAGGTCGGCAACATGCGGCAGCTCGCCGAGTACCTGTCCGACAAGAAGGTCGACAGCCTGCGGTACGACAAGGTCGGCACCGGTAAGACCGGGCTCGGGCCGCACGCCCAGAACCTGCGTGACGTGGGCAGCGCGGTGTACACCGCCGGCGCCAAGGCGGCCGTGAAGTTCCTGGCCGCGCAGAAGGGCACCGACACCGCGCGCATCTCGGTCTACGGGTTGGGGGAGGGCACCGTGCACGCCTTGGCGCTCGCCACCGACACCGGCCCGGATGCCCCGAAGATCCATTCCCTCGCGCTGCTGCAGCCGCTGGCCGGCCGGTATCTCGATGTCATCACCAACCGCGTGCGGGCCTCGGTCGACGCCGACGTGAAAGCCGGCGCCAAGACCCGGCAGCAGGCCGACCAGGTGCTGGCGGACTGGTCAGCGGCCGTCGCGTCGACGCGCGCCACCGGCACCCCGCCGGCCAAGCTGCCCGAAGGCCTGAGCGCGATCCTCAACCCCGCCAACGCCAAGGCGGTGCTGGAGGCGGACGCCATCGACCCGCTGGCGCTGGCCGCGAAGCTGCCGAACGGCATGCCGGTGCTGCTGACCTGCTCGGATTCGGACGTCCAGGCCTTCTGCGAGGCGGAGCAGCCGCTGATCGCCGCGCTGGCGCACACCGCGCTCACCGTGGTTCCGCTCAAGGGTGTCAGCCACGTGCTGCGTGACGATCCGACCGACAACGTCGCCAACTACGCCAACAAGGCGCCGCTGTCCCCGCAGCTGACGGGCGCGCTGGACGGCTTCGTCACTAAGTAGTCACCACGGTTCGGGCCGGGCCGATTCAGGCGGCCGGCGGGGACCAGTGCACCACTTTCATCGCCGTCATCTCATCGAGCAGCTCAGGGCCGAAACCGAATCCGTTGCCGCTGGCGCGGCGCGGTTCGGCCGCACCACCCGGCGCACCGCCGAACACCGAATTGATCTTCACAGTTCCCACCGGCAGCGCCCGCCAGGCCTCCTGGGCATGTCCCATGTCACCGGTCAACACCGTGGCGGCCAGGCCGTACCGGTCGTCGGCTGCCTCGGCCAGTGCCGTGTCGAAGTCGGGCACGCTGCGCACAGCGGCGACGGGCCCGAAGGTCTCCTCGCTGAACACGAGCATGTCCGGCGTACAGCCGGTCAGAACGGTCGGCGGGTAGAACGTGCCCGGCCCGTCCAGTGGTTCGCCGCCGATGAGTACACGCGCACCGCGCGAGACGGCGTCGGTGACGTGCTGGTGCACGTGAGTGCGGTGCCGCTCGTCGACGAGCGGCCCGATCCGGCGGGACCATTCGCGCGCTTCACCGAGCAGCGCCTCGACGAATGCCTCGAGCTGCGACTCCACCACGTAGATGCGTTCCACTGACACGCAGATCTGGCCGGCGTTGGCAAAGGCGCCCAGCGCTGCCTGCTGGGCGGCCCAGTCGGTCTGCACTCCCGCGTCGACGATCAGCGCGTCGTTGCCGCCGTTTTCCAGCAGTGCCTTGGCACCCCGCTCGGCGCAGGCCCGCGCGATCGACCTGCCGGTGGCGCTGCTCCCGACATGCGCGACGACGTCGACCGCCTCGGCCGACGCCAATCGGGCACCCGTCGACCCATCTCCGTCGACGATTTCGAGGACGCCCTCGGGCAGGTGGGCCGCCAGTAGTTCGGCGAACCACCGACCGGTGCCCGGGCACCGCTCACTCGGCTTGTGCACCACCGTGTTTCCGGTGGCCAGCGCAGCGCCCAGCAAGCCCGCCGCCACGGCCACCGGATCGTTCCACGGTGTCAGCACCGCGACGACTCCCCGCGGCTGCGGAATCATGAGATCGGTTGCGGCCCAATTTCCCTGCAAGCTGTGGCCGCGGTGAAGCGGTCCCAGCTGGGCGTACTGCAGCAGTGTGCCGATGCTGGCTTGTACGCCACCCAACGCATCGGGTGCGGGCTTGCCGGTCTCGCGTTCGTTCAGTTCGGCCAATCCGTCGGCGGCGTCGCGGATCGCAGCCGCCGCGGACTCCAGGCAGGCGGCTCGGTCGGCCGGCGGCGTCCGGGCCCACGCGGGATAGCTTTCGCGGGCTCGTTCGACTGCGCTGTCGCATTCCGACGGGCCCGCGATCGGCACCCGCGACACGGTGTCGCCGGTGCGGGGATCGAGAACCGTCAATTCCATGGTTTGCACGCAACCTCGCTTACCCCGCCGAGCCCTGATCGAACCCGGCGGGAGCAGGAGGAGGTGTCCAACCTTCAGCGGTGGGTATATCGGCATCACGACCGACGAACAGGACGGACTGCCATGGACAAGGATGATCCCGGCTCCCGGGGCACATACACCGACGCCGACGTCGAGACCGGCGAGGCCAAGCGACCACTCAGCGCCGACGACGAACTTCGCCGCGCCAGCGCCACCGGCCGCGACGAGACGCCCGATGTCGACCAGGAATCGGGTGAAGCGCAGGAGCCGCCCGACTGACAACGGTTGCGGCGACGGCCACGACCCGTCGCGCGCGCGGAAACGTCGTACGCGTCCCATAATGTCGCGAGCATGAGTGACGACAAGATGCTGGCCCGGATCGCGGCGCTGCTGCGGCAGGCCGAGAACACCGACAACCCGCATGAGGCCGAGGCGTTCATGGCGACGGCCCAGCGCCTGGCCACCACGACGTCGATCGATCTGGCGGTGGCCCGGGCGCATTCGGCGACCCGGACCGCGGCACAGGAACCGGTGCAGCGCACAGTGACCATCGGGGAGGCGGGCACCCGGGGTCTGCGCACGTTCGTGCAGTTGTTCGTGCTGATCGCGCGGGCCAACGACGTGAAATGCGATATCGCGTCCAACTCGACTTTCGTCTATGCCTACGGGTTCGCCGAGGACATCGACGCCACCCACGCCCTGTATGCCAGCGTGGTGGTGCAGATGGTCAAGTCGTCGGACGCCTACATCTCGACGGGTGCGCACCGGCCGACGCCGACCATCACTGCCCGGCTCAACTTCCAGCTGGCATTCGGCGCCCGCGTCGGGCAGCGGCTGATCGACGCCCGCGAGGAGGCCCGGCAGGCGGCGACCGCCGAACGCGCCGACCAACCGGGGACCGCGCTTGCGTTGCGCAACAAGGACCTTGAGTTGGTGTCGTTCTACAAGAAGACGTCGCAGGCGCGGGGGAGTTGGCGGGCGACGAGTGCGTCGGCCGGCTATTCGTCGGCAGCGCGACGGGCCGGGGACCGGGCCGGGCGCCGGGCGCGGCTGGGGCCGAGCCCCGAACTATCCAGTGCGCGTACGGCTCTGGAGCGATGACCCGGGACGTTCAACGATCCGCGGTGTACGCCGCCGAGCAGTTCGTGCGCACGCTGTTCGACCGCGCCGGGGAACGCGGCAACCGGGCGGTCGAATTCTTCGGGACACAGTTGACGTTGCCGCCCGAGGCGCGCTTCGGGTCCGTCGACGCGGTGCGAAGCTACGTCGACCAGGTGCTGACCATGCCGGCAGTGGCGGCGCGGTGGCCCGATGCCGGCGCGGTGGCCGTGCGGGCGCGGCGAGGCGTGACGGCCGCGCACTACGAATCCGGTGACGGCGGCGCGGTCATTGCGGTGCCCGAACGCCAATCCACCTGGGCCCTCCGGGAATTGGTGGTCCTGCACGAGGTGGCCCACCACGTGTCCGCTGCGGTACCGCCGCACGGTCCGGCGTTCACCGCGGCGTTCTGCGAGCTGGCCGACATCGTGATGGGCCCGGAGGTGGGCCACGTCCTGCGGGTCGTCTACGCCAAGGAAGGCGTGCGCTAACTACACCCTTTCCCGCGTGCGCTGCCCCCTTTCCCGCGAGCGGCCGTGTTTGTACATGGACACGCCGCGTTCGGTGTGTATTACGCGCACGCTCGCGGCCGGCGAGCGTGCGTTTCCAGTGCTGTCCTAATGCGGCGGACCCAGATACGGGAAGACCTGCAGGGTGTCGGTGTGCGGGCTCAGGCCGGACGGTGGGCAATCGCCCTTGGTCAGCGAGGCCAGCCGGTAGTCGATCACGTCGTCGGTGAACACCCGCCCGTTCGGGTACTTGGCCGGCAGTGATGGGTTGAACGTCAGCATGTCGGGCAGGATGCCCTCAGCGTCGACGGCGGCGACGGCCTCCTCGTCGGTGTAACCGCCCGTGTGCCCCAGCAGGTGGACGAACATCGGCATCCAGCGGTCGCGGTCGTGGACCGGCTCGCTGGCGTTGTACTCCTCCTTGGTGTCGTCGGTGTTGAAGAAGCTGCTGACCGACGGATGCCCGGCCCGGTCGACGTGCAGCAGCGCACCGTCCCGGCGGACGCTGCAGCGGCCCCATATCCGGATGTCGGGCGCGGCTCCCAGGAGCGCGGTCGGCAGCTCCAGGACCATCGAGCACACATTGGCCTGCGTGTTGGAATCCACACCGGTCCAGGGGAATTCGCCACTGAGGTGCAGCGCGGTGAAGTTGCGGCCGCCCCTGATGTCGAACAGGTTCTTGATGCCGTCGAAATCGAAGAAGAAGGCATCGCTGCGGGCCCCGGCGAAGAACCGGTAACCATTGGACTCAGCGATCACCGGCTCCTTGCCGAACGACACTTCGACGCCCTCGAAGATCTTGTCGCCCACGGCTTCCGGTGACTCGGCGGCCTCGCCGGTGGCCAGGTACACATCGACGGTCTGGCGCCCGTCCACCGGCTCGGAGAACACGTAACTGAAGGCGATGTCGTTGCGGAGATCGCCGTCGTTGTCGATGGCGAGGCGGTAGATCGCATCGGGATGCAGGGCGTCGGCGTTCGGGTTGGCGTTGAGGATCAGCACCGTGCGGGCCGGGTCGGCCGGCGATTGGAAGGCGTACAGATCGCAGAGGTCCAGGCGCTGGTCGCCCAGCGGCGGGCCGAGGCTGAGGCCCGTGAAGTGATTTGACATAGCCGTCATTCAAGTGGCCGACGGGCCGCGCTGACGGCGAATCGGTCAATCTGGGCACCGGATTTTCGCGCGCTAGCCTGGGGCCATGACGCAACCCGAGCCGCAGGCAGTCGACGAGATGTTCAACCGGGTGTTGCACACCGAGGACGAGGCGCTGGCCGCCGCGCGCCAGTCCGCGGTGACGGCGGGCATGCCGGCCATCGAGGTCTCGGCGCAGCACGGAAAGCTGTTGTCGCTGTTGGCGACCATCAGCGGCGCCACCCGGGTGCTGGAGATCGGCACGCTGGCGGGCTACAGCACCATCAACCTCGCCCGCGGTATCGGAGCGGAGGGCCGCGTGACGACGTTGGAGTACTCCCCGGAACATGCCGCAGTCGCCCGGACCAACTTCGAGCGGGCCGGTGTCGCGGACCGCGTCGAGGTGCTGGTCGGCGCGGCGCTCGACACGTTGCCGCAGCTGGCGGAGCGGGGCGAGCAGTTCGACTTCTTCTTCATCGACGCGGACAAGGAGAACAACAGTGCCTACGTCGACTGGGCGGTGCGGCTGGCGGCGCCGGGCGCGGTGATCGTCGTCGACAACGTCACGCGCATGGGCCGGGTGCTCGATCCGGCCGCCGACGACCTGCAGGCGCAAGGTGTGCGCAACATGCTGGAGCTGGTGGGCAATCATCCGCGCCTGGAGGCCGCCGCCATCCAGACCGTCGGCGCCAAGGGCTGGGACGGTTTCGCAGTGGCGCGGGTGGCGACGTAGTGCTGCGCGTCGCCGCGGCGGGACTCGTGTTGGCCGTCGGCATGGCACCGACAGCCTGGGCTGACCCGACGGCACTGCCGGAGGTGCCGGTCTCGCCGGGAACGACGTTCGTCGACGATCCGGCGATCGTCGACCCCCACCCGCTGGCGGCGGAGTCCTGGAGCCGGCTGGACCCCGAACCTGCTGTGGCGCTGAATATTTCGCTCGGATCGCCGGACTGCTACGGAGTGCACGCCACGGTCCAGGAGACCGACCAGGCCGTGACGGTCACCTTGACGGCCGGCCGCAGGTCCGATCGCGAACGCATGGTCTGCACCATGATGATCATGCCGGGCAAGATCGTGGTGCCGTTGGCCAATCCTGTCGGGGCTCGGGCGGTGCTGACGGCCGAGTAGGCCCGCAACTCGAATTTGACGCAGCCGCTGATTCCCGGTGTTACGTTTCGGTGGGGCGTCGAGGCGTGAGGAGTTGCGGTGACAGCTTTGGCCGAGGTCCGACATTTTCGCCGCGGTGACGCGAGCTATGACGAGGCACGCTGCGCGACGGTGTGGAATGCGCTTGTGCCGCAGCGCTTTCCGGACGTCATCGTGCAGGCGTCGTGCACTGCCGATGTGGTGGTGGCAGTCCGCTACGCCCGCGCGAACAAGTTGGCCGTCGGTATCCGATCCGGCGGGCACAGTTGGTCGGCCAACCACCTGCGCGACGGCGGCCTGCTGCTCGACGTGAGCCGGCTCGATACGTGCCGGGTGGATCGCGACGCGATGACCGCCGTCGTCGGGCCCGGAAAAGGTGGCAGCGTGCTGGCCGCCGAACTGGAGCAGCAGGGCCTGTTCTTCCCGTCGGGACACTGCCGTGGCGTGCGACTCGGCGGGTATCTGCTGCAGGGCGGCTACGGGTGGAACAGCCGCGTGCTGGGGCCGGCGTGCGAAAGCGTGCTGGCGCTCGACGTGGTCACCGCCGATGGTGAGCAGATTCGGTGCGACGCCGAGCATCACTCCGATTTGTATTGGGCGGCACGGGGATCCGGCCCGGGATTCTTCGGCGTCGTGACGGCGTTCCACCTACGCCTCTATCCGCAGCCGTCGGTCTGCGGCAGCAGCCTGTACGTCTACCCTTTCGAGGCCGCCGACGAGATCTATACGTGGGCCCGCGCGATCAGCGCCGACGTGGACCGCCGGGTGGAGCTGCAGATCGTCGCTTCGCGGGCCATGCCGAGCTCGGGTCTGGATACGCCGGGCATCGTGCTGGCCTCCCCAGTGTTCGCCGACAGCGACGACGAAGCGAAAGCTGCAGTCGCACTGCTGGATACGTGTCCGGCGCGGCCCCATGCCCTGATGGCCGTGCCGTTCGCACCGACGAATCTGCCCACCTGGTACGACGCCGTGATGAGCAACTATCTCAGCGACCACCGCTACGCCGCGGACAACATGTGGACGTCGGCGTCGACGGCCGAGTTGTTGCCGGGCGTGCGCAACATCCTCGAGACCATGCCACCGCATCCGTCGCATTTCCTGTGGCTGAACTGGGGGCCGTCGCCCGCCCGTCAGGACATGGCTTACAGCCTGGAAGACGAGGTGTACCTGGCGCTCTACGCCGGCAGGCAGGACGCAGCCGATGACGAAAAATACGGCGATTGGGCCCGATCGAACATGGCGGCGATGTCCCACCTGGCCACCGGGATACAGCTGGCCGACGAGAACCTCGGTGCCCGGCCGGCCCGGTTCGCCACCGACGCGGCCATGGCGCGACTGGATGCGGTGCGCGCACAATATGACCCGGAGGGTCGCTTCTACGCCTGGATGGGACGGACATGAGCTACCTGGGTTACCGCGGTGACGACGCGGACACACCGTTCGGCAGGTTCTTCAATCCGGAGATGGCGGCGCTGCCACGCCATGTGGTGGAGGCGCTCGAGCACGGGCCGCAGGCCGGCCCGGTGCTGCCGGACTTCGACGAACCGCTGGCCGCCGACGGTTATCAGCAGACCGAGAACGGCTACGGCACCCTGTCGGACGGCGGGTACACCGTTGCCGTGCGCACCGACATGCCGGGCGTGACGCCGCAGATGTGGGACTGGTGGTTCGGCTGGCACGGCTGCGACGCGCGCCGCTACAAGCTGTGGCATCCGCGGGCGCATGTGTCGGCGCAGTGGCGCGACGGCCGTGACGACGTGGCCTATGTCGGCCGGACCTCGCTGGTCGAGGAGTACCTCGGCTCGGCGCTCAGTTCGGTGGCGATCCAGTTCGTCGACCCCGAGTCGCAAGGGCACGCGGGGCTGGCCATCGTCGCCCGCCTCGGTTCGCCGGACATCCCGGTCGACATCGGCTGGCTTGTTCATCAGGTGCGGCCGACACCCGACGGCGCCGAGATGCGCTCCCGATTCTGGATGGGCGGGCAGCACGTCAGCTTCCGTGCCGGTAAGTCGTTGGCGGACCATGCTTTTCGGGTCCTTGCCGCGCGTCAGCTGCCGCACCCGCGGGATCTGCTGGTGCACTGCGCGCAGGAGATGAACCACCTGGCCGGCTTCTTGCCGGAGCTCCACGCGCAGTTCGGTTGACCCGCAGCTCGCGAGGAGTCTTCGCATCGCGAGTGGCTGACGCCACTCTCGATTAACTATCGTGTGAGCTACGATCGTGGAATGGATGATAGTTCTGCCGTGGGTCGTCACCGTCCTACCTGGGTGCGTCGCACGCTGATCGCATTGGGTTGTGTCGTCGCGGTCGTGGTTTCGGCGGGCGGCTGGGTGCTGTACGCCAACGACTTCGCGATCCGCGAGCAGCGCGTCACCATCCCTGCGCCGGCGCAGCCCCTTGACGGTGTGCTGGCCCTGCCCAAGACGGGGAAGGGACCGTTCGGCCTGGTCGTGTTCGTCCACGGCGACGGTCCCGCCGATGCCAGCCGCGACGCGTTCTACCGGCCCATCTGGGAGTCCTTCGCGGAGGCCGGCTATGCGTCGTTGTCGTGGAACAAGCCCGGCGTCGGCGGCGCGCCCGGCAACTGGCTGAACCAGAGCCTGGCTGACCGGGCCGACGAGACGAGCGCCGCGATCGACTGGGCCCGCACCCGGGCCGACATCGATCCGCACCGCGTCGGCATCTGGGGTATCAGCCAAGGTGGATGGGTGGCGCCCGAGGTGGCGGTGCGCAAACCCGACTTGCAGTTCATGATTCTCGTTGGGCCGGCAATCAATTGGATGCGGCAGGGTGAGTACAACCTGCGGGCTGAACTACGGGCGCGGAACGCACCGCAGTCGGAACTGGCGGCGGCCCTGGTCCGACGAGAGCGGACGAATCAGCTGCTGCGCAACGGTGCCACCTACCACGAGTACCGCATGGCGGGCATCGACGCGTCGCCGATGTCCGCGGACCGCTGGGGATTCGTCGCCCGTAACTACCGTGCGGACGTCAGCGCGACGTTGCCGCGTCTCGCGGTCCCGGTGCTGCTGGAGCTCGGCGAGGGCGACCGGAACGTCGACGTGACCGAAACCGAACGCGTCTATCGCGCGCTGGTGCGTCCCGATCTGTTGACGGTCCAGACCTATCCGCACGCCTCGCACAGCCTCGCCAAGGATGACCTGGAAAGCAATCCCGACAGCGTAAAAGCCTATGTGATAGGAACTTTCGCGCCTCGGCAGATCTACGCACCCAGCTACCTAGACAATCTGCGGCGCTACGTCCAGGAACTGCCCGCCGCCAAGGAGGCCGGATGAGGATCCTTGCGTTGGGTGGCCCCGGCGCGATGGGTGCGGTGGCGGTCCGGCTCGCCGCGCGGCTGCCCCGGGTCGACGAGATCGTCATCGCCGACCGGGACGGTGCCGCCGCACACCGGTTGTGCGGACAACTCGCCGAGGCGCCGGTGCGGGTCAGTGCCGCCCAGGTTGACGTCACGGATGAGGTGGCCCTGTGCCGGCGCCTGGACCGGGCGGATCTCGTCGTCAACACCGTCGGGCCGTACTATCGCTTCGGAGTCCCGGTGCTGCGCGCCGCGATCGCTACGGGCACGCACTACGTCGACATCTGCGACGACTGGGAACCGACGGTGCAGATGCTCGAACTCGACGAAACCGCCCGTGCCGCAGACGTTTGCGCTGTCATCGGAATGGGGGCCAGCCCGGGAGTGAGCAACCTGCTCGTCGCCACGGCGGCCGCCGAACTCGACACGGTGCGCGACGCCTACACCGCATGGCCGGTCGACGTGTCCGGGACGGGCGGCGATGGTGGCGAGGTGCTGTTGGGCCCAGACGGCCGGCCGTCGGCCGCGGCCGTGCACTGGATGCTGCAGAGCAGCGGCAAAATCTGCACCGTCCGGGGTGGACAGCTGACGTTCGAGCGTCCGCTGCGCGCGGTCGGGTTGACCCTGCCGGGTGGCCGTCGCGGCACCGCGTACACGGTGGGCCAGCCCGAGCCCATCACGTTGCGGCGCACGCTCGGACTCACCGGCGAGGCCGTCAACCTCATGGTGATGCGGCCGCAGACCCTGGCCTACCTCGATGTGCTGCGTCGCGACACCGACCGGCGCCGACTGACCCACGAGACGGCAGCACTGCAGTTCGCGAAACCGAACCTGTTGCACTACTTACGATCTGTGCCGTTGTCGTGGCGAAGCAAAGGTCCGGGCACGCTACCGCCGTTCTTCGCCGCGGTGTCCGGCACCCGCGCCGGACGCGACCGCACGGTGCTGACCCACCTCGACCTGTCCGGGAGCGCGGCTGGATTGTTCGGGGACATGGCCCGGGCCACGGGCATCCCGCTGGCGTTGGGCCTGGCGCAGATCGTCGACGGCACCGCGCGGCGCCCGGGGGTGCACCCGCCCGACGCCGTCATCGACGCGCCGCGATTCTTCGCCGACCTGGCCCGCCAACTCGATCGGCCCGACGGCCGGCCGTTCGTCATCGTCGAACAGGACGAACGTGCCTAGACTTGGGTGCCCCGCCCGTCGTACCGCGGGCACAAGGAGCTGACCGTTGGACGCACCCATCGAAGTGCCGACCCGCACCCTCGTCGAGAGCATGCTGCGGGACGATGCCACCATCGACGCCGGTGCGCTGTACGACGTCGCGGGCGAACTCGGGATGACGGACCAGCAGGTACGGTTGTGCATCAAGCGACTGGTCGCCGACGGGCAGTTCGTCCAGGACGGACGCGGCCGGAAAGCGGTGCTGCGGGCGACCGATGAGCTGCGCAGCAGCATCACCCCGGACCTCGACTACCTCCGGCTCATGTACGCCCAGGACCGGGGCGACAACCCGTGGGACGGACGCTGGCACGTCGTGGCGTTCGCCGTCCCGGAGTCGATCCGGTCGGCGCGTGACGCCATGCGTGACGCGATCATGCGCCTCGGTGGCGCCGCGATTCAAGGTGGTCTGTACGTCTCGCCGAATGACTGGGACAGCGAAATAGCCGCCACGGCAGAACAATTGGCGATCACCGACCACGTCACCACGCTCACGACCGCGGATTTGGCCGTCGGAGGCACCGATGAGCCGCGAGCCGTCGCGGGCCTCCTGTGGCCCCTGGACGACATCGCCGAACGTCACCGGCGACTGCTCTCCGTCGCCGAACGCGCACTGTCCGCCTTGCCGGGCGCCGCCCCGACCGCGCAGCTCACCACTGCCATCGAGCTGGCCGCCGAATTCAGTCGCGCGCTCGAGCCAGACCCGCTGCTGCCGCCAGAGTTGTTGCCACAGCCGTGGATCGGCGTCGCAGCGCGGGCGAAGGTCGCGGAATGCTGGGCAGAACTGCTCAAAAGCGATGCCCCGCACCGCATCAAGCTGTTTCAGTGGTACTCGGAAGTGGTGTCCGAAGTCGCGGCGCGCAGCAGTTCAGCGGCCTCGGTCTGATAGGCGTGCTCGGCCCACTGTAACGGCGTCGAGCCGAACCGTCCGTCGGTGATGGACGGATCGGCGCCCGCCTCCAGCAGCCGCCGGATCAGCGGCAGGTCGCCCTCCCACGCGGCGTGGTGCAGCGGCGTCGCGCCCTCATCGTCACGGGCGTTGGGATCGTCCGGAAAGGTCTGCGCGACGAGTTCGACACCCGACACGTCGATGCCGTGCCGGGCGAGCAGGTCGAGGCGATCGCGGAACCCGTGCTCGGCGGCCCAGCGAATCTGCCGCTGCCACAGCTGTTCTCGCGTCTCCATCGCCTCGCCGAGCCGTCGCTCCCACGGGCTGGGCCCGGCGTCGGCGAGACCGTGGGCGAACAGTAGTTCCAGGTGCGAATCGTCCGGGCGGAACATCCGGTTGTAGAGCGTCTGCTGATCAACCGGATGGGCCCCGCGGCGCAGGAGCAGCGTCGCGAGCTCGGTGGCATGCGGATGCCGGGGCTGCCGCCGCGGCCCTTGCTCGCCTTCGCCGAACACCCCGGTCAACAGTGTGAACGGCGTCGACATGCCGCACCACAGGTAACCGCCGTTCGGATCGGCTCCGGCGTCGAGCAGGAGCGCCGCGGCGGCCAGGACGTCATTTGCACTGCGGCCCAAGGGAATCCGCGAGTAGCAGAGGTACATCATGGGCACCCAGCCGAACGGCCCGCCGCCGGTGCCGGCCAGTGCCGGGCGACGAGTGAGATGGTCGGCCAGCGCGACCGGATCACCGGCCGCGGCTGCGGCCCAGACGCTGCGGGAAACCACATCAGGCTGGGCGGCGAGCAGCTCGGCAGCGGACTGCCGGCGCGGCGGGGCGTCGGATTCGTCGTACCGCAATACCGCCCATGAGCAGAACCGGTCAGCGGGGTCGAGGGCGTTCTCGTCGACGGCGCCCGGGTCGACGCTCAGATCCGCGGCCAGCCGCAGGTAGTGCACCAGTGCGGGCCAGCCGGTGAAGCCATACCGACGGGCGACGGCGAGCTGGGCGGCGTGTAGCGCGATGCCGTTCGCCCGCTGCAGCGTGCGTGCTTCGGCGCGCAGTTTGTCCAGGGACGGATTGGTGGGCAGTGTGCTGGCCATGGCGGCCTCCTCTCATGCGCCCGTGTCCGCGAATCGGGCCGAGAAGAGGTCGGTCACAAGGTGAAGCAATCAGCAGGGAGGCTGAGCCTCTTCGAGCGGACGTCGGGCGGTCCTGCGCGCCCGACCTCACGCTATCACCGAGCCCGCCCACCGGGTGTTTTGTGCACGATTTTCCGCGCCTACCGCGGAAAATCGTGCACAAATCCCGGCTAGGTGCAGACGGCGCCGACGGCGGCGGACTGGACCAGCTTGGTGTACTTGGCCAGCACGCCGGTCTTGTAGCGCGGCGGCAGCGGCTCGAAACCTTCACGGCGCGAGGCCAATTCGGCTTCGTCGACGAGCAGGTCCAGCTTGCCATTGGCGACGTCGAGACGGATGCGGTCGCCGTCGCGCACGAACGCGATGGGGCCGCCGTCGACGGCCTCCGGCGCGATGTGCCCGACGCACAGGCCCGTCGTCCCACCCGAGAAGCGGCCGTCGGTCATCAGCAGCACGTCCTTGCCCAGGCCGGCGCCCTTGATGGCGCCGGTGATGGCCAGCATCTCGCGCATACCCGGGCCGCCCTTGGGGCCCTCATAGCGGATGACGACGACGTCGCCGTGCGTGATGGTGCCGTCCTCCAGCGCGTCGAGGGCGGCCCGCTCGCGCTCGAAAACCCTTGCGGTGCCCTCGAAAACGTCGGACTCGAAGCCGGCCGACTTCACGACGGCGCCCTCGGGAGCCAGCGAGCCGTGCAGGATGGTGATGCCGCCCGTCGGGTGGATCGGGTTGTTCATCGCGCGCAGCACCTTGCCGTCCGGGTCGGGCGGCGCGATGTGGGCGAGGTTCTCGGCCATGGTCTTGCCGGTGACGGTGAGGCAATCACCGTGCAGCAGACCGGCATCCAGCAGGGCGCGCATGACGACGGGCACGCCGCCGATCTCGTCGACGTCCTTCATCACGTGGCGGCCGAAGGGTTTCACGTCGGCCAGGTGCGGCACCTTGTTGCCGATGCGGGTGAAGTCCGCGAGCGTCAGCTCGACCTCGGCCTCGCGGGCGATGGCCAGCAGGTGCAGCACCGCGTTGGTGGAGCCGCCGAAGGCCATGACGACGGCGATGGCGTTCTCGAACGCCTCCTTGGTCAGGATGTCGCGCGCGGTGATGCCGCGGCGCAGCATCTCGACGACGGCCTCACCGGACTTGCGGGCGAACTCGTCGCGGCGCTTGTCGATGGCGACGGGAGAAGCGCTGCCCGGCAACGACATACCGAGGGCCTCGGCCGCCGACGCCATGGTGTTGGCGGTGTACATACCGCCACAGGCGCCTTCGCCCGGACAGATGGCGCGTTCGATGATGTCGACGTCCTCGCGGGACATCAGCCCGCGGGCGCACGCACCGACCGCCTCGAAGGCGTCGATGATGGTGACTTCCTTCTCGGTGCCGTCGGTCAGCTTCGCGACGCCGGGCATGATCGAGCCGTTGTAGAAGAACACGCTCGCGAGGTTCAGCCGGGCGGCCGCCATCAGCATGCCGGGGATCGACTTGTCGCAACCGGCGAGCAGCACCGAGCCGTCCAGGCGCTCGGCCTGCATGACCGTCTCGACGCTGTCGGCGATGACCTCGCGCGACACCAGCGAGAAGTGCATGCCCTCATGGCCCATCGAGATGCCGTCGGAGACGGAGATGGTGCCGAACTCCAGCGGGTAACCGCCGGCGGCGTGCACGCCCTCCTTGACCGACTGCGCCAGCCGCTGCAGCGACATGTTGCAGGGGGTGATCTCGTTCCACGACGACCCGACGCCGATCTGCGGCTTGCCCCAGTCGTCGTCACCCATGCCTACCGCGCGCAGCATGCCGCGGGCTGCGGTTTTCTCGAGACCGTCGGTGACGTCGCGACTGCGGGGCTTGATATCGGGCTGATCAGCAGACATGCAGGTAAGTATGCCCGCCGCCACCAAGCGAAATTGCATTGGATACCCCTAAGGGGTATGCGGTACGCTGGGGTTATGACGGCAGACGAGTCGGACGTTGCGGTGGCGGGTCACCCTGAGGCCCAACACGGCTATTCGCCGAACAAGGACAACTACGCCAAGCGGCTGCGGCGCGTCGAGGGACAGGTCCGCGGCATCGCCAAGATGATCGATGAGGACAAGTACTGCATCGACGTGTTGACGCAGATCAGCGCGGTGAACAGCGCGTTGCAGTCGGTCGCGCTGGCGCTGCTCGACGAGCACCTGGGGCACTGCGTGAGCCACGCGGTGGCGGTCGGCGGCGACGAGGCCGAGCAGAAGCTGGCCGAGGCCTCCGCGGCGATCGCGCGGCTCGTCCGGTCCTGACGCAATGTGACTCCACGAGCGTCGTCATCGAGTCATTTGCGATGGCGCCGCTGTCAGGGGCACATTGTGATCGCGCCGTCTCCTAGTGCCCGGCGACGACGTCCGACTCGTCGACCGTGACCGGTTGATCGGCGCCGGGTAACCGCGAGTACGCGGCGCACACCAGGCCGAAGAACAGATAGCCCAGGGCGACCTGTGGATTGGCCGCCCACGCCACCTCGGGTGCGTGGATCAGACCGATGAAGGACAACGCCGCACCGACGACCGACGCAATGGCCGCGTAGCGGAACTTCTTCTCCAGGATGAAGGTAACCATGGTGCCGAGAATCAGGCCGACGAGCACCGCGCCCTCGCCGAGCGTCTGCAACCCCTGGTAGACCACGCCCGCGCCGTTGAGCTTGTCCAGGCCCACTGCCGCGGCCGAGGTGCCGGCGGCATTCAGCGCGTTGTCGACGAGGCCGCCGGCCCATTGCGCGAGGTTGGGCAGCAGCGCCGCGACGACGGCGACGGCATGCAGGCGCGGCACCGCCTGGAAGGCCTGCGCGCCGATCAGCAGACCGATGTAGAGCAGGATCGGCACGATCGCGGGCACCGGCAACAGCGCGTCGAGCACGCCGAACAGGCCCAGGAAGCAGAAGGCCCCGATCAGCACGCCACTGGCCAGCGAATACCCGGCCCGGCCGCCGGCGTCCTTCCAGCCGGGGTGGCCGATGTAGACGGCAGGCGGGAACGGCGAGCCGAAGGCCGAGCCGATCACCGCGCCCGCGCCGTCGGCCAGCAGCACGCTGCGCAGGTTGTAGTTGTCGCCGGCGGCGGACGCGCTCTCGACGTTGCTCATCGCCTCGGTGAAGTTGTAGACGCCGAGCGGTATGGCGGTCCCCAGCAGCGGGGCCAGATGCGACAGGCCCGAGAGCAGCATGCCGATCCGCAGGTCGGGGAGCCCGATCGCGACGTCGGACACCGCCTTGGCGACATCGGGCGCCGACATGAACCCGCCGATCCAGCCGATGGCGGTACCGACGAGCAGTGCCGCAAGTCCGGTCGGGATGCCGAACGGCAGCTTCACGTCGGTGAAGAACCCGATCAGGATGATCGCCAGCACCGGCAGTCCGATCCAGGCCGCCTCCCACATCTGGGCCGCCGGCCGCATCGAGATGAACGTGATGGAGATGCCGGCCAGCGTCCCGAGCATGGCCGCCCGCGGTGTCAGTTTGCGGATGTAGGGGCCGACGAACGCACCGATCATCACGATGATGCCGATCATGAAGGCCCACGCCAGCCCCGCCTGCCAGGCCCGCATCGCATCCTTGGTGTGCAGGTAGACCGGCAGCATCACCACGAACACCACGATGAACATGTGCGGCACGCTCGGGCCGTACGGCAAAGCCGTGACGTCCGTGCGGTTTTCGCGCCGCGCGAGGCGGCGGGCCAGGAACGTGTAGTAGAGGTTGCCGAGGATCAGCGCCACCCCGAGCGCGGGCAGGATCGTGCCGAGTACGTCACCGGCGGGGACCTTGACGACGCCGATCATGAGACCCGTCAGCGTCAGGACGTTGACCAGGATGTTGAACCCCAGCCCGAAGAACGCGTTGGTGTCGCCACGCGTCCACCACGGAATGGACAGGGCCGGCTTTGGGGTGCCGGCGGCCGGGGGATCGGAGACGTCGGTGGACATGGGCAGGTCCTCTCTAGACCGCAGAAGGTGACGGGGCGCCGAGTTGTTGCAGCGCGGGAATGACCGCCGCGGTGTCCGCGACCCAGCCGAAAATGCCGCCCTGCGCGGCGATCATCTCCAGGCCCACCCGCTGGAACTCCGGGAAATATGAACCGACGCAATCGGATACGACCAGGCACTCGTAGCCGCGGTCATTGGCTTCGCGGGTGGTGGTGTGCACGCACACCTCGGTGGTGACGCCGGTGACGAGCAGTTGCGTGATGCCCGCAGCGGTCAGCGCGTCCTGCAGCCCGGTGGCGTAGAACGCGCCCTTGCCCGGCTTGTCGATCACCAACTCGCCGTCGATCGGGGCCAGCTCGTCGACGATGTCGTGGCCGTACTCACCGCGGATCAGGATGCGGCCGTACTTGCCGGGATCCCCGATCCGTTTCGACGGCGCACCGCGATTGAGCTTGGCGGGCGGGCAGTCCGACAGGTCTGGTTCGTGGCCCTCGCGGGTGTGGATGACCATGACCCCGGCGGCACGGGCCGCGGCGAGCAACGCCGCCAGCGGTGGCACCACCTTGAGCAGCTGGTCGACGTCGTTGCCGAGGCTCTCGCCGAAGCCGCCGGGCAGCAGGAAATCGCGTTGCATGTCGATGACGATCAGCGCCGTCTGACCCGCGATGAGCGTGAACGGAGTCGGTGCGGCCGGTACCGCGACAGTCGTCATGCGAGCTCCGTGACGGGCGCCGCGGCGACCTCGGTTGTCGTGCGGGGCTCGTCGAGGATGCGCGCGGCCAGCGTCAGCGCGGTGTCGTCCGACAGGGCGTTGCCCAGCAGCATCGCGCTGTACGGACGGCCGTCACCGGTCACGCCGAGCGGGACCGCGACGCCCAGGAGATCGAGCAGATTGCCGAAGTGCGTGTAGTGGCCCAGCATCGTGTTGCAATCGATCGGGTTGGCCTGCACCTGCTCGACGGTGAAGGTGGTCCCGATGGTCGGCACCACCAGGATGTCCATGGACTGCCAGAGTCGTCCCACCTCGGCCTTGAGCTCTTGCAGCTTCTGCAGGGCGGCGAACGCGTCCACCGCGGTGTAGTTCAGGCCGCTGCGGAAGATGTCGCGCACCACGGGGTGGATCGAATCAGGTTGTCGGGCAAGGAAATCACCGAACTCGACGAGCCGCTCGGCCACCCACGGGCCCTGATAGAGCAGGGCTCCCGCGGCGAGGAACGGCGCCAGTGACACCTCGACGATGACGGCCAGGCGCTCGAGGTGTTCGCGGAAACTCAGATGCGCTGCGCGCATGGCGTCGTCGCCGAAGAATTCCAGTTCGGCGATCGGCGGTAGGCCGACCCGGATCGGCCCGCCGCCGCGGCGCGGTCCCCGGTCGCGCGACCACGCGTCGGCGTCGTCGCGGCCGGCCATCACGTCGAACACCCGGTCCACGTCGTCGATGCAGCCCGCCATCACGCTGAGGCAGTCCAGCGACTTGCACGCCGGTACCAGTCCGACAGTGCTGATCAGTCCGCGGGACGGTTTGAAACCGACCACGCCGTTGAGGGCGGCGGGGACCCGGCCGGACCCGGCTGTGTCGGTGGCCACCGCGAACGGCACCTGGCCCAGCGCGACCGCCAGCGCGGAGCCCGAACTGGACCCGCCCGAGATGAGACCACCGCCGTAGACGCTGCGCGGCACCGTATAGGGCGTCCGGGTGCCGTTGAGACCCGTCGCGAACTGGTCGAGGTTGGTCTTGCCGACATAGAGCGCGCCCGCGTCGAGCAGGCGTTGCACGGCCGGTGCGGTTCGCTCGGCGACGTACGCGTAGTCGGGGCAGGACAGGGTCGTGGGCACGCCGGCGACGTCGATGCTGTCCTTCACACCGAACGGCACGCCGTACAGCGGCAGTGTGCGTGCGCCGGGCCGGTTCTCGATCTCCGCCGCGGCCGCCAACAGCTCCTCGCGCGGCACGACGGACAGCCAGGTGCCGTCATCCCCGCGGGCGGCGATGGCGTCGGCCACGCGGGCCGCGGTCTTGACCGGAGAGCCGGTGCCGGCGGCGTGCGAATCGAGGATTTCGGCCACCGACGGGCCGATGGTCGGACCAGCGGCGAACCCGTGCACATCAGAACCCATGCCTGACCATTGTCGGCAGCATGATGGCGCCGGCAGTACGGGCGTGTGTCGATCGTGTTAGGGGTCGACGGCCGCGTTGCGGCTACGTGCCGAGTTCGTCCTCGATGCGCTGGACCTTCGCGGTCAGCTGGCCGGTGTAGCCGGGCCGGATGTCGGCCTTGAGGACCAGGCTGACCCGCGGGGACACCGCAGCCACGGCGTCCACGGCCCGCTTGACGACGGCCATCACCTCGTCCCACTCACCTTCGATGTTCGTGAACATCGCGTTGGTCTCGTTGGGCAGGCCGGACTCGCGCACCACCCGCACGGCTGCGGCGACGGCCGCGGCGACGCCGCCGGACTCGTCACCACCCATCGGGCTGACGCTGAAGGCAACAATCACATGGTCGATTGTGCGCGGATTCCGCGGCTTCGACAGCCGTCCGCCGTGTTTCCCGGGTGTCGCGTGTGACCGGTGAGAGTAACGCTCGACATATCTGAGGCGATCAACTGGGCAGTTCAGCCGCCTTCGACGGGGCCGAAATCGCGGTACGACGGGCTTTCGCGGCAGGGGCCGGTCAGCGCGCTATGAGAGACTGGGGACGTTGTGAACTGGAGGTGGCGGATGCCGCAGTGGAACAAGAGCAAGCTTCTGACCGCGGTCGTGGCGGCCGGACTGGTCGCCGGAATGACCGTCGCAACCCCGTCGGCACTGGCCGACCCGGATGCGCCGGACCCCGATGTGGCGGCAGCGCCCATCGATCCGGGTCTTCCCACTGAGGCACCCTTGCCACCGCCGATCCCGCCGGCTGCTGAACCGGTGCCGGCGCCTGCGCCCGTCATCCCGGGCGCCCCGATCCCCGGCGAACCCCAGCCGATCCCGCCAGGTACTCCGGCAGGCCAGAACCCGACCCCGTTCGTCGGTCAGCCGCCGTTCAACCCGCCGACCTTCAACCCGGTGAATGGGTCCATGGTGGGTGTGGCCAAGCCGATCTACATCAACTTCCCGCGGCCCATCGCCAACAAGCAGATGGCGCAGGACGCCGTGCACATCTCGTCGAACCCGCCGGTGCCCGGCATGTTCTATTGGGTGACCGACACCCAGCTGCGCTGGCGGCCCATCGCCTTCTGGCCGGCCAACACCGTCGTCAACATCGACGCCGCGGGCACCAAGTCCAGCTTCCGCACCGGTGACGCGCTGGTCGCCACCGCCGACAACGCGACGCACCAGATGACCATCAGCCGCAACGGCAAGGTCGAGAAGACGTTCCCGATGTCCATGGGCAAGACCGGCGACGAGACCAAGAACGGCACCTACTACGTGCTGGAGAAGTTCCCGGACATCGTGATGGACTCGTCGACCTACGGTGTCCCCGTCAACTCCCCCGAGGGCTACAAGCTGAAGGTGCAGTGGGCCGTCCGCATCGACAACAGCGGCGCGTTCGTGCACAGCGCCCCCTGGTCGGTGTCCGACCAGGGCAAGCGCAACGTCAGCCACGGCTGCATCAACCTGGCGCCCGACAACGCCAAGTGGTTCTACGACCAGTTCGGCAGCGGTGACCCGATCGTCGTGAAGAACTCGGTCGGTCTCTACAACTACTCCGACGGCGCGGGCGACTGGCAGTGGGGCATGCAGACCCCGGCCGCGACGCCGTCCACGGGCAGCGGCTCGGGTTCGGGTTCGGGCGCCGGCACGCGCTGATCCGTCGACAACGCGAAAACCCCCTATTTCCAATGAAATAGGGGGTTTTCGCGTGGTATGGCTAATTCCAGATGCGCACGCGCTCGGCGGGGTCCAGGTACAGCTCGTCGGTCGTGGTGACGTCGAACGCCTCGTAGAACGAGTCGATGTTCCGGATCACGCCGTTGCACCGGAACTCCGGCGGCGAATGCGGGTCGACGGCCAGGCGCCGAATGGCTTCGGCGTCACGGGATTTGGTACGCCACACCTGCGCCCAGCCGAAGTAGACGCGCTGGACGCCGGTCAGCCCGTCGATGACGGGCGCCTCCTTGCCGCCCAGTGACAGCTCGTAGGCCAGCAGCGCGATGGACAGCCCACCCAGATCGCCGATGTTCTCGCCGACGGTGAACGCACCGTTCACGTGATGGCCCGCGTCCAGCGCCCGCGGCGTGAAGGCCTCGTACTGCTCGATGAGAGCCTTTGTCCGCAAACCGAATTCGGCACGGTCGGCATCGGTCCACCAGTCGACGAGGTTGCCGTCGCCGTCGTACTTGGCGCCCTGGTCGTCGAAACCGTGCCCGATCTCATGCCCGATCACCGCACCGATGCCGCCGTAGTTGGCGGCGTCGTCGGCCTCGGCGTCGAAGAACGGCGGCTGCAGAATGGCCGCGGGGAAGACGATCTCGTTCATGCCCGGGTTGTAGTAGGCGTTCACCGTCTGCGGCGTCATGAACCACTCGTCGCGGTCCACTTCGCTACCCAGCTTGGCCAGCTCGCGATCGTGCTCGACGGCCTGGCCCCGCAGGTAGTTGCCATACAGGTCGCCGGCGTCGATCACCAGATTCGAGTAGTCCCGCCAGCGTGCCGGGTAGCCGATCTTCGGGGTGAACTTGTCCAGCTTGGCCAGCGCGCGCTGCCGGGTCTCGGGCGTCATCCACTCCAGGTTGGTGATGCTGACGCGGTAGGCCTCGCGCAGATTGGCCACCAGCTCATCCATGCGCGCCTTGTGGGACGGCGGGAAGTGCCGGTCCACGTAGAGCTTGCCGACGGCGTCACCCATCAGGCTCTCGACCAGGCCGACGCCGCGCTTCCAGCGGTCCCGGATCGCCTCGGTGCCGGACAGGGTGCGGCCGTAGAAGTCGAAGTTCTCCGCGACCAGGTCGTCGGTCAGGATCGGGGCACGGCCGCTGATCACGCGCCAGCTCAGCCACGCCTTCCAGTCCTCGAGCGGCTCGGACGCCCACAGCGCCGCGAAGGCGACGAGGAAATCGGGTTGCCGCACCACGACTTCGGTGACCACATCGGCCGACGCGCCGACGGCCGCCAGCCAGCCGTCCCAGTCGAAACCGGGCGCCTCGTCGGCCAGATCGGCGAACCGCCGCAGGTTGTAGCTCAGGTCCGCGTCGCGGCGCTTGACCACATCCCAGTGCGCCGCGGCCAGCTTGGTCTCCAGCGCGACGATGCGGGCGGCGGTCTCGGTCTGGTCGCCGCCGTAGACCAGGCTCAGCATGCGGGCGATGTGCTGCGGGTAGGCCGCCAGCACCGCCGCGTGTGCCGGCTCGCGGTAGTAGGACTCGTCGGGCAGGCCGAGCCCGGACTGCGTGAAATGCAGCAGGTACCGCGTCGAATCCTTGGAGTCGGTGTCGACGTACGCGCCGGCGCCCCCGCCGACGCCGGTGCGCTGCAGCCCGCCTAGCACGGCGGCCAGCGCTTCAGGGGTAGCAGCGTCGGCGATGAGAGCCAGCTCGGCCCGCAGCGGCGCCAGGCCCACGGCGGCCACCTGCTCGGTGTCCATGAAGCTCGCGTAGAGGTCGCCGATGCGCTGTGCATCGGTGTTTGGGGCGCCGGCTGCGTTGGTGATGAGATCGCGCACCTGCTCCTCGGCGCGGTCGGCCAGCAGGCGGAAGGCGCCGTCGGTGGCGCGGTCGGCCGGGATGTCGTAGTCGGTGAGCCAGCGGCCGTTGACGTGACCGAACAGGTCGTCCTGCGGGCGGGCGTCGGGGTCGAGGTAGCTCAGGTCGATACCGGATCGGGGCGAGGTAGCTTCGAGAGTCACCTCGCCATCCTGCCATCGCCGCTGCAGTGCCGGTGGGCGCTGCGGGTAGCCTCACGCCCATGCCCGACGAGCGCAGCGAAGACTCCGCCGAAAAAGACGCTGCGAAAGACACAGCGAAAGACACCGGATCAGCCGGAGCGGCCACCGCCGCCAAGGCTGCCGCGCCGAGCGATCAGGCTGAGGGAATCTTCAGCCGCTACGGCATCGTCTCCGCGGTGCTGGGTGTCGTCGCGGCCGTCGCCGTCGTCGTCGCGACATGGGTCTACCTGGGGCACCGGGCCGACGACAAGGACCGCGTGCACGAGGCGCAGGCCATGAAGGCCGCCGCCGAGTGGGCCGGCCTGCTGATCAATATGACCAAGGACAACGTCGCCGTCAACGTGCCGAAGCTGCACGAGGGCACCGTCGGCCAGCTCAACGCCGATTTCGATGCCACCGTCGCGCCGTTCACCCAGCTGGTGCAGAAGCTGCAGAGCCAGACCACCGGGCAGATCGAGTCCGTCGCGTTGGAGACGCTGCACCACGCACCGCCGGGGGAGCAGGGCAAACCGGCCGTCCAGCCCGAGCTGGCGGCCATCTCCTCGGATACGACGACGGTGCTCGTGATCGCCACGTCCGTGAGCCAGAACGCCGGCGCCAAGCCGCAGACCGTGCGCTGGCGGTTGCGCCTCGGGGTGTCCGACATCGGCGGCAAGTTGCTGATCTCGCGATTGGAGACGCTGCGATGAGGAACGCGTGGCGGGTACTGGTCTTCGACATCCTGGCGCCGCTCGCGGTGCTGGCGAGCCTCGTCTACATCGGGCTGGCGCTGGACCGGCCGCTGTGGTGGGTCGTGGTGGGCACCATCGTCGGGCTGCTGGTGCTGCAGGCTTCGATCGTCAACTTCGTGCTGTTCCGCCGTGACGGCGTCACCATGGGCACCGATGACGACGCGCCCAGGTTGCGGCTCGCGGTCGTCGGCCTGACGACGGTCGCCGTGGTCGCGGCCGCCATCGTCGGCTACACCAAGTGGACGGTGCCGGATCGCACCACGAGCGCCGACATGTCCATGGTGGTCGGCATCGCCAGCAGTGTCGCGGAGGCGTCGGCGACCTTCACGCCCGGTGCGCCGAACGTGTCGATCGACCGCGCCACGGCGTTGATGGCGCCGCAGCGCGCGGAGGCCTACCGCAACGAGTTCAACGCGGTCGCCAAGGATCTGACCAGCCGTGGGGTGGCCGGGCAGGCGAGCACCATCTCGGCCGGTATCGAGACCATCGGCCCCAATTTCGCCAGTGTCGCCGTGGTCATGCGGGCCACGCAGAACACCCCCAACAAACCCGCACAGGCGACGGTGTTGGGTCTGCGGGTCACGCTGACGAAGCAGGACGGACGCTGGCTGGTCATGGACGTGACCCCGATCGCGTCGCGGTAGGGGTGGTAGCCGCTCGAGAGGGACCAAATGGTCGTCTCGGCGCGCGAGAAGCGACCATTTGGTCCTTCTCGGCGGGTGGCTACGAGCGGGCGGAACGCATCCGGGCGAACCGGTCCGAGAGCCGGCGCATGCGCACCAGCAGCGCGGCCGACGGGCTGGTGGTGCCGGCGGTGTAGGCCGAAAGTTCTTGCGCGCCAACACCGATGCGGGACGCGAACTCGGTCTCGCTGAGACCGGAACGCTCCATCAGCAGCCGGATCTGGCGGGCCACCTCGGCGCATTCGTTGGCTTCGAGCTGCGTGCGGGCGCGGGCCAGCACCTCGGCCAACGCCTTGGAGATGCCGTACGGGTTGCTCGTGGCCAGAATCTCTTCGACCTGACGGGCGGTGCGGCCGAAGGGGTCGCGCTTGATGGCGACGACGATGCGCTGCCACACCGCGAGGTCGTCGTTCTCCAGCGCGGCGCGGATGGCGGACGTCGACCAGAACTCGACGGGCTTCTCGCCGGGGGCCTGTGCCGGGAACGCGACGGTGGGCGCCCCGTTGGTGCCGGCGGCGGTGGACTTACCGGGACCGTCGGCACCAGAAGGGGTGTCCCTCACTTCGGATGTCAACGTCACCTCGCCTCCTCCAACATGGCCACCGCCACCGCCAGACAACGCTGTTTGACGTCGGGCCAATCTGCCGATTCGTGGTCGTCGAACGGGTGCGGGTCGGCCAACCTACGGACCAACTGGGTGGCCACCCACTGGTTCTTCGACCGTTCTCCACAGTAATACCCGTCAATTCCGGCCAGAACCGCGGCTGCGGTCCGGATATCCATGCAGGAGACCAAATCGACGAAGTCGGTGTAGTCCTGGACGCTGTTGCGCGACATGATCAGGTAGCCCTTGAGTCGCAGCGTCTCGGCGCCCGTCGGGATCTCGAGCCGGTCGCCGGTGGGCAACAGCACCGTCGTCGTCTCCACGGGGCTGCGGCGCTCGATGGCGGGGCCGTCGGTCTCGTCGAGCGACAGGGCGTCGAGCGCGACCGACAGCCGGCCGCCCCACATGGTGACGGGGTGCACGTCGGGGTTGTCCGACGCGGACCGGGACTGCCCGTGCGCGCGCCGCCGCAGCAGCGCCAGCCCGGTGCGCGAGCGGTCCGTGCGCGGGGGCGCCGCCGCGATCCGGCGGGGCACGGCGCGTGGTACGTACTGCTGCTCGCCGGGCTCGCAGCCGCTGAACGCCAGCGGGTCGGCGACGGTGACGGTCTGTGCGGCAAGGTTTTTCAGCTTGGCCGCGGACTTGACGACGCTGCGCAGTTCGGCGCCGGACGGGCCCAGTGCGGAGATGTCGTCGGGGATGATGACGAGGCTGCCGGTATCGGTGGCGGGCAACGGCTTCTCGAAGTCCACTGACGGCAGCAGGCGGTCCAGCCACTTGGGCAGCCACCAGTTCCACTGGTCGAACATCGCCATCAGCGCCGGCACGAGGACCAGCCGCACCACCGTGGCGTCGACCGCGATGGCCACGGCGCAGGCCACACCCATCTGGGCCACCAGCGGCATCCCGGCGAACGCGAACCCGATGAACACGGCGATCATGATCAGCGCGGCGCTCGTGATGGTGCGGGCGCTGGTGCTGACGCCGTACGCGACGGCGTCGCGGGTGTTGCCGGTCTGCAGGAAGCGTTCCCGGATACGCGTCAGCAGGAAGATCTCGTAGTCCATGGACAGGCCGAACGTCATTGCCAGGACCAGCGGCGGAATGGTGGTGTCGAGCGACTCCAGGGGCTTGAAGCCGAGCGCCTTGAACCAGCCCCATTCGAAGACGATCACCAGGCTGCCGTAGGCCGCGGCCACCGACAGCACCGTCATCAGGACGCCCTTGAGCGCCAGCACCACCGAGCGGATCGAGATCAGCAGCATCACGAACGCGATGAGCGACACGAAGACGAACACCAGCACCTCGGTGTTCGCGACGCGATGGTCGAAGTCCATGATCAGCGCCGTCGGCCCGCCCACCGCGATGGCGACGTTCGGGCCCGCGACCCCCGGCAGATGTTGTCGCAGCCACGTGATCGAGTCCCGCGCGACGAGGTCTTCGGGGTCGACCGACAGCACGACCGTGAACAGGGCGCTGCGGTTGTCGTTACTGAAGACCGGCGGCGCCACCTGGGCCACGTCCGGCGCCTGCGTCATGGTCTGGTGCAGCGCGTCGAGCGTCGCGGTGTTCTGCGCGTCGGAGGCCGTCGCGTCGGGGAACGTCGCCAGCACCCGGAGGGGGCCGAGGGCACCCGGGCCCAGCGCTTCCGCCGCGGCGGCCACGCCGCTGCGGATCTCGTGCGTCGGGGAGAACTGGCGCAGCATGCTGTTGCCCAGTTGCATGCCGAACGACGGTGCCGCGAGCAGGACCAGGAAGACGGTGGCCAGCAGCGCCGACAGCCACGGACAGCGCATGGTGCGTTCGGTCCACTGGGTCCAGAACGGCGACTGCGCGGCGTCGGAGCGGCGCGAGACGTGCAGCCACGACGAGCGCTTGGCGACCCGCTTGCCGAACGTGGCCAGCACCGCCGGGATCAGGGTGGTCGACGTCAGCACCGCGATGGCGACGGCGAGGATGGCGCCGGTGGCCATCGACGACAGCACCGGTGTGCCGATGAGATAGATGCCGGTGATCGAGGCGATCACGGTGAGCCCGGACAGCACGACCGCCAGGCCCGACGTCGCCATCGACGCGTCGACGGCCTGTTCCGGATCGCGTCCGGCCCGCAGTTCCTCCCGGAAACGCATGAGGATGAACAACGAATAGTCGACGGCGAGCGCGATACCGAACATCGACAGCGTCGTCGTCGCGAAGACGCTCATGGTGACCCAGATGGACAGGAGGTAGACCACTCCCATCGTCACGATCACCGTGCAGGCGCCGAGCAGCATCGGCATGGCCGCGGCGGCCAGGGAGCCGAACACCGCCAGCAGCACGATCAGCACGATCGGCAGGTTCCACTTCTCGGCCTCGGCGACGTCGTGCTTGGTGGTCTCACTGGCAGCCGCGCCGAGTGCGCCCTGCCCGATGACGTACAGCCGGACCTTGCCGTCGGCGGTCTGGCCGGGCTTGCCGTCCTTGATGCCGATCGCGGTGCGGAGCTTCTTGGCGATGTCGACGGCGCCGCTGTTGTTGAAGTCGAGGCGCAACGTCACGACGTAGGGTTTGCCGGCCTGCGGCTCGGCCTGCGTGGGGTCGGGGACGACCTTGACGCTGGAGACGCCGGCCGCGATGCGTTTGAGCTCGTCGACGGCGGCCGTCATGTCTTCCTGCGTGGCGTTGGCGTTGGGGGCCGCGACCAGGGCCAGCGGCGAGGCGCCCTCGTCGGGGAAATGGTCCTCGAGTTCGCGCTGGACGTGCAGCGATTGGGAGCCGGCGACCTCGAAGCCGCCGCCGCTGAGGTTGCTGGACTGGGTCGCCGCGAGATACAGGGACGGCACCATGAGCAACAGCCAGGTGGCGAAGACCACCCAGCGCCAGCGCCGCAGCAGACCGCTCAGCCGCATCATCAACTGCTGGATGGCGAACCCTCTTCCTGCGGTCGTCCCGGTTGCCACCGGAGTGTTTTGATCGGCGTTTCGTGCCGCCGACCCTACCCCAGTATGGGGTAGGGTGACCGGCTCGCGAGCGGCGATGAGGCGCCTGACGGGAACCTTGATCCAACTGCAACCGGGCCCCTGGCGTCCCCGCCGGCAACGTTGTCGGAGGCCGATGGCGGGCTCCGGCGCCAGGTTTGAACACCGCAGTGACCTGGATGTTTGCTGTGTGGATTGGTCACCGGCCGCGCCGCGATGGCAAGATGGCGGGAGCCGAATCCCGGATGAGGCCGGCGCTGCCATTGACGCCACCCCGGGAAAACAGTGTTTGCCGAGTGTTTACATGGCCGTCTCTGGTCCGTAAACCGGTGAGGAGATTTGCCATGAAGACGACCAGTGTGGCGGTTCGCCGCGGACTTGCCGGGGCGTTCGCTGTAACTGCAGTCGGCGGTGTGATGGTGACGTCGTTCGGGGCTCCGTCGGCCGGTGCGGGCCAGGATCCGTGCGCGGCCAGCCAGGTCGCCAAGACCATCGGCATGGTGGCCACCTCGACGGGCACCTACCTGGATGCGCACCCCACCGCGAACCAGACGCTGACCAACATCTCGCAGCAGCAGCCCGGCCCGCAGTCGTTGGCAGCGCTGAAGACCTACTTCGATGCCAACCCGCAGGAGGGCGCCGCGCTGCAGAACTTGCAGGCGCCGCTGGTGACGTTGTCGTCGCAGTGCAAGCTGCCGCTGACGCTGCCGCAGCTGATGGGCCTGATGCAGTCGGCGCAGCAGGGCGGCGGACTGCCCGCCACGCTGCCCGCGATGCCGAGCGTGCCCGGCGCCGTGCCGTTCACGCCCACCCTGCCCGGCGTGACGACGGCGACGGGGTCTGTGCCTGCGGCTCAGGCCGTGTCGGCACCCGCCGCGCGGTAGTTCCGGCCGCGCCCGGAGCTCCTTATCTGGCACCCCGCGAAAGTCGTCGCACTTTCTGATTAGCTTCCAGTGTCGGCATCGGTACTGGTCGCCGACATCGGAGCTCTCGACGAAGGGGTTTGACCACATGATGCTTTCCGCTCTGGCCAAGCGACGCGTTGTTGCCGGTTTCATCGGTGCCGGCGCGGTCGCCGGCAGCATGTTGTTCGGTGCCGTGCCGTCGGCCCTCGCCGACGACCTGCCGCCCAACTGCACCTCTGCGGACATCGCCGGCGTCAAGTCGGGCGTCGAGGCCTCGACCTCCGCCTACCTGTTCACCCACCCCGACGTGAACGACTTCTTCACCAGCCTCCGGGGCCTGTCGAAGGACCAGGCGCACGCCAAGGTCAAGCAGTACCTGGCCGCCAACCCGCAGACCAAGGCGGAGCTGCAGGGCATCCGGCAGCCGCTCAAGGACATCCGCGACCGCTGCGGCATCCCCGGCCCCGCCGCCCGCTAACCCGGGATTTGTGCACGAAAATCCGCGGTAGGCGCGGATTTTCGTGCACAAATCACTTGCGGAGGCGAGCCAGGCCGCGCCAGCCGAGCAGGAAGACGGCGGTGACGGTCGAGGCGACGATCACGAAACTCACCGCGACGCCCTGAGCCGAGGCCTTGCGCAGCAGCATGCCGATCACGATGGTGCTGACCCAGACCACCAACCCGGTCGGGTTCAGCGCGGTTGGGCGGCGCCAGCCCCGCGCCAGCGCCCAGCCCGCCACGGTTCCGGTCAGGAACGGCCAGCTGGTGTGCGCCACACCGGCCAGCGTGATGCCCTCGGCGTGGCTGCGCCGGCCGATGGAGCAGAAGATCACCACCAACACCACGTCGGTGAGGAAAGCCAGTGCGGCACTGCGATTTCCGGTGGTCTGCTCAGTTGTCATAGGTCATCACGTCCAGATTCAGTGGGCTGACATTGTTTTCGGCGCGGGCGGTGAAGCCGGGTTCCGGACGCGCGGGACCGCCGGCCTCCAGCGCGTCGACGGCTGCCATGTTGGCCAGTCGGTCGGTGAGCCGGAACGAGCGGAACACGAACGGCAGGCCGTCCGCGCGCAGTGGATCGGGTGCGCTCATCACGTGGAAATGCAGGTGCGGCGCACTGGAATTGCCGGTGTTGCCGACGTTGCCCAGCACCTGCCCGGTGGTCAGCCGGTCACCCGGCTTGACCTTGACGCTGCCGGTCTTCAGATGCGCGTAGAAGGCGAAGTTTCCGTTCCCGATGTCCTGGACGACGTGATTGCCGCCGTACTGCGCCAGCGTGAGGCCGGTCGGGTCGACACCCGGCACCTGCTCGGGCAGGCCGTCGAGAACCGCCACCACCGGGCCGTCGGCGACCGCGTGCACGTCCGAGCCGAAGTAGAGGTAGCTGTCCGTTTTCGCGCGGTCCCCGCTGAACAGCTGCCCGTCGGCCCGTAGCTGCTCGTAGTCGATGGCGAATCGCTCTGCGGCCCAGAGTTTTCCATCGATCGGGTTGAGGGCCATGCGGTGCGGCGTCATGTCGCAACAGCCGTTGGCGTCGAGCCAGCCGGAGCCGCGCAGCGGCGGGTCGAGTACGACGGGCTTGTGGTCGGACACCGTCACGGGTGCGACGTTCTCGGTCACCACCGGTGGCACGAGCGGCGGCATCGGCTTGGGTACCTTGACCACCACCCGGTGTGAAAGTTGCTGGGGCGCAGCGCCACCCGCGTCCAGTTTGACGTCCAGCCAGACGATCGACCGTTGTCCGGGCGCCAGATCGTTGCTGCTGATGCGGGTGCCCATGGTCCGCGTCCAGTAGGCGAGGCCGGCGCCGGACAGTTGCAGCAGGGGCCCGGCGGGTCCCAGGACGGCGATCGAATCCACGGTCACGGGTTCGGGGGAGGTGTTGGTCAGCAGCAGCTCGTATGCGAGATGCACCTTCCCGTCGGTCGCCGGAACGGGCACGGGTTCGGCCACGACGTCGACGAGGACGGGCGTGACGATCGGCTCGGCGCCTATGGAAGTCGTTGCGGGAGTAGAAGACTGGACCGATTTCGGTGCCGTCGTGCAGGACGTCAGCGCGGCGGCGAGCAGCAGTGCCGCCGCCGGCCGGCTACCCGGGATCATGCGAGGTCTCGGGGTCGGCGGGCGGCACACCCGGTGCGGGGGAAGGGGTTTCGGGCGCATCCGGGTCGAAGTCCTTCTCCGTGCGGAACAGGAAGAAGAACACCACCCAGCCGATGGCCGAGATGAAGATCCAGCTGACCAGTCGATAGATCAGCATCGTCGAGATGGCCGCCGCGAGCGTCATGCCGCTGGACACCAGGCCGGGCACCAGCACCGCCTCGACCACGAGCAGCCCGCCGGGCATCAGGGGAATCGCGCCGACGGCGCGGGCCGCGGCATACGCGACAGTCAGGCCGGCCAGCGACGGATGCCCGCCGGTGGCGTACGCCGCGCAGGCCAGGCACGCGACGTCGGCGATCCAGTTGAACAGCGACCAGCTGAATGCGACGGTCAGGGTCCGGCGGCTCAGGCTCACCGACTCCAGCTGGTTCAGGGTGCGGCGCCAGCCTTCCAGCCCGGTGTCGGCGGGCTTACCGCGCAGCGAGTTGAACCACGACAGCAGCCGCACGCCGATGCCGTCGATCTGCTGCGGATTGGCGGCGACGGTCTGGGCCAGTAGCAGCAGCGCCACGAAACCGCCGATCGTGAAGATCAGCGACAGCGGGTTCTTGCTCGCGCCGAGCAGGAACGCGCCGCCCAGGCCCAGCAGGGCCAACCCGACCACCTGCAGGGCCCCGGACATCACCAGCTGCCACGAGGCCACCAATGGCGAGGCGCCCCACAGCCGCTGCTGGCGGTAGACGAAGGTGGCCGAGAGCACTGGGCCGCCCGGCAGGGTGGTGGACAGCGCGTTGCCCGCGTAGAACGCGGCCTCGGACCGCCACTGCTTGACCTGGACACCGGCGGACCGGAGCAGGGTGCGCTGAATCTGCGCGAAGCTGTGCATCGAGGCCAGGGCCGCGACGGCCGCGGCGGCGACCCACCACCACGTCGCCGACAACAGGCTGCGCCACGCCTTGGCGAGCTGCTCCCAGACCATCACGACCTCGACGGTCAGCACGACGACGGCGATACCGATCAGAACCCAGCGCAACCACCAGTACTTGCCGCGGGGCCGGGCCGGTGCCGAACGGGCATCGGCGCGCCGGCACGCCGCCCAGAGGCCGCGACGGCGGGCCGTCAAAGACCCGGGGGCAGCCTCGTGTGACACCGCTACAGCGTATCCGGCGTGTCGCGGGCGGCTCGCCGTACGCGGCCCGCATGGCGCAACGACCCCGCGGTGTCATCGGGCGGCGCTACGCTGGCGCCCATGTCACAAGCCGACGAAGCGGTAGATCCGGTGGTACGCAAGGCCGCAGCCTGGTCGTGGCGGTTCTTGGCGATCTTCGGCGCGGTGCTCGCCGTGCTGTGGATCGTCATCAAGCTCGAGGTCATCGTGGTGCCCGTGCTGCTGGCCATGTTGGCCACGGCCTTCCTGCTGCCGGCCGTGGACCTGCTGACCCGGCGCGGTCTGCCGCGCGGCGCGGCCGTCGCGGTGATGCTGCTGAGTTCCATCGTGGTGATGGGCGGCATCCTGACGTTCGTCGTCTTCCAATTCATCGACGGCGCACCGGCTTTGGTGGAGCAGGTCACCAAGAGCATCGACGGCGCCCGCAAGTGGCTGACCGAGGGCCCGATCCTGCACCTGAGCGCCGACCAGATCAACAGCGTCGGCCAGACCGCCATCGATGCCCTCAAGAACAACCAGTCCAAGCTCACCAGCGGGGTCTTCTCCACCGCCGGCGCGCTGACCGAGATCGTCACCGGCCTGCTGCTGACCCTCTTCACCCTGATCTTCCTGCTGCACGGCGGGCGGGACATCTATGCGTTCGTCACCAAGATCATCCCGTCGTCCGTGCGGGACCGGGTGCGCGAGGCCGGCCGGGCCGGATTCGGCTCCCTGATCGGATACGTCCGCGCCACGTTCGTGGTGGCGATGGTCGACGCCGTCGGTATCGGCACCGGTTTGGCGATCATGGGGGTGCCGCTCGCGCTGCCGCTGGCGTCGCTGGTGTTCCTCGGCGCGTTCGTCCCGCTGGTCGGTGCGGTCGTGACCGGTTTCGTGGCCGTGGTGGTGGCACTGATCGCCAAGGGCTGGATCTACGCGCTGATCGCGCTCGGCCTGATCATCGCCGTGCAGCAGCTGGAGGCGCACGTGCTGCAGCCGATCGTCATGGGCCGTGCGGTGTCGGTCCACCCGCTCGCCGTCGTGCTGGCGATCGCCGGCGGCAGCGTCACCGCAGGCGTCATCGGCGCGTTGATCGCCGTGCCCATCGTCGCATTCCTCAACAGCGCCATCCGGGTGCTGACCGCTGACAATCCACGCGCCACCGAGGCCGAGGTACTCGCCGAGGCCGGTTCGGTCGCGGCCGCGGCGGTGTCGCCGGGGGACACGCCGCCAGCTACAGACGGCCCTCCCGGCGCAGCAGATCCGCAGCGCTGACCCCGCCGCCGGTGCCGCGACGCTGAGTTTCGGCGGTATCGATCTTCTCGGTGGCGTCAGGGGTGTCGGCCGGCTGGGCGCGGAACGCCGTGGTCGGCTCGTTGCCCTGGTCGCCGGGTGCGTCTGACGGCGTCTGAATCTGCGGCCCGGAGGCGCTGATGTTGCCGCGCAGCTGCCCGAGCCACGACTCGATCTCCCGGTTGCCCGGACCGCCCTGACCCTGGCCCGGCTCGGCGGGACGGCCCGCTCCCGGCGCGCGGAACGCCGTGGTGGCGGGCTCGGAGGCCGGACCGAAGGCGGTGGTCGCCGGGTCGCCGATCGCGGTGGTCGGCGGCGTCGGGTCCCCGTTCTGCGGGGTGACGGCGCGGGTCACGTTCGACACCACGTTGCGGAAGGCGCCCTTGGCGGCGCTGAACCGCGTGGTCGCGGGTTCAGCAGACGAGGGTGCGGGCGGGGCCTGCGGTGCCGGGGGCTGCGGCGGAGCGCTCGGCATCCGGTTGGTGGGTGCCTGGCTCGGCGGCTGCGGCTGCCCCGGGGTGATCCGGGTCGGGACGGCGCGCTGGCCGGGGGCCGGATGCGTGGGATCGTGCGGCGGGCGGACCGGGGCACCGGAACCGACCAGCGCACGGGGATCCTCGGGTTCGCGGACCGCGGGACGCTTGCGCTCGTCGGGCAGCTCGGTCTCGCCGAGACCCAGCTTCTGCTGAACGCGCTTCATCCACAGCGGCGCCCACCAGCAGTCGTCGCCCAGCAGCTTCATGACGGCCGGCACCAGGAACATGCGGATGACGGTGGCGTCGAGCAGCAGCGCCATCAGCAGACCGAATGCCAGGTACTTCATCATCACCAGGTCGGAGAACGCGAAGGCGCCGACGACGACGGCCAGCACCAGCGCGGCGCCGGTGATCAGGCGGCCCGTGGTGGCGGTACCGATCCGGATGGCCTCGGCGGTGGACATGCCGCGCTCGCGGGCCTCCACCATGCGGGACACCAGGAACACCTCGTAGTCGGTCGACAGACCCCAGATGACCGCGATGATCAGGCCGATCATCGGCGCCATCAGCGGCTGCGCGGTGTAGTTCATCAACCCGGAGCCGTGCCCGTTCTCGACGAACATCCAGGTCAGGATGCCCATGGTCGAGCCGAGGGTGAGGGCGCTCATCAGGGCGGCCTTGATGGGCAGCACCAGTGAGCCGAACGCCAGGAACATCAGGACGGTCGTGGTGATCACCAGGATCGCCACCATCAGCGGCAGTTTCTCGAACAGCGTGCTGATGCTGTCCTGTTCGAGCGCTGGGGTGCCGCCGACCATCACCTGGACGCCGTGCGGTTCCTGCAGGGCGCGCAGTTCGTTGATCTTCTCGCCGGCGTCACCGCTGTTGATGAGGCCGTTGGACAGCACCCGGACGGACGGGTCCTTGCTGCCGCCCTCCTGGTACGTCCGCTCGGCCCACATCTTCGACTTGTCGTTGCCGTCCGGCGTCACGAAGCCGCTGATGGTGCCGGCGTTGGCCCGCACCTGGGCGATCTGCTGATCGGTGACGGGCTGGCCGTTGTCGCTCTTGATGACGAGGGTCAGGGCGTTGGTGCGGAAGCCGGGGAAGAGCTGGTCGAACTCCTCCTGCGCGGTACGGACCGAGTTGTCCGGCGGCAGGTACTTCTCGCTCATACCGGCGAGGGCCAGCTGTCCCAGTGGGATGACCAGCAGGATCATGCCGATGGTGATCGGCACGGCGAATGCCAGTGGCCGTTTCATCACGACGTTGACCAACTTGCCCCAGAAGCCCTTCTCGACCTCTTCGCGGGTCTTGGTCTTCTGCGTCTTCTCGGCGAACCAGTCGATGATCTTGCGCGAGAACGGCCAGTTGGCCAGGAACGGCACCTTCAACAGGGTGCGCACACCGAGCGCGTCGACGTTGGAACCCAGGATGCCCAGCACTGCGGGCAGCACGGTGTTCGACAGGAACGCGGCCAGCAGCACCGACGCGATGATCGCGTAGGTGATGGACCGCAGGAAGCCCAGCGGGATCAGCAGCAGGGGCAGCGACGACGCGACGATGATCACCGCGGAGAACGCGACGGTCCGGCCCGAGGTCATGACGGATCTTCGGACGGCCGCTTCGACGTCGTAGCCCTCGGCCAGTTCTTCTCGGAACCGGCTCACGATGAACAGGCCGTAGTCGATCGCGATACCGAAGCCCATCATGGTCACGACCGGCTGGGCGAAGAAGTGCACGGGCCCGAACTCGGCGGTGAACCGCAGGATGCCGAGCGCGCCACCGATGGTCAGGCCACCGATGATGGCGGGCAGCGCGGCGGCGACCGCGCCACCGAACACGAAGAACAGGACGACCGCGACGAGCGGCACGATCGCGATCTCGGCGCGTTTCTGGTCGGTGCCGATGGTGCCGGTCAGCTCGCTCGCGAGCGGCTCCAGACCGGCCAGCTTGATGTTGCCGCCGTTGACCTTGTACAGGTCAGGGGCGACGGACTGGTAGTTCTTCAGGATCGCGTCGTCGTTGTCGCCCTTGAGCGGAACGGTGATGAAGGTGTGGCGCAGGTCCTGCGTCGTCATCTTCTTCAGCCCGTCGCTGGGCGCTTTCAGCCAGCCGACCCAGGCGACCACCTTGTCCTTGTGGTCGTTGACGAAGGTGTCCAGCTCGCCGCTGACCTTCTTCTGCCAGGCCGGGTCGGTGATCTTCTTGTCGTCGGGTGGCGTCAGGATGGCCACCACGAGGCTGGTCCGGTCGCGGCCGTAGACCTCGTCACCGAGCACCGAGGCGGCGACGGACTCGCTGCCTTCGTTGTAGAAGCCACTCTGCGTGACATGCTCGCCGAGACTGGACCCGTACACGGCGCCACCAAGGCACAGTGCGACCATGACACCGATCACTATGTATCGGAATCGGTACACCGTTCGACCCCACCAGGCGAACACGTCAGCTCCTCACGATTATCTGCATAAATTTGAGCTCAAAGGCACCCTCTAAGAGGTTGCCATTTTCAGCCACCGCACACGTCATCTGTAGTTTTTCCTAAACGCGCGAGCTCAGCAGCGCGGACAACGGCCGGAAGGGCTGCAGCCAGGCGCCCTGTTCAGGCAGCGAATCCAGGCCGATTCGCGGCAGCGGCTCCCGGAAGACACCAGGGATGTCTTCCAGGTCGACGAAGTCCAAGGTATCCGACGCTAACGCCCAACTGGCATGTTCGCGAAATCCGACCACGGTCGCGGGAGTGCCGTCGTGGGCGATGTCCTCGAGCGGTTGGCGGAACGCCTGGCCGTCGGCCGAGGCCACATAAATGCCGGCCAGACCCTCGCTGCGGCGCAGCGCGATGTGGGCCAGCATGTCGCTGTCGACGTCGCTGTCCTCGTCGGTCTTCGGCTTGGCGAACACCGCGAAACCGACGTTCCGCAGGGCCTCCACCCAGGGGCGCACGACGTCGGCGCTACCGGGTGCGATGTTGGTGAAGACGGTCGCCTCGGGCTCCAGGGACACCGGCGGCTGGTCCGGTCGCCGGCCGTTCGCGATCTCGTTGGTGCGGGCCAGTAGCCAGCGGCCCAGCGCGTCGAAGCGGGGCCGGTGGGCGGCGGTCGGCCGGCCGCCGAGGATCGACCCGAGGCCCATGTCGAGGTTCGGTGCGTCCCAGACCAGCAGCACCCGGTGCGGCCGGGGTCCCGGCGGCGGGGTGGGCGGGTAGGGCTTCACCTGTGGAATGGCCTCGGTGATCGTCACTCGGGCTTCTCCCAGATGAGTTCGGTGATGGGGCTGCCCATCCGCATGCCGCGCGCCTCATATTTGGTCGTGGGGCGCCGCACCGAGATCGGCAGGTCGGCATCGGCCGACGTGCGCTTCAGCGTCGGCTCGGCGTCGCCGACGTCGGCGATCTGCACGGCGTAGTCGGCGTGGTCGGTGGCCGCGTGCAGGATGCCGCCGGGCTTGAGGCGGCTGGAGATCAGCGCCACCGTCTCGGCCTGCAGGAGCCGGCGCTTGTGGTGGCGGGCCTTGGGCCAGGGATCCGGGAAGAACACGCGCACGGCGGTCAGGGTGCCCGGCGCGATCATGTGTTCCAGCACATCGACGCCGTCGCCGCGGACGAATCTCACATTCGTCAGGCCGGCCCGGTCGACGCCGCCGAGCAGCTGCGCCAGGCCTTTGCGGTAGACCTCGACCGCGATGACGTCGAGGTGTGGTTCCTCCTGCGCCATGGCCAGGGTCGAGATACCCGTGCCGCTGCCGATCTCCAGCACCACCGGCGCGGTGCGGCCGAACCAGGCGGCGGTGTCGATGAGGCTCGCCGCGGTGCCATCTTCGGAGCGGGCGACTTTGCCCAGCTCAGGCCAGCGCCGGTCCCAGGTGCTCTGCTGTCCGGTGGACAGGGTCGACCGGCGGGACCGGAAGCTGGTCACGCGGCGATGCTGGTGGGTGGGTGCGGCGGTGGTTTCGGTGGCCGGCTCGTTTTCGGCCGCCGAGGCGCCGGCCGACGAGGCAGCGTCGTCCTCGCGCTGGGCATACATTCGTCCATCGTCTCTCATCCGGCTGTGAGAGCCCGCATCGTGGTGCAGATTGATACCCAACAGTTGCCTGGAAAACGGCGTCGGCCGGACCCGCGCCGAGGTGCGACGATGGCATCCGGGGGTAGGTGGTGTCAGGGGATCTTTGGCAGCGGTTCACCGCGGAGCTGCAGCGGTTGACGGACGACGTGCCGGGCCTGGCGCATGTCGTCGCGGGCCCCGAACCGGACGACGCCGCCGGCCGGTACCGGTCGATATGTGCAGTGCTGAGTGAAATCGCCTGGGCGGCAAGCGAATTGGGTGACGATCGGGTGCGCCGGTGGTTGGCCTCCGATGCGATGGCGGCCCTGCGTACGGCCGC
The DNA here is from genome assembly GCF_055384815.1 of Mycobacterium toneyamaense. Taxonomy (NCBI): domain Bacteria; kingdom Bacillati; phylum Actinomycetota; class Actinomycetes; order Mycobacteriales; family Mycobacteriaceae; genus Mycobacterium; species Mycobacterium toneyamaense. Next base: position 187,867 of record NZ_AP040333.1, read on the forward strand.
GGCGACGGCTGCGCTGGCAGCCGAAGGCCTGGTCGTCGACGCCGCCATGGACCCCGACGCCCAGCTGCGGCGGGCGCTGCACTGGCGCCGTCACGGCCGTCGCACCACCGCCGACCTGCATCAACGCTGCGCCGCGGACCTCACGCGCGGGGCATTGCGGCTGCTCGCACGTGCGGGAGTGCGACGCGTGACGTCCCGACTGGAACTTCAGCGCATCCGGCTGGAGCTGCTTCGCGAGTCCCGCCGGCAGTACGGCGACCTGCACGCCGAACTGCTCGCTCGGGTGCCGTCCCGGCGGGTCGCGACCGGGAGTTTCGAAGCCGGCGTCCGCGAGCGGCTGGTGGAGCTGGCTGCGCGGATTCGCGACGAGACCGCGTTCGCGCTCGGCGCTCCGAAGGCCGACGGCAGGTGGCCGGCACCCGGCATCCCGGGGCCGGTGCTGGCCCAGCGTCCGGACGAGGTGTGGTTGGGCCTCGTGCTGGGCGCGGGTTTCGGTCTGGGTGCGGCATTGGGGCTGGCCAGGGTGGCGACCGGGCTGGCGGGCGTGCCCGACGGCATCGGCGGCGGCGTGGGGCTGGTGCTCGGTGTCGCCCTGACGGCGGCGGTCATCGCGGGCCGCGCCCGGCTGCATCGGCGGGCGGTGCTGGACCGGTGGGTCGGGACGGCCGTCGCGGCGGCACGGCAGGCGAGTGAAGAGGAACTGGCGTACCGGTTACTGGAGGCGCAGGCGGTGATGGCGTCCGCACATCACAAAACGAAAAATTGACCGCTTTACGAATTGTGCCCACCGAAGCGCTCGCGCTACTGACGGGTAACCGGCAGTTGGCGCCCTCAAACGCGTTACCTGCGGGTTCGGGACCCGTGATTGGGCTTTCTGAATCGTTCTTGTGAGAGATCGGACAGCAGCCCGATTGTCCACTTGTATGTCACTCACGTTAACCTCTAAAGAGGTATAGCTGCGATTTGCGAGCAGGAGAATTTGATGACCTCAGCGACCATTCCCGGTCTCGACGCCGCACCGACCAATCACGCCGGGCTACTCGCCTGGGTTCGTGAAGTTGCGGAGCTGACTCAGCCCGACCGGGTGATGTTCGCCGACGGCTCGGCCGAGGAGTACGACCGTCTCGCCGCTCAGCTCGTCGAGGCCGGCACCTTCCAGAAGCTGAACCCGGAGAAGCAGCCGAATTCCTATCTCGCACTGTCGGATCCGTCGGACGTTGCTCGCGTCGAGTCGCGGACCTTCATCTGCTCGCAGCGCGAAGAGGACGCCGGGCCCACCAACAACTGGATGGATCCCGCCGAGATGCGCGGCATCATGACCGACCTCTACCGCGGCTGCATGCGCGGCCGCACCATGTGGGTCGTGCCCTTCTGCATGGGCCCGCTGGACGCCGAGGATCCCAAGCTCGGCGTCGAGATCACCGACTCGGAGTACGTCGTCGTCTCGATGCGCACCATGACGCGCATGGGTGCCAAGGCGCTGGCCAAGCTCGGCGACGACGGCTTCTTCGTCAAGGCGCTGCACTCGCTCGGTGCACCGCTGGAGCCCGGCCAGAAGGACGTGCCGTGGCCGTGCAATGACACCAAGTACATCACCCACTTCCCCGAGACCCGCGAGATCTGGAGCTACGGCTCGGGCTACGGCGGCAACGCGCTGCTGGGAAAGAAGTGCTACTCGCTGCGTATCGCCTCGGCCATGGCCCACGACGAGGGCTGGCTCGCCGAGCACATGCTGATCCTCAAGCTCATCTCGCCGGAGAACAAGGCGTACTACATTGCCGCGGCGTTCCCGTCGGCCTGCGGCAAGACCAACCTCGCGATGCTGCAGCCCACCATTCCGGGCTGGCGCGCCGAGACCGTCGGCGACGACATCGCCTGGATGCGTTTCGGCAAGGACGGCCGCCTGTACGCCGTCAACCCCGAGTTCGGCTTCTTCGGCGTCGCGCCGGGCACCAACTGGTCGTCGAACCCGAACGCCATGAAGACCATCGCCGCCGGCAACACCGTCTTCACCAACGTCGCCAAGACCGACGACGGTGACGTCTGGTGGGAAGGCCTCGAGGGCGAGCCGGAGCACCTCATCGACTGGAAGGGCCAGGACTGGATCCTGCGGGAGACGGAGACCAAGGCGGCCCACCCGAACTCGCGCTACTGCACCCCGATCTCGCAGTGCCCGTCGGTCGCGCCCGAGTGGGACGACCCGCAGGGTGTGCCGATCTCGGCGATCCTGTTCGGCGGCCGCCGCAAGACGACGGTGCCGCTGATCACGCAGGCCCGCGACTGGCAGCACGGCGTGTTCATCGGCGCCACCCTGGGTTCCGAGCAGACCGCCGCCGCCGAGGGCAAGGTCGGCACCGTGCGCCGCGACCCGATGGCCATGCTGCCGTTCCTCGGCTACCACGTCGGTGACTACTTCCAGCACTGGATCAACATCGGCAAGAACGCCGACGAGTCCAAGATGCCGAAGATCTTCTTCGTCAACTGGTTCCGCCGCGGCGACGACGGCCGCTTCCTGTGGCCGGGCTTCGGTGAGAACAGCCGCGTGCTGAAGTGGGCCATCGAGCGCATCGAGCACCAGGCCGAGGGCAAGAGCACCCCGATCGGCATCGTGCCGACCGCCGCTGACCTGGACCTGGAGGGCCTGGACGTGTCGGCCGCCGACGTCGACGAGGCGCTGGCCGTGCGTGTCGACGAGTGGCAGAACGAGCTGCCGCTGATCGAAGAGTGGTTCGAGTTCGTCGGCGAGAAGCTGCCGACCGGCATCAAGGACGAATTCGACGCCCTCAAGCACCGCTTGGCTGAAGAGGCCTGACGCTCTCTCGTACAAACACACGACCCCCGGTCTCCCAGGAGATCGGGGGTCGTGGGTTTTGGGTGACCCACCGCGAATGTGCGTCCAGATCGCCGATCGGGTGGCGGAGACGCGCTACGTGCACACTCGCGGCGTGGGGAGACCGACGGCTCCCCGCCGCAAATGATCTTGATTAGCCAAATAATCAATTTAGGGTAACCGAACTCCAAAGATTCAGGACGCTGACCAGCAAATTCAGCACCGCAAGCCGAAGCAATTCGTAGCAACACTAAGTTGCTGGAACGGTTTTAGGCGGCTAGCGTCAGCGGCGTGACCAGCACCCGATCCGCCGGCCCGACCACGCGTCGGCCGCTTGCGCGATCCCTGCTGCTGGCCACTGCGTTCGTTCTCCCGGCCGTCGCGCTGCGTCTCGCGGGCGTCCACCCGAACCCCGTCGTCTCGCTGTTGGCATTCGGCGCGGCTGTCGTCGCCGCCAGCTTCGTGCTGGCCTGGGCGGCCGAAGCAGCGCAGGTCGACGTGTCCGGTGGCCTCGCCATCGCCGTCCTGGCGCTGATCGCGGTGCTGCCCGAATACGCCGTTGACCTCTACTACGCCTACGTCGCCGGCCACAACGCCGAGTACGTGCAGTACGCCGCCGCCAACATGACCGGCTCCAACCGGTTGCTCATGGGTATCGGCTGGCCGGTCGTGGTGATCGTCGGTCTGTACGTCGCGCAGCGGATGTCGGCCGACAAGAGCAGCAAACCGATGCTGGCGCTGGAACCCGGCAACCGTGTCGAGCTGGGCTTCCTGCTCATCGCGGGATTCGTCGCGTTCATCATCCCGGCGACCGGCCGCATCCACCTGGTGCTCGGCGTGGCACTGCTGGCCTGGTTCGGCTTTTACCTCTACAAACTGACGCGCGGCGAGCCGGAGGAGCCCGCGCTCGTCGGTACTGCCGCGGCCATCGGCGCGCTGCCGGACCGTGCCCGTCGCATCACCGTCGTGACGTTGTTCGCGGTATCGGGTGCGGTCATCCTGATGTGTGCGGAGCCGTTCGCGAACAGCCTGGTCGACGCGGGCACCGAGCTGGGTGTCGACCGCTTCCTGCTGGTGCAGTGGCTCGCGCCGTTGGCCTCGGAGGCGCCGGAGTTCATCATCGCGACCATCTTCGCCGCGCGCGGCAAGAGCACCGCGGCCATCGCGACCCTCATCTCATCCAAGGTCAATCAGTGGACGCTGCTGATGGGCTCGCTGCCCATCGCCTACCTCGCCGGCGGTGGCGGCACCGAGCTGGTTCTCGACGGTCGGCAGGTCGAGGAGGTGCTGCTGACGGCCACCCAGACCATGATGGGCGTCGCGCTGATCCTGTCGCTGCGGTTCCACCGGGCGACGGCGTGGCTGCTGCTGGCGCTGTTCGTGGTGCAGTTCCCGATCACCTCGACCACCGGCCGCCTGGTGCTGTGCGGCGTCTACGGCGCGCTGACGGTGGTGGGCCTGATCATCAACCGTCGTCACATCGTCGCGACGCTGCGGGCGCCGTTCAGCGCCGGCGACAACGACGTCGACGGGGTGCGGTTCGACGGCCGGGAGTTGTCGATCGTCGGTCGCTGACCGCGGTGACGAGCGGCGCGAACCGGCGAGTCCAGGATGAGGTCCGCGGCGCGCGCGGCCATCGCCATGGCAGGCGCATTTGTGTTGCCGGACAACATGATCGGCATGATCGACAGGTCGGCAACCCGTAGGCCGTCGATGCCGCGGACCCGCAACTGGTCATCGACGATGTCGTCGTCGTTCGGTCCCATGCCGCAGGTGCCGATCGCGTGGAAACCCGTCAGCCCCTGCGTCATCGCGGCGTGCAGGAGTTCGTCATCGGATTGGGTCTCGGGGCCGGGCGTCAGCTCCGCGGCGATGAGGTCGGCAATGGGCGACTGCTGGAACACCTCGCGCATGGCGCGCAGGACCCCGATGGCGGCGGTCCGGTCGTGGGCGGTGGCCAGATAGTTGGGGTCGATCATCAAGGGGTCGTCCGGGTCGGGCGAGCTGATCCAGACGCTGCCCTCGGACGTCGGGCGCAGAATCTCACCCATACAGGACACGCCGGGCAGACGCTCGACGGTGCCGCCGGCGCCGGCCAGTGTCAGCGCGGTCACGAGCATCTGACCGTCGACGCGGGGCTGGTCGGGGGCGGTCTTGAAGAACGCGAGCACGTCGCCGGTCGGTGCGGCCAGTGGTCCCCGGCCGGTGGCGGCGTATCTGACGGTGGACCGGACCTTGCCGCACGTGGTCGACAGGTGCCGGTTGTGCCCGATGTTCCGATTGAGTCGGTAGGTGTTCACCAGGGTCCGGTGGTCGCGCATGCGCCGCCCGACGTTCGAGCGTTCCAGGTAGCGCGGCACGCCGGCGGTCGCGAGTACGTCGCTGGGCCCGATTCCGGAGAGCTGCAACAGTTTTGGTGATCCGAGCGCGCCCAGCGTGAGGATCACTTCGCGATTCGCCCGCACCACCGTCGTGAGTCCGTCCATCCGGAGCCTCACCCCCGTGGCGCGGCCCCGGGTGAACTCCAGTCGCTCTGCCGTGGCGCCGGTGAGCACCTGCAGGTTGGGGCGGGCGCGCACCGGGTCCAGGAATGCGGTGGCGGCGCTGACCCGTCTGCCGTTGTAAATGGTTGCGGGCGAAAGCCCGATGCGCGGCTCGTCTGTTTCGTTCAGGTCGCAGAGGGGCCGCAGGCCCAGGCGGGTACCGGCGGCGATCGTCGTCAGCGCGAGCGGGTCGGGGTCGCGGACGACGCTGATCGCCAGTTCGCCGCCGAACCCGCGCGTGGACGACTGACCGATGGTGTTGTGTTCGAAGCTTCGGTACGCGGCGAGGATGTGGTCCCAGCCCCAGCCGGGATTGCCCAGCTGTTCGAGCTCGTCGAAGTCGGCTTTCTGGCCGCGGTTGTAGACCATGCCGTTGACCGAGCTGGACCCGCCGAGGACCTTGCCGCGTGGCCACAGTTCGGTGGTGCCGTGCGGTCCGAGGGGAATGGTCTGGTGCTGCCAGATGTACCGCGGGTCGCCGAACAAGCGGCTGCCGAGTTTGGGGACGCGAAGGTAGGGGCTACGCGCACGGCCGCCGGCCTCGATGAGGAGTACCCGGTTGCGGGGATCGGCGGACAGGCGATTGGCCAGCACGCACCCCGCCGTCCCGGCGCCCACGACGAGGTAATCGAATGTGGCCATCGCGACCTCCGGTCGGCGTCATCAAAACTTTGCCAAAACTGCAGTCGCAAGATCACGACATCGACAGATAGTCGCATAGATCTGCAAAATATGTCGATTCGATCTACTTCTGGCGATTAGCTTAGAGTTTGCCAAAATTGCAGGAATAGCAGAATATCGTCCGTCTGCCGAGCGTTGCCGACCGCCGTCAGGTGGTTGTCGACGCCGCAGAATTCGGCACACCCACCTTCTTGACAGGTGTCAAGTCACCTGTCGTAGAGTGCCGTCATGCAGATTCGCCAGCACGTGGGCAGCGGGAAACCGGCCGTGATCTTGCACCCGTCCGGCACGGTGGTGACGTTCGACGAGTTGGAGGCCCGGGCCAACCGGCTGGCGCATCACTTCCGGGCCAACGGGCTCGTCGAGGGTGACGTCGTTGCCATCCTGATGGAGAACAACGAGCACATGCATGCGGCGATGTGGGGCGCGCGGCGCAGTGGCCTGTACTACGTGCCGATCAACATTCACCTGACGCCCGCCGAAGCCGCCTACATCATCGAGAACAGTGGCGCCGCCGCGGTGATCGGTTCGGCGGCTCTCAGTGACACGTGTGCCGGCTTGGCCGAGCACCTGAAGGGTGGGCTGCCCAAGCTGCTCATGATCGCCGACGGTGACCTGCCAGGTTGGGATCGCTACCCGGAATGCGTTGCGGCTTATCCCGATACGCCGATCGACGACGAGATCGAAGGCGACCTGCTGCAGTACTCGTCGGGCACGACGGGGCGCCCGAAGGGCATCAAGCGCGAGCTGACGCATCTGCCGCCGGCCGAGGTGCCCGGGCTCATGAAGATGCTGATGAGCTTCTGGCTCCCCAAGGATGCCGTCTACCTGAGCCCGGCGCCGCTGTACCACACCGCGCCCTCGGTGTGGTCGATGCAGATTCAGGCCGAGGGCGTCACCACGGTCGTGATGGAGAAGTTCGACGCCGAGGGCTGTCTGGACGCCATCGCGCGCTACGGCATCACGCACGGCCAGTTCGTGCCCGTGATGTTCACCCGGATGCTGAAACTGCCGCAGTCCGTGCGGGATTCGTACGACCTGTCGTCGCTCAAGCGCGTCATGCACGCCGCTGCCCCGTGCCCGGTGGAGATCAAGAAGCAGATGATCGACTGGTGGGGCCCGATCGTCGACGAGTACTACGCGTCGTCCGAGGCCATCGGCTCCACGCTGATCACGGCCGAGGACTGGCTGATCCACCCCGGGTCGGTCGGCAAGCCCATGCTGGGCGTCCTGCACATCCTCGACGAGGACGGCAACGAGCAGCCGCAGGGCGTACCGGGCGAGATCTATTTCGAGGGCGGGAACACCTTCGAGTACCTGGACGACGCCGAAAAGACCGCGGCTTCAAGGGATGCGCACGGCTGGGCGACCGTCGGCGACATCGGCTACCTCGACGAGGACGGCTACCTCTACCTCACCGACCGCCGGCATCACATGATCATCAGTGGCGGTGTGAACATCTATCCGCAGGAAGCGGAGAACGTCCTCGTCACGCATCCCAAGGTGATGGACGCCGCGGTGTTCGGTATTCCGGATGCCGAGATGGGCCAGAGCGTGAAAGCGGTTGTGCAGACCGTGGATCCGGCCGACGGCACCGAGGAGTTCGGTGCGGAGCTGCTGACCTGGTTGCGGGACCGGCTGACGCACTACAAGTGCCCGCGGTCCATCTCCTTCGAAGCGCAATTACCGCGGACCGACACGGGCAAGCTGTACAAGCAATCGCTGATCGAGAAGTACTCTGTGTGACGTGCCCACTGGCGGACCGTTTTTCGAGGACCTCAGCATAGGTTAGGTCTTCGACTGGGCGCCCGGCATGACGCTCACCGACGGTGCGGCGGCGGTACACCAGGCCATCGTCGGTGACCGGATGCGGCTGCCGTTGGACGCCGCTCTGGCCGCCGCGGTCACCGGATCACCGCGGGCGCTGGCGCACCCCGCGCTGGTGTGCGACATCGCGATCGGTCAGTCGACGCTGGTGACCCGACGAGTCAAGGCGAATCTGTTCTACCGCGGGCTGCGGTTCCACCGCTTCCCGCACATCGGCGACACCATCACCACCCGCACCGAAGTCGTTGGGCTCAAACAGAATTCAGTCAAGCCGGGCCGGCCGCGTACGGGGCTGGCGGCGCTGCGCATGATCACCATCGACCAGGACGGCCGCACGGTGCTCGACTTCCACCGGTGCGCCATGCTGCCCCTGCGCGACGACGCCGACGACACCGGCCACGCCGACGACCTCAGCACCATCGGCAGTGCCACGCCCGGGCTCCCGGACCCGACTTCGGAGTGGAATGCCGACGCGTGGCGCTCGGGGGCGCCCGGCGAGAATTTCGATCCGGAGCTCGCCGGCCAGGTGTTCACCAGCACGGCCGACGTCGTCAGCAGCGCCCCGGAACTGGCCCGCCTGACCCTCAACGTCGCTGCCACGCATCATGATTCGCGCGTGGCCGGCACTCGGCTGGTGTACGGCGGGCACACCATCGGCCTGGCGCTTGCCCAGGCCACCCGGCTCCTGCCGAACATCGTCACCGTCCTGGGCTGGGAGTCCTGCGACCACACCGGCCCCGTGCACGAGGGCGACACTCTCTACAGCGAGTTGCACGTCGAGGCCGCGCACGAGACGCCGGGCCGCGGCGGGACACTCGATCTGCGGTCCGTGGTGTTCGCGGTCGACGCCGACGGACCCGACCGGCAGGTACTGGACTGGCGGTTCAGCGTCCTGCAGTTCTGAGCATTGTCAGAATGGCGGCGTGAGCGCGTTGCGGTTGTCCGATCTGGGCAGTGACCCGGAGTCGGTGCTGCGGCTGGTCCGGTTTTTCGACGACCTCGATGCCTCGGGTGTCGACGGGGTGCTGGAGGCGGCGCAGGTCGTCGCCGGGTGTCCCGTCCACGTGCGGTGGGACGGCTCGGCACCAGAGGTCTGGCTGGAGCGCGACGCCCCGGCCCACCCGTTGGACGGCGTCCTGCTCGACCGGGTGCGGCACACGCTGGGTGACATCGGCGCCCGGGTGCCGCCGAGCTTCGGTGACCCGGCGCTGGTCGAGGTGGTGCTGTCGAGCCGGGAGCGCCCGGAGGACCGGGCGCGGGCGATCAGGCTGCTGGGGCTCGACGAGTCCCGCGAGGTCAGGGTGCTGGCGGTGTCGGCACAGTCGTCGCCGGAAGCCCTGCGAGTCATCACGTCGGCCCTGACCGCGGTGTCGGTGCGGACCGCGGACCTGGGCACCGCGACGGCGGTGGTGTGCCAGGGCCGGACCGACACGCGTGCGCTGTCCGACGAACTGGACCAGGCGATCGTCACGGCATTCCCGGCGCCGTTACCGGTCGGCGCCGACCGGGGGCCGTGGGTCGGTCTCGGGGCGGCTGGCGGCGTGTTCGCGGCGCCGACCTCGTGGTCCCAGGCGCTGCGGGCGCTGCGCTTCGCGTCGTCGACCGGTTTCGGGCGGCGTGCCGTCGCCTACGAGCGGTTGAGCGCGCTCGAGCTGCTGGCCGAGCTGCCGCCCGAGGCCACGCGCGGCAGTCACGCGCTGGCCCGCATCAACGAGATCGCGGCGACACCCACCGGCCGGCTGCAGGTCGAGACGGCCGAGGCGTTCTGCGTGTTCGGTTCGCTGCGGCGGACGGCCGAGGAGCTGCACGTGCACCACAGCACCGTGGCCGCGCGGCTCGCGCACATCGAATCCCAGTTGGGCTGGGATATGGACGATCCGCTGGACCGGTTCTCGGCGACCCTCGTGCTGATGATCCGCCGGATCGCGCTGTCGTCGGCGGAGCTGACGGACTGAGCCCGGTCAGCCCGCAAGCGGAACGATCATGAACGTGGCAGTGGACCGGGCCAACACCCGCTCCGCGGCGTCGACAATCGAGCATTCGCAGCTCAGCAGCCGGCGTCCGACATTCACCACCTGGGCTTCGGCGACCAGCGGGCCGCCGTGCGGCTGCCGGTAGTACCGGACATGCATGTCGGTGGTGACGGGGATTTCTGATCCGAGGTCGAAGAGTCCTTCGAGGCAAAAGCCGGACGCGGCGTCTGCGAGCGTCGCCAGCATCCCGCCGTGGATGCCGCCGGGCGTGATCCCTTCGAGGTCCGGCGCGAGCGGCATCGACAGGATCGCGACACCCTGCTCCTGCCAGACCACGCTGAGCTGCAGGTGTCGGTGAACGGGAGACCGCCGCAGATCTTGGGTCGCTTCGAGCGGATCGCGGAACGCGTGCGCCATGGCCGGGCACCTCCTGTCGCGCGGGAGATCCGCATGTTATCGCCCTCAGCAACGGCCGGCACTGATTAGCCGTATCCGACGATCGTCGGGAAATATCCCGGTAAGACGCGACGTATGTCGGATGACCGCGCGCGTCCGGGTTCGTGATGATGGCCACACAAGCGTGAACAGCCCACGCTCAGTCACAGACCCGAGGAGTACCCACATGGCCGTCATCGACCCCACCAAGACCTGGGAACTGGTGGAGGAACGCCTGTCGCGCACCACGAACGAGCGCCACCGCCAGGTGCTGGGCATCGTGCTCGAACACATGAAGGCGGAGGCCGTGCCGGACATGGATCGTCTGATGGCCACGTTGTCCCCGAACCCGGATTACCACTTCTGGTACGCCAACACCGACATGGGCCCGAAGACCACCGAAGGCGTGCGCGCCTATTACGAGGCGTTCGTGGCCAGCGGCGCGAATCATCTCGTCTTCGAGGTCGATCGCCTCGCCGTCGACGATGATCTGGTGATGACCGAAGGCTGGATGAAGATGATCTACCCGGGCGCGTCCGCGCAGGCCATCGGTGTGGACGTCGACGACCCGAACGGCGACTACCTGCTGGTGTTCCGTCAGCTGATCAACTGGCCGATCGACGCCGACGGCCTGATCATCGGCGAGGACGCGTATCAGACCGGCCCGGTCAGCGTCACCAAGCTCGGTGTGGCAGACCTGCCGCAGGCGTACATCGACCAGAAGGCCGCCGCCGCCAATGCCTGAACGCCGCGAGGACATCGCAGCCCTGCTGCTCGACCGCCTCGGCGATGAGCGGCTGGGGCTGCGGACCCGGGACCAGGACTGGACCTGGGACGAGGTGGTCCGCGAGTCCGCTGCCCGCGGCGCGTACGCCGCCGAACTGCGGGCTGACGGGCCGTTTCACATCGGCGTCCTGCTGGACAACGTGCCCGACTTCATCTTCTGGTTGGGCGGCGCCGCGCTGTCCGGGGCCACGATCGTCGGCATCAACCCGACGCGCGGCAACACGGAACTGGCCGGCGAGGTCCGCCATGCGGACTGTCAGCTGATCGTCACGGATTCGGCTGGGCGGGAACGGCTTACGGGCCTCGACCTCGGGCTGACGCCCGACCGCATCCTCGTCGTCGACGACCCCACCTACCAAGAAGCGATTTGTGCACGAAAATCCGCGGCCGGCGCGGAAAATCGTGCACAAATCGCTGTGGCAGACGGCGTCGGCGCCGAAACGCTGATGCTGCTGCTGTTCACCTCCGGCACGACGGGCGCGTCGAAGGCCGTCAAGTGCAGCCAGGGCCGCCTGGCGTGGATCGCCTACTCGGCCGTCGACAAGTTCAACCACGTCCGCGACGACGTCGACTACTGCTGTATGCCGCTGTTCCACGGCAACGCCATCATGGCGCTGTGGGCGCCGGCGCTGGCTGTCGGCGCGACCGTCTGCCTGACCCCGAGCTTCTCGGCGTCCGGCTTCCTGCCCGACGTGCGGTATTTCGGTGCGACGTTCTTCACCTACGTCGGCAAGGCACTCGGCTATCTGCTGGCCACCCCCGAATTGCCCGACGACGCCGACAACCCGCTCAACCGCGGGTTCGGCACCGAGGCCTCACCGGAGGACCAGGCCTACTTCAAGCGCCGGTTCGGCGCGGAGCTGTACGAGGGGTACGGCTCCAGCGAGGGCGGCGGCGCCGTCGTACTCGACCCGAACCAGCCCGAGGGGGCACTCGGCCGTCCCGCCCATCCGGGTGTCGCGATCGTCAACCCCGAAACGATGATCGAGTGTGTCCCGGCGGTTTTGGACCGGCACGGCCGCATCCTCAACCCCGACGACGCCGTCGGCGAGATCGTCGACAAGCTCGGCACCAAGAAGTTCGAGGGCTACTACAAGAACGACTCCGCCGACGCCGACCGCATCCGAAACGGCTGGTACTGGACCGGCGACCTGGGTTACCTCGACGAGAACGGCTTCATCTACTTCGCCGGCCGGCGCGGGGACTGGATTCGGGTCGACGGCGAGAACACGTCGGCCCTGTCGATCGAGCGTGTGCTGCGGCGCCATCCCGAGGTGATCGCCGCCGGGGTATACGCGGTGCCGGACCCCCGCTCGGGCGATCAGGTGATGGCCGCGATCGAGGTCGCTGACCCCATCCTGTTCGGCGTCGACAAGTTCGTGCAGTACCTGAACGACCAGGACGACCTCGGCAAGAAGGGCATGCCGCGGTTCCTGCGGATCTCGGATTCGTTGCCGGTCACCGGCTCCAACAAGGTGCTCAAGCGCGAACTGCAGGCGGACAAGTGGCACACCGACGAACTGGTGTACCGCTGGGTGGGTCGGGGCGTACCGGTTTACGGCCTGATGTCGGACGATGCCAAGCGCGCGTTGGACGATGAGTTCACGCAGTACGGACGGCAGCGATACCTATAGGGAGTTTGGGCATGACGGACTGGGACTCGACGGTTGACGTGCTGGTGGCGGGCTCTGGTGGCGGTGGCGTCACCGGCGCCTACACCGCCGCGCGTGAGGGACTCGAGGTGCTGCTGGTCGAGGCCACCGACAAGTTCGGCGGCACCACTGCCTACTCCGGTGGCGGTGGCGTGTGGTTCCCGTGCAACCCCGTGCTGCAGCGGGCCGGCACCGACGACACCATCGAGGATGCGCTCGAGTACTACCACGCCGTCGTCGGCGACCGGACGCCGCGCGAGCTGCAGGACACCTACGTCCGCGGCGGCGCGCCGCTGATGGAGTACCTGGAAGCCGATCCCAACATCAAGTTCGACATGCTGCCCTGGCCCGACTACTTCGGGAAGATGCCCAAGGCCCGGCTGGACGGTCAGCGGCACGTCGCGGCCCGTCCGCTGAAGATCGAAAAGGCGCCTGAATTCAAGGAATTGGTGCGCGGCCCGCTCGACAACGACCGGCTCGGCGTCCCGCAGCCCGACGACTACTTCATCGGCGGCCGGGCGCTGATCGCCCGCTTCCTGGTGGCGCTGAAGCAATACCCTTCGGCGACAACACAACTCAACACCGCACTGGTCGAGCTGGTCACCGAGGACGGCGCCGTCGTCGGAGCTGTTGTCGAGACCGACGGGGTCCGCAAGGCGATCAGGGCACGCAAGGGCGTGCTGCTCGCGGCCGGCGGCTTCGAGGGCAACGACGAGCTGCGGCACAAGTACGGCGTGCCCGGCGAGGCGCGAGACACCATGGGGCCCTGGGGAAATCTGGGTCAGGCGCATGAGGCGGGCATCGCCGTGGGCGCCGACACCGATCTGATGGAGCAGGCGTGGTGGTCACCCGGCCTGACCCATCCGGACGGTCGCAGCGCGTTCGCGCTGTGGTTCACCGGCGGCATTTTCGTCGACCAGGACGGCAAGCGGTTCGTCAACGAATCCGCGGCGTACGACCGCATCGGCCGCGTCGTCGTGGACCGGCTGGCCAAGGGCGAGATGACGTTGCCGTTCTGGATGATCTACGACGACACCGATGGTGGGGTGCCGCCGATCAAGGCGACCAACGTGTCGATGGTCGAGACCGAGAAGTACGTCGATGCCGGGCTGTGGCACACCGCGGACACCCTGGACGAGCTGGCCGTCAAGATCGGTGTCCCGGCCGAGCAGCTCGCCGCGACCGTCAAACAGTTCAACGAATACGCCGACGCGGGCTCCGACCCCGACTTCAGCCGCGGCGACGAGGCCTACGACCGTGCCTTCTCTGGCGGCGCCTGCCCGATGGTCCGGATCGACAAGGCGCCGTTCCACGCTGCCAAGTTCGGCATCTCCGACCTGGGCACCAAGGGCGGCCTGCGCACCGACACCACCGGTCAGGTGCTCGACACCGCCGGCAACCTGATTCCCGGGCTGTACGCGGCGGGCAACACCATGGCCGCGCCGAGCGGCTACGCCTACCCGGGCGGTGGCAACCCGATCGGCACCAGCATGGTGTTCTCCCACCTGGCGGTGCTCGATATGGTCAAACGAGAGTCTTCGTAAGGGTCCTGGTTCCAGGGCTCGGCGAATTCGAAAGGGGCACAAGATGACTGAGGCCGAGGTCCGGCATATCGATGCCGGCGTCGAGATGACGCGGTTCGCGCGCGGCTGGCACTGCATCGGGCTGGCCGAGTCGTTCCGGGACGGAAAGCCGCACTCGGTGCAGGCGTTCGGGACCAAGCTCGTGGTGTTCGCCGACTCCACCGGCGCCATCAAGGTGCTCGACGGGTACTGCCGCCACATGGGTGGTGACCTGTCGCAGGGCACCGTGAAAGGCGACGCGGTGGCGTGCCCGTTCCATGACTGGCGTTGGGGCGGGGACGGCAAGTGTCAGTTGGTGCCGTACGCCAAGCGCACGCCGCGGCTGGCCCGCACCCGCGCCTGGCAGACCACCGAGGTCAACGGGCAGCTGCTGCTCTGGCACGACCCCGAGGGTTCGACGCCCGGGCCGGAGCTGACCCCGCCGACCATCGAGGGTTACGAGGAGGGCCAGTGGTCGCCGTGGCAGTGGAACTCGCTGCTGATCGAGGGGTCGCACTGTCGCGAGATCGTCGACAACAACGTCGACATGGCGCACTTCTTCTACATCCACCACGCCTACCCGACGTACTTCAAGAACGTCATCGAGGGCCACACCGCCAGCCAGTTCATGGAGTCCAAGCCGCGCCCGGACTACGCGACCCGTGAGCTGTGGGACGGCACCTACCTGCGCTCGGAGGCGACGTATTTCGGGCCGGCGTACATGATCAACTGGCTGCACAACGATCTGGCCCCGAACTTCACGGTCGAGATCGCGCTGATCAACTGCCACTACCCCGTGACGCATGATTCGTTCGTGCTGCAGTGGGGAGTGGCGGTGCAGAACAATCCGGCGTTGCCGGCGGACAAGACCGAGAAGCTGGCAGCGTCGTTGAGCCGCAGTTTCGGCGACGGCTTCATGGAAGACGTCGAGATCTGGAAGAACAAGACGCGCATCGAGAACCCGCTGCTGACCGAGGAAGACGGTCCGGTCTACCAGCACCGCCGTTGGTACGAGCAGTTCTATGTCGACGTCGCCGACATCAAGCCCGACATGGTCGCCCGCTTCGAGCAGGAGGTCGACACCACGCACGCCAACGACCTGTGGCGCGAAGAGGTCGCCAAGAATCTGGCCAACCGCACTCCGGTCGGCAAGGCACACGCCGTCCAGTAGTCGCCGAAAAGCACTGAGCCGCTCTCGTTTTCGAGGGCGGCTCAGTGGTCAGATCGGGGTGTCGGACTCAGCGGGCGGGGCTCAGCGGGCCGGGTGCGCCTGCGGGCTCTGCACGATGGCGGCCAGCTGGCCCAGGTTCTGCAGCTTGTCCATGTCCGGAGCGGACGGGACGGGGACCGCGGAGAACGCGGGCAGCACCGGGTCGGCCGGCTTGTCCTGCAGCATGCCGAGGGCCATGTAGCCGGCCACGCCCAGACCTGCTGCCGTCAGCACCACCACAGCGGTGGAACGCCGGAACAGCTGCCGCAGGGGGCCGATGTTTTCGGTCGTCTGATGGGTCAGGGTGGTCATTGCCGTGCCTCTTCTCGGTGAAGATCACGACCGAGGTGGTCGTTGGTCTGTTCAACAACCATGCGCCCCGAAATGCTTCCCCGCAAGGGTTTATTTGATCGACTAATATTTTAAAAACCACGCATGACCTGCATAAACATCAATTAGATAGTATAATCTAAGTAACGAAGATCACGTTCGCGCGGCAGCTGGCGGGCGGGATCGTCAGTGCCGCAGCGGGTTGCGGCAGCCGCATCGGCGGTGCCGGCGCGCGATGAGTTAGCCGTCGGGGCTAGCCGACGACCGCCGGGTTCAGCAGCGGCCGCAGGAACTCGACCTGGCTGGCAAAGAACGCCCGGGCCACCTGGGTCTTGGCGGCGACGCCGTCGAACCCGTGATAAGCGCCCGGCACCACTTCCAGTTCGCACGGCACGCCCGCCGCCCGCAGCCGCTCGGCGTACTCGACATCCTCGTCGTGGAAGACATCGAAGGTCCCGACCCCGACCCAGGCCGGCGGGAGACCGGACAGATCGGCGCGCCGGGCGGGGACGGCCACCGCGGGGTCGGCGCCGCCAAGATACGCGCGCCAGCCGAAGCGGTTCGACTTCTGGGTCCACAGCCGGTGCCCCGGATGGTCCAGCCCGGGCCGGCTACCCGACCGGTCGTCGATCATCGGATATACCAAAAGCTGTGCTGCCAGGGGTATTTCACCGCGGTCATGCGCCAGCTGGGCCAACGCCGCGCTCATGCCGCCGCCGGCGCTGGCGCCGCCGACCGCCACCCGTGCCGGGTCGACGGCCGGCAGGTCGACCAGCCAGCGCAGCGCCGTATAGCAGTCCTCTAGCCCGGCCGGATACGGATTGTCGGGCGCCAGCCGGTATTTGACCGCGGCCACGGTGATGCCCAGGGCGTCCGCGAAACGCCGGCACAGCGCGTCGTCCTGCGCCGGGCTGCCGATGACGTAGCCGCCGCCGTGAATCCACAGCAGCGCGCCGCCCCGGTCCGCGCCGGTGGACGGGCGGTGCAGCCGGATCCCGACGCCCGACGGCAGGGTCAGCACCTCGACGTTGTCGGGGGTGCGGCGTTCCTGCAGGTCGGACAGTACGCGGACGAAGCGGAGGTTCCACGGCGTGATGGGACTACGCGGCATGAACCGTGCGGCCCGCGCCAGCTCGGGGTGGAAGTCGACTGTTTGCGAGAGGCCCGGCATTCAACCGACATTACTGATCGGCGCGCGTCAGGGCGGGACACGCTTGCAGTTCACACACAGGAAACTCGTTGTCCTGCGCGAAGCTGAGCATCAGTGTTCACTGAAACGCTATGACTTCCACGCCGCACAAGCATGCCGAGCCACCCGGTCTGACGGCCGAGGACGCGGGCTACCACCACACCCTCAAACCGCGTCAGCTGCAGATGATCGCGATCGGCGGTGCCATCGGCACCGGCCTGTTCCTGGGTGCCGGTGGCCGGCTGCACAACGCGGGGCCGGGGCTGTTCCTCGTCTACCTGATCTGCGGCGGGTTCGTCTTCCTGATCCTGCGGGCCCTGGGCGAGCTGGTGCTGCACCGGCCGTCGTCGGGGTCGTTCGTGTCGTACGCGCGGGAGTTCCTCGGGGAGAAGGCGGCTTATGTCGCCGGCTGGATGTACTTCCTGAACTGGGCCATGACGTCGATCGTCGACTCGACCGCCATCGCCACCTACTTCCACTACTGGTCGGCGTTCGACGCTATCCCGCAGTGGCTGATCGCGCTGATCGCCCTGGCCATCGTGCTGAGCATGAACCTGATCTCGGTGACGCTGTTCGGCGAGCTCGAGTTCTGGGCGGCCCTGATCAAAGTCGTGGCGCTGGTGACCTTCCTGGTCGTCGGCACGGTGTTCCTGGCGGGCCGCTTCAAGGTCGACGGTCAGTCCACCGGCTTCAGCGTCATCGCGGACCACGGCGGCCTGTTCCCGACCGGCCTGCTACCACTGGTGGTGGTGACCTCGGGCGTCGTCTTCGCTTATGCCGCAGTCGAACTCGTCGGCACCGCGGCGGGTGAGACGGCAGAACCGCACAAGATCATGCCGCGCGCCATCAACTCGGTGATCTTCCGCATCGCGCTCTTCTACGTCGGCTCGCTGGTGCTGCTCGGGCTGCTGCTGCCGTACTCGGCATACAAGCCGGGGGAGAGCCCGTTCGTCACGTTCTTCTCGAAGATCGGTTTCGAGGGCGCCGGCACCCTGATGAACGTCGTCGTGCTCACGGCCGCGTTCTCCAGCCTGAACGCCGGGCTGTACTCGACCGGCCGCATCCTGCGCTCCATGGCGATGAACGGCAGCGCCCCGAAGTTCACCGGCGTCATGTCGAAACGTGGTGTGCCCTATGGCGGTATCTGTCTGACCGCCAGCATCGGCCTGCTCGGTGTCGTGCTCAACGGCGTCGTGCCGGCGCAGGCCTTCGAGATCGTGCTGAACATGGCGGCGCTGGGCATCATCGCGTCGTGGGCCACCATCGTGATCTGTCAGCTGCAACTGTTCCGCTGGTCGCAGCGCGGTGAGATCGCCAGGCCGGCGTTCCGGATGTGGGGCGCGCCGTACACCGGATACGCCACGCTGGCGTTCCTGGCCGCGGTGCTGGTGCTGATGGCGTTCGACAAGCCGGTCGGCACCTGGACGGTGGCGACGCTGGTGCTCATCATCCCGGCACTGATCCTGGGCTGGTACGCGGCGCGGGGCCGGGTCCTGGCGATCGCCAAGGAGCGCGAGGGCTTCACCGGCCAGTTCCCGGTGGTCGCCAACCCGCCGCCACCGGGCGAACGTCAACCTTGACGCGTTGAGGTTTACCGCCGGCCGATTAGGGGTTTACTTGGCTGGTGGAGATCATGTCGCCGACCGATGCCATGTTCCTGCTCGGCGAGTCGCGGGAACACCCGATGCACGTCGGCGGACTGCAGCTGTTCACCCCGCCGGAGGGCGCCGGGCCCGAGTTCATCCATGACCTGCACCGGGACATGTTGGCGCACACCAACTTCAACCCCACCTACCGCAAGCGCCCGGCGCGGATTCTCGGCGGCATCGCCAGCTTCGGCTGGACGTATGACGACGACATCGACGTCGACTACCACCTGCGTCGCTCCGCGCTGCCCACGCCGGGACGGATTCGTGAGCTGCTCGACCTGTGCGGGCGGCTGCACACCAGCCTGCTGGACCGGCACCGCCCGCTGTGGGAGACATACCTCGTCGAGGGCCTCGACGACGGCCGGTTCGCGATCTACTCGAAGGCCCACCACGCGCTGCTGGACGGGGTTTCCGCTCTCCGGATGGCGATGCGCACGCTGTCCGACGACCCGTCCGAGCAGGAGGTCCGGGTGCCGTGGGACCTACCGTCCCGCAAGCGTGCGCCGAAGCAGAGCCCGTCCCTGATCGGTTCGGCGGTGGGCACCGTCGGCGCGGCGGCCGGTCTGGCGCCATCGGCGTTCCGGGTGGCTCGCGCGGTGTTGTTGGAGCAGAACCTGACCCGGACGTTCAGTGCGCCGAAGACGATGTTCAACGTCAAGATCGGTGGCGCCCGGCGGGTGGCGGCGCAGTCCTGGCCGATCGCCCGGATCAAGGCCGTCAAGCAGGCCGCCGGCGGCGTCACCGTCAACGACGTCGTACTGGCCATGTGCGCCGGTGCGCTGCGGGCCTACCTGCTCGAGCAGAACGCCCTGCCCGACGCGCCGCTGATCGCGATGGTCCCCGTGAGCCTGCGGTCCGAGGCCGACGCGGCTGCAGACCATCGCCGACTCGATGCGCGGCAACAAGCAGGTGTTCTCGGGGCTGTCGAAGACGGAGTCCATGGCCCTGTCGGCGCTGCTGCTGTCCCCGATCGCGCTGTCCGCCGTGCCGGGTTTCGTCGACGCCACCCCGCCGCCGTTCAACATCGTCATCTCGAACGTGCCGGGGCCGCGGGTGCCGATGTACTGGAAGGGCGCCCGCCTCGACGGGAACTATCCGCTGTCGATCGCGCTCGACGGGCAGGCGCTCAACATCACGCTGGTCAACAACGGCGACAACCTCGACTTCGGGTTGGTCGGTTGCCGGCACAGCGTGCCGCACCTGCAGCGGCTGCTGGGCCACCTCGAAGACTCGCTGGCGGACCTGGAGGCGGCGGTCCGCTAGGGGCGCCACGCGCGCGGCCGCCGTCGCATCTTCGCGGTACTGACCGGCTGGCGGAAAACCTGCCTGGAAATCGCGTGTGGTCAGTCTCGGCGCGCGCCTTACAGCGGCGGCGGGGCCCAGGGCAGGGTGATCGGGGCCAGGCCCGGGATCTCGAGCACGTGCGACGGCGGTGCCGG
The DNA here is from genome assembly GCF_055384815.1 of Mycobacterium toneyamaense. Classification (NCBI taxonomy): domain Bacteria; kingdom Bacillati; phylum Actinomycetota; class Actinomycetes; order Mycobacteriales; family Mycobacteriaceae; genus Mycobacterium; species Mycobacterium toneyamaense. The sequence goes on from NZ_AP040333.1 coordinate 207,973, forward strand.
CTCGGCGGGAGCTGCCGGCTCGGCCGGGGGCGCCAGCGGCGGATGCGCCGGGTTGTCGACGGGCGAGGCCGGCGGCGCCGGCGGCACGGTCGTGTCGGTGACCGCCGGACTCGGTGCCTCGGCGGTATGGGTCACCGCCGACGAGGACGACGACGAGGACGACGACGAAGACGACGACGGCGCCACCGCTTCGGCACTCGGCGCGACTACCGGAGCCGCGGCGGTGGTCGGGGTGTTGCTCGTCGGGGCGACGGTCGTCGCGGTGGTGACGGGCGCCTGTGCCACCGGGCGCGGGGCCACCGGAGCCGGTACCGCGGTCGCGCCGCCGGGGGCCTTGATGCTGCCGGTCATCGGGCCGGGTGTCCGTGGTGCCAACGCGCAGAGCACCTGGTGGCTGCCGGCGGACCAGCTGGCCGGCCCGATGGGCCGGTGGTTGACGGTCAATGCGCTGGCGGACAAGGTCTTTGGTGCCAGATACGCGGCGGCCATCGTGAGGCAGGCGGGCCGCAGTACATCCTCCTGGTCGGCGTCCGAGGGCGGCGGGCCGTCGTGGAAGTGCGCGCCGAGGTCGATGGGCCCGACGACCTCGACCGAGTGCGGCTCGGCGCAGTCCACGGGTACGAGGCCCGTCTGACCGCCCTTCATGTCGGCGCCCAGGCAGGTGCCCGGCGGCCACACCCGGGACTGGTCCTGCTCGGCGACCAGCCCGCGGAACGGCAGCTGCTCGCCATTCGGGCCGGGCAGCTGCAATCCGCACAAGGAGATGTGTGATCCGGAACCCTCGGCACCCACCGAGCGCAGCAGGCCGTACGCGAACCGGCCGTTGGGGTCGTAGCGCGGTCCGAGGTACCGGCGGCCCGACACGGCGCAGGATTCCTGGTCGCCGTCGCCCTGGACCGAGTTGACGACCTCGAACAGGTGCGGGCTGCTGCACTGGACGAAGGCGGGGCGCTGTGGCGGCTCCGGTTGCCAGGTCAGGCAGCTGCCGGCATGCGCGCTGCGGAAGACGGCGTCGGTATGGTCGGCTTCGGTCGCGCCGCCGGCGGACGGGCCGACAGCGGCCACGGTGACCACGCCGGCGATCAGCTGGGCGCACAGCAAAGCCGCTAGCAAAGCGCGGCGTGGCGCCCAGAACTTGACCGATAGCACACTCATCGGTGCCTAGCGTGACATATTCGGCCGATCTACGCAGCTTGGCGGATCGATCTCCACCGAGTCTCTACCGTCTCGTGACGGGCGGAGGACTACTTGAGCAAAGGGTCGCGGGGCAGTCCGAGAATGCGTTCGGCGATGGTGTTCCGGGTGATCTCCGAGGTACCGCCGGCGATGGTCATGGCGCGGTAGCCCAGGTAGGCCTGGGTGAGTGTGGGAGTTTGCCCGGTCACGGCCGCGGGACCGGCCAGCTTCATGCCCAGCTCCGTCTGCCGCTGGCCCTGTTCCGCGACCACCAGTTTGGTGACATTGCCCTCGGGTCCCGGACCGGTGCCGGCGATCGCTCGGCTGATCCGTCGCAGATTCAGCAGCCGCAGGGTGTGTCCCTCGGCGATCACCGCGCCGGCGCGGTCGCGGAGCCCGGCCGCCTGCTCCGGCGGTGCCGCGTCCAACAGGGCGATCAGGTCGTCCGCACTGAAGCCGGATTGCGCGCCGGAGCCGCCGCCGATCGACAGGCGCTCGTTCCCCAGCGTGGCTCGCGCCACCAGCCAGCCCTTGTTGACGTCACCGATGACGTCGGCGTCCGGGACGAACACCTCGTCGAAGAACACCTCGTTGAAGTGGGCGTTGCCGGTCAGGCCCTTGAGGGGGTTGACGGTCACGCCGGGCGCCTTCATGTCGATCGCCATCATCGTGACGCCGGCGTGCTTGGGGGCATCGGGATCGGTGCGCACCGTGGCCAGACCCCACTGGCAGTACTGGGCCAGGCTGGTCCATACCTTCTGGCCGGTCACCAGCCAGCCGCCGTCGACCTTCTTGGCGCTGGTGCGCACGGCGGCCGCGTCCGAGCCGGCCTCGGGCTCGGAGAACAGCTGGCACCACATGATCTCGCCGCGCAGTACCGGGTACACCCAGCGCTCACGCTGGTCGTCGGTGCCGGCCTGGGCGATGGTCAGCGTCACCCAGCCGGTGATGCCGAGGTCGGGCCGCTCGACGTCGCGGAACTCCTCCTCGATGGCCAGCTGCTCCAGCACGCCCGCGTCCCGGCCCCACGGCTTGGGCCAGTGCGGCACCAGATAGCCGGAATCGACAAGGAAGTCCCGCTGCTCGTCCTCGGGCAGCGACCGCAGCGTGGCGACGGCATCGCGGGCGGCGGTGCGGTATTCGGCCGCTTCCTCGGGGAGGGCGAACGACGCGCCGTGGGCCCGGCCGGTGCGTTGTCCGTCGACCACATCGGCCAGCGGGTCGGCGCCGTCCGCGGTCAGCGCGGACAGCGTGAGGGCACGGCGCAGATACAGGTGTGCGTCGTGTTCCCAGGTGAAGCCGATGCCGCCGTGCAGCTGAATGTTGTTCTCGGCGTTGAAGACCTGGCTGTGGATCGCCTGGGTGGCGGCCACCGCGGCGCCGAACCAGGCGTCGTCCAGATCGTCGGCGCGGGCCGCATCCCACGCTGCGGCGGTGGTGAGTTCGGCCGCCACCAGCATGTTGGCGGCGTGGTGCTTGACGGCCTGGAAGGTGCCGATGGTGCGGCCGAACTGCTCCCGCACCTTGGCGTATTCGACGGCCATTTCCAGTGCCGCCCAACTGATCCCGACGGCCTCGGCAGCGGCCAGGATGCGAAAAGCGGTGTGCGCCTTGGTCGCCGCATCGCGGATGACGGCGATCGCCTCGGCCTGGTCCAGCGTCACCGAGCCGATGCTGCGCGTGGTGTCCGTGCTGTCGAGAGGGCTGACGGTGACGCCGGTGGCCTGCGCGTCGACGACCACCACGTCGTCACCGGCGACCAGGACCAGCAGCGCGGCATCAGGGGCGCCGAGCACCGTCGGGCTCTCGCCGAACACGGTGTGGGCAGTGCTGTGAACGTGGCCCGACAATCCCAGCGCGGCCACGGTGCTGCCATCGGCCATCCCGGGCAGCAGCGCGGCGCGCAGTTCGTCGGTTCCGCACCGGTCGATGACGACGGCGGCGGCGACGGTCGGCAGGAACGGCCCAGGACAGAGGTCGCGGCCTTGCGCCTCGAGTACGACCGCCAGCTCGGGCAGCCCGAACCCGGACCCGCCGAACTCCTCGGGGATGGCCAGGCCCTGCCAGCCCAGATCGGCGGCGGCTGTCCAGAAACCGGCCGGATGCGACGGTCCGCCCTCGAGCGTGGCGCGGGCGGCGGCCCGGCTGCCGAGCCGCCGCAGCAGTCCCGTCGCCGAGTCCGCGAGGTCGTTGTGGTCGTCGGTGATCGCCAGCGCAGAGGCACCCATGGCTCGACTGTAAGCACGACGGTACGGCTTCGAATAGGTCCTGACCAGCTGTGATGCACTTCACAAACGAACAGTCGCCGAACTGTGACCGCGAATGTGCTGTGGCCCCGAAACCCCGTGGTCAGGCCGGTGTACGCTCGCGAAATGACGGCTCGACCGAACAATGATGTTCACAGCCCTTCCTTGGCCACCCGGCTGCGCTGGTTCATGGCTGCCAAGCCCTCCGATCACCTGTTGGCGATGGCCACGGCCGCCGCGTCGCTGCCCGTGATCGGCAAGAGCCTCGAGCCGCTCGGCGGCGCCACTGCGATGACCCTCTGGGGCATGCGGCACGTGCCCAGCTTCTGGGCGTCCACGTCGAAGGCTCTGTTCACTCCCAGCGTTGCCGAGATCCGCCGCGCCGAGCGGGACTGCACCAACGAGGTCGTCCGGGCCGCGCTGACGGGCGTCGTGCCCCCGGCCGAACTCGACATCGAGTGGCCGGCGCCGGAGCGCACGCCGCCGTTCTGGCGGGCACGCGAACACCGGCGCCAGGTGCACCGCACCTCGGTGCGCTACGGCGACAGCCCGTCGCAGCTGCTGGATGTCTGGCGCGCCGACGACCTGCCCGCCGAGCCGGCCCCGGTTCTGATCTACCTGCCCGGCGGGGCCTGGGTGCACGGCAGCCGGCTGCTGCAGGGCTACGCCCTGATGAGCCATCTGGCCCAGCAGGGCTGGGTCTGTCTGTCCATCGACTACCGCGTGGCCCCGAATCACCGTTGGCCGCAACACATCACCGACGTCAAGACCGCGATCGCCTGGGCCCGGGCCAACGTCGACAAGTTCGGCGGCGACCGCAATTTCATCGCGATCTCCGGCGGCTCGGCCGGTGGGCACCTCGCCGCGCTGGCCGGCCTGACCGCCAACGACCCCGAACTGCAGACCGAGCTGCCCGAGGGCGCCGACACCTCGGTCGACGCCGTCGTCGGTATCTACGGCCGATACGACTGGGAGGACCGGTCGACCAAGGAACGCGAGGAATTCGTCGACTTCCTGGAGCGCGTCGTGGTCCGGCGCCGCATCGACAAGCATCCCGAGATCTACCGGCAGGCTTCGCCGATCGCGCGCGTGCACCGCGACGCACCGCCGTTCCTGGTCATTCACGGCAGCGGCGACAGCGTCATTCCGGTGGCGCAGGCGCGGGACTTCGTACACGAGCTGCGCGCGGTGTCCGCTTCGACGGTCAGCTATATCGAATTGCCCGGTGCCGGACACGGTTTCGACATGACGGACGGTGCCCGCACGGGATCGATGGCCACTGCCATAGGGTTGTTCCTCGATGAGGTTCGCCGGAACCAGAACCAGCACTGCGTCGAAGAGGTCGTCTAGACCGATCGACCGGCCGAGGTTCTGACCCGAAGCGCAGGAGAGGTCGAGTGAAACGACTGAGTGGGTGGGACGCGTTCCTGCTGTATTCGGAAACGCCCAACGTGCACATGCACACCCTCAAGATTGCCGTCATCGACCTCGCCGGCCTGGGCGACCGCACGTTCGGCATCGACGAGTTCCGCCGCGTGCTCCGCGAACGCCTGCACAAGCTGGAGCCTTTCGGCTATCAACTCGTCGACATCCCGTTCAAGTTCCACCACCCCATGTGGCGGGAGCATGCCGAGGTCGACCTCGAGTATCACGTCCGGCCGTGGCGGGTGGCCGCCCCCGGTGGCCGCCGTGAACTCGACGAGGCGATCGGCGAAATCGCCAGTACCCCACTGGATCGCAGCCGTCCGCTGTGGGAGATGTACCTCGTCGAAGGCCTGGCCAACGGGCGGGTCGCCGTGGTCGGCAAGATCCATCACGCATTGGCCGACGGGGTGGCCTCGGCCAACCTGCTGGCGCTCGGCATGGACATCACCGAGGGTCCGCAGCGGGACAACGATCTGTACGTGACGGATCCGGCACCGTCGCGCGGCCAGCTCGTCCGGTCCGCGTTCGCGGATCACCTCCGGCAGATCGCGCGGTTCCCCGGCGTCGTGAAGTACACCGCCGACGGCATGGCGCGGGTACGCAAGAGCAGCCGCAAGCTGTCGCCCGAACTGACCCGGCCGTTCACGCCGCCCCCGAGCTTCATGAACCACGTCATCACACCCCAACGGCGTTTCGCCACAGCGACTTTGGCGCTCGCGGACGTCAAGGAGACCAGCAAGAAGCTCGGTGTCACCATCAACGACCTGGTGCTGGCGATGTCGTCGGGGGCGCTGCGCGAGCTGCTGCTGAAATACGACGGCAAGGCCGACCACGCGCTGCTGGCGTCGGTGCCGATGAGCTACGATTTTTCACCGGATCGTATCTCCGGCAACCGATTCAGTGGTGTGCTGATCGCGTTGCCCGTCGACGTCGACGATGCCGCGCAGCGCGTCCAGCAGGCCCGCGAGGCCGCCTTGCTGGCCAAGGAGAGTCATCAGCTGGTCGGCCCGGAGCTGGTCGCCCGGTGGGCGGCCTACATGCCGCCGGCGCCGATGGAATCGATGTTCCGCCGCCTGTCCAACAAGGACGGGCAGAACAAGGTGCTGAACCTCAACATCTCCAACGTGCCGGGGCCCCGCGAACGCGGCAAGGTCGGCGGCGCGACCGTCACCGAGATCTACTCTGTCGGACCGCTCACCGCGGGCAGCGGGCTGAACATCACGGTGTGGAGCTACGTCGACCAGCTCAACATCTCGGTGCTCGCCGACGGTGCCACCACCGACGATCCGCATGAGGTGACGGCCGGCATGGTCGCCGACTTCAAGCAGATCCGCAGGGCCGCAGGGCTTTCCGAGGAGCTGACGGTCGTCGAGACCGCCATGGCGCAGTAGATTTGCGCCCGGTGGTGCGTCAGTCCGCCGGGCGGTTGCGGAATCGTTTGTGGAGCACCTGGCGTGACACGCCCATGATCCGACCGATCTCGGCCCAGGTCCATCCGTTGGCGCGGGCCTGGCGGACGGCCTGCTCGTATTGCGTTTTGGCGCTGACGAGGTCGTCGCGAGCCTGAGCCAGCGCTCGTCGGCTGATGCCGCCGAATACATCCGCGGCTATTGGATCGGGTTCTGCGGGTTCGTCATCAAATGACCAATCGTCGTCGTCATCATCGACGTCAAGGCCATGTGCTTTTCGGAAGGCATCGCCGGCGGCATCGATCTCTTCGCGCGTCGGACGGCGTTGTTGTGGTTCCCACCAGGGCCGCTCGGTTGGGTAGGTCATGGCTGTACCTTCCGGGGTCGATCACTGGGGAAAGTATGTGCCGACGGACCGACACGTTTCGTGTGACCGAGACCGGTGCGACCCGTCTCCAAGTGTGTTCGGGCTGGGAGCCGTCACCTTGGGCTGACAGTGTCAACCCAAGGTGACGATGTCAGCCGTTGGTGACGGATCCAGATCGGACATGTCCATGACAGCGGCGCGGTCACGTACCGCGCCGGCCGGCCGGACCGCCCGCTAGCCGACACTCTCGGAGTCGGCGACCTTCGCCTTCTCCGCCCGCACCCACTCCAGGAACCGCGTGATCGCCTCGGCGGTGTAGCGGCCGTGCGCCGAGCCGAAGACGTCGAATGCGTGCTGCGCGTTGGGGATCTCGGCGTACGCCACCGGCGCCGGTGACTGCTCGCGCAGCGCTGCGACGAAGTCCCGTCCCTCCTGGACGTCGATCAACGTGTCGTTGGTGCCGTGCAGCACGAAGAACGGTGGCGCGTCGGGTCCGATCCGCTTGATGGGCGAAGCGTCGAGGAACACCTGCGAGTCGTTGGCGTACCGCTTCTTGATGATCAGCTGCTCGAGGGCACGCATCATCTCGGCGCGGCCGGGGCCTTCGAAGCCGAACCAGTCGTACCGGCCGTACACCGGGACTGCGGCCACCACCGAGGTGTCGGCATCTTCGAAACCGGGCTGCCACTGGGGATCTCCGGGAGTCAGGGCTGCGAGCGAGGACAGGTGACCGCCCGCCGAGCCGCCACTGATCGCGACGAAATCCGGATCGCCGCCGTACTCGGCGATGTGCTCCTTGACCCAGGCCAGGGCCTGCTTCACGTCGATGATGTGCGCCGGCCACTGATGTTTCGGGCTGACGCGGTAGCCGATGGACACGCAGATCCAGCCGCGGTCGGCCAGGGCGCCCATCAGTGGGTACGCCTGCGGCCGGCGATCGCCGAGCATCCAGCCACCACCCGGAACCTGAAGCAGCACAGGGGCTTTACCGTCACGCGGCAGGTCCGGGCGGCGCCAGATGTCGGCCAGGTTGGCGCGGTGCGGGCCGTACTTGACGGTGTCCTTGTTGTACTTGCGGCGCGACAGCATGGTGCGCCCGATGCCGGGCAGGCGCGGGACGCCGGGATCGGCCGGGTTGCGCGGACCGATCACGTCATCCAGCGGCTCCTCGAACGCGGGCCGCGAGCTCCGGCTGCGGGTGAGGATGTAACCCAGGATGGCCCAGGTGATCGCGTTGATGGCCAACGCGATTCGGCCGCTGGTGCCCGAGAAGGCGCCATGCCGGCCCCGGCGGATCGCGGACAGTATTGAGGAACTGAGCACGAAGCCGGCTGCTTCACTGGACGGCCAGCCGTACGCGAACGCGACGATGCCGGGGTTCCCGGACCGGGCCAGCGGGCTGGCCGCGTTGGTGGCGTTGACGAGACCGAGGACAGCCCGTAGCAGGGTCACCGTTTTACGCGCCATCGGCCAGCGCCTTCAGCTCGCGGCGGTCGATCTTGCCGGTACTGTTGCGCGGCAGCTCCGTGAGCACCGTGATCGACCGTGGCACTTTGTAATTGGCGAGGTTGTCGCGCACGTGCTGCTTGAGGACGTCCTCGGTGGCCGTTGCCCCGTCGGCCAGCACGACGAACGCGGCCAGGCGCTGGCCGTACTGCTCGTCGTCGACGCCCAGTACCGTGGCCTCGGCGACGTCCGGGTGGGTGGACAGCGTCTTCTCCACCTCGATGGGGTAGACGTTCTCGCCGCCCGACACGATCATCTCGTCGTCGCGGCCCACCACGAACAGGCGGCCCGCGGCATCGAGATAGCCGACGTCACCCGAGGACATGTAGTCCTGGTGGAAATCCTTTGTGGCGCCGGAGGTATAGCCGTCGAACTGGGTCGAGTTGCGCACGTAGATGGTGCCCACCTCGCCTGTCGGCAACTCGTTGAAGTCGGCGTCCAGGATCTTGATCTCGGTGCCCTCGGCCGGGCGGCCGGCGGTGTCGGGGGCGGCGCGCAGGTCGGCCGGCGTCGCGGTGGCGATCATGCCGGCCTCGGTGGCGTTGTAGTTGTTGTAGATGACGTCACCGAACTGGTCCATGAACGAGGTGACGACGTCGGGGCGCATCCGTGAGCCGGAGGCCGCGGCGAACCGCAGCGAGCGGCCGCTGTAGCGGTTGCGGATGTGGTCGGGCAGTTCCATGATGCGGTCGAACATCACTGGGACGACGCACAATCCGGTTGCCTGGTACTTGTCGACCAACGCCAGCGTGGCCTGTGGGTCGAACTTGCGGCGCGTGACGACGGTGCAGGCCATCGATGCCGCGAAAACCAGTTGCGAGAAGCCCCAGGCGTGGAACATCGGTGCGACGACGACGGTCGTCTCCTCCGTGCGCCACGGCGTCCGATCCAGGATGGCCTTCAGTGCGTCCAGCCCACCGCCGGAATGCTTGGCGCCCTTGGGAGTTCCGGTGGTTCCGGAGGTCAGCAGGATCACCCGGCTCTTCTCGCCGGTGCGTCGCGGCTGCAGCCCCAGGTGGTCGATGATGAGCGACTCGACGGTCAGCGGGTGGTCGTCGGTATCGGTCCACGCCACGATTCGCGTGGTGCCGGTCCGGCCCTCGAGCGCACGATCGACCGTCGCCGTGAACTCTTCGTCGTAGATGATGACGTCGACGTTCTCGCGGGCCACGACCTCGGCCATCGCCGGGCCGGCGAAGGAAGTGTTGAGCAGCAACACATCTGCGCCGATGCGGTTGGCCGCGATCAGGGAGTCGACGAAGCCGCGGTGGTTGCGTGCCATGATGCCCACGACCTTGGCCGAGGGCAGCGTCTGCAGGGCGGCGGCGAAGGCGTCGCCGCGCTTGTCGAGCTCACTGAAGGTCAGCGTGCCCAGCTCGTCGATGAGGCCGGGGCGGTTCCCGCAGCGTTGCGCGGAACTCGCGAAACCCGAAGTGACGCTCATGTTTTCGCGCGCCATGGCACCGGCGATCCGCACGTACTTGTCCGGGCGGAGCGGGGCGATGACACCGGCCCGCACCATGGTGTTGACCAGGCCCGCTGTCGCGGTCAGCTTGTCGGTGATTCCCACGGCCGGTCAGCCTATTACCGGGAAGCGGCGCTCTTCGGCGAGTTCGTCGAGAGCGTCCTGCATGACCTTGCGGACGTGCGCGTCGACGGCATCGACGTCGGGCTCATCGCCGGAGGCGAAGGCGATCGCCGTGGGATCGACGGGCGGCAGCACCTGCATGACGATCTTCGACGGAAGCGGCAGGTTCAGCGGCAGCACGGCGGACAGCCCGAACGGCAGCCCGATGGACAGCGGCACCACCTTGGCGCGCGCGGCGCGGGCGATGGGACCGAGCGCCTTGGCGATCTTCTCGCCGCGGGTCAGGAACAGCTGGGTCTCCTGGCCGCCGATGCCGACCATCGGCACGATCGGGACGCCGGCGTTGATCGCGGCCTTCACGTAACCCTTGCGGCCGTCGAAGTCGATCTTGTTGGCGTCGGTCGACGGCCGGTAGACGTCGTAGTCCCCGCCGGGGAACACCACGACGAGGCCGCCGGAGCGCAGTGCCTCGTCGGCGTTCTCGTGGCTCGCCAGGATGTAGCCGGTCTTCTTGAAGAAGTCCGCGGTCGGGCCGACCATCAGCATGGCGTGGCTGAGGGTGTAGACGGGGCGGTCGTAGCCGTATTTCTCGTAGAAGTGCGACGAGAAGATCGGCACGTCCATGGGCAGCATGCCGCCCGAGTGGTTGCTCACCACGAGTGCGCCGCCGAGGGGAATGTTCTCCAATCCGCGGACCTCGGACCGGTGATAGACCTTCAGCAGCGGTCGGAGAATCCCCATGACCTTCTCGGTCAGCTCCGGGTCGAATTTGGTGATTTCGGGCAGCTTGGCCACGGTTTCTCCTCTGACTGCGGCAAAAACTAGAACATGTTCTAATTTTCGATTATTCACTGGTTGACCGCCGGACGCCAATCCCCTGTGGCTAGCATCACCGTCGTGACCGAAGAAGCCACCAGCGAAGATGCTGTCCTCGTCGAACAGCGCGACCGCATACTGATCATCACCATCAATCGGCCCCAGGCCAAGAACGCTGTCAACTCAGCGGTCAGCAAGGGCTTGGCGGCCGCCGCGGACCGCCTCGACGAAGACCCGGGACTGTCCGTCGCGGTGCTGACGGGAGCCGGCGGCTCGTTCTGTGCGGGCATGGATCTGAAGGCCTTCGCCAAAGGCGAGAACATCCTCTCGGATCGCGGCCTCGGCTTCACCCAGCGTCCGCCGGCCAAGCCGCTGATCGCTGCTGTCGAGGGCTACGCCCTGGCGGGTGGCACCGAGCTGGCGCTGTCGGCCGACCTGATCGTCGCGTCCAACGCGGCGGCCTTCGGCATCCCCGAGGTCAAGCGCGGCCTGGTCGCCGGCGCCGGCGGGTTGCTGCGGCTGCCGCAGCGCATCCCGTACGCCATCGCCATGGAACTCGCCCTCACCGGTGACAACCTGACCGCGACGCGGGCGCACGAACTGGGCCTGGTCAACGAGCTGACCGAGCCCGGTGGCGCACTCGATGCCGCGCTCGCGCTGGCCGAGCGGATCACCGCGAACGGGCCGCTCGCGGTCGCCGCGACCAAGCGCATCATCGTCGAGTCGTCCGACTGGTCCGACGCCGAGAAGTGGGAGAAGCAGGGCGCCATTCTGGGGCCGGTCTTCATGTCGAAGGATGCGCGCGAGGGCGCGGTGGCCTTCGCCGAAAAGCGCGCGCCGCAGTGGACCGGTAGCTGAGGCTGCCGACCATCGGCTCAGCCGATGCTGCTACCTCGGTTTCTTTTCCGGCTGCTGCACGGGGCACTGCTGCTCAACCCAGTTGTTGAGCGTGCGGCTGAACTGGCTGCGGTCGGGATCGCTGCTGTGCAGGCCGTTGGTCTTGACGAAATGCGTCACGGCGGCCTGCACATCGGCCGGCGGGTGGAAACCGTTGATGGTGTCCCCGGCTGCCTTCGAGTCCTCGGGGGACGCGCCGGACATCAGGTTCACCACCGCGCCGGTGAGTTGCAGGCACGTCCCGCCGTCGAGCTGACGGCTGGTGGGTGACGGCGGCGCTTCCGCCGCGGGCGTGCTCGGGGCGACCGAGGAACTCTGCGCCGGAGCGCTCGATGCCGAGGTGGTCGGCTGCGCCGGCTGCTTGTCACCCGAACATCCGGCCAGCAGCAGAGCGGCTGCCAGCACGGCGGTCTGACCGCCGATGAGTCGCCGCGACGTCATGTTCTCCCGGTAGCGCATGTGTTTGTTCTACCGGGAGACGGCTGTCGTCGGCCAGTGGGGTCAGACCGAGGCGACGAAGTCGCTGCTGTAGAACTCGGCCGGGCTCTGCGAATGCGGCTGGGGCAGATCGACCGCGACCCAGACGCCGGTGGTGCCGGGGGCGACGGGCAGCTGGACGGTGGCGCTGCCGTTGCCCCAGCCGTCGGTGCTCAGCGGGGCGGTGCCGATGCTCGGGTCGCCCGGCAGGCAGCCGAGGGTGGCATGCGGTGCCGGGATCACGCGGACCGTGTACTGCGCGTTGCGCGCGCCGTCGAGCATCTCGACGTGGGCGGTGGCGGTGCGCCCGTCGGAGGTGATCTCCGCCGTCGGGACGGCCGGGAAGCGGAACTTCATGTAGTTGATCGGCTGCCGATCGCAGGTGTAGGCCCGCGACATCAGGGTCTGACGGGCCGTGCCCGCGGCCTGGGCGGGCGCCGCGACGAGGGTCGCGGCGGGCAGGGCGGCACAGACGGCCAACGCGGCGAAAGCGCCACTCTTCTTGGACATGTGTCGAGTTTTTACCGAGACCGCCGGTAACGCAGTGGTGGCCGTCACAAGCGGACGGAACGCACTTTCCGCGCGGATGTTGACTTAGATCACAACGGGTTTCCGGTGCGGCCCACCGTCACATCCCAGGCGTCCGTCGTCGCCGTGCGGTCGGCCAGTCGCCGGGCGTGCCGGCCGGTGCTACCGAACTCATCGGCCCAACTGCGTGCGCGCAGGGTGGCGCGCCACAGCGGATGTTCCGCCGTGGTGCCGATGGCGCCGTGCAGCTGATGGGCGATGGTCGTCACCGGAGCGACGGCCCGGCCGACGGCCACCTTGGCCACCGTGGTGGCGTAGGCGGTGCGGTCGTCGCCGAAGCCGTACCGAGCGGCGGCGGTGATCGCCAGAATGGTTGCCGCTCTGGCACGCTCGATCTCCCCGAGCATCGTGGCCAGCGAGTGTTGCACGGCCTGGAACGCCGCGAGCGGGCGGCCGAACTGTATGCGCGTCTCGGTGTGCGCGACGGTCAGTTGTGCGGCCGCATCGAAGGCGCCGACAATCTGCACGCAGCGGCACCAGGCGCCGCGGATGGTCAGTTCGTCGGCGACCGCGAGCGGCAGCTGAACGACATCGGCTGCCGCGGTGTCGAATTCGACGATGGCGCGGGGCTCGCCGGCGAGATTGTGTCCGTCTTCGACGAGTGTCGGTGCGTCGCGCAGTGCGACGTACAGGGCGTCGGCACCTCGAGTGGCCACAACAATGGGCCCGCATTGTGGCCAGGTGGCGACGCCGTCCACCGCGAGTGTGAGCGGCCCCGATTCCGGTATCGGCAGGCCGGCTTCGGCGGCCAACCATGTTGCCAGCACATCGGTTTCGGCGATCGGTACCGCGGCCCCGTGGCGGGCCAGAGCGCCCAGCACGACGGCCGTGGCGGCGGGCCCGGCGTCGGGCTCACTGCTCAGCCGGGTCAGCCCTGAACCCTCGGCGGTGCGCCACAACGCGTCGTCGAACGTCAGCGGCAATGTCCGCGCGGGCGCGGCCGTCTGGCCGATCTGCTCGGCCAGTTCGCGCAATTCCGCATACTCGTCCGAAGGCTGTTCGGCAGCAGCCTGTTTGGTCCAGTTCTTGGCGACGATGCCGCGCAGGACCTCATTCGTGCCGCCGCGCAGCGTGAACAGCGGGGCGTGCACGCGGGCGGTGTCCAGCATCGTCTGCAGCCGCCGGCGGTCGGGGCCGTCGTACCGGTCCAGCAGCTCCGCGGCGATCTCGACGGAATCCTGTTCGAAGCGGGTGCCGAGGTCCTTCACCAGCGCGGCGGACACCGCGGCGTCCTGGCCGGCCGTCAGGGCCCGGGCGACCGATATCGAGAGTTGGCGCAACGAAATCATCCGTGCCATCAGGTCGCCGACGTCGGCGCGGGGTTCGTCCCGCAGTGCCTCGACGAGGGCGAAAAGCAGTGTGGCCGTGGACAGGAAGCGCTCCGGCCCGCTGCGTTCGAAACCCAGTTCGGAGGTCACCTGATGCCAGCCGGCGCCGACCGTGCCCAGCAGGTCGGCGTCGGTCAGCGCGACGTCGTCGAACAGCACCTCGTTGAAATGGTGCTCACCGTTCATCTGGACGATGGGCTCGATGGTGACGCCCGGAGCGTCGGTGGGGACGATGAACTGACTGAATCCCGCGTGCCGATGTTTCGGGTCCAGGGGGCTGGTGCGGGCGAGCACCACGATCTGGTGGGCCAGATGCGCACCGCTGGTCCATACCTTGCTGCCGCTCAGCAGCCAGCCGCCGTCGGTGCGGGTGGCCCTGGTGGTGACGGCGGCCAGGTCGGAACCAGCCTCATGCTCACTCATGCCGATGGCCGAATACAAAGTGCCGGAAGCAATTCGGGGCAGGAGCCGGCGCCGTTGTTCCTCGCTGCCGTAGCTGAGGAGGGCCGGCGCCACCTGTCGGTCGGCGATCCAGTGCGCGGCCACTGGGGCGCCGTGGGCCAGGAGCTCCTCGGTGACGACGTACCGGTGCATGTGGCTGCGCCCGCGGCCGCCGTACTCGACGGGGATGGTCAGCCCGACGAAGCCGGCCACCGCCAGCCGCCTGCTGAAGTCGGCGTCCCACTTCGACAGCCAGCAGTCGACACCGGGCTGCCAGCCGAACTGCGCCGCGTCCTCGGCCAGGAACCGGCGCAGGTCGTCGCGCAGTTCCGCCAGGTCACCATCGTCGGCGCGGAGCGCGTCGAAATCGTCCATCGGGCAACAGTAATCATGGCGCCGCAGATTGTCGGTGGGTCACGGCATACTCGGCGAGATGGCGACCATCTACTACAGCGCATCCAGCTTGGACGGCTTCATCGTCGATTCTGCGGGCAGCCTCGACTGGCTGCTCTCGCGTGACATCGACGTCGACGGGCCGTTCGGCTACAAGGCGTTCGAGAAGTCCGTCGGTGCGCTGGTCCTGGGGTCGACGACGTACCAGTGGGTCGTCGAGCACGAGCCGGGCGACTGGCCGTATCCCCAGCCGACGTGGGTGCTCACGTCCCGGCCCGGCATCATCGTCGACGGCCATCCGGTGCAGGCGGTGAGCGGTGATGTGGCGCAACTGCATCCGACGCTGGTCGAGGCGGCGGGCGACCGCGACGTGTGGATTCTCGGAGGCGGGGACGTTGCGGCGCAGTTCGTGAAGGCCGGCCTGGTCGATGAACTGGTGGTGTCGTACGCGCCGTGCTCGCTGGGCGAGGGCGCGCCGGTGCTGCCGGTGCGCTCGGAGTGGCGGCTGGTGGAATCCGCCGTCAACAGGGACTTCGTGTGTGCACGCTGGGCTCGCGCGGAAGGCTAACTGCCGGCGGTCGGCAGGCCGTTGTTCTTGACGAAAGCCTTTGCCTTGATCAGGAATTCGAGCTGAGTGGCAACATCGTGCAACGGCTCGACGCTGCGTGACGAGCGGCTCAGGATCACGGCGCCCTCGAGCGCGGCCAGGCAGGTGACGGCCAGGGTTGACGCGTCGGTGTCGCTGAAGCCTTCGGCGGTGAAGGCGTGTCCGAGCGCGGTGCGCCACCGGTCGAAGATCCCGGCGGCGATGGGGGTCAGGGTCGGCGCTTCGTCGCCCGACCCGACCGCCGCGGCGACCACCGGACACCCGGCGGTGAAGTCACTGTCGGCGAGGATGCGATCCCAGAACGTGACGAATCCGCGGACGAGGGCGATGCCGCCGTAGGCGGCGGAACCGTCGATATGGGCGGCAATCGCATCGCCGGCGAACTGCAGGGCCTCGATCAGCAGCTGGCTGCGGCCCTCGGGAAAGTGGTGGTAGACCGAGCCGCGCGGGGCACCGCTACGGACCAACACCTCGTCGATGGTCAGGCCCGCGGCGCCGCGTTCACGCAGCACGGCGGCGGCGCTGCGCACCATCCGTTCCCGCGTGGCGCCCCGCTTGTTGACCGTCTTGGTGACGGGCTCAGCTGACGTCAATGCGTGACCCGGTTCCGCAGCTGCGTCATCCGGTCCTGCACGCCCCGCGCCGCTTCACGCAGCCGCTCGTTGGCACCCAGGACGGTGTGCGTGAAGCGATGGCCCTTCACGTTGACCTCGACGACCCACATGGCGCCCTCCTTGATATGGGTCTCAGCATAAAACGTCGGACACATCGGGCCAAAGAATGTATTCCAGGTCACTATTGGGCGGCCGCAGCGGCCAAATGGCGTCGAAATTATGGCTGGTTACATAGTTCTGTGATCAAGAATTCACTTCTGGGTGGACGTCCGAACTCGATGTGCAGACCGTCATCAGGGGTCTTCCGCAGGGGCGTTGTGGGTTCGCCTCCGAGCGTGCGCTCAGATCGGGGATCTGGCCTGCAGGACGATCTGTCCGCACATTGGCGAAGATGTACGGCCGCGTTGATCACGAGCGTGCAGCCAGATCGAAGATCGGGCGAGAGGTGCGATCTGAGTGCACCCTCGTGGCGGGCAACGAGACGAGCAGACACAAAACTGCCCCCACTCCGAGGAGTAGGGGCAGTTTTGCGTCAGTTCGCAGAGAAAACTAGCCGGCGTTCTCCAGCGCGACGAGCGCGGCAGCGAGGAACCGAGCTGACGCACGGTCTTGATGTTGAACGCCGCGGCGAGGTGCTCGGCGTCGGCGTCGCTGACCCCGGCCAGCGCGGCGGGCGATGCGTCGAGGATTTCCTTGAGGGACTTGCCCTCGTACGCCTTGTCGAGTGCTTTGTCGAGATCTACAGAGACAGCCATACGTTTCCTCCCAGATTGTTTGCCAGACCTTCGGACGGGCGTGACGGTATCAGCGATTGCTGGGGTTCGCCTGGGATAAAAAACCGGTGCTGAAAAGCCGAATGGCCACCCGGCCGAGTCCCCCGAGGGGCGAAGGACAAAGCGCGGGTGGCCATCCGGACGAAGGCGGTATTACTCCGGGGTGTAGCCGAATGGCATCAGGACGCTCTTGGCCTGGCAGTAGGCCTCGATGCCCTCGGGGCCGTTCTCGCGGCCGATGCCGGAGTTCTTGTAGCCGCCGAACGGCGCACCCGGGTCGAACGCGTACATGTTGACCGCGTAGGTGCCGGTGCGAATCTGCGAGGCGATCTTCATGGCCCGCGGGATGTCGGTGGTGTAGACGCTGCCGGCCAGGCCGTAGTCCGAGTCGTTGGCGATCCGGATGGCGTCTTCTTCGCTGTCGAAGGGGATGATCGCCAACACCGGGCCGAAGATCTCCTCCTGGGCGATGGTCATCGAGTTGTCGACATCGGCGAACACCGTCGGCTGCACGAACCAACCGGAATCGAGGCCGTCGGGACGGCCACCGCCGGTGGCGATGCGGGCGCCTTCTTCGACACCCTTCTTGATGTAGCTCTCGACGCGCTCGCGCTGCTTCTCGCTGATCAGCGGACCGATCATGGCGGCCGGATTATCGGGGAGGCCGACCTGCATGGCGGCCGCGCCGGCGGCCACCTTCTCGACGACCTCGTCGTACCGCGACCGCGGGGCCAGGATGCGGGTCTGGCCGACGCAGGCCTGGCCGGTGTTCATCAGGCCCGAGAACAGCAGCATCGGAAGGGTGGAGTCCAGGTCGGCGTCCTCGAGGATGATCGCCGCGGACTTGCCGCCGAGTTCCAGGGTGCAGGGCTTGAGGCGCTCAGCGGCGACCTTGCCGATCTCCTTGCCGACAGCCGAGCTGCCGGTGAAGGTGAACTTGTCGATCTCGGGGTTGGCGGTCAGCGCGCGGCCGGTCTCGGGGCCACCCGGCACGATCGACAGCACGCCCTCGGGCAGGCCGGCGTCGGCGAAGGCCTGCGCCATCGCGAACACCGACAGCGGCGTCTCGGCTGCGGGCTTGAGCACGACGGTGCAGCCGGCGAGCAGTGCCGGACCCAGCTTGTTGGCGGCCAGGAAGAAGGGGACGTTCCACGCGGCGACGGCGGCGACGACCCCGATGGGCTCGCGGGTCACCAGGGTCTGGCCGTAGATGCCGTCGCGGATGTCGCTCCACTGGAACTTGTCGGCGGCGCCGGCGTAGTAGTTGAACGACGACATGGCGGCGCCGTACTGCATCATGTCGACGATGCTCGGCGGCTGGCCGGTCTCGGCGGCGAGCAGGAACTTCAGCTCATCGGCGCGCTCGGTCATGATGCGCGACGCCTCGGCGATCACCGCGGCGCGCTCGGCCGGCGACATCTTGGGCCACGGGCCCTCGTCGAACGCCTTGCGGGCGGCGGCACAGGCGGCATCCACATCGGCCTTCGAGGCCAGCGGCACCTTGCCGACGAGCTCGCCGGTGGCCGGGGAGTGCACCTCGATGACGTCCGACGTCGCGGGTGCGGTCCACTGACCGCCGATGAACAGCTGATCCCACTCGGTTTTGAAAGCCGTGCTCTGTGTCATGGCCGTCACACTACCGAGTTTTCGGCCAAACGAGAACATGTTCCAATTAGGTCATTCAGCTGGGCCGGAGCACCAACACCAGGTTGCTCGTCAAGAACTCCTGTAACACCGGTACAGAAGTCGCACGCCAGGCCCATTGCGGGTGGTAGCGGGGGAATGCGGCGACCAGCGCCCCCGTGCTGCGCGCCCACTCCAGCCCAGCTGCGGCAGACACCGCGAACAACGACGATCCGTAGTCGTTCTTCGGCCGGCGGCCGTGTTTGCGGGTGTACATCTCGGCGGCCCGCCGGCCGCCGAGGTAGTGCGTCAGCCCCATCTCGTGCCCACCGAAGGGCCCGAGCCACACCGTGTACGACAGGACCACCAGCCCGCCCGGCCGGGTGACCCGCAGCATCTCCCGGCCCATCAGCCACGGTTCGGGGACGTGTTCGGCGACGTTCGACGACAAACAGGCATCGACGCTGTCGTCGGCGAACGGCAGCGCCATGCCCGAGGCGCGCACGAAGCTACCGGCGCCATCGGGTTGCGCGGCCGGACCCGCGTGCATCTCGCGAGGGTCGGGCTCGACGCCGATGTATGTCATTCCGGCGCTGGAGAATTCGGTGGCGAAGTAGCCCGGGCCGCCGCCGACGTCGAGCACCGTCATGCCGTCGGGGGCGGTGCCGTTGAGGTCGCGCCACAGACCGTCCACGAGCGCGACGGTGTCGCGGGCGAGGCCGCCGTAGAAGCGGGCCGGGTCGCTCTGCTCGAAACGGAACTCGCCGAGCAGTCGGATCGAGCGCGCGAGGGTGGCCCGCTTACGCGTGGTGACCAGTCGTTTGGCTGCCCGGTGATTCACTCCGCAACCCTACTGACCGGTACCCTTCATTCGATGCCAGACCACCCCCAGCAGCCTGCTGGATCTCCTGACGAGATCCGGTCGGTGCTGCTGCTCTGCTGGCGCGACACCGGCCATCCCCAGGGTGGCGGGAGCGAGACGTATCTGCAGCGCATCGGCGCACAGCTGGCGGAGTCCGGCGTGCGGGTGACGCTGCGGACCGCCCGCTATCGCGGGGCGTCGCGCACCGAGGTCGTCGACGGCATCCGGATCAGCCGCGGCGGTGGCCGGCTGTCGGTCTACATCTGGGCCGGGCTGGCCATGGTGCTGGCCCGCGTCGGGCTGGGCCCGCTGCGCGGCGTCCGGCCGGATGTGGTGATCGATTCGCAGAACGGCATCCCCTTCCTGGCTCGCCTGGCCTACGGCCGGCGCGCGATGGTGCTGGTACATCACTGCCACCGCGACCAGTGGCCGGTAGCTGGGCGCGTGATGAGCAAGTTCGGGTGGTTCGTGGAGTCGCGGCTCTCGCCCCGGCTGCACCGCAACAACCAGTACGTGACGGTGTCGCTGCCGTCGGCCCGGGACCTCGTGGATCTGGGCGTCGACGCTTCGCGGATCGCTGTCGTGCGCAACGGCGTCGACCTCGCTCCGGCGGCGTCCCTGTCGCTGCCCCGGGCGACGGAGCCGCGCATCGTCGTGCTGTCGAGGTTGGTGCCGCACAAGCAGATCGAGGACGTGCTCGACGCCGTCGCGCTGCTGGCGCCAGTGGTGCCGGGGCTGCGTCTGGATGTCGTCGGCGGTGGCTGGTGGGACGAGCGCCTGGTCGCGCACGCCCGGCGGCTGGGCATCGGTGCCGCGGTCACGTTCCACGGCCATGTCGACGAGGCCACCAAACACGAAGTGCTGCAACAGGCTTGGGTGCATGCACTGCCGTCGCGCAAGGAAGGCTGGGCGCTGGCCGTCATCGAGGCCGCGCAGCACGGCGTGCCCACGGTCGGCTACCGGTCCTCGGGCGGCCTGACCGATTCGATCGTCGACGGCGTCACGGGCCTGCTGGTCGACGACCACCGTGGTCTGGTCACCGCGCTCGAGACCCTGCTGACCGACGCCGTCCTGCGCGATCAGCTGGGTACCAAGGCGCAGGTGCGGGCCGCCGAATTCTCGTGGCCGCAAAGCGCTTCCGCTATGCGGACCGTTGCCGAAGCGGTCCGGGACGGCAAGTTCGTCAACGGGATCGTCTGAACCGAGTCGCGAGCGAGCCTGGCTTGAGCTGGGAAATTACCGTCCGGAAGGTTGTCGACTCCGAATAGACTAGGGCGGTATGGGGGATGCGCTCGATGCGTTTGATTCGGTGTGGCAGCGGGCGCACGCCACATTCGGTACGGGTACGCCGCAGACCGGCGAGCATTTCGACAAGAGCGCCCAATTGCGTGGCATGCAGGCCACCGTGCAGTCCGCTGCGCCGGGGGATAACTGGCGCGGTACTGCATCCAGCGCTTATGGCACCGCCAACACCAGTCAAGGACGTGCCCTCGGCGGACTGGCCGACCTGGACCAACAGTTGCGTACTGCTGTCGATCGATCAGCCGAGATCGTCACCAAGGGGCGGCAGGGCCTTGATGAGACCCGTAAGTGGGTCCAGGACATGGCAGCCCAGGTTCCGGCGGGACGTAACCGCGACATGCAGTTGCTGCCCATCGCCAGCCAGGGACTCAAGCAGGTTAGTGATCTCCTGACGTCGACTGTGACGCAGCAGAACGCCGTCGCCGGTGACATCAAGGTGCTCACTACGCGGTATAACGCCATCAAAGGCGATCTGCCGCTGTCGCCGAAGGACGACAGAAAGGACGATCAGGACAAAAAGGATGGCAAGGACTCGGTCGTCGGCGATGACAAGAAGGATGGCAAGGACGACAAGAAATCTCCGGCTCAAACGGGCGCTGACGATGCCAATGCCCTGCAGAACGGACAGCTGACCCCCGAACAGCGCGAGCGCCTGACGCAGAACACCACCCTGAGTCCCGAACAACAGGCCGCGCTGCACAACGGAAAACTGAATATGCCGCCCGACCAGATGGCGTATCTCCAGGGATTCTCGCGTGCCTTCGGCGACAAGACGCCGGCCGAGATCAAAGCGATCATGGACAAATCCGGCCCCGACGGCAAGAGCGTTGCCGATGTCTTTCAGCTCGCATCGAACCCCAACATCAAGACGGGACTGCCGGAGACACAACCTCCGTCAATTGACCATCCGTCCAGCGGTGGAAAGTACGCACTGCCGGACGGCATCCAAAAGGTGCTCGACGGACCTGTCCTGACTCCGCTGGTCTACGGCGAACCAGTGCACAAGCCTGACGGCTCGATCGGCCCGCCGCCGCTCATAGGTCCATCCCAGCCGACTGCGGGCCTCAATGACCTCGCCAACATCATCCAGAGTGGCAACCGAGATTTGCAGGTCGGGTCTGCCCTCGACTCCGGGATGATGACGCAGAGTCAACGACTGCTCGAGCAGTCCAATGGTTGGGCTGTCCCGAATGCCCACGATTTACAGGCCGACCGTGCCCATTGGTATCAGGCCGCTGTCGATCCGACACTGCAAAACATGTTCAACGCCCTGAACAAGGACGACATGGTGATCCATGGCGCCGTTGCCGGGCCCGGCGGGGATAAGTTTCTCGACAATCTCACCAATCATCAGTGGCAGGACAACGGGTTGGCCGCGGGCGGCCTCTTTGACTGGGTTGGGGATACTGCCGCACACGATTCCACTGGCCGTGCCGCGCAGACGGCGCATGCTCTCGCCCAGTACATGAGTGATCCCGACAAGCATCATTTGCTCAACTTGGAAAGCGCGCCGGGCCAATCCCTCGGCCAAGTCAATCCCGAACTGACCCGAGATTGGGCGCGGGCCCTATCTCCCTATCTTGACGACATGGTGGGCAACAACGTCAGTGGCAACAACGGATTGTTCCCACCGCTTGATCCGCCTGACGGCAGTAAGACTGAACCGACGAACACCCGCCACGTCATGAGCGTGCTGATGTCCGACCACCCGCCGGCCGATCAGAAAGTGGACGCCAACGCGCCAAAGACGGCCAGCCAGATTGTCTTCGAAGCCACTCAGCACGACGTCAATCAGATGTTCGACAAGGCGGCATTGTCCGCAGTGGACCCAAGCGGCGCGAAAGATGATTTCTCGGCTCAGGCTGCAGGTCGGCTACAGGCAGCACTGAATCTCGGGAGCTTCGACGAAGCGAATTCCCGACTGCACAACACATTTCAAGCCCAGCACGACGCGTGGCAACTGCGTGGGAAGTTGTACGACATTGTGGGGGCGGGTGTCGACCAATTCGGTGCTCCCGGCGGTGCCGCGAAGGACGTGATGGATCTCGGCAAGGAATACATCATCGGTCCGGAGCCGAAAGAGGTAAAAGCGGCGAATGTCACCATTCCGGGAACGTTCCCCACGCAGCAGCACATGGCCGAGGTGCTGGCGCAGTCGCACGCCGGTGATATGTCGAAGTTGCAAGAATATTTCAGAGACGGTGAGTTGCATCCACCGAAGAATGATGGAGGCCCTGCGTATTCCCGGTACCACAATCAGGTAGTGGCGTATCTCAATTCCATTGGGGAATCCGGCTCGATCAACGATCTTTTGCAGTCGTACTGGACCACCTACACGGGTTCGGTCTACGGGGCGACATAGATGACACGGGGCACAAAACTCATTGTTGTGATGCTCGCGGTCGTCACGTTGATTTCCGGCTGTGTTGATTACCAGAAACCTAAGGCTGACTCAACCGCGCCGACAGAGAAGCGCCTGTTTCAATACTGGCCCACCTTGCTCAACAATTTTCGATTTCGGTGGAGTTCTGAATTGGGTATTGATGTGACGACTGGTCCGGCGATGGTGGTTCGCGCGTATTTGGAGGCCCACGACATCGCGACATTCACCCTGGACGCGAACAATGTGTATCCCGGTTTCATGCGGGCGACGCCGGAGAATTTGACATTCAAACAAGCAGAGTTGTTGCAACAGACGTATGTACGTCCCCTTGGCGAGGGGTACCCGACCACTCCGAAGGACGCCCGTGCGCACTTCGGATACACCATCAGTCATTTTCTGGAGCTTGTTCCTAGCGGGGATGGCTGGGCGGCGCTCGTGTGCGAAGGGACCTATCCCCACTTCACGGCTAGTCGTGTGCATCCGGGCAAGTATGTGTCGGTGAACGCGGACGAAGTGACCGCGCAGCCGAATAATGGTGTAGTCAAGGATGAAGATCTCGGCGTTGAGCCTATTAGAGTGACGCTGACTCAACATGATCCGCGCGTCGGACCGGGTGCTCCTGCTGATGTCACCACTCCGCAGAAGGGGCCTGCGTTCTCGCCCGACCGCGACGTTTTCGGCAACTGGTTTATTACTGCGGCGAGTTTTGGCGGGTGGGGTCCAAAAGACGTCACCCAGTCGTTGCGGTGGGACCAGCCCGAACCGCAGAATCGCTGCAACTCCGTCATGCCGCAGAACGCCGCTGAGCGTCGAGCCATCATTACCGGGTTCAGAGACGCGCCACCTCCACACGGCGACGCCGTCCCAGGATGGCCGCTACCAGCGGGTGACCGACCATGACCCCGCCACCGGAGGACGTCGCCCACCAATCTGGAGATAGATAATGACCGAACCACTACGCGTCGACCCTGCGGGATTGCTGAACTACGCGCAGCAGCACGCCGATGTCTCCTCGGGTATTTCCGGTCTACTCGGCGCGGGTGCGCCCGACGGCAAGGGCGTCGACACCAGCCATGGTGTCGTGTCGTCGGCGGTGTCGACCGCACTGACGAGTGCGCTGGAGGGCCGTGGTGAGGTCTTCGGCGCCGTCTCGGAGACGGCCGACAAGTTCTCGGAGCGCCTGCAGCGCGCGTCGAAGGCATATGCCGACGGCGATCGGCAGGCGGCGGATCGAATCAAGGCCGCAACGGGCGGGATGGAAGGAAATGGTTCCGGTGGCCAGGCGGGCGGACCGGCTGGCGGCGCTCCTGGCGCTCAGACGGGCCAACAGATGATGGGCCAAATGAGCCAGATTTTGGGGCAGGTCGGCCAGCAGGTCGGTCAGCTTGCGCAGTCGGTCACCCAGCCTTTGCAGGGCTTGACGCAAGGCCTGCAGCAGATCCCCCAGCAGATCGCCCAAGCTGCCCAGCAAGCATCGCAATCTGCTTCGGCTGGCGGCGCCGGTCAAGGCAAGGACCTCAAAGGGCGCGACGCCGAACGGGACGAGCGCGAGCGCAATGATGCGGAACGCAAGAAGGCTGCGCGCGCAGAGCGCGAAGGAGCCGGCGGCCCCCCAACGCAACAAGAACAAGCCGGACAAGGCAATTCGAGCGGCGCGGGGCGGGCTCCCGTCGAGCCGAGCGCGCCCACGGTTCGCCCTGCGCCGACGCGTGTGCCTATTGACTGAGGGCGGCCTGGAAACTCAGCGACCCGCCCGCGGGCCCCACCCCTGGGCGTCGTATGTGCGGCGATCGGCAACCCACGCGGATGTCGCGGTTCTTTCGGATCCAAATCTGCCGTTTTGCTGTTGGACATCGCCCCGCCGCATAAACTGACGGCCAAGTCAAATTTCATAGCAATGAGGGCCGCCTTCGGGATTCCGGCTTTCGGGTGACCCTCTCATTTTGCGGATCCAGGCAACTGGGCCCGGTGATGCAGTGCGTTCGAACTCCGTTCTCATTCAATGTAATTGGATATTCCGCTCCATCGATGTACACCAGGTCTGAGGAGTTGAGCATGTGGAGTTGCCGATGACGCTTTCGACGTTCGGGCTCACCCGGCTTTCGAATTCACGCACGGTCTGGCAGCCGCATTACGCGCGTCGCGTGCTCATCACCGACGCCGCGGCCATCGTCCTGGCGATGCTGTTCGCGCAATGGGTCCGATTCGGCGGAGCGGGCTACGGTCCGTCGGCCTCCATGCTCTATACCGGGTACTCGCTGGCGCTGGCCTGCCTGTGGCTGGGCGTCCTGACCCTGCATCACGCCCGCTCCGCGTCGATCCTCGGCTGCGGCATCGAGGAGTATCGCCGCGTTGTCGCCGCGTCGTTCTGGACGTTCGGGGTCATCGCGATCGTGGCGCTGCTGGCGCGGCTCGAGATCGCGCGCGGCTACCTGGCCCTGGCATTCCCGCTGGGCACGATCGGCCTGCTCATCGGACGCAAGCTGTGGCGGCGCCGGGTTCGTGCGCGCCGGCATGCGGGTGAATGCCTGACATCTGTTCTTGCCATTGGTGATCGGGACGCCATCGCGGTCCTGGCGACCGAGCTCATGAACGATCCGGGCGACGGTTACGTGGTGGTCGGCGCCGGCATCCCGGGCGATCCGGACGCGCGCGGTGACGTCATCAGGATCGGTGATCGGGTGATCCCGATCTTCGGCGACGAGAACGACGCCCTCGGCGCCCTCGGCGACCGCTGCGCCGCCGACACCGTGGCGCTGACCGACGCCGAACATTTCGGTGTCGCCGGAATCCAGCGGCTCACCTGGCGCCTCGAGGCGTCCGACGTCGACCTGGTGGTGTCGCCGGGCCTGCTGGACGTGGCCGGTGCGCGGCTGGCGATGCGGCCGGTGGCCGGCATGCCGCTGCTGCACGTGGAGAAGCCGCAGTACCACGGCGCCAAGAGTTTCCTGAAGAAGGCGTTCGACTTCGGATTCGCGCTGGCGGCGCTGATCGGGACGGCGCCGCTGCTCGTGCTCGCAGCCATCGCCATCAAGATGACGAGCCGCGGCCCGGTGTTCTACCGCTCGGAACGTATCGGGCTGGACGGCGAGCCGTTCACCATGATCAAGTTCCGCAGCATGGTGGTCGATGCCGAGGAGCGTCTCGACGAACTGCTGCCGTCGAACGAGATGGCCGGCGGCGTCATGTTCAAGATGCGTGAGGACCCGCGGGTGACGATGGTCGGAAAGGTCCTGCGCCGCTACAGCATCGACGAACTCCCGCAGTTCATCAACGTGCTCAAGCAGGACATGAGCGTCGTCGGCCCCCGGCCGCCGCTGCGCCGGGAGGTCGAGACCTACAACGGCGACATCAGGCGCAAGCTGCTCGTCAAACCGGGTGTGACGGGGTTGTGGCAGATCAGCGGACGGTCCGACCTCACGTGGGACAAGGCTGTGCGCCTTGATCTTTCGTACGTCGACAACTGGTCGATGCTCACCGATGTCGGCATCATCCTGAAGACCGTCAGTGTGGTGGCTCGCGGCGAAGGGGCGTACTGAGGCCCCGCCGCCGCTGGATCACCATCGCGGTCAGGGCTCCGATCAGCATGCCCAACCACACCACGTGTGCGGCGATCAGTAGCGCTCGTCCCGATGCCGCGGGCGTCGTCCCACCCACTCGGTACAGCGCAATGTCGTTGTCCCGGTAGACGATCGGCAGCGACAGCGGCGGAGCTGAGCCTTCCACCACCACCCAGCCCACCCCGGCCGCGGCCAATTGGTGCACGTCGGCGCCCCGCAGCAGCAGGTCCTGCACCCGCCGCGCCCGCACGCCCTCGCCGGGCACGGTCCGGCCCCCGATGACGAGGTCACCGGTCGCCAGCACGTCGGCGGACACCCAGCGCGGCAGCGGGTCGAGTACGGCCGTCGGGCCGGCCCAGGGGAACTGGCGGATGACGTCGGGCGGCAGGACCGCGACGGGTTTCGGGTCCGAGTTGATCTGTGCGGCAACCGCATACCAGCCGGCCGGGTACTGCACCGACCGCAGCTGGCCGCCGACACCCCAGGCGAGGTCGGGCAGCGCCGCCAGCACCACTACGCAGCAGCCCGCAGCAGCGAAAGCCGTTGGTAGCCAGCGCCGTAGCACCGCCACTGCGGCCGCCGCGGCCAGGGCATAGCCCGGCATCGCCAGGGCCACCCACTTCTGTCCGTCACGCAGCACGCCGGTGCTGGGGACGGTCCGGATCAGCCAGTCGAGGAACGCCGACCCCGGGTCGGTCGCCAGCAGCGCGGGCACCACCACGGCGACGACGGCGAGCACCAGCAGCGGCCGAGCCGCGGTCACGGACCACGCCTTCCGCGCGCCACAGGCCACCACCGCCAACAGCGCGACGGTCCCGACCAAGGCCCACAGCGTCGTGCGGGACACCGGCACCGCCGCGGCGTTCCAGATGCCGCCGAGCCCGGCCAGGCTGCCCAGCGTCCCGAGTCCCGGCTCGGCCCGCGCCGCGAACGCCGGCACACCGGCACTGGCCACCGGCAGGACCGAGCGGGCGACGACCGTCGCCACCAACCAGGGCAGCGCCGCTCCGACCGCGGCGGCCAGCGCGACCCACACGCCGCGCCACGTGCGCGAACACACCAGCGCCACCACCAACGCCAGCAGCAGGCCCGTCGGCGTCAGCCCGGCCAGCGCGATCCAAAAGACCAGCCGCCAGGGATTTGTGCACGACTTTTCGCGCTCACCGCGGAAGATCGTGCACAAATCGCTCGAGAGGGCGACCCAGGGCAGGCAGCCGTAGCCGACCAGCAGGCTCCAGTGCCCCTGCAGCAGTCGCTCGGCGACGTAGGGGTTCCACACCGCGACGGTGACGGCCACGAGCTGCCCGCCGAGGCCGGCGTCCAGCACCGCGGCGGCCAGCTTCGCCGCGCCCCAGCCGGCGAACCACAAGCCGAGGATCGTCAGCGCCTTGACCAGCACCCCGCCGTCGACGACGGGCGAGAGGACGGCCAGGAAGAAGTCCTGCGGCAGGGCCCGGGGCGCGGCCTCGGACAAGCCGAGGGCGGCGTCGGACAGGTAGGACCGCGGCGTCGAGACCGCATCACGCAGCAGCAGATAACCGGGCGCCAGCAGCGGCGCGGTGACAGCGAGCGTCAGCCCCAGCGCGTACAGCGCCGGCAGGGCACGACGAAAAGCGATCAGATCCGGTCCGGTGGCAGATCGGTCGGCCGCTGGGTGGGCAGCTTCTCGGTCATGGCCTCGGCCGCGGGCATCGGGCCGGAATCGGTCTCACGCCGGCCGAAGAAGCCGTGCCCGGCGGCATCGAGGCCCGGATCGATCAGTGCGGCCTGCGACCGCAGGCTGTACCCGGCGAGCAGCACACCACCGACCAGGAACACCAGGCCCAGGCCACCGAAGGTGATGGGCAGGATGCGGTCCCACAGGGCGAGCTTGTCGCGCTCGTCGTGGGCGGCGGCGACCTGCGACTCGACCGTCTGCTCGTTGGAGGTGACGGTGTAGTCGGCGAACGTCACCTCGGGCTTGAGGGCGTCACGCGAGTAGTAGTGGAAGCCGCGGTCCTTCTCCTTGACGATGGTGCCCGAGACCGGGTCCACCCAGAAGGTGCGCGCCGCGGCGTAGTAGCGCTGCATCGTGATCGGGTCGGTCGGCTCGGCCGACGGCACGCCCCACAGTTCGGCGCGCGCGGTCACCGAGCCGTCTTCATCCTTGTCGTACAGCGACGAGTACTTGATGGGCTCGACCAGCTTGCCGTCGGCGTCGAAGCCGACGTTCTGCGTGAACTTGTAGACCGACAGCCCGTTGACGTCTTCTTCGCCCTCGTAGTTGGCGTCGTACGCCTTCTGCGCGATCGGGTCGAACACCTGGTAGGTCTTCTTCTCCGTGCTGAACGGGAAGCGGTAGCTCAGCCCGGTGTGGGGCAGCGCGATGTTGGTCGGCGGGTTCTGGTCCTCGATGGTGCGTGGCTTCTGCACCGAGCCGGCCGCACCGGTCACCGCCGCGGCGGTGGTGCGGTTGAGCGTCACGGTGTCGACGAGCGCGAGCAGCAGACCGTTGTCCTGTTGCTTGTCGGTGCGGCGCACCGTGCTGCCGACCTGCAGCGTCACCACATCGGCGTTCGCCGGGTTCTCGACACTGATCTGGCGCTGCAGCACCAGCGGCACGTTCTTGTTGACGACGAACTTCTCGCCCAGCAGCGACGCGGGGTCCAGCGCGGTCCCGGTGCCGTTGCTCACCAGCGTGGTGTCGATGTCGAGCGGGATCTTGGAAATCTTGCCCGACGTATAGGTACTCAAGAGCAGAGCAGCAATCAGCAGGGCGGCGCCGAGCCCCATCAAGACGCATGCCGCGATTCGCAACCCCACAGCGCGGTTCAACCCGTGCTCCTTACTTTGTCTGCCAGCCACACAGCAACCCGACTGACCCTAACAGCCCTTACTAAGGCACACCCTCAGAGTGGTGTGCGGGTGTCGGTGAGATTCGCCGCCGAGACCGGGCACCCGGCACACTGGGGTCGTGGGCGACCTGGGACACGACACCGCGGGCAGTGCTGAGGTGAGCGGCACCCGCAGTTTCCTGCCCGCTGTCGAGGGCATGCGGGCCTGTGCGGCCATGGGCGTCGTCCTCACTCACGTGGCGTTCCAGACGGCCAACAGCAGCGGCTGGTACGGCCGCTTGTTCACCCGGTTCGACCTGGCGGTCGCCGTGTTCTTCGCGCTGTCGGGCTTCCTGTTGTGGCGCGGGCACGCCGCCGCCGCGCGCGGCCTGCGGCACCGGCCGCCGACGGGCCACTACCTGCGCTCGCGCATCGTCCGCATCATGCCGGGCTATCTGGTGGCCGTCGTGGTGATCCTGGCGCTGCTGCCCGAGGCGCACGCCGACCTGACGGTGTGGCTCGCCAACCTCACGCTCACCCAGGTCTATGTACCGCTGACGCTGACCGCCGGGCTGACGCAGATGTGGAGCCTGGCCGTCGAGGTCAGCTTCTATCTGGTCCTGCCGCTGCTGGCGCTCTTGGCCCGCCGGTTGCCGGTGGACTGGCGGGTGCCCGCCATCTCGGCACTGGCGGTGGCGAGCTTCGCGTGGCCCGCGCTGCCGTGGCACCTGCCGTTCGGCGTCAACCAGATGAACTGGCTGCCGGCGCTGTTCTCGTGGTTCGCCGCCGGCATGCTGCTGGCCGAACTGACCGTCATGCCCGTCGGCCGCATGCACCAGCTGGCCCGGCGCCGCTGGGTGATGGCGGCCATCGCCGGGGTCGCGTTCGTCATCGCGGCGACGCCGCTGGCCGGCAACATCGGACTCGCACCGGGCGCCGTCAGCCAGGTCGTGGTCAAGACGGCGATGGGCGCCGTGGTCGCCGGGGCACTGCTGGCGCCGCTGGTGCTGGACGCACCCGGGACGCCGCACCGGATCCTCGGCAGCACCACGATGGTGACGTTGGGCCGCTGGTCCTACGGCCTGTTCATCTGGCACCTCGCGGCGCTGGCCATGGTGTTCCCGGTGATCGGTGAGTTCCCGTTCAACGGCCACATGCCGATCGTGCTGATCCTGACCTGGGTTTTCGGTTTCGCGATCGCCGCCGTGAGCTACGGGTTGATCGAGTCGCCCTGCCGCGAGTTGCTGCGCCGCTGGGAATCCCGGCATGCCCCGTCACCGCGGGACAGCGCGATCACGGACGCTCCGGAGCCGGCCGCGGTCGGATAGCCGTGTTTCAGGCACCACCGGAGCGCGTCTGGTGGCGAAGGTGCCGGCGCACCACCGTGCGCACGACGCGGCGTCGGGTGCGGGCCATCGGCCCGGTCGCGCGGATCTTGTGTGCGAATCGTTCGCCGGACTCCTTCAGCCGGTCTTTGACAGTGTCGATGTCGGTGTCCACCAGGGCATGGTGGCGCTTGCGCCAGGTGCCGGCGATCATGACTGCCTCGATGTTGGCGATGTCGGCTTGCAGTGCCGCGGCGATCGGGTCGTGCGCGGGCCACAGGTTCAATGCCCGGGCGTCGATGACGACCAGATCGGCCTGCATGCCAGGGGCGAGGTGGCCGACCCGGTCGGACAGGCCCAGGGCGCGGGCACCGTGGACGGTCGCCCAGGACAGTGCCTGCTTACTGGTTGGCGCCGCGGTCGGTGCGCTCAGTCCGGTGCGGCGTAATTCCAGGTCGTGGGTCAGTCCGCGCTGGCGGGCCAGGGTTATCCGGGCGGCGGTGAGAACTTGGCCGGAGACAGCGGTTTCGGTGTCGGTACCCAGTGACGGGGCTGCTTGCACACGCAGCAGTTGTTCGGTGATTGACGTGCAATGTCCTTGCCCCAGTTCATTTTCCGGGGTGGAGGTGAAGCTGGCTCCCGCGTCGACGAGGCGCTTGACCCAATCGTCGCTCAGGCCGGTGCCGTGCACGATGTTGGCGTGTGGCCCCCACAGGCCCGCAGCGCCGACAGCTGCCCAGCCCTTGGCGGGGGCTCCCGCGCTCTGGTGCATCGAGGCGATCACGCCGCGTTCAAGGGCGGCCCGCAAGTCCCCGATCGCCACGTCGGGTGTCGACAATTGCGGGCCCTTGATGGCCATTCCCAGCGTGAGCAGTGTGCTGTTGGCGACCGGCCCGTCGAGGAGCCGGTCGACCTCGCGCACGTCATGCGGTTTGGTCGGGCCGCCGTGCGGGGTGCCGTGCAAGAAGACCGCGCGAATGCCGGCGGCGGTCAGCGCGTCGATGGCGGCATCGGCGTGCTCCGGAGTCAGGCAGTTGTGACACCAGTCGCCCAAGGTGGTTGTCCCGCAATTGATCTGGTTCAACGCGCCGGCCAAGGTGCCGATGTACATGTCTTCGGGTCGGTATCTGCGGGCGACGTGGCCGTGGGTGTGGGCGAGGTATTCCAGCAATGACCAGTCCGCGCCGGCGAACCGTAGCGCGGTCTGCCAGGTGTGCAGGTGGGCATTGACGAGCCCCGGGATGACGATGCGGTCGGTGAGGTCGACGACGTCGGCGCCGGTGGGGTCGAGGCGGTCGCCCATCGTCGCGATTCGATCGTCATCGATGAGGATGTCGGTGTGTTCCGTGTCGGGTCGATTCGGAGCCATGGTCACTACATGCGCGCCGCGCAACAGAATTCGGGTCACTCGTGATCTCCTGTACGGCCTTCGCGGGGCGCAGTAATAACGGATACAGTGTGTCCGATAATACTGGGAGGTGTCAACCACGCATCGACCGGCGACTGATGGCGCTAGTGGGTGGTGAGCGCGCTCAGGTCGGTGGTGAGGGCGCCGTTGCGGATGGGCACGCACGCGTCGGGGAAGCCCTGAACAATTTCGGCACCGAGCCGGTCGAGCTCGTCGAGGAAGGCCGGCAGGTGACGCATCGCGCCTGTGGGCAGGTCGTGGATGACCACGACGCTCCAGTCCTGCTGGACGACATCGTGGAG
Organism: Mycobacterium toneyamaense; assembly: GCF_055384815.1. NCBI lineage: Bacteria > Bacillati > Actinomycetota > Actinomycetes > Mycobacteriales > Mycobacteriaceae > Mycobacterium > Mycobacterium toneyamaense. The sequence goes on from NZ_AP040333.1 coordinate 240,202, forward strand.
GCAGCGCTGAACCCACTGTTCGGGTGAATCCCAGTCGTGGGGCACCGACGTCCACAGAACGCAGGTGTAGCGGTGCCGTTGCAGGTAATCGATTGTCGCCGAGTTGAACACGCGGCGGTCCAGCACGCCGCCACCGGCATAAGGGCGGAACAGCTTGTCGGGGTGCGCCAATGGGCCGATGGCGTCTTGGGCTGCGCCGATCTCGCGGTCGGGCAGCTCGGGGTCGTCGTGGTCACCGAACTGCACCGAATGAGTCATGGTGTGGTTGCCGATCCAGTGCCCGTCTGCCTTGGCGCGCTCGGCCAATGCGCGGGTGCCTCGTCGGGTGAGTTGTTCACCCACCACGAAGAACGTGGCCTTGATGCCGCGGTCGGCGAGCACGTCGAGCACTTCGGCGGTCGTCTCGGTCGGGCCGTTGTCGAAGCTGAGGGTGACTTTCATTGGCATCTCATGGTTTTCACGCTCCGCGAGCCCGCAGCCCGGCCACGACGAGGTCGGCGACGAATTCCGCGTGCCGGCGCACCGCGGTCGGGTCAAGGGGGTCGACGGGCTCGAGCATCGTCGCCAACGGGGCCAAGCTGAAGGGTGACGTAGCGCCGTGGGCCACGAGGAAGTGCAGGCTGCGCACGTCGACGTCCGTCAGTACCCCGCGATCAACCAACGTCTTCAGTGGGGTGGTCAGCCGCGCATACAGCGGATGGATGTGCGCGTCGAACAGATACGTCAACCGCGGGCCGGGGTGTGCGCCTTCCACGGTGACCATCCGCAGTATCTCGGGATGGCGCGCGTGGACCTCGAGGAGCTGGATCAGGCCACGCCGCAGGGCCTCCATCAGATCACTGTCGGCGAGCTGGGGGTCGATGGTGATCTCGTCCTCGATTTCGCCGAACGCCCAATCCACCGCCGCGTACCAGAGGTCTTCCTTGGATCCGAACCGCTGATGAATGAGGTTGTGGCTCACGCCGAGTTCGCGATTGAGTGCGGCGGCCGAGGTGCCGTCGTAACCGTTCTCGGCGAACGTCTTCAGCGCCGCCGACAAGATGTCCGTCAGCGCGGCCGGTGACTCGGTGGCCGGCGGCCGGCCGCGGCGCTTGGCAGTGCTCATTTCGGAAGTTTAGAACAAGATGTTGACGACCATCAACTTTTCTGGATAACCTGCATCACATCACTTAGTTGATGACCATCAATTTAATGCGGGTGCGCCCGCGGGCGTCGCGTCTGGGCGCGGCGAGTGCGAAGAACCCCTCTCGATTCCGAATTCCCTACCCCGGCAAGGAAATAGTTGATGCAACGCGAAGAACACATGATCGGCGACACGTTCGCCTACCGGTTCACCGACCCGTCGGCCGACCACGTGCTGTTGGTACAACACGGCACTGGCGGCCACGGCGGGATCTACGACAAATTCGGCGCGCACTATGCCGGCCTGGGTGCCGAGGTGTGGTGCATGGACGCCCCCGGCCATGGCCGGTCCTGCGTCGACCGTCGCGCCGGGCAGTTCACCCTGCAGGAATGGGTCGACGCGGCAATGGCCGTCACCGACCACATCGTCGCCCACACCGGGTTGCCGGTGTTCATCAAAGGTTCCTCGCTGGGTACGGCGGCCGCCTATTGCGCCTACGCCGCGTCCGATGACTACGCCGGCGCGATCCTGATGGGACTCGCAATCCCGTCCTCGCCGCTGATTCCGGCCGAAAATCCTTTCCGCACTGCAGCATTCGAGCAGATGACCAGTTTCTTCGGTCCGGCGCTGCGCTTCGACATCGAGCAGTACATCGATTTCGACGAGGACTACGGCTTCCACGGCGCGGGTCGGCAGAAACACGCCGACCCGCTCAACACCTGGAGCTATGACCTGGCCGCGTGGGGCTCGATCATGCGGTACGACCCGGCTGTTCCGTTGGCCGACAACACCAAACCCATCCTGTTCGCCGTGGGCGAGAAGGACCCGATCTTCACGCCGGATATGGCCAGGGCGGTAGCCGGCGCGGCCGGTGGACCCGTGGATCTGCACATCCACCCCGACGCTGTGCACCAACTCATGTTGTTCCACACCAGCGGTTACTCGCAGGTCGTGCACGAGTGGTGTCAGCGACAACTGAAGAGCAGTCAGCACCAAGGGCAGGAGTGAACACCGCCATGTCGACCGTCATCCATCCGTCAGCAGTCAATCACCTGGCCATCGCGACCCGCGACATCAAAGGCCAGATCGAGTTCTTCAGCACCGTATTGGGGTGTGCGCTCAAGGCGTTGTATCCGATGCACGGCGCTGAAGGCTGCTGGCATGGCTTTGTCGAGCTGAATCCCAAGTCCTACATCGCATTTGTCTATCACCCCGGCAATCCCGATACGAAGCAGTACGGGGTCACCCACGCCGCCGATCCGACCGCCCCTGTCGCGCCGGGCGCCATGCAGCATGTCGCGCTGTGGGTGGACACCGATGACGAACTGCTTGCTCTGCGCGACCGGATCCGCAGTCACGGTGTCCCCGTCCTGGGGCCCATCGACCACGGGTTCTGCCGGTCGATGTATTTCGGCGGGCCGGAGGGAATCGTGCTCGAGCTGACCACCGGCGATGCGATCGATCCCGCGGCGTGGATCGATCCTGAAACCGTGGCGATCAACGGCATCAGCGCCGAGGAGTTGGAAACCTACAAGAACCCGGCACCGTTCGACCGGACCGAAACCCCGGTCGCCCAGCCGGCCTACGACCCTGCCAAACCGCACATGGCCTACCCGGACGAGGTCTACCAGCTGATCCTTGCCATGACCGACGAGCAGGTGTCGGCGATGGTCAGTTACCCCGACCCGCCCGTGCGGCTGGACTGACCGCCATGACCATCCACATCGAAACCCACACGAAGAGACGCTCATGAAACTCGCCAATTACGACGGACGTGCAGTCATTATCACCGACGCCGGCCTCGTCGACATCGGGAAGGCCTCCGGCGGGTCCCTACCCAGTCATCCCGACCACGCTGTCGCTGCCATTGACGCCGTGCAGGCCTGGTTGGCGGACCGCCAGCCCGAACCGGATATCCAGCTGAACGCCGCCGACCTGCTCGCGGATCTGAGCGTGCTCGGCCCGCCGGTCATCGCGCCGCGCCAAATCTTCGCTGTCGGGCTGAATTACGCCGACCACGGGACGGAAACCGGATTGGCGGTGCCTGACGAACCGCTGATCTTCACCAAGTTCGCGTCCTCGATCACCGGACCGGGCGGGACGATCCCCCTGCCCACCGCAACGTGTGATTGGGAAGTCGAACTGGTTGTCGTGATCGGCCGCGGTGGGCGCAACATCGGCGTCACCGATGCGTTGCGGCACGTCGCCGGATATTGCATCGGCCAGGACATCTCTGAACGGCAGTCACAAATGGCCGGTGCGCCACCACAGTTCAGCTTGGCCAAGAGCTACCAAGGATTCAGCCCCGTCGGCCCGTGGATCACAACGCTCGACGAGCTACCCGACGTCCATGATTTGGCGATTGCCACGGCACTCGACGATGAAGTCGTCCAGCAGGCCCGCACCAGCGACATGATCTTCGGCGTCGAAGCGCTCATCAGTCACCTCTCGACGGTGTGCGCGCTGCTACCGGGCGACCTCATCTTCACCGGTACCCCGGCCGGGGTCGGGTACTCGCGCACACCGGCGCGCTACCTCACCCCCGGCACGGTGGTGCGCTCAGCTGTCGAGGCGTTGGGCGAATTGCGTAACCCCTGCGTGGGGGTGCCGCCCTCTACCACCGGCGGGACCGCGACCCGCTGACCGCGATGGCTCCGGCCGCGACGACCGCAGCCGCGGCGGTCGCTGTCGTGGCGCTCAGCGTCCTGCTCGCTTGATTGCTCCCATCTCAGTTTCCTTGGTGCGCAACCTGACTCAAGCCATTGATGAGCAGTTCCAGGCCGAAGGCGAACTCCTGCTCCAGCGGCACGGGCAGATGATCGGCGACGCTGACGGTGGCCGGAAACGCCTGGGGATCCAGGGTCTGCCAGACCTCGACCTGGTCCGCGGCGCCTGCATCCGGTGGGGTCAACTGGGTCGCGAACCCCAGCACATAGCGCGCCAGTGTGGCGCACGCCTGTGCGGCCAGGGGGGCCGCGAAGCCTGATTTGAGCAGCAGTGCGATGGTCTGTTCGCGCTGGGTCATTGCATTGGGCCCGGTGGGGATCTTCTCAACCAGTAGTGGTGCCACGTGCGGGTGGCGCCGGAACACGTCGAACAGGCTGTGCGCCAACGTTTTGCAGGCATGCTGCCATGTCATGGCGTCGAGCGCCTCGTCGTCGATATGTGCCTCGGCCAACACGCTGTCGATCACCTGAGCGACCAGCTGGGCTCGGCCGGTGAAGTGTCGATACAACGTCGCGGTACCGGAGTCCAGGCGCTGGGCCAGATTGCGCATCGACAGCGCGTCGGCGCCCTCCTCGTCCAGGAGCGCAATGGCCGTCGCGATGATCCGGTCCAGCGGCACTCGCGGGCGGCCGCGCGATCGCCGCGGGCTCTGCTCCAACTCGGTGCTGGTACCTGACGTGCTCACGCCGCCAGTATGCCCACCCTTGACAGCCATTGCAATAACGGCAACACTGTATCCATTATGAATCTTCGCGATATCGATGTTCACGCGGACTCGCGGTTTGCCACCGTCGACGGCATGCGCATCCATTACCGGCGGTCAGGCAAGGGCCCGACGGTGGTGCTGCTGCACGGCAGCGCGTCGTCGCTGTACGGGGTGGAGGCCGTAGCCCAACGGCTGTGCGGGTCCTTCGATGTGATTCGCCTGGATCTGCCTGGTTTCGGGGTGACGGGGCCGCGTCCCGACGGCGACTATCGCGTCACCACGTACGCCGGGACGCTTGCCCGCATCTTCGACGCCATCGGCGTCGAGCGATGCGCCGTGGTGGGTAACTCGTTGGGCGGCAACATCGCCTGGAACCTCGCGCTCGATCATCCCGAGAACCTGCAGCTGACCGGTTTGGTGTTGATCAATGCCACCGGCTATCCCGACAAGGAACTGCCGGCCGCGATGGCACTGGCGCGCAATCCCATTGCGGGCCAACTGTTGCGGCGGTTCATGCCGCGCCGTGCCGTCGAGCGCAGTCTGCGCCAGGCCGTCGGGCCGAACTCCGACGTCGTCGATGCCGCGATGGTGGAGCGCGCGCACCGGTTATGGAACCGGCCCGGTAACCGCTCGGCGTTCATCGATTTCCTGTGCACCGACCAGGCCGACCGCAGCGGCGAGATCCCTAACATCGACGTGCCGACCCTGGTGCTGCGCAGCGCCGGCATGGACGGCCAGCACTTCACGCGCGACATCGCCGGCAGCATCGAAAAAGTCCATCCCAATGGCGGGCACCTGCTCCCCGAAGAAGACCCCGCCTGGGTAGCCGATGCGATCGCCGAATTCCTGAAGTCCGTCTCAGCCTAGGAACACCGAATGAAGTACTTCGTCGCGGCAGGAGAAGACCGCAGACTCGATGCTGCCACGCGGCGCACCTTGCGGGGCAACTACATCCGATTGTCAGATGGCATAACGCATTACGAGCTGGCCGGGCCTGACGGCGGCGACGTCGTCGTACTGGCGGGCGGGCTGACGATCCCGCTGTTCTACTGGGACGATCTGGCTGCCGAGCTCCACGCCCGCGGACTGCGGACCCTGGCCTACAGCGGCTATGGCCGCGGCTACTCCGATCGCGTCGTCGCCCCTTACGACGAGGCGCTGTTCGTCCGCCAACTCCGTGAGCTCGTCGAGTACCTCGACCTGCCCGCCACGCGCCACATGGTGGGCACGTCGATGGGAGCGCTTATTGCCATGGCGTACGTGGGTCAGCACGCCGGCAGCATGGCCACGCTGACGCTGGTGGGTCCTGCCGGGCTGAGCCGTCAACCTCTTGCACAGAAGCTGTTGGTGGGCAACGACATCACGGCCGGCTTCATCGCCAAGCGATTCGGGCGGCGTGTCCTCGATCGGCATCTGGGACACAATGTGGCAGACCCCTACCGCGCCGCCGTGCTGGCGGCGATGGTCGGCGACGCCGCGCGGTACGAAGGATCCATCTACGCGCTTTTCGAGACGCTGCAACACTTTCCGCTATTCGACCGCGCCGAGCTCTACCGGCGCACGGGCACGCTTGATCTGCCCACCCAGCTGATCTGGGGCCGTGAGGACCACGTCACGCCGATCAGCAGCCTGGACCGGGTCCGCGAACTGCTTCGGCCCAGCCAATGCCACGTCATCGATGACTGCGGCCACATGGCTCCTTTCGAACGTCCCCTCGTCGTCGCCGACCAATTGGCGACCTTCTACAGATCGGCTTGACCCATGACCACAACAAGCAGCACCACCGACGTCTTGATCATCGGCGCGGGGCCGGCCGGCACCGCGCTCGCGATCGACCTCGCCCGCCGCGGCGTGGCGGTACGCCTCATCGACAAGGCACCACACGCCTTCGACGGTTCGCGTGCCAAAGGCGTCCAACCGCGCACCCTCGAGGTCCTCGAGGACTTGGGTGCCCTACCCGACGTCCTCAATCAGGGCACCCTGTACCCGCCGATGGGCATCCACCTCGGCCCCCTCACCATCCCGTACCGCGCGATGGCCAAAGGCAAGCGCAGTGCCGACGTCCCCTACCCCGACACCTGGCTGATCCCCCAGCACCGCACCGACCGCGCACTGCATGCCCGGTTCGAAACCCTGGGTGGCCGTGTCGAATTCGGAACCGAGTTGACGGAATTCACCGACCACGGCACGCATGTCACCGCGCGCGTCACGACCACCGATGGTGGCGAGGACATCACCGCGCGCTACCTCGTCGGCGCTGACGGCGGCGCCAGCCGGGTCCGCAAGATCGTCGGCGTCGAATTCAGCGGTTCCACCGACGAGGCCGACCGCATCCTCATCGTCGACGCCGCGGTCTCCGGTGGGCTGTCGCGCAAGTACTGGCACGTCTGGCCTGGCGTCAAGGGTCGCTTCGTGGGCGCCTGCCCGCTGCCGCACAGCGACACCTTCCAGTGGATGATCCGACTTGCGCCCGACGAGCATCCGCCGCAAGACCTGGCTCAGATCAACGCGCGCATCCAGGCGCATACCCGCAACAAGCAGCTCGCGCTGCGAGACATCCAGTGGCAGTCGGTTTTTCGGCCCAACATCCGGCTGGCCGAGAACTACCGACGCGGCCGCGTCCTGCTGGTCGGTGATGCCGCGCATGTGCACACCCCCGCCGGCGCCCAGGGCCTCAACACCGGGATCGGCGACGCCTACAACCTGGGCTGGAAACTCGGCCAGGTCCTGGCCGGAGCCGACGATCGGCTCCTCGACACCTATGAACAGGAACGCCGGCCCATTGCTGCCGGCGTGCTCGGGCTCTCCACGAAGAAGTACGAGGGGATCGCCAAGCTCGACCCATCGAGCCTGCGGCGCGGAAAGGACGAGAAACAACTCGCCCTGACCTACCGCGGCGGGCCGCTGGCGCCGCCGGCCGCCGACGACACCGCGACGCTGCGCGTCGGTGACCGCGCGCCGGACGCCGACCTCGTCACCGCGGACGGGCGCCGCGTGCGACTGTTCGACGCTTACCGCGGATCGCATTTCACCGCGCTGGCCTACGGTCGGCACGCCGCCGCCGCGCTGGCAGCACTCGAGTGGCCCACCGCGGGCGCGTCACTCGACCGCCTCGTCGTCGATGCAGGCCGCGGCGGCCCCGACGGCGTGTTCGGCGACCCGACCGGAGAATTCGCCAAGATCTACGGCTTGACGCGGGACACGCTGGTGCTCGTCCGCCCCGACGGTTACATCGGCCACATCGCCGTCCACGACCTCGCCGGAACAACGCGGGCCGCCGTGCAGGCCATGACTCCGCTGTCCTCCGTATCAGCGCCGTCGAAGCAGTTATGACGGTCGGCGCCGAGGCACGCACGTCGAGCAGTCGAAACCGAAGGGCCAGTGGCCCAGTGGCCACCGGGCTGCTGGCGTACGCGTTCGCCGTGATCATGGCCGGCACGACATTGCCCACCCCGATGTATGCGCTCTACGCCGACACCATGGGCTTCACCGTTCTCACCGGCACGGTGATCTACGCGGCCTACGCCGGTGGGGTGCTGGCGGCGCTGATGCTGTTCGGACGCTGGTCCGACGCCATCGGTCGACGACCGGTCCTGCTCGCCGGGGTCGCCCTCGCGGTCGCCAGCGCCGCGACGTTCCTGATGGCCGGTGATGTGACGACCCTGGTGGCCGCTCGGGTGCTGTCGGGACTGTCCGCCGGCATCTTCACCGGCACGGCCACCGCAGCGATCATCGAAGCCGCACCACCGAAATGGCGTACCAGGGCCGCCGCCATCGCAACCGTCGCCAACATCGGCGGCCTGGGTGCGGGTCCCTTCCTGGCCGGTGTTCTCGTCCAATACTGCCCGGCACCGCTGCAGCTGGCGTTCGCGCTGCACATCGTGCTGGCGGTGGCGGCGGGCCTTGCGGTCGTCGCGATTCCCGAAACATCAGCCAGGACTGGGCAACTCGGTATACAACGGCTGCAGCTTCCCGCGGAGGTACGCGGCACTTTCACCCTCGCCGCGATCGGGACGTTCGCGGGATTCGCCTGCATGGGGCTGTTCGCCGCGCTGGCGCCGTCATTCCTGTCCACCATGATCGGCATTCACAACCACGCCGCGGCCGGGCTGGTCGCCAGCTGCACCTTCCTCGCCTCGGCGATCGCCCAGGTGGCGGCCAACCAGACGCAGCCGCACCGCGCGATGGCCGTGGGTTGCGCGATGCTGGTGCTCGGCATGATCGCCTTGGCGGCGGCGCTGATCACCAGCTCACTGGCCGGGGTCGTCGCTGCCGCCGTCATTTCCGGTGCGGGACAAGGCATCAGCTTCAGCCGCGGCCTGGCCGCCATCACCGAGGCCACACCAATCGAGCGGCGCGCTGAAGTCAGCTCGACGCTGTTCGTGGTGGCCTACCTGGCCATCTCGCTGCCCGTCATCGGCGAAGGCCTGGCCGCACAGCACTGGGGGCTGCGCAGCGCCGGCATCGGTTTCGCCATCGGAGTCGGCGTGCTCGCGGCCACCTGCCTGATCGCGTTGCCGGCCCTGCGCCGCCGGCGCTGACAGTTATCCGCTTTTCGCCCGCGGCGCGTCCCACAACGACGCCGCCAGCGCGGCCACCGAGATCAGCGCCAGGAACTGCACCCACGGCGAATGCCCGACGTAGCCGTCCACCGACCGCCACGGGTACGCGCTGAGCGCCGCGCCCGCGCCGATGAGGCCGCTCGCCGAGGCGATGACGGTCCAGCCGTCCAGCCACCGCTCCCGCGACCTCAGCAGGAACCGGATGCCGATGGCCGCCGCGACGGTCGCCAGACCCGCGAATCCGGCCACCAGGACACCGAATCCGACGAGGGCTACGCCGACCACCGCGGGACGCGGCTGCCAGGTCGGCGTCGGCTCGTCGTCGACGCGGCGCCGCATCGGCAGCAGCGCCAAGAGCGCCAGCAGCGGAAGCAGCGCCAGCCCGCCGAACAACCCGATCCGGTACGGGGTGTTCAGCGCGAACGTCAGCGTGACGACGCCCGCGGTACCGGCCGGCAGCACCCAGCCCTGCTGCCAGCCATTGATCGTCACCGGCGTGAGGATGGCGCCGTTGGCGGTGTGGGCCGTCCAGCCGGGGTTTACGCTCTCGGGCACGACGAGCACCCGCTGCACCGGAGACGGCGTCACGTCCACCTCGCGGTGATCGGAGGTCCATTTCTTCAGCCGCGCGGGAGTCGCCCCGGCACTGTGGATGTGGGCGGCGAGCGGGCCGGTCAGACGGGCGCCGACGACGGTGAAGAACGGGCCGGGGCTGATCAGCAACTCCTGTTTACCGGCGGGCAGTTGCAGCGGCGCGGATTGGCACGGCTGGGCCGCGATGGGCTTGCCGTCGAGCAGCGCGCCGACCGTGGTGTGCACCGAGGTCTGCAGGAACTGGCCGGCGATCGCGACGATCGGCCCGCGGCCGCACGGCAGCGTGATGGCACGGCGGCGGTTGGCGGCGGCGTCGGCGGCGGCGATCGGTGCGCCGTGGTCGTCGAGGGCGGTGACCTCGGCCAGGCCGGGCGGCTTCACCTGGTCGAATCCCAGGGACGTGCGGTCGATCAGGTCGTGCCAGTCGAGGATCGACAGCTTGATGGTGTCGGTTTTCGCGGGGTTGAGCTTGATGGTCTGCGGTCCGTCGCCGATCCGTCGGACCTGCGGTCCGTTGCCCAGGTCGACGGCGACGACGGTCGGATGCGCCGGCAGCTCGGAGGCGCTGGGGACCAGTCGCAGGGCGCTGACGGTCGTCGGCGCCGGCAGGTGCACGGTCAGGTTGGCGCCGTTACGGAACTGGACGATGCCTTGCGGGGCCACCCACGCGGTGCGCGGGTCGCCGTCGGTGGCGGCGTAGGCCGATCCGGCGACGTCGATGACGTCCGAGTCGCCCGACGCGCGGGTGGTGCCCGGCTGGCCGACCAGGTCGGCCAGGTGCGGCCCCTGCCGGGCCTGCACCCAGATCGTGGGGACGACGGCCATCGGCGCCGGCACGGTGAGCGTGCGGCTCATGTTGACGGGCTCTTCGGGCGACTGCGCCATGGTGGCGGCGCACCGGACCCCGTTCGGGCCCTCGGCGCAACCGGGCCGGCCCAGCTGATCGTTGCCCAAATCCCATTGTGCGACAGCCGATCCCGCAGGCGGGCCGGGCACGTCGACGGTGTGCCGCAGGCTCACGGCGTGGGCGAAGCCGGAGGCGTCGTACTGCGTCACGGAGAAATCGGTGATGCCGAACTGCACGCCGGGGGAGCCGTCGTCGGTGCCGGTCGCGGTGAACCGCACCCACGACGTCTCGCCGTAGGGCAGCGCCGCGGTCAATGGCTTGCCGGGCTGGTCGAAGCGAATAGTGCTGGTGCCGTTGGCCGTTGCCACTTCGATGCGGCGTACCTGGGCGCCGACCGCGGTGGCGCTCGGCGTCAGGGTGATGGTCGCGTTGGTGACCGGGTGGTCGAAGTCGACCTGAAGCCATTGCCCCACAGCGGTTTGCAGCGAGCTGGACACCCAGCTGGTCGAGGTGTCGCCGTCGATCGCGGCGGCCGGCCCGGCCGCCGTTGCCACGTTGGGCAGTGCGGTGGAATCGGACGACGAACTCGACGTGGTGATCCGTCCGCCCGGCCACTGGCCGTAGGCGGTCGTGGCGCCTGGGCTGGGGTAGTCCATGACGCGGTTGAAGGTGCGGCGCGGGTCGTCGGGCGCCCGGACCGCCGACGAGTGGTCGTCGACGCGGCCGTAGTCGGTTTCGCGGGCCAGCGGGGTGTCGGTGACGGTGACCTCGGGCACCGGGAGTCCGGCGCGCTGCGCATCCTGCGTCAAGACCATGGGGCCCAAGGGGTTTCGGCCCATCAGGCGGCGGCGCTCGTCGATGCGCAGCAGTGATTCGGGGCCGCCGTCGATGCGGGGCATGGTGTCGGTGTCGGCGAGGTAGGGCTGTGTGGTGGCGGCACCCGTCACTTTGTAGATCTCGACGGCGGGGTAGCGCGGCCGCAGGCCACTGTCGGAGACGAAGCCGTCCAGCGTGCCGGGGCCGACCGGATCACCGAACTGGGCCACCCGCGTCAGGCCGGGGGAACCCTCGATGGCCCGGTGCACCAGCAGCGGCCGCGCCGAGCGCGAGTTGTCGGGGTCCAGGTCGTTGCGCACCACGATGAACGAAATGCCTTGGCGGGCCAGGGTGTCGGCCAATCCGGCGGACGGCCGGCCGGTCGCGAACAGGCGTTGCACGGAGTCCAGGGCGCGGATCGTTTCGGGCGGTGTCAGCGGAATCGAGTCGCGTACGCCCCATGCGCCGCGTTCCAGGACCTGCAGGGGTTCGTCGTGCGTGTTTCCCCAGACCTGGTTGGCGAAGGGCGCGCCCGGCGCGACGAGCACGCGGCCCGGCGTCTCGGCGTTGTGCGCGTCGAGCCAGTCCGCGGTCTGGTGCCAGTACTGCGGAATGGCGCGGTAGGCACCCGGTGCGGCGAGCCGACCCGTCCATGCCAGTGACGTGCCGGCGGCCAGCGCCGTCAGCAGCACTACGGCGACGGCCATCCGCTTGTCCCGCTCGAGGTGCGCGAACGCCTGGATCCATTCGCGACGCGGCGCGCTGCCGGGCAGTGGAATGCGGCCGAGCACGTGGGCCAAGCCCAGGGTCAACGGCAGCCGCAGCACGGGCTCGAGCTTGTGGACGTTGCGCAGCGGGGTGCCGGCAGCGTCCAGGAACATCTGCACCTGGTGCGCGATCGGCGAGCCCAGGCCACCGGAGTAGGCGACCGCGAGCAGCAGCAGACCGAACAGCAGCATCGAGATGAGGCGGCCCCGGGCCGGCATGCTGCGCATGGCCAGGCCCGCCATGCCGCCGGCGGCGACCAGCGTCGTGGCGAGCACCGCCACCGAACCGGTCACCAGCGACGAACCGGCCGTCGCGTTGGTCGCGACGAATGCCGTCCAGCCGTAGGTGCCGCGCAGCACCTCGGTGAGTGACAGCCACTGCGTCGTGACGCCCGACGACTCGATGAAGTCCAGGAACGGTGGGCTGATCCGGCCGAGCAGCAGCAGCGCGACCGCCCACCACAGGATCGCGAGCAGCGTGCAGCCGAACCACCACGCCGTGAAGCGCCACCAGCGGCGGTTGGGCCGGTGCGCGGCCCACCAGATGAGCGCGGCCAGGCAGCCGGTCAGCGTGGCGACGGCGTTGACGGCGCCCATCAGCGCAACGGCGACGGCCGAGCGCGCGGCCAGCTGCCGAACCCTCGGGTCACCACGCAGCGCCAGGATCACCGGCAGCAGCACCCACGGCGCCAGCATCATGGGCAGCGTCTCGGAGGAGATGGCGCCCAGCGTCGTCAGCGCCCGCGGGGACAGGGCGAACGCCACGGCGGCGAGCACGCGGGAGGACCGGCTGCCGATGCCCAGGGCCTCGGCGACCCGGATGACTCCCCAGAACCCGACGACCAGCAGCAACGCCCACCACAGCCGCTGCGTCACCCAGCCGGGCAGGCCGATGACGTCACCGGCGAGGAAGAACGTCCCGTGCGGGAACAGATAGCCGTAGGCCTGGTTCTGCGACTGGCCGAAGGGCAGGTCGCTGCTCCACAGATTCGCCGCCCGCGCCAGGAAACGCGCGGGGTTGGCGGTGAGATCGAGTTTGGTGTCGGGCGAGACCCGGCCCGGTGACTGGGCGAACGTCAGGACCAGTGCGACCGCGCTGACGACCCATAGGCAGCGCCGCGAGAGGGGCGCTACGGGATCAGCTGCGGTTGCCGTATTCGACCCGGTTGAGCACCGATGACGCTGGATCGCCCGATTGCAGCGTCGGCTTGGTGTCCTGCTCCAGCATCAGCGTGGTGCCGAAGACCGCTGCAGCGCCGAGCAACAGACCGACCACGATGCTGGCTCCGGCGGGCACGAGGAAGCGGTCCATGGCGCCCAAACTAGCATGACGACCTGCCTGGGCCCCGTTTCGGCGGCCGTCTCACGGGGTCCCGGGGGACCGCGACCGGAACCGTTAGGCTCGAAACCCATGTCCCTGACCCGAACCCTCGGCGCGCTGGCACTGGTGTCCGGATTGGTCGCCGGTTGCTCGTCGTCGTCCGACCGTCCGGCCGCGTCCAGTACGTCCAGCCAGGCCTCCAGCACCGCGTCCTCGAGCAAGCCGATGGACGCGCCCGCACCGACCGCCCCGCCGTGCGATCCGCACGCGCTGCTCAGCACGCTCACCCTGCGCCAGAAGCTGGCCCAGCTGCTCATGGTGGGTGTCAAGGACGCCGCCGATGCCCGCGCCGCGGTGACGCAGCAGCAGGTCGGCGGCATCTTCATCGGCAGCTGGACGGATTTGTCGATGCTGTCGGACGGCTCGATCCCGGCGCTGCAGGCCGCATCCGGGGCGCTGCCGCTGGCGGTCAGCATCGACGAGGAGGGCGGCCGGGTGTCCCGGCTGAAGAAGCTGATCGGCCCGCAGGAGTCGGCGCGCGTGCTGGCGGCGACCAAGACCCCGGCCGAGGTTCAGGCCATCGCCAAGGACCGCGGGCAGCAGATGAAGGACAAGTTCGGCATCACCGTCGACTTCGCGCCCGACGCCGACGTCACCGAAGAGGCCGACGACGAGGTCATCGGCGACCGCTCGTTCGGCGCGGACCCGCAGAAGGTGACCGAGTACGCCGGTGCGTACGCCGCGGGGCTGCGTGAGGCGGGGCTCGTCCCGGTGCTCAAGCACTTCCCGGGACACGGGCACGGCTCGGGCGACTCGCACACCGGCGGCGTCAAGACGCCGCCGCTGGAGGCGCTCAAAGACAACGACCTGGTGCCGTACCGGACGCTGACGACGCAGCAGCCCGTCGCTGTGATGGTCGGCCACCTGCAGGTGCCGGGACTGACGCAGGGCGACGACCCGGCCAGCCTGAGCAAGCCGGCCTACGACCTGCTGCGCAGCGGCGAGTACGGCGGCCCGCCGTTCGACGGCGTGGTGTTCACCGACGACCTGACCGGCATGGCCGCCATCACCCAGCACTTCGGCGTGGCCGACGCGGCGCTCAAGGCGCTGCAGGCCGGCGCGGACGTCGCGCTGTGGATCACCACCGACGGCATCCCGGACGTGCTCGACAAGCTGGAGGCGGCGGTGCAGGCCGGGCAGCTGGACCAGGCGCAGGTCGACAAGTCGGTGCTGCGGGTGGCGGGCATGAAGGGGCCGGGCGCGAAATGCGTGAAGTAGGCCGCTCGTTGCATACCCTGATCTGATGGCAGGTGGAACCAAGCGGCTGCCGCGGGCCGTCCGCGAACAGCAGATGCTCGACGCCGCCGTGCAGATGTTCTCGGTGAACGGCTATCACGAGACCTCGATGGACGCGATCGCCGCGCAGGCCGAGATCTCCAAGCCGATGCTGTACCTCTACTACGGCTCGAAGGAAGAGCTGTTCGCGGCGTGCCTGGACCGGGAGCTGACGCGCTTCGTCGACACCGTCCGCGCGGACATCAACTTCGCGCAGAGCCCGCGCGACCTGCTGCGCAACGCCGTGCTGTCGTTCATGACGTACATCGACCGAAATCGGGCGTCGTGGATCGTGCTCTACACGCAGGCCACCAGCTCGCAGGCGTTCGCCCACACCGTGCGTGAGGGTCGCGAGAAGATCATCGACCTGGTGGCGCGGCTGCTCAGCGCGGGTACCCGAAACCCGGAGCCGGACAGCGACTTCGAGATGATGGCCGTGGCCCTGGTGGGTGCGGGTGAGGCCATCGCGTCCCGCGTCAGTGCCGGCGACACCGACGTCAACGACGCCACCGAGCTGATGATCAACCTCTTCTGGCGCGGCCTGAAGGGCAAGCGCGCCGAGTCGTAGGTTTCTCGCGCTCCCGCGGCGCCGCGACGGTGCACACAGATCGCCCTCCCAGCGATTCTGGCGATCTGGTCGCACATTCGCGGACCGGCAGCCCGTCCCGGGGCTCTCTCCCTTGGTGCCTTTCGCTGGGAGCCGTCAACTTTCCCTGACGCGTCAAGGAAAGTTGACCACTCCAAATCGCATGTGCCACAGGAGAGGACGACACGCCGGCGGCACGGTTCGCGACGGCGCTGGTATGGTCCGATTCGAGCCAGTCGAACCCAACGCGGTTGGGTCAGGGAATCCGGTGCGAAACCGGAACTGACGCGCAGCGGTAAGGGGGACAGGCGGAGCAATGGCCACTGGCCCCACGTGGGCTGGGAAGGCGCTCCGGCCTGGATGATCCCGAGTCCGAAGACCTGCTGGCTCGGGTTCTCGCGGCCTGGCGGCGCGAGGTCCCGCCCACGCATGGACTCCGCGACCTGAGTCCCGGATCGGAAGGCGCCGCCGTGTCTCGACGTACCATTCTGCTTGTCTCGCTGGTTGTTTCGCTCGTCTGCTCGTGTAGCGGACCGCGGGCGACAGGAACCGTCAACGCTGGAACCGCCGGCTATCCCGTCACGCTGCAGAACTGCGGACGCACGGTGACGGTGAAATCGCCGCCGCAGCGCGCGGTTTCGATCAACCAGCCGGCCAGCGAGCTGCTCCTGGCGCTCGGGCTCGCCGACCGGATGGCCGGCACCGCGTCCTGGAGCGATGACGTCCGGCCCGACCTCGCCGCCGACAACGCCAAAGTGCCTGTGCTGAGCCGGGATTTCCCGTCGTTCGAGCGGGTACTGGCAGAGAAGCCCGACTTCGTCTATGCGACGTTCGACTGGTCGTTCACCGATCAGGGCGTCGCCCCACGGGAGCGGTTCGAGCGCCTCGGGGTGCCGACGTATCAGTCCTCCAGTGAGTGCGGCGGTCAGGACGCGCCGCAGGCGCGGGCGTTGACGCTCGACGACATGTATGCCGAAATCGCCGATGTCGCCCGGATTTTCGGGGTTTCAGAGCGCGGGGACAAGCTGGTGTCGACGTTGCGGGCGCGCATGGCGACCGCAACCATCGGTCTCAGGGCCGACGGTGTCTCCCTGATGTGGTGGTACGCCGGTACCAGAACTCCGTACATCGCGGGCTGCTGCGGAGCGCCCGGCATCATCACCACCGCGGTCGGGGCGCGCAACGCGTTCGCCGACAGCAGGCAGTTGTGGCCCGAGATTTCGTGGGAGGCCATCCTGCAGCGTGACCCCGACATGCTGGTCCTCGCCGACCTCACCCGGGGCAAGGACGGCGACAGCGTCGCCGACAAGATCAAGTTCCTCGAAACCGACCCGGCCGCAAGCAAGTTGAAGGCCGTGCGGGAGAAGCGGTGGATCATCTTGCCGGCCAGCGCGATGGATCCGTCGCTGCGCAACGTCGACGCCGTCGAGACCGTCGCGTCCGGGCTCCGCGCATTCGGACTGGGCGGGAAGTCCTGACGGCGGTGCGCACCGCCGGGATGGTGGCGCTCGGCCTGGTCGGGCTGGTGCTGTCGATCGTGGCGGCCATGGTCATCGGGCCGGCCGACCTCGGCGTGGGTGACGTGTATGCCGTCGTCGCGCAACATCTTTGGGGACGCGCCGCCGACATCCCGCCGATCGATGACGGCATCGTCTGGGAATTGCGACTGCCCCGCGCGTTGCTCGCCGCGATCTGCGGCGCGGGCCTGGCGATCTGCGGCGCGATCCTGCAGTCGCTGATGCGCAACCCGCTGGCCGACCCGTTCATGCTGGGCATCTCGTCCGGTGCGTCCACGGGAGCGGTGCTGGTCGTCGTCGCGGGGATCGGTGGCGCCCTGACGCTGTCGGGCGGGGCGTTCGTCGGTGCGGTGCTCGCGTTCGTGCTCGTGCTGGCCCTCGCCGCGGTGTCCGGCGGCGGGCCGGACCGGGTGGTGCTGGCCGGGGTCGCCGGCACTCAGCTCTTTTCGGCAACGACCGCCTTGGTCGTCTTCTCCTCCGCCGACGCGCAGCAGACCCGCGGGGTGCTGTTCTGGTTGCTCGGCTCGCTGGCCGGGGCGAGCTGGTCTCAGGTGGCACTGTGCGGTCTGGTGTGCGCGGCGTGCCTGGCCATCTGCTGGCTGCAGTCAGATGCCTTGGACGCGTTCGCGTTCGGCCATGATGCGGCCGCCGCGCTGGGTGTCTCGGTGCGGCGCGTGCGCGCCGTCTTGTTGGCGACGACGGCTCTCCTGACGGCCGTGCTGGTGAGCGCCGCCGGCGCAATCGGTTTCGTCGGGCTGGTGTTGCCGCACGCGGCCCGGATGATCGTCGGGCCGTCGCACCGCCGGCTGTTGCCTGTCACCGCGATCACCGGCGCCATCTTCATGGTCTGGGTCGACGCCGCCGCCCGCACCGTATTCGCGCCGCAGGAGTTGCCGGTCGGCGTGGTGACGGCGCTCGTCGGTGTGCCGATCTTCATGTGGATTCTGGCTCGGCGCCGGAGGTTTCGATGACGAGCGGGCTCGCCGCTGAATCCGTCA
The DNA here is from genome assembly GCF_055384815.1 of Mycobacterium toneyamaense. Classification (NCBI taxonomy): domain Bacteria; kingdom Bacillati; phylum Actinomycetota; class Actinomycetes; order Mycobacteriales; family Mycobacteriaceae; genus Mycobacterium; species Mycobacterium toneyamaense. Next base: position 258,101 of record NZ_AP040333.1, read on the forward strand.
GCTGGTCGACGGGCGGTCGGCTCGTCATCGACGGGGTGTCGCTGGTCGTGGCCGACGGTGAGACGCTGGGGCTGCTCGGGCCCAACGGCGCCGGCAAGTCGTCGCTGTTGCGGTTGCTGGCCGGGCTACGGCATCCCGACACTGGTGCCGTGCTGCTCGACGGACGTCCGCTCGCCGGTCATCGTCGTCGCGCGGTGGCGCAACGGGTCGCGGTGGTCGAGCAGCAGGTCAGCACCGAGCTCGACCTGACCGTCGGCCAGATCGTGCGGCTGGGCCGAATTCCGCACCGCGGCATCTGGTCTGGTGACACCGAGGCCGACTGCCGCGCCGTCGAGCGCGCCCTGCACCAGACCGAGACGACAGCCCTGCGCGACCGGGATTGGCGCACGCTGTCCGGTGGTGAGCAGCAGCGGGTGCAGATCGCCCGGGCGCTGGCCCAGGAGCCCCGCGAGTTGCTGCTCGACGAGCCCACCAACCACCTTGATATCCGGCACCAGTTTGAGCTGATGGCGCTGATCCGCGCGCTGCCGGTGACGGCGGTGGTGACGCTGCACGACCTGACGCTGGCGGCGTTGTTCTGCGACCGGCTGGTCGTGCTCGACAAAGGGCGGGTTGTCGCGGCCGGGGCACCCGCCGAAGTCCTTACCGCTGAGCTGATTTCGTCGGTCTACGGTGTTGCGGCCCGGGTCACGGTCGACGACACCGGCCGCCCGGTGGTCCACCTCCTCCCGCCTGGGTCGCCGAGCCCGAGGTAGGTCGCGAGAATCCACTGAACCTACTCGATCAACGTCACGTTGATTGCGAGCTTTGAGCCCGGTCTCCCAACATGTTTCGGCTGGAGCCGTCAACTTTCCCGACGGGTCATGGAAAGTTGACGGCTCCAAATCACAAGTGCCGCAGGAGAGCCGAGACGCCCGGGCGCGCGACGAGAGCTACAGCTCGGTGACCGTCGCCGTCAGGTGCGGGTAACCCTTCGACAGGTTGCGCAGCGCCAGCTCCCAGCCGCCGTCGATGGGCTCGACGTACAGCCCCACCTTGGCCGGCAGCAGCACGGGCTTGCCGAACTTCACGGAGTATCGAACGGCATCGGGTAGCTGGCCTTCGATGTTGGCCAGAACCGCTGCAGCGCTGAACATCCCGTGCGCTATAGCGGTCGGGAAGCCGAACAGCTTGGCGCCGATCGAGCTGGTGTGGATCGGGTTGTGGTCGCCGCCGACATCGGCGTAGTGCCGAATCTGGCCCGGCGTGATGCTGATGACCGCATTGGGCGGCGGCAGCTTCGGCTGCTTGACCGGCTCGGGCTTCGGCCCGCCGGACAGGCTGGTCCGCTGCTGGTGCAGGAACGTCGTGACCTGGTTCCACACCAGGTCATTGCCGACCTTGATGTCGGTGATGATGTCGACCAGCAGGCCCTTGCGGTGCTCGCGCAGGTTCTCCGCGCGCACCGCGATGTCCAGTTCGTCGGTCACCTTGATGGGCCGGTGCTGGGTGATGTGGTTCTCGATGTGCACCGAACCCATTGCGGCGAACGGGAAATCGAACCCGGTGACCAGCGACATCATGGTCGGGAAGGTCAGTGCGAACGGGTACGTCAGCGGCACGGTGTCGCCGAACCGCAGCCCGGTCACCGCGGCGTACTCGGCGACATTCTTCGGGTCGATGGTCAGGCCCGACACCGTCACGGTGCGGGCCGGCAAGGTGGAACCCCGCGACACGAACGGCAGCGCACCCGCCACCGCCCGCGCCATGTTCAACAATCCGTTCGGTTGCGCCATGACTACTGCCTCCTGTTCTTCGCGCAAGCGCTCATCACGCGCCCAACAGGGCCTGGCCGCAGACCCGAATCGTGTTGCCGGTCACGGCATTCGAGGCGGGGCTGGCGAAGTAGGCGATCAGCTCGGCGACGTCGACCGGCAGGCCGCCCTGGAACAGCGAGTTGAGGCGGCGGCCCACCTCGCGGGTGGCCAGCGGGATGGCGTCGGTCATCTTGGTCTCGATGAAGCCCGGCGCGACGGCGTTGATGGTGACGCCCTTCTCGCCGAACACCGGGGCGAACGCGTCGGTCATGCCGATCATGCCGGCCTTGGTGGCGGCGTAGTTGGTCTGGCCGCGGTTACCGGCGATACCGGCCATCGACGACAGGCCCACGATGCGTCCGCCCTCGCCGATGGTGCCGTTCTCCACCAGCCCCCGCGCAAGACGTTGCGGCGCAAGCAGGTTCACGGCGATGACCGAGTCCCAGCGGGCGTCGTCCATGTTGGCGAGCAGCTTGTCGCGGGTGATGCCGGCGTTGTTGACGAGGACGTCGGCCTTGCCACCGTGGTGCTCGGTGAGATGCGCGACGATCTGGGCGACGGCGTCGTCGGCCGTCACGTCCAGGGCCAGCGCGGTGCCACCGACCGCGGCGGCGGTCTCGGCCAGTGCGTCAGCGGCCTGCGGGACGTCGATGGCGACGACGGACGCGCCGTCGCGCGCGAACACGCGGGCGATCTCGGCGCCGATGCCGCGGGCGGCACCGGTCACGAGTGCGACCTTCCCGGCCAGCGGCTTGTCCCAATCGGCCGGGGCGACGGAGTCGGCGGCGCCGACGTAGAACACCTGGCCGTCGACGTACGCCGACTTGCCCGACAGCAGGAAGCGGATGGTCGACTCGATGCCCGAGGCGGCGGGCGCGGCCTTGGCCGACAGGTAGACGAGCCCGATGGTGGCGCCGCGCTGCAGCTCCTTGCCGAGCGAGCGGGTGAAGCCTTCGAGGGCACGCTGGGCGATGCGCTCATCGATGCTGTCGGTCTCGTCGGGCGTGGTGCCGACGACGACGACGCGGCTGTTGGCGGCGAGGTTGCGCAGCACGGGGGTGAAGAACTGGTGGAGCTGCTTGAGCTGCTCGGGCTTGGTGATGCCGGTGGCGTCGAACAGCAGGCCACCGAACGAGTCGGCCCAGCGGCCGCCGACGTTGTTGCCCACGAGCTCGTAGTCGTCGGCGAGGGCCGCGCGCAGCGGCTCGGCCACGCGGCCTTCGCCACCGATCAGGAGGGGGCCGGCCAGCGGGGGCTCGCCGGCCTTGTAGCGGCGCAGCGGCTGGGGCTGGGGTACGCCGAGCTGCTTGGCCAGGAACGAACCGGGACCGGAGGTGAGGACTTGGGAGAGGACGTCAGCCATTGCGGACCTTTCTGCGGACGTATGTCGTATAGACGGAACCGTCTTGTCAGAGACGAACTTACTCCAGAGTAAGAACGGTGGGTAATATAGGCGTCAAGCAACATCTTGCCTCAGTCATCCAACGTCAAACCGAACTGGAGAAAAACCGTGGCCGAGACCAACAGCCGCCGCCGCGTGGCCGTCCTGGGTGGTAACCGCATTCCCTTCGCGCGATCCGACGGCGCGTACGCAAACGCCTCCAACCAGGACATGTTCACCGCGGCCCTGGACGGTCTGATCGACCGCTTCAACCTCAAGGGCGAGAAGCTCGACATGGTGATCGGCGGCGCCGTCCTCAAGCACAGCCGTGATTTCAATCTCATGCGCGAATGTGTGCTCGGCACCTCGCTGTCGCCCTACACGCCGGCCTTCGACCTGCAGCAGGCCTGCGGCACCGGTCTGCAGTCGGCCATCGCGGCCGCTGACGGCATTGCTGCCGGCCGGTACCAGGTGGCCGCGGCCGGTGGCGTCGACACCGCGTCGGACGCGCCCATCGCCCTCGGCAACGACCTGCGCCGCGTGCTGCTGAGCCTGCGCCGTGCCAAGTCGAACGTCGACCGGCTGAAGCTCGTCGGCAAGCTGCCCGCCGCCCTCGGCGTGGACATCCCGGTCAACAGCGAGGCCCGCACCGGCCTGTCGATGGGCGAGCACGCCGCCCAGACCGCCAAGGAGATGGGCGTCAAGCGCACCGACCAGGACGCCCTGGCCGCCGCCAGCCACCAGAACATGGCCGCCGCCTACGACCGCGGCTTCTTCGACGACCTGGTCAGCCCGTTCCTGGGCCTGTACCGCGACAACAACCTGCGGGCCGACTCGTCGACCGAGAAGCTCGCCAAGCTCAAGCCGGTCTTCGGCGTGAAGCTGGGCGACGCCACCATGACCGCCGGCAACTCGACCCCGCTGACCGACGGCGCGTCGGTGGCGCTGCTGTCGACCGACGAGTGGGCCGCCGAGCACGACATCCCGGTGCTGGCCTACTTCGTCGACTCCGAGACCGCCGCCGTCGACTACGTCAACGGACCCGACGGCCTGCTCATGGCCCCGACCTACGCCGTGCCGCGCCTGCTGGCCCGCAACGGCCTGACGCTGCAGGACTTCGACTTCTACGAGATCCACGAGGCCTTCGCCTCGGTCGTGCTGGCGACGCTGGCGGCCTGGGAGTCGCCCGAGTACTGCAAGGGCCGCCTCGGCCTGGACGCGCCCGTGGGCTCGATCGACCGGTCGAAGCTCAACGTCAACGGCTCGTCGCTGGCGGCCGGGCATCCGTTCGCCGCGACCGGCGGCCGCATCGTGGCCCAGCTGGCCAAGCAGCTCGCCGAGAAGAAGAAGGAGACCGGCAAGCCGGTGCGCGGCCTGATCTCCATCTGCGCCGCGGGTGGCCAGGGCGTCACGGCCATCCTGGAGGCCTGAGCCTCGAACGTGCGGGAAATGGCCGCTGGACCAGCGGTTTTGCGGCCATTTCCACCAATTTCGCCGGGCCTGTAACGCCCCGTGAAACCGCAGCGATACCCATAGTGCCTCGTGTTTCCGTCTGACCCCCGACCTGACGGAGGCACGGGGCACTCTCGTTTTCCCGTGGGGATTTGTGCACGATTTTCCGCGCCCCCCCGCGGATTTTCGTGCACAAATCCCTGGCGCACGGGCTTGCGTTCGAGCGCGCTCAAACTCCTAGCGTCAGCGCCATGACAACAGCTACGCCAGCACAGACCTGGGTCATCACCGGAGCCTCGAAGGGTCTCGGACGCGCACTGGCCGAGGCCGCCCTTGCCGGGGGCGATCAGGTCGTCGCCGCAGTCCGCAATCCCGTCAGCGTGGCCGACCTGGGCGCCGCCTACGGTGACCGCTTCACCGCCGTCGCCTTCGATGCCCGTGACACCAGCGAAGCCGCCACGCTCGTCCAGGCGGCAGTCGACCGTTACGGTCGCCTCGACGTCCTGGTGAACAACGCCGGGCGGGCCATCGTCGGCGCCGCCGAGGAAGTCGCCGACGCGCAGCTGCGCGACCTGATGGACCTGCATCTGTTCGGTCCCGCCGCCCTGGTGCGCGCGGCGTTACCGGTCATGCGGGCGCAGGGCAGCGGGACGATCGTCCAGATGAGCAGTCAGGGCGGCCGGATGTCGTTCCCCGGCGTCTCGACGTACTCGGCGTCGAAGTTCGCTCTGGAGGGCTGGTCGGAGGCCTTGGCCGGCGAGGTCGCGCCGTTCGGGATCCGGGTGATGCTGGTCGAGCCGAGCCGGTTCCGCACCGCCTTCAACGCGGCCGACGTGCTCGACTTCACCGACGCCTCGTCGACCTACCGGGACGTCCTGGCCGCGGTACGCGCCGACATGGCCGGCGCGGACGGGAAGCAGGAAGGCGACCCCGCCGCGGCCGCGCAGATCATCGTCTCCCTGGTCCGCTCCGAGGACGTGCCGCTGCGGCTGCCACTCGGTGCCGAGGCCGTCGAGCGGCTCACGACCACCTACCAACGCGGTCTGGACGAAGTCGGCCGGTGGGCCGCGCTGGCCCGCAGCGCCGACTTCGCGGACAGCGCCGCCTCATCGCGGCCGATCTAGTATCGAGTATGTCCTCCACCGACGAACTGATGAGCCGGGCACTTGCCGCACTCGGCGAGATGGACGGACCGATGTCGATCGAGGTCATCCACCGGCTCGCCGACACCGAGGGCCTCAGCGAGCCCATGACCATTGCCGAGGTTGCCGACCTGCTCGACGTCTCCGCACACACCCTGCGCTATTACGAACGCGCCGGCCTGGTCGAGGTCGACCGCGACAGCAGCGGCCACCGCGTATACCCGCCCGAGGCGGTGCGCCGACTCGTCTTCCTGACCCGGATGCGCTTGTCCGGCATGGCCATTCGAGATCTGCAGCACTACATCGCGCTCGTGGACAGCGGAGAGCAGACGGTGCCCGAACGACTCGACATGCTGCTGGAACATCGCGACACCATCCGCCGCCAGATCCGTGAACTCACGCTTTCGCTGGCGGCCACCGAGTACAAGATCGCCACCTACGGCGGCACCACCGGCGACACCTGCTGACGGGTCTAGAGCAGCGCCGCGAGCACGGCGACGTGGCTGATCGAGACGTCCTTGGCCGAGGTGGTCAGGGTCACCGGACCCATCGATCGCAGCTTGGCCAGCTCCTCCGAGTCGGCCAACTCTGCCCGGTAGTCGGCGGCGAACTTGTCGAACTCGCCGGGATGCGCGTGGTACCACTTGCGCACTTCGTTCGACGGTGCGACGTGCGGCATCCAGGTGCCGACCCGCGGGTCCTCCTTGGGAATTCCCCTGGGCCACAACCGGTCGACGGTCACCCGGGGCGGCTGGGCGGGATCAACCGGGTCGTACACCCGAGCAGTGTCGATCATTTCGGGTCCTTGTGGATGGCTGCCGGAGCAGGCGGTGGGGTGAACAGGCTGCCTCCGACACTGCCACGCAACGTCCGTACCGCGACCAGCGCCCAGGTGCACAGCAGAAAGACGTACGCGACGACGGCGGCGACGCGGAACGCCGGCAGCCCGGTGTGTGCGGCGAGTTGCGACGTGCCGGTGACGAACGTGCCGACAGGGAAGGTCAGGCTCCACCACGTCAGTGCAAACGGCATGCCGCGGCGCATTGTGCGCACCGTCAAGGCGCTGGCGAGGCTGATCCACAGCACGGCGAAGCCCCATACCGGGACGCCGAACAGCACGGCGAAGATGTTCATGCCCGACGCCAGCTCCGGGCTGATGGCCGAGGCCGCCGCCGTCCCCAGCAGCCCGGCGGCGGTGATGCCCTGCCCCAGCGGACCCAGCACGATCCAGAGTGTCGGCACGCGGGCCGACCCCGAGGTGCCGTAGTGCGCCAGCCGGCTCCAGATCATCGTGATGATGATCAGCGCCGCGATCAGCGACAGCCCGAACATCGCGAAGCAGCCGTAGAACATCGTGGTGCGGGCCGTGCCCGGCGGCAGGTGCGGCAGCAGCAATGCGCCCGAGGCCGCCGACACCATGGGCGGCACGACGGGCATCAGCCAACCACCGAACGCGGCGTCCGGCCCGACCTCGAGCTGGGTGAACATGAGGAACGGGATGGTCATCGCGGTGAACAGGCCGCCGATGGTGCCCGCGGTCCACAGAATCCAGTCGAGATCGACGGCGAAACGCGTGCCGATCAGGTCCTTGCCGATCAGCAGGGCCCCGAGGCCGACGGTCATCAGCGCCATCGGCGCCGCACCGTAGAAGTGCGTCATCTGCGGGTTGCGCACCTGGCTGCGCGCCACCGTGGGGTGACGCACCCACTGCACCGACACCGCGACGATCAGCAGCACCAGCAGGGCGGTGGCGATCACCCACACCCCTTCGGCGAAACCCCGGAGTCCGGGCAGATGCACCGGCAGCGACGCGGCCGCGGTGGCGACGATGCCCGTCCCCATCACCGAGGCGAACCAGTTGGGTCCGAAATATTGCAGCCGGGCAGTCTCTGGTCCGTCGGTCGTCATGGTTCGATACTCACAGGTGACCCAAACCGGCCTCAAGGAGCATCCCGTGCAGATCAGCATTTTCGGTTCGTTGAGTGGTCTCAAATCGCCCGTCGACGACACCGTCGCGTACCTCGCCCAGTTGCGTGACGAGGGATTTCGCCGGGCCTGGTTCGCCCAGATGCCTTACGAGCCGGACCTTCTCACGGTGCTCACGGTCGGCCTGCGTGAGGTCGACGGCATCGAGGTCGGCACCGGCGTGCTGCCCATCCAGAATCAGCTCCCGATGCTGTTGGCACAGCGGGCGCTGACCATCAGCCAGATGACGGGCGGCCGCCTGCTGCTCGGGCTCGGCATGACGCACCAGGCCGTCACCGAGGGCATGTGGGGTATCCCGTGGGACAAGCCGGTCCGCCGGCTCAACGAATACCTGGACGGCCTGTTGCCGCTGTTGAACGGCGAGAAGGCCGACGCCACCGGCGAGACGGTGACCACGCGCGGCGCGCTGATCATCCCCGGTGCCCCGACGCCGCCGGTGTACATCGCCGCGCTCGGACCGAAGCTGTTGCAGATCGCCGGACGCCGGTCGTCGGGCACCGTCACCTGGATGACCGGGCCGAAAACCCTTGCGGGCCACGTCGGTCCGACGTTGCGCCAAGCCGCTGCCGACGCCGGCCGCGCCGATGCGGTCCGCGTCGTCGCGGCCATTCCGGTTGCCGTGACCGACGACGTCGACAGCGCCCGCAAGCAGGCCGCCGAGCAGTTCGCCATCTACGGTCACCTGCCGTCGTACCGCGCCATGCTCGACCGTGAGGGCTACGCCGGCCCGGAGGACATCGCGATCATCGGCGACGAGCAGACGGTGCGCGACCGCCTGGCCGAATTGGAAGCCGCCGGGGTCGACGAATACGTCGGCGTGACATTCGACCCGTCGGCCGAAGGCCGGGCCCGCACCCGTGCGGTGCTCAAAAAACTGGAATCCTGAGCAGGTTTGGCAAGGCTTCATTGGCTGGCGGATCGCCGCGCGCCCGCATAGCGTTGCAGGAATGGCGATCTCGTCCCATGACGCCGAGCCCCACGCGGGTTCGGTTGCGTCGAAGCTGAACTGGTTGCGCGCCGGCGTACTCGGTGCCAATGACGGCATCGTGTCGACTGCCGGCATCGTCGTCGGTGTCGCGGCCGCGACGGCCGAGCGCGGGCCGATCTTCACCGCCGGTATGGCTGGTCTGGTGGCCGGCGCGATATCGATGGCGCTGGGCGAGTACGTGTCGGTGAGCTCGCAGCGCGACACCGAACAGGCCTTGCTGGCCAAGGAGAAGCGCGAGCTCAAGGAAGACCCGGCCGCCGAGCTCGATGAATTGGCCGGACTGTTGGAAGGGCGTGGTCTGTCGGTGTCGACGGCGCGGACCGCGGCCGAGGAACTCACCGACCACAACGCGTTCGCCGCGCACGCGGTCGTCGAGTTGGGCATCACGCCAGGCGATCTGGCCAACCCATGGGCGGCGGCCTTCTCGTCGGCGGTGTCGTTCACCATCGGCGCGTTGTTGCCGTTGGTGGCGATCCTGCTGCCGCCGACGACGCTCCGCGTTCCGGTCACCATGTTCGCGGTGCTGCTGGCGTTGGCGATCACCGGCGTGGTGTCGGCCCGGCTCGGCGGTGCGCCGGTCGGAAAGGCCGTGGCACGCAACGTCATCGGTGGTGCGCTGGCCCTGAGCGCCACCTACCTCGTCGGCCATCTGGTCGGCGGCGTCGTCGCCTGAGCCCCGCCCCCCGACCGACGCCTGAGCCTGTCCGGCCCGCGCCGCCTGAGCCTGTCCGATCCGCCCACCGCCTTTGCCTGCGGTCGTCGGCGTGTCGGGCATTGGCGTGTCGCCTCTCCTGCGGCACATGCGATTTGGCACGGTCAACTTTCGTTGACCGTCAATGCAAGTTGACCGGACCAGATCGAACATGTCCCAGAGACAGGTGCTCGTCCGCAGAAGCTGTCGGTGCCCGGGCGCATACTTCCCGAACATCTCTGGGGAGGGAAACATGGGTGGACCGAGTGACGACCCGTACATGCGTGAGCTGGGTCGTCGTGCGCTGGTGAATCTCCTGGGCGAGGAGGATGCCTACCGCGCCCTCAATGGCATCTACGACGACGTGCCCGATGACGACGTGTTCGAGGAGCCCGAACCCGAACCCGATCCGGTGCTGGCCGATTTCTACAGTGGAAACAGCTTGCGCGCGTTGGCCGAAGCGCGCGACGGGCTGGACGCCGCGAAGGAGCGCTACGACCAGGCCGTCGTTCGGGCTCGGGCTGCTGGGTGGACGTGGCCCGAGATAGCGAGGGTTCTCGGCGTCTCCAAGCAGGCGCTGCACAGCCGGTTCCGAGACCGGGCCGGCTGAGGTTTGCCGAGGGGACGGGGCCGGAGGGACTGTCTCTCTACAGAACTCTCGCCGGGAGCGGTCAACTTGCCTTGACGGTCAAGGAAAGTTGACCGCTCCAGATCGCATGTGCCGAGGGAGAGAGCTCCACCGGGCGGCGCCGCGGCACCCGGTCAGGCGCGTGCCCCGGGCTCGTTGAGGAACTGGGTGATCACCGGAGCCAGCTCGCCGGCATTGGTGATGAGGTCGACGTGCCCGCCGGAGTGCAGATGCAGGTGCGAGTGCGGTAGTAGGAAATCCATGATGCGGGCGTTGGCGACGGGGATGATCGGGTCGTCGGTGCCCGCCACGATCAGCGTTTCCTGACGGACCGCAGGCAGCGCGTGGATGCTCGTCCACACCGCGCCGGCCAGCAGTTGATGCACGTAGCCGACCTTCGAGCCGGCGTGCAGCTGCTGCAGGAACAGCTTGGCGATGTCGTCGCCGTGCTGCCGCACGGTGCCACCGTAGAGTTCACCGGCGATCGAGGCGGCGTACGCGGCATTCGAGAACCGCTTCGGCGTAACCATTTTCGCGAGCACGCGCGGATGCCCGGGCACCATCACCGCGCCCGTCCCGGTGGCCACCAGCACCAGCCGCCGGCAGCGGCGCGGGTTCTGGAATGCGAATTGCTGCGCCAGCGCCCCACCCCAGGACAGGCCCAGGATGTCGACCACGGTGAACCCCAGCTTGTTCAGCAGCCGGCCCAGCACCCAGGCCAGGTAGGGAAAGCCGTAGGGCGCGAAGGAGGTTGGCGACCCGCCGGTGCCGGGCACGTCGAACCGGATCACGGTGCCCGGCAAGTGCTCGACGAAGGGGTCGAGCACCTCCAGGCTCGCGCCGATGCCGTTGCACAGCACCAGAGGAACCGCGCCCATGTCGCGACCGCGGTCGACGCGAACCCGCAGGCGCTGGCCGCAGACCGACACGTACCGCTCGGTGACCGTCATTTCTGCAGCACGTACGTGCCGGGCGCCGGACCGGTGGCGAGGAAGCCATCGGCGCCCAGCGTCTTGGGGGCGTCGACGTGGTCGCCGCTGCGCTCGGCCAGCCACGTGACGTAGTCGGGCCACCAAGAGTCGCTGGACTTCTCGGCCTCGGTGAGCCATTCCTCCGGCGTTCCGTCGGCGACCTGGCCGATCCGGTACGACGCCTTCGGGTTGCCCGGCGGGTTGACCAGTGCCGCGATGTGGCCGCTGGTGGACAGTACATAGCGGTTGTCCTTGCTGCCCAACAACTTCGCGCTGCGGTAGGTGGCCTGCCACGGCGAGATGTGGTCGGCGATGCCACCGATGACGTAGGCGTCGCAGGTGATCTTGGACAGGTCGACGGGCGTGCCGAGCATGCTCACCGCGCCTGGAGTCACCAGCGAATTGTGCAGGCCCATCATCACCATGTCGCGGTGCAGGGCGGCCGTCATGCGGGTGGTGTCGGCGTTCCAGAACAGCACGTCGAACGCCGCGGGGCTGCGGCCCTGCACGTAGTTGTTCACCCAGTAGCGCCACACCAGATCGGTCGGTCGCAGCCACGCGAACATCTCGGCCATGGCCTTGCCGTCCAGGTAGCCCTTGCGGGCCGACGTGGCGATGGCGGCTTGCGCCGCACGGTCACTCATTGCGGCAGAGGCGAATCCGGCCCGGTCCTGGTCCAGCACCGTCACGGCCAGCGTGAGGCTCGCGACCTTGTCGCCGTCGCCGCTCTCGGCCAGGTGTGCCGCGGTCATGGCGGTGATGATGCCGCCCGAGCAGCTCGCCATCAGATGGGTGCCGGCCGTCCCGGTGATGGCGCGTACCGCATCGATGGCCTCGATGATCGCCGCGCCATAGGCATTGATGTCCCAATCCTTTTGCCGGGCTTGTGGATTGCGCCACGAGATCGCGAACACCTGCTGGCCCTGCTGCACGAAGTACTCGATCATGCTGCGCCCGGGTGCGATGTCCATGATGTAGTACTTGTTGATCACCGGCGGCACCATCAGCAGCGGCACGGTGTGCACGGTCGGGGTCTGGGGTGCGTACTGGATGAGCTCGAACATCCGGGTCTGCAGCACCACAGCGCCTTTGGTGACGGCGACCGTCTCGCCGACGGTGTAGGCGTCCGGCTCGACCATGGCGGGCACCCGCGGCGACGACATGATGTCGCGGGCAAAGGCTTTCAGGCCGCGGACGGCGCTGAGCCCGCCGGTGTCGATCATCGCTTTCCAGCCGAGCGGGCTGATCAGCGGGTTGTTGGTGGGCGCCAGGCCTTCGATGGCGTTGTCGAAGACGAACCGCATCCGCGCTTCGTCGCGCCAGTCCAGGTCGGCGTCGGAGAACAGCTTCTCGGCGGTGTCCGACGCGGCCAGGTAGCCCTGCATGATGCGGTGCAGTAGCGGATTCTGTTGCCACGCAGGGTCGCTGAAGCGCTTGTCGGCGCGCTGCGGGACGCGGTCGGACTCCCCGGAAGCGATGCTGCCGAGCTCGCCGGCCAGCTCCTTGCCACGCTCCAGCAGAGTGCCGGGCTGTTTGGCCAGGCTGACGGCCATCCGGGCCCAGGTCTGGTCGGGCAGCATCCGGCGGGCGAACGGTTTGGTGGCGCTCGTCAGGAGCAGGTCGAGTGGTGCCGCGAGCTCGTCGGGGTGCAGGGTTGCCATCTCAGTTGTCGCTTTCCGTTGTGGGGATGGTGATTTCGCGACGGAGGAGCTTCCCGGTCGGGCCCTTGGGCAGGTCGTCCAGGAACCAGATGCGTCGCGGGTACTTGTAGGCGGCCACCTGGCTCTTGACGAACTCGCGGAGTTCGTCGGCGGCGACCTCGATGCCGGGCTTGAGGCTGACGGCGGCGCCGACCTCCTCGCCGAGCGAGTCATGCGGGATGCCCACGACAGCCGCCTCGGCGACCGCCGGGTGCGTGTACAGCACCTCTTCGATCTCGCGTGGGTAGACGTTGAAACCGCCACGGATGATGAGCGCCTTCTTGCGATCGACGATGTAGTAGTAGCCGTCTTCATCGGTACGGGCGATGTCGCCGGTGGCGAACCAGCCGTCGGCGTTGATGGCTTCCGCGGTGGCCTCGGGCAGGTTCCAGTAGCCCTTCATGACGTTGTGTCCGCGGATCTGGATTTCGCCGGGCTCGCCCTGCGCCACCTCGGCGCCGTCGTTGTCGACCACGCGCATCTCGACCCCCTCGACCGGCGTACCGATCGAACCGGGCTTGCGCGGCCGGTTCGGGTGGTTGAACGCCGCCACCGGCGAGGTCTCGGACAGGCCGTAGCCCTCCAGCACGGGGCAGTCGAAAGTCTTCTCGAAGTCCTGCAGCACCTGTACCGGGATCGCGGCGCCGCCCGAGACGGCGATCCGCAGCGTGTCCGTCGACGTCGTGCCGGCCGCGGCCAGCAGTGCCGAGTACATGGTCGGCACGCCCTCGAAGATGGTGACGCCGTCGCGCTCGATCAACTCGAGCGTCCGGGCCGGGTCGAAGCGCGGCAGCAGGCTCAGCGTCGCACCGGCCAGCACTGCCGAGTTCAGGCCACACGTCAGGCCGAACACATGGAACAGCGGCAGGCAACCCATGACGACGTCGTCGGGCCCGATGTTTAGCAGCGTCCGCACGCAGACGTCGGCATTACGGCCCAGGCCGCCGTGGGTCAGCTCGGCGCCCTTGGGCTTGCCCGTCGTACCCGACGTGTGCAGGACGACGGCGGTGTCGTCGCCGGCGCGCTCGACCGGCGCCGGTTGGGCCGGGAGGTCCGCGATCAGCGCCGCCAACCCGGCGTCGTCGACGATCCACCAGCCCGCGCTCGCCGCGGCGGCACCGGCCCGCGCTTCGTCGGCGAAGGCCGGCGGGGCGAACAGGGCCTTCGCCGTGGTGTTGGAGAGGTAGAACTCGATCTCGGGCGCCTTGAGCAGCGGGTTCATCGGCACCGCGACGGCGCCGGCGTACAGGATCCCGTAGAACGCGGCGGCGAAGGCCGGACCGTTCGGCAGCATGACGCCCACGCGGTCACCCGGTTCGATGCCGGCCTGCCGCAGCAGCGTGGCGACGCGGGCGGCGGCGTCGTCGAACTGGGCGTACGTGTAGGTCTGGTCGTCGCAGCGCAGCGCGACGCTGTCGGGGCGGCGGGTGGCGCTGGCGACGAGGTTCTGGCTCAGGTTGGTCATGTATCAAGCGTGATTCCGCGCGGTCCCAGAGGCGATGGTGGCGGGAACAACAGTGACCACCGCCAAATGTGACCGGCCACAATCGGCGCCTCGCCTAAGGTTGGCTGATGGCCGGGGTCGAGGAGCACATGCGGGAACTCAGCCGGATCATGCTGACGCGCGTGGAGACTCTCGGCGAGCAACTGGCCGACCGCATCTACAGCCGCATCGACGGCTACCGCACCACCCCGTCGGCGCGCGACAACGTGCGCGAAAGTTGCGTCGCCAACATGACTTTCGTGTTCCACACCCTCTGCGCTGACGGCGAGGCCGACCTGTCGCCGGCGGAAGCGACCGGCCGGCAACGCGCCGTCGAGGGCATCCCGTTGGCCGCGGTGATGACGGCCTATCGCATCGGTTTCCGCTTCATGTGGGAGAGCAGCGTCGCCGCCGCGCGGGAGGCCGGCATCCCGACCGAATCCATCCTCGAGGCCAGTGCGCGCATCTTCCTGAGCCAGGACGAGTTCACCCAGGCGATGACCGGCGCCTACCGCGAGCAGCTCACCAGCCAGATCATGGATCGGGAAGAGGAGCGGTCGGCTCTGGTCGAGGCGGTGCTGCTCGGGCGCATCACCGACAACCAGAGTCTCTGGGAGGCAGCCGATCTGCTGGGACTGCCCACGACGGGTCCGTATGTGGTTGCGGCGGCGGAGATTCCGGCCATCGGCAAGCTCGGGCTACCCGAGATCGCGAGCAAGCTCGCGGCCCGCGACATCCGCTCGGCCTGGCGCCTGCTGCCCGACCTGCAGGTCGGCGTCGTGCACCTGCGGCAGGACGCGACGTACGGCGTGCTGGTCGAGGTGCTGCGCAAGATCGCGACGGCGCGCGTCGGCCTGAGCCCGGCGTTCGCAAGTTTGGCGGAGACGGGCGAGGGCCTGCGCCTGGCCCGGCTGGCGGTGGCCGGCAAGCCGAGCCGCGACGGCTTCGTCTGCGCCTTCGACGACGCGCCGCTGGCGTTCGCCGCGGTCAGCGCGCCCGAGGTGATGAACCGCATCGAGGAGTCGGTGCTCGGCGGGCTCCGTGGGCTGCCCGCCGAGGAGCGGGCCGTCCTCTCCCAGACCTTCCAGGCGTGGCTCGACGCCGGTGGTTCCGCCAACGAAGCGGCTGCGGCAATCTTCTGTCACCCCAACACCATTCGGCACCGGCTGCATCGCATCGAGGAGCGGACGGGACGGTCCCTGTCCCGTCCCCGCGACGTCGCCGAGCTGTGCCTGGCGTTCGAGATCAGTCAGCGCCTGCCGGACTAGGTGGGGCTCGCGGGCCGGGCAGGGCGGGGCTCGGGTCGCGGCTCGGCTCGCGGGGCGCCGAGGCGTTGATCGTGCGTCATGGCAGACGGCTACTCGCAGAGATTCTGCTGTGGCGCACGGTCAATGATCCCGGGAGTTCACCGTGCGTCTTGGCAGGCCTCCACTCGCAGAAAGTCGGCTGTGGCGCACAGTCAACCGGTGCAGAGATGGCCGGGGATCGAGTGTGCGTCCGGCATCACGCGGGCGCAGGCTATCCACAGTTCGCGATCCGTCCACAAGCGCCGCCTCCGGTGTGGCTGACACTGCAGTAGATGTCTGCGGCCGCGGAGACGGTGTCGCTATGACCGAACCATTCGTCGGCAGCGAGGCCCTGGCCTCCGGCATGCTCAACCGCTACGAGCTCAGCCGCTATTACCGGCTGCTCATGCCGAAGATCTACGTGGACAAGCGGACAGAGCTGTCGCTCCAGCAGCGCACGACCGCCGCGTGGTTGTGGACGGGTCGGGAAGGCGTCGTCGCGGGAGCCGCTGCGTCAGCTCTTCATGGCGCGAGTTGGGTGGCCGACGACATTCGCATTGAACTGATCAGCGCCAAAATCCGCGCACCTCGCGGCGTGGTCACTCGCCGCGACCTGGTCTACGACGACGAGGTCACCCGCGTCGACGGGTTGCTCGTCACCAGCGTGGAGCGGACGGCGTTCGACCTTGGGCGTCGGGAGCTGATCGGATTTGCTGTGGCGCGCCTCGATGCTCTGGCTCGAGCTACCGGATTCACGGCCGACGATGTTCTGACGCTGGCTACGCGCCACCCGCATGCCAGGGGCTTGAGGCAACTGGAGCCGGCGCTGGGCTTGTTCGACCCCGGCGGCCATTCGCCGCAGGAAACTCGATTGCGATTGACGTTGATCGGCGCGGGGTTTCCGAAGCCTCAGACTCAGATTCCGGTACCTGGGCCCGACGGCAACCCGAAGTACTTCCTCGACATGGGCTGGGAGGAACTGATGCTTGCGGTCGAGTACGACGGTGCGCAACATGCTGAGTCGCTCGCCTACGACATCGAGCGTGCTGACTACATCGCGCAAGTCGGGTGGACCCATGTCAGGGTTGCCGCAGGGCATCGCAAGGCGTCCGTGATTGCGCGGGTGGAGCGCGAGTGGAATCGCCTCTGGCGGCCAGGACTCGGAGTTGCCGGGCGCACGCCGCCCCTTCCAGGGCCTCCGCTGGACCTGATGCGTTGACTGTGCGTCTTGGCAGACGGCTACTCATAGAAGTTCTGCTGTGGCGCACGATCGACGGGACGAGGGGACGGCCGGGAGTTCACTGTGCGTCTACGCAGGCGCCTACTCGCAAGAGCTCCGCGCTGGCGCACAGCCAAAAACAGCAGCCCCCGGCGAATGCCGAGGGCTGCTGTTCTAGATGCGGATCAGAAGGACGCTTCGTCCAGCTCCATGGCCTCGTTGTCGATGGACTCGACGACGCCGCGGACGCTGGTGAGCAGCGGCAGCATGTTCTTGGCGAAGAACGAAGCCGACGCGATCTTGCCCTCGTAGAACGCCCGGTCGTCGCCGGTGGCGCCCTCGTCGAGCGCCTTGATGGCGACCGCGGCCTGCTTCAGCAGCAGCCAGCCGATGACCAGGTCACCGACGGCCAGCAGGAAGCGCACCGAGCCCAGGCCCACCTTGTAGATGGACTTCGGGTCTTCCTGAGCGGCCATCAGGTAGCCGGTCAGGCTGGCGGCCATGCTCTGGACGTCGCCCAGGGCGGTGGCGAGCAGCTCGCGCTCGGCCTTCAGGCGGCCGTTGCCGTCCTGGTTCTTGATCAGCTGCTCGATCTCGCCGGCGACGAATGCCAGGGCCTGGCCCTTGTCGCGGATGATCTTGCGGAAGAAGAAGTCCTGCGCCTGGATGGCGGTGGTGCCTTCGTACAGCGAGTCGATCTTCGCGTCACGGATGTACTGCTCAACCGGGTAGTCCTGCAGGAAGCCGGAACCACCGAAGGTCTGCAGCGACTCGGTCAGCTTCTCGTAGGCGCGCTCGGAGCCGACACCCTTGACGATCGGGAGCATCAGGTCGTTGACCTTGAAGGCCAGCTCGGCGTCGACGCCGTGGACGGCCTTGGCGACCTCGGGGTCCTGGAACGACGCGGTGTACAGGTACACGGCGCGCAGGCCCTCGGCGTAGGACTTCTGGGTCAGCAGCGCCCGACGAACGTCCGGGTGGTGCATGATCGTGACGCGCGGAGCGGTCTTGTCCATCATCTGGGTCAGGTCAGCACCCTGGATGCGGGTCTTGGCGTACTCGAGAGCGTTCAGGTAGCCGGTCGACAGGGTCGCGATGGCCTTGGTGCCGACCATCATGCGGGCCTGCTCGATGACATCGAACATCTGCGCGATGCCGTTGTGCACCTCGCCGACGAGCCAACCGACGGCGGGGGTGCCGTGCTGGCCGAGGGTCAGCTCACAGGTGGCCGAAACCTTCAGGCCCATCTTGTGCTCGACGTTGGTGACGAAGGCGCCGTTGCGCTCGCCGGGCTCACCGGTCTCGGGGTCGAAGTGGAACTTCGGCACGAAGAACAGCGACAGACCCTTGGTGCCCGGGCCGGCGCCCTCGGGGCGGGCCAGGACCAGGTGCATGATGTTTTCGAACAGGTCGTCCGAGTCGGCCGAGGTGATGAATCGCTTCACACCGTCGATGTGCCAGGTGCCGTCGGCCTGCTGGACAGCCTTGGTGCGGCCGGCGCCCACGTCAGAGCCGGCGTCGGGCTCGGTCAGCACCATGGTGGCGCCCCAGCCGCGCTCGGCAGCCAGGATGGCCCACTTCTTCTGCTCGTCAGTGCCGTTGTTGTAGAAGATTTCGCACATGCCCGAGCCCATGGCGTACATGTAGGCGGCCGGGTTGGCGCCGAGCACGTGCTCGATGAGCGCCCACTGCAGTGCGCGGGGCATCGGCATGCCGCCGAGCTCTTCCTTCAGACCGACCTTGTCCCAGCCACCGTCGAGCAGTGCGCGCATCGACTTCTTGAAGGGCTCGGGCAGCGTGACGGTGTGAGTCGCGGGATCGAAGACCGGCGGGTTGCGGTCGCCGTCGGCGAACGAATCGGCGATCGGGCCCTCAGCGAGGCGCGCGATCTCGTTGAGCATTTCCCCGGCGGTGTCGGCATCCAGATCGGCGAACTTGCCTTCGCCGAGTGCCTTGTCTACGCCGAAGACCTCGAACAGGTTGAACACCTGGTCACGGACGTTGCTCTTGTAGTGGCCCACGATTTCTCCTCGATGAGATGGACTGTAGGGGTTGGGTACTCAGGGCTAAGTTACCCACCAGTAACTGGGGCTAACTATACCGCCGGGTAACTTCATCGCAAAGCAGTCAAGAGCAAATTTTTCGCAGCTAACCAACCCAGTGGTTGAACGGGGTGGTTTCGCGACCGGTTTATGGCCGCTGACCTGCAGTTTAGTCCGAATGTGATGTCCGCCACCGGAAACTTCCGGAACTGAGGATGACGTGTCAGTTGGGGCCAATGGGAGCCCTGTTGTGGCGTCTTCGCGGTGGATGCGAAGGCTTACGCCCGCCGTGATCTCAGCGCCCGAATCGGCGCGGTCCGACGGCAATCCTGGGGGGTCGCTGTGAGGCGGGTCACCATGCCGTGGTTATGTGAGGTATGCGTCGGGTAGCGGTGTGGGGCACAGGCAACATGGGGGCGACGGCGATCCGGTCGGCGGTCGCGTTCCCGGGGCTCGAGCCTGACAGAATTGCTCGCGCACGTCAATAACTTATTGACGCCAGTGCGGGGTATTTCTGGGCTGGTAGGCCCAAAGGACTGGGTGTGCACGCGGCCGGTTCAGACCGCGTGCACACCCGTCACAGTCGTCACTCCTGTGCGGCAGGTGCCTCAGGCTCGGCGTCGCCGGCAGCCTCGGCAGGCGCCGCAGCCTCCGCCGCCGACTCCGCCGCGGCCGACTCCTCAACCGTCGCCTCCGGTGCACCCGATGGCGCATCCGACGGCGGCAACTGCGACGCCAGGTGCCCGGCGAGTTCGCCGAGGGTCGGGTAGTCGAAGATCGCCGTCGGACTGATGTCGAACTTGCCGCCGAATTGACCGAACAACCGGTTGCGGAGCTCGACCGCCATCAGCGAGTCGGTGCCCAGATCGAGGAACCGGCTTGTCGCCGCGGGCGGCTGCGCCAGGCGCAGGAAGCCCTGCACCTCCTTCTGCAGGAATTCGGTGATGAACCCGGCGCGCTGGGCGTCGGGAATCTCCTGCAGTTGGCGGAGCAGCTCGCTGTCGCCGGTCGCTGCCGCGTCGCTGGTCGGCAACACCTGGTCGAGCAGCGGCGGACGGATGCCGCCGAGCATCTTGGCGGCCCGTTGCCAATTGGCCTTGAGGACCGTCGCCTGCGCGGCGCCGTGCCGGATCACCTCGCCGAGGGCGGCCAGGGCCGCCGACGGCTCAAGCGGCATCATGCCCTGCGCGCTGAGGTTCGCGGTGGCCGCCTGCGAGCTGGCCATGCCGCCCCGGCCCCACGGACCGAAATTCACGGCCGTAGCCGGCAGACCCAGCGCCCGGCGGTGCGCGACGAGGCCGTCGAGCAGCGCGTTGGCCGTGGCGTAGTTGCCCTGCGCCGGTGAACCGAGCACTGCCGAAGCCGACGAGTAGACGATGAAGAAGTCGAGATCGTCGTCCTGCGTCAACTTGTGCAGGTGCAGCGCGCCATAGGCCTTGGGGCCCAGTGTCTTCCGGAAGCGCTCCAGATCCTGCTGGGGGAGCAGCGCGTCGTCGAGCACACCCGCCAGGTGCGCCACACCGGCCAGCGGTGGCAGTTCCGTGCGAATCCGGTCGAGCAACGCCGTAACCGAGGCCTCGTCGCCGACATCGCCGGAGAAGACGTGCACCCGGCAGTGGAAGCGCTCCATCATCGCGTCGATGGCGCGCTGCGCCTCGCCATCGGGCTCGCGGCGGCTCGTCAGCACGATGTCGCCGGCACCCAGCTGGGCCAGGTACGCCGCGGTGTGCAGACCGAGCGCGCCGAGACCGCCGGTGACCAGGTAGGTCCGATCGCCGTGCGGCTGTAGCGGTTTCGGCATCTGCACCACGATCTTGCCGATGTGCCGGGCCTGCTGCATGCGGCGGAACGCGGTCTTGGCCTCGGTCAGCGGGTAGACCTCGGCAGGCACCGGAGTCCACTCACCCTTGGCCAGTCCGTCGGCGACCTCTTCCATGAGCCGCTGGATGTGCGCCGGATCGGTCATCATCGTGACGTCGAGCGCGACGATCTCGTAGTTGATGTCCGGCCGGACCTCAGCCATGCGCTCGGGGGTCCAGATGTCGCGCTTGGCGATCTCGGCGAACCGGCCGCCCTGGGCGGTCGCGCGCACCGTGGCCTCGACGAAGCCCTCGTTGGTGAGGCTGTTGAGCACCACGTCGACGCCCTCGCCGTTGGTGTCGGCGAGAATCTGATCCGCGAAATCGGTTGTGCGCGAGTCGTAGACGTGCTCCACACCCATCTTGCGTAGCGTCGCGCGCTTGTAGGTGCTGGCGGTGGCGAAGACGATCGCGCCCTTCTGGCGCGCCATCTGCACCGCGGCCAACCCGACACCACCACTGGCGGCGTGGATCAGCACGCGGTCGCCCGGCTTGAGCTGCGCCCAGTCGAACGCCAGCCGGACCGTCAGCGCGGCGGCGGGCAGCGTCGCCGCGTCGACCGGGTTGATGCCCTCGGGGACGACGGCGAGCAGCTGCTCCGGCACGTTGAGCCGGCTGGAGAAGGCGCCCTGCATGGAGCCGAACACCCGCTGCCCGACCTCGAATCGGGTGACCTCCGAACCCAATTCGGTGATGACACCGCACAGGTCGCCACCGATGGGCCCCGGATCGCCCGGGTACAGGCCCAGTACGTTGAGCACGTCGCGGAAGTTGAGGCCGGCGGCCTCGATCCGGACCTGCACCTCGTGCGGCTCCGGCGGCGTCACGTCTTTCTCGGTCAGCCGCAGGTTGTCGATCGCGCCACGCTCGGTGGGAGCCAGCACGTAGTCGTCCGAACGCGGCATCGGCAGGTGGCCGCTGCGCGCCCAGTGCATGAGCCGTGGCACGAGGAACTTGCCTTGCCGCAGTGCGAATTCGGACTCGGTGACGGGAGTGCCCAGGATGCCGGTCAGCCAGTTGGTGGCGTTGTCGTCGGCGCCGTCGAGGTCGACGAGCTTGAGCCGCAGGGTCGGCTGCTCGTTGATGACGGTGCGCCCCAGGCCCCACAGTGCGGCCTGCACGGGGTCGACGGGCTCGCCGGGCTCGGTGGCCACAGCGCGCTCGGTGACGATCCACAGGCCGCCGGTGAGGTTCAGCTTCTCCTCGGCGAGTGCGGTCTGCATGCCCGCCAGCACGGTGCCGACCTCGGTCTCGAGGCGGGCCGCGACGTCGGCGTCCTCGTAGCCCGAAGCGCGCCAGACGATTCCGGCGACGGGCGCGCCCGCCTCGGCTGCCGTGGTGATCGCCTGCTGCCAGGCGGCGGCGTCCAGGGTCTGGTCGAGCTTGACGGCGCCGGGGAGACCGGCGGCCAGCTCGTCGAATCCCGCGACCAGCCAGGTACCGGTGGTCCCTGTTGTCGCAGCTTCGGCCTCGTCGGCAGCGGCCGGTGCCGCACCCTCCTGCCAGCCCAGCGTGTAGAGCAGGCGGGTGGTGTCGCCGCCGAGCCCGCGCATCAGCGCCTCACGCGGTGCCCGCTTCACGGTGAACTCGGTGATGCCACCGAGGCGCTTGCCGTCGCGATCGAGGAAGTCGATGTCGAAGACCTGCGTCTCGTTGGTCAACTCACTGGTGTGCCAGCGTGCCCGCGCGTAGAAGCGCCGCGGCATCTTCTCGCGCAGCTCGACCTGGCCGTACCGCAGCGGCAGGAACAGGTCGTGCATGCCGTGCTCGGCGGCCAGCAGCGCCGGGAAGGCCGGGAAGGCCACACCGGTGCAGAGGTCCAGCAGGACGGGATGGATGGGCTCGGTGCTGAGGTGCTCGGCGAGCTCGTCACCGACCGACACGTCACCGATGGCCATGCCGTCACGCACCCACAGCGACTTGAGCGACGTGGACCACGTTGGGCCCCAGGCCAATTCCATGTCGTTGAAGGTCTCGAACAGCTGCTGCGGACGCAGCCGCTCCATGCGCTCGACGACGTCCTCCATCGAACCCGGGATGTTGTCCGCCGCATCTTCTTCAGAGGCGCCGGCGAGCAGGGTGCCGTCGGCGTTGAGCGACCACTCGGCCTCCCGGACGCCGTTCGGCCGGCTGTGGACCTGGAACTTCCAGCCTTCGCCGTCATCGAGGGTCCGGATGGTCAGCTGTGTCTCGCGAGACGCCTTGTCGGGCAGGATGATCGGCTCGTAGAAGAAAACTTCCTTCACCCGCGCCGGCGCTCCGACCGACGCCAGGGCCATGGCCGCGTACGTCGCGCCCGGCACCACGACGGTGCCGTAGATGACGTGGTGCGACAGCCACGGCTGCGTCTTGACCGACAACACATTGCTGTAGATCGTGTCGCCGGTGGCCAGATCCTTGGCGCTGCCCAGGATTCCGGACGTGGCTGCCGCCCCGCCGGAGCTCATGCCCACGACATTCGCGGTCTTGGGCCAGAAGCGGCGCCGCTGGAACGGGTACGTCGGCAGCTCGACGCGGTGTCCGCGGTTCTTGGCCGAGAAGTCCGGCCGGTGCCCGCAGATGTACGTCGTGGCAAGCGCTTCGGTGATCTGCCGCTGTGCGTTGGCGCCCTTGCGCAGGGACACGATGGCGCGCGGGGTCTCGGCGCCCTCGGGCCAGCACTGCAGCGCGGCCGCGGTCAGGATCGGCTGCGGGCCGATCTCCATCAGCACCGAGCAACCCAGCGCCGCCACGGTCTTGACGCTCTCGGTGAACTGCACGGGCTGACGGGAATGCCGCCGCCAGTACAGCGCGTCGATCGGCGTCTCGGCGGTGAGGACCGTGCCGGTGCGGTTGCAGATCAGCGGCAGCGTGGGCGTCGCGAACTGGAACTGCGTTGCGAAGGACTCGAATTCGTCGAGCACTGGGTCCAGCAGCTCGGAGTGGAAGGCATGGCTGGTCTCGAGCCAGGTGCACCGCGTGGCGTCCTCGCTGCAGGCGGTGACGATCTGCTCCAGATCCTCGGCCGGACCCGACAGCACGGTGTTGCGGCCGTTGTAGGCGCCGACCGACACCCGTGGGTACGCCTCGGCGGCGCGCTCCACGTATTCGGGATCGGCGAACACCGCCACCATGCGACCACCGGCCGGCAGACTGCCGAACAAGCGGCCGCGCTCGGCGATCAGCCGGGCGCCGTCCTCGAGGCTGAACACGCCGGCCACACAGGCCGCCGCGTACTGACCGACGCTGTGCCCCAGCACCGCATCGGGCTCGATGCCCCACGACTGCCACAACCGGGCCAGGCCCATCTCGACGGCGAAGATCGCGGGCTGCGCGAACGCGGTGTTGCGCAGCGTCTCTGCCGCTTCCCGATCGTTGCCGAACATGACCTCCAGCAGCGGGCGCGGCAGGATCGGATCGACCGCCTGCGCGCACCGGCGCACCACGTCGGCGAAAACGGGTTCGGTGTCGAACAATTCGCGGGCCATGCCCGGGTACTGGCTGCCCTGGCCGGGGAAGAACCACGCGGTGGTCGGCGGGTCGGTGCACTCGCCCTTGAGCACGCCCGGCCGCAGCTTGTTCGCCACCAGGTCTTCCAGCAGGTTCTTGGCGTCGTGGACGGTGTTGGCGACCACCGCGGCGCGGTGCTCGAAGTGCGAACGTCCCGAGCCGGCGGTGAAGCACACGTCGGCGATCGAGGCGTCGGGGTGTGCTTCGAGCCAGTCGCGGTACTTCTGCGCCAGGGCCGTCAGGCCCTGGGCCGAGCGGGCCGACAGCGGCAGCACGCTGATCGGTTCGGCGGCAGGGGTTTCCGGAGTGACGTCGTCGGCGGCATCCTCGTCAGACACCACGACCGGCGCCTCTTCCAACAGCACGTGTGCGTTGGTGCCGGTGAACCCGAAGGAGCTCACGCCGGCGCGACGCGGACGGCCGTCGGTGTGCCACGGGGTGGGCTTGTCGACGACCTGGACGGGCAGCGAGTCCCACGGGATGTGCGGTGACGGCTTGTTGAAATGCAGCGTCTGCGGGAGCATCTCGTGCTCGAGCGACAACACCACCTTGACCAGACCGGCGACGCCGGCCGCGGACTCGAGGTGTCCGATGTTGGTCTTCGCGGTGCCCATCAGCAGCGGCCGGTTCGCATCCCGGCCCGCGCCGTACGCGGCGGCCGCGGCCTGCACCTCGATGGGGTCACCGAGCGGCGTGCCGGTGCCGTGCGCTTCCAGGTAGTCGACGTCGCCGCCGCTGAGGCCGGCCCGGGCCAGCGCGGTGTTGATGAGTCGTTGCTGCGCACCACCATTGGGAACGGTGAGGCCACTGGACGCACCGTCCTGGTTGACCGCGGTACTGCGGATGACGGCCGCGATGCGGTCGCCGTCGCGCTGGGCGTCGCTGAGCCGCTTGAGGACCAGGACTCCGCAGCCTTCACCGCGGACGTAGCCGTCGGCGGCGGCGTCGAACGTCTTGCAGCGGCCGTCGGGCGCCAGCATCCGCGCGCGGGACGCCGCGACGATGGACGCCGGGCTCAGCAGCACGTTGACGCCACCGGCCAGCGCCATGTCGCAGTCGCCGGCATGCAGGGCCTGCACGGCCTGATGGACCGCGACCAGCGATGAGCTGCAGGCGGTGTCGACCGCCATGGCCGGCCCTTCCAGGCCCAGCGTGAACGACACGCGACCGGCGATGGCGTTGAGCGCATTACCGGTGATGAAGTGCGGTTCGAGGTTCTCGACGGAGCCGCCCGAGAGCAGGTGCGAGTACTCGTTGGCGCCCACGCCGATGAACACGCCGGTTCGGCTGCCGCGCAGCGCCGCCGGGGCGTAGCCGGCCCGCTCCAGGCCCTCCCACGCGATCTCGAGCATCAGCCGCTGCTGCGGGTCGATCCACACGGCCTCGCGCGGCGAGATGCCGAAGAACTCCGGATCGAAGGTGTCGACGCTGTCGAGGTAACCACCGGAGCGCGTGTAGATCTTGCCCGGCGTCATGGCGTCGGGGTCGTAGAACTCGTCGACGTCGAAGCGGTCCTCGGGAATCTCGCTGATCGCGTCGACACCCTGAGAAAGCACCTGCCAGAACGCATCCGGATCGGGCGAACCCGGGAAACGGCACGCCACCGAGACGATGGCGATGGGCTCGTCGGCAGCGGCGAGCGACTTGAGCTCGGTGACGGCCTTGGTGCCGGCCTTCTCGCTGAGGTTGAGGATGTCGCTGAGCAGGTAGTCCGCGACGTCGGTGAGGCGCGGGTGGTCCATGGCGAGGGTCGCCGGAAGTTCCTTGCCGACACCCTGTTCCAGGCGGCGACGCAGTTCGACAGCCATCAGGGAGTCCATGCCGAGGTCGAAGAACCCGGTCTCCTCGCGGATCTCGGAGGCCTCGATGCGCGTCACCTCGGCGACGGCGTCCCGCAGGTATTCCAGGACCAGCTTCTTGCGCTGCTGCACCGGCGCGGCGATGAGCTGCTCGACCAGTCGCGTGTTGCCGGACGCACCGACAGCACCTGCGGCGCCGGCGGATTCGGGTACCTCGCGGGCGACCTCGGCCAGCAGGGCCCGGGACCCGGCCTGCGAGTAGATCGGCAGGAACTTGGCCCAATCCATGCGTGCCACAACGGCTTCCGCGGGGTTGCCACCGGCCACCATGACGTCGGCCATGCCGGTGAGGGCGTCGGCGGGGGACAGGGTGCGGACGCCGCGGCGCTCCAACTGGGCGCGGGCATCGGGGTCGGCCATACCGGCGGCGTGGCCGTTCCCGCCCGCCCCCCAAGGGCCGAAGTTGACGCTCATGCCGGGCACGCCCTGCTCACGCAGGCGCCAGGTCAGGCCGTCGAGGAACGCGTTGGCGGCGCTGTAGGCGGTCTGGCCGTAGCTGCCCCACACCGCCGAGATCGACGACGTGGACAGGAAGAAGTCCAGCTTCAGGTCGGTGACGGCTTCACTCAGGTACCAAGCGCCCCAGACCTTCCCGGAGAAGACGCGCTCCAGCTCGGCGTCTTCCAGGGTGGCCAGCGGCGTGGTGCTGTTCTCGCCGGCGGCGTGCACGACACCGGCCAGCGGCGGCAGTTCGGCGCGCAGGGTCGACATCAGGCGGGCGACGTCGTGCGGATTGGCGACATCGGCGGTGACGACACGCGTCTGGCAGCCGTACTGCTCGCGCAGTGCGTCAATGCGCTGCTGCGCTGCCTCACTCGGCGCGCGCCGGCTGGTCAGTACCAGATTCCGGGCGCCGTGCGCGGCCAGGTGACCCGCGATCTCCAGGCCGAGCGAACCCAGGCCACCGGTCACCAGATACGTTGCGTCAGTGCGCAATTCCAGCTGAGTCGGGTTCGGCTGCCCGGTACGGCGGACCAGGCGCGGCACGTGCACCCCCTCGGCGCGCAGCGCGATCTGGTCTTCGCCGCGCGGCGCCGCGATCACCTGGGTGAGCAACCGCGACCATTCCTCGGTGCTGCCCTCGGCCAGGTCGGCCAGACCGCCCCACACCTGGGGGTATTCCAGCGCTGCCGAACGGCCGAAGCCCCACAGACCCGTCTGCTCGGGTGCGACGGTGTCGGTGTCGGTAACGCGTTGTGCACCACGGGTGATCACCCAGATGGGCGCCCGCAGCTCGGCGGCGGCCGCCGCGCGGAACAGGCGCTGCGTGCCGCTGAGGACATGGTGCTGCACCCGCAGCACGGCCTGCATGGAAGCCCGGTCGGCATCGAGCCCGGCGACGTGCAGGATGCGCAGCGTCGGCTCCTCCTCGACAGCCGCGCGCAGGTCGGCCTCCAGCTGCTGCTCGTCGGCGTCGGAGCTCAGCAACCCGAGAACGCGGTGCCGGTGGCCGGCCCGGGTCAGGGCCTCGGTCAGCGGCGCGAGCACGGCCGCGTCGTCGCTGATGACGACCCACGCGGAGCCCTCGCCGACCTCCGCGGGCGCTCCGGCCGCGATCTTGTCCCAGCGGATTTCGTACCGGGCGTCCGAGACGGATTGCGCGGTGCGCTGCCGGTTGTGCTGGGCCGCAAGCTTGTTCAGCACTGCGGTCGTCGATTCATCGGTGCCGCCCAGCAAGGTGGCGAGCTCATCGATGCGGCCGTCTTCGAGCAGGCGGACGGCCTCGGTGGTCGCCCCGCCCATGTGCGCCGTGGCGGACGGTGCGACGCGCTCGTCGCGGAACCAGTACGCCTTGCGCTGGAAGGGGTAGGTCGGCAGATCGACATTGTGGGCCGAGCCGGGCCGGACGGCGGCGAAGTCGGGCAGGTGGCCGGCGGTGTAGGTGGTGGCCAGCGCCTCGGTGATCTGCCGGTGGTCGGCGCCCTTGCGGCGCAACGACGCAATGGCGCGCGGTGCGCTCGTCGGGTCGGGCCAGGCGCGCAGGGCCGCGGCGGTCAGGATCGGCTGCGGGCCGACTTCGAGCAGTACCGCGCAACCGAGCTTGGCGAGCGTCTCGACGCCCTTGGAGAACTCGACGGGCTGACGTGCGTGCCGGCGCCAGTACTGGCCGTCGAGCTTGGCGGTGCGCCCCAGGGTGTCACCGGTGCGGTTGCACACCAGGATGCGCTGCGGCGCATTGAACGTGAATTGGTTTGCGTACGACTCGAATTCGTCGAGCGCCGGGTCCAGCAGCGCCGAGTGGAAGGCGTGGCTGGTCTCCAGCCAGTCGCAGCGGATGCCGTCACCGGTCAGCCCGGCGACAGCGCGTTCCAGGTCGGCGCCCGGACCGGAGAGCACGGTGTTGGCGCCGTTGTACGCGGCGACCGAGAGGCGGGGGTATTCGTCGGTCAGCCGCTCGACGCGCTCGGGTGCGGCGAAGATCGCCGCCATCCGGCCGCCCGGGGGCAGGTTCCCGAACAGGCGACCGCGCTCGGCGAGCAGGCGCATGCCGTCTTCGAGGCTGAACACCCCGGCGACGCAGGCCGCGGTGTACTGGCCGACGCTGTGGCCGAGCACGACGTCGGGCTCGAAACCCCACGACTGCCACAGCCGCGCCAGGCCCATCTCGACGGCGAAGATCGCCGGCTGGGCGTAGCTGGTGAGGCGCAACGTCTCATCCGGACCTTCGAAAATGACGTCCAGCAAAGGCTTTTCGAGCACATCGGCGACTGCGGCCGCGCACTGCTTCACGGTCTCGGCGAACACCGGCTCGGTCTCGAACAGCTCCTTGGCCATGCCGGCGAACTGGCTGCCCTGACCGGGGAACAGCCAGGCGGTCTTCGGCTTGTCGGCGGACGTGCCGCGCACCAGGCCCGGCGCCGGGCGGTCGTCGGCCAGCGCGCCGAGCAATTCGCGCGCGGAATCCAGGGAATTGACCACGAGCGCGGCACGGTGCTCGAAGTGGGCGCGGCCCGCACCCGCGGTGATGCAGACGTCCGAGAGGGTGGCCTCGGGGTGCGCGGTCAGCCAGGTGCGGTAGTCCTCGGCCGACTGCAGCAGCGCGGCCGGGGTTCGGGCCGACAGCGGCAGCACCATGAAGCGCCGGTCGTCAGGCTCCTCGGCCGGTGCCTGCGCCGGCGCGGCGGCGGGTGCTTCCTCAAGCAGGACATGGGCATTGGTGCCGGAGAAGCCGAACGAGCTGATGCCCGCGACGCGCGGCCGGTCGCCGCGTTCCCAGGTGGTGGCCTCGTCGACGACCTTCACCGGGATGCGGTCCCACGGGATGTGCGGCGACGGGTTCTTGAAGTGCAGGTGCTTGGGCAGTTCCTGATGCTCGAGCGACAGGATGACCTTGATGATGCCGGCGACGCCCGCGGCGGCCTCCAGGTGCCCGATGTTCGTCTTCACCGAGCCGATCAGCAGCGGGTTGTCGGCGTCGTGCCCGGTGCCGTAGGCCGCGGCCGCGGCCTGCACCTCGATCGGGTCACCCAGCGACGTGCCGGTGCCGTGCGCCTCCAAGTAGCCGACGTCGGCAGGCGACAGGCCCGCGCGCTCCAGCGCTTCGGCGATAACACGTTGCTGCGCAACACCATTGGGGACGGTCAGGCCACCCGAGGCGCCGTCCTGGTTGATGGCGCTGCCGCGGATGACGGCCCGGATCCGGTCGCCGTCGCGCACCGCGTCTTCCAGTCGCTTCACGACGATGACGCCACAGCCCTCGCCGCGCACATAGCCGTCGGCGGAGGCGTCGAACGTCTTGCACTTGCCGTCCGGGGCCAGCATGCGCGACTGCGAGAAGGTGATCATGGTCGCCGGGCTCAGGATGACGTTGGCGCCACCGGCCAGCGCGAGATCGCACTCACCGAGCTGCAGCGCCTGGCACGCCTGGTGGACGGCCACCAGCGACGAACTGCAGGCGGTGTCGACGGTGACGGCCGGACCCTGCAGGCCCAGCCGGTAGCTGATGCGGCCGGCTGCCGCGGCGCCTGAGGTACCGATGGCCATGTAGGCCTCGATCTCCGGGTAGGTCAGCTCGCCCGAGGCCATGCCCAGGTAGTCGTGCGTTGCCAGACCGATGAACACGCCCGTCTGCGTGTTGGCCAGGGCGGACGGCGCCGTGCCTGAGTGTTCGACGGCGCGCCACGCCATCTCCAGCAGCAACCGCTGCTGCGGGTCCATCATCTTGGCTTCGCGGGTGGACACCCCGAAGAAGGGAGCGTCGAACCCGACGGCGTCATCGAGGAAGCCGGCGCGGCGCGTGATGATCTTGCCGCGGGCGTCCGGGTCGGCATCGAAGAACTCGTCGACGTCCCACCGGTCTTGTGGCACCTCGGATACGGCGTCCCGGCCTTCGCGCAGCATCTCCCAGAAGGATTCGGCGTCGGTGGCTCCGGGGAAGCGGGCGGCGTACCCGACGATCGCGAAGCTGGACGTTTCCGGACCTTCGATCGTTGCCATGAAAAAGCTGTCCTCCGCGTTTTGCCGGTGACGTCCGATCCCGCGCAGGAGACCGTGTTCAGCGCCAGAATTTATGTTGCGAACGGCCGGCCTCGACGATTGGTCGGCAGATCTACTTGACGGCCGGCTCAGTCATGAATGGCCAGTTGATCTTCCGAACGGCCACGGCCAGCTCATCTTCTGCGGGCCAGTATTACATGTAGGTTGCTGAAGCACGAGGATTATGTGCGCCGGTGGTGGTTGGTCAGCGCGGACCGCCCCACCAGGCGTAACGGCGCCGGCAAAGGTTGCCGGGGTATGTTGATGGCGCCAACAGTGTTGCCGGGCCTCTGTGTGCCCAAACCTGGGAGGAAAGTAATTGCGAATCGGGAAGATCACGATCGGAAAGATCGATGATTGGACGCCGATCCCAGGTGTTCTGACCTCCTGGCACCCCACCGAGGCGGCTCGCGAAGTGGCCCGGCGGGCACCTGTGAGTTCGGTGCCGGTCAGCTACATGCAGGGCCAGCACATCCGCGGTGTCGTCGAGCGCACGGGCTCGGGCCTGGAGTACTCCCGGCAGATCATCGCGACGTGCGAAGTCCCTGGTCAGTGCGACATCGCGGCCATGAACGAAGCGCTGAACTCCTATCTGCGCAGGCACGACACCTACCGCAGCTGGTTCGAGTACACCGGCGACGGCGACATCCTCCGGCACACCCTCACCGACCCCGATGACCTCGAGTTCGAGCCCGTCAACCACGGTGAACTGGCGGTCGAGGACGTCCGCAAGCACCTCGTGGACATCCCGACACCGCTCGAGTGGGGCTGCTTCTCCTTCGGCATCGTCCAGAGCGAAGACAGCTTCAACTTCTACGCGGCCATCGACCACGTCCACGGCGACGCGGCGCTCATCGGCATCACGATGCTGGAGGCTCATGGCCGGTACACAGCATTGACAACAGGTGGCTCAGCGTTTGCTCTGCCCGACGCCGGCAGCTTCGACGAATGGTGCGTCCAGGAGCACGAGCGCACCTCGGCGCTGACCGTCGACTCTCCCGAGGTGCAGGCCTGGATCGAGTTTGCTGAGAACAACAACAACAGCATGCCGGAGTTCCCGTTGCCGTTGGGGAACGCCATGGAGCCGTCGGTCGGCGACATGGTCGGCGAATCGCTCATGGACCCCGAGCAGACGGCACGGTTCGAGTCTGCCTGTGAGGCGGCCGGTGCCCGCTTCGTCGGCGGCCTGTTCGCCTGCATGGCCCAGGTCGAGCACGAATTGACCGGTGCTGCAACGTATTACGGGCTCACCCCGCGTGACACCCGGCGCACGTCGGACAACTTCATGACGCAGGGCTGGTTCACCGGACTGGTGCCCATCACCGTGCCGATCGCCGCGGCGACCTTCAACGAAGCCGCCTGGGCGGCGCAGGAGTCGTTCGACGGCAACCTCAACATGGCGCGGGTTCCGTACTACCGCGTCCTGGAGCTCGCACCGTGGCTGGACTGGCCGCGGCCCAACTTCCCGGTGTCGAACTTCCTGCACGGCGGCGCGGCGCCACTCAACACCATCCTGGCCGCCACCGAGATGGGATACGCCAACAACATCGGCATCTACTCCGATGGCCGGTACTCCTACCAGCTGACCATCTACGTCTTCCGCTACGAGGGCGGCACGGTCATGGAGGTCATGTACCCGGACAACCCCATCGCCAAAAAGTCCGTGACCCGGTACCTGGAGGCGATGAAGTCGGTCTGCACGCGGATCGCCGACGGCGGGAACTGGTGACCTGACTTGCGACGGCTAGCCGATTTTGTGGTGCGGTGGCCTTGGGCGGTGATCGGCCTGTGGATCACGCTGGCGGTGGCCCTGCCCCTGGCTGTCCCCAGTCTCAACGAGATGGCCCAGAAGCATCCGCTGGCGATGCTGCCCGCCGATGCGCCGTCGAACGTCGCCGCCCGGCACATGACCGAGGCCTTCAAGGAACCCGGTACCGACGACCTGCTGCTCGTGGTCCTGATCAACGACCGCGGCCTGGATCGCAACGACGAAGCCACCTACCGCAAGTTGGTGGACGCCCTGCGCGACGACCCGCACGACGTCGTCATGATGCAGGACTTCATCAGCACCCCGCCGCTGCGCAACTTCATGACCAGCAAGGACAAGAAGGCCTGGGTGCTGCCCGTCGGCCTGGCCGGCGCGCTGGGGACACCGCAGTCGTACGCCGCCTACAACCGGGTGGCCGACATCGTGCGGCACAGCACCGCCGGCAGCCCGCTGAAGATCCACCTCTCCGGACCCGCGGCCACCGTCGCCGACCTCACCGTCGCCGGTGAGAAGGACCGGATGCCCATCGAGATCGCCATCGCGGTCCTGGTGCTCCTCGTGCTGCTGGTCGTCTACCGCAATCCCGTGACGATGATGCTTCCGCTCGCCGGCATCGGCATGTCGCTGGTGATCGCGCAGGCGACGGTCGCCGGGCTGTCGCAGCTGACCGGGCTGGGAGTGTCGAACCAGGCCATCATCCTGTTGAGCGCCATGATCTTCGGCGCGGGCACCGACTACGCGGTGTTCCTGATCAGCCGCTACCACGACTATGTGCGGCAGGGCCTGGAATCGACCGACGCCGTCCGGCGGGCGCTGGGCTCCGTCGGCAAGGTCATCACGGCGTCGGCCGCGACCGTCGGCGTCACCTTCCTCGGCATCAGCTTCGCCAAGATGGGCGTCTTCTCCACGGTTGGCGTCTCGTCGGCCATCGGCATCCTGGTGGCGTTCCTCGCCGCGGTGACGCTGCTGCCCGCGATCATCACGCTCGTCGGGCCGCGGGGCTGGATCAAACCGCGCAACGAGATCACCGCACAGCTGTGGCGGCGGTCCGGCGCGCGCATCGTCCGCCGACCGAAGCTGCACCTGGTGGCCAGCCTGCTGGTGCTGCTCCTGCTGGCCAGCGCCGCGGGCTTCGCGAAGTTCAACTACGACGACCGCAAGGCCGTCGCAGCGTCGGCCCCGAGCTCCATCGGGTACGCCGCGCTCGAGAGCCACTTCAACGTCAACCAGTCGGTGCCGTCCTACGTCCTCGTCCAATCGCCGCGCGACCTGCGCTCGCCGCAGGCCCTCGCGGACCTGGAGCAGATGGCGTCGCGCATCAGCCAGCTACCGGACGTCGCCATGGTCAGCGGCATCACCCGTCCCCTCGGCGAGGTGCCGCCGGAGTTCCGGGCCACCTTCCAGGCCGGCCTGGTCGGTGACCGGCTGACAGAAGGCGCGGGCATGATCGGCCAGCGCACCAACGACATCAACCGGCTGGCCAAGGGCGCCGACACCCTCGCGACCAACCTCGCCGACGTGCGCGGCCAGGTCGGCCAGATCGCCACGCAACTGCAGACGACGCTCGACGCCTTCACCGCGATCCGCAGCCAGTACGGCGGCAACAAGCTGGTGCAGAACGTGGAAGTCGCGGCCAAGCTCGTCAACAGCGTCAGCAAGCTGGGCAACACCCTGGGGCTGAATTACACAGCGGCCAAAGACATGTTCGGCTGGGTCGGCCCGGTGCTGGCGGCGCTGCAGAACAACGCGGTGTGCGACCTCGACCTGTCGTGTGCCGAAACCCGCGGCCACTTCCAGCGTCTGGAAGAAGCGCGCCAGGACGGCACCATCGACGAGATCAACAAGCTCGCCGGGCAGCTGCAGACCATGCAGGACCAGAAGACGCTCAACGCGTCGGTGCAGCAACTCCAGAGTGCGATGACCAACCTGACGAAGGTGATGCGCACCATGGGGATGGACAGTCCCGCGGGCGCGCAGGCCAATCTGACCAAGCTCCGTCAAGGTGCCGATCGGTCGGCGAGCGGCAGCCGCGAAGTCGCCAACGGGGTCGACGAGGTCGTCGAACAGATCCAGCTGATGCGGTCGGGCCTCGACCAGGCCGGCGCCTTCCTGCTGTCGATGAAACAGAACGCGGGCGGCCCGACCCAGGCAGGCTTCAACATCCCGCCCGAGGTGCTGCAGCTCGAGGCCTTCAAGTCGGCGTCCAAGATGTTCATCTCGCCCGACGGACACTCGGTGCGGTACCTCGTGCTCACCAAACTCGATCCGTTCAGCGCCGCGGCGATGGACCAGGTCAACACCATCCGCGACACCGCCCGCGGCGCCCAGCCGAACACGTCGCTGTCGGATGCCACGGTGTCGATGGGCGGCTATCCCGTGGCGCTCAAGGACACCCGCGACTACTACCAGAACGACATCCGGTTCATCATCATCGTCACCGTCGCGGTGGTGCTGCTGATTCTGATGCTGTTGCTGCGGTCGCTGATCGCGCCGCTGTATCTGGTTGGCTCCGTGGTGCTTTCGTACTTCGCGGCGCTCGGCATCGGCGTCGTGGTGTTCCAGTACCTGTTCCACCAGCCGCTGCACTGGACCGTTCCACCACTGGCTTTCGTGGTGCTCGTCGCGGTCGGCGCCGACTACAACATGCTGTTCGTCTCGCGCATGCGTGACGAATCGCCACACGGCATGCGGTACGGCATCATCCGCACGCTGTCGTCGACCGGCGGCGTCATCACCGCGGCCGGCCTGATCTTCGCGGCCTCCATGTGGGGTCTGCTGTTCTCCAGCATCGGTACCGTGATCCAGGGCGGCTTCGTCATCGGCGCCGGCATCCTGCTGGACACCTTCCTGGTGCGGACCATCACCGTGCCTGCCATGGCCACGCTCGTCGGAGAAGCGAACTGGTGGCCGTCCCGCCCGAAACCGCAGGGGAGCAACGTATGAACAAGCGACTTGCCAGCTCGTTGGCGATTGCCACCACGCTGTTGACGGTCGGTGCTTCCGGGCCCCTCGCCGACTGGATCGCGACGGCCGACGAGCCCTGGACCGGTCCCGGTTCCAGCTCTGACGCCGGCTCCGGCGGCCCGCTCGTGCCGGCCATCCCGCCGATCGGCACCCCCGGCCGTGGGTACGCACTCGGCGGCGCGCACGTCATGGGCATCCCGTACGACGAGTACATCCGTCGTACGGGCGCCGACTGGTTCCCGGGTCTCAATCGAGAGATCGTCGACTACCCCGCCGGCCAGGTGCAGGGCCACGTGCTCAGCGTCATCCCGGGCATCGACGAGCTACATCAGAAGATGCCCGAGATCGGCTTGAACGGACCCAGCATCGGTGAGTCCGTCGAGGTCGGTAAGAACAACGTCATCAACCGCGTTCAGGCCGGCGGCCCCGGCACGGTGATCGGCCTGTCCGAGGGCGCCATGGTCGTGCACGCCGTGCAGGACCGGCTCGCGTACGACCCGGCCGCGCCGCCACCGAACGAGCTGTCGTTCGCCACCTACGGTGACCCGCTCGCCATCAACCCGTGGACGCAGAGCTTCCTGCGGCAGACCTACCCCGTCGGCAGCACGGTCCCCGCGCTCGACTTCCTGATGCCGCCGGTGGTCGACAGTCAGTACGACACTTACCAATTCATCTCCGCGTACGACAGCATCGCCGACTGGCCGGACCGCCCGGACAATCTGATGGCGCTCGCGAACGCGGTCGTCGGCCTGGCCACCGGCCATACCGCGGTGGCGTTCACCAACCCGAAGAACGTGCCGCCGCAGAACGTCATCAAGACCGTGAACTCCCGCGGCGCGACGACGACGACGTACATGATCCCCGAGCAGCACCTGCCGCTCGTCGTGCCGTTCAAGTACCTCGGCATGTCCGAAGCGGACATGAATCACCTTGACGCCGTGATGAAACCCATGGTGGATGCGGGATATTCGCGCAACGACGACCCGGCGACCGCACCGGTCACCGTTGATCCCGTCAACGGCTACGACCCCGCCGCCGCCACCGCCCCGGCGACGCAGGCCGCCTTCGGTGGCGCCGCCGACCCGGTGTCACAGCTGATGTCGGGTATCAACTACGTGCTGAGCCACGGGCCGAGCGCGCACTAGGGGTTGCGCGTCCTCGCTCGGTCCGCGAGTGTGCGTTCAGATCGCGGATCCGGCGTGTGGGGCGCGCTGGCTGCACATTCGCGGCTTTGTCTCCCTTGGTGATTCCGCGAGTGTGCGTGTAGATCGCGAGAATCGCGTTTGGGGCGCGCTGGCTGCACTTTCGCGGAACTGAGCGGGCTATCCACAGTGCGCGATCCATCCACAGATCGTGCCTTCGCGGTTCCCGCGATACCTGCGATGCCGCAATGTGAGTGCTTGTGCAGACCCCGTTCATCGGTAGCGAGGCGGTTGCCGCCGGGCGAGTGCGGAAGCATCAATTGCGCTCCCGGTACATCGCGATGTTCCCCGACGTCTACACCGACAAGTCGGGTGACGACCTCACGATCTACCACCGAGCCACGGCGGCCTGGTTGTGGTCACGGCGCGGTGGGGTGATTGCCGGCCTTACCGCCTCGCGCCTGCATGGCGCCGATTACATCGAAGATCGCCTCCCGATCGAACTGGCCTGGTCGGGCCGCCGGCCACCAGCTGGAATCGTCACGCACAAGGTTCAGTTGGCGGCAGACGACGTCGTTGTTCGCGGCGGACTTCCCTTCACCAGCGTTGAGCGGACGGCCTTCGACATCGGCCGCCGCGGCACCCTCGATGAGTCGATCGCTCGGCTCGACGCACTCGGCAACGCAACCGGTTGCACGGCGGATGCCGTCCGCCGGCTTGCGCTCGAACATCACGGCGCGCGCGGCATGCGGCAATTGGTCGCGGCCCTCGACCTGTATGACCCAGGTGCCGAGTCGCCACCGGAAACTGCGTTGCGGCTATTGCTCATTCGCGCCGGCTATCCGAGACCGGCTACCCAAATCCCGGTACGAAGTGCCGACGGTAAGCGCCAGTACTACCTGGATATGGGGTGGGAGAAGTACAAGCTGGCGGTCGAGTACGACGGTGACCATCACCGCACGGATCCGCGCCAATTCGCCTACGACA
This sequence comes from Mycobacterium toneyamaense, assembly GCF_055384815.1. NCBI lineage: Bacteria > Bacillati > Actinomycetota > Actinomycetes > Mycobacteriales > Mycobacteriaceae > Mycobacterium > Mycobacterium toneyamaense. The sequence continues at coordinate 295,410 of NZ_AP040333.1, forward strand.
TCCAACGGTCAGAAGACCTCGATGAGTTGCGCTGGACGCGGATACGTGTGGTCAAGCGCCACAACGAAAGCGGTGTGCTGGCTCGGGTTGCTCGCGCGTGGGCCGCGGCTGGCGAATTTGCGACGGTGCCGCTCGACGAGTGTGCGTCCAGATCGCGGAATATTGCGTAGGGACGCTCTCGCTGCACATTCGCGGCCGTGCGTGACCAGTCCACGTGGCGAGTGTGCGTCTAGATCGTGAAAATCGCGTTGGGGTCGCGCTGGCTGCACATTCGCGGCCGTGCGTGACCAGTCCACGTCGCGAGTGTGCGTCTAGATCGTGAAAATCGCATTGGGGTCGCGCTGGCTGCACATTCGCGGCCTAGATTCCCAACACACCCGGCACAACCCCGGCCTAGATTCCCAACGCACCCGGCACAACCCCGGCCTAGCCCGGATTTTTCGTCGAGGTTGATGGGGCCCGGACTTGCGGCGGGGTCCGTGGTGAGGGTGGTTTTTTGCGGCCTCGGGGCGTGGTGGGGTGATCCCGTGTCGCCGGGAGGGGCGGGCTTTCCCAGTGCCAGTTGGCCTTTCGTGGTCGATCGGAGATGGGGCTGTCGGTCAACCGAAGGCGGTGCGGATCTTCTGCCAGGCGGTCGCGATCTGGGCGGCCCACCGCCAGGTGGCATCGATGCGCAACCGGACTTGGCGGGCGCTGCGGGTGATGCGGGCGGCCACGTGCAGGACCCGGTAGCGGAACGTGGCGATCTCGGCACGGGCCAAACCGGGATGGGTGCGGAATCCGATGAGTCGGCACCAGGTGACCAGGTCGGCGGCGGCCAGGGCGATTTCGAGCCAGGCGGCGTTGGCCCAAAAACCGTGACACGGCAGGTTACGCAGGCCGGTGGCCTTCAGTTCGCGGATCCGGTCTTCGACGCGGGCGTGTTGGCGGTGCCGTAGTTCCAGACCGGCGACCTGCCCTGGAACAACACCGGGTGGTGTGTCGGTGATGAACGCGGTGACCCGCATCCCGTCAGCATCGGTGAACCGCAACTGCGCACCGGGATGCGGGCGCTCCTTGCGCAGGATCAACCGCGTTCCGGGCGGCCAGGAGTCCAAGCTCACCAGATCGGTGGCCTCGGCGACCCAGGCACCGTCACGCAGACCACCGGCGCCCTCGATCGCCGGATACCAGCACGCCCCGAGGTTGAGGGTGTCCACGGCGTCCTGGACCCGGGCATCGACGGGGTAGCCGAAGGAGAACCCGACTCCCGCGGTGCGGCAGGCTGCGGCGAATCGGTGGGTGGCCCCGGCGGTGTCGCAGCGCACCAGCACCTGCGGTCGGGGGACATCCTGGTCGCGATTCGGGTCGGGTCGCCACCCCGGCGGGAGGGCCGCCAGCGCCTGGGCCAAGACGATGATGTGGTCGGAGGCGGTGTTGGAGCCGGCGTTGCCGGTGCGCAGCAGCCCGGCCAGGGCTTCCCCACCGGCGATCTCGGGGCGGTCCAGAAAGGCCAGCAGCGGGTGGTGGCCGAACGTTTTCTTCCAGGTCGGCGTGGCACCGTGCTTGTTGTCGGAGTGATCGATCACCAGGGTGGCATCGATGTCGATGTGCAGCCAATCGCCCGAGATGGGGGCGGCGCCGGCCTCCCACGCCGCCACCCGTGCGGCGGCTCGTGCTGCCCGCACCGCGGGCAGATGTGCGGCGTCGATCCGTTGGTCGATTAGCCGCCACATCGTGGTCGTGGAGGCTTTCGCGCCGAAGGCGTGCTCCCGGTCGCCGCACAGTTGGCCGACGGCGTCGATGCAGTCCGCTCCGTCGGCGACCGCGGCCGCCAGGTCGGCGAACACCTCCCCGGGGGCATACACCCACGGGCCGCGGTAGGTGTCGGCCAACGCGGCGGTGACCTGCGCCGATAGCCCGGTCCGGTCCGCGAGTTCCCGCAACATGGCCATCCCGGCATGCGACACGACGCCGTGGCCGTCGGCGGACACTTTCACCCGTGCTGCGGTCGCGATATTCTTCACCTGCGAGGTGCCTTCCCGCTGGAACGATCCGAACCTTAGACAAGTCCGATTATTCCTTGCAGGACAGGCACTTTCGCTTATCTACACACCCTCACCAGCAACAATCCGCGAAAAATTCGGGCTAGATTCCCAACGCACCCGCCGCGACCAGTACCACACCCACCACCGCCAGCAGGCCCGCGACTTCGTGGCGCTGGCGGGCGCGAATCCAGTTGTGCAGGTTGCTCATTGCCGTCCGCGTGCGCTGCGGGGCGATCAGGTAGGCCAGCAGCGGTATCTCGACCAACGAGAACGCCACGACATTGAAGGTCACCAGCGCACCCATCCGAACCCCGGCCTCGAGGTTTGCGGCGGCGATCACGGCCAGCGCCGCGAGATAGTCGACCGAGGGCAGCGCGATGCCCAGGCCCGCGACGCCGGCGACCCACAGGGACCGGCCGTCGAGCAGCCGGCTCAGCCACGCGGGCAGCTCGCGGTCCTTTCCCTTCGTGACGGCCAGCAGCACGGCCGCCACCAACGCCAGGACACCGATCACGATCTGGACCGTCGGCAGGTTGAAATGTGCTGAGGCCCAAGCGGGTAGCCGCGACTCGAGGAAGAACAGCACCACCGCGCCGACGGACAGGCCCATCAGGAAACCACCGCACAGGAACGCGGCCAGCTGCAGGTGCGGGCGGGGCCGGTTCAGCATGACGACGGACATGCCGATGCGGAACGGCTCCAGGCTGACCGCGACCGCCATCACCAGCAGGGTGATCCACATGCGGCGCGGTTACGCGTCCAACCGGACGAACTGCCCTTGCCGGTACTGCTCGGCACACGCCGACCGGCGCATCTTGCCGCTCGTGGTGGTCGGGATCGACCCGGCTTCCACTAGCACGACGTCGGCGACCTGCAACCCGTGCGCCCGCGAAATCGCCGCGACCACATCGTTTTTCAGCCCATCGAGCTCAGCGGCGTCGGCGCGCGACTTGAGTTCGATGATGGTGACCAGCTGGTCGGTGTGGTCGTCGGTGACGGCGATCGCCGCCACCCGGCCGCGGCTGATCTTCTGCACCGTCGCTTCGATGTCGTCGGAGTAGTGGTTGCGGCCGCGCACGATCAGCATGTCCTTGATGCGGCCCACGATGAACAGGTCGCCGTCGGAGAGGAAGCCCTGGTCCCCGGTCCGGAGCCAGCCCGTCTCGGGCGTGCCCTCGGGGGCGTCCACCAGGGTCGCGTCGAAGGCGGACCCGGTCTGCTCGGGCTTGCGCCAGTACCCGGCGGAGACATTGTCGCCACGGACCCAGATTTCGCCGACGACGCCGTCGGGGCACAGCTGGCAGGTGTCGGCGTCGACGATCTCCAGCAGCGGCGACGGCGCCCGGCCGTACCGCATGAGCGGCGTCCCACCCGCTTTGCGCAACGCGATGCCCTGCGTGAGTTCGTCTGCGGCGAACTCGACGACCTCTGGCGGCCGGCCGTGCGCACCGCTGGCCACGTAGAGCGTCGCCTCGGCCAGGCCGTACGACGGCACCATCATCTCGGGCCGGAAGCCGACGGAGGCGAAGCGTTCGTCGAACTTGATCAGGGTGGGTGGGTGGATGCGTTCGGCGCCGTTGTTGATGCCGATGACGCCGCTGAGATCGAGCTCGGCCATCTCCTCGTCGGTGACGCGGCGCGTCGCGAGGTCGAACGCGAAGTTCGGGGCGGCCGACCATGCGGGGTTGTTCCGCGACAGCGCCTGCAGCCAGCGGACCGGGCGCGTGAGGAAGGCAATCGGGCTCATGAGGTCGCCCTTGTGGCCGGAGAAGATCGGGACCGCGATCCCGAGCACCAGGCCCATGTCGTGGTAGAAGGGCAGCCACGAGACCAGCGTCGACCCCGGCGGCAGCTCTCCACCGTGCTGCGACAGCAGGTCGGCCAGCAACTGCTCGACGTTCACCCGCAGGTTCCGGTGCGAGATCATCACGCCGGCCGGCAGCCGCGTCGACCCGGAGGTGTACTGGAGATAGGCGATATCGGGGCCCGGCGGGACCTCTTCGTCGAAGTCGCGGTCCGCATCCAGGTCGAGGGTGTCGACGGCGATCACGGCGACCATGGAGGCACCGTCGTCCACGTTCTGCGCGGCGATGTCGAACGCGGCCGCGGTGGTCAGCACAACCGTGGGCGACGTGTCGGTGATGACGGCACTGACCCGCTCGTCATGCGAGCCGGGTAGCGGGACCGACAGCGGCACCGCGATGAAACCCGCCTGCATGGCGCCCAGGAACCCGACGATGTAGGCCAGCCCCTGCGGCGCGATGATCAGCGCGCGGTCGCCGGGAACGCCGTGCATGCGGAGCTCGTGCGCCACGTTGAGCGTGCGCCGGTACAGCTGGGCCCACGTCACGCTCTCGGTGACGCCGTCCCAGTCGTGGTCGTAGTCGGTGAAGGTGTAGGCCATGTCGTCGGGAGTCGCACCGGCGCGCTCGCGCAGCACGGACAGGATCGACGCATCGGACATGGCGCCAGGTTACTCAACTCACATGAGACCGGTGGTACCTGGTTTGCCGGTCAGGTGCGCTACGCCGGGCTCGGAGGGACGGTCCCCACAAACACCTGTCGTCCGGAGCCGTCAACTTTCGTTGACGGTCAACGAAAGTTGACGGCTCCAAATCGACTGTGTGGCAGGAGGCCGGTCCATCGGGAGCCGCGCGTGTCCCCCAATCGGGGGACGCGGATTTCGTCCGGTCGAGGGCCCGATCAGTGGACTGACCTGGGGCGTCGATTCCGCGAAGGTTATTTCAACGCCGCAAGGCACCCACCCCAAACCTTCAGGAGACGATATGACCACCACGACCACCACCCGCTCCCGCTTCACCCGCCGTATCGCGGCCGCCGCCGCCCTGGTGGTAGCGCCGGCGCTGGCGTTCGGTCTCTCACCCGCCGCCCACGCAGAGACGGGCACGCAGCATTTCAACGAGTGCGACCTCACCCACAAGGACGACAAGATCTGGGACGGCGTGAAGCCGCCGGCGCACGGCACCACCGGCGAGCACTCGCCGAAGAACCCGGGCCACAACTTGCAGGTCCAGTGGCCGGGCAATGACTCGATCCGTGGCTTCGCTGTGCACCCGGGTAAGCAGGACATCAAGGCGGTCCAGGATCTGCTGGTGGTGCCGACGGTCCGGGAGACCGGGATCGAATGCCCCAACCTGCTGCGCTCGGACGCCCCGAACTACTTCAAGGACGCCTACGACTCGATCCACTTCGGGAGCTCGCCGGACTGGGCCCTCGGCATCAACTCGCAGGACGGCCGCGGATACGACCAGCTGCACATCCACCTCACCCGGCTCTACGGCGCCGCCCGCGAAGACATCGACCGGGCCGTCAAGGCCGGCAAGGTCAGCAAGGACGAGCACAAGTGGGTCGACCAGGTCATCGAGGTCACCGACCACGACCAGACCTTCCTCAAGAACAGCAAGCATCAGTACCGGGCCTGGAACGCGAACGGCATCGACACCAACTTCTTCGCCAAGCTGAACGACGACGTCGTCACGCCGCTCTACAACCACGGCAACAAGCACGCCGCGATGGCGCACGAGGCCATGCTGGTCACGCTCAACCACGAGGGCAACGGGCTCATCGTCCTGGCCAGCGACACCAACAGCGGCATCCACGGTGTCGACCAGATCGAAGGAATCATGGACAAGAGGTAGGGCTGCGTCGAAAAGGCGGCCATCCGAGATCATCTCGGGTGGCCGCTCTTTCGCGTTTCGGCGGTTACGATCCGACCATGTCGCTGCCCGATGGATCGGTCTTCGCCGGATTCACCGTGGTCAGAAAACTGGGCGCCGGCGGTATGGGCGAGGTCTACCTGGTGCAGCACCCGCGGCTGCCCCGCACCGACGCGCTGAAGGTCCTACCGGCATCGCTGTCGGCCGACGCCGAATACCGGCGGCGCTTCGAGCGTGAGGCCGACGCCGCGGCGACGTTGTGGCATCAGCACATCGTCGGAGTGCACGACCGCGGCGAATACGACGGGCGACTGTGGATCTCGATGGACTACGTCGACGGTTCCGACGCCGGAAACGTCCTCAGGACGCAGTGTCCGGGCGGGATGCCGCGGGACCAGGTGATCGCGATCGTCACCGCCATCGCCGACGCGCTGGACCATGCGCACAGCCGCGGGCTGCTGCACCGTGACGTCAAGCCCGCGAACATCCTGCTGGGCTCCGGAGGCCCGGGCCGCGGCCGGGTGCTGCTGGCCGATTTCGGGATCGCCCGACGTGTGGACGATTTCGACGCATTGACGTCGACCAACATGACGCTCGGCACACCGAACTACGCGGCGCCGGAGCAGTTGCTCGGGGAGAAGCTGGATGGTCGCTCGGATCAATACGCCTTGGCCGCCACCGCTTTTCAGCTGCTGACCGGTCGGCCCCCGGGTGGCGATTCGACGCCTGTGGTGCTCATCAGTCAACGCGTGAGTGGTGTGGTGCCGCGGCTGGCGGAGGTCCGCCCGGATCTCGCCGATCTGGACCCCGTAATGGCGATCGCGATGGCCCGCCGGCCGGCCGACCGCTTCGCGTCGTGTTCGGATTTCGCCACGGCGCTGGCACGCGGGGCCGCGGCGACGCTGCCGCCGGTCGCCACGGCCCCTGCGGTACCCGGTGCGCCGACGCAGCGGTCGGCGCCGCCCGTCGTGCCCATGGGCCTTGTGCGCCAACCGGATCCGCCGACGGCGGCACGATCCGGCATGAGCCCGACGGCCTGGGCACTGACCGGAGTGGGCGTCCTGCTGGTGGTGGCCCTGGTCTTCGTCGGCGTCGTGCTGATGCGCGGGCGTGACGGTCGCAGCGGCCCAACGACTTCGGCGGAGGCCACGACGACCGCGCCCGAGACGACGGGTGTGACCGTGACGTCGGTCGAGTCCACCGAGCCGGAGACGTCCACCTCGCTGGTGCCCACCACAGCACGAATGGTGCTGCCCGACGCCGACACCCACGGCTTCACCACCTACAACGGCGCCGCCCGGTGCACCGGGGCCGACGAGGCCGCGATGATCCTGCGTACCGCCCAGTCGGCCGTCGTGATCTGCCGCAGCGGCGTCGGGGTGCTGTATTACCTGGGCTACCGGCTGTCCGACGACGCGACGATCCGACTGGGAACCGTGAACGAGTCCGGCGACGGCTTCGTCGCGTTCAACGATCCCGATTCGGCGGAATACCACGTCTCGTCGTCAGGCCTGGAAATCGTGCAGAACGGCAAGACACTGGCGTCCGAGCCCGCGGTGGAGTCTGCTCGGTGAGCACCTGACGCGGTGCGCGTATGTCAGGATGGCCGGGTGAAAGGCATCATCCTGGCAGGGGGCGCGGGCACGCGACTACACCCCGTCACCGCCGGGGTGTCCAAGCAGCTCATCCCGGTCTATGACAAGCCGATGATCTACTACCCGCTGTCCACGTTGATGCTGGCGGGGATCACCGACATCCTGGTCATCACGACGCCGCTCGACGCGCCGAGTTTCGAGCGGCTGCTCGGCGACGGGTCGCAGTACGGCGTCTCGATCAGCTACGCCCAGCAGCCCTCGCCGGACGGACTGGCGCAGGCCTTCACCATCGGCGCGGACTTCCTCGGCGGCGACAGTGTGGCGCTCGTCCTCGGCGACAACCTGCTGTACGGCCCGGGGCTGGGCACGCAGCTGCAGCGGTTCAACAACGTCGACGGCGGCGCGATCTTCGGCTACTGGGTCGCCGAACCCTCGGCCTACGGCGTCATCGAATTCGACGATGCCGGGCAGGCGGTTTCGCTCGAGGAGAAGCCTGCAGTGCCCAAGAGCAATTACGCCGTGCCGGGTCTGTACTTCTACAGCAACGACGTGGTGTCGATCGCGCGTGAGCTGAAGCCCAGTGCCCGCGGCGAGTACGAGATCACCGATATCAACCGAACGTACCTGGCGCAGAACCGGTTACGGGTTCAGGTGCTGCCCCGCGGCACGGCATGGCTCGACACCGGGACGTTCGACCAGATGACGGACGCCGCCGAGTTCGTGCGGACCATCGAACGTCGTACCGGTCTGAAGATCGGCGTGCCCGAGGAAATCGCTTGGCGGCGTGGCTATCTCAGCGGTGATGAGCTGCGGGCACGCGCCGAGCCGTTGGTGAAGTCCGGCTACGGCACGTACCTGCTGGACCTGTTGGACAGGGGATACTGATGGCACGCCTGCTGGTCACCGGGGGCGCGGGGTTCATCGGGGCCAACTTCGTCCGCTACGTCCTGGACCACACCGACCATCACGTGACGGTGCTGGACAAGCTGACGTACGCGGGCAACCGGGAGTCCCTTGCGGGCCTGCCCGAACAGCGAATGACGTTCGTCCTGGGGGATATCGCCGACGCCGCGTTGGTCGACGAGCTGATGGCGACGACCGACGTCGTGGTGCACTTCGCCGCCGAATCGCACAACGACAACTCCCTGCGCGATCCGGAACCGTTCCTGCACACCAACGTGGTCGGGACGTTCACGCTGCTGGAGTCGGTGCGCAAGCACGGCACCCGGCTGCACCACATCTCAACCGACGAGGTCTACGGTGACCTCGAACTCGACGACCCCGCCAAGTTCACCGAACGCACCGCCTACAACCCGTCGTCGCCGTACTCGTCGACCAAGGCCGGCAGTGACCTGCTGGTGCGGGCGTGGGTGCGCTCGTTCGGCGTCCGCGCCACAATCTCCAACTGCTCCAACAACTATGGGTCCTACCAGCACGTCGAGAAGTTCATCCCCCGGCAGATCACCAACGTGCTGTGCGGTATCCGGCCGAAGCTCTACGGCGCGGGCCGCAATGTGCGGGACTGGATCCACGTGGACGACCACTCGTCCGCCGTGCTGACGATCATCGAGAAGGGGCGCCTCGGCGAGACCTATCTGATCGGCGCCAACGGCGAAAAGGACAACAAGACCGTCATCGAGATGATCCTGACTCAGATGGGGCGGCCGGCCGACGGCTACGACCACGTGACGGACCGCGCCGGACACGACCTGCGTTACGCCATCGATTCGACCAAGCTGCGCACCGAACTCGGTTGGCAGCCAAAATATGTCGACTTCGCCGACGGCCTGAGCGCCACCATCGCCTGGTACCGCGACAACGAGGCATGGTGGCGTCCGGTCAAGGACGCCACCGAAGCGCGCTACGCGAGCCAGGGTCAGTGAGCGATGGGCAACCCGTGACCGAGTACGGAAAACCGTTGTCCGCCAATGCCACACCGATTCCGGGCCTGACCGTCTGGGACCTGCCGGTGCACGGCGACAACCGCGGCTGGTTCAAGGAGAACTGGCAGCGCGAGAAGATGACGGCGCTAGGGCTGCCGGATTTCGGGCCCGTGCAGAACAACATCTCCTTCAACGACGCGGCGGGCACGACCCGCGGCATCCATGCCGAACCGTGGGACAAGTTCGTCTCGGTGGCGACCGGCCGGATCTTCGGCGCCTGGGTCGACCTGCGCGACGGCCCGACGTTCGGCGCGGTGTTCACGGCCGAGCTCGATCCGTCGCGGGCGGTGTTCGTGCCCCGTGGGGTCGGCAACGCGTTCCAGACCCTGGCGCCCGACACCGCGTACGTCTACCTCGTCAACGACCACTATTCGCCTGACGCACAGTATGTTTCGGTGAACCTGGCCGACGAGACGCTGGCCATCGACTGGCCGATTCCGCTCGAGCGCGCCGAGCTCTCGGCCAAGGACCGGACGCATCCGCGGCTGGCGGACATCCAACCGGTCGCACCGCGAAAGACCTTGGTACTGGGCGCCGATGGCCAAGTCGGCCGGGCCCTGCGCGCCGAATACGGTGACGACCCCAGCGTCGAGTTCGTCACCCGCGAGCAGGTGGACCTGGCCGGTGACCTCGAGTCGGTGCTGCGGTGGCAGGACTACGACACCGTCATCAACGCCGCCGCGTACACCGCCGTGGACGCGGCCGAGACCCCGAGCGGGCGAGCCGACGCCTGGGCCGTCAACGTCACCGGCGTTGCCGCGCTGGCCCGTATCGCGACCGCCCGCGGCCTCACGCTGGTGCATCTCTCCAGCGACTACGTCTTCGACGGCACCTCCGACTCGCCCTACCGGGAGGACGACCCGATCGCCCCGCTCGGCGTGTACGGCCAGACCAAGGCGGCCGGCGACCAGATCGTCGCGACGGTGCCGCGGCACTACATCCTGCGGACGTCGTGGGTGATCGGGGACGGCCGCAACTTCGTCCGGACCATGGCGTCGCTGGCAGAGCGCGGCGTCGACCCGTCCGTGGTCGACGACCAGGTCGGGCGGCTGACGTTCACCCCCGAGCTGGCCCGGGCGATCCGGCACCTGACCACGACCGGCGCGCCGTACGGGACGTACAACGTCACCGGTTCGGGTCCGGCGATGTCGTGGGCGGACATCGCGCGCCGGGTATTCGAGCTCTCCGGCCACGACCCGGCGCGGGTGACAGGCGTCAGCACCGAGGCCTACTTCTCCTCGGCGACCGGCGCGGTGGCCCCGCGGCCGCGCAACAGCGTGCTTGACACGCAGAAGCTGGAATCAACGGGATTCATACCCGAGGCGGCCGAAGACTCGCTGGCGCGCTACCTCGGCCGGTAGCAGGGCGTTCCCGCCAAGCGGACGCTTGCTCGGGTGACTCGGGGAGTGCCATGTGAAGATGGACGGACTATGAGCTCTACAGATCTCAGCCCGGCATCCCTGCGCGCGGCGTTCGGCCACTTCCCGATCGGCGTCGTCGCCATCGCAGCCCACGTCAACGGCGAGAAGGTCGGCCTGGCCGCCAGCACCTTCGTGCCCGTGTCGCTGGAACCGCCGCTGGTGTCGTTCTGTGTGCAGAACACGTCGACCACCTGGCCGAAGCTCAAGGACCTGCCGGCCCTGGGCATCAGCGTGCTGGGCCAGCAGCACGACGCCGCGGCGCGCACCCTCGCCGCCAAGACCGGCGACCGCTTCGCGGGCATGGAAACCGAGGCGCGCGACAACGGCGCGCTGTTCATCCACGGCACCAGCGTGTGGCTCGAGACGTCGATCGATCAGCTGGTTCCCGCGGGCGATCACACCATCGTTGTCCTGGCGATCAGTGACATCGTCATCAACCCCGATGTCGAGCCGATGGTCTTCCACCGCAGCGCATTCCGCCGCCTGGAGGCCTGAGTCAGGGTCGGGAGGCCAGCTCCTGGCGATACCCCGCGACCCGCGCCTCGAGTTCAGCGGCGTCGTCAGGCCGCCCTTCCTTGCGGGCCAGTTCGGCGCGCAAGGAGAGCTCGCGGATCGCGGTCCGAATGTCGTTGACACTGTGCGTTTCTGATTGGCCCATCTGGCTGCCTTTCGTCACGGATTGGCTGCCCTTCCGAGCCTACGCCGAAACATCGCCGGCCCCGCCGGATCGGCAACCTACCGCCGGAAGAGCTTGTTACCCAGCCAGACGATGGGGTCGTACTTGCGGTCGGCGACGCGCTCCTTCATCGGGATCAGCGCGTTGTCGGTGATCTTGATGTGCTCGGGGCAGACCTCGGTGCAGCACTTGGTGATGTTGCAGTAGCCCAGGCCGAACTCGTCCTGCGCCATGTCCTTGCGGTCCAGCGTGTCGAGCGGGTGCATGTCCAGCTCGGCCACCCGCATCAGGAAGCGCGGCCCGGCGAACGCCTGCTTGTTCTCCTCGTGGTCGCGCACCACGTGGCACGTGTTCTGGCACAGGAAGCACTCGATGCACTTGCGGAACTCCTGCGAGCGCTCGACATCCTCCTGCTGCATCCGGTACTCGCCGGGCTTGAGGTCCTTCGGCGGCGCGAAAGACGGGATCTGGCGCGCCTTTTCGTAGTTGAACGACACGTCGGTCACCAGGTCGCGCATGATCGGGAACGCCCGCAGCGGGGTGATGGTGACGGTCTCGGCCGGGTCGAACGTCGACATGCGCGTCATGCACATCAGCCGGGGACGGCCGTTGACCTCCGCCGAACACGACCCGCACTTGCCGGCCTTGCAGTTCCACCGCACCGCGAGGTCCGGGGCCTGCGTGGCCTGGATGCGGTGGATGATGTCGAGCACCACCTCACCGTCGTTGACCTCGACCTTGAAGTCGTCGAGACCGCCGCCGGTGTCGTCCCCGCGCCAGACCCGCAGATTGGCTTGGTAGCTGTTGCTCATCGCTAGCTCCGTTCCGGATGGGCGGCCAGTTCGGCGTCGGTGTAGTACTTCTCGAGCTCGGACAGCTCGAAGCAGGCGAGCAGTTCGGCGGGCATGGGCACCTGCTGCTCCGGGGTGACGGTGACGTCGGGGACGATCGGGTCGCCGCCACCGGCGCTGCAGACCAACAGGATGTTGCGCCAGTCGGCGCTCATCTCGGGGTAGTCGTCACGGGTGTGGCCGCCGCGGCTCTCGGTGCGGGCCAGGGCGGCCTTGGCGACGCACTCGCTGACGAGCAGCATGTTGCGCATGTCGATGGCCAGGTGCCAACCGGGGTTGAACTGCCGGTGGCCCTCGACGGTCACGTTGTGCATCCGGCGCTTGAGGTCGTCGAGCTTGAGCAGCGCCTGCTCGATCTCTTCCTTGGTGCGGATGATGCCGACCAGGTCGTTCATCGACTGCTGCAACTCGGTGTGCAGGGTGTACGGGTTCTCGGCGCCGACGTGCTCGTCGAACGGCTCCAGCGCCTCCCGCGCGGCGGTGGTCAGCGCCTCATCGGAGACGACGGGCCGCGCCGGCAGCGCCTTCACGTACTGCGCGGCACCGAGACCGGCCCGCCGGCCGAACACCAGCAGGTCGCTCAGGGAGTTGCCGCCCAGCCGGTTGGAGCCGTGCATACCGCCCGAGCACTCGCCCGCGGCGAACAGGCCGGGCGTCCGGGCCGCGCCGGTGTCGGGGTCGACCTCGATGCCACCCATGACGTAGTGGCACGTCGGGCCGACCTCCATCTCGTCCTTGGTGATGTCGACCTCGGCCAGCTCCATGAACTGGTGGTACATCGACGGCAGGCGCTTCTTGATCTCTTCGGTCGGGATGCGCGAGGCGATGTCGAGGTAGACGCCACCGTGCGGGGTGCCGCGACCGGCCTTGACCTCGGAGTTGATTGCGCGTGCCACCTCGTCGCGCGGCAGCAGGTCAGGGGTGCGCCGGGCGGAGTCGTTGTCCTTGAGCCACTGGTCGGCTTCTTCCTCGGTCTCGGCGTATTGGCCTTTGAACACCGAGGGGATGTAGTCGAACATGAAGCGCTTGCCCTCGGAGTTCTTGAGGACTCCGCCGTCGCCGCGCACACCCTCGGTGACGAGGATGCCCTTCACCGACGGCGGCCAGACCATGCCGGTCGGGTGGAACTGGATGAACTCCATGTTGATCAGCGTCGCGCCGGCCCGCAGCGCCAGGGCGTGCCCGTCGCCGGTGTACTCCCAGGAGTTCGACGACACCTTGAACGACTTGCCGATGCCGCCGGTGGCCAGCACCACGGCCGGTGCCTCGAACAGCACGAAGCGGCCCGACTCGCGCCAGTAGCCGAACGCGCCGGCGATACGGTCGCCGTCCTTCACCAGCTCGGTGATGGTGCACTCGTGGAACACCTTGATGCGGGCCTCGTAGTCACCCGTCTCGGCGAAATCCTCCTGCTGCAGCGAGACGATCTTCTGCTGCATGGTGCGGATGATCTCCAGGCCGGTGCGGTCACCGACGTGCGCCAGCCGCGGGTAGGTGTGGCCACCGAAGTTGCGCTGGCTGATCCGGCCGTCCTTGGTGCGGTCGAACAGCGCACCGTAGGTCTCCAGCTCCCACACGCGGTCCGGTGCTTCGCGGGCGTGCAGCTCGGCCATGCGCCAGTTGTTCAGGAACTTGCCGCCGCGCATGGTGTCACCGAAGTGCACCTGCCAGCTGTCCTTGGAGTTCGCGTTGCGCATCGAGGCGGCGCAGCCGCCTTCGGCCATGACGGTGTGGGCCTTGCCGAACAACGACTTACACACCACCGCGACCCGCAGGCCCTGCTCCCGGGCCTCGATGACCGCACGCAACCCCGCCCCGCCGGCTCCGATTACGACGACGTCGTATTCGTGCCGTTCGAGTTCAGCCATGAAATAACTCCAAATTGTCGTGAATAGCGTTGAAAATCAAAAAGTTTCGTTGCCGACAAAACTCATCCGACAAACCTCGGGTCGCTGAACCACCCGGCCGACACCGCCATGACGTAGAAGTCGGTGAACATCAGGGTGCCGAGGGTGATCCACGCGTACAGCTTGTGGCGAGTGTTGAGCTTGCTGACCTGGGTCCAGATCCAGTAGCGCACAGGGTGTTTCGAGAAGTGCTTGAGCCGGCCGCCGGTGACGTGCCGGCAGGAGTGGCAGGACACCGTGTAGACCCACAGCATGATGACGTTGCCCAGCAGGATGATGTTGCCGAGCCCGAAGCCGAAACCGCTGGGCGAGTGGAACGCGACGATGGCGTCGTAGGTGTTGATCACCGAGATGATGACCGCGATGTAGAAGAAGTACCGGTGGGTGTTCTGGATGATCAGCGGGAACCGCGTCTCACCGGTGTACTTGGCATGCGGTTCGGCGACGGCGCAGGCCGTCGGGGACTGCCACACCGTGCGGTAGTAGGCGCCGCGGTAGTAGTAGCAGGTCAGCCGGAACAGCAGCAGGAACGGCAGGGACAGCGCCGCGAACGGAATCAGCGACAGCGGTCCGTCGGCCGGCAGAATCTGGGGCCAGAACTCGCTGGCCGCACCGCACTTGACGCTCAGACACGGTGAGTAGAACGGCGTCAGGTAGTGGTAGTCCGCGACGTAGAAGTGGTCCCGCTGGAAGGCGCGCACCGTCGCGTAGATGACGAACGCCGCGAAACCCAGGTCGATGAGAATCGGGGATTTGAGCCAGTTATCGGTCCGCAGGGTGCGCTGCGGTATCTGCGCACGCGTGGGGGAAAAGACGCCGGTCCCGGGGCGGTTGGCGGCGGGTGCGCTCACGAAAGCATCCTCGATTTCGTTTGGGGGCAGGGCCTACCTATGAAGTTGTGGGTACGGGCCGGTGATGGGCACGACGGACCGTCGTGCCCATGTCGGTCAGCCGCCGACGCCACCGTCGTGGTCGTGCCAGAACTCGCTGGAGTAGTCGTGGTCAGGGATCACGATCTTTTCCTTGGCCGGGCCCTGTTGCTTGATGCCGCGGCTGAATTCCAGTTCTTCGATGTCGATGTCCAGCCGCTCGATGTCGACGGCCAGGCGCTCGGCGTCATTCGCGATGCGGCGGGTGGCGGGGGAGTCCCCGTATTTGGCGGCCAGCGAGCTGACGGACCGGCGCAAACTGCCGATCAACTCGTGCAGTTCGGTGAGCTCAGTGGTGGTGGACATCGTGCGACCTCCTTGGGCTGAAGGGTGTCATAAATCACAGTACGACACCGGATGCTAGTCAGATCCGGAGATGAAAGTGAGACAGGTCACGTTTGTCGGGACGGTGTCGGCATGTCGCCGCAGTGGCTGTCGGTACGGTGTGACCATGTCCGACGCGGTTCTGGCGCAGCGCGCCGAAGCTCTATTGGCCCTGCACCAGCCGGGAAATCCGGTCGTCCTGCCGACCGTATGGGACGCCTGGTCGGCAACGCTCGCGGTTTCCGCCGGATTCGCCGCGCTGACGGTCGGTAGCCACCCCGTCGCCGACTCGGTCGGCAAGCCCGACGGTGAGGGCATGTCGTTCGACGACCTCACCACGCGCGTCAGCCAGATCACCGCGGCCGTCGATGTGCCGGTGTCCGTCGACATCGAATCCGGTTACGGCGAGGCCCCGAGCCGTCTGATCTCCGGACTGCTGGCCGCGGGCGCCGTCGGCCTGAACATCGAGGACACCGTGCACAAGGACGGGGGCCGCATCCGCGACGCGCAGGAGCACGCCGACCTGGTCGGTGAATTGCGCAGGGCGGCAGACGCTTCCGGCGTCCACGTGGTGATCAACGCCCGCACCGACCTGTTCCTGCGCCAGATCGGCGACGAAGCCGACCGGTACGAGCGCGCTGTCCAGCGACTGAAGCTGTGCGCCGATGCCGGGGCCGACTCGCTGTATCCGGTGGGCCGCCACGACGACGACACCTATCGCCGGCTGGCCGCCGACCTGCCGTTGCCGATCAACGCCATCGCGATCCCGGAGTCCGACGATCCCGCGTCCTTCGGTCCGCTGGGTGTCGGCCGCATCAGTTTCGGGCCGTTCCTGCAGCGGGCTCTGGGCACGGTGGCCGCCGACATGCTGGCGCGGTGGCAGTGAGCGACTCCGAGCACGAGCGCGGTGCCGACGAAAACTACGGATTGTGGTGGGCCGCCGGCGTTGCCGCCGCGATCCTGCTGATCATCCTCATCTATCAGGTGGTCCAGACCTCCGAGGAGTCCGAGCAGCCGTCGGGTCCCGTCGGTGACTCCACCGTGCTGACGACGTATCCGACCACCAAGCGGACGACGACCCGAACCACCACCACGACGACCACCACAACCACGACGACGACAACGACGACGACGGAAAGCACGTCGGAGACGTCGACGACGGACGAGACGTCGACGACCACCAGCACCTACACGCCGTCGAGCACCTCCGGTTACGGGACGACGACCACCACGACGACGATCTACAACCCGTACACGACGGCGACCACGGTCCCGCCCGCCGGCGTCGGGTAGCTTTCCGCAGGTCTGTGACCCGGACCACTCACTTCACGGGCGTTTGCCGAGGCCTGTGAGAAGAGCGTGACGGTCGATTCACACGCGGCAACACAATTCGCAATATCGGCTCCCTACCTTTTGGGGCATGGACGCGAAGAACCTTGTGGTCGTGGGCCACGGAATGGTCGGCCACCGCCTCGTCGAGGCGCTGCGCTCGCGGGATGCCGCGGGCCAATGGCGCATCACAGTGCTGTCCGAAGAAGCGGACGCCGCGTATGACCGGGTGGGGCTCACGGGTTACACCGAGCACTGGGACCGGTCGAAGCTGGCGCTGCCGGGCAACGGGTATGACGGCGACGGGCTCGTGGACCTCGTGCTGGCCGACAAGGTCGGCGGTATCGACCGCGCCACCAAGACGGTGGTGACCGAGTCGGGCCGCGGCATCGCGTACGACAAACTGGTGTTGGCCACGGGCTCTTACGCTTTCGTGCCGCCGGTGCCTGGTCACCAGCTCGACGGCTGCTTCGTCTACCGCACCCTGGACGACCTCGACGGCATCCGCGCCGCCATGCAGCGATCGGCCGACCACGGCAACAACACCGGTGTCGTCATCGGTGGTGGTCTGCTGGGCCTGGAAGCGGCGAATGCGTTGCGCCAGTTCGGCATGCAGGCCCACATCGTCGAGCGGGCGCCCCGTCCGATGAACCAGCAGCTCGACGACGCCGGCGGTGCGCTGCTGGCCCGCATGATCGGCAAGCTGGGCATCTCGGTGCACCTGGATGTCGGCACCGACGCCATCGAGCCGCTCGACGAGGGCATCCGCGTGCTGCTCAGCGACGGCACCCTGATCGACGCCGGCCTGGTCATCTTCGCCGCCGGTGTGCGTCCGCGCGACGAGCTGGCCCGTGACGCCGGCCTGGAGCTGGCCGAGCGCGGCGGCGTCCTGACCGATCTGTCCTGCGTGACAAGCGATCCCGACATCTACGCCATCGGTGAGGTCGCGGCGGTCGAGGGCCGGTGCTACGGCCTGGTCGGCCCCGGTTACACCACCGCCGAGGTGGTCGCCGACCGCCTGCTCGGTGGCGCTGCCGAATTCCCCGAGGCCGACATGTCGACCAAGCTGAAGCTACTCGGCGTCGACGTCGCGAGTTTCGGTGACGCGCAGGGCGTTACGCCCGACTGCCTGCAGGTCGTGGTCAACGACCCGGTGAAGCAGACCTACGCCAAGCTGGTGCTGTCCGACGATGCCCAGACCCTGCTGGGCGGCATCCTGGTCGGCGACGCGTCGTCGTACGGCGTGCTGCGCCCGATGGTCGGCGAGGCGCTGCCCGGCGACCCGCTGGCGCTCATCGCCCCGGCCGGCTCCGGTGACGGCGCAAGCGCTCTCGGCGTGGGCGCCCTGCCGGACGCCGCCCAGATCTGCTCCTGCAACAACGTCACCAAGGGCGACCTGTGCGGTGCGATCGAAGGCGGTTGCTCCGACGTCGCCGGCCTGAAGGCCTGCACCAAGGCCGGAACCTCCTGCGGCTCTTGCGTTCCGCTGCTCAAGCAGCTGCTGGAAGCGCAGGGCGTCGAGCAGTCCAAGGCGCTGTGCGAGCACTTCCCGCAGTCGCGGGCCGAGCTCTTCGAGATCATCTCGGCCACCGAGATCCGGAAGTTCTCCGGCCTGATCGAGAAGTTCGGCACCGGAAAGGGTTGCGACATCTGCAAACCCGCCATCGCCTCGATCCTGGCGTCGACCAGTAGTGGCCACATCCTCGACGGCGAACAGGCCGCCCTGCAGGACTCCAACGACCACTTCCTGGCCAACATCCAGAAGAACGGCAGCTACTCGGTGGTGCCGCGCGTCCCGGGCGGTGACATCACGCCGGAGCAGTTGATCCTGATCGGCGAGATCGCCAGGGACTTCGGGCTTTACACCAAGATCACCGGTGGCCAGCGAATCGACATGTTCGGTGCCCGGGTGGACCAGCTGCCGGAAATCTGGCGGCGGCTGGTCGACGGCGGCATGGAGTCCGGGCAGGCGTACGGCAAGTCGCTGCGCACCGTCAAGAGCTGCGTCGGTAGCGACTGGTGCCGCTACGGCCAGCAGGATTCGGTGCAGATGGCCATCGATCTGGAGCTGCGCTACCGCGGCCTGCGGTCGCCGCACAAGATCAAGATGGGTGTCTCCGGCTGCGCCCGGGAATGCGCCGAGGCCCGCGGCAAGGACGTCGGCGTCATCGCCACCGAGACCGGCTGGAACCTGTACGTCGGCGGCAACGGCGGTATGACGCCCGCCCACGCGCAGCTGCTGGCCGGCGACCTCGACGACGAGACCCTCGTCCGCTACATCGACCGGTTCCTGATGTTCTACATCCGCACCGCGGACCGGCTGCAGCGCACCGCCCCCTGGGTCGACCAGATGGGCCTCGACCACGTCCGCGACGTCGTGTGCAACGACTCTCTCGGCCTGGCAAGCGAATTCGAAGCCGCCATGGAACGGCACGTCGACGGCTACTCCTGCGAGTGGAAGGGCGTACTGGAGGACAAGGCCAAGCTGACCCAGTTCGTCTCGTTCGTCAACGCGCCTGACGTCGCCGACCCGACCATCGCGTTCACCGAACGCAACGGCCGCAAGGTGCCGATCGGCATGCCCACCGTCCCGCCCGCCAAGAGTTGATCAGGAGGCCACGATGACGCTCAACGACCTTTCCGAAGTTGCTCAGTACCAGGACCGTTCGGAGTGGACCGCGGTCTGCTCGTACCACCGGCTGGTGCCCGGCCGCGGTGCCGGCGTGCTGCTGCCCGACGGCTCGCAGGCCGCGCTGTTCCGCCTGCACGACGGATCGCTGTACGCCGTCGGCAACATCGACCCGTTCTCCGGTGCGGCCGTGATGTCCCGTGGGCTCGTCGGTGACCGCGCCGGCCGGGTCTGCGTGCAGAGCCCCATCAAGAAGCAGGCCTTCGCCCTGGATGACGGTGTCTGCCTTGATGATCCCTCGGTGCGCCTGCCCGTCTACCCGATCCGGGTGTGGGCCGGTCTGGTCGAGATCGGCCCGCTGGGCGTCGACGTGGCAGCCTGATTGCCGCTGGGCATCAGCGCGAGCAGCTGTTGTCCTCGATGGTCTGCAACACCCAGTACGCCGTGAACTCGATGATCAGCGCGATCTCCGCGATCAGCACGGCGTGATTGAAGCCGTCGAGACTCAGGTGCAGCACCACCGCGGTCAGCAAGCTGGCGGCCATCAACAGTGAGATCGTCTGGTACGCGCCACGGTAACGACTTCCACACGCCGGCGCGGTGCCGAAAGCCGAGCTGAACACCGTCAGCACGATGGCGCCGAACATGACGGCCGCGGCGATGCCGTGGGCGTTGATCCGGAACCAGTCCGGGGCCACGATCAGCACCACGACGCCGGTCCCGAGCACCGCGCGCTGCAGCCACCTCGCGGCGGCACCCAGCACGGTGCCGGGCCGCTTGGGCCGGAACAACAACCACGACGCGGCGCGTGAACCGGCGAGCACCACCGTGACCGTCCAGGCGTTGAACAGTACGGCCGACCCCGTCTGCACTGCCACGGGATCAGCTGTGCCGCACTGCAGTACCGGCCGCGTGGTGGGGACGACGGCGATCACGAAGGCCAACACCCCGGCCAGGTTGAGCAGCGTGTTCTCGGTGTCGCTGGCGCCCTGGTAAACGATCAGCATGGCGCCGATGGCGAACAGCACGCCCACGAACACGGCATGCGCGGTGGTGAAGTAGTAGGCGCTGATCGACGTCTGCCAGCACGTGGCGTGCGCGCGCTCGACGGCCAGCGCGGCACCCAACAGCACGGCCATGACCACCATGCCGCCACGGAGAAACCGGTAGGTGTCCAGCGCTACGTCATTGCCCGTCCGCTTGGCCATGTCTCCAGTATGGGCCGCGATATCCCCCACAAATGCGCGGTACCCCTTGCGTTTCCGCCGAAAACCTAGGCGGCCAGCGACAACCGGGCCGTCCGGAACCGGTGTGCCACCAGCTTGGCGACGCCCGGGTGCCGGCCCAACGGGTCGGTCACCACGTCGGCTCCGCACGTGTACAGCCGGTCCTGGAAGAGGCCGTCGGCCAAGAGGTACGACGCGACGGCGACGCGTTCGGCGCCGTGCTTCCGCAGCCGGGCCACCACGTCGCCCACCCAGTGCGTGCCACTGATCGCGAATGCGAGCTCGACGCGGCTGCCCAGCGTCGCCGACAGCATGGCGCACGTCCGGCGCAGGTCACCGGCTGCACGCGGGTCCGAGGTTCCGGCAGCCGCCAGCACCACGGAATCCGATGGGCGCCAGCCCGATTCGATCAGTCGGTCGGCGAGCACCCGGACCATTGCGGTCGAGGGCCCGAGGGCCGGCGTCACCGTGACGTCCCGGTGGCCGCTTTCGGCGATGCCGGCGGGGATGTCCTTGTGGACGTGGTAGCCCGACGACAAGAAGGCCGGGACGACGACGGCGGGTCCGGGCGGCAGCGTCGACAGCACCTCGGCCGGTGTGGGCCCGAGGACGTCGACGAACGCGGTGTGCACGCGACGGTCCAGCAGTCCGCTGACCTGCTCGGCCAGCTCGCCGATCATCGCGACACCCGAGCCCTTGCGGGTGCCGTGGGCGACCAGGACGGGGTTCATCGTGCACCTACCGAGTAGTCATCGACCGCCAGCCGGTAGCCACGCTTCACCACGGTCGCGACGATCTCCTTGTCGCCCAACGTGGTTCGTAGCCGCAGCACCGCGGTCTCGACGGCATGGGTGTCCGACCCGCTGCCCGGCAACGCGGCCAGCAGTTCCTGCCGTGACACCACCGCACCGGGCCGCAGCGCCAGCGCCCGCACGATGGACATCCCGGCCGGCGAGAGGTCCTTGACCACCCCGTCGACCACGACGCAGGTACCACGGATCTCGAGATCGTGTCCGGCGGCCCGCAGCTTTCGGGTCTGCAGCACGGGGAGCTCATCGGCGATGTGGCGCGCGAGCGCACCCAGGCGCATGCGCTCGGGGGCGGACGTCGGCACCCCGAGCCGGGCCAGCGGCCGCGCCGTCACCGGCCCGACGCACATGGCGTGCACCGGGCCCCGAAACGCGTCCAGCACTTGATCATTGATGCCGAGCTCGGTCGCGCGCATCAGGGTCGCCGCCACCGCGGGCGCCGAGGTGAAGCTGACGGCGTCGAGCCGGCGCTCGGCGATATCGCTGACCAGCGAGTCGAATGCACCGCCGGACGGCACCGGCTGCCACCGGTACACCCGGATCGGGACGACGTCGGCGCCGGCGCGGCGTAGCTCATCGAGGAACTCGGGGAACGGGTCCCACTCATCGGTGGCGCCGTGCAGCTGCACGGCGATCCGCATGCCGGCGATACCGCCCTGCAGCAGGTAGCCCAGCACCTCGCGGGACGACTCGGAATCGGGTGACCACTCCTCGGGCAGGCCTGCCGCCCGCAGCGCACCGGTGGCCTTGGGGCCGCGGGAGACGATCCGGGCGCGGCTGAGGGCATCGGTCAGTTCGCCTGACACGCCCCAGTCGTCGGCGGCGGACATCCAGCCGCGGAAGCCGATGCCGGTCGTGGCGATCAGGACGTCGGGCGGCACTTCGAGCAGCGCCTGGGTGTTGGTGCGGAGCTCGTCGTCGTCGGGCAGCGGGACCATCGAGATGGCGGGGGCGGCGATCACCGTCGCGCCGCGGCGGCGCAGCAGGGTGCACAGCTCATCGGCACGTCGTGCGGAGGTCACCGCCACCCGAAATCCGGTGAGCGGGGCCCGTTCGGGATCACTCATGCGTTCAGTGAAGGGACAACGTGTTTCCGGCTGGTTACCCGGCCATTGCTCAGCGGTGTCGCCGCCCCGGAAACGGTGACGTTTATGTCACACGCGGTGCTGAACTGGGCTTTTGTGGGCAGAAACCTCACAAGACCTCACCAGACGTCGCCTTCGCGCCAGTCACACGTGATGTCGGCGGTGGTGTCGACCTCAACCGAGACCGGCAGCACGAACAGCGAATGGTCGTCTTCGGGCGTGCGATTGACGCCGGCGGGCGCCAGCACGGACGTCGTGCCCCGCCACGGCAGCCAGCCGCGTGCGGTGTAGATCGGCCGTCCCGCATCCGAGGAACTGAGCGCCCCGATCTCGTAGGCGCCGCGGATCACCTGCTCGACGGCGTCGAGCACCGCCGTGGCCAGGCCCTGGCCCCGCCAGTCCTCGCGGACCGCAACGGCTTCGACGTAGCCGCACCGCAGCGCGGTGTTGCGGTACATCAGCCGGCGTTGGACGACCGCACCGTGCGCGATGATCGCGCCGTGGCGGCAGACCAGCGCATGCATGCCGCCCAGTGAGTGCTCCCAGTCGGCATCCGAGAAATCGCCGTCGTAGGCGTCGATGACCATCTGCCGGGCGCCCTCCCGGGTCTCGGCATCCAGATCAGCGGTGTGGACCAGTCGCGCCGTGTGAACGTTGTGGACGCGGGAGAGATCCGTGGGGTGCACCCCCTCGTTCTACCAGGATTGCGCAGCCTGCGCTGGTGCCTGTGCGGGTTCAGGCGCCAAACGGATGACGCGGCCTGGACCAGTGCATGCGCACGTGCTGACCGGGCCGGATCTGCCCCACTTTGTCGATGTCGTGGTCGGCGACGACACCGATCACCGGGTACCCGCCGGTGACCGGATGGTCGGGGCCGAGGATCACCGGTAAACCGTTGGGCGGCACCTGAATTGCGCCCCGTGTCGCGCCCTCGCTGGGCAGCTGGCGGTCCGGCCAGCGGTGCTGCAGGGGCCGGCCGTTCAGCCGCATGCCGACGCGGTCGCTGCGATCGGTGACGATCCACTCCGTGTGCACCAGGGCGTCGGGGTCGACGAACCAGTCATCACGCGGGCCGGGCACCACCAGCAGCTCCAGCAGGTCCTCGGCGATGGCCGCCACGGGCGCCTGATCCAGCTCCGGGAACTCCGCGGTGTGCGCACCGATGGTCAGCATGTCGCCGACCTGCAGCGGCCGCGGGCCGATCGCGGACATCACGTCGTAGCTGCGGGAGCCGAGCACCGGGTCGACGACGAAGCCGCCGCGGACCGCGACGTAACTGCGCAGACCGGTGTGGGGCGCACCCAGGGAGATCACCTCGCCGTCGTGCGCGTAGTGGATGCTGTTGGTGCCGAACGGGATTCCGTTCGCGGAGGGATCGGCGTCGGCGCCGGTGACGGCCACCGCCACGCCCTCTTTCCCGCCGCCATGGACCCGGGCAGAAAAGCCACCGAACGTCACCTCGATGGTGGCGCGGTCGTTGGGGTTGGCCACCAGCCGGTTGGCCAGCGTGTGTGAGCGGCGATCGGCCGCGCCCGAGCGGCTGACGCCCATGTGGGCCAGGCCGGGCCGGCCCAGGTCCTCGACGAGCGCGAGCGGGCCGGTCTTGAGGATTTCGAGTGTTGCGGTCATGGTCGCGCTCCTAACCGATTGCCCGGAACTGCACGTGCATGCCCGGAATCAGCAACGCCGGCTGCTCCCGTTCGAGGTCCCACAACGTGGCGTCGGTACGGCCGATCAACTGCCAGCCGCCCGGGGTCTCGCGCGGGTAGACGCCGCCGAACTCACCGGCGAGGGCCACCGAGCCCGCCGGCACGCGCGTGCGCGGCTCGCTGCGGCGCGGCACCTGGAGTCGCTCGTCGCCACCGACCAGATAGGCGAAGCCCGGCGTGAAACCGCCGAATGCGACGCGCCACAGCGACCCGGTATGGGCGGCGATCACCTCGTCGGAGGTCAGCCCGGTCAGCTTGGCGACCTCGTCGAGATCGGTGCCGTCGTACACGACGTCGATGGTCACGTCGGCCTGCTGCGGGGCGCTGGCCTCGGTGTTGTCGATTTCGCCGAGGCGGAGCTTGGACAGCCGCTGTGCGGTGGGAATCTGATATCGCGGTGCGGCGAGCTTGATCAGGATGGTCCGCGACGCCGGCACGATGTCGAGCACGCCGGGCAAACCCGCCGTGCGCAGCGTGTCGGTCCACGCCAGGACCTCGGCGGTGCTGTTGAATTCCAGGAGCAGCGCCTGGTCGCCATAGTCGCGGACGGTGCCGAGCATCGTCATGTCAACTTTGTCCACTGTGACGGTCATCACTCCAACCTACCCGCGAGTAGCCGGTAATTAACGCGTCCTTACGCACTCGCCAGAAGAGCCTTAACAACCGCTCAGACAGCAAATTCGTACGTTGGTTCGTGCCGCTTGATGTAGCTGATCACCCGGTACGTCACCGGCAGGAAGATCACCTCGACGGCGGTCTTGTACAGCCAGCCCTGGCCGGTGTAGACGACGAAGTCGTGGAGGGTGCTGATGCCGATGGCGTTGGCGGCGATGGCGCAGAACACCAGCGTGTCACCGAGCTGCCCGGCGAACGTCGAGCCGACCAGGCGAGCCCACAGGTGCTTCTCCTTGGTGCGTTCCTTGATGGCCACCACGACCCACGCATTGATCGTCTGCCCGACGATGAAGCCGGCGAGCCCGGCGATGATCAGCTGCGTGTAGGAGTGCACGACGTTCTCGAAGTGCGCCTGGTTCGGGTAGAAGTCCGCGGCCGGCAGGTAGATCGTCGCCCAGAAGGTCAGGGCGGCAAGGATATTCATGGCGAAGCCGAGATAGATCGCCCGCCGCGCGGCCTTGAAGCCGTACACCTCGGACAGCACGTCACCGATGATGTAGGTGAGCGGAAAGACGATGAAGCCGCCGTCGGTGATGATCGGCCCGAAGGCCACGCCCTTGGTGGCGGTGACGTTCGAAATGATCACCAGGGCCGTGAACACCGCGATCAGGATCGGATAGTAGGCCGATCCGACCTGCGCGAAGCGGGCGTGCTGGTCGGGGCGCTCGGCGACGGTCACGTCGAACATCTTGGCAGGCAGAGCTGCGAGTGCAACCTCAGGCCAGCGCGGCGGTCAGCAGGGGTGGCAGCTGATCGGCCACGGCGGGGTAGGACAGCACCGAGGCGAATGTGATGGCCGCGGACAAATCCTTGTTGGGGAAGACGATCCGGTTGGACTTGGCCTGGCTCAGTTGTGCGATGGTCGGGTCGGCCAGCACCGCGGGCCGCTGTTCGTCGGCGTCGAGCGTCCAGATCAGCACGTCGGCGTCGCGGAACGCCGTGGCGATCTGGTCGCGGGGCACGAAGGCGTGTTGCCCCTTGGTGAACGAGTCGAGTCCGCCCGGCAGGGCGATGCCCATCTCGGTGAGGAAGTCGGTGCGCCAGCCCGCCGGTGTGATCTCGACGCCGTCCGCAGTCGGAAGACCGTTGACGATCAACATCTTTCGGCCACCGAGCCGCGGGTTGGCCTGCCCTGCGCCGGCGAACTTCGCATCGACGCCGTCGATGAGTCGCTTCATGTCGTCGGCCTTGAAGACGGCCTGCCCGATGACGGTGGCCTGTTCTTTCCAGGGCTCGAAGAAGGCGTCCTGGCCGGACTGGGCGATCGTCGGGGCGACCGCCGAGAGCTTCTTGTAGGTGTCGGCGTCCAGTCCCGCGTTGGTGGCGATGATGAGGTCGGGCTTCAGCGCGGAGATCTTGTCCACCTGGATGCCGTCGTTGAGGTTCAGGACGACCGGCTGGGCCGGGCCGAGCGCGGGCTGCGCCCACGGCCACACGGCGAATGGCTGATTCCCGAACCACTCGGTCACCGCGATCGGGACGACGCCGACGGCCAGCAGGTCGTCCTGCCCGGTGAGGCCCGCGCACACGACACTCTTCGGCGGCGCCGGAATGCGGGTGGATCCGAACGCGTGATTGATCGTCACCGACCCGTCGCCGGCGACGGTGCCCGAGGCCGGCGGCTTGGAGCATGCGGCGACCATCGCGGCACCGGCCGCACCGACGGCCAGTGCCAGGAAATTACGGCGCGAGCGGTTCGGGTACACGTCGTGAGTCTTGCATCTGCCTCGCGGAATGGCTCTGCTAACACGCGAACGCACCCGGGGCGGCTGGTGTGTGACGCGCCAGGATGCCGTTACCGACCGAATTCCCGGGATGGTTTGCCGACAACGTAAATATCGATGGCGGGGAAGCTGCGTGCCGATGGGGAAGGGTAAACATACCCTAGGTATGTACCTTATTGGACTATTAGCTGGGCGCGCGTGTGCCGTGGCCCGCCAAACTTTCGGTGGCCAGGTGCTTTCGCGGGCGGGTATCCCAAAAATGGCAGTTAAATGCCGATATGTAACACACGTTTCCCCTGGGGCAGGTGGTCCAGTCGTTACCCGTGGTTTGGCGCATTGGGTTAGCGAGAACCGCGCAATGTCAGTCGTTTGACGTATCGTCGGGCCGCCTGTGGCCATGCTCTAATGGGAACGGACGTCGTTCTTCGGCGGACAAGAGGAATTTGCTGGGAGGCTGCTATGACGATCGATTCGAGCGGGCTGCGCGGCTCGCGGCGACATAGTCGGGCCGAGGTGCGTCAGGGGCTCGGTTCGAAGCGACCGGAGCGCGTCGTCACCCGGCATCTCCCCGAATTGCTCATCGGAATGCGGTGGTTGTTCGACACGGCCCAACCGGACGGCGCGATGGTGAGCGCGGGCGGTCAGATCGTGCGTTCCGGCCGGCGGACGTTGCGGTTCCGGCCGGTCGACTGGCAGGGCCACGCCGTGATCGAGATCGTCGGCCCGGCCGCCGCCGGCGACCCCTCGCCGCGCGCCGAGTTGGAGGCGTACGTCCAGGCTCTCGACGACATGGGTGAAGACGTGGTGGCCAGCTGGATCGGGCGCCGCGGCCAGGTGCGCAGCATCGCTTTGGCCCGTCCCGTGCATCCGACGCTTCGTGCCGCGGTCGACCGTTATGTGGCCGGCTGCGCCGAGCATCCCGGTCAGCAGTGCGCGTGTGGCCGCAGGGCCCGTGACTGCAGCGTGTCGCTGCGCGCGGTGGAGCGGGCGGTGGGCCGTCATCAGGTGGAGTTCGACGCCCTCGCCGGGCCGTGGCCCGATGCGCTGGACCCGTCGGGAGAGCTCGGTCTGGTCGCCGCCGGAATGGTGCCGCAGGTCGCCGAACAAAAAGTGGCCGGAAGCGCCGTCTGACCGTTTCGCCGGTATTACGGCTATAGGTCGTTAAAGCTTCATTTCCCGTTCGGTTATCGCAATGCCCGAACAATCTTTATTATTCCGTTACGGACACTGCGGGGGCGGTGCCCGGCATTAATTGACGGAAGCGTCTTATATGGCGGCGGGAGGTGTCGTTGCGATGACTGCGCGCGTGATCACCGGTCAGTTGTTGGCGGCTCTGGCGGTGGCTGCGTCAGGCCTTTCTGCCCCCGCATCGGCTGACGTCGGAACGGGCCAGATGGCGGCCTGCGCCGAACGGGGCAACCCGCTCGACTGCGTGCCGACGAATGCCGCTGCCAACGCAGCGGAGCTCGCCTATCTCACCGAGCTGCACGGCCGCATGCAGAGCAGCGATGCCGATCTGCTCAAGACTGGGCGCCTGACCTGCAATATGTTCGTGTACGCCGGTCAGCCGACCGGCGACGCCGTCAACGACATCTCCAAGTCCCTGAAGGTGAACAAGGCCTCCGCGACTTTCGTGATGGATATGGCGATGGTGCATCTGTGCCCCGGTTTGAACATCGGCGCCGACGGAGTGCCGCGCCCTCGCTATTGAGATGGCAGTGAATTCACGCCGAACCGGCGCGAAATCGATGTAGGTAAGCGGGCCAGTCCCAGGTATTCAGGAATTCGTTTGCGGCGGAGTAGCCGTTGTCATATAGCCGCTTCCGGTCGGCCTGGGAAATGTCGAAATTCAGGTATCCGATGCCGGCGGCGTCGACCACTATCGTGCGCGCCGCGACGGATGGCTGCCGGAGATAAGTCTGGTCGTGACCGAGCAGTGCGGTGTTGATGAGGTTCTCCAGGAGATGCGGGGCTCCGGGCAGATCGATCACCGGTGCCAGACCCGGGCTCGGGTCGCCGTCACCCTGGGCCGGTCGCTGTGCCGTCACAGTGATGCCGAAGCTGGGCCAGCGCGGGACCTTGCCGTCGGTGCGATCCAGCGAGTACATGGGGAAGTTCGACAGCAGCCCGCCGTCGATCAGCGTCGAGGTCGTCCCCGCGGCGCTCGTGATCGTCACCGGCCGGAAGAAGAACGGGATGGCCATGGACGCGCTGACAGCGTCGGCGACGGACTGTTCGTCGGGGTCGAGGCCGTACATCCGGCGGTAGTCCCACGGTAGCCGGACCAGCGTGCCGCGGGTGATGTCGGCGACCGTGACGACCAGGCGGTAGCGCTGCTCCGGCGGCAGCTCGCGGTCGTCGAGCGCCAGATCGCCGAAGGTCCGCACGCCCAGATTGCGCAGCTCGCCGTCGACCCAGTCGTGAATGGCGTCGCCGCGGTACATCCCCTGGCCACGGAACGCCGTCCAGTACTTGCCGAGCACCGGGATTCGGCTGGTGCCAACGGGATCCAGGAATTTGCGATAGGGCAGAGACATCGCCAGTTCCCGGAGTTGGGCGCCGGTGAGTTGGCACCCGGCCGGCTGACGACGGTTCGCGGCGGCGATGACCGCGCCCACGAGGGAGCCGGCCGACGTCCCGGACACCCGGCCGACGCGGTAGCCCGCGTCGCCCAGAGCGACGACAGCGCCGACCAAGCCGATTGCCTTGACGCCGCCACCCGACAGCACCAGATCGGCGGTCTTGACCGGGACCGCAGGGGAGTCGTCGGGCCTGTGCTCCATCGATGACGATGCTAGGTGAACGCCCGCGGTTCGCCTTGGACGGCAACGGATTGTGACGGCGGAGCGGGCGCTCGTGGCGGTGTGGCGGGCGTTACTCGGCCACTCAGCCGATTCTTAGGCGCAGACTAAGCCGCCCTCAGTACCCGTCCCTAATGTTGCTGGCACAACGAGGGATTCACCGGAGAGGGGGTGGCGAATGGAGCATCGGTACTGTGACCGCATGTTGGCGGCACGCGCGTTTGTATTGGCAATGACCACGATTCTTCTCGTCCCCACCGCGGTGGCATCCGCAGACGACGATGCGCCCCCGCCCGGGCCACCGCCGGTCTCGTTCGCGATGACCTCCGGGGCACCGATTCGGGACGGCGCCACCTACGGCGTCGGCACGGTGATCGTCGCGCACTTCGCCGCTCCGGTCGATGAGGCCGCCGCCGCGCGGGATCTGGTGGTGACCGCGAACCCGCCGGTGACCGGGTCGTGGCACTGGGTGAACAACACCACCGCGCACTGGCGCCCGCCGCAGTACTGGGCGCCGGGCACCGTGGTGTCGGTGGCCGGGGGCCCGACGTTCAACATCGGCGCGTCCCACGTGTCGATCGCCGATGACAAGACCAAGAAGGTCACCGTCTACGACGGCGGCGCACTGGTGAAGACCATGCCGACCTCGATGGGGCGCGGCGGCACCGAAACCGTCAACGGCAAGACGCTGAGTTTCTGGACCCAGCCGGGGGTTTACACCGTGCTCGACAAGAGCAATCCGGTGGTCATGGATTCGTCGACGTACGGCCTGCCGATCAACAACCACCTCGGGTACAAGGAGACCATCCCGTACGCCGTGCGCGTCAGCACCGATGGTGTGTACCTGCATCAGCTCGACGCGACGGTGTGGGCCCAGGGCAACACCAACACCAGTCACGGTTGTCTGAACCTGAACCACGACAACGCGCAGTGGTTCTACAACTTCTCCGTACCCGGCGACGTGGTCGAGGTGCGGAACACCGGCGGCAAGCCTTTGGAGCTGTGGCAGAACGGCGACTGGAGTGTGCCGTGGGACCAGTGGTGATAACGATGCGATCAAAGTTGAATCTCGGTCGCGTCGATGTGACGCACGCCACAACGCATTAGGTACACTGGTCAGTGTCACGGCAAAAGGCCTAGTCACGACCGGTACTTAGCCGATAAAATTAGATAGCTGGAAATATCAGTTTGAGGTCAGGAGTGGTCGTGGGAGCAGTAGCGCATTTGCCGAACCAGTTCGAGTCGGCACAGCCGGCGGCGGACGCATCGTTGATGGAACTGCTGTCGACGTGTTCGGGCATCATCGAGTCGACCTTCGCCGACCGCATCCGCGAACTCGGTGGCACGGAAGCCGAAATCCACCAGCTGTCGGGTTCGGCGGCCTACGCGGTGTTCGCGTGGTCCACGGGCCGCGGCTTCGGCGCCTGATTCCGTAGCCCGGCAGCGCCGCGGTGCTGCCAGGGCCCGGCCGGCCCGCCATTCCAACCCCTACTCACGCTTGTGCCCGTCTCCGAGCGACAACCTCGTCGCGCGGAGGCGGGCATTTTGCGTGCCAGGGGTCCGTGGCGCTGCTCTCGTACCGGCCGGCCTCGCGAATGAGTGCGTGTGTTCAATCGTGACGGCGATCTGACGCCGCGATCGAACCCAGGGACCGCCGGCGGCCCGAGAAAGTCCCTGGCTTCAGTCGGGATGGCCGTCGGTGCCTCGTGACTGAAACGACGTATCTCGCAATTGGGGAGTTCTCTACAGAACAAAAACGCCGCGCTGAGAGGCGATCTCAGCGCGGCGCTTTTCGGTACGACGGGTCAGACGGTCGCGTCGACCTTCTCGGCGGGGGTCGGCCACGGCACCGGCTTCGGCCGCTGACGCACGATCTGCGGCCACCAGAACCACTTGCCCATGAGGGCGGCGATCGACGGCATCATGAACGACCGGACGACCAGGGTGTCGAACAGCAGGCCCAGGCCGATCGTGGTGCCCACCTGGCCGATGATGCGCAGCTCGCTGATGATCATCGACGACATGGTGAAGGCGAAGACCAGGCCGGCGTTGGTGACCACCGAGCCGGTGCTGCCCATCGCGCGGATGATGCCGGTGTTGAGGCCGGCCTGAATCTCTTCCTTGAAACGGGCGACCAGCAGCAGGTTGTAGTCCGCGCCGACGGCCAACAGGATGATCACCGACATCGGGATCACCATCCAGTGCAGCGGTAGCCCGATGAGGTACTGCCAGATGAGGATCGACATACCCAGCGACGCGCCGAGCGAGATCGCCACCGTCGCCACGATCACCGCCGCCGCCACCACCGCCCGGGTGATGAGCAGCATGATGACGAAAATCAGTGCGAGAGCGGAGATTCCGGCGATCATCAGGTCGTAGTCGGAACCCTCGGCCATGTCACGGAAGGTCGCCGCGCTACCGGCCAGGTAGATCTTCGAGCCCTCCAGGGGAGTGCCCTTGATCGCCTCCTTGGCGGCCAGCTTGATGGCATCGATGTGCGAGATGCCTTCGGGCGTAAGCGGATTGCCCTCGTGCTGCACGATGAACCGCACCGACTTGCCGTCCGGCGAGATGAAGTTCTTCATGCCGCGCTTGAAGTCGGCGCTGTCGAAGGCCTCCGGCGGCAGGTAGAACGAGTCGTCGTTCTTCGACTTGTCGAAGGCCTCACCCATGGCGCTGGAGTTCTTCTGGCCCTCGGCCTGCTGATCCAGCTGCCCCTTCTGGGTGGCGTACATCATCTGCATGTACTTCTTCATGTTCTTCATGGTCTCGATCTGCGGAGGCATGACCGTGACCATCTGCTTCGTCAGCGCGGACATCTTGTCCATGTCCGGAATGACGGACTGGAAGTCATCCGTCATGGTGTCGATGCCGTCGAGGGTGTCGAACACCGACCGCATGGACCAGCAGACCGGGATGTCGTAGCAGTGCGGTTCCCAGTAGAGGTAGTTGCGGATCGGCCGGAAGAAGTCGTCGAAATCGGAGATGTGGTTGCGCAGATCTTCGATGTCGTACAACATGCCGTGCATCTTGCCGACCATGCTGTCCATGACGGTCGACATCTGGACCGTGATGCCCTGCATCTTGGTCATGGTGTCGATGCTCACCTGGATGTCACCGATCTGCTTCTGCATATCGTTCATCATGTCCTGCTGGTACTTCTGGTTCATGACCTGCGTGGTGCTCTGCATGCCCAGCTGGAACGGGATGGTCGAGTGCTCGATCGGCGTGCCCTCGGGCCGTGTGATGGCCTGCACCTGAGCGATACCGGGAACGGCCACAATGGCTTTCGCGATCTTGTTGATCACGAGGAAGTCCGCCGGGTTGCGCAGGTCGTGGTCGGTCTGGACCAGCAGTAGGTCGGGATTCATGCGGGCCGGGGAGAAGTGCCGGGTGGCGGCCGCATAACCCTCGTTGGACGTGAGGTCCGCGGGCATGTACTGGCGGTCGTCGTAGCTCGTCTTGTAGCCGGGGATCGCCACCAGGCCGACCAGCGCCACCGCGATGGTGGCGACGAGGATCGGGCCCGGCCAGCGGGTGATCGCCGCACCGATCTTGCGCCAGCCCCGCACCCGCATCGCGCGCTTGGGTTCGAGCGTCTTGCCCCACTTGGTGACCACGGTGATGAGGGCCGGGCCGAGTGACAGCGCGGCGAACACCACGGTGACCATGCCGATGGCCAGGGGGATGCCCAGCGTCTGGAAGTACGGCAGTCGAGTGAAGTGCAGGCAGTACGTCGCGCCGGCGATCGTCAGACCCGAACCGAGAATGACGTGCGCGGTGCCGTGATACATGTCGTAGTAGGCGTCCTCTTTGGACATGCCCGCGGTGCGCGCTTCCTGATACCGGCCGATCAGGAAGATGGCGTAGTCGGTCGCCGCCGCGATGGCCAGCATCGGCAGCAGGTTGGTGGCGAACGTCGAGAGGCCGATGATCTTGTAGTAGCCGAGCACGGCCACCAGGCCGCGCGCCGCCCCCACCAGCACCATGACGATGAACAGCTCGATCAGCACCGTGATGATCGACCGGTACACCAGCAGCAGCATGATGATGATGACCGCGAACGAGACGGCCTCCATGATCTTCAGGCTGCGGTCACCGGCGACGTTCATGTCGGACGCCTGGGCGGCCGCACCGGTGACGTAGCTCTTGACGCCCGGCGGCGCGGGGACGCTCTTGAGGATCTTGTCGACGGTCTCGACGGACTCGTTGGCGAGCGATTCGCCCTGATTACCGCGCAGGTAGACCTGCACGTAGGCGGACTTGCCGTCGGCGCTCTGCGAGCCCGACGCGGTCAGCGGGTCGCTCCAGAAATCCTGGACGTGCTCGACGTGCGCGGTGTCGGCCTGGAGCTTGGCGACGATCTGGTCGTAGTACGCGTGGGCGGCGGCGTCCAGCGGCTGCTCGCCCTCGAGCACCACCATGGCCGAGCTGTCGGAGTCGAATTCCTTGAAGTCGGAACCGATCTGCTTCATGGCGATCATCGACGGCGCGTCGTGCGGCGACATGGAGACCGAGCGCATCTTGCCGACCTCGTCGAGCGGCGGGACGATCGTGCTCAGCACCACGACGATGCCGATCCAGGCCAGGATGACCGGGACGGCGAGCGTGCGGATGACCCGCGGGATCAGCGGCCGGTGCGGTGCCTGCCCGGCCTTGGGAAACGAGTCGGTCGGGGTATCGAGGCTGTGGTTGCTCATGCGGATTTCACCAGGCAGAAGGTCTGGGCGTGCACGCCCGTGGAGGTGCGGGTGTCTTTGAGTTCGTCGTCGACGTGGACGGTGCAGGTGATGGAGTCACCGTCGCCCTGGGCGACGATGTTCGGCGACGCTGCCGGTGCGGTGGTGGACAGGGTGAGCTTCCAGGGCAGGGGCGCGTGGTCGATGCGCTGGGGCTTGGCGTCCAGGTCGAGGTAGTTGATGTCGGCGTAGCTGCCGGTGCCGGTGATCTCGTAGGTGACGACCTTGGGTTTGAACGGTTTGGCATCGTCGGCGAAGTTGCGTGGGGTGACGATGACGGGGTTCTGGCCGAAGTAGGTGCGTACGCGCTGCACGGTGAAGCCGGCGACGAGGGCCACGGCGAGGATGAGCAACGGGATCCACGCCTTCTTGAGCGCATTGCCGATCACGCTGCGATCTCCTTGGTCACGCTGACCTCCCCGTCCTTGTTGCTCGACATGCCTTGGCGGACCGTGTGAGCTGGGGCGTTGCGCACCGCTTGTGCGGCACCTCCAGCTGTGTCACATTTCAATCTGCCGATCGGCAGACTCAGCGTATCCACCACGGTAAACTTAGACAAGTTAAGCGAATCAATTGATGCAGGTCGGTGCCCACATCGGGGTTTCCCGTGTGACGCAGGTGACGTCGCCGCAACAGCGGTGACCGCCGCTACACGACGACCGGTTCGGGTCGGCGTTGAACAGGGAGCGAGGATTGGCCAAATCGGTGGGGCCACGCGGATCGGCGCGGGCACGGGTGATCGAAGCCGCCCTGGCGTTGTTTGCGGACCACGGCGTGAACGGCACATCGTTGCAGATGATCGCCGATCACCTCGGGGTCAGCAAGGCTTCCGTGTACTACCAGTTCCACTCGAAGGACGACATCGTGCTTGCCGTGATCCGGCCGGTATTCGCCGAACTCGATCAACTGGCCACGGCGATCGAGGCCGCGGAGAGCGCGGCGGCACGGCAGGAAGCCGCGATCACGGGTTTCGTCGAGCTCGCGGTCCGGCACCGGCGCGTGACGGCCGTCTTCTATCGCGACCCGGCCATCGACACCCTGGTCAAAACCCACGAGGAGTGCAGCGCCATCAACCAGCGCCTGCGCAAGGTGCTGGGCATGGACAGCGCGGATACCGAGACCCGGGTGACCATGTCGCTGGTCACCTCGGGCGTCTACGGCAGTGCGATGGATCCCGACTTGCAGGACA
Organism: Mycobacterium toneyamaense; assembly: GCF_055384815.1. Lineage (NCBI taxonomy): Bacteria > Bacillati > Actinomycetota > Actinomycetes > Mycobacteriales > Mycobacteriaceae > Mycobacterium > Mycobacterium toneyamaense. The sequence goes on from NZ_AP040333.1 coordinate 330,675, forward strand.
TCCCCGACGACGAACTCCACCGCATCTTGTTGCAGTCCGCGCGGCGGCTGCTTGCGGTGGAGGAGCGGGACGCTATTCGGCGATGAAGACCGGGATCAGCCGGTCGGTCTTGGTCTGGTACTCGGCGTAGGGCGGGTAGGCCTCGACGGCCCGGTCCCACCATTCCTGCCGTTCCTCACCCTCGAGCTCACGTGTCGTCAGCTCGTAGACCTTGTCGCCGTCCTGCGCGGTGATCTGCGGGTGGGCCTTGACGTTGTGGTACCACGACGGGTGCTCGGGGGCGCCGCCCTTGGATGCCACGAGGGCGTAGCGGCCGTTGTGCTCGACGCGCATCAACGGCACGAGACGCTTCTTGCCGGACTTGGCTCCGGTGGTGGTGAACAGGACCACCGGCCGATCGAGGATCTGCACACCATCGGTGGTGCCCTGCGCGAGAATCTGTTCGGTCTGCTTGCGCACCCAGTCGGTGGGGCTCAGTTCATGTTCGGTCACGTCGATTCCCAACGGATTGAGGAAGCCGGGTTATTCCGGTCACGACCGATTCTTCCCGGTCGGCGGGCATCGGGGGAGTCCTCGGCGGAAATCCCGTGGGCGCCCGCGAAAGTCGCCGCGTCCGGAGACCTGGGCCAGGACCTAGTTGACGAATCGCTGGGCGCGAGCGGGTGCCGACGAGGTGGCGCGCGCCTGCCGGTAGCCGACCAACCCTCCGGCGGCGGTGAGCGTGATGATGCCGGCGAACCCCGGGACGGCGACCGCCGCCACCTCACTGAGGCCGGCGGCCCGCAGGTAGTCCGGATAACCCGGCCGGAAGTCCTTCGACGCGACGAGGTGCGACTCGGCGGCGAAGACGCTCCGGGGCTGGACCGGCGGGACCGGCTTGTCGGTGGTGCCCGGAGCGCCCGGCGAGATGTCGCGTGGCAACGAATCAGTGCTTGCGGCAAAGGTTTTCGGCAGCTGGGACGAGCTCTGCGGGAAGGACCGGCTGTCCGGTGGCAACTGGATGGCGGGCATGCCCGGCGTGTATTGCAGGAACGGCAGGTTGGACGCGGCCGTCGCCAACTCGCGGACGGTGGTCTCGATGGGGTTGATCAGGGCGTCGGCGAAGACGGGTAGTGCCGCGAGACCCGGAATCGGGACCGCGTCGACGACCGTCGGGATGGTGGTCTTGACGAGGTCGAGTGCGGTCAACGGAACCTGGGCCGCGGCCAGCGGCAGCTGCGCCAGCGGGGGCTTGGACTCGGTCGCGGGGCCGGTGTCCTGGCTGTTCTTCGTCGGTTCCGGAGTCAGAGCCGCCGACGGCTGCGGTGCCCCGGTGTTTGCCGGCGCCGGCGCGGAGAACGTCGACGAGCCGCCGGGGGTGAGCAGCGGAGCGTTCTGACCGGGCTTGGGCTTGACGCCCGGCACGAGGCCCGTCAGCGGTGCACCGCCGATGACGCTGGTCGGGTGCTGGATGATGCGGGTGAACTGGCCGACCATGCCGCCCAAGGTGGTTTGCAGGTTCGGTGACGAGCTGCCGCCGGTCGTGGAGCCGGTGGTGGTCGACGATCCCGTGGTCGTGGAGCCGGTAGTGGTGCTGCCACCGGTCGTCGACGAGGTGTCCGAGCCGGTGGTGGTGCCGCCGGTGGTCGTGCCCGTCGTGGTGCCTGTGGTGCCCGTGGTGCCGCCGGTGGTCGAGCCGCCCGAGGTCCCTGTGCTGGAGCTGCCGCTGTCGGTGTCGGCCAATGCCACGACGGCTGCGGGGCCCAGCGCCAGCAAACCCGCTGTTACGAGGCTGGAGGCGGCGAGCAGCCGCGCGTGGGGCATCACGCGGAGATCACCTCCCCTTTTCTGACCAAAGTGCAGTATGTCACACGCGTCTGACCATTACCTATGAACAAAGTAAGGCCTACTCCGGCGTCAATTGATGCGGGGTTTTCTCGACGTCCGACGGCGGGTCGAGTTGGTGATGACAGGGCTCGAAACGGCCGATCTTCGGCCAGGTATTGACGCCACATTCAATTTGTGTCAAAAGGTGCAAATGGGGCGAATGTGACTACTGGTGTTATTGAGTTGAAGCTCCCGTAAGAAAAGGAGACAGAATTTCAGCCCGGTCTCAGAGATCAAGGTAGCGAAACGCATAGGGTTCGAACGGTTATCGGTCCGTGTTGTTTTTGTGACTTTTGTAGCCCACCGTTACCGAAGTGAAACCAGTGCCCAGTGTGGCGCCGAGCACTCAGGAACAGGGAGCGTGCTGATGACCGCAACTACTGAAGTGACGTACCGCAGACGACCGGTGGCCGCCCGCCCGGGCCGGCCGAAGACCGGAAGGACCCAGGTCGGCTCGGTGGATGTCATCGCGACGTCCGCCGCGGTGCTGCGACCTGTCGTGGTGGCCGGCGCCATCGTGGCCGCCGCCCTCATGTGGGGACCGCGCGCGCAGGCCGACGTCGTCCATGACGCGCTCAATGATGTCGGCATCGGCAACAACGGACCCGTCAGCAACGCGATCGCCGAGGTGGGTGCCTCGATCTGCCCGCTGCTGGTGCAGCCGGGTAGTCAGATGGCCAGCACGGCAACCCAGATGAGCGGCAACGGCGGCATCGCCCCGCCGCTGGCCGGGTTCGCCACGCAGGTCGCGATCCAGACTCAGTGCCCCGCATTCATGACGGCGCTCGCCAACGGCAACATCCCGGCCCTGATGAACGGCGGCCTGCCGGTGACGCCGCCGGGGCTGCCCTCTGTGCCGTCGGTCGGCCTGCCGAACCTGTCGGGCGCGACGGCTGCGGTTCCGGGCACGCTGGGCGCGGCGACGACCCCGGTGTCGAGCGTCGTGGGCGCGGCGACGGCCCCGCTGCCGGGCACCTTGGGGGCCGCGACGGCACCACTGCCGGGCACGCTGGGCGCTGTTACGGCACCCCTGCCGGGCACGCTGGGGGCCGCGACGGCTCCGGTCTCCGGTGCGCTCGGTGCGGCGACCGCCCCGGTGGCTTCGGCGCCGGGCCTCACCGCCCCGGCGGTAACGGTGCCCACACCGGGTCTGCTGGCTCCCGCGACGCAGGCGCCGCTGCAGCTGGCGTCCTCGCCGGTCGTTCCGGCGATACCCGGCTACTGATTCTGATCCCGCCTACGGGAACGCATTGAGGGCTGTGGCTTCGAAAAGCCACAGCCCTCAATGTTGTTGCGCTAGTTGTCAGCTGTCGTGGCTGCTGCTGCTGCTCGACGCGTGCGACGCGCTGCCGCCCTCGGGGGCGCGGTGCTTGCCGCCGGTCGAACCCGCGGGAACGGAGACCGAACCGCTCGCGCCCTCGGGAGCGCTGTGCTTGCCGCCCTTCGCGGACTTGTCGGTCTTCTTGGACTTGCCCGAGGTGGCCTTCGCGGACTTGTCGTCGGTCGACTTGTCGGCGCCCTTGGTCTCGGTGTCCTTGGCGCCCGAGTCCTTGGCATCGGTGGTCTTGGTCTCGGTGCCCTTGGTGTCGGTCGACTTGGTGTCGGCGCCCTTGGTCTCGGCCTTCTCGTCGGTCTTGCCGGCGGTCTTGCTGGTGTCCTTGGCGTCCGTCTGGCTGTCCGTGGGGGCGCCGGCGGTTTCCGTCGTCTTACCGGTGTCGGTGCCCGTGGGCGTCGTGCCCGGTGTGCCGGATTCGGGCGACGTCGCACCGGTGGCCTTCGGCGTCTCCGCCTCGGCGGCGGCGGGCTTGGCCGTCAGCGACAGCGTCTGGGTGGTCGGCAGCGTCGTGGTCGAGGCCAGCGTCTTCAGCGACGTGGTGGCGGCCAACGGCGTTGCGGCCAACGGGAATCCGGACAGGATGGCGCCCGGCAGCGCCTGCAGTCCGGCGATGAGGGCACCCGGCAAGGCGCTGATCCCCTTGATGATGGTGGCCGGCAGCGTGCTGAGGTTCTGCAACGCGGCGATCGCGGTGTTGATCGCGGTGGTGATGAGCACCGGGATCTTCGCGGTCGTGCCGTTGAAGAAGGTGGCGTTGATCGCGTTGATGCCCTTGATGATGGCGTTCGGCGCCGCGATCAGGGTGTTGACGATCGGCAGGAGCGTCTGGTTGTAGATCGCCTTGTTGATGGTGTTCAGGCCGGTGATGATCGCGTTCGGGCCCTGGATCAACTGCGCGACGAACGGCCCGACGGTCTGGTTGTAGATCGCGGCGTTGAGCGTGTTGATGGCCTTGATGAACTCATTCGGGCCGGCGATGAGGTTGTTCAGGAACGTCTGGTATGCCGTGAACGGCAGCGAGATCAGCTGGAGCAGATCGGCCGGGAAGGCGGTCAGGTAGTACTTCTCCGCGTAGGTGGACACGTGGGACACGGTGGCCACAGCGGAATGTGCCGCCTGCAGGGAGTGCGGCGCGGGCAACGGTGCCGCGGCTCCTACCGAGGCGACGACGCACACCGAGCACATTCCGGCAACGAGAGACGAAGGCAGTGCGTTGTGCCGAACAGCGATTTGCATGATGGACCCCGGATTCAGTGAGGCAGAGCGGAATTAGGCGGTCTGAAAGTAGCGGAAAGACGGAGGTGCCTCTAGCCGAGCAAAAACCCCCATCGGCCGCCTGACCAGGCAATACGTGCACTATTTCCCTGCCCGGGTAAATAAATCAAGCTGAAGTTTTCCAAGAATTCATCCAGGCCCGGCCGCTGTGACGGCCACATCATTTGCCGGCGGTGCGGTGTGGGCGCTCGCCGAACCGGTCACGGTGTGATGTGGTGGTGACGATGTCCGACTTCAGATTCCGTGCCGGGGGGCTGGCTGCCGCGACGCTGACGGGTGCGGTGTTGGCGCTGGCCGGAAGCCCGTTGGTGGTGGCCGAGCCCGCGACGGACGCCCAGGGGTTCCTCGACTCGACGGCGCGCTGCCCGACGGGCGATACCGCGGTCGCGTTCGGCAGTACCGCATCGTCACGGGTCGCCGTCTGCAGGAGCGCCGGCGGAGAGTACCAATATCGCGGCGTCCGGATCAGCGACGGCGCGAAGCTGATCGTCGCCGCGAGCGCGGACGGCCGCGGCGGCTACACCGCGACGAGCGATGGCATCACCTATACCGTCAGCGCGAAATCACTTGATATCAGCGCGGGTTCGCAGTCCATCCGGTCCGAGCCCATGACCTTTTTCCGCAGCGGCGGGCCCCTGCCCGGAGCCGCGGCCGCCACGCCTGCGCCGGCTGCGCCACCGGTGGGTGCGCCGCCCACACCGGTCACCGGAGCTCCCGCGCCCGTACCGACCACGCCGTTGCCGCCGCCGTTGCCGGCGGAGGTCGGCGGTTCCCGCGCGGGCGGGCACTGACAGCAGGCCTCAGGCCGTCCGGGTGTCCCCGGGCTTGGCGGGGTGAATACCGCAGCTGCACGCGCTGATCGATGGACAGGTGCACTGCATGCCCCATTCGACGACCGCGCGCGCGAGGTGCAGTTCGGCGATCTTGGCGTCGATCTCGGCAAGCTTGGTCTCCGCGAGCGCGCGGCTGGCCGGGCGCCCGGGCGCGTCGTCGGCGAACAGCAGCTGGATCTCATCGAGAGAGAACCCCGCCGTCTTGCACACCCGGATGACGTTGAGGCGATCGATGACGGTGTCGTCGTAGCGGCGCTGCCCCCCGGCGCGTGCCGGCGCCGGGATGAGGCCGATCTGTTCGTAGTAGCGCAGCGTCGTCGCGGCGACGTCGGTGCGCGCCGACACTTCGCCGATGGTGAACGTGGCCATGACACTCCTGGTTCGGCCTTGACTTGAAGCCAACTCTAAGTCGTTGACTGTCCGTATGGCTACCAACACACAGCGATCAGACATCAGTGAATTGGGCAGGACCCGCTACGCAATGCTCCGGAGCTATCGGCGCGACGGCGAGCCGGTCGATACGCCGATCTGGTTCGCCGTCGAGCAGGATTCGATCGTGTTCCGGACCAAGCGCGGTCCGAAAACCGCACGGCTGCGCGCACATCCGCAAGTCGAACTGACGGCGTGCGACTACCGCGGCCGAAAGCGCAGCGGCGCAACCGTATTCACCGGCACGGCGACGATCCTCGAGGATGGGGCCGCGGCCGAGGCCAACCGGGTGTTGCACCGGCGCTACGGGTGGCAGTGGAATCTGGTGCCGCTGATCAGGATTCCGGGAGTGACCCAGGTGCACGCCGGGCTGCCGTGGCGGGAAAAGTGGCAGAAGGCGCGGAACCGCGGTGTCTGGGACGACAGCGCGATCGTGCGCATCGACTTCAGCGCCTGACGTTCGATCCTGTGCCCAGACAGGAATCAAGACTGACAAAAAGCACGGTGCCGACACCAGATTGGTGTCGGCACCGTGTTGGAGGTCGAAGCGGTCAGAAGGCCGGCGTCGCCATCTGCGTCTTACGACGGTGGTGGAGCAGGGCACTCAGCCAGCGGAGATCGATCAACATGTTCAGTTCCTGTCTTACGCGGACTTCTTGGTGAGGAACGGCAGCAACCGGCGACGCTCGTACATGCTGTCCGAGAAGTGGTGCAGCGCTTCCGAGACGGAGGTTGCGGTCGGGAAGGCGGACTCTGCGCCGCAGGCCAGCAGTGCGGTCGAAACCGGCTGGGATGCGATGAGAGACCACTCGTTGCCTGCTGCGATGCAGCTGTCGTTGACCTTGTCGAGCAGTTCGACGCAGGACACTGCGAACGAGGTGACCCCGCTCAGGTCCAGGATGAACGGCTTCTCTGGGAGTACGCAGCGCCGTGCCTGCGCTGCAACCAGGTCCACATCGGTTTCGTCGATGACTCCGGTGACGGTGAGCACCGTCGCCAGTTGACGGCACTGGGCGCGCACCTCGGCGTCGCCGCAGGCGACCGCCGGATTGCCATAGCGGAAAGCGGCAGACGTTGTTGCGTCGCCGGTGGCCTTGCCTGTCACTACAGCCATGTGATGCCTCCCTTCGATGTTGCCGGACGCCCGACAGCTGTGTCGTTTCTCCGGCTCGAGATCGAAGTTATGTGGCCAAGTTAAGGTACCGGGGAGTAAGTCCTAAATCATCGCTAAGAAGTGTGATTGCTCCAGCTAGCAAACATGATCTCAGCGGGGTAACGGTCACGGACGGCGCATCTGATGGCCGTGGTACCCGACCCACGGCGAATAGTCGGCGATGAGAGGCTCCTGCGGCGGCCGCAATTCCTCCGGCACGTGCTGCAAATTGATCCTGATGCGGTACCAGATCGAGCTGGGGCCGCGCATGCCGTCGACCAGAACATCTATGGCTTCCAGCGCAGATGCCGCTTCCGGATGCTTCGCCCGCCATTCGTCGAGCGCGGCCATCGCCTCGTCGCGCGTCTTTGTCCGGGCCACCTCGATGAGCGGCATCTGCGACGCCCGGCGTCCGTCGGCCGACGCGCCACCCCCGGATTTCTCGGTTTTGGGCATCGGACCCAGTTCTTCGGCCAGCGCCAGCAACCCCTCCAGGCCGCCGGCAGCGTCGTCCATCCCGGCCCAGGGGTCACCGAATTGCGCGTACCGGCCGGGCACCGTCGCCACGGTGAACTCCTCGGGACGGCAGCCCGGAACCTCGTCCCAGAACAGCGGTGTCGAGACGCGGGCGTCGGGCCGCGACCGCACCGAGTAGGCCGACGCCACCGTCCGGTCCTTGGCGTTCTGGTTGAAGTCGACGAACACGCCCTGGCGTTCCTCTTTCCACCAGCGACTGGTCGCCAGGTCGGGCACCCGTCGCTCCACCTCACGGGCCACGGTCTGGGCCGCCAACCGCACCTGCTTGTACGGCCAGTTCCGCTCGATCCGGGCGTAGATGTGGAAGCCCCGCGAGCCGGACGTCTTGGGCCAGGCCGTCAGCCCGTAGTCGGTGAGCACGTCGCGGACGACAGCTGCGACGTCGAGGATCTGCGGCCACTCGACACCCGGCATCGGATCGAGATCGACGCGCAGCTCGTCGGGGTGTTCCAGGTCGTCGGCCCGGACCGGGTGGGGATTGAAGTCGATGCAGCCCAGGCCGACGGCCCACACCAGCCCGGCGGCCTCGTCGATGACGGCTTCCTTCGCGGAGGTGCCCGACGCGTATTTCAGCTCGGCGACGTCGATCCAGTCCGGCCGCTTCTCCGGTGCCCGCTTCTGAAAGATCGCTTCCTGGGCAATGCCTTTCACGAACCGCTTCAGGATCATGGGCCGCCGGGCCACGCCGCGCAGCGCGCCGTCGGCGACGGCGAGGTAGTAGTTGACCAGGTCGAGCTTGGTCACGCCCGGTTCGGGAAAGATCACCTTGCCGGGGTTGCTCACGACAACCTCGCGCCCACCCACCTCGAGGGACCGCGAGTCACCCATGAAGTCATCGTAATTGGCCCGAGAATTGGGGCTGGAGTTCTGGCCGCGTTACCCGCGGTGTCACCTATGGTTGGCTCATGGCGAAGCTGACCGACCTCCCGTCACAGGTGGCAAACAAGGTTCAGGAAACTTTGGAAAAATTGGGCGGCAAATCGGTCACCAAATTGGCTGACCGCGGCGCCGCCGAATTGCACTACGCCAAGAAGATGTTCGAGGCGGGCGCGCTCAAACTCGAGTCGCCACAGCACATCGCGGCGATGCTGGCCGACATCGCCCGCTGGGGTGAGATCGGCATGGTCCCGGCGCTCAACGCGCGTCGTACCCCGCACCGCACCGCCGTCATCGACGACGACGGCGACATCACCTTCCAGGAGTTCGACGACGCCGTGAACGCCACGGCCAACGCGTTGCGGGCCAAGGGGGTTCAGGCCGGGGAAGGCGTGGCGATCCTGGCCCGCAACCACCGGTGGTTCCTGATCTCGGTATACGGCGCGGCGCGGGTGGGCGCGCGCATCATCCTGATGAACACCGAATTCTCGGGTCCACAGATCAAAGAGGTCTCTGAGCGCGAGGGCGCGCAGCTCATCATCTACGACGACGAATACGCCGGCGCCGTCGCGCTGTCCGAGCCGCCCCTGGGCAAGCTGCGGGCACTGGGGCACAACCCGGACAAGCCGGAACCGTCGGGCAGCATCGACGAATCCCTGGCCGAGGTCATCGCCCGGACCAGCAGCCTGGCGCCGCCGAAGGCGGCCAAATCGGCGTCCATCATCATCTTGACCAGCGGCACCACGGGAACTCCCAAGGGCGCCAACCGAAGTGCCCCGCCGTCGCTCGCCCCGGTGGGTGGCGTGCTGTCGTCAGTGCCGTTCAAATCCGGTGAGGTGACCAGCCTGCCCGCGCCGATGTTCCACGCGCTCGGGTACCTGCACTCGACCATCGCCATGCTGCTCGGCAGCACGCTGGTGCTGCGGCGCCGGTTCAAGCCGGCCACCGTGCTCGCCGACATCGAGCGGCACCGGGTCACCGCCATGGTGGTGGTGCCGGTGATGTTGTCGCGCATTCTGGACGAGCTGGACAAGACGTCACCGAAGCCGAACCTGTCGAGCCTGCGCATCGTCTTCGTGTCGGGTTCACAGTTGGGATCCGAACTGGCGACGCGGGCGCTCAAGGATCTGGGCCCGGTGATCTACAACCTGTACGGGTCGACCGAGATCTCGTTCGCCACCATCGCGCGGCCGCAGGACCTGTCGATCAACCCGGCGACGGTCGGCCCGGTGGTCAAGGGCGTCCGCGTGAAGATTTTCGACGACAACGGCAAGGAACTGCCGCAGGGCAGCGTCGGGCGCATCTTCGTCGGCACCACATTCCCGTTCGAGGGGTACACCGGCGGCGGTGGCAAGGAGATCATCGACGGGATGCTGTCGTCGGGCGACGTCGGCTATTTCGACGAGCGGGGATTGCTGTATGTCAGTGGCCGTGACGACGAGATGATCGTGTCGGGCGGCGAGAACGTCTTCCCTGCCGAGGTCGAGGACCTGATCAGCGGGCATCCCGAGGTGGTGGAGGCGACCGCGATCGGCGTCGACGACAAGGACTTCGGCGCGCGGCTGCGGGCCTTCGTCGTCAAGACCGAGGGGGCGACGGTCAGCGAGGACGACATCAAGTCCTACGTCCGAGATCACCTGGCGCGCTACAAGGTTCCGCGTGAGGTCGTCTTCCTCGACGAGCTGCCGCGTAACCCCACGGGCAAGATCCTCAAGCGCGCGCTACGGGAGATGGACCTCTAGTACCCGTTGACGTACCAGGACAGGCAGGCCGGCCTGCCGCGGCACGCGATGATGGCGCCCGCGTCGGGAGCGGCGCCGCGCACCCTGGGCGTATTGCGATCGGGCAGGTTGCAGTTCACGACGTAGGGGTTCCACGGGACGATGCCGTTGACGCACGGCTCGCCGGTCGCCTGCAGCGTGACGGTCGGGCTGCGCAGCGCCGTCGGCAGGATCGTGAACGCGATCGCAACGGCTGCTATGAAGACCGGCCGCAGTATGCGCGACGCGCGTGTGGCCGGCTCTGTTGTGGTCATGACCATCACCACCAAACATGTTTCCGCCTACGTCAACGGTACACCTGGCCGACCAGCCGCGGACAATAGGGAAAACCCCCATTTCTGCACTGAAATGAGGGTTTCCCGTCCGTTGGTGGCGGCGGTTACGGGTCGCGCGGCAGGCCCAGCAGCCGCTCGGCGATGATGTTCAACTGCACCTCGGAGGTGCCGCCGTAGATTGTCGTCGCGCGGCCGGCCAACAGGTATTCGTCCCACCGGCCGGAGGGCTGTTGCGGGTCACCGACAACCGCGTCGCTGCCGAATGACGCCACCCCGAATTCGGCATAACCCTGGCCGGTCTTCATCGAGAGCAGCTTGGAGATCGCGGCCGCCGGCATCGGATCGCCACCGGCGAGGGTCAGCAGCGTCGAGCGCATGTTGAGCAACTTCGCGGCGTGGCCCTCGGCGATGAGCTTGCCGGCTTCGTGGCGCTGCAGTTCGTCGAATTCGCCGTCCCGCAGGAACTCCACTAATTGATCGAGGCTGGCCAGGAACGGCGGCTCGCTGCTGCCGATCGACACCCGTTCGTTGGTCAGGGTGTTGCGGCTGACCTCCCAGCCGCGGTTCACCTCGCCGAGCACCATGTCGTCGGGCACGAAGACGTCGTCGATGAAGACGGTGTTGAACATCGCGTTGCCGGTGAGCTCGCGCAGCGGTTTCACCTCGACGCCGGGGCTCTTCATGTCGAGCAGGAAATACGTGATGCCTTGATGTTTCGGCGCGTTGGGGTCGGTCCGGGCCAGGAGCGCACCCCACGCGGAGAACTGGGCTCCCGTCGTCCAGATCTTCTGGCCGGTGATGCGCCAGCCGCCGTCGACCTTGACGGCCTTGGTGGTCAGGCTGGCGAGGTCGCTGCCGGCACCGGGCTCGGAGAACAGCTGGCACCAGATCATGTCGCCGCGGAACGTCGGCGGCAGGAAGTCCTGCTGCTGCTTGTGGGTGCCGAACGCGACGATCGACGGGATGATCCACGCCGCGATGCCCATCTGTGGCCTGCGCACCTTTCCGGTGCTGAACTCCTGAGCGATGATGATCTGCTCGATCGGCTCTGCGGCCCGGCCCCAGGGCGTCGGCAGGTGCGGCTGCACCCAGCCGCCTTCGGCGATCGCGGCGTTGCGCTCCGGTCCGCTCGGAAGTGCTTTCAGCGCAGCCACTTCCGCCCGGATCTCGGCGCGCAGCTTCTCGGTGTCCGGGTCCAGGTCGATGTCGATGGACCGCATGCCGGAGGTCGTGGCGAGGTCCACGACCTGGCGCGGGTGGTCCGCGGCCCGGCCGAATCCGGCGACCAGCGCGATGGCGTGCCGGTAGTACACGTTGGTGTCGTGTTCCCAGGTGAAGCCGATGCCGCCGTGCACCTGGATGCAGTCCTGCGCACAGTGCTGCGCGGCGACGGGCGCCAGGGTCGCGGCCACCGCGGCGGCGAACAGGTAGTCGGATTCGGCGTCACCGGACGCGTGCTCGTCGAGCGCGCGGGCGGCATCCCAGACGGCGCCCGTGGCCCGCTCGGTCTCGGCAATCATGTTGGCGCACTTGTGCTTGATGGCCTGGAACTGACCGATGGGGCGGCCGAACTGCTTGCGGATCTTGGCGTACGCGGCGGCGGTGTCGGTGGCCCACCGCGCGACGCCGACACATGCGGCCGACAGCAGCGTCGTGATCAGGGCCCGGGCGTGCGACTGGTCCAGGCCGGTGAGGATGCGGTCGGCGGCGACCGGTACGGCGTCGGCGCGGACGTGGGCGACGGGGTGCAGCGGGTCGACGCTCTGGACTGGGTCGATCTGCAGGCTCGCGGTGTCGAGGGCCACCCACCGGCCGTCGACGGGCACCACCAGGAGCTCGGCTTGCGCGGCCGCGGGGACGGCGCGGATCTCACCGCTGACGACGAGTCCGTCGCCCTGGGTGGTGGCGGTCAGGCCCGAGTTCAAGGCGTACGCGGCGATGATCTCGCCGGAGGCCAGGCCGGGCAGCAGGGCCGACTTGGGGTCGTGCGCGGCGATCAGCGCACTGGCGATGGCCGACGGGACGAACGGGCCGGGGACGGCGCCGTAGCCGAACTCGGCCAGGGTGATCGCGAGTTCGAGGATGCCGAAGCCTTGTCCGCCAACGGCTTCCGACAGGTGCAGGCCCTGCAGGCCTTGGTCGGCGGCCGCGGCCCAATACGGCGGCGGGTTGCTGATCGGGGTCTCGAGGGCCTCGTGCAAGACCTCGGACGGCGCGACCCGCGCCACCAGGGATCGGACCGAATCGGCCAGATCGTTGTGCTCGGACGTGATCGCGATGGGCATCGTTGCCTCCTGTGACCGGCTGTGGGCTGTGCAGGGCGCACCCAACCAAATAACTGGTCGGTTGGTTCCGAGAGTAACCCACTTGACGGGTGTTTAGAGGTTCACTTCGTTCACTACGTTGGCCAGCTGCTGTCCAGCGGCGAGTCGCTCGCAGTTACCGACCGCTTCGGCCAGGTAGCGGTGCATGGTGTCGGCGGTGTACCACGTGGTGTGCGGGCTGACGACGACGTTGTCGAGCTTGAGCAGTGGATTGGCGGCGTCGACGGGCTCGGTGGCGAAGACGTCGAGGCCCGCGGCCTGCAGGGGCCCGTGCTGTAGTGCGGAGACCAGCGCGGGTTCGTCGATGACGGCGCCGCGTGAGGTGTTGACCAGGACCGCACCCGGTTTCATCCGCGACAGCGCCGCGGCGTCGAGCAGTCCTTCGGTGTGTTCGGTGAGCGGCAGGTGTAGCGAGACGACATCGCTGACGGCCAGCAGGTCGGGGAGCGTCCGCCAGCCGGGGTGGCCCTGTGCGCCACGGGTATTGGTGTGCACGACGGTCGCGCCCATGGCGGTGAGGATGGTCTCGACTCGTTTGGCGATGTTGCCGTACCCGATCAGGCCGACGGTGCAGCTGCCGAGATCCCGCACCGTCTCGCCGAGCGTCGGGTCGGTGGGCCAGCCGGCGCCGGCGCGCGTGGCGCGGTCGAGTTCCGGTAGCCGGCGCAGGGCGGCCAGCATCAGCATGACGGTGCCCTCGGCGACCGACGGCGCGTTGGCGCCGGGCATGTTGGCCACGGCAATGCCGAGGCGCGTCGCGGCATCGACATCGATGGTGTTGACGCCCGCGCCCATCTTGTGGACCAGCTTGAGGCGCCGGCCCCGTTCCAGATCGTCGGCGCTGACCGGCCGCAGGACATGCCACAGCACATCGGCCTCCGGCAGTTCCCGGTAGAACGTCGCGTCGTCGTCCGCGGCGCAGAACCGCACATCGACCAGATCGCCGAGCGGGGCCAGGAATTCGGTAACGCGCGGGCCGGGCGTGAAGTGCGCCAGTACCCGGATGGCCGGATTCACCGCCACCGCTTGGCGATCCATTTGGCGATGAGATCGGCCTGTTCGCTGCGGGCGCCCGGGGTCGTGAAGTAGTGGTCGGAGTCGATGGCGTGCAGCGTCTTGTCCGTGGACGCCAGGGCGTCGAAGATGCGTTGCGCGTCAGAGGGATACACGCCGGAATCCTGCTCGGCGTTGATCACCAGCGCGGGGTTGTCGATGAGGGCCAGGTGCGGTTCGGCCCGGGTCTGCGCGTGACGCAGGCTCCACATCGTCAGCCAGCTGCGCAGCGTGCAGGCGGCGGCGATGCCGTTGGCCGAGCGGTTGGCCTGGACGGGGGTGCCCGCATAGCACTGATTGGCCGGGCGTTTGGTGGGTTCGAGCGTGGGGTCGATCATGCGCAGGTCGGCCCAGGTCCGCATGACCGTGAAGGGGCGGTCGCGGAAGCCCGCGGCGCGGACACGCGCGTACTCGGCTTCCACCCAGTCGGTGATCGCGTGGTTTCGGGCGACCTGCGCGTCGCGGTAGCGCTGAACGAATTCCGGGGAGAAGGGCGGGCCGTTGTGCTCGGCGAACGGGTCGAGATCGGGATCGGTTGCCAGCGCGTCGGTTTCGTCGGTCACCGAACCGTCCATCCAATTGGTGAGCACGTCCGGTCGGCCCGGGTGTGCCGCGCTGGAGATGTAGCCGTCGGCCGGCGGCAGGTCGTAGACGCCCGCGGCCGGGCGCATCCCGTCCAGTGGGGTGATGTGCGGTGACAGCGCCTGGGCCTGATAGGCGGCCATGAGCGATCCGCCGCCTGAATTGCCAAGCAGAACAACGGTTTCCACGCCGGCCACCTCGCGTAGCCAGCGCACCCCGACCCCGATGTCCACGAGCGCGTGATCGAGCAGGAAGCTGGATTCGTAGCCGCGGAATCGGGTGTTCCAGCCGAGGAACCCGATACCGCGGGTTGCCATGTAGTCGGCGAGGTAGTGCTCGGCGAAGTCGATCTGGTAGTGCGTGGCGATCATCGCCACCTTGGGCTTGCGGCCCATGCCCCGGTAGTAGATGCCCTGGCACGGGTGGCCACCGGACCCGGCGCGCAGCGCGGTGGGCGAGTCCATTCCGATGAATTCTCGGGTGACTCCCGCGGCGGACGAACTTCCGGGTCTGTTCATGTACGCGGATTCCCCTCGTGGTAGATGGTCCGGTAGAAGATGTTGGCCAGGGTGGTGACGCAGGCGTCGTCGTCTGCGGTGGTGGCGCCGTCGCCTGACAATTGGGTATAGCAGAACTGGTTCAGCATCGATACCAATGCCACGGCAACGAGCCGTGGATTGTCGTCCGGGCAGAAGCCTTGCTGCTGAGCGTGTTTGACCATCGACACGATCAGGGAGATCGGTAGCTCGCAGATTTCGGACCAATACTGCGCGAAATCCTCGTTGATCATTGCCAGCTGGGAAATGGCGATGACCTCGGCAAGCCGGTGCCGGTAGGTCTCCCAGTGCGCGGCGGCGGCCTGGTGGGAGCGTTCCCAGTTGGTCAGTTCGGCGCTGATGGCCGGCAGGGCCCGCTCGCGGGCTTCGTCGCGGAAGCGCTGTGCCCATTCATGGACCATCGCCTCCTTGGAGTCGTAGTAGTTGTAGAACGACGCGGTGGAGCGGCCGGCCTCGGCCGCGATGTCCGAAATGGTGGTCGCCAGAATGCCTTTGCGGGCAATGACGGCGCGCGCGGCGCTGTCGATCGCCGCCTGCGTCTGGCGGCCCCGCACGGTGGGGAGCTGCTCGCGGGGCGCGACGGTCACGGTGGCGTCCTTCCGAAGAGTCATTGATCAAACCTGAACCTGATGTTAGATTCAGATTAGGTGATTGACCAGACCCTGTCGTCAGGAGTGGCACGATGATCAAGCCCGACAACCGCAACGCTGAATTCGAGCTGGGCGGCATCAACCATGTCGCCCTCGTCTGCGCGGACATGGCGCGGACCGTCGACTTCTACTCGGGCGTGCTCGGCATGCCGTTGGTCAAGTCACTGGATCTGCCGGGCGGCATGGGGCAGCACTTCTTCTTCGACGCCGGTAACGGCGACTGCGTGGCGTTCTTCTGGTTCGCGCAGGCGCCCGACGGGGAGCCCGGCATCTCGCAGCCGGCGGCGCTGCCCGGCCTCGGCGAGTTCGTGAGTGCCGTCGGCTCGTTGAACCACTTGGCCTTTCATGTGCCCGCGGAGAAGTTCGACGAGTACCGCAAGCGGCTGAAGGAAAAGGGCGTGCGGGTCGGCCCGGTACTCAACCACGACGAGAGCCCCATGCAGGCGTCGGCCACGGTGCATCCCGGTGTGTACGTGCGGTCGTTCTACTTCCAGGACCCGGACGGCATCACGCTGGAATTCGCCTGCTGGACCAAGGAATTCACCGAGGCCGATACGGTGACCGAGCCGCGGACAGCGGCCGACCGGAGGCCGGCGGTGGCTCCGGCCTGACTCTGATGACCGGACGCCTGCTGTCGGCCGAGGAATGCGATCGGCTCTGGCAGGCCTGGACACCGACGGAAGTCGCCGAACGGCTCTCGGGCACCTCGGCCCGCTGGTATGTCGCCGCGGGTTGGGCGCTGGACCTGTTCGTCGGTGGGCTGGGACGTGCCCACGACGATCTCGAAATCGGAGTTCCGCGTGACCAATTCGCCGGGCTCGTCGGCGCGTTTCCGGGCTTCGAATGGGATGTCGTCGGCGGCGGTCGTGTCTGGCCGTTCCCCGAAGAAGCGGACACCATGCACCAGACCTGGCTGCGTGACCCGGCGACCGGGTACTACCGCCTCGACGTTTTCCGGGAGCCGCACGTCGGCGACCGGTGGGTGTGCCGCCGCGACGCTTCGATCACCATGCCGTACGACGAGCTGATTCTTCATACCGACACCGGCATCCCGTATCTGATCCCCGAGGTCGTGCTCCTGTTCAAGGCGAAAGCGCAACGCACCAAAGATCAAGCAGACTTTCTGCGCGCACTCCCGATGATGGATCGGTCCCGGCGATCCCGGCTGTCCGGTTGGCTGTCGCAGGTGCATCCGGATCATCCCTGGCTGGAAGTGCTCTCGAACACTGCACCTTGATCTCAACCATGGTTGAGCTTGCAGGCTGGGTGCATGCCTACTTGGATTTGCGACGGATGTGGAGTCGAGCACGCCGACACCGACACGCGGCCGCCCGAGAACAGTTGTGTTTTCACGGTCGAGGTCGTTCCCATCGAGGAATGCGGCCACTTGCCACCACATGGCACCTGGACGACTCTGGAACGTCTTGCCGCGCAGCCACATCAGACCGAATACGTCGACCATGGCCGGGGAGTGCACAGCCTGCGCAGGGCACCCCGGTTCGCGATCGGGCACCGGTCATATCTGGTGCAGACTGCTGCCGGCAACATGTTGTGGGATGCGCCGAGCTACCTGGACGATTCGATCGTCGGTCTGGTGAATGCGCTCGGCGGGGTCGCGGTGATCGCGTCGAGCCATCCCCATATGTTCGGCGCCCAGCTGTCCTGGAGCAAGGCGTTCGGCGGCGCCCCGGTCTACGTGAATGCCCGTGACCAGGAATGGGTTCCGGTCGCCGATCCGGTCATCGAATACTGGGACAGCGAGATCGAGCCGCTGCCGGGACTTCGGCTGGTGCACGTGGGTGGTCACATGCGGGGCAGTGCCGTGGCGGTGTGCCCGGACGGCACGCTGCTCGTCGGGGACACCATCTCGGGCGCCCTGGCCAAAGACTGGGTGTCGTTCCAGCGCATGTACCCCAAGCACTTGCCGCTGTCGGCGGCAGTGGTTCGGCGTATCGTCGACCGCCTTGATGCCTACGAATACGACCGGCTCTACACCCTGGGTGGCGACGAGATCGACCACGACGCCAAGGACATCGTGCACCGCTCCGCCGACGCTCATATCCGCCATGTCAGCGGTGAATTCGACCACCTGACCTGACGTCACGGCGCAGGCGCGGCTACTTCGTCGCCTCGACGAAGTAACCGCGCGGCACGTCGGGTACGTCCATCGGTACCGCGGGGGCGAACCAGCGTCCCCACTCATTGCCCGGCACAGCCACATCGGTGACGACGGCCGACCAGCCGTGGCGCTCCGCGAGCTCACCCGGTTGATCGGTCCCGAACAGCCACGGCGCGCCGTTGCGGGCCATCGACTGGCGTACCGCCGCGAGCAGCTGTGCGTCGAGCAGCGTCTTGCCGACGACGTCGTACAGCAGCACCGAACCGGCCGCGGACAGCGCGTCGACGCGTTCGAAGAGTGTGCCGACGGCGGCCGCGTCGAGGTACTGCAGTAGGCCTTCGATCAACCACACCGTCGGCTGCCGGTCATCGAAGCCATTGGACCGCAAGGCATCTGTCCAGTCGCCGGTGAGATCGACGCCGACGGCAACCCGGGTGCACGACGGTTCTTCGCCTGCCAGCGCCGCGGCCTTGGCGGCAATCACATCGGGCTGGTCCAGTTCGTAGACGGTCGTGGCGCCGGGCCAGGAAAGCCGGAACGCGCGGGCGTCCATGCCCGCGGCGAGAATGACGACCTGGCGGACAGACTGCGTGGCGCGCAGCAGGGCCTCGTCCCAGAATCGGGTGCGCACCACGATCTGCCGCGTCGGGCGGTCCCCGGCTTCGGCGACGGCCTCGGCGAGCAGTCGGCGGCCCGTCTCACCGGCCAGGCGTTCGGCGAACGGATCGGTGAAAAGGCGGTCGGGCCGGCGGGATTCGTCGGCGCGGATGGCGGCGACCAGAAGGCCGGTGTTCGCGACGGCCTGTGCTCCTTCGTGCATGCCTCCATGCTGCCGGTCAGCCGAGCCCTGCGCTTGGATATTTTTGCCGCCTCCGCGACTATCCCGTCAGCCCGACGTGACTCGGCAGCGCGCTGCGCCGCTGGGTGTACTGCGTCGGCGTGACCGAGGTGAACCCGCGGAATTCGCGCACGAAGTGGGGTTGATCGAAGTACCCGAGAGTGGCCGCGACGCCGGCGCCGTCGCCGCTGCCGGCATCGAGCAGGCGCAGGGCGGCCTGGAGCCGCCGCACGCGCAGATAGGCCTTCGGGGTGAGCCCGATCTCGTTGCGGAATGTCGCGATCAGGCGTTTGGGGGAGAGGCCGGTCAGTTCGGCCGCTTCGGAAACCCGAAGCGACGGTTGGTGTTCGGCGGTGTGCAGGACGGGCATCAGCGTGTGGGATACCGGCCGCAACCGGGCGAGGAGGAAGGCTTCCACGATCTCGATGCGCCGCGGCCAGCCCGGTGTCTCGATCAGTTGCTCACGCAGCCGGGTGGCGGCGGCGCCCCAGAGGTCGGTCAGGTTGACGCAGGAATTCTCCAAGTCCGCCAACGGGATTCCGAAGAACGGCAGCGCGCCGCCGGGCCGGAAATGAATGGTCAGTACCGCTTCGCCGGGATCGATCCGGGTGACGTACGACAGCGTGCCCGGGCCGGTGAGGAATGACGGCTCGACCGGCATTCGCGTGGCGCCGTCGGCGGAGAAGAAGTCGACGCGATCTCGGCCGCCGACATCGATCACCACGGTCGCCGCGCCGCGCGGCAGTGCCCGGCTCCGATCAGCGGTGACGCCGCCGTGCGCCCAGTACCCGAAGAAGTCGATGTGCTGGCTCAGCGGCGGCCGAGGCCGGTGCAGCTGGGGGCCGTTCACCGGCGGACGGCCCGCTTGCCGAGCGTGTCCAGCAGCAGCGCCAGATGGTCGATCAATTCGTCTGGAGTGAAGGTGATTTCGCCCGACAGCCAGGCGCTCAGCGTCTGGGCGACGCCCCCGACCGCGAAATGAGTGCTGGCCCGGCGCCGGTCTCCGGCGGGCAGCTGAAGGGCGTCGCCGGCGTGCTGGCCGAGCAGCATGGCGAAGAAGACCGTCGACTCGTTGCGCTTGCGGGCCACCACCTCGTTGGACAGCTGGGCGCTGAACAGCAGGCGGCCGACCCGGGGATCGTCGGCGATGGCGTGCACGATGTTGGCCATACCGGCGCGGCTCTGCTCGTCGGGCGGCGCCGCGGCGACCGCCGCCTGCGTCGTGGTGGCGAGCTCGGCGATCACATGGTCGAACACCGCCTCGACGAAAACGTCTTTGTCGGAGAAGCTTTCGTAGAAGTACCGCATCGCCACGCCCGCTCCGGCGCAGATGGTCCGGACAGTTAGCTCCGGTGCCGGTGGCGCGGCGCCCAAAATCTCCAGTCCGGCGTCGATCAGCCGGGCCCGTCGTTGGGCCAGGCGTTCTGCCGCGTCGATCCCGCGGTACGGCCGTACCTGAGGCACCCCGCCATCTTGACACCTGCACCGTGCCGCGGGCAATATCAGGAATCAATCGTTCTCACTTTTGCGAGGAGTGACCAATGACGGTCGATCTGGTCGAGATGCCGGTCAACGCTTGCGCGCCGGGCCGTCGGGTCCGCCGGAATGTCCAGTACGCCGACGGATTGGTCGGTGCGGCGCTGCTGGCGGGCCCGGCCAACGTGATCATGCAGCTGGCGCGGCCGGGCGTCGGCTATGGCGTCGTCGAGAGCCGCGTGGAGAGCGGCCGGACCGACCTGCATCCGATCAAGCGCGCCCGCACGACGTTCACGTACCTCGCGGTCGCGATCCTGGGATCCGACGAACAGAAGGCGGCGTACCGCAGCGCGGTCAACACGGCGCACCGGCAGGTGTACTCGACCCCGGACAGCCCGGTGAAGTACAGCGCGATGGACAAGAACCTGCAGCTGTGGGTGGCGGCGTGTCTGTTCAAGGGCGCGCTCGACGTCTATCGCATGGTGGTCGGTGAGTTGGACGACGAGACCGCCGAGGAGTTCTACCGCCAGGGCATGACGATGGGCACCACACTGCAGGTGACGCCGGAGATGTGGCCGGCCGACCGGGCCGCCTTCGACAAGTACTGGCAGGAGTCGCTGGACCAGGTGCACATCGACGACACGGTGCGCGAGTACCTGTATCCGATCGCCGCGGTGCGGATGAAGGGGCTGCAACTCCCCGGTCCGCTGCAGCGCTGGTTCGAGTCGTTCTCCCTGCTGCTCACCACGGGCTTCCTGCCGCAACGTTTCCGCGACGAGATGCGGTTGCCGTGGGATGCCAAGCGGCAGAAGCGTTTCAACTCGGTGATGAAAATCGTGAAGGCGGTCAACGGGGTCCTGCCCGGGCCGCTGCGGCGGTTCCCGTTCAACTGGATGCTGCGCGATCTGGACTGGCGCCTCCGCACGGGCCGCCCGCTGGTCTGAGTCTCGTCTCGGTCGCCGTCCATGTTGTCGGCGTACCCTCGCGCGGGTGCGGACCGACAATGACAGCTGGGACATCAACTCGAGTGTTGGATCGACTGCGGTGATGGTGGCCGCGGCGCGAGCATTGGAAGCGGCCAAGCCCAATCCGCTTGCGGTGGACCACTATGCCGAGATGTTCACCCGCGCGGTCGGCGGCGTCTGGGCCGACGTGCTGGACGGCGAGGCACCGGAACACCCGTTGGCGACGCCGGAGTTCGGCGAACCGTTCATCAACTTCCAGGGCTCGCGGACCAAGTACTTCGACACGTACTTCCAGCGCGCCGCGGCGGCCGGCGTCCGCCAGGTCGTGCTGCTGGCCGCGGGGCTCGACTCCCGCGCCTACCGCCTGGACTGGCCGGACGGCACCGTCATCTACGAGCTCGATCAGCCCCAGGTCCTCGAGTTCAAGCGGGAAGTGTTGGCGGGCAATGGGGCCGACCCGAAGGCGGAACGCCGCGAGATCGCCGTCGACCTGCGCGACGACTGGCGGACAGCGCTCACCGATGCCGGCTTCGACCCGTCGCGCCCCTCGGCGTGGATTGCCGAGGGGCTGCTGATCTATCTGCCCGCGACGGCACAGGGCGATCTGTTCACCGGAATCGATGAGCTGGCGGCACCCGGCAGCTGGGTGGCGATCGAAGAGGGCAAGCCGATGCCTGCCGAGGTGTTCGCGGCCAAGCGGGCTGCCGGGGACGAGATGGCGGAGGGCTTCTTCAAGCTGATCTACAACGAGCAGATCGCGCCCGCGGCGGACTGGTTCGGCGCGCGGGGCTGGCGCGCCGAGGCAACCGGGCTCGCTGATTACTTCCGCTCGGTGGGCCGTCCGGTGCCGACGAACCCCGAAGCGGCGACCATGATCGCCTCGAACACCCTGGTCACTGCCGTTAAGGAGTGAGCGTCGTCACCCGCTGATGCGGTGGGGTGCGTCTCGACAACTTAAGTTATGCAATGCTAACTTCGCAGGGGTTAGCTTAGGCATACTTAAGGAGATATGCGGGGACTCTAATATCCCGCGAACACAGATATGGGCACTGACACATTTGCGGTATCCGCCGCGGCGCACTTCCAGCAAGGCGCGCCCGCACGACGGCACAGTGCCCGTCTCTCGGCCCGTCGGGAACCAACCCGATCCGCATGCCGACTCCTTCTTAGGGCGGCCGCCAGATGAGTGGATTGTCCCCTGGCGTGTCGACGACGGAAAGGACCCACGTGCGACCGAGCACCGCGGGCAGTAACACAGTGGTGGCCGAAGTGGATGCGGCACAGCGGGTATCACGGGTCGACCGTGACGTGCTGACCCGGTTCGCCACCGGCTGCCTGGCGCTCGGCCTCACCGTCGACGGCCGTCGCCGCCCGGCCGACCTCGATGCCGCCCTGGGTGGCTTCCTGACTCTGACGCGCATCGCCGGCGAGCACTGCGACGCCTGGACCGGCTTGGCTGCCGCAGGCGCGGCAACGCCCGACGTGGTCGAGGCCATCTGGCGGACGGTTTCGTCGGCGGGCGTGTTGCAGCAGGCCCTCGACCTCGCCGACGGCGATCTGGGCTTCACCTACGACAGTGGTCTGTACCTGCAGTTCCGCGCCGCCGACCGCGACGGTTTCCAGCTGGCCTACGCCGCGACGCTCGCCGGTGCCGGCGCCTACGAAGAGGCTGATCAGCTCGTCGGCGACCTGCTCGACCGCAAGCCGGGCTGGCTGCCGGCGCGCTGGGTGCGGGTGGCGATGCACCACCGTACCCGCCGCTGGTCCGACGTCGTCCGGCAGCTGACCCCGATCGTCAACGACCCCAGCCTCGACGCGAACTACGCGCATGCCGCGCGGGTGGCGCTGGGTATCGCCCTGGCACACCTGGGCATGTTCGCTCCCGCGCTGTCGCACCTCGAGGATCCCGAGGGACCGGTGTCCGTCGCCGCCGTGGACGGCACGTTCGTCAAGGCGCTGTCGCTGCGGGCGCAGGGCGAGGACGACGAGGCCACCGACGTGCTGGCCGAGCTGTATGCCGCGCACCCCGACAACACCGCAGCCGAACATGCGTTGACCGACACCAGCTTCGGCATCGACCCGACGACCGCCGCCAGGATCGAGGCCCGGCACAACCCGTGGGATCCCGAGACCGAGCCGACCGAGGCCGACTTCGTGGACCCGGATGCCAAGTCGCGCAAGGCGCATCTGCTCGTCGAAGCCGAGGCCGAGCTCGCCGAGTTCATCGGCCTGGAAGAGGTCAAGTATCAGGTGGCCCGGCTGAAAAGCTCTGTGGCCATGTCGATTCGGCGGCAGGAGCGGGGCCTGGCCGTGGCCCAGCGCACCAATCACCTGGTGTTCGCCGGACCGCCCGGAACCGGTAAGACGACCATCGCCCGCGTGGTCGCGAAGATCTACTGCGGCCTGGGCCTGCTGCGTAAAGAGACGGTGCGCGAGGTGCACCGTGCCGACCTGATCGGCCAGCACATCGGTGAAACCGAGGCCAAGACCAACGCGATCATCGACAGCGCGCTCGACGGCGTGCTGTTCCTCGACGAGGCGTACGCGCTGGTGTCCACCGGCGCCAAGAACGACTTCGGTCTGGTCGCCATCGACACCCTGCTGGCCCGCATGGAGAACGACCGCAGCCGCCTGGTCGTGATCATCGCCGGCTACCGCAAGGACCTGGACATGTTCCTGGACACCAACGAAGGTCTGCGCTCGCGCTTCACCCGCAGCATCGACTTCCCGTCCTACTCGGCGACCGAACTCACCGAGATCGCCATGCGGATGGCCGAAAAGCGCGACAGCGTCTTCGAACCCGCGGCGCAGAAGGAGATGGAGCAGCTGTTCGGGCACCTCGCGACGGCGACGACGCCCGACGCTGCCGGTGTCGCGCGCCGCAGCCTGGACATCGCGGGTAACGGCCGCTTCGTCCGAAACCTGGTGGAGCGCTCCGAGGAAGAACGTGAGTACCGGCTGGATCACCTTGCCGCACATGACTTCACCGATGACGAACTCATGACGATCACCGCGGGTGACGTCAGCAACTCGGCCGCGCCGTTGCTGCGCGGCCTCGGACTGGCGGTGCCCAGCGAGGAGCCGAAGGCGGATCGCGCATGAGCAAGCGCAATGAGACCGATCGACTGACATTCAGTTCCCGTACACCGGTGAACGACAACCCGGACCAGATCCACTACCGCCGCGGATTCGTCACGCGGCACCAGGTGTCCGGTTGGCGATTCCTCATGCGGCGCATCGCCTCTGGTGTGGCCCTGCATGACACCCGCATGCTCGTCGACCCGTTGCGGACCCAGAGCCGCTCGGTTCTGGTCGGCGCACTGGTGCTCGTCACCGGCCTGGCGGGCTGCTTCGTCTTCTCCCTGATCCGGCCGGCGGGTGTCGCGGGCAACAACGTGATCCTGGCCGACCGGGAGACCTCGGCGCTGTATGTCCGGGTCGGCGACCAACTGCACCCTGTCCTCAATCTGACGTCGGCCCGGCTCATCGCCGGACGGCCCGACAACCCGACCCTCGTCCCGAGCGCGGAACTGGACAAGTTCCCGCGCGGCAGCCTCATCGGCATCCCGGGCGCCCCGGAACGCATGGTGCCCAACACTTCTCGTGACGCCGACTGGACCGTGTGTGACGCGGCCACGGGCGAGGTCGTGGGGGCCACCCTGATCACCGGCCCGCTCGCCGAAGGCGGATCGCGCGCGGCCGCGCTGGGTGCCAACGATGCCGTGCTGGTGCGCAACGACGGTGTCGGCTCCGCCGGCGTCAACGGCGGCAGCTGGCTGCTGTGGAACGGCAAGCGCAGCGCGGTCGACCTCAACAACCGCGCGGTGACGGCAGCACTCGGCCTGGGCGCCAACGGAACTGCCCTGCCCGCGCCCCGTGCCATCGCCGATGGCCTGTTCAACGCGATCCCCGAGTCGGCCCCGCTGGCCGCACCGGTGATCGTCAACGCGGGCCAGCCAACGCCGTACCCCATGCCGGTCGCGGCACCCGTCGGCGCCGTGGTCACCGCCGTCACCACCGAGGCCGCCACCGACAACGCGGTGCGGTACTACGCGGTCCTCGACGATGGCCTGCAACCGATTTCACAGGTCGTCGCCGCGATTCTGCGCAACACCGACTCGTACGGTCTGGAGCAGCCGCCGCGGCTGAGCGCCGACCAGATCGCCCGCATCCCGGTCTCCACCGCGATCAACACCGCGGCGTACCCGGAGCGCCCGCTGACCGTCGTCGACGCCACCAAGGCACCGCTGACCTGCGCCCGCTGGACCAAACACGATGGTGCCACGACGAATTCGCTCACCCTCCTGGCGGGAGCGACGCTGCCGCTGCCCGCCGACGCGCACACCGTGGCACTGGCGGGCCCGGCCGGCACCGCGCAGCGCGTCGCGGTAACCCCGGGCACCGGTTACTTCGTCCAGGCCACCGGCCAGGGGGGAACCCCGGCGCTGTCGGGCTACTGGATCAGCGACACCGGCGTCCGCTACGGCATCTCCACCGAGGGTGACGCCACCAATGCCAACCGGAAAACCCCTGCCGCGCTGGGACTCACCGCATCACCGCTGCCGGTGCCGTGGTCGATCCTCAGCCAGTTCACGCCCGGCCCGACGTTGTCGCGCAGTGAGGCGTTGCAGGTCCCGGCGCTCGTGCCCACCCGGACGAGCCCGGCAGTCGAAATCGCCGTGAGGGAGAACCCGTGAGCCGTCTGATCTTCGAAGCGCGGCGCCGGCTGCCCATCCCGGCAACCCGCGCGAGCGTCATCACCATCGAGCCGCCGCCGGAGCTGCCGCGGCTGGTGCCGCCGTCGTTGTTGCGCCGGGTGCTGCCCTACCTGATCGTCATCCTGATCGTCGGGATGATCGTGGCCCTGGTGGCCACCGGCATGCGCGTCATCTCGCCGCAGACGCTGTTCTTCCCGTTCGTACTCCTGTTGGCGGCCACCGCGTTCTACCGCGGCTCGGACAACAAGACCCGGACCGAGGAGGTCGACGCCGAACGCGCCGACTACCTGCGCTACCTGTCGGTGGTGCGGGACAACGTGCGGGCGCAGGCGGCCGAGCAGCGCGCTGCCCGCGAGTGGTCCCACCCGGCGCCCGACCAGCTGGCCGCAGTCGCCGGCACCCGTCGCCAGTGGGAGCGCGACCCGCACGACGCCGACTACCTGGTGGTGCGGGCCGGTCTGCACGACGCCCGCCTGGAAACGGTACTGCAGGTCAAGGACACCGCGGCCGAGATCGATCTGGAACCGGTGTCGCACAGCGCACTACGCGGACTTCTCGACGTGCAGCGGACGGTGCCCGCGGTGCCGGGCGGTATCGACCTGGCCAAGGTTTCGCGGATCACCGTGCTCGGTGATGCCGATGAGGTGCGCGGCGCGCTGCGGGCCTGGATCGCGCAAGCGGTGACGTGGCACGACCCGGCCCTGCTGGGGATCGCCCTGGCCGCGGCGGACGCCGAGGCGCTGGAATCGGAGTCGTGGTCGTGGCTGAAGTGGCTGCCGCACAGTGACATCCCGGGCCAGATCGACGGTGTCGGCCCGGCTCGCTACCTCGCCGCCGGCGTCCCCGAGCTCGCCGCCCTCATGTCAGGTGAGCTCGCCGACCGGCAACCGTTCGGCGGCGCCGACAGCACGCCGCTGCGGCACCTGCTGATCGTCGTGGACGACCCGGACGCCGACCTCGGTGAGCTGCTGCCGCGGACCGGCCTGGCCGGTGTCACGGTGCTGCAGCGCGGCACCGAACAGCCCGAGTACCCGGACCCCGACCGCCCGGTGCTGCGCGTGTCCGGTGGCCGCATCGAGCGGTGGGCCGCGGCCGGCTGGCAGCCGTACTTCGATGTCGCCGACGACTTTTCGCCGCACGCCGCGGCGCACCTGGCCCGCGGCCTCGCGCGCTGGGACTCCAACCCGAACCGGGCCCGGAGCACGGGCGCCGGCCTGGCCACCTTCGGCACCCTGCTGGGCATCCCGGACGCGGCGGCGCTCGACGTCGCCGGCCTGTGGGCGCCGCGCTCGCGGGCCGAGGAGCTGCGCGTGCCCATCGGTGTCACCGCCACCGGTGAACCGCTGATGTTCGACCTGAAGGACGAGGCCGAAGGCGGCATGGGTCCGCACGGTCTGATGATCGGTATGACGGGCTCGGGCAAGTCGCAGACCCTGATGTCGATCCTGTTGTCGCTGTTGACGACTCACTCGGCCGACCGCCTCATCGTCATCTACGCCGACTTCAAGGGCGAGGCCGGCGCCGACATCTTCCGGGACTTCCCGCAGGTGGTGGCCGTCATCTCGAACATGGCGGAGAAGCGCTCGCTGGCCGACCGGTTCGCGGACACCCTCCGCGGTGAGGTGGCCCGGCGTGAGCAGTTGCTGATGGAGGCCGGTCGCCGCGTGCAGGGCAGCGCCTTCAACTCGGTGCTGGAGTACGAGGCGGCGCAGGCAGCCGGACACGACCTGCCGCCGATCCCGACGCTGCTGGTGGTCGCCGACGAGTTCTCCCTGATGCTCGCCGACCATCCCGAGTACGCCGAGCTGTTCGACTACGTTGCCCGCAAGGGCCGTTCGTTCCGCATCCACATCCTGTTCGCGTCGCAGACGCTGGACGTGGGCCGGATCAAGGACATCGACAAGAACACCTCCTACCGCATCGGTCTGAAGGTCGCGAGCCCGTCGATCAGCCGGCAGATCATCGGCGTCGAGGACGCGTACCACATCGAGGCCGGTCCGGAACACAAGGGCGAGGGCTTCCTGGTCCCCACCCCGGGCGCGGTGCCGGTGAAGTTCCGCAGCACCTACGTGGACGGCATCTATGACCCGCCACGTGCCGAGAAAGCGGTTGTGGTGCATGCGGTTCCGCAGCCACAGCTCTTCCCGGCGGGTCATGTCACGCCGGCTCCCGACACGGTGATCGTCACCGACACGGCACCGGACCTGCGTCCGCCCCGCAAGCTGGTCGCCACCATCGGCGAGCAGTTGGCGCAGTACGGCCCGCAGGCGCCGCGCCTGTGGCTGGCTCCGCTGGACGAGCCGATCGCGCTGCCGGAGCTGTTGGCCGGTACCGAGATTCCCGCGGGCCACGGCCGGTGGCCGCTGGGCGAGATCGACAGGCCGTTCCAGATGCGCCGCGACCCGCTGGTCTTCGACGCCACGTCGGCGGCCGCCAACCTGGTCATCCACGGTGGGCCGAAGTCCGGCAAATCGACTGCGCTGCAGACGTTCATACTGTCGGCGGCCGCGACCCACTCGCCGCGTGCGGTCACGTTCTACTGCCTCGACTACGGCGGCGGCGGGCTGCGCTCGCTCAAGCCGCTGGCCCACGTCGGCAGCGTCGCGTCACCGCTGGAACCCGAGCGCATCCGTCGCACCTTCGGCGAGCTGGAGCAGCTGCTGGCGTCGCGTCAGGCCCGCGCCGCCGCCGGTGACGGCGACCTGCGCGATGACGGCTACGGCGACGTGTTCCTGGTGATCGACAACCTGTACGCGTTCAGCCGCGACAACACCGACACGTTCAACACCCGGAACCCGTTGCTGTCCAAGGTGACCGAACTGGTCAACACCGGCATGGCCTACGGCATCCACGTGGTGATCACGACGCCGAACTGGCTCGAGGTGCCGCTGGCGATGCGCGACGGCCTGGGCCTGCGGCTCGAGCTCAAGCTGGCCGACTCGCGCGACAGCAATGTGCGGTCCGCGGGTAATCCGGGAGTGGCGGCCCTGTCCCGCCCCGCCGACGGCGTCCCGGCCGATCAGCCGGGCCGCGGCCTGACCATGGCAGCCGAGCACTTCCTGTTCGCCGAACCGGATCTCGGTGCGATCGCCGCCATCAACGACCGGTACCCGGGGCAGACGGCGCCGCCCGTGCGCCTGCTGCCGACGGACCTGGCCCCGGAAACCCTTGCGCCGCTGTACCACAGCCCCGAGACGATCGTCATCGGTCAGCGCGAGCAGGACCTGGCCCCGGTCACGGTCGACTTCGCGGCCAACCCGCTGCTGATGGTGCTGGGCGACGCCAAGTCCGGCAAGACCACGCTGCTGCGGCACGTGATCCGTACGGTCCGCGACAACGCCACGCCGGAGTCGGTCGCGTTCACCGTGATCGATCGCCGGCTGCACCTGGTGGACGAGCCGTTGTTCCCGGACAACGAGTACACGCCCAACATCGACCGCGTGACCCCGGCGATGCTCGGTCTGGCCGCGCTGCTCGAAAAGCGCAGGCCCCCAGCGGGTCTGACGGCCGCCGAGCTGAGCGGCTGGACATACCGGAACGGGCAGGGCAACCACCTGCACTACCTGATCATCGACGACGTCGACCAGATCCCGGATGCCCCCGCGGTCAGTGGTCCGTTCGTCGGCCAGCGGCCCTGGACGGCGCTGCTGGGACTGCTGTCCCAGGCGTCCGAACTGGGTCTGCGGGTGATCGTCACCGCACGGGCCGCCGGCTCCGCACACGCGGTGATGACGGCTCCGTTGCTGCGCAGGCTCAACGAGCTGCAGGCCACCACCGTCATGCTGTCCGGCAACCCGCAGGACAGCGGCCGCATCCGCGGCCACCGGTTCAACCGGCTGCCGGCCGGTCGGGCCATGGTGCTCGGCAACAGCGACGAGGCCACGTATGTCCAGTTGATCAATCCGCTGGTGGCCGACCCGATCACCGGGCGGCCCACCGGAACACAACGAGGGGAGTTCCACTGATGACCTTGCGCGTCGTTCCCGAAGGACTGACCGCAGCCGGTGCCGCCGTCGAGGCGCTCACCGCTCGGCTCGCCGCCGCCCACGCCGCGGCCGCTCCCGCGGTCACCGCGGTGATCCCGCCCGCCGCGGACCCGGTTTCGCTGCAGACGGCGATCAGCCTCAGCGCCCACGGCGCCGAGCACGAGGCGGTCGCGACCCAGGGCGTCACCGAACTCGGCCGCGCCGGCGGCGGTGTCACCGAAGCCGGAATCAGCTACGCGACGGGCGACGCCGAAGCCGCCGCCACCTACGTCACGGTCCTGGGCTGAGATGACCGCCCCCATCTGGATGGCGCTGCCGCCGGAGGTCCATTCGACGCTCCTGTCCAGTGGACCCGGTCCGGGCTCCCTGCTGGCCGCGGCGGCTGCGTGGCAGTCGCTGCGCACCGAATATGCTTCGGCCGCAGCTGAACTCACCGCATTGCTGGGTGAGGTCCAGGCGGGGGCCTGGGAGGGGCCGAGCGCCGAGCAGTACATCGCCTCCCACGCGCCGTATCTGACGTGGCTGGCACAGGCCAGTGCCAACAGCGCCGCCAACGCGGTCCAGCACGAGACCGCCGCGGCGGCCTACACCACCGCCCTGGCCGCGATGCCGACGCTTCCCGAACTGGCCCTCAACCACGTCGTGAACGCCGCGCTGATCGCGACGAACTTCTTCGGTATCAACACGATTCCGATCGCGCTCAACGAAGCCGACTACGCCCGCATGTGGCTGCAGGCCGCGACCGTGATGAGCACCTACCAGGCGGTGTCGGGCGCGGCGGTGGCGGCGGCCCCGACGACGACGCCGGCACCGATGATGTTGGCGGCGGGCGTCGGCGAGGCCGGCACCGCGTCGGCGAGCGCGACGCAGGCGGGCGCCCAACTGCAGGCGGCGGATGCCGGTACGTCGCTGGACGCATCGAACGCGATCACCGACTACCTGTACAACTACATCAAGACGCTGCCCGGCGGCGATCTGATCTGGAAGTTCCTGCAGGATCCGCTGGGCCAGATCCAGCAGATGATCTTCGACTTCCTGACCAACCCCTCGCAGGCGTTGGTCACCTGGGGGCCACTGCTTTTCGCGCTCGGCTATCAGGCGTTCTTCCAGCCCGTGGGCTGGGGCACCTGGGGCGCGATGCTGTCGGCACCGCTGTGGGGGCCGGCGCTGATCGCCGTCGGCCTGTCGAGCCTCGGGTTGTTGGCCCTGCTGGAACCCGACTACGTGCCGGATCCCGAAGTCGCCGACGCGTTCCCGCCGCCGCCGCAATTGCAGGCCGTCGACCACCAGATGCCGGTCGTCAGCGTCGCCCCGACGGTGCCGGCCACCCCCGCCTCCCCGGCGAGTGCGCCCGCACCCGCTCCGGCCGCGTCGGCAGCGGCTCCCGCGCCGGCAGCGCCGGCACCGCTGATGGCATACGCGGTGGCCGTCGACGATCCGGGACCGGGCTTCACCCCGACCGTGCGGGACGGCGCCACCGCGCCGGCACCGGCGTCCGGCATCGCTGCCGCCGCAGCAGCAGCCGCGGCAGCAGCAGCGGCCGAGCGTCGCCGCGCCCGTCGCCGCCGCGCAGCGAAAGAGCGCGGTGTCCGCGACGAGTACATGGACATGAACTCGGAGGTCGATCCGGACTTCGGGGATGACGCCGGTTCAGACCGGGCTCCCCGTGCCGATGTTCTCGCTTCGGCCCGCGGTGCCGGACCGATCGGTTTCAGCGGCACGGTGACCCGCCAGGACCAGCAGGCAACAGGCCTGAACCGCCTGACCGGCAACGGTTACGGGGGCGGTGTCACCGAACCCATGCTGCCCGGCAGCTGGGACACGGAAGGCGGTGCCAACCGCTGATCCTGCGGACGAAAAGACTTGACCACCAACAGAATCCGGACGAATCCCGAGAGGAATCACTATGAGCATGCTCGACGCACACATCCCCCAGCTGGTCGCTTCCGAGTCGGCCTTCTCCGCCAAGGCCGCACTGATGCGCAGCACCATCGCCCAGGCGGAACAGGCCGCGCAGTCGGCCCAGGGCTTCCACCAGGGTGACTCGGCCGTCGCGTTCCAGGCCGCACACGTCCGCTTCATGGCGGTCGCCGCCAAGGTCAACGCCCTGCTCGACATCGCGCAGGCCAACCTCGGCGACGCGGCCGGCACCTACGTCGCGCAGGACACCGCCGCGGCCGGCACCTACACCTCGGTCTGACCGCCGCACCCACACCCAGACACCTAGCAGCGAGGAGATCCCATGTCCCAGATCATGTACAACTACCCGGCGATGCTGGCCCACGCCGGTGAGATGACCGGTTACGCCGGTGCTCTGCACGCCGTCGGCCTCGACATCGCCAGCGAGCAGGCCGCGCTGGCCGGCGCCTGGCAGGGTGACACCGGAACCAGCTACCAGGCGTGGCAGGCCCAGTGGAACACCGCGATGGAAGAACTCGTCCACGCCTACCGGGCGATGGCGAGCACCCACGAGACGAACACGCTGTCGATGAGCGCACGCGACAGCGCCGAAGGCGCCAAGTGGGTTTAGGTCCAACGGTTTCGGCGCGTTCCGGGTCACTCGGTGACCCGGAACGCGCCGGAATCCCGGTCTCCGCGGTAGAACTCACCGCGGACCAAGCCTGGTTCCTCGCGGACCGTCTCGGCGCCGGGGGCTTTCCGTGGGTGCTGGCCATCACGCAGCCCTACAGCGACCCCGCCGCCAAGGGCGGTTTCGACGCCGACCAGGTCACCGCGCTGACGCGGATGGGGGTGCTGTCCGCCGATGGCTCCGTGCATCCCGCTGTCGCGCAATGGATTCGGGCCGTATGCCGGCCCCGGCGCTGGCTGGAACTGCGATGGGTGTCCGGAGCCGGTGCCATGCTGCGCGGCATTCTCGTGCGCAACGGCAACCTGACCGTGGCGGTCTTGCGCAGCGAGCACCTGATGACCTGCACCGAACTGACCGTCGCGTCGACGGATGCACTGGTACCGGTGCTCACGGCAGGATTGTCCGGCCGGGCGCCGGCCCGGTTCGACGAATTCGCGATGCCAGCCCACATCGGGGCCAAGGCCGACGAACGACTGCGCCGCGGCGACTCGCTGGACCACGTGATGGAGCACCTCGGCATCCCGGTGTCCGCGCATGCCGTCGTACGGGCCGCCTTCGCACCCGGCCGCAGCTATGTGGAGATCGTAGCGGGGGACCACCGCGACGGACACCGGATCAGCACCGACGTCGGCGTCAGCATCGTCGACACCGCCGCCGGCCGCGTCGTCGTCGCACCGGTGAAAGCCGCTGACGGCACCTGGATTTCAAACTTCACCCCGGGCACCGACCTCGCCGTCACCGCTGCGGTGCAGCGGCTGACCGCGACACTGCCCGACGGTCCCTGGTTCCCCACGGCGAACCTGACCCGAGACTTCGAGACCTCGACTGGAGAACGGAAAGAACATGTCCCCCAACACGTCTGGTAGTACCGCGATGCCGATTGTGCGGGTCGCGGTGCTTGCCGCGGGCGACGAGCAGGGTGGTCGCGGGCGACTCACCGACGTAGCCCTGCCGGCCGGCCTGCCCCTGCGCGAGATCGTGCCTGCCGTGCGGCGCATCGTCGGAGTCAACGGGGCACCCGACTCCGCAGCCCCCGCCGAGCTGTCACTCGCGCCGCTGGGCGGTGCGGCGTACAGCCTCGACGCCACCCTCGACACCGTCGGTGTGGTCGACGGTGACCTGCTGGCGCTGCAGCCCGTGCCTGCGGGTCCGCCGGCGCCGCGCATCGTCGAGGACATCGCCGATGCCGCCGCCATCTTCTCCGCCGCCCGCGAAAACCCCTGGGGTAACGCGCATATCCGGCGTTTCGCGGCGTGGGCCGTCGTGGCCCTGACGGTGCTCGCCACCGCGCTGGCGACGCTGGTGCGGGTGCGTACCGGCCAGCCGGCCGGGCTGTTCACCGTCATCGGCGTGGCGGTGCTGACCGTCGCGGCTGCGCTGTTGACCCGTCCGGCCATGCCGCGGCTCGCGACCGCCCTGAGCCTGGCGGCACTGCTGCCGGTCGGTGCCGCCTTCGCACTGGCGGTCCCCGGCCCGACCGGTCCGGCCGCCCTGCTCCTCGGTGCGGCGGCGGTCGCGGCCTGGTCGATCGTCAGCATCACCGTCGGCGGGCAGGCCATCGCGGCCTTCACCGCCACGACCGTCCTCGGTATCGCAGGCGTGATCGTCGGTGGCGCTGCGTCGATCTGGCAGCTGGGCAACGCCGTGATCGGTGCTGTGCTCATCGTTTTCGCGCTGCTGGTCATGGTCCAGGCCGCGCAGCTGTCGACGCTGTGGGCGCGCTTCCCGGTGCCGAACATCCCGGCACCGGGCGACCCGACGCCGTCGGCCCTGCCGCGGTCCGTGCTGGCTGATCTGCCGCGCCGGGTCCGCGTGTGCGACGCACACCAGACGGGCTTCCTCGCCGGTGCCGTGCTGACCATGACCACCGGCTCGGTGGTCCTGGTGGCCGGGGCCCACCCGTCGCCGTGGGCGTGGTACGTGGTCGTGGCCGCGGCACTGGCGACGGCGCTGCGGGCCCGCATCTGGGACTCGGTGCCGTGCAAGGTGTGGCTGCTCGGCCAGCCGTATCTCGTTGCGGCCGTGCTTCTCACGATGTTCGCGATCGGTGGCCACTACGCCAACGCATGGTGGTCGCTGGGCGTGCTCGCGGTGCTCGTGGCGGTCGGCGTGGTGGCCGCACTGAACCCGCAGGTCGCCGATCCGCAGACCTATTCGCTGCCGATGCGTCGCCTGGTCGGCTTCGCGGCGACGGCCTTGGACGCTTCGCTGATCCCGGTGCTGGCCTACCTGGTGGGTCTGTTCGCCTGGGTCATCAACCGGTGATGGTGGCCATCCGGCGCGGAATCTCCGTCCTGACAGCCGCTTTGGCCGCCACCGCCGCAGTGGTGCCGACGGCGCTGGTGCCGACCGCAGGTGCCGTCGTGCCGCCGCACGTCGACGAGCACGCGGCGCCGCCATCGGGCAGCGTCGGCCCCGTCGCGGCGATGGGGCAGCGCGGACAGTGCGTCACCGCCGGCGTGCTGCCCGGCACCGATCCGGGCGCACCGGGTCCGGGCCACACCCTGCTCAGTGTGCCGGGTGCCTGGGCCTTCAGCCGCGGTGACGGACAGACGGTGGCGGTCATCGACACCGGCGTGCATCCCGGTCCGCGGTTGCCCAATGTGGACGCCGGCGGTGACTACGTGGAGAACACCGACGGGCTCACCGATTGCGACGGCCACGGCACGCTCGTGGCCGGACTGATCGCCGGTCAGCCGGGCGCGGACGGGTTCTCCGGCGTCGCGCCGGGCGCCCGCATCCTGGCCATCCGTCAGACGTCGGAGCGGTACGCGCCCCGCGGTAACGGGGGAGATCCGGCCGCGGCGTATGCGACCATCGCGGTCGCGTCACTGGCCCGGGCCGTGGTGCATGCCGCCGACCGCGGCGCCAAGGTCATCGCCATCACGGCGGTCACCTGCCTGCCCGCCGACCGGCCTGTCGATCAGACCGAACTGGGCGCGGCGCTGAAATACGCTGCGCAGGAAAAGGACGCGGTGATCGTCGCCGCCGCGGGCAATGATCGGGCCGGCCTGGCCGGTGGCCCGTCCTGCGAGGCCAACCCCCTGGACAATCCCGGGAACACGGCCGACCCGCGCAACTGGGCCGGCGTCAAGTCGGTATCCATCCCGTCGTGGTGGCAGCCGTACGTGCTGTCGGTCGGGTCGCTCGACGCCACCGGACAACCGTCGGACTTCACCACACCCGGGCCCTGGGTCGGCATCTCGGCGCCAGGGGAGAACGTCGCGTCGACCGGCGTGAACGGCCTGGCCAACGCACTGCCCAACGAACGCGGTGACCTGTTCCCGTTGCGCAGCAGCAGCTACGCCGCCGCGTACGTCGCCGGCGTCGCGGCCCTGGTGCGCAGTCGATTTCCCGCACTCAACGCGGCGGACGTGACGCACCGGCTGACCGCCACCGCGCACGGTGCCGCGCGCATGCCGTCGAACCTGGTGGGCGCCGGCGTCGTCGACCCGGTTGCGGCACTGACCTGGGACCTGCCGGCAACCGCCCCGGCACCGAAATCTGTTGCGGTGGCGATGCCGCCCGAGCCGGCGCCGAAGGACACCACGCCCCGGACCATCGCGTTCACCGGTGCGGCAGTGCTGGCCGTCGCCGCGCTGATCGCCCTGGTTGCGTACCGAAGAAAGGACGGCGCCCGATGACGGCCCGAATCACGTTGGCACTGCTGGTGATGATCCCGGCGGCCATGACGTACCCGTGGCACACGACGCCGCACAAGTGGATCCTGGGTGTCGCGGTCGCCGTGGTGCTGCTGGTCTTCGCCTGGTGGCGTGGCATGTTCCTGACCACGATGGTGGCCCGGCGGTTCGCGGTATGGCGCCGGAACCGGCGCGGTTCCGCGCGGCCGCCGGCCGGTCAGGTCACTGTCGTGCTGGAAGCCGACGAATTCCCTTACGACGCACTGCCTCTCGTCGCGTCCTACGTGGACCGGTACGGCGTGCGGTGTGACTCGGTGCGCGTCACGGAACGCCGACTCGACGGCGCGCGCAGCGCATGGGTCAGCGTGACCGTGGCGGCCGCATCGAATCTGGCTGCGCTGCAGGCACGCTCGTCGGAGCTGCCGCTCGCGGACACCGCGGAGAAGGTGGCCCGGCGGCTGGCCGACCAGCTGCGTGAGGCCGGCGTCCCGGTCGCGGTCACTGACGCCGCGCCCGCACCCCGGTCGGACGGCGCGCGCGAGACGTGGCGTGCGGTCCGTGACGAGGACGGCTACCTGACGGCATACGGGCTGCCCGCCGATCGGCGGCTGCCCGGTTGCCTGGCCGAGCTGGCCTCGACGACCGAACTGTGGACCGTGCTCGAGTTCGCGCCTGGCGCAACCATTTCCGCGGCCTGCGCGGTACGCACGGCCAACGCTCCCGCCGCGGCGGCTGTCGCGGGCCTGGCGCGCGAGTCGGGCCGGCAGGGGCCGCTGCTCGCGGCGATGGCCCCGGCGTCGGCCGGCGGCCTCGGCACGCGGCCGGGTGCGCTGACGAGCGAGTTACTCGCGGAGCTGTCGGGACGCGGCGCTGACACTGCCGTTGCGTCTGCGGCGCGGGCGTAACGCCGATCCGGACTCCAGGGTCAACGGGCCGAACGGGCCCGGTCGGCTTGACGGTCGCTGCCGTCGAACATGAACGGGCTCATGAACTTGGTCATGCGGCGCAGGTAGTCGGGCTGGCTGACGTGCAGGATGTGGTTGCCGGGGAACCAGTGGAATGCGCAGCGATCCCAGTGTTCCCACAGCAATTCGGCCTGCTGCGGCGGCGCCAGGCGGTCACCCAGACCGGCGATGATCAGCCGGCGGTCGCGCGGCACCAGCGGCCGGTAGTTCAGCGGTGAGTGGTACTGCCCGGCGGTGGCGATCAGGTCGTCGTCGGTGTGCGCCAACCGGTTGCTCAGCTTGACCAGCAGATTGGCCGGGAACCATTCGTCGACCGTGCGGTCCGGTGTCACCACCGGAACGTTCGGGATGACGGCCTGGATGCGGTCGTCGACCGAGGCGATCAGCGACGAGGTGTAGCCGCCCAGCGACATTCCGGTCAGGGCAACGCGGTCGACCCCGGTGTGCTCCAGATAGTCGAGCACGGAACGGAAGTCGTGCACCGCTTGCGCCATGGCCTCGGCGAAGCCGGGGACGCCGTCCATGAAGAAGCCGTAGCCGCTGTACGGAGAGCCCTTCTCGGCCCGCGGCCCGTGGAACGGCAGGGTGTACAGCAGGACGTCGTACCCGGAGCGGAAGAACCACGGCAGCGAGAAGAACAAGCCGTTGAACAGGTAGGGCGAGCCCATGAACCCGTGGATCACGCACAGTGTGGGACGCGGACCGTCGTCGTGCCGCCAATGCTGGGCATGCACCACGTTGTTGCGCGCATAGCCGCGTCGCCGGTCCCGCATGCCGGGATACACGGCGTCGTAACTGCTCTGGAACCAGATGTTCTGCACCTGGCCGCGCGCGACCCACTGCGCGACGGCGCCGGCGGGACGCGCGGACACCTGCGGCGGACCACTGGGCGCCGGGAAACACTGCCCGGGGTCCTTGGTGGCGGCCAGTTCGGCATAGAACCGCAGGGCGTCGGGGTCGTCGCCGGCCCGGTTGCGCACCGCCGACGCTGCCATCCGCGGAACCATGCCGGCGCCGATCACCGAGGCCAGCGCCGTACGAAGGCCCAGGTCAGCCACGGCCGAGGAGTCGACGATCAGCTTCTGTTGCCACGTCAGGTCGGACCGGCGCGGCAGTCCGCGGGCGGTGGCATCCGCGCCCGGCACGTCGGGGACCGGGACGGGTGGGTTGAACGCATCGCCGTGCGGATTGTTCACGTTCGGATGCTAACCCCGGTTCTCGGCGCCCGTCAGCCGATCTTCGAGATCGAACAGCCTGGCGGCGTTGTGGTACAGCACTTTTCGCAGCCAGTCGTCGTCCGGGGCCACCTTGCTGAGCACCTCGAGGGACTCGCCGTACCGGTACGGGATGTTGGGGAAATCGCTGCCGAACAGGATGCGGTCACCGAGCGCAGCCAGCCGGGGCAATTCGGCAGGCGGGAACGGCATGGACTCCTCGATGAACGGGGTGAACGCCATGGTGGTGTCCAGGTGCACGCCGTCGAATCGTTCGCAGAGGTCCAGGAAGTCCGTGTATTCGGGCATGCCCAGGTGCGCGATGATGAGCTTCAGACCCGGATGCCGGTCCAGCACGGTGCGGATCTGGCCTGGGCCGGTGTGCGCGCCGGGCGTCGGGCCGGAACCACAGTGGATGATCACCGGGACATCGGCCTCGTCGATGGCGCCCCACACGTCGTCGAGCAGCGGGTCGGCGGGGTGATAGGCGCCGACCTGGACGTGCGCCTTGAAAACCTCGGTGCCGCCGGCGATGGCCTCGGCCACGTAGTCAGCTGCGCCGGGCTCCGGGAAGAACGTCGCCGTCGACAGACAGTCGGGGTTCTGCGCGGCGAACTGCGCGGCCCACTGGTTCAGCCAGGCGGCCATGTCGGGCTTGTGCGGATAGACCAGCGACGTGAACGCCAGCACCCCGAAACCACGCAGCGTCTCCAGCCGGTGCTGCTCCTCGGTGCGGTAGGTGATGGGCCAGGTGCGGCCCGTGAGCGGCCCGGCGCTGTCGAAGTACTTCCACACCTTGTCCATCACGTTCTTGGGCATGAAATGGGTGTGCACGTCGATCAGGCCGGGAAGGGCCAGCGACTGCCAGAAGTCGCGTACTGAATCGTCCATCACCCAACAGAATGGCAGGCGCGCGCCAGGACCCGGCGGCAGGATGGGGATGTGTGGAATCCAGACACCTACCTCGCCTTCGCTGACCACCGCGGCCGGCCCTTCTACGACCTGCTCGCGCGCGTCGGTGCCCAGGCACCCCGGCGCGTGGCGGACGTGGGCTGCGGCCCCGGGAATCTGACTGCCACGCTGTCGGAGCGCTGGCCCGGCGCGGTGATCGAAGCGGTGGACAACTCACCGGAGATGGTCGAGGCGGCCCGGGCACGCGGCGTCGACGCCCGGGTGGTGGCGGCCGCCGACTGGGCGCCCGCGGCCGACACCGATGTGATGGTGAGTAACGCTGTGCTGCAATGGGTTCCGGAGCACCGCGACCTGTTGCGGCGGTGGGCCGCCGAACTGCCGAAGGGTGCCTGGCTGGCCTTTCAGGTGCCCGGCAACTTCGACTCGCCGTCACATCGGGCGGTGCGGGAGGTCGCCCGGTATCCGGAGTTCGCCGAGGCGCTGGCCGACATCCGGTTCCGCGAGACGAACGTGGTCGACGACCCGGCGGGCTATGCCGCGCTGCTGACCGCCGCGGGGTGCACCGTCGACGCCTGGGAGACGACCTATCTGCACCAATTGACCGGTGCCACACCGGTGCTGGACTGGATCACCGGCACCGCGCTGACCGACGTCCGCTCCCGGCTCACCGTCGACGCCTGGGAGCGGTACCGGCAGGCGATCATCCCGCTGCTGGCGCAGGCATACCCGCCCCAGCCCGACGGCACGACGTTCTTCCCGTTCCGCCGGATCTTCGTGGTCGCCCAGACGTGAATCAGTGAATCTGCTGGTACTGGTGCTGAATCGGGGTCCCGGGCTGGGGCGCGTTGTTCTGGTGCGCGAACACCTGGTGCACTGAGCTCGAGGTGGTGGAGGGCGCGGCGTGAGCGGACGTGGCCAGGCCGATCGCGATGAGGCCGGGCGCGACGGTCAGGCCGATGACGATGATGAAGTAGCTGACCCAGCGGGTGACGATGCTCATCTGAATTCTCCTGCTGCTGTGGGCTTTTGATGTCGTATCCGGGGTGATCCGGTGTTGACTCAAGAGTCCCGCAGCAGGGCCCGGCCGTCTGTCCACCAGCCGGGCCCTCAACAGGATGAATTCACTGTCCCCCGATCGGGGGACACCGCCACGGGGATTTGTGCACGATTTTCCGCGCCGACCGCGGAAAAACGTGCACAAATCCCTGGTCAGCGGAGGGTGTTGAGCGCCCCGAGCACCTGGGCGACCAGGGTGTCGATGTCGGCGCCGGTGGTGTCGACGACGAGATCCGGGTTCTCCGGCGGCTCGTAGGGGGCGTCCACGCCGGTCAGGCCGCGCAGCTCACCGGCCTTGGCCCGGGCGTACAGGCCCTTGGGGTCGCGGCGCTCGCACTCGCTGCGCGGGGTGGACACGTAGACCTCGATGAACGGCAACTTGGCGACGGTGCTCAGCTCGCGGGCGGTGTCGCGGTCCGACTTCAACGGCGACACCAGCGAGGCCAGCGCCACCACACCCGAGTCGGCCAGCAGCCGGGCCAGGTGACCCACCCGGCGGATGTTCTCGGCCCGGTCACCGGCCGAGAATCCCAGGTCGTCGGACAGCCCGTGCCGGATGTTGTCGCCGTCGAGCAGATAGGCCACCTGCCCGCTTTCGACCAGCGCCCGCTCGACCGCGACGGCCAGCGTCGACTTGCCCGATGCCGGCAGCCCGGTGAACCAGATGGTCGCGCCCCGCTGCCCGGTCCGCGCCCACCGGTAGGACCGGTCCAATGACGAATGGTGCCAACGGATGTCGCTGCGCGAGTGGGTGCCGAGCTTCACCTCGCGCGGCTCGGTGATGGTGCCGGCGCCGACGGTGTCGTTGGACGTCTCGTCGATCAGGATGAACGCGCCGCTCTCCCGGTTGTCGCGGTACGGGTCGGCGATGACGGTCGAACTGGTCCGCAGCGTGACGGCGCCGATGTCGTTGAGTACCAACTCGACCGGCTGATCGATGTCGTCCAGCGTCTCGGGGTCGAGTCGCGTGTGCAGCGCCTGCACCGTGGCGCGGACGGTGCGGGTGCCCTGCTTGAGCGCCAGTCGGTCACCGGCCCGCAGCGGGGTCTCGGCGAACCAGCAGACCGTCGCGTCGAGTTCGCGGGCGAGTACCGGCACCGAGGCGTTCTCGGCACTGCTGACGAGCACGTCGCCGCGGCCGACGTCGATGTCGTCGGCCAGCTCGATCGAAACCGACAGCGGGGCAACGGCGGTGGTGCGGTCGTCGTCGAGGGTGTCCACAGCCGTGACGGTCGAACTGGTGCCGGCCGGCAGGCTGAGCACGGTGTCGCCGACCTTCAGGGTGCCGGCGGTCAGCCGGCCGGTGTAGCGACGGCGCAGCTCGGCGGTGGGTCGGGACACCCACTGGATGGGCAGCCGCAGCTTGGCCGGTTCGGGTTGTGGCGCACTGAGTTCGATGCCCTCGAGGTATTCCAGCAGTGTCGGCCCCTCGTACCACGGGGTGTTCTCCGAACGGTGCACGACGTTGTCGCCGAGCTTGGCCGCCAGCGGAATGACGGTCAGGTCCACCGCGCCCAGGCGGGCCGCGACCTTGCCGAGCTCGTCGTGTACCGCGTCGAACCGGGCCTGGTCGAAGTCGACGAGGTCGATCTTGTTGACCGCCGCCACGAAATGCTTGATGCCCAACAGCTTTGCGATCCGGGCGTGGCGCAGGGTCTGGCGCAGCACGCCGGCGCGGGCGTCGACCAGCAGGATGGCCACGTGCGCGTTGGAGGCGCCGGTGAACATGTTGCGGGTGTAGCGCTCATGGCCCGGGGTGTCGGCCAGGATGTAGCTGCGGGACTCGGTGGAGAAGAAGCGGTAGGCCACGTCGATGGTGATGCCCTGTTCGCGTTCGGCGCGCAGGCCGTCGGACAAAGCTGCCAGGTCGGCCACACCGTCGTCGTCGGTGACGGCGTCCAGGTGGTCGAGCGGCAGGCTGTCGGTGTCGTGCAGCAGCCGGCCGATCAGGGTGCTCTTGCCGTCGTCGACCGAGCCCGCGGTGGCAATGCGCAGAAGTTGCCTGGTGCTCATCAGAAGTAGCCCTCTCGCTTACGGTCTTCCATCGCCGCCACCGACGTGCGGTCGTCGGCCCGGGTCTCGCCGCGTTC
Source organism: Mycobacterium toneyamaense (assembly GCF_055384815.1). Classification (NCBI taxonomy): domain Bacteria; kingdom Bacillati; phylum Actinomycetota; class Actinomycetes; order Mycobacteriales; family Mycobacteriaceae; genus Mycobacterium; species Mycobacterium toneyamaense. Next base: position 372,772 of record NZ_AP040333.1, read on the forward strand.
CGACACGGTGGCAGCGGAGATCTCGGTGATCACGCTCGCGATGTCGACGGCTTTCGACCGCACCGCACCGGTGATGGTGAGGTCGCCGACGGTGCGGTAGCGCACCCACTCGACTGCCGCCGATTCGCCGGGACCGGGTTGGGTGTACTCCGACACGGCGAGCAGGATGCCGTCGCGCTCGAACACCTCCCGTTCGTGCGCGAAGTAGATCGACGGCAGCTCAAGGTTTTCCAGCTCGATGTAGCGCCAGATGTCGAGCTCGGTCCAGTTGGACAGCGGGAACACCCGAACCTGCTCGCCCTTGCGGATGCGGCCGTTGTACAGCGACCAGGGCTCGGGCCGCTGGGCCCGCGGGTCCCACTGGCCGAACTCGTCGCGGAAGCTCAGGATGCGTTCCTTGGCGCGGGCGCGCTCCTCGTCGCGGCGGGCACCGCCGAACGCGGCGTCGAAGCCGCCGGCCTCCAGCGCATCCAGCAGCGTGCGGGTCTGCTGCCGGTTGCGCGAGGCCCCCGGTCCCGGATCGGCCACCCGGCCGGTGTCGATGCTCTCCTGCACCGACCCGACGATCAGCTTGTGCCCCTGGCCCGTCGTGCGGCGATCCCGGAAGTCGATGACCTCGGGGAAGTTGTGGCCGGTGTCGACGTGCAGCACCGGGAATGGCAGCGGACCGGGCCGAAATGCCTTCTCCGCCAGGCGAAGCAGGACGATGGAGTCCTTGCCCGCGGAGAACAGCAGCACCGGGCGCTCGAGCTCGGCCACGACCTCGCGGATGATGTGCACGGCCTCGGCTTCGAGCAGCCGGAGTTCGTCGACCTGGGTATCTGTGGTGCTCATACCGGCAGCCCCTCCTTTTCGGCTTCGGCGCGGTAGCGCTCCACCCATTCGTCAGAACGCTGATCGGCCTGACGTTCCAGCACCGGTTTCGGTGCGAGCCTGCGGTCCTGACCGAGCGCCTCCAGCACATCGCCGACGACCTCGGTCAGGTTGCGCCACAACACCGGATACGGCACTTCGATCCGGTTGACGTTCTCCTCGGCGAACCAGTTCTGCCAGCCCTCTTCCTGGGCCCGCAGCATCTTCACGACGTGGGCGATGGCGCCGGCGTGGTACTCCGCGCGAGCGTCGCGCACCGGGTCCGGGCGGCCCCGCCACACCCGCGTCTGCACCGCGCGCCAGAACGAAACCGCCTGGGACACCACGTCGGGCCGGTGGATGTGGATGAGCACCGGGTCCGAGCCGATGACGTCGCGGATGGCCGCCAGCAGCCCGTCACCGGAACGGTCCGGCAGGTCCTTGGCTCGTCGTTGCAGCTGCGCGGTCTGGTTCCACATGAGCTTGCCGCCCCAGATCCCGTTGGGTGTGCGGCCGGCGGTCTGGATGTAGTCGCGCCAGATGGTCGCCGGCGCCAGTTCGGGCCTGCCGTCGATCAGCGGGTCGAGGAGCCGCAGGATCGATTCGTCCTCGGTGTCGGCGAACCACTCGCGCGGCTGCGGCGACATGCTGCTGTGTGGCAGGTACTGGAAGAACTCCTGCGGTTCGCCGGCCACCCCGGTGGCGCGCAGCGACTCGACCAGAAGCGTGCTGCCGCTGCGCTGTGATGCGAGGACCAGATAGGCCGTCGGTGCTGTCATGGCGCAAGAGCCTAGCCTGCACCGAAATCCCTTGCAGAAGGGGATTTTTCGCACACTGAGTATTAGTCTTGCGACGTCGAATCCGCGTTGATTCCGCGGTCGGAGGCCGCCGCCGAGCGGCTCCGCGCGGGGCGCCCGTGGATGCTCAGATACGTCCCGGTGTAGCGGTCCGAGATCTGTGTCCCGGTGAAATCCGAGGGTATGACATCGCCCGTCTGCTGTCGCCACGTGTTGAGCTTGAGGGCCAATTGCGCTGCCACCGCGTGATATTCGGGCTGCACGTCGAGGAGCAGATTGTGCCGCTCGGTGGGGTCGGCGTGCAGGTCGTACAGTTCGCGGGCGGGGCGCGGGTCGCCGATGGCCGACTGCACCGCGCGGCCCGGCGGACTGTCGGCGATGTCCCACGGCAGGTCCAGCAACGGGCGCGAGGCATAGTTCTCGATGTAACTGAAGTCTTTTGTTCGCACTGCGCGAATGGGGTCGAACGAGTCGTGATAGGTCTTGGCGGTGTAGACCTCCTCGCGCACCACGGGCTGAGTCCCGGCCCCGGTCAGCGCCTCCGCATGCGACAGCCCCTCGACGGCGGCCGGAACGGGTACCCCGAGCAGGTCCAGCAGCGTCGGCAGCAGATCCACCCCGCTGAACAGTTCGTCGTAAACCCGTGGCTCGATGCCGGTATCGCGCGGTGGCCGCACGATCACGGCGATGCCGGTCCCGGCGTCGTACAGCGTCGACTTGGCCCGCGGCAGCGCCGGACCGTGATCGGTGAGGAACACCACCCACGTGTTGCGATCCAGTCCGCCGGCCTCGAGTGCGTCGAGCAGCTGCCCCACCGCCGCGTCGGCGACGGCGATGGACCCGTAGAACTCCGCCAGGTCGTCCCGCACACTGTCGGTGTCGGGCAGGTAGTCCGGGACGCTGACGGTGTCGCTGGCCGCGGGTTCGTAGCGTTCCCGCGGGTACGGCCGGTGCGTCTCGAAGAACCCGGTGGTGAGCAGGAACGGCTTCTGTGGTGGTTCCTCGAGCCATTGCACCGCCCGTTCGACGACGTACTCGCAGAACGAGTTCGACACGTCGAACTCGTCGAACCCCAGCCGGGACGGGAACGACGTCTCGTGTTGCATTCCGAACAGTGCTGTGTGCCAACCGGATTCGGACAGCAGTTGGGGTAGCGTCTGGACGCCCGCGTAGTACTCCCACCCGTGGTGCGCGAGCCCGACGAGCCCGTTGCTCTGCGGGTAGCGCCCGGTGAAGATCGAACCGCGCGACGGTGAACACAGCGGGGCGGTGGCGTGGGCCCGGGTGAAGCGGATGCCTTCGGCGGCCAGTTGGTCCAGCCGCGGGCTGCTGACGTCGTGGTGACCGTACGCCCCGAGGTAGCGCCCGAGGTCGTGCCAGTGCACGAACAGCACGTTCTGGCCCGGCGTGTGGGGCATGGGTCGGCTACCTCCTGGCGATCATGGTCACGAAATCAGCCATGAAACCGCGAATTGCTTTACTGTTCAACGGTTTCGTGCGGCATGATTCGTGCCCGCCTCATCGCCACGCGAACACCGGCTGCTCCAGCTCGTCGACCGGGTCCGGCCGGCCTTCCAGCCCGAGCCAGCGCATCTGCAGCAGGACCGCGCCCGTGGGCGCGTGGATGAGGTCGTTGCCCAGCGGAATCTGGACCACCGGACGGTCGCTCTCGGGAATCGAGATGAACCGCGGCGAGTCCGGCCGCTGCAACTGGTGCAGCCCGACGCGGTACACGGCCAGCACCTCGTCGGGTGACGGCTGCGGGTCCAGCCGGCCGCCGCCCCACACCACCACGGGCGTGATGACGTATCCGGAGCGCGTCGCGTAGTCGTCGAGCAGCCCCAGCACGGATTCCTCCGCCAGCTTGATGCCGACCTCTTCGTGCAGCTCGCGCAGTGCGGCGTCCACGACCGTCTCGCCGGGATCGAGGCGCCCGCCGGGCAGCGCCCACTGCGCGGAATGCGAGTTCAGCCGGGACGTCCTGCGGCACAACAGGAACGCCGCGCCGCCGGCGACGTCGACCATGCGGCCGTCCAGATTCTGGTCGGGCAGCGGCCGGCCACCGATCCATTCGTCGACCGGGGCGGGGTCGATCCGGTCCTCACCGCGCTCGGAGTCCACCAGCACGATGGCCACCGCGGCGTGGCGCTTGGTGGGGTCGTCGACCACCCGCCGGCGGTGGCCGGCCAGGTGCGTCCCGATCTGCTCGCGCAGTGCGTCGTCGTACCGGATCGTCATCGGCCCGACGCTACGCGCCGGCTGATTCAGGTGGTGGGCGGCATCCCACAGGCCAGGTACACGTATTTGTTGGGCACGTCGAATGTGAATGCCCGGGCCGGCAGCGCGGCCAGCAGGTCGGCGGGTAGCGGCGTCTTGTAGCGCAGCGACATCGAACCCTCGAAACTCGGGTCGACCGCGGAGAGATCGGGGGCGTCCAGCAGCAGACCGGACTCGTCCAGCTCGGCACGGACCATGGTGCCGGCGGGCGCGTCCCACAGGTGGTTGACGGTCTTGGCGCCCTTCTTCGGCACCGACGACAGCGTGCCGAGCAGCCGCTTCTCGGTGATCACCAATGCGCCCACCAGGCTGCGGAGGGTGCTCTTGGCGACCTTGCCGGGGACGTGGCCGGAGAACCGGAACGTCACCGGGATGAACTCGGCCACGTGCAGCAGCCCCTCGGCCTGGAGCTGCTCACGGATGTCATCGGGCAGGTTGCCGATGCCGAGCAGCTTGCGCAGCAGTACAGCCATGCCTTCAGCGTAGGCCCCGGGGGTGAATGCCCCACGAGAAACGGCGCCGAGCGTGGACGTGTTGTCTCACACTCGGCGCCGCGTCGGTGGTGACGGCCGTCAGTTCTGCGCGGGCAGGACGTGCTCTCCGGTCTTGTCCGTGGCCAGGCACAGCGAGCAGATGTAGCCGCCCTCGGCCGAGGCCAGCATGTCGGGCCGCTCGTACTCGTGGTGGCACTTCTGGCACAGCAGGTGCGCGTCGGACGGGTTGCCGTGCTCGTCGTACATCGGCAGGTCGATGCCGTCGTCGGTGCGGCGCAGGTAGTACTTGCCCTTGGTGGCGATGGCGATGATCGGCGGCAGCACCACACCGAGCCCGATCGCCACCAGCGGCGAGTAGGGGGTCAGCGCCGAGCCGAGTCCACCGAAGAACGCCACCACCGACAGGCCCGCCGCGATCAGCATCGAGCCGAAGCCCACCGGATTGAAGGCGTACAGCATGCCGCGACGGAACTCGGGCTCCTTGGGCGACAGCTTCAGCAGGTACTTGTTGAAGACGATGTCGCTGGCCACCACCACAACCCAGGCCATGCCGCAGTTGGCGTAGAAGCCGAGGATGGTGCTGAGGAAGTCGAACATGTTGGCTTCCATCAGGATCAGCGCGATCAGCAGGTTCACGCCGAGGAACACCAGGCGGCCGGGGTAGTGGTTGGTGATGCGGGTGTAGGAGTTGGTCCACGCCAGCGAGCCCGAGTAGGCGTTGGTGACGTTGATCTTGATCTGGCTGATCACCACGAGCACCACGGCCAGGGTCATGGCGAGCCAGCCCGGCAGGAAGTTTTCGTAGATCGACAGGAACTGGTGCACCGGCTGGTTGGCGATGCCCGCGCTGTCGGCGACATTGGCGATCAGGTAGACGGCGAGGAACAGGCCGACGACCTGCTTGATGGCGCCGAAGAACACCCAGCCCGGGCCGGCCAGGAACATCCAGGTCCACCAGGAGCGCTTGTTCTCCGGGGTCTTCGGCGGCATGAACCGCAGGTAGTCGTTCTGCTCGGCGATCTGCGCGATCAGTGACAGACACACGCCGGCGGCCAGCAGCGTTGAGCCCATGTCGAAGCCCTGGATGTGGTCCTTGCCCTGGTAGGCGAAGAACTGCCCGACCGATTCGGGGTGGCTGATCAGCAGGTAGACGAACGGCGCGACCATCAGGATCAGCCACAGCGGGGTGGTCCAGACCTGCAGCGTCGAGAGCACCTTCATGCCGTAGATGACCAGCGGGAAGATGATCAGTGTCGACACCGCATAGCCGAGCCACAACGGCAGGCCCAGGCCCAATTTGAGGCCCTGGGCCATGATCGACCCCTCCAGCGCGAAGAAGATGAAGGTGAACGTCGCGAAGATGACGTTCGTGACCACCGAGCCGTAGTAGCCGAAGCCACTGCCGCGCGTCACCAGATCGAGGTCGATGTTGTAGCGGGCCGAGTAGTAGGCCACCGGGAACCCGGTCAGCAGGATGACGACCGCGAAGATCGCGATGCCCGCCAGTGCGTTGGTGGTGCCGTACGAGATGCCGATGTTGGCGCCGATCGCGAAGTCGGCCAGGTAGGCGATACCGCCCAGTGCCGAGATGCCGACCACGCGCGTCGACCATTTCCGGTAACTGCGCGGCGCAAAGCGGAGGGTGTAGTCCTCCAAGGTTTCGCGTGTCGCGGTCAACCGGTCCTGATCGACGTCCGGTACAGCGGCAGGCGACAGCGGCTCCTGGCTGAGGTCTTGGGTCATGGTTAGCGAAGCTATGGTCAGTTTGTTTCGTGCCCGTGACAGTTATGTTCCGGGCGGTAGCGAATTTCCAGCGCGCGAGCGCATCCCGGAAGGAGACCGGTGACGAACCGCAACCGCTGGCTGATCGGGGCCGCGGCCGTGATCGGTTACGCCCTGCTGTGGGTGGGCTGGGCAGCGCAATGGCCCTGGGTGACGGCTTTCGACACGTCGCTGCTCGCGCCCTTGCACCGGTACGGTGCGGCACATCCCGGCTGGGTGGTCGGCTGGCAGTGGTTCTCCTTCGTCTTCGGACCCTGGACCTTCCGGATCATTGCGGTGGTGATCGCGTTCGTCGCGCTCGCACGGCGACAGCGCCGCACCGCGCTCTTCCTCTTGATCGGCATCGCCGCGACCGGTCTGGTCACCGAGATCGCCAAGGACATCGCCCAACGGGCGCGGCCGCTGACGGCGCTGGCACACGAACCGTCGTGGTCGTTCCCCTCGGGGCACGCGCTGGGCACCATGGCCGGTGCGCTGGGGCTGTGTGCGGTGTTCCGGCTGTGGGGGGTGGCGCGGCAGCGGCTGATCGAGGTGCTCTGTGCCGTCATCGTCGTGACCGTCGGGGCGAGCCGGGTGGTGCTCAACGTGCACAACCCGACCGACGTCCTCGCAGGGTGGTTGCTGGGTGCGCTGTGGTTCCTGATCTGCGTGCCCTTGCTCGCGCCAGTGCTTGCGTCGGCCGGGTCTCAAAGCCGAAGCCCTATCGTGCCCAAACCTTGACCCGCCCTGGCTTGACCTTCCAGAGGGCGGTTCTCGACCATGGACGGGTGCGCCGACTGTTCGCTTTGCTGTGTGCTGCCGCGCTGGCGGTGGCACTGGCGCCCGTCGGCAACGCGGTGGTCACTCCGTGGTTCGCCAACTCGGTGGGATCGGCCACGCAGGTGATTTCGGTTGTGGGCGTTGGTGGTTCGTCGGCCAAGATGGACGTGTATCAGCGAGGGCCCGCAGGGTGGGACGCCGTCGCGGTCGGGATCCCGGCGCACGTCGGCTCCCGGGGCATGGTCCCGCAGAGCCACGACGGCAACCTGCAGACCCCGATGGGCATCTTCACGCTGCCGTTCGCGTTCGGCACCGCCGCCAATCCCGGCACGGGTCTGCAATACGTCCAGACCACACCTGATCACTGGTGGGACGGCGACATGAAGAGCCCCACCTACAACACCATGCAGGTGTGCAAGAAGGCGCAGTGCCGCTTCGACACCGATCCCGCGAGTGGCACCGAGAACCTCGACATCGCACCCTACAAATACGCCGTGGTCATGGGCGTGAACCCGCAACGGACGCCCGGCAACGGTGGCGCGTTCTTCGTCCACATCGGTGACGGCCCGACGGCCGGATGTGTGGCGATCGACGAGGGCACCCTGGTGAAGATCATGCGATGGCTGCAACCGGGAGCGCTGATCGCCGTTGCCAAGTAATCAGATATGAAGGGCAGCACCGAGTTTCAGCTTGAGCGGCATCGCCGCGTCGTGGGTGCGGTCGTGGCTGTGGATCTCATCGATGCCGCCCCTGTCGGGCGTTGCGGCACACCGGGCGCACAGGCTCGGCAGGTTTCGTCCACAGGGCGGGCACAGCGGACGAAAAGCAATCTGCGAGAACGCCGTTCGCACGTGTCCCGAGCTGCGACGACGCGTTCGCACGTTAGGGTGGTGGGGTTATGAGCCACCAGCTGGGGTTGTCGATCGGGACGACCAACCTGGTCGCAGCGCGCGTCGGTGAACCGCCCATGGTGCGGCGCGCGGTGCTGCGCCTGTACCGTGACCGCGCGCCCCAGATCGGGTTGGCCGCGGATGCCCTCGACGACGGCGTGACACTCACCGGCTTCGTTGAACGCGTCGGCGACCCGGTGCCGATGGTGGCGCCCGACGGCACGGCGTATCACGCCGACCAGTTGGTGGCCGAGGCGTTGGACGCCCTGATCGAGGCCGCGGGCGGCGAGCCGCCGACAGGACAGCTGGCGATATCCGTTCCGGCGCATTGGGATACCGCGACGCTGCGGGCGATGCGGACCGTGATGCGATCCAATCCCAGCCTGGCGCCCAACGGGGTTCCGGCGCGGCTGGTGTCCGACGCGGTCGCGGCACTGACCGCACTGCACGCCAATCCGGGTCTGCCCGCCACCGGCACCGCAGCGCTCCTCGATTTCGGCGGTGGTGGCACCAGCATCACGCTGGCTGCCGCGGACACGTCGTTCGAGCCCGTCGAGACCGTTCGGTACACCGAATTCTCCGGGGAGGCCGTCGACCAGGCGCTGCTGGCGCACGTGCTCGACCGCGTCGGTGGTGCCGGGGGAGTGGACACCGCAGGCACTGCGGCTGTGAGTTCACTGGAGAAACTCCGTGAATCCTGCTGTGCGGCAAAGGAAGCACTGTCGGAGGCCGAGACGGCGACGGTGCCGGTGGACATTCCGGGCCACCAGGGCGATGTCGAGGTCACCCGCGCCGAGTTGGCCGAACTGCTCGACGAACCGCTGACCGGGGTGCTGGCGGAGCTCGATGAGCTGTTGCAGCGCAACAACATTGCGTGGCGGTCCGTCAGCTCGCTGGTTGCGGTCGGTGGTGGCGCGCGGATCCCGGTGATCAGTACGCGGCTCGCCGCACATCTCGAGGCGCGTGGCGCCGCGGGCATTCTCGTCACGACCCCGCAGCCGGCGCTCGATGCCGCGGTGGGTGCGGCACTGTTCGCGGTGTACGGCGCCGACGCCGACGCCAAGACCGGCATGGCGCCGGCCGCATTGCTGGGCACCGCACCGACCGCGGCCGTCGACGGCGGGCCTGCCACCGCGCCCGCGGCCATCCCCGAACTCGACGTGCTCACCGACACCGCGGCAGCCCGGGTGGTCAAAACCACCGGGCCGTCCCTGGCCTGGTCCGAGGACTCCGACGGCGGCGGTGACCTGCTGCCCTACACCGGCGACGACGTCTTCGGTGACACCACGACCACTCGCGCCATCGCGCAGTATGTGCCGCCGGCCGCCGCGGTGGCCACCGAGCCGTCCAAGGCCTGGCAACGGCTCCCGCTGGTGGTGTTCGGCGTCGCGATCTTCGCCGCGATCGCGGCCGTGGGCGGCGTGACGATCGCGCTGACCGGTGACCGCAAGCCCGTCGCGCCGCCGACCACCCCGCCGCCGTCACTGAGCGAATCTCCGACGCCACCGCCGGCGCCGCCGGCCGAACCGGCGCCGCCCAGCACTGTCACCGTCACCAACGAGGTCCCCGCACCGCCACCCCCGCAGCCCAGCCCGACGTACCAACCGCCGGTCACCCACGCGCCGGCGCCGACGCACACCACCACGACGCACGCGCAGACGACGACTCCACCGCCGGCGACCACCACCGCCACCACGAGCGAGCCGCCGCCTCCGCCACCACCACCGCCTACGTCGGAGACGCCGACCTCGACGACGCCGACCATGACGACGAGCTACATCCGGCTGCCGTTCGTGCCGGTGCCGATCCCGATTCAGGTCCCCAAAGGCCCGGACCAACCGGTCGAATCCCAGCCGCCGGCCAATCCGTACTACCCGGGACAGCAGCAGTACCCGTACGGGCAGTACCCGCAGCAGTATCCGCAGCAATACCCCTATTGATAGGCGGAATTGCATCGGATCTCGCTGATTTGAATCCCGTATTGACTATTGACGCAGGCGTCGGAACGTCAGTGTGAACAGGAAATTTACTTGCTCGCATACCACAAATGCGGCAATCTTGTTCTATGAATTCGACAAGAACACGCGTCGGGTTGGCGGCCGCTGCGGCCATGGTTGCGCTGGGCACTCTGGGTGCGATCTCCGCTGGAGTGACCGATGGAGGCGCCGTCGCCGGCTCCGACCACGCCCCGACCAACACCGTTTTCAACAGCCCGGAAGTCCCCGAATTCAACAACGGGGCCACCCAAACCTGGTCTCCGGCGGCATCAACTGCTTCAACGATGAGCGCAGCGCCGGGAGTTAAGGCAGGATAGGGCCCCATGAAGACTGCATGGGGTGTTGCTGCGGCAACTTCGCTGGGTGCTGTGGCCTTGATGTGTAGTGGTGTGGCGTCCGCCGGTTCTGCGCCCAATGTGGTCGGCCAGAAGTTCAGTGACGCGCGGTCGGCGCTGTCCAGTGCTGGATTCAAGCCGCTGGTCTCGACGACGGTGGGCGACCAGCTGCAGTGGCCGAACTGCGTTGTGACCAATCAGGTGGCCCGCACGGTGGCAGCGCCGGCGAACAGCGGTGGTTCGAGCAGCAGTCAGGTTTTGCTGTCGCTGAACTGTGAGGCGGCGTTCGCCACTGCGGGTAGCCCCGGTAACTCGCTGGGTAGCCCGGCGGGTTCGCAGGCTTACGCCTCGGCGTCGGCATCGGCCGCAGCGGCTGCTTCGTCGGCGTCCGCCGCAGCCGCGGCTGAGGCGGCAGCGGCCGGCGAAGCGGGCCAGGTCTGGGAGGGCCAGAACTCCGACCGCTGAACCTGAACCGGTATTGCTGGACGGTTTCGGTTTCTCGATGGTGCGGAATACGCGGCTGTCTGCACACCTGCGCGTTCGGTATTGCTGTTCTCGATGCTCGGGTAGGGATTCGCTGGCTGGCGTAGAGATTTGGACAAGCGTACGTTTTGCTGACTGCTGGTTCGCGCTCGCGTGCCCGTGACGAGAATGCCGCTCTGACAGGTGATTTCAAGCGTGTCGTAAGTTGCGCCAAGTCTGTCTGAGCGGCTTGTATATCCCCTTGTGCCGGAAATGGATCGTCGAAACATGATGCGCGCGTCGGGGCTCGGCCTGCTGGCCGCCGCCGCGATGCCGTCCCCCGCCGCTCTGGCGGATCCCCAACCGGGCAGTTCGCCCACTGCGCCGCTGGCCCCGCAGCCTGCCGCGCAAACGCCCACGTACATCTTCCACGATGAGTTCGACGGCCCCGCCGGGTCGCGGCCCGACCCGGCCAAGTGGAACATCTCGCCGCGGCGCGAGACCATCAAGAACCCGGTGTTCTGGGACCGCCCGGAGAACATGGGTCAGTACCGCGACGACCGTGAGCACGTCTTCCTCGACGGCAAGGGCAACCTCGTCATCCGCGCCACGCGCGATGCCAACGGGAAATACACCAGCGGCAAGGTCTTCGGCACCTTCTGGGGTGGCATCAACACCACCTGGGAAGCCCGGATCAAGTTCAACTGCCTGACCAACGGCTGCTGGCCGGCCTGGTGGCTGTCCAACGACCACCCCGTCGTCGGCGGCGAGATCGACCTGGCCGAGTGGTACGGCAACGGTGAATGGCCGTCGGGCACCACGGTGCACGCCCGGTCGGACGGCACGTCGTTCGACACGCACCCGCACCCGATCGACGGTGGCTGGCACACCTGGCGCGTCACCTGGAACGACGCCGGTATGTCGTTCTGGCAGGACTACACCGAAGGCATGCAGCCGTACTTCTACGTGCCGGCGAACTCTCTGGACGACTGGCCGTTCAACCTGCCCGGCTACTCGGTGTTCCCGGTTCTGAACCTGGCGGTGTCCGGTTCCGGTGGCGGCGACCCCAAGGGTGGCAGCTACCCGGCCGAGATGCTCGTCGACTACGTGCGCGTCTGGTAAACCTCCGACAACTGTCGATGGGCCCCGCTTCGGCGGGGCCCATTCTCATTGGGGGCCGCGACCGCGGAACGTGGTGCCGGCCCGCTCCAGCAGTCCGCGTACGCGGGTGATTCCGTAGCCGGTCTCCTCGGCGAGCTGGCGGATGCTCTCGCCGTTCTCGTAGCGGATGCGCAGTTCCTTGCCGATGCGTTCGGCCGTCGTCGGGTCCAGCCGGACGTGCTTGGTCACCGGCGGCACGTCGATGGCGCCCCCGGCGTAACCCTTGTGGACCTGGCCGCGCGGCGTGACATCGGCGGCGGACTCGTCGCCCCACGCCGTCCAACCCGGCTGCGGATGCCGGGCAAACAGCTCCAGATACGGGCCGGGCGAGCAGGCCTCGATGAATCCGTACTGCTCGTCGGGCTTGCGGGAATGCTCCCGCTTGCGGGTCTCGATCATGTTGACCTGGCTGCGGGCGTGCGGCAGCGTGCGCATGCTGCCGCGCACGCCGAACAGGATGATCTCGGTGACGTTGCGGAAATAGAAGCCGACACCGCGGCCGTCGGGCCCGCCGTCCTTGCGCCGCTTGGCCCAGATGACGTTGGAGACGTAGCGGTAGCCCCACGCCTCCATGACGCGCAGCCCCTCGGGCAGCAGCGCGTTGGGCACCCACAGGTACAGGTGCGAGTCACGCGCGGCGACGGTGGACACCGGGATGTCGCAGATGGCCTCGAGATCGAGCGTGGAGTACCGGTCAAGGCGCCGGTGCTCCGGTGCCACCTTGCCGGTTCGATTGGTGAAACGCCAAGGCGGATCGGCCAATACGGTCTTCCAGCCGCCATCGATGGTGGGCAGCGGCGGCGGCGCGGCGATATCGCGCAGGGGGGCGGCCTTCGACTCGGCGCCGGCCTGATCGCTGCGTTTCGCCACGTTGTCACTCCTACCTTCGAATTAGATCTTTTCGAACGGAGAAGATCTTCACGAAATCGTAGGCGATGGCACCGACAGGTCAGGCTTCCCAGAGGCCGATGTCGTCTGCGGGTTGCCGGTCGTCTCGAACCGGGGCGTGGTCGGCCCAGGTGCGGGCGCAGATCGCGACGGCCAGCAGCGGGCAGCCGCCGCTGTCGCCGCGCTGCATGCGGGGCCGCAGCTTCTCGGTGTTGGTGGTGGTCGTGGTGGCCAGGATGCGGCGGGCGCGCTCGTCGTCCATGCCGGCCTCGATGCCCAGGCGGTAGCCGAGCGTGCGCAGGTCGGTCTGCGTGCGGGTGATGATGACGGCGACGTCGATCAGCGCCGCGTCATACAGCGCCCGGTACGCGCTCAGGTCGCGATCGAGGTTGCCGTCCTTGGCATTCCACTCCACATCGAGGGCCAGCCGGTCGACGAAGTTGTCGACCTTGTAGCCCTCGTTGAAGACCTCGGTGTCTTCCAGCGTGGGGTGCATCTCGCCCGCCGGCTTGTGCGGCATCTTGCGCAGTTCCAAGCGGATTCGGGTGTCCACGCGTGCCTCACGCCAGCCCTTGTTGCGGAAGGCGGTGTTGAGGCGGGCGGCGAGTTCGGTCTCCTGGCCGCCGGGCTGGACGAGATCGTCGGTACGGAGCTGGAATTCGTGCAGGGCGGTGAGGAGCTCGTCGAACCGCTGCGGGTTGGTGGCGGCGAGGATCGCGGCGGCGTTGCGGGTTTCGATGAACTCGTACCGGTCGCGGATGTGCGGCGGCAGCACGCGGGTGTACGAGTCCGTCAGATCCACGGGGCGACGGTAGCAGTGCGCCGGTCCACGGAATAACCCGCGGAAGTCCGCCGTCGCATCGTGCTGTGCAGGCCCTTGATCTTTCGCCGCATGACCGGGCACTACACGCTGACCGAGGAACACGCCCGGCGGCTGGCTGCGACGGCGTTGCGGGGCTTGTCCCCCTAGTGACCCTCGCCGCCGCGCGTCAGCCCGTCGAGGAAGTCGCCGAGTTCGCGCTGCACCGTGTCAGGCTGTTCGGTGAGCAGGGCGTGGCCGGCGCCGGCGATGTCGACGATTCGCGTGCGGGACAGGTGGGCTGCGGTGTACTCGGCCTCGCTGCGCGGGATGTAGTCGCAGACGCCACGCAACAGCAAGACCGGTATCGACTGCAGACGTCGCAACGCGTCAGGGGTGAGCCCGGTGCCGGGCTCGCGTTGCAATTGCTCGTGCAGGTAGTGGCCGGGTGTGGAAGAAGGGGACGGCGGCGGTTCGCCGGAACAGGTGAGTCCGCCGGCGGCGAGGTCATTGAGTGTCGCGAAGCGCGCGTCCATCTCGGGGTCGTCGCCGAATACGTGTGCGGTGTCGGGATCGGTGAGCGTCAGCAGGTACATGAACAAGTTTCGTGGCGTGAGCGCGCTGGCGTACAGGCGCAGGGTTTGCGTGGTTGACAGACGCGCCTGTGGCTGCGGGATCGGCGCCGCGCGGCCCAGAACTGGCAACGAACCGGGTGACAGCAACACCAGCCCCTCGACCCGGTCGGGTTGCTCGGAGGCGAACGTCTCGATCACACCGGAGCCGGCGGAGTACCCGAGCAGCACGACCCGTGCCAGGCGGAACTCATCGAGCAACTCGGAGAGGTCGGCCACCGCGCGGGCGGTCGAGTACCCGGTGGGGCGTTCGAGACGCGACGCGTCACCCGCGCCGATCTGGTCGTAGAAGATGACGGTGCGGTCCGGCACGGCGCGGAGTATCGCGGTTTCTTCGGCCTGGCTGAACGGCACCCCGGGGCCGCCGTGCACGGCCACCAGCGGTGGCAGGTCGCCGGGTCGCTCATGAATCCGCACCGGCATCACCGCACCATCTCGCAGGTGGAGCCCGTCGGCGACCCGAGACGGCAGCGGCCTCGGCATCAGATACAGGCCGCTGGCGGCCAGTGTTGCCAGGCTGAGCGCGATGATCGTCGTACCGCGCCGGCCCAAGACGCCGACGAGCCGGGTGCCGACCCAGGCGGTACCGATCACGGCCGCCACCCCTACGGCGATCGCTGCCGATGCCGGCAACCCGACCGCTGCGCCGGCGATCACAGCCGCGCCTTCCAGAACCCACGCGACCACAACCACCGCTACTGCGGCGAGCACGGTTCTGGCCATCATCGACGCTCAGCGACGGGTGAGTACCGACTCCAACTGTTCGGCGGTGCGCGCCCAGCCGTTGTGGAAGTTGTCGTACTCGTGCGAGGGCAACAGAGAGTGCTCGATCTTCATCAGCGTCTCGCCCTCGCCGTGGGGTTCGAAGGTGACGTTGACGACGCTGGCCATCGTCGGGTCGGGCCAGTTCGAATTGCTCCACGTGAAACGAAGCAGTCGCGGACGGTCGATCTCCAGGAAGTGGCCGATGATCAGGACGATGGTGCCGGTGGCGTCGTGGTCGACGTCGAACCGCAGCTTGCCGCCGACATGGGGTTCGACGGTGATGGCGACGCACCGGGACGGGCGTGGGCACATCCAGTCCATCAACGACTCGACATCGAGCCACTCGCCGAACACCACGTCGGGGACTGCCGGCATGACGCGCTGCACGCGCACGGTGACGGGTTCTGTCATTGACCATTTCCTTTGCGTCGCAAGCGGTCTGCGAGGGCATCCGCCCGCACCGACCAGAAGTTGGATTGTTCGTTGATCCACTGCTGCGCCATGGTCAATCCCTCGGGGCGCAGGGACACCCAGCGTTCGCGGCCGCGGACATCGCGTTGTACCAGGCCCGCCGATTCCAGCACGCCGATATGCCGGGAGACGCCGGCGAACGTCATCGGCAGCGGGGCGGCCAGGTCGGTGATGCGCGCATCGCCTTGCCGCAGCGTCTCCAATAGCCGGCGGCGCGTCGGATCTGCCAGGGCGGCGTAGGCGCGGTCCAGCAGCTGATCTTCAACCATCTTGTTGACTATAGCGGCGGATCGTGCTCTCCTGGAACGGTGACGTTCAACAAGTTTGTTTAATGAATCTGTAGAGGAGGGACGCCGTGCAGAAACCCGACATCGTGTCCGCGGCCGAATGGGACGCCGCGCTGGAGAAGATGCTCGTCGCCGAGAAGGAATGGACCCGCCAGCGTGACCAGTTGGCGGCGATGCGCCGCCGCATGCCGTGGACGCCGGTCACCAAGGACTACACCTTCGTCGGTCCGGACGGCGAGCTCAGCCTGGCCGACTTGTTCAGTGGGCGAAGGCAACTCGTGATCTACCGGGCGTTCTTCGAGGAGGGCGTACAGGGCTGGCCCGAGCACGCCTGCCGGGGTTGTTCGATGATCGCCGACAACGTCGGCCATGTGGCCCACCTGAACGCGCGCGACACGACGCTGGCGTTCGCCTCACGCGCGCCGCAGCCCGACATCGCGCGGATGACGGCCCGGATGGGCTGGAAGATGCCCTGGTACACCATCACCGACGACTTCGACGTCGACTTCGGCGTACACGAGTGGCACGGCACCAACGCCTTCATCCGCGACGGTGACGTCATCTACCGCACCTACTTCATCAACAACCGCGGCGACGAAGCACTCGGCACCTCGTGGAGCTATCTCGACATGACGGCGCTCGGCCGGCAGGAGACCTGGGAGGACTCGCCGCCCGGATACCCGCAGGACCCGCCCTACGAATGGTGGGACTGGCATGACACCTACGGCGAGCATCAACCCTCGCGATGGTTCGGCGACCCCGATCCCAGCAAGCCCGACGATCCCCGTCCGCCCCGCACGGAAGGGTGCGCCTCCTGTGAGCGATGAAG
This sequence comes from Mycobacterium toneyamaense, assembly GCF_055384815.1. Lineage (NCBI taxonomy): Bacteria > Bacillati > Actinomycetota > Actinomycetes > Mycobacteriales > Mycobacteriaceae > Mycobacterium > Mycobacterium toneyamaense. The sequence goes on from NZ_AP040333.1 coordinate 389,249, forward strand.
CCCATCTCGCGGATCTCTACCAGCAGACCATGGACCGCGTCGTCGAGTTGGTCAGTGCGCCAGATGTTTCCGTCGATACTGCGGTCGCTGCTTGTCCCGGCTGGTCGGTGCGGGATGTGCTGGCACACATGGCCGGCGTCGCGCAGGACTGGGCCGCCGGGCGCCGGGTCGCCCCACCCAACGATGCCCAGACGGCAGCGCAAGTGGCTCGGTTCGACGGGTGCGGCCTCGACGACATCCTGCGGGCCTGGGGCGATGCGGCCGCCGAGCTGCCGCGGCTGGCTCAGGAAGCTATCGCCCCGCCGCTCGGCGACATCGTCGTCCACGAACATGACATCCGGGATGCGCTCGGCCGACCGGGCGCGCGTGATTCCGCTGCACTGCAGCAGGTTTCGGATCAGCTCCTGCGGATGCTGGTCACGCCGGTGCCGATGCGTGTCGTCGTCGAAGACGGTGAGTACCGGTGCGGTCCGGACGCGGAACCTGCGGTCGATCTGAAGACGACGCGATTCGAAGCGGTGCGCTGGCGCACCGGGCGGCGCAGCCGTCGTCAGATGGCGGCCATGGTGTGGTCCGGGGACGCGGCGCCGGTGCTCGATCACCTGTACCTGTTCGGACCCGCGACCGCCGATCTCGTTGAGTGACTACGGCTGAGGCTGACTCAACAACGCGACGACGGCGTCGGTCAAAGCCGCACGGGCGACGTCGAGATCCGACGTGAACCCGATCTGTCGTTCGTTGCTGAGACCGCGGATCGCGGCGGGAAGCAGGCACCGCACCCGGTGCAACTGATGCGGGTCGACGTCGAGCCCTTCCATCAGGTAATCGAAACCCTGAATCCAGTCGAGTTCGCGGGCCGCGAAAGCCGCTGCGGTGCGCGGATATTCGGCGGCGATGTCGGACCGTCGCGCCGGCAGTGACGTGCGCAGCGCGGTGAGGGCGCGGCCCTCGGTGGTGTCCAGGTAGCGCCACACGGATTCAATGGCGCCTTCCACCCGTTCGCGCAGGGTGCCGGTGAGCGGCGTCTCCGGTCCGGACGCCCAACTGCGGGAGTGGATTTCGGTGATCACTGCGACCCAGAGCCCGTCCAGGTCGGCGAACTGATGTTGCACCGTGCCCCAGGTGACGCCCGCATCCTTGGCGATGCGGTTCGCCGACACCGGCTCGCCACCGCTGTCGGCCAGACAGCGGATGGCGACGTCGAGCAGGCGGGCCCGGGTTTCCAGGCCGCGCTTGTTCAGCTTGGTGCCGGCGCCCGACTCGGTGACGACGGCCTGCCACTGCTCCCGGGCGAGGGCCGCCTGCGGGGAGTCGCGGGCCGGACGGTCAGGCAAATCGACCCGGATTCGCCGCGACGGCCCGGTGCAGCGTCGGCCGGTTGGCCCGGTAGGCCTCGACGACGGGTGCCAGTTCGTGCGGGCTGGCCCCGTGCATGATCACCGAATGCACGCCCAGATCATACTGGCGGGCAATGGTTTTCGCGCAATCCTGCGGCGAGCCCTTGGCGACGGCGTCCAGCCACTCGGTGGGGATCAGCTCGGCGATCCGCTGCAGCGTCTCGAACGACGCGCTGGCATCGATGGGCCCGGCGGTCGCCGCATCCGTGAACAGGTCGGACTGCCGGATGCGATCCCACGTCGCCCGGTCCCAGCCGTTGGCCGAGACCAGGACATCTGGGTACGCCTGCAGGTACGTCGCGAGCCGTGCGACGCCACGCCGGATCTGGTCGTCCTCGGACAACGCATCGGGGACCGTCGCCAAGCAGGCCCAGATGCGGACACTGTCCGGATCCCGGCCGGCCTTCTCCGCGCCGCGGCGTACCGCGGCGACAGACTTCTCCGTCGCCTCGTCGGAGAAGAACGTATGCAGCACAACGAAATCCGCAATCTCGCCGGCCAGTTCCATGGTCTTCGGGCCGACCGCCACCAGGCCGATCGGCGGCCCGTCTTCCAGGCCGTTCACGTGGCGCAGCATGGGCCACTTCCCGGCTGGGCCGTCGTGATCGAGGATCATCTCGCCGGCCCAGAGGCGGCGCAGGATGCCGAAGAAATCGCGCAGCCGCGCCTCGGTCACGACCGGCAGACCGATCGCCTGCCAGTAGGGCCCCATCCCGCGGCCGAACGCCATGGCGAACCGGCCCTCGGTCAGGGCATGCATCGTCGACCCGATGGTCGCGGTGACCGTGGGGTGCCGGGTGTGGTGATTGGTCGACGGCGCGATGCCCAGCGTCGTGCTGGCGCCTGCCACCGCGCCGCTGAGAACGCCCGCGTCCTTCACGGTGAAGCGCTCACCGATGTGGCAGGAGCCCAACCCGAGCGCCTCGGCATCCCGGGCCTCGGGCAGCACCACGCGGGTGTCCGCGGGATGCCGGGTGACGGCGTAGTAGCCGAGCTCGTTGAGCTGGTCCTGCGTGCTCATGGTGCGCCTTTCATCGGAGACGCTTAGCACTGTTAACCATCTAGCAGGCAATTGTCAATGAGGGTTCTCAATAACTTGGAGCGTCTGCCGATGCACCCGCCGCGTCGATGCTCGGGAACCGGGCATGCAATTGATCGATCAGGAACCGGGCCTCGTCGAGGTCGCGCCGCAGCTCCCGGGCGCGCCGGCGCATCGACCGCGCCCGCTCTGACCAGGCCGTCGCATCGGGCAGGGACTCGACCCTGGCCAGCCTGGATGCGAGGTCCCAGGCATGCCTACGCAGCTCGGCGCGCAATGCCCGAGCTTGTGCCACATCGGCATCTTCAGTCACGCCGCCATATTTACATGACGGTCAATTGGCTGCATGGCCAAATGCTTAGATTGACTTTGAATCGTGGCTCACGGCCGCTGTCGACACTGACAGGACGACGTCGACGACGGCGTCGAGGAACGCATCGTCGAACGGTTCGCCCGTCACGATCACGCGATGGTGGACCGGGCCGACGAGCCACTCGGCCAACGCGGCGACGTCGGTCTCGGGGTGCAGCTCGCCGCGTTCGATCGCGCGGAGGAACGGTTTTTGGTCGCGCGTGCGCTGATCATCGAGGTAGCGGGACCGAAATGTCTGTGCCAGTTCCGAATCGTGTTGCGCTTGCCCGATGAGTGCGCGGTAGACGGCGCCCGCGTCATCCGTGGTCAGGAAGTGCGCGGTATCGCGCAGATGTGCGCGTAGATCCGAGTCGAGGCAGCCGGTATCGGGCGGCTCCAACGCTGCGGCGGCGTCTTCGAGGAATGCGTCCATGAGGACTTCGGTCTTGGAGCCCCACCAGCGATAGACGGTCTGCTTGGCGACTCCAGCCGCTTTGGCGATGCCTTCGATGGTGACGCCGGAAAAGCCCTTTTCGACGAGCAGATCATCAGCTGCGCGCAGTACGGCTTCCCGCGCAGCTTCACTGCGACCGTGCCGGTTCCCGTGATGCGGTTGCGCGCCTGCCATGGGTCGATTGAACACCATCGTAGCTCTAGTCTAGACGCAACGTTGCGTCTACTGTAGGTCGTATGACCTCAACACTGAACCAACCGGAATACGCCTCGATCATCAATCGCCTGTTCGCCGATGCACAGTTGGACGATCAACGGCGGCAAGGATTTTCGCCGACCGACTACGACATTGCGGAACGTGCCGAGGTCTGCCAGGACTTCTACCTGTCGGTGGCTCCTGACCCGGGCCGACTGCTGTACAGCCTGGTCCGCGCAGTGAAGCCCTCGACGATCGTGGAGTACGGGATGTCGTATGGCATCTCCACCTTGCACCTGGCCGCGGCGGTCCGAGACAACGGTGTCGGGCGGATCATCACCACGGAGATGAGTTCGCGGAAGATTGCGGCGGCCCGCGCGACGTTCGCTGAGGCGGGGGTTGCCGATTTGATCACGATTCTGGAAGGTGACGCCCGCACGACCCTCGAGACCGTCACGGGTCCAGTGCAATTCGTGCTTCTCGACGGTTGGCCCGATCTGGACCTGCCGGTGTTGAAGATCCTGGAGCCGGTATTGGCGCCCGGTGCACTGATTCTCGGCGACAACGTCAGGCTCGACCCTGATCACGTCTACCGCGACTACGTCAACGCGCCGGGGAGCGGCTACGTCAGTGTCCCGATTCCGCTCGACAAGGGCATGGAATTGACCGTTCGGGTGTAGCCCGCCCTACAGCGGGCGCACCACCCGGGCGGGTGAGCCAATGGCCAGCACACGCGGCGGCAGGTCGCGGGTGACGACCGAACCGGCACCCACGACGGTGTCGGCGCCGATCGTGACGCCGGGGCACACGATGACGCCGCCGCCGAGCCACACGTTGTCACCGATCGTGATCGGCTCGGCTGCTTCCCACTTGTCTCTCCGGGGCCCCGGCTCGAGTGGGTGAGTGGCCGTCAACAGCTGCACGTTGGGTCCGATCTGGACATCGTCGCCGATGCTGATCCGCGCGACATCGAGCAGGATGAGCCCCCAGTTCGCGAAAGTGCGTGCACCGATGGTCGTTTGGTAGCCGTAGTCGCACTGCAGCGGCGGCCGGATCTCACTGCCGTCCCCGAAAGCGCCGAGGAGTTCTCGGAGTAGACGGTTGCGTTCGTCGAGGTCGGTGGGATCGAGCGCGTTGATCCGGTGGGTGAGCCGCTGTGCGTGTTTGGACTCGCGGATCAATTCGGGATCATCGGCGAGGTACAGGTCACCAGCGAGCATGCGGTCGCGCATCGAACGGGCCATGACTCCACGTTAGGTGCGCCCGGCCCGGTGAACCTTTTTGACGGCTGATTCGTTCAATTGATATGAGCATCATCGACTTCCGCCGCCGGCGCCCCGCCGCGCCGACCTTCGTGGTGGTCGACCGTCTGCACGGCCGGCGTGCCGAAGAGGTGCCCGGGGAACAGATCGCCGCCACCGTGTCGTCGTGGCTCGCCGAACTGGGTGTGGACAGCCCGCTCATCGATGCACTGGAATCGGCCGCCCAGAATCAGGACTGGCCGACCGTCTACGCCCTCGGGGAGCGGCTGTCGGTCGACGTCATGGTCGCGTAGCCGAAACCCACACGCGGTCGTCCGACGTCGCGCACAGTGGGTGCATGACAAAGTTGCGCGTTGGGAATGCCTGTGCCGCACTCGGCTTGGCCGTGTTGTCGGCACCCGTCGCAGCGGCGACGCCACCCGAGGGAGACGTCGTGCGGACCGACCTGGCGCGCGGCGACACCACGGCTCCGGTCGACATCGATACCGGTGGCGCGCCGTCGACCCTCATCATTCAGGGACTGAAGCTGGCGCCGGGCGCCAGCAGCGGCTGGCACACACATCCCGGCACCGAGTATTCGGTGATCAACACCGGTGGTGTCGTGCTGCAGACCGCGGGTGACTGTGCGGGAACCGAGTTCGCCAGTGGCCAAGCGGTTTTCATTCCCGCTGGGGTACCGCACCGGGTTGCCAACGAGAACACCGGCGCCGCCGACGTCGTCGTCACCTATACGGTGCCCGTCGATGTCCCTCTGCGGGTCGATGCACCCGACGCCTGCGCCGGCTGAGCTCAGCCCAGCGCCAGCTTCGTCGGCGCGCCGTCTATGCTCGACAGGTTCTTCTGCTGCCAGTAGTCGGCGACACCCTCCGGCCCCTTCTTCTCGGCCCAGGTGTCGAGCAGCACGCGCTCGGACTCGACCGACATGAGCGGCACGCCGAAACCGCATGAGGTCTGGACGATGTCCACGCTCAGGTCATAGATCTGACGGGCACTGATGTGCGGCGGGAACTGGCTGTAGAGCTCGTCCCAGTCCGCGTCGCCGGGCGCGACCTCACGGGCGGTGCCATACAGCCGCAGGATCATCGGCTCACGCTCGAACGAGCAGAACATCAACGTCATTCGCGGGTTGTCGAGCAGGTGCGCCGAGGTCTCGTTGCCGCTGCCGGTCAGGTTCAGCCAGGCCACCTGATGTGGCCCCAGGACGCGAAGCGAGTCCAAGCCCTTCGGCGACAGGTTGACCCGGCCGTCGCGCGCTGCGGTCGCCACGAAGTAGATGCTCTGCGCGGCGATGAACGTGCGGAACCGGTCGTTGATCTCCGGGAACTGCTTGGCCATGTGGGCATGCTTGCACGCGGGACAGGCCGGGGGCGAGCGAGTTTCAGATGCCGGGATGGGTCGCCCGTCCGCGCGGCTACGGAGCTGCGTGGGTGGCTGTGTCGTGATGCAGCTGGACTGCGGGCGCGACCCAACGACGGAGGAACGCGCGTAACTCCTTGCCGTGGCGGTCAGGGCCGCCGGGATCCAGGATGAACGACTGCAGTGTGCGCAGCATGAACTCGACGAGCTCATCGAGTTGCCGGCCACTGAATCCGGCTGCAGGCCAATCGACTTGGAAACGTTCGAGGATGGAGCGGCCGAATGTAATCGCCGTCTCGGAGGTGACGCCCGCGGCGAACGCACTCGCCCTGCCGGGATGCATGACCAGGCTCAGGTAGCGGTCGTTGGGGAGCTGTTCCAAGGTGTAGGCAATGCCTTCGATCACGGCGTCGGTGGGGTCGGTGATCGACTGCAGGTCGTCGGCCAAGCGGTCCAGAAAGCCTTCGACAGCCGACAGCGCGGTGCCCGCCATCAGCGCGTCGAGCGTCGGGAAATAGCGGTACACGGTCTGCCGGGTGATCCCGAGTTCAGTGGCCACATCGGACACGCTCACCGAACCACGCGCGTCGATCGACGAGCGGGCCGCGCTGACAATGCGGCGAACCGCCTCCTCGTCGTCGACGGGAATGTCACCAGACCAGCCGTGTCTGCGCATCACCGCATACTTCCATCCCGCCGCCCATCGCTGAACGTTACCGGCTCTTGACCATACACAGGGCCACTGATGTATGGTCCGAATATTGCCCAACGTGAAATGAGGTCAGCAATGACGGCGATCACCGAAGGACCGGTCGGCAATCAGGACGAGGCACTGACCAGGCGCGCCTTGCGCCATGCGGTCGACAAGACGACGGACATGGCTGACCGCGAACTCCGGGTGCCGTTGCACTACTACCGAGATCCGAAGATCACGGAAATCGAGGAGTCGCAGGTGCTGCGCCGCGTGCCGCTGGCGATCGTGCCGTCGGCCCAGATTCCCAACGTCAACGACTACGTCGTGCGCTCGGTGTTGGGCGACTCGCTACTGGTGACCCGCGACCGTGACGGCGTCAGTCACGTCTTCCTCAACTACTGTCGGCATCGCGGCGCGAAGCCGGCCTGCGGCTCCGGTAACGCCGCCCGGTTCACGTGCCCGTACCACGCGTGGAGCTACAAGAACACCGGCGAACTGTTCACCGTTCCCGGCAGGGCGGGGTTCGATTCGATGGACAAGGCCGATTACGGACTTGTTGAGCTGCCGAGCCAGGAGCGACATGGCTTCATCTGGGCCGTGCTGACTGCCGGCGCCGACATCGACGTCGATGGCCATCTCGGGCCCATCGGGCCGGAACTCGAGCTGATGAACTATGCCTCATACGGCTACCACACGGAGAAGGAGTTCCAGTCCCAAGTGTCGTGGAAGGGCGCCCTGGAAGCGTTCGCGGAGGGGTACCACTTCCCATTTGTCCACGGCGAGAGCGTGATTGGGCAGAACACCCTGCCCAACACCGGGGTTTACGACGAGTACGGCAAGCACCATCGCATCGGCTTTCCCTTCACCTGGGTCGCCAACCTTGCCGACGACCCGTCGGGGTCGTGGGACCCGCATCAGAACATGGGCGTCATCTACTGGATCTATCCCAACCTGATCCTGGCGAACAGCCCGGTCGGCGTCGAGATCATCGACATCTTGCCGGCCGGCGAACCGACCCGGTGCACGGTCCGGCACAGCTGGATGGGACGCGTGCCGGCCACCAATGATGAGATGCGTGCGGCGTACGACCAGGTGTACGACAACGTCCACGCCGCGGTCGTCGACGAGGACTTCGCCATGCTGCCCCAGTGCGGGGAAGGCGTCAGGCACGGCCAGCACGACCACATGATCATCGGCCGCAACGAGATTGGCGTGCAGCACATGATCAGGGTGTTCGCCGAGGAGCTCGGCGTGGCCCTCGGATAAGTACGCGCAATTCGCGGTCCCACGAGCGTCCGGGCGCTAGATTCGTGCCAAACCCGGACCGAAGAAGGTACCCATGCCGAACTCTCGCGGCCTGTTGCTCAACCCGAACGATTTCGATCCCCAGCAATTCGATCCCGAGACGCGGCGTCAGCTGCGGGCCTTGATCGATTGGTTCGAGGATCGCGGCAAGGCGCGGTTGCTGCAGGACGATCTGGACGCGACCTGGGTCGCCGACTTTCTCGAATTCATCAAGCGGGAGCGCGTTTTCGCGACGTTCCTGACGCCGTCGGAATTCGCCGACGGTGATCCGAACAAGCGCTGGGACACCTCCCGCAATGCCGTGCTCAGCGAGATCCTCGGGTTCTACGGGCTCGCGTACTGGTACGCCGAGCAGGTCACCATCCTCGGCCTCGGCCCGATCTGGCAGAGCGACAACATCAAGGCCAAGGAGCGGGCCGCCGCCCAACTCGAGGCGGGCGGGGTCATGGCGTTCGCGCTGTCCGAACGCGAGCACGGCGCCGACATCTACAACACCGACATGCTGCTGACGCCGACGTCCGACGAGGGCGTCGTGTTCCGGGCGTCGGGGGAGAAGTACTACATCGGCAACGGCAACGTCGCGGGCATGGTGTCGGTGTTCTCGCGCCGCACCGACGTCGACGGGCCCGACGGCTACGTGTGGTTCGTCGCGGACAGCGGCCATCAGAACTACCAACTGATCGACAACGTCGTGCACGGCCAGATGTTCGTCAGCACGTTCCGGCTCAACGACTATCCGGTGCACGAGGAGGACATCCTGTGCACCGGGCCGGAGGCGTTCTCGGCGGCGCTCAACACCGTCAACGTCGGCAAGTTCAACCTGTGCAGCGGCTCGATCGGTATGTGCGAGCACGCTTTCTACGAGGCGATCACGCACGCCAACAACCGGATCCTCTACGGCAACCCGGTGACCGACTTCCCGCACGTGCGTGCGTTATTCGTCGACGTCTACGCCCGGTTGATCGCGATGAAGCTGTTCAGCGACCGCGCCATCGACTACTTCCGCAGCGCCGGCCTCGACGACCGTCGGTACCTGCTGTTCAACCCCGTCACCAAGTCGAAGGTCACCTCCGAGGGCGAGCGGGTCATCACCCTGCTGTGGGATGTTCTGGCCGCCAAGGGATTCGAGAAGAACACCTACTTCAACGAGGTCAACCGCCTCATCGGTGCGCTGCCCCGGCTCGAGGGCACGGTGCACGTGAACGTCGCGCAGATCCTGAAGTTCATGCCCAACTACATGTTCAACCCGGCGAGCTACCCGGAGATCGGCACCCGCGGTGACGCGGCCGACGACGTGTTCTTCTGGGCACAGGGGCCCGCGCGCGGCGCCTCCAAGGTGCAGTTCGCGGACTGGGCGCCGGTGTACGAGCGGAACCTCGCGGTGCCGAACGTGGCCCGCTTCTACGAGCAGGTGCAGGCCTTCAAGGACCTGCTGCTGACCGCGGCACCCGACGCCGACCAGCAGCGCGACCTCGACTTCGTCCTCGTTGTCGGGCATCTGTTCACGCTCGTCGTCTACGGGCAGTTGATCCTGGAACAGGCCGAACTGACCGGTCTCGACCACGACCTGCTGGATCAGATCTTCGACTTCCAGATCCGTGACTTCTCGTCGTATGCCGTTGCGCTGCACGGCAAGCCGAGTTCCACTGTGGCGCAACAGGAGTGGGCCTTGGCGGCGATCCGCAAACCGATTGCCGATGTGGGTCGTTTCGACCGGGTCTGGGAACAGGTGGCGGCGTACGACGGTGCGTACGAGATGCGGCCCTAGAGAGGACGGAACACCGGCAGCGCCCGGTACCGCACGGTGAAGCTGGCTTCGCTCAGCGCTTCGCCCACCTCGCCGTCGTAGGCGACGGTGGTGGGTCCGTCGACCGCGACGAACCGGAACTCCGGCACCTGCAGTTCGTGATACAGCGGACTGCGTTCCAGCCGGCCCAACAGAACCGCCGTCGCGATGCGCAGCCGGCTGAACCGGCGCCCGGTTTCCAGGATTCGGACGTCGATCAAGCCGTCGTCGAGGCGCGGCCGCACCGACGGGGCGAAGCCGGACGGGAAGTACGTCGAGTTGCCCAGGAAGAATAGTTCGGTCTCAAGTGTCTTGTCGTCGTACCTGATTCGTACTGGGGCTTCCTTGCGCAGCGTCAGGTACAGCGCGTACATGCCGGCCAGGCGTTTGCCCATCCGCCGTTCGAGCTTCTCGCGCGTGCGCACGTAGTTCGGGTAGGCGCCGATGCTGGCGGTGTTGATCACCATGCGTTTCTCGTTGAGGCACACCAGATCCACGTAGGCCGCGGAGCCTTCGGCGATGGCCTTCACGGTGCGGGCCACCGAATCGCAACCGATGTCCTTGGCGAAGTGGTTGAACGTGCCGCCCGGGAACACCGCCAGCGGCACACCGGCCTCGACGGCGATGCCCGCCGCGCATGCCACCGTCCCGTCACCGCCACCGACCGCGAGCACCTCGGTGCGTGCGGCCGTCTCGCGCAATACCTTCTCGATGTCGTCGTCTTTTTGGAGCTCCACGATTTCCATGCGCGGTAAGGCTTTTCGTGCTTCGTCGATGACGCGCTTGCCCGTCCCGTCGCCGGACGCCGGGTTGATCACCAGCGCCACGCCTTCGCCCTGTGGCCTGGGCTCGGTCCGGAACCGCAACGGATCCGACGTCGGTAGCGTGGTGGCCGGAATCGTCGGGACGATGCGAGCGCCCAGGACCGCGATCGCGGCGCCGATGCCGAAGCCGGCGAACACGTCACCGGGGTAGTGCGCGCCGGTGGCCACCCGCGACAGTCCGACCAGGCCGGCGAGGAGAGCCAGCGGCAGACCGGCCGGTGCGGATTCGAGGCCGACGCCCACCGCGAATGCCGCGGCGCTCGCGGAGTGCCCTGATGGGAGGGAGTTGGAGGTGGGGACACGCTTGCTCCGCCGGACCAGCGGGATGAGGGTGCGGTCCGGGCGCGGCCGGACCCAGATTCGTTTGGCGAGCTGGTTGGTCACCAGGCTGGTCACCGCGAGGCTGACGACGCCGCGTGCCGCACCGCGGCGCACCGACTGGCTGCCGAACGCGCCCATACCGGCCGCGATGGCGAACCACAGCTTGGAATGGTCAGCCGCCCTGGTCAGGCGGGGCATCGTGGAGTCCAGGAGTGGGCTCGGCGACTCGGCTACTGCTTCGAAGACCTCACGGTCCAGACTGCCCAGGCCCTTGCCGATCGCGCGCACATCCATGGGGCCAAGGTATCTGTCGCGGGCGGATAGTGCTCGAAGCTCTTGTGACCGGATGGCCAAAGACTAACTTCTCGCGCACGCGGATTGCCTTTCGCGACGGGTGACGTGCTTCGAGCTATCGAGCGACGCGATGCCTTGATACCGCTTTCGAATATGGATATCCCGGCTTGAAGAGAGAGCGTGTATAGCCTGCCAGTGTTTGCGATGCTGGCTGGCGACACCGCATTGCGGCCTTCTGAAGACCCGGAGAAGGAACGTGGAGTATGACGTTGATGCACGGAACGTTTGGTATCAGTAGTAGGCGCACATTAATAGCGAGGTTCGGTTTACAGTGCCGAATTGGCGAACTTCACGTAGTCAGTTATACCGGGGCGAGGCATTTCACAAGACGCTAGAGTGAGTGCATTCCAAGACAACTATTCGTTATGTTTTGGCAGTACAAGTCGCGTCAGGAACGCAATCGAATTCTCGAACATCCTTTGTGTATGGAGCACCAGTGCGCCGATGCCGGTTGGAGGATCGGGGTCAGAATCGAAGTAGACGGCGTGTTCTAAAATCTTGCTTCGTATAGTGTTCCACGTGCCTCTACTGGGTATTCCGTCTGGTCCTCGGACCAAGCCGTGCGCCTTTCCGGCATACTGTTCGTCGGTGGGTGCTGAAATAACCCCAAGTGACGGGCGTACTAGGCCAGCGCTGAACCGTGCGACACCGTGTGTGTTCCAGTCCCGACATAGATTTCGAGTGGGCAGCTTGTGTCGACGCATAAGGATTTCAATCGAAATAGATAGGCCGTCAGGCTCGTCCTTGATGCTAAATGCCGCAGGTGTTGGCCGCTTTTCTCCTGTTACAGGATCGATCACCTTCAAATAATCGGGTTTGTCCGGCACTCTCCGATAAAGTCGCGCTTCGTCAGAGAATTGATCATCATCGTAGCCGCCAATTGGCCCTGTTTTTATCACAAGCGGTCAGCGAATGATGTCGCGCCAGCGCGGATTTCGGCGCTCCACTTCCTTCGAGAAATGGTTCAGGCGATTTCCAAGTTCGTTCAATGGCAGCTCGGACCCTTCGCCTGACAATGGATATCCCGAGATATTGCTTGCGCACCACCAATAGCCAGCAGATGGATAAATCTCGATTGTTAACGACATTTCCTGTGCTGCCCAGTAGAAGATCAACCCACCGTCTTCGGGCGCGATCGACGCATCGACAGTGTTTGCTTTGAAGAGAAACTTGATGAGTTGCTGTGCGCGTGCTGCGACTGACGCTTCGATCAGTCTGCCGGCCACCAGCTTACTAATTGCCGCGTAGGCACGTTGGGCTGCGTCGGTTGCTGAATTACGGGCCGAACAGTGTTCGGCCCATGTGTCAGCGCTGGTTTTGCAGGCAATTTGAGCAGTGCGGAATTTCACCCTCGGTGCATCAAGGGTTCTCGGACGCCAGCCGATGTCTACAACGGTCATTGTTGGCTCCTCCAATCCCGTTTCATCGCGTCGCTGAAACTAGCTTCAAATGTTTTGTTCTCTAGGCGGTGCGCCGAATCCATAAGATGTTGCGCAGCCGAGTTGGGATCGTCCGGGATTTGATGAGAATCGGACTTGGGCACTGCAACCACTGAGATCGTTACTTCGGAACGTTCAGCCTTTCGGCGGGTCATTTGCAACCACACGCGACGTTGCACGTCGTCTTCGTCGTCGACTCGATGTACACGGAAACCAACGTGCTCAGCGTCGTCCAAGTGATTGTTGTCGAGGTGAGTCGTTGTCGATCTCGTGAGGTAGTCGGTGAGCCAAGCTGCGCCGTCGATGTTGTCGAGGACGTTGGTGTAGTGGCACTGACAGCCTTGAACCTTCACGGAGTCGTCTGACATCTCGTCCACCGTGTCGACGAACTCAGCGAACCGATCGTTTAGCTCCGAAGCTAATGACAGGTAGCCGGGGTATTGGTTTCCATCGCCATCTGAATCGAATGTCCACGTCAATGAGAAGTGATCAAACTGGAACGCAATAGTTCGGGACAGCGAGCTGTTGGCTAGTTGCACTGCGGGCATCGGCCATGGCAGTGAAAACAGGTCGACCTCGGGAAGCAAGTCGCTGGGGCGCATCTGGGGTGACGACTGTGTGAAGCCGGGGTACTGCGTGGCCCACTTGCTCCTCAACTCAGTGAGGAGGTTGATGTCCAACTTGAGCGGGTCGATGTAGACGGTAAAGACTGCAGCTCGAACGGGAGGGCTTGTGTATTGCGCGTTGTCCACCGAGCCCACCATGCCGATCATAATTACATAAACGTGATACCTGGATGGTTTGTGCCCCCAAATCCGCTCATGCGTGTTTGTATTTTGCTTCGGTCAGAGCGCTGCGGTTGTTCGACTGACAGATCGAAGGTTGAGCCGGTGCGCTGTCCAGGCTCAGCCCTCTAGCCCGATTCGGTTGGCGACGACGTGTGACTCCAAGATCCTAGGCTGGTCACTATGGAGCGTGGAGCCGATGACGGGAATCGAACCCGCGTATTCAGCTTGCGGTCGCGCTGTCCGCTGGTGTCGTAGCGTGTCCGCTGATGTTTTGTGCCACAACCGATTACGCCATTTCGTGACACCAGCGGACACCACGCGACACCAGCGGACACTCTGGCGATTATGCGGGGAAAATACGGAGCGCCCGCTAACCCGTGGGGGTAGACCAGGCCGCCGGCGGGCATAGACGGGCGCAGAGGTGTCATACCCCAGCGGTAGCGTCGCGGTGATGCACGCACACATCGCACATCGGGGAGCGTGGCTCCCATGGGAGTCCATGTACGACGACGACGCGGGGCACCGCCTCGCAACCTGGATCGACGACAACGTCGGGGACGACGAATACCGGAAACGCGAGATCTTCACGCCGCTCAAGAGCAACGAGACCAGCTCGCCCAAGGTGCTGGCCGCGATGGCCCGCAATGCGCCGAACGTCGCTAGCCGAAGTCCTGGGCCGCGCCGAAACGGCCTTGTGGTCGCTGCGTGGCCCCGTGAGCCCCAGCTTCAGGACTGCGTGAGCCGAGCCAAGGACAACACACTCATCGTGTTCCAGTGGGGCGATCACCTCTCTTTCGAGGGCTGGGCGACCGCGGTCCAGGCGTTCAACGCGGGCACCGGCGAGCCCACCCCGCCTCTCGACGAAGAGCTGGACGAGGAATTTCGGTTTCTGCTGATGAGCTCCCGGGAGCTGTCCTCGGGCGCACAGCGCGGCCGCGAGCGGCATATCCCCCAGGCCTCGATGGCTGTGTTCAAATCTGCCGGCCTGGACGAGGACTTCGTGGTGACGTACTGCATCGCGCTGGGCTACCTCGGGGACACGAAGAACATCCGGGATCACTACCGCGCCGCGAAAGGCTAGGCGCGGCCGTGGCCCAGGATCTGCGGTTCACGTGCCGGTCCGGGGCTTCGACCAGTGATCGAACAAGACTCGCGGCCCTTCGAGTCGATGCGGTTGTCTGAAGCCCATCGCGGCGACGCTGGAGCAGGAAAGCTCGCCGCAGGTAGCGGCCGATTTCTCGCTCATTCGCCGAATGGGATCGATAGTTTGCTGACGATCGTCGGATCGCGTTGATTTTTGTTCGATTTTTCAGGGGGAGAGGACCCTTGCCGCGGCGAGGGGCCGCCTGGGGCTGGCCGCAGAGTCTTGACCCGCCCCCCGCCTCGGGCCGGGCGCCGGAGCCCCCGCACGGGGGCCGGTGGGGGCGGGAGGGCCACCAGCTCGCCGGGCTCGGCTCATGTGGACCATGGCCAGCCACGAGGCGCTGAGGGGCAACCAGCGGGCAGTGTGGGCGTCGGCCCAGCCGCCGCGCCCGCGCCAGGTGTTCGAATGCCGCAGGTCAGCAGGTGTTTGCTGACTCGGCTGACTGGTTGGGATCAGCTAACGCGGGTCTGTCGGGCGCGGACCCCCGACGTTACGCAGACGGCTCGCCGTTGTTGGACGAAGGTGCGTCGCGAAGGTGATCTGGGTTGACGGCCACAACGTCGATGACCTCGTCGGCGGTGATCGGGTTGGCAGCGTAGTCGGCAGCCAGCTCGGCGTAGTCCGCGTCGGTCAGGCGGCGCTTGGTCATGAGTCCGATGGTAGGCGCGGTCGGTTTCATTCGAACGCACTCCGCGAGCGTGCACGCCATGGCATGCTTCCCAGCAAATAGTCACGCACGTCAGCGAAGAGGATGCAGGTGGCAGACAATACGGCCGTCGACGATGACACCGCCAAAGCGCCCAAGACCCGGCGGGTCCGGGCCAAGTCCGCATCGAACGGAAGGGTCGATGGCCATGCGTCCGGTGCTGTCCCGGCCGGCGCAGACGGTCCCAAGGCCCAGCGGACTGTCCTGTTGGCATTTCTCCAGCACGGTGATGGCCCAACTGCCTCGATCGGTCGCCATACGGTTGAGCAGGTGCGCAAGGCGCTCGACGGGGTCGACCCGGCTGACCGTGAACACACCACCCTCGATGTCTGGTTGGAATCCGGCGGTGGAGATGCTCACTCGGCGTACAAGATTGGCCTGATTTTCCGCAGTGTCGCGTCTTACATCCGCGTCGTGGTGCCGGACTATGCCAAATCTGCTGCAACCCTGCTGAGTTTGGTGGCTGACGAGATCTACATGGCTCCGGCGGCGGAACTCGGGCCGTTGGATGCCCAGGTGACCCATGAGCAGGAAGGCATCACGGTTTCGGCATTAGATCGTGCCCGGAGCCTGGACGATTTGACCGAGACCGCGATGGATATCGTGCTCCGCGGCGGGGGGATGGTTCTTCAATACACACGGCTGAGTCGTGCGGAGGCGATCACCGCCATGCTGGACTTTTCGGCGAAATTCATGGAGCCGATCGTGGCGAAGATCGATCCGACGATGCTCCACTGGTCCAATTCACTACTGCGTGTCGCGAAGGAGTATGGCAAGCGGCTGATGGAGACTCGGTCGAATTGCCCGCCGGGCTTGTCGTCTACGGTCCCCGCTCAGCTATTGGAGGAGTACCCGACCCACGGCTTCGTGGTGTCGCGCGCTGAAGCTGAGGGGTTGGGCCTTCCGGTTAAGCCAATCGAAGATTACGAACATCTCGCGATGGTGAATCATGCTTACCGGACTGCGGAACAGCATGCCATGAATCTCATTGGTGTCGTTCCCTTTCCTCCCGGTGACGGGCAGACTAGAGGCGAGGGTGAGGAGTTGACTGGTGATGAAGGCGATGAATGCCGCGGTGAACGTGGGGACGACTCGGAAGGCGGCAATGGTGAATAGCAACTGCGGCCCTGAGCGGACCGAGCGCCGGGATCGCATTCGCCGCATCATGACCGACCTGGGCGCACCCACTTCGGGGAAGCGTGACCAGGAGATTCGCGATATCTGGCGCGAGGCCGCCGACTCGGGGCGCTGAGCCAGTCAGACGCCAGCACGGCACTGACTCCGCGCGAAGCTCTGTACGGCGGCGGCTAATGCCTGGGGCTGGGAGTGGACGTAGGTCTGCATGGTGAAGGCCTTGGAGGCGTGTCCCAGCCATGCTGCGATGACGGCGATGGGTACGCCTTTGAGGTGCATCGCGGTGCCGCAGGTGTGTCTGGCGTCGTGCAGTCGGACGTGCCGGACGCCGGCGGCGTTGAGTAGCCGGGCCCACCGGGAGGTCAATGTGTGAGGGCTGAGGGCTTGCCCGGCTTCGTTGACGACGACGAACCCGGACGCCTGGTAGTCAGGGCCCAGCGCGAGCTGCTGGGCGGTCTGGAGCGCCTTGGCTGTCTTGAGCGCGGCCACCAGATGGTCGGGCAGCGGAAGCTCGCGCCGGCTGGCGCGCGACTTCGGTGTGTCCTCGACGATGTGCTTACCGAACCGCAACCGTGTCTGAGCGACCGTGAGCGTGCCGCGCTGGAGGTCTACGTGCTCCCAACGCAGGCCGGCGATCTCGCCGCGCCGCATGCCGCACAGCGCCAACGTCCACGCGATCGCGTACTGGTCGCCCGTGAAGTACTTCTCGACGGTCTCGACCTCTTCTGGGGTCAGCGTGTCTGGCGGCTTCGGATCTCCCTCCGCTCGGTCGACCAGGGCGGCCACGTTGCGCACGACGTGGCCCTGCTTCTTCTCGCTCTCGAGGATCGAGTCGAGGAGTCCCAGTAGATAGTTGATCGACCGTGGCGACCAGGGTTTCCGCGTCCGGCCGGTGGGGGAGGACAGGCCCCCGGCCCGCAGCGCGGTCACGAGGTCATCGAGGTGCCGCTTGGTGAGCTTCTGCACCAAGATGGCGCCGAGCTCGGCACGCACCACAGTCAGCTTCTCCTCGTAGCCGTTGACCGTCGATCGCTTCCGGTCAGCCGCCACCTTGCCGGCGATGTAGTCGTCGCACGCATGGTTGATCGTCCGTTTGTTGGCGTGAACGTACATGCCTCTGACCACGTCGCCCCGAATCGCGTCCAGGGCGTCGCGGGCTTCGCGCTCGGTCTTGTATCGCTTACGGAACCGGAGTCGCTTCGGGCCGTCCCATCCGACGTCGACGGTGAGCTGGTAGCGAACAACGGGCCGGCCTCCGGACCGGGCATCCAGCTCGATCCGTTTGATCTGCGGCGGCAGTTGGCGGCGCTCAGCCATGCTTACTCCTTCGGGGCGCGGGCGTGGACTTCGGCGATCGGGATATGCATCTGATCGCCTGGTGATTGCCGTGGGCACCGTGGGCATATCGGCAGCCAATGCTCACTATTCAGTAGATAGGTGGCCGGACCTGAATAGGTGATCTCAAAGCCTGCCGACAGCAGCTCGTTCTCGTAATCGATTTCCACCGGCTCGTGGTTGTGAAACGCGTTCACGCTCGTGCCCGAAGCAAAGCCGTACAGATACAGCCGGCCGCCGGGTTTGAGGACGTGTCGCAGTCCAGCTGCATACCGGCGCCGTGCACTGGGCTCGAGATTGTCGTACAGCTTCGAATCGACCACGACATCAAACTGGGCCTCGTCGTAACCGTCGAGGACGGTGGTGACGTTGCCGTGCTGGAAATCCACTGCGACACCGGCATTTCGGGCGTTCTTGCGGGCTCGCCTGATGGCCGACGGTGCCGCGTCGATACCGGTGACGGTGCAGCCAGCCTGGGCGTACATGATGCTGTGATGCCCCGTGCCGCAGCCGGGGTCGAGCACGCGACCTCGTACGGCATTGAGCGCGACGAGCCGTCGGAGGATCGGCTGTGCGGCGCCAATCTCCCATGGTGCACAACCCAAGCGGTACAGCGCTTCTGCCATCTCCGCTGGAGTCGGCGTCATTTCGGAAGGCCTGACTGGCGCGTGGCCATCCGGTCCGGCTGCCGCATGCCGGGAGGTGCCTGCATCGTGACCGGCCCGTAGATCGCGACGCCCGTGTTGGTGGTGTTGTTGCTGTTGGAGTTGTTCGTCGTATTCGTGTTGGTGGTGCCGCCGCCATTGGTGGCGTTGGGCAGCCAGTCCGATGCCTGGGGCAGCACGGAGTCGAGCAGACCCATGCCGACGCTGCCGAGTCCGCCGTCACCGCCAGCACCAGCGGGCCCGGGCATGGCGCCGTTGCCGTAGTGCTGGGTGCGGTTGGGGTCTTCTCCCGGCCGAGGGCGCAGCATGCGCTGGTCGCCTTGGCCGTCAGGGCCTCCGCCGAAGTTCTTCAGCAGTCCGCCAACGTAATTCGCGCCACCAGTGAACAGCTTCCAGATGCCCCACTGGGTGGGGTCCGAGAACACTGAGCCGTCGAACCCGAGCACCTCCATGGCCCCGGACAGCAGGTCCTTGCCGAATGACTTGCCGTCCGGGCCGCCGTCGCTGGTTCGGTCGCCGCGGCCGGTGCCACGGGATCCGCGTTTCGCGGACTTCTCGTTGACCTCTTCTTGCTTGGATGCCTGGTCGTCCAGGGCGTCCTGGTGTTCGCGCTCGGCCTTGTTCAACCGCTCCTGTGCCGCTGCCTGGGCCGACGGCTTCGCCTTGGGGTTGGCGTTGACTTCGTCCAGGTGCTGCTTGGCGATCTCGACAGCCTTGGCGGTGTCGTCGACCTTCTGCGCCGCGTTGCGCAGCGCTCGCTGCTCAGCGCGAGTAGGACCACCGCCCGAGCCGCCGTAGCCGCCTCCCCCACCGCCATAGCTGCCCCCGTAGCCGCCACCGCCGCCGCCGGACCCCTCGGGGTACAGGGCTTCCTCGGGCAGGTACATGTGCTGGTCGAATTGCGGGTCGGATGCACCGGCCGCGCCCGCACCGAGGGTGAAAACGCCGTTCTTGCCGCCAGATTCGACGTTCCGGCCGTCGGGCAGGGTCGCGGCCATGTGGCCGTCGTTGTTGCCCGGGCCGTGGTCATACCAGCCGACCCGCAGCGATCCGGCAGGACCGTTGCCGGTCTTGAATCCGCGGGCGGCGAGCCACGTGGCGGCATTCTTCGTGGTCATCAGACCGTCGCCGCCGTCGCCGAGTCCGGCGTTGATCAGCTTCGCGATCGACCCGGAGCAGTCGTTGCGCAGCGCCTGGCTGTATGGGGTGCCGACCATGGCCTCGGCGGCATCCTCGATCGCGAAGCCGCCGCCGTCGGCGTAGCCCTTCAGTCCCGACAGGTCGCGCAACAGGTCGATCGGTGGGACATAGCCGTTGTTCATCGCGTTGATCAGCGGCCAGTTCTTCGCCGTCGAATCCGCGGTGTTGACGGACTCCTTGTTGGACACCTTGACGAAGCCGCCGCCCATCACCTGCGCGAGGATCGAATCGCTTGTGCCGCTGCCAGGTCCGCTGATCCGGCCGGACGGGTCGATCCGGCCGCCCGTCGCACGGCCGCCGATTGACTGGCCGGGCGTGACCGGTGCCTGTGGCATCGCGCCCGGGTTCTGGCCCGACTGCAGGCGCTGGACCCATGCCTTGAGCGCGGCGTCGTAGTTCTGCACCTGCAACTCGATCGGTACCTGGACCGGCGTGCCCTCGACCTTCTTGACGTACGCCTTCCAGCGCTCCACGGCCGCGTCGTCGTTCGCGGTGACGACGATCTCGCCGTTGGGCAGGTGCTCAACGGTGTTGCCGATGTCCTTCATCTGCTGCATGAACGCAGCCTTCTTGTCGTCCGGGACGCTCACCACGACCTGCTTGTCCGACGGCACCGCGACGACCGCGGCGCCGAGCGCCTTGAACGCCTCCACGCCGCGCGCCGAGGCCTCCCACACGCCATTGAGCGAGCGGTTCTCCTGCGCCCAGCCTTCGGCTGCACGCGTCGCGGTGAGCGCCTGCTGATTCATGGCCTGGTTCATCGTCGCGGCCGACTCCGCGGCGTCGGGCAGCTTCGCCATCAACTGGTCGAGGTCACGCAGCACCGGCTCGTAGGTGCGCTCGACCTTCCCGCCAGGGTGCTCCCGTTCAAGCGCTGCCTGCTGGGCGTCGTTGTACGCCTTCAGTTTCTGGGTGACGATGTCCCAGTTGAAGCCCTCCTTGGACAGTGCCTTGGACAGTTCCTCGGTGCTGACGCCGGCCGCCTGTGCGGTGTCGAGCATCTTCTGCACGTCGGCGTTGCCCTTACCGGCCGCGGTGAGGTTGTCGGTCAGCGTCTTGTTCAGTAGCGCGCGGGCGGAGTCGCTGCCCGTCGCGGCACCGAGGACCGTCCCGGCCGGCAGATTGAAGGACTGCTCCCGGTCCAGAGCGGACGGGGCGCCGTCCTTGCGCTCGCCGAGCGCGGTGTTGATGTCCTTGCGGGTCTTGTCCGTGAGGCGTCCGGCGGCGAGCGTGTCCTTCAGAGCGTTTTCCGCGGCCTGCTGTTCGCCGGCCTTCCGCGCCGCGTCGGCGTGTGCGGCAGCGAGTCCGCCGACGAGCGCGGTGGCGCCCATGATCGCGATGCCCCACGGGCCGCCGAGCGCCGACATCAGCCCGCCGGCCGCCATGGACAGGCCCGAACCGGCTGCGCGGGCGGCGCCCATCACCGTGCTCATGCCCCTGATCGATGTCACCGCGTTGGAGCCGGCCTGCTGAATCCGTTGCAGCGGGCCCACGTTCTGCACCAACTGGGTGCGCAGGAAGCTGTTGTGCTGCGCGAAGGTCTTGGCCTGCTGCGCTCCCTCGAGGTAGGCCGCACGCATGCGCCCGACCGGGCCGAGCGTGCCCTCGGTGGCGCGGGTCAGCAGTCCCTGCTGCGTCACCAGACCGGTGGTCTTGTCCTTGACGTCATTGAGCGGGGTCCGCAGCTCAGCCCACACGCCCTTGGCCCGGGTCGCTGCGCCGTTCACCGTATTCAGCACGGGGGGAAGAAGTTTCGTCTTCGCGATGAACATCGCGAGGGCTGCCATCAGGCCTGTCGACAGCCATTGGTTGCTGCCGAACAGGTCGGCGATGATCCGCAGCGGCGGCTCGACGGCCTTGATCGCCATGCCGAGCGCCTGCCATCCGACGACCGCGACGCCACCGGCACCGGTAGCGAGCGCCTTGATCGCCTTGCCGAGGGTGGGCGCGAGATCCTTTGCAGCGCCGGAGATATCGCGCCACACGTCAGCGATGACAGCCAGGCCGCCTGTGGCGGTGCCCTTCTTGAGGCTGGTGAACGAGTCGCCGATGCCTTGGATCACCGTCAGCAACTTGTCGCCGCCGGACTGCAACGCTGGCTTGAGCAGGTCGTAGAAGGCCAGCTTGGCGCCGTCGGTGGCGTTGGAGATCTTCTCCATGACACCGGGGACGCCCTGCATGTTGGCGGCGGCCATCTTGGTGGCGCCGCCGACCTCGATGACCGACTTCTTCATCTTGTCGAGCGTCTCGATGCCCTGGCTGCCGGCGATCATCGCGCCGCGGATCGCGTCGGTGCCGAACACCGTCGCGACGTTCTCTTGGAAATCGTCGGGCCGCATACGGCTCGATGCCTCGCCGATCTGCCGGAACAGCTCGCGCATACCGACGAACTCGCCCTTGGTATTCCGGATGTTCAAGCCCAGCGCGTCCATGGCCTTGCCGGCCTGATCCGACGGCGCCGCCAGGTGGGTGAGCATCGTCTTCAGCGACGTGCCGGCGTCGGAACCGCGGATACCTGCGTTGGCGAACAGCCCCAGGGTGGCGACGGTGTCGTCCATGGAGATGCCGAAGCCGTGCGCCACAGTGGCGGCCTGCTGCAGGCCCAGCATGAAGTCAGGCACCTCGCCGGCAGCAGCGTTCGCGACGTTCGCCAGGGCGTCCGCGACGTGGTTCGCGTCCTCGGCCTTGAGTTGGTAGGCGTTGATGATGTTGCCCTGCGCCTCGGCGGCGGTGGCGGCGTCGATCGACGCGGCTGCGGCGAGCCGCAGGGTGCCGGGGGCCGCGCCCATCGCCTGATTCATGTTCAGGCCGGACTTGGCGAGCTCGAGCATCGCTGCTGCGGCGTCCGCTGCGGAGGCACCGACGATGGTGGTGTCGGCGCCGAGCTGCTGAGCCTTCTCCGACGCCTTGGCCATCATCTGGGCGCTCGCCCCGGTGACGCCTTGCAGCCGGTTCAAGTTCGACTCCATGTCGACGCCGGCCTTGACCGACTGCTTGATGGTCGAGAAGAGACCCGCGCCGCCGACCAACGCCATCGCCGGGCCGATCATCTTCTTGAATCCGGCGGCGAACCGGGTGGCCGACTCGGTGCCGGCCCGTTCGGCCTGCTGCCCGGCGGCCGAGAAGTTGTACCCCAGAGGCGTTCTCGCGCCAGACCGGCTCGCGGCAGCCTGCGCGGCGTTGGCCTCACGTTGCGCTGAAGCCTGGGCCTTCTGCGCCTGGGTGAGCCCCTTCGTCGCGCGGGTCAGGCCGTCAGCGGTCAGCTCCTGCGTGCGCTGCGCCCGCGCCACCGACTCCGCGGCGGTGGCCCGCTGCAGTTCCGTCGCCTTCGCATTGCTCGAGACCTGCTGGTAGCGCTTCTGGGCGAGCTCGAGGCGGCCGAGAGCGTCGGCGTCGGCCTTGCGGGCCTTCTGCACAGAGATCGTCTGGCGCTCGACCTTGCGGAGTGACTCAACGACTTTCGCGCCGTGGGTGTCGATCGACTTGGCCATCGCGGAGCCCATGACTTGGGTTTGTCGGTTGAACCGGGAGGCGGCTTCCTTGCCGATCTTCTCCACGCCCGCGGCGATACGAGACGCCTCCGGCATGAGCGGCACCCAAACCTGGGCCAGCTCAACGGCATTGCTCATATCTTCGCCTTTCGCACGACGGTGGTTCGGGGAGCTGATTGGCCATCAGTGGGCACTATGTCCAATCAGCTCCCCGAACCGAGACCTTTGGCTGGTGCCGGGTAAGCGGCCGGAAACCCCGACATTTGCCAAAGGAGTGTTGGAGAGCGCGTCACCGTGGAGGAACAAGCGGTCGCGCACCCCAACTGGGCCCCCACCCAACCGGAAGGGCCCAAGATCAGAAGATTGGAGGGGTCAGACCGCCGATCTCGACGATCGAAGTCGGGTAGCGCTCAGCGGTGAACGCGGCGAAGCCGTAGACCTGCAGGGTCACGGTCAGACTCTTGCCTCCGATCTCCTTGAGCACTCGAGACTGGATGCCCGACTCGTACAGGAGGCTGTCCATGGACCGCTGGACGTAGACGACGTCTTCGTCGTTGCCGGCGCCGTAGGTAGTGCCGATGTTCGGATCCAGCGCGATGGGCAGGCCCTGCATCGAACCGACGAAGCCCTCAGGCGTGACGCGCTCGAACGCGGCGACCGAGTTCTGCGGGCTCTGCGCCGACGGCACGACCAGAGGCCGCTGGTTGGCGTCCAGGATGCCGGTCATCCAGGCCCACCGACGCGGGTGCATGGCGATGTGCTGTGCGGCCTGCATGCGGCCGGTGTTCACGCGCTGGATCGCGTCGGCGACCGCGGCGTAGAACTTCGCCAGGGTGACACCGCCCGTGATCGCGACCGTGCCGATGCCCGGGGTCGCGTGAACGCCGAGCATCTGACCCGCAGCACCGGTACCACGCAGGGTCTGGACGTCCAGCTTCATCGCGTAGTCGGCGTACAGGTCCTGAAAGATCACCTCGTCGTAGTTGACGGGCGACTGCTCCAGCAGCTGCAGCGAAACGTCGGTGTCACCAGCGATGGTGCGCACCTTGGCTTCGATCTCATCCTCGTCGGGATCAGCGCTCGCCACCGCGGTGTTCTCCGCCGCCTGGATGCCGACCGACGTCCCGGACTTCATCCGGGGGAAGTTGATCGAGTTCGTACCGGCCGGCAGCGGCTGATTGGTCGCCAGGTTGGCGTAGACGCGGGACGCGCGGGCCAGCGCCACGTACTGGTCGACCAAATAGATGGGCGGAACGAAATGCCCACCGTTGCCGGGAGTGGTATCCAGCGCGCGATAGGCCTTGTCGGTCGCGACGTCGGTTTTGTGCCGGCGTAGACGCTCGTCGGCCTCGACGTGGCCCCCGCTCCGCATCGATGATCGGATCAGGTCGCGGAAGTAGGACTGGCCGCCGCCCTTGGCGTACGTCGCCGGCTCCTTTACCGAAAACATTGTCACTGTGGCTTGACCTCCTGAAGTTGTGGATTGCGACCGAGGCTCGCTCGGGCTGACGTCGGGTTCCTGGTCCAGCGACGGACTCTGGGCGGACTGCCCGGCGGCTTCCCGCTTCCGCTGAATGACCTCGGCCTCGTAGGCCGACGGGCCATACCTGCCATCCCCGCGGTACGTCAAGTCGTCCACTTGGTGCCACCCTTCAAATCTGTTGTCGCGCAGCTACTACTGCGTTCACTTCGTCCTCCGGTATCCACCAACGTCCGGACTTCCGGAACGCCACCCGCGCGAAACATCCACGCCGGCAATGCCATCGGACTGCGTCCTGCGTAATGCCGAGCTGCCCGGCCGCGGTTGCGACGGATACCACTGCAGTCGAATCGTGCGGCAACGCCTCACCATCGATTCGCGCGCTCGCGTTCACGCGAGGCTCAGCACGAGCCCTGCTGTGGTAGTCCAATTCCTGCCGCAACTCGCGGATCGAGGCCGGTAGAACGCTGCTGCGCCGGCGTAGAAGCTCCTCGAGCACGTCGACTACACCGACGATCTGCGCTGCGACCCGCCGCGAGATCATGACCCCGCTGACACCGGCAACCTCGACGACACGCTCTTCACCCACCAGGCGCCGCCTCTGTGGCGGTCTCGATCATGCCTGGGAGCAGCACGATCAGCCGGTGCACGCCGCCGCCAGGGCAGGGTATGCGCGCGAGTTCCGGGTTGTAGCTATTGATTTCGTTCAGCGGGTCGGGGTGCCAAATCATCGCATAGGAGCAGTCGCAGGTTTCGAAGTCGACGACAGAGGCGACCGGCCAACCCGTGGAGTACCACTCGATGCTGCCCGATCGAGTCATGATCGCGCCGATCTCCGCCGCGGTTGCCTCGAAGCCACTCGCGACGGCCCGCAGCCCAGCGTCACGTCCGGCGGCACGCTCGAAGGCACCGGCGGCCATTCCTACGGCCCGCCAGCCGATGGCCGCCGCATAGCGCAGCCAGTCGGCGTCTGAAATGTCGCTCATCAGTCCTCCCTCGTGTAGCGCGGCTCGGAGAAACTGTCAGCGCCCGAGTTGTGCTTCCGAGCCGCGATGCAGTCCGTCGGGGACCACGCCACGCCCGAGCCTTGACTCGAGGCTGTAGAGGCGCTGCCGCCCCGAGCGGCCGCAGCCATGCGGGCGACACACGGCACGCGGCGGTCACGGACGCGCCGGATGCCATCGGCAGTGACGCAGTACTCGCCTACCTGGGCGCCGCAGTTCGGGCAGGCGATGTGCAACGCGCCGGTCGCTTCGTAGGCCGGGTAGGCCTGCTCCCCGTTCACCATGCCGTCACCTTCCCGTGCTGTGGGAACTCGGTGGTCCAGCACCGCATGCATAGGTCGTGGCGGTGGCTTGCGGGGGTTCGCCGCTCAGGTTCGATATCGCTGCCGCATGCCGTGCAAAGCGGCTCAGCGTCGTCCTCAACTACATGCTCATGCTCATGCTCATGCTCACTGGGGGGTATCGGATGGGGTATCGCGTAAGAGATATCGGATGGGGTATCGGATATGTCTTCCAGTACGCCGCGAGTGAGCATCGATGCCTCGAATTCGGCAAGTGCTCGCGAAACCGATGTGTTCCATTTCGCGGCGTTCGCCGCAGCCTTGTCGTCGTCCGACGGTATGTCCCGTAGTGGTGGGGGGTACTTCCGGAACTGCTGATAAGCAGACTGGCGCAATCGCTGAGAGCGCAACCCGGTGAGCGCCCGTGCGACTGACGCGTACTTCTGAGGGCCACCCCGCGCGGCGCCGTCAAGGTCCAGGAAGGGCCGGATCCAAAGCTGACCCTGGTCGTGGTCAATCCAGCCAGCCTCTTTCAGGGTGTGAAGATCCGCGACGATCGTCAGTTCATCGAGATCGCCTGTCGCAGAGGCCCACTCGCTGAAATGGATGCCGATCGTGCCGGCCATCGACAGGTCGGGATGAACCCACAGCCACATCAAAAGACGCTGCGGCCCCGAACTTAAAGCGCGAAACCCTTCATCGTTGAACAACTTCCCGGGAAACACTGCTTGCGCGCGCGCCACTGGGCCGTCACCTCGACTTTCGATGTGGCCTGCGTGGTGGATAGGTGCGGCCCACTTATCCGGCGTCCCCTCCGGTGCAGAGTTCACGCCGCCGGCTCGAACGGATCAGGCGGAAGAGCGCGATTACGGCGTCGATCTCTTCAGGGTGGAACTCGTCCGGCAAGGCTGCGGCTTCGGCCTCGAGAGGGTCGACCGGCGAAGGCGCGGGGCAGGCTGGGCGCGGCGTGCGCGATGCTTTCCCGCCGACAACGGTCAGCTTCGGGCGAGCCGAGACGTTTGCGTCGTCAGGCGTTATCGTGGGCATGGGACTTCCTTTGGCGGTCGTGGAGACTGCGCGGTCGTTCTGGACGAAGGGCCTCGATTGCAGGGAGGCCTTTCGTCAAGTCGGGGGTGTTGTCGTCGTCGACCAGGCCGAGGTCGCAGTGGTCAGCCTGTGGGTAGTGCCGCAACTCAGGCGACCTCGCCGTTGCTGGCGGCCTGCTCCAACTTGGCCAGGAACTCGTCGAGTTGGCGGTCGGTCGAAAATCGCCGCCGACCAATCCTGATCCAGCCCAGCGATCCGTCCGCCCAGAGCGCGAAAACCTTTCTGCGGCTTACGCTCAGGCGCTCCATGATCTCTTCAACACCGTTGCTTTTGTTGACCATGACCCCGTTCCTTGTTGCGTGTCGCGAATAATGCGTACTACGCAAACCGTAATCAAGCACTTCGCGGCACGCAAGTGCACGCGCTAGAGTTCTGCTGCATGGCGCATGATGATCAGCACGCTGATGATGACGGGAAACGATGGGCCGAATCGCTCGTCAAGCGAATAGGTGCGACGGCCAAAGAGTTGCGGTCGTCGCACTCTGCACGTTGGATCAGCGACCGCACCGGTCAGCTCGGGTTCCGGATTCCCGCCACGGTGATCGCGAAGCTCGACTCGGGTCACCGGGGCGGCGTCCTGAGCGTCGCCGAGCTGATTGTCTTGGCAGCTGCGCTCGACGTCTCACCGCTAGAACTTTTGTTGCCAACGGGACCGACGCAGCCGGTTGAAGTACTCCCGGGGACAAGCATGAGTCAGGAGGACTTTGTTGGATGGTTCACTGGGACTTCGGATCTGACACCGACCGGCATTCGGGACCGCGACGCGCATCAGCGGCTGTTGCTGGCTGCCCAGATCAATGGCATTGACGACGAGCTGAAGTCTTTGCGTGACGGACTCGCGCGGGTTGAAAAGGCTCCGCTGTTGCTGGAAGCGCAGTACCGCAAGCAGCTTGAAGCCGATGCCGCGCATTATCGGGGGACTATTCGGTCGCTGGAGCAGCGGCGCAAGATGCTTGCTGCGGCGCTTGAACGGAGTGGCGAAGATCTAGATGCCTAGACAACGGCTCGCGCCGGGCGAGCACGGAAAAATCACCAACGCACGTCGTGGTGAAATCTTCTCGGCCACAACGTATGTGCGACTTCACAACGGCAAGCTGAGGGAGCGCGAAGCCACGTCGCGGAAGTCGGCGGAGGACGCGCGCCGAGAACTAAAGCGGCGCATACAAACTGAGCTAGAAGCCGGTGAACCGACCGGCGTAATCAACCGCTGCACAACGCTTTCCGAACTGTTCCAGGCGTGGGTCCCAGTCAAGGTGGCGGAGGATCGGATCGGCGAGCGGACCGAAACTATCTACCGAGATGCGTGGCGGCTGCACGGCGAGGAGCAGCTCGGTGCGCTGCGGATCGCGGAGCTGACGACCAGCCGTGCCGACGCTCACCTCAAGGCACTGCCGACGTCGGCCGCCACCTACATGCGAATCATCCTGGTCGGCATGTACGGGCTCGCAGTCAGGTTCGATTGCTGTCGGCACAACCCAATCCGGGAGACCAAGACTGCCAAGGTCGAACGCAAACGAGTGCGCGCGCTGACCGCGATCGAGTTCGAACAGGTGCGCCACGCCGTCAGGGCGTTCTGCGACCGCAAGGGGCCGGGGCCGCGTCGGGCTCCGATGCTGCCGGCCTACGTCGAGCTGCTCGTTGCGACGGGAGCGCGGCCGTCCGAGGTGCTGGCGATCCGGTGGGAGGACGTTGACCTTCTCGCTGATCCTCCGACCGTGACGATCACCGGGACGGTGGTGGAGTCGGGCCGGATCGCGGGCAAGCCGATTCACCGGCAGCCATGGAGGAAAGGCCACACGCCAGAGCACACTGTGACGCTGCCGAAGTTCGCCGTGAAGGTACTCACCGACCTGTACGGGGTTACGGGGCCAGACGGCGGCACGGACGGCGTCGTGCTCACCAATCGCAACGGTGGACTGCTCAGTCGAGCGAACATCGCGGACTCGCTACGGCAGGCGCTCAAGCCGCACGAGCACCTCCGCTGGTTCCATCTGCACGCTGGGCGCAAGACCAATGGCACGGCTGTGCGTGACCTGCTCGGGGTGGAGGCGGCACAGCAGCAACTCGGACACGCGCAGATCGCGACGACCGAGAAGCACTACGTGCAGCGGGTTACCGCGGGACCGGATACCAGTGCTGTGCTGGACGAATGGGCTAGCAACGGGACTGGCTGACCCAATTTACGGGGAAAATACGGGATTCGGCCGATTCGACGTTGGTCGATGGACTCGCGATAGGGCCCTGACCTGCATGTGTGTGGAGCCGATGACGGGAATCGAACCCGCGTATTCAGCTTGGGAAGCTGATGTTCTGCCATTGAACTACATCGGCATGGTGCCGCTGCAGGATATCAACTCGGCCCGATAGGCTCCCCACGTGCTCCTCTCCGATCGCGATCTTCGTGCTGAAATCGCTGCTGGACGTCTCGGCATCGACCCGTTCGATGACTCGATGGTGCAGCCCTCCAGCGTCGACGTCCGGCTGGACAGCCTGTTCCGGGTCTTCAACAACACCCGCTACACGCACATCGACCCGGCGCAGCAGCAGGACGAGCTGACCACGCTGGTCGAGCCCGCCGAAGGCGAGCCCTTCGTCCTCCACCCGGGCGAGTTCGTGCTGGGCTCGACACTCGAAACCTGCACGCTGCCACACGATCTGGCGGGCCGTCTCGAGGGCAAGAGCTCACTGGGCCGGCTCGGCCTGCTGACGCACTCCACGGCGGGCTTCATCGACCCGGGCTTCTCCGGGCACATCACGCTCGAGCTCTCGAACGTCGCCAACCTGCCGATCACCCTGTGGCCCGGCATGAAAATCGGCCAGCTCTGCCTGCTCCGCCTGACCAGCCCGGCGGAGCACCCCTACGGCAGTGACAAGGTGGGCTCCAAGTACCAGGGACAGCGCGGCCCCACGCCCTCGCGGTCGTACCTGAACTTCGTCAAGCCCTAGCCCCGTTGACTGCGAACTGACGCAGAACTTCTGCGAGTCGCGGGCTACGTAGATTCGCAGTCAACGCCACCTGAGTGCTGAGTCCGCGGTGGAGGGGTGCGCTACTCGGCGTTTCTCGCCGTGGCCGCAGGATCAACGCACACGGGCTGCTCGCCGCCGTTGACCCTGTAACCAGGGCACCACTTACTCGACCTTTTGCGCCCTCGATACAGGGTCAACGCCTAGACCAAACTCAGCCACCCGGCATCGGGTTCACCGGCGCGACCGGGCTGGTGGGAATCGTCGTGCTCGTGGTCGGCACCGTCGTGGAAGTAGTGGTCGTGGTCGACGGAGTAGTAGATGTCGGGGAAGTGGACGTCGAAGTCGCGCTCGAAGACGTCACCGGCGGCGCCACCGGCACGCCCGTCGTCTCGGTGACCGTCGCGGTCGACGTCGAAGTAGACGGAGACGAAGACGAAGTAGAACCCGCAGGGGCGAGCACTGCACACGCCACCCGCCCACCGGCATCACCGGTCGCCAACGTCTCGGCGTCCGGCCCAGGTGTGCCGTTGTGGGTGTAGCGCGGCGGGATGTTGGCGAAGTTGTCCGGCCCCTGGTGGATGATCAGCGCACTGCCTTCGGGCCCCTTCAGACCGGCTTCGGTGAATGCGTCGGTCGTCGCGACGACCTTCCCGGTGCCGTCGCCGCGGATGTTCAGCGGCGTCAGGTCACCGCTCGCCGGATGCCCGGTGTGCCCCGCGACCTGCAGGTGGCCGCCGGCCGAGGTGAAGTCGCCTTCGCACTTGCCGACGGAATGGATGTGCATGCCGTGGCTACCCGGGGCGAGGATGCCGCCGCCGGTGGTCTCCACGGTCACGGTGGCGTAGCCGTCGGTGAAGTCGATCGAGGCGTTCGCGACGGGCCTGCCGTCGGAGGTCTTCAGCACGACGTTCAGCGCGGACGGATTGGCCTGGGTCCAGGTGGTCGGCGGCGCCGAGGTCGATGATTTCGACGTGTTCTGGTTGGAGGAGTTGCAGGCGGCCAGCACAAAAACGGGTGCAGTGAGCAGGGCGGCAGCTGCAGTTGTGCGCTTCAACATGAACACCCTGATACCCGGAACCACCAGCGTCTAACCGCCACTTGTTTCACGGGGAACCACGCCCCAAATACCCATGTGAGGCTGGTGTAACAAGTCGGAAACGCAGTCGCCGCGTGCCGGAAACGCCGCCGATACATCCTCGTCAAGATTGTCGAAGGAGTCTCACGTGCAAGGCATCGATCCCGCCGCCACCGCTTGGCTGCTCGCCAGCACCGCTCTCGTCCTGCTGATGACGCCGGGCCTGGCCATCTTCTACGGCGGCATGGTCCGCACGACCGGCGTGCTCAACATGATCATGATGAGCTTCATCTCGATTCCGCTGGTGACGGTGGCGTGGCTCGTGCTCGGGTACACGCTGGCCTTCTCCGACGGCGACGGTTTCCTCGGCAACCTCGAGCACTTCGGCATGCTCGGCATCAGCCCCAGCACCACGCACGGCGCCGTCCCGGAGCTGCTGTTCGCCACCTTCCAGCTGACGTTCGCCATCATCACCGCCGCCCTGATCAGCGGCGCCATCGCCGACCGCGCCAAGTTCTCGGCGTGGATGGTGTTCGTGCCGATCTGGGCGATCGTCGTCTACAGCGTGATCGCGCACTGGGTCTGGGGTCCGGACGGCTGGCTCGCCAAGATGGGCGCGCTGGACTACGCGGGCGGCCTGGTCGTCGAGATCGCGTCGGGCGCCTCGGCGCTGGCGCTCGCCATCGTGCTGGGCCCGCGCATCGGCTTCAAGCAGGACGCCATGCGCCCGCACAACCTGCCGTTCGTTCTGCTCGGTGTCGGTCTGCTGTGGTTCGGCTGGTTCGGCTTCAACGCGGGCTCGGCGCTGGCCGCCAACGGCACCGCCGCTGCGATCTTCCTCAACACCCTGGTCGCAGGCTGTCTCGGCATGCTGGGCTGGCTCACCGTCGAGCAGGTACGCGACGGTAAGCCGACGACATTCGGCGCGGCGTCCGGCGTCGTCGCCGGCCTGGTCGCGATCACCCCGTCGTGCGGCACGGTCAACACGCTGGGCGCGCTCATCGTCGGCCTGCTGGCCGGTGTGGTCTGCTCGTTCGCGGTCGGCCTCAAGTTCAAGCTCAACTACGACGACTCGCTCGACGTCGTCGGCGTGCACTTCGTCGGCGGTGTCGTCGGCGTCGTGCTGATCGGCCTGCTGGCGACGGATGTCATGACCGGCGGCGTCCGCGGCCTCTTCTACGGCGGCGGATTCGCCCAGCTCGGCAAGCAGTTGCTCGCGATGGCCGTCGTCGCCGCGTACGCCTTCACGGCGACGTTCGTCCTCGGCAAGATCATCGACAGGGTCATGGGTTTCCGGCTCAGCGCCGAGGACGAGACCGCCGGCGTCGACTTCACCCAGCACGCCGAAACGGCCTACGCGGAGGGCGTGCACGGCCACCTGGGCACCCGCCGCCCGACGGGTTCCAGCTCGCTGACCGATCTGTTGAAGCAGCCTCGCCCGGACGCCGAGGACGCCTGAAACTGCTTAGGTCATCTACGCCGAACGCGGGTAGGGTTGAACCACCGGCATTGGCGGGACCATGTGAGCCAGCGCCGCGGCAAGAACTGCATCGTGGCTCCATGAGCTGGGGGAATCGGTAACGACTCCGCCGTTCGCTGCGATGAAGTATCTGGTTGTGGCCTGCGCGGCAGGGAATTCTCGGTGTCGGCCTAGATAGCGTAGCGAACACTATTGGAGGGTCAGTGGACATCGTTCTGGGTGTGTCTATGACGCCAACCACGGTGCGTATGGCGCTGGTTGAGGGTGAAAAGGCCGACGGCGAGATCGTCGACCACGATATTTTCGAAACGCAGACGGCCGACGGTTCAGCAACGCCGGTTGAGCAGGTTGTCAGCGCGATCCTGGGTACCCGGGAGAGCGCCGAGGAAGGCGGCCACCACCTGAAATCGGTGGGCGTCGCATGGAGTGACCACGACGCCGCCGCGCAGTTGCGCGACGCGTTGGACGCCGCAGGCGTCAAGGACGTCATGATGGTCTCCGAGCTGCACGCCGCGGGGTCGCTGGCACAGGCTGCAGGCCGGGCCGTCGGCTACTCGAGCACCGGTCTGCTGTTCGTCGACCGCGACACCGCCACCATGTCCGTCGTCGATGCCGATGGTGCCATCTCGAAGGTGCTGAGCCGCAGCCTGCACAGCACCGACGCCATGGCCGTCCTCGGCGACATGGCAGCCGCCGTCGCCACTGCCGATACCTCGCCGCAGGGCATGTTCGTCGTCGGATCCGGCGTCGACGTCACCGCGGTGCAGGCGCACCTGGCCGAGCTGCTCGACATCCCGGTGAACGCCCCGGGCGACGCCGACCTGGCGCTGGCTCGTGGTGCCGCCCTCGCCTCGGCCAGCGCGCCGATGTTCGACGCTGCCACCGCCGGCCTGGCCTACTCGGCCGCACCGGGTGGTGTCGCTGCCGCGGCTCCGCTGGCGGCGCCGCTGCTGACGGCCGACGAGTTCGGTTTCGACGAGCTGGGCGACGCCCCCGTGGTCGCCGACCAGGGCCGCAAGCCCTTCCTGCTGGTCGGTAGCGCGCTCACCTCGATCTTCGTCGTCGGCGTTGTGGCCCTTGCCATTTCGCTTGCGGTGAGCATCCGGCCGACGGTCGATCAACGGCCCGCGCCGGCACAGGCCGCCATCGTGCCCAGCGCTCCGGTCGTCGCTCCCGCGCCGCCGCCGGCCGCCGTCCCGCCGCCCGCCCCGGCACCGGCAGCTGCCCCCGAACCGGCACCCGAGGCGCAGGTTCAGGCTCCGCGCCACGTCGACGCGCCGCAGGTCGTCAAGGAATCCGCGCCGCAGGTGCATGTCTCCGCGCCCGCTCCGGAAGCCCCCGCGCCGGCTCCGGCACCCGTCCCGGTGTCGATGCCCGACGTGCCGGCCGCTCCCGTCGAACCCCCGCCCGCGGCGGTTCCGGCCCCGGCTCCGGCAGTGCTGCCGCCGCCGGTCTACGTGATGCCCGGTCAGCAGCCGCCGGCCTGGAATCCGTGGGTGCCGCGTCCGCAGCAGCCGCAGTGGATCCCGGGCAACAATTACCCGGACTACCCGAGTCGCGGCGGCCGCGGTCACGACGACGACTACCCCGGCAACTACCCGGGCAACGGCTATCCCGGAAACCAGTACCCCGGCAACGGCTACCCCGGAAACCAGTACCCGGGCGGCTCGAACGGGTACCCGGGCGACTACCCCGGTGACTCCGGCAAGAAGCCGAAGCAGCCCAAGCAGACCTGCTTCCTGATCTTCTGCCAGAAGAACAACTGACGTCCGTCAGGCCGGCGGCTGTTTGTCATCTGCCGTTGGCCTGACGCTCAGTGTCACTTCGCGCCGCGCTCATCACGGCTGCCTATCAAGGCACTATGAGATGCACCGTGTTCGGTACCGGCTACCTTGGGGCGACGCACGCCGCCGGCATGGCGGAGCTCGGCCATGAGGTCCTCGGCGTCGACGTCGACCCCGGCAAGATCGCGAAGCTGGCGGCCGGTGACATCCCGTTCTACGAGCCCGGGCTGCGGAAGATGCTGCGCGACAACATCGAAGCCGGGCGGCTGCACTTCACCACCGACTACGACGAGGCCGCCGAGTTCGGTGACGTGCACTTCCTCGGCGTGGGCACCCCGCAGAAGAAAGGGGAGTACGCCGCCGACCTGCGCTACGTGCAGTCCGTCATCGACACCCTTGTGCCGCGGCTGCGCCGGTCCGCGGTGATCGTCGGCAAGTCCACCGTGCCGGTGGGTACCGCCGCCGAACTCGGGGCCCGGGCCCGCGAGCTGGCGCCGGCGGGCATCGACGTCGAGGTGGCGTGGAACCCGGAGTTCCTGCGCGAAGGATTCGCCGTCAAGGACACCCTGCACCCGGACCGCATCGTGCTTGGCGTGCAAGCGGATTCGCAGCGCGCCGAAGCGGCGATCCGGGAGCTGTACGCCCGGATCCTGGAGCGCGGCGTGCCGTTCCTGCTGACCGACCTGCAGACCGCCGAACTGGTCAAGGCCTCCGCGAACGCCTTTCTGGCCACCAAGATTTCATTCATCAACGCCATCGCCGAGGTGTGTGAAGCGACCAACGCCGACGTCACCGTGCTGGCCGACGCACTGGGCTACGACCCCCGCATCGGCCGGCGATTCCTCAACGCGGGCTTGGGTTTCGGTGGTGGTTGCCTGCCCAAGGACATCCGCGCCTTCATGGCCCGCGCCGGTGAACTCGGCGCCGACCCCGCGCTGACGTTCCTGCGCGAAGTCGACAGCATCAACATGCGCCGGCGCACCCGGATGGTGGAGCTGACCAACAAGGCGTGCGGTGGCACGCTGCTGGGCGCCAACATCGCGGTGCTGGGTGCGGCGTTCAAGCCCGAGTCCGACGACGTGCGTGACTCGCCCGCCCTCAACGTGGCCGGCATGCTGCAGCTCAACGGCGCGGCCGTCAACGTCTACGACCCCAAGGCCATGGACAACTCCCGCCGGGTCTTCCCGACACTGAACTACTCCACCTCCGTCCTCGAGGCCTGCGACCGCGCCGACGCCGTGCTGGTCCTGACCGAATGGCAGGAGTTCCTGGACCTGGACCCCGAACAGCTGGCGGCCACCGTCCGGGTGAAAGTGGTTGTCGACGGCCGCAATTGCCTCGACGTCGGAAAATGGCAGGCTGCGGGCTGGCGGGTGCACGCCCTGGGCCGCAATCTGACGCCCTGATTTCCGACTGCAGTATGTAGCCCGACGGCGACGGGCGTGCCTAAGCTCGGCTCCATGACGCTGAGGCAACGGCTCAACTGGTTCGCGCTGCACGCCGTCATCCGCAAGCTCGCCGCATACGGCGCGCGGCACGGCGACCTCCAGGGCCGGCTCATCGCCGACCCGGCGGTGCGGACCGACCCCGGCGCGTTCGCCGACGAACTGCGCAGCCGCGGCCGGATGTACCGCGGCCGGGCGGCCTGGATCACCGCGGATCATGCTCTCGTGCATCAGATTCTGCGTTCGGATGACTTCACCGTCACGCAGATCGGCGGGACGCTGCCCGGCGTCCTCGGCTGGCTGGAGAACAAGACCACCGTCAAGGGCCGGTTGCATCCGCTACTGCCGCCGTCGCTGCTGTCGGTCGACGGCGAGCAGCACACGCGCTACCGCAAGACCGTCTCGGCGGTGTTCACCACGCGGGCCGTCGCGGCATTGCGGGAACGGGTGCAGGAGGCCGCGACCGGACTGATCGACGAGCTCGCGGCGGGGGCCACCGTGGACATCGTGGACAGCTACTGCTCGCAGCTGCCCGTCACGGTGATCGCGGACATCCTCGGGGTGCCCGAGCATGACCGGTCGCGCATCCTCGAATTCGGTGAACTGGCCGCGCCCAGCCTGGACATCGGGCTGACCTGGCAGCAGTACCTCAGCGTCGAGGACGGGTTGGACGGCTTCAACACCTGGCTGGCCACGCACCTCCGCGAGCTCCGGGCCAATCCCGGCGACAACCTCATGAGCCAGCTCATCGCCGCCAGCGACGGGGGCGCCCGGCTCAACGACGAAGAACTCCGGGCCACCGCGGGCCTCGTGCTGGCCGCCGGGTTCGAGACCACGGTGAATCTGCTGGGCAACGGCATCCGAATGTTGTTGCAGCATCCCGATCAACTGGCCCTGCTGCAGGCGCAGCCCCACCTCTGGCCCACCGCCGTCGAAGAGATCCTGCGGCTCGACTCGCCGGTCCAGCTGTCGGCCCGCATCGCCAGGGTGGACGTCGACATCGCCGGGTACCACGTGGGCGCCGGTGAGCCCGTCGTCGTCTACCTGGCGGGCGCCAACCGGGACCCGGCCGTCTTCCCCGACCCACACCGCTTCGACGTCACCCGCGCCAACGCGGGCAAGCACCATTCGTTCTCGGGCGGACGGCACTTCTGCCTCGGTGCGGCGCTGGCCCGTTCCGAAGGAGAAGTGGGTCTGCGGACGTTCTTCGAGCGGTTCCCCGACGCGCAACTCGCGGGCCCCGGTACCCGGCGCGACACTCGCGTGCTCCGTGGCTGGGCGGCATTGCCGATCGCACTCGGGCAGGCGCGTGCAGCGGTACCGTCGTGAAATGGCCTTCCGCACAGCCCTGATCGAGGAAACCGCCGCATTCGGCGACATCATCCGCAAAGCCGACCTGGATACGCCGGTGCCCACCTGCCCGGGCTGGTCCCTCAAGCAGCTGTTCAAACACGTCGGCCGTGGCAACCGCTGGTGCGCGCAGATCGTCGCCGAGCACCGCAAGGAGGCACTCGATCCCCGCGAGGTTCGGGATGGGAAACCGCCGGAGGACCTCGACGCTGCCATCGACTGGCTGAATGCCAGTGCGCAGGCCCTGGTCGACGCCGTCGAACACGTCGGGTCGGATGCGAAGGTGTGGACGTTCCTCGGGCCGAAGCCCGCCGGATGGTGGATCCGGCGTCGCGTGCACGAGCAGACTGTGCATCGCGCCGATGCCGCTCTGGCGCTGGGCCTTCCGTTCGTGCTCGATCCCGAGCTGGCCGCCGACGGGGTGACCGAGACGCTGGAACGCGTGGCGCTGATGGCGCCCGCCGGGGATCCGCCGCTGGAGCGCGGGCGGTCGCTGCACCTGCATGCCGCCGAATCCGAACTCGGCCCCACCGGCGAGTGGCTGGTGGTCAACGACGAGGACGGGTTCGGCTGGTCGCATCAGCACGCCAAAGGTGATGCGGCAGTGCGGGGTCCGGTGACCGGGCTGCTGCTGGCCGTCAACCGCCGGCAGACGGTCGAGGAGGCCGGCCTGGAGGTGATCGGCGACGCCGCCGTGTGGCAGCGCTGGGTCGACCACTCGGCGTTCTGAGGTCAGGTAGGTTCGCAGACATGACGACTTCCGAGATCGCGACGGTTCTCGCCTGGATCGA
Source organism: Mycobacterium toneyamaense (assembly GCF_055384815.1). Taxonomy (NCBI): domain Bacteria; kingdom Bacillati; phylum Actinomycetota; class Actinomycetes; order Mycobacteriales; family Mycobacteriaceae; genus Mycobacterium; species Mycobacterium toneyamaense. The sequence goes on from NZ_AP040333.1 coordinate 427,253, forward strand.
CGCCCTCAACGACCGCGACCTGGACACCCTGGACAAGCTGTCGAGCGGTGACATCGAGATCGGTGACGCGAACGGCGCCACCCAGGGGCGGAATGCGTTGCGGGCCTGGGCAACCGACCTCGACGAGAAGTCGACGGTCGGCCGGATGTTCGTGCACGACGGCGTCGTGGTCGTCGAGCAGACCATCACCGGCGGCGGTGCCGACCGCGAGGCCGCGACCGCGTTCCGTGTCGTGCACGACCACGTCACCTCGGCGTTCCGGCACGACGACCTGGCATCGGCGCTCGCGGCGACCGAGCTCATCGAGTCGGACGCGGTGTAGCCAGCACCGCCGCGATGGCGGTGGTCAGCGGTACCGACAGCGCCAGCGCGATGCCGCCGACTGCCGACCGGGCGATCTCGATCGCCACGCTCTCGCTGGTCAGCACGTCGCCCAACGACCGGTTGGCCACGCTGAACAACAGCAGCAGCGGCAGCGCACTGCCGGCGTAGGCGAGCACCAGCGTGTAGACGGTGCTGGCGATATGGTCGCGCCCCACCCGCATGGCACCGGTGAAGATGGCCCGCCGGGACGCGCCGTGTTCGGCCAGTTCGAAGGCCGTCGACGCCTGCGTGACGGTGACGTCGTTGAGCACACCCAGCGACCCGATGATGAAGCCGGCGAGCAACAGCCCGGTGATCGACACGGACCCCATGTAGGCCGCGATCTCGTTGTTCTGGTCTTCGGACAACCCGGTCAGGTGCGCCAATTCGATTGCACCCCAGGACAACACCGCCGACAACAGCAGCGAGCTCAGGGTGCCGAGCAGGGCGGCGCTGGTGCGCAGGCTGACGCCGTGCGCCAGGTAGATCACCGCGTACAGGATCACCGACGACGCGACGAGTGCGACCGGGATGGCCGAGCCGCCGTCCCGCAGCGCCGGGAGCAGGAAGACCGTCAGTACCACGAACGCGACGGCGATACCGACCAGCGCCCGCAATCCGCGCCAGCGGGCCACCGCGACCACCACCACGGCGAAGACGGCAGCCAGCGCGACGAGCGGCCACGTGCGCTCGAAGTCGAAGAAGGCGTAGGTGGTGGTGCCGGAGTCGTCGACCTGGCGGGTCACCCGGATGTGGTCACCGGCGGCGAGGTGCGGCTGGCCGGGGCCGGTGCTGAACTCGAGCAGCGTCTCGGCGCCCGAGTTCGGGCCGGAGTCGATGCCGATCAATGACTGCACGCAACTCCCGGCGCCCGGCGGTGCGGTGACCGGAGCCGACGTCAGCACCGCGCCGACCGACGGGCTGCCGCAGTTGTTCATGCCCGTCGACACGACGTGCCCGGCCTCGGTGCTCACGGCGCCGCCGTGGGCGTTCTGGAACGGCAGCGGGATGTCGACGGCCTTGCCGTGCGGCCACAGCACGACGGCGCCGATCACGGTCGCCAGCCCGATCACCGCCAGGAGGCCGACGACGATCTTCGCGGCCAGCGGGCTGAGCGGCGCCGGGCCGGAACTGTGCGAGTGGGTATGCGAGTGCGCCACCCGAGTCAGCCTAGGGGGTCGGCCTGAGAGCTTCCCGACGCTCCGCCTCGATCACCAGCTTGGCGGACAGCGTCGTCAGCACGTACTTGACCACGGCCCGGTAACCCAGACCGACGATGCGCCAAGGGCTTTCGAAGGTCCCCTGCCAATCGATGCGGGTGCCGTCCGGCTCGGGCGTGAAGGTCACCTGCGCCTGGTAGTTCCGTACCGGGGTCTTCGAGATGATGGTGTAGCCGTGCCGCCGGCCGGGCTCGTGGATCATCGTCTGCTCCCGGGCGGGAAACCGGGGCGTACCGACGGCGCGGATGGCCCCGACGCCGCCGTCATCGGCAGGTCCGCGGGTCTCCCAGGCCGAGTAGTTGATCAGGGGACGCGCCCACTCGGACCAGCGGGAGCCGTCCGACACCACTTCGAAAAGCGTGCTCGGCATGGCCTGCGCATGGCGGGTGACCCGGACTTCGTAGTGGTGTGTCATGTTGACCAAGTTAACGGAACGTTGTTCTATTAGGCAATGGATTCGCCGGATTCACCACGGGCACTGACGTTTGCGCGGGCGCGCAGCCCGGAGCAGCGGGAGGACCGCCTGCGCCGGCTGACCGAGGTCACCCGCGCGCTCCTGGACAGCACCCGGGCCAGCGAGCTGACGCTCGGCGACGTCGCCGCCGCGGCGGGCCTGGCCAAATCCGGGGTGCTGCGTTACGCCGGCTCCCGGGAGGCGCTGCTGCTCCTGGTGATGTACCACGAGCACCTGGGCTGGCTCGACGACCTGCAGGCCCACCTGCATGACGAACGGCGCAATGCGGCAAAGGCTTTGGCGTACACGCTCGCGCAGCGCCCGGTGCTCTGCGATCTGATCAGCGCGGCGCCGGTGTTGATGAACCGGCTGACATCCGAAGCGGCCGAGACGGTGCGCACGCAGGCGCGCGACGTCGAGGACCGGCTCCGCGAGACCCTCAGGCCCCGGCTGCCGCTGGATCGTCAGCACCTGGTGCTGCTGACCGCCGCGATCCACGCGTTCGTCGGCGCGGTATGGGGTTGGGCCGCAATCGATTCCGTCAACCAACCCGAACCCGGCACCGAGTTCGAAGACACCCTCGCCGCACTGCTGCGGACCTTCATCGCGGGCCTGAAACACCAGTGATTTGTGCACGATTTTCCGCGGCGGGCGCGGAAAATCGTGCACAAATCCCCGGGGAGATTACTGGCGGTAGCTCGCCAGGAAGTTGCCGAGGCGCTCGATGGCGGCGGCCAGGTCGCGGGCCCACGGCAGCGTCACGATGCGCAGGTGATCCGGTGTGGGCCAATTGAATCCGGTGCCCTGCGTGAGCAGGATCTTCTCCTGCAGGAGCAGGTCGAGCACCAGCTGCTCGTCGTCCCGGATCTCGTGTACCTCGGGGTCCAGCCGCGGGAACGCGTACAGCGCGCCCTCGGGCTTGACGCAGGAGACGCCCGGAATCTCGTTGAGCTTGTTCCACGCGACGTCACGCTGTTCGAGCAGCCGGCCGCCGGGCAGGATCAGGTCCTCGATGCTCTGGTGTCCGCCGAGGGCCACCTGAATGGCGTGCTGCGCAGGCACATTCGGGCACAGCCGCATGTTGGACAGCAGGCTGATGCCCTCCAGGAAGCTGGACGCGTGCTCCTTGGGGCCGGTGATGGCGAGCCAGCCGGAGCGGTAGCCGGCCACGCGGTAGGCCTTGGACAGGCCGTTGAACGTCAGGCACAGCATGTCGGGCGCCACCGACGCCATAGGGATGTGCTTGGCCTCGTCGTAGAGGATCTTGTCGTAGATCTCGTCGGCCAGTAGCAGCAGCTGGTGCTTGCGCGCGAGGTTCGCGATGGACTCGAGCGTCTCGCGGCTGTACACCGCGCCGGTGGGGTTGTTCGGGTTGATCACGACGATCGCCTTGGTGCGGTCGGTGATCTTCGACTCCAGGTCGGCGATGTCGGGGTTCCAGCCCTGCGTCTCGTCGCACAGGTAGTGCACCGGGGTGCCGCCGGCCAGCGCCGTCGACGCCGTCCACAGCGGGTAGTCCGGCGCCGGGATCAGCACCTGGTCGCCGTTGTCGAGCAGCGCCTGCAGCGTCATGGTGATGAGCTCGGAGACGCCATTGCCCAGGAAGACGTCGTCGACGTCGAACCGGGGGAAGCCCTCGACCAGCTCGTAGCGGGTGACCACCGCGCGGCGCGCGGACACGATGCCCTTGGAGTCGGAGTAGCCCTGGGCGTGGGGGAGTGCGGCGATCATGTCGCGCATGATCACGTCGGGCGCCTCGAAGCCGAACGGCGCCGGGTTACCGATGTTGAGCTTGAGGATCCGGTGGCCCTCGGCCTCGAGCCGGGAGGCCTGCTCGTGTACCGGGCCGCGGATCTCGTAGAGGACGTCCTGCAGCTTGGTCGACTGCGCGAACGTCCGCTGATTACGCGGATGACCGCTGTGCCATGTGCGGTCAGCGGGTACCTGGTGGGTGGTCACGGGTTCCATGCTCTCATCGGTGTCGAATTCTTTTGCCCATGTGCGATCAGGGCCACATATGCCAATGGCCAGCTACGACGCTCCTGGCGGCGGGTCGTAGCTGGCCATTGCGGTGTACTTCGCGTTACCGCTTACCGGGGCGCTTTGCGCCCGGGCGCAGACCCAGTCCGACGACCGGCGGTTCCGGCTTGGCCTCTTCCGCCGGGGCGGCAGGTGCCGGTGCGGCGGGAGCCTCGGCGGCCGGCTCGGCAGCCGGAGCCTCAGCGGCCGGTGCGGCGGGCGCCGCCGGTGCTGCCGGAGCAGCAGCCTTCTTGGCGCCGGGGCGACGTGCGCCCGCGGCCAGACCCAGACCCTTTACCGGGGCGGCCGGAGCGGCGGGAGCCTCAGCAGCGGGAGCCTCAGCAGCGGGAGCAGCCTCGGCAGCCGGGGCCGGAGCAGCAGCAGCCGGAGCGGCAGCCTTCTTGGCACCCGGACGCTTGGCGCCCGCGGCCAGACCCAGACCCTTGGCGGGCGCGGCGGCAGCCGGAGCCTCGGCAGCCGGAGCCTCGGCGGCGGGAGCCTCAGCGGCCGGAGCCGCAGCCGCCGGAGCGGCGGCCTTCTTGGCGCCCGGACGCTTGGCGGCCATGCCCAGGCCGGTGACCGGCTTCGCGGCGGCCGGAGCGGCAGCGGCGGCAGGTGCCTCGGCGGCCGGAGCGGCCTCGGCAGCGGGAGCCGGAGCCGGCTTCGGAGCTTCCTTGGCCTTCTTCTCCGCGAGCGCCGCGGAAGCCTTTGCCGCCGTGCCCTTCTCGGGCAGCGTCACCTTGCTGGTGTCCAGCGAGTTCAGCAGCAGCTGAGCGACGTCGAGGACCTCGGTCTTGTCGATGCTGCGGGTCGCGGCGACGTCGTCGACGCCGTCGCTCATCATCACGCGGCAGAACGGGCAGCCGGTCGCGATCGCGGAGGCGCCGGTGTCGACGGCCTCTTCGGCGCGCTCGGTGTTGATGCGCTTGCCGATGTGCTCTTCCATCCACATGCGGGCACCACCGGCACCACAGCACAGGCCGCGGTCGGCGTGGCGGGGCATCTCGGTGAGCACGGCGCCGGCAGCACCGACCAGCTCACGCGGGGCCTCGTACTCCTTGTTGTGGCGACCGAGGAAGCAGGGGTCGTGGTAGGTGACCTCTTGGCTCACCGACGACACCGGGACCAGCTTCTTGTCCCGCACCAGGCGGTTCAGCAGCTGCGTGTGGTGCACGACGGTGTAGTTGGCGCCCAGCTGCGGGTACTCGCGGCCGATGGTGTTGAAGCAGTGCGGGCAGGTGACGACGATCTTGCGCTTGGCCGGGTCGACGCCCTCGAACAGCTCGTTGATGGTCTCGACGTTCTGTGCCGCGAGCTGCTGGAACAGGAACTCGTTGCCGGCACGACGGGCCGAGTCACCGGTACAGGTCTCGCCGGTGCCCAGCACCAGGAACTTCACGCCCGCGGTGGCGAGCAGCTCGGCGACGGCCTTGGTGGTCTTCTTGGCGCGGTCCTCGTAGGCGCCGGCGCAGCCGACCCAGAACAGGTACTCGAAGCCGTCGAAGCTCTCGACGTCCTGGCCGTAGACCGGGATGTCGAAGTCCAGCTCGTCGATCCAGGTGGTGCGTTCCTTGGCGTTCTGGCCCCACGGGTTGCCCTTGAGTTCCAGGTTCTTGAACAGCACGCCCAGCTCGCCGGGGAACTCCGACTCGACCATGACCTGGTAGCGGCGCATGTCGACGATGTGGTCGATGTGCTCGATGTCCACCGGGCACTGCTCGACGCAGGCACCACAGTTGGTGCAGGACCACAGCACGTCGGGGTCGATGACGCCGCCCTGCTCAGCGGTGCCGACCAGCGGGCGCAGCGCCTGCTCGGGGCCGGAACCCTCGATGCGGGCGAAGCCGTCCTCGGGGACGCCGTGGCCGTGCAGGCTGTCGCCCAGCTTGGCGAAGTCGACCGAGCCCTCTTCCGGCATCGGCTTGCCCTCGATGATGTACGGCGCCTTGGCGAACAGGTGGTCGCGCAGGTTCATCATGACGAGCTTGGGGGACAACGGCTTTCCGGTGTTCCATGCGGGGCACTGCGACTGGCAACGACCGCACTCGGTGCAGGTCGCCATGTCGAGGTTGGCCTTCCAGGTGAAGTCCTCGATGCGGCCGCGGCCGAACACCGCGTCCTCGGCGGGGTCGTCGAAGTCGATCGGCTCGCCCTTGTATTCCATCGGCAGCAGCGGGCCGAGGCCGTCGGGCAGGCGCTTGAAGGTGACGTTGATCGGGGCCAGACCGATGTGCAGGTGCTTGGAGTGCAGCACGATCAGCAGGAAGACCAGCATGATGCCGATGTGCGCCAGCAGCGCGATGGTCTCGATCCAGACGTTGGCGGTGTGGCCCAGCGGAGCCAGCAGCGCGGCCATGCCGTCGGAGAAGAAGGCACCGTTCTGGTACGGGAAGTGCTCGCCGAGGACGTTGACGGCGGCGCCGCGGAAGACCGCGTAGGACGCAATGACCAGGAAGATCATGATGAGGATCTCCCACGCGCCACCGTTGTGCGAGCCGTAGAACCGGGACTCGCGGCCGATGCTGTCGGGGTTCCGGGTCAGCCGGATGATCGCGAAGACGATGATGCCGGCGAGCACGGCCAGCGCGAAGAAGTCCTGCAGGAAGCCCAGGACAGCCCACCGTCCGACGAATGGGATGGCGAATTCCGGATCGAACAGGACGCCATAGGCTTCCACGTACACCGATGCGAGGACGAAGAAGCCCCACATGGTGAAGAAGTGCGCAATGCCGGGGATCGACCACTTGAGGAGCTTCGACTGGGCGAAGACTTCCTTGTTCTGGTTCAGGAAGCGGCGGACGAGATCGTCCTTGCGGCCACGTTCGTCGCCGAGCTTCTGCCCGGAGCTGATCAGCTTGGTCAGCCACAGGACGCGCTTGGCGGCGAACCCCAGGACGATGACCGTTGCCAACAGCCCGATGACCAGTCTGGCCACGTCGAGCGTGTGTTCGAGATTCTCCACCGCGCCTCTCCCAGTTATGTAGCTACCGGCCGGTAACTTGTTGAGGTTACTAACCGGTAACTTAAGCTAGATGCCTGCTCATAGTCGCATCCTGGGTAGAACGGACGCTAGCAAGGCTGTCCTAACTTGAGCTGCGGTTACGCGCCGCCATTTTTGCCGTGAACCGGGCCTGGCCAGGCGGCTGCAGCACGCTTCCTTATATATGGGCGGCGTCAGACCTTCTCGACGAGCAGCGCGCGCAGCATCGACAACATCTCCGACCGTGATTCGGCCCCCAACCTGCGGCGAATGCGGGCGACATGGTGCTCGACGGTCTTCGCTGAGATGAGCAGACGGGCCCCGATGTCGCGGTAGGGCATGCCCTGCAGCACCAGTTCGGCAACCTCGCGCTCGCGGTCGGACAACCGTGTCCAGGCAGGTGTCGGGGCAGGTGTGGCCCGAGCGTCGGCCGAGGCAGGAGGTGGTGTGGTGTTGCGCACATCTGTGCCCGGACGCGGAATAGCGGGGGTCGCGGGCTCGACGGGATCGGCCGCGGCCTCGAGGGCGGCGTCCTGCTTGAGATCGCGCGCCAACTGCAGCATGGCGCCCGAGATCTTGCCGTCCGCCGAATGCAACGCGGCCTGGCTGGCCAGCCGGGTCGCATCCCACGTCAAGCCGAAGCGGGCCAGCCCGCGGGCGGCCGCCGTCACCTCGGTGGCGTCGACCCCGTCGGCCAGGACCCGCAGCCAGGCGCGGCCGGCCCCGGCCAGCGCCGTGGCGTAGGCGCCGTGCGCGCCCTCGGCTCGACTCGCCGCGGCGAGGGCCTGCCCGTGCGGGGCGACGGCCTCGGGTGCATTGGCCAGGATGCCGGCGTGCACGCCCGCCCAGTGCAATGGAACCGACCACAGTGCCGGATTGCCGGCCGCCCGCAGCAGCCCGAATGCCTCGGCCAGCGGTTGGCGTAGCTGGTCGACTTGCTGCAACCGGGCCGCGGCCACCCACAACTCGCCGAGCGGCAGGAGCGCGAACAGGTCCAGGGAGTACTCGGCCAGCACCTCCATGGCCGCGTACCAATGTTTCTGCAGCGCGCCGGTGTCGCCGCTGCGCCGGGCGATCGCGGTCTGCAGCGCGGTGAACCACAGCGCGTCGCGCCGGTGCAGGTCGGCGACCGCGGTCGCGTCCAATGCCGGGACGGCGGAATCGAGTTGGCCGTCGAGCATGCGGATCCAGCCGAGCAGCAGCCGGTGGCGCAGACCGGTGAAACCCGCGTCGCCGCCACCGGTGCGGATGGCCCGGCCGATGACACTGCGCGCGCGGACGGCGTCGCCGCCGTGCAGGGCGACGAGGCTCAGCAGGGCGGCGGGGCTGTCCGGTGCGACCGAGTGAACACCGTTGGTGGACCCGAGAGCCTGCGTGAGGCGTGCCATCGCGACGGCGAACGGCTGGTCGAGCGTCAGCAGCATGCCTTCTGCCATACCGCGCGCCGCACGCGCGGAAGACGTTGGCGGCATGGAGTTCTCGGCCTGCAGACAGGACCGGGCCAGGTCCGCGTCGGCGGTGGCGACACCGACCACGGCGCCCGCGGCGGCGACGAACGGATCGGCATCGGGGCCGAGCCACCGGAACAGGTCCGCGGCGTGCGCGGCGGCGCCGTCGTGCATGGCGACGCTGGCCGCGATACGCACGGCCTGCGCGCGGACGGCGGCGTCGTCGGCCGTGAGCAGTTCGTCGGCCAGGGTTCCGGCGGTGGTGCAGTCGCCGGTGACGGCGAGGGCGTCGGCGAGTTGGACGTCGGCCGGGGCGGTGCCGGCGCGGGCCGCGGCGCGGTACAGGCGCGCTGCCTGACGCGGCGCGGCGGAACCGGCCCGGTGGATCAGGTCGGCCGCCAGCAGGTCGTCGACGGTGCCGTGCTCGGCCAGCTTCAGCGCCAATTCGGTTGACAGCGTGGCGGATTCGATCTGCGAGCGCAGCAGCCGGCATTCGGTCTCGCGGTGCCGCGCGGCCCCGACCAGTCGGGTGAGGCTGCGGTGCAGCGTGTCGATGAACCGCGGATGCAGTGAGGCGGACAGCAGCCCACTGGCGCGGGCCCGGTCCATCAGCACGGCCGCGTCGTCGCCGGGCAGTTGCAGGGCGGCGGCGATGTCGTCGGGCCCCAGTTCGGGGCTCAGCGAGCACAAGAGCAACGTGTCGAGCAGGTGCTCGTCCAGCCGGCGCAGCCGCTCGCTCAACGCGACGGACGCGGCCCGGACCGGATCGGCGCCCGACGCCAGGGCCGACAGCGCCGAGTACACCAGCAGTGGGATGCCGCCGGTGCCGGCGATCAGCGCGGGCACCTGGGTAGCGGGCACGCCGGCGCGGGCCAGCGCCTCGTTGATCTCGCGGGGCGTCATCGGCGCCAGCTGGATCGGCGGATGCTGCCGGCTCAGCGTGGTGGTGAGTGCGTTGAGCGCGGGCTCGTGCGCCAACGGCTCGGCGCTGACCACCACGGTGCGGGCCGGGTCGCCGGCCAGCTCGGTCAGCGCGGCCAGCTCTGCCGGGGACAGCAGCTGGGCATCGTCGATGACGATGGCCGCATCCGGCGCCTCACCGGGCTTGGGCACCCGCGCGAGCATCGTCGTGCCGTTGGCCCGCAACGTCTTTCGCACCGCTTCCAGCGCGGTGGTCTTGCCGCTGCCGATTCCGCCGAGCACCAGCGACGTGCCGGCCGCTGCGGTCATTGGCTGGTCGATGCCGAGGGTTGCGCGGTGATGGGCGCCGACGCGGTGGCCACCGATGCCGACGGTGCGGACGCGGTTTCCGCCGACACCGACGCCGTCTTGGGGGGCTGCTCCACCGTGGGCTGCGAACTGGGCGCCTGGGTCGACGGCGCGGCCGTCGGAGTCTGCGTGCTGGGCGGCTGCGTCGTCGGCGGCTTCGTCGTGGTCGGCGGCGGCTGCGTGGTGGTGGGCGGCTGCGTCGTCGTCGGCGGTTGCGTCGTTGTCGTGGGCGGCTGCGTGGTGGTCGTGGTGGGCGGTGGCGTCGTGGTTGTGGTGGTCGTCGTCGACGGCGTGGTGGTCGTGGTGGTCGTGGAGGTTGTGGTCGTGGTGGTCGTCGTCGAGCTGGTGGTCGACGGATCGGTGGTGGTCGTGGTGACCGGCGCGTCGGTGGTGGTGACCGGGTTGGTCACCGTCGAGGTCTCCACCTGCCCGTTCGGATTCGTCTGTGTCACAACGGACTTGGTGGCCTTGTAGGTGCTCGTGGTGATGGAGCCGTCGGGGCCGGTGATGGTGGTGGTGACGTCGACGGTCACCGGGCCGGACGGGGTGTCGTTGCTGGTGAGCCCGACCGCGGCCCAGCTACCGCCGGCGACCAGGAACGCCGCGGCGGCCGCGCCGAAGATCAGCGGTGGGCGCCGGTACCAGGGGACCGGGGCCACGTCGGGCAGGTTGTCCTCTTCTTCGTGGGCGAAGTCCATCGCCGGCCGGGCGGTGGTCTCGCCGAAGGGCGCCGCCTCGGCATAGCCGGTCGAAAAATCCGTGGGGTAGTCGCCGCCGACCGCCGCACCGGGTTCCTCGTCGTCAGACCAGGCCAGCGACGGCCCGACGGTCGAAGACGGGTTCGCGTCCACGGGCGGCACCGGAGCCGCCATGGTCTCGGGGCCGCCTGCCCAGCCTGCCGGGCCGGCGGCCCAGCCCATGGTGGGGGCCATGCCTGTCGGGGCGTCGGCGCTCATGGTGCGCTGATCCACCAGCGGAGCGCCACCGGCGGCGGTGAGCGCCGGCTGCGGCGAGGTCACGACCGGAACCCGGAAGTGCTCGGAAAGTCGTTGTGTGACAATCGGAATCGACGCACCGCCACCGGCAGTGGCCACGGCGGTCAGGACGCCGGCCGGAATCTGGTTGCGCTGCAGGGATTCCTGCACGACGGCGAGCAGCCCCGCCAGCGCCGGTTCGAGCAGTCGCTCCAGCTCGGGGCGGGTGATGCGCAGCGCCGACGCGAAGCCGGGCAGGTTGGCGCTGACCGACGTTGCCGTCTCCGACGAGAGGCGCTCCTTGGCCTGCCGGCACTGGTCGCGCAGCTGGGACAGCGAGCCGACGGCCGCGGTGCCGGCCGGATCCGCGTCGGACGAGTCGCTGATGCCGGCGATGACGTGGTTCAGCAGGGCCTGGTCCACCAGGTCGCCGGAGAACTCCGGATAACGCACGGTCTCGCCGATCTGGCTCAGTGTCGCGGCGTCGGCGATGGTCACGCTGGTGCCGCTGCCACCGAAATCGCAGAGTGCCACCACGCCGTGGTCGGGCAGTCCGGACCCGGCCTTGAGGCCGGCCAGGGCCGCCGCCGCGTCGGAGACCACGGGTGCGGCGGCCAGGCCCGGCTTTCCGCGCAGCGCCGCGGAGAGTGCGCCGATGGTGGACATGCCCCAGTGCGCGGGCGCGGCGATGACGATCGGGGCGCCGCCACCGGCGGTGCGGGCCATGGAGTCGAGGGCCTCGGCCAGGACGGCTTCACCGCGATGCGCCGAACCATCCGGGGCGATCAGCGGGATCGGGTCGCCGACGCGCTCCACGAACCCGGTCAGCACCAGGCCGCCCGGCTGGGTGGGGATGCCGACTTCGGCGGGCCGGTCCGGGTACAGGGCCAGGATCGCGCGACGGCTCAGCGGCGGTCGCCCGGCCGGCACGGCCACCAGATTGGTCTGGCCGATCGACAAACCGAGGCTCATAAACGTCCACTCCTTTGATGCGCTACCGGACTCAGGCCACCCTATGCGCTGGCGGCCTGGGGGTGGGACACAATCCCCTAACGATTGGTGAATCCCTAACGGGAGTGCCCCTAACGGGTGACGTCGGGTGCTGGGGTCAGCACCGATCTCCAGGAGCTTTATCGGCGATAGCATCGAAATAGTTATCAACGGGTCCCCAGAAAGGAGCAGGTGCCATGGCAAATCCGCTACTGGATTTCGTCATGTCGGTCGTCCGTGACCCCGACGTGGCTGCCCACTACGCCGCCGACCCCGCCGGTGCCATCGCCGACGCCAACCTCACTGGCGTCACCACGGCGGATGTCGCGCACCTGATCCCGGTGGTGTCCGAATCTCTGGGCGCGGTGTCGTCCGCAGCGGGTGGCGTGCCGACCGCCGGATTCGACGATCCCGGCGTCAACGTCTGGACCAGCGGTGCCGCCACCGCGGCGTTCGATGCGTTCGACGCCTTCGACACACATGTGCCGACGGTGGTGTCTCCGCAGGTGATTTCCGACCCTGACGTCGGCGGATTCGACAGCGGCCCGGTCTTGCCGGCCCATGACGCCGTGCCGGACCTGGCGGTGTCCGACGATCTGGGCCTGCACAGTGACGTCCCGGTCGTCGATGCCGGGCAGCTCTCTGATCCGGGTGCGCTCGACTGGCACCCCGTCGATACCGCAGACCCGTCGGCCGGTGTCGAGCATCATCAGGACTTCGACTTCTTCAGCTGACCAGCTCATCCCCGAAACGCCGGTGGCCGCCATGGCCACCGGCGTTTTGTGTTCTCCCAACGCATGTTCAGCAAACACCCTAGCCATCCCCTAATCCCCTAATAGGGGGAGCGCGGATACCCCACCAAGTTTGGTTGGGGGTAGGGGTGGTTGCCCCGTTTGCACGGCCCTTGACGGCCCCTAACGTTGTTCTCAGTTCGCCGGACAGCGGCGAGAGAACTTCCACAGAGCAACACCCAACGAAAGGGACTCCAATGACCAGCCTGATCGAATTCATCATCGACCTGTTCCGCTTCCCGACCGTCGCGAGCTCTTTCGTCGCGAACCCCGAGCAGACCATGCGCGACGCCGGCCTCGCCGGTGTCACCTCCGCACAGCTCGCCTCGGTCGCCGCGAGCGCCGTTCCCGCCGGCGTCGTGCTCGGTGGCGGCGACCCGGTCGTCGGCCTGCAGAACGCGGTCTCGGACTACTACAGCATGTCCTCGCCGTTCTCCCCGCAGACCGGCTTCGTCTCGCAGCCGACCTTCGCTCCCAACACCGACTTCGCGAGCAACAACAATGTCCCGGTGGCGAGCGGCAACAACATCCCGGTGCTGAGCCCCGACCAGCACGCCGGCGCCAACGCCCAGCAGGGTGCGTTCAACCTGGGCTTCGGTGACATCACCCTCGGTGGCAGCCACGTCCAGCAGGGCGACGGCGGCGTCAACATCGCGGGCAACAACCACGGTGACATCGCCAGCGGCAAGGGCGCTGTGCAGGGCGACGGCAACACCGTCACCAACGGCGACATCCTGACCGGCAGCCACTCCCCGGTGATCGTCGGCACGGGCAACCACGCGACCGACAACTCGCAGACCGCGGGCGGCCACATCATCCAGGGCAACTCGGGTCCGGTGGTCAACGACGTCAACACCGGTGGCGGCAACGGCGGCGGCGCCAGCGCCGGCGGCGGCCTGATCGGTGGCGGCCACGCCAGCGGCGGCAGCGGTGGCAGCGGCGGCAACATCGTCATCAACGACGGCAACACCTCGTCGACGCACGTCGGTGGCAACCAGACCACGGTCGGTGGCGACCTGGGCAGCGGCAACAAGAGCGTCATCGACGACTCGTCGCACTCCTCGACGGTGAACACCAGCCTGAACAGCGGGAACACGGCCAACACCAGCATCGGTAGCGGCAACAGCACCCACACCAACATCGGCAGCGGGAACACCACCCACACCGACCTGAGCGCCGACAACTCGGTGCACAGCACGGTTGCCGACAGCTCGGTGCACGAGGCCAGCATGAACACCTACGCACCGACCGAAACCCACACCACCACCGACATGAGCCACACCACCCACATCGATCCGCACATGCACTGATCGATCGCGACAAACCGTCCGGCGGGGCCACCTACAGGCCCCGCCGGATGTTTGCGCATACCGTTAGACAGTGACAATGCAGTCGAGGAGAGCCCAGTGACGCAGCCGAACGAGGCGAACCCGCGCCCGGTCGCGGTGATCGTCGAGTTGATCGACCACACCAGCCGGATCGCAGGCCTCAACGACCGCGAAGACCTGGCGCAGCGGTTGCTGGCGGCCAAGACCCGGATCAGCGATCCGCAGATCCGGGTGGTGATCGCCGGGCAGCTCAAGCAGGGCAAGAGCCAGTTGCTGAACTCGTTGCTGAACATGCCGGTCGCGCGCGTCGGCGATGACGAGAGCACGGTGCTCACCACCGTCGTCCACTACGGGGACGCGGCGGCCGCCGAACTCGTCCTCGCCCCGGCCCAGGAAGGGGGCGATCCGTCCGTCGTCGCCATCCCGCCCAACCAGCTGTCGACCGATCTGCGCCACGCCCCGCAGGCCCAGGGTCGCCAGGTGCTGCGCGTCGAGGTGGCGGCGCCGAGCCCGATGCTCAAGGGCGGCCTCACCTTTGTCGACACCCCCGGCGTGGGCGGGCTGGGGCAGCCGCACCTGTCGGCCACTCTCGGCCTGCTGCCCGACGCCGACGCCCTCCTGATGATCAGTGACACCAGCCAGGAGTTCACCGAGCCGGAGCTCACGTTCATCCGGCAGGCCCTCGAAATCTGCCCGGTGGCAACGATTGTCGCCACCAAGACCGACCTCTATCCGCACTGGCGCGAGATCGTCGCGGCCAATGGCGCGCATCTGCAGCGCGCGCGGCTGAACGTCCCCGTGGTTCCCGTTTCTTCCGCGCTGCGCACCCACGCGCTGGCACTGAACGACAAGGAACTCAACGACGAGTCGAACTTCCCGGCGATCATCAAGTTCCTCACCGACAAGGTGCTCAGTCGGGAGAACGACCGCATCAAGGATCAGGTGGTCACCGAAATCCACGCGGCCGCCGAACATCTCACCCTGGCCGTGTCCACCGAGCTGGCCGCGATCAACGACCCCGAGAAGATCGAGCGCATCAAGGCCGAGCTGGAGCAGAAGAAGGAAGACGCCCAGAATGCGTTGCAGCAGACCGCATTGTGGCAACAGGTGCTCAACGACGGCATCGCCGACCTGACCGCCGACGTCGACCACGACCTGCGTAACCGGTTCCGCAACATCACCGCGCACACCGAGCGCGTCATCGACGGCTGCGATCCCACGCAGCATTGGGCCGAGATCGGCGCCGAGTTGGAGAACGTCGTCGCGACCGCGGTCGGCGACAACTTCGTCTGGGCGCATCAGCGCGCCGAGGCGCTCGCCGCGGAGGTGGCCCGCACGTTCGTCGAGGCCGGGCTGGATTCGGTTGAACTGGCCGAGGTCAGGGCCCGCGACATGGGCGCGGGCCTGGGCGAGTTCAACCCTGTGGCGCGACTGGAGTCCGAGCCGATCCGGGCCGGGCACAAGGTGATCACCGGGATGCGCGGGTCCTACGGTGGTGTGCTGATGTTCGGCATGCTGACCTCGTTCGCCGGGCTCGGCATGTTCAACCCGCTGTCGCTGGGCGCCGGACTTGTGCTGGGCCGCAAGGCCTACAAGGAAGACATGGAGAACCGCATGCTGCGGGTGCGCGGCGAGGCGAAGATGAACGTCCGCCGGTTCGTCGACGACGTGTCGTTCGCCGTCGGCAAGGAGTCGCGTGACCGGCTGCGAAACATCCAGCGCCACTTGCGCGATCACTACCGGGGCATCGCCAACCAGACCACCCGCTCGCTCAACGAGTCGCTGCAGGCGACCCTCGCCGCGGCGCAGATCGAAGCCGGCGAGCGCGACAACCGCGTGCGGGAACTGGAGCGGCAGTTGAACATTCTGCGCCAGGTCATCGACAACGCGGTGAAACTCACTCCGGCCCTGGCGCAGTGAGCACAAGCGCACGCGTCCGCGCCATCCTGGGCGGCGTCATCTCGGCCTACCGGTCCGACCCCATCTACCAGCACCGGCCGCAGGCCCTGGCCGAACTGGACTGGATCGGCCGCCGGCTCGATCAGCCGATCCGCATCGCCCTCGCCGGCACCCTCAAGGCCGGCAAGTCGACGCTCGTGAATGCGCTTGTGGGCGAAGAGATTGCGCCCACCGACGCCACCGAGGCCACCCGCCTGGTCACCTGGTTCCGGCATGGCATGACGCCCCGCGTCACCGCCAACCATCGGGACGGCCGCCGTACCGACGTGCCGATCACCCGCGGTGACGGCCTGACCTTCGACCTGGCGCGGTATTCCGGCGCGCAGGGCGCCGCCAATGTGGGGGACATCGTCGACCTCGATGTGCAGTGGCCCGCAGCCGAATTGGAACAGACGACCATCATCGACACGCCGGGGACGTCGTCGCTGTCGCGTGACGTCTCCGACCGCACGCTCCAACTCCTGGTGCCACGAGACGGCGTGCCCCGGGTGGACGCCGTGGTGTTCCTGCTGCGCACCCTCAACGCGCCGGACATCGCGCTGCTCAAGCAGATCGGGGAACTCGTCGGCAGTGGCTCGGGTGCCCTCGGCGTCATCGGGGTCGCGTCGCGCGCCGACGAGATCGGGGCCGGACGCATCGACGCGATGATGTCGGCCCGTGAAGTGGCCACGCGGTTCACCGCGGAGCTGGACCGCACCGGCGTCTGCCAGGCCGTCGTCCCGGTGTCGGGGCTGCTGGCGCTGACCGCGCGCACCTTGCAGCAGAGTGAGTTCACGGCTCTGCAGAAGCTCGCGGCCCTGGACGGTGACGGCGCCACCGCCCTCACCAAGGCCATGTTGTCGGCGGATCGCTTTGCCCGGCAGGATGATTCGCTGCCGGTGGACGCCATCACCCGGGCCGCGCTGCTGGACCGGTTCGGCATGTTCGGCATCCGGATCGCGATCGCGGTGCTGCGCGCCGGCGTCACCGATTCGCAGGGGCTGGCCGACGAACTGCTGGACCGCAGCGGGCTGGTGGCCCTGCGCGACGTCATCGATCAGCAGTTCGCGCAGCGCGCCGACATGCTCAAGGCGAACACCGCGTTGCGCTCGCTGCGGCGCTTCGTGGAGGCCAATCCCATCTACGCGACGCCGTTCATCCTGGCGGACATCGACCCGCTGCTGGCCGACACGCACGCGTTCGAGGAATTGCGGTTGCTCGGTCAATTACGTTCCCGGCCAACCACATTGAACGACGACGAGATGGCCTCCCTGCGCCGCATCATCGGCGGCTCCGGAACCGACGCGGCGAGCCGGCTGGGGCTGAGCAGCGACGCGCCGTACGACGGTCCGCGGGCGGCCTTCGCGGCGGTGCAGCGGTGGCGCCGCCGGGCCGATCACCCGCTCAACGACCCCTTCACCGCACGCGCCTGCCGGGCCGCCGTGCGCAGCGCCGAGGCCCTGGTCGCGGACTATGCCGCGCAGGGAAGGTGAGATATTCGAGATCGTTGGCAATTGGTGCCCCGCGCGGCTACCGTTTGCGGGTGGCTCAATCGTTTGATCCCTTCGGCCTGGTAGGACGCGCGGTGGACGCCGCTCGACTCGGTCTGGACGTCTACAGCTGGACCGAGCAGCAGATCGTCGGCGCCCTGCGCAAAGGCCTCAACGAACTGGAACCCGAGGACGGTGCCGACGACGTCGTCGCCGCCGCCGACGCGCCGAAACCGGCCGCCGGCGACGAGACGCTCAACTCCAAGATGAGCCAGCTGCTCAACCGGGCGCTCGACCAGAACACCGCGGGCAGCCAGACCGAGCTGTACCACCATCTGCTCGATCAGTTGGTGGCCGACGAGGCCCGCATCGTCGGCGCGCTGTCCGACGGCTCCGTCTCACCCTTGGTCAACGTGTACGACCGGACCCGGAAGGCGGTCCTGGAGAACGCGGCACTGGTCGGCCGGACCGCCAACGTCGCGCTCCCACAGATGACGCCGCAGTACGTCGGGCATTTGCTGGCGCTGCGCCTCGTGGAGATCGGTCCGGAGGATTCTGCGCTGAAAACCGAGTACGAGGTGTTGATGGCTGAGACCATCGTCCTCAACGCGATCAAGGCCGCGTCGAAGGGTCCGCTGCCCGCCAAGGTGGAGAAGCTGACGTTGACGCTGTCGCCGCTGGGCCGATCGCTGTGGGCCGCCGCCACCGCGGAGGACGACCAGAACGGGTGGCGCTGATGTCCTTGACCGAGATCCTTCTCGACTTCCGCGCGCACTGGGTCATCTACTTCTCCATGCCGCTGGTGGCCGCCTTCGTCGGCTGGAGCACCAAGATCGTCGCGATGGAGATGATCTACCGGCCGCTTGAGTTCAAGGGCATCGGTCCCATCGGCTGGCAGGGCATCATCCCGCGGCGGGCCGGCAAGGTCGGCTCGACCACGATCGAGCTGCTCACCGCGAATCTGCTCAAACCCGAGGAACTGCTGTCGCGGATCGACGCCAAAGAGGCAGTCGAGGTGCTGCGCGAACCGCTGTCGGCATCGATCAACGACATCGCCCGCGACGTCGCCGAGGAGATCCGTCCGGGGCTGTGGGATTCCCTGCCCGAGGCGGGCCGCCAGGCGATCCTCAACCGCATCCACGCCCAGGCGCCGCGCATCACCGAGAAGATGCTGAACGAGATGCAGTCGGACCTCAGCCGGTTCGTCGACCTGCAGTTCCTCGCGGTCACCACGCTGGTGCGCAACAAGGAGAAGCTCAACAAGCTGATGCGCGGCCTGTCCGACGACGCCATGGCGTTCGTCCGGCGCAGCGGCATCTACTTCGGCCTGATCATCGGTACCGCGCAGATGTTCGTCTGGGCCATCTTCAAGCTGCCGTGGATCATGCCGGCCTTCGGCTTCGGTATCGGTCTGATCAGCGACTACATCGCGCTCAACATGCTGTTCCGGCCCATCAAGCCGACCAAGTACCTGGGCTTCATCAAGTTCCAGGGACTGCTGCACGCCCAGCGCGAGAAGATCACCGCCGACTACGCGCGCATCCTCTCCGAGGACCTGTTCGCGCCCGACATCCTCTTCGACGGCATCCTCAAAGGTCCCGGCGCCGACAAGCTGTTCGCCATGATCGCGCGGGAGGTCGAGGCCGCCATCGACAACGAGATCGGCGGGTGGACCGGCACCGTCGTGAAGTTCGCCGTGGGCACGTCGAAGTACAACGCGCTGAAAGACCGCGTCGTCGATCTCGTCGTCGAGAGGCTGCCGGCCACGCTGCTGGACGCGCAGGACTACGCCATGAGCAAGATCGATCTGGAAAAGACGATCATCGAGAAGATGAATCAGCTCACCAACGAGGAGTACGAGTCGATTCTGCGGCCGGTGTTCAAGGACGACGAGCCGCTGATGGTCGCCATCGGCGCCATCCTCGGTGGCTGCGTCGGTGAGCTCCAGGTGCTGATGATCGAGTTCTTCACGCACTAGTGCGGGCGCGGCCCCGGCGGGTGGGTGCGCCGGGACTGGGTGATCGACGACGACGTCGTCGGGGTCCGGCTGGTGGTCGTGCTGTCGCCCCTCGGCGCGGACGTCGTGTCGGTCGTGTCCGTCGTCTCCGGGGTGAGCGGCACGTCGATGTCCGTGGTCGACGGCGTCACCGACGAGTAGCTGGTTGATGTCGGCGCGGTCGTGGTGAGCGTCGTGGTCGACGAGTGGACCGGGTCAGTCACGATGACGGGCACCGGCGGCGGCTGCGGCTGGTTGTAGTGCCGCGTCACCCATGCCCCGGCGAAGTACAGCAACGCGATGGCCGCGAGCGCCGCGATGCTGGCACCCACGAGATGAGGGGTGCGCTCATGCCACGGCCGCTCGGTCATGGCCGGTCAGCGTAGCTGTGGAATGACTTCCGTGCTGAAGAACTCGATGTGGTCGAGATCGGCCATGTCCAGCACCTGCAGGTAGATGCGCTCGACGCCGGCCGCGATGAACGGCGCCAGCTTGTCGACGATCTCGGCCGGCGTGCCGACGGTGGGGGAGTTGCCGCGCATCTCGTCGACCTCGCGGCCGATGGCGGCGGCCCGCCGGGCGATCTCCGCCTCATCTTTGCCCGCACACAGCACGAAAGCCGCCGAGTACGTGATGCTTTCGGGCGCCCGGCCGGCCGCCTCGACGGCCGCCCGCACCCGGCCGAACTGAGTGGTCAGGGTGTCGATGTCGACGAACGGGATGTTGAATTCGGCAGCGAACTTGGCGGCCAGCGCCGGGGTCCGCTTGGCGCCGCCGCCACCGATGATCACCGGCGGGTGGGCCTGCGCCGGCTTGGGCAGGGCCGGGGAGTTCTTGACGGTGTAGTGCTTGCCCGCGAAGTCGAAGTGCTCGCCGACCGGGGTGTCCCAGAACCCCGTGATGATCTGCAGTTGTTCTTCCAGCCGGTCGAAGCGTTCGCCCAGGGCCGGGAACGGGATGGCGTAGGCCTCGTGCTCTTCGGCGAACCACCCGGCGCCGAGGCCCAATTCCACACGGCCACCGCTCATTTCGTCGACCTGCGCGACGGCGATGGCGAGCGGCCCGGGGTACCGGAACGTCGCCGACGTGACCATGGTGCCGAGCCGGATGGTGCTGGTCTCGCGGGCGATGCCGCCGAGCGTCACCCACGAGTCGGTGGGCCCGGGCAGCCCGTCGCCGGCCATGGCCAGGTAGTGGTCGGATCGGAAAAACGCTGAGTAGCCGAACCTTTCGGCGGCCTGCGCGACGGCGAGTTGGTCGGCGTAGGTGGCACCCTGCTGCGGTTCGACGAATACCCGGAAGTCCATGCCGCCCAGCCTAGTCAGAACGCCTTCACGCCCGCCGTCGAGACGAACATCCCGTGGCCGGTGCCGGCGTTGGTGAAGCGTGTGCCCTCGGCGCCGGCGAGGATCGTCCAACCCACCGCCGAGTAGGTCTGGTAGTCGATCGTCACGGTCGGGATGGCGCCGAGATTGCCCAGGCCCCAGGACAATTTGCCGTCGGCGGTGACCCGTACGCCGCGCGCGGTCTCCCCGTTCACCTGCGGCGCGTTGGCGAAGTCCGACTCGCAGTCGACGGCGGCCGCGTTGAGCTGGCACCGGGTCTGGCCGGACTTGGTCGCAATGAAGACGTAGCCGTTCTGCGGGGCGAGGGCCTGCGCGGTCGGCGGCACGGCGCTCGGTACCGGGATGGGGCTGACGGGAACCGGGCGGATCGCCTTCTCGCTCGGCGTCGGTGTGCTCGCCGCGGACGTTTCCCCGCTGGGCAGTCCCGACTTCGGGCTTCCTGTGGTGGTGCTGTCGCAGCCGGCGAGCAGTGCCACCGCCAGCGCGGCGGTGGCAGACATGGTGAGCCGTGTGTGGTTCATCGGCAATCAGGCTACGGGAGATCTGATCGCGCTGATCCAGACCGCTGCCCCGGCGCGTCCTCCTGCCTAACGTCGAACTTCCGTAGTGAACAGAGGTGGCGATGAGCAGAAAACACATATCCCCGCTCGGTGTGGTCGGCGTCGTCGCCATCGCGGTCGCCGGAGTTCTGATCGGGTTCAAGAACATTCACGGTCCGTCGCCGGATGCGTTGCTGAACGTGTCGTATGACCCGACACGCGAGCTGTATGCCGCGCTGGACCCGCAGTTCGTCGCGCAGTACCGCAAGCAGACCGGCGTCACCGTCGACATCAGCCAGTCGCACGGCGGGTCCGGCCGACAGGCGCGCAACGTCATCGACGGGACGTCGAAAGCCGGTGTGGTCTCACTGGCTTTGGTCAGTGACGTCGACAAGCTGGCCAAGCGCGGGCTGATCGCCAAGGACTGGCAGCACCGGCTGCCCAACAACTCGGTCCCCTATACGTCGACCATCGTGTTCGTGGTTCGCAAGGACAACCCGAAGAACATCCATGACTGGCCCGACCTGGTGAAGGGCGATGTCTCGGTGGTGACCCCGGACCCGCGGACGTCGGGCAACGGCAAGCTCAGTGTGCTGGCCGGGTGGGGATCGGTGACCACTCGCGGCGGCACCTAGGCAGCGGCCCACGACTACCTGGCGGCGTTGTTCAAGCACGTCGCCGTCGCCGACGAGGGCGCGCGCGGCGCGGCCACCAGCTTCGCCGTGCAGAAGATCGGCGATGTGCACCTGACGTGGGAGAACGAGGCCATCCGGGAGGTGGCCGCGGCGCCCGGCGAGCTGCAGATCGTGTATCCCCCAGTGAGTATCAAGGCCGAACCCGCGGTGGCCTGGGTCGATGCTAACGTGGCCGGCAAGAAGACCGAGGCCTACGCGAAGGCCTACCTGAACTACCTGTTCACCGACCCGGCCCAGGACGTCATCGCGAAGTACGGGTACCGCTCGATCAACCCGCAGATCCAGGCCAGGTATCGGGCTCAGTTGCCGGACATCGCGCTGTTCCCGGTGACCGCGATCGCCAAGGACTGGGACGACGCCGCCGAAAAGTTCTTCGGCGACAACGGAATCGTCGACACCATTCATATCCCTGCGCAGCGAACGGTGGTGGGATCGTGAGCCTGCTTTCGAACCTGAAACTCAACTACGACCGCACCCTCGCCCGGCGGGATCTCATCGCCGGTCTGACGGTGGCCGCCATCGCGCTGCCGCAGGGCATGGCCTATGCCCTGATCGCGGGTGTCGACCCCAAATACGGCGTCTTCTCCGCCATCGTGGTGACGCTCGTCGCTTCGATATTCGGTTCGTCGTCACACCTGATCAACGGACCCACCAGCGCCATCTCGCTGTTGGTGTTCAGCTCATTGGCGTTCATCGATCCGGAGAACCGCACCGAACTGTTCGAGGCGCTGTTCGTACTCGGGGTGCTGGTGGGCACCATTCAGATCCTGATCTCGGTGTTCAAACTGGGTGACCTGACCCGCTACATATCGGAGTCGGTGATCGTCGGGTTCATGGCGGCAGCCGCGTTCCTACTTGCCTTGGGCCAGTTGGGAAATGCGGTCGGGGTCAAGGACCGGGGCAACGGCAACATGCAGGTGCTGTACCGCACCTACCTCACGCTGTTCCACGGCGACGCGATCAATTACCGAGCCGTCGTCCTGAGCGGCACCGCTGTCGTCGCCGCCGTCGTGCTCCGAAAGTTGGTGCAGCGCTACGGCTTGCCGCAGCTCGACATGCTTGCCGTGCTGGTCCTCGCGGCGCTGATCGCCTACTTCGCGGGCTGGTCGACACCCGGCCACGGGGGTAAGACCGCGGTGTCGATCACCGGGAAGATTCCCGCCAGCCTGCCCGACTTCCACATTCCGGTGGTGCATTGGGAGTGGCTGCCGCACCTGTCGGAGGGCGCGTTGGCGGTCGCTTTCATCGGCTTGATCGAGGCGTTGTCGATCGCGAAAGCCATTGCGCACCAGACGCAGCAGAAGATCGACTACAACCGGCAGATCGTGGCAGAGGGGCTGGCCAACCTCACCGGCGGCTTCTTCCAGAGCCTGCCCGGTTCGGGTTCGCTGTCGCGGTCGGCGATCAACTTCCAGGCGGGCGCGGCCACCCGGTTCTCCGGCGTCATCGCGTCGGCGGCGGTGGCCGGCGCACTGCTGCTGTTCGCGCCGCTGCTGAGTTACATCCCGAAGGCGGCACTGGCCGGCCTGCTGCTCGTGACCGCAGTGCGTCTGGTCGACTTCCATCGACTTGTGCGCACGGTCAAAGCATCTCGCTACGACGCCGGTCTGGTGATCGTCACGGCGATCACCGGCGTGGTCGTCGACCTGGACAAGGCCGTGCTGCTCGGTGTTGCGCTGTCGATCCTGCTGTTCGTGCCGCGGGCCTCGAAGCTCAAGATCGCCGAGTTGGTGGTCACGCCCGAACGTGTGGTCCGGGAACGGGTCGGCGATGAACCCGACAACCCGGCGGTGTTGATCTACGACATCGAAGGAGAGCTGTTCTTCGGTGCCGCACCGGAAATCGAGCACGCCCTGGACGCACTCACCGAGCGGGTCAAGGCCGAAGGCACCCAGTTCGTCGTGCTCCGTCTCAAACGGGCCCGCAACCCCGACGCGGTCGGCATCGAGCGGGTCGAGCGGTTCCTGCATGACCTGGCGGAGCTGGGCGTCACCGTCCTGCTGGCCGGCGTCCGGCCCGACATCCTGGACCTCCTCAGCAATGTCGGGCTGCGTGAGTGGTTCCCGGACGAGCGCATCTTCCCCGAAGAGGACAAGGAGTTCTCGGCAACGCTCAAGGCAGTCCGCTACGCGGAGTCACGGCTGGTTCCCGGTGGCGTCCGCAGCGGCGACGAGCTGTACTACCTCGTCTGAGGCGACTACTGCGGCAGCAGCGGCGGACGGCAGATGTTGTTGATCGGGTCCCACCACGCGCCGTCGCGGCAGTCGAGCGGCGTCGTCGAGACGGGCGGCCGGCAGCTGTTGATGTTCGGGTCCCACCAGCCGCCTGGGCAGTTCTGCACCAGCGGGGCCTGGCACCGGTTCTGCACCGGGTCCCACCACGTGCCGTTGTCGCAGTCGGCATTGCTCACGGCCGGAGCGATCGCGGCGGTGATGGCCATGGGCGCCAAGGCGGCCGCGGCGATGACGGCGGCACGCTGCAGTGACTTGTGCATGCCGCCAGCCTAAAGGGCCTCAGTTACAAGGCAAGTCGCCCGGCGTGTAGTAGGGGACCCCGGCCGGGGTGTAGCACGGCGGCCGGCCTGCGGCGGCCTGCGCGGCGGCGTCCTCGGGAGCCGCCGCGGCCACCGCCGCGCCGCCGGCGATGTTCGTGCAGCCACCGGCACTGACGTGGCGGCCGCCGACGCTGCCGCACACATCGGCGTGTGCGGCCGGGGCGCCGACGGCCGGCACGGCCGCGGACACCAGCAGGAACAGCACTGCAGCAACGGATTTCTTCATGGAAAGAGTATTGACGACTCCGTCAGTGTGGCGTCAGCTTTCCTTGTAACTGCCGTCGTCTGTCCGGGTGAAGTAGCGACCGGGCGGGGGCAGCGGGTCGCGGCGCAGCGGCCCGGCGACCGGGCGGTGCCACGGCGTCATCGGTACCTCGTCGACGACGCGGACGAACGCGGGCCGTTGCTCGGCAGGCAGGCTCGCGAGCGCCTCGTCCAGGTCGGCGGCGGAGACGTCCTGCCCGTCCACCAGGGACAGTGCCGCGACCGCCACTTCGGCGTCGTCGGTGGCGACGCCGAAGGTGTGCACCAGGTCGACGGCCGGCAGCTTGCCGAGGGCCGCGGTGATCGGCAGGGACGCCACCACATCGTCGGCGGTGCGGATCTGGGTGTCGACGGAGTCGATCAGCCAGTAGTCGCCGTCGGCGTCCCGGTTGACCAGACTGCCGCTGGAGAACCAGGCGTCGCCGGCCTCGAACAGATTGCGTAAGGGCGGCGCCGACGCGGTGGTGGCGGAACTGATCTTCACCAGCAGCAGGCCGGTCTCGTCGGGGACGCAGCGGATGGCGTAGCCGTCGGCGCCCGAAACAACCTGCTGCGCTTCGGGATCCCACCGCACGACCTCGACGGTCGCGCTGCCCGGGAGCGGCCGGCCCAGTGACCCGGGCTTGGCCGGGTTGACGTTGGCCAGGATGGCCTCGCCCTCGCTGGTGGACCAGAAGTCGAGGACGCCGGCCGGGGCGAACCGGTCCAGCACCCGGCGCCACAGGCCGCGCGGCATACCGGAGCCCACGAACAGCCGCACCGAGTGGTTGCGCTCGGCGGGCTGCGGGGCGGCGTTGACCAGCGGCCGCAGCTGCGCCCACGTGTAGCAGACGATGGTCACGCCGTACCGGCGGACTTCCGTCCAGAACGTCGTCGGGTCCAGATCGGTGGCCATCGCCAGTCGGCTACCACCGGCGACGGCACCGCCGATCCCGGTCAGCAGGCCGGAGGTGTGGTAGATCGGGTTGATGCAGTAGACGGTGTCGGAGTTGTTCAGCGTCGCCGACGTCGCGGTGCCGTAGGCCGACAAACCGAAGCGGCCGTTGGTGACTCGGATGGGACGCGGGTCGTCGTCGGGGCCGCCGAAGAAGATGAACGCGAGCTCACCGGCGCGCCCCGGGTTGGGGCGGTACCAGTCGGGGATGCGTACGGCGTTGGTCTCGCCGATCTCCAGGGCCGTCAGCGTGCGGTCCCGATTGAGGTACGGGGTGTCCAACAGGAACGTGTGCAGCGGGCGGCCGGCGAAGTCGGCCTCGGAATGTTCGGGGTCGGCGATGACGCGGTTGACCTTGCCGAGCTCGACCTCGCGCGCGGTATCGGCGCCGGGACGCAGCATGACGGCCACCGCGCCGATGCGGTTGAGCGCGGTCACCACCGCCAGGGCCGACGGGCGCGTGTCCATCAGCACCCCGACGTGCTCACCGGCACGCACGCCCGCGGCGAGCAGACCGCGGACCACCGCGTCGATGCGCACCTTGTTCTCGCCGTAGGTGTAGCTGCGGTCCTCGTACATGAAGCTGACGTCGTTGGGGGCGTGCTGGGCCTGTTCATCGAACAAGAGCGCCAACGAAATTCGCGTGTCGGCGTCGAGCCCGCGGATGCGGGCCAGACGCGGCATCTGCTGCGACACCGTGCCGAACATGCCACGGATGTCGCCGACCGAGCGGGCCACCGAGCCGGCCACCATGCGACCGGCGTCGAGCAGCAACTGGACGCCCTCGCCCTGATCTCCCGGACCGGGTTCGGCGGCCTTGGTGGTGTCGTCGATCTTGGTGATGGTCTCCGGCAACGGACCGTTGCCGTCGGCGTACCGCATCCATTCGGCCACCAGCGGCCACGTGTTCTTCGTCGCGCTGCCGCCGACGACCAGGCCGAAATGACCTGCATGCAAGGATTTTTCGTAGATGTCCGCCCGCGGTGCCGCGTCCTGGATCGCCCGGACCGCATCTGGCGGCGCGATCTCGTCGACCTCGCCCACGAACGCCAGGATCGGCGACGTGATGTCCGCCAGCGTCACCGGCCGGCCGGCGATGCTGAAACCGCCCGTCAGCATCCGGTTGTGGACCAGGAACTGCTGCAGGAATTCGTTGAGGGCCGGGCCGGGCCACGCCACCCAGCCGTCGTTCATCAGGTAGCGACGCTGACCCTCGCGGGGCAGCAGGGCGTCGCGGTCGTGCAGCGCGAAGAGGAACTGCAGCTGGCCCGTCACCGCTTTGACCGGATCGAGCAGCTGGAATCCGGTCCGGGTGGCCCAGCCCGGCAGTGCACGCCCGCGCAGCAACTTATCCATGATGAACCCGGCGCCCGGAATGGCGACGTCCGCGGGCACCCCGAACGGGGCCATCTTGCTGAGGTCTACCGGGCTGCCGAAGGCGATGACGCTGGTGATGCCCTCGCTGCGTCGGTACGCCGAGGTCTGGTAGCAGAACATGCCGCCCTGCGAATAGCCGGCCAGGTGGACGTCGCCGCCGGTCAGGGCGCGCATCTCGTCGATGGCGGCGTCGACCGCCAGCACGTGATCGGCCAGGTTGCGCTCCAGGCCGCCGGCTTCCTTCTCCGGCGATCCGAAGTCGATTACCCACGGGTCGACGCCGTTCTCGATCAGGGTGCGCACGCCGCTGGCCTGCGGTGACACGTCGAAGACGTCGGCAGTGAGCATCAGCGGCGGCACCAGTAGCACCTGGGGACGGCCTGCCTCACCCGTGGTGCGGTACCGCCGGAGCTTGTGGATGCGGCCCTGGGCGACGATGTCGTACGGCGACGGCTCTTCGCCTGTCTCCAGTCCGCCGTAGCGGGCAACTTCCAGCCAGTTGCGAGTCGTCGCAACAACCCTGTCGAACATTCAGTCCGCCCTTTCGATCAACACTCGGTGCTGATCATGCCAAGCGGACGGGTTCACCACGGCAGTTTGACCGCCAGTTTGGGTGTCGGCGGGTTGGTCGACCGCAAATGCACGTCGGTCGAGCGGATCGGATCGAGCACGCGGGTCAGGAACGTCAGCTCGTCGGCGAGGGCCGCCTCGAAGCAGGGCCCGTCGTAGAAATCGAAATGGTCGGCGGGGTATTCGCACAGATGCGCCAGGTAGCCCGCCTTCTTCGCGGCGCGGCGAGCGGCGTCCGGCGGCGCGATGAGGTCGTTGGTCCCGACCTGCACCAGCAGCGGGCACTCCAACTGACTGGCGTGGACGGTCGGCCGGTTGAACGCGATCTCCAGCACCGTGCGGGCGGTGAATTCGTTGCGCCACGTCGGGCCGGACATGGCCACGTAAGCCTCTTCGGCGCCGGGAGTGGTCAGCACAGCAGTGGCGCCGTGCGGCCCCGTGAGGGCGACGTTGTGCGGCTTGCGCCCGAGGCGCGCTCCCGCGGCATCGAGCACCCCGTGGGCGACCAGACGGGCCAGCGGCCCCACGCCGCCCTCCTGGTACCCCTTCACCAACGCGGCCAGCCCGTCGGTCGCGGGACACAGTGCCACCACGGCGGCCACCCGCTGGTCCTCGGCGGCGACGGCGATGACGTGCCCGCCGGAATACGAGGTACCCCACAACGCGATGCGATCGCGGTCGACGCCCGGCAGGTTTCTCGCGGCGTCGATGGCAGCGTGGTAGTCCTGCCGCTGCTTCTTGACTGAAATGTACTGGCGTGGTTCGCCTTCGGAATCGCCGAAGCCGCGATAGTCGAATACGACCACGTCCATCCCGGCGGCGGCGAAAGGCTCGGCGAACGGCATCAGGCCGGAGTCGCGGGTGCCGCCGAAGCCGTGGGCCATGACGACGCACGGCCGCCCGCTCTTTCCGGTCAGTGCGTCACTCCGGGCGGTCAGATGCGAAGCGGCACAACGCTCACCGTGACTGATGAATACGAAGTCGGTTGTCATGATCGCTCCTTCGGTCAGACCACGGACAGTGGTGCGGCGGCGGGCGTGAAGACGAGGGCGGGATCCTCGATGGGCCCGTTGCGCAGCCGCTCTTGGTCCATTTCGTAGGCATGCTTGAAAGCCCACGGGCCGTAGGTGCCGCCGCGCGGGAACTTCGCGACGGCCCGCTGGACATAGCCGGACGTCATGTCCAGCAAGGGAACTCGTTCCATGGTCCCGTCCTCGAGGATCGGGACCACCTTGGCGTAGCCGTGCTCGTCCATGTAGTCGAGCATTCGGCAGAAGTGCTCGCACACCAGATCGACCTTCAAGGTCCAGGCGATGTTGGTGTAGCCGACGGCGAACGCGAAATTCGGCACGCCGGACAGCATCATGGCCTTGTAGACCGTGAGGTCCGGGAGATGCAGCAGGTGTCCGTCGACGCTCAGCGCGATCTTCCCGAAGGGGACCATGTTCAGTCCGGTCGCCGAGATGATGATGTCGGCAGCCAGTTCCTGGCCGGACTTCAAGAGGATGCCGTGCTTGGTGAACCGCTCGATGTGGTCGGTGACGATCGACGCCTTGCCCGACGAGACCATCTTGAACAGGTCGCCGTCGGGCACCATGGCCAGGCGCTGCTGCCACGGGTTGTACCTGGGCGTGAAGTGCGTGTCGACGTCGAAATTCTTGGGCAGCTGTCGAGCCACGTTGGCGATCAACAGCTTTCGCATCAGCTTCGGGTGGCGCATACACATCTTGAACATTCCGCGGTTCAGCGAGATGTTCTTGCGCCGCACGATCTTGTACGCCCGCTCGTGGCCGAGCACCTTGTTGAGCACGTTGGCGATCGGGTCGGACGCCGGTATCGAGAACACGTAGCTCGGGGACCGCTGCAGCATGGTGACGTGCGCGGCCTTGTCGGCCATGTTCGGGATCAGCGTGACGGCCGTCGCGCCGCTGCCGATGACGACGACGTTCTTGCCGGTGTAGTCCAGGTCTTTCGGCCACAGTTGGGGGTGGATCACCGGGCCCTCGAAATCCTCGCGGCCGGGGAAGTCGGGGATGTACGGGTTCTCGTAGTCGTAGTACCCGGTGCCCAGGAACAGGAAGCGTGAGGTGAACGTCTCGGTGTGCCCGTCGTGGGTGGTCGAGACGGTCCAAAGCCCTTGCCGGGAATCGAAATTCGCCGAATCCACGTGGTAACCGAACCGGATGTGGCCGGCCAGGTCGTTCTCCTCGACGGTCTGCTGCAGGTAGTCGAGGATGATGTGCCCGTCCGCGATGGACTTGCGGTGCGTCCACGGTTTGAAGCCGAAGCCGAAGGTCGGCATATCCGAGTCGGAGCGGATGCCCGGGTACTGGTGCAGGCTCCAGGTGCCACCGATCGCGTCTCGTCCCTCGAGCACCACGAACGACGTGTCCGGGCGAAGAGTCTTGAGGTGGTACGCCATTCCGATTCCGGAGATCCCGGCGCCGATGACCAGGACGTCGATGGGAGCGGTGGTTGTCATGGGCACTCCTTTGCCGGTCCGGCGGGTGTACCTGCGACGTTAGTAGCGC
Source organism: Mycobacterium toneyamaense (assembly GCF_055384815.1). NCBI lineage: Bacteria > Bacillati > Actinomycetota > Actinomycetes > Mycobacteriales > Mycobacteriaceae > Mycobacterium > Mycobacterium toneyamaense. Next base: position 457,323 of record NZ_AP040333.1, read on the forward strand.
GACGACGCGTCCACGCCGGGTTTTGCAGACTTGCCGCGCTTACCGCGTCCACTGCGAGTTCCGGCCCGGCCGGGGTCGCCGGGCGGGCGCGCTGTCCATCGACCCGGGCACGGATCGTCGACGGTTAGGTGGGCTCGGTGGTTCTGGCCGTGCCCATCCCGACTCGCGCTGCCCGGGTGTCCGATCCGCGCTGCGATCCTCGACGGTTAGGTGTGCTCGGTAGTTGGTGCCGGCTCGTGCCCGGCTCGGTTGGCTGTGCCGCGATCCTCGACGGTTAGGGCGGCTAATCGGTAGCGCTCGCCCGACCGCACCCAGCCCGGGCTCCGCACTCCGGGCCGCGTCGCGATCCCCATCGGTTAGGTCGCCTAATCACTGTCGGTCGCCTGACTGTCGCGGGTCCGGGATGGTCGGCGGCGCGTCCCGTCGGCGCCGTCTGCGTGTGTCGGGTGGCTAGTCGATCTAACCGTCGACGATCCCCTTCCCGTCGTTCCCACGGCGCCCGGCCGGGTCCAATCTGGCTGCGGCCCTTCTATTTAGCTGCTCTAACCGTCGCCGATGGGTCGCGTCCGCGGCCCCCGATTCGTGTCGGTGGGCAGGTATACATTCGAACGTATGAGCGAATCAAATGGTGATCCCCACGCCGCGGCCGCGGCGGTCGACGCGATCACCCTGGCCACCCGGCAAGAGAACGCCGCCGGCGCCCGCCGCCTGGGGGCGATCGGTGACCTGTGGGCGCTGCGGGCCCCCGACGACGACATCGAGAAACGGTATTGGGCGATCGACGGCTATGCCGGGCTGGTCGTCGAGGTCGCCGCCGCGTTGGGGATATCCCGTAAGCGGGCCCAAGCCCAGGTGGATCGGGCGGTGACGCTCCGCACCCGCCTGCCGAAGGTGGCGGCCATCTACGCCAACGGCCTGATCGATGCGGTGATGGTCGCCATGATCGTCGCCCGCACCGACCTGATCATCGACGACGACGTCGCCGGGCAGGTCGATGCCGACCTGGCCGCCAAGATCGTGGCCTGGGGCCGGTTGTCGAAACCGAAAATGGAACAACGCATCGACGCCATCATCGCCGCGTCCGACCAGGCCGGGGTCCACCAACCCAAACCCCCGTCGCAGGCCCGCTACCTCGACATCCGCGCCTGCGGCCCCGGCGCGGCCAGCATCTGCGGCACGATAGACGCGGCGACCGCCGCCGTGCTCGACGCCGCCATCGACGACCTCGCCAAGAGTGTGTGCCGCAACGATCCGCGCTCCCATGATCAGCGCCGCGCCGCCGCCATCGACGCCCTCGCCCGCGGGCAGCGGCTGGCCTGCCAATGCGACAACCCGGACTGCCCCGCCGCCGCGGCCGCCATGGGGGAACCGCCGGCCGCGACCGTCGGCACCCGCGCCGTCATCTACGTGATCGCCGGCCCCAAAACCCTCGCCGGCCAAGCCCCGGGGTTCCTGCCCGGATACGGGCAGATCCCCGCCGAGCAGGTCGCCCGGCTCGCCGAGGGGGCGACCATCCGCGAGGTCGAGATTCCGCCGGATGCGGCCGAGCCCCGCTACCGTCCGTCGGCCAAGCTGGCGGAGTTCGTGCGCTGCCGAGACCTGACCTGCCGATTCCCCGGCTGCGACCGGCCCGCGCAAGCCTGCGACCTCGACCACACCGTCCCGTACCCGGCCGGGCCGACGCACCCGTCAGACCTCAAATGCCTGTGCCGGTTCCACCACCTACTCAAAACGTTCCACGGCTGGACCGACCACCAATACCCCGACGGCACCGTCGTCTGGGTCGCCCCCACCGGACACACCTACATCACCAAACCCGAAGGCGCCCACTGGTACCCACAACTGGCCACACCCACCGGAACACCCACAATCACCGAACAACCACCACGCACCCCCGGGCGCGGGCACTGCATGCCCAAACGCAAACGCACCCGCGCCCAAGAACGCCAACAACTCATCAACGAAGCCCGCATGGTCAACGAAGAACGCATCGCCAGCGAAGAATGGCACCGATACCGCGAACTCGAAACGGCCCGCGCCGCAGAGGAATGGGATGAACCCGCACCCTTCTAGGCGGCCATCGCGGCATACCCCTCGGCGAGTGCTCGCAATTGAGCCGCACCATCGCCGGCGTAGGACGAACCGTGCATGAGGGCAAGCGTCGAGGGGTTCAACGCGGCGAGTTGCTCGAGCGTCGGTGCGAGGTTCGTCGTCAGCCCGGTGGCGTGGAAGATGGCCTCTGCCTCGAGCGCCGGGGCCACGCAGTCGGATTCGGTCAGTGCCGGGCAGTGTCCGGTGTGGGTGAAGAGGTCGCCGGCGAGCAGGGTGGAGGTCGTCTCGTCGAACCACAATCCCGCTTCCCAATTGTGCGGGACATGCGGTGTGGCAATGAATCTCAGTCGGTGCCCGCCGATGTCCAGCGCCGTGTCAGGGGCGGGGACGGGAGGTCGGTCGCACATGTCGACCAACGACAGCATCAGAGCCAGCCCGCCGTGCACGACCTCGGCATGCGGTGCCGCGGCCAGCATGAGGTTCATCGCGCCGCACTCGTCGGCTTCGAGGTGTCCGAACGAGATCCAGCGCAGCGTGGGCAGTGGGATGACCCGGCTGATGGCATCCGAGACGAGTGGGAACAGTTGTCGCTGCCCGCAATGGAAGAGGAACGGCTCATCGCCGGTCAGGAGGAACTGGTTGAACGTGAAGCCGTTCTCGGTGATGTCCGGAATCCACGTGGAGAGCCGGTAGATGTCGGGGGCAATCTCGTCGACTGCCGTTTGCGGGTCGGCATTCATCTCACCATGGTGCGCCCTGCGCGAGAGCTGCGGCAGTGCATTCGGCGAAGCGCCTGGCGGTCGAGCGGTCGATCTGCGCGAAATTGACTGTGATGCCGTTTATTTCGGAGCCGGGATGCTGGGGAAAGGTCGACAGCGGCGAGACGAGCAGGCCATCGGCGCGGAGCAATTCGGCAACGTCGAGATCGGGGCAGCTATCGGGCAGCAGGATGGCGACGTGCAACCCCGCCTGGACGCCGAGCACTTCCAGTCCGGGGCGGCGCGCTTCGAGTTCGGTGATGAGAATGTCTCGGCGGCAACGGTATTCGCGGCTTGCGCGTGCCAGGTGCCGCTGCAACTCACCGCCGGTGATCAAGGCGGTGAGGGGCCGTGCGCGTGACGGTGGAGACCGCGATGCGGTGCTCGCGAAGGTAAGTCTGGACCGCGTCGTGCAGGGGCAGTGGCGGTACCAGCCAGGCGGCGCCCAGGCTCGGCGCCAGCATCTTGGAGGCGGTACCGACGTAGGCGACGTGTTCTCCGGCGCCGGGAATCGACCGGATGGCGGGAAGTGGCGCAACGCCGTAGCGGAACTCGCCGTCGTAGTCGTCCTCGATGACGATCGACCCGGTCCGTTTGGCCCACGCGACCAACGCGGCGCGCCGATTCACCGAGAGCCGGTGTCCGAGCGGGTACTGGTGAGCCGGTGTGGTGTAGACGATGCCGGGGTCGTCACCGAGCCTGTCGACGCAGAGCCCATCGTGGTCGACGGGGACGAAAACCAGATCCAAGCCGGCGCGGCTGAATTCGTCGGCGGCGGCGGGGTAGCAGGGCGATTCGAGATAACAGCGGGTGAGGCCACTTACGGCCGCCAGTGTCTGAAATGCCGCGGTCGATCCGGGGACGTCGAAGACCGTGTCGGTATCGACACCCCGGTTGGTGCGCAGGTGGCGCGACATGGCGGCGGTGAAGGCATCGTCGGTGTCCTGCCACGGCGAGAGCGTCGTCGGTCGGGTCGACGCCGCGGCCCGCCACGCGCGGGTCCATGCCCGCATGTCGATGAGACCGGTGTCCGGCGAGCCTGGGCGCAGGTCGACGGCATCGGTTGGGTGCGCCGCGGCATGCGCGGCGGGCGCAGAGGGCGTCTTCTCCAGGCGCGGGGCGCGGCTGGACAGTCCGGCACGGGCGGCTGCCGTGGCGCCGACGGTTGTCCGGGTTCCGGCACCGGGCACCCCCTCGAGAAATCCGGCGGCGACCAGTTCGTCGTAGGCGGACGCGACCATCGTCCGCGAGGTGCCGAGTTCGTGGGCGAGCGCGCGAGTCGACGGCAGCCAGTCGCCGTCGCCGACCTGCCCGGCGGCGATCAACCCCACCAGCTGGCTCGCGATGGCCCTGGCGCTGAGGTCGGTCGGATCGAGGGGCAGATGTACCGCCCGCGTGTGCCGCGCCACTCAGCCAGAATACTGGCCTGCCAAAAGCGGTATTTCTGGCTATTTCGATGAGGCCGCAATCATGATGATGTGGACTCATGGAAAAGGTCACTCGTAAGTACGGTCGTCAGTCCACGGCGCGCGCCGCTCTCGAGGAGTTCCTCGATGGGCAGTGGTGGGGCGTGCTCAGCGTCGGCGATGTGGCCCGTCCGAACGGCAAGGTTCGGCCCCTTGCGGTGCCGACGCTGTTCGTCCGTCACGAGGATCGGATTCTCATCCACGGCTCGACCGGTGCGGGCACACTGGGCGTCAAGGGGGCGGGGAAACAGGTTGCCTTCTGTGTGACGGCCATGGATGCACTTGTGGTGGCGCACAGCACTTTTGACTCCTCGGTGCACTACCGATCGGCGGTGATCTACGGCGAAGTGCAACCCGCCGAACGCGAAGACCGGGAAGCCCTCCTGGAGCGCTTCAGCGAGCTGCTGATCCCCGGCCGTACTGCCGAGGTGCGCGCGATGCTGCCGAAGGAGGTCGCGGCGACCAACGTCATCTCCCTGCCGATCGTCGACGGCGACTGGGTGTACAAGGTCAACGGTGGTCCGCTGGCCGAACCGGACGAGGAAACCACCGCCTGGGCGGGCATCGTGCCCTTCTCGGTCACCTACGGGGAGCCGCGGCGGGCGGAGTGGTCGACAGCCGAATTGCCGGACTCGGTGCGGGCAATGGTCGCTGCTGGAGGTGCCTGACCAGCGTTGATGGCCCCGGATGGACATTTTTGGGGAATCGGGAATAGATCGCGAACCGCCCAGGTTGGACTGACCGACAACAAGTTGAGTGCAACAGACTCAAGTTCGGCTTGACAGACGGCCTCGTCCGATAGCAAGCTTGAGCGCAGTTCGCTCAGATCACCCAACAATGTCTATCAGGAGGCATCACTATGGCTCGTGCGGTCGGTATCGACCTCGGGACCACCAACTCTTGCGTCTCGGTGCTGGAGGGCGGCGACCCCGTCGTCGTAGCCAACTCTGAGGGCTCCCGGACCACCCCGTCGGTCGTCGCGTTCGCGCGTAACGGCGAGGTGCTGGTCGGCCAGCCCGCGAAGAACCAGGCAGTGACCAACGTCGACCGGACCATCCGTTCGGTGAAGCGGCACATCGGTACTGACTGGACCATCGACATCGACGGCAAGCAGTACACCTCGCAGGAGATCAGCGCGCGCACGCTGCAGAAGCTGAAGCGCGACGCGGAGGCGTACCTCGGTGAGGACATCACCGACGCCGTGATCACCGTCCCGGCCTACTTCAACGACGCTCAGCGTCAGGCCACCAAGGAAGCCGGCCAGATCGCCGGCCTCAACGTGCTCCGCATCGTCAACGAGCCGACCGCGGCCGCCCTGGCCTACGGCCTGGACAAGGGCGAGAAGGAGCAGACCATCCTGGTCTTCGACCTCGGTGGCGGCACCTTCGACGTCTCGCTGCTGGAAATCGGCGAGGGCGTCGTCGAGGTCAAGGCGACCTCCGGTGACAACCACCTCGGTGGCGACGACTGGGACGAGCGCATCGTGCAGTGGCTGGTCGACAAGTTCAAGGGCACCAGCGGCATCGACCTGACCAAGGACAAGATGGCGATGCAGCGTCTGCGTGAGGCTGCGGAGAAGGCCAAGATCGAGCTGAGCTCGAGCCAGAGCACCTCGATCAACCTGCCGTACATCACCGTCGACGCCGACAAGAACCCGCTGTTCCTCGACGAGCAGCTGACCCGTGCCGAGTTCCAGCGCATCACGCAGGACCTGCTCGACCGGACCCGTCAGCCGTTCCAGTCGGTGATCAAGGACGCCGGCATCTCGGTCTCCGACATCGACCACGTGGTCCTCGTCGGTGGCTCGACCCGTATGCCCGCCGTCACCGAACTGGTCAAGGAACTGACCGGTGGCAAGGAGCCCAACAAGGGCGTGAACCCGGACGAGGTCGTGGCCGTTGGTGCCGCGCTGCAGGCCGGTGTGCTCAAGGGTGAGGTGAAAGACGTTCTGCTGCTTGACGTCACCCCGCTGTCCCTCGGTATCGAGACCAAGGGTGGCGTGATGACCAAGCTGATCGAGCGCAACACCACCATCCCGACCAAGCGGTCCGAGACCTTCACCACGGCCGACGACAACCAGCCGTCGGTGCAGATTCAGGTCTTCCAGGGTGAGCGTGAGATCGCGGCGCACAACAAGCTGCTCGGCAGCTTCGAGCTGACCGGCATCCCGCCGGCTCCGCGTGGCGTGCCGCAGATCGAGGTCACCTTCGACATCGACGTCAACGGCATCGTGCACGTCACCGCCAAGGACAAGGGCACCGGCAAGGAAAACACGATCAAGATCCAGGAAGGCTCGGGCCTGTCGCAGGACGAGATCGACCGGATGATCAAGGACGCCGAGGCGCACGCCGAAGAGGACAAGAAGCGTCGCGAAGAGGCGGACGTCCGCAACCAGGCCGAGTCGCTGGTCTACCAGACGGAGAAGTTCGTCAAGGACCAGCGTGAAGCCGAAGGTGGCTCGAAGGTCCCCGAGGAGACCCTGACCAAGGTCGACGGTGCCATCGCCGAGGCCAAGACCGCGCTCGCCGGCACCGACATCGCCGCCATCAAGACGGCCATGGAGAAGCTGGGCGTCGAGAGCCAGGCCCTGGGCCAGGCGATCTACGAGGCCACTCAGGCCGAGCAGGCCGGTGCGGGTGCGGGTGCTCCGAGTGGCGCCGCCGCAGATGACAACGTCGTGGACGCCGAGGTTGTCGAGGACGATCAGGAGAACAAGTGAGCCAGGACGATTCGCACGAGCCGGTGACCATCACCGACAAGCGGCGCATCGATCCGGAAACCGGCGAACCACGTGAGGGCGCTCCGGCGTCGGCCCCTGAGGGGTCGGCGCCGGGCTCCCCGGCCTCCGGTGGGGCCGCCGAGTCTCCGGTGTCCGACGAAGCCGCCGAGCTCAAGGCAGACCTGCAGCGGCTCAAGGCCGAGTACGACAACTACCGCAAGCGGGCCATCCGTCAGGAGCAGGCCGCAGCCGAGCGGGCCAAAGCCATTGTCGTGCAGCAGTTCTTGCCGGTGCTCGACGACCTCGAGCGGGCCCGCGCCCACGGTGATCTCGAGTCGGGGCCGCTGAAGTCGGTGGCAGACAAGCTTTCCGGTGCGCTGGAGAGCCTCGGTCTGGCATCGTTCGGCGCCGAGGGCGACGCGTTCGACCCGTCGCTGCACGAAGCCGTTCAGCACGAAGGCGACGGCTCCAACCCGGTGTTGGGGACCGTCATGCGTCGCGGCTACAAGCTCGGTGAGCAGGTGCTGCGGCACGCGATGGTCGGTGTCGTCGACGCCGAACCCGCAGCTGATACGCCCGACACGCCCATCAATACCGACGCTGCGACCGAACAGAAATCAGAATCAAACGAGTAACCGAGCGACGCTGAGGAGGTGACGCGACATGGCTCAACGTGAATGGGTCGAGAAGGACTTCTACAAGGAACTCGGCGTCACCTCTGACGCCACCAAGGATGAGATCAAGCGCGCCGCGCGCAAGGTGCTGGCCGACAACCATCCGGACCGCAATCCGAACAACCCGGCGGCCGAGGAACGCTACAAAGCGGCGACCGAGGCCAAGGAAATTCTGACCGACGACACCAAGCGTGCCGAATACGACGAAACCCGACGGCTTTTCGCCAACGGTGGATTCGGCCGCCGGTTCAGCGGCGGTGGAGGCGGCTTCGGAGGTTTCGGCGGCGACTCCGCGGAGTTCAATCTGGGCGACCTGTTCGACCAGGCGGGGCAGACCGGCGGCGCCAACATCGGTGACCTGTTCGGCGGCCTGTTCGGCCGGGGCGCGCAGCAGCCGCGCCCCAGCCGTCCGCGCCGCGGCAACGACCTGGAAACCGAAACCGAGCTGAGCTTCCTCGAAGCGACCAAGGGCGTGGCCATGCCGCTGCGCCTGACCAGCCCGGCACCCTGCACCAACTGCCACGGCAGTGGCGCGCGTCCGGGCACCAGCCCGAAGGTGTGTCCCAACTGCAACGGCGCCGGTGTCATCAACCGCAACCAGGGTGCGTTCGGCTTCTCGGAGCCGTGCACCGAATGCCGCGGCACGGGCTCGATCATCGAGCACCCGTGTGACGAGTGCAAAGGCACCGGCGTCTCCACCCGGACGCGCACCATCAACGTGCGCATCCCTCCGGGTGTCACCGACGGTCAGCGCATCCGGCTGGCCGGGCAGGGGGAAGCGGGTCTACGCGGGGCGCCCTCGGGCGACCTGTACGTCACCGTGCACGTCCGGCCCGACAAGGTGTTCGGCCGCGACGGCGACGATCTCACCGTCACCGTTCCGGTGAGCTTCCATGAATTGGCATTGGGGACAACGCTTTCCGTGCCGACTCTGGAAGGCAAGGTCGGCGTCAGGGTGCCCAAGGGCACGTCCGACGGCCGCATCCTGCGGGTGCGCGGGCGCGGTGTGCCCAAGCGCGGCAGCGACGGCGGCCATGGCGACCTGCTGGTCACCGTCAAGGTGGCCGTGCCGCCCAACCTCGAGGGTGAAGCGGCGGAGGCGCTGGAGGCGTACGCAAAGGCAGAGCGGGCCAGTGGATTTGATCCGCGGGCCGGTTGGGCAGGCTCGTTATGAGCGCAGCCCGGCGTAAGACAGAGGAAGCACGGACCTTCCTGATCTCGGTGGCCGCCGAGCTGGCCGGTATGCACGCGCAGACGTTGCGGACATACGACCGGCTCGGCCTGGTCAGCCCGCAGCGCACTTCGGGCGGCGGTCGACGGTATTCGCAGCACGACGTCGACCTGCTGCGCGAGGTGCAGCGGCTGTCCCAGGACGAGGGCGTCAACCTGGCCGGCATCAAGCGCATCATCGAGCTGACCAATCAGGTCGAGGCGCTGCAGGCCAGGCTCGCCGAGGTCACCGCCGAACTCGAACGCGTCCGCAAGCCCAGCACCGCACTGGTGCTGTGGGAACCGCGGCGGCGGGGGAATCCGCAGCGGAGCTGAACCCCAACGGTTCAACGGGTTTGGCGGTCCACCTCGTCAGGTGTGTAGAAGAACTCGCGGTCATCCTCACGATCAGCGAACATGCCAGCGTGTTCCAAGAGCTGGAAAAACACTCGATATAGCCGGCGGTAGATCACTAGTTCTTGATCGATGAGCGCGGCCACCCACGGGTTGTGCTCGGGTGCAGCAGCGAGCCCTCCGACGGAATCGAGCTGCATCCGGAGCGGATTCTGATCCCGATGAGTCGTGAAAATCTCGCCAACGGCTAACAGCAATCCATAGGACGGGTCGTCGGGCATTGGTGGGTCAGCGCCAAAGTCGATGTCCAAGAACGCAAATGTGGCCCGCCGGATGCAGTCGGCAGAGGCGATGATGACGCGGTTCAGATCATCATCGCCAGCCCTGGCGACGACGTCGACCGTTAGGTTGAACCAGGACCGCTGCCGCCGCCAATGACCGAGAATGCGCTGGACCCATTCTCCGATCTCTGGCGCACCGCGCTCGAACAGCTTCACCGCGTGCCGGTCGATCGACTCGATCGTGGCATCGGCATCGATGTTTAAAACCCATGGTTCACGTAGATGTGCGATCCGCTCGACTACCTCGCGACTGCCGGCACCGATCGCGGCCGCTCGGCTGGCGTCGTCGCCGCTAGCAATGGCCGACAGCAATTGTGTGTCCATGTGCCGATATAGCTCGGGAAAGACCTCGAACGGCCGGACAGCAGTGCGCTCCCATGCGTCACCGGAATCGTTCACGCCTGAACGCTGCCAAGAACGGGATTCGTGGCGTCCTGGCAGATCGACGAAACATGTTGCCAGTAGATCCAATCCGACATCGCCGCACGCTGCGCAGCCACATGCGGAGCGGTGTACGCCTTGTACAGCTCGACACTTTGCATGTGATCGGCGTATGCGATGAGCTTCGTCAGATGGTCAACCGGACCGTTGGTGCCAGTCGTACGTAGCAGCGGCTTGATCGTCTCTACCCAGAGCTTCATGGTCTGCTTGGCGTCGGGTGGGGCATCTTGCACCGGTCGAGGCGGCAGTGCCTCGTACAGCGTGACGTCAGACCATTCCTCAAGTCGCGCAGCGGCTTCCGGTGCAATCACTTGCAGGCGAGACCGACCTTGCATCGTGCCGTCGGCGGGGATGTCGTCAGGTGCCAACTCCTCGGCATGCATGCTCGACTTGTAGGGCTTCACCTCGTCAGGCGTGCCGATGATCGCGCGAAGCGTCTTGCCATGGAACTGCGCCCAGCCTTGTAATGCGAGGAACGGTACATTGACCCAGCGGCCGCGCTCAGCCGGCGAGATTGCCTCATCCGCACTGACCAGGGTCACCTGCCCTGGGAGCTTGACCCCGTCCGGGATGTAGCCGATCCCGTACGAGTTGGCCGCAAGAATCTGGCCCTCGGACGTGACTCCAACCGCCCACGTGAACTGATAGCTGGCCGCCGGAATAGACGGCGGCGCATGCAATGCCGCGGAAATGCGCCGCGCGATTTCGATATCTGCGTCGGTGTTTCCTGCCGACTTACGTTGCAGCAGGCCGGCTTTGGCGGCCGCTGCCATGGCGTCGCGCTCTGCGCGCGCCGGGCTGACCGGGATCGGCGCGGCCGCGGCAGCAGCTTGCTGGTTGTTCGTACCGGCCGCGGCGACACCTGGGCCTGTTGGTCCGACGGGGCCGCCCTGTCCGGGTTGTGCCACCGGTGCCGCCGGAGAAGGCGTGGGAGCAGGGCCCAGCGGAGCTGCCGGTGCAGCCGGTGCTGCAGCCGCGGGGCCACCGACAGACCCGCCGCCTGCTGCCGATGCGGCACCGACGGGTGCGGCGCTTGTCGCCGACGTACCGCTGGCTGCACCAGTCGGTGTCGCCGGAGGTGGCGTAGTGGGCTGTTGCGTCGCCGGCTGGGCTGCGGCCAGCGGTTGCGAAGTGTTACCCGCGCCGCTCTGCAGACCCTGGCCGAATTGCTGCAGCCCTTGCTGCAGAGGGTTGTTCGGTTGGCCGCCCGGCTGCTGTGCTCCGGTTGGCTGGCCGCTTGGGTTGCTCGTCTGCGAGGCACTGGTGCTGCTAGGCGATCCCCCCAGCCCACTGACAGGACTGCTGCTTCCGCTGCTGGTGGCCGCGGCAGATGTGCCGCCGCTGCCACCACCCACGCTTCTCGCCCCGGACGGTGGAGTTTGTGTCACGACGCCCGCCAACCCATTGGCCGTACCGCCGTTGTTGGCTGCGAGCTCGGCTGGCTGCGCTCCGGCCGCTGGTTTCGCAATGGGCGCCGCTGGCAGTTGATCGTTCGCGCGCCCGTGTTCTGGAGTTTGGGGTGTTGGGGCGCCAGGCCCAGGTGCTGGATTGTTGGTTGCTGGGGTCACCTTTGGTGCTTCTGGCGATTGATCGTTCGCGCGCTCGTGTCCTGGAGCTTGTGGTGTAGGGGCGCCGGACCCAGGCCCAGGCGCAGGTCCAGGCGCTGGGTTATTGGCAGTTGGGGTCACCTTTGGTGCTTCTGGCGATTGATCGTTCGCGCGCCCGTGCCCTGGGGCAGGTGCACCCGGCCCTGAGGGATTCGGTGCCGATGTAGGCGGTGCCAGCACAGGCAGGCCGTTTGAAAGGAGATCTTGTTCGTTTAGTGCTGGCTTGTATCCGGGTGGTTGTCCAACACTGAGTGTCGCTTTGGAAACCACATCGAGATTGGCTCGGTAGCACTGCTTCTTTCGATTTTGAACGAGAGTGGCGTAATCGGGATCATCCTGGGACAGTTTGGCGATATCTGATAATGCCTTACCCACATTATCGATGATCTCGTCTTTTGCTTTGGCGATGGCCTGTGCCACGTCATTGTTCCAGTTCGCCGCATTCGTGAGATGCTGCCGCATCTCAGCGAATTTCCGAAGAATTCCGCTCCCTTTTCCTTCTGCAGCAGATGCGGCTTCACCGGACCAATTTCCCCCACCGTTGCGGAACGTGTCGCGGTGCTTTGAATCCCAAGGCGTGGAGCTGTGAGTAACAAGATTTCGGAGCGCGTTCACGCAATCTTCTGCGACTTGGTGAAAGCGACTTTCACTTGCTTCAGGCCAGCCTCCAGGCTCTAACATCTCGTCAGCGCCACTCGGCTTTTGCCTGTCAGTCATCAGCTCGCCCCCGTGGCCTTGCACGCCGAGCTAATTGCCCCCGATACCCGCCAGAACACGTTGTAAAGATCGGTATCAGCACTGGTGTATGTCGGGATGCCCTCGACGTAAGCCCGGCTGTACTGAGCTGCGAGTACTGCAAAATCTTCGATAATTGGGTTTGCGCTTTTGTGTCCTAGCTGTGTCATTTCTTCGGAGATTCTAGTGAGAACTGATTTTATTGCATCGTTCTCCGCGCGGTACTCCGGAGGCCAGTCGCTTGCAGGGATATTTGTGTCCTCTTTGTTCCATTTTTCGTATGCCGGATCTGCTTGGAGTCGGTCGAGAATCGTAGTCCAGTCGGAGCACCCTTGGTCTGACTCCATCAAAAATCTCACTGGCTTGTCAGGATCGCCGATCGGCGCAATTTTAGATGGTGAAGGCGCACTTGCAACCAATGGCCCACGTGCAGCAGCGGAACCGGACTTTGCCGCCTGGCAGATATTCGTTAGTGCCATCCCGATGATGGTCGCCGTCGAAACGAGGTAGTTATCGTTGGGTGTGTAATTCGGGACATGGTCAACAAATGCGCGTATATAGGCGATGTACTGTTGGTACAGCTCTCTCATCACTCGGTGAGGTGTCAACTTAATCAATGGAACGGTCTGATCTGCCGACTTTCGAAAAGCTTCAGCTGCCGATTGGTAAAGCGCTCGTGTTTCCGGCGTCCAGCCTGTAGCCGGAACGGATGGGTCACGCTTGTCCCAGCCATTCTTCACACTATTTGCCAACGTGTCGTTGATCGGCTGCCACGGCGCACACGACGGGTCCTCGATAATAACCGAAACAGGTCCGGTGTCGTTAGCGCTGGCGATATCAGATTTCGAGCCCGATGATGGCGTATTCCCGCCGCCACCGTTGTTGGAACCATTGCCGCCAGCGCATGACACCGCCACCACGGCGGTGACCGCGATGACAGCGATTAGGGCGATTGCACCGAGGACCCACTTCAGCGGGCCCTTCTTCTGAGGAGCAGGAGCTGGATTCGGCCACTGCTGTTGCGGGTTCCACTGCCCCTGCGGACCCGGCCCATGTTGTCCACCGGGGTAGCCCTGCCAGTTTCCGGGCTGCTGCGGGGGGTGAGCACCCCACGGGCCGGACTGCGGTGGCTGGGTCACAGTTGTTCCTCCACATTGGGTCGGGTCGGTGCGGCGTGTCGTGGTGCAGACGAAGACGGGGGGACGGGGGGAGCGCTTGAACCGTGGATCGGCGCTGCAGCATGCTTGCCCTCGACCGGAGCCTTCGGCTGCGCTTTCTCGGACTGCGCCTGCGACTTGTCTTTGTCGTCTGCCGACTTCTTTTCTTCGTCGGCTTTCTTGTCGTCAGCAGCTTTCTGCGCAGCGTCTTCTGGCTTGTCCTTGTCGGACTCGCCCTTCTTGCCGGCCATTTGGCCGATCTGCTGGCCCACTTGCTGGGCCATCTGCATCGCCGCTTGCGGGATTGCTCCCGCTGCCTGGGCCATCTGCATAGGCATCTGCAGCATCTGGCCGCCCATCTGGCCGAGTTGGCTCAGCTGACTCATCGGATCCCCGCCGGCACTTGTCGCGCCCGATGCGACCGCGGACGTTGCGCCAGCTTTGGCCGAATTGGCGGCGCCGCCGGGTGAGCCCGCCCCGCCGCCACCGCCTGGCACGCCACCGCCGCCGCCAGACCCTTGGCCTGCCGGATCATCGAGCTTTTGTTTCAGCACGTCTGCCGCGGCCTGTTGATCAGTCGTCGCGTACGTGGACGCCGCGTCCTTGACGTTCGCTGCATAGGCCGCGGTCTCGGTTTTCAGCTTGGGCAAGCCGGTCGTTATCGGGTCCGCGAACTTTGGGGCATTGGTCGCCGCGGCAGACGACAGCGCATCTGCGGCGGGCGGAATGTAGAAAGCCGGAGCAGCCGGCACCGCGTCCGACGCTGCTTGAAACGCTTGACCGGCAGCCGCGAGTTGGGCTGTATCAACCTTCAACGTAGGCGTCATCTGCTGCCCGCCCTGCGATGCGCCCCCAGCGGACGGTGACTACTCGACACCGAATTCCCCTCCCTGAGTCGGTCAGCCGAACTTGCCCTTGAGCTTCCCCTCGGCGGATTCCATCGAATCATGACCGCCCTGGATGGCGCCGATCAGCTTGTTCAAGGCTTCCAGCGCAGCGTCGGCCTTCTCACCCCACGAACGCTCGGCAGCTTGCCACCCCTCACGAGCGGTGCCGTGCCAGATGTCGCTGCTGACCATCTGAATCCGAGCGCGCTCCTCGGCCAGAACGTCGTTCAACCGCTTGTGCTCATCCTTGAGGTCGCCGACCGTCTGCTCGATCTTCGCAAAGTGCCACTCTTGCTCGGCCATTGATGTCCCCCTACAGATGCATTGCTTGGGTCAGGCCTGAGGCGGCATTGGTGTCGGTCGAGTCGTAGGCCGCAACCGCGGAGTGCAGCTTTTCGGTAATGCCGTGTTGCTCGGTGCGCAGTGCGGCCATCGCCTTCTGATAGCTGCTCAGAGCCGCCGCGACGGCCTTGCCCGTGTCGCCCTTCAGTGCCTCACCGAATGAGTCGATGGCGTGCCCGACCGTCTTCTCATGCGACTCGAGATGACCGATAGTCTCCTCGAGTTTCGCCACCTGATGCCGCAGCATCTCTGTGTCGACCTTGACTACGTCCACGCCGCCCCCTTCACACGACAACCCCGGACCGATTTTACGCCGGGGCGGTTATCAGTCGTCCCAATAAGGATAGTGGGCCGGAAGAGCGGTTACCTGCACCAAAAGTGTGGGCAGATCGTGCGAGGCGCGTGGCTTCGCTGACTTTTCGAGTGGCGCGTCATGGCCCCGATAGGATTGGGCTGTCGTCGACAGCACAAGTTTGCGCTTGACGCTGACTGCGGCCCGACATCCATCTGAAGCAGATACCTAGAGCGATTCTTGCCAGTGGCCTCGACCGATCCTGCACCGAGATTGTGGGTGTCCGAAGACGCTCAGATTGGTGAACTCGTCGCTGGCTTTGATGCGGTCGCGAACCTGCGCATTCCGTACGGAAAGTTGCCGCCTCGTGCGCGGAGTTTGTACGCATCGCGCTACACAACGTGGTCCGACATCGCCGAAACGACGATCGCCGAACTGCTTGAATCTCGATCGAGCGGGGTCCGTACCGTCGCGTCGATCGTGGCAGCAGCACATGACGCAGTGAGCCAATTGGCGGACTCTGTGGACGGTCCTCAACCGTCGCTTGCAGACGGGCTCGATCGATTGGTGGCTGGCATCGGGGAGCGCGACCACCGCGTTCTGCGCGCTCGAGCATGGGGATCCACTCAAGTCACTCAAGAGCGGCTCGCCGAAGAGCTTGGTGTGCACCCGACCTGGTTGTGGCGAAACGATAGCCGGATTCGGTCGCGCTTCGCGGAACTACTCAGCGAACCTGGCCACTTTTGGATCCGGCAGTCGGCAGATGAATTGCGCCGCAGGCTCGGCATCTATGTGCCGCGAGAAACAGTCGAGTCAGAGATTCAGCAGCTGGGGCTAGAGCCGACGAGCGAAGCCGCCCGGCTGTTGCTGTACGTCGCCGGGCCGTACAAGGAGCATGGGGACTGGTTCGAAGATGCGTCGCAGGGCGGACTTCGACGGGTCGATGCTTGTGTCCGGAGGCTCTTTCGTGGAGGGCCCGCCCAGACCCTGGAGACACTGGCTGGGGAGCTCACAGCCGAAGGGATGCGGCGAGATGCAGTGCCTCCGTATTTGGACACGCTGGCACTGAGCAGGATTGGCGGCGCCTACCTGCCGCCGCGCTCTGGGCTCAGGGCCAAGATCGTAGCGGCATTGGACGCTGCTGGGCGGCCGATGACTGCCGAAGAAATCAGCGGCATGGTGGGGGATTCGGTCAGCGCCAAATCTGTACTGAAAGCGTTGCACGGCAACGACACATTTAGGCGAACGAGCCGAACTGGATGGGCCTTGGCCGGGTGGAGTTATCCCGAGTACGGCGGCATCGCGCAAGAACTGACCAACCGTATCGAGGCTGCCGGCGGGCGGATGCCGGTACGGACTTTGCTTGACGACATGCTCAAGGCATTCCCGGACATCAAGGAAAGCTCAGTCCGTACGTACCTGGCGACTCTCGCGTTCGTAACCGAAAGGGGCATGGTGCGTTGCCGACGCCCCGAAGACGCATGGCCATCAATACCTTCACTGAGCACCGTGCCTGGCGCAGTTCGCCAGTCCGGCGGCTGCATCGGAATTGCCATCCCAGTGACTGCACACGTTCTCCGAGGTTCGGGCTTGTCGATCGATCCGCCTGTCGCGCAGGCGATCGGTGTGACGCCGGGGAACCGCCGCGACTTCGAAACATCCAACGGGTCCGTCTCCGTTGCGTGGGCACTGTCCGAGCCCGCTGCGCCCAACATGGGATCAATTCGCCGTCTTGCCAAGGCCGCTGGAGTTCGCCTTGGCGATTCCCTTGTGCTGATCTTTGATCCAAATGAAGGCGTGCTGCGTGCAGAGCGTGGCCAACGGAACGAAGCGGGTTAGCTGTGACGCTGCTCAGTTGACTGGAGTTGCATCTCCACTCACCTTGTCGCGCAACAACTCCCGCAGTTGTGCGATCTCACCCCGCAGGTCTTCGATGTGCGCTGCCGTCACGGCGTCTTGTTTCTGATCGTCGATCGACACGCTCTGCACGATCCATGACGCGATGGTCGCGGTGATCGAACCGACCAGGCTGATGCCGCCGATCATCATGAGGCTGGCCATGACCCGGCCGGTCGTGGTGACGGGATACATGTCGCCGTAGCCGACGGTGGTGATCGTGGTCATCGCCCACCACACGGCCAGGCCGAAGCTCGTGATGTGGGCGTCCGGCGCACCCCGCTCGGCTTCGTACACCGCCAGCGCCCCGACGTACACCAGCAGCACCGCGCCCGAGATGGTGTAGATGATCACTTTGCCGCGGATGGCATTGCCGATGGCCTTCTGCAGGGCGCCGACCAGCACGACCAGCCGGAGCAGGCGCAGTGGCCGCAACAGCGGCAGCAGCACGACGGCAAGGTCGACCAGATGCCGGAAGAACCACTGCTTGCGGTCGGGGGCCAGGTAGAGCCGGGCCGCGTAGTCCGCGGTGAATACTGCCCACGCCAACCAGGTCACCAAGGTCAGCAGCCGCGCGACGAGTCCGTGCGGCTGGGCGAGGACCTCGATGCTGTAGGCGGCCAGGAACAGGGCGGCGACGGCGGCCAGGGGCCACTCCGCGCGGTGTTCCCACCGGTCGAGGCGGTCTTGCGTATCCACGTCAGAAAGTGTGCGGCACCGGCCGCGATTTCGGAACTCAGTTGACCGTGATCGAGAACCGCGCTGTCGCCGGTCGACCCGGCGCCGCGACGCGGTGGCCGCCACGACGCAGCGCGTCGGTGGGCGCGGCCATGGGCTCGATGGCCACCAATGCGTCGCCGGGCGGCGCGAACAGCTGCGCGGCGGGGTAGCCGGTTTCGAACGTCACCGTGATCCGGTGGTCGCCACCGCTGAGGATGAACTGCGCGCCGTCGGGCACCTGGTCGAACCCGTCGTCGTAGGCGGTGTCGCCGAGCGGCGCGGACTGCGCCGGCCACGGTTCGACAACACCGCACGGCAATCCGCGATCATCGGTCGGCAGGTGCCGCATCGCCGGCGTCTCCAGTACCCAATCCTCACGGGGCACACCCGGAATCGTCAGGTACGGGTGGTACCCGAAGCACAGCGGCACCGCTGCGGACGCCGACGGCCGGACGGTCGTCTCGACCGACAGGACACGACCCACCAACGTGGCCCGCTGCGTCAGCACATGCGGGAACGGGAACGACGCCAACAGGCCGGGCCGGTTGAAATCGACTGCGGCGGTGACCGAATTCGCGGACTGCTCGACGATCACCCAACCCGGGTACGCGGCCAGGACACCGTGCATGGGTGCGCCGTGCGGGTCGGTACGGACACCGCCGGAGCCGGGCGTCAACGTGACGACGCCACCGTCGACGTCATATGTGTTGGCGCCCAACCGGTTCGCCCACGGATACAGCAGCGGGATACCCATGGTCTTGGCGTTCGCCAGGTAGGCGTCGAGGCCGCGGCGCTGGCCGAGGAACTCGAGATCGCCTTCGGCGAACGACGTGCCGATCATGCCGGCACCGGGGACGAACGTCGCCCTCATCGCGGACTCGGGGTCGCGCAAGACGACGGTGTCGAGTTCGGCCATCGATTCCTCCAGCGTCAGTGGGCCAACGGGTCGTGCTGAATACGTTCTGGTGGTGCGCCTTTGGCGATCAGGGCGGCTTTGGTCGCCGTGACCATCGCGGGCCCGCCGCACAGCAGGATCTGCCGGTCGCCCCAGCTGCCGTAGCTCGTCACGACGTCTGCCAGCAGCCCCGTCTGCCGGACGTGCAGCCCGCGCGGCGGCGTCACATCGGGATAGTCGGCGGCCCACGGCGGATCGGTGGAGTACTCGGACACCGGCGTGACGGACAGCCACGGATTGGTGGCCGCGATCTCCCAGAGGACACGCAGGTCGTACAGGTCGCACGGGTAGCGCCCGCCGAAGAACAGGTGCACGCGCGGATTCTCGGCCTCGCGGCACAGATTCATCAACAGCGCCCGCAGCGGGGCGAGTCCGGTGCTGCCGGCCACCATGAGCACATCACCGTCGGAACGTGAAACATGCATTCCGCCATGCGGATTGGACAGTCGCCAGCGGTCGCCGGGCGCGGTCTGGTTGACGATCGCGGTGCTCACCATGCCGCCGCTGACGGAGCGGACGTGAAACTCGATGGCGCCGCTGGCATCTGACGGCATCGAGGGACTCAGGTGTCGCCAGCGTCGCGGCCACTGCGGCACCTGCACCGCGACGTACTGCCCGGCGTGATACGGCAGCGCCTGGTCGAGCTGCAGTCGTACCACCGAGACATCCCGGGTGACGCGCAGATGCTCGACGACGGTGCCGTCGACATAGGGCGGCGTCTGTTCGGCATCGGCCGCGCCGCGCATGACGCCGACGATCAGGTCCACGGCATGCGTGGTGGCCTCGGCGACCCGGGCATCCCAGCGGTCGCCGAGTTCATCGCGCAGGGTGGTCAGCAGCGCGTCCTGCAGCGCCGCGTAATGCTGATGTCCCACACCGTATTTGCGGTGATCCCGGCCGAGCTGGGCCAGGAATGCCACCGGCTCCTCGGCGCGCTGCTCGATGAACTCGCCCAGCACCCAGAACAGCGCCTGGCTGAAGGCGGTGCGCTGGCCGGCCAGGTCGGGTGGGAAGAGGTCGCGCGCCGACAGGTCGCCGGCGAACCACCGGGTGTAGAAGCGGCCGATCACGTCGTCCCCGCCGCGCGCAGGGTCGACCACGGCCCGCACCGTCATCAGCGCTTCGCGGTCGTCAAGTCCCATCAGGCATCGTCGAAGTGGTTCTGCCCCAACGTGTTGACGAAGCTGGGGCCCAGCCGGTCGAGTTCGCGCCGGTGTGCGTCGGCCCACGTGCCGTACGGCTGGTGGGCCAGGTACTCGTTGCGGAACCGGTCGTCCTCGGACACCTCGGTGACACAGAACGTCGGGATCGCCAGGTCGACCACCGGTCCGCCGCGCTCGACCTCGGCCAGCAGGAGCGGGGCATTGCCGCCGGTGAATCGGTCGATGATCCAGCCGTCCTCACCCAGCCACACCGAATACCGCACCTTGGTGACGACGTGCTCGGCGCGACGGACGATTTCGCCGGCCACCAACGGATCGAGTTCGCGTTCGGCCTCATAGCGGGTGCCGCCGGTGGCCGGGCCCTTGGCGGTCATGGTGCCGATCGAGTCGCTGCCGATGGCGTCGATGAGGTCCAGCGCCGGATCACTGAGATCGGCCGGAGCGGGGCCCTGGACGCGCACCCGGACGGCATAGCCATCGGACGCGAACAGGTAGGCCTGCACGATCAGGGCAGGGCTCGGGTCGGACGCTGTGACAGCGGGCAGGTCGCGGACGAGGAACTTTCGTTCGAACTCGAAATCGCCGAAGCCGGACTCGGACATGGTTAAACGGTAGTCCTAGAGGTGGCTCAGGCCCTTGTATGCCACGAGAAGTCCGATGACGATCAGGATTCCGGCGACCAGCACCGCGTGCTGGCGGTGCAGCCAGGCGCCGAGGCGGGCCATGGCCGGGTCCAGCCGTTCGCCGGCGGCGGCGTAGGTCAGGATCGGGATGGCGACCGAGCTGCCCGCCACCACGGTGAAACACAGCACCGATGCCAAGGCAGCCGCGTGGGGGAGTTCGTCGGTGCTGATCGCCAGACCGGCGGCGACGCACATGAACAGCACTTTCGGGTTCACGACCGCGAGCACCGCGGCGGTCACGAAGCCCCGGCCGGGGGTGACACTGGTCAGCTTCCGCATCCAGGCCGGCTCGGGAGCGTCGTGGTTGCGGTTGGCCCAGCGGTAGATGCCGAAGACGACCAGCAGGACGCCGATCACGATGCGCACCCACGACGCCGTCGTCGACGGATGGCCGGCCTCGGGCATGAGGCCGGACAGCTGGACGAAAACCCCGGTGAGTACGCCGATGGCCACGAGCCAGCCCGCGAGAAACGTCAGGCCGGTGATGCGGGCGTGGGGGGATTGCAGCACCAGGACCGCGGGAATGATCGACAGTGGAGAAAGGGCGATCACCAAGGCGAGGGGAATCAGTTCGGTCAGGACCGAAGCCCAATCTGTCATGCGTGCACCCCTTCGCGGTCGCGACAAGTATGCCTTCACCGACAAGGGGCATTCGGACAGCGTGGAAAAGGACTTGTGGCGGTATTGAAAATTGGTCGGAATTTTCTAGACTTGAGCGGAACAGACTCAACCTTGACGACGTTGAACTCAGCGACAAGCATTTTTCTGTAGACGAAAGGGAGGTGTCGTGGACTCGTTCAACCCGACCACGAAGACTCAGGCGGCGCTGACCTCAGCGTTGCAGGCGGCGACTGCCGCCGGAAACCCGGAGATCCGTCCGGCGCACTTGTTGATGGCTCTGCTGACCCAGAATGACGGCATCGCCGCGCCTCTGCTGGAGGCCGTCGGTGTCGAGCCCGCCGCCATCCGGGCCGAAGCCCAGCGGCTGATCGACCAGCTGCCGAGTGCCAGTGGCGCCAACTCGACGCCGCAACTGTCTCGTGAGTCGGTGGCAGCCCTGACGGCTGCCCAGCACCTGGCCACCGAGATGGACGACGAATACGTCTCCACCGAGCACCTGCTGTACGGCCTGGCCAGTGGCGACTCCGACGTCGCCAAGCTGCTGGTCAACCACGGCGCCGCGCCGCAGACCCTGCGCGAGGCGTTCGTGAAGGTCCGCGGCAGCGCCCGCGTCACCAGCCCCGACCCCGAGGGCAGCTACCAGGCGCTGGAGAAGTACTCCACCGACCTGACAGCACGCGCCCGGGACGGCAAGCTCGACCCGGTCATCGGTCGCGACAACGAGATTCGTCGTGTCGTGCAGGTCCTGAGCCGGCGCACGAAGAACAACCCCGTGCTGATCGGTGAGCCCGGCGTCGGTAAGACCGCAATCGTCGAGGGCCTGGCCCAGCGCATCGTCCAAGGTGACGTACCGGAGAGCCTGCGGGACAAGACCGTCATCTCCCTGGACCTCGGATCCATGGTGGCCGGCGCCAAGTACCGCGGCGAGTTCGAAGAGCGGCTCAAGGCCGTCCTCGATGACATCAAGAACTCGGCCGGTCAGGTCATCACCTTCATCGACGAGTTGCACACCATCGTGGGTGCCGGCGCGACCGGCGAGTCCGCGATGGACGCCGGCAACATGATCAAGCCCATGCTGGCCCGTGGCGAGCTGCGGCTGGTCGGTGCGACCACTCTCGAGGAGTACCGCAAGTACATCGAGAAGGACGCCGCCCTGGAGCGCCGCTTCCAGCAGGTGCTGGTCGGTGAGCCGTCGGTCGAGGACACCGTCGGCATCCTGCGCGGCCTCAAGGACCGCTACGAGGTGCACCACGGTGTGCGCATCACGGACTCGGCTCTGGTGGCCGCGGCGACTCTTTCCGATCGCTACATCACGAGCCGCTTCCTGCCGGACAAGGCCATCGACCTCGTCGACGAGGCCGCGTCCCGGCTGCGCATGGAGATCGACTCCCGGCCCGTCGAGATCGACGAGGTCGAGCGACTGGTCCGTCGCCTCGAGATCGAGGAGATGGCGCTGTCCAAGGAAGAGGACGACGCGTCGAAGGAGCGGTTGGAGAAGCTGCGCTCGGAGTTGGCCGACTACAAGGAGAAGCTCTCCGAGCTGACCACGCGGTGGCAGAACGAGAAGAACGCCATCGACATCGTCCGCGAGCTCAAGGAACAGCTGGAGACGTTGCGCGGTGAGGCCGACCGGGCCGAGCGCGACGGCGATCTGGCCAAGGCCGCCGAGCTGCGGTACGGCCGGATCCCCGCGGTCGAGAAGCAACTCGACGCGGCGCTGCCCGTTGCCGAGGCCCGCGAGAACGTCATGCTCAAGGAAGAGGTCAGCCCCGACGACATCGCCGACGTGGTGTCGGCGTGGACGGGCATCCCGGCCGGCCGCATGCTCGAGGGTGAGACGGCCAAGCTGCTGCGGATGGAGAGCGAGCTGGGCAAGCGCGTCATCGGCCAGGCCGAAGCCGTGGTTGCGGTGTCCGACGCCGTGCGCCGGGCCCGGGCCGGGGTCGCCGACCCCAACCGCCCGACGGGTTCGTTCCTGTTCCTGGGCCCGACCGGTGTCGGTAAGACCGAGCTGGCAAAGGCGTTGGCGGAGTTCCTGTTCGACGACGAACGCGCGATGGTCCGCATCGACATGAGCGAGTACGGCGAGAAGCACTCGGTGGCTCGTCTGGTCGGTGCCCCTCCTGGCTATGTCGGCTACGACGCCGGCGGTCAGCTGACCGAGGCGGTGCGGCGACGCCCGTACACGGTGGTGCTGTTCGACGAGGTCGAGAAGGCACACCCGGACGTCTTCGACGTGCTGCTGCAGGTGCTCGACGAAGGACGGCTGACCGACGGCCAGGGCCGCACCGTCGACTTCCGCAACACCATCCTGATCCTGACGTCCAACCTGGGCGCCGGAGGTACTCCGGATCAGGTGATGGCGGCGGTGCGTGCCAAGTTCAAGCCGGAGTTCATCAACCGGCTCGACGACGTGCTGATCTTCGACGCGCTGAACCCGGACCAGCTGGTGTCCATCGTCGACATCCAGCTGCAGCAGCTGCAGAAGCGGCTGGCGCAGCGGCGCCTCCAGCTGGAGGTCTCGCTGGACGCCAAGAAGTGGCTGGGCGACCGTGGCTTCGACCCGCTGTACGGTGCGCGCCCGCTGCGCCGGCTGGTGCAGCAGGCGATCGGCGACCAGCTGGCCAAGAAGCTGCTGGCCGGCGAGGTGCACGACGGCGACACCGTCCCGGTGAACGTCAGTGAAGACGGCGAGAGCCTGGTGCTCGGCTGAGTCTCAGGTAGTTCCCGAGTAGATGTGAAAACCCCCTATTTCTTTGGAAATAGGGGGTTTTCGCTTGGCGTGCGCAACAGTGCCGACGAAAGTGCATGAGTTCAATCGGACTGCCATCTCCAGGTGCCTAGTGATTGAAGCTACGTACTTTTCGCTGGGCGTCAGATGTTGAACCGCCCCGCGAAACCGCGTAGCGGCACGTCGGCGCTCGTCAGCAGGCCGGGCGGGGCCTTGACCACCGAGGCGATGACGTTGAGCGCGGGCAGCCCCGTCACGGTCATGCCGATCGAGGCGAAGTTGTCCGGATTCGACAGATCCACACCGGGTTTCGGGTAGATCATGTGCTTGTTGTAGACGCACGGGTCACCCTTGATCTGAGTGATGTAGCAGCCCTTGATGTTCCAGCTCGGGTCGGTGTGCGGCGTCATCTGCCATTCCAGGTGCGTCTCGATGCGCGGAACGCCGTCGATCATGCCCTGGTACTTGATGTAGTTGCCGCCAAGGGAGCCCTTCGGCAGCGTGTACCAGCCCAGGTCGACGTCTTTGGTGCAGGCGCCGAGTTCCGCGCTGAATGTCACCTCGTCGAGCTCGAGCCCGAAGCAGTCGGCCATCATCAGCACACTGTCGGCGAACACCCGCGTGTACTTCTCCAGTTTCGCCGGGATCGACGGATCGTCAACGGGCAGACCGTATCCCACCTCGATCCAGGTGTCCTTGCTGTGGTGGCAGGACACGTCGACGGATTCGATGGTGGTGACGTTCTCGATCTCGGCGACGTCGGCCGAACACACCACGCCCAGGATCTGGTTGACGCCGGGGTTCATGCCGGTGCCGTAGAACGTCGACCCGCCCTTCGCGCAGGCCTCGGCCAGCAGCTGCGACACCGGTTTGCCCGAGGGATGCGGGTGGTTGGTGTCGCGGTGCCAGCCGGTGATCCAGTCGGCCGTCGTCACGATATTGATCCCGGCCTCAAGGACTTTCACGTACAGATCCTCGTCGGGGAAGACACCGTGGAAGGTGAGGACATCGGGTTTCGCGGCGATGATGTCGTCGACCGAGCCGGTGGCGATGACGCCGATCGGCCCGATTCCCGCGATCTCGCCGGCATCGCGTCCCACTTTTTCCGTTGTGTAGCAATGCAATCCGACCAATTCGAGGTCGGGACGCTTGCCGATGCGCCTGATCATCTCGGTACCGACGTTGCCGGTTGCCACCTGGAAGACGCGAATCTTGGACATCTGGTCAGCCCTTCGGGGTTTCGGGATAGAACTGCATGGCCCACTTGCGGATTGCGGTGAAGCCTTCGTATTCGGCGGTGGCCAGCGCCGGCGGATCCGCATAGCGCTGATGCGACCAGATGTGGATGTCCTGGGTGAACTGCCGGATCACCTCGTCGCCGAAGGCGGCGGCGCGCTCGGCGGCCCGGGGGCTGTCCTTGCCCGGTGTCCGCCCGATGTAGACCATGAATCGCACGTCGGAGGTGCACTCGTCGACGGGGGTGACGGCCGAGATGGTGCGGTTGTCGATCATGCCCCAGCTCTTGGTGACGGCGATGCCGAGACCGCCGTTGATCGCCTCGACGCCGCTGCGGACATCCTCGATCGACTGCTGGTCGCTGCCCTCGAAGGTGATCGTGAAGTCGACGTAGGAGACCGGTGCCGCGAAGTCGTGCCGGGTGAACACCGGCACGATCGGCGTCTGGTGCACGAACTTGAAGTGCGCGAAGTCGACGCCGTTCTCCAGGACGTACTGCGGATGCAGCTCGAGGGTTTCGCGGAACAGTCGCTGCTGGGGGTAGTAGTCGGCGGCGCTGCTGCCGTCGTTGAACGATGCGAACACGTCGGGCGCCTCGAAGAACGGCTCCCGGCCCTCGACGTCGTGCCAGATGTAGATGGCCTCGTTGCGCTCGGTGACGGGGTAGGTACGAATCCGGCGGCCGCGGTTGGGCCGGTCCTGGTACGGGATGCAGACGTTGCGGCCTTCGGCGTTCCACTGCCAGCCGTGGAACGGGCACTGGATGGCCTCGCCGACGACGTGGCCGCCGAAGCCGAGGTGGGCGCCGAGATGCTCGCAGTAGGCGTTCATGACGGTGACGGCGCCGGATTCGGCGCGCCAGGCGACCATCTCCTCGCCGAAGTACTTCATGGCGTGCACCGCGCCGACTTCCACCTCGTCCGACCAGGCGACCTGGAACCATCCCGTCGGCTTCATGGGCAGCGTGGGTTTGGCCATGAGCCGAATCGTAGGAGGTTCTGTGAAACTTTGAAAGAGGGTTCTGCGAAACTGCGCTAATCTCGGACGATGACCGCGGCGGCACGACGAACCAACAAGCGCGGTGACGCCACCCGGGAGAGCATGTTGGAGGCCGCGCGCAAGGCGCTGGCCACCGGCGATCCGGGCGCGGTATCGGCCAACCGGATCGCCAAGGAGATCGGCGCCACCTGGGGTGCCGTGAAGTACCAGTTCGGCGATATCGACGGCTTCTGGGCCGCCGTCCTGCGCCGTACCGCCGAGCGCCGCGCGGGCATGCTGAGCCACCACGACAGCGCCACTACGCTGCACCAACGCGTCGCGACCATCATCGACCTGCTCTACGACGGCCTGACCATCGGCGATTCGCGGGCCATCGAGAACCTGCGCGCGGCGCTACCGCGAGACCACGCCGAGCTGGAACGGCTGTACCCGAAGACCGCCGCCGAACTGTCGTCATGGGGGCAGAGCTGGCTGCAGACCTGCCAACAGGCCTTCGCCGACCTGGATGTCGACCCTGAGCGGGTGCGCGAGGTGGCCTCGTTCATCCCCGGCGCGATGCGCGGTATCGCCTCCGAACGCCAGCTCGGTACCTACACCGACCTCGACGTGGCCCGGCGGGGGCTCACGAACGCGATCGTGGCCTACCTCAAATAGCACGTGACCAGCTTGTAACCAATTCGAGTTCGAGCATTTCGGGTACCAACCAGTAGGCTTGGTCCGATGGTCCCGCTCTGGTTCACGCTTTCCGCACTCTGCTTCGTGGGTGCGGCAGTGCTGCTGTATGTCGACATCGACCGTCGACGTGGCCTCGGCCGGCGCCGCAAGTCATGGGCGAAGTCGCACGGGTTCGACTACGAACACGAGACTCCCGACCTGGTCAAGCGGTGGAGCCGCGGCATCATGTCGACCGTCGGTGAGAACGTGCACGCCCGCAATGTCGTCCTCGGACAGATCCGCGGCGAGGCCGTGTTCATCTTCGACCTCGACGACGTCGCCACCGTCATCGCCCTGCACCGCAAGGTCGGCACCAACGTGGCCATGGACGTCCGCCTCAAGGACATCCCGGAGCCGCGGGAAAACGACATCTGGCTGCTCGGCGCCATCGGGCCCCGCATGGTCTACTCCACGAACCTCGATGCCGCCCGTCGCGCCTGCGACCGCCGCATGGTGACGTTCTCGCACACCGCCCCGGATTGCGCCGAGATCATGTGGAACGAGCAGAACTGGACGCTGGTGTCCATGCCGATCACCAGCACCCGCGCTCAGTGGGACGAGGGTCTGCGCACCGTCCGCCAGTTCAACGACCTGCTGCGGGTGCTGCCGCCGGTGCCGTCCGGCCAGAACAGTGTCGCCGGTCAGGCCGTCGCCCGTCGCAGCGGTTCGCCGAGCCGCCCGCTCAGCGCCGGCCCGATGCGTCAGAACGAACTGCCCACCGGCCGCAGCAACCAGGCCCCCGGCCGCGCCGACGTCGGGCGCTACACGCAGTTCGCGCCGGCCCGTAACGGCCGTCCCGCGCCGAATTATCAGCGCTGATTCGCCTGCGGCTAACCTTGGCCGCATGTCTTTTCGCAGGTTGGCCTCGCGGCTGCTGACTGTGCTGCTGGCCGGCGTGCTGGTCGCGTGTTCGAGCGATGGTTCCGCCAGCTCTGTCGTCTTCGGTGCGCCCAGCGCCAAAGTCGGAGAGTCGCAGGCGCTGCTGGGCTGGAACGTCTCGGTGTCCAACCTGCGCTTTCAAGACGATCAGGTGCTGATCGACGTCGATCTGGCCGCCGCGAAGGCCGGCGGTGAACACGCCAAGCCCGAGACGCTGCGCTTCGGCCTGTACGGCGCATTGGCGCACCCCCTCGAATCGAACCTGATCGGTGGCTGCGTCGGCGTCCCCAACCTCAAGATCAACCCGGCCGTCGTGCAGAACCCGGACAAGGTCACGGGCACAGTCTGTTTGGGCCCGATGCGCGATCAGACCCAGGTGCGTGGCGTCTACCTGTACTCGCCCGCGGACCGGATCAAGGACACCACCGTCGCCTACGGTGCGGCGTACCCCGTCGGGCTGACGCCGACCAATGAGTCCGACACCGGATTGACCCTCAAAGCCACCAGCGTCGACGGGTTCCGGGCCGACGGTGGGCAGCTGATCCCGGCGGCGCTGGGGGATCCGACGGCGTTCACCGGCAAGGGCTACATGCTGCTCGGCCTCGAAATCGGCGGCCTGGCAAGCAGGTACAAAGATGACTCGGCCAAGCGCGGCGGGCCGCTGATGATCGCGGTGGCGCCGACGTTGCCACCGCCCGGCCTGTCGCACATGTGCGACGTCTACGGTGCGACGCTGCTGGTGCTGCCCGACTCGAAGGTCGGGGCGATCAACACCCGCGCGTCGTTGTGTACGCAGGGTGACATCAACCAGGCGCTGCTGTACGCCACCGTCACCGTGGTGGGAACGCATGCGGCGGTGTGGATTTCGCGTGACTGACCAGATCGTCGACCACGCCGATGTGCCCGGCCCCACCGAATGGGGAGCTGGACCCGGCGTCGGCCCGTGGCCGGGCGAGCTGCCCGACGATCCGCGCTACGACCCGGAGTTGTTGCGTGAGGGCGACTCTCGCAACGTCGTCGATGCCTACCGGTACTGGACGCGGGAGGCGATCATCGCCGACATCGACCAGCGCCGGCACCCGCTGCACATCGCGATCGAGAACTTCGGCAACGACGCCAACATCGGCGCGGTGGTCCGCACCGCCAACGCGTTCGCGGTGGACACCGTGCACATCGTCGGCCGGCGGCGGTGGAATCGCCGGGGCGCCATGGTGACTGACCGCTACCAGCGACTCATGCACCACGCCACCACAGCGGAATTGCTGGCGTTCGCCGAAACCAAGGGGCTGACGCCGGTGGCCGTCGACAACGTGCCCGGCTCGGTGCGGCTGGAAGAGACGACGCTGCCCCGCGCGTGCCTGCTGATCTTCGGGCAGGAGGGGCCGGGCATCACCGACGACGCCAAGACGGGGTCGATGATGACGGTGTCCATCGCGCAATTCGGCTCGACCCGAAGCATCAACGCCGGGGTGGCCGCCGGGATCGTCATGCACACCTGGATCACTCAACACGCAGGACTGGATCGGGCCTGGTAGGGCAGGATGGAACGCATGGATCAGCGTCCGGTGGAGCGGAGCGACGGGGATGCAGTCTGGGCGAACCGTGCGGCCAGCGCCGAGACGGCGGTGTTCAACCGGCATATCCGGCGGCTCTGGGGGATACCCGGCACCCAGCTGGGCGTGGTGGCCTGGCCGTCGACGCGTGCCGACCGGCTGTTCAAGAGCTGGGACTACTGGTGGCAGGCGCACCTGCTGGACTGCATGGTCGATGCGCAGCTGCGCGACCCCCAGGAGTACCGCGTTGCCCGCATCAGCCGTCAGATCCGCGGACATCGCCTGCGCAACAACGGGTCCTGGACCAACAACTACTACGACGACATGGCGTGGCTGGCGCTCGCACTGGAGCGGTCCGGCCGGCTGGTCGGGGTGGCCCGGCCCAAGGCGCTCAAGACGTTTGCCGACCAGTTCCTCAACGCGTGGGTGCCCGAGGACGGCGGCGGTATCCCGTGGCGCAAACAGGACCAGTTCTTCAACGCACCGGCGAACGGTCCGGCCGGCATCTTCCTGGCCCGCCACGACCGCCTGCGGCGGGCGCAGCAGATGGCCGACTGGATCGACGGCACGCTGATCGACCCCGATACGCACCTGGTGTTCGACGGCATCAAGGGCGGTTCCATGGTGCGCGCCCAGTACACGTACTGCCAGGGCGTGGTGCTGGGCCTGGAAGTGGAGCTGGCCGTGCGTACCGGCGATCCGCGGCACGCGGAGCGGGTGCACCGCCTGGTGGCAGCGGTCAAGGACCACATGCTGGACGACGGCGTGATCAGGGGCGCGGGAGGCGGCGACGGTGGCCTGTTCGGCGCCATCCTGGCCCGCTACCTGACGCTGGTGGCCACGACCTTGCCGGGGGATACCGAGGCGGACGACGCGGCCAGGACGACCGCGCGCGAGCTGGTGCTCAAATCAGCGGAATCGGCGTGGGACTACCGGCAGTCCGTCAACGGCATCCCGCTGTTCGGCGCGTTCTGGAACCGTGCGGCCGAGCTGCCGAAGGACACCGGCGAGCAGGCGAAATCCGTTGACGGCGCGGTGAATTCGTCTGATATCCCGGAACGCGACCTGTCGGTACAGGTGGCCGGCTGGATGCTGATGGAAGCGGCCCACACGTTGACCGCTGAGGCCGGGGAGTCCTGACCTACTGCCCCTTCGGCGTCAACTCGCGGCAGTACGCGTAGATGGCCAGCCCGCCGAACTTGACGGCGTCGTCATTGGACAGGTTGCCGGCGTTCTTCTTCAGGTAGCTCAGTGCCGAGTTGACGCCGCCGCTGCGCATCGCACTACAGGTGCCGTGCGCGAGCTTGATGGCGGTGCTGTTCGGCATCAGGATGCCCTTGTCATGCACGGCCTGCAGGAACATCGGGTCGATCTGGTCGTCGGCGTGGGCGGGTACGGCCATCACGATGGCGGCCGCCGACGAGACCGCCGCGAACAGAGCTGCTGTGCGTGTGCGCTTCATTGGGATCCCCCATGCAAGATCGGTTTGCTGACAGGCTACGCGAGGCTCGGCGATCCCGGGTGGAGTCGCTTGCGTGCGACCACCGGAATTTCTTCAGCAGCGTCAGCGTCATATACTTAGACCGCATATTGCATTTTGATTTTTTGCTTATTTCGGAGGATGGCCATGGCCACGATGAAGAAGATTGCGTCGACTACAGCCCTTGCCGCAAGCCTGGGAGCTGCGCTTTTGGGTGTCGGTGCCGGAATCGCGAGCGCTGCTCCGGCGCACGACCCCGCCACGATCCCGCTGGACCGCGGCTGGGGCCACGGCCACGACGACTGGGACGGACACCCCGGCCGCGGTTGGGGTGCACCCGGCTGGCGTGGTCCGGGCTGGGATGGCCCTGAGGTCTACGTCAACCTGCCCTGCGTGACCGGCCCCGCCGGCATCGTGACCGTTTGCCCGTAGCTTTTTGCCGCTGACGATTCTCTGCCGCTGACGATTCGGCTCCTTCGCTCTGGGGAACCCCTGGCCTGTACCGCCAGATATCCCGGACGCGAAGGAGGAGAACGTTGGTACGCAAGACTCTCGTGATCGGTGTGGTCGCGCTAGGACTGGCCGGTTGTTCCACGGAGAACTCCAAACCGACTGCCGGCTCACCGAATTCGGGCTTGCGCGCGCCGCAGGTCATCGTTGACGGACAGCAGCGGCCGGTGAGCGGTGGGGTGACCTGCCACCGGGCGGGTGACAACGTCACGATCGGGATCGGCGACATCTCCAGCGGGGTCGGCGCGGTGGTGACGACGAGCGATCCGCCACAGGTTCGTACCGTCGGGCTCGGCACCGTCGACGGTGTCGCGCTGGGGTTCACGAGCTCCGAGCCCGGCGAGGCGGACCAGGCCGTCGCCGCCGTGCGGGGCAAGTCGTACGCGATCAAGGGCACCGCCAGCGGTAGTGACCTGAACAATCCGCGGTCGCCGCAGCAGGTGAGCAAGAGCTTCGAGATGGATGTCGCCTGCCCGTAAGGTGCGCGATACGGCGTGACCCGCCAGGATGATTGGTCGTGACCACCCCGGCAGAGGATGCATCGCCCCGAGTGTCCCTGGGCACCGTACTGCGTGAGTGGGGCACCATCGGATGCATCGGTTTCGGTGGGCCGCCCACGCACATCAAGCTGTTGCGCAGCCTGTGCGTGGAGCGGCGCCGCTGGATCGGTGCCACCGAGTTCGAAGACGCGATCGCCACCTGCAACCTGTTACCGGGGCCGGCGTCGACGCAGCTGTCGATCTACTGCGCCTGGCGCGTCCGTGGCCGCCTGGGTGCGCTGGTCGGTGGCGCCGCATTCATCATTCCGGGGCTCATCGTCATCCTCGGCCTGGCGGCGTTGTTCCTGGCCGGTTCCCCACCACGGTGGGTGCTGGCCGCCGGGGCCGGCGCGGGCGCGGCGGTGGCCGCCGTCGCCGTCCATGCCGGGGCCGCATTGATCCCCGCGAGCTGGCAGCGGCGCACCAGCTCCATCCGGTGGCTGGTGTATGTCACATGCGGCGCGGCCGCGGCGGCGCTGCTGGGCCCGTGGCTGGTAGTGGTGTTGTTGGCCTGTGGCGCAATCGAATTGGTGCGGACGACGACGCTGCCCCGGTCCGGTGCTCGCAGCATGCCGGTCTTGGCGCTGCACTCCCTGACACTGGGCACGCTGGGTTCGCTGTGCTGGGTGGCGTTGAAGGTCGGCGCGCTGTCGTACGGCGGCGGCTTCGTCATCATTCCGCTCATGCAGGCCGATGCCGTTGACCACTACCACTGGATGACCGGGGCTCAGTTCCTCAATGCCGTTGCGCTGGGCCAGATCACGCCGGGACCGGTGGTGCAGACCGTCGCCGTCGTCGGCTATGCCGCCGCGGGACTGCTCGGCGGGGTGCTGGCCTCGGTGGTGGCCTTCAGCCCGTCGTTCCTGTTCATCCTGTTGGGCGCCAGGCACTTCGACCGGATTCGCAGCAATGGATACGTGCGGGCCTTCCTGGACGGCGCGGGTCCGGCCGCTGTCGGTGCCATCCTCGGCTCGGCGGTGCCACTGGCCATGTCGATCAGCCAGACCTGGCAGTACGTCGTGCTGGCGGTGGCGGTGGTCGCGGTGTTCAGCCGGGTCAACGTCGTGATCACCTTGCTGCTGGCCGCCGGGGCCGGCGTCCTCGCCACCGCATTCGGCCTGCCCTTGCCGGGCTGATCTGCCCGGTCGGAAGCCCGCAGGGCCTGCGAGGGCTGTCAGCAGCAATTCGGGTCGAGCACCCGGCACAGCGCGGCGAGTGCGTCGCGCCGCGGGGTGTGGTGCACGTTCATGCCCTGACGTTCGGATATGACGAACCCGGCGGCGCGTAGCTGGCCGAGGTGGTGACTGACCGTCGATTCGGCCAGGCCCACGGCGGCGGCGAGGGAGCCGGTGGTACAGGGCTCGTCACACGTGAACAGCAGCGACATCAGTTTCACACGCGCGGGGTCGGCGAGTGCCTTGAGCCGCATGGCCAGGTCGAGGGCCGCGGCGTCATCCGTCGGGCTCGCGGCTACCGGGGCGCAGCACAACGGCGCCGACATGTCGATCACGGGCAGTGCCTTGGGCATGCCGCCGATGATACCCCAGCTTGTTGACATATATCGAAAAGGTGCGTAGAACAGTCTTGCGCGCAGATTCGACATACGTCACATACCCCAGGAGGTCTGCAATGTCTCGTGTCCAGCTGGCTCTGAACGTCGACAACCTCGACGAGTCGATCGCCTTCTACCGCAACCTCTTCGGCGCCGAGCCGGCCAAGGTGAAGCCCGGCTACGCCAACTTTGCGATCGCGAATCCGCCGCTCAAACTGGTGCTGCTCGAGAACCCGGGACACGGCGGGTCGGTCAACCACCTGGGCGTGGAGGTCGAATCCAGCGACGCCGTGCACGCGGAGATCGCCCGCCTCACCGACGCAGGGATGTTCACCGAAGAGGAGATCGGCACCACCTGTTGCTTTGCCACGCAGGACAAGGTCTGGGTGACCGCCCCCGGCGGGGAACGCTGGGAGGTCTACACCGTGCTGGCCGACAGTGACACCTTCGGCGCGGCCCCGAGTGGATCGGACGATGCGGTGTGCTGCGGGGCGCAGGCATGACGCAGACCGCTGACGCCGCTCCGGCGACAGCTCGACTCTCGACGCTCGACCGGTATCTGCCGGTCTGGATCGGGTTGGCGATGGCGGCCGGGCTCTTGCTCGGCCGCTGGGTCCCCGGACTGGACGTCGTGCTGGAAAAGGTTCAGGTGGAAGGCATTTCGTTGCCGATCGCGCTGGGCCTGCTGATCATGATGTACCCGGTGCTGGCCAAGGTCCGGTACGACCGGCTCGACACCGTCACGTCCGACCGCAAGCTGCTGCTGTCCTCACTGGTGTTGAACTGGGTGCTCGGGCCGGCGCTGATGTTCGCGCTGGCCTGGCTGTTCCTCGCGGACCTGCCCGAGTATCGGACCGGACTCATCGTTGTCGGCCTGGCTCGCTGCATCGCCATGGTGATCATCTGGAACGACCTGGCGTGCGGCGACCGGGAGGCTGCAGCTGTTCTGGTGGCGCTCAATTCGGTGTTCCAGGTACTGATGTTCGCGGTGCTCGGCTGGTTCTACCTGTCGGTGCTGCCGGGCTGGCTGCACCTGCCGCAGACCGCGATTGCGACGTCCCCGTGGCAGATCGCGAAGTCGGTGCTGATCTTCCTCGGCATCCCGCTGGCTGCCGGCTACCTGTCGCGCCGGCTCGGCGAAAAGGCCAAGGGCCGCGCCTGGTACGAGTCGACGTTCCTGCCCAGGATCGGGCCGTGGGCACTGTACGGGTTGCTGTTCACCATCGTGATCCTCTTTGCGCTGCAAGGGCATCAGATCACCACTCGCCCATGGGACGTCGCCCGTATCGCGCTCCCGCTGCTGGTCTACTTCGCGATCATGTGGGTCGGTGGTTACGTGCTGGGAGCCGCCCTCGGACTCGGCTACGAACGCACCACGACGCTGGCGTTCACCGCGGCGGGCAACAACTTCGAACTGGCCATCGCCGTCGCCATCGCGACGTGGGGCGCGACCTCTGGGCAGGCCCTGGCCGGCGTCGTCGGGCCGCTGATCGAAGTGCCGGTTCTGGTAGCGCTGGTGTATCTGTCGCTGGCGCTGCGGCCGCGGCTGAGGAGTGTGCCCGCATGAGCCCCAAACCCAGCGTGCTGTTCGTCTGCGTCCACAACGCCGGCCGGTCGCAGATGGCGGCCGCGCTGTTGACTGAGCTGTCCGACGGGCAGATCGAAGTACGTTCTGCGGGAACGGCTCCCGCCGATGCGATCAACCCGGTCGCGGTCGCGGCCATGGCTGAACTCGGCATCGACATCACGGCCGAAGCGCCCAAGGTGCTGACGGCTGACACGGTGGAAGCGAGCGACGTGGTGATCACCATGGGCTGCGGCGACACCTGCCCGTACTTTCCGGGGGTGTCCTACCGGGACTGGAAACTCGATGACCCGGCGGGGCAACCCATCGAGGCCGTCCGGCCCATCCGCGATGCCATTGCCGAGCGGGTCCGGGACCTGGTCGCCGAACTGCTGCCGCGCTAGGCGAGACTCCCGAGGTACGCCTGCGACTCGATCAAGCCCTCGTCGCTGGGAGCCTGGCCTTCGCCGAACACCCGTTGCTGTTGC
The DNA here is from genome assembly GCF_055384815.1 of Mycobacterium toneyamaense. Taxonomy (NCBI): domain Bacteria; kingdom Bacillati; phylum Actinomycetota; class Actinomycetes; order Mycobacteriales; family Mycobacteriaceae; genus Mycobacterium; species Mycobacterium toneyamaense. The sequence goes on from NZ_AP040333.1 coordinate 492,640, forward strand.
TTGGCCCGCAGATCGTGGTGTGCGTCAGCGGGTTTGACGAATCCGTAGCGGCGGCGCGCCTCTTCTGGAGTGAACACGGCATCGGTGATCGCCGGGACGCCGAGGATGTACGGCGCGGCCACCTGGGTCACCGACGGCGCGATCAGCTCCGCCACGGCGAGTTTCAGCCGTGGGCTGCGATCGACGATGCCATAGGCCACCTTGAGTACCGGGCGCACGGCGATGTCGACGACGCGGGGCTGGTCGAAACCGCTGAGCTTGCGCATCCAACGCGGCATGGTGGCAATCGTGCCCGCGCGCAGGACGAGGTTGATGAGCTCGACGACCGGCTTCAGTACCCACGGCGCCGGAGGCAGCACGACTTTGGCATTGAGCAGGTGGTCCATCATGGCGCGGGCCGCTTCACTGACCGCCAGATGTGGGCGCATCTCGTCGAAGTACGCGCGAACACCGGCGCTGGTACGGGGTACGTCGGCCGGGTCGCAGGTCTGGAATTCGGCCGCGATGGCGCACTCTTCCCAGTACTGCTTCTCTTCCTCGGGGGTGAGCTTGCCGCCGCCGTACATCTCGTAGGCGGTCAGTACCGAATGCCATCCGGTCAGCAGGATCCACAGCTGTGAGTGCGGGTTGTTGGCGTCGTACTTGTTGCCGCTGACCGGCTCTGTGCCAATCGCTTTCGAGTGCACCTTCACCAGCACGTCGGCGGCCTTGACCACGGACTCGCTGTCGCCGAACGCGACAGTTGCGAAATACCGGACGGTGCGGTCATAGCGGGTGCGCGGCCGGTCGTAGTTGGCCTGTGTGGCGTCGACGGCTGCGATCAGCGACGGGTCGAGTTCCTCGACCACAACGGCCCGCTGGAGGCCGGTGACTGGAGTCGTGGTGTGTCCCCACACCTTCCAGGTGACGGTGCCGGGGCCGAAGAAGCCGTAGTCGGCGAGGGGTTGCACTGGCTGGGGCACGACTTACTCCTTGATCGTCAGGCCGCGGCGAACGCGCGGCACATGAGTCGTCCGTAAAACTCACCGAGATTGTCTGCGTCCCAGTCGTTCTCGGGGTCGAGCAGGGACCGGACCGCCGCCTCGCTGGACGACACGAACAGTTCGGTCAGAACCGGCATCTTGCGATTGAGGTCGGTGGTCTGCCACCACATCGTCAGTGCCGGTGCGATCCAGCGCGACGAGCTGCTCGCGAGTGCGCGGCGGGTCTCCGCGACCATGTCGGCGACCGCCGGGTCGGCGTGCGCCAGGTAGACGAAACGCCAGGTATCCGGCTGGTCCTCGACGGCGTGCAGCAGCGCGCGATAGCCGTCGATGAACGCCGCCTCCGGGTCGTCGCCGCGGCCGGTGTGCAGCGCCGCCAGCAGGGTTTCGCGCAACGACTCGCCTTCGCGATCCAGCAGGGCGGCAAGGAGTTCCACGCGGTCCTTGAAGCACGAATAGACAACCGGCCGGGTGACGCCGAGGTGGGTGGCAACGGCACCGATGGTCACCGCCGCGGTGCCGAATTCCGCAGCGATCTGTAGTGCGGCATCGAGGATCTGCGGACGGCGGCGCTCCGGGCCCAGGTGGGCGGCCCGCTCGCGGGGCTTCGTTGCGGCGTCGGTGGCCATGAACTGAATGTAGCAGGATTATTCTTGTTTGAATAATTTTTCTTCATCCTTGTAGGATTGCTCGCCATGACCATGCTCAACCCGCACAAGCCGGACTTCGCCGACTTCGACGAGCGGACCCAGCAGATCTTCATCGCCACCATCGAGTTCTTCGAGAGCCACGGCAAGGCCTGGCTGACGCAGCAGGACCGCGACCGCGTCTGGTACGCGGAGTTCATCGAATTCCTCAAGAAGGAAAGGGTTTTCGCGACGTTCCTGACGCCGGCATCGGAAGCCGACGGTGACCCCGACAAGCGCTGGGACACCGCTCGCAACGCGATGTTCAGTGAGATCCTGGGCTTCTACGGCATGCAGTACTGGTACGTCTGGCAGGTCACGATCCTGGGACTCGGCCCCATCTGGCAGTCATCCAACACCGCGGCCCGCAAGCGCGCCGCCCAGCTGCTCGAGGCCGGCGAGATCTTCGCGTTCGGCCTATCGGAGAAGGAGCACGGCGCGGACGTGTACTCGACGGACATGGTGCTGACGCCGGTCGACGACGGCTACCGGGCGAACGGCGGCAAGTACTACATCGGCAACGGCAACCTGGCCCGCATGGTGTCGGTATTCGGCCGCCGGGCCGACAAGCCGATCCTGGACAGCTCGACCGCGCTCGACGGCGGCAAGCCCGACGAGGATTTCGAGGGGTATCTCTTCTTCGCCGCCGACAGTCAGCATGCTGACTACAAGCTGCGCAAGAACGTCGTCAACGGCCAGATGTACGTCGCTGCTTTCGATCTCGAGGATTACCCGGTCGACGCCGAGGACATCCTGCACGCCGGCAAGGGCGCTTTCCATGCCGCGATCAACACCGTCAACATCGGTAAGTTCAACCTCGGCTTCGGTTCCATCGGCACGTGTGAGCACGCCATGTACGAGGCCGTCACGCACGCCGAGAATCGAATCCTGTTCGGAAAGCACGTCACCGAGTTCCCGCAGATCCGCCGCATGCTCACCGAGGCCTACGCCCGGCTGGTCGGCATGAAGCTCTACAGCGAGCGCGCCATCGACTACATGCGGTCAGCGTCCTCGACTGATCGGCGCTACCTGCTGTTCAACGCCATCGAGAAGATGACCGTCACTCGTGAGGGCGAGAAGATCATCACGCTGCTGTCGGACACGATCGCCGCGCGCGGCTACGAGAACGACATGTTCTTCGGGATGGCGCTGCTGGGTTCGACCGGTCTGCCGCGCCTGGAAGGCACTGTGCACGTCAACATGGCGCTGTCGCTGAAGTTCATGCAGAACTTCATGTTCCGTCCCGCCGACGCCGGACTGCTGGCGCTGCAGCAGCTTCCCGTCGAGTACTCGCCCAACGCGGCTACGCGGGCACTGGCCACCGGCCTACGTGCGGCCGGCTCGGCACTCATCCCGCGCGTGGCGCGAATTCCGGTGGCGCCGGCGGCATTGCGGTCCGACCGCCTGCCGGTGGTGCGCCGCCGTCGGGACTTCACCAACGACGACTTCCTGTTCCGTCAGGGTCCCAGCCGTGGCCTCGGGCGGGTGGCGTTTGCGGACTGGCGATTCATCTTCGGGCAGTTCGAGCACATCCCCAACGTCACGGTGTTCCTCAAGCAGGCCAACGGGTTCCAGACCCTGCTGGCTGCGGCCACACCGACCGCCCAGCAGCAGAACGACGTCGATTTCCTGTTCGCGATCGGTGAGCTGTTCACGCTGCTGCCCTACGCGCAGCTGATCCTCGAGCAGGCCATCATCGACCACACCGACGACGACGTGCTGGACCAGCTTTTCGAGGTTCTGGTCACCGACTTCTCCCGGCACGCCACCACGCTGCATTGCAAGCCGACCGCCACCGCGGCGCAGAAGAAGCTCGCGCTGGATCTGATCGTGGAACCGGTGGGCGACCCGGAACGCCTGGAGCGCATGGTCCGTACGGTGCGGGACCTGGCAGGTCGGTACGAGATGGCGCCCTAGTCGGACACGAACTGAGTGACGTAGGCACTCAACGGAACCAGCGAAATCCGGTCCAGCAGCTCCTGTGCGGCGGCGCGGTCCTCGGCCGTGCCCGTGCACTCGATGCGGCCCAGCAGCCAGATGATCGGGGCGAGCGAGCGGTGTTCGGTGACACCGGCAGGCAGTTCGCCGTTCCAGTTCGGCCCGGTGATGGCATAGGTCTGCGGCGTCGTCCAGGCGACGTGCTCGTCGGCGTCATCGAACACGTCGGCCCGGCCGGAGAGCACCTGAAAGAGGTATCTACGATCGGCGGCGTCCGGCAGTGTCAGCACCCAGGGCTCGGCGTTCACGTCGAGGAACCGGTCGACGTACATGGCGTCGGTGGTGCTCGTCCGCATGAGTTGCTGCAGTGGGCAGCGGCGGGGTGCGGTCGCACCTTCGGCGCGATAGGCCCGGCGAGCCGTGGGGCCGGCCAGGATCACCAGTGCAGCCATGGCGATGGACAACGTGCCGCACCACGGCAGGACATCGGCTGCTGACATGACGGCCGTGCTCCAATCCGGGTGTGGCCCATGGTTGGTCGCGGGCCGGGTTCGGTCCGCTCATCCCACTGTGCAGGACGGCGCTGCCCGAAGTCTTGACATCTAGAGACTGATTCTTGACAGTTCGGGACAGCGCCATCGAGGGCAACAGCCGAGTATCAGCAGGGGGCGCCGGGCGGCGTGTAGTACGGCACGCCTTCGTCTGTGTAGCAGGGCACTTCACCCGCGACATACGGGACGTGCGCCGCCGCAATGGCAGTGCCGACGGCGACGTCGCCCGCGATGTTGGTGCAGCCGCCGGCGGAGAAGTGCCGGCCGCCCGCGCTGGCGCAGACATCCGCGGCGGCGGTGGGGGCCACCGTCAACGGCGCCACGGCCAGGGCCACGCCCATCAGTGGGACGGAAACCAGTGCGGTGATGCGTGGTGTCATGGTGCTCCTTGGGTTGATCAAAGCGAAATCGGCTCGCGTCGAGTACGTTTCGTGGCTTACGGGAGTTTTGTCACGGCCGGTGGCTGCCAGGTGCCATCGATGATCGACGGCGGGTTCTGCTTCGGCCAGTACAGGCGCAGCATGAGGTTGAAGGCGCCGGCGGGTGCGGGCAACCAGTTGGCCTGCTTCTCCGGTCCCGGATTGTCGTGCTGCAGATACAGATCCACGGATCCGTCGGGGTTGCGGGCCAGGTTGTCGCGCTGGCTGAGCGTGAAGCGGTTGAGCGGATTGGCGACGAAGAAGTAGCCCTCGTCGTACATCGTCAGTGACCAGAAGCCCTCGGCGGGAGGCAGCTGGTCCTTGGCGAAGTGCATCACGTACTTGTTGGCGCCATTGTACGGCTGGCCCGCGGCATCGGTTTTCGATGTCGGGTAGACCGCGTCCTGGGGCCGGTTCGCGCCCAGCCCGATGGCGGTGATCAAGGCGCGCTGCAGGTAATCGGTGCCGTATTCGCCTGTCTTGGTGGTGAATTGCCACCCGTTGACGGTGTTGAGAGTGCCGTAGTGGCCCATGATCTTCGCGACGCCGTCCTTGGGTACGGACTTCAGCGCGGCAGCCACATCGGCATCGAGCTTGGTGATGTCGAATTTCTCGCCGGGCACGATGCCGATGCGGGCCATCTTCTCGATGATCGGCTTGTCGGCCGCGGCGGGCGGGTTGTCCTTCAGCAGGGCGGCAAGCATGTCGAAATAGGCTTCGGTACTGAGGTTTTCGACCTGGTCACGGACCGGGGTCTTCATGTCGATGCTGGGATCGACCTTCCCGGCCGGCGGCGTGTAGGGCTTTCCGTATGAACTCAGCGGCACCAGCGAAATCTGGTCCTGCATCGCGTGCACGGCGGCATAGTCCGCAGGCGTGCCATCGCAGTAGATGCGGCCCATCAGCCACACCGTCGACGTCGGAGACTTGTACTCCGTCACGCCCGCGGGCAGCGTGCCCTTCCAGTTCGGGCCGGTGATGGCGTAGGTCTGCGGGCCGGTGCCCGTCGTGCGTTTGCCGGGAACCTGGAACACATCTGTCCAGCCCGACAGCATCGGGAAAAGGTAGTACCGGTCGTGGGCGTCGGGCAGCGTCAGGATCCACGGCTCGTCTTTGACGTCGATGAACCCATTTGTGTAGAGCGTGTCGGCGTTGGGCGCCGTGACGTCGCGGAACGCGGCGTTCGGGTACTCCCGCATACGCATCAACTGGCCCATCGGGGCCCGGGGCGCCTGCACCTGGGCGACGTTCGTCATGACCCGCCGCGTCATCTCGACGGTGTTGAGGGCGTAGCCGTAGACGTACGCGTCGACCGCGATGGCCTTGGCCTCGTCGGCGGACAGCTTCGACGGTTTGCTGGATGTGGCACAGCCGGCGGCTGTGGCCGCCAGCGCTGTGATGGTCAGGGCAGCCAGCGTCCGGGTCCACCGGCGATGTCTGTGCAGCATACGGGAAGTGCTCCTATTTCGTTGTTGTGCAGGACACATTGCCTGTACCTGCGGCGCGACGCTGCACCGGCTGATCGTGGGATTCGACTGTGCTGCACCATACCGGTTTGTGTCTTGACATTTCGCGACAAATTTTTGACAGTTAGAGACATGGCGATGATCCGGGGTACGGCGCTCACGTGCTTTCCCGAGTTGGTTGCTGAACTCGGCGGCGACGGTGACGCGCTGCTGGCCGCGGCGCATATCGCGAGCGCGGACATCGGCCGTCACGATCGGTTCATCTCCCTGCCCAGCGGCGCCCTGGCGCTCGAGGCCGCGGCGGTCGCACTGCGCACTCCCGATTTCGGACGTCGACTTGCATTGCGCCAGAACATCGACATCCTCGGACCCGTCGGGCTGGCGGCCCGCAACGCCGAAACGGTCGCCGATGCGTTCGTCATCTTCGACAAGTTCATGGCCGCCTACAGCCCCGCGATCAGTGCCCGGATCACCGTCCCCGCCGGAACCGACCTGCGCCGCTTCGAGTTCGAGTACCTCCTGGACCCGGCACCGCCGCAGGCGCAGGCCATCGAGTTGTCGCTCGGTGTCACGCTGCAGGTGCTGCGACTTTTCCTGGGTCCGGACTACCGCCCGCTCGCGGTGCACCTGCCGCATTCGGCGCGCACCCCGGCCGGCGAGTACCAGTCCTACTTCGGCTGCCCGCCGTCGTTCGGTGAACCGGTCGCCGGCTTCACGCTGCGCGCCGCCGACCTGGAGCGGCCGTTGCCCACCGACCGCATCGCGCATCAGACGGCCATGGACTACCTCATGAACACCATCGGTGAATCTGAGCCTGCCACAACGCAATTGGTCCGCACCCTGGTCCGTCAGTTGCTGCCGGGTGGAGCCGTGGGGCTGCAGGACATCGCCCGGCATGTCGGCCTGCACCCGAAGACGCTGCAGCGACGCCTGTCGGCCGAGGGCGCGACGTTCGGTGACCTGGTCGATCAGATCCGCCGCGAGACCGCGCAGCGGTTACTGCTCGATACCGAGCTGACCCTCGACCAGCTCTGCCGGAATCTCGGCTATGCCGAACAGAGCGTGCTCACGCGGTCGTGCAAGCGGTGGTTCGGCACGACGCCCACGGCCTACCGGAACGGCCGGCGCTGACGACTCAGCCGAGCCGCGTCCAGAGGCAATAGCCGGAGAACTCGACCGAGGACGCGGTGGGCGCCACGTCGAAGTGCAGCGTTTGGTCCGGTCCGCCGTCGGTCGCCACGGGCGCGCTGACCACACCGGCGCTGATCACCGCGCGCTGCTCGACATGGCATCGGTTCCCAGGACCGAGCGGCGTGCCACTCCACTTGCCGGACATCAGGTTTGGATTACGCATGCCCTGACCGTGCAGGGCGATGACGGGGCCGGTGCTCCACCAACGGTCGCTGGGTTCCGCGGGTAGTGCGACGGGCTGCCAGCGCCCTTCGTGGCACTGCAGCGGGGTGTTGGCGCCCGACCTGGGCGCCGGCGTCGTCGGCATGGTGGTGGCTTCGTCCGCCGTCGGCGGACACGGCTGATCCTGTTGTGGCGCAACGGGATCAGCCGCGCAGAGGGGCGCGACCGCGGTCGCCAGGGCGACTGCGGCCATCGCGACGGTCGTGCGAATCATGGCTACAGCTTCGTCAGATCGGTCTTCATCAGCATGACGTTGTACTCACTCCACAGTGACAGGTTCCAGTACAAGTCGGTACCCGTGCCCAGGGTCGACGGCGACCAGGGTTGCATCATGGGCGCGTAGATGCCGCCGTTCTGTTGCGGTATCAGCACGGTGGCCGCCGACCACGTGCCCTGTGGGGCGTCGGCGGTGCGCAGCACGACGTTGTTGAACTGGTCGGCGTAGAGCGTCACGTACTTGCCGAGCGTCGGGTTGTACTGCACCGACATCTCGCTGACCTGGTTGCCCGGCTTGCCGATGCCACACGCGCCGGTGTCCCTGCCGAACACCACGCCGGCCTTCGACGGGTCCTTGTACCAGCCCTGTTTGATCGCACCGATGCCGAACCAGCCGCCTGCGCTGCCCTTGTTGTAGTACTCGTACTTCGACACGTCGAGGATGTCGGCTTCGGCCACTCGCGAGATGTAGGCCGCTCCGCCGCGGCCGTTCGGGGTGCCATACGAGTAGACGTAGCCGTCCCCCGGACGAACCAGGGCCGCCTGTTGGAAATTGGCGTTGCCGCCCCAGTTCTGGCGGACGCTCTGCGGTGCGATGGTCCAGTTCTCGCCGTTGTCGGTCGAGTAGGCCATGGCCGAGTAATTCGTCGTCCACTGCCCGGGCGCGCCCCACTGCTTGACCGACATGAAGCTCAGGTACTGGGTGGCGCCGAACTGGGTGCCCGGTGTCGGCACCGAGATGCCGGAGGTCGGGATCAGCGTCACCCCGGACGGTAGACCCGCCGGGAGTTTGGCGGGCAGGATGATCTGGCGTGCTGTCGTCGGCGACGACAGCGGCGTACCGCCGAACATGTTGCCGTTGAACCACTGACCGGCCGGGATCGAGATGCCGTCGGCGAGGTTGGCATCCGACGAGCGGAACAGGATGTTGTTGAGCCAGTTCCCGGTCATGTTGGGGCCGCTGAAGGTGTCGCCGAACGCCATCAGCACCTGGTGCTCGTTGATCGGGGTGCTGGGATCGTCGGCGATGCCGTTGTCCCACGCGGTGCCGACGTCGGTGCCCCAGACGCCGAACCGGTTGTAGGTGTCGTTGGGCGCGAAGTTGCCCGTCACCCAGTCGACGAAACTCGTCGAGGGACTGAGCTGTTGACCCGGTGTGGGCCAGGCCGGCCGCGGGTTCATGACCGTGGTGAGCGCGGCCATGGGATTGCTCAGCACCTGGCCGGTGGTGGTGAGTGCGCTGACGACGTTCTGCGGCTTGATCGCTGTCAGGAGGTTGTCGATCTCTTTGCGCGCGAACGCCAGCACGGTCCACGCCAGCGTCGGCTGGGCCGGGCTGCCGAACGGATTGAACGCCCAATTCAGCGCGCCGGACACGGCTTTCATCACGGCGGCCACCGGGTTGGTCGGCTTGACCGTGGGTGCGGTGACGTTGGGGGTGAGCAGGTTCGTCGTCGCCGACACCGGGCTCGGCGACGCCGTGACCGCACTGGTGGTGACCTTCATGACCGTGGGTGCGACGGCCGCCACGCTGACCGGCTTGGGCGCCGCGGTCTGCTGGGCGGCCAGCGGCTTGGCGGCGGGCTTGTCCGGAGTCAGCTGTGGACGTTTCGGGGTTTTCGGGACCGTCGCGGTGTCGCTCGGGTTGTCGTTCTTCGGCTTGTTCGTGCGCTCACGGCCCTTGGCCGGTGCCTTGGTGGGTTTGTCGGTCTTGGGGTCAGGCGTGGTCTCGGTCTCAGGGTCAGCTTTGGGATCGGCCTTGGGGGCGGACGAGCTGTCGCCGGTGCTGCCCGCGGCCGGTGTCTCTGCCTTGTCGTCGCCCTTCTTGGGCCGGGGCTTGTCGCGACGCGGCTTGGTGGGGCTGCCCGAAGTGCCGGACGCGCCGGCGTTCTCGCCTGTCGTGGACGTGGCCGCCGGGCCGGCGGGCGTTCCTGATTCAGTCTGGTCGGCCCATGCGACGCCCTGGCCCGATGCGATCGCGGTTCCGATGCCGAGTGCGACGGCGAGCCTTCCGACCCGGCCGACGTAGCGTGCGGCGCTCATCGTGTCTCCCTGCTGTTCCAGCTAATTAACTAATGGAACAACATCGGCCCGAACCGCGGGAGACTTTTGGACGGTTGTTTCGGTTTCGACACCGTCAGCGAAGCAGCCCGGCCTCGCGGAGTGCGTCTTCGTACAACTCGATGGCGTGGTCGATGCCGCGATCGACCCAGCTGTCGACGAAGGCCACCCGGTCGGCGATCAGCTGGATTCCGGTGGCCCAGCGCTCGAAATCCCCAGTGCGGCGCAGGATGTCGATCTGGACGCGGGTGCCCTTGATGTGGATGAACCCGCCCAGCTCGGTAGTCTGCGGACGCAGCACCGTGACGTCGAAGCCTTCGATCCGGCCGTCGTCGACGAGGGCCTGCAGGTAGCCGCGGGCGTCGCGCAGCGCCGCGAGGGCCTGCAGTTCCCGTCCCGGGGTGGGCAGTCCCCAGGCAATCCAGATTCCGGTCTCGGACATGGCGCCCTACGCTACGCGCGAGCCGAGCAGTCGGCGGGGAAGACGCGGACGCCGCATGGTGCGCGCCACCCATTCGCCGAGGGTCACCCCGGCGGCCAGCGTGCAACCGACCATGACGGCGGTGAACAGATTGGAGATGGCCGCCAGGGTCTGGCCGGCCATGATCTCGGACAGCCCGCGGTAGACGGCGAGACCGGGCACCAGCGGAGTGATGCCGGCGACGGCGACGATGATCGGCGGGACGACGGCGCGCCGCGCCAGCAGGCCGCCGGCCAGGCCGACGACGGTGGCGGCGACCGCGGAGGCCACGATCGGGCCGAGCCCCGCGTTCAGGATCGACCCGACCAGACCCGCGCCGACCGCGCCCGACGCGAACGAGGTGGTGAGCGCCTTCAGCGACGCGTAGCTGGCGAGCGCGAAGGCCGCTGACGCCAGGCCGCCGGTGAGCACCATGATCGGCAGCGGCGCATAGGGGAGCACCTCCTGCTGCATCGGCGGCAGGCTCGCGCCGAGGGTGCTGGTCAGTCGCAGCGCGATGCCCACGCCGCCGACCAGGCCTGCGGTGTAGACCATCACCTCGATGAACCGGCCGGCCGCTGTGACGGGCGCACCCGTGATGGCGTCCTGCACCGAACCGACGAGCGACAGCCCGGCCATGAGCACGATGATGCCGGACACGATGATGCGGTACGGCGCGACGACGGCGCTGTGCTCGATGGCCAGCTTGTAGATGAACGCGGCCGGGACCGTCGCCATGAAACCGCCCATGACCTGCTGGAAGAAGTAGGGCAGCCCGAGCTTGCCGAGAGAGACGTTGGTTCCGTAGATCGCGGCGGTGGTGACGAACGAGACGACGGCGAGCGTCGGGCTGCCGCCGAGCATGAGCGTCACCGCGGCTGCCATCAGCGCCCAACCCGACAGCGCGACCTTGCGTGAATACGGATGGTCGGCGGCGACAATGTGGTCCAAGGCCGCGCGGGCGGGCTTGAGGCCGAGGTGTCCGCGGCCGATCTGCCGCAGCAGCGTGTCCACCTGCTCGAGCCGGGTGTAGTCCAGCGAGCGGTACTTCACCGTGCGCATGTAGTTGGTCGGCGGCAGTCCCGGACCGCGGCGGGCCGAGACGTGGATGGCGTTGTAGGTGACGTCGACGGCGCAGTCCGGCAGCCCGTAGGTGGCGGCGACGAACGCGATCTGCTTACTGGTGTCGATGGCACCGGTACCGGAGTCCAGCAGCACCTCGCCGACGTTCATCGCCAGCTCGACCACTTCGGTGACGGCGCGCTCGTCGCTCAGGTCGACGGGCTGTGCCGGTGCGATGACGGGCAGTCCCGCGGTGTCGGCGGTGGACGGCCGGTCACCGAGAATTCGCCGCCGCGCGGAGGCGACGCGATCACGCAGTGTCACAACAGAATCGTAGGTCCCAGGTGTGAACCGCCAGCATTTGCGCGGTGCCGTGTGCCAGATCACGGCCGGGCGACGTTCGGTTGGCCGTCGGTCCGCCGACTACACCTTGCGAACGCGTTCAGAGGGGAGTCGGCGTGAGGGACTTTCGGCCGGGCGGCCGATGGTGGCGGCGGTCGGCCCGCTGGTGGCCGGTGGTGGTGGCGTTGTTGGTCACGGTCGCCCTCGCGATCGCCGGCGAGCATTGGTTGGCGGTCCTCGCCGGTCACCGGCTGAAGTGATGCCCGCCGCATCACCGGGCATGTGCAGGAACCGCCGACCTAGGATTGAGGTCAGCGTGGGGCGAGGGGGATGAAGGTGACCGACGATCCGGTGATCGCGCAGTTGTTGCAAGCGGTCGAGCAGAGTCCGGACGCACTGGCTCTGCGCCTGCACCTGGCAGGACTGCTGGCGGAACGGGGCCGGCACGCCGAGGCGTTGACGCACTGCGGTGCGGTGCTGGCCGCCGACCCGACCGACACCACGGCGCAGGGCTTGTTGCAGCAATGCACCGCGGCGCTTGCTGCCCCGGCACCACCGCCGGAATCTGTTGCACCGCAACCAAAGCCATCGTTCGACTGGGAAGCGGCGGAGGACCAGGTATCCGACATCATCAAGCCGGCGTTCGTCGACGAACCCGCTCAGGCAGTGGGTGAGGACGACTTCGAGGCGGTTACCCGCAGCGAAGTCCGGCTCGCCGACGTCGGTGGCATGGACGCTGTCAAGAAACAACTCGAGCTCTCGCTGCTCGGGCCGCTGCGCAACCCCGAGTTGATGAAGGCCTACAAGATGTCGGCGCGCGGCGGTCTGCTGCTCTACGGACCGCCCGGGTGCGGGAAGTCGTTCATCGCCAAGGCGGTGTCGGGCGAGTTGGGCGCGAACTTCTACCAGGTCGGCATCGCGGACGTGTTGCACCGCTGGTTCGGGGAGAGCGAACGCAGCATCCGCGCGGTCTTCGACACCGCGCGGCGGAACGCGCCGTGTGTGCTGTTCTTCGACGAGGTTGACGCACTGGGCCACCGCCGGTCCGCCCTGAGTGGGACGTCCGGCATCCGGACCATCGTCAATACCCTTCTCGAGGAACTGGATTCGGCCTCGGCGAGCAATGACGGCGTGTACATCCTGGGCGCCACCAACGCGCCGTGGGATGTCGATGCGGCGCTGCGCCGGCCGGGCCGGTTCGACCGGATGGTCTTCGTCGGGTTGCCCGACACCGCGGCCCGGGCCAGCATCGGGCGGTTGCACCTGCAGGATCGTCCGATCGAGGGCATCGACCTGTCCGCACTGGCGGCTCGCACGTCGGGCTTCTCGGGTGCGGATCTGGCGCACGTCTGTGACACCGCAACGCAATTGGCGATGGCCGACTCACTGCACACCGGGCAGGTCCGGCCGGTGCGGATGTCCGATGTGGAGGCGGCGCTGCGGCAGGTTCGCCCGTCGACCGGTCCGTGGTTCGATACGGCGCGCAACGTCGTCGAATTCGGCAATCGCGACGGCACCTACGACGAACTGGCGAAGTACCTGCGTCGCAACAAGATTCGGTGACGGCAGAGGCTGTCGATGCCGCGCTGCAGCAGGCGCGGATGTACCTCGACGTCGACAATCATCAGCGCGCCCGCGAAGTGCTGGCCCATGCGCTGTCGATGGCGCCGGACCATCCGGCCCTGCTGATCTTCGATGCCCAGGCCGCCATCGGGCTCGGCGACTACATCGGCGCCGAGCGCAGGCTGTATGCGGCGCTGAAATCGGCGCCTGACAACGAGCACGCGATTCGGTTGTACGCGCTGGCGCTTCGCGGACAAGGCCGGTGGCACGAGGCGAAATGGATGGCCTGGCGCGCGGTATCCGCTGACCCGAACGAGTATCGCACCCACCTGGTGTATGCCCACATCCTCTCCGATGAAGGCTGGCTGGATGCCGCGCTCACCGAGGTGACCGAAGCGATCCGGCTCGAACCCTCGGATCCCGATCTTTTCGTGTTGCGCGGAAACATCTTTCGGAAGCTGTCGCGCACCGCCGAATCGGATGCCGAATACACTGCCGCGCTGCGGCTGCAACCCGATCACGCCATCGCGACGCACAACTTGGCAGTCAACCGGATGGCGCGGGGACGGCTACTGGGCGCGCTGCGGGGCTTCCTCGGCGCCGGCACGCTCGACCCCACCCTCGGCGGTCTGGCACGCAGCAACATCGCACTCGCGATGGCCCGGTGGCTGCGGTGGTGTACCGCGGGAGTGCTGTTCCTGGTGTGGCTGCTGCTCGTCACGGCGGCCCCGGGCAACACCCTGGGTGTCGGACCCCGGCTCGGGATCGCGGCGGCGACCATCGGCCTTGGCGCTGCACTCGGAAAGCTGGTGGTCACCGTCGGGCGCCGGACCTTGGCGTCGGCGCTGAAAAGCCGCCCACTGCTGGCGATGCGCCTTTTGGTCGTTGTCGTCGCGGTGGTCCTGGGGGCCTTGACGGTCGTCAGCCCCCGGCAGTTGGAGGTGGTGCAGATCGGCGCTCCGATGCTGCTCATCGTCACGCTCGTGCTGGCCTGGGTAGGGCGATTCACGCGGCAGTAGGCGAATCGAAAGCCGCATCGTCTCAGTACGACTGGCCATTGGCGTATCGCTCGCGACGGAAGTGGCGGCCGTTGCCGCGGTTGCGGCTCTTGTACGTCGGCAGCTGGGAGTCGCAGTTCGGGCAGACTAATCGCAGGTTCTCGCGTCGGTTGTTCGTCGGGTCGCCGTCGATGTGGTCCAGTACGAGCGCCAGCGGCAGGTCCTGCCAGGTTGTGTTGCTGGTGCAGATAGCACAGCAACCAGATTGGGCGCCGAGAAGATAGTCGCGAATGTAGTGGCCTTGGTGACTGTCGATTCGCCCCGCACCCGTCTCGAGCCACCGTTTCGTGCTGGCTTCGCGGCGAGCCACTGCCTGGCAGGCGTTGCCGCAGTAGACCTTCTGACTGCGCTTCACAAGCGGAGTGCCACAACCAAGGCATGACCTCATGGGCCGACGTTACGACGGGCCACCGACAAGTGGTCGCTTCCTTTTGGAGCCTCCCGTCGGGATTGAACCGACGACATCCGCTTTACAAGAACGGCGCTCTACCACTGAGCTAGGGAGGCATGCGGTTCGAGAAACCTCGAACCGCCCCGAATCCTAACCCGTCAGCTTCACTGGCCGGATATCGGCGGGTCCTGCCCATTCTGGTCGACGACTTGCCGCGCGGCTGCGGCCTTGGCGGCTCGCTTGCCGCGTTGGCGGCTCAGGGGGATGCGTCCGGCGATGTTGCTCAGCGGATTCACCGCGTCGTTGAGGACGAGCACCGCGTCGTACAGCTTGTCGACGGTCGGGGCGAGCCCGGCGAGCACGGGCGCCAGTTGGTTGAGGTTGTCGACGACGTCGTTCAACTTCATCAGGGCGCCGTCGGCTGCGGTGAGGACGTCGATGGCGCCGCCCTCGTCGAGCAGCCGTTCGGCGATGCCGCCCTCGCTCAGCAGGCGGTCCACCAGGCCGCCGTCGGAGAGCATCTTGTCGACCGGCCCGCCGTCACCGAGCAGACGGTCGGCGATGCCGTCGGCACGCAGTACCCGGTCGACGACGCCGTTGTCGGCCAACAGCCGGTCGGCGATGCCGCCTTCACCGACCAATCGGTCCGCGATGCCCTCCGGGCGAAGGACCCGGTCCACGATGCCGCCGTCGGCGAGCATCTGTTCCACGACGCCGCCCTCGGCGAGGCCACGGTCGGCGACCCCGCCCGGGGCGAGCACTCTGTCGAGGATGCCGTCGGTGGACAGCACGCGGTCGACGACGCCGCCGTCGGCCAGGACGCGGTCGGCGGGGCCGCCCGGTTCGAGCAGCCGGTCGACGATGCCGCCCGAACTCAGCAGCCGGTCGACCACTCCACCGTCGGCGAGGACGCGGTCGGCAGCTCCGTCCTTGGCGATCAGGCGGGCGGCGATGCCGTCCTCGCTGAGTACCCGGTCGACGACACCGTCGGGCGCGAGCGCCTGTTCGGCGAAGCCGCCGGGTGCGAGCACGCGGGACAACGCCCCTTCGTCGGATGTCAGTTGGTCCAGCAGGCCGCCGTCGAGGGTCAGCTGGTCGATGATGCCGCCGGGTGCCAGGGCCCGTGTCACGGCGCCGCCCTCGGCGGTCAGGCGGTCGAGGAGGCCGCCGTCCTGGCTGATCTGATCGACCAGGCCACCCGGGCGGAGCAACCGGTCGAGCACGCCGCCCGGTGCCAGCGCCCGGCCCAGCGGAGCGTCGTCGTCGACCAGGCGGGTGAGGCGGCCGGCCCGGCTCAGCGTGTCGTCGAGGCCGAGCATGGACATGACGGGCGAACCCACGCTGGTGTCGCCGAGCGCGTGTTGCACGGTGGACAGCGTGCCGCTGGCGATTTCGAGACCGGCGCTGGCGATCTTCAGTGGCGCCGCGGCCAGGTCTGACAGGGCTTTACCCAAATCCATCGGCCCAGTGTATGGCGCCGGTCACATCTGATGTGACCGAGATGCGGGAGGTCTGGCAAATGGCTGTACGACTCACAGTATCTTCACAGCCACCAGGCAGGGAGGATTTAAGGCCTGCGAGGACCATGGCTGCATGGCCATGGCTGCAGTTCCTGAGGCGACCCCCGAAGCGCGGATTCTCGTCGTGGACGACGAGACCAATATCGTCGAGCTGTTGTCTGTCAGTCTGAAGTTCCAGGGCTTCGAGGTGCACTCCGCCTCCAACGGCCCCGCCGCGCTCGACAAGGCCCGCGAGGTCAAGCCCGATGCGGTGATCCTCGACGTGATGATGCCCGGCATGGACGGGTTCGGCGTGCTGCGCCGGATGCGCGCCGACGGTATCGATGCGCCTGCCCTCTTCCTCACCGCCCGCGACAGCCTGCAGGACAAGGTGGCCGGCCTGACGCTCGGCGGCGACGACTACGTCACCAAGCCGTTCAGCCTGGAAGAGGTCGTGACCCGGCTGCGGGTCATCCTGCGCCGTACCGGCCGTGGTGTCGAAGAGCCGCGCAGTGCCCGGCTGACGTTCGCCGACATCGAGCTCGACGAGGACACCCACGAGGTGTGGAAGGCCGGCGAACCGGTTTCGCTGTCGCCTACCGAGTTCACGCTGCTGCGTTACTTCATCATCAACGCGGGCACCGTCCTGTCGAAGCCGAAGATCCTCGACCACGTGTGGCGCTACGACTTCGGCGGTGACGTGAACGTCGTCGAGTCCTATGTGTCGTACCTGCGCCGCAAGATCGACACCGGTGAGAAGCGCCTGCTGCACACGTTGCGGGGGGTCGGTTACGTGCTCCGCGAGCCGCGCTGAGACATTTTTGGCGGGGCATCACCAACAATGGAGTGATGACACGCCACCTGGGCGAGCGCAGCGACGGGACATGGCGCGGTACACGCGGCATTCCGCTGCGGGTCGGGCTGGTCGCTGCGACCGTGCTGCTGGCGGCCCTCGGCCTGCTGGCTTCCGGCGTCGCCGTCACCTCGATCATGCAGCACAGCCTGATCAACCGCGTCGACGAGACACTGCTCGACGCGTCGCGGAGCTGGGCGCAGGAACCGCGGCGCATCCCGGCCACCCCGATCGAGGGCCCGAACCCGGCGCGGCCGCCGTCGAACTTCTACGTCCGCGGCATCGACCCCGACGGCCGGGTGTGGATCGCCGTCAACGACAACGACGCGCAGCCGGCGCTGCCCGACAGCAACGACGTCGGCCCGGTGCCGACGACGGTCGGCTCGATCCACCACTCCGACGTGAAGTGGCGGGCCATGACGGTGCGCGGCCCGGACGGGGAACTGACGACGGTCGCGATCGACCTGTCCGACGTGGCGTCGACGGTGCGGGCGCTGGCCTGGTCGCAGGTGGGCATCGGCGCCGCGGTGCTGCTGATCTTGGGCATCGCGGGGTACGTCGCGGTGCACCGCAGCCTCCGGCCGCTGGACGAGGTGGAGCGCACTGCCGCGGACATAGCTTCGGGTCAGCTCGACCGTCGTGTGCCCGAGCGGGACTCCCGCACCGAGGTCGGGCGATTGTCGTTGGCGCTCAACGGAATGCTCGCGCAGATTCAGAACGCCGTGGCCTCATCGGAACAGTCGGCAGAGTCGGCGCGGACTTCCGAGGAGCGGATGCGGCGCTTCATCACCGACGCCAGCCACGAGCTGCGGACGCCGCTGACCACCATTCGCGGCTTCGCCGAGCTGTACCGGCAGGGTGCTGCCAGCGACGTCGAGATGTTGATGAGCCGCATCGAGAGCGAGGCCCGGCGCATGGGTCTGCTGGTCGAGGATCTGCTGCTGCTCGCACGGCTGGACCAGCAGCGACCGCTGGAGCAGCGGCCCGTCGACCTGCTGATCCTGGCGACCGATGCGGTGCACGACGCGCGGTCCATCGCGCCGCGGCGGACGGTGTCGCTGGAGTTGTTGGACGGCCCCGGGACTCCGGAAGTCCTGGGCGACGAGGCGCGGCTGCGCCAGGTGCTGGGCAACCTGGTGATGAACGCCGTGCAGCACACGCCGGAGGCCGGCGGCATCACGGTGCGTGTCGGCACGGTCGACGGCGACGCGGTGCTCGAGGTCTGCGACCAGGGCCCCGGCCTGTCGGCCGAGGACGCGCATCGAATCTTCGAGCGCTTCTACCGCACCGACTCGTCGCGCACCCGGACCAGCGGCGGCACGGGCCTGGGGCTCTCGATCGTCGACTCGCTGGTGCGGGCACACGGCGGTGTCGTCACCGTGACCACCGCGCCGGGCCACGGGTGCCGGTTCACCGTGCGCCTGCCGCGGATCGGCGGCGCGGCCGATTCTGCCGAATCAGCCGACGGTGCCGAGGGCGGCGATGATCTTGGCCTGAGCCTCGTCGAGTGATTCGGGCGACGGGTTGCGGTCCACGTTGGCGAACCCGAAGTCGGACAGGTTGCGGGCCGGGAACACGTGTACGTGCAGGTGCGGCACCTCGAGCCCGGCGATGATGACGCCGGCCCGCTCGGTGTCGAAGGCGGTGCACACCGCGCGCCCGATCTTCTGCGACACGGCCATCACCTTGCCCCACAGCTCGGGGTCCACGTCCTGCCAGTTGTCCACCTCGGCCCGGGGCACGACCAGGGTGTGACCCTGCGTCATGGGCTCGATGGTGAGGAACGCGACGACGTCGTCGTCCTCGTAGACGAATCGGCCCGGCAGGTCGCGGTTGATGATCATGGTGAAGACGGACGGCATGGGTCCAGCCTATTGCTCGACGCGGGTGCCGGATAGCCAGGGCTCGATGTGGCCGGCGAAGGGACTGTCGCCGATGGTGTCGTAATCCTGCTGAAAAGCGTCCGCCGTCAAGTGCTTTCGCGGATTGCGGCCGGTCCCGACGAATCCCGCGAGCTCGAAGTCGAGGGCCGCGGACAACGACCTGTTACCGCCGAAGTAGACGGCGCGTTTGACGGCCGCGATGGCGTAGGGCGACCGGCGGGACAGGCGCTGCGCGGTGGCCTGCACGTCGTCGAGCAATTCCTCGGCTGGGGCGAGCCGGTGCACGATGCCGGTCTCGAGCGCCTCGCGCGCGGTGAGCGGCCGGCCTTCCAGCATGTGCTCCAGCGCGGCGGACATGCCGAGCATTGCCGGGAGTCGTTGGCTCCCACCGCCTCCCGGTACCAGGCCGGCCAGAATCTCGATCAGGCCGATGCGGACCTGGTCGGCGTCGGCGGCGATGCGCAGGTCGCAGAACAGCGCGAGTTCGAACCCACCGCCGAGGGCCGTGCCGTTGATGGCGGCGAGGTAGACGACGCCCGACCGGTTCATCCGGGTGATGGTGCGCTTGAGGATGGCGCTGTAGACGATGCCGGTGCCCCAGTCGCCGCCCCGGGTCTCGGTGGCCCTGAGCAGGGCGGGCACGCGCATGGCGGCGTTGTTGAGCTTGATGGACCAGGTCACCGCGCGCGACGGCAGCGGCGGTGTCGCCATCTGGAAGAACAGCTGCACCTGTTCGGGTTCGGAGTGCGAGATGAACTTGTCGCCGGTGCCGGTCAGGATGACCGCCCCGACCGACGGGTCCTGATCCGCAGCGCGGGTCAGCCGGTCCATGTCCTTGACCAGCCGCAGCGACAGGAAGTGGTTGGGCGGGTCGTCGAACCGCGCGGTCAGGACGCGGCCGTCCTGGTGCAGCGTCAGGGTTTCCAGGTTCAGCTCGGCGGTGCGTACCGGGGCTCGTCGTGGCACGGCGGCGTCTTCCTAGGCGTTGACGGTCTGGACCAGGGCGGGGATGGGCCCGTCCGGCACGATGGTGAGCGGCGCGGTGATCGGGAACGTCGCGCTGCGCGACGTCAGCCGGCAGTGCCGGACGATCGACGCGAGTTCCAGGGTCGCGGCGGTCAGCGCGAAGAACTCGCCGATGCACGACCGCGGCCCACCGCCGAACGGCAGGAACTGCCACTGCATCCGGGAGCGCCCCGCGGTGAACCGATCGGGATCGAATTCCATTGGGCGGTCCCACAATTGGGGGTCGCGGTGCATCGCGTA
The DNA here is from genome assembly GCF_055384815.1 of Mycobacterium toneyamaense. Classification (NCBI taxonomy): domain Bacteria; kingdom Bacillati; phylum Actinomycetota; class Actinomycetes; order Mycobacteriales; family Mycobacteriaceae; genus Mycobacterium; species Mycobacterium toneyamaense. Next base: position 512,750 of record NZ_AP040333.1, read on the forward strand.
GACGCCGACCATGAGCATGCTGCCCGCCTCGACGCGGAAGCCGTCGACGGCCATGTCCTGCCGGGCGATCCGCATCACCGCGGGTGTCGGGCCGCCCAGGCGCAGGGCCTCCTGGATGACGCTGACGGTGTACGGCAGATGGCTGCGCGGATTGGTCCGCAGCGCGGCTTCGTCGACCGCGGCGACCTCGGCCGCCACCCGGTCGAAGATCTCGGGACGACGGCCCAGCGCCCACAGCGCGTAGGCGAGCGTCGTCGCGGTGGTCTCCAGTCCCGAGGCCAGGAAGATGACGAGTTCGTGGCAGATTTCCTCGTCGGTCAACGGTTCTGACGTCTCGGGGTCGCGGGCCTCCATCATGGCGCGGACCAGGGGAGCGCTCAGCTGCGGATCGGTGCGGCAGTCCTGCAGGATCTGGGCGGCGAGATCGTGCGCCACCTTGTTGAACTTGACCGCGAAGCGGCGTTCCCTGGTCGGCACCCAGCTCGGCAGCTTCACCGGGGCGCGGCCCCGGTCGGCGATGTACTTGCTGATCCGGCGCAGTGGATCGACCAATTCGTCTGTGTACGAACCGGGTTCGAAGCCCATGATGGTGCGGCCCAGCACCCGCATGGTGATGCGCCGGCTCTCGCGGTCGAGGTCGATCTCGGACCCGTCCCGCCACGAGGTCGCGGCGTCGGTGGCGATGTCGTACATCTGCTCATTGAGTTCGGCGATGCGCGCGGTGGTGAACACCGGTTGCAGCATGCGGCGTCGCCCGACCCATTCCTTGTGGCTGAAGTTCAGCAGTGAGCCGCCGTTGAGCTTCTGCTGTTCGGTCATGAACGGGAAGTCGCGGTCGACGGCCGGGTAGGTGGCGGTCAGGACGTCGCGGGCACCCTGCGGCGAGGTGACGACGACGATCGGCGGCATCATCCACTTCGGCGCGATGCGCACCGTGGTGACGGGGCCGCCGGCGTCGCGGAACGTCTCACATCCGCTGTGCGCGACCTGGATCGCGGCGATGCGCTCGCGCAGACTCAAGGGCACGTCGGGCGCCGGCGGCAGCCGGTCGACGTCAGTTGCGTCGGTTGACACGGTCGGCTCCTGTCGTCAGATGTCGTACCGGACACCGGTGTGGTGTTCGGCGGCAACCCAATTCGCGGTCATCAGCGCCTGGTCGGTGGCCGCACGTCCGGCCTTCGCCGGCGCCGGTAGCCCGCGCATCCCGAAGAACCGGTCGGGCCCGTAGTAGCCGCCGCCGGCGACGTCATCCGCGGCGGCGGCGTAGGTGATCGAGAGGGCCGCGACGTCGGCCGGCTGGCCGATGGCCCGGCACGAGGCGCGCCACGAGAGGTCGCCCCACTTGCGGCCCGAGTGCATGCCGGCGTCGGTGTCGGCCCAACCGGGTTGTGCGGATATCGATTTCACCGTGCTGCCGGCTGCCGTCAGGCGCCGCTGCAGTTCATTGGCGAACAGCAGGTTGGCCAGCTTGGCTTGGCAGTACCCGTCGAAAGCGGAGTAGCGACGGGTCCGCCATCCCGGATCGGCGGGCATGAGCCTGCCGAATCCCGGCCGCCCGACGAACTCGTGCGCGCGGCTGGTGACGACCACGACCCGGTCGGTGATCCGGTCCAGCAGTTGGCCGACCAACGCGAAGTGCCCGAGATGGTTGATGCCGGTGTGCAATTCGAAGCCGTCGACGGTCAGGCCGTACGGCACGTGGCACACCCCGGCCAGCGCGACCACGGTGTCGACGGGTCCGCATGCGGCCGCCGCGGACTTCACGGAGTCCAGGTCTGCCAGATCGAGGTGCAGAGTCTGTGCGGCAGGACCGATTTCGGCGGCGAGGGCCGCGGCCTGCTCCGGGCGGCGGCAGGCCAGGATCACCTGGGCGCCGGCGGCCGCCAGATGCCGCGCGGTGGCGGCACCGAGACCGCCGTTGGCGCCGGTGATCAGAACCGTGCGGCCCGTCTGGTCAGGGACATGTGCGTCGAGCCAGTCTTTCGCGACTTTGGTGGCACTGGCGCCAGTCGACCGCGCCATCTAGCCGCGGGCCCACTTGGGCTGGATGAAGACACCTTCGGCTTCGATGGTGACGCCCTGGTCGTCGGCGATGTGGGCGACCCCGTAGGCCTTGAAACCCTCGGTGCGCACGATGCGTGCCTCGGCCCGCAGCTTGCCCAGCGGCGTGGGACGCACGTACTTCACGTTGATCGTGCCGGTGAACCGGGTGGTGCCGTCGTTCGATGCGACCTCACCCAGCACGTGGTCCAGGATCATGGCGCAGACGCCGCCGTGCGCGTGGTTGGGCGGGCCCTCATAGGCGGCGCCGAGGGAGAATTCGGACCACACATAGTCGGTTGTTTCGAGCACGACCGTCAGCGGCGGCGCGACCGGGTTGCGCAGGCCCACAACGGCATTGGTCCACGGCAGCCACTCGCCTTCGGTGGTGAAGCGCAGGCCCCAGGTCTTCTCCAGTTGCTTGGAGCGCAACCGCGCGGTGGCCGACTCGATTTCGGCTTTCGCGGCCGCGATGGTGTCGGCATCGGCATCGCTGCGGGCGGTCGCGTCCATCAGTTCGCGGACGGACTGGGTCAGCGGCTCGAATACGGAACGGAGGCGCTGCGCTTCCTCCGGGCTGAGGGTGTCGGTGCTGAAGTCGAGCATGCCGCTACTAGAACATGTTCTACCGGATGCTGTCGAGCCCAGAGTTTGCTGCGATCGGAGTCGGTGGTTTGCCACAGCGGCGGGGTCCGCCGAACTGACTGCGCGGTCAATGGTCTGAATCGCCGTCTCGGCAAATGGTGTTCGAAACGCTGTTATCGGTTGTGCGCCAACGCCGTTCCGGCTGTGACGGGGGTTACACCGGCATGTGCCATATGCAATTATTGAAACAAGTTCTAACTAGTTCGCTAAATCCATAATTAACGCTCCTGACGTGGATATTTACGTTGATGGAATATAGACCGCGGTTGATTTGCGTGCTAGAAACTATTGCCGTTAGTCGCTGAAATCAGCACAACGAAGAACAGCCATGCCGTTATGTCCGCGCGCACACGACAGTTCTGGGCAGTCCGCGGATTGCGCGGTGCCACAAGCGGACGTCGTTGCCGAGGAGGGCAAGAACCTTGACCAATCCCGTAGTCGTTGCGTATGCGCGAACGCCGTTCACGCGTTCGCTGGTAGGTGGACTGGCCAACGTTTCCGAGTTCGACCTCGCGAGCACCGTGATCCGCGAGGTCATCAACCGCTCGGGTGTCGACCCCGAACTGATCGACAACATCGTGCTCGGTGAGGTGCTGCAGGGCGGCGGCTGTATCGCCCGCTACTCGGCCCTGGACATGGGCCTGCCGCTGGACACCCCCGCGGTCGCGGTCGGCGGCTGGTGTGCGTCGGGAATGATGGCGATGCACCAGGCGGTCGCGACCATCAAGGCCGGCATGGGCAAGTGCGTCATCGCCGGCGGTCTGAACACGCCCTCGGCGTCGCCACTGGCAGGTCCGCACTTCGCGGCCACGGGGATCACCGACACCCAGATCGCCCCGATGCATCCCGGTATCGGTGAGATGCCCGCGCTCGACCTGGCCCGGACCCTCGGTGAAGGCACCGCGCGCCAGTTCGGCCTGACGCGTCAAGAGGTCGACGAGTGGTCGGCCCGGGCGCATACGCTGGCCTCCGACGCGATCGAGGGCGGCGTCCTGGATACCGAGAAGGTTGCGGTAACCGTCGACGGCACAGCGGTGTTCGCCGACGAGCTGCCGTGCCGCGAATTCAACATGACCAACCTGTCCGCACTGACGTCGTTCCTCGGCGAGGACTGCACGGTGACGCCCGGCAATCAGACGGGCCTGACCGACGGCGCCGCCGCGATGATGATCTGCGACCCCGACTTCGCCGGCGTCCACGGTCTGACGCCGCTGGCCGAGATCATCGGCTGGTCGGTCGTGGGCTCAGAACCCGAGCGCGCCACCGATGCGGCCATCACCGCTACCCGGCGGGCCCTCGACGGCGCCGGCATCAGCACCGAAGCCGTCGACCTCTACGACGTCCACGACTCCTACGCCTCGATCGGCATCGCCTACGAGCGGTCGCTGGACATCAGCCGCGACCGGCTCAACGTGCACGGCGGCGGCCTGGCACTCGGCCACCCCTACGGCGCCTCCGGTACCCGCGTGGCCGGCACCCTGATCAACGAACTGCAGCGCCGCGGCGGCGGCATCGGCGCCGGCGCGATCGTCAGCGCGGGTGGTCTGGGTGCCGCCGTCGTCCTCAACGTCTTCCCGCCGGCGGCGTGACGCGCCGATGCTCGATCTGATCTCGCGCGTGGTGATCGCCGCGCCCAAGCGAATTCTCCTGGCGACCGTCGTCCTGATGTCGTTGTTCGGCGTGCTGTCCGCGCCTGTTGCGGACCTGCTCGGCGCCGGTGGCTTCACCGACCCCGACGCCCAGTCGAACCGCGCCAACAAGGTCCTCACCGAAGAGTTCCACCGCGGCTTCGTCAACCTCAATCTGCTGGTGCAGGCGAAAGAGCCGGTGACGTCGGCCCCGGTGCGGGCGCAGGTGGACCGGCTGGTCACCGAACTGCGCGGCACCGAGCACGTCGCGCGCGTGCTGTCGCCGTTCGAGGCGCCGGATCCGGTCGCGGCCGGTCTGGTGAGCAAGGACGGGCGCTCGGCCCTGGTCATCGCCTTCATGGACGGCAACGAGACCACCGGCATCGCGTCCTCCACCGCGCTGGTGGAACGCTATGTCGGGCAACGTGATCCGGGGCTGACCATCTCGGCGGGCGGGCCGGGTGCCGTGTACTCCGCGGTCAACGAGCAGAGTCGGCACGACCTCACCCTCAGCGAGGCCATCGTCCTGCCGCTGACGTTCCTGGTCCTGGTGTGGGTCTTCGGTGGTGTCGTCGCCGCGCTGGTGCCGCTCGCGGTCGGGGCCTTCGCGATATCGGGTTCCGTTGCGATCCTGCGGGTTCTGGCCGAGTTCGTCGACGTGTCGGTGTTCGCGCTCAACCTCGCCGTGGCGCTGGGACTGGCCCTGGCGATCGACTACTCACTGCTATTGGTGAGCAGGTACCGCGAGGAGATCGGCGACGGGTCCCATCCCGACGAGGCGTTGCGGCGCACCATGCGCACCGCGGGCCGGACGGTGGTGTTCTCGGCGGCCACCGTCGCGCTGTGCCTCGCGACCATGGCGGTCTTCCCGATGTACTTCCTGCGGTCGTTCGCGTACGGCGCGGTGTCGGTGGTGGCCATGGCGGCTCTTGCGGCGCTGGTCATCACGCCCGCTGCCATCCGGCTTGCGGGCAAGCGGATCGGCAAGCCGGGCCGGCGTGGCCCGCTCACCGAATCCCGTTGGTACACCTGGACGCACGCCGTCATGCGCCGGCCGCGCATCGCGGCCGCCGTCACGCTGATTCCGCTGGTCATCGTCGGACTACCGTTCCTCAACATCAAATTCGGCTTCCCCGACGACCGCATCCTGCCGACCACATCGTCGGCCCGGCAGGTGGGCGACCACATGCGCAGTGACTTCACGCAGGACGCCGGCCTGCCGGTGCACATCGTGCTGTTGCACGGCAACGGAATCCGAGACAACGCTGCCATCGACGCCTACGCCGCCGAGTTGTCCAAGGTGCCGACCGTGGTCGCGGCGGCCGGGCCGGGTGCCACCTATGCCGGTGGACGCGCGATCGGACCTGCCGGCCACGAGGCCGGGACCGGGAAAGACGCCAGCTTCCTGACGGTGACCACCACGACGCTGCCGTTCAGCGCGGCGTCGGACGAAGCGCTGGACCGGCTGCATGCCGTGCCGCCGCCGGTCGGGATGACGCCGCTGTTCACGGGCGCCGCGCAGTCCAACCGCGATGGCGTCGAGGCCATCGCCAGCCGGGTGCCGACCATGCTCGGGTTGATCGCGGCGGTGATGTTCGTCCTGCTGTTCCTGCTGAGCGGCAGCGTGATCATCCCGCTGAAGGCGTTGGTGCTCAACGCTTTATCGCTCACCGCGACATTCGGGGCGCTGGTGTGGATCTTCCAGGAGGGGCACCTCGGCGGGCTGGGCACCACCGTGGTGGGCACCCTGGTGTCCACCATGCCGGTGCTGATGTTCTGCGTCGCGTTCGGGCTGTCGATGGACTATGAGGTGTTCATCATCGCCCGCATCCGCGAATTCTGGCTTGCCTCGGACAAATCCGATGCGGCCGGCCGCGAATCGGTGGCTCTCGGCCTGGCCGGAACCGGCCGGATCGTCACTGCCGCGGCGCTCGTCATGGCGATCACATTCGCCGGATTGATCGCTTCGCAGGTGTCGTTCCTGCGCATCTTCGGGTTCGGGCTGGCGGTCGCGATCCTGGTGGACGCCATCGTGATCCGGACCATCCTGCTCCCGGCCGTCATGGTGCTGCTGGGCAAGGCCAACTGGTGGGCGCCCGCTCCGCTGGCGCGGCTGCATGCCCGCATCGGCCTGAATGAGGGGGCACCGTCCAGCAATTCGTCGGTTCCAGCGGAAGTCGGGTGATGAATCAGATGGAAACCCGCAGTCTGCTGCTGACGGGCGCCACCTCCGGGCTGGGGCTCGGACTGGCGAAACGGATCGTGGGAACGCCGGGCTGGCACTGCGTGCTGCCCGTCCGGAACGCCACGCGGGGCGAGGAACTCAAGGCGCTGCTCGGTGAGCGTGCCGCTGCCGGTACCACCCACATCGTGGTGTGCGACCAGGGTTCACAGGAAAGCGTGCGTCGCGCTGCCGAGGAGATCGCCCGTCTGGTGGCGGACGGCGTCATCCCGCCGCTCAGCACTGTCGTGCTCAACGCCGCGGTGCTGCGCAACGACGCCCGTGAACTCAGCTCCGACGGTATCGAATTGACCGTCGCCACCAATCTTTTCGGCCCGCACGCGTTGCTGGCGCGGATCAGTCCGCAGCTGGCCGCGGATGCCCGGATCATGATCGTCGGGTCCCCGACCATTCGCCAGACGCTGTTCCAGCGGCTGGCGCGGGTGAAGACCGCGGAATGGCAGCCGCTCGCCGAGCAGTGCCTGCCCAGCGATGACGGTGTCCAGGCCTACGCGCGCACCAAGCTCGGCCTGTTCTATCTGTCGCGCGCGGCGGGGCAGCTGGTGCCCGAAGGGATGTCCGCGGCGTACTTCGATCCGGGCGTGATGCCGGGCACGAACATCCTGCGGGAACGCGGCACGTTCAGCCAGGTGTACTGGCGCCGGGTGCTCCCGTACATCGCGTGGACGTTCGGCGGGGTCACCGTCGGCCGCGGTGCGCGGTCGATGTCTCCCTATGTGCTGCACCAGAAGTCGATGGGGGACAGCGGCTTCCTGTCGGTCAAATGGGGCAAGCGCGCACCCGCCGTCGACGCCGCGCGGGTGCACGAATACTTCGTCGAAGCCAACGACATCACCGGGATCGATGAGGCCGACGCCGCGCCGTGGTGGTCGCAACCGGACCGCCTGCTCGGCCGGCCGGTCGGGCCGCGCGCCTGATGGCACCGCGCAAGTCACTGGTGATGGGAGCCAGTGGCTTCCTCGGCTCGCACGTCACGCGCCAGCTGGTCGAGCGCGGCGACGACGTCCGGGTGCTGCTGCGGGAGACCAGCTCGACCCGCGGCATCGACGATCTCGACGTCGAGCGTTGCTACGGAGACATTTTCGACGACGACGCCGTGCGGGCCGCCATGTGCGATCGGGACGTCGTCTTCTACTGCGTCGTCGACGCCCGGGCCATGCTGCCGGACCCGGCGCCGTTGTTCCGGACCAACGTCGACGGACTGCGGCGGGTACTGGACATCGCGGTGGACGCCGATCTCGACAAGTTCGTGTTCGTCAGCACGATCTGCACCATCGCCGTCAGCGATGACGGCTCCGTCGTCACCGAGGACACGCCGTTCAACTGGGCCGACAAGGGTGGCGACTACGTCCGATCACGGCGTGCCGCAGAGCAACTCGTGCTGGATGCGGTGGCGCAGCGGGGGCTGCCGGCCGTCGCGATGTGTGTGTCGAACACCTATGGCCCGCGGGACTGGCAGCCGACGCCGCACGGCGAGATCGTGGCGCGTACCGCGGCCGGCCGGATGCGGTTCTATGCCGCTGATGCGGCCGCGGAAGTGGTCGGTATCGAGGACGCCGCCCGGGCGCTGCTGCTGGCTGCCGAGCACGGCCGCGTCGGTGAGCGCTACATCATCTCGGAGAGCTACCTGCCGCTGCGCACCATCCTCGAGACGGCGGCCGACGAAACCGGTGTGCGGCCACCACGATTCGGGGTGCCCAAGGCCGCGATGTACGCCGGTGCCTACGCCACGGAGCCGCTGCGCGCGGTGCGCCCGGGCAAGATTCCGCCGCTGGTCACCATCACGCGGCTACTGCACATGACGTCGCCGGCCGACAACAGCAAGGCGCGGCGGGAGCTGGGCTGGGAACCGGAGCCGACGGTGAACGCGATTCGCCGCGCGGCCCGGTTCTACGCCGACAATCAGTTGGTCTGATCGGCCGGCTGCTCGAACTTCATGGCCTCGAGGTTCCAGTACCCGCGCAGGTTGGTGATGAGCCCCTCGGCATTGACCTTGTAGGTGAACACGCCGCGGACGCTGGCCACGAAGCCGTTCGGAAATTCGGTGCGCAGCACCAGGATGTAGGCGATCTCGTCGGGCGAGCTCGACGGGAACGTCTCCTCGCACGTCACCGTCAGCTGGTTCGGGCCGATGTTGGTGTCGTAGAAGGCGGCCAGCGCCTCCTTGCCCTTCACTCCCGTGCCGTCGGGGTTGGTGACGGCCTCGCCGATCGGATCTTCGACGACGATGTCGTCGGCCATCAGGGCAAGCCAGCCCTCGCGGTCGTGGCTCTGCACGCACCGCCACGACGACTGCGAGGCGATGACAACAGGATTGTCGGACAAGGGTTTTCCTCCTACAGACAACGCCGAGTCGGCCTGGGACGTCCCCCCAGGCCGACTCAGCGAAAGTGGGTTCAGCGGTCGGCGTCGGTGTACCGGATGACGCCGCGGATGTTGCGGCCCTCCAGCATGTCCTGGTAGCCCTCGTTGATCTGCTCCAGCTTGTACTGGCGCGTGACCATGTCGTCGAGGTTGAGGCGGCCGGCCTTGTACATGGCCAGCAGCGACGGGATGTCGTGGTGCGGGTTGCCGCCGCCGAAGATGGTGCCCTGTAGGCGCTTCTGCATCAGCGTCAGCATCGACAGGTTGAGCTTCACGTCCAGGCTGGCCATGTTCGCGACCGCCGTCACCACGCAGGTGCCGCCCTTGCTGGTGATGTTGAGGTAGTTGTCGATGTCCTCACCGTGCAGCTCACCGACGGTGACGATGGTCTTGGTGGCCATGCGGCCTTCGGTGACCTCCGCGACGCCCGCCATGGCGCTGTAGATGTCGGGGTAGGCGTGCGTGGCGCCGAACTTCAGGGCGTTGTCCCGTTTGAACTCAACGGGATCCACGACGAACACGTTGCGGGCACCGGCATTGAGCGCACCCTGGAGGGCACCCGTGCCGACGCCGCCGACGCCGACGATGCAGACGTCGTCACCGGGGCGGACGTCGCCGCTGCGGACCGCCGAGCCGTAGCCGGTGGTGACGCCGCAGCCGACCAGGCAGGCGACCTCGAAGGGGATGGTGGGGTCGATCTTCACGACGGAGCTCTTGTGCACCACCATGTACGGGCTGAAGGTGCCCAAGAGGGTCATCGGGATCACCGGCGTGCCGTCGGCGGCATGCACGCGGTTGGTGCCGTCGGACACCGCGGTGCCGGTCAACAGGTACATGCCCAGGTCGCACAGGTTGCGCATACCGGCCTGACACGACGGGCACTCGCCACACGACGGGATGAACGACAGCACGACGTGGTCGCCGACGGCGATGTGGTCCACACCGGGGCCGACCTCGACCACGATGCCGGCGCCTTCATGGCCGCCGAGCACCGGGAAACCGGCCATCGGGATGTCGCCGGTCACCAGGTGGTGGTCCGAGTGGCACATGCCCGAGGCTTCCATCTGGATCTTGACCTCGTCCTTGACGGGGTCACCGATCTCGATCTCCTCGATCGACCACGGCTGGTTGAACTCCCAGATGAGAGCACCTTTTGTCTTCACCGCACGTGCCTTCCACTAGAACCTGTTTCAGTTAGCGTAGAGGGAAAAGTTACGTTCGTCACACCCCACCCCCAATAACTGCTCGGCCGGTTTTCACCAGATCGGGACGGGAGCCTCGCCCAGGGGGTAGTAACCCGGCAGCTGCTCGCCGGCCAGGCTGCGCTGGATGCGCTGCTGCATGCCCTTCGACAGTTTTCCGGCCGTCATCAGGTCCAGGTAGAGCTTCTGCACGTGGCCGAAGTCGAAGAAATCGCGCTGCCAGGCGATCTTCGGTTCGCCGTCGACGTTCTCCAGCCGGAACCAGCTGCCGCCGATGCCGTAGATCTCGCGCGCGGGGGCCGAGGCGTCGTCCGGATTCTGTCACGACCTGCTTCCAGAAGCCGACGACCTCACCCTGCTTGTCGTCGATCACCACGCGCTGGTACGGGTATTTCCAGCCTTCGAGGCCCTCCATCTCCAAACCCAGGGCGATGTCGCGGATTTCGGCCTTGCCGAGGCACATGACGTCCTCTTTGGGGCCGATGTTCCAGCCGTACGTGGCGTCGTCGGTGTAGAAGTCGGCCATCGGCTTCCAGTCGCCGGCCGCCTCGGCGTCACGGTTGACCTGCAGCCACCGCTCGACCCACTCTTCGAGTTGTTCGCGGGGGAATGACGTCATTGTCTTGTCCTTTGTTTTCAGCTGGTTTCGCGAATGAACAGGGCTTGGGTCGGGCACTCGGCGACAGCGCGCTCGATCTCCTCGCGCGCGTCGTCGGGCGGGGTCTCGTCGAGGATCTCGACGGTGCCGCGCTTGGGGACGTTGAAGTAGTCCGGTGCCTCCAGGGAGCACATGGCGTGGCCCTGGCACAGGTCGCGGTCGACCTCAACGCGGTAGGAACCCATCAGGCGCGCTTCCGGTAGCGGACGGTGGCGGGCCGGGCCAGTTGGACGACCATCTTGGAGTGGTCGTTCTGGTAGCTCTCCGGGGGCTGGGCCATCTCGAACTCATACTCGCGCAACAGAACCGAGAAGATCGCCTTGATCTGCATCTGCGCGAAGGCTGCGCCCACGCAGCGATGCTTGCCGGCGCCGAACGGGATCCAGGTCCACCGGTTCAGCAGGTCTTCCTGACGCGGCTTCTCGTACCGGTTCGGGTTGAAGGCGTCGGGGTCGGGGAAGTCCTCGGGGATGCGGTTCGAGATCGCCGGTGAGGCCGCCACCATCTGGCCCTTGTGGATCGGGTGCTCGGCGACCTCGAACTCATCCTGCGCGACGCGCATCAGGATGATCAGCGGCGGGTGCAGGCGCAGCGTCTCCTTCAGGGCGTTGTCCAGATTCGGAATCTGGCGCAGCGCATGGAAACTCACCTCCTGGCCGTCGGCGTAGAGGTCGTCCAGCTCCTGCTGGACCTTGGCGTAGAAGTCGGGGTGACGCAGCAGTTCGATGAGCGTCCACGACGAGGTGCCCGAGCTGGTGTGGTGCCCGGCGAACATCAGGGAGATGAACATGCCGGTGACTTCGTTGGCGCTGAAACGGTGGTTGCCCTCTTCGTCCTTGATGGAGACCAGGACGTCGAGCAGGTCGCGATCGCTCTTGTCGGTGGGCGGGTTGGCGATTCGCCCGTTCATGACCTCCTGCACGAGCTCCACCAGGTTGGCCCGCGCCTCGTCGCGGATGCGGAAGCTCTCGATGGGCAGGTAGGGGTCGACGTAGCAGAGCGGGTCGGTGCCGCGCTCGAGCAGGTGGTAGTAGTTCGCGAACCGGGAATCGAGCTGGTTGCGGAACTTCGGGCCGATCAGGCAGGCCGTGGAGGTGTAGATGGTGAGCTCGGAGAAGAACTCCAGCAGGTCGATTTCACCGGAGTCGCCCCAGTTCTCGGTCATCCGCCGGACCTCGCGCTCGATGGTCGCGGCGTGGCCCTTCATCTGCTCGCCGCGCAGCGCGGTGTTGTGCAGCATCTCGGCGCGGCGTTCCGGGTCGGCGTCGAAAACCACGCCCTCACCGAAGATCGGGGTCATGAACGGGTAGGCCTCGGCCTGGTTGAGCTCGCTGTCGCTGGAGCGGAAGAAGAACTCGTTGGCCTCGGCGCCGGTGAGCAGCACCACCTGCTTGTCGGCGAGCTGGAACCAGCCGACGTCACCGCATTCGTCGCGGACGCGTTGCATCAGGCCGATCGGGTCGGTGCGGAACTCCTCCAGGTGGCCGTGCTCCTCGGCGCCACCCGAAACCCGTTGAACCTCTTTGGTGATCGTCATTTGTCTTCCTTGCTCCTCGCGTCCGCGGGTTCCGGCATTCCTTCCTCGCCCAACGCGAGCGACTGACGTTCCTTGGCTTCGGCCAGCGGCGCCTCGGGCTGCAGTTCCATGTTGGCGATGAACCCGCCGCGCGGGGTCTCGGCGACGAACGTGATGGCACGGGCCAGGTCGGCCGCGCGCAGGAAGTAGCTGTGCCGGGCCTGGCCCCACTTGGCCCAATCCTCAAGGGCCGGGCCGATTTTCTCGGCAGGCAGGCTCCAGCCCATGGACGTCATGGTCGGGCCGGGGTGCACCACCGAAGCGCGGACGCCCGTGCCTTCCAGCTCCATCTGGAGGTTGGTGACCATCGCGACCAGCCCGGCCTTCGCGGCACCGTAGGCGCCCATGTGCGGGCGCTGGCGCAGCGCCACGTCGGAGCCGACGAAGATCAGGTCGCCGCGGCGGCGCTCGACCATGCCGTCGAGAACGGCGCGCGCCATCCGGTTGGCGCCGACCAGGTGAATCTGCAGCTGCTCGGCGAACTCGTCGGTGCTCATCTCGTGCAGCCGGCCGAAGTTGGTGTCACCGGCGCCGGTGACCAGGACCTCGATGTCGCCGAGCGCGGCCGTCGCCTTGGCGACGAAGTTCTCGACCGACGCGGTGTCGGTGACGTCCAGCGGCAGCGCGACCGCTTCTCCGCCTTCGGCTTTGATCTGGTCGACGAGTTCCTGACACTTCTCCACCCGGCGGGCGCCGAGCGCGACCGGGAAGCCGCGCGCGGCGAGCGCGGTCGCCGTCGCGGCGCCGATGCCCGACGAGGCGCCGGCCACGATGGCGGGCCGGCGGGCGGGGTGTGGTTCGAAACGGGCCATTTAGCGTGCCTTCACAGTTATTGGGAGATGGGCAAATCCGCGTACCGAACTCGAGTGGACGCGGACGGAGTTGTCCTCGTCGACCTCGTAGCCGCGGATACGTTTGAACAGTTCGGTGAGGGCCACCCGGGCTTCCATCCGCGCCAGGTGCGCGCCCAGGCAGAAGTGTGCGCCGCTGCCGAAACTCACGAGCTTCGAACCGATGTCACGGCCGATGCGGTACTCGTCGGGCGCCTCGAACACCCGCTCGTCGCGATTGGCCGAGCCGGCCAGCAGAATCAGGACATCACCGGCAGGGACGGTGGTGCCGTAGAACTCGAGGTCCTCCACGACGGCCCGGGCAAGGAGCTGGCTGGAGGTGTCGTAGCGCAGCGTCTCCTCGATCCACGGCGAGATCAGCTCGTGGTTGTCGAAGATCGGAGCCAGCTGGTCGGGGTTTTGGTATCCCCAATAGGCCGCATTGGCAAGCAGTTTCGTGGTCGTCTCGTTACCGGCGATGACCATGAGGAACAGGAATGCCATGATCTCGTCGTCGGTGAGCTTGTCGCCGTCGATCTCGGCCTCCACCAGCGCCGAGGTGAGGTCGTCGGACTGATTCTTGCGGCGCTGCTTGACCATGTCGGCGTAGTACATCAGCAGCTCACCCGATGCGGCCATGGCAGACGCCGGGACGTCGGCCGTCCCGTCCTCGCGGTGCATCACGCCGTCGGCCAGTGCGCGGATGCGCACGCGGTCTTCTTGCGGGACGCCCATCAGCTCGCTGATCACGTCCATCGGCAGCTTGCCGGCGAAATCGTCGACGTAGTCGAAGGTGTTGTTCTGCAACGCCTCGTCGAGATGCTGGACGGCGATCTCGGTGACCCGGCCCTCGAGCTCACGGATGCGCCGCGGGGTGAAGCCCTTGGAGACCAGGGTGCGCAGCCGCAGGTGCGCCGGATCGTCAAGGGCCAGAAAGGACATCACGCGGTGGGCTTCGTCGTTGCGGGATATCGGATCCAGCGAGACGCCGTGCTTGTTGGACAGCGCCGTGCTGTTCCGGAAACCGCGCAGCACATCCTCGTGGCGGGACAGGGCCCAGAAGTTGAGCTTGTCGTTCCGGTAGATCGGCGCCTCGTCCCGCAGCCGCCGGTAGTACGGGTACGGATCTTCGTGGAAGTCGTAGCTGTACGGGTCGATCAGCAGTTCCACATTGGCTGTCATGCGTTGTCTCCCACGATGAGTCCGACGACATAGGACAGCCGGTCGGCGATCTGGTGATAGGTGTAGACGCCGCTGCCGGCGTTGACGAGCGCACCGAAGTACGTCATCTCCAGGGCCGACAGCAGGCGCGGATCGGCGTCGGGGCCGACGGCCGAGCGGATGCGCTTGTGGATTTCGCCACCGATGCGGTCGCGCACCTTGCGGACCGTCTCGTCGTCGCCGGACAGCAGGGCCGTCGTGCAGGCCGCGGCCACGCCCGGTTCGTCGGCGACCACCAGTGCGAGGCTGCGCAGTGCCTGTTCGACACGGCTGGCCCTCGACTGGTTGACGTCGGTGAAGTAGGGCACCTGCCGAACCATGTCCAGGTACACCTCGGCGATGAGGTGGTTCTTGGACGAGAAGTAGGTGTAGGCGGTAGCCGGTGCGACCTTGGCGCGCGCCGCGACGGCCCGCACCGTCAGGTCGGCGTAGGACGACTCCCGCAGCATTTCGCGACCGGCCGCCAGGACCTTCTGGAAGGTTTCCTCCTGGCGGCGGTTGCGCGGCTGGTCGTCCGCTTCTTGGCCGGTGTTTGTGAGGGCGGCCACTGCATCGCTGGACACATGTCCAAGTTAGCCGATGGCGCGGCGTTGAAGCAAGAACCGCCCACAAAGATCCTGATGAACAGGCATTTACGTCGTGTTCGCGGTTGCTGATCCCGCTGGACCCTTGCTACTCGAGGCCGCGTGGGGTTATGGTTCGACCGACGTTGTCGGACAGCTGTCCAGTAAAAATCAGATCGCTGGATTTCGTCCCGAAGGCAGGAGCGCAGATGACCTTGTTGGGTGATGGCGAAAGTCGCCTTCTCATCGACGGAAAATTGGTGCCGGGTTCGCGAGGCACGTTCCCGACCGTCAATCCCGCGACCGAGGAAGTCCTCGGGGTGGCGGCCGATGCCACGGTGGGCGACATGGTGGACGCCATCGATGCCGCCCGTCGGGCGTTCGACGAGACCGACTGGTCGACCAACGTCGAGTTCCGGGTGCGGTGCCTGCGGCAGTTGCAGCAGGCCATGCGCGACCACGCCGACGAATTGCGCGAACTGACGATCTCGGAGGTCGGCGCGCCCCGGATGCTCACGGCCGGAGCGCATTTGGACGGTCCGATCGAAGACCTGAGCTTCGCCGCCGACACCGCGGAGGGCTACCAGTGGACCACCGACCTGGGACATGCCACGCCGCAAGGCATTCCGACCAACCGCACCATCGCCCGGGAGGCCGTCGGCGTCGTCGGGGCCATCACGCCGTGGAACTTCCCGCACCAGATCAACCTGGCCAAGGTCGGCCCGGCACTCGCGGCGGGCAATACCCTGGTTCTCAAGCCCGCACCTGACACCCCGTGGGCCGCCGCAGTGCTCGGCGAACTGATCACCCAGCACACCGATTTCCCGGCGGGCACCATCAACATCGTCACCTCCCGGGACCACAGCGTCGGTGCCATGCTGTCGAAACACGCTGACGTGGACATGGTTTCGTTCACCGGCTCGACCGTGACCGGCCGGGCCGTGATGACCGACGCTGCCGAGACCATCAAGAAGGTGTTCCTGGAACTCGGCGGTAAGTCGGCGTTCCTGGTGCTCGACGATGCCGATGTCGCCGCTGCCTGCGCGATGGCCGCGTTCACGGCGTCGATGCACGCCGGCCAGGGGTGCGCGATCACCACCCGGCTCGTGGTGCCGCGGGCCCGCTACGACGAGGCCGTCGCAGCCGCGGCCGGCACGATGGGCGGCATCAAGCCCGGCGATCCGTCCAGCCCGCGCACCGTCTGCGGCCCCGTGATCTCGGCGCGCCAGCGGGACCGGGTGCAGGGCTACCTCGACCTCGCCCTCCAAGAAGGTGGCACGTTCGCCTGTGGTGGCGGCCGGCCGGCCGACCGCGACAAGGGCTTCTTCATCGAGCCGACCGTCATTGCCGGGCTGGACAATTCGGCGCGCGTCGCCCGCGAGGAGATCTTCGGGCCCGTGCTGACCGTCATCGCGCACGACGGCGACGACGACGCCGTCCGCATCGCCAACGACTCGCCGTACGGCCTGTCCGGCACGGTGTTCTCGGCCGACCCGCAGCGGGCGGCCGGCGTGGCGGCGCGGCTGCGGGTCGGCACCGTCAACGTCAACGGCGGTGTCTGGTACTCCGCCGACGCACCGTTCGGCGGCTACAAGCAGTCCGGCAACGGGCGGGAGATGGGCATCGCCGGATTCGAGGAATACCTGGAGACCAAGTGCATCGCCACGCTGGCCACGTAACCGTCGGCGTCCCAAGACCATTGGCTCACACGAAGTAGACGAGAGGACATCATGAGCAGGTTCGAGAACAAGGTCGCGATCGTGACCGGCGCGGGCGGCGGCATCGGCCAGGTGTACGCCGAGTCGCTGGCCCGCGAGGGCGCCGCCGTTGTCATCGCCGACATCAACGTCGAAGGTGCCGAGCAGGTGGCCGCCGGCATCAAGGCCGACGGCGGCAAGGCGCTGGCCGTGCGGGTCGACGTGTCGGATATCGATTCGGCGAACGACATGGCCGCCCAGGCCGTGGCGGAGTTCGGCGGCATCGATTACCTGGTGAACAATGCCGCGATCTTCGGCGGCATGAAGCTCGACGGGCTACTGACCGTCGACTGGGAGTACTACCGCAAGTTCATGAGCGTCAACCTCGACGGGGCGCTGGTGTGTACCCGCGCGGTTTTCCCCCACATGGAGAAGCGGGGCGGCGGGGCCATCGTCAACCAGTCCTCTACCGCGGCATGGGTTTACGCCAACTTCTACGGTCTGGCGAAGGTCGGTGTCAACGGCCTGACGCAGCAGCTGTCCCGTGAACTGGGGTGGCGCAACATCCGGATCAACGCGATCGCGCCGGGACCCATCGACACCGAGGCCAACCGCAGCACCACTCCGCAGGCCATCGTCAAGCAGATCGTCCAGACCCTGCCGCTGGCGCGGATGGGCACGCCCGAAGATCTCGCCGGCATGTGCCTGTTCCTGCTGTCCGACGAAGCCAGCTGGATCACCGGACAGATCTTCAACGTCGACGGCGGACAGATCATCCGGTCATGAGTTCTGAGGTGAAACTGGGCTATATCGGCCTGGGCAACCAGGGCGCGCCCATGGCCAAGCGGCTGGCCGAATGGCCCGGCGGGCTCATCGTTTTCGACATGCGCGCCGAGGCCATGGCGCCGTTCGCCGAACTCGGCGCCACTCTGGCCGACAGCGTCGCCGAGGTCGCCAAGGCCGATGTCATCAGCGTGACGGTGCTCAACGACGAGCAGGTCCGTGACGTCGTGGCCCAGCTGGCCGAGCACGCCGGGCCCGGCACCGTGATCGCTATCCACTCCACGATCGAGCCGACGACGGCGGTCGAGCTGGCTGAGCAGTTGCGGCCCAAGGGCATTCACATTGTCGACGCTCCGGTGAGCGGCGGCGCCCATGCCGCGAGCCAGGGTGAGCTGGCTGTGATGGTCGGCGCCGACGACGAGGCCTACGACAAGGTCAAGCCCGTTTTCAAGCAGTGGGCGTCGCTGGTGGTGCGCGCCGGCGAGCCGGGCGCGGGCACCAAGATGAAGCTGGCACGGAACATGCTGACGTTCATCGGTTTCGCCGCCGCGTGCGAAGCGCAGAAGCTGGCCGAGGCCTCGGGCATCGACCTGCAGAAGCTGGGCCGCGTCGTCCGGCACAGTGACGCGCAGTCCGGTGGACCCGGCGCCATCATGGCGCGCGACGACACCAAGCCGCTGGCGCCCGACCACTTCCTCTACAACATGTTCGTCCACACCCGAGGGCTGGCGGAGAAGGACCTGGCGCTGGCACTCGGGCTGGGTTCGGCTGTGGGAGTGGACCTTCCGCTTGCCGAGCTGGCCCTGGCCAACATCGCCGAGGGCCTCGGCGTACCGCACCCGAAGGAGTCATGATGGACGAGCTGCGCGCCAAGGGCCTGGCGAAGATGAACGAGGTCTACGGCTGGGAGATGCCCAACATCGAGGGTGACCCCTACTTCGACCTCACCGTGGATCACCTGTTCGGCACCATCTGGAGCAAGCCCGGACTGTCCATGCGGGAGAAGCGGCTGATGACGTTCACGTGCGTCACCGCCGTCGGCTCGCAGGACCTGGCCGAGATCCAGATCAACGCCGCCTTGCTCAACGAGGAATTCACCGAGGCCGAGCTCAAGGACATCGGCATCTTCCTCACGCAGTATCTGGGCTTCCCGCTCGGTTCGGCGTTCAACGGCGCCGTGTCCAAGGTGGTCGCCAGGCGGCGCAAGGCGGCCGAGAAGGGTCTCGCCGAGGACCGCAAGGCCAACGTCAATGCCGCGGTCAAGATGAACACCGGGAGCGAGCTCGATGACAAGTAGATACGCGTCGCTGTCGCGAGCGGAGCTCGCGGCGCTGGTGCCGGAGCTGCTGCTCATCGGCCAGCTCATCGACCGTGCTGCAATGGCCTGGTGCATCGTCGAATTCGGCCGGGAGGAGATGCTGCAGGTCGCCATCGAGGAGTGGGCCGGGGCCAGCCCGCTCTACACCAAGCGCATGCAGAAGGCGCTGAAGTACGAAGGCGTGGACGTCATCACGATCTTCAAGGGCCTGCAGCTCGACATCGGTGCGCCGCCGCAGTTCATGGATTTCCGGTACACCGTGCACGACCGCTGGCACGGCGAATTCCACCTCGACCACTGCGGTGCCCTCATGGACGTCGAGCCGATGGGCCCCGACTACGTGCGCGGCATGTGCCACGACATCGAGGACCCGACGTTCGACGCGACAGCCCTGGCCACCAACCGCCGCTGCCAGGTGCGGCCCATCCACCGGCCGCCGCGCGTCCCGGCAGGCCGGACGCCGGCCTGCGCCTGGACCGTCATCATCGACGAGTCGTACCCGGAGGTCGGCTTCATCCCGCAGCTCGACATCATCGGTGCGACAAACGCCTACCGCTGCGAGCTCGACGACATCGATCCCGCGGACGAAGGCCAGGCCGACTACTCCGGCCCGCTGGTGAGCGACGTCGACTTCGCGGAGTTCTCGCACTCGGCGCTGGTGCGCATCGCCGACGAGGTGTGTCTGCAGATGCACCTGCTGGTGCTGTCATTCGCGCTGGCCGTGCGGGCCCGCTGCGACGGCGACGCCGAGAAGGAACGGTCCATCCGGACCAAGTCCCTGATCGGTATCTCCGGGGTCGCGGCCGAACGCATCCGGAAGGTGCTGGACCTGCCGAACACCGCCGCCGGTGCCCTGCGGGTACTGGAGCTGCATCCGCTGCTCAACCCGGCCGCCTATGTCTCCGTTGATGTTTCGGGCGACGAGGCGCACGTGCACCCGTCACCCGCCCACGAGGACGGTGCCTGGATCACGCTGGTGTCCCCGGAGTCCGATCTGCCGCTGCAGGCCATCGCGACGGCCGTCAACCCGCTGCTGCGCGCCGAGATGGCGGGTGACGCCACCGACTGGACCGTACGGTTCATCGAAACCGACACCCCGGCAAAGGAACTCGGTGAGGTCTCGGTGTGCAAGGTCAGCAGCGGGGCGGCGTGGGTTTTCGAGGAACGCAAGTCCCTGCCGTTGACGGTGGTGTAGGGCGTCACTCAGAAGTCGTCGAACTCGCTGTCGAGGCTCTGGATTCGGCCGGCGACCCCCGACAAATCCGTGTGTGAGCGCTGGATGATGTCGGCGACGTCGCCGCTGGCCTTGCCGATCGCCGACCACAGCGCGTGGTCGGCGGCGGCGGTCGGGGTTTTCTTGGCTTCGTCGGCGAGGTCGGTCACCCAGTGTTTGAGCGCGTCGAGTTCGCGGCGGCCGCCGTTGACGACGTCCGCGGACCGCTCGAGTTCGTCGCCCACGCGCTTGTCGAGGTCGGCCAGCCGGCCGAGGGCCTGGGCGTGCTTGGCATTGGCGTCGGCGTAGCGGTCGGCCGCCCCGCCGGTCCAGTGCGAACCGGGACCCGCGGCCTGCACCTGCTCCTGGAGCGCGCGCAGCTGCTCGCTCTTGTCGAACTCGGAGCGGTCGTGCGGAACGCCCTCGCCGAAGGTGGCGCGGGCCCGCTCCCACATCAGCAGGAAGGCATCCAGCGGCTCCACCGGTGCGGACCTCCTCGCGTGCGTCGGGCCTGCCCAGTTTAGGACGAGCCGACCAGCTACTAGGGTGTGGCTGTGCGCGTTCTCGTGATCGGCTCCGGTGCCCGTGAACATGCCCTGCTGCTTGCCCTGAGCCGCGACCCCCAGGTGGACTACCTGGCCGTCGCCCCCGGCAATGCCGGTACCTCCGCCGTCGCCGAGCAGCACGACGTCGACATCACCGCCGCCGACGAGGTGCTGGCGCTCGCCAAGAAGCTCGCCGCCGACCTGGTCGTGATCGGCCCCGAGGTGCCGCTGGTGCTGGGTGTGGCCGACGCGCTGCGCGCGGCCGGCGTCGCAACCTTCGGGCCGTCCAAGGACGCCGCCCGCATCGAAGGCTCCAAGGCGTTCGCCAAGGACGTCATGGCCGCGGCCGGTGTCCGCACCGCGACGAGCGAGATCGTCGACAACCCCGCCCACCTCGATGCCGCCCTGGACCGCTTCGGCCCGCCCGCCGGCCAGCAGGCCTGGGTCGTCAAGGACGACGGTCTGGCCGCAGGCAAGGGCGTCGTCGTCTCCGCCGACCGGGAGGCCGCCCGCGCCCACGCCGCCGAACTGCTCGAATCCGGCCACCCGGTGCTGCTCGAGTCGTTCCTCGACGGGCCCGAGGTGTCGCTGTTCTGCGTCGTCGACGGCGAGACCGTGGTGCCGCTGCTGCCCGCGCAGGATTTCAAGCGCGTCGGCGACAACGACAGCGGACCCAACACCGGCGGCATGGGCGCCTACACGCCGTTGCCGTGGCTGCCCGCCGCGGTCGTCGACCAGATCGTCGACGAGGTCGTCAAACCCGTTGCCGCGGAACTGGTCCGGCGTGACAGCTCCTTCTCCGGGCTGCTGTACGCGGGCCTGGCCATCACGTCGAACGGTCCGGCCGTCGTCGAATTCAACTGCCGCTTCGGCGATCCCGAGACCCAGGCTGTGCTGGCGCTGCTCGAGACGCCGCTGGGCTCGCTGCTGAACGCCGCCGCGACCGGCACGCTCGACTCGTTGGGTGCGCTGCAGTGGAAGGACGGATTTGCCGTCACCGTCGTCGTGGCCGCCGAGAACTACCCGGGCCGTCCCCGCGTCGGGGACGTGATCACCGGATCCGAGGCTGCCGGCGTGCTGCACGCGGGCACCACCCGCCGCGACGACGGCAGCGTCGTCTCCTCCGGCGGCCGGGTGTTGTCGGTCGTCGGCACCGGCGCGGACCTGGCGGCCGCCCGGGCCGAGGCCTACCGGATCATCGAGTCGATTCGCTTGCCGGGCAGCCACTTCCGCACCGACATCGGCCTCGCCGCCGCCGAGGGCCGCATCTCGCTTTGACTCGCGGGGTTACTGGACCAACAGCGGGGCGAGCCAGGAGATCTCGGCCGGCAGCTGTGCGCTCCAGAACGACGCGTCGTGTCCGCCGGGGGAGAAGCCGCCCGCGGCGCCGTTCGGCAGCTGTGCGATGAACTGCTTGGTCGCCGAGTAGAACGGATCGCTGTCGCCGCAGTCGATCCGGATGGGGATACCGGCCAGCCCGGGCAGCCCCCACACCGAGTTGGCGGCGTAGTCGGCCGCGCCGTCGAACGCGCCCGGGGCCGTCGCTCCCGATGACGTCCACAACGCCGGGCTGACGGCGCAGATCGCCGCGGTGCGGGCCGCGCCCAGCCGCCCGCCCAGCAGCAGCGCGCCGTAGCCACCCATCGACCAGCCCAGGAAACCCACCCGCGAGGTGTCGAGGCCCTGCGCGGCCAGCATCGGGATCAGCTCGTCGAGCACCATGGCGCCCGAATCCTCGCCCGAAGCCCGCTTGTGCCAGTAGCCGCCACCGCCGTCGACGGCCACGACCGCGAACGGCGGCAGTCCCGCGGCGACGGCCTGCGCCAGCCCCTGTTCGACGCCGCCGGCCATCACCGTCGCGGCGTCGCTGCCTTTGCCGTGCAGCGCGATCACGGGCCGCAGCGGGGCCGTCTGGCCCGGCGGGCGGGCGATGGCCCAGTTGGTGGAGATGCCGCCGCGGGCCTGCGAGACGAAGGAACCCGTCACGTACGTCGGTGCCGGATCGGCGACGGCCGGGGGTGGCGCCAGCGGCACCCCGACGCTCGTCATGGTCACCGGGGTCGTGGTGACGGTCGGGCGGCCCGACGTCGACCCCAGCGCGAACGCGCCGGCGGCCCCTGCGGCGGCGCCGGCTCCGAGACGGAGGACGGCGCGTCGGCTCAGCTCTGCCATGGCCGCCATCATGCCATCGGCCGCAGCCCGGCATTCCTGAGTAATGCCTAATGGATTACGTGAAATCGTGATCGCCGCGTGACCATTCCTGGCAGCATTTACAGGGTGATGACAGCAGTCACCCCAAAGGGGGAACGGCGACGGTATGCGCTGGTCAGCGCTGCCGCCGAGCTGCTGTGTGAGGGCGGCTTCGACGCCGTCCGGCACCGCGCCGTGGCGCAGCGGGCCGGGCTGCCGCTGGCCTCCACGACGTACTACTTCTCGTCCCTCGACGACCTGATCGAAAAGGCTGTCGAGCACGTCGGAGAATCGGAATCTCAGCAGCTGCGCATGCGCGTCTCGGCGTTGTCGCGACGCCGCCGCGGCGCGGACGCGACGGCGGATCTACTGGTCGATCTGCTGGTCGGTGACGGTAACCGGGCGTCCGACCAGTTGATTTCCCGCTACGAGCGGTACATCGCCTGCGCCCGCCAGCCCGGGCTGCGTGACGTGCAGCGACGCATCCTCAAGCAGCGGTCCGATGCCGTCATCGAGGTGGTGGAACGGTCCGGGCGCTCGGTGCGGGCCGAACTGCTCACGGCCCTGGTCTGTGCCGTCGACGGCGCGGTGGTGGCGTCGATGGTGAGTGACGGCGACGGCCCGCGCGCGACGGCCCGGGCGACCCTCGTGGACGTCATCGACGTCTTGGCGCCCTTCGACCAAGAACGCCGGGTCGCCCTATAAGCGGGCTTAGTAGGCTGTAGTCCCGTGAGCATCCCCAACGTGCTGGCCAATCGTTACGCCAGCGACGAGATGGTGGCCATCTGGTCGCCGGAGAACAAGATCGTCGCCGAACGCCGGCTGTGGCTGGCCGTGCTGCGCGCGCAGTCCGAACTGGGCGTGGCCGTGCCGTCCGGCGTCGTTGAGGACTACGAGCGGGTGCTGGACCAGGTCGACCTGGATTCCATCGCCGCGCGCGAACGCGTCACCCGGCACGACGTCAAGGCGCGCATCGAAGAGTTCAACGCGCTGGCCGGCCACGAGCACGTCCACAAGGGCATGACGAGCCGCGACCTCACCGAGAACGTCGAGCAGCTGCAGATCCGGCAGTCGCTGGAACTGGTGTTCTCGCACGGCGTCGCGGTGGTGGCCCGGCTCGCCGAGCGCGCCGCGCTGTACCGCGACCTGGTGATGGCCGGCCGCTCGCACAACGTCGCGGCGCAGGCCACCACCCTCGGCAAGCGGTTCGCCTCGGCCGCCGAGGAGACCCTGGTCGCGCAGACCCGGCTACGGGAGCTGATCGACCGCTACCCGCTGCGCGGCATCAAGGGCCCGATGGGCACCGCGCAGGACATGCTGGATCTGTTCGGCGGTGACGCCTCGCGGTTGGCCGACCTGGAGCGCCGGGTTGCGGAATTCCTGGGATTCACCGAGGTTTTCACCTCCGTCGGGCAGGTGTACCCGCGGTCGCTGGACCACGACGTGCTGTCCGCGCTGGTGCAGCTGGGCGCCGGCCCGTCGTCGTTCGCGCACACCATCCGGCTGATGGCCGGCCACGAACTGGCCACCGAGGGCTTCGCGCCCGGGCAGGTCGGCTCCTCGGCCATGCCGCACAAGATGAACACCCGCTCGTGCGAGCGCGTCAACGGCCTGCAGGTCGTCCTTCGTGGTTACGGCTCCATGGCCGCGGAACTGGCTGGGGCGCAATGGAATGAAGGCGACGTCTTCTGCTCGGTGGTGCGCCGCGTCGCGCTGCCCGATGCGTTCTTCGCCATCGACGGACAGACCGAGACGTTCCTGACGGTGCTCGACGAGTTCGGCGCCTACCCGGCCGTGATTCAGCGCGAGCTGGACCGCTACCTGCCGTTCCTGGCGACGACCCGCATCCTGATGGCGGCGGTGCGCGCCGGTGTCGGCCGCGAGACCGCGCACGAGGTCATCAAGGAGCACGCCGTCGCCGTCGCGCTCGCGATGCGCGAAAAGGGTTTGGAGCCAGACCTTCTGGACCGGCTGGCAGCCGACTCGCGCCTCCCGCTGGACCGCGTCGAGCTCGACGCGGCGCTGGCCGACAAGCAGGCGTTCAGCGGCGCCGCCGGTGACCAGGTCGACGCCGTCGTCGCGGCGGTGGACCGTCTGGTCGCGCAGTACCCGGAAGCGGCGAAGTACACCTCGGGCGCCATCCTGTGACCTTGGCGGGAAGCTTGGCCGGGGTTGACCTGACCGACCTCGACAACTTCGCGTCGGGCTTCCCGCACGAGTTGTTCGCACGGCACCGCGCGGAAGCTCCGGTGTACTGGCACGAGCCGACCGAGAACACCCCGGACGGCGAAGGCTTCTGGTCGGTCGCCACACATGCGGAAACCCTTGCGGTGCTGCGTGATCCGGTCACATACTCGTCGGTGACGGGCGGTGCACGCCCGTTCGGCGGGACGCTGATCCAGGACCTGTCGATCGCCGGCCAGGTGCTGAACATGATGGACGACCCGCGGCACGCGGAGATTCGGCGGCTGGTGTCGTCGGGGCTGACGCCGCGGATGATCGCGCGGGTCGAGGACGACCTTCGCGTGCGCAGCCAGGCCCTGCTCGACGCGGTGTCGCCGGGGGTGCCGTTCGACTTCCTGGTCGACATCGCCGCCGAGCTGCCCATGCAGATGATCTGCATCCTGATGGGCATCCCTGAGTCGCAACGACATTGGCTGTTCGAGGCCATCGAGCCGAGCTTCGATTTCGGCGGCTCGCGCAAGGCCGCCATCACCCGGTTGTCCGTGGAGGCAGCCGGCTCCCGGATGTACAACTTCGGCATGGAGCTGATCGCGGCCAAGCGAGCCGAACCGACCGACGACATGCTGTCGGTGGTGGCCAACGCCGAGGGCGTGTCCGATCTCGAGGTGTACCTGTTCTTCAACCTGCTGTTCAGTGCGGGCGCCGAGACCACCCGGAATTCGGTGGCCGGCGGGCTTTTGGCCCTGTGCGAGAACCCATCTCAGTTGGCCCTGCTGCGCGCCGACCTGTCGCTGCTGCCGTCGGCGATCGAGGAGATGGTGCGCTGGACGTCACCGTCGCCGTCCAAGCGGCGCACCGCCACGCGTGCCGTGTCGCTCGGCGGCTGCGATATCGAGGCGGGGCAGAAGGTGGTCGTATGGGAAGGTTCGGCCAACCGTGACGAGCTGGTGTTCGCCGACCCCATGACGTTCGATGTGACCCGGAAGCCCAACCCGCACTTGGGATTCGGGCAGGGACTGCACTACTGCCTGGGGGCCAACCTGGCGCGGCTGGAGCTGCGGGTGTTGTTCGAGGAGCTGCTCACCCGGTTCCCCGACATCCAGGTGGTCGAGCCGCCCGAATGGACCCGCAGCAACCGGCACACCGGCCTCCGGCACCTCTGGGTGTCCCTGTCGTGATTTGTGCACGAAAATCCGCGGGTGGCGCGGAAAATCGTGCACAAATCACGACTTTTCGAGGGTGAATTGATTGACGTCGACCTGGCGCAGCCGGAACAACTTCGCACACCCGGTCAGGTATTTCATATACCGGTCGTAGACCTCGACCGATTGCACTGCGATGGCTTCGTCGCGGTGTGATTCCAGGGCTTCGGCCCAGAGGTCGAGGGTTTTCGCGTAGTGCGGCTGCAATGACTGGACACGAGTCACCTTGAATCCGGCCGCCGCGGCGTGCTGACGGACCATCGGGGCGGACGGCAGCCGGCCGCCCGGGAAAATCTCGGTCATGATGAACTTGACGAACCGCAGGAGGTCAATCGTCACGGGCAGGTTCGTGTAACGCGGATCGGTGGTGCAGATGGTGTGCAGCAGCATGACGCCGTCGGGCGGGAGGGCGTCGTATGCCATCTGGAAGAACGCCGGATAGCGTTCGTGACCGAAATGTTCGAAGGCGCCGATCGACACGATCCGGTCGACTGTTCCGTCGTATTGCTCCCAGCCTCCGAGGAGGACGCGACGGGAGCGGGTGGTGTCCATGTCGTCGAAGAGCCGCTCGACGTGGGTGGCCTGGTTTCTGGACAAGGTGAGGCCGACGACGTTCACGTCGTACTTCTCGATGGCGCGGCACATGGTGGCACCCCAGCCGCAGCCGACGTCGAGCAGCGTCATTCCCGGTGTGAGGCCGAGTTTTCCGAGGGCGAGGTCGATCTTGGCTGTTTGGGCTTGTTCGAGCGTCATGTCGTCGCGCTCGAAGTATGCGCAGCTGTAGGTCTGGCTGGGGTCCAGGAACAGTCTGAAGAAGTCGTCGGACAGGTCGTAGTGGGCTTGAACGTCCGCGAAATGGGGTTGAAGTTTATGCGCCATGATGTTCCTTCCTAGCGGTTGGGCTGGATTCAGTGCTTCATGAAAAGCATTGAATTGCAACGGATATCGATGTGACGGCGTGATCCCGTCACATCGGCGGCATCAGGACCGAGTCGATCATGTACACCGTGGCATTCGCGGTCTTGACTCCGCCGCACACCAGCGCGGCGTCATTGACTTTCAGCCCTGCGCCCTCGCCGGTGACACTCACCGGCGAGCTCTCGAGGGTGGTGTGGGTGCCGGCCACCGCAGCAGGCGAGAGTTGGCCCTGCACAACGTGATACGTGAGAATTTTGGTCAGGGTGGCGGAGTCCGTCTTGAGTGAATCCAGGGTCGCTGCAGGCAACTTCTTGAAGGCATCATCGGTGGGCGCGAAAACGGTGTATTCGCCATCGTTCAGCGTCGCGACCAGGTTGACGTTCGGGTTCAGCTTGCCCGACAACGCCGCCGTCAACGTGGTCAGCATCGGATTGTCGGAGGCTGCCGTCGCGACCGGGTGCAAGCCCATCCCGGCGACCGAACCCGGCCCGGTGGGCACCTGCTGCGCGTAGGCCTGGCAACCAGTGCCCACGAGCGCCGTGACGGGCGGAGCCGATGTCACTGCCGTGGCAGCACTTGGCATTGAAGCCATGTTCGTACTTGGCGCAGCCGAGGGTGCCGATTTGGTGCCGGCGTCCGAACACGCTGATAAGCCGACGACGGCGACAATCGACATGCCGGCGGCCGCGATGTGTGAATAGCGAGGGTGTTGCATCCGGGTCTCCTTTGTGCGGACGACTGCCGCCGTGGTTTGTTCTTTGTTTACTGATTCGGAACCCCGGCGCTTTTGGATGGGTCGCGGGAAGATGGAATGAGGTTTGTCCGCCAACATGATTCGACTGGAGGGAGGAAGCGGCCAGATTCGGGTAACCGAAGACACCGAATTCGCTGCCGCACCCATCCGGGCTGCCCTTGGCTCCGAACCACTCCTGCGACCCGCGCGTGATGGCTCGGGCGTCGGACGAGAGTGAGACCAGATGACGGAGCGATTTGACGTGGCGATCGTGGGCGGCGGACCGGCCGGTGCGGCCGCGGCGTGGCAGGCGGCGCAGGCCGGGGCCCGCGTGCTGGTGCTCGACAAGGCTGAGTTCCCCCGCGACAAGCCGTGTGGCGACGGCCTGACGCCCCGGGCCGTCAGCTACATCCAGAAGATGGGACTTGCCGAACAGGTTGCGAAGTTCCACCGCGTGAATCGAGCCACCGTCTACAGTCCGAGCCGTTGGGACCTGGCATTTCCGGACCGCCCGGGGATGCCTGATCACGGTCACGTGGCGCGTCGACTGGATCTGGACTTGATGCTGCTCGACCGGGCCGAGTTCTGCGGGGCCCAGGTGCGCCGCGGCGCAGAGGTGGCCGGGCCCATCATCGATTTCGGTGGGCGGGTCGCCGGAGTGATCCTCAAGACCGGGGAACGGGTCGCTGCCGATGCCGTAATCGCCGCTGACGGCGCCCATTCGCCGATCAAGCGGGCACTGGAACTCAAGTCGCGCTACAACGGCTACGCGGCGATCGCGATTCGCGCAGAAATGTCGGCGGAACGCCCGGATGTCGATTCTCTTGACGTACACCTGCAGCTCAGATTCGAGGGCGATCAGCTGCCGGGCTATGGCTGGGTGTTCCCGCTCGGAGGCGGCCGGGTCAATGTCGGCCTGGGTTACGTCAACAGCTACAAGAAGTGGCGACAGATCAATGCGACGCGACTGCTGGGCGAGTTCCTCGCCGGGCTGCCGGCCGAGTGGAATCTCCCGGCGATCGATGAATTGATGAAAGCCAAAGCCGTGCAAGCATGGCGGCTCCCGATGGGTTTCACCGCATGGCCCCCGTGGCGGCCGGGCGTCCTTTTCGCCGGCGACGCCTTGGGCGCGGCGCGCCCCGCCTCGGGTGCGGGAATCTCGAAGGCCCTGCAGTCCGGTCTGGCGGCCGGCGAGTGCGCTGTCGCGGCGCTGACCAATGGCGGCCCAGGCGATTTCACCAACTACGCCCAGCGGGTAGAGGAGGCGTGGGGTACGGAATACCGCCGGGGCCGGTGGTTCCACAAGTTGGTCGGTGTACCGGCGGTCGCGGCCGCCGGCGTGCGCACACTCGACGTCGTCAGCAATCCGTCGGTGCGCGCGAGACTGTTGTTCTGGGAGCAATGGTCCAACGCTCAGAGCTAGCGGGTGATACGCAGTGGCCCAGTGTATTTGGCGTGTGACAGCGTGCGATCGGCCCGGGCGGGCCGATCGCACGCATACCTAGGCCGCGCGCTTGTGATAGCTGGCCAGGGTGACGTCGAGCAGGCCTTCGGTGAAGTAGCGTTCGCAGCCGCGCAGATACTTCATGAAGCGCTGGTAGACCTCCTCGGATTGGATTTCCACCGCCTTCTCGTGGTTGGCCTCGAGTGCGTCACCCCACGTCTTGAGCGTCCGGATGTAGTGCGGCCGTAAGGATATGGCTTCGGGGACGACGAAACCGGCCCGTTCGCCGTGCTCGACCATCATGTCTGTCGTCGGAATCCGGCCGCCCGGGAAGATCTCGGTGACGATGAACTTGATGAACCGCGCGGTCTCGAACGTCACCTTCTTGCCGTCTGCGTTCAGCTGGTACGGGTGATAGCCGACGCTGCTCTGAATCGTCATCCGGCCGTCGGCGGGAAGAATGTCGAAACATTTCTTGAAGAAATCCGGATAGCGTTCGAAACCGAAGTGTTCGAAGGCTTCGATGGACACGATCCGATCGACGGGCTCGTCGAACTCTTCCCAGCCATGGAGCAGTACCCGGCGGGTCCGGTCGGTGTCGATACCATCCAGTAGTTGTTGTGTGAACGCTCTCTGGTTCTTCGAGAGAGTCAATCCGATGACGTTGACGTCGTACTTTTCGACTGCACGTTTGGCGGTGGCGCCCCAGCCACACCCGATGTCCAACAACGTCATTCCGGGTTTCAGGTCGAGCTTGTCGAGGTTGAGATCGATCTTGGCGAGCTGCGCTTCCTCGAGGGTGAGCGTCGGCGGTTCGAAATAGGCGCAGCTGTAGGTACGGGAGGGGTCTTGGAAGAGGGCGAAGAAATCGTCTGACAGGTCGTAGTGGGCTTGTACTTCTTCGAAATGGGGTCGTAGGTCGTTGTGGGAACCAGATGCCATGAACCGGGGCCTACTTCTCCAGAGTGAATTGGTTGATGTCGACCTGGCGGCGTCGGAACATGTCCGCGCAGCCCGTCAGATATTTCATGTACCGGTCGTATACCTCCACCGACTGGATCGCGATGGCCTCATCGCGATGCGCTTCCAGCGCCTCGGCCCAGAAGTCGAGGGTCCGCGCATAGTGCGGCTGCAGTGATTGCACCCGCGTCACCCGGAAACCGGCCGCGCCGGCCTGGTCACAGACCATCTGGATGGACGGCAGCCGGCCGCCCGGGAAGATCTCGGTGATGATGAACTTGATGAACCTCGCCAGCTCGAAAGTCAGTGGTACACCGAGTTCGGCGGCCTGCCCCGGATTGATGCCGCAGATGGTGTGCAGCAGCATGACGCCGTCGGGCGGGAGCGCGTCGTAGGCCATCCGGAAGAACGCCGGGTAGCGGTCGTGGCCGAAATGCTCGAAGGCGCCGATCGATACGATGCGGTCGACTGGTTCGTCGTACTGCTCCCAGCCTTCCAGCAGGACCTTCCGTGAGCGCGTGGTGTCCAGGCCGTCGAGCAGCTGATCAACATGTGCGGCTTGGTTTTTCGAGAGCGTCAGCCCGACGACGTCGACGTCGTATTTCTCGATTGCTCGACGCATCGTCGCGCCCCAACCACAGCCGATGTCGAGCAGTGTCATACCGGGCTCGAGGCCCAGCTTGCCCAGCGCCAAGTCGATCTTCGCCAATTGGGCTTGTTCGAGCGTCATGTCGTCGCGCTCGAAATAGGCACAGCTGTACGTCTGGCTCGGATCCAGAAACAGTCTGAAGAAATCATCTGACAGGTCGTAATGCGCCTGGACGTCCGCAAAATGCGGTTTGAGTTTTTCTGCCATGGCTTCCTCTCCAGGCCGGCGGCCTGAGAATGCTGATCGCGCGCACACCTGCGCAGCCGGCGACATCGACGGCGCGCAGGGAGATGCGGTTGCCCTGTACACGTGTGTGGTGTCCGCACGGTTCACGTGAGCAATGATCAGAACCTGTGGATGAGCCTCGGCGAGGCGGCGTAGGAAAGGGCGCACCTTCCCGAGGATGATCTGAATGTCGAAGGTCTGATCAAGAGCCGGCGTTGGCGCGCTGGTTCGGGAAGGTACGCCCATGCTCACGGTAGTTCACGATGCGGATTCATCCAACGAGGATGCTGGCTCGTCGCGGTCGTTGCTCGATGAGATTGTCCGCGACGGTGCCCGCCAGATGCTGGCCGCAGCGTTGCGGGCTGAGGTCGCCGCCTACATCGAGGCTCATGCCGGTGAGCTTGATGAGAACGGGCACCGGCTGGTGGTGCGCAATGGCTATCACCGCGAGCGCGAGGTGCTCACCGCGGCGGGCGCGGTGAGTGTGACCGCGCCGCGGGTCAATGACAAACGTGTTGACCCGGACACTGGTGAGCGGCAACGGTTTTCCTCGGCGATCCTGCCGGCGTGGGTGCGCAAGTCGCCGCAGATGACCGAGGTGTTGCCGTTGCTGTATCTGCATGGCTTGTCGACCAGTGATTTCGGTCCGGCGTTGGAGCAGTTCCTGGGCTCGGGTGCCGGCTTGTCGGCCACGACGATCACCCGACTCACCACGCAGTGGCAGGACGAGGCCAAGGCCTTCGAGGCCCGTGATCTGTCGGGCACCGACTACGTCTACCTGTGGGTCGACGGCATCCATCTCAAGGTGCGCCTGGAGCAGGAGAAGCTCTGTTTGCTGGTGATGATCGGTGTGCGCGCTGACGGCCGCAAGGAGCTGGTCGCGCTCACCGACGGGTACCGGGAGTCGGCCGAGTCGTGGGCTGATCTGTTGCGGTCGTGCCGACGTCGCGGGATGACCGCACCGGTGCTGGCCGTCGGCGATGGGGCCCTGGGGTTCTGGAAGGCCGTGCGTGAGGTGTTCCCGGCCACCGGCGAGCAGCGGTGCTGGTTTCACAAGCAGGCCAATGTTCTTGCCTGCCTGCCAAAGTCGGCTCATCCGGGGGCGATCGCGGCGATGCGGGAGATCTACAACGCCGAGGATATCGACCACGCGCAGGTGGCGATCAAGGCGTTCGAGGTGGACTACGGCGCCAAGTACCCCAAGGCGGTCGCCAAGATCGTCGATGACGCCGATGTGCTGCTGGAGTTCTATAAGTACCCGGCCGAGCACTGGGTCCATCTGCGCACTACCAACCCGATCGAATCAACGTTTGCCACGGTACGTTTGAGGACCAAGGTGACCAAGGGGCCGGGTTCACGCGTCGCCGGAATGGCCATGGCTTACAAGCTGATCGACGCCGCGCAAGCCCGCTGGCGAGCCGTCAACGCACCGCACCTGGTCGCTCTGGTCCGGGCCGGCGCGATCTTCCACAAAGGCAAACTGCTCGAGCGACCCACCGACATCACCCCGTCGGCGGACTCGGCACCGACCGAATCAACTGGAACGGAGGTCGCCTGAAACAAGCCGATCCACAGGTATTGACAATTCCTCGTTCACGGGCACGACACCTGGTATTCGTTGCCAGGTTTCAGTTGGATGGGTGGGGCGCCGAAATTGATGATTTGCCCGGTTGCTGGAGCTGCATCGGCGCAGCGATCGGCAGCGCAGGAATTCGCGGTCTGGCGATGCCCGCGCTGCTGGAGCGATCAGCCAGAGAAGCCCTGGAATATAGTGCCGACGGCTTACCAGTGAAGCAACGACTCAGCGGCAATGCAAGAGCAAACGCCCACGAACGGTCGGTGTCATCCGTTAGGACGACGTGGGCCGGGCGGGCCGGAGACCGGCCGACCGCAACTCCAGTGCCGCCAGCTTCCGGATCGCGATGGTGTCGTGGGTGCGCCAGGCGGTCACCGGGTCGTCGGAAACCTCGGTCAGCTTTGCCAGCGGCCGGTTGGCCAGCGCCCGCAGCGCCAGCAGCTGTTCGCCGGCGTCGGTCGACGCCAGCGTCACGGCCGTCCACTTCCGGCGGAAGAACCTGATCCGCAGCACCAGCCACGGCATCGCGACGGCGAGGATCGGCGGCAGCGCCACCGCCAGCGCGAGCACCCAGGCCAGCCAGCTGGCGGTGCTGTTCAGGCTGTCACCGGCGCCCGCGATGTCGACCGCGGCGTGGCCGGCCGAGCGCAATGGACCGCCGAAGGCCTTTCCGATCAGAGGAATGCCGTCGGCGTTGTGGCCGGCGGAGGCCAGGCTGTCGGCGACGCCGTCGGCGCCGTCGTGCACCTGGCGCCCGACGTCGGCGATGGTGGCGATGGCGCTGTGCACCGCGACGCCGACCGAGATCCAGATGGCGAACCACACCAGCGCGACGACATCGCTGGTCAACTGGGCGAGCAGCCGGCCCGGCGTGCGGGCGTAGGGCACGTAGCGCGAACTCATGCCAACCATCCCAACAGATAGGGTGGTCCGATGCGCCCAGCTTTGTCCGACTACCGCCATCTCACCAGCGGCAAGGTTCGCGACCTGTACCGCATCGACGACGACCACCTGCTGTTCGTCGCATCGGACCGGATTTCCGCTTTCGACTATGTACTCGACAGCGAGATCCCGGACAAGGGCCGCGTGCTCACCGCCATGAGCGTCTTCTTCTTCGACTACCTGGCCGAGCAGCTGGGCACCGCCAACCACCTCGCCGGCCCGGCCGACGACGAGCGCATCCCCGCCGAGGTACTGGGCCGTGCCCTGGTGGTGCGCAGCCTGGAAATGATGCCGGTCGAGTGCGTGGCGCGCGGATACCTGACCGGTTCGGGGCTCATCGACTACCGCAAGACGGGCCAGGTGTGCGGCATCGCGCTGCCGGAGGGCCTGACGGAGGCCAGCCGGTTCGGTGAGCCGCTGTTCACGCCGGCGACCAAGGCCGAGATCGGTGCGCACGACGAGAACATCGCGTTCGACGCCGTCGTGAAGCTGGTCGGCGCCGAGCGGGCCGAGCAGCTGCGCGACGAGACCCTCAAGGTCTACAGCGCCGCCGCCGCGCACGCGCTGACCAAGGGAATTATCCTGGCGGACACCAAGTTCGAGTTCGGGGTCGACGCCGACGGTGGGCTGGTGCTGGCCGACGAGGTGCTCACTCCGGACTCGTCACGGTACTGGCCGGTGGACGGCTACGCCGAGGGCGTGGTGCAGCCCAGCTTCGACAAGCAGTTCGTCCGGAACTGGCTGACGGGCCCAGACTCCGGCTGGGACCGCGCCGGCGACACCCCGCCGCCGCCGCTGCCCGACGACATCGTCGAGGCCACCCGGGCGCGATACATCGAGGCGTACGAACGGATTTCGGGTCGCCGGTTCGCCGATTGGATCGGCGCATGAGCAACCCGCCGATCGCCAAGAAGGTCGAGCACCGCCGCGAACACCACGGCGACGTGTTCATCGACCCGTACGAGTGGATGCGGGACAAGAACGATCCCGAGGTGATCGCGCTCCTGAACGCGGAGAACGCCTACACCGAGGAGATCACCGCGCCGCTGGAACCGTTGCGGCAGAAGATCTTCGACGAGATCAAGGCCCGCACCAAAGAGACCGATCTGTCGGTGCCGACCCGGCGCGGCGACTGGTGGTACTACGCCCGCAGCTTCGAGGGCAAGCAGTACAGCGTGCACTGCCGGTGTCCCATCAGCGATCCCGACGACTGGACCCCGCCGCAGCTCGATGAGCACACCGAGGTCCCCGGCGAGCAGGTGCTGCTGGACGAGAACGTCGAGGCCGAGGGCCACGACTTCTTCTCGCTCGGCGCGGCCACCGTCAGCGTCGACGCCAACATCCTCGCCTACTCCGTCGACACCGTGGGCGACGAGCGATACACGTTGAAGTTCAAGGACTTACGCACCGGCGAGCTGTACGACGACCGGATCACCGGCATCGGCGCCGGCGGCACCTGGGCGGCCGACAACCGGACGCTCTACTACGTCACGGTCGACGACGCCTGGCGGCCGGACACCGTCTGGCGGCATCGACTGGGCTCCGGGCTGCCCGGTGAGAAGGTGCACCACGAGTCCGACGAGCGGTTCTGGGTGGGCGTGGGCCGCACCCGCAGTGACAAGTACATCTTCATCGCCGCCGGCAGTGCCGTCACCTCCGAGGTGCGTTACGCCGACGCGGGCGACGCCAAGGCCGAATTCAAAGTGGTGTTGCCGCGCAAGGACTCCGTCGAATATTCGGTCGAGCACGCGGTGGTCGGCGGCGAGGATCGGTTCCTGATCCTGCACAACGACGGTGCCGAGAACTTCACGCTGGTCGATGTGCCGGTGTCCGATGCTCCGCTGACGAGCCTCGACGGTGCCCGCACGCTCATCGAGCACCGCGACGACGTCCGCCTCGACGGTGTCGATGCGTTCGCCGACCAGTTGGTGGTGAGCTATCGGCGGGAGGCGTTGCCGCGAATCCAGCTGTGGCCCTTCGATTCCGACGGCAACTACGGCGAGACCCAGGAGATCGCGTTCGAGTCGGAGTTGATGTCGGTCGGCCTGTCGGGCAACCCGAACTGGTCGTCGCCGCGGCTGCGGGTGGGAGCGACGTCGTTCGTCATCCCGGTGCGGATCTATGACCTGGACCTGGCCACCGGTGAACGAATCCTGTTGCGCGAGCAGCCGGTTCTCGGTGGCTACCGGCCCGAGGACTACCTCGAGCGCCGGGACTGGGCGGTGGCCGCCGATGGCACGAAGGTGCCGCTGTCGATCATCCAGCGCGTGGGCGCACCGACCCCGGCGCCGGCGCTGCTGTACGGCTACGGCGCCTACGAGTCCTGCGAGGACCCCCGTTTCTCGATCGCCCGGCTGTCGCTGCTGGACCGCGGAGTGGTGTTCGTCGTCGCGCACGTGCGTGGCGGCGGAGAGCTGGGGCGTGGCTGGTACGAGCACGGCAAGCTGCTGGAGAAGAAGAACACCTTCACCGACTTCATCAGTGCCGCAGAGCATCTGATCGCCACGGGCGTCACCAGGCCGGAGAATCTCGTGGCGCTCGGTGGCAGTGCCGGTGGCCTGCTGATGGGTGCCGTGGCCAACATGGCGCCGCACCTGTTCGCCGGCATCCTCGCCCAGGTGCCCTTCGTCGACGCGCTGACCACCATCCTCGATCCGTCGCTGCCGCTCACCGTCACCGAGTGGGACGAGTGGGGTAACCCGTTGGCGGACAAGGACGTCTACGACTACATGAAGTCCTACACGCCGTACGAGAACGTGACGGCTCAGGACTACCCGGCGATTCTGGCGATGACGTCGCTCAACGACACCCGCGTGTACTACGTCGAGCCCGCGAAATGGGTTGCCGCGCTGCGCAGCACCAAGACAGACAACCATCCCGTCTTGCTCAAGACCGAGATGGCGGCCGGGCACGGCGGCACCAGTGGGCGCTACGAACGCTGGAAGGAAGCCGCGTTCCAGTACGCCTGGGTGCTAGCCACCGCGGACCGCGACAAATATGGCAGCGGCCAGGTAGATGACCTCCTGGACGGAGCGCACGCCTAGGTTCGACGCCATGGAGGGCGGGGTGTCGGGCATCTGCGCGGCGTAGATGTTGGCGGGGAACATGGCCAGCATCAGCAGGAACAGGCAGATGGCGGCCGCGACACGCGTGGGCGGGAACAGGAGCCCGACGGCGCCGAGCAGCTCCAGCACGCCGGTGATGGCCACCAGTCGTTCCGGCGACGGCAGCCGCGGCGGGACGATCGCGATCATGTCGCGCCGCATGCCCGGGGTGAAATGTGCGACGCCGGTCATGAAGAACATCAGGGCCAAGCCGACCGCGATGGCGCTCGGCCAGCTGTCGACGTAGCCGACCCCGAGCCAGCCGGCGACGCGTGCGGCCAGGCTGCCCAGCACGAGAGCGAGAAGAACGGCCATGGGCTGCGCCTCCGTAATCTAGTCGACGTCTAGATTGAAGGATATCCTGGAACTTGACACTGTCAAGATAGGATGCGGACATGGCCAGGCAGAGCTACCACCACGGCGACCTCAAGGCCGTCATCCTGGAGCAGGCGGCCACGCTCGTCGCTGAACGTGGCGCCGACAGCATCTCGCTGCGCGAGTTGGCCCGCGCGGCCGGCGTATCGCACGCGGCGCCGGCGCACCACTTCACCGATCGGCGGGGGTTGTTCACCGCGCTGGCGACCGAGGGCTTCACGCAGCTGGCGGCTGCCCTCGCTGAGGCGGAGCCGGAATTCGCCTATGCGGCAAGGGCTTACGTGCAGTTCGCCCTCGACCACCCCGGCCACTACGCCGTCATGTTCGACAAGATGCTCTACGACGCATCCGACCCGGACCTGCGCGCCGCCGAAGCCGAGGCGGCCGCCGAACTCACCGGCGGCGTGGCGACCCTGGTTGATCCCAATGCCCAGAACGACCCCGAGGGCTCGGCCCTGGCCGCGTGGTCTCTGGTCCACGGTTTCGCGCTGCTGACCCTCAACGGCGCGGTCACCGACCCCGATCCCGTCGACACCGCCGAACGCCTCGCCCGCATCCTCTTCTCCGGCTAGCTCTCCGGCCAGCCCCACCCACCTCCCGCCTCTCACCCCCACTTCCCGCCTCCCCCCACTTCCCGCGAGCGGCCGTGTTTGTACGGCAACACGCCGCTATTTGCGTGCAGGAAGGTGCCGCTCACAACTGCTGAGCGGCCGTGTCTGTACGGCGACGCGCCGCAATTTGTGTGCAGGAAGGTGCCGCTCGTGGCTGCTGAGTGGCCGCGTTTTGTACACGTAGGTCGGCGTGTCGCCGTACAAACACGGCCGCTCGCGCTGAAGAGCAGGGAGAGAAAAGGGGCAGTGTTCAGGCGGCACCAATGTCACGGCAACCGACGGGACACCTGACGTTGTCACACTGCTTACATGGCTGGCCAATTGATCGTCTCGATCTCGGGGATCCGGGACCGCACGCTGGGTGACGTCGCCGACTTCTGTGCCGAGCTCGACGCCCGGCAGATTCCGGCGTCGCTGCTGGTCGCCCCGCGGCTCAAAGGCGGCTACCGGCTGGAGCGTGACATCCCCACGGTCGAGTGGTTGACCAAACGCCGTGCGGCGGGGGCCGCTGTTGTCCTGCACGGGTTCGACGAAGCGGCCAGCAAGAAGCGTCGCGGCGAATTCGCCGCCCTGCCCGCACACGAGGCCAACCTGCGGCTGATGGGCGCCGACCGGGTGCTCGAACACCTCGGCCTGCGCACCCGCTTGTTCGCCGCGCCCGGTTGGACGGCGTCGCAGGGCACCGTGACCGCGTTGCCGCGCAACGGATTCCGGCTGTTGGCCGGCGATGCGGGCATCACCGACCTGGTGCGGTCCACCACCTTGCGGTCGCGGGTCTTCGGCATCGGCGAGGGGTTCCTCACCGAACCCTGGTGGTGTCGCACCCTGGTGCTGGCCGCCGAGCGCACGGCCCGGCGCGGCGGCACCGTCCGGCTCGCCGTGGCCGCCGGTCAGCTGCGCCGGACCGGGCCGCGTCAGGCCATGCTCGACGCCATCGACCTCTCACTCATGCACGGTTGCGCCCCCGCGGCCTACGAGTGGACGCCCGACCCGGCACTAACTGACGCGGCCTGACCCCTGGGACGCTAGCGTGGCCCCATGGACGCTGACGTCATCGTGGTGGGGGCCGGGCTGGCCGGGCTGGTCGCTGCCGCCGAACTGCTCGAGCGGGGCCGGTCAGTTCTGATCGTCGACCAGGAGAACGAGGCCAACATCGGTGGCCAGGCGTTCTGGTCGTTCGGCGGACTGTTCTTCGTCGACAGCGCCGAACAGCGACGGGTCGGTATTCGCGACAGCTACGAGCGGGCGCTGGAAGATTGGCTGCGCACAGCAGGTTTCGACCGCGACGAGGACCACTGGCCCGAGCAGTGGGCGCGCGCCTACGTCGACTTCGCCGCGGGCGAGAAGCGCAGCTGGCTGCGCGAGCGGGGCCTGCAGACCTTCGCGTTGGTCGGCTGGGCCGAACGTGGCGGCTGGGACGGCAAGGGGCCGGGCAACTCGGTGCCGCGCTTCCACATCACCTGGGGTACCGGCCCGGCACTGGTCGACATCTTCGCGCGACGGGTCGTCGGGCACCCCAAAGTGCGCTTCGCACACCGGCATCGGGTCGACGAACTGATTGTCGATCAAGGCGCCGTCGCCGGCGTGCGCGGCGCGGTGCTGGAACCGTCGAACACTGCCCGTGGTGAGGCGTCATCGCGTAACACCGTGGGGGAGTTCGAGTTCCGCGCGCAGTCGGTGATCGTCGCAAGTGGTGGCATCGGCGGCAACCACGACCTGGTGCGCCAGAACTGGCCCAAGCGCATGGGCCGGGTGCCCGGCCAGCTGCTGTCCGGTGTGCCCGCGCACGTCGACGGCCGCATGCTCGGCATCAGCCAGGCCGCCGGCGCCAGCGTCATCAACAACGACCGGATGTGGCACTACACCGAGGGCATCACCAACTACGACCCGATCTGGCCGCTGCACGGCATCCGCATCCTGCCCGGGCCGTCGTCGCTGTGGCTGGACGCCACCGGCAAGCGGCTGCCCGACCCGCTGTACCCGGGCTACGACACCCTGGGCACGCTGGAATACATCTGCCAAACCGGTTACGACTACACGTGGTTCGTGCTCGACCAGAGCATCATCGCCAAGGAATTCGGGCTGTCCGGACAGGAGCAGAATCCCGACCTCACCGGCAAGAACCTGCGGGAAGTGCTGG
This sequence comes from Mycobacterium toneyamaense, assembly GCF_055384815.1. NCBI lineage: Bacteria > Bacillati > Actinomycetota > Actinomycetes > Mycobacteriales > Mycobacteriaceae > Mycobacterium > Mycobacterium toneyamaense. The sequence goes on from NZ_AP040333.1 coordinate 552,528, forward strand.
GGCGTAGCCGGGGCGGTGGCCCGGCCCCGGTCCGCGCGTTCGTCGACAAGGGCGTGGACTTCGTGTCGGCGAACACATTGCGCGACTTGGTTTCTGCCATGAACAAGGTGCCCGACGTCGAACCGCTGGACTACGCGACCGTCGAGGCCGAGGTCAACGCCCGCGACAAGGAGATGACCAGCAAGCTCACCAGCGACGGCCAGACCGTGGCCTACCGGGCCGCACGCTCGTACCTGCCGGACCGGCTGGCGCGCATCGCCGGGCCGCACAAACTGACCGACCCCAAGGCCGGCCCGATGATCGCCGTCAAGCTGCACATCCTGACCCGAAAGTCCTTGGGCGGCTTGCACACCGACCTCGACTCGCGGGTGCTGACGCCGGAGGGCGCGGTGCTCGACGGACTGTACGCGGCCGGCGAGGCGGCCGGTTTCGGCGGCGGCGGTGTGCACGGCTACCGGGCGCTGGAAGGCACCTTCCTGGGTGGCTGCATCTTCTCCGGCCGCGCCGCCGGACGTGCCGCGGCCCGCGCCGTCGGCTGAGTACCTAGCCGCCGGCGGGTGACTGCACGCGGTCGGCGCCCCTGGCGCGCGGGGAACGATGCAGTACCTGCGGGCCGGCGGCCAGGACCGCCAGGCACACCATCGACGTGGCATAGAGCGCGCCGCCGATGATGTCGGTGAAGTAGTGGAAGTGGTTGCTGGCCATGCCGATAGACGGGATGGCGGCGCCGATCGTCGCGATCGTGACGCTCCACGCGTGCACCCCGATCCCGAGCACCAGCATGGCCGCGACGGTGATCGCCACGGTGGTGTGGCCGCTGGGATACGCCAGATTCTCGCCGTACCAGGGCCGGCCGAACAGCACCTTCAGCACCTTGGCGCCGATGATCGAGATGACCGGGCACAACGCGGCCACGGTGGCCAGCCGCCACTCGCGTCGCCACAGCGGGATGCCCACAGCCAGCAGATAGAGCGGTACCAGCACCTTGACGCGGTTGAGCAGCAGCATCCAGTACGGGTGGTCGCCGAGCAGTGCGCGCGACGTCTGCATGAACCAGTGATCCACGGCCGAGTCACCCGACCGGACGACGATGCCCAGCGCGATCATCGCGGTGAACCCGACAAGCGGCCACCACACCAAGAACCGTCGCGCGTTCAGAACCGCATCTCCTGCTCGGGCGTCAGCACCCGGAAGTCGGTGTCGGTCATCTCGTCGAGGCGGCCGTAGTAGATGCCCTTGGCCTGCTCGGCGACGACGCCCTGATGGATCGGCACCGCATGCTGCGGCGCGACGGCCCGCAGGAAGTCGACGGCCTCGGCGATCTTCATCCACGGAGCGGCGGCCGGTGCGGCCAGCACCTCGACCGGCTCGTCCGGCACGAACAGCGCGTCGCCCGGGTGCATCAGGCGGGCAGCGTGACCAGCATCACCGACCAGGTACGAGATGTTGTCGATGATCGGAATCTCCGGGTGGATCACCGCATGCTTGCCGCCTGCGCCGCGCACCGTCAGGTGACCGATCGACACCGTGTCGCCGACGTGCACGGCCTGCCACGCGCCACCCAGCTGCGCCGCGGTCATGGGGTCGGCATACAGCTTGGCCTGCGGATTCGCCTCGACCAGGGCCGGCAGCCGGGCCGGATCGGCGTGGTCGGGGTGCTGATGAGTGATCAGGATGGCGTCCAGTCCCGTGATGCCCTCGAACCCGTGCGAGAAGTTGCCCGGGTCGAACAGGACCGTCGCCTGCGCGTCACCGTCGGTGAATCGGGCCAACAGGCAGGAATGTCCGAAGTGCGTCAGCTCCATCAGTCCATTGTGCGGGCATCGCGGCGCACAAGGGCGCCGGTAGAGTACAGATGTCTTCCCGTCGCTACGCTCGCCTCGGCAGAGCAATCCGACCCGAACAAAGGAGCGCGCGTGGCCCGCGTCGTTGTGCACGTGATGCCCAAGGCCGAAATCCTGGACCCGCAAGGCCAGGCGATTGTGGGAGCGCTGGGGCGCCTCGGGATCACCGGAGTGTCCGACGTCCGCCAGGGCAAGCGCTTCGAGCTCGAGGTCGACGACACCGTGTCCGACGAGACGCTGGAGCACGTCGCCGAGACGCTGCTGGCCAACACCGTCATCGAGGACTTCTCGGTGCACCGGGAGAACGCATGACCACCAAGGTCGGTGTCATCACCTTCCCCGGCACGCTCGACGATGTCGACGCGGCGCGCGCCGTCCGGGCCGTCGGCGGCGAGGCCGTCAGCCTCTGGCACGCCGATCCGGACCTGAAGGGCGTCGACGCCGTCATCGTCCCCGGCGGTTTCTCGTACGGCGACTACCTGCGCTGCGGCGCCATCGCCAAGTTCGCGCCCGTCATGACCTCGGTCGTCGAAGCGGCCGGCAAGGGCATGCCCGTGCTGGGCATCTGCAACGGCTTCCAGGTGCTGTGCGAGGCCGGGCTGCTGCCGGGCGCGCTGACCCGCAACGAGGGTCTGCACTTCATCTGCCGCGACGTGTGGCTCGAGGTGACCGCGACGTCGACCGCGTGGAGCAGCCGCTATGAACCCGGCGCCGACATCCTGATCCCGCTCAAGTCGGGTGAGGGTCGGTACGTCGCGTCGGAGAGCGTGCTCGACGAGCTCGAAGGCGAAGGTCGCGTGGTCTTCCGCTACCGCGACAACATGAACGGCTCGATGCGCTCGATCGCCGGGATCAGCTCGGCCAACGGCCGCGTCGTCGGCCTGATGCCGCACCCCGAACACGCCACCGAGGCCCTCACCGGCCCGTCCGACGACGGACTCGGCATCTTCTTCTCGGCACTCGACGCGGTCCTGAGCGCCTGACGCCGTTCTGGCTTGCCCGCGAGGGTGCATACAGATCGCGAAAATCGCCCGCGAGACGCGCTAGGCGCACCCTCGTTGGCGTGGCCGACGCAGCTGCGCCCAGGGTTCAGGGTCAACTCGATTCGAGCATCCCGACCTGTTGACCCTGACCTGAGGGCGCACCTCACTCGAAGAAGTGCGCCCTGGGTACAGGATCAATGCGGTGGTGCGGGGGAGCAACCGATGCGTCAGCTGTCGAGCGCGACCGACGCCTCGGCGGTGTACACCAGGAACGTCAGCGTCTCCTGCAGGTACAGCTGAACCGTCTCGGCATCGTGGGACAGGTAGCCGATGGTCACGTCGGTGCCCAGCTGCAGGTCGAAATCGCCTCCGCGCGTGGACAATACGAACGCGCCGTCGATGGCGGGCGCCCAGATGATCTCACCGTCGACCAGGCGGTTGAGGTGCTCCAGCAGCGGGTAGCCGTGCTCGGTGGTCTCACTGACCTTGGTGTAGGCCTCCGCCGACAGCAGCACCGAGTACGGCCCGTCCACACCGGCCAGACGCAGCTCGGACAGCGCCTGCGAGATCACGTCCGGGTAGCCCCGCGGGTCGCTCGGCAGCGCCAGCGCCGGGTTGGAGCTGGCGGCGCGGATGCCCTCGATCTGCGCGGCCGGGTAGCCCTCGAAGATCGCCCGGTCCTCCGAGAACGCCAGCTTCTTGGCGGCTTCCTTCACCGGATCCCAGTCGGAGTCCTGCGCGCCGCGCTCGACGTCGTCGATCGCCGTGCGGGTCACCGTGAACGGCACCCGCAGCCGCACCAGCGGCCGGGCTTCCCGAAGGTGCGCCACCACACCGTCGGCCGGCGACGTGACATCGACGAGATGGCCGGTGCTGACCGCGGCCGTCTTCGGTCCACCCGGCTCGCTCACGTCGACGACGCGACGGCCGGCGATGTGCCGCTTGAACGTCCGGGCGGCCTCCTCTTCGATCTGGGCCCACGCGGCCGCGGTGATCGGAGCGAGATCGCGGTACAGGTTGTTCATTGCGGTTGACCTTTCAGACTGCCGATGGACAGGGTGCCAGTTGACGTGGGTTGGGCTTCGGGTTCGGCCGGTGCTGCGGCGGGCAGGGGCGGCGGCGCATCGAGGAAATCGACTGTGGGAGTGAAGAACAACACTCCGGTGACTGCCGTGGAGAAATCCAGGATGCGATCGGTGTTGCCCGGCGGATCGCCGATGAACATATTGCGCAGCATGCGTTCGGTGACGGCCGGGTCGGCCGAGTACGCGATGTAGTACGTGCCGAATTCCCCTGCGCCGACGCGGCCGAACGGCATGTTGGCCCGCACGATCTGCAGTTGATTGCCGTCGTCGTCTTCGATCACGTTGAGCGCAAGGTGCGAGTTGGGCGGCTTGACGTCGTCGGCCATCTCGATGTCCTCGAGCTTGCTGCGGCCGATCACCCGTTCCTGCTCGGTGACGCTGAGCGACTCCCACGACGCCATGTCGTGCAGGTACTTCTGCACGTGAACGTAACTGCCACCGGCGAATTCGGGATCGTCGTCACCGACCAGTGCCGCGACCACGGCGTCCGGACCATCCGGGTTCTCGGTGCCGTCGACGAAGCCCAGCAGATCGCGGTTCTCGAAGAACTTGAATCCGTGCACCTCGTCGATCACCGTCACGGCGCCGTCGAGTGACTTCAGAATCTGGCTGGCCAGCTCGAAACACACGTCCATGGCGTTGGCCCGGATGTGGAACAGCAGATCGCCCGGCGTCGACGGTGCGTGGTGACGCGCACCCTGCAATTCCGGGAACGGGTGCAGCCCGGCCGGCCGCGGTCCGCTGAACAAGCGATCCCAGGCGTCCGAGCTGATGCCGGTCACCAGGCTCAGACGGCTTGCGGGCGTGCGGAATCCGACTGCCCGAACAAGTCCCGACAACCCGGTGAGCGCATCGTGCACTTCGGGCTCGGCGCCCTCATCGATGGTGGCGATGAGGAAGATCGCGGCAGACGTCAAAGTCGTGAGTACGGGCTGAGGCCGTGCGGGACACACGAATCCGACCCTAGCGGCAACCGTCACGGATTTCCGGGTGATGATGGCCTCATGACCGGAGCTACTGCCGCGGGCCTCTGCGGGTTCATCGACGCGTCGCCCTCGCCATTCCATGTGTGCGAGACAGTGGCCGCGCGGCTGACCGCCGCCGGCTTCACCGAGCTCGCCGAGACCGACGCCTGGCCCGCCACCGAGGGCAACTACTTCACGGTGCGGGCCGGCTCCCTGGTGGCGTGGAAAGCGACCGACGCGGCCAACCCGTTCCGCATCGTCGGCGGCCACACCGACAGCCCCAACCTGCGGGTCAAGCAGTACCCCGACCGGTTCGTCAGCGGCTGGCAGGTGGTGGCGCTCCAGCCGTACGGTGGCGCCTGGCTCAACTCCTGGCTCGACCGGGATCTCGGTATCAGCGGCCGGCTCTCGGTGCGGCGCGGCAACACCGTCGAGGACGTCCTGGTCCGGATCGACGACCCGATCCTGCGGGTGCCGCAGCTGGCCATCCACCTGTCCGAGGACCGCAAGGGCGTCACCCTCGACCCGCAGCGGCACGTCAACGCGGTGTGGGGCGTGGGCACGGGTACCCGCGACTTCCTCGGTTACGTCGCCGCGCACGCGGGGGTCGACGGTGCCGATGTCCTGGCCGCCGACCTCATGACGCACGACCTCGCGCCGTCGCGCCTGATCGGCGTCGACAGCGATCTGATCAGCGCACCCCGGCTCGACAACCAGGGCACCTGCTACGCCGGGCTGGAGGCGTTCCTGGCCGCCGACGCCCACCGGCACGTGCCGGTACTGGCGCTGTTCGACCACGAAGAGGTCGGGTCGACGTCCGACCACGGCGCGCAGTCCGATCTCCTGCCGACGGTGCTCGAGCGCATCGTCCTGGCGGCCGGCGGCACCCGGGAAGACCTGCTGCGCCGGCTTTCCGGATCCATGGTGGCCTCGGGCGACATGGCGCACGCCACCCACCCGAACTACCCCGAGCGACACGAGCCGGGCCACCTCATCCAGGTCAACGCCGGCCCGGTGCTCAAGGTGCAGCCCAACCTGCGGTACGCCACCGACGGCCGGACCGCCGCGGCGTTCGCGCTCGCGTGCGCCCAGGCCGGCGTGCCGATGCAGCGCTATGAGCACCGCGCCGACCTGCCGTGCGGATCGACGATCGGCCCGATGACGGCCGCGCGCACCGGCATCCCGACCGTCGACGTCGGCGCCGCACAGCTGGCCATGCACTCGGCGCGCGAGGTGATGGGCGCGCTCGACGTGCCGGCCTACGCCGCCGCGCTGCAGGCGTTCCTGTCACCGGCCTGACCTACAGTCGGGCCATGGCACTCAAAGTGGAGATGGTCACATTCGACTGCACCGACGCGCAGGCGCTCGCCGACTGGTGGGCCGCACAATTCGGCGGCAAGGTGCACACCCTGATGCCGGGGGAGTTCTTCGTCGTCAACCTGGCCGAAGGCCCGAACCTGGGTTTCCAGCAGGTCGACGATCCGACACCCGGCAAGAACCGGCTGCACCTGGACTTCCACCTCGAAGGCGACATCGAGCCCGAACTCGAGCGCCTCAAGGCCGCGGGTGCGACGGAAACCGAACGCCATGCCTTCGGCGAGGTGGCCCGCTGGGTGGTGCTGGCCGATCCGGAGGGCAACGCGTTCTGTATCGCGGGCGCGGCCTGACGAGCTAGGGACTGGTCTCGTCGACCAGTTCCACGCTGGTGGAGACCAACGGCTCAGACGCGGCATGCCACGCCTTGGACGCGACGACGATGGCGCCGGCACAGATACACACCAGGGTCGCGATCACGGCCAGCACCGCGATCGCACCCCGGTTGAGTCCGATGTGAAGTCTCATCCGGCCACGCTAAGAGCGCGGGATGAGGCCCCGATGGGTCCTACTTATCAGCCCGCTATGAGTGCCGTCGCGATGAGTTCCCGCGCTCGCACGAGTCGACTTAGTGTTGAACCGTCGATCGAGAAACGGAGTCCGCCATGGCCGACGCCAAGAATGCATCGAAATCGCGGGCCGCGCTGGCCGGCCGCACCACACCGCAGAAGGCCGGACTCGCGCTGAGCGCCTTCCTCCTGCTGTTCCTGCTGGCCGATGCCGTCCCGAAGATTCTCGGGGTGGAGTTCGCGCGCACCGCGACCGAGGGTCTCGGCTTCCCGCCGTATCAGACGTACGTCATCGGCTGGGTCCTGCTGGCCTGTGTCATCGCCTGGGTGATCCCGCGCACGGCAGTGCTGGGCGCGGTCGGGCTGACGGCCTATCTCGGCGGCGCGGTGACCATCGACATGCACCACGAGGCGTGGTTCCCGGTCGTCTTCGCGGTGGCCTTCGGCCTGCTGATCTGGGGCGCGCTCATTCTGCGGCGTCCGACGCTGCTCAAGGTGCTGATCTCCGGCGACGAGTAGCCGGCGTTCGCCGTGGCGGGCGGGCCAGTTCGGCAACGGTAGACTCTCTGCGTGACGTCCTCGGTCGATACCGTCAATAACGCGACTACCACGCCCGATCAGCCGCAGCCGTATCGCGAGCTCGGTCTCAAGGATGACGAGTACCAGCGCATCCGCGAGATCCTCGGCCGTCGGCCCACCGATGCCGAGCTGGCGATGTACTCGGTGATGTGGAGCGAGCACTGCTCGTACAAGTCCTCCAAGGTGCATCTGCGCTACTTCGGCGAGACCACCACCGACGAGATGCGCGCCGGCATGCTGGCCGGTATCGGCGAGAACGCCGGCGTCGTCGACATCGGTGACGGCTGGGCCGTCACCTTCAAGGTCGAATCGCACAACCACCCGTCGTACGTCGAGCCGTACCAGGGCGCGGCCACCGGTGTCGGCGGCATCGTCCGCGACATCATGGCCATGGGCGCCCGCCCGGTCGCCGTCATGGACCAGCTGCGCTTCGGCGCGGCCGACGCGCCCGACACCCGCCGCGTGCTCGACGGCGTCGTCCGCGGCGTCGGTGGCTACGGCAACTCGCTGGGCCTGCCGAACATCGGCGGCGAGACCATCTTCGACCCGTCCTACGCCGGTAACCCGCTGGTGAACGCCCTCTGCGTCGGCGCGCTGCGTGTCGAGGACCTGCACCTGGCCTTCGCGTCCGGCACCGGCAACAAAATCATCCTGTTCGGCGCCCGCACGGGCCTCGACGGCATCGGCGGCGTCTCGGTCCTCGCGTCGGACACCTTCTCCGGCGACGAGTCCGGCGCCGGCCGCAAGAAGCTGCCGAGCGTCCAGGTGGGCGACCCCTTCACCGAAAAGGTGCTCATCGAGTGCTGCCTCGAGCTGTACGCCGCGCACCTCGTGGTCGGCATCCAGGACCTCGGCGGCGCCGGATTGTCCTGTGCCACATCGGAACTGGCCTCGGCCGGCGACGGCGGCATGCACATCGACCTCGACAAGGTGCCGCTGCGCGCTGCCAACATGACCCCGGCCGAGGTGCTCTCCAGTGAGTCGCAGGAGCGCATGTGCGCCGTCGTGACGCCGGAGAACGTCGACGCCTTCATGGCCGTCTGCCGCAAGTGGGACGTGCTTGCCACCGTCATCGGTGAGGTCACCGACGGCGACCGGCTGAAGATCAACTGGCACGGCGAGACCGTCGTCGACGTGCCGCCGCGCACCGTCGCCCACGAGGGCCCGGTGTACAACCGGCCCGTCCAGCGCCCCGACACCCAGGACGCGCTGATCGCCGACCCCTCCGCCACCCTGCCCCGGCCCAAGACCGGCGACGAGCTGCGCGCCACCCTGCTGCAGCTGCTCGGCAGCCCGCATCTGTGCAGCCGCGCCTTCATCACCGAGCAGTACGACCGCTACGTCCGCGGCAACACCGTCCTGGCCGAGCACGCCGACGGCGGCGTGCTGCGCATCGACGAGGCCACCGGCCGCGGCATCGCGGTGTCGACCGACGCGTCGGGTCGCTACACGCAGCTGGACCCGTACACCGGCGCGCAGCTGGCACTGGCCGAGGCCTTCCGCAACGTCGCCGTCACCGGCGCCACCCCGGTGGCCGTCACCAACTGCCTCAACTTCGGCTCGCCGGAGGACCCGGGCGTCATGTGGCAGTTCTCGCAGGCCGTCCGCGGCCTCGCGGACGGCTGTGCGGCCCTTGGCATTCCGGTCACCGGCGGCAACGTCAGCTTCTACAACCAGACCGGCTCGACCGCGATCCTGCCGACCCCGGTGGTCGGCGTGCTCGGCGTCATCGACGACGTGCACCGCCGCATCCCGACCGGCATCGGCCTGGAGCCCGGCGAGACGCTGATCCTGCTGGGCGACACCTACGACGAGTTCGACGGCTCGGTCTGGGCGCAGGTCACCGCCGACCACCTCGGTGGCGTGCCGCCGCGCGTGGACCTGGGGCGCGAGCAGCTGCTGTCCGAGGTGCTGACCGCAGGATCCCGCGACGGACTGATCTCGGCCGCGCACGACCTGTCCGAGGGCGGGCTCATCCAGGCTGTCGTCGAGGCCGCGCTGGCCGGCGAAACCGGTTGCCGGGTACTGCTTCCGGAAGGTGCGGACCCGTTTGTGCAGCTGTTCTCCGAGTCGTCCGGCCGGGTGCTGGTCGCGGTGCCGCGCACCGAGGAGAGCCGCTTCATGGCGATGTGCGAGGCCCGCGAACTGCCGGCCGTCCGTATCGGTGTGGTGGACCCGGGCAGCGACTCGGTCGAGGTGCAGGGTCAGTTCAGCGTCACGCTGGACGAACTGCGCACAACTTCCGAGAGCGTGCTGCCCGCCCTGTTCTCCCATGAGTGATTTGTGCACGAAAATCCGCGCCCACCGCGGAAAATCGTGCACAAATCCCTGAGATGGTGACGCGTAAGGCGCCCGACCCGGCGGCGACGCGGGCGGCGGTGCTGCTCGTCGCCGACTGGCTGCGCGACGAGCAGACCGGAACGCCGCCGCGCGCCGCGATCGCGGAGGCCGTGCGGCTGACGGCGCGCACGCTGGCGGCCGTCGCGCCCGGCGCCAGCGTCGAGGTGCGGGTGCCGCCTTTCGTTGCGGTGCAGTGCATTTCGGGCCTCAGTCATACCCGCGGCAATCCGCCCAACGTGGTGGAGACGGACCCGCGCACCTGGCTGCTACTGGCCACTGGGCTGTTGTCGCTCGACGACGCGACGGGCGTCGTCGAGCTGTCGGGGTCGCGGGCACCGGAGATCGGCCCGTGGCTGCCGCTGGTCGAGCTGTAGCGCTCACTTGAAGAACGGGTATTCCTGCACCCAGTGAAAGCCCCTGTTGCGCAACGTGAATTGATCGAGGTCGACCTGATCGAGGGCGATCTGTACCGGACGGCCCTGCAGCGTGCCGGTCAGTTGCAGCTGCCGGGCCGCCGGCCGCGAGACCTTCAGCTCGGCCAGTGCCGCGCCGCCGGGTCCGGTCGCGGTGATGGTGTCGGACTTGATGGTGGCGGGGGCGTCGACCAGTTCGCCGTTCATGCGCTGATACGTCAGGGCGCCGTCGGTCTCGAAAACCAGCCGTTGCCAACGGGTTTGATCGGTCGTCAGTGGCGGCAGCGGCTTGCCGTCAACGCTGAACTCCCGGACCGCCCAGATGCCGTACAGCTCGGGTTTGGCCTTGCCGCCGCCGTAGGCGTGCCAGGCCTGCCAGCTGGCGAGGATGCATCCGGCCAGTACCCAGAGCCCGAGCACGGCCTGCGCGGTGGCGGCTCTGCGATTGGCGCGCTCCGAGCTGAACAGCGGTGGTTGGGTCACCGGCTCCGACGGGCGTTGCAGGACGAACAGGTCCGTCAGCCGGCGCAGCTGCGGGGCGAGCAGTACCAGGCTCATCAGCAGCAGGTGGCCGGACAGGATCTTGACCGGCACGTCGAAGGTCATGTTCAACAGGAACACCTGGGCCATGCTGGCCAGCCCGAGCAGCGTCCCCAGCGTCGCGGTGCGGGGCAGGAACATCAGCAATCCGGCCAGCACCTCGACGGCGCCGAGCGTCATCTCGTACGGAGGCGAGCTGCCCACCTGCAGCCACAGCACCGAGGCCGGACTGAAGTCGCCGAAGGACCGCAGCAGCGCGGACGGCGGGGGTGACGGCATCTGGGTGGGCACCAGTTTGGCGAACCCGTAGAACAGCATCTGCCCGGCGACGCACAAGCGCACGAACGTCAGGAACCACGCCGACAGCCGCGCTTAGTCGGGCCGGTGCCGGTCCAGCACGGTCCACACCGCGGTCCCGACGGCTGCGACGACCGCCAGGCTGAACACCATCACCCACACCACGGTCTGATCGCCACTGCCCGAGTCCTGGTGCAGCACGGCGTCGACGCCGAAGACCTCGCGGCCGACCCACTTCAGCGGCGGGGCCAGCACGGTCATCTGCCACATCACGGCGAGCTTCGGCAGGAACTCGCCCACGATCCCGAAGAAGGCAAAAGTGATCTGCGCGAACAACACACAGAACAGGCCGAAGTACAGAAAGCAGAATCTGAATGCGATCTTCGTCACGCTCGACCATGGCCGGGTCGCGTCGGCGGTGACGGGGTCGAGGACGGGAGGATCAGGGCTCTCTGATAATTGACTGGCCACGAAACCCATATAAACAGCCGGACTGAAGTGGGCTGATGAGACGGTGTGCGGCCGGGCGGGAAGTCGTCCGCGGCGCGGGGGCCGAGTCCGAAACAGGCCCGACGCGTGCGCCTCCGGTGGGCGACGCGGCCGACAGACAGAAGATTCGATTCCGTTTCCCGCCCGGCTGGACCGTAGACTCATTCCTGTCACCAACCGCCTCCCCGGGAGCAGCCCTATCGTGACCGAACAGACCGAGAACGAGCCACGCGAGGAATGCGGCGTATTCGGGGTCTGGGCCCCTGGCGAGGACGTGGCGAAGCTCACGTACTACGGCCTTTATGCGCTGCAGCACAGAGGGCAGGAAGCGGCAGGCATCGCCGTCGCTGACGGATCGCAAATCCTGGTGTTCAAGGACCTCGGTCTGGTCAGTCAGGTGTTCGACGAGCAGACCCTGGCCGCCATGCACGGCCACGTCGCCGTCGGGCACTGCCGCTACTCCACCACCGGCTCCACGACGTGGGAGAACGCCCAGCCGGTGTTCCGCAACACGGCTGCCGGCACCGGCGTCGCGCTCGGCCACAACGGCAACCTGGTCAACACCGCCGAACTGGCGGCCCGGGCCCGCGAAGCCGGACTGATCAACGCGCGCGGCCATGTCGCCGCCACCACCGACTCGGACATCCTGGGCGCCCTGCTGGCGCACGGCGCGGCCGACTCGACACTGGAACAGTCGGCGCTGGAACTGCTGCCGCAGGTTCGGGGCGCGTTCTGCCTGACCTTCATGGACGAGAACACCCTGTACGCCGCGCGTGACCCGCACGGCGTCCGTCCGCTGTCCCTGGGCCGGCTGGACCGCGGCTGGGTCGTCGCCTCCGAGACCGCTGCGCTGGACATCGTCGGCGCCTCGTTCGTCCGCGACATCGAGCCCGGTGAGCTGCTGGCCATCGACGCCGACGGCGTGCGCTCCACCCGGTTCGCCAACCCCGAGCCCAAGAGCTGCGTCTTCGAGTACGTCTACCTCGCTCGGCCGGACAGCACCATCGCCGGCCGCTCGGTCCACGCCGCGCGCGTCGACATCGGCCGCCGGCTGGCCCAGGAGAAGCCCGTCGACGCCGACCTGGTCATCGGGGTGCCCGAATCGGGCGTGCCCGCGGCCGTCGGCTACGCGCAGGGCTCGGGTATCCCGTTCGGTCAGGGCCTCATGAAGAACGCCTACGTCGGGCGCACCTTCATCCAGCCGTCGCAGACCATCCGTCAGCTCGGTATCCGGCTCAAGCTCAACCCGCTGAAGGAAGTCATCCGCGGCAAGCGGCTGATCGTCGTCGACGACTCGATCGTCCGCGGCAACACCCAGCGCGCCCTGGTCCGCATGCTGCGTGAGGCCGGCGCCGTCGAGGTGCACGTGCGCATCGCGTCGCCGCCGGTGAAGTGGCCGTGCTTCTACGGCATCGACTTCGCCACCCCCGCCGAGCTGATCGCCAACGCCAAGAGCACCGAGGCGAGCGAGGACGAGATGCTCGAGGCGGTCCGGCACGCGATCGGCGCCGACTCCCTCGGCTACATCAGCCGGCAGGGCATGATCGCCGCCACCGAGCAGCCCGCCTCCCGGCTGTGCGCGGCCTGCTTCGACGGCAACTACCCGATCGAACTGCCAGGTGAAGCTGCCCTCGGCAAGAACGTCGTCGAGCACATGCTCGCGTCGGCGGCCCGCACCGGCCTGCCGCTGACGGCCGACAACGACAACGCCTCAGCCCTGCGCCGTCCCTGACCTGACGCCCGTCAACAGGCGCGACGTGCATCCGCGAGGGTGCGACCGGTAGCCTTGGGGCCGATGACTAGCCAGGATGAGCGAGCTGAATCGATTGGCGCCTCCTACGCTTCGGCGGGGGTTGACATCGAGGCAGGCGATCGCGCCGTCGAATTGTTCAAGCCCCACGCCAAGAAGGCCACCCGCCCCGAGGTACGCGGCGGCCTCGGAGGTTTTGCCGGGCTGTTCGGCCTGAAAGCCGGGTACCGCGAGCCACTGCTGGCTTCGTCGACCGATGGTGTGGGCACCAAACTCGCCGTGGCGCAGGCCATGGACAAGCACGACACCGTCGGCATCGACCTCGTCGCGATGGTCGTGGACGACCTCGTGGTGTGTGGCGCCGAGCCGCTGTTCCTGCAGGACTACATCGCCGTGGGCCGGACCGTGCCCGAGCGGGTGGCCGAGATCGTCTCGGGCATCGCCGACGGCTGTGTCCAGGCCGGCTGTGCGCTGCTGGGCGGTGAGACCGCCGAGCACCCGGGTCTGATGGAGCCCGACCACTACGACATCTCCGCGACCGGCGTCGGCGTCGTCGAGGCCGACGACCTGCTGGGCCCCGAGAACGTCCGCCCCGGCGATGTGATCATCGCCATGGCCGCCACCGGCCTACACTCCAACGGCTACTCGCTGGCCCGCAAGGTGCTGCTCGAGATCGACCGCATGAGCCTGTCCGGGCACGTCGAGGAGTTCGGCCGCACGCTCGGCGAAGAGCTGCTGGAGCCGACACGGATCTACGCCAAGGACTGCCTCGCGCTGGCCGCCGAGACCCAGGTACGCACCTTCTGCCACGTCACCGGCGGCGGACTGGCCGGAAACCTGGAACGCGTCATCCCGCACGGCCTGACCGCAGAGATGGACCGCGGTACCTGGACGCCGGCACCGGTGTTCCAGATGATCGCCCAGCGCGGCCGCGTGGAGCGTGCCGAAATGGAGAAGACGTTCAACATGGGTGTCGGCATGGTCGCCGTCGTCGCGCCGGAGGACACCGACCGCGCACTGGCGATTCTGACTGCCCGGCACCTGGACTGCTGGACTCTGGGCACCGTCAACAAGGGTGGCAAGAGCAGCGTTCGCGCCGAGCTGGTGGGCCAGCACCCGCGCTTCTGACCTTCGGGTCGCGCGCGGGGCTGGGCCTGCGGCCCTGGGACTCAGGGCCGCTCGTGGGGTCTAGTGACGCCAGTCGTCTTCGGGTACGGCCCAGCGACCGGCGGGCTCGTCGCCCGAGTCGTCGTCCAGGTCGTCATCGATGGCACTGGAGCTGTAACCAACGGAGTCGTTCGAGAGCTCTCGCTGCAACCGAGTGAAATCGGTCTGCGGTGAGCTGTACTTAAGGTCTCGAGCAACCTTGGTCTGCTTTGCCTTTGCCCGGCCGCGGCCCATAAGGGACCCCCTCGCGCAATAACGGAGCGGCCCGATGTGCAGGCGGCTCCGATCTGAGTGTGTTTATTGTCCTGCCGTTAGCTTACCGTGCCCGGCGGTCTCATGCTGGCAGGCCACCCTCACCGGGCGTCCGGGGAACGAATCAGGCGGAAGACGCCAGTTCCGTGGCCTAGCGGGCGCCGCCGCGGAGCCGGTCCACCGCTGCCCGGCCCGCGCCGGCGGACGTATCGGCCTCCGGCAGTGAGTCCGCGTCGATCGCCGCAGGTACCTGGGCGTCGCCGCCGGTGGTCAGTTCGGTGTCCGCGGGCACGCCGCGCTTGAGCAGTGCCAGCGCGATCGGGCCCAGGTCGACATGCTCGGCGACGGTCCCCACCCGGCCGATCGCCCGGCCACCGGCGAGCACCGGATCACCCGTCGCGGGACGGTCGTCGCCGCCGTCGAGATGCAGCAGCACCAGCATGCGGGGCGGCTTGCCCAGATTGTGGACGCGCGCGACGGTCTCCTGGCCGCGGTAGCAGCCCTTGTCCAGATGCACGGCGCCGACGCCCGGGCCGCCGATCCAGCCGACCTCATGCGGGATGGTGCGCTCATCGGTGTCCACGCCCAGCCGCGGCCGCAGCGCCGCGACCCGAAGCGCCTCGTAGGCCCACAGCCCGGCGGGCCGGACGCCCGCGTCGAGCAGCCGCTGCCGCCACGCCGCAGCGTCGGCCCGCGGCACCACCAGCTCGATCTCCTGCGGGCTGACGCGGCGCACGAAACCACCACCGGGCAGCGGGGCCGCGGTCCATTCGGTGTCCGGCGTCGGCAGGTCGAGGGCGTTGACGGCGGGCCCGAGCAGCGACAGCACCGCGAGATCGGCCGGGTTCACCTCGACCTTGGACCAGAACACCATCTTGCGCAGGAAGTCGGCGAGCGGCTGCCCGCGCCACGACTCGGTGTCCAGCGTGGTGACGCCGCCGAGTTCGGTCTGCAGCCAGTGGTCCTCGACGCGGCCCTGACCGTCCAGGCTCAGGTTCTGCACGACGGACCCCTCCGGCAAAGAGCTGACGTGCTGGCTCGAGATGGTGTGCAGCCAGCTCTGGCGGTCGTCGCCGGTGAGCTCGATGGTCGCACGGTGGCCGCGGTCCACCACGATGGCCTCGGTGGCGGCGGCACGCTGCTCCCCGAGCGGGTCGCCGTAGTGCCAGACGGCGCCGGCGTCGGGTCCGGATTCGGGGGCGGGAACTGCGCTCATGCTTCGAGCGTAGTTGGCCTCCCGACTAGCCTTCAGGCCGTGACCACCCCGCCGCCCATCGTCGTCGCGGTCGACGGCTGCCGGGCCGTGATTCGTGCCGACGACCCGGTGTTCTGTCGCGGTGACGGGGTCTTCGAGACGGCGCTGGTGCGTGACGGCGTCGTCCGCCTGCTCGACGAGCACCTGACGCGGCTCGCGGGATCGGCGACGCTGGCGGGCCTGCCGTGTCCCGACACCGTCAGCTGGCTGGCGGCGGTGGCTGCCGCGATCGGCCAGTGGCCCGGCGGGGAGGCCGTGCTGCGGCTGGTGCTCGGCCGCGGCGTCGAGGGTGTGGTGGCCTTCGTGATGCTGTCGGTGGTGCCGGCTCGCGTCGCTGCAGCCCGTCAGGACGGCGTCGCGGCGGTGACGCTGGTGCGTCCGCATTGGCCGCTCGCCGCCGCGAAATCGCTGTCCTATGCCGCGAACGTGGCCGCGCTGCGCCATGCCGAACAGGCCGGCGCCGGCGACGCCGTCTTCGTCGACGCGGCGGGCGCGGTGCTCGAAGGGCCGCGATCGGCCGTCGTTCTGGCGGTTCGTGGCACAGCCGGGGAACCGGTTCTGGTGACACCTGATGCGTCGCCGATCCTGCCGTCGACCACGCAGCGCGCGCTGTTCGCGACAGCCGCGGCGCGGGGGATCGAGTGCGTGTACCGGCGCGTCACGGTGCCGGATTTAGTTGCCGCACAAGGTGTTTGGCTGCTGTCCGCGATCACGCTGGCGGCGCGGGTACATACCCTGGACGGGCGGACGCTGGCGGACTCGCCCTTCGAGGCCTTGATCAGCGGGTTTATCGACGCGCAGATCTGAGCCCGAGAAAAATCGGTTGTCGGGTCTTCGACCTGGGAGTACGGTCGCACGTACACAGGGAAGGAGGTGGTCCGACAAATTGATTGATTCTTTGAGGACATGTGAGGTGGCTGCCCGCTAGTAGCGCCGGGTAATTCCCGAGCGCACTTGCGAATTCCCGCAGCCACCCGGCCCCCGAGCCTCCCGGTCTTGTCCAACCAGGAACCTTGGCTCGGGGGCCGCCTCATGTCCGGGGTAGGTCAGCCGGCCGGCGCAGGCGTCGGCGCGAGCGAGTTGCACGCCTGCGTCGCGGACTTCCAGGTGTTCTCGTCGACCCCGGGAGGAGCCGGCGGAGTGCCAGGCTCGCCGCTGGGCGGCGGACCCTGACGGCCCTCGTGCTTGCCCGGAGCGCCGGGTGGCGGACCCTGCGGCGGCGCGGGAACGCCGTGCTCGGTCAGGCACTGCGCGAAGGCGTCACCGCTGGGCGGCGTGCCCGGAGCTTCCGAGCCGGACGCCGGTGCCGCGCTGCTGGACGAGGCTGCCGACGACGCCGTGCTCGAGCTGCTCGGCGTCGAGTCGCTGCTCGACGAACACCCGACCACGCCGCCGACCAGCGCGGCCGCGGTTGCGCTCAAGACGGCGAGACGAATAGCGGAAGGAACCACGTTTCCCCCAAATCTGGGTTGCGAATTGCTGACCAGGCAGACGCTAGAGAGCGCCGATGGGGGAGTGATATCGAGAATTTAGGCGCCACCTGTGAAGTGGCTGCGCCGAGATCGACGAGATCAGCGGGCGGGCTGAAGGACCGTCAGCCGACGAAACGTGACAGGCGCGCGGAGAGGTGCGGGGTCAGGCCGCCGTCGGCGTCCACGCGCTCCTCGACGTAGGCAAGATCGCCGTTCTCGATGATCCCGTAGAGCCGCTTCGCGCCGCCGACAAGCATGCCGGACTTGCTGCGGGCCAGGGCGTCGGTCGCCAGTTCCCAGGACGCCTGGTTCAGCGGGGTGCCGTAGAACAGCTCGACGTAGCCGGCCGAATGCGCCAGCAGCAGCTCGATGGCCTGGGACTCGTCCTGCCCGTGGGGATCGGTCGGGTCGTTCACGAACCGCCAGTAGCCGGTCTCGCGCAGGCCCGGACCGGCGTATTCGCCGTTCTCGTCGAGCCGCCAGGAGCGGGCATCCCAGTTGAGGTAGTCGCCGCCGTTGTGCGACACGATGATCTGCTGACCGAACCGGTAGTCGCCGGCGGAATCGCGGCCTTCGCCTTCGCCGCGCCAGACGCCGACGAGCGGCAGCAGGGCCAGCAGGGCGTCGTTGAAGTCCGCGCCTTCGCGCAGGTTGGCGGTGTCCGCGGGCAGCGGCAGATCGTCGAACCCGGGTACGTTGCGCGCGGCCGTGGCCTTGGCACGATCGGCAGCCGCGGCGATGGCACGGTCGCCGGAACCGGCCAGCGCGCCGAGTTCACCCAGGCCGTCCGAGGCTGAATCGCTCCTCGCGTCCGCGGGGTCCTGGTCGGACGTCACGACTCGTCGGTGATCAGGCGGTACAGCGCGTAGAGCGCGAACCAGGTGATGGCCAGCGAGGCCGCGACCAGCAGGATCTCGAAGAAAAGCACCACGGACAGATAGGTTACTCGCGATGCCGGTGTGACGTGCGCCGCACCGGCCGGGAAATGCGACGAGCGGCCGCATCGGCACACCAGGGCATGAAGTCCGGGTACCGATACGGCCGCTCGCGGCCAAAGAAACTAGGCGACCTTGACGTCGACCTCGTGGATACCGGCCCCGGTCGGCGCCACCACGGCGTCGCCGTTGCCGACCTTGGACAGCGCACGCAGCGTCCAGGTGCCGGGCGCGGCGAAGAAGCGGAAGTCACCGGTGGCCGACGCGACGACCTCGGCGGTGAACTCGTCTGTGCTGTCCAGCAGCCGCACGAACGCGCCACCGACCGGCTGGCCGGAACCGTCGACGACGCGGCCGGTGATAACGGTTTCCTTCTCCAGGTCAACGCTGGCCGGCAGCGTCAGGCCTTGCTTGGGTGCAGAGCACATAATCAGTTTCCCAACTCGATCGGGGCACCCACCAGGGAGCCGTATTCGGTCCAACTGCCGTCGTAGTTCTTTACATTCCGGTGGCCCAGCAATTCCTGCAGCACAAACCAGGTGTGCGACGAACGCTCACCGATGCGGCAGTAGGCGATGGTCTCCTTCTCGCCGTCGAGGCCGGCGTCGGCGTAGATCTTGGCCAGCTCCTCGTCGGACTTGAAGGTGCCGTCGTCGTTGGCGGCCCGGCTCCACGGCACGTTGATGGCGCTCGGCACGTGGCCGGGGCGCTGGCTCTGCTCCTGCGGCAGGTGCGCCGGAGCCAGAATCTTGCCGGAGAACTCGTCGGGCGAACGCACGTCGACCAGGTTCTTGGTGTTGATCGCGGCGATCACCTCGTCGCGGAACGCGCGGAT
The DNA here is from genome assembly GCF_055384815.1 of Mycobacterium toneyamaense. NCBI lineage: Bacteria > Bacillati > Actinomycetota > Actinomycetes > Mycobacteriales > Mycobacteriaceae > Mycobacterium > Mycobacterium toneyamaense. Next base: position 571,612 of record NZ_AP040333.1, read on the forward strand.
GCTGTTGTCGATCGGCTTGGCCTCGTACGAGGTCGCCGGGCGGACGGTGGCGTCCTTGACCAGCGGGCGGTCGTCGAGTTCCCAGCGCTTGCGGCCACCGTCGAGCAGCTTGACGTCGCCATGGCCGTACAGCTTGAAGTACCAGTAGGCGTAGGCCGCGAACCAGTTGTTGTTGCCGCCGTACAGAACGACGGTGTCGTCGTTGCTGATGCCCTTGTCGGACAACAGCTTCGAGAACTGCTGCTGGTCGACGAAGTCACGCTTGACCGAGTCCTGCAGATCATCGCGCCAGTCCAGCTTGACGGCGCCGGGGATGTGCCCCTCGTCGTCGTAGGCGCTGGTGTTCTCGTCGACCTCGACGAACACCACGCCGGCGGTGTCGAGGTTGTTCTCGGCCCATTCGGTCGAGACCAGGACGTCGGAACGTGCCATGTACGAATTCCTTTCGGTTGCTTATCAGCTCTAGCGGGTCAGGAGGTGGCGGGGATGCCGGTGCGGCGCAGGCGCGCCACCAGGGGGTAGATCTGGCAGCCGAGGCAGATGCCGAAGGCAGCGTTGAGGAAAGCGGCGATCAACGCGAACGCGGTGGCACCCAGGCCCAGCGCGGGGATACCCGCTGCGAAGCCGGCGAATCCGGCGATCGCGAACAGCAGCCCGACGAGTTGGGCGAACTTCAGCGGCGCGACCGGTTCCTTCTCGGTCACCGGCGCCAGCCGCGGCGCGATGAAGGTGGCGAAGATGCGGCCGTACGGGTGCTTGCGCGGTCCGCCGATGGCGCCGATCGCGAACACCACGGCCTGCACGCCGAGAATCACGGCCGCGGCGATCGGGCTCGCGGCCGAGACCAGCAGCGCAGCGATCAGCACGCCGGTGGTGACCCAGGCTGCGAAGCGGGGTCCACGCACGTCGACCTGGGGGGTTTCGATGGAATTGTCTGACATGGGAAAGCTCCTGTTGTTGGGAAGACGTGGACCTGCCACGGAAAGCTGCTCGGAGCGCAACACGAAACGACGGCGCGGCTACTCAGCAGCTACAACAACAACAGCAACAACCCGCGACGCGGCACAGATCTACTGCGCGACGTTTGGTGAGCAGGAGCTCGCGGGGGGATAACACGGCAGACAGCTTACCCAACAACGGCGTGCTCAGGCCAACAGCGGTAGCAGGGCCTCGCGCAGATCAGCGGATTTCGGGACGCCCGCGGTGCGGTACCGCTGCTGCCCCGAGGCGTCGAAGATGAACGTCGTCGGCAGCGACAGTACCGACAGGCGGCGGGCCGCAACGGGATTGGCGTCCAGGTCCAGCTCGACGTGCGCGACCCCGAGGTCGTCACACACCTGGTCGACGACGCGGCGGACGGCCGCGCAGGGTCCGCACCACGTTGCGCTGAAATGCACGACGGTCGGGCCGGTGGTGGACAGGCCGAGATCGGAGTTGTCGGTTTCGGCGGACGGTTCGGCCGGCGTCACTTCCTTCATCAGGCCCGCGCGCACGGTCAGCAGCCGGCCGATGATGTAGGCGATCCCGAGGGCGGCCACCAGGACCGTCAGCACCACGACTGTGGAGTTCATGACTGTCTGAACCCATCGAGGGGCACGGTTACTCCCGTGGCGATGCCTTCGATGATGACGTCGGAGCCGCGCGCGCCCTCACTGGTCGGGGTCAGCCCGAACGGCAGTTTCATCCCCGGCATCGTGGTGGAGAAGGCCCGCAGCACCGCGGCCTTCTTGTCGTCGGGCACCTTTTCTTCGGCAGTGCCCGGGCCGGTGAGCACGTCGGTCGCGGTGAACACCAGGTTCGTGTGGTCGGCGCCGGTGATGGAGAGGTCCACCGAGACGCTGACGCGCTTATTCAGACCGGCAGCGGTCGGGGTCCCGGTGAACACGAGGCCGTGGCTTTCGGAGATGCCGGACTCGGTGGTGCCGCCGGTGGCGTCGTTCGAATCGTTGGTCGGCGCTTCCACCAGCAGGTCCTTGATGCCCATGAAACGGCCGACGTGAGTCGAGTCCACGATGATGCGGCTTTCCAGCTTCGTCGAGGTCAACTTGGCGTCGGGCCCGATCAACCAGGACTTGGGTGTCGCGACCATGTCGTACAGCGTCGCCTCGATGGACGCCTTGCCCACGACGGGGTGCGCGACGGCGGCGGCTTTGACCTCGACCTGCTGGTAGCGGCCCCGCGCCGCCTGGGTTCCGAACGGGAAACCGAGGATCGACACCCACGGATCGAAGTGCAGGTGGGCGGCGGTCCGGACACTGCGCGCCATGCGGTATTCGGCGAAGATCGCGAAGCCGAAATCGGTGCCGACGACCGCGAGGATCAGCACGACCACTGGGATCAGCAGCCGGGTCAGCACCTTACGCATCCGGACATTCTGGCGTACGCCCAGGCACGCAGCGTCGCGACCGGCCGTTCCAAGCCGCTAAATCGCAGGTGGCAAGCTATCGTTAGATGATCTTGGCCGGTAACGGCCATGTGTCAGCCATGATTCTCCGGAGTTGAATCGGATTGAACTGCGACAGCGTCGTCGCGGGGGAACGTCCGGTGCGGCCCCGGACGTACTGGAGGACCCGTTGGATCTTCTGCTACTGACCGTCGACCCGCACCCGGAGTCTGTACTCCCGGCGCTGGCGCTGCTGCCGCACAGCGTGCGGCCGGCACCCACCGAGGTGTCGTCGTTGCTGGAAGCCGGCAACGCCGATGTGGCGATCGTCGACGCGCGCACTGATCTCGCGGCCGCCCGCGGACTCTGTCGTCTGCTGGGCAGCACCGGTGCCTCCGTCCCCGTGGTGGCCGTGGTCAACGAAGGCGGCCTGGTCGCCGTCAACGTCGAATGGGGCATCGACGAAATCCTGCTGCCCGGCACCGGGCCCGCCGAGATCGACGCGCGGCTGCGGCTGCTGGTGGGACGCCGTAACGGCGTCGCCGACCAACAGAGCGCCGGCAAGATCACGCTCGGCGAGCTCGTCATCGACGAGGGCACCTACACCGCCCGGCTGCGTGGCAAGCCTCTTGACCTGACCTACAAGGAATTCGAGCTGCTGAAGTACCTGGCGCAGCACGCCGGCCGGGTGTTCACCCGCGCCCAGCTGCTCCAGGAGGTGTGGGGCTACGACTTCTTCGGTGGCACCCGCACCGTCGACGTGCACGTCCGGCGCTTGCGCGCCAAGCTCGGCCCGGACTACGAATCGTTGATCGGCACCGTCCGCAACGTCGGTTACAAGGCCGTTCGGCCCGCGCGCGGCCGCACCAACGGTGCCGCCGAGTCGGTCGATGACGTCGACGACGAGGACGACGGCGACTCCGGTGACGTCGAGAACGGCGCTCGGCAGACCCAGCCCGCGCAGTGACGGAACTGACCTGGCACACCGCATTGAGTGCTGCCGACCAGACGGCCATCCGTGAACTCGTCGCGGCGGCGACTGCCGCGGACGGGGTTGCCCCTGTCGGCGACCAGGTGCTGCGCGAACTCCCGCTGGAGCGCACCCGCCATCTGCTGGCGCACGACTCGGGTGCGTTGATCGGCTATCTGAACCTCGCACCGGACATGGCGGAGGCCGTCGTCGCCGTCGAGGCACGACGCCGGGGCATCGGCAGCGACCTGATCCGTGCCGGCCTCGCCGCCGGTGGCGCGGCGACCCGTATCTGGGCGCACGGCAACCTCGATGCCGCGCGTGCCACCGCTGTGGCACTCGGCCTGACCGCGGTGCGCGAACTCTGGCAGATGCGTCGCTCGCTGTCCGACTTGCCTCCTTTGCTGGGTGAACCCGGTGTCCGGCTGACCACGTATCCGGGGCCCGAGGTCGACGCCGAACTGCTGCGCGTCAACAACGCGGCGTTCCACTGGCACCCCGAACAGGGCGGCTGGACGCAGGCCGAGGTGGACGAGCGCCGGGCTGAATCGTGGTTCGATCCGGCGGGGCTGTTCCTGGCATATGACGCCGACGATGCGGCCGGGGAACGGTTGCTCGGCTTCCACTGGACGAAAGTTCATCGGACTCCGGACACCGAGTCTTCTGACGCCTCCGGCGTCGGCGAGGTGTACGTCGTCGGTGTGGGGCCGGACGCGCAGGGCCGCGGTCTCGGAGCGTTGCTGACGCTGGCCGGTCTGCACCACCTGGCGGACCGGCTGGGTGCGGGCGGGACCGTACTGCTGTATGTCGAGGCAGACAATGCCGCGGCGGTGAAGACCTACCGACGTCTCGGGTTCGAGCTGTACAGCGCCGATGTCGCCTACGCGGCAGCCCCGACCGTTAGCTGAAACGACGAGTTGCCTGAAAAGTCGCTGATCGAGTTCACCCGGTGTTCATTCGGCATCAGTGATTCGTCCATTACGGCCGCATACGTTGCGCGGGAGTCGGAAGCCGACCCTTGAAAGCCGACCATCGGCCGACACCGAAAGTAGGACCCGTGAAGTTCACCAGCATCGGTAAAGCATTCGTCGTCACCGCAGCGGCCGCATCGCTTGCCGTCGGCATGACCGCGTGTGGCAACGACAACACCTCCGGCACTTCGTCGTCGTCGGCGTCCGGTTCGTCTGCCGAGTGTGGCGGCAAGAACGCGCTGACCGCCGAGGGCTCGACCGCGCAGCAGAACGCGATCGCCGAGTTCAACAAGGCCTGGGGCCAGGTGTGCGCCGGCAAGAACCTGTCCTACAACGGCACCGGCTCGGGTGCCGGCCGCCAGCAGTTCATCGCCAAGCAGGTCGACTTCGCCGGTTCCGACTCGGCGCTGGCCAAGGAGCAGATCGAGAAGGCCGCCGAGCGCTGCGGTGGCAACCCGGCGTGGAACCTGCCGCTGGTCTTCGGCCCCGTCGCTCTGGCCTACCACCTCGAAGGCGTGAGCAAGCTCGTCGTCAACGCCGACGTGCTGGCCAAGATCTTCCAGGGTGAGATCAAGAAGTGGAACGACCCGGCCATCGCCGCGCTGAACGCCGGCACCACCCTGCCGGACACCGACATCAAGCCGGTCTACCGCTCGGACTCGTCGGGCACCACCGACAACTTCCAGAAGTACCTGGCCGCCGCGGCTCCCGAGAGCTGGAAGAAGGGCGCCGGTAGCGAGTTCCAGGGCGGCGCCGGTGAAGGCGCGCAGAAGTCGGCCGGCGTCGTGCAGGCCGTCCAGGCCACCCCGGGCGCCATCGGTTACGTCGAGAAGAGCCCGGCCGCAGCCGCCGGGCTGCCGTTCGCGCAGATCGACAACGGTTCGGGCGCAGTCGAACTGACCGACGACAACGCCAAGAAGGCCATCGCCGCCGCCAAGTTCGCCAAGGACGGCAACGACCTGGCTCTCGACCTGAAGTCGCTGTACTCGACCAAGGAAGCCGGCGCCTACCCGCTGGTGCTGGCCACCTACGAGATCGTCTGCTCGAAGGGCTACGACGCCGACACCGCCGCCGCGGTGAAGTCGTTCCTGAAGGTCGCCGCCAACCAGGGCCAGGCCAACCTGTCGAAGGCGGGCTACATCCCGCTGCCCGACGCCTTCAAGGCGCGTCTGCTGCAGTCGGTCGACGCAATCGCTTAAGCAGTGCTGGCGCTCCGGTTCCATCGCAGTAAGGATGGAACCGGAGCCCACGACCGTTAGGTTCCTGACAGGATGACAGTGACAACACCGAATCCAGCCGACGCGGGGTCGGGGGAGGCAATTGCCGCACACTTCCCCGAGCCGACGCCGGTGTCTCTCGACCCGTCGAAGGGCTCGAAAGTTCGCCTGGGCGACCGGATTTTCCGCCTACTCGCCGAGGGTTCCGGCGTACTGATCGTCGCGCTCATCGCGGCCATCGGTGTGTTCCTGCTGTGGCGCGCCATCCCGGCGCTGGCCCGCAACAAGGAGAACTTCTTCACCTTCGGCGGCAACTGGGTCACCACCGACACCTCCGCGATGCACTTCGGCATCCTCGATCTGCTGCAGGTCACCGTCTTCGTGTCGGTGTTCGCGCTGCTGATCGCGATGCCGGTCGCACTGGGTATCGCGATCTTCGTCACGCAGTACGCGCCGCGCCGGCTGTCCGGCCCGCTGTCGTACATGGTGGACCTGCTGGCCGCGGTGCCGTCGATCGTCTACGGCGTCTGGGGTCTGTACGTGCTGGCCCCGGTGCTCAAGCCGTTTGCGTTGTGGCTCAACAAGGATCTGGGCTGGCTGTTCCTGTTCAAGACCGGTAATGCCTCGGTCGCCGGCGGTGGCACGGTCTTCACCGCGGGCATCGTGCTCGCGGTGATGATCCTGCCGATCATCACCGCGGTGAGCCGTGAGGTCTTCGTGCAGACGCCGCGCGGTCAGATCGAGGCCGCACTGGCGCTGGGTGCCACCCGCTGGGAAGTCGTGCGCACCACCGTCCTGCCGTTCGGGCTGTCGGGCTACATCAGCGGCGCCATGCTCGGCCTCGGCCGCGCTCTCGGTGAGACCATCGCGCTGCTGATCATCCTGCGCGGCACGCAAACCCAGTTCAGCTGGACCCTGTTCGACGGCGGCTATACGTTCGCGAGCAAGATCGCCGCGACCGCAAGCGAATTCAACGACCAGTACAAGGCGGGCGCCTACATCGCCGCCGGCCTGGTGCTGTTCATCCTCACCTTCGTGGTGAACTCCGCGGCACGCGCCGTCGTGGCCGGAAGGGGCGCGAAATGAACGCCAAGATGGCCGCGATGCTGGAACGGCCGGTCAAGCACCAGTCTTTCGAGGGCGTCGGTTTCCGCCGCAAGGCCACCAACTGGGTGGCCACGGTGCTGGTCAGCCTGTCGGTGCTCGTGGCGCTGATCCCGCTGGTGTGGGTGCTGTATTCCGTTGTCACCAAGGGTTATGAGGCGCTGACATCGGCAGACTGGTTCACCAACTCGCAGTCCGGCATGACGGCGTTCGAGGCGGGCGGTGGTGCGTACCACGCCATCGTCGGCACCGTCCTGCAGGCGCTTGTCTGTGCTGTCATCTCGATCCCGATCGGCGTGATGGTGGCGGTGTACCTCGTGGAGTACGGCGGCGGCACCCGGCTGGGCAAGGTCACCACTTTCATGGTCGACATCCTCACCGGTGTCCCGTCGATCGTCGCCGCACTGTTCATCTACGCGCTGTGGGTGGCCACCCTGGGCTTCCAGCGCACCGGTTTCGCGGTGTCGCTGTCGCTGGTGTTGCTGATGATCCCGGTCATCGTGCGGTCCACAGAAGAGATGCTGCGCATCGTCCCGATGGACCTGCGTGAGGCCAGCTACGCGCTTGGCATTCCCAAGTGGAAAACCATTGTGCGCATTGTCATTCCGACAGCGCGGACAGTTCTATAGCCACCGTTTCTGTTGTGGTTGAATGACCCGACTTTCTGATGGGAGCGGGCGGTTGGATTCTGGTAGCTGGTCTGTGCATCGGTTCGACTTTCGTCGATCGAACGGTGTGGTTGTAGAGGGGCTTGAACAGCAGGGGTTGGATCTGAGTGCCTGGGCGGCGCGGCTCGGCGTTCGGGATGGGCAGCGCTATCTGTTGGGGCCCAACGGATTTCCTGATGTTCGCGTGAATGCTTTTCTGGCCTCGGCGCGGATGCGCAACTTGGCCGAGACCACACAGCGCGATTACGCGCACGCGTTGGCGCTGTGGCTCAACTTCCTGGAGACCCGAGGAATCTCGTGGTGGGATGCTGCCGTCGACGATGCCGAGGAGTTCGAGTTCTGGCGGTTGATCGATCCGGCCAACGCCGCGCCGGTGGGGACATCGACGTTCGCCAAGGATGTGGCGGCGTGTAAGAAGTTCTACCGGTGGACGGCGGCTCGGTTCCCCGACGTCGTCGACGTGTTCGCGGAGGTGAGCTTTCCGCGGGCGAAACGCCAAGCGGGCGTGAAGTGGTTGGACCCGGCCGCCATCGTACGTTGGCGCGACGTGGGGCTGCGGGGCAGGGACTTGTCCGGACGGCGCGACCGGTCATGGAAGGGACGAAATGAGCAGCGGGACAGCGCTTTTGTCGACGGCCTCTACGGGACGGGTCTGCGCCTGACAGAGTGGGCCAGCGTGGTTTTGCCGGAGTTGCCGACGCTGGAGGCGGACCGGGGTTTTTTCACCTGCCAGCTGGCGGATGCGTGTGCAAAGGGCGGGTACGGGCATACGTATTGGATGCCGCGTGCGGCGCTGAGCGAGGTGCGTGCCTATATCGAGGGGGCGCGTGCGCGCGCGGTCCGCGACGCGCAGTGCGCCGGCCGCTATCAGCAGATGGCGGGGATCTGCGTTGTCGCCGAGACCGGGCGCCGGCGCTCGGTCTCGCTGCCCGACGGGGATGCGATGGTGGAGCGCAACTGGAATCTCATTGGTCCGCGCGTGCGGCGCACGCTGTTTCGCCGGACGCCGTCGGGCTTGGAGCCGCTGGCGCTGTGGCTCAATGAGGATGGCACGCCCCGCGATCCGCATGGTTGGCACCACACATTTGAGACGGGGAACCAGCGGATCGCCGATCTTGGGTTGGCGGATTTCAGCTGTACACCGCATATGTGTCGACATTCTTTTGCACTGAAATGGTTTTCGATCGCCAGGCTGGTCCAGTTGGCACAGCTGGGCCACCTGAGTACTCAGGAGGCCAGTGACTTTCGCGCCCAGTTCGGCGACACCTGGCATCTTGTGCAGACGATGCTCGGTCATGCCCGGGTGGAGACCACCAAGAACGTGTATTTGGAGCCGTTCCGCAGCCTGGACGTCGAGGTGCTGCTGACCCACGCAGACGGGTTTCCGATCGCGGAGTTCATGGCCGCTGCGTTCGCCACGCACCCGAAGGTCGCCGGTGACCCGCTCATGGCGGTGCAATGACACGGCGGGGTCGCAAGGCTGCATTGCCCAAGAGTGGTCATGGCACTGATCGTGGCCTGGTGCCGGGAAGCTTGACTGTGCGCTGTTTTTCCCAAAAGTCCGGCACTGTAATCGATTTCGATTTCTCGGCGCTCTCGACGGCGCCGGATGTGCAACGCGCTCTGGCCCTCGCGTTCGCGCGGCGCACCGCTCCAGGTGGCGGCCTGAACGCGGTGCAGTCGTTTCGTATCAGCTTCCGCGTGGCGCGGCTGTTCAGCGATTATGTGTCCGCCCTGCCATCCCCGCCGCTGCACATGGCCGACGTGACGGCTCAACACATCGACGGGTTTCACGCGTCGCGAGGCCACATCTCGTGTGCTCCGATGGAGCTGGGTGCGCTCAAGGCGCTGTTGTTGCGTGCCGATGGCATCGGCGAGGCGTTGCGGGCCAAGCTGCATGAAGCCAACCCGCCGTTCGTGGCCAGCGGAGAGGGCAAATCAAGCTACAGCCGTGCGGAGTTCAAACGAATCGCCGACGCAGCGCGATCGGACCTGAGGGCCGCGGCAGCGCGCATTCGTTCCAATCGGGCGTTGCTGGCGCGGTTCCGCGCCGGGGAGTTGGCCGACCCCGATCGGCGTTTGGAACTGCTCGATTGGGTAGACCGTACCGGCGATGTTCCGCGGTATGAACGAAAGTACCGGCAAGGCACCAACATCAAGGCCTGGGTACAGCAGGGGCGTTACGGCAGCGTGGCCGATGTCATTCGGTGGGCGCACCTGGATGGCTTTGAGGCCAGTGCCGGTGCGGTGTTACTGGCGGTGATGACCGGGGAGAACATGAGCGTCATCTTGGACACCCCTGCGGCCCATCACCGCGCCGACGGGTACACCGGGGACGCGGCGACGGCAATCCTGGACACCTACAAGGCGCGTCGCGGCGCCCGGGCGTACATGAATCTGGTGCTGTCGCAGGTTCCCGACTGGATCAGCATCCCCGCTGAGCCCCAGGCGCTGTCGGTTCGCGACGAGTTGCACACCCCGTTCGGTCTGTACGCGCTGCTGCTGGAGCTGACGGCGCGTTCGCGTGAGATCACCGGCAGTGACCGGCTGCTGCTCGGTTATCACTGGACCGGTGGGCACAGCGGTTTAGGGCGGGGGTTTCGGGTTCCCCCGGGGCACAAGTGTTTCGCCACGTGGGCCGACAGGCACAATCTGCGCAGCGATGCGCTCGACAGCCAGGGCCGCGCGGTACCGCTGGCGGTGGCGGCGGGCCGGATCAGACTGACGTACCTTCAACTGCACCAGAAGCCGGTGGCGCACACCGAGACCACGCTGGTACGCGACTACCTGGGCCGTGATCGAGGCAATCTGCAGGAGTATCGCGGCGTGGTCGCCGCGGCGCTGGCTGATCAGGTGGACACCGCCCGTACCCGCGCCGCCATGGACGTGATCTCCCCCGCCGAACTCGAACAAGCCAGCTCCGACCCCGAGGCGATCGCCGCCAGTCACGGGGTGGACGCCGCGACCCTGCAACAGCTGGCGCGCGGGGAGCTCGACACGGTCATGAATGCGTGTATCGACCACGAGAACAGTCCGCACGCCCCGGCGGGGCAACCCTGCCGGGCGTCGTTCATGACGTGTTTGGAGTGTCCGTGTGCGCGGGCGCTGCCACGCCACCTACCGATTCAGGTGCTGGTTCATGACCGCCTGGCGGCCCGCCGGGCCGTCATGCCGCCGCTGGCGTGGGTGCAGCGTTTCTCGGTGCCGTACGCGCAGCTCGCCGACCTGCTGGCCCGCCAGGACCCGCTGGACGTAGCGGAGGCACGCGCCAATCCCACACCGGCGCAACGTGATCTGGTGGAGCGGTTCGTCAATCGGGAATTGGATCTACGGTGACGACGCTCGCGGCAACGGACTGCTGGCCCGAGGGCCCGCCGGCGGGGGTGTCCTGGCCAACCCCTGACACGGTGGTGTTGCTGGACCGCGAACTGGTACCCGGAACCGATGTGAGCACGTTGTGCCGTTTCGGCGCGGACCGCTGGCGGCTCTCGGAGGCGATCTTCGAAGAGCACGAGACTGCGGCGAGCCTGAACTTCGCGGCACTGCCCGCTCCGCTGCGACTGGCGGCCAAACACTATGTGTGGCAGCTGATTAACCACGACGCGCCGACACCACTGTATCGGGTGGGCGCCGAACGGGCTTCGATCCGCACCATCTTGTCGGCGTGGTCGGGGTTCAAAGATTTCCTCACCTGGCTGCATCGCCGCCAGATCACCCAGTTCTGCGACGTGACCCACGATCTGCTCGATGACTACCTCAGTCATGTCGGCGATCAGGACATCACCCTGGAGGCCAAATTCCGCCGCACCGTCGAGGTCCGGCGGCTGTGGAGCTATCGCAGCATTCTGCCCGCATCGATGCGCCTGCCCGTGTTGCCGCCGTGGGCAGGCGATCCGGCGGGCGAGCTGTTCGGGCGCGCGCGAACCAGCCGGGAAAACCGCACCCCACGTATCGCCGAAGCGACCATGGCGGCGCTGCTGTCATGGTCGCTGCGCTTCGTGGAGGATTTTGCCGCCGATATCGTGGCCGCCCACACCGAGTACGTGCGGCTCAAGGCGCGCACGCCGGAGGGGCGGCGCCGACACGGGCCGGTGCCGTTTCGGCCTCCGCCCGGCACCGTCGAGCGGCAAATGCGCGCCTACCTCGACGACGTGAAACGACGTGGCGCTTGCCTGCCAGGCAAGACAAGCGCCGACGGTCAGGTCGAGGTGGACTGGCGCCACGTCGGCATGATTCTGGAGCGCTCGTTTAACTCCAAGACTGCCTCCAGCCCGGCCGGGCAGCTGCTGCTGGCTGCCGGCGTGCCCGTCGCCGATGACGCCTACCTCGATACCGCGATCACCGCGCAGCTCGACGGCCAGCCATGGCATGCCGGCCCGATCGCCTACCGCGACGCCAAAGTCCTTGCCCGGCACCTGAGTACGGCGTGTTTGGTGGTGATCGCCTATCTGTCCGGGGCCCGCCCGGGCGAGGTGCTCAACCTGCGCCGCGACTGCATCAGTCACGATGACGCGGCCGACATGTGGTTGATGTCAGGGGTGTTCTTCAAAAACGCCGTGGATGTCAGCGGCAACAAGATCCCCGCGGGGGCACCACGGCGTGACCCCTGGGTGGTGGTGGCACCGGTGGCCGACGCGGTGGCGGTACTGCAGCGCCTGCACGACGATGACTTGTTGTTTCCGGTCACCCTCGAGGTGGGGCGAAGCCGGCCCCGCAATATCACGCGCAGCGGGCGGGCCCGTACCGAATCGACTCCCGACATTGCCGCGTTCATCGACTGGGTCAACGACTACTGCCGCCCCCGCGGACTACCGCCGATCCCACCCGATCCGCGTGGCGGGCTGAGCATTTCGCGGTTTCGCCGCACACTGGCGTGGTTTATCCGACGCCGCCCACGCGGCCTGGTCGCCGGTGCGATCCAATACGGACATGTGCACACTCGGCTGATTCAGGGTTACGCCGGCGACTACAACTCCGGCTTTCCCGACGAATACGCCTTCGAAGACTTCTTGGCCCGCATGGAAGAACTGGCCGCCGACGAACAAGCCCTGGCCGGTGGCGAGCATGTATCGGGACCGGCTGCGCACACCTACCGCTCCCGTGTCAGCGCAGCGAGCAAGCAGTTCGGCGGCCACGTGATCACCAGCGCCAAACAGGCACGTGATCTGCTGGGCAATCCGCTGCTGCAGATCTTTCACGGCGACGGGATGACGTGTGTGTTCGAACCGGCCCAGGCACGGTGCCAGATCCGCGGCAGCGCCGAGGATCCTATGGTGACCCCGGATATCGATGACTGTCAGCCGCGGTGTCGTAACATCGCGCGCACCGACCGTGACATCATGGCCGTGCGCGCCCGTCACGATGAGCTGGCCGACATCGTCAACGACAGTTTGGCGCCACCGTTGCGCCATGCACGTGAGCGCCAAGAGCTTTCGCGCTTGGCGGCGATTCTGCAGGAGCACCAATGAGTGGCAGTGTTGCACAACGAGACAACGACCCGGTGCGCCAGAAGATCATGGCCGCGATGGATCGACTGCTGGCGGGCGAGCCGCTGCGGTCGAGCGGGCGGCTCAGCGTGTCCCAGCTGGCGGTGGAGGCCGATGTCGGCCGCTGGCAGCTGACGCATCAGCACGTCGATCTCAAAGAGCAGTTCCAGGCCCGGGTCCGCAACGCTGACGGGGCGCCGGCCGCCTTCGCCCGTCAACTCAGCGACCACGCGAAACTCCAACGCGACCACACCGCGCTGCTCGCGCACTGCGTCGAGTTGGAGGAACGCCTCGCCACCTATGCCAGTGTCATTCAGCTGCTGGTCCTGGAACGCGAAGCCGCTGCGCGGAAAGCTCCTGTCGCCGATATTGCGTCACGACGCATCACGGGCCAGGGCCGCTAACCGACCACGCGGCCCTGCTGCACGCCGCGGTACGCCGTGGCGTGCAGCCGGGCTGCTGGGGCCTCAGCAGCAGGAGGCGGCGCTGGGCTGACCAGCTTCAGCGGCCGCGGTGCCGCCGCAGCAGACACCGCCTTCGCCGGAGTCGTCGAGAAGGTTGGGGCTGGAGCCAAAGGTGTCCGAATCGGCGAGCACGGTGTAGACCTCCCACTTCTCGCCGGCCGGGCCGGTCACCCACACTTTGTCCTGGGTGGCGAAACAGCACGTGGTGCCGATTTCCTCGGCGGTGAATAAGCCTTCGCCGGTCAACCGGGCGATCTCGCTGTGGACCTGCTCGCTGGAGGCCACCTCGACGCCGAGATGGTTGATGGTGCCGCCCTTGCCGGGGTTCTCCAGCAGCACCAACTTGAGGGGCGGCTCGGCCACCGCGAAGTTGGCGTAACCCGGCTTCACCTTGGCCGGGCTGATGCCAAACAGCTTGGAGTAGAACGTGATTGCCTCGTCGAGGTTGTCGACGTTAAGGGCGAGCTGGACACGGGACATGGTCGAGACCTCCAGTATTGGATGTGACATATATCGAATTGGCGCCAACCTCAGCTTGCCACCTTTTTGATATATGTCAAGATCGCTGGCACGATGGTGTCATGCCCAAGGCGTTACCGATGATCGACATGTCCGAGCCGGTGTGTTGCAACCCGGTGGCCTCGGGCCCGATGGGCGATGAGGATGCGCTGGCGGTGGCCATGCGGCTCAAGGCAATCGCCGACCCGGTGCGCATCAAGATCTTGTCGTCCCTGTTCAGCGCGGCCGATGGCGAGCAGACCAGCGGGGACCTGTCCGAAGCGCTCGGCGTAGGAGAGTCCACGATCAGTCATCACATCGGGCAGCTGCGCACCGCGGGGCTGGTGTTGTCCGATCGCCGCGGCATGAGGGTGTTCCACCGGGTGAAACCTGATGCGCTGCAAGCGTTGTGTGTGGTACTCGATCCCCGCTGCTGCCAATAGCGGGGCGGCCTCTAGGCGCGCCCGGGGTATGCGCGCAGCAGCCGCTCGATGGTGCGCCGCTGCCCAGGATGGGGCAGCCGGCCGGTGACACCGACAATCGCCACCGCGACCTCCACCGGATCGGCCGGGCGGTCCACCAAGTGCTCGACCACCTGCTGGGCCTGCTTCGGCGTCAGCGACGGCGGGCCCGCCAACGCCATGAGCGGTGAATACCCCAGGCCCGGAGCCTCATTCGGGTAGCCCGCCCGGAACCAATCGCGCAACGCCCGCAGGCGGCGCGTGAGCGGGACGGAGGCTGTGCCGGCCACCGTGACCACCGGACCTCAGCCCGCCCGCAGCCGCGGGGCGACGTGATCGATGCGTTCGACAAGCGTGTCGACCACGATGTCGAAGGCATCGGGCGTCGCCGCGCGGACCGGATCGGGGATCGACCAGTGGATCCGTTGCGGGTCGGCGGGCAGTTCCTCGTGCGCGTTGTCACACACCGCGATCACCAGGTCGCTGGGCTGCAGCACGTCGTCGAGGCGCTGGGGTGTGCGCGCCGGCATCGGCACCTGCCGACGCTGCGCGGCCGCCAGTGCCAAGGGATGAATGTGCTCGGCGGGATGGGTGCCGGCCGAGGTGGCCGGCACGGCGCTCATACGGTTCCAGATCGCCGCCGCGAGCTGACTGCGCGCAGAATTCTGCGTGCAGACGAAAACCACCCGGCGAGCCCGCCGCCCCGCCACGGGCACCATGGCATCCAACGCGCGGCGGTCCAAATGCAAGTACGTACGGCGCCCGTCGGCTTCGGAGCGGCGGCGGGTGATGAGCCCGGCCTCGGCCAGCACCCGCAGATGATGGGCCAACAGATTCGACCCGACACTCAGCAGCTCTTGAAGTTCCGACGGGGACGCGTCTGCCAGCAACAAATGGTCAACGATGGTGAGGCGGCCCGGATCGGCCAGTGCGGCGTGGATGGCCGCCCGGTGGTGCACGGTGTCACTCGACTCCATAGGCATTGACTCAATGTTCATTGAGTTATCACGATACGTCAAGGTAGGGCATACCGCTGCAGCGGACACCCTCCCAGCGTGGTTCATCTTCCGTTCATCGTGATTGGGCCGGACGTTCATGGGGGACGCCTAGGTTCTGTTGCCGGACGGAGACAGAACCGTCTAGCGGAGCGACATTTTCGTGCTCGGCCCAACCCGGTGACGCAAATTTTTGCGGACGTCACCCCAATGCTGTGAGGGAGTTCTGTGAAGCTCAACCGATTTGGCGTCTCCGTGAGCTTGGTGGCCGCCGGAGCGCTGGCGCTGTCGGCGTGCGGCAGCGACAACAACGCGTCCTCGGGTGGCTCGAGCGCCAACGGCGGTTCGTCCAACGTGTCCTGCGGCGGCAAGAAGGCACTCAAGGCCAGCGGCTCGACCGCGCAGGCCAACGCGATGACCCGCTTCGTCAAGGCCTACGAGGAGGCCTGCTCGGGCTACACCCTGAACTACACCTCCAACGGTTCGGGCGCCGGCGTGAGCGAATTCCTCGGCAAGCAGACCGATTTCGGTGGCTCGGACTCCCCGCTGAACGCCAAGAAGGGCGAGATCGACAAGGCCAAGGACCGCTGCGGCTCGGAAGCTTGGAACCTGCCGGTCGTCTTCGGCCCGATCGCCATCACCTACAACGTCCCCGGCGTGACCTCCCTGTCGCTCGACGGCCCCACCGCCGCCAAGATCTTCAACGGTGAGATCAAGACCTGGAACGACCCGGCCATCGCCGCACTGAACAACGGCGTCGCCCTGCCGGCCGACCCGATCCACGTGGTCTTCCGCAGCGACGAATCCGGCACCACCGACAACTTCCAGAAGTACCTGGACGCGGCCTCTGACGGCGCCTGGGGCAAGGGCGCGGGCAAGGCGTTCGCCGGCGGCGTCGGCGAAGGTGCCAAGGGCAACGAGGGCACCTCGGCCGCCATCAAGAACACCCCCGGATCGATCACCTACAACGAGTGGTCCTTCGCCAAGACCCAGGGCCTGACCACCGCCAAGGTCGTCACCTCGGCCGGACCGGAGCCCGTCGACATCAGCACCGAGACCGTGGGTAAGACCATCGCCGGCGCCAAGGTCAAGGGCCAGGGCAACGACCTGGTGCTCGACACCGCCACCTTCTACAAGCCGACTCAGGCCGGCTCGTACCCGATCGTGTTGGCCACCTACGAGATCGTGTGCTCGAAGTACGCCGACGCCGACACCGGCAAGGCGGTCAAGGCGTTCCTGCAGTCGACGATCACCGGTGGGCAGAAGGGCCTGGACAGCAACGGCTACATCCCGATCCCGGCCGAGTTCCAGTCGAAGTTGACCACCGCCGTCAACGCGATCTCCTGATTTGAGTTCTCATGGCGTTACAACCCGATATTTCGGGAACCCCGCGGGTGCCGTCGTCGACGGCACCCGCGCCGGGGGACAATTCACGGATGTCTGATCCGATCACGCCCCCGAAACCGGCCGCCCCGAAACGGACCAGCACCGGCGCCCTCGGCGACCGGATTTTCAAGGCCATTGCCGTCGCCGCCGGGGCCACGATCGTCATCGCCATCGCGCTGATCGCCGTGTTCCTGTTGATCCAGGCGATCCCGTCGTTGATGGCCAACCACGACAACTTCTTCACCAGCAGCGAGTTCAAGACCTCCGACGGTGACCACCTGGCGTTCGGTATCGCCGACCTGTTCATGGTCACGGTGCTCAGCGCAGGATTCGCACTGGTCTTGGCGGTACCAGTGGCGATCGGCATCGCCCTGTTCCTGACGCACTACGCCCCGGCCCGACTGTCCCGGCCGTTCGGCATCGCGGTCGACCTGCTGGCCGCGGTCCCCTCCATCGTCTTCGGCTTGTGGGGCATCTTCGTGCTGGCACCCCAGCTCTCGCCGGTGGCCGAGTTCCTCAACCGCAACCTGGGCTGGCTGTTCCTGTTCAAAGAGGGCAACGTGTCGCTAGTTGGTGGCGGCACCATCTTCACCGCGGGCATCGTCCTGGCGGTGATGATCTTGCCGATCATCACCTCGGTGAGCCGGGAAGTGTTCCGCCAGACCCCGATTCCGCACATCGAAGCCGCCCAGGCCCTGGGCGCGACGAAGTGGGAAGTGGTGCGCATGACGGTGCTGCCGTTCGGCCGCAGCGGCGTGGTGGCCGCGTCCATGCTGGGCCTGGGTCGTGCCCTCGGTGAGACCGTCGCGGTCCTGATCATCCTGCGGTCGGCGGCCAAGGCCGGTAACTGGTCGCTGTTCGACGGTGGCTACACCTTCGCATCGAAGATCGCTTCGGCCGCAGCCGAATTCAGCGCCCCGCTACCTACGGGCGCCTACATCGCTGCGGGCTTCGTCCTGTTCGCGCTGACCTTCGCGGTCAACGCTGCCGCACGCGCCATCGCCGGATCGAAGGTGAACTGAGATGAACGTCGCCACACTGGATGAGCCGATCAAGAGCCCGACTTTTCACCCGACCGCGCGCGGTCGGCGCATCAAGAACGCGGTGGCCACCACGCTGGTGGGTAGCGCCTTCGGGGTCGCACTGATCCCGCTGGTCTGGGTGCTCTACATCGTCATCGAGCGAGGCTGGCGCGCCATCGTCAGCTCCACCTGGTGGACCCGGTCGCTGCAAGGCGTGCTTCCTGAAGAGTTCGCCGGCGGTGTGTACCACGCGCTGTACGGCACCATCGTGCAGGCGAGTATCGCTGCGGTGCTGGCGATCCCGCTCGGGGTGATGGCCGCAATCTTCCTCGTCGAGTACGGCGGTGGCCGTCTGGCCCGCACCACTACCTTCATGGTGGACGTGCTGGCCGGTGTGCCGTCGATCGTCGCGGCGCTGTTCATCTTCAGCTTGTGGATCACCACCCTGGGCTTCACCCAGAGCGCGTTCGCGGTCTCGCTGGCGCTGGTGCTGCTGATGCTGCCAGTGGTGGTCCGATCCACCGAGGAAATGCTCAAGCTCGTCCCCAATGATCTGCGGGAAGCCAGCTACGCCTTGGGCATTCCGAAGTGGAAGACCATCGCACGCATCGTGGTGCCCACGGCCCTTCCCGGCATCATCACCGGCGTGCTGCTCTCGATCGCCCGCATCATCGGCGAGACCGCGCCGGTGCTGGTCTTGGTCGGCTATGCCCGTTCGATCAACTTCGACATTTTCGGCGGCAACATGGCCTCGCTGCCGCTGTTGATCTACACCGAGCTGATCAACCCGCAGCCCGCAGGCCAACTACGGGTGTGGGGCGCGGCACTGACGCTCATCATCGTGGTCGCCATTTTGATCCTCGCCGCCGCGGCCACGACCCGGCTGCTCACTCGCAAACGCTGAATCGACAGGAACTTTCGTCATGGCCAAACGTATCGACCTCAAAGACGTCAACATCTTCTACGGCGCGTTCCACGCCGTAGCGGATGTCTCGCTGTCGGTGCAGCCGCGTAGCGTCACCGCGTTCATCGGGCCCTCGGGTTGCGGCAAGTCCACGGTGCTGCGCTCGCTGAACCGCATGCACGAGGTCACCCCCGGTGCCCGCGTTCAGGGCTCGGTGCTGCTCGACGGCGAGGACATCTACGCCGCCGGTGTGGACCCCGTCGGGGTGCGCCGCACCATCGGCATGGTGTTCCAGCGGCCGAACCCGTTCCCCACCATGTCCATTCGCGACAACGTCATCGCGGGGTTGAAGCTGCAGGGTGTGCGCAACAAGAAGACCCTCGATGAGGTCGTCGAGCGCTCGCTCAAAGGCGCCAACCTGTGGAACGAGGTCAAAGACCGCCTCGACAAGCCGGGGTCGGGCCTTTCGGGTGGTCAGCAGCAGCGGCTGTGCATCGCTCGGGCGATCGCGGTGCAGCCCGATGTGCTGCTGATGGACGAGCCATGCTCGGCGCTGGACCCGATCTCCACGTTGGCGATCGAGGACCTGGTCGCCGAGCTCAAGCAGGACTACACCATCGTGATCGTCACGCACAACATGCAGCAGGCTGCCCGGGTCAGCGATCAGACGGCGTTCTTCAACCTGGAAGCCACCGGTAAGCCGGGCCGGCTGATCGAGATCGACGACACCGAGAAGATGTTCTCCAATCCCGGCAAAAAGGCGACAGAGGATTACATTTCCGGACGGTTCGGTTAGCGTCAGCGTGCCGCTCACGGTAGGGGCATGAGCGGCATCAGCGGCACAGGAAGGGTGGGCGGCACGCGTTGACCATCGAGGTGCGGCGAACGAACGCGCCGATGGAGCCGGGGACCTACCGCGCGGCACTGGGTGCGCCGCGCGGCAGCCTGGTGTTGTGTGAAGTCGACTCCCGCATCGCCGCGGACCTGATGGATGAGGCCGCACGAGCGGGGATCGACACCACCTGGTGCCGCAACGGCGCTGAGACCCTGCTGGCGGTCGGCGCCGGCGCTCCGGATGTGTTGATCATGGCCGCCCGCACCGCCACCGTCGCCGCCGCCAGCATCACCTCGGCGGTGCGCGCGACCTCCGATCTGCCAATCCTGGTGGGTGCCGCGCCCGGCGAGGAAGACCTGGCGCGTCCGGTGCTGGCGGCCGGCGCGTCAGCGGTGATCGCTCGGCCCTATGCCATCGCCGCGATTACCCCCTTCGCCCTCACCGGCGAACCCGGGCCGGCGATCCTGGTCGCCGGACCGATCCACGTCGACCGGCACGGCTACGAAACCCAGGTTCGGGGCCGCGAAGTCCAGCTCACCCACCGTGAACTGGAGCTGCTGGTGTTTCTCATCGAGCGGCGCGGCAAAGTCGCCAGCAGCGAAGAGATCAGCCGCGCGGTGTGGGGGCACCCGTCGGACACCAATACTGTTGCGGTGCATGTCAAACGACTCCGCCGGAAACTGGGCGACGATCCCGAACATGGCGAGTTCATCCGCACCGTCCGCGGGGTTGGCTACCGGCTGGCACCGTCTGTGTGCGCGTGAGCGTCCCGGACACCGCGCCGCACTGGAACGATGCCCTGGCCGCCCTGCAGCGCTATCAGAGCCAGCGCGGCACCACCGACGTCGGCCCGAACATCCGCGCCTACGGCATCGATCTGGGCAAGTGGGTCGCCCGCTGCCGTGACGAGTACTGGGACGGGATCCTGGACCTCGATCACCTCGCTGCGCTGGAGGCGGTCACCGGCTGGCACTGGGGGCCGCCGCGTCCGGGCAGTTGGCGCCACGGGCACGATGCGCTCGCGACCTTCGCGCGCCAATCCGGCACGACGAGGATGCTGGCCGGCACCGTCGTCGACGGCGTCGACCTGCACGCCTGGGTGACCGCACAGCGCCAGGCCTTCACCGGCCTGGAACTGTCCGCGCCGCAAATCCGGCTGCTGGCGGCGCTGCCGGAGTGGGACTGGGACATCGAGACAGCCCGCTGGGACCACGGTATCGCCGCCGCGACCGCCTGGATCGCCGAGCACCACACGCTCGCCTCGGTGCAGCGCGACACCCGACTCGCGGACTATCCGCTCGGCCAATGGCTGCACCGCTGTCGCGAAGATTTTCGGGCCGGCACGCTGCTCGCTGACCGCGTCGCCGAGCTCGAAGCGCTGCCCGGTTGGAGCTGGGGCCGCCACCACGACAGCTGGGAGGAAGGGCTGCGGGTGTTGCGTGCCTACCTCGCCGAGACCGGCCACGCGTGCCCGCCGCAAAAGACGGTCTTTGACGGCCACCCCATCGGCTGGTGGGTCACCCATCGCCGCCGCGAGCATCGCAACGGCACACTGCCCGTCGACCGCGCCGAACTGCTCGCCGCCCTGCCGGGGTGGCGATGGACACCGACGCAGGACCGCTGGCAGGAGGGCCTCGATGCCCTCACCACCTACGTCAGCCGGCACGGCGCCGCCACCCCTGGCCGCAGCGACACCGTCGACGGCTACCCACTCGGTGCGTGGGTGAACACCCAAAAGAGCGCGCACAAGGCGGGCCGGCTGCCTGCCGATCGGGCCGCCAAACTTGCGGCCCTACCGGGCTGGCGCTGGCGAACCTGACCCGGTTGCCACGCAACTGTCTCGATCAGGCTGACGCCGACGTGCCCAGGGCGCTGCGCTGGTGACGGGTCCAGGTTTGAGCGGCCATCTGCACCGCATCCCAGGGCGAGCCCAGCGGTGGGGTGTAGGACAAGTCGAGTTCGCTGAGCCCGTCGATAGTCATCCCGTGAAACAGGGCGGTGGCGTAGGTGTCGACGCGTTTGGCGACCTCGGCGCTGCGGTGCCCGACCAGTTGAGCGCCCAGCAACGCGCCGCTGGCGGTGTCACCGGTAATCCGGATGTGGATCGGGGTGGCGCCCGGGTAGTACGCCTTGTGATCATCGGGACTGGCCGCGACAGTGGCCGGGATCCAACCCCGTTGCGCGGCAATGACTTCATGTTCCCGTAGCCCGGTGCGGGCGGCGACCAGGTCGAACACCTTGACCACCTGGGTGCCCAGGCTGCCGGCGTAGCGGGCGTTGCCCCCGATGGCGTTCTCGCCGGCGACGCGGCCCTGCTTGTGAGCGGTGGTGCCCAGCGGGAGCCACGTCAGGCCCAACAGGCGGTGGTGCGTGTGGACGCAGTCACCGGCGGCGTACACGTCGGGCAGATTGGTACGCATCGCCTCGTCGACCACGATCGCGCCTTTGGTTCCGAGTTCGGCGCCGGCGTCGGCGGCCAGTTCGACATCCGGGCGCACGCCCACCACGACCAGCACGAAATCAACAGTGCGGGCGATGGTCTCGCCATCGTGGCTGCCGGTCACCGTCAGGGCGCCGGCATCGGTGCGACTGATCGCCTGCACGGTGGTGCTGGTCAGCACCTCAACCCCATGACGCTCTAGCTCGGTGTGGACCAGGGCGCCCAACTCGGCGTCGACGGTGGGCAGCACTTCGGGCAACGCTTCGATCTGGGTGACCGCGATACCGCGGGTGGTGAGCGCTTCGGCCATTTCCAGGCCGATGTATCCGGCACCGATGATCACCGCGCGTTTCGGGTCGCGCTTGTGCAGGGATTCCATCACCGCGAAGGTGTCGCCCATGGAATGCAGCAGGTGCACACCCTCGGCGGGGCCGAGGGCATCCGGACCGGTCAGACCGGCGATAGGAGGCCGGGCCGACACCGCGCCGGTACCGACCACCAGGGCGTCGTAGGCCAACTGCTGGGGTGTGCCGTCGGCGCCCAGGACATCGAGGGTGTGCTCGGTGACGTTGATCCGGGTGGCGGTGGTGTCGGTGAGCACCCGCATCCCGGTCGCGGCGAGATCGGCGGCGGTGCGGTGCGCCAGGTTGCTCCAGTGGGTGACTTCACCGGAGACGTAGTACGGGATGCCGCAGATGGAGAAGTTCGGGAAAGCGTCGGCGACCACGACGGTGACGTCGGTGGTGGGGTCGAGTTCACGGATGCGTAGGGCGGCGCTGATACCGGCATCACTGCCACCAATGGCGACAACTCGGCGGTCAGACATCAGGGGTGCTCCTCACAGGAGTGGGCGGGCGATCAAGGGATTGCCAGACGGCGGCTGCCGCGATGAAGCACCGTCTATGTCAACGATTTTCGTGATCAATGGCCCGATCGGGCCTAGTGGCCGTTGAGTCGGGAAGCCAATTCCGTGACGCGGGCGGCGATGTCGTCGCGGACCAGTCGCATCCGTTCGATGCCGTCGATGCCGCGGTCGGACGGTTCGTCGGTGTCCCAATTCTCGATCGGGGTGCCCTGTACCGGTTCGACGACGGCTTCGCGGCCCAGCGTCACGACCAGATCAACCTGGCTCAGCAGATCAGGGTCGATCGGTTTGGGCTTCTCGCCGGTGATATCCACGCCGATCTCGGTCAGCACCTGTGCCGACAGCGCGTTGATTGCACCGCCGGGTTTGGTGCCAGCCGAGTAGACGGCGACAGTGTCGCCGGCCGTATGGCGCATGAGGCCTGCGGCCATTTGGGACTTTCCGCCGTTCTTCACGCAGACGAAAAGCACGGCGGGTGTTTGGGGTTGGGTCATGTCGGGTCCTGTGGTGTGGGTGAGAGGCCGGTGCGGGTGCTGCGCCGTTCGAGCAGGGTGACGTCGCGCCAGCGGCCGTGGTGTTGGCCGAGGTGGTGTTGGGTGCCGACGACGCGGAAGCCGGCCTTCTCGTGCAGGGCCAGGCTGGCGGTGTTCTCGGGGAAGATGCCGCACTGCAGCGTCCAGATGCCGGCGTTCTCACTGGAGGAAATCAGGGTCTGCAGCAGACGGGTGCCCAGGCGCTGGCCGCGGGCGGCGGCGCTGACGTAGACGCTGTGCTCGATAACACCGGCGTAGACGCATCGCGATGAGATCGGCGCGGCGGCAACCCATCCCAGGACAGTGCCGGTGTCGTCGCAGGCGACGTATCGGTGCTCGGATAGGTGCCCTGCGTCGAAAGCGGCCCAGTCGCCGGCGGTGCTGGCGAAGGTGGCCTGCGCAGTATCGATCCCCTCCTGGTAGATGGCCAGCACCGCGTCGGCATGGGCTGCCGTCATCGCCACGATGGACGGGGTCGGGTTCATGCGGTCAGCCGCTGGTGGTGACGTTGAGGTCGGCGAGCAGCCGACGGACGAGCCCTTCGATATCGTCGCGGATCGGACGCACCGCATCGACGCCTTGGCCGGCCGGGTCGGGCAGTTCCCAGTTCAGGTACCGCTTCCCGGGGAACACCGGGCAGGCGTCCCCGCAGCCCATCGTGATGACGACGTCGGCGGCCTGCACGATCTCCTCGGTCCACGGCTTGGGGTACTCGCCGGTGATGTCGATACCAACCTCGGCCATCGCGTCGATCGCAGCGGGGTTGATCTCGTTGCCGGGCTCGGATTCCCCCGACCAGGCGACCGCCCGGTCACCGGCCAAGTGGGTGAAGTACCCCAACGCCATCTGCGAGCGTCCGGCGTTGTGAGTGCACAGGAACAGGACGGTGGGTTTGCCGTCGACGATCTTGCCTTCCACGCGGGCCAGGGCGTGCAGGCGCTGGCGGGCGAATCGCTCGGCCAGCAGCGGCAGGAAGTTGGGAATGGTTGCCCGGCCGGCGAATTGGTCATAGGACGTGTGCAGGAACCGTTCGATGGTCTCCACCCCGAAGGTGTCCTCGAACTCGGCCCGCAGCCGGGTCGCCGCGGTCTTGAGGGCGAGCTTCTGGTCGATGGACAGGTCGTCGCGCAGTTGGTGGGTGACAGGGGTGCCGGTCATGACGCGGATTCCGTTCTCGTCGCTGAGTCGCTGGGCAGATGCTGGGACGTGTGGTGGCTGAACCGCTTTCGCAAGGCCAGGGAGACGTAGACCAGCGCGACCAGAACCGGTACCTCGATCAGCGGCCCGACGACACCGGCCAGGGCTTGGCCTGAGGTGGCGCCGTACGTGGCGATCGCTACAGCGATGGCCAGCTCGAAGTTGTTGCCCGCGGCAGTGAACGCCAGCGTGGTGGTGCGCTCATAGCCCAGCCCCGCCGCGGCGCCGAGCAAGTACCCGCCGCCCCACATGATGGCGAAGTACGCCAGCAGCGGCAGCGCGATCCGGGCGACATCCCACGGGCGGTTGATGATCTGGTCGCCCTGCAGCGCGAACAGGATCACGATCGTGAACAGCAGCCCGTAGAGCGCCCACGGTCCGACGGTCGGGAGGAACTTGGTCTCGTACCATTGCCGGCCCTTGGCGCGTTCGCCTAGACGCCGCGACAGATAGCCGGCCAACAGCGGAATCCCCAGGAAGATCAGCACCGACTTGGCGATCTGCCAGGGCGAGGTGTTGATCGTGGTTTGTTCCAGCCCGAGCCAGCCCGGCAGCACCGACAGGTAGAACCAGCCCAGGACGGCGAACATGACGACCTGGAAGATCGAATTCAAGGCCACGAGCACGGCGGCGGCTTCGCGGTCGCCGCAGGCCAGGTCATTCCAGATGATCACCATCGCGATACAGCGGGCGAGGCCGACAATGATGAGGCCGGTGCGGTACTCGGGCAGGTCGGGCAGCAGGAGCCAGGCCAGGGCGAACATCAGCGCCGGGCCGAGTACCCAGTTCAGCAGCAGTGAACTGATCAACAGTTTGCGGTCACCGGTGACGGTGTCGAGGCGGTCGTAGCGGACCTTGGCCAGCACCGGGTACATCATGATCAACAGACCCAACGCGATGGGCAGGGATATCCCGTCCACCTGAATCGCTTCGAGCGCGGTGTTCATGCCCGGAATCCAATGGCCCAGCAGCAGGCCGGCAGCCATCGCGATACCGATCCACAGCGGCAGGAATCGGTCCAGGGTGGAAAGTTTGCCCATCACATGCGCGTCGGCGGGGCTGGGGGCGGTATCGGTCACAGGGTCACCTCGGTGGAAACGTCGATGTCGATGGGGGCGAAGAAAGCGGACAGGCCGATCAGGGCTTCGGGGACCACGGAGTAGTACACCCATGACGCCCGGCGTTGCGATGTGAGCAGGCCGGCGTCGCGGAGGACCTTCAGATGATGCGAAATCGTGGGTTGGCCGACGTCAAGGCCGTCGGAGACATCGCACACGCACGCCTCGCCGCCAGCGCGGGTGGCGACTGCACTGAACAGACGCAGTCGTACCGGATCGGCCAATGCCTTGAGTTTGACTGCCATCTCCGTGGCAGCCGCTGTGGTCAGCGGCTCGCGAAGAAGTGATGTGGTTTCGCAGCAGGCGTCAGCGTCGACCCCTGCCGGTGAATTCGACATTCATCGATATTGACAGAGATCGATACCGCCTGCCAAGCGAACAGTTCATGAACGCCTGCGACGTGGACCTCGGCAAGGACGACGTTGAGGCCGGCCTTCCTGGCGGGCACCCGGCCTTAGTAGGACCACGGCTCACTGTTGCGGTATCGATCGGCAATAGTCGCTGGGGCGACATCAGCGAGTTTGTATGGACCGGGCCCGG
Organism: Mycobacterium toneyamaense; assembly: GCF_055384815.1. Lineage (NCBI taxonomy): Bacteria > Bacillati > Actinomycetota > Actinomycetes > Mycobacteriales > Mycobacteriaceae > Mycobacterium > Mycobacterium toneyamaense. The sequence continues at coordinate 597,669 of NZ_AP040333.1, forward strand.
TATTGAGACCACCCTTGGTCTCCACCGTCTTGGTCATGCGGAGGCCGTCTGCCAACGGTTTGAGAGTTGGGTCGTTGAGCGCCAGGCGATTCCACAACAGGCCGATGAAGTTGGTCAACGGCGACAGGGTCGTCTGCTCATAGTCGTGCCGCATACCCGACAAGACAAGCGATTGAGCCTGGGCGCTTCCCGTGAAAGCGATCATTGCTTCTTCCGGCCATTTCTGCCGCGCGATAAATCGCTCAGGCAGTACCGCAGTTGTCCGGCCCCAGGTCGCTAGGTCGGCTACGCACAGAAGATCGAGCCCCTCGCGCGGCGACAGCACCAGGTCTCGATCGAACTCGTTGGTGATGTCTTTGACGTTGTCTTTCGGTGTGCTGCCTGGGTTCTTCCAGTTATGGGATTCGGCGAGCAGTCCGTAGAACACAGGCGGTATCAGATAGGACTGCAGGCCGTCTCCACGTATCCGTAGATAGCGTCCCGGGGAGTGGTGGACTTCGGATCTGGCGTGGTTCACGCGTTGTGATCAACGAGTCATGGTGAACGCTAGGCGATTTGGTGTTGTTTGGCAAGTGCTGCCGCGGCGTGTTTGGCGGCGATCACGGCGCGTAGTTCGTCCATGGAGACATCGGAGAGGTAGCGGCGGGTGACCTGCCACTCGTCGTGGGATTCGATGACCACCGCGGTGGCCAGGCGAAGGAACGCCGCCGGATTGGGGAAGATCTCCACGACATCGGCCCGACGCTTGATCTCTTTATTCAGACGCTCTATCGGATTATTCGACCAGATCTTCTGCCAATGCGCCTTCGGGAACGCAGTGAACGCCAACACGTCGGTCTTGGCCTCGCCCATCATCGCGGCCACCTTCGGGAACGACGCGGCCAGGGTGTCGGCGACCCGGTCCCACTGCGCGGCGACCTCGTCGGGTTCGGTGTGAGCGAAGATGGTCTTGACCGCCGCGGTAACCGCCGGGGCGTGTTTGGCCGATACCGCGGTATGCAGGTTCCGCATGAAATGCACCCGGCACCGCTGCCACGATGAGTTCGTGAACTGCTGTGCCACAGCGACTTTCAACCCAGCGTGCGCATCGGAGATGACCAGGTGCACCCCCGATAGGCCGCGCGCCTTAAGCGAGGCGAGGAACTCGCGCCAGAACTCGAACGACTCGCTGTCACCGACCGCGGTGCCCAGCACCTCACGGGTGCCGTCGATCGACACGCCGGTCGCGACCACCAGGGCCTGGGAGACCACGTGCGCCCCCACGCGGACCTTGCAGAAGGTGGCATCGCAGAACACGTAGGGGAAGCTGGTGTGGGTCAGCGAGCGTTCCCGAAACGCTGTGATCTCGCGGTCCAGGCCGGCGCAGATCCGCGACACCTCCGACTTGGACACCCCGGTCTGCACGCCCATCGCCGTCACCAGGTCATCGACGCTGCGGGTGGACACCCCGTGCACGTAGGCCTCCATGATGACCGCGTGCAGCGCCTTGTCGATACGCCGGCGGGGTTCCAGCAGCGACGGGAAGAACGATCCCGCCCGTAGCTTGGGGATCTGCACCTCGATGTCCCCGGCGGTCGTGGAGACGGTCTTGGGGCGGTGCCCGTTGCGGTGCACCGTGCGGCCGTCGCTGCGTTCGTAACGGCCCGCGCCGATCGCCGCGGTGGCCTCGGCCTCGATGAGCTGCTGCAACCCGGAACGGATCAACTCGGCGAACACCGCACCCGAGTCAGCGGACTTCAGTGCATCGAGCTGAGCGAGCAGGGCAGAATGGTCAAGGGTCATCGCGCGGTTTCCTTCGGTGAGTCACTTTGGTACGTAACTCACTGACCACTACGCGATGGCCCACCCCAACACCGGCACCGACACGGCCTGAACATCTCCGCCCACCTCAGCCCCGTCCCCGAATTCCCACCACCCCAGGGGACTTAGCCTATCCGTATCCCCCGACGGAGCGCGATGCCCTCTTTGTAGGCCTCTTCAATGTCGTTTCGCCCGATGGTGCGCCTGACGCTAAAAGCCGCAGCTACACCCGAGGCAAGAATGTAGTTCTTCTTTCGCATCTTCTCCGGATAGTGAGGGTGATAGACAACGACGTCGGTTTCCTTGGGGAGCGACGTACCCTCGTCGTTTTCGAGCAAGATGTACTTCCGCTTCGCAACCTCGTACTGCGGCGGCAGCCAATCGGTGAGTACGACGTCCCAGAGTGACTCGACTACGTGCCCCGTCTCCTGGGTGCGCCCCTTGGTCTGGGCCATCTTCTGCTCGCGCTCGTAATCCCTGACGATCGAGTCGTTCACATCGGTCAGCCACTCGTGGTGTTTGTGGATCATGTCCCGAGCGTAGTGAGATGCTCCGACGCTTTTGACGAGCTTGACAATATCCATCTATTTTCAACGTTCGTAGTCAATCGCGTAGCTTGCGCACACGAGATTCGACGTCCAGGGAAGTGAACCTGCGGATCGCTCGAAGTGGTTCTATGGCGAAATGCTCTCGGGCACTTAGTGATTGATGGGCGCGCGTCGCGAGATGTGCCCAATCTCGCCCTTGGTGGTCCGCGCTCCAGATCTGTTCGCAGCGGCCGGAGCCTAACCACGCGCAGCGACAACCACGGCGTTCTTGCTGCGGACATTCAACCGAGCGCGGCTGATGCGTCGCGGCAGGTCGGCTGCTGGTGACGACCGAGGGTATGCGTGATGAACGCTGCATGACACTGTCGGGTGCGCACCTGCTGCGTCTTGACCCGGTAGCTATGTCAGTGAATATTGACTCAATGATGGTTGAGCAATTATCGGGGTGGTGCAGCGGCACGGGGGCTGCGGGCCGTTCATGGGTGATCGGGGCAGCGGGCAGCATCGCATTGGCCGGCCTGTGTGCTCGACGTTGTTCACTCGCAGGCCTTAATCCCGTTAGGCGGCTGCACCGGCCACGCGTCACCCGCCCCGTTCACCGCGATGCCCACCGCGATGCCCACCGACGCGGTGCCGCGCGCTCGGCGCGTCAATCCACCAACCGGTACCTGATCGAGGAGTCGACATGTTGATGAACCCCGCCAAAGCTGGTGCTATCGCCAGCCTGATCGCCGTCTCTGCCCTCGGCTTGTCCTCATGCGCCAGGACGCCGGTCCAGCCTTACGCGCAGAACGCCACCATTGACTGCGGAGGCAAACAGGGCCTGGTGGCCAGCGGTTCCACGGCGCAAGCCAACGCGATGACCCGCTTCATCGCCAGCTACCAGAAGGCGTGCCCCGGCCAGACATTGACCTACACCTCCAACGGATCAGGCGCTGGCGTCCGCGAATTCGTTGCCGGGAAAACCGATTTCGGCGCATCCGACTCTCCGCTTCGCGACCAGGAATACACTACTGCCAAAGGGCGGTGCAACGGCGCGGACGCGTGGAACCTGCCCGTGGTCTTCGGGCCTCTGGCGGTGACGTTCAACCTCAAGGACGTCAACGTGCTGACCCTCGATGCGCCCACCATCGCCAGGATCTTCATCGGTGCTATCACCCGCTGGAACGATCCGGCCATCACCGCGCTCAACGGGCAGATGCCCGCCGAAGACATCCACGTGGTCTACCGCAGTGATGACTCGGGCACCACCGACAACTTCCAGCAGTACCTGCAGGCCGCTTCCGGCGGCGTGTGGAACCGGGGCGCGGGCAAGGCATTTCACGGCGGCACCGGCCAGGGGGCAGCCGGGAACGAAGGCACCTCAGCGGCGGTCGCCAAAACCGAAGGCGCCATCAGCTACAACGAATGGTCCTATGCCCTCAACCAGAACATGGCCGCCGCCGACATCAAAACACCTGCCGGCATCGTCCACATCGGCGACGACTGGGTCGGCAAGACCCTCGCCGACGCCAAGATCACCGGCAACGGCGACGACCTGACCGTCGACCTCTCGGCGATCTACAACACCACGACAAAGGGCGTGTACCCGATCATGTTGGCCAGCTACGAAATCGTCTGCTCCAAGAACCCCGACGCCCAGGTCGGCAAGGCCGTCAAGGCGTTCCTGCAGTCCACCACGACCGTCGGGCAGACCGACCTGACCAAGAGTGGCTACATCCCGCTGCCCCCGGAATTTCAATCCAAAGTGGCTGCCGCCGTGAACAAACTCACCTAACGCCAAACCCGAGCAGCGCGACCCACACGAACGGCCAACGCCTCCCGGGCATGCGCTCGACCGTGTGCGGCCGTGGCGATGGATCAGCACCGAAGGCCACCGGGGCGACCGCGATGGAGAACTAGAATGCGTCAGCATCGAGACGTCATGGGGCCTGGAGTGTGAGCCATGCACGAAAATTGCCTGCGATCGCACGAAACTCGTCGCGTCAGGCGAGTTTCGTGACGCCGGCCGAGGCCATCGAGCAGCGTGCCGCCGGCATCATCAGCACCGACGAGATGATGCAGAGTCTGTTGAGCTGGTCTTACACCTTCGGTGACGTCGCTCGTGTCGATGGCGTTGCCACCGACGCCTGGATCCGTGGTGACTGGGACTGCGTGGAAATGGCCTTCTATGTCGATAAGCTGACCGACGACGAGTTCGAGCGCGTGGCCGAGTATGCCCGCCTTCAGTTGCCGGCGGCTGGGCACGAGCAGCGGCTCACGGGTAGCGCCTTTACCGCGCAGGACGTCGCGGCAGGACTGGAGCTCAACTATGCCCAGGTCCACCACATGCGGATGGCACGCCAGCTCTGGGCGGTCTCGGATGGGCAGTCGTGGCGATTCCCGGCAGCCCAATTCGATATCGACATCGTGGCCTGGCGGCCGATCCGTCAGATCAGCGGCCTCGCTGACGTGCTGGCCGCGCTGCCAGCTGACCTACGTCCGGTAGCGATCGAAGGCTTTCTGTACACGCCGCAACCGGACCTTGTCCGTGGCCGGGCTCAATCGACTCTGGCCTGGCTGCGCGGCGGCGGTGATATCGACGCGGCGGTACGCGCCGCGCGGGCTTATCCGTGGTACGGCCGCTGAGTACCGAACCGACGGGCGTCGTTTTCTACCTCGCCAAGGACGGTGACCGCACCATCGCTCTGGTCGCCGAGCGCGACGGCAGACTGTTCTGCTACATCCCCAACGTCGACGCCTTCGTCTACAACAAGCCGATGAGCGTCGACTTCCTGATCGACCGCAGCCGCCGATACGACCAGATCAACACCGCCGACGCCGCACGGATCATCGGTGAGGGCCGCATCGGCAGAATCGACGGCGGCGAGTACGTCACGCTATGGGAGTGGGCAACATCTGAGCCACTGCGGATGAATCCGGAGGCGGTGCTCGGCGCGCCGGATCCCGAAGAACCGAGAAAGCGCCCGCACCGATGACCAACGCACGTTGAGCTTGCCGCGGGCGGCGGTCTTCGCAGGGGCGCAGCCGCCCTCCGACACGGCCGTTGGATACCCCAAGAGTCCGAGAAGCCGGAGTGCGTCCTGATATGAAATCTGGGTGCCGCAGCGTCGCAAACCGCCCACCGAACGGGACTGGATGCAGGCCCCCGTCAACGCGTGGCCACAGGTGCTGGTCCCGTGAAGATCGATGTGCCCGCTCAGATGTTTGGCGGCGACCCGGCGGGGTTCATTGAGCACTTGGGCTTGCGCATCACCGGTCGCCCATCGCCCTCTGAGACCGTCTGGGACATCGCCGCACCTGCGGCAACGCTGGTCGCGGGACAGACGCTGCACGGTCCGGCGCTCAAGCGCAGCAGATTCGATGTCTCAACGGCACCGGAGCCTTCGGTGCCGGGCGGCGTGCCGGCCGAACTGGCCGGCAGATTCGAACAGCTCGCCGCACTCCTTGACGAACACCCAACGCTGCCTTCGCGATTCGACCGGATCGTCCAGACACTCATTGCAGTACCCGACGACCAAGTACCCACCGCGATCAGATGGGGCAGCAACATGCTCGCGGCCATGCCGCTGCAGAACGAGGACGGCACGACCGAGCCGCTGTTTCCTCGGCATTCGGTCCACGACATTCGCATCAGCGAGAGCGTCTACCGCTGGACCAAACTCCCCCAGGTGTTCCTCCTCCTCAAGCGCCACAGTCTGTCCGAGGTGATCGCCGCTTCCCGAACGAATTCGTTCGAGCAGGTCTTCCAGTCCTCCGGAGCCCTGCTGGAGGGCAGCGTATTTGGCGGCCTCTACTTCGCCCCGCTGCTGGGCAACCAATCCCCGCTGATGTGGGGCATCGGAGCCCCGCGCATCGGCCAGGTCATCATCTACACCTTCGGACGGCTGATCGGTGGACGAAGCGACGGCGCCAGCCGCGACGGCCTGGATTCTCTTCAACCCCTTACCCACTTCACCGCCAGCCGCGAGTTCGCAACCGGACTCCAACACGAAACCACCATGCACAAGGCAGTGTTCTCAGAGGCGGTGGACTGGTGGACCTCACGAATCAACAACGCCATCGTCGACCTCTACTCACCGACCACCTACGTCAACAGTAACGGCTTCTACGTGCCCGAAGCGCACCAACGATGGATGCTCAACTTCGAACAGCTCCTGGTGCGTATCGCGGCAATACTGCGTCACCCTCGCGATCAAGCGGCCCAACTGACCTTGCTGTTCCCGGCGATGGACATGCTCGCAGACAGCTTGATCAGGAGCAGCGGCATCGGCCAGCTCATGACTCCCACCCGCATCCGCAAGCGTATCGTTGCCATAGAACAGCATGTGCCCCAACGTATTAGGCAACTCATCATGGAGCCCGCCCACCGTGCTCTGGCCGCGGCAGAACACGTCGCCGACGAGTTCTTCGTCGAAAGCCTCAACGCGGACGCCACTACCGAGTCGCGGCTCACCACGCTGTGGAACGCCAGGCGCAACGCCACCCACGGCTTCAACAGCAACGCGGAAATCCTCGCCGAGCACAGTGGGCGACTGCCCTCCGACATCGTGCTGGTGCCGATGGTGTACCTGTTGGACATCCTGACCGACCGGCAGTATCTGCTCAGGCACATCGAGAGCAGTTGCGCACGGAATCCGGCATAGCCACCGGACAACCGCGGACGACCCACCCACGCCGCGGCTGCCCGAGTCGGCCGACTGCCGGAGCATCGAAGCGCGAGTTATTCCGCCGGGGGCAGTTCCAGTTCAACAACGGCGCCGTCGCCGACCATCAGAAACTCATGGGGCGAGACTTCAAGGGCGGCGGCTAGATCGAACAAGCGCTCATAGAGCAGGCCGCTCTTGCCGAGTTCCACGTCGACCAGCAGGTTTCGCGAAAACCCGGAGCGTAGTGCCAGAGCTTCCTGAGTTAGACCGCGACGGGTACGCACTTGGCGGATCCGCTGTCCCACAAGGGCGCGAGCCCGGGCCCACTCTGCAACGCGTTCTGGGTCGGACTGATCTCGCGGTTTCGGCACCCAACCAAGTAGCAGCATCGCACCACCAAAGGTCTGCCAAGCTAGCTTGGCATGAGATCTATACTTTGCCGGGTCGCGAATGAGAGGGAAGTAACGAATGCCGGATAGTGCCAGTGCAAAGAGGGGTCGCAGTGGATCGGAAACGCGACAGCGCACCGATACCGTGACCCTTCGGCTTCTACCGGCGGAAGGTGCTGCGCTCAGCATCTTGGCGAAGAAGCATGGACACGCGAGCCGCCAAGCGCTAATACTTGCTGCGCTGCAGCCGCTCATTTCTGATTCTTCGCAAACGCCGTCGTAATCGGCTGTACCATGCGCTATTCCGGCGGCGTGCCCTCCACGATCATCGCGGGACGGGCGTATTCCATCGCTTCGGCTAGGGTGCGACGATGATGAAAGCACATGAAACGTCAGCTGTTTCGGTATTTCGATGAGGAGAACGTTGCCACGTAACGTGCAGTATCCAGTCGCCGAGCCGTCGTCGATGTGGCCAGATACGTGATACTGCGCCACATCTGCGAAGTGTGCGGTATCGAAGAACACCTCACGCCCGAAGCGGCCCACGAAGCCGGCTGGGACTACCCGCCGAAAATGGGCACATTCGGCGTGATCAGCCCACGAACCTGCCCCAATTGCGTGGTCAACCAGACTCTGTGGTGGGCGGTCGTGGTTGAGAAATGCACAGTCGACATGCTCACTACGCGCCAGCGAGAAACGTTCGTCCGGATCACCGGCGAGCCTGGCAACATCACAGTCCCGTAGATCGGTCGGACGCATTCATTCGTTGTGTCCCAACGCTTCACGGCGCTCCTCGTCCGGGAGTAAGCCGCCCATCGGTGACGCTTCACGCATTTCGATTGCGTGGCGATGCAGGCCAATCAATGCGAGGCGCAGTGCCGCCAGATCGTTGCTCTCCACGATGCGTTGCCGACAGTCGAGGTTCGCAATGTGAGGCTGGCCGTGAACACCGGTGCGCAAGCGTGCGATGTTGGCGAGGATGGTCAATGCCCAATCGCCGAGTGACGATTCGGTTAGGTCTGTAGCGAGCTGGCGATGGACAAGCCACGAGCGCCGCTCGGATCGGGTCAGTTCGACATCGTCAACGTGGCGCATCGGCTCGCTGGCCTCGACCATAAGTTCCTCCAGATGAACGTCCCGAGCTGAACGCCTCACCATGCTGGCGCTCAACGGGTTTCACGGCTGAATCGGCGTTCACTGACGAGCTGAAGGTGAAGGCTGGCCCTCGGTCATAGACGGCGCTGCTCGCCGCCTCAGTCAAACGGTCTTGCTTGAAGCGGTGCTCAAGGAGCGACACACGTCGCCCCTGGTGCTGTTGTAGACGGATCAAGGCACGATATAGCTGTTGAAGTGTACGTTCGATGCTACAAGCGATGATGTGTACAACAGAAAAAAGTAGCGAAAGAATATCGGGCATCGTGACCGGCATCATGTTGTCGCTGGCCCGCGTCATGGGCGAGACGGCCCCGCTGCTGGTCCTGGTGGGCTACGCGCAGGCCATGAATTTCGACATGTTCGGCGGCTTCATGGGTTCGCTGCCGGGCATGATGTACGACCAGATCGGCGCCGGTGCCGGCGCCAACGAGGTCCCCACCGACCGGATGTGGGGCGCGGCGCTGACCCTGGTGCTGCTCATCGCGTTGCTGAATGTGGCAGCGCGGCTGGGCGCCAAGTTCTTTGCCCCGAAGAAAGTTTGAGCAGGAGTACGGGATAATGGCCAAGCGTCTGGATCTCAAAGATCTCAACATCTACTACGGTTCGTTCCACGCCGTGCAGAGCGTCAGCCTGTCGGTGGAGCCGCGCAGCGTGACTGCGTTCATCGGGCCGTCGGGCTGCGGAAAGTCGACGGTGCTGCGCACCCTCAACCGCATGCACGAGGTGATCCCGTGCGCTCGCGCCACGGGCTCGGTCCTGCTCGACGGTGACGACATCTACGCCCCCGGCGTCGACCCCGTCGGCGTGCGCAAGACCATCGGCATGGTGTTCCAGCGCCCGAACCCGTTCCCCACCATGTCCATTCGCGACAACGTGGTGGCCGGCCTGAAGCTGCAGGGCGTGCGCAACAAGAAGACGCTCGACGAGGTCGCCGAGCGGTCACTCAAGGGCGCCAACCTCTGGAATGAGGTCAAGGACCGGCTGGAAAAGCCCGGTGGTGGCCTCTCCGGCGGTCAGCAGCAGCGGCTGTGCATCGCGCGGGCCATCGCTGTGCAGCCCGACGTGCTGCTGATGGATGAGCCGTGCTCGGCGCTGGATCCGATCTCGACGCTCGCCATCGAGGACCTGATCGCAGAACTGAAGCAGGACTTCACGATTGTGATCGTCACGCACAACATGCAGCAGGCGGCGCGCGTCAGCGACCAGACCGCGTTCTTCAATCTCGAGGCCACCGGTAAGCCGGGGCAGCTCATCGAGATCGACGACACCGAGAAGATCTTCTCCAACCCGTCCAAGAAGGCCACCGAGGACTACATCTCCGGCCGCTTCGGTTAGGTCGCCTTTTTCGCGGGCAGACGCCCGCAAATGAAGTGCTCCCCACGAGCTGGACTGAAAGTTGGTTCTGGGGAGCACTTTTGTTTCGTGCTCACGTCCCAACGGGCAGCGGCGCGACAGCTCGACGGGAGCCCAGCGACAGAAGTACGTGGCTTCAATCACCATGCGGCCCAGCGGCCCTGATTGAACACAAGTACGTTTTCAGGCTAGCAGAGGTGCCTGAGTTCAATCACCGCCGGCATCTTCCCGCCGCGATTGAACTCAGGGACTTGTCCGCCCTATCCGGCAAGTCGAACGACCTCTACGGCGTGATGACGACGCGGGTGCCGGAGGGTTCCTTTGCCGCCCAGACGTTTTCGATGTCGGCGAGCGGGCGGGCAACGGTGGTCAGCTGCAGTTCGCCGGAGTCGAGCATCGCGAACATCCGGGGCAGACCTTCGGTGCGGGCGCGCTGCAGCGCCTCGGGCGGGACGCTGCCGATACCCACGCCTTGGAGCGTGATTCCGGTGCTGCGCAAGGTCGCAGCGTCGATCTGGATGCTCGCACCGGTCATCGAACCGACCTGGATGAACCGCGTGGCGTGGAAATGGGCCGACGGATGCGCGGCGGCCAGGGCGGCGAGCGTCTGCTGTGCGGACGTGCCCCACAGGTAGTCGATGACGGCGTCGAACGGCCGCGCCGAGTGTTGGGCGACAACGCTTTCCGTGAGATCGTCGGTTCCGAGCGCGATGACGTCGTCGGCCCCGACGGTGCGGAGCCACTCCAGTCGCTCAGGGTTGCGGCCGGCGACTACGACGCGTCCCGCCCCGAACACGAACTTGGCCAACTGCACGGCAATCGATCCCGTGACGCCGGTGGCGCCGAGGACCAGCACGTGGTCGCCGGGTTTGGTCTGGGCGGCGTAGTCGAGGCTCATCCACGCCGACATGCCGGGATTGGGCACCGCGGCGGCGGTGACCGAGTCGACGTGTTCGGGAACCGGGACCGCGTCGCCGGGGTCGACGAGGGTGCGTTCGGCCATCAGTCCGTACGGGGCGAGCGACGCGGTGTAGACGCGGGAGCCGTCATCGAGGCGGGCGACACCGTCGACCCCTGCGATGGCGGGGAGCTGAATTTCCTTGCTGCTGTAGTGCTTTCCCATGATCACCATGCGGCTGAGGTTGGTCAGCGCCGACGCCTCCACGTCGGCGACGACGGCGCCCTCGCGTGGCTGGGGTTCGGGGAAGTCCAGATACCGGGGCTCCTGGCCCCACTCGTGCACGACCGCTGCCTTCATGTGCGCTCCTCAAAATAGTTTCTTCGGAAACTATATGCCGCGTGCCGGCGGGATGGCAAGATGGTTTCCGTGAAAACCAAGTCGGCGCTGATCACCGAGATCAGTGCACTGGTGACGGCGGTCGGGGACAAGTTCGACACCGACGAGAGCGATGCCGAACGGGACTTCCTCGCCGAACACTGCCCTGCGCGGCTGGAACGCACCGTGCGTGAGCTGCCCACCCTCAGCCTGCACCTGCTGGCGGAGCTCGCCGAAGGGCCGATCAGCGTGGTGGGCCTGGCGGCGCGCGCCGATCAGCTCAAGGGCACGGTGTCCAAGCATGTGCAGCGCCTGGTCGACGCCGGTCTGGTCAGCCGCTCACCGGTGCCGGGCAACCGCAAAGAACTGCAGCTGAGCCCCACTGAGGACGGAAAAACCCTCATCGAGGTACACCAGCGCATGCACGACGAGATGGACGCCGGCCGACACCACTTCCTGTCGCGCTATCCGGCGGCGGAACTGTCGGTACTGGCGAAGATGCTGCAGGACCTGCTGGCGGCCGATCGGGACGGGGTGCGGCTGGTACCCGCCGAGCAGGGCTAGTGGATGGTCGGCAGGCCGTCGTCGTCGGAGAAACGGCCGGTGACCTGGAAGATCACCCGGCGCGCGACCTCGACGGCGTGGTCGGCGAAGCGCTCGTAGAAGCGGCTCAGCAGCGTCACGTCGACCGCCGCGGTCACGCCGTGCTTCCACTCGCGGTCCATCATCACGCTGAACAGATGACGGTGCAGGTCATCCATCGCGTCGTCTTCTTCCTGGATGCGGGCCGCGCGCTCGGGGTCCTGGGTGAGCAGTACCTCTTGCGCGGTGTTGCCCAATTCGACTGCCAGGCGGCCCATTTCGGCGAAGTAGCCGTTGACCTCCTCGGGCAGCGCGTGCTGCGGGTGCCGGCGCCGGGCGATCTTGGCGACGTGCAGCGCCAGCGCGCCCATGCGGTCGACGTCGGCGACGATCTGGATGGAGCCGACGACGGACCGCAGGTCACCGGCAACCGGGGATTGCAGGGCCAGCAGGACGAAGGCCTGCTCCTCGGCGTGGGCGCTCAGGGTGGCGATCTGCTCGTGATCGGAGATGACCTGCTCGGCCAGCACCAGGTCGGCCTGCAGCAGGGCCTGGGTCGCGCGCTCCATGGCAACGCCGGCCAGTCCGCACATCTCGCCCAGGCGGTTGGTCAGGCCTTCAAGCTGCTCGTGGTACGCGGTACGCATGGGCTCCAGACTACTTTCTGGCCCTTGGACATGCCGTGATCTGGCAATGAACGGCCGGTGAATGGGACAGGTCAGATGCTATTTGCACGTGGTGTCGGCTGCATTGGTGATGCTGAGGTCTTCCGGCAGCTTGGTGGGCTCTCCGGACAGGCTGCCGTGGGTCACCCGCATCTGTGCTGCTGAGCCGCTGGCCGCCGGGGTTCCCACCGCGGTGAAATCGGTCCCCAGCACCACCCGCACCACGTCTCCCAGGCCAGACACCCGTTCGACGTGGGCGCCCGGCAAGGTGGACGCCACGGTCGCGGCGGCCTGTTCGTGCCCTGCCGAGAAGAACACCGTCGTCGACGTCACCTGGCCCTGGTAGTCGTCCGGCGAGTTGACGGTGAAGCCGTGCTGCTCGAGTTCCTTGGTCGCGGTCGCGGCCAGGCCGTCCTGACCGGTCGAGTTGGATACCCGGACCGTCACCTGGCTCGGGTCGGTCGTCGTGGTGTTGACGTCTTCGCCGTCCGGTGCGGCTGCGTTGGTGCTGGGCGCGGCCGACGTGGACGGCACCGGGGTCTTGTCGGCGTTGCGTTCCTCGGGCAGTGGATCGTCGTTGATGATCGCGTCGAACAGTGCGCGCATGTCGTCGACCCGCGGCGGTTCGTTGCCCTCGGAGTCGGTGACGCCGGTGGGCACCGTCACGAAGGTGACGCGGCCGGCGCTGACGCCCTGGATGGACTGGCCGAGCTGCACCAGGTCCTTGGTGGTGACGTTGTCCACAGAGGAGTCGTTGATGAACAGGTTGACGACGTTGTTGAGCTTGCCGATGTTGAAGAACGTGTCCTTGGAGATCATCGACCGCAGCAGCGACGACAGGAACATCTGCTGGCGCTTGATCCGGCCGTAGTCGCCGTTGACCTCGGTGGTGACCTGGCGGGCGCGGACATACTGCAGCGCGGTGTGGCCGTCGATGACCTGACGCCCGGAGTGCTCCAGCACGGTGCCCAGCTCGTAGTCCTCGAGCGGCGTGCTGCTGCAGACCTCGACGCCGCCGACGGCGTCGACGAGTTTGGAGAAGCCGGCGAAATCGACTGCCATGAACCGGTTCACCGACAGGCCGGACAACTTCTGGATCACCTTCACCAGGCACTTCGGCCCGCCGAACGAGTACGCCGAATTCAGCTTGGTCTCGGTGTAAACCTGGTCTGGCCCATAGCTTTTGGTGTCTTCGTCGTAGATGGGGCCGTAGCCGCCGGTCTTCGGATCCCAGGCTTCGCACTGCGTTGACTTGATGGCCAGGTCGCGCGGGAACGACACTGCCACAACACGTTTGCGGTTGGCCGGGATGTTGACCAGCATGATCGTGTCGGAGCGCGTGCCGCCCGCGTCTTCGGTGGTACCTGCGCCCATGTCGGCGTTCTGGCCGTAGCGGCTGTCCACGCCGACGATCAGGAAGTTCTCGTCACCGAACTGCGCGTTGGGGTCGACGATGTCGCGGGAGTTGAGGTCCAGCGCCGAGACCCGGTTCATGTTGTTGTTCTTGATGTTCTGCCACTGCCAGGCGGCGCCGGTCATCGACAGTGCGATGACGGCCGCCAACGCCATGAGAATGCGGCCGGCCACCGCGAACCGGTGACGGGTGTGATGATCGACAGGTGGGGGAGCGTCGGCATGCGTCGGCCGTTCCGGATTGTCGATGTAGTTCCGGACGTCGGTGCGCACCACGGCTCGCGGCCGTTCGGGCAGTTCGACGGGTTCGGCCAGCGGCGCGCCGAAAACCTCTGTGACGGGATCGGATTCGGGCCGAAGGCGGGCGGTTCGCACCGGCTCCTCGGCCGCCGGTTCCGGGATCGGCGCCGGGGCGACGGGCTCGGGCTTCGGTGCGGACCGCGGCGGCTGCGGACGCTTGACTGGCGCCGATGGCGCCGCCGGCGCCGACGGCGCGGGTGCCTCGATGGCCGTCGCCGGCGGGACCGCGCCACCGGAGAGCCGGGCGATGAGTTCGGCGACGGTGACGCCGCCGCCGCCGTGGCTGCCGGTGATCTCGTCGTCGGGCTGTTCCGCTAAGCGACTGGCCCGTTCCCATGGCGCCCGGACCGGACCCGAGGCGCGCGTCGTGCGCGTTACCCAGGGGTTGTCGCCGTCACCCTCACCGGGGGTGGTCCGGTCGCGGTCGCTCACGTCTACCCGCCAGAGTTGACCACGTCGGCGCCGAACGGCACCGTGCAGTCGTCGGGGTCGTCCAGCCAGCCTTCGGGCAGCACCACGGAACCCGGCGACCCCTGCCGGCCTCGCGGGCCCTCTGCGCAGTCCGGGAACGGCACATCGGAATCCAGTTGGGTGAGCAGTTCGTCGAGCTCGGCCAGGGTTTTCACCAGGGCCAGGGCGCGGCGCAGATCGGCGCCGGCGGGCAGCCCGTGCAGGTACCAGGCGACGTGCTTGCGGATGTCGCGCATGCCCTTGTCCTCGCCGAAGTGGTCGGCGAGGAGTTGGCCGTGCCGGCGGATGATGTCCGCGATCTCGCCGAGCGTCGGCGGGGTGGGGCGCGGCTGGCCGTTGAAGGCCGCCGAAAGTTCGGCGAACAGCCAGGGCCGGCCCAGGCAGCCGCGGCCGATGACGACGCCGTCGCAGCCGGTCTCGGCCATCATTCGCAGGGCGTCATCGGCGTCGAAGATGTCGCCGTTGCCTAGCACTGGAACGCCGCTGACGTGGGCTTTCAGGGCGGCGATCTGGTCCCAGTCGGCGGTGCCGGAGTAGCGCTGCGCGGCGGTTCGGGCATGCAGCGCGACGGCCGCCGCGCCCTCCTCGGCGGCGATGCGGCCGGCATCGAGGTGGGTGTGGTGAGCGTCGTCGATCCCGATCCGGAATTTCACGGTGACCGGGATATCAGTGTTTTCGGTCGCGCGCACGGCTGCCGCGACGATCTGGCCGAACAGCTTGCGTTTGTAGGGCAGGGCCGAACCGCCGCCGCGGCGCGTCACCTTGGGCACCGGGCAGCCGAAGTTCATGTCGATGTGGTCGGCCATGTTCTCGTCGACGATCATCTTGGCCGCAGCGTACGTGGTGGCCGGGTCGACGGTGTAAAGCTGCAGCGAGCGGGGCGACTCCTCGGGCGCGAACGTCGTCATGTGCATGGTCGCGGCATTGCGCTCGACGAGGGCGCGCGCGGTGACCATCTCGCAGACGTACAGGCCACTGACCGTGCCCACCCGGGCCAGTTCCTGCTCGCGGCACAACGTCCGGAAGGCGACGTTCGTCACACCCGCCATGGGGGCGAGGACGACCGGAGAGCGCAACGAGATCGGCCCGATCCGCAGGGATCGGGCCGTGTCTCGTTCCGGACTTACGACGCTGATGTCGACACCAGTAGGTTCTTCATCGCCTTCTTCTCGGCGACCTTGCGCTCGCGCTCCAGACGACGTTCCTTGGCCACCTCGAACTTCGCGCAGGTGTCCTCGAGCTCGTTGATGATCCGGCCCAGGTCGTCGCGCAGGCGCGCGCCTTCACCGGTGAAGTCTTCGCGCTCGAAGATGCGCCACTTCTTGAGCACCGGCATGAGGACGTCGTCGAGGTGGATGCGCGGGTCGTAGACGCCGCCGACGGCGATGATGACGGCCTTGCGGCGGAAGTCGGGCACGGTGTACCCGGGCATCTTGAAGTTCTCGACGATGCGGTGCAGCGAGGCCATCGCCTGGTTCGGGTTGATGTCCAGGCCGGCGGCCGAGACGTCGCGGTAGAAGATCATGTGCAGGTTCTCGTCGCCGGAGATGCGCTGCAGCAGCTGGTCGGCGACGGGGTCGTTGCAGGCCTTGCCGGTGTTGCGGTGCGAGACGCGGGTGGCCAGCTCCTGGAACGAGACGTACATGACCGAGTCGAACAGGCTCTCGGCGAACAGGTCGCCCTGCAGGTTCTGGCCGGGCGAGAAGCCGCGGGTGACCTGCTCGACGCGCAGTTCCTCGAGCTCGACGGGGTCGCAGTTGCGGGTGACGACGAGGTAGTCGCGCAACGCGATGCCGTGGCGGTTCTCCTCGGCGGTCCACCGGTTCACCCAGTAGCCCCAGGCGCCGTCCATGCCCATGTTCATCGCGATCTCGCGGTGGTAGGACGGCAGGTTGTCCTCGGTCAGCAGGTTCTGGACCATGGCGGTCTGGGCGACCTCGGAGAGCTTGGCCTGATCCGGATCCCAGTCCTGGCCGCCGAGGGCGTAGTAGTTCTTGCCCTCTTTCCAGGGGATGTAGTCGTGCGGGTTCCAGTCTTTCCGCATGCTCATGTGGCGGTCGACGAGCGTCTCGACGACCGGCTCCAGCTCGTGTAGGAGCTGCAGGTCGGTGTAGTCGGCTGTCATGGCGCCTCCCGGTGCGATGTATCTGTACCTGTTGGTAGCAGTCAGAGTATCTGTGTCGGGTAGTGACATCAAGTTGCTGTGACGCATGTCCGACCGGTGATTCTGAACTGTGATGTCGGCGCTCGTTAGGTGTTACCGGTGTGAGGGCACCCGGCTCATCAGCATGTCGACGCAGTAATCGACGAACTGCTCGCGGGTGACCGGCAGCTTGCCGCCCAGGTACCCGGTGAACAGTGCGGTGAGGGCGCCGATCAGGCTGGTGGCCTCGAGCGCCCGCCGCGCGGGATCGCCGCCGGGGAACATCTTGTGCTGCAGCAGTTCGATGAAGCTCGGCATCCAGTCCGCGCCCGAGCGGGTGAGTACGGGTTCCTGCGCCGGCGCGATGAGCAGGACGCGGCCGCGCGTGGGGTCGTCGACCATCATCGTGACGAACCGTTCGACGGCGTCGCGGGGGCTTTGCGATGTGGTCAGCGCCGCCATGGCCGTCGTGCACACCTCGTCGTACACGGCGCGGACGAAATCCTCGCGGTCGGTGAAGCTCTCGTAGAAGTAGCGCTCGGTCAGGCCGGCGGTGCGGCACACCGCCCGCACCGTCGCCGCGGGGCCGTCGGCATGGCCGAGCGCGGCGATGCCGGCTTCGATGAGCGCCTCGCGACGCCGCGTCGGGCGGTCCGCCAGTGGGACGGCAGACCAGCGGCCCTGTCGTTGACCGGAAGGCACGTGACTCCTAAGCTGTGGCTGACAACGCGTGTAGTCAGGATACCCGCTGACATCCAGGAAAGAATGCCGGTGACCCAAAATACTTCCGACACATGCCCAGTGACCAGCGAATCTGCCCCCGTGGCGGCGGTCGGCTGCCCGGCTTCGCCCGGCGGCTACGACGCGGTGCCGCTGGGCCCTGACTCGCTGACGTGGAAGTACTTCGGCCAGTGGACCGGGCTGTTCCAGGGCACGTGGGCCGGCTCCATGCAGAACATGCATCCGCAGCTCGGCGCGGCGGTGGAGGAACATTCGATCTTCTTCATGGAGCGGATTCCGCGGCTCCTGCGGTCGATCTATCCGATCGGCGGCGTCGTCTTCGACGGTGACCGTGCGCCCAAGACCGGCGCCGAGGTGCGGGACTATCACATCGGGATCAAGGGCGTCGACAAGCGGGGTCGCCGCTACAGCGCGCTGAACCCCGACGTCTTCTATTGGGCCCACTCGACGTTCTTCAAATCCACTCTGCTGGCTGCCGAGAAATTCGGCGGCGGCATCTCCGAGGCCGACAAGCGACAGCTGTTCGACGAGCACGTGCAGTGGTACCGCATGTACGGCATGAGCATGCGGCCCGTGCCGAAGAGTTGGGAGGACTTCGAGGTCTACTGGGATCACATGTGCCGCAACGTCCTGGAGAACAACTATGCGGCGCGCGAGGTCATGGATTTGTCGACCATGCCCAAACATCCGTCGCTGCAATGGATTCCGGACTGGCTGTGGGCGCAGAACCTCAAGGTGATGCAGCGCTTCCTGACTTTCATGACGGTGGCCCTCTACGACCCGCCGGTGCGCGAGCTGATGGGTTACTCGTGGTCCGCGCGGCAGCAGTGGGTGCACGACCGGCTGTGCCAGGTGATCACGTTGGTCTCGAAGTACGGCCCGAAGCGCAGGCTGATGCATCCGCGCAAGCGGTCGGCGATGGACCGCGCCTCCGGCCGGCTTCCCGTCGACTCGCCGCTGGTGGAGACGCCCGCGCGTAACCTGCCGCCGCTCGAATATCGGGGTCAGCCGCAGTTCTACTGCCCAATTGTGGACTGACCCAGGCACTTTCCGTACTCGCAGCAATTCGAGGGGTCTGTGAGGCCGATTTAGTCGCTGGGTCACCGTCGAGCAATGGATAGGCAACACGGCGGGTGTTGGCTCGGTGCATGACGAGCATCTATGAGCAGATCGGAGGAGCCGAAGCGCTCGAACAGGTGGTGGCGGACTTCTACGAGCGCGTACTGGCCGACCCCGAACTCGCCGGCTTCTTCGCCGGCGCCAATATGTCACGGCTCAAAGGCCGGCAGGTCGAGTTCTTCGCCGCGGCCCTGGGTGGTCCCGAGCCCTATACCGGCGCTTCCATGCGGGACATCCACCGCGGGCGCGGCATTTCCCGGCAGCACTTCAACCTGGTGGCCGCGTATCTGAGTGAAAGCCTGGCCGCCGCGGGCGTTCCGGCACGGACCGTGCAGCGGATCATGGCCGCCATCGCGCCGCTGGCCGGCGACATCGTCACCGCCAAGAGCGCCTGACGGACCCTGCCCGCACCAGACTCGGCGGGTCGGTCGAGGCGGGCTAGCGTGGAGTCATGCCTTATCCCGGGGTTCTCGCCAACCGCTACCAATTGCGGGGGACGCTGGGCCACGGCGGTATGGCGGAGGTCCGCGACGCGTGGGACGCCCAATTGCAGCGTCCGGTGGCCGTCAAACTGCTTCATGCGCCGCTGAGTGCACAGCCAGACTTCCGGCGCCGCTTCGAGGTCGAGGCCCGCGCCGCGGCCGGTCTGAACCATCCGCACGTTGTCGCCGTCCACGACTACGGCGAGCAGGACGGCACGCCGTACATCGTCATGGAGCGGCTGCCGGGACGCACCCTGGCGGACGCGATCGCCGCGGGTCCGCTCCCGCTACCGCAGGTTCGGTCGGTGCTCGACGACGTGCTCTCGGCACTGGCGATGGCCCACGCGGCCGGCATCCTGCACCGCGACATCAAGCCGGGGAACATTCTGCTGGCCGATTCGGGAGCGGCGAAGATCGCCGACTTCGGCATCGCCAAGAGCGCCGAATCCGGCCACACCATCGCCGGCCAGGTCGTGGGGACGATGGGCTATCTCAGCGCCGATCGCCTCTCTGGGCATCCGGCGACCGTCGCCGACGATCTGTACGCCGTCGGTGTCGTCGGGTACGAGGCGCTCACCGGCCGGCGGCCTTTTCCACAGGACAATCTGGTGGCGCTCGCCCGCGCTGTCTCGGAGGGACATCCGGTACCGCTGCGCGTGTTGCGGCCCGACGTCGACCCGGCGCTGGCTACCGTCGTCGAACGCGCGATGGCGCGTGACGCGCGGGCGCGCTTCGGCAGTGCCGAGGAGATGCGCGCCGCCCTGCACGGGGTTGCCCGCGCTGTGCGACCGCCGACGTTGGTGCTCGGGCAGCCGCTACCGGACCCGACGACGTCGCTACTGCCGGTCGCCGCGCCGCGGCGCCGCTCGCGACTGCTGCTCTGGGGTGCGGCCGCCATCGTGGTGCTGGTGACGGTCGTCGCGGTGATCGTCGACGCCGCGTCACGGCCGTCGACGCCGGCGCCGGTCGGGACGAGCACGCCTGAGCCGACCCCGACGTCCACGTCGGCCCCGGTTTCGACTCCGCCACAGCCGGTCGATGACGCACCGCCGCCCAACGGTCATGGCAACGGAAAAGGCAAGGGCCACAACAAACATTGACGACGCGGTGATTGGCGGCGGGATGAGTCCGACGGTACATTGGTTCCTGAATACAGAAAATGATGTACCGTCAACCGTATGGCGACACTGCAGCACACTGACGCCCTGGCGCGGTTCGGCCATGCCCTGTCCGATCCGACGCGCACCCGAATCCTCCTGAGCCTGAACAAGGTTCCCGGGTACCCGTCGGACCTGGCCGACCAGCTGGGCGTCTCCCGGCAGATCCTCTCCAACCACCTCACCTGCCTGCGGGGCTGCGGTCTGGTGGTGACGGTGCCGGAAGGCCGTCGGATGCGATACGAGCTGGCGGACCGCCGGATCGGCCGGGCCCTGGACGACCTCATGGGACTGGTGCTCGCGGTCGACCCCGACTGCGTGTGCGTCGGCGCCGACGGCGAGCCGTGCGGGTGCACCTGATGACACTCACCGACGTGCGCCGCGGTCAGCTGGCGCGGCGCATCAGGTGGCTGGTCGCGGCGACCATCTCCTACAACGTCATCGAGGCCGTCGTGGCGCTGTCGGAAGGCACACGGGTGTCGTCGGCGGCGTTGGTCGGCTTCGGCCTGGATTCGGTGATCGAGGTGTCCTCGGCCGCCGCGGTCGCCTGGCAATTCGCGGGCGCCGACCCGGAAGCCCGCGAGAAGACCGCACTGCGCGTCATCGCGTTCTCGTTCTTCGCGCTGGCCGCCTACGTGACGGCCGACGCGATCCGTGCCCTGCTGGGTTTCGGCGAAGCCCGGCACTCGACTGTCGGCATCGTGCTCGCGGCGGCAAGCCTGATCGTCATGCCGGTGCTGTCGTACGCACAACGACGGGCCGGCCGGGAACTCGGATCGCGTTCGGCGGTGGCTGATTCCAAGCAGACACTGCTGTGCACCTACCTGTCGGCCGTGCTGTTGATCGGTCTCGTGGTCAACAGTGTTCTGGGCTGGTCGTGGGCCGACCCGATCGCGGCGTTGGTGATCGCCGGGATCGCGGTGAGGGAAGGTGTGGGCGCCTTGCGAGGCGATGTGTGCTGTGCGCCGGCCGTCCGCGAGCCCGCCGCAGCACCCGACGGGTGTGGCTGCTCTGACTGAGTCCGACGGGCCCTCAGTCGTTCCGGGCGACCGAGATCCCGCTTGAGCACCTTGCCCGTCGGGTTGCGAGGCAGCTCGTCGAGGAACACCACCTCGCGCGGCACCTTGTAGCGGGCCAGGTTGTCCTTGACGAACTGCTTGACCTCATCCTCCGACACCTCGGTCCCCTCGACGGTGACCACGAAGGCGCGCAGGCGTTTTCCGAACTCCTCGTCGTCGACGCCGACGGCGGAGGCCTCCACGATGGCGGGGTGGGTGATCAGCAGTTCCTCGACCTCGACGGGGAACACGTTCTCGCCGCCGGAGACGATCATGTCGTCGTCCCGGCCGTCGATGTAGAGGCGGCCCTTGTCGTCGAAGTGCCCGACGTCGCCGCTGGCCATCAAGCCGTCGATGAACTCTTTGGTGCCGCCACCGGTGTAGCCCTCGAATTGCGTTGCCGCACCGACGAATATCCGGCCTGTTTCAGGGGCAGGCACCTCGTGGCCGTTATCGTCGAAGATCTTGATCCGGCAGCCGAGCATCGGCTTGCCGACAGAAGTGGGTGCCTCGCGGATGTCAGCGGGTGTCGCCATGGTCGCGAGCGCCACTTCCGTTGAGCCGTAGAGGTTGTAGACCACCTCACCGAGCAGGTCTTGCGCCGCGGTTGCGACGGCGGCCGGCAACTGGGAACCGGCGCAGAAGATGGCGCGCAGGCTCGTGGTGTCGTAGCTGCGGACGGTGTTCTCGCCGAGGCCCAGCACCCGCTGCAGCATGATCGGCACGACGCACACTGTGGTGGCTTTGTGCCGCTCGATGTCCGCGACCAGTTGTTCGGCCTCGAACTTGCGCCGCAGCACCAACTTCGAGCCCAGCGCGATCGTCATGATGGCGATCAGCAGGCCCGTGCCGTGGAACAGGGGCGGCCCGATGATGGTGGCTTCACGAGCACGCATCGGCAGCCGCTCCAACAGACCGCCCGGGAGGATGAAGCTGCGCGGCTCGGCGCGCGGTGCGCCCTTGGGTGTGCCGGTCGTGCCGCTCGTCAGCAGGATGATCCGGCCCTGCTTGGCCGGAGCCGGCGGCGCCTTCGGCGACGCGTCGGCCGCGAGGGCGTCGAGATCGTCACTGGCGCTGTCGATATCGGTGACGTACGTGCCGCGCGGGGCCTCGATGTCGGCGACCAGATCGGTGAACTCGACGTCATGCACCAGCAGGTCGACGCCTTCGCGGTTGGCGACCTCTGCGGCCTGGCGGGCCGAGAACGCCGTGTTGAGCCACACCGCGTTGACCCCGGCGCGCGACGCGGCGAACGCCACGATCAGGGGTGCGCGGTGGTTGCGGCAGAGGATGCCGACGGTGGCTCCGGGGGCCAGGCGAGCACGCAATGCGTTGGCAATCCGGTTGACCGCCTGATCGAATTCGGCGTACGTCAGCTCGCCGCGCTCGTCGGCGATCGCCGGATAGGCGCCGTGCCGGATCGCGGCGATGCGCGGTGCGGCGCCGAACGGCCCGTAGGTGTTGAGTGCCGCCAGGACCTGCACCAACCGGTGCGGCAGGTCGACGCCGATGGCGCCGGCCCGCACCAATGCCACGAGGGCGCGGGTTTCGGGACCGGCCCGCCGGGCCGGCTCGGCAAGCAGTGAGTTCAGGTCCATCAGGTTCCTTTTCTATTCAGCCGCAACGGGTTCGGCGGACTCTGCCGGTGCCGCCTGCGCAGCGGCGGACTCACCGAACATCGAGTAGACCTTGTTCCGCACCAGGTCGAACGGACGCGGGCTGAGGGCGTCGGTGAGGGCCGTCAGCTGTCCGGACGGCGGGCTCAGGCGGCGCGGCCGGTGCATGATCGCGTCGCACAGCGTGGCCGCGGCCTGCTCGGGCGTCAGGGTGGGGAAGCGGTCGTACATCTTGGTCGGGGCGATCATCGCGGTCCGCACCAACGGCATGTGCACCGTCGTGAAGGTGATGTTCTCCGACACCGTCTCACCTTGCAACGTGTCGCACAGTCCGTCCAGTGCCGACTTGCTGGCGATGTAGGCGCCGAAGCGCGGCAGCTTGGTCTGCACGCCGATCGAGGACACGTTGATGATGTGCCCGAAGCCGCGCTCGCGCATGCCCGGCGTGAACTTCAGGATCAGCTGGACGGGCGCGAAGTAGTTGAGCTGCATGGTCCGCTGGTAGTCGTGCATGCGGTCGTGGGACAGCTCCAGCGAGCGGCGGATGGACCGGCCGGCGTTGTTGATGAGGATGTCGACGTGACCCAGGTCGGCCAGCACCTGGTCGGCCATGGCGCCGATGGCGTCGAGGTCGCTCAGGTCGCAGGGGTACACGTGCGCGGTGCCGCCGTCGGCGCGGATGTCCTCGGCGACGCGTTCGAGGTTCTCCCGGGTGCGGGCCACCAGCACGACCTCGCCGCCGGCGGCGCCGATGCGGCGGGCGGTGGTCTCGCCGATACCGGCCGAGGCGCCCGTGATCACCACGATCTTCCCCGCGACGGCGTCCTCGAGCGTGTAGCCGGTGAGGGCGTCGACCACGGTCTGCAGGTAGATCGGGCGGGTCTTGATCGGCGTGTTCATGACGCTGGCGAACACGGCGAGCGGCTTGGCGCTGACGGCGGCGACGGGCTTGGTCGCCAGGGCGGTGATGTCGGAGAGGTTCATGGCAGGGGTCCGTTCTTGAGTGGGGTCGGTTTTCAGCCGAGGGCCCGGCGGGCCAGGCGCAGGGCGGGCAGCAGCAGGGCGTGGGGAGTGATCGAGCCTGTGATGGCCATGAGCTTCACGACGGCGCCGGGCACGATCTGGCGGGCGCCGCCCTGCATGCCGTCGACGGCCTGCGTCGCGACGTCGACAGGGGAGACCTGAGCCGGTCGCAGGCTGAACTCGTGTGCCGAGGCGACCTCGGCCCATTCGGTGGGAACCGGTCCGGGGCACAGCGAGGTGAAGGAGACGCCCGTGCCGCGCAGTTCTTCGTGCACGGCTTCGGAGAACGAGTTGACGAACGCCTTGGATGCGCCGTAGGTCGCCATCGACGGCATGGGCTGGAAGGCCACGACGGAGGCGACGTTCAGGACGGCGCCGGCGCCGCGCTCCACCATGCCGGGCAGCACGGCGTGCGTGAGTTCTTGCAGCGCAACAACATTGACCTCGACCTGCTCGCGCTCGCGGTCCATCGGCAGCGTGTGGAAGGCGCCGCTGGTGCCGAAGCCGGCGGAGTTGCAGAGGCCGGCGACCGGCCGGGTGCGCAGTTCCTCGATCAGCGTCTGGCGCTGCGCGGCGTCGGCCAGATCGCACGGCCGCACCGTCACGCCGACGCTGTGGTCGGCGCGCAGCTCGTCGGCGAGGGCGTCGAGGCGGTCCTGCCGGCGCGCGACGAGGAGGAGGTTGTAGCCGCGGGCGGCGAGCACGCGGGCCAGTTCGGTTCCGATTCCGGAGGAGGCGCCAGTGATGACGACCTCGGTGGTGCCATCGGGCTTCGGCAGGGTCATGTGGCTCTCATTTCATAGTGACGTGTGACTGTGCCAGTAACACTGGCACAGTGTGAATGTTGGTGTCTATACTTCGTGGAATGACAGATGTCACAGTCGAGGAATTCACCATCGACGAACTGGCCGCGCGTACCGGCACGACGGTGCGAACCATTCGCTTCTACAACGAGAGCGGCCTGCTGCCGCCGGCCGAGCGGCGTGGCCGGCTCGCGTATTACGGTGCGCCGCACCGCATTCGGCTCGAGTTGATGCAGCAGTTGCAGCAGCACGGCTACACGCTGGCCGCCATCACCAAGGTGCTGGCGCGGCTGCCGGAAGGTGCGACGGCCCACGACCTCGCGGTGCGTGCGGCACTTCTCACACCGTGGAGCCCGGCTGACGACGAGGCCGTCGACCTACGCGAACTCGAACAACGTGCCGGTCTGGCGCTGGACGACCGGGCCCTCGACACGCTCGAAGCGTTGGGGGCGATTCGACGCCTGGATGACGGCCGTTTCAGCGTCCGGCAGTCGGTGCTCGGCGCCGCCATGAACCTGCGCGACACCAACGTGCCGGCCGACGACATCCGGCGCCTGGCCGGCGTCGTCGACAAGCACATCGATGCCCTCGCCAATGAGGTCACGGACGTCGTGTTCAGCCGGATTCGCGAGGCCGAGGACCCCAATGTGTACCTCGGGCGGATCGCCAAGGTGGTGCCGAACCTGCGGCCGCTGGCGGCGCAGATGATGGCCGACCGCTTCACCGCCGCGATCAGTCAGGCGGTGCAGGAACGCGTGGCGGAACTGGAGATTCCGGCGAAGTAGGTCGGCGTTGCAACGCTTTACGTCGAGCGTGGGGGTTGCCGAGGCGACACGCCGGGTGGCTTCCCGAAAAGCCCCACGCTCGGCGTCGGGCGAGGTATTTGTGCCCCCACCAGGGCTCGAACCTGGGACCTGCGGATTAAAAGTCCGTAGCTCTACCGACTGAGCTATAGGGGCGTGGGACACAGGATACTGCGTCCCGTGAGGCCGCCTCCGCGGGTAGGTGGTTGAGCGGCCGTTGGTGGTCTGAAGTGCCGATTTGGGCCGTGGGGCGGTCGTGCCCTAAGCTATCGAAGCTCCCAACGGAAACGTTGAGAGTGCCCCCGAAGAGATTCGGATTGGCCCCCATCGTTTAGTGGCCTAGGACGCCGCCCTTTCACGGCGGTAGCACGGGTTCGAATCCCGTTGGGGGTACGCAACGCGAAAGCGAAGCAACGCAGTATGTAAGGCCCTGTGGCGCAGTTGGTTAGCGCGCCGCCCTGTCACGGCGGAGGTCGCGGGTTCGAGTCCCGTCAGGGTCGCCAGAACGGCGAGGCAACTTGCCCTTCCGGCCAGGTAGCTCAGTTGGTACGAGCGTCCGCCTGAAAAGCGGAAGGTCGGCGGTTCGATCCCGCCCCTGGCCACCAGGTTGACCTGCTTGGACACGGATTATGCACTCGATGGATGGTTCAATTCGTCCGGTTCTTGTCCGGTCGTGAGTGGTTGAATCTCAGTGGCGTGAAGCCGATCGAGGTTGGTTGCCACTTGATCTAGTTCGTCGGCATAGAGATCGCTATAAATATTCGCGGTGACGGTGGGCGTGGAATGACCCATAGTTTTTTGGACATAACGCAGGTCTGCCCCCGATTTACGGGCCAGGCTGGCATACGTGTGGCGTAGCTCATGGATAGTTAGCGGAGCCAGGTCGGTCTTCTCAAGGGCTTGATTCCAGTGCGTATGGCGGCGCCAGTTATTGGATCGCAGCATTGTTCCGT
Organism: Mycobacterium toneyamaense; assembly: GCF_055384815.1. NCBI lineage: Bacteria > Bacillati > Actinomycetota > Actinomycetes > Mycobacteriales > Mycobacteriaceae > Mycobacterium > Mycobacterium toneyamaense. The sequence continues at coordinate 624,168 of NZ_AP040333.1, forward strand.
TGGATGAGGTGACCGCTGGTTCGTCGGGAGCGCGGCCTTTGGTGCGGCGGGCGAAGATCTCGACCACGACTTGCGGGAGCGGGATGGTTCGGATGCCAGCGCGGGTCTTCGGAGGTCCGATGACAATGCGGCCCTCAACCTCGGGTGCGGCCCTTCGGACGAAGAGGCGGCGGGCGCCAAGGTTGATGTCCTTGACGCGGAGGCCGACGAGTTCGGACCAGCGCAGGCCGGTGTAGGCGAGGATTGTCACGACGTCGCCCTGATCGCCGCAGGCGCTGGCTAGTCTCTGGACCTCCTGTGCGGTCAGGTAGCGATGACGATCCCGCTCGGGAATGCGGCCCGCTGAGACGCCAAGAGCGGGGTTGCGGTGGATGCGGCCGTCCTGGTGGGCGACGTCGAGAATCGAGCGCATGAGCCGCAGGGTGGACACTTTCGCCCACGGGCCGACCGTGAGGCCGTCAACGAACGCCTGAACGTCGGCACGAGTGATCTCGTCGACGGGGATGTGGCCGAATCGGGGCGCGATGCGCAGTTCCCAGTGTTGGACGTATCCGCTCCAGGTCTTCGGCGACACCGCCGGCTTCTTGGAATCCGAGAACTGCGTCCAGATCCGGTTCAGCGGTGTGCGTCCGAGGCGTGGGTCGAATCGACGTGCACCGAGCGCGGCTTCATTGTCGCGGTCGGATTTGAACGCTTTCGCCTCGCGCAGGGTCCGAAAGGTGGCCGATGTTTCGACCCAGCCCGATGGCGCGTCCGGATCACGGATCAGGTAGCGGACTTGGTAGCGGGGTTGGCCGGCTGCGTTGAGGCGCTTTCGGATGCCGCGAGGGGTGTTGCCCGCCATTACCGGCGCACCTGTTTCAGCCAGGACCGAACTTCCGCGCAATCCCAGCGGCGTACGCGGTCTGACAACGTGTAGCAGGGCGGCCCGATCTGCTCGCCGGTTGTTTCGCGGAGTGCGGCCCAGCGGTTGAGTGTTGCAGCGGAGACGCCTAGGAGAGCTGAAACCTGTTCGGCGGTAAGCAGTTCTGGGAAGTTGCCCGTAGCGACGAGAGATTCCCTAATGCCGTGAGCGACCATCGCGTCACCCAGTCGCGGGTCGTTGGTGTGTGGACGGCGTGTGCATGCCGGCCCGAATAGCGTCGAACCACGCGCGGGTGCGGGGCAACCCGGCGGCGCTGTCGGCTGCGCCCCCCGTGACTCCCCATAGGCTGTATGCCCAACGATCCAGTGCGGACACAGGCGTCTCGCTGCATCGTTGGAGTTCCGTCTCGTCGTGCAGAACCAGTGCGGTGCCGAGGATCTCGCCGGAGGACCATATATGCCGGTACTCATCGAAACCGTATCTGCGCACCAGGTTGGCGCGTTGCATCAAATCGTCTGCTTGCCGGGCCAATTGGTCTTGGTCGGGCAGTTCGAAGAGATATCCGCAGTCAGTCATTGAGCTGTCCTTTCGCGGTAGCGCCCGCCGTCTGTCCGTATTGCATTGCAGTGGAGCGGATTTGATCATCAGTCCAGAAATCAGCACGCACTCTGGTCACCTGGCCGTTCTCGGCGACGACGTACCCGGTGCCCGGCGTGTCAGGGCTGATCCGATGTGCGGGTGCGGAATCGGCCATTCCGTCACCGAGAACCATCGTTACCTCGTCGCGGGAACGAAGACGGAGTGCGATCGTCTGAGTGAACAGGCCCCGCATCGGTAGGACTTCTTTGCGGGGATCCTGCAGGAATGCGACCACGACGATTCCCAGTGCGCGGCCTTTGGTCAAGATTCGAGACAACGAGGCGGCGGCTTCTTTGCGCAGTGCGGGGTCGCTCATGTACGCGGTCATTCCAGCCAGCTCGTCGATCAGCAGCACCACGAGGGGTGAGCTCTTAGTCGGACTGTGCTCGCGCGTGCGACCTGCCATCGCGGCGCCGCGCCGTTCCATCAGGTTCTCCACTGCGGTAAGGGTTTGCACGGCATCAATCTCCGTGGTAGCGATCTTGGTGAATAGCCTTGAGCCAACTGATAATTCGATGCCGTACTTCAGGTCGATCCCCACCAGGCGCACCACATCGGCGGCAACAGCGGGACCGAGCCCACAGGCTATGCCCCAGAAGACCGAACCTTTGCCTGCGCCCGAGCAACCTACGGTGAGGGTGTGACGGCCGCTCAATAGCAAGATCCACGGTGTGCCGTTCTCGCATCGACCGAGCCTGACCCGTGATGTCGAGACGGATGTTGATGGAGCAGCGTCGCCCACCGTCGACAACTGTTCCCACATGACCAATTCGATTAGGAGCGTCCCGGGTGAGACGACAACCGACCGCGCCGAATGGGCGCCCGCAGCGTCGCGAATCGCCGGAACGGCGCGCTCCAAGTCGTCGATGGTCTGTCCCATCCTGGCCCGTACTGTCAAATGCAGGCTGGTTTGAGACACTTCAGTTCCGCACAGTCTTGGATGAATCCAGCGCGTCCTCGCAACTTGCCGTCCTTCTTTGTCTAGGCGAGTGACCTGCTCTGAGGCTGACAACCCGCAACGCTTGCACAGCCTTTTCCACGAGACGTGTGCCCACAGTCGCCAGCGCACAAGGCGGGCGGGCGTCGCGAAACGATCCTTGTAGGTTTCCGGTGACTGCAATCGCCAATAAAAGAGGGCGGCGGCGGTGACACCACCGATTACCGCTATCGACAGGGTCAAGCTGGTGAGGAAGTGCAGCACGTGGTCGAGCCGCAGCGGGGTGTCGGGATCGAATGGCGCGTCGGGATCAGGATTCATGCCGATGCCCGACCTGAGCTAGGCGCGGCGGACGGCTTGCCCGGTGCTGTCATGCTCGAGGCCCGGAATGACCAGGCGATCCGTGAGAAGTCGCCCGACCGCTCGATGTAAGGCAGAGCCATCAGACCCTCGAAAACCACTGGGGTGAAGGGTGTTCCGCTGGAATTGGTAGGCGCAACTGGTTGGGTTTGCGCAGCGAACTTGACAGTCACGGTGCGGCTGCGCTTCGGTGCGGCCGGGTCGCCGTCGAGCACTTCGACCTGCCACATCGGCGAACCGGTTTCGCGGTCAGTCGCTTGCACGCGGTTGTCGCCGGAGGACTTGTCGAAGTCGATCATCGGCGTCACCTCTGACACCAGAAACGCGCCGAGCGAGAACACCTGGTCGTGCCCGATCTGTATCCATTTGGGGACCGACATGCTTCCTTCCCTTCCGTTCATTCGCCACACCCGCGCCATACGAGGTGTAGTCACTGTATAGACAATAACTAGACAATAACAGCGCAATAGACCCCCCGCTACGGCCATTGCTCGACGGTCCCGACGACATGTCAAGGCCGTCTGCGAATAGCTGAAGGAGGCGCGGGTATCGGCTGATTCCGGCCCTCTTCCGCCGGGTTGTCGAGCCGGGTCTACGCTTCTATGGCGTGTAGGTTCGTCTAGCTACTGGCTAGTCTTGTACTAGCCCGATGAGCAGGTGACTTGTGTTGAACTTTGGTCAGATTGACCGCGAAAGCAATGCGCCGCCATACGAGCAGATCGCGGACCTGCTACGACATGCGATTACCTCGCTCCAGCTACGTCCTGGCGAGCGGATACCGGCAGAGACAAAGCTAGCCGAGCATTTTGGCGTCGCGAGAATGACTGTGCGGCGGGCGGTGCAGGAACTTCGTGCTCAGGGTCTTCTTGTGCCGGCCTCTGGCCGCGGATTGGCCGTCAGGCCAGCCCCCGCAATTAGGGAACTATGGCCTGCAGAACCTGGCCATCCAGCCGAGGCCGCAATTCCAAACTTTAATGTTTGGGGGGATGCAGCGCCGTTGATTGCCCATGCAGAGAACATACGAATGCGAATGTATGTCCTGGGCGGGGATCTAGAGCAAATCGGGCTGCTTGCGGGCGAGCCGGCAGTGGCCGACGAGCTCCTTAGGACTCTCGCTGGCGTTGGATTGGCCGAGTCCGACCTACTTGGCGCCTTGGCCATCCGCCTCAATATGCATATCGGTGACTCAGCGCATGCAACCGAAGTCTTCCGCGCGATGAAGGCTGCTCAGCGAGCGTTCGCTGAGGCCTGGACTGCAGCGCGATCTGCCTCCGATACCTTGCGGCGGTGCGCGTCGGCCAGCCCGGATTTACCTACTGCGCATACAAGCGACCCGTCGTCGCATGATGCCGAGGGCTAACATCCACTTAACAACGCGTGTCGTTGACGGGGAGCCTCCGACCATTCCACGGGAATCACCTGCGCACCTCCCTGATAGGACTCGATGCCTCTAGCTCGCGCCAGCCGGGAACTAGCGCAGTCATCATCGCGGTAAAGGCTTTTCCGTGGGAGCGGTATCGCAGGTGGAGCAGTTCATGAACGACGACATAGTCCTGGAAGGCCGGGGGCATTTCGACAAGATCCCGTGCAAGCGTGATCACACCGTCCGGTGCGCACGAGCCCCACTTTCTAGTGAGCTCGGCGATCACGATGCGGGAAGGATTCACTCGAATCTTGGTCGCCCACGCCATCGCCTTGCGGGTTAGCGCTTGATCGGCGGTCAGCGGCATCTTCGGCCTTGCCATCAGACCTTCTCCAGCACTGTCATAACGTTGTCGATAATCTCGGCGCAGGACTTTGGAGGTACCTGACTATCCAGCAGTGGTTTGTAGAGTCCACTGCGCAGGCGGCGGCGCTCCTCGGGATTCTGCCGCCAGTGCGGGAACTGATCTACCGCCACCTCGATGCTCACCGCAACCCTCTGGATATCGACCTTCAGCCCACGCAACGAGTGCTCGGTTCTCAATGCCGAGTAAATACCGAAGGCGCGATCCGACAGTCCGCTCTGCCGGGCGAACTCGCGCAGCTTGTCCTTCTCCTCCGCAATTGCCTTGAGCTCATCTAAAGCGGCAAGGCCGTTGACCTTTCGCTCTTCGAGGTTTTCGATGACACGGTCGGCCCTTTCTTTTATGCTTTGGAGCGCCACCGCGGCTGCCGGGTTGTCGTCCATCTCCTTGCGTAAGCCACGCAACAGGTTGTAGACCTTCTCCTCAGGTGGTCCGTCGTCCCTACCCAGGGCCTCCAATGTTGGGACATCGAACGTGGCAAACTTGGTAAACCTACCGAGACCTTCTTGAGTTGCGGTCTCTTCGACCAGATGCTTGGTCTTGTGCTCCAGATCGGCAGTGAAGGTGGTCGCCTCGGAGTAGGCGTTTCGCACGGCCGCGTACAGAACAGATAGGCGCTTGTACGTCGCGATGTGGTCGCGCAACTCCGCTGAGGGCGAGAGTATTTCCCACAACGCCTCGATGTCGCGGTAGTCGTCGAAAAACTTCTTGCGCTCGTCCTCCGATACAAATTTGCCGTAAACGATGCCTTCTAACTGCTCGTCATCACCTTGGCCGCGCGTGACCTGCAGGTACTCGCTGGAAGCAGCGTCGATCTTCAGCAGTAGATCAGCCATCAGCAGATCGAGGTCTTGCAGGGCGCCTTCGACATCGGCGGAATCGAACCGCAGCGCCTTGTGAAGTTCTTTCAAGATGCCAACGAAGTCTACGACGAGACCCACCTTCTTCTGCACACCCTCGCTGTCGACATATGGTCGGTTCACGCGCGCAAGCGCCTGGAGGAGGACGTGGTCACGCATCGGCTTATCGAGATACATCGCGTACAAGATCGGCGCGTCGTAGCCGGTGAGCAACTTGTCAGTGACGATCAGGATCTTGGGCTGTTGATGGCCCTTCTTAAACTGCCGACGCACCTCTCTCTCGCGGTCATCGGAAAGCTGGAGCTCATGTACGTCGGGACGGTCGACGACATCGCTCGCATTCTTGCTATAGACCACCTCGGACCACTCGGGCGGTAGCAGCTTGTCGAGCGCCCGCTTATATTTCGCACACGTCTCACGGTCGACCGCGACGAGAAAGGCCTTGTACCCCAGCGGATCCACGTTCTCATTGAAGTGGTTCGCGACGAACTCAGCCACCTGCGCGACGCGGCTGTCAGAGCCGAGGAAGGTGCGGAGTCCGACTGCTCGCCGCAGTACGTTGTTGAGTTCATCGATGTCGGTGACGGCCTCGTCGGACGCAAGGGCGTAGAACTGCTCGTCCAAGTCCTCTGGTGCCATGGACATCGACGACGGCGCAAGCATGTACTTGATCGGCAGAGTGGTCTCGTCCTCGATCGACTCAATGATCGAGTATTTGTGCAGGTAGCCCATTTCGTCCTGTGATCCGAAGATCTGGAACGAACTTGTGCCACCGCCTTGTGTCCCGCCGACCGGGGTGCCCGTAAAGCCGACAATGGTGGAGTTTGGGACCGCCGCCATGAGGTATGAGCCGAGGTCAGCAGCGACCGATCGGTGAGCCTCGTCGATGAAGACAAAGACGTTGTCGCGGTTGGAGCTGTCCTTCCGGATTGTCTCGAACTTGTGGATCATCGAGACGACCAGGCCTCGGAAGTCGGAATCGAAGATGTCTTGCAGGTCATCCTTGCTGTTGGCACGCCGAACCGGGATGTCGTTGGCCTGCATCTCGCCGAGCAGTCTGTCGACCCACTCCTTGAGCTGGCCCTCCAGCTCGGTGCGGTCAACGACGAGGATGACGGTTGCGTTGTTGAAGCGGTCCTTCTGGCTGAGGATCAACTGCGCCGCCGTTAGCAACGTGAAGGTCTTGCCGGAGCCCTGCGTGTGCCAGATCAGCCCCCGGTTCTTCGCCTGGTCGGCGCACCGCGCGACCACCGCATCGACTGCACCGCGCTGGTGCTCGCGGAGGACCGATTTCTTCGTTTCACCGTCTTCGACATAGAAGAGCACCCACTCGCGCAAGGTGCGCAGGAAGTCACGCGGCTCGAAGAACGCCTGTACGGCATCGCGGTAGGACTCGTCGCTCGTGTGCTTCCACCTAATGAGCATGCGGCGGTTGATGTTCCACGTGACGCCGTACCAGTATTCGATCAGGTGGGTCTCGTTGTGAAGCTGGGCCTGAGCCAGAAGCTCTGGCGTCTCCATCTCGTAACGTCGAAGCTGGGTCACGGCTTTGGTGAGCGCGTCGCGGTCTTTTGGGTTCTTGTGCTCGACGATGGTGACCGGAATTCCGTTGACGACGAACATGACGTCGGCGCGGTTCCCTTTTGCCCGGGCCGGCGGCTCGACCTTCCACTCCCACGTGACGTGTAGGGCGTTCTCGTGGGGCAGATCGAAGTCGACAACCTGAACCGGGCGCTGGCGCTGTTCGCTCTCGTCGTGCCATTGACGTTCGCCTCGGAGCCAACGCAGCACCTCTCGGTTGCCCTCGATCGTGGCGGGCAGCGCTTCAATGCTCTCGACGATCGCGCGGGCCTGGTCCTCGGTAAGCCACGGGTTGAACTGCCGCAGCTTGTTCTCCAGCACCTCGGGGAACAGCATGTTGGCCCGACCGCGACGCATGCGTTCGGCTTCCTCTGGCGCAAGTTGCTCCCAGCCGACGGCTGAGGCGTGCTTCACCATCGGGAATTGCACCGATTTGGCCTCGGAGATCTTGATCTGACTCATGCTGCAGTCCCGTCGATTGACGGCAATGCGCTCAAGTCGAGGTCGGCGACCGAAATCTCTCCGGTCATCAGCTTGTGCAGCAACGACTTGAAGAGCTGGTCAAGCACGTCGCGCTTACGGCCGAGGAGCTCGATCTTGCGGTCGAGTGCGTCCAGCACCTCGACAATCTCCTGCTGTTCGATGATGGTTGGCGGCCACGGCACGGTCATCCCACGGAGGAAGCCGCACGTCAGCGCCCCCTTCGTGCTACCTCCGCCGGAAGCGACCGCACGCAAGTGGTCGTACTGAGTCTCAAGGTATGCGCGTACGAACTTTGGTTCAGCCTTCTCAAGGTCCGTCTGAAGGTAGGCGAGGTGTTGGTTGATCGTTGCACGGATACTGAGGACGGCCGCATTACCTAGGGTTTTGCCTTGTCCAGTGATAGCCACCAGAACGGCTCCCGGCTCGAGCACGGGCAGATGACACTCCTTCAGGGCGACGTCAGTCACGAACTGGTCTGCATCTTGGATGTCACGGTCGTAGACCTTTGCGCTGTTGAGCCATGGGAAAGTCCCACCGTCCCAGTAAGCACCAGTCGATCGTTTCGGGGTCGAACCATTCCCGATTCGACCGAGCTCGCCCAGACGAATAAGTTCCCAGCTCTCGGGGATTCGGCCGATCTCGGTTTCCTTCTGTGCCTCCCCCCGCAGGCCCCGCGAGAACAACTGCTGCATCGTCGATCTCTTGGTCTCGGTGGTCGTGCTGAGAGCCGCCTCTTCCTGTTGAATCTGAGTCAGCAGGAAACGAAGCGATCGTCCGATGGCAACCTGATCTTCCAGAGGAAAGAACGGAATCTCCAGCTCGCGCAGTGTGGTGCTGTTAACGCTGGCGAAGGTTGATCCGGTAGCTTGCGCCTCGAGAACGGGCTTCATGAAAGCAAGGGAGAAGTACAGGTACCACGGCTCCACGCCCTTCGCGGCGCGGATGACTGACACCCCGCGTCCAACGACTGCGGCTTCGGTTGCCATGTTGACATCGCCGACTGGGGCGCGAACCGAGATCAATACATCGGCAGGCCTCGCGAACTTGTTGCCTTCTGTGCACCAAACTCGTGGTGTGGGGTGCATGAGTCCGAAGTCTGCCTTCCCCTGATAGAAGGGGAGGCCGATACTTTGCTCGTTGTAGGTCGATGAAGGTGGAGACTGCCCGAGAATGACATCAGCGACGTCCGGATCACCAAGCCTGACAGTCGCGGTCACCGGGCTCACTGGACCTTCTTTAATAGGGCGAAGAGGACGTCATCATTCTTGGCGGAGTCAATGGCAAGGGCCTCCAACTCAGAAATCAGTTCGCTGATGCCTCGGTGATCGGAACCCTCAGCCGAGGTGACCCAGCGACTCGGACTGAGGTTGTAGTCAGCCCCGATAGCCTCCCCGAGGTCGATGACCGCTACCTCGCCTTCAACCGGCTCACCCACGTTGAAGAGATTGGCGAGGTCAGCGACATCCGCGTCCGCGAGGTGGTTCTTGGGTCGGCCTTTGGTCAACCGCTTGCTCGCGTTGACGAGCGTTATCTTGCCCTTCTTGGACTCAGGCTTCCGCTTATTGAGCACCACGATGACGCCAGCGGCCGTCGTGTTGTAGAAGAGGTTGTCGGGCAACAGGATGACGCCCTCGACGAGGTCGCGGTCGACGAACCACTTGCGGATGTTGCGTTCCTTGTCTTCGTTCTTCGAGCCCGAGCCGCGAGTTACGGCACCGGTGTCGAGGACGACCGCCGCACGGCCGGTGTCCTTGAGCACCGAGAGAGTCTGCTGGAGCCAGGCCCAGTCACCCTTGCCTGACGTTGCGCCACCGTGTTTGATGAACCGGTCGTACGGGTCGTCCTCGAAAATGCTCGGGTCAAAAGGCTGGTTCCACATCGGGTTGGCGACGACAAGATCGAACTGGTCGAGTGATCCCGACGAGGTCCGGAACTTAGGATTGATCATGGTGTCGCCCCGGCGTAGGTCGACGTCCATGTCGTGGATGATTGCGTTCATCCGGGCGACGGCGTAACTCTCGGCCTGTAGCTCTTGACCAAACAGTTTGAGCGGGATCTTGGCGGTCGGGTCCAGCTCGCGCGCGATGAGCTGGAGCTTGATGAGTAGGCCGGCGGAACCGCAAGCGTAGTCATGGCAGGTCTGTCCTGGCTTCGGCCTCAGGATGCGCGCCATGAGGAATCCGACCTCGGTTGGAGTGAAGAACTCGCCCGCACTCTGGCCCGAGCCTTCTGCGAACTTCCGGAGAAGATATTCGTATGCGCGGCCAAGGAAGTCCGGCTGCACGTCTGCGAGGCCGAGGCGATAACGCGGGTCGGAAAATGTCTCGACGACGCCATTGAGCTTGGCGGGGTTGATGTCTCGCTCACCGTTGCGCTCGGCCGCGAAGTCGACGACGTCGATGACTCCGGCGAGGCTCGGGTTGAATCGGACGACGGCACGCACGGCCTTAGTGAGATGTTCACCGATGTCGCGTGGTCGTGTAGACCGACCGCGCTCGTCGTCAGGCCAGTCGTACGGCACGCGTCCGCTGATGACGGACCAACGTGCCTCGGCCGGGAGATAGAAGCGGAGCAGGTCGTGGTCGTTGTCCGCGATCTCCAGGGCGACGTCACGGTCGCCGTACTCCTCGGCGAGTCGGTCGATCTCGTCGTCAAAGACATCGGAAAGGCGCTTAAGGAATAGCAGCGGCAGCAGGTAGTCCTTGAACTTCGGCGCGTCCTTCTCGCCTCGGATCGAGCAAGCGGCGTCCCACAGCATCTGCTCCATTGGCTTTGTGGTCGGAGTCGCTGGCTTAGCTTGGCGGCCACGGCGACGGGTGACTACTGCTCCACCGGCAGCCGGGGCATCGCTGGGATCGACGCCAGCTTCCTCGGCCAGAGCGTTGATCTTTGCGAGCTGGGCCCTCTGCGGCTTGCTGGAGCCGGCTTCCCACCTGTTCACCGTGGCGAAGGAGACACCGAGCCGCTCGGCCAACTCGCCCTGGGTCAGATCTAGAGCAGCGCGGATGGCTTGAAGGTGCGCGGGACGAGTCGAGGATTCCGTCATTATGTTATGTTTGCATAGTGATATAGCAAATGCAACCTCGTCTAGTCAGTTGACCAAGGTAGCCAAGACACCTGCACGCCGCCGGCGTGCTGCAACGGAGAGGGCTGTATGGCAGAGCCAACGGAAGAGACTGCAGCAGCGGAAGGCAGGCCTAAATTGTTGCTCGCACAAGTCCGTGATTTGTACGGACGCGCTGCGTACACGCACAAAACTCATGAGAAGCAGGCAGACATCTGCTACCGAAAGTATTTGTGGCAGCGCCGAGGGCTTCTGGCCATGACAGCCATAAGCTCGACCACGTTCGTGGCGTCGCTCCTCGGCCAGGCAAACGCGGAGCAATGGGCGCCATTGGTCACCTCGTTCATCGCGTTAGTCGTCACCGCGATGAATCTTGGCAGCAAGAACTTCAATCACGGCGAGGAGATGCAGCAGCACCGTGACACTGCGGCAAAGGTGTGGGATGTCCGCGAGTCCTACCTGTCGCTCATCGTTGACCTTCAAGCGGGAATGTGTTCGATGCAGGAGGGAATCGAACGACGCAACGATTTGCAGAAGCAGTACTTCGCCATCCTCGGTGATGCTCCCCGCACAACCTCAAAAGCCTACGAGGCTGCGCAGGACGGTTTGAAGAGCCGCGAAGACTTGACGTTCTCGGAGAGTGAGATTGACCAGATGCTGCCAGCCCAGCTTCGACAGGGAAAGCCAGCAGCCGATGAAGACAAGTGAGATTTTCGAGGGCCTGCTCACGAACCTACAGGTCGACAACGCCGGCACCATCGGTGCCCGTCGCGATGAAATTGCCAAGGTTCTGAACAAGGAGTTCCGGAACCTCGACAGCTCGAAGGACCATCAGCTCATGGTGGGCTCCTACGGGCGCTTCACGGCAATTCGCGGCATATCGGACCTTGACATGCTTTACATCCTGCCGTCGTCCCTATGGGACAAGTACGAAGGAGAGGACGGACCCTCGGATGTCTTGTCGCGCACGCGCGCCGCTATTCAAGCGCGCTACCCGACATCCAGCGTGAAGGTTGACAGTCCGGTGGTCGTCGTCACGTTCCAAAATTTCATGTTCGAAGTACAGCCCGTCTTCGAGCAAGCGGACGGCTCGTTCAAGTACCCGCATACGAAATCGAAGTCCTGGAAGGTCACTAAGCCGCGCGAGGAGATCAATGAGACCCGAGACTACGACAGCATCACCAATCGGAATTTTCGCAAACTATGCAAGATGGCGCGAGCGTGGAAGAACAAGCACGGCGTAGTCATGGGTGGCCTGTTGATGGACACCTTGGCGTACAACTTCCTGCAGAAGAACGCCGACTACCATTCCGCGACCATGACGACTTATGCCTTCATGGTCCGAGACTTCTTCAAGTTTCTGTCCGAAGAGGACGATCACGACCATTACCAAGCGCTGGGAAGTAAGCAGGATGTAAAAGTCAAGAAGAGGTTCCAGAGCAAGGCGAAGACCGCGTACGAGTTGTGCCTCAAAGCGATTGACGCTGACGGCAACACGACGGTCAACGCTAAATGGAAGAAGGTCTTCGGCAAGCCTGTTCCTGCGGTCGACAGTACCGCGAAGACTGCGAGCGCCTACACGTTCGATCACACCGAAGAGTTCATCGAAGATGAGTTCCCAGTGGACGTTCGGTACACCCTGACCATCGACTGCACCGTCACCCAAAACGGCTTCCGCCCGGATACCCTACGCAGCATGCTTGCCCGACATGTCTGGCTCAGACCGCAAAAAACCTTGAACTTCACAGTCACGGAGTGCGATGTGCCGCAACCATTCAAGTTCAAGTGGAAGGTCTTGAACCGCGGCGAGGAAGCGGAGAAACGAAACGAGATTCGGGGTCAGATTATCAACGACGACACCCGAACACACCGCGAATCCACAAAGTTCCGTGGGGAGCACTATGTCGAGTGTTACGCCATCAAGAATGGCGTGGTCGTTGCGCGGGACCATATTGATGTACCAATCACCACGGCCCAGCATGCCTAAGCCCAAGCCGTTTGCTGGTCGCCGCATCGTGGTCACGATAACACTGGGATCACTTGTGGCACTTCCCAACTTAATTGACCGAGTCGATTGCTAACTCGCTGACGATGTCACGGGCTGGGTTGAATGGCAGGAAATGCCATGTGGCAGTCAATGTGTTTGGCGACGGCACGGGCGAGCTGCCTTGCGCGGCGCTGTGTTGCTCGTCATCCCAGCCGGCGCGCTCAACCGCCCACTCCAGGAGGCTGGGGGCCGACACTGACGCGCACTACCACGGTGCCCGCAGCCTCCGTCCGTGCACGGTGTCAGTGTGCCGCAGCCAATAAGGCGGGGCGCGTCGACCCTGCCCATGAGATTGAACCGAGACGACCGACCTAGACGTCCTACCCAACCAATTCGCATTGGGTCACGGTGACGCCGCTGGTCACGACAGCAGCGGTAGCGCCGCCTCGATCATCACTTTGCCCACCTCGGTGCCCGCCGCGGTGGCGATTGAGGTCATCGCCGCGGTGGCCAACGTCTTGAGTCGACCCGGGGATGGGGAATCCGAGTTCGACTCACCGCGGATCTCCGACACCAGCTGTTCGGCGGCGCCGCGGACGTGTACATCGGCGAGCGCGGGCAATGCCTGTTCGATCGCATCGGCGAGTATGCGCGCCTGTTCTACCTTCTGCTGGACGTTGACAGTCTGCGTAGCGCCGGGACTGTTGAATGCAACGGCGATACCGCTGCTGCTTTCGATGTGCAGATACGGGCTTTGCACCTCGGCGACGCCAGGCAGGTCACGCACCGACTTGCCCGACGCTGCGTACTTCTCGCCGTAGGGGGTCAAGTGTGGCCGGAGAACGATCCCCTGCATGGTGCCGGTGCCGTCGACGTAGCCCTCCTCCATGAGCCACTCTAGTGCGGCGTTCAACTCTTCGCGGGTGACCTCGATGTCGGACCAAGAAGTCGCCTCCATGAAGGCCGCAGTTTTTGCCTCGGCGATGGTGGCCCCTTCGACCCGTAGCTCGTACAGCCACGCCAGCACTGCGTCCCGCAGATTCCACAGACGCTCGGCCTTGTTCATACCGGTCCTCCTCAGTGTGGTTCGGGGTCAGCGTAAGTGCGGGGTCCGACATTGATGATGGAAGTGCGTTGGCGTTGTTGGGGTTGCGCACTCCGCCTCGACCGCTGCAAGTACGGCTGGTCGATCACCGACCAGAACTTGATTGGTGAGCGCTTACCCCGTTTGGTCAGCCGGGTCTCCGGTTTCCGACAACAGCGGGAGCAGGATCTCGGCGACCTCGGTCATGTTTTGCCGTGTCACCAGCAGCTCAAGGATCTGTTCCGGGGTCTGCGGCGGGTTGGTTCGGCGATTCGACATCTCTCGCAACGCGCGGACTCCTGCATGCGGGTGCGCTGACACCGTGTTGGCGGCGAACTGATGTGGGTGCACGGTTTCGATGTCGGCCTCCACGAGCACGCCCGCTGTGCTGAACCCGGCCCGGCGATCATCTGTGACGATGGCGTCGGCCTTGCCGATGATCGCCGCGTGGGCGACATGGCCGTCATCGGGATCATTGAGGGCGTAGCTGTAGTCGCGGTCTTTGGGTGCGTGTACCTCAGAGCCAGGAAATGCAGCCTTCAGCTGGTCGAAAAGGTGCTGACGGCGCCTGGCGCTATCGGTGATCCCGCGCTTGTCGTGCAGGCCGGCGAGTACATAGTCCAGCTCGAAGAGGATTCCGGACCCCCACACGGGTGCGTAGGCCTCTTCGGTGGCTAGCTGCAGCAGGAAGTCGCGCTGAAGGCTCGGCACGAGGGCGCAGGTGTCGAGGACGGCGCGATACACGCGGGCGAGTCTTTCAGACGTCGCGGACGGTCAATGCGTGCGTTTCGCCTCGGCGAGTAACTCGGCGACTTCGTCGGCGTCGGCGTCCGCGAACTCCGCCGAGCTCTCGGTGATGAACCGGTTGCGTCGGGCCCGAAGCTCCTCGCGGTAAGCAAGAACATCGGCGAGCCGCAGCTTGCGACGCACTGCACCGGGTACGTGCGCGTGCAATTCGCCGTCCTCGATAAGGCGAACCACGGTGGGGCGGCTCAGGCCGAGGATCTCGGCGGCCTGCTGGGTGGAGATTTCTCGGTCGCGAGTCAAGATACTTATGGACTGGCCGTGGCTGAGGGCGTGGGCGACACGCTTGAGGACTTCGTAAAGCTGCTCGGTCAGTTCGACACGATCGTGCTCGCCCGCGCCGGACAAGAAGAAGGCAGGCTCAGGCGAGGTCCCGTGACGGGCCTCGTGCGCCTCCATGAAGCTGAGGACATCGGCAAGCCCATCGGCATCGGCCGGAACCGGGCTCACAATCTCCGCGGAGGCGGTGCTCATGGGTCTCACTTCCTCTCATCTCACCGTCGGAACCCAACCAATCGTAGCAAATTTGCGAAAGTTACGAAAAAGTGGCACGCGTTGGACTCTGCGTCGCAATGTCGATTTCCCGACGCTAATCGTAGGTAACACGGTTCGCGCCAGCCGCTTTGAGCAGCCGGTCCCGTGCTTCGCACAGGTTGTCGAGAGCGGAATTCAAGTCGAGGGCGGCGTCGGCCAGTTGGTGGCGCGCTGCAGGATCGCCGTGTGAAGCAAGTATTGCGGTCGCCGAGCGGAGCCTGTTCACGTAGAGCAGCACATCGACGGTGTAGCGAGCCGTCTGCATTGGGGTGGCACCACCAGATCGTTGGAGGTGCTTGTTCATGAGCGCTGTCCAGTCGTCGATGATGCGCCTGTCGAAGCCGTGCAGTGCGTTGAGCGACCAACGTTGCCAGGCTGGCGGCCATCGTCTTAGTGAACGCGAATGTGGTGACGGAGAGGCCATCTTCAAACCCTAAAATCCGTACTCGCCGTATCGCCACATCCGAACGAGATTGCACAGCCGCCGCGCTGAATGCCGTGGCCAGCGAGTTCGCGCCGCGATCAGAATGCGGTTCAGCGGCGCCGGCGGGGGTAGCCTCGATCGTTCGCGTCCTGTCAGGGCGCGCCGGTAGCGTCTATTGGCAAGCGAGCCGAGTGGGTGGTCGATGGTCTCGATTCAACGGAGAAAAGATGGGCAACGAGATCGAACTGGTTGCAGACGGCGACGGTTTGGCCGTGATCGGTAACTCGGCCGATGTTGAGCGCTTCTTGCTCGATCAAGGCCTGGATAAGGCGTCGCCGAAAGTGCTGGATTTAAGCCGTCTTTCGTCGTTGGCCGGTACCAGCGGGGCCTCACTGCGAGTCGGCTCGGAAGTGGCTACAAACTCGGGACGCTGGGTCAAGCTGACTGCTGAGTCGGCGCAGGCCGTCAAGCAATACGGGCTGATGGCGACCAAGACCCCCGGTGTCAGTCACGCGATGATCGGGAAGCCCGGTGAGGTCAAGCAGTGGCTTCAGATCGCTCAGGCCCCGACGAAGCTGCTTGGTGGTCCGTTGGCCCTTTCCGCGGTGTCGACGATGATGCAGCAACAGGCGATGCAGCAGCAGATGGACCAGATCGTGGAGTATCTCCAAGAGATCAACGAGAAGGTCGATGACATCCTGCGTGCACAGAAAGACGCGGTTCTGGCGGAGATGATCGGCGTTGACCTGGTCATCGAGGAAGCATTGACCGTGCGCGACCAGGTTGGGCGGGTTTCGGAGATCACCTGGTCGAAGATCCAATCGGGCTCATTGGTGCTCGCCCGGACGCAGGCGTACGCCATATGCCAACTCGAGGCCATCGCCGAGACTCTGGAGAAGAAGGCCGACCTCGGCAAGATTGCCAAGGCCACCAAGGAGGCCGAGCCCAAGGTGCGCGAATGGCTGGCGGTCATCGCGCGCTGCTTCCAGCTCCACGACGGGGTGGCCATGCTGGAACTCGATCGGGTGCTCGATTCCGCTCCCGAGGATCTCGACAGCCACCGGCTGGGCCTTGCCAAGGCTCGTCAGAAGCGGCTGGGCCTCATCTCGAGCAACACCGCCCGCTTACTGACCCAAATGAATCAGACGATCTGCAACGCGAACTCCAAAGTGCTGCTCAATCCGCGCGACGCGCCGGCGGCCGTGCGGTCGAGCAAGGAGCTCGCTACGGGTGTGATGGCTTTTCGCTCCCGCCTCGGCATCGAGTCCGGCGACGCGCCCAGCGATGCGAAGCGATGGAGCCAGGCCGCGGGCGAGGCGGTGAACAAAGCGCTGGCGACTGGGTCAGTGGGTGCCACCGCGGCAAAAGACAAGGCCACGGATCTGACCGACGCGGCCAAGGTCAGAGCAACTGATTTGACCGATGCAGCCAGAGATAAGACGGCCGACCTCAGAGACTCCGTCCGAACACTGTTCCGGCGCAAGTAATGCCAGTTCCAGGGCAGCGCACTGCGAAGACTGGTGAAAAGTTCCAAATGATGGCGCTACGTGATCGCACGCGCAAGCTGTACGGCAAAGGTTGGGCCATCATTCACGAGCGCGTATCCGCCGGCCAAGCCGCCGTGAGTGCAGAACGTTCGTCGTCGGCGCACACGCCGGTGTTCTACGACGCCTGACTTGCGGTCGAGACGCGAAACCAGGCGTGTGGCCGTGCGCGGCACTACGGAAGTGGGGTAGCGGCTGGCCGAATCGCCGTACACCGCCTGACTCCGTGACCACCGTCGCACGATGCGTCGCGCGGAGAGATAAGCATCTTGCGCGACCTCCACCACGGCGATGGCTTTCTTGAGTCCGTACACACCCCAGAACCGGCCAGGCCCACGTCCAGCCCGTCGCCACGGTTCGGGCACGACGTGCTGGTATTCCTTGTCTCCGTGTAGATTTGGTGAGGAGTGCTTCGTGAAGTAGATGGCCAGGCGCTTCGGATCGCAGGCTTTTAGGCCACTGCGGACGTCGATGGCGGTGCCGGCAAGTCGATGGCGGGCCTTTTGCACTGGGTTGGGGTGGTCGACGACCTCTGCCCACGTCTCGGACAGCCACTGAGCGAAGCCCCGACCCGACCGGCCCGGCGACATGGGTGGTGCCGTCCACAGGTGAATGTGGGGTGCGCCGCGCCGCTGAAATTCCAGTTTCCAGATGTAGCGAGCGGGTTCGCCATACTCTCGTTGAAATCGTTTGCGCCACAACACCATGTGTCGCTTCACGCTCGCACCATCCGGCGCGACGACCTCCCAGTCACCGGGATAGGTGAGCGTGACCATCGCCGGGACACGATCAGACTCCACTAGCGGGCTGTAGTCGAGTTCGGCGAAGGTGCGGCACATCGCGGAGCGTGATTTACGGGACCACTCAGTGATGACACCACCAGAACCGCACGGGTCATTTTCAGGACGACTCCGTCGTGTCGACGACACGACGGCCTGATCATCGTCTCCATCTGTGAGGGCGAGGTCGTTTCTGACTTGCAGCTTCGCATCGTCAACGTCACGTTGGTGATGACCGACGGCTCGTTCGGCAGCTTTCTCGGCCCGGACGGGATTGGTCCACCCGAGCCGCACGACGCCGGGGCCGATAGTGATGCGAAACCGTCCGGATTCAGGTTCGGTACCTCGCCGCCCGGGTCCATACGCCCACGGTGCTGCCGGTTCGAACAGTGCCGCTGCTGCGGTGACCATCTCGGGGCTCGGGAACCGCAGCCCCAATGCGTCGATCGCCCGCAGATCACTGGTCGCGATCCCGTCGGCGAGCGGGCCGCGGACATTTTCGGCACATATAACAAGCCCGCCCGGCGCGGCGGGGTTGAGGCCGGCGCCCCGGTTGACGTCCGGCCGACCACTGTCGCTCTCGCGCCCTGCGGCCTGGGCGGCCTCGGGCGCTCGCGACCTACCGTCAACCGAGGCACCGGCAGCACCATGCCGCAAACACGGGTGTTGTGATGCCGATGTCGAGCCCTGCGTCGAGGGCGTCGGTCCGGTGGCTGACGATGCGATGCTGGGCATCGGGGTGCCTGCTCCCCGGAACCGCCGAGGCTGCACACAAATCAAGCGGCAGTACGGAAGCTCCTGGTCGGGAGTGCAAGCACCGTGTCCGGTTTATGTCCGTTCGCCGGACAGGCTCAGTACGTCAGCCCTGCTCAATGCGGAACATATGACGCACAGAAGCAGATAAACCGCAGGTCAGTGGCTATCTCGTCCGCCTGAAAAGCGGAAGGTCGCCGGTTCGATCCCGGCCCTGGCCACTTCGAGAACCACCTGGTAACGGGTGGTTCTTCTCGTAACTGGGCCGGGTTCTGGCAGGGCGCCGATGACCCAGAGTGACCCATTCTGGATCTAGTCGCCAACGCGGTGGCCCTGATGACCCGCAGCTGGATCATTTCGAAGCGTCGATGGCTCGTCGGAACGGACCGAAAGCTGGGTGGGCGGCGGTACCCTCAGCGCACTATGAGAGCACGACTGCTCGCCGCGACTGCGATGCTCGCCGCGTTCACAATCAGCAACGCGGGCACGGCATCCGCCAACGAATACTCATGCGCCAACGCAGCTGCGGCGAACGGCTACGTCAACTCGAACAAGTTCCTTGCGGAGGTCCAACAGGACTGTGCCGTCGCATACGGGATCGCCAACGCGAAGGGCGTAGGCACTCAGTCTGAGGCCAGCGCCGCTGTCGCCGCCGCTAATCAGTACCTACGTTCCCGCGGGTACGACGCGGCTACGGTTGAGCAGATGGACATCGCTGGACACGGAGTGTAGCCGCGGCGCGTTACTCCGCGGCTCTGTCTCGGGATCAGCCGGGCATCTGCCTACCGCATCGTGAGGGATGCCGCTCTCGACGGCGCCGTCGCAGAGTTAGGCACCGCATGACCGCCTAGACTGTGTGGCGAGGTTTCCGGCTTTGAGCTCACCGATGCCGCTGAAGTACCCCAGCCTGCTATTGACCACCAGGGTCACTCACGATCGTGGTGATCCGCCCGGCCTCGTCAATTCCGATCACAACCTGTCCGTCCGGTGCCTGCAGGACCATGCGGTCGTGCCCGGGGATATCCAACGAAATCCCTTGCCGGCGTTGAGCATAGGCGGTCACCGCCAGGCGGTGATCGGTGATGTCGCCGGTTCGCAGCGCGCGGGTAATCGCCGCCGTGGTGGACACAGCGGCGGCGGTGGGCATCGAGAACTCGTCAGGGTTGTCAAGCAGAAACCAGCTGTATCCGTTCCCATTCGGGGCTCGGTAGTAGACCGGGGCGGGCAGCTCGGAGAGTGCTTGTGCGCAGTAGACGTAGACGGCTTCGGGCATGCCGCGTGCGATCAGCCCCTCGTAGACCCGTTCGGCCGGTTGAAGGTTCTGATACGCGGTCGTCAGCTCCGCCGCGCCGAGTCGCTCGCCTGCCTCCCGGACGTACTGGGCGAGGGAGACTACTGAGTCCGGGAAGTCGTTGATGTTTTCCCAGGCCCACAGCCACGTGTTGGTGCGCGTCGAGGTGGAGCCGATGAAATGTGGGCGGAACACCGCCGCGGGCTCGCGCTCGAACCAGAACACCGGCGGCTCGGACAGGTCTACGCGCCAAGACAGCCCCGAGTACCGGGCGATGAGTTCGGTCTGCGCCTCGATGGACAGGATGAGCGTGTGGTCGACGAGCTGGCCGACGACGTCGCGGTCTCTCGTCAAGGTGAACTCGAAGCTCGGTGGCTCGCCTGTCACGTGCTTAGTGCGGCACTTCGTCGAGCCCGTTGGCGCTCAAGGTCTCTGTCAGCGCAGCAACCACCCGTTCGGCCGGCCAGTTGTCCGGAGCCGAAATGAGCGTTCCCCCAGCCAGTTCGGACGCCGTGAGCCCATCGGCGACTCGACTGACCGTCCCGACCTCGGCGCTGATCCAGGTGCGGTAGCCGATGCCGATCTTCCAGTTGCCGCGGCGCGCGGCGCTCCGCGTCGGGTCGTCCGCTAGGGCGAACATGGCCGGTCCCCAGGTCCGCGCCACCGCCGCGCACACGATGTCACCGTCCTCTGCGGTGATCGCACCGGTATACATCTCGCGAAGCTCCACCGTCATGTGGTGGCTCGGAAGTCGCCCGCCCGTGGAGACGGATCCCGCAGACACCCTGATCCGCGGCGCCACCCGCGGTCCCGCACCGGCGACCGAGAACACGTATCCGTTCTCGGGCTCGGGGTCACCGTCTATGCCGGTGCCGACGAAGCCGCGCACGATGTCGGCCAGGGCCTCCGGTGAGCCCTCCCAACGCTGATCCTTCGACGTCCGCCAATACGACACATCGAACGCCGCCTGAAGCTCACTTAGCAACGCGTCGGTGCGTTGCGCGATCCATTCGGGGGACTCTCCGGTCGCGACCCACACGGAGCGCAGGATCGCATCCCGGCTCCCCCATACCGGCGCGGTGCCTGCGGTGCTCATGATCTGTCAATCCTAACTTTCACGGCATCCTTGGGGTGTAGATGACCGAGACGTCATAGATGCCGTTGGCCTCAAACAGTTTTCGTATCGCCGCAGCGCCGTACGGGTCGGAGACGTGCCATTCGAGAATCGCATCGGGTGGCAGCGCGCGAAGCTGGCGCTCGACCTGTTCGAGCGTCTTGTCGGCCCGGCCTTCCCAGTAGGTGCTATCCGGCGCGAAAGCCATACCGCGATGCCCGTCTTTCGCTTCGAGGTAGACCTCCTGCGGCCCTCTGAACACCTGTGCGTCGTATTCGACGGGTCTCCCGGTCGTGGGGTCGATCCGGACGTACTCCGGGAGGTGGCCCTCCGGGGTGCGTTCAATACCGCCGACCTGGCCCTGGAAGTCCATCCAAGGCTTGTCCGGGCCGCGGTTCACGTGCCGCCAACCGGGTTCGGTGTCGCCCTTCTGCCAGGTCGACTCGGGAGTATGCGGTGGCCAGTTACCTGGGTGGTACGGATCGCCGGAGTTGTAGTGCGACCCCTGCCCGAGGTCGAAGGCGTCGGGCGACGGCGGGGTGTGCGTCGGCGGAACCTCAACCGGATTCGCATCGTGATGCCCGCCGAGCAGCATGTCCTCGAGCGGACTGTGATGCTCCAGTGGCGGTGGCGCGGTGTCACTGCCGTGCCCGATCAGCCCGTGGTCCCCGGTCGCCGGTACCTCGACGGGTCCGTGCGGAGCGACTGGCAGGTCGGCAGGCGGGTGTGGGGCGACCGGCGCCGCGTCGTGGACGACCCCGTGCTCGATGCCGTGCTCCAGGCCGTGGGTGACGGCGCCCTCGGCTGCCCCGCGTGCCAGTAGGCCTTCCCCGGCCAAAGGTGCAGTGGCTGCCGCGACGGTGCCGTCGAAGAGCGTCTTGCCGGCGTAGCGACCGGGGTCTTCGACCATCGCATGCCCCTCACGCTGCGCAGCCTGGTAGCGCAGGGGATCGCTGCGGATGTCGTCGATCGTGCCGTGCACGAGCTGTTTCCAGGACTCGCCCACACCCGGATGCCCCGGCCCGCCTAGGCCGGTCAGGTTCTCGATACCGGTGAGGGTTTCGCGTCCTCGCTCGTAGAACCCCTCTTGCATGCTGTTGGTGAAGTTGTTGAACTTGTCGCCGAGTCGTTCCCCGAGGCCGGGGATCGGTGGCTTCGGGCCGGGTTCTTGCACAGGTGGCGGCGGCAACGGCTGCTGCGCCTGCGCCGTCATCGCGGCCAGGCGCTGCTCAACCTCCCCGGGCGGTACCCGGGGATCGTTCATCAACACTTGACGCGCCATCGCCAGACCCGCCCGACCCTCGGGGGTTTTGGGATCGAACTTCGGCTCCGAAGCTGGTCCAGCCGCGGCGGGCGGACCACCCGGCAGCATCATGTCCTGCAGCGTGCGGGGATGCTCAGACGCCGCGTCGCTCTTGCCGTCCTTGCCGGCCAGCAGATCCAGCGGATTCGTCGGCTTGTCCGGCTGCGCGGGAGGTCGCTGCTGCGTCCAGGGCGATTTCTCGTCGGGTTTCTTTGCAGGATCCGGTACGCCCAGAAGCCCTGCGAGTCCGCCATTGTCGTCGTCGCCCGGCTTGTCCTGCGGTGGCTCTTTCGGCTTCTGGTAGTCCACGGCCTTCACCGTTGGCTCGTGCTTCCCGTCGCCGTCGTGACCTGGGAACGCGACCCCGTTCAGCGGGGAGAGTGCGCCGTGGATCCGGTCGGCGGTCTGTTTGTCGGCGTCGACCAGCTGCTGCACAGCGGTTTGGATCGCGTGCGCGTGTTCCTTCGCCTTCGACTGCCGGTCCGATCCGTCGCTGAGGAGAGACGGCGTCGACGTGTCCTTCACGGCGAAGTCCTGGCCGACAGTGAACCCGTCCTCCTCCGCCTCGACGATCGCGTTCAGGGCCTGTCGCTTCGCCCACGCCACGTCGCCAGACCCGGTGGTGGCGTGCGCGCTCGCGCTGTGCAGCGCGTCCGCGGCGCCCCGGACTGTCACCAGGTCCGCCCAGGAGCGTTCGGCGGCAGCGTCAGCCCCGGCGCCCTCCCAGGTCGTCCCGCCCGGCCGAGTCATGCCGTTGTGGATGGTCGTGAAGTGCTCCTCCCACGCCTGGGCTGTGCTCGACCAGTGCGTCGCCGCGGCGTCGAGGTGCTCGGTGTTCCACGCTTCGACATCGGCGCGGGTCAGGGATCCGCCGGCCAAGGCTTCAGACCTGAACGGCGGAGATCGCCTGGCCGGAGTCGCCGTCGGTGCGCGTGTAGCGGGCCGCCGCCGCGCGCAGCTTCTCCCCAGTGCTGGTGGCTCGGCCGGAGAGAGTTGAGGTGATGGTGTCGACCAGCGAGTGGCCCATGGTGACGGCAGACGTGCTGGCCTGAGTGTGGTGCCCGGCCGAGGCTGTGGGTGCGGCGCTGCCGGCGAGGGCTGCGGCGGCGGTATCGCAGACGTTGGCGTGCGACTGCAGCCCCTCGGCGTCGACCTTGATGGCATCTGCCACGACGGATCCCCCTCCTCCCCAGGAGATCCAAGGATAAGGCTAGATCTGGTGTGGGGTCCGACGCTGATTTGTTCGGATCCGCGGCCGAGCAGGGGCGGATCAGGAAGCCGACGACGAATACGCGATGGACCACCACTCCACGCGTCGTTCAGTGCGGCCCTCTGCGCCGTGGAGAACCGCGTCACCGCCAATCCGGGTGAGGTTATTCGGCCCGGGTCGGGCGAGGCGCCCACACCCGGCTCCACACTTCACGAATCGCGACGCCGAGCAGAACCAGCGCAAACACCACCAGCAAGCTCAACTTGAGACCACCGCCGAATCCCGTGCCGTAGTGGAGCGCACAGAGGATGATGGCGGCACCGGTGATCGGCGCGAGAATCGTGACAATGCCCGCGGGCCATCGCGCGACGGATATCGCTTCGACCACGGCGGCAATGGTAGTGATGGCCAGCGCCACGACCGCGACGGTCGAGAGGCCGTTCACGATGAAGAACCCATCGTTCAGCGCCGGCGGATGGCCGGTCAGCGGCTCGTACGCCGTCCAGCCAAAGTCTTTGTGTCCCAACCCGACTCCGAATATCGACTCGTCGGAGTCGGCGTACCGCCGCGGCAGGCCGAAGTTCAATGGCGCCGAATTCATCTCCGTCATGAGACGTGCGACGACGAACACCCACCACGACACGGCCCCGGTGACGTGAGCGATGCGCGCCGTAACGAAGCGCCGGCCGTGGAGTTCAACGCAGCTCATCCGAGTACCGCCGCGCCGTTCGGGCCGATCTGTGGCGCCGGCACGAAGCAGCGAGTCATAGTTCGTCGTCTTCGTCCTCAAGCCGCGGGCGTGGCTTGCGCATCACGACCACTGCCCAGATCACGCCGCCGATGAGCGCCGCGACGATGGCCAAGAAGACGAGCTGTCCCGCCAGGTAGTCCATCGCATCCCCCTGCCCCCGAAATCCAAGGATAAGGGGATCGCCGGCATGGTTCCCGCGGAGATTGGGCGTCACCCGCTGAGGTGACAGCAGGACGGAACACGCGCACTCACTCAGCCAACTCGCGGGTGTACCTCGAACCGTGGCGCCGGACTATGTTGGCCAGTGAATGGGCGAAAGCGGGCAATGATGGCCGGTCTCCTTCGGCTGGGCACGTACCTGGCGACATGCGGGGCGCCGGCCCTCGGCCTGTCACCGGTAGCGGCAGCTGACGCGGCTTACGACCCGACCGGCAACCGATCAGGCGGCCCGGTACCGACTGTCAATGGTGTGCCGTGTGTCGGCGGTGGCCTGGGTGTTTGCGTGAGTATGCGGCAGAACCGTCCGCCCGCTTCGGTGCCGCAGTTCGGTGTGGGGCACAGTCCGACGGTGCGCCGCTGAGTGTCGAGCCGCCCGACGCGCAACCGGCGGCCGACGAGTTCAGCTGGGTAAGGTGCTGGCAATGACCAATTTCCCGGAGCCGGCCGACGACCTCGAGCCGCAGCTCGAACCGGTCGCGGCCCGGCTCCTCGATGCGCAGGTGGCGTTCGCCATGCAGCAGCTGCGCGGCGAGAACTACCACAGCCTGGTCCTCGACGAGATCGAGCACGCCCTGTCGGAGGCGTCGGAGATCACGCTGTCCGACGCCGTGACGCCCACGATGATCAAGAACGTCGCCGCGAAGTACGCCGTGCAGGTCCCGGTGGAAGGCGGCATCGCGGAACTGGTCAGTGAGGTCGCTGCCCGGCTCTATCAGCTCACCGCGTCCTCGGACACCCGCTTCGGCGACGTCATCGACGGGCGTCGTTTCAGTGAGCTCAGCGCGATGGTGCTCGAGATGGGCGTCACGCAGCGAGTGCTGGAGCGGATTCTGAGCAGCGAGGCGTTCACCGAATTCTGCGTGACGCTGGTCCAGCACTCGCTCGCCGAATCCGTCACGCAGGGTGGCAGGTCGTTGGCCCGTGGTCGACTGGGCCGCGTGTTCGGCGCAGTCGGTGCCCGGATGCCACAGGGCCCGGTCGAACGGCTGGAGCTGCGCGCCGAGGATCTGGCGCGCCGCGGCGCCCGCTTTCTGCTCGCCCACACGCATGCGGACGAAGACGTGCTCGCCGAGGCGCTCAACGATCTGTGGCGCAGCAACCTGAACAGCCCGCTGTCGTCGGCGATTTCGGTGATTTCGGCCGACGACGTCGAGGACGCGGTCGTGCCGATCTACGAGTTCTGGCGCACCTTCCGGGACACCGACTACTTCCGCGCGCTCCTCGACGAGGGCATCGATCATGTCTTCGAAAAGTACGGCGATGTCAGCCTTTACGATCTGCTGCTCGATCTCGGGGTCGGCCGTGAGGACATGATCGAGGAAGCGCTGCGCTTCGGCCCGCCGGTGATCGCCCTGCTCGATGAGCGCGGTTATCTGGAGTCGGTGCTGCGACGCCGTCTCATCCCGTTCTACGCCTCGGATCAGTTCCGGGAGGCCCTGGCTGGCGGCTGAGCCGTTTGGCTGTGCAGCACCCGGGTAACCACCCGTCATGGCTTCCGACAGACAGCCGAACCAGGCACCACCGGACCCGGATCCGACATTGACCCCGGGCCTGGCACCTGGCGGCGGCACCGAACCCGGCGACACGCCGCCCGATTCCGGGCAGGAATCGGCGACGAGCAATCCCGATCCGACCCCGCCGGCCGGCGGCCCGAAAAAGGTGATCGCCCCGACGGTTGTGATCGCGATCTACGTCATCATCTTCCTGACCATTGCGGTCCTGTTCATCCTGAAGATCGCCGGCGTCTTCAACTGACTACTTGTACGGCGGATACGGCGCGTCGTGCAGCACGCGGGCCAGGTGTGCGGCGTTGCGGGCCGCCGCGGCGGTGGCCGACGCGACCGCTTCCGGGACCTCGTCGAGATCGTTGTAGTCCGTCGACTCCATCGCGGCGCCGTTCCAGTACGTGCAGCCCTGAGCGGGGATGTTGAAGCCAATGTCGTTGAGGCCCTGGAAGATATCGGCGACGGTTTTGTGGGCACCGTCCTCGTTGCCGACGACGCTGACGATCGCGACTTTCTGCGAGACGGCCGGCCGGCCCTGATCATCCTTGTTGGAAAGCTCGGCGTCGAGGCGCTCGAGAACCCGTTGTGCGACCGACGACGGGTGCCCCAGCCAGATGGGCGTGCTGATCAGCAGGATGTCGGCGTCGAGGACCTGGGCCCGGATCTGTGGCCACTGATCGCTGTCACCCATGTCCGCCTCGACGCCGGGCGCGATGTTGTAGTCCACGCACCGGACGGTTTCGCACGCGACGCCCTGCTCCCGCAGCACGGCCAGGACATGCTCGGCGATGAGGTCACTGCTCGACGGTGCCGGGCCCGGTTTGAGGGTGCAGATCAATGCTGTCGCGCGAAGCGGAATCTGAGGCACGGTGGATTCGGTCATGACGGGCGGGTACCCGCGACGGACTGTGACAAACGGAACGGGCGGGGATCACTACTTCCGGAGCCATGCCAGGCGGAGCATCCTCAGCCGGTCACGCGTGGGGTGAGCGCGCCTCCAACTCCGCCACCCGTGCCTTGAGCGCGTCGATCTCGGCCTGCAGTTCGGCCTCGCGGCCGTCGAACCTGGCCTGGTATGCCTCGCCGAGTTCGCGCATGTACTCGCGGTCGAAGCGGGGAATGATGGAGCGTGAGCAGTTCCAGTCGAAGGCCTCGACCGCGATCTCGATCTCGCGCTGCGGTCCGTCCTCGATGACGGTCCCGCGGCCGAAGACCTTGAGGCGGGTGCGTCGCGGGTAGTCGACGAAGAACATCGCCAGCCGGTCGTCGGCGGCCAGATTGCCCAGGGTGACGAACTGGTTGTTGCCGGGCAGATCGATGAACCGCAGCCGTTCGGTCTCGGGCAGGTACCGTACGAATCCGGCTGGGCCACTGCGGTATTGGAGGTAGGGCCAGCCGTTGGGTGTGACGGTGGCCAGACAGAACTGGTCGGCGCGCCGGATCATCAGCAGCTCGCGGTCGTCGAGGCGCTGCGGTCCGTCGTCGGCGCGCTCGGTGTGCCGGCCGTACGCCAGATAGCTGCCGTTGCGCTGCTGACGATCCAGGGCATCGGGGCCGAATGCCAGGTGGTGGTAGTGATTGTTGGGTTCGGCGGACACAACGGCTACGCTACGCCCGCCTTCGAGCCCGGGGATCGGCTAGCGCGGCGGATTGAAGGTGTTCGGGGTTTCCGGGTGGATGCGCTGCACCGTGGGGGCCGGGCGCGTGCCCTGTGGACTGCCGGGATGCAGCGTCACCTGCCAAATACTGCTCAGGTCATTGGGTGTGAAGCACGTCTTGTCCAGGCACGGCACGCATTGCTGGTCGGGGCCGCATCCCGCCACCACGGGAATGCCGAGGAGATTCATGATGCGGAAGATGTTCTCTGTGTTGCCGCCCACGAGTGCGACCGATCCGGCGGGAAGGCTCGAGACTGCTTGGGCCAGCGGTTCGGCGGCTGCGGCGGACGGGGTGCTGGGATCCGCGTTGGGCAACTGCTGAACCGCCAGTCCGCGCGCGGCGGCGGTGTACGACACGGTCTGCTTGGACCGCAGCGCACTCGATGCGTACACGTTGTTGAACCTGATGTCCTGCAGGACCTTGGCGACGGCCTTCGCGTATTGAATCCCGTTGCTCGACAGCGGGAGGGTGGGATCGGAGAACATCGGTTCACCGTGTTCGACGATGTACACGACGGTCGGCGCCCGGTTGGGTGCGTCGGCTTGCGCGGGATTGCTTGCCACCGCGATCGGTAGTGCGCACACAGTGCCCGCGATCGCGATCGAAGCTCGGGTTGTGAGCTTGCGTCGTGCCGCCATCGTTGTCCTCCTGGCCGTGAATGATGTTTGCAGGCACCATCTTTCGGTGCGCGCTGAACGGTACGACCGGAGCTGACGAGGCGGCGGGCGAGTTCCGCTGGATGGGATCACGGTCCGGCAACGCTACGGCGCGGCGGTCACCACGACCTGAACGACACCGGTGTCGGCGTCCGACGCGATCACCAATGTCGGTGCGTTCGCGGCCGAGACCACGTGGCCGCCGGTGACGCTGACTGTGTACCCGTTCGGGTAGGCGATGGCCGGCACCGACATGGTGCTCAACGAGCCGGCCGCGAAGCTACCCGAACCGTCCGCCTTGGTGGTCGAGTAACTGAAAGTGAAGGCGCCATTGGCATTTGACAGCTTGAGCGGCGTGCCGGACACCGCCTGTGGGTACGGCCCGGCCAGCACCTGAAGGTTCCCGGTGTTGACGTTGTCGCCAGTGGGCGGCAGGGCCGGGTCGTAGACGACGGACTCGCCGTCGGTGCTGCCGCTGGTGGTGATGTCACCGACACCGGAGTAGGCCCATACGGACCAGCTCATCAGGTACCGGTCTGCGGCGTTCATCTCGGCTCTCAGATCCGAGGGCAGGTGGGAGGCGCCGAACTCGTCCATGAACACCGGGATGTTGTTGGCCTTGCCGTAGGCGTGTGCCGTGCTGGCCTGCTGCATGGCCAGCCAGCCACAGATGCTGCTGGTGGCCGAGCCGGCACAGTAATCATGAAACGCCAGAACGACATTCGCATCATCGATGGTGCCCAGCTGGATGGGCAGGCCGAGGATCGCGGGAACTTCGGACACGGCGGGGTTGGCCGGTTCGACGAACAGCGCGGTGTTCGGATCGACGGCCCGGATGGCAGCCGCCACCTGGTTGTACATCGGCGTCAGCTGTTGCGTCGCGTAGAACGGGCTGCCCAGCAGCGTCGGCAACCACGAGGTGCCCGGGAAGGGTTCGTTCATGATGTCGTAGCCGATGACGCTGTTGTTGCCCGCGACCGCGGCGGCGACCGTCTCCCAGGCCTTGGCGTAGTTGTCCTCGAGCCCGATTCCGTTGGCGGCCTCGGCGTTGTTCCAGAAGCCATCCCACGCCGCGGTTTCGGCGGGGTTCAGGTAGTAGCTGCCGGGGAAGCCGAAGCTGCGGTTGGGCAGCCCGCCGGTCTTGGTGGCCCACTCGGGCGCGCCCTCGCCGCCGAGCGATGCGCTGTACAGGTCCTGGTGCATGTCGATGATGGTGTAGATGCCGTGCGCCGCAAGCATGTCGACGGTCTGCCGGATCGAGTCGACATAGGCGGCGTCGTACACACCGGGCTGCGGCTCGACGCCGGCCCAGATCACCCCGAGCCGCACGACGTTGAAACCGTTGGCCGCCAGGAATGCGGCGTCGTCCTCGCTGAATCCGCTCGCCGACGGTTCATACGGCGCCAGCTTGTACACCTCGTTGAAGCCGTGCAGCAGGACGACCTGTCCTTCGCTGTTGGTGAGCCAGACGCCGGTCGGCGTGACGGACAGCATGGAGGTGTTCGCGCCGGTCTGGATGAGGGTGGTGCCCGTCCCGGACTTACCGACCGCGCCGTGATTGCCCAGCAGACCCGCGTTGCCGCCCGCGCCACCGAGCGCGGGCAGTTCGGTGGAGCCGCCGCCGACGCCACTGTTTCCCGCATCCCCGCCGGCGCCGCCGATGCCCATGATGAACGCGCCGGAACCGCCGTTCCCGCCGCGGCCGCCGTCAGCCCCGTCGCCGCCGCGGCCACCACCGCCGCCGGCGCCGAACAGCAGACCGCGCCCGTTTCCGCCCTTGCCGCCCGGCCCGCCGGTGCCGCCGGCCTGGGCGCCGCCCGCACCGCCATGGCCGCCGATACCCATCAGCATGCCGCCGGGGCCACCGGCGCCGCCCGATGCTCCGGCGCCCCCGGAACCGCCGCGCCCGCCATTGCCGACCATGCCCGCCGCGCCGCCGTTGCCGCCGCGGACCAAGGCCTCGGTGCTGTCCCAGCCGGCGCCGCCGTCGCCGAACAGCCACCCGCCCGCGGTGCCATTGGGTGCGGTCGCGGTGCCGATGCGGCCGTTGCCGATCACGTAGGTGCCGGCCAGCCTGTTGATGACGCCGTCCACGCCCTGCCCGAGCGGACTGTTGATCCAGCCTTGGATGCCGGTGTGCAGCGGGTTGTAGATCACTGCCTGGAACCACCCGGCCGCATTGTTGGGTAGGGCGGCCGGCACGGCGCTCGGCGCCGCCTGTGTCGCCGCGGAGGGGAGCGTCGCGGCGACAGTCGTGGCACTGGCGCTGGTGGCTCGCGGGGTCACCGCAGGCGCTGCGGCCGCCGCACTGGCTGCTGACTTCGGCTTGGGGACAACGGGATTCGCCAGGATCTGGGGTCGCGATGACGTCGCGCCGGTGGTCGGTGCGGCTGTGCGGTGCGACCGTTCACCAGCCGAACTCGCCGCAGGTTTGGTGCGGGCGGGGGAGCGGGTGCCGCTCGAGCGGGGCGGTGCGGAACGCGCCGGCCGGCCGGTGGGCGGGGCTGAACTGTCGCTACCCGCGTGCGCCGCGGCACTGGCCGCCGAGGCGGCGGGACTGCCGGCAGCGTTGTGGCCGGGTTCATTGTCCGCCCATGCGACGGCGGTCCCGGTGGTGAGTGCTGCCCCGATGATGGCCGCCGCGAGTCCGCCGACGCCGTACCAGCCGGCGCTTACCGTCATTGCTTGTGTATACGTGACGGGCCCATGCGCTGCGGCCAAAATGGCGCGGCTGTCTGAATTCAGCATGACCGGCGACCAACCGGCGCAGAC
Source organism: Mycobacterium toneyamaense (assembly GCF_055384815.1). Classification (NCBI taxonomy): domain Bacteria; kingdom Bacillati; phylum Actinomycetota; class Actinomycetes; order Mycobacteriales; family Mycobacteriaceae; genus Mycobacterium; species Mycobacterium toneyamaense. The sequence continues at coordinate 655,133 of NZ_AP040333.1, forward strand.
GATTCGGGCCCGCCAACCGGAGTTGACGGGCCTGAATCAGGTGTTCAGTTGGCGGGTGCCGGCGGTACCGGCGGAACCGGTGCCCCCGGCGGGGGCGGGACATCGGCGGGGTCCGGACGGAACTCCACCAGGCCCGGCGGGATGTTGGTCCCGGGAGGCGGTGCCGTGCCGGGTAGGGATTCGCCGAGCTGTTCGCGCGGCATCTGCCCGAGCAGTCCGCCCTTCAGACGACCGTCGCGGTACATGTCGATGTAGCGACCCAGCCACGTACGCCCGTTGACGTCGGCGTTCTCCTCACCGGGTTCGACATCGAACTGCTCGCACTTACCGGGAGCCGACGGCTTGATGCACTGCTGCGGGCCGTAGGCGTTGTTGAAGGCCCGGAGATTCGGTGTCGTGACGGGCGATGGCCCGCCGGGAGCCGAGGGCACGGCGTACTGGCCCAGGACGCTGCCGCGGTCGAGGCCGGTCAGGTCCGAGGGTGCACCGAGCGCGGCGCCCAGGGGATTCACCCCGTCGCTCTGGGCGAGGACGTTGAGCCCCTGGGGACCCAGGTTGGCGCCCGCGACCGGGACCGCGAGGTTGCCGCCGGGGCCTTCGGGTGCGACGGGCGCCGGTGGTGGCAGGGCGGGGCCAGGCGCGGGAATCGGCGTGGGCACGACCGGATCGGCGGATGCGATGTCAGTTTGCGTCATTGCCGCCGCCGCAGCGAAAACCGCTGCGGCGGTGACAATTCCGCGGGTAACCCGATGCATCAGACCGACTTGGTGATGCCGTAGTAGGCCACGATGTCGTCGGTGTCGGTGGTGGAGCTGGTCAGCACCGCGTACGACCGCAGGAAGGACTGGCCGACGCAACCGTCGATCTTGATGTGGGTGTCCTTGAGCGTCACGCGGACCGGAGCCGACTTGAAGGTCTTCTTGTCGACCGGCACCTGGGTCACGGTGCCCGGCTTGGCGTGGATTTCCAGGGTGCCCGACATCGGCATGCTGACACCGGTCGGGATCAGGCCGGCCAGGGTGGAGCCCGAGGTGCTCAGACCGATCTGGCCGATCAGACGCACCTGGCCGAGCTCGATGCCGCAACCGATCTGGTAGCCGGCCTCCAGCGTGCCGCCGTTCAGCTTGGTCTTGCCGTTGCCGGTGACCGTGCCGGTGAACGTGCCGCCCACCAGGTATTCGCGGGAGCTGACCGCGGTGGTCAGCGGGGCGACGGGCAGCTGGGTCTCGTTCTTGGCCACGACCTCGAGGACCCACCCGTCCGGGCTGGTGATGCGGGCCGGCTCGTCGGAGGCCACGACGCCGTTGTCCGGCGGCGGGCCGTCGAAGCCGGCGGGATCGACCGGGTCGGCCAGGGCGAGCGGCGTAACGGTCGCCGACAGCAGCACGCCCGCTGCGGCAGCCAATGTGGCAAGTCGGTTCAACATGGGGTTACGGCGCCTCTCGTGGGTTGGAATGCGAGAACGAGACTGTTTTCGGGCTCTTCATGATTGACGGTGTAGTTGGGGTCTGAATCCGCCGGTTTCGAGTAGGGATCGGGCGATGTAGTGGGTGAGGTTGCGAAAGCCCAGGGCGGAGCCACGGAGGTGTTCGAGACGGCCGTTGATCGCTTCGGTCGGTCCGTTGCTGGTGCCGGGCCGGTCGAAATAGGCCAGCACATCGACAGCCCGCTTGGTCAGTGTGCGTCCGAGGGTGATCAGCTCGGTCAGCGGTTTGGGAACGCCGGCGCTCAGCGTGTCGATCAGCGCCGCCATCATGGCTCGGCCTTTCGTGCGGTCGGGTTCGCGGTAGGCGGCCACGGCGCGTTGGTACATGTGCCAGGTCGCTTCGACCTCCACATGAATGTCGCCGGTGAACAAGGCTGCCAGCCGGGCTTTCTGGCGGTCGGTGAGCAGATCGACGCCGGTGTGCAGGGTGCGTCGGCAGGCATAGAGCGGGTCGGTCTTGCGGCCGCGGTGCCCACACGTGGCCACCTGGATACGGCGGCGGCAGTCGTCGAGAGCGTTGCCGGACAACCTCACCACGTGGAAGGGATCCATCACCGTGGCTGCCTCAGGAAGTTCTTCGGTGGTGGCGGTCTTGAACCCGGAGAAGCCGTCCATGGCAACAACTTCGACACCGTCGCGCCAGGGCTGGGGTCGCTCGGACAGCCAGTCGGCGAACGCCTTCTTGGAGCGGCCTTCGACCATGTCGAGCAGCCGGGCAGGGCCGGTCTGGTCGTGGACCGGGGTGAGGTCGATGATCACGGTGACGTACTTGTCGCCGCGACGGGTGTGCCGCCACACGTGCTCATCGACGCCGATCACCCGCACGCCGTTGAAGCGGGCCGGATCGGCGATCAGCACTCGCTGCCCTTCGGCCAGGACGGCGTTGTTGGCGGTGTTCCACGACACCGCCAGCGCTTCGGCGACGCGAGCCACGGTCAGGTGTTGGCAGACAATCGCTTTCAAGGCCCACTGCAACGCACGCCGGGACAGCTTGGCGCGTGGTTCGGCGGCGTTGCCGAGGTCTTGGCGCCACACATGGGCACAGCCGGCGCAGCGGTAGCGGCGGAGGGTGACCAGCAAGGTGGTGGGCCGCCACCCGAATGGTTCGTGGGCAAGCTCGCGTGTCACGCTGTCGCGGCTGACGCCTCGCTCGCCGCAGCGGCGGCACCACGAGTCGTCGTCGCTGACCCGGCATGCCAATACCGCACGATCGGGGTGCAGTTGCTGGCCGGTCACCTCCAACCCGAGGTCGTCGAGGCGGCAGAAAGTAGTCAGGTCAGCGCGGGCGAAGCCCGCCCGACCGGTAGCGTCAGGCACGTCGAGGTCTTTCGGATGAGGCGTGTAGGAACCTTCATCTTCGAGAGACCTCGACCCCTATCCCGGCAACGACGCGCCGATGACCTCTACACCCTCAACTGCGAAGAGCCGGTTAACGGACTGCAAAAACTTGCCCTTGCGTTATCAACCAGTGGGCAACACCGGAATATGCGTGTATTGCTGGAGTCATTTGTCGTGGTAGCCGGCTATTGAATGCCCAGTTCGGCGAGTGTGATCTGGGTCATTGGTCCAGTAGTGAAATACAACCGACGGAGATTGGAAATCGCCGGTTTGTCTTGTGTTAACCAACTGGCCATGTACACGCCTGACCGTGAGAGGGTCGAACGCCGAGCGTCCGTCATTGCCGGGTGACTCATGTCCGGTGGACGCGGCAATCGCACCGAATGACTTGGAGGAAAACGGTGAAGTCTTCACGCACCTGGGTACGTCTGGTTGTCGCATCTGCTGCCGTCTTCGGCGCAGGGGCGATGTACCTGCCCACCGCTGCGGCCGACGATGAAGCCGGGCCGGTCGGCCCGATCGATGCCGGCGCCGGGGTGCAGTCGACGGGCGTGACGTCGTCGAACGCCGACCCGGCCGCGGTCGCCGCGTGCTCGCAGTTCGCGACCGCGCTCGACAGTGCGGCCTCGGGCTACGAGGGCTTCGCCGACAGCCTCGACGCCAACGACCCCTACGTCCACCAGAGCAATGTGGCCGGCCGGACCACTCTGCGGCAGTCCTCGGCGGTCGCGATGGATGCCGCGAACACCCCGGGCCTGAACCCGGCAATCGCCGACCCCATGCGGTCCTGGTCGTACGGCGCCGCCAAGCTGCTCGTGAAGATGGGCATCGGCATGACGGGCGGCAGCCTCGACGACACGGCAACCCAGGTCAACACCAACGCCGAGGCCGTCCAGCGCGAGTGCGCCGCGGCCGGTACCCACGCCTGAGCGCGCCGGTATATAAGGAATACGTGAAGCGACACGCCTTCGGCGTCGCCGTGCTGTGCCTGGCGCTGGCCGCCTGCGGTGGCAAGACCGGTACGCCGACACCCGCGACCCCGTCCGTCGTTGCCGAGTCCAGCATGGACAGCCTGCTGCTGACGCCGGACGAGATGAACAAGACGATGGGCACGACCGGGATGGTGGGCCGTCCGCCGAAAGACGGGATGGACGACCACCGCAACCTGCTGCCGAACCTGAACTGCCTCGGCGTCTGGCAGATCGACGAGTCCGTCATCTACTCCAAGGACGGCAAGGATCTCAAGAGCGGCCAGGACTGGAAGGCCGTGCGGCAGCAGACGTTGCAGGTCCCTGACAGTGACCAATGGGACTACCTGGCAGCGCAGTCGGTCGTCTACTACCCGACATCCGACGCGGCCCGAAACTTCTTCAACCTGTCGGCCGCGCGGTGGGCCAAGTGCACCAACCACCATGTCAACATCCGGCTCAACGACAAGCCGTTGCCGAAGTGGCTGTCGGGCGACCTGGAGCGCACCGACACCAAACTGGCGATGCCCATCACGCGTGGCACCGGGCCCGAAACCCGTTGGTGCCAACACGTTCTCCAGCGCGTCGAGAACCTGATCATCGATGTCGAAGCATGCACGCCCAAGGCGCCGGTGACGGCGGCCGCCGACATCGCCACGAAGATCCAGTCGAACATCCACTGACGGTCGTCCCGCTGGTTGCACCATCTGGTCACGGCGCGTGGTCCCGTGGTCTATGGTCGCGCCATGGCAGTCAGCGCGTCGCACGAAGTGACCATCGAGGCAACCCCTGAAGAGATCATGGATGTCATCGCAGATCTTGCGCAGACACCCGTGTGGTCGCCGCAGTACACCAAGGCCGAGGTCCTGGACACCTACGAGAACGGCCGGCCGAAGCAGGCCAAGATGACCATCAAGGCCGCCGGCATGGCCGACGACCAGATCCTCGAATACACCTGGACCGACCTGACGGGCAGCTGGGTGCTGATCAGGTCGTCGTCGCTGAAGAAGCAGGAAGCCAAGTACACGCTGACCCCGGCCGGCAACAAGACCAAGGTGAAGTTCGAGATCACCGTCGACCCGGTGGTGCCGATCCCCGGCTTCCTGCTCAAGCGCAGTGTCAGCGGTGGTGCCGAGACCGCCACCGAGGGGCTGAAAAAGTTCATGGCCAAGAACAAGAAGGGCTGACGCACACCGGGATTCAGCCGCGTCAACCCATGGGCTAACGTCGCGGGATGACGAATGCGGGGCCACTGGCCGGAGTCAAGGTGATCGAACTCGGCGGAATCGGCCCCGGGCCGCACACCGCCATGATGCTGGCGGACCTCGGCGCCGACGTGGTTCGGGTGCGTCGTCCCGGCGGGCTGACGATGCCCGCCGAGAACGTCGACCTGCTGCACCGCGGCAAGCGAATCGTCGACCTGGACGTCAAGTCCGACCCGGCAGCGCTGCTCGCGCTGGCCGCGAAAGCCGATGTGCTGCTTGACTGTTTCCGTCCCGGCACCTGCGAGCGCCTCGGCATCGGGCCGGCCGAGTGCGAGGCCGTCAACCCGCGGCTGATCTTCGCCCGGATCACCGGCTGGGGCCAGGACGGGCCGCTCGCCCAGACCGCGGGCCATGACATCAACTACCTGTCGCAGACCGGTGCGCTGTCGGCCATCGGCTACCGCGACCGGCCGCCGGTGGCGCCGCTGAACCTGGTCGCCGACTTCGGCGGCGGGTCGATGCTGACGCTCATCGGCATCGTCACCGCGCTGTACGAACGCGAACAGTCCGGCCGCGGCCAGGTGGTCGACGCGGCGATGGTCGACGGTGTCAGCATGCTCGCCCAGATGATGTGGACCATGAAGTCCACCGGCGTGATGAAGGACCAGCGCGAGTCGTTCCTCCTGGACGGCGGCGCCCCGTATTACCGCGTCTACGAGACCTCCGACGGCGGCTACATGGCGGTCGGCTCGATCGAACCGCAGTTCTTCGCTCAGCTACTTGTGGGCCTTGGCCTGGATCCTGCCGAGGTGCCCAACCAGTTCGACCTCGCGCGCTACGACGAGATGCGCGACATCTTTGCTGCCCGGTTCGCGAGCCGGACCCGTGCCGAGTGGACCGAGACGTTCGCCGGCACCGACGCCTGCGTCACTCCCGTGCTCACCTGGACCGAGGCCGCCGCGGGCGAACACCTCCGGGCCAGGTCGACGATCGTCACCGTCGACGGCGTCGACCAGGCGTCGCCCGCACCGCGCTTCTCACGGACCCCGTCGGGCCCCGTCGGCGCTCCGCCGCAGCAGACCACGCCGATCGAAGAAGTCGGTTGGTAGCGGGTTTTGAAAGTTAGCTGACGCATTCTCTACCCGAGGCCGGTAGAGAGGACTAAATTTGCCCTTATGGCAGTTATGGCGTCCCGAGAGCTGGTGATCGACGCCTCGCCCGAAGCCATCATGGATGCGCTGGCCGACATGGACGAGGCGTCGCAATGGCGCAGCTTGCACCGGGAATTACAGGTAGTGGATCGGTATCCCGACGGTCGTCCGCACCATGTCAAAGCGACCGTGAAGATCATGGGCATCACCGACAAGGAGCTCTTGGAGTACCACTGGGGTGATGACTGGATGGTGTGGGATGCGGCCGACACCTTCCAACAGCGTGGGCAACATGCCGAGTACAAACTGACTCGCGAGGGCGACCGGACCCGGGTGCGATTCGACATCATCGTGGACCTCGTCGCCCCCATTCCCGAGTTCCTGTTGCGCCGAGCCCGCAAACTGGTGCTCGATGCTGCGGTCGACCGGCTGCGGGCCCGGGTGACTCGTCTCTACGGCTAGTCCACACTCTGTCGATAGGGAGTTCGTATGACCGACCGCCCACCTTCTCCGCTGTTGGAGAAGCTGGTGGTGGTGCGGAACGGTGGGCCGCAGCAGACGGTGGTGACCGAGCTGCGCCGGGTGATCCTGCGCGGTGATGCGCCGCCCGGAACCCCGGTGCCGCTGACCGATGTCGCCGAACTGTTCGGCGTGAGCCATATTCCCGTCCGCGAGGCACTCAAGACGCTCATCAGCGAGGGCTTGGTGACGCACCGGCCCAACTCCGGATACACCGTCGCCCGGATGACGAAGCAGGAACTGCACGAGATGTATCTCGTGCGCGCGGCGCTGGAGGGCGCGGCGCTCACGATCGCCGCGGAAAAGGCCACCGACTACGAGCGGGCCGTCACGATGGAAGCCAATGAGCGGATGGCGCAAGCGATTCGGGACTCCGACGGTGCGGCGTTCCAGCGGGAGAGCCGTAACTTCCACATGGCGCTGGTGCGCCCGTCCGGCATGCATCGACTGCTGCACATCCTCGAAATGTCCTGGAACATGATCGAACCCGTGCAGGCCATGATGCACGTGACGCCGGACGACCGGGCCAAGCTCAACGGCGACCACGAGGAGATGCTCGAGGCGTTCCTGGCCCGGGACACCGCGCGGCTCAGTGCGATCGCGCAGCGCCACAACGACAGCGTCGACGTCGCGATCGGGACCCTGCCCACCGACACCGGGCTGCTCACGCAGGATTCCTAGCGATTTGTGCACGATTTTCCGCGGCCGGCGCGGAAAATCGTGCACAAATCACAGGGTGCGGAGCCGGCTGATCGCCTCGTCGAGGGTGTCGTCGCGCTTGCAGAAGGCGAACCGCACCAGGTGGTTCCAGCCGGCCGAGTCGGGGGAGTCCGGATCGAGGAACGCGGACATCGGGATGGCGGCGACGCCGACCCGCTCGGGCAGCCCGGCGCAGAACGCGGTGCTGTCGTCATATCCGAGCGGGCGGGGATCGGCGCACAGGAAGTAGGTGCCGAAGCTGTCGTGTACATCGAAACCGATGTCGGTGAGGGCGCCGGCCAACCGATCCCGCTTGCCGCGGTAGGACTTTCGCAGCCCCGCGACCCAGGCGTCCTCGTGGTCCAGCGCGTGGGCGACGGCCGGCTGGAACGGCGCGCCGCCGACGTACGTCAGGTACTGCTTGGCGGCGCGCACCCCGGCGATCAGGTCGGCCGGCCCGCAGGCCCAACCGATCTTCCAGCCGGTGCAGTTGAACATCTTCGCGGCGCTGGAGATGGTGACGGTGCGCTCGGCCATGCCGGGGTACCCGGCGAGCGGCCGGTGCTGATGACCGTCGAACGTCAGCTGCTCGTAGACCTCGTCGGTGATGACCAGCAGGTCATGCTCGATGGCGAGGGCGGCGATGGCCGTCAGCTCGTCGTGGCTCGCGACCATGCCGGTCGGGTTGTGCGGCGAGTTGAGGATCAGCGCACGGGTCTGCGGCGTGATGGCGGCACGGAGCCGGTCGATGTCGATGGCGAAGCCGTGGTTGTCGGGTGCCAATGGAACGACGACGCGCCGGCAGCCGGCCATGGCGATCACCGGGGAGTAGGAGTCGTAGAACGGCGCGATGATCAGGACGTCGGATCCTGGCTCGACCAGGCCGATCACGGCCGCGGCGATGGCCTCGGTGCCGCCGACGGTGACGAGCACCTCGGTGTCCGGGTCGTAGTCGATGCCGTAGTGCCGTGTGCGCTGGGCCGCGATGGCCTGGCGCAGCGCGGGGATGCCCGGGCCGGGCGGGTACTGGTTCACGCCGTCCGCGATGGCCTGCTGCGCCACCGCCAGCATCGGTGCCGGGCCGTCCTCGTCGGGAAAACCCTGACCGAGGTTGACGGCGCCGACCCGTGCGGCCAGCGCCGACATCTCGGCGAAGATGGTGGAGGCGTAGGGCCGCAGGCGGGCGACCATCCCCGGTGGCGTCACCCCTGGATTGTCGCAGAACTCCTGACGTGGTCGACGGCGCGCTCGTGCCGCTGCTGCCGCGCGACGACGGCGAAGTAGAACGCCAGCGCGAAAGCGCAACTGGTGAACAGGCTGCTGACGAAGAACAGCCAGGGGTGCCGGATGCCGCGTCGCAGCCCGTCGGCGATGCTGAACAGCGGTAGCAGGATGACGTTGATGATGGTGTAGTCCTGGCCCGCCGACGACGCCGCGGGGTTGACGAACATCAGGCGGATGTAGTCCGACCAGCTGCCCGGCCCGGTGATCGGATTGCCGCCCGGCGGTTGGTAATCCATGACGAATTTGGTGTTGAAGTAGTAGCCCAGCGCTATCGAGGCGATGCCGATCACGTAGTAGGCCGACTCGAGTGCCGAGAACGCGGGTCCGTCGGCCGGCTTGCGGAAGACCGCGGGATTGAGCTTGACGATGAACGCAATGGTGATCAGTCCGAGGAGCGCGTGGACGATGAGCGAGACCATGTCAGCGGAGTCTGCTCGCCGCAGAATGTTTTGTCAATCATGACAAAACATTCTGCGGTACCGTACTGGGATGCCCCGGCCGCCGCAGACCGTACGTAGTGAGCGCACGCGCGAGGCGCTGCAACAGGCGGCGTTGGTCCGTTTCCTGGCGCAGGGTGTCGAGGGCACCACGGCCGAGGAGATCGCCGCCGACGCAGGTGTTTCGCTGCGCACGTTCTACCGGCACTTCACGTCCAAGCACGAGCTGCTGTTCGCCGACTACGACGCCGGCCTGCACTGGTTTCGCACCGCATTGGCCGGACGACCCGCGGATGAACCGGTGCTGGCGGCGGTACAGGCCGCGATCTTCGCCTTTCCGTACGACTTTGGTGCGGTCACCAAGATCGCCGCGCTGCGCGAACAGGAACTCGACGCCGAGCGGATCGTCAGTCATATCCGGCAGGTCGAGGCCGACTTCGCCGATGCCATCGCCGAGTATCTCGAGCGGCGGGGCGGGCCTGACGACCGGCTGCGCGTCGCGGTGACGTCGCGGACCATTGCCGCCGCGGTGTTCGGCGCCATGGAGGTATGGATGCTGGGCGCCGAGCGGTCGCTGGCCGATCTGGCGCGCATGTGCCACCAGGCACTCGACCAGCTGGCGGCCGGGCCGGTCTGACCATCGCCGACAAGTTTTGTCATTGTTGACAAAACGTTGTACGAGTGCGACTCTGCGGACATGGCGCAATTCGACGCGATCGTGGTGGGAGCGGGGCACAACGGGCTGGCTTCGGCGGTGATGCTGCAGAAGGCGGGCCTGCGCACGCTGTGTCTGGAAGCCAAGCTCTACTCCGGCGGCATGGCCTCCACCGTCGAACTGTTCGACGGGTTCAAGTTCGAGATCGCCGGGTCCGAGCAGTTCCCGACGGCGCTCAAGGTGAGTCAGGAGCTGGGCCTCGACGAGGTGCCGAGCGTCGAGCAGGAAGTCATGTCGGTCAACATGCGGGGGATCGGCGACGAGCCGTTGCTCTTCTACTCGGACCCCATGAAGCTGCTCACCCACATGAACGAGGTGCACGGCGCCGAAGCCGTCAACGGCATGGCCGGGCTGATGGCCTGGAGCATGGCGCCGGCGCGGGCCCTCGGCCGGTTCGATGCCGGGCTGCCGCCCAAGACCTACGACGAGATGTATGCCTGCGCCACAAACGAATTCGAGCGGTCGGCCATCACCGACATGCTCTTCGGCTCGGTGACCGACGTCCTCGACCGCTACCTGCCGGACAAGGACAAGCACGGCGCCATCCGCGGCATGCTGTCGGTGCTGGCGTGCAACTCCACCTACCGCGGCCCCGCCACCCCGGGCAGCGCCGCCGCGCTGGCCTTCGGCCTCGCCGTCCCGACCGATGGGGCGTCGTTGATGCGAAAGCTCAAGGGCGGCATCGGCGCACTGGGCAAGCACCTCGAGGACACTTTCGTCGCTCATGGCGGTGAGGTCCGGTTGCGCAGTGCGGTCGCGGCCATCACGGTCGCCGACGGCCGGGTCACCGGCGTACGCCTGGACGACGGCACCGAAATCGCTGCACCCGTGGTGGTTTCGTCACTCGCACCGTCATTGACCGTGGACCGGCTGCTCGGCGCCGCCGTGCCCGACGACGTCCGGTCCCGCTACACCCGCGTCGACCACCGCGGCAGCTACCTGCAGATGCACTTCGCGCTCGACGGCACCCCGGAGTTCGCCGAACCCTACGAAATCCTGAACAACCCCGAATTACAGGGAACCATCGGTCTTTTCAGTACGCCCGAGGAATTGCAGCAGCAGTGGGAGGACAGCCGCCGGGGCATCGTGCCGGCCGATCCGTCCATCGCCTGGCAGATTCCGTCGGTGCTGGATCCCGAGCTGGCACCGCCCGGCAAGCACGCGTCGTCGGCGTTCGCGCTGTGGTTCCCGGTCGAAGGCGGCGGTGACTATGGCTCGATGAAACGCGAGATGGGACAACGCGTCATCGACAAGATCACCCGCGTGGCACCCAACTTCGAGAAGCTCATCCTGCGGCACACGACGTTCACGCCGCGGCACATGGACCGGATGTTCGGTGCTCCCGGCGGCGACTACTGCCACGGCCTGATCCACCCCGAGCAGATGGGGCCCAACCGGCCCGGCCCGCGCGGGTATCTCGACCAGGAGCTGCCGGTCGAAGGCGTCTACCTGGGCGGCGCCGGCTGCCACGGCGGCCCGGCCGTCAACTTCATCCCGGGCTACAACGCCGCCCACGCCGTGCTTAACACGTGATTCGCTAACCAGGCCGAAACGTCACCGAAACCGGTTCGGCAACAACGCCGACCTAGTGTGCGGATATGCGGCCCCACCGGCGTTCCGTCCTGCTCGGACAGCTGGTGGCCGATCGGGCCGCGCCGTCACAGCAGGGAGTGCTCAATGAACTGCGCCGTGCTGTCCTCGACGGCGGCGTGCCGCCCGGTACGCCGATCCCCTTGGCCGACGTGGCGGACGTGTTCGGCGTCAGCCAGATTCCGGTACGGGAGGCGCTGAAGACGCTCATCGGGGAGGGGCTGGTGGAGCACCGGCTCAACTTCGGTTACACCGTGGCCCTGCTGACGCCGCAGGAACTCCGCGAAATGTACATCGTGCGTGAGGCTTTGGAGTCGGCGTCGCTGGGCGTCGCCGTGGCCAACGCCACCGATGCCGACCGCGCGGCCGCGGTCGCGGTCAATGTCAGGCTGCAGCAGGCGATTCGCGACGATGACGCGGGCGCTTACCACCGGCAGAGCCGGGAACTGCATGCCGCGCTCACCCGACCGTCGCGCATGTATCGGCTGCTGCACATGCTGGAGGCGGCGTGGAATGTCACCGAACCCGTGCAGTCGATGCTGCATGTCAGCCGTGACGACCGGGCGGACCTGCATGCGGATCATTGCGCGATGGTCGACGCGTTCGTCGCCGGTGACGCCGAGCGCCTGATCGCCGTCGCGGAAAACCATGCCGTCCGGCTCAACGCGGTGATCGCCAAACTGCCCACGGACACCGGGCTGCTGGCGTAGCGGCGAACATATATCTTTTCCGCAATTGCGGCATATCTCAGGGGAAACAGCAGGGAAACGTTGCTTTTTTAGCGTTTTCGAGCATGACTGACACCCTCGTTCCCAAGGACCTGACCCCACCGGGCGCGGTGATCGGCGCAGGTGACATCGTCGAGGCCGCCGGCCACCCCGTCGGCGGCGGCGTCATCAAACCGGATTACAACCCCAGACTGACCAATGAGGACCTGGCCCCGCTGGGCAAGCAGAGCTGGGGCTCGTACAACATCTTCGCGTTCTGGATGTCCGACGTGCACAGCGTCGGTGGCTATGTGACCGCGGGCAGCCTCTTCGCACTCGGCCTGGCCAGTTGGCAGGTGCTTGTGGCACTGCTGATCGGCATCACCCTCGTCTACTTCCTGTGCAACCTGGTCGCCAAGCCCAGCCAGGTTGCCGGCGTGCCGTATCCGGTGATCTGTCGTACCGCATTCGGTGTGCTGGGGGCGAACATCCCGGCCGTCATCCGTGGACTGATCGCGGTGGCCTGGTACGGCATCCAGACCTACCTGGCGTCGGCCGCCCTGGATGTCGTGCTGCTCAAGCTGTTTCCGGAACTGGCCCCGTACGCCGACCTCGCCACCCACGGCTTCCTCGGTCTGCCGGTGCTGGGCTGGGCCAGCTTCCTGCTGCTGTGGGTGTTGCAGGCCTGCGTCTTCTGGCGCGGTATGGAGGCGATCCGCAGGTTCATCGACTTCTGCGGACCCGCCGTCTACGTCGTCATGTTCGTCCTGTGCGGTTACCTCATCTACAAAGCCGGCTGGGGCGCAATCGATCTCAACCTCGGCGAGGTCAAGTACACCGGCCTGGATTCGATTCCGGTGATGCTCGGCGCCATCGCGCTGGTGGTGTCCTACTTCTCCGGTCCGATGCTGAACTTCGGCGACTTCTCCCGCTACGGCAAGTCGTTCGCCGCGGTCAAGAAGGGCAACTTCCTCGGGCTGCCGGTCAACTTCCTGGTGTTCTCCGTGCTGGTGGTGGTCACCGCATCGCTGACGCTGCCGGTGTTCGGCGAACTGCTCACCGACCCCGTGCAGACCGTCGCCCGCATCGACAGCACCTTCGCAATAGTGTTGGGCGCGTTGACCTTCACCATCGCCACCATCGGCATCAACATCGTCGCCAACTTCATCAGCCCGGCGTTCGACTTCTCCAACGTCAGCCCGCAGCGCATCAGCTGGCGCGCCGGCGGCATGATCGCCGCGGTGGGCTCGGTTCTGATCACGCCGTGGAACCTCTACAACAACCCGGAGGTGATCCACTACACGCTGGAGACCCTGGGCGCCTTCATCGGACCGCTGTTCGGTGTGCTGCTCGCCGACTTCTACCTGGTGCGTAAGCAGAAGGTGGTCATCGACGACCTGTTCACCATGGCCGAGTCCGGAAAGTACTGGTACACCAAGGGCTACAACAAAGTCGCGGTCATCGCGACCGTGACCGGCGCGGTGCTCGCGGCACTGCCGGTACTACTGGCGGGCAGTGTGTACGGCATGCACACCGCGGCCCAGTACAGCTGGTTCATCGGCTGTGGCGTCGCACTCGGTATCTACCGGTTACTGGCCGTCCGCGACCGGTTCGTCGCCGAGTCGGTGGCGTGACCGCACGGGAGTCCTTGGGATGAGCCAGATCTGGGTCATCAATCCCAACACCACAGAATCGATGACCGCTGGGATCGGCCGCTGCGCACAGGCAGTGGCCGGTCCCGGCGTCGATGTCGTCGCCGTGACGTCCGACTACGGCCCGCCCTCGATCGAAAGCCACTACGACGAGGCCATGAGCGTGCCGGGTCTGCTCGAGGCGATCCGGCGCGGCGAACAGGCCCGGGTCGACGGATATGTGATCGCGTGCTTCGGCGATCCGGGACTGGACGCGGCGCGGGAGGTCGCGGCCGGGCCCGTCATCGGCATCGCCGAGGCCGCCATGCAGACGGCCAGCCACCTCGGCCGGGGTTTCTCGGTGGTGACGACGTTGTCGCGCACCATGGGCCGCGCCGCCGATCTGGCGGAACGCTATGGGATGCAACGGTTCTGCCTGGGTATCCATGCCTGCGACATTCCGGTGCTCGACCTCGAGGCAGACCCGACGGCACGCAAGGTCATCACCGAGGCATGCCGCGATGCGTTGGAGTCCGACGGCTCCGACGCCATCGTCCTGGGGTGCGCGGGCATGGCCGAGATGTGCGCGGCCATCACGGCAGAACTCGGGGTGCCGGTGGTCGACGGGGTGAGCGCGGCGACGTTGACGGTGCAGGCGCTGGTGCAAATGGGTCTGCGCACCGGCAAACGCGGCGAGTTCGCGACGCCGCCGGCCAAGCCGTACACCGTCCGGCGCGACGGCTAACCGGCCGGGTGCACGGCGCGCCAGTGCTCGGCGATGTCGATGCGCCGGGCCAGCCACACCCGGTCATGGCGCTGTACGTGGTCGAGGAATCGTTCCAGCGCCGCACTGCGGGCCGGGCGGCCGACCAGACGGCAGTGCAACCCGACCGAGAGCATCTTCGGGCTGCCGCCCAGGCCCTCGGAATAGAGGACGTCGAACGCATCACGCAGATGGGCGAAGAACTCGTCGCCGTTGGAAAACCCTGCGGGAGAAGCGAAGCGCATGTCGTTGGTGTCGAGCGTGTACGGCACCACCAGATGGTCGGTCTCGGCCACCCGCACCCAGTACGGCAGATCGTCGGCGTAGGAGTCCGAGTCGTACACGAACCCGCCGTGCTGCACCACCAGCTCCCGCGTGTGCGGTGAGTCCCGGCCGGTGTACCAGCCCAGCGGCGCGGCGCCGGTGAGCTCGGTCAGGATGCGTACCGCCTCGGCCATGTGTGCACGTTCGGTGTCGCGGTCGGTCAGCTGGTAGGACTTCCACCGCAGGCCGTGGCAGGCGATCTCGTGCCCGAGTTCACCGAACGCGGCCAGCGCCTCCGGGTTGCGCTGCAAGGCCCGCGCCACCGCGAAGATGGTCAGCGGGACACCCCGTCGCTCGAAAATCCTGAGTATCCGCCACAATCCGGCGCGCGAGCCGTACTCGTAGAGCGACTCCATGCTCATGTGCCGGTTGGGGAACGCCTCGGCGGGCGTCATCTCGGACAGGAAGGTCTCCGACGCCGGATCCCCGTCGAGCACGTTGTTCTCGCCGCCCTCTTCGTAATTGAGGACGAACTGCACGGCGATGACGGCGCCGCCCGGCCACTGCGGGTCCGGCGGGGTGCGGCCATAGCCCACCAGGTCGCGTGGGTAACTCACGCGAGGTCCCCGAACAGCCGCAGCCGGGCCAGCCCGCCGTCCGGGTAGATGTCCAGTCGTGCCTCGGACACCACGTCAGCGGTGTCGATGAGGAAACGGTGCCGGGTGTCGGGCAGCAGTTCGGTGCGGGGCAGCAGTTCGATCCACTGCCCGTCGGCGCGCAGTCCGGTCAGGGCCGCGGCCCCTGGGCTGTTGCCGATGAAGTAGGACGTGTCGATCTCGGCGAGTCGCACCCGGCCGGGTCCGGCCAGTCGGATACGTACCCAGTCGTTGGCGTCGTCGCGACGGCGGGCGGTTTCCCAGCCGTCGCCCATCACCTGTGCCTGCCCGGGGAAGATCAGATTCTGCGGCGAACTGTAGAAGCGATTCGAGGCGTCGAGCACCAGACCGCCGTTCTCCAGCGCCGCCAGGTCCACGGGGCCGACGCCGAGGAATCGCTTGTCCGGGCGGCCTTCCCCGTGCACGCGGAGTCGCGCCACCCCGCCGTCGGGAAAGATGTTGAGCCGCACATGCGTCCAGCGCTGTTCCGAAGAGACCTCGAAGTTGTTGCGGGTGTCGCCATATACGCGCGTGCGCTCGATGAGCGGAACCCAGCCGGGGTCCACGGCCAGTTGTTCGGCTGTCGGGTAGCCGTCGACCTCGATGGCGTCGACCGAGACGGCCGGCGGGTAGTTGCCCTTGAACCATGCGGTGTCGACCACGACGCCGCGGATGACACCCGGCACCCCGAGCCGCACGATGGCCGTGTCGTGGCCGGCGTCGCGGCGTCGCCGGGTCTCCCACCCGTCGTAGATCTGGCCCTTGTGCCCGAAGGATGCCGGCCGATACTGCGACGGCCCGGGGGAGACGAGGTTCTCCTTCTCGGCGAACAGTTCGTCGTTCGCCCAGATCACCGCGCCGCCGAGGCTCCGCAGCGCGAGGTCCGGCAACCAGGTGAAGTCGGGCAGTGATTCAGTCATGACAGCTTTCGGTTCTTGAGGTTTCGTAGTACGTCGATGGTGGCACCAGGCGCGACGTCGAGGACGTCGTCGGCCCCGAACGCGCCGCAGTCCAGCCCGCGAAGCACCACGGCTGCCAACGCCTCTGCGGTCGCGGGTTCGTCGACGATCGGACCGCCGGTGCGGTCGAGGTAGGCCTGCAGCCGTGGCGCCGCGGCGGCCATGGCGGCCCGGAAGAACGTGAAGGTGGCGAGCCAGCGCGTCACGAGATGGCCGGGGTGCATGTCCCACCCCTGGTAGAAACCGCGTTCCAGGGACCGGGTGACGAGCCGGTGATGGCGCCGGATCGCCTGCGCCACTTGCTCTTCGGTGCCGATCGGGGCCACCTGCGTCGAGCCGTCGGCGATCCAGACGCCGGTTTGCGCGGCGGCGGCCTGCATCACCGCTTTGGCGTGGTCGGCCACCGGGTGGTCGAGTGCCTGATGCTGCGGTGCGATACCGCAGGCAGCGCTGTAATCATAGGTGCCGTAATGCAATCCGCTGCACCGGCCGTCGGCCAGTTGGATCGCGCGGGCGAGGGTCGCGGTCCCGTCGGGGCCCAGCACTGCCTGGGGGCTCTCGATCTGCAGCTCGAAACGCAGCGTGTGATCGGTCAGGCCGTGTGCGGCCTCCAATGCCTCGCACAGCCAGACTGCCGCGGTGACCTGTTCTGCCGCACGCAGTTTGGGCACCGTGAAGACGAATCCGTCGATGGCGCCGGCGTCGAGTACCAGCTCGATGGTGCGCAGGGCGCGACGGCGCTCGGCGGTGGTCAGGCCCTTGATCCGAATCCCGCTGTGGCTCAACCCGAGTGCGGGCAGGGTCAGCGCCGCCCGCGCTGCGTCGCCGTCCTCCACGTCGTCGCCGCGGTGGCCGTAGCCGTCCTCGAAATCCAGTCGCAAGTCGGCAATGGGCGCGGCGGTGAGCTGGTCGCGCACCAACGCCACCGTGATCTCGTCGCCCAGTTCGGCGAAGACCTCCGGGTGCCGGTCCAGCAGTTCGAGCGCCGCTTGACCCCACTGCGCGGGAGTATCGGGCGTCGCGTCGGCCGCGCTGACATAGACGGTATGGATCGGCTGAGCGGCTGGGCCGTCCCCCGGAAACCGCGCCGCGAGGTCGGCGTCGACGCGGGACAACAGGGTGTCGATGCGCTCGAGCGCATCCGCCGCGATGCGATGGTGGGGGTCCGACACCTGCCTATCGTGCCGTGCCGACTCGATCTCAGCACGTCGAGCCAGAGCCGGTTTTGGTTAGCTGATCTAGTGTTGGCACTGCAACGTCGCAAAAGGAGTACCGATGACCAGTGCCGAACGGATCGACGATCCCGCCGAGAACTCTGTGCCCGAGCCCGTCACCTACGCGGGCCCGGAATGGATGGGTAAGGCCAACTGGCACTCGGTCGCCGAGTCCAACCTGCTGCGAGCCGTGAAGCCGCTGCTGTTCCTCCTGACCAAACTCATGCTGGCCATCAACACGCGATTCCCGCAGGTCCTGCTGGGCCGCGCGTACGACGGTTCCGAGCGGGTGACGAACTGGATGCCCGCGGTGCGTGGATCGCGCACCGAAAAGATCGAGCTGCCGAGCTGCCCGGCCGAATGGGTCTGGAACGAGACCACCCCGCCGGTCGACGGCCGCGTCATCATCTACTTCCACGGCTCGGCGTTCATCGCGCTCGGCATCAACAGCCACCGGCCGCTCGTCAGCCATATCGCCCGCGACAGTCGCGCGCGGGCCCTGAGCGTGGGGTACCGACTCTGCCCCCGCAACCTCGTCGAGGACGCGGTCGAGGACGGCGTCGACGCCTACCGCTACGTGCTGGCGCAGGGCGTGAAGCCCGAGAACATCGTGCTGGCCGGCGATTCGGCCGGCGGCTTCATCGCGGCCATGACGGCCGTGACGGTGCGCGACCTGGGCATGGCGCCGCCCGCCGGCTGCGTGCTCCTGTCCGCTGCCACCGACAGTGACATGACGCCGAAATACGAAGCAGCCGCGCGCGTTCCGGACGCCATGTTCCCGGTCGACTTCCTCCGGATGATCAACGAGGTCTTCCTCCTGCGTAACGGCGGGCGCGAAGCGACCCCGTCTCCGGTCGACGCCGACCTGCGCGGCCTCGGCCCGTTCCTGCTGCAGGTCGGGTCGGAAGAGGCGCTGCGCCCCGACTCGGAGCTGCTGGCCGAGCGGCTCGCGGCAGCGGGAGTGCCGGTGCGGCTGCAGGTCTTCGACCGCGCCGTCCACGTCTTTCAGGCCTTCGCCTTCTCGAACCCCGACGCCCGACGCGCGGTCGGTGAGGTCGCGGAGTTCGTGAAGGCCGTCGCCTGACTCAGGCGTTGACTCCGGTGTTGATCAGTCGCCGGCGTTGACGTGTCGGCGCCTTTGACTCTGTGGCGAGGGCGCTCTCTACTCGCGAAAGTTCGCCGTGGGTTCAGGATGAACGGGATTCGGGTCGCGGGTGGCGTTGAGCCTGTGGTGAGGGCGCTGTCCTCTCGCACAAATGCGCCCTGGTTTCAGGGTGAACGAGTTCCCGGTTGGCGGTGGCGTTGACTCTGCAATCTGGGCGGTACCTAGTCGCGAAAGTTCGCCCTGGTTTCAGGATGAACGGGCCAAGGGTGTTGAGCCTGTGGTGAGGGCGCTGTCCTCTCGCACAAATGCGCCCTGGTTTCAGGGTCAACGGGTTCCCGGTCGGCGCCGGCGTTGACTCTGCCCTGAGGGCGCTGTTCGGACGCTGGTTTGCGTCGACACTCGGCGACAGACCTGGCGCTGAACTGGCGCGGGCGTACCGGTCGACGCCGGCCGAAACGGAAGAAATAGCAGCTCAACGCACCTTCGCGGCCGGCGAGAGTGCGCGTTCTGCACGCCTCAGACGGCGTGTTGCCGTACAGACACGCACGCTCGCGAGTGATGGGCCGCACCCTCCCAACCACCTGGTTGGGAGGGCCTGTTACGCTTCCGGGCAGGGGACCGTCTACCTGCCGGTGGATGCACCCACAACCCCATCTCAATAGGACCTGGAGCAAACACATGTCCGAAGAAGCCTTCATCTATGAGGCCATTCGCACGCCCCGTGGCAAGCAGCGCAACGGTGCACTGAACGAGGTCAAGCCGGTCAACCTGATCGTCGGCCTGATCGACGAAATGCGTCGTCGCAATCCCGATCTGGACGAGAACCTGATCAGCGACGTCATCATGGGCGTCGTCTCGCCCGTCGGTGACCAGGGCGGCGACATCGCCCGCACCGCCGCGCTCGTGGCCAAGCTGCCCGAGACCACCGGTGGTTTCCAGCTCAACCGTTTCTGCGCTTCCGGCCTGGAGGCCGTGAACCTGGCCGCCCAGAAGGTCCGTTCCGGCTGGGACGACCTGGTGTACGCCGGTGGTGTCGAGTCCATGAGCCGCGTCCCGATGGGTTCGGACGGCGGCGCGTGGGCCGGTGACCCCGAGACCAACTACCGCATCGGCTTCGTCCCGCAGGGCATCGGCGCCGACCTGATCGCCACCATCGAGGGCTTCTCGCGCGAGGACGTCGACGCCTACGCCGTGCGCTCGCAGGAGAAGGCCGCCGCAGCGTGGTCGGGCGGCTACTTCGCCAAGTCGGTCATCCCGGTCAAGGACCAGAACGGCCTGACCATCCTGGACCACGACGAGCACATGCGTCCGGGCACCACCCTGGAGAGCCTGGGCAAGCTGAACTCCGCGTTCGCGGGCCTGGGCGCCATGGGCGGCTTCGACGACGTGGCGCTGCAGAAGTACCACTACGTCGAGAAGATCGACCACGTCCACCACGGTGGCAACAGCTCGGGCATCGTCGACGGCGCCGCCCTGGTGCTGATCGGTTCCGAGGCTGCCGGCAAGTCGCAGGGCCTGACCCCGCGCGCCCGCATCGTGGCCACCGCCACCAGCGGTGCCGACCCGGTCATCATGCTGACCGGCCCGACCCCGGCCACCAAGAAGGTGCTGGACCGTGCCGGCCTGACGGTCGATGACATCGACCTGTTCGAGATCAACGAGGCCTTCGCCTCGGTCGTCCTGAAGTTCCAGAAGGACCTGAACATCCCGGACGAGAAGCTGAACGTCAACGGTGGCGCCATCGCGATGGGCCACCCGCTGGGCGCCACCGGCGCCATGATCACCGGAACCATGGTCGACGAGCTCGAGCGCCGCGGTGCCAAGCGTGCGCTGGTCACGCTGTGTATCGGCGGCGGCATGGGCGTGGCCACCATCATCGAGCGCGTCTAGGGAGAATCGAAAAACAATGGCTGAGAAGACAATTCAGTGGGACAAGGATGCCGACGGCATCGTCACCCTGACCATGGACGACCCGACCGGTTCGGCCAACGTCATGAACGAGCACTACAAGGAGTCGATGCACTACGCGGTGCAGAGCCTGCTTGCCGAGAAGGACTCCATCACCGGTGTCGTAATCACCAGCGCGAAGAAGACCTTCTTCGCCGGCGGTGACCTCAAGGGCATGATGCAGATCGGCCCGGACGACGCCGGCGAGGCGTTCTCCATGGTCGAGGACATCAAGGCCGACCTGCGCGCCCTGGAGACCCTGGGCAAGCCCGTCGTCGCCGCCATCAACGGCGCCGCTCTCGGTGGTGGCCTGGAGATCGCCCTCGCGTGCCACCACCGCATCGCGGCCGACGTCCGCGGCAGCCAGATCGGCCTGCCCGAGGTCACCCTGGGCCTGCTGCCCGGCGGTGGCGGCGTCGCCCGCACCGTGCGCATGTTTGGCATCCAGAAGGCCTTCATGGAGGTCCTGAGCCAGGGCACCCGCTTCACCCCGGCCAAGGCGCAGGCCACCGGCCTGGTCGACGAGCTCGTCGACACCGTCGAGGAACTGATCCCGGCCGCCAAGGCTTGGATCAAGGCCAACCCCGAGGGTGGCGTGCAGCCGTGGGACGTCAAGGGCTACAAGATGCCCGGTGGCACCCCGTCGAGCCCGGGCCTGGCCGGCATCCTGCCGTCGTTCCCGGCGCTGCTGAAGAAGCAGCTCAAGGGCGCCCCGATGCCCGCGCCGCGCGCCATCCTGGATGCCGCTGTCGAGGGTGCGCAGGTCGACTTCGACACCGCGTCGCGCATCGAGAGCCGCTACTTCACCAGCCTGGTCACCGGCCAGACCGCGAAGAACATGATCCAGGCGTTCTTCCTGGACCTGCAGGCCATCAACGGTGGCGCCTCGCGTCCCGAGGGCATCGCCAAGCAGGACATCAAGAAGATCGGTGTGCTGGGCGCGGGCATGATGGGCGCCGGTATCGCCTACGTCTCGGCCAAGGCCGGCTACGAGGTCGTCCTCAAGGACGTCACGCAGGAAGCCGCCGACAAGGGCAAGAACTACTCCGAGAAGATCGAGGCCAAGGCCCTCGAGCGTGGCAAGACCACGCAGGAGAAGTCCGACGCGCTGCTGGCCCGGATCACCCCGACGGCCGATCCGCAGGACCTCAAGGGCGTCGACTTCGTCATCGAGGCCGTGTTCGAGAACCAGGAACTCAAGCACAAGGTGTTCCAGGAGATCGAGGACATCGTCGAACCCAACGCGCTGCTCGGCTCGAACACCTCCACACTGCCGATCACCGGTCTGGCGACCGGCGTGAAGCGCCAGGAGGACTTCATCGGTATCCACTTCTTCTCGCCTGTCGACAAGATGCCGCTGGTGGAGATCATCAAGGGCGAGAAGACCTCTGACGAGGCGCTGGCCCGGGTGTTCGACTACACCCTGGCCATCAAGAAGACCCCGATCGTTGTCAACGACAGCCGTGGCTTCTTCACCTCGCGCGTGATCGGCACCTTCGTCAACGAGGCGCTGGCCATGCTGGGCGAGGGCGTTGCGCCCGCGTCCATCGAGCAGGCCGGTTCGCAGGCCGGTTACCCGGCTGCGCCGCTGCAGCTTTCGGATGAGCTCAACCTCGAGCTCATGCACAAGATCGCTGTCGCCACCAAGGAAGGCGTCGAGGCTGCCGGTGGCACCCACGTCGCGCACCCGGCCGAGGCTGTCGTCGAGAAGATGATCGAGCTCGGTCGCCCGTCGCGTCTGAAGGGCGCGGGCTTCTACGAGTACGTCGACGGCAAGCGCACCCAGCTGTGGCCAGGACTGAAGGACGCCTTCAACTCGGGTTCGACCGAACTGCCGCTGCAGGACATGATCGACCGTATGCTGTTCGCCGAGGCACTCGAGACCCAGAAGTGCATCGACGAGGGCGTGCTGACCTCGACCGCTGACGCGAACATCGGCTCGATCATGGGTATCGGCTTCCCGCCGTACACCGGTGGTTCGGCGCAGTTCATCGTCGGCTACCAGGGCGAGCTCGGTGTCGGCAAGGAGGCCTTCGTGGCCCGGGCCAAGGAACTGGCCGCCAAGTACGGCGACCGCTTCCTGCCTCCGGCGTCGCTGGAGAGCTAGCCACTAGCACCACCAAAAACCCCCAAATCCCAAGGGATTTGGGGGTTTTTGCGTTGGTGGGTGACGCCGATGCGCGGTGGTGGCTGGTCAGGTGCCGGAGTCTGTCGCCTGGGGTGCCTTCACGTGAATCCACAGTTTGTCGAGGATGTGCTGCAAGTCCCGGCGCTCGCGCTCGCTCAGCACGTCGATGAGCCCGCCGCACGCCTGCTCGAAGACCGGAAGCGCTTCGGCGACAAGCTTTTCCCCCTCGGGTGTGATGCGAACCGGTGTGCTGCGGCGGTCGGTGGCATGCCGGGTCCGGGCGACCAGCTTCCGGTTCTCCAGCCAGTCGATGAGACCGGTGGCGCTGGCCTTGGTGATGCCGAAGTACTCGGCGATCCCGCTGGGGGTCTGGCGGACAGTCCATTCGTCTTCTGGTTGGGCGAGCTGTGCCGCGAAGATCATCAGGACATCGAGCTTGGCTTCCGAGATGTTGACGCGTTCGAGCTTGCGGTTCACCGCGGCGATGACGTCGTCGGCCAGCCACAGCAGGGACAGTCCCAGCCGGGCCGCACTGACGTCCCTCGCCGGATCGGCACCCTTCATGAGGTTGAGCACGGGCCGCATGGCCTCCGGCGCCGTGAGTTTGACCCGGGCGGCCGAGAGGCCGCGGCGAACGGTGGCGGTGCTGATCTGTGGCCGGCCCATGCCGGCAGTTTAGAAACCTGACAGTAAGGCAACCGAACCGAGTCTTGTCATGCCACCCCGGCGGCGGGTTTCGAGGTCAGCGCGCGGGGTTCGAGTACACCCGCGTCGGTGAGATGAGCACCGCGGCGCGGCCCTCGTCCCGCATGACGCGGTCGTACGTGTCCCAGTCGTCGTGGGTGCCGCCGGCGGCGGTAAAGACGTTGCGCAACAACACCCTCAGCGTCTCGGCATCGGTGTCGTCAGGCCCGATGACCTCCGCCGTGCCTTCGACCGTCAGCCACTGCCACCCCGCGTGCGCGACGACCGAAGTGCGCGGGTCGGCCCGCAGATTGCGCAGCTTGCGGGTTGATCCGATGGCGACGAGTGCGACGACCGGCTCCCCGGTCGTCGGATGTGGCAGCACGCCGGCATTGACCACCGACGACTGGATGCTGCCGTCACCACGCAGCGTGTTCAGCACAACCAGCCCGTGATCACGCGCGGACAGCTCGGCGAATTCAGACAGGTCGGTCATGGCGTCCTCACTCCGCCACGTCAAATGCGGCAATGACTTTCGTCGGTTTGACCCGGACCACCAGCTCGCCGGGGACACCGTTGCGGCGGCCGTATTCCTCGGCGCGGTCGGCGCCCATGTAGCGGCCGCCGGTACGCGTGGCGATGTCGAGCAGCTCGT
Source organism: Mycobacterium toneyamaense (assembly GCF_055384815.1). NCBI lineage: Bacteria > Bacillati > Actinomycetota > Actinomycetes > Mycobacteriales > Mycobacteriaceae > Mycobacterium > Mycobacterium toneyamaense. The sequence continues at coordinate 679,238 of NZ_AP040333.1, forward strand.
CGGGGTCCTCACTGATCGCCGCGACGCCCTGAATTTGGACGAACGAAAAGGGCGGGGACGTGTCGTCGACGCACAGCACCACGCGTGGGTCGCGGGCCAACGCCCGACCCTTGGCGGTGTCCTTGCCGGTGTTGAACACCAGCTCGCCGCCGTCCACCACGAACCACACGGGTGCGGCCAGCGGCCGGCCGTCGGCCGCCACCCAGCCGAGCACCGCGGTGCGCGTGCCCTCGGACAGAAACGCGATCACATCGTCAGAAAGTTCGCCCATGTGGCCACGCTACGCCCGGCGACTGACGGCCCGATGCCGGCAAAGTCTGGCCGCGAAACCTCAGGTGCGGCGCCGCTTGAACAAGTAGTACCGCGCCGGGTTCTTGCCGCCCCGATCCAGGCCCGGCTCGTCACCGCTGTCGAGCAGCGTCCACCCGAGTGCGAAGCGCCGCTCCACCTCGGCCGGATCGATCCCCGGCACCCCGAACGAGGCGCCCGGCACGAACGCGACGATCAGCAGGCGCGCGTCTGCGGCGGCGACCGCCGTCACCTCGCCGACGTAGGCGTCGCGGTCGTCCGCGCTCATGCCGTGCAGGCACCCGTTGTCGACGATCAGCGTGAAATCGGCGCCGATGCCCTGCCCGGTGAGCCGGGTGGCATCGGCCTGGTCGAACCGCACCGCGCCCGGCGCCGTGGCGTCCCGCTTGGCGGCTTTGGCCCGCGCCTTCTGGACCGCCGTCGCGACGTAGTCGATGCCGGTGACGTCCCAGCCGAGCCCGGCCAGATACAGGGCGTTGTCGCCGGTGCCGCAGCCGATGTCGAGCGCGGTGCCCGGCGTCAGCGCACCGTCACCCTCGACCAGCTCGCGCAGACTGGTGGCCAGTGGATGCCCGTCCCACGGGGTGAATCCGAGCCGGTAGAAGACCCGGAACAGTCGCTGTCGGGAGGACATGGCATCACAGCGCGCCGAGGTCGGCCGACAGCCAGTGCTTCGGGTCGACAGTGACGGTCACGCTGGGGCCGTGCTCGCGCCGGGCGATCTCGAGGTAGGCCGGGGCCTTCTCCTTGCCGAGGTACCGCTCGGCCATCTCGACCAGCTGTTCGTCGGTGCCGGTCTCGATGCTGAGCACCGGTCCGTCGACCGCGACGTAGCGGACCGTCGGCTCCAGCCGCTCGGCCATCAGCGACACGTGCCCGGCCGCCTCGATCAGCTTGTGTTTACGGGAGCCGAGCCCGGTGAGCAGCCAGAGCTTGCCGCCGGGGCTGTATTGGTACCAGATCGGCAACGTCAGGGGACCGCGGTCCGGGCCGGCGTTGACCGACAGTGCCCCGATGTGTGGTTCGGCCAGAAATTGTTCGCGTTCATCCTTGGAAAGGGCCATGAACCCAACGTAGCGAAAAAGGGTGACAGCGCAGCGGCTTCGGCCACACGCGCAGACGTCAGTCGGGCAGCGGCATGGTGTCGTACAGCCGGACGCCCTTCGCGTTGAGCCGGGCCAGGCGCCCGGTCAGGCCCCGCGGCAACACCGAGATGGTCCGCGCGACGCCGACGAGTGTTCGTGCGCCCCAATCAGATCCGGGCACGATGGTCCTGGCGTTGACGCGCGCCATGGTGCGGCTGCCGGCCACCGGCGCGGCCATGGTGCGCTCGTAGGCGGCGAACGCGGCAGTGTGATCGCCGCGAGCCGCGGACAACGCGTGGGCCAAGACGTATGCGCCGTACACCGCCAGGCTCGTGCTCCCGCCGACGGCAGGGCCGGGGCAATACCCCGCGTCACCGACCAACGTGACCCGTCCCCGCGACCAGGTGCTCATCTCCAGTTGGGTGATGGCGTCGAAGTAGAACGCCGGGGTGTGGTCCACCTCGCGCAGCCAATGGTCGACCTCGGGAACCAGGCCGGCGAACGCCGCCCGCAGGTGGCGCTGCTGAGCTGCGATGTCGCGGTAGTGGTAGTCCAGCGGCTCATCGGTGCGAAACAGGAACACCGCCCGGGCATCCTCGAGGTGGTCGGCGCTGTACACCATGGCCATCTTCCGCGGCGCCAGGTAGCCGCTCATCTCACCTTTTGGCGCAAGCATTTTCGGCACCGACACCACGGCCAGATAGCCGCCGAGGAACCGTTCCCGAACCTCATCGCCGAAGGTCAGTTGCCGGACCCCCGAGTGCAGCCCGTCGGCGCCGACCACCAGGTCGTAGCGCTCGGGCGCACCGTTCTCGAACGTCACCTCGCCGGCGTCGGTGATGGACGTGATCTGGTCGCCGAAGCGGAACTCGGCGTCGTCGCGGACGGCGTCGTAGTACGCCTGGCTGAGGTCGTCGCGCATGATCTCGACGTGCCGGTCGGACATGGCCGCGATGAGCTTGACGTAGTCGATGTGGGTCCACCGGGTACGCGGCGGACGGTTGACGGTGAGCGCGGTCGTCCCGGTGGCCCGGGCCTCGATGCGCCCCAGTACGCCCATCCGTTCGGAGATTTCCATGGCCGGCCGGAAGAGGTCGACGGCATGGCCGCCGGTCTTGCGCAGGGCCGGTGCACGTTCGACGACCGTCACATCGAATCCGCTGCGGGACAGCCAGTAGGCCAGGACCGGGCCGGCGATGCTGGCGCCGGAGATGAGCACTTTCATGGATTCCTCCGCATTTACTTAACGGTCGGTAAGTGGATGTCGGGTCAGCTTACCGCCCGTTAAGTAAGTTAGGGTGGCTACGTGGCGAGAACCCCGTCCGAGACCCGTGTGCGCATCCAGGATGTGGCGCGCGAGCTATTCAGTCAGAAGGGCGTGCAGCGGACCAGCCTGCAGGACATCGCCGATCGGCTCGGCATCAGTAAACCCGCGCTCTACTACCACTTCAGCTCGCGTGAGGACCTCGTGCGCAGCATCCTGCAGCCGCTGGTCGAGGAGGGCGAGGAATTCGTCGCCGCCCACGAACGCCTGCGCGGCTCGGCCCGCGCCACTCCGCGCGAGCTGTTGCAGGGCTACTTCGACTTCCACTACCGGCACCGCGCCGACCTCATGCTCATCGTCACCGACCTGACCACGCTGGCCGACCTGGGACTGATCGACAGCATGCTGGCGTGGCGCGAGCGGCTGGGCAAGCTGGTCTTCGGACGTCGGCCCACCCTCGAACAAGCCACCCGCGCCGTCATCGCGTTCGGCGGCCTCCAGGACTGCTGCCTGCAGTTCCCGGACGTGCCGGCCGACCAGCTGCGGCGAGCGGCGGTCGACGGCGCGATGGCCGCGCTCGGACTGCCGGACTGACGGACCGATCGCGTCCGGCGCCGGCCGCATCCGGTACCGCACTCGTCGGCGTCGGTACGATTGCCCCATATCAGTCCGAGCGACGACGCCGAACGCAACGGAGAGTGCCTGTTGGAGATCCCCTTTATCGGGCCACTGACGCTGTCCGGGTTCTCGAGTGCCTGGTTCTTCCTGTACCTGATCGCCGTCGTCGGCGCCGTCGCGATCTACCTGCTGCTGCGCAAGGCCCGTCGCAAGCGGGTGCTGCGGTTCGCCAACACCGAACTGCTCGAACAGGTCGTCGCGGCCCGTCCCAAGACGCGCTCGCGCTGGCGGCACCTGCCGGCGGTGCTGCTGGTGATCTCCCTGGTCCTGCTGACCACCGCCATGGCCGGACCGACCCACGACATCCGGATTCCGCGTAACCGCGCCGTCGTCATGCTCGTCATCGACGTCTCCGAATCGATGATCGCCACCGACGTCAAGCCCAGCCGCATCGAGGCGGCGAAAAGCGCCGGCAAGACGTTCGTCAAGGGCCTGACGACCGGGATCAGCGTCGGCCTCGTCCAATTCTCGTCCAGCGCAACGATGCTGGTTGCGCCGACCAGCGACCACGACGTCGTGGCGCGCACCATCGACACCCTGGAGCCGTCGCCGCGCACCGCGACCGGCGAGGGCATCTTCACGGCCTTGCAGGCCATCGCCACGCTCGACGCGGTCATGGGCGGCGGTGACGGTCCGCCGCCCGCGCACATCGTGCTGATGTCGGACGGTAAGGAAACCGTGCCGGCGGACCCGAACGACCCGCGCGGCGCACTGACGGCGGCCCGCGCGGCCAAGGACCAGGACGTCGTGATCTCGACCATCTCGTTCGGTACACCGTCGGGTGTCATCACCTACGAGGGTCAGGAAGTGCCGGTCCCGACCGATGACCTGTCGCTGCAGAAGATCGCGAAGGTCACCGGCGGCGAGTCATTCCGCGCCGAGACCCTCGATCAGTTGACCCGTGTGTACGCCAACCTGCAGGAGCAGATCGGCTACCAGACCATCCGCGGCGATGCCAGCGGCAGCTGGACGCGCGTCGGGTTCTTCGTGCTGGTGCTCGCGCTGTTCGCGGGCCTGCGGATCAACAACCGCCTGCCGGGCTGATCAGCGTCCCGGCATCGTCGTGCCGATGGCATTGCCCGCCGCGGCGTCGGTGCTCTGGTAGTTGGTGGCCGCGGTGCGCAGCGAGTCGGCGAAGCCGGTGACGGCCTTGCCGAGGTTCTCGCAATCGGTGTTGAGCACCGGGCCGACGCGCTGACAGGCGGCGCCGGAGGCGAGCCCGGACATGCCGGCCGCGGCCGAATTCAGCGATTCTCCCGGCTTGGCTCCGCCGACCGCGGAGCCGCACGACGCCATGGTGCTCGCCGCGGCCGTCAGAACCTGCGGATCGACGCGCAATTCGGGTGCCATGGTCTTCAGCCTAAGCCCGGGCCGTGATGGTTCCCGACGCCGTTTCGTGGAGCGGCCCGCACGTATTGCATAAAGTCGGGACCATGCGCTTCGGATTGTTCATCCCGCAAGGTTGGCGACTCGATCTGGTGGGGATCGCGCCACAGGACCAATGGCAGGTGATGCGCGACCTGGCCGCGTACGCCGACGCCGGACCCTGGGATTCGCTGTGGGTCTACGACCATTTCCACACCGTGCCGATGCCGACGGCGGAGGCCACGCACGAGGCGTGGACGCTGATGGCGGCATACGCCGCCACGACCTCGCGGATCAAGCTGGGCCAGATGTGTACGGCGATCAGCTACCGCAACCCGGCGTATCTGGCGAAGGTCGCGGCGACCACCGACATCATCTCCGGCGGCCGGGTGCAGATGGGCATCGGCGGCGGCTGGTACGAACATGAATGGCGCGCTTACGGTTACGGCTTCCCGTCGGCCGGTGTGCGACTCGCCCGGCTCGACGAAGGCGTGCAGATCATGCGCACCGCCTGGCGTGACGGCGTCGTGAGCTTCGACGGCAGGCACTACCAGGTCGACGGCGCCATCGTGCAACCCAAGCCGTTGCAGGACAAGGGCATTCCGCTGTGGATCGCGGGCGGCGGTGAGAAGGTGACGCTGAAGATCGCCGCGAAGTACGCGCAGTACACCAACTTCACCTCCGAGCCCGATGGCTTCGCGCACAAATCCGAAGTCCTGCAACAGCATTGCCGCGAGGTCGGCACCGACTACGACGGCATCGTCCGCTCGGCCAACTTCAACGTGGTGATCGGGGAGTCCGAGGCCGACGTCGCCGCGCGCATCGCGCGGATCCGGGACCGCCAGGTCACCGTCGCGCACGAAGCTGCCGTCGACGCGATGGTCAAGAACCTGACCTCGCCCGACTCCGCTTGCGGCACAACCGAACAGGTCATCGAGACGCTGCGGAAGATCAAGGATCTCGGCAGCGAGTACGCCATCGTGTACTTCCCGGAGGCCGCCTACGACAGGTCGAGCATCGAGGCGTTCGAGCGCGACGTCGTCCCCGCACTCAGTGACTAGCGAGCATGGACGGGTTTCTGGTCGACGCACCGCCGCTGCGGCCGCCGGTGTGGGTCGAACAGTTCTGGGGTGACCTCACGTTCCTGCACTGGCCCGTCGATCCGGCGAGCGTCGCGCACCTGTACCCGCCCGGCACCGCGCCGGACATCTTCTCCGACGGGCTGACGTACGTCGGCCTGGTGCCGTTCGTCATGCACCGGTCGGCGGTGGCCGGCGGTGTGCCGCTGCCGTACTTCGGGACCTTCGCCGAAACGAACGTGCGGCTCTATTCGGTGGACGCCGCCGGCCGGCACGGGGTGCTGTTCCGGTCGCTGGAGACGACGCGGCTCGCGGTCGTCGGGGCGACGAGGCTCGGCATGGGCGTGCCGTACACCTGGGCCAAACTGCGCGTCACCCGCACCGCTGACCGGATCACCTACGCGGGCACGCGCCGGTGGCCGGAGCGCGGCCTGCGGACCCTGGCGGAGCTGGCCATCGGTGCGCCCGTCGACCCCACGCCGTTGGAGGTGTGGCTGACCGCGCGGTGGGGCGCGCACACCCGCAAGGCCGGCCGGACCTGGTGGGTGCCCAACGAGCACCCCGCCTGGCCGCTGCGCCAGGCCGAGGTGGTCGAGCTGACCGACGATCTGGTGCCCGCCAGCGGTGTCGTGCCGGTGGGGCCGCCGTTGCGCGCGTTGTTCTCACCGGGCGTGCCGGCCCGCTTCGGGCGGCCCACCGCGCTCCGTTGAGCCTTTCCTCGAAGGTGTCCGGTTGCGGTCCGGAAGATGAACGGCTGGTAGCGCAAAGGTGCAGTCTCGGTGATCATTGCGCCATGTTGCCGACGATGCGCGAAACCGGACGCCGAGCCGCCCCGGTGCCGATCCCTTCCAATGCCACGGCCACCCGGCGCACGGTGCGCCCCGGCGCCGTGGGCGGGCGGTCGCGGTTCGATGCCGAGGCCCGGCCCGCCCACCGCGCGGACCTGGCTCAATCGCGCCTGTTCGCGGCACTGCTGCTCGACGAGATCGCTGATCTGGAAGACCAGATGACGGTGCTGGAGCGGCGATCGCGGCGCGCGCAAGCCACCGCGCAGGCGGCAGTGGAGTCCCCGACGGACGCTCTGCTGGCCCTGCGCCGGAGGGTGCTGGAGGTGCAGCGGATGCTCGACGCACTGCGTCGTCGCTTCCCGGGCGAGGGGGATTCGCTGCGCGTGATTTAAACCGTCAAACGGTTCCGGCGGGCATTGCTGAAGCGGATATTTGAGGCATGGAGAAAATCTCGCTGACCGCGCTGGCCCGCCAGCATCTGGACATCGCGCGCGATGGAAATGGCGGGCGCAGCGCTCACACGGTCTTCGGCGGCCACGAGCATGCATTGCGGCAGACGCTGATCGCTCTCGCCGACGGCAACGAGTTGGGCGAGCACGAGAGCCCCGGCGAGGCCACGCTTCAGGTGCTGCAGGGCCGGGTGCGCCTCGTCGCCGAACAGGCCAGTTGGGACGGCATGGCCGGCGACCATCTCATCATCCCGTCCACCCGGCACAGCCTGAAGGCGCTCGCCGACTCGGTGGTGCTGCTGACCGTCGTCAAACAGCCGGCGCGTTAGCCGGGATGAACGTCATCGCGCGCTCGGCGAGCGCGGTGATCGTCAGGCTCGGATTGGCGCCCACATTCGCCGGGACGGCCGCACCGTCGGTGACCAGAAGGTTCTCGTAGCCGAAGACGTGGTTGCGGCTGTCGACGACACCGGTCTCGGGGGACTCGCCGATCACCGCACCGCCGAGGATGTGCGCTGTCGACGGGATCGCGAAAATGCCTTCTGTCACACCGGAATACGCGACGCCGCCCATGCGGCGGGCAAACCATTTCGCCGCGTCGTAGGCGGCCGGCACGAAGTCGGGATTGGGGTTGTCGGGGTCCTGCTCGGTGGTCAGGGCGACGTTGCCGTTGGGGAGGCGCATCTTCACCTTGAGGCGCATCGCGTTGTCGATGGACTGCATGACCAGCAGGATGATCACGCGCCGCGACGTGTCCTTGATCTTCCAGGCCGCCAGCGCCGCTTTCGGGTTCTTCGCGGCGGCGGCCAGGAAATGCAGCGGCCGGCTGCCCCGCTTGCCCGCCTCGATCATCAGATTGAACAGCAGCGACTGGGTGTCGCCACCCTTGCCGTAGGTGACGACCTCGATGTGCGTGGACGGGTCGGTGTAGATGCTCGAGGTGATCGCGATCGAGTGCGTGAAGTCGTCGGGGTAGTCCTTGGGCGCCATCACCGCCATGATCGATTCACTGTTGGTGCGCACCACATAGCCGAGCCGATCGGAGATGTTCGGTAGCGAACCGCCGAGCTTGCAGCGCTGCAGGAGGCGGTTGGTGCCCAGCGCCCCGGCTGCGACGACGACCCCGCGGGCGCGCAGTTTCTCGGCCGACCGCTTGCCGAGCGCGCCGCTCTTCTGGTGTGTCACTTCGTATCCCGTGGCACCGTCGGCGTCGAGCGGTTTGATGTCGGTGACCGCGCGCTCGCTGAAAATCTGCACGCCGAGCTTCTCGGCGAACCACAGGTAGTTCTTGCGCAACGTGTTCTTGGCGCCGTGGCGGCAGCCGACCATGCACGAACCACACTTGATGCACCCCGTCCGGTCGGGGCCGTCGCCGCCGAAGTACGGGTCCGGCACGGTCTTTCCCGGCTGCCCCAGGAACACGCCGACATGTGCCCGCCGGTACGTGTCGCCGACGCCGATCGCCTCGCCGTACTCCTTCAACAGCAGGTCCGCCGGTCCGTCGTCGTCGTACTCGACGACACCGAGCATGCGCTCCGCCTCGTCGTAGTGCGGCGCGAGTTCGGACTCCCAGTCGGCCAACCCTTTCCACTGCGGGCTCTCGTAGAAATTCGGGAACGCCCGGTAGAGCGTGTTCGCGTACCCCAGGCTGCCGCCGCCGACGCCGCAGCCGGAGCCGATGAAGATGTCCTTGAACAGCGTCAGCCGGAGGATGCCGCGCATCCCGACCTGCGGTGCCCAGTAGTAGTTCTTGGCGTCCTTGGTCTCATCCGCGAAGTCGGCGTCCTCGAATCGGCGGCCGCATTCGAGAATCGCTACGCGATAACCCTTTTCGGCCAGCCGCAGCGCCGAGACGCTGCCGCCGAAGCCGGAGCCGATGACCAGCCAGTCATAGTCGTACGTCATCAGTGACCTCCGCAGGTGGGCGAACTGCGAAGAGCGTATGTCCCGGCGGTCGCGGCCGCATCCGATTGCTGGGACTGGCTAAATAGCCGGCCCCAACAGGTCGTCGGCGTCCTTGATGACGTAGCCGTAGCCCTGCTCGGCCAGGAAGCGCTGCCGGTGCGCGGCGTACTCGGCGTCGAGGCTGTCGCGCGAGACCACCGAGTAGAACACCGCGCCGCCACCGTCGGCCTTCGGGCGCAGCAGCCGGCCCAGGCGCTGGGCCTCTTCCTGACGCGATCCGAATGTGCCCGAAACCTGAACGGCAACAGAGGCTTCCGGCAGGTCGATGGAGAAGTTGGCGACCTTCGACACCACCAGGGTGCGGATCTCGCCCGACCGGAACTGGTCGAACAGTGCCTCGCGTTCGGCGTTCTTGGTCGAGCCCTGGATCACCGGGGCGTCCAACTCCTGGCCGAGCTCTTCCAGCTGGTCCAGGTAGGCGCCGATCACCAGCGTCGGCTCGTCGGGATGCCGGGCCAGGATCGACTTCACCACCGCGATCTTGGTGTGCGCCGTCGAGCACAGCTTGTAGCGCTCCTCGGGCTCGGCCGTCGCGTACGTCATGCGCTCGTTCTCGGTCATGGTGACCCGGACCTCGACGCACTCGGCCGGCGCGATCCAGCCCTGCGCCTCGATGTCCTTCCACGGGGCGTCGTACCGCTTGGGCCCGATCAGCGAGAACACGTCGCCCTCGCGGCCATCTTCGCGAATCAGCGTGGCGGTCAAGCCGAGTCGCCGGCGGGACTGCAGATCGGCCGTCATCCGGAACACCGGCGCGGGCAACAGGTGCACCTCGTCGTAGATGATCAGCCCCCAGTCGCGGCTGTCGAACAGCTCCAGGTGCTTGTACTCGCCCTTGGTGCGCCGGGTGATCACCTGATACGTCGCGATGGTGACGGGCCGAATCTCCTTGCGCTCGCCGGAGTATTCGCCGATCTCCTCTTCGGTCAGCGAGGTGCGCGCGATGAGTTCGCGCTTCCACTGCCGGCCGGCGACGGTGTTGGTCACCAGGATCAGCGTCGTCGCACCCGCCTTGGCCATGGCCGCAGCGCCGACCATCGTCTTGCCCGCGCCGCAGGGGAGCACCACGACGCCCGACCCGCCGGCCCAGAACGAATCCGCGGCCAGCTCCTGGTAGTCGCGCAGCTTCCAGCCGTCCTGCTCCAGCGTGATCGGGTGTGCCTCGCCGTTGACGTATCCCGCCAAATCCTCTGCGGGCCAACCGATCTTGAGCAGCATCTGCTTGACGCGGCCGCGCTCGGACGGGTGGACGATGACGGTGTCGTCGTCGATCTGGGCGCCCAGCATCGGGGTGATCTTCTTGTTGCGCAGCACCTCGGCGAGCACCGCGCGGTCCAGGCTCACCAGCGTCAGTCCGTGTGCCGGGTGCTTCACCAGCTGCAGGCGCCCGTAGCGGCCCATGGTGTCGACGATGTCGACCAGCAGCGGCTGCGGCACCGCATACCTGGAGAAGCTGACCAGCGCGTCGACGACCTGCTCGGCATCGTGGCCCGCGGCGCGCGCGTTCCACAGCGCCAGCGGCGTGATCCGGTAGGTGTGCACGTGCTCGGGCGCACGCTCCAGCTCGGCGAACGGCGCGATCGCCGCCCGTGCCGCCCCGGCCTGCTCGTGGTCGACCTCGAGCAGCACGGTCTTGTCCGACTGGACGATCAGGGGTCCGTCAGTCATGCGCCATCCACTCCATTACTTGCTCGCAAGCCATCCGATCCATTATCCAGACGCGCGCGAGTGGTCCGTTTTTCCGCGCGAGCAGACGTAAAACTGTCAGTTTTGGCTCGAAAATGACAGTTTTACGTCTGCTCGCGAGGAGAACGTGACCTCGCAGCGTCCTATTCCGGCGCGACGACCGAGGTCACCCGGTGGATCGCGAATTCGCGGACCCGGCCGGCGGCCGGGTCGTAGGCGGTCAGCTGGCCGCCACGCACGTTCACCGGCGCCACCACGCGCTGCGTGGCAACCCCGGCGGCGTCGACGTACCCGATCACCACCGACGACTGGGTCACCGCGGCGTCGGTCAGCAGCGAGATCGCGGCCGCCGGGTCCAGTCGCTCCCCGTTGCCGCCGCGGCCGGTCTGGCGCAGGACGGCGACGATGGCGCCGAGAGTCTTCTCGTTCGGTGCCTGCGGGTGCCGGAAGGTGCGCCGGTGGATCGGCGTGGACACCCGCGCGCCGAGCGGGCGCAGGTCGACGATGGTGCCCGACCAGTCCTCGGCGGCCGGGGCGAAGCCCGCGGTGCGCAGGCCGGCCAGCACGTCGGCGATCGGCGCTGGTGACACCGCGACGGTGGGGGCCAGGGCCCGCAGGCTCAACTGCTCGAGCGTGGGGGAGGCCAGCGCCTGTGCCAGCAGCGCCGGGTCCTCGCACCGGATGAACGACGACGCCATGCCGACCCGCAGCTGTCCGTGCCGGCGGGCGACGTCGTCGATCAGATAGGTGAGGCCCTGCGGCACCGGCGTCTTGGAGTGCCGGGCGAACAGGGTGTGGATCTCGCTGGCGGTCCTGCCGGTATCGAGGGCACGCCGGATGGACTGCTCGCTGATGCGGTAAACCGTTGCGGCCCCGGCGGATTCGATGTCGGCGACGGTCGCCAGCTGGTCGGCGAGGTCGCGTTCCAGCGGCCCGGGGACGACGACCGTCAGATCGGCCTGCAGCAGGAAATGGTCGATCGGATCGGGCAGTGCCGCCGCCATCGCGGCGACGACGTCTTCTTCGGGTGCGCCGGCCAACAACATCCGGATCGGCCCGGCGAGCGCGCCGCGGCCGACCATGCCCAAAGCGTGTGCCTCGGTGAGCAATTCGTCGGTGGGCTCGGGCTGCAGGCGGGCGGTCCAGCGCGGCCGGCGCCACAGCATCGCCGCCGAGGCGGTGGCGGTGTCCATGGTGCCGCCCGGCGGCAGTTCGGCGAGCACCGTCAGCAGCAGCCGGCGGTCCAGCGGGGCGGCCGACGAATACAGCGCATTGGTCAGGGCGGCATACGGCTTGCCGTCGGGCCCGCGCTTACCCACCAGGCCGGGGCGGCACGGCAGGTCCAGCCAGGTGGTGGCCAGCAGGTGCCAGCGCGTCGCGGCGCTCGACTCGATGAATCGGTCCGCGGCCACGGTCGGTGCCCAGTACGGGCCGTCGTCGTAGTCGTCCGAGTCGGGGATGCCCGACGCGATCAGCGTCGCCGACGCGCACAGTTCCAGGATCAGCGACAGCCGACTCTCGTCGATCCCGGTGACCTTGGTCAGCCGCTTGGCGTCGCGCACGCCGAGGCCGCCGCTGCGCAGCTCGGGAACCGGTGTCGCCGAGAGGGTTTCGAGAACCAGTTCGACTTCACGCAGCAGGTCGATGGCCGAGCCGGCCGCGGCCGCGTCGACATCCTTCTCGGCCAAGACCGGAGTCGAGGGTGTCGGCGGCGTCAGCGTCGTCGGCCCCGGCGTCTGTCCCCGCAGGACCTGGCCGACGAGCCGTGGCAGGATCACCGTCTCGTCGTCGATCGGGCGCAGCAGTCCGGCCGCGATCAGCTGCGGCACCGGACGGTCGGGTGCGGTCCCCGGCGCCGCATCCTTGGTCCGGCCGATCGGCGACCCGTCGGCCAGCCGCTCGAGCAGGTCCCGCTGCGGCGTATCGATGGCGGCCAGCTTCGCGGCGATGCCGTCGGCGTCTGGGTCCTCGACGGTGACCTGCCCCGGATACCAGGGCAGCACCGACGCCGCCTCCGAGACCACCCGCACCGTGTCGGCGCCCCACACCAGCCCGCGGGTGCGCAGCTCGTCGAGCGCCGAGGTGACGACCTTCTTGTTGGCGCGCCCAGCCAGCAACTTGAACAGCGCGCCGGTCGGCACGGCGATGGTGGTGGCCTGCAGCGTCAGCAGCGCGTCCAGCACGGCGAGCTGCAGAAAATCGAGATCGTCGGTCGCGGCCTTGACCGATTGCCGGGACTGGGCGCGGGCCGCCAGCGCGGACAGGGTTGCCGGCGGCGGTTGGGTGAGGTCGGGCCGGACGCTGAGCAGCTGCACCAGCTGCGCGTCCGACATGTCGGCCAGCCAGGAGCCGAGCGGCACACCCGGGGTTTCGTCGATCATTGCTGACCAGCGTAAAGCAGGTGACTTTGTCCTCCGCGCGTCCTCCGGCGCCCGGCCTCGCCAGCGGGCGCAGCGCCTGCCACAATGTCTCCGTGGCTGACAAGAAGAAGAACCAGTACGTCGACAATGGCTGGCCCGAGGTGTCCGGCGACGACCACGCCGTGAGCGAGCTGGCAACCGACCGTACCGGCGCGCTCTCGCCGTTCGGCGACCTGGAGTTCCCGCTGCCGGCCGAGAAGCTGCCGTACATGCACCCGGTCACCGTCGTCAACAAGTAGCCGTGGAGCTCTCGCACCTGGACGAAACGGGTGCGGCCCACATGGTCGACGTGTCCGCCAAGGACGCCACCCGGCGTACTGCGGTCGCGGCGGGCGTCCTGCACACCCGCACCGACGTCGTCGACCTCATCACCAGCGGTGGACTGCCCAAAGGTGACGCGCTCGCGACCGCCCGCGTCGCCGGCATCATGGCCGCCAAGCGCACCAGCGATCTGATCCCGCTGTGCCACCAGCTGGCGCTCACCAAGGTCGAGGTGGCGTTCGAGACCAGTGCGAGCGGTGACGCCATCGGCATCACCGCCACCGTGCGCACCACCGACCGCACCGGCGTCGAGATGGAAGCCCTCACCGCCGTCAGCGTCGCGGCGCTGACGCTGTACGACATGATCAAGGCCGTCGACCCGGCCGCGCGCATCGACGACATTCGGGTGCTGCGCAAGGAGGGCGGCAAGACCGGTCTCTGGGAACGGGCATGACCCGCACCGCCCGCGTCGTCATCGCCTCCACCCGCGCCGCCGCCGGGGTCTACGCGGACCGCACCGGCCCGCTCATCGTCGCCTGGCTCACTGAGCGCGGGTTCGACGTGCCCGCACCCGTCGTCGTCACCGACGGCGCCCCGGTGGGCGCCGAACTGCGCCGCGCGGTCGCCGACGACGTGGACGTCGTCCTCACCTCCGGCGGCACGGGAATCTCGCCGACCGACGCCACCCCGCAGGCCACGCTCGAGGTCCTCGACTACCAGATTCCCGGGCTGGCCGACGCGATCCGGCAGTCGGGGCTGCCGCACGTCCCGACCTCGGTGCTGTCGCGTGGTGTGTGCGGCGTCGCCGGCCGGACGCTGATCGTGAATCTGCCGGGCTCGTCCGGGGGAGTGAAGGACGGGCTGGGCGTGCTGGCCGGGGTGCTCGACCACGCGCTCGACCAGCTCAGCGGAAAGGACCATGCCGGGTGATCGTGCGCCGCGCCGACCTCAGTGAATCGCCGATCGATGTCGCGTCCCACGAGGCGCTGGTCGACCACAGCTCCGCCGGAGCCGTCGTGAGCTTCGCCGGTGTCGTACGCAACCACGACGGCGGCCGCGGGGTGACACGGCTGGAGTACTCGGCGCACCCGTCGGCCGCGGAGGTCCTGGCCGAGGTCGCCGCCGACGTCGCCGCCGCCTCCGAAGGTGTGCGGGCCATCGCGGTCAGCCACCGGATCGGGGTGCTGCAGATCGGCGACGCGGCGTTGGTGGCTGCGGTATCGGCCGACCACCGCGCCGCGGCGTTCCGCACCTGCGCGCTGCTGGTCGACACCGTCAAGGAGCGGCTGCCGGTCTGGAAGCACCAGTTCTTCACCGATGGCACCGACGAATGGGTCGGCTCGGCCTGAGATCGTGTTCCCGCTCGGCTCGCCCGAAGACGGGCACAGAAGTACATAGCGTCAATCACCGCCGCGCGCAGCCGCCGTGATTGAGGCCAGGTACGTATTTCGGGCGTCGGCAGTCCCTGAGTGCAATAACCGCCCGCTGGTCGCTCACCGATTGCACTCACGTACTTTCGCCGGCGCCCTGCACTGACTGGCCACGAAAAAAATCGCCCCGGTCGAATGACCGGGGCGATTTCTCTATGTACGTATTACGGAGCCGGAGGGGCGTCGACGATCGGGGCCGGGCCGGGCGCCGGAGCGTTCGGCGGGGCCGAGATGCTGCCGCCCGGTGCGCCGGTCCGCGTCGAGGCGACGGCGAGCAGGGCGTCACGACCGGAGATGTCGTTGTTCTGGACCGCGTGCCACAGCTGCTTCAGGTAGCTCATGTTGGCGCTGTCACCCGTCTCGGGCGCATCCATGGTCGAACCCGGGGGCAGGTTGGTCGGGCTGGCGAGGTGCGGCGTGCCGTCCGGCGGGGTCTGCAGCGCGACCGGGGCGGGAGCCGCGGCATCGGCAACCGGAGCGGGGGCCGGCGCCGGGGCGTCGACGACGGGGGCCGGGTCGGCCGGCAGGTCCTGCTTCGCGTGCAGGGCCCACGCGCCGTTCTCGGCGGGGGCCTCGCTGGTGTCCCAGTTGGCGGCCTGGATCACGGGCGCCGGGGCCTCGACCGGAGCTTCCGGGGCGGGCGCTTCGACGACGGGTGCCTCGGGAGCCGGGGCAGGAGCCTCAGGGGCCGGGGCGGGGGCCTCGGGGGCGGGCGCGGGAGCCTCGGGCGCGTCCAGGACGGGGGCCTCGGGGGCGGGGATCTCGTTGGAGACGTTGACGATCGCGGGGCCCTCGGGGGCCTCCGGCAGCGGCGCGTCGAGCGGAGCGGCGGCCTCTTGCACCGGAGCCGGATCGGCCGGGGCGTTGAGTTCGGGGTTGTCCAGCGTGGCGGCCGGGGCCGGCGCCGGGTTGTTCTTCACGGCGTTGCGCGGGGTGGAACCGGACAGGCCGGTGCCGCAGACCGGCCAGGCGCCGCGGCCCTGGCTGGCCAGAACGCGCTCGGCGACGGCGATCTGCTGGTCCTTGCTGGCCAAGTTGGCGGCGGGCGCGTACTCGCCACCGCCGTGGGCACTCCAGGTGCTGGGCGAGAACTGCAGCCCGCCCTGGTAGCCGTTGCCGGTGTTGATGGCCCAGTTACCGCCGGACTCGCAGCGGGCTACCTTGTCCCATTCGCCGTCGGTCGCGGCGGTGGCCTGGGCGGCGAGGGCGATGCTGCCGCCACCAAGAACCGCGCCGGTGAAGGCGATCTTGGCGACAGAGACGCTGGACGTGGTCGGTTTGCGGTGGCGTCCACTCATGAAAAAAGCAGTCCTCTCGTCAACGCCTGCGAGGTCAGCTGTCGGGTTCGGGCTGGAGAGGTTGCCCGGCCTGCAGAGCAGGCTTCACCCCAAGGAGCCGAGGCTCCTGGTCCTGATTTCTCGGTGGACCGGTTGGGTCCCCCGCCTCCATCCACGGGTTGTCGTCGGCCGCACCTGATGGATGGAGCTAGGCGTTTCAAGTGCGGGTGCCAAAGGGTCGCTCTGGCTTGAGAGACGACGGTATCGGGTCAGGTGGGTTCCGTCACCTCGACCGATTTCGGGCGTTTCGGGCCCGAGCAAATCATGAGAGGACTTTAAAGCCGCTGGCTGATTCGGCGTTTTCGCAGGTATCGATGCCGGTCAGGGGCGCCGCAGCCAGGTCGTTACCGTTTCGTTATGTGAGGCATTTCACAATTAGCCGCCGGCGAAGGGGGGTAGGACATCGAGCGTCCCGCCCGTGGCGAGCGCGGTGTCCAGATCGCGCACGGCGACGCCGTCGCGCAGAAATGAGCAGCGTGAGAGCACTTTTGCCACATCTGCCCCACGTGTACCAATGGAGTTCACCAGATCGCGGACGGTTACACCCTCATTGAGCTGCAACGTTTCGGTCTCGATTCCGGTTGCGGCCTTCGCGGCGGCGAAATAGCGCACCGTCACCACCAAATCCGCCACCGTCAGCCGCCGATCGCGCTCATCGGGCGGTCCGGCTGGACGAAACCCGGATCGTTTATTCCATGGCCCGCCGGCTTGGCCCACATCGCGGCCCGCCAGGCGGCCTCCACCGCATCGTCGTCCGCGCCGCCGCGCAGCAACGCCCGCAGATCCGTCTCCTGCTGTGAGAACAGACAGCTGCGCACCTGACCGTCGGCCGTGAGCCGGGTGCGGTCGCACGTGCCGCAGAACGCGGCCGAGACGGACGCGATGACGCCGACGGTGCCGAGCACCGCGCCGTCGTCGTGCACCTGCCACAGCTCGGCCGGGGCGGAACCCCGCGGCGCCGGGTCCGGGCGCAGGCTGAATTCGCGGCGCAGCGCCGCCAGAATCTGGTCGGCCTGCAGGACCGAACCCCGCTGCCAGTGATGCCCGGCGTCGAGTGGCATCTGCTCGATGATGCGCAGCTGGTACCCGTGCTCGAGGCAGAAGCGCAACAGCGCCGGGGCGTCGTCCAAGCCGGTTTCCGGGTCGAGCACAGCGTTGACCTTGACCGGACTCAGCCCCGCCGCCTTTGCGGCGGCCAGGCCGTCGAGCACCTCGGGCAGTCGCCGACGCCGCGTGATGGCCGCGAAGCGGTCCGGGTCCAGGGTGTCGAGCGAGACGTTGACGCGATTCAGGCCGGCCTTCTTGAGCGCTGCCGCGCGCTTGGCGAGTCCGATGCCGTTGGTCGTCACGGCCATGGCCGGCCGCGGCTGCAACGCGGCGGTCGCCGCGACCACTTCCTCCAGATGTGGAACCAGCAGCGGCTCACCGCCGGTGAACCGCACACCCGTGATGCCCAACCGCGTCACGGCCACCCGGATCAGCCGGGTGAGCTCTTCGGGAGTGAGCAGGTCGGCGCCGGGCAGCCAGTCCAGGCCCTCGGCCGGCATGCAATAGGTACAACGCAGATTGCAGCGGTCGGTGAGCGACACCCGCAGATCGGCGGCGACACGGCCGTACGTGTCGATCAGCGGCCCGGATGCCGGGGCCGGACCGACAGGCCGCGCGACGGTGGGGAGGCCGAGGGGTGTGAGTGTCATCGTTCGGGGCGAGCGAAGCGACGGGATGATGTGGGCCAGGTGGGTTCGGCATGAATCTGGTCGACCGGGACGATCTGCTTGCCCAGCGGCAGCAGCGACACCGGGATCAGCTTGAGGTTGGCCAGCGCCAGCGGGATACCGACGATGGTGATGGCCTGCGCGATGGCGGTGGCGATATGGCCGAGCACCAGCCACCAGCCGCACAGCACCAGCCAGATCACGTTGCCGACCAGCGCCCCCGGGCGCGGTCCGGGCTTGTCGACGACCGTCTGGCCGAACGGCCACAGGGCGTAGACGCCGATGCGGGCCGCCGCGACGCCGAACGGGATGGTGACGATGAGGACGAAGCAGATCAGGGCTGCGAGGAAGTAGCCGAGCGCCAGCCAGAAGCCGCCGAAAACCAGCCAGATGATGTTCAGGATCAGGCGCATGTCACCTCCTCTACATAGAACCTTCAGCCTACCGAGTAATGGGGATGCTGCGATCTGAGGTGGCCGAGTAGGATCAACGGCAACGCGTCCTGCGGAGGTGGGGCGCTTTCGTTATGTAACCGTATGTTGAGAACGAGCAGGTGAGACCAGTGCCAAGCGGCCGGGTTAAGTGGTACGACACGGAGAAGGGCTTCGGCTTCCTCTCCCAGGAAGAGGGCGAGGACGTCTACGTCCGGTCTTCGGCGCTGCCCGCCGGGGTTGAAGG
This sequence comes from Mycobacterium toneyamaense, assembly GCF_055384815.1. Classification (NCBI taxonomy): domain Bacteria; kingdom Bacillati; phylum Actinomycetota; class Actinomycetes; order Mycobacteriales; family Mycobacteriaceae; genus Mycobacterium; species Mycobacterium toneyamaense. The sequence continues at coordinate 697,747 of NZ_AP040333.1, forward strand.
TCTCAAGGCCGGTCAGCGCGTCGAGTTCGGTGTCGCGGCCGGGCGTCGCGGTCCGCAGGCGCTGAGCCTCAAGCTGATCGACCCGCCGCCGAGCCTGTCGCGCACCCGTCGCGAGGCCGCGGCCCCCGAGCACAAGCACACGCCCGACGAGCTGCACGGCATGGTGTCGGACATGATCACCCTCCTCGAGGACGTCGTTCAGTCCGAGCTGCGCCGGGGGCGTTACCCCGACCGCAAGACGGCCCGCAAGGTGTCCGAGGTGGTCAAGGCCGTCGCCCGCGAGCTCGACGCCTGATTCACACGCCGAAGGTTGGCTTGTGTTCGAGAGTCGGCTGATTTCTCGCACACAAGCCAACTTTGGGCGGGCAGACTGGGGATGTGACCTACGTCAACCCCGGTTCTGAGTTCACCCGCGACACCAACTACATCAGCACCCGGATCACGGCCGACGGTCGTGACGGGTACCCCGTCGAACCCGGGCGGTATCGGCTGATCGTCGCCAGGGCCTGTCCCTGGGCCAACCGCGCCATCATCGTCCGTCGGCTGCTGGGCCTGGAAGATGTTCTCTCCATTGGCTTTTGCGGTCCGACGCACGATCAGCGTAGCTGGACATTCGACCTGGATCCCGGCGGCGTCGACCCGGTGCTGAAAATCCCGCGGCTGCAGGACGCCTACTTCAAGCGCGACCCGGACTACCCCAAGGGCATCACGGTGCCCGCGATCGTCGACGTGCCCACCGGTGCCGTCGTGACCAACGACTTCGCGCAAATGACGCTGGACCTGTCCACCGAATGGACGGCGTACCACCGCGACGGTGCGCCGCAGCTGTACCCCGAGCATCTGCGCGACGAGATCGACAGCGTCGCCAAGCGCGTCTACACCGAGGTCAACAACGGCGTCTACCGCTGCGGGTTCGCGGGATCACAGGAGGCGTACGACGCCGCCTACGACCGGCTGTTCACCGCGCTGGACTGGCTGAGCGAAAGGCTCAGCGGCCAAAGGTATCTCGTGGGGGACACCATCACCGAGGCCGACGTGCGGCTGTTCACCACGCTGGCCCGGTTCGACCCGGTCTATCACGGGCACTTCAAGTGCAATCGGTCCAAGCTCGCCGAGATGCCGGTGCTGTGGGCGTACGCCCGGGACCTGTTCCAGACCCCCGGCTTCGGCGACACCGTCGACTTCGTGCAGATCAAGCAGCACTACTACATCGTGCACGCCGACATCAATCCGACGCAGATCGTGCCGAAAGGTCCCGATCTGGCAAATTGGCTGACGCCGCACGGCCGGGAAGCGTTGGGCGGCAGGCCTTTCGGTGACGGCACGCCGCCCGGGCCGGTTCGCGACGGTGAACAGGTGCCGGCCGGCCACGGCGCTGGGTAGGTCAGGGCCAGACGGTCCGCACGGACCATTCGGCGTGCGGCAGGGGGAACTCGTTGCCGTCGGAATCCCTTGCCAGAGTGGGCAGTTGGACGGCGAGCCCGAGCAGCTTGCCGTGATGCGGGTCGACGGTCGGGATGGTCACGGCCAGCCGCTGGTTCGGCCGGAACTCGCTGACGGTGGAACCGCCGTCCTCGTAGGCGAGCAGCAGCACCCACGGCGCCCGCGCCACGGGCTGCGGCACGGACAGCTGAATGGGGTGCCGCGCCGTGACGCGCAGTTCGCCCGTCGTCGCGGGGACGTCGCACGCCTTCAGGTGGACGTCGCAGTAGCGGTACGGCCCGATGCGGGTCAGCTGGCCGTCGGTGAAGGCGCTGATCTCGGGGAAGTCGGGACCCTGGTGCCGCGTCAGCCGCCAGACCAGGACACCTGTAGCCGTCGCCGACAGCACCGCGACCACTGCCAACAGCGCGAGAACTCGTTTCATATCCATCCTTGACGCGCCCCGGGCATTGCCGCGGGATCGGGCCGTGGTCCTTCCTGCTCGGCGAGTACGGGCCGGTTGCCGCCGAAGCCCGGGATCAGTGAGCCACCGTTGTAGCTCACGAGGGTCTGGGCGAGCCCGGGGATCAGCAGGGCGCTGACCGCGGTGAACCCGACCCAGAGGTCGGTATAGATCAGCACACCGACGGCGCCGCCGACCACCCAGGCCAACTGCAGCACCGACTCGGACCGGCCGAAGGCCGACGCCCGGGACGCCTCGGGCAGGTCGTGCTGCAGCGAGGCGTCCAGCGACGCCTTGGAGATCGCCGTGGCGGCCGAGGTGATCAGCGCGGCGGCCGCGGCCACCATCAGGTTGCCGGCCACCGCGGCGGCGATTGCCGCAGCAGTGACGATGACAGTTGCGCGCACGACCACCTGCGCGGGATGCCCCAATTTGAGGCGAGCACTGGCGATGTTGCCGGCGAAGTTCCCGATGCCGGCGGCGGCGCCGATGAGGCCGAGGATCTTCAGCTGTTCCCACGCACCCGCGTCGTGCGACTTGGCGACGAACGCGGGGTAGAGGAACAGAAAGCCGACGAGCACCTTGATGGTGCAGTTGCCCCACAGTGACGTGATGATGTTGCGGCCCAACGGCTGTCGCGGGGACTTGTCGTGATGCGGATGTCGCAGCTGCTCGGTCGGCGCGTGATACGACAGCGTCGCCGGCACCTCACCCTCGGTGACCTCGACCCACTTGGGGATGCGCATCGTCAGGACGGCGCCCGCGACCGCCACGACGGCGACGACGTAGAGCGCGCCCGGCAGATGCATCAGGCCGAAGGTGTACTCGAACGCGGCTGCGACGCCACCGCCCAGACCGGTGCCACCGAGCAGCCCGAACATGGTGAGCCGGGAATTGACCCGGACCAAGTCGATCGTCGGTGGCAGCACACGTGGCGTCACGGCGCTGCGCAGCACGCTGAACGACTTGGACAGCACCATCATCCCCAGCGCGCACGGGTAGAGCACCCACGGGGGATAGCTGCCCGTGGCGCCGTCGTAGTTGCCGATCAGCACCAGCGCCAGCACCACGCGCAGCGCGAACGACACCGCAAGGGCGACGCGCCGGCCGTGCTGCACGCGGTCCAGCGCCGGCCCGATGAGCGGGGCGATCACCGCGAACGGCGCGATGGTGATGAGCAGGTACAGGGCCACCTTGCTCTTGGACTCACCTGAGGCCGCCGCGAAGAACAGCGTGTTGGCGAGCGCGATGCCCATCGCCGCGTCGAGCGCGTTGTTCGCGACGACGGGCCACGTCAGCGCCGTCAGACCGGATTTGTCGGCGCCGTCGGCCGTCGCGGCCCGGTGCACCAGGCCATACACCTTGGTGCCCATCTCACGGCTGCGCTGCGCGGCGGCCCGGGTGACGGTGATCTTCTCGCCGCCCGCGGGGCCGCGGCGCCGGTCGTCGTCATCGCGGCGCCGGTCGTCGTAGCCGTCGTCGTATCCACGGTCGTAGCCATGGCCGTCGTGGTGATCGTCGTCGAGCGGCGGCAGCCAGCGGTTGTCGCTGTGCGACGACGACCCCCGCGGCGGCGGCCGGCGGCGGGCCTGACCAGGATCGCTCGGGTAATTGGCCATGCCTGGATGCTCTTCGTCATCGCGGCGCGGTGGGCGCGGCGGGTAGTAACGGGGATCCCCCGACCTCCCGGCATCCCGCGGTCCACTCATGAGCACGATTGTTCCCCATGCTGCCGACGGCGGCGCGCAGGCAGGCGGTGTGGCCTTGTCCTGGGTGGTCAGGCAGTATTGATCACGATGGACATGCCCAATGACACCGAATCGGCAGCCGTGACGCCGGACGAGTCGACGCCGACCGAGGCGCCGGTCGAGGTGCCGACCTCTGAAGCCGCCGTGGAATCCGTCGACGCCGTCGAAGCTCCCGCCGCGGCACCGGAATCGGCCGAAGTGCCCGAGACCGTCGATGAGCCGCAGGCCGCCGACGAGTCCCCGGCCGCCGACGCTGCTGTCGACGAGGCCCCGGCTGCGGAGACCGCTGACGCGCCCGCGACCGAAGCGGCCCCCGAGGCCGCGGCGGCTGTCGAAGAAGAGGCCGAGCTGCCCGACCTGACCCCGATCCTGATGGGCGCGGTCGACCAGGCCCGCGCCGCGATCATCGAGTTCAGTGGCGAGGGCGTCGTCGGTGACTACCTGGGCGCCAGCTTCGACGACCCGGCGTCGGTGACCCATCGATTCCTCGCGTCGATGTCCGGCTACCACGGCTGGCAGTGGGCAGTGGTGCTGGCGACCTACCCGGGCGCCGACCACACCACCGTCAGCGAAGTGGTCCTGGTGCCGGGACCTGATGCGCTGCTGGCCCCGCAGTGGGTGCCGTGGAACGAGCGCGTGCAGCCGGGCGATCTGAGCCCGGGCGATCTGCTGGCGCCGCCGCCCAACGATCCCCGGCTGGTGCCGGGCTATCTGGCCTCCGGCGACCCCGAGTGGGACGAGGTGGCTGCCGAGGTCGGGTTCGGCCGCAAGCAGGTACTCAGCGACTGGGGCCGGACAGATGCCGCACAGCGCTGGCAGGACGGCGACTACGGTCCGAACGCCGCCATGGCCCGGGCCACGCGCCGGACGTGCCGTGGCTGCGGTTTCTACGTGCCGCTGTCGGGGTCGCTCGGTCTGGTGTTCGGCGTCTGCGCCAACGAGTTGTCCGCCGACGGCCGTGTGGTGTCGGCGGAGTACGGCTGTGGCGCCCACTCGGACACGCCGCCGCCGGAGCCCATCGGCTCACCGGCCTTCGAGCCCTTCGACGACGGCGTGCTCGACCTCGGCTAAGCGCCTTCGGCCGCGGCCTTGATCCGGCCGAGCGAGGTCTTCATGCCCTCGACCAGTTCCACCTCGAAGTTGGGCACGCCGCCCATGAAGCGGTTGATCAGCGTGCTCGAGATCGGCTTGACGGCTTCCGCACGCCGGCTCACGGTCACCTTGGTGCCGGTGCCCGCAGGCTCGAGGTCATAGGTCCACTCGGTGTTGTTGGTGTTGACCCGGAACGACAGCTTCCTCTGCGCGTCGAGCGCGGTGATGGTCGAGGTCGTCGGCCAGAACATCGCGCCACGGCGGTTGACGTTCACGGTCTTGGTGCCGACCTTGACGGCGCCGACCGCCTTCATCACCCGACACTGCGGGCTCCACTTGGGCATGTTGTCGAGGTCGGAGATCAAGGCCCAGACCTTGGCCACCGGCGCGTTGATGGTGATGTCTGCCTGCAGCAGAGGTGTTTCGCCAGCCATCGGACTTCTCCCTTGTCGAGACGTGAATGGTCAGCGCAGGCCGCGTTGGGCACCTCGTGCGCCGCGACGGGCCGCGCTGCGTTGCCACAGAAATATAGATGTGCCCAGTACGCCGACACCGAGGCCCGCGACGGACACCGGCCGCCAGTCGTGCAGCGCCGCGACGGTGAAGGCCAGCACCACCGCCACCAGCCAGCCGACGGCGATCACCACGATCACCGGAACCGGGTCGAGGAGGCGGTCGGGGAGAGCCGGCGGAACGGGTTCCGCCGGATGTTCGTGCGCGGGCGTGGCCATCTCCTCTAACGCTAGTCGATCGATCGGTACGCTATCTGCTCGTGACGGACGCCGATGACCGCTTGGCCAATGACCTGTCGCTGGCCGTTGTGCGGCTGGCACGGCAGTTGCGATTCCGTCGTCCCGATTCCCCGGTGTCCCTGACGCAGTTGTCGGCCCTCGCCACGCTCGCGAAGGACGGCCCGATGACGCCGGGCACGCTGGCCACCCGGGAGCGGGTACGGCCGCCGTCGATGACGCGCGTCATCGCGTCGCTGGTCGAGCTGGGGCTGGTGGAGCGCAGTTCGCATCCGGATGACCGGCGCCAGGTGCTGGTGGTGGTGTCCAAGGCCGGCGAGGAGCTGTTCGAGGCCGAGCGCCGGGCCGGCATGGAGTGGCTGCAGGGCCGGCTCGAGAAGCTCAAGCAGGAGGACCGCGCGACCTTGCTGGCCGCGGCGGACCTGATGTTCGCGATCATCGACGAAGCCCAGTGAGTGCCGCGACGGACCTCGACGCGATGGACGACGTCATCGTTGTCGACGTCACCGACCCCGCCGACCCGCGGCTCGACGATTTTCGCGATCTCAACAGCGTGGACCGCCGGCCCGACCTGCCGTCGGGCAAGGGACTGGTGATCGCCGAAGGCGTATTGGTGGCGCAGCGCATGCTGGCCTCGCGGTTCAGTCCGCGAGCGTTCCTCGGCACCGATCGCCGGCTCCGTGAGTTGTCCGACGACCTGGCCGGCTGCGGCGTGCCGTACTACCGCGCCAGTGCCGAGGTGATGGCCGAGGTCGTCGGCTTCCATCTCAACCGCGGCGTGCTGGCCGCGGCACCCCGGCCTGTCGAACTGTCGCTGCCCGAGGTGCTGCAGGGTGCGCGGACCGTCGTGGTGCTCGAGGGCGTCAACGACCACGAGAACCTCGGCTCGATCTTCCGCAACGCCGCGGGCCTCGACGTCGACGCGGTGGTGTTCGGCGCCGGGTGCGCCGACCCGTTGTACCGGCGCGCGGTCCGGGTGTCGATGGGACACGCACTGCTGGTGCCCTATGCTCGCGCCGAGTCCTGGCCCGGCGATCTGAAGTTGATGCAGGACAACGGCTTTCACTTGATCGCCATGACGCCGGGGGAGGGCTCCGTGCCGTTGGCCGACGCGCTTGCGCCCCTGGCGGGCCAGAAGGTCGGCGTGCTCGTCGGCGCGGAAGGCCCGGGGCTCACCGAACACACCATGCGGGCCTGCGAGGTGCGGGCGCGCATCCCGATGTCCCGAGGCACCGACTCGCTGAACGTCGCCACCGCCGCCGCGCTGGCGTTCTACGAACGCGCCCGATCGGCGGGCTAGATTGGCTCAGATGACGACACCGGCGCAGACGCCCTGGGGCACCGGACTGACGGTGTCGGGGTTCGTCGCCGCCGTGACGGCCGCCGCCATCATCGTCCTGTCCCTCGGGCTGCTGCGGGTGCATCCGCTGCTGGCGGTCGGGTTGAATGCCGTCGCAGTCGGTGGCCTGGCCCCGACGGTGTGGGCCTGGCGGGTGCGCCCGGTGTGGCGCTGGTTCGTCTGGGGCGCCGGTGCCGGCGTGGCGCTCGGCTGGATCGCGACGCTCGCGATCGCGTTGGGCCGCTAGCTTCGCCGGCCGTTGACACTGCGGCTACGGCGCAAAAGTGCGAGTGAGGCAGGCCGTAGGCGCAGAGCCAACGTGAGGCTGGCGTTGATCCTGTAACTGTGGCGCGAAAGTGCGAGTAGCCGAGGCCCTCAGTACAGGGTCAACGTAAATGGGGTCAGCGCTGGCCGTTGGCCCGCACACCCAGCAGGACGTCTTCCCACGCCGGAATCTCGGGCTTCTTCTTGCGCGGCTTTGCCGCGGGCGCAGCCGGCTCGGGGGTCTCGACGACGGCGGCCGGCTCCGGCGCAGGGATGGGCTCGGGTGCCGGCGGGGCAACCGGTGCCGCCGGCACCGGGGGAGCGACAGGCGCCGGCGGCATGACGACGACCGGGGCCGGCGTGGGCTCCGGGGCGGGCTCGGGCTCCGGCTGGTAAGCGGGCATCGGGATCTCGGCGACCGATTCCTCGAAGTGCAGCTGCGCGAGCGGCGCGACCGACCGCAGCGCCGGACGGGTGTAGTTCGGGTCGATCAGTTCGGTCGCGGCGTCGTCAAAGGCCGTGGTGGTGCCGCCATGGGCGCCGGGGCTGAACCGGAAGTGCGCGACGTTGTCCGAACGTCCGGCCTTCCAGCCGAACTGCACGGTCCACCGGCTGTCCTCGTTGCGCCAGGCGTCCCACTTGGTGGCCTCGGGGTCGAGGCCACGGGAGATCAAGGCGCCGGTCACCGTCTCGAGCAGGGTCAGCACCGACGGGCCGTCGGGCAGGATCGGGTGCGACGCGCTGGCGAGCTCGGCGGCGCGGGACCGCTCCAGCAGCACCGGGTGGGCGAAGCGCATGATGCGCTCCGGGCTCACGCCCGACGCTGCGGCGAGCTGCTCGACGGAGGCGCCGGCCCGGATGCGGGACTGGATGTCACGGGGGCGCAAAGAGTTGGGCACCTCGACCTCGACTTCGATCTGGGTCTGGTTGCTGGCGGCCCGATCCCCGCGGACGGCGGCCTTCAGTCGATTGTCGACGCGCACCGCGAATTTCTCGGCGGTGTCGGCGGTTTCGCAGATGATGCGCTTGCCGTCGGCGTCGAGTCCGACGACCTTGAGTTCCCTCATTGGTGACCTCCTAGGACGCGGCTTAACGGCTCACCCTAGCGCGTTATCGACTCGTAACCCTTCTGACACACCGAGGCGCGCAGCTCGTTGTGAGCTGCACGCCTCGGATCGTGTTCTTGATTGTGCGGAGAGGCGTGCTACAGCTTTTCCACGACCCAATCGACACAGGCCGTCAGCGCGCTGATGTCGTCGGGGTCGACGGCCGGGAACATGGCCACGCGCAGCTGGTTGCGGCCCAGCTTGCGGTACGGCTCGGTGTCGACGATGCCGTTGGTGCGCAACACCTTTGCGACGGCCGCGGCGTCCACGTCGTCGTTGAAGTCGATGGTGCCGACCACCTGGGACCGCAGCGCCGGATCGGCGACGAACGGCGTGGTGAACGGACGCGACTCGGCCCACGAGTACAGCCGCTGCGACGAGTCGGCGGTGCGCTTGACGGCCCAGTCCAGGCCGCCGTTGCCGTTGAGCCAGTCCAGCTGCTCGGCGAGCAGGATCAGGGTCGCGATCGCCGGGGTGTTGTAGGTCTGGTTCTTGAGGCTGTTCTCGACCGCGATGGGCAGCGACAGGAAGTCGGGCACCCAGCGGTCGGTGGCGGCGATCTGCTCGACGCGGGCCAGTGCGGCGGGGCTCATCACGGCGAGCCAGAGGCCGCCGTCGGAGGCGAAGTTCTTCTGCGGCGCGAAGTAGTAGGCGTCGGTGTCGGCGATGTTGACGGGCAGACCGCCGGCGGCCGAGGTGGCGTCGATCGCGACGAGCGCGTCACCGGCGGGACGCTGGATCGGCACCGCGACACCCGTCGAAGTCTCGTTGTGGGCCCAGGCCACGACGTCGACGTCGGGGTCCGACTGCACGGCGGGGGCGCTGCCGGCGTCGGCCTTGATGATGATGGGGTCGCCGACGAACGGGTTCTTGGCGACGCACGACGCGAACTTGCTGCTGAACTCGCCGTAGGTGAGGTGCAGTGAGCGCTTGTCGATGAGGCCGAACGCGGCGGCGTCCCAGAAAGCGGTCGAGCCGCCGTTGCCGAGGATGACCTCGTAGCCGTCCGGAGTGGAGAACAGTTGCTTGACGCCGTCGCGCACGCGGCCGACCAGATTCTTGACCGGGGCCTGGCGGTGCGAGGTGCCGAACAGGTCGCCGGCGGCGGCCAGCGCGGTCAGCTGCTCGGGGCGAACCTTGGACGGGCCGCAGCCGAAGCGTCCGTCGGCGGGCTTGATGTCGGCGGGGATGGTGAGCTCAGCCATGGGTGTCAGCGTAGTTGCAGGTCGACGGCCGGTGTCGTGGGGATCCGGCTGCTCGCCCGACGGTTCTGCACGTAGGTGTGATCACGGTCACAATAGGTGTGCAGATGTGTGACGGCGGCCACTAGTTTTTAGGTGGTACCTCCGGTACCGTTCGACACAAGACAGCCGAATGTAAAGCTGACAGAAAAGCCTTGGGAGGCTCGAAAATGGCTCGTACCCGGATGATCCGTCGTTGGCGCCGGAACATGGACGTGCTGGATGACGCTGTCTACGTGGAGAAGCTTGCCACGCTGTCCGAGGGGTCGGTGCGGCGCAACTTCAACCCGTATCAGGACATCGCCTGGGACTCTCCCGAGTTCGCGGTCGTGCCCAATGACGAGCGCTGGATCCTCCCCGACACCGATCCGCTCGGTGGCCACCCGTGGTACCAGGCGCAGTCGCAGGAACGCAAGATCGAGATCGGCATGTGGCGCCAGGCCAACGTCGCCAAGGTCGGCCTGCACTTCGAGAACATCCTGATCCGCGGCCTGATGGAGTACGCGTTCTGGGTTCCGAACGGTTCGCCCGAGTTCCGCTACTGCACCCACGAGGCCATCGAAGAGGGCAACCACACCCTGATGTTCCAGGAGATGGTCAACCACATGGGGGTTGACGTCCCGGGCATGCCCAAGCTGCTCAAGTGGATTCAGCCGCTGATCCCGCTGGCCGCCGGCCCGGCGCCCATCCCGTTCTTCTTCGGCGTGCTCGCCGGCGAGGAGCCCATCGACCACACCCAGAAGAACATCCTGCGTGAGGGCTCGGAACTGCACCCGATCATGGAGCGGGTCATGGCCATCCACGTGGCCGAGGAAGCCCGGCACATCTCGTTCGCCCACGAGTACCTGCACAAGCGCGTTCCGGGGCTGAGCCGCTGGAAGAAGTTCTGGCTGTCGCTGTTCGTGCCGCTGACCATGCGCATCCTGTGCTCGGCGATCATCGTGCCGCCGCGGGTCTTCTGGAAGACCTTCGACATCCCGCGCTCGGTGCGCGACGAACTGTTCTTCGACGCTCCCGAGTCGCGCATGTTCCTGCGCAACATGTTCTCCGACGTCCGCATGCTGGCGTACGACACCGGTCTGATGAACCCGCTGGCCAAGCTCATGTGGAAGATCTGCAAGATCGACGGCCCGCCGAGCCGGTACCGCAGCGAGCCGCAGCGTCAGCACGTCGTGGTCGCCGCCTGAGCATCTGAAAGATTCAGAGGACGCACGACATGCCTCATGTGATTACCCAGTCGTGCTGTAGCGATGGTTCATGCGTCTTCGCATGCCCGGTGAACTGTATTCACCCGTCCCCGGACGAGCCGGGTTTCGCTACCGCCGAAATGCTGTTCATCGATCCCGCCGCCTGCGTGGACTGTGGTGCCTGCATCACGGCCTGCCCGGTCGGCGCGATCAAGCCGGACACCAAGCTGACCGAAGCGCAGCTGCCGTTCATCGAGCTCAACGCGTCCTTCTACCCGAAGTACGAGGGCAAGCTGCCGCCGACGTCCAAGCTGGCGCCGGTGCCCGACGCCCCGGCGGTCGACCAACGGCCGCACGGTCCGCTGCGCGTCGCGATCGTCGGCTCCGGGCCGGCCGCCATGTATGCCGCTGACGAGTTGTTGACCCAGCGCGGGGTCCGGGTCAACATCTTCGAGAAGCTGCCGACGCCCTACGGGCTGGTGCGTGCCGGGGTCGCCCCCGACCACCAGAGCACCAAGGGCGTGACGCGGTTGTTCGACCAGATCACCAAGCGCCGCGGGCTCGACTTCTACCTCAACGTCGAGGTGGGTCGGGACGTCACGCACGCCGAGCTGCTGGAGCACCACCACGCCGTGCTGTACGCGGTCGGTGCGCCGAACGACAAGCGCCTCGACATCGAGGGCATGGAGCTGCCCGGAACCGGAACCGCCACCGAGGTGGTCGCCTGGTACAACGGGCACCCCGAGTTCTCGCATCTGCCGGTCGACCTGGGGCACGAGCGGGCGGTGATCATCGGAAACGGCAATGTCGCGTTCGACGTCGCCCGCATCCTGACCACCGATCCGGATGTGTTGGCGCGCACCGACATTTCCGACCATGCGCTGGCCGCACTGCGCGACTCGAAGGTGCGCGAGGTGGTCATCGTGGCCCGGCGTGGGCCCATCCACTCGGCGTTCACTCTGCCGGAGCTCATCGGCCTGACGTCGACGTGCGACGTGGTGCTCGACGCCGCGGACCACGAGCTGGTTCGTCGGGATCTGGAAGCCGAGACGGACGCACTGACGCGCCACAAGCTCGAGATCCTCACCAAGCTGCCCGACAGCTCGGCCCCGCCGACGCGGCCGCGGATCCGGCTGGCCTACGAGCTGACTCCGGCCCGCGTGCTCGGCTCGGACAAGGTCACCGGCATCGAGTTCACCGTCACCGGCACCGACGAGGTCCGTCAGCTCGACGCCGGCCTGGTGCTGACGTCAATCGGCTACCACGGCAAGGCAATTCGTGGTCTGCCGTTCGACGATGCCGCCGGCGTGGTCCCCAACGACGAGGGCCGCGTCATCGATCCGGCCACCGGTGAACCCGTCCGCGGCAGCTACGTCGCGGGCTGGATCAAGCGTGGTCCGACGGGCTTCATCGGCACCAACAAGTCGTGCGCGGCACACACCGTGGACCGGCTGGTCGCCGACTACAACGCCAGCCGGCTTCGTGAGCCGACCGCGAAAAGCGGTGCGCTGCAACAGCTCATCCGCGACCGCCGGCCCGACGTGGTCGACATGGCGGGGTGGCGGGCCATCGACGCGGCAGAGATCGCGCGCGGGGGCGCCGAACGGCCGCGGGACAAGTTCATCGACGTGTCCGACATGCTGGCCGCTGCCGCGAGCGCGCCCAAGCCGACGCTGCGTCAGCGACTCCTCAGCGCCTTCTCCTGAGTGGTTCGTGCACGATTTTCCGCGGTCACCGCGGAAAATCGTGCACAAATCACTGGTCGCTAGCCCTGCTGGGCCGCCATCGCCTCGGCGATCTCCTCCGGGCTGACCACGCGCACGGTCTGCGCCAGCGACCAGTGGTGCCCGAACGGGTCCTCCACCTGGCTGTAGCGGTCACCCCAGAACATGTCCTGCGGGGCCATCAGTTCGCGTGCGCCGGCGTCGATGGCGCGCTGGTAGGCGGCATCGACGTCGGGCACCTGCAAGTGGATGGTCACCGGCGTGCCGCCGAAGGCCGTCGGGGTCTGCGACTTGCCGCCACACATCTCCGGGAAGTCGTCGTTGAGGTAGACGTTGGAACCGTTGATGGTGAGTGCGGCGTGCATGAGTTTGCCGTCGGGCCCGGGCACCCGGCCGAGCTCGGTGGCGCCAAAAGCCTTGACGTAGAAGTCGATTGCAGCGGCGCCGTCGCCGACGACGAGGTGCGGGGCGAGGAAGGTCTGGGACTCGGTCATCGTGTTCTCCTCAGAGCGGTACTGCGTGGATTGGGGTCATTCGTTATGACCATCTCCAACGCTACTTCTCATCGGTGACAAGAAATCGAGCCCGAAGTGTCAGCTGTGCGCGATGCTGTCCCAGCCGGCCACCGAGTCCGCGCTGCGGGGCTGCGGGCCGACGTAGATGGCCGCCGGACGGACCAGCTTGCCGAGGCGCTTCTGCTCCAGGATGTGGGCGCACCAGCCCGCGGTGCGGCCGCAGGTGAACATGGCGGGCATCATCGCGCTGGGCACCTGGGCGAAGTCCAGGATCACCGCGGCCCAGAACTCGACATTGGTTTCGATGGCGCGGTCGGGACGACGCTCGCGCAGTTCGGCGAGGGCGGCCTGCTCCAGCGCGGCGGCGGCCTCGAAGCGCGGGGCGTCCAGGCGCTTGGCGGTGGCGCGCAGCACGCGGGCGCGTGGATCCTCGGCGCGGTACACGCGGTGGCCGAAGCCCATGAGCTTTTCCTTGCGGTCCAGGATGCCCTTGACGACGCCCCGGGCGTCGCCGGTGCGCTCGGTCTCCTCGATCATCGGCAGCACGCGGGCCGGGGCACCGCCGTGCAGCGGGCCGCTCATGGCGCCGATGGCGCCGGACAGTGACGCGGGCACGTCGGCCCCGGTGGACGCGATGACGCGCGCGGTGAAGGTGGACGCGTTCATGCCGTGCTCGGCGGCGCTGACCCAGTAGGCGTCGATGGCCTCGATGTGCCGCGGGTCCGGCTCCCCCTGCCAGCGGGTCATGAAACGTGCTGTCACAGTGGGGCATTCGTCGATGATGCGCTGCGGCACCGCGGGCTGATAGATGCCGCGGGCCGACTGCGCGACGAACGACAGGGCCGTCACCGACGTCTGGGCCAGCTGGTCGCGGGCGGTGTCGTCGTCGATGTCGAGCAGCGGCTGGAAACCCCACATCGGGGCCAGCGTGGGCAGCGCGGCCTGGACGTCGACACGGACGTCGCCCGAGTGCACGTGCAATGGGAAGGGCTCGGCGGCCGGCAGGCCCCGGCCGAACTCGCCGTCCACCAACAGCGCCCAGACGTCACCGAACGTGACGCGGTGGCGCACCAGATCCTCGATGTCGACGCCGCGGTAGCGCAGGGCGCCGCCGTCCTTGTCCGGTTCGGCGATCTCGGTCGTGAAGGCCACGACGCCTTCGAGGCCTGCGACGAAGTTCTCGGGGACCTGCGGCGTCGACACTGACGTTGCCTCTGTCATGCCGAAATTGTTCCACTAGCCGATGAGCCGGGGCCTACCGGCCGGTAACAAGCGGTCAGACGACGGAGAAACCGGCAGGTAGACCACCGCGTCCGGTGAGCGCCGGCAGCACCGCCGCGGCCTGACCGGTCAACGCCGCGATCTGTGCGGCCAGGACGGTGGCGTCGCGCAGCGCCTCGTCGGGCAGGGTGCTGTCGATTCCGGTGGCGCGCGCGATGTCGAGGCTGTGCACCGTGAGCTCGAACACGCGGGTCGGCAGGTAGTTGCTCAGTCGGATGCCGAGGCCGCCGATCACGGTGATCAGCGGGTCGCCCGCTCCGTCCAGGTCGGTCAGCACCTGGTGGAGCAGATCGGCGACCTTGGCGGCGGGGTCCGTCCCGAGATTGCGCCCGGCTTCCCGGCCGCGCTCGACGATGTCGGGGCTGCCGGCGGCGTAGCCGCGCATCAGCGCGTAGTAGTGCGCCGGTCCGGTCACGTCCTCCCGGTCGGCGGGCGTGCGCAGGTAGCTGCTGACGGTGATCAGTGACCGCGACGTGTGCCCCACCAACGCCCGCAGGTCCCAGTCTCCCAGACCGGGACCGTCCCATGCCGTGGTCGGGATCAGTGCCACGAGGTCCGTGAAAGCTGTTGCCGCCGAGGCGAATACTGCATGGTCCCGCGGTGCGTCCGACGCCATGTCTGCATTGTGTCACCGTATGGGCGTACCGTCGCCGATCATGGTGTCCGACCACAGTGATCATCTCGCCCGGATGCGGGTCGAATACGGCTCGACGGAGAAGGACGGCAGTGTCGACCTCGACGTCGACTGGCTGAGCCGGGGCTGGCTGGCGCTGTTCCGCGACTGGATGGCCGAGGCCGTGCAGGCCGGCGTCTCCGAACCCAACGCCATGGTGCTGGGCACCGTCGATGCGCAGGGCCATCCCGTCACGCGCTCGGTGCTGTGCAAATCGATCGAAGAGACGGGCGTCTCCTTCTACACCAACTACGACTCCGACAAGGGTGAGCAGCTGGCGGCGGTGCCCTACGCGTCGGCGACGTTCCCCTGGTACCTGCTGGGCCGTCAGATCCATATCCGCGGCGCGGTGACCAGGGTCGACGCCGAGCACACCGCCGAGTACTGGTCCAAGCGGCCGCGTGGTTCGCAGCTGGGGGCATGGGCGTCACACCAGTCAAAATCGATTGCCTCGCGGGCGGCGCTGCTGGAACAGTTGCGTGACGTGACCGAGCGATTCGCCGACGTGCCGGACGTGCCGGTGCCGCCGAACTGGGGCGGCTACCTCATCGCCCCGGAAGTGATCGAGTTCTGGCAGGGCCGAGAGAACCGGGTGCACAACAGGATTCGCATCACCGGCGACCGCATCGAACGGCTCCAGCCGTGAATTTCCCCGTCGCTTCGCTCGCCCGCCGATGAGAGGCCTCATCGCCGACACCACACCGCTGCGCAACCCCGACTACCGCCGCTTGTGGGGGTCCAGCGTCGTCACGGTGATCGGGGCCAACCTGACGATCTTCGCGGTGCCGGTGCAGCTGTACGCGCTGACGCAGAACTCGGCCTACGTCGGGCTGGCGGGTGTGTTCAGCGTGGTGCCGCTCATCGTGTTCGGCCTGTGGGGCGGCGCCTGGGCCGACGCGATGGATCGCCGGCGGCTGCTGATCATCGCGTCCTGCGGGCTGGCGGTCGCGTCGGTGCTGTTGTGGGTGCAGGCCGCGGCCGGGCTCAACAACGTCTGGCTGGTGCTGTGCCTGCTGTCGGTGCAGCAGGCGTTCTACGCGATCAACTCACCGACGCGCTCGGCTGCGATCCCGCGGATGCTGCCGGCCGAGCAACTGCCCGCCGCCAACTCGCTCAACATGACGGTGTTCCAGGCAGGCGCGATCATCGGCCCACTGCTCGCCGGTGTGCTGCTGCGGTGGGTCGACCTGTCGACGCTGTATTTCATCGACGCCCTCACCACGATCGCGCCGATCTGGGCCACGTTCCGGCTCACCCCGATGCCACCCGAGCACTCGCCCGACGACGACACCTCACGCTGGGGCTTCGCGGCCGTGCTGGACGGTTTTCGCTATCTGTCGGGCAACCGCGTCGTCCTGATGTCCTTTGTGGTCGACCTCATCGCGATGATCCTCGGCATGCCGCGCGCGCTGTTCCCGCAGATGGCCCACGAGAACTTCGGCGGACCGGTCGCGGGCGGGACGGCGATGGCGCTGCTGTCGGCGGCCATGGCGGTCGGCGCGGTGGCCGGCGGGGTGTTCTCGGGGTGGCTGCCCCGGGTCCGCAGGCAGGGGTTGGCGGTCGTGGTCTCGATCGTGGTGTGGGGCGTCGCGATGGCCGGTTTCGGGCTGGCGGTCGGCCACGCCACCGGCCGGCCCGACGGATTCCTCTGGATCGCGCTGGTGCTGTTGGCCGTCGGCGGTGCCGCGGACATGGTGTCGGCGGTGTTCCGCAGCACGATCCTGCAGGAAGCCGCGTCCGACGAGCTGCGTGGCCGTTTGCAGGGCGTGTTCACGGTGGTGGTCGCGGGCGGGCCGCGGATTGCTGACGCGGTGCACGGCGCGGCGGCCGCGGTCGTGGGGACGACGGTGGCCGCGGCCGGCGGCGGCGTCCTGGTGGTGGTCGGCGTCGTCGTCTCGGTTCTGGTGGTACCGGCGTTCGTGCGCTATCAGGTGGCTCGCAAATGATGCTTGACAGCGGGGTTATGGCGACCCGAGCAAGCACATAGTTCTCTTAACGACTACCGTCTAGTCCCGGACGTTTCACCTGCCGACACTGCAAGTCGACACCGCAAAAGGGGTTCAAGTGGCCGACACCTCCAGCTCTGACGACGTAGCCAACCTCCGGTATCCCGGGGGCGAGGTCGATCTCAAGATCGTGCGCGCCACCGAGGGATCGGACGGCATCGAGCTCGGCTCGCTGCTGGCCAAGACCGGCTACACCACGTACGACGGTGGTTTCGTCAATACCTCGGCCACCAAGAGCGCCATCACCTACATCGACGGTGACGCGGGCATCCTGCGCTACCGCGGGTACCCGATCGAGCAGCTCGCCGAGAAGTCGAACTTCATCGAGGTCAGCTACCTGCTGATCTACGGTGAGCTGCCGACGGCCGCCGAACTCGAGGCGTTCACCACCAAGATTCAGCGGCACACCCTGCTGCACGAGGACCTGAAGCGGTTCTTCGACGGCTTCCCGCGCAACGCGCACCCGATGCCGGTGCTGTCGTCGGCGGCCAACGCGTTGAGCGCCTACTACCAGGACTCGCTCGACCCGAAGGATCCCGAGCAGGTCGAGCTGTCGACCATCCGCCTGCTGGCCAAGCTGCCGACCATCGCGGCCTACGCCTACAAGAAGTCGGTCGGGCAGCCGTTCCTGTACCCGGACAACTCGCTGAACCTGGTCGAGAACTTCCTGCGCATGACGTTCGGCCTGCCGGCCGAGCCGTACCAGGTGGACCCGGAGCTGGTCCGCGCCCTGGACATGCTGTTCATCCTGCACGCCGACCACGAGCAGAACTGCTCGACGTCGACGGTGCGTCTGGTCGGCTCGTCGCAGGCCAACCTGTTCACCTCGATCTCCGGCGGCATCAACGCGCTGTGGGGCCCGCTGCACGGCGGCGCCAACCAGGCCGTGCTGGAGATGCTGGAGAAGATCCGCACCGAGCACAGCGACGTCCGCGACTTCGTCAAGAAGGTCAAGAACCGCGAAGACGGCGTGAAGCTCATGGGCTTCGGCCACCGGGTCTACAAGAACTACGACCCGCGTGCGCGCATCGTCAAGGAGCAGGCCGACAAGATCCTCGGCAAGCTCGGCGGCGACGACGAGCTGCTGGACATCGCGAAGTCGCTGGAGGAGATCGCCCTCACCGACGACTTCTTCGTCGAGCGCAAGCTGTACCCGAACGTCGACTACTACACCGGCGTGATCTACCGGGCCATGGGCTTCCCGACCCGCATGTTCACGGTGCTGTTCGCGCTCGGCCGCCTGCCGGGCTGGATCGCGCACTGGCGCGAGATGAGCGCCGACCCGAGCACCAAGATCGGCCGCCCGCGCCAGATCTACACCGGCTACACCGAGCGGGACTACCCCAACCACTGAGTTTCACCGAGACGGCCCCTTGCGCACTGTGCGCGAGGGGCTTTCTCTTTTCCCGCGAGTGGCCGTGTCTGTACGGCAACACGCCGCTTTTCACGTGCACTTCGGGGCCGCTCGCGGGCGCCGAGCGCGCGCGTTCTGCTCATGTCGCCAATGTCACTCCGGTACGACGTTGCGTCAAAGACAGTTGTAGTTTCACAATGGTTGTGTGAATACAACTATCGGCGCGCTCGACTCGCGGCGCAAGACGATCATCCTGATCTCCTGCTGCCTGAGTCTGCTGATCGTGTCGATGGACTCCACCATCGTGAACGTCGCCATCCCCTCGATCCGCCGCGACCTCGGCGCGAGCGCCGCCCAGATGCAGTGGGTCGTCGACGTCTACACGCTGGTACTGGCCTCGCTGCTGATGCTCTCGGGCGCCGCCGGTGACCGGTTCGGCCGTCGGCGGGTGTTCCAGATCGGCCTGACGATCTTCGCGTGCGGGTCCCTGCTGTGCAGCCTCGCGCCGACCGCCGACGCGTTGATCGCGGCCCGCCTGGTTCAGGGCATCGGCGGCTCGATGCTCAATCCTGTTGCCCTGTCGATCATTTCGCAGGTCTTCACCGACCGGGTGGAGCGGGCGCGGGCGCTCGGTTTCTGGGGTGCGGTCGTCGGTATCTCGATGGCGCTGGGCCCGACCGTCGGCGGCCTGCTGATCCACGCCGTCGGCTGGCGGTCCGTGTTCTGGATCAACCTGCCGATCTGTCTGGCCGCCATCGTGCTGACCGCGATCTTCGTCCCGGAGAGCAAGTCGGGCACGATGCGTGACGTCGACCCGGTCGGCCAGGGATTGGCGGTGCTGTTCCTTTTCGGCCTGGTCTTCACCCTCATCGAGGGGCCGGGCATGGGCTGGAGCCACCCGCGCACCGTGGCCATCGCGGTCATGGCGGCGGTCGCCCTCGTCGCGTTCCTGCGCTACGAGCGCCGGCGTCGCGACCCGTTCATCGATCTGCGCTTCTTCCGCAGCATCCCCTTCGCCGGCGCGACCGTCACAGCCGTGATGGCGCTGACCGGCTGGGGCGCGTTCCTGTTCATGATGTCGTTCTACCTGCAGAACGAGCGGCACTACTCGGCAATGCACACCGGCATCATCTATCTGCCCATCGCCATTGGTGCCCTTGTCTTTTCGCCATTGTCCGGACGCATCGTCGGGCGCTACGGCGCCCGGCCGTCACTGATGGCCGCCGGCATCTTGATGGCGTCCGCGGCACTGATGCTGACGACGCTGACTGCGACGACGCCGATGTGGCGGGTAGTCGTCATATTCGCGGTGTACGGCATAGGGTTCGCGATGATGAATGCGCCAGTGACCAACGCCGCCGTGAGCGGCATGCCGGTGGACCGTGCCGGCGCCGCGGCGGCTGTGACCTCCACCAGCCGCCAGGTCGGCGTGAGTATCGGTGTGGCACTGTGCGGTTCGATCGCCGGCTCGGCACTGGCCGGCAGCGGTGTCGACTTCGCCGCGCAGGCCCGGCCGCTGTGGTGGATGTGTGTCGGCGTGGGTGTGGCGGTCACCGTGCTCGGATTCGTCTCGACCTCGCCACGGGCGCTGCGCTCCGCGGAGCGGCTGGCGCCACTGATCGAGGGGCCACGCGAGCCGGAGCCGGCCGGTGTCCACTGATCCGCTGGCCGACGAGGTCTGGCAGACCATGGCCGCCGTCGTGGTCGAGAACCGCGACAGCTGGAAACGCGCGGTGGTCGAGCAGACGGGGTTGCCCTTCAGCCGTGCCCGGATTCTGCGCCGGCTCGATGCCAAGGCCATGACGGCCAAAGAGATCGCCGCCGCGACCGGCATGGACGCGCCGGCCACCACCGTCGCGATCAATGATCTGGAAGAGCGCGGATTGGTTGTGCGCCAACCGGATCCGGAGAACCGGCGTTGCAAACTGGTGTCCCTGACGGACGCCGGTGGCGCAGTGCTGCGCGGCATCGGCCAGCTCGACGACCCGGCCCCGCCCGTGTTTGCCACGTTGGACGCCGACGAGCTCGCCACGCTCCGTGACCTGTTGAGCCGGCTGCGCCGCCACTAGGGGTGCGGTTCCTGTCCGCCCGCGTCGGGTGCCCGACTACGGTGGTCCCCGTGGCTAACACCAAACCTGAGATCGAATTTCCGGACGGCCCGGCACCTGACTCGCTGGTGATCGAGGACGTCATCGTCGGCGACGGTGCCGAGGCAGTGCCGGGCGGCAACGTCACGGTCCACTACGTCGGCGTCGAGTACGACACCGGTGAGGAGTTCGACAGCTCCTGGAACCGCGGCGAGACCATCGAATTCCCCCTGCGCGGCCTGATCCAGGGCTGGCAGGACGGCATCCCCGGGATGCGTGTGGGCGGCCGGCGCAAGCTGACCATCCCGCCCACACAGGCCTACGGCCCCGCCGGTGGCGGGCATCGCCTGTCCGGCAAGACGCTGATCTTCGTCATCGACCTCGTCGGCGTCCGCTGACCTGATCGACTTTCTGTCGGGCTTAGAGCCCGGCGGTTGTGGCGTGTCATGGCGGCAACGTGCCGTCTTCACAGCTGTCGGGCTCTAGGCTCGAACGTGTTTCAGGGAGGGTTTTTGCAATGCCGGACACAGCTGACGTCATCGAGCCGTCCGGTAGCGGCCGTCGGCTGGGCATGCGCGGCAGGGTCGCTGTCGTGGCTGTCGCGGTGGCCGTCGTCGCCGCCGTCGGCTGGGTGGTGTTCGGCACCTCGGACGAGCATCGGGCTCCGAGTTCCATCGCCGCCTCGGCGGTACCGACGCAGGCGCAACCGGAGCTGACCTCCGCGCCGTTCGCGCTGACCCGCGACGGCAACACCGTCACCCTGACGGGCAGCCTGGCCAACACCCGGTCGAAGTCCGAACTGGCGGCTGCGGTCAAGGCGCAGTGGCTGAATGCCACCCTCAACGACAAGACGACCGTCGTCGACGGTGCAGGCACTCCGGACATGGCGGCCATCGGCAACGTGTTCTCGGCGGCCGATGCCATCGCTGATTTCGGGCTGGCCATCGACGGCGCCACCGTCACGCTGATGGGCACGGCGCCCAACCTCGACGTGGCCGGTGAGGTGCAGAGCGCCGCGGCCCTGTCGTTCCCGGGTGCGAAGCTGGCCAACAACATTCAGATCCCGGCGCCTGGTGGCCCCGTGGCGCCGCCCGCGCCGGAACCGTCGTCAGCTCCGGCTCCCGGACCCGCACCCGCTCCGGCCGGTGGCCCCTGCGCGAAGGTGCAGGCCGACGTCACCGAGCTGCTGCGGACCCCCATCAGTTTCGTCACCGGTGGCTCGCAGATGACGGGGGAGTCCCGCCGGCTGCTGGTCCAGATCGCCGACAAGATCAAGGGCTGCCCGAATGGTGCGGTCACCGTGACCGGCTACACCGACAACCAGGGCAGCGACGCCGTCAACCTCAAGCTGAGCGACACCCGGGCGAAAGCCGTTGCCGCCGCCCTGGTTTCGAACGGCGTGCTGGCGTCGAAGATGACGGCCCGCGGTGCCGGCGCCGCCAACCCGATCGCTGACAACAGCACCGAGGAAGGCCGGGCGAAGAACCGACGGGTCGAGATCACCGTCGGCTGAGCAGGTAGCGCGTCGGCAACTCTCCGAGCCGCCGCGAGCGTGCACACAGATCGGCAATTTTCGGAGAATTGCGATCTGACTGCACATTCGTGGTGAGGACGTCGGGCTATGCATCCGCGAGTGTGCAATGAGAGCCCGGGATCCGCGAATCTTGCCATCTGTGTGCACAGTCGCGGTGGAGGCGGCGCCGGGCTCAGCGATGTCCGGGCAGCCGCAGCAACAGCCGCGTCCCGCCAAGGGGGCTGGTCTCCAATGTCGCGGTGCCGCCGTGCAATTCGGCCTGCTGGGCCACCAGCGCGAGGCCCAGCCCGGAGCCCGAGTGTGATGCCGTGGAGCCCCGGTTGAATCGGCCGAAGACCTTCAGCCGCTCATCCTCGGGGACGCCGCACCCGTCGTCGTCGACGGCGATCTCGACCCCGGCGCGCGAACTGACCGCTGACAGCTGAACTTTCGACGCACCACCGTGCTTGACGGCGTTGGCAATCGCGTTGTCGACCGAAAGCCGCAGCCCGGCAGGCAGTCCCACGATGATGATGGTCGGCGCCGGTACCAGTGACACCTCCAGGTCCGGGTACACGCGCATGGCGTCGTGCGCGGCGCGATCCAGGAGTTCGGTGATGTCCACGGGCACATGGTCATCGACGGTGGACAGCTCACCCTGTGCCAGGCGCTCCAGTGCCCACAGTGTGGTCTCGATGCGCGACTGGGTGCGCACCACGTCGCTCAGCACTTCCTTGCGCTGCTCATCGGGGAGGTCGAGCGTGCTCAGGATTTCGACGTTGGTGCGCATCGCGGTCAGCGGCGTGCGCAGCTCGTGCGCCGATACCGCGGCGAAGTCACGCGCCGACGCCAGCGCGGCCTTCGTCCGGCCCTTCTCTTCCCACACGCGGTCCACCAGACCCTTGACCGCGTCGGCGATTTCGACGGCCTCGGTGGCACCGCGGACGTCGATGTGCGGGGCGTCGCCTTCGGGGTCGATATCGCGCGTCTGCTGCGCCAGCCGTTTGAGCGGACGTACCGCGAACGCGGCCAGCGCCCAGCCCGCGACGGCGGCCGCGCCAATGGCGAACGCGCACAACGCGATCACCCGGCGATGCAGGTTGTTGGTGTCGATGATGGTCGCGTCGTACGTGGCGCCGACCGCCACCAGCATCGGGTCCGGCATGTGGATCTGCACGGTGCGCACCCGGTAGCGGACGCCGTTGACGTCGGTGTCGGCGTAGCCGACGGGTAGCTCGGGCAGGACGACGTTCGAGTTCGAGCTGACCTGGCCGCTCCGGCGGGCGGTGATGACGACGTTCTCGTCGTGCGGTGGCCGCGGAATCTCGTCCAGTCCGCGCGGCAGGAACGGGATCGCGAAGCCGGCGGCCTCGTCGAGGCGGCGGTCCAGCCGCTCCTTGCGGTCGTTGGTGATGCCGATCCACACGATGGTGCCGACGATCCCGACCACGATGGCCGCGGCGATACCGGTGGCGAACGCGACGCGCGACTGCAGCGACGGGGTGCGACGGAAGACGCGCGCCAGGATGTTCACGGGCTACTGCTGCCTGAGTACGAACCCCACACCGCGGACCGTGTGCAACAGTCGCGGCGCACCGTTGGCCTCCAGCTTGCGGCGCAGGTAACCGATGAACACGTCGACGACGTTGGTGTCGGCGGCGAAGTCGTAGCCCCACACCAGCTCGAGCAGCTGGGCGCGGGACAGCACGGCCGTCTTGTGCTCGGCCAGCACGGCCAGCAGGTCGAACTCGCGCTTGGTGAGGTCGACGTCGGCGCCGTTGACGCGTGCCCGCCGGCCTGGGATGTCGACTTCGAGCGGCCCGACGGAGATGGTCTCCGACGAGAACGTCGCGGTCGCGCCCCGGCGGCGCAACAGCGCCTTGACGCGCGCCACCAGCTCGGCCAGCACGAACGGCTTGACCAGGTAGTCGTCGGCGCCGGCTTCCAGCCCCGCCACCCGGTCGTCGACCGAGCTGCGGGCCGAGAGCACACACACCGGCACGTCGTTGTCCATGGCGCGTAGCGCGGTGACGACGCTGACGCCGTCGAGCACCGGCATGTTGATGTCCAGAATGATGGCGTCCGGCCGGAATTCGGTGGCACTGCGCAGGGCTTCGGCGCCGTCGACGGCGGTCGACACCTCGAAGCCGGACAGCCGCAGGCCACGCTCCAATGAGGCCAGCACGTCCGGGTCGTCGTCGACTACGAGCAGGCGGGGGGAGGCGCTTCCGCTATCCATGTGCCTCATCTTGCCCGATGGCCCACTGTTATTGACGGAGGCACGTCTGGCAGCCACTATTCGGTGCTAGCATCCGGCGCTTATGGGGCCTGTGTCGCCGCGAGTCATCGTCCAACCCGATGATGGCGTGCAGCCGGTGCGGGATTTCCTCGCATCGGCGCAGAAGTCGTTGCTCATCAAGCAATTCACGTTCACCGAGCCGTCCCTCGTGGCGGCCGTGATCGAGCGGCATCAGGCGGGTGTCGCGGTGCGCGTCATGCTGAACCCGGCCCGCTCGGGCGGGGACCGCGCCAATGACGAGACGTTCGAACAATTCTCGGCTGCCGGTGTCAACGTCCAGTGGTCCAATCCGACGTTCTACGTGACGCACGAGAAGTCGATCGTGGTCGACGAGACGGCGGCGCTCGTGGCGACGTTCAACCTGTGCGAGAAGTACTTCACCCTTACCCGGGACTACGGCTTCATCACCACCGAGCCGGACCACGTCGCGCAGATCGTCGAGGTGTTCGACGCCGACTGGTCCCACACCGACTGGGAGCCGTCGCAGTATCACGGGCTGCTGTGGAGCAATTCGAATTCCCGCTACCACATGGCGAAATTCATCGACACCGCCGAACACCGGCTGCGCATCCAGCATCCCAAGTACGTCGACGCCGTCATCCTCGACCACATCGCGGCGGCGGTGGGCCGTGGCGTGAATGTCCATGTGCTGTGCGGTGGCAAGCACGGCATCAGCGACTGGGACATCCTCGACACCTTCGCCTCGCTGCGGACCCTGCGCCGGTTCGGCGCGAAGGTGCGCAAGCAGAAGAACCTGCGGGTGCACGCCAAGCTCGTCATCGTCGACGACCACGAAGCCCTCGTGGGCTCGATGAACATCGACCGCAGCGCCTTCGACCTGCGCCGCGAACTGGGCGTGATGGTCAAGGACCCCGACGCCGTCGCGCAGCTATCCGAGGTTTTCGACGCCGACTGGGAGACCTCGCACCACTACGAGCCGCCGGATCCGCTGGATTCGTCGCAGCATCACGAAGACGACTTCCCGCACGACCCCGAGCTGGTCCATGAGTGAGCAGATCGACTCGACGGCCCAACGGGTTTCGTTGTTCGAGTTGGTCCTGACGTTCAACCACATCGCCCTGGCGTCATTCGGCGGCGGGCTGTCGGCCTGGTCGCGTGAGGTACTGGTCGTCGAGAAGGGCTGGCTCGGGGACGCCGAGTTCCTCTCGGCCACAACGATGTGCCGCATCCTGCCCGGCGCCAACCAGGTGAACATGGCGGTGTTCGCCGGCACCAAGATGCGTGGCTTCCCCGGTGCCGCCGCCGCGGTATTCGGCCTGTGCGCCATGCCTCTTGTCATCGTGCTGGCACTGTCGTTCGCCTACTTCCGGTTCAAGGAAGTGCCCGCGGTCAAGGGTGTGTTGCACGGCGCGTCGGCGGCCGCGGTGGCCCTGACGCTGACGATGGTGCTCAAGACGGGCCAGAAGTGCCTGACGGGCGTCGTGCCGGTCCTGCTGTTCGCCGGCGCCTTCGTGCTGAACGGCGTGCTGCGGTTCCCACTGCTGGGGACGCTGGCGATCCTGGCTCCGCTCAGTCTGATCTGGGCGTGGCCGCGGGAGCGCGCAGCGGCAGCAACATGAGCGTCCGCGAGAAGCCGGAGGCGGATCGCGCATGAGCACAGCGGCGCTCTCGACGTACATCCAGCTCATCGGGCTGTTCGGCATGTTGTCGCTGCTCTCGATCGGCGGCGGCAACGTGGTGCTGCCGGAGATGCATATCAACGCCGTCAACGGCAGGCATTGGCTGACGAACAGCCAGTTTGCCGACCTGTTCTCGATCTCGCAGACCGCGCCGGGCCCGAGCATCCTCATCGTGTCGATGGTCGGCTACGGCGCCGGACTGAAAGAGGGCGGCATTCCCGGCGCGATCATCGGCGGCGTCGTCTCGATGGTCGCGATGGTGGTGCCGGCCGCGGGTTTCGTCTACGCCATCACGCTGATCTGGCAGAAGGCCGAACGCTCCAAACTCCGCCGCGCCGTCGAAAAAGGTTTCGCCCCGCTGACGGTGGGCCTGATCCTGGCGGCATCGCTGGTCATGAGCCGAGCCGCCGACCACGACTGGCGGGCCTACACCGTCACCGCGGTCTGCACGGTGATCTTCATGCTCACCAAGCTCAACCCGCTGATCGTGGTGGCCGCGGCAGGCCTCGTCGGGTACCTGGGTTTCATCTGACCAGCCGGGCGGGTCAACCCGCCCGCACGGGTTTTGTCAGTGGCACGTGCGAGCATTGAAGTTGCTGTGTCTGATGTAGCCCAGCCCCTGCATTCGGCTCCGGCGATAGCTCCGGTGCCGCGGCGTCGGCGTGCGTCGACCGATCTGCTGCGCCTGCTGCCGTACCTCGGCCCCTACCGCGGTCGCTGGGGCGCCATGCTGCTCACCGCGTTCGCCGGTCTGGGCGTGACGGTCGCGATTCCGCTGATGACCAAGGCCGTGATCGACGGTCCGGTGCGGCATCAGGATCAGCACGGCCTCTGGGTTCTCGGTTCGGCGGCGCTCGGGTTGGGCCTCCTCGAGGCGGTGCTGTGGTTCATCCGGCGCTGGCTCGGGGCGCGGGCGACCATGGGCGTCGAGGCCGACATCCGCAAAGAGCTCTACGCGCGGTTGCAGATCCTGCCCATGTCGTTCCACCGGCAGTGGCAGTCCGGGCAATTGCTGTCCCGTGTGATGAACGACCTTGGCACCATTCGCCAATTCCTCGGGTTCGGCCTGCTGTTCCTGGTGCTCAACTCGATTCAGATCGTCGTGGTCACGGCCATCCTGCTGGCCATGTACTGGCCGCTGGGTGTGGTGGTCCTGGCCTCTGTGGTGCCGGTGTCGGTGACGGTCTTCAGATTCGAGCGGCAGTTCAGCCGGCTGTCCCGGCTGGCGCAGGATCAATCCGGCCATGTCGCAACGCATGTCGAGGAGTCGGCGCTGGGCCTGCGGGTGATCAAGTCGTTCGGCCGGGAGGACTACGTCTACCAGCGGTTCGACGAGCGGGCCACGGCCCTGTACGACGCCGAGGTCGGCAAGGTGGCGGTATCGGCCCGGTTCTGGACACTGCTCGAGGTCATCCCGAATCTCACGCTCATCCTGGTGCTCGGATTCGGCGCGTACGCGGTCGGCCACGACCTGGTCACCATGGGCACGCTAGTCGCGTTCATCACCATGATGCTGTCGCTGGTGTGGCCCATCGCGTCGCTGGGTTTCCTGCTGTCGATGATGCAGGAGTCCATGACCGCGGCCGATCGCGTCGCCGAGATCTTCGACGCACCAGTGGATATCACCGACGGCCCGGCCACCAGCGTGCCCCGCGGCGGACACCTCGAACTGCGCGACGTCGGCTTCCGGTTCCCCGACGCCGCACCCGACGACTGGGCGCTGCGCCACGTGTCGGTGACGGTCGAACCCGGGCAGACATTGGCTCTGGTCGGCGCCACCGGCTCCGGGAAATCGGTTCTGGCCGCGTTGTTCTCACGGCTGTACGACGTCACCGAGGGTGCGATCCTGCTCGACGGCCGGGACATCCGCGAGCTGTCGCTGCCCGCCCTGCGGACGGCCGTGGCCACCGCGTTCGAAGACCCGACGCTGTTCTCGATGTCCGTCGCCGAGAACCTCGCCCTCGGCCGCGGCGCCGACAATCCCGCCACCGACGACGAGATTCGCGCAGCCATCGACATCGCCGCCGCCCAGTTCGTCTACGACCTGCCGTTCGGGCTGGACACGCGTATCGGCGAGCAGGGGATGAGCCTGTCCGGCGTTCAGCGGCAACGCCTTTCGCTGGCCCGCGCGATCCTCGCCGCGCCGTCGCTGCTGGTGCTCGATGACACCCTGTCGGCCTTGGACATGCACACCGAAGCGGAGGTCACCGTCGCGCTCCGGCGGGTGCTGACGTCGGTGACGGGCATCGTGGTGGCGCACCGGGCGTCGACTGTCCTGCTGGCCGATCGGGTGGCACTGCTGCAGGACGGCACCATCACGCGCATCGGCACACACGCCGAGTTGCTGGCGGAAGCACCCGAATACCGCTATCTGTTGTCGGCCGACGACGAGCTCGACGACGGCTGCGAGCGCAGTTGCGATTGGGAGCAGGACGCCGAGCGCGAACGGCTCGAGCAGCTGTATCTCGAGCAGGCCGACGAGTCCGAAGAGGTGCGCCGCCGATGAGCGCTCGCGCGAAGAGCAGAGGGCGCCGATGACCACCGAGAGCTGGCGCGGCCAGACGGTGGACAAGGTCGAGGACCTGCCCATCGACGAGAGCGTCTCGCGTCGCTGTGAAGCGCGGGCGCTGTTGGGTTCATTGTTGAAGCCGTACCGGTTCGCGGTTCTGCTGCTGGGCCTGGTCGTGGTGGTGGAAAACGTTGCGCGGCTGTCCGTTCCGCTGCTCGTGCAGCGCGGCATCGACCACGGTATCCCACCGATCGTGCAGGGCGGGCCGGCCCGCGAACTGTTGCAGATCGTCGCGGCCCTGTGCGGTGTCGTGGTGCTGCAGGCCACCTTCCGGTTGTTCTTCCTGAACCGCTCGGGCCGGATCGGGCAGAAGGTGCTGCTCGAACTGCGCCGCCGGGTGTATCGACAGTTCCAGCGGCTCGACGTCGCCTTCCACGACCGCTACACGTCGGGCCGCGTGGTGAGCCGGTCCACCAACGACATCGAAGCCATCCAGACCATGCTGTCGACGGGTTTCGACAGCCTCATCACCGCAATCCTGACCCTGGGCGGCACCGCGGTATTGCTCGTCACGCTGGACGTGCGACTCGGGTTGATGTGTCTGGGCGCGTTCCCGCTGCTGGTGTTGCTGGTCGCCTGGTTCCGGCGCGAGTCGTCCAGGACGTACCGCATCGTTCGGGAACGCGCGGCCCTGGTCATCGTGCAGTTCGTCGAAACCATGACGGGCATCAAGGCCGTGCAGGCCTACCGGCGTGAGCCGCGTAACCAGGAGATCTTCGACGACGTCGTCGACGACTACCGCGTCATCAACGAGCGCACCATGACCCTGCTCGCGGTGTTCATGCCCGGCGTCAAACTCGTCGGCAACGTCACCACCGCGGTGGTGCTGCTGTACGGCGGCTACCTGGTGCTGCACGGGCAGATGACGATCGGCACGCTGACGGCCTTCCTGCTGTACCTGCGCATGTTCTTCGAACCGATGCAGGAGATTTCGCAGTTCTTCAACAGCTTCCAGTCCGCGGCGTCGGCGCTGGAGAAGCTGGCCGGGGTGCTCGGTCAGCGGCCGGCCATCATGGACCCCGCCGACCCCGTCGCGCTGACGACGGTCAAGGGGGACATCGCTTTTCGGGGCGTCAGCTTCGGCTACACCCCGGACCGTCCGGTGCTGCCCGAACTGAATCTGACGGTGCCCGCGGGGCAGACCGTCGCCCTCGTTGGTGCCACCGGCGCGGGCAAGACGACCATCGCCAAGCTCATCGCGCGCTTCTATGACCCGGTCACCGGCACGGTCACCCTCGACGGCATCGACCTGCGGTCCATCGCCCAAACCGAGCTGCGCCAGCACGTCGTGATGGTGACGCAGGAGAACTTCATGTTCGCGGGCACCGTCGCCGACAACATCCGGTTCGGGCGGCCCGACGCCACCGACGCCGAGGTCCGCGCGGCCGCGGAAGCCGTTGGCGCGGACCGGTTCATCGACAACCTGCCGGACGGCTACGACACCGACGTCGCGAACCGGGGCGGACGGTTGTCGGCGGGGCAACGCCAGTTGGTCGCGTTCGCCCGCGCCTTCCTGGCCGATCCCAAAGTGCTGATCCTGGACGAGGCGACGTCGTCGCTGGACATCCCGACCGAGCGGCTGGTCCAGCGCGCGCTGGCCACCGTGCTGGCCGGGCGGACCGCGCTCGTGATCGCGCACCGACTCTCCACGGTGCAGTCCGCGGACCGGGTCCTGGTGCTCGACGGCGGGCGCATCGTCGAGGACGGCGCGCCCGACGATCTGGTCGCGCAGAACGGTCGGTATGCGGCGCTGCACCGCGCCTGGGTCGACTCGTTGGCCTGACCGGTCAGGGGATCAGCCGCAGCTGCCGCGCCTTCGAAACCGCCTCGTGCCGGCTGTGGGTGCCGAGTTTCGTTGCGGCGCTGCGCAGATAGCTCTTGACGGTCTCGGGTTTCAGCGAAAGACGCTGGGCAGCTTCGGTATTGGTGCACCCCAGCGCGATCTGCGCGAGGACGTCGACTTCGCGCGGACTCAGCGGACCGGCCGGCGCGGGTCCGCCGGCCAGGGCTTCGGCCAGCCGGTCGGCGAGCCCGGCGAGATCGCTCGATGCGACAGGCACGTTCCCGGCCGCCAGCCGGCGCAGTTCGGCGTGCACCTGGCGGATGTGTTCGGTGTTGACCGCGGTGTCGGCGGCGTGGGCCTGTTGCAGCCGCAGCCGGCGGTCCACTTCGTCGCGGATCGTCAGCTCGTCCGAGAGACGTTGCGCGGAGGCCAGCATCAGGTCCACGGCCCGGCCGCCGAAGGGTGCGCTGGACCGGTAGGCGCCGTAGAGCACGGCCCGGGCCCGGCCGTCGACCACGACGGGCACCGCCAGCACCGACCGGATGCCTTCGGAGAGCACAGGCATGTCGTAGTCGTGCGTGATGGACGGCGCGTGCCGGTAGTCGGCCACCGCGAGCGGCTGACCCGAGACCATGCTGGCCCCGCCGAGCCCGCACATCGAGCGCACCGTCAGACCCCGGAGGCCACCGCCGCGGGTGCCGTAGAACTCGGTGATCAGCAGCGCGTCGTCGTGCACCTCGCCGCCGAACATCACGGGTACCGCACCCTCGGAGCCCAGACGCCGCAGCTCAGCGCGCACCGCGTCGGTGTCGCGCGGGCGCAGCAGGGATGGGCCGGTGGTCACGGTCAGTACCCTCTTTCGGGGGTAGCGGGCGGATGGGTGTGACGTAGATCCTACGTTCATGGCGACAGACGCTGGGATCACCACCAACACCGAGCAGTACCGAGCGGCGCGGGACCGCCTCGTGGCATCGATCGGTGACTACGCGCAGGCCGTCGATTCGTTCAGCTGGCCGCGGCTGACCGGGGCCTTCAACTGGGCCACCGACTGGTTCGACGTCATAGCGCGCAGCCCCGAACGGGCCGGGCAGGCGGCGTTGTGGATCACCGAAGAAGGCGGCGACGAGCAGCGGTACACCTTCGCGGAGATGGCCGACCGGTCTGACCAGGTGGCGACGTGGCTGCGGGCGCTGGGCGTGGGCAAGGGCGACCGCGTCATCGTCATGCTGGGCAACCAGGTCGAGCTGTGGGAGTCGATGCTGGCGGTCGCCAAGCTCGGCGCGGTGGTGATGCCGACGACCGGGGCGCTGGGTTCGGCCGATCTGGCCGACCGGATCACCCGTG
This sequence comes from Mycobacterium toneyamaense, assembly GCF_055384815.1. Lineage (NCBI taxonomy): Bacteria > Bacillati > Actinomycetota > Actinomycetes > Mycobacteriales > Mycobacteriaceae > Mycobacterium > Mycobacterium toneyamaense. Next base: position 729,146 of record NZ_AP040333.1, read on the forward strand.
GCGGGGCGGGCTTCGTGGTGACCAATGCGGCCGATGCGGACAAGTTCGCGTCCGTGGACGGGCAGTACGTGGGGATCGTCGTCGGGGATCCGGTACCGGGGTGGCACCGCTACGCCGACGCGTACGACGTGGTTTCGGCGGGACCGTTCGCCGCGGTCACCGAGGTCGATGACCCGCTGCTGGTCTACTTCACCTCGGGTACCACCAGCAAGCCGAAACTCGTTGAGCACTCGCAGATTTCGTACCCCGTCGGCCATCTGTCCACGATGGCCTGGATCGGGGTGACGCCCGGCGACGTCCATCTGGCGATCAGCTCGCCGGGCTGGGCCAAGCACGCCTGGAGTTGTGTGTTCGCGCCGTGGATCGCCGAGGCGACGATCTTCGTCTACAACTACAGCCGCTTCGACGCCGCTGCGCTGCTGGGCCAATTGCGTCGCGCCGGCGTCAACACTTTCTGCGCGCCACCGACCGTGTGGCGGATGCTGATCCAGGCCGACCTCGGCGCCAAACCCGAAGGGCTGCGCGAGATTCTGGGCGCCGGCGAGCCGCTGAACCCCGATGTCATCGCCAAGGTGCAGGACGCCTGGGGGCTGACCATCCGCGATGGCTTCGGCCAGACCGAGACCACCCTGCTCGTCGGCAACGCCCCGGGACAGGCCGTCAAGGCCGGCTCGATGGGCCGGCCCATGCCGGGCGTGCCGGTGGTGCTGGTCGACCCGGTGACCGGCGAGCGCACCGACGAGGGCGAGATCTGTCTGGACCTCAGCGCCGAGCCGCTCAACCTGATGACCGGTTATCTTGCTGACCCGCAACGCAATACGGCCGTCATGGCGGGCGGTTACTACCACACCGGCGACGTCGCCTCCCGTGACAGCGACGGCTACATCACGTACATCGGCCGCACCGATGACGTGTTCAAGTCGTCGGATTACAAGGTGTCGCCGTTCGAGCTGGAGAGCGTGCTCATCGAGCATCCCGCGGTGGTGGAAGCCGCGGTGGTGCCGCAGCCCGACGACACCCGGCTCGCCGTGCCGAAGGCGTACGTCTGTCTGGCCACGGGCTGGGACGCCGACGCGGACACGGCGCGGTCCATCATGGAATTCGCCCGTGACCACCTGGCGCCGTACCTCAAGGTGCGCCGGGTGGAGTTCGGTGACCTCCCCAAGACGATTTCCGGCAAGATCCGGCGCGTTGACCTGCGCAAGCGCGAAGATCAAGCGCATGCGGCCGGCACCCCGATCGCATCGGAATACCGCTATGAGGACCTGGTGAACTGATGCTGAGCTACGACGCGGGGCCCACCGACACCCCGATCCTCGAAGAGACCATCGGGGCCAACTTCGAGCGCACCGTCGCGGCCCATCCGGATACTCTCGCGTTGGTCGACCGCGGGCAGGGACTGCGGTACACGTATGCCGAGTTGAACGCCGAGGTCGACCTGATCGCGCGCGGCCTGATGGCCCGCGGCGTCGACAAGGGTGACCGTGTCGGGGTCTGGTCACCGAACTGCGCGCAGTGGATCGTCACGCAGCTCGCGACGGCCAAGATCGGCGCCATCCTGGTCAACGTGAATCCGGCGTACCGGGTGCACGAACTTGCCTACGCGCTCAACCAATCCGGGATGCGTGTGTTGGTCTCGGCGACGTCGTTCAAGACATCCGACTATGCGGCGATGATCGACGACGTGCGTCCGCAGGTTCCCAGCCTGAGTGACGTCGTCTTCCTGGACGGCGCGGACTGGGACCGGTTGCGAGCGGACAGTGCGGCCGTCGGTGCCGATGCCCTGGCGACCCGGCAGGCCACGCTGGCCAACACCGACCCGATCAACATCCAATACACCTCGGGCACAACCGGATTCCCGAAAGGTGCGACGCTGTCGCACCGCAACATCCTGAACAACGGCTACTTCACGACGGAAGGCATCAACCTCCGAGCGGGCGAGCGGTTGTGTGTTCCGGTGCCGTTCTACCACTGCTTCGGCATGGTCATGGGGGTGCTCGGCTGCATGGCTCATGGTGCGGCCGTGGTGATTCCGGCCCCCGGCTTCGACCCGGCGGCGACGCTCGACGCCATCGAAGCCGAGCAGTGCGCCGGCGTCTACGGGGTGCCGACGATGTTCATCGCGATGCAGCACCACCCGTCGTTCGCCGGGCGGGACCTGTCGAGCCTGCGCACCGGCATCATGGCCGGCTCGGTATGCCCTGTCGAGGTGATGAAGCACTGCGTCTCCGACATGCACATGGCCGAGGTGGCTATCGCGTACGGCATGACGGAGACGTCGCCGGTGTCCTGCCAGACGCTGATCGATGACGACCTGGACCGCCGCACCGCGACCATCGGGCGGGCGCATCCGCACCTGGAGGTCAAGGTCATCAACCCGGAGACCGGCGAGACGGTGGAGCGCGGCGAGCCGGGGGAGTTCTGTACTCGTGGTTACTCGGTGATGTTGGGTTATTGGGACAACGACGAAAAGACCCGGGAGGCCATCGATTCCGAGGGCTGGATGCATACCGGCGATCTCGCGGTGATGCGGTCGGACGGTTACTGCGCCATCGTCGGCCGCATCAAGGACATGGTGATCCGCGGTGGGGAGAACGTGTACCCGCGCGAGATCGAGGAGTTCCTCTACACCCACCCGGACATCGAAGACGCCCAGGTGATCGGCGTGCCCGACGCCCGGTACGGCGAAGAGATCTGCGCCTGGTTGCGGATGCGGCCGGGAGCGCCGCCGCTGGACGCCGCCGCCATCCGGGAGTTCACCGCGAATCGGCTGGCGCACTTCAAGATTCCGCGCTACGTGCACATCGTCGACGAGTTCCCGATGACGATCACCGGCAAGGTGCGCAAGGTCGACATGCGCGCCGAGAGCATCCGCATCTTCGGGCTCGAGCAGCCCTAGCGTCCGGCTTTGTCGCCACGAACGTGCAGCCAGGTCATGCCGGCGGCAACTTTTGCGGTCTGGTGGCACGTTCGTGACGTCGCCACGTGGCCGTCGTCACGAATGTGCTTGGAGATCGCGATGTTCGACGAAATCGCGCACTGTTGCACGCTCGCGGGGAAGCGGCCCAGGTAATCGAGTTGACGGGTCAGTGCACCCGGGTTACCTTGGCTACGTCAGCACCTCGCTAGGCGAGGCTCCTGGACGAACAGAAGCCACTGATCCGACGACGTCGAGAGACGCCCAGGGTCAGGACAGGTCTCCCCGGATTAAGGGGTTACCCAAAGTGGCTATCCACCTCGGTGGATTACGTCGTCCAGTGCCGAAGCTCTGACGAGAGGGGTGCGGCAGCGCCAGGTTTTAACAGCCTTTTAATGGGTACACGGTCGCTGCCATCTCCCTTTTGTGTTGTCATGGGATAGCTGCCCCGACGCGGGCCCGACGGCTAGGAGGTGAGGTACGACGTGAGATCTGGCGATGGCGATAGGTCCAGTTTGGGACGAAAACATCACGTAGACACCATCATCCGCGCACTCCCGTCAACCTGCCGACCGGCCGGTTCCGCCTGACCGACAGGCCACGGGAGTCCGATCCCGACAGGAGCTCTGTCATGACCGTATTTCGCAACCGCGCCGTCCGTCGTATCGCCCGACTGGTGCACTCCCGCACGCACCTGACGCCGCAGGAACGCTACAACCTGCAGTTGTCGCACACGCCGCTCGCGGTGATCTCGGCGTCTCTCGGGGCGCACCCCAACTTCTGATCCGTTCGGCCGCACGGTCCGCCCACCGATTCCGGTGGGCGGACCCCTGTTGTGCTGCCATTTTCCCGGGAGGAATCTCGACATGGCCCTCTTCGCTCGTACCCCGCGCCCCGCCGGCGAAACGTCAGTGCGGCAACGTGATTCACCAAGCACCGCAGTACTCGACTCCGCGCATGTCGGCGACATCGTCGGCGCGCTCGGCACCATCCGTACCGACGAGACCACCACCGGCCGCAGCCGCCGGCAGCGACTGAAGATGCTGCTGGTCGTGATGGGGCCCGGCCTCATCGTCATGGTCGGCGACAACGACGCCGGCGGCGTCGCGACCTACGCCCAGGCCGGCCAGAACTACGGCATGGCGCTCATGTGGACACTGGCGCTGCTGATTCCGGTGCTCTACGTCAACCAGGAGATGGTGGTCCGGCTCGGCGCCGTCGCCGGGGTAGGGCACGCCCGGCTGATCTTCGCGCGATTCGGCAAGTTCTGGGGTGCCTTCAGCGTCGGCGACCTGTTCATCGTCAACGCGCTGACCATCGTCACCGAATTCGTCGGGGTGTCCATGGCGTTGAACTACTTCGGGCTGCCCAAGGCCATCTCGGTGCCGCTCGCGGCGGTCCTGCTGTTCGCCGTGGTGGCCGGTGGTTCGTTCCGCCGTTGGGAGCGTTTCATTTTCGCGCTGATCGCCATCAACATCGTGATCTTCCCGCTGGCGTTCATCGTCCACCCGTCGGTGTCGGAAACCGCGCACGGGTTGATCCCGTCCTTCCCGGGTGGCCTGAACTCGACGCTGTTGCTGCTGATCGTGGCCATCGTCGGCACCACCGTCGCACCGTGGCAGTTGTTCTTCCAGCAGTCCAACATCGTCGACAAAACAAGGCGGTGCTGGGTCCGTGGGTCAACACCATGCGGCAGAACATCATGGCGGGCGTGATCGTCTGGGCGTTGGTGCTGTTGTCACTGGCGCTGACGGCGGCGACGTTCTTCCCGAATCTGACTGCCGGACAGCTGGAATGGGGCTTTGGGGCCGGGGTTGCCGTCGGCGTGCTCGGTGGCGGCGCCATCGCGGGGGTGACGCTGCGGTCTCGGCGGCGGGAGCGGAAGCAGGACGCTGTCCAGGTGGCCGCCGAGTTGGGTGGCCTGGATCCCGAGCAGGTGGAGGATCTGGACGAAGAGCCGGACGACCGCAAGGTCCGCAAGGCACTGCGGAGCCAGGAGCGCGACAGCTTCCGCACGCCTGCGCTGGAGACGCTCGATCGGCCCGCCTGGTCACCGCTGCGGGTAGCCGGGATGGTCGCGCTACGCGGCTATCTGCTGGTGGCAGTGGTGCTGGTCGGGGTGAAGGTCGCCGAAGCCATCAGCGGTTGACTGTGGTGGGGCGCGGTGCCGGTGGCGCCGCGCCCCGGCTCACAGGGAGTCGCGTGCCGGACAGTTCGAAGGGTCGCCGTCCCCGCAGGTGCACAGGTCCGTGTGCCGGCGCTCCGGATCGATGCCAGCAACGTCAGCTGCCGAACTCCGCACAGCGGTGACGATCGAGGCCGTCCCGGCCGCCGCGGTGAGCAGCAACTCGAATTGATTTGCCGACTGCAGCAGAACGACCAAATCATGCACTGTGAGCAGCCGATTTACCATGCTGACCGTCCGATGCATTGCATTGCTGTGCGTACCTGGATTCGTTCCCGACGACTGTCGCACAGTACCGACGTGGGCGTCAATTCCGCAAACGGTGTGTCCCGGGTCGAGGAACCTGGCGACAGCTGATCGCCAGCGCCGGAGGCCCCGCCGACGGGCGAAGCGTGACGCCGGCAGTGGCACCAATTGTGTTGCGTCGTCCAGCGATACGGGACGTACGCTGCCGCCGGTCCAGGCGTCCCGGACGGCAGATTCGTGCCCCTCGGCATGCCGGGCGACGTAGGCTGAGTGTCCGACTCTCGGGTCGGCGTGGCGACGACGAAAGGTGTTGGCACAGTGAAGGTGACAGTCATGGGGGCCAGTGGCCTCATCGGGAAACTGCTGGTCGACCTCTTGACCCGGGAGGGCGAGGACGTGGTCGCCGCGTCCCGGCGCTCCGGTGTCGATGTGCTCAGCGGCGTGGGCCTCGCCAAAGCCCTGGCGGGCGCAGACGCCCTTGTTGACGTCACCAACTCGCCGTCCTTCGAAGACGACGAGGTGATGGACTTCTTCGTCGGGGCGACCACCAATCTGGTGGCCGCGGCCCGGGCGGCCGGGGTGGGCCATTACGTCGCCCTGTCGATCGTGGGCGTCGACGGACTGCCCGACAGCGGCTACCTGCGAGCCAAGGCCGCGCAAGAGCGGATCATCGCGTCGTCGGGGTTGCCCTACACGATCGTGCGTGCCACGCAGTTCCACGAGTTCGCAAGGGCCATAGTCGATTCGATGGTGGTCGAGGCCGACACCGATGAAGGTGACGAGCGCGATGTGCGCGTGCCGGATGCCTTGATCCAGCCGATCGCGGCCGACGAAGTGGCGGCGTACCTGGCCGAGGTCGCGATAGAGCCACCGCGCAACCACGTCATCAACATCGGCGGGCCCGAGAAGTTCCCGTTCTCGAGGCTGGCTCGGGAGGTGCTGGCGCTCCGTCACGACGATCAGCGGGTGGTGATCGACCCGCACGCGAAGTACTTCGGCACGACGCTGAAGAAGGAGAGCCTGGTCACCGGGGCCGGGGCGATGATCGCGTCGATTCCCTTCTGAGCCGCATCACGCCAGCAGCGGCGCCAACTGGGTCGCGCAGTCCTGCAACGCCGGAACCTGCTTCCGCAGCAGCTGTTCCTGTTCGGCCGGCCCGGACATCGCCACCGCGGCCACCAGGGTCGCGGCGGCGGACCGGACCGGCACCGCGACACACGCCGAATCGGCCCGCAGTTCCCCGGTCTGCGCGGCGTATCCACACTCCCGGATCTCGGCGAGCTGTTCGGCCAGAGCGGATTTCGAGGTGACGGTGCGGTCGGTGAGCGTGGCCGGGGTCAGGGCCAGCAGCGTGTCGGCATCACGCTTCTCGGCGAGGAGCAGCTTGCCGACGGCACTGGCATGCAGGTGGCGGTTGAGCACCGATTCATCGGCGGGCGGCGGGTATTCGCCGTCGGCGTCGGCAAGGCGCACCGAGGTGTTGGTGAAGTAGAACAGGTGCACCCCGAAGCGCACCGACAGCCTCAGTTCGGCCAGTGTCTCGCGAGCCTTGGTGCAGACGGTGGGGGAGACCGCGGCGTCGATCAGCAGGCCCATCCGCGGGCCCAGCGCGAACCCCGACAGGTCCGGCAGTCGCACGATGTAGCCGTCGGCGACAAGGAGATTGAGCAGCCGGTAGGGGGTGGCCGACGGCATGGACAGGTGCTCGGCGATGTCTTTGGCGGTGACGCCCGTGCCGGCCAGCGCCACGGCCTCGAGCACCTGGAGGGCGCTCTGGACGGCTTTGGGCTGGCGGCCGGACAGCGCGCCGTCGGCGGGGCTCACCGGCGCACCTCCCACGGGTTGTAGTCGGCGAAAACGTCACCGGCGACGGTCTCGTCGAACACCCCGACCCGCTCGGCGAGGTCGGGCACCCGGCGGCGGCGCACCAGGAATGCCGTCAACCCCAGTGCCAGCAGCGCGGAGTAGACCGCGGTGGCGATCCATACCGGCGACGCCACCGACAGTGCAGCCCAGATGATGATGGCGATCATGGTGACGGCGGTGGCCAGCCCGACGATCAGCGGCACCGTGGTGAGCTCGCCGATGCGGCGCAGAAATGCCGGAGTGGCCAGGCACACCAGCAGATACGCCACGATGTAGCCGTGGGCCGACACCGCCAGCAGCCCGATGAGGACGTCGCGGCTGGACTCCGCGGCGAACAGGTAGGCGACCGGCACCGCGACGATCACCGGCATCGCGACGCTGAGTGCGACGTGCGGCGTGCGATAGCGGGGGTGGGCGTGACCGAGGGCGTCCGGCAGCAGGCCCTCGCGTCCCATCGCGAACAGCGTCCGGGACAGCGCGGTGGTGGAGCCGATCACGCATGCGATCCACGACGCGGTGATGCCGACTTCCATCGCGACGGACAGCGCGCCGGCCAAGGTGTCGGCCGAGTCGGGGAGGGAGAGCACGATGGGCGTCGACCCGGTGCGGGTCTGGATCGTGCCGGTGGTCTGCAGGACGGCGGCGAACGTGTACAGCGCCCCCAGCGCCAGCGGCGTCCAGCGGATGGCCCGGCTGACGGTGACGAACGGGCGCTGCGCCTCGCGGGCCACTGTGCTGGCGCTCTCGAAGCCCACGTACGAGGTGATCGCGAGCAGCAGCGCGAACCCCAGCGCGGAATGTGGCGCATCCGCAACGGCTTTCGGTGATGCGGCGCTGCCGGTCACGGCCCCGCCGAAGGCGATCATCAACACCACCCCGGCGACCACGATCGCGAACAGCTCGACCGCGAGCGAGATGCGCGCCGACAGCCTGATGCCCCGCACCATGAGGATCAGTGCCGCGGCGCCGACCAGTACGGTCAGGCCGGCGATGACGGGTTTGCCTGCCGGCACCCCGACGCGGCCCAAGAGCGTCGCCAGGTAGCCGGCCGCGCCGAGCGCGCTCGCCATCGCGGCCGCGGCGTAGCCGACGACCAGCGACCAGCCCGCCGCGACACCGGGAACCGGGCCGAGGCCCTTGACGGTGTAGCTGTACAGCCCGCTCACCGCGACCATGCGGGTGGAGAACTGCGTGATGCAGTACCCGACCGCGGTCATCATGAGCGCGGTCAGGATGAACACCGCGATCGTGGTGTGGCCGGCCGCCGGCAGGACCAGCGCGGGCAGCGTGACCATCACGGCCGACGGCGCCACCGCCGACACCGACTGCCCGAGAACCTGGGTGAACGTCAGCTGCGCGCGCTGAAGCCCGGCGACCGGCGAGCGGCTCCGGATGGTTCGGGTGGGGCCCATTTGTCGGAAGGTAGCCGATGGCCGCCGGCCTCGGCAGCGTTGTCGGGTAAACATCGAAAATCTTCAAATGAGAATCGGAGACCCGGCCGGCCTCGGTGCGGCCGACGGCGGGTCCGGAAATCGGGCTCTTCACAGATGAGGGTGTAGAGGTGGTTGGCGCGTCGTTGCCGGGATAGAGGTCGAGGTCTCTCGAAAATGAGGGTTCCTACACTCCTCATCCGAAAGACCTCGACGTGCCTGACGCTACCGGTCGGGCGGGCTTCGCCTGCGCTGACCTGACGACTTTCTGCCGCCTCGACGAACTTGGGCTGCAGGTGACCGGACAACGCCTTGAGCCCGGCCGTGCTGTGCTGGCGTGCCGGGTGACCGACGAGGACCGGTGGTGTCGTCGCTGCGGCGAAGAAGGCATCCCACGCGACAGCCTCACCCGTACTCTGGCCCATGAGCCGTTCGGGTGGCGCCCCACCACACTGCTGGTGACCATCCGTCGCTACCGGTGCGCCGGCTGCGCCCACGTGTGGCGACAAGACACCACCAGGATGGCCGAACCACGTGCCAAGCTGTCGCGGCGTGCTCTGCGGTGGGCGCTGGAAGCCATTGTCTGCCAGCATCTATCCGTGGCTCGCATCGCCGAAGCGCTCGCGGTGTCGTGGAACACCGCCAACAACGCGGTGCTGGCAGAAGGCCGACGGGTGCTGATCGCCGATCCGGCCCGTTTCGACGGCGTGGCGGTGATCGGCGTCGATGAGCACGTCTGGCGGCACACCCGTCGCGGTGACAGGTACGTCACCGTCATCATCGATCTCACCCCTGTGCGTGACGGGACCGGTCCGGCTCGGCTGCTCGACATGGTCGAGGGTCGCTCAAAAAAGGCGTTTCAGGACTGGTTGGCCGAGCGGCCGCAGGACTGGCGTGACGGCGTGGACGTTGTTGCTATGGATGGCTTCTCCGGGTTCAAGACCGCTACCGCCGAGGAACTGCCCGAGGCGGCGACGGTGATGGACCCTTTCCACGTGGTGCGCCTGGCTGGCAACGCCCTCGATGAGTGCCGCCGCCGGGTGCAGCTGGCGACATGTGGGCACCGCGGCCGCAAGTCCGACCCGCTCTACACCTGCCGACGCACCCTGCACACCGGTGCCGATCTGCTCACCGACCGCCAGCGCACCCGGCTGGCCGCCTTGTTCGCCGCCGACGCCCACGCAGAAGTCGAGGCCACCTGGCAGATGTATCAGCGCACCGTGGCCGCGTATCGTGAACCCGACCGCACGAAAGGCCGCACGATGATGGCGGCGCTGATCACCACGCTGAGCACCGGCGTTCCCAAGCCGCTGACCGAACTGATCACCCTGGGACGGACCCTGAAGAAGCGTGCCGCCGACGTGCTGGCCTACTTCGACCGCCCCGGCACCTCCAACGGGCCCACCGAAGCGATCAACGGCCGCCTCGAACACCTGCGCGGATCCGCGCTGGGCTTCCGCAACCTCACCAACTACATCGCCCGGTCACTGCTCGAGACCGGAGGCTTCCGAACTCAGCTCCTTGCACCTCGGCAGTGAAGAGTCCTCAACGCATATTCGACGCGGCCAGAGCGTCATTGGTCTCGGTCACCGAGAAACGATCGGGGTGCCAGCCTCGGGGCAGCCAGTCGCGCATCTCCTGCGCACCCAGCCCCATCGGTGTTGCCCGCGGGTCGTACCCGCCACGAACCCACGCAGCCAATTCCTCATAGCCGCCCAAGCCACCACAATCCTCCGGCGGGCAGGCCATCTTGCCCGCCAGGCACACCGGAGCCGAAGGTGGATCATCGAGAACGTCTTCGACCACCAGCACGTGCTCCCATCCGTCGCCGAAGTCGTAGTCATAGAACAACCGGTCGCCCTTACCGGAGACCACCTGATCCAGGCGCACACCGTCCTCGACGAGACCGTCGTCGCCTTCGCTGAGATCAAATCTGGTGACGAAGTAGACACGGGTACGCCGGTCCGCCCCGACACCGAACTTATGCAGATGACCGTCCTGCCAGCCCATCGCAACCTGCAGCACGTCATGCAGCTCATCGAGCACGAGGTCACCCGGCAGGACCAGACGACGCCAGATCGGCGGCTTGGCGTACATCAGGTCGACCCGCACCCGGAAACCCCGCACACGCTCCGGCACAGCTCCCACCTCGGGTGTCGGTTCATCGAACACTCCCGCGAACAAATCCCGGCCAGCATCGGCCATCAGCTGTTGCAGCATCGACAGGTCCACACCACCCCCGGACACCGCGCTCTTCCTCTTACTCTTCCGCTTCTCCTCCGGCACACACCCAGCCAACCAGACACCCCAATCACAGGCCGACAGCAGCTGACCGTTCTACACCCTCAATCATGAAGAGCCGGAAATCGACACGAACTGCGATTATCGACCGGCCCGAATGAGAATGCCGAAGCCATTTCAAATGAGAATCCGAATTCGTGAAATACCCATTCGGAATTAGTGGTGACGCGCACCACATCGGCGCGTAAACATGATTTCCATGACAGCCACGCTCAGTACCGATCTGGACCCGCGGACCGCCGATTTCATTTCCCGTCCGCAGCAGATGTACGTCGACGGACAGTGGGTCGAATCGGCGTCCGGCCGGCGGTTCGACACCGTCGACCCCGCCACCGAGCAGGTCATCACGACGGTCCCGCACAGCGACGCCGAAGACGTCGAGCGGGCAGTGCGGGCGGCACGCCGGGCTTTCGAGGACGGCCCATGGCCGACCATGACGCCCGCCGAGCGGCAGCGCATGATCTGGCGCATCGCCGAGGGCATCACGGCCCGGGCCGATCAGTTCGCCGAACTCGAGAGCATCGACAACGGCAAGTCCGTCGCCGTCGCCAAGGCCGTCGATGTCACCTGGGCCGCGGAAATCTTCTACTACTACGCCGGCTGGGCCACCAAGATCGAGGGCCGCACCGTCCCGGTGTCGGTGCCGTGGGCGCCGGGCGCCAAGTTCCACGCCTTCACGCTGCGTGAGCCCGTCGGCGTCTGCGCCCAGATCACCCCATGGAACTTCCCGCTGGTCATGGCCGCGTTCAAAGTCGCACCGGCCCTGGCCTGCGGGAACACCGTAATCCTCAAGCCCGCTGAGCAGACGCCGCTGACCGCGGTGCTGCTCGCCGAGGTCATCGCCGAGGCCGGCGTCCCGGCCGGGGTGTTCAACCTGCTGACCGGCTTCGGTGACGTCGGCGCGGCACTCTCGGCACACGACGGCGTCGACAAGGTGGCCTTCACCGGCTCCACCGAGGTGGGCAAGAAGATCGTCAACGCCGCCTCGGGCAACCTCAAGAAGGTCTCGCTGGAACTGGGCGGCAAGAGCCCGCAGGTGGTGTTCGCCGACGCCGATCTCGAGGCCGCGATTCCCGGCGTGGCCGGCGGCTTCCTGTTCAACCACGGCCAGACCTGCACGGCCGGCACCCGGCTGCTGGTCGAGGACGCCATCTTCGACGAGTTCACCCAGGGCGTCGCCGAGCACGCGGCCGGCCTGCGGATCGGGCCCGGGCTGGACCCCACCAACGACATCGGCCCGCTGGTCTCGCGCGAGCAGCTCACCAAGGTCACCGGCTACCTCGACGACGGCATCTCGCAGGGCGCACGGGCCCTGGCCGGCGGCGGCCGGCACGGCGAGAGCGGCTTCTACGTGCAGCCCACGCTGCTGGTCGACGTGCTCCGCGACTTCAACGTCTACCAGGAGGAGATCTTCGGGCCGGTCGCCGTGGCCGTGCCCTTCAACCGCGACCGCGGCGTGCGCGAAGCCGCCAACGACACCCCCTACGGGCTGGCCGCCAGCGTGTGGACGCGCGACGTCTCGACCGCGCACCGGGTGGCGCAGCAGATCAAGGCCGGCACGGTGTGGGTCAACTGCCACAACGCGTTCGATACCGCGCTGCCGTTCGGCGGCTACAAACAATCGGGCTGGGGCCGTGAACTCGGCGAGGGCGCCATTGCCGAATACACCCAGACGAAGGCCATCAACATCGCGCTGTGAATTCGGGCGTCAAATGAGAATTCACCCATTCGGCAATTCTCATTTGAACTCACTCAAGCCTTACCGCACCGCAACCAATTTACATTCAATTCCAGCGAAGGTGCTGTCATGACAACTGACGCAGTTCTCGATGCCGGTCGAAGCACCGGTGCTCAGCCCAATCGATTGACGGGCCGGCTCGGCCCGGTGGCGATCGTGTTCATGGTCGTCGCCGCCGCCGCTCCGCTGACCGTCGTCGCCGGCACCTTCCCGATCGGCATCGCCGCCGGCAACGGGGCGGCCTACCCGGGTTCGTACGTCGTCTGCACCGCGGTGCTGCTGCTGTTCGCGGTCGGTTTCACCGCCATGGCCCGCCACATCACGGGTGCCGGCGCGTTCTACACCTACATCGCGCACGGCTTCGGCCGGCATGCCGGGCTCGGTGCCGCGTTCCTGGCGCTGCTGTCCTACACCGCGGTCCAGGTCGGGGTGTACGGCTACATCGGTGCGTCCATCAACGAGCTCGTCACCGGCCACGGCGGACCCGCCGTGCCGTGGTATCTCTACGCGCTGCTGATGATGGCGGTCACCGGATTCCTGGGCTACCGGCACATCGAGCTGTCGGGCAAGGTGCTCGGTGTCCTGCTGGTCTGCGAGGTCGGCATCGTGCTGGTGATCAACGCTGCGGTCATCGGACATGTTGGCGCGCAAGGGCTTTCGACGGCCGTGCTGCACTCGGGGAACTTCTTCTCCGGGGCGCCGGGCATCGCCCTGATCTTCGCGCTGGCCGGCTACATCGGTTTCGAGGCGACGGCGGTGTTCCGCGACGAGGCCCGTGACCCGGTGCGGACCATCCCGCGGGCGACGTACGGCGCGCTGCTGCTGATCGGTGGCTTCTACGCGCTCAGCAGCTGGGCGCTGGTCAGCGCGTGGGGTGACGCCGGCGCGGTCGACGAGGCGACGAAGAACCCCGCGACCATGCTCACCGAGACCGCGACCCACTACGTCGGTGGGGTGGCCGGCGACCTGGTCCAGATCTTCTTGATCACAAGCCTTTTTGCGGCGCTGCTGTCCTTCCACAACGTGCTGGCCCGCTACATCTTCTCGCTCGGCAACAGTCGGGCACTGCCCGGGCGCTGCGGCCGCTCCCACCCGCGGCACGACTCCCCGCACGTCGCCTCGTTCGCCCAGACCCTCTCGGCGCTGGTGCTGGTCGCGGCCTCGGTCCTGGCCGGCCTGGACCCGGTGACCCAGGTGTTCACGTGGTTCGTCGGCGCCGCGTCGGTGGGGATCGTGGTGCTGATGACGCTGACATCCGCGGCCGTCGTCGTCTACTTCCGCCGCACCCGACTCGATACCCGGCCGTGGCACACCGTGATCGCGCCGAGCCTCGGCTTCGCCGGTCTGGCAGTGCTGTCGGTGATGACCGCCGTCAACCTGCCGCTGCTGGTCGGTGGTTCCGGAACCTTGGCCGCGATCATCGGCGTCCTGCTGGTCGGTGCCTTCGCCGGCGGCATCGCGGTCGCGGTGATGCGACCGCACGCCGGAACTCAACAGAACGAAAACCCTGATATCGCAAAGGAGATCGCACGATGACTGCCACTATTGAACCTCAGGTGACCACAGTTCCCGACCACCCGCTCACCCCGCTGAGCGCCGACGAGATCCGCGCCGCACGCCGCATCGTCGACGCCCACGGCCTGCTCGGCGACAGCGTCCGCTTCGTGTTCGTCGCACTGGAGGAGCCGCACAAGAGCGAGGTGCTGGCCTTCCGCCCCGGTGCCGCCATGGACCGTCGGGCCCGGGTGCTGCTGCTGGACCGCGCCACCGGCCAGGGCTCCGACCTGGTGGTGTCGGTGACCGAGGGCCGCGTCGTCAGCGAGGTGGCGATCGACAGCACCTGCGACGGCCACGTGCCGATCCTGGACCAGGAGTTCGAGGACATCGAGGCGTTCCTGCTCGACTGTCCCGAATGGATCGAGGCCATGACCAAGCGCGAGCTGAATCCGACTGACGTGCGGGCGGTTCCGCTGTCGGCCGGCGTCTTCGGTCACGAGGACGAGGTCGGCCGGCGCATCGTCCGGGTGCTGGCGTTCTACCAGTACGACGCCGCCGACCTGCCGTGGGCGCACCCGATCGACGGCGTCGTCGCCTACGTGGACCTCACGGGCCGCAAGGTCGTCAAGGTGATCGACGAGATCGAGCTGCCGCTGCCCAGCGAACGCGGCGAGTGGGATGCCGCGCCCCATGCCGTCCCGGCCCGCACCGACCTCAAGCCCATCGAGATCACCCAGCCCGAGGGTGCGAGCTTCACCGTCGACGGCAACCAGATCACTTGGGCCGATTGGTCTTTCCGCTTCGGCTTCGACGTCCGTGAGGGCCTGACGCTGCACCAGCTGTCGATCGACGGGCGGCCGGTGGTGTACCGCGCGTCCATCGCGGAGATGGTGGTGCCGTATGCCGACCCGTCACCGGTCCGCTACTGGCAGAACTACTTCGACCAGGGGGAGTACCTGTTCGGCCGCTACACCAATGCCCTCGAACTGGGCTGCGACTGCCTCGGCGAGATCAAGTACTTCGACGTCACCATCGCCGACGAGAACGGCGAGCCCAAGCTGATGAAGAACGCGATCTGCCTGCACGAGGAGGACTACGGCGTGCTGTGGAAGCACACCGACATGTTCAACGGCATGGCCGAGGTCCGGCGGTCGCGGCGTCTGGTGATCTCGTTCTTTCTGACCATCGGCAACTACGACTACGGCTTCTACTGGTACCTCTACCTCGACGGCACCATCGAGCTGGAGGCCAAGGCCACCGGCATCGTGTTCGCATCGGCTTACCGTGGACCGGAGGGCTTTTCCACCGAGATGGCGCCGGGCCTGGGCGCGCCGTTCCACCAGCACATGTTCTCGGCACGGTTGGACATGGCGGTCGACGGACTGACCAACACTGTCGAGGAAGTCGACGCCGTCGGTGTCCCGATGGGACCGGAGAACCCGTGGGGCAACGCCTTCCGCCCGCAGAAGACCAAGCTGACGCACGAGCTCGAAGCCATGCGTACCGCCGACAACCTCAAGGCCCGGGTCTGGCACATCACGAACCCGACCAAGCAGAACCGATTGGGCCAGAACGTCGGCTACGCGCTGCATCCCGAGGGGCAGCCCACCTTGCTGGCCGGTCCATCGAGCTCCATCGCCAAGCGCGCGGCCTTCGCGACCAAGCACCTGTGGGTGACGAAATACGATCCGGCCGAACGGTATCCGGCCGGGCAGTTCGTCAACCAGCACCCGGGTGACGCCGGACTGCCGTCGTACGTCGCGCAGGACCGCAACATCGAGGGCGAGGACATCGTGGTGTGGCACACCTTCGGGCTGACGCACTTCCCGCGGCCCGAGGACTGGCCCGTGATGCCGGTGGACTACGCCGGATTCAAGCTCAAGCCCGTGAGCTTCTTCGATCGCAACCCGGCGCTGAATGTGCCACCGTCGCCGAAGAAGTCGCACTGCTGCAACGGCTGAGCGGAAATTGAGCTGCCGGGCCTGGTCACCCCCGAAGACCGGGCTCGGCTTTTCCGTTGTCCGGACCGCTCAGCGGTTGGACAGCCCGGACAACCGCCACGCGAGCTGGTGCTGCACGGCAGGGAGTCGGCCGGCCAGGCCGATCAACAGGTTCCGGAGCGGGCGGACCGGCGCGGGCAAGGTGGCCAGCCGGGTCAGCCGGTCGGTGAGGGTCACCACCTGCTGGGCCAGCGGACGCCGGGTCGCGCTGTATTCGTCGAGTACCCCGTCGCGCTCCGTCGCCAAAGCGGTTGCGAGAGCAGCACTCAACGCGAGCGCGTCCTGGATCCCCAGGTTCATGCCCTGGCCGCCGGCGGGGCTGTGGACGTGGGCGGCGTCGCCGGCGAGCAGTACCCGGCCGGCGCGGTAACTCTCGGCGACCCGGTGGTGCACCCGGAACCGGGATCCCCACTCGACGCCGGTCACCGTCACCCGGCCCGGCCCGAACGCGCGGGTGTCGAGTAGGTGCTGCACGAAGGCGACGGACGGCTCCTCGGGTGCTTCGTCGACGGGCGCCACGATCCGGTAGGTGCCGCCGGGCAGGGGAGCGACGACCGTCAGCCCGGTGGCCGCCCAGAACAGGATCACCTCGTCGTCGGTGACGTCGCCGGTGAGACGCACATCGGCGAGGGCGAACGACTGCCCGTACTGCCCGCCGCTGAAGCCGATTCCCGCCTGCTCCCGCACGACGCTGTGCATGCCGTCAGCGCCGACGACGTACCGTGCGCGGATCACCTCACCGTCATCGAACCGGGCCGTGACACCGTCGGCATCCTGCGTGACGCCGGTCAGGGTCTTCGGCCGGATGACCTTGCCGCCGAGTTCGCCGAGGCGGTCCAGCAGCACCTGCTCGGTGATGCACTGCGGCACCATCAGGCTGTAGGGGTAGCGGGTCGGCAGCGCGCTGAAGTCGACCGGGATCAGCGTCTTGTGGCCATCGCGGATGGTGAAGCGCGGAGCTGGAATGCCCTGCTCAACAAGGCGTTCGGACACGCCGAGCGCTTCGAGGACCTCCAGCGTGCGGGCATTCACCACCGCAGCGCGTGAGGTGTTGGCGCCGGCGGCCAGGCGGTCGACCACGAGGGCGTCGACACCTCGGGCCTGCAGCGCGGCGGCGAGGGCGAGTCCGGTGGGGCCCGCTCCGACGATCAGCACATCGGTGTCAGTCATCTGCGTCTCCTTCCGCGTATGCCAACAGTTGTTGGCATAACTATGGTTGCGCCTTTCGGCCTCGAAGTCAACAACTGTTGGCATACAATTGTTGGCATGCGCAGATCGTCAGAAGAGACCAAGGCGGTTATCCTCGCCGCCGCCCGGGAACGGTTCGCGACGAGCGGTTACCAGGCCGCGACCATCAGAGCCATCGCCGCCGACGCGCACATCGACCCGTCCATGGTGATGCGCTACTTCGGCAACAAGGACCAATTGTTCGCCGCCGCAGCCGAATTTGACCTGCGCTTCCCTGATCTGTCCGGCGTCCCGAAGGCAGAGGTCGGTGCCACACTGGTCGCACATTTCCTCGACCGCTGGACGCAGGACGACGGACTGATCGTGCTGCTGCGCTCGTCGACCACGAATGCCGACGCCGCGGGGCGTATGCAGAGCATCTTCGCCGAGCAGCTGGGGCCCGCCATCGCCCGGCTCGAGCCCGCCGACCCCGCGCGGTGCGCAGGGCTGATCGCCACGCAGGTGCTCGGCATGGCGATGTGCCGGTTCGTGCTCAAGCTGCCGCCCATCGTCGCGATGAGCGACGACGACCTCGTCCACTGGCTCGCGCCGACGCTGCAGCGCTATCTCGACGAGGCCTGATCAGCTGTCGGGGACGCCGATCCGCCGGTACCGCTGCAGCCGCACCCCGAGCCGCTGTGCCGCGGGCACGGTGTGCAGCGTGTGCAGTTCGGCGGCGATGGCGGCAGACAGCCGCTCGGTGAACCCGGCCGGGTCGTCGGCGGCGTCGACTTCCTCGGGCACGATCACGTCGACGATGCCGGCCTTCAACAAATCCGCGGACCGAACACCTTGGGCGGCAGCAAGTTCCGGGGCATGGTCGACGTCGCGGTAGACGATGGCGCTGGCGCCTTCCGGGGGCAGCGGAGCCAGCCAGCCGTTCTGGGCGGCGAGCACCCGGTCGGCCGGGACCATCGCCAGCGCCGGGCCGCCGCTGCCCTGGCCCAGCAGCACCGACACCGTCGGCGTATCGAGCGTGACGAGTTCGGCGAGGCACAGCGCGATCTCGCCGGCGAGCCCGTCCTCCTCGGCCTGCTGCGACAGCGCGGGCCCGGCGGTGTCGATCACCAGCACCAGCGGCAGCTGCAGACCGGCCGCCAGCGCCATGCCGCGGCGAGCCTCCCGCAGCGCGCGCGGCCCGACCAGGCCGCCGATCACCCGGCGCTGGCCGACCACCACCGCCGGCTGCCCGCCGAACCGGGCCAGCGCCAGCAGCGTCGTCCCCGATTCGCCGCGGCCGGTCCCGGACAGCAACACGCGGTCCGTCGCCCCGTGCGCCAGCAGGTAATCCACGCCCGGCCGATCTGCCCGCCGCGACGCCTCCACCGACTCCCACGCCGGCACCTCAGGGATTTGTGCACGATTTTCCGCGCCCACCGCGGAAAATCGTGCACAAATCCCTGGGGCGGGCGGGTCCGCGACCACCGTCAGCACCCGATCGATGACGCCGCGCAGTTTGTCCAGCGGCACCACGCTGTCGATCACGCCATGGGCGAACAGGTGCTCGGCGGTCTGCACGCCGTCGGGGAACGGCTCGCCGTACAGCTGCTCGTAGACCCGCGGCCCGAGGAACCCGATCAGCGCGCCCGGTTCGGCCGCGGTGAGGTGCCCGAGCGATCCCCAGGAGGCGAACACTCCGCCGGTGGTCGGATGCCGCAGGTACACCAGATACGGCAGGTGCGCCTTTTTGTGCAGCTCGACGGCCGCGGCGATCTTCACCATCTGCAGGAACGCGACGGTGCCCTCTTGCATGCGCGTCCCGCCCGAGGACGGCGAAGCGATCAGCGGCAAGCCGAGCGCCGTCGCGCGCTGCACGGAAGCGGTGATCCGCTCGGCCGCGGCCACCCCGATCGAGCCGGCCAGGAAGTCGAACTCGCAGGCCAACACGGCCACCCGCCGACCGGAGACGGTGCCCTCACCGGTCAGGACGGACTCGTCCAGCCCGGTGCGCAGCGTCGCGTCGGCCAGCTCGGCGCGGTAATCGTCGGTGACGGCCACTTCCAGCGGCGGTCCGTCCCAGCTGCGGAACGATCCGTCGTCGAGGATGGCGTCGAAGAACTGACGGGCTCCGGTCCGACTCACCCGGTCAGGCTAATCGGCTACCGCCCGGCCCCGGTCCACACTTCGTCGTTTCGCGTCCGGCGTCTGACCTCGGCGGCCTGATCCTTCACCCACATGTCTTCGAACCGCTGCCCCTCCGGCTCGCGGCGAATGCGGTTCATCGCCCGGCTCAGCCACTTCGGCGGGGTGGCCGGCTCGTACATCGGCAGCGCCGAGGCGAGGGAGTACAGCGTCTTGAGCACGACGAACACTCCGAACATCCGGGCGGGTGAGTTGGTCACCGCGGCGGCGAAGATGCCGAAGATCAGCGCGAGATGCACCACCCCGACCCGCCCGAAGCTGCGGTTGGCGGTCTGCTCGAGCACGCCGAATGACCAGCGGCGCAGGTACGGCACGTCGACGAGGAAGTCGACGGCGACGATGACGAGCATCTGGAGGCAGCCGATGCCCGCACTGCGCCAGTTGAGACCGACGAGCTCGGCGTTGCCATTGTGCGTCAGGATCAGCAGGATCACCGCGATGAAGACGCCGTGCGCCGCGCAGAACACCGCGTTGATGAAGAAGAACCCTTTGATGAAGGAACCGGGCTTGGCTCGTGACTCGATTGCTCCTCGCGTCCGCACGGGCCCCTTCGACTGCGGCGCTTCGTACCGGAAATGGCCGCGACGCGGGTTCCACCGCTGCTGCAGGACGCCGCGGGCGTAGATGAACAGCAACCCGGCGACGGTCTCGAACCAGTAGACGATCAACGTCGTCGCCGCGGACCACTCCTGCGTGAACCAGCCGACCGCGGGAATCGCGTTGGCCGCGACCAGCGTCAACAGATGGGCGAACTGATTCGCCCGGGGTTGCTCGGGTGGAGTGGGCGGCACGCGCCAATCGTCGCACCTGAACACCGGCGCTACTCCGCAACGCGGCTCGGCGCTCGATCGGCGCACCGCCTAGGCTGGCCCAATGATCGGAGTGACCCGGGACGGCAATGTCCTGACCCTGGAAATGCAGCGCCCCGAGCGGCGCAACGCGCTCAACGCCGCGCTCGTCGACGGCGTACGTGAAGAAATCGAGAAGGCCTCGCCGGCGGACACCCGCGCCATCGTCCTGACCGGGCAGGGCACCGTGTTCAGCGCGGGCGCCGACCTGTCCGACGCCGAGGGGGTGGCCAGGGAACTGCCGGACAAGGCGCTGGCCCTGAACCTGGCCATCGACGCCAGCCCGATCCCGATCATCGCGGCGCTCAACGGTCCCGCGATCGGCGCGGGCGTCATCCTGGCCATGATCTGCGACCTTCGGGTCGCCGCACCGGGCGTGTTCTTCCAGTTCCCCATCGCCAAATACGGTCTGGCGCTGGACAACTGGAGCATCCGCCGGCTGACGTCCCTGGTCGGCCACGGCCGGGCCCGCGCCATGCTGCTCGCCGCCGAGCGTCTCGAATTCGACACCGCTCTGCAGACCGGGATGATCAACCGCACCGGCACGCTGGCCGACGCGCAGGCCTGGGCCGCCGAGATCGCGGGCTACGCGCCGCTGTCGCTGGCGCACTCGAAGCGCGTCCTCAACGACGACGGTGCCTACGACACCGTCCGCGGCGAACACACCCGCATGTTCAACAAGGCCTGGGCCAGCCCCGACGTGATCGAGGCGCAGGTGGCCCGATTCGAGAAGCGGGCGCCGAGGTTCCAGGGCGCCTGATGCTGCGACGGGCACTGCGGCTGATGTGGGGAACGGCGGCGCTGGCAGCCGGCGGCTGGGTGTTGCGGGCGCTCAATGGCGCGCCCGCCGCACTCGGCGCCGGCCCCGTGGACATCAACGCGGTGGCGGCGAACTCGCCCAACTATCACGACGGGGTGTTCGTCAACCTCGAGCCGCCGTCGGGCACCGAGCTGACTCGGGAGCAGCAGGCCGGGCTGGTGCGCGAACTGTTGACCAGCAGCGCGGTACAGCGTCCGCCCATGCCCATCCCGCTGGTGGTACCCGATCCCGGTCTTCCGGCCGGGGATCTCGCGGTCACGTGGTACGGGCATTCCTCGGCGCTGATCGAGATCGACGGCTACCGCGTGCTGGCCGATCCGGTGTGGAGCCGGCGGTGTTCGCCGTCGCGCCGGGTGGGTCCGCAGCGGCTTCATGAGGTGCCCGCGCCGCTTGAGGCGCTGCCGGCCGTCGACGCGGTGATCATCAGCCACGACCACTACGACCACCTCGACATCGACACCGTCACGCAGCTGGCCAGCATGCAGCGGGCCAAGTTCTTCGTCCCGCTCGGCATCGGCGCGCACCTGCGGTGGTGGGGCATCCCGGCCGAGCGCGTCGTCGAACTCGACTGGAACCAGAGCGCCAAGCTCGGCGAGCTGACCCTCGTCTGCACCCCGGCCCGTCACTTCTCGGGACGCTTCCTGACCCGCAACACCACGCTGTGGGCGTCGTGGGCGTTGATCGGCCCGCAGCACCGGGCGTTCTTCGGCGGCGACACCGGCTACACCAAGAGCTTCGGAGACATCGGCGCCGATTACGGGCCGTTCGACCTGACCCTCATGCCCATCGGTGCGTACCACCCGGGCTGGCCGGACATCCACATGAATCCCGAGTTCGCGGTACGGGCGCATCGCGACGTGACCGACAGCGGCCTGCTGGTGCCGATCCACTGGGCGACGTTCCGGCTGGCGCCGCACCCGTGGTCCGAGCCGGTCGAGCGCATGATCATCGCCGCGCGCGACGAATCGGTGGACGTGGCCGTGCCGATGCCGGGCCAACGGGTGGAGCCGGCCCGGCTACCGGGCCTCGATGAGTGGTGGCGGCCGTCTCGATAGCGATTTGTGCACGATTTTCCGCGCCTGCCGCGGATTTTCGTGCACAAATCCCGACTTCGTGGGGGAATGAAGCGTGACTGTCGACGATCCGGAACGCAGCGTGACGACGGATCTCAGCGGTCTGTCGGATGCCGACGTCGCCCAGCGCGTCGCCGCCGGCCAGACCAACGACGTCCCGACGCGGGCGGCCCGCAGCGTCTCGGAGATCATCCGCGCCAACGTCTTCACCCGGATCAACGCGATCCTCGGGACGCTGTTCCTGATCGTGCTGGCGACGGGCTCGGTGATCAACGGGCTGTTCGGGCTGCTGATCGTCGCGAACAGTGCCATCGGCATCATCCAGGAGCTGCGGGCCAAACAGACGCTCGACCGGTTGGCGATCGTCGGGCAGGCAAAACCGTTGGTGCGCAGGCAGTCCGGCACAGCGGAGCGCCCGGCCGGCGAGGTGGTGCTCGACGACGTCATCGAACTCGGTCCCGGTGATCAGATCGTGGTCGACGGAATCGTGCTGGAAGCGGCCAACCTCGAGGTCGACGAGTCGCTGCTCACCGGTGAGGCCGACCCCATCGACAAGGGCACCGGTGACGCCGTCATGTCGGGCAGCTTCGTCGTCGCCGGGAGTGGTTCCTACCGTGCGACCAAAGTCGGCCGCGCGGCATACGCCGCCCAATTGGCCGCCGAGGCAAGCAAATTCACCCTGGTGAAGTCTGAGCTGCGCAGCGGCATCAACACCATCCTGCGGTTCATCACCTACCTGCTGTGGCCGGCCGGTGCGCTGATCATCTACACCCAGCTGTTCACCGTCACGGGCGTGGGCTGGAAGGAGTCGGTACTGCGGACGGTCGGCGCCCTGGTGCCGATGGTGCCCGAAGGCCTGGTGCTGATGACGTCGCTGGCGTTCGCCGTCGGCGTGGTGCGGCTGGGCCGGCGGCAGTGCCTGGTGCAGGAGTTGCCGGCCATCGAAGGCCTGGCCCGTGTCGACGTGGTGTGCGCCGACAAGACCGGAACGCTGACCGAAAACGGTATGCGGGTAAGCGATCTGAGCACCTTCACGGCCGACGACGCGGCGTCGGTGCTGGCGCAGATGGCGGCCGACGACGTCCGGCCCAACGCCAGCATGGCCGCCATCGCCGAGGCGTACAAACTGCCGCCGGGCTGGACCCAGACCGCGAACGCGCCGTTCAAATCGGCGACGAAGTGGAGCGGGGTGTCCTACGGCGAGCACGGCAACTGGGTGCTCGGCGCGCCCGACGTCCTGCTCGCGGCCGGTTCACCCGAAGCCGAGCAGGCCGAACAGATCGGCGCCCAGGGCCTGCGGGTGCTGCTGCTCGGCTCGTCGGACCGCCCCGTCGACGCACCCGACGCGCCCGGTGAGGTGACCCCCGCGGCGCTGGTGACGCTGGAGCAGCGCGTCCGACCCGACGCCGGGGAGACGCTGGAGTACTTTGCGCAGCAACATGTCTCGGTGAAGGTGATCTCCGGTGACAACGCGGTGTCGGTGGGTGCGGTGGCCGGATCACTCGGCCTGCACGGCGAGACGCTGGACGCCCGCCGGCTCCCGGACGATCCCGAGCAGCTGGCCGAAACCGTCAGCGAATACACCACGTTCGGCCGCGTCCGCCCGGACCAGAAGCGCGCCATGGTGCATGCCCTGCAATCCCGCGGCCACACCGTCGCGATGACCGGCGACGGCGTCAACGACGTCCTGGCGCTCAAGGACGCCGACATCGGCGTCGCGATGGGATCGGGCAGCTCGGCGACGCGCGCCGTCGCGCAGATCGTCCTGCTGGACAACAAGTTCGCCACCCTGCCGTACGTGGTGGGGGAGGGCCGCCGGGTCATCGGCAACATCGAGCGCGTCTCGAACCTGTTCCTCACCAAGACGGTCTACTCGGTGCTGTTGGCGGTTCTGGTGGGCCTGGCGGGTCTGTCCGCCAGGTTCTTCGGCACCGAGCCGGTGCTGTATCCGTTCCAGCCCATTCACGTCACCATCGCGGCGTGGTTCACCATCGGCATTCCGGCGTTCATCCTGTCGTTGGCGCCGAACAATGAACGCGCACACCACGGTTTCGTGCGCCGGGTGATGACGGCCGCGCTGCCGTCGGGCCTGGTGGTGGGCGCCGCGACGTTCGCCTCCTACCTGCTGGCGTATCACGGGAAGTACGCGGACGCGGTCGAGCAGAACCAGGCGTCCACCGCGGCGCTGATCACGCTGCTGGTGTCGGCGGTGTGGGTGCTGGCTGTGGTGGCACGGCCGTACCAGTGGTGGCGCGTCGCGCTGGTCGCCGCGTCGGCGTTGGCATATGTGGTGATTTTTTCGATTCCTTGGGCGCAGCAACAGTTCATGCTCGATCCGTCGAACCTGGCGCTGACCTCGGCGGCCGTCGGAATCGGGCTGGTGGGCGCCGGTGTGATCGAGGTGTTGTGGTGGCTGCAGGGCCGCTGGCTGGGCGAGCCGCGACGGTTGTGGCGAACCGAAGAGCAATGAAGAATGAGGACGTTCACCGGACAATCCGGCAATAGATAGGGTGGGAATCATGGGATTTCTGGACAAGGTGAAGGACTTGGCGGCGCAGAACGCCGACAAGGTCGAAGCCGCTATCGAGAAGGTCGGCGACATCGTCGACGAGAAGACCGAAGGCAAGTTCAAGGGCGCTGTCGACAGCGCACAGGAAGCGGCGAAGAAGGCCGTCGCAGGAGACCAGCCTGCTGCTGAGGCTCCTGCCGAGGGGACGCAAGAACAGCAGTAGTCATGGCAAAACTCGCAAGTTCCATCGAAGTACCGCTGTCGCCCGAAAAGGCCTGGGAGGCAGCGTCGGACCTCTCCCGGTATGACGACTGGCTGTCCATCCACCGGATGTGGCGCAGCCCGTTGCCCGAGACCCTGGGGAAGGGCACGCAGATCTCGTCCGTCGTCGAGGTCAAGGGCATGCTGAACCGGGTCGACTGGACCATCGTGCACTACAACCCGCCGGGATCGTTGACCCTCAACGGCGTCGGCAAGGGTGGGGTCCGGGTCAAGTTGATGGCCAAGATCACGCCGGCCGGCGACGGTTCGAACGTGGCGTTCGACATCCACCTCGGTGGCCCGGCCCTGTTCGGCCCCATCGGCATGGTGGTGGCGGCTGCACTGCGGTCCGACATCCACCAGTCACTGGAGAAGTTCAAGGCGCTGTTCGCGTCGGTGTAGGCCCGTCAGAAAAGGTGGCGAGAATTCTCGAATTCTCGCCACCTTTTTCATGTCGGCTTTCTTGTCGACGCCGCCGCGATGAGTTTTCGGCGGGGTGCTTGTCTGTATCGGTGACCACCCAGTCACTCGTCTAGGGAGAACACCATGGCCACTCGTACCGCAACCCCACTGGGCGCGCCCATCTGGATCGACCTCGCCACCTCGGATGTGGCCGGCGCCCAGGGGTTTTACCGCACCGTGCTGGGCTGGGACTACGAAAACCCGGGACCCGACTACGGGGGCTACATCAACGCCCGGCGCGACGGCCGCTACGTCGGCGGCATGATGGCGAGCGACCCCGCGTGGAACGCCCCCGACGCGTGGACCGTGTACCTGCACACCGCTGACATCCAGGCCACCATCGACGCTGCCGTCGCCGCCGGCGCCACCAACTGCATCCCCGCCATGGAGGTGCCCGAGAAGGGCTGGATGGCCATGCTGACCGACCCGACGGGCGCCTTCTTCGGCCTGTGGCAGCCGACCGGGCACCAGGGCTTCGAGGCGTACGAGGAGGCCGGCGCCCCGGTGTGGTTCCAGCTGACCACGACCGACTTCGCCAAGGCCACCGAGTTCTACACGACGGTGTTCGGCTGGGAGCTGCAGGTCGAGGCCGACAGCCCCGAGTTCCGATACAGCAACGCCATCTTCGACGGCGAGCCGCTGATCGGCGTCATGGACGGCTCCGTCATTCCCGGCCTGGACCGTTCCACGTGGAACGTCTTCCTCGGCAGCGACGACGTCGACAAGACCATCGAACTGATCACCGCCAACGGCGGCTCCGTGGTGCGCGCCGCCGAGGACACCCCGTACGGCCGGCTGGCGGCCGTCACCGACCCGACGGGCGCGGCGTTCAACCTGTCGTCGCTGAAGGACTGAGCGGCGAGCCTGAGCTTGTGTCCGAAGATCCCGCGGATTCTCGGACACAAGCTCATTTTCGGCGCAAAAAACTGTCCCGATCCGGCCCGCTCGGTGCTCCTACCGATATGAACATCCACTGGCGGCACCAGCACCCCGCGACTATCACCGATGGGCCGACCTACGAGATCGTCGACCAGCTCCACGATCGTCACGCCGTAGGCGTCACGGCGGACCGCTTGGCGGCGACGGTCGCGGGCTGGCTCGCCGAACTGGATGTGCAGAGCCCATTGACCGAGGAACTGGCCCGCGCGACGCAGCGCGGTGACTGGCCCACCACCCACGCCATCTGCGACCAGCTGTCCATCGACCTGATGATCGCGGCCTGACGTGGCGCTACGGCGTCCGCTGACCGGTCAGCAGCGTCTCGATCAGTTCGCGGTACGGACCGACCAGATACGCGGTGTCGCCGGCGCACAGTTGGGCGTCGCGCCGCGGTCGCGGCAGCGTGGTGCCCGCCCGCGCGATGGCGATGACCCGAATCTGCGTCGGCACCTCCGCCATCCGCATCCCGTCGAGCGCGCTGCCCGCGTCGATGTGGACACCGCCCACCAAGAACGACTGCTGGCCCATCGAGAAGGTGCCCAACACCTGTAGCCCCATCGCCGCGCCGACGAACCACGGGGCCGCCAGCTCGACGGTCGACCGGACGTGCGCGAAGCCGAAGCGCCCCGCCACCGCCGCTCCGAGGGTGCGGTCGTAGATCCGCAGCACCAGTGGGACGTCGGGCCGGTCGATCTCCGGCAGCACCCGGGGACTGAGCATCTCGCGCAGCACGATGCCGGTCTCGATGTTGACCATGTCGTCCTGCGTCAGCACCGCGATGGCGCGCGCCCGGTCCAGGCGGGCGAGCTCGAGGGTCTGGCGCAGGGTCGCGTCGCCGAAGATCACCGGGACATCCAGCTGGGCGGCCTGGGCCAGGAACCGGTTGGTCTCGTCCCGTTCGATGACGGCGACGTCGTAGCCGGCCGCAACCAGGTCGCTGACCACCCGGATACCGAACGAGCCGAGGCCCACCACGACGATGTGGTTGCGCAGGTGCTGCACCCGCCGGCGCCCCGACGAGTTGCCGAGCCGACGGGACAGCAGCGCGTCGGCGACGAACGCGACCAGGATCGCGGTGGTGGTGACGCCGGCGAACATGAGCCCAATGCCCCACAGCCGCAACCAGGTTGGTTGATGCATGAAGCTGAAATCGCCGTAGCCGACCGTCGCGATGGTCTCGGTCGAGAAGTACAGCGCATCGATCCAGCTCATGCCGGCCGGGTTGTGATACGCGAAGCGCAGCAGCACCGTCGACCCGAGCAGCAGCGACATCGACGTGCCCAGGGCCCACCAGAAGATGGGGTTGATGTCGTCGCGCAGGACGCGCAGCGTGTCGATCACGCGCCGCGGCCATGGGCGGTGGGTTCGGTTGCTCAGCGGACGCGGCACCGTGATGCCGGCGTCCGCGAGTTCGTCGGCGGTGCCGATCACGGCGGTCCAGTCGCCGGCGCGCACCTCGAAATCCCTACCGGGGCAAGGCGTCACCTCGCCAGGCGCGTCCGAGTTCTCCCCGCGGACGACGGCGACGGGCGCCAGGTCACCGAACATCTCCCGCAGTGTGGCGTCGCGCGGGGCGTCGGTGCCGGAGATGACGTAGTCCACGCCGGCCACCGAGATGGTGTGGGTGGTGCGGGCCAGGCAGGCCTCGACGACCGACGGCGCGGCCAGGTCGGCGACGTCGAGAACTGCGCCCGGTCCGTTGTCCTGCGCCACCGCGGCGCGCAGCACGCTGTTGGCCAGCCGGGTCACCACCCGGACTGTGGGGTTGAGTTCCCTTGCCAGCAGCGCGATTTCGAGGTTGACGGCGTCGTCGTCGCCGGCGCACACGATGGCGGCGGCGCTGGTGACGATGGCCGCCTTGAGGCCGGCGGGTTCGTGGATCGTCACGACGGTGGCACCCGCCGCCTGCAGACCCTCGGCGATCCGGTTGGCCAGCGCGTCGGTGCCGCAGACGATGACGTGCCCCTGCATGTGCCCTACTGACCAACCAGCGCGAAGTCGGCGAAGTCGAAGCCGGGCACCACGACACAGCTCACCAGGGTGGGCTCGTCGTCACGGGGGCGCGCCCGCTGCCAGTGCCCCGGCGGGACCAGCGCCTGTGGCCGTTCGCCCGCCGCGACGTCCGCCCCGAGCAGCACGGTGTCCGCGGTCGCCTGCTCCGGCCCGACCTCCAGCACCAGCGGACTGCCGCGGTGGAACAGCCACAGCTCGGCGCTGTGCACGGTGTGCCAGGCGGACTGCTGCCCGGGCATCAGCAGGAACAGGATCGCGGTCCCGGCGCTGCGCGGGCCGGAATACTGCGCGGGCAGCGCGGATTGGGGGACGGTCAGGTCGCTGCGCCAGGTCTCGCGGTACCAGCCGCCTTCCGGATGCGGCGACAGGTCGAGCTGCCGCGCCCAATCGGGGAGATCGGTCATGGCACTTGAGGCTACGGCTGATCAGCTGCGTCGGCCTGCCGGACGGTCTATACGCTCTTGTCATGGAACGGTTGCGGCCCGCCTGGATCGTCGCGCTGTGCGCGTTGGTGCTGTTGGTCAGTGCCTGGTTGCCGTGGCTGTCGAGCCCGGCGGGGCACGCGAACGCCATCGGCGGGAAGGTCGGGCACATCACTGTTCCGCCACCGGGTTTCGGTGTCGGGCAGCTGATGGTCCTGTTGTCCTCATGCCTGCTCGTGGCGGCCACGATGGCCGCGCGCCGGCTCTCGTCGCGCGCGGCTTCCGTTGTGGCCCTGGTGCTTTCGGCCGGGCTGGCGGCGCTCGGGGTCTGGTATCACGTGCTGTACGTGCACAGCCCGGTGGTCGCGTCGTACGGGCTGTACATCGGTCTGGTGTCGGCGGTGCTGGCGATCGTGCTGTCGGTGCTGGCCTCCGTCGTCGCCTGGCGGTCGTGATGGGATTCGTCGAGCCCGTCGTGCTGACGGGGCAGCGGTGGGTGACGCTGGAGCCGCTCACCACCGATCACATCCCCGAGATCGCCGCGGCCGCCGCCGATGAAGACCTGGGCCGGTTGTGGTTCACGTCCGCGCCCTCGCCGGCGACGGCAGCGGAATGGGTGCAGGCCCGGTTGGCGGTGCAGCATCCAGATACCGGGCTGACGTTCGTCGTGCGCGCGCTCGACGGCCGGCTCATCGGGTCGTCCAGCTATCTCAATGTGGACGGTCCCAACCGGCGCCTGGAGATCGGCGCCACCTGGTACGTGGAGTCGGTTCGGCGGACCGGCGTGAATACCGAAGCCAAGCTGCTGCTGCTCTGGCACGCTTTTGAAGCGCTCGACTGTATAGCAGTGGAGCTGCGAACCCACTTCTTCAACTCGGCGAGTCGCGCGGCAATTGAGCGGCTCGGAGCCAAGCTCGACGGGGTACTGCGCTCACATCAGTTGCTCAGTGACGGCTCCCGCCGGGACACCGTGGTGTATTCGATCCTCGATGTCGAATGGCCCGCGGTGCGCAACAACCTGCAATTCCGCCTGAACCGGTAACTGACCGCGGCCCTGTGATCAGCATGTCTTGAGCAAAACTTGACAGTTTGCCAAGCTATGTTTTTGAATTCGTGTCTAATCGTGACCGAATTGTGATTTGATCCAAGCATCGGTTCGTTCGCTTGATCGGGGGGACGGATGTACGCAATGAGCTTCAAGTCGTATGCGGGTGTCATGCTCGCGGCCGCTCTGATCGCGGGCGCGGGGGTGGCGGCGGCGCCCCCGAGCAACGCCGACTCGGCGTCGTACGTCGACCCCATGTCCTACGGTCAGCAGACCGGTCAGCCCGCCGGCCAGCAGTACGCCGGCCCCGCCCGGACCATGGGCGCGGTACAGGCCTCGAACTCCGGCTGGCCGGGCCAGTGCACGTGGGGTGCGCTGCAGATGGCCTTCCAGAACGTGGGCTACTACCCGGACATCCACGGCAACGCCAAGGTCTGGGCGGACGCGGCACGGTCCCGCGGCTGGACGGTCGTGGACGAACCGCAGGCCCGGTCCATCGCGGTGTACCCCGCCGAACTGCCCGGGGTGAGCCAGTACGGCCACGTGGCCTGGGTGAATTCGGTGTCCGGCCGCTGGATCAACATCACCGAGATGAACAACGAGTCCCACGGCGGGCCGTTCGCCTGGTGGACCCGCGACACCCAGCACATCCCCGGGATGAGCTACATCCTGATTCCCTGACGCCGTTACGGCCGCGCTTCGAAGACGAGGTTGAACGGCGTCTCGGTGGCACGCCGGAACCGCGTGAAGCCGCTCTTGTCGACGACGACGTCGCGCAGCCTGGCCTCGCCGGCCTGCGCGCCGAGCGCCGGCCCGTTGCGGGCGAGTGACACCGGGACACAGATTTGCGATGACGCGCCGTACATCATGCGGCCGATCGGATTCATGTTGTCCTGCACGTGATCCCCGGCGAACGGCTCGACGATCATCGCGATGCCGTCGTCGTTGAGCGCGGCCCGGGTGTGCCGCATGGCGCCGACCGGATCGCCCATGTCGTGCAGGCAGTCGAAGAACGCGATCAGGTCAAAACCGTTGTCCGCGTAGCTTGTTGCATCGGCGACCTCGAAGCGCGCGTTCGTCACCCCGGCTTCCGCCGCGCGTTCGGTCGCGACGTGTATCGACTCGGGGTGGTAGTCATAACCGATGAACGTCGAGTTCGGATAGGTCTTCGCCATCAGGATCGTGCTGACGCCGTGGCCGCAGCCGACGTCGGCCGCCTTGGCACCGGACTCGAGGCGTTCGATCGCGCCGTCCAGTGCCGGCAGCCAGGAGCCGACGAGTTCGGCGTTGTAGCCGGCGCGGAAGAATCGCTCCGTGCCGGCGAACAGGCACGGATGGTGCTCGCCCCATTCCAGGCCGGCGCCGGTTTTGAAGTTCTCGGTCGTGCGGTCGAGGACGTGGAACACCGCTTCGACGATGTTGTAGGCGCCGGGGATGTCGACGGGACCGTTCGGATCAGCGAGGCAGGCGGCCTGCTCCGGGCTCATCGACCACATGCCGCTGTCCGGATCGAACTGGACGTAGCCGCCGGCGGCCTGGTTGGCCAGCCACTCGCGCACGTACCGCTCCACGGTGCCGGTCTTCTCGGCCAGCTGCGTGGCCGTGAGCGGCCCAGCCGCCAGGGCCTTGTACAGCCCGAGCCGGTCCCCGATCAGGACCAGGCCGGCACTGATCGCGGCACCCATGTCGCCGATCGCCATGCCGAGAAATTGGTTCAGCTTGTCTTCGTCCACAGGCATGTCTGGACCTCCAGAAATGTGGTTGCCAGATTGACTGTACGACTGCGGAAATTCCTGAACAATGCGTAGTTTTTCGACGGTCGAATGCGTGCTGGGGCAATAGCGTGGCGGCGACGTGCGCTCCGGATTCGGGGCATCTCCGACCGATCCGTGGCGGCGAATGTTATTGATCAAGGGTGTTCGTATCGGTCGGCGTCGTTCAGGTTCGCCAGTGACTCATCAGATGTGGATCGTCGTCGGCATCCTGGCCGGCGCCATCGGCCTGTTCGTGTGGGGCCGTCCGCGCGCCGACATCGTCGGGGTACTGGTCGTCGTCGCCTTGATGAGCACCGGCGTGCTGACGCCGACCGAGGCGCTGGCCGGCTTCGGTTCGCCCGTGGTGATTCTATTGGCCGGCATATTCATCGTCAGCGCGGGCTTGGTCAACACCGGGATCACGCAGCGGCTCGGTGAGTTCGTCGTCAAGGTCGGCGGCCGCAGCGAGTCGCGGCTGGTCGCGCTGATCATGGTCCTGTCGGCCGGTATCGGGTCGGTCATGAACTCGTCGGCGATCGTCTCGATGCTGATCCCCGTGGTGCTGACGGTCACGGCCGCAACGGGTTTGAACCGCAAACGCATGCTCATGCCCTTGTGCGTCGCCGTCATGATCAGCGGCATGATGACGTCGATCGCGTCGTCGCCGAACATCATCATCGAGGGCATCCTCAGCCAGCGCGGCATCACGCCGACGCTCGGCTTCTTCGGCTTCACGCCGTTCGGTGTCGTCACGCTCGCGGTCAGTCTTGTTTTCATGCTCCTGGTCGGGCGTAACCTCTTGAGCCGCAACCGGACCGGAGTGGCCGACGCACAGCAACCCTCCACCTTCGACGTCATCGCGTCCTACGGGCTGCGGCCCCGCTGGCACCTGCTGCACGTATCCGCTGACTCACCACTGGTGGGGCAATCGGTTGCGGCGCAACGCCAACCGCTGCGCGAGCGTTACGGCCTCGATCTTCTCGGCTTCGAGAAGCACACCCGCGGCCCGGCGCAATACCTGTCGGCGCGGCCGGAAACCGTCTTCGAGGCAGGCGATCTGGTCTTCACGCTCGTCGATGAACAGCAGACCGCCGCGGTGGCGGCCGACCTGCGCTGTCAGGTCACCGGCCCGCGCGCCGACGACGAGCGCCGCGAAGTGCTGCAGAACGTCGGGGTGGCCGAGGTGATGCTCGCGCCCGAGTCGAAGTCGATCGGTATGACGCTCGGTGACCTCGATCTGGCCGCCGCTCACAACGTGACCGTCCTGGCGGTCCGGCACCGCGGTCAGAACATCACCGAGAACCTTGCGAGCCGCACGCTCGACTTCGGCGACGCGATGCTGGTGGGTGGCAACTGGGACGACATCGAGCGGCTCAGCGATTCGCGCCGGAACTTCATCCTGCTGAACCTGCCCGCCGAATACGAACAGCGGCTGGTGGCGCCGGGCCGGGGCCGTGCCGCGGTGCTCATCCTCATCGCCATGGTCACGTGCATGGCGTTCGGCTGGCTGCCCAGCGCCGACGCGGCGCTGCTCGGTGCGCTCGCCATGGTCGGAGCGGGGTGCGTCCGCGTCGACAGCATCTACCGGCTGATCAGCTGGAGCACCCTGGTCCTGATCGCGGGGATGCTGCCGTTGGCCACGGCGCTGGCCAAGACCGGCACGACGACGCTGATCGCTCATCACCTGGTCGACACTCTGGGCGATCTCGGGCCGACCGGCATGCTCGCGGTGGTGTTCCTGGTGACCGCGGTGGTTGCCCTGTTCATCTCGAACTCGGCGACCGCCGTGCTCATCGCGCCGGTGGCCATCGAAGCGGCCCAGGCATTGCACGTCTCGCCGCAGGGGTTCGCGATGACGGTCGCGATCGCCTGCTCCGCCGCGTTCGTGACGCCCGTGTCGTCGCCGACCAACATGCTCGTGATGGAACCCGGCGGCTACCGGTTCTCGGACTACGCGAAAGTCGGTGTGCCGCTGCTGGCGCTGACCATGGTGATCACGGTGGTCATGGCTCGGCTGATCTACCTGCCGGGCTAGCGTCCTACGCCGAGCGTGGCGGCTGGCGAGGCGACACGCGACGTGGAATCTCGGCAAGCGACACGCTCGACGGGCGAAGAGCGCCTCCTGCAGGACGTGGTTGACAGACCTACTTGGTCTGGCTGAACGAAGCGTCGTGGCCGTTCCAGCGTGGCTACGTGCGTGTGGAATCCGAGTAGCGGACAGCCATTGCTACCCGACTGTGTTCCGGGAGCTTCCTGACGAACTCGGCGATCTGAGGTGCGCTCTGAGATGCGACGGCTCAACGGTGACGACGGTGCGCCGTCAGCGGCAATACGCGCTCCGAAATGGCGCAGCCCTGCGCGGTACATTTGGGCGAAAGCTACAGCTGATCACGTGATATCGATAGAGGTATGTTCACCGCCGCGTTGTTCGACCCCCCCGACGCGTCCAGTCCAATTCGAGAACGCCGGGCGGGAGTGGGGGCCTTCGTATGACAAGCCGTGTCCCTGTGGGTCTGGCGTTCCTGCCGCAGGTTGCCACGCAGCGAGGGCAACTGGACGCTGGTTTCTTCCTCCGTATACGCCGCTGTTAACGGATGCTCCAACTTGCTACAGGCACGACCGTTGCTATGCCGGTTTCACAAGTGATTGCTCCACCCGGATATCCAAAGAACACTGGCTGAGCGCCGGCATCCTGAGACTGTTCGGTGAAGGCAAGACAGTTCGGGTCGGCGGACTTCCGTGGCTGAAAGGGCCGGCACAAGACGTTTCAATCAAAAATCTGTCGTCCAACATCTTGTGCGAACGCCACAACTCGGCATTGGCAAGACTCGATAGAACCGCCACACAGGTTTCGGCCGTGCTGGATCGTTATCGACTGGACCATATGCGGCGCCCTGACATGCGAGAGAGCGAGTTCGACCTCCACAGCGGGGAAGAGCTCGAACGCTGGCTCCTCAAGCTAATCTGGGGTGCCGGTGCAGCCAACTGTCGTCGGTCACGTAATTCCCCAGGGGTTGCTGTCACGTAATTCCCCAGGTGTGGGCCTCGTGTTGGTCTTACCGGTCGGGGCGGGCGTTGTCTAGGTGGTGGTGCGGCCGGGTCGTTTCCGGGGTCGGTAGCTGGGTCCGTCCATGAGGACTTGGTGGCTGGTGTTGATCAGTCGGTCGAGTAGGGATTCGGCCACGACGGGGTTGGGGAACAGCGGGTACCAGTCTTTGGGGGCGCGGTTGCTGGTCAGGATGAGGGGTTTGCCAGCGATGGCCCGGTCGGAGACCAGATCGTAGAGATCGTCGGATTGGGTGGTGGTGTGCTCACGCATCGCGAAGTCATCGACGATCAGTACCAGGGGCCGGGTGTACTCGCGCATGCGCTGGCCGATGGTGCGGTCGGCGTGTCCGCCGGCAAGGTCGGCGAGCATGCGGGCGCATTTGACGAAGCGGATGTCCCCGCCGCGGCGGGCTACGTGATGTCCGAGTGCTTGTGCCACATGGGTTTTGCCGACGCCGACGGGGCCGTAGAGGATGACTGATTCGCCGGCGTCGAGCCAGCGCAGGGCGGCCAGGTCGCGCAGCATCGCGGCGGGCAGTTTCGGGTTGGCGGTGAAGTCGAAGTCTTCGAAGGTGGCCTGTTCTTCGAACTTGGCGCGGCGCAATCGCCGTGTGAGAGCGGCGGATTCGCGGCGGGCGATCTCGTCTTGACAGAGGGCTTGCAGGAATTCGAGGTGGCCGAGGCCGCCGTCGCGGGTTTGGGCGAGCCGGGCATCGAGGGTGTCGAGCATGCCGGACAGTTTCAGGGTGCGCAGCGCGGTGCGTAGCGCCGGATCACAGATAGACATGGTGGGCTTCCTTTGAAGGTTGATTATGTTGCAGCAGTGTGGAATTGGTGACGATCAGGCGATGATGCCGGTATCGGTGCCGAACTGGTCGGGGCCACGCAGAAACGCCCCCGCCGCGCCGGTGCTGGCGGGCGGTTCGTCGCCGGCGTGTTCGGTGCCGGCGGCCAGGATGCCTTTGATGGTGCGGTAGGACGGGTCACCGACGGCGATGGCGCGGGCGCACGCGGCCTCCAACCGGTCGCAGCCGTGTTTGTCGCGCAGCCCGAGCACTCCTTGCGCGGCGCGCAGATGGTGGATGGCGTTGTCGGCCATGAACGCGGCGATCACCGCGACGCAGGCCGGGCCGACCAGTTCGGCGGTGCGCCGGCACCAGGTCGGGGTTTTCATCGCGAACGCGACCTTCTCCGGCGGGTAATGGGCGAAGTCGGTCGAGCGCCCCGATGGGCGGCGCACGTGGATGGCCACCACCGCATCGGCGTGAAAGACCTGTACCACGTCGCCGGCGGTGCGGGCATGCAGGCGTTGCCCGATCAGCCGCCACGGCACCGAGTACAACGCCTTGCCGACCTTGAGGTGCGCGTCGGTGCCGACGGTGCCGATCGACCAGGTGGACAGTTCAAATACTCTGGGCGGCAACCCGATCAACGCGCTGGCTTCGATCGCTTCAAACACCCGCAACGGCGGCGCGCCCTCCAGTGCCCGACACGACCTCGCCCCGGCCACCTCGATGCTCCAGCGCTGGGCGTCGGTTTGCATCGCGGGCAGCCCGTCGAACTGGCGGCCGCGCCAGAACGAATCCCGGATGTATTGCATGGGCCGTTCGACGCGGGGTTTGTCTTTGGGTTTGAACGCCCGCGCCGGGTCGATCAGGGTGCCGTAGTGGGTGGCCAGCTCGGCATAGGCGCGGTTGATCTTCGGGTCATACAGGTCGGGTTTGTCCACCCCGGTCTTGAGGTTGTCACACACCAACCGGGCCGGGACCCCGCCGAAGAACTCGAACGCCGCGACATGGCAAGCGCACCAGGTGGTTTGGTCCATCCGGATCACCGGGCGCACGAACAGGTGCCGCGAACACGCCAACACCATCACGAACGCCCACACCGCCACCCGGCGGCCCACCGCGGGATCGAACCACATGCCCAGGCGACCGTAGTCGATCTGCGCTTCACTGCCCGGCTCGACCGGCCCGCGCGGCACGGTCACCTTCGCTCGTGCCACCTCTTCCGCGAAATGTGTTGCGATCCAACGCCGAACCGAGGACTCCGACACCGCTACCGCATGCTCGTCCCGCAACCGCTGAGCGATCGTGGCGATCGTGACATCGGCATCGAGCCAGGTCTTGATCTGGTCCCGGTGCGGTTCGATCAGCGGCCAGGTCAGCGCCCGCGCCGCAGGATCGGACAGTTCCGGGAACCACCCGCCGATCAGCTCCGACCACTGTGGCGCGGTCAGCGGCTCCGTACCCGGGCCGATACCCGCCGCGACCGCCGGAGCCAAATATTTGCGGACGGTCTTGCGGTCAATGCCCAGCGACTCCGATAACTGGACCTGCGAACGGCCCGCGTGCCAGTGGGTGAACAACTCGACCAAATCGAGCATCACGATACTTCTCCTCGCCATCAGCGCCCTTCCATCCACCATCAGATGGATGCAGAGCGAACCGGTAAACGAGGCCCACACCAGGCAGACACACCGCCCAGGGTGGGGAATTACGTGACAGCCAGGGTGGGGAATTACGTGACGGACAACCCCTCAAACCTGGGGAAATACGTGACCGCTGACAGCCAACAGTCAACTTGCAGGAAATGTTCAGGAGCGTGAACCGCCCCGGGTTTGATGCACACCTTCTTTCGAGGGAAGGTAATTCGCATCATGCCGAAGAAGTACGACGAGGAGTTCAAGGCCCGGGCGGTGCGGTTGGTCGCTGACCATGCCGACGAATACGACACCCGCACGGCCTGCATCACTGCGGTCGCCAAGCGGTTGGGAGTTTCGTACGAATCGCTGCGACGATGGGTCGCCCAGGGCGAGGTCGATGCCGGGGATCGTGCCGGGGTGCCCAGCGATACCGCACGGGAGTTGCGCGAGCTCAAACGCAAGAACAAGGAGCTTGAGGAAACGATCGAAATCCTCAAGGCGGCAACAAGTTTCTTCGCGCGGGAGAGCGACCCGCGACGCCGCTGATCTGTGCGTTCATCGCCGAGCATCGTGCTCGGTTCGGGGTCGCTTCGATCTGCCGCGTGCTGTCCGAGCATGGCTGCCAGATCGCCCCGAGAACCTTCTACGCCTGGCTCACCAGGCCCCCGTCCGCGCGGGCCTTGTGGGACACCGTGATCACGCAGGTGCTGGCCGGCTACTACGAACCTGACCGGGCGGGCCGGCGTAAACCGGAGTCGTTGTACGGCGCGGTCAAGATGTGGGCTCACCTGCAGCGCCAGGGCATCGAAGTGGCCCGTTGCACCGTCGAACGGTTGATGCGGGCCAACGGGTGGCGTGGGGTCACCCGGCGCAAGAGGGTCCGCACCACCATCGCTGACCCGGCGGCCGGGCGGGCACCGGACTTGGTGGACCGCCAGTTCCGCGTACCGGCACCCAACAAACTGCTGGTGGCCGATTTCACCTACGTCCGATTGTCGTCAGGAGTGTTCGTTTACACCGCGTTCGCCATCGACGCGTACGCCGGGCGGATCGTGGGCTGGACCTGCTCGGCCGGCAAGAGCGATGCATTCGTTCGGCGGGCGATCCGCCACGCCGCCGAACTCCGGCGTCGTGAAGGTAATCCGTTGTCCGGCAGAACTATTCACCACTCCGATGCGGGGTCTCAATACACGTCGGTGAAGTTCGGGGAAACCCTCGCACTATCGGGGTTGGTGGCATCGATCGGATCGGTCGGCGACGCCTACGATAACGCTCTGGCCGAAACCACGATCGGGCTCTACAAGCACGAAGCCATCCGCGATGACTCCCCGTTCCGGCATGGCCCGCTGCACCGGCTGACCGACGTGGAACTGCTCACCGCCGACTGGGTGAACTGGTACAACACCGACCGGCTCATGCATCGCCTGGGCCGCATCCCACCCGTCGAGTACGAGGCCGTCTACTACGCTACGAACACAGCCCAATCCGCGGCTGCACACCCATAAACCGGTGTGCATCAAACTCGGGGCGGTTCAGCGCAGACTGCAAAAAATACTGGCCGATTACCTATTTCGGGGCGGGTTGCTTCCTAGTCGCTGGGGTCTTTATATCACGGGGATTCCCGAAGGAATTGCGGTCAATCCTGAGGTCGCTGTGGAAATACGCTCAGATAGGGCTTCGAACGGTGATTTGCTCGCTGTAACAGCAGTTATAGGCGCCGTTGCATTTACGTTCGCCTTTGGCAGGCTGACTACCGACCTTCGGAGCGGCGCTTTTGCGATACATCGCCCGTCTGCAGTTTGTCTTTACTCCACGCTGTCTCCGGCGGTTAAAGTGCTCGCTCTAAGTTGGGATTACGCAAGACTTAAACGAGCTGAAGCTGCAAAATTGAGATTAAAAGGCGCTAGGTACGTGCCGTGAGACCAGCTGCGGACTCGCGCCAGTGAACGCTGGTTGAAACTACGGACCGCGATCACCAAATATAGCTAGAGGCAATGGGATTAAGTCTTCGGTCGGGTTTCGCCAGTGTTGAAGATTCGCTTTCTTGGGCATCGTAAATTCAAGCAGCAATCCAGCTTCGTCGCCGGCCGTCGCACGTGGGACCGATTCGTTATCGAGTTGAATCTCGATAACCCTGCCCCATCGCGCTTTGTTGGAGTATGAGGCCCAAACGATGTCGCCAACCGCGATGTCTTCGCGAAGTTCTAATATTGCAACACGACCACCTTTGTAAAGGTTCGACGGTATGCCCAGTGTGACGCTTTCGCCAGTCTTCATCGTAGTCGAAAGGATACGCGTCGCGAGGCTAGCGACTAATGCCAGGCATATAACGTCGATATAGGCGACCTTCTCCAGCATGCGTTCGGGCGAGAGAATGTCATCGGGAATTCCACGGTGCGCTACTTCATTTCGCCTCTCGACTAATTCTTTGAGTTCTAAGTCGATTATCTCGGCGATTGCTTTCCCGGAGGCACCTGGTGCCGCGAACCATTTTTCGACGGCATCTGAAGCAGCGATACCTCGGAGCAAATCACCGGCAGCCCAATTAAACATCCCGTTCAATGTGTCCCAGCGCAGATTCGAGTTGTGGAGCGATAGCACCTCTAGCCGGAGGTCGTACGCCATTGAATCATCGAGGCAAGACGCTAGACTTTTGGCCACGTCCAATTCGGTGACGTCCTGATACCTGCCGGTTCCTAGGCTTTGGGTTAGCAAGGACGAAGCATTCGATACGTACCGCTTCCGGAGCTTCTCGACTTCGGTCGCGGCTAAGTGAGTCGGGTGGCTCAGAAGAATCTGAGTAAAGCGGAATGCGATACGTTCTGCGAAATGCTCAAATGAGGCGTAAAGGGTTGAGACGCATGCGACATACGCAAACCTACGCTGATCAAGTGTAGGTGTGTCCCCGGCTAGAGCAGTGAGGTAGCGCCTTATGCGCTCAAGATCGGCGGACAGTTCTCGGTAATGCAGCAACATCGATAGCGGGCTTAAATCCGCTTCAGCGCAGTACTCAATGCTGCGAGGGCGTACTCGTTTCGATGGTTCGCGTCGGCTGCGTTTGTCTTCCGTCCGCCGAAAGCGTCTGCGTGTGCAACGTACATCTCCGCAACGGCGGAGTTTACGACATCCGGCGCGGCCAGTAATGCGGCACGCTGCTCATCGCTGAGCGCAGAACTCGCGTACATGAGCGCGTCGAACGATATCTTACTAAAGTGTCGAGTGCTTCCACTTGCCTGAAACGCCTTAGCTCCCGCCATTGTATACCAAAACTTTATGTTGTCTGTGAATAGGCGCTTGTATTTGGCCAAGGTCTCGGCATCGAAATGGTTGCCCTTCATCAGGAAGTCGTCGAGAAACTCGCGAAGCTTGTTGAGTCCTTGAGAGAAGTTCTTAAAATGACGGTAGGCGAAGAAACGTAAGACAATTTCTACATCTTCCATTTCTTTGTACATCTTCTTGCCGAGGTTGGTGACTGTCTTAGAGTCGCTATTCTCGGCTGCGCCTACTGTCGACGGGATGCCGTCATCCTCCGCGCCGTCATCAATGGAGTCGTCACCTTCGCTGAACTCGGGCGGAGTCTCAGCGTCTCCGTCGGGAGTGCCCAGCATCTCCTTAAACTCAGGAATTTGGGATAGCTCCAAGCAAAGAGCGTTGAGCGGACCATTGAGTATAGCGTTGCGAGTTTCCTGTCCGCTGAGTCGTACGCCACCCGAATTTAGGCGCTCGAAAACCAGCTTCTTTAGGAATGCCGCTTGTTCCCCAGATGCGCCCGTCTCATTGAGCAGGATTATCGATGACAGGTATCGCCTGTCGATGCCGTTCCTGATTGACGTCGGCAATCTTTCATAGGTGCGTCCGTTTAGTTCCGGCCAGTATTGAAGGCCGGATAGTTCGAGCGAGTTTGCATAGAACTCAATCAGGGCGCTAAGGCGTTGCCGCCCATCCATAACTTCGTACCGGGCAAGCTCGTTCTCGTAAAGAAAAATCGGAGGTACCGGAACATTCATTAGGAATGACTCGATCAACCGTGACTTCCGTGTGTTGTCCCAACGGTGCCGGCG
The DNA here is from genome assembly GCF_055384815.1 of Mycobacterium toneyamaense. Lineage (NCBI taxonomy): Bacteria > Bacillati > Actinomycetota > Actinomycetes > Mycobacteriales > Mycobacteriaceae > Mycobacterium > Mycobacterium toneyamaense. The sequence goes on from NZ_AP040333.1 coordinate 770,375, forward strand.
TTGATATTCCGGGTCGCGGTTGTAGGTGTACTCAGTTGCACCCGACTCTGTTTGAGAGGTGCCCGTGAACATCGAGTAGATCTGGTTAAGCGGATACCTTGCCTGCTCGGTCACGATCCGGACGCCCTCAGTGACATACCTTGCGTTCAGTTCGGCGTCGCTAGGCTCCTTCGCCGGTTTAGGTTCGGGCTGCTCGATTACCTCGCCTGGTAGCAGCTCGACCACCAAGGTCGGCCCACGGTCCTCAGGTTCCACTACGCGTGTCGGCCTCTCTATGCCTTTGCACATTCTGTGGGACGGAGCCTACCTGCGGAGTGGCTCCAGGGGACGACGTCTGGGCGTCTGTGTGCCAATTCCGTCTGGGGCCATCCCGTACAAGGAGTGCCGCGTGCGGCTGTGTCAGTAGGGGGCTTGTCCCCTGGCCCGTATATGCTCCCGACGTGGTACAGAAGGGCTCTCCGTCAGCGTCTGCTTCGACCACGACGGTCCAACAACGACTGAACACGGCGTGCCCGTACTTCACAATGTTCCCTCTGGAGTTCCCTCTCGCGAGGCTGGCGCGCGCGCGGCCGGGAGATTGGGTCTTGGATCCGTTCTGCGGCCGAGGAACCACAATGTTCGCGGCGCGTCTGAAAGGACTCGGCGCCGTGGGGATCGACGCGAGTCCTGTCGCGGCGGCGATCGCATCTGCGAAGGTGGCGCGAGCAGATCCGCGCGCAGTCGACGCCCTTGCCGTCGAGCTGCTGTCTTCGAGCTACGATCCGGTCGACGTACCGCAAGGAGAGTTCTGGGGATGGGCGTTCCACCCAGCGACGTTGGTCGCACTGTGCTCATTGCGTGAACAACTGGCGCACATTGGTCCTGACGATGAACCTGCAATCGTCCTTCGGGCAATTGTGCTGGGTATTCTCCACGGCCCGTTGCGCAAAGGTGTTCCCACGTATCTTTCAAATCAGATGCCACGAACGTATGCCACGAAACCTGATGCGGCCGTGAAGTTTTGGGCCGCACGCAATATGCGCCCGCCCCTTGTCGACGTTAGGGATGCGATATCGCGCAGAGTTGCGTACACGTTGGCTGATGTTCCGCAGGAACGCGGTGGCAAGGTCTACTGCGGTGACTCAACGCAGGTTCTGCCACGCCTTCGGCGACGCTTCGATTGGGTGGTGACTAGCCCCCCCTACTACCGCATGTACACCTACCTTCCTGATCAATGGTTGCGGGCGTGGTTCCTCGGCGGCCTCCCTCATGTCGATTATTCGACGGACGATCAGCTGCGTCATACGAGCGTTGAAGTATTTGTGGACGGCTTGTCTGCGGTCTGGTGTCGTGCGGCTGAGCGATGCAATCCGGGCGCGCACATGGCTGTACGCTTCGGCGCGCTGCCAAGTGCGGAGACCGCCGCTTCGCCAGAGACTCTATTGCGAAGGTCGCTTGAGCGTTCAGGCAGGTGGAAAGTCACCCGTGTCCGTGACTCGGGTGAGCCGCACGCGCAAGCTCGGCAGGCCTCGCAAATGGGCAAGGCTGGCGTTTACGCGAACGAAGTCGACGTGCTAGCTGTTCTTCAGTAGTCGTTCTCGAGATCGCTAAGTCTTCAAGTCGCCTGGCTGGTGGACCGGACACGCGGCGCAGGGGCGTTATCCAGCGAACTTGGTAGTTGGGGTAATCGACGTTGGTCAACCCGGCGATATTTGCAAGGCGGTACCGATTGAGCTATTGGGTAAATATTTCGCGCATCGCAAGCACCTTTGCGTGCCAAGCCGCGCTGCATACTTCGGCTTGCGGTTACCGGAAACCCCAGAACTCGCCAAGGCCGTAGCGCAAAGTTGGGTCTGCTGCACGAATAGGTGACATCTGAGTTGGCTTGCCCAGCATGGGCGGGCTGGAAGGATGTCCCCATGGCAAGGCCCTACCCCCGCGAGTTCCGCGACGACGTCGTCCGGGTCGCTCGCAACCGCGATGACGGTGTAACGATCGAGCAGATCGCCACCGATTTCGGAGTGCACCCGATGACGCTGCAGAAATGGCTCCGTCAGGCCGACATCGACGAAGGCACCAAGCCCGGCAAGAGCGCCAGCGAGTCCGGTGAGCTGCGCGAAGCCCGACGGCGGATCAAACTGCTAGAGCAAGAGAACGAGGTGCTGCGTCGGGCCGCAGCGTATTTATCGCAGGCCAATCTGCCGGGAAAAGGGTCTACCCGCTCGTGAAAGAGCTCGCCGCCGACGGGATCCCCGTCGCGGTGACGTGCCGGGTACTCAAGCTCTCCCGCCAACCGTATTACCGCTGGCTGGCCGACCCCATCACCGAGGCCGAACTCATCGAGGCCTACCGCGCCAATGCGCTGTTCGACGCGCACGCAGACGATCCGGAGTTCGGCTACCGCTACCTCGTGGAGGAGGCGCGCGATGCCGGCGAGCCGATGGCCGAGCGCACCGCATGGCGGATCTGCTCGCAGAATCGACTGTGGAGCGTGTTTGGTAAGAAACGCGGCAAGAACGGCAAAGTCGGGCCGCCGGTGCACGACGATCTTGTCGAGCGTGACTTCACCGCTGAAGGGCCAAATCAGTTGTGGCTCAGTGACATCACTGAGCACCGCACCGGTGAGGGCAAGCTCTACCTCTGTGCGATTAAGGACGTGTTCTCCAACCGGATCGTCGGCTACAGCATCGACTCCCGAATGAAGTCACAACTGGCCATCCGGGCACTACACAGCGCGGTAGCCCGACGCGGAGATGTCGCGGGGTGCATTCTGCACTCGGATCGCGGATCTCAGTTCCGGTCAAGGAAATTCGTACACGCCTTGAATCAACACGAGATGGTCGGCTCTATGGGCCGTGTCGGAGCCGCCGGCGACAACGCCGCCATGGAGAGCTTCTTTAGCCTGCTGCAGAAGAACGTGCTCGACCGCCGCCGCTGGGACACCCGAGAACAACTCCGCATCGCGATCGTCACCTGGATCGAGCGCACCTACCACCGGCGCCGCCGCCAGTCCGGCCTCGGGCGGTTGACCCCGATCGAATTCGAAGCAATCATGACCACACCGGCCAGTCAGGCCGCGTGACCGAAACTGTCACCTGATCGTGCAGCAGACCCCCTCACGCACCCGATACCCGGTGTCTATGCGCTTGACCGAGAACTGTTTCTGTACTTACGGATTCACGCCGGTCATACCGAAACGCAGAAAGCATTCGAAGAGGCCGAGCGCCGCCGTGCGGCTGGACAGCCCTACACGAAAGTCGAATACCTCGCAGAAAACCGACCTCACGACGCGATCTGACATCTGTATGAGGCCCTTTCGCTGGCGGCGTAGGGGTGTCCACGCACTGGGTCCTGGCCGCGGTAGCCCGCGCCGCAGGGATACCTATTCGGTGGCGCCGCTGCGCAGGTCGATGTTGTGCCCGTCAGCGGTGTAGCCCTCCACGGGGCGCAAGACGTAGCTGGGCGGGATGTTGCCGGTGCGGTAGTAGCCGAAGAACACGTCGGCAGCTTCTTCCGCGCCGAACACCTCAGAGCTGCTGACCGTCGCCACACTGCGCGGGAGTGTGATGGGCACCTCGAGCGCTTCCGGCGCGTTGTGCGGGCGGCCGACGACGTACCGAACCGATTCGACGCCCCACTGCTGACCGCCCGGCTGGCGAATCTGCAAGGTCATGGCCTTGGCCGAACCGCCTGCCTGCAAGTAGTTGTCGGCCTCCCGGCCTGCGGCAATCATGGCTCCGTGGTCGAGTCCGTCTGGCAGTGCGAACAAGGTCAGCGCCCATGGCTTGGTTCCATTGAGACGGTTGAGCGGGTCGGCGAACTCGCTGCGGTCAGCGTTGCTGCCAATGGAGATCGCGAACACGCCGCCGTCGTACTTGACGACGTGGGTGTAAGCCGGCGTTCCCATGTTTCTGAGCCTATCTATGAGGAATGACAGCACCGGGGTGGCGCCTCATGCGTGGTTATCTGGATCGTTGGGGTCCCGGCCGAACATGCCCTGATAGAACTTGCCGAGGTTACTCAGCTCCGGATCGCCCGACTTGGCCAGTTCGTCGGGAGAGATGTGCGTGCCCCAGGTTGGGAACGGGTCGTCTCCCGCACGGGGGATCAGCGGCTGGCCGTCGTCTTTCCACATCTTCGGCGGCTCCGGCATTCGCGGATACCCGCGGCTTGCTCCCGGTGCGGGCGCCGGGGCAGGGACATTCGCTTCAGGCGGTGGCCACGGCACACGGACCTCCTGTGCCTGCACCACCTCGATTGGCTGACCGTTGAGCGTGCCGCGAGCCGGGGTGCCCGCATTGACCAGAGCATCGACGGCAGTCTGGTTCTCTGTAAATGGCGAATCGTTGGTCTTGTGCTCGATCCCGATGTACTGGCCGGGCACGCCGGTCGGTCGGAGTGCGTCGTACTTGCGGGTGCGCATTTTGCCGGTCGCTGGATCGAAGACCCGGATCTGCACCTCCTGACGGATCAGCGGAATGCCGAGGGATTCCATCTCGTCGAAGGTGTTTTGTGCCGCGGCATGGCCGTCGACGCCGCTGTTTCCCGGTGCCCACTCGCCATTCGGCTTGTGGTCTGGGAATTTCGGATTGCGTCCATCACCGTTCGGATTGGGTTTCGGTTCATCCTGCTTGAACTGGTAGTCGACGGCCTGCACCGCTGGGCTGGGTTCCTTCGGCGCCGGGGCTTCCTCGAACCGCAGCGCCCGCACGTGGGCCAGCGCTGCGGTGATCTTCCCAGCCACCGCCTTGTCCATGGTCACGAGAGTTTTTGCCCGCGAACCGATTTCGACGGCGAATGCCTGTGCCTGCTGTTGCCGGCCCGCCGGGACCCGCATCAGCGGACTGGTGTTCTTGTCCGTCACCGACAGGTTCTGCTCGACAGTGAAACCGGCCTGCTCCGCCTCCTCGATCGCGGTGAGCACCTGTCTCTTGGCCCAAGCGATGTCCTCCGCACCGTTGCGGGCGAAGCCGCTGGCGCTGTGCAGGCCGTCGGCGGCGCCGCGCACCTTCACCAGGTCGCCCCAGCTGCGTTCGGCTGCCGTGTCTGCGGCGTCGCCTTCCCACACAGTGCCGCCCGGCCGGAGGGTTCCCTGGTGGATCGTGTCGAAGTGGCCTTCCCAGGCCTGCGCGGTTGTGGACCAGTGGACCGCGGCGGTCTCCAGGTGCGTGATGTCCCACGCCTCGATCTGGGCACGGGTCAGCGTGGCGCCCGCAGTTGCGGTTGGAACACCGCCCGCAGCGGAAGTGCCGGCGGCGGGCATCAGACCTGCACGGTTGTGGTGATCGACTGCGCCGAATCGTTGTCGGTCGTGCGGTAGACGCCGTCGGCGGTGCGCAACTTGAACCCAGTCGATGTGGCCCGGGCTGACAACGTCACCGCGGCCTGCTCTACCGCGCTGTGGCCCTCCGCTACTGCCGCGGTTGTGGCCTGGTGGGCCGCACCCCCGCAGGCTGGGGTTTCTGCGGCGGCGATCGAGGCAGACACGAAGTCGCACAGCGCGGCGTGAGCGTGCAGGCCATCGCTGTCGACACGGATGGCGTCAGCCATGCACACCCCACCCCCTCGGGCCAGTCTTCTGTATCCCAGACTAAGGGCACACGGTGGGTGGTTCCGACGCTAGTTTCCTGTGGAATCGTTCGGCCTGGGCGTGCGCCCAGTTCGTGATATCGGAAGTGTCGGTCGTCCTAACCCGCGGTCGAAACTTCCCACCATGTCTCGCAGTGCCTTAGCAACCAGCGACTTGATGCCGTCCAGCTCCAAATGGGTGGGCACCGGGAACGACGGTGATGGGAATGCGGTTGTGACACTGAGGAACTCGCCGTCTGCGTCTGAATATTCGGCCTAGCCATTGCCCCCGCCGGCTGCCACCTAACGGCTCTGCGCGCGGGCAGGCAGTGGGCCATGCACCGGTCGCATCGGCTATATCTGGGTTGATAATTGGGATCCTCGCTGCGTAGGTCGGCTCGATGCACCGGTCGGCAGCGGGGGGACGCTGTTCGGGTCCGGCGCACCGCTCGCGGGCACTGACCTTGGCCATGAATGGGGGATGGCACTGGGCAGCGAACATGTGGCGACTGAGCTTCGTTGCACAATGCGGCACATTATGAGAGGAGCAATGCAAACTTGTCGATGTGGCATGACCACGGTCCACTGCTTGGAGGTTGATAGTGCCGGCTAGCACGATTCGGAGACAACCGACGCCACGGCAATGGCAGTCCGATGCTCTCGAACGCTGGTCGAACGCTGGTCGGCGAGGAATCGCTGAGGTGGTGACGGGCGGTGGCAAGACTACTTTCGCGGGCCTTTGTGCGCGTCGGTTCCTTGACACCTTTCCTGATGGCCGAGTGGTCGTCGTGGTGCCGACGGTCGCCCTGCTCGATCAATGGTTCGTTGCCCTACAAGACGATTTCGGCGTGGTGTCGACGGATATTGCAACGTACTCAGGCGAGGGCAGGCCACTGCGGCCTGCTCGGTTCAACCTAATGGTTCTAAACACAGCCAGAACCGAAGCGCCGGCGCTTGCGGCACTCGGAACGAACTTCCTCGTCGTTGACGAGTGTCACCGCGTGGGTAGTCCGGAGAACTCACGATGCCTCGGTGGGGATCACACAGCAACCCTCGGCCTGTCGGCGACTCCTCGTCGAGAGTACGACGACGCGTTCGAGACCATCGTTGAGCCTGCACTTGGCCCCGTCATCTATCAATACGGTTACGACGAGGCCCGCCAAGACGACGTAATCACGAGCTTTGAACTAGTGAACGTGAAGGTCGATATGTCTTCGGAGGAGCAGGCGCGCTACGAACGGTTCTCACGACAGCTCGCGATTCTTGTTCGTCGCTTCCACAACGGCGAGGACGTCGAGGAGCGAATTAAGAAGGTGCTTCGTGACCGCGCTTCAGTATCGGCGAATGCTGCAGCGCGAATCCCGGTGGCGGTGCGCCTCGCGACGAGGGCTTCGAAGGAGCGAGTGCTTATCTTCCACGAGTCGATCGCTCCGGCGAACCAGATCGTCCGGCTCCTGGGAGAGAAGGGGTTGCGCGCGGCGGCCTATCACAGCAACATTGGCCCTGACGTCCGGCGTGATAATTTGCGGATGTTCCGCCGTGGTCAACTCGACGCGCTGGTCAGCTGCCGGGCGCTCGATGAGGGCGTAAATGTGCCCGAGGCATCCGTCGCCGTCGTTGCGAGCTCAACGACGAGCGGGCGGCAGCGAATTCAAAGACTTGGCCGCGTACTGCGGCCTGCCGTCGGCAAATCGAAGGCGACTATCTATACGCTCTACGCGACCAAGATTGAGGAGGATCGTCTCCTTCGCGAGAGCGAGCGTCTTAACAGCGTGGATCGGGTGACATGGCTGACAGTGCAAGGGGGAAGTGTTGGCACGTTTGCTCCTCCGTGACGAATGGTTTGAGCCCTTATCACTGCACGCGCAGTATGAAACAGAGTTCGAGCGAATCTTGCTTGCGTACGCCGACACCCTGTTCCCCACGTGGTACCTGGTGCCGTTCAAGGTCGATGTTCGCTCCGACGAGGGCGTGAAGCGCCCTGATTTGGCACTCATCGACCGTGACTACCGACGCTGGTGGGTAGTGGAAGCGGAAATGGCACGGCACGACTTCAATAGCCACGTCCTTCCTCAAGCCCGCGTCCTCGCGTATGGGAGGTACAACGAAGTACACGTGTCTGCCCTACTGCGATCTGCAGCGATGCTTGACTCCGAGCGAGTCGCTGCAATGGTTCGTGGAGAACCGCCGCGTGTCTGGGTCATCGTCGACCGGCCCCAACCCGATTGGGAGCGCCCACTCGAAGCTATTGGAGCGGCGCTTGGCGTCGTCGAAATTTTTAGGTCCACCACAAATCAGCACGTTTTTCGTCTGAACGGCCATCAGCCAGAGCCACCAACTACTGACAAGATCGAATGTCGGAGAGACCCGAGCGTATTGCGTCTGTGGGCTGTCGACACGCCGGCGCTCCTCCCAATCGCGAATGGCGAGACGATGGATATCTTCGTTCAGGGGACTGGCCGGTGCTTTTCTTGGATGCGGCGGGATACGGCCGATACGGTGTACCTGAGTTGCACACGGGGGAATCCACTTCAAGCATACAAACGCGCAAGTTTGGCAAAACTTGAAGATGGACGATGGGTTTTTACGGATGGCCGATGAGCTACGGAGGGAATGTCGAGCATGGTGAACCTTGAGCTGGGGTACGAAGCTATACGGTCGTACAAGCGCCTGCCGTATACGCCCTGGCACGCTTTGGCTGAATTCGTGGACAACTCAACCCAGTCGTACTTCAGCAACAGGAAAACGTTGGACGCCGCCTTAGCGGAGGAGGGGCGCCCCTTCGAAGTCTCGATCGCGTACGACCGAGAGAATGACTTGCTGCGGATCACTGACAACGCTATGGGGATGTCACTTGCGGAGATCGAGTATGCCCTCCGCATCGGTCAACCTCCGACTGACACATCCGGCCGGTCAAAGTACGGCCTAGGCATGAAGATGGCCGGCTGCTGGTTCGGCGAACAGTGGACCATCCGCACGAAGCGGCTTGGCGAGACAGTCGAACACGAAGTCGCCGTGAACGTCGAGGCGGTGGCAGATGGCAATAACGAGCTTCCGTACGTCGCCCGCGACGGGCTGCCGAAGTCAGATCACTACACAATCCTGGAGATTCGTCAACTGAATCGGGAGATGAGGGGCAGGACGCTGGGCAAGATCCGGGATTTCCTGTCATCCATGTACCGCGTTGATCTCCGAAACGGCGACTTGCGTCTCGAGTGGAGAGGCGAACCCCTCAAATGGGAGATGGACCAGGAATTCGCTAAAGCTCGAGACGGCACAGTTTTTCGGCGCGACTTTGTTCTCGACGTGGGAGGAAAGTCTGTGACGGGTTGGGTCGGGGTCCTTGAAAGGGGGAGTCGGGCCAAGGCTGGCTTCTCGATTCTCGTCGCGAAGCGAGTGATCAAGGGATGGCCGGAATCGTGGCGGCCGCAAGAGATTTTCGGCCAGGTCGAGGGTTCTAATGACCTAGTAAACCAGCGGCTGACCGGTGAGGTACACCTCGACGCGTTCATCGTGTCCCACACGAAGGACAACATCCAGTGGATGGGCGACGAGGAAGATGTTCTTGAAAGAGCACTTCGTGATGAATGCGCGGAATACCGTGATTTCGCCCGCAATCGGCGAAGGGATCCGCGGCCGATAACCGATATCGAGGTGCAAACGGCGATAGAGGAATTGCAGGCGGAGATCGAATCGGCTGAGCTCATCGACACGATCGAATTTACCGAGGTTCCTTCGCCCGAAGCGTTGGCGGCCGACAACGAAGCGTATGTCGCGACAGTCGACCCGACGCAGCCAACGTTCAGCGCGAAGGTCTCGCTTTCGAACGCCGAGGTGGAGATCCTCGGCTTTCTAGATCATGACAAGTCGCCGAATGACCCTTACGTTGTTAGCGAGTCTACAGATCCCGGCCGGATTTTGATTATTATCAACTTTCAGCACCCGCACCTCGCGCAGATTCACGGTAGTGACAACTTGCTAAATTATTTCCGACACTGCACCTATGATGCAATCGCGGAGTGGCAGGCTAACAGACTGCGATCGTCGCCTGACCCAGCGACTATTCGGGTAATGAAGGACCGCCTACTGCGAGTTCCGTTTGAGATACAGATGCACAATCAGTAAAGCCCGAAGAATATGCGATAGAAGTGTTGCTCGGCGGTACGCCCATTTTTGCGTAGGCGGAGCCGAGTGAAACTGGCGCTAATGATGCTCACCTGAGATCTAGGGTGCGTGCGAGTTATTACGCCGCATTGCTCTCTACGGTTACCACGATCGTGGATTTACGTGCGGAATCTTGCGAAGTCGGTTTGGACGCGGTTGCGCACCCGCTGCTGCTTGTCGGCACCGTGGCGTACGGTGCACCCCATAGATCTCGGGTCAGACAAGCGAGTGGGGGTGTTTGGCACGAAACGCCGGATCTGTAGCACACGTGCTGACAGAATCACAACGATGTAAGTTAACGAGCGGCTTCTGCCGCTGGATGGACCCGGACGAAAGGTACGCTAGTGACTGTCAAAGGGCCGCCTACCGTCGAGATGGTCCCGGTTGAACGCATTCGGCCGGAGGTGGGCCTCGATCGTAAACGCGACCGCGAAACACACCGTGACCTGCAGCGATCTATTCAGCAGTTTGGCGTACTCACGCCGATCACAGTTCGGCCGGCCCCGGACGTCCCTGGCGACTTTCTGCTAATCAAGGGCCAAGGGCGAACACTTGCCTGCCGGTTGCTCGGGTTGTCGCTCATCCCAGCGATCGTCGTAGACGACAGCTACGCGGACAACGAGAAAGTTCAACAGTTCCTGGTCGAGAACGCAGCAAGACTCCGGATGAGAGGCATCGACCGTGCATTGCTCATTGCGCGGGCTAGAGAATCGGGCGAGGAAACGTCGGCGGTTGCGAAGCGGTTCGGTGTGTCTGCAACAACTGTACGTCGGCTTGAGGCGCAATTGGATGGCGCCACGAACAGCGAAGTTGCGGCGCTGCGATCCGGCAAAGTGAACCTAGCTCTCCACGCAGTTATTGCCCGTCACGTCGCTGCTGAAGAACGGTCAGACGTCGTTGCGGCTGTCGCTGACTATAAAGTGGCCACAAAAGAGTTGGAAGGACTGTTTGTAGCGCTCGGCTGGAGGAAATTGACCGACTTGGGCTCAGAACATCGACAACAACGTCTGCTGTTGCTTGCGTGGGCATGCAGCGTTTTAAACGATTTACCGCAGAGTTCCGCGAAGAATCGATTGCGTCAACTAGCGCTTGCACTGCCGGTAAAGTTCGTGGCTGACGGCCAGTCAAGTCTCTCGATGGCGGCTCAATGAAGATCATCGAGCTATCGCCGGCGGATATCGAACTAAGTCCCGATTTAGTGCGTTCGGGAAGCGCTAAGCAGTTTGAAGAGCGATTGAAATCGTCAATTGAAGCCATGGGGCTGGCAGAACCAATTAAGGTTGCTCCTTTGCCGTCTGGTCGCTATTTGGTTATTGATGGCGCTTTGCGACTTAAGGCAATTCGCAGCATTCGCGAAAGCGATCCGAACTTGTTCGAGACGGTGCCTGCGTACGTTTTTGATTACGAGCGGCGCTATGAACTTCGATACCAATCAGATATCTATCAAGATCTACTTCCGAGCCAGCTCGCGGGTCTAGTTGAGCACCTGCATCACACAGAGCATGTACGGAAGATCGATATCGCACGTTTTATCGGCGTGTCGCCAGCGACTCTGCGAAATTACACTGGCCTGTGGCGCCTTATTCAACGTGGTGGACTTTTCGCCCAGATTGTGCATTTGATGGATGTGGAAGTGATTCCGTCTTCAAATCCGTACGCTTGGCTGCGCCTAACTGCGGCCGGGCTGCGAAAAGTACTTGAAGACAACTTTACGGACGGCGAAGCGGCTGAGGCTTGGATAGATCGCGTAATTGCAGCAGTCCGGCAGGGTGAGTATCTCCGATTCCCCATCAAGTTTGTGGAAGCTACTACCGACGCGCTTCCTCCAGAGTTCTACCGCGAAGGGGAGGACGTTCGACTCGCGAAGCGCGACCTCGGGCAGCGGCGTGGAACAAGCACGAAGCCGAAACCAAGCATCGATTACACCGATGCATTCCGCAATCTGACACGCGTTTCGAAACGGTCCCGCGATCCGGTATTGAGGTCGGCGGCCCGTTCACTTCAGGAGTATCTGCAATGACTGAGCCAGATGACTGGTCGAAAGACGCGTTCTTCGAAGTGCCAGCCCGTGATTCGCTCGATGGTGGTACTACTTCGTCGGGTGCACTCTGGCATGCAATAAGTCCGCGCTGGGGTCACTCGATGCATACGATGTGCTCCTATCACGGGATGTTTCCGGCCAAGGTGGCCCACTACTTCATTCAGCGGTTCTCAGACCCTGGAGACCTCGTACTCGACCCCTTTAGCGGCCGCGGGACGGTGCCGCTCCAGGCACGTATGGAAGGCCGTCGCGTAATATCGAACGACTTGAGTCCCCTCGCTGACGTTTTGTCGCGCGCGAAAACGAATCCGCCACAGTGGGATTCGGTGATGTCGTTTGTCGACAAGCTTGAGGTCGACTACCGGCAACATGCAAAAGACGAACCGGATGTGCCATCGGACATCCGAATGCTTTACAGCACAGGTACTTTGCGGCAGATCTGCTCTGTTCGAGGCTATCTCCTTCGGCAGCCGTTCGACAAATGGTCACCCGACGAGCTGATGGTAGCTGGCGCACTTGCTGGGATCATGCACGGTTCATTCCGCCGTGATGGGACTTCCCAGTATCTGAGCATCAGCATGCCGAACACGTTCAGCATGTCGCCTGGTTATGTCGAGAAGTACATCCGTGAGAAGGGATTGGTTGCGCCGGAGCAAGACGTCTTCGAATGTCTTCGCGACAAGATCGCGCGACTCTACTTGGACGACACAACCGGCCCGGCCGGCCGGTCGTATTCAATTGATGCGCCTGCGCTCTTGACGGGACGACACGTTAGACAGAACTCCGTTGACTTGATTGTCACCTCACCGCCTTACCTGAAAGTCGTCAACTACGGCACCTCGAACTGGATTCGGCTCTGGCTTCTCGGGCTCGATGAGGTGGGTCGCGAGAGAGGGGCGGGCCGGCAGTCGCTGAATGCGGCACTAGACCATCGCCACACGTATGATTCGTATCAGTATTTCCTGCAAAGGACTTTGCTAGGCGTCGAGAGGGCGCTTCGCCCAGACGGCGTTGCAGTCTTAGTGATCGGCGATGTCGCAGACCCTGGTAAGGACCCGCTGCCACTAGCAGCGCGAATCTGGGAGGACCTGCGTCAGCAGACCAATCTCCAGCTGCTCGAACTGATTGAAGACGACCTGCCTGCGCAGTCCAAAGTCAGTCGCATCTGGGGCGAAACCAAAGGGCAGGCTACTGACCGTGATTGTGCTCTCGTGCTAGCCCGCGCTGATGGGAGTCCGACGGACAGGGGGCATGCCATTAGTTGGGAAGAGCCGTACAAAGATGGTGGACCCGATGCGGCCCATGCGCGGCTGACAGAAATGCGCTACGCGTCATAGCCGTCCGCGTGCAACATGAATGCGGCGCTGGCGGTGCTCGGCAAGCGCCTGGAGCGACGCGGCAGATGTTGGCTTTGATTGCCGGCAGTTCGAGCGGGGTTTCGATTAGTTCAGCAGCATGTCCCCTCGCAGTAGCACTCCGCAGGTGCCCGACTAGGGCTCGACGAATGGTGATCTAGCTTGGTGCCGTGAGTGCGGGACCGGAGGCGACTCCTACGGCTGAAGTCACGAGGGTCTGCGGCTGGGTTCCCCCGGGAGCACTTAAGCACGTTTGCAGTCGGCCGACCTGATGGCAATCCGCAAATAATGGTCTGATTGCTCATCCAATTCGTGCGATTTGAGCATCGCTCGCCTGTCAACGGCAAATTGTTCACAGAAGTCGTTCCATTCACGCATCAGTCGGAGAGCGGTATCGCGAAAGGTTGCTCCGGCCCCCATTTCATCAAATGGGCACACGTTCATCCTTCGAAGTGTGGACGGGGGGATAAAAACGGCTCTTCGCAGTTGAGGGTGTAGAGGTCATCGGCGCGTCGTTGCCGGGATAGGGGTCGAGGTCTCTCGAAGATGAAGGTTCCTACACTCCTCATCCGAAAGACCTCGACGTGCCTGACGCTACCGGTCGGGCGGGCTTCGCCTGCGCTGACCTGACGACTTTCTGCCGCCTCGACGAACTTGGGCTGCAGGTGACCGGACAACGCCTTGAGCCCGGCCGTGCTGTGCTGGCGTGCCGGGTGACCGACGAGGACCGGTGGTGTCGTCGCTGCGGCGAAGAAGGCATCCCACGCGACAGCCTCACCCGTACTCTGGCCCATGAGCCGTTCGGGTGGCGCCCCACCACACTGCTGGTGACCATCCGTCGCTACCGGTGCGCCGGCTGCGCCCACGTGTGGCGACAAGACACCACCAGGATGGCCGAACCACGTGCCAAGCTGTCGCGGCGTGCTCTGCGGTGGGCGCTGGAAGCCATTGTCTGCCAGCATCTATCCGTGGCTCGCATCGCCGAAGCGCTCGCGGTGTCGTGGAACACCGCCAACAACGCGGTGCTGGCAGAAGGCCGACGGGTGCTGATCGCCGATCCGGCCCGTTTCGACGGCGTGGCGGTGATCGGCGTCGATGAGCACGTCTGGCGGCACACCCGTCGCGGTGACAGGTACGTCACCGTCATCATCGATCTCACCCCTGTGCGTGACGGGACCGGTCCGGCTCGGCTGCTCGACATGGTCGAGGGTCGCTCAAAAAAGGCGTTTCAGGACTGGTTGGCCGAGCGGCCGCAGGACTGGCGTGACGGCGTGGACGTTGTTGCTATGGATGGCTTCTCCGGGTTCAAGACCGCTACCGCCGAGGAACTGCCCGAGGCGGCGACGGTGATGGACCCTTTCCACGTGGTGCGCCTGGCTGGCAACGCCCTCGATGAGTGCCGCCGCCGGGTGCAGCTGGCGACATGTGGGCACCGCGGCCGCAAGTCCGACCCGCTCTACACCTGCCGACGCACCCTGCACACCGGTGCCGATCTGCTCACCGACCGCCAGCGCACCCGGCTGGCCGCCTTGTTCGCCGCCGACGCCCACGCAGAAGTCGAGGCCACCTGGCAGATGTATCAGCGCACCGTGGCCGCGTATCGTGAACCCGACCGCACGAAAGGCCGCACGATGATGGCGGCGCTGATCACCACGCTGAGCACCGGCGTTCCCAAGCCGCTGACCGAACTGATCACCCTGGGACGGACCCTGAAGAAGCGTGCCGCCGACGTGCTGGCCTACTTCGACCGCCCCGGCACCTCCAACGGGCCCACCGAAGCGATCAACGGCCGCCTCGAACACCTGCGCGGATCCGCGCTGGGCTTCCGCAACCTCACCAACTACATCGCCCGGTCACTGCTCGAGACCGGAGGCTTCCGAACTCAGCTCCTTGCACCTCGGCAGTGAAGAGTCCTCAACGCATATTCGACGCGGCCAGAGCGTCATTGGTCTCGGTCACCGAGAAACGATCGGGGTGCCAGCCTCGGGGCAGCCAGTCGCGCATCTCCTGCGCACCCAGCCCCATCGGTGTTGCCCGCGGGTCGTACCCGCCACGAACCCACGCAGCCAATTCCTCATAGCCGCCCAAGCCACCACAATCCTCCGGCGGGCAGGCCATCTTGCCCGCCAGGCACGCCGGAGCCGAAGGTGGATCATCGAGAACGTCTTCGACCACCAGCACGTGCTCCCATCCGTCGCCGAAGTCGTAGTCATAGAACAACCGGTCGCCCTTACCGGAGACCACCTGATCCAGGCGCACACCGTCCTCGACGAGACCGTCGTCGCCTTCGCTGAGATCAAATCTGGTGACGAAGTAGGCACGGGTACGCCGGTCCGCCCCGACACCGAACTTATGCAGATGGCCGTCCTGCCAGCCCATCGCAACCTGCAGCACGTCATGCAGCTCATCGAGCACGAGGTCACCCGGCAGGACCAGACGACGCCAGATCGGCGGCTTGGCGTACATCAGGTCGACCCGCACCCGGAAACCCCGCACACGCTCCGGCACAGCTCCCACCTCGGGTGTCGGTTCATCGAACACTCCCGCGAACAAATCCCGGCCAGCATCGGCCATCAGCTGTTGCAGCATCGACAGGTCCACACCACCCCCGGACACCGCGCTCTTCCTCTTACTCTTCCGCTTCTCCTCCGGCACACACCCAGCCAACCAGACACCCCAATCACAGGCCGACAGCAGCTGACCGTTCTACACCCTCAATCATGAAGAGCCATAAAAACTAACGATGCATCTCGGTATTCGGGCACTCTGTGTGAGTGGTAGTAGACACGTCTCGCTTGATGTCTTCTATATTTATCACTTATGGCGACGATTTGTCTGTAGGTGTTTGATAACAGGGCCCGTAGCTTGTCTCGGCGCCGTACGAGATTATCGAGTTCATCTGCCAACGCTCGCCGAGCTGGCCATGACAGCACGGGCAACTTGTCGGCGATCGCATCAAGGCGATTGCCGACAAGCTCATAATCATTCTCATATTGTTTAAACTTCGCGGTGCATCGAAAGTATTCGTCAGAAATGGTATTGTGCTCGTTCTGGAATTCGGTCGTGTGGTGGTAGTAAATATGTAGACGTTCGTTGCGTACTGCCTGCGCGCAGATTTCAAGGTACCCACGACCCAGATCGTGTTCATCTGCGTGGGATAGAATCCGTGCTGTTGTCGCAGACTGATCGGTCAGTTCGTGAGGGACGTGCTCGCCGGTGAGAACTGCCATTTTTGTTAGCTCGACGACTTGGTGGCGGACTGAGTTGGCGGATCGCTTGATTGTTATTCGCTTGAGACGGCTGATTCGGCGGACCTCGGCCGGCTTAACGCCGGCCGCCAGTGCAAGCTTGGCAGCCGCAATGTTCATGGTGTGGTAGCGCTCGGCGGCGAGGGCGTGATCCGGTAGTTCGGCAATCATGTACTGAGGGTAGTGGTGACTGCCGACAACTAATGTTGATCTCAATTAGCGATCGGTTCTTGCTGCTGTAGTGGCGTGGTGGTAAATGGACGCAGATCTACGCGATTGCCTCCCACTGATGTCGGGCCTGACCTGCGGCTTCTCCGTTTCGGTTACGTGAAGTGCGTAGAGAATCCGCTGTCGGTCAAACTCGGCTTAGTGGACGCGCTAGACGTCTTGAAACCGAAAGGTGTTGGCTCATGGCTGATCTCACTCGATTGGACGATGTTGTCCTCGACCCGACGCAGATTTTGGCATTTGGAACGGGGGGCGCGGGCCGCGCGAGGCGTGTGTACCGTGATGGAGCTGCGACCGATGAGCCGGTGCTCATTGACGGCGCACAACTCCACAGGCTTACAGGCTTGGCGGTGAGCGTTGCAGGCATCGGCCTGGATGGTGCGGAAGTCCAAACGACGACACCGTTGGACACGGTGCCGGCCGGCACATTGTTTCGGGCCGAAGGCCGATGCACGTTGTCGGTCCGTGCAGAGGGCAAGTCTGGCTGGAACGGCGGTGCGCCCAGGGGTGTGCTCGTGGTGACGGTCTATATCCAGACTCTGATAGCTGTTGGTTCCGTCACCGAGCTTGCCAAGGTCGGTAGCTGCGGGCGGCGCGGAGCGAGCGAATGATGTTCAAGAGAAACATGATTCGAGGAAGTGACCCATTCCGGTTGTCCCTAACAGGCCGGTGTTATGCGGTGATTGCGTGGCTTCGAGGACCAGCACTGATGCGTCGATGGTTGTTGCTCGTCCTTGGCGCGGCTTGCGCAGTATCAGTCGGGGGCGTTGTGGCGCTCGCTGCAGTGATGCACGCTGCATCACCGTTGGGCACAACGGCCGCGGTGGGCGGTTCTGAACTGAACAGGGCCAGCCTTCTCAGGGCTGGGCCAGCATCATCGGAGGTCACTGCCCTCCCCGGGTATGACTGCCATCCAATGCCCCCACAGGCGTTCAGATATCTCAACCCCATGAGCACGGGTCCCTCGGTGGTTGCTGTGGGTAAAGACGGAACCGTGTGGGGCCCGTCGTGTGTTGTCACCTATGGGATCGCTGGTTCATGACATGAGCGATGTGCTGGCGGCGTTCCCGCCAAACCGACAGGCGGCCATCATTCGCAAGTTTCTTTGCCGTCAGGGGCCGGTTAACGTCGAGCTCGCTGAACTCGGTCGGTACAGATCCGCGGAGGCCATAAGGGTGATCATCGCGGCCGAGAGTTCGGTGCCGTGCGGTCCCCGCTTCCCATACGACACACGGATACCGCCCGCCCCATTCAAAAACGCTTCCAGACAACGTCTTTATGAGGTCCTCTCCGCGAAGTTCGGCCCTATGTGCATGGCTTGCGGCGAGATATATGGCCGCGTGATCGACCATGACCATATGTCGGGTATGGTGCGCGGCTTGGTATGTCGGGACTGTAACCATGTGCTCGAACACTGCCTGCACGCGAACTCTGCCGCGTGCCGTAGAGCGCGGTACTTGAACGAACCGCCCGCCGGAGAACTTCAATTGCGCTACCCGGCAAGGCATCGCGAGCGAGCGCTGGACGTTGTGCGGGAGGCGATTCTGGGCTTCGACATCTTTAACCGCGACCAATGGCCGTCGCCGATTCCAGCCGATTGGCGGTGGACGATTCCCGACGAGGCGACGCTTCACGCGGTCGAGATCGAATGGTGGAAGCGTCATCCGACTGCGGAGGGATGCCCGCGCGATCTGATTGGAGCCGAACCGTGGTGAGCGCTCGACGGATCATGTTGCTTTGCGGTGCAGCATTTTTCGGATTGTGGTTGGCCGCGCTGAATGGGGTCGGCGACGTCGTGTTGTGGTCTGCGTGCGCTGCGGTTGTGTTGGCAGCGGGAATCTGGATGGTCGTACGTGTGCGGGCTCGTCGACGCTGCTCTGCGTTCGGTCCGGAATTGCGCTACGCATCTTCGATTCTGCTGAGTCGTGACAAGTGGGCGAATCTTGTTGAGATACTTGACCTGTCCGTAGACGCGGACCTACGCCGTTCGCGTGCTGCGCGCGCAAGGGGTGTTGTCGCCGGCATCGCGTGGGATGACCGACGTGCTGTTAGGTATATACCGCCGGTGGTTGGGACAAGTGCAACGCCGTACGGCATGGCAGTGATGGTTGCCGGTGTACCTGGACAGAGTCGGGATAGCTGGGACCGGCATTGCGGACATCTGAGTTCTGCTCTGCGGGTGCGTGAAGTCACCGTGACAGAGCCGCGGCCGGGCACCTTCGAGCTGCAGCTGCGCGTCCGGGACCCCCTTGGCACGCCTACAGTTCTTTCTGTTGTGCCGCCTAGTCGAGGTTGGGAATTGCCGTTAGGCGTCGATGAGCGAGGTGCCTTGATCGGGGCACCTTGCAGTAATCTAAGTGGCGTCGTCCTCGGTGGCGTGCCTGGCAGCGGCAAGACCAGTTGGTTGACATTGATGTTGGCCTCGCTGGCATCGCGAAATGACGTCCAATGGCTCCTGATTGACGGTAAGCAGGGCTACGACTTGGAACCGCTGGCACGTCGTGCGTATCGCTACATCAGCGGTGAGGCAGCAGGGGACCTCGAAATCGTCCGTGCTGCTTTGCAAGACGTGCAGGCGCTGATGCGGGAGCGGCTGAGCATCTCGCGCGACCTCTACAAGCACGCAAACCTGTGGTCTGTCGGCCCCAGTCGACTGCACCCAGCTGTCATTGTTGTAGTCGACGAGTGCCAAGCATATTTGGATGCAAAGTCTTTCACCTCTAAAGAGCTGAAAGCGACTGCTGCGGAGATCGATGCAATCATTCGGGACTTGGTTAAGCGCGGCCGGTCCGCCGGAATCATGGTTATTCTCAGCACACAGCGGCCCACTGCTGACAGCATTCCGACCAGCACGCGTGATAACTGCGCTCTACGCGTGTGCTTCTCCGTTCGCACCCGTGAATCGGCGACGGCGGTTTTGGGGGAGTTCTCGGCGGATTCGACACTGAGCCCGATCGGCGCTCCAACCGGCGTCGGTATAAGTTCTGTGAACGGTCTCGATGTTCGTTTCAGAAGTCCACTTGTTTCGGAAGACGCAGTGCGCGAGCATATTTGTGCCTCATCCCATCTCGTCGCGAATCCGATCGACCTGTTCTGCGATGCGATCAAGCAGCTCATTGACCGAGTCGAGATTGATTTGACGAGTCGTCAAAGAGACCCGGAGAGTTTAGACACAAGCCGGCCGCGGCCGGTGCGTGAGCCATCGGAACGTGAGGAGTAGCGATGGCGAGGACCGGCAACACGAGGGTGCGGGGCGGCGCTCCCAGCGGTGGCGAACTTCTCAAGATTGACCAGGTTGCTAACCGCTTGAGGGTGTCCGTCGGCTGCATTAGGGCCTGGCGCATCAAAGGTGAGGGGCCGCCGGCGATCCGCATCGGAACTGCGCTGCGTTGGGACTCAGCGGAAGTCGACGAGTGGCTGGATTCTCGGCGCGAGTCGCGGATGGAGCTGTAGCGCAGAATGATTGAGCCGAGAACCGGCCCGAATGGAGCAATGATCAGAACCTGTGGATGAGCCTCGGTGTGGGGGCGTGAAAGTGGGCGCACCTTCCCGAGGATGATCTGAATATCCGAAGGTCCGATCATGAGCCGGCGTTGGCGCGCTGGTTCGGGAAGGTACGCCCATGCTCACCGTAGTTCACGATGCCGCCGAGGCCAACGAAAGTGCCGGCGGTGCTGGTCGGTCGTTGTTGGACGAGATCGTTCGTGACGGCGCCCGGCAGATGCTGGCCGCGGCGCTGCAGGCCGAGGTTGCGGCCTACGTAGCGCAGTTCGCCGACCAGCTCGATGAGGACGGCCATCGGTTGGTGGTCCGCAACGGCTACCACCAACCGCGTGAGGTGCTGACCGCAGCCGGCGCGGTCGAGGTGAAGGCACCGCGGGTCAACGACCGCCGGGTTGACCCCGATACCGGTGTCCGGCAGCGGTTCTCCTCGGCGATCCTGCCCGCCTGGGCACGCAAGTCCCCGCAGATCAGCGAGGTGCTGCCGCTGCTGTACCTGCATGGGCTGTCCAGCGGCGACTTCGGGCCGGCACTCGAGCAGTTCCTCGGCTCGGGTGCGGGGTTGTCGGCGTCGACGATCACCCGGCTGACCGCGCAGTGGCAGGACGAAGCCGCCACGTTCGGGCGCCGGGATTCTGTCCGGCACCGACTACGTCTACCTGTGGGTCGACGGCATCCACCTCAAGGTCCGCCTGGAGCAGACCAAGCTGTGCCTGCTGGTGATGATCGGCGTGCGTGCTGATGGTCGCAAGGAGCTGGTCGCGATCACCGATGGGTATCGGGAGTCCACCGAGTCGTGGGCCGACCTGCTGCGTGACTGCAAACGCCGCGGGATGACCGCGCCGGTGCTGGCCGTCGGCGATGGTGCCCTTGGGTTCTGGAGGGCGGTCCGCGAAGTCTTCCCGGCCACCCGTGAGCAGCGCTGCTGGTTCCACAAGCAGGCCAATGTGCTTGCCGCACTGCCGAAGTCGGCACACCCGTCGGCGTTGGCGGCGCTCAAAGACATCTACAACGCCGAGGATATCGACAAGGCTCAGCTGGCGGTCAAGGCCTTCGAGGTCGACTTCGGTGCCAAGTATCCCAAGGCGGTCGCCAAGATCGTCGACGATCTCGATGTCCTGCTGGAGTTCTACAAGTACCCGGCCGAGCATTGGATCCATTTGAGGACGACAAATCCGATCGAAAGCACTTTCGCCACGGTGCGACTTCGAACCAAGGTCACCAAGGGGCCGGGATCACGCACGGCCGGGATTGCCATGGCCTACAAGCTGATCGACGCCGCACAGGCCCGCTGGCGGGCCGTCAACGCCCCGCACCTGGTCGCCCTGGTCCGCGCCGGCGCGGTCTTCCACAAAGGCAAGCTACTCGAACGACCCACCGACATCACCCCACCAACACCGCCTTCAAACGGTGACGAGAGCACCGGAACGGAGGTCGCCTGAAACACCCCGATCCACAGGTATTGACAATTTCTCGCCCGAATGGCACCCGCGTTTACCGGGCTCGTGTCTACTACCGCGGAAGATACGTCGCGTCGCGAACGTTTCCCCGCAAGCGCGACGCCCAAGAATGGGAACGCAAACAGGTCGAGACTCTGAAGACCGGCGCATGGGCCGACCCTAAAGCGGGAGAGCGACCGGTGCGAGAGTGGTGCGAGATTTGGTTGTCGGCTCAACCCGCCAAGGCGCCGGCGACCGAACGGAAGATCCGCGGAACGATCACAAAGCAGATTGCTGGCACGTTCGGCCGTCGGCCGCTGGTATCTGTACGACCTTCTGAGGTCCAATCCTGGGCGGCTGAGCTGTCTCGCAAACAGTCCGCGGCTACGGCACGTCACTCGCTGGGCGTACTGCGCCGAGTCTTCGATCACGCGGTCCGGGACGGTGCGATCCACCGGAACCCAGCGGCTGGCATCCGGTTGCCGAAAGTGCAGGGCAACGATCCGCTACCGCTCACGCACGACCAACTGTGGCGTCTGGCTGACCACATGAGCCAATCGCGCGACCGTCTGCTTGTCCTGGTCGCGGGTTACTGCGGTTTGCGTTGGGGCGAGCTGGCCGCGCTCCGGTGGGCCGATGTCGACATCGAGAGGAAGAGTCTGCGCGTCGCTCGTGCCTACTCCGAGGAAGCCCCACGGGGCGAGATGTCACCGGTGAAAGACCATCAAGCGCGCACGGTGCCAGTTCCGACGATCGTGTCGGACGAACTCGCTACATTCAAAGGCGATCAGAAACCAAATGACCTCGTTTTCCCATCGGCGAACCGTACCGCCCTCCGCAATCGCAACTTCCGCCGTGACGTTTTTGACGACGCTGTCGAAGAACTCGGGCTAGGCATCACGCCACACAATCTTCGGGATACCGCGGCATCTCTGGCCATCCAGGCAGGTGCGTCTGTCGTTGCGGTCGCCCGTCTCCTTGGCCACGAGTCAGCCGCCACCACGTTGAACCACTACGCTGCGTTCTTCCCGACAGACTTAGAAGATGTGGCTGTGCGGCTCGACCTGGCCGCGCGTCAGGCTCTCATAGTGGCAGCCGAAGCGGGCGGAGACGTCGATGGACTTGCGCGATAGAGGCCGCGAGCGGCTCAAGCACGTACTGGCAGACCCGCGCCGGGCTACTGCGGTGGCCGAAATTCGGCGCAAAATGGCGGCGATGGACGCGGAGGCTGACCATCCTGCACCACTCGATACCAACGAAGCACCGACCAAGCACCGACCAGAGAGGAGCGAAGGGGAGTAGGGCAATCGCCCGGAAAGCCTCGCTGACCTGCAAAAACACTGAGTGCCCCCGGCAGGATTCGAACCTGCGACACCGGCTTTAGGAGAGCCGTGCTCTATCCCCTGAGCTACGGGGGCGGCACCTATCGAGATAGGGACCCATAGGGACGACTCATGCTAAACGCCGGGCGCCGCATCGGTGGCATCGGGATTCTGATGTCGCTCACGGTGTCGCGTGGGCTGACGGTGCTGTTTGGCTGTGCGGCGCGGTGTCGGGAGCGCCGAGCCGGTCTGCGACGGCGACCACCAAGCCGCCGAGCATGAAGGCAGTGATCGCTGCGGTCAGCGTCGGAGTGCTCAGCGACGGGATGAATCGTCGAACTCCGGCGACGTCGGGGCTGCCGCCCCCGTGGTACTTGTGCGTCAGTGCGTGGCCTTTGCCTTTTTGCAGCAGGTACCGGTTTACCGGGTAGGCGGCGAAGAAGGCGACAGTCAGCGCGATCATCATCCCGATCCAGAAGATCGGATTGACCAGGCCGGCGTTCATCGCACCCGGGATCACAGCCATGACCAGGTTGTCGACGATCTCCATGGTCGCGATCGAGAGCGTGTCGGCGGCCAGGACCACGCTGAGCGCCGTGCCGATCGCCAGACCGGCTCTCAGCAGCGGCAGCGTCGACAGCGTGTAGCCGAAGACGAATGCCAGCGTGATGGCCAGTCCGATGGTCGCCAGGTTGGTCAGGCCGAGGGCCGTGCCGATGACGAGGCCGACGATCTCGCCGATCGCGCAGCCGGTGAGGCAGTGCAGCGTCGCGCTGACTGCCATCGCGTTGATGTCGCCGCCGTGGTGCGCATGATCCATGTGGGAGGCGTGGTCGTGTCCGCCCTGGTGGTCGCCGTGGTGGTCGTGGGACTCGCTGGCCATGGTGTCGTTCCTCGTCGTCCAAATCGATCGCGTATCGGAGTCGACATCAAACATACCCCCTGGGGGTATCGATGCCAAGGCGTTGGGAACTGACGGCATCACGCCGCATGAGGCGGCACACATATCAACCTAGTTGACATTGGATGGCGTTGCCAGAACGATGAAGGCATGAGCACTTCTGGGGATGAGACGGATTTCCACAACGACGTGATCAGGCAGATTCGCGAAACCGGTGCGGTCGGGGGCTGGTTCGCGCAATTCGACATGCTGATCCTGCACACCGTCGGAGCCAAGTCGGGCCAGCCGAGGCAGAACCCCATGGCCTACCAGAAATCTGACGGCGACGAGATCTACGTGTTCGCGTCCAACAAC
Source organism: Mycobacterium toneyamaense (assembly GCF_055384815.1). Classification (NCBI taxonomy): domain Bacteria; kingdom Bacillati; phylum Actinomycetota; class Actinomycetes; order Mycobacteriales; family Mycobacteriaceae; genus Mycobacterium; species Mycobacterium toneyamaense. Next base: position 794,475 of record NZ_AP040333.1, read on the forward strand.
GGCAACGACACGAGCTCCGCCTGGTACCACAACGCGATGGCCCACCCTGAGCGGGTGGCGGTCGAGATCGGGCGCGACAAGTACCCGGTACGAGTACGTGAGCTTCAGGGCGCCGAACGGGACCGCATCTACGAGACGCAGGCCGGCCGCTTCGAGAACTTCGCCGAGTACCAGAGGAAGACTTACCCGCACCGAGGGATAGCGACTCGGTCGGAATGTCGCGACCGTAATACGCGAAGGGGGTCGATCACTGTGCGTGAAGTGCGGAAATTCCGCCATATTTACGCAATTGCAGAATCATCCCCGCGACCGGCGAATTGCAAGGTCATCACCGGGCAAATGTCAAATCGCAGCAATGCTGGTAACGACGTTCTCTGGTTGTTTACACTGCCGTTCAAATGTGTGAATTTGACATGAACGCGTGCGATCCCGTCGATGTGGCGCACCAGTTGGACGCTGCCGGCGTCGCACGGGTAGCAAACGCCGTGCAATGGGATTGGGTGATTGATTCCCGGGCGGAAATCGATCGCTGGTTGGCCGCGCACGGGGAGAAAGACCATTTCGTCCTGTCTCCGCAGGACGGCCACCTGGAATCGATTCACGCGTTCATGGCCAGTGATTCGGTCCGCACATTTCTCGACAGTGTCGTCCGCCAGCGGTTCCCGGACCGCGCGCATGACATGGCGGGCACGGCGGTGCGCATTGTCGCGGGCCCACACGCCGACGGCGATGCCTGGTGGTTCCACTACGACGCCAGTGTCGTGACGATGGTGGTCCCGCTGTTCATCCCTGATGCGGAACCGGGCCGGTCGGGAGAGTTGGTGGGGTACTTCAACAAGCGGCCGTTCCGCCGCTCGGTGCTGGTCAACATCTTCGACAAGATCGTCCATCAGAGCGCGAGGTTCCGGCAGCGGATCCTGGAGAGCCTGGGCCGCAGCCACGGACCGACCGTCGTCGATATGAATGTCGGTGACGTGTACCTGTTTTGGGGCTATCGGAGCCTGCACGCCAACATGCCGATCGCTTCGGGGCAGCGGCGCGTCACGTTGCTCATCCACTATGGCCAGCCGCACGCGCCCAGCGGTGCGCTGGCTGCGGCCAAACGGCTGCACTGGGCGCTGCGTGGCCGCACCGACGCCACGGACCAGCCGGCTGCCGCTGGGGCGTACTGACCGGCGCGGTCCGGGGCGGGTGCGGGCTCAGCGGCAGGTGTTGGCGCTGACCCAGCGACCGTTCCAGCCGACGCAGCCCTGAACCGGTGGCGGCGGTGGTGGCGGCGGCATGTCCTCGGGCAGCGGTGCGTAGTAGGCCGGCGGCGGCGCGTACGGCGCGACGGCGCCGAAGTCGGTGCACCCACTGACGGTGATGCGTCGCCCGGCACCGAAGCAGACATCGGCGGCGGCGGTGCCCGCGGGGACGACCGCGATCAAACCGGGTACGGCGGCTGCGGCCAGTGCGGCGGCGATCAGCCGGGGGCGTAGCGAGGCGGTACGCATCAGTCGCCCAACAGCGGACGGTCGGGCTGCTCGAGGCCGCAGCGGTCACGGAAATCCGTCATGGGCTGACGGATCGCCTGAAGTTCACTGTGCGCCTGCGGGTTTGCGTTGAAGAACGTGCGGACTTCGTTAGCGACCTCATCGCGCGGCTTGCCCTGCAGGCTGCCGTAGAAATCGTTGACGTCCGGGTGCGTGAACAGGTAGGCGGAGGCGGCAGCGGCGACACCCGAAGCCACCCCGGCCAGATCCGCGGGAGTGCAGTTGGGGGCTGTCGGAGCGGCCAGCGCCTGACCCGACGTCGGCAGGGCGACGGCCATGACGGCCATGGCGGCTCCTGCGGCAGCCACGACCGCCCGCTGGGCGACCGATTTGGTGAAGACCATTGCCGTATTCCTTTCCACAGTGCCAGCTCCGGGTCGATCGACCACCGGACACAGCCGGACTGTAGCAGGCGGATTGACCCCGCCGACATTTTCTGCGCCAGTGCGGTCCAGGGCTTTGCCTGGGGTCGGTCACCGTCGTCGTCGCTGTCTTCTCGAGGTTGCCGGTCGGTGGCGTACTGGGCGGCTCCGACTTCATTCTGGCTAATCAGCCCCTGTGGTGTTTTTCACTATGGGAAACAAGATTCGCCGTGAAATCGATGTACAGGCAAACCGGACGCACGTCCGGTGCCGATACGTCCTGTGGTGCAGCGGGCGTGACGCGCTGGCCGTTTGCCGAAGCATTCGCCAAACGCGGTGAGTTTCGAGGAGTGGCCCATGGACGCTGTGATCGGTATTGCGCTCACCGCAACCACGGCGGGCGTCACGCTCGCTTCCGGCGATGTGGCGCCCCACCTTGCGGTCGACGGCGTGACCGTCTCTCTCGACGAGGGGCGATCGTCCCGTGCCCAACTGGCCGCGGCGGTGCGCCGCATCTACGCACAGGGCGCCAAACGTGGCTGCCGTGCCCGCACGGTCGCCGTCACCTGGACCGCCGACGCCGATGATCACGCCGTCGGATTCAGTGGGCTGCCCGCAGAGTTGGATGTTGATCTGCTGCCGGTTCCGCTGGCGTCGGCCGGCTCGGCGCTGGTGTCCGACACCGGAAGTACCGACACCGTCGTCTGCGTATTGGAGCCCGATGTGGAGCGCGGGCTACGGGGGTGCGCCGTTGTCGCGGGTACCGACGAGCCGCGGGCCGTCGTCGCGTCGGGACTCTATGACGACGACGCGGCCGGCTGGCTGGCCGGCATCCTCGGTGGGCTCGATCGCCAACCTCAACGGCTCGTCCTCGTCGGCGCCGACGAGCACGCGCATCCCATTGCCGCGGAACTGCCGGACCACATTCGAGTGGACTCGGAGGCCGAATCGATCCTGGCACTCGCGCATGGTGCCGCGTTGGCCTCGCCTCGCGACGGCGCTCACGGAACTGCCGACGGGACCGGCCCCAAACGCCTTGCCAGGAAGCCGGCATGGCTGACGCCGGTGGTACTCGCAGTGATGGTGCTGGTTTCGGCTCTGGTTGCGACGATGCCTCTGGGCTCCGCCGGCCCGTCGCCGGCGCCCGCGCCGCCACCGGCTCACGTACCCGCGTCCCCTGTCGTGCAAGCTCCGCCGAGTTCGAGTCCGATTCCGACGCCCCCGGCACCCGTGGTTGTGCCGGCGCCGGCATCGGATGCGCCTCCGGTCAACCAGAAGCAGAACCAGAGCGAGACGTCCGCCGGGTTGCCCGACGTCCGAGCGACGCACGTGCCGCCGATGGGCGTCGAGCCCGCAGATCCGGCACCGCCGCACATTGCCGAGGTGCCGGACAACTGCGTCGTATTGTGCGGTTTCGTGCTCTAGGCGGTTTTGCCGGATTGGCTGACGCCGCCTCGGGGCGATTGGCATGCTTGTTCCACTATGGGTGACCTCGGAGTGTTCGGCGCCTGGCTCCTGCTGGCCATGGTTGTCGGCGGGGCGGTCTGCGTGGCGGTCGGCTGCGTGTTCGTGACGCGACGCATGATCGCCCGCGATGCGCGCCCCGAACAGAACTCGTTCCTGTCGCCGTTCCTGACTGTTGTCGGTCTGGTCTACGGCGCGCTCCTGGGATTCACGGTCGTCGTCGGCTGGCAGCAGTTCCTCAGTGCCGAGACGAACGTCGCCAACGAAGCGTCGACGTTGACGACGCTGTACCGCCAGACCGTCGCGATGCCGCAACCTGAGCAGGCGCAGGTTCGCGAGCAACTGCGTAAGTACGCCGCCGCGGTGCAGGGGCCCGCCTGGGGCATGGACGAGTTCGCCGACATCGGCAACAACGGCCGCGCCGCGCTCAGCGAGATGTATCGCATTGTGGGAACGCATAGTTCGGGACCGACGGCGAGCCCGATCGATTCGCAGTTCCTCAGTGAGCTGACGGTGTTGGCCTCGGACCGCAGCGAGCGCATCCTCAATTCCCATCAGCGCATCCCGGCGCTCCTGTGGAGTGCCCTGATCTTCGGTGGGACGGTTCTGATCCTGTTGACCTGCTTCATGCGGCTGGAGAACGCCCGCGCGCACGCGGTCCTGGTCGGAGCGGTCGCCGTCCTGTTGTCGCTGCTGCTGTACGTCATCTACACCCTCGACCATCCCTTCGGTCCGATAGGTGTTACGCCGCAGCCGTTTTCGCATGCGGTCAAGGTGTTCGACATGGTGGACCGCGGCAGCTGATCGCCGCTCCCGGAATCGATCGGCGGTCGACGGTCTATTATCTGCGTATGAATGCAGATAACCAGGTGCCGGCGCCGCTCGCCGACGACCAGGTGCGTCTGGTGGTGGAAGTGTTCCGGATGCTCGCCGACCCGACGCGGGTCCAGCTGCTGTGGGCGTTGAGTGCGTGCGAGCTGTCGGTCAACGAACTGGCCGAGCGCGTCGGCAAGCCCGCGCCGTCGGTGTCACAGCATCTGGCGAAGTTACGCATGGCGCGGTTGGTCCAGACCCGCCGTGCCGGTACGACGATCTTCTACAGCCTTGAGAACGAGCACGTGCGTCAGCTTGTCGTCGACGCCGTGCACAACGCCGAACACGCGGGTCCCGGGGTGCCGGCCCACCATCGGCAGGACCCGGGCGTGCGGAGTCTCGATGCCGACACCGCCGTGCGCAGGGGCGGCCGGCGATGAGCGGGCACCACCCTCACGGCGACCACGATCATGTGCACGAGCACGGCCACCAGCACGATCACAGCCACTCCCACGGCGGCTGGGGCGCGGTCAGAGGGCTGTTCGCTCCCCATTCCCATGACGCGGCGGACAGCCTGGACAGCGCGCTCGAATCGAGCGCCGCCGGTATCCGGGCAGTGAAGATCAGCCTGCTGGTGCTGGGTCTCACCACGGTGGTGCAGATCGCCATCGTGGTGGTGTCCGGGTCGGTGGCCCTGGCGGCCGACACGATCCACAACTTCTCCGATGCCCTGACCGCGGTGCCACTGTGGATCGCATTTGCGTTGGGCGCCAAGGCCGCAACGCGCCGCTATACGTACGGCTTCGGCCGGGTGGAAGACCTGGCTGGGTTGTTCGTGGTCGGCATGATCACGCTGTCGGCGATCGTCGCCGGCTATGAGGCGGTACAGCGGTTGATCCACCCGCAGATGATCGATCACGTGGGATGGGTGGCGCTGGCCGGACTGGTCGGATTTCTCGGCAACGAAACGGTGGCGGTCTACCGCATCCGGGTGGGGCGGCAGATCGGGTCGGCAGCGCTGGTCGCGGACGGCATTCACGCGCGCACCGACGGGTTCACGTCCCTGGCGGTGTTGCTCGGCGCCGGCGGTGTGGCCCTTGGATACCCGCTCGCCGATCCGATCGTCGGGTTGATCATCACGGTGGCGATCCTGGCGGTGCTGCGCACCGCGGTGCGAGATGTGTTCCGTCGCTTGCTCGATGGCGTCGACCCCGCACTCGTCGACACTGCCGAGCAGTCGCTGGCAGCCGAACCGGGGGTGCGGTCGGTGCACAGCGTGCGCATGCGCTGGATGGGGCACCGCCTGCATGCCGACGTCGAACTCGACCTCGATCCCGAGCTGAGCCTGGCGCAGGCCCATCGGATCGCCCACGACGCCGAGCATCATCTGGTGCACGCGGTGCCCAAGCTCACGACCGCGTTGATCCACGCATATCCCGCGCGCTAGACCCTGCCCACTGCGCCGAGTTGCTGCAGCTGCGACAAGGTGTCGACCACGCCCCAGACTTCGGCGATCAACCCGTCGGAGAATCGGATGATGAACATCTCTTCGTACACAACGGTTTTGCCGGTCGGCGCCAGTCCGCGGTACTCGCCGAGATGTGTCCCGGTCACCGTCTGGCGGGAGGCCAGCTTGTCATGGTCGACGACCATGTCGTCGACCATGACGTGAATGTCGGGGAAGGCACGCAGGAGCAGCGTCCAGATGAGCTTCATGGTGTCCGGCCCGGAACCCGCCGCGAGCGGTGAGTGGACCACGGCGTCGGGGAGGAAGACGTCGTCGATCGTGCTCACGATGTCGTCGATGTCGCCGCTGTTGCAACTGCAGTGGAATCGTTCGAAGGTCGCGACATTGGTGCTTGTGGGTGTGGTGGACATGGACCCTCCTTGCGATGTGGCGCAACGGTTCACGAGACCACCCGGCGCTCAGCTCGCGTCGCCCGTGCGGTCCGCCAGCCCCAGTCTCAGGTGCTCGCTGTGATAGACGGCTTCGTCGAGCAGTTGCGCGACGTGGTTGTCGTACAGGCTGTAGACGATGCTGCGGCCGCTCCGGGTGCCGGTCACCAGCCCGAGATTGCGCAGTAGGCGGAGCTGGTGTGAGACGAGCGACTGCTCGAGTCCGATCGCGTCGGCGAGGTCGGTGACGGAGCGAGCGCCCTGGCGCAGTTCGGTGAGGATCATCAACCGGCTCGGAGTGGCGAGTGCCTGCAGAGTCGTGGCGACCTGAGCCGCGGCGTCAGCGTCGAGCCGCCCGGTGGGGCGGTCACGCCCCTCGACACCATGTCCCACGTTTGTAGTGTACTAGGGCACACACATGAAGACGTATTCATTTGTTCTGATAACGTTGACTGCATGTGTTTGCGAGGTGCGTCATGGCGACGGTGACCCAGACCGCCCGGCCGGCGCTGTCCGGCGCGGCGGTGGCTCCGTCACGCCGCGGGTGGTTCGACCTGTCCGAAATGCGCTGGGCTGCACTGGCTTTGGCATTGTTCCTGGCGGGGTTGGTGCTGCAGCTGGCCGGTGGGCCGACCTGGTCGTGGTGGGCGCTGTACCTGGCCTGCTACGTCACCGGCGGCTGGGAGCCGGCGCTGGCGGGACTGCAGGCGCTGCGCGAGAAGACCCTCGACGTGGACCTGCTGATGGTCGTCGCGGCGATCGGCGCCGCCTCGATCGGCCAGGTCACCGACGGTGCCCTGTTGATCGTCATCTTCGCGACGTCGGGCGCGCTGGAAGCCCTGGCCACGGCGCGGACCGAGGACTCGGTGCGCGGCCTCCTGGACCTGGCGCCCGACACCGCGACCCGGTTGTCCCACGACGGCGAGCACGTCGTGCCGGCCACCGAGCTGGCGGTCGGTGACGTGGTGCTCGTACGGCCGGGGGAGCGCATCTCCGCGGACGCCACGGTGATCGACGGCGCCAGTGAGGTCGATCAGGCGACCATCACCGGCGAACCGCTGCCGGTCGACAAGGCCGTCGGCGACGAGGTCTTCGCGGGCACGCTGAACGGCACCGGGGCACTGCGGATCCGGGTCGACCGGCGGGCCGCCGACTCGGTCGTGGCGCGCATCGCGGCGCTGGTGGAAGAAGCGTCGCAGACCAAGGCCCGCACCCAGCTGTTCATCGAGAAGGTCGAGCAGCGCTACTCGATCGGCATGGTCGCCGTCACCCTCGCGGTGTTCGTGATCCCGCTGCTCGCGGGCGACTCCGTGCGGGAGGCGCTGCTGCGGGCCATGACCTTCATGATCGTCGCATCCCCGTGCGCGGTCGTGCTGGCCACGATGCCGCCGCTGTTGGCGGCGATCGCGAATGCCGGGCGTCACGGCGTGCTCGTCAAGTCTGCGGTGGTCATGGAACAGCTCGGCGCCGCCACCCGCGTGGCGTTCGACAAGACCGGGACGTTGACCCGCGGGACTCCAGAACTTGCGGAGATTCGGCTGCTGACAGGTGATTTCACGCAAGATCAGGTGCTGACACTGGCCGCGGCCGCCGAGCATTCCAGCGAGCACCCGCTGGGTGCGGCCATCGTCCGTGCGGCCAAGGTGCGTCGACTCGTCCTGCCGCGAGCCGCCGATTTCGCCGCCGAACCGGGCCGCGGCGTACGGGCCGTCATCGACGGACACACCATCACCGTGTCCTCGCCGTCGGCGGACAGCGCCGACGCGGCAGCCCAGATGGAGCAGCGGGGTGGTACGGCGGTCGTCGTGGCGGTCGACGGTCGCGCGGTCGCGGTGTTGGGCCTGACCGACGAACTCCGTCCCGATGCCCAGGGTGCCGTCGCCGCCGTCACCGCGTTGACAGGGCTGGCCCCGGTCCTGCTCACCGGTGACAATGCCACGGCGGCAGGACAATTGGCCGACCGGGTGGGTATCGCCGAGGTGCGTGCCGGCCTGCTGCCGCACGACAAGGTGGCTGCCGTCCGGGACTTGCAGGCCGACGGTGGGCGGCTGGTCATGGTCGGTGACGGCATCAACGACGCGCCCGCGCTGGCAGCCGCGCACCTGGGCATCGCGATGGGCGGCGCTGGTTCGGATCTCACCTTGCAGACCGCGGATGCCGTCATCATCGGTGATGACCTGCGCACCGTCCCCGCGGTGATCGCGCTGTCGCGGCGCGCCCGCCGCGTGGTGATGGCCAACCTGGCGATTGCCGCGACTTTCATTGCCGTGCTGGTGGTCTGGGATCTCGTCGGCACTCTGCCCCTGCCGCTGGGCGTGGCCGGCCATGAAGGCTCGACGATCATCGTCGGGCTCAACGGGCTGCGGCTGCTCCGGCGGGGTGCCTGGCGCGCGGCTCAGTCCTCGTAGGGGACGAACTCGTCCTTGCTGACGCCGCAGACGGGGCAGACCCAGTTGTCGGGGAAGTCTTCGAATGCGGTGCCGGGCGCGATCCCGCTGTCGGGGTCGCCGTCGGCGGGGTCGTAGATTATGCCGCAGCGCACGCAGATCCACAGCTGGGCGGTTTGGGTCTCGGTCATGGTGTGTCCGTTCGGAGAAGTGGTGTGGTCAGGGCTCGACGTGCGCCGGGGCGAGGCTGAAGCGGTTGGCCCGCCCGAAGGTGCCGAAGTCGTTGAAGCGGACACCGTTGGCGCGCAGTACTTTCTGGCAATCGTGCTTGATCGCCTCGCGGAGGTAGAACGGGTCGCGCACCAGGAAGTGGTGGATGGCGTGGGTCTCGCCGAAGTTGAAGCACAGGGCGTGGAAGGGCTTGAGCCACTTGGCCGTCCACACCTGGGTCTGCTGCATCACGTTGTGCTTCTCGACGTCGCCGTAGTAGTGCATGTTGGAGCTGACGAAGTGCAGGCAGAACGTGCGCACCGCGTTCGGCGCCAGCAGCGTGACGGCCACGAAGTCAAGCGCCGTCACCCAGCTGCCGGAAATGCTGCTGCCGGTGACGAATTCGTAGACGTGCACGCCGATGAACAGGTGCCACAGCGTGTAGTGGATGGTGCCGAGCGGGAAGTACAGTGCGAGCGTCTTGGCGGCGAGCTGACGCGCTTCTTCGGGGGAGCGGGCCTCGTGCTTGATGTAGGCGGTGACGATGGCGCGCTGTCGGAGTGGCTTGGTGTAGATGCCGAGCATCGAGTCGAGCAGGCTGAGCAGCCGGTGGCTGCCCCAGCGTTCGCCGTTGGTGATGCCGCGCTCCTCGAGGTCGGAATCGGTGCCCGAGACCTCGTGGTGGTGCAGGTGCAGCGTCCGCCGGAGCCAGGGGTTGATGGTGCTGGGCCGGAAGAACCAGACCCCGAACATCATCGCGTTGTGCACCGGGCGGTTCTGCCGGAAGTACATGGAGTGGATGAGGTCGTGTTCCAGTTCGTGCAGCAATGACAGCCAGAACGCGGTGATCAGGATGGTTGCGTACCAGGGCAGGATGCCGGCCGCGTAGAGCGCGGCGTCGACGAGTACGCCGGCGATGGACGCCAGGAAGATCGCCATCCCGACGCCGTCCTGGTGTGCGGCGAGGAACGGATGGCGTTCGCGCCAGCCGTTGCCGATGCGGATGAGCTCGCCCCGGATCGCGGCGATCCGGTCGCGGTCCTCCTCGGCCAGGTTGCGCTCGCCGGGTAGGCGGGTTGCGATACGTGCCATGATTTCTCCATTCAAGTTAGAGAACGAATGTTCCGTAAGGTATGTTTGCCGATATGGCGAGGTCAATAGCTATAGTTGGTTTCGTGACAGGCAACACAGAGAACAAACGCTCTCTATCTGTCGAGGCGGACTCCGGCAACGGGCGGGATCGGCATGGGCGCCGGACGCAGCAGGAGCGCCGCGAGCACACCCGCCGCGCGTTGATGACGGCGGCGCTGGAACTGACCGGCAGCGGATCGAGCTTCGACGCGCTGAGCCTGCGGCAGCTCGCCAGTAAGGCGGGTGTCGCGCCGTCGGCCTTCTACCGCTACTTCCAGTCGCTCGACGACCTCGGTCTCGCCGTGATTCACGAGACCTTTCGCACGCTGCGCGAGATCATGGGCGAGATGGCCACTCTCGACATCGATTCGTCCGGCGGCGCCATCCACGTCGGGGTGCAGGCGCTTCGTGGCGTGGTCTCGCGCGACCATGCACACCTGGCGTTCCTGGCGCGCCAACGTGCGGCCGGTCATTCGGTGCTCCGGCGCGAGATTCGGTCGGAAATCCGTTTGTACGCCAGCCAATTGGCTACCTACATGGCCCGGTTCGAACCCATCCGGTCGTGGAGCGTCGGGGATGTCGAGATGCTGTCGAGCATGTTGATGGCCACCATCCTCGCCGGCATCGATTCGATGCTCGAGGTCATTGCGCGCGGGCTCGACGAAGAGACGACGGCGCGTGATCTGGATGCGGCGGCCACCATGCTCGAGCGCCAGATCCGGTATCTGAACGTCGGTGCCTCCGCGTGGCGGAGCGACTGATCACCCGCGGCCCCGAAACACTTTGACCACCAACAGGAGTGACATGACATTCTCACTACAACTCAGCGATGACGTCATCGAGGTGCGCGACTGGGTGCACCAGTTCGCCGCCGAAGTCGTCCGCCCTGCCGCCGCGGAATGGGATGAGCGGGAGCAGACGCCATGGCCGATCATCCAGGAAGCGGCGAAGATCGGGCTGTACTCGCCCGAACTGTTCGGCACGCAGGCCGCCGAACCGAGCGGGCTCGGCATGCTCACCGTGTTCGAGGAGCTGTTCTGGGGTGACGCCGGCATCGCGCTGTCCATCATGGGTACCGGTCTGGCCGCGGCGGCCTTGGCGGGCAACGGAACTCCCGAACAGATCGGGCAGTGGCTGCCGCAGATGTTCGGCTCGGCCGCGGACCCGAAGGTCGCGGCGTTCTGCTCATCCGAGCCCGACGCGGGCTCCGACGTCGGGTCCATCCGGGCCCGGGCCCGCTACGACGAGGCCACCCGGGAATGGGTGCTCAATGGCACCAAGACGTGGGCCACCAACGGCGGCATCGCCAACGTGCACGTCGTGGTCGCGTCCGTCTACCCGGAACTCGGGTCGCGCGGCCAGGCCAGCTTCGTGATCGGGCCGGACACCAAGGGGCTGTCCCAGGGGCAGAAGTTCAAGAAGCACGGCATCCGGGCGTCGCACACCGCCGAGGTGGTGCTCGACAACGTGCGGCTGCCGGAGGACGCGATCCTCGGCGGCCGGGAGAAGTTCGAGGCCCGGGTGGCGCGGGTGAAGTCGGGTGCGTCCGCGGGTGGCCAGGCCGCGATGAAGACGTTCGAGCGGACCCGCCCGACGGTCGGGGCGATGGCGGTCGGGGTGGCCCGGGCGGCGTACGAGTACGCCCTCGAATATGCCTGCCAGCGTGAGCAATTCGGTAAGAAGATCGGCGAATTCCAGGCCATTGCCTTCAAACTGGCGGACATGAAGGCCCGCATCGACGCCGCCCGGCTGCTGGTGTGGCGGGCCGGCTGGATGGCGCGCAACAATGTGCCGTTCGAGAACGCCGAGGGTTCGATGGCCAAGCTGGTGGCCAGCGAGACCGCCGTGTACGTGACCGACGAGGCGATTCAGATTCTCGGCGGCAACGGGTACACCCGCGACTACCCGGTCGAGCGGATGCACCGAGATGCCAAGATTTTCACCATCTTCGAGGGCACCAGCGAGATTCAGCGGTTGGTGATCTCGCGCGCGGTGACGGGTCTGACGATCCGCTGAGTCACGACTCGTCGACCGGCGACCGGGCGCACGCGAATCCGCAAGTCGCCGCGCTCTGAGCCTGCCGTCAGACGAGTTCCGGCACCCTCAGGTGAGCGATCGCCAGCTCGAACTCGCAGATGTCGACCAGGCTGCCACCCAGCTGAGCGAGCTTCTCGGTGCGCAGCGCACTGGCCTGTTCACGGTTGTTGTCCAGCGCGGCGGCGTTGTCGAACGTCACCGACGACACAGCGCGTCCGGAGGGCTTGTCGAGCAGGAGGCTGGCGCTGCAGAACCCCTCGAGTTTCTCCAACGACGGCAACACCAACGTCCGGTAGAAGTCGGTGAGCAGGTCCGCCTGATGGGGTTCGACCGAGAACCACGCAACCCGAAGGCAGGCGCCCTCCGGCGAACGGTGGTCGCGGTGCAGTGCGGTGACCTCCCACTCGTTGATCTCCTTGCGGGTGCCGTTCAGCAGCTCCGCGGCGCGTGCCCCGAGTGGCCGTGCGGCGTGCGCCGTCAGGTGCATCACCGCTTCGGATTCCCACGCGCTGGTGGCGATGCAGCGTCCCAATCGCCGGTCCACCATCAGCGACATACCGGCGGCGCCCAGCTCTTCGAGAGCGGGCAGCACGGTGTCGCGCATGTACGCAACGCCCGCGTCGATGGACGCCGGCTCGGCCTGAAACGTGGTTGAGCGTGCGTACACCAGGCGCTCCTCAGTTACGGCAGCGCCTGGTGGCGCTGCTGGTTCTTCCAACAGCGTCCCTTGTCGCCCCCGATGGTGCACGGGCTTTGCCGGAATCCACAGACTGCGTTAAGGAGCGAGCACGGCGGCGCGAAACCACTGGCAGAGCCGCAGCGGAACTCAGCAAACGTTTCTACGACAGCGTCCGCAACTCGCCCTCACCGATCCGCGACTGGCTCAGGCGTCAATTGGCTACTGGCCGGTGGCGTAGGCCAGGGTGCGCGCGCGTGCCGGCGCGGCGACGTGCGGCAGCGCGACCGAGTGGACGGCGGCAGCCGCTGCGCTGCGGCGAGCGTTGAACCTGCGGACGCCCGCGGCCGCGACCACCAGCAGCAGCGGCCACAGGCCGATGGCGAAGAGAACGACGGCGTCGATGATGAAGGTGGGTTCGAGCATGGCAGTACTCCCGAGGTTGGTGAAATGTATTTGATCCGTTGGTATTTGGCGGTTCCCAACGGGGAAGCTGATACAAGAACGGTACGGCGCGGGCGCACGGCGACCCAGGTACCGCCGAGACAATCTTTTGGCGATCTCGCCCGAATCGTTGTCCGGAAGGAACAAAGGGACAGCAATTTCCGCGGGTGGCCCCCATTCCGGCCTGCCGCGCCGACAATTGATGGTGACGACAGCAACCGAACCGAAGGCCTCCGACGTGTCAGAACCCGACGAAACGCAACGTGGCGTCGCGACCGGCATCGTCGCGGAGCTCGAAGCCGAGGGCTTCTACGGCGCCGAGCCCGTCGGGCGCGGTGGGTTCGGCGTCGTCTACCGGTGCCGCCAGCCGGCGCTGGACCGGGTCGTCGCGATCAAGGTCCTGGGCGCCGACTCGGACGACGTCGACCTCGAGAATTTCGAACGTGAGCAGCGGGCCATGGGCCGGGTGTCAGGTCACCCGAACATCGTGCCGGTGCTGCACAGCGGGCTGACGTTCACGGGGCGCCCGTTCATCGTCATGCCGTACCTGGGCCGGAACACGCTGTCGGCCTGGATCCGGCGGCACGGCCCGCTGGCCGTCGGGGAGGCGCTGACGGTCGGGGTCCGGCTGGCCGGGGCGCTGGAAACCGCGCATCGCGCCGGCGTGCTGCACCGAGATGTCAAGCCGCCCAACGTACTTCTCTCGGCGTACGGGGAGCCGCAGCTGTGCGACTTCGGCATCGCCCGCATCGCGGGCGGCCGTGAAGCGACCATGAACGTGTTCGTCGGATCGCCGTCGTACACCGCGCCGGAGCTGTTCGAGGGTGCGACGCCGACGGCCGCCGTCGACATCTACGGGCTCGCCGCCACCGTCTTCACCTTGATCAAGGGGGAGCCGCCGTTCCAGTTCCAGAAGGGGGAGAATCCCATCGCGTTCGCCCGGCGCGTTCTCGCCGGGCCGGTGCCCGACCTGCGCGGGAGCGGCGTCGCCGATCCCGTCTGCGCTGCGCTCGAGCAGGGACTGAATGTCGATCCCGCACAGCGCCCCGCAACGGTCGCGGAGTTCGGCGAGTTGTTGCGGGCCGCGGGTGCGCGCGTCGGACTGAGCATCGCTGACGTCCCGCTGGAGCTGCCGGAAGTCGCGTACGACGCGGTGGAATCGTCGCCGGACACCGGCGGGCGCTCCACCGGAGGGATCGGACTACGGACCGACGGTTCCGGCCGGTCGACCTATCCGCCCAGTTCACCGGCCAGGTTCCGGCCGCCGACGTTCAGCCGCCCGCCGGTGCCGCGCCGAAACATCCTGGACCGGCTGGGTGCCGGGCGCAGGCCGAAGCTGGTGCTCATCCACGGACCGGCCGGCTACGGCAAGACCGTGCTGGCGACGCAGTGGGGCGAGGCGCTGGTCCGCGCGGGCCTGCCGACGGCCTGGCTGACGGTCGATGCCGACGACAACAACGCCTTCTGGTTCGTGGCGCACCTGATCGAGGCGGTGCGTGTCGCGCTGCCCGAGCTCGCGGACGCGTTGCAACAGGAATTCGATGAACGGCCGGACTCCGCGCTGCGGCAGGTGCCCAACCTGTTGATCGACTGGCTGCACTCCCGCAAGCAGACGCTGGCTCTGCTGATCGACGAGTGGCATCGCGTCACCAGCGCCGACAGTCTGGACACACTGGCTTACCTGCTCGAGAAGGGCTGCCACCACCTGCACCTGGTCGTGGCCGGCCGAAGCGGCACCGGACTGCCGTTGGGCACCCTGGGTGTGCAGGGTGAACTGGCCGAGATCGACGCGTCGCTGCTCCGGTTCGATGTCGAAGAGGCCCGGGCCCTCCTGGTCGACCGGTGCGGCCTGGATTTGTCGGGGGCCATCGTGGCCGACCTCGAAGAGTCGACCGACGGCTGGCCGGCCGCCCTGCAACTGGCGTCGCTGAGCCTGCGTGACGGCGGTGATGCCGCCGCGCTCGTCGGTCGGCTCTCCGGCTCGGACAAGGTCATCGGCGATTACCTGACGTCCAATGTGCTGGACAGCCTGGAGCCCGAGCTCGTCGAGTTCCTGTCGGCGACGTGCATCACGAAACAGATCTGCAGCGGTTTGGCGACCGCGCTCACGGGCCGTCCACACAGCCGGGAAATACTCGAGGACATCGAGCGGCGGGACCTGTTCCTGCGGCGGACCGACGCGGACGGGACCTGGTTCCGTTACTCCAATCTGTTCGCCGACCACCTCCGGCACCGGTTGAAGCGTGCGGACGAAGACCGCGTCGTGGCGTTGAACCGAACGGCCGCACAGTGGTTCATGAAGCACCGGATGTACAACGACGCCGTCGATCACTGGATGGCGGCGGGCGACGACGACAAGGCGGTCGACGCCGTCGAGCAGGTGTCGCCGGATCTCCTCGAACAATGCGAACTCATGGCACTCATCGGTCTGGCAGCCAAGTTGCCGCCGCACCTGGCCGAGGAGCGGCCAAGGCTGCAGACCAACCTGGCATGGGCCAACGTCATTCTCCGCCGGCCTGCGGCCGTGGCCGACGCGCTGCAATTGGCCGAGGACAACATCGACCTGCTCAGCGACGACGAAAGCGACGACGTCCGTTGCGAATTGGACCTGCTGCGCGTGGTGATGGCCGGCCACGCCGACCACATCGATGCGTTCACCGAAACGGCGGCGCAGGCATGTGTGGCCCGGGCCGACACCCTGGCCCCGTTCGTGCTGTGCCGCGCGGCGTACACCCTCTCCTACGTCGCGCTGCGCAAGTTCGACTTCGACGGGGCGCTGCGCTGGCACCGGTGGGGACACAAATATCGCCGATCCATCGCGGGGCCGATGACCGTCGGCTACGGGTATCTCATCGCCGCCCTGGCCGCGAACGAGCAACTCGATGTCGCCGGTGCCGAGGCACATCTGCGGCATGCGATCAGGATCGCCCTGTCGCCGTCGGGGCGGCCGACCTACATCGCCAAACTCGCCGGGGCGCTGCTGGGTGAATTGCTCTACGAGCGTGGGCAACTCGACGAGGCAGAGGTCCTGCTCGACGAGGCGTACGCCCTCGGGGCGGAGGGCGGCATCGTGGACGTGATGCTCGCCACCTACCGCGCGGGCGCCCACGTGAAGAGTGCCCGCGGTGACACGTCCGGTGCCGAGCGCAGACTGTCGGAAGGGATGGGGCAGGCCCGGGCGCTGGGATTGCCCCGGCTGGAGGCGGGACTGAAGCTGGCCCTGATTCGCGTCGCGACCTTGTCCGGGAACGAGATCGACAAGACGCTGGCGCGGCGCGTCATGGCGCACGGCGTGCAGGACTTCGGTGAAAGCGGCGATCTGACAGCAGAATTCAGAGAGGACGCACAGATCAGACTGCTACTGCTCGACGGGCAGCCGGCGGCATCAACCTCGGCGTGCGAACGGGCTCGGGTCCGGCTCGACCACACCGACAGGCTGCGGCGGCCACGAGCGCATCTGCAGGCCAGGATTCAGTATGCCCGGTGCCTCGCGGTGGCCGGGCTGGACGAAAAAGCTCGATGGGTGCTGGCCCCGGCGCTGAAAACCTGTGCTGCGCTTGGCTTGAGCCGGCTCCTCCTCGACGAGGGCCCGCAGTGCTGCGCGTCGCACACGACGTCGCGGTCGGCTGGGAAACCGTCGACGTCGCCACGGCGGCGGACATCAGCGACTTCGTCCACAAGCTCGAGGAAGCATCGTTGCACCACACGGGTTGATCGACCAGTAGGCCGCCGTCACTGCACACCGGCCGCCGACGTCTGTGCGCCACCTGGTGGGCCGGTGTCGCCGTCGATCCCGAGAACTGTCTGGACGACGGCATCGATGCTGGGGATGTCATCGAACGTGTCAGTCGCGGGAGACGCGTTGTCGCTCAGCGCTGTTGCGATGACGTCCCAGGTATGGCCGGCGGCATGTGCCGCCGCGACAGCCTCACGCAGTTCGGTCTGCGCGGCGCGCAACGCCTGATGCGCAGCGCTGATGCGCTCGATGTACGCGAGGTGCAATTCCTGCTGCTCTGCTGACATCTCCTGTGCTCCAAGCGTTCCCGACGCTGGTGATTGCTCCGGGCCGACTGTGGGCTTGCGTGTCAGATCCGGGCCGGATTTGGTTGGTTCATGTTGGTCAGCTCACCGGGGATGCCTGGCCCCGTGGCGGTCCTCACCACCTTCCGCTACTACCTATACGAATCAGGGCAGTTAATCTATGTTGATTAACATAGATTTCTATATAGCACCGTGCCATGATTCAATGCAAGTAGTGGAACAGGAAATCTCATGAACGATGCAGATCGCCGGCTGATGCCGCCGAACGCAGGACCCGCCGCGGGTCCGGCATCTGATCATGCGGTCTACGGGATCACGGTCGCTGCCGAACTTTCCGGCGCGCCAACACAATCACTGCGGCTGTGGGAACGTCACGGGCTTCTCACGCCGGCGCGCACCGATGGCGGTACCCGCCGCTACAGCGCAGACGACGTGGCCCGGATCGGGCGCATCGTCGCCCTGGTCGCCTCCGGCGTCAACATCGCGGGAATCGGCAGGATCCTCGAATTGGAGGATGACAACAGCGCGCTGCGCAGCGCTGCCGACCGGCGCAACCGGTCGAAGTGACGGCCGGCTGACCAGTTCGCGCGGTTGATGAGGTCAGGTTTTCTCCGCGAGGCCGCGGGTGGCAGGACCCTCCAGGAGTCGCCCGTCAGGCGCGAACCGCGAGCCGTGTAGCGGGCACTCCCAGGCCCGGTCCGCATCGTTCCACCGCACCACGCCGCCCAGGTGCGGGCAGATCGCCGACACGGAGCGTTGTTGTCCGTCGACCAGGCTGTTGGCGCGCAACTGCCACGGGGGACCGCTGACCACTCCGGCACCTTCACCGAGGCCATCCGGCGAGGTGGCGATCGGGGCGATCCAGCCTTTGGCCAGGTTCAGTCCGACCTCGAGATTCGCGCGCAGCGCGGCAGTCACACCGCGCAGTTCGTGCGGACTCCAACTGGCGAACGCGCGCGCCCACTCGATGTGGCCGCCGAGCAGCTGCGCCGACAGGGCCAGCGCCGCCGCAACGCCGTTGGTCAGGCCCCACTTGTCGAAACCTGTTGCCACCCGGATTTTTTCGTAACCCGGAAGCAGTGGACCGACGTACGGCAACTCATCGATGGGCGAATAGTCCTGCGCCGACCAGAAGTGTGTCGGATGGGCGCCCGGATAGTGCAGCTCCGCCCACTTGGCGAGTTCGGCGACGTCATGTGCGGGCGCGTGCCCACGGCCCACGGGATGGCCGGCACCGCCGACGATGAGCTTCTCGCCGCTCGCGGATGGTGCGTAACGCACCGACCGGGTCGGTGAATCGACCGAGATGAACATGCCGCCCGTCGCCTCGCGAGCGACGTCAAATGCCATGCAGTAGGAGCGTTTTGCCGTCAGCCGGGCGAAGAATCCGCCGCGATCCAGGATCGGCGTCCCGGTTGCCAGGATGCACCGGTGCGCGGAGACCGACATCTCGGATCCGGCGGTATCGACCGTGGGGTGTGTCGCCTGCAATGCCACGCGCAACAGTCCGTCGTCGGCCACCGACACTGCGCGCACGCCCTGCAACAGCGTGCCGCCATGGGTTTCGAGTTCGACCGCCAGACTGTTCAGCAGGGGCATCGGATCGAGCTGCGCTTGATCACGCAGCCGTACGCCGCCGTGGAAGGGAAACGGGACATCGGCGGTGTCGATCCACTCGGCTTGCGTCAATCCCGCTTCCTGGCAGGCGCTGAACGTGTCACGCGCGGTCGCGACGCCCGACAACGTCTGGGCGTAGGCGTGATCGGGTTCGGACTGCCATGGGATCGCATGGTTCTCGCAATGCCGGACCAGCCAGTCACGGCCCTCGGCATTGCCACGGACGTAGTCGCGCAAGACATCCGCGTTGTGCTTGGCGGCGATGCGTGCCAGCTTGCTGCCCTGCAAGACGCTCAGTTTGCCGGTGGTGTTGCCGGTCGTGCCCGCACCCACATGCCGCGCTTCGACAACCGTCACGTTCTTCCCCGCCCGGGCCAGGAGCACGGCGGTGGTCAGCCCGGTGATGCCGGCGCCGATCACGACCACGTCGGCCGGCGACGCCCGGTCGGTCGACTCCGGCGCCGGCGGCGATGACGGCGACATCACGCGGTCGGCCAACCACAGCGACGTCAGATGGCAGCTTGCCGGAGGGCCGGTCATCGCCATGCCTAGCCGGCCATGAATTCTGCGTAGGCGCTGGCCATTTCGGGTGACAGCACCGTCACATTGCACCGCTGCTGAGCGTCACCGATCGGCGCCAGAATGCCGCGCAGGTCCTGATACTGCTGGGGGTGTGCGGTGAAGTACGCCCGGAGATTGGCCGATGCGACCGGCCTCGGCTGCGAATAGGACGCCACCACAACCTGATTGGCGTCGGGATGCGCCGTCAGGTAATTGCTGGCCGCACCGGTGGCCGAACTGACGGTATTCGCAACCGAATCCGGGCTGCAGTCGGTTTCTGCGGCGGCGGTTGCGGGCGTGACCAGGCTCAGGCACACCGGTACGGCGGCCAGTGCCGGGATCAGGCCCGTGAGTCGAGTCGAGAGCTTCATTGCATGTCCTCCTCTGTGTTTCGCTGCCGACTGGATGCAGATCAGCCGAGATGGCCGCGCGGCATCCGTCGGGCACCGGTGGTCATATACCCGCGGTCGTGAATCTCAATCCCCGCCTTTGCTGCCTCTTCGTCACAACGCATGTTTGAAAACCGTGGAGCGGGTATTCAGCCACCGTCAGTTGGATCCCGTACTCGACGTCCGCTGGAGTGGCTCCGACATCGCCGTCGCTTCTCTCCGGTTCCACAGATCCGGGCGTCCGGTCGGTCCGCACTGGCACCGCCGGGACGGTCCAGCCGCAAACAGGACCGTCCCGGCCACCATGTCAGCCGCGCGGGAGCGTGGCGTGCGGGCGGAACGGTCGGGTCGGGGGCTCTTCGTGCCGCACCGCGCGCATCCGGGTGGTGGGTTGCTCGGCGACAAACTGATGCGGGGGGCCGAGTTTGGTGGTGCGACTCTCGCGCCGGGCGGACTCCCGCTCGATCAGCAGACCGCTGGCGATGCGGTCGAACGCGCTCTGGACATGAATGCGCTCGGGCGCGCCCTGGAATTCGTCTGACTGTGTGAGGGTTTCGGTGATCCAGCTGGAGATCACATTGCGTGCCCTGCCGACCTCGGCGGAGCCCGCGGCCGTCAGTGCGTATTCGCTTCCGGAGCGCGTCGCGAATCCGGTGGCCACCAAACGATCGAAGGTCGGTTCGAGCACCTGATGTGGCACCCGTCGATCATCCGCAATGTCGAGCAGGTCGGCTGCCCCTGTCACCGCGGCGTACCGGTAGATCAGCATCAGCGCCCACAGTTGCGCGGTCCCCAGGCGGCTGTTCGAGGTGCGCGCCACCGCTTCGAGGTCAATGCCGTTGCTGCGCTGCAACAACCGGCCGACGGCGACTTCGATGAGTTTCTCCGGCGACTCGGTGGTCGGCATGCCGAAGCCCTCGCCCATGTCGGTGCTGCCACTGGCAGCAGCATCACGCAGCGGCACCTGTTTGAGGAACAGGGCCAGCACGAAGCCGACGACCGCGACAGGCGCCGCCAACAGGAACACCTGGCTCAAGGAGTCGGCGTAGGCGTTGATGATCGGGGCGGCGGTGTCGTGCGGAAGGCTGTGCAGCACTTTCGGAGACGTTGCCGCCTCGGGTGGTGCGCCGCCCGACCTCATGGCCGACGGGATGCGGTCGCCCAGGAAGTTCGCGAACATCGAGCCGAAAATCGCGGCACCGAAAGAACTTCCGATGGTGCGGAGGAACGTCACGCCAGACGTGGCGACGCCGAGATCGGCGAAGTCGACGGTGTTCTGCACCACCAGAATCAGCACCTGCATGCTGAGCCCGATCCCGGTACCGAGGATCAGCAGGAACAACGATTGGGTCAGCGTCGAGGTGTCGGCGTCCATCCGGGACAGCAGCACGAACCCCAGCGCCATGATGGCCGTGCCGGCGATCGGGAAAATCCGGTATTTCCCTGTGCGGCCGACGATCGCGCCGCTGCCCAGTGAGGTGACGAGCAGACCGGCGACCATCGGCAAGGTGCGCAGCCCGGACGCGGTTGCCGAGACGCCGTCGACGAACTGCATGTAGGTCGGTAAGAACGTCAGCGCACCCAGCATCGCGAAACCGACGACGAACGACAGCACACAGCACACCGTGAAGACCGGGTTCGCGAACAGGCGGATCGGCAGAATCGGTTCAGGCGCACGACGTTCCACCACGACGAAGCCGACGAGTGCCAGCGCCGACGCGACGAACAACCCGATGATCGTCGCCGAACCCCAGGCATAGGTGGTGCCGCCCCAGCTGGTCGCCAGCGTCAGGCCGGCGGCCCCGAGCCCGACCAGGACGATGCCCGCATAGTCGACGACGGGTCGTCCGGCGCGCGTCAGCTCCGGAATGGCCACTGCCGCGATCCCGATGACCACCACCGCCACCGGCACGTTGACCCAGAACGCCCACCGCCACCCGAGGTGGTCGGTGAACAGCCCGCCGAGCAGCGGCCCGACGACGGTCGTGACGCCGAACACGGCGCCCAAAGCGCCTTGGTACTTGCCTCTTTCGCGCAACGGGATGACCTCGCCGATCACCGCGACGGCCGTCACGGTGATCGCGCCACCACCCAGGCCCTGCAGCGCCCGCGATGCGACGAGCATCCCCATCGATTCCGAGAGTCCACACAGGACCGAGCCGGCCAGGAACAGCAGGATCGCGACCTGAAAGACCTTCTTGCGGCCGAAGATGTCACCGAGCTTGCCGACCACCGCGGTCACGATCGTCGAGGCGAGCAGGTAACTGGTGACGACCCAGGACTGATGGCCGGCGCCACCGAGGTCGGCGACGACGGTCGGCAGGGCCGTCGCCACGATGGTCTGGTCGAGTGCCGCCAGCAGCATCCCGAGGACGACGGCCAGGAAGACGAAGTTGCGCTGCCGGATGCTGGGGGCCGCGTCCGCGACATCAGCAGGCGGATGAGTGGTCATGGTTGCCACGGTCCGGCCGATGTCAGGTCTGGGCCGGACTGCTCGCCAATGCCTCGGTGATGGCCTCGCAGAACGCCGGTAGATCGGAGGGCGAACGGCTGGTGATGAGATTGCCGTCGATACACACTGCTTCATCGACGACGGTCGCCCCGGCGTTACGCAGATCGGTGCGAACACTCGGATAGCTCGTCACCTTGCGGTCGCGCACGACGTCCGCCTCGACGAGGGTCCACGGGCCGTGACAGATGGCGGCGACGGGCTTGCCGGAGCGCACGAAGTCGCCGACGAACGCCACCGCGGTGTCGTCGACCCGCAACTTGTCGGGGTTCACCGTACCGCCCGGCAGGATCAGCGCGTCGAACGCGTCGACGCGCACCTCACCGACGGTGCGGTCCACCGCAATGCTGCCCGCTGGTTCGAGGTCGTGATTGCGGGCCTGGATTTCACCGGCCTTGATCGACAACACCTCGACGGCGCCGCCGGCCTTCTCGACCGCGGCGCGCGGTTCCTCGAGCTCGACTCTCTCGACCCCGTCGGCGGCGAGGATGGCGATCCGGCGGCCTTGCAGTTCCTTGAGCACGTGGGTGGGCTACCCGTGTCCGCTACTCCGGAAACACGCGCGTCGCCGGTGGAGGACTGTCGACAATTGCCGGCAACACGAAGGTCCGGAGGTAGTTCCGCGCCACCGTCGGATCGCTACTGCCGGGCACCACGTCCAGCAGCAGGCTCAGTGCCGTCGAGATGAGGAACTGTGCAAGGTCATGCGGATGCAGGCCGGGCCGGAACTGGCCTGTCGTGCTGTTGGCGAGCATGCCTTCGACCATCGACTGGACCGTCCTGGTCAGCGAGCCGTCGTTGGCGATGAGGGTGGCGACGGCACCGTCGGGCGTCTGGTCGGCGATGGTTTGCAGCAGTGGATCGTGCACCAGCTGCGTCGCGACGATGACGAGGCTGTCGATCAGCAGATCGACCGGGGTGGCGTCGGCGGCCACCTGCTGCAGCATCGTCAGCATGTGCCGTTGGGTGGTGCGTTGCACCAACGCCGCGATCAGCTCTTTCCGGGTGGCGAACTGCCGGTAGATCGCGCTGCGCGAGTAGCCGGCCTCGGCCGCGATGACCTCCATGGTGAAGGTCCCGCTGCCACCGTCGATGAAGAACTGCTCCGCGGCGTCGAGCAGTACCTGCCGGGCCTGCTCGGTGTTGTTGCCGCCACCGACCGGACGCCCGCGGGGCCTGCGCTGCGGTGCTGACACTCGACTGTCCTGTCGGGGATTGAGAGCGATGGGGTCACCAGTATGCCGCAGGCAAGTGGGGCGCCCCGAGCACTAATGGAACATATGAACCAATTTGTTCATTTTCCTCCCGCGCGGTGCGCTGCGGGCTAGCGTGCGGTTGATGGCGGGGTGGTCGAGAGCGGTTTGGGTGATGCTGGCTGCGGGGTGTCTTGCGCTGTGGCTGCCGATGGCGCCGGTGTGGGCCGACGATGCGTCCGGTGCCGCGCACAGTGTGGGGGACGCGTCGCACCCCACCGCTTCGCAGCCGACGACGTCACCGGCAGGGGTGGCGTCACAGGCTGGGGCGGCGCCGGCCGGGAAGTCCAAGCCCGCGGCCGATTCGCATGCGCGCAAGTCCGCCGACCATTCGCCGCGCACCAAGAAGACCAGAGACGCCACCAAGCCCGACAAGGGCGCGCCCGACAAGACCTCGGTGTCGCGATCCACCACGCCGGACAATGCGGTCCGGGCGCAGGCGGCTCGACCCAAGCCGACACTGCCGGCGGTGAAGCTTCCGAACGCGTTGCCGGCCAAGCGGTCTCAGGTTCCGGATACCGCCGTTGCACCACCGGTTTCAGCGACGGCGTCGCAGCCGAGTGCCGTGGTCAAGACGGCAGCCGTCGCGGCCACGACCGCCGGCGCCACGACCACGAGCGCCACGACCACCAGCGCCGTGACCACCGGTGCCACGACCACCGGCACCCCGACCACGGCGGTGAAAACCGCACGGCCCAGCCTGATCAACGTCATCGGGTCGTTCGTGTTCAACGTGATCGGCAGCGCCATGCTCGCGTTCGCCGGCCCGCCGGTGCTGCCGCGGGGCAGCACGGTCACGGTCAAGGTGTCCAGCCTGACCATGCCGGGCACCGGGCAGAAGGTCCAGGCGAACTGGTATTTCCCGGAGCACGCGGATTCGGCGACCCGGGTGATCTATTTCCAGCACGGCTTCATGGCCGTCGCCCCCATGTACAGCTACACGCTGGCCGCGCTGGCGCAGGGCACCAACAGCATCGTGGTGGCTCCGACGTTGTCCTCCAACGCGTTTGATTCCGAGGCGCGGTGGATCGGCGGTTCGGCAGACCAGCAGGCGGTGGCCGACCTGTTCGCCGGTGATCGCGCGGCACTGACCGAAAGTGCCGGCGCCGCAGCCGGACACCAGGTGACGCTGCCCACGAAGTTCGTGCTGGTCGGCCATTCGCTCGGCGGCGCGCTGGTGAGTTCGGCCGCCGGTCGCATGGTGGACAACGGCGCGGTCGCGAATCTGCAGGGCGTGGTGTTGATGGACTCGGTCGACCTGAACAACGTGGTGCCCACCGCGCTGCAGAAGTTGACCGGCGCCGATTACCGCCCGGTCTACGACATTTCATCCGAGCCGTACGTATGGAACCGGGACGGTCTGGTCGGGCGGGAGCTCGAAGCGGCTCGGCCCGGGCAGTTCAACGGGGTCATGCTGGTCGGGGGCCGGCACATCGATGCGCTGCAGGGCGCGAACCCCGTGCTGCAATTCGCCGAGTACGTCGTGGCCGGCTTCTCGCGGTCACCGAACATCGAGGCGGAGAAGACG
Organism: Mycobacterium toneyamaense; assembly: GCF_055384815.1. NCBI lineage: Bacteria > Bacillati > Actinomycetota > Actinomycetes > Mycobacteriales > Mycobacteriaceae > Mycobacterium > Mycobacterium toneyamaense. The sequence continues at coordinate 819,328 of NZ_AP040333.1, forward strand.
CTCGCCATCGGCTGGATCAACGACATGTTCGCCGGTACCCAGACCGGAATCTATGGCGCGCCAGGGCAGACCATCACGATCGACACCAAAGCCGGTCCGGCCACCGCGGTGGCGTTGCCGTTCGCGTCCGCTCGGCCCGTGCAGGCCACGCCGTGGGACGGCCTCGCGCAGCTGATCCTGAACACCGTGCTGCAGTTCGCCGTCTACGAGCCCATGGCACAGCCGAGTCCTGCGCGCGCCGTCAGCGCAGTTCTGCGATGACCTTCGCGAAGGCTTCCGAATGCTGTTGCTGGACAATGAAGTAACTCACCCCGTAGCGATCCCGTAGGTCGCGAATCCGGTCGGCCATGTCGGTGGTGCTGCCGCTGAGCACACCAGGGGTCGTCATCAGTTCGGCGTCGCTGAGTTCCGGCTGGAAGTGCCGGGTGATCGACAGGTTCGGAATGCCGGATTCATCGGTCGGCACCGCGGTGATGGCCAGGTTCAGCTCCAGCTCAGCGAAACGGTCGCCAGCGGCGTTGCGCACGAAAGAAATACGCTCGGCGAGGGGATCGTGCGCTTCGGTGCGCGGCCCGCCACCGGTCAGTCCGATGATCTGGGCCTGCTGGGCGGCGACCGTCAGCAGCTTGTCGCCGGCACCGGCGATCATCACCGGCACATCGGGCAGGTGGGTGCGCAGATACGAGGTGACGTGCGCGGTGTACTCGACCCGTTTCCCGGCGCTGGGGAACGGCAGCTCGGCGGCATCGAATTCTTCCTTGACGTACCCGGCGCCGAGGCCCGTCTCGAAGCGTCCCTCGGTCAGGTCGCGCATGGCCGCGATATCGCGGGCCAGCAGCGCGGGCTTGTAGAAGCACGCGTTGAACACGAAGGTGCCCAGGTGCAGCGTGCTGGTCGCGGTCGCGGCCGTCGCCAGCACCGGAAACGGGGCCGGAGCGCCCAGATGGTCGGGCACCAGCAGGACGTCGTAGCCGAGGTCCTCAGCGCGGCGCGCCGCGTCCTGGACCGCTGACCCACTGTCGGTGTGCCGCAGGCCCACGCCGAACCGGAAATCTCTCGTCATGTGTTCGACCTTACGGACGCGCGGGCCGCGCCCGCCGGTGCAAACTTCAGGTGTGAGCGCCAGACTGACCCTGACCGCGGTCTGCGTCGTGGTGTTCATGCTGCTGCTCGACATGACGATCGTCGCCGCGGCACTGGCCGACATCCAGGCGTCATTGCACGCGCCGCTGTCCGGTTTGCAGTGGGTGGTGGACGCCTACGCCCTGCCGATGGCCGGATTGCTACTGACCGCGGCGACGGTGGGGGACCGGTTGGGCCGGCGGCGGTTGTACCTCGGTGGCCTGGTGGTGTTCATGTTCGCGTCGGCCGGGTGCGCGCTGGCTCGCAACATCGATGCGCTCAACGGGCTGCGGGCCGTGCAGGGCTCGGCCGGGGCGGTGCTGCTCGGGGCGTCGCTGCCGATGCTTGCGGCCGCGTTCCCCGATGTGCGGCAGCGGGCGGGCGCCATCGCGGCCTACGGCGCGGCGATGGGCGCGGGCGGTGCCGTCGGGCCGCTGCTGGGCGGTGCGCTGGTCACTGCGTACGGGTGGCCGTCGATCTTTCTGATCAACCTGCCGGTCGGGGTGCTCGCGCTGTACATCGTCATCTTCGCCGTCCCCGAGAGCGTCGTCCCGAGGTCCCGGCCGGTCGACATCTGGGGCACGGTGGTGTTGACGGCGGCGCTGTTCGCGGGCGTGTACGTGCTCATCGAAGGTAACCACTTGGGCTGGGGTAGTCCGATCACGTTGGGGCTGAGCGCTTTCTGTGTGGTTGCTCTGAGCGCCTTCGGGCTCCGCGAGTCCCGGCTGTCCGAGCCCATGCTGGATGTGCGGCTGCTCGCCGGCCCCGGCTTCGCGGGTGTCTCCCTGGCCGCGTTCGCCGCAACCGGGACGTTGATCGCGTCGACGAACTACCTCGCGTTGTATTTCATGAACACGTTGGGATTCAGCCCCTTCGGTGCCGGGCTGCGGTCACTGCCGCTCACGCTGGCGATCGTGCTGGGTGCCCCGGTGGCGATGGTCGCGGCGCGGCGGATACCCGTGGTCGCGACCGTCCCGGCCGGCGTCGCGTTGATTGCCGTGGGGATGTGGATGATGACCGCAGTAAACGCGAACACGACATGGACGCACTTCATCTCGGGCTCGGTCGTCGCCGGACTGGGGCTCGGCGGGCTGTCCGCGCTGACCTCTGACGCGGCGTTGCGCTTCGTGCCTGTCGCCGACGCCGGGATGGCGACGGGAACGGTCAGCACGGCGCGCCAGATCGGCATCCTGGCCGGTGTCGCCGGGCTCGGTGCGTTGTTCAGCCGGCACGCGGGCGACGTTGCCACGTCGCGGCTTTCCGCAGTGCCGGGCCTGGGCGCCGAAGCGGGCTGGCAGCTCAGTGACGGGCTGGCCGCCGGCGCCGGGTTGCGGGCGCTCGAGGTCGTGCCCGAGCGGCTGCGTCCCGCGCTTGCGACGGTCGCGCGGGAAGCGAGTGCGGCCGGCATGCACTCCGCGTTGACCGCGGCCGCGCTCGCGGCCACCACGGCCACGTTGCTCGTGGCGCTGCTCATCCGGACAGGTTCCCGGCAAACAAATCGCACAGAGCCTGTGGATTAGCCGAAGTTGCTACGGCGGCGCCGCGATGCGGATATTTTCAGACCTTATGGTCGGCGCTGCTGTTCTCATCCCAGCGACCGATTCCGGCCGCTACAGCATCCTCATCTCCGACGACCCCGATGAGATCGAAGCAGCGCAGCGCCTGCGGTATCAGACGTTCGCCGAAGAGCTGGGTGCCGCACTCCCACAAGCGATTCGCGGACCACGCACCGGCGAGATGATCGACGTCGACCGCTTCGACGCATTCAGCGATCACCTGTTGGCCCGAGACGAACAGACCGGGGCGATCGTCGGGTGCTACCGGCTGCTGCCGCCGGACGGCGCCCGGGCGGCCGGCGGCATCTTCACCGACACCAACTTCGAGATGAGTGCCGGCATCGATGCGCTGCGGCCGTCGCTGGTCGAATTGGGCCGTGCCAGCGTGCATCCCGACCATCGCAGCGGCGCCGTCATGGCGATGCTGTGGGCCGGCATCCTGCGCTATCAGGAACTGACCGGTTACCGGTGGGCGATCGGCAGTCTCTCGGTGCGCATGGCGGACGGCGGCTCGCGCGGGGCGTTGGTGCGCGGCGTTCTCGACCGGGCCTACCGGCAGCATCCGGCGCCGCCGGAGTTCCGGGTGACACCACGAAACCCGGTGCAGGTCAACGGCATACCGCTCGCTGAGCTGCCCGATCCCGGACGCGTGCGAATACCGCCGATGGTGGCGGGCAGCCTGCGGATCGGCGGCGTCATCTGTGGGGAACCGTCGTACGACCCGGAATTCGACATGGCTGATTTCGTGGTGCTGATCAATCGGGACATGGTGCATCAGCTCTACCTTGCTCGGCTCACCCGCAACCATGTCCAGACCTGAGCCCGCCGACATGCTGGGGGTCGGGTTCGGGCCGTCGAATCTGGCACTGGCGGTGGCCCTGGCCGAGCGCGGCGTGCGCGGCCGCTTCGTCGACGCCCAACCGCGGTTCGGCTGGCACCGCGACATGTTGTTACCCGGCACCCGGATGCAGATCCCCTTTCTCAAAGACCTGGCGACGCTGCGCAATCCGCAGAGCGCGTTCACGTTCGTGAACTACCTGAGTGCGCGGGGCAGGCTCGTCGACTTCATCGGCCGCCATGACGTGTTTCCCAGCCGGCACGAGTTCCATGACTACCTGCAGTGGGCCGCGGACCAGTTCGCCGCCGACGTGCGCTACGGCCACCGCGTGGTCGGGGTGACGGGAAACGAGGACGGTTTCGGGGTGCGGCTGGAACCCGGCGAGACCATCTCGACGCGCGTCCTGGTGCTGGGTACGGGCCTGCATCCGGTGTTGCCGCCGGGCACGCACCCGAGTCTGCGGCAATGGCACAGCCACCAGTTGCTCAGTGCCGTGGCTGCCCTCGGTCCGGTGGAACGCGGCCGGTTCGCCGTGGTGGGCGCGGGGCAGAGTGCAGCCGAGGTGGTTTCCTACCTCCATCGCACCTACCCGCGCGCCGAGGTGCACGCGGTGTTCGGCCGGTACGGGTACAGCCTCGCCGACGACAGCGCCTTCGTGAACCGCATCTTCGATCCCGCCGCGGTCGACGAGTTCTACGGCGCGGACAGCGCGGAGCGTCAGCGGCTGCTCGACTACCACCGGTCGGCCAACTACTCCGCGGTCGACGTCGACCTCATTGCCGACCTGTACGAGCGCGAGTACGACGAACGCGTGAGCGGGGCCCGCCGGCTGTTCCTGCACCGCGCCTGCCGCGTCACCGGTGCCGACGAAGACGACGCGGAGGTCCGGCTCGCCGTGCGCAACCTCATCGACAACACGACCGAGACCGTGCGCTGCGATGCCGTGGTGTACGCGACCGGTTATGCGCCGATGAATGTGCCGGCGTTCCTGGGCGAGCTGGCGTCCTGCTACGAGTTCGATGAGCAGGGCCGCCCACTGGCCACCCGTGACTACAAGTTGGTGGCCCGGCCGGGCGCGCCCGGTGACATCTACCTCAACGGCGCGACCGTCGAACACAGCCACGGGCTCGGTGCGACGCTGCTGTCGAACGTCGCCGTCCGCAGCGGCGAGATCGCGGCGGCGATCAGCCCCTGACGGTCAGGTAGATCAGCACCACGTTCAGCACCGAAATCAGCACGGCCACAGCACATCCCAGTGTCGTGACAATGCGGTGGTTGATGTTCTCGCCCATCACGGCACGGTTGCTGGTGAGGCGGACCAACGGGATGAGCGCGAACGGGATGCCGAACGACAGCACCACCTGGGAGATGACCAGCGCGCGTGTCGGATCGAATCCGATGGCCAACACCACCAACGCCGGAATGACCGTGACGGCGCGCCGCAGCAACAGCGGGTACGACCGGTTCAGCAGGCCCTGCATGATCATCGCGCCGGCGTACGCGCCGACCGACGACGACGCCAGGCCCGAAGCCAGCAGGCCGACCGCGAAGCACAGCGCGACCGCCGGGCCCAGGGCATGGCCGACGGCGGCGTGCGCGCCGGCGATGGTGTCGGTGCCTTCGACGCCTTGCAGGTGCGTTGCCGCGACCAGCAACATCGACAGGTTCACCGCGCCCGCGACCACCATCGCCAGGCCGACGTCGAAGCGCGTGACGCGCAGCATGCGGCGCAGCGGGGCGCCGGACTCGGGCTTCCCGTGCCGGTCACGGGCCAGGCCGGAGTGCAGGTAGACGACGTGCGGCATGACCGTCGCACCCAGGATCGCGGTGGCCAGCAGGAGGCTCTCGGGTCCGGCGAAGTGCGGCACCACGCCGCCGAGCACGGCGCCGGGTGCGGGCGGGTCGACGATCAGGCTGGTGAGGAAGCCGATGGTGATGATCATCAGCAGTCCCGCGATGATGCGTTCGAACGCCCGCTGGCTGCCCCGGTTCTGTACAGACAGCAGGCACATGGAGACCACGCCGGTGATTACGCCGCCCACTAGCATGGGCAGCCCGAACAACAGCTGCAGCGCGATGGCGCCGCCCACCACTTCGGCGAGATCGGTTGCCACGGCCACCATTTCGGCCTGCATCCAGAACGCCAGCCGGGTTGGGGTGCGGCAGTTCTCGGCGACCAGCTCCGGCAGGGAACGGCCGGTCGTCAAGCCGAGCTTGGCCGACAGGTACTGCACCAGGCCGGCCATGACGTTGGCCAGCAGGATCACCCACACCAGCAGGAAGCCGAACTTCGCGCCGGCGCTGATGTTGGCCGCGACGTTGCCCGGATCCACATAGGCGATGGCAGCGACGAACGCCGGGCCCAGCAGGGACCAGGTCGGGCGCGACGAGCGCGACGGTGCGCGGGTGTCGGTCAGCATGCACTCACTCTCTATCCGGGTTTGCGAATAGAAAAGTTAGGTTAGCCGAAATCTGGTGATTGTGGAAACCTGGTCAGCCCGCGCTCGAGTGCCCGTCAGGCGGCGGCGGGATGTCGCGGATCTGATGCCGGCTGGTGACGCCCAGCTTCGGAAATGACCGGTAGAGGTATCCGGAAACCGTGCGCGTCGAGAGTTGGAGTCGCGCCGCGATCTGCGGGTTGGTCAAACCGCGGCCGGCCAGATAGACGACCTGATGCTCCTGGGGACTCAACCGCCCGGTGGCCGGCAGCGCCGGTGTTGTCGTCGGGACGCCGGACGCCCGCAGCTCCCGGGCGCAGATGTCCAGCCACGGTCTGGCACCGAGCGTTTCGAAGGTCGCCAGTGCGGCGGAGATGTGCCGGCGCGCTTCCTTGCGTCGTCGGCTGCGCCGAAGCCACCCCGAGTAGCTGAGCTGCACCCGCGCGCGTTCGAACGGCCACCGTTCACCCGCGGTGTCGGCCAGGGTCCGGGCCAGGATGTCGCCGGGGTTCCCGATGCCGAGCAGGGCCGAGGCATGGTTCACCACCTGGTCGACGCGCGTGGAGTGCGGCTGTGGGAGGTGGTCCAGTGCTGCGGTGAATCGGCGTCGCGCGTCCTCGGCCATGCCCGTCCGCACGGCCGCCTCGGCGTAGTCGACGAGGGCGGGGAAGGAGACGTGCGGGTGCAGCGGTGCACCGGAGTCGGTGAACAGCTCGGCCAGATGGCCGTAGGCCCCGAGATCGTTGCCGTCGACGAGATTGATCAACCCGAGGACGTGGTGTGCCCGCGCCGAGTGCAAGCGGTTGTCGTGGAAATCCAGCACATCGAGCGCCGCGGTCAGGTGTCCACGCGCCGATGTCGTGTCGCCGCGCCGCGCTGCCACCACCGCTCTGATCAGGTCCCCGGTGGCGCCGACCAACGGCTGATCGCTGACGGCCCCGAGTGTGTGCAGCCGGCCGGTGATGCGCAGCGCCTCATCCCAGCGCCCGGTGTCGACGCATGACCACGCCAGCATCGCGGCCGTGAGCGCGTGCCCGTCCGTCGAATCATGTTGCGTCATCAGGGATTGGGCGGCGCGCAGGGTCCGGATGCCGAGTTCTGATTCGTCCGTGACCCCGGCGGCGAGCCCGATCAGGCTCAGGTCCAGCACTCCCAGGCCGCCGATCGGCCGGGTACTGAGTGACGTCAACTCGGCGCGCGCACGCGGGGCGTCGGCCACCGCGCGCACCCACAGCCGCGATGTCGACGCGCTGTCCTGGACTGCCGGCATCGAGTCATCAAGTCGCTGAAGCATTTTCGCCGTGTCCTGATACACGGCCGGATCACCGGACAGGAAGGCCGCGGCGGCCGCCACACGCAGCGGCTCCCAGGTCAGTGCGGGTTCCAGCTGGAGCGCGTCGTCCGCCGCGGCCAGCAGCGACGCGGCCGCGGCCCGCCCGTCGTTCCACATCATCGCCATCCCGTGGGCGGTCAGTGCGCGAATCCGGTCATGCGGACTGCGCGAGGTGGCGGACGCGGCATGGGCCTGGTGCCAAGTCTTGCGCTGCGGCAACGCATTCAGCGCATCGGCCAGGAGTTGGTGTGCGTCCTGCCGGGCGGTCAGCGGCGCGCCGTAGTACGCCGCAGAGCGGATGAGCGGATTGACTGGGTCGATCCGCGCTGACGCGATCCGCACGATGCCCGCGGTTTCCGCCGGTGCCAGGACCGCCGGATCGGTCAGTGCGCCAGGGGGCAGCACGCGCAGATCCGTGGCGGACGCCGCGGCGACGACGACGAGCGCGGCGCGCGTGGCCGCGGGCAGGTGTGCCAGATGCTGCGCGTAGATCGCGTGGACGCTGATCGGCAGGGGCAGCGGGTCCGGCGCGTAGCCCGCCATGGCCGCCGGGCCGGCGGTCGCGCTGGAAAAGTGGATCATCGCCGCGGCGTTACCCGCGGATTGCTTCACGATCTGCTCGCGCAGGACTCCGCTCGGCGGTGTGGGTTGCGCCTCCAGCAGCTCGAGCGATTGATCGATGGTCATTGGCCGGAGCGGGATCTCGACGGCAGACCGGCCCGCCAAACCCGTTGCCGCCACGGTGTCGGGCAGCGTCAGCACCACGGTTATCGGGCGGCCGGCGCTGCGTCGGGCGGCGAACAACAGGACGCTGCGGGATTGGTCATCGAGCCAGTGGGCGTCGTCGACGGTGACCAGGACCGGCTGTCGCCGCGGCACCGCGTCGAGGAGTTCGAGCAGTGCCGTGGCCAGTCGGGCGGTGTGGATCTGGTCGCCGAACAGCGGTGTGCTGAAAAGGGTCTCGATGATGTCGGCGCGGCCGTACGGGTTGGCCTCGGCATCGTTCAGCGCCCGCAGCAGCCGGTGCAGGCCGCCCAGCGGAGTGCCGGTCTCCCCGGGCAGTCCGGCGATCCCGAGGACGCGCTGGCCCAACGCTTCTGCTTGCTGCTGGGCGGTGGTGAGCAGGGACGTCTTTCCCGAGCCCAGGGCGCCGGCGATGACGATCACCTGCCCGTGCGGTGGTGACGCGATGGCGTCTCGTAGGACCGCCAGTTCCGCGTCGCGCCCGATGAGCTGCGTCGACGCGGTGTTCACACGATCCATGAGACATCCGATCGGTCAGCACGTCTAATGACAGATATTGATATGTCCCATCTATGACGTAGATAATCTCGGGCGTGGAGCTACGGCAGGTCGAACACTTCGTGGCGGTCGCCATCGAGCGGAGCTTCACCCGCGCGGCACGCCGCGTCCACGTCGTGCAGTCCGCGGTCTCGACATCGGTCGCGAAGCTGGAGCGTGAGCTCGGTGTGCAGTTGTTCGATCGTTCCCGTCAGCAGATCGAGCTCACCGTCGCCGGCGAACGCTTTCTCGCCCAGGCGCACGAACTGTTGCGCGTCGCGGGTTCGGCCGCGGAATCGGTGGCGTCCAGTCGCGGCCGGCTGATGGGTAGCGTCGAGTTCGGGTCATTGATCTCCTACGGGCCGATGAACGTCGCCCAGGTACTCGGCGAGTTCCACCGCGCGCACCCGCTCGTTCGACTTCGGTTGCAACTCAACCAATCTGGCGCCTCGGCGTACCTTTCGGCGCTCGTCGACGGCGCATTGGATCTGGCGCTCGTCTCGGTACCCAACCGATTGCCGCCGCAGCTCGAGATGCGGCTGATGTTCGAGGAGCCGATGTTGTTCGTGTGCCGCGACGATCACCCCATGGCTGCGGAGAAGGTTGTCGGCCTGCTCGATCTGGCAGCGGAGGACCTGATCGGTTTCCCGCCCGATTGGGGTTTTCGGTCCTTGCTGGACAACGCCTTTCTGTCCGCGGGCGTCCAGTCGCGGCCCGTCCATGTGATCCCTGCCGGCTTCTCGGTTATCGGTGAACTGGTTCGCCAAGGCCTCGGGACCACTTTCATGCCGGCGTCGGAGTGCGCCGAATTCGAGGACCTGCGCGCCATCGAATTGCGGCAGACCGTCACATGGCAGGTCTATCTGGCATCGCAGCCCCGGGATCGCCTGACACCGGCCACGGCGGCCCTGGCGGACATGTTGATCCAGGCGGCGCCGAGCTAGCTCACGATGAGTGTCGGCCTGTGGTCGAGAATCATCGAGATCCTCGACCACAAGCCGACATTCGACTGCTACTTGGCGTGGCTGCTCTTGCCTTCCTTGGTCTGCCCGGCGCCGTGGAGAGCCTTGGCGGGCTTGGTGCCGGTCTTGGCCGGTTTGGTTTCGGTCTTGGTGCCGCCCTTGGTTTCACCGCTGTCGCCGGACTTCGAGTCGCCGCCCGTGGCGTGGTCAGCGCCCTTGCCCTGCCCCTTGGTGGGCGTCTTCCCGGTGCCGGTGGTGCCGGTGTCGGTGCCGGCGGTGTCGGTGCCGGTGCCGGTGCTGCCCGACGTGCTGCCGGTGCTGCCCGACGTGCTGCCGGTGCTGCCCGACGTGCTGCCGGTGTCCGCGGGCTTGGTCGCGCCGCTTGTGTCTGTCGCGGTGTCCGTGCCGGTGCCCGTCGACGAATCCGGTTTGGTCACTGGAGTTTTCGTGGGAGCGTCCGTCGGGCTCGTCGGGTCCGTCTTTGTGGTGTCCGTCTTCGTCGTGGTCTGGTCGACCGGCTTTGTGGTGTCCGTTGCCGTCTTGGCAGGCAGGGCTTTGACGACGGTCGCAGCCGGCAGCGCGACGGTCGTCGCATCGGTGGCGGGCACCGCGTTGGCCGCGACGGGCGCGTTGGTGGCGGCAGCCGCCGTCTTGGCGGTCGTGATCGGCGGCGGCTTGAGCGCGTCGGCGACGAGCTTCTGCAGCAACTGCAGCGCGGCCACCGGACCCGGCAGGTTGACAGTGAAGCCGAGCGGCCCGCCGCCGATGTTGATGCCGAACGAGGTCAGCAGCCCGCCGGCATACAGCGGCACGCCGGGGAGCCCGGTGTCGATCACGGTCGACAGGTCGGGACCGTAGCCACCGTTGAGGACGCCGCCCAGAACCGTCGCCGGAATGGAGACGAGTGCGGTGGCCACCTTGCCGAGATCGCCGGTGCGCGTGGCATCGATGACATCCTGCACAGAGGCGGCGAGCGCCGCGGGTGCCTGGATCAGCGGGCCGAGCAGACCTCCGACGATGACGAGGGCGTTCGACGGTTGCAGCCCACCGAAGCCCTGGTTGAGTGTGTTGAGCACGTTGACGGCGTTCTGCAGCGGGTTGGCTGCGATCACGCCGAGCGGGCCGAGCCTGTCGATCGCGCTGACAAGGCCTTGCAGCGGATAGGCGATGGAGTTGATACCGGGGCCGAGCAGATTGGTCAGCGGGATCAGCGCGTTCAATCCGACCAGCAGCAGCTGGTTGGTCGCGTCTTCGACGTTGCCCTTCGCCAGATCATTGACGGCGGCGGCCAGCAGCGGCGGCACCGCGGTGGTGAGGTTGGTCCCGATCTGGCCGAGCGTGCTGCCCAGCGCGTTCAGCAGCGGCGGGGCGGACGCGAACGGAACAGCGGGTTGCGGGCTGGGATCGACTTTCACCGAACCAGGGGACGTCACCAGCTTCAGCAGGTCCTGCAGCGCGGCGAGTTGATTGTTGAGCGCCGCCGTGAGAATCGGCGTCGGCCCGTTGGTTTGCGCCGTGCTCACGATGGTCTGCAGGCTGGCGACGGTGTTGTTGAACGCCTGGGCGTATGCCTCGAACGGATTGACGGCGGCGGTCAGGTGTACGGCGGCGCGCTCGATCTGCGCTTCCATGTGGTGGATCTGGGTACTGACGGTCGGCGCCATGACCGGGGCGACGGCGATAGCCGCGGCCCCGGCCAGGGACACGCCGACGGAAGCGAACGGTCGAGCGGCGGTGTGCATAGCGGGCCCTTTCAAAAGGCTCAGAATCGGACAATCGGCGAACTGACTTCGGCGTAAGTTCGCCCTGATTCTGGCTTTGACAGGTGGGTCGCCCGCTAGCGACGAATGACTCTATTTTCGACGGCGTCAGACGCCGCGGTACAGGCCTTTCCCGGTGATGAGCGGCAGATCCAGCGTGGTACGGATGCCGGGCTCGGCGGCAACGACCGCCGGGATCGCGTTCACGACACGTGCCGCGGTGGCAACGAGTCCGGCGTGGTTGTGGTCGCCCTTGCGGCTGCTCAGGCACAGGTCCAGGGCGTACGACGGCTCGCCGGTCACCTCGACGCGGTACGAGCCGCCCTCCTGTGCGGGCTGCGGCCAGTCGGGGCACAGATCGTCGCGCAGGCGGGTGATGTGCTCGAGCACGACGGCCGGGTGGCCGTCCTTCATGCCGCGCACCTCGAACCGCATGGCTGCCGTCGTGCCCGCCGGGATGTGGCCCGATGCGATGTCGAAGTCCTCGGGCGCCGGCACCCGGGTGTGCGTCTCGGTCACCTCGTCGAGTTCTATGCCCAGGCCCGCGGCCAGCTGCCGCACGACCGAACCCCAGGCCAGGCTCAGCACACCGGGCTGCAGCAGCATCGGCAACTCGTCGATGGGCTTGCCGAAGCCCATCACATCGAACATCACCGTCGCGCTGTCGTAGGTGGCGTAGTCGACGATCTCCATGCACCGGACCTGCTCGACGCTCTGACAGGTGCCCATGAGGGCAAGGGGCAGAAGGTCATTGGCGAAGCCGGGGTCGATGCCGTTGACGAACAGCGACGAATTGCCCTCTTTGGCGGCATCTTCGAGCGGCGCGATCAGTTCGGCGGGCAGCACCTGCCACGGATACTGCAGGAACACCGCCGCGCTGGCGACCACGTTGACGCCGGCGGCGAGTATCCGCCGGTAGTCCTCCAGCGCCTCGGGCAGCCGGTTGTCGGCCATGGCGGTGTAGACGACACAGTCGGGCTTGGCGGCCAAGATGGTGTCGAGGTCGTCGGTCGCCGTGACGCCCGTCGAAACATCAAGGCCGGCAAGCTCGCCGGCGTCCTTGCCGGCCTTGGCGGCCGAGGAGACCCAGACGCCGGTCAGTTCATAGGCGGGGTCATCGATGAGCTGAGTCAGGGCATGGCGGCCGACGTTTCCGGTGCCTACTGCGGCGACTTTGATGGGCATGTACGCGTTCCTCACAGGTCCGGGATGGGGAGATCGAGATTGGGAAACGTGAGGCCGCCGTCGACCTCCAGCACCTTGCCGGTGACGTAGGCGCCGGCCGGTGAGGCCAGGTACAGCGCGGCGGCGGCGATGTCCTCCGGGTCGCCGAGGCGGCGCATCGGGGTGGCCTTTTCCATGGGGTCGCGCAACGCCTCGTTGGAGGCGACGATGTCCAGGGCCGAGGTCAGGATGGAACCCGGCGCGATGCCGTTGACCCGGATCTTCGGGCACAGGTCCATGGCCGCGAGCTTCGTGTAGTGCGCCAGTGCCGCCTTGGCGGTGCCGTACGCGGCGAAGCCGCGGCCCGCGAGCCGGCCGACGGCCGAGGTGATGTTGATGACGCTGCCGCCGCCGGCGTGCTCGAGCATCAGGGGGACCGCCGCCTGGGTCAGCGCGTGCGCGGTGGCGACGTTGAACGTGAAGGCGTCCTTGAGGTCCTGCGGCGAGGTGTACATCAGCGGGCCGGGCATGGTGCCGCCGACGTTGTTGACGACGACATCTAGTCGGCCGAACGCCTCCACTGCCGCGGCGGCGAGCTTGGCGGTCTCGTCCGGATGCGCGAGGTCGGCGGCGATGACATGAGCCTTGCGGCCGGCGGCCTCGACCTGCGCGGCGACCTCGTGCAGTTGGGACTCGGTGCGCGAGGCAATCACCACGTCAGCACCGGCTTCGGCGAATGCGACGGCGATGGCCGCGCCGAGACCGCGCCCCGCGCCGGTCACCACCGCTACCTGGTCGTCGAGCCGGAATCTGTCCAGAATCACGTGTGCCTCACTCGCGTCGTCGTGGTCGTTGTTAGGCACGCTAGCAAGTTAGAGGCGCTGCGGGAACGAATTTCTAGAACACGTTTCAATCGGCTGCCGACGCGATGGCCGCACCAGCCATCGGGTGCCGCCCACGGTGCTACGGCGAGCGTGCAGGTTTCGGGCGCGGATCCGCCGAGGAGTGCACCAAAGCGACACACTCGTCGCAGGACGCGCGGGCGACTGAGGCGAGAGACCGCCGCCCCTCGGGGCTACCGGGACTTCGCGCTGGACTTCGCACCGGACTTGGCGCTGGACTTCCGCGACTTCACGCTGGCTTCCAGCTTGGCCAGCAGATCGGAGACGTCCTCGGTCGCGTCCAGTTCGGTCGCCGCTTCCTCGGTGGTGAATGCCTCGCCGCCCGCGATCTTGGCTTCGATGAGCTCTTCCATCTGCTCGCGGTAGGTGTCGTGGAACTGTTCGGGCTGGAAGTCCTCGGTCATGGAGTCCACCACCTGGCCGGCCATCGTCAGCTCGGCCTTCTTGATCTCGACTTCCTTGTCCAGCACCGGGAAATCGGGGTCGCGGATTTCGTCGGGCCACAGCAGCGTGTGCACGACCATCACGTTGCGCTTACCGAAATCCTTGACCCGCAACGCCGCAAGCCGCGTCTTGTTGCGCAGCGAGAAGTGCACGATCGCCACGCGGTCGGTCTGCGCCAGCGTCTGGGCCAACAGCACGTACGACTTCGACGACTTCGAGTCGGGCTCCAGGAAATAACTTCGGTCGTACATGAGCGGATCGATCTGCTCGGCCGGGACGAACTCGACGACCTCGATCTCGCGGCTGCGTTCTTCCGGCAGCGTGGCGATGTCCTCGTCGGTGATGATGACGGTCTGGCCGTCCTCCGATTCGAAAGACTTGGCGATATCCCGAAACTCGACGACCTCGCCGCAGACCTCGCACACCCGCTTGTATCGGATGCGGCCATTGTCCTTGGCGTGCACCTGATGAAACTTGATGTCGTGATCCTCAGTGGCGCTGTACACCTTCACTGGCACATTGACCAGTCCGAAGGCGACTGACCCCTTCCAGATGGACCGCATAAATCCAGTATGGCCCATGATCGCGCTGCGGCTTGGATACTTGAGGTGTGGAGCAATTCGGGCGGGTGCGGCTGACCAATCCCGACAAGGTGCTCTATCCGGCGACCGGCACGACCAAGGCCGACGTTTTCGACTATTACCTCGCCGTCGCCGACGCCATGTTGCCGCACATCGCGGGCCGTCCCGTGACCCGCAAACGCTGGCCCAATGGTGTTGCGCAGCAGCCGTTCTTCGAGAAGCAGCTGGCGTCGTCGGCGCCGGAGTGGCTGGCACGCGGCGCCATCACACATCGCAGCGGGACCACCGTCTACCCGATCATCGACACCCCCGAGGGGCTCGCCTGGATCGCCCAGCAGGCGTCGTTGGAAGTGCATGTGCCGCAATGGCGCTTCGTCGGTGCGGGCGGCGGGCCGCGCGATGTCCCCGCTCCGGGACCCGCGACACGCATCGTGTTCGACCTGGATCCCGGTGAGGGCGTCACCATGGCGCAGCTGTGCGAGGTGGCGCGTGCCGTCCGCGAACTCGTCGCCGGCATGGACCTGGAGGCCCATCCGGTGACCAGCGGCAGCAAGGGTTTGCACCTCTATGTGCCGCTGGCCTCGCCCGTCAGCTCCCGGGGCGCGTCGGCCGTCGCCAAACGTGTTGCCCAGCAACTCGAATCATCGATGGGTGGGCTGGTCACCGCGGCCATGACCCGCAGTCTGCGGGCCGGCAAGGTGTTCCTGGACTGGAGCCAGAACTCCGCGGCCAAGACGACCGTGGCGCCGTACTCGTTGCGCGGCCGCGACGAGCCGACCGTCGCCGCACCGCGCACCTGGGAGGAACTCGACGACCCGGAGTTGCACCAGCTGCGGTTCGACGAGGTGCTGGCCCGCCTGGCTCGCGACGGCGATCTGCTCGCGGGAATGGATGGCGACGCGCCGGTGCCCGACCGGCTCACCACCTACCGCAGCATGCGAGACCCGGGCCGGACGCCGGAGCCGGTGCCGGCGGCCCAGCCGACGTCGGGGCAGAACAACCGCTTCGTCATCCAGGAGCATCACGCCCGCCGGCTGCACTACGACTTCCGGCTGGAACGCGACGGTGTGCTGGTCAGTTGGGCTGTGCCGAAAAACCTTCCGGACACCTCGACCGTCAACCACCTGGCGGTGCAC
Organism: Mycobacterium toneyamaense; assembly: GCF_055384815.1. Classification (NCBI taxonomy): domain Bacteria; kingdom Bacillati; phylum Actinomycetota; class Actinomycetes; order Mycobacteriales; family Mycobacteriaceae; genus Mycobacterium; species Mycobacterium toneyamaense. The sequence goes on from NZ_AP040333.1 coordinate 834,845, forward strand.
ACCGAAGACCACCCGCTGGAATACGCCACCTTCGAAGGTGACATCCCGAAGGGGGAATACGGCGGCGGCCACGTCACGATCTGGGACTCGGGCACCTACGACACCGAAAAGTTCCGGGACCCAGGCGAAAACGGCGAGGTGATCGTCAACCTCCACGGCAACCGGGTGTCCGGGCGGTACGTGCTGATCCAGACCGACGGCAAGAACTGGCTGGTGCGCCGGATGAAAGAGCAACGGCTGCAACCCATGCTGGCCACCCACGGATCGGTCGACCGACTCTCTCCGGACCACTGGGCGTTCGAGGGAAAGTGGGACGGCTACCGGCTCCTGGTCGATGCCGACCACGGCCGAATCCGGCTCACCGCACGCAGCGGCCGGGACGTCACGGGCGAGTATCCGCAATTGCAGTCGCTGGCAGCCGATCTCGCCGATCACCACGTGATCCTGGACGGTGAAGTGGTGGCCCTGCAGGACGGCGTGCCGAGTTTTCAGGCCATGCAGAACCGCGGCTCCGGCAGTCACATCGAGTTCTGGTGTTTCGACATCCTGGCCCTCGACGGGCGCGACCTGACACGCGCGAAGTACCGGGATCGGCGAAAACTGTTGGAAACCCTGGCGTCTGACGGTGCGTTGACGGTGCCGCCGCTGTTGCCCGCGGACGACCCGCTGAACTTCGCGGATGAGCGCGGCTTCGAAGGTGTGGTCGCGAAGAAGTGGGACTCCGGATACCGGCCCGGGCGGTCGGAGGCCTGGGTGAAGGACAAGTTCTGGCGCACACAGGAAGTGGTGATCGGCGGCTGGCGTGCCGGGGAGGGCGGCCGCACCAGCGGCATCGGGGCGCTGCTGGTCGGGGTTCCCGAGGGCGACGGCCTACAGTTCGTCGGCCGCGTGGGTACCGGGTTCACCGACAAGATGCTGGCTGATCTGAAGGCGATGCTCAAGCCGCTCGAGACCCGCGAATCGCCTTTTACCGCACCGCTTTCCACGCTCGATGCCAAAGGCGTGACGTACGTGCGGCCCGAGCTCGTGGGTGAGGTGCGCTACAGCGAGCGCACGTCCGACAACCGCCTGCGCCAGCCCAGTTGGCGTGGCCTCCGCCCGGACAAGACGCCGGGGGAGGTCACCTGGGAGTGATTTGTGCACGATTTTCCGCGCCCACCGCGGATTTTCGTGCACAAATCACGGTCGGCAGAGTGCGCCGGCGACAGCCTCTTCGAGGCCGCGCGTCGCCAGCTGGTCGGCCAACTCGTTGTCGGCGACGCCGGCATGCCCCTTCACCCAGAACCACTCGACCTCATGCCGTGCGCAGGCGGCCTGCAGCCGCTTCCACAGATCCACGTTCTTCACCGGCTGCTTCGCCGCCGTCATCCACCCGTTGCGTTCCCAGCCGTGGACCCATTTGGTGATGCCGTTGCGGACGTAGGTGCTGTCGGTGTGCAGGTGCACGACGACGGGCCGCGTCAGTGCTTCGAGCGCCATGATGGGTGCCGTCAGCTCCATGCGATTGTTGCTGGTTTCACCGGCCTCGCCACCGAACATTTCGCGCACGTGATGGCGCATGCGCAGCACGGCGCCCCAGCCGCCGGGGCCGGGGTTGGGACGGCAGCCGCCGTCGGTGTGGATGACCACGACGTCGTCGCTCATGACTGGCGTGCCTCCTGGAGCAGTCGTACAGCCTTCGGTCCGACACCATGCAGGGCGAGAAGCTCGTTGAGATCAGCCGGCAGGTCCGCGACAGAGTGGTAACCGGCGTCGATGAGTGCGCCGGTAGCGGGTCGGCCGATCGAGATGCCGTCGAAGACGGGGCCGCGGTCGGTCATGGAGTGAGGTTAGCGTCCCGGGCCGGCTCGATCACAACGTCAGGCTGAGCGCGTCGCTAACCGCATATACGTTTATCGGCGCGCTCAGAAGGACATTGCGTCGGCGCTCAGTGCCCGGAGATCATCGCCGTGCGGACCGACATCCCGAATTCCTGATGTCGCAGCGTGGTGATCCGGCGTCCGGGTTGCACCGCCGGTTTGACCGGCGCGGTGCGCTCGCCGAAGAACGCGGCGGTCGCGTCGATGTCCTGCACGACGTACGTCAGCCCCCACAACGCGGACGGGCCGTCTCCCGTGGCGTCGGGTGAGCCGACGACTTCGAGGATCACCTCACCTAGCCGGAAGAAGATCTGCCGCATCGGCCGGCCGCCGAGCTGGCCGTCCCGTTCCCGGCGCGGGTGGACGTCGACGGCCGCCAGCGCGGCGACCGTCCTGTTCAGGTCGGGTGACAACAGCACGACGTGGTCCACCGCCACGGCGCCGTTCTTGTGCTCGGCCGGGATCGGGGCCGGCGACTCCGACCGCTTGGTGGGGATGCCGTCGAGCGGCTGATCGGACGGCACGCCGCGCAAGGACCATCCGACGATGCCGGTGCCGCGCTCGTGTCCGGCCAGCCGGATGCGGACGCCGCCGATCCGGCACACGCCATCGGGGTCGACGGTGAAACCGGCGGCGGTCCACGAATCGGCGGTGTCCGCGACCTCGAACTCGTCGACCGTGACCGTCATCGGCCGGCCTCGTCGACTGTCACCCGAAGCCGTGGCGGCTTCGTATCCGGCGCCACCCGTGCCCACACCGCATCGACCATGGGTGCCAACAATAGTTCGCCCATCTGCCGGGCCAGCACCGCGACGACCTGTGTGTTCTCCCGGCGGGTGGTCGAGGCGCGACCGGTCTTGCGGGCCGCACTGACCTCGCGCTGGGTCAGGTCGACGAGCACGTCGACCAGGTGGCTGTCGGCGGCGTTGGGTTGCAACAGGGCCCGCCGCACATAGTCGACGACCGCTGGATTGGCCTGCAGCATGTCGCGGACGGCGTCGTCGCGTACCGCAGTGGAGGCGTCCTCGGGCACCTCGGCCAGGGCGCCCGCGAAGTAGTCGACCACCAGCTGGTCCACCGCGTTCCGCAGGCCGGCCTTGGTCTTGAAGTGGTGCTGCACCAGGCCGACCGCGACGCCGGCTTCGGCGGCAATGGCGCGCAACGAGATTCGGTCTTCGCCGTGTTTGGCGTACAGGTCCAGCGCGGTGTTTCGGATGCGCGCTTTGGCTGTCAGGTCGTCGACAGTTGCCCTCGGATCAACCATCAGACCTCCCATCGGCAACCGGATCAATGTACTGTACACATGAACAGGGGCCTATACAGTTGTATAGCGCGCAGAATTTAGCGAGGTGGACCAATGTCAGAGCTCTTCCCGAAGTACCGGGCCAGCTGGGAGACCGACCAGCACCGCGAGCTGCGTCAGCACGCGGCGGCGTTCCTGGCCAAGGAGGCCACGCCCAACCAGGAGCGGTGGGCCAAGAACCGCCAGGTCGACCGCGAGTTCTGGAACAAGCTCGGCGACGCCGGCCTGCTCGGCCTGGACCTGCCAGAGGAGTACGGCGGCGCGGGCGGTGACTTCGGGTTCTCGGCCGTGGTGGCCGAAGAGTTTGCGCTGGCCCATGATTCGGCCTCCGGCTGGTCGGTGCACTCGCCGATCGTGGCGCACTACATCGACACCTACGGCAACGCGGAGCAGAAGGCCCGCTGGATGCCGAAGATCATCAGTGGCGAGACGGTGCTGGCCATCGCGATGACCGAGCCGGGCACCGGTTCGGACCTGCAGGCCGTCCGCACCACCGCCATCCGCGATGGCGACCACTACGTCATCAACGGCTCAAAGACCTTCATCTCCAACGGATCTCTGTGTGACATGGTGGTGATCGTCGCCAAGACCGATCCCACGCAGGGTGCGGCCGGGGTGTCGCTGATCGTCGCCGAGGTCAACGACCTGCCGGGCTTCGAGCGCGGCCGGGTGCTGGAGAAGGTCGGTCAGCACGGCCAGGACACCCGCGAGCTGTTCTTCACCGACATGCGCGTGCCGGTCACCAACCTGCTCGGTGAGCAGGAAGGCCTGGGCTTCTACCAGCTGATGTCGCAGCTGGCCCGCGAGCGGCTCGTCATCGGATCGATCTGCGCCGGCATGGCCGAGGCCGCGGTGCTGGAGGCCATCAAGTACACCAAGCAGCGCGAGGCCTTCGGCAAACCGCTGATCAACTTCCAGCACAACCGATTCCAGCTCGCCGAGCTCAAGGCCGAGGTGCTGTCGATCAAGACCACGGTGGACTACTGCGTGCAGTCGCTGATCGACGGCGACAACGATCCGGCGATCGCGTCCATGGGCAAGCTGATCGCCGCCGACCGGGCCGTGGCCGTCGTCGACCGCTGTGTGCAGTTCTTCGGCGGGTACGGCTACATGATGGAGTATCCGATCGGCCGGGCGTATGCCGCGGCACGCGTCAACAAGATCTACGGCGGCACAAGCGAAATCATGAAGGAGATCATCAGCCGCACGCTCTAGCGGTTGCGGTGACCGTGTCGAAAACCCCCAGAACCGTCAGGTTTTGGGGGTTTTCAGGCGTACTCGCCAGACTCGGCGATCCGTGGCAAGGTGATTACATGAGTGCCTCGGATGAGTACAGCGTCGACGATGAGGATCAGCTGACCCAGGAGGACATGCTGATCGACCGCGGTGTCGATGACCTGCTGGACGAGGGCTACTCGCCGCCGGACAAGTGGCGCGAGCCCCGGGATGACGAGACCCTCGACGAACTGCTCGCCGAGGAAGAGCCGGACCCGGCGCTGCAACTTGACGAGGGTGACGATCCCGACGAGCAGTGGGGCGAAGACGAGGTCGGTGACCAGCGGTCCGGCCGGCTCGTGGCCGGCGAGCAGGACGGCGAGCTGCTCGCGGGGGACGTCGGCATCGACGGGAGCGCGGCCTCCGCCGAGGAGGCCGCGGTCCACGTCATCGACGAGTAGTCGCGCTCAGACCTTGGCGATGACGTTCTCGGCGAACATCTCCAGGTGCTTGATCTTCTCGTCGAGCGGCTGGGTGTCCTCGCCCATGATGTAGGGCACGCGGAAGCCGACGATGACGTCGGTGACGCCCTTGTCCTCGAGGCGCTTCACGCCGTCGACGGTGAAGCCGTCGATCGAGATGACGTGGATCTGGAACTCGTCGCACAGCCCGATGCGCTCTTCGGATTCGCGGTACTGCGCGAGCTTCTTGAGCAGCGGGTCGAGCTCGGCGGGATCGCCGCCGCCGTGCATCCAGCCGTCGTTGCGGGCGGCGCGCTTGAGTGCGGCGTCGGCGTGGCCACCGACCAGGATCGGCACCGGCTTGGTCGGCGCCGGCGTCATCTTGGTCTTGGGGATGTCGTAGAACTCGCCGTGGTACTCGAAGTAGTCGCCCTGCGTCAGGCCGCGGATGACGTCGATGCACTCGTCCATGCGCTTGCCGCGGCGGGCGAACGGCACACCCATGACCTCGTAGTCCTCCGGCCACGGGCTGGTGCCCACGCCCAGGCCCAGGCGGTTGTCGAACATCGCGGCCAGCGAGCCGGCCTGCTTGGCCACCAGCGCCGGCGGCCGGATGGGCAGCTTCAGCACGAAGATGTTGAAGTGCAGCTTGGTCGTGACCGCGGAGAGGGCGCCGATCAGGGCGAACGACTCGATGAACGACTTGCCGTCGAGGAACTCGCGGCTGCCGTCGGCGGTGTACGGGTAGGTCGAGTCGGACTCGAAGGGGTACGCGATGCTGTCCGGGATGGTCATCGCGTGGTAGCCGGCCTCGTCCGCCGCCTTGGCCAGCGGGATGTAGTAGGACGGGTCGGTCATCGCTTCGGCGTAGGTGAACCTCATGAAGCGATACTAGAACGTGTTCTAGTTTCATGGGCCGGGTACGGCCCATTCAGTGGTCGTCAGTTCAGCGGGAAGGGCGGCAACCCCGTGCCGCTGATGGCGTAGCCGCCCTGCTGGCTGCGCTCGGTGACGCGCGCCGTCGCGGTACGTTCACCCACGGTCACGGTGACGGCAGTGCGCGGCAGCTCGTCGAGCGTCTCGAAAACCGTTCCCCGCCAGTGGTACTGGCCGTCGATCGGATCGAGGTGCCCGGCCAGCCGGACCCGGACGTCGCGGCCGTCGATCGTGGCGGGTCCGTCGTACAGGTCTTCGGCCTCCGCAATTTCCGCCCGCGCGGCAGGCGCCACGGGACCGCCCGGCAGGAATCCGCTCCGCCGCCACAACCGCCGCGCGATGGGGCCGAGGAGTCCAACTTCCTCCAGGAATGACGCGAGCGGCGCGAAGCCGGCGATCTGCGTCTCGATCCGGTGCGGAGAGGTCCGCGCCATGTGGCGAGCGGCCCGCGCGTCCAGTCCCACGCGGCGGTACTGCACCTTGTTGGTGAACAGGAACCGGAAGAACAGGCCGCCCACGCCGTTGAGGTTGCCGATCCAGAAGCGCTTGGCCCACGACATCTCCGGCGCCCGCTTGCGCAGGCCGTCGCGGGCGAACTGGATGTGCCGGGCCTCCTCGGTGACGTGAATTCGCATGAGTCGCTGCACCATCGGCTGCAGCTCGGGGTCGTCCATCATCTGCCGCTGCAGCGAATCGAAAATCTCCTCGCCGATCAGCGCCGCCACCCAGAGCACCGAGCCCTGGAACGCGAAGGGCAGCATGTTGATGATGGTGCGCTGGTACCACTTGGGACGCACCGGGTCGGCGCCCACCTTCTCGATGGCCTTGCCGAACATCACCATGTGGCGGGTCTCGTCGCCGAGTTCGGTCAGCTCGTAGTGGGTGGCACTCGCCGTCGGGTCCTGATGCATCGCCTTGCGCAGCAGGGCCTGGTTGAGGATGTTCTCGAACCAGATGCCCGCCGACAGGGTGTTCACCAGCTCCTGGCGGGACAGCTCGATCTGCTCGGCCCGGCTCATCGACTCCCAGAGCGGGGTGCCGTACAGCGACACCACTTTCGGCGGCAGGAAGTACTTGTCCGGGTCGATCGGCGCGTCCCAGTCGATGTCGACGATCGGCGCGTAAGACTTGCGTACCGAGCCTTTGAGCAGGCGTTCGGCGAATTCCGCGCGCGTCGTCTGGCCTTTGACCGAAGCTGTCATCGTTGACATCCCTTCGAAAGTGTCCGTAATCCGAAGCTACGTCCGATACCAGAGGTAGTCAATACCTGCGGTACTGGATAAAACTGCGGCCGCCGCAGGCCGCTAGCCTTCGCGGATGCGCACAATCCACGTCATCGGTATCGGCGCCGGCGACCCGGACTACGTCACCGCCCAAGCCGTCGCGGCACTCAATGACACGCAGGTGTTCTTCGCGATGGACAAAGGCGACACCAAGGACGATCTCGTCGCGCTGCGCCGGCTGATCTGCGAGCGCTTCATCGAAGACCCCGGCTACCGGTTCGTGGCACTGCCGGATCCCAAGCGAGCCAAAGATCGCGATTACCACGAGGCCGTCGCCGAATGGCACGCCGCACGAGCGCGGCTGTGGGCGGAAGCCATCGAGACCGAACTGGGGCCCGACGGCGTGGGCGCCTTTCTGGCGTGGGGCGACCCGTCGCTCTACGACAGCACGCTGCGCATCCTGGACCGCGTCGCCGAACACGTCGAGTTCGAGTTCGACGTCATCCCCGGCATCACCGCCATCCAGGCGCTCACGGCCCGACATCGCATCCCGCTCAACGACATTGGCGAGCCGGTGCTCATCACGACGGGTCGTCAGCTGCGTGAGCACGGCCTGGCCGGCGCCGCGGTCGTGATGCTCGACGGCGAGTGCTCGTTCCTGGAATGCCCACCGCAGACGCGGATTTGGTGGGGTGCCTACCTCGGGACCCCGGACGAGATGCTGATCGCCGGGACCGTCGGCGAGGTCGGGGAACGTATCGCGCGGGAGCGGGCCGACGCTCGGGCGCGGCACGGCTGGATCATGGACACCTACCTGCTGCGGGCAGAATCGACAGCATGAAATCGCTGCTGGTTCGTGCTGGGTTGACCGGCCTGGCGTTGTGGTTGGTCACGCGCATGGTGTCGGGGATCTACTTCGTCTTCCCCGTGGGCGCCGGCCAACTCGAGCGGGTCGGCATCATCCTGGTGGTGGCGTTCGTGTTCGGGTTGGTCAACGCCATCATCAAGCCGATCGTGCAGCTGTTCGCGATCCCGCTGTACATCCTCACGCTCGGCCTCATCCACATCGTCATCAACGCCTGGATGCTGTGGATCACCTCGTGGATCACCGAGAACACCACCCACTGGGGCTTGGGGATCGACCAGTTCTGGTTCACGGCGATCTGGGCGGCGATCCTGCTGTCGATCGTCGGCTGGGCGCTGGGTCTGGTGCAGCGCGCCATCGAAAAGTAGGGATTTGTGCACGTTTTTCCGCGGTCGGCGCGGAAAAACGTGCACAAATCCCTACGCCAGCGACGCCCGGATCGCGCGTAATTCGTTGGCGCCGAGGGCCGGTGGCTCGGTGATGTCGGCCGCCGGGCGTCCGGTGCGGACGGCGTCGGCCAGGTCGGCGAGCGTCGCGGTCAGCTGTGCGGCGTCGTCAGGGGTGATCGGCGTCTCGGATCGCTCGGTGGCCCAGCCCGCGGCGAGCGTCCGATACGTGAGTTGCTCGGTCGCGACGATGGCAGGCCAAAGCCGTTCTGCCGCAACCCGGCTCCGGGTCGACCCGCCGATGGCGGTGTCGTACACCGGAAGCATGGCCATCGCGCGCAGCTGCAGATCACGACGGTCGCTGCGGGCCTGATCGGTGGTGACCGCGCCGGCGGCAAGATGGCCGACCACGACGGCGACGGCGTCGAGCGTCGCCGCGATCGACTCGGCGGGACGCGCCGCGGGGTGGCCGCGCCGCATCAGCCACAGCACGAGAAGTGCCACCGCACAACCGATCACGGTATCGACGCCCCGGGCGAGCAGCATGGCGGGCACGTCGGCGATGTGGTGTCCGCCCGACGCGATGGTCAATGCCGCAGGCGTGATGAAGATGACCGCGACGGTGTAGTTGCGCACCACGAACATCTCGATGAGGAACTGCAGCGTGCCGACGATGACGGCGAGCCACGGTCCACCCGGTGCGGCGAGCAGGACGCCGCCCGCCAGCAGCAGGCCGAGCCACGTGCCCAAGGTGCGTTCGATGCCGCGTTGTACGGTGCGTCGCCAATCGAAACCCTGATGCAGCATCAGCACCGCCGCCGCCATGGCCCAGTACGCGTGGTCCATGTTCAGGCCGACGGTGACGGTGCCGGCGATCGCGACGGCGACCGCGGTGCGCAGTGCCGCCGTCAGTGGGGGAGACCCCGGCGTCACCGCGCGGCGCAGCAGCGTCCCGACCGAGGGGCGTCCCAGTGGGATCAGGCCCTCGAAACTGCCGCCGATGTCGTCGGGCACCGTACCCAGGTGCCGGGCCAGCGCGGCGCCGTCGACGGACATCGGTTGGCCGCGGTCGGCGGCGGCCATGGCTTCGGCGAAGCAACACGTGCAGCCGGCGGTTCGTCATCCTCAGCCGGTAGAGGGTGTCGTCGGGCTTGGGCCGTACGGGCTGGAACGTGACCAGCGTGATCCAGGCTTCGTGCAGAAGCTGCGCGGCGCGGTGCCGGGCATCGGGTGACGAGGTTTCGATGTAGGTGGCCACCGCTTCGGCGGCGCCGGCGACCGCGGCACGTTCCGGCGCGCGCGGGCGGACCAGTACTCCGGCCATGTGCACCATCCAGGCGAACGCGCCGCCGGCCAGTACGAGCGCACCCAGCCGCCACGGACTCAAGTGCTGGGTGGCAATCCCGACTGCCGCCGCGCACGCCAGCACGGGCATGTAGGCGCCGGGCGGACCGACGGACAGGGCCTGGCAGATCAGGACGGCGACCATCGCGATCACGGTCACCACCAGCACGGCCGACCACGGGGTTGCGGCCGCCCAATCGCCGAGTGCCACGACCACCGCGAACGAGATGGCGATGGCGCCGAGATACATCGCCCGGTTGAGATACGGCCGCCCGCTGCCGTACAGCGAGGTGAAGCCACCGATGGTGGCGACGAGCCCGGCCGATACGTCACCGGCCGCCCACCCCACGAGAATCGGCACCATCATGCAGAACGAGGCCCGTAGCGCGAACGGCCAGCGGCGCGGTACGGCATTCATGACCAGCATGCGTCGCAGCGGATTGGTGGCCGGGGCGGGTGCCGAGCGGTCTGCCATGTGTACAGCATGCGGTACATCCAGTCGCTAGCCTGAACCCATGCCGGAACTTCCCGAGGTCGAGGCGCTCGCCGATCACCTGCGTCGTCATGCGGTCGGACTGCCGGTGGGCCGTGTCGACGTCTCCGCTCTGTCCGTGCTCAAGACCTTCGACCCGCCGCCGACGGCGCTGTACGGCAAGGAAGTGACGGGCGCCAACCGCTGGGGCAAGTACCTCGGGCTGCAGGTCGGCGATCTGCACCTGATCACCCACCTGTCACGCGCCGGTTGGCTGCGCTGGTCGGAGAAGCTGGCGGCCGCACCGCTGAAGCCGGGCAAGGGGCCGATCGCGCTGCGGGTGCACCTCGGAAAGCCCGGTGAGGCACCGGGTTTCGACCTGACCGAGGCGGGAACGCAGAAGCGGCTGGCGGTCTGGCTGGTGAACGATCCGCTGGCCGTGCCGCAGATCGCCACGTTGGGACCGGACGCGTTATCGCTCGGCCCGGCCGAACTGGGCGCGGTGCTGGCCGGGAACACCGGCCGGATCAAGAACGTCATCACCGATCAACGGACCATCGCCGGGATCGGCAACGCCTACAGCGACGAAATCCTGCATGTGGCCAAGCTTTCGCCGTTCGCGACCGCGGGCAAGCTGACCGCGGAGCAGTTGGCGACTCTGCATGACGCGATGATCTCGGTGCTCACCGATGCCGTGACCCGTTCGGTCGGACAAGGAGCGGCAGCCCTCAAGGGGGAGAAGCGCTCCGGGCTTCGGGTCCATGCCCGCACCGGATTGCCGTGCCCGGTCTGCGGCGACACGGTCCGTGAGGTGTCCTTCGCGGACAAGTCTTTTCAGTACTGTGCGACGTGTCAGACCGGTGGCAAGGTGCTGGCCGACCGGCGCATGTCGAAGCTACTCAAGTGATTCAGTTGCAGTAGTTCCTGGTCGCTGCTGTGAGCGCCTGCTGGTAGAGCGGGTCGAGGTGCTGGTTCGTCACCACCTGTGCTCGGGCGGCGTCGAGTGCGGCGGCGCAGCCCGGGCCGTGCAGGACTCCTCGTTGTGCCGCCAGCTCCGCGACCATGGTGCGATTGAAACCGTCTATCGCAGTGCGTGATTCGGACAGATCAGGTGCCGTCGTGGGAGCCGTCGCCGGATCGAACTTCCATTGGCTGAACCGCAGATACTCGATGCCCTCGGTGGCGTGAATCTGGTCGGTGAACACCTGCTGCACGAACACCGGGTCGGCGCCTGACGCGGTGGCCTGCGCGGCGACCGCTTTCAGCACCTGATCGACCCGCGCGGGATCCTCGATCGAGCCGCCCTTGAGCCACTTGACCGCGGCCACCGCGTCGGCGGTCTGCAGCCGCTGGGCGGCGGCGTCGACCAACCGAAACAGCGGATCGTCGTCGGCGTAGGCGAGGGGCGCCGACGTCATGCCCACGACGGCGACCAACAGGGCGGCGAGCTTCATACCTCGATCTTGCACCCGCGGCCTTTCTTGACACGTGTCGAGTTGGTTACGCTGCAGGGCATGACTCGGCAGAAGATTCTCATCACCGGAGCGAGCTCGGGCCTGGGCGCCGGTATGGCCCGGCAGTTCGCCGCCAAGGGCCGCGACCTGGCACTGTGTGCCCGCCGGCTGGACAACCTCGAAGAACTCAAGGCCGAACTGACGGCGCAGTATCCCGGCGTGACCGTCGCCATCGCGGCGCTGGACGTCAACGACCACGATCAGGTGCCCAAGGTTTTCGAGGACCTGTCCGACCAACTCGGCGGCATCGACTGCGTCATCGTCAACGCCGGAATCGGCAAGGGCTACCCGCTCGGTGGCGGCAAGTTGTGGGCCAACAAGGCGACCATCGAGACGAATCTCGTTGCGGCGCTGGTGCAGATCGAGACGGCGCTCGAGATGTTCAAGGCCGCGGGGCGGGGCCACCTGGTGCTGGTGTCGTCGGTGCTCGGCAACGTCGGCGTGCCCGGGCACAAGGCGGCCTACGCCGCGAGCAAGGCCGGCGTCACGTCGCTCGGTGAGTCGCTGCGCGCCGAGTATCCGTCCGGTCCGATCAAGGTCACCGTTCTGGAGCCCGGCTACATCGAGTCCGAGATGACCGCCAAATCCAACTCCACCATGCTCATGGTCGACAACGAGACCGGCGTGAAGGCCATGGTCGAAGCCATCGAGAACGAGAAGGGCCGCGCCGTCGTCCCCGGCTGGCCGTGGTGGCCGCTGGTCGAGGTGATGAAGCTGATGCCGCCGCGCTTCACCAAGTACTTCGCCTGAGCGATTTGTGCACGATTTTCCGCGCCGGCCGCGGAAAATCGTGCACAAATCCCTAGGAAACGCGGCCGCGTTCGGCGCGGTAGCGACGCACCAGGGCATCGGTCGAGCTGTCGGACTGTGGGGCCGGCGCGGCCTCGGACGTGATGACCGGCAGCAGGGCCTTGGCCTGGGTCTTGCCGAGTTCGACGCCCCACTGATCGAACGAGTCGATGCCCCAGATGACGCCTTCGGTGAAGACCTGGTGCTCGTACAGCGCGATCAGCTGACCGACCACCGACGGCGTCAGCTTGGTCGCCAAAATCGAAGTGGTGGGCCGGTTTCCGGGCATCACCTTGTGGGGGACGACGTCGGCCGGCGTACCTTCGGCGGCGATCTCTTCGGCGGTCTTGCCGAAGGCGAGCACCTGAGTCTGGGCGAAGAAGTTGCTCATCAGCAGGTCGTGCATGCTGCCGGTGCCGTCGGCGGTGGGCAGATCGTCGGTCGGCTCGCTGAAGCCGATGAAGTCCGCCGGCACGAGCCGGGTGCCCTGGTGCAGTAGTTGGTAGAAGGCGTGCTGGCCGTTGGTTCCCGGCTCGCCCCAGAAGATTTCGCCGGTGTCGGTGCTCACCGGCGTGCCATCGGCACGGACCGACTTGCCATTGGACTCCATGGTCAGCTGCTGCAGGTAGGCGGCGAACCGGGCCATGTCATTGGAGTAGGGGAGCACCGCACGCGCTTGTGCGCCAAAGAAATCCGAGTACCACAGGCCGATGAGCCCGAGCAGCGCCGGCGCGTTCGCCTCCAGCGGCGCGGTGCGGAAGTGCTCGTCGACCAGATGGAAGCCGGCCAGGAATTCGCCGAACCGTTCCTTCCCGATGACGGCCATCACCGAGAGCCCGATGGCGCTGTCCACCGAGTAGCGGCCGCCGACCCAGTCCCAGAAACCGAACATGTTCGCGGTGTCGATGCCGAACTCGGACACCAGTTTTGCGTTGGTCGACACCGCGACGAAGTGCTTGGCGACAGCGTCATCACCGAGCGCGGCGACGAGCCAGCGCCGGGCGGCAGTGGCGTTCGTCAGCGTCTCCAACGTCGAGAACGTCTTGGAGGCGACGATGAAAAGCGTTGTGGCAGGGTCGAGTCCGTCGAGCTTGGCCACCAGGTCGGCCGGGTCGACGTTCGACACGAACCGCGCCGTGATGCCCGCATCGGCGTAGTGGCGCAGGGCCTGGTCCACCATGACCGGGCCCAGATCGGAGCCACCGATACCGATGTTGACGACGGTCGTGATGCGCTGACCGGTGGCTCCGGTCCACTCACCACTGCGCAGCCGGTCGGTGAAGGTGCCCATCTCATCGAGCACGGAGTGCACGTCGGCGACGACGTCCTGGCCGTCGACCACCAGCGAGGCGCCGCGCGGCAGCCGCAGCGCGGTGTGCAGCACGGCGCGGTCCTCGGAGGTGTTGATGTGCTCACCGGCGAACATGGCGTCGCGCCGCTCCTCCAGGCCGGCCGCGCGGGCCAGATCGAGCAGCAGCGCACGGGTTTCCCTGGTCACGCGGTGCTTACTGTAGTCGATGTACAGGTCGCCGACGGTCAGCGTCAGCTCGCGGCCGCGGTCCGGATCGTCGGCGAACAGCTCGCGCAGCGTGGTCGCCTCGACCGCGGCATGGTGCGCGGTGAGCGCCTCCCAGGCTGAGGTGGTCGTGATGTCGGCAGCGGGAGTCTGATCAGCCATGCCTCAAACCCTAGTGTGACGTAGGAAACGCCGCCGTACATGATGGGTGTATGGACATCGCCGCGCTGTTGTCGTCTGTCCCAACTGGCCTCTGGATCGGCGGTGAGGAGCGCGCCGGTCAATCCACGTTCGAAGTGCTCAACCCCGCTACCGAGGATGTCATCGCCCGCGTCGCCGACGCCGCGCAGCAGGACGGCATCGCCGCACTCGACGCCGCGGCGGCCGTCGAAAAGGAGTGGGCGGCAACCCCGCCCCGTGAGCGCGGCGAAATCCTGCGGTCGGTGTTCGAGACCATCACCGCCCGCGCCGAGGATCTCGCCACGCTGATGACGCTCGAGATGGGCAAGGTGCTCGCCGAGAGCCGCGGCGAGGTCAAGTACGGCGCCGAGTTCTTCCGCTGGTTCGCCGAAGAGGCCGTCCGCATCGGCGGCCGCTACACCCCCAGCCCGGCAGGTACCGGGCGCATCGTCGTCACCAAGTCGCCCGTCGGCCCGTGCTACGCGGTGACACCGTGGAACTTCCCGCTGGCCATGGGCACCCGCAAGATCGGCCCGGCCCTGGCGGCCGGCTGCACCATGGTGGTCAAGCCCGCCGCCGAAACCCCGCTGACCATGTTGCTGATGGCCGACGCCGGGCTGCCCAAGGGCGTGCTGTCCGTGCTGCCGACCACCAGTCCGGGTGAACTGACCGCCGCGCTGATCAACGACGGCCGGCTGCGCAAGCTGACCTTCACCGGGTCGACGGGCGTCGGCCGGGCGCTGGTGCAGCAGGGCGGCGAGAAGCTGCTGCGCATGTCGATGGAACTCGGCGGCAACGCGCCGTTCGTGGTGTTCGACGACGCCGACGTCGATGCCGCCGTCGACGGCGCGATCCTCGCCAAGATGCGCAACGGCGGCGAGGCCTGTACGGCGGCCAACCGCTTCCACGTCGCCAACGCGGTGCGGCAGGAGTTCACCACGAAGCTGGTGCAGCGGATGAGCGAGTTCACGCTCGGCAACGGTCTGGACGAGAACGCGACGCTCGGCCCGCTGATCAACGCCAAGCAGCTCGGCACCGTCACCGACCTGGTGTCCGACGCGGTGTCGCGCGGCGCGACCGTCGCCGTCGGCGGCACGGCCCCGGGCGGTCCGGGCTACTTCTATCCCGCGACGGTCCTGGCGGACGTCCCTGCCGATGCCCGCATCCTGCGGGAGGAGGTGTTCGGGCCCGTCGCTCCCGTGACGGGATTCGACACCGAGGACGAGGCGATCGCCGCGGCCAACGACACCGAGTACGGTCTGGCGGCCTACATCTACACGCAATCGCTCGACCGGGCGCTGCGGGTGTCCGAGGCGCTGGAGTCCGGCATGGTCGGCGTCAACCGGGGTGTCATCTCGGACCCGGCGGCGCCGTTCGGCGGGGTGAAGTCGTCAGGCTTCGGCCGCGAAGGCGGCACCGAAGGTATCGAGGAATACCTCGACACCAAGTACATCGCCCTGACTCCCTGACGCCCCTCACCCTTGGCGCGAGCGGCCGTGTCTGTACGCAACACGCCGTGGTTGCTTGTACAAATGGGGCCGCTCACCGGCCGCGAGGGTGCGCAAAGCACACACCGAAGTCGGTGTGTCGCCGTACAGACACGGCCGCTCACCAGGCGCCAACGTGCGCAAAGCACACACCGAAGTCGGTGTGTCGCCGTACAGACACGGCCGCTCGCGGGAAGTTTGGTGCGGGAAGTTTGGTCAGTGAGCGGAGGTCAGTGGCCGAGGCGGCCGCGGCCGAGACGCAGCAGCAGCATGGCGAGGTCTTTGCCCTCGGGGCCCAGCTCGCTGTAGCGCTCGATGACCTTCATCTCGCGGCTGTGCACCAGCCGGGTGCCGCCGGAGGCCATGCGGGCCTTGCCGATCATCTTGGAGACCTCGGTGCGACGGGCGACGGCCGCCAGGATGGTGGCGTCCAGCTCGTCGATCTCCAGGCGGAGCTCGTCGATGTTGGGGAGTTCAGTTTCGGTCGACATGGTGTCCTCGCTGTTGGTGGATTCTGGTGTCATCCGAATTCAGGCCTCACACAACAAACGAGCCCCGGATCCGGATGCGGACCACGGGGCTGAAGGGAAGCAGCTAAACCCCGGGTACCGGCGTCCGGTACCCGTAGAAAAATCGCTGCTGCGCATTGAGCACGTTCCGAGTGTGCCATCCCGGCCGGTGCCAGCGCAAAGAGGCGACCGAAGCGACCGGGGAAATGCGTGGCTTGTCGCACCCCGGCGGTAAGTTTGAGCTGATATGACGAGCACAGCCCCCGACATCGATCAGCTTCTGGACGGCCTCAACCCGCAGCAGCGTGCAGCGGTTCTGCACGAGGGTTCGCCGCTGCTGATCGTGGCCGGCGCCGGCTCGGGCAAAACCGCGGTGCTGACCCGGCGCATCGCCTACCTGCTGGCCAACCGCGACGTCGGCGTCGGCCAGATCCTGGCCATCACGTTCACCAACAAGGCCGCCGCCGAGATGCGTGAGCGCGTCGTCCAGTTGATCGGCCCCCGCGCCAAGTCCATGTGGGTGTCGACGTTCCACTCCACCTGCGTCCGCATCCTCCGGAACCAGGCCTCGCTGCTCCCGGGGCTCAACTCCAACTTCTCCATCTACGACGCCGACGACTCGCGCCGGTTGTTGATGATGGTGGGCAAGGACCTGGGCCTCGACGTCAAGCGGTACTCGCCGCGCATGCTCGCGACCGCGATCTCGAACCTGAAGAACGAACTGATCGACCCGCTGCAGGCGGCGTCGGAGGCGTCGGAGGCCGACGAGGACCTGCCGAAGATCGTCGCCGAGGTCTACGGCGAATACCAGCGCCGGCTGCGGGCCGCGAACGCCATGGACTTCGACGACCTGATCGGCGAGACGGTCGCTGTGCTGCAGAGCTTTCCGCAGATCGCGCAGTACTACCGGCGGCGCTTCCGGCACATCCTGGTCGACGAGTACCAGGACACCAACCACGCCCAGTACGTGCTGGTGCGCGAGCTCGTCGGGCACCACGCGCCCGAAGGCGCCGATGACGTCCCGCCCGCCGAACTGTGCGTCGTGGGTGACGCCGACCAGTCCATCTACGCGTTCCGCGGCGCGACGATCCGCAACATCGAGGATTTCGAGCGCGACTTCCCGAATGCGAAAACCATTCTGCTGGAACAGAATTACCGTTCCACGCAGAACATCCTGTCGGCCGCCAACGGGGTCATCAGCCGCAACGCCGGACGCCGCGACAAGAAGCTGTGGACCGACGCCGGCGAGGGCGAGCTGATCGTCGGCTACGTTGCCGACAACGAACACGACGAGGCCCGGTTCATCGCCGAGGAGATCGACACGCTGACCACCAAGGGCAGCGGTATCGACACCAAGTACAGCTATGGCGACATCGCGGTGTTCTACCGCACCAACAACTCGTCGCGGTCCGTGGAGGACATCTTCATCCGGGCCGGCATCCCGTACAAAGTCGTCGGGGGCATGCGCTTCTACGAGCGCAAGGAGATTCGCGACATCGTCGCGTACCTGCGGGTGCTGGACAACCCGGGCGACGCGGTGAGCCTGCGGCGCATCCTCAACACCCCCCGCCGCGGCATCGGTGACCGCGCCGAAGCCTGCGTGGCGGTGTACGCGGAGAACACCGGCGCCAGCTTCAGTGACGCGCTGCAGGCAGCCGCCGAGGGCCGGGTGCCGATGCTGAACTCCCGCTCGGAGAAGGCGATCGCCAGTTTCGTCGAGCTCATGGACAGCCTGCGCGGCGGGCTCGACGGCGAGCTGGGTGACCTGGTCGAGACGGTGCTGGACCGCACGGGCTACCGCCGCGAGCTGGAAGCGTCCAGCGACCCGCAGGACCAGGCGCGGCTCGACAACCTGAACGAATTGGTCAGCGTCGCACACGAATTCAGCACCGACCTGGCCAACGCGCAGGCTTTGCAGGAAGAGGAACTGGACGAGGACGTCCCCGACACCGGAGCGCTGGCCGCGTTCCTGGAACGGGTCTCGCTGGTGGCGGACGCCGACGAAATCCCCGAGGACGGCGACGGCGTCGTCACGATGATGACGCTGCACACCGCCAAAGGCCTCGAATTCCCCGTGGTTTTCGTGACCGGCTGGGAAGACGGCATGTTCCCGCACATGCGCGCCCTCGGCGACCCGACCGAACTGTCCGAGGAACGCCGGCTGGCGTACGTCGGCATCACCCGGGCCCGCCAGCGGCTGTACCTCAGCCGCGCCAAGGTGCGCTCGTCGTGGGGGCAGCCCATGCTCAACCCGGAATCGCGCTTTCTGCAGGAGATTCCGCAGGAGCTGATCGACTGGCGTCGCGTCGAGCCGCCACCATCGCTGTCGGCGCCGCGGGGTTACGGGTCCGGGGGATCGGGTGGTGGTCTCGGTGGTGGACGGCCGTCGCCCATGCGGCCGGCGCCGAACCGCAACAAGCCGCTGGTGGTGCTCTCACCGGGTGACCGTGTCACGCACGACAAGTACGGCCTGGGCCGCGTCGAAGAGGTCAGTGGTGTCGGCGAATCGGCCATGTCGCTCATCGACTTCGGCAGCTCCGGCCGGGTCAAACTGATGCACAACCACGCTCCGGTACAGAAGCTTTAGCGTCGGCGCGCGCGAAACTCGGACGGTGCGATCTCGCTGATTTTTAGCCGGATTCGCTTCGGCGCGTCAGGTTTTGGTGCACCAGCGGCCGGTAACGGGCAGCATCGCGAGCACCATGCTGGCGACCGGCAGCACCGGGATGCCGTAGACGATCGGCGGCAGTTTGGCCCCGGCGACGAACAAACTGGCGAAGATCACCAGCGTCACCAAGGCGCCGACCACCACCACGACCCGGCCCGTGCGGCGCCGCAGCAGGACGGCGATCTGCCCGCCGATGGTGGCGCCGCAGCCGACGGCGGCGAGGAAGCCGATGGCGACGCAGAACAGCGGATCGGTGCGCCACCACCCGGCGATCAGTGAAGTGGCGATGACGGCCGTCGCCCAGCCACTCAAGATGCACGCCGTGGCAGTGGCGCAGGCGGCGAACGGCCCGGGCGGCGGCTTCGGTGTCGGCGTCGGAGCCGACTCGGGAGCCGCTGCCGGAGCGGGGCCCGAGGCCGGGATGAACGTGGTCGCGGGGGCATCCTCGGCCCGGATCAGGCCGGTCGCGGGCTCGGCGGAAATGAGACCGGTCGCGGGCTCGATGACACTCGTTTGAGGAGCGTCGACGACGGGTATCGAACCAGTGGGTGTGCGGCGGATGATGCTGGTGGGCGGTGCGTCGGTGACGGGAAAGGCTCCCGTCGGCGCGCGCCGGATCAACCCCGTTCTGGGTTCGTCGTCAGAGTGACGTCCGAAAGATTGGGTGGGGTCGGACGAATGCGTCTGGGCTGGCCCGTCGGCGTTGTTGTCCGTCACGGATCAGCCGACGTAGTTACCCGGGCTCAGGCCACGCTGTGCCAGCCACGGCACGGGGTCGATGCGCTGGCTGCCGCCCATGAGCACCTCGAAGTGGCAGTGCGGGCCGGTCGAGTTGCCGCGGTTGCCGATGGTGGCGATCTGGTCGCCGGCGAAAACCCGCTGGCCGACCGAGACGACCCAGGTGTTGACGTGGCCGTACAGCGTGACGGTCCCGTCCGAGTGACGGACCTTGACCCACGCGCCGTAACCAGCGGTCGGGCCTGCGGCCACGACGACGCCGTCGGAGACGGCGACGATCGGCGTACCGATCGGGCCGGCGATGTCGATACCGCCGTGCAACGCGCCCCAGCGGTAACCGAAGCCGGAGGTGAACACGCCCTTGGTCGGCATCACGAACAGCGGGCGGGCCAGCCGGGCTTCGCGCTCGGCGCGTTCCTGCGCGAACGCCGCGCCGTTGGCGAGTTCCTGGGCGTGCACCGCGCCGGACGCGGCGGCGGGTTCGACGTTGACGATCTGGATGCCGTCCGAGGATCCGGTCGACCCGTCCGCGCGGACGACCTGGTCGGCGGCCAGCTTCGTGCTGGTCGGCTGGTCGGCGCTGGTCATCATCGAGTACCCGGCGGCGGCGGTGGCGCCGACGGCCATGGCGGCGGCGACCAGGCGGCCCTTCACGCCGTTGACGGGCTCAGGCTTGCGGTGGGTGCCACGGCTCGCGCGCAGATCGATGACGTCCGTGTCGTCGAGACCGTTGCTGGTATCGGTGTGGCTGTCGCGGTAGGCGCTCGCGGAGAGGCGCTGCGCGCCCTCGGGCTGCCGGAATTCGGCCGGAACAGTCAGCGTCAGGGGAGTCTCGTCGTCGGTGTCGTTCAGATCGTCGAGCTCGGGGGCGGCGTTGACGCGGGAATCGCGGTCGAACGCGCTCTCGGAGAGGTCCAGATCGTGCAGGTCACCGAACTCGTTGAACGGGATGATGTCGGTCACTTCAGCAGGGCTCACAGCGCGGGATAGCTTGATGGTGGTGCGGGCAGCGTTCTCGGTGTTGCCGGCGTTCGTCGCCTCTCCGAGGGGAGTTACCGACGAATCGTGCTCAGCCAACCGAAAATTCCTTTGCTCCGTGACCGTACCGTTACCGAGACCGCCCATGACGGTACTGAAAATCAGAACCGATTGGCAACCTATAGATGTCATTGGCCGGGAACTGTGATTTGCCTCACTGGTTGCTCTCAGGTGAGATGTACCACATGGGTAGTAGGCGGTGCTGGCTACTCATTAGTACGTGGCTAAAGTGCCGAGCGAGCCAGTGCGGCCCAATGCTGAAGTGAATTCAACCGTCAACGCAGACAGAACGGGATTTCTCAGAGCTCATGGATCTCTTCGAGTACCAGGCGAAAGAGCTGTTCGCCAAGCACAACGTCCCTACTACACCGGGCCGGGTCACCGAGTCCGCCGATGACGCCAAGGCGATCGCCGAAGAGATCGGCAAGCCCGTCATGATCAAGGCGCAGGTCAAGGTCGGTGGCCGTGGCAAGGCCGGTGGCGTGAAGTACGCCGCCACCCCGGAGGACGCCCTCACGCACGCGCAGAACATCCTCGGTCTGGACATCAAGGGCCACATCGTCAAGAAGTTGCTCGTCGCAGAGGCCAGCGACATCGCGGAGGAGTACTACATCTCCTTCCTGCTCGATCGCGCCAACCGCACCTACCTGGCCATGTGCTCTGTCGAGGGCGGCATGGAGATCGAAGAGGTCGCCGCCACCAAGCCGGAGCGTCTCGCCAAGGTTCCCGTCGACGCCGTCAAGGGTGTTGACCTGGCCTTCGCCCGCGAGATCGCCGAGAAGGGCCACCTGCCCGCCGAGGTGCTCGACGCCGCGGCCGTGACCATCCAGAAGCTGTGGGAGGTCTTCGTCGCCGAGGACGCCACCCTGGTCGAGGTCAACCCGCTGGTTCGCACCCCCGACGACCAGATCCTCGCCCTCGACGGCAAGGTCACCCTGGACGCCAACGCCGACTTCCGTCAGCCCGGCCACGCCGAGTTCGAGGACAAGGAAGCCACCGACCCGCTCGAGCTCAAGGCCAAGGAGCACGACCTCAACTACGTCAAGCTCGACGGCGCCGTCGGCATCATCGGTAACGGTGCCGGCCTGGTCATGTCGACTCTGGACGTCGTCGCGTACGCCGGCGAGAACCACGGCGGCGTGAAGCCCGCCAACTTCCTGGACATCGGTGGTGGCGCCTCGGCCGAGGTGATGGCCGCCGGTCTGGACGTCATCCTGGGCGACAGCCAGGTCAAGAGCGTCTTCGTCAACGTCTTCGGTGGCATCACCGCGTGTGACGCCGTCGCCAACGGCATCGTCAAGGCCCTGGAAATGCTGGGCGACGAGGCCAACAAGCCGCTGGTCGTCCGTCTCGACGGCAACAACGTCGAAGAGGGCCGCCGCATCCTGGCCGAGGCCAACCACCCGCTGGTGATCCAGGCCGAGACCATGGACTCCGGTGCCGACAAAGCCGCCGAGCTGGCGAACAAGTAAGGGAGCCAACAACTTATGTCTATCTTCCTGAACAAGGATTCCAAGGTCATCGTCCAGGGCATCACCGGCGGTGAGGGCACCAAGCACACCAAGCTGATGCTGAAGGCCGGCACCCAGGTCGTCGGTGGCGTCAACGCCCGCAAGGCCGGCACCAAGGTCTCGCACGTCGACAAGGACGGCAACGACATCGAGCTGCCCGTGTTCGCCACGGTGGCCGAGGCCATGAAGGAGACCGGCGCCGACGTGTCGATCGCCTTCGTGCCGCCGGCCTTCTCGAAGGACGCCATCATCGAGGCCATCGACGCCGAGATCCCGCTGCTGGTTGTCATCACCGAGGGCATCCCGGTGCAGGACAGCGCCTACGCGTGGGCCTACAACGTCGAGAAGGGTCAGAAGACCCGCATCATCGGCCCCAACTGCCCGGGCATCATCACCCCCGGTGAGGCGCTGGTCGGCATCACGCCGAACAACATCACCGGCAAGGGCCCGATCGGTCTGGTCTCCAAGTCCGGCACCCTGACCTACCAGATGATGTACGAGCTGCGTGACTTCGGCTTCTCGACCGCCATCGGCATCGGCGGCGACCCGGTCATCGGCACCACCCACATCGACGCCATCGAGGCGTTCGAGAAGGACCCCGAGACCAAGGTCATCGTGATGATCGGCGAGATCGGTGGCGACGCCGAAGAGCGTGCCGCCGACTACATCAAGGCCAACGTCACCAAGCCGGTCGTCGGCTACGTCGCGGGCTTCACCGCTCCGGAGGGCAAGACCATGGGCCACGCCGGCGCCATCGTCTCGGGCTCGTCGGGCACCGCCGCCGCCAAGCAGGAAGCCCTCGAGGCTGCCGGCGTGAAGGTCGGCAAGACCCCGTCGGCCACCGCTGCACTGGCTCGCGAGATCCTGCAGTCGCTGTAATTTCTTTCTGCGCAACAGGCCCCCACCTTCTGGTGGGGGCCTGTTGTGTTTCGCGCGAATGCGGCTGACGATGCGAGTGTGCAAACAGATCGCAGATCCCGGCAGTGGGGCGCTCTGGCTGCACATTGGCCGCGTCAGCGCTGGCGGCGCTCGCGGTAGTGCACGTAGTGCCGGAGCAGTGGATCGCAGAGGTCGTACCAGGTGGCGCGACGGTCGCCGGAGTCCGCTTTGGCGGCGCGGACCCAGCCGCCGGCCGTGAGGCGGCCCAGCGCCGCTGACGCCGACTGGTTCGAAATGCCCACGGCGGCAGAGAGATCGGTGACAGTGCGGGCGCCGTCGGCGCGGGCCAGTTCGACGATCAGGCGTTGTTCGCCGGCCGGAAGCTGCCACAGCAACTGCTGATAATGCGGCGTCAGCTGTTCCAATACCGCGTCGGCAGCGGGAGTGACGCTTTCCAGTGCGGCGCGGTCGACGGTCTCGGCGATGATCTGCCAGTTACGCGGTGACCAGCCGATGATCTGGGCGGTCGCGCCGACCTTGGTCCGCCCCTCGGAAGTCTCGACGTACGCGGCCAATCCGCGATCGCGGGCGTGCTGCGTGAGGAACTCGGCGACGTCAGTGTCCGCGAGGTCGGGTAGTTCCTCGATGATGAACGAGCCGTACCACGGGTGGGTGCGGGACGAGACTGCCGGGAACAGCGCCGGAGACGTCGCGAAAACCAAGACGGCGGTGGATGTTTCGACCCAGGCGCGAAAACTGCCCTGGCCCGCCTCGCCGATGGCGTCGAAGATGCGGTCGGCGTTTTCGATCGCGACCAACACCATACGGCCGGCGGCCAGGTCGAGGATTTCCCGTTCCAGCTCCAGTGCGTCGCCGCGAAGCTCCTGGGCTCGTCCGAGTATTTCCGAGCCCTGCGTGCGCAGCAGTTCGACGAGCAGGTCCGGATAGCTGCCGATGGCCAGGGCGTCCTCGGGAAGTGTCAGCAGCAGTGTGGCTTTGGCGGCCTTGCGGTGTTTCAGCGCGCGATGGATCGCGACCCGAAGCGTGTGGGTCTTACCAGCGCCGCGAGGTGCGATGAGCAAGGTGTGCGGCCGGGAGCCGTCCTGCGCGGAGCTGACGATGCGATCCGTCAACCGCTTCAGCAGGGGCCCGCGGCCGACGGTGCGGGCGTCGAGTTCGTCGGGGTCGACGGTGCCAGGTGAGAACGCAGGGTGGGTCATGGCCTACCGCCTCATGGCTCGCCAAGCCGACTGCACCAGGCCGGAGGCGAAGCAGTCGTCGTCGCCGACGCGACGCAGATAGTGGTCCTGCTCGAGGCGCTCGATGAACGAAACCAACTGGTCGCGATCGGTGATGGGTGAGCCCTCGGTCTTCAGGAACTGCAGTGTTGCGTTGACACTCAACGGGGTTGGGGCATGGGCGTAGATGTCGAGCAGTCCGGCGATGGCAGGGGCGTCGTCGCCGTAGTAGTTGCGCAGCCGGTCGCGGTAGTGCCGCAGGTCCCAGGGATCGTGCGGATCGGTGATGGCGGCGGACAGTAGCTCCGCGATGCGGTCCGGTTTGACGGACCCTTCTCGTGCCGCGCCCGCGACCAGGTGCTGGATGTAATACGGCACGTTCTCTGCCGCCGCCGCAATGGATTCCGCGACCAGATGTCGGTCGGTGGTCCGGACGTTCACGCCGAGCAGCAGGCACTCGGCGAGGTAAGTGGCATGGTCGTGGCGGATCGGGCCGACCGTGACCTTGCGGATGTCGTTGACCGAACTGAGCGCGTCTTCCGAGACATGGTGGAAGCCAATGGAACCGGACAGGACGGTGGCCAGGCGGCCGGAGTGTTCCTGGCGGAACCGGCGCAGCAGGTGCAGGAACGCGTCTCCGCCGCCCGGCTTTTCGCGTTCGAGGTTCCGGGCCAGCACGGTGACCTCGTCGATGAACAGCACCAACGGGCCGTCCTTGGTGCGGGCGACGGCGCGCTGCAACAGATCGTCGAGAGCGGCGTCGGCGCGAACCCGCTCGAACTTGAACGGCCCGGTGCCAACCGCGACCTTCCAACGGTCGACCTCCTGGCGCAGGGCGTTGTCGACGCGGCCGAGCTCGGCGGCGAGAGCCGTGACGAACTCGGCATAGGTCTGCCGCTCGGCGCTGACCGAGACGACCGTCAGGCCCTGCAGCCGCGCGGTGTGCGCGACGAGTCGGGCCAGGGACGTCTTGCCGTGCCGACGGTCGCCGACGAGAGCAGCGCCACCGTCGGGCAGGCTGGCCAGGATTTCCTGCTGCTCGCGCACGCGGCCCACCACGTTCTCGGGCGGGACGACGCCGCCGACCACGAGGGACATGGGTCTGATGGGCCAATTCATCTGGCAATTGTACGTCGAATTAGCTGTACGTCTAGATAGTTGTACGTTTGAATTGTTGTACGTGTGCTCTGGCGTAAATGCCCAGCTACCCGTCATGCGCGGTCGCCTCCCAATCGGTTAGCCTGTCGAATTAACAGTTGTCTGGAGGTTTGTAATGGGTGTCGATCCGCGTACGCCGGTGATCGTGGGCGTCGGTCAGTTCACCGAGCGCCTTGAGGACCCCGACTACCGCGGCATGTCCTCGGTCGACCTCGCGGCGGCAGCCGCGCAGGCGGCACTGCAGGACACCGGAGCCGACGTCACCGCAGTTGCCGCGGCTATCGACACAGTCGCGGGCACCCGGCAGTTCGAGATCTCCGGCCACGTTCCGGCGCCGCTCGGCAAATCGAACAACTACCCGCGCTCCGTGGCGCAGCGCATCGGCGCTGATCCCGCCCGCGCCGTGCTCGAAGTCATCGGCGGGCAGAGCCCGCAACACCTGATCACCGAATTCGCCGGCGAGATCGTGGCCGGCCGCGCCGACGTCGTGATGATCATGGGGTCGGAAAACACGTCCAGCATCCGCTACTTCAAGGGTCGGGATGACAAGCCCGATCACTCGGAGACCATCGACGGCCAGCTCGAGGACCGCGGCTACGGGTACGACGGCATCTTCGACGAGTACACCGTCCGGCACGGGCTGATCGGTGCGCCGGTGCAGTATGGCCTCTTGGAGAACGCCCGGCGGGCACGGCTTGGCCTGTCCGTGCAGGACTACCGACAGGCGATGGGGGAGCTGTTCGCCCCGATGTCGAAAGTCGCGGCCAAGAATCCGTATTCGTCGGCGCCGGTGGAGCGCACCGTCGACGAGCTGGTGACCGTCACCGACAAGAACCGGATGATCTGCGACCCCTACCCGCGGCTGATGGTGGCCCGCGACCAAGTGAACATGGGTGCGGCCGCATTGCTGATGTCCGTGGAGTCGGCGCGCAAACTCGGTGTGCCGGAATCCAAGTGGGTTTACTTGCGTGGTCATGCGGACATGAAGGAGCAGAAGCTGCTCGACCGTACCGATGTCGGTGCCAGCCCGGCATCAGTGCTGGCCGTGCAGGAAGCGTTGCGGGTGGCCGGAATTGGAATCGACGACGTCTCGGCATTCGACCTGTACAGCTGCTTCCCGTTCCCGGTGTTCAACATCTGTGACGGCGTCGGCCTGGCGACCGACGATCCGCGGGGTCTGACATTGACCGGCGGCCTGCCGTACTTCGGCGGCCCGGGAAACAACTACTCGCTGCATGGCATCGCTGAAGCGGTCACCCGAATGCGGGAAGCCCCAGGCGAATTCGCATTGGTGGGCGCGAACGGCGGCATCGCCAGCAAGTTCTCGGTCGGCATCTATTCGACCGAACCTGCCGATTGGGTCGCCGACAACAGCGCCGAATTGTGCGCAGAGGTCGCGTCGTGGCCGACGATCGCCGTCACCGAGCATGCGAACGGCCCCGCGACCATCGAGACCTACACCGTCCGATACGACTGGACTCCCAACACGGGCATCATCATCGGGCGCCTTGACGCCGACGGGAGCCGGTTCCTGGCTACCACGACCGATGCCGAACTGATGGCCTTGCTGTGCGACGGCGAGCCGCTGGGCGCAAAGATCGTCGTCACCTCGACCGACGAGGGTAATCGGGCTGTGATGGCCTGATCTTGGTTGCCGAGATCGACGAAATGGTCGTTCTTGCAAGAGATTAGCGACCAATTCGTCAATCTCGGCGCGGCAGAACCTCAGATCCCGAAGTCGCTCAACTTCTTCGCCAGCTTCTCGACGTACGCCGACACGGTGGCCTCGTCACTGTCCGGCAACCCGAACAGCACCTCGGTCACACCGAGCTTCTTCCAGTGCGCCAACTTGTCGGCGTCCGGCTTGAAGTCCAGCGCGACGATGGTCGGCGCACCCGAGCGTCCGGCCGCGGCCCAGGTGTCCTGCAGCAGCTTGACCGGCTCGTCGATGTCGAAGTCGCGCGGTGTCGTGATCCAGCCGTCGGCCGACTTGGCGATCCACTTGAAATTCTTCTCGGTGCCGGCCGCCCCGACCAGGATCGGCACATGCGACTGGACCGGCTTCGGCCAGGCCCACGACGGACCGAACTTCACGAATTCGCCGTCGTACTCGGCTTCTTCCTGGGTCCACAGCGCGCGCATGGCCTCCAGGTACTCGCGCAGCATGGTGCGGCGGCGGGCCGGCGGGACGTTGTGGTCCTGGAGTTCGTCTGTGTTCCAACCGAATCCGACGCCGACCGAGACGCGGCCGCCGGACAGATGATCCAGTGTCGCAATCGATTTCGCGAGAGTGATCGGGTCGTGCTCGACAGGCAGCGCCACCGCGGTCGACAGCCGCACCCGCGACGTCACCGATGCGGCGGAGCCGAGCGCGACCCACGGATCCAGCGTCCGCATGTAGCGGTCGTCTGGCAGCGTCTCGTCACCGGTGGTGGGGTGGGCCGCCTGGCGCTTGATCGGGATGTGCGTGTGTTCGGGCACATAGAAGGTGGTGAAGCCGTGGTCGTCGGCCAGTTTGGCGGCGGCGGCGGGCTTGATGCCGCGGTCGCTGGTGAAAAGTACGAGCCCGTAGTCCATACGGTGAATTAGAACGTGTTTCAGTATGGGGCGCAAGAGTGGGTGCCAAGAATGCCGAAGTGGGCCCATTACCTGGGAATTTCCGACACGGTGCAGCCGCTGGGCGCCGGTGAACCGATCCGGAGATAACTTCATCGCGAACGTTACCCACGACGGTGGCTGGGCTTGCTTGTTCACATGGGCCCATGACGACCGAACGCATCGCCGACCACGTCAAGTTCGCCTACTGGGTGCCCAACGTCAGCGGCGGCCTGGTGACCAGTGACATCGAGCAGCGGACCGACTGGAACTACGAGTACAACAAGAAGCTCGCGCAGACCGCAGAGAACAACGGCTTCGAGTACGCCCTCAGCCAGGTGCGGTACGAGGCCAGCTACGGCGCCGAATATCAGCACGAGTCGACGAGCTTCAGCCTCGCGCTGCTCCTGGCAACGGAACGGCTGAAAGTCATTGCGGCCGTTCACCCCGGCCTCTGGCAGCCGGCGGTGCTCGCGAAACTGGGAGCGACGGCCGACCACCTCTCCAACGGTCGTTTCGCCGTCAACGTCGTCTCCGGTTGGTTCAAGGACGAATTCACGCACCTGGGCGAGCCCTGGCTGGAACACGACGAGCGCTACCGCCGCAGCGCCGAATTCCTCCAGGTGCTGCGCAAGATCTGGACCGAGGACGACGTCGACTTCCGCGGCGACTTCTACCGGATCCACGACTTCACGCTGAAGCCCAAGCCGCTCAACACGGCGGAGCGCCCCAACCCGGAACTGTTCCAGGGCGGCAACTCGAGTGCGGCGCGCCGCAACGGCGGCTACTACGCCGACTGGTACTTCTCCAACGGCAAGGACTTCGACGGCGTGACCGAGCAAGTCGTCGACGTCCGCGACCACGCCCGTCAGGTTGCCCGGGAGGTCCGCTTCGGGCTGAACGGATTCATCATCGCGCGCGACACCGAGAAAGAGGCGAAAGAGGTCCTCAAGGAGATCGTCGCGAAGGCCAACCGGCCCGCCGTCGAGGGATTCCGCCAGGCCGTGCAGCAGGCCGGCAACTCCACCGGTGACAAGAAGGGCATGTGGGCGGATTCGAGCTTCGACGACCTCGTGCAGTACAACGACGGTTTTCGTACCAAGTTGATCGGAACTCCGGAACAGATCGCCGAACGGATTGCTGCCTACCGCAAACGGGGCGTGGACCTGATCCTCGGCGGCTTCCTGCATTTCCAGGAGGAGATCGAGTACTTCGGAGCCAAGGTGCTGCCGTTGGTGCGGGAAATCGAGGAGGCGGAACAGGACGCCGCGGAGGCGCCGATCCGCGTCCCGGCGTGACGGCTCGGCGAGTTTGCTCAGGACCGTCGCGGCCGGTCAGGGCGGTGCACTGCGGGTCGAACTGATGCGGGGCGACCTCAGTGAAGTGCGCTAGCGTGGTTGGTCGAGTCGACAGGTACAGGAGAGGTCATGACGTACCAGCCCGGTAACCCCGGCTACCCGCCCGCCCAGCAGCCCGGCCAGTACGGCAACCAGTACGGCGGGCCGACCCAGCAGTTCAACCGTCTGCCCGAGCAGATCCCGGCTGCGCCTGCGGCGCCGGCCGGCCCGAGCAAACTGCCGGAGTACCTGACCATCGCGGTCGCGGCGCTCGGCCTGCTCATCTTCGGCTTCAACTTCGCGCCCCAGTTGGGTGCGGGAGGCCTGGATGCTGGCACCGGCAGCATCCTGACCCAGGCGCCGATCGTCGTCGCCGTGCTGGCTGCGCTGCTCGCCGGCGTCAGCCTCCTGCCCAAGCAGAAGAGCTTCAAGTCGTGGGTCGCCATCCTCGCGGTGCTGGCCCTGCTGCTGGTGATCAACGAGATCGTGCAGGCGCCCAAGGGCATCGAGGTCGAGTGGGGCCTCTATGTCGTGCTCGCGCTGTCGGTGCTGCAGGCCGGTAGCGCTGTCGGGGCGCTGCTGCTGGACGCCGGCGTCATCCAGCCGCCCGCACCGCGTCCGCAGGCCGATCCGTACAACTACGGCGGACCGGCGCAGGGCTACAACCCGCAGGCTCAGTACTACGGCCAGCAGCCTCAGCAGCAGTACGGCCAGCAGACCGGCCAGCACTTCGGCCAGCAGGGTGGCTACCAGCCGCAGTCCCAGAACGGTCCCATCGGCGGCTACACCGGCGCACAGAGCGCGTCGCAGCACGGCGCCGACTCGGGTCCGCCGACCCCGCCGACCGGGTTCCCGGCCTTCGGTCAGCCGCAGCAGTCGGCCGGCCAGTCGTCGTCCCCGCAGCAGTCGTCGGGCCAGGGTCCGTCGGCGTCCGAGGCCTCGGCCGGATCGTCGTCGTTCACCTCGTCGCCCAGCGTTCCGGGCTCGACGGGATCCGGCTCGGAGCCGACGACGACCTTCCAGCAACCCCCGGCTCCGCAGTAATCGGGTCCGGCTTCGTCATAATCGCTAGGGCGCTCGCGGCACGCGAGTGACGACCTCGCGAGGAGTGACCCAGCTAGTGGATAACCGACCAGTCGGTACGCGTCAGGCGCGTGACCTGCTTCGGGTTGCGTTCGGCCCGTCGGGCATCGCCCTGGCGATCATCGCCGCGCTGGTGCTGATCCAGCTGGTCATCGCCAACAGCGACCTGACCGGCGCGTTCGGCGCGATGGCCAGCATGTGGCTGGGCGTGCACGGCGTCCCGGTGTCGATCGGCGGCGCCGAGCTCGGCGTGATGCCCCTGGCCCCGCTGCTGGCGATGGTCTGGGGCACGGCCCGCACCACGGCCGCGGCGACGCGGCCGGGTGCGTCCTGGTTCGTGGTCCGGTGGATCGTCGCGTCGGCGCTCGGTGGACCACTGCTGATCGCGGCGATCGCGATCGCGGTGATCCACGATGCGTCGTCGGTGCTCACCGAGCTGCAAACCCCGAGTGCCCTCCAGGCATTCGGCTGCGTCCTGGCGGTGCACGCGGTCGGCGCGGCCATCGGTGTCGGCTCGCGCCTGCAGGGACGGCTGCTGACCGATGCGCACCTGCCGGACTGGCTCCCGGAGGCGTTGCGCGGGGCCGTCGCCGGCGTGTTGGCGCTGCTCGGTCTGTCGGGATTGGTCGCGGTCGGCTCGATGGTCGTGCACTGGTCGACCATGCACGACCTCTTCGGCATCACCGATTCGGTGTTCGGCCAGCTCAGCCTGACCGTGCTGTCTGCGCTGTACATCCCGAACGTGATGGTCGGCGCCGCCGCGGTGGCCGTCGGTTCGAGCGTGCACGTGGGGTTGGCCACGTTCAGTTCTTTCACGGTGCTCGGCGGTGATGTGCCCGCCGTGCCGGTACTCGCCGCCGTGCCGTCGCCTCCGCTGGGCCCGGTATGGGTGGCGCTGCTGATCATCGCGGCGGCCTCGGCCGTGGCGGTGGGCCAGCAGTGTTCGCGGCGCCCGGCCCCGTGGCCGATTGCATTCGCCAAGTTGGCGGTGGCGTCGCTCCTGGCTGCGGTGATGATGGTCCTGCTTGCGGTCGCAGGCAGTGGTCGCCTGGGCAACTTCGGTGAGCTCGGCGTCGATCAGACGACGTTCGGGCCTGCGGTTTTCCTGTGGTTCATCTCCATCGGCGGTCTCACGGTGGCCATGGCGGGCGGCCTGACCCGCCGTCCGGCCCGGCCGGCACCCGTCGCGCCGGCCCCGCCGGTTGACGAGGAACCGTACGAAGATGAGGCGGCAGACGTCGTCGACGATGACGAGCCCGTGACCGAGAAGCTGATCGGTGACGTGTCGGCCGCCCCGGCGGACGGGGACGACGACTCGCACTTCGCCGGTGGCCCGGCATTCGAGCCGGCCGCCGAGACTGCGCCGGAGCCGGATGCTGAACCCGCGCCCAAACCCGCCGAACCACGCCGGCCGGCACGTCCGGAACCGGACATGACCCCGGCACCGGCGGAGGCCTATCAATCCGGCACCACCGATCGCATCGGTGAGCACGTCACCTTCGACCCGGACGAGGACCCTGAGGCGCATTTCGTGGTCGACGACGACGGCCACTAGGCTGCTCCCGTGCAGCTACCGGTCCATGTGCCCCCGACTGCGCCGGCGCGGCTCGTCGTCCTGGCGTCCGGGACCGGTTCGCTGCTCGAGTCTGTGCTTGCCGCGGCGGTCGGCGACTACCCGGCGCGCGTCGTGGCCGTCGGCGCGGACCGTGACTGCCCGGCACTGCAGATCGGGGCGGCCGCCGGGGCGGCGACGTTCACCACGCGGCTGCGTGACCACGCTGACCGGGCCGCCTGGGACGCGGCGTTGACTGCCGCCGTCGCGGCCCACGAGCCGGATCTGGTGGTGTCGGCCGGGTTCATGAAGATCCTCGGACCTGCATTTCTTGCGCGCTTCCAGGGACGGGTGCTCAACACCCACCCGGCGCTGCTGCCGTCGTTTCCGGGCGCACACGCGGTGTCCGAGGCCCTCGCCTACGGGGTTCGGGTCACCGGCAGCACGGTGCACCTGGTCGACGACGGCACCGATACCGGCCCGATCCTGGCACAGGAGCCGGTGGCGGTACGCGACGACGATGACGAATCGTCGCTGCATGAGCGGATCAAAGTCGTCGAACGACGACTGTTGGTAGATGTGATCGCCGCGGTGGCCCTCCGCGGTGTGACGTGGAGTGGGCGAAAGGCGGCCATCGGGTGCCGCGGTGAGGAGCAATAGGATGACGCGACGACCGATTCGGCGCGCGCTGATCAGCGTGTACGACAAGACCGGCCTGGCCGAGCTGGCCCGCGGGCTGCACGAGGCCGGGGTGACCCTGGTGTCGACCGGTTCGACAGCGAAAACCATTGCTGCCGAGGGTATCCCGGTGACTCCCGTCGAAGAGGTCACCGGTTTCCCGGAGGTGCTGGACGGCCGGGTCAAGACGCTGCACCCGCGCGTGCACGCCGGCCTGCTGGCCGACACCCGCAAGGCCGAGCACCTCGCCGCGCTCGATGAGCTCGGGGTCGAGGCGTTCGAACTCGTTGTGGTGAACCTGTATCCGTTCACGCAGACCGTGGCGTCGGGCGCCTCCGAGGACGAGTGCGTCGAGCAGATCGACATCGGCGGCCCGTCGATGGTCCGCGCTGCGGCCAAGAACCACCCCAGCGTCGCCGTCGTCGTCGACCCGCTTGGGTACGACGGTGTGCTGGCCGCCGTCCGGGATGGCGGTTTCACGCTCGAAGAGCGGAAGAAGTTGGCGTCGTTGGCTTTCCGTCACACCGCCGAGTACGACGTGGCCGTCGCATCCTGGATGGGGTCGGTGCTGGTGCCCGGCGACGACGAGGCGTCCGCCGCCGGTATGCCCGCGTGGCTCGGTTCGACATGGCGTCGCACTGACGTGCTGCGCTACGGCGAGAACCCGCACCAGAAGGCGGCGCTCTACAGCGACGACGCCGGCTGGCCGGGGCTGGCCCAGGCCGAGCAGCTGCACGGAAAAGAGATGTCCTACAACAACTACACCGACGCCGACGCGGCGTGGCGGGCGGCGTTCGACCACGAGGACATCTGCGTGGCGATCATCAAGCACGCCAACCCGTGTGGCATTGCGGTGTCGTCGATCTCGGTTGCCGATGCGCACCGCAAGGCCCACGAGTGCGACCCGCTGAGCGCGTTCGGTGGTGTCATCGCGGCCAACACGGCCGTGACCGAGGAGATGGCCGAGACCGTCGCGGACATCTTCACCGAGGTGATCGTCGCTCCCGCCTTCGAGCCGGGCGCCGTCGAAATCCTCAGCCGCAAGAAGAACATTCGCATCCTGGTGGCGAGCGAACCGCAGCCCGGCGGCACCGAGTTCCGTCAGGTCAGCGGTGGCCTGCTGGTGCAGCAGCGTGACGCGCTCGATGCCACGGGCGACGACCCGCTGAACTGGACCCTGGCGACCGGCAGCCCGGCGGACCCGGAGACGTTGGCCGACTTGGTGTTTGCCTGGCGCGCGTGCCGCGCGGTGAAGTCGAACGCCATCGTGGTCGCTGCCAACGGGGCCACCGTCGGCGTCGGCATGGGCCAGGTGAACCGCGTCGACGCGGCGCGGCTGGCGGTCGAGCGGGGCGGTGACCGCGTCAAGGGCGCCGTCGCTGCCTCCGACGCGTTCTTCCCGTTCCCGGACGGTCTGCAGACCCTGACCAACGCCGGCGTGAAAGCCATTGTGCACCCGGGTGGTTCGGTCCGTGACGACGAAGTGACCGCGGCCGCCGCGGCTGCGGGCATCACGCTGTACCTGACCGGGGCGCGGCACTTCGCCCACTAGATTCACAGGCTGAATGGCCAGGTTCGCACGGAGATGATCCGGGCAAACCTGGCCATTCGCCGTTCAGAGGCTGAGCAGCGCTGCAGTGTCCCGAGGGGCCACGGCATCGTTCATGCGGGACTGCCAGGAGGCGGCCCAGCGCTCGGGGAAGCACCGCTGCAGGAGGCCGAGCATGATCGGCACGGCGGTCGAGGCTCCCGGAGAGGCGCCCAGCAGTCCTGCGATGGTGCCGTCGGCCGACGTGACGAGCTCGGTTCCCGATTGCAACACGCCGACGCGCTTCGGGTCCGGTGTGACGAGCTGGGCCCGCTGTCCGGCCGGTATCAGCTCCCAGTCGCCGGGGTCGGCCTCCGGGTAGAACCGTTGCAGCTGTTTGATCTTGCCGCCGAGCGGGGTGAGCAGCTCACCGATCAGATAGCGCACCAGGGTCAGGCTCTGCAGGGCCGCGGCGGCCAGCACATGCAGGTTGTGCCACCGCAGTGTGGTGAAGAAGTCGGTGAGCCTGCCGCCTTTGAGTAGCTTGGTGCTGAACGTCGCATACGGGCCGAACATGAGGTAGCCCTTGCCGTCGACGACGCGTTTGTCCAAGTGCGGCACCGACATCGGCGGGGCTCCTATCGCTGCCTGGCCGTACACCTTGGCATCGTGCTGTGCGACGACGTCGGGTTGCGCGCACCGCAGGAACGCTGCGCCGACGGGCAGCACACCGTAGCCGCGGACCTCGGGAACGTGCGCGCGCTGCAGCAGCCGCAGGGCGAACCCACCGGCTCCGACGAACACGTGGCGCGCCCTCAGCTGAAACCTGTTGTGCGACTCCGTACGTCGGCCGCCGACCAACCAGGTGCCGTCCGGGTCCTGGCGTAGCCGGCGCACCTCATGGCCGAGCCGGACCTCACCGCCGTTCGAGGTGATGATGCGGGTCAGTCCGCGGGTGAGCGCTCCGAAGTCGACATCGGTGCCGCCGGGGTGGCGGGTCGCCGCAATCGGTTGCGCCGGATCGCGGCCCGCCATCACCAGCGGGGCCCATTCGGCGATGATCGCGGGGTCGTCGCTGAATTCCAGATCGGCGAAAAGCGGATCGGAGCTGAGGGTTTCGAATCGGCGCCGGAGGTAGGCCACATCGTGGTCGCCGAACACCACGTCCATGTGCGGCGTGCCGTGGACGAAAGTCGCCGGGGCCAGCAGGCCCTGCTCGACCAGATGTGCCCACCAGCGGCGGGACAACTGGAACTGTGCGGCGATCTGCGCGGGCGCGCTGCCGTCTTCGGGATCGGGCATGTAGTTGAGTTCGCAGTAGCCGGAGTGGCCGGTGCCGGCGTTGTTCCACGGCCCGCTGCTCTCCGTGGCGATGTCGGATGCCCGCTCCACCAACACAATGCGCCACTGTGGTTCCAATGTGCTGATCATGGCGCCCAGGGTGGCAGACATGATGCCGCCACCGATGAGGACGACGTCGGCGACTTCCGGTTCAACGGTGTTCATGGTTGCTCCTTGTCTCGTTACTCCAGCATCACCCCCGAGAATTCGATCCGTCCAATGAATGTTCAGGCGATTATCATCCGAATATGGATCAATGGATGAGCCTGCTCGCGCCGCAGCTTCGGGCGCTCGAAGAGCTCGACTCCCAGGGCGGGCACATGACCCGTGCCGCCGACAGCCTGGGTATTCCGCAGTCATCGATGAGTCGGCGCATCCACGCCTTGGAGAAGATGCTCGGTGTCCGGCTGCTCACCCAGGAGGGGCGGACGGTGCGCCTGACACCGGTCGCGGTGCAGCTTGCCGAACAGTCACGGCGCCCATTGCGCGAGCTCGAAGCGACGGTCGAGACGATCGCCGGCGAAGCCGACCCCGAACACGGGACCATCCGGTTCGGCTTCCCCCTGACGATGGGGGCCGGCGTGGTGCCGAACCTGGTCACCGAATTCCACCGGCGCGCACCGGGAATCCGGCTGCAGATGAAGCAGGCGCACGGCAGTGAACTCGCCGCGGATCTGAAGGCCGGAACACTCGACGTCGCCGTGGTGATCCCGCCGCCCGACGGCGTCGAACATGTGGTGATCGGCGGACAACACATCCGGGCCGTGTTACCGGCGGCCCATCCGCTCGCGGCCCGTCGTCGTCTTCGGCTGGACGAACTGCGCGACGAGACCTTCATCGCCAACCAGGCCAGCTATCACCTGCGTCAGGCGACGGAAAGCTGGTGCCGTGACGCGGGTTTCGTTCCGCACGTGCCCGTGGAGATCACCGAATTCTCGACCATCCGCGAGCTGGTCGGCCGGGGGATGGGCATCGCGCTGCTGCCGCACGACGAGCACACCTCACGCAAGGTCCGGGAAATCCCGTTGACGCCCAACAACTATCAGCGACAGATCGCGCTGGCGTGGGCGCCGACCGCCGGCACTCCCGCAGCGCGCAGGCTGCTGGCCTTCCTGCGTACGGAGTGGGCGGCCAAGGCCGCCCACAACCGCTGACGCCGCGTGAATCAGGACGCGACCTCGCCGGACTGCTGCGTGGTCGTGGCGTATTCGAAGAAGTCGACGATCTCGTCGACGGCCTTGCGGGCGTCCGGGTTGACGTCGAAGCTCAGCTGGAACATGTGCATCGCCTTGTCCCACACCTGAACCCACGCCTGCGCTCCTGCCGCCCGCAACGCGTCGGCGAGCGCGAACGAGTCGTTGCGCAGCATCTCGTTGTTGCCGACCTGCAGGAGCGTCGGTCCCAGGCCGTGCAGGTCGGCCTCGGTCGGCATCTCGGGCACCGGGTGCGTGCCGTTCTTGGTCGCGAAGACGTCGTAGAGGTACTTCACCGCCATGAACGGGAACAGCACGTCGCGGTGTTCGAGCATCGCGTTGTACTTCAAGTTCATGTCGGACGACGTCAGCGGCGACAGCAGAATCTGGCCGGCGGGTACCTGCAGGCCCGCGTCCCGCGCCGCGAGCGCCGTGCCGGTCGCGATCAGGCCGCCGGCGGAGTCGCCCGCGAAGACGATCTTCTTCGCGTCGACGCCCGCGCCCAGCACCATGCGGTAGGCGCACACGCCGTCGGCGATGGCGTCCTCGATCAGCGCCTGCGGCGCCAGTCGATAGCCGACGTTCAGGACCCGCGCGCCGGTCGCGGCCGAGAGCTTGCTGGCCCACCGCCGGTGCGAGTTCAGCCCGAGGGTGATCAGCGCCGAACCGTGGAAATAGATGATCACGCGATCGGAACCCTGGGCGCGCGGCGCGACGATCCATTCGGCGTCGCAGTCGTCGAGCTTGATCGGGGTCACCGTGGTGCCGGGCAGGGCGCGGAACGCGCGGAAGGGCCCGTCGATGATGTCGTAGCGGCCGCGCTGGACCAGTTCCGGATGGAACCGGTTGACGACCAGGCCGATGAGCGTGAGCAGGGCGATTACCGGTCGGACGAACACCGCGGTGAGCCCGCCGAGCAGTCGGCTCTGCCACGCGGCGGGGCCGAACTCGAGGTCGGTGGGGCGGTGAGTCCAGTCGAGCGAGTTCACGATACCGAGGGTACTGGGTAAAGCTCCGGAGCCCAAGGGGCTGCCGCTCACCGTGCACCGTCGTAGCGTGGAGGTCGTGACATCACCTAACGACCTTCCAGCCGACCTGCCGCGGACCGTCGGCGAGCTCAAGGCTTCAGGCCACCGTGAGCGGGGCATCAAGACCGAGATTCGCGAGAACCTGCTGGCAGCGCTGGCTGACGGCAAGGACGTCTGGCCCGGCATCTTCGGCTTCGAGGACACCGTCCTGCCGCAACTGGAGCGCGCGCTGATCGCCGGACACGACGTCGTGCTGCTCGGCGAACGCGGCCAGGGCAAGACCCGTCTGCTGCGCGGTCTGGTCGGTCTGCTGGACGAGTGGACGCCCGTCATCGCGGGCTCGGAACTGGGTGAGCACCCGTACTCGCCGATCACGCCCGAGTCGATCCGCCGGGCCGCGGATTCCGGCGACGACCTGCCGGTCACCTGGCAACACCGCAGCGAGCGCTACTTCGAGAAGCTGGCGACGCCCGACACCAGCGTCGCCGACCTCGTGGGCGACATCGACCCCATCAAGGTGGCCGAGGGGCGGAGTCTGGGTGACCCGGAAACCATCGCCTACGGCCTCATCCCGCGGGCGCACCGCGGCATCGTCGCGATCAACGAGCTGCCCGACCTCGCCGAGCGCATCCAGGTCGCCATGCTCAACGTGATGGAGGAGCGCGACATCCAGGTGCGCGGCTACACGCTGCGCCTGCCGCTGGACGTGCTCGTGGTGGCCAGCGCCAACCCCGAGGACTACACCAACCGTGGCCGCATCATCACGCCGCTGAAAGACCGCTTCGGCGCCGAGATCCGCACCCACTACCCGCTCGAGCTCGACGCGGAGGTCGGCGTCATCAGGCAGGAAGCGCACCTGGCTGCCGAGGTCCCGGAGTACCTGCTGCAGATCCTGGCCCGGTTCGCCCGGTACCTGCGCGAGTCGCAGTCGATCGATCAGCGGTCGGGCGTCTCGGCCCGCTTCGCCATCGCGGCGGCCGAGACCGTCGGCGCCGCGGCCCAACACCGCTCCGCGATTCTGGGTGAACAGGATCCGGTCGCTCGCGTGGTCGATCTGCAGACCATCATCGGCGTCCTACGCGGCAAGCTGGAATTCGAATCCGGTGAGGAAGGCCGCGAACAGGCCGTCCTGGAGCACCTGCTGCGGCGCGCGACGGCGGACACCGCGCAGCGGCTGCTCGGCGGCATCGACGTCGGTTCGTTGGTCGCCGCGGTGGAAGGCGATTCACCGGTCACGACGGGCGAGCGGGTGTCGGCCAAGGACGTGTTGGCCGCGCTGCCGGACCTGCCGGTGATCGATGCCATCGCCGACCGGCTGGGCGCGCAGTCCGACGGCGAGCGGGCGGCGGCCGTCGAACTGGCGCTGGAAGCGCTGTATCTGGCCAAGCGCATCGACAAGACCTCCGACGACGGCGAAACGGTATATGGCTAACCACCTCTCGCGGTACTCGCGCTACACCGGCGGGCCCGACCCGCTGGCGCCGCCCGTCGACCTGCGGGAGGCGCTGGAGCAGATCGGGCAGGACGTCATGGAGGGCGCGTCGCCCCGGCGCGCCCTGTCCGAGCTGCTGCGCCGTGGCACCCAGAACATGCGCGGCGCCGACCGACTGGCCGCCGAGGCCAACCGGCGTCGTCGGGAGTTGCTGTCGCGCAACAACCTTGACGGCACCCTGCAGGAGATCAAGAAGCTGCTCGACGAAGCGGTGCTCGCCGAGCGCAAGGAACTGGCCCGCGCGCTCGATGACGACGCACGGTTCGGCGAACTGCAGTTGGAGTCGTTGTCGCCGTCACCGGCCAAAGCAGTGCAGGAGCTGTCCGAATACGACTGGCGATCGGCCGAAGCCCGGCAGAAGTACGAGCAGATCAAGGATCTGCTGGGCCGGGAGATGCTGGACCAGCGATTCGCCGGCATGAAAGATGCGCTGCAGAACGCCACCGATGAGGACCGTCAAGCCGTCAATGACATGCTCGACGACCTGAACAACCTGCTGGAGAAGCACGCCAACGGCGAAGACACCCAACAGGATTTTCAGGATTTCATGGCCAAGCACGGCCAGTTCTTTCCCGAGAATCCACAGAACGTCGACGACCTGCTGGACTCCCTGGCCAAGCGGGCCGCCGCCGCGCAGCGGTTCCGCAACAGCCTCTCACCCGATCAACGCGCCGAGTTGGATGCGTTGGCGCAGCAGGCATTCGGGTCACCGTCGTTGATGAACGCGCTCGACCGGCTCGATGCCAATCTGCAGGCCGCGCGCCCGGGTGAGGACTGGACCGGCGAGCGGAATTTCACCGGAAACAACCCGCTGGGCATGGGGGAGGCCGCACAGGCGATGGAGGACATCGCCGAGCTGGAGCAACTGGCGGAACAACTTTCGCAGAGCTACGCCGGTGCACAGATGGACGATGTCGATCTGGACATGCTCGCCCGGCAATTGGGAGACGAGGCCGCCGTCGACGCCCGCGCCCTCGCGGAACTGGAACGCACCCTGATGAACCAGGGCTTCCTGGACCGTGGTTCCGATGGGCAGTGGCGGTTGTCGCCCAAGGCGATGCGACAGTTGGGTCAGGCAGCGCTCCGCGATGTGGCGCAACAGCTTTCCGGCCGTCACGGCGAGCGGGACACCCGTCGCGCCGGTGCCGCAGGCGAACTGACCGGGGCCACCCGGCCGTGGCAGTTCGGCGATACGGAGCCGTGGAACGTCACCCGCACCTTGACCAATGCGGTACTGCGACAAGCGGGTACGGGTCAGGACGGGCCGTTGCGCATCACCGTCGACGATGTGGAGATCTCGGAGACCGAGACCCGCACCCAGGCTGTGGTGGCGCTGTTGGTGGACACCTCGTTCTCGATGGTCATGGAGAACCGGTGGCTCCCGATGAAGCGCACCGCCCTGGCGCTCAACCACCTGGTCAGCACCCGGTTCCGGTCGGATGCGTTGCAGATCATTGCTTTTGGTCGCCATGCCCGCACTGTCTCGGCGGCCGAACTGACGGGGCTGGAAGGCGTCTACGAACAGGGCACCAACCTGCACCACGCGCTGTTGCTCGCCGGCCGGCATCTGCGGCGTCATCCCAACGCCCAGCCGGTCGTCCTCGTCGTCACCGACGGTGAGCCCACGGCCCACCTCGAGCAGTACCGCAACGGCACCGAGACGTTCTTCGACTACCCGCCGCACCCGCGCACCATCGCCTTCACGGTGCGCAGCTTCGACGAGGTGGCCCGGCTGGGTGCGCAGATCACCATCTTCCGGTTGGGCAGCGATCCCGGCTTGGCGCGGTTCATCGATCAGGTGGCCCGGCGCGTCGAAGGCCGCGTCGTCGTGCCCGAGCTCGACGGGCTTGGGGCTGCGGTGGTCGGCGACTACCTCCGCTCGCGGCGTCGGCGTCGGTAACCACTCCACGGCGAGGGCAACCACTTCACGGCGAGGGTAACCACTTCGCGGCGGGTCAACCACCTCACGCGAGGGTAACCACTTCATCGCGAGCGGCCGTGTTTGTACCGCGACACGCCACCGCACCTGTACCTGAGCGCACGCTCGTCGCCTCCGAGCGGCCCCAAAGTACACGCCAATCGCGGCGTGTTGCGTACAAACACGGCCGCTCGCGGGAATGAGAGCTCGCGGGAATGAGAGCTCGCGGGAATGAGAGCTCGCGGGAAGTGAGCTAAGTGGTCGGCGGCTTGCGCTTCTTGCACTTGATGCCGACGCGGCCCCACAGCGAGAAGCCGCGGATGGTGACGCGCGGGGCGCCGGGGGTGCCCTGCTGACCGAGGTGGTCGAACGCGCCCATGACGCCGACGCCGTGCACGTCGACGTTGACCTCGGGCGGCAGCAGGATGGTCTGCCCGCCGAAGATCGAGTAGGAGTGGATCTCGACGTCCGGCGAGGTGAAATCGGCGTAGCGCAGATCGATGACACCGCCACCGAACAACGAGAACGACGTCAGCCGCTGCGGCACATTCCAGCGGCCCCGGCGCTCGAATCCGCTCATGATCGCCAGCAGCAGCGTCGACGGCGCGGGGTGGCATTCGCCGCCCGCTTCCCACGGTGCAGTGGTGATGTATGGCAGATCGTCGCTCAATTTCGACAGCTCGGCGTACGTCTGCGCCGAGTAGGCGCGGTTGAGCCGGTCCTCGTATTCGGACATGGGCAGGCGTCCCTGCGCGGCCGCGTCGCTGAGGAGGTGAGCGACCTGTATCCGGTCGGTATCGACGACGCGCATCTGTGCGCGCGAACCTGGGGTGCTCATCAACTCGAGCCTACGACGATCACAGCCACTTGCAAGGCTGTTGAGGCAAACTGTGGCCGCATCGATGTCCCATCCGTTACGGGATATGGATCACTTATTCCAGTTCGGCTGCCGCTTCTGGAGGAAGGCCATCATGCCTTCCCGGGCCTCGTCGGAGACGAACAGCTGCGCCGACTGCTTGGCCAGCTTCTCGGCGTCGCGGTCGAAATCGGCCAGGATCGACGCCGTGGTCAGCGCCTTGGATGCGGCCAGACCCTGCGGTGAACCCTTGGTGATCTCGTCCGTCAGCTTTGCCACGGTTGCCGGCACGTCATCGGTCGCGACGGTCACCAGGCCGATGCGCTCGGCTTCCTCGGCGCCGAACTTCTCGCCTGTCACGAAGTAGCGACCGGCCGCGCGGGCCGTCATTTTCGGCAGCAGTGTCAGCGAGATGATCGAGGGCGCCACGCCGATCCTGGCCTCGGTGAGGGCGAAAGTGCTGGCGGTACCCGCGACCACGAGGTCGCAGGCACCGATCAACCCCATGCCGCCGGCGCGGACGTGACCATCGATCGCGGCGATCACGGGAACGGGTAGCTCCAGAATCGACCGCAGCAGCCCGGCCGCCTCCAGCGCACGT
This sequence comes from Mycobacterium toneyamaense, assembly GCF_055384815.1. Lineage (NCBI taxonomy): Bacteria > Bacillati > Actinomycetota > Actinomycetes > Mycobacteriales > Mycobacteriaceae > Mycobacterium > Mycobacterium toneyamaense. The sequence continues at coordinate 877,336 of NZ_AP040333.1, forward strand.
GCGGTGGCCAGGTCGCCGGGGTCGCGCCCCGCGGCTTCACTCAGATCGGCCCCGGCGCAGAACGTGCCGCCGGTGTGGCCGAGCACCACGACCCGCACACCCGGATCGTCCGCGGCATCGGTGAGGCCCTGCCGCAACTGGTCCACCAGCGCGGTCGACATCGCATTGCGGTTGTGCGGTGAGTCCAGCGTCAGCCGGGCGACACCGTTTTCGACGGAGTAGTGGACCAGTGCGGTCATGAGACTTTCCTGTCAGTACGAGCGCGGCAGACCCAGCGAGGTCTGCGCCACGAAGTTAAGCACCATCTCACGGCTGACCGGAGCGATGCGCGCCAGCCGCGAGGCCGTGACCGCGGCGGCGATGCCGTACTCCTTCGTCAGGCCGTTGCCGCCGAGCGACTGCACGGCCTGGTCGACCGCGCGGACCGAGGCCTCGCCTGCGGCGTACTTGGCCATGTTGGCGGCTTCGGCGGCACCGAAGTCGTCACCGGCGTCGTACAGCGTGGCGGCCTTCTGCATCATCAGCTTGGCCAGCTCGAGCTCGATGTGGATCTGAGCCAGCGGGTGCGAGATGCCCTGGTGCGAACCGATCGGCACCTTCCAGACCTGACGGGTCTTGACGTACTCGGTCGCGGTGCGGATCGCGAGTCGACCGGTGCCGACGGCCATGGCCGCACCGATGATCCGCTCCGGGTTCAGGCCCGCGAACAGCTGCGCGATCGCGGCGTCCTCGGAGCCGACGAGCGCGTCGGCGGGCAGCCGCACCTCGTCCAGGAACACCTGGAACTGGCTCTCGGGGCTGATGATCTCCATCTCGATCTTGGTCCAGCTCAGGCCCGGTGCATCGGTCGGGACCACGAACAGTGCCGGCTTGAGGTTGCCGGTCTTGTGGTCCTCGGTGCGCCCGACGACCAGCACGGCGTCGGCCTGGTCGATGCCCGAGATGAAGACCTTCTGGCCGGACAGGATCCAGTCGCCGCCGTCGCGGCGCGCCGTCGTGGTGATGCGGTGGCTGTTGGAGCCGGCGTCGGGTTCGGTGATCGCGAAGGCCATGGTGAGCGAGCCGTCCGCGAGACCCGGCACCCAGCGCTTCTTCTGATCTTCGGTGCCGTACTTGGAGATGATGGTGCCGTTGATGGCCGACGAGACCACCATCATCAGCAGCGGACAGCCGTTGGCGGCCATCTCTTCCATGACCAGGCTCAGCTCGTACATGCCGGCACCGCCACCGCCATACTCCTCGGGCATGTTGACGCCCAGGAAGCCGTGTTTGCCTGCCTCGGCCCACAATTCGTCGGTGTGCTGGCCGGCGCGGGCCTTCTCCAGGAAGTAGTCCTGGCCGAACTTCGAGGCCATCGCGACGACGGCCTCGCGGAGCGCCTTGCGCTCGTCGGATTCGATGAAAGACATGGTCATTCTCCTTCTGGGGTTTCGACCCGGGCCAGCACAGCGCCGACATCGACCTGTTGGCCGGGTTGCACGTTGAGTTCGGTGAGCACACCGGAATCCGGTGCGGCGATGGTGTGTTCCATCTTCATGGCTTCCAGCCAGATCAGGGGCTGGCCGGCGGTGACCGAGTCACCGATGGCCGCACCGACCCGGACCACGAGTCCGGGCATCGGCGCCAGCAGCGAGCCCTGCGCGACCGCCGCGTCCGGGTCCGGGAATCGCGGCTGGGCCACGAGGTGGACGGCACCGGCGGGGGAGTCGACGAAAACGTCGGCACCGTATCGGGCGACGTCGAACGAACGTTCAACTCCGTTGACCGACAACACCACTCGAGTGGGATCGGCGGTCACGACGGTGACGTCGTCGCGGTCGGGCAGCTCGACGCCGGCGCGCGCGTATCGGTACCGCACCTGGTGTTCGGCGCCGGCCGCGTCACTGTACGAACGGCTCTGGTAGCCCGACGCGAGGTTCCGCCAGCCACTCGGTGCGGCGGCGAAAACCGTTGCCGTGGCACGGTTGTGCGCGGCGTCGGCCAGGGCCGCGGCGACGGCGGACAGCGTGACGTCGGTGTCCGCCGGTGCCGCCAGGTCGGCCAGACCGTGCGTGTCGAAGAACGCGGTGTCGGTGTCACCGGCCTGGAACGCGGGGTGCCGCAGCACGTTCACCAACAGATCGCGGTTGGTGCGCAGGCCGTGGATGCGCGCGCGGGACAGTGCATCGGCGAGGATCGCCGCGGCGCGGTCGCGGGTCGGCCCGAACGAGATGACCTTGGCCAGCATCGGGTCGTAGAACACCGACACCACCGAGCCGTCGACGATGCCGGAGTCGACGCGCGTTCCGGCCCGACCTAAAAGGCTGAATTCGGTCCGGACACCCGGTACGTCGAATCGGTGCACCGTGCCCGCCTGCGGCTGCCAGTCCTTGGCCGGGTCCTCGGCGTAGAGCCGCGCCTCGATCGAATGTCCGTGCGTCGCGGGCGGTTCCGCCGCGAGCACACCGCCGTCGGCCACATCCAATTGCAGCTCGACCAGGTCCAGCCCGGTGGTCTCCTCGGTGACCGGGTGCTCGACCTGCAGGCGGGTGTTCATCTCCAGGAAGAAGAAGTCGCCACCTCCGTCGGACATGAACTCGACGGTGCCGGCACCGGTGTACCCGATCGCGGTGGCCGCCAGCCGGGCCGCCTCGAACAGCTTGGCGCGCATGCCCGGCGTCCGCTCCACGAGCGGGGACGGCGCTTCCTCGATGACCTTCTGGTGGCGGCGCTGGATGGAACATTCGCGTTCGCCGACGGCCCACACCGTGCCGTGCGCATCGGCCATCACCTGGACCTCGATGTGGTGACCGCTGGCGAGATAGCGCTCGCAGAACACCGTCGGATCACCAAACGCGGACTGGGCCTCGCGCTGCGCCGCCGCGACTTCGGCCGGTAGCGCGGACAATTCGCGCACCACCCGCATGCCGCGACCACCGCCGCCGGCGGACGCCTTGATCAGTACCGGCAGTTGGTCTGCGGTGACGGTGCCGGGGTCCAGCTCGGTCAGCACCGGAACGCCGGCCGCCGACATCAGCTTCTTGGCCTCGATCTTGGAGCCCATGGCCTGCACGGCGGCCACCGGCGGGCCGATCCACGTCAGCCCGGCGTCCTGCACCGCCGCCGCGAAATCCGGGTTCTCCGAGAGGAATCCGTAGCCGGGGTGAATGGCGTCGGCGCCGGACGCCTTGGCCGCGGCGATCAGCTGGGTGGCGTCGAGATAACCGGTGCGACCCTCGAGCCGCACCCGGTCGTCGGCCTCGGCGACGTGCGGGGCGGCGGCGTCGGGGTCGGTGTACACCGCGACGGTGCCGATGCCGAGCCGGCGGCAGGTGGCGAACACCCGGCGGGCGATCTCGCCGCGGTTGGCGACAAGGACTTTTGTGATCATGGAGCTACTCACATCCGGAAGACGCCGAAGTTCGACGTCCCCTCGATCGGCGCATTGGCAATGGCGGACAAGCACATTCCCAGCACGGTGCGGGTGTCGCGGGGGTCGATTATGCCGTCGTCGTAGAGCCGTCCGGACAGGAACGCCGGCAGCGACTCGGCGTCGATCTGCGCTTCGACGGCGGCACGCAGTGCCGCGTCGGCGGCTTCGTCGACCTGGCCGCCGCGGGCTTCGGTGGCCGCGCGGCTGACGATGGAAAGCACGCCGGCCAGCTGCGCGCCGCCCATCACCGCGGATTTCGCGCTGGGCCAGGCGAACAGGAACCGTGGGTCGTAGGCCCGGCCGCACATGCCGTAGTGGCCGGCGCCGTAGGAGGCGCCGATGAGCAGCGAGATGTGTGGCACCTTCGAATTGGAGACGGCGTTGATCATCATCGAGCCGTGCTTGATCATCCCGCCTTCCTCGTACGCCTTGCCGACCATGTAGCCGGTCGTGTTGTGCAGGAACAGCAATGGCGTGTCGGACCGGTTGGCCAGCTGGATGAACTGGGTCGCCTTCTGTGATTCCTCGCTGAACAACACGCCGCGCGCGTTGGCCAGGATGCCGACCGGGTAGCCCCACAGGTTGGCCCAGCCGGTCACCAGCGACGAGCCGTACAGCGGCTTGAACTCGTCGAAGTCCGAGCCGTCGACGATGCGGGCGATGACGTCGCGCGGATCGAACGGGATGCGCAGATCGGCGCCGACGATGCCCAGCAGTTCGTCTTCGGGATACAGCGGCGGCACCACCGGCGCCGGCGTCGGGCCCTGCTTGCGCCAGTTCAGCCGGGCCACGATGCGCCGGCCGATGCGGATGGCGTCGAGCTCGTCCTGCGCGAAGTAGTCGCCGAGACCCGAGGTGCGGGAGTGCATTTCGGCGCCACCGAGGGATTCGTCGTCGGATTCCTCGCCGGTGGCCATCTTGACCAGCGGCGGGCCGGCCAGGAACACCTTGGAGCGTTCCTTGATCATCACCACGTGGTCGGACATGCCGGGGATGTAGGCGCCGCCGGCGGTCGAGTTGCCGAACACCAACGCGATGGTCGGGATGCCCTCCGCCGACAGCCGGGTGAGGTCGCGGAACATCGCGCCGCCGGGAATGAAGATTTCCTTCTGCGTGGGCAGATCCGCGCCGCCCGACTCGACCATCGAGATCACCGGCAGCCGGTTCTCGCGGGCAATCTGGTTGGCGCGCAGGATCTTCTTGAGCGTCCACGGATTGCTCGTGCCGCCCTTGACGGTCGGATCGTTGGCAACGATCAGGCACTCGACGCCCTCGACGACACCGATACCGGTGACGAGGCTGGCACCGACGACGAAGTCGCTGCCCCACGCAGCCAGCGGACTGAGCTCCAGGAACGGCGAGTCCGGATCCACGAGCTGCTCGATGCGCTCGCGCGCGGTCAGCTTGCCGCGGGCATGATGGCGGTCAACGTATTTCGCGCCGCCTCCGGCCAGCGCCTTGGCGTGTTCGGCATCCAGCTCGGTGAGCTTGGCCGTCATCGCCGCGGCTGCTTCGGTGTAGCCCGCCGCCGCGGTGTCGAGCCGAGATTTGAGGGCGGTCATGACTGGAATCCCAACGTCTTGGCAGCCAGCGAGGTGAGAATCTCGGTGGTGCCGCCGCCGATGCCGATGATGCGCATGTCGCGGTACTGCCGTTCGATTTCCGACTCGGCCATGTAGCCCATGCCGCCGAACAACTGGACGCCCGCATTGGCCACCCACTCACCGGCCTCGACGGCCGTGTTCTTCGCGAAACAGACCTCGGCGATCAGGTTCGTCTCACCGGCGAGCTCCCGCTCCACCAGGTGATGCGTGTACACCCGGGCGACGTCGATGCGCCGGGCCATCTCGGCGAGGGTGTTCTGCACCGACTGCCGCGTGATCAGCGGCCGGCCGAACGTCTCCCGGTCCCGGCACCACTGCACGGTCAGGTCCAGGCAGCGCTGCGCGCTCGCATACGCCTGCGCGGCAAGGCCGACCCGCTCGGAGACGAAAGCGCCGGCGATCTGCAGGAAGCCGGATTTCTCGGGCCCCACCAGGTTGGCGGCCGGGACACGGACGTCGACGTAGGACAGCTCGGCGGTGTCCGACGAGCGCCAGCCCATCTTCTCCAGCTTGCGGCTGACGGTGAAGCCCGGCGTGTCCTTGTCCACCACGATCAGCGAAACACCCGCTGCGCCAGGGCCTCCGGTGCGCACCGCTGTCACCACATAGTCGGCACGCACACCCGAGGTGATGTAGGTCTTGGCGCCGTTGATGATGAAGTCGTCACCGTCGCGGTCGGCGCGGGTGGTCAGGTGCCCGACGTCCGAGCCGCCGCCGGGTTCGGTGATGGCCAGGGAGCCGATCATCTCGCCCTGCAACGTCGGTCGCACGTAGGTGTCGATCAGTCGCTGGTCGCCGGAGGCGATCATGTGCGGCGTGGAGATGCCGCACGTGAACAGCGACGCGAAGACGCCGCCGGGCACGCCGGCGTAATGCAGCTCCTCGCAGACGATCACGGCGTCGGCGCCGTCGCCGCCCCCACCGCCAACGGACTCGGGCGCCTGGGCGCCCAACAGGCCGGCGGCACCGGCTGCCTCGTGCAGCGAACGGGGCAGCTCGCCGCTGCGCTCCCATTCGTCGACGTGGGGGAGGATCTCGCGTTCGGCGAACGCGCGCACAGTCTTTCGCAGTGCGTCACGTTCGGGCGTGGTCCAGATGCTCACGAAAACAGTTCCTCCGGGATGTCGAGATGACGGGTTCGTAGCCATTCCCCGAGGCCCTTGGCCTGGGGATCGAATCGGGCCTGGTACGCGACGCCTTCGCCGAGGATGCCCTCGATGACGAAGTTGATGGCGCGCAGGTTGGGCAGCAGGTGTCGGGTCACGGGCAGCTCGGCTGCCTCGGGCAGGAGCTCGCGCAGCTTCTCGACCGTCAATGCGTTTGCCAGCCAACGCCATTGGTCGTCCGCGCGGACCCAGACCCCGACATTGGCAGAGCCACCCTTGTCGCCGCTGCGGGCCCCGGCGATGGTGCCCAGCGGCGCGCGACGGACCGGTCCGGCGGGCAGCGGTTCCGGCAAGGCCGGATCGTCGACCGGTCCCAGCGCCGCCGTCTCGGCCGACGGCGCGATGTCGGTGCGGGTGCCATCGGCCAGTACTGCCACGTGCGGCACCAGGGCCGCGTCGACGTAGCCGGGCTTGAACAGGCCGTACACCTGGCCGTCGCCCGGGGGCGCGGTGGTGGTGAAGCCCGGGTAGCTGGCCAGCGCGAGTTCGACTGCCGCTGCGGAGAATTGGCGGCCGACCTTGGCCGGATCGGGGTCGCGCACCACGCAGTGCAGCAGCGCGCTGGCGCGCTCCTCGGTGTCGGCGTCGGGATGATCGGTCCGCGCCAGCGTCCACTGCAACTCGGCCGGGCGCTGCGTGATGCCGGCCTCCAGCTGGCGCTGCAGCAGATCGGCCTTCGCCTCGATGTCGAGGCCGGTGAGGATGAACGACGCCGCATTGCGGAAGCCGCCGATGCTGTTGAGGGACACCTTCAACGTGGGCGGCGGCGCCTCGCCGCGGACGCCGGAGATGCGGACCCGGTCCGCGCCGTCGGACGTCAGCTCCAGCGAGTCGACCCGCAGGGTCGCGTCGGGGTTGGCGTAACGCGCGCCGGTGATCTCGTACAGCAGCTGCGCGGTGACGGTGTCGACGCTGACGCGTCCGCCGGTGCCGGGGTGCTTGGTGATCACCGACGACCCGTCGGCGGAGATCTCCGCCAGCGGGAAACCGGGGCGGATGAGGTCGGGAATCTCGGTGAAGAAGCTGAAGTTGCCACCGGTGGCCTGCATGCCGCATTCGATGACGTGGCCGGCGGCGATGGCGCCGGCGAGTGCGTCGTAGTCGGTTCGGGCCCAGCCGAAGTGGGCGGCGGCCGGTCCGACGATCACCGAGGCGTCGGTGACCCGGCCGGTGACGACGACGTCGGCGCCGGACTTCAGACAGTCCACGATGCCCCAGGCGCCGAGGTAGGCGTTGGCCGACAGCGGGGTGCCGAAGCCGAGCTCGTCAGCGCGCGCCACGAGATCGTCGCCCTCGACGTGTGCCACGTTGACCGACAGCCCGAGCTTGTCGGCCAGGGCGCGTACCGCCGCTGCCAGGCCCGCCGGATTGAGGCCGCCGGCGTTGGCCACGATCTTCACGCCCTTGTCCAGGGCCAGGCCGAGGGACTGCTCCAGTTGGCGCAGGAAGGTCTTGGCGTACCCGAGGTCGGGGTTCTTGGCCCGGTCCCGCGCGAGGATCAGCATGGTCAGCTCGGCGAGGTAGTCGCCGGTCAGGTAGTCCAGCTCACCCCCGGCGAGCATCTCGTGCATCGCCGCCAGCCGGTCGCCATAGAACCCTGAGCAGTTACCGATCCGGACTGCTGGTGATGTCACACACACTCCCGTCGTTCAACCAACCGGTAGGGAGGTTAGTCGGTACTAGCGGTACCGAGTCAAGGGGGCTGGGGGTTGCGTGTTGCCCGGTTGGGGCGACGTTTTGGAGCCTACGCAGGTCGACGGCTATCCTGAGGTGCAATCGCTGCGCACGCGAGAAGCAATAGAGCGCCCCCAGGCCCTATTTGTTCGCGACGCGGCCGACCGCAAGCAATTCCGTTTAGTCAGAGAGGTGCACATCATGGCTGTGCCCAAGCGCAGGATGTCGCGCTCGAACACCCGTAGCCGTCGCGCGCAGTGGAAGGCCGAGGCCACCGGCCTGGTCAACGTGAACGTCGCAGGTCAGGCACACAAGGTGCCGCGTCGCCTGCTCAAGGCCGCGCGTCTGGGTCTGATCGACCTCGACCGCCGCGCCTGAACCGACTGACGGTTTTTCTCGCGCCCGCGTGGCGCGTCTTCTCAGTCCGCTCTCAGATGGTGGGGTGAGACTGTGCCTGTGCGAATCCTTGTAGTCGACGATGACCGCGCTGTACGCGAATCACTGCGTCGGTCACTGACTTTCAACGGGTACTCGGTCGAACTGGCTCAAGACGGTGTCGAGGCGCTGGAGCGCATCTCCAGCGACCGGCCCGACGCTGTCGTGCTCGACGACATGATGCCCCGGCTGGATGGGCGCGGTGTCTGCCGTCAGCTGCGCAGCAGCGGTGACGACCTTCCGGTGCTGATGCTGACCGCCCGTGACTCGATCGATGAGCGGGTGGCCGGCCTCGACGCCGGTGCCGACGATTACCTGCCGAAGCCTTTCGCGCTCGAGGAGCTCCTGGCCCGGATGCGGGCCCTGCTCCGCCGTACCGGCCCCGCCGACGGCGCCGAGTCGGCGGCGTTGACGTTCTCCGACCTCAGCCTCGATCCGGTGACCCGCGAGGTCACCCGGGGGTCCCGGTCGATCAGCCTGACCCGCACCGAGTTTTCGCTGCTCGAGATGCTCATCCACAACCCGCGCCGGGTACTCAGCCGCAGCCGGATCCTCGAAGAGGTGTGGGGCTTCGATTTTCCGACGTCGGGCAATGCCCTCGAGGTCTACGTCGGGTACCTGCGCCGCAAGACCGAGGCCGAGGGAGAACCACGCCTGATCCATACCGTGCGCGGCGTGGGTTACGTGCTGCGTGAGACGCCGCCCTGATGCTCGACAAGCTTCGCGCAACCGTGGATCGGAAGATGCGGGAAGTGCCGCAGATGCCGGCGACGACGCCGGACGGCACGGTGCAACACGACGCCAGCTCGGTGTCGCTGAAATGGCGCGTCATGCTGCTCGCGATGTCGATGGTGGCGATGGTCGTCGTCCTCATGTCGGTCGCGGTGTACGTGGTGGTGTCCAAGGCGCTGTACGGCGACATCGACAACCAGTTGCACAGCCGCGCGCAACTGCTCATCGAGAGCGGTTCCCTGGCCGTCGACCCCGGCAAGGCCATCGAGGGCACCGCCTACTCGGACGTCAACGCGATGTACGTCATCCCGGGCCAGTCGATCTACACCGCGAATCAGCAGGGGCAGACATTGCCGCTCGGGACGCCGGAGAAGGACGTCATCGCCGGCAAGCTGCTGATGTCGTTGCGCACCACCAACTATCAGCGCGTGCTGGCGGTGCATCTGCAGTCGGGTAACTCGCTGCTGATCTCGAAGAATCTCTGGCCCACCAGCCAGGTGCTCAAACGGCTGGGCACCATTTTGCTCATCGTGGGTGGAATCGGCATGGCCGTCGCCGCGATCGCCGGTGGCACGGTCGCGCGGACCGGGCTGAGACCCGTGGCCCGGTTGACCGAGGCCACCGAACGCGTGGCCCGCACCGATGATCTGCGCCCCATCCCGGTGTACGGCAATGACGAATTGGCCAGGCTGACAGAGGCTTTCAACATGATGTTGCGGGCGCTCGCCGAGTCGAGAGACCGGCAGGCCCGGTTGGTGTCCGACGCCGGTCACGAATTGCGCACACCGCTGACGTCACTGCGGACCAATGTCGAACTGCTGATGGCGGCCATGGCACCCGGTGCGCCGCTGTTCCCCGAGGAGGAGATGGCGGGTCTGCAGTCCGACGTCATCGCCCAGATCGAGGAGCTGTCCACCCTAGTCGGCGACCTGGTCGACCTGACCCGCGACGACGCCGCGGTGACGGTCCACGAGCCCGTCGAGATGGCCGAGGTCGTCGAGCGCAGTCTGGAACGAGTTCGCCGCCGCCGCAATGACATTGACTTCGACGTCGAGATCGCCGGATGGCAGGTGTATGGCGACGGGGCCGGGTTGTCCCGGGCGGTGCTGAACCTGCTCGACAACGCCGCCAAGTGGAGTCCGGCGGGCTCGGTGGTGGTGGTCCGGCTCGGGCGCATCAACCCGACGCACGCCGAGCTGGTGGTGTCCGACTGGGGGCCGGGTATCCCGCCGCAGGAGCGGGCGCTGGTGTTCGAGCGCTTCTACCGGTCGACGACGGCGCGGGCGATGCCGGGTTCGGGTCTGGGACTGGCGATCGTCAAGCAGGTTGTGCTCAAACATGGTGGCGCACTGCGGATTGAGGACACCGTGCCGGGCGGGTCGCCGCCGGGCACGTCGATCCATCTCGTGTTGCCGGGGCGACCCTCCGGCGTGACCGCAACACACCGACCCTCTGGGCTGGACGTAACGGGCGTGACCACGGAAAATGAACCTGCCCGGACGGGGGAGGAAGTCTAGGGTGCGGCCTGTGGTGTCTCAGTGGATTCTCAGCCCGAAAGGGCACCGTCAGGTCATGTCGTTCGTTGTCCCGGCAACGGATCGGAAATACAGGAAGAGTGTCGACCAGTAATGACGAATCACCCGAGGTACTCGCAGCAGCCCGAGTCCGGTCGGCGTCCTGATTCCTATCAGTCCGCGCCCGGCTACGGCGCGTCGCCGCAGCAGGGGTCGTCATACGACTGGCGCTATGCCGGCCAGCAGCAGCACACCGGGCAGTACCCCACGGGCAGTTACTCGACCGGTCAGTACCAGACGGGGCCGCAGCAGACCGGTTCGTACACCACCGGCCAGTACTCGACGGGCCAGTACGGCTCGCAGCCGTACGACCCGTACCGCAACGGGTCGCCGAACGGTCGGCCTTCGATCGCGCCACGGCCGCAAAACCGTTCCCGCACAGGGCCTCTGATCGCCGGAATGGCAGCGGTGGCACTCGTGTCTGCGGGCATCGGCGGCGGCATCGTGATGCTGGCCCAGCCCGACTACTCGAACAGCTCGACCTCCTTGGGCGGTTCGGCGCGCGGCCAGCACGCCGGGAACGCACCGATCGGTTCGGTGGAGCAGGTCGCCGCCAAGGTGGTGCCCAGCGTCGTGAAGCTCGAGACCGACATGGGCCGGGCCTCCGAAGAAGGCTCGGGCATCATCCTGTCCGCGGACGGGCTCATCCTCACCAACAACCACGTGGTGGCCGGCGCCAAAGACGCCCCGCCGCCCGGTGCTCCGCCGGTGCAGACCAAGGTCACCTTCAACACCGGCAGCACCGCGACGTTCCAGATCGTCGGGACGGATCCGAGCAGTGACATCGCGGTCGTGCGAGCCAAGGGCGTCTCTGGCCTGACGCCCATCGCCCTGGGATCGTCGTCCAACCTGGTGGTGGGCCAGCAGGTGGTCGCCGTCGGTTCGCCGCTGGGTCTGCAGGGCACGGTGACCGAGGGCATCATCAGCTCCCTGAATCGCCCCGTCGCCGCCGGCGGCGACGCCAAGAACCAGAACACCGTGCTGGACGCCATCCAGACCGACGCCGCGATCAACCCCGGCAACTCCGGTGGCGCGCTGGTGAACATGAGCGGTGAGCTGGTCGGCATCAACTCGGCGATCGCGACGCTCGGCGGGGATTCCGGCCAGTCGCAGAGCGGCTCGATCGGCCTGGGCTTCGCCATTCCGGTGGACCAGGCCAAGCGCATCGCCGACGAGCTGATCAAGAACGGCATCGCGAGCCATGCGTCGCTCGGCGTGCAGGTTGGCAACGACAAGACCATCGACGGCGCTAAGATCGTCGACGTCACCAACGGCGGCGCGGCCCAGTCGGCCGGCCTGCCCAGCGGTGTGGTGGTGACCAAGGTGGACGACCGGGTGATCAGCAGCGCCGATGCGCTGGTGGCGGCGGTGCGCTCGAAGGCGCCCGGAGACAAGGTCACGTTGACCTACCTGGACACCGCGGGCAAACCGCAGACCGTTCAGGTGACCCTGGGTAAGGCGCAGCAGTGATGGGAACGGGGCGGAGTTCGATGTCAGAGGCGGGATATACGGTGACAGGCATGGAACAGGCAGGGGAATTGGCCGGGCGCGCACTCGTCGTGGTCGTGGATGACCGGACCGCGCACGGCGAAGAGGATCACAGCGGCCCGTTGGTCACCGAACTGCTCGGTGAGGCCGGCTTCCTCGTCGACGGCGTCGTCGTGGTCCCGGCCGATGAGATCGAGATTCGCAATGCCCTGAACACCGCGGTGATCGGTGGTGTCGACCTGGTCATCTCGGTTGGTGGCACCGGCGTCAGCCCGCGCGATGTCACGCCGGAAGCCACCCGCACCATGCTCGATCGGGAGTTGCTGGGTATCGCCGAGGCGCTGCGTTCCTCGGGCCTCGCCGCGGGCATTTCGGACGCTGGGCTCTCACGTGGCCTGGCCGGGGTCTCGGGAAGCACGCTGGTGGTCAACATCGCCGGCTCGCGTGCGTCGGTGCGCGACGGTATGGCGACGCTGGGGCCGTTGGCGGCGTACATCATCGCGCAGCTGTCCAGCCTGGACATCTGATAGCTGAGCTCCCATGGGGCTCGATGGTCGAACGGAGTGGTCATGGGCTCGTCCCACCTGAACCCTTCAATTTGGCAAAGGTGTGATCTTGATCACACTCGTGGTGGCTTGTGATGAGCGATACACAGCCCTCGCGCGACCTAGTTAACAAGGTGTTCGGCGACGTTTTGCCGGACGTTACCCGGGACGAATGTAACGATCAGCCAGATTCGGGGGATGGTGACCGGGATCGCTGGCTACGGGAAAACGTCCCGCCGCACCACAGCTGAACAACATTTCACCTCGCGTCGACGATCGGGACCGAGGTGTCGCATGAGACGATCTCCAAGATCGTCGACGAGAAGATCTCCGATGAGGTGCTGGCCTGGCAGCGCCGGCCGTTGGAGCCGCTGTATCCGGTGATCTACCTCGACGCGATGATCGTGAAGGTCAAAGACGGTGGCCACACCCGCAACAAGGCCGCGCACATCGCGGTGGGCGTGGATATGGCCGGGGTCAAGCACGTTCTGGGGATCTGGGTCCAGCCCAATGAAGGTGCCTCGTTCTGGGCGTCGGTGTGCGCGGACCTGGCCAATCGGGGTGTCAAGGACGTGCTGATCGTGTGCTGCGACGGGCTCACGGGCTTTCCGGAGGCGATCGCCGCGACCTGGTCGCAGGCCGCGGTGCAGACCTGCGTGGTGCACCTGACTCCGCAACGCGCTGCGGTTCGTGTCCTACGGCGACCGCAAGGCCGTGGCCGCGGCGCTCAAGCCGATCTACACCGCAGCCGATGCCGACGCTGCCCGCGTCGAGTTGGACGCGTTCGCCGCCTCGGAGCTGGGGAAGAAGAACCCAACGGTGACAATGGTTTTCGAACGGGCATGGGAGCAGTTCATCCCGTTTTTGGCGTTCCCGCCCGAGCTGCGCCGGGTGATCTACACGACCAACTCAATCGAGTCGTTGAATATCAGTTGCGCAAGATCATCAAGCACCGCGGCCAGTTCCCCAACGACGCCGCAGTGGTCAAATTGCTGTGGCTGGCGATCTGCAACATCGAAGACAAACGCGCCGCCGAGCGGGCCAAGGAACGCGGCCAGAAACAGGGCCGCACAGCCCCTGGACGCCTCGTGGAAGGGCAGGTGGTCACCAACTGGAAGGAAGCACTCGAACAACCCGCAGTGCTGCGGCCTGGGTGATGGTGGTCCGCACCAATATGTCGGTGTTGCCGGTGGCGCATTCTCAGCCCACGATCCGCCCGGCGTAGGCGTCGATGGCGAACGCGGTGTCCACGAACGCCCCGCCGGCCAATCGGACGTAGACATCCCACGCGAGTGAGTTGTCAAGCAGCGGCCGGATTTTCCTGCTCTCGGTGTGGCCAGGCAGCGATGTCGTCCCACATCTGGCCGTTGGCCAAGCACCACCTCGGCCCAGTCGACCCCGCAGGTCAGCGTCATGTAGTTGTCTCCGTTCCAGTTGCCGCGTGTTCTCCTTCGTTGAGCTCGAGGCTGGTGCGGCGACCTAATGGACAGCGCTCGATGGCGCGGCATCTCACTAGCCGATCACGTACCTCGTGGCGGACCGGCAGGGTCACCGTCTACATAAGAGATCTCTGACGCGTCCGTGTCATCACATGCAGTGATCACCTGCCGGCAGCTCACCGGCCAGACTGCGCCCGGATCGGTGAAATCTCAGTGACCCCTGCCGGTTCGCCTCCTGCGTGTCGGAACGAAATCCGACTCTCCCATTAGGTGATGTCGACCACCCGCAGAGCAATTGTCAATACCTGTGGATCGGGGTGTTTCAGGCGACCTCCGTTTCGGTGTGCTGATCGCCGTCTGACGGTGGTGTCGGTGGGGTGATGTCGGTGGGTCGTTCGAGCAGTTTGCCTTTGTGGAAGACCGCTCCGGCGCGGACGAGGGCGACCAGATGTGGGGCGTTGACGGCCCGCCAGCGGGCCTGCGCGGCGTCGATCAGCTTGTAGGCCATGGCCAATCCAGCGGCCCGCGATCCCGGACCCTTGGTGACCTTCGTTCTCAAACGCACTGTGGCGAAGGTACTTTCGATCGGATTCGTGGTACGCAGATGGATCCAGTGCTCGGCGGGGTAGTGGTAGAACTCCAGCAGGACATCGAGGTCGTCGACGATCTTGGCGACCACTTTCGGGTACTTCGCGCCGAAGGCAACCGCGAAGGCCTTGACCGCGACCTGAGCTTTGTCGATGTCTTCGGCGTTGTAGATGTCCTTGATGGCCGCCAGCGCGGCCGGATGCGCTGACTTCGGCAGCCCGGCCAGGACGTTGGCCTGCTTGTGGAACCAGCAGCGCTGCTCCTTGGTCGACGGGAATACCTCCCGCACCGCCTTCCAGAACCCGAGCGCGCCATCGCCGACGGCCAGCACTGGGGCGGTCATGCCGCGGCGTTTGCAGTCGCGCAGCAGATCCGCCCACGACTCGCATGACTCCCGATAGCCGTCGGTGATCGCCACGAGCTCTTTGCGGCCGTCAGCGCGCACGCCGAGCATCACCAGCAGGCACAGCTTCTCCTGGTCCAGGCGGACCTTGAGGTGAATGCCGTCGACCCACAGGTAGACGTAGTCGCTGCCGGACAGGTCCCGGGCAGCGAACGTACGGGCTTCGTCTTGCCACTGCGCGGTCAGACGGGTGATCGTGGTGGCCGACAACCCGGCACCCGAGCCGAGGAACTGCTCGAGTGCGGGCCCGAAGTCGCTGGTCGATAGGCCGTGCAGATACAGCAGCGGCAGCACCTCACTCATCTGCGGAGACTTGCGTGCCCAGGCCGGCAGGATCGCCGAGGAAAACCGCTGCCGCTCACCAGAATCGGGGTCGACACGGCGATCGTTGACCCGCGGCGCCTTCACCTGCACGGCACCGGCCGCGGTCAACACCTCACGCGGCTGGTGATAGCCGTTGCGGACCACCAGTCGGTGACCGTTCTCGTCGAGCTGATCAGCGAATGCGGCGACGTACGCGGCGACCTCGGCCTGCAGTGCAGCGGCCAACATCTGCCGGGCTCCGTCGCGGACGATCTCGTCCAACAACGACCGGCCGGCCTCGCCGCCGTTGGCCTCCTCGGCATCGTGAACTACGGTGAGCATGGGCGTACCTTCCCAACCAGCGCGCCAACGCCGGTCTTGATCGAATACCTGATTCCGTGATGATCATCCTCGGGAAGGTGCGCCCACTTTCAGGCCGCCTCCCCGGGCCTCATCCACAGGTATTGATCATTGCTCACGGCGGTATCCGGAGGAGTTGAAGGCGCGGGCGGTGCAGATGGTGGCCGATCTGCGCAGTGAACCGCCCCGACTTTGTGCGCGCCTTCTTTTGAGGGAAGGTTGTTCGCATTATGGCGAAGAGGTACGACGAGAAGTTCAAGGCCAAGGTGAATCGCCCCGACTTCACCAGGTCGTCGCGGGTGAGCTCGCCGGCGGGCGTGTCAAATGGTCTGTGTAAGTCCTGTTAACGGAAGGATCGCAGGACGTGACAACAGGCAAGAACATGGATGCATCCCTGGTTGAGGCGGCTTCCACGGTGGAGATGGCCGAGGCGCTTCGGGCGTCGGGCGCGGTCGATGATCTGCTGGCGCAGATCGATACCGGCGAGGTCGCGCTGACCGGTGAAGGCGGGCTGCTGCCCGGGCTGATCAAGCTCGCTCTCGAACGCGGGCTGGCCGCCGAGCTGACCGATCATCTGGGATACGACAAAGGTGACCCGGCCGGTCGGGTGCTTCCCAATGCTCGCAACGGCACCTCACCCAAGACCGTGCTCACCGAAGCCGGCCCGGTGCCCCTGGATGTGCCGCGGGATCGCGATGGCTCGTTCACCCCCACACTGGTACCTAAAGGCACCCGTCGTATCGGCGAGCTCGACGACATGATCATTTCGCTATATGCAGGCGGAATGACGTTGCGGGACATCCAATTTCATCTTCAATCGACGATCGGGACCGAGGTGTCGCATGAGACGATCTCCAAGATCGTCGACGAGAAGATCTCCGATGAGGTGCTGGCCTGGCAGCGCCGGCCGTTGGAGCCGCTGTATCCGGTGATCTACCTCGACGCGATGATCGTGAAGGTCAAAGACGGTGGCCACACCCGCAACAAGGCCGCGCACATCGCGGTGGGCGTGGATATGGCCGGGGTCAAGCACGTTCTGGGGATCTGGGTCCAGCCCAATGAAGGTGCCTCGTTCTGGGCGTCGGTGTGCGCGGACCTGGCCAATCGGGGTGTCAAGGACGTGCTGATCGTGTGCTGCGACGGGCTCACGGGCTTTCCGGAGGCGATCGCCGCGACCTGGTCGCAGGCCGCGGTGCAGACCTGCGTGGTGCACCTGACTCCGCAACGCGCTGCGGTTCGTGTCCTACGGCGACCGCAAGGCCGTGGCCGCGGCGCTCAAGCCGATCTACACCGCAGCCGATGCCGACGCTGCCCGCGTCGAGTTGGACGCGTTCGCCGCCTCGGAGCTGGGGAAGAAGAACCCAACGGTGACAATGGTTTTCGAACGGGCATGGGAGCAGTTCATCCCGTTTTTGGCGTTCCCGCCCGAGCTGCGCCGGGTGATCTACACGACCAACTCAATCGAGTCGTTGAATATCAGTTGCGCAAGATCATCAAGCACCGCGGCCAGTTCCCCAACGACGCCGCAGTGGTCAAATTGCTGTGGCTGGCGATCTGCAACATCGAAGACAAACGCGCCGCCGAGCGGGCCAAGGAACGCGGCCAGAAACAGGGCCGCACAGCCCCCGGACGCCTCGTGGAAGGACAGGTGGTCACCAACTGGAAGAAGGCACTCGAGCAACTCGCGCTGGTCTACCCAGTGAACCGCCCCAGGTTTTCCGCCGCTGCTATACGGGTTGACGCTCTCGGTCGAGGGCGCTGTAGTGGGCGTGCTCGTACTCGGTTGGGCTGACCATGCCGAGACTGGAGTGCAGCCTTCGGTTGTTGTACCACTCGACCCAGGCTGCTGTCGCGTACTCGACGTCGGCGATGGTCCTAAACGGCCCCGGGTGGAACACTGTGGTTCGGATGCATTCGGTCTTGTACAAGCCGTTGATCGTTTCCATCAGAGCGTTGTCGTAGGCATCCCCGACGCTGCCAATGGAAGGTGAAATCCCTTCCAGTTCAAGGTGTTCGGTGAAACGGACCGACGTGTATTGGCTTCCGGCGTCGCTGTGGTGGATGAGCTCGCCGGCTGCGGTGGGATGACCTTCGTGACGGCGCTGCCACACGGCCATCCGCAACGGGACCATCACCAGATCGGTGGTCTTGGTGGTGGCCGCGTGCCAGGCCACGATCCGCTGAGCGAACACGTCGACGATGAAGGCCACGTAGACAAAGCCCGCCCAGGACCGCACGTAAGTGAAGTCGGTGACCCATACCCGGTTCGGGACGCTCGCATGGAAGTTGCGGTTGAGCAGATCCGGGGCGCGGCGCCCGTCGGTGTCCGGGATCGTGGTGCGCACCTTCTTTGACCGCCGTATGCCCTGCAGACCCAACGTGCACATCGCCCGGTGCACCGAGCCCGCCGAGGCCTCTGGCAGCGCGGCACGGCGGATCAGGGCCGTCATCTTGCGCCGCCCGTAGAGCCCCTCGGGGGCCAGAACGCGCTTGCCGGCGGCGTTGGTGGTCCACGCCAGGCCACGCACAGCGTCGATGACCTGGGCGTCGGTGATGGTGCGGGCCGCTACCGTCCGGCCTGGTTGTTTCCAGGACCGGTAGGTGCGCGCGGCGATCTGACAGCCCTGCTCACACAAGACTCGGCAGATCGACTCGACCGCGTGCCCAGCGGCGCGTTGATCGTCGATGAACGCGAAGATCACCGGTTGCGGGGGTCGGTGAAAGTCGGCCCGGGACGCGGTGACAACCGTTGGGGCTGTTCCGTTTTCCCGGGCCGCTTCCCGAACCCGGCGTGCACCTTTCAATGCACCGGGCTCTCCACAAGACCCGGTCAGGCTGCTGTGGTGTCCTCCTCGGGGGTCGGCCAGGGCGAGGGGATGACCGCGCCGCGGTAGCGGTAGCGGGTGGTGCCGATCTTCTCCAGATCGATCAGCATCCGGTCCTCGGTGGTTGGCCACCAGCCGCCGCCGCAGTAGCGGCGGCGCAACTGTTTCCAGGTCGATTTGCGGTGTTTTCGGCGCAGCCAACGCCACACCGTCTGCCACGTGTAGTGGCTCAGGTAGGAGAAGGTCGCCGAGGACACCCCGGCCCGGAAATATCCCGCCCAGCCCTGCAGCGTCGAGTTGATCCGGCGCAGCAGGTCATCGAGCGGCTGGCTGGGTTCGACTGTTCGGCGCAGCGTCTTGATCTTCCGTTTGACCGCCAACACGGACTTCGTGGACGGATGAACGTAGACGTAGCTGCAGCTGGTGCCTCGTTTGCGGCGACGCTGGATGTGCCACCCGAGAAAGTCCAGCCCCTCGTCGATGTGGGTGATCAGGGTCTTATCCGGCGACAGACGCAACCCCTGTTGACGACGCCTGAAAACTGACCCCCTGTCGACGGGTGAATTTTGACCCCCGTCATTGATAGGAGGGTGATTTCAGTGGAGCAGTGGGCGGAGATCCGCCGTTTGCATCGCACGGAGCAGGTGCCGATTAAGGAGATCGCGCGTCAGCTCGGTGTGGCCCGTAATACGGTGCGGTCGGCGTTGGCGGCCGATGCGCCGCCGCAGTACTCGCGGGCACCGCGGGGTTCGGCAGTGGATGCGTTCGAACCGCAGATCCGGGCGTTGCTCAAGGACCATCCGCGGATGCCAGCGACGGTGATCGCACAGCGGATCGGGTGGACCAGGTCGATCACGGTGCTCAAAGACCGGGTGCGGGTGATCCGCCCGGAGTACCGCGGCCTCGATCCGGCTGATCGAGTGATCTACGAGCCGGGGGCCTGTTCGCAGTGGGACCTGTGGTTCCCCGACTACCGTATCCCGTTGGGCCACAACCAGTTAGCGATCTTGCCGGTGTTGGTGATGACGTTGGCGTATTCGAGGTTCCGGGCCGGGTTGATGATCCCCTCGCGCCAGGGCGGCGACATTCTGGCCGGGATGTGGCAGCTGCTGAGCCGGATCGGCGCGGTGACCGCCAAACTGGTGTGGGACCGCGAGTCTGCGATCGGCGGCACGGGCCGGCCCACGGTGGTGGCCACGTCGTTTGTTGGGACGTTGGGCACCCGCCTGGAGCTGGCTCCACCGGCGGACCCTGAGTACAAGGGCATGGTTGAACGCAACAACAGGTTCTTTGAGACCTCGTTCCTGCCAGGCAGGGTGTTCGGTTCGCCGGCCGATTTCAACACCCAGTTCGAGGCGTGGCTGACCGAGCACGCCAACACCACTCGGGTGCGTTCGATCCGGGCCCGTCCGATCGATCTGCTGGCCGAGGACCTGGCCGGGATGACACTGCTGCCGCCGGTACCCCCGGCGACCGGCATCTGCCATCGGGTGCGCCTGGCGCGGGACTACTACGTGCGGGTCGCCGGTAACGACTACTCGGTGCATCCGGCGGTCATCGGTCGGCTTGTTGATATCACCGCCACCCTCGATCGCGTGATCGTCACCTGCGAAGGGCAGGTAGTCGCCACCCATCAGCGGTGCTGGGCCCGGCACATGACGCTCACCGACCCGCAGCACGTGGCCGCCGCCGCGCTGCTGCGCCGCCACTACCACCAACAACGCACCACCGGCGATAGCGGTCGGGTGCGCACCCACCGTGACGGGCACCTGGTGCCGATCCGTTCCCTGCCCGATTACGACGACCTGTTCGGCGTTGATTTCACCGTCCTGGGAGAACCATCATGAACGACCCAAACATGCACGGCCACAGCGAGATTGGTAAACAGATCGAGTATCTGGCCCGGGTGTTGAAAACCCCGACGATCCGGCGGATGTGGGCTGAGCTGGCTGAGCGGGCTCGCGCCGAAACGTGGAGCCACGAACAATATTTGGCCGCGGTCCTGGAGCGCCAAGTCAACGAACGCGAAGCCAACGGCACCGCATTACGTATTGCCGGTGCCCGGTTCCCGGCGACAAAAACGTTGGAAGACTTCACCTTTGACCATGTACCGTCATTGCCGCGGGATGTGATCGCACACTTGGCGACAAGCACATGGATCGCCAAGGGCGACAACGTGATTCTGCTCGGACCACCCGGGGTCGGCAAAACTCATCTGGGCATCGCTCTGGGCATCAAGGCCGCCCAGAGCAGCTACCCGGTGCTCTTTGATACCGCGACCGGCTGGGCGGCCCGGCTCACCGACGCCCACAACAGCGGCCGCCTGCCACAAGAGCTCAAACGGCTGCGCCGCTACCGACTGCTGATCATCGACGAGATCGGCTACCTGCCGTTCGATTCGGACACCGCCAACCTGTTCTTCCAACTGATCGCCAGCCGCTACGAACAGGGATCGATCCTGATCACCTCGAACATGCCGTTCGGCCGCTGGGGCGAAGTCTTCGCCGACGAGATCGTCGCCGCCGCCCTGATCGACCGACTGGTCCACCACGCCGAAGTCATCACCATCAACGGCGACTCCTACCGGACCAAAACACGCCGAGAACTGGTCAGAACCAGCAAGTAACCACAACCAAGGGGGTCAAAATTCAACCGACGCTACGGGGTCAATTTTCGACCGTCGTTGACAACCCCATCGTCGCTAACACGGCGGCGATGTCCTCCCGTAGTGCTTCGGCCTGGGCTCTGGTGCCCCGCACCATCAGACACCAGTCGTCGGCGTAGCGGACCAGCCGAAAGTTCGGCTGCCCGTGACGAAGTCGTCGAGCACGCTCCACCGAGCCGGTGGCCGGACCACCCGGCAACCCGGCGATGTGTTCGTCGAGCACCGACAACGCCACATTGGCCAACAACGGCGAAAGAATCCCACCCTGCGGGGTTCCGGCGGTGCTGTCCGCCAGCAGGCCGTCCTCGGTGAAGATGCCCGCCTTGAGGAACGCCTTCACCAATCCCAGGACACGGTTGTCCCCGACGCGTCGACGCACCCGGCCCATCAGGGCCGTGTGGTCGATCTCATCGAAACAGGCCTTGATGTCTCCCTCAACAACCCAGTCGTAACACCGGGGACGTGTTGCGAGGTAACGCACTTCGGCCACCGCATCATGAGCGCGGCGCTTCGGACGGAAACCGTAGGAACACGGCAGGAAATCCGCCTCGAAGATCGGCTCCAACACCAACTTCAACGATGCCTGGACCACCCGATCGGTCACGGTGGGAATCCCCAAGCGGCGCAACGCACCACCGGTTTTGGGGATCATCCGCTCGCGCACCGGCAACGGGCGGAAACTGCGGTCCCTTACCTGCGACCGCAGTTCATCGAGGAACGCCTCGATACCCTGCCCAGCCGTGATGGACGACGCGGTGCGTCGATCGACCCCGGCCGTGGCGGCACCCTTGTTCCCGCTGACCCGATCCCACGCCACCAACATGAACGCGGGATCAGTGACGAGGTTGAACAGATCGTCGAACCGGCGATGAGGATCATCGCGTGCCCAACGGTGCAGCTTGGTCTGGATCTTCAGTACCCGTTGCCGCGCCAGCATCAGCGCCAACTCCAGCTCGTCGGTATTCACCGGCGACATAACGTCATCTCCTGATCTTCCAATTTCCGCACTGCATGTCTTGCTGGCCCCCTTCGCCCTGTGACCGCCTTTCTCGGTCTCCACGGCGGGCACGTCACCGCCCGCGACTACTACGAAGCCTCCGCCCCACCCGAATGCGGTTCCTTGACTCCGAACCCGAGTCGTCACACCCGCCCCGGCTGGCTACCGGAAACGAAATGAACGGTCCCGCAAGGTGGTTCCCACGTTCACCAGGTCATCGATTGGTCAGGGAGGCGCCCAGCTCTACTCCGGCAGCATCGCCATGGTTACGCCGCAGGCCTTCACCGTGGCCTCCCCACCGCTGGAACTAAACGGCTTCGGAGTCAAACCCCACCCGCTCGGGTTCGTGCACTGCATACCGGCCCATATCCACCAGGTTGGAGCCGGCTTCGCGGTTACGGAGCGTCTGACACTGGTTCGCTTGCGCTGCACCTTCTGACCTTGCTCGACAAGCCCGCACCGTCTGGCAGTACCGGCACGGCTCGCCTTCTCGGGGCCGCTTGCCACCGCTCACCGTCGTTCCCGGCGATCGGCTGCCCCGATGCTTCCTCAGGCCGCTGCGACGACCCAAAGGAGACGGTCTCTCACCGCCTCTCGATATACCCAGCGCCTCGTGGCGCACAGCTCCCCCGCGAAGAAAGTTGTCGCCGCTTTCAGAATCGCGACATCCTCACGTAGCCTTCGGTTTTCAGCCCTCAGCCGCTTGATTTCCTCGTTCTCCTCCGTGGTGACACCGGGTCGTTGACCATCATCGATCTGGGCCTGCACCACCCAGCGCCGCACCGATTCCTTACCCACCCCAAGCTGACGGGCCACCGCTTCCGAAGCGGCGGTCAACGACGAGTACTCCTGCTGATGCTCGGTCACCAGCCGCACCGCCCGCTCACGCAAGGCAGGATCGATTTTCTTCGGCATGCTGCTCATCCTTCCGGACTCAAACAGCAGCGGCATCAAACCTGGGGCGGTTCAGTCTTGATTCTTTGGCCATCGACGCCCGCGACCAGTGCGTGGCGTCGGTCGGCGAGCGCTCCAACGTCGACACGAGCCCTGATTCAATCTGGTCGTCAGTGATCGTGCGTGGCCCACACCACGGGCGCGGATCGTCATCGAGACCGTCCAGGCGGGCGTGTCTCCCGAATACGAGGGTGTTCACCGGCGACGATTGACCAGTGACGCGGATGGATGTGATTTCTGACGAGTTCTGGTCGGTCGTTGAACTGGTGATGCCGTCGCATGAAGGCAAGCGGGGTAACAGGTTCGGCGATCATCGGATGATCCTGGAAGCGATCGCGTGGCGGTTCCGCACCGGCAGTCCGTGGCGGGATCTGCCCGCCGAATTCGGGCCGTGGCAGACGGTGTGGAAGCGCCATCACCGCTGGTCGTTGGACGGCACCTACGACGAGATGTTCGCCCGGGTCGCGGTGGCGTTCGGGTTGGATGAGGCGATGGTCACGGACATCGACAAGCTGCTGTCGGTGGATTCGACCAGCGTGCGGGCACATCAGCATGCGGCGGGCGCTCGTTCGGACACGATGGTCACAGGGGGCACTATCGAATTACAACAAATCCGTCGAGGAGCCTGACGACCACGCCATCGGTCGCTCCCGGGGCGGGCTGACCACGAAGATCCATGCCCTGACCGATCAACGCCAGGCCCCGGTGACGGTCCGGTTGACCGCCGGGCAGGCCGGCGACAATCCGCAGTTGATACCGCTGCTCGATGAGCATGTCGCGGCCCGGACGGAGCGTGGCATGTCCGGGCGTAACTTCGGGCTGCTGGCCGACAAGGCGTACTCGCATCCGAGCACGCGGATCGAATTACGTGCCCGCAGAATCAAACACACCATTCCCGAGCGCAGTGACCAGATCGCCCGGCGTAAAGCCAAAGGGCCCGACGGTGGACGCCCGCCCGCATTCGACCCCGCGCGCTACGCGCTGCGCAACGCCGTCGAGCGGGGTTTCAACCGGCTCAAGCAATGGCGCGGTATTGCCACTCGCTACGACAAATACGCCCTGACCTACCTCGGCGGGGTCCTGCTGGCCTGCGCCGTAATCCACACCCGCGTGGGAACTCTCCAATTAGGAGACACGCCCCAGGCGATCGGTCAGGAGCCGTTGGCGCCACTTAACCACGGCCTGTGGCCACACGCCCTCCTCGCCTGCCACCACCTTGTTGGATTTGCCTGCCGCGCAACCCAACACGATCCGCGACCGCCGCGCCCACCGCTGCAGCGTCTCACGCTCGTCGTCGGTCAACGCCATGGGGTTCCCCAGACAGTGCGGTCGAACCGACAGCGCTGGCCACACCGAAGGCCATCCGGTGCGAAAAGATACCGGGCTCAAAGAAGGTTCACACGAACTTCGCTCAACGCGCGGTACTGCAGGCCATGGATGCGGCGTCAGCAGGAATGCATCCGAGGGCATTCGACCGCCGCACACGTCAACTGGTACTAATGTCCGTAGTACCCACGTAGGTTTTGAGGAGAGGTGAATGGCCATGGTGCGTGCGATCCGGCAGCTGATCATGACGGCCGTAGCGCTGATTGCGGTGATGACGATCGGGTCGCCGCTTGCGGCAGCCGCGATGAAATGCCCGCACCAGCTTGGGGCACAGCAACAGCTAACCGACGCGAGCGGCGCAGCGACTGCCGAGTGGACTCTGACCGACCTTCGCCCGAGTACCGACGCTGCTCCGGGATACCCCCTGGCCGGGCGACTGTGGGAAGCGACGGTGACGGTGCGCGCTGCATCCGGCGCGGTGACACCGGTGATCCCCAACTTCAGTGCGATGGGCGCACGGCACACTCAATACCCAGTCCTGTGGCAGCTGGCGACCCCCACCGGTATCTCGCCAGCCACCCTTGCCGAGGGGCAATCGGCCACAGGCAAAATCTATTTCGATGTCACCGGGCCTGACCCGATGGTCGTGGCGTACACCACCGGAGGGTCCAAGCCGGCGATGATGTGGTGCAACATGGCCGCCATGGCGCCGATGATGTCCAAGTCGATGTCGATGCCGATGTCGATGTCGATGGATGACTGCCCGTGCTGCGACGCTGGCTGCCCGTCCTGTCCCGAGCGGCGCTAACCGCCACCGCGAAATCGAAAGGTGCCAGCCGTCCGTGCTGCCGGCGACCGGGCTTGTGGGTGAACGCCAGCGCGGCGCGTTGGGCCACGAGCGGCAACACGCAGCCGGCGACGGCGAGAACCTCGTTGCGTTCACCCACCCCTACCAGCAGGGCGCCCTCCTCCGTCACTCACTGTTGGCCGTCGTTGAAGATGACGATGTCGGCGTCATCGGTGTTGATGACGATGCACTGATGAGAACGCCCCGCTCGACTGTGGCGAGCGGGGCGTTTGTGATCTCGGTGACGGGATCCTCGTCGCGGTGACGTGGTCGTCGCCGTGGTGAAGCGGATCGGGTTCAGTCGGTTGCTGTTTCGCTGATGGCGATGCGGGCGGCTTTCTCCCCGACGATGGAGTGCCCGGCGGCGAACGCGGCCGTGAGCGCGTGCAGGGCGAGATTGTTGACCGCACGCGGATGTCCACGGGAGGCGTTGTGGATCAGGGTCATCGCGTCGTCGGCGAACAGCGCATCGGAGCGGCCGGCGATCTTGGTGTGATGCCCGATGTAGTCGGCGGTGTCGGCCGCTGTCATGCCGGGCAGGGTGTAGCGCACGGCGATGCGCTGATCCAACGCGGCCAGAACACCCAGACGCAGTCGGTGCCGCAGGGTGGGTTGCCCGACCAGGACCACGGCGAACGGTGAACCACTGTCCATGTCGTGGTTGGTCAGCAGCCGGATCGCTTCGAGTTGATGGTTGTCGAGCAGGTGGGCTTCATCGACGACTAACACGGGGTTGCGGCCACGTTCAGCGTGCTCGGCGGCCAAGGCGTCTGCGGCTTGGGGAGCCAGCCGGGCGGTGTGAAACGCCGGGGTGTGCCCGAGGGTGGCCACGATGTGGGTGAGCATGCCGCGCACCCCGATGGTGGGGTTGGCGAGGTAGATGATTACGTGCCGCGCCGGATCCAAGGAGGTGGCTGCCGCGCGGATCGCGACGGTTTTGCCAGCGCCGACTTCGCCGGTGATGACGCCGATGGCGCATTGGTCCACACACCAGCCGATGCGGGCGATCGCTTCGCTGTGGCCGGGGTGGCGGTGCAGCATCGACGGCGCCAGATCCCGCCCGAACGGCATCCGTGTGAAGCCCCAATGTGATTGCAACCGTTGAATACTCACGCCGACACCCCGTCCTCGAACTCGTCCTCGGTGGGAGCGAGGTCGGTGATCGAGAGCTGAGCGGCGACCTGGTCGCCGTCGGAGTCGGTTCCGTAGAGGGCGTGATAGCCGATACGTTCATCCTCACGCAGCTGCTCGTGATGGGCGGCAGCGGTCAACGCCAGGTAATCGATCCCCGTCGTTGCCGGCGGGGTCTCGACGGTCTCGGGTCGGGCTTTCGGGTGGGCATGGCGGCTGATGGTGTGCGGTGTCGCGGCACCGAAACTCTGGTCGCGGTGGCGGACCTCGACGGTCTGCAGGTCGAACGGGGAGAACACCAGCTCCACGCGGCGCCCGGCCAGGGCGGGGTCGACCTGGTAGGTGTTGGAATGCAGGGAGACGGTGGCGGTCTTGGTCACCACCCGAAATTCCGACCACAAGAACGCCTCGGTCAGATCCGCCGCCGTCGGCAACTCCGGAGTGTGACCAAGGCGGTCCCAGCCGGTGTCCCAGCGCTCCAGTGGGGATTGCCCGGTCTCGGTATGGGTGCGGCGGTGGTATTCGGTCTCGACCCAGGCCATGAACAGCCGGTTGAGCTCCAACAGCGCACCGGTGTGGTCGACCCCGGCGGCGGCGAGGTCCTCGGTGGTGGTGTCGGTGACCTCAACGAGGAACTGCCCACGCACGGTGCGGAAGAACCGTTCAATCTTGCCCCGTCCCTGCGGGCGCCCGGGCGCCGAATGTACCAGTCGGATACCGAGTTTCGCGCACGCCCGCAGCAGCCAGGCATCGACGAACGCCGAACCATTGTCGACATAAATCGAGGCTGGCACGCCGCGGGCGGCCAGCGCGGGTTTGAGCGCGGCCGCCAGGCGCACGGTGTCCTCGGCGAACCCGAACCGGTGACCGACCACCAACCGAGAATGGTCGTCGAGGAAGGCGAACAGGTAGGTTTTGCGGTCACCGACCCGCGGACCGTGCAGAGCGTCGCCGACCCACAGTTCGTTGGGGTCGGCGGCTTCGAACCGGCCGAACACCTCCCTGGCGCCACCGGCGGCCGGGCCCATCAGCTCGCAGCGATGGAAATGGCGCAGCAGGGTCGATTCCGAGGGTGCCCATCCGGTCGCGGTGCGCAGGATGCGGGCCACCTGGGCGGTGGTGCGTGACGGATTCTCCCGCTTCAACGAGGCGGCCAGCTCCAGCACCCCGACATCGGTGCGGGTGGCCAGCCGGCGCGGCTCGGGCACCAACGCTTCGAACCCGCCGGCCCGGTAGCGACGGATCCAACGGTCCAGGGTGGCTCGCGCGATCTGGACCTGGGTGCCGAACGGGTCGATATGGCGACGTTCGGCGATCTCGCGGACCAGCCGACCCCGTTGGCGGGTCGATAACCCCTCGTCCAGCGCCGGGCAGATCAGCTGATACCGGAACAGTCCGATCGCTTGGGCCCGCTCCCGACGCTTGTGCTCCTCCAATGACACCGCAGTGCCCTCCTCGCAGTCGAAGGCCCTGCCCGAAACCAATGCCGGGCAGGTGCCTTCGCGAGGATCACCGATCACGCCGCGCCGCGTCAGAGGCAACTGGTGTTGCGTACCGGACCTACCGCATCCAGGACCAGCCCGGTGAGAGCAGCCGGCCGCCGCTGACCGCGACCAGCACCTGTGCCGGCGTCACCGCGCCCACCAATCCGGCCGGTCCGAACCGCTGCCGGATCGCCGCCGCCGCGGCGTTGACCGCCGCCACCACGTCACCCCAGGGACTGCTCCGCTCGTCGGGAATCGTCACATCGATCCCGACTCGAACCGCCACCATGAGGAACCGCGCCCGAACCGCCTCAAGTCGCCCGCCGGCCCGACGTAGCCAGCCGCGGACCGTGGCCGCCGGAACCCGCAACTGCTCAGCGATCTGCCGATACCCCTGCCCGTGGCCGCGCAGCGACAAAGACTCCCAAATCACCTGTGCCGCATAAGCCCTACGCAGCAACACCGTGACCGGCAACAACACATGGGTCACCAGACACGACCGGCACCGCGCCCGCCGCGGCCGAACCGCACCGGCCAGACCGACGACACGGCGAGTGCGGGCGAATCCCCAGCCGCCAAGAACACCCTGCGAGCACGCCGGGCAGCTGATCTGGCCAGCTGCCAACCGGGACTCGACGCAGACCAGATCAGCCTCTACCGTCACCATCAGTGCCTCCGTGCACTACAGCGCGGCACCCTGCGAGCCCGCCAAGACTTCGGCGGGGTGCCGCGCACCCATCAGTTCCTCATCACACTGATGGTGCACACCACCAAGCTCAAGCCGGCGGGCCACGCCACCGATCACATCGGCAAGATCAATGACGAATGGCCACCCCGTGATAGCCATCCAGAGAGACGGTCAACACCAGGCCGGACGGTAGCGGCCCGCACCATCACCGACGCCCAGGTCATCGACGCTGTGCGTGGCCTGGCGTGGACCACCAACGCCGCCGGCAAGCGCGTTCTGGCCCCCGAGGGGCTCTACGGGCGGCGCAAGATGACGGCCCTGATCCGCCGTGCCGCGCTGCCAGAGGCCTCGGCGGGCTCGGTGCACCGGGCGATGTGCACGTTGGGTCTGCAGGGCATACGGCGGTCAAAGAAGGTGCGCACCACGATCCCGGACACCGACGGGCGCCGCGCCCCGGATCTGCTCAACCGCAACTTCCATGCGAGCGTCCCGAACCGGGTATGGGTCACCGACTTCACTTACGTGCGGTCCTGGGCGGGCTTTGTCTACGTGGCCGTCATCGTCGACGTGTTCGCTCAGCGGATCGTGGCCTGGCACGCGGCCACCACCAAGACCACCGATCTGGTGATGGTCCCGTTGCGGATGGCCGTGTGGCAGCGCCGTCACGAAGGTCATCCCACCGCAGCCGGCGAGCTCATCCACCACAGCGACGCCGGAAGCCAATACACGTCGGTCCGTTTCACCGAACACCTTGAACTGGAAGGGATTTCACCTTCCATTGGCAGCGTCGGGGATGCCTACGACAACGCTCTGATGGAAACGATCAACGGCTTGTACAAGACCGAATGCATCCGAACCACAGTGTTCCACCCGGGGCCGTTTAGGACCATCGCCGACGTCGAGTACGCGACAGCAGCCTGGGTCGAGTGGTACAACAACCGAAGGCTGCACTCCAGTCTCGGCATGGTCAGCCCAACCGAGTACGAGCACGCCCACTACAGCGCCCTCGACCGAGAGCGTCAACCCGTATAGCAGCGGCGGAAAACCTGGGGCGGTTCAGTCCCACCCCGTCAGGGGTCAACCCCAGGTGTGCACGAAAGTCGGGGCGATTCAGTTCATGTTCCAGGGTTCGCCGTAGGTGGTGACGCTATCACCGGTCTTGGCGATCAGCCGGGCGAAGGGACGCAGAAGAACACCGCCGGCGGCGCCAGTAACCGTGCCATGGGCATTCGAGACGGCAACAGCACCGGCCGGGCCGGACACGTCCACCGAGAACGTCGCGACTTCCTGGATACCCGGACCATTGCCCAGGTCAGCAGAAATCGACACACCCGGGAATAGGTTCGGCGTGATGATGCCACCGGAACCGCTGCCGATGGTGCCCGGGAAGAACGTCGCCGGCGTCACATCATCGAGCAGGATGTTCGGTGTGGTGTAACTGAAATTGATCCCCACACCCAGCGACCATGGGAAACCAATCTGATAACCCAACTCCAACGTGCCCGCGAACCCGTCACAACCCGTACCAGCGCAGTTGTACTTGGCCCGGCCCGAATGGAACCACTCACGCGTCAACCGGTTGCGATCCAGAGGGAACACCCCGTTGAGGAACGTGTCCCACTGCTGCACCGTCAACGTCCGATCCTGACCATCGACCAGGCTCAGCTCATTGTCCAGACCCGCATGGGACGTCCCTGCCCCCGCGCCCAGGAACGGCGACGACACCGCCGCTGCCATCGCCAACAGCACCCGACCAACCACCCTCATGCTCTCCCCAACCTAGCCGGTGGCGCTAATACGCCATCCGTGCAACGGCCGCAAGATGTCCATATGTGTCCGATGGGCGAATTCGCATGTTGCTCTTGCCAATTCCACATCATTGAACACGAAATTCATGGACGGTTCGCGAGCTGGTGGCGGTGGAGCGGGTCAGGAACGTGCGGCCGGGGGTGGCGTCCCGGAAGGCGACCGGGTGGTGGTGGCCTGGGTGAATGCCAGCTTCCATGGAACCTCCGTCAACTAAGTGAAAATTGTTTTCATTAATGGCTGCCGACGATACCCGACACCCAAGGGCTTGTCGAAAATCGTTTCCAATAGGCGGCGCCTCAATGACCTCACGTGGCATGCCGTCCGCCGGTAACGTTTCCACCGTGCCGGAAGCGGCGACGGATGAACTGGCCTCGCTGGGGTTCTTCTCCAGTTGATCCGCCCCTGAACTACCCCAGGTTTTGTTCCGATCCGTATTGGAGGATTGGAATCATGCCGAAGCAGTATCGGCCGGAGATCCGGCACAAAGCGGTCCGCTTGGTGGCGGCGGTCATGGAGGAAGACTCGGTGCTGACCGAGTACGAGGCGATCCGCCGGGTCGCGGCCAAGATGCATGTGGCCGAGGAAACCGTGCGCCGGTGGTTGCGTAAGGCTCAGGTCGACGCTGGCGAGCGTACGGGCACCACCAGCGCCGAGCATGCGGAGATCCGTCGGCTCAAGCGTGAGCTCGCCGAGGCCTGCCGGGCCAACGAGATCCTCAAAGCCGCGTCGGCGTTTTTTGCCGCAGAGCTCGACCGCCCCACGACGAAATGATCGCGTTCATCGACACCTATCGCGGCCAGTTCGGGGTTGAGCTCATCTGCCGCACCCTGGGTGCCACACTCGTGGGCTGGATCACCTCGCGTGGCTATCGTGCCGCCAAATCCCGTGCAGTATCGGCACGTTCGATCAGCGACGCGCAACTGGTCGACACCATCAGGACCCTACACAAGCAGAATTTCTCGGTGTATGGGGTGAAGAAAATGCATGCTCTGATGCGGCGGGAAGGCTACGCCGTCGGCCGTGAACAGACCCGCCGGCTGATGCGCCTGGCCGGGGTACGCGGAGTGCACCGCGGGCGGCGGGTGTTCACCACCCACGTCGATCCTGATCTGACCAAACCGAAGGACCTGGTGAAGCGCAATTTCTTTGCCACCCAACCGAATCAGCTGCGGGTGGGAGCAATGATCAATACCTGTGGATGAGGCCCGGGGAGGCGGCCTGAAAGTGGGCGCACCTTCCCGAGGATGATCATCACGGAATCAGGTATTCGATCAAGACCGGCGTTGGCGCGCTGGTTGGGAAGGTACGCCCATGCTCACCGTAGTTCACGATGCCGAGGAGGCCAACGGCGGCGAGGCCGGCCGGTCGTTGTTGGACGAGATCGTCCGCGACGGAGCCCGGCAGATGTTGGCCGCTGCACTGCAGGCCGAGGTCGCCGCGTACGTCGCCGCATTCGCTGATCAGCTCGACGAGAACGGTCACCGACTGGTGGTCCGCAACGGCTATCACCAGCCGCGTGAGGTGTTGACCGCGGCCGGTGCCGTGCAGGTGAAGGCGCCGCGGGTCAACGATCGCCGTGTCGACCCCGATTCTGGTGAGCGGCAGCGGTTTTCCTCGGCGATCCTGCCGGCCTGGGCACGCAAGTCTCCGCAGATGAGTGAGGTGCTGCCGCTGCTGTATCTGCACGGCCTATCGACCAGCGACTTCGGGCCCGCACTCGAGCAGTTCCTCGGCTCGGGTGCCGGGTTGTCGGCCACCACGATCACCCGTCTGACCGCGCAGTGGCAAGACGAAGCCCGTACGTTCGCTGCCCGGGACCTGTCCGGCAGCGACTACGTCTACCTGTGGGTCGACGGCATTCACCTCAAGGTCCGCCTGGACCAGGAGAAGCTGTGCCTGCTGGTGATGCTCGGCGTGCGCGCTGACGGCCGCAAAGAGCTCGTGGCGATCACCGACGGCTATCGGGAGTCATGCGAGTCGTGGGCGGATCTGCTGCGCGACTGCAAACGCCGCGGCATGACCGCCCCAGTGCTGGCCGTCGGCGATGGCGCGCTCGGGTTCTGGAAGGCGGTGCGGGAGGTATTCCCGTCGACCAAGGAGCAGCGCTGCTGGTTCCACAAGCAGGCCAACGTCCTGGCCGGGCTGCCGAAGTCAGCGCATCCGGCCGCGCTGGCGGCCATCAAGGACATCTACAACGCCGAAGACATCGACAAAGCTCAGGTCGCGGTCAAGGCCTTCGCGGTTGCCTTCGGCGCGAAGTACCCGAAAGTGGTCGCCAAGATCGTCGACGACCTCGATGTCCTGCTGGAGTTCTACCACTACCCCGCCGAGCACTGGATCCATCTGCGTACCACGAATCCGATCGAAAGTACCTTCGCCACAGTGCGTTTGAGAACGAAGGTCACCAAGGGTCCGGGATCGCGGGCCGCTGGATTGGCCATGGCCTACAAGCTGATCGACGCCGCGCAGGCCCGCTGGCGGGCCGTCAACGCCCCACATCTGGTCGCCCTCGTCCGCGCCGGAGCGGTCTTCCACAAAGGCAAACTGCTCGAACGACCCACCGACATCACCCCACCGACACCACCGTCAGACGGCGATCAGCACACCGAAACGGAGGTCGCCTGAAACACCCCGATCCACAGGTATTGACAATTGCTCTACCGCCGTCTCGACGTCCCTGCAGCCATGGACCCATCCTTCCCAAAAGAAGAACTCTCCAGACACGCCGGGGCGGATCAGACAGGCTCAGTTCATGTTCCAGGGTTCGCCGTAGGTGGTGACGCTATCACCGGTCTTGGCGATCAGCCGGGCGAAGGGACGCAGAAGAACACCGCCGGCGGCGCCAGTGACCGTGCCATGGGCATTCGAGACGGCAACAGCACCGGCCGGGCCGGACACGTCCACCGAGAACGTCGCGACTTCCTGGATACCCGGACCATTGCCCAGGTCAGCAGAAATCGACACACCCGGGAATAGGTTCGGCGTGATGATGCCACCGGAACCGCTGCCGATGGTGCCCGGGAAGAACGTCGCCGGCGTCACATTATCGAGCAGGATGTTCGGTGTGGTGTAACTGAAATTGATCCCCACACCCAGCGACCATGGGAAACCAATCTGATAACCCAACTCCAACGTGCCCGCGAACTCATCACAACCCGTACCAGCGCAGTTGTACTTGGCCCGGCCCGAATGGAACCACTCACGCGTCAACCGGTTGCGATCCAGAGGGAACACCCCGTTGAGGAACGTGTCCCACTGCTGCACCGTCAACGTCCGATCCTGACCATCGACCAGGCTCAGCTCATTGTCCAGACCCGCATGGGACGTCCCCGCCCCCGCGCCCAGGAACGGCGACGACACCGCCGCTGCCATCGCCAACAGCACCCGACCAACCACCCTCATGGTCCCCACCTTTCCGAGTTTGATGTGCCGTATGAAGTTCCTTGCACACGGCGACGGCGCCGACAAGACCAGGAGACCCTGGTCTGCCGCCGCCGCCCCGAATTCGTTGCCGGCGCCAAGCATAAGCCCTAGCTGTACTCGGCCATCAGGTTGGTGAGGAATTGTCAATACCTGTGGATCGGCTTGTTTCAGGCGACCTCCGTTCCAGTTGATTCGGTCGGTGCCGAGTCCGCCGACGGGGTGATGTCGGTGGGTCGCTCGAGCAGTTTGCCTTTGTGGAAGATCGCGCCGGCCCGGACCAGAGCGACCAGGTGCGGTGCGTTGACGGCTCGCCAGCGGGCTTGCGCGGCGTCGATCAGCTTGTAAGCCATGGCCATTCCGGCGACGCGTGAACCCGGCCCCTTGGTCACCTTGGTCCTCAAACGTACCGTGGCAAACGTTGATTCGATCGGGTTGGTAGTGCGCAGATGGACCCAGTGCTCGGCCGGGTACTTATAGAACTCCAGCAGCACATCGGCGTCATCGACGATCTTGGCGACCGCCTTGGGGTACTTGGCGCCGTAGTCCACCTCGAACGCCTTGATCGCCACCTGCGCGTGGTCGATATCCTCGGCGTTGTAGATCTCCCGCATCGCCGCGATCGCCCCCGGATGAGCCGACTTTGGCAGGCAGGCAAGAACATTGGCCTGCTTGTGAAACCAGCACCGCTGCTCGCCGGTGGCCGGGAACACCTCACGCACGGCCTTCCAGAACCCCAGGGCCCCATCGCCGACGGCCAGCACCGGTGCGGTCATCCCGCGACGTCGGCACGACCGCAACAGATCAGCCCACGACTCGGCCGACTCCCGGTACCCGTCGGTGAGCGCGACCAGCTCCTTGCGGCCGTCAGCGCGCACACCGATCATCACCAGCAAACAGAGCTTCTCCTGCTCCAGGCGCACCTTGAGATGGATGCCGTCGACCCACAGGTAGACGTAGTCGGTGCCCGACAGATCACGGGCCTCGAAGGCCTTGGCCTCGTCCTGCCACTGCGTGGTGAGTCGGGTGATCGTCGTGGCCGACAAGCCGGCACCCGAGCCCAGGAACTGCTCCAACGCCGGACCGAAATCACTGGTCGACAAGCCATGCAGATACAGCAACGGCAACACCTCGGTCATCTGCGGCGACTTGCGCACCCACGCCGGCAGGATCGCCGAGGAAAACCGTTGCCGCTCACCAGTGTCCGGGTCAACACGTTTGTCATTGACCCGCGGCGCGGTCACACTCACCGCGCCCGCCGCGGTGAGCACCTCGCGCTCGCGGTGATAGCCATTGCGCACCACCAGCCGGTGCCCGTTCTCATCAAGCTCACCGGCATGAGCCTCGATGTAGGCGGCGACCTCAGCCCGCAACGCTGCGGCCAGCATCTGGCGGGCACCGTCGCGGACAATCTCATCGAGCAACGACCGCGACGAGCCAGCATCCTCGTTGGATGAATCCGCATCGTGAACTACCGTGAGCATGGGCGTACCTTCCCGAACCAGCGCGCCAACGCCGGCTCTTGATCAGACCTTCGACATTCAGATCATCCTCGGGAAGGTGCGCCCTTTCCTACGCCGCCTCGCCGAGGCTCATCCACAGGTTCTGATCATTGCTCCTGATGGGTGGTAGTCCGTCGAGTGCGCTGTGGCGGCGTTGAGTGTTGTAGAACTCGACCCAAGGTGCAAGGGCTCGGGCGCGGTCTGCGTTGGAGACGAAAACCCGGCGATAGGACCATTCGCATTGCAGCGTCCGGTTGTAGCGTTCGCTGCTCCTATGTTTGTCAAGCCGCGGCGGGTTGGCTGTTCGGGTCAGTGAGTTGTCTTGTGGTCGTGGGAGGTTGGCGTAGATCTCCCGGGCGATGTAGCGCTTGAGGCACCGGATGATCTCTCTTTTGCCGAGTCCTTCGTTGGTACGTCGTTCGACGTAAGCGCGGGTCGGCTCGTGATGGCGTAGTCGCACGATAGTGACGATGTAGAGGGCACTGTTGGCTTGGCGGTCGCCGCTGCGGCAGAGGCGATGGCGGCCGGTGGTTCGTCCGCTGCTGGCGGGCTGTGGGGCCACGCCACAGAGTTTTGCGAAGGCTTTCTCGTTGCGGATCCGTTCGGGGTTGTCCCCAGCGATAACGAGGAACTGACCGGCCAGCTCGACCCCGACGCCGAAGTGTGGTTCCCCCGAGATCGTGGAGGAAGAATCGGCTGAGATCGGTCCAGGGCCTGGATCTGGGATTTCTCATCGACGCTGACCACCACCGCTCCTTTGGGCGGGTCCAGATACAGCCCGACCACCTCACGCAACTTGGCCTCCAACTCCGGGTCGGTGGAGAACTTGAAGGTTTCCACCCGGTGCGGCTGGATGTTCCATTTGCGCCAGATGCGAGCCACGGAGGCGAATGAAATTCCCAACCGGGTGGCCATCAACCGTGCAGACCAGTGCGTGACCCCCAGATGGGCCGGCGGTTTGCCCCTGTCCGCCAATGTTTCCGACAACACCGCGATCTCGTCGATCACCGCCGCACGCCCCGGCCGGGGATCGTCATCGAGTCCTTCGATACCGCAATCCTGGTAGCGGCCACGCCATTCGAGCACCGTGCGCCGCGTGGTGCCCGTCCGGTCGGCGATATCGGTATTGGGCATACCGTCGGCGGCCAGCAGCACGATCCGCGCCCGGGTCGCCAGTCCTGCCTTCACCGTCGAAGCCCGTGTCAACGACTCCAGTCGAGCCCGGTCACCATCACGCAACTGCAATGCTGCGGCCGTATACATCCGCTAATTCTTGCGGCCAACCAAACGTAAATGAATTAACGACACGCAACACTAGCGATGGCCTCCCTGGCCGCCCTGGCCGCCCTGGCCGCCGCCCCAGGCTCCGTGCGCGCCGCCCCAACCGCCGTGGCCGCTGTCGCAATTGCCGTGCGGTGGGATTAACCAGCACTTGTCGTGGTGGCCGGGACTGGGTCGCGTTGGAGCACTGAATGTGGCTGGCGGTGCCGCACCATGGCCTGCCGCTTGCGTGGTTGCCGGAGCGGAGAGGGCTAGTGCGGAGGCGGCCGCTGGTGCGGCGATCGCTACCGCGAAACGATGAACAGCCTTGATAGTCATAGGGATTCCTTGCGTGTGGGCCGCCGTTGAGGTGGCCGTGATGGATGATTGCCGGTACCAGCGGCCCCGGGATTGAGGGCCGTGGGTATCGTCAGTCAGTTCCGCATCACGCAGAAATGCCGCAGTCGCTCACGACCGCCATGCAGAAGCCAGATCGCAGTGCGTGACGGCGGGCCGCGGGTGTTCGGCGACCGCACTGCCCGCAATGCCATTGACAGGACGACCGCAAGCGCCGCCGGCACTCCCCATCCGCGCCCAACGCCTGCAGTAGCCATGATTGCTGAGGCGGCCACTGGCAGTTGACATTCCTGGTGAACATCGACGGTGTGGGCGGCGGCAATCTCGGTAGATAGCCCCTGCGCTGCGGGTATCAGCGACGCACGCGGAACATGCTGGCCCTCGAAATCGTGAGTCGGGGGGCATTGGAGCGCTGGGATCAGCGCGACAGCGAGCGCCAGCAGCACCCACACTGCGCCCGCGGCGAGTCTGCCACGGGCGCAGGCACGGTCACCTGTGAGCGCCATCGCCCTACCTTAACACCGCCACGCACACCCGTAGGGGGTATGCATGTCCGGTGTCGCCCGCCGCGACAGCGCCGGCCATGAAGCGCTGTGCTGGAAGGTTTGCGGGGGTGGGCCGAAACGGCTCGGCGCGTCGCGGCATTGCGTGACGATTTGATCACATACCCGCTAGGGGTATTGGGGCCATGGTAGTTTTGTGGCCGTGAGGATCTGGGGCCGCCGATGCTGTCGCAGTCGGGTGCGGCTGTGGTTGGTGGCGCTGCTGGTCGGCATTACTGCCAGTTTGCCGCTGGCGCACTGCATCGGTGACCGTGGACAGCACCTCCGCGCACCTCAGCATCATCAGGCACCGATCACGATCGCTGGAGCGCCGGCAATCAATGTCGCCGCAATGACGGCGCATCCGCATGTAGGCAGTACCTTGCATGCGGCGTGGTGCTCGGTTTTTGACGTACCTGCGTTGAGTGTCCAAACGGATGGTCCGTTGCGGGTGTTGGTCACCGTGGGTGTGATGCTGGGCGCTGGTGCTCTCGGGGCGCTGTGGTCTGGGCGTGAGTGTCGTGGATCGCCTCGGCGACGCCGCTGCCCGGGGATTCCGCGCTTCGGGCGGGTCCTTCTTACTGATTTGTGTGTGATTCGCTGCTGAGGGTCGGGTTCGGCTGCTGGAGCGATCGTGGTATCGCCGGTGCGGCTCAAGCGCCCGTTACTACCTTTCGGCCGTATCGTTGCGGCCCTCACACAGGGAATTTTTCATGAACAACAGTA
Source organism: Mycobacterium toneyamaense (assembly GCF_055384815.1). Lineage (NCBI taxonomy): Bacteria > Bacillati > Actinomycetota > Actinomycetes > Mycobacteriales > Mycobacteriaceae > Mycobacterium > Mycobacterium toneyamaense. Next base: position 915,592 of record NZ_AP040333.1, read on the forward strand.
TTGCTCTGTCTTCTCGTCGTAGTTGCACTCACCTGGGACCGAAGTTCCACGACCCCAACACGTTGGTGGGTAACACCCCGGTGTTGTGGGTGTCGGAACCTTTTGCTACATCTGACACCGGATTTTGGGCCAAGCTGGAGGCGCACAACCCCAACGGTATGAAGGACCGGCCCGCTCTATATATGGTGGAGCAGGCCCGGGACCGTGGGGACCTCAAGCCTGGGGCGATGATCGTCGAATCAACCAGTGGAACGCTGGGGCTGGGGTTGGCGCTGGCTGGGATCATCTACCGGCACCCGGTAACCCTGGTCACTGATCCGGGGATGGAGCCGATCATCGTTCAGATGCTGACCGCCTACGGCGCGCAGGTCGACATCGTGACCGAACCGCACCCGATCGGCGGATGGCAACAAGCTCGCAAGGATCGTGTCGCTGAAATCCTTGCCGTTGAACCGGATTCGTGGTGTCCTGATCAGTACCAGAACCCCGATAATGTCGATGCCTACCGCGGCGTCGCCGAAGAGTTGATCGATCAGCTGGGCACCGTTGACACCCTCGTGTGCTCGGTGGGCACCGGTGGGCACTCGGCGGGCGTGGGACGTGTGCTGCGGGAACACAATCCGAATCTGCGGCTGGTGGGGGTCGACACCATCGGTTCTACGATATTCGGGCAGCCCGCCAGCACGCGGCTGATGCGTGGCCTCGGGTCGAGCATCTACCCGGGTAACGTCGATTATCCCGCGTTCGACGAAGCCCATTGGGTCGCGCCGAATGAGGCCGTCTGGGCCGCACGAACCTTGGCCGCTAAATACCATGCCAGCGGTGGATGGAGTGTGGGGGCGGTGGCATTGGTCGCGGGGTGGGTAGCCCGCACATCTGCTCCTGGTACGCGTGTCGCCGCCGTGTTTCCCGACGGTCCGATGCGCTACCACGGCACCATTTACGACGATGACTACTGCCGCAAACATGATTTGCTCGATCGTCCGCCGGCGCAGGAGCCCGATGTGATCGATGATCCGTCCGCGCGAGTGGTGGATCGATGGACCAGACTGACTCGGGTGATCGATCCGATCGGCCGGCAGGCATGATTCGGACTTTCCGTCAGTTCCGTTCTTTCGACCGGGCCAGCCAGATCCTGATGGTGAATCAATTCACCATCAACGTCGGCTTCTACATGCTGATGCCCTACCTCGCTGGATACCTGGCGGGGCCATTGGGTTTGGCGGCGTGGACGGTGGGTCTGGTCCTGGGGGTCCGGAACTTCTCCCAGCAGGGCATGTTCCTGGTGGGTGGCACCCTGGCCGACCGGTTCGGATACAAGCCGCTGATCGTTGCCGGCTGTTTTCTGCGCACAGCCGGATTCCTGATGCTGGCCTTCGTAGACTCGCTACCTGCGGTGTTGATTGCCTCAGCTGCAACAGGTTTCGCGGGTGCCCTGTTCAACCCCGCGGTGCGCGCCTACCTGGCGGCGGATTCGGGGAATCGCAGGGTGGAAGCCTTCGCCGTCTTCAACGTCTTCTACCAGGCAGGTATCCTGTTCGGACCGATCGTGGGTCTGGCATTGACGGCTTGGGACTTCCGGATCACCTGCGCCGTCGCCGCCGCGGTGTTCGCCGTCCTGACAGTGATCCAACTGACGGCGCTGCCGCCGAGCCGAGCCGAACAGAACCCGGACAAGCAGCCAGTGCTGGCCGACTGGCGGTCGGTGATGTCCAACAAGGCCTTCCTGCTGTTTTCGGGCGCAATGATCGGCTCGTACGTGCTGACCTTCCAGGTGTACCTCGCGCTGCCTTTCCAGGCGTCGCTGCTGACCGCCGACAAGAAATCCGAAACTGCGTTGGTGACAGGCATCTTTGTGGTGTCCGGGCTGGTGGCGATCGCCGGACAGGTGCGACTTACCGACTGGCTATCGGCACGGTTCGGACCAAGTCGCAGTTTGGTGATCGGGATGCTGGTTATCGCGGTTGCCTTCGTACCGCTGGCGCTGCTGCCATCGGCCGGCGCGGCCGGATCGATTCCCGCGACCGTTGCCCTGTTGCTGGCTGCGGCTCTGCTGGCTGTCGGCACCATCGCGACCTTCCCGTTTGAGATGGACACAGTGGTCAGGCTGGCGGGTAACCGTTTGGTAGCCACGCACTACGGGTTGTACAACACGATCGTCGGGGTCGGGATCCTCGCCGGAAACCTGTTGACCGGCTCGGTATTTGGTTACACCCGGCAGCACGGCCAACCTTCCCTGCTGTGGATGTCGCTGACCGCGGTAGGGCTCGTATGTACCGCAGCACTCTACGCATTACACCAAACCGGGCTCCTCGGCCAGGACGAACAGGTCGCATCGGCCACAGACAACGAGTCGTCGACTGATCGCCTTCCGTCACGGCGGTGACTGCCACCAATACACACGAACCGACCGAGCAGCCCGCATTAGAACAGGATCACTACTGGCCAGTAGCGCGCTCAAGTCGGCGGTGGCCACTTCGCTGCCGAAGACGATACCGATCGCTGTCGTGCTTGGCGTGCGACCACTTGAGCGGCACCGGGCCACGGTACAAGAGTGTTGTGGTACCCCCAAATCGGCCGACTTCAAGCACGGAGGGCCCGCAACGCAGTTGCGGGCCTCGGGCGGCAGATGCCAACTGGAGGAAAAACGCGCTCGAACAGCTCACCAGCGGGCAGAAGGCCGTATGCTGAGCGTCGGCGGCGCATTCGGGGCGGCGTCGACAGACTACGGTGTTGGTTTGTCGACGCCGCCCGTCGTCTGCGGGAGCTTTTGTGCAGGACATCGAGCCCAGAAAGTGGGGACTATGAAGGCATTCAACCGGGTGCTGTTGGCGGCGGCGGCCGTGTCGTCGTTGTTCCTGGGGGCGGGAACATCTCATGCGGGTCTGGACAATGAGCTGAGCCTGGTCGATGGTCAGGATCGGACGTTGACGGTGCAGCAGTGGGACACGTTCCTCAACGGGGTGTTCCCTCTGGATCGCAACCGGTTGACGCGTGAGTGGTTCCATTCGGGCCGGGCCAAGTACAACTGCGCTGGTACGGGTTGTGATGAGTTCGCGGGCACGTTGGAGTTGGGTTATCAGATTGGTTTCCCATGGTCGCTGGGTGTGGGGATCAATTTCAGTTACACCACACCGAACATCCTGCTCGATGATGTGACGCCGGCGACGTTCTTCCCGGGCACCATCGGCAGCGGTTTCGGTGGCATCATCACGCCGAACCTATTCCCGGGTGTGTCGATTTCTGCTGACCTGGGCAATGGTCCGGGTATCCAGGAAGTCGCGACGTTCTCGGTGGACGTGTCCGGCCCGGCCGGTGCTGTTGCCGTCTCGAATGCCCATGGCACGGTTACTGGCGCCGCCGGCGGTGTTCTTCTGCGTCCCTTCGCCCGGCTGATCGCCAAGACCGGTGATAGCGTCACCACCTACGGCGAACCCTGGAACATGAACTGACCCAAGCGGTTTCGAGCCGACTTACGACAAAGCCCCCGGCCTTGGCCGGGGGCTTTGTCGTATCCGTGTCGTATCCCTACTTCTTGTCCAGCAGGTCGCGGATCTGCTTCAGCAGCTCCACTTCCTCCTTGAGTGCATCCTCCTTGACGGCCCGGAACTTGCTATACGGCAGCACGATCACGAAGTAGATGACGGCCGCGACCAGGACGAAGTTGATGGTCGCGCTCAGGACGGCGTTCAGGTCCATGTAGTTGTCGCCGAGCAGATGGATGCGCAGCACACCGTACGAGTGGTCGCCGCCGGCACCGATGCTGGAGATCAACGGCTGGATCACCTGGTCGGTGAACGCCTTCACCAGCGTGGTGAACGCGGCGCCGATCACGACGGCGACCGCCAGATCGACGATGTTCCCCTGTGCGAGAAACTCTTTGAAGCCCTTAAGCATGACTGCCCTCCCTGTGATACGGCCTGTACCCACGAACGGTAAGACCGACCTGAGCATCGTGCAGGAGTCGGCGGCCGGACGATCGCAACAGATGCGTACTGGTGACGAAATCGAAATCAGCCGTGCGGCAAATTTCGCGGATCAGTGCAGAGTGACGGTGATGGCCCGGTGCAGCGCCGCGCCCGCGACGACATTGGCGCTGTGCCGAGGCAGGGCGACGAGTACGACGCGCTCGTCGTTGCTCGTCGGCGACTTGAGGCGTTCGGACACCAGCACCACGCGGGCGTCGGTGGCGATGACTTCGGCCGGCGTCTGATCGGCGACCGCGCCGGCGTTATCCGGACCGGCAAGGACGTCCACGACGTCTCCGGAGCGCAGCAGATCAGGCAATGCGGCGTCCGCCAGATGCAGCGGGACCATACGGGCATCGGGTCCGGCGGCGGCAGCCGTGAGTCGGGAACCCAGCAGACGCACGTCGGTGATGACCTCACCGCGTCGAGCCGGCGCGGCCAGCGTCGAGCCCACCGCGGCGCTTGATTCGTGCAGCGCGCCGTCGGGAATGCTTGGCGTGGAACGTGATTCGACCACAATGTCGTCAGCGGTCAAGGCCGAGCCGGGGGAGAGATCGTGCGTGGCGACCACCACCGCGACCTGACCCTGCCGGGGGTCCGGGCGAAATTCGATGACGGCGGCCAGGAGCACCAGTAGCCCGGCGGCGACGCGGCGCGCAGCCGTGGTCCTGGCCCAATCGGGCCGTAGTTTCTGTGCCAGCCGGCCGAGCAGTGGTGCGTCGAGCGAATCCCCCATGCCGTAACGGTAGGGATTTCGGTCGGGAAAAACAGGCCGGGATGGTTCCGGCCTGTGGATAACTCAGCTGGACGCGGCAGCGGCCGGTGCGGCCGACTTCGTGCTGCTCGACGAGGAGGAGGACGACGACGAGTCCGACGAGCTGGAGCCCGACTCGCTCTTTGCGGGAGCGGCGGCGGTGCTGGAGCTCTTCGAATCGCGGTTGTCGGTGCGGTAGAAGCCGCTGCCCTTGAAGACCACGCCGACGGAGCCGAACAGCTTGCGCAGCCGGCCGTGGCACTTCGGGCATTCGGTCAGCGCGTCATCGCTGAATGCCTGCACCGCGTCGAACCGGTTGTCGCACTCGGTACACGCGTAGGAATAGGTCGGCACGTAAACCTCCGAGGTCGTCAAACTTGTTAGCACTCTACCGGCTTAAGTGCCAAAACAGCTATTCGGTGCCGGGCATTCCCCGACCGACAGGCCCGGTGGCCTGGTGACGGGGGCAATCACGTCCGGGATGGCGGTGGGACACATAGCATTGTGCGCATGACTCGCATCATGACCAAGGGCGGCTGTGACAACCCGGACTGCACCTGTGAAAACTGCAACTGCGGATCGGGATGTACCTGCGGCAAGGACTGATCGTCTCCCGCAGCTTCAAACTCCCAGCGTGACGAGGCCCGCCCGCGGGGTCAGGGCATGCGTCATCGCGATGTCGTGCGGCTCGGCAGGTAGCGCCGGCAGCAGATCGTCGTCGTACACCACCGCCACGAGCAGCGCGTCCGCCGCGGCCAGCGAGAGCGACCGGTCGTAGAAGCCGGCGCCGCGGCCGAGGCGCACGCCCGCACGGTCGACGGCGAGCGCAGGGACCAGCACCACGCCGGCCTGCCGGATCGCATCGGGCGGCAGATGCGGAACCGCCGGTTCGAGTAGTCCGAAGGACGCCTTCGTGAGATGCCCGGCGCGATACCAGCCCCAGCTCAGCGGGGCGTCGGGGTGCGTCACCGGCAACAACACCCGGGCACCGGCGTCGATCAGGGCGTCCAGCATCGCCGGCGAACCCGGTTCGGTGCCGATCGGGACATACGCGCACACCACGACGCCGGGGCTCACCAATTCGGGCGCCCGTCGCGCCAGCGCTTCGGCGTCCGCCTGCCTCTGCTCCGGCGTCAGGGCCCGCCGTCGATTCAGGATGGCGCTGCGGAGCTCACGCTTTCCCTCAGGGGTCACGGTTACCACCGTGTCATATTTGCTCGCCCGGTGTTGTACACCTGTCCAGGTGACGGCCACTTCGGCGTTGCCGCTGACCCCTGGAAGGTGCACCTTGGTAGGGCAGATCGAGGCATTGCCGTTATCGTGTGAACAATGACGACACAGACTTCAGTGCCGATGCCGCGTACCGCGGTGGTCCCGGCGGCTGGTCTGGGCACGCGTTTCCTGCCTGCCACCAAGACCGTGCCCAAGGAGTTGCTGCCGGTCGTCGACACCCCCGGCATCGAGCTGGTTGCTGCGGAAGCTGCCGACGCCGGCGGCGAGCGACTGGTCATCGTGACCTCGGAGGGCAAGGACGGCGTCGTTGCGCATTTCGTCGAGGACCTCATCCTCGAAGGAACGCTCGAGGCGCGCGGCAAGCACGTGATGCTCGAGAAGGTGCGGCGCGCACCCGCATTGATCAAGGTGGAGTCGGTCGTGCAGGCCGAGCCCCTGGGCCTGGGCCACGCCGTCAGCTGCGTCGAGCCGGTGCTGCTGCCCGACGAGGATGCCATCGCGGTCCTGCTGCCCGACGATCTGGTGCTGCCGACCGGCGTGCTCGAGACCATGGCGAAGGTACGCGCCAAGCGTGGCGGCTCGGTGTTGTGCGCCATCGAGGTGCCCGAGGACGAGATCAGCGCCTACGGCGTGTTCGACGTCGAGACGGTGCCCGACGCGGCCAACCCGAATGTGCTGCGCGTCAAGGGCATGGTGGAGAAGCCGAAAGCCGAGGACGCCCCGTCGCCGTTCGCCGCGGCCGGCCGGTACATCCTGGACCGCGCCATCTTCGACGCGTTGCGGCGCGTGCAGAAGGGTGTCGGCGGCGAGATCCAGTTGACGGACGCCATCGCGCTCCTCATCGAGGACGGCCACCCCGTGCATGTGGTGGTGCACCGCGGGTCCCGACACGACCTGGGAAATCCCGGCGGCTACCTTAAAGCTGCGGTTGACTTTGCGTTGGAACGCGACGACTACGGCCCGGAATTGCGGCGTTGGTTGGTCGAGCGATTGGGTCTTGCCGAGCGCTGAGCGCCTGACACCGGCGGTACGGTTGGCCCGCACGTGCGCGAGCATGTGGTCAGCCACGGTGTGCGAGGTATGCAGAAAGGCGAGCTGTGCGTTCGGTTGAGGACCAGCAGGCCCGGGTTGCGGCTGCGGCGGTGGCACCGCGGCCGGTGCGGGTGGCGATAGCCGAAGCGCAGGGCCTGATGTGCGCCGAAGAGGTGGTCACCGAACGCCCGCTGCCCGGATTCGATCAAGCCGCCATCGACGGCTATGCCGTGCGCAGCGTCGACGTGATGGGCGCGGATTCCGGCGGCGACGCCGACGTCACGCTGCCCGTGGTCTCGACCATCGCCGCGGGCGAACGCACTCCCACCCGCCTGCAGCCGCGGCAGGCCGCGCGGGTGCAGACCGGTGCGCCGATGCCCACGCTCGCCGACGCGGTGCTGCCCCTGCGCTGGACCGACGGCGGCGAATCGCGCGTGCGGGTCCTGCGCGGGGTGCGGTCCGGCGCCTACGTCCGTCGTACCGGGGACGACGTGCAGCCCGGCGACGTCGCGGTGCGTGCCGGCACCATCATCGGGCCGGCCCAGGTCGGACTCCTGGCGGCGGTGGGCCGCGAACGCGTGCTGGTCCACCCGCGGCCGCGGCTGACGGTCATCTCCGTCGGCGGCGAGCTCGTCGACATCGCGCGGACGCCCGGCAATGGCCAGGTCTACGACGTCAACTCCTATGCCCTGGCCGCTGCCGGCCGTGACGCCGGCGCCGAGGTGAACCGGGTCGGCATCGTGGACGCGGACCCCAAGAACCTGCGCGACGTGGTCGAAGGGCAGTTGAGCCGGTCGGAACTCGTGGTGATCGCGGGGGCCGTCGGTGGTGCGGCGGCCGAGGGCGTGCGTGCGGTGCTCGCCGAGCTGGGGGAGATGGAGGTCGCCCGGATCGCGATGCATCCCGGGTCGGTGCAGGGCTTCGGGACGCTCGGGCGCGACGGCGTCCCGGTCTTCCTGCTGCCGGCGAACCCGGTGAGTGCGCTGGTGGTTTTCGAGGTGATGGTCCGTCCACTGATCCGGATGTCGCTGGGCAAGCGGCAGCCGATGCGGCGCGTGGTGCCGGCTCGGACGTTGTCACCCATCTCGTCGGTGGTGGGGCGCAAGGGATTTCTGCGTGGCCAGTTGATGCGCGATCAGGACACCGGCGAGTACCTGGTGCAGGCGCTGGGCGGGGCCCCGGGCGCGTCGCACCTGCTGGCCACCCTCGCGGAGGCCAACTGCCTGGTGATCGTGCCGACCGAGGCCGAGCAGATTCGCACGGGCGAATCGGTCGACGTGGCCTTTCTTGCACAGCGTGGCTGATTCGTGAACCTGTTGCGTTCGAGTGCGATGCATCCGGGCTGGCCGCTGTCGGTCGGCCCGATCCGCGTGCAGGCCGGGGTGGTGCGACTGCGGCCCGTGCGGTTGCGCGACGGTCCGGTGTGGAGCCGGATGCGGCTGACGGACCGCGCTCACCTGGAACCCTGGGAACCCGTCGGTGAGGTGGATTGGACTGCACGCCATGCGGTTTCGTCGTGGCCGGCGCTGTGCTCGGGGTTGCGGGCGGAGGCGCGGCGCGGCCGCATGCTGCCGTACGTCATCGAGCTGGACGGTGAGTTCTGCGGGCAGCTGACCATCGGCAACGTGACACACGGAGCGCTGCGGTCGGCGTGGATCGGCTACTGGGTGGCGCGTCAGTACACCGGCGGCGGGATCGCGACGGCCGCGCTGGCGCTCGGCGTCGACCATGCCTTCGGGCCGGTCGGACTGCACCGGATCGAGGCGACCGTCCGCCCGGAAAACGGTCCGAGCCGGTCGGTGCTGGCACGGGTGGGGTTCCGCGAAGAAGGGCTGCTGCAGCGCTACCTGGAAGTCGACGGGGCCTGGCGGGACCATCTGCTGGTCGCCATGACCGTGGAAGAGATGGCGCAGTCGGCGTCATCGGCGCTGGTCAGGGAGGGCCGAGCCACCTGGGTCTGAGGGATTTGTGCACGGTAGTCCGCGGTGGGCGCGGCAAATCGTGCACAAATCGCAAATAGGACTGTGTTGCAGATGTGACATCTGTGACTGATGTGCTTGTAAGTAGCGAATTACAGGTGTGTAATTGACCTTGGCGCGTCGGCTTCGGATGCGCTGGTCACGGACCTAATCTGATGGGGAAAGGAGCCGGCGACATGCCAAGCATCCCCCAATCCCTACTGTGGATATCCCTCGTCGTGTTGTGGTTGTTCGTGTTGGTGCCGATGTTGATCAGCAAGCGCGAGAACGTCCGCCGGACGAGCGATGTCGCATTGGCGACCCGCGTGCTCAACACGGACGGCAACAGCCGGCTGCGACGCCGCCGCAGTGGGCCCGCCGCAGGGCACTACAGCGACCCGCACTGGAAGCAGGACGACGATCTCAGCGCGTTCGAAGAAGACTTCGCGCGCAGCAATGCGACCACCGATTCGATCCCGGTCGCCGACCCGGAGGCTGATGCGCCGCGTTCGGTGGTGCTCGCCGACCAGGTCGTCGTCGAGGAATCGGAGTACCTCGACGTCGAGGTGGTCGAGATGGACTCCGGTGCGCTGCCGATCGGCGCCTCCGGGCGCATGAAAGCCGTTCCCGAGCCCGAAAGCCAGGAACAGCCAACGCTTTTCGACGACATCGCGACGCCGACCATGGCGATCCGGACCATCTCCGAGGCCGACTTCGACCCCGAGGAAGCGCTCACGGACGAGATGGCGGCGGCGCCCGAGGCTGAAGCCGTCTCGGAGGCCGAGCCGACCACCGACGTGCACGAGGCCATCGTGGCGGACGAGGAACCGGCCGCGGAAGCGCCCGAGCCCGAGCCCGCGCCTGCGGCCGAAGCCGAGGACGGCACCGAACACGACTACGAGTACGTCGACGACACGTCGGGCGTCGAGGCGGCCTCCGAGGCCGAGCCGAAGCTGGCGGATTCGATGTCCAAGGCGCGCCGTGTCCGCTACGAGTCGAAGGCCGCCGTCGCGGCCGCCGAACGCAAGTACCGCTTCCGCAGCCGGATGCTGTCCGTGATGGCGCTGGCGATCCTGTTCACCGGCATCGCCGCCTTCGCGCTGTCACCCGGCATGTGGTGGGTCTGCGGCACGGTCAGCGTCATCTCCGTGCTGTACCTGGCGTACCTGCGCCGCCAGACCCGGATCGAGGAACAGCTGCGGCGCCGTCGCGCCCAGCGGATGATGCGGTCCCGTCATGGCGTGGAGAACACGCAGGACGAGGAGTTCGACGTCGTCCCCTCCCGTTTGCGCCGTCCGGGTGCCGTCGTCCTAGACATCGACGACGAGGATCCGATCTTCGAGCACCTGGAATATGCCCGGATGGCGCGCGACTATGACCTGCCCCGAGCGGCCGGTCAGTAACTCGGTTTTTATGTGGCGGACCGGTACTGGTAGCCTTTGCTTCCGGTACAAGGGGCTATAGCGCAGTTGGTAGCGCGTCTCGTTCGCATCGAGAAGGTCAGGGGTTCGATTCCCCTTAGCTCCACAGAGATTCAGATGGGGTCGGTGTCCACCGGCCCCATTTCTGTTTCCGGACCTGGCGGGAGTTCACTCGCTCAGGCCCAGTGTCACGGACGGCCCGGCGAAGCGCTTCACCAGTTCGTATTCGGCCTGTTTGTCCTTGAGCGGCCAGTACCACAGCGCGAATGTCACGCGGATCAGCCATTGTGCTGCCAGCGGGTCGTGGCGCCCGATCATCTCGTCGGCGAACTTGGCAACCAGAGGTGACGCGGTCACGGCCCCGCTGTCGTGATCGGGCCGGATATCACCCATGATGAGCTTTCCCAGCGGCTCGGCCCGCATGCAGTCCAGCGCGACGACGATGGCAGCCACGACGCGCTCGGTACCGTCCAGGCCGGTGATGGCCTCGCGGATGGAGCCGACGATTCGTTGGGCGAACAGCGATACGAGTCGCTCGAGGATGGCGGCCTTGCCACCGGCGCGGCGGTAGACGGTGGCCGGGGAACAGTGCAGTTCAGCGGCCACCGCTTCGACCGTGAACGCTTCGAAACCCTTGCGGGACACGAGTTCCGACGAGGCCGAGAGAATGCGGGCGAGCGCTTCGGTATTGCGGTCGGTTCCGAGCACCCAGTCATGTTGTGGCATGTGGTGGGGCCTCCTCGCGATAGAAGCAGAATCCGTTCTATCACCTTGAGACGTTCTGCGGATTCTATCTCAGAGGTATGGGCTGGTCGGGAATCCCCGCGCGCTCGACCACCGGCGCCGTGCTGCTGGTGCGTCTTTCAACTTCGACGAGACGCATTGACCACCTGGGTGGCCGGCACGGACGCTGATCAGGTGGCAACCAGGAAGGTCCGCTGACATGACAATCGCACAGGCGGTACGTGGCACCACCTCGGTGCTGTCCCCGCTGCTGGCCGCCGGCCAGCTGAACGTCGCGGCGGCGGTGCGTGCCCGCCGCCTCGGCTACCGCAGCTGGACCGGCGCCATCAACACCGACTATGACCCGCTGGACCCGCAGACCGCCGCCCATCCGCACGAGGCGTACGCGGCCCTGCATCGGGGTGGGCGAGTGCACTACAGCCCGCAGCGGTCGACGTGGATTCTGCACCGGCTCGACGACGTCCGTGCCGCCCTGCGCGACACCGACCAGGTCACCAGCAGCCAAGGGGTGACGCGAATTCGGATGGTCGCCGACCTCGTCGTGGTGACCGACGGCGAGCAGCACAGCCGGCTGCGCAAGCAGGTGCAGCCGGCGTTCACCAAAGGCGCGCTGGACAGTTGGCGCGCCACCATCGATGGGCTCGCCGCGGATCTCGTCGGCGATCTGATCGCCGACCCGGGTGCAGACGCCGTACAGCGATTGACGGTCCCGCTGCCGCTGCGGGTCATCGCCGCGCTGCTCGGCGTCCCCGAGCGTGACATCGCCGAGTTCCGCCGATGGTCCGACGAGAGCACCCGGCTCATCAATTTCACCCCGACCGTCCCCGGTCTCGTCGAAGCCGCGAAGTCGATGCGTGCCGCAATGGCGTTGCGCCGTTACTTCTTACGGCATCTGGCGGCAGGAGAGCTGAAGGGCTCGGACACGGTGCTGGGGCGGCTGCTCGCCCACAGCTCCGACGGCGCGTTGTCGGACGAGGCGCTGTTCCAGATCGCCATCCTGCTGCTGATCGCCGGCAACGAGACGACCACCAATCTGCTGGGCGGGATGCTCCACACCTACGCGCTGTACCCGGACCAGTACGACATGATCCGGGAGAACCCGGACCTGATCCCGCAGGCTGTCGAGGAACACATCCGGTACACCAGTCCCATTCAGAACCTCTACCGCTACACCCGCGCGCCCTACCGGGTCGGCGACGTCACCATTCCGACGGGTTCACGCGTCCTCCTGTCGTTCGGCGCCGCGAACCGCGATCCGCTAGCATTCGATGACCCCGACGTTTTCCGCACGGACCGCAACCCACGGACCCATGTCGGCTTCGGCTTCGGGGCACACCTGTGTCTGGGCGCGCCGCTGGCGCGGATGGAAGCGCATGCCGTCCTGCGTGAGCTCGTCAACCGCGTTTCGAGAGTGGCCATCACCGGACCGCCGACATGGTCCACCAACAGTTCGCTGCGCGGACCCACGCGACTTTCGGTCGTGCTTCACCCCTGACGCACTCCTTCGCCGAGATTTCGACGGTTCCGTGATCGCCGGGAAGTTCGTAGGCTGGCCTTGTCGTCGCAATTCCCGCCAAGGTCAGGACGTCTCGTGAGCGAATCCGAACTGAGCAAGTCCCCGACACCCGATCCGGCCGAGGACAACGCCTTCTTTCCCTCGGCGTACTCGTTGAGCCAATACACCTCGGACAGAACAGATTTCGGCGGCGTCAAACATGCCGGCGCGTATACCGGCGGCCGGTGGAAGATTCTGATGATCGCCACCGACGAGCGCTATCTGCTGATGGACAACGGCACCATGTTCTCCACCGGGAACCACCCCGTGGAGATGCTGCTGCCGCTGCATCACCTGATGGCCGCGGGCTTCGACGTCGACGTCGCCACCATCACCGGAAACCCGGCGAAGCTGGAGCTGTGGGCGATGCCGGGCAAGGACGACGCCGTGCAGCAGACCTACGCCGACCTCAAGCCCAAACTCAAGGAGCCGCTGAATCTTCGTGAGGTGATCGTCGACAGGCTGGGACCCGATTCCGACTATCTGGCGGTATTCATCCCGGGTGGCCACGGCGCCGAGATCGGTATCCCGTTCAGCCCCGAGGTCGGTCAGGTACTCAATTGGGCACTCGAGAACGACAGGTTCGTCATCACGCTGTGTCACGGTCCGGCCTGCCTGCTGGCGGCCGCGATCGGCAAGACGGAGTCACCGTTCAAGGGCTACCGTATCTGCGTTTTTCCCGATGCGCTCGACAAGGGGCCCAACAAGGAGATGGGTTACATACCCGGCGGGCTGCGGCTCTTCATCGGGGAGGCGCTGGAGGATCAGGGTCTCAAGGTCGTCAATGACCAGATGACCGGTCAGGTCCATCAGGACCGGCGGCTGCTCACCGGCGACAGTCCGCTGGCCTCGAACAACCTTGGTCTGCTCGCCGCGGACGCATTGGTCGAGGCGGTGACGGCCGAGGCGTAGCCGCTGGTGACGGGCTACGTCATCGTCACGGCCAGGACAACGCCGAAAACCACCGCGGGCGCGGTCATCCCGGCGAGAAACCGGAGCCCGAACCGGCGACCGCCGGCAGTGAATGCCAGCACGGTCTTCACGATCAGGTTGGAGCCGAGTGCGGCCGCGATCGCGAGCAGCGCGGTGTCGACGGTGATATCGCCCTTGGCGGCCAGGCTGGCGGCGGCGACGGAACCGGCGTGCGCGTCGGCCAGACCCGCGGCGAACGCGGCGAGCACGGTGCCGCCGGCACCGAGCACGTCCGCGCCCCACCGCCCGACAAGCAGGGCGAGGGTGAGTACCGTGGCCAAGATCAAGGCCGGACGCAGGGCGAACGGTCGGCTTGCGGCTTTCGCGCCGGTGTCCTGCTCTGGTGACGGATTGTCCTCGGCGACACCGGCTCCGCGGTAGACGACCCCGGCGATCACCACCAGCACCAACGCGCCGGCGGCCACGGGTGGCCACAGGCGCTGGAGCACGTGGGCGTCGACCACCCCGATCACGATGAGCAGCTGCACGAATGTCGCCAGGCTGGCCAACAGAGCGCTGGCCAGGGGCGCGCGCACGCTCGGTGTCGTGCGGCTGAGCCGGGCCATGGACGCCGTCGTCGCGGTCGCCGAGACGAAGCCGCCGGCGATACCGGTGATCAGCAGGCCGCGTTCCGGGCCGAGCGCTCGAACCCCTATGTAGCCCACCCACCCGATACCGGTGAGCAGCACGACGAGGAGCCAGACCTTCCCCGGATTCAGAATGCCGTACGGTCCCAGTCCGCGGTCCGGCAGCAGCGGCAGGATCACGAACGCGACGACGAGAAACTTGATCGCGTCTTCCAGCTCGACCTCGGTCATGATGTCGCGGGCGAACCGGTGGATGCGATTCTTCGAGACGAGCAGGCCCGCGACGACGACCGCGAGGCCGACCGCGAGTGCCGGACGCGAATAGGCGAGGGCGCCAAGGAGATACGCGACGAGGGCGGCTGTCGCGGTGGTCGTTCCCGGATCTTCCGCACTGGTTCGGAGATAGGCCAGTGCGATGAGCGCGCCGACAGCCAGAAATCCGGCGACGACAGCCCACTGACTGAAACCGGCCGCCACCGCACCGGCCAGTGACAGCAGCGCGAACGAACGCGAGCCGGCTGGCAGCTTGCGGGCATGGCTGCGTTCGCGCTCCAGGCCGAGCAACAGCCCGATGGCGAGTGCGACGAGGAAGGGCTCGATCTGCTGCCAGGTCATTTCGGTTGCCGCGTCTACTGCGCCGACGGAAACCGGGGCGGCCGCTTCTCGCGCAGCGCCGTATATCCCTCGACCACGTCCGGCCCGAGGAACGTCAACATCTCGTAGGCCGCGGACTGGTCGAAGATCGGGCCGGCGTGGCGCAGCCAGTTGTTGAGTGCGCGCTTGGTGAGCCGGATCGCCTGCTGGGCGCCGGTGGCCAGCACGTCGGCCACCCGCAGCGCTTCGTCCAGAACCTGTTCGCGGGGAAGGGCTTTGGCGACCATGCCGATGCGCTCGGCCTCGACGCCGTCGATCATCTCACCCGTCATCAGGTAGTACTTGGCCTTCGCGGTCCCGGCCAGCAACGGCCAGATGATCGCGGCGTGATCGCCCGCGGCCACACCGAGTTTGACGTGGCCATCGCCGATCTTGGCGTCCTCGGCGATGATCGCCACATCGGCCAGCAGCGCGGCGACGGCGCCCGCGCCGACCGCGACGCCGTTGATGGCCGACACGATCGGTTTGTCGCAGTTGATCATGTTGTAGACCAGGTCGCTCATCTCCCCGAGCATGTGCGAGACGCGGTCGTAGTCACCCGCCATGCGTTCGACCATGGCCAGATCCCCGCCGGCGCTGAATGCCTTTCCCGCGCCGGTGATCACGGCCACCCGGGTGTCCGGATCGGCCGCGACGTCCTTCCAGATGTTGGCCAGCTCGGCATGCATGCCCTCGTCGGCGGCGTTGTACTTCTCCGGCCGGTCGAGGGTGATCAGCAGGACGCCGTTGTCGCGGCGCGTCAGGGACAGCTGCTGGTAGTCGGTGAATGCCATCTCGCGAAGCCTTTCTGCCGCATGCGGGTGCATGAAGCGCTGCGCCCGACGGCAACCCACGTTACGGTCTCCCGACCGCCGTCGTGGTCAGCCCACGCGGATGGCGGCCTCGGGTGGCTGAGCGGCCCGGGACCAGGCCAGGGGATTCAGGCTGCGGTACGGATCGCTGGCCCGGACTTCCTGGAGGTCGGACAAGATCTGTTCCAGCGCTTGCTGAGTCGTGGACTTGACCGTCTCGACCCACCGAGCGTGATCGGTCGTACCGGCCGGCGCCGTGGTGCTGATCGGCTCGGCGAACTCCAGGTACATGCGCTGCGGACGGGGGATCAGCGTCGGGCCGATACCGCGCACCAGCGGCATTGCCATGTCGGACCGTCCGCCCAACCGCTCGCCGATGGACTGGCTCAGCCGGCCCAGCGTGCTGTCGCGCTGGAAGAGGGGCGCGTAGACGTCGTCGCTGCCGACCAGTCCGACCGGCACGATCGGGTAGCCGTTCTCGATGGCGACGCGGGCGAAACCGCTTCGCCCGTCCCATTTCAGCTGATACTCCTCGCCCCTGAACTTGGGCATCTCGCGTCCGCCGCCGGGGAAGACCAGAACGGTCTCGTTGTGCCGCATCAGTTCTCGCGCCGTGTCGGGGTGGCCGACCACGCCGCCGTACGCGGCGACCAGGTCACCACCGAAGCCCTTGGCCTGTGCCAGGCCGCGCTCGGCGAGCGGGCGCACCTGCACTCCGAGCGCGCGTCGGGTGTAATACGGCATCAGCAGGATCTCGGCGAAGCCGAACGCGGTGTGGTTGCCGACCAGCAGGAAACGGCCGTCGCGCGGCAGCCGGTCGAGGCCGGCGACGTACGGTCGATACAGGTCGATCAACGGTTCGAGGGCATCGCCGGTGGCGTCCAACACATTTCGCAGGGTTCGGACCCGTTGCGGCGGTTCCATGATGGCAGTGATCTCGTCGTCGGTGACGGTCGGCCGGCCTTGTGGCGGTCCGAATCCCATCGGTGCTCCCGTCGGTGTCGTGGTGTTGACACCAAGGTACCGAGAGTTTTGATAGATCAGCTAATAAAAGGCTGTGAACTTCGTATCGCAGCCCGCTCCTTCGGTGTCGTCGCACCCCAGATGCCGTAGGGCTCATCGGCTTCCAGGGCGTGGCCGAGGCAGGCGCGCAGTACCGGACAGTGCTGACAGATTTGTTTGGCGCGCTCTTCGTGGGCGACCCGCCGGGCGCCACGATCGTCGTCACCGGTGTAGAACACCTCGGCCGGCAGCCCACGGCAACGGGCGTGCAACTGCCAGTCCCAGATTGCGGTGGTGGCCGCACCCCGGGTGTGGGACCCGGGGCGCGGCCGGTGCCGGGTGGTGCGGGACGGGCTCGAGGGGGAAGTGAATGTATCGCCGTGGCAAGGGGATTCCCGCGCCAAGGTCAGCGTCCGTACTTGCGGTTGAACTTCTCGACGCGGCCCGCGGTGTCCAGGATTTGCCGCTTGCCGGTCCACACCGGGTGTGAGTCCGAGGTGACGTCGACCACGATCAGCGGGTAGGTGTGAACCCCGTCGGCGGTCTGCCATTCGATGGTCCGCGAGCTCGTGGCGGTGGAGCGGGTCAGGAACGTGCGCCCCGTGGTGGCGTCCTGGAAGACGACGTGGTGGTAGTCGGGGTGAATGCCGGCCTTCATGGGAACCTCCGTCGACCAAGTGAAAATCGTTTTCATTAAGACCTGGCCGACGATACCCGACGCCCGAGGGCTTGTCGAAAACAGTTTTCAATAGGGTGCGGTCTCAACGGCCCCACGCGGCATGCCGTCCGCCGGTAACGTTTCCTGCGTGCCGGAAGCAACGACGGATGAACTGGCTTCGTTGGGGTTTTTCGCGAGCTGCCGTCGGGAGGACCTCGACCGGCTGGCGCCCCTGCTGCGTCCGCTGACGGCCGAACCGGGCAAGGTTCTGATGACGCAGGGCGAAGTCGCGTCGTCGTTCATCCTGATCAGCGCCGGCAGCGTCCGGGTGACGCACACCGCTCCCGACGGCGAACTGGTCGTCCACAACATCGGCCCGGGCCTGATCGTCGGTGAGATCGCCCTGTTGCGCGGCGGCACGCGCAACGCCACGGTGCTGGTCACCGAGCCACTGGCCGGGTGGATCGGCGGACATGACGCGCTGACCGCCATGCTCGACGTGCCCTGTATGGCCGAGCGGCTGGTGCGCACGGCGCGGCAGCGGCTCGCGGAGTTCATCACGCCGCTTCCGGTGAAGCTGAGCGACGGCAGTCAGATGTACCTGCGGCCCGTGCTGCCGGGCGACAACCCGCGGGTGCGTCAGGGGCCCGTCCATTTTTCGACCGAGACCATCTACCGCCGGTTCCAGACGGCCTACCAGCCCAGTCCGGCGCTGATGGCCTACCTTTTCGAGGTCGACTACGTCGACCACTTCGTCTGGGTGTTGACCGACGGCGTCGACGGGCCGGACGGGCCGATGGTCGCCGACGCGAGATTCGTTCGGCTGCATGAGAATCCGACGGTCGCCGAGGTGGCCTTCATGGTCGGTGATGACTATCAGGGCCGGGGCATCGGCACCTTTCTGATGGACGCGCTGGTACCTGCGGCCCGGGGTTCGGGCATCGAGCGGTTCGCCGCGCGCGTGCTGTCCGACAACTTCCCGATGCGCAAGATCCTCGAGCATTACGGCGCCACCTGGGAGCGCGACGACCGCAACATGATCGTCACCGAATTCGACGTCCCGAAACCGGACCAATTGTCGTTGTCGCACAAGCAGTATCGCGAAATCCACCTGTTGGCGCAGCAAGTGATCAAGGCGGTCGGCTGATGACGGAATCGCTGTACTCGCGGCGCCCGCTGCTGAACAAGGACACCGCGGTGTGCATCTCGCTGGCGGCCCGGCCCAGCAACATCGGTACGCGCTTCCACAACTGCCTCTACGACGAGCTGGGCCTCGACTTCGTCTACAAGGCCTTCACCACGACCGACATCGCCGCGGCGATCGGCGGGGTCCGGGCCCTGGGCATCCGCGGCTGCTCGGTGTCCATGCCGTTCAAAGAAGACGTCATCGCGCTCGTCGACGAGCTGGAAGAGTCGGCGCGCGTGATCAATTCGGTCAACACCATCGTCAACGACGCCGGCCGGCTGACGGCCTGCAACACCGACTACCTGGCCATCGCCCGGCTCATCGACGAGTACCGCCTGGACCCGGCCGCCTCGTTGCTCATCCGCGGTAGCGGCGGCATGGCCAGCGCGGTGGCGGCGGCGTTCCGGGACAAGGGATTCGAGGCGGGCACCATCGTGGCGCGCAACCCGGACACCGGCGGCCGGCTGGCCGACCGGCTCGGGTACCGCTACGCGGCCGACGCGTCAGGCGGCGCGGACATCGTCGTCAACGTCACCCCGATCGGGATGGCCGGTGGCGCCGAAGCCGACGACCTGTCCTTCGATCCGGACGTTATTGCCAAGGCGCGCACCGTGTTCGACGTGGTCGCACTGCCGTCGGAAACCCCGCTGGTCCGCGCGGCGCGCGCGGCCGGGGTGCCGGTGATCACGGGCGCCGAGGTCATCGCCCTGCAGGCCGCCGAACAGTTCGAACGGTATACCGGGGTGCGGCCGACCGCCGAGCAGGTGGCCGCGGCATCGGCGTTCTCCCGCGCCTGAGCTCAGGCACCTCAGGGCACGGTGATCTTCATCGACTTGTCGATCGACGACGTCGCATCCATCAGCGGTGCGATGGTCTCCTTGGTGCCGCTGGCGTTGATCTGCAGCACGATCACGCCGTCCTTGGTCGGGATGGCCGCCGTCTTCTGGGCCATCAGCCGGTCCTTGCCGTCCTGCGTGTACATGCCACCGACCTGACAGGCCTTGAAACCGGCGAGCATGGCCTCGCAGTTGGTGCCGGCGTCCTGCCAGTTGTGCAGGTTCTGCAGCTCGCCGGGCGCGTACTGCAACACCTCGTCGGCATTGGCGCCGGGCAACTTCGAGATCAGCACGATGATGGTCGGCGGGTCGGCCTTCATGGCCGGGTCATCGAATTTGCTTGCGCTCCAGGCCCATTTCGGCGTCAGCGGACCGGCGTCCACCCAGCCCTGGGGGAGCGGCATGGTCAGCATCGGGGCACCGGGATCGCCCGGGTGCAGCTGCTGCTCGGTGATGTTCTTCTCGTGCAGGTAGTCCCGGATGGTCTTCTTCGGAACCGCGGGTGCGCTCGGTGCCGCGGAGGTCGGTGCCGCCGCGGCGCTGGTGCTCGAGGCGCTGCTGGACGTCGACGACGACGCCGGCTTCGAATCCGAGTTGCAGGCACTTGCGCCCAGCGCAGTCACAGTCACGGCCAGCGCAACGCCGGCAACCCTCATCGGCAACATTTCCGTCTCCTGTCGTCGGTTGCAGACTACGGGGCGGACGAAGCCGCTTGGGTCAGCTTCCGGTGCAACGCCGCATCCGCAAAAGTCGTGTCGGCGTGGCGCCGGGCATCGGCAGGGGTCGGCGCGTTCGCCGTGCTATCAACAGCAAATGCGCGCACTCGCGTGGTCGGCAGTGGTTCTGCTGTGCGCCGCGTGCGGGTCGATGACCCCGCCCACGCGGCCCACCACCCCGGCGGCCGCGAAACCGGCCGACGCCGCCGCGATCGGCCAGATGCGTCAGCACCTCCCCAAAGATTTGCAGGGCTACGAGTTCGGGGCGTTGCCCGCGCCCGCCGCCCCGATAACCTTCTGGGGCATGTCCGCGGAGTCGGCCGCCGACCCGCCGGACTGCGCGGCGCTGTTGGCCGCACCGGCTGACGGGGTTCGCGGCTGGTCGGCATCGGGACCCGGTGGCATCGTGTACGCGATCGCGGCGCCGGCCGTCGCCCCGGCGCCCGAGCTCGTCGGCGACTGCCAGAGCTGGACGTTGAGCACCAACCGGGCGCGCGCCGCCGTCGACCTCACCGACGCGCCCCAGGTCGCCGACGCCCGCACGCTGGGCCTGACGGCCCACATCACCACGAGCGTCGAAAACGGCGCGCAAACCCATTCACAGGCAACGACACTGATCGCCTACGTGGACGCACTGGCGGTTTCGATCACCCTGGTGACCGACCCGGGTGCCGTCGCGCCGCCGCTGCCCGCGCAGCTCCCGGCGACATTGTTGGACGCGGCGGTGCGGTCGGTGCGGGGCATCCCGGCCGCCGACGGGATCGCCCGGTAGATTCGCCACAATGCGCAGAACGGTGCTCGCGGTGGCCTCCGCCGGTCTGGTGGCGGCGTGCACGTCCCATTCCCAGGTGGTGGCCGCCGACCCTGACATCACCAAAATCCTTGATCTGAAGGGCACTTTCGGGCCGGACTACCAGGTCAAGACCGTCGCGCCGACGGGCATCGACCCACGCGCGTTCGCGCCGCAGACACTGCCGCCGGGCCTGAAGTTCGAGCCGCCGGACTGCGCGAAGTTCGCCTCCGGCATGGCCGTCTCCCCAGGTGCCAAGGGCAACATGACCGCCGTCACCGCGGAAGGGCAGGGCAACCGGTTCGTCATCCTGGCAGTGGAGACGTCCGAACCGATCGCGCCGGCCGATCCGGGCGACGGCTGCAAGAAGGTCGCCTTCTCCGGCGCCGGGGTGCGGGGCCTCGTCGAAGAGGTGCCCGCCCCGCCCATCGACGGCGTGAAGACGCTGGGCACCCACCGCATTCTCGAGACGGTGGCGGCCGGCAAGCCGGCTGCCGGTCAGCTCTACAACTACGTCGGCGGTTTCGGCAGATTCCTGGTGATCGTCACCGCCAACTCGCTCGTCGAGCCGGACAAGCCCGTCGTCCCGGTGAACACGCAGAAGGCCACGGAGCTGCTGACCAAGTCGGTCACCGCGGTGCGGGGCCAGTAGTCACCGCACGTTGCGCGGCCGGAACTGGATGCTGATCCGCGGCCCCGTGGGACGGGCGGTCTTGGGCACCGCGTGCTCCCAGGTGCGCTGGCACGACCCGCCCATGACGAGCAGGTCGCCGTGCCCCTGCGGCAGCCGGACGCTGGTGCGTCTGCCGTCTGCGCCCGTGGTGCGGGGACGCAGCGCGAAAACCCTTGTCGCGCCGAGGCTCAGCACCGCGACCATGGTGTCCTCGGTGCTGCTGCGCCCGATGGTGTCGCCGTGCCAGGCGACGCTGTCGTTGCCGTCCCGATAGAGGCATAGGCCCACGGTGGTGAACGGCTCGCCGAGCTCGTGGGCGTAGGCGTCGTTGAGCCGCACCCGCAGTCGGGCCAGCCCGGGATGCGGCGCCCGGTCCTGCGCCAGGTCGTGGAAGCTGACGAGCCGCGGCACGTCGAGCACCCTGTCGTACATCTGGCGCTGCTCGGCACGCCAGGGGATGGCGGTCAGCAGCTCGTCGAAAAGCGTGTCGGCGCCCGTCAGCCAGCCGGCGCGGACGTCGACCCAGGCGCCGTCACCGAGCCAGCGCCGTTCGGCATGGTCGAACAGCGAACCCTGAACCGCCAAGGACACCCCGCAATCTTATCGCACAGGCGTTCGATGTGTCGGAACCGTTCCGTTGACTCCGCGGTGGCGGCGTTCGCCACTCGCGCTCTTGCGCCCCAGACGCAGGGTCAACGCCAGGACGGGAGCACGATCTCCAGGTTCCAGGTGGCCGGCGAGATCGGCAGACCGGTCAGGATCGGGTACATCCAGGCGAAGTTGGTGATCACCAGCGCCACGTAGAAGCACACGACCAGCAGCCCGAGTGTTCGTCGTTCCGGTTCCGTCGATCTCGGATACAAGATGTCGCCGAGGATCAGCGTGATCAGGATGATCAGGAACGGCGCCATCGGCGTTGCGTAGAAGAAGTACATCTGCCGGTCGATGTCGGCGAACCACGGCAGGTAACCCGCGGCGTAGCCGGTCAGCGCGGCGGCATACCGCCAGTCGCGTTTGACGAACGTCCGCCACACCGCCCAGGCCAGCACCGGCACCGCGATGAACCACATCGCCGGCGTGCCGGCCAGCATGACGGCCTTGACGCACGACTGTGCGCCGCAGCCCGGCACGTTGTTGTTGTCGATGGCGTAGAGGACCGGCCGCAGCGACATCGGCCACGTCCACGGCTTGGATTCCCAGGGGTGGTGGTTGCCCGCGGCATTGGTCAGCCCGGAATGGAAGCGGTAGACGTCGTGCGTGTAGTACCAGAGCGAGCGCAGCGTCGCGAACGGTCCGTCGCCGATGTTCCGGCCCTCCATGTGCCGGTCGATCGCGGTCTCCGACGCGAACCACGGCGCGTACGACGCCAGGTACACCCCGACTGGGACCAGCGTCAACGCCCACATCCCGGGCGCGACGTCGCGGCGCAGCGTCCCCAGCCAGGGCCGCTGTACGCGGTAGGCGCGCCTGGCCGCGACGTCGAATGCGACGGTCAGCAGGCCGAAGAACACCATGTAGTAGAGGCCCGACCACTTGACCGCCAGCGCGAGCCCCAGCAGCACGCCGGCGCCGAATCGCCACCACCGCACGCCGAGCCGCGGGCCCCACACCGTCTCGTTGATCCGGCCTTCGGTCATCGCGACGTGCATCCGGGCGCGTACCTGGTCGCGGTCCACGATGAGGGCGCCGAACGCCGCCACGATGAACACCGCCTGATAGACGTCGAGCAGCGCGGTGCGGGCCGAGACGAAGCTGACGCCGTCGGCGATGATCAGCAGCCCGGCGATGCCGCCCAGCAGCGTCGAGCGCGTCATGCGCCGCACGATCCGCGCCACCAGCAGCACCAGGATGACGCCGCACACCGCGCCGGAGAACCGCCAGCCGACGCCGTTGTATCCGAAGATCCACTCGCCGATGGCCATCAGCTGTTTGGCGACCGGCGGGTGCACCACCAGGCCGTAGCCGGGGTTGTCCTCGACGCCGTTGTTGTGCAGCACCTGCCAGGCCTGCGGCGCGTAGTGCTTCTCATCGAAGATCGGGGTGCCCGCGTCGGTCGGCGAGCCCAGGTTCAGGAACCGGGTGATGACGGCCAGCGCGGTGATCACCGCGGTCATGGTCCAGCCACGCAGCCGGTCGGTCGGGCCGAAATCGGCGGCAGGCGTCAGTGGCGCCGGACTGATCACGGGGACCTCGCGCTCGGCGTCGGAGGCGTCGAGGGCGGGGGCGGTCACGTCAGCGAGCTTAGGCTGTCCCGTGTGACATCAGCACTTGGTCCGCTCGCTGGCGCTGGTCGGCTGCTGCTCGCGGCGACTCCATTGGGCCAGCCCGGTGACGCCTCGGCCCGCCTCATCGAGGCGCTCGGCACCGCCGATGTGATCGCCGCCGAGGACACCCGGCGGGTGCGCGCGCTGGCCGCGTCGCTGGATGTCCGGCCCGCCGGGCGCGTCGTGAGTTTCTTCGATCAGAACGAGGCATCCCGGGTCGCGGGGCTTGTCGAATCGATTGCCGCCGGGGAGACCGTGCTGGTGGTCAGCGATGCCGGCATGCCGCTGATCAGCGATCCGGGGTACCGGCTGGTGGCGGCGTGCGCCGAGGCCGGGCTGCCGGTGTCGTGTCTGCCGGGCCCGTCGGCGGTGACGACGGCGCTGGCGGTGTCCGGGCTGGCGTCGGACCGGTTCTGCTTCGAGGGTTTCGCGCCGCGCAAGGGCCGGGCGGCGTGGCTGGCCGGCTTCGCGAGCGAGCGCCGGACGTGTGTGTTCTTCGAGTCACCGCGCCGGCTGGCCGAGACCCTGACCGAGGCGGTGACCGTGCTGGGGCCGGACCGGCGCGCAGTGGTGTGCCGTGAGCTGACCAAGACCCACGAGGAAATTCGCCGGGGCAGCCTCGCGGAACTGGCCGAGTGGGCCGCCGACGGCGTGCTCGGCGAGATCACCGTGGTGCTGGCGGGGGCGACGCCGGTGGCGGACATCGACAGCTTGGTCGCGCTGGTTCAGGAACTGGTCGACGACGGCGCGCGCGTCAAAGATGCCTGCGCGCAAGTGATCGCCGAGAACCCCGGTGCGCCGTCCCGGCGCGAGCTCTACGACGCGGTCCTGAAGGCCCGTGAGACATAAAAGTGTTGAAAAAGGCTCTGCTGACGTTTTCTGTGGGTCGACTGTCCGGCCGGTGCGGGCCTGGGATGCGCCACGCGGGCGATCGCCTGCGATGCTTCGCAGGCGATCACGAAATTCGCCGCCAATCTCCGCGTGAACCGACCCGACTCGCTTAGATCGCACTAAAGCCTCGGATCCCAGTCACCAGGTGACTGGGATCCGAGGCCTAAGAGAGTCGGGTAGCTAGATCAGTGTCGATCGACCCAATTTTGCGCAGGGTACCGCCCGCTTGCAGCGGACTGCTCGCGAGACAGGGAGAGGCTGACGGTGGCGGCGGCTTTGTGGAGGCACTCTTCCCACTCGCGGTCCGGGTCGGAGTCGGCGGTGATGCCACCGCCCACCCCCAGGATCGCTCCGCCGTCGGGGTCGAATTCCACGGTGCGGATCGCGACGTTGAGTTCGGTGCCGGCCAGGGGTGACGCCAAACCGACCGCCCCGCAATAGATTCCGCGGTCGTACGGCTCCCAGTCGGCGAGGAGTTCGCGGGCTCGGCATTTCGGGGTGCCGGTCACCGACGCGGGCGGGAACGCGGCATCGAGCACGGCTGCCATCGGGGTGTCGACCGGAACCCGCGCGGCCACCGTCGACACGAGATGCCAGACGCCCGGCGCGGGCTCGACTGCCAGCAGCTGCGGCACCCGGACGGACCCGGTCGTCGCGACGCGGCTCAGATCATTGCGGACGAGGTCGACGATCATGATGTTCTCGGCCACATCTTTGACCGACGACGCCAGCTCCGACGGCGGACGATCAAGGGGGAGAGTGCCTTTGATGGGGCTGGAGGTGACGACCTCGCCGCGGCGGCTCAGGAACAGTTCCGGGGACAGCGACGCGACAGCGCCCCACTCGCCCGCGACGAACGCGGCCCGGGCGGGCGCGGTCCGCGTCACCGCGTCGACGAAGAAGTCGATGGGCGCGCCGGACAGCCGTCCGGTGAAGCGGGTACAGACGCAGGCCTGGTACACCTCGCCCGCGGCGATCGCGTCGAGGCAGGACAGCACGCCGGCGCGGTGGCCGGCGCGGTCCGGCGCCCGCCAGTCGATCGCGTACGGCGCGGGCGCCGCCGGCTCCAGGGCGGCCAGCCAGTCGGGAAGCGCTGCCCCGGAAAGGCTTTCGTACCACCAGTGCCCGGCGGCGTCCTGCCGCAGCACCGAGTCCGACCAGCCGCCGGCAGCCGCCGGGATCCGGTGACCACCGTCCGGGTACGACAGGTAGCCGAACCAGCCGCCACCGATCGCCTCACCGGAACCCGTTGGCGCGTCGAAGACTTCGGTGGCGGCCACCGGCTCGATGGCGACGCTCGGCGCGATGACGGCCGTCGCACCGAACCAGTCACCCAGAAGCGCGGCCGGCGGTGGCAGGCCGCGGCGGGCGGCGGCGTCGGCGACAGCCTTCAACACCCCGGGGGCGTCGCCCAGGTCGGCCAACCGCTCGACTCGCACGCCCCACAGCTTGTCAGACGGTCCGCCGGATCTCCCGCTCGACCAGCACCCCACCGAGCTTGTCGGGGTTGCGCACGGCGTAGAAGTGGCTGATCTTGCCGTCCTCGACCTCGATCAGGATGACGCCCTCGAGCTTCTCGCCGAGGTACAGCACCAGCGCCGGGGCGTTGTTGTACGTCGCCAGGTCGGCGCGCGCCTCGGGGAATTCCGACACACCACGCATGAGCCCCAGCAGCAGTCGCGCGACCTTGTCCGGGCCGAACACCGGCCTGCGGGCGGCGCTGACCTTGCCGTCGCTGTCCGCGGTCCACGTGACGTTCGGAGCCAGGAGCGTCATCAGGCCGTCCAGGTCACCGGTCGCCGCTGCCGTCAGAAACTGGGCTGTCACCTCTGCGGACTTCGCGGTGTCGGGCGTGAACCGCTTGCGCCGGGCCTGCACGTGTTCGCGCGCCCGGTGCGCCACCTGCCGGACCGCGGCGGCGGATTTGCCGACGGCGCCGGCGATTTCGTCGTAGTCGAAGCCGAAGACCTCACGCAGGACGAACACGGCCCGCTCGTCGGGGGTCAGCGTTTCGAGAACCACGAGCATCGCCATCGAAACCGATTCGGCGAGAACCACATCCGATGAGGCGTCGCGCTCGTCCAGCAGCAGCGGCTCGGGCAACCACGGGCCGACGTACTCTTCGCGGCGCCGCGCGCCGGCCCGCAAGGTGTTCAGCGCCTGCCGGGTGACCAACTGCGCCAGGTACGACTTGGTGTCCCGCACCGTGTCGAGGTCGACCTCGGCCCACCGCAGGTAGCTGTCCTGCAGGACGTCGTCGGATTCCGTTGCCGAGCCCAGGATTTCGTAGGCGATGGTGAAGAGGAGGGGCCGCAGGTGGGTGAACCGCTCGGCGTGTTCACCCCCTGCGGCACTGGCTGAGCCGGTCATGCGCTGACGGTCTCCGCCAGCTGTTCGGCGCGCTTGCCGCCCTTCATCACGAACACCGCGCTGGGCTTGCGGGCGGTCCGGCGGATGCCCCACAGCGTGCCCTTGCAGATGGCTTCCTTCAGCTTCGCGCCGACCCGACCACCGATGTAGTAGTTCGTGGCGGAGTCGTCCTTCCGGGCGATCTGGATGGTCGCTGTGTGCCGACCGAGGCTGACGCACGATCCGGCGAACACCGGGTCGAGTGGCTCGGGCTCGGTGCCGGCGATCCGGCTCAGCACGGTCCCCACGGCCGTCACCGTGAGGGGGCTCGACGCCTGGCAGCTCATGCGCAGCGGCTGACCCGACGGCGCGGCGGCGTCACCGGTGGCCACGATGCGCGGATCGTCGATGCTGGTGAGGGTTTCGTCGGTGAGCAGGCGGCCCAGTTCGTCGGTGCGCAGTCCGCTGGCGGCCGCAAGGTCCGGGGTGCCGAAGCCCGCGGTCCACACCGTCACGGCGCTGCTGATGAAGCGCCCGTCGGCGAGGGTCACCCGGTGCGCGCTGACGTCGCTGACGTCGCCCTCGATCACCGTCACGCCCAGCTTGGTGAGGGCCTTGGCCACCGAGCGGCGGGCCGGGGCGCTCATCGCCGGCGCTAGCTTATTGCCGACCAATACGACGTTGCGGCCGGCCTCGGCGAATTCGGAAGCCGCCTCGATGCCCGTCAGACCGGCGCCGATGACCACCACCGGCGCGGACAGCGGCACGTCCTGCAGTCGCGCTGCCAGCCGCTCGGCCTGCTCGAATTCGGCCAGGGGATAGGCGAATTCGGCGGCGCCCGGCACCGACGCCGGTACCGTCCCGGTGCTGCCGACCGCGTAGATCAGGTAGTCGTAGTCGAGCGTGTCGCCAGACGCCAGCTCGACGGTGCGGGCGGCGGCGTCGATGCGGGTCGCGGTGTCGACCACCAGGCGCACGTCGTCAGCGAGCAGCGTGTCGTAGCCGACGGTGGCGTTGTAGTTTCCCGCCGCGTGCTGGTGCAGACGGATGCGCTCGACGAACTTGGGCCGCGGGTTCACCAGGGTGACGGCCACGTCGTCGCGCATGAGGACGTGATTGGCCGCCAGCGCGCCGGCGTATCCGCCACCGATGACGACGACGCGGTTGGGCTTCTGGTTTCCGGTCATCACTGCATCTCCTTCGGGGTTGGTTATGCCCTCAAGACACCGGCGGCGCCGAAAACGTGACACTGTGTGACGCGGCTCACATTAAAGCGTCAGACGACTCCGAGGGCCGACATCGCGTCGGCGACCCGGATGAACCCGGCGATATTGGCGCCGGCCATGTAGTTGCCCGGCTGGCCGTACTCGTCGGCGGTACTCAGGCAGCGGTCGTGGATGCGGCCCATGATCTCGGCCAGCCGCTGCTCGGTCTCCTCGAACGTCCACGAGTCGCGCGACGCGTTCTGCTGCATCTCCAGCGCGCTGGTGGCGACGCCGCCGGCGTTGGCGGCCTTGCCGGGCGCGAACGCGACCTTGGCGTCGGCGAACAGCTTCACCGCCTCCGGCGTGCACGGCATGTTGGCGCCCTCGGCGACGACCTGACAGCCGGACTCGATCAGCGCCTTCGCATCGTCGCCGCCCAGCTCGTTCTGTGTGGCGCAGGGCAGCGCGATGTCGCACGGCAACTGCCAGATCGAGTCGTTCTCGACGAAGCGCGCGCCGCCGCCGCGCATGTCGGCGTACTCGGAGATCCGGCCGCGGCGCACTTCCTTGAGCTCCTTCA
This sequence comes from Mycobacterium toneyamaense, assembly GCF_055384815.1. Classification (NCBI taxonomy): domain Bacteria; kingdom Bacillati; phylum Actinomycetota; class Actinomycetes; order Mycobacteriales; family Mycobacteriaceae; genus Mycobacterium; species Mycobacterium toneyamaense. Next base: position 944,411 of record NZ_AP040333.1, read on the forward strand.
GCAGCTCGAGGTCGACGCCCTTCTCGTCCACGATGTAGCCGCTGGAGTCCGAGCAGCCGATGACGGTGCCGCCGAGCGCGTGCACCTTCTCGATGGCGTAGATCGCGACGTTGCCGGACCCGGACACCACGACCTGCTTGCCGTCGAACGATTGTCCTGAGCTGCGCAGGATTTCGTCGACGAAGAACACGGTGCCGTAGCCCGTGGCCTCGGTGCGGACCTGCGAGCCACCCCACGTCAGGCCCTTGCCGGTCAGGACGCCGGACTCGTAGCGGTTGGTGATGCGCTTGTACTGGCCGAACAGGTAGCCGATCTCGCGGCCGCCGACGCCGATGTCGCCGGCGGGGACGTCGGTGTACTCACCGATGTGCCGGTACAGCTCGGTCATGAACGACTGGCAGAACCGCATCACCTCGTTCTTGGAGCGGCCCTTGGGGTCGAAGTCCGACCCGCCCTTGCCGCCGCCGATGGGCAGGCCGGTCAGCGAGTTCTTGAAAATCTGCTCGAAGCCAAGGAATTTCACGATGCCCAGGTACACCGACGGGTGGAACCGCAGACCGCCCTTGAACGGGCCCAGCGCGGAGTTGAACTCGACGCGGAAGCCGCGGTTGATCTGCTCGGCGCCCGCGTCGTCGATCCACGGCACCCGGAAGATGATCTGCCGCTCGGGCTCGAACAGCCGTCGGATGATGGCGGTGTCGGAGTACTCGGGGTGTTTGTCGACGACCGGGCCCAGACTCGTCAGAACCTCGTAGACGGCCTGGTGGAATTCGATCTCGCCGGCGTTGCGGCGGGTGACTTCCTCGTAGACGTCGTGCAGCCGCTCGTGTAAGCCGTCCTGCGCCATATCTTTTCGCTACTCCTTGGTCTCCGCTTGATAGCGGGGAAATACGCCTTCGGGTGTCGGTAGCACCGTGCCCGGTGCCAGCCTGGTCCCCAGGGCACGGAAATCCCGTGCCGAGGCGTCCTGCCCAAGAAGGTCGAGCAGCTTCCCCCCGGACTCCGGCATCACCGGCTGCACCAGTAGCGCGGCGATGCGGACCGCCTCCAGCGTCGTGTATAGCACTGTGCCGAAACGGGTCTGGTCCGACTCAGCGGGAGACTTGCGCAGCACCCACGGTTCTTCGGCCGAGAAATAGCGGTTGGCGGCGCCCAACATCTGCCAGATGGCCTCCAGGGCCAGATGCATCGCCGGCACGTCGTAGTGCGCCCGCACCTGCTCGAGCAGTGCGTCGGCCTGCTTGAGCAATTCGAGGTCGGCGGCGGTGAATTCGCCTGGCTCCGGGACGATTCCGCCGAGGTTCTTGTTCACCATCGACAGCGAGCGCTGTGCCAGGTTGCCCAGTTCGTTGGCCAGGTCGGCGTTGATGCGGCCGATGATGGCTTCCTCGCTGTAGCTGCCGTCCTGACCGAACGACACCTCACGCAGGAAGAAGTAGCGCACCTGGTCCAGGCCGAACGCGTCGATCAGCGCGATGGGGTCCACGACGTTGCCCACCGACTTGCTCATCTTCTCGCCCTTGACGTTGATGAAGCCGTGCGCGAAAACCCGTTCCGGAAGGGCGATTCCGGCCGACATCAGGAACGCCGGCCAGTACACACTGTGGAACCGGATGATGTCTTTGCCGATCATGTGCAGGTTCGCCGGCCAGTACTTCTCGAACGCCTCGGCAGACGTGTCCGGAAAACCCACGCCCGTCAGGTAATTCGTCAACGCGTCCACCCACACGTACATGACGTGCTCGGGGTGGTCGGGCACCGGGACGCCCCAGTCGAACGTGGTGCGCGAGATCGACAGATCCTTCAGCCCGCCCGAGACGAAGCTGACGATCTCGTTGCGCCGCACGTCGGGCCCGATGAACTCGGGGTGCGCTTCGTAGTGCGCCAGCAGCCGGTCGGTGTAGGCCGACAGCTTGAAGAAGTAGGTCTGCTCCTCGGTCCACGTCACGGGCGTGCCGGTCTCGATGGCGAAGCGGCCGCCATCGCGCACCTCGGTCTCGTCCTCGGCGAAGAAGCGTTCGTCGCGGATGGAGTACCAGCCGGCGTACGTGCCGAGGTAGATGTCCCCGGCCTCGTTCATCCGTCGCCAGATTTCCTTGGACGCCTCGTAGTGGTCGGCGTCGGAGGTCCGGATGAACCGGTCGAAGGAGATGTTGAGCTTCTCCTGCAGTGCCTGGAACACGTCGGAGTTGCGCGTGGCCAGCTCCGCAGCCGTGATGCCCTCGGCCGCCGCGGCCTCGGCCATCTTCTGGCCGTGCACGTCGGTGCCGGTCAGGTAGCGGACGTCGAAGCCGTCGAGCCGCTTGAACCGGGCGATCGCGTCGGTGGCGATGTACTCATACGCGTGCCCGATGTGCGGTGCGCCGTTCGGGTAGGCGATGGCGGTGGTGATGTAAAAAGGGTCCCCGGGGGTGCGCGTCCTCGCGCCGGGGGAAGTGTCGGTGCTCATTTGGCTTCAACTCTAAGGTGTCGCTGTGAGCGCCAAACGTGAGAAGCCGCCTGCCCCCGAACCACTGCCCGGCCTGATCGACGCCCACACCCACCTGGATGCGTGTGGCGCGACGGACGCCGAGAGCATCCGCGTGATCCTGGACCGCGCCGAGGCCGTCGGTGTCGAGAAGGTCGTGACCATCGCCGACGACCTCGAGGCCGCCGAATGGGCGGTCGGTGCCGCCCATGCCGATCCGCGCGTCTACGCCGCCGTCGCGCTGCACCCGACGCGCGCCGACGCCCTCGACGACGCGGCCAGACGCACCCTGGAGAGCCTGGCCGCCGACCCGCGCGTGGTCGCGGTGGGGGAGACCGGCATCGACATGTACTGGCCGGGCAAGCTCGACGGCTGCGCCGACGAGGCGACGCAGCGCGAGGCCTTCGCCTGGCACATCGACCTGGCCAAGCGCGTCGGTAAACCGTTGATGATCCACAATCGGGACGGCGACGCCGAGGTCCTCGACGTCCTCAAGGCCGAGGGCGCGCCGGAGACCGTCATCTTCCACTGCTTCTCGTCGGATGCCGCGATGGCGCGCACCTGTGCTGATCACGGCTGGCTCATGAGCCTCTCCGGCACCGTCAGCTTCCGGAATGCGCACGCGCTGCGAGAGGCCGCCGCGCTCATTCCGGCCGAGCTGCTACTGGTCGAAACCGACGCGCCGTTTCTGACGCCGCACCCGTTCCGCGGCGCGCCCAATGAGTCGTATTGCCTGCCGTACACGGTCCGCGCGCTGGCTGAAATCAGAAAATCTTCGGCGGCCGAAATCGCCGCGGTGACCTCGGAAAATGCTTCGAAAAGCTATGGACTGTATCATTAGTCCAAGTTGCCGCCTCCCGGGGCTGTTCGTTACCGTTCTGTGATCAACCCGGTCGAGGTGGCTTTATGCGGTCACCGCGGCCGCTGCTCGGGGCCACCTCGGGCCCGAAAGACACGGGATTGACGCCTTGAACGTTCTGAACAAGTTGCATGATGCGCGCTCGCCGATGCTGCGCGGCGTCACGGGAGCTTTCCTCGCCACGCTGACCGTCGCCGGAGGGTTCGCCGTCGCGAACCACAAGACCGTCACCCTCACCATCGACGGCGCACCGATGACGGTGCAGACCATGAAGACCCACATCGGCGACGTCCTGACGGAGAACGGCTTCTCCGTCGGCGAGCGCGACGACCTCTTCCCCGCGGCCGACCAGGACGTGCACGAGTCCGACAACATCGTGCTGCGCCGCAGCCGCCCGCTCGAGATCTCGCTGGACGGCCAGAACACCCGCCAGGTGTGGACCACCGCCGCCACTGTGCAGGACGCCCTCAAGCAGCTGTCCATGACCGATACCGCGCCCGTCGCCGCCGACCGCGCCACCCGCGTGCCGCTGGGCGGCATGTCGCTGCCCGTGGTCAGCGCCCGCAACGTGACCATCGTCGACGGTGGTGTGCCGCGCCAGGTGCACCTGGCCGCGGCCAATGTGGCGGGACTGCTCGCCACGGCCGGCGTGCCGCTGGAACAGCGCGACACCGTCGTCCCCGCCGCGGCCACCCCGGTGACCGAGGGCATGCAGATCGACGTGACCCGCATCCGGCTGCAGCAGGTCACCACGGAAGCGCCTTTGGCGCCGACGATGAACACCGTGCCGGACCCGGCGCTCAACATGAGCCGCAAGGTCGTCGACGATCCGGGTCAGCCCGGCACCCAGAACGTCACGTTCGCTGTGTCCACGGTCAACGGTGTCGAAACCGGCCGCCTGCCCGTCTCCAACCAGGTGCTGACGCCGGCGCGGGACGGCGTCCTGCGCGTGGGCGCGAAGCCCGGCACCGAGGTGCCGCCGGTGACCCAGGGGGCCGCCTGGGATGCCCTCGCGCGTTGTGAGTCCACCGGGAACTGGGCCATCAATACCGGCAACGGATTTTACGGTGGAGTCCAATTTGACCAGAACACCTGGGAACGACAGGGCGGTCTGCGTTATGCTGCGAGAGCTGATCTTGCGACACGTGAAGAGCAGATCGCGATTGCTGAAGTGACGCGAGCCCGCCAAGGTTGGGGTGCCTGGCCTGTGTGTAGCGGGAGAATTGGGGCACGATGACGATCCGCCTACTCGGTCGAACCGAAATCCGGCATCTGGCGAAAGAGCTTGATTTCCGACCGCGTAAAGCGTTCGGTCAGAACTTCGTGCACGACGCCAACACGGTGCGCCGCATCGTGTCGGCCTCCGGTGTCAACTGGCAGTCCCACGTCCTGGAGGTCGGCCCGGGTCTGGGCTCGCTGACGCTGGCGCTGCTGGACAGGGGCGCGAAGGTCACTGCCGTCGAGATCGACCCGGTGCTGGCCCGCCAGCTGCCGACCACCGTCGCCGAGCACTCTCACAGCGAGATCGGCCGGCTGACCGTGGTGAACCGCGACGTGCTCGACCTGATGCCGTCCGACCTGAACGAGCAGCCGACCGCGCTGGTCGCCAACCTGCCGTACAACGTCGCGGTGCCGGCCATCCTGCACCTGCTCTCGGAATTCCCGACCATCCGCACCGTCATGGTGATGGTCCAGGCCGAGGTCGCCGAGCGGCTCGCCGCCGACCCGGGCACCAAGGACTACGGAGTCCCCAGCGCCAAGGTGCGCTTCTTCGGCAACGTCCGCCGCTACGGCATGGTCTCGCCGACGGTGTTCTGGCCGATCCCGCGGGTCTACTCGGGCCTGGTCCGGATCGACCGGCACGAGACGTCGCCGTGGCCGACCGACGACAGCTTCCGCACGCAGGTGTTCGACCTGATCGACATCGCGTTCGCGCAGCGGCGCAAGACGTCGCGCAACGCATTCGCCGAGTGGGCGGGTTCGGGCAATGCCTCGGCCGAGCGCCTGCTGGCCGCCAGCATCGATCCGGCACGTCGGGGCGAGACCCTGGCGATCGCCGACTTCGTGCGACTGCTGCAGCGTTCGGGTGAGCTGGATCGCGAGCAGCGCGCCGCCACTCCGGAACCTGAGCAGCAGGTCGACGCCACCCACTAGGGCTGGCGGGCGGGCCTTTTCAGCACTTGGTGTTGTGGCCCTCGCCGCGGGCGTTACTGTCGTGGCGTGTCTACGTCGGATGGAAACACTGCTTCTGAGTGGGTGCCCACCGGCTCGGTGACCGTCCGCGTGCCGGGCAAGGTGAATCTGTACCTCGGTGTCGGGGACTGCCGCGATGACGGCTATCACGAGCTCACCACGGTGTTCCACGCCGTCTCGCTGTTCGACGAGGTGACCGTCCGCAACGCCGACCTGCTGTCGGTGGAGATGTTCGGCGCCGGTGCCGAGGGCCTGCCGACCGACCACCGCAACCTCGCCTGGCGGGCCGCGGAACTGATGGCCGAGCACGTCGGCCGCGCGCCCGACGTCGCGATCTCGATCGAGAAATCCATCCCGGTGGCCGGCGGCATGGCCGGCGGTAGTGCCGACGCGGCCGCCGTGCTGGTCGCGATGAACAATCTCTGGGAGCTGGGCGTGCCCCGGCGGGACCTGCATGCGCTGGCCGCGCGGCTCGGCAGCGACGTGCCGTTCGCGCTGCACGGCGGCACCGCGCTGGGCACCGGCCGCGGCGAGCAGCTGGCCACGGTGTTGGCGCGGAGCACCTTCCACTGGGTGCTGGCATTTGCCGAGGGCGGGCTGTCCACGCCGAAGGTTTTCGCCGAGCTGGACAACCTGCGGGAAGACGCCCGCGCGGGCGGCCCGCCGGCGCTGGACGATCCCGAGCCGTTGCTGACCGCGTTGGCCTCCGGTGATCCGCGCGAGCTGGCGCCATTGCTGGGCAATGACCTCCAGGCCGCGGCGGTCAGTCTGGACACCGGTCTGCGCCGCACCCTGCGGGCCGGGGTCGAAGCCGGGGCGCTGGCGGGCATCGTGTCCGGTTCCGGGCCGACGTGCGCGTTCCTGTGTGCTTCCGCCGAGGACGCCGTCGAGGTCGGTACCCAGCTTTCCGGCGCCGGGGTGTGCCGGACGGTACGTGTCGCCAGCGGCCCGGTGCACGGCGCCAGGGTGGTACCGGCGCCCAGCAAGCAGGCCTGATCCGGGTGTGACCCAGCACTCAATTCGGCCAACAGTTTGTTAGCTACTTAAGAGTCTCTTAAGATGATCGATGGTGTATGCCAGCGGCCAGGCGTGGAACGCAATGGTTTCTCTCACCGGCGGTGTCGGTGAGCGGATGCGCAGCGCCGGAGTCATGGCAGTGCAGCCATCGATTCGAGATATAACCGCGGCCGAATTGTGCGTGCGCGCCTCTACATGTGCGCCTGGCACCGGACGGACTATGGAACGACGGGCAGTGGCGCCTGACCTCAGGAGGTTGTCGTGAGCCGATTTACCGACAAGATGTACTACAACGCTCGTACATCGCAGCGGGGCATGGTCACCGGTGAGCCGCACGAGCCAGTGCGCCACACCTGGGGTGAGGTCCACGAGCGGGCGCGCCGCGTCGCCGGCGGCCTGGCCGCCGCGGGCATCGGCCCCGGCGACAAGATCGGTGTGCTGGCCGGTTTCCCGGTCGAGATCGCCCCGACCGTGCAGGGCATCTGGATGCGCGGCGGCAGCCTCACCATGCTGCACCAGCCGACGCCCCGTACCGACCTGGCCGTCTGGGCCGAGGACACCATGAACGTCATCGGCATGATCGAGGCCAAGGCCGTCGTCGTCTCCGAGCCGTTCCTGGTCGCCATCCCCGTGCTGGAGGAGAAGGGCCTGCAGGTCCTCAAGGTCGGCGACCTGCTCGCCGCCGAGCCCATCGACCCCGTCGAGACCGGCGAGGACGACCTCGCGCTGATGCAGCTGACCTCGGGTTCGACCGGATCGCCCAAGGCCGTGCAGATCACGCACCGCAACATCTACTCCAACGCCGAGGCCATGTTCATCGGCGCCGAGTACGACGTCGACAAGGACGTCATGGTCAGTTGGTTGCCGTGCTTCCACGACATGGGCATGGTCGGCTTCCTCACCATCCCGATGTACTTCGGCGCCGAGCTGGTCAAGGTCACGCCGATGGACTTCCTGCGCGACACCCTGCTGTGGGCCAAGCTCATCGACAAGTACAAGGGCACCATGACGGCGGCCCCGAACTTCGCCTACGCGCTGTTCGCCAAGCGGCTGCGCCGCCAGGCCAAGCCGGGCGAATACGACCTCTCCACCCTGCGGTTCGCGCTGTCCGGCGCCGAGCCCGTCGACCCCGCTGACGTCGAGGACCTCATCGACGCCGGTAAGCCGTTCGGGCTGACGGCCTCGGCCATCCTGCCGGCCTACGGCATGGCCGAGACCTGCCTCGCCGTGTCGTTCTCGCCGTGCAACGCCGGCCTCGTCGTCGACGAGGTCGACGCCGACCTGCTGGCCGCGCTGCGTCGCGCCGTGCCCGCCTCGAAGGGCAACACCCGTCGCCTGGCCTCGCTGGGCCCGCTGCTGCGCGACCTCGAGGCCCGCGTCGTCGACGAGGACGGCAACGTCCTGCCCGAGCGCGGTGTCGGCGTCATCCAGCTGCGTGGTGAATCGGTGACCCCTGGCTACATCACGATGGCCGGCTTCCTGCCGACGCAGGACGAGAACGGTTGGTACGACACCGGTGACCTCGGATACATCACCGAGGAGCAGAACGTCGTGGTGTGTGGCCGCGTGAAGGACGTCATCATCATGGCGGGCCGCAACATCTACCCGACCGACATCGAGCGGGCCGCGGGTCGTGTCGAGGGCGTGCGCCCGGGCTGCGCCGTCGCGGTGCGCCTCGACGCCGGCCATTCGCGCGAGACGTTCGCTGTCGCAGTCGAATCCAACGCCTGGCAGGACCCGGTGGAAGTGCGCCGGATCGAGCATCAGGTGGCGCACGAGGTCGTGACCGAGGTCGACGTGCGGCCGCGCAACGTCGTCGTGCTGGGCCCCGGCACCATCCCCAAGACCCCGTCCGGCAAGCTCCGTCGCGCCAACTCGGTGGAACTCGTCACCGGATAACTTTGTGAAGACGTGAGAACCCCTGATTTCCTTGGAAATCAGGGGTTTTTACGCTTTTCGTGCGGTGGTGATCGCTCGCTACGCTGAGCGAAAGCTGTGAACCCCGGGTAATCTCGCCAAGTACGGACGAGAGGACCGGCGGATTCATGAGGCGTGTGGTGGCTGCCCTGGCGGCGGTGCTCGGCGTGAGCGCCATCGCCGCGGTGCCCGCGTGCGCTGACGGTTCAGCGGGCGTGATCGGGAAGCCGAACAACATTGCCGCCGCGGTCGGTTCCGGCGTTCGCGGCGGCACCGTCGTCGGCTTCACCGCGACCGGGCCTGACGTCCACGCGGCCTCTGTGGCGGTGATTGCGGCCTGTAACCGGGCCGGCGCCGACCAGTGCACCAGCGATGAGGTCACCAACGACCGGTTGTGCATCGTCAACGTGCATGCCCCTGCGAGCGGTGTCGTGTCCGGCGGCGCGGGGTCGACGATCGATGACGCCCGCCGCGACGCTTTCAACCGGGCGGAGGCCAACAACACTCCTCTTGCTGCGGACTCACCCACGCTGGCCTCGTCGTGCCCGTGAACTGAGGCACGCGCGCAGCGGTCGTCACGAATTCCGTTGCCTGGGAAAGTTCCTCGGCCATCCGGTGACCTTGCTCACCGTCAATTCTCAGACCGCCAGGTCACCGCATTTCGGCTGCTCGCAGACATGTGAGTTTGCCATGAGTTCATGGCACGGTCACATGGCTGAAACATATAGTCGAACTAACATGCGGGGACAGAAGGCAGGCTGAGGGACAGAAGGCCTTCCCCGGAAATGAGAAGGTGACATGACTCATCAAGGCAAGCGCACGATGGCAGCTCTGCTGGTGGGCCTGGCCTCGGTCAGCGGCATCATGGCGCCCGTCGCAGGTGCCCGCCCGACCTGTCAGGACTCCGGCAGCACGTCGACATGCGAGACGAACGGCAGCGTGGCGATCAAGGCGACCCCGGGCATCCGTACCCAGGACACCACCCAGAGCTCGCGCGTGGGCGCGCAGGGCCGCCGTAACTGCTACACCGATGCCGTTGACCGGCAACACATCTGCGGATAATCTTCCTGCGAGAATCGCGAAAGCCCCCAAATTCGGTGGAATTTGGGGGCTTTCGTGGTTTCACGCCGCGGACGGCTACCAGGCGTGGACGGTGTTCTGTGCCGCCTCGACGCCGTGCTGCAGCAGCAATTCCGTTGCGTCGGCGGCTTGTTCGAGGATGGTGCCCAACTCGGGCCGTTCCCTCGAATTGAAGTTCTCCAGCACGAACGCGGCCGGGTCCTGCCGTCCCGGCGGGCGGCCGACGCCGATGCGGACCCGCTGAAAGTCCTTGGTGCCCAAGGCGGAAGCGATCGAGCGCAGGCCGTTGTGGCCGCCCTCGCCGCCGCCGAACTTGAGCCGGATACGGCCGAAGTCGATGTCCAGCTCGTCGTGGAGCACCACGACGTCAGCCGGTGCGACCGAATAGAACTTCGCCAAAGGCCCCACGTGCCTACCGGATTCGTTCATGTAGGTGCGCGGCTTGGCGAGCACCACGGACCGGCCTCCCAGCCGGCCCGTGGTGACCTCAGCTCCGGATTTCTTGTGCACCTTGAATCCTGAGCCGATGCGCTCGGCCAGGATGTCGGCAACCAGAAATCCAACGTTGTGCCGCGTTGTTTCGTAGCGCGGCCCAGGATTGCCCAGGCCGACCACCAGCAGTGGCTCGGCCAAAGCGGACTACTCCGACTCGGCAGCGGCCTCTTCGGCCGCCTCGCCCTCGGCTGCGGCCTCTTCGCCCGAAGCGGCCTCTTCCTCGCCGGCGCCCTCGGCGTCCAGGTCCTCAGCGGTCGGCGCGGTGACGACGTTGACGACCAGCGTCTCGGCGTCGGTCACCAGGGTGACGCCCTTGGGCAGCTCGACCTGGCCGGCCAGGATCTGGGTGCCGGCCTCGACGCCCTCGACCGAAACGGTCAGCGACTCGGGGATCGACAGCGCCTCGGCCTCGATCTGGATGGTGTTGGCGTCCTGGGTGACCAGGGTGCCGGGGGCGGCGTCGCCCTCGACGAGGACGTTCACATCGACGGTGACCTTCTCGCCACGCTTCACGACGATCAGGTCGGCGTGCTCGATGTTGCGCTTGATCGGGTGGACGACGACCTGCTTGGTCAGCGCGAGCTGCTCCTTGCCGGCGATGTCCAGGGTGAGCACCGCGTTGGTGCCCGAGTTACGCAGGACGGCGGCGAACTCGCGGGCGTTGATCTCGAGGTGCTGGGGGTCGGTGCCGTGGCCGTACAGTACGACGGGCACGCGGCCTTCGCGACGGGCCAGACGCGAGGCGCCCTTGCCGGTCCGGGTGCGGACCGCAGCGGTCAGATTGTTCGAGGTGGGGGCCGCGTTCTTGGCCATGTGAATTGCTCCTGATGCCGTATCTACTGGGTGGCACGGCCAGGGCTGAAGCACGTCAGTGCTGTAGTTCCCGTCGATAACGGTGGCCTGAAAACAGACCGACCCTCGCCGTGATCGTCAGCAAGACTAGCGGAAACGCCCCTTACAGCGGAAATTCAGTGGTAGTGAGCTGGGCAGACAGGTCCCACAGTGCGGTCGCGGTGCGCGCCGAGCGGGCTGCCGGCTTGATCAGCTGGGTGGGGCCGGTCGGCCCGCGGAAGCCGAATTTCGGGCCGACGAACGTGTTGCCCGGCAGGTCCTGCGACGCCGCGAACAGCGTCTGGCGGGCGCCGAAGGCGGCGGGGGTGGCGATCTTGTTGGCGGCGAGCCAGAACTTGTCGCCGAACTCGTTGCCGGTGTGGCCCTGCAGGTTGGTGGCCGAGTAGCCCGGGTGCGCGGTCAGCGCCCGCACGGGAGAGCCGGCCACCGACAGCCGGCGCTGCAGGTCCTTGGTGAACAGCAGGTTCGCCAGCTTCGACTGGCCGTACGCCAGCCAGGCCGAGTACGGCCGCGACTTCCAGTTCAGGTCCTTGAGGCTGATGTAGCCCAGCAGGTGCAGCTCGGACGAGACCGTGACGACGCGGTCGGTGATCTTGGGCAGCAGCAGATTGGTCAGGGCGAAATGGCCGAGGTGGTTGGTGCCGATCTGGCTCTCGAAACCGTCCTCGGTCACCGCGAAGGGCACCGCCATGATGCCTGCGTTGTTGATCAGGACGTCGACCTTGTCGACACCGGCGGCGAACTTCCGCACCGAGGCCAGGCTCTGCAGATCCAGGGGCCGAACCTCGACGTCGCCCGTCATGCCCGCGGCCGCGGCGTCGCCCTTGGCGGTGTTGCGGCAGGCGAGGATGACCTTGGCGCCCACACGGGCCAGTTCACGGGCGGTGATCTCGCCGAGGCCACTGTTGGCGCCGGTGACGATGACGGTGCGGCCGGCGAAGGAAGGAAGGTCGGCGGCGGTCCATTCGCTCATGACGGCGAGCTTAGTGCGGAGCCGCTACTTGGGTCCGACCGAGAAGCCCTTGATGATCGCCTCGATGTCGCCCGCCTGCTCCTTGGCCTGCTCGGCGTACGTCGTGACGGTCAGCTGGATCAGGTAGTGGATCCCCGGTCGCGGCGGCGACGGCTGCGCGATGACGATGCGGTTGTACGACTGCATCCGGCGGTTGTGCAGGTCGTAGCTGCCCTCGATCATCGCCGACGGATAACCCTGGAAGTCCTCGGTCGAGCTGTAGAGCTTCTTGAAGTTCTCGGACAGCAGCGCGTCGGCGTCGGAGTGTTTGAGGGCGTCCTTGACGTCGAAGTCACCGGACAGCTGGAACACCATCAGCATCGCCAGGGGATAGGTGTCGTTCTTGGCGATCGTCACGGTGCCGGGCGAGTAGTTGAGGTTCTTGTAGCCCGTCCAGCCCTGCGGCCGTGGCAGTGTCACCTTGAGATCGGTGAGCTGATCGGGGACGACCTGCTTGCTCTGCACGCCGAGCTTGTTCAGGTAATCGGGGAACGGGATCAGGCTGGCCTTGTCCACCGGCGTCGTGCTGGTGGTCGGCGTCGTCGACCAGATCGACTTGTAGTCAGGCGTTTTCGCGTCGCATGCGGCGAGGGTCAGGGCGGTCGCAACGGACAGCAACGCACCGACGATCCGCTGCGGGATCACAGAATCTCGCGGACCGCGTCGATCGGGCGGGCCAGCCGAGTGCCCTTGTCGGTGACGACGAACGGTCGCTCGATCAGGATCGGGTGTTCGGCCATGGCGTCGAGCAGCTGCTCGTCGGTGGCCTCGGCCAGATTGAGTTCGGTGTAGAGGGCCTCGCGCTTACGCACCGCGGTCCGGACGTCGATACCCGCAGCCTTGATCATCGCCGCGAGCTCGGCCCGGGTCGGCGGCGTCTTCAGGTACTGCACGACCTCGGGCTCGATGCCGTTCTCCCGCAACAGATCCAGCGTCTTGCGGGAGGTCGAGCATTTCGGGTTGTGGTAAATCCGCGACATTACGCAGAACCGTCGAAAAGGCCGGTGACCGAGCCGTTTTCGAACACCGCGCGGATGGTCGCGGCCACCAGCGGCGCGATCGACAGCACGGTCAGTGCCGGGAACTGCTTGTCCGGCGTGATGGGCAGCGTGTTGGTGACGATGACCTCGCGGGCGCCGCAGTCGGCGAGGCGCTGGGCCGCGGGGTCGGACAGCACGCCGTGGGTGGCGGCGATGATGACGTCCTTGGCACCGTCTTCGCGTAGCAGTTTGACGGCGCCGGCGATGGTGCCACCGGTGTCGATCATGTCGTCGGTCAGGATGCAGGTCTTGCCCTTGACCTCACCGACGACGCGGTTGGCCTTGACCTGGTTGGGGACCAGCGGGTCGCGGGTCTTGTGGATGAAGGCCAGCGGCACGCCGCCCAGGGAGTCGGCCCACTTCTCGGCGACGCGCACGCGACCGGAGTCGGGGGAGACGACGACGAGGTCGGAGTCGCCGTACTTGTCACCGATGTAGCCGCAAAGCAGCGACTGCCCGCGCATGTGGTCGACCGGACCGTCGAAGAAGCCCTGAATCTGGTCGGTGTGCAGGTCGACCGAGACGATGCGGTCCGCGCCGGCGGTCTTGAGCAGGTCGGCGACCAGGCGGGCCGAGATGGGCTCGCGGCCGCGGTGCTTCTTGTCCTGGCGCGCGTACGGGTAGAACGGCAGGATCGCGGTGATCCGCTTGGCCGACCCGCGCTTGAGCGCGTCGATCATGATGAGCTGTTCCATCAACCAGTGGTTCAGCGGCGCGGGGTGGCTCTGCAGCACGAAGGCGTCACTGCCGCGCACCGACTCGTCGAAACGGACGAAGATCTCGCCGTTCGCGAAGTCCCGGGATGTCTGCGGGGTGACCTCGACGCCGAGCTCTTTGGCCACCTGTTCGGCCAGTTCGGGGTGCGCGCGCCCCGAGAAGAGCATCAGATTTTTGCGGTTGTCGGTCCAGTCCGTGGCCACTGTGTGCTGCTTTCGCGGTGGGGGCTCGATACGTCGTAATCGTACTTACCGGTAACCCTGTCCCGTTGCCGGGTTACCGGTATACCAACATCAGATGTCGGGATCAGGCCTCGCCGCGTGCTTTCCTCGCGGCTTCGGCGGCCTTCGACTCGGGTCGCTTCCGTTCGACCCAGCCCTCGATATTGCGCTGTTCGCCCTTCGAAACGGCCAGCGCACCAGGGGGTACGTCCTCGCGGACCACGGTGCCGGCGCCGGTGTAGGCGCCGTCGCCGACGGTCACCGGTGCGACGAACATCGTGTCCGAGCCGGTGCGCACGTGGGAACCGATGGTGGTGCGGTTCTTGTTCTCACCGTCGTAGTTGACGAAGACGCTGGACGCGCCGATGTTGCTGTACTCGCCGATGTCGGCATCCCCGACGTAGGTCAGGTGCGGCACCTTGGTGCCGGTGCCGATCTTCGAGTTCTTGACCTCGACGAACGCGCCCAGCTTGCCGTCGGCGCCCAGCTCGGTGCCGGGCCGCAGGTAGGTGAACGGCCCGACGGTGGCGCCGGCGCCGATGACGGCCAGCTGCCCGTGGGTGCGGATCACCTCGGCGCCGTCACCGACCTCCATGTCGGTCAGTGTGGTGTCGGGGCCGATGACGCAGTTCGCGCCGACGTCGGTGGCGCCCAGCAGCTGGGTGCACTGCTTGACGACGGTGTCGCGGCCGATGCTCACGTCGACGTCGATCCAGGTGGTGGCCGGGTCGATGATCGTGACGCCGGCGCGCTGATGCCCGGCGATGATGCGGCGGTTCAGCTCGGCGGCCACCTCGGACAGTTGCACGCGGTCGTTGACACCGGAGACCTGTGCGCTGTCGTCGACGTGGTGGGCCCGGACGATCTGGCCGTCGCCACGCACGATCGCGATGGCGTCGGTGAGGTAGAGCTCCTGCTGGGCGTTGTCCGAGCGCAGCCGGCTCAGCGCCGACCGCAGGGCTGCCGCGTCGAACGCGTACACCCCGGAGTTCACCTCGCGGATGGCGCGCTGGGATTCGGTGGCGTCGGCTTGCTCGACGATGCCGATCACCTCGTGGTCCTGCGTGCGCAGGATGCGGCCGTAGCCCGTCGGGTTGGTGACGGTCGTGGTCAGCACCGTGGCGGCCGCGGTGGCGGCGGCGTGGGTGTCGACGAGGTCGGCAAGGGTGTCGGCGCCGAGCAGCGGCACATCACCCGCGGTGACGACGACGGTGCCGGCGAAGTCGTCGGGCAGTGCGGACAGCCCGCAGCTGACGGCGTGCCCGGTGCCGAGCTGTTGGTCCTGGATGGCGACGGTGACGCTGCGCCCGAGGCCGCCCGCGATCTCGTGCACATGGGCGGTGACGCGCTCGCGCTCCTTACCGACCACCACGACCAGGTGTGCCGGGTTGACCTTGGCCACGGCATGCAGCGCGTGCGCCAGCATGCTGCGGCCGGCCAGCGTATGCAGGACCTTCGGGATGTCGGAGCGCATCCGGGTGCCCGACCCAGCTGCCAGGACGATGACAGCGGCTTCGCCTCGAGTCACGTACGCCTCTCTCTACGCCGCATCGCGCTTTGAACTTGCTCCGTCGCCAGGACTCGAACCTGAACTATCTGAACCAAAATCAGAGGTGCTGCCGATTACACCACGACGGATTACTCGCCAGAGACTCTAATGCAAGCGGATAGGCTGGCGACCATGGCAGCGGCGGAGAACGGAGCGCGCAGCCCTCGTGCGCGCATGACCGGCAGTGAACGCCGTCAGCAGCTCATCGAGATCGCCAAGTCGCTTTTCGCCGAACGCGGCTACGACGGCACGTCCATCGAGGAGATCGCGCAGCGCGCCAACGTCTCCAAGCCTGTCGTCTACGAGCATTTCGGTGGTAAGGAAGGCCTCTACGCCGTCGTCGTCGACCGTGAGATGTCCGCGCTGCTCGACGGCATCACGTCGTCACTGACCAACAACCGGTCGCGGGTGCGCGTCGAGCGGGTGGCGCTGGCGCTGTTGACCTACGTCGAGGAGCACACCGACGGCTTCCGGATCCTGATCCGCGACTCGCCCGCCACCATCACGGCCGGCACCTACGCGACGCTGCTCAATGACGCCGTCAACCAGGTGTCGTCGATCCTGGCCGGTGACTTCTCCCGGCGGGGGCTCGATCCGGAACTGGCGCCGCTGTACGCGCAGGCGCTGGTCGGTTCGGTGTCGATGACGGCCCAGTGGTGGCTGGATGTGCGGCAGCCCAAGAAGGAAGTGGTCGCCGCGCACGTGGTCAACCTGTGCTGGAACGGGCTGACGCACCTCGAGTCCGACCCGGAGCTGCACGAGAACTGACTACTTCGGGGCGGCTTCGCGGGCCTTGCGCTTGTCCTCGGCGGTGAGGTAGCAGCCGGTGCCGACGTACATCGACGAGGCCTTGGCCGACCCGAACGTGAAGCGGCCGCCGTCGGCGTCGGTGATGACCAGTCCTTTGTGCTCGTCGTCCGTGACGTCTCCCGGGCCGCCGGTCACATTGGTGTAGCCGTATCTGGCCGCGATGTCGATGATGGCCTGCGTGGCCCGGTTCCAGAGCGCGGCGGGCACAGGCACTTTCGATGTGTAGTGCGGACTGAAGTAGATGTTGCCCTTGGTCGATCCGAAGTCGCCGCAGCCTGTGGAGCCGGGTTTGTCGTCGGGCAGCCACTGGCCCCCCGGCACGATGGCGGCGAGAGCGTCGGCGATCTCGGTCATCATGCGGTCGCGGTCGGCGATGACGTCTTCCGCGTCGCGGCGGGCCAGTAGCGTGCCGAGCTCCTGAGGAGTGCCGTAGCCGTAATCGCCCTCGACGGGGCCACCCTGATAGCCGGACTCAAACATCGGACCGCACCCACTCAATGCGAACGCCAGCAGCACGGTGATCACCGAACGCCACATCAATCCTCCCGCTTCACGTAGTGGTCATCTTGTCCTAGACCTGCCACCACGACGGCCTGGTTGTAGAGCGCCGTGGTGCCGATGAACGAGTACTTGCTGTGGCCCGTCGATTCGGCGCGTTGCCCCAACGGCGTGGTCTCGGCGTTGGTTGACAGGTCGATGAGGCCGGGCAGGTTCGACGGGATCGTCACGCCGAAGCGGCCGAGGTCGGCCACGACGTCGTTCTTGGCATGTTCGACGAACACGTGGCCCTGCGACAGATGCAGGTCCGACGGGGTGGTGTGGTGCAGGAACTGCAGCGGGTTGGTCTCCAGGCCCGGTGAGCCCATGAACACGGCGTCGTCGGCGGCCGTCCCGCGCTGCAGGGCCTCGCTGGCCAGCGTCGAACCGTACGAATGGCCGAGCACCGTCAGATGCGGGTCGGTGTCGCGCGAGCTGTCCAGGCCGTTGATGAACGACGCCAGCTTCGGCGCGTTGTCGTCGGCGTAGTGCGCGCTGGCAGCCTGCCCGACGTCCTCCGGCGGTTCGTAGCCCAGCCAGGCGACGGTGGCCACGGTCTCGTCGCCCTTGCCGGCATCTCTGAGGACGTTCTCGGTGTCGCGCTTGAGCCACTCGGACTGCTCGATGTAGGTCGGCAGGTCGTTGCCCGCGTTCTTCTTGTCGTACGTCACCGACCCGGTGCCCGGCACGTACACGCTGACGTGCTTGGCGGTATCGACATTGCCCAGCGCGACAGCCACTTTCGGGTGCTCGCCGTCGAAGTCCACCACCAGTAGCTGGCGGTCCGGCTTGGAGAGGGCGTCGTCGATCGCGGCGAGGGTGCCCTTCTCCTCTTCGGTCAGGTTGGGGTCATTGCGCAGTTTCGCCAACCGGTTGCGATTGGCCAGATCCCGCGCAGAGCCGGGCACACCGTCGAGATTGCCGATCCAGTCGGGCCGCTCGGCGATGATGCGGTCCCGCTCTTCCTTGCTCAGCCCGTCCCACCACTGGTTGACCTCGGTGTCTGTGGCGCCGTCGGGCGGTTTGAGACTGTCGAGCTCGCGGTCCAGGGGCGCGGCCGGCGGCTCACCGACGATGTTGTTCCTGCCGGTACCAGCCGAATCGATGGCGGCGGCCGTGGCTTCGTCGACGGCGCTGAACTGCTGCAGCAGGCTCTTGAGAATCGAGGTGTACGCCGCGGCGAGTTCGGGGGTGAACGTCTGGCCCGCGCCGGTCGAGGTGGCGGTGCCGTCGTCGCTGACCGTGCCACCGAGCGCGAAGACCTGCTGCACCATCCCGGTGATCGTGCCGCGCAGTGTAGTCAGGCTGGTGCCGGCCGACTCCAGCGTCGACTGCATGGACGTGAGCCGGGACTTCAGCGCCTCGTGTTGCTGAACCAGGGCGTCGCCCTTGGCCTTCGCGGCGTCGGCGGCGGTACCTTCCCAGGCCTCGCCGAGCTGGTGCAGTGCACGCCGCTCGTCGAATATCAGCTCGTCGAGTTGCTTGACGTCACCGCGCAGTTGCGCGGCACCGTCTGCCAGACGTGCGGGGTCCGAAGCCTGCACCGCGGAAATGGTCACCGACACTCGGCAGTCGCCCCCGACCGTGATGCCATGCCGTCCCCCCGGACTGTGAATTCCCTGTCAACAGGCTAGCGTCTCGCAACCGCTGTCGTAGACGGGAATTCCACCGTCAGCCGCAGTCGCGCAGCAGCAGGTCCGCGGTGGTCTCGCGGCGGATCAGTGCCCGGACCCGGCGGTCGCACACGGCAATGACGGGCGGCCGCGTCGTCATGGTGAAGTTCGACGCCATGCTGTGGTGGTAGGCGCCGGTGCACGCGGTGGCGAGCAGATCGCCGGGGTGGACGTCGTCGGGCAGGTCGAGATCGTCGGCGATGACGGAGCCGTCGCGGCCGACGACGGTGGACGGCCGCGTGGGCCCGAGCGGGTGCCGATTGGCAAGGGCGACAGTGTAATTCGCAACCGGTGCGGAATGTGGGTGGCTGCCGTCGACGGTGACGACGGCGCGGCCGTCGGTGCGGGCCGACACCGATTGCACGCGGTG
Source organism: Mycobacterium toneyamaense (assembly GCF_055384815.1). Taxonomy (NCBI): domain Bacteria; kingdom Bacillati; phylum Actinomycetota; class Actinomycetes; order Mycobacteriales; family Mycobacteriaceae; genus Mycobacterium; species Mycobacterium toneyamaense. The sequence goes on from NZ_AP040333.1 coordinate 963,220, forward strand.
CAGCGTCACGCCGGCGCGGCCGCTGATCGCCCGGCCGGGTTCGACGACGAGCCGGGGACGGGGGAACCGGTTGGCGGCGCACGCGGCGTCGACGGCGTCTTCCAGGAAATCGGCCAGGGCCGGCACGTCGAGTTCGGGTTCCCCGGTGCGGTAGGCGATGGCGTGGCCGCCGCCGATGTTCAGCTCGGTGAGCACCACGCCGTGGGCGGCGCGCACATCGGTCATGGTGTCGACGAGGCCGCGGACGGCTTCGACGTAGACCTCCGGTTCGGCGATCTGCGTGCCGAGATTGCAGTACAGCCCGGCCAGCGGCAGTTGCGGCGTGGCCAGTGCGCGACGGACGGTCGGCAGCACGTCGATACCGGGCCGGACCTGCAGCAGCACGGCCTGCCGCCGGCGCGCGACGCCGGCCAGGTAGGCCATCTCGATGGGGCAGTCCAGCACGATGCGGCCGACGCCGGCGCCCGCGGCGGTGGCCAGTTCGTCGACCGACTTGCCGCTGCCGTGGACGACGATGCGCGCCGGGTCCATGCCGCCGGCGAGCGCCGTGGCCAGCTCGGCCGTTGAACACACCGCCATGCCGAGGCCGGCTTCGTGCACCCAACCGGCAACGGTCCTGGTCAGCAGGGACTGGGCGGCGTAGACGACCTCGACACCGCGCAACGTGGCACGGTAGTGCTGCGCCCGCTTGCGGAAGTCGGCCTCATCCAGAACGTATGCGGGCGTGCCGAACTCGTCGGCCACGTCGGTGAGCGCGACCGACCCGACGCAGAGTCGGCCCCGGGCGTCGACCTGGGTGGTCAGCGGCCAGATGGCGGTGTCGATGCGCGGACGCATGGCGCCCCGCAGGGACGGCAGGATGTCGAGCAGTGTCATGGATCCACCCTGCGCCCCGAATCGGCCGCTGAGCGCCGCGTTGACGATCCCTTGACGGGACGGTGCCCAATATTGACGAAGTCCTGCGAACTACAATCAGAGGCATCATGACCTCCCCGGGGCAGCAATCGATCCAAACCCCGTTGGCGGGGCTCGTCCAACTCGCACTCACCGATCCTGGCCTGCAGGAATTGACGCGGCAGGCCGCTGAGGGTGTCGCCGAGCAGGCTCTGGTGGGCCCGGTCAGCGCACGGCTCCCGGTCGCGGCCGCGCTGGCCGCCGCGGGCCCGGTGCTGGTCGTCACGGCCACCGGTCGCGAGGCCGACGATCTCACCGCCGAACTGCGGGCTGTCCACGGCGACGCCGTGGCGTTGTTCCCGTCGTGGGAGACGCTGCCGCACGAGCGGCTCTCGCCCGGCGTCGACACCGTGGGTGCCCGGCTGACGGTGCTGCGCCGGTTGGCGCTGCCTGATGACGCCCGCCTCGGTCCGCCGCTGCGCGTGGTGGTCACCACGGCCCGGTCGCTGCTGCAGCCGCTGGCCGGCGGGGTGACCGACGCCGAACCCGTGACGCTGACCGTCGGCGGCGAGGCCGACTTCGACGACACCGTCGCGCGGCTGGTCGAGCTGGCCTACACGCGCGTCGACATGGTGGGCAAGCGCGGCGAATTCGCGGTCCGCGGAGGCATTCTCGACGTTTTCACCCCGACTGCCGAGCACCCCGTGCGCGTCGAGTTCTGGGGCGACGAGGTCACCGAGATGCGGATGTTCTCGGTGGCCGACCAGCGGTCCATCCCCGAGATCGCCGTCGACACCGTGATCGCGATGCCGTGCCGTGAACTGCTGCTGACCGCGGACGTCCGCGAACGCGCCGCCGAGATCGGCGCGGGCCTGCCCAGTAGCGACAACCAGGTGACCGGCAGCGTCGCCGACATGATGGCCAAGCTCGCCGAGGGCATTCCGGTCGACGGCATGGAGGCGCTGCTGCCGGTGTTGCGCCCCGGCGAACTGGCGCTGCTCACCGACCGGCTCCCGGCCGGTGCGCCGCTGCTGATCTGCGATCCGGAGAAGGTGCGGACCCGCGCGGCCGACCTGATCAAGACCGGCCGCGAGTTCCTGGAGGCGTCGTGGTCGGTGGCCGCCGTGGGCGGCGACGCGCCGATCGACATCGAGCAGCTCGGCGGTTCGGGCTTCCGGGACTTCGTTGAGGTCCGTGAATCCGCGGCCGCCGGCGGCCACCCGTGGTGGACGCTGAGCCAGCTGGCCAACGAGTCGGCGCGGGAGCTCGACATCCGGCCGGCGCCGTCGGCGCGCAGCCAGCAGAGCCTCGAAGAGATTTTCGCGATGCTGCGGGCGCACATCGCCACCGGCGGGCTCGCCGCGGTGGTCACACCGGGCACCGGTACCGCACACCGCGTGGTCGAGCAACTCGGCGAATCCGACGTCGCCGCAACGATGTTGGAGCCCGGCGAGGTGCCGAAGCCTGGTGTCGTCGGTGTGCTCAAGGGCCCGCTGCACGACGGTCTGGTGCTGGCCGGCGTCAACCTCGTGATCATCACGGAGACTGACCTGACGGGTAACCGGGCCACGGTCACCGAGGGGAAAAGGCTTGCCGCCAAACGGCGCAACGTCGTCGACCCGCTGGCGTTGACGGCCGGCGACCTGGTGGTGCACGATCAGCACGGCATCGGCAAGTTCGTCGAGATGACCGAGCGTGTGGTCGGGGGCGCCCGGCGTGAGTACCTGGTGCTGGAGTACGCGTCGGCCAAACGCGGTGGCGGTTCCGACCGGTTGTACGTGCCGATGGATTCGCTGGATCAGCTGTCGCGCTATGTCGGCGGCACCGAGCCCACGCTGAGCCGGCTCGGCGGCAGCGACTGGACCAACACGAAGACCAAGGCGCGCAAGGCGGTTCGTGAGATTGCCGGCGAATTGGTGTCGCTGTATGCCAAGCGGCAGTCCGCGCCGGGCCACGCATTTGCGCCGGACACCCCGTGGCAGGCCGAGATGGAGGACGCGTTCGGCTTCACTGAGACCATGGACCAGTTGACCGCGATCACCGAGGTCAAGGCCGACATGGAGAAGCCGGTCCCGATGGACCGGGTCATCTGCGGTGACGTCGGCTACGGCAAGACCGAGATCGCGGTCCGCGCGGCGTTCAAGGCCGTGCAGGACGGCAAGCAGGTCGCGGTGCTGGTGCCGACGACGCTGCTGGCCGACCAGCATCTGCAGACCTTCACCGCGCGCATGGCGGGCTTCCCGGTGACGGTCAAGGGCCTGTCCCGGTTCACCGATCCGGCCGAATCCCGTTTGGTGGTCGAGGGTTTGAAGGACGGCTCGGTCGACGTGGTGATCGGCACGCACCGGCTGCTGGCGACTGGCGTGACGTGGAAAGATCTGGGTCTGGTGATCGTCGACGAGGAACAGCGGTTCGGCGTCGAGCACAAGGAGCACATCAAGTCGATGCGCACGCACGTCGACGTGCTGACGATGAGCGCCACCCCGATCCCGCGCACGCTGGAGATGAGCCTCGCGGGCATCCGGGAGATGTCGACGATTCTGACGCCGCCCGAGGAACGCTTCCCGGTGCTGACTTACGTTGGGCCGCATGACGACAAGCAGGTCGCCGCGGCGCTGCGACGCGAGCTGCTGCGGGACGGGCAGGCGTTCTATATCCACAACCGGGTGAAGTCGATCGACAACGCGGCCGCGCGGGTGCGTCAGCTGGTGCCGGAGGCGCGCGTCGTGGTCGCGCACGGGCAGATGCCCGAGGAGATGCTGGAGAAGACCGTCGAGGGCTTCTGGAACCGCGAATACGACATCCTGGTGTGCACCACGATTGTCGAGACGGGCCTTGACATTTCGAACGCCAACACCCTGATCGTGGAGCGGGCCGACACGTTCGGCCTGTCGCAGCTGCACCAGCTGCGGGGCCGCGTCGGCCGCAGCCGCGAGCGTGGTTACGCATATTTCCTGTACCCGCCCGAGGTGCCGCTCACCGAGACCGCGCACGACCGGCTGGCGACCATCGCCCAGAACAACGATCTGGGCGCCGGTATGGCGGTGGCGATGAAGGACCTCGAGATCCGCGGCGCGGGCAACGTGCTCGGTGTCGAACAGTCCGGGCACGTCGCGGGCGTCGGCTTCGACCTGTACGTCCGGCTGGTCGGTGAGGCCGTCGAGGCCTACCGGGCCGCCGTGGACGGCAAAACCATTGCAGCCGTGGAGGAACCGAAGGAGGTGCGGGTCGACCTGCCGATCGACGCCCACCTGCCGCCGGACTACATCGGCAGCGACCGGCTGCGGCTCGAGGCCTACCGCCGGATGGCTGCGGCGTCCGACCACGCGGCGGTGGCGTCGGTGGTCGAGGAGTTGGTGGACCGCTACGGACCGCTGCCCGAACCCGCGCAGCGCCTCGTCGCGGTGGCGCGCCTGCGGCTGCTGTGCCGCGAGTACGGCGTCACCGAGGTGAGCGCGATCTCGGACTCGACCATCCGGCTGACGCCGCTGACGCTCATGGACTCGGGGCAGCTGCGGCTCAAGCGGATGTATCCCGGCGCGACGTACCGGGCCACCACGTCGACGGTGCAGATCCCGATTCCGCGGGCCGGTGCCGGGGTCGGGGCACCGCGTATCCGGGACCTGGAGCTGGCGCGTGCGGTGGCGGGTTTGCTGCTGGTGCTCGACGGGAAAGCGGCAGGTGAAGTTGATATCACCGACCTGGGAGGTAGCGCGGTGGCAGAGGCGGATCGCACATGACGGTCGTCCTGGTCGATCCGCGCCGCCCCTCGCTGATGCCGATCGACGCGCTCGTGCTGCTCACCGGCGACGTGCAGTACACCGAGGAACTGCCGGTCAAGGTGCCGTGGTCGTTGCCGTCGGGCCGGCCGGCCTACGGCGACGCCGACAATCCGGCACCGGTGCTGTTGTCGTCCGATCCGGAGCATCCGCAGGTGCGGGCGCGGCTCGCGGCCGGTGAGAAGCTGATCGCGGCGGACAGTTCGCAGCCGGGCGAGCGGCTCATCGACGCCGTCACGATGATGGACAAGCTGCGCACCAACGGCCCGTGGGAGAGCGAGCAGACGCACGACTCGCTGCGCCGATATCTGCTGGAGGAGACCTACGAACTGTTCGACGCCGTGCGGGGCGGCAACGCCGACGACGTCCGCGAGGAACTCGGGGATGTGTTGCTGCAGGTGCTGTTTCACGCCCGCATTGCCGAAGACGCGCCCCTGCACCCGTTCGGCATCGACGACGTGGCCGACACCCTGATCCGCAAGCTCGGCAACCGCGTACCGGCAGTGCTTGCCGGACAAGAGATCTCGCTGGAAGACCAGATTGCGCAGTGGGAGGAGCGCAAAGCGCTCGAGAAGGCTGCGCGGACGTCGTGCATGGACGAGGTGCCGACGGCACTGCCGGCGCTGGCCCTGGCGCAGAAGCTGATCGAACGGGCCGGCACGGCCGGTTTGCCGTCCGATCTGCTTCCGGCCGGACTCACCTCGGTGACCCTGGCACCTGACTTCGACGCCGAGAGTGCTTTGCGCACAGTGGCTCTGGAGTTCATCGACACGGTGCGGGAGGCCGAGCGCCGCATCGTCGCCGCCCGCCGCGGCGACGAAGTGGCGGTGGAGTTGGATGCGGCACCGCTGGGTGCAGTGTCAGAGGATGAGTGGCGGGAGCACTGGCCGGTTCAGGCCGACTGAGTCGCGGCCTCGTCGATGAGGTCGGCCACGGCCGCCGCCTGTGAAGCCAGCGACGCGTGGCTGGCGTCCAGTTCGATGATCTTGCGCGGGTTCATGCGCTCCGCCATACGGCGTTCGTTGTCGGGGTGGATCATGCGGTCCTGTGTGGACACCTGGTACCACGACGGCTTGACCCGCCAGGCCGGCGCCGTCACCGTGTCACCGAAAGTCGATGCCAGCGGCGCCTTTTGGGTCACCGCCATCAGCCCGGCGGTTCGGGGCCCCGCCGCTGCGCTGGCGGAACACCTCGGGCCGCGCCGGTTGACTCCGCGCGAGCTCGACCGCGAATGTGCAGCTAGCGCGCCTCAGCCGCCGGATCTGCGATCTGTGCGCACACTCGCGTCGGCGGCGGGCCCGGAACTTGGGATCGGTAGCCGAGCCACCCCGGTGTGATTGCTCCAACGACGCCGACAACGAGCGTCCAACGAAAGGAAACACCGTGAAGCTCCCCGCCGCAATCGAACAGCACGTCAACCGCTTCGACCGCCAGCAGAGCCTGATCATCGCGATCAGCACCGGCCTGCTGGCCTTCTGGTCGGGCTACCGCGTCGCCTGGTCGCTGTACCTGACGCTGGCCTACGACTTCCTGTTCGGATCGCTGGTCTTCCAGATCGCGCTGTGGGGCGTGATCGGTGCTGCGGCCGCGGTCGCGGCGTTCGTGTTCTACAACCGCTACCGCACCGCGGACCAGGCCGACGCTCAGCCGAAGAGCGTCGAACCCCAGTAATCCGACGAACCATCACGCACACCCGGCGGGCAGGCAAAGATGCCGCTGCCGGTGTGCGTGATGTATTCGTTGAGGGCGTCGTTGTCGGACAACGACCGCTGCATCGGGATGAACGATTCGGCCGGGTTGCGGACGAACGCGATGAAGAACAGGCCGGCGTCCAGATGGCCGAAACCGTCTGAGCCGTCGGTGAAGTTGTAGCCGCGGCGCAGAATCTGCGCCCCCTTGTTGGCCTCGGGGGAGGCCAACCGTACGTGTGAGTCGAGGGCGACCATCGGTTCGCCGTCGGCACCCTTGCTGTCGAAGTCCAGTGGGGTGAATTCGTCGGTGTACCCGTTGGGTGCGCCGTTGCCCTTCTGCCGCCCGATGACCCGCTCCTGCTCCGCCAGCACCGTGCGGTCCCAGGATTCGATGAGCATCCGGATGCGTCGGCTGATCAGGTACGACCCGCCCGTCATCCAGGCCGGTCCGTCGCCACCCGCGACCCAGACGTGCTTGTCGATGGCCGACGTGTCCTCGGCCTTGAGGTTGTTGGTTCCGTCCTTGAACCCGAACAGGTTTCGCGGTGTGGACTGGTTCCGCGTGGTCGACGACGTGCGGCCGAACCCCAGCTGCGAGTACCGCACCGCGACCGTGCCGAAGCCGACGCGGGCCAGGTTGCGGATGGCGTGCACGGCGACCTGCGGGTCGTTGGCGCAGGCCTGCACGACGATGTCGCCGCCGCACCGCTTCGGGTCGAGCGTCTCGTTGCGGAACTTGGGCAGGTCGACCAGATGCGCCGGCCGCTGCCCGTCGATGCCGAACCGGTCCTTGCCGTCCTTGCGGAAGAACGTGGGGCCGAAGCCGATGGTGAGGGTCAACGCAGAGGGCGAAAGGCCAAGGGCCTCACCGGTATCCGCCGGCGGGGCGTACGGATTGAGCCCGATGGCCCCGTGGGCGACGGCCTCCTCGCCGAGCGTCATGCGCTCGGCCATCTCGGTCCACTTCTTCAGCATTGCCACGACGTCGGCCTTCTTGTCCGTCGTAACGTCGAAGGTGGCGAAGTGCATGCGGTCCTGCGCCGCGGTGACGATGCCCGCCTGGTGGGTGCCGCGGAACGGCACCGGCCTACCCAGGGTGTCCTCGACGACGGCCGCGGAGGAGCGGCCGGCCAGCGCACCGGTGGCGGCGGCGCCGACGACGGCAGCCGTCACCCCGGCGGCGCCGAAGAGCTTGCGCCGGCTGAGCCCACCGGACTCGGTCACGGCCGGCTCAGTGGGCTTGGGCTCACTGCTTGGCGACGACACCCTGCACCTCGCTGACCTCCTTGCTCAAAGCGTCGACGGCGCGCGAAAGTTCTTGCCGCTCAGGCTCGGTCACCTTGTCGTAGGAGATGAAGCCGTCGCCCTGGCGCCACTTGTCCAGCAGCTTCTGGACGTTGTCGAAGGCCGCCTCGACGTCCTTGCCCAGCTGCGGGTTGCGCTCGTCGAGGATCGGGTCGACCGAGCCGACCGCGGTGCGCGAGCCCTCGATGTTGGCCTGGATGTCCCAGAGGTCGGTGTGGCTGAAAATGTCTTCTTCACCCGTGATCTTGGTCTTGGCGATCTCGTCCAGCAGCTCCTGCGCGCCGCCGGCGATCTTGGTGGAGTCGATGGTCCACTTCGGATCCTTGACGCCCGCGTCGAGCTCCTTGACGTCGGCGACCAGCTGGTCGGCCAGGGCATTGGCGTCGGGCTGCAGTCCGGTGACCCACAGCTGCTTCTCCAGCACGTGGAAGCCGGTCCACTTGTCGCCCGGCTTGACGTCGGCTTCACGCAGGTCGATCCGCGGGTCCAGGTCGTCGGGGAACGACTCGGCGACCGGCTCGATGCGCTCGTAGAAGGTGCGGGCCTTCGGGTACTGCGCCTTGGCGCCGGCGACGTCACCCTTCTTCACGGCGGCGGCGAAGGCCTCGGTCGCGGGCACCAGCGCGGTGGTCTGCTCGACGACGTACTTCTTGTAGAAGTCCGCGGCTTCCTTGAACTTGCCGGTGTCGTCGATCTTGACGGTGTCGCCGGTGACGGTGAAGTCGCCGCGGATGCCGTCGCCGACCATGCCGGGCTTGCACGCGGTCTTGTAGGTGCCGGCTTCGGGCAGCTGCACGATCAGCTTGCGCTGCAGGCCGGGGGAGACGTTCTCGATCTCGCCCATGACCTTGTCGCCGGGGCCGTAGACGTAGAACTCGGTGACCTTGGTGCCGTTGTTGGTGACGACGAAGGTGCTCGGGCCCGTCTTGGCCGACGTTGCCGACAGCTTGCAGGCATCATCGGTCGCGGTCACGGTGATCTCGCCGGAGGCGGACTTGTTCTCGTCCGTCTTGGACGAGCACGCGGAGACCGCGGTCAGGCCGGCGAGCAGGGCTACCGATGCAGCTACGCCGGTCTTGACGTTCAGGGCAGCGAGATTCACTTGGCGGACCTTTCGAGGGTGGCAGCAGGGGCGGGTTTGGCTGCGACGGGTCGCAGGAACAGCGTCAGGACGACCACGAGGTACGCCAGCCAGCAGACGAACTGCAGGATCGAGGGGGCGGGGCTGATGTTGAAGACGCCCTGGATCACCTGGCCGTACCACGACGACCAGTTGAAGGCGCCGGTCATGTCGAAGGCCTTGGCGCCCAGCCCGGGCAGCCAGCCGACGGTCTGCAGCGCGTGGATGGCGTACGACAGGATGCCCGCGGCGACGACGACGAGGAACGCGCCGGTGTACTTGAAGAACTTCGCCAGGTTGATCCGCACCGCGCCGGCGTACATGCCGTAGGCGACGACGACGGCGATGAGCAGGCCGATCACGAGTCCGGCCAACGGCCACGCGGTTGACGCGTTGGCGTAGCCGACCATGAACAGTGCCGTCTCGACGCCCTCGCGGCCGACGGCCAGGAAGGCCAGGGTGGCGACGGCCATCCCGCCGGTCTCCAGGGCGCGCGCCATGTCGCTGCGCAGTTCGCCGGAGATGGTGGCGGCGGCCTTGCGCATCCACAGCACCATGGTCGTGACGATGATCACCGCCACCAGGGAGGCGACGCCGGCGATGGCCTCGGCTGCCAGGCCGGAGATGGTGTTCTCGCTGAGCTGGATGGACAGGAAAACGCCGATGGTCATCGCGATGGCGGCGGCGACCCCGAGCCACACCCACTTGAGGGCGTCGCGGCGGTCGGACTTCACGAGGAAGGCGATGAGGATGGTGACGACGATCGCAGTTTCGAGGCCTTCACGAAGGCCGATCAGCAAGCTGCCAAATAGCTGTGAAGAAATGCCCGGGCCTGCGGCGACCAGCGATGTCGAGACCGCGAAAGTGGTGGTCATCCGCAATCCTTAGATAGACTAAACGGCAACACAGGTTTGCCTTGCCAAAGCAAGGCAAGCCAACCTTATCAGCGGATGGGTGACCGCCGTACCTTCGTGCCGGAAAGCTTGCGCTTCGGGGTGCACTCAGCTCGGCATGCGACGATGACGGGCGACGAATCCGTCGACAATCTCTGGGTATAGGGGAGTACCGGTGTTGCGAGCGCGTTGGCTGCGGGCGAGCGCTGTTGTCCTCGCGACGGCGCTCCTGATGGCCTCGAGCTGCTCATTTCAGCCCGGCTACCTGCGCGGAGTGCCGCCGCCGCCCGGGCCCGCGGTGCCCCCGATCAACACCCATGTGAAGGGTCGGGGCGCGGACCAGCTGCGTGACTGGGCCGAGCATCTGGCACCGCCGCTGGGCATTCCGGTCATGGCACTGGAGGCCTACGGGTACGCCGCGCGCGTGGCCGAGGTCGAGAACCCCAAGTGCCACATCGCGTGGACGACGCTGGCCGGCATCGGGATGGTCGAGAGCCACCACGGCACCTACCGCGGCGCGACCATCGCCCCGAACGGTGACGTCACGCCCCCGATCCGCGGCGTGCCACTCGACGGCACCATGAACAACCTGCGGATTCCGGACTCCGACTCCGGCAGCATGGACAGCGACGACGCCGTCGACCGCGCCATGGGGCCCATGCAGTTCATCCCGGACACGTGGCGGTTGTACGGCGTCGACGCAAACAACACCGGGTTCGCCAGCCCCGACAACATCGACGACGCGGCGCTGTCGGCGGCGGGTTATCTCTGCTACCGCGGCAAGGATCTGTCCAGCCCGCACGGCTGGATGGACGCGCTGCACGCCTACAACCTGTCCGACGACTACGCGCGCGCCGTGCGGGACTGGGCGACGGCGTATGCCAACGGGCACCAGCGATAGGTTGCGATAGGTACCGGTAGCTGCCGCACTTCTACTACGGGCACCGTTTAGGCTGATGGGCGTTCGCACGAGTCCGTGACGCCAGAGGGAGACCCAAGTGCCAATCATCGAACAGGTCGGAGCCCGCGAGATTCTCGACTCTCGGGGAAATCCGACGGTCGAGGTCGAGGTCGCTCTGACCGATGGAACCTTCGCTCGCGCGGCGGTGCCGTCGGGTGCGTCGACCGGTGAGCACGAGGCTGTCGAACTGCGCGACGGCGGCGCGCGTTACCTCGGCAAGGGTGTCGAGAAGGCCGTCGAGGCCGTGCTCGACGAGATCGCTCCCGCCGTCATCGGCCAGGCCGCCGACGACCAGCGCATCATCGACCAGGCGCTGCTGGACCTGGACGGCACGCCGGACAAGTCGCGCCTCGGCGCCAACGCCATCCTCGGCGTCTCGCTGGCCGTGGCCAAGGCCGCTGCCGACTCGGCCGGCCTGCCGCTGTTCCGGTACATCGGCGGCCCGAACGCCCACATCCTGCCGGTGCCGATGATGAACATCCTCAACGGTGGCGCGCACGCCGACACCGGTGTCGACGTCCAGGAGTTCATGGTCGCCCCGATCGGTGCCCCCACCTTCAAGGAATCGCTGCGCTGGGGCGCCGAGGTCTACCACTCGCTCAAGTCGGTGCTCAAGAAGCAGGGTCTGGCGACGGGCCTCGGTGACGAGGGCGGTTTCGCGCCCGACGTTGCCGGCACCCATGCCGCGCTCGAGCTGATCAGCACCGCCATCGACGCCACCGGCCTCAAGCTGGGCAGCGACGTGGCGCTGGCCCTGGACGTCGCGGCCACCGAGTTCTACACCGACGGAACGGGTTACGCCTTCGAGAAGCAGACCCGCACCGCCGAGCAGATGGCCGAGTTCTACGCCTCGCTGCTCGATGCGTTCCCGCTGGTGTCCATCGAGGACCCGCTGTCGGAGGACGACTGGGACGGCTGGGTCGCGCTGACCAACGCCATCGGTGACCGCGTCCAGCTCGTCGGCGACGACCTGTTCGTCACCAACCCGGAGCGGCTGGAGGAGGGCATCGAGAAGGGTGCCGCCAACGCGCTGCTGGTGAAGGTGAACCAGATCGGCACGCTCACCGAGACTTTGGACGCTGTCGCCCTGGCGCACGCCGCCGGCTACAAGTCGATGATGAGCCACCGCAGTGGCGAGACCGAGGACACCACCATCGCCGACCTGGCCGTCGCCTGCAGCTGCGGCCAGATCAAGACCGGTGCCCCGGCCCGCAGCGAGCGCGTCGCCAAGTACAACCAGCTGCTGCGCATCGAGGAGACCCTCGGCGACGCCGCGCGCTACGCGGGCGACCTGGCCTTCCCGCGTTTCGCGGTGGAAGCCAAGTAGTTTCGCGGGTCTGACCTTCCGATATGGCCGATCCCAAACGGCGTTCCCCCGCCTCTCGTCCCGCCAAGCCCGGCGAGGCGAAGCGGGGGCGTGCCGGGGCCGGCACGTCGGCCGCCAAGGCGGGTAACCGGCCCAAGGCCGAGCCGCGGCGGGTCCCGGACAATCTGCCGGTTCCGGTCACCGAGCCCATCCGTCAGGCGTACGCGGAGTCGGTCGAGCACCATGCCGAGCAGCGGCTGGGGTCAGCGGCGCGGCGGGCGGCGATTCTCGCCGTCGTGGTGTGCGTGCTGACCCTGACCATCGCCGGACCGGTGCGCACGTTCTTCGCCCAGCGCACCGAGATGCAGCAGCTGGCCGCTGCTGAATCCCAATTACGTTCGCAGATAGCCAATTTGGAGCAGCAGAAGGTGAAGCTGGCCGACCCGGTGTACATCGCCGCGCAGGCCCGTGAGCGGTTGGGCTTCGTGATGCCGGGGGATATCCCGTATCAGGTGCAACTGCCTCCCGGTGCCGTTACGACCCCCGTCGCGCCGGCGCCGTCGCCCACCGCCAAGAGTAACCAGCCCTGGTACACCGCGCTGTGGCACACCATTGCCGATCAGCCGCACGGACTGACGCCGGCTCCGGCCGTGGTCCCGCCTGGCCCGGACGGGGTCACCCCGGACACTGACGTGCCCCCGACCGATGTGCCCGCACCTCAGGCGCCGCCCGGTGGTTGACGCTGCTGATCTCGAAGCCGTTGCGGCCCAACTGGGGCGGGAGCCGCGCGGTGTCCTGGAGATCGCCTACCGCTGCCCCAACGGCGAGCCCGGTGTGGTCATGACCGCGCCGCGGCTGCCCGACGGGACCCCTTTTCCCACTTTGTATTACCTGACGCATCCGGCGCTGACGGCTGCCGCCAGTCGGCTGGAGTCGTCGGGTCTGATGCGGGAGATGACCGAGCGTCTGCAGGCTTCCGAAGAGTTGCGCGCGGCGTATCTGCGTGCGCACGAATCGTTCCTCGCTGAGCGGGACGCCATCGAGTCGCTGGGGACGACGTTCTCCGGCGGCGGAATGCCGGACCGCGTGAAGTGCCTGCACGTGGTGATGGCGCATTCCTTGGCAAAAGGCCCGGGCCTCAACCCCTTTGGTGACGAGGCGCTGGCATTGTTGGCAGTCGAACCGGCGATGGCCGGCATTCTGGATCCGAAGGTGTGGGTGTGAGTTCGCGCGTTGCGGCGGCCGACGGCGTGCGGCGCGTCGCTGCTGTTGACTGCGGCACCAACTCGATCCGTCTGCTCATCGCGGACGTCGTCGACGGCCGGTTGCAGGACGTGCACCGCGAGATGCGGATCGTCACTCTCGGTGAAGGTGTCGACGCCACAGGCGAATTCGCGCCCGCAGCGCTCGCCCGGACCGAAGCTGCGTTGGCCGACTACGTCGAGGTGATGCTGGCGCACGACGTGTCCAAGGTGCGGATGGTCGCGACCTCCGCGGCGCGCGACGCCGGCAACCGCGACGAGTTCTTCGCCATGACCGCAAGGCAACTGGGCCGCGTGATGCCGGGGGCCGTGGCCGAGGTGATCACCGGGACCGAGGAAGCGGCGCTGTCGTTCCGCGGCGCCGTCGGCGAATTGGACCCGGCCACAGGGCCTTTCGTGGTCGTCGACCTGGGTGGCGGCTCGACCGAAGTGGTGCTCGGCGGGACCGGTGCCGCGGTTGCGGATGTGGTCGCGAGCTTCTCGGCCAACATCGGCTGCGTCCGGCTCACCGAGCGCTGCCTGCAGACCGACCCGCCCACCGCCGACGAGGTCGCGGCCGCACGTGCCGTGGTGCGGGAGAAGCTGGACGAGGCTCTGGGCGTCGTGCCCATCGAAGGTGCCCGGACGTGGGTCGGTGTGGCCGGCACGTTCACCACGGTTGCCGCGCTGGCCCTGGGGCTACCGGAGTACGACTCCGAGGTGATTCACCTGTCCCGCATCGGAATTCCGGATGTCGTCAAGGTGTGCGATGAACTGATCGCGATGCCGCGGGCGCAACGCGCCGAACTCGGCCCCATGCACCCGGGCCGCGTGCCGGTGATCGGCGGCGGCTCCGTCGTCGTCGAGGAATTGGCCCGCGAATTCGGTCAGCGGGCGGGGATCACGGAATTGGTGGTCAGCGAGCACGACATCCTGGACGGCATCGCGCTGTCGGTCTGACGCCGAGCGTGGGGGCCTACGCGGAAAACCGAAGCGAATCCCTCGTCAACCCCCACGGTCGACGGTCGAGAATCCTGACTAGACCTTGCAGTTCGGGCGGTTGTGGCAGTGGTGTCCGTCGCGGCAGGCGTTGCACTGACAGCCACAGGTCGACACGTTCTTGGTGGAAACCTTCATTACTGATCACCCCTGTTTGTCTCGGCTTATCGAGATATGACTACCTCACCATAGTTCGATCGCGGGATGGAGTGAAGGTCACGGGAGCGACCGGCGCGACGGTGTCATGACAGACCGACGGCCGGAACCAGTCCTCGTGAGACTGGCTTCCGGCCGTCGGCAGGGGGTGATTCAGTTGGCTGAGTCGTCCGACGTCTGGACCATCGGGGCGGCGGGAGCGGCAGGCGCGCCCAGCTGGCGGGCGACGAAGTCCGCAGCCTGGTTGGCCATGCCGTTGAACTTGTAGGCGCTGTGAGCGGAACGGTCCATGCCGCCGCCACAGATCGGGTCGCCGGGGGCGCACAGCTGGATGGTCTTGCCGGCGTAGGCGCCGCCGATGTTGATGGCGGGCGCACTGCGGTCGGCGACGCTCAGCACGAACGGGCTCGGGGTGCCGAACAGGACGACAGCGGCGACGTGCGAGGCGACCGACGCGGGCATCGGGCCGGAGATGCCGGCGGGCAACGCGAATCCGGCGGGAACGCTGCTCATGGTGCTGTAGCCGGCGACGGCCGCGCCCTGCGAGTAGCCGCCGATGACGATCTTGGTGGCGGGGCACGAGGCGGCGATGGACTCGATGCGGTTGGTGGCGTCGGCGACGCCGTCAGCGGCGGCACCGAAGTCCAGGGAGGCCGGGTAGTTCACGCCGTAGGCGTCGATGTTGCGACCGGGCATCCGGGCGTTCAGTGCGTCGACGAAGGCTTGGCCGGTGGCTCCGACGCCGGGGGCTTCGAAGGTACCGCGGGCGAAGACGACCTCGACGTTCGCACAGGAGTCGTCAGCGGCGTTGGCGGTCGCGACCGGGCCGGCGATGGCGCCGGCGATGATCGTGAAAGCGGCCACGGCGGTCAATGCCACCTTGCCGGCCGCGTTACGAATGGCGCTCATGTTGTTTTCCCCGTCCTTGAAGTTCCAGTTGCCTGGTATAAGCCGAACGGGGGAGCTGCGATTCCGCGCGGTCGTGTGACGTACCGCATACCTAGGGTGACTAAGCACTGGGGATGACCAGGGGCCTCGAATGCGTTGGATTCGGGCCGCCGGCGCTACTCCTGGAAGCGGTACCCCATCCCGGCCTCGGTCAGCAGGTGTTTGGGGTGTGACGGGTCGACCTCGAGCTTGCGGCGCAGCTGCGCGAGATACACGCGTAGGTAGTGGGTCTCCTTGGCATAGGCCGGCCCCCACACCTCCTTGAGCAGCTCCTCGCGGCCCACTAGCTTCCCGCGGTTGCGCACCAGCATCTCCAACATGCCCCACTCGGTGGGCGTCAGGTGCACCTCGGTGCCGCTGCGCGTGACCCGCTTGGCCGCCAGATCGACCGTGAATGAGGAGGTCTCTACGACGGGTTCATCGGTCTCGGACGCGGCCGCGCCACGGCGTACCGCGGCGCGCAGCCGGGCCAGGAACTCGTCCATGCCGAACGGCTTGGTGACGTAGTCGTCGGCGCCGGCGTCGAGGGCCTCGACCTTGTCCATGGAGTCGGTGCGCGCGGACAACACGATGACGGGCGCGGTGAGCCAGCCGCGCAGCCCGGCCAGCACGTCGATGCCGGACATGTCGGGCAGGCCGAGGTCCAGGATCACCACGTCGGGCTTGTGTTCGGCGGCCGACTTCAGCGCCTCGGCGCCAGTGGCCGCGACAGACACGTCGTAGCCGCGCACCGACAGGTTGATGCGCAGGGCGCGCAGAATCTGCGGTTCGTCGTCGATGACCAGAACCCGTGTCACACCCGATCCTTTCCCGCGGCCGCCAGGTCAACCACGACGGTCAGCCCGCCGCCGGGGGTGTCGGTGGCAGAGATGGTGCCGCCCATTGCTTCGACAAATCCTCGTGCCACCGAAAGGCCAAGTCCCACACCGGTGCTGTTGTCATGGTCACCGAGGCGCTGGAACGGCGCGAACAGTTGCTCTTCGGTGCCGCGGGGGATGCCCGGCCCCTCGTCGACGATGGTGATGAGCACCCGCTCGCCGACCTGCCCGGCATTCACCCGCACCACGCTGCCCGCGGAGTACCGCAGCGCGTTGTCGATGAGGTTGACCAGCACCCGCTCGAGCAGGCCCGCATCGGCGAGCGCGACGGCGTCGCCCACTTCGACCTTGACCCGGTCGAGCCCGCGGTTCGCGTAACCGGTTGCTCCGCGGCTGATTCCGAGCAGCGCCCGCTGCACCACCTCTTCCATGTACACCCGCCGCAGCTCCGGCTTCACCACCCCGGCGGCCAGTCGCGACGAGTCGAGCAGGTTGCCCACCAACGCGGTCAGTTGATCGACCGATTCCTCGATGGTGGCCAACAGTTCGGCGGTGTCCTCGGGCGAGAATCCGACGTCCTCGCTGCGCAGGCTCGACACCGCCGCCTTGGCCGCGGCCAGTGGGGTGCGCAGGTCGTGGCTGACGGCGCTCAGCAGGGAGCGGCGCAGCTCGTCGGCCTTGGCCAGGGCTTCGGCGCGGCCGGCTTCCTCGGCCAGGGCGCGCTGGCGCACCAGCCCCGCCGCCTGCCGCGCGACGGCGCCGAGCACCCGGCGATCGCGGGCCTCGGTCTTGCGGCCGGCCATCAGCAGCCAGTATTGGTCGTCGCTGACCTCGATGGCGGTGTCCGCGGAATCGACTGTCACACAGGGCTCTTTGCCGACGCAGGCGACGATGCCGTCCTCCTCGTGCAACAGGCTGACGGCCCGTTGCGCGTACGTCTCCCGGACGCGCTCGAGCAGTGTGGTCAGGTCGGCGCCGCGCAGCACGCTGCCGGCGAACAGGGCCAGCAGCTCGGCCTCCTGCGACGCATGCCGGGCTTCCCGGGATCGTTTGGCGGCACCGTCGACCAGCGCGGCGACGGCGACCGCGACCGCCAGTAGCACCACGATGGTCAGGGCGCTGTCGGGGTCGGCGATGGTGAAGCTGTACCGCGGGGCGACGAAGAAGTAGTTGAGCAGCAGGCCCGACAGCACTGCCGACAAGGCCGCCGGGGCGACGCCGCCGAGCAGCGCGACGACCAGCACGCCGATGAAGAACACCGCGCTCTCGCCGCCGATGTGCAGGAACGGATCCAGCAGCGCGGTGACGGCGGTGATGACGGCGGGCACGACGATCGCGGCAAGCCACGACGCCAGGTGCCGCTGCCCGCGGGTCGCCGTCGACCACGACCAGCCGGGACGGGACTGCTCATGGGTGACCATGTGCACGTCGATCTTGCCGGACTGCTGAACGGTCTTGGCGCCGATGCCCTCGTCGAAGAGCCGGGCCCACCGCGACCGCCGCGAGGTGCCGAGCACCAGCTGGGTGGCGTTCATCTCGCGCGCGAAATCCAACAGGGCACTGGGGACGTCACCGTCACTGCCGCCGACGACGGTGTGCAGGGTGGCGCCGAGGCTGGCCGTCAGCTCGCGCACCTTGCCCATCTGCGGGGCGGACACGCCCGTCAGGCCGTCGCCGCGGACGACGTGCACCACCATCAGCTCGGCACTGGATTTGGAGGCGATGCGCGACGCGCGCCGCACCAGGGTCTCTGATTCGGGGCCGCCGGTGACCGCCACGACCACGCGTTCGCGGGCCTCCCAGGTGTCCGAAATATTGTGCTCGGCGCGGTATTTCGCGAGCGCGGCGTCGACCTGGTCGGCCAGCCACAGCAATGCCAGCTCGCGCAGGGCGGTCAGGTTGCCCTGCCGGAAGTAGTTGGACAGCGCCGCGTCGACGCGTTCGGGTGCGTACACGTTGCCGTGGGAGAGCCTGCGGCGCAGGGCTTCCGGGGTGATGTCGACCAGTTCGATCTGGGCGGCACTGCGGACCACGGAGTCCGGCACCGTCTCCTGCTGCTCGATGCCGGTGATCTGGGCGACGACGTCGTTGAGGCTTTCCAGGTGCTGGACGTTCACGGTGGAGATGACGGTGATGCCGGCGTCGAGCAGTTCCTCGACGTCCTGCCAGCGTTTGGCGTTCTTGCTGCCGGGCGTATTGCTGTGCGCCAGTTCGTCGACCAGCACCACCTCGGGGTGGCGCGCCAGCACCGCGGGAACGTCCAACTCGGCGAACGTCCCGCCGCGGTAGTCGATGAACCGCGGCGGGATCCGTTCGATGCCTTCCATCGCCTCGGCCGTCTTCTTGCGACCGTGCGTCTCGACCACGGCGGCGACGACGTCGGTGCCGCGTTCGAGACGGCGGTGCGCCTCGCCGAGCATCGAGAAGGTCTTGCCCACGCCGGGGGCCGCACCCAGGTAGATGCGTAGCTCGCCCCGCTTGTCCGGCGTTCCCATGTCTCCCATCATCCAATACGGGCTGGGTACTTCTGGTCCAACGCGACATTCAGCTGCAGGACGTTGACCCGCGGCTCACCCATGAAGCCCAGGGCGCGGCCGGTGGTGTTGTCGCGCACCAGCGCCCGGACCTGGTCGGCGGAAAGGTGTCGCGCCTTCGCGACCCGGTCCACCTGCAGGTCGGCGTAGTCGGTCGAGATGTCGGGGTCCAGGCCACTGCCGCTGGCGGTGACGGCGTCGGCCGGCACCTGCGGATCGGCGGGCGCCGCGCCGCGGATGGCGACGATCTGCCCGGCGGTGTAATCCGCGCCGTCCGTGGCGCATTCGACCCGCACGCCCTCATACGTCGCCAGGAACGGCACCTTGGTGGTGGCGCACGGCTGGTTGACGCTGACCACCTGGGTGGGGTGGCTGACGTTGCCGGTGGCGTCCCGGGGGCCGATCACCGACAGCACCGCACCCACACCGTCGGCGGTGCAGAACGGACGGGCGCCTGCGGCGCGGTCCAGGCCCTCGGCCTCGGCGACGGCGTAGCTGCGGGTGCACACCTGGGTCAGCAGGCTCGGCTTGTTGGCCGCATCGACGATGCTCTCGGGGCCGAGATTGCCCGCGCCGCTGGCCATCGGGTCGTATCCGGTGCCGGCGTTGGAGGGCCGGCTCTGGAAATACTGCGGCAGCGCATTGCCTTTGGCGTCGGTGAAGAGCTGGCCGATCAGGGAGCTGCCGACGACCTTGCCGCCCGCCGTGACGAGCGAGCCGTCGGCCTTGTCCTTGAGCCCGGGCAGCTGGGCGACGGCCCAGACGAGCACCGGGTAGGCCAGACCGGTGATGACGGTCAGGACGAGCAGTGCGCGCAGCGCGGCGCTGTGTACGCGAATCAGGTTGCCGATGTTCATGATTAAGACATCCCCGGGATGAACTGGATGAGCAGGTCGATGAGTTTGATGCCGATGAACGGGGCGATGATGCCGCCCAGGCCATAGACGTACAGGTTGCGGCTCAAGAGCTTTGACGCACTGCTGGGCGTGTACCTCACGCCCCGCAGCGACAGCGGGATCAACGCGATGATGACGAGGGCGTTGAAGATCACCGCCGACAGGATCGCCGACTGGGGGCTGTGCAGCCGCATGATGTTCAGCAGATCCAGGCCGGGGAACAGGGCCACGAACATCGCCGGGATGATCGCGAAGTACTTCGCGATGTCGTTGGCGATGGAGAACGTGGTCAAGGCGCCGCGGGTGATGAGCAGCTGCTTGCCGATCTCGACGATCTCGATGAGCTTGGTCGGGTCCGAGTCGAGGTCGACCATGTTTCCGGCCTCTTTGGCCGCCGAGGTGCCGGTGTTCATCGCGACGCCGACGTCGGCCTGCGCCAGCGCGGGGGCGTCGTTGGTGCCGTCGCCGGTCATCGCGACGAGCTTGCCGCCGGCCTGCTCCTTCTTGATCAGCGCCAGCTTGTCCTCGGGCGTGGCCTCGGCCAGGAAGTCGTCGACCCCGGCCTCGTCGGCAATCGCCTTGGCGGTCAACGGGTTATCGCCGGTGATCATGACGGTGCGGATGCCCATCTTGCGCATCTCGTCGAACCGCTCACGCATGCCCTGCTTGACGACGTCCTTGAGGTGGATGACGCCCAGCACTTCGGCCTTGTCGTCCTGCACGCGACCCACCACCAGCGGGGTACCACCGGCTGCGGAGATGCCGTCGACGATGTCGCCCAATTCGATGGGCACGGTGCCGCCGTTGCCCCGAATCCACTCCGCGACGGAATTGGCCGCACCCTTGCGCAGCTTCTGGCCGTCGTGCAGATCGACACCGGACATCCGGGTCAGTGCGGTGAACTCGACCCACGTGGCGTCGGTCAGCTCGCCCGGGGTACGTGCCCGCAAGCCGTGGGCTTCCTTGGCATACACCACGATTGACCGGCCCTCGGGCGTCTCGTCGGCGAGGCTCGACAGCTGCGCCGCGTCGGCCAGCTGCTCGTCGGTGACGCCGGGCACCGGGATGAAACCCGCGGCCTGCCGGTTGCCGAGCGTGATGGTGCCGGTCTTGTCGAGCAGCAGGGTGTTGACGTCACCGGCGGCTTCCACGGCACGGCCCGACATGGCGAGCACGTTGCGCTGCACCAGCCGGTCCATGCCGGCGATGCCGATGGCCGACAGCAGTGCGCCGATCGTGGTGGGAATCAAACAGACCAGTAGTGAGACCATCACGATGCCGGTGACGCCGAAGCCGTCGAGCGCCTCGGTGTCGGGTACGCCCGGGTTGTTGGCCTTCGAGTAGATGGCCAGCGGCTGCAGCGTCGCGACGGCGAACACGAAGATGATCGTCAGCGCGGCCAGCAGGATGTTGAGTGCGGTCTCGTTGGGGGTCTTCTGCCGGTTGGCGCCCTCGACCAGAGCGATCATCCGGTCGACGAAGCTCTCGCCCGGCTTCTGGGTGATCTGTACGACGATGCGGTCGGACAGCACCGAGGTGCCGCCGGTGACAGCGGACCGATCGCCGCCGGACTCCCGGATGACCGGCGCGGATTCGCCGGTGATCGCCGATTCATCCACGGAGGCAATGCCTTCCACGACGTCACCGTCACCGGGGATGACCTGCCCGGCCTCGACGACGACGATGTCGCCCTGCTGCAGCAGGGGAGCGGCGATCTCATCCTCGGTGCCGGCACTGCCCGGCGCCCACCCGACCAGCTTGCGGGCCATGGTGTCGGACTTGGTCTTTCGGAGGCTGGCGGCCTGGGCCTTGCCGCGTCCCTCGGCGACTGCTTCGGCGAGGTTGGCGAAAACGACTGTCAGCCAGAGCCAGAACACGATCAGCCAGGCGAACCAGCTGGAGTTCAGCACGGCCAGGACCGTCGACCAGACGGCGCCGACCTCGACGATGAACATCACCGGGTTGCGCCACAGGGTGCGGGGGTCCAGCTTGCGCAGGGCGTCCGGCATGGACTTCCACAGCATCTTCGGGTCGAGCAGGCCGCCCTTTACAGCGGTATCGGACATCAGTGGATTCCTTCAGCAAGGGGGCCGAGCGCCAGCGCCGGCAGGAAGGTCAGGGCGACGAGGATCAGCGTCACGCCGGCAACCATGCCGACGAACTGCGGACGGTGCGTCGGCAGCGTGCCGATCGACGGCGGAGTGCTGCCCTGTTTGGCCAGCGAGCCCGCCAGAGCGAGAACCAGGATCATCGGCAGGAAACGTCCGATCAGCATCGCCAGGCCCAAAGCCGTGTTGTACCAAACGGTATTGACCGACAGGCCGGCGAACGCCGAGCCGTTGTTGTTGGCGGCCGACGTGAAGGCGTACAGCACTTCGGACAGGCCGTGAGGGCCCGAGTTCAGCATCGCCGCGCGCTCACCCGGCAGCGCCATGGCAAAAGCGGTGCCGGTCAACACGATCAGCGGCGTGACAAGGAAATAGCTTGCGGCCAGCTTGATCTCCCGCGGCGTGATCTTCTTGCCCAGGTATTCCGGCGTGCGCCCGACCATCAGGCCGGCCACGAACACCGTGATCACCGCGAGGGCCAGCATGCCGTACAGGCCCGACCCGGTACCGCCCGGCGCGACCTCACCCAGTTGCATGTTGAACATCGTCATCAGGCCGCCGAGGGACGTATAGGAGTCGTGGAACGAGTTCACCGCACCGGTGGAGGTCAAGGTGGTGGCGGTGGCGAACACCGCCGAATTGGCCACGCCGAAGCGCTGTTCCACGCCCTCCATCGACGCTCCGATGGCGGTGGGCACGGTGCCGTGGTGCTGGCTCTGGAACAGCAGCATGAGGCTGGCGCTGATGATGGCCAGGACCGCCATGACGGCGACGATCGCGTAGCCCTGCTTGCGGCTGTCCACCATCCGGCCGAACGTGCGCGGTAGCGAGAACGAGATCACCAGCAACAGAAAGATCTCCACCCAGTCGGTCCAGGCCGTCGGATTCTCGAACGGGTGGGCCGAGTTGGCGTTGAAGAAACCGCCACCGTTGGTGCCCAGCTCCTTGATCACTTCCTGGCTGGCCACGGGACCGCCGGTGAGGGTCTGCTGCGCGCCGGCCAGGGTGTCGGCGATCTGGTCGTGCAGGTGGAAGTTCTGGATGGCGCCGCCGGCGATGAGGATCAGCGCGGCAATGACGGCCAGCGGCAACAGGATTCGAATGGTGCCGCGTACCAGGTCGACCCAGAAGTTGCCCAGTTCGGTGGCGTGCCGGCGGGCGAACCCGCGCACGAGTGCGACCGCGACGGCCATGCCGACGGCTGCCGACACGAAGTTCTGCACCGACAGACCGGCCATCTGCACCAGGTGGCCCTGCGTCGTCTCACCCGAGTAGGCTTGCCAGTTGGTGTTGGTGACGAAGCTGACGGCGGTGTTCCACGCCAGGTCGGCTGTCATCGGGGTGGCCGGATCGTTCAGGTGCAGCGGCAGGACGCCCTGCACCAGCTGGAAGAAGAAGAGGAACAGCAGCGAGACGGCCGAGAAGGCGAGCGCGCTGCGGGCGTAGGCGCCCCAGTTCTGCTCGGCCTCCGGGTCGGCGCCGATCACTTTGTAGATGAGACGTTCAGCGCGCGAGTGCTTTTCGGACGCATATACGCGGAATATGTAGTCGCCCAACGGCACATGCACCGCGGCGAGCGCGACGATCAGGGAGAGCAGGAACGCGATTCCCGCGGCGGTGGGGCTCACTAGAACCGCTCCGGAAACAGCAGTGCGGCGACCAGGAACAGTGCGATCACCAGACACAGCACCAGGCCGATGGTGTTGGCGTAGTTCATGAGCGCCCTACACCCTTCTCGACGCTCTTCTGGATCACGCCGAGCAGGGCGAAGATCGCCACCGTCAGCACCACGAACACCACTACAGACATGGGTTCTCCCACACGTAAACGGGTCGCCGGCCCTCGGCGACCTCGTCAGCATCGACCCGTGGGAGAGGGCTTCCGGCGATCTTGACGCCTTCTTTACGGCCTGCCCGGCTTCCTTTACGGAATTCTGCGTCGAGCGCCGGACCCAGGGTGCGCGCGGTGAGACAAATGCCTGGTCATGTGATGTTTTGCACCGTATCGGCGGCCGGTGCCGGGGCATTTACGGGAGGCCCGGCCGGTCGGACTCGTAAGCAGTTGATGTCGCGTGGGCGCGCAACCGGCTAACGTGCCATGCAGTGTGGGGCCGATCACCCCTCAAACCTCGGGAGGCATGTGGTGTTGGACGTCGTCGGTGGAGTGCAGCAGAAGCTGGGCCGTATAGCGGAATCGGCAACCGCGCTACGCAGGCTGTTCGAGACCGGCTTCCTGGACCTCGCCAACCCCGGGGTCATGGTCGAGACCGCGAAGAACGCTCCGATTTTCGGCCCGCAGGCGACCATGGCCATCCAGGGTGCACGCAAGTATGCGGGCCTGCCGGCGCTGGTGGATGAACGCGGCACGTTGACCTACCGGCAGGTGAACGACCAGTCGTGGGCGCTGGCCCGCGGCCTGCAGGGCCTGGGCGTGACCGAAGGCTCCGTGGTGGGGCTGCTGTGTCGCGACCATCGTGGCCTGATCCTGGCCATGGTGGCGTGCGGAAAGCTCGGGGCCCGGCTGGTGCTGATGAACACCGGTTTCGCCAAACCGCAGTTCGCTCAGGTCTGTGAGCGCGAAGGCGTCAAGGTGGTGCTGCACGACAGCGAGTTCCTCGGTCTGCTCGACGCCCTGCCCGCGGACATGCCGCGTGTGCTGACCTGGGTGGACGAGGGCCATGAGGTGCCCGAGTCGGCACAGACCCTCGACGCGATCGTCGCGGCCAACTCCACCGAGCCGCTGCCCCCGCCGAGCAAGGCGGGTGGCTCGGTGATCCTCACCAGCGGCACGACGGGCCTGCCGAAGGGTGCGCCCCGAAGCTCGGTGTCGCCACTGGCCTCGGCGCAGATCATCGACCGAATTCCGTTCCCCCGCAAGGGAACCATGGTGATCGTCTCGCCGATCTTCCACAGCACCGGGTGGGCCACCTACACCGTCGGCGCCGCGCTGGGAAACAAGGTGGTGACTGCCCGGCGGTTCAACGCCGAGCGGACCCTGCAGCTCATCGCCGAGCACAAGGCCGACATGCTCGTCGCGGTACCGACGATGCTGCACCGGATCGTCGAACTGGGGCCCGAGGTCATCGGCAAGTACGACACGTCGTCGCTGAAGACCATCCTGATCGCGGGGTCGGCGTTGAGTCCGGAACTGTCCAACCGGGTCCAGGACACCTTCGGCGATGTGCTCCACAACCTGTACGGCTCAACCGAATGCGCCATCGCCAGCGTCGCCACTCCCGCCGAACTGCGTCTCGCTCCGGGCACGGCCGGGCGGGCGCCGGTGACGTGCGAGGTGGTGCTGTACGACGAGAACGACCGGCGCATCACCGGGAAGAACAAGCGCGGCCGCATCTTCGTCCGTAATGGCGCGCCGTTCAGCGGTTACACCGACGGCCGGACCAAGCAGATCATCGACGGCTACATGTCCAGCGGCGACATGGGGCACTTCGACGAGAACGGGCTGTTGTTCGTCGACGGCCGTGATGACGACATGATCGTCTCCGGTGGCGAGAACGTGTTCCCGCAGGAGATCGAAGAACTGCTGGCCGAGCGGGACGACATCTATGACGCGGCGGTGGTCGGCGTCGATGATGTCGAATGGGGAAAGCGGTTGCGCGCCTTCATCGTTCCGAAGCCGGGCGCGGCGCAGGACGCCGATGAGATCAAGGCGTTCGTCAAGAACAATCTGGCCCGGCACAAGGTGCCGCGCGACGTGGTGTTCGTCGACGAGCTGCCGCGCAACACCACCGGCAAGCTGCTGCGCCGGGTGCTGATCGAGATGGACGTCTAGGGCGACCACTCGCCGAACGTGAACCTGATGGTCACGATCCGGCGATTTTTGACGATCTTCTTCAGGCTCGGCGGCGAAGCGACCCTTGACAATCATGTGGGACCGGGGGTCCCATATAACTGGGCGGGCAACGGTGCGCGCGTGGGAGGTTGACGTCATGGCAGCTACGAAGATGATCCGCCGGTGGCGTGCCGGCATGGACGTGCGCGACGACGTCGACTACTGCGCGAATCTGGAGACGCTTTCCGCGGGTTCGGTGCGCCGAAACTTCAACCCCTACCTGGACGTTTCGTGGGATTCGCCGGAGTTCCGGGTGACCGAGAACGATCCGCGCTGGGTGCTTGCCAAGAGCGACCCCATCGGTATGAGCGCCTGGTATCAGGCGCAACCGCTGGACAAGCAGATCGCGATCGGCATGTGGCGCCAGGCCAACGTCGCCAAAGCGGGCCAGCAGTTCGAGAGCATGCTGATCCGCGGGTTGCTCGCTTACACCTTCTGGGTGCCCAACGGCAGCCCCGAATACCGGTATTGCCTGCACGAAGCGAACGAAGAGGGCAACCACACCCTGATGTTCCAGGAGATGGTCAACCACGTCGGCGTGGACGTCCCGGGCCTGCCGCGCTGGGTCAAATGGATCAACTGGCTCTTCCCGCTGTTCGCGAGCCCGATGCCGGCGTTCTTCTTCATGATGGTGCTCTGCGGCGAGGAGCCCATCGACCACATGCAGAAATCCATTCTGCGCGAAGGCAGTTCGATACACCCGATCATGGAGCGCGTCATGGCGATCCACGTCGCCGAGGAAGCGCGGCACATCTCGTTCGCCCACGAGTTCCTGCGCCGGCGGATCCCGGAGATGCGGCCGTTCAACCGCTTTGTGCTGTCGCTGTTCTATCCGCTGGGCTTCCGGGTCGCGGCCTCGCTCATCGCCAAGCCGCCCCGCGTCTTCTGGCGTGAATTCGACATTCCCAAGTCGGTGAAGAAAGAGATCTTCTGGCGGGCGCCGGAATCCAGGACGATGCTGCGCGAGTTCTACGGTGATGTCCGCATGCTCGCCGAAGACACCGGCCTGATGAACCCGGTTGCCAAGGTGCTGTGGCGGCTGTTCCGGATCGACGGTCCGGCCTCGCGCTACCGCAGCGAGCCGGTGCGCCAGGCCGTCGTCCCCGTGGCCTGACCGAGGCCGTCACCTGCTCGGCGCTGACCCAACGTGCCGCTGACAGCGTCGCTGCGCCTATATATCCTCGGCGACGCTCTCAGGGGCACATTGTGTCGCCAAAATCTTTTTCGTGCGCCGTGTCGAAATCTGCCCCCGCCGTTCGACGTGTGTGTGAAGGATTGACACAACGACGAAAGGTCAGGCAATGCGCTACATGGGTTTGGTCATCATGGATCCCAACCAGGGACCGCCACCGCAGGCTCTGATGGACGCGATGGAGGTCTACGTCGGCAAGAACGCCGCGGACGGCATCTACCTCGACGGCGGCGGTCTGGGGCAGGGCGAGAACCGCATCGGTTACCAGGTCCGTTCCGGCCAGATGAGCACGACCGATGGGCCTTTCACCGAGGGCAAGGAGATCATCGGTGGGTTCGCCATGCTGGAGTACCGCAACCACGCCGAGGCCGTCGAGGGGGCCCGTTCCTTCACTGAACTGCACCGGGAGCACTGGCCCGAGTGGGAAGGCCGCGTTGAGCTGCATCTGATCGAAGGCCCCGAGGCCACCGGGTGTCCCGTGGGTGAGCAGGAACCGGGCGCCTGATTGGCGGCGACCGATATCGGGGGTGCCGGTTCGGCCGGCGCCGAGGCAGTGACCGCCGCCTGGCGCGCCGAATCGGCGCGCCTCGTGGCGGCGCTGACCCGCATGACCCGCGACATCGAACTCGCGGAGGACGTCGCGCAGGACGCGCTGGTCGCGGCGCTGGAGGAATGGCCCGCGAGTGGAATTCCCGCCAACCCCGCCGCATGGCTGATGACAGCGGCGAAGCGCCGCGCGATCGACCACATCCGTCGCGCCGAGACGCTGCGCCGCAAGACCGAGGAGATCGGACACCGCCTGGAGGAGGTCGACATGCCCGATTTCGCAGGGCAGGTCGACTTCATCGAAGACGACGTGCTCCGGCTGATGTTCCTGACGTGTCACCCGGGCCTGGCCCCGGCGTCGCGTGCGGCGCTGACGCTGCGGCTGGTGTCGGGGCTGAGCACCGCTGAGATCGCCCGTGCCTTCCTGGTGCCCGAACCGACCATGGCACAACGGATCAGCCGCGCGAAGAAGGCCCTCGTCGGTGCGGACATGGAGCTGCCGGTGGGGGCCGAGCGCGTCGCCCGCCTTGATGACGTGCTGGCCGCCATCTACCTCACCTTCAACGAAGGGTACGTGGCGACGACCGGCGCTGATTGGACGCGCCCGGACCTCTGTTTCGAAGCGATCCGGCTGGCGCGCATGGTGGCTGCCATGGTGCCGGACATCCCGGATTCGCTTGGGCTGCAAGCACTTCTCGAACTTCAGGCGTCGCGGATTCCCGCTCGCGTGGACCGCGACGGTGCGCCGGTGCTGCTGGACGATCAGGACCGGGCCCGGTGGGATCACCTGCTGCGGCGCCGTGGTCTCCAGGTACTGGCCCGGGCCGAGCAGCTCGCCGAGACGGGTGCGCCCGTCGGGACTTACTTCTTGCAGGCGGCCATCGCCGCGTGTCATGCGCGGGCGATGCGGGCCGAGGACACCGATTGGCAGCGGATCGCGGACCTGTACGACGTGCTGGCGCTCGCCGCGCCGGGTCCCGTCGTCGAGGTGAACCGCGCGGTGGCGCACGGACGTGCGTATGGGGCCGAAGCGGGACTGGCGGTGCTCGACGCGCTCGGGCCGGATCCGCTGCCACGATCGCCGCTGCCGCACGCGGTGCGCGGAGATCTGTTGGAGCGCTTGGGTCGAACCGCCGAGGCGTCGGCGGCATTCACGCGTGCTGCCGAACTCAGCACCAACGAGGCGGAACGGTCGCTGCTGCTCCGTCGGGCCGAATGACGCGGACGTGCACGACAATCAGACGGAACAACTACACGTCAGGGCCGGTGGCGCGAGGCGGCGCGGTCCGCTTTACCCAGAGCGCAATGATTGACCCGCGCGAGACATTGGGTCAGGATTGCCTCAAGCGACACTGCTTGATGCGGTCGCGTGCTTCGATGCGGGGCGGGGGTGAGCGAGCCATCTCTGAACTCCTCATGGACCTTCGTCAGGCGATCGAGCGAGACGAACTCTCTCTGGTTTATCAACCCAAATTCGATGCGCACACGGCCGCTGTCGTTGGGGTCGAGGCGTTGCTGCGGTGGCGTCATCTGGACCGCGGCTTATTGCGGCCCGCGGATTTCCTGCCGTTGGTGCGTGAGCACGGTCTGATGGAACAGGCCACGGGTCTGGTCGTCAACATGGCACTCGATGACGCGCTGCGGTGGTACGCCGCCGGGGCGGAAGTGCCTGTGGCCGTTAACCTTTTCGCGCCGTTTCTCAGCGATTTGAACCTGCCGGACCACCTGTGTCAGGCGGTGGACGACCGTGGGCTGCCGTCGTCGGCCCTTGCGGTCGAGATCACCGAAGACCTGTTCGTCGACAACATGGAAGACACCCGGACGGTGCTGACAGGCCTGCTCGATCGCGGCATCAGGATCGCCCTCGACGATTTCGGCACCGGTTACTCCGCCCTGACGTACCTGTCCGATCTGCCGGTCGACGAGATCAAGCTGGACCACGACTTCATCGCCCGGGTCACGGTCGACGATCGTGCCGCGCTGGTGGTGCGCACCATCATCGACCTTGCGCACAAGCTCGGTTTCGGGATCGTCGCCGAGGGCATCGAGAGCGCCGAATCTGCGGCTCAGTTGCGGGATTTCGGATGCGATGTGTTGCAGGGGTTCTACCTCAGTCCTCCCCTTCAGGCGTCCGAAGTGCTCGGTGTGGTCAGTGCCGGCGCCCGGGCCACGTTCTGAAACGGCATTTTTGCGGCTCTCGACTTGACGTAGGAGCGAATTCAACGGACAGTTGATTTATTACTCAATCTGGTAACGGTCAGTTGAGTGATGCGCAGCGTCGCGCGCGGTTACGTCCGGCAGTGCTCACTGTGTTGGGAAGGCGCCCTCACTCATGTCCACGCTCACATCCACAGCCGTTCCCGTCGAAATGACGGCCACCGAAACAGGTTTCCTGCGGCGCAACGGTCCCGAGCAATTGTCAATACCTGTGGATCGGGGTGTTTCAGGCGACCTCCGTTTCGGTGTGTTGATCGCCGTCTGACGGTGGTGTCGGTGGGGTGATGTCGGTGGGCCGTTCGAGCAGTTTGCCTTTGTGGAAGACCGCTCCGGCGCGGACGAGGGCGACCAGATGTGGGGCGTTGACGGCCCGCCAACGGGCTTGGGCTGCGTCGATCAGCTTGTAGGCCATGGCCAATCCAGCGGCCCGCGATCCCGGACCCTTGGTGACCTTCGTTCTCAAACGCACTGTGGCGAAGGTGGATTCGATCGGATTCGTGGTACGCAGATGGATCCAGTGCTCGGCGGGGTAGTGGTAGAACTCCAGCAGGACATCGAGGTCGTCGACGATCTTGGCGACCACTTTCGGGTACTTCGCGCCGAAGGCAACCGCGAAGGCCTTGACCGCGACCTGAGCTTTGTCGATGTCTTCGGCGTTGTAGATGTCCTTGATGGCCGCCAGCGCGGCCGGATGCGCTGACTTCGGCAGTGCGGAAAGGACGTTGGCCTGCTTGTGGAACCAGCAGCGCTGCTCTCGGGTCTTCGGGAATACCTCCCGCACCGCCTTCCAGAACCCGAGCGCGCCATCGCCGACGGCCAGCACTGGGGCGGTCATGCCGCGTCGTTTGCAGTCGCGCAGCAGATCCGCCCACGACTCGCATGACTCCCGATAGCCGTCGGTGATCGCCACGAGCTCTTTGCGGCCGTCAGCGCGCACGCCGAGCATCACCAGCAGGCACAGCTTCTCCTGGTCCAGGCGGACCTTGAGGTGAATGCCGTCGACCCACAGGTAGACGTAGTCGCTGCCGGACAGGTCCCGGGCAGCGAACGTACGGGCTTCGTCTTGCCACTGCGCGGTCAGACGGGTGATCGTGGTGGCCGACAACCCGGCACCCGAGCCGAGGAACTGCTCGAGTGCGGGCCCGAAGTCGCTGGTCGATAGGCCGTGCAGATACAGCAGCGGCAGCACCTCACTCATCTGCGGGGACTTGCGTGCCCAGGCCGGCAGGATCGCCGAGGAAAACCGCTGCCGCTCACCAGAATCGGGGTCGACACGGCGATCGTTGACCCGCGGCGCCTTCACCTGCACGGCACCGGCCGCGGTCAGCACCTCACGCGGCTGGTGATAGCCGTTGCGGACCACCAGTCGGTGACCGTTCTCGTCGAGCTGATCAGCGAATGCGGCCACGTACGCGGCGACCTCGGCCTGCAGGGCAGCGGCCAACATCTGCCGGGCTCCGTCGCGGACGATCTCGTCCAACAACGACCGGCCGGCCTCGCCGCCGTTGGCCTCCTCGGCATCGTGAACTACGGTGAGCATGGGCGTACCTTCCCAACCAGCGCGCCAACGCCGGTCTTGATCGAATACCTGATTCCGTGATGATCATCCTCGGGAAGGTGCGCCCACTTTCAGGCCGCCTCCTCGGGCCTCATCCACAGGTATTGATCATTGCTCACGGTCCCGATGGCGCCCGAGTTGCGTATCAGACCTGGGGCCGGCGACGTCCCGGTGCGGCATGCGGCGACGTGCTGCTCGTGCACGGATCGTTGCAGTCCTCGAAAGTGTGGTCCAAGCATGGCTACGTGGCGCAGTTGGCGCAGCGCTACCGGGTCATCACCATCGACGTGCGCGGCCACGGGCGCAGCGACAAGCCCGAACACCCCGCCGGGTACGACATTCAGGCGTCGGTGCGCGACGTGTGCGCACTGCTCGACCACCTCTCGATCACTCAGACGCATTACCTGGGGTACTCGCTGGGAGGTCGCATCGGTTTGACCCTGGCGGCGGTCGCGCCGGAACGGCTCGCGTCTCTGGTGGTCGCCGGCTCGTCGTCCCGGCCGCAACGCGGTGCGGTCAACGTGGTGATGTTCCCCGATGCCATTGCGGTGACGGAGAAGTGGGGCGTCGAGGGATTCGTGCAGGGCTGGCAGGAGCATCGCGGTACGACGATGGGCTCGGGATTTCGCGCCACGGTCGATGCCCTCGGCGCGCGGGGACTCGTCGCCTTGATGCGGCAGTGGGATGCCGAACCCGGGGTTGCCGAGGACGTGCTGGCACAGGTCCAGACGCCGTCGCTGTTCTTCGCTGGTTCCCGAGACATGTTGCGATTGGCTGATTCCCGCCATGCCGCGGCACTGATGCCGCGCGCCTATTTCACGCTGCTCGAGGGTGCCGACCACGGGCAGACCATCGCGATGCGTGACCGCATTCTGGACCGGGCCGAGGCATTCTTCCGCTTGGCAGAGTTCCCGGATATCGAGAAACTCAGCGCTGTGGGTTGATTCACCGCCGCGAGATCGCCGGTGCCCGCAGCTCGCGCGAGACCTCGAGGAGCCAGCTGAGTTCGTTGGTCGGCTCGGTTCCCCACGGCTCGCCGGCGATCTGGCCATGCGAATCGCCGACCGGAATCTGCCTGGTGCGTTGATGTTCAATCGCGCTGCGGATTTGTTGCGCCGCTGAGGTTTTTGCGGGGTCATCGCAGACATAAGGACGGATGGCGCTGAGTCCGTCGCGGATTTCGACGATGCGGCGGTACAGCCGATAGTCGTGATCGCCGATCGGGGCCCGAGGCGGCGCGAGAGCGATGTGTGAATTGCCTTCGTAGAGCGCGGTCCACAGCGGCTCCAGTTGCCGGTGCCACCGGTAGGTCTGTACGCGACGGACTGCTGCGCGGGCCAGTTGGGAAAAGGACGGTCCCGCAAGACCTATGGCGATCAGCACCTGCCCTACGGCGGCGACGAATGGTGCCAGGTGCTGCCAGGACATACTGCGGTTGGTGAGCAGTCCGTAGATGGCCGAGTCCGCACGCAGCAGGCAGAAGACCAGGCACAGCGCGGCTCCGGCGGCGGTGAGCAGCAGACTGCGCCGCAGCCAGGCCACCTCGTGGTAGCGGGCGTACTGCAGGCACCGCACGATAATGATCACTGCGCCAAGGGCATACGTGCCCAGGTACAGCAGCATGTAGGTGACCCAGACTGGTTCGCCCCCGTGCGCGGCGTAGAAATCCACGGGGAGTTCGGCCTCCGGTGCGGCGATCCAGCAGATGATCAACGCGACCGCCGCCAGGCAGGCCAGAACGATCCACAGGCGCAATCGGCGATAGGCGCGTCGGCCGGACTCGCCCCAGAACGTGATGACCGCGAGGACACACGCAGTCCACGCCATACCCCCGGTCAGGCTCAGGATGAGTCGGCAGATGTTGTGCACCCCGATCGCCCGGTCCAGCCATACCGACACGCTCGGAATGGAAA
Source organism: Mycobacterium toneyamaense (assembly GCF_055384815.1). Classification (NCBI taxonomy): domain Bacteria; kingdom Bacillati; phylum Actinomycetota; class Actinomycetes; order Mycobacteriales; family Mycobacteriaceae; genus Mycobacterium; species Mycobacterium toneyamaense. Next base: position 996,144 of record NZ_AP040333.1, read on the forward strand.
GTGTGACCGCAATTCCCTTGAACACGAACGACATCAGCAGCGCAATGGACGCAGGCGGCCGCACGGGGGACCGGCTGATGGCCAGGGCCACCACGACGACGGCACCCCACATGAACGCCGCGGAGACCGCATAACTGAAAGCCGTGTTCTCGAGCATCTGGGCCACCGAAGACATCACGGGGTCGCCGAATTGCCCTCGAGTCTCAGCGACGCGAGAACGCGACCCAAGTTGGCGTTCGATAGCGAGACGGTTTGCGGCGCACCGCGTCTGACCCGTTGTCCCATGATGGAGGCGAGTGTCTCGGCCTCGATCTCCTGGCGGTCCAGGTAGTTCTCGCGGCGCAGTACTTCGGCCGGGCCGGTTTGGCCGGCGGCGGAGTGGCCGCACAGCACGTGGCTGAGTTCGTGCAGGATGATGTGCTCGCGGTGCATCGTGGTGGTCTCGCTGTCGAAGACCACGTAGTCGGTCGGGCCGGTGCGCACCAACATGCCGTGGACACCGCTGCCCGATAACCGATACGGCAGCAGCTGGATGTCACGTCCGCTGATCGTGCTGGCGATCGCGCGGATGTCGTCGACCGTGGTGAGCTTGTCCAGCCCCAAATCCACCAGCTTGCGTGTGCAGTCGCGGTGAATCGCCTTGAGCTCGCGCGTCGATCGCAGAACTGTTGCTGCGCCGCACGACGCGTCCATGACTACCGTTCGGCTTTCGTGGGGGCTATGGTCGGCAGGCCTTGCAGCGCGCGCACGTGATCCAGCACGGCGGCGACGGTTTCCAGGCTCTCTTTGTTGAGGCCGATGGCACGCAACGCAATCAGCTCGACGTCGTCGCGGACGGATTCATCGAGTGCGCCGAGCCGCTCGTCGAGTGAATGCGACCGCCCTGGATCGGTGATGGTCGACAACGGCACCTGAAAGAAGTCGGCCAACGCACCGAGCAGGTCGATGCCCGGGCGCGCCCGCTTGCCGGTCCGCAGCGCGGAGAGATAAGCCCCGCCGACCTTGATATCGGGATGGGCCTTCTTGAGGGCGGTCGCGACTTCCTCGTTGGTCCACATCCGGCCGTCGGGACGCCGATGGGCGTCGAAGAGCGCGTTGATGCGCTCAGCGAGGCTGCCGCCCGCGTCGTGTGCATCGGGCTGCCGGTTCGGTGTGGTCGGCGAAGTCGCCATCTCCCCAGTGAAGCATCGATGTATGCAGGCCTCAACTCGTAGACGAGTGTTCTCGTGCAATTCAACTTCTGGTTGATCTCGCGATCTCGGCCGGACCGCTGCGTACGGTCGGACTGGCGGGCGCTACCGTCATGGCGGCGCCGATTGACTCGGTGCCCGCCCCCATAGCCCAATTGGCAGAGGCAGCGGACTTAAAATCCGCCAAGTGTCGGTTCGAGTCCGACTGGGGGCACCCACACATTGCCTGCCCTGGTTGCATCACTCCACCTCCCTGAGCGACCTACCTCAGAAACGAGTAGCGCGGTACTCGTGATGGCCGTGCGCTGTCGCGTGATGCTTCCTCGTGAGAGGAGGTGAGCCGCCATGGGTGCGCTACTTCCGCGCCGCCACGCGAGTGTGCCGGCCCTTGGCTGCGCGATCGCGTTGACGATCCTGTTCGGGGGCGTCGGCGTGGTGTTCGCCGACACGGGGTCGACACCGACACCGGCCGCGCCCACGACGACCGCTTCGCCCGCGCTGAAGGCGTTACCTCCGGTGATCGCGGCACCCGCACCGGCCGCCGACTCAGCCACCCTCACGCTTGCGCCATCGCACGGCGGCTCGGGAACTCAGGTCACGGCCACCATCACAGGCTTCGATTACTGCCTGGACTCCCCACACCTGCTCTGGGATGGCGGGCCACTGTCCGCCGGTAGCGATCTGACGTTCACGGTGCCGGACAGTCCGGCCGGTGCACACCGGGTGACCGCAGTGTGCAGACTCCTGGATGGGGCCCGCACGGTCGCCCCGGCGTCGTTCACGATCGATGTGACCGAGAAGCCCAGCCTCACAGTGGAACCCGGCAAAGGGCCCGCCGGCTCGCAGGTGACCGTTACTCCCAAAGGCTTCGGGATGTGTGTCGACGCTCCGCGTCTTCAGTGGGACGGCCAGCCTTTGACTGCCAAGGCCGTAGACCCCGCCGTCGGCAGTCTGGCGTTCACGGTTCCGGATGGCCCGGCAACCGGACATACCGTCACCGCGGTATGCGGGTCCCTGCGCAAATTGCCAGTGTCGGCATCTGCGCCCTTCACCGTGGTCGAAACCCCGAAGCCCACTTTGACTTTGAGCACCCCGAAGGGAACGGCAGGATCACAAGTGACGGCGACGGGTACGGGTTTCGCCTGCCCGGACAGCGGCGACGTGCAGTTGTTCTGGGACGGGGACACGTCTCCGTCGACCAAGGCCTCGCCTTTCACTTTCCGTGTCCCGTTCACCGTTCCCGCGTCAGCGTCCGTTGGCGAGTACACGGTGCTGGCCGCCTGCGCCGACGATCCCGACGTCGCGGCCAGTCAGCAGTTCACTGTCGTCAGCCCGGTGACGAACCAGGGAGCCGCGGCGGCGTCGATCTCGCTCGACCCCACGCAAGGGCATGGGGGAGATGCGGTGCGCATCGTCGGCTCGCAGTTCCTCTGTGCCGACCACGAGCGGACGGTGAAGCTGTCGTGGGATGGTGCCCCGCCCCGATTTGAGGTGGCTCTCGACGGGAACGGCCACTTCGCGACATGGTTTGCCGTCCCATCCGATGCCGCAGTGGGTAGTCACACAGTGCGTGCCTCGTGCGCGGATGGATCAGCTTGGGACACTGGGGATTTCGCCATTGTGGCCGTAGGACTTCCGGTGCCACCGCCAGCCACGCCCCCGACGGTGCCACCGCCTCCCATTATCCCGTCGCAGACGCATGAGTGGTGGCCGCTCGTCCTGGTCGCCGCGGTCCTTGCGGTGTTGCTGCTGGCCGCGGCCGTCCACTTCGGCCGGCGCGCACTTCGGCCCCCGTGGGTCCAGGTGGTCACGCGACCCGGTGGTCCTGCCACTGTCACATTGCGTGCGACGCCGGCGGCCGGTGAGGCGACGCTCGCCATCCGCGTGGCGGTGCATTCCAAGCCTGATGTCGTGACCTTGAGAGGGGTGGATGATGATCGCATCCGCGTTGACTGAGACGGTGACCGTTCGCGACCTCCTGTACTGCGATGCGGTGGTCGAACCGACTCGGGCGCTGACCGAATCGCTGCACCAGAGCGGCACGATCAACAACCTCGTTGCGCGGTTCCCCGGGGTGACGCCGCTCGTCGAGGGCGAGGTGGCCAGACAGACTGATGAACAACTCTCGCTGAGCCTGCTCGCTCTGGCCGTCGACGGATGGAAGAAGTTCGATGAGCTCGTGGCGGCTGCCCGCCGGACGCACGACAATGCAGCGGCCCGGGAGACCGTGAAGTTGGTGACGCACAAGATCGAATTCAGCCACCCGTGGACCGTCCAGGTTTTCGTCAATGGCAAGCCGGCCGGCACCGTCGAGGTGGAGTTGACCGTCTGCTTCGACATGGACCTGGTAGTTTTGGTCGTTCAGCAAGGTCGGATCGCGGCTGTCGAATCCGGGCGTTGCACCATCACCGCGGCGTTGGAGATCGCACGGACCGAAGTCATCAAACGCCAGGCCCGGTTCGACTTGCGCCTGCGAATCTCGTTCGGCCACGGCCTGATTCTGGCTGGACCCGGCGCACACGGCGTGCCGGCTCAGCCCGTTGGCCTCGTCAATGCGCAACCACCGACGGCGAACGGGTACCGCTATCCCGTACACCGCTAGCTTTTCGCCCTGGAGTCGGTCGATTGGATGCACCAACCCTTGGCCACGGTTCGATGTGCTGCAGGTAGATGTTGTGCTTGGGCGGTCGAGAGTATTGGCAGTAGCGGATATGAGGTGGACTTCGATAGGCCGGCAACTCTCGGCACAAAGTTGTCGCGAATCGGTATTCGGCTCAGCCTTGCTGAGTCTTGTGAGTAGCGTGATCGCGTAAACGGCCCGCGCAGCCCTCGGTGTCTCGACCAGGCGGGCCGCGCCAGGTTTTGATGCCGGAACGCGATCTGAACGCCAGGTAGCATTTCTTCAGCCGGTGATTCAGCGTCGGCACAACTTGTCCGGGGGGACTGTGTCTGATTTGCGTGTGGACCCTGTTGATTTGGCGTTGTCCGCGGATCATATGGATATGCACGGCCGTGATCTGCAGGTAGCGCACGCCGCTGCGAACGCCGCGATCGACAGCGCCGGGGCCGGATGGGTCGGAACATCGGCCTTGGTGCTGCAAGCCCGGCTCGCCGAAATGCAGGCCGTCACCGACGATCTATGCCGTCACATTGAGACGATGGGCGAGCACTTCCGCATCGCCTCGCAGCGTTACAGTCAATCGGACGCGAGCTCCGCCGATGCTCTGGCCCGTGAGATGGGACCGGCGGTTCGACCGGCGCCCCGCTGACATCACGAGTCGAGCATGACTGTCTCCCTCTCCGACGTCGACAAGTGGAGCCCGTGGGCGATCCACGAGGTCGCCGACGCCATGGCTGGCCGCGGATCGTCGGCCGAGCAGGTCATGGCTGGATTGGCGATCCTGCCGATCGTCGCCAGTTGGACCGGGCAGGCCAGCGATTCTGCACGTGTATCGCTCGACCGCTTGAGTTCGCAGCTGGGCAGCCATTCCGAGCTGATGCAGGCGGCCGCTGCAGCGTGCGGGAAGCTCGCCGACGATGTGGAGGGCCTCAAAGCCACAGTTGCGGCGATCGACCGCGACGCGCGCGCCGAGGGATTCACCATCAATCGCGCCACAGGAGAAGTTGCCCCCACCGACCCTGATCGGCTGGCATCTTCGATGGCCTACCAGCAGCAGATGGCCGACCTACAGCGACGCGTCGCCGGAGCGCTCGCAGAGGCGAATACAATCGACGACGACCTTACTCGGGCACTCAGTCTCGAACTGCCCCAAGGCACTCCAAGTCCTGCTGCACCCGGTCCCGATCCCGCGTTGCCTCCGCCACGAACCCCGGTCGCCAATGATGACCCCTGGCAGCATGGAGGGGATCGCCGGTGGACATCGGTGGCAACCGAAGGCCTCAAACAAAAAGCAGTCGCCGCAGCCGAACTGGAGATGCTCCGCAACAACCAGACCAATGCTGCCGCATTTCTGGACCACTACCTGGACAACACCGGGACGCCGAAGGCGCTACCTGCGGATGTCGTCGACCGGTGGCTCAGCGACAGCGCCAACGGCTACAACGACCTCGCGGCGACGCCTGCAGCGCAGGTCAACACGAATCTGCAGTCGATCACCCGCGACGCACTTGCTCAAGCACGAAGCACAGGAAAGCCGGTCACCTTGTCCGGAACTACTCCCTGGGCCGTAGTGGCCGGCAGCGACGGCGACGAGGTTCGTACGCTTGGTCACTACTCGGTCTCCACCGCGTACACGATCACGATGAACCCCGACGGCACCTACACCGCCAACTACCGCAACGACGTCATGGACTGGTACAACTTCGCGACAACATCCCCGATGCCGTCGGACCTCAGCCACAACATCTCCAACATGGCGCACGACTTGCAAGCTGTCGGGATCGCCCAAGATTTCCTCGTCACCGGATCCGGCAGTGTGCAGCGCGTCCAGGGAAGGATGCCATGACATGAGCACCACCACCGATATCACCCACCGGATCGCAGCCACAGCCATGACCGCTTTCGTGGTGCTGGCAACCGCCGCATGCGCAACCGATCAACTCGATAAAACCAAGGACATCCCGAAAGACCAGGCTGCTCAACAGCTCAACGCCACTTTCGTCCACGCTCGCGTCCCGGCGAGTTTCGCGCCGCTGGCCGCTACCGTCAGCACGACCACGTGGGGCTCGGAGGCCCGAACCGTCAAAGCCGCTTTCATGGCGCCGCGACCCGACTTTGATCAGTTCATGAAAACCATCAGAATCCAGGGCGATCCGACGTGGATGAAGGACAGCTCGGGTACCTGCCCACCTGACAGCAGCCCACATCCGGCGCAGGTCGCATACGCCCCACCCGCCCCGGTGCTGAAGGATTGGTATGACCGCGGAATCTTCCAGCGCTGCACGCCGATTGAATCTTGGACTATCTCGTCGACTGAATTCAGTGACACCGCTCGATCCGCGGGACACATCTTCGCGCAGCCGGCCGGCAACGCCGCCGACTCCGGCGAATTGACTGTCCTCATCGGCACCACGATTGCCTAGGCTGGCTGCAGCCGTTTCTGAGCGGCCGCGAGCGTCGACGACATCTCCGATGCAGTCATCTACCTGGCGTCAGATTTGTCACGAGCGGTCACGGCAACGCAGTTGACCTTCGATATGGGCGCCACGAAGGTCTGATCACCCCGCATCGCTGGGGCGCGCTGGTACTCGATCCATCTCGCACTAAAGATCGCTCTTCGGGCTATATCGCGGTGCGGTTTGACGGACAATCGTAGAGAGCGTCAACAGTTCGAATTCTCAGCCGACGAAGGCCCAGGCCGTGCGCCGGTGCGGTGAGCACGGGAGAGAAGGCGCCATCATGATGTACGCGGACTACGAAGTGGCGGCAGTGTTGGTGCTACTCGTTGGCGCCGCGTGCGAGGTGACGGCGACCCACCTGCGCCGCGCCCACCCCGCTCGGTTGCCGGATCGAAAAGAGGCGCCGCCGTTATCGAAAGCTCATGGAACCCGTTCGGCACCAACGGTTTACCGGACCGGCACTTCGGCCCCGCCGAAGGGACTGCGACTGGCCATGGAACGCTCGCATGCCCGGCGGCTGGAACGGCGCCGCGTAAAGATGGAATTCCAAGCCTGGCTGGAGATCACCTCGCGGCCGCTCTGATGACGGACCAAACCCATTGCGAAGCTGCGCCACCGTCCTACGATCGGTCGGTATGACCCGCAAGCTCGCGTTGCTCTCCGCCGTCGCCGCCTTCGCCCCCGTCATCCCGACCTACGCACCAGCCGCAATCGCCGCACCGTGCCCCGACGTTCAGGTCGTGTTCGCCCGCGGCACCACCGAGCCGCCGGGCCTGGGCAGTGTCGGTCGTCCCTTCGTCGAGGACCTGCGGGCCCGGGTGGCGCCGCGCACCGTTGAAGCGACGCCGGTCGACTACCCGGCGAGCAACGACTTCGCCGTCAGCACCCCCGCCGGCATCGACGCCGCGCGGTCGGTCATCGAGTCCACCGCCGCCAACTGCCCGAAGACCAAGATGGTGCTCGGCGGCTACTCGCAAGGGGCGGCGGTCATCGAAGGGGCCACCAACTCGACGTCGCCGCAGACTGCCAGTCGGGTGGCCGCCACCGCGCTGTTCGGTGCGCCGCGGACCGGTTTCGCGGGCATGCTCGCCGGCGGACCGCTGCCCGAGTTGGCGCCGCAGTACGTCGCCAATGCCATCGATCAGTGCGCCGAGGGGGACCCGATCTGCTGGGTGGGCGGCGGCTTCGACGTCGGTGCCCACGGTTCTTATGTACAGTCCGGAAAGGTCACGCAGGCAGCCGATTTCGCGGCCGGCCGACTCTAGATCGGCGACATCCAAGCGCCACCCGCGGCTGGTGGGTTTGCTTTCGAGGCCTCGGCATGCCCGCATCCGATGTCTGGCGTCCCGCGGATGTTCAGGGCGATTGATACTCGTTGCTACGATATCTTTGCGGCAATAGTTTTATGCAGTTGATTACTTTCGGCGATTAACTTTCTGTCGATAAATTTCAATATGAAATAACGAATATTTCCGGCGTAATTCGCCCCACGCGGTGATCAGTGTGAAGTAATTTGCGGGTGCAGGTTACCGATTACTGAGGGGGAGTTATGCAAACGTGTGTCCGGGCCGGTATGACCAGCGGTGTGGCGCTGATCGGAGCGAGTGCCATTGCGCTGTCACCGATAGTGGTGGCACCGCAGCAGGTGCACCTGCCGGAGGTCCCGGTGTCGAGCCTCGCGACGACATTGACCGCGTCGGTCAATCCCATTAGCGAATGGGCGAAGGTCCTCACGACATCGTTCAACAACATTTCGGCCCTCGGTCAGCAGGTGTGGGCCGACCCCGCTCCCATCCTGAAGCAGATCGTCATCAATCAGATCGGCTACGCGAACACCATCGCCACGGGGCTGGGCGCCGCCGGCAACAGCTTCGTCACGGCTGTGAAGGCACTTCCACCGGCTTTCCAGCAGGCAGCTCAGCAAATGGCCGCCGGCCAGATCGGCGGAGGCTTGGACCTGGCATTCACCGCCATGCTCGCGCTGGTGATACAACCCGGCTTTGCGCTGATAGGAAGTGGGGTACTGGATATCCCCGGCAAGGTTATGCAGAACATCACCAACGTCGTCAAACTAGCCCCCACTCTTCTTGTCAGCGTGGGTTTGTCTCTGCTTGGCACGGTTAGCGGCGTCGAGAAGGCGTTTGGGGATACCGCGCAAGCGGTGTACGACGGGGTGCGCTCCGGCAACTTGGGGGCGGCTGTGAACGCGATCATCAACGCCCCCGCCGTGCTCACCAACACCTTCCTCAACGGGTACGCGCCGATGTTACTCCCGGGGATTCTGACTCCGACCGGCATCGGAATCCCGGGTCTTGTCGCTACGGTCATCGGCCTTCGCGACGTCATCGCGCAAGCGCTGGGCGCACCGGTGCCCGTCGCGGCGAAGGTGGCCGATGCTGGACCGGCCGCCCTTCCGTCGGCCGTCGTGTCGGCCGCGACGGTCACGTTGGGTGCCGAGAAGGTGACGACGCCTGATACCGCGAAGGTTACGGCGACGGAGACCACGCCGACGAAGGCCACGCCGGCAGAACCCGCCGCGACCGCGCCAGCCGCCACGAAACCAGACGCAGGGGAACCCGCCTCAACTTCGTCCGAAACACCCTCCACTGCAACCGAAACGAAGCCCGATTCGGGTACGACCGCGGGCAGTACCACACCGAGCGGTGGCACCGATACGACCAGCGGCACCAAGACCGGTACACCTGGCACGGCCGGCGAGCCAACGAAGCCCACTGGGTCGACCGGGAGCGAGACTGGCTCGGGCGGCGCCACCACTCCAAAAGGTGGTGCCACCGGTGGCACCAAGACCGGTACACCTGGCAAGGCCGGGGACGGTCTGACGAAGGCGATCAACTCCGCAGGGGAAAACCTGAAGTCCTCGTTGAATAAATTCGGCGCCGGACTCAAGAACGGTTTCGGCAAGCCAGCCAAGCCCAGCAAGAGCGGCAGTGGCAGCGTAGGCGCAAGCAGTGCAGGCGCAAGCAACGCAGGCGGCGGCAGCAGCAAGTAACCGCATCAATCCACCAATCGGCCCCTCCCTCAACGACCAGGGAGGGGCCGATTGCTGCCTTTAGGCAGGGCCACTGTGTCAGGGCAAGGTGCGCCCTTCGACTGTCGCATCGCCGTTGGCCGTTGCATGCATGCGCCATTTCTGTATGCAACATCTTTGTGGCAATAGCTTTCTGCTATTCAATTCTCAATACCGAAAAACTAATAACGAATAATGAATGCGACACGGCATTCGAAACGTATTCAATATGTGCACGGAAATTGACTAGATGCGAGTTATGTTTTTTTCGCTCTAAAGCGGCGCGGCATTCTCGCCACGTCGTTACCTTCACCTCTTGGAGATGACAATGCGATCGAATACGTCCATGTTGCGTCGTGCCGGCGCCATTACTCCGATGGCGCTTGCTGCCGCACTTTGTTTCGCCGGGACGGCACATGCAGCCGTCCCGGTGAATTGGACTTGTCAGGCCGCGGGCTCAACGTCGAGCATGACAACCTCGGTTACCACCACCGCGCCGGCTTCGGTGACCGCGGGTTCTCCCGTAGCCATTACCATTGCACCGGGCTCATCGACGGTTCCGACGACGGCGGCTATTTTTACGATCAAGAGTATTAGCAATTTGAAGATGCTCATCCCGGTCCCGGCCAACTCGACCTATGTCTCCTCCAGTGCATCCGGTGGATCCGTCCCGGGCTCGACCGCCCTCGTAGGCAGTAATGTCGTGCTTACCGTTCCCGGTCCAATTCTTGCCGGCGCGACGTACACACCGCCCCAAGTCACCATCAACGTGACGGCCAACGCTCCCGGCTCAATTACCAGCAAGTACGCCGGTACCAGTTATTCAAACCCCGGTATGACCATGACCACTACGGTTACATCGATTGGCGACATCCCAACCGCGTGCTACCCGAGTCCGTCTCCGACGCTCACCACCACGACCGTCACGTAACCCTGACGGCGCGCAAGAAGTAGCCGGCTGTACATGGGGCGGCGCTGATGGGATCAGGGACAGATTCAGCGCAAGGCCTGGGGAAGTGCAGCGGTGAATGGCCCTCGACTGGGCTGAATGAACAGCCCAGTCGAGGGTCATTGCGATTCTCCAGTCGAGCCACGCTGAGAAGTTGAGTTCCACGACCGGCAGGTATCGCCGGCCAGGGCGGTGACAAAATAGGCCATCGACAGATCTAGCCAAAGCGTCAATAATTCCATCCGGAACCACTCGGCCGTCGCTATGATCAGGCCCAGTCAAAGGAAAACCTTGGGGGAGGTCTTCGTCCGATGGCATCTGAACTGGCACGGATCGCAGCAGTCCTGAAGAGAACGATGGATTCTCTGCACGGATCGGTCGATGACTTGGCGCGTGAGTTGGTGCGGGTGCTCGGCGTCAATCACACAGATCGACGTGCCTTGGAGCTCATTCTCTTTGCGGGCGAGACCGTCACGACGCCGGGGCTGCTGGCCGAGCGGCTCGGTCTCACTGCCGCTGGAACCACGATCGTCCTCAACCGCCTGGAGAAGCTGGGCTACGTCACTCGATCGCTACATCCCATCGATCATCGCCGAGTAACCGTAGTGGCCACGGATCTCGCTGCCAGCCGTCTCTCGGAACTCGTCTCCCCGCTGCTGGACCAGGGCGGCAAGATGTTGTCGCGTCATTACAGCGCTGCGGAGATTGATCTGATTGTCGGGTTCCTCGCTCGCACGGACGAAATACAGCAAGCCCATCTCAAACGGATGCGTGAATTGGAACCGTACCCACACTAGAAGTCGTCGTCGATCGACAGAACCGCAGTTGGTGCGGGCCGGAAAAGGCACGCAGGCAGCCGATTTCGCGGCCGCCAATTGCCCGGGCGTACTCTTCAGGCGACGGTTCGACGAGCGGAGGCACACCGATGAGCGAAGTACCCGAAACCGCGTTGGAATTGCGGTCCCTGGTAACTCCGGACGGCACGCTCGAACTCTCGCTGCAGGACGTCGACATCCCCGCCCCGGCCGCGGACGAAGTCGTCGTCCGCGTCGAGGCGTCGCCGGTGAACCCGTCGGACCTGGGCCTGCTGATTCCCGGCGCCGACATGTCCGCCGCGACAATCACGGGCACCCCGGAGCGTCCCGTCGTCACCGCGCCCTTGCCGGACGGAGCGCTGGCGCATCTGGCCGTCCGCGTCGGACAATCGCTTCCCGTCGGCAACGAAGGTGCAGGCACCGTGGTGGCGGCGGGGGAGTCGGCCGCGGCGCAGGCGCTTTTGGGCAAGGTGGTGGGTATCGCCGGCGGCGCCATGTATTCGCAGTACCGCGTCGTGAAAGCCGCGGCCTGCCTGGTGCTTCCCGACGGCGCGACGGCGAAGGAAGGGGCGTCGTCGTTCGTCAACCCGCTGACGGCGCTGGGCATGGTGGAAACCATGCGCGGCGAAGGACATTCGGCTTTGGTGCACACGGCGGCGGCGTCGAACCTGGGTCAGATGCTGGTCAAGATCTGCCTTGCCGACGGGGTGCCGCTGGTCAACATCGTGCGCAAGGCGGAGCAGGAACAGATCCTGCGGGACCTGGGCGCCGAATACGTATGTAACTCGGCCGCACCGACATTCGAGCACGATCTGCTCGAGGCGCTCAAGGCCACATCCGCGACGCTCGCCTTTGACGCCACCGGCGGCGGCACGCTCGCCAGCCTGATTCTCAATGGCATGGAGCAGGCGGCCAATGCGACCGCGACGCAGTACTCGCGCTACGGCTCGTCGGTTCACAAGCAGGTGTACATCTACGGCAGCCTCGACACCGGCCCGACGATCCTCAACCGAAGCTTCGGTATGTCGTGGGGCATCGGCGGTTGGCTGCTCACGCCGTTCCTCGCCAGTGCGGGGGCCGAGGTCATCGGTAGGCTCCGGGCGCGCGTGGCGGCAGAGCTCACCACCACCTTCGCGAGCAACTACACGCAGGAAGTCTCACTTGCCGGTCTGCTCAAACCCGAGGCGTTCAACAGCTATCTCAAGAAGGCAACGGGCGAGAAGTTTCTCGTGACGCCGCAATCGGTCTCATAGCTGGCAAATCCCTGTCAGGCGCGCAGCAAGACGCGCGTACCAAATGAATCTCAGCTACGTTTCGGCGCATGATCTCCGTCGTCATCCCGTGCCGGGACGGTGCCGGCGTGCTCGCCAAACAACTGGATGCGCTACTGGCGCAGGAGACCAGTACCGAGTTTGAGATCGTCGTCGCCGACAACGGGTCAACGGACGGCACCGCTGACCTGGTGCGGTCCTACGCGGATCCGCGCGTGCGCGTCGTGGATGCCGGTCGGGCACCTGGCGCCAATGTCGCTCGCAACATTGGGATCACGGCGTCCAAGGGTGAGTACATTCTGCTCACCGATGCCGACGATGTCGTCCACGCGGGATGGATCGAGGCGTATCACCGGGCGTTCATGGGAGGAGCGCAGGCGGTCGGCGGTGGACTCGATCGAATCCTCGCAGACGGCACCGTGCTGGCTCGGGAACGTCGGCTGTATCCGGCGCTGGGCCGCAAAGATGTGTTCGCGAACGGCACGAACTGCGGGTTCACGCGCGAGCTGTTCTACCGGGTGCACGGCTTCGACGAATGGTTCAAAGGCGGCGCTGACGAAGTCGACTTCTTCTGGCGGGCAGCCGAAGCCGGGTTCATGTTGGAGTTGGTGCCGGACGCTGTGGTGAGCAAGGTGCAGCGCACCGATCTGAAGGCGGCCTTCGTTCAGTATCGGAATTTCGGCCGCGGTGAAGCACGCGTCCTCGACAAGTTCCGTCCGTGGTGGCTGGGGCCCGCCGTAGTGGGGGCTGCGTTTCAGTCGCTCGTATGGGGTGCGGCGTGGTTGTCCGGTGTCGGCCGCCGAAAGACGACGTGCGCGCTGGCGTGGAACGTCGGCGCGCTGCAGGAAGCAGTACAGCTGCTGCGCGTACGCGCTACCGGCCGAGCGTAGGTCAGGGCCGGCTCCACGCGCAGCCCATTTGCTGACGGCCGTCATCACATCGGCAACAGTCGCCTTGTGATGGCAAGAAGGTGGTCCCCGAGTGGCCGTCGCGTCAATTTACGCTTTGCTAGAGGTTTGTCATTTGCGTGCCGCCAGGGTGGTGGCAGTCGTACCCTGCATTTCAGTCTCGATCAAGGCCGGACAACGGCGCCCGGCCACACCTCGATCTGACGCTGGAGTGCCATGACGAAACCACGGCCGCCACTGCAGCCGTTGCCGCCCGTCCTGCGGGCCAGGTCCATGCTCCGCTCAACCGAGATCGCACGCCGCCCTACAAGATCGTCGGCCTGATCGCGGCACTGGTCGTCGCCGCCGGGATGACGCTCACCTGGCTCCAGTTCCGCGGCGCCTTCGACACCAAGGCTCAGCTGTACGTGCTGGCCAGCCGGGCCGGGCTGTCGATGGACAACGGCTCGAAGGTCACCTACAACGGCGTACCGATCGGGCGGCTCACGGGTAGCGAAGTGGTGGCCGCGCCCGGTGAGAAGGCGCAAGCCAAGCTGATCCTCAACGTCGATCCGCGCTACCTCAGTGTGCTGCCGCGCAATGTGGACGTGAAGCTGCTTGCCACAACGGTATTCGGCAACAAGTACATCTCCATGACGTCGCCGCCGGACCCGACGCCGCAGCGGCTCAAGGCCGGCGACACCGTGAACGCTGTCAGTGTCACCACGGAATTCAACACGCTGTTCGAAACGATCACCGCGATTTCCGAGCAGGTCGATCCGATAAAGCTGAACGCGACGCTGTCCGCTGCGGCCCAGGCCCTCGACGGCTTGGGCGACAAGTTTGGTCGGTCGCTGGTCGACGGCAACGTCATCCTGGCCGATCTCAACCAGCGGATGCCGTCCATCCGGCATGACAACCGCGCGCTGGCCGATCTGGCCGAGGTCTACGCGAACGCGTCTCCGGATCTGTGGGACGGCCTCAAGAACGCGGTGACCACCGAGCGCGCACTGAATGATCAGCGCGGCGACATCGACCAGGCGTTGATGGCATCGGTCGGGTTCGGCAATACCGGCGGTGACATCTTCGAGCGCGGCGGGCCGTACCTGGTGCGGGGCGCACAAGATCTGCTCCCGACGTCCCAGGTGCTCGACCGGTACAGCCCCGAGATCGATTGCGGGATAAGGGCTCTCCCGCGCGCGGTAGAGGCCACCTCCTTCGCTGTCGGTGGCAATGGATATTCGCTGATATCGCACACCGCGCTCGTCGGCTCGGCGAACCAGTACGTCTACCCGGACAATCTGCCCCGGATCAACGCCCGCGGCGGGCCCATGGGCCGGCCCGGTTGCTGGACCGTCACCCGGGACATCTGGCCCATGCCGTACATGGTGATGGACACCGGCGCGTCGATCGCGCCGTACAACCATTTCGGGCTCGGATCGCCGTTCGCATCCGAGTACGTCTGGGGCCGTCAGGACGGCGAGAACACCATCAATCCGTGACCGCCGATGGGTACCGCTGCGGCGTACTCTTGTTCCAAGAGGTGTGCGGCGTGACAGGAACGACATCCGGTTCCAGCAGTGGGCGCGGCCAGCGGCTCGTTGATGCCGCCGGTGGTTCAGGCATATGTGCCGGCACCCACGCGGCGATATTGCAGCGGATGGTGGACCATGCCGTCCGCGAGATACCCGGCGCGAAGTACGCGGGTGTGACGACCGCGGGCTTTCCCGCCCAGTTGGATACGGTCGTGATGACGCATCCGTACGCCGCATTGGTGGATGCCATCCAGCAGTTCCAGCGTCAAGGCCCATTCCTGAGCGCGGCGTGGAAGCGCGATGTCCTACGGGTGAACGATCTCGAGTCCGATGACCGCTGGCCGGCCTATCGACGGGATGTGCTCAGGTCGACGCCCATTCGTGCGGTGCTGTCGTTCCGCTTGTTCACCACGGCCCGCTCGGTCGGCGCTCTGATGATCTACGCGAACGAACCCCACGCGTTCGACCGGCACGCCGAGGAGATCGGCTACGTGGTGGCGACTCATACCGCGCTGGCGGTCGGCGGCGCACAACCGCGCGATCTGGTTCGACACGTGCGGGACAACTGGGATGTGGTCAGCGAGGCGAAATCGATTCTGATGGAACGGTTTCAGGTTGGCGCTTCCGAAGCCTTCCAAATGCTGAAACGCCTGTCGCTGAGTAGTAGCACCGACCTGCTCGGACTCTCGCAACGGGTGATCGACAAGGCCAAGCAGCTCTAGTCGACCACTTCCATCAGCAGCAGCGCGCCCCGAAGACTGTCGTCCGGTGAGGTGAACGACGAACATGCGACCCGCACCCGCGCCGTCCGGCCCCGACGGTTCACCGCGTTGACGATCACTTGCCCAGAACTCTGGGGATCGACGAATGCGTGACCGATCAACGGACGGACGTCATCGAGTGGCAGCCCGATGTCGAGCGACGTGATGGCCACACCCTGCGTCTCGTCGGCGCGCAGGCCCCATAGTTCCTCCGAACCGCGGTTCCACATGACGACCCGCATCTCCCGGTCCACCACCACGACGCCCAGACGGATCGAGTTGACCAGGGCGCTGATGAAGGTGCGGGAATCGTCGAGTTCGGCGCTGCGCTCCCGCAGTGCGTCGTTGATGGTGTGCAGTTCGTCGTTGGTGGACTGCAGCTCCTCGTTCATGGTCTCGAGCTCTTCGTTGGTGGACTGGAGCTCTTCGTTGGTGGTCTCGAGCTCCTCCACCGTCGACTGCAGTTCCTCGTTGGTGGTTTCGAGTTCCTCGTTGGTTGACTGCAGTTCCTCGTATGCCGTCTCCAGCTGCCGGTTGGTCTGCACGACCTTGTCCAGCAGTGCCCGCATCGCGGTGACATCGAAGAAGACGATCGAGACGCCGAGCAACCCGTTGTCGGCATCGACGAGGGGATTGATGTGAATCTCGAACCACACGGCCTCGGCGCCGGCGCGCTGCCACTGCACGTCCTGAATCCGCGCCGAGCGGCGTTCGACCTTTGCTTGCTCGATGTAGGATCGCAATTCGACTGGGCGATAAGAGATTTCGAGGTCTCGCAAGAGGCGGCCGATGTCGCGCGCCGACAACCCGAAGCTGGTCTCGGCCTGCTGGTTGATCATCGCGACGGTGTCATCGCCGGTGACGACGATCTGGGCCACGGGGCTGGCCCGGAAAGCCAGGTCGCGGACCGTCGTCAACCCGTTGAGTTCGCCGTGCCTTTCATACAGTGCTGCCGCCGGGTCATACCGATCGAGTGAGGTGTGAGTGCCGATGGCTTTCCGGAAGATGCGGTTCTTGAGGTCCAACGGCGTGAAGCGGTCGCCGTGGCTCAGCAACATCTCGGCGTGGCCGAGGAACAGCGCGCCCTTCGGGGCGAGGGCGAAATGCAACCGATTCAAGACACCGCGCTGGGTCTCGGCGTTGAGGTACATCAACGTGTTGCGGGCACACCAGCAGGTCGACCCGCGAAATCGGCGCGTCACGCACCAGGTCGTTGCGCCCGAAGATCACCCCGCGGCGCAGTTCCTTGTTGAAGACGTAGCGTCCGTTGATCTGCTCGAAGTAGATCGGCAGCAGTTCGGCCGGAACCGATTCGACGGCCCGCGCGTCGTACGATGCGGCGCGCGCCTCGTTCAGTGCAAGGTCGTCGACGTCGGTGGCGTAGATCTTCACCCGTTGCCGGAACGCCTCGAAGCCGAGCGCTTCGGCCAGCAGAATGGCGAGCGTGTACGCCTCCTGCCCGGAGGCGCAGCCTGCGCTCCACACCCGGATCGGGTCCTCGGGCCCGCGCTCGGCGAGGATCGTCGGGATCACCTCGTTCTGGATCGACTCCCAGGCTTCGGGGTCACGGAAGAATGCCGTCACATTGATCAGGATCGTGTTGAAGAGCGCCGCGAATTCGTCGGAACTCGCTTGCAGCACATCGAGATACTCATCGAATGTCGTGTAGCCGGCGTGATCCATGCGGTGCTTGACCCGCCGCATCAGCGACGTGCGCTTGTAGCCGGTGAAGTCGAATCCGCGAGAGTCCCGCAGATAGCGCAGCAAAGCCTCAAAGGAGTCGTCGGTACCGGCGTCCATGGTGTCCTGTCCGTAGGTCATGCGATGCCCGGAACATTACTCGTGGCTACAGCACGTTCTCCGGGCCCACGACCGCCCACACGGTCTTGCCCGCGGGGTTGGGCAGGTTGCCCCACACGCGGGTCAACGCGGTCACCACCGCCAGGCCGGACACCCGACTGGTGCCGTGCATGGCGTCCTCTTTGCGCTGTGCCGGCGCCGAACTGCTGTCCTCGACGGCGACGGTGACCAATTCGCCGTCGTACTCCAACCGCAATGTGGGCGAAGAATCGGTGTGCCGCAGGACGTTTTCGACCAACGCTGTGGCGATCACCGCCGTGACCGGGATCATGGCCGGACACGACCAACCGGACAACCAGCCGCCGACCAACCGCTGGGCATCGACGATGCTGCTGACGTGGGACGGCAGCTCCGCGCGCGCCCGGTGACGTCGCTGGCGGCGTGCGCTGCTCTCTGATTGCAATGCGTCCTGCAAGGTGGGGAAGACCGGTACGTAACGCGTGATGCCGCGGCTGCGGATGACAGCGCGGGTGTCGGCGTCGGCCCTGACGAGCATGATCGGCACATCAGGCCAGGTGCTGACATGCCAACGGGCACTGGTGAAGACCGACCACGCAGAGGCATCCGGTACCCGGAGCTCGTTGACATCGACGATCACCATCCGGGGTTCGTCGAGCGCCGCCTTGACCACGCTGTCACGCACCGTGCGATAGGACAGGCCGTCGAGCACCCCCGTGCAGCGCAAGGTGTATTCACCGCCCCCGCCGTAGACGGGTGCGCTGATGTGCACCGGGTCAGTCATTCAGTTCCCGCGGCCGTCAGTCGTTCGGTCAGTATCCGCAGCGCATGTTCGGCTTCGTCGGCTTGGCTGCTGAAACGTTGCTGAAGCATGCCGGAGCTGACGTTACTCGCCATCCGCCGGGCAAGTTGGGCCTTCTCCTGCAGGCTGCGAACCGCGACCCACAGCGCGCCATTCACCTCGTCATCGCGAGCGCGTAGTAGAGATTCCGCCGACCAGGCGTGGCCCACATGGCACCGGTAGTTGCCCTCGCCGATCGTTTGTAGCGAACCGTTGCAGTCCGGACACGTGTATCCCGACGGTGGTCCAAGGGATTCGATGTCGAAGTCTGTCGCGAAGGGTTCGGCCATGGCGATGCGATTTTCAAGCAGAAGGCCGGGGTCGGGTTCCATGATGGGTTCCTCGCTGAGGTGCTCGGATAACTGTTTGAGCAGTACACCGACATCCGTCGCTCGCACTTCGTAATCGGCTACTCCGGATTCGAGCGCGGCCGATGGCATGCCCGGGAACAGGGCATCGTCGGGTGTTTGGGCGATCGTGGCGCCGCCGCGCGATTGAATCGCCTTCAAACCCGAGACTCCGTCGTCGAGTACCCCGGACAGCAGCACGCCAATGGCTCGGGGTCCGAACGTGATGGCGGCAGAGCGGAATAGCGCGTTGATGGCGGGACGGTGTCCGTTCTCGGTGGGCCCGCGGGTCACCAGCGTGCGATGGTCGTCGATCATGAGATGACGGTTCGGGACGCAGACGTGCAGCCTCCCGGACTCGAGCTCCTCGCCATTCGTGGCGGCGGCGGCAGGGAGAGGTCCTGCGCGATCCAGGATGCGGGCCAGGACACTGGGTGCGTCGATGGGCATGTGCAGGACGACCAGAACCGCCATCGGAAGATCCGCAGGCAGTTCAGCAGCCATCTGGGTGAGAGCCTCGACGCCTCCGGCGGAAGCGCCAACGGCGACGACGCCGCGCAATCCGTTCCGGTCGGCCATCACGCCCACCCACTTCCAGCATCGGTGCGTTCAGTCTAGTTCTTTCAGGGGATTTCGATGAGAACCAGCCACGGACATCTCGACCCCGGGTAGTGGGCTACCCGATGGTGGGGGAGTGAAACCGTCGTTGACGGCGCGTGTTCAGCGCGGTCAGCGCTTGCGGCTGCAGTTCGGCTGGGCCGGCTTCGCCGGCCAGGCGCACACGTTGAGGTATGTCTCGGTGCCCATCCCGCCGCCGTCGAACACACCGTAGCTGTCGCCGTGCGTGCCGGTGTAGGTGGCGCCGCCGCCACCCCCCGGTCCGCCGTCGGACGACACGATGGTGGTGACGGCCCAGCCCTTGCCCTCAAGTGCGGCCTTGTACGCCGTGACGACCTCGGTGGGGGCGCCCGTCACCTTGAAGCTGAGGTGAATCCCATTGTCCCCGATCGGGTCTGGGCCCCAGGTCTGGGCGGTGCCACCGGGTGTGGGGACCAGCGCCTGCAGTTGAGCGGGACTGGCCGGCGCCGCGGCCGAGGTGCCGGTCGGTGCGGAGCTCGACGATCCTTTGGCGCCGGAATCGGCCTTGCCCCCGCAGCCCGCCACGAGGCCGATCACTGCCGCCGTGGCCGCCACGGCGCGGATTGCGTTGCCCATGGTCGCTCCCATCCTCGAGCGCACCGTATCAACGTATTCGACGCTGTGGTCAAAAATGGCGTGGTTGGGTGGACGCGGGCGACGCACCTACGATGCCAGGGTGGCAGGGGACGGCTGGGTAGCGCAGATCCCGACGGCCACCTACGGCCCGCCCCGGCTGGGTGGTGCGGTCATCGCGCGGCCGGCGATCACCGGATTGCTGTCCGGTTCGGATGCCGAACTGGTGGTGGTCACCGCGCCCGCCGGATACGGCAAGACCACGGCGGTGGCGCTCTGGGACGACGCCGATACCCGGCGGTTCGCCTGGGTGCGGCTGGACCATCTCGACAACGACCCTGCCCACCTGCTGCTGCACCTGGTGACGGCGGTGGACCAGGTCGCCTCGGTCGATGCCGCGACGTTTCAGTACCTGCGTGGCGCCGGCCGCGCTGTCGATACCCAACTGGTTCCCGCCGCGATCGCGGCGCTGGAGTCCGCCGGTCCGATCGTGTTGGTGCTGGACGATGTTCACGAGCTGACGCACGAGGCGGCGGTGTCGGCCCTGCGTGCCCTGGTCCAGCTCGCCCCGGAGTCGACGACGCTGACGTTGATCGGCCGCACCGCTCCGCCGCTCGATCTGGCGCGGCGCCGGCTGCAGGGCGGCGTGCTCGAGGTCAGTACCGAGCAGCTGAAACTCTCGGTGGCAGAGGCAGAATCGGCTCTCGGCTCGGTCGGCGGTCCGGCCGGCCCGACGGCCGCCCTGGTGGTCGACCGCTGCGAGGGTTGGGCAGCAGGCGTGGTGATGGCGGCCATGGCCTTGCGTGACGGTTCGTCTGCCGAGGCGATCACCGGACGGCACCGCCTGGTCGCGGACTATCTGGTCGAAGAAGTACTGGGCCGGCTGGACCCGGCCGTCGAGGTGTTCCTCGTGGAATCCGCGGTGCTCGACCACTTCACCGCCGACGACCTGAACAGCGTTCTCCAGCGCGAAGATTCAGCTGACATGCTGAGTGCGATCCATGCCTCCGGCAACCTGTTCCTGGTCTCACTCGATGAGCAGGGCATCGAGTACCGGTACCACCGACTGTTCGCCGACCTGCTCCGTGCGCGGCTGCGCAATCGCGATCCGGAGCGGTTCCGCGCCCTGGCGTCCCGCGCGGCGGCGCATCTCGAGCGGTCCGGCGATATCGACGGCGCCCTCTTGCAGGCGCTGGCGGCCGATGACCCGGCACACGCCGCGGCGCTGGTGGAACGCGATGCGGTGCGTCTCGGATTCGATGGCCGCGCAGGCATCTTGGAGCGCCGGCTGAGCCTGCTCGACGAGCACGTCTTCGCCGACCATCCTGATGCCGCGATCGCCCGGGCCTGGTTCGGGCTGACGCTGGGGGACGCCGACCTGATCCAGCGGTCCCTGCTGCTGGCCGCTGCCGCGGACGGTGGTGCGGCCTTGGCGGATGGTGCCCCGTCAGTGAAAGTTGCTGCCGCCCTGGTCGGTTCACTCGTCGGCATCGGCGGGGTGCTCGAGGTGGTCCGGCATGCCGACACGGTCTGCGCCGCGGGCAACCACCTCGTGAACCCGTGGTGGGGTGCGGCCGCCTCCGTCAAAGGCGGTGCACTGTCGATGGCCGGGGACGCCGAAAGTGCCAGGACGACACTGGAATCGTCGCTCCCGGTGCTCGACGACCTTCCCGGCTTCCGGGCCGTGGCGCTGGCACATCTGGCTCTGCTGGACCTCGACGACGGGGCCCTGCAGTCCGCGGCGCGGCGCAGCGCCCAGGCCCGCAGCATCGTCGACTCCCGCGACCTGTGCGACCTGGTGCCCATCATCTTGGTGTACGCCGTGGACGGGTTGGTGCGCAGCCACCGCGGCGACGTCGCCGGGGCGCGAGATGCGGTGCGGGGCACCGAACGGCTGCTGGACCGGCTGGGCGACCTGGCGGCGCGCACGGCGGCACTGGGACATGCGCTGACGGCGGCCACCGCCCTCGAGATCGACGACCCGGAACTCTGCCGGCGGCATCTCGACGCAGGGCTGTTGGCCGCCCGGCGGGAGCCCGATGCGGCGTCGGTGCACCTACGGTTGGCGCGCGTTCGGGAATTGCTCGCCGCACACGCGCAGCACGGGCCGCGGCCATCGCTGACCGCGGCCGAGCTGCGTCTGCTCCCGCACCTGGCGACCCACCTGTCGCTGCAGAAGATCGCCGGCGAACTGCACCTGGGGCGGGAGACCGTGAAGAGTCAGGCCAAGGCGATCTACCGCAAGCTGTCGGTGTCGTCGCGCGCCGAGGCCGTCGCCGAGGCGGCGCGCCTCGGTCTGCTCGACCAGCCCTGACCCGTCAGGCCTTCCGGGCCAGGAAGCGGGCGAACGGGATCAGCATCGTGAACTCGGCGATCAGCACCACCGTGATCATCACCGTGACGCGCGGATCGCCGAAGTTCTGGCCGGCCACCACGAAGGCGGCCGCCGCATTGCGTTGCGCGGTACCCAACGCGAGTACGGGCCGCGCGGCCGAGCTGAAAAACACCAGGGCCCAGCCGATTCCGGCGCAGATTGCGGTGTAGACGATGGCCGCCAGGATGCCCCGCGTGCCGTACACCGACAGCACCTCCCGGAAATTGGCGACGATGGTCAGGACGACCACCAGCACCATGCTGACGGTGCTCAGCAGCCCGATGGCCGGCCTGACGCGCGCTGCCGACGCCTCAGCCTGCTTGCGCCAGAACAGCCCGATCGCCAAGGGGATCAGCATGAGAATCACCAGCGAGGACGCGATCGCGAGCGGATCGACCGCCGACCCCTTGAGGAAGATCGGCAGCACGATCGGCACATAGACCACTGTCGTGATCATCAGCAGCACCATCAGGCCGACACTCAACCCGGTGTCGGCCTTGGCGAACTCGGCGAGCTTGATCAGGAACGGTGCGCCCGCGGCCAGGCCGCACAGCAGCAGGCCCACGCCCAGCGGCTCGTCGAGGTCGAGCAGCCGCCACAGCGCGAGCGCAACCAATGGCGCCGCAACGAAATTGGCGACCAGGGTCAGGCTCACCACCCGAATGTCCTTGAGTGGCGCCAGAATCTGGGCCGGGGTCAGGCTCAGCCCCACACCCAGGGTGCTGGACACCACGAACAGGACGACGGCGATGTTGGAACCGCGCGCCGCCAGATCGGTCAGCGTCACATCGTCACCAGGTTGCGCCAGAACGACTTCAGGCTGTCGCTGGCACCGAACAGGGTGGTGAAGTGCGTCGAGTCGACCAGCACGATGTCGCCGGCGCGCTCACCGGTCGGCGGCATGTGGATCAGCGCGTTGAACTCGGTGTTGCCCGCCAGGGTGAACGGGTGCGGCCGGGTCTGGTCGATCAACTGGCGGCCCAGCACCCGAAGATCGGCACTCTCCGGGGCGGTGAGCTGGTAGTGCGGCAGGTGCGGGTGCAGCGCCAGGGTGGTCACGTCGCGCAGCAGGCCTGCCGAATCCAGATCGCGGAAAGCGGTGAGCGGCACAATCTGTTTGGTGCCCTCGACCGTCGCCGGGCGCAGACCCCACGTGTTGTGCACCGGGATGTTCAGCCCCTTCAGCAACGACCGCGCGAATCCGCTGAAATTCTGGACGCGCGGCGTCAGCGGGTCACCGTGATGCAGGTACTCCATCTGCTGCTGCTCTTTGTCGTCGGTGAAGCCGACGTCGTGGTGCGGGGCCAGCATCAGGCACGTGCCTTCGCGCTTCAGCCACTGCTGGATCGCGGCCACCTCTTCCGGGGTGGCTTCCTCGTCGCCGAGCAGGTGGTCCAGTCCGAAGATCATCAGGGTGTCGGTGTCGTTCAGGATGCGTTCGTCGATCGGCAGCCGGTAGCCGGCCTGATCGACACGCTGGAACACCGCCACGGGATGGCCGGTCGCCGCACCGGCCACATCCTGAAAGGACAGGGAGGAGCGGTGGAACAACTCCAGCGTGCCGTCGACGCCCTGCAGGAATTCCCGTGCGCTGTATTCGGCGCCTTCGTAGGCCGGCCATGTCGCCGCGCGCACCTCGGTCATGGTGGAGAACCGGTTGTACAGCAGGGCCGGGTCCCGTTGGGCCTCCCACGGGTAGCTCCACGACCAGTAGATGCTGACGCGGCGGTCGCCGTTGTGCGGGCGGGTGATGTGGGCCTGGTTGTAGGTGCGGGCGTAGGTACTCATGATGCTCCTTGCTGTCCGAGTGTCGAGAGGTAACGCAGTGCGGTCAGGCCGGGTAGGAAGAAGTATGCCCCGCCGCGCAGCGTGGTGAATGCCGGTAAACCTTTGTGTACCTTGCGGATCGGTCGCTTCGGGATCGTGAAGTCGAGCGTGCCGTCCTGGGTTCCGCAGATGGGGTCGTGTTCGTTGCCGAGCTCCTGGAACGCGGTGTCGTTGATCCACACGTTCTGGGCGAACTCGAACTGCCGCACCAGGCTGGCGCAGATCAGGAACATCCCCACACCGCGCTCGACACCGTCGTCGGCGGCGCCTTCAGGGAGTGCCGGGCCGTAGGTGCCGCTGCGCCGGATCATCCTGCGTCGATTGGGATTCGGTTCGGTGTCGCGCGGGTTGAGCCGACGGGCGTGCGAGCCGACCGGGCACTTGTAGCCGTGCGGATCCATCGTCGCGTAGTCGAAATCGTTGTTGCGCATCGGGTCTGCGCCGAGTTCCGGATCGTCGTGCTCGGGCGCCAGGACCAGCGGTGCGCCGCTGCGCCACCTGCCCATGAACTTGGCGGCCAGCAGCTCCTGGCCCTCATCGTCCTCGGCATGCTGCTTCAGATAGTCGCGGAAGGTTCCGACATGCTCCTCCAGCCGGCGGTACGCCATGTAGCTGCCATTGCGTGAAAGCACTTCGAGGGCAGGCTGATTCGCCACCAGTCCCTCCTCGTCCGGATAGCCGAGGAGAAACTCGCCCGCGGCCAGCGCTCCACCGGCGCCGGGGATCAGCGTCTCGCCGGAACCGGCCATCTGCGGCTGCGACACCGGGTCGCGGTAGCCGAAGTGATCGTGGTCGTACTCGAACGGCGCCGTGGCCGCCAGATCGAGATGCGACAGCGACCGCACGCCGGGGCACCGGGCCAACAGCGCGTCGTGCTCGCCGACGCACCGCACCCGCTCCTCCTCGTCCCGCGCGAACAGGATGACGATGGCGTGCAGGTCGTCACCCGCGAGCCCGCCCACCCAGTGCTCCGGCGCGGCCGCGCCGGTATCACCCAGGATGTCGGCGCGGGCGGCCATGCCTTCGCGGAACTCGGCCGGGAAAGTGGCAAGCGTCTGCTCGTCAAGTCCCAACGCACGCAAGCCGTTCCAGGTGAACGCCAGGTTCACCCACCGCTTGAAGATGTTGACGGTCTCGCGGACATCGGTGGCCGATTGCACGAGCGGAACCATCTCGGCGAGCCAGGCCTGCCCGGCCTCGGGGGTGTCGAACGACAGGAACTCGTACCGACCGGTGAGGTGCGGTGTCCCGGTCAGCATGATGTGCTGAATATCGTCGAACTCGAGTGCTGTCACTGCATCTGGTCCAACATGTCGGAGAACGCGGCCTTGAGCCGCAGGGCCTTTTTGATCTCGACGGCCGTCACGTAGGGGTACTCGCCGTACTCCAGGAAGCTCGGCACCTGGTGCTCGCGGACGAACATGATGAACGCCTCGGGGTTGGTCTTCCAGTCCGCCGGGAAGCCCTCCAGATGGGTGAACGCCGTGGTGATGCCCGTCGAGCTGAACAGCTTGACGGCGTCCTCGGTGTACTTGTCGAAGTCGGTGTCGAAGATGCCCTGGTACTGGAAGCGCAGGCCCGAACCGACGTCGAACAGGTTCCACCGCAGGTAGTGCAGCTTCAGCGGGGCCAGCACGTCGGGCTGTGCCGCGACCGCGGCCTCGAGCTGCTTGCCGTAGTCGCGGATCGCCTGCTCATGGCCGTCGAGCACCTTGGCGATGATGTTGAAGCCGTAGCACGCCGGGGTACGTGGGAAGACCGGCCCGTAGCGACCGCGAGTGAGCTCGAAGTAGCCCTCCTTCGGGATGGCCAGAGCTGCGGGTTGGGTCCAATCGTCATTTCCGTTGTGCGCCATGGCAACGAGATTATGGACGCGGCGGGCACCCGTCGTCCCCCGATTCGGGGGAAATTGACGCAGCGGTTCAGCCCCGGCTGACGGTGTTGGACCGACCCGGATCAGGAACTTCCGGATTTCCCGAGTGGTACGTCACGTGGTTGTCCATGCCAGACGTGACGATCTTGTCGGCGGAGTCGACGGTCACGGTGTTCTCGATGCCGGAGACCTCGACGGCCGAGCAGTGCCCGGTGACGGTGACGCTGTTGGACACCCCACTGATGGTGATCTTGCGGTCGTTGCACGCCACGGTGCGGTGGCCGCGCACCCCCGCGACCTGAATGGGCCGGTTGGGATCGTCGGACTGCGGCGGCAATTCGACGAGACCGGGGCCCGACATCACCGTGGTGCCGTTGACGACCACCGACGATTCGTCGCCCGGTTGCGGCGGGGTCGGGACGGCGACCGAGATGCTGGGCTGGCGGCCAGGGGAAGGTGGGAGAAACGTCGTGTGTTTCTTGCCGGTCAAGTTGGTGACGAAGATGATCGCGGCCACCACTGGGCCGACGATGACGGCGAGGACGACGACGCCCAGGATCATGCGGCGTGCCGCGGTGCTCGGCACGCCCGGCGGCAACGGTTGCGGCGGCCAGGTCGTTTGGGGCTGGCGGTACTGGGCGGGGTACGAACTGCTTGCCACCGGTGTGGGCGGGTGCCACTGCTGGCCGGGCTCGGTCAACTCCGACGCCCGGGGCCGGTCGTTCATCGCGCGCTCGAGCTCGCGGATGCGGGCTTCTGGATCGTCGTCGCGACTCATGATCCGATGCTGTCACACCCGGCGAAGTCAACGCCACAGGTAGCGGGTCTTGGGCCGGCCTGTGCCGCCGTATTCGCTTCGGCGCGTGACGGTTCCGTCGTCGGCCAGGCGCTCCAGATAGCGCCACGCGGTCACCCTGGCCACCCCGACCGCCTTGGCGGCCTCGTCGGCCGTCAGGCCGTCGGGACTGTCCCGAACGGCGCGGGCGATGTCGTCGTTGGTCAGTGTCGCCGCACCTTTCGGGGCCGCGGATTTGTCTGCGCCGGTGCGTAATTCGGCGAGGGCGCGGTCCACCTCGGCCTGACTGGCCGCGTCGACTCCGGCCGGGAGCGCTGTCCGGTACCGTGCGTAGCGCTCCAGCCGATCACGGAACGCCGCGAAGGTGAACGGCTTCAACAGATACGCCAACGCCCCGTGCGCGACGGCCGCGCGCACCATCTCCAGATCGCGCTCGGAGGTGATGGCGATGATGTCCGGAGCGGGCCGCAGCCCGGACAGCGCCGACGCCAGGCTGATGCCGCTGGCATCGGGCAGTCCGAGGTCCAGCAGGACCAGGTCGATGGGCGCGTCGGTCGTGGTCGCCCGCGTCGCGGCCTGGATGGCCTCGCGCGCGGTGTGGGCCACCGCCGCGACGGAAAAACCTTCCAGCCGTTCGACATACGTGCGGTGGGCTTCGGCGATCAGGGGATCGTCGTCGACGATCAGTACGGTGGTCACGCGACTGCCGCCGGGATCGTCACCGACACCACCGAACCGTAGCTGACATCGGACGACAGCGTGCCCCCGTGCCGCTTGACCACCTGCGCCACCAAGGCGAGCCCGAGTCCGTGCCCGGGCGCCGATTTCGTCGAATAGCCACGGCGCATGGCGTTTTCGAATGTCGCCGGGTCCATGCCGGTGCCGCTGTCGGCCACGCGCATCAGTAGGTCGGCGCCCGGCTCGCACCGCACCGTCACCTCGACCCACGGCTCGTCACGATCGCACGCGTCCATCGCGTTGTCGATCAGGTTGCCCAGCACCGTCACCATTTCCGGACCACTCAACGGTAGTTGTGAAGTGTCGGAAGGTAATTGCGAGTCCGCGGTGACGGTGAACTCGATACCGCGTTCGTGGGCCTGCGCGTTCTTGCCCAGCAGCAGTGCCACGAGGGCGGGTTCGCGGACCTCGCTCGACAGCCGGTCGACGAGTCGCTGGGACAGCTCCAGTTCGTCGGTGGCGAAGGTCACGGCGTCGGACGGGCGGCCCATCTCGACCATGGTGATCACCGTGTGCAGCTTGTTCGCCGCTTCGTGCGCCTGTGCCCGCAGCGAGTCGGTGAGGACCTTCAACGAGCTGAGTTCGCCCAGGGTGCTTTGCAATTCGGTGCGGTCCCGGATCGTCACGACTTCCGAACCCGAGGCGCCGGACACCGGTGACCGGCTGACCACCAGCACTCGGTCGTCGGTTACGTGGACCTCGTCGCGCACCCCGGGATCGGCCGCGCGCAGGAAGTCCGGCAGATCGGACCTCGACACCGCGCCCGGCGGCAGGGCGAGCAGCCGGCGCGCCTCGTCGTTGGCCAGCGCCACGCGCCCGTTCTCCAACACCAGCAGGCCTTCGGACACCGAATGCAGGACGGCGTCGTGGTGTTCGTACATCACCCGCAACTGGTCCGGCCGCAGCCCGTGGGTCTGACGGAGCAGCCGGCGCCGGATGAGCCACGCGCCGAGTAGCGAAAGGGCAAGGGCGGCAAGGCCGATCGCCACGATCATCGGGATCTGATGGCGCCACTGCGCGGTCAGCGTGGTCTCGGTGATGCCGGCGGCGACCAGACCGAGCACCTGCCCGGAGCTGTCCCGCACCGGGGTGATGGTGCGCACCGACCGGCCCAGGGTCCCGGTGTAGAACTCGGTGTGCGTCCGGCCTTTCAGGGCCTGCTCCATGGTGCCCAGGTAGTGGCCGCCGATCTGACGCGGGTCGGTGTGGGTGAACCGGGTCCCGTCGGGCGCCATGACGGTGATGAAGGCGATGCCGGTCTGGGCCCGAACGGTTTCGGTGACCGGCTGCAGGACTTCCGTGGCGTTGCCCGCCCGGATGGCGGCAGCCGTCGACGGCGCGTCGGCCAGTGCCGTGACGATGCCGGTGAGCAGCTGTTTGGCCGCGGCATCGTTGGTGCGGCGGGACTGCACCACGGCCAGGGCGCTACCGGCCGCCACCACCACGATGATGATCGCGATCTGCAGCGCGACGATCTGGCCGGCCAGGGACCAGCGCGGCGCGGCCGGCCAACTGCGCATCACTGCGTCCTTCTGTAATCCGCCTGCTCCCGCGTCCCCGCGTGAACTTCCGTGAACGAAATGAACATTTTAGTTAAGTAGCCGCCATCATGCTTCATGGCCTACTACCTGCGGCTTCACCGTACCGCAGCCTGGTAAAAACGGGGTACGCCGCTGCGGGTTTAACATAACTGGCATGGCCACCGCAGCAACCCACCACCGCACCGCTACCGTCCCTGACCTGCACGAACTGCAATCGTCTTGGATTCTCTCGATGCGCGCTCAGCGCAAATCTCCCGCGACCATTGAGCAGTACGAGATCGGCCTCCGGCTGTTCCTGCGCTGGTGCGACGAGCACGGTCACCAGGCTGTCATCGACCGCCAGCTCACGCAGCTGTTTATCGCAGATCTGCTGGAGACCGTGCAGCCCGCGACGGCAGCTCTCCGACTTCAAGCGATGAAGCAGTTCGGCCACTGGCTTGTCGAGGAAGGCGAGATCGAGGAGAACCCCCTCATCGGTGTGAAGGCCCCGAAGCTCGACACCAAGATCGTCGAGTGCCTCACCGAGGACGAGCTGCGGGACCTCTTCGCCGCCTGCAAGGGCAAGGAATTCCGCGACCGCCGGGACGAGGCCATCGTCCGGCTGCTGGCGGAGACGGGGATGCGGGCTGGCGAGATTCTGCGGCTGACGGTGGACGACGTGGACCTGACGCGGGGCATCTTGGCCATCAGGAAGGCGAAGACTGGCCAGGGCCGTCTGGTGCCATTTGGTCCGCAGACGGGCCAAGCGGTGGACCGCTACATCAGGGCACGGCGTACGCATCGGCTAGCGGCCACCCCGGCGCTTCTGCTCGGTGACAACACCCGAGGCACGATCGCCTACCACGGGATGAGAAACGCGATCATGATGCGGGCAGAGCAGGCCGGTATCAAGAACTTTCACCTTCACAAGTTGCGGCATACGGCGGCCTCGCGGTGGCTCGCCGCAGGAGGTTCGGAGGGCGGCCTCATGGCAGTCGCAGGTTGGTCGAACCGCAACATGATCGACCGGTACACGCGCGCGACCGCAGGTGAAAGAGCCGCAGCGGAGGCGCGCAAGCTCAACTTGGGGGACCTCTAAACATCAAGCGCCGCAACACTCTACGTTTGGCGATGGCGGTTGGGGCGCCGGAAGCGGCGTACACTTGTAAGCCGTAGTCGAGAACTCGCGCCTATAGACCAGGTTTTGGTCGGCGGCGAAGACAGACCCGGCCCAGTAGTGGGGAAGTTCCGGGAAGGTGCCGTACAGGAAGACGCGGTCCATATGACCGTGCCTTTCAAACGGTTCTCACCTTCCTGTGAGAGGACCACGAAGTGCCGTACCCAAGTGCGGAAGAACGCCGCCTAGTCGCGCAAATCGCCAGTTTGACCGGTTGGGCCAACACCGAGGATCGCACTGCTCGGATGGCCAAACCGAAGGCCAAGTCGCCAGCCGACATAAGTTGGCACGCAAGAAGGTTGGGCTTCGATCCAGAGAGCCTGACCGACGAGCAGTGGAAGCGGGCGAACTCTGCCCGACGCGCCTACTTCGCAAAGCTGGCGCATAAGAGCGCGAAAGCGCGTCGGCTGCGGCGGCAGGCCCGGAACGGCGGCAGTGCCGGTGACATCTGATGGCACGAGGCAGCTCCATGTTCCCGGCCGAGCTGTTCAACGACGAGCGATTCCGGCGACTCGACGACGGCCCACAACGGCTTTTGATGTGGTTGTGGGTTCACCCCGATCTCAACGGGGCTGGTGTCATCGCCATCCAACCGCGCGAATGGGCCTCCGCGGCGGCCAATCTCACGGCCGACCTCATCGAGGACTACGCAAAGCAACTGCGCGTCGAAGGTTGGGTCGACTACGACGACGGCCAGCTGTGGATCAAGCCCTTCATGCTTCTCGATGGCGTGCTGAAAAGTCCGAGCGGCTATATCAGTGCGGCGCGCGCTGTGAAGACCATTAGATCCCGCAGGCTACGCAACGCGGTCTGGCAGCTGTTCGAAGCGTTCGGGAAGCCCACGGCGCCGATGCCTGAACAGAAGAAGGACGAAAGCGAAGGGGACTACGCCAAGAGGGTTAAACGGGCGGCTGGTCTCAACGCTTCTGTAGAGACCGCGTGGGCCGAGACCCAGCGCAGCATCTCGAATCCCGGCGTGCTTGAGTCGCTTTCGGGCGCGGTGGGGATGCACCTACCGATGGGGCATCGGATGGAGCTACAGATGCGTCCACCGATGGGGCGCGTTGATGTTGAAGCTGATGATGACGTTGGTGTCGATCAACAGGAACCACGGCAAAACGGTGAATCCAAGGCCGATGTAGCCGCTAACGGCTTCGGCTTGTGTTCGCAGGGTTGCGACAGTCCGGCTGGGCACGGCTCGCGCAATCACCTGTGCGAGGAATGCGCTCGGACGGTGACGTGGTGACCGCACGGTGCGCCGACTGTGGCAAGAGGCCATCGCAGGGTGGCCTAGTCGCCTGGCGACCCGACCTATGCCGTCCGTGCAGTGAGGCGCTGAAGCATCCGAGTCAGCGCGGCACTACTTGGAAGCGCTCGTGAGCCGCATCGACAAGCAGTGTCCGATCTGCGGCGATCCTTGCCAGGCCGGTCAAGAGCGCTACGGCGGCCATTTGAGCTGTCTTGGCCCTTGCCGGAAGTGCCATCGCTATCCGGCGATCAGGCCGGGTGGTCCGTGTCGAGATTGTGTTCGGAAGTACGGCGACAGCGTGGCGGCCGATGAAGTCTGATCGCGACCGTGCCGCCGAATCGTGGTTGGACGGCTACCTCAGACAGCATCACGGGTGGGTCCTGGAGAACCGAGCTTTGCTCGCTCGGGCAGAGGCGGGGATCGGGGACCTGGCGTTCGATCGCGCCGTTCGGGCAATCGCGGTGAGGACCGCTGCTCCCGGCCTGGAGAAGTATTGGGCTCTGTCGTTGCCGGGTGTTCTCCCAGAACGCGAGCCGGAACCTGAACCCGAACCCGAGCCGGAGCCCCCGCCCGATCCTGAACCCGAGCCCGAAGACCAGGGCAGCATCGAGGTACCTGCGGACACCTGGAGCGGTGCGATTCTCATCTGCCATCGAGTGGGACCGCCAAATCGGTGGTTCGTCTGGGCGAGCATGGCGGAGGCCGTTGAGGCGTCGGAAGAACTATCGCCGTGCGACGGCCGCTGCGAGGGCGAGCACACCGTCATCTGGGTCAGTTACGGCAACTTCCGGTGCCGTCGCGTGAAGGCCACGGCGGCACCGCCCCGGCCAAACCCGCCGCCCCCGTCCCACAAAAGTCCGGCTGTGCGGGTCGCTGGGGCTCGTTCTGCGGTGGCCGGGGGTAAGCGCACCGGCCAGCCCAAAGTGTCCCGGCAGCGTTGCGCTGGTGGGGATTTGAGTTGACACCAGATTGGTGTCGCTTTGAGAAGGAGAGAGATAGAGATGAAGAAGGACGCAAGCCCGAGCGATCGTTACCGACCTCAGCAGGTCCGAATCCTCAGGCAAATTCGTGGCGCGGGGACGTTGGTCGACTCCCTGGTGAGCTCGGTGCAGGAGCTCCTCCGGGCGGCGGAGGGTATGGAATGTGGTCGTGTCTTGCTCCACCCAAACGGCGAGCCGTTCACCGCGCAGGAGTGCCTGAACCTGCTGTTGGAGGGCAACGGTTTTTGTCGGCCGGGTGTGCAGGAGGCACTGATTCGCGAGCTGGATACGAGCGCCGTGTTGAGACGCCACCGGCAAGAAGGGAATTCGGGTTCCAGCCGAGTGGTGTCACGATGAGGGAGGGTGGAGCGACGGGCGACTACGTCCGCGTAGAGAAAGATCATGTCCATATCAGCGGCATGGACGCGCGTGCGAGAGCTGCGCGCTTGGTGACCGCCGTGGCCCAACAGTCCGGCCAGGGGTTAGACCTGGAAGCGGTGTTCGGGGAGGACGAGCTGACCAGTGGCATTGACTGCCTTCGGTGCTGGACGGTCCTGGCCATGACGCTGGCGAGGGAGTGCCGGTACTGGATGGATGCCGCGAAAGTGACGCCAGGAGGGGCGAACTGATGTTCTTCGACAACGAGCCCCCCGGCCTGAGTGACGCCGACCGCGAGGCGGTCGCCAGTCCGTTGGCCGACTACGAGTTGCGCACCGTCGCCCGCTGGCAGGCCGAGGCGCTGCGGTCACGGGTGCCCAGCTTCACACTGGCCCGCCGTCTGGTCGCCGCCCTCATCAGCGGCGGCTGGCCGACCGCGCAAGCGGTGCTCGACGAAGCCGAGGCGCGGGGCCTGACCAAGGAGGTTCTGGAAGCCTGCGCGGCTGATGCGGCGGTGCTCACGCTCAGGTCGTCGGGTGGTGATGTGGACACTGCGTCGAACTACTTCGAGCAAATGTTGCGACACCAGCAATTGCTGGACGAGGGCGTCGAATAACGACCGTCGATCGCTGGACCTGCGGTTTCAGGAAAAGACCGTTATTGGAATTCGAGAGGGCACTTTTGCTCGAAATATGATGCTAGACAACGGATCTCAAGCGTCCTACGCTTGACCCTGCACGCTCGGCGTACGGGGCGACGAATCGTCGTCAAACGAAACTGCCGGTTTGGGTCCTGGGTTTGCGCAAACCCAACTAGAAGGACGACCCATGCAGACCATGGCGGACTTGCGCGCCGTTGTCGCGAGCGAATTGCAGAGCAGGCTAGAGGATTTCGCCACGCGGCGGGCTGACACCATGCCGTCGCAAGAAGAGTGGCGGCGAGTTCTTGAGCTCCGCAAGGAGCTGCGCGCGATCGACAAGTCGGCAGGCGTGGGGTCTCGAGCCCAGGAGTCTCCGATGACGATTGATGAACAGCGCCAATGGATTGCGCGCCTCGTAGCGCAGCGCGACCAGGCTACCGCCGAGGCCCGGCGGTTCTTGCAAGACGTGCAAGAGGATGGTCGCGACCACCTCAACGAGCGTGAGGCCGCACGGTTCGCCGTGATGCGCCGGAACATCTCCAAGCTCGATAAGCGCATCGAGGAAGGCCGCGCGACGTTGGGCCGACTGGGTGCGCGCAATGAAGGCCTCCAGGTGCTGCGCGAGCGCCAGGGGCTCGCGTGTGCTCAGCGCAAGCGCGGTGTTCCGGCCAGCACGTTCTCGCCGCTGAACTTCGACTTAGAGGAGCTGCGCGCCGTCCATGAGCGGGTAAAGCGTGGCGAGGCAGCGGGTTTCAAGACCAAGCGGGACTTTAACTCTGCTGAGGGCTTCCTGCCCGCAGAGCTGTACAACATCCCAACCTTTCCCCGGCACGAAAGACGGCTGCTGGAATTTTTGCCGGGGTTCGCGCTGGACGCTCCCTCGCTTGAGTACATCCAGGTCAACAGCGTGACCGGTGCTGCCGCTCCGGTGGATGAGGGTGCGCTCAAGCCCGAGCTCATCATGAACACCTCGCACGTCATCGTGACCGCGCAGAAGCTCGCGGCGCACACCGGCATCTCGTACGAGTCGGCGCAGGACTGGACCGCCTTCACCACGGCGGTAACGGTCGAACTGACCAAGCAAGTCGTGGATGCCGAGAACGAATTCCTGCTGTCGGGCATCGTTTCGGGTGGCACCACCCCGGTCGTTGAGACGCCGGGTCTGCTCAACACCACGGGCATCCTGACCCACCACATCACCAGCGAGACCGCACTGGACGCGGTGGAGATGAGCGTGGCTCAGCTGCGCACCGGCCCGTCGTTGTGTGAGCCGGACTTGCTGGTGCTGCATCCGACCACCTGGTCGGCCATTCGTCGGCAGAAGGATGGCTATCAGAGGTACATGGTCGCGCCCGACCCGACTCAGGACGAAGCACAGTCGCTCTGGGGAATTCGGGTGCTGCCCACCACGTCGATCGCGGCGGGCGTGGGCTGCCTCCTGGACACCCGGACCTTTGGCCGGGTGGCGGTGCGCGAGCCCATCGGTGTGCGGATCGGTTGGACCGGCACCGACTTCACCCAGAACATCTGGCGATACGTGGCAGAGGAGCGGCTGTGCTTGGCCGTGGAGCGGCCTAGGAGCTTGGGTCGGTAAGCCGTTGGTGGGGTGAGGTCGTCGAAGGTGCGTACAGATCGCAGTCCGTGGCTCTGAGGTGATCTGGTTGCACGTTCGATGCGCGATCGCGTGTGGTGAGCGCCCAGTGCGCCCGGTGCCCTGCCGACGGGGCCTCAATAGGCGGGTAGGGCCGAGAGGCCGGTAAGTCCGATGTGGCCGTGCAGTTTTCGTATGTTGTGGCACGCCGCGAGCAATAGCCATTCGCCGCGGGCCTGCTCAAGGCCGCGCAGCAGAAGATGTTTGGCGTTCTGCAGCGTCGACATCTGACCGAACACCGGTTCCACGATGGCTTTACGGCGGGCATAAACCTGCTGGCCACGTTTGGTGGTGAGCTTGCGGGCCATCCGTTGCTTGGTGGTGGCATCGGCCGGGATGCGTCCGCGTGGGGCCACCGGGGCCGGGTCATCACGGCGCCGGCGGCCGGGGGCAATGAAGAACTCGGTCCCATACGTAGCGGTGTATGCGGCGGCGGCCTCACAGTTGGCGGCGCTGCTGTAGCCGGCATCAGCGAGCACCTGGGCGGGAACCCGGCCGGTGTTGGCCGCCGCTTGCCGGGTCATCGGCAACAGGGTGCCCACATCGGCGGCGTTGGTGCCCACTGCGGTGGCCACGATCACCTGATGATCGGCATCGACCACAGCCGCGGCGTTGTAGCACTGGTGAAACGCCCCATCGGCGGTGAGCATGATCTTGGAATCCGGATCGGTGAAGTTGCGCTGCGCCTTGGGTTTCGGTGTGGCTGCTGCGGCGGCGGCCGCTCCCGCACTGGTGGTGGTGTCGTCATCATCGTCG
The DNA here is from genome assembly GCF_055384815.1 of Mycobacterium toneyamaense. Classification (NCBI taxonomy): domain Bacteria; kingdom Bacillati; phylum Actinomycetota; class Actinomycetes; order Mycobacteriales; family Mycobacteriaceae; genus Mycobacterium; species Mycobacterium toneyamaense. Next base: position 1,031,836 of record NZ_AP040333.1, read on the forward strand.
CGTTCACGGGCTTTGCGTTCAGCGTCGGCGCGGGCCGCCTCGGCGGCTTCGTGCTCCAGGGCGGCTTTGGCCTGGCGAATCTTCACCAGCCGGGTCTCGCGGCGGGCCAACTCGGCCGGGAGCTCATCACCACGGCGGTCCTTACCGAACTGCTGGTCTTCGGCCTTGTCGATCCGTTCAGCTTCCAATAGCAGCGCTGACACCTCGGCGGCCAGGACTTTCTCTTTCTCGGTCATCCGGGCATAACTCATCGCTTTGCGTTTGGAGGCGTTGGCCCGCACCTTCGTGCCATCAAGGGCGACCCGGCCCAGGGACACCATGCCCGCGGCCTGACACAACGCCAACGCCTGCACGAACACATGTCCCAGGGCGGACAGGTGGCGTTTACGGAACCGGGCGATCGCCCGGTAATCGGGGGCGCTACCAGAGGCCAGCCACCGAAACGCGACCACGTCAACACAGGCGGCTTCCAGCTTGCGCGAGGAACGCACCCCGGTCGTGTACCCGTACAGCAGAATCCGCACCAGCAGCCGCGGATCGTACGGTGGCCCACCCCGGACCTCGGTATAGGCGGCATGGATCCGGGACAAGTCCAGATGCTCATCGACCAACTCGGCGATGAACCGGGCCAGATGCTCAGCGGGCAGCCAGTCATCGAGCGACGGCGGCAACAACAGGCCCTGCTCCGGCGCGAACGGGCGAAACGTCTTGTCCACCGGCGCCTTCGGCGCCACAGAATGTGAATCCACCCGCTGCCCGGGGTCTACCTCGAACAACCCGCCATCACCGAGATCATCACGCACACCTAAGGATCCCGTATACCGGCAGCTCGCACCAACACCCCGCCCGGCGTGTTACTGACCCACGCTCCTAGCTGTGATGTCCGGGGACGTTGTCCCGTTATGTATCGGTGAGCCTGTGTGACAGGGAAGGCCTCCGGTTGTGAAGTGGAGCTGTCTAGGAACCGCTTCACCAACCAGGAGGCCTTCGTGTCCCACGCTAACGCTGCATTAACCCCGCGCGCACGATTGAAGCTCGCCGAGCTCATCATCGAGAAGGGCTGGACCTATACCGCTGCGGCCAAGATGTTCATGGTCGCGCCTCGAACCGCCAAGAAATGGGCCGATCGCTTTCGTACCGAAGGCTCTGCCGGCATGGTCGACCGTAGCTCGCGACCGCACCGGAGCCCCACCAAGACCAGCGACCAGGTCATGCGTCGGATCGTGGACCTGCGGTGGCGCAAGCGGCTCGGGCCCGTGCAGATCGCCGGACGACTGGGCATGCCGGCGTCCACGGTGCACGCTGTGCTGACCCGGTGCCGGATCAATCGGTTGTCCTACATCGACCGCGTAACTGGCGAACCGCTGCGCCGCTATGAGCACGATCATCCCGGTTCGCTGATCCACGTCGACGTCACCAAATTCGGCAACATCCCCGACGGCGGTGGGCACAAGTTCCTTAGCCGACAACAAGGCAAGCGCAACCGGCAGCTGACCGCGCATCGCACCGGTGAACGTGCCGACGATTATCGACCGCGAATTGGAATTGCGTTCCTGCACACAGTTATTGATGATCACTCTCGGGTTGCGTACGTCGAGATCCAGTCCGACGAGAAAGCGGCCACCGCGATCGGTGTGTTGCAGCGCGCGGTGGCCTGGTTCGCCGAACGCGGCGTCACGGTGGAACGAGTCCTCTCAGACAACGGGTCGGCTTACAAATCCTTGGCCTGGCGCGGTGCCTGCGCCGAACTGAACATCAGCCACAAGCGAACCCGGCCATACCGGCCCCAGACCAACGGCAAGATCGAGCGATTCCATCGCACGCTCGGGGACGGCTGGGCCTACGCCCGGTTCTACGAATCCACCGAACAACGCAACACAGCCCTACCGAGCTGGCTGCATTTCTACAATCACCACCGAGCCCACTCCGCCATCGGAGGCCGCCCACCGGTCACTCGGCTGACCAACGTCCCTGGACATCACACCTAGCTCCATCCTCGGGCTGACGGGCCTGCCGACCAGCTGATGACTTCCGCCGGGAACCCTTTACCCCGGCGGGATGGGTGACGCGGCCAGTGGTTAAACGGGGCTCTACTGGCCGCGTCTCACCCCATAGACGACGGCGGGCGCACCGCAGGTCGACCAATCAACTCACGACGCGGCTGAGCCGTAGGAAGAACACGAGGAGCTTGGCTGACCTTTATTGGACTGGTCAACGCGCCCGCCGTCTCACTCGTGGCGGCAGACGATCAGCCGCACATCGGTCTCGGCAGGGGGCGTCCCCGTTGGGCTGATCGTCCACACCTGGGATAGCTCGGTATCCAGATCGACGCGGCGGGTCAGGTCGGCCTTGATGCTCTTGGCCACGAACTCCACGGTGGCTAGCGCCTCGGCCTGGTCGGGGGTGTCGTGGACGGCGTAGCGCGCGAACATGCAGGGCACGAGGTGTTCGTACGACAGGACGACCCACCAATGGTCGCGCATGGCGAGTCGCCACCGGTCTACCGCGCCAAGGCGCGGGGTCTTGTTCTCCTGCTGCTCCACGCGGTCCCACAACCAGCGCCAGCGCTCGGCGTTGCTCCAGCGCAGCCACACCTCCGGGTCGCAGCTCAGCGGCGCGGTGATTGCTTCGGCCACTATCGACTCCTTTTGTGTCGGGGTAGCCGGGACGCTCGCTGCGTCCCGGCGTCACCACGGTTGGCTTACTCGGACGGCGTGGCCTTGACGACCACGGCCTGGAGCCCGGACTTGGCGTTGTACTTCTCAGCGGCCTTCAGCGCTGCGGCCTCGGTGGAGTGGAAGCTCCAGATCGCGCCCGTCTTCAGGTGCTGTGCCTTGCCATCGGCGTCGGCCACGTCCACGGCCCAGGAGCACGCGACCGTGCCCGTCTGACGGACGCACGTCCGACCGCCCCTGCCTGTCGCCGTGCTCTTGTATGTCTTCTTGGGCTCGGTGGCCTTCGGTGCCTCGGCCTTCGGTGCGGCCTTCGCCGGTGTCTTCCGAGCGGTGCTCTTAGCCGGTGCCTTCGCGGTGTCCAGCAAAGCGGTCGCGGACGTCGCAGCGGTGCTCTTGGTGGCGGTCATTTTGTACTCCTTGGGTCGGGAGCTGGCCCAATACCTGCTCTCAACTGCTAGTTTACCGTCGCGATGCGAACAGGTGTTCGAATGTGTTCCATCTGACACTGGAGCCATGAGCCAGCTGGGAGCGACCTTGGAGCAAACATGCTTGCGCGGCTCACAGGTTACTCACCGGTAAGACTGGGGAAGGAGGGACAAGCTCACAGGATCAAGTTAGGGGGCCTAACTACCTTCAAACACTGGCCCGGCCGCCTGCATTGCAGGATGTCCAGGCCGCTATACCCCCCCGGCGCTTCTGAAAAAACGAGCAGAAAACCCGAAAAAGTAGGTATCCCCCCGAAAATCCAATAATCACTGTTTTTGACATCGCCGCAGTTCAGAAGGTCATCGGCGTGCCAAAACCGTTATTCGCCGTTATTGGATCGGTGCTCGGGAGAATTTACGGATGGATGACGAGTTCTTCTACGACGACCGGCCTGAGATGGACACCCACATCCGTCGCACCGGCATCGACACCGAGGCCATCCGCAACAGCCGCGCCTACCGGACGGCCCGTGCCGAGTTCCGGCGTGAGGAGAAGGTGCGTCAGGCCCCGTGCATCATCTGTGGTGGGTTCATCGACTTCAGGCTGAGGTGGCCGCACGCCGACAGTTGGACGCTCGAACACCTCAAGCCCGTAGCGACCCACCCCGAGCTGATGCTGGACCGGCGCAACTGGGCCAGTGGTCATGCTGGATGCAACCGGCTCAAGGGCGGCGGCCTCAACCCGATCCTGCCGGGGGAGATGGGCGAGCCGAGCGAGGCCTGGTAGGGGCTCAGTCCCTCCCAGCACCGGCCTTAGTCCGGCCGCTGCCCTTGCATCGCCCAACCTCGTTTTTGTAGGCGCGGGTGTGCTCCTCGAAGCGCCACGCGCCGTGCTCGTCCTGGTACATGCGCCACTCGCACAGGCAGGCGGCGCAGTAGTCAGACGGCTCACCACCTAGCTCGCGGTTCGGCTTGAAGGGGTCGAGTGCCATAGCTCTTCACGGTAGGAAGCGTTTCGAAAACGCGAAGCAGATTGGGGCGGCCCGTTTGGGACTAGCTGGCCCTGCTGTGCACTCCCCGCTTCTGTCGCCAAGCGGTCCTCGGCGCGCTTGATGATGTCGTCAAGTAGCTTCTGGCACTTCTTAAGTCGTGCCAGTGCATTGGGGGTCAGGTTGGTGTTGGCCACTCGCCCGCTAAGGCTCGTCAGGTAAGCCTCTACGGAGCCCACATGCTTACCGAATGTGCGCTGGCCATGGTTAGCCCCGAAGGATGACTGCCACTTGCTGCCGTCGTTCCCGCCGTTGGTGTCATCCTCGGCTTTGGTGCGCTCTGCTTCGTTCAGACGCCGAGCCTCGCCCAATTGCTTCTGGGCCGAACTGAGGTCGGTTGTGCTCGACTCTCCGACCCGGGTGACGACCTTCTCGGTACCGGAGGGCGGCTGAACATCAAGGTTCACCGGCACGTACGAGGGATGCTGCGGGTACTGCTTCCCGTCGCGGCCGGTCACCCGGGTGGGTCCAGGTGTCTCATTTGAGACAGCTGCCAGAGCTCGGCTCGCGGTGTCCTTGCTGAGGCCGGTTGCGGCCGCGATCGCACGCAGGGACATTCCGGCTGCCGCCATCGACTTCACCTGCTCGGCACGTTCCTCGCGGGGCAACTTCAAGTGGCACGAGCCGAATTCCTTGATGCAGTAGACATCCCAGCTCTCGTAACCAAGTGCCTTGTAGGCACGACCATTCCAAGCCTGCACAACGAGTTCCCAGGTCTGGTTGAGGCTTGTTCTGATACTGGCGGTTAGTGCTTGGGCATCGGCCCGGCTTAGTGAGGCCTCGCCGCTGGCCGTCTCTGGTTGTTGTTCTGTACTCATCGACTTTCCTTTCATGGCGCATCACAAAGCAACGCGAAAGCACTCGCCTTCGCGCACCACGCCATGAACCGGAACCGCAGCCGAAATGACTGCTCCGTGAGAAGGACCCGATTGGCCCGCCATGTACATCGCCCTCGGTACTGCAGGGACGCCTGCCGCAAGTGTAGGCCGGTGCCGTCGGCGCGGCTAGGCAGTGCGCGAGATGCACCAGGAGGCAAGGCGATCCATCTGGCTCTGGGTAAGCACCAAACCGGCGCGCTAGGCCATCCACAAACTGTCCCCAGGGCTGGGGACTGCTTGCGCACAACGCCGATGGCGTCGGGCCGAACACCTCAGATTTGGCAGGGCCGCCGATTACCCTCGGCGCGTGCGCAACTTCCTGGAGAGCATGGCAACCGACCTTCGTCATCGCTGGCCGCTCGTCGCCGTTCTTGCGGTCGGTGTCTTCATGATTTTCTGGGCTGGCTACGGCGTAGGAGCAGAATGGGGTGCGTCCCAATGGGGTCCGCTCTCCGGATGGTTCGCCGGGACGGCAACGGTGGGCGCTATCTCGGTCGCATTGCGCGAGTCTGCGCGCAGTCAGCGCGCCCGCGAGGTGGATTACGAATTGGGTCGCCGTCGTGAATGCCTGAAAGCGCTGGGCGAAGTCTGGGCAGCCCTGATGCAGGTGTCCATGGACTTTGTGGTGTTCCGTGAATATCTGGATGAGCTCCCGGCGTTTTTCAATGCGGAGATGCCACGCTCCGGACGAAGCCCTGCGGCTCCGCCCGGCGAGTCGCTTGGCGACGAAATCTATGGCCGTCTCCAGGCTTTCCTTACCCGGTGGACTCAGGTGGTCGAGCCGCCGCTCTTCACCGCGCGAACCCTGCTTGAGGGAACGCCGATGCAAAAAGACATGGAAGCCATCAGCATCGACATGGCCCGAATCAACAACGAAGTCTTGCCCGAGATCAGAGATGTGGCCATCTCCAACACTGGTCGGCGCCCAGATACAACGGTGTTGTCGGAAACGTGGAAGACCATGTACGGGCGGAGAAGGGCGCAACTCGAACTAGCGACCGAGCATTTCAAGTTGGACCGCAGTGCCATCGAGTTGGCCGTTCGGGAGAAGCGCCGAGCCGAGTAGGCCCACCCGCTCCGCTGTTCCACCTCTGCGCGCCAGTTACACATATTGGCGCGGTTGCGGTGTTGGCCCACTTGGGATTTCACGGCTTTAGTACGCCGCATATGCGAACAAAATGAACATATGCGTGACGTGCCTCACGTTCTGGACAAACATCCTTGCAGAAGTTTTCGACAACGAGGCCGGAGGACTGCCCGACATGACTGATCAAGCGCCCCGTCGCGACCGCACCCATTGGCTGTACATCGCCGTGCTCGTCGCCGTCGTCGGCGGTGTGGCCGTCGGCCTGATCGCACCCGGGGTGGGCAAGGACATCGCGGTCCTCGGCACCCTGTTCGTCAACCTGATCAAGATGATGATCACCCCGGTCATCTTCTGCACGATCGTGCTGGGCATCGGGTCGGTGCGCAAAGCCGCGACGGTCGGCAAGATCGGCGGCCTCTCGCTCGGCTACTTCCTCGCCATGTCGACGGTGGCGCTGGCGATCGGCCTGGTCGTCGGCAACCTGCTGAGCCCGGGATCGGGCCTGCACCTGTCGGCACAGGCGACCGGTCAGGGCGCGAAACTGGCCCAGAAGGCGCACGAGGCCGGCGGTCTCATGGACTTCGTCTCGCACATCATCCCGGAGACCCTGCTGTCGGCACTGACCAGCGGAAACGTGTTGCAGGCCCTGTTCATCGCCCTGCTCGTCGGCTTCGCGGTCCAGGCCATGGGTACGGCCGGCGAACCCATCCTGCGGGGCGTCCAGCACCTGCAGAAGCTGGTGTTCCGCGTGCTGATCATGATCCTGTGGCTGGCGCCGATCGGCGCGTTCGGTGCCATGGCCGGCGTCGTGGGCCAGACCGGGTGGCGCGCCGTCACCCAGCTGCTGACCCTGATGCTCGGGTTCTACGTGACCTGCGTCGTCTTCGTCTTCGGTGTGCTCGGGGTGCTGCTGTGGTCGGTGACCCGGATGTCGATCTTCCGGCTGGTCCGCTACCTGGCCCGCGAGTACCTGCTGATCTTCTCGACCTCGTCGTCGGAGTCGGCGCTGCCTCGGCTGATCGCCAAGATGGAGCACCTGGGCGTGGATCGCAGCACCGTCGGCGTCGTGGTGCCGACCGGCTACTCGTTCAATCTCGACGGGACCGCGATCTACCTGACCATGGCGGCGCTGTTCATCGCCGACGCCATGGGGCGGCCGATGGCGATCGGGGAGCAGTTGGCGCTGCTGGCCTTCATGATCGTCGCCTCCAAGGGTGCTGCCGGCGTCACGGGCGCGGGTCTGGCGACGCTGGCGGGCGGCCTGCAGAGCCACCGGCCGGACCTGCTGGACGGTGTCGGGCTGATCGTCGGCATCGACCGGTTCATGTCGGAGGCGCGGGCCGTCACCAACTTCTCGGGTAACGCCGTCGCCACGGTGCTGATCGGATCGTGGACCGGGACACTCGACCGGGCAAAGGCCGCGGCCGTGTTGCACGGCGCCGATCCGTTCGACGAACTGACGATGCTCGACTCGAGTGTCGAGCACCCGTCCGGCAACGCGGGTGTGACCGCCCTCACATCATGAACAAAATGTGAATTCGTCGATAACAGCGAATCTCGAGGCCCGCTCAGGCGGGCCTCGACGCTGTTGCGATCTCGATGAACAGAAGTGGAACCTGGGTTCTATCGTGCGGGTGAGGCGGATGAGATTCTATGCGTTCGTGTCGCGGTGTGATGTTTCGCTCACTTTGCCAGGGAATGCCGGGAAACCCTGCTTGGAAACCCTCAGGAATGAGGCGGACCTATGTTTGCTCAATTTGAATTCAGGCGTTGTTTACGCAGGTCGGAGCATCGATCGCCATTGGTAACAAGTGCATAACAATTCACAACATAAGTAACTCCTAAGAGCTTCTGATCAATTCGTGACGAGGCGTCGCTGAAGCCGTCCGGAATGTCGGTGGGGATCACTACACTTCTTGAAAGCAGCGCTCATCCGGGCGCACCCGGACGGGCAATCGACTACCGGCGCGTTGCCGCGCTGGCGGAGGTACCGAAGATCGTGGCAAATAATAACGCTCGTGCAAAAGCGAAGCGGGCAGGCGCCCAGGCGCTGCGCGGAACCATGGACATCGCGCAGGTTGGCCGCGGCACCATCGCCGACATCGCCGAGAGCGCGGGGCAGTTGGTCGCTACCAGCTACGCCGACAACATGGTGTCGCTGATCGAGCCGCGCACCCGCAGCATCCGCGACATCGCCGTCGACGGTGAGCCGTTCGCGGTCGTCGCCACCGCTGACCGGGCGTACGTCGCCGTGTCCGGTGCCGAGTTCGACGGCGTCGCCGTCATCGACGTCGCCACCGGCGCCGAGCTGGCCGCCTACCCGCTGGCCTCGGGCGTGAGCGCCCTCGCCGTCAGCCCCGACGGCAAGCGCGTGTTCGCGGGCCGCGCCGGCGACACCTACATCGACGTCGCCGTCATCGACATCACCGCCGACCGCGTCGGCACCATCGAGATCGCCACCGGCGCCGCCATCAGCATCGACGCCCTCGCGGTCGACCACACCGGTCGCCGGCTGTACGTCGCCACCACCGACGAGATGGGCAGCCAGCTGGTCGTCGTCGACACCGAGACCGCGCGCATCCGGAACACCATCGTCATCGGTGCCCCGATCCGCAGCCTGGCGCTGGGCCCCGACAACACCGCCTACGTGCTGACCTCGGACCTGACCGCGCGCGGTGAGGTGCACGTAGTCGACCTGGCCGCCGGCCGCGTGACCGGTCGCTTCCCCGTCGGCGACGCCCCGACCCAGCTGGTGCTCGGCGCCGACGGCACCCGCGCTTACGTCGTCGACTACGATCGCGTCTCGGTGTTCTGCACCCAGACCAACGCGGTGGTCGACACCATCGCGGCCGATGTCCAGCCGTCCTGCGTCACCGTCAGCCGTGACGGCTCGCGCCTGTACGTGGCGGATGTCGTCGGTGACGTCACCGCGGTCGCCGTCGAGGCCCCCAAGCCGCTGCTCTACTCGCAGTTCATGGCGACCAAGTCCGTCACGATGAACGAGGTGCGCGCGCTGGAGCCCGCGACCGTCTAGTCAGTCCAAAGAAAACGCCCCCGCCGGCCGGCGGGGGCGTTTTGGCATCCGGGGACCTAGTGCGTACCCGTGCAGTCGAGCGACACCGAAATGGTCCGGCTGGTTTGTGGCAGCAGGATGGAATTGCTGTTGCGGCCCAGGCCGGGGCCGACCCACGGCACCAACTGCGTCGTCTGCTGCGGGTTGCGCACACTGGTCACCGTGCACTCGGACACCGGCGCCGTCCCGAGCTTGTCGATCGTCACCACATAGCCCTCGGATTGCAGCCGGTTGATCGTGTCTTGCGCCGATTCGGCCGCGGCCAATCCGGCCGGCGCCAGCATCGTGGCCACCCCGCCGACTGTCGCCGCGGCGAGCGTCCAATTCCTGCGCATGATTTTCTCCTGTCGTACCAACGCTAATCATCCTCCTACCTCGCAGGGTCGGCTAGCATCTCGACATCCCAGCGGCAGCAACCCAGAGGCGAAATTCACGATGCTCAGTACGATGCAGGACGCCCCGCTCACCATCGCCACGATCATGCGGCACGCGACTGGCCAGAATTATCGCCGAACCGTCACCACGGCGCTCGGCGGCGGCCAGTACCGCACCATGACCTATGGCGAAGTCGGCCGGCAATCCGCGCAGCTGGCCAATGCGCTGCGCGGGCTCGGCATCACCGGAGACCAGCGGGTGGCCACGTTCATGTGGAACAACGCCGAACACACGGTGGCCTACCTGGCCATTCCGTCCATGGGCGCGGTGCTGCACACCCTCAACATCCGGTTGTCCCCGGAGCAGATCGCCTACATCGCCAATGAGGCCGAGGACTCCGTCGTCATCGCGGATCTCTCGTTGACCGCACAATTGGCACCGGTGCTGCCGCAGATGAAGACGGTGCACACGGTGATCGCCATCGGCGCAGGAGATTTGGCGCCGCTGGAGGGCGCCGGCAAGACCGTGCTGCGGTACGACGAACTGCTGGCCGCCCAGCCCGACAACTTCGACTGGCCGGAGATCGATGAGCGGTCCGCGGCCGCGATGTGTTACACGAGCGGCACCACCGGAAATCCGAAAGGTGTTGTCTACAGCCACCGTTCGAGCTTCCTGCACGCCATGGCGACGTGCACCAGCAATGCGCTGGACGTCGGCAGCGAGGACGTGACGCTGCCTATCGTGCCGATGTTCCACGCCAACGCCTGGGGGCTGCCGTACGCCGCGCTGATGGCCGGTGCCGACCTGGTGATGCCGGACCGGTTCCTCGATGGCGCATCGCTGATCGACCTCATCGAGACGCATCGCCCGACCATCGCCGGCGCGGTTCCGACCATCTGGAACGACGTGATGAACTGCCTGGAAAAGAATCCGGGACACGACATTTCGTCGTTGCGGATCGTGGGCTGCGGCGGCTCGGCCGTGCCGTTGTCGATGATGCGCATCTTCCAGGAGCGGTACGGCGTCCACATCCGCCAGGCCTGGGGGATGACCGAAACCTCGCCGCTGGCCACGACCGCCAAGCCATTCCCGGGCGCGTCCGAGGATGAGTACTGGAAGAGTCGGGCGACCGCCGGGCGGGCGTTGTGCGGTGTCGAGATCCGGATCGTCGACGACGCCGGCGCCCCGCTGCCTCACGACGGGGAAGCGGTGGGGGAGATCGAGATTCGCGGACCGTGGATCACCGGCAGCTACTACCTGGGCTATGACTCGAGCAAGTTCGACAGCGGCTGGCTGCGCACGGGCGACGTCGGGCGCATCGACGACTGCGGGTTCGTCACCCTCACCGACCGGGCCAAGGACGTCATCAAGTCCGGTGGTGAATGGATTTCGTCGGTCGAGTTGGAGAACCACCTGATCGCGCACCCCGCGGTGCTGGAAGCCGCCGTCGTCGCGGTGCCCGACGAGCGCTGGCAGGAACGCCCGCTGGTCGCCGTCGTGCTGCACGAGGGCGCTTCGGCGACACCTGATGAACTTCGAGAGTTCCTGTCGGACAAGGTGGTTCGCTGGTGGCTGCCGGAGCGGTGGACGTTCGTCGACCAGGTGCCCCGCACCAGCGTCGGCAAGTACGACAAGAAGACCATCCGCGCCCGGTACGCCGACGGCGCCTACGACGTCGTCACCATCTAGTTCTCGCGAGCTAGGCGCGCACCGCGACGGTCGACATCAGGTCGGCGAGGCGGTCCGGGCGGTCGAGCATCGAGAATGTCTTTGCGCCGTCGATGATTTCGAGGCGGGCGTTCGGGATGATCTGCGCCAGCTTCTCGCCGTCGCCGATCTCGAACAACTCGTCGTCAGCCGACCAGGCGATGAGCGCCGGCTTGTCGAATTCGTGCAGCCGCGCTGCGACTCCGGTGGTGACCTCGGTGCGCAGGGAGCTGGTGAACACGCGGAGATCCTCGGCGACAGCCGGTTTGGACTGCGTGTTGTGTACCCACTCCCGGGTCAGGGCGTCGAAGTCCGCGTATGCCAGCCCGGCGTACGCGCGCCTGCGGACCAACGGGACCCGGAACACCTGCGAGCCCGCCCGGAACAGCGCCTTGGAACGCGACGCCAGGATCAGCGGCTCGAGGATCGGTGGCGGGAAGTGTTCGAACGCATCGCAACTCGTCAGCACCATGGCGCCGATGCGTTCCGGGTGGTGGACGGCGACCAGCTGCGTGACCACACCGCCGGTGTCGTTGCCGACGATGACGACGTCGTCGAGGTCCAATGCGGCCAGGGTGTCGGCGACGATGCGCGCGACGCCGTGGATGCTCCGGTCGGCGCCTGGGCGCAGCGCTTCGGGATGCGCGCCGAGCGGCCAGGTGGGGGCTATGCACCGCAGGCCGCGTTCGGCCAGGCGCGCGGCGACCCCGCGCCACAATTGGCCACCCATCATGTATCCGTGCACGAAGACGACGGGCCTGCCGTCCTTTGGCCCGAATTCCTCGAAATGGATGGTTCCGGCGTTAATCTCGATGATCGACATGGATGACTCCTAGCTCGATACTCATTTACAAACAGGCTGTCCGCAACTTACCAACAGGGTGTATGGAAAACAAGAGGCGTACTCAGGAGGAGCGCTCCGCGGCTACCCGCGAAGCGTTGATCGTTGCCGCGCGGCGACTGTGGGGCGAGCGTGGTTATGCCGAGGTGGGCACGCCGGAGATCGCGACGACCGCGGGCGTGACCCGGGGCGCGATGTATCACCAATTCGCCGACAAGGCAGCGCTTTTCCTCGCTGTGGTGGAGGTGGTGGAACAGGACGTGATGGCCCGGATGGGGGCGATGGTGGCGGCATCGGGGGCGACGTCACCGGCCGATGCCGTTCGCGCCGCGGTCGATGCCTGGCTGGAAGTCTCCGGCGACCCGGAGGTGCGCCAGCTGGTGTTGCTCGACGCCCCGAGTGTCCTGGGTTGGGCGGGCTTCCGGGACGTCGCCCAGCGCTACAGCCTGGGCATGACGGAGCAGCTGCTCAGCGAGGCCATGAAGGCCGGCCAGCTGGCCCGTCAGCCGGTGCGGGCGTTGGCGCATGTGCTGATCGGTGCCCTCGACGAGGCGGCCATGCTCATCGCCACCGCGGACGACCCGAAGAAGGCGCGCCGCGAGACCCGTCAGGTACTGCGCCGCCTCGTCGATGCCATGTTCGACGGCTAGCTGGCTCGGCGAGCAGACGTAAAACTGTCGTTTTCGAAGCGAAAACGACAGTTTTACGTCTGCTCGCAAGTTGGAGGTACCCCCGGCTCGGCAGAAGGGGTACCCCCAGCTCGCGGGGGAGGTGACTAGCGCTCGGCGCGCTGGTAGGCCGTCACGACGGCGGCGCCGCCGAGGCCGATGTTGTGCTGCAAGGCCGCGGTGACACCGTCGACCTGACGCTTGTCGGCGGTGCCGCGCAGCTGCCACGTCAGCTCGGAGCACTGGGCCAGGCCCGTCGCACCCAGCGGGTGACCCTTGGAGATCAGGCCGCCCGACGGGTTGACCACCCAGCGGCCGCCGTACGTGGTGTCGTTGTTGTCGATCAGGCGCGGCGCCTCACCCTCGCCGCAGAGGCCCAGGGCTTCGTACAACAGCAGCTCGTTGGCGGAGAAGCAGTCGTGCAGCTCGATGACCTGGAAGTCCTCGGGGCCCAGGCCCGCCTGGTCGTAAACCTTCTGGGCGGCTTGGACATTCATGTCGTAGCCGATGATGTTGGCGGCGCTGCCGTCGAACGTCGAGGCGAAGTCGGTGGTCATGGCCTGGCCGACGATCTCGACGGCCTGCGACGCCAGCCCGTGCTTGTCGACGAACGCCTCGCTGGCGAGAATCGCCGCGCCCGACCCGTCGGAGGTGGGCGAGCACTGCAGCTTGGTCAGCGGGTCGGAGATCATCTTGGCGGCCAGGATGTCGTCGAGCGTGTACTCGTCCTGGAACTGCGCATACGGGTTGTTGACCGAATGCTTGTGGTTCTTGTAGCCGATTTTTGCAAAATGTTCTGCAGTGCTTCCATATTTCTTCATGTGCTCACGGCCGGCCGCGCCGAACATCCACGGCGCCACGGGGAAGGCGAACTCGTCGATCTCGGCCAGGGCCTTGACGTGCCGCCCCAGCGGCGATTCGCGGTCCTGCGCACCTGCCTGAAGCGAACCCGGCTGCATCTTCTCGAAGCCCAGCGCGATGGTGCAGTCGGCGAGGCCGCCGCGGATCGCCTGTGCGGCAAGGTAAAGCGCCGTCGAACCCGTCGAACAGTTGTTGTTGACGTTGACGATCGGGATGCCTGTCATGCCCAGCTCGTACAGGGCGCGCTGGCCCGAGGTCGAGTCGCCGGAGCAGTAGCCGACGTAACCCTGCTCCACCTGGTCATACGAGATGCCGGCGTCGGCCAGGGCCTTGTTGCCGGACTCGTTGGCCATCTGCGGGTAGTCCCAGCCCTCGCGGCTGCCGGGCTTCTCGAATTTGGTCATGCCGACACCGACGACGAACACGCGATTCTTGGCCATGGGTTTCCTTTCGTTACTACCTGTAGTTCAGTCACGCCCGGCGGTTTTAGTCAAGACCCCAAAGGTCTGGTCTCCGGCGCCGGGCCGGTGGTATACAACCTAGAACGTGTTCTAGTTCGGGCGGTGCTCGGGAGGTTTCATGGCGTTGCGGGTCGTGCAGTGGGCAACCGGCGGAGTCGGCGTCGCCGCGATCAAGGGCGTGCTGGAACACCCGGACCTGGAACTGGTCGGTTGTTGGGTGCATTCGGAAGCCAAGAACGGCAAGGATGTTGGCGAGATCATCGGCGCCGAGCCGCTGGGTGTCACTGCGACCAACAACATCGACGACATCCTGGCGCTCGAGGCCGACGCCGTCATCTACGCCCCGCTGATGGCCAACCCCGACGAGGTGGCGGCCCTGCTGCGGTCCGGCAAGAACGTGGTGACGCCCGTCGGGTGGGTGTATCCGAGCGAGAAGCAGGGCGCGCCGATGCGGGAAGCCGCGCTGGCAGGTGGGGCCACGCTGCACGGCACCGGCATCGCACCCGGCGGCATCAGTGAGAAGTTCCCGCTGCTGTTCTCGGTGATGTCCACTGGCGTGACTTTCGTTCGGGCCGAGGAATTTTCGGATCTGCGCACCTATGAGGCGCCCGACGTGCTGCGGCACGTCATGGGGTTCGGTGAGACCCCGGACAAGGCGCTGACCGGTCCGATGCAGAAGCTGCTCGACAGTGGCTTCATCCAGGCCGTGCGGATGTGCGTCGACGAGTTCGGCTTCAATGCCGATCCGAAGATCGTTGCGCGCCAAGAGGTTGCGGTGGCGACCGCGCCGATCGACTCACCGCTGGGGCCCATCCAGCCCGGCCAGGTGGCCGCCCGCAAGTTCCACTGGGAGGCGGTCGTCGGCGACGAGGTTGTCGTGCGCGTCACCGTCAACTGGTTCATGGGTGAGGAAAACCTCGACCCGGCATGGGATTTCGGCCCCGAAGGTCAACGCTATGAGATGGAGGTCAAGGGAAATCCGGACTTCACCGTGTCGATCAAGGGCTTTCAGGGACTGGTCGGAGAGGACGGCCCCGAACCCGGCGTCGTCGGCACCGCCGCCCACTGCGTCAACTCCGTGCCGGCGGTGTGTGCCGCGGAACCGGGCATCGCCACCTATCTGGACCTGCCGCTCTTCAGTGCGAAAGCGGCACCTCGGCTGAGGTGAGCGCGACGTTTTTGCACGCCTGCGGCAGCGTGTCGGCGTACAAACACGGCCGCTCGCGGTAATTAGGGCTGCACGAGTATCCGGATCGGATTGCCTTCGGCCCGATCGAGTTTCGCGATGCCTTCGGCGACGTCCTCGAGCGGGACGATCTCGCTGATCGAACGGGTGAGGTCCAGACGGCCGCGGGACACCAGCGTGGCCAGCGTGCCGATGTCGGCGTTCTGGTAGCCCAGGTGCCCGCGCACCTGCTTCTTGGTCAGGTTGAAGAACGACGTCGGGCCGATCGACGGGGCATCGGCGCTCATCCCGACGCCGACGAACCGTCCGCCCACGGTCAGCGCCGCCAGCGCCTGATCGAACGTCGACCCCTTGCCGACCGCGTCGAACGCGACGTCGAGCATCCGGCCGCCGGTGGCTGCACCGATCTGGGCCAACAACTCCGGGTCGCGGGCGTCGAAGGCGTAGTCCGCGCCGACCTCCAGCGCGCGCTCCAGCACTGCCGGGTTGACGTCGACCGCGACGATCGGCGCCGCCCCGACCAATCGGGCCAACTGCACGATGTGCGTGCCGAGCCCACCCATGCCCCATACGCCGACGGACTCGCCGATACCCACCTGGCCGGTCCGCACGACGGCGCCGAACGGCGTCGACACCGCGTCGGCGAGGATCGCGGCCTGCTCCAGCGGCACGTTGTCGGGGACGCGCGTCAGCCCGAACGCCTGCGCGACGGTGTATTCGGCCCAGCCCCCGTCGTACGCGAACGCCATGAGCCGGATCCGCAGACAGTTGGACATGTCGCCGCGGAGACAGTTCACGCAGTCCATGCACGGCTTGCCGGCCGCGACGACGACGCGGTCGCCCTCGGCCCAGCCGGTGACGCCCGGTCCGAGCTTGGCGATGGTGCCCGACGTTTCGTGGCCCTGCGTCACCACCGGGAGCTGCGACGGGAACGTGCCGTTGATCAGGCTCAGGTCGGAGTGGCAGATGCCGCAGTAGGCGACCTTGACCAGCACCTCGCCGGGGCCCGGTTCCGGAATCGGAACATCTTCCACCACAACCTTTTTGGTGTCGGCGTAGAACCGTTGGGCCCGCATCGTTGAGGTCATGACACTCCAGTGGTCAGCATCGATGGTTACGATCGCCATCATGGCGCAGGCATTGGTGGTCGAGCAATCACGAATAGTCCCCGTCGCGGTGGCCGACGCGTTCAGCGGCACCGCACCGATCCCGCTCAATGAGCTGTTCTGTCGCTGGTACGGACCGATCCCGCCGATCAAGGCCGTGCGCAACCAGACCGGTATCTGGGACGCGGTGGGGCAGACCCGGACCATCCTGCTGACCGGTGGCGGCAGCATGGCCGAGACCCTGACCTCATACGACGAGCCGCACTCGTTCGGCTACACGCTGTCCGACATCAACGGACCGCTGGCGCCGCTGGTGGGCGGCGTGCAAGGGATGTGGCTGTTCCAGGACGTCTCCGGTGGGCAGAATCCCCGCACCAAGATCACCTGGCGATGGACCCTGCACCCGCGCAGCTCGCTGACCGCTCCGCTGCTGCCGGTTTTCGGCAAGCTGTGGAAGGGCTACGCCGGCCGATCGTTGGAGCATCTTTCTGACCTCCTGGTGGGATGACGGTCCCACGGCGCACGCCGAATCCTGTTAGATGAACTAATGGCTAAGCGTGCGCTCGTTCTGGCTGGTGGCGGCATCGCCGGCATCGCATGGGAGACCGGCATCCTGCAGGGAATCGCCGACGAGGCCCCCGAGATCGCCGCGGCGATCCGGAATTCGGATGTGGTGCTGGGCACATCGGCGGGCTCGGCGGTCGGTGCTCAGCTGGGCAGCGCGCTGAGCATTGCTGAGCTGTTCGAGCGCCAGGTCGCCGCCGAATCGGCGGAGATCAGCCCGGGCATCAACATCGAGGCCGTCCTGACCACGTTCATCGACGCGATGTCGTCGACCAACGGCGGCCGGGCCGAACAGTTGCAGCGCCTCGGGGCGGCAGCGGCTGCCGCCGAGACCGTCAGCCCGGCAGTCCGTCGCAACGTCATCGAACGCCGGTTGCCGTCGCACGAGTGGCCCGACCATGACCTGCGCATCACTGGCGTCGACATCGACACCGGCGAGCTGGTGGTGTTCACGCGGGAATCGGGGGTGTCCGTCGTCGACGCCGTCGAGGCCAGCTGCGCGGTACCGGCCGCCTGGCCGGTGGTGACCATCGGCGGCCGCCGGTACATGGACGGCGGCATGGGTAGCAGCGTCAACATGATTGCGGTCAAGGACTGTGACACCGCCGTCGTGCTGGTGCCGGCGCCATCGGACTCGCCGTCGCCGTTCGGGGCGGGCCCCGGCGCGGACGTCAGGAGCTTTCCCGGCAGTGCCTTCGGCATCTACGCCGACGACCAGTCCCTCGCCGCCTTCGGCGTCGACCCGCTGGATCCGGCCTGTCGAATCCCGTCGGCGCAGGCCGGCCGGGCGCAGGGCCGAAAGGTTGCGGCGGAGGTCGCCGCGTTCCTGGCCTAGTCGGCGAGGTCGAGGGAATCGAGTGCGGCACAAGCCAATTCGTGTCCGATCTCGATGACCTCGGAGGCCCGGTAGAACTCCAGGCTGCGGCACACCGTGCGTGGCACCTCGATCAACAGATCGGGTGGATAGGCCGCCAGGGTGTGTCGCATCAGCGCCGCCTGCGAGATTTCGATGGTGCGGTTCATGACCTCGAATCCACCGAGCCGCGGCACGTGCGTGTCTTCTTCGGTCTCGACCTCGGACTCGGTGGCGGCGTCGATGCCGTCGACCGCGTTGCTGAAGCGGCTCAGCACCGATCGCGCGGTGGGGCCGTCGAGCAGGGTGCTCGCCGCGGCCCGGTCGATCAGTGACGTCGTGCTGCGTCGCATGCGGTTCAACAACTCCGCGGTGGGACGCGGGGAGTCCGGAGTGGGATTCGGGTCGCTGGCGTTGAGGCTGACCGCGATGGTCAGGTCGGCGTTGACGGCCGCGAGCGGTGCCATGGGCAGGGGGTCCAGGATGCCGCCGTCGGCCAGTAGCCGGCCGTCGAGCAGATAGGGCGCGATGACGCCGGGGATGGCGATGGAGGCGCGGATGGCCGCGTCGATCGGGCCGCGCTGCAGCCAGACTGATTTGCCGGCGATCAGGTCGGTCGAGACGGCGGTGTAGGGGATCGGCAGGCTCTCGATGGTCCGCGGGCCGATGATCTCGCGGACGTCCGCCAGGATCTTCTCGGCGCGGAGCACGCCGGCGGCGGTCAGGGATGGATCGAGTAGACGGAGGACCGCGCTCTGCGTGAGAGCGCTGGCCCAGGAGGTGAATTCGTCGAGTTTGTCGGCGGCCTGCAGTGCGCCGACGAGTGCGCCCATGGAGGAACCGGAGATGCCGACGACGTCGAATCCGCGCTCGCGGAGCGCGTCGAGGACGCCGATGTGTGCGTAACCCCGGGCGCCACCGCTGCCAAGGACCAGTGCGACCCGCATGGCCCTATTTTGGCGTGCGGATCAGACGGCGGCGAGACGAGGCCGCGTCAGCAGCGGATGCGCGAGAAGAACGCCGCCGAGATGAGCCCGATGATCAGAGCCACCTGCGGCTGTCCGCTGCTCATGGCGAAGAGGATGCCGCTGACGGCCGCTACTGCGATGAGCAGCAGGAGGATGCCCATGAAGAGCACTCGGCGCCCGTTGACCGCGCCACTGTGGACCCGGGCGACCGGTACGTGCTGAGGAGCAACCATTGAGCTCATCCCTTCGACAATGAGTGAGACACCCCATAGTGTGCACCATTGTGTGAGTCAAAGCACAATTACTGACCAGTAGTTGGGAAATACGTCGCATTCGTTAGCTGATCGCATTGCTTCTGCGACGTTTTGCCTGGTCGGCGGGCAAATTTGTTAGATGTGCTTTGTGTTCTGAGAATGGTGTTGCTGCTCATTTTTCGCGCTTCGATGGGCGGCGAATTTAATTCGTTGAACTAATCTAATTAATTTGCGCCGGCAGCTGGTGGCGTCTGCATCGCGAGTGTGCGTGCAGATCGCGGAACCGGCCGGATCGACGGTCTGTGCGCACACTGGCGGCACGGAAAAGCGGGCGCGCGTCAGTTGACGCAGGGGAGCCCGTCGTTGGCACGCACCGGCGGCCCGGCTTCCGGGGTCGGCAACGTGGTGTCGTAATTGGACGACTTGGCCGCAGCCAGGGAGACGCTGTCGAGGGTGTCTGGCACCTGATAGCCCGGCCCCAGCGTCACGTGGATGCGGCCGGCGGGCACCGACGGGTCGGCGCGGACCGCGTCGATGCCCAACAGTTCTGCCAGGTGCTTGGCTTCGGCGTCGGTACCGGCGCCGAAGTCGACGGCCGTCGAACTGAGCTCGCCGTCCTGCGAGCTCCGGGTCTGGCCCATGGAGTATTCGAGATCGCCCAGGATCTCGGACATCTGCCGGCCCAGGCCCATCACGTCGGAACCGTTGATGACGTCGATGACGGCGGTCTTGGCGTTCTTCGACGTCGTACCGGTGCTGTCGGCGGCCTTGTCCAGCGTCGACGGCTCGGTCGACGTGCTGGGCGTGGTCGTCGGTGCGCCGGCCGGTGGCTTGAGGCCGAAGGCCTTGGCGACCTCGACCTTGATGGCCATGGGGTCGACGATGTTGACGTCCTGGCCGTCGATGTTGTCGTAGCGCACGACGGGCAATGTCCGGTACTGGACGTTTGCGCCGCCGGCGATCTCGCCCATGCGCTTGAACTGCTCCTGGCCCCAGCCCGCCGACAGCACGACGTCCTTCTGTGCGACGCCGATCAGCTGATTGAGCTTGCCGAGGTCGCTGAACGAGCCGTCCTTCTGCAGCTGGTGCATCACCGAGATCAGGAACGCCTGCTGGCGGTGGGTCCGGTCCAGGTCGCCGTTGTCCAGGCCGTGCCGTTGCCGGACGAAGGCGACGACCTGCGAGGCGTCGAGCATCTGGCGGCCGGCCGGGAAATCGGCGCCCGAGTAGTCGTCGTACACGGGGTGGTTCAGGCAGATTTCGACGCCACCGAGGCTCTCGGCGATGTCGTAGAAACCGGCGAGGTTGACCTCGGCGAAGTAGTCGATGGGCGCACCGGTCAGATTGCGGACCGCGGCCAGGGTGGCGGCGCGGCCGGCCTCGCGGCTCTTGCGTTCCAGCTCGGCCTGGTCGGTGACGCCCTTGTCCATGAGGTGCTGCATGGCGTTGGCCTTGGTCAGGCCGTACGCCTCTTTGATCTTGATGTGGTCGTATCCGGGGATGCCGGTGACCCGCACATAGTCGTCGCGCGGGATCGAGAACGCGACCACATGGTTGTCGGCGGAGATGTGCGCCAGGATCAGCGTGTTGGTGTTGTAGCCGCCGTTGTCCGAATCCCCGGCGTGCAGCTTGTCGAGCAGCGCCTGCGGCAGGTCATTGCCCTGCTGGTCTTTCCGCGAGTCCAGGCCGATCAGCAGGATGTTCATCGCCCCGCCGGTGGACTTGGGCGCGTCGGCCCCGAGCGCATCGCTGACCGTGATGCCGTGCAGCGCGCCGCGCACCGTCCACCAGCCCAGGCCGGTCGTCGCCACCGCCACCGTGGTGACCAGGGCGAGCGCCACCCGCCCGACGGTGTCCCAGCCCACCCGGGCGCTGAGCAGGCTTTGCAGCCGGCTCCGGCGGTGCCGGGCTGGAAGACGGTGGCGGGCGGTATCGCTGCGCTGGAGATCGGAGGTGCTCAGCTGCGACCTCGAGGGGATGCGGTCATGGCGGTCATCTCGGCGGGCCTCGCGGGTACGTGAGGACCGCCGGTCGGATCCGGCGGTCGGAAAGTTCGCTGTCACCGCGGCCCGCGTGTATGCGTCAGAGCGATCGGACGGCAGTGCGACCGATTTTAGGGCAACGCCGCAGACTCAGCGAATCCTCAGTGAACGGCGGGTATCAGCCGCATTCACCTTTGGAGGCGCTGGTCGCGGCCATGATCACGCCGGCCTGCTGGCCTGCGGTGAGCTCGGTCCACGGGGTGTTGAAGTTACCGGGATCACGTGTTTCCGCCCGCTGCATGAGGCTCAGGTACGGCTCGACGAGCGTCGCCGGGTCGGCATGCTGAGCGTCCATCCACACCTTCGCGGCGTGGCACGCCTGGCCGAACTCGGACTCGGTCGCCGCCGGCGGGGCGTCGACGGCAGTTGTCACGCCGCCCGGGGAGACGGCGCCGCCGGCGGGTGCGGGGTGTTCGTGCGACTGCGTGGGCAGCTCGGCGGGAGTGTGGGCGGGAGCGGCTTGCTTGTCCGGCCCGCAGGCTGTCAGGAACGTCAGTGCGGTGGTCGTGAGCAGCGCTGCCCGGATGACGTTGATCTGCATGCTTGCCAATCTAGAGGTGTAGGCATTCAGGATCACCCTGACGCTAACCCTTTCCCGGCGGCCGCGGCGCCGACACCATGGGGAACATGGCAGTGCAGAACGTGCAGAACGCGACATGTTGTCGGGCTTGAGCCCGGCCTTGTGAGGGCGCCAAGCCCACCCGTTCGTTTCTGCATTGGAGTTCCGTCATGTCCGTCCTGACAGAGTTTTCTGTTTCTGGCCCCACTTCCCTGGCCCCGACCCGATTGCGGCTGCCCGACCTGCTGCACGCCACTGATCGGTGCGCCGACGACGTCCTGAGCGGCCGTTACGACCGGCTGCTGCCGGCCGACGGCCTGCCCCTTCACGAACGCTGGTTCCGCCGGTTGTACGGCGACGACGAACTCGATCTCTGGCTGATCAGCTGGGTCCCCGAGCGCAGCACCGAGCTGCACGACCATGGCGGATCGCTCGGTGCGTTGACCGTGGTGTCCGGGGCGCTCGAGGAAACCCGCTGGGACGGCCGCGGGCTGCGGCAGCGCACTCTGGAGGCCGGTGACCAGGCCGCGTTCCCGTTGGGCTGGGTCCACGACGTGGTGCGGGCGGGCAGCAACGATGCCGCAGGAGTATCGCCCGCTCCGCCCACTCTGAGTGTGCACGCCTACTCGCCGCCGCTGACCGCCATGTCGTACTACGACGTGACCGAAAGCCAGAAGCTGCGGCGCGTCTACACCGAACTCACTGACAAGCCCGAGGGGGACTGATGACCACGGCGAGTGAAGCGACGGGGAACGCGGTCAGCCGAGTCGACGCCATGCTGAACGCGGCGCGCGAGCGGCTGGTCCGGCTGTCCGCCGCCGAAATCCCCGCCGCGCTGGCCCGGGGCGCCGTGCTGGTGGACATCAGGCCGGCCGCGCAGCGCGCCATCGAGGGCGAGTTTCCCGGCGCGCTCGTCGTGGAACGCAACGTCCTGGAATGGCGCTGCGACCCGACCAGTGACGCCCGTCTGCCGCAGGCCACCGGAGTCGACGTCGAGTGGGTGGTGCTGTGCTCGCAGGGCTACACCTCGAGCCTGGCCGCCGCCGCGCTGCAGGACCTGGGGCTGTACCGCGCCACCGACGTCATCGGCGGATACCGGGCGCTGGTCGATGAAGGACTGCTGGGCGGGACGGCCGCGTCGGTGCTGCTACGTGCCGGCGCTTGGGTGTAGCAGCGGGCGCAACCGCTCCGTCTTCTCCTTGGTCCACTCCGGCGGCTGCAGCACGTCGGCCCACGCATCGGCGACGTCCCTGACGTAGACGTGTCCGTGCCCGTCCGGGACGTCGACCGCGACGGCCATGTCGGCCGACACCTGCAGGAACGTCACGACGGGAATCCACTCCATCCGCGGCGAGACGTCACGGCCGCGCGGTTCTTCCAGCCAGTCGGGCCGGGCGAACAGCAGGTCGGGATTCCACCAGGCGATCGGGTCGGACGCGTGCTGCAGATACACCACCCGCGGGTGGCCCCAGGTGGCGTCGGCAGGGCGGTCCAAATCCTCAGGGCGAGAAGCGAACCGGGCGTTGAGGCCGTGGTCGTAGATCGGCAGTTTCTCCAGTGACCCGGCGTCGCGGTAGCGGGTCAGCTCGGTCCAGATGACGTTGTTGAACGTCGGTCCGGAGAACAGCGCGCCGTCGGTGCGGGCCACCAGGTTGTTCAGCGACTGGAACGGAGCCTCGCCGCCGAACGAGCCGAGGCTCTCCCCGAACACCACGAGCTTGGGGCGCTTGCCCTCGGGCATCTGCCGCACGAGGGCGTCGACCTCTTCGAACAGTTCCTGGCCGGCTTCCTGCGCGTTGTCCTTGTCCACCAGGAACGAGATCCAGCTGGGCAGGAACGAATACTGCATCGACACGATCGCGGTGTTGCCGTTGTACATGTACTCCAGCGACGCGGCTTCGGCCTCGTTGATCCAGCCGGTGCCCGTCGTGGTGGCGACGGCGACGACCGCGCGCTCGAGTCCGCCGGTGCGCTTGAGTTCCTGCGCGGCGAGCCTGGCCGTTGCCCGGATGCCGTCCGCGGAGTGCAGACCGGCGTAGGCGCGAATCGGTTCGATTGCCTTGCGGCCGTTGAATTTCTCGAGCTCTTCGACGCTCGGTCCGTTGCCGACGAAGATGCGGCCCTGCCGGCCCAGCGACGACCAGCTGGCAAGTGAGCCGGGCCCGCCCGACCGCAATGGCGATGTGGGAGGCGGGTTGTCGGGATCATCCTCGTCATTGGCCGAGGCGAAGGTGTTGTTGATCCACGACATCGCATAGTTGCCGACCACACCGTTGAACACCTCGACGAACACGGCGATGACCAGGAGCACTGCCACCACGCCGGACACCCGAGGGGGAGCCACCCGCTCCAGCTGACGCATCAGGAAACGCACCAATTTGCGGATCAGCTGGCCGATTTCGACGAAGCCGAACAGGAAGACGATCGAGTACACCGCCGTCAGCGGGTGGTCCCAGAACTTCATCCGGGGCACGCCCATCATGTCGCGGACCTCGTCCTGCCAGACGTGGAACCAGATGACCGCGAGCACCTGGCCGATGACGCCGACCCCGATCAGGACGAGCCACGCCCAGCGGGGCGCCTTGGGACTGCTGTCCTTTGAGCGCATGTAGCGCACCAGAAAGACACTGAGCACCCCGAGGCCGTAGCCGCACGCGCCGGCAGCCCCGCTGACGATGCCCTGGAAGAGCGGTCCGCGCGGCAACAGCGACGGCGTCATCGAGAGCCAGATGAAGGTCAGGCCGACCGCGGTGCCGAAAAACGTGTAGCGGCGAACCCACCAATCCGAGGGTGGCTCTTCCAGTTTCGCGACGAATGACTCCTCGTCCGACGGCTCGGCCACCGTGACAGCGGCGCCGTCGTCGGCAGGATCAGGCAGTTGCGCGGTGTCGGCCACCGATCGACTTTACCGATGCGTGAAGTTCGGCGCGCGCTTCTCGGTGAACGCCGCCATGCCCTCGGTCTGGTCGTCGGTGGCGAAGGCCGAGTGGAACAGCCGGCGCTCGTACAACAGGCCCTCGGCGAGGGTGCTCTCGAAGGCGCGGTTGACCGCTTCCTTCGCCATCCGCGACGCCGAAAGCGACATGCCGGCAATGGTTTTGGCGACGGCGTTGGCCTCTTCGAGCAGCTTGTCGGCCGGGACCACACGCGACACCAGACCGCAGCGTTCGGCTTCCTCGGCGTCCATGTTGCGGCCGGTGAGGATCAGATCCATGGCCTTGGCCTTGCCCACGGCACGCGTCAGACGCTGGCTGCCACCCATGCCAGGGAGCACGCCCAGCTTGATCTCGGGCTGGCCGAATTTCGCGGTGTCGGCGGCGATCAGCAGGTCGCACATCATGGCGAGCTCACAACCGCCACCGAGCGCGTAGCCGGCGACGGCGGCGATGGTGGGGGTGCGGGTCGCGGCGAACTTGTTCCACAGCGCGAAGAAGTCCTGCGAGAACACGTCGGCGAACGTCAGGCTCGCCATCTCCTTGATGTCGGCGCCCGCGGCGAAGGCCTTCTCGCTACCGGTGATGATGATGGCGCCGATGCCCGGGTCCGCGTCGAGTTCGGCTGCGGCCGTGGTGACTTCGGTCATCACCTGGCTGTTGAGGGCGTTGAGGGCCTTCGGCCGGTTCAGGGTGATGGTGGCGACGCGGTCGTCGCGGGTGACCAGGATGGTTTCGAAAGTCATCGGTTCTCCTAGAAGGTGAGATCAGGGTCGGCGGAGACGAAGTAGGCGTCGACGTCGGCGGCGGTGCAGTCCGAAAGACTAGCCGGGGACCACTGCGGGTTGCGGTCCTTGTCGACGAGCTGGGCGCGGATGCCCTCCACGAAATCGTGAGACTTGTGCGATGCCATCGAGACTCGGAATTCCTGCACGAGGGTGTCCTCGAGGGTGGGCAGCTTCGCGGCGCGGCGCACGGCCTCCAGGGTGACTGTCAGCGCGATGGGCGACCGGGTGGCGATCAGGTCGGCTGCCGCGTTGGCGGGCGCGGCGTCGCTGTTCCGCAGGTTCTCCAGGATCTCGGCGACCGTGTCGGCCGCGTAGCACTCGTCGATCCAATGCTGTTGTGCCAGAAGCTCGCTGGCGGGCGGCTCGACGGCGTACTTCTTGAGCGCGGCGTCGGGGCCGTCGCTGATCACCAGGTCGCGGAAGGCTGGGAGGTCGGCCTGTGGGACGAAATGGTCGGCGAAGCCCAGAGCGATGGCATCCGCGCCGGAGAACGGGGCACCGGTGAGCGCGGCATGGAGGCCGATCAGGCCCGGCGCGCGGGACAGCAGGTAGGTACCGCCGACGTCGGGGATGAAGCCGATGCCGACCTCGGGCATGCCGAGCTTGGTCTTCTCGGTGACGACGCGGGTGTTGCCGTGCGCGCCGACCCCGACGCCGCCGCCCATCACGATGCCGTCCATCAGCGAGACGTACGGCTTGGGGTAGCGGCCGATGTGCGCGTTGAGCAGATATTCGTCGTGCCAGAACGTCCTGGCCTTGTCGTCCTGCGCCTTGGCGGAGTGATACAGCGCGACGACGTCGCCGCCTGCGCACAGGCCGCGCTCGCCGGCGCCGGTCAGCAGGACCGCGCGCACGCTGTCGTCGTGCTCCCACGCCCTGAGCGCCTCGGCCAGGCCCGTGACCATGACTTGATTGAGCGAATTGATGGCCTTCGGACGGTTCAGCGTGACGACGCCGACGCCGTTCTCGACATTTACTAGGATATCCTCGTTTTCCGCCACGGTAAGCAATCTAGATCGTCGCGCAACCGCTGCGCCGACCAGGTACCGTTTCACAGTAAGTTCCCAGTTTCTCCGTCTCGCCGGGAACCAACACCCGAAGCCGTACGTTGAGTGGGTGTTCGTCAGCAGACGGACCACAGCTTCACGAGAGGAACCCAGACGGTGCGCGAGAGCAGCAACCCGATATTTCGTTCCCTGCCCAAATCGCAGGGCGGATACGCGCAATTCGGTAGTGGCGCCGCCGCATATGGTGCCCAGCAGACCATGGCCCAGCCATACACCCAGTACCCGCAGCAGCAGGCCGGTTTCTCGCGCCCGCTGACCATCGACGACGTCGTCACCAAGACCGGCATCACGCTGGCGGTGCTGACGGTCAGTGCGGTCGTTTCGTACTTCGTGATCATGTCGAACCTGGCGCTGGCCGGGCCCATCGCCATGATCGGTGCCCTCGGCGGCCTGGTGATGGTCCTCATCGCCACGTTCGGCCGTAAGCAGGACAACCCGGGCATCGTCCTCACCTACGCGGTGCTCGAGGGCATGTTCCTCGGTGCCTTCTCGTTCGTGATGGCCAACTTCGCGGTCTCCGGCGCCAATGCCGGTGCCCTGATCGGCCAGGCCATTCTCGGCACCTTCGGTGTGTTCTTCGGCATGCTCGTCGTCTACAAGACCGGCGCCATCCGCGTCACCCCGAAGTTCACCCGCATGATCGTCGCCGGCATGTTCGGTGTTCTGGCGCTCATGCTCGGCAACTTCATCATCGGCCTGTTCAACGGCGGCGCGGGCATGGGCCTGCGCAGCGGCGGCACCATCGCGATCATCTTCTCGCTGGTCTGCATCGCGCTGGCGGCGTTCAGCTTCCTGCTCGACTTCGACGCTGCCGACCAGATGATCCGCGCCGGCGCGCCGGAGAAGGCGGCATGGGGCGTCGCGCTCGGCCTGACCGTCACCCTGGTCTGGCTGTACGTGGAAATCCTGCGACTGCTGAGTTACTTCAACAACGACTAGCTCCGTTGACAGAGAAGGGGCGTCCGCTTCGGCGGGCGCCCCTTCTTCGTGTCGTGCAGTGTCCGGCTCAGACCGCGCGCGGCTTGACGCGGCCGGCCGCTTCGGCGGCGTTGCGGCGTGCGGTGTCGATGTCCGCGGCCCGCGCCAGGGCCACACCCATCCGGCGGGTGCGGAAGCTCTCGGGCTTGCCGAACAGGCGAATGTCGGTGCCCGGCACCTGCAGGGCCTCATCGATGCCGTCGAAGACGATGCCCTCGGCCTCCACGCCGCCGTAGATCACCGCGCTGGCGCCCGGGCTCTTGAGAGACGTGTCCACCGGCAGCCCGAGGATCGCACGGGCATGCAGCTCGAACTCGTTCTGCCACTGCGTGATCATCGTCGTCATGCCGGTGTCGTGTGGGCGCGGGCTCACTTCGCTGAACCACACCTGGTCGCCCTTGACGAACAACTCGACGCCGAAAACGCCCTGCCCGCCGAGGTTTTCGGTGACCTTGTGCGCGATGTCCTGGGCGTTGGCCAGAGCCGCGGCCGACATCGGGTGCGGCTGCCAGCTCTCCACGTAATCGCCGGAGACCTGACGGTGCCCGATCGGTTCGCAGAACTGGGTCTCGACCTCGCCGTCGGCGCCTCGTGCCCGGACCGTCAACAGCGTGATCTCGTAGTCGAAGTCGACGAAGCCCTCGACGATGATGCGGGTGTTGGTCACGCGCGCCCCGCCCATGGCGTACTCCCAGGCCTTCGCGACGTCGTCCGGGCCGTCGAGCTTGCTCTGGCCCTTGCCCGAACTGCTCATCACGGGCTTCACGACGCACGGGTACCCGATGCCGCCATCGATGGCGGCTTGGAGTTCCTCGAGCGAATCGCAGAACTTGTAGGGGCTCGTCGGCACGCCGAGTTCTTCGGCGGCCAGGCGCCGGATGCCCTCGCGGTCCATGGTGAGGCGGGCGGCCCGCGCGGTCGGGATCACCCGCACCACACCGGCCTCCTCGAGTTCCTGCAGCGCCGGCGTGGCGATGGCCTCGATCTCCGGCACCACGAGGTCCGGCTTCTCCGCCGCGATCAGCGCCTTGAGCTGGTCGGGGTCGGTCATCGAGATGGTCCGCGCGTGGTGGGCCACCTGCTGGCCCGGCGCGTTCTCGTAGCGGTCGACGGCAATGGTCTCGACGCCCAGGCGCTGCAACGCGATCAGCACTTCGCGACCGAGTTCGCCGGAGCCGAGCAGCATGACCTTGGTCGCGTTCGGCGACAGTGGGGTTCCGATGGTGATCATTGGGCGGAAAGTCTATGGGGTGGGGTTCTATGTGGGTTGATCCTGTACTGAGGGCGTGGGTTTCTCGCACTCTTGCGCCATGGATTCAGGCTCAGAGTCCTGATCGCCCATCGGCGCATTGGCCCTGTACTAGTGGCGCGGGCTACTCGTACGAATGCGCCGCGGATACAGGCTCAACGTGAGTTATCCACACTTCGCAGTTGATCCACACTCCACGGCTGTGTCGGCGCGATCGAGACCTTTCTGTCAGCGGGGCGGCAGACGGTTGCGTCATGATCACCGAATCGGACCCGTTCATCGGCAGCGAGGCTGTCGCAAGTCGATCGCTCACCCGCTACGAGCTGCGCCGCCACTACCGGGCGATGCTGCCGAACATCTACGTGGACAAGCGAATTGACCCATCGCTCTACCAGCGGACGCAGGCCGCGTGGCTGTGGTCTGGACGCGAGGCCACCATTGCCGGGCATGCCGCGGCAGCCCTTCACAGGGCGAAGTGGGTGCCTGATGACGCGCCGATTGAACTCATCTACGCCAATACCAGGCCGCCCAGGAACGTCATCGCCCGTGATGACCTGCTCTTCGACGACGAGAGCCAGTTGCTCGGCGGATTGCCTGTGACGACGTCGCACCGTACGGCGTTCGACCTCGGACGACGCGGGTCGCTCGTCGACGCGGTTGCCCGACTCGACGCTCTCGGTGCCGCCACCGGATTCAACGTCGACGCAGTGCGTGAGGTGGCAGGCCGCCACCGGCACGCGCGAGGGTTGCGCCAATTGGAGCAGGCTCTGGCTCTCTACGACCCGGGCGCCCAATCCCCGCAAGAATCCTGGCTTCGACAATTGCTGATCGCCGAAGGCTTTCCACGACCGAAGACTCAGAATCCCGGTGACTGGCCCCGATGGCCGCGCCAAGTACTTCCTCGACATGGGATGGGAAGACATGCGGCTCGCTGTCGAGTACGACGGCGAGCAACATGCGGGCCAGATCGGCTACGACATCGTGCGCAGCGAGTACATCGCCGGCGTCGGGTGGACGGTGGTCAGAGTGGCCGCCGGACATCGCCGGGCGGAGATCATCGCGTGGGTGAATCGGGCCTGGGCGCGGGCACTCTATCGACGAAATCCTGCAGTGTTTCTGCCCTCGCGCGACGCCGGACGCGCGAGTTAGGCCAAGGGTTCAGGGTCAACGCCAGATGCCCCCAGAAACACGTTGACCCTGTACCTGGGGCGCATGTCACTCGAACAAATGCGCCCTGAGTACAGGGTCAACGCTGAGGCGGCGGGACGCCGCTTCAGAGACTGCTTAAGGGACTTACGAAAGCCGCTCGATGATCATGGCCATACCCTGGCCACCACCGACACACATGGTCTCGATGCCGAACTGCTTGTCGTGGGTCTGCAGGTTGTTGATCAGCGTCGCGGTGATGCGGGCGCCGGTCATACCGAACGGGTGGCCGAGGGCGATGGCGCCACCGGACACGTTCAGGCGGTCCTCGTCCATGCCCAGGGCGCGGGCCGAGCCCAGCACCTGCACGGCGAAGGCCTCGTTGATCTCGTAGAGGTCGACGTCACCGATGGCCATGTTGGCGCGGCCGAGGGCCTGCTTGACGGCCTCGATCGGGCCCAGGCCCATGATCTCCGGCGACAGACCCGAGACACCGGTCGAGACGATGCGCGCCAGCGGGGTCAGGCCGAGGGCCTTGGCCTTCTCGTCGCTCATGATCACGAGGGCGGCGGCGCCGTCGTTCAGCGGGCAGGCGTTACCGGCGGTGATGGTGCCGTTCGGGCGGAACACCGGCTGCAGCTGGCTGATCTTCTCGTAGGTGGTGCCGGCGCGCGGGCCGTCGTCCTTGGAGACGATGGTGCCGTCGGGCAGCGTGACCGGGACGATCTCGCGCTCGAAGAAGCCGGCGTTGATGGCTTCCTCGGCCTTGTTCTGCGAGCGGACGCCCCAGTGGTCCTGGTCCTCACGGCTGATGCCGGTGTGCAGGACGACGTTCTCGGCGGTCTGGCCCATGGCGATGTAGACGTCGGGCAGGACGCCGTCTTCGCGCGGGTCGTGCCACTCGGTGGCGCCTTCGGCCTGCTTGGCGGTGCGGGCCTGAGCCTCGTCGAACAGCGAGTTCTTGCTGTTCGGGGCGCCGTCGGCAGCGCCGATGCCGAAGCGGGACACGGTCTCGACACCGGCCGAGATGAACACGTCGCCCTCGCCGGCCTTGATGGCGTGGAACGCCATGCGGGTGGTCTGCAGCGACGACGAGCAGTAGCGGTTGACGGTGGTGCCCGGCATGAAGTCGTAGCCGAGCTCGACGGCCACGGCGCGACCGATGTTGTAGGCGGCCTCACCACCGGGCTGTCCGCAGCCGATCATCAGGTCGGCGACATCGCGCGGGTCGAGCGCGGGCACCTTGTCCAGCGCGGCGCGCACCATCTGGGCGGCGAGGTCGTCGGGCCGCATGGTGGCCAGCGAGCCCTTGACGGCACGGCCGATGGGGGAGCGGGCGGTGGAGACGATGACGGCTTCGGGCATGACGGGCTCCTAAGGATCCAAAAATTGCTTCCCGGCGAATTTATCCCGTGACAGGAGCGACGATCGGCGCGGGTACGCCTGTCGTGCGCCGCCACAGGCGCGCGATGCCGGCCAGGCGGGCCAGCAGGCTCGTCACGTCCGCGGTCCGGGAGACCAGCGCGGATGCCGGCGGCGACTCAGTTGTCCACTCGCCCAACGCTTCACACAGGGCCGGCAGCAACTGCTGGGCCGCCAGCGAGTAACCGGCGGCCGACGGGTGGAACATGTCCGGGGAGAACAGCACCTCGGGCGCCTTGAGGAAATCGGGCGCCAGCAGGTCCGAGAACGGCACCGGCACGCCGCCGTTCGACCGCACCTGCCCGGCCTGGGCCCGGGCCAGCCGCAGGCCCCGATTGCGGGCCACCCAGCGCAGCGGCTGCGGGATGGCGGCGATGGCGCCGAAGTCGGGACACGTGCCGACGATGACGACTGCGCCGCTGGCGCACAGGCGCTGCACCGCGTTGCCCAGCCGGCGCGCCGACTGCCAGATGCCGTTGACGGCGGTGATGTCGTTGGCGCCGATCATGATGACCGCCGCGTCCGGTGGCGGGCCGGCCACGAACATGGCGTCGATCTGGCCGGACAGGCCTTTCGAGGTCGCGCCCACGATGGCCTTGGTGGACAACCGGATTCGCTTACCGGATTGCTGCGCCAGCCCACGGGCGAGCAGGACGCCGGGCACTTCGTCGGCGCTGCGGCAGCCGTATCCCGTGGCGGTGGAGTCGCCGAAGATCATCAGGTGCAGGTCGAACGGCACGCCACGCTGCCACTTTTCGACGGGTCCGCCCCCGGGGCTGTAGACGCCGTCGGCCCGTGGCGGGACTTCCCATGACTTGGGGATGACCCGGCGCGCAGTGGCTGCCTGGCCGCTCAGGAGGTTGCGGACCCCGACGTAGAACGACCCCGTCGAGGCGATGGTGGCTGCGGTCGCCAGAGCGATGGTCGTCCGGCGCGGTGCACGTATGCCCACGGCGTTCAGTCTAGGTCGGTTGCCCAGATTCGCAGGTCGATGAACCGCGGGCGACCCGGTCACGTAGTCATATCGACTGGGGCATCAATTCGGCGACTTTGATTGTTGATCTATGTAGCAGTGGCAAGCTAAGTTACGCGGGTTGTCTATTAAGTGACGTAAATAACGAAGTGCACCGGAACTACAAAGGCGTAGGAGTGGTGGCGATGACCGCACCGAGCAGGGTTGTCAGAACCCATAGTGTTGCTATAAGTCCTGTTAAGGGGCGGAAACCACGCCGCTATCCGGTCAGTGACGGCGCACCGGTAGAGATCGTCGAGGACGGTCCCAGCCTCGCCGGTCGCTTGATGTCGGTAGCCGCGACACTCGCCATCAAGTCAACTCTGACCATCGGCAGCTACGCCCCGAAGGCCCCCTGGCCGTGGGGAATGGTGGACTTCGTCGCCCGGATCATGAGGCCCGAGCCGGGCACCGTCCGCGCCACGATCGGTTTGCCGAACTGTACGGCGCACCTGGTCCGCGCCAAGGGCGTGCTGCCGGCCGACGGCCGTCGCAGCGTCATCCTCTACATGCACGGCGGGGCATTCCTGACCTGTGGCGTGCACACCCACGGCCGCGTGGTCGGCGCGTTGTCCAAGTACGCCGACGCGCCCGTCCTGGTCGTCGACTACCGGATGATTCCGAAGCACTCGATCGGCGAGGCCCTCGAGGACTGCCACGACGCCTACCGGTGGCTGCGCCTGAAGGGCTACGAGCCGGACCAGATCGTGCTCGCCGGCGACTCCGCGGGCGGCTACCTGTCGCTGGCACTGGCCGAGAAGCTCCAGGAGGAGGGTGAGCTGCCGGCCGCGGTGACGACGATGTCGCCGTTGTTCGAGATCGACAACGAGAGCCGGGCCCAGCACCCGAACATGAAGTCCGACGCGATGTTCCCGGCACACGCCTTCGACGCGCTGATCGAACTCATCGAGCACGCCGCCTCGCGCCACCTCGTCGACGGAAAGCCCGAAGAGATCTACGAGCCGCTCGACCACATCGAGCCCGGCCTGCCGCGCACCCTGATCCACGTGTCCGGCTCCGAGGTGCTCCTCAACGACGCCCGCAAGGCCGCGCACATGCTGGCCGCCAGCGGCGTGCCGGTCGAGGTGCACGTCTGGCCCGGCCAGATGCACGTGTTCCAACTCGCTGCCCCGCTGGTCAAGGAGGCCGACCGCTCGCTGAAGCAGATCGGCGAGTACATCCGCGAGGCAACCTGGTAATCCGGTATGCGCAACCCGGGGGCGGCCTGACAACATGTACCCATGCGCATCGCCCGGCACATCAGTGAGCTCATCGGCAATACGCCTCTGGTCCAACTGAACTCGGTTGTTCCAGCGGGTTCGGGGGTGGTGGCCGCCAAGATCGAGTACCTCAACCCCGGCGGCAGCGCCAAGGACCGCATCGCGGTCAAGATGATCGACGCCGCCGAAGAGGCCGGTCTGCTCAAGCCGGGCGGGACCATCGTCGAACCCACGTCCGGTAACACCGGCGTCGGGCTCGCCATCGTCGCGCAGCAGCGCGGCTACAAGTGCATCTTCGTCTGCCCCGACAAGGTCAGCGAGGACAAGCAGAACGTGTTGCGCGCGTATGGCGCCGACGTCGTCGTCTGCCCGACGGCCGTGGCCCCCGACCATCCGGACAGCTACTACAGCGTTTCCAACCGACTGGTCACCGAGATCGACGGCGCCTGGAAGCCGGACCAGTACTCCAACCCGAACGGCCCGGCCAGCCACTACGAGACCACCGGCCCGGAGATCTGGGCCGACACCGACGGCAAGATCACGCATTTCGTGGCGGGCGTCGGCACCGGCGGCACGATCACCGGCACCGGCCGCTACCTCAAGGAGGTCTCGGGCGGCCGGGTCAAGGTCGTCGGCGTCGACCCGGAGGGCTCGGTGTACTCCGGCGGCACCGGCCGGCCGTACCTGGTCGAAGGCGTCGGTGAGGACTTCTGGCCGTCGGCCTACGACCCCAGCGTCCCCGACGAGATCATCGCCGTGTCCGACGCCGATTCGTTCGAGATGACCCGGCGCCTGGCGCGCGAAGAAGCCCTGCTGGTCGGCGGCTCGTGCGGCATGGCCGCGGTCGCGGCGATCAAGGTCGCCGAGCGCGAAGGGCCCGACGCCGTCGTCGTCGTGCTGCTGCCCGACGGCGGAAGAGGTTATCTGTCAAAGGTTTTCAACGACGAGTGGATGTCGTCGTACGGCTTCCTGCGCACCCGCCTGGACGGCACGCCGGAGGAACACACCGTCGGCGACGTACTGCGCGGCAAGTCCGGCGCGCTGCCGGACCTGGTGCACACGCACCCGTCGGAGACGGTGCGCGACGCCATCAACATCCTGCGCGAGTACGGCGTCTCGCAGATGCCGGTCGTCGGGGCCGAGCCGCCGGTGATGGCCGGCGAGGTCGCGGGCAGCGTGTCCGAACGTGAGCTGCTCTCAGCGGTTTTCGAGGGCCGGGCGAAACTGGCCGACGCGGTGGCGCAGCACATGAGCCCGCCGCTGCCGCTCATCGGTGCCGGCGAGCTGGCCTCCGCGGCGGCCAAGGAACTGCGCGAGGTCGACGCCGTGATGGTCGTCGACGACGGCAAGCCCGTCGGCGTACTGACGCGGCACGATCTGCTGGGATTCCTGTCACAGGGCGGCTCGCGCAAATAGCCGATTGCACCTAAGTGCCGTCCGTTGCCGGATCGGCCTACTCGAGATTCATTTGTGCTGCCAGGTTTGCCGCTCCGGTCGCGTCTGTGCGGTCGTACCAATCCGCCGCTGCACTGAGACCGGCGGCCAACCCATCGGCTCGCATGGTGATTGCTTGCGCTGAGTTCGCGCGGTCGATGCAGGCTTGCATGACTGCTTCACTTGTCGGCGCGCAAGCAGACCCGTGCGTGGTGAATACGTTGCGGCCTGTGTCAGCTGTGAGGGCGCCAGCTTGCTTCGACATGACGGCGACAACGTGCTGACTGTCTGAAAGCCGCCGCAGGGCATTCGGCTCGACAGTGAGTCGCTGAGCTGGATCGAGCGACGGTGTACCAGTTGTTGCATCAGCTTGGGCGTACGAAGTCGCGGCGGCCTTTACGGACGCGGCGTAGCGGGTCACTGCGGTGGTGAGGCGATGAAAGTCCGCGATGGGCAAGGGCATCGTGTACATCACGGTCTGAACTTGAAAGCCGTACGAGATGACGTCTCCGTGCGGCAGGGCGCCGAGAAGGATTGCGACTGGCACCGCGCCGTTCAGTGTGTGCGAAGCGCTCTCGATGCTCTTCCGCGTGGCGGCTACATGCAGCGCTTCGGCACCGAGCGCGGCAGCTACTGTGTCGTCCGCCTTCGCTAGTGCTTCGGCTTTATGTTTCTGGACTTCATTGGCATCTGAATAGGCGGTCGATGCGGATCCGGTCCAACTATCCGGCGGTGATGCGGCGCCCATTTGCTCAGCTGTGGCTGCGAAGGCTTGTGCGCCGGACTTGAAATCAGCACCTGAATCCGGAACTCCGGCGCCGCATTGCTGGAGCATGTCTTTCAGTACAGCGAGCGCGGCCGCAAGGATGGGTGTGTTTCCGGAACCCGACGCGTTGGGCTTGTCGCCGAGTGCAGCAACTGCTGAAGATGCCACATTGAGTGACGGCGCGAGTATGCCTGCGAGATTGGTGGCTGATCCAAACGGGTCTTTCTTGAAGTTGCGTATGTTGTCGTAGATCCCAATGGGAATTACGTTCGCGGAGCCGACACTGCGCACGATGTCGGCGACGATCTGTTCATAATCCACCATTGGTCCCCAATTCCGCGTCCCCGTTTACCGGCGCTCGACTCCATTATCTGACAGATAAATCGAGTGCTCGACGGAAACTGCACGCTTGCGCTACTACGAAGAAGCGTCAGCTGGGCGCGAGCGAGGGTTGGCCTCGCGGCACCCTCGGTTCGAACCTCGCGAGAAGCCCCGGCCGTGACGTGCGGTGTCTCGTGTTCCGCCTCGTTCAGGGCGACGCTCGTGGAACTACCGCGAAACGCCTGGCAGTTGTGCAGTCCGCGTGTTTTTCGTCTACAGCGTGTCGTTCGTGCCGCGGTATTCGTATATTCG
The DNA here is from genome assembly GCF_055384815.1 of Mycobacterium toneyamaense. NCBI lineage: Bacteria > Bacillati > Actinomycetota > Actinomycetes > Mycobacteriales > Mycobacteriaceae > Mycobacterium > Mycobacterium toneyamaense. The sequence continues at coordinate 1,068,116 of NZ_AP040333.1, forward strand.
TGTAGTTCGATGTTGATCTCGTGCCGTGGCGACCGAAGTCACGCCAAATCCTCTCGGAGAGGGACTGAACTATGACGGACCAACCGACGGACGGCACTCCGCCGGACGCCAATAAGCCGACGGAGTACATTCCGCAGCCACCGCCGGGTGGGTTCCCGCCGCCGCCACCTCCGGGAGGCGCTCCGACGGAATACATTCCGCAGGCACCGCAGGGTGGCTACCCGCCCCCGCCGCAGGGCGGCTACCCGCCGCCTCCGGGCGGAGGATTCCCGCCCCCGCCGCAGGGCGGCTACCCGCCTCCTCCGGGGCAAGGTGGATACGCCCCGCCGCCCCCGCCGCCGGGTGGTGCCTACCCGCCGCCCCCGCCGCCGCAGGGTGGCTTCGCGCCGCCGCCGCCAGGGGCGTACCCGCCGGCCGGCTACCAGTACGGTGCGCCGGGCGGTGCCGCCCCGTTCAGCGTCGGCGACGCGCTGTCGTGGGCGTGGAACAAGTTCACCAAGAACCCGGCGCCGCTGATCGTGTCGGTGTTGGTCTACGGCCTCATCGTCGGTGTCATCGCCAGCATCGTGCAGTTCAGTGCACTGGGATTGGCTGACACGTCCGTTTCGAGCTACTCGGCGGACGACGCCGGCTTCAGCTACTCGTACAACGTCACCTCACTGGGACCGGCCAGCATCGCCATCCTGGTGCTCGGTTACCTCGTGTTGCTGGTGGTCGCGGCGGCCATCTCGTCGGCCCAGTACGTCGGCCTGCTCGGCATCGCCGACGGGCAGCCGACCACCATCGGGTCGTTCTTCAAGCCGCGCTACATCGGGCCGATGATCGTCCTGACGCTCATCGTCGGTGTGCTCGTCGGTATCGGGTACGTGTTGTGCGTTATCCCCGGTCTGATCGTCGCGCTGTTCGCGATATTCGCGCACCCGATCCTGGTTGATCGCAACCTGTCGCCGATCGATTCGCTGAAGGCCAGCATCGAGATCGTGAAAGCCAATGTCGGACAGGTGATCCTGGTCTGGCTGGTGGCCGGCTTGATCGCCGCGGCCGGCATCCTCGCCTGCGGCGTCGGTGTCCTGGTCTCCGGTCCGGTCGCCTCGCTGATGCTGGTGTACACCTACCGTCGCCTCAGCGGTGGTCAGGTCGCCCCGCTGACGCCGTAACGCCGTGGCCTGTTCGGGGGACGCCGGTCGCGGCCCCCGAACAGGCATGACGGCAGCACCCCATGAGACAGGACGACTTGAACTACACACCCTGGTGGGCCCGCGTGGTGGCCAGCCTGATCGACCGGGTCCCGCCGCTGTTCGTCATCATCGTCGGCGGCCTGGTCGAGCGCTCCCAGCGCGTGACGAAATGCCTTGCCGACCAAGCGGACTACAGCATCGGCCCGTACTGCGCCACCGGGAACTCTGTCGCCGGTGTGCTGATCTGGCTGGCCGGACTCGTCGTCGCCGTGTTGTTCATGGTGTGGAATCACGGGTATCTGCAGGGCACCACGGGCGCCAGCCTGGGTAAGCGGGTGTTGCATTTCCAGGTGATCGACGAAAAGACGGGGGAGCCCGTCGGTTTCGGTCGCTCGGTGGTGCGGCAGCTGGCGCACGTCGTCGACGCCGTCCCGGTGTTCGCCGGTTACCTGTTCCCGCTGTGGGACGCCAAGCGGCAGACCCTGGCCGACAAGATCATGTCGACCGTCTGCGTGTCGACGCGATGATGGCGTACGCCCCGTGGTGGCGGCGGGCCGCTGCCGCGGTCATCGACCTGCTGCCTCTGCTGGTACTCACCGCGGCCGGTGCGGCACTGGTGTGGTTCACGCGAGACCGGCTGTGCGACACCGATACTTCCGCGTTCGACGGCGGCGCCCAATGCGGTGACGGCTACTCGACGCTGGGCTACGTCAGCCTGGTTGTCACCTGGGCGCTCATGGTCGGTTATCTGGTCTGGAACTTCGGCTACCGCCAGGGACGCACCGGCGCCAGCCTCGGCAAGACGGCCCTGCGCGTCCGGGTCGTCGGTCAAACCTCGGGCACGCCAATAGGTTTCGGGCGTTCACTGCTCCGGCAGGCGGTACACCTGGCCGACCTGTCGATCGTCGGCTATCTGTGGCCGCTGTGGGACGCCAAGCGACAGACGTTCGCCGACATGGTGATGGAGACCGTCTGCGTGACGCCGCCGCGCACGCGCACCCCCGTCAGCGGAACGCACTGACCCCGGTCAGCGCCTGCCCGATCACCAGCTGGTGTACCTCGGACGTGCCCTCGTAGGTCAGCACCGACTCCAGGTTGTTGGCGTGCCGGATCACCGGGTACTCCAGGGTGATGCCGTTGGCGCCCAACAGGGTTCGGCACTGCCGGGCGATCTTGATGGCCTCGCGGACGTTGTTCAGCTTGCCGACGCTGACCTGCTCGGGCTGGATCTTCCCGGCGTCCTTGAGCCGGCCGAGCTGCAGGGCGAGCAGCTGCGCCTTGCCGAGTTCGACGGCCATGTCGGCGATCTTGGCCTGCGTCAGTTGGTATTCCGCGAGCGTCTTGTCGAAAACCGTGCGCGTGCCGACGTAGTCCAGCGTCGCCTGCAGACAGTCGCGCGCCGCGCCCACCGCGCCGAACACGATGCCGAACCGCGCCTCCGACAAACAGCTCAGCGGGCCGGACAGGCCGCGCGCGCCGGGCAGCCGCGCGGACTCGGGGAGCCGGACGTCGTCGAGGCTGAATTCGGAGGTGACCGAGGCCCGCAGCGACATCTTGCGCGTCATCTCCCGGGCGCTGAAACCCGGTGTGTCCGTGGGCACCGCGAATCCCAGCACACCTTCCTCGGCGCGCGCCCACACCACCGCGACATCGGCGACCGAGGCGTTGGTGATCCACATCTTCGAGCCGTTGAGGACCCAGTCGTCGCCGTCCCGTCGGGCGGTGGTGCGCATGCCGCCGGGGTTGGAGCCGAAGTCCGGTTCGGTGAGACCGAAGCAGCCGATCAGATCGCCCGCGGCCATGCCCGGCAGCCACTGCTCGCGCTGTTCCTCGCTGCCCCAGTGATGGATCGCGAACATCGCCAGCGAGCCCTGCACCGACACCAGTGACCGGATGCCGCTGTCCACGGCCTCCAGCTCCTGGCACACCAGCCCGTAGGCCGTCGCCGTCGACCCGCTGCAGCCGTACCCGGTGAGGTGCATGCCGAGCAGGCCAAGCTTGCCCACCTCGGTGGCGATCTCGCGTACCGGAACCGAACCGTTCTCGAACCACTCGGCGATGTAGGGACGCAGCCGTTGCTCGCCGAACTGGCGCACCATGGTGCGCAATTCGATGTCCTCGGCGCTCAACAGGTCGTCAGTGCCGAGCAGATTGTCGATCGAGGCTGTCATGGTGCAGTTCTACACCGGGAGTTCGGCGTAAAGCGAGAGCAGACCCCGGCTACGCTGGACGCTCAGGGACAGACGGGGTGGACGATGACTGAGCAGGAACAGAACCAGGGTGCGGGCGAGCCGGAGGCTTCGACCCCGGCCTACGGTATGCCGCCGCTCCCGGCCTACGGCACGGAGCCGTACCCGTCGATGCCGGCGCCCGAGCCGTTTCCGCCGCCGGTCACCGGTTTCCCGGGTCCGGGCTACCCGCCGCCGGTCGCGCCGTATCCGCCTGTGGCCCAGGGATATCCGGGTATGCCGCCGATGCCCGGCATGATGCCGATGGGTTATGCGCCGGTGCCGAAGACGAACGGCCTGGCCATCGCGTCGTTGGTCTGTTCACTGCTGGGCTTGGCGACGTGTGCGGCCACCTCGATCCTCGGGGTGATCTTCGGGCACCTCGCCAAGTCGCAGATCAAGCAGAGCGGCGAGGAGGGCGAGGGCATGGCTCTCGCGGGTTTGATCGTCGGCTACATCGGGCTGGCGCTCTTCGCGCTGATCGCAATCTTCTATTTCGGCCTGATCGCGCTCATCGTGGGCAGCAGCGGCACCACCACCTACTAGACGGGACCTGACCAATGACGAATCCATACCAGCCCGCAGACGGGTCCGGTCCGCAACAGCCGGGCGAGCCGCCGTTCAGCGGCCACGAATACCCGGGGTACCCACAGCAGCCCGGTTTCCAACAGCCTGGTTACCCGCCGCCCGGGTACCCGCAGCAGCCGGGTTACCCGCCGCCGCCGGGCTACGGCTACGCGCCGCAGTTCGCGGCCGACCCGTCCGCGCCCTGGGGCCGTGATCCCCTGACGGGGCTGCCGTTGTCGGACAAGTCCAAGGTGACGGCCGGCCTGCTGCAGATCCTGTTGGGCACCTTCGGCGTCGGGCGATTTTATCTGGGCTACACGACCATCGGCGTGCTCCAGCTCGTCGTCTCGCTGGTGACCTGCGGCATCGGCGCCATCTGGCCGCTGATCGACGGCATCATGATTCTGATGGGGAACGTTCCCGACCCCCAAGGGCGCAAGCTCCGCGACTAGGCTGGCGCCTGTGAGTGAGCAGCGCAGCCAGGCAGACCACTACCGCGCCTACGGACCGTCGACCCGGGCCATTCATGCCGGGTTCCGGCCGGACCCGCAGACCGGTGCCGTCAACACCCCCATCTACGCCAGCTCGACGTTCGCGCAGGACGGCGTGGGCGGGCTGCGCGGCGGATTCGAGTACGCCCGCACGGGCAACCCGACCCGGGCGGCGCTGGAGACACTGCTGGCCGCGGTCGAGGGCGGGCACTACGGCCGGGCGTTCAGCTCCGGCATGGCGGCCACCGACTGCGCGCTGCGCGCCGTGCTGCGTCCGGGCGACCACATCGTCATCCCCGACGACGCCTACGGCGGCACCTTCCGGCTGATCGACAAGGTCTTCACGCAGTGGGGCATCACGCACACGCCGGCGCAGCTGTCGAACCTCGACGAGGTGCGCGCGGCGATCACCGCCAAGACCCGGCTGATCTGGGTGGAGACCCCGACCAACCCGCTGTTGTCCATCGCCGACATCGCGGCCATCGTGCAGATCGGCGCCACATCGGGCGTGAAGGTGTTGGTGGACAACACCTTTGCCTCGCCGGCGCTGCAGCAGCCGCTGGCCCTCGGGGCGGACGTCGTGTTGCACTCGACCACCAAGTACATCGGCGGGCACTCGGACGTCGTCGGCGGCGCGCTGGTGACCAACGACGAAGAGCTCGACGCGAAATTCGCGTTCCTGCAGAACGGCGCCGGTGCGGTGCCGGGTCCTTTCGATGCCTATCTGACCTACCGCGGCCTCAAGACGCTGCCGCTGCGCATGCAGCGGCACTGCGAAAACGCCTTGCGGGTGGCCGAATTCCTCAACGACCACAAGGCTGTCGCGACGGTGCTGTACCCGGGTCTGTCGAGTCATCCGGGCTACGAGGTGGCGGCCAAGCAGATGAGCGGCTTCGGCGGCATGGTGTCGGTGCGGCTGCGCGGCGGCGAGCAGGCCGCACGCGAATTGTGCTCGCGCACAGAGATTTTCATTCTCGCCGAGTCGCTCGGTGGCGTGGAGTCGCTGATCGAGCATCCCGGCGCCATGACGCACGCGTCGACCGCCGGCTCGCAGCTGGAGGTGCCGAACGACCTGGTCCGGCTGTCGGTCGGCATCGAGGATGTGGCCGACCTGATCGGGGACCTGGAGCAGGCGCTGGGTTAAACCAGCGCGCCCCGCACCGCGGCGGCCGTGACGGCGAGGTTCACCTCGGCGACGCCGGTCTCGTATTCGTTGACCCAGTGGCCGCTGGCGATGTCGCCGGCGCGGGCATGCACCCACCGCCAACCGCGGTCGTTGAGGCTCATCAGGGAGCCCAGGCCGTCGACGGTGTGCAGCAGCGTCACGATGGCTGCCGTCGCCGGTGCCGGCGGTCTGCGGTCGAACAATGCCGACAGAATCTCCGCGCGCGCCTGTCCGACGCGCCCCCGGTCCGTCAACGGCAAGGCGTAGTGCGGCCGGAACCTGTTGCCGCCCAACGGCTGCCGACGCAGCTGCCCGGCACGCTCCAGCTGGTCGATGAGACGGTCCTCGGTGCCTTTGCGCAGTTTGGACAACACGGCGGCAGGCCGCCGCGGTCGCTGCCGCAGCAGGTCCAGTGCCGGCGCGGACACCGGGTCGACGGTCTCGTCGCCGGAGAGGGCGACCAGGTGACCGTCGGGTGCGCTGTCACCTGGCGCGGCGGGCCGAATGCGGCACGCCAGCGCCAGGTCCAGCAGAACGGCACCGGACAACACCCGGTGCCGACGTGGTTGATCCAGACCCGGCTGTGCGGACGAATTGTCCAGGAGCAGCAGATACAGGTCTTCGGCGATCTGAGCCATGAATGTCAGCTGGTGGCCGGCGCGGTCGCGCCGGCCGTCGCAGGGCTAGGCGTGATAGGGCTCGGCCTTGACCAGCGTGACCTTGACGGTGGCGCCGCTGGGCACCGTGTAGCTGCGGTCCTCGCCGACCTTGGCGTCGATCAGCGCGTGGCCGAGCGGCGAGTTGGGGGAGTACACCTCGAGCTTGCCGTCGGTGACGCCTTCCTGGCGGGTGGCGATGAGGAACGTCTCGGTGTCGTTCTGGTCGCCGTCGTAGTAGACGGTCACGACCGAGCCGGGCAGCGCCACACCGGACTTCTTCGGTGCCTCGCCGACCTTGGCGTTGTTGAGCAGTTCCTGCAGCTGACGGATGCGGGCTTCCTGCTGGCCCTGCTCTTCGCGGGCCGCGTGGTAGCCGCCGTTCTCGCGGAGGTCGCCCTCTTCGCGGCGGTCGTTGATCTCGGCAGCGATGACCGGGCGGTTGGCGATCAGCTGATCGAGCTCAGCCTTCAGGCGCTCGAATGCTTCTTCGGTGAGCCAGGTGACCTGGGTATCGGTCATGTCTGCTGCTCTCCTGTCGTTGTAAGCGTGCGTGTATGCCCGGGCGGGTGTGTCCGGGGTTGCCCCGTTGCTTGGGGCCGGCGGTGCTGCGATCGCGACGGCAGGTCCAGGTCCCCCCAGAAGGTGCCAGCAGGTGCCCGCTAATGCAGCAATACACGGCCCCAGTCGGAACCGTGTACTGAGCAAGCGTACCACTTGGGCGTCTCCAAACGGTCATGATTTCGCAGTTCGGAGTTCGCCGGACGGTTGGTCACCCGGCTGGTGTTCAGGGCGCGACGAGGTACGACGGCACGTCGGTGCCACAGCCGTAGACGTCGCCGACGACCGGCGGTTTTGTGGACTTCACGACGGCCGTCACCTGGACCGTCTTGGCCTCTGCCGGCGCGACGAGAATCTCGCGCCGCCCGGTTTCGCTGCCGTCGAGCGCCCTCGCCCGCACGATGCACACCGCCGGTTGGGCCGGGTCCTCGCGCGTGACCGAGATGGTCACCGCCACCGTCTCGTTGTCGACCAGTTTGTACGTGCTCAACTCACCTTTGACGGGGGACGTCCCCAGGCGCTGGAAACCGACGAACGCGAGCGCCACACCAGCGACAACGATGACGAGCGTGAGGCCGATCGCGATGCGCCGACGGGTCAGCCGGGACATGCGTTGCTGCCCGTAGCGGGCCGTCGGACGCTCGATCATGGCTACTTTGGGTGCCCCATCGGTCGGTTCGGATTGCTTGGACTGGAACTATAGGACCCAGCGACATGGTTGGACTGCAGCGAGTTGTCCCACCGAGTAGAGACAGTAGGTAAGGCACACGTGAGCGAACTGCGGTTGATGGCGGTGCACGCGCACCCCGACGACGAGTCGAGCAAGGGTGCGGCCACCATGGCCAAGTACGCGGCCAACGGCGCCCGGGTCATGGTCGTGACCCTGACCGGCGGCGAGCGCGGCGACATCCTCAATCCGGCGATGGACCTGCCCGAGGTGCACGGCCGCATCCATGAGGTCCGCCGTGACGAGATGGCCAGGGCCGCCGAGATCCTCGGCGTCGAGCATCACTGGCTGGGGTTCGTCGACTCCGGGCTGCCCGAGGGTGACCCGCTGCCGCCGCTGCCCGACGGCTGCTTCGCGGTGGTGCCGATCGAAGAGCCCGTCCGCCGGCTGGTGCGGGTGATCCGCGAGTTCCGGCCGCACGTGATCACCACGTACGACGAGAACGGCGGCTACCCGCACCCCGACCACATCCGCACTCACCAGGTGTCGATGGCGGCCTACGAAGCGGCCGCCGACCATGTGCAGTTCCCCGAAGAGGGCGAGCCGTGGAGCATCTCGAAGCTGTATTACGGCCACGGTTTCCTGCGCCGGCGCATGCAGCTGCTGCAGGACGAGTTCGCCAAGAACGGCGAGGTCGGGCCGTTCGAGAAGTGGCTGCAGCACTGGGACCCCGAGCACGATCCGTTCGCCAACCGGGTGACGACCCGCATCGAGTGCGCTGAATTCTTCGAGCAACGGGACCGCGCGCTGCTGGCCCATGCCACGCAGATCGACCCGAACGGCGACTTCTTCCGCGCGCCCATCGAATGGCAGCAGCGGCTGTGGCCGACCGAGGAGTACGAATTGGCCCGATCCAGGGTTCCGGTGACGTTGCCCGAGACCGATCTGTTCACGGGAGTATCGCTGTGATTTCTGTTCCGCTCACCATCCTGCTGGCCGAAGGTCCGCGCCAGACGGGGCCCGACTTCGGCAAGGCCAGCCCGGCCGGGCTGGTGATCACGCTGATCCTGTTGATCGCGGTGGTGGCCCTGGTCTGGTCGATGAACCGGCACCTGCGCAAGCTGCCCGAATCCTTCGACCCCGCGCATCCCGAACCGGATCAGGCGGTCGACGACGGCACCGTCGGCGGCGTGCCGCACGAGGCGCCGACGGGCGACGCCGGCCCCGACGGCACTACAAAACCAGAAGCTGGGTAACACTCCAGGCATGGCTAACAAACTCGGCTCCGCCACCAGCCCCTACCTCCGCCAGCACGCCGACAACCCGGTGCACTGGCAGCAGTGGACGCCGGAGGCGCTGGCCGAGGCCGCGGCCCGCGACGTGCCGATCCTGCTGTCGATCGGCTACGCCGCCTGCCACTGGTGTCATGTGTTGGCGCACGAGTCGTTCGAGGACCACGACGTGGCTGCGGTGACGAACGAGAACTTCGTGTGCATCAAGGTCGACCGGGAGGAACGTCCCGACCTCGACGCCATCTACATGAACGCCACGGTCGCGATGACGGGCCAGGGCGGCTGGCCCATGACGTGCTTCCTGACGCCCGACGGCCGGCCCTTCTTCTGCGGCACGTACTACCCGAAAGACAGCTTCCTGCAGCTGCTTTCGGCGGTGACCGACACCTGGCAGAACCGGCGGGACGAGGTCGAGCAGGTGTCCGACCAGATCGCCACCGAGTTGCGCAAGATGTCGTCGGGGCTGCCCTCGGGCGGCCCGGCGCCGTCACCCGAGCTGTGTGACCACGCCGTCGCCGCGGTGCTGCGCGACGAGGACCATGCCCGCGGTGGCTTCGGCCGGGCGCCGAAGTTCCCGCCGTCGGCATTGCTGGAAGCCCTGCTGCGACACCATGAACGCACCGGCTCTGCTCTCGACGCGGTGGAACGCACCGGTGGTGCGATGGCGCGCGGCGGCATCTACGACCAACTGGCGGGCGGCTTCGCCCGGTACAGCGTCGACGCCTCGTGGGTGGTGCCGCACTTCGAAAAGATGTTGTACGACAACGCCTTGCTGCTGCGGGTGTACGCCCACTGGGCACGGCTGACCGGAAACCCGTTGGCGCGCAAGGTGGCCGACGAGACGGCGCGGTTCATCATCGACGACCTCGGGGACGGCGGCATGTTCGTCTCGTCGCTGGACGCAGATACCGCCGGGCACGAGGGCCTGACGTACGTATGGACGCCGGCGGAGCTGGTATCGGTGCTGGGCGACGACGACGGTCGTTGGGCCGCTGCGCTTTTCGAAGTCACCGAGGCCGGCACGTTCGAGCGCGGCAGCTCGGTGCTGCAGCTGCTGACCGACCCCGACGACGCCGCACGCTTCGAGCAGGTCCGCGCGAAGTTGATGGCCGCCAGGGCGCGGCGGCCGCAGCCGGGACGCGACGACAAGATCGTCACCGCCTGGAACGGCTTCGCCATCACCGCTCTCGCGGAGGCGTCCGTCGCACTCGGCAAGCCCGAATATCTCGCTGCCGCAACGGGTTGCGCCCGCCGGCTGCTGGATCTGCATCTGGTCGACGGCCGGCTGCGCCGGGCCAGCCTCGGCGGCGCCGTCGGTGACAGCGTCGGGATTCTGGAGGACTACGCGGCGCTGGCGACGGGCCTGCTGACGCTGCATCAGGTGACCGGCGATGACAGCTGGCTGACGGCCGCGCACGGTCTGCTCGACACCGCGCTGACGCACTTCGCCGACCCGGACCGCGGTGGCCGCTGGTTCGACACGGCGGATGACGCCGAGGCCCTGCTGGTGCGCCCCGCGGACCCGGTCGACGGGGCGACGCCGTCGGGTGCGTCGTTGGTCGCCGAGGCGCTGCTGACGTTCGCGCACCTGGCCGCCGAACCCGAGCGGTACCTCGATGCGGCCGCCGCCACACCGGCGTCGGCAACCCCCATCCTGGCCCGCTCGCCACGCGGCGGTGGCCACTGGCTGGCGGTCACGGAAGCGGCCGTCCGCGGCCCTATTCAGATCGCGGTGGCCTGCACCGGTCCGGACTCGGAATTGCTCGGTGCGGCACGCAGATTCGCGCCCGGTGGCGCCATCGTCGTCGGTGGTGCCGAGGGGTCGTCGACGCTGCTCGATGGACGTGGCCGCGTGCACGGCCAGGACGCCGCGTACGTCTGCCGTGGCCAGGCGTGTGACCTTCCGGTGACGACGGCGGGGGATCTCGGCGCTGCCCTCGGCGCGGCCGTGTAGCGTGCGGCGCATGCCCAGCGCTGAGCAGATCACCGAAAACGTCAACCGCTATCTGGACCTCGTCGACGTCGCCGACGCCGACGGGATCGCGGAGCTGTACGCCGTCGATGCCGCCATCGAGGACCCGGTCGGCGGTGAGGTGCACGTCGGCCGCCAGACGATCCACGGCTTCTACTCGAACATCGCGGGCACCAAGAACTCCCACGAACTGCACACGCTGCGGGTCTGCGGCCACGAGGCCGCGTTCTACTGGACCCTGACCGTCAACAGCGCCATGCGCATCGACATCATCAGCACCATGAACTTCGACGCCGATGCCAAGATCACCTCGATGAAGGCGTACTGGGGCCCGGCGAACGTCACCCAGCTCTGAGCGATTTGTGCACGATTTTCCGCGGTGAGCGCGGAAAATCGTGCACAAATCACCCGGAAAAGACGGCGAACCACATCGCGATGTAGTGGCAGATGGCCGCCACCGCGGTGCAGGCGTGGAAGAACTCGTGGTGCCCGAACGTCCGCGGCCACGGGTTGGGCCACTTGAGCGCGTAGAGCACGCCGCCGATCGAGTACAGCGCGCCGCCGACGATCAACAGCACGACCGCCGTGACGCCCGCGCCCTCCAGGATGGGCCCGATGAACCAGGCCGCGACCCAGCCCAACAGGATGTACAGCGGCACGCCGAGCCAGCGCGGCGCCGTCGGCCACAGCATCTTGAGGGCCACGCCGGCCAGCGCCCCGCTCCAGACGATCCAGAACAACAGCCAGCCGTCGGTGCGCACCGCGAGCAGCGCGAACGGCGTATAACTGCCGGCGATGAAGATGAAGATCATCGAGTGATCCATGCGCTTCATCCAGGTGCGCGATTTCTCCGACTTCCAGTTCACCCGGTGATAGGTGCCACTGACGGTGAACATCGCGACGATGGTGAAGGTGTAGAGCAACGTCGCCAAACCGGCGCGCGTGCCCTGCATGGCCCACGACACCGAAACCAGTGCGGCACCGGCAAAGAACGCGACCACCGCCGAATAGACGTGAATCCAGCCGCGGGCGCGCGGCTTGCCGAGGAATTCGACGACGCTTTCCACCACCACGTCGGGAAGCGTTTCCGAATGGCGGAGCACCGCGGCGGCGCGGTACGGCTTGGTCATGTTCGACGGTGCCTCAGCCCGTTCGGAGGCAGCCGGATCTGTATTGCTCGGAGCGGTCAACGTTCCTCCACTAACAGCCATGGGATACCCAGAAGTCCACAGTAGTCTGGTTTCTCGTGGACATCATTCCCCCGCGTCTCAAGGAACCGGCGTACCGGCTCTATGAGCTGCGGCTGCGTCAGGAGCTTGCGCACTCGAAAGCGCAACTGCCACGCCATATTGCGGTGCTGTGCGACGGGAACCGCCGTTGGGCGCGTGAGGCAGGTCACGACGACGTCAGCTACGGCTACCGCATGGGGGCCGCCAAGATCGCCGAGGTGCTGCGCTGGTGCCAGCAGGCCGGTATCGAGATGGCGACGATCTACCTGCTCTCCACCGAGAACCTGCAGCGCGACCCGCAGGAGCTGGCGCCGCTGATCGAGATCATCACCGATGTCGTCGAAGAGATCTGCGCGCCCGACAAGCACTGGACCGTGCGGACCGTCGGTGACCTGGAACTGCTCGGTGAGGAACCGGCCAAGCGGCTGCGCGACGCCGTCGAGTCGACGGCCGCACGCACCGATGCCGGGTCGTTCCACGTCAACGTCGCCGTCGGCTACGGCGGTCGGCAGGAGATCGCCGACGCCGTGCGCACCCTGCTGAGCAAGGAGCTCGCCAACGGTGCGACGGCCGAGGAACTCATCGAGGCCGTGACCGTCGACGGCATTTCCGAGAACCTCTACACCTCGGGCCAGCCCGACCCCGACCTCGTCATCCGCACGTCGGGGGAGCAGCGGCTCAGCGGATTCCTGTTGTGGCAGAGCGCCTATTCGGAGATGTGGTTCACCGACGCGCACTGGCCCGCCTTCCGGCGGGTGGACTTCCTGCGCGCGCTGCGTGACTACACGCTGCGCAACCGCCGCTACGGCAAATAGCGTTCGTGCCAAACTGAAGACATGGCTGCGCTGTCGGCAGTGGTCTTCGCCCTGAGCTGGTGGCTGGGGCTCTACCTGCTCGCGCGCGATCCCCGCAAGCCCATGCTGGCGTGGTCGGCGTTCGGGTTGTGCAGCTTCGCCGTGGTGGTCGCCGTGGACGCGATCCGGCTGGCCGGCGATGCACCGACCGGCCCGCTCAGCCACATCGAGGCGTACCTGGCGGTGCTGCCCGGCATCGCCTGGCTCACGGTGCTGCTCGAGCTGTCCCGGCCCGTCGACTCGGCACGGAGTCGGTGGGGTTTCGTGGCGGTGGCGACGGTGGCGGCCGTCGCGCTGGTCGGAGCCGGGATCTCCGGGGGCGTGCACCCGCCGCTGCGGCCCGGGCACTGGGTCATGGTCGGGGCCATCGCGCTGTCGGCGTTCGGCGCGCTCGTGGTGGCGGTACGACGGCTGCGCCGCGGCGCCTCGTCGCGCAAGATCGTCCCGCCGGTGGTGGCGGCGACATTGTTCTTCGGCCTCGGCAACGCAATTCTCCTCATCCCGCTGGGCTTGTTGCCCAGCTGGCTGGTACTGGCGTCCGCGGCCTTCGACGTGCTGCTGCTGGGCATCGCGGTGGCGTGGTGGGACGCCTTCGACGAAGGGCAGGCCCTGCGCGCGGGGATGCGCCGCTCGCTGGTCGGCAGCATGGCGGTGTCGGTGCTGTTCGGTGGCCAGGTGCTGATCGGCCTGGCGGTCACGGGCGAGCATCTGGCCCTGATGGTGTTGTTGTTCACCAGCCTCGCGGTGGCCATCGCCATCAACGTGCTGGCCGACGCGCTGTCCGGGCTGCTGGACCGGCTGGCTTTCGCGCGCGAACCGGACCTGCGGGCCGACCGCGCCGCACTGCGCCGCACCGAGGCGGCACTGCCGCTGCGCGCCACCAATCCGCTGGACCACATCGATGACGAGACGTTCGTCCGCCTGACCCGGCGCGCACTCGGCCACTACGCCGACCTCTCCAAGCTCGTCGCCTCGCCGTTGACGACGCTGCCCGTCATCGACGACAGACTCGCCCGCCGCGGCGCGCCCGACCAGCCGCTGGAGCGCGCCAACGAACTCAAGGATTTGCTGGCCGACCGCATCGCGGCGCTCAAGCCGCGGGATGGCGGCGACTTCGGCACCACCGAGCAGTGGCGGCACTACAACTCGCTGTACTTCCCGTACGTCGTCGGGGTGCGCGCCTACGCGCAGAACGCCACCGCGGCGGGGTTGGACCCGGTGGCCCGGCAGGCGTGGCAGTGGTTCGTCACCGAGGTGCCGCAGCGGTCGCTGCACAACTGGCAGAACGCGGCGGCCCGGGTGATCGCTGCCGACCTGCGCGGTACCCCGGTGTCAACGCTGACCTAGTCAGCTCACGTCGCTGACCTGCGGTTGGCAGTGCCTGGCAGTAATCGGCAGCGTTTGGTGCAGACCCGGCAGCACGCTCCCGGCAGTGTCATGGGTGTCCCCACACCGGCACCGCAAGGAGCGACCGCCATGACCGCAATCAACCCCGGGCTCCACACGCGACCACTGTCCGACAGTTCCGATTCCCTGCTCCGTTTCGGCCTCCGGGTCGACGGCACACTGTGCTCGCTGACCGGCCTACTGATGGCCCTGACCGCTGATCCGCTGTCCCGGCTGTCGGGGCTGTCGGCGACGTCCGAATGGGTCATCGGCGCGGTGCTGGTCGTTTGGGGATTTGCTCTGTACGTCCTGGCCGCCGTGCCCAGGATTCGGCGCGTCGGGACCGGCGTGCTGATCGGCAATCTGATCGGCACCGTCGCGGTGCTGGGTGTACTGGCCTCCGGAGTGCTGCCGCTGACCGCGGCAGGCAACGTCCTGGTGCTCGCAGTCATGGCCGTGGGCCTGGGCTGCGCGTGGCTGCAGTACCTCGGAGTGCGCCGCCTGGCGTGACTCCCTCCCCGCCGGGCGGGGGCGTCGCTGAAAGAGGTTGCAGTAGACGTCCCCGCGCCGGCCTTCCACCCCCTCCATCGAAAGGAAACCCATGACCACCATCACCGCACCCGCCCGCGTCCGCTCCGACCGTCTGCTGCGTCTGGCCCTGCGCGCCGACGCGCTCATCACCGGCACCGGCGGCGTCATCCTGGCTGCCGCGGCCGGCGCCATCGCATCGGAGTCCGGCATCCCGCGTCCGGCCGTGTACGTCCTTGCCACGGTGCTCGTCGGCTACGGCGTCGGCGTCTACGGGCTCTCGACTCTGGCGGCGGTGCGTCGGCCCGGTATCGCGGTGGCGATCGCCAACGTGGTCTTCACCATCGCCGCGGTGCTGGCTGTGGTCGACGATGTCTGGCCGCTGACGACGACGGGCGTGGCCATGATGATCGTCAGCGCCGTCTACACGCTCGCGATGGCGGAGTTGCAGTACCAGGGCGTCCGCCGCGCCTGATCACCCGGGGATTTGTGCACGATTTTCCGCGCCGACCGCGGAAAATCGTGCACAAATCCCTGTCTAGAGCTTGCGGAGGCGCAGCCGGTTGATCGAGTGGTCGGCATCTTTGCGCAGCACCAGCGTGGCGCGGGGCCGGGTCGGCAGGATGTTGTGGATCAGGTTGGGCAGGTTGATGGACTGCCAGATGTCGCGGGCGGCGAAGATGGCCTGCTCGTCGGTCAGCGTCGAGTAGTGGTGGAAGTGCGACTGCGGGTTGGCGAAGGCGCCCGCGCGCATCGCGAGGAACCGCGACACGTACCACTGCTCGATGTCCTCGATGCGGGCGTCGACGTACACCGAGAAGTCGAACAGGTCCGAGATCATCAGGGCCGGTCCGGTCTGCAGGACGTTGAGGCCCTCGATGATCAGGATGTCGGGGTGCCGGACGACGACCTTCTCGCCGGGCACGATGTCGTAGATCAGGTGCGAGTACACCGGGGCCGACGCCTGGTCGGCGCCCGACTTGACCGCGGTGACGAACCGCATCAGCGCGCGGCGGTCGTAGCTCTCGGGAAAGCCCTTGCGGTGCATGATCTTTCGCCGCATCAGCTCGGCGTTCGGGTACAGGAAGCCGTCGGTGGTGACGAGGTCGACGCGCGGGTGGTGGCCGAACCGGGCGAGCAGCGCCTGCAGCACGCGCGCGGTGGTCGACTTGCCGACGGCGACGCTGCCGGCCACGCCGATGATGAACGGCACCGGACGGTCGGGGTTCTGCTGCGGTTCGCCGAGGAACTCGGCGGTCGCGGCGAAGAGGCGCTGCCGGGCGGCGACCTGCAGGTGGATCAGACGGGCCAGGGGCAGGTAGACCTCTTCGACTTCAAGCAGGTCGAGTTGCTCGCCCATACCGCGCAGGCCCAGCAGCTCATGAGCTGTGAGTTTGAGGGGAGTCGCCATACGCAGCGCGCGCCATTGGCGCCTGTCGAACTCGACGTAGGGACTCGGCTCGCTCGGCCGCGGCATGTGCCCAGTCTTGCAGTCATTGCCGGGCGATGAACGCGGGGGTACCGGCTAACGTGGGCGGGTATGAGCACTGGGCATACCTCGATGCCGGTTCCCGACACCGCCGCCGATGCCTTGATCCGTGAATACCTGCTGCTGGGTCTGCGGTTCGACCGCATCGAGGAGGGCTACGTCGACTCGTTCACGGGCGAGCCGGCACTGCGCAAGCAGGTCGCCGACGAACCCGCGCCGGACCCCGCGACGCTGGCCCGGCAGGCCCGCCGGTTGCACGGCGAGGTCGACGGCTCCGGGTTGGACGCGCAGCGTGCGGATTACCTGAAGGCACATCTGCGGGCCCTGGACTGCGCGGGGCGCAAGTTCGCGGGGGAGGACGTCGGCTTCGTCGACGAGGTCCGCGACTACTTCGATGTCGACATCACCAAGGGTGACGAGGACAAGTACCGCGAGGCGCATCGCCTGCTCGACGAGGCGCTCGGCGGCAGCGGCCCGCTGGTCGAGCGCATGCAGGCCCACCGCTCCGGTGAGGAGATTCCGCCCGAGCGCCTCGAGGAGTGCATCCACGCGTTCTCGTCCGCGCTGCGCGACCGGGTCCGCGCCGACTTCCCGCTGCCGGACGCCGAGACCATCAACTACGAGATCGTCACCGACAAGCCGTGGTCGGGCTTCAACTACTACGAGGGCAACTACCGGTCCACGGTCGCGGTCAACGCCGACCTCAAGCAGCAGATGTCGAACCTGCCGCGGCTGGTGGCGCACGAGTCGTACCCGGGCCACCACACCGAGCACTGCCGCAAAGAAGCCGGCCTCGTCGAGTTGGGCGGCCAGGCCGAGCAGACGATCTTCCTGGTCAACACGCCGCAGTGCCTGATGGCCGAGGGGCTGGCGGACCTGGCGCTGTACGCCGCCATCGGTCCGGATTGGGGGGCGTGGGCCTCGGAAATTTACGCCGACTTGGGCCTGCGCTTCGACGGCGAACGCGCCGAAGCGATCTCGACGGCGAGCGCCGCGCTGGCCGACGTCCGCCAGGACGCCGCACTGATGCTGCACGACGAACACCGCGACACCGACGACGTCGTCGCCTTCCTGCAGCGCTGGCTGCTGACCAGCCCGGAGCGGGCCCGGCAGTCCATGCGGTTCCTGTCGTCGCCGCTGTGGCGCGCGTACACGTCGACCTACGTCGAGGGGTACCGGTTGCTGCGGGGCTGGCTCGACGCCCGGCCCGCCGACGTCAGCCTCACCACGCGGTTCGGCCGCCTGCTCGACGAGCCGCTGATCCCGTCGTCACTGCGGAGTTAGCCGCCGGTGGCGACCCTGCGGCGCGACAGCGCCGGAAAGGCCATGCCGCTCAACGTCTTGTTGGTGGTGTGGATGGCGATCGGGCGGGGCGTGTTGGCGCCGCTGGGCTGGATGACGGTGTTCGTCGTCCTCGTCTCGCCGGCGCTGCTGATCTGTCTGACGATGACGACCAGGATGATCCGGCAGCTGCCCGGGCGGGAGCTGACCCCTGCCCAGACCCGCGCGCAGGTGACCGTGTGGTCGGCGATGTTCGGCTTCGGCGTGTTCTGCGCCGACGGCGGCGACAGCGGCACCACGTCGTCGATCCTGATGAAACTGCTCGGCGAGCCGTCTTGGTCGGAAACCGTGAGCCTGGCGCTGTGGTCGGCCTGCGTCATCGCCGGGCCCGTCGCATGGTGTGTGCTGTTCTCCAAGCTCAGCCGTGGCCTCGCGCCCGCCCAGCCGCCGTTTCCGCACCCCGGCTAGGCATCACCCTGGGGCGGGAGCGATGCGACCAGCGGATTAGTCTGGGGGCATGACCTCTGACGCTTCCGTGTCCAACGCCGGCCTGGGTGCCGAGTACGCCGCCACCGCCAGCGAGGCCTACCAGGCGGCGCTGCGGGTCATCGAGCAGGTCGAGCCCCGGGTCGCCGCGGCCACCCGGAAAGAGCTTGAGGATCAACGCAGTTCGCTGAAGCTGATCGCCAGCGAGAACTACGCGTCGCCGGCCGTGCTGCTGACCATGGGCACCTGGTTCTCCGACAAGTACGCCGAGGGCACCCTCGGGCACCGGTTCTACGCCGCCTGCCAGAACGTGGACACCGTCGAGGCCCTGGCCGCCGAGCACGCCCGCGAGCTGTTCGGCGCCCCGTACGCCTACGCGCAGCCGCACTCGGGCATCGACGCCAACCTGGTCGCCTTCTGGGCCATCCTGGCCACCCGCATCGAGGCTCCCGGCCTGGCCGAGCTCGGCGCCAAGCACGTCAACGACCTGTCCGAGGCGGACTGGGAGAAGCTGCGCAACAAGCTGGGCAACCAGCGCCTGCTGGGTATGTCGCTGGACACCGGCGGCCACCTGACCCACGGCTTCCGCCCCAACATCTCGGGCAAGATGTTCCACCAGCGCAGCTATGGCACCGACGCGCAGACGGGGCTCATCGACTACGACGCCGTCGCCGCCGCGGCCCGCGAGTTCAAGCCACTGGTGCTGGTCGCCGGCTACTCGGCGTACCCGCGCCGCGTGAACTTCGCCAAGATGCGCGAGATCGCCGACGAGGTCGGCGCCACCCTGATGGTCGACATGGCGCACTTCGCGGGCCTGGTGGCCGGCAAGGTGTTCACCGGCGACGAGGACCCGGTGCCGCACGCCCACGTCACCACCACCACGACCCACAAGTCGCTGCGCGGCCCGCGCGGTGGCCTGGTCCTGGCGACCGAGGAATACGCCCCGGCCGTCGACAAGGGTTGTCCGATGGTGCTCGGCGGCCCGCTGTCGCACGTGATGGCCGCCAAGGCCGTCGCGCTCGCCGAGGCGCGGCAGCCCGAGTTCCGGACCTACGCGCAGAACGTCGCCGACAACGCCAAGGCCCTGGCCGAGGGCTTCCTCAAGCGCGGCGCGACGCTGGTCACCGGCGGCACCGACAACCACCTGGTGCTGCTGGACGTGCAGTCGTTCGGTCTGACCGGCCGCCAGGCCGAGTCGGCGCTGCTGGACGCCGGCGTCGTCACCAACCGCAACGCCATCCCGAACGACCCGAACGGTGCCTGGTACACCAGCGGCATCCGCTTCGGCACCCCGGCGCTCACCACGCGCGGCTTCGGCGCCGACGAGTTCGACAAGGTCGCCGAGCTGGTGGTCGACGTGCTCAAGAACGCTTCCGCCGACGCCGGCCCGAACGGCCCGTCGAAGGCGAAGTACACGCTGGCCGACGGCACCGCCGACCGCGTCCGCGCGGCTTCGGCCGAGATGCTGGACGCCAACCCGCTGTACCCGGGCCTGACGCTCTGATTCTGGCGCGCTGAAACCGAGGTGTGCGCGGTGCACACCTCGGTAGCGTGAGCTGCGGCCGAGGAGGTGGCAGATGGGCAGTGAGGCGCTGGCCGCGATCATCGAGTACTTCGCCCGGGACAAGGACGCCTTCATCGCCGGTGTGATCGCCGAGATCCTGGCCGCCGTACCCGAGCTCAGTGACCCGTCTTTCCACGAGATCGTCGCCGTCAACGCCACCGAGAGCCTGGATCTCTTCCTGGACGTTCTGGCGAACGGGATTGACCCGCAGAGCATTTCGCCGTCGAGCCGCGCCATCGCCAACGTCGAGCGGGCGGTGACCGACGGTGTTCCGCTGTCCGCGGTCCTGAAGGCCTACCGCATCGGGCACGGATTGATGCTGAGCGCATGTCTGGCGGAGATGCCGGCCACGGCGCCCGGGGTGGCCGCGGCGATGATCGAGGTGGTGAATCTCAGCGGATCCCACAACGGTCGGGTCGCCGAGCAGATCACCGCACTGTACGAGGACCGGCTGACGCAGCGCGTCCGCACCGACGAGGCGATCCGGCGGCAGTGGATCGCCCGCTTGCTCAACGATCCCGAACCTGATGTGGCACAAGCGGAATCGGCGCTCGGCTACCGGCTGTCGGGCAGTCATCTCGCGGTCGAGGCATGGGCGGACGACACAACCGCGGCAGACGCGTTGCCCAAAGTGGTGACGGTCCTGCGCCAGGTACTGCCTGGCGTCGACGACGTCCTCGTCGCCGGCGGGGAGTCGCAACAGCGCATCTGGTTGCGCCTGCCCATCGCCGCCCGCGTGGACCACGAAGAGCTTGCAAAGCGATTGTGCATCAATGGATTACGTGCCGCGGTCGGTCGCCGAGGCAATGGGCTGGAGGGTTTCCGCTCAGCAGCGCGCACGGCCGCGCGGGTCAAGGAACTCGCCCGGTCCGCACCGCACGCCCCGCAGGTCGTGCTCTTCGACGACGTCGCGTCGGTCGCATTGCTGGCAGACGAGCCGGCCGACCTCGCGGCGTTCGTCGCCGCCGTCCTCGGCTCGCTGGCGGACGACGACGCGCGATGCGAGCAGCTACGCGAGACCATCCGGGCCTTCCTGGCCGCCAACTGCAGCTACACCGAGACCGCGAAGCGCACGATGTTCCACCGCAACACCGTCTACCTCAGGGTCCAGCAGGCCGTCGACCACTACGGCCTGCGTCTGGACGCCGACACCCTGACGGTCGCGTTGGCCCTGGAGATTTGCCGCTGGTACGGCGGGCGGGTGCTTGCGCCGGTTTCCTGAGCTCAGGAAGGGGTGATGTGCATTTTGCACATGCCGGCCCGAAAACGCTGGTCTGAGCACCCATTGGTCAGCACAGCGATCGCTCATATTGTGACGGGGACGACAATTTCGTCGAGCTGTTCACCACATCACACCCCGGGCGTTCACGCTGAGTCAGCCACCCGGGCAGACCCATCACGAAGGGGCGAAGAATGTCTGAGTTGGGCCATACCTGGCGGTCGAATACGGCAGGGGACGATCAGCCGGTAGCGGCCGCCAACCGGGCGGCACGGCGCCGGTCCCGGGCCAGGCGGCGGGGCATCGCCACGACCGCTGTCGCCGGCGCCATGGTCGCAGCGCTCACCGCCCCGCAGGCGTTCGCCGCGGACAGCTACCAGGCCGTGACAGATCAGATCCTCGCCCAACAGCAGCAGATCATCGCCACCAACAGCAACTATCCGTTCATCAAACCGTCCGACGTGAGTTCGTTGCCGCAATACAGCCAGGCCCTGGCGATGGGCGTGCTCTTCGGTGCGCTCAATGAACAGAACCGGATCAACGGCTACGACCGCAACGGTGAATTTCTCACCGCCCCTGGAACGCGCCGTCTGCCGAGCCTCTGCCGTTCTCGAACGACCTGACGGCGGACAACAAGTACACGCTGCTGGCTGTGCGGGGCGAGTCGTACACGGTGACCATCACCCCTCGCCCTGGCACCAAGGTGGTGACCTTCGTTCCGATGTCGGGGAACATCATGGACGGGAAGTTCATCTCGACCGGTGTCAGCTATGACCTGACGCAATTCACACCGAATGCGGACGGCACGTACACCGTGGTGATCAGTCCGGACCAGCAACCGGGCAACTGGGTGAACAGCACCGGCGCTCAGACGATCCTCATGCGCGATACCACCACCGACTGGGGCATTCCGCACGACACGATCCTCATCAAACAGCAGAGTTCATCGTCGCAGTTCAAGCTGCCGGTGCTGTCAGAAACCCAGGTGGCGGCTGTGTTGGCCGGCGTCGCGAACAATGTCTCCGGGTTCAACTCCAGCGTCACGAATCAGGGAATCCAGGCGGTTTGGGCCGCAGTGCCGGAAAACACCTTCACCGTGATCAAGCCGACCACTTCGGCGGTCGGTGGACCGATTCTGCCGGGGCAGCTGACCAGCATCGGACACTTCAACCTTCAGTCGGATGAGGCGCTGGTGGTCAAGGTGCCCACCGTTTCGGCCGGCTACGTGGCTGCTCAGCTGACCAATATCTGGCAGCTGGATCTACCGTATGTGACCGCACAGAGCAGCCTCAACGGCAGCAATATTTTTCAGTCCGACGACGGCTACACCTATTACGTCGTCAGTGCCACCAACCCCGGCGTCGCGAACTGGCTGGACAACGGCGGCGTCGTGAATGGCTCCGTCACGCTCCGGTTCCAGGACGTCAACGGCACACTCGACAACAATGCGGTGACGGCCGAAGTCGTTCCGATCTCCGACATCCGCCAGCACCTGCCGGCCGACACCCCGACGGTCACGCCGCAGCAGTACGCAGCCAGCCTCAAGCAGCGCATGTTCGAGTTCAATTACGTGCACAACCAGAACAACGTGCCCACCGGCTGGGCGACGGCCAATCTGGAGCTCGATCAGATCAAGGCCGCGGTCGGCACCGGCAAGTTCAACGAGATATTCGGCAGCCAGAACAACGTCCCGTCGGTCTTGGACCGCATCACGCAATCTGCCCTCAACCCGGACTACGTCGACCTCGCCCGCGGCATCTTCGTCAACCCTGCCGGCAGCTTTTCCGCCTTCGTGCAGAACATTCCCTTGGCGGCCCAGGACATTGTGAACCCCATGGTCCTGTCGGCTCTCCGGTGCGATCTGCTCATCAACCAGACTCTCACCCAAATCCGAGCCGGTCTGGCTTCCGGGAACATCACCGCGGTGGTCGCGGCGCTGGGTAATGGCATCCGAGGTCTGGGCACGATCATCAACCAGACCTTGACCGACCCGGGCACCAGCGTCACCGCAGGCTTCCTGAATGCGCGGGACGACCTGTCGGTCGCGCTGAACCGCGCCGACAGCTACTCGCCGTTGACGATGGGCAACGTCAAGACGGTCGTCAATGAACTCGGGGACCTCGGCCGCACTGCAGGGCACATGCTGGTTGGTGGACTGCGCGGCGCGATCCCCGCGGCCAACTCCACGGCAGCACAAGCACCCGCCGGGGCGCAGGCGCCGACCGGGACGCCGGCGCCGACGGCTGCCAAACTCGCCGCGGACGTGACTCCGGTGAAGGCCACACCTGAGGTCGAAAAAGCACGGTCGGCACAGCCCGCGAGCCCGGCAGCACCGACTGCTGCAGACCCGGCGGGCACTCCGGCGAGCAGGCCTGCGAAACCGTCTGACACCCCGGCAGCCGAGGGGTCGGCCAAGCCGGCGGCGGCTGATGGTAAGAACCAGCAGACCGACGGCACGCCGCACGTCAAGCAGCCCAAGGACGGGAAGCAATCGAAACCTGCCAATGGAAAGCCGTCCAAGGTTGCCAAGGGTTCCAGCACTTCTGGCGCCACGCAGACGAGTGGCCCGGAGGACTCCAAACACACACGAGGCAAGCAGCGCACTGAAAGAAAGAATTCAGCTTCCGCTGGTGGCAGCGAGAAGACCGCAGGCGCAGGTTCGGGCACAACGAAGTAACCGTCTGCGGGCGAACGGGGACCGGGTGACGCCGGTCCCCGTTTGTGCGTGGTTGATTTCAAAAACATGTGAATTCGGGTTACAGTTACTTTCATGGCTGAGAAACCGGTTGCCAACGCACTGACCCTCGAGCTCGAGCCCGTGGTGGACACCGAGCTGTCCCGGCACCTCGCGACTGAGGAAGCCTGGTACGCCCACGACTACGTGCCGTTCGAGCAGGGCGAGAACTTCGCCTTCCTCGGCGGCACCGACTGGGATGCCTCCAGTGTCACCCTGCCCAAGCCGGTCACCGATGCGCTGGAAATCCTGCTCATCACCAAGGACAACCTCGCGGGCTACCACCGCGAGCTGGTCGAGCACTTCATCCTCGAGGATAAGTGGGGCCGCTGGCTGGGCCGCTGGACCGCCGAGGAGCACCTGCACGCCATCGCGCTGCGCAACTACCTGGTGGTCACCCGCCAGATCGACCCGACCGCCAACGAGGACGTGCGCGTCGAGCACGTCATGAAGGGCTACCGGGCCGACAAGTACAGCCAGATCGAGACGCTGGTCTTCATGGCGTTCTTCGAGCGCGCGCACGCCGTCTTCACCCGCAACCTGCAGGCCCAGATCGAGGAGCCCGTGCTCGCCGCCATGGCCGGCCGCATCGCCCGCGACGAAGAACGCCACGAGGAGTTCTTTGCCAACCTCGTCACGCACCTGCTGGAGACGCACCGCGACGAGACCATCGCCGCCATCGCGGCCCGGGCCGCCGGCCTCGAGGTCATCGGTGCGGATATCGACGCCTACCAGGACAAGGTCCAGGTTGTTGCCGATGCCGGCATCTTCGATGCCGCCGCGCTGCGCACCGTCATCTCCGACCGCATCAAGGCGTGGGACCTGAGCGACGAACCGTCGCTCGCCCAGTTCATCTAGACGTCACAAAACAGTCACGGCGCGCCGTCAGCGTGGGGCGGCCGCCGGGAGTAGCGTCGCCGGTGATGGCTAGCGAATTGCTCTGCTATCCGGGCGGTACCCGATTAGAGATTGGGACCGGCCCCGGTCCAGGTACCGCTGCGTCCACCGAAGTACTCGTGTGGGGCCGCACGGGCCGAGGAGCGCCACGTGTCTGATTCGCAGGTCCGTACCTACGTGCTCGATACCTCCGTGTTGCTGTCCGATCCCTGGGCATGCACGCGCTTCGCTGAGCACGAAGTGGTTGTCCCCCTGGTGGTCATCAGCGAGCTGGAGGGTAAACGCCACCATCACGAACTGGGCTGGTTCGCCCGGCAGGCCCTGCGCATGTTCGATGACTTGCGATTGGAACACGGTCGACTGGATCAGCCGATTCCTGTTGGGACGCAAGGTGGTTCGCTGCAGGTTGAGCTGAACCACGTCGACCAGTCGGTGCTGCCCTCGGGCTTCCGCACCGACACCAACGACCACCGGATCCTCGCGTGCGCCGCCAACCTCGCCGCCGAGGGCAAGCGAGTCACCTTGGTCAGCAAGGACATTCCGCTGCGTGTCAAGGCCGGCGCGGTGGGCCTGACTGCCGACGAGTACCACGCGCAGGACGTCATCACGTCGGGCTGGACCGGCATGACCGAGATGGACGCCGCCCCGGAAGACATCGACACACTGTTCGCCGACGGCGAGGTCGACCTGCTGGAAGCGCGGGATCTGCCGTGCCACACCGGCATCCGGCTGCTCGGTGGCACATCGCACGCGCTCGGGCGGGTCAACGCCGAGAAGCGCGTGCAGGTAGTTCGTGGTGATCGCGAAGTGTTCGGCCTCCGGGGAAGGTCAGCCGAACAACGCGTCGCCCTCGATCTGCTGCTCGACGAGTCCGTCGGCATCGTCTCTCTCGGTGGCAAAGCCGGTACCGGCAAGTCGGCGCTGGCGCTGTGCGCCGGCCTGGAAGCGGTGCTCGAGCGCCGCACCCAGCGCAAGGTCGTCGTGTTCCGGCCGCTGTATGCCGTTGGCGGACAAGACCTCGGCTACCTGCCGGGCAGCGAGAGCGAGAAGATGGGCCCGTGGGCGCAGGCCGTCTTCGACACCCTCGAAGGCCTGGCCAGCCCGGCCGTGCTGGAAGAGGTGCTGTCCCGCGGAATGCTGGAAGTGTTGCCGCTCACGCATATTCGCGGCCGCTCGCTGCACGACTCGTTCGTCATCGTCGACGAGGCCCAGTCGCTGGAACGCAACGTGCTGCTGACGGTGCTCTCGCGCCTCGGCTCCGGTTCCCGCGTGGTGCTCACGCACGATGTCGCCCAGCGCGACAACCTGCGTGTCGGCCGGCACGACGGTGTCGCGGCGGTGATCGAGAAGCTCAAGGGCCACCCGCTGTTCGCGCACATCACCCTGATGCGCAGCGAACGCTCGCCGATTGCCGCGCTGGTCACCGAGATGCTCGAGGAGATCAGCCCCGGCACCCTGCCGTGACCTGAGCCGGACCGCGATTTGTGCACGATTTTCCGCGCTGAACACGGGTTTTCGTGCACAAATCGCGGCGTCGGTAAGGTGATTGGGTGCGACGCGAGAGCAAGGCCTGGCCCTACTGGCGAACCGTCCTCGGCGTGTGTGCCGGTGTGACGATCGTCGTGGTCGGGTGTCAGACCGGCAATGTCGCCAAGGCCGACGAAGTCGACTGCAGCAAGTACAAGTGCGTCGCGCTCACGTTCGACGACGGTCCCAGCCCGTACACCGACCGGCTGCTGAAAATCCTGCAGGACAACGACGCCAAGGCGACGTTCTTCGAGATCGGCAACAAGGTCGCCGCCAACCCCGACGGCGCCAAGCGCGTCGTCGAGGCCGGCATGGAGCTCGGTCAGCACACCTGGGAACACCCCAACATGACGACCATCCCGCCGGAGTTCATCGCGGGCCAGTTCAGCAAGGCCGGCGACGCCATCGAGAAGGCCACCGGGCAGCGGCCGAAGCTGGTGCGCACCGCCGGCGGCCTGATCAATGACCAGGTGCTCGCCGAGGCCAAGAAGCAGGGCCTGGCCGACATCAACTGGGACGTCATCCCGTTCGACTGGGCCAACGACTCCAACACCGCGGCCACCCGCTACATGCTGATGACGCAGATCAAGCCGAATTCGGTGGTCCTGTTCCACGACACCTACTCGTCGACGGTCGACCTGGTGCAGCAGTTCATCCCGGTGCTCAAGGCCAACGGCTATCACCTGGTGACGGTCAGCCACATGATCGGCCATCGCGAGCCGGGCACCAGCTACGGCAGCCGGGAGAACGGCCCGCCGGTCAACGATCTGACCGACATCCCGCCGGCCGAGATTCCGACGCTGCCCAACACCCCGTCGCCGCCGCCGATGCCGAACATCCCGATCACCGACATCCCGGGTGCCAATTCCGGCGGCTCGAACAACGGTCAGTAGTCACGCCGGGGCGGTTTCAGGTACGCGCTCGCATCGACAACCCGAAACGTTTTGAGTGGCCGCGACATATTCGTGGGTGCCTCGAGCATCAGATGTACGTGGCTTCAATCGTGGTGGGGCGTGGCTGCCCTGACTGAAGTCAGGTACCTTTTCCGGCCGCTGGACGTCCCTGGGTTCAATCACCACCGGTGGTTGGTCATCGCGATTGAACTCACGGACTTTTTCCGCCCGACTCGGGCGCCAACGCATCTGCTGAGCCACGATCTGACGAGCTGACTCGCGGCGGAGCTACGCGGTGGGGAAGCGGTCGACGATCGCGTCGACCATCGCCAGGAGATCGGCGATGCGCCCGCGTAGTACCTCGAGATGCTTGTCGGCGCCCTGCTTGGCCGCCCGGCGCTCCGTCACCGCCAGTTGCAGGTGCAACTCGGCCAGTTCGTCCTCGAGCAGTTCGATGAACAACTTGGCCTGCAGGACATCGGCATTCCGTTGACCCGGTGCTGTCGTCACGAGTTTGAGGACCTCGGCCTGGGGTTTGGGCAGCCGCTCGCCGGTGTGCGTGTGCGGCATGTGGAAGCGGCCGTGCGTCATGCACGGGACGGCATCCAGCCGGGCACCTCGGTGCGAATCGGTGAGCTCGGCCGTCATTGCAACACAATTGCAAACGCACGGGTCGAATCCCGTTTCCCGGCAGTATCTGTCCAGTAAGGAGCTGTTCACATTCGCTTCACCTGCGATGTGAGCTGGCGGCTGCCGAGCGGGCTGTTCTGTCCCATTGATCCTGCGCTCACGGTCATGTCCACTCGGGATTTTGCGCCGTAGCCGCGGAATCAATGTCGGCCTCGCGTTGATCGTGCGCTCAGGATCCGCGCTACTCGAACTTTGTCTGCATAACCGCAAAGTCAACGGGCACAGGGCATTTGCTTGTCGAGTGCCCAGCGGGCGGAGCCTCGCGACTGTGCCGCCAGCGCCTCCCGCCCGCGGATCTGACGATCTGTACGCACCCTGGACGTGAATTCCGGCGAAACACGAAGCCCCCAGAATCCAGGGATTCTGGGGGCTTCGCGGCTCAGCGCAGAAAACTACTCGCCGTCCTTGACCTTCGCCATGGCCAGCACGTCGAGACGCTTGTCCAGCTCGGCCAGGGAGAGGTTCTCGCCGATCAGGCCGCGGTCGATGACCGTCTGCCGGATGGTCTTCTTCTCCTTGAGGGCTTCCTTGGCGACCTTGGCGGCCTCCTCGTAGCCGATGGCCGAGTTCAGCGGCGTCACGATCGACGGCGACGACTCCGCCAGCGTGCGCAGGTGATCCTCGTTGGCGACGAGGCCGTCGATGCACTTGGACGCGAACAGTCGCGAGACGTTGGACAGCAGCGTGAAGGACTCCAGCACGTTGCGGGCCATCATCGGGATGTAGACGTTCAGCTCGAAGGCGCCCGACAGACCGCCGACGGTGACGGCCGCGTCGTTGCCGATGACCTGCGCGGCCACCTGGGTAACCGCTTCGGGCAGAACAGGATTCACCTTGCCCGGCATGATCGAGCTACCCGGCTGCAGGTCCGGCAGCTGGATTTCGCCGAGGCCGGTCAGCGGGCCCGAGCCCATCCAGCGCACGTCGTTGGCGATCTTGGTCAGCGACACGGCGATGGTCTTGAGCGCGCCGGACGCCTCGACGAGTCCGTCGCGGGCGGCCTGGGCTTCGAAAGAGTCTGCGGCGGTACGCAGTTCGGCGATGCCGGTCTGGTTCACCAGCACGTCGACGACCTTGGAGCCGAAGCCGTCAGGGGCGTTCAGGCCGGTGCCGACGGCGGTGCCGCCGATGGCCAGCTCACCCAGGCGGGGCAATGTCGCCTTGACGCGTTCGATGCCGGCCTCGATCTGGCGGGCGTAGCCGCCGAACTCCTGGCCCAGGGTGACGGGCACCGCGTCCATGAGGTGAGTACGGCCGGACTTGACGACGGTGCGCCACGCGCGGGCCTTGTTGGCCAGCGACTCGTGCAGCACCTCGAGGGCCGGAATCAGGTGGCGCACAGCGGCTTCCGTTGCCGCGATGTGTGTGGCGGTGGGGAAGGTGTCGTTGGAGCTCTGCGACATGTTGACGTGGTCGTTGGGGTGGACCTCGACGCCGTTGCGCGCCGCGATGGAGGCGATGACCTCGTTGGCGTTCATGTTCGAGCTGGTGCCCGAGCCGGTCTGGAACACGTCGATGGGGAACTGGTCATCGTGCAGACCGTCGGCGATCTCACCGGCGGCGGCGATTATGGCGTCGGCCTTGTCGGGGTCCAGCAGGCCCAGGTCCTTGTTGACCTGTGCGCAGGCGCCCTTCAGCAGACCCAGCGCGCGGATCTGGGTGCGCTCCAGGCCGCGGAACGAGATGGGGAAGTTCTCCACGGCGCGTTGTGTCTGCGCGCGCCACAGGGCGTTGACCGGAACCCGGACCTCGCCCATGGTGTCGTGCTCGATCCGGTACTCGACATCGTTGTCGGACATGTGCTCCCTTTGGTTGAGGTGAAACGAATTACGGCAGGGGGTGTGCGGCGGAAATATCCCCGGTGAAGTCCACCGCGGAGTATTCGTTGAGCTTGGACAGCCGGTGGTAGGCCTCGATCATCCGGACGGTGCCGGACTTCGAGCGCATCACGATCGACTGCGTGGTGCAACCGCCGGCGAAGTACCGCACACCGTTGAGCAGGTCACCATCGGTGACGCCCGTGGCGCAGAAGAAGACGTTGTCGCCGGCGACCAGGTCTTCGGTGGTCAGCACGCGCTCCAGGTCGTAGCCACGGTCCAGGGCCCGCTGCCGCTCGGCGTCGTCGGTCGGCGCGAGGACGGCCTGGATGGCGCCGCCCATGCAGCGGATGGCGGCCGCGGCGATGATGCCTTCGGGCGTGCCACCGATACCGGCCAGGATGTCGGTGCCGGACTCGGGGCGGCAGGCCGAGATGGCGCCGGCGACGTCGCCGTCGGAGATCAGGCGGATGCGGGCACCGGCCTCGCGAACCTCGCTGATCAGCTGGGCGTGCCGGGGCCGGTCCAGGATGCACACCGTGACATCGGCCACCGACTCGTTGAGGCGCTTGGCGACGCGGCGGATGTTCTCGCCGATGGGTGCGGTGATGTCGATGACGTCGGCGGCGTCCGGTCCGACGGCGATCTTGTTCATGTAGAACACGGCCGACGGGTCGAACATGGTGCCGCGCTCGGAGACCGCGAGCACCGAGATGGCGTTGGGCATGCCCTTGCTCATCAGGGTGGTGCCGTCGACCGGGTCGACGGCGAAGTCGCAGTCCGGACCGTCGCCGTTGCCGACCTCTTCGCCGTTGTAGAGCATCGGGGCGTGGTCCTTCTCGCCCTCGCCGATGACCACTACGCCGCGCATCGAGACCGAATTGACCAGCTCACGCATGGCATCGACGGCCGCACCGTCGCCGCCTTCCTTGTCACCGCGGCCGACCCAGCGGCCGGCGGCCATGGCCCCGGCTTCGGTCACGCGGACCAGTTCGAGGGCGAGGTTGCGGTCTGGGGCTTCTCGGCGCGAAGGCGTCATGCGCCGATTGTCCCATTAGCCATTTGTTGGTGTGCGGTCGGGAGTTGGGATACTGAGCCCTGTGACGTCTCAATCGCCGGAACCCGACGACCAGTCTGTCGCCGCATCTGATGGGCGGCCCGCCGCCGTGCCCAACGCGGTCGCCGAGGGGCAGTCGGTGCCGGTGCCGCGCCCGGCGAAGGACCGGCTGCTGCAGGACGGCCGCGACATGTTCTGGTCCATCGCCCCGCTGGTGGTGGCCTGTGTTGCGCTGGCCGGAATGCTCGGCATGTGTTCGTTCGCGCCGCAGGGGCCGGGTAAGGGCCCGGCGCCGCAGTACGACGCCCCGGCCGCGCTCAAGGCCGACGCCGCCGCGCTGCACATCCCGATCCGGATCCCGCAACTGCCGTCCGGCTGGCACGCCAATTCGGGGTCGCGCGGCGCCATCGAGGCGGGCCGCACCGATCCCGTCACCAAGCAACCCACGCGGGCGCTGATGTCCAGGGTCGGCTATCTGACCGCCTCCGGCATGTTCGTCGCGCTGACTCAGAGCAACGCTGACGAGGAGAAGCTGGTGTCCTCGATCCACAGCGGCATGTATCCGACGGGGGCGCAGGACCTGGGTGGCGTGCACTGGGTGGTGTACGAGGGGGCCGGCGAGGACCAGCAAGGTACCGAGCCGATCTGGACCGCCAAGCTCGACGGGCCGACGGGGCCGGCGCAGGTCGCGGTCAGCGGGTCGGCGAGTCCGGGGGACTATCGGACTCTGGCAGAGGCGACGCAGAAGGCGCAGCCACTGCCGTAGCGGGCTGCTTCCTGCGCATCACGGCGATCAGGCGGGCGAGGCGCCCCGGTGCGTGGGGTTCATCGGGCTCGGGTTCGCTCAACGGAACGCCTTTGTACACAGCGAGGTACACGCTGATGGTGGTGACGACGACGATCATCAGCACCGGGCCGATCACCAGGCCCAGGAAACCGAACATCGCGATGCCGGAGAACACCGACAGCAGCATCAGCGCGGAGTCCAACCGCGCCGCCTTGGGGACCAGGATCGGCCGGAGCACGTTGTCGATGTTGGTGACCACCAGGATGTGGAACAGGATCACGAACAGGCCGCCGCCGATGTTGCCGAACAGTGCCATGCCGATGCCGAACGGGATGCTGACGATGCCTCCACCGAGCGGAATCACCGACAGGGCGCTCAGCAGGATCGCAAAGATGAAGAAGCCGTCGTGGAAGCCGGCGATGTAGATCGAGATCGCGCCGGACACACCCTGCGCCAGTGCGATGACGAACTGGCCGAGTACCGTGCCGCGCACCATGGCGCCCATCTTGGCCAGGTACAGGTCGGTGACGTCCTCGCCGAGTGGGTTGAGCCGCCGGATCAGTAGGACCACGTCATCGCCGTTGACCAGCAGCGAGATGAACACATAGATGAAGATGACGGCACCGGCGAGCGCGCCGAAAAGTCCGCCCGCGGCGGTCTGCAGCACGTTCAGGCCCCACTCGCCCGCGCGCTGCGCAAACGTGATGATCCACTTCTGGACCGACTCGGGCGTCAGGGTCACGTGGTGCAGGTAGGGGATTTGTGCCAGCAGGTCGTTGGCGGCTTGCAGCGCCCGGGTGCCCAGCGCGCCCATGTCGTTACGACTCACCCACTGCGACACGTTGCGGATCATGGCGGTGATCTGGACGACGCCGATGGCGACGGCCCCGCTGATCGGCACAACCACGACCAGCAGCGCGGCCAGCAGGGTCAGGGTGGCCGACAGGCCGGTGCTCAGCCGCTTCGACAGCCGACGGAACAACGGGGTGAAAAGGTAGGCCACCACCCCGGCAACGACGACCAGCATGAACTGCCCGCGCAGGAAGTACGCGCCGAATCCGACCGCCAGGACCGTCGCGACGGCGAGGGCCCGTTTCTGGGTGACCGTGAATTCGGTGTCCATGACGGTGATTCTGACGGATTTGCCGCCGGTTGCTACCCCGACGCGAGCTTGAGGAGGTGGCTCATGATGTCGGGGTAGCGTTTGAGATGCGCGCCGCCGTTGAGGTCGAGAACCTCGCCCGTCATCCATGACGACTGCTCCGAGCACAGGAACAGCACGGCGTTCGCGATGTCCTCGGGGGTGCCGGCGCGGCCCAGCGCGGTGTTCTCGACGTACTCGTCGACGACGCCGGGGATCATCGCGGCGCCTTCGGTCAGAGGAGTGGTCACGAAACCGGGGGCGACGGCGTTGACGCGAATGCCCTTGGGGCCCAACTCCAATGCGGCCACCTCGGTCAGCATCGACAGGCCGGCCTTGGCGGCGCTGTAGGCGCTCATGCCGATGGCGGGCTGGCGGCCGTTGAGCGACGAGATGCACACCAGCGACCCACCCTCACGCAACTTCTGGCCGGCGTATTTGGTGACGATGAACGACCCCGTCAGGCAGCAGTCGACGACGGCGCGGAAGTCCTCGACCGGCATGTCGACGATGAGCCCGAAGGTCGAGAACCCGGCGCAGCTGACGACGGCGTCCAACTCCCCGGTCTGCTCGAAGACGGCAGCGACGGACGCTTCGTCGGTGACCTCGACGGCGACGGCGGTGTGCGGTGCGCCGAGTTCGGCGGCGCGGGCCTCGGCCAGCTCGGCGTTCCGGTCGGCGATGGTGACGCGGTAGCCCTGCGCGGCCAGGCCCTGAGCGGTGGCCCAGCCGATACCGGATGCCCCACCGACGATGACGGCGTTGCGCTGTGTGCTCACTGGTTTCTCCTGGCGTGATCGAAACCTGTCCCCGGGCCCGGACCACAGGTGTGAACAGATTACACAATCTGTTCACACCTGTGGGTGAAGTGTCTATGTGCTGTCGGCGAGCGGAAGCCGAACCTCGAAGCGTGCGCCCGTTTCGAGGTTGTGAGCCGACAACGTGCCGCGGTGGGCCTGCACCAGACCCGCTGCGATCGCCAGTCCCAAACCGGACCCACTCGGCAGCGACGAATCGGCGCGCGGCACGCGGCCGTTGGGCCCCCGGTAGGCGACGTCGAACACCCTGGCCAGATCAGCCTCGTCGATGCCTACTCCCGTGTCGTCGACGCGGGCCCAGGCGCCGTCGGCATCGCGGCCCAGCGTCAGCTCGACGCGGCCCCCTTCCGGGGTATGGGCGATGGCGTTGGCGACCAAATTGGACAGCACCCGTACGAGGGCTCGGTCACTCCCCGTCACGCGGACGGGATATTCCGGCAGCTGAGCGGCCAGCTGCACTCCGGCTCGCTCTGCGGCGATTCGGTGCGCAGCCAGCACGTCATCGACCACCTCATCGAGCGCGACGGTATCGTGGGCCGGCTGCACTGCACCGGCATTGATCTTCGACATCTCGAACAGGTCGTCGACCATCTCGGACAATCGAATCGATTCCTGCTCAATGTGTTTGGCGTGGGCGCGTACCTCGGCACTGTCCACGAGGCCGTCGGAGATCGCTTCCGACACCGCGCGAATGCCGGCCAGCGGGGTGCGCAAGTCGTGGCTGACAAACGCAACCAGCCGACGCCGGGATTGCTCGGTAGCGCGTTCGGACGCCCGAATCTCCTGTTCCCACACCGTCCTTCGCGCTTGGTAGCGGGCCAGCATCACTGCCGCGGGAATGGTCACCACGGCGACGATCACCAGCACCACTGCGATCCGCTCGAAAGTCTCGGTGATCATGAAGCCACTGGCGCCGAGCACGCCGGTGAAGGTCGCAAGGGTCGGAATCAGTACCAGGGCAACCATGCTGACCGCCAGCGACCAGGAGCGAGCCAGGTGGATCAACACGCCGCCGGCTACCACGACGGGAACCGAACAGGCCAGTGCCCAACCGATGATCTCCCACAGGTCAGTTGCCGGCATGGTCGTCGTCTCCCCACAGATAGCCGCGCCCCCATACCGTCTGAATCCGGTGGGCATCACCAAGTTTCGCGCGCAGCCGCTTGATATGCACCGTCACCGTCGACTGATCGCCAAAATCCCACTGCCACACCAGTTTCAAAAGCTGGTCGCGGGAGTACACAGTGCCGGGATGGGTGAGTAGGAACACCAACAGGTCAAATTCACGGTTGGTCAGGCTCACCGCGACGCCGTCGATGGTCACCGAATGCGCGGAAGTCGACACCTGCAGCGCACCGTTCGTGATCTCCAAGGGCCCAGCCAGATCTCGAGCGGGCACCCGCCGTAGCACCGAACGCACACGCAAGGCGAGCTCGCGGGGACTGAATGGTTTGGTGAGGTAGTCGTCGGCGCCGGCCTCCAAGCCGGCGATCCGGTCGTCCTCCTCGCCGAGCGCGGTCAACAGCATCACCGGCAGTCCGTAGCCGTCGCCGCGGCGCATGCTGCGGCACAACGTCAGCCCGTCGGGTCCGGGCATCATGACGTCCAGCACCGCCATGTCGATGCGCTCGGTCTTCAACAGCGCCAGCGCTTCATTGCCGTCACGCGCGATCGACACATCGTGTCCATCGCGCTCCAGATACCGGCGCACCACGTCACGCACGACGGGGTCGTCATCTGCGATCAGTACCGTCGTCACACCCGACAGCCTAGCCCGCCGACAGCTCCGGTCATGGTCTCTACCAGCACCTATGTCACAGTTTCGTCATCATTTGGCACTTGGCGACGGCGCACCGCCGCCTTACGGTCGGGTCATGTCCAGCAGTGCGATCACGGTGATCCTGCCGTGTCTGAACGAGGCCGAGTCGCTGCCCGCGATTCTGGCCGTCCTCCCAGACGGATACCGGGCTCTGGTGGTCGACAACAACAGCACCGACGGGACGGCGACCGTGGCGCGGGCCCACGGCGCCGACGTGATCACCGAACTGGAGCCCGGATACGGTGCGGCGGTTCATGCCGGCGTGCTGGCGGCGCAGACGTCGACGGTTGCGGTGCTCGACGCCGACGGGTCGCTGGACCCGCGGGCGTTGCCGTATCTGGTTGCGATGCTCGACCGTGGAGCCGACCTGGCCATCGGGCGGCGCCGCGCGGTTCCCGGGCTGCGTTGGCACTGGCATGCCCGCCTGGGCACCGCCGTGGTGTGTTGGCGGTTACGGACCCGATACGGACTGCCGGTGCACGACATCGCGCCCATACGGGTGGCCCGGCGCGAGGCGCTGCTGGGTCTCGGTATCGCGGATCGTCGATTCGGCTATCCGCTGGAACTGTTGGTGCGCGCGGGGCAGGCGGGCTGGCGGGTGGTGGAAACCGATGTCAGCTACGGTCCGCGCACGGGCGGCGAATCGAAGGTGAGCGGTTCGCTGCGGGGCAGTTTCTTTGCCGCACTCGACTTCTGGCGGGTGATTTCATGACTGTTCCCGTGACTGTGCTGGTGGTGGCCAAGGCTCCGGTACCCGGTCTGGCCAAGACCCGGTTGGCCCGCACGTTGGGTGCGGAGGCAGCCGCTGATCTCGCTGCTGCCGCGCTGCTGGACACCCTGGACGCGGTGGCCGAGGCGCCGGTCGCCGCGCGCGTGGTGGCGTTGACCGGAGATCTTGCCGCGGCGCGATGCGCCGCCGTGATCCGGGACCGGCTGGCAGATTTCACCGTTGTTCCGCAGCGTGGCAACGATTTTGGCGAGCGCCTGGCCAACGCGCACCACGATGCGGCGTGTCTCGGATACCCGGTGCTTCAGATCGGCATGGACACTCCGCAGGTTACTGCTGCGCTGCTGACGGCGTGCGCACTTCGATTGCTTCGCGCCGATTCGGTGCTGGGGCCGGCCAGCGACGGTGGCTGGTGGCTGCTGGGCCTGCACAACGGAGTAGGTGCCGACAGTCTGCGTACGGTTCCGATGTCGCAATCCGATACCGCGGCCCGGACACAGCACGCTTTGGCGAACGCCGGCCTGGCCGTGGATTTCGTGGCCGAACTGCGCGATGTCGACGTCATGGGCGACATCGCCGCCGTGCGCGCGTGCTGTCCACAGGGCAGTCGGTTCCGCAACCTGGCTGCTGCGATCGGGGTGTGACGTGTTCGGAAACCTGTATGAGCGCGCTCTGGCAGGGGAGCGGTGCTGGGTCCGCCAGGACGACGGCAGTCGGCAACGTCTGCCCGTGCACAACTGGCTGGGTGGTCGGCGGGCGGATCGGAGGTTCGATCGGGCAGTTCTGGCATTGTGCGACGGGCCGACCATCGACCTCGGGTGCGGACCAGGTCGGCTGGTGGCCGATCTGATCCGGCGCGGCGTGCCGGCGCTGGGCGTCGACCAGTCCGCGACCGCCGTCGAACTTGCCCGGCGCAGCGGCGCTCCGGCGTTGCGCCGCGATGTCTTCGATCCGCTCCCCGGCATGGGCCGCTGGCAGACCGTGCTGCTGGCGGACGGAAACGTCGGGCTGGGCGGTGACCCGACGCGCGTGCTGCGCCGAGCTGCTGATCTGCTGCGGCGCGGAGGCCTGTGCATCGCCGAATTCGACTCGGCCCCAACTGGAGTGATCACTCGATGGGTGCGACTGGAATCGGCGCGGACGGTTGGGCCGTGGTTTCGGTGGGCGACGGTCGGGGTCGACAGTGCGCCCAGGATCGCCGGCGACGCCGGCCTGAAGGTCGTCGATATGCATCCGGTCGGAAACCGGATGCTCGCGAGTCTGGCGTTGCAATGAGCGGCACGACATTGCGCAGCACCGCCGTCACCGCGCGGGTCGGGATGATGCTCGGCATCGCGGTCACGCTGTGTTTCGTCACCGGGTTGATCAGCCACCTCATTCAGCATCCGCAACCGTGGTTCTACTGGCCCGCGCATCCGGTCTGGCTGTACCGGCTGACGCAGGGCACGCACGTCGCCTCCGGTATCGCGGCGATACCGCTGACCGTGGTCAAGCTGTGGTCGGTGTGGCCCAAACTGTTTGAACGTCCCATCATTGGCGGTGTTGCCAAACAACTCGAGCGCGCCTCCATCCTGGTGCTGGTCGGGGCGATGTTGTTCGAGCTGTCCACCGGGCTGCTGAACATCGCGCAGTGGTACGTGTTCCGATTCTTTTTCACCACGTCGCATTACGCGGTGGCCTACCTCGCGGCGGGCGCGGTCCTGGT
This sequence comes from Mycobacterium toneyamaense, assembly GCF_055384815.1. Taxonomy (NCBI): domain Bacteria; kingdom Bacillati; phylum Actinomycetota; class Actinomycetes; order Mycobacteriales; family Mycobacteriaceae; genus Mycobacterium; species Mycobacterium toneyamaense. Next base: position 1,105,541 of record NZ_AP040333.1, read on the forward strand.
ACACATCGCGGTGAAGCTGCCGGTCATCCGGCGGGTTCTTGGCGAACCGCTCGGCGATGTCGCGACCGGCGGTGCGGTTGGGCCGACGCGGCGCAGCGTGTTGTGGGGTACCGGGGTGGCCGTCGCAGTCGCGACATTGGCCACTGCCGGGCAGAGTGTCGGATGGTTGCGCGAGCTGTCGTTGCTGTCGCCACGCTCCGGTAAAGGGCCGCAAGGTATTCCGGTGAACCGCACCGCGATCGCGGCCGGCGTGCTGCAGGCTGCGGCGTCGCCGGCCTATCGGCTCACCATCGTCAACGGCGCCCGCAGTCGAGCGTTCTCGGTGGCGGAATTGAATGCCATGCCGCAGCGGACATTCCACCTGCCGATCGCCTGCGTCGAAGGCTGGAGCGCCGACGCCGAGTGGACCGGCGTCGTGCTCGCGGATCTGATCGCCATGGTGGGTGGGTCGCCGCAGGCCGACGTGCGGATGGTTTCGCTGGAGCCCCCCGGCCCCTATTCGCGCACCGTGCTGCCTGCGCGGCATGCCCGGGATGGTCAGACGTTGGTGGCGCTCAAGCTCAATGGGGAAACGCTGCATCCGGACCACGGATACCCATGCCGACTCATCGCGCCGTCGAGACCCGGTGTGTTGCAAACGAAATGGCTGTCCCGAATCGAGGTGATGCAATGAGGGCCACTCGGGTGCTGCTGATGCTCTCAGGGCTGGCGCTGGCCGGGTACGGCGCGACCCTGGTGTTCGAGAATCCGCCGGTGATCATGATGCGCATGGCGGTGTGGGCGTTGGTCGCGGTCGCCGTGCACGACGTGGTGTTCGCCCCGCTGTGTGTGGCACTGGGCTTCGCGGCAAGCCGGATACTTCCGGTGAGTTGGCAGGCGCCGGTCGCGGTGGCCGCTTTGTGTTCCGTGGTGCTTGGCCTGCTTGCGATCCCGGTCTTCGACAAGCCGGGCATGCATCTGGACAACATGACCGCACTGGATCGTGATTACCATGCCGGACTGTGGATTTCGCTGGCCGTGGTGTGGGTGTGTGTGCCCGGCTATCTGGTGGCCAGACGGCTGTTACCAGTTCGTCAGAATCAGGTGGTTGAGGGCCAGCGCGCCGATGACGTTGGCGGCCAGCCACCAGCGCCGTGACGGCGCCGGCAGTAGCGCGCCGGCGGCGGTCAGCCAGACCGTGAACGGCAGCCAGATCCGTTCGGTCTCAGCCTTGCTCAGCATGCTCAGGTCGGCACATATGATCGCCAACAGCGCGGCGAGCGTCAGTAGGTGGATGCCGCTTCGGCGGCGGAGCGCGGCGCGGTCGAATGCCAGGCTCAATCCGGCGACGCTGCCCAGGCCGATCGCGCATACCGCAGAAGCCAGGTTCCCCCACGACCAGTACTGGAATGGGCGGTTCATGGCGATGCCCTGCCAATACCGTTGCTGTACCAAGGTATAACCGTCGAACCACCAGAAACCCGTCGCGGCGAAGGCGCCGACCACGGCCAGCGCCGCCACCACCGCAGGCGCGAGTACCCGGACCGCTGTGCGGAGGTCCGGCGCCGTGATCAGCACCGCGACGGCCGGTATCGCCATGAGGCCGAGGCCGTAGTTTAGGAAGATGCCCCAGCCCAGCAGCAGGCCCGCGCCGGCGCCGGTGAGGGTCGGGTGTCGGTTACGCGTCGCGAGCCCCAGTAGAGCGATTCCCCAGGCGGCGACACCGGCGTAGTAACCGTCGGCGGACACGGCAATCCAGATGGCGGTCGGGGCGACTGCAACGAAGGGTGCGGCGGCTCGGGCCGTCGCCTCGCCGGACAGGACGCGCAGCGTCACGACGATGGCTGCCGCGGCACTGGACCCGATCAGCAGGCACCAGAGGCCGGCCCAGGCGCCGCCGCCCAGTCCGATGCGATCCAGCCACACAAAGGTCAGCAATGCACCGGGTGGGTGGCCCGAGATGTGGGTGATCCACGAATGTGGTTGGTAATCGAGAATTCTGGACGAGAAGGAGCGCAATGCTTCAGGGATGTCGGTGATGCTCGGCACCTGCCGGAGATATTCGTGCTGCGCCGTCAGGCGCCCTGCGAAACCCCGCTGCCAGCCGTCGACCATGGCCAACGAGAAGGCCCAGCCACACGACACCGCCCATGCGGTCAGTGGTACTGCGCGCCACGGTAATCGCGCGGCGACGGTCTGTCCCCACAGCACCGCGGCTGTTGCGATCAGCACTGCCGGTGCCGTACCCCAGCCGATGTGCGCGTGCCACCAGCCGAAGATGGGTGCAGTCTGTGCGAAACTGCGGATCTGGGCCGGGGTGCTGTTGATCAGTGGGGTGACGATCCCCAGGTGCAGTTGCGGTACCGCGAACGCGACGACCACGAGCGTCAGCCCCACGACGGCGGCCGTTGCTGTCCTTCGGCGAATGTTCACGGCTGCCAGCCTAAGAGTGGGCTGTCGGTGAAACGGTGACGATTCGATGACCCTTGAGGGGCGTAGCGCGGGTGATCTGCTTCTGCGCGGTGGCATGTTGTGGTCGTGGCTTCGATCAATGTCACGGTTGCCGATCAGTACTGTACTGTACGGTACGGTAAATGTACTAGAAAGTACAGTACTGGTTTGTCGCCTGAACTGGGCCTTCATCAGATCGTGAGAGGACGAGCCGTTGTCTGTTCAACCCGCGAGGAATTGTCAATACCTGTGGATCGGCTTGTTTCAGGCGACCTCCGTTCCAGTTGATTCGGTCGGTGCCGAGTCCGCCGACGGGGTGATGTCGGTGGGTCGCTCGAGCAGTTTGCCTTTGTGGAAGATCGCGCCGGCCCGGACCAGAGCGACCAGGTGCGGTGCGTTGACGGCTCGCCAGCGGGCTTGCGCGGCGTCGATCAGCTTGTAAGCCATGGCCATTCCGGCGACGCGTGAACCCGGCCCCTTGGTCACCTTGGTCCTCAAACGTACCGTGGCAAACGTTGATTCGATCGGGTTGGTAGTGCGCAGATGGACCCAGTGCTCGGCCGGGTACTTATAGAACTCCAGCAGCACATCGGCGTCATCGACGATCTTGGCGACCGCCTTGGGGTACTTGGCGCCGTAGTCCACCTCGAACGCCTTGATCGCCACCTGCGCGTGGTCGATATCCTCGGCGTTGTAGATCTCCCGCATCGCCGCGATCGCCCCCGGATGAGCCGACTTTGGCAGGCAGGCAAGAACATTGGCCTGCTTGTGAAACCAGCACCGCTGCTCGCCGGTGGCCGGGAACACCTCACGCACGGCCTTCCAGAACCCCAGGGCCCCATCGCCGACGGCCAGCACCGGTGCGGTCATCCCGCGACGTCGGCACGACCGCAACAGATCAGCCCACGACTCGGCCGACTCCCGGTACCCGTCGGTGAGCGCGACCAGCTCCTTGCGGCCGTCAGCGCGCACACCGATCATCACCAGCAAACAGAGCTTCTCCTGCTCCAGGCGCACCTTGAGATGGATGCCGTCGACCCACAGGTAGACGTAGTCGGTGCCCGACAGATCACGGGCCTCGAAGGCCTTGGCCTCGTCCTGCCACTGCGTGGTGAGTCGGGTGATCGTCGTGGCCGACAAGCCGGCACCCGAGCCCAGGAACTGCTCCAACGCCGGACCGAAATCACTGGTCGACAAGCCATGCAGATACAGCAACGGCAACACCTCGGTCATCTGCGGCGACTTGCGCACCCACGCCGGCAGGATCGCCGAGGAAAACCGTTGCCGCTCACCAGTGTCCGGGTCAACACGTTTGTCATTGACCCGCGGCGCGGTCACACTCACCGCGCCCGCCGCGGTGAGCACCTCGCGCTCGCGGTGATAGCCATTGCGCACCACCAGCCGGTGCCCGTTCTCATCAAGCTCACCGGCATGAGCCTCGATGTAGGCGGCGACCTCAGCCCGCAACGCTGCGGCCAGCATCTGGCGGGCACCGTCGCGGACAATCTCATCGAGCAACGACCGCGACGAGCCAGCATCCTCGTTGGATGAATCCGCATCGTGAACTACCGTGAGCATGGGCGTACCTTCCCGAACCAGCGCGCCAACGCCGGCTCTTGATCAGACCTTCGACATTCAGATCATCCTCGGGAAGGTGCGCCCTTTCCTACGCCGCCTCGCCGAGGCTCATCCACAGGTTCTGATCATTGCTCCAACCCGCGGCCATATCGAGCCGTGTCAGCAGGTTGGGTCAGGCGGTGGCCCGGTACGGATTGGTCCTCGTCCTGGCGTGGATCGGTGTGGGCAAGTTCGTCAAGATGGAAGCCCACGTACTGATTGAGCACAACCCGCTGATGTCCTGGATCTACCTGGTGCTCAGTCACAGTGCGGTGGCGATGGCGCTAGGTACTGCCGAGATCCTCGCCGCGGTGCTGATCGCACTGCATCGGGTGTGGCCACTGCTGTCCGCCGTCGGCAGCGCGATGGCGGTGGTGCTGTTCGTCGGAACGCTGAGCTTCCTGTTCACCACGCCGGGTCTGGTGGTTGGGCATGCGGGCCCGATCCCGATTTTGGGCGCTCTACCAGGCCAGTTTCTGCTGAAGGATCTGGTGCTCATCGGAGTGGCCATCTGGACCTTGGGTGATGCGCTCGACGGTCGTCGGGTGCCACCCGCCGCGAAGCAGAGCTCGGGTGGCTGACCATGGACGGCAACACATCATTGTTCTGCAGTACGTCTCTGGCCGGCCGAATCGAACACGCTGAGGCGCAGCTCATTGCACTCGCGAGTGCACCCGCCCGGCAGCGCGACAGATCGGGATTCGCCACTCCGCTGGGTGGCGGAATGGCATGTTTCGCTGAACCTGGCTCACCGATGAACAAAGTGGTCGGACTGGGTTTCGATGGTGCACTGGACCCGGCAGCTCTCGCCGCTATCGAGCTGGAATATGCGATACGCGAAACGCCCACGCAGATAGAACTTTCCAGTCTCGCCGACCGCGAGGTCGCGTTACTGCTGTCGCGCCGCGGTTATCAGCTCGTCGCAAACGAGTGCGTCCTCGGTCGGCGCCTTGACCGTGTGCCACCGGTGGCGACCTCACCGGGGATCGACGTACGGGTATGCAGCCCAGAAGAATTCGATGCCTGGGTAGATGTCGTGGTAGCTGGCACGGCTCATCCTGACGACGAGGGTGTGGGTTTCCATGAGCAATTCTCCGACGATGTCATCGAGCGGGACGAACGCGACTTCTACGATGCCGGCGCCACGATGTACATCGGTTTGTGTGACGGCGTGATTGCCGGTGGCGCGAGCATGATGGTGACCGACGGCATTGCTCAATTCACCGGTGCAGCAACCGCTCCCGCGTATCGTCGCCGCGGAATACAGAACGCCCTATTGGCACGACGCCTGGCCGATGCCGCGGAAGCCGGTTGCGATATCGCTGTGATCACCACGGCGCCCGGCTCCAAATCGCAAGAGAACGCACAACGTCGCGGCTTCCAACTGTTGTACACCCGCGCCATGTTGATAAAGCCGGTTGACGGCTCGATCCAGGCGTCAGGCTGCGGTGAAAATGGGAGCGGTACTTGGCAGCAGTGAAACCGCAGGCACGGATTTTGCAGAGCCGGTGAGGATCGTGCCGTTCGGCGGAGAGCAATGATCAGAACCTGTGGATGAGCCTCGGCGAGGCGGCGTAGGAAAGGGCGCACCTTCCCGAGGATGATCTGAAGGTCCAAGTGGTTCTGATCAAGGGCCGGCGTTGGAGCGCTGGTTCGGGAAGGTACGCCCATGCTCAAGGTAGTTCACGACGTCGATGAGTCCAACGACAACGCCGATTCGGGCCGGTCGTTGATCGATGAGATCGTTCGTGACGGTGCCCGCCAGATGCTCGCCGCGGCGCTGGAGGCCGAAGTAGCCGCCTATATTGCGCAGTTCACCGATCAGGTCGACGAGTACGGGCGCCGCCTGGTGGTGCGCAACGGCCACCACGACGAGCGGACCGTGCTCACCGCAGCCGGCGCGGTGCCGGTCAAAGCCCCGCGCGTCAACGACAAGCGGATCGACGCCGACACCGGTGAGCGGTGCCGGTTCTCCTCGGCGATCCTGCCGGCCTGGGTGCGCAAATCGCCGCAGATGACCGAGGTGTTGCCGCTGCTGTACCTGCATGGGCTGTCCAGCGGTGATTTCGGCCCCGCCCTGGAGCAGTTCGTGGGCAGCGGTGCGGGACTGTCGGCGTCAGCGATCACCCGGCTGACCGCGCAGTGGCAGGACGAGGCCAAAGCCTTCGGGGCGCGTGACCTATCCGACACCGATTACGTCTACCTGTGGGTAGACGGAATCCACCTCAAAGTCCGCCTTGAACAGGAGAAACTCTGTTTGCTGGTGATGATCGGGGTCCGCACCGACGGTCGTAAGGAGCTCGTCGCCCTGACCGACGGCTTCCGAGAATCGGCCGAATGCTGGGCCGATCTGCTGCGTGATTGCCGCCGCCGCGGCATGACCGCACCGGTGCTCGCGGTCGGCGACGGCGCGCTGGGATTCTGGAAGGCGATACGCGAGGTATTCCCCGACACCCGAGAACAACGCTGCTGGTGGCACAAACAGGCGAACGTTCTTGCCGCGCTGCCGAAGTCGGTGCATCCGGGAGCGCTGGCAGCACTCAAGGAGATCTACAACGCCGAGGATATCGACAAAGCCCAACTGGCGATCAAGGCGTTCGAGGTCGACTACGGCGCCAAGTACCCCAAAGCGGTCGCCAAGATCGTCGACGACGCCGATGTCCTCCTTGAGTTCTACAAGTACCCGGCCGAGCATTGGGTTCATCTTCGCACTACGAATCCGATCGAAAGTACCTTTGCCACAGTGCGTTTGAGGACCAAAGTCACCAAAGGGCCGGGCTCGCGTGCGGCCGGGCTGGCGATGGCCTACAAGCTCATCGAGGCCGCCCAGAACCGCTGGCGCAAGGTCAACGCCCCCGAGCTAGTTGCCCTCGTCCGTGCCGGCGTTGTCTTCCACAAGGGCAAACTGCTCGAACGGCCCATCGACATCACCCCCGAAGTATCGACGGCGGAACCTCAAACCGTCGGATCGGAGGTCGCCTGAAACTCACCGATCCACAGGTCTTGACAATATCTCCCCGGAACCACCCCGGCGCTCATGACCATGACAACCGTCACGAGCCATGCGTGACTAGGTGGGTCCACCTCAGCAAGACCCGGGTCCCTGAGGCGGAGGTGTCGATCTGTGTGTCATCGGCCAGCGCCCGCATGAGGATGAGTCCACGGCCGCGGTGACCTGGCCTCGGCGTCGCGGATTTGGCCGCCCAGCGGCCGCCGTCAGTGATGGTGACGGCGAGGGTGTCGGTGTCGTCGGTGTAGGTGGCGGCCAGCGCAACGGTGCCGGCCCCTGCAGTATCGAGGTAGGCGAATTCGACGGCGTTGGCCAGCGCTTCGTTGACGGCCAGCACCATGTCGCTGAGTTGTTGCTCACGAAGCCAGAAATGTCGTTGTAGCCAGGCAGCAAAGTCAATCCGGGTGTGGGTGGCACTGGCTGCGTCCGCGGTCAGGGTGCGGTCGTAGCGGGATCGGCGGCCGAAGGCCGTCAGCGGTTCACCTGACCATTGACCGTGCACACAGCCTGTGCACCCGCTCCAAAACCACAACCTACATCGGTGACACATCGTCCCTGCCGGCCTTCAGCGCATCGTCGAGGGACCGGTACAGGCCGAGCTCCCGGTCCACACCCAGCAACGTGAGCGGGCGGCTGGTGGCGGGGCCATCAGCAACGACCCCGAATCGTGTATCCGGCGTGACGTCGGCGTGCGCAGCGAGGAGGGTGTTTATCCCGGCGCAGGCCAAAAAGTCCACCTTGGACAAATCGATGATGATCCCGGCTGGGGAGCTTCCGAGGGCTGCACTGATGGCCACCGCGAGCTGGGGGGCGGTCAGCGCATCCACTGAGCCCGAGACGGCCAACACCACCACCTGATCGAACCACTGGTCGTCGACGCCGAGCCCATCTCGACCCGAGACGGCATCTGTATTGCTTGCTGGCAGGTCCTCAGTCAATATCTGACCTTCGTGTCGGTCGGCTCGTCGCGCCATGGCGCCAACCCGGGACGGGTGATGCGTTCACACGACACCACCGACGATGGCGGCGGCTGGGGACTCAGCTTGTTCAAACGGCGCGGCACTAGGATGCGTCATCGCCCTTGGCGTGGCACGGCGTGAAGCCATAATGCCCTACAGACGAGGCAGCGCGCCACCTAGCAGTGCCGCGTTCAAAAACAGGGGTGGGGCAAAGAGTCCAACGATCCCTAATGGCCACTACGACCTTGTAACGACGACCGGCGCTCCGATCAGCCCTCGGCGGGTCCGAGCATCTGCCCTGTTCGGCCGCGCGGCCCGTGGCCAAATCACAGGGCGGATTCAACGTTCGTTATACGGTCTCACCGCGGGGGGGGGGGGGGGGGGGGGCTCTCACCGTGCTCGACCTATGCAAGGCGTTTCACACCGACGAGTTTTGCGAACTCGGTAAACCGGGAACACCGCGCCTGAGCGGCGTGCATGCCGTCCCAGTAGATGATTGGAAGAACACGCAGTGGCTGATCAGAACAGTGGCCCCACCGAAGCCATCAAGGGTGCCGTCGAGGACGTCAAGGGCAAGGCCAAAGAGGTCACTGGCACCGTCACTGGGCGCGACGTCTGACCGAAGAGGGCAAGGCCCAGCAGGACAAGGCCGAGGTCCAACGCGAGGCGGCCGAAAAAGAGGCCGAAGCCGAAAAGGCCCGCGGCGAAGCGAAAGTCGAAGAAGCACGCCAACAGTCCCACCAGTAGAGCATGACCCGCGACGACAGCCCGGTCCGCCACGACGCAGATCGGGCTGTCGCCGTCTGGGCCACGCGAGCTGGGCAGTTGAAGCTAATGCGAGAAAGACCCGACACATTGCACCCGAACCGATTTACAAACCACCGCAATGGATTTCACGACTGGTTCGGTACCGCGGCCGTGCAAGTGGATATCTCACGTGGGCAATGCCTTGAGGGTTTAGCAGGGTTGAACCCTCAAGATTGGATCGCAGTAGGCCTCGTTGTGGTACCAGCCTGCCGGAACCGCACCCAGGACGAAATATATCTCGATGTCGTCGACCTCCGCTCGATCGACATCAGCCCGACCGGGGACGTGGTCCGCGAACTCATGAGCTCCGCCGACACCCGCCGCGCTCTGCCGGTGACCCGCATTCAGCTAACCGGCATGGATTTACAAGAACTTCTGTCCTACATGACCGGTGGCATACTTCACCTGCGCGCCGCAGGTATCGACCACGCCGAACTTGTCATCACAAAACACGACAGGCGAGCGGTCATTATCGAGTAGAGCTACCAGCACAGCGACAACATCGCAGGTTGCGGTCTCACAATTCGACTTCGCCAAGCGCTTGCGTGACCGGTTTGCCCATTTCGCGTCCGATGATGTCGGCCAACTGCCGACTTCGGGCGGCATGCAACTCGCTGACTTCGCCGATGATGCGAATCCGATCGTCGATGCTGGTGGCCGACCACCGCTCGTACGCGTCGGCCGACTTGGCGACGGCTGCCTGCAACTCGTCGTCGCTGAGTGTGGGGTACGTCGCCAGCGTGTCGCCGGAGGTGGGATCGATGACGGCGAACTCGGTCATGGCGTTCCTTCGTTTCCGTGCCTAGTGGGACGTACCTGGCCGTGCCGGCGGGGCTGACCAACCGACGAGTGTCGGGTCCTCTGTACCGCACAGTACACAAGTAACGCTGCCACGGTGGTCGCTTCGACCTGATCGAACCCAATGTGCAACCCGGTCGTATGTCCGGGATCGCGGCGACCGTTGCCGCGCAATGACATTCGTGGAAGCGGGGCGTCCAAAGCACGTGAACTCGTCGTCAACGCCTGGCTTGCATGCCACGTCGAGCCGCCACCGGTGTCGTTCTCGAGCCTTATTGACCGGTGTGGCCAAGGCATCGAAGGAGGGGCAGTCCAATCGCGGCGAAGTCCCAACTCTGGTTGCATCAGCGCTTGGTCGAGCGGCAAATCCCCGGATCGATCAAATAGTTTGGCGCAAATAGAGCTTGCGATTCTCAGTCAAAAACGCCGCGACCGAGTCTGCCGCCTGTACCGGCGATCTTCTGTCCGTGGTCACGTCAAACCATGGAAGCGTGGTCACCGAAGCGGAGGCGGAGAGTCGACGAAGTTGGACGCTTTTCCGTGAATTGAGCGGACCCAGTGCAGGAAAGGGTAGTGTACCTCTGAGTACAGTGACAGCCTCCCTCGGAGCATTAATCGTGGCACTAATCGTGCATCGAGCCGACCAGTGCCACCCGGGTTACGCTGGTGCCAAACAATCCGCTGTGGAGGAACGACCCATACGATGACGCCACCCCACACCGAACCCGGCGATTCACCCGCTACACCGTCGGTTGACGGCGCCAGTCTTGAACACGCCGATGGACCTCCGCCCACGGACACACAGCCACGGGTGGGCTTTCCGGGGGGCCTCTGGAGGACGTTGGAGAGTCACCCGCCTCCGGGACTGGCCCGTATTCGGTGGCGCAGTCCGCTGCGGGGACCATGGTTGACGTCGGTGTTCGGGCTGGTGTTGTTGATAGGGCTGCCGATCGTGACGATCACCGGCCTGCTGTCCTACATTGCCTACGGTCCGGGTTTCGGGCAGGCGATCCCGCGTGACGTGGGTTGGCTGAAGCTTCCGACCTTTGATTGGCCGACGCAGCCGTCGTGGCTCTACCGGCTGACCCAGGGGCTTCACGTCGGAGTCGGGCTGATCCTCATACCGGTGGTCCTGGCCAAGCTGTGGTCGGTGATTCCGAAGCTCTTCGTCTGGCCTCCCGCACGCTCGGTATCCCAAGTGCTGGAACGGATCACGCTGCTGATGCTGGTGGGCGGCATTCTGTTCGAGATCGTGACCGGCGTTCTAAACATCCAGTACGACTACATCTTTGGGTTCAGCTTTTACACCGCTCACTATTTTGGAGCCTGGGTGTTCATCGCCGGGTTTGTTGCCCACGTCTGCCTCAAGCTGCCGACGATGATCCGTAGTCTGCGCTCACGGAGCATGCGCAGCGTGTTGACGACCAATCGGGCCGATACCGTTCCGGAACCACCCGACGCAGACGGCTTAGTACCTGCCGATCCCGACCCGCCGACGTTGAGTCGGCGTGGCGTTCTCGCTGTGGTGGGAGGTGGATCGCTGCTGGTTGCCATCCTCACTGCGGGGCAGACCCTGGGTGGCTTCGCGCGCGACGCGGCTGTGCTGCTTCCGCGTGGCCGAAGTTATGGCAACGGCCCCAATGACTTCCAAGTGAACCGAACCGCTAGGTCAGCACGCATCACACCCGAACTCACCGGGGAAAAATGGCGGCTCACGCTGACAGGCGCAGGTCAACCGATCGTGTTGGACCGCGCGGCGTTGGAGGCGATGCCCCAGCACACTGCCGTTCTTCCTATCGCCTGTGTCGAGGGGTGGTCGACGACAGAGACGTGGACGGGTGTCAGGCTTGCTGATCTGGCCGCTGCGGCCGGTCGCCCGGCACCAAGCTCAGCCTTCGTGTCGTCGGTCGAACGCTACGGTGCATTCAACCGGGCGACTCTGCAGGCCAACCAGGTTCTCGACCCGGATTCGTTGCTGGCCCTGAAAGTCAACGGTGCCGACCTGTCCCCGGATCACGGGTATCCGGCAAGAATCATCGTTCCGGCGTTGCCTGGCGTGCATTGCACCAAGTGGGTGTCCGGCATCGAATTCCGGGCGACGTGATGCGCGCACTGGTCGATCGGGCCGGGCAACTCTACGGCGACCGCCTGTTCCACCTGTTCGTCGTGTTGGTGGCATTGGCTTTCGGCGTCTACGCTGTGGCTACGCTCGGCATCGACAATTTGTTCAATCCGTCGACGTGGTGGCAATCCATAGCGGTCTGGTTCGCGGTGGCTGTCATCGCCCATGATCTGGTCTTGTTCCCCCTGTACTCGTTGCTTGACCGGCTCATTCCCCGCGCCGCGAAGCGGGGCATGGGTGAAGCGCCCGCAGCCAGTTTCCTTCGTGTTCCCGTCGTGAACTACGTGCGCGTTCCGACTATGGCCTCGGGCCTGCTGTTGCTGATGTTTCTGCCGGGGATCATCCGACAAGGCGCGTTCACCTACGAGGCCGCGACAGGTTTGACACAGGAGCCTTACCGGGGTCGGTGGCTGATGCTTGTCGCGGCTTTCTACCTGATCAGTGTGGTGTGCTACGTCGCGGCAACTGCCGTACGGCGCGCACGGTGGTCTCGCTCAATGGGTTTCCGCGGGTCTGAAAGCGCTGAAGCTGACTCTCGCTGAAGGGCCTCAGCCCGTAACGACAAGCTCTCGACGCGACACGTCCTTGAGTAGCCGTTAGACACAACGGTTTAACCCGTCACATGGTGCTGAACGCGCCCCGGGTTTCTGACGAGAGGATGACCATGATGCCGAGCAAGTCGATGAGGACGGACGGGGCCAGTCGAGTCGCCGCAACGGGGGGGACGCCGACCCCGGGCTGGAAATTGAACTTCGCAGCAGGTTTCGTTCCGCTGATCGCGGGTGTCATGACGTTGGTGACCAGCTGGCTCGCGGTCGCGCGCCCCGATACTTTCTGGTGGACCGGCGCGGGGAGCCTGGATTTCTCGTACACGTCGCTGAGGCAGGCGGGGACCCAGACGCAACCTTTTGTCGAGCTGACGGGCTCTGTCGGCGGCGTGAACGTCGTCGCCGCTGCCGTGGCGGTGAGCGTGGTGGCGTGGTTTGGCCTTCGCGCCGGGCATCGGTGGGCGTGGTGGTTTTTGGCGTTTTGTCTTGTGTGGGTGGGCATTCACGACGCGGCGATGGCGACCCGATTCTTCGAGGCCACCGGCCAGCCGGTCATGCTGCTTCCGTATACCTACTGTGCGCTGATGCTGGCGGGGCTGCTCCGCTCGCGCAAGGCCATCTTCGTGCCGCCGCCCCTGCAGCAGTGAAGCGGCGGGCCTCCCGCCGACCGCCGACCGGGTTGCGACTGACCCGGTCGGCGGCAAACTGTTACAAGCCGTAGGCTTCTAAAAGCTTGAGCCAGATCTCGCTGCGGGTAGGGAAACTCGGCACCGCGTGCCAGAGACGGTCGATGGCGACGTCGGCCACAATGGCGATGGTCGCAGCGTGGATCTGTTCCGCCACTTCGGCTCCGGTAAAGGTCGCTCCGACCAGAACCCGGCGATTCTCGTCAACCACGATCCGGGCTGTACCGGGTTCACCGCGGCCGACGAATGCAGATCCCGCAGTGGAATTCATGTCCGCATCCGCTGCGCGTGCGTCAATACCCGCGGCATGTGCGGAAGCCAACGTGTGTCCGACCGCCGCGACCTGAGGTTCGGTAAACACGACGCGAGGTGATAGCGCGCCGCCGTAGACGATAGACGGGTTGAAGCGGCCCAGAATGTGGTCGGCGGCGATGCGGCCTTGATACTTGCCCTGGTGGGTGAGCAGCGCCCGTCCGTTTGCGTCACCGACGGCGTAGAGCCAATCTTCGGCGCCGATCGCGCGCAGGTGCACATCGGTGGCGATCGGTCCGTCGGGGTTCAGACCGACTGATTCGAGCCCCAACCCGACGGTGTTCGCTCGGCGGCCGGCCGCGACAAGAACTTTCTCGGCGGTGACGGTGCTGTCATCGGAGAGTTCTACGGTGACGCCGGCTTCGGTGCGGTGCACGCTGGTGGCGGTCGTCTGAACTCGGACGTCGACACCGTCGCGGGCGAGGGCCGCTTCGACCTGCTCGGCGGCGAAGGGTTCCTCGCGGCCCAGCAATCGTGGGCCAGGTTCAACCAAAGTCACTGCGGAGCCCAAAGATTGGAAGGCCTGAGAAAGCTCACTGCCGACGACTCCACCGCCCAAGACGACGAGGCTGTCCGGAATCGTCGCTGTGGTGGTGGCTTCCCTGTTCGTCCAGGGCTGGCTGTCCGCCAGACCTGGGATGGGCAGTAGCGCAGCCGAGCTGCCGGTGGCCACGATTACCGCGCGCCTGGCGCTCAGCAGGGCATCACCGACGCGGACCTGCTTCTTCCCGACGATCACACCTCGTCCGCGCCACAACTTGACTTGACGCGCCTCCAGCCAGGGCACCTGGCCCGCATCGTCGAGATGGCCAACCAGCTCGTCGCGGCGGCGCAGTACCCCGGCGACGGCGACCGAGCCGCTCACCGCTTCGCGCGCCCCGGCAGTCCGCATGCTCTCATGCAGCGCTTGGGCAGGCCGCAGCAATGCCTTGGAGGGCATACATCCCCAGAAGGAGCACTCGCCACCGACGAGATCAGCTTCGATGATCGCCACGGTGAGACCGGATTCGGCGAGGCGCCCGGCCGCGACTTCGCCGCCAGGGCCGGCACCGATTACGACGATGTCGAAATGCTCCTCGATCAACGACGACTCACTCTCCTCTAGTCATGGATACGCGGAGCCAGCAGCGCCGCCTGCAAGACGATCGCCTCCGGAACGGGAAGCACTACAATCGGTTTAGACACAACGGCCTAACTCAGAGGGCCCAACGCCGTTGTCGATCTCTGTGCTCGGCCGCTGCCGCACCGTCACTGTACTCCATAGTCCACTCAGGATGTAGAGGCTGCAATGCACTCGCTGTGAAAGAGAAGCGCGATGAGCCACCTGTCACGATATCCACACCGTGGTCCGTTCGCGAAGACGCGCCGGTACTGGTCAGATCCGGTCATTCACGACGGAGAACGCGGCCAGGAGGCGACTTCTCAACGCATCAACCGGTGGGTTCTCGACACGGGCGATAGCGGCGATGGTGAAACGAAACTGCTCAAGATAGGCGCTACAGGGCGCGCAATCGTCGAGATGGCCGTCAAGGCGCTGTCGCGCGGGCGCATCGAGGGAGTCGTCGAGGTAGTCCGTGACGAGTTCGACGAACTCCTGACAGCGAACGACGCCGTTGTCTTGTGCCGATCCTTGCCCGACCTCCGCGTGCTCAATGTGACGACATGCAAACAAGCCAGCTCTGACTAGGCGGTGTGGACGTGACATCGGCTTTCCCTCTCTGGATGTGCGACGAAGGCTTCGGGAGACAGCGGCATCGTCGTCGGTTTTTCTTGCTCTCCTGAGGTCGTGGTTGCGCGACCGCCGACCGTTACAACCACACGGACAGAGATCGGACTTTGCCTGGTCAAGAGCGGGTCATCGGTTGGCCACTGATGGCCTCGGTAGCCGAGTCTCGGCTCAACGAGCCCGACTGCGGCGTCCACCAGGTAGAAACGGGGCCGAGGCACAAGCAACCGTGCACGGCCAAGAAGCCGTCTCCCAGCCAACTACCTTCCAACCACGGTGCTTGACGTTCGTTGCCCAGTGACCCAGGGCAGTCAATAGGTCATCGGTCATCGGTGACTCGTGGCGACCTGCAACCCAAGGCCGATGAGGAGAGCGTCCTGAACGGCGAGGTCGGTCATGTGTGTAAGCGGTTAGGTCCTTGCGGAACAGGATCATATCGTCGCCGGAGGTTCGTAGTAGTCGCGGATCCGCGCTTCTTCGGCGCAGCCGCACTTAGCGAAAAAGACTCGGGTGCGGGCGAAGCCGGAAGGTGGAGTGCTCATGTCCGCAGTGCATGACGATACAAAGTCGCTCGAGATATCACTCAACCATGCACTCGAAGTAGTCCTTTGTAAACCTTCAGCGAACTCCTGACATCCAATCGCCGCAGCGGCGGTCAGTCCGTTGATAATCGCGGTGGTGACTGTGATGACGATGCTGACGGTGGGTTACGTCATGCTGTGCCTGCACTTGCTGGGTTCGGATGCCTTTATTGGGCGGTTACGCGGCGGCACCTCAAGACTGGATCGGTCACAAGAACGGACGAGCTAAAAACCTACCAGCGTCTGGCTTCACGTTAGAATTGTGATCGATGAGTAAGACAGTGGATGAAGCGGCGTTGATCTCGTCGTTGCGCAACGGCGACCAACGTGTCTTCGCCGATCTCGTCGACGCTTATGCCCCGTCGATGTTGCGTGTGGCGCGCGGCTATGTCCCAAGTGTCGAGATCGCGGAGGAGGTCGTCCAGGACACCTGGATCGCGCTCATCAAGGGGCTCGCCGGTTTCGAGGGCCGGTCCTCTTTGAAGAGTTGGCTTTTCACCGTGATGATCAACATCGCGAAGAAGCGCGGAGTCCGCGAACGCCGCGATCGCGATACCGCGATCGCGGCATACACCGGCGGCACAGTTGATCCCGCACGGTTCCGCGCCGAGGGTGAGCAGTGGTCCGGCCACTGGAAGGACACCGAGACACCTTCGCCTTTCCCGGAATCACCGGAAGGGTCTCTTCTCAGTGGTGAACTCATGGCCGTGGCGCGTGCCGAACTCGATCTTCTCCCCGAAGCGCAGCGCATGGTGGTCACGTTGCGCGACATGCTCGGATTTGATTCGGCAGAAGTTTTGGAGATGCTGGACATCACCGCCGGTAATCAGCGCGTGCTACTACACCGTGGCCGCGCGGCGGTGCGCCAAGCCCTGGAAAGCTACCTCAAAGGAGGGGATGAATGAGCCGGGAAGCGTTGGATTGCAACGAATTCGTAGAGTTGGTCACCGATTACCTCGACGGGGCAATGGACCGGGAAACGCAAGCCCGCTTCGACAGCCACATGGTCGACTGACGAGCAATGATCAGAACCTGTGGATGAGCCTCGGCGAGGCGGCGTAGGAAAGGGCGCACCTTCCCGAGGATGATCTGAAGGTCCAAGTGGTTCTGATCAAGGGCCGGCGTTGGAGCGCTGGTTCGGGAAGGTACGCCCATGCTCAAGGTAGTTCACGACGTCGATGAGTCCAACGACAACGCCGATTCGGGCCGGTCGTTGATCGATGAGATCGTTCGTGACGGTGCCCGCCAGATGCTCGCCGCGGCGCTGGAGGCCGAAGTAGCCGCCTATATTGCGCAGTTCACCGATCAGGTCGACGAGTACGGGCGCCGCCTGGTGGTGCGCAACGGCCACCACGACGAGCGGACCGTGCTCACCGCAGCCGGCGCGGTGCCGGTCAAAGCCCCGCGCGTCAACGACAAGCGGATCGACGCCGACACCGGTGAGCGGTGCCGGTTCTCCTCGGCGATCCTGCCGGCCTGGGTGCGCAAATCGCCGCAGATGACCGAGGTGTTGCCGCTGCTGTACCTGCATGGGCTGTCCAGCGGTGATTTCGGCCCCGCCCTGGAGCAGTTCGTGGGCAGCGGTGCGGGACTGTCGGCGTCAGCGATCACCCGGCTGACCGCGCAGTGGCAGGACGAGGCCAAAGCCTTCGGGGCGCGTGACCTATCCGACACCGATTACGTCTACCTGTGGGTAGACGGAATCCACCTCAAAGTCCGCCTTGAACAGGAGAAACTCTGTTTGCTGGTGATGATCGGGGTCCGCACCGACGGTCGTAAGGAGCTCGTCGCCCTGACCGACGGCTTCCGAGAATCGGCCGAATGCTGGGCCGATCTGCTGCGTGATTGCCGCCGCCGCGGCATGACCGCACCGGTGCTCGCGGTCGGCGACGGCGCGCTGGGATTCTGGAAGGCGATACGCGAGGTATTCCCCGACACCCGAGAACAACGCTGCTGGTGGCACAAACAGGCGAACGTTCTTGCCGCGCTGCCGAAGTCGGTGCATCCGGGAGCGCTGGCAGCACTCAAGGAGATCTACAACGCCGAGGATATCGACAAAGCCCAACTGGCGATCAAGGCGTTCGAGGTCGACTACGGCGCCAAGTACCCCAAAGCGGTCGCCAAGATCGTCGACGACGCCGATGTCCTCCTTGAGTTCTACAAGTACCCGGCCGAGCATTGGGTTCATCTTCGCACTACGAATCCGATCGAAAGTACCTTTGCCACAGTGCGTTTGAGGACCAAAGTCACCAAAGGGCCGGGCTCGCGTGCGGCCGGGCTGGCGATGGCCTACAAGCTCATCGAGGCCGCCCAGAACCGCTGGCGCAAGGTCAACGCCCCCGAGCTAGTTGCCCTCGTCCGTGCCGGCGTTGTCTTCCACAAGGGCAAACTGCTCGAACGGCCCATCGACATCACCCCCGAAGTATCGACGGCGGAACCTCAAACCGTCGGATCGGAGGTCGCCTGAAACTCACCGATCCACAGGTCTTGACAATATCTCTTCGGCGGAGACCGGCGGGCTCTCATCGATCTGTTCCGGCTGGCCGAAGATTCCGAGCGCAAACTTGACGGCTACGTCGGTGCAGGGCGCGTATGGGTCGCCATGCGCGGATCGGTCGAAGTCGTCGGACACATCCAAGTCATCGTGAGTGATCACGGCGAAACATGGGAGGTGGCCAACATGGCCGTCGCTGTGCCGCACCGCGGTGCCGGCGTCGGGCGCCGCCTGCTCGAGCAGGTGATCGATGACGCCCGCGCCGGCGGTGCCCGACGAGTCCAATTGGCCACTGCGACAGCAGATATTGGCAATCTACGTTTCTACCAGCGCTGCGGATTCCGGCTCGGTCGCGTAGTGTATGACGCCTTCGGCCCGCACTCGGGCTACCCGGCCGGCACGGCATCACACGGGATTGCCGTGCGCGACCAGGTGTGGTTCGAGCGCGTGTTGTAGCGGCGCAGCATGCCGGCCGGCATGCTGCGCCGCGTGAGACCTATTTTGCGTTCGGGCAGGTGATATCGACGTAGGCGGTGTCGAACCGCGCGGGTTCCATGAGTGTCATGCCGTCTGCCTGCATCGTTACGCGCAGGCCGGAGATGCTGGTGACCTTGCATTCGGACAACGGGACGTTGGGGTGCCCTTCGAGCCAGTTGAACGAGACGTTGTAGCCCGCGGATTGCAACTCCTGGACAGCGGTGCTGGCAGGTCCGTCGCCGGGTGTGGGCAGGATCGGTGGGTTGGCCGAGGCGTTCGGCACGCCCGCGAAGGCTACGGCGGCGCCGGCGATGACGGTCCAGCGGGCGGCTTTGCCCAAGCTCGCTGTGACGGTGTTGCTCATGATGTGCGCTCCTCGTTTGGTCGTTGGGGCCGTGGCCCATTCGCCGATTGAGTGTTGGCGAAGGCCCACTCCGTTACGGATCGCCGCGCGACGGGACTATCTGACGATTCTGTGACGCGCGGTCGCCGGCGGACTTTCCCCGTAACGACCGGGCCGTCGGCCCACACGTCCGTGGTGCGCGCGGCCAGAGGCCGGGGGCCGTAACGTTCGGGCGCCGGCGACCCACTCAGTTCTGTGATCGTCGGCGGGCAGGCCGCCGCGAGACAGCCGAAAGAGGTAAACCAATGACCGCGACGAACATTCGGGCCCGAGTCGAATCATTGACAACAGAGGCCATAGTGAGTCGAATCGCCGGCCATCTCGCTCGCTACGGGCTTGTCATCGTGATCGGGTGGATCGGCTTACTGAAATTCACTTCGTATGAGGCGCAAGGTATTCAGCCGCTCGTCGCGCACAGCCCGTTCATGAGCTGGCTGTACGACATCTTCTCCGTGACGACGTTCTCGTCGCTGCTCGGCGTGCTCGAGGTCGGCACTGCGGTGTTGCTTGCCGTCAAGCCGTGGTGGCCGAAAGTGTCGGCTGTCGGCAGCGTGATCGCGGTCGGGCTGTTCGTTGCGACCATCAGTTTCCTGTTCACCACGCCCGGGATCGGCGAGTCGGCCGCCGGCGGCTTCCCGGCGCTGTCGATGACGGGCCAGTTCCTGATCAAAGACGTTGCGCTGCTTGGCCTTGCGGCCTGGACATTGGCTGATGCGCTGGGTGCCGGGCGGGAGGGCGATCGTGTCTGATCGGCCTGCTGACTTCGACAACCTGCGTGCGCTGTTCATCAACTGCACGCTCAAGAGATCGCCCGAGGTGAGCAATACCGAAGGTCTGATCGACATCAGCAGTCGCATCATGGCCGCCAATGGTGTTGCCGTCGAGGTGGTGCGCGCCGTCGACCACGACATCGCCACCGGCGTGTGGCCCGACATGCGCGAGCACGGGTGGGCGACCGACGACTGGCCGGCGATCTTCGACAAGGTGCTGGCCGCTGACATTCTGGTGCTCGCCGGCCCGATCTGGTTGGGCGACAACAGTTCTGTGATGAAGCAAGTACACGAACGGCTCTATGGCGGCTCGCATCTGCTCAACGACGCCGGGCAGTACCTCTACTACGGGCGGGTCGGCGGTTGCCTGATCACCGGCAACGAGGACGGTGTCAAGCATTGCGCGCAGAACGTGCTCTACACCTTGCAACACATCGGGTACACCATTCCGCCGCAGGCCGACGCCGGCTGGATCGGTGAAGCAGGTCCGGGCCCGTCCTATCTGGACCCCGGCTCGGGCGGGCCGGAGAACGACTTCACCAACCGCAACACCACGTTCATGACGTGGAACCTGATGCACCTGGCACGGATGCTGCGCGCCGGCGGCGGCATCCCCGCCTACGGCAATGTGCGATCAGGATGGGACGCCGGTTGCCGGTACGACTTCACCAATCCGGAGTACCGCTGAGCGACTATGCTCCCGGTCATCATGACCAGGATCGCAGGTGACGAAGGTGCGCTCGTCGCCGCGTTGCAACGCGGCGACGAGTCGGCTTTCGCCGAACTGGTGGACCGGCATACGCCGGCGCTGCTACGGGTCGCACAGGGTTACGTACCGACCCGTGAGATCGCCGAAGACGTCGTGCAGGACACCTGGATCGCGTTGCTCAAGGGGATCGGTTCGTTCGAGGGCAGGTCGTCGTTGCGTACTTGGCTTTTCGCGATTCTGATCAATATCGCCAAGAACCGGGGTATCCGTGAGCGGCGGGATGCCGATCTTGCGGTGGCGGCGTTCACTGGTGGCACCGTCGACCCGGCGCGCTTTCGCGGCACCGACGACCCGCATCCCGGCCATTGGCTGCCGACCGCAGTGCCGGCGCCGTTTCCGGACACCCCTGAGAGTTCGGTCCTCGGCAAGGAATTGATCATGGTGGCGCGACGGGGACTCGACAATCTTCCCGAACGCCAGCGCGTCGTGGTGACGATGCGTGACATGCTGGGATTGGACTCCGACGAAGTCTGCGAACTGCTCGAGATCAGCGCTGCCAATCAGCGCGTCTTGCTCCACCGAGGCCGAGCCGCCGTCCGGCAGGTGCTCGAGGACTATCTGAGGGATACCGCATGACCACCAACCCGATGGACTGCAACGAACTCGTCGAGTTGGTGACGGCCTACCTCGACGGCAGCCTCGACCTGGAGGACCGGGCGCGCTTCGACATGCATCTGCTCGAATGCGACGGCTGCGAAAACTACCTCCAACAGTTCCGCAGCACCGTCGCCACCGTCGGCAAGATCGGCACCGACGAACTCGACCCGGAGTTCCGGCATCGGCTCATCAACGCATTTCGCAACTGGCGCTGAAGTGGCAGGCGCGCGGCTACCGGGATCGCTTGCGTTTGGGGGGTGGCCCCAGAGCGGCTGCCAATGCCGTATCCAGCGCGTGTTGCAGCGGTGCGACATCGCCACTGACGTCCGCGAGCAACATGCCGCCCTGGTAGGCGGCGAGTAGACCGGCAGCCAGGACAGCGGGATCGGTGCCGGGCAGCAACCCGCCGTCGGCGGCCACCCGCTGGAAGGCGTCGCCGATCACCTGTTCCCAGCGGCCGAACCCGGCCCTGAGCGCTGCACGGGCCGGGCCATCGGCGGAGCGGTCGAGTTCGTAGACCAGCGATCCGATGGGGCAGCGGATGGGATCGTCAGAAGATGCGTGCGCGCGGAGTGCGTCGGCGCACCAGGCGCGGAGATCGGCGGCCGTGTTGACGTTGTCGAATGACGGCTCGACCGCCGACAGCACCCGGTCGACCTGGAACCGGACCACGTCGGAAACCAAGTCCGCCTTGTCGGCGAAAAAGTGGTACAGCTGGCTGCGCCCCGCACCGGCGGCGCCGCCGATCTCATCGAGAGTCGTCGCCCGCACTCCCTGACGGGCGAACAAGACACATGCCGCCTCCAAGATTCGGGCCACCGTCGCGCGGCCACGGTCGGTCGTCGGCTCGGTGATCACTCGATGACGCTATCAAGCGATCAACTTTGTACTGTAGAGTACAGAAATCTTGAGTGTGGCTGTCGCCGGTCATTCACTTGACATTCGTTTGGAGGGCGCGGTGAGTCTTTTTGTTGGAGAACGCTTTCCGGTCGATGTCGCCGTGACATCGGCGGACGGGGACGTCACGGTCGCGCAGTTGATTGCGACAGGACCTGCTGTGGTGGCGTTTCACCGGTTGTGGTGCCCGTTCTGTCAGCAGGCTGCCCGCGACCTCGAGCAGGCCGGCGATCAACTCGCGGCGGCAGGCGCCCGCGTGGCCATCGTCTATCGCGATGACATCGACACGGTATGTGCGTCCTGTGCGCAGCGCGGCATCACCGCCGACTGCCTCAGTGACCCGCAACAGGAGCTTGAGCGTGCCACGGAAGTCGAGCGCTTTTCGCTCGGGCGGTATGCCATGTTCTCTCCGATGCGCCTGATCCGCGTGCTGCGCTCGGGTAGCCGCGCAGGCAAGGTGACGTCGGATGTCCTGCAGGGCCGCGGCACCTTCGTCGTGGACCGTGACGGACGCATTGTTTACGCCCATCACGCCGTCACTGCGGCCGACATCCCGCTGATCGATGACATTGTCGCTGCGGTGAGGGCGGTTGCCGGCGGCGCGGGCGCTTGATCGACAGAGTGATCGCAGCCAGGCCGGGAACTCGTCGGGATGGTCACCAATCGGTAAGAATCTCACGAAAGTTACTGCATTACAGTGGTATTGCCGCCTTCGGCGGGTGGTTCTCGCCGGTGAGAACCGCGTTGATGCACACGAATTCTATTGGAAGACAACGAAAGAGTGCTGTGATGAAGTCAGTGATCATGGGCATGGGTGCAGCCGCTCTTGCGATGGTGGCGTTCGCTCCGGTCGCGTCGGCGGCGCCGGCGGATGCGGTGATCAACGATCTGCGAGCGGAAGGCTATCTCGTGCAGATCAACCAGACGCCGACGGCTCCGCTCACCGCGTGCTCGGTGAGCAATGTTCGAAAGCTGGACGGCGGAGCCGCGTCTGCCCTCGTTGATGTCGTCTGCCCGGACGGCTGCTGACAGCACCGTGCGGGTACTCCTGACCGGCGCCGCCGGATTCATCGGTTCGCGCATCTGGGCGGTGTTGACCGCCGCAGGGCACGAGGTTGTCGCCATTGACGCCATGCTCAGCGCTGCGCATGGCGACGGTGCCCTGCCGCCCGATGGCTGCCGGATACAGGACGTACGTGATGCCGAGGCATTGGCCGGGCTGCTCAAGGGCATCGACATGGTCTGCCACCAGGCTGCCGTTGTCGGCGCGGGCGTCAATGCCGCCGACGCACCGTCCTACGGCAGTCACAACGACTTCGGCACGACGGTGCTCCTGGCCCAGATGTACGCCGCGGGGTGCCGGCGTCTGGTGCTGGCGTCGTCGATGGTGGTCTACGGCCAGGGGAGCTACGAATGTGCGCGACACGGGCTGGTTGAGCCGTTGCCGCGCCGCCAGTCGGACCTGGACGCGGGCGTATTCGAGCACCGCTGTCCGTTAGGTGGCGAAGAGTTGCATTGGCGCACGGTGGGGGAGGATGCCCCGCTGCGGCCGCGCAGCCTCTACGCGGCAAGTAAGGCGGCGCAGGAGCACTACGCGCTGGCCTGGGCCGACGCGGTGGGTGGGTCGGTCGTCGCACTGCGCTACCACAATGTTTACGGCCCGGGTATGCCCCGGGATACGCCGTACTCCGGGGTGGCGGCCATCTTCCGCTCAGCCTTGGAAAATGGTTCCGTCCCAGACGTTTACGAAGACGGCGGGCAGATGCGCGACTTCGTCCATGTTGACGACGTGGCCGCGGCCAACGTCGCCGCGACGACATACGATCACGGCGGCTTCACGGCCTTCAACGTGTGTTCCGGACACCCGATCACGATTCGTGAAGTGGCTGAGCAGTTATGCGCTGCCCGCAATGCCCCGCAGCCCAAGGTCACTGGTCAGTACCGCAGCGGCGACGTCCGCCATATCGTTGCCGATCCCGTATGCGCCACCCAGGAACTCGGTTTCACCGCCGCGATTCACCCACGAGACGGGCTGCGCGACTTCGCCTTTGCGCCACTGCGGGACTGACCTTCTCTCTCGCGGTCGGCATCGTCGTGCAACATCAGCAGCCGAAAACCCTTGGTGCTTGCAGCATTCAAATGTGGCCGCAGTCTCCGCAGGGTGGCATGGTAGCCGTCAGTGGTGGCGCTGGTAGTGCCGCGCCGCACGCATCCGATTGGCGCAGATGTTTTGCGTGCAGAATTTTCGGCGCGCGTCCTGCGCCACGAAAAGCATACTGCAAGCAGGGTTTTGGCAACGGCGAAGTCGCTGTGACGTCGGTCCGACCAGAAAGTCGATGAGGCTGTCTGCTACGAGCGCCACAGCAAGCTGGTGCGACTGGTCGGTGGTCGGGTGGTATTCGGTTTCCGATGCCCATCCAGCGGGGACGCGCACCAGCCTCCTCGTGCGGAGGACGCCGGCGGCGGATTGGTTCACGTGACTTACTGCGGCACGGCTCGGCGGTGTGCCGGCAATCTGGGCGTCGAGGATCTCGCGAATGGCCTCGCGTAGCTCGATGGTCTGTCGCAGCGGCGGAGCCGACGCGGTGTCTGGCAGGCGGTCGCGCTGGAGGTCCCACCAGAGTCGGCAGGCCGCTTCGTCGGCGAGCAGGTCGGTGGCCGGAGTGGTCACCGTGATGATCGTGTCGGCCAAATCCACGGCCAATGGCTCTCCTGCCACGGGAAAACCGGCGCGCTGCGCGCGCTCCAGTCTCGATGTGGCTGCCACCGAATTAACGGTAGCACTCCGTTGACAACGTTAGCCGCTGTCGCGTAGAACCATAACGGTAAATAGCAACTACTAACGTTAGGCGGCGTTGTGATGGGACCTGTTGAATTGCTCTCGGGGGCCGATGCCCGACTGGTCGGTCTCGTGTCGACGTTGACGGCGTCGGACCTCGACCTGTCGAGTCCGTGCGCGGGATGGGCGGTGCGGTCGCTGCTGAGCCACACCATCTCCTCGATCGATGCTTTTGCGGCCGCCGTCGATGGCGGCAGCGGGCCGACGGAAGCGGAATTGTTCAGTGGCGCTGATATTTTGGGGTCGGACCCGTTGGCGGTTGCTGAGCAGTCGATCGGCCGTTCCCAACGTGCGTGGGCCACCATCGGTGACTGGCAGCATCCGGTCACCACGGTGCTCGGATCGATGCCGGCGGCCGAGGCGATCAGCATCATCACCTACTCGACGCTCATCCACAGCTGGGATCTTGCGGTCGCCGTGGGACGAACGGTCGAATTCGATGACGCTGAGGCTGCGCTGGCAGAGGGCGTAGGTGCAGCACTTGTGCCCGCTCTACAACCCCAGGGCTTGTTCGGTCCGGGGGTTGAATTGGGTGGCGACGCCAGTCCGACGCAGCGGGTCATCGCCTTCGCCGGCCGCAATCCACTTTGATTCGGCTACCTCACCCGTTCCGCACGCACCGGAAGCCGACATGACTCATCCCCGTATCGACGGCTTGTGGACGACGGGCTGCCGGCCGGTAGCGCAGGCAGTAACTGTCGGCGCACAGGAATGAGCCGCCCTTGATCACCCGGCGGGCTACCGGCGTCCCCGGTTGGTCAGGGTCGTAACTGTCTGCGGCGCAACAGGGCCGGGTGTCTCGGGTGTCCCCGTAGAAGTCGGTGGTCCATTCCCAGACGTTGCCGGCCATGTCGAACAGGCCGTAGGCGTTCGGCGGGAAGCTGCCCACCGGTGTGGTCTGGCCGTAGCCGGTGTCGGGCAGATACGGGAATTCGCCGTGCCAGAAGTTGGCCAGCTGTTGCCCGGGCTGCTCGGGTTCGTCGCCCCACGTGTAGGTGGCGCGGTCCAGGCCTCCGCGGGCCGCGACCTCCCACTGCGCCTCGGTGGGCAGGGCCAGCCCGGCCCAGTCGGTGTACGCGGCGGCGTCCTCGAATGCCACGTGCACGACGGGGTGCTGCTCGCGGTTCCGCAGTGACGACTTCGGGCCGCGCGGATGGTTCCAGCAGGCGCCCGGCGTCCACGTCCACCACTGGCTGAGGTGACGCAGGTCGACGGGGCCGGGGGTGCGGCGGAAGACCATGGAGCCCGGTTGCAGGTTCTCCACTGGGGCGCCCGGATAGTCGGCGGGGTTCAGCGGCCGTTCGGCGACGGTGACGTAGCCCGTCGCCTCCACGAATTGCGCGAAGTCCGCGTTGGTCACCTGGTGCGGCTGCATCCAGAAGCCGTCGACGGTGACCTCGCGGGCCGGGGCCTCCTCGGGGTAGTGCGCGTCGGAACCGAGCGCCGTCGTCTGCGCCGGAATCCAGACCAGGGTCACGGGTTGATCCTGCGTTGTGGGCGTGGGTTACTCGCACTTTTGTGCCCTGGCCGCAGGGTCAACGGACGCAGCCGCAGGGTCAACGGGGGAACACCTCGGCCCACTCGGACTGCATGCTCGCGACAGTCCAGCCTTCGGTCTCTGCCAGAGTCAGTGCCTTCTCGGCGCCGGCTTCATAGGCGAACTCGCGGTCGGCATCGTCATGCAACACCACTAGCTGAAAACCCTTGGTGTACTGCAGCATTTCGATGTCACCGTTGGAGTTGCCCGCCGCGAAGATCGGCCGCCGCCCAGTCCGTCCCCAGATCCGCACGGGCTTGACCGGCCCGTCGTTGAGGAACTCCGGCTGCGCCGTCGTCACCAGATCGCCATCGGCGAACGTGACACCCACCGAGCTGCCCACCACGCGTTCGGGCGGGATGCCGTACATCGCGTCGGTGACGGGTCGCATGAAATCGCGTCCGCCGCCGGAGACGATGTAGCAGGTGAAGGCGTTCGACTCCAGGTACCGCAGCAACTCGACCATCGGCACATACCCGCACGCGGTGTACGGACGGTCCAGCGTGGGGTGCCGGGCCGCGGCGAAGAATGCCGCCACCCGCGCGGCATGTTCCTCGACGGTGATCCCGGAGTGCGCCGAAAGAACGCCCCCGGCAAGCACTTTCAGATCGTTGTCATCGCCCTGATAGTGCTTGGTGACGGCGTCGCCGAACCAGGTGAGGTCACCGGCGGCGGCCGCCGCATACGGCTGCCGGTCCGCCAGCGCCGGGTCGGCGGCAGCCTGCTCGGCCAGTCGACGCACCAGGAAATCCAGCTGGATATAGGCCGGCTTTTCGCACCACAGCGTGCCGTCATTGTCGAAGACCGCGATCCGGTCTTGCGGCGCAACGAAATCCGGCCCGTCGGTGGTGACCCGCCCGACGAAGTCGACGATCGCCGACTTCGTCGGGCCGTTGTTCCAGGACTCCAACACCTAATCCGCCGCCAGGAACTCGTGGAGCTTCTCGACGATCTGATCGATGCTGAAGCTGGCCGGTGGGTGCCGGGGCGGGAAGTCCTTGAAGGTGTCGAGGAACGCCGCGGCCATCGCCGTCGCATAGAACGCGAAGAAGTCGCGCCGCAGGAACCACTCGTAGTACGTGTTCGACGTGATGTCGGCGTACTCGAACGGATCGGTGCGCAGATTGAACAGCTTGGGGACGCGCAGTGGCGTGAACGGCTCGGCCCAAATCCGCAGGGTGCCCTGGCAGCGCTGTTCGGCGAAGACGATCTTCCAGTTCTCGAAACGCATCGCGACCAGTTCGGCGTCGTCGTTGAAGTAGAAGAAGCCGCGCCGCGGGCTGTGCTCGACCTCGCCCGTCAGATACGGCAGGAGGTTGAACCCGTCGATGTGGACCTTGTATTCGGTCTCGCCGTCGGCCCCGGCCTTGTGGCCCTTCTTGAGCTTCTCGGCGATATCGGGGTCGCCGGCGGCGGCCAGCAGCGTCGGCAGCCAGTCGTGGTGCTGGATGATGTCGTTGGAGACGCTGCCCGCCTTGATCTTCCCGGGCCAGCGGATCATCTCCGGCACCCGGAAGGCGCCCTCCCAGTTGGTGTTCTTCTCGCTGCGGAACGGGGTGGTGCCGCCGTCGGGCCAGGTGTTGCGGTGCGGGCCGTTGTCGGTGGAGTAGATGACGATGGTGTCGTCGGCGATGCCCAATTCGTCCAGGACGTCCAGCACCGTGCCGACGTTCTTGTCGTGGTCGATCATCACGTCGTGGTACTCGGACTGCCACAACCCGGCTTGTCCGCGGCTCTCCGGCTTCACGTGCGTGTACAGGTGCATGTGGGTGAAGTTGCACCACACGAAGAACGGGTTGCCCGCCTCGTGCTGACGCTTGATGTAGTCGACGGTGCGGTCGGCGATGTCGTCGTCGATGGTCTCCATCCGCTTGGCGGTCAGCGGGCCGGTGTCCTCGATGGTCTGCTTGCCGACCGGACCGAACTTCGGGTCGTCGGGTTCGGTCGAGACCTCGGTGGTGGCTTTGCAGTTCATCACCCCACGCGGCAATGCCTTCTCGTACAGCAGCGGGAACTGGTCCTTGTGCGGGTAGTCGAAGTTCTCGGGCTCTTCTTCGGCGTTCAGGTGGTAGAGGTTGCCGTAGAACTCGTCGAACCCGTGCACGGTCGGCAGGTACTTGTTCAAATCGCCGAAGTGGTTTTTGCCGAACTGGCCGGTGGCGTAGCCCATGGGCTTGAGCATTTCGGCAATGGTCGGATCCTCTGCCGCCCAACCGATGTCGACGCCCGGCACGCCGACTTTGCTCATGCCGGTGCGGTACACGCTCTGACCGCTGATGAAGGCCGCCCGTCCCGCGGTGCAGCTTTGCTCGCCGTAGGAGTCGGTGAAGCGCATGCCTTCGGCGGCGATGCGGTCGATGTTCGGCGTGCGGTAGCCCATCAGCCCGTCGCTGTAACAACTCAGGTTGCTGATGCCGATGTCGTCGCCCCAGATCACCAGGATGTTGGGTTTGCCGTCGGGCATGACAGAGCTCCTCGATCGAAACGGAAATTGCTGTGCCCGTTCGACTTTACGGGTGCGTCACCGATTCCGGCGGGGCTTCGGCAGGTGCGTGAAATCGGTACTGGTCAACGGGCGGCGGGAGGCGCACGCTTACTTAGGGAAGGTGATCGACATGTACGACAAGGATCTGACCAACAAGTGGCACGTCGAGATCGAGTTCTTCGAGGACGATGTCCACACCCACGCCAGCGCGCACGCCCGGCTCCGTGACGACACGCTCACCACGACAGGGGATGCCTACCGCAATCCCAAAGACCCGAGTGCGCCGTTGGTCGGTGAGGAGATCGCGGCGGCCCGTGCACTCATCGCGCTCGGCACCGATCTGCTCCTGGCGGCCTCGGCGAACATCGAGCAGTCAACCAAACGGCCCGTGCATCTCTACCGCTGAGTAGAGGCACACGGGCCGTTGGGTTTTGAGTTCGGCTGCTACTACTTGGCTTCGGCCGCTTCCAGCTGACGGAAGAGGTCGACGTAGTACGGCATGCATTCCTTCATGGCCTGTTCGGTGTTGAACAGCGGCTCGTAGCCGAGGTCGCGCTTGGCCTTGGCAATCGAGAAGTAGTTGTTCAGGTAGAGCCGTTCCACGGACAGTGGCTCGATCAGCGGCTCGGGCAGGGCGAACTTGAAGTGCAGCCACTGCCACGCCATCATCACGCGGTGCACGAGCTTGCCGGAGACGTAGAAGGTGGGCAGCTTGCGGCCGCACGCTGTGATGACCGGACGGGCGAACTCGAACATGTTGAGCGGCTCGCCGTCGTTGATGAAGTACGCCTGCCCGGGTGCGGTACCGCCGGGCACCAGGTGCTCGCCCGCCAGGATGAAACCGTGGATCAGGTTGTGCACGTAGGAGTTGTCCAGCTTGATGTTCTTGTTGCCCACCAGCACCTTGACGTGGCCGGCGAGGATGTTCTCGAACACCTTGCGGAACATGGTCTGGTCGCCGCGGCCCCAGATGCCGCTGGGCCGGATGGAACAGGTGAGCATGCCGTCGACGCCGTTCTGCGACAGCACGAACTTCTCGGCGGCGACCTTGGTCTCGGTGTACAGGTCGTTGAAGCGGGCGGTGTACGGCATGGTCTCGTCGCCGTTCTGGATGTCCTGCCCACCCATGACGACGCTGTTCGACGCGGTGTAGACGAAGCGCTTGACGCCCGCGGCCCGGCCCAGCTTCACCAGGTTCTCGGTGCCGCCGACGTTCACGCCGAAGCTGCGGTTGCGGTACTCGTCGGTGACCGATGCGCCGCCCATCAGGTCGATGATCGCCGCGGTGTGGATGATCGTGTCGATGCCCTGGACTGCGGCGTCGACGTCGTCAACGTTCGTGATGTCGCCGACCAGCGTCTCCAGGTTCGGGTTGGCCGGCAGCGGCGACGGCGCCCGGTCGAACGACCGGACGTGGTGGCCACGGCCGAGCAGTTCGGTCACCAGGTTGGCGCCGACGAAGCCAGACCCGCCGGTTACCAACACGCGGCCGAGGTCTGTGGTCAGGGAAGCATCACGCATGGTGCAGGAGCATAACTGAAACGTGTTCCAGTTAACAGGGCGCGCGAGAAATTACCGCACTGATCAATTTTCGTCGTCGGCGCCCGAGGCGAGTGCGTCTTCGACTTTCTTGCGGGCGCCGGCCAGGTGCTCTTCGCACCGTTTTGCCAGTTGTTCGCCCCTTTCCCAGAGCTGGAGCGAGGCGTCGAGGTCGAGTCCGCCCGCTTCCAGTTTGCGGACGACCTCGATCAGTTCGTCGCGGGCAGCTTCGTAGCCGAGCTGACTAATGTTCGTCATATATTCCTTCGCTCACGGTCGTGACGGCGCCATCGGCCACCCGGATTCGGAGTCTGGTTCCCGCCGGGGCATCCTGCGTCGACCGCAGGACCGCACCGCCGGATGACAGGTTCTGCACCACGGCGTACCCACGGGCCAGTGTCGCGGCCGGCCCGAGCGTGGCCAGCCGGGCCGACAGATGCCCGACATGGTCGGTTTCGGTGGCGATGAGCCGCCGGATGTCGCGGCGCGCGGCCGCCACCGCCCGGGTGATCTCCGCGGCGTGGGCGTCCAGCGCCTGCAGCGGCTGCGCCAGCACCGGGCGGCCGCGCAGCTGACCGATGAAGCGTTCCTCGCGGTGCACCCAGTTGCGCAGGGCCTGCGCGCTGCGCCGCCGCAGGTCGGTCACCAGCGCCTGCTCGGCGGCGGCATCGGGGACGACGCGTTTGGCCGCATCGGTCGGCGTGGCCGCCCGCAGGTCGGCGACCAGGTCGCACAGCGGGTTGTCCGGTTCGTGCCCGACGGCGCTCACCACCGGCGTGGTGCACGCCGCGATCTCGCGGCACAGCGTCTCGTCGGAGAACGGCAGCAGATCCTCGACGCTGCCGCCGCCGCGCGCGATCACGATGACGTCGACGTGCGGCGCGGCGTCCAGGGCACGCAGGGCCTCGACGATCTGCGGCACCGCGTTGGCGCCCTGCACCGCCGTGTTGCGGATGTCGAAGTGGACTGCGGGCCAACGGCTTTGGGCGACGGTGACGACGTCGTGCTCGGCCGCCGAGGCGCGCCCGGTGATCAGGCCAATGGTGTTGGGCAGGAACGGAATCGGGCGCTTGAGTCGCGGGTCGAACAGGCCCTCGGCATCCAGCAGGCGGCGCAGCCGATCGATGCGGGCCAGCAGCTCACCGATGCCGACGGCGCGAATCTGGCTGATGCGCAACGAGAATGAGCCGTTGCGGGTGTAGAACTGCGGCTTGCCCAGCATGATCACCTGGGTGCCCTCCGACAGGGCGACCGGGGCGTCATCGACGAGGGCGCGCGGGCAACTGACTGACAGCGACATGTCCGCGGCCGGGTCGCGCAGCACCATCCACGCCGTCGACTGACGCAGCTTCAGCTCGGTGAGCTGGCCCTCGATCCATATGGTGCCGAGCCGGTCGATGTACTTGGCCACCCGGGTGGACACTGCCCGGACCGGCCAGGGATTTTCGGCCGAGTTCGGGATCTCGGCAGACGTCACCGCATCACTTCGCGGTCGCGCGGGTGATCCTGTTGGCCAGCAGCGTCTGGAACGGCGCGCGGGACTTCGTGTTGTTCTCGTAGGTCAGCAGCGCCTCGAGGTCGTCCACCTTGAGCTGGGGGAGCCGGGCGCGCAGCTGGGCCAGAGTCAGCTCTGCATAGTCCAGCTCTTCGACGATCGCCGGGGTCGCGACACTCGCGCCATTGGCGGCCGCACCGTTCGTCGCCGGCTTCGGAGCCTCGGCGGCGCCCGTGCTGTACAGCGCGAACCGGCCTTCCGTCAGTCGGGCGCCGTCGGGCTGCTCGGAGGCGGGGCCGGCGGGATCGTCAGCACCCGGCTCGAGCAGATCTTCGTCGAATGTGGCCCATTCCGGCTGCTCGTCCTTGGGCGGGAACCACTGCTCCAGGGTCTCGTCGCCCTTGTTGACCAGTTCGGCCAGGTCCTGCTGCATTTTCATGACCAGCTGGGCGAGCTGACTGGCCAGCGTCATCGGGTAGGTCAGGATGGTGTGGGGGAGCCGAATGGTCTCCTCGAGCGCGGTCGCCGCCGCGCCGACCAGCAGCCGGACTCCGTAGGGCGCAGTAGACATGCCTGCCAGAGTACGGCTGGCTGTGGCCCTGCGGTGATCAGTACCCTTGTGCTATGCCACCGACCATCAATATGGGCATTCCCGGCGCCACCGTTTCGGTCGCCGGAGAAGCTATGAGCAAAACCGGCAAGCGCGTGCTGCTCGCCGAGCCGCGTGGCTACTGCGCCGGCGTGGACCGCGCCGTCGAGACCGTGGAGCGCGCGCTGGAGAAGCACGGCGCTCCCGTATACGTGCGCCACGAGATCGTGCACAACCGGTACGTGGTGGACACGCTGGCCAAGGCCGGTGCGGTGTTCGTCGAACAGACCGAAGAGGTGCCCGAGGGCGCCATCGTGGTGTTCTCCGCCCACGGCGTCGCGCCGACGGTGCACGAGGAGGCCGCGGCCCGCAATCTGCGGACCATCGACGCCACCTGCCCGCTGGTCACCAAGGTGCACAACGAGGCCAAGCGCTTCGCCCGCGACGACTACGACATCCTGCTGGTCGGCCACGAGGGCCACGAAGAAGTCGTCGGCACCGCCGGTGAGGCCCCGGACCACGTGCAGGTCGTCGACAACCCGGACGCCGTCGACAAGGTGACCGTCCGCGACCCGAACAAGGTCATCTGGCTGTCCCAGACCACGCTGAGCGTCGACGAGACCATGGAGACCGTCCGACGCCTGCGGGAGAAGTTCCCGACGCTGCAGGACCCGCCCAGCGACGACATCTGCTACGCCACCCAGAACCGCCAGGTAGCGGTCAAGGCGATGGCTCCCGAGTGCGAACTCGTGATCGTCGTCGGCTCACGGAACTCGTCCAACTCGGTTCGTCTGGTCGAGGTGGCCCTGAACGCCGGTTCCAACGCCGCCAAGCTGGTCGACTACGCCGAGGACATCGACCCGGGCTGGCTCGAGGGTGTCACGACCGTCGGCGTCACCTCAGGCGCGTCGGTACCGGAAATCCTGGTGCGCGGCGTGCTCGAGCGCCTTGCGGAGTTCGGCTACGACACCGTCCAGCCGGTCACCACTGCCAACGAGACGCTGGTGTTCGCGCTGCCGCGCGAGATTCGTCCCGCCCGGCACTAGGTTCTTCGAACGCAGACGCGGTCGGTCAGTCCCAGTTGTGGGGCTGACGCGGCCGGCGCTCTGCGCGCTGTTCTGCTGCGTCGTCATCCGCACCGCGGTACCGCACCCGGGAGACGGGGTGGTGGGCGCCGCTGGGCGGTGCGTTGCGCGACGGGCGGGCCGGGGACTGGTAGCGGTCGCCGGGCTCGTACGGATCGTCGGCGTAGCGACGCCGCCGCGGCTCGGCTGCGGACGGACGCTGCGGTCGCTCGTAGCGGTCCCGCTCGCGCGGCTCCCGGTAGTCGTAGCGCTCCTGCGGGGCGCGGCGCGGCTCGCCGGCCGGACGGGGACGGCGCCGCGGCTCGTCGGGCACCGCGTACGAGTCGGTGGCGGCCGGGCGGGGACGTGCGGGCCGCGGCCGGCGCATCTGGCCGGGCACCGGTTCGATCAGCTCGGTGTCGCCGGCCTGTGCCCGGGCGCGGGACGGACGCGGTGCGCGCTCCGGGTCGGCAGCGCTGCGGCGCGGCGACTCCGCCGCCGAACGACGCGACGAGGTGGCACGGGTACGGGAGCTGCGGGGCGTCTGGCCTGTCGTCAGCTTGGTGAGCTTGGCCGACAGCGTCGCGGCGAGACCGGCGGGCGCGACGTCTTCGTCGTCGGCCTGACGGCGGCTGCGGCGCGGCTTGGGCTCGGCGACGGCCTCTTCCGTGTCGTCTTCCTCGTAGGTCAGGAACTGCGGCAGGACGAACCAGCGGATCAAACCGAGGATCAGAACCGTCGCCGCGGTGAAGAACATCGTCGGGAAACGCTCGATCAGCGGATAACCGCAATTGATCAACAGGTCCTTGATGCCGGCGATCTTGTCGCTGTGGAACATGAAATACGCGCCCGGCACGGCGACGAAAAGGATCAGCGGGGGCTGGATGACCGCGGTGAAAATCCCGGACCGCCGCACGCCGAGCACAGCGAGTACACAGCCGGCCACGTAGCAGAAAGTGAAGAAAGCGCTGAGTTCTTTGTCACCGGTGCCGGCGTCGTAGGCGAAGCCGATCGCGGTGGCTGTGACGGCCAGCACAATGGCTCCCCACCAGGGGATTCCCGGGATGCTGGGCAGCGCCGAGCGGCGATCGAGGGCGGCTTCGGGCCCATGATGCTCTGCTGACACTCCTAGACCGTACCGGCAATCTGGGCCACTGTGCCTGCAGGTGGGCGTTGGGACGGTGTGGCGTCTCCTAAACTAACGAACTCGTGGGTCTGAACCTGGGAATCGTCGGTCTGCCGAACGTCGGGAAGTCGACGTTGTTCAACGCGTTGACACGTAATGACGTGCTCGCGGCTAATTATCCGTTCGCAACGATCGAACCCAACGAGGGTGTCGTCCCGCTGCCCGACCCGCGGCTCGACAAGCTCGCCGAGATCTTCGGTTCCGAGAAGACCGTCCCGGCGCCCGTGACGTTCGTGGACATCGCCGGCATCGTCAAGGGCGCGTCCGAGGGCGCGGGCCTGGGCAACAAGTTCCTGGCCAACATCCGCGAGGCCGACGCCATCTGTCAGGTGGTGCGCGCCTTCGCCGACGACGACGTCGTCCACGTCGACGGCCGCGTCGACCCCAAGTCCGACATCGAGGTCATCGAGACCGAGCTGATCCTCGCCGACATGCAGACGCTCGAGAAGGCGCTGCCGCGGCTCGAGAAGGAAGCCCGGACCAACAAGGACCGCAAGCCGATCGTCGAGGCCGTGGCGGCGGCCCAGGCGGTGTTCGACGAGGGCAAGACCCTGTTCTCCACCGGCAAGGACTGGTCTGCCCTGCGTGAGCTCAACCTGATGACCGTCAAGCCGTTCCTGTACGTCTTCAACGCCGACGAGTCGGTGCTGACCGACGAGGCCCGCAAGGCCGAGCTGACTGCGATGGTCGCCCCGGCCGAGGCCGTGTTCCTGGACGCCAAGATCGAGGCCGAGCTGCTGGAGCTCGACGACGAGTCCGCCGCCGAGCTGCTGGAGTCCATCGGCCAGACCGAGCGCGGCCTGGATGCGTTGGCGCGCGCCGGTTTCCGGACGCTGAAGCTGCAGACCTACCTGACCGCGGGACCCAAGGAATCGCGGGCGTGGACCATCCACCAGGGCGACACCGCACCCAAGGCGGCGGGCGTCATCCACACCGACTTCGAGAAGGGCTTCATCAAGGCCGAGATCGTGGCCTTCGACGACCTGGTCGAAGCCGGCTCCATGGCTGCCGCCAAAGCCGCCGGCAAGGTCCGGATGGAAGGCAAGGACTACGTCATGGTCGACGGGGATGTGGTGGAGTTCCGCTTCAACGTGTAGGCGGGAAAGCCGCGCCAAGTAGCAGGACCCAACAATTGGAGAATCGCCCATGCCTCTCCCCGAAGCCATCCGTTCAGAAATTGTGAGGTACGCAGTCGCCGACTTGCCGGGCGACCTTGACTGGCACGTCAGCTACTTCGATTTCATTGGCGATACCGATCTTCGCGGACGACTTGGACAAGAGTTTTACGCGGCCAGATGCCTATACAAGCTGTGGGAAGGGCTGCGTATTGACGAGCCGTGGGCAAAGCAGGCACAGGTGCAGTTGCAGGTTCAGCAGTACGCCTCGATCTACGAGGCGTCCATCCATCACCTTTTATTCTCTGTAGCGGCCGACGAACCCGTAGTTCAGCGCCTCGGCGAGTACCGTGCGCTGATAAAACGTGCATTACCGGGCCACATTATGGACCGCATTCGTATCCTCCAGGACAGCGACGCCAACGACATAGTCGGGGCAGTACTGGCGACGCGCCAGGCGCAAGAGTCCAAAATTCGGTTCGACAGCAAGGTTGCGGCGGCCGTGGAGCTCGGAATGCTGGACGAGGCGCTTGGGCGGGAGATCAAAGGCTTTTACACCGCTCGGAACTACATCCACATCCACGCAGAGCTCCGCCAGACCGACTTCGCTTGGCAGGTCTCGTTCGCGCGCGATGCGTATCAACGCATGGAGCCATTCAAAACCCAGGTCTCGTCCTGGCTCGCGAAGCGGGCATGATCAAAGTCAACCGCCGCGTTCCGTAGGGAGCGAGACGTGGTCGAGTTCCTTTTCGGATCAACGTCTACAAGCAAGGGGTAGGGCGCGGTGATCGAGCATGAGCGGTGACCAAGAGGGCGCGAAGCCCAGCACCGGCGCACCCCAGGGGATGGACGAAGAATGGGCCATTGAGCAGTGCAACGAGTGGCTTCGACTGCATGAGCGGGTTCCGATTCCCGAAGCCGAGCGCGAGCATGACGGGCCAAAAGGGCGGATTAGGGGCTCCCTGGCGGAGCGAGAAAGGATTTCCCATCGCGTCCACCGGGTAGCTGAGGCCGTCTGGGCGAAGTGGGACGACCGCTGGCGCTTGGATGGTTCGCGGGTGCGGAAGTTGATTTTCGAATTGGAAGAGGGGATTGAGGTCCGTGAGCGTCTGGGGCTGTCGCCGTCCGGGCCAGCTTTAGTAGCCGACGCTCTTCATCCTTGGGTTTGGCAAGCGGCCCGACCGCACTGGGAGGGCGGCAACTACGACGCTGCCGTCTGGGCTGCAGCGATCAATGTCAACAATCAACTCAAGGCGAAGGCTCAACGTCCCGACCTAGGTGAGACGAACTTGGTGGAGGTCGCGTTTGGTATCAATCCGCCCGAGGCGGGAAAAGTACGTCTACGTCTGTGTGACGAGACGAATCCAGCCCTGTTCAAGGATCGACACGTAGGTGCCATATCGCTAGGGAAAGGGCTGTTCTCTGGTGTCCGAAACCCACTCAATCATGTTGGAGCCGGGGACCTGGGCGAACAAGAGGCACTGGAGACTCTGGCCGCGTGGAGCCTTTTCGCGCGATGGGTCGCGCGGGCAGACGTTGTGAGTGTCGAAGTGAAAAGTTGATGCGCAAAGCCGTGGAATTTAGGTTCCAAACAACTTCAGGGGGCAAGGCGGCCGCCAAGTAATCGGCCATACCTGATTGGGGCGGGTCTTCCATCTCACCCTGATATATGTCACCCTGATATGTGTGAACACTCTTAATGATGCGCAGGCCCGTCAGCAGGCAGTTCGCACTGCCCTGACGGAAGCTGAACGCGAGTACAAGAACGCCAGGACGCACGACTACGTAGCTCGGGTCATTCGGGATGGTCTGATCGTCAACGCCGTCCGTGCCGGTATCTCCCAGAAGGAGATCAGCGGCTTGGTTGGCGACATGAGTCAGCCGAACGTGGCCAGGGCGCACAAACGTGCGTTCACCCGTCGGGACGTTGTGCCGGATGGCATGCTCGCCGCCGACGACGCCCTGGAACAGTCAGGTCTCGGTCCGGCGGCGTTCATGGACGCCGTGCGGACGGGCCGCATCGCAGCGAAGCCGATTGGCACGTCCGGCGCGTGGGCGTTCCTGCCGGAGGACATCAGGGCTCTCGCCGCTCGGTGAGGTGACGCGCCTCGTTCTGAATGCGGCCGTGCTCTGCGTCAGCCTGCGACTCGGCGTGCGTCAGCGGTTGGGTTTCGGAGCACGGCGAAGCCGTCGTCGCCGGGCAGGCCCGTCTCGAAGTACTCGGCGATAGACGGCAACAGCTTGCGCACCGCTGTATCTATATCCACGCCGAATCGGTCGGCGATGGCCCCGGCGGTAACCGCGCCGTCGTTCTTGCCGCAGATTTCCAGGGCCGCTTCAAGGGTGGCCAGATAGTCAGGCGTTGTCATGCTTGCCAGTATGCGATGACCCTCCGACGGATCGGCGGTTCAGCCCGTCACAAGGTTGCCGCCAGCCCCACCGAGTGCCCCGATCGCGACCTGATACGCCGCGCCCTTCAGCGTCAGCATGGTCTGCCGGAATCGGCTGCGCTCCTCCTCGTCGCGGCCTTGATCGTTTGCGGCGGCTTCCAGGGCAGCGACCATGTGTTCGAGCTGTGCCTCGGGAGTCGGCCACTGTCCGGCAATCCGTAGGGCGGCGCTGGTCGGCTTGCCGACCATGATGTATCCGGCCCCCGACGCCATCCGGACCTCTTCGAAATAGGGCTCGGAGTACAGGGCACGCAGTGCGCGCTGAACCGTGTCATGGTCGAACCCGGTGCGCTCCTCAACGGCAGTCACCCGTGGACCCCGACCCTTCTCCTCGTACAGCTCCACAACTGCCTTCAGAACGGGCAGGTCTCGGTTGTGCCATGTGTCGTCGGTCATGGCGGGAAGTATGCCGCTGGCCCCCGACAACTTTGGTCACTCGTCCGCGACACCGTCTTTGGTGGCCTTACTGAGGTACGCGACAAGCTCGGGATCCTCATGGGGAGATATCCACTCAGTCCCCTCTAACGCAGCGGGACCCTGGGTAATGATGCCTTCGGGTATCGGCACCCCTAGCGGCGCGCAAAACGCGTGCACCGGTAAATCCTTGGCATTGCTGGTAACGACCACATCATCGGTCAGCACCTCGGGGGCCACGGTCAGAACGCCCTTGCCGATCAGCTCGCCCAGCATCATGCTCGTGTAAATCACGCGCTCGCAGATGCGTGCGATACCCGGAGCTGCCGCGTGGTACCGATCGTTGATGTCGAGTTTCTGAATCGCGGGCGACTTTTTTGCATTCGCATGGACGACATCGCCATATAGCCAGGCGTACATCAGCTTCCGATCGGTAATCGTCCCGCTGACTGTCGAGACCCAGTACGCCTGGGCCTCCAGGTTGCCATCAACCGCGTGGTCCCAGTATCCGTGCCACCACGGTAGGTCGATGTGCTCATTCAGTTGGTCGGTGCCCACGAGTTCTTCAAGGGCATTGAGCACACGCCGGTAGTAGATCGGTTCTGAACCCAGGATGATCGGCCGCACCCGGCTCGCCAGCGACTCCATTGCCTCTTCGGATGGATACTCGATTTTCAGGTGGTGCGTCGGCCCGCCGGGTTCGCCGTCGGTCACCTTCTTCAGAGTGAAGCCGCCAGTCTGGAGCTTCTCCATCAGCTCGGCCTGTTCGTGGAGCAGAGAGTGCGCCATCACACGGCGGGCGCGCAGGATGAACCCCTCGATAATGGATTGCGGAGGGGCGGGTTTCTGCGCCATGGCCGAACTGTACGACTGACCCGCGACATTCCCCGGCCCTTACGCCTCGGTGGTCTCCATCAGCGTCGGCTCCAGTGACCTGCTAGCCCCGGATGTCGGCGCGCATCGTCCCGGGCGATTCACACGCCTGTGGGGTGCACTCCGCGGTGCTTGGAACCCGAAATCTAATCTCGGGGCGAGGCACAACAATCAGCGGCTAGCGGTTCGCCTGGTCGGGAAGTGCAGCCGGTCGTCGGAACCCTTTTGCTACAGTCCGGTCTCTCAAGGGGAGAACCGACGGAGGGTACTAATTCGATATGGAAGCATTACTAGCGATCGCCTTTGTTGCGCTGGCGGGTTGGGGCCTGTATCGAGTCACTCTCTACATCCTCAAAGAACGGTACTTCTCCAGTGAGGTGTTTTTAGCTCACCAGAAGGAAATCGCATCATTCGTCGCCGAGCACAACGAACTCGCCGACTACATCTCGGAAATCCGCAGCCGTGGTTCATTCAGCCTTGGTGCGTCGTCGGCCGGTTCACATGCGCATCTCTCGTCGTTTCAGAACACGAGCCAATGGAACTACCGACGCGATCGCAATGTTGCGAATTACCAAGCACTGAACATACATAATTGCTCGCTGCAGGTTGTCCGCAATGCAAGCGCCGATCCCATTAAGTACCTAATGAAGTACTTCAACATCAAGCCGGACGAGGCCCATCTTGCCGAGGTTGAGAGCCTGGCTGAAGGCATCGTCAGACTCGAAGATGCCATCACCAACCTGAACCAGCGTGAAGTGAGCATCACTGCATCGGTCGATCCACCTCCATTTGTCCTGAAGCACTACCGGGATGAGTTCATGTGGCGAGTTGGGGTGGAGTTATCGCCCATCCGCGTGCCGTATCCCGAGTACGTCTTTGAATACGTCAGCGCTGGCGGCAATAGCTCGCAACGAGCACCTATCACGTTAAATACCCCGACGATCGACGCTCTCATCGAGACTCTTTCCCAGAAGATTCGTTGGAGGAGAGCGCGGCTGGCCAGCGCGCGTTAATGACCTCTAGGTTGCGAAACTCCATCAAGGCGCGCGACAACCACACTTGCCGGTACTGCTCGGTATCGCTAGCGGATGAACCGCATCTTCTTCTGGAAGTGGATCACGTCATTCCGGTCTCGAGAGGTGGCATGTCGACGCCCGACAACCTGCAGACTCTGTGCTGGCGATGCAATCGGACCAAATCGAACAAGGTCGCGTCCGCCTAACAAGCGAACATGCATACACGGCGAAGGGTACTAGACGGTCCGAAGTGCTGAAGTTCCGCTTCTGCACATGCGATGGCAGTCGGATTCGCCTAGTACATTGACGGCTGTGAGTGGCGATTGGCGCAGCGATCGAGTCGACGAGCTTCGGTCATTGATCAAACAAGCCGAACCGGATGTCGTCGAAGAGTCCAAGTGGCGCAAGCCGTCCAATCCTGATGGCGTGCCGACGTTTTCACTGGACGGACTGATCTGCACTGTGGAGACGTACAAGGACAAGGTCAAGGCGACGTTCGCCAAAGGCGCGTCCTTGAAGGACCCGGAGAAGTTGTTCAACGCCAGTCTCGACGCGGGTGTCCGACGCGCCATCGATCTGCACGAAGGCGACGAACTGGACGCCGACGCGTTCAAAGCACTGATTCACGAGGCAGTGCGCGCCAACCGCGGTTAGCGAGCGTCGGCTAGGCGCTGGCTCAGTTGATGATCTCGCCGCGGCTGTCGGTATGAACCGCGGCCAACCGGTCGCGCCACATCTGGAGCGCCTCGGGCGTCAGGCGCGTCCAGTCCGTCACCTCGGCGACGATCCGGAGCGGGGCCGTGCTGCGGTATGACCGGGTGGGGTTGCCCGGGAACTTCTTGTCGGTGACGTTGGGATCGTTCTCGAATTCGCCGGTCGGTTCCACCTCATAGACCCGCGGCTCGCCATCGCCGGCGGCGAGTTCAGCGGCGAGGCCCGCACCGTCGCGCAACACGGTGAAGTAGATGTGGTTCATCACGATCTCGGGCCGGTAGTTGGAGCGGAAACCCGCCGTAAGAAGTTCTCCCACTTGCAGATCGGCCTTCGTGCCGTGAAAGAACGGCCCGTCATCCAGAGGCTCTGCCATGTCGACAGGTTACAAACTCGATTGCCGTTGCGCTTGTGCGTGCCGGGGCGCGGGGGCCGGCTACCCTGTGTAGCCGGCGCCTGACCGCAACAGCTGCGTCGCTTCATCGACCATTCGCTCGATGATCGCGCCGGCGGGCTCGATCGAGTGGATGAGCCCGGCGGCCTCGCCGAACACGACCCCGGCGTTGTCGGGATCGCCGTCGGAGAAGGCGGCGCGGTAGCGCGGACCCTCGACGTCGACGCTGGCCGCCAATGTTGTCTCGTCGCCGTGCCATCGGTCGGTAAATGCGTTGCGCCGCATGCGCATTGTGAACTCCGGCGGCCAGTCGATTCCGCGGACGACGTCGCCCACCGTCGATCGAATTGTGCTGTCGCCGTTGGATTCGACGATCGCTTGATGGTGACGCGGATGCACCAACGCTTCGTCGGCAGCCCACAGTCGGGTGCCGATCAACACGCCGTCGGCGCCCAGCATGAGCGAGGCGGCCAGCGCCCGGCCGTCGGCGATGCCCCCGGCCGCCACTAGCAGGGTGTCGGGGGAGCGGGCCGCGAGGACGTCGGCGACCTCCGGGACAAGGCTCAGCGTCCCGCGCGAGGAACCGTGGCCACCCGCCTCGGCGCCCTGCGCGACGACGACGTCCGCCCCGACGCTGATGGCACGGTTAACGTGATCAAGGTTCTGGCATTGGCAAATGAGCAGGGCGCCAGCGTCTTTGGCTTGCTCGGCGAATACCCCGGGATCGCCGAACGACAACATCACCGCAGCGGGGCGGAATTTGAGGGCTTCGGCCACCATGGCGGGTGAGCGCTGTGCCGACCACGTGATGAAGCCGACGCCGACTCGCTCGTCACCGGCGGCTGCG
Organism: Mycobacterium toneyamaense; assembly: GCF_055384815.1. NCBI lineage: Bacteria > Bacillati > Actinomycetota > Actinomycetes > Mycobacteriales > Mycobacteriaceae > Mycobacterium > Mycobacterium toneyamaense. The sequence continues at coordinate 1,148,098 of NZ_AP040333.1, forward strand.
AATTGCGCACGGACCCAATCGGAGTCGCCGTAGCCCCCGCCGATGAGCCCGAGGCCGCCGGCCCGGCTGACCGCCGCAGCCAATGCGCCGCCTCCGGCCAAAGCCATGGGTGCCGAAACGATCGGATGCTGAATGCCGAGGCGATCGGTCAGGCGAGTGGTGATCATCTACCGATTATCGGCGTCAGGGGTGCCATCGAGCGTGGGGCTTTACGCGGAAAAGCCGGGAGCCCCTCGTCAACCCCCACGTTCGACGTAGTGGTGACCGACCTGACATTGCCACCCGCCCGCACCTGTGAGAACTTGGTAACAGAGCCTTAACGCAGGCTTCCGGACGATGGGTGCCGTACCCGGTGTGCGACAAGACGGCCCGGGAGAAGCATCATGTCGTGGCTCGTTCTGGTCCTATCCGGTGTCCTCGAAGCGGTATGGGCAACCGCGATGGGCAAGTCGGAGGGAATCAGCAAGCTCTCGCCCAGCATCGTGTTCGCGGTCGCTCTCATCGCCAGCATGGCCGGCTTGGCCTACGCCATGCGTGACCTGCCGGTCGGCACCGCGTACGCCGTCTGGGTCGGCATCGGCGCAGTCCTCACCGTGGTCTATGCGATGGCCACCGGGGATGAGCCGACGTCGGTCCTCAAGGTCGTGTTCTTGACGCTGATCATCGGCGGCGTCGTCGGGCTCAAGCTCGTGCACTGAGAACGCCGTTGGAGTCTCCACGACTTCGTCGATCTGAAGCTGTCGCACATGGCGACATTGTCAAAAAACCGGACATTGTCAGCCGATGCTGACAGCTTCAGATCGCAAGTGCCGCAGGGAGAGCCGACACGCCGACCGGGCCGCTCGACGGTTCACAGCGGCCGCAGCGACTTGATCGTCTTCATCGGGAATCGCGACGAGACCCGGTGGATGCCCGGGATGGCCAGCACCTTGCTCGTCAGGAACTGCTCGTACGCGGGCAGGTCCGCAACGGCGACGCGGACGAGATAGTCCGGCGAACCGAACAGCCGGTGGAGTTCAAGCACCTGCGGGTACCCGGCCATCTTGGCCTCGAACGTCTCGATGCTCTTCATGTCGAAGTCGGTGATCTCGACGTCGAGCAGCACCTCGAAGCTCTGGTTCGCGGCCGCGGGCGAGATCAGGGCCTGGTAGCCGACGATGACGCCGTCGGCCTCCAGGCGCTGCACCCGCCGCAGGCACGGCCCCGGCGTGAGGCCCACCCGCTCGGCGAGGGCGACGTTCGCGATGCGGCCGTCCTCGCGCAGGACGTCGATTATTGCTGTGTCGAGGCTATCCATGACCAATTATTGCGCGCTGCGGCTCAGAAGTGCAGTAAGTGGCAACCATATGCTGCACCGATCCTGGGATCATTGTTGTCATGAGCACTCTGGTGGTGACGTCTCGGAAAACAGAGATCGCCGCGGGTGTGCGGGCGTCGCTGGCGGCCGGGCTCGGCATGTATCCGATCGGCGTCGCGTTCGGCTTGCTCGTCATCCAGGCCGGCTTGCCGTGGTGGGTGGCGCCCGCGCTGTCCATCGCGTGTTTCGCCGGGTCGTTGGAGCTGCTGCTGATCGGCATGATCGTCGCGGTCACCCCGGCCCCGTGCCCCGTTGGGCGCGGCGACCATCTGGGCCATCGACGATTTCACCGCCGACAACGGTGCCACCGACGTCGTGCCCGGCAGCCAGCTCTGGGGCGACCGGCTGCCCGGCGACGACGTCGAGCGCCGGCCCGTGGTGATGAAAGCCGGGTCCTGCGTGTTCTTTCCGGGCACGCTGTGGCACGGCGGCGGCGCCAACCGCACTGACCGTCCGCGGTTGGCGGTCACCGCCCAATACTGCGAGCCGTGGCTGCGGCCGCAGGAGGCCTTCACGCTGTCGATGACACGCGATACCGTCCGCCGGGTGTCAGAAGACATTCGCCGCATGCTCGGCTACAGCATCCACCCGCCCTTCATCGGGCAGGTGGACGGCATGCACCCGAAGCGGCTGCTGGAGATCGCCGGCGATCAGTACGGCACGTCGGTGGCGCCGGCGGAGGTGTCCTTCTCGTCGTGATTCGACTCGTGGAACCCGAAGTCGTACGGGTTCGGGCCCTGCTGCGGCAGGTCGAATTCGTCACCGCCGTAGGGGACGTCGGGGTCCGGGTCGGCTCCCGCCATCGGAGCGAGACTTACGGCGCCGCCGATCGCGGCCGCTGCAATCCATGGTGCAACCAGCGCGATTTTCTTTCGCATGCCGCCTCCTGTGAGCTGCCCGTTTGCTGGGAGTTTGCGCACAAATGCTAGTCGCCTATTGACTTCATTGACGGCGATTGAGTTTATTGGCCGGCTTTCCGGGCGGACATGTCAGGCCAGGATTTCGATCTCGTCGCCCAAGTGGTAGCCCGGCGTCAACGACAGCGAATCACCACTCCAGAACGACCCCGGATCGAAATAGTTCTCGCGTTTCTCGGTGACCAGCAGTCCCATTTCCTCGTAGGTGATGGCCACTGTCTCGGCGCAATACGCGGTCTCGAGCCCGGCTGCCCGCCGGCGGTTCTTGTCCTTCTCGGCGGATTCGCGAACCTTACGATGTACCAACGGAATTCCGCGTGTGTAGTCGCTGACCACCGGCGCCCGGCCACGGAACCACCGGCCCGTCAACCGCGCGGTGGTGGGGAACGCGGTGCCGTCCATGCGGGCCACCACTTTCAATGCCAGGTCTTCCTGCTCGCGGGTGGCGTACGGCGTCAGCTGTCGCAGCCAGCACCGCTGCCCGTACACGTACACCCACCGTTCGACAGCGGCCCGCAGATCGTTGAGTTGCACGCCGCGGTGGTGGCTGCCGCTCCACAGGCATTCGAGTTTGTCGCCGAGTTCGGCGTGCCAGATCAGCGGCGGCAGGTCGTCGATGGCGACCGTCATGCCGACATGGTTCACGGGCGCGTTGGTGAGCGTCTGGATGGCGCGGTCGGGCTTGGAAGCCCCACGGAACAACCAGATGTCGCCGGTCCGGGTTTCGGCCAGCGCTCGCTCCAATGTCACCGCGTTACCAGTCATCTGGGCAGCTTAGACATTCCCCGGCGCTTCGCTCGGCCATAATCACTGCATGCGTGGCGTGTGGAAGTGGGTTGGCCTGGCCGGTGTCGCGGGCGTGGTCGCCGGTGGCGTGTTGGTCGCGCGCGATCAGCGCAACCGCGAGTCATATACGGCCGACGATATTCGCGCCCGGCTGCATCAGCGGCTGGCCGAATCCGGTGGGAGCCAGCCCACGGCATAGAGCCGGTGGTCCCCGGCGAAGCCCTTCAGCTCCGCCACCCGGCCGCCGTCGAAGGTGATGTCCGCGCAGGAAGCCGAGGCGGACAAGGCATCTCGCACGGCCTTGCTCACGAGCACCTCGCCGCCGTCGGCCTGACTCGCCACCCGCGCGGCCATGGCGACGTTGCGCCCGAACAGGTCATCGCCGCGGCGCACCGACTTGCCGGTGTGAATCCCGATGCGGACCCGGACGCCGCCGGGCGCCTTCGCCAATTGCTGCTGCATGTCGATGCTGCAGCGCACGGCCTGCTCGGGCTCGGCGAAGGCGATCATGAAACCGTCGCCCTGACTCTTGACGACCAACCCCGACTGCTTCTTGACACACCGGCCGACCAGCTTGTCGTGATGATCGATCAGCCGCACCCAGGCCCGGTCGCCCATGCGCTCGTTGAGCGCCGTGGACCCTTCGATGTCGGAGAACATGATCGCCACGCGGCCGGTCGGTGCCAGCTTGGCCAGGTCCGGCCGCTCCACCTCGGCCCAGCCGGCGAGCTCCTCGATCGATGACCACATCGCACCGCCGAAGCCCTCTTTGTTGATGAGGTTGGCGGTCTGCCACATCGTCTTCACCGCCGCGCGGCCGCCGGCCAGCAGCAGGTTCGTGCGGGGCTCGGACGGCGCGCGCAACTCCGCGATCTCCTGCCGTGCGGCACGCAGCCGGCCTCGCGTCACGCGCAACGCGATGGTCTCGACGACGACCACCGCGGCGAGGACACAGATGGCGATCAGCGAGATCGTCGATACCGTCACCGCTCAAGTATCGAGGCGACGGGCCGCGATCGGGTCATTGACGGACGAACTGCACCACCGCGTCGGTGAACGCGTCGTTGTCGTCGCCGGCGGCGGTGTGCCCGGCGTCGGACAGTTCGACGAACTGCGCGCCCGGCACCTTCTGCAGGAAGTCCTGCACGCCTTCGGTGCTCACCACGTCGGAGAGCTTGCCGCGGATCAGCAGGATCGGGATTTCGAGGCTGATCGCCGCGTGTTCGAGCATGTCGGCGCGCTCGAACGGGTCGTCGCCGGGCGCGGTGAGGAATGCCGGGTCCCAGTGCCAGAACCACTTGCCGTCGCGCAGCCGCAGGTTCTTCTTGAGTCCTTCGACGCTGCGCGGCCGGGTGCGGTGCGGCAGGTACGCCGCGACGGCGTCGGCGGCCTCTTCCAGCGAGGCGAAGCCGTCGATGCCGCTGAACATGAAGTCGCGGATGCGTGCGCTGCCGCTCTTCTCGAACCGCGGCACGACGTCGACCAGGACCAGTTTGGTCACCAGTTCGGGACCGGCTTCGTGCGCGACGGGGAGGCTGGTCAGGCCGCCCATGCTGGCGCCGATCAGGGCCACCGGCCGGCCGATCTGATAGATCACCTGCAGCGTGTCGCCGGTCAGTGTCTCGAGTGAGTAGTTCGCCGTGGGGGAACGGTCGCTGTCACCGTGCCCGCGGCTGTCCAGTGCGACGACGTGGAAGCCGGCGTTCGCGAGAATCTGGCCGGTGTTCTTCCAGGAATGCCGGTTCTGGCCGCCGCCGTGCAACATCAGGATCGTCGGCTTGTCCGCTGCGGTGTCCGCGTCGCGGTTCCACTCGTCGGCGACGAGGGTCAGTTCGTCGATACCGCGGAATCGCACCGTCTGTACATTGCTGCCGCCCTCGGCCGGGGAAGTGCGTTCGTCGGTGCTCACTGGGAATCCTCTCGTCACTTCTCCTGCACGTTACCGAGCTGTGCTAACTGAACCGAACATGACCCTGGTCACCCCGTGGTCTCTAGACTCGGCCGAGGTGTCGCGCGCCCGGCCGGGCGCGCGGCGAGAGGAAGGCATATGGCGGACGAGCACGGGCGGCACAGGAATCCCGACGAGGTGGACGACGACGACGCGGCCGACCCGGACGTGACCCCGGATGCCGACGACGACGCACCGGCCATCTCCGACGAGGACGCCCTCGCCTTCCTGAAACCGACTGCACCCCAACGGGATAAGCGGGTGATCGTGGCACTGGTCGTGGGAGTGCTGGTGGTCGGCGCGCTGGGTGCGCTGGTGGCCTGGCTCGGTCAGCGTGAGCTGCAGCTGCGTCGCGACGACGCCCTGCACGACATGTACCTGACGGCCGGGAAGCAGGTCGCGGTCAATCTCACGACCATCGACTACCGGCACGTCGACGACGACATCAAGCGGGCGCTGGACACCTCGACCGGCGCCTATTTCGACGACTTCAAACAGCGTTCGGTGGCTGTGGTGGACTCGGTGAAACAGCAGCAGTCGGCGTCGGTCGGCACGGTCACCGAGGCCGGCGTGGAGTCGGCGAACGAGACCACGGGCGTGGTCCTGGTCGCGGTCAAGGTGCACACCGAGGTCGGCAGCGGGCCGCCGCAACGCGACCGCTACTGGCGCGTGCGGCTGACGATGCAGAAGGTGGGCGACAGCGCCAAGGCATCGAAGGTGGAGCCGATCCAATGAGCAAGCACGAAATGGACGAACCTGACGAGCCGGCCGACGCGGAGGCCGAGTCGACGGAGGCGGAACCGGATGCGGCCGAGGCTGTCGAGACAGAGTCGGCGGCGCCCAATGCCGCTGTGCCGCAGGTGAACCCGCTGCAGCCCGGCGGTATCGAGTGGGCGCGGGTGACGGCGTACCGGGTCCTGCCGGTGCTGGCGCTGGTACTCGCGGCCGCGGCCGGCGGACTGTGGTACCTGACCACGAAGCACAGCAATGACGCTCAGCGGGCCGCGGTGATCAAGCTGGCCAGCGACGGCACGGTCACTCTGCTGTCGTACCAGCCGGACACGGTCCGTCAACAACTGACCGATGCGCGCAAGCTGCTCACCACACCGTTCCTGGACGAGTACACGACACTGACCAAGTCGGTGATCCCCGGCGCCGAACAGCGGCGCATCGCGGCGGCGACGTCGGTGCCCGCCGCCGCGGCGGTCTCGGTCGAGGAGAACCATGCCGTGGTGCTGGTGTTCGTCAACCAGATAGTCCGTGTCGGTGACCAACCACCGACCAGCACGCCCACCAGTGCGCGCGTAACCCTGGAACGACTGGGGGGCCAGTGGCTGATCGCCAAGTTCGAGCCGGTGTGATGGTCGTGATTTGTGCACGATTTTCCGCGGTGGGCGCGGATTTTCGTGCACAAATCCCGGGGCGGTGGACGTGAACCGGATGGCGGCCGCCGACGCCCAGAGTTTCTGGATGTCGGCGAAAATCCCCAACGACATGTTTCTGGTGTGCGGGTTCGACGGTGTGCCCGCTGACCTGGACGCCGCGCTGGCAGCGGTCCGCCGCAACGTGGCGGCGTGCCCAGAGTTGTTGGTACGCATCGACGATTCGCGTCCCTGGCGCTATCCGTCCTGGGTGCGATGCGATGCCCCGGAGATCGTCGTGCACGAACCCGGGGACCCCACCTGGTCCGGCTGCCTGAACGCCGTGTGTGCCCTGGCCGCGAGTGACCAGCTCGACGCGACCGTGCAGGCGTGGCGACTGCACGTCTTCGCCGACGTTACCGGGATACCGACGACGACGGGCCCCGGCACCGTCGTCGTTGTGCAGATGTCGCACGCCCTCGCCGACGGGCAGCGCGCGACGGCTCTCATGAGGCGGATCTTCGGCCGGGACCAGCCGGTGCCGGCGGTGGTCGAGTCGCGGCTGGGGACGTGGGCGCTGCCGTACCTGGCGTGGCGCGCCAGTGCCGCCCACCGGCAACTCGTGCGGGACACCGAGTCGGGTGCTGTTGCCCCACCGGCGGATTCGTGGCCGGTGCAGCCGACCAACAACGCGCCGGCGGGCCCCGACACCATGCGGACGGTGGTGCGTCACCGTGCGGACCTGCCCGGGCCGACGGTGACGGTCGGCGTGCTGGCGGCCATCTCCGAGGCACTGGCGGCCGAGCTGGGCGGGGTGACCGCGCTCGGGGCCGAGGTGCCGATGGCCAAGACCGGGGTCCGCCGGGCGTACAACCACTACGGCAACGTCGGCGTGGCCCTGCACCCGGAGTTGCCTTTCCACGAGCGGGCGGCCCGGATCGAGTCGGAACTCGCCATGCGGCGAAAGCGGTTCGAGCATCCTGCGGCCGCGGCGAGCGGTGCCGCCACCGCGGCGGTGCCGGCCCGGCTGCTGCGTTGGGGCACTGAGCAATTCGATCCGCACGTGCGGTCGACGACGGCCACCGGCAACACCGTGGTCTCGAGCGTCAACCGCGGCGCGGCCGATCTGACGTTCGGGGAGTGCCCGGTGGTGTTGACCACCGCGTGCCCGGCGTTGTCGCCGATGATGGGCTTGACGCACGGCGTGCACGGCATCGGGGACACCGTCACGATCAGCGTGCACGCGTCCCCGTCGGCCTTACCGGATGTCGATTCGTATGTGGAACGGTTGTCTGCGGTGCTGGACGCCGGGGGCTAAATTCATCGCGTGACTGCTTACGCGTTCTCGATCCTGCTGCTGCGGGTGGTGCTCGGTCTGACGATGGCTGCGCACGGGTACAACAAGTTCTTCGGTGGCGGCCGCATCCCCGGTACCGCCGCCTGGTTCGACAGCATCGGCATGAAGCCCGGCATGCTGCACGCCCGGCTGGCTGCCGGCACCGAAATCCTGGCCGGCCTGGGCCTGGCTGCCGGCTTCCTGACGCCGATCCCCGCCGCGGGGTTCGTGGCGCTGATGGTGGTGGCCGCATGGACCGTGCACCGCGAAAACGGCTTCTTCATCGTGAAATCCGGCTGGGAGTACAACCTGGTGCTGGGCGTCGCGGCCGTGGCGATCGCGGGCACGGGTGCGGGCCGCTACAGCCTGGACTGCCTGCTGTTCCACAACAGCGGCTTCTACCACCTGCTGCACGGCTGGTGTGGCTTGTTGATCGCCGTCGGGCTCGGCCTCGCCGGTGGCATCGGGCAGCTGCTGATCTTCTTCCGGCCGCCCGCGAAGGCCTGAACCCGTCGGTGTCCGGGGCGTTGGTTCTGGAACGTCTGCGCCCTGGCCACGGAATCAACTATGGGGATCTGATTCCGTCAGACTAGAACACGTTCTAGTCTGACGGGTATGGGCTTTCTCACGCAGGACACTCCTGTCATCGACTTCGAGGAGTGGAACAAGGGCACCCGCGCGCAGAAGATCGTCCCCATGGCCCGGCACTGGGCCGAGACGGGCTTCGGCACCCCGGTGGCACTGCACCTGTTCTACGTCGTCAAGATCTGCCTGTACATCCTGGGTGGCTGGCTGATCGCGTTGTCCACCAAGGGGATCGACGGATTCACGAACGTCGCGGCGTGGTGGACCGAGCCGATCGTGTTCGAGAAGGTCGTGCTCTACACGATGCTGTTCGAGGTGATCGGCCTCGGCTGCGGGTTCGGCCCACTGAACAACCGCTTCTTCCCGCCCATGGGCTCGATCCTGTACTGGCTGCGGCCGAAGACCATTCGTCTGCCACCGTGGCCCGGCCGCATCCCGCTGACCAAGGGCGACGCCCGCGGACCGGTCGATGTGCTGCTCTACGGCGCGCTGCTGGCCCTGCTCGTCGTCGCGCTGTGCTCCGACGGCACCGGCCCGGTCTTGCCCGGCGCGACCGTCGGCGTGCTCCCGATGTGGCCGATCTGGGCCATTCTGGTCGTGCTCGCCCTGGCCGGTCTGCGCGACAAGGTGATCTTCCTGGCCGCCCGCGGCGAGGTCTACGGCTCGTTCACCGTCGCCTTCCTGTTCGCCGGCTACGGCGTCGACCTGATCATCGCCGCCAAGCTCGTGTGCATGGTGATCTGGTTGGGCGCCGCGACGTCGAAGCTCAACCACCACTTCCCGTTCGTCATCTCCACGATGATGAGCAACAATCCCGTGCTGCGGCCGAAGTTCATCAAGCGCGCGTTCTTCGAACACTTCCCGGACGACCTGCGCCCCGGCCGCCCATCGCGCTTCATGGCGCACTTCAGCACCTTCATCGAGGGCGCGGTGCCGCTCGTGCTCTTCTTCAGTCACGGCGGTTGGCCGACGTACATCGCCGCGTTCGTCATGCTGTGCTTCCACTTCGGGATCCTGTCGGCGATCCCGATGGGCGTGCCGCTGGAGTGGAACGTCTTCATGATGTTCTGTGTCGTGACGCTTTTCGTCGGGCACGCGGACATCGGCATCACCGACCTGACGTCGCCGTGGCCGGTGGTGCTGTTCGCGGTCGTCGCGGGCACCGTCGTCATCGGAAACCTGTTCCCGCGCAAGGTGTCTTTCCTGCCCGGCATGCGGTACTACGCCGGCAACTGGGACACGTCGCTGTGGTGCATCAAGCCGTCGGCTTCGGAGAAGATCGAGAAGAACATCGTCGCGATCGCCAGCATGCCCGCGACCCAGATGGAGCGGTACTACGGCAGCCCGGAGAACGCGCAGATGTACCTGTACATGGGCTACGCGTTCCGCGCCTTCAACACGCACGGCCGCGCGCTGTTCACGCTCGCGCACCGCGCGATGGCCGGGCAGAACGAGGACGACTACGCCCTGACCGATGGTGAGCGCATCGTCTCGACCGCCATCGGCTGGAACTTCGGCGACGGCCACATGTCGAACGAACAGCTCGTCGCGGCGCTGCAGGAGCGGTGCCACTTCGAGCCGGGCGAGGTGCGGATCGTCATGCTCGACGCGCAGCCCATCCATCAACAGACGCAGCAGTACCGCCTGGTCGACGCCGCCACCGGTGAATTCGAGCGCGGCTACGTGAAGGTGCGCGACATGGTGACCCGCCAGCCGTGGGCCGACGATGTCCCCGTGTACGGCGTGACTAGCGCATGACGTCGCGGACCTTGAGGTCCTCCATGCCGGCGAACAGCAGGCTGTTGGCGACGTCGAGGTGCTTGCGCCAGTGCGCTTCGGCGGCCGCGGCGTTGCCCGAGCGCATGAGCGTCATGAGCCGGCGGTAGGACTTCATCAGAATGTCGTAGTCGGACTTGGACATCGGGCGGTTCTCGCGCATCGCGAACGCGATGTGGCGGACGGTGATCTCGTGCAGCATGCCGGCGACGATGGCCAGCGTCGCGTTGCCCGACAGCTCGACCATGCGCTGGTGAAAGTCGCCGGTGGTCTCGGCCATACGGCCCGTCTCGAGTCCGGACGGCACGTACTCGGCCAGCATGGTGTCGAGCTCGTCGAACGCGGCGGTGTTGCCCTGCTCGGTCAACAGCCGCACGACGGTCGGTTCGATCCCGGCGCGCGCGGTGGTCACGTCGGCGATCGTCGCGCCGGACAGCTCCAGCAGCAGACCCGCTGGGCGCGCGACGATCTCGGGTCCGGGCACGCGGACACGGGCACCGGTGCGCGACCCGCGGCGTACCTCCACGAGGCGCTCGGACTCCAGGACGCGGACGGCCTCGCGCAGGGTGGGACGGCTGACCCCGAAATGCGCCATCAGCTCGGCCTCGTTGGGCAGGAAGTCGCCTTCCTTGAGCTGGCCGTCGACGACCATGCGGCGCAAGGTGCCGGCCACCAGTTCCGCGGTTTTGGGGGAGCGGATGGGGCCGCTGGCCGAGGATGGCACAGTACGTGGGTCGATCATCGGCGACAACGGCGGAGTCTGCGCCATCTGGGCCCTCCTTGAACCGTTTGTGCTGGCCTCGTCTTAGGAAACTCAGTAAACCATGTGAGGCGGCATGACCCCGTCATTCGCGGAAATGGCGCCGATCTACCAACTAGTAGGTTGACCTAGTAAACCTTCTGTTCTATGTTCGCATATGACCAGGTCTTTACGGGTGTCAATTCATGTTGAAGGAGAAGTCCGTGGCTGAAGCAGTCATCGTCGAGGCGGTCCGCTCGCCCATCGGGAAGCGCAACGGCGCCCTGTCGGGTGTGCACCCGGCAGAGCTCTCGGCTCAGGTGCTGGGCGCCCTGGTGCAGCGCGCAGGCGTCGACCCGGCGCTCGTCGACGACGTGATCTGGGGCTGCGTCATGCAGGCCGGCGAGCAGGCGCTCGACATCGCCCGCACCGCGGTCCTGACCGCAGGCTGGCCCGAGACGGTCCCCGGCGTGACCGTCGACCGCCAGTGTGGCTCCAGCCAGCAGTCGGTGCACTTCGCCGCCGCCGGCGTGGTCGCCGGCCACTACGACGTCGTCGTCGCCGGTGGTGTCGAATCGATGTCGCGCACCCCGATGGGTTCGTCGCTCGCCAACGGTGGACACCCCTACCCGGAGGCGTTCCGCGCCCGTTACGACCAGACCCCGAACCAGGGCACCGGTGCCGAGATGATGGCCGAGAAGTGGGGCCTGTCCCGCACCCAGCTCGACGAGTTCTCGCTGCGCTCGCACGAAAAGGCCGCTGCCGCACAGGATGCCGGGGCCTTCAAGGACCAGATCGTCGCCATCAAGGACCAGGACGGCAATATCGTCACCGAAGACGGCGGCATCCGTCGCGGCGGCACCGTCGAATCCATGGCGGCCATCAAGCCGGCGTTCAAGGAAGACGGCGTCATCCACGCCGGCAACTCCTCGCAGATTTCCGACGGCTCGGCCGCGCTGCTGATCATGTCCGCCGAGAAGGCAAAAGAGTTGGGGCTCAAGCCTCTTGCTCGGCTGCACACCGGCGTGCTGGCCGGCGCCGACCCCGTGATGATGCTGAGCGCGCCCATTCCCGCGACCCAGAAGGCCCTGGCCAAGTCCGGTCTGAGCGTCAACGACATCGGCGTGTTCGAGGTCAACGAGGCCTTCGCGCCCGTTCCGATGGCGTGGCTCAAGGACATCGGCGCCGACGAGAACCGGCTGAACCCGAACGGCGGCGCCATCGCCCTCGGCCACCCGCTCGGCGGTTCCGGTGCCCGCATCATGACCACCCTGCTGCACCACATGCGGGACAACAACATTCAGTACGGCTTCCAGACCATGTGTGAGGGTGGCGGCCAGGCCAACGCGACCATCCTGGAGCTGTTGTGACCTCGGTGTCCGCCGAACCGGGCGCCCTCTCCGAGCGGCGCGGCAACGTCCTGCTGATCACGATCAACCGGCCCGATGCCCGCAACGCCGTGAACCAGGCCGTCAGCATCGGTGTCGGCGACGCACTGCAGGCCGCGCAGGACGACCCGGAGATCCGGGCCGTCGTGATCACCGGCTCCGGCGACAAATCGTTCTGTGCCGGTGCGGATCTCAAGGCGCTCTCGCGCGGCGAGAACCTCTTCCACCCCGATCACACCGACTGGGGCTTCGCCGGCTACGTCAGCCACTTCATCGACAAGCCCACCATCGCGGCCGTCAACGGCACCGCCCTGGGCGGCGGCTCGGAACTGGCGTTGGCGAGTGACCTGGTGGTGGCCGAGGAAAGCGCGAAATTCGGTCTCCCGGAAGTGAAACGGGGCCTGATCGCCGGTGCCGGCGGCGTGTTCCGGATCGTCGAGCAGCTGCCGCGCAAGGTCGCGCTGGAACTGCTGTTCACCGGTGAGCCCATGACATCCGCGGATGCGCTGCGCTGGGGCCTGATCAATCAGGTGGTCCCCGACGGCACCGTCGTCGACGCGGCACTGGCTCTGGCGGAACGGATCACGTCCAACGCGCCGCTGGCCGTGCAGGCCAGCAAGCGGGTGGCGTACGGCGCCGACGACGGCGTGGTGACCGACGAGAAGGACGGCTGGAAGCGCACCAACCGCGAGTTCGTCACCCTGCTGCAGTCCGAGGACGCGAAAGAAGGCCCGCTGGCGTTCGCGCAGAAACGTCAGCCTGTATGGAAAGCCAAGTGACGGAGAAGAAATCGTGAAGCGGACAGTATTCGAAGCGGAGCATGAGGCGCTCCGGGAATCCACCCGGCAGTACATCGAGCGTGAGCTCGTCCCCAACGCCGAGAAGTGGGAAGAGCAGCGCATGGTCGACCGGTCGGCGTTCGTCGCCGCCGGCAAGTACGGCCTGATCGGGTTCAACATGCCCGAGGAGTTCGGCGGTGGCGGGTCCGACGACTTCCGCTTCAATGCCGTCATCGACGAGGAACTGGCCCGCTACGGCGGCCCGGCACCGTCGCTGAGTCTCCAGAACGACGTCGTCGCACCGTATTTCAAGCACCTTGCGAACGACGAGCAGAAGGCACGGTGGATGCCGGGCATCGCCAGCGGCGAGCTGATCCTCGCCGTCGCGATGACCGAGCCCGGCGCCGGCAGTGACCTGGCGGGCATCCGTACCTCGGCGGTGCGCGACGGCGACGACTGGATCATCAACGGCTCCAAGACCTTCATCTCGTCGGGCATCAACTGCGACCTCGTCGTGGTGGTGTGTCGCACCAATCCCGAAGCCGGGCACAAGGGCTTCACGCTGCTGGTCGTCGAGCGCGGGATGGAAGGCTTCGAGCGGGGCCGCAAGCTCGACAAGATGGGTCTGCATGCGCAGGACACCTCGGAGCTGCACTTCGAGAACGTGCGGGTGCCGCAGGCGAACTTGCTCGGCCAGGAAGGCCGCGGCTTCTACCACCTGATGCAGAACCTGCCGTCCGAGCGGCTCGGCATCGCGATCTCGGCGATCGCGGGCGCGCGCGAATCCTGGCGCCAGACACTGCAATACGCCAAGGACCGCAAGGCGTTCGGGCAGCCGATCGGCAGCTTCCAGCACAACCGGTTCCTGCTGGCCGAGATGGACACCGAGCTCGACGTGTGTGAGCGGTACATCGACCGGTGCCTGGAGGGCGTGCTCGACGGCGACCTGTCGGCCGTCGAGGCGGCCAAGGCCAAGTGGTTCTGTACCGAGACCGCCAAGAAGGTCATCGACGGCTGCGTGCAGTTGCACGGCGGCTACGGCTACATGATGGAGTACCGCGTGGCCCGCGATTACTGCGACGCCCGCATCCAGACGATCTTCGGTGGCACCACCGAGATCATGAAGGACATCATCGGCCGCGACCTCGGGCTGTAAACAGCCCACAAAGCCAATCGGCGCCCCTGCACAACGTGGTGCAGGGGCGCCGATTTCGTTTGAATCTGTTGGTTACCGCGCGGCCGACGTGGTCGTGGTCGGGGTCGCCGAGGTCGACTCAGCGGCGCTCGGCGCTGCCGAGGTCGACGTCGCCGTGGTGGCCGAGGTCGAGGTGGAGGTCTCGCTACCCGCCGCGGTGACCGGGGCCGGGGCATCCGCCAGGTCCAGCACGGTGTCGATCACGTAGATGCGGGCATTGCTCGCCTCGATGGCGCCACACACCAGCTTGGCGGTGTCGTTGACCTTGATGTCGCCACCGTCGCCGGTCACCTTGATCTGGGTGCCCTGCTGCGTCGGACGCTGGCCCTTGACGGTGTCATTGCCCAGCACGCCCAGGAAGACGTGGTAGTAGTCCAGGCTGGTCAGCGCGGCCGGGTCGGCCTTCAGGGCCTCGAGCTTGGCCGGGTCCAGCGCCGCGAAGGCCTCGTTGGTGGGCGCGAAGACCACGTACGGGCCGTTGTCCAGCACGCTGGTGATGTTCACGGCGGGGTTCAGGCCACCGGACACCGCCGAGTTGAAGGTGCTGATCGCCGGAATCGCGGCCAGCACCTGGCTCACCGGCTTGTTGACCAACGTCTTCAGGTCGGGCATGCCTGCCTTGACCTTGTCGCAGCCCGGGCCCTGGGGGTCGACCGTCTTGTTGGTCGGCGGCGGCAGCGGCGGCGGGTCCGCGTAAGCGGACACTGCCAGCGGCAGCGATGCGGTCAGGGCGGCGACGGCCGCGGTTACGCCCAGAAATCTGCTGGTGCGAGTCTTCATGGTTCGGCTCCTCAGCTGTTCATGACGCGCACCCCGCCCGACCGGGGAGACCCCATCCGGGGCGTGGCGCCCGTCGAATGGTAATGGCTGGCGCTGCGAAACAGCAAAATCAGCTACCGGCGGTCCGTTTTGGTCAAGTGGTTCTGACCTGCACTTTTCGCACGCTGAAGCACAGCGCCGCGGCGACCGCGCACAAGCCGGCCGCCAGTTGAAAGGCCAGGTCATAGTTACCTTGTAAGTCCCGAAGCCAGCCGGCTGCCGCCGCTGCGACCGCGGCGCCGACCTGATGTGCGGCAAACACCCAGCCGAACACCACGGGGGACCGATCACCGAAGTAGTCGCGGCACAGCGCGATCGTGGGCGGCACCGTGGCAACCCAGTCCAGGCCGTAGAAGACGATGAACACCCAGGTGCCCGGATCGGCGTGCGGAGAAAGCAGCGAAGGCAACAGCATCAGCGAAATGCCGCGTCCGACGTAGTAGACGGTCAGCAGCAGCCGCGGATCAACCCGGTCGGTGAGCCAGCCCGAACAGACCGTGCCGGCCACGTCGAGGACGCCGATGGTGGCCAGCAGGCTCGCAGCGACCGTCGTCGGCATGCCATGGTCGCCCGCGGCAGGGATGAAGTGGGTGCCGATCAGCCCGTTGGTGGTCATGCCACAGATCGCGAAGCTGCCGGCCAGGAGCCAGAACACCGGCACCCGCGCACCGATGACGAGCCCGTCCAGCGCGGCCCGGAAGCCGTTCGCGGGTGCCGCGGTGGGTGCGGGCGGGTGGTGGCGCATGACGATGAGGGCGGGTGCGATGACCGCGAACGCGGCCGCGGCGACGATGAGGCAGGCCCAGCGCCAGCCGTGACGGGTCGCGACCTCGGCGACGAGCGGCAGGAAGATCAGCTGCCCGGTGGCGCTGGCCGCCGTCAGCACGCCGGTCACCAGGCCGCGCCGTTCGTCGAACCAGCGGGTGGCGACGGTCGCGACGAAGCCCATCGAGATGCATCCGGTGCCGATGCCGACCAATACGCCCCAGCACGCCACCAGTTGCCAGCCGGTCGTCATCCGGACCGACAGCGCCGAACCGGCCGTGATCAACCCCAGCGCCACGGTCAGCACCGGCCGGACCCCGAACCGGTCCATCAGGGCTGCCGCGAACGGCGCGGTGACTCCGAACAGCGTCATGTTGACCGACATCGCCAGGCCCACCGTGGCGTGCGACCAGCCGAACTCGTGGTGCAGCGGCGTCATCAGCACGCCGGGTACGGCGCGGAAACCGGCGGCGGCCAGGATGGCGAGGAAACTGACGGCGGCCACCGTCCATGCGGCGCGAGTCGGCGCGGTCGTCGAGGTGAGCGTCACCGCACCACTCTGGCCGGTAGGTCGGGACCGGGCCAGTGGCAGAACCGACACGAACCGCACAGATTGCGCCACGCTCCCGGCCGGAGCGGCGTGCGACCTAAACTCTGCCGCATGTCAGGACCGTTGATTCTTCCCATCCAGGGCCATGCGCCGCAGCTGCACGACGAGGCGTGGGTCGCGCCGACCGCATCGGTGCTCGGCCAGGTGACGCTCGCCGCGCGGGCCAGCATCTGGTACGGCACCACGCTGCGTGCCGAGTTCGAGCCCATCGAGATCGGCGAAGGGTCCAACATCCAGGACGGCTGCACCGTGCACGTCGACCCGGGCTTCCCGGTCAAGGTGGGCGCCGGCGTCAGCGTCGGGCACAACGCGGTCCTGCATGGCTGCACGGTGGAGGACGGCGCCCTGGTGGGCATGGGGGCCATCGTGCTCAACGGCGCCGTGATCGGCGCCGGCTCGCTGGTCGCGGCCGGAACCGTTGTGCCGCAAGGGTTCGTCGTGCCGCCGGGCACCATGATTGCCGGAGTGCCCGGCAAGATCCGGCGCGAGCTGACCGAAGACGAGATCAACCACAACCGCATCAACGGCCAGGTGTACGAGCACCTGCTCACCCTCCACCGCGGCTAGGAACTCGGGGATTTGTGCACGATTTTCCGCGGGTGCCGCGGAAAATCGTGCACAAACCAGGGATGAGGATCAGCGCTACGACAGTTGATCCCAGTCGACGGCGTCGTTGATCGGCCGGGAGTTGTTGCGCTTGGCCGGCTGGCCACCCTTCGGGCTCGGTTTCCCGCAGAATTTCTCGACCGCCGACTTGACCTTGCTATTGAGCTTGAGATCAAACTGGGGCAGCTTGTGCGAGTCAAGAAGCTCTGAGATGTCGGTAGATTGCGATTCCCCGCCGATCCTTGCGGGTGCATATTCCTTCTGCGCGTACTCATCACAGGTGACCGAGCGGGCCGCGCTCGCACCACCTGAGTGCTTCGCGCCCGAATCATTTGAGCAGGCTGCGCTAACGACCGCCAGGGCGACGGCCGTCAACACGGTGCCTACGATTTTGACTGGCAATGAGAGCATGGCCGGCGTTCCTCTTCTACCTGAATTTTTCCGTGAATAGTGGCGTGCACCTAGGTCCCGTGTCATCGAACGATCACTTAGAACCGTTCCAGTCCATAGAGTTTCGTTCCGCTTTTCGTATAGACGGTGGCGTGATCGGCGGTGTCGAATCGTACGAGATAGGTCGCCGAGTTGGGTCCTTGTGTGACGGCGAGACGGTAGCGGCCATCTGAATCCATTTTCGACGACAATGAGCACGACATCGGTCCGCCGATATCGAGCGGCTTGCCGGTACTGCTGTCGTAGAAGAAGCCCTTGCAGACACCGGTATCACCGACGACCTTCAAGTTGGTGCCATCGGACGGTGTCCACTGACCCACCAGTGACGGCGGCGTGGGCTCGGCACCCGCGGCACAGGCGCCCAAAACGCTTGTCGCGCTGGACGCCGCGAGCAGGATGAATCCCGCGCCCAACATTCTGCTCCGGTGTGCAGCGACTTTCATCAGTTCGAACTCCTCGGCAGGTCGGCGTTGCGGATGATGCGTCATCACAGCCTGCCAACGAATGCCGGGAAGCGCAGTCCGCCGAACGGTGGACAGCGCCTGGCGAATTCGGCGTGATCTGTGACGCCGACAGTCACAGATCACGCCGAAATCTAAAGCGGGTGGGCCAGTTCGT
Organism: Mycobacterium toneyamaense; assembly: GCF_055384815.1. NCBI lineage: Bacteria > Bacillati > Actinomycetota > Actinomycetes > Mycobacteriales > Mycobacteriaceae > Mycobacterium > Mycobacterium toneyamaense. The sequence goes on from NZ_AP040333.1 coordinate 1,166,133, forward strand.
CGGCCCGCATCCGCGCCACGGCCCACGCGATGGCCGTCAGGATGGCCGGGAGGACCCCGGACACCACGAAAATCCACTGCATCGGAACGATTTTCGACAGCGGTCCGGCGATGGCGAATGACACCGGCATGAACACCAGCGAGACGAAGAAGTCGAGGCTCGAGACCCGGCCCAGCATCTCGGTGGGGACCCGCAGTTGCAGCAGCGTCCCCCAGATCACCATGCTGGCGCCCTCGCCGATTCCGACGAGGATTGTTGCGGCCAGCATGACGGGGAATGACCAGGTGCTGCCGACCACGACCAAGGGTAGTGCACCCAGGCCCCAGATCGCCATCATCGCGGTCAGATAGCGCCGCGGCATGCGGGCCGACGAAACTGCCAGCGCGCCAACGGCGCTGCCGATTCCGAAGCCGGCAATGATGAATCCGTATGCGCGGGGACCGTCTTCGAAGCGTTGTTGGGCGATGAACGGCATCAGCACCTCGATGGGTCCCAGCACCACCAGCACGTAGACACTCGCGACCAGGAGCGTCCACAACAGCCACGGCGTGCGTGTCATGAACGTGAAACCCTCACGCAGATCATGCAGTACGTGCTTGTGCTCGGCCGGTTTCTCATCCGCCGGGACCGCAGTGGGCCGGGTCGCCACCAGCAGCACCAGTCCCACACCGAACAGCACCGCGACGGTGGTCGCACCGACACTCGGGAACGTCAGCCCGACGAGGACACCGGCCGCGGCCGGGCCGATGGCCTGCTGCAGCACGGGACGCACGACGCCCTCGATGCCGTTGGCTGCCAACAGTTGTTCGGCCGGCAGGATACGGGGGAGCAGTGCACTGTAGGCCGGGAAGAAGAAGGCCACGGCGATGCCGAGGCACGTCGCCGCGACCGCCATGTGCCAAAGGCGCAGTGTCCCAGTCGAACTGAGGGCAGCAATGGTCGACACCGCGACCAGGTTGATGACCTCGACGGTGATGATGATGTTGCGCCGGTTGAGCCTGTCGGCCGCGATACCACCGACGAGGACGAAAGCCACCAGGCCGACGCCTGCGCACGTCGCGACGAGGGACAGCGCAGCCGGATCATTGTCCAGCGCGATGACCTGCAGCGCGGCCACGACCGTCCACATGCCCTCGGCGAAGATGGACAGTGAGACGGCCGCGATGAGCAGCCGGTATTCGCGGAAACGTAAGGGCGCGAACACCCGCCAGCGGTCAGTGGTCCGCGGTTCGGGCGTCTCGACGTCGAACTGGGAACTCACCAGTCCATGGTCCCGCGCCCGTCAAGCGATTTCCGGGCGTACGTCGGTATGAGTCACTGCCACGAATGTGCAACCAGATCACCGGATCCGCGAAATCGAGGCCCTGGTTGCACACTCGCGAACCCGTCGAAACGCATGATCCCGCGACTGTGCAATCAGAGCGCGTCAACCGCGGATCTGGTGATCTGTTTGCACGCTCGTGGTGTGGACCCGTTCGCTACACGTCCGAGTAGACGGGAGTCCGCCGCTGCTGGAAGGACGCCACGCCCTCGCGGAAGTCGGCGGCGTGCAAAAGCTGGATCTGCCCGGCGGTTTCACGGGCGAACGTGTTGTTCAGCTCGGTCAGGGTGGCGTCGTTGATGGCCTGCTTGGTCTTGCGCAGGGCCACGGCCGGGCCGGACTTGAGCGTCGCCAGCACGCGGTCGACCTCGGCGTCGAGTTCATCGGCGGCGTGGACGGAACTCACCAGGCCGGCGGCGAGAGCCTCGGACGCCGGCAGCTTCTCGGCCAACAGGGCCATCCGCATCGCCCGGGCCCGGCCGATCGAGGCGGCGACCAGAGCCGAGGCGCCGCCGTCGGGCATCAGACCGATCTTGGTGAACGCCAACAGGAACGACGACTTCTCCGACGCCAGGACGATGTCGCACCCGAGGGCCAGCGACACCCCGACGCCGGCGGCGACGCCGTGCACCACTGCGACCGCGGGCTTGGGCAGGCTCACCAGCGCCGCGACGGCGCGGTTGGCGGCGTTCAAGACGGCGGCGGCATCAAATTTCTTGGCGTCCTGGTCTTCGGCACTCAGGCCCGCGCCGGAGCAGAAGCCCCGGCCCGCGCCGCCCAGCCGGACCACCTTGACCTCGGGATCGGTCGCGGCCTGGAGCACCGCGTCGCCGAGGAGTTCGAGCATTCCCAGCGACAGCGAGTTCAGCGTGTCCGGCCGGTTGAGCGTCACGGACAACACGCCGTCATCCAGTGACACGGTCAGATCGTCGGATCCGGTGTAAGTCATTCAGTACCCCAGTTTCATGGGCGGGCCAGATGCCCGCACTAGACAGACTTCGTTATACAAGTAAGCTATGTTGCGGTCAATAGAACTGGGCTCAAACCGATCGACCAAGAGGTGCATTTAGATGGCTGGACCACTGCAGGGACTGCGCGTTGTCGAGTTGGCCGGCATCGGCCCCGGGCCGCACGCGGCGATGATCCTGGGTGACCTGGGCGCCGACGTGGTGCGCGTGGAGCGCCCGAGCAAGTCCGGCAAGCCCAGCGGCGACTCGATGCTGCGCAACCGCCGGTCCGTCACCGCCGACCTGAAGAGCGACGAAGGCCGCGAGCTGGTCCTGAACCTGATCAAGAAGGCCGACGTTCTCATCGAAGGTTTCCGCCCGGGCGTCACCGAGCGGCTGGGCCTTGGCCCGGAGGATTGTGCCGCGGTCAACGAGCGCCTGATCTACGGCCGCATGACGGGCTGGGGCCAGACGGGCCCGCGCGCCCTGCAGGCCGGCCACGACATCAACTACATCTCGCTCAACGGCCTGCTGCACGCCGTCGGCCGCAAGGGCGAGCGCCCGGTGCCGCCGCTGAACCTGGCCGGCGACTTCGGTGGCGGGTCGATGTTCCTGCTGGTCGGCATCCTGTCCGCGCTGTTCGAGCGGCAGACCTCCGGCAAGGGCCAGGTGATCGACGCCGCGATGGTCGACGGCTCCAGCGTGCTCATGCAGATGATGTGGGGCTTCCGCCGGCAGGGCATGTGGAGCGACGAGCGCGGCACCAACATGCTCGACACCGGCGCGCCGTACTACGACACCTACGAGACCGCCGACGGCAAGTACATGGCCGTCGGCTCCATCGAGCCGCAGTTCTACGCCGAGCTGCTGGCCAAGCTGGAACTCGACCCGGCGGCCCTGCCCGGCCAGAACGACGTCGCCCGCTGGCCCGAGCTGCGCGAGATCTTCACCGCTGCCTTCAAGGCGCAGACCCGGGACCACTGGGCCAAGGTGTTCACCGGCTCGGACGCGTGCGTCAGCCCCGTCCTGAGCTTCGCCGAGGTCGAGACCGAGCCGCACATCGCCGAGCGCGACACCTTCTTCCGGTTCTCGCCCGACGACGGCGACAACCTCGAGCCGATGCCCGCGCCGCGGTTCTCCCGCAGCGTGCCGAGCGTGCCGACGCCGCCTCGCGTGCCCGGTTCCGACACCGAGTCGGTCCTGCGCGACTGGGCCTGAGGCGCCCCACAGATTTCCGTAACAAGAAGGGAATTGCATCAATGCAGATCAAAGATTCCGTGGCCGTCGTGACGGGCGGCGCGTCAGGCCTCGGCCTGGCGACCACCAAGCGCCTGCTCGACGCCGGCGGCAGCGTCGTCGTCATCGACCTCAAGGGTGAGGACGTCGTCGCCGAGCTGGGCCCGCGCGCCAAGTTCGTCGCCACCGACGTCACCGACGAGGCCGGCGTGAGCGCGGCGCTCGACGCAGCCGAGGAGATGGGCCCGGTCCGGATCAACGTGAACTGTGCGGGCATCGGCAACGCCATCAAGACCCTGAGCAAGGACGGCGCCTTCCCGCTGGCCGGCTTCCGCAAGGTCGTCGAGGTCAACCTGATCGGCACGTTCAACGTCATCCGCCTGTCGGCCGAGCGCATCGCCAAGACCGAGGCGGTCGACGGCGAGAAGGGCGTCATCATCAACACCGCGTCGGTGGCGGCGTTCGACGGCCAGATCGGTCAGGCCGCGTACTCGGCGTCCAAGGGTGGCGTCGTCGGCATGACGCTGCCGATCGCCCGCGACCTCTCGCGTGAGCTGATCCGCGTCTGCACCATCGCCCCCGGCCTGTTCAAGACCCCGCTGCTGGGCTCGCTGCCGGAAGAGGCGCAGAAGTCCCTCGGCCAGCAGGTGCCGCACCCGGCTCGCCTGGGTGACCCGGACGAGTACGGGTTCCTGGCGCAGCACATCATCGAGAACCCGATGCTCAACGGCGAAGTGATCCGCCTCGACGGCGCGATCCGGATGGCGCCGCGCTGATGGGAATCCGGACGAAGTTCACCGAGGCCTTCGGTGTCGAGCACCCGATCGCCCAGGGCGGCATGCAGTGGGTCGGTCGCGCGGAACTGGTTGCCGCCGTTGCCAATGCGGGCGGCCTGGGTTTCATCACCGCGCTGACACAGCCGACGCCGGCGGATCTGGCCAACGAGATCGCCAAGACCCGCGACCTGACGGACAAGCCGTTCGGCGTGAACCTGACGATCCTGCCGTCGATCAACCCGCCGCCGTACGACGAGTACCGCAAGGTGATCGTCGACGCCGGCATCAAGATCGTGGAGACGGCCGGTTCCAACCCGGGACCGCACCTGCCGATGTTCCATGACGCCGGCATCAAGGTGCTGCACAAGTGCACCTCGGTGCGCCACGCCGTCAAGGCCCAGAGCCTCGGCGTCGACGGCATCAGCATCGACGGTTTCGAGTGCGCCGGTCACCCCGGTGAGGACGACGTGCCAGGCCTGGTGCTCATCCCGGCCGCGGCCAAGGAGATCGAGATCCCGATGATCGCCTCGGGCGGCTTCGGTGACGCCCGCGGCCTGGTGGCCGCACTGGCGCTCGGCGCGGACGGCATCAACATGGGCACGCGCTTCATGTGCACCGTCGAGTCGTGCATCCACCAGAACGTCAAGGAAGCCATCGTGGCGACCGACGAGCGCGGCACCGAGCTGATCTTCCGCAGCCTGCGCAACACCGCGCGCGTGGCGTCCAACGCCGTCTCGCGTGAGGTGGTGGAAATCCTCAAGGGCGGCGGCCAGTTCGAGGACGTCAAGGATCTGGTGGCCGGTGTGCGGGGCCGCAAGGTGTTCGAGAACGGCGACCTCGACGCCGGCATCTGGACCGCGGGCACCGTCATGGGCCTGATCCACGACATCCCGACGTGCGACGAGCTGATTCACCGCATCGTCGGGGAAGCCGAGGAGATCATCACCGGCCGGCTGGCCCGGATGGTCGGCGCGGGCGAAGCCGAACTCGCCGGCGTCTAGCCGCAATTCATGCGCCGAGGGCCGTGACTCCCACCGGGTCACGGCCCTCACTGCGTTCGGTGGCGGCCGGCGGGGTAGCTTTTGGCCAAAGGCGACCCGCGTTAAGGACTTTGATATGCAGCGCAGCTTGTTCGAGGTAGATCACGACGACTTCCGTGCCTCGGTGCGCGAATTCGTCTCTCGACACATCGAGCCAAATGAAGACAAGTTCATCGAGCAGCGCTACATCGACCGTGAGGTGTGGCTGGAGGCCGGCCGCAACGGGTATCTGGGGCTGGAGGTGCCCGAAGAGTACGGCGGTAGCGCCGCGGGCGATTACCGCTTCAACACCGTTCTGTGCGAAGAGCTTTCGCGGTCCAGTGCCGCCGCGGCGTCGGCGTTCACCATCCATTACGACTGCGCCGCACCATATCTGGTCACGCTGACCACCGAGGAACAGAAGCGGCGGTGGCTGCCGAAGTTCTGCACCGGCGAGATGATCACCGCTATCGGGATGACCGAGCCCTCCGGTGGATCGGACCTGGCCGCGTTGAAGACCACCGCGGTCAAGGACGGGTCCAGTTACATCATCAACGGCTCGAAGACGTTCATCACCAACGGGACCCAGGCCGACATGGTGATCGTCGCCTCGAGAACCGCACCCGAAAAGGGCTCCAAGGGCATCACGCTGTTCGCCGTCGAAACGGGCATGCCGGGGTTCACGCGCGGGCGCAAGCTGGACAAGGTGGGCCAGCCCGAAGCGGACACCGCGGAGCTGTTCTTCGAAGACGTCCGGGTCGACGAGTCGGCGATCATCGGTGAGGTCGACCGGGGCTTCATCCACATGATGACGTTGCTGCCCCAGGAGCGGATCAGCGTCGCGGTGGCCAACCTCGCCCACGCCCGGCGGATTCTGGAAGACACCGTCGAGTACGCCAAGGAGCGCAAGGCGTTCGGTCAAGCCATCGGCTCGCTGCAATGGAACAAGTTCCTGCTCGCCGAGATGGTCACCAAACTCGATGTGACGCAGGCCTATGTCGACAACTGCGTGGTGGCGCACCTGAGTGGTGAGCTGACTGCCATCGATGCGGCGAAAGCCAAGTACTGGAGTTCGGTGGTGCAGAACGAAATTCTGGACAACTGCGTCCAGATCCACGGCGGCTACGGCTTCATGAACGAGTACCGGGTCGCGCGGGCTTGGAAGGACGCCCGCGTCACCAAGATTTGGGCGGGCTCCAACGAGATCATGCGTGAGGTCATCGGTCGCGACCTGGGGCTGTAGCCGTCGGCGGGCCCCGGCCCCGGACACAACAAAAGCCGCCGACCGTATCGGTCGGCGGCTTTGACGCTGGAAATCACTCCGACGAGTCCCTGCGTGCGCACGCGGTTTGTGCGCAGCGGCGTCGCGCTTCGGCGCGGCGTCAGACTCGCGGGTGAACCCGCGGAATCAGACAGCCTCGGCGAGGTCGGGGAACTGCTCGGACGTGTCACCCTCGATCAGGACGTCCCCGTGGTACAGGGCATCGAAATCTACTTTGATGACATCTGCGTTGGTGTCGTCGATCCACATGTCTATGAGGCTATGGGTCGCTATTAAGAAATCATTGAGTCACGATTCGGAAAACGTTGGCAATTCTTACCGCTGGGTAGGTTGGCCTACTCCGACCCCCAAGTGACCCGTGGGTAGCTCACATTCCGCAAGGTCGCAGGTGATCTTGATGTGCGGACAGCGGTCCTGGTCGCGGCTTAGTTCACTGGCCAGTAGCAAACATGATGACGGTCACCGCGGTAACGCCTGGTGGGCGGTGTGAACCAGACGTCAATAAATCTCGTGACCAGGGGTGAGTGAGCATTGACAGGTCTGAGTTATCGACGATAACTTAGCGGTGTTAGCAGAAGGGGACTGCATGCTGAACCGCATCGCGCTGCTGGCCATCGCCGCGCCGAAGAGAATTCTGGCGGTGGCGGGGCTGGTCCTGATCGCCGCGGCGATCTTCGGTGTCCCGGTCGTCAAGACCCTGCCCGCGGGCGGCTTCCAAGATCCGAAGTCCGAGTCGGCACAAGCCAGCCGGCTGCTGGCCACCAAGTTCCACCAGGGCGACATGCCGATGCTGGTTACCGTCACGGCGCCTGACGGGGTCCACGGCCCGGCGGCTTCCGCGGCCGCCCGCGAGATCGTCGACCATCTGAAGGCTTCGCCGCACGTCGCCTACGTGTCTTCGGCCTGGACGGTGCCGCCGGCCGCGGCCGGGGAATTGATCAGCAAGGACGGCAAGTCCGGGCTGATCGTGGCCGGCATGAACGGCGGCGAGAACAACGCGCAGAAGTACGCCCAGGAACTCGCCGACCAGGTCGTCCACGACCGGCCCGGCGTCACCGTCAAGGCCGGTGGCGGGGCGATCATCTACTCCCAGATCAACACCCAGACAGAACATGATCTGCTGCTGATGGAGTCCATCGCGATACCGCTCAGCTTCCTGGTGCTGGTGTGGGTGTTCGGGGGACTGGTCGCCGCGGCGTTGCCGATCCTGGTGGGCGGATTGGCGATGACCGGCACCCTGGCGGTGCTGCGGACCATCACGTTCTTCACCGACGTGTCCGTCTTCGCGCTGAACGTCGCCACCGCGCTCGGGCTCGCCCTCGCCATCGACTACACATTGCTGATCATCAGTCGCTACCGCGACGAGGTGGCCGAGGGCCAGCCGCGGGACCAGGCGCTGATCCGCACCATGGTCACCGCGGGCCGCACCGTGTTGTTCTCGGCGACGACGGTCGGCCTGTCGATGGCCGCGATGCTGATGTTCCCGATGTACTTCCTCACCTCCATCGCGTACGCCGGCATCGCGACGGTCGCATTCGCCGCCGCGGCCGCGGTGATCGTCACGCCGGCCGCCATCTGGCTCCTCGGCGACCGGCTCGATTCCCTCAGCCTGCCGCACCTGTTCCGGCGCGACACCACGCCCAAACCCGTGCAGGAATTGTTCTGGTACCGCGCCGCCAAAGCCGTGATGCGCCGCTCGGTCTCGGCGAGCCTCGCCGTCGTCGCACTGCTGTTGGTCCTGGGCGCGCCCTTCCTCGGCGCGAAGTGGGGATTCCCCGACGAGCGGGTACTACCGACCACGGCGTCGGCACACCAGTTGGGGGACCAGCTGCGCAACGACTTCGCCAACAACTCCGCCACCGACATCACCGCCGTCATTCCCGACGCCGCCGGGCTGAGCCCGGCCGCTTTCGATACGTACGCCGCCGATGTCTCGCGCGTCGCCGCGGTCACCGAAGTCTCCTCGCCCACTGGCACTTTCGTCGGCGGCCGGAAAGTGGGCCCGGCCGGTCCCGGCGCGGCGATCGTCGACGGCAGCGCCTTCCTGACGATCGGCAGCAGCGCGCCGCTGTTCTCGGACGCGTCTCAGGCGCAGCTCGATGCGGTGCACGCCGTTCGCGGACCGGACGGGCGGCTGGTGCAGTTGGCGGGCGTCGCCCAGATCAGTCACGACAGCGTGCAGGCCGTCACCGACCGGCTGCCGTGGGTGCTGGCCGTCATCGCTGTCATCACACTCGGGCTGCTTTTCCTGCTCACCGGCAGCGTGGTCCTTCCGGTGAAAGCCGTTGTCCTCAATGTCCTTTCACTCACCGCGGCATTCGGTGCGCTGGTCTGGATCTTCCAGGACGGTCACCTCGGCGCGCTCGGTACCACGGCGACGGGGACGCTGGCATCCAACATGCCGGTGCTGCTGTTCTGCATCGCGTTCGGGCTGTCGATGGACTACGAGGTGTTCCTGGTCGCCCGCATCCGGGAGTTCTGGCTCGTCGAACAGGACAACGACGAGAGCGTCGCGCTCGGCCTGGCCCACACCGGACGGGTCATCACCGCGGCGGCGCTCGTGATGTCGATTTCGTTCGGCGCGCTGATCGCCGCGGAAGTGTCGTTCATGCGGATGTTCGGGCTCGGCCTGACCATCGCCGTCCTCGTGGATGCCACCCTGGTACGGACGGTGCTGGTGCCGGCGTTCATGCACCTGATGGGGCGGTGGAACTGGTGGGCGCCGGCGCCGCTGGCCCGGCTGCACAAACGCATCGGCATCAGTGAAACGGCGCCCGAGCCGTCGGCATGCGGCGCGCGATGACGGCGGCCAAACGGCGTCGTGCGCCGCGCGGGTCCGGCGACCAGCTGCGCGACGAAATCCTGGACGCGGCAACCGAAATTCTCCTGGAATCGAACCAGGAGAAGGCGGTGTCCATCCGGTCCGTCGCGCAGCGGGTGGGCGTCACCCCGCCATCGATCTACCTGCATTTCGCTGACAAGGACACCTTGTTGGACGCGGTGTGCGGCCGGTACTTCGAGCAACTGGACGACGTGATGCAGCACGTGGCCGCCGAACAGCCGACGACGATCGACCGGTTGCGGGCACAAGGGCTGGCATACGTCCGCTTCGCCCGCCAGAACCCCGAGCTCTACCGGATCGCCATGATGTCCGAGGGACATCCCGGCAGCGACGTGGACCAGGCCCTGAACACCGCGGCATTCATGCATATGCGGGATTCGGTGCAGGCCCTGATGGACGAGGGCGGCTATCCCGTCGGCGACGTGACGGTGGCGGCGCTCGGGTTGTGGACGGTGGCGCACGGTCTTGCGGCGTTGTTCATCTCGCGGCCGTATCTGCCGTTCGGCGATCCCGAGGAGTTCGCCGACCGGGTGCTCAGCGCCGCGTGCCTCGGTGGCATGGTGAGAGGACTGGGCGGACCGGATACGACGCCGCAACAGCTGGTCGAGCGACTGAAAGGTTCCTGACGATGACCGATACCTCGGTGGACAATCCGTTCTTCGCCCGCATGTGGATCGCGATGTCGTCACGCGAGCGCAAGTTCATGACCAGGCTGCGGCAGGAGAATCTGGCGGGGCTCCGCGGCCGGGTACTGGAAATCGGCGCCGGAACCGGAACCAACTTCGCGTTCTACCCGGACACCGTGACCGAGGTGGTGGCCGTCGAGCCGGAGGTCCGGCTGGCGCCGCTGGCCCGGAAGGCGGCGCTGACCGCGCCGGTGCCGGTGACGGTCCGCACCGAGACCGTCGAGAACTTCGACGGTGACGACCTTTTCGACGCCGTGGTGTGCTCGCTGGTGCTGTGTTCGGTCGACGAACCGGAAAGTGTGCTGCGGCAGATGTATTCACGGCTCAAGCCGGGTGGCGAGCTGCGCTACTTCGAGCACGTCGCCAGCGGCGGGGTGCGTGGCCGGGTGCAGCGATTCCTGGATTCGACGTTCTGGCCGAAGATTTCGGGCAACTGTCACGCGCATCGGGAGACCGAGCGGAGCATCGTCGGCGCAGGTTTCGAGGTTTCGGATGCCCGTCGTGTGCTGATGCTGCCGGGCTGGGTGCCGCTGGCGGAAGTGGCGTTGGGTCGGGCCGTCAGGCCTGCTTGATCGTCGACAGCAGTTCCGGCAGGCGCTGTAACAGGGTCGGCAGCGCGTTGGCCGCCGTCTCGCGCAGGGACACTGTGGCCAGATCGGAGAACGGTGTCGGCTTCGGATTCACCTCGATCACCGGGATGCCCTGCTGCACAGCGGCTTCCGGTAGGGACGCCGCCGGGTATACCACCGACGACGTGCCGACGGTGATCACCAGGTCGGCCCCGCTGACCGCTGCGACCGAGTTGTTCCAGGCGTCGGAGGGCAGGTTCTCGCCGAACCACACGACATTGGGCCGCACGAGGCCGCCGCAGTAGCACTCCGGCGGTTCTATGGCGATTTCGGGCTCAGGCATCGGCGGCAGCGTGCCTTCGAAGTTGGCTTTGCAACTGTCGCAATGGAACTGGAACAGGCTGCCGTGCAGGTGGTGCACCCGAGTGCTGCCGGCGCGCTCATGCAGGTTGTCGATGTTCTGGGTGACGATGTCGACCTCGGTGTAGTCCTGCCACGCGGCCACGGCCCGGTGCCCGTCGTTCGGGGCCACGTTGCCCATCATGTGGTGGCGCCACAGATACCAGGCGAACACCCGCTCGGGGTGGCGGCGCCAGGCGTCCGAACTCGAGATCTCGTAGGGGTCGGTGTTGGCCCACAGTCCGGTCTCGGCGTCCCGGAAGGTCGGCACGCCACTGTCGGCGGACATCCCCGCACCGCTGAACACCGTCACCCGCATTGGACCACGTTATCGGGTCTTGGGTGATCTGGGCCACCTCGTCATCGGTCATACTCGGCTGGTGACCGATTTCGGTGAGTGGGTCCGCCTCGACCCGCACGCGGGGCCGTTGTTCGACCAGCTGCGGCTGCAGATCATCGACGCCATTCGCGATGGCCGGCTGCCTGCCGGGACCCGGCTGCCCACCGTCCGCGACCTCGCCGGCACGCTGGGAATGGCCGCCAATACCGTCGCCCGGGCCTACCGTGAGCTCGAGACCGCCGGGGTCCTCGAAACCCGGGGGAGGTCAGGTACTTTCGTGGCGGCTGCCGACCCGGCTGCCGCGGCGATGGTGGACGCGGCCAATGCCTTCGCCGACACCGCCCGGGCATTGGGCGTGCTGAAAGCCGACGCGCTGCGGTACCTGGACGCGGCGTTCGAGTAGGGCGGGGTGCTTCGCGAGTGTGCGAGCAGAGCGCCCGTTTCGCGGATCCGGCGAGCTGTGTGCACATTCGCGCGCCAGTTCCTGGCCGCTGCCAGGCTTCGCATGAGTGCGCGCTGGGAGCTGTCGCAAAACGTGACATTGTCAGCCCTTGGTGACGGCTTTGACCTGGCACTGCCGCCGGAGGGTGGTGCGCAGGACGGGGATTGAACCCGCGGCATCCGTCTTATAAGGACGGCGCTCTGACCAACTGAGCTACCTGCGCATGCGCGCCCCTGGAGAGATTCGAACTCCCAGCCATCTGCGTCGAAAGCAGGTGCTCTTCCGTTGAGCTACAGGGGCATTTGGCGGAGGCGGCGGGAGTCGAACCCACAACCGCTGGACAGCGGCCACGGCTCAGCAAGCCGCTGCATTACCGTTCTGCCACGCCTCCGTGGTTGTCCGGGATGGGCTTGAACCACCTGCCTCCGCCGTATCAGGGCGACGCTCTAACCAGATGAGCTACCGGACATTGGGTTAGTGCCTCGGATTGCAGTCAGTGGGTGACTGCAATCCGAGGCGTTGTCGAAGTTGGGGTGTGCGACGGGACTCGAACCCGCTTCGCCCAAGCTCACAACCTGGGGCCTCGACCGCTTCGGCATCGCACACAGCGGAAGACAGAGGAGTCGAACCCCAGGGCTTTCACCCCGCGCCCGTTTTCGAAACGGGATGCGCCACCACGGCGCGCTGTCTTCCTGAAGCTGACCCGCCAGGATTCGAACCTGAACCGGCTGAACCAAAATCAGCAGTGCTACCGGTTACACCACGGGTCATCGGTGCGTGCGGAGGGATTCGAACCCCCTGTGCCTGAAGGCCTCTGGTTTACAGCCAGGTGCGACACTCCCGCGTCGCCGCGCACGCTTGGCTACCCCGGCAGGAGTCGGACCTGCAACCTACTCCGTAACAGGGAGCTGCTCTGCCAGTTGAGCTACGGGGCAACGTGTTTCGTCGTGGCGGGGCGAGAGGTGACGGACCTCCCGCCCCGCCCGACGGGTTTCAAACCAATTCGGGGACCCGGTAGCGATCCCGATCGCGGGGTTCATAGGGCTCCCAGAGCAGCCGCATACCGGCTTCCTCCGGTGTGCGGTCACTCTTGCGGCCGTTGCACGGCGCGCACGCCGTAATGAGGTTCAGCCAGGTGTCTTGCCCGCCTCGCGACACCGGCTCGATGTGATCCACCGTGTCGCCATGGCCACCGCAATAGCCGCAGGTGTAGCCGTCGCGAGCCAGGACCCCGTCACGGGTGACCCGGTTGTGCGGCCGGTACGGCACGTGGACGTACTGATGCAGCGCGACGGATGCGGGCAGCTCGATGACAGTCGACGGGCTGTGTATGTGCACGGCCGGACTGTGGCGTTCGATCACGTAGACCGAACCCCGCAGCAGCAGCCGGACCGCCTCCTGCCAGCTCACGTGGGTCAGCACGCGGTAGTCGGCGTTGTACACCGCCACGGCCCGGTGACTGGCCTTGCGTTGTCGGAAATGCCTCATGCCGCGTGCCTCCTTTCTGATTGATCTTGCGGGCAAGTGGTTGGCGCGGATGGCAGGACTCGAACCTGCAACCTGCGGCTTTGGAGACCGATGCCCTACCGATTGAGCCACATCCGCATCGAACCGGTGACGAGACTCGAACTCGCCCTTTCAGTTTGGAAGACTGACGTGCAAACCAGTTACACCGCACCGGCGGGAAAAGCAACGTACGCCGTGAGGGTTTCGATCCCCCGTCTCCAGATTAAGAGTCTGGTGCTATCCCAACTCAGCTAACGGCGCATGTGGGTCGCCCGGGGCTCGAACCCGGAATTCATGGGTAAAAGCCAAGAGTGATAGGCGATTTCACCAGCGGCCCGTTGTGCCCCGCGAGGGAGTCGAACCCCCAACACCTGGAACCTAAATCCAGTGCCTCTTCCAGTTGGGCCAGCGGGGCATGCGTGCGCTCGGCAGGACTTGAACCTGCACGCCGGGGCTACCGGCACCCGGGTTTGAGCCGGGCGCGTCTACCGAGATTTCGCCACGAGCGCGAATGCCAACACTATTGAGTTCTCAAAGTTCTTGCAGAGCAAGCTGATTCGGCCTGCGCTGGCTGTCCGGATCGATCCGGGTAGCTCAATGATGCGCACCGAAGGCCGGTGCTGTCCAGTGGGTATTTTCCTGTATTCAATTCCCGTGCAACGCAATTGGGCACACAGAACTACGGGGACGTCAGGCGACGTTCCTGCCAGGGAAAACTGCGAGATTGTGGAATTTGTGAGAGTTGTCTTCTGGCCCGAGCTTGCGGCCGCCGCGCACGCCGGCATGCGCGGCGGAAGTACGGCGGTACGACGCGAAGCGCATGGGCTGCCAGAAAACGCTGCTCTGCTCACTCGATTCGTGCCGGGCTATGGAGCCGGCGGTGTCTGCGTACGACAAAGCCGCCGTCGGTGTCGAAGACACCTCGGCGAGCTGGTCGTCGTACCGGAAAGTCACGAATCAACGGTAGCAGCGTCGCGTGGCATTGCCGAGTGGATATTTCCGGCGCTGAAACCTCAACCGCGCCAGTGCAACACGTCGAGTGCGACGCCGACTTCGATGCTGTTGTCGGCCAACGGGCGGGGCAGCAGTTCGTCGGCCCGGGCCAGTCTGCGCAACAAGGTGTTGCGGTGGGTGAACAATTTGCCGGCGGCGCGGGACACGTTGCATTGCTCGCGGACGAACATTCGCACTGCTGAATGCAATTCGGGGCTCGCGGATTCGAAGTCACCCAGCACTCGCTTGACGAATACCGCGGCGCGATCGGCGTTGGTGGTCAGTAGCGACACCATCTCGATGTCGGTGAATTCGGCGACCTGCTGCGGCGAGTGCAAGCGCGCCATCATGTGTTGCGTGGTGAGGGCATCGAAGTGGCTGCGCCGGAACCCGTCGACCCCGGTGCCCGTCGACCCGATTGCGATCCGCACTTCGCGTCCGGCGGCATGCGTCAGCGAGTCGACATCGACAGGGCCGGGCGCCCATACCCACCGCGTGGCGGTACTGGCCAGGACGCTGAGCGGTCGGCCACCCGCGGCTTGCCCGAAAGCCTCGGCGGCGCTTTCTAATTGAGACAGATCGCTATCCGGATCGTCGGTCCAGATGACGGCGGCGGTGTGGCTGCCACCGAGTCCGTAAGCCAGACGGCTCTCCGCGCGCTGACGGGGGATGGGAGCGCCCTCCAGGAGCAGTGTCACTGTCGCACGCCGCTCGGCGTGGCTGCCGCGGGTGAGTTCGTCGCGCTCGAGCTCCATCTGGGCGGCGATGGCCGCCAGGGTGGCCTCGATGAAGTCGCTGATCGACTGTGAGCAGACGTCGAGCATCGCGTGCAGGTCGCCGGCGTCGGAGGTCAGTTCGAAGGCGATATCCATCAGGCGTCGCCATGCCACGCCCTCGCCGACTCGGTACGCGTCAAGGGTGTACGAGTCGACGCCGCGCCGGACCATTTCCCGGGCGACGCTCATTGGTTCGGCGCCCGCGTTGGGTGGCACCGGGGCACCGGGCTCGCGCACGTTGGCCGCACCCCAGAACAGCAGATTCGAGCGATTGCTGCGGCTGACGGCCGCCGCCAGCTCGGGATCGGAGGCGATGGCAGGGTTGGCGCCCAGCACGGCGCGGTCGAGTTCCTCGAGCCATTCCGCGGGGGCATTGACGACCACCTGCGCGCACTGCCGGATCAGTTCGCGTACCTGCGGCGACGGCTGTGTTGCCTCCATGGCGTCAGCCTACTGCGAGTGGTGCAAAATGCACCGCCAGCAGTAAAATCTGAGATGTTTTGACCTTCAGCTGGCGGCCGGCAGCCGCCAACATTGTTGCCACGCCCACCACCGCCAAGCAGGGAGTCTGCAATGGAGCACACCGCCAACACCACCCAGGTCGACGTCCTCATCGTCGGCGCCGGAATCTCCGGCATCGGTGCCGCCTACTACCTGCAGCAGGAACATCCCGGGCGGTCGTACGCCATCCTGGAATCCCGTGGCGCGACCGGCGGAACCTGGGACCTGTTCCGGTACCCCGGCATTCGCTCTGACTCCGACCTGCACACCTTCGGCTACGAGTTCAAGCCGTGGCGCGACGAGGATGCCATCGCCTCCGCAGACAAGATCCTCGCCTATCTGCGAGAGACGGTCCGCGAGAACAACATCGACCGCAACATCCGGTTCCACCACAAAGTGCTGGGTGCCGCGTGGGACAGCGGCACCGCGCGGTGGCTCGTCGACGTCGAGCGCACCGACACCGACGAACTGGTGCAAATCTCCGCCAACTGGCTCTTCTGTGCCGGCGGCTACTACCGCTACGACCAGGGCTTCACCCCGCAGTTCCCGGGCCGCGACCGCTTCGCCGGCCAGGTCGTGCACCCGCAGCACTGGCCCGAGGACCTCGACTACACGGGCAAGAAGGTCGTCATCATCGGCAGCGGGGCGACCGCGGTGACGCTGGTGCCGTCGATGGCGGCCAAGGCCGCGCACGTCACCATGCTGCAGCGGTCGCCGACGTACATCCTGCCGGTGCCGTCGAAAGACGCGTTCGCCAACGTGGCCGGTCGCGTACTCGGCGCCGACCGCGGCTACGCGCTGGCCCGGCGCAAGAACGTCATCCGGCAGCGCGCCGTCTACACCTTCTGCCAGAAGTATCCGGCCGCCGCCCGGCGGTTGATCCGCTGGACCAACGCCCGCGAGCTGCCCGCGGGCTATCCCGTCGACACCCATTTCAGCCCCGACTACAAGCCGTGGGACCAGCGCCTGTGCACGGTGCCCGACGCCGACCTGTTCAAGGCGATCGGCAGCGGCAAGGCCGCGGTGGTCACCGACCGGATCGCGACCTTCACCGAGACCGGCATCGAACTGGAATCCGGGCAGCACCTGGATGCCGACATCATCGTCACCGCAACCGGTTTGAACGTCCAGCTGTTCGGCGGGATGACGCTGACCGTCGACGGTCAGGCGGTGGACCTCTCGGAAACCGTCGCCTACAAGGGCATCATGCTGTCGGGTGTGCCGAACTTCGCCTTCGCTTTCGGCTACACCAACTCGTCGTGGACGCTCAAGGTCGGCTTGCTGTGCGAGCACTTCTGCCGACTGCTGAGCCACATGGACGAACGCGGATTCGACAGCGTCCGGCCGGAGTTCGACGATCCGGGCATGGAAACCAAGCCGCTGCTGGACTTCGCGGCGGGATACGTGCAGCGGGTCGCGGACACGCTGCCGCGGCAGGGCGCCGCTGGCCCCTGGGTGATGTCGATGAACTACAACTTCGACCGCGAGGTGCTGCGGCACGGCGCGGTCACGGATCCGAACCTGCGGTTCGCCGCCGCCCGTCGCGCAGAAGTTCAAGCGTTCGCGCCGGTTTCCTGATCTGCTCTCAGGGCGGCCGTGTACGCTGGCGTGAATGGAGAGCTTCTCGCCAGCGGTGCCGCCCGAGATTCCCGATGTCCCTTCAGCTGTCGGTGTCGAGTTGCCGTCCGGGCCAGTGCCCGGGCGGCCTTATTCGTTGCCGCTGGACTTGCTCTCCGAGCAGTACGGCCCACTGTTCTACGCCGACCTCGGGCCCGGCCGCCGCCTCTATGCCTGCTCGCTGGCACTGGTCGACGAACTCTGCGATGAGAGCCGGTTCAGCAAAGCACTCACGGGCCGGTTGGCGAGGTTCCGCCCGGTGGTCGGCAACGGGCTGTTCACCGCGTACCCCGGCGAGGAGGGCTGGCAGGAAGCTCACGACGTCTTGATCCCCGGCTTCAGCTTCAGCGGGCTGCGCAGCTATCACCCCGCCATGCTCGACATCAACCGGCAACTGATCGCACAGTGGGACGCGGCGGTCGGCACGCGGACGGTGGACGTGGCCGGTGATCTGGCGAAGCTGGCCATGGACACCGTCGGTCTGGCTGGTTTCGGGGCCCGGTTCGACTCCTATCAGCACGACGGACTCGCCGACATCCCAGCGAGTTTCGCAGCCACCCTGAACCAGATACTGCTCGGACCGGGCGCCGACCAGGCGGTGTTCGAGACCGAGCGCGGGAAGCTGTTCAGCTTCATCGCGGACCTGATCGCGCAGCACCGCGCGGGCGAAGTGGATCTCGACGATCTCTTGGCCCTGATGCTGCAGCCCGGTCCCGACGGGACACCGATCCTCGACGACGACAGCATTCGCAACCAGATCGCCACGTTCCTGGTCGCCGGGCAGGACACGACATCGATACTGATGCCGACGGCGCTGTACAGCATCGTCAAGAACCCGGCGGTGCTGCACCGGGCACAGACCGAGGCCGACGCGGTGTTCGGCCCCGACGATGACCACGTGCCGGCGTTCGACGAGATCGGCAAGCTCACCTACATCCGCCAGATCATCGACGAGGCGTTGCGGCTGTCCCCGCCGGTGCGGGAATTCGACCGAATGGCCTTGGCGGACACCGTCATCGGTGGCCGGTATCCGGTGCGGCAGGGCGAAGCGGTGACGGTGTTGACGTCGTCGCTGCACCGGCAACCGGAGTGGGGCGACAACGTCGAGATCTTCGATCCGGACCGGTTCGGCGCCGACCGGGCCGGGCAGCGGCCGGTCAACCTGTTCAAGCCGTTCGGCACCGGTGCGCGCTCCTGCATCGGACGCCAGTTCGCGCTGCACGAGGCGACGATGGCGCTCGCGACCCTGGTGCACCGCTACCGGTTCGTCGACGTCGAGCACTACACGTTGCGCACGCACAGCGACCTGCTGCGCAAACCGGAGGGCTTCCACGTGCAGCTCATCCGCCGTACCCCGGAGGAGCGTACGCAGGCCCCCGCAGCCGTCGCGGCCGCGCCGGTGACGCAGTCCCGGGCGGCGGTGCCGCCGGGCACGAAACTACTTGTGCTGCATGGGTCGAACCTCGGCAACTGCCGCTCGCTGGCACAGCAACTGGGGGACGAAGCCGTCGACCTCGGCTACGAAACGACCGTCGCCGCACTGGATTCCGCGACCGCGGCACTGCCGGAGCAAGGGGCAGTGGTGATCGTCGCCGCGTCGTACAACGGGATGCCGACCGACGACGCCCGCGCCTTTGTGGAATGGCTGGACGGACCGGACGCCACGGCTCCGGCCGTGCCGTATGCGGTTCTGGGTGTCGGCGACCGCAACTGGGCCGAGACCTACATGGCGATACCCCGGCGCATCGACGCGCGGCTCGCGGAACTCAGTGCCACGCAACTGCTTCCGATGGCCGAGGCCGACACCTCGGGTGACTTCGCCGGTGTGGTGGAGGATTTCTCGGTGGCGCTGTGGAACGCGCTCGGCGGTGTGTTCGGCACCATCGTCGCCGATGAACCCGTGGTCGACGAGTCGCTCTACGATCTCCGTGCCATCGACGGTCCGGTCACCGCCGCGATCGACGCGCGCCATCAGGTGCAGCCGGCGACGGTGCTGGACAACATTCCGTTGGTGGACACCGGATCCGAGTTCGGACAGGACAAGCGGTTGATCCGCATCGCGCTGCCCGACGGCGTCGACTATCAGACCGGTGATCACCTCACCGTGTTGCCGGACAACAGCCCCGTTCTGGTGGACGAGGTCGGTGAGCTGCTGGATTTGCGGCTCGATCGGCGCATCTCGATCAATCCGCGGCGCAGTACGCGGCGGGCCATCCCGATCGACCGGGAAGTCACTGTGCGCGAACTGCTTACGCACTTTCTGGAACTCCGCAAGCCGGCAACCCGAAGCCAGCTGCTGAAACTCGCCGCCGCCAACCCGTGCCCACCGGAGCGTGCCGCGCTGACCGCTCTGGCCGACGACCCGGAGGCACGCGCCCTGAACATCACCGATTGTCTGGCGGAGTTCCCGGCCACCAAGCTGAGCCGCGAAGAGTTGCTGGAACTCTTCGAGCCGATGTCGCCACGGCATTATTCGATCGCCACTTCGTCCCGCCGCCGGGTCCGGGAAGTCGAGCTGGTGGTCGGGGTGCTGGAAGGACCGGCCCGCTCGGGTTCCGGCGTGTTCCGCGGCGTCTCGTCCAGCTATCTCGCGGATGCTGTTCCGGGACAGCAGATTCGGATGCGGGTCGACCCGGCTCGGCAGGCGTTCCGGGCCGGCGCCGATCCGACCCGCAACGTCATCCTGGTCAGCGCCGGCACGGGCGTGGCTCCCTTCCGCGGATTCATCGGAGACCGGCTGGGCGCGCTGGAAGCGGGGGAGCCGTTCACCGCGGCGCTGTGCTTCTTCGGCGTGCGGCACCCCGATGTGGACTACCTGTTCCGCGACGAGGCCGAGGACGCCGAACGTCTCGGCATCGTGCGGATGCGGCCGGCGTTCTCGCGGGCCGGTGACGAGGTCAGGTATGTGCAGGACCGGATCGCCGCCGACGCCGACGAGGTCTGGGACATGCTCGGAAACCCCGACAACGACACCCATGTCTACGTGTGCGGCGACGGTGCCCGGATGGCGCCCGCCGTGCGCGGGGCATTCCAGGACATCTATCGCAGCCGGACCGGTGCCGACGACGACGCGGCCCGTGCCTGGCTGGCCGGCCTCGTCAGCACCGACCGCTACGTCGAGGACGTCTGGGCGGGCTGACGGGTCCCGCGGGCGGCGGTCAGCCCACGCATGCCGTGGTAGATCACCAGCGCCGCAACGGAACCGAGCGCGATACCGGTGAACGTCAACGGCCCGGCCTGCCAGGTGAAATTCGCGATACCGATGATCAGCGGGATGGCGGCGGTCATCTGGTTGATCGGCTGCGAGAAATCCACGTGGTTGGTCAGCCAGATCCGCACCCCGAGGATGCCGACCAGCCCGTAGAGCACGATCGTCGCCCCGCCCAGCACGCCGGGCGGAATGGCCGAGATGGCCGCACCGACCTTGGGACACAACGACAGAGCGACGGCCACGGCAGCGGCCACCCAGTACGCGGCGGTCGAGTAGATGCGCGTCGCGGCCATCACCCCGATGTTCTCGGCGTAGGTGGTGGTGGCCGAACCACCGCCCGCACCGGCCAGCACGGTGGCCACTCCGTCGGCCGCCAGCGCCCGGCCCATCAGCGGATCCAGGTCCCTGCCGGTCATCTGGCCCACTGATTTCACGTGTCCGATGTTCTCGGCGATCAGCGCGATCACCGCCGGCAGGAACATCGGCAGGACGGCCAGGCTGAACGACGGGCCGTGGAATTCGGGCAGCCCGATCCACGGAGCGGCAGCGATCGCCGCGGTGTCGACATCGCCGAGAGCCAGCGCCAGCAGGTAGCCGATGACCACGGCCAGGAAAATCGCCAGCCGGCCGATGATGCCGCGGAAGAACGCCAGCGTCGCGACCAGCAGCACCAGCGTCACGAGCCCGACGAGCGGCCCCTTCTCGAAATTGTTCTTCGCCGCCGGCGCCAGATTGAATCCGATCAGGGCGACAATCGCGCCGGTGACCACCGGCGGCAGCGTCACATCGAGCCAGTGCGTGCCGACCAGATGCACGACCCCGCCGACCAGGATCAGCAGCGCGCCCACGGCGATCAAACCGCCCAGGGCGCTACCGGTTCCGTGTGCGGCGACCGCGGCGGTGACCGGCGCGATCACCGAGAAGCTCGACCCGAGATAACTTGGCAGCCGGTTTCCGGTGATCAACAGGAACGCGATGGTGCCGATGCCGGAGAACAACAGCGTCGTGGCCGGCGGGAAGCCGGTGAGCACCGGCACCAGGAACGTCGCGCCGAACATCGCCACCACATGCTGGGCGCCGATGCCGATGGTGCGCGGCCAGCTGAGCCGTTCCTCGGGGGCGACGACAGCGGCGTCCGGCCCGACCGGCGTCCAGGAGAGCGGAATCATCCGGTCATATTGCCGGATGGCGATCACGTTCGCTGGTCGTCGCCGAAACCGCATTCCAGCAGAGAAAGTCCGAGAAGGGGCCTGCTGGAATGCCGTTTCGGCGGAAGGTTAGCCGAATTCGAGCAGCGTCATCGCCGGGCGCACCGGGTCGAACAGCGAAAACCGTTGTGCCGTTCGCATGATGGCGTTGAGTACCCGACTGCGGGTTGCGGGGGACTCGACGTCGTGGACCTGGCGAATTCCCGGAATGGTGTCGACCAGTCGCGCGGCCTGGCTTGCCGACAGGGTGAACGGCATGGGAGGCACCCGGTAGCGCAAGGACGTCCGCATTCCGCGCCCGACCAGCCGGGCGAACAGCGCGGGCGGCGAATCGAACATCATGCGTCCGCCCGGAAACCGCTTGGCGCACTCGGCGATCAGTCCCAAGGACTCCTCGGGCTGCAGGTACATCAGCAGGCCTTCGGCCGTGATGAAGACGCCTTTGGTGGCGTCAGCCTGGTCCATCCAGCTGTAGTCCAACGCCGACTGTGCACACACCGAAACCCGGTCCGCAGGGGGCAGCAGCTTGCTGCGGACCTCGATCATCGGCGGTAGATCAACTGTCAGCCAACGGCATCTGGTTCCGACATCGCTGGCCGAGATTCGATAGAACTGGTCTGCAGGCCCTCGGCCAGCGCCACCACGGTGGCCTCCGGGTGGTCCCGCAGATAGGCGAGGGTGGCGCGGTCGAACGCCAACGCGCGCATCGCCATGTCGGAGCGCCTCGAGTAGCCGAACTTGGCGAAATCGAAGTCGATGCGGTCCACCAGCTCGACCGCGACCGGATCTTCGATGATGCCGTCGGGTCGGCGCGCTTCGCTTGCCCGGACCTGCAGGGTCATCAGTGCGGTCTCCGATACGCCGGTCAGCGTGGAGCCGTCGATCTTCTGCGGTGAACTCATGGTTTCGAAGCTACCGAAGTTGGCACTCTCTCCGAGGAACCGCAGTTGCGCCTGGTCATAGTGGCGGACCGGCTGAGGTTATGAACTTTAAGTGACTTTAGGGAAAATGGCTAAACTACAGGTTTGGGAGTTTTGGAAGTTTAGGAAATCTGGCTAAACCATGGTGTATGGTCGTTAGGAAAGTTAGGGCGGTTTAGCCGCGGCGGCTAAACCGGTAGAGAGCAGGTCTTGGTTGGACCCCATACGCAACCCGTACACGCCGAACGCTGGTGCTCAGCCGACAACGCTCGTCGGTCGCAGCCCGCAGCTTGACTCCTTCGACTTGCTCCTGGGGCGACTCAAGCTTGGCCGTCCAGAGCAGTCGATGATCATTAAGGGGCTTCGTGGGGTCGGTAAGACCGTCCTGCTTGGCCAGTTCAGGCAGAAGGCACTCGAGGCGAATTGGGTCGTGCTTGAACTTGAGGTTCAGAAAAACGATGACACCGAGTTCCGGCGGACCATCGCTTCTCGGACTCGCACGGCTTTGCTCGAACTGTCACCGAAGGCCAGGTGGACTGAGCGGGCGACCGCAGCCGCAGCAGTTTTGAAGTCGTTCTCGCTGTCTATCGATCCCTCCGGAGCACTGCAGCTCGGGTTCGATGGTGCTCCGGCAGAAGGGCAAGCGGATCACGGTGAGCTGAGCCTCGACTTGACTGATCTTTTCGTGGCTGTCGGGGAAGCCGCTCAGTCGGCCGGCCGCGGCCTGGTTCTTCTGTTTGACGAAGTGCAATTCCTTACCAGATCTCAACTGGAAGCAGTGATTGCGGCGATGCACAAGACAGTGCAGCGGAAGCTTCCGATCACGATGGTGGGGGCGGGGCTACCTCAGGTGGCGGAGTTGGCGGGGGACGCGAAATCGTACGCAGAGCGCCTATTCAAGTTCCCGACGATCGGCAATCTTGAAGAGGATGACGCGCGAGAGGCGCTTGCTGGGCCGGCTCGAATCGAGGGTGTGGTGTTTCAACCTACGGCGCTTGACCTGGCCCTCGAAATCACCGGCAGCTACCCATATTTCCTGCAGGAATTGGGATACGCGGCCTGGGGCGTGGCGGAAGGTACCGCCATAAATCGGACCGATGTCCAGCAGGCTGAAGAGGTGTATCTCTCGAAACTTGATGAGTCGTTCTTTCGGGTGAGATTCGATCGGTGTACAGAACGGCAAAAGCAGTACTTGCGAGCGATGGCTGAACTCGGGTCAGGAAAACAAAAAGCGCAGGATGTGGCAGCGATCCTCGGCAAGCAGTCGCCGCAAGTTGCGCCGTTCCGGTCGGAACTTATTGCAATGGGCCTGCTCTACACTCCCGACCACGGTTACGCGGACTTCACGGTGCCGCACTTTGACCAGTACATGAAGCGCGTGATGCCTGAGCTGTCGGAAATGTCTTGATTTTCTCGTGAATTCATTGCCGGTCGGCGGATTTCTTGGCCGGCCGAACTCATGCGGCAGCCAGCACTTTCTCGACGGTCCGCAGATTGCGGGTGGTGGTGGACGACTTGTAGCGCTTCTTGCCCATGGTTTTGCTGATCGCACTGCCCAGGGTGTCGCCGCGGGCCACCTGCCAGTACAGGACTCCGTGACCGCGGCTGATCAATTCGTCGCCGACCGGTTCGAGCGCGGCGAGTTCGTCGAGCACATCGGGGTCGCTGACGAACGTGATGTATGAATGGTGGCCCTCGACCTCACGCTCGAACGGGTAGTCCGCCGAGATGGTCTTCAGTTCCGACATCGGGTACACCAGCACCCAGGCGTCGTACCCGAACGATTCCCGCAGCGCCGCTTCGGCTTTCGTGCGTACCGTCGCGGCCCTCGCCGCACTCGACAGCACGACGTTGCCACTGGCCAGCAGCGTCTTCACATCGTCGAAGCCGGCCTGTCGGAAGGTGGTCGCGACGTCGGCCATCTTGAGATTGACCCCGCCGACATTTACCCCGCGCAGAAATACCGCGTAGCGCGTCATACGAACTGCCTCATGACGCCCAATCGTAGGCAGTTGCACCGTACGCTGGGTGCCATGACCCGTCAGGTCTTCGAAGACAAGCTGCTCGCGCTGATCAGTGACAATTCGCTGGGCGTGCTGGCCACCATCAAGCGCGACGGACGACCACAGTTGTCGAACGTGTCCTACTACTTCGACCCACGGGCCGTCACCATCGGGGTGTCGGTCACCGAGCCCCGGGCCAAGACGCGCAATCTGCGGCGCGACGCCCGGGCATCGATCTACGTCCGATCCGATGACGGCTGGGCGTACGCGGTGGCCGAGGGCGACGCGGTGCTGAGCCCGCCCGCTGCAGCACCCGATGACGACACCGTCGAAGGGCTGATTGCCTTGTACCGCAACATCTCCGGTGAGCACCCCGACTGGGACGACTACCGGCGGGCAATGGTCGCCGACCGTCGGGTCCTGCTCACCATGCCGATAACCCACCTGTACGGGCTGCCGCCGGGCGTGCGCTGAACGCGCTAGTCTGCGTGCATGGCCGAGAACTCCGCCGAAGGTTCAGCATCGTCCGACGAGACCAAGCGTAAGTTCCGCGAGGCGCTCGAGCGTAAGAAGGCCGGTTCTGCCGGCGGCACCGCCCACCAGGACGGCGGGGCCAAGAACTCCAAGTCGCACGGCGCCGTTGGCGGTGGCCGTCGCGAGTTCCGCCGCAAGAGCGGCTAGTCCCGCCAGCAGACGTAAAACTGTCGTTTTGGGGACCAAAACGACAGTTTTACGTCTGCTCACGGTTAATCCCGGGCCAATGCCCTGGCCGCGACCAGCGCCACCAGCATCACCGAAACACACTGCAACCCGGTGTCTTTCAGGCCCCAGCCGACGGACGCCAGCGTCGCGCCGCCGGCGACGACCAACAGCGTCCCGACAGCCGCACTGCGCCAACCGGTTTCCGAAACGCGACCGCCGTCCCACAGTGGCAGCGGGTTGTTCTCCAGCGGACGCAGCAGCAGGAACAGCCCGGCGACCAGGGCCGCCATGATCGTCATCTGGTAGACGCTCAGCACCAGGAAATGCGGCTGGCCGGGGTAGCGGGGCAGACCCGCGAGATCGAAGGCCAGGTGCATGCCGAGCAGCGCGGGCATGTGCCACAGATACAGCGTCATGGCGCCGGTGTTGCCGATCACCGCGAGGCGCCAGACCTGCGGCCGGGCAGCCCAACGACTGATGGCGGGTGCGGCCGCAATGGCAAACGCGCACATCATGATTGCGTGACCGGCGAGCAATAGCGACGGCGGCGTCATGTTCTTGATGTGCTGGGTCTCGATGCCGACCAGGCTCAGCTCGTACGGCCCGACCCACACCAGAGCGATGTTGACCGCCAGCATGGCCAGCCCGACCCGCAACGCCGCCGCCGCACTCAGCAGCCCCCGCCGGTAAGCCGCA
The DNA here is from genome assembly GCF_055384815.1 of Mycobacterium toneyamaense. Classification (NCBI taxonomy): domain Bacteria; kingdom Bacillati; phylum Actinomycetota; class Actinomycetes; order Mycobacteriales; family Mycobacteriaceae; genus Mycobacterium; species Mycobacterium toneyamaense. The sequence continues at coordinate 1,192,125 of NZ_AP040333.1, forward strand.
CCGAACATGCCGGGGATCAGCCACACCACGAAGTTCACGTAACCCAACGCTGACCAGGCGTGGTCGTTGATGCGGATGGCATCGACCAGCGCGACCAGGGCGTAGGTACCGGCCACCGCAGCGATGAGCTGGCCACCCGTGGTGATCCGCACCAGCAGCGGCACCGCGGCCAGCACCAAGACGTAGGCGCCCAGGAACCACAGCAGCTGGATGCTGATGCCGGCGATGGGTTCGTAGACGTGAATGGGCAGCAGCGGCTTCAGGACCAACAACGCCGCGGCCCAGAACGCCAGGTAGTAGAACACCGGCCGGTACAGCCGGGTGCAGCGCTTGAGAAGCCAACCACCCCAGCTCATTCCGCTGCGATACGACGTGGCCGACGCCGCGACGCCGGCGAAGAAGAACAGCGGCATGATCTGGAAAATCCAGGTCAGCGCCTGGAACACCACCGACGTGGTGAGCAGGTTGCCCCAGCGGAAGACGTCGTTGTCGATGATGCTGGTCGCCATGACGGTGTGGCCGGCGACGACGCCGATCAACGAGACGATGCGGATGACGTCGATGGCGCGGTCACGGTCGGCCGGCGTGCGCTGCGCGATTTCGGCAGCAGAAGGAAAGACGCGGGTGGTCATGCCTTCGACCGTATGGGCCCGACCCCTAGGTAGTGCTACTCAAATTCACGCTGACCTGCGGCGTTCCTGCCGGAGGACGGCCGCCAGGCAGACGGCCGCCAACACCGCGATGATGACGGCGAAACTGACCCCGGCCTCCTGCAAGCCCCAGCGCTGGGCCGCGAAGCCGAGGCTGACGACCGGCAGCGAGATGGCCACGTAGGCCACGACGAAGTACGTCGAACTGACTTCGGCGCGACGCTCCGTCGCGGTGCCTTCGACGACGGCCGCGAGGCCGCGGCTGAAGCTGATGCCCTGCCCGATGCCGGCCACGACAGCGGCCGTCAGGAGCCCGGCCAGTGAGCAAAAGTGCAGTGCGGCAGCCAGAATCGTCATGCCCACGACCAGGATGGCGCAGCCCAGTGCGACGGCCCGCGGGGGATGGATGCGACGACCGGCCAACTGGGCGACGGCGGAGGCGACGAAGATCGACGCCGCCACCGCGCCGCCGACGGCATGATTGTCGATCCCGATGACACTGGCGACGAACGACGGCGCCACCGCAGTGAACAGGCCCATCACCGCGAAACCGGCGAAGGCGGCGGTTGCCGCGAGGACGAACGTCGCCCGGACCTCGGCGGGGACCGACAGGCGCTGGAAGCCGATCCGGCCGGTGCGGCTCGACGTTTCCGGGACCAGCCACACCGCGGCGATGGCCAGCGTGGCCAGCACGATGTGCACGAGGAACGGCAGCTGCAACGGATGCGGTGCGTACTGCACCAGCAGACCGGCCACGACCGGCCCGGCGCCCAGCCCGCCGATGTTGGCGATGGTGGCGCCTGCGGCGGCCTGCTCGCGCCGGTCCTCCGGCACGGATTCGACGACAGCGGCCGTCGCGGTGCCGGTGAAGATGCCCGCAGACAACCCGGACAGCAGCCGGCCCACCAGCAGCAACGGCACGCTGTCGGCGTAGAGGAAGACGACGGCGCTCGCGATGGCGGCGACCGCGCCCGCGATCAGCACCGGCCGTCGGCCGACCGCGTCGGACCAGCGGCCGAACAGCAGCAGCGCGGCCAGCACGCCGATGGCGTAGGCCGAGAAGATGACCGTCGTCGTCAGGACCGCGAAGTGCAGGTTGTGGCCGTACAGCGCGTAGATCGGCGTCGGCAGCGTGGTGCCCAGCATGATGGCGGCGAAGGCGTAGGCGAGCAGCGGGAAGCCGAGGCGCGAGGTCACGGTTCGAGTCTGGAGCACGGGTAGGGCAACACGCGCGGGACCCGCTGGCATTCCTCTCAGCGGCGCGGTGCGGGACACGTCACGACGATCACTTCGGCGGTCTCGTCGCCGACCTGGCGGAGCTTGTGCTGCGTGGCGGCGTCGAAATAGGCGCAGTCGCCCGCGGACAGTTCGACGAGGCGGCCGTCGTAGTTGAGTTCGACGGTCCCGGCGTGGACGAACACGAACTCCTGACCGGGATGCGTCGGGTGCGCATGGGCGGCGAACTGACGGCCCGGGCGGACGACGAACGGCGACATGGCCTTGCCGAGCATGCCCGCCGCGATCGCGTGATTGCGGGCGGCGCCGCGGTCGGCGGCGCGCTCGACGGCGAACGTGCTGACTTCCGGGTCATCGGAAAAGAGTTGCGCCACATCGACATCGAGGGTTCGTGAGATCTTCAGTGCGGCGGCGATCGACGGCACGCTCTGGCCGCGCTCGACCTTGGACAGGTAGCTCTTGGTCAACCCGGTGCCGGCTGCCAGCTCTTCCAGCGTCATTCCGCGTTGCTGGCGCACCGCACGCAACAAGCCACTCACGCCGCTCAGGATACCTCATTGACTGCATGACACCTTGTGTCCTACAGTCTGCAATGTGTCATCGAATGCGATTACGCACGAGGACGAGAGGAGTTCCGAATGACCGACACCATGCATGACTCCAAGAGCGAACTGATGCAGCGCGCCGAGGAGGGCTTGAACCGCCATATCGCCGAATCCGCCCTGACGGTCCGCGAGAAGCTGGCGCTGACCTGCCGGGCGCTGTTCGACGCCGGACATGATTCGGGCCTGGCCGGGCAGATCACCGCCCGCGCCGAGGAGCCGGGCACCTACTACACGCAGCGGCTCGGCCTGGGCTTCGACGAGATCACCGCGGGCAACCTGCTGCTCGTCGACGAGGACCTCAACGTCCTCGACGGTGGCGGAATGGCCAACCCCGCCAACCGTTTTCACTCGTGGATCTACCGCGCCCGGCCGGACGTGAACTGCATCGTGCACACGCACCCCTTCCACGTCGCGGCGCTGTCGATGCTCGAAGTGCCCCTGACGGTGTCACAGATGGACATCGCACCGCTGTACGACGACTGCGCTTTCCTGAAGGACTGGCCGGGCGTGCCGGTGGGCAACGAAGAAGGCGAGATCATCTCCGGCGCGCTGGGGGACAAGAAGGCGATCCTGCTGGCGCACCACGGTCAGGTGGTGGCCGGCGCCAGCGTCGAGGAAGCCTGCTCGCTGGCCATGCTCATCGAACGCGGGGCGAAGCTCCAGCTGGCCGCCATGGCTGCCGGCACCATCGCGCCGCTGCCCGACCGGCTGGCCCGCGAGGCCCACGACTGGACGCTGACGCCCAAACGCAGCGTCGCCAACTTCGCCTACTACGCGCGCCGTGCCCTGGTGCGCCACCCCGACGCCCTCGACCACTGACCGACAGTAGAAAGCAGACACCCATGACTGAGTCACCCAGGATCCACGGCATCATCGCCTACCCGATCACCCCGTTCACCGCTGACGGCGACAACGTCGACACCGAGACGCTGGCCGCCGTCGTCGAGCAACTGGTCAGCACCGGCGCCCACGCGATCGCGCCGCTGGGCAGCACCGGCGAATCGGCGTACCTCACCGAGGCCGAGTTCGACGCCGTCGTCGACACCACCGTGGCTACCGTCGGCGGCCGCGTCCCCGTCATCGTCGGAGCCTCGGATCTGACCACTGCCAACACCATTCGGCGCGCACGGTACGCACAGCAGGCCGGCGCCGACGCGGTGATGGTGCTGCCGATCTCATACTGGAAGCTGGACGAGCGGGAGATTTTCCAGCACTACGCCAGCATCTCGGCCGCCGTCGAGCTGCCGATCATGGTCTACAACAACCCCGCCACGAGCGGCATCGACATGGCGCCCGAACTGCTGGTGCGGATGTTCGACGACATCGACAACGTCCGCATGGTCAAGGAATCCACCGGTGACCTCACCCGGATGCTGCGCATCAAGGAGCTCTCCGGCGGCAAGCTGCCGTTCTACAACGGCAGCAACCCGCTGGTGCTCGACGCGCTGCTCGCCGGCGCATCCGGATGGTGCACGGCCGCACCGAATCTGCGCCCGCAGCCGTGCGTCGAGCTGTACGACGCGGTCCGCAGCGGTGATCGCGCACGGGCACAGGAGATCTACGACGACCTCGCGCCGCTGCTGCGCTTCATCGTCACCGGGGGCCTGCCGACGACCGTCAAGGCCGGCCTTGACCTGCTGGGGCGCAATGCCGGTGACCCGCGCCCGCCGCTGTTGCCACTCGACGAGGACGGCCGCGCCGAACTCAAAGGGCTGCTGGCCAGCGCGTGAGTGCGCCTACTGAACCGGGCAGGCGTACTTGCGGGCCACGTCCATCACGCGCTGCTGCGCGCCGGGGCCGATGACGCCCTGTGCGGCCAGCTCCAGATTGATGTAGCCGGGGATACCGCCGATGCACGCCTGGTGCGCCACGCGCCAGGCGGTGTCGGGGTTCAGGTTGTAGCCGTTGCGCTCCAGGCCCTGCAGGTACTGGTCGAACTCCGGCGTGCCCTGGTCCGGGATGGCGCTGGCCGCGCCGGCCAGCGCCACTGCGGCAGCCATCGCCGCGAAAAATGCCGCGACTGTATGTCTCATGTCCGTCCCCCTACAGGCATGTCCACCGGTTATCGGCTTACACGTTCGCACACAGCTCGGACACAGGAACTCTGAACCGTCGTAATCGGGGTGCGGCGATCGGGGTCCTAGACTGGCGTGATGTCGAAGCTGCAGCTGGTTCAGGAGCCGTCCGCCGACGCACTGCTCGAGTCCAACCCGTGCGCGCTGCTGGTCGGAATGCTTCTCGATCAACAGATTCCGATGGAAGTGGCGTTCGCCGGCCCGAAGAAACTCGAGGACCGGATGGGTGGCCTGGATGCCCGCCAGATCGCCGACTACAACCCGGACAAGTTCGCCGAGCTGTTCGCGCAAACCCCTGCGGTGCACCGCTTTCCGGGCTCCATGGCCAAGCGTGTGCAGGCGCTGTCCCAGGTGATCGTCGACGAGTACGACGGCAACGCCGCCGCGCTGTGGACCACCGGCGATCCCGACGGCAAAGAGGTGCTGCGACGGATCAAGGCGCTGCCCGGATTCGGGGAGCAGAAGGCCAAGATCTTCCTGGCGCTGCTCGGCAAGCAGTACGGCGTCACGCCGGAGGGCTGGCGCGCCGCGGCCGGCGACTACGGCAAGCAGGGCACGCACATGTCCGTCGCCGACGTCGTCGACAAGGGCTCACTGGACCAGGTTCGCGCCTACAAGAAGCAGATGAAAGCAGTGGCGAAGGCCGCCAAGGCCTGAGTGTTGATTCGAGCGTGGGGGATGACGAGGAGATTCTCGCGATTCCCCTCGTCAAGCCCCACGCTCGACGCGATCAGAGCGGCGGACCGTCGAACCGCTCGCGGGTGGTGAACTCCGAAACCGGACGCCGGGTCAGCTTCGTCACCTGCTTGACGGGCTTGCCCAGCGGCAGCATGCACGCGACGGCGTAGTTGTCCGGGATGCCGAGCAGCTCGCGCACCTTGGGCTCCTGCGCGACCACCATGGTCGTCAGCACGCCGCCGTAGCCCTCGTTGCGCGCGGCCAGCAGGATGTTCCAGACGAAGGGGTAGATCGACGCGCCGCTGATCACACCGATGCGGTCCAGGTGCTGATCGAACGCCGCTGCCACGCCGAGGTCCAGGCACACCACGAGCACGACCTCGGCGCCCAGCAGCGTCCCGGTGACCATGCCATCGGGTACCGGGGTCGCCGCCACGACCGCCGGATCAACCCCGCAGGGCTGCAACGGGTTCCACGGCCCTTCGCCGGCGGCCATCTGAGCGATGTACTGCCGGGCGCCCGGCTTGGACAGTTCGCCCAGCTTCTTGCGGGTTTCGACGTCACGGACCGCGATCACCCGCGCGCCCTGCCGGTTGCCGCCACTCGGGGCGAAGCGCGCGTTGTCGAGGATGCGCTCGAGCACGTCGTCGGGCAGGGGCTCGCCGCTGAACTTGCGGACAGCCCCGGTCGTGCGCATGACGTCGTAAATCTCCATACCGACCATCATGCGTATGGGAAGGTGATGTGTATGGCTAAGACACACTTGAATTGCCCCTGCGGCGAGGCGATTTCCGGCAGTGACGAGGACGATCTGGTCGAGAAGGCCCAGGCCCACCTCGCTGAGCAACACCCCGGTCGGGAGTACGACCGCGAGATGATTCTCTTCATGGCCTACTGAGCCATCAACCAAGGCGAGCGTGGCTGCCGTTGGGGGGTGGCCACGCTCGCTGTTGCGTAGTCGGGTCTGTCCGACCGTCATACTGGCGACCGTGACGCCGAGAAAGGCAGGGGAGCCGACTCCCGAGCGGGGCTGGCTGACGCCGAAGCAGCAGCGGGCCTGGGTCGCCTACATGCGGGTACAGCTTCGGATGAACTACGAGATGAACCGGCAGCTGCAAGCCGACTCGGGGCTCTCGCTCGCCGACTACGACGTGCTGGTCGCGCTCAGCGGCGACACCGGCGGCGGCCTGCGTGTCAGTGACCTGGCCGCGCAGATCGGCTGGGAACGCAGCCGGCTCTCGCACCAATTGCGTCGCATGGAACAACGCGGCTTGACCGAGCGCCGACCGAGCGCCGCGGATGGCCGCACCACCAATGTCGTGCTGACCGCCGACGGCCGGCGGGCGATCGCCGAGGCCGCACCCGGGCACGTCGACCTCGTGCGCAGTCTGTTCTTCGACCCGCTGCCGGAGAACCTGCTCGGACCGTTCACCGCGGCACTGGAGCACATTCACGTCAACCTCGATCACCACAGCTCGCTCCCGCCCGCGCCGGGTTAGAATTAGGTGATAAATCACCTATAGGGAGCGTCATGAGTGAAGTCATCACCCGCTTGATGGAAGCCAATCTGCTCGCCGTGTTCGATGAACGCGACCCACGGCTCCGTGCCGCCGCGATCGCGGAGACCTACTCGGACGATGTCACGTGGGTCGATGATGACGGCGTGACCGTCGGCCGCGACCGGTTGAATGCCAAGGTGGCTGAGCTGCAGGAAAAGCTGGCAGGCTTGCATTTCGTGAAGGCCGGCCCGGTGCGCCGGACCCGTGGCCTGGGCTTCCTGGCGTGGGAGGTACGTACTCCGGACGACGCCACGGTGGCGTCGGGTTTCGACGTCGCGGAGATCGTCGACGAGCGCATCGTTCGGCTGTGGACTGTGCTGAATGCCGCGGAATAGGTGACACATCACCTATGTTGTGACTGCCGAACGGCACACAACAGTGAGGACAACGATCATGGGACAGCTCGACGGCAAGACAGCACTGGTCACCGGGGGAACGTCGGGCATCGGCCTGGCGACCGCAAAGCGCCTCGCGGATGAGGGCGCGTACGTGTTCATCACCGGACGTGATCGCACGCGGCTCGATGAGGCGGCCGCAGCCATCGGCGCGCACGGTGTCCAGAGCGACATCAGCAAGCCAGAGGAGCTCGACGTCCTCGCCGCCGCGATCGCCGAGCACGGCGCGGGCCTCGACGTCGTCTTCGCCAATGCCGGCGGCGGCGACTTCGCCACCCTCGCCGATGTGACACCCCAGCACTACCGCGACAACTTCGACCGCAATGTGGCCGGCACGGTGTTCACCGTGCAGAAGACGCTGCCGCTGCTGAACGACGGCGCGTCGATCATCCTCGCCGGCTCCACCGCCGCGTCCGAAGGCGTTCCGGCGTTCGGGCTCTACGCCGCGTCCAAAGCTGCCATCCGGTCGCTCGGTCGCACGTGGGCAGCGGAGCTCGCCGACCGCAAGATCCGGGTCAACACCGTCGTCCCGGGACCGATCGAAACCCCTGGACTGACCGGCTTGGCACCGGCCGAGCAGAAGCAGGATTTCCTCGACGGCATGGCGGCGCAGGTGCCGCTGAAGCGGTTGGGACGCCCTGAGGAGATCGCGGCCGCGGTGCTGTTCCTGGCCTCGGACCAGAGCAGCTTCATGACCGGTGCCGAATTGGCCGTCGACGGCGGCCAGATCCAGCTCTGACCGCCACGTCGAGACGATGCCGTCGGCTGGTTGACCTCGGCATCGTCTCGACACCACGGCTGGTTTGATCGCCGGAGCACGCGGCTATGCCCCTGGGTATGCACGAGGTTCTGGAACGCGAAGGCAAGTGGGACGTCGATGACCGGTTTCGGTTGCCCGACCTACGCGGCATCGTCCCGGACGCCGACATCGAGCACGACACCGTCGACCTCACCAGCGACTACTACGACACCAGCGACCGCGACCTGCTGGCGCACCGCGTCCAGCTGCGCCGTCGCTCCGGCGACGGTGACACGGGGTGGCAGCTGAAGGTGCCGGCCGCCGATGGGCGCGTCGAACTGCACTGGGCGTTGACGGAGAAGTTGCCCGATGCGGCCGCTGAGCTCCTCGGCGGCATCAGCCTCGGCAAGCAACTGGCGAGCGTCGCCACGATCCACACCGTCCGGGATCGGTACCGGCTCGCCGAGCCCGGGTCCGGCGAACTCTATGCCGAGATTGCCGACGATTCGGTGCGGGCGTCGGCGAACGAGCGGCTACTCGCCTGGCGTGAGGTCGAAGTCGAACTGGGGCCGCACACCCCGTCGATGCCGAAGCGCCTCGTCCGCCGTCTGAAAGCCGCGGGCGCCCGGCCGTCGCGCTTTCCGTCGAAGCTCGCCCACGTCCTGCCGCAGATTCGGTCCGTCGAGCGCGTGTCGCCCGCGGCGCGTGCGTTGCTCGGGTACCTCAACGCCCAGATCGACCAGATCGTGTTGGGCGACATCGAATTACGGCGGGGACAGGACCCCATCCACGACACGCGGGTGGCGATCCGGCGGCTGCGGAGCACGCTGCGGGTGTTCGGCAAGCTGCTGGATCAGGCCGCTGTCGAAGAGCTCGATGAGGACCTGCGATGGTTCGCGGGGCTGCTCGGCGAGGTTCGTGATTGTCAGGTGCAGCAGTTCAGATTCACCGAAGCGCTCGAAGAGTTGCCGGAAGAATTGATCCTGGGTCCGGTCCGGGCCCGCATCCGCAATGACCTGCAGGCCGTCGAGCTGCCCGCGCGGGCGCGCATCACCGAGGCCATGGACTCGCCGCGTTACCGGGCGATGATGACGGTGCTGCGGTCATGGCGCACGGCGCCACCGGTCGATCTCGAGACGAGCACCGCCGCACTGGTCAAGCGGGCACGTAAGGCCCAACGGAAAGCTGACCGACGGCTCGTCGCAGCGCTCGGTGGCGATGACGTCGACGCCGCGCTGTTGCACCGCGCCCGCAAGGCCGCCAAGCGCGCCCGGTACGCGGCGGAGCTATGCCGCGATGTCGAGGGCTCGAAGCGAACGGTCAAGCATTACAAGCGATTTCAGTCGATCCTGGGCGATCACCAGGACACCGTGGTCGCATCTGACATCTTGCGCCGCCTGGCGCTGGCGAGTGGCACGACGGCCGGTGAGAACGGCTTCACCTTCGGCCTGCTGTACGGCCGCGAACAGCGGATAGCCGACGCGTGCCGACAGCAGGCCCGAGCGATGTTGTGATTACGGCACCACCGAGGAACCGATGGTGGGCATGAACTGGCACTGCTTCTCGGTCGTGGTCACCTGACCGAAGATGGTCGACATGATGCTGCCCGAGCCGGTGTCGACGATGGCGGTCAGCGTCGTCGGGCCCTGCGGGTTGATGTCGGCCTGCGGCTTGAGGGTCGCGCTGCCCGACTTGCCGGTCGTCAGGTTGACCCAGGTGACGTTCAGCGGCAGCTTCTGCTCGGCGGCCGGGCCGGGCGTGCCGACCGCGGTGAACACGTAGGCGGTCTGGCCGGGGCCGGGGCCCGGGGTCGGAATCTTCGCGGGGCCCGCCACGCTGATCGCAGTCGCCAGCACATTGCCGCCGTCAGCGCCGCAGCCGTTGCTGATCGACGGGTACATGAAGTCCTGCGTGATCGGCGTGCCCGGGCCGAACGCGCCGGCCGGCGCGGGGGCCGGCGCAGCGGCCGGGGCGGCTTCGGGGGCGGGGACCGTCGCCGCGGCCTGGGTGACCGGGGCAGCGGCCGGGGCGGCCTCAGGAGCCGGCGCCGGCGCAGGTGCCGGGGCAGGGGCGGGTGCCGGAGCAGGCGCTGCGGCGGGTGCGGGTGCGGCCTCGGGGGCCGGAGCCGGGGCAGCCTCCGGGGCCGGTGCCGGAGCGGCCTCGGCCACCGGGCCGACGGCGTGCACCGGGTCGACGCCGGCCGGCAGGTGGGCCTCGGCACCAGGAACGGCGCCCGGGGCGGGCACGTGGTTCGCGGCCGGGTCGGCGGCGAACTGGTTCACGGCGTTGGCCAGATTCTTCGAATCCGACGGTGCGGCCTTGCTGCCGGCGAACGCCCGGGCTGCTGCCATGAGCAGCTCCGCGGCGCCCGCCGGATCAGCGGCGGCCTGCTGGATCACCGGGGCGAGAGTCTGCATGGCCGGCAGGCCAGGAGCCTGAAGGCCATCGATGGGCAGCGGCAACGGCAGTGGCGACGACGCCGGATCAGCGTGGGCGACGGTGGCCGCGCCGATCGTGAGTGCGACGGACGCGCCAAGCGCGACGAACAGCTTCCTCGATTGCATGTCTCTCCCCGGTTTCGTATCGGTTATCTGGTTACGCTGCGAATCACGGCAAGCCGGAGGTGATGACCGGCGCCAAGCTGGTCAGGCTCATGAGCCCCGGCACGACGCCCGGGATGGCCTGTGCTGCCGGAGCAGCAGCCGCCACTGCGGCGGGTGCGGTGGCCAGCGGAGACGCTGCGGCCGGAGCGGCAGCCAACGGTGCGGCGAGCGGAGCCGTTGCGGCGGCCAGCGGTGCGGCGGCAGCCGGGGCAGCAGCGGCGAGCGGTGCGGCCAGCGGGGCGGTCGCGGCGGCGAGCGGTGCGGTGGCGGCAGCCAACGGTGAGGTGGCGGTCGTGGCGGCGGCAACCGGCGCGGCGACGGCCGGCTTCGGCAGCATGTTCGCCAGTGGGGTACCGGCCGGCAGCAGCGAGGTCAGGTCACCCGGGAAGGCGATCTGCTGCGGCAGCGGCAGCGGCGAGCCCGGAATCTGCGGCAGGTTGATGTTGGCCGACGGGATGATGCCCTGGGCCGGGGCAGCCGGAGCGGCGGCAAGGGGTGCCGCAGCGGCCGGTGCGGTGGCGCCGGGAACCAGGTTCTGCGGCAGGGTCACCGACGCGGTGGCGGCGGGAGCGGCGGGGGCGGCAGCCGGCGCGCCGGAGGTCAGGGCCTGCGTGACACCCGAGAGGGCCTGGACCGGAGCCTGGGCGAGTTCATTCACCAGCGGCGTGCCGGGAACGACGGGCGCCGGGTTCGCGGGGGCCGGGTCGGCGGCCGCGACCGCGCTCAGGGCGATCGCCATGGGGACTGCGCCGGCGGCGGCAATCATGCTGGTGGTCAATACTTTTCGAGCGGTGCGGTTGCGCATTTTGGGGGTCCTCCCGGTCCAGTCGTGGCGCGTCAGAACCGAAGGTATTCCGTTACTGGTGTTACTCAAGTGACACGTGTGGCATTTATAGATCCGTTACTGATCGGAAGGCGAAGGGTGACCGACCGTTACAGTCGTGCGATAAACACCGCCACGCGATCAGTCCTGCGCTGGGCGCCGCTGATGCTGGCGCTCAGCATCGCTGCGCGCTTCGCCTGGACCTATCTGGTGCCCAACGGGGCCAACTTCGTCGACCTCCACGTCTACGTCGGTGGCGCGTCGACCCTCGCCGGCGGCCACCCGCTGTACGACTACGTCTACGCCGACCAGACCCCGGACTTCCCGCTGCCGTTCACCTATCCACCGTTCGCGGCAGTGCTGTTCTATCCGCTGCACTTCGTGCCGTTCGGTTTGCTGGCGTTCTGCTGGCAGGTCGGCATCATCGCGGCGCTCTACGGTGTGGTGTGGATCAGCTTGCGGCTCATCGGGTTTCGGGGCGAGCGAAGCGACGGGAAATGTCCAGTCGATCCCTCGCATCGGCTGGCCATGGCGTGGACGGCCGTCGGCATCTGGACCGAGCCGCTGCGCAGCACCTTCGACTACGGGCAGATCAACGTCATCCTCGTGCTGGGCATGCTCTACGCCGTCTACAGCACCCGCTGGTGGTGGTCCGGTCTGCTGGTCGGACTGGCGGCCGCGGTGAAGCTGACGCCCGCAGTGACGGGGCTCTATTTCGTCGGCGTCCGGCGCTGGGGCGCCGCGGTGTTCGCGGCCGTCACCTTCGCCGGCACCGTGCTGGTGTCGTGGCTCGTGCTGCGCGATCAGGCGCTCTACTACTTCACCGACCTGCTGGGTGACGCCAACCGGATCGGTCCGGTCGCGACGTCGTTCAACCAGTCCTGGCGGGGAGCGATCTCGCGGATCGTCGGGCACGACGCCGGCTTCGAGCCGGCCGTGGTGATCGCGGTGCTGGTGACGGCCGTCGTGGCCGTGTTCGCCTGGCGCGCCGTCTACGGTCCCGACCGGCCCGACCGCCTCGGTGCCCTGCTCGTGGTGCAGTTGTTCGGGCTGCTGTTCTCGCCGATCTCGTGGACGCACCACTGGGTGTGGCTGATCCCGCTGATGATGTGGCTGTGGCACGGGCCGTTCGCGGCCCTCGGTTCGGCGCGGGTGCTGCGCTGGACCTGGCTGGTGCTGATGCTCGTCGGCGTGCCGTGGCTGCTGAGTTTCGCGCAGCCGACGATCTGGGTGATCAGCCGCCCGTGGTACCTGGCGTGGGCGGGGCTGATCTACCCGGTGATGACGCTGGTGACGCTCGGCTGGATGGCCCTGCGAACCAGGACTAGACGACCAGTCCGTTGATGTCCGTGGCCATCTCCACGTCCTTGTCGGTGATACCACCCTCGGAATGTGTGACCAGGGTGAAAGTAACTGTCCGCCAACGGATGTCGATGTCCGGATGATGATCCTTGGCTTCCGCGTGGATCGCCACTCGGCGGACGGCATCGATACCGTCGAGGAACGCCGGGAACTTCACGGACCTGCGTAGCGCGCCGTCGGCGCGTTCCCAGCCTTCGGGCAGTGCGGCGTCTACTTGTTCATCGGTGAGGACGGCCATGACCCCATTGTTGCGGCGAGAGTGGGGGATTACGAGGAATCGTTTGCGATTTTCCGCGTAAACCCCCACGCTCGACGGCCTGACCTGTGGATAACCGGGTCGCTGGGCGTCAGATTTGTCGCCCGTCCCGTCGAGGGTGACGTCATGGACCAACTCATCCTCGGGTCGCAGGCGCTGCGGACAGGACGCCTGACGGAGCATCAGTTGCGTACCCGGTATCGCATGGTTTATCGCAACGTGTACCTGGCCAAGGGCGTCGAGATGACGGCCGAGTTGAAGGCGCGCGCCGGTTGGCTGTTCGCAGGGCCGGATGCGGTGATTGCCGGGGTGTCTGCGGCTGCGGTGCACGGTACGAAGTGGCTCGACCCCGATGCGCCCGCGGTGGTGGTCCGGCCAGATCGCCATAGCCCACGAGGGCTGACGACTCATTCGTATGCCCTTGCTCCGCAAGACATTTGTGTGCGGCGCGGTATGCGTGTCACAACTGCCGCCCGCACGGCCTTCGACCTCGCGCGACTGCTGCCGCAGCACCGGGCCGTGCCGATAGTGGATGCGCTGATGAACGCAACCGATCTGAAACTCGTCGACATCGAACCGTTGATCGCGGCGAATCCAGGTACCCGCGGTGTGCATCGGGCGCAGTCTGCTCTGACGTTGGTGGACGGTGGTGCTGAATCGCCGCAGGAATCGCGGCTGCGGCTGGGGCTGGTCGCCGGCGGCCTTCCGTTTCCCGAGACGCAGATCCGCTTCTTCGACGATTACGGCGAGGCGTTCATCCGCGTCGACATGGGGTGGCGTCAGTGGAAGGTGGCAGTCGAGTACGACGGTGTCCAGCACTGGAACGACAGTCGGCAGCGGGCCTGGGATATCGAACGTCTCGCGATCCTGGAAGCCATGGGGTGGGTGGTCATCCGGGTCAGTGCGGCGATGTTGCGCGAGCCCGAAAAGCTGGTCGCGAGAGTGCGCGCGAAGCTGCGAGCCGCCGGATGCCCGGTCTGACGCCGAGCGTGGGGGTTTACGAGGTACTTCGGCCGAATATTCGCGTAAACCCCCACGTTCGACGAGCCAGTAGCCTGGCCGACGTGATCGTCGTCGCCGGAGCCCTTATCGCCGACGCCAGACTGCTGGTCGCTCAGCGCAATCGGCCGCCGGAACTCGCGGGCCTCTGGGAGCTGCCGGGTGGGAAGGTCGCGCCGGGGGAGACCGACGCGCAGGCGCTGGCCCGGGAACTCCACGAGGAACTTGGCGTCATCGTGACCGTCGGGGAAAAGGTGGGCGAGGACGTGCCGTTGTCCGACACCGTCACGTTGCGGGCGTACCGGGTGTCGACCGACGACGCGCCCCACGCCCACGATCACCATGCCGTGCGCTGGGTGGGTGCGGCCGAACTCGACGACCTGCCCTGGGTGCCGGCGGACCGCGCCTGGCTCGCGGAGTTGAAGGACGCGCTGACTCAGTAGTGCAGCTTGTCGCCGACGACGCGCGCCGACGCCATCGCCGTGCCGTGCTGCGCGGTGTACAGCGGGTGCAGCAGCGCGGGGTACTTGCAATGCGGGCAGTCGGTCTTCGGCTTGTTCACCGTGGAGAACGCCAAATGGTGACACGCAGCACACCGCACCACGAAGAATCCGCCGGCCCAATTGGCCAATCCGGCGAATATCGCGGCCGTTGCGCCGAGCGCCAGCACGAACCCGATGACTCCGGTCAACACTTCGTAGATGGTCATGATGGCGACCTCCTCGCGCTGGTTTCCCCGAACTGACGAGACGTTTCCACGGTACTCGCGAAACAGGCATAGAGGCAGGTCAATGCGTATATATCAGGCCTTGCGGGCGCGCTTGAAAACCTTCTCGAGGTCCTTGCCGTGGACCCCGTGGTGCGCCGCCTTCTGGACCTTGTGCAGCACCAGCGGACACCGCTTGCACCGGGGCTTGCTGCGGCAGCACTTCTTCTTCGGTTTCGCCCCGGCGAGCTTGCTGGCCTTCATCGATTAGCAGTTTTGCCAGGCCGTTCGCGGTTTCGCAAACCGACCCCCTCGCTGCGACAATCTTGGGCGTGAGTGAGCAGGCCAGTGCCGGATTCAGAAATGTCGCCATCGTCGCACACGTCGACCACGGCAAGACGACCCTCGTCGATGCCATGCTGCGGCAGTCCGGAGCCCTGGACCGGGGTGACGACTCCACCGAACGCATCATGGACTCGGGTGACCTGGAGAAGGAAAAGGGCATCACGATCCTGGCCAAGAACACCGCGGTGCACCGGCACAACGCCGACGGCACCGTGACGGTCATCAACGTGATCGACACCCCCGGCCACGCCGACTTCGGTGGCGAGGTCGAGCGCGGCCTCTCCATGGTCGACGGCGTCGTGCTGCTGGTCGACGCCTCTGAGGGCCCGCTGCCGCAGACCCGCTTCGTGCTGCGCAAGGCCCTGGCCGCGCACCTGCCCGTCATCCTCGTGGTCAACAAGACCGACCGGCCCGACGCCCGTATCGCCGAGGTCGTCGAGGAGAGCCACGACCTGCTGCTCGACGTCGCCTCCGACCTCGACGAAGAAGCCCAGGCCGCCGCCGAGAAGGCCCTGGACCTGCCGACCCTGTACGCCTCGGGCCGCGCCGGCGTCGCCTCGACCGTTCAGCCCGCCAACGGCGAGGTGCCCGACAGCGAGAACCTCGACCCGCTGTTCGACGTGCTGCTCGAGCACATCCCGGCGCCCAAGGGCAACCCGGATGCCCCGCTGCAGGCGCTGGTGACCAACCTCGACGCGTCGGCCTTCCTCGGTCGTCTGGCGCTGGTGCGCGTCTACAACGGCAAGATCAAGAAGGGCCAGCAGGTGGCCTGGATGCGTGAGGTAGACGGCGCGCCCGTCATCACCACCGGCAAGATCACCGAGCTGCTCGTCACCGTCGGTGTCGAGCGCACCCCGACCACCGAGGCCGTCGCCGGCGACATCGTCGCCGTCGCCGGTATGTCCGAGATCATGATCGGTGACACCCTCGCCGACCTCGAGCACGCGCACGCCCTGCCGCGCATCACCGTCGACGAGCCGGCCATCTCGGTGACCGTCGGCACCAACAGCTCGCCGCTGGCGGGCAAGGTTTCCGGTCACAAGCTGACCGCGCGAATGGTCAAGTCCCGCTTGGATTCCGAGCTGGTCGGTAACGTCTCGATCCGCGTCGTCGACATCGGCAGGCCGGATGCCTGGGAAGTCCAGGGCCGTGGTGAGCTGGCGCTGGCCATCCTCGTCGAGCAGATGCGCCGCGAGGGCTTCGAGCTGACGGTCGGCAAGCCTCAGGTGGTCACCCGGCAGATCGACGGCAAGCTGCACGAGCCGTTCGAAGCCATGACCATCGACTGTCCCGAAGAGTTCGTCGGCGCCATCACCCAGCTGATGGCCGCCCGCAAGGGCCGCATGGAAGAGATGACGAACCACGCCGCCGGCTGGGTCCGCATGGACTTCATCGTGCCGTCGCGTGGCCTGATCGGCTTCCGCACCGACTTCCTCACCCTGACGCGCGGTACCGGCATCGCCAACGCCGTGTTCGACGGCTACCGCCCGTGGGCCGGCGAGATCCGTGCCCGCCACACCGGCTCGCTGGTCTCCGACCGCAGCGGCTCGGTGACCCCGTTCGCGATGATCCAGCTGGCCGACCGCGGTCAGTTCTTCGTCGAGCCGGGCCAGGACACCTACGAGGGCCAGGTCGTGGGCATCAACCCGCGCGCCGAGGACCTCGACATCAACGTCACCCGTGAGAAGAAGCTGACCAACATGCGCAGCTCGACCGCCGACGTCATGGAGACGCTGGCGCGGCCGCTGGAGCTCGGCCTGGAGCAGGCCATGGAGTTCTGCGCCGAGGACGAGTGCGTCGAGGTCACCCCCGAGGTCGTGCGCGTGCGCAAGGTCGAGCTGACCGCCAGCCTGCGCGCTCGCGCCAAGGCCCGCGAGAAGGCCCGCAACTAACTCTCACCGAACCGAAAGGCCGGCCGGCGCACGCGTTTTCGCGAAGCGCTAGCCGGCCTTCTGGTTTTGGTCCAGCCAGGCGACACCCTCGTCGGCCGCCTTGATCAGCGCACCGCGCTCTCCGAAGTACGTGGACACCGCGCCGACCCACGGCAGCGCGCTCAGGCGCTGCCACCACTTGGTCGGCTGCGGCCGCTTGGCGATCTCGTCGAACGTCGCGCGCAGGATGCCCGCCAGCTGCCAGATGCTCTTGACGACGACGACCGGCAGCGACGACGTGACGGCCTCCAGGGGCTTCCAGCCGTCGGGCGGGGTGTCGGGCAGCGTCTCCGGCTCCGGGGCCTGCGGCACGGCCAGGTCGTCTAGCAAGTCCGCCGGCAGCTGGCGTCGGCACAACACCGCGGCGAGCAGCCGCACCTGCTCGCCCCGATCGGTGACGCCGTATTCGCGGGCCACCGCACACAGCACGATGGCGTGGTTGATGAAACCGGCCAATTCGCTGACCGGCAGTACCCGGGCCAGCACACCGAACGCCCCCGGCGTGGCCACCAGCACGGTGTTCAACGCGCCGACGCGGTGCACCCACCAGTGGATGCGCTCGTCCCGGCTCAGCCGCTCCCACGCGGCGGTACCCGGCAGGTCAGCGGCGTTCATCAGGTGGGCGCCCGCGTTCAGCGCCCGGTCCGCGGTGCTGGGGCTGCGGCCGGCCTCGGCACGCCGGTGCCCCACCCGCAGCCGACGGACCAGGCCGACCAAACCGCGCGGCGGGGTCAGGAGCCGGTGGGTGCGCCTGCGGAGCCCGATCGGATCGGCTTGCGACAGCACGTTGAGCAATGGGTTGATGACGGCGACGGCACGGCTCAGCGCGTCGGCGACGTCGGCATCGGACAGCGGGGTGTACGGCTTCGGCAGCAGGCCCATACCGGAGATTGTGGACCACATCAGGGGCGAGCGGCGCGACGGGGATTTGCGGCGGGGGCCTCGGATGGTGGCTCGGGCTCACCCGGCGGATACCCTGAACGGCGTGCCGACCGCCCGCCGCCAGCTGATGACGACAGGCGCACTGGTGTCGGTCCTGGCGCTTGCGGGCTGCACCGTCAGTCCGCCGCCGGCGCCGCGCAGCACCGAGACGACCAAGACCGTCGTCCCGCCGCCGCCCAAGATGAGCCAGATCATCATGGCCATCGACTGGATCGGGCCCGGGTTCAACCCGCATCTGCAGTCCGACCAGTCGCCGGTCAATGCGGCCATCTCGGCGCTGGTCCTGCCGAGCTCGTTCCGGCCCATCGCAAATCCGGCGTCGCCCTCGGGGTCACGCTGGGAACTCGACCCGTCGCTGCTGCTGTCGGCCGACGTGACCAATCAGAACCCGTTCACCGTCACGTACAAGATTCGTCCCGAGGCGCAGTGGACCGACAACGCGCCCATCGCCGCCGACGACTACTGGTACCAGTGGCGCCAGATGGTCAGCCAGCCCGGCGTCGTCGACCCCGCCGGCTACGACCTGGTGACCGGTGTCCAGTCGGTCGACGGCGGCAAGACGGCCGTCGTCACCTTCGCCCGGCCGTACCCGGCCTGGCGCGAACTGTTCAACAACATCCTGCCGGCGCACATCGTCAAGGACGTGCCGGGCGGTTTCGGTGCCGGGCTGGCGCGGGCCATGCCGGTGACGGGCGGCCAGTTCCGCGTCGAGAGCATCGACCCGCAGCGCGACGAAATCCTGCTGGCGCGCAACGACCGCTACTGGAGTGTGCCGTCGGTGCCCGACCAGGTGCTGTTCCGGCGCGGGGGATCGCCTGCGGCCCTTGCTGATTCGATCCGCAACCGGGATACCCAGGTGGCCCAGGTGCACGGCGGGCAGGCGACGTTCGCGCAACTCGCGGCCATCCCGGGCGTGCGGACCGCGCGGATCGTCACCCCGCGGGTCATGCAGTTGACGCTGCGCGCGCAGCGGCCCGCACTGACCGACGTCCAGGTGCGTAAGGCACTGCTGGGCCTGCTCGACGTCGGCCTGCTGGCCGCTGTCGGCGCGGGCAGCGACAACACCGTGACGCTGGCCCAGGCGCAGATCCGGACCCCGTCGGACCCGGGCTACGTGCCGACGGCGCCGCCGGCCCTCGACCGCAACGCCGCGATGGACCTGTTGGTGCGTGCCGGGTACAACATCGAGCCCGACGTCGCGCCGCCGTCGCCTCCCGGCATGCCACCGCCGCCCGGCCACGATCGGCTCGTCAAAGACGGCAAGCCGCTCGGGCTGGCCATCGGCGTCGCCGCCAACGACCCGACGTCGGTCGCGGTGGCGAACACGGCAGCCGACCAACTGCGCAGCGTCGGGATCGAGGCCACCGTGCTGGCCATGGATCCGGTGGCCCTGTACGCCGAGGGACTGGAGCGGGTAGACGCGATCGTCGGCTGGCGTCATGCCGGGGGCGACCTGGCGACGGTGCTGGCATCGCGCTACGGCTGCCCGGGATTGGATGCGACGGCGGTCTCCACCGCGACGCCCCCGGTGCCGCCCCAGCAGCCGACGTCGACGTCGACGTCGAAAACCGCTGTGCCGCAGCCATCGACGCCGACGGTGACGTCGACGGCGCCCACCCTCCCGCTGCCCAAGCCGCTCGGCGGAGACCAGTTGGTGCAGGCGCCCAGTAACTTGACCGGCATCTGCGACCACGCGATTCAGCCGAAGATCGACGCGGCGCTGGCCGGCACCGAGAAGATCGCCGACGTGCTCAACGAATTGGAGCCCAAGCTCTGGGCGATGGAGACGGTGCTGCCGATCCTGCAGGACACCACGATCGTCGCCGCGGGGCCGACGGTGCAGAACGTCAGCCTCACCGGCGCCGTCCCGGTCGGGATCGTCGGCGACGCCGGCAAGTGGGTCAAGGTTCCCTGAGCTTTTCGTGAACCGGCGACGCGACGGCGGCCGCCCGGGCCGCCGACTGCTCCCGCAGCAGCCGGATCCCGTGCGACGAGTACGCGGCCACCGCGAAAACCAGCAGCAGCCAGATCGGCGGATGCGCCAGCTCCCAGACGAACAACGCCGCGAACGCCGGCGCCCGCTGCGTGATGGCGAGGACGCCGGCCGCACATGTCAATGCCACCGCGGGTACGTGCAGGTGCGTACCGGCCAGACCGTTGAGGGCGAACGTCGCGACGGTGCCCGCGGCCGCGCCGGTGGCGAGCGCCGGCGTGATGAGGCCGCCGACCGCGCCGACCCGCAGATACAGCGCGGTGAGCAACGGCTTGAGTACCAGGAGAACCGCCGCGGTGGCGAGACTCAGTTGCGCGTCGACGCTGACGATCAGCACGCTGCGGCCGTTACCGGGCAACTCGGGCCGGTAGATCGAGCAGATGCCGGTCACCAGCCCGGCCAGCGCGACACCCGGGACGAGCACCCAGGACGTCAGCTGCGGCTTGGGCCCGGCGACCGCCATCAGCTTGTTGAAGACCAGGCCGATCACCACCGCAAGCGGTGCGATGGCCAGCGCCAGCATGGCGAATTGGTACGACAGTGCCGGATCCGGCCAGATGAGATCGCGCTCGAAATGCGTGACCGGATGCGACACCGCGACCGCCAGGCTCGACGTGATGAGCGCCGTGCCGACGACCTTGGGATGCCAGGTGCCCATCATGACGCGAGCCGCGAAGAACGCCCCACCCAGCGGCACGCTGTACACCGCGCCCAGGCCGGCGCCCGCGGCGCAGGACAGCAGAATCTCGCGGTCGCGGGCCGTCAGCGTCCCGAGCGTCGATGACGTGAGCCGCCCGAGCCACGTCGTCCCGTAACTGCTGAGCACCGCGGCCAATTGGCGCGGCGCCGTCTCGCGGCCGAGCGACGCACCGCTGCCGACGGCCACGGCCTGCAGCGCCGCGTCGGCCGCCATCGGCAGGTGCTGCATCGGCTTCTTCCCGGCGATGGTCGCCGACAGTGACGGAGTCCCGCTGCGGCGACGCAGGATCCACCAGCCGAGCCCCGCCAGCGCTCCGCCGATCGCCGGTGCCAGCGCGCGCCGAACCGGCGAACTGGCGCCGATGCCGTCGAGCAGCAGCCCGTACGAATAGTGGTAGGCGAGATGTTCGACGGCGTGCAGCAACGAGACCGTCAGTGCCCCGGCGACCCCGGCGAGCAGGCCGGTGAGCAGCACCGCACTGCCGAACTCCAGCGCACGTCGCGTCACCCGGTGAATGTATGCCAGCCTGGGGGATATGGAGACCCCACGGCTGCTGTTCGTCCATGCCCATCCGGATGACGAGACACTGACTACCGGAGCGACCATCGCGCACTACGCGGCCCGCGGCGCCGACGTGCGGGTGCTCACCTGCACCCTGGGCGAAGAGGGCGAGGTCATCGGTTCGCAGTGGGCACAGCTGGCGGTCGACGGAGCTGACCAGCTGGGCGGCTACCGGATCGGTGAATTGACCTCGGCGCTACGGGCATTGGGCGTCGACAGGCCGCGGTATCTGGGCGGGGCCGGGCATTGGCGGGACTCCGGTATGGAAGGCAGCCCGGCGCGGCACCGTCAGCGGTTCGCGGACGCCGACATGGACGAGGCCGTCGCCGAACTGGTGGCGGTGCTGCGGGACTTCCGCCCGCACGTCGTCGTCACCTACGACCCCAACGGCGGCTACGGGCACCCCGACCACATCCAGGCGCATCGGGTGACGACGGCTGCGGTCGCCGCGTCGGCGGGCGACGGCCATCCCGGTGAGCCGTGGCAGGTCCCGAAGTTCTACTGGACCGTGATGGACGGTGAGTCGATGGCCGAGGCCCTGGAGTCGATCAATGGGATCGAGCTGCCCGAGAGTTGGGTGCGGATCCCGGCCACGGCGCTGCCGTTCGATCTCGGCCACCGCATCGACGCCGTCATCGACGCGCAGGACAGCCTGCCGGCCAAGGTCGCCGCCATGCGGGCCCACCAGACGCAGGTGACGGTGGAGCCGAGCGGCCGGGTCTTTGCGCTGTCCAACAACATTGCACTGCCGATCAGTGCCGTCGAGCACTACGTGTTGGTCGACGGCACGGCCGGCGAACGCGACGCCCGTGGTGTGGAAACTGACCTACTCAGCGGGATAAACCTCGCGTGAGACCGGGAAGCGGGGGAGTAGGGTAGCCGCCATGGACTCGGATCTGGACCCCAACTTGCAGCACCTGCAGGGCCTCGGCGACAACTATCAGTGGGTCGTCGGCTCCCTCGTCGGTCTGCTCGACAGCATCCCGACCTGACGTCTGCCCCGGTGCGCGCCGACTCCGGTCGGGCGCGCGCATTGATGCTCGGTGTGCTGGCGTTCGATGGCGCCTTGTCGGCCATCGCCGGCGCACTGTTCCTGCCGCTCTACCTCGGCCCCGTGCCGTTCCCGATCAGTGGCCTGCTCAGTGGTCTCGTCAATGCGGCGCTGGTCTGGGCCGGCCTCCAGTGGACGTCCCATCCCCGCCTGGCCGCGCTGCCGATGTGGGCCTGGTTGACGACCGTCGTGCTCCTGCTGCTCGGTGGGCCAGGCGATGACATCGTGTTCGGCGGCGCCGGAATCATGCAGGCCTCACCGTTGATCTTCTTGCTGCTCGGGGCGACGCCGCCCGGCGTGGTGCTGTGGCGAAATGCCCAGCGGCGCGCGGCAGCGCCGGACTAGCGTCCGGTCTCCGGCATTTCCGCATCGACTCCGCACTGAGGGCGACAACTATCGAGTAGATGCCGCTGTGGCCGCAGGGTCGATCGCGGTGCCTGGTTGGTCCTGCGGTTGTGGCGGGAAAGGTCGAGTGCCTGACGCCGCTGACGCAGAGCCAACGACGGTGTCGGTGATTCTGCGGTCAGGGCGCGGCGATCGACGTGTGACAAGAGCAGGCGAACCTGGGCGCCTGGCTCAGCTATTGGCTGTGTGACTTCCCGAACCGGCCTTCTGGCCGCCGGCAGCGCCCTGCGACTGGCCGGCGCCCTTGTCGCCCTTGGCCTTGCCGCTTCCGGCTTTGTCGCCCTTGCCGGGCTTCGTCGCTCCGGTCGTGCCGGTCGGGTGATCCGTGCCGGCGTTGTTGTTGGTGGCCTCGGTCTTATCCCCGGCCTTCTTGCCGGGTTTCTTGACGGGCTTCGGTGCCTTGACCTCGTCCTGCTGCTTGGCCGGACCCTCGGCCTCGCCGGTCGCAGTGCCGGTCTTGGGTTCGGTCTTCGGATCGGCCTTGGGTTCGGTCTTCGGGTCGGTGGCTTTGGGGTCCGTCTTGGGCTGCTCCGCCTTGGGGTCCGTCTTGGGCTCGGCCTGCGGGTCGGTCGGCTGCTGGCCGGCCTCGGTGCCCGCGGGCTGCGTGCCCTTGTCGTCGGACTTGCCCTTGTCGTCCGCCTTCGCCGGCGTCACCGCTGGCGTCTCGGCAGGCTTCTCGGCCGGCTTGTCTGCCGGCTTGTCCGCCGGGGACTGCGCGGCGGTCGGCGCGAGCTTGCTCGCCGGGTCGGCGTCCGCGGCGGCGGCCTTCTCGGCGGCCTTGGCGGGGACCAGACCGGCGGCCAGGCTGGTCAGTGTGGTCTGCACCGTCTTGGCGATCGACTCGAGGGTGGTCTGCGTGGCGGCCAACGACCCGATGGGCGGCAGCGGCGGAATCGGCGGGATGATCCAACCGAAGAAGTAGTTGAACTCCGCGATGCCGAAGTTGATGACGTCATTGACCGAATAGCGGATCGCATTGCCGATGCCGTTGACCCACACGCCCAGGTTGAGCGGATCGTTCACGATCGGGACGACCGCCTGGTAGAAGATGTCGTCCGAGACGGGCCGGATCAGCGTCCAGTAGAAGATGTCGGTCTGGGCGGCGATCGTGCCGGTGAATGGCACGAACCAGTTCAGCCAATACAGAACGTCGGTGGCGTAGTCGACGCCCCAGTCGACCCATGCCTGAATGCCGGTGTACGCGTTGGTGAGCCAGTCACTGGCCGCGTTCTGTGGGGTGACGACGGGCCCGGTCACCGTGGGTGCGGCCGCCAGCGGGTTCGGCCCGACCTTGGGGACGACGCCCGCGGCGGGCAGCTTGGGCGGCACCGGCGGCGTCATGTTGCTTGCCGCGGCCAGCAGCTTGACCATGGCCTCGGTCAGGTGCGGTTGGGCTGTGGTCGAGTGCGCGGGGACCGCGACGTCGGCGGGAACCACCTGGATGGGGGTCAATGCGACAGCTGTGGCGGTCGCAGCGGCGGCGCCCGCCATGACATACGAGCGGACTGAAACGGACACCGTGGCTCCTCGAAATGATCGCGTCCCGACCCTCTGAACTTACGCGGTCGTCACCAAATTCGGCGAATAGTCTGCGCGTTTGCTGTGTGTGTCCGGGTATGGGGCCCGCGCCGCGCCGGCGAGCTGGCGCTACTGTGGCCGGTATGCCAGGCGCAGTGGTTTCAGAATGTGAGACGCGTGGATGAACGTCGACTTCAGCGGGGTTACACGGAAGTGGCTCTGAACCCCCAGAACGGCGCAGACCTGCCTCTTCCCGTGGTCCCACCGCTCGCCGCCCCCGCATCGTCGTCCGCCTTACGTCGCGTGCTGCGCCGCGCCCGTGATGGTGTGGCGCTGAATGTGGATGAGGCCGCGATCGCGATGACGGCCCGCGGCGACGACCTGGCCGACCTTTGTGCGAGCGCTGCCCGGGTGCGGGACGCCGGGCTGGAGGCCGCGGGACGGCGGGGTGCGACCGGTCGGTTGCCGGTGTCGTATTCGCGCAAGGTGTTCATCCCGGTCACGCATCTGTGCCGCGACACCTGCCATTACTGCACGTTCGTGACGGTGCCGGGCAAGCTGCGCGCGCAGGGTATGGGCATGTACATGGAGCCCGACGAGATTCTCGACGTGGCTCGTCGCGGTGCCGAGTTGGGTTGCCAGGAGGCGCTTTTCACCCTGGGTGACCGGCCGGAGGACCGTTGGGACGAGGCCAAGCAGTGGCTCGACGAGCGGGGCTATGACTCCACCCTCGACTATGTGCGGGCGATGGCGATCCGGGTGCTGGAGGAGACCGGTCTGCTGCCGCACCTGAATCCGGGTGTGATGAGCTGGTCGGAGCTGTCGCGGCTCAAGCCGGTGGCGCCGTCGATGGGCATGATGCTGGAGACGACGTCGCGGCGGCTGTTCGAGACCAAGGGCCTGGCGCATTACGGCAGCCCCGACAAGGATCCGGCGGTGCGGTTGCGCACGCTGGATGACGCGGGCCGGTTGTCGATCCCGTTCACCACGGGCCTGCTGGTCGGTATCGGTGAGAATCTCACCGAGCGGGCCGAGACCATGCATGCCATCCGCAAGTCGCACAAGGAATTCGGGCACGTGCAGGAAGTCATCGTGCAGAACTTCCGGGCCAAGGACCACACGGCCATGGCCGCGACTCCCGATGCCGGGATCGACGATTTCCTGGCCACCATCGCGGTGACCCGCCTGGTGCTGGGCCCGAAGATGCGGATTCAGGCGCCGCCGAATCTGGTGTCCCGTGAGGAATGCCTGGCGCTGATCGGCGCCGGCGTGGACGACTGGGGCGGGGTGTCCCCGCTGACCCCCGACCACGTCAACCCCGAACGGCCGTGGCCGGCGCTGGACGATCTGGCTGCGGTGACGGCCGAGGCGGGTTATGACCTGGTGCAGCGGTTGACGGCGCAGCCGTCGTACGTGCAGGCCGGGGCGGCGTGGATCGACCCGCGGGTGCGGGGCCACGTGGATGCGCTGGCCGACCCGGAGACCGGTTGGGCACGCGAGGTCAACCCTGTCGGCCTGCCGTGGCAGGAACCCGATGAGGCGTCAGAGTCGTTGGGCCGCACCGATCTGCACTCTGCGATCGACACCGAGGGCCGGCTGACCGAGACGCGCAGCGATCTGGGTAGTGCGTTCGGGGACTGGGAGTCCATCCGGGAGAAGGTTTCCGAGCTGGCGGCCCGGGCCCCCGAGCGCATCGACACCGACGTGCTGGCCGCGCTGCGGTCGGCCGAACGCAACCCGGGCGGCTGCTCCGACGACGAGTATCTGGCCCTGGCCACCGCTGACGGTCCGGCGCTGGATGCTGTTGCCGCGCTGGCTGATTCGCTACGGCGGGATGTCGTCGGTGATGACGTGACGTTCGTGGTGAACCGGAACATCAACTTCACCAACATCTGCTACACCGGTTGCCGGTTCTGCGCGTTCGCGCAGCGCAAGGGTGACGCTGATGCCTACTCGCTGTCGGTCGACGAGGTCGCCGACCGGGCGTGGGAGGCGCATGTCGCCGGGGCGACCGAGGTCTGCATGCAGGGCGGTATCGATCCGGAGTTGCCGGTGACGGGGTATGCCGATCTGGTGCGGGCGGTGAAGAATCGGGTGCCGTCGATGCACGTGCATGCCTTCTCGCCGATGGAGATCGCCAACGGCGTGACGCGCAGTGGGTTGTCGGTGCGCGAGTGGCTGACCTCGCTGCGGGAGGCCGGCCTGGACACGATCCCGGGCACCGCGGCCGAGATTCTCGATGACGAGGTCCGCTGGGTGCTGACCAAGGGCAAGTTGCCGACCGCCGAGTGGATCAATGTGGTGACCACGGCGCACGAGGTGGGTCTGCGGTCGTCGTCGACGATGATGTACGGGCACGTGGACACCCCGAAGCATTGGGTGGGGCACCTGAACGTGCTGCGCGGAATCCAGGACCGCACAGGTGGTTTCACCGAGTTCGTGCCGTTGCCGTTCGTGCATCAGTCCTCGCCGCTGTATCTGGCCGGTGGGGCACGCCCGGGGCCGACGCACCGCGACAACCGCGCGGTGCACGCGCTGGCGCGGATCATGCTGCACGGCCGGATTCCGAGCATCCAGACCTCGTGGGTCAAGCTCGGCGTCGAGCGCACGCAGGTGATGCTGCAGGGCGGTGCCAACGATCTCGGTGGCACGTTGATGGAGGAGACCATCTCGCGCATGGCCGGTTCGGAGAACGGCTCGGCCAAGACCGTCGCCGAGCTGGTCGCCATCGCCGAAGGCATCGGCCGCCCCGCCCGCCAACGCAGCACCGACTACTCGCCCCTGGCCGCCTAGCCCCATCTCCCGCGAGCCGGGGCGCACCACCACCTCCCGCGAGCCGGCCTGGGGGCACCACCCGCTTGCGGGGGAGTTTGTACGGGCTTTCGCGGTGTGTCGCGTGCATTTTGCGCACGCTCGTCGGCGGCGAGTGTCACGCTGTGATGCGTGAACACGATCGGTGACCTGCCCGCCCACCCATTGCTGGTGCACGCGATCATCGTCCTGACGCCGCTGACGGCGGTCCTGACGATCATGTGCGCCGTATGGACGGCCGCCCGGGAGCGGCTCGTGTGGCTGACGCTGGCGCTGTCCGTGGCGACGGTCATTCTGACACCGTTCGCCATCGAGGCCGGCGAGGCGCTGATCAAGCAGCTCCCCGACAACCCGGTGCTGCGTGAGCACGCCGAACTCGGCGATACCGCAGTCTTTTTCGTCATCGGTCTGCTCGTGGTGTCGCTGGCCGTGGCTTTCCTGCACCGCTGGGGTGCACGACTGGGGGACAAGGAGACGCTGGCCCGCGTCATAGTGGCGGTGCTGGCTGTGGTCGTCGGCGTGGCCACGATCTACCAGATCGTGCGGATCGGGCACACCGGGGCCCGAGCCGTCTGGGGCGGCTTCAGTCTGTAGCCCGAACCCGACAAGGCGGCCGTCCTACGCCGAGCGTGGCGCTTGGTGGTGACGACACGCCGCACGGAGCGCGGCAACGCCCACGCTCGACGTAGGGCCGTGGCCGGGACAGCGGCCGACTAGAGCTTGGCCGCCAACTCGGTGCCCTGGCGGATGGCGCGCTTGGCGTCGAGCTCGGCGGCCACCGCTGCACCGCCGATGACGTGTGGGGTGATCCCGTTGCGCCGCAGGCCTTCCTCGAGGTCACGCACCGACTCCTGGCCGGCGCAGATCACCACGTTGTCGACCTCGAGGATGCGGGCATCGGACCGGTCGGGGCCGAAGCTGATGTGCAGGCCGGCGTCATCGATCTTCTCGTAGTTCACGCCGGAAAGCTGCTGGACGCCTTTGGCTTTGACCGATGCCCGGTGCACCCAGCCCGTAGTTTTGCCGAGCCCGCGTCCCTGGGCGCCCTTGGTGCGCTGCAGCAGGTACACCTCGCGGGCCGGTGGCAGCGGGATCGGCGTGGCCAACCCGCCGCGGGAGTCGCCGCCGTCGGCGATGCCCCACTCGGCGCGCCATTCCTTGAGGTTCAAGGTGGGCGATTCGTCGACGGTGAGGAACTCGCTGACGTCGAAACCGATTCCGCCGGCGCCGATCACCGCCACGCGCTTGCCGACCGCTGCGCCCGTGAGGGCCTCCGCGTACGACAGCACCATCGGATGATCGATGCCCGGGATCGCAGGCATGCGCGGCGCGACGCCGGTGGCGAGCACGACGTCGTCGTAGCCGGACAGTTCGTCGGCCGACGCCCGGGTGTTCAGCCGGACATCCACGCGGTGCTTGGCCAGCATCGTGGTGTAGTAGCGGAGGGTCTCGTTGAACTCCTCTTTGCCGGGAATCCTTCGGGCCAAATCGAATTGGCCGCCGATGTGGTCGCCGGCCTCGAACAGTGTCACATCGTGGCCGCGCTCGGCGGCGGTGACGGCGGCGGCCAGGCCGGCGGGGCCGGCGCCGACGACTGCGACGCGCTTCGTCACCCGAGTCTTGCCCAGTACCAACGTGGTTTCGTGCCCGGCCCGCGGATTCAGCAGGCATGACACGGTCTTGTGCACGAACGCGTGGTCCAGGCAGGCCTGGTTGCAGGCGATGCAGGTGTTGATCTCGTCGGCGGCATCGCGCTGTGCCTTGCGGACCCAATCCGGGTCGCTCAGCAGCGGTCGCGCCATCGAGATCAGTTGCACCGCACCGTCGGCCAGGATCTGTTCGGCGGACTGGGGCATGTTGATCCGGTTGGACGCGACCACCGGGATGGTGACGTGTTGCGCCACCGCGTTGCTGATGTCCGCGAACGCGCTGTTGGGGACCGACGTGACGATGGTGGGTACGCGCGCTTCGTGCCAACCGATGCCGGTGTTGATGATCGTCGCCCCAGCGGCTTCGATTTCCGTTGCCAGCGTGAGGATTTCCTCCCACGTCTGGCCGTCCTCGACGTAGTCGGCCATCGACAGCCGGTAGCAGATGATGAAGTCGTGGCCGACGGCCTCGCGCGTGCGGCGGACGATCTCGACCGGGAAGCGGCGGCGCTTCTCGGGTGTGCCGCCCCAGGCGTCGGTGCGCTTGTTGGTGCGCGGCGCCAGGAACTGGTTCAGCAGATAGCCTTCGCTGCCCATGATCTCGACGCCGTCGTACCCGGCTTCGCGGGCCAGCAGCGCGCACCGCACGAAGTCATTGATGGTGCCCTCGACATCGCGCAGGGCCCGCGGCCGGAATGGGTTGATGGGGGCCTTGATCGACGACGCGCTGACCGAAAGCGGGTGGTACGCATAGCGTCCCGCGTGCAGTACCTGCAGCAGAATCTTGCCGCCTTCGGCGTGCACCGCGCCTGTGATCCGGCGGTGCCGGCGGGCGTCGCTCGACGACAGCATCTCGGCGGCGAACGGCAGCAGCCAGCCGGTGCGGTTGGGGGCGTAGCCGCCGGTGATGATCAGGCCGACACGGCCGCGGGCCCGCTCGGCGAAGTACTCGGCCAGCTTTCCGGTGTCGCGGGCGCGGTCTTCGAGGCCGGTGTGCATCGAGCCCATGATCACTCGATTGCGCAGCGTGGTGAAGCCAAGGTCCAACGGCGACAACAGGTTCGGATAGGGGTTGGTCATGGTGTTCCTTCTAGGGCGAACAGGATTTCGTCCAACCAGTCCACCGATCCCTGCTCGGCGCGGATACCGCCGCGCAGCACCAGGTATTGGTGCAGCGCGCTGGCGGTCAGTGCGGAGGGATCGGGGAACTGACGTTTTTCGTAGCCGCGATAGGTGTCGAGCAGCGCGGCGCGTTCGGCGCGCAGCGCGCGAATCTGCTCGCGCAGGGCGGCGGTGCTGTTCGCGGAGCCGTACGTCGCGCCGCGCAGCTTAACCGCGAGTTCGCGGGTGCGAGCGTCGGTCACGGAACTACCACGGCCGGTGAGCGGTTCGGCGATCCAGCGTTCGAGTTCGGCCCGGCCGGCGTCGGTCACCGAATAGACCTTCTTGTCCGGACGGCCGTGCTGCGCGACGACCTCGACACTGACCCAGCCTTCGGTGTCCATGGTGCGCAGCGTCTTGTAGATCTGCTGGTGAGTGGCGGCCCAGAAGTAGCCGATCGATCGGTCGAACCGGCTGGCCAGTTCGTAACCGGAACCGGCTTGTTCGCACAACGCCACGAGGATGGCGTGGGGGAGGGCCACGGCATGAGCGTAGGTGCTACCGACGGTCCTATGCAACAAATTGCAAAGCCAAAAATGACACGCGTAAAAAGCTGTGGTGGGAACTAGTCGGACGGTATGTGCAACGTCTAGTATCAGTAACCACGCGCCACCCTTCCCGGGCGGCGCGTAAAGTTAGGTAACACTGAGCCAGACGCTTCGGTACGGGCGCACCATACTGACGTCTGCTCGTTGTAATCCTGACGAGCCAGCAGCCCACTGGAACAGGAGAACTACCGGTGACGTACGTCATTGCCGAACCCTGCGTCGACGTCAAAGACAAGGCATGTATCGAAGAATGCCCGGTCGATTGCATCTACGAGGGTGCACGCATGCTGTACATCCACCCCGATGAGTGCGTGGACTGCGGCGCGTGCGAGCCCGTCTGCCCCGTCGAGGCCATCTACTACGAGGACGACGTCCCCGATCAGTGGAGCGGGTACACCCAGAACAATGCCGACTTCTTCGCCGAGCTCGGCTCGCCGGGTGGTGCGTCGAAGGTCGGCCAGACCGACAACGACCCGCAGGCGGTCAAGGATCTCGCGCCGCAGGGCGAGTGACCCTGTCCGCTAGAGCCAAGGTCTCGGCCGCATTGCCGGTGTTCCCCTGGGACACCCTGGCGGAGGCGACCGCGACCGCTCGTGCCCACCCGGACGGCATCGTCGATCTGTCCGTCGGCACGCCGGTGGATCCGGTCGCCGATGTCATCCGGGACGCGCTGGCCGCTGCCAGTGCCTCACCGGGTTACCCGACGACGGCCGGTACGCCGGCCGTGCGCGCGTCGGCGGTGGCTGCCCTGCAGCGCCGTTACGGCATCACCGGCCTGCCGGAGCAGGCGGTACTGCCCGTCATCGGCACCAAAGAGGTCATCGCCTGGCTGCCGACGCTGCTCGGTTTGGGAGCCGCCGACACCGTCGTGGTGCCCGAGCTGGCCTACCCGACGTACGACGTCGGCGCGCGGCTGGCCGGCGCACAGGTACTGCGGGCCGATTCGCTGACCCAGGTCGGGCCCCAGGTGCCCGGACTGGTCTACCTCAACTCGCCCAGTAACCCGACCGGCAAGGTGCTGGGTATCGACCACCTGCGCAAGGTCGTGGGCTGGGCGCGCGAGCGCGGTGTCGTCATCGCGTCCGACGAGTGCTACCTCGGTCTGGCGTGGGACGCGCAGCCGTTGTCGGTGCTTCACCCCGACGTCTGCGACGGTGACCACACCGGACTGCTGGCCGTGCACTCGCTGTCCAAGACATCGTCGCTGGCGGGCTACCGCGCCGGTTTCGTCGCGGGTGACCCGGCCTTGGTCGCCGAACTGCTGGAGGTGCGCAAGCACGCCGGGATGATCGTCCCGACGCCGGTGCAGGCCGCCATGGTCGCCGCCCTCGACGACGACGAACACGAACGCATCCAGCGCGACCGGTACGCCAAGCGGCGCGACGCGCTGCTGACGGCGGTCCGCGGCGCGGGCTTCACCGTCGAGCACTCCGAGGCCGGCCTCTACCTGTGGGCCACCCGCGGCGAGTCCGGCCGTGCGACGGTCGCGTGGCTGGCCGAGCGCGGCATCCTCGTCGCCCCCGGTGAGTTCTACGGGCCGGCCGGCGAGGAGTTCGTACGCATCGCGCTGACCGCGACCGACGAGCGCATCGCCGCCGCGGTCGCGCGGCTCGCCTGAATTCCGCGAGACGAAAAACTGTCCCTTCCAAGAGAAAGGGACAGTTCTACGTATCGCGAGGTGCTCAGTACTGGCGATAGCGCCGCTGGACGTGCTCCTGCCGGATCCGGATCTGTTCACGACGCTCGTCGGCGCTGACGGTGCGGGTGGACTCGGGCAGGTGCTTACGTACCTCATTGCGGCCGACCACCGTCACGGTTGCGGTCGGTAACTCCGCCGGTGGCCCGCTGTACGTCCACCGGACGGTGAGGAACCCTTGCGAATGTCCGGCGGTGTCAAGCCAATTCGGCACCTGCGGGTCGACGCCGGTGATGACGTAGCGCAGCCGGCCGTCCAGGTCAGGCTCGGTCTGAAATCCGTTGAGGCTGCTGACATGATTGGCGTAGTCGAGCGATTCGCCCCACAGATTCGACAGGTGGAAGCCCAGATATGCCGGTGGCACAGGCACATTGAGCTCGACCAGTAGCGCGTCGTCAGGCCCGAGGTCATAGGTGCCGCCCGAATAGACGTTGGTGCACTGGCCGCCGCCGGTCGCGAGGTTGGCGGGCATGGGTGCGTTGAGCGCGTTGCGGGGCATGAAGGTGATGCCGTCACCGTTCTTGTCGCCGTGGGCTTCGAGGACGACGTCGTAGAACTCATTCCAGAACTTCATCTGATTCTCGACGAGGTCACCGATGCGCCGTAGCCGGGCTGCCGTGGACGACGGTGTCAGCGCTGGCGGATGCGTGCCCTCGGCGCCGATCTGCGCGATGTGCAGATCGGGGCAGCTTTCGTGCTCCCAGTCGTGAAAGAGCATGCGCGCGATGACATATCCGGCACGAGCCCCGTCGGCGGACGCCGTGGCGATGAAATTGCCGGTGTGGCCGGCCGGCCGCTCCGGGGCCAGCAGGATCTCGAACCGGCCGTCGTCGTCGATGCGAAGCTTTGCGGAGTCGAGCATCCCGGTGACGACCCGTCCGCCCGGCCCGAGCTCGGCCAGCGAGCCGGTGTCGCCGGCGTACACCGTGTGCGCCTCAAAGATGAGGTAGTGCGGTGCATCTGGTCCCAATGATCCGCGGATCAGGTAATTGTGGGCGCCGTCGATCGCCGCCGACAGGTACAGCGCGTCGGCGTTGTCGATGGTGGCTTTGTCGACGGGCTGGATGGCGCGGCGGAAATAGGGGAACGCGGGGTCTTCGTGGAAGGCGCGTTCGATGGCGCTGAACGCGAAACCCATGAGGTACCGGTAGCCTTCGGCGACCCCGAGGGCTGTCACGGGTGGTGCGTGCAGGTCGGGGGAGTCGACGGCATCGCGCGCGCGGTTCAGCGCGGCCATCATGTCGGTCCACGCCGCGCGCATCGTTTCGAGTTCAGCTGACATGAGCGTTGCTTTCTCCTTTGTCCTCTACCAGGGTGGCCCACTGGTATTCGTCAAACAGGCCGGCCAGTCGCCGGTGGATGTCATTCGGATCGAGCCCGAACTCGGCCAGGCTGTACCGGTGCGTCGTCTCGTGACCGGGTCGGCGTTCGGCGGCAATGAAGGCCTGCTCTGCTTCTGCGCCGACGTCGAGGTCGAGGTCGGCATAGACGCGGCGCATGGTCGCGGACGGCGCGCCGACGAGTTCGCGGTAGTCGACGACGCTCGCCCGCACCTCGGGATGGCGCGCCAGCACTTCGAGCGGATGCAGGTAGGTGTCGACCGATTGGTCGGCGAGTACGCGCAGCGAGCCGGCGACGAGCTGGTCATCGCGCCCGCGAAGCGACCATTCGGTCTGCATCAGTTTCAGCAGGCTCGGAATGGTCTCGTACGGATTGCGCATCGGCACAATGATTCTCGCGTCGGGGAAGGTCTCGATCAGGGTCTCCACGCGGCCGCAGAAGGTCGGGTTCTTGCTCAGGTGGGTGCCGCCGCCGTTCAGGGCGATCTGGCGCCGCACGCATTCCTTGTAGAACGCCATCATGCGGCGCCGCTTCGCCGCGGGCCAGCGGTCGACGTGATAGAAGTCCAACTCGCCCATGTAGGGGAACGCCACGATCCAGAATCCGGAACTCAGCGACCACGTCAGGAACGCGTCGTCCTCTTCGGGCACGAAGAAACCGGTCTTGTGGATGTCCTCGGTCGGCGCGAAAGCCCGCTCCTCGATCTCGTCGAGCCGGCGACGCAACCTCCCGCCGGTCGCCGCGTCGACACGAAACAACAAGCGCAGCAGCTTCTTTTCCAGTAGCGACGGGAAGAACAGCTCATACATCAGGGCGTAGCTGAACTGCTGGTCCTGTGCCATCAAGCGGTGCAGGTACGTCGTGCCGCTGCGCGCGTGCCCGATACAGAACGTGGGGGCGCGAACCTCGGTGCGGCGCAATGACGGAAACAGGAGCGGGTCGAGTGCGAAGCACAGCGCATGCAGGCCGGCCATCAGTGGTACCCCGGCGGCGAATCGCACGAAGGGCGCCCACCGGCGCTGTGAACGGGCGTCACGGCGCAGCAGACGCAGCATCGTGAAGTAGTTGGACCAGTCGAAGTAGAAACGCGACACAGGTGTTCCTCGAGCGTGGAGTCGGAATGGGAGCGGCCACAACGTAAGTAGCTTTAGTTGACATTGTCAATCAATTGACAATGTCAACCAAGCTGGCTAGCGTCCTGGCGTATGCAGGTATTCGCCGCCATGTCGCCTGAGCTGCCGCTGACCCAGG
Source organism: Mycobacterium toneyamaense (assembly GCF_055384815.1). Lineage (NCBI taxonomy): Bacteria > Bacillati > Actinomycetota > Actinomycetes > Mycobacteriales > Mycobacteriaceae > Mycobacterium > Mycobacterium toneyamaense. The sequence continues at coordinate 1,226,714 of NZ_AP040333.1, forward strand.
TGCCGGCCTACGCACGCCGGATCGAGCGACTTGGCTTCGACGGCCTGCACATCGCCGAGACGACGCATGACTCGCTAGCCGTGGCACTACTGGCCGCCGAACACACCGAGCGGCTGACCATCCGCACGGCCGTCACCCTGGCTTTCGTCCGCAGCCCCATGCTCACCGCCTACGCGGCCTGGGACCTGCAGACCTTCTCGGGTGGGCGCTTCGAATTGGGCCTGGGCACCCAGATCCGCCAGAACATCGAAGACCGCTTCGGCATGCCCTGGAGCGAACCGCGGGCCCGGATGGCCGAATACGTCGGTGCCCTCAAGGCGATCTTCGAAGCGTTCCGCACTGGCGAGCCCGTCCGGCACGAGGGCGACGCCTACCGCATCACCCGGCTCCAGCCGTACTTCAACCCGGGGCCGAATGACCTCGCGCCACCACGCATCTGGCTGGGCGCAGTCAACGGACGCATGTGTGAACTGGCCGGCGGGGTGGCGGACGGCGTCGTCACCCATTCCACCAATTCCGACCCGGACTACCTCAGAGACGTTGTCCGCCCGGCACTTCAGCGTGGGGCCGCGGCGGCGGGTCGCGCGGAACTGCCGGCGCTCGTGGCATCGACCGCGGTCGCCACCGGCAGCACCGACCTGCTGGTCGCGCAGGACCGCGAGCGCCAACGCCGGATGCTGGCCTTCCTGCTCTCGACCCCCGCCTACGCGGCGACACTGAAACGAAAAGGCTGGCACGCCTTGGCCGACGACCTTCGCGCCCTCATCAAACAGCAACGGTGGGAAGACCTGCCCGCCGTCCTCGACGACGCCGTACTCGATCAGCTCGTGACCGCCGGGCGATACGATCAGCTACCGGATCTGCTGCGTGCCAAGTACGACGGCATCGCGGACGGGGTGGTACTACCGCCGGTCCGTGCGGACGAGAACGAGGATCAACCCGTGCGGGCCTGCGTCCGGGACCTGCAGAACGGAGCGCGCCATGGTCTCGATTAGGGCGTCGAAACGCAAGATGGAGTCGGTGGATTCGATCAGCGCCGCCCTCGCCCAGGTGGTGCGGTTGAGCTTGAGCCGTGCGGCCTTCAAGCGGCAGGCCGCCAGTGCCGACACCGAACTGTCGCAGCCGTCGTACGCGCTGCTGCGGGTGCTGATCGATGACGGGCCGCAGCCCGTCGGGCAGTTGGCGACCACCGCGCACATGGACGTCGGCATGACCACGCGGCGGGTGCAGGCCCTGGTCGACGCCGGGCACGTGACCCGGCACGCCGACGGCAATGACGGTCGCGTGTCCATCGTGCAGGTCACCGCGGCGGGGCAGCGGGCGGCCGACGCACTGCAGGAAGTGCGCCGCGAACACCTGGCGCGTGCGCTCGCGGACTGGAGCGCCGACGATCTGCGTCAGCTCGACGTGCTGCTGAACAGGTTCGTCAACGACACCAAGGAAACCCCGATTTAGGGCGTTCAGTCGACATCGAGCTGCGCGGGCACGGCCGAAGCCAGTGCGGCCCGGCACGCCACGATGGCCGGCGTCTTGCTGATGGCGGTCCGCGTCGCCGTGAACACCACGCGCCGACGCGGATCGACGTCGATGACGCGGACATCGGGACGGCGCCGGACGCGCATCAGGTCGGGCAGGATGGCGACGGCGTTGCCGTTCTCGATCAGGGCGATCTGGGCTTCGAGATCGTCGGTCTCGAAGCGGACGTCGGGCTCGAAACCTGCTTTCCGGCAGAGCTGTTCGGCCCAGTGCCGGGAAGCGGTGCCTTCGGGCTCCATCGTCCACGGCAGGTCGGCGGCATCCTCGACCGACGAGATGCGGTCCCAGGGGTCTCCGCTCGGTGGGACGGCCAGCCGCAGCAGGTCGGTGGTCAGCGGTGCCCGGTGCAGATCGGGATACGCGCGCGCGGCGTGCCCCGGATACTCCTCGGCGATCACGAGATCGAACTCGCGCAGCCAGGTCTCGTAGAGCGCCTGCTCCGGTTCGCGCTGCGACATGGTCACGCGCAGCCGCGGATGGCGGGTCGCCAGCTCCGTCAACATCTGCGGCATGAAGGCCGAGGCCGCCGATTGGAAGACGGCCAGCCGAACGGTGCCGGACGCCTCGTCGCTCTGCACCGCGACATCGGAGGCGGCCTGCTCGAGCCGCGCCAAGATGACCGCGGTGTGTTCGACGAGCACCTCGGCGGCGGGCGTGAGCCGCAGCCGGCGCCCGACCTTTTCGAGCAGCGGCACGCCGACTTCGCGTTCGAGCTGGCTCAGCGCCTGCGATATCGACGACGGGCTTTGGTGCAGTGCCTCGGCGACCTCGGACAACGTGCCACGCAGGCTCAGCTCGTGCAGCAGACGCAGCCGTCGGGTGTCGAGCAGATCAGCGCGCTGATGTTTCATTTCTGCTTAATCTTTTCTGTCAGAAATCATCGCTTTATTTTAAGTGTCTGACGAGCTCATGATGGGCAGATGACCCAGCTAGGCAGTGACGAAGATCTGCTGACCGATGTCGTGAGTCAGGTCCGGTCCTGGCTCGACGACGCCGCCCGCCTGCCTGTCGCCCCGGCCGGCAGACGGTTGGCCGACGTCCTGCGCGATCCGCACGGCCTGGATTTCACCGTCGGCTTCGTCGACCGGGTGATCCGGCCCGAAGACCATCGCGTCGCGGCGGCCAACCTCCGGGCCCTCGCGCGCAACGCGCCTGCCTTCCTGCCGCTGCACGAACGGCTGTTGATCAAGCTCGGCGCCCTGGTGTCGGTGATCGCGCCCGGCCTGGTCATCCCAGTCGCCCGGAAGGCGTTGCGCCAGATGGTCGGTCACCTTCTCGTCGACGCAACCGATGCCCGTCTCGGACGATCCATCGCACGGATCCGCAGCCGTGGTGTCGGACTCAACATCAACCTGCTCGGTGAGGCCGTGCTCGGCCAGGCCGAGGCGGCCCGACGGCTGCAGGGCACCGAACGGCTGCTCGCCCGCCCCGACGTCGACTACGTGTCGATCAAGGTCTCGGCCACCGTGCCACCGCACTCGCCGTGGGCGTTCGATGAAGCCGTCGACCACATCGCGCAGAACCTGCTGCCGTTGTTCACGCAGGCGGCGACCGCGCCGACGAAGAAGTTCATCAACCTCGACATGGAGGAGTACCGCGACCTGGAGTTGACGATCGCGGTGTTCACCAAGCTGCTCGACCGGGCCGATCTGCTGGACCTCGAAGCCGGGATCGTGCTGCAGGCCTACCTGCCCGATGCGCTGAGCGCGATGATGCGCCTGCAGGACTGGGCTCGCGCGCGCCGCGAGCGGGGCGGCGCGGGCATCAAGGTCCGGTTGGTCAAGGGCGCCAACCTGCCCATGGAACACGTGGAGGCCTCGCTGCACGGCTGGCCCGTGGCGACCCTGCCGACCAAACGGGACACGGACACCAATTACAAACGGGTGCTGGATTACGCGCTGCGGCCCGAACACACGGCGAACGTGCGGATCGGTGTCGCCGGGCACAACCTCTTCGACATCGCGTACGCGTGGACGCTCGCGGGGCGTCGCGGCGTCCGGGACCGGGTGGAGTTCGAGATGCTGCTGGGGATGGCGGAGGCCCAGGCCGAAGCCGTCCGGCGCACCGTCGGCGGTCTATTGCTGTACGTACCGGTGGTGCACCCCAAGGACTTTGACGTCGCGATCGCCTACCTCGTGCGGCGGTTGGAGGAAGGTGCCAGCCAGGACAACTTCATGTCGGCGGTGTTCGAGCTGCACGACGACCAGTCGCTGTTCCAGCGCGAGAAGGACCGGTTCATCGCGTCGCTCGCGGATCTCGTGGGGGAGACTGTCATTCCGGTGCCCAACCGTCGTCAGGATCGCCGTACCGACGATCCGCGCGCGGCAATGTGCCCGGCCGGCCGGTTCGCGAATGTCGCCGACACCGATCCGGCGCTGCCCGGAAATCGGTTGTGGGGGCGGGCGATCACCGAGCGGATCGCCGCGTCGTCGACCGGTGTGGAGCTGGTGGCCGAGCACACCGTGACGAGCACGGCCGCGCTCGACGGAATCATCGCCGAGGCCGTCACCGCGGGTGCGGTGTGGGCGAAGCGGACCGGTGCCGAACGGGCAGCGGTCCTTCGGCGTGCGGCCGCGACGTTGCAGGCGGGGCGGGCGGTACTGCTGGAGGTCATGGCGTCCGAGTGCGGCAAGACGCTCGATCAGGGTGATCCCGAGGTCTCCGAGGCCATCGACTTCGCGAATTACTATGCGGCGCAAGCGGAAAACCTCGACATTGTCGACGGTGCCGTCGCGGCACCGGCGGGATTGACCGTCGTCACACCGCCCTGGAACTTCCCGGTGGCGATCCCCGCCGGATCGGTCCTGGCCGCGCTGGCCGCGGGCAGCCCCGTCATCATCAAGCCCGCCACCCAGGCCAGGCGGTGCGGATCCGTTATGGTGCAAGCGCTCTGGGACGCCGGCGTGCCGCGCGACGTGCTGCAGTTGGTGCACCTCGACGAGGGCGAGCTCGGGACGCAATTGGTATCCGACCCGCGGGTCGCCCGCCTGATCCTCACGGGCGGGTTCGAGACCGCGGAACTGTTCCGCAGCTTCCGGCCCGACCTGCCGCTGCTGGCCGAGACCAGCGGCAAGAACTCCATCATCGTCACCCCGCATGCCGATCTCGATCTCGCGGTCAAAGACCTGGTGTACTCGGCCTTCGGGCATGCCGGACAGAAGTGTTCGGCGGCGTCGCTCGGCATTCTGGTGGGCTCGGTTGCCCGCTCCGCGCGGTTCCGCGACCAGCTCGTCGACGCCGTCACGTCGCTGAAGGTCGGCTACCCGTCAGACCCGACCGCGCAGGTGGGACCCATCATCGAACCCGCCCACGGCAAGCTGCTGCGGGCCCTCACGCAGCTCGCACCGGGTGAGCAGTGGCTGGTGGAGCCGCGCCGACTCGACGACAGCGGACGGCTCTGGTCACCGGGAGTGAAGACCGGCGTGCGGCGCGGCTCGGAGTTCCACCTCACCGAATACTTCGGTCCGGTCCTGGGCCTCATCGCCGCCGATGACCTCGACGAGGCGATGGCCATTCAGAATGAGGTCGACTACGGCCTGACGGCGGGCCTGCACAGCCTGGACCGCGATGAGATCGAACGTTGGCTCGACCGCGTCGAGGCCGGCAATGCCTATGTGAACCGTTCGACCGTCGGGGCGATCGTGCGGCGGCAGCCCTTCGGCGGGTGGAAGAAGTCGGCGGTCGGTGCGGGCGCGAAGGCCGGTGGTCCGAATTACCTGATCGGGCTGAGTGATTGGCGTTCCGCGCCGGCGACCCGGACGGCCGCCATCTCACCGTCGGTGCGCACGATCCTCGACGCCGCAAAGACTTTCGCGCCGGACCCGGGGGCACTGGACTTCCTCGAGCGGTCCTTCGGATCCGACGCACATGCCTGGGCGACGGAGTTCGGCATCGCGCGCGATGTGTCCGCCCTGATGGCGGAGAAGAACGTCTTCCGCTACCTGCCGGTGCCGGTGACGGTACGCGCCGAGAATGCTGATCCGGCGGCCGTGCTGCGGGTCGTCGGGGCGGGAATCCTCGCGGGTTCCCGCGTGACCCTCTCCACCCCGGTTCCGCTCGACCCGTCGGTTGCCGACACGCTGGCCACCGCGGGCGTCGTCTGCCGGGCGGAAGATGCCCCGTCGTGGCGGAACGCCCTGCGGGACAACGCGCCCGGCCGCGTTCGCCTGCTCGGCGGCAGCCGCGAACAGTTCGCTCGCGACAGCGCCGGCAATGTCGGGATCGCGCTCTACGCGGGGCCGGTTGTCGAAGCGGGGCGCGTCGAGCTGCTGACGTTCCTGCACGAGCAGGCGATCGCGGTGACGGCGCACCGATTCGGCTCTCCGACGCCGTTGTCGGAGAATCTCTTCCGGTGACGTCGAGTCCTCAGAGCGCGTAGGCCAGTTTGAACTTGTCGAGCAGATACGGCCCCGACACCACCGGTTCATAGCGCGGCGGGTTGTCGGCTGTCGCGCAGGTGGGGATGCACTCGATGACGGCATCGAAGTTGGGTTGGTGGAAGAACGGCAGGCTGAACCGCTCTCCGCCGGCACCGTTGCTCACCACGCGGTGCACGGTGCTGACCCAGCGGTCGTTGGTCCACCGCGCGAGCAGGTCGCCGATGTTGATGACGAACGCGCCGGGAACCACAGGCACATCGAGCCATTCGCCGTGGTTATTGAGAACCTGCAGCCCGCGCTGAGATTCGTCCTGCAACAGGATCGTGAGATTGCCCCAGTCACTGTGCTGGCTCAGCCGGATTTCGCCCGCCGGCCGATTGTCGGCCGGGTAGTAGTTGGCCATCAGGTTGGAGTTGTGCCGGTCGATCGACGCGTCGAACCAATCCTCGCGCAGGCCAAGGGCGAGTGCGAAGAGCCGGGACAGCTCGGTCGCCAGTAGTTCCATTTCGGCGTAGTAGCGCTCGTAGGCGCCGCGGAAGCCCGGGAGTTCGGGCCACCGCTCGGCGACGGCCACCCGCTCATCGGTCCAACCGTCGCCGCCCAGGCCCTCGGGGTTGCCGAGCGGAAAGTGGACGAACTTCTCGACGCGGTCCGGCGCCTGGTGCTCGGCCTCGACGTCCGCGCCGTCGTTGGTGGCCGAAAGCTTGCCCGCACTGCTGAATCCACGGGCCAGTGGGTCGCCGGGCAGTGCCCGGACCCGGTCCTTCTCTCCCTGTGGCAGGGCGAAGAACTCACGGAGGGCACGGTTGACGTCGCTGATGGCCTTGTAGGGCACGCCATGGCCCACGAGGAGCAGGAAGCCGCTCGTCTCGCAGCAGCGGCCGATCGCGTCGGCCACCGCCTGGCGGTGCGCCGGGTCGCCGGTGCGTGCGCTGCTGATGTCTATCACTGGGACGAAGCCGTCCTGCAGGACGACACGGTCGACTATCACTTCTGGTTGGGTCATGCGTTCGACGCTAGAACCTCAACCTAAGTTGAGATCAAGTGTGAAAACTCTTATCGCGCAACATCGTCGGTCGAGGCGCCCATCACTGGCTCTGGTGCACCGTGGTGTCGACGCGCGGCGCCTGGGCGTGCGGCTGGATGTCCTGGAGCCACTGCAGTTGATCGATACCGTGGTTGTTGTGTGCTGCCACAACGGTTTCCGGTAAGGCCTTCTGCGTGTCCTCGGCGAATGACCACACGATCGGGGACACCAGGACTCCGACTCCGAGTGCGCCTGCGAGAACGTAGCGGCCCAACGCTTGCCGTGTACTACTGGTCATCGTTTTCATGCTGTTGCCTCCTGCTGGGTGCCATGCCCAGATCAACAGGCGCCCGAATCGGCGTCATCCCAGGTGGCGCGATGTTTACCCGAGTTGGCAGGATCGCCTTACCGCGTCGTGTGCAACCGCAGCAGTGTCCACGCCGCCAACGATTGCGCATCGGTGATGTCGCCGCGCCGGATCATGTTCTCGATCTCCTCAGCGGTGAACCACTCGCTGTGCATGTCCTGCTCTTCGTGCTCACGCTCGTGTTCACCCTCGGTGATGCCGGTCGCGAGGTAGGCCCAGCCGCGTTGGCTGCACATCCCGGGTGCGACATCCAACTGGCCCAGCACTTCCCACGTCTCGGCGCGCAGCCCGGTCTCCTCACGGAGTTCCTGGGCAGCCAGATCGGCGGGCGCGGGCTCGTTGCCGCCCAACGTGCCCGGCGCGGTGCCCTGCACAAACTCCCAGCGCCGCAACCCGATTGGGTAGCGGAACTGCTCCACCATCCGGTAGCGGTCGCCGTCGCGGGCAATCACCAGCGCATAGGTGGGTTTGTCCACCACCCCGTAGATGCCGGTGGTGCCGTCGGGGCGGCGGATGTCGTCTTCGCGCACCGACATCCAGGCGTTGCGGTAGACCTCACGGGAGCCGACGCGTTCGATCACAGCTCCAGTATCCCGGAGTGCCGCTATTCGACTGGGTATGGGCCGTCGGCGAAGACCTCCGAGTGGTATCCCTTCGAGCCGACCGACCGCGCGAGGGGACTGCGGAACTCGCGATCCTGCTCGAGTCGTTCGATCAGCTCGGCGAAGGTGTGACGCGGCTGCCAACCCAGCTCGCTCCTGGCGCGGTCGTTGACATAGACCCGATCGATCGTCGGGAACATGGTCCAGCCGCGGCGCCGGTATTCGTCCACGTACCGCGGCACGTAATGCGCCACCATCGCTGGCGCGTCCAGCCGCAGCTGCGGCAGATCGGCCACGGTGAAGGGCGAGGTCGCGCTGATGATGTAACGCCCGAACCCGATATCCGGGGCGCGCTCGATGGCACGCAAGTGGGCTTCGACGACATCTTCGAGATCGACACGGCGGTAGAGGAACTCGTTGACCTTTGCGTTGGCGTCGGCGTAGCTGTCACGAATGTCCTTGCTGTCATCGGCTTCCGGAAAGAACCGCGAGGTCCGCAACACCACGCAGGGAAGTCCGCGTCGGCGCGCAAAGAGTTCGCACAAGTCTTCGGCGGCCGCCTTGGTGACGCCGTAGATGTTCTTGGGTCTGTCCGCGACGTCCTCGGTGATCCATGCGGCGGGTTCGTGCGGACGCGGGATCAGTGCGTCCCCGAATGCGCTCGTGGTGCTCGTGTAGACGAATCTCGTCACTCCGGCCGCGACCGAGTTTTCGAGCAGGTTCAGGGTGCCGGTGATGTTCGTATCGACGAATTCCTGCCGGGTATGCGTCGCGACGTGCGGCTTGTGCAGCGTCGCGGTGTGCACAACGGCGTCCACGCCACGGATCGCTTCGGCCACGGCGGCGGGGTCGGCGACCGATGCCTGGTGGCGGGTGAAGATGGATGGCGTCAAATCGAGACCGATTACTTCGTGGTTCGTCTGCCGCAAGCGACGTACCAGTGCTTCGCCCAGGTGGCCGGAACTGCCGGTCACAAGGATCTTCATTGCGGCCGGTCCGAGGTTGTCTTCCTGAATCCACCGCGTTGCACCGTCACGGCACCGAACATATTTGGCGTCGACGGTCATCCGCGAGTCATTTAATTGCGCGGGACGGTCGGTGCATCTGGATGAGGCGAGTAGCCTCGCGATGTGCTGCTGACCTCTCTGAACCCCGCCGCCGTGGCCGCCGGACACGACCTCGAAGACGCGGTACGCATCGACGGCGCGGTCCTTTCACGCAGCGATCTGGTCGGGGCCGCGACGTCGGTGGCCGAGCGGGTCGCGGGCGCATCGCTCGTGGCAGTGCTGGCCCGGCCCACCGCCAAGACGGTGCTGGCCATCGCCGGCTGCCTCATCGCAGGGGTGCCGGTGGTTCCGGTGCCGGCCGATGTCGGTGCTGCCGAACGCCGGCACATGATCACCGACTCCGGGGCGCAGGCGTGGCTGGGCGAGACGCCCGACGAGACCGAAGGACTACCGGTCATACCGGTGCGGTTGCACGCCCGGTCCTGGCACCGCTACGCCGAGCCCTCGCCGGATTCGACGGCGCTCATCATGTACACCTCAGGCACGACGGGACTACCCAAAGGCGTCGTGATCAGCCGCCGCGCCATCGCGGCCGACATTGACGCGCTTGCCAAAGCCTGGGCCTGGACACCCGCCGATACCCTGGTGCACGGTCTGCCGTTGTTCCATGTGCACGGCCTGATTCTCGGCTTGCTGGGTTCGCTGCGCATCGGAAACCGCTTCGTGCACACCGGAAAACCCACACCGGCCGCGTACGCCGCGGCGGGTGGCTCGCTGTACTTCGGGGTGCCGACGGTCTGGTCCCGGGTGGTGGCCGATGCCGCGGCCGCTGAAGCGTTGCGAGGTGTCCGACTGCTGGTGTCGGGCAGCGCGGCCCTGCCGGTGCCGGTGTTCGACGACCTCGTGCGGCTCACCGGACACGCCCCGGTGGAGCGCTACGGCAGCACCGAATCGCTGATCACCCTGTCGACCCGGGTCGACGGTGACCGCAGGCCCGGCTGGGTCGGGTTGCCGCTCGACGGCGTGCAGACCCGCCTGGTCGCCGAGGACGGGTCGCCCGTGCCGCACGACGGGGAAACCATTGGCCGCCTGGAGGTTTCCGCGCCGACGCTGTTCAGCGGGTACCTCAACCGGCCCGAGGCGACGGCCGAGGTGCTGGGAGACGACGGCTGGTACCGCACCGGCGACGTCGCCGTCGTCGACGCCGCAGGCATGCATCGCATCGTCGGGCGTGAGTCGGTGGACCTGATCAAGTCCGGTGGTTTCCGGGTCGGCGCCGGGGAGATCGAGACGGTCCTGCTGGGCCACCCGGGCGTGTCCGAGGCCGCGGTGGTCGGCGTGCCCGACGACGACCTGGGCCAGCGGATCGTCGCGTTCGTGGTCGGCTCCGCATCGTCACAGGAACTCATCGACTTTGTCGCGCAACAGCTTTCGGTGCACAAGCGGCCGCGCGAGGTGCGCCTCGTCGACAACCTGCCCCGCAACGCGATGGGCAAGGTGCAGAAGAAGCTCCTCGTCTAGCGGCTAGGGCAGCCGGCTGGCCGGTCCGTTCTCGGTCTCCGGCTGGATCAGCCGGAAGTGAGATTCGCTGCGCTGCATGTGCCGTCGCTGGTAGTCGCCCTCGATGTGCTTGCCGTCGACCGTGCCGGTCAACATCAGCCGGTCGGGACCGTCCAGGCGAAAGTTCAGCACGGTGGGCGGATCCGATTCGTGCTTCTTGATCTCCAGTCGGTCGCCGCGAATCTCGAACTGGTAGACGGTCACGTAGCCCGCCGGGACCTGGGTGACGAAGCTCGTGTAGTCGCCGACCCGGTCGGCGATCGCGACATTCGTCCACGGCGCCGGCGAGGTCTGCTGCAGCGTCGCCTGTTGGCCTTCCACCGTGAATGACGTTGCGCGCCAGACCCCGTCGATGTCCGATTCCCTGTGCCGAATTTGCTGGTAGGTAACGACGCCGAACGTCGCGACCAGCACGGTGACGACGCCCGCGATGGTGAACTTCGCCACGGTGCCGGTCCGGCGCAACCACCGCCTGTCCGAACCCAACGCCGGCCACAGCACGACCGGTTCGGAAGTGCCACGCTGGAATACCGTTTGAGCCAGGCTCTGCCAGTACGGCGTGGTGATCGCGACGGCGATGAACAACAGCGCGCCCGACACCAGCTTCACCGGGACGTCGTAGAAGAGGTTGAGCAGGAACACCTGGCCCATGGCCACGATGGCGATCAGCGCGCCCAGCAGCCACGTTCGCCGCCACAGCAAGAGGACACCGGCGACGAACTCGACCAGACCGGTGGCCATCGAGTAGGGGTCCGAGGCGCCCATGAAGCCCCACAAGGTGTTCATCATGGTGACGTCGCCGACCATCTGGATCTGGTAGCCGGGCAGCATCATGTAGGCCATCTGCGTCGGAATGAGCTTGGCCAGACCGTAGAGCAGCATCGAGACGGCCAGCCCGAACCGGGCGAACACCAGCAGCAGTGCGGCGAGGCTGCGGTAGTTGGGCCGTTGCCGGTCCAGCGCAGTCCACACCGCGGTGATCACCAGTGCCACCAGGATCCAGCCGAGGTGCAGGCACCACTCCGCCATCGAATCAGCGCCACCGTTGATGTTCAGGTACGCGCCCTCGCCGCGGGTGACGAAACTGCCCAGGTTTGCGAGCCCTTGAAGAAGCGGGGCCATCAAGACGCTCAGGCCCAGATTGCCGTAGACCGAGAGGATCAGGATTCCGCCGCCGATGGTGAAAAACAGCCGGAAAGCCAGCTTCTGTGCGCCGGTCCATTCGGGCGCCGAGGTCTCGTCGGAGTCGGTGGGTGCCAAGGTGTCCGCGTCGCCGGTCGTCGTGCTCACCGGATTGACGCTAGCGATGAATGTGCGCCGATGTCCCTGGGGGAAAACCTCCAACTTCCCGGCGGGAATGCCGCACGTCTTCACGGCCTTGTAGATCGCATGCAACTCACAGACGAAGCCCGCGCCCTGATCGGGGATGGGGCCAACGCGACGCTGGTGACTCTGAATGCCGATGGCAGCCCGCAGGTTTCGGTGGTGTGGGTCGAACTGCAAGGTGACGAGCTGGTCAGCGCGCACCTCGCCGACTACAAGAAGCTGCGCAACATGCGTCGCGACCCCAGGGTCGCGGTCACCATCGTCGGCACCGACCGCGGCGCCGCATCGGTGAACCCCTACCTCGCGATCAGTGGCACTGCCCGCATCGTCGAGGGCGGGGCACCCGAGGTGCTGACCCGGCTGACCAACGTGATGGCGCCGGACTTCAACGGCCAGTTCCCACCGGCCGGCGCGCCACCCGGGTACCTCACCCGCATCACCATCGAGAAGGTGACGGGCGTCGGCCCCTGGGCCTGAAAAAGCCGAGCCTGAGCCGGTACACCGGCTCAGGCTCGGCTGGCAGAACTAGTTGGCGTGCAGCGCCTCGTTGAGCGTGATGCCGGTGCCGTCGCGCTTGACGACCTCGACCGCGCCGCTGACCGAGTTCCGGCGGAACAGCAGGTTGTTCGAGCCGGAGAGCTCCTTGGCCTTGACGGTCTGGCCGTCGGCGGTGGTCACCTTGGTGCCGCCGGTGACGTACAGGCCGGCCTCGATGACGCAGTCGTCGCCGAGTGAGATGCCCAGGCCGGCGTTGGCGCCCAGCAGGCAGCGCTTGCCCACCGAGATGACTTCCTTGCCGCCGCCGGACAGCGTGCCCATGATCGACGCGCCGCCGCCGACGTCGGAGCCGTCATCGACGACGACGCCCGCGGAGATGCGGCCCTCGACCATCGAGGTGCCCAACGTGCCGGCATTGAAGTTGACGAAGCCTTCGTGCATGACGGTGGTGCCCGACGCCAGGTGCGCGCCCAGGCGGACGCGGTCGGCGTCGGCGATGCGCACGCCGGTCGGCAGCACGTAGTCGACCATGCGGGGGAACTTGTCGACGCCGAACACGGTGACGGTGCCACGACGACGCAGCTTGGCGCGGACGGTCTCGAAGCCCTCGACCGCGCAGGGGCCGAAGTTGGTCCACACCACGTTGGTCAGCAGGCCGAAGATGCCGTCCATGTTGGCGCCGTGGGGCGCGACGAGACAGTGCGACAGCAGGTGCAGCCGCAGGTAGGCGTCGTGCGCGTCGGCGGGCTTGTCGTCGAGCGAGGCGATGGTGGTGCGCACGATCTCGGTGCGCACGCCGCGGTCCTCATCGGTGCCGACGAGGGCTTCCAGCTCAGCGGGGACCGGGCCGGCCGCGGCGTCGGCGTTCAGTTCGGGTGCCGGGAACCAGGTGTCGAGGACGGTTCCGTCGGCGGTGATGGTGGCGATGCCGATGCCAGATGCAGAAGTCACGTTGGCCAAGGTTACTGAACCAGCGCTGAGCTGGGGTCACCACCCACAAGCGGGAGGTGACCCCAGCTCAGTGGGGGAGCCGGCTCACTGCAGGTGATGGACCTCCTGCAGGCCGTAGACCGGTGTCGGGATGCCCTCGTACCGGGCCTTGAGCTGCAGCGCCAGGTACAGCGAGTAGTGCCGCGACTGGTGCAGGTTGCCGCCGTGGAACCACAGGTTCTCCTGCTGCGTCGGCTTCCACATGTTGCGCTGCTCGCCCTCCCACGGGCCGGGGTCTTTGGCGGTCCCGCTGCCCAGGCCCCACACCTTGCCGACGCGGTCGGCGATCTCCTGGCCCATCAGGTCGGCGGCCCAGCCGTTCATCGAGCCGTAGCCTGTCGCATAGACGACGACGTCGGCCGGCAGTTCGGTGCCGTCGGCCAGCACCACCGCGTTCTCGGTCAGGTGCGACACCTGGCCGTGCGCCAGCTTGATCTTCCCGTCGGCCACCAGCTCGCACGCGCCGACGTCGATGTAGTAGCCCGAGCCGCGGCGCAGGTACTTCATGAACAGCCCGGAGTCGTCGTCGCCGAAGTCCAGCTCGAACCCGGCGGCCTCCAGCCGGTCGTAGAAGTCCTTGTCCCGCACCCGGATTGCGTCGTAGATCGGCCGCTGGAAGTCGGCCATGATGGCGTACGGCAGCGACGCGAACGTCAGGTCGGCCTTCTCGGTCGTCATGCCCGCGGCCACCGCGCGCTCCGAGTACAGGTCGCCGAGACCGAGCTCCATCAGTGAATCCGACTTGACGATGTGCGTCGACGAGCGCTGCAGCATCGTCACGTCGACGCCGTTCTCGTACAGCGCTTTACAGATGTCGTGTGCTGAGTTGTTGGAACCCACCACCACGACCTTCTTGCCGACGTAGCGGTCCGGCCCGGGGTGCTGACTCGAGTGGTGCTGTTCCCCGGCGAAGATGTCCTGGCCGGGCAGCGTCGGGATGCTGGGCTTGCCGGACATGCCGGTCGCCAGCACCAGCTGTGTCGGGTGCAGCGTCATGCGCTCACCGTCGCGATTGACCTCGACGGTCCACCGGCCCGCTTCGGAATCGTAAGTGGCCGAAAGGCATTCGGTGCGCGACCAGTACGGCACCTCCATCACCTTGGTGTAGAACTCCAGCCAGTCGCCGACCTTGTCCTTCGGCGCGAATACCGGCCAGTTGGCCGGGAACGGCAGGTAGGGCAGGTGGTCGTACCAGACGGGGTCGTGCAGGCACAGCGACTTGTAGCGCTTGCGCCACTGGTCGCCGGGCCGCTCGTGCTTGTCGACGACGATGGACGGCACGCCGAGTTGCCGTAGCCGCGCACCCAGGGCGATGCCGCCCTGGCCACCGCCGATCACCAGCACGTAGGGCTGCTTCTCGCGTCCCAGTGTGGCCTCTTCCTCGGCGCGCTTCTCGGCCCACGAGCGCGGGTCGGGATCGGATCCGTGCACGGCGCCGAGCACGCGCGTTGCGCCCTTGCGCTCCTCGTGTCCCTTGAGTTCCTGCAGCGTCGTCAGCAGCGTCCAGCCTTCGTCGCCGCGCAGCCGCAGGTGTCCCGAGCCGCGCCCGGTGGCCGTCTCGAACTCGATGAACGCCGACGTCACGTCGCCGTCGGCGGTGGCGGGTTCGCGGGTCCGGAAGCCGGACGGGGTGGTGTCGGCCAGCCGGGTGCGCAGCATGTCCGCGATCTGGTCGCGACCCTCGACGGTCTTGATGTTCCAGGTGAAGGCGACGAGGTCGCGCCAGAAGCTGTCGACGGCGAACATCCCGACGACACCGTCGATGTCCTGTGCGGCCAGCGCCGCCTCGAAGTTGGCGAGCCAGGTCTCGACGCGCTGCTGCGGTGAGACGGCGGTAGTTGGTTCCAGTGTTGCGGTCATGTGACTCAGGACACAGCCAGAGCGCAACCTCGGACAAGAGTTGCACCAGGTTGCAGCGTTGCAACCTCCTGCAACTCTGTCGAGGTGTGGCCGCGGTCACATACAACTGGTCGCATGAGAGCAGCTGTCTACTACGGTCCCAACAAAGTCTCGGTCGAGGACGTCGCCATCCCGGCGCCAGGCCCAGGCCAGGTGCAACTGCAGATCGGCTTCAACGGTATCTGCGGCACTGACCTCCACGAGTACTACGCCGGCCCCATCTTCGTCCCCACGCAGCCGCATCCCCTGACCCATCAGGAGTTGCCGCTCACGTTGGGCCACGAGTTCTCCGGCACCATCACCGCCGTCGGCGCCGGCGTCACGGGCTGGCGTGAGGACGACCGGGTGGCCGTCGAACCGATCTACAAATGCGGCCACTGCGGCCCATGCGCGGCCGGCAATTACAACGTCTGTCAGCAGATCGGCTTCCACGGCCTGATGTCCGACGGCGGCATGGCCGAGTACACCGTGGTGCCGACGAACATGCTGCACCGGCTGCCCGACAACGTCTCGCTGGAACTCGGTGCGCTCGTCGAACCGATGTCGGTGGCCTACCATGCGGCGACGCTCGGTGACGTCAAACCCGGTGATACCGCGATGGTATTCGGCGCAGGTCCCATCGGCATCGGATTGTGGTTCGCCTTGCGCGGCAAGGGACTTCAGGAGATCTTCGTCGTCGAGCCGTCGCCGACGCGGCGGGCCGCCATCGAAGCACTCGGTGCCGTCACGCTCGACCCGACGGTCACCGACGTGCCCGGCTTCATCGCCGACCACACCTACGGCGCCGGGGCCGACGCGGCGTTCGACGCCGCCGGCGTCACTCCCGCGGTGGAGACGGCACTGGCCTGCGTCGGCTCCCGCAAGCCGATGGTCAGCGTCGCGATCTACGAAAAGCCGCTGCAGACACCACTTTTGAACCTGGTTATGAACGAATCCCGTATCCAGGGCTCGCTGTGTTACACCGGCGCCGACTTCGAGGCCGTCATCGCGTTGATGGCGCAGGGCGCCTACGACACCAGCGGATGGGTGGCCCAGATCCCGATCGGTGACGTGGTTTCCGAAGGATTCGAGGCCCTGCATGCGGGGAACAAGATGAAAGTTCTGGTCGACCCGACGCGATGAGCGGAGAAACAGCAATGACATTGGCAGGAAAGGTAGCCCTGGTCACCGGGGCCGGACGTGGCATCGGTCGCGGTATCGCGCTACGGCTGGCGCGTGACGGCGCCGACGTCGCGCTCGTCGACGTCGAAGCCGATCCCTTGGCGGAGGTGGCCGCCGAGATATCCGAAATCGGGTCCAAATTCACCACTTTCGTCGCCGATGTCAGTGCTCGGGACCAGGTGTTCGCGGCCGTCGACTATGTGGCAACCGAACTCGGCGGGCTCGACATCATGGTCAACAATGCCGGTGTCGCACTGGTCGGCCCGCTCGCCGACGTCACACCGGAGGATCTGCAGCGGTTGTGGTCGATCAACGTCGACGGCGTGCTGTGGGGCATCCAGGCCGCGGTCGCGAAATTCAAGGAACTCGGCAACCAGGCGCACGGCAAGGTCAGCAAGATCATCAACGCCTCATCGATCGCCGGGCATGACGGCTTCGCCATGCTGGGGCCGTACAGCGCCACCAAATTCGCCGTGCGCGCCCTGACCCAGGCCGCCGCGAAGGAGCACGCCGCCGACGGCATCACCGTCAACGCCTACTGCCCCGGCGTGGTGGGTACCGACATGTGGGTGGAGATCGACAAGCGGTTCGCCGAACTCACCGGCGCCCCGGTCGGCGAGACGTACGCGAAGTTCGTCGGCGGCATCGCGCTGGGCCGTGCGGAAACCCCGGATGACGTCGCCGGGTTCGTGTCGTACCTGGCCGGGCCCGACGCCGACTACATGACCGGGCAGGCCGGTCTCATCGACGGCGGCCTGGTTTATCGCTGACATGCGGAGCACAATCGGCGTTGATGCAGAGCCCGGCCGTGCCTGAACCAGCGGTAGCTGTTGGCGAGGACCCGCGCAGTTACGCGCGGTTGATGTCGGCTGTCTACGACGCGACCATGTCCGGCGGCCGCGCGCCGGCTCGGCCCCGCGACGTCATCGGCGAGTCGTGGCAGCGGATGCTGGCCCGCGGCGTCAACCCCGACACCCACATCCCGCCGGTCATCGAATCGTCCGGTCTGGATGCGCTGCGCAAGTCGTCGGGGCTGCTCGCCGTGCTCGACGACGTGTCACGCGGGCTGGAATCCATTGTCGCCGAAGGGGACAACATCCTCGTGCTGGCGGATGCGCGGGGTCGTGTGCTGTGGCGGTCCGGGTCCGCGGCCGTGCTGGGCAAGGCCGACCGGCTCGGGTTCGTCGAAGGCGCCAACTGGGGTGAGGGCGCCGTCGGCACCAACGCCATCGGGACCGCGCTGGCGTCCAACCGGGCCGTGCAGGTGTTCTCCGCCGAGCATTTCCTGCGCAGCCACCACGCCTGGACCTGCGCGGGCGCTCCGGTCCGTGACCCGCGCACCGGCCAGGTCATCGGCGTCGTCGACGTCTCCGGCCCGGCCGCGACGGTGCATCCCACCACCGTCGCGCTCGTCGACGCGGTCGCCCGGCTGGCCGAAGCGCACCTGCGCGAGCAGCACGAGGGCACGCTGAACCGGCTGCGGATGGTCGCCGCGCCCATCCTGGCCCGCATCGGCAGTCCGGCGCTGGCGGTCGACGCCGACGGCTGGGTGGCCGCCGTCGACCAGATGCCACTGCACAATCGGATTCTGCTGCCCGACGAACTGGCCCCGGGGCGGGCGTGGATCCCGACCCTCGGACGATGCGACGTCGAGATGCTGCCCGGCGGGTGGCTGGTCCGGCCGTCCACCGCCGCGGCCGACGACGACGCCACCGCCACCCGCGTCGTCCTGGACCTGCGCGCCGCCCCGGTCCTCGAGATGGCCGGGGAGTTCGGGGGATGGCGCCATGACATCTCGCTACGGCACGCCGAAATCCTGCTGGTGCTGGCGATCCACCGGAACGGGCGCTCGGCGTCGGAGCTCGCCGAAGACCTGTACGGCGACCGGAGCCGGGTGGTCACGGTGCGGGCCGAGCTGTCCCGGATGCGAAAGCAGTTGGCGGGCTTGATTCTCGGCAAGCCCTACCGGTTCGGTGACGACGCCGTCATCGACGTGCGCTACCCGGCCGACCGCTCGACACTGCTCGGCGCCTCGACGGCACCTGCCATCCGGGCCCTGCGCGCCGTCGCCTGAACCTCGTGAGCTGGGGCACTCTCCCCTCGCGAGCAGACGTAAAACTGTCGTTTTCGGCCGTGAAAACGACAGTTTTGCGTCTGCTCGCGGGTGAAAGGTGACCAGCTAATCTGGCTGAATGCTCGATCTCACCGCCGACCCGATCGCTCTGACCGCCGCCCTGGTCGACATCCCCAGCGAATCGCGGCACGAGCAGCTCATCGCCGACGAGATCGAGGCCGCAATCAAGGCCCAGGCTCCGCACTTCGAGGTGATCCGCAACGGCGACGCGGTGCTGGCCCGGACCAATCTGGGCCGGCCGTCGCGCGTGCTGCTGGCCGGGCACACCGACACCGTCCCGGCGGCCGACAACCTCCCCAGTCGGCTCGTCGGCGGCGAGCTCTGGGGCTGCGGTACCTCCGACATGAAGGCCGGCGACGCGGTGTTCCTGCACCTGGCGGCCACCATCGCCGAGCCGACGCACGACATCACCCTCGTCATGTACGACTGCGAGGAGATCGAATCCAGCGCCAACGGTCTCGGCCGCATCGAGCGTGAACTGCCCGACTGGCTCAAAGCCGACGTCGCGATCCTCGGCGAGCCGTCGGGTGGTCTCATCGAAGCCGGGTGCCAGGGCACCCTGCGCGTCATCATCCACGCCACCGGTACCCGCGCGCATTCGGCGCGATCGTGGCTGGGCGACAACGCGATTCACAAGCTCGGTGCCGTCCTCGACCGGCTCACCGCCTACCAGGCGCGCTCGGTCGACATCGACGGCTGCGTCTACCGCGAGGGACTGTCCGCGGTCCGGATCGACGGCGGCATCGCCGGCAACGTCATCCCCGACGCCGCGTCGGTCACCGTCAACTTCCGGTTCGCGCCGGACCGCAGCGTT
Source organism: Mycobacterium toneyamaense (assembly GCF_055384815.1). Lineage (NCBI taxonomy): Bacteria > Bacillati > Actinomycetota > Actinomycetes > Mycobacteriales > Mycobacteriaceae > Mycobacterium > Mycobacterium toneyamaense. The sequence goes on from NZ_AP040333.1 coordinate 1,246,014, forward strand.
GAGCAGGCCCTCGCGCACGTCCACGAGGTGTTCGCCGGTCTCGACGTCCGCATCGAGCTCACCGACTCGGCTGCCGGCGCGCTGCCCGGTCTGACGCAGCCGGCCGCCGCCGCGCTGGTGGCCGCGGCCGGGGACCAGGTGCGAGCCAAGTACGGCTGGACCGACGTGGCACGCTTTGCCGCCCTGGGCATTCCGGCCGTCAACTACGGACCGGGCGACCCGAACCTGGCGCACAAGGTCGACGAGCGCGTGACGACGGCGGACATCACCGCCGTCACCGAGATGCTGCGGCGGTATCTGACAAGTTGAGTAGCGTCCGCGTCGACAGCTGGATTTTCGCCGTCCGGATCACCAAGACCCGGTCTTTGGCGGCCGCCGCCTGCCGGGCCGGCCACGTCCGCGTCAATGGCGTCACCGTCAAACCGGCGCAGCTGGTCAGCCCGGGCGACGAGGTCCGGGTCCGGCTCGATGGCCGCGAGCGCATCGTCGAGGTCATCCGCCCGATCGCCAAGCGGGTCGGCGCGGCCGTCGTGCCGGAATGCCTGATCGACCGCAGCCCGCCGCCACCGGCCAAAGAGACGATGCCGGCAGTGCCCGTCCGGGATCGCGGAGCCGGCCGGCCCACCAAACGTGAACGGCGACAGCTGGATCAGTTGCGCGGGTACTGAGCGGCAATAAATCAGTTGCGCCCGTGAGTACTGTGGGCTTTGCAACTGCTGCCAACCGAGGTGGGCCGAAACATGCTGGGAGAAGACATCTCCGGATAACCGGAGTACGCCCTCGCCCTGTCACTCTCACGAGAGCTCTTGCATGTCTTCTATCTCCTGTTCCCATTTGTCGTTTTCCTGGCCCGATGGCACCGAAGTGTTCTCGGATCTGTCGTTCACGGTCGGTGCCGGTCACACCGGACTGGTCGCTCCCAACGGCGCCGGGAAGAGCACGCTGCTCAAACTCATTGCCGGAGAACTGCAGCCGACTGGCGGCAATGTGACCGTCGACGGCACGCTCGGCTACCTGCCGCAGACACTGCCGTTCGCCACCGATCTGACCGTCGCCGAAATGCTCGGCGTGGCACCCGTTTTGGCGGCTTTGGCGGCACTCGCCGAGGGTGACGCCTCCGAGGCCGTGTTCGCCACCATCGGTGACGACTGGGACATCGAGGAACGCAGCACGGCGCAGCTGGCCCGGCTCGGTCTCGACGTCCCGCTCGATCGGGTGCTCGGCACGCTGTCGGGCGGTGAGGTCGTCACCCTCGGCCTGGCCGCGCAACTGCTGCGGCGTCCCGATGTCCTGCTGCTCGACGAACCGACCAACAACCTGGATTCTGCTGCACGGCAACGGCTCTACGACGAGCTGGACCGCTACCCAGGCGTTCTACTGCTGATCAGTCACGACCGCGCACTACTGGACCGCATGGACCGCATCGCCGAACTACGTGACGGTGACGTCCAGTTCTACGGCGGCAACTTCACGGCGTACCAGGATGCGATCGCTGAATTGCAGCGAGCGGCTGTCGATGAGATGCGTAACGCCGAGTCGCAACTGAAGCTGCAGAAGCGGCAGATGCAGCAGGCCCGCGAGCGCGCCGCCCGCCGGGCCGGCACTGCTGCCCGCAACGTCAAGGACGCCGGGCTGCCGAAAATCATTGCCGGAAAGCTCAAGCGCAATGCCCAGGAGTCGGCAGGCCGCGCCGACGAGGTCCACTCCCAGCGCGTCGACGATGCCCGGGCGCGCCTCGACGCCGCCGAGCGTGCGGTGCGCGACGACGACGTCATCGCCCTCGACCTGCCGGACACGGAAGTGCCCGCAGGCCGGACGGTGCTGAGCGCGGCCGGCCTGAACATCCAGCGCGGCGGCCGGACGTTGTTCGCCGGCAACGGAATCGACCTCGACATCCGTGGACCCGAGCGGATCGCCCTGACCGGCCGGAACGGTGCGGGCAAGTCGACGCTGCTCAAGATGATCAACGGCGACCTCGAACCCGACGCCGGAACCCTGATCCGAGGCGACGGCCGCATCGCCTACCTGTCGCAGCGCCTCGACCTGCTCGATGAGGAGCGCAGTGTCCTGGAGAACCTGATGGCCTGGGCGCCGACCCTCAGCATCACCCGCAGGCGGCATCTGCTGGCGCAGTTCCTGTTCCAGGACAACAGGATCGACCTACCGGTGTCGGTGCTGTCCGGCGGCGAGCGGCTGCGCGCCACACTGGCGTGCGTGCTGTACGCCGAACCGGCGCCGCACCTGCTGCTGCTCGACGAACCGACCAACAACCTGGACCTGGTCAGCGTCGCGCAGCTGGAGTCGGCGCTCAACGCCTACCGCGGCGCCTTCATCGTGGTCAGTCACGACGAGCGCTTCCTCGATGCGATCGGCATCGAGCGGCGGATGACGCTGGAGTGAAACCGGCGTGCACGGCTCCGCGTGTCGGCTCTCCTGCGGCGCTTGCGATTTGAAACTGTCAACATCGGCTGACAATGTCGGGTTTGGTGACAGCTCCGGGTCACCGGGTGAGGCCCCGGCCCCGATCTAGATGTCCTGCGGCCGGGTCTGGGCCGGACGCCGCGGCGGGGGAGCGGCGACGCCCGACGGACCGGCCGCCGGGTCCCCGCTCCCGTCGGCGGTGCCGCTTGCCGGACCGCGGTGCTCGACCGACAGGATCCGCTTGTCGTCGTCACCCTTCTCGTGGCGTTCGGGATCCCGGCGTTCCCGTTCCCGGTCGTCGGTGTCCGGCTTGTCATGTTCCCCAACGGAATCCACGCCACCCGAGCCGCTCGCTCCGCCCAGTCCCGTGCCCGCCGCATGGCCGGCGCCGACACCGTCAGCCCCGCCCAGTCCGCCGAGCAACCCGCCCAACACGCCACTCACGCCCTGGGCGATCTGTCCCGGAATCTGCCCCAACGTCTGCGCCACACCCTGCGCGATCTGACCGGCCTGCTGGCCCACCTGCCCGAGCGTCTGCGCGGCGTCACCACCACCGGCGGCGGGGGAACCCGGCACCGCGGCACCGAGTCCCCCGGGCGCGCCGGCACTGACGCCACCACCGCCACCACCGCCACCACCGCCGGGAATGCCCTCGGCGGCCGAGGACAGCCCACGCGCACCCTGCTCGTCACCGGCGCGGTAGGCCTCGGCGGCGCGGTGCAGCTGCTCGGACAGCTGCTGACCGGCGGCGCCCGTCGACTGCAGGATGCTGTCGCGTCGCGCCATGACCCCACCAAGTGCCGAATTCATGCCGTGGGCGATCAGCCCGTGCGTCGCCGCCGGACCGGCCGGGCCGACCGACTGGCCGAGACCCGCGCCGTTCTGCAGCTGACCGAGCCCGGCCGCCACGGCGTCGTGCACCCGGGCCATGCCCAGCACACCCTCGGTATTGACGTACAGCGGATCGCCCATGACCTGACCCCTCGAAGATCTGTTGCGGTCAATCCTATGGCGGCGTCGACGACCTGCCCTGCGGCAAATGGTCAGGTGCGATCGGCGGCAACCTCCGCCGCCACCGCGCGAGCCTGCCTGGCGAACGCACAGTCGACGCCGACGCGGCCGAAACAGTCTGCGGCGCGGACATCGCCCAACAACGCCGCGTCGTGCAACGCACGCAGCGCCACGGCCGACTGGCCGCCGCGCTCGGCGGCACGGAACGCCTCGCGGGCGGCGGCGATCGCGCCGTGCCGGTCCCGCCGCGCCGCGTTGGTCCAGGCGCGAGCCAGGGCCAGTTCGGGAGCGAACAACATCGACTTCAAGCCGTGCCTGGCCTCGGCGCGGGCCAGTGCCCGGCCCGCCTCGGCGGTCGCCCCGCGCTGTCCGAGGGCTCGCGCCAGCAGCATCCATGCCAGCGGGCCCCACGAATACCCGGTGCGCGCCAGCGCTTTCGCCGCGTTCTCAAGCAGTTCGATCGCCGAGTCGAGTTCGCCCCGCGAGATCAACACATCGGCCAACAGCACCTCACCGATGGCCCGCCCGGGCTGTTGGGACTGCGTGAAATCGATCAGCTCCTGCGCCAGCCGCTGCGCGTTGTCGGGCTCGCCGGCCAACAGCAGGGCCGTCGTCTGCCCGAAGCCACTGGTGAACCGCAACAGGCCCGGCTGGCCGGCGGCCAGCGCGCGCTCGGCGAAGCCGTCCACCTCGGTCAACCGGCCCGTTCGCGCACAGCTCAGCGCCGCCGCCGATGCCGCCCAGCCGACGGCGGTGTCGCTCGGATCAGGACTGGACAGCACCGAGTCGGCCAGCTGCATCGCCCGATTGAGATTGCCCGCGTTCATCGCGAACGTCGCCGACAAGGCGTCCAGGGTGACCTGCGCCGTCGGCGTCTGGACCCGGCTGCGGACGGTGCGCAGGAAGGCCGTCGCCCGCTCGGGCTCGGACAGCATCCAGAACTGGTTGGCCGCGCGGGGCAGCGCCCACATCAGCAACGCGGGTTCGGTCAGTGCGGTCGCGTCGACCTCGGCCAGCACGGCATCGGCATCCGGACCGCGACCCTGCCAGGCCAGGGCGTAGCTCAGCGTCACCCGGGTGGCCAGGCCGCCGCCCGGCAGCGCGGCGCGGCCCAGGCGTTCCGCCAGCTCGAGATCACCCAGCCGCAGGGCATCGTCGGCGGCGGCAGCCAGCTCGGCGACGGGTAGGGCGTCACCGCCGTCGAGTGCCCGCACCGCACGCCGCAGCCGACCGACGACACCGTCGTCGTCCGGCGTCGGCAGCGGGTCGGCAGCGGGGGACGCAACGGGCGGGACCGGCCCGTCGGCGGTCACCGGCATCACCAGCCGGTCCCGTACCAGTGCCGAAATGCCTTCGGGCAGAGACTGATTCGATTCCGCGGTGACGATGACCCGGGCCGCCCCCGACACCGCGAGCTGGTAGACCAGCGACGCCGACAACCGGTCGAGCAGATGCCCGTCGTCGACGACCAACAGCAGTCCGGTCCCGAGGGCCTCGCGGGCCGCGCTCAGCACCTGAACCGTCCGGCCGGTCTCGGGCACCGTGAACAACCGCTCGAAGGCGCCGAACGGTACGCGGGAGTCGGCCGCGGTGCCGGTGATCCAGGCGGCGCGCTCGAAGCCGGGCGCCAGCTCGTCGTATGCGGCCCGTGCCCATGTGGTCTTGCCGGACCCGCGGGCACCGGTGAGCAGCGCACCGGACCGGGTTTCGACGCCCGCTTCGAGCTGGCTCAGCACCACGGTCCGATCCTATGGCTGCGCGATGCCCGGCACGGCTCGATTAGCGTTGCGGTGTGACAACCGAAAACGCCTACGCCGTCTGTGTCTACTGCGCCGCTGGTCCCCGTCATCCCGAATTGCTCACCCTCGCCGGCGATGTCGGCCGGGCGATCGCGGCCCGGGGCTGGACGCTGGTGTCCGGCGGCGGCAACGTCTCGGCCATGGGCGCCGTCGCCGACGGAGCCCGGGAGAACGGCGGCCGCACCATCGGTGTCATCCCGAAGAAGCTGGTGCACCGTGAGCTGGCCGATGTGAACGCCAGCGAACTGATCGTCACCGACACGATGCGCGAGCGCAAGCAGATCATGGAGGACCGGTCCGACGCGTTCATCGCGCTGCCGGGCGGGATCGGCACCCTCGAGGAGTTCTTCGAGGCCTGGACGGCCGGCTACCTCAACATGCACGACAAGCCGCTGGTGATGCTCGATCCGCACGGCCACTACGACGGCCTGCTGGCGTGGCTGCACACGCTGGTCGACACCGGCTATGTCCAGCGGGCCGCGCTCGACCGGCTCATAGTCGTCAAAGACGTCGACGCGGCCATGGCTGCTTGTGCGCCGCGTGACATCGCTCACTAGGCTCACCGGGCATGAGTGACGAGACATCACGCACCGGCGTCGGGCTGCTCGATATTGCTAAGCAACTGCCCGGTTTCCTGTCCGACGCCCCGGTGATCCTGCGCGGCCTGATCACCGGCTTCGGTGCGACCCCGACGGCGAAGACGTCCATCGGCAAGGTCTTCCAGGAACGCGCAGAGGCCAACAAGGACAAGGTCTTCATCAAGTTCGAGGACCAGCGCATCACCTACGGCCAGGCCAACGCGACGGTGAACCGCTACGCGGCGGTGCTGGCGGCCAAGGGCGTCGGCCCGGGTTCGGTCGTCGGCATCATGCTGCGCAACTCGCCGGACGCCGTGCTGCTGATGCTGGCGACGGTCAAGTGCGGCGCGATCGCCGGAATGATCAACTACAACCAGCGCGGCAACGTGCTGGCGCACAGCCTGGGCCTGCTCGGCGCCAAGGTGCTCGTCACCGAGCCGGACTTCCACGAGCCCGTCATCGAGTGCGGTGCCGCTCCGGAGCTGACCGCGGGTCTCATGTCGGTGGAGGAACTGCGCGAGCAGGCCGTCGGCCAGTCGACCGCCAACCCGGTGGGCACCAGCCAGATCCTGGCCAAGGAGAAGGCGTTCTACATCTTCACCTCGGGCACGACCGGCATGCCCAAGGCCAGTGTCATGACGCACTACCGCTGGCTGCGCGCCCTCGGCGGGTTCGGCGGGTTGGGGCTGCGTCTGAATAGCAGCGACACCCTGTACTGCTGCCTGCCGCTGTACCACAACAACGCGCTGACGGTCGCGACGTCGTCGGCCCTCAACGCCGGTGCGGCGCTCGCGCTGGGCAAGTCGTTCTCCGCCTCGCGGTTCTGGGACGAGGTCATCAAGTACGACGCCACCGCGTTCATCTACATCGGCGAGATCTGCGGCTACCTGCTGAACCAGCCGCCCAAGCCCACCGACCGGGCACACAAGGTCCGGGTCATCGCCGGCAACGGGCTGCGCCCCGCCATCTGGGACGAGTTCACCTCGCGCTTCGGCATCAAGCGGGTGTGCGAGTTCTACGCCGCCAGCGAGGGCAACACCGGCTTCGTCAACGTCTTCAACATCGACAAGACGACGGGCATCTGCCCGTCGCCCGTCGTCTACGTGGAATACGACCTGGAGACCGGCGAGCCGGCCCGCGGACCCGACGGCCGGCTGCGCAAGGTCAAGCGCGGCCAGCCGGGCCTGCTGCTCAGCAAGGTCAACAACCTGCAGCCGTTCGACGGCTACACCGACAAGGCCGCCAGCGAGAAGAAGTTGGTGCGCAACGCATTCAAGGACGGCGACGTTTGGTTCAACACCGGTGACCTGATGCGGTCGCAGGGCTTCGCGCATGCCGCGTTCGCCGACCGTCTCGGCGACACCTTCCGGTGGAAGGGCGAGAACGTCGCCACCACCGAGGTCGAGGCCGCGCTCGGCGCCGACGACCAGGTGGAGGAGTGCACGGTGTACGGCGTCGAGGTGCCGGGCTGCGGCGGCCGCGCCGGCATGGCGTCGGTGCAGTTGCGCGAGGGCGCCGAGTTCGACGGAGCCCGCCTGGCCAAAGCCGGCTTCGAGCACCTGCCCGCCTACGCGGTACCGCTGTTCATCCGGGTCGTGCCCGCCCTGGCGCACACCTCGACGTTCAAGAGCCAGAAGGTCGACCTGCGCAAGCAGGGCTACGGCGACGAGGTGAAGGACCCGATCTACGTGCTGGCCGGCCGCGACGAGGGCTACGTGCCGTTCTACCCCGAGTACCCCGCCGAGGTGAAGGACGGCAAGAAGCCGCGTTAGTCAGGGATTTGTGCACGATTTTCCGCGCTTACCGCGGAAAATCGTGCACAAATCACACGGGTGGCGAGCCGAATTCGGTCAGCTGATCACCACGTCACCGACGTCTCGACGTGGCCGAGTTCGGCTTTCTGCCTGCCGCTGGCGTCCTTGCATGACAGCACCACGTTGTAGGTGCTCAATGTTGGTGCGCCACTGAAGGATTCGGTGTGGCTGCCGTTGGCGGGAACGTTGAACTGCCGCGTCGTCTTCTTCGGGACCAGCGGGTTGATCGAATCCGCCGTCGCGGTGTAGTTGCACGTAGCCGCGATGTTGGAGGTGTTGGTGACGTTGAACGCGATGCTGGAGACGCCGGGTGCGCCGAACGACGCCTGAATCGCGTTGGTGACGTCAGGGATCGGGGCGCAGGTCTGGCCGGCCGGCACCGTCGGGGTGGGGGAGCCCGCGGGGCACTGCACCGGGGGCTTCTCCGCCGGTGGCGGGGTCACGACGGGCGGTGCCTGTGGTGTGGGTTTCGCGTTCCCGGGCATGGTGAACGTCGTGTTCGACCACGGACCGCACCAGTCGCCCTCGAGATCCTTCTTGCGGCACGCCTGCACCGCGATGTTCCAGTGGGCACCCGGACCGCCGCCGAGGGTGAATCGGGTGGTCGCGCCGTTGATGCACTTGAAGCCCTCTTCTTGCTGCTCGCCGCCGTCGATCTTCCAGTGCACCGCGTCGACGACATAGTCGCCGTGCACCCGGGGGCAGCCGCTGATGACGCAGATCGCGGTGGTGATCTCGCCGGGTTCCTGATTGCAGTTCACGTCGAGACCGTTGGGTAGGGCCCCGGCGGGCGCCGGTGCCAACACGGGGAAGCTCGTCATCGCGGCAACGACGGCGACGCGCGTCAAATACAGTGCTCGCTTGCTCATCTGCGGCCTCCTGGGAGTTTGCTCTCGATCCGATTGGACGTGAATCGAACCTATTGACCGCGGCACCTCCTCGAATCAGGGAATTCCCTACACTTCGCGGCATTTGCCACAGCGGTGGCCGCGGAATGAGCGGATTTGCGGCAGCCCGATAGCCTGGGAGTCGTGCAGTCCTCCGCAAGGGGCCAGTTCCTGGGTCGCCAGGTGGCCGGCGATCGCGCGCTGATCATGGCGATCGTCAACCGCACCCCGGATTCCTTCTATGACCGGGGGGCGACCTTCAGCGACGGCGCGGCCAAGGACGCCGCGCACCAGAAGATCGCCGACGGGGCCGACGTCATCGACATCGGCGGCGTCAAAGCGGGTCCGGGCAGCACCGTGGACGCCGACGAGGAGATCGCGCGCGTCGTGCCGTTCATCGAATGGCTCCGCGGCGAGTACCCCGACCAACTCATCAGCGTCGATACCTGGCGCGCGAACGTGGCCAAGCAGGCCTGCGCGGCCGGGGCCGACCTGATCAACGACACCTGGGCCGGCGCCGATCCGGGACTGCCCGAGGTGGCCGCCGAATTCGGCGCGGGACTGGTCTGCTCGCACACCGGCGGGGCCGTGCCGCGAACCCGGCCCTTTCGCGTCAACTACGGCGTCACCGAACGCGGCGTGGTGGACGACGTCATCGCCGAGGTCACCTCAGCGGCGCATCATGCCGTCGATGTCGGCGTCGCGCGGGACGCCATCCTGATCGACCCGACGCACGATTTCGGCAAGAACACTTACCACGGTCTTAGTTTGTTGCGCCACGTAAAAGATCTTGTAAATACCGGATGGCCAGTCCTGATGGCCCTCAGTAACAAGGATTTCGTGGGGGAGACTTTAGGTGTCGAACTGACCGAGCGCCTGGAGGGGACGCTGGCCGCGACGGCACTCGCCGCCGCTGACGGCGCCGCCATGTTCCGGGTGCACGAGGTGGGCCCCACCCGACGCGTGCTGGAAATGGTCGCGTCGATCCAGGGCGGGCGTCCACCGAGCCGAACAGTGAGGGGACTCGCGTGACCCTAATGCCCGAGATGACTGCTGAATCCATCGCTCGCCATGCGTGGCTGGCCGAACGCAGCTGGAGCCGGCCGGCGTGGACCATCGCCGAGCTCGAGGCCGCCAAGGCTGGCCGGACCGTCTCTGTCGTGTTGCCCGCGCTGAACGAGGAAGACACCGTCGCCGACGTCATCGACAGCATCAGCCCGCTGCTGGGTGGTCTGGTCGACGAGCTCGTCGTGCTCGACTCCGGTTCCACCGACGAGACCGAACTGCGTGCCATCGAGGCCGGCGCCCGGGTCGTCAGCCGGGAACAGGCGCTGCCCGAGGTGCCGGTACAGCCCGGCAAGGGTGAGGCGCTGTGGCGCTCGCTGGCGGCCACCACCGGCGACATCATCGTGTTCGTCGACTCCGACCTGCTCGACCCCGACCCGATGTTCGTGCCCAAGCTCCTGGGCCCCCTGCTGCTCGCCGACGGGGTGCATCTGGTCAAGGGCTTCTACCGGCGGCCGCTGAAGGTCGGCGGCACTGAAGACGCCAACGGCGGCGGCCGGGTCACCGAACTCGTGGCACGGCCCCTGTTGGCATCCCTGCGGCCCGAGCTGACGTGCCTGCTGCAGCCGTTGGGCGGCGAATACGCCGGCACCCGGGAGCTGTTGACGTCGGTCGGGTTCGCGCCGGGCTACGGCGTCGAGATCGGTCTGCTGATCGACACCTACGACAAGCTGGGCCTCGACGCCATCGCGCAGGTCAATCTCGGGGTGCGCACGCACCGCAACCGGCCGTTGAACGAGTTGGCCTCGATGAGCCGTCAGGTGATCGCGACGTTGCTGTCGCGCTGCGGCATCAGCGACTCGGGCGTCGGCCTGACACAGTTCTTCGCCGACGGCGACACCTTCACGCCCCGCACGTCGACGGTGTCACTGATCGACCGTCCCGCCATGAACACCCTGCGCTGACCCGCCCTCGCGGCGCTTGTCGGTGCCATCCGGCAGGATCGTCGGTGTGACACTGATTTTGATCTACCTCGTGGTGCTGATCCTCGTCGCGGTGGTGCTCTTCGCGCTGGGCACCGTGCTGTTCGGGCGCAGCGAGCAGCTGCCGCCGCTGGCACGCGGCACCACGGCCACCGTGCTCCCCGCATCCGGTGTCACCGGCGCCGACGTCGACGCCGTCAAGTTCACGCAGACCCTGCGCGGCTACAAGACCAGCGAGGTCGACTGGGTGCTGGACCGGCTGGCGCAGGAACTGGACTCGCTGCGCGGCGAGCTGACAACGCTGCGGGCGCAGACCGCGGACGCCGACCAATGACGAGTGCCGAGCGGACCCGCTGCGGGTGGGTCAACATCGGTGAGTCGGCGGACGCGGTGCTGTACCGCGACTACCACGACACCGAATGGGGGCGTCCGCTGCGCGGCACCCAGGCGCTGTTCGAACGGGTCTCGCTCGAGGCGTTCCAGAGCGGCCTGTCGTGGCTGGTCATCCTGCGCAAGCGGGAGAACTTCCGGGCGGCGTTCAAGGGGTTCGACGTGGCCACGGTCGCCGGCTTCGGGGAGAAGGACATCGACCGGCTATTGGCCGACCCGGGCATCGTCCGCAACCGCGCCAAGATCGAGGCGACCATCGCCAACGCCCGCGTGATCGACGGGGGCCTGGACCTCGACGAGCTGCTGTGGTCGTTCGCGCCACCGGCGCGGCCGCGGCCGGCCGACCTGGCGCAGGTTCCGGCGACCACACCGGAGTCGGTGGCCATGGCCAAGGAGCTGAAGCGCCGCGGTTTCCGGTTCGTCGGCCCGACCACGGCGTATGCGTTGATGCAGGCCACCGGGATGGTGGACGACCATGTCGAGGCCTGTTGGGTGCCCCGTTACAGCTTGTCGGAGGCGTGACGGGCGGGTCTTTCACACCCTCAGGTAGCGATAGGGAACAATAGACATAGTTCAGTTGCAGTTCAGTGCCGTGATCCGACCCACTGAGTGGGTAGATCCGGCCTTGATCCGGGACCGTGGATGCGGTCCGGGCGCGTGCGGAGGGAGCACCCGATGGCGGCGATGAAGCCCCGGACCGGCGACGGTCCACTGGAAGCAACCAAAGAGGGGCGCGGCATCGTCATGCGGGTACCGCTGGAGGGTGGCGGTCGTCTGGTGGTCGAGCTGACCCCGGATGAGGCCGCAGCCCTGGGCGACGAACTGAAGAACGTCACCAGCTAGTTCAGCCGCAGACGCTCCGATAGATGTCGAGCGTCTGCTGGGCGACCTGCATCCAGGAGAACTCCTCGATGCACCGCCGACGGCCGGCCTGCCCGAACGTGCGGGCCTGTTCCGGGTTCCGGACCAACGCATTGACCGCGTCCGCGAGCCCTGTCTCAAACCCCACCGCATCCGCGGCGTCGTAGTGCACAAGTGACCCTGTGCTGCCTTCGTCGACCACCTCGGGAATGCCGCCGACGTCCGAGGCGACCACGGCGGTGCCGCAGGCCATCGCTTCGAGGTTGACGATGCCGAGCGGTTCGTAGACCGACGGACAGACGAAAACTGTTGCCGTCGCCAGGATTTCGCGGATCTTCTCGAGCGGCAGCATCTCCTGGATCCAGTGCACGCCGGCGCGCGTCGCGCTGAGCTCTTTCACCGCGGCCGCCACCTCGGCCGCGATCTCCGGGGTGTCGGGTGCGCCCGCACACAGCACCAGCTGCACGTCCGGGTCGAACCGGTGGGCCGCCGCGATGAGGTGACCGACACCCTTCTGCCGGGTGATCCGCCCGACGAACGCCACGATCGGCCGGTCCGGGTCGATCCCGAGGTCAACCAGGGTCTGGCCCGCCTCGACCGGATACCAGTCGTCGGTGTCGATCCCGTTGCGCACCACGTGCACTCGCGCGGGGTCCAGCTGCGGGTAGGTGGCCAGGACGTCGGCCCGCATGCCGGCACTGACCGCGATGACGGCGTCGGCCGCTTCGATCGCCGTGCGCTCGACCCACGAGGAGATGCGGTAGCCGCCACCGAGCTGCTCGGCCTTCCACGGCCGCCGCGGCTCGAGCGAGTGCGCGGTCAGCACGTGCGGGATGCCGTGGAGCAGCGCGGTGAGATGCCCGGCCATGCCGGTGTACCAGGTGTGCGAATGCACCACGTTCGGCATGGCAGCCGGCCCGGCGAACGCGTTGTTGACCATCGCCAGATCTGCCGACAGCGTCGTCAGGGCCGCATTGGCGCCGGCGAGCAGGGGATCGGGCTGGGCCACGAAGGCGTCCCGCCGCTGCACGCCCATGCAGTGCACGTCGACGTCGCACAGCTTCGTGAGCTGCCCGACGAGCTCGGTCACATGCACGCCCGCGCCGCCGTAGACCTCCGGTGGATACTCCCGCGTCATCATCGCCACCCGCATGTCGATGACGTTAACGCGTGCGACGGGTTGGGGCGTATGTCTGGCCGCTTCGGTTGGTGGCTACTAGGTTTGGTGGCATGAGGGAACAGCCGCAGGTGCTGGGAATCGTCTTGGCCGGCGGTGAGGGCAAACGGCTGTATCCGCTGACGGCGGACCGCGCAAAGCCCGCCGTCCCGTTCGGCGGCGCCTACCGCCTCATCGACTTCGTCCTGTCGAACCTCGTCAACGCCCGATACCTGCGGATTTGTGTTCTGACGCAATACAAGTCGCACTCACTGGACCGGCACATCTCGCAGAACTGGCGGCTGTCGGGCCTGGCCGGCGAGTACATCACCCCGGTCCCGGCGCAGCAGCGCCTGGGCCCGCGCTGGTACACCGGCTCGGCCGACGCCATCTATCAGTCGATGAACCTCATCTACGACGAGGACCCCGACTACATCGTGGTCTTCGGGGCCGATCACGTGTACCGCATGGACCCCGAGCAGATGGTGCGGTTCCACATCGAGAGCGGAGCGGGCGCGACGGTCGCCGGCATCCGGGTGCCGCGCGCCGAGGCGTCGGCGTTCGGCTGCATCGACGCCGACGAGTCCGGCCGCATCCGCAGCTTCGTCGAGAAGCCGGCCGACCCGCCGGGCACGCCCGACGACCCCGAGCAGACGTTCGTCTCCATGGGCAACTACGTGTTCACCACCAAGGCGCTCATTGACGCCATCCGGGTGGACGCCGAGAACCACGACTCCGACCACGACATGGGCGGCAACATCATCCCGCAGATGGTGGCCGACGGAATGGCCGCCGTCTACGACTTCAACGACAACGAGGTGCCCGGCGCCACCGAGCGCGACCACGGCTACTGGCGCGACGTCGGCACGCTCGACGCGTTCTACGACGCCCATATGGACCTGGTGTCGGTGCACCCGGTGTTCAACCTCTACAACCGGCGCTGGCCCATCCTCGGTGAGTCGGAGCATCTGGCCCCGGCCAAGTTCGTCAACGGCGGCTCGGCCCAGGAATCGGTCGTCGGCGCGGGCAGCATCATCTCGGCTGCGTCGGTGCGCAATTCGGTGTTGTCGTCCAACGTCGTGATCGACGACGGCGCCATCGTGGAGGGCAGCGTGATCATGCCCGGCGCCCGCGTCGGGCGCGGTGCCGTGGTGCGGCACGCCATCCTGGACAAGAACGTCGTCGTCGGCCCCGGCGAGATGGTCGGCGTGGACCTGGAGAAGGACCGCGAACGCTTCTCGGTCAGTGCCGGCGGCGTCGTCGCGGTCGGTAAGGGCGTCTGGATCTAGACGGCCGCATCGGGCGTCCGGCGGCGTCTGCGGCGGAGTAGCGCCACCGCCGCCCAGACCAGCAGCGCGAGCGCGACGACAACCAGCACCGGCAGCACGATCGCGACGATCACCAGCCCGACGCTGGCCACGTCTTCCACCGTGCTCAGCACGGGTGCCGCGAGCCCGCCGGTGGCGACATTGGCGACGGGCCGCACCGTCGACTTGGTCAGCGACACCACGAGCGCGGTGACGGCCCCGATCACCACGGGAATCCACTGACCGGAACTGGCGAACGCGCCGGGATCGGTGACGGCGGCAGTCTGTGCCGCGGTGCCGGAGCCGAAGACGATGCCGCCGGACGTCGGCCGCACGAACGTCTGGATGACGTCGTTGACGCTGTCGAGGGCGGGCACCTTGTCGGCGACGATCTCGACGACCAACAGCACGGCCACGATGCCGATCACCCAGCCGTTGGTCAACCACGCCCACGGGTGCGGGAGCTCCACGAGGTTGGTGAAGCGTCCCAGCAGGCCCATCGCCAGCAGGGGAATGTAGGCGTTGAGGCCCGACGCGGTGGCCAGACCGAGGCCGGTGAACAGTTCCACCCGTTCAGTCTCCGGGATTTGTGCACGATTTCCCGCGCTGTCCGCGGATTTTCGTGCACAAATCCCGCGGTGTCACCAGACGTAGGGGAGCAACCGGTAGCGCACCTTGTGGGTGTAATCGACGTAGCCGGGCAGTTCGGCGCGCAGCATCTTCTCCTCGTCGAAGATGCGCGCCATGAGCGCCGGGGCGGCGGCCAGCACCGGGATGAGCCCCCAGTAGGAGCCCAGTGCCAGCGGGGTCGCGAGCATCATGATCAGTGCGCAGATGTACATCGGGTGCCGCACGATGCCGTACAGGCCGGTGGAGATGACCGGCTGGTTTTCCTCGACCGAGATGCTCGCGCCCGCGAAGTTGTTCTGGATGACGACCCACTGGGCCGCCAGCAGCGACACCGCGACGACGACGTTGCCGAGGATGACGACGGCCGTCGGCACGTAGGACCACCCGAAACGCCAGTCGAGTGCGCTGACGATGCCGGTTCCGATCACCGACGCGAGGATCGCCCAGATCGCCACCTTCTGAATCGGGCGCGTCTCGGCCGTCGGGCCGCCGTGCATCCGTCGCGCCAGCGCCTCGGGGCGCTTGATGGCCAGGTACATGCTCGGGCCCATGGTCGCGACCATGAAGACCGCGATGAAAACCCAAGCCTGCCAATAGTGGATGGTGCCGGCCGGCACGCACAGCAGCACCGCGAAGAAGACGATGCCCCCGGCCGCCGAGGCGAGCGCCTGCAGAGCGAGTTTCATGATTTCTCCTACCGTAGATCACGGCGCCGGAAAGCCAAGGCGCCCAGGATGATCAGAGTTGCGTCCAGAGCCAGCAGCCAGACCAGTGGCGTCGCGGTGAAGGTACCCGAACCAACCCGCGGGATATGGCTGAACGGATCGAGGTCCAGCACCCAGTGCGGTGAATTCGCCAGCGAACCAAGCAGATACACCGCGATGAAGCCGACCAGGGCGCCCCACGCCACCGGAGTGAATCGCGGCGCTGCCCCGAACAACACGGTCGTCACTGCGATCAGGAGCCAGATGGCGGGCAGTTGCACTGCTGCCGAGCCCAGCACCAGGGGCAGTTTGCCGCCGAGGTCGTCGGCCGCCGCGCCGTACGTCAGGCCGGCCAGCAGGCCCGACGTCAGCATCGCGACCGTGGTGCCGGCGAGCGCGATGGCCAGATAGCCGGTCAGCCAACGGATCCGGCTCACGGCTCCGGCGAGTAACGTCTCGGCGCGCTGGCCGGTCTCCTCTTGATGCGGCCGCAGGGCCAGCGATACCGCGAACGCGGCGGCGACCATGCCGAGCATGTTGAAGGCGATCGAGATGAACGCTTCCTCCAGTGCGCTGGTACCGCCGAGACGCGTGATGATGTCGCGTGCCGAGCCGCTGCCGCCCAGCTCGTCGCCGATGCCGTGTACGACGCTGCCGACGAGCAGCCCGTACAGCCCCAGCCCGACGGTCCATACCAGGACCGAGCCGCGGGTCAGCCGCCAGGCCAACCCTGTTGGGCCGCTGAGCATTCCGGTGGCCCGAGGCCGGCCGCGCCGCTCGGCGAACATCCCGGCTCCGACATCGCGGGCGCCCTGCAATTGGTACGCCAGTACCACCAGGGCGACGGTCAGTGTCAGGTGCAGTGCCAGCACACCGAACCGGTCACCGGCATACGGGCGGACCAGCAGTGACCAGCCCAGGGGAGAGGCCCAGGACAGTTCGCTGCCACTGGCGTCGCCCACCGCGCGCAGCGTGAACGCGGCGCCGAGAACGCCGAAGGCGATACCGCGGGCGACGCGCGCGCTGGCCGAGAGCTGCGCGGCCACGGCGGCGACGGCGGTGAACACCAACCCGGAGGCGGCCAGCGCGCAGCTGAACGCCAGTGAACCCGCCACGGGCACATCGGTATTCAGGAGGCCGAGGAAGCCGAGCCAACCGGTGAGCAGCGAGCCGCCACCGGTCAACAGCAGCGCGGCGGTCAGGCTCGCGTTGCGGCCGACGGCCGTCGAGTCGATGAGTTCGGTGCGGCCGGCCTCTTCATCGGCGCGGGTGTGCCGGATCATCGTGAGGATCACGGCGACGGCGATCAGCACGTGGAACATGCCGGCTTTCCAGATGCCGGCCGCGCCCAGGCTGTCGTTGTAGATGTTGCCGTAGATCGCGCGCTGGGCCGGGCTGGCCATGATGCTCGCCGCGAATCCGGCGCGGGCCGCCGCGGTGGGGTAGACGGCCTCGATGCTGCCGATGTACACCGTGGACAGTGGCAGAGACAGCAGCAGCACCCACAGGGGCAGCACGATCCGGTCGGTGCGCAGGTAAAGACGAAGCAGCCCAAGGGTTCCGGTGAAGCTGGAGGCCCCGGCGGCCGGCCGGGCGGGCCGGGCCGGGCGGTCCAGGACGGCGGTCATGCCCGCACCTGCTCGGGTTCGCGGCGGTTCCGGCCACTGTCGTAGTGCCGCAGGAACAGATCCTCCAGCGTGGGCGGCTGGCTCACCAGTGAGCGCACACCGGCATCGCCGAGTGCCTTGATGACCGCGCCGAGACTCTCCGATTCGACGCGGGCTGTGAGCATCCGGCCGTCGAAGAAGATGTCGGAAACCCCTGGGAGGTGGTCGATCCGGCCCGGGTTGTTGATCATGTCGGCCTTGATGGTGGTGCTCGACAGGTGCCGCATCGACTCCAGCGTTCCGCTCTCGACGGTCCGGCCGGCCCTGATGATCGTCACCCGCTGGCACAGTCGCTCGGTCTCGGCCAGGATGTGGCTCGACAGCAGGACGGTGGTGCCCCGTCCGGCGGCCTCGGCGACGCACTGCTGGAAGATGTTCTCCATCAATGGATCCAGGCCGCTGCTGGGTTCGTCGAGTAACAGCAGGTCGGCGTTGGAGGCGAAAGCCGAGACCAGGGAGATCTTCTGCCGGTTGCCCTTGGAGTACGTACGGGTCTTCTTGGTGGGGTCCAGGTCGAACCGCTCGGTGAGCTCGGCGCGGCGTTTTTCGTCGATGCCACCGCGCATCCGCGCCAGCAGGTCGATCGTCTCGCCGCCGGTCAGCGTCGGCCACAGCGTGACATCGCCTGGCACATAAGCGATGTGGCGGTGCAATGCTGAACCACCCCGGGTTTGATGCACACCTTCTTTCGAGGGAAGGTCGTTTGCATCATGCCAAGGAAGTACGACGACGAGTTCAAGGCCCGAGCGGTCCGGTTGGTCACCGACCATGCCGAGGAGTACGACACCCGCACGGCCTGCATCACCGCGGTCGCCAAGCGGTTGGGGGTGTCGTATGAATCACTGCGCCGCTGGGTCAACCAGACCGAGGTCGACACCGGCCAACGTGACGGGGTGCCCACCGACGTCGCCCGTGAGAATAGAGAGCTGAAGCGCAAGAACCGCGAGCTTGAGGAAACCATCGAAATCCTCAAGGCGGCAACAAGTTTCTTCGTGCGGGAGAGCGACCCGCGACACCGTTGATTTGTGCGTTCATCGCCGAGCATCGTGCTCGGTTCGGGGTCGCTCCGATCTGCCGCGTGCTCACTGAGCACGGCTGCCAGATCGCCCCGAGAACCTTCTACGCCTGGCTGACCCGCCCCCCATCCGCTCGGGCGCTGTGGGACACCGTCATCACCGAGGTGCTCGCCGGCTTCTACGAGCCAGACGAGCACGGCCGACGCAAACCGGAGTCACTGTACGGGGCTACCAAGATGTGGGCTCACCTGCACCGACAAGGCATTGTGGTGGCCCGCTGCACCGTGGAGCGCCTCATGCGGGCCAACGGCTGGCGCGGGGTTACCCGCCGCAAGAAGGTCCGCACCACGATCGCCGATCCCGCCGCGGCGCGGGCGGCCGATCTGGTCAAACGCCGGTTCCGGGTGCCCGCGCCCAACGTGCTGCTGGTCGCGGACTTCACCTACGTACGGCTGACCAACGGAACGTTCGTCTACACCGCATTCGCCATCGACGCCTACGCGGGCCGGATAGTGGGATGGACCTGCTCGGCCAGCAAGGAGGACCGGTTCGTGCGTCAGGCGATCCGCCACGCCGCCCAACTTCGTATCGACGAGGGTAATCCATTGTTGGGCAACACTATTCACCATAGCGATGCGGGCTCTCAATATACGTCTGTGCGGTTCGGCGAGACCCTGGCGCTGTCTGGACTGGTGGCCTCAATCGGGACAGTCGGCGATGCCTTCGATAACGCTCTGGCGGAGACGACCATAGGGCTCTACAAGACTGAAGCCGTCCGCGATGACTCGCCGTTTCGGCGCGGCCCTCTGAGCCGTCTGACCGACGTGGAGCTGCTCACCGCCGAGTGGGTGCACTGGTACAACGCCGACCGGCTCATGCACCGCCTCGGTCGCATCCCACCCCTGGAGTACGAAGCCGTCCACTACGCTACAAACGCGGCCAACTCAGAGGCTGCACACCAGTAACCGGTGTGCATCAAACCCGGGGCGATTCATGCCACGGAGTCGGTCCACGGGTCACCGCCGAGCAGCCGGACCGAACCAGAGTCGGCGCGGACGAGCCCCAGCAGGATGCGGATCGTCGTCGACTTGCCTGCGCCGTTGGGCCCCAGGAAGCCGTGCACCTCGCCCCGCTCGACCCTCAGGTTCAGTCCGTCGAGTGCCCGGACCGCCCCGAAGTTCTTTGTCAGGGTGTCGATTTCGATAGCGGCGTTCACATTCACTCCTCAGTGGTGGTGACGATGGGTTGGCCTGATTCCTGTTGCGCCAGAAAGGCTTCGTACATCGTCGAATCGACCATCAGGCCCTCGGTGTACACCTCGAGTGCGGGCAGCACCATGTCCTGCGCGTAGTCGTGCAGCACCTGGCGGTAGTCCGTCGGGTTGTCGTGCAGCTGGATGTACGTCAGGAAGGCGCCGCCACTGGTCAGCGCCAGGAAGCGGGCCCGCGCTCTGGGGTCGTGACTCGGCTTGATGGTGCCGGCGCGGACGCCCTCTTCGAGATAGCCTTCGGTGTTCTCGATCATGTTCTGCCACAGCGACTTCGACAGTTCGCCGCCGGTCTGCAATGCCTGCATCAGGTAGGCGGTCATGGGTGCGAAGGATTCGATCTCGGCGAGCTGCGCGAACCATGCGCTCGGGCTGGCGTTCTGCATCGACTCGGTCTTGGCGGCCCGGACGGTCTCGATGACGTACGCGTCGCAGGCTTCGCGCAGTTTCTCCTTGGAGCCGAAGTGGTGGATCACCAAGGCCGCGCTGACCCCGGCGGCCGTCGCAATGCTGCGGACGCTGGCCGAGAACCCCTGCTGGCCGAACTGCTCGATGGCCGCATCGCGGATACGGGCGACGGTGGTGAGGTCCTCGACTGAACGCATGTTTAGTACGCTAAACACGCGTTCAGTCGGTCGTCAAGCGTCTGACCCGTCAAGAGCCCGTAAAGATTCGACAGCGACGTCAACGGCACGGCGTGAGCCGGTGCTTGGCGGCCGTTGATCCAGCGGCGAGCGTGCGTGTCTGCAGCCGCCACGCCGTCCGGCGTGTGCATTTTGGTCCCGCTCAGCGGCGGCGAACGTGCGCGAACAGCACGGGTGGAGCGGCGTATCTAGGTGCAGACACGCACGCTCGCGGGAATGGCTAGGAGCCTGCTGAATAAGGCGGTTTTGGGGCGGGGTGCCTCAAGGCGCTCTGTGGCGCGTGTGTGTTGTGAGTCAGACCCGAGGGTCGACAATTCGAGGGTCACCCCGCCGCATTGAGCGTGGCATCTGGTGCCGCGGGTGGCAATGCCCGGTCGTGTCAGGCGATGGCCCAGTGGGTGCCGGTGTGGGTCAGGCCGAGGGTGATCAGCCGGCGCAAGTTGAGGGCGGCGGCGCGGTGGTGCAGCCAGTGGTCGTTTTTGATGGCGCCGCGGTAGCGGACTTTGCGGTTGCCGCGGGTCAGCCAGGCGATGGAGCGTTCCACCATGGGCCGGTGTTGGCGGTACTCGTCCCGCCACCGGGGAGTGCGCGCTGCTGCGCGGGCGGCACGTAGCAGCGGTTCATGCTCGCTGATAGTGAGGTTGCGTCCCCGTGACGCGGTGGTGCACTGGGCCCGTAATGGGCAAGTGCGGCAATGCTTCTCAAATCTCGCGCCACCTTTAGGTGCGATATTGACGGTGTGCCCAGCCGGGCAGGTCACGGTGCGGGCATCGAAATCGATAGCGAAGTCATCGCTGGTGAACCCGCCGGGCACCGGGGTCCGCAGTGGCAGCGGTTTGATCACCGCGACATGCTTGAGTTCGGCGAGGGTGGCGCGGGCTGCTCCGGTGCCGTAGGCCGAATCACCGAGCACCCGCACCGGGGCATTCTCATCCTGGAGCAACCCCAGCCCGACGACCGCTTCGTGGTTATCGGCACCACTGGCTTTGGTCAGCGCGCAGTCGGTGATGATCCCGGTATCGGGTTCGATCGCGATGTGGGCCTTGAAGCCGTCCTGGCGGCGGCGCACCGTCTTATGGGCGTGCCGGGCATCAGGATCCACGGTCGAGACGACACGGTCCTCGGCGACTTTCTGCGCGATACGCCACTGCCCGTCGGTGCCATCCGAGCCTTCGACAGGTTCGACGTCCTGCCCGGCGATCAACGCCAACAGGGCCACCGCCTCGGCGGCCCGCGGTCCGAGCTCCTGCTCGGGCAGATACCCCAACACTCGGTGCGCGTCGCCGACCAGGGCGTCGATGAGCTGATCGCGGGCGGCTTTGTCGTTCCAGGCGATCGCTGGTTTACCCGGGTCGTGGTAATTGTGCGCCGTGCAATGAGTCTCGATCACCTCGGCGGCGCCGGGGACGTCGCGGCCCACGCGGCGGATCGCGGCGATCAGCTGGGTCACGGTGTCTTGGGTGGCCACCGCGTCATCGAGGACGGTGGAATCGAGCGCCCGCCGGGTCTTGCCCGCCAACACCGCGGTCTGCGCGACCACCGTTCTGACGGCCTCGAAGATCCGATTGGGGCGATCAGAGGCCGCCAGCCGGCGCCGCCAATAGGTCAACGTTGTGGAGTGAAACGCCGGCGCGGTGACCGGCAGCCCGCATGCGGCTTTCCACCGCAGATCGAAGGTGACCGCATCCACCGTCTCGTTGTCCGAGAGCCCGTGCAGGGCCTGCAGCGTGATCACCGACGCCATCACCTCGGCCGGCACACTGGGTCGGCCCCGCCGCGACGGGAACAGATCGGCGAACATCTCCTCGGGAAACAGCTCGTGGCGATGGGCCGCCAGGAACGCAAACACGCTGTCGGGCTTCAGAAGATGCCCGGCAACCGATTCGGCATCCAACAACTCACGCTGATCATCAGAGCGACCCTGCACCCACCAATTATCAGCGAAATCCCAGGTCAACCCCGGCCGCCACACCGATTAATTCAGCAGACTCCTAGTCGCGGACGGCGGCCAGGAGCCCGTCGCCCAGAGGAACCAGGACCGGGGTCAGCCGCTCGTCCTCGGCGATGGCGCGGGTGGCCTCCCGCACGGCCGTCACGTCGCGGTCGTTGGCGGCGGCGTCGCCGGCACGGCCGCCGAGCGCGGCGCGGTGCACCACGATCACGCCGCCCGGTCGCAGCAGGCGGACGCCCTCGGTGACGAACTGCGGCTGGTCGACGGGCTCGCCGTCGATGAACACCAGGTCGTAGGACTCGTCGGCCAGCCGGGTGAGCACTTCCTGCGCGCGGCCCACGATCAGCCGGGTCCGCGACGGCCCGACACCCGCGGCGACGAACGCCTGCTTGGCCAGCCGCTGATGCTCGGGCTCGATGTCGATGGTGGTCAGCACGCCGTCTTCGCGCATGCCGGACAGCAGCCACAGTCCGCTGACGCCGGCCCCGGTGCCGACCTCGACGACGGCCTTGGCCGACGCGATCTTCGCCAGCACGCTCAGCAGTGCGCCGACCGCCGGGGTGACGGGGTTGGCCCCACTCTCCTCGGCCCGCTCCCGGGCCGCGGCGGTGATGGGTTCTTCGGTGATGGACCGCTCGGCGTGCTTGACGATGGCCTCGGCCGTGCTCGCTTTGGGAGCGGCAGCAGCGATGGGCTGGGCCGGTGCCTGCGCGGGTGCCGCCGGGGCCGGCTGCGCCGGGTCAGGCTGGTTGCTACCGGCCGAAACCGTCGGGTCATCGGTGCTGGACATGTGCGCAGCGTAACGAACGCCCAGCGTGCCGCCGCTCAGTACACGCGCAATACGGCCGCGCTCTCGGGCGGCGGCGGAGCAATCCTGAGCGGCGACGCGCCACGCCCGAGGCGCAAGGTTAAGTTTTGGCGAACATATAACGGGTATTCGCAGGTCATGGAGCCGACGCGGGGTTTCTCAGGAAAAGTTCAGTTTGCTCATACATCAACCTCACCAGGGTGGGGAACCGTAATCGCCATGCACGCGAGTGTGAACGATCTGCAAGCCGATTCCGGAGTCCGGCAGTCGCCGGACATCCGCGGGATCGGGAATATCGGACTCCAGGTACCGGTTTCTGCTGATGCGTCATGTGCCAACGACGCGGAAACTACGGAACTGGAGATTGCCACGACCGCCATGCCGGCCCCCACAAAGCTCGCCCCGACCCACATGTCCCATGTCCCGGTCGCCGAAGCCGAAGTGGATTGGGCTGAAGTCAGCGACGAATTGACGGGCACCGCCGTCTTCGATGCCACCGGTGATGTGGCCACCATGCCGTCCTGGGACGAGCTGGTCCGCCAGCACGCCGACCGGGTGTACCGGCTGGCCTACCGCCTGTCGGGTAACCCGCAGGACGCCGAGGACCTCACTCAGGAGACGTTCATCCGGGTGTTCCGCTCGGTGCAGAACTACCAGCCCGGCACCTTCGAAGGCTGGCTGCACCGCATCACGACCAACCTGTTCCTGGACATGGTCCGCCGCCGCACCCGCATCCGTATGGAGGCGCTGCCCGAGGACTACGACCGCGTGCCCGCCGATGACCCGAACCCCGAGGAGCTGTACCACGACTCGCGGCTGGGACCGGACCTTCAGGCCGCGCTCGACTCGCTGCCGCCGGAGTTCCGCGCCGCCGTGGTGCTGTGTGACATCGAGGGTCTGTCGTACGAGGAGATCGGCGCGACGCTCGACGTCAAGCTCGGCACCGTGCGCAGCCGTATCCACCGGGGCCGGCAGGCGCTGCGCGAGTACCTCGCCAGTCATCCGGGTGACTACTCCGAGGCGGCCGCGGCCATCTCCGCCAAGTCCGCCTGAGCGTTGTGACGTATCCGTCCCAGGTTGTCGCGCTACATTCAGTAGTAACGGCAACACGGACGAAGGCGTGGCGCGGAGAGGAGCTCGGTGATGGTCGACCGGGGACAGTTGTTCCGTCGTGCGTTCTCCTGGCTACCCGCGCAGTTCGCCTCCCAGACTGACGGACCCGTCGGCCCACGCCGCTTCGGGTCGACGGAGCACCTGTCGATCGAGGCCATCGCCGCATTCGTCGATGGTGAGCTGCAGATGGGTGCGCATCTGCGCGCCGCCCATCACCTGTCTCAGTGCCCGGATTGCGCCGCCGAGGTCGATGCCCAGGGGCAAGCCCGGAGCGCATTGCGCGATTCGTGCCCGATCATCGCGCCCACTGCGTTGCTGGGTGCGTTGGCGAACATCCCCAACGACACATCGATGCAGTTCGCGGAAATCCAGACATCCGGAATCGATGACCAGGACTTTGCCGATCGGCCGCCGCGGGAACGTCGTCGGCGCCGGTAGGGTTGACCCTGAATTTTGAGTGACCGAGACGCCCGTCAATGCGGGTCGTGCGGATAGAGCCAGCAGATGGGGAGTGGAAAACCGGTGACGAATCAGGACATGTCCGGAGATCGCCCCCGTCTGGCTCCGCGTCCGGTGACGCGTACCCCGGTGGACCCGGCGTCGCAGCGCGCGTTCGGCCGGCCAGAGGGCTTCACCGGTTCCTTCCTCGCCGAGGATCAGATTCGTAACCAGGGCGAGTACACCCCGACCAACCAGGCGCCCGATCCCGTGCTCGCCGAAGCCTTCGGCCGGCCCGCCGGTGGCGTCGATTCCCTGCAGCGCCACCCCGCCGACGCCGGCGCGCTGGAGGCCGAGGCCCAGGACGACGACGACGCTGTTGCCGACCCGTGGCGGGATCCGTCGGCCGCGCCGTCGCTCGGCACCCCGGCACTGCCCCCGCCGCCGCCGGTGGTGGTCGCCGCTCCTGTCGGCAAGCTCGGTGTGCGTGACGTGCTGTTCGGCCGCAAGGTCTCGATGACGGCGCTCGCGGTGCTGGCCCTGCTGGCGTTGGTCATCGGCGTGCTCGGCGGTGTCGTCGGGCGCAAGACCGCCGAGGTGGTCGAGGCCTTCACCACGTCCAAGGTCACCTTGAAGACCAGTGACGGCGGCGACCTGCCCGAGGGGCGGTTCGCGAAAGTCGCTGCCGCCGTGGCGGATTCGGTGGTCACCATCGAGGCGATGGGCGACACCGACGGATCGCAGGGTTCCGGTGTCGTGGTCGACGGCCGCGGCTACGTCGTCACCAACAACCACGTCATCTCCGACGCGGCCAAGAACCCCAGCCAGTACCACATCTCCGTGGTGTTCAACGACGGCAAGCAGGTGCCGGCGAACCTCGTCGGCCGGGATCCCAAGACCGACCTCGCGGTGCTGAAGGTCGACAACGTCGACAACCTGACCGTGGCGAAGTTCGGTGACGCCGAGAAGGTCAAGGTCGGCGACGAGGTCATCGCGGCCGGCGCCCCGCTGGGTCTGCGCAGCACCGTCACGCACGGCATCATCAGCGCACTGCACCGTCCGGTGCCGCTGTCCGGTGAAGGCTCCGACACCGACACCGTCATCGATGGCATCCAGACCGACGCCTCGATCAACCACGGCAACTCGGGTGGCCCGCTGATCAACATGAACTCCGAGGTCATCGGGATCAACACGGCCGGAAAGTCGTTGTCCGACAGCGCAAGTGGTCTCGGGTTCGCCATCCCCGTGAACGAGGTCAAGGCCACCGTCGAGGTCCTGATCAAGGACGGCAAGATCTTCCACCCGACGCTGGGCCTCAACGCCAAGTCGGCCAGCGACAAGGTCGCCTCGGGTGCCCAGGTCGTGAACGTCGTCGCCGGCAGCCCCGCGGAGAAGGGCGGCATCCTCGAGAACGACGTCGTGGTCAAGGTCGGTAACCGCAAGGTCGCCGACGCCGACGAGTTCGTGGTCGCGGTGCGTCAGCTGCAGATCGGCCAGCCGGCGCCCATCGAGGTGATCCGCGACGGCCGGCACGTGACGCTCACCGTCGTTCCCAACGCAGACACCCCGGCCAGCTGATGTTCGGCAACATCGGATGGGGCGAGATGCTCGTGCTGGTCATCGCGGGCCTCGTGATCCTGGGCCCGGAGCGGTTGCCCGGCGCCATCCGGTGGACGGCCGGCAGCCTCAAGCAGGTGCGCGAGTACCTCAGCGGTGCGACCAGTCAGCTGCGTCAGGATCTCGGGCCGGAGTTCGAGGATCTGCGTCAGCCCCTCAGTGAGCTGCAGAAACTGCGCGGTATGACACCGCGCGCGGCGCTGACCAAGCACCTGCTCGACGGTGACGACTCGTTCCTCACCGGCGCCTTCGACACTCCCGCGCCGCCGGACCAGACCAAGCCGCTGACCACGCCCGAGGTCAACGGCATCCCGCCCACACCGGGCGCTCCGGGGGCGGCCCCGCAGTCGCAGACGCCGCAGTTCGACCCCGACGCGACCTGACGCCGCTAGAGATTCAGGGCCTGCAGGCGCGCCGGGTCGCGGTAGCGATCGGCGTTCTCGGCGATCTCTGCTGCCGGCGGCAGGATTTCGTCCGCGGCGACGTAGACGCCGCCCGCGCGCAGTGAGTCGTCGAGCATCAACCAGATCCAGCGGGTCAGGTCGTCGACCAGCGCGTCCTGGGTGTCGCGCAGCGGTTGTTCGAGCCAGTGCCCCGCGGCGGTCTCGACGAGGCCGACGATGCCGTACGACAACCGCTCGGCATCGGCCTTCACATCGAAGGCGGCCACGTACACCTTGAGGACCGCGGTCAGCAGGTTGGCGATGGTGATCTTGATGTCGGCGAACGCGTTGAAGCCCTCGTCGATGGAGCATCGCTGCAGGTACCGGTACAGGTTCGGGTGTTGGGTCAGGAAGTGGACGTGCGCGCTCACGCCGGCTCTGACGATCTGCGCCATGCTGCCCTCGGGCCGCCACACCGGCGCGAGTTCGGCGGTGATCATCTCGCTGGTCCGGTGCGCGACCTCGCGTTGCAGGTCCGCGGCGTCGACGAAGTGCCGATAGAGCTTGGTCCGGCTGACGCCCACGTGCGCGGCGATCTGCTCGGTCGAGGTCTGGGGCCCGTGTTGCTCGATCACGACGAGGGCAGCGTCGATGAACTCAGCGCGCCTGCGCTCGCGTTGGCCGGCCCAGCGACCCGTGGTGGCATCCGCCATGGCTCCTTGTTTACCTCATGTACCTGCCCGGGAGTTACCTGATGCAGCCAATCAGTGGGACTCTGGCTATCTAGTGGTACGTGCCGTACCATCTACGAAACCGCGCCGTGGGCGCCTTCATGTTCAAAGGGGAACGACGATGGATGCTGTCGCCACTTTTCGCCGGGTCGCCGGTCTGCCGGTTGCGGACACGAAACTGACGCCCGCGGTCGACTACGGATTCTTCGGGCCCGACTCGGTCACCTGGCGGGTGTGGAGCTACCCGACCTCGTTGCTGCTGGGCTTCGCCCGCGCCGTGACCATCGAGCACCTCGACCCGTACCTCGCCGCGGCCGTCGATGCCAGTGGTCAGGTGTACGCCCGCACCCGGCTGCGCTACGACCGCACCATGCAGTACTTCGCCCTGGTGGCGTTCGGTGACGCCGAGGCGGTGCTGGACGCCTCGGAGATTCTGGTCAAGATTCACGGCAAGGCCATCGGCACCGAGCCGATCACCGGCAAGCCGTTCGACGCCAACGACCCGTACTCGCAGCTGTGGATCCACCTGACCGCGTGGCACTCGATCCTCTACACCTATGAGATGTTCGGGCCGGGCAAGCTGACCGAGGCCGAGGAACTGCAGTACTGGGAAGAGTGCGCGCGGGCCGCGGAATTCCAGACCATCAACCCCGACGACGTGCCGCGCACGCGCGAGGGCATCCAGCAGTACTTCGAGCAGTACCGGCCGCAGATGGCCGGCTCCGAGGTGGCCCAGAACATGATGAACTACCTCGTCGACCTGGGCTATCACATCCTGCCCGAGCGGGTGCCGAGCTGGATGCGCCGCGTGTTCAACTGGCCGATGCGCCGGGCCATCATCGCGACCATGCCGAAGTGGATGCGCACCCTCGGCGGCATCCCGCAGAACTACTCCGACGACGTCATCGCCAAGCTCATCGCGCGGCCACTGCTGCGGGCGGTCGCGGGCATCCCGCGCCTGGAGCTGGCGATCCTGGACTTCACCACCCCGCACACCACGCCGATCGTCGGCCCGACGCTGATGAAGATCCCGGCCCAGAACCCCGTCACCTACACGCCGGCCGAGGCCCGCGCGAAGTGGGGCCGGACCACGCCGTTCGAGCAGTATCAGGCGCTGCTGGCCAAGCGGGCACTCGGGCAGGGCCCCAAGCCGTACGAGCACAACCACAGCGACGCGCTGCTGGAATTCGAAGCACACGCCGGCTGATTCCGGCCCATACCGACCGCACCACCGGGAGAATTCAGCACATGACGGACATCGCGTACACGGCCCTGGTGGATCAGGCGCTGAATGAGCTCGCTGAAGGCGAGAAGGCTTGGGCGGCAACGCCTCTGGCGCGCCGGCGGGAGATTCTCGACGACGTGCATCAGTTGGCGGTGCAGCACGGCGCCGAGTGGGTCGAGGCCGCGATCCGGATCAAGCAACTGAATCCGGAGTCGCCGCTGGTCGGTGAGGAATGGATTTCCGGCCCGTACCCGCTGGCGGCCGGGGCCGCCGCGCTGTCCGCGAGCCTGGCCAAGTTGGAGGCCGGCAAGAGCCCGCTGGACGGGGCCACCTTCGGCACCGCAGCGGGCCGGACAACCGTGAATGTGTTGCCGCTCAACGTCTTCGACAAGCTCCTGCTGTCCGGGTTCAGTGCCGAGGTGTGGCTGCAGCCGGGTGTCAGCCGCGACGAGGCGCTACGGACCGCCGGTCTGGCGCAGCGGGATCCCGGTAAGACCAACGGAATCGGCGTCGTGCTCGGCGCCGGCAACATCACGTCGATCGCCCCGCTCGACACCGTCTACGAGCTGATCGCCAACAACCGCGTGGTGGCGCTCAAGCTCAACCCGGTCACCGATCCGATCCTGCCGGTGCTGACCAAGGTGCTGGCACCGTTCATCGAGCTCGGCGCGGTGCGGATTCTCACCGGTGGCGCGGACGTCGGCACCTACCTGGTGCAGCACGACGCGGTCGACCACGTGCACATGACGGGCAGTGCCCTGACGCACGACGCCATTGTCTTCGGCGTCGGCGAAGAGGGTGCCCGGCGCAAGGCCGCGGGCGAGCCGATCCTCCACAAGGACATCACCAGCGAGCTCGGCGGGGTGTCGCCGACCATCGTGGTGCCCGGCAAGTGGAGCAAGGCCGATATCGCGTTCCAGGCCAACCACATCGCCACCCAGCGGCTGCACAACAACGGCTACAACTGCGTGGCGTCGCAGGTCGTGGTGCTGTCCTCGAAGTGGGCGCAGCGCGACGAGTTCGTCGCGGCCCTGACCAAGGCCATCGCCGCCGCGCCCAACCGCGCCGCCTACTACCCGGGCTCCGATGCGCGCGTCGCCAGTGCCGAGGCCGCCTACCCGAAAGCCCAGCGCCTCGGTGACCGCGTGCTGGTGGTGGACCCCGAGGACCGCACCGCGCTGCTGGGCACCGAGTACTTCTCGCCGGTGTACGGCGTCGTCGACCTCGACAGCGACGGCGTCGAGTTCCTCCGCGAGGCCACCCGCCTGGCCAACGAGGACTTCGTCGGCACGCTGGGCGTCAACATCGTCGCGGCGCCCGCCACCATCAAGGCGCTGGGCAAGGCCTTCGACGCCATGATCGAGGCGCTGCACTACGGCACCATCGCGGTGAACGCCTGGACCGGCGTCGGTTACCTGACGCCGCACGCCACCTGGGGCGCCTTCCCCGGGCACACGCTCAATGACGTGCAGAGCGGAATCGGTGTGGTGCACAACGGTTTCCTGATCGAGAAGCCGGAGCGCACCGTGGTGCGGGGGCCGTTCCGCCCGTCGCCGCGCTCGCTGATCGGCGGCGAGCTGTCGATCTCGCCGAAGCCGCCGTGGTTCGTCAACAACCGTACGGCCGCGTCGACCGGCCGGCTCCTCACCGCGTTCGCCGGCAAGCCGAGCTGGGCCAAACTGCCCGCGATCTTCGTGTCGGCACTGCGGGGCTGACGGGTTCCCGGGGTTTACCCGGGCAAAAGTCCGGTCTGTGGTCACTCCACAGGCCGGGCTTTTTGCATGAAGTGGGCGTCACCGTCTGGTCATCGAAAGCTAACCTACGCTACCGTAGGTTACGGTACCGTAGGTTCGAGAGGGTGTGGACCTGACGCCGACCACCGATGAAGGGAATGACCCATGGATACCCAGGCCGCCGTGCTGTACGAACTGGAGCCCGTCGTCGCGCAGAACCTCGACCGGCACCTCGAGATGTCGCGGGAATGGTTCCCGCACGACTATGTCCCGTGGAGCCGCGGGCGGGACTTCGCGTTCCTCGGCGGCGAGGACTGGCAGCCGGAGGACTCGCCGCTCGACCCGGTCGCCAAGACGGCCCTGACCGTCAACCTGCTGACCGAGGACAACCTGCCGTCGTACCACCGCGAGATCGCCACCCGTTTCTCCCGGGACGGGGCGTGGGGCACCTGGATCGGGCAGTGGACGGCCGAGGAGGGCCGCCACAGCATCGCGCTGCGGGACTACCTGGTGGTCACCCGCGGCGTCGATCCCGTTGCGCTGGAACGGCTTCGCATGGAGCACACCGTCGCCGGCTATGACGCGGGGGACCGCAGCGCGCTGTCGGTGCTGGCCTATGTGTCATTCCAGGAACTGGCCACGCGCGTCTCGCACCGCAACACCGGCCGGGCGTCGGGCTGCCCGCTGGCGGACCAGCTCCTGGCCCGGATCGCGGCCGACGAGAACCTGCACATGGTCTTCTACCGCAACCTGATGGCCGCAGCGCTCGACATCGCACCGGACGACGCGATGGTCGCCATTCGCGACGAGGTCATCAACTTCGCCATGCCGGGGGTGGGGATGGCCGACTTCGCGAAGAACGCGCTCACCATCGCCAAGGCCGGCATCTACGACCTGCGCATCCACCACGACGACGTGCTGGTGCCGGTGCTGCGTTTCTGGAACATCTTCGAGCGCAACGATTTCGGTGCGGTCGGTGAACGGGCTCGCGAGGAGCTGATCGGGTTCCTCGGGATGCTCGACGAGCGCGCGCGGTTCTACGAGGAGAAGCGCAAGCTGGCCGCCGTGGCCGGCTGAGCGGCTATCCGGGGAGCCGGATCACCTGGGCGGCGTAGGCCAGGCCGGCGCCGTAGCCCAGGAGCAGCGCCACGCTGCCGGGCTTGGCCTCGCGGGTGTCCAGCAGGGTGTACATCGCGAGCGGAATCGAGGCGGCCGAGGTGTTGCCGGCATCCTGGATATCTTGGGCGACAACGGTTTCCGGACTGAGTCCGAGCCCCTTGGTGAGCAGCTCGTTGATCCGGCCGTTGGCCTGATGGGGGATGAACACGTCGATGTCGTCGACCGTCAGGCCCGCGGCCGCGATGGCGCGCTTGCCGACGTCGACCATCTGGAAGGCCGCCCAGCGGAAGACGGTCTGGCCCTCCATGCGCAGGAAAGGCCTTGGGCCGGAAGGGTTCTCGGTGTAGTCGATCCAGCTGAGGTCCTGCACGATGGCGCTGGACTGCTCGCCGTCGCTGCCGGCGACGGTGGGCCCGATGCCCTGCTCCTCGGTCGGTCCGACGACCACCGCGGCGGCGCCGTCGGCGAAGATGAAGGCGTTGCTGCGGTCGGTCATATCGATGGCATCGGACAGCTTCTCCGAGCCCACCACCAGGATGCGGCCCGCGCTACCGGCCCGGATCATGTCGGCGGCCACCCCCAGCGAGTAGCCGAATCCGGCGCAGCCCGCGGCGATGTCGAAGGCCGGAATGCCCTGCGCGCCAATCTCGGTGGCGACCTGGGGCCCGCATGGCGGGGTGTTGCGGAAGTTGGTGCTGGTGGCCACGATGACGGCGTCGATGTCCGAACCGGACAGCTCCGCCGCGGCACAGGCGCGCCGTCCGGCCTCGCAGGCCATCGTGACCGCGGACTCGTCGCGTCCGGCGAACCGGCGGTTCTTGATGCCCGTCCGGGAGTAGATCCACTCGTCCGACGAATCGATGGTCTCGCAGATTTCGTCGTTGGTGACGACGCGGCCGGGGCGGTAGGCCGCCACGCTCAGCAGGCCGACGTTCTGTGCGCCGCTGCGCGTATGGATATGTGTCACTTGTGGATTCCTGTCGGACGGGGGAGGCTCAGCGCCCAGCCGGGTCGAGCCCGAGCGACATCCCGGCCAGTCCGCGCTTGCGGCTGGACAGTTTGTCGGCGATACCGCGCAACGCGGCGCCGGCGGCGGTGTCCGGTCC
This sequence comes from Mycobacterium toneyamaense, assembly GCF_055384815.1. NCBI lineage: Bacteria > Bacillati > Actinomycetota > Actinomycetes > Mycobacteriales > Mycobacteriaceae > Mycobacterium > Mycobacterium toneyamaense. The sequence goes on from NZ_AP040333.1 coordinate 1,278,378, forward strand.
GGACAGCACCAGGGGCACACCGGTGTCGCCGGCGCTCACGAGCTGCGGGTCCAGGGGGACCTGGCCCAGCAGCGGAACCTCGGCACCGACTGTGCGCGTGAGGCTTTCGGCGACCTGTGCGCCGCCGCCCTCGCCGAACAGCTGCATCGTGGTGCCGTCGGGCAGGGTCAGTCCGGACATGTTCTCGACCACGCCGACGATGCGCTGACGGGTCTGGACCGCGATGGCGCCGGCGCGCTCGGCGACCTCGGCGGCGGCCATCTGCGGTGTGGTGACGACGAGGATCTCGGCGCCGGGGATCAACTGCGCCACCGAGATGGCGATGTCGCCCGTGCCGGGCGGCAGGTCGAGCAGCAGGACGTCGAGGTCACCCCAGTACACGTCGGCCAGGAACTGCTGCAGCGCGCGGTGCAGCATCGGCCCGCGCCACACCACCGGAGTGTTGCCCTGGGTGAACATCGCGATGGAGATGACCTTCACATCGTGCGAAACCGGCGGCAGGATCATCGAATCCACCTGGGTGGGACGGTCCTGCACACCCATCATCCGGGGCACCGAGTGGCCGTAGATGTCGGCGTCGAGGAGGCCGACCGACAGGCCCTTGGCGGCCAGCGCGGCGGCCAGGTTCACCGTCACGCTGGACTTGCCGACGCCACCCTTGCCCGACGCCACCGCGTACACCCGGGTCAACGAGCCGGGCTGGGCGAACGGGATGACCGGCTCTTTGTCGTCACCGCGCAGCAGCTTGCGCAGTTCGGCGCGCTGCTCGTCGTTCATCACATCGAGGGTCACCTTGACGGCCCCGGTGCCCGGCACGTCGGTGACGGCCGCGGTGACCCGATCGCTGATCTCGGTCTTCTTCGGGCAGGCCGACGTGGTCAGGTAGATCTCGACGTGCACCGCGCCGTCGGACTCGACCGTCACGTCCTTGACCATCCCGACCTCGGTGATCGGACGGCGCAGTTCAGGATCGATGACTTTGCCCAGTGCGGCGCGCACAGCGGCTTTCAGCTCAGCAGACATTACCCGCGAGTTTATAACTGCCGGTCAGCGCACCGGCAGCTGGTCAGGGTAGGCCCGGGAAGGCGGGCGGCGGCAGACCCATGGCTTCCGCGGGCAACGGGCCGGCGGGAGCCGGCGCTGCCGGGACCACTGCCGGGCCGGGCGCGGGTCCCGGTGCGGCGCCGACCGGACCGGCGGCCGGGGTGCCGACGCCGACCGCGGTGATCGGGATGGGACCCGGAGGCAGCGGCGCGACGGGCGCGGGCGCGGGCGCGAGCGGGGCCGGCGGCAACTGGAACGGCGGCAGCCCGAACGGGTTCGGCGCCGGTGCATCCAGCGCCGGTGCATCCGGGGCGGGGATGGGCACGGCGCTCGGCGCCGGGCCGCCCTGCAGGCAGAAGACCGCGCAGTTCTGTTTCGGTTCGGCCGGCCCGGGCAGCGGACCCATGCGGCCCATCTGCAGCGCGGGCGTCATCGCCAGCGGGTCGTCGGACGGCAGTCCCATCGCGTTGATCGGCAGCCCCGGCCCGAGTCCCTCGGGGTTGTCCAGGTGCTGGTCGCCGATGGCGGGCGGCGGGCCGACGATCGGCGGCAGGTCGACCGGCGCGATGCCGGTGACGTAGGCCTTGGCCCAGCCGAGCACGTTCTGGGCGTAGGGCATCGAGTTGTTGTAGCGCAGGATCGCGGTCAGCACCTGGGACGGATCACGCAGGTTCAGCCCGCCGCTGCACAGGTAGCGGGCCGCGGCCAGGGAGGCGTCGTAGACGTTCTGCACGTCGGGCTTGCCGTCGCCGACGGCGTCCGCGGCGTACCGGGCCCATGTGCCGGGCAGGAACTGCATGGGCCCCAGTGCCCGGGCATAGGTCACGCGTCCGGCCGAGATGCTCTGCACGATGACCTCGTTGCCGGCCAGCGTGCCGTCGAGGACGGGACCCAGGATCGGGGTGAGCGCGGTACCCCGCGCGTCGGTGGCGCCGCTGTTGGCGTGGCCCGACTCGATGCGGCCGATACCGGCCAGCAGGTTCCAGCTGATACCGCAGCCCGGTGCGCTGGTCGCCATGATCTTCTCGGCGGTGCGGTAGGCGTTGAGGACGATCGGCGGGATGCGCAGCCCGCCGGGGGCCATCACGAGCGACGCCGGCGGCGGCGACAGGGCAGTGGTCGGGTCCATGTGCAGCGCGCGGGGCATCTGATCGGACGCGACGACCGTCATCCCGGCCCGATTGCGGGGGCCGGGCGTGGTGGGTGTGACGGCGGCCAGCGGCGTGACGCCCGTGGTGGCGCTGGTGTGCGCGGTTGTTTGCCGAGTCGGCGCCGAACCGCCGACGGCAAGCATCAGGACGAGCGGCGCGACGACCGCGACACCGGCCAACGGCCGGCGCAGCGCCCTGGCGATCTGCCGGCGCCGGCCGGGCCCGGCTTCGGCGACGGCGTCGTTGTCATCACCAACCGCGGCGTCGTAATCCTCGATGGCGTCGTCAGCCGGCTCGGAATCGCCGGGAAGTGCGTCGAATTCAGTAGTAGGCGCAGCGTTGTCCGCGGAATCAGCGGTGTCGCCCCCGATGTGCACTGAGCCATCCTATGAAAGTGGAATACCGGAGTGACCCCGGTGACCTGTGTTGTGACCCAAGTCACCATACCTACTCCGCGGTCGGTTGTCGGCCTATTGATTCCGCAGAGTGGAATCTCTCATTCGGCCGCGGTGGCGGAGTCGGCGGACTCGGCCGCGGGGCCGCCGAAAGCGTCGTCCTCTTCGACGGGCGGCCGTGATTTCCCGGTCTTGCGTTTGCCGGATCCGCTCTTGCCGTTCTGCTGAGCAATCAACGTCCGAAGCTCGTCGAGTTCGCGGCGGAGGTAGTCGCGCGTCGCCACCTCGCCCACGGCCAGCCGCAGCGCGGCCAGTTCGCGGGCCAGGAATTCGGTGTCGGCCTTGGTCTGGGCCGCGCGCCTGCGGTCCTCTTCGAGCGCCACGCGGTCCCGGTTCTCCTGGCGGTTCTGCGCCAGCAGGATCAGTGGCGCGGCATACGCGGCCTGGGTCGAGAACGCCAGGTTCAGCAGAATGAACGGATACGGGTCGAACTGCAGGCTGACCGCGATGAGATTGAACGCGATCCAGATGACGACGATCACCGTCTGGATGAGCAGGTATTTGCCCGTGCCCAGGAACCGCGCGATCGACTCGCTGAACTGACCGACGGCCTCCACGTCGACCCGCGGCGTGAGCCGGAAGCGGGACGTGCGCGGGACGTCGAGACGCTGCCGCGCCGAAGGCTCGCTCACCGGCCCGCTCCCGAGATGTTGTCAGTGATGGCCTGCGTCGAATCCGGCCCCGGTTCGTCTGCGCTCCGCCAGCCCGACGGCAGCAGATGGTCGAGCAGGTCGTCGACCGTGACGGCACCCAGCAGATGGCTCTCGTCGTCGACCACCGGCGCGGACACCAGGTTGTAGGCGGCGAAGTAGCGCGTGACCTCGGCCAGCGAGCTGGTCGGGGACAGCACCGGCAGGTCGCTGTCGATGATGCCGCCGAGTTGGGTGGCCGGGGGTTCGCGCAGCAACCGCTGGGTGTGCACACAGCCCAGGTAGTGACCGGTCGGTGTCGCGGTCGGCGGCCGGGTGACGAACGTCAGCGACGACAGTGCCGGCGTCAGCTCGGGATCGCGCACGCGGGCCAGCGCCTCGGCGACGGTCGTGTCCGGCGTGAGCACGACGGGCTCGGGCGTCATCAGACCACCCGCGGTGTCCGGGGAGTGCTGCAGCAGTCGGCGGACGGGCTCGGAGTCCTCGGGGTCCATGCGGTCCAGCAGCACGGCTGCCCGGGTGGCGTCGAGCTCACCGAGGAGGTCGGCGGCGTCGTCGGGGTCCATCTCCTCCAACACGTCCGCGGCGCGCTCGGTACCCAGCTGGTTGAGCAGCTCGGCCTGTTCGGGTTCGGACAGCTCCTGCAGGATGTCGGCCAGGCGGTCGTCGTCGAGGGCCTTGACGACTTCGTGGCGGCGCTTGGCCGGCAGGTCGCGCAGGGCATCGGCGACCTCGACGGGACGCTGCCCCTCGAACTGCTCCAGCAGCTGCGCGACGCCCTGTCCCGGCAGCGCGAGCGCCGACGGCGTCAGCCCCGTGACGTTCTTCCAGTCGACAACGTGCACCGTGGTGCGCCGGCCCAGGCGGCGGTGGCGCACGGCGACACGGGTGACCAGCCAGTCACGCGACCGGGCCTGCTCGATCGCGAGGTCGACCACGACGACGTCGACGCCGGCGAGCTGTTGGAGCTCCGGGTCGGTGACGCGGACGCGGGTGTCCAGAATCTGCCCGAGGACCAGGGCCTCGCCGGGGCGCTGCTCGAACCGGCGCAGCGAGATCGTCGCCCCCGTGAGGGTGACCGAGTTGTGCTCGATGGACGTCACCCGCAGGATCGGGACGAAAATCCTTCGGCGCGTGGTCAATTCCACGACGAGGCCGAGCACCCGCGGCTGCTGGCGGACGATGCCCATGCTCACGACCACGTCGCGGACCCGGCCGACCGACTCTCCGTCGGGGCCCAGCACGACCAGTCCAGCGAGTCTGGCCACGTAGACCCTGTTGACCGCCACCATGCTCCACAGGGTAGAGAGTGGGGTCGTGGAGAACCTGTATCGGCCCCGCCGTACCTGCCTGTCCGTTCCGGGTAGTAGCGACAAGATGATCGCCAAGGCCAAGACGTTGCCTGCCGATCAGGTGTTCCTCGACCTCGAGGACGCGGTGGCGGCCGACGCCAAGGCCGCGGCGCGGACCCGGGTGGCGCAGGCGTTGTGCGAGCCGGGCTGGGCGGGCCAGCTGCGCGGCCTCCGGGTCAACGACTGGACCACGCCGTGGACGTACGCAGACGTGATCGAGGTCGTCACCGCGGTGGCGCACGGCGGCGGCGTGCTGGACATCATCGTGCTGCCGAAGGTCAGCGACGTCTCGCACGTGCAGGCGCTCGATCTGTTGCTGACCCAACTGGAGCGCACGCTCGGGCTGCCGGTCGGCGGCATCGGCATCGAGGCGCAGATCGAAGACGCCAAGGGGCTCGTGAACGCCCACGCCATCGCCGGCGGGCCGCGGGTGCAGGCACTGATCTTCGGGCCGGGCGATCTGATGGCGAGCCTCAACATGCGCACCCTCGTCGTCGGCGAGCAGCCCGTCGGTTACGGCGTCGGCGATGCCTATCACCACGTGTTGATGACGATCCTGGTGGCGGCGCGGGCACACGGCATCAACGCAATCGACGGCCCGTATTTCAAGGTGAAGGACACCGAGGCGTTCACGCGCGTCGCGGGGCAGACCGCGGCGCTGGGGTACGACGGCAAGTGGGTGCTGCACCCCGACCAGATCGCCGCCGGAAACGAGATCTTCAGTCCGCGGCAGGCCGACTACGACCATGCCGAGCTGATTCTCGAGGCGTACGAATGGCACACCTCGCAGGCGGGCGGTGCCCGCGGCGCCGTGCTGCTGGGCGACGAGATGATCGACGAGGCCAGCCGCAAGATGGCGCTGGTGATCGCGGGCAAGGGCCGGGCCGCCGGGATGACGCGCACCGGTGAGCGGTTCACGCCGCCGGCGTGAGCGCGCCGGCTAGCCGCCGAGGACCCGGACGACCAGGAACAGGTTGAGCAGGAACGCCAGCGCGCCGCACCCGATTCCGGTCAGGGCCAGCAGGCTCCCGCGGGTGACGCTGCCGGGGATGCGCTCGTAGGCCACCACGCCGAGCCCGACGCCGATGAGCGCCAGGGGGCCGAACACCACGCCGGTCAGCGCGCACACGATCGAGCCGACCGCCAGCCGGTTCACGCGGGCGCCGATCACAAGGTCGGTTCTTGGCGTGAGGCCCAGTCGACCAACAGCAGGAAGCCGACCAGGCCGACGACGAGCGTGACGGCACCGATGACGATGCCCGCGATGGCCATGGTTCTGCCGCTGGTGCGCGGCCGGCCTTTAGCCTGTGCCAAGGCCACGGTGCCCAGCACGATGCCCAGTACCGAGCCGACCGGGCCGAATACGAAGCAGATGAAGTAGAGCGGCAAGGCGACCAGCGACGACACCAGCGACCCGATGGCCATGCCGTCGTTCGACTTCGGCGCCGGATACGACGAGTACAGCGGGGGCGGCAGGTAGCCGGACGGTGGCAGGTATCCCGGCGGTGCCGCGCCCGGCGGCGGGCCGTACGGCCCGGCAGGCGGCGCACCGTAGAAGCCCGGCGGCGGGCCGGGAGGCATGGACGGCGGCCCGGGAGGCACCGGAAACGGACCCGTCGGTGGCTGCGGTGGGACCTGTGGCGCGGGCGCGGGCGGCCCCTGCTGCCAGGGCGCGGAAGTGGGCCCCGGCTCTTCGATCGCCGGGTACTCGTACACCGGGTAGTCGCTGGTCGCTTCGGCATCGGTGCCGGTCGGCGGCGGCACGGATCCGGCCGGTCTCGACGGATCCCAGGAGGGTTGGCCCGACTGCCCGCCCGGACTTGTCATGCCGACCAACCTAGCGCACGAGTTCATGGCATCGTGGTAGCCGAAGTGCGTTCCGCGGCGAGTGACAGGAGACCAGGGGCATGACGAATCCGCTGCAGCCTGACCGGACCCCGGGCCCGGGTGGTCAGCCCGGATTGCCGACCCCGCCCAAGGGCTGGCCCATCGGTTCGTACCCGACCTATGCCGAGGCGCAGCGCGCCGTCGATTACCTGTCGGATCAAGAGTTTCCGGTGCAGCACGTGACCATCGTGGGTGTCGACCTGATGCAGGTGGAGCGCGTCACCGGGCGGCTCACCTGGCCGCGGGTGCTCGCCGGCGGCATCCTGACCGGGGCGTGGCTGGGTCTGTTCATCGGCCTGGTGCTCGGGCTTTTCGGCACGAACGCGTGGGGCTCGCTGCTCACCGGCCTGATCGCCGGCATCTTCTTCGGCTTGATCACCTCGGGCGTGCAGTACGCGATGTCCCGCGGCACAAGGGATTTCAGCTCCACCATGCAACTCGTCGCGGGCCGCTACGACGTGCTGTGCGATCCGGTGTGCGCCGAACAGGGCCGCGACCTGCTGGGCCGCCTGTCGCTCTAGGGCCTTCGGGCCTCGGTCGCCATATCCGCCACTGAGCGGCGATATGTTGCACGGCACACCCGCGGCGCTCTACGGTTTGCGCGCGGGAGGTTCCCGTGAGACAGGAGGCGTCCGTGGTGCGCGCGGGAAAGCTGCGGGCTGCGCTGGCAGCGGGTGCGGCGGCGTGCACGGCCGCCACGTTGGTCTCCGCCTGCGGTTCCGGTGGGGGCGGCACCGTCGTCAGCGTCTACACGTCGGCCAATGAGAAGGCGACGTTCTCGGCCCTCGCCAGGCGGTGCAACGCCGAACTCGGCGGCCGCTTCAGCATCAAGCAGGTCAGTCTGCCCAAGGGCGCCGACGATCAGCGGCTGCAACTGGCGCGCCGGCTGACCGGCAACGACAAGACCCTCGACATCATGGGCCTGGACGTCGTGTGGACCGCCGAGTTCGCCGAGGCCGGCTGGGCCGTGCCGCTTTCCGACGACCCGGCCGGAAAAGCGGAAGCCGACGCTGCCGACGACACCTTGCCCGGACCGCTGAAGACCGCGCAGTGGCAGGGCCGGCTGTTCGCCGCGCCCATCACGACCAACACCCAAATGCTCTGGTACCGGGCCGATCTGATGCCCGAAGCGCCGGCCACCTGGGACGACATGGTGGCGCAGGCGACGCGGCTGCACGCCGCCGGCGGACCCAGCTGGATTGCCGTGCAGGCCAAGCAGTACGAGGGCCTGGTGGTCTGGTTCAACACCCTGCTGACCAGTGCCGGCGGCAGCGTGCTGTCCGACGACGGCAAGACCGTCACCTTGACCGACACCCCTGAGCACCGCGCCGCGACGGTCAAGGCCCTGCAGGTCATCAAGTCGGTGGCCACCGCACCCGGCGCCGACCCGTCGATCACCCAGACCGACGAGGGGACGGCGCGGCTCGCTCTCGAGCAGGGCAAGGCCGCGCTCGAGGTGAACTGGCCGTTCGTGCTGCCGTCGCTGCTGGAGAACGCGGTCAAGGGCGGCGTGCCGTTCCTGCCGCTCGATCAGCACGCGGAGCTCAAGGGCGCCATCAACGATGTCGGCACCTTCGCACCCGACGATGCGCAGTTCGCCACCGCCTACGACGAGAGCAAGAAGGTGTTCGGCTTCGCGGATTACCCGTCGGTGCAGCCCGGGGTGCCGGCCAAGGTCACCATCGGTGGCCTGAATCTTGCGGTGAGCAAGACCAGTACGCACAAGGCCGAGGCCTTCGAGGCCATCCGGTGCATGCGCAGCGCGACCAACCAGCAGTTCACGTCGGTGGAGGGCGGGCTGCCCGCGGTCCGCGCGTCGCTGTATGACGATGCCAAGTTCCAGGCCAAGTACCCGCAGTACGCGGTGATCCGCCGCCAGCTCGCCGACGCCGCGGTCCGGCCGGCCACGCCGCAGTATCAGGCGGTGTCGACGCGGATTTCGGCGACGCTGGCCCCGGTCACCAAGATCGACCCGGAGCGCACCGCCGACAAGCTGGCGTCCGAGGTGCAACAGGCGATCGACGGCAAGGGGCTGATCCCGTGAGCGACACCGGAGTTGCGAACGCGGCAGCCAACCCCGAGCGCCGGCTCGCCTACCTCCTGATCGCCCCCGCCGTGCTGGTGATGGTGGCGGTGGCCGCGTATCCGGTCGCCTATGCGGTGTGGCTGAGCCTGCACCGGGACAACCTCGCGGCGCCGGCGGAGACCCGCTTCGTGGGGCTGGACAACTACACGACGATCCTCACCGACCACTACTGGTGGACGGCGTTCGTGGTCACCCTCGGCATCACGGTGGTATCGGTGGCCATCGAGTTCGTGCTCGGGATGGCGCTGGCGGTGGTGATGCACCGGACCATGTTCGGCAGTGCCGTCGTGCGCACGGCCATCCTCATTCCGTACGGCATCGTAACCGTGGCCGCTTCCTACAGTTGGTATTACGCGTGGACGCCGGGCACCGGATACCTCGCGAACCTGCTGCCTACGGGCACCGCGCCGCTGACCGAACAGTTGCCGTCGCTGGCCATCGTGGTGCTCGCCGAGGTGTGGAAGACGACGCCGTTCATGTCGCTGCTGCTGTTGGCCGGGCTGGTGCTGGTGCCCCGGGAACTGCTCGACGCTGCCGAGATGGACGGCGCGAGCCGCTGGCAGCGGTTCGCCAAAGTGACTCTGCCGCTGATGAAACCGGCCATCCTGGTGGCCCTGTTGTTCCGCACGCTGGACGCGTTCCGGATCTTCGACAACATCTATGTGCTCACCGGCGGCACCAACAACACCGGTTCGGTGTCGATCCTGGGTTACGACAACCTGTTCAAGGCGTTCAACATCGGGCTCGGCTCGGCGATCAGCGTGCTGATCTTCGCGACCGTCGCGATCATCGCCTTCATTTACATCAAGATCTTCGGTGCTGCGGCGCCCGGTGCGCAGGCCGAGGTGCGGTGAAAATGGGTGGGGCGATGAGCGGGCAGAGAAGTGGCGGCCGGCTGGCCGGCTGGGGCGTGGTCAACGTCCTGGTGGTCATCTACGCGCTGCTGCCGGTGCTCTGGATCTTTTCGCTGTCCCTCAAGCCGACGTCATCGGTCAAGGACGGCAACCTGATTCCGCGTCAGATCACCTTCGACAACTACAAGGGCATCTTCACCGGCGGCGCCTTCGGCTCGGCATTGTTCAACTCGATCGGTATCGGGCTCATCACCACCGCCATCGCGGTGACGATCGGCGGCATGGCCGCCTACGCCGTGGCGCGCCTGGACTTTCCGGGCAAGCGGCTGCTGGTCGGCCTGGCGTTGCTGATCTCGATGTTCCCCCAGATCTCCCTGGTGACACCGCTGTTCAACATCGAGCGCACCGTCGGGCTGTTCGACACCTGGCCGGGCCTGATCCTGCCGTACATCACCTTCGCGCTGCCGCTGGCGATCTACACCCTGTCGGCGTTCTTCCGGGAAATCCCTTGGGATTTGGAGAAGGCCGCCAAGATGGACGGTGCCACGCCGGGGCAGGCCTTCCGGAAGGTCATCGCGCCGCTGGCGGCGCCCGGCATCGTCACCGCGGCGATCCTGGTGTTCATCTTCGCCTGGAACGACCTGCTGCTGGCGTTGTCGCTGACCGCCACGCAGCGGGCCATCACCGCGCCCGTGGCAATCGCGAACTTCACGGGCAGTTCGCAATTCGAGGAGCCGACCGGTTCCATCGCCGCCGGGGCGATGGTCATCACGGTGCCGATCATCATCTTTGTTCTGATCTTCCAACGACGGATCGTCGCGGGCCTGACGTCCGGTGCGGTGAAGGGGTAGTTCATGGCCGAAATAGTTTTGGACCACGTCACCAAGAGTTACACCGGCGGGGCGACCGCGGTGCAGGACCTGTCGCTGACCATCGCCGACGGTGAGTTCCTGATCCTCGTCGGGCCGTCGGGGTGCGGAAAGTCGACCACGCTCAACATGATTGCCGGGCTCGAGGACATCAGCTCCGGCGAACTGCGCATCGGTGGCGAGCGGGTCAACGAGAAGGAGCCCCGGGACCGGGACATCGCGATGGTGTTCCAGTCCTACGCGCTCTACCCGCACATGACGGTGCGGCAGAACATCGCGTTCCCGCTCACCCTCGCGAAGCTGCCGAAGGCCGAGATCGCGGCCAAGGTCGAGGAGACCGCGAAAATCCTTGACCTGACCGCACTTCTGGACCGCAAGCCCGCCCAGCTTTCCGGTGGCCAGCGTCAGCGCGTGGCGATGGGACGCGCCATCGTGCGCAGCCCCAAGGCCTTCCTGATGGACGAGCCGCTGTCCAACCTGGACGCCAAGCTGCGGGTGCAGATGCGCACCGAGATCGCCCGACTGCAGGCCCGCCTCGGCACCACCACCGTCTACGTCACGCACGACCAGACCGAGGCGATGACGCTGGGGGACCGGGTGGTGGTGATGAGCGGCGGTGTCGCACAACAGGTCGGCACCCCCGATGAGCTGTACAACGAGCCGGCGAACCTGTTCGTCGCCGGCTTCATCGGCTCCCCGTCGATGAACTTCTTCCCGGCCACGCGGACCGACGTCGGCGTGCAGCTGCCCTTCGGCGAGGTCACCTTGAGCGACGACGCGCGCGCGGCGCTGGAGCGGCAGCGGCCGTCGGCCGACCTGATCGCGGGCGTGCGCCCCGAACAGTTCGACGACGCCTCGGTGATCGACGCCTACGCGCGCATCCAGTCGCTGACCTTCGAGGTCGACGCCGAGCTGGTGGAATCGCTCGGTGCGGACAAGTACGTGCACTTCCGGCTCGAAGGCGCCGGCGCCCAGGCCGCCCAGTTGGAACAGCTCGCCGACGACACCGCGGACGCCGGATCGAGCGAAAACACCTATGTGGCACGGGTTTCGGCCAAGTCGCCCGCGACGGCGGGCAGCCGGATCGAGCTGGCCCTGGACACCTCCAAGCTGACGCTGTTCGACCCGGCCACGGGCCGCAACCTGTCGTTGCCGCAGTGACCGACGTCCTCGGCGCGGTTCGTGCCCGTCTGACAACGCATTTCGCCGATCGCGGCAGCACCGCCGATCCGGTGGGCGCCAGCGTCACGTTCCTCGGTGCCGACCCCATCGAGGTACTGCGTTACGGGCCGACCGACGGGGACGTGTATCACTATGCGTCCCTGGGCTGTTCGCGCTACCCCATGACGGACCCGATGGACATGGTGGCCGACGGGATCAGCGGCCCGCGGGCGGAGGCGGTGCTGTCCCTGCGCGGTCCGACCCCGACGGCGCTGGCTCGCTCGATCGCGGTGTTGGCGTCGGCACCGGCCGTCGAAGGCCTGATCCTGGAACCGGATGCGCTGATCGATCTGCAGCAGCCGGTCTGGCAGGGGGCGGCGTTCACCGCATTCCTGTTGGGCGTCAGCGAGATCGGTGACGTCGAGCTGCCCGAGCCGTACCAGCCGGTGCGGATCCTCAGCGCCACACCGATCACCGCGACCGAGGCCGCCTGGGTGCGGCTCAAAGGCGCCGCCGCCATGCGGGATGCGTGGCAGCAGGACGGCGTCGACGTCCTCGATCAGCGACGCCGGGCCGCCGAACCTCGGGCCTAGGACGTGTTGTTCGGACAGGTGACGTCGGCCCACACGACGTCACCCTCGGCCGGTTCGTCGGAGGACGGGTTGTTGACGCGGACCACGGTGCAGCGGGGCAGGAGCACCGGCTTGTTGCCGTTGAGCCAGTTGATCCTGACGGTGTAGCCCTCGGCCTCGAGGTCTCTGATCACGGCGTCCGCGCCATTGGCGTGGGCGGCGGGTGCGGTGATGCCGGTGAGCACACCACTGGCAACGACCAACGCGACTACGGTGGAGCTGCGCCCAATTTTCATTGGAAGATCATGCCCGAACGGTTGTCACCGGCGGTCCGTTTTGCTAGAGGACGGTGTCACTCAGCGCGGTGCGAACCTCGGCCACGGCGCGTTCGGCCGCGCGTACCGCTCCTTCGAGGTAGCTCTCGAACTCGGGCGCGGTCTCGGTGCCGGCCCAGTGCAGCCGGTCCACCGGGACGGTCGCGGCGTCGGTGTATCCCGTCAGCACCCCCGGTGCGCGCGTGCCGACACAACCGTTGATCCACGGCTCGTCGACCCAGGACTTCTCCACCACTTCAACGGGATTCGCCGCTTCGGGGCCGAACAGCGTGACCAGGTCGCGCACGAATGCTGCGTGGCGCGCCGCGGGATCGTTGAGTACCTCGTCGGTCCAGGTGAAGCCCGGACCTGCGCCTGCCGTGCCGACGAAGACCAGCAAGACGCCCACACTGCCGTCCGCCGGGGAGTTGTCGACCACGAAATGCGCGATCGGCAGGTCGGTGAGGGCCGATCCGTTGAAGCCCTGCTTGCGCCAGAACGGCTTGTCGTAGACCGCGAACACCTTGGTTTCGGTGCCGTTGTGCCAGGTCCGCTGTAGGGCCGAGCGACGCACCGGCAGTTCGGGAGTGACACGAATCCGGCCCGCGTCGGCCGGGGTCATGGCCACGATGACGCGCCGACAGCGCACGTCCGCGCGCGCGGACCGGACCAGCACCTCGTGGTCGAGCTGGTGAATCTCGGTGACGGGAGAGTCCAGCAGCACCCGGTCATCCAGCCGGTCGGCGAGCGTCGTGGACACCAGCTGCATGCCACCGACCACCCGGGAGTCCTGTGCACCGTCTCGGGTGTTGACCATGAAGCTGATTCCGCCCGAGGTGGCGATCTGGTGCAGCACCTTGAGCAGTGAGACCCGGTGCGGGTCTTCGGCATACATCATGGTGAAGCAGGTGGTGAACAGGTGTCGTGCCTCGTCGACGAGGCAGTTCGTGTCCAGCCAGTGGCCGAGCGTCGTACTGTCCCAGGCGCCGGCCTTCTTCGCCGTCCACGGTGTCTTGGCGGGCACCCGCTTGGCCATTCGTTCCAGCCGGAACTGGGCCTGCGCGAAGTCGAGCAGGGCGAGGGGGCCCAGCGGCGGGATGGTGCCCGTGTAGGTGCGACGCTTCCCGTGCTGCAGGTAGATGGTGTTTCCCGCGGTGTACGTCTGGAAGGTCGACAGTCCCAGCTCTTCGATCAGCGCGTACATCCGCGTGTGCAGGGCGCCGATCCATTGACCGCCACCATCGGTGACGGCGCCGTTGCCGACGTCGACATTGACGGTCCGGCCGCCCACCCGATCACCGGCTTCGAGTACCACTACCGAAAGTCCTTGTTGGGAAAGCCGATACGCCGCGGTGAGGCCGGACAGCCCGGCGCCTACGACGACCACGTCGACGTCACGGTCGACACTCTGTGGGTTGGTCATTTCTCGCTGCCTCCTGGCCGCCCGCTCGTAAAACCAAAACTCGATTCGATATTGAGTTTAGGTGTCGGCGATCGTCGCCGTCAAGGAAAAATCGATCCGAGATCGGTTTTGGGCCGGACGGCAACATCAGCCAACCCGGGCCCTGCGTGCCAAGCGAATTGCCGTCAGCGGCTACGGCGCGCGCTCATCGCCCGAGCTGAATTACAGCCAGTGGTTGTGGCGGAACGTCCGGTACAACGCCGTGCACACCAGCACCATCACCGTCAGCACGGCGAAATAGCCGTAATGCCAATGTAGTTCGGGCATGTTGTCGAAGTTCATGCCGTAGATGCCGGCGATCATCGTGGGCATCGCGGCGATGGCGACCCACGCCGAGATTTTGCGCATGTCCGCGTTCTGTTCCATCCCGACCTTGCCGAGCGCGGCCTGCACCAGTGAGCTCAGCATGTCGTCGAACCCGGTGATCTGATCGGCGGCCTGGCTGTTGTGGTCGTGGACGTCGCGGATGTAACGGCGGACTTCTTTGGAGATCAGGTCGTTGTGGTCGGACAGCAGTCGCTGCAGCGCCATCGTCAGCGGATTCACCGAGTGCCGCAGCTCGACCACTTCGCGCTTGAGCAGGTAGATGCTCTCGATGTCGGTCTGGGTGTGTGAGGAGAAGACGCTCTGTTCGATGGTGTCGATGTCGGTCTCGACCAGCGCGGTGACTTCGAGGTAGCTGTCCACCACATGGTCGGCGATGGCGTGCATCACCGCGTACGGCCCCAGCGTGAGGATGGTGGGCGACTCGTCGAGCCGGTGCCGCACACCGGCCAGTCCGCTGTGCTCGCCGTGCCGCACGGTGACGACGAAGTCGGGCCCGACGAACACCATGATCTCGCCGGTCTCGACGATCTCGCGGGCATTGGCCACGGACTCGTGTTCAACGTAGCTGACCGTCTTGAGCACCAGGAACAGGGTCTGGTCGTACCGTTCCAGCTTGGGCCGCTGATGGGCGCAGACCGCGTCTTCGACGGCCAGTTCGTGCAGCCCGAAGACATCGGCGACGGCCTGCATCTGGTGCTGGTCGGGCTCGTGGAGCCCGATCCACACGAAGGCCTCGGCGCCGGCCGCGCGCAGTTCGCGCACCTTGGCGACGGCGGCACCGTGGGTGTACTTGCCGGGCAGCCGCGCGCCCATGGAGTAGACGCCGCAGTCGACAGTGGCGCGGGCGACCGGAACGTGGATGGAGCTGGCATCGGGGCCGGCGTGCGTCTTTTTCGGGACGGGACGGAAGTTCGATGGTTGGAGCGCGCGGAACGAGGGCATGCGGCTGACCTCCCGTGGGGCGGACTTCTCGGATCTGTAGACCAGTCGCAAATGCTACGCGGAACCGGCGAGTAACAATTGAGTGAAGTAGCCTGACGCGGTGTCAGATAAGTCAGGTGCTGTGCGCACACCCCAGGTGGTCATCGAAGATGCGGAAATTTTCGCCGCCCACGAAGGGGGCAAGCTCTCCGTAGCCCTCAACGAGCCGCTGGATACCCAGCGTGCGTTGTCGATCGCCTACACCCCCGGCGTCGCGCAGGTCAGCCGTGCCATCGCGGCCGACGCGACCCTGGCCAAGAAGTACACCTGGGCCAACCGCCTGGTCGCGGTCGTCAGCGACGGCAGCGCCGTGCTGGGCCTCGGCGATATCGGCCCGGCGGCCTCGCTGCCGGTCATGGAGGGCAAGAGCGCCCTGTTCAAGACCTTCGGCGGCCTCGACTCCATCCCGATCGTGCTGGACACCAAGGACCCCGACGAGATCGTCGAGACCCTGATCCGGCTGCGTCCGACGTTCGGCGCCGTCAACCTGGAGGACATCTCCGCGCCGCGATGTTTCGAGATCGAGCGCGGCGTCATCGAGGCGCTGGACTGCCCCGTCATGCATGACGACCAGCACGGCACCGCCATCGTGGTCCTCGCCGCGCTGCTGGGCGCCACCAAGGTGCTCGAGCGCGACATGCACAACCTCAAGGTCGTGGTCTCCGGCGCCGGTGCGGCCGGTGTGGCCTGCACCAACATCATGCTGGCCAGCGGCATTCGCGACATCATCGTCCTCGACAGCAAGGGTGTCGTGCACTCCGGTCGTAACGACCTGAACTCCTTCAAGGCCGAACTCGCCGGCCGCACCAACCCCCGTGGCGTCACCGGTGGCATCGCCGAGGCGCTCGACGGCGCCGACGTCTTCCTCGGCGTCTCGGCCGGCCTGGTGCCCGAGGAATTCATCGCCGAGATGGCGCCCAACAGCATCGTGTTCGCCCTGTCCAACCCGGACCCGGAGATCCACCCGGATGTCGCGCGCAAGTACGCCGCGGTGGTGGCGACCGGTCGCAGCGACTTCCCGAACCAGATCAACAACGTGCTGGCGTTCCCGGGCGTGTTCCGTGGCGCCCTGGACGCCGGTGCCCGCCGGATCACCGAGGCCATGAAAGTGGCTGCCGCAGAAGCCATCTTCTCGGTCGTCGGTGACGATCTGTCGGTCGACTACATCGTGCCCAGCGCGCTCGACCCGCGCGTGGGGCCGGCCGTGGCGGCCGCGGTGGCGGCTGCCTCGCAAGCCTGAACACCATGAGCCGCCGGGTCGCGGCGGGCGGTGTGGCGCTGGCCGCACTGCTCACCGCGGCGACGGCGGGCTGCAGCAGCGGGCAGTCCGTGCCCGGGCCTCCGGCGTTGACCGTCGGCGCGGCACCGACCGCCGAGTCGAAACTGCTCGCGCATCTGTACTCGGCGGCGCTGGGGTACTTCGGTATCCCGACCCGGGTGCACCTGGTCCCGGATCCTGTTGCGGCACTTGACTCCGCCGATGTGACGGTGGCGCCCGGGCTGACCGGTGAACTGCTCGTCAGATTCGTCCCGCATGCCACGGCACGGGCCGACGAGCAGGTGTACCGGTCGATGATCTCGGCGCTGCCCGAAGGTGTCGCCGCCGCCGACTACACGGCGTCGGCACAGGACAAGCCGGCCGTCGCGGTCACCGCGGCGACCGCGGACCGCTGGGCCAAGCGGGATGTCGCGGCGCTGCCGGGGCACTGCGGCGGATTGTCCGTCGGGGTGGTGACGGGCGACGCGCATCCGGCTCGGGTGGGGGACTGCATCCTGCCGGCCGCTCGTGAATTCAAGGACAGCGCAAGCCTTTTCGACGCGTTGCAGGCGGGTGCGGTGACGGTGGCCTGGACCTCGACGGCGGCGCCCGCGGTACCGTCCGGGGTGACGGTACTGACCGACCGGACGTCGCTGATCCGCGCCGAGAACGTGGTGCCCTTGTACCGGCGCAATGTCCTGGCCGAGCAACAGGTGTTGGCGCTCAACGGAATTGCCGGCGAACTGGACACCGCGACGCTGACCGACATGATCGGTCAGGTCGACAAGGGTGCCGATCCGGCGGCCGTGGCGGGTGCGTGGCTGGCCCAGCATCCGCTGGACCACTAGCCGCGCGGGCAATCCGCGGTCAGGGGTTCACATGCCCTCGCGCTGCTCACCAGTAGTGGGTGAACCTGGTGCGAAGTGCGTGGTTTCAATCGCGGGGGGAGCAGCAGTCGTTCTGATTGAAGCCACGCACCGTTCCGCGCCGCGAAACGTCCCTGGCTTCAACAACAACTCGCGGATCGTCGTCCCGGTTGCACTCAGGGACTTGTCGCCCCGCCGCTGTTGGTGAACAAGTCCACCCGTGTCTCGGCGCCCGCGGGCAGGGGTCGCACAACTGGCCCGGGAGTTACCCGAGCTTCGGCAGCACCCGTCCGGCGATGGCCGCGAAGAGACCCTGGTAGGCGCCCGACCCGGTGATGCGGACGATCACGTCGACGATCTTGGCGTCGGGCCCGACCAGCACCCGGGCGTGGCCCTTGCGGACCGACTCGAGAATGATCTGCGCGGCGCGTTCGGGCGTGGTCAGGGCCGCCCTGTCGAAGAGCTTGTTCAGGCCAGCGGAGTCGATGTCGGACGCCGCGGTCGAGTTGCGCACGATGTTCGTCTTGATGCCGCCGGGGTGCACCGTGGTGACCTTGACCGGATGCCCGGCGAGCTTCATCTCCTGGCGCAGCGCCTCGGTGAAGCCGCGGACGGCGAATTTGGCTGCGTTGTAAGCGGATTGGCTGGGTACCGCGAACAGGCCGAAGATGCTCGAGACGTTGACGACGTGCCCGTCACCCGAGGCGATCAGGTGCGGCAGAAAGACCTTGGTGCCGTTCACGACGCCCCAGAAGTCGACGTCCATGACCCGCTCGATGTCCTTGAACTGGCTGACCTCGAGATCACCGGTGAAGGCGATGCCGGCGTTGTTGTAGACCTGATTGACCTTGCCGAAGTGCTTGACCACCTCGTCGGCGTAGAGCTCGAAGGCTTCCCGCTCGGCGACGTTGAGCCGGTCGGCTTTCACCGGTGCGCCGATGGCCTTGACCTGTTCCTCGGTCTTGGCCAGACCCTCGGTGTCGATGTCACTGATCGCCAGCGACGCGCCCGAGCGCGCCAGCGCGATGGCCAGCGCCTGACCGATACCCGACCCGGCTCCGGTGATCACACAGACCTTGCCGGCGAATCCCTCCATGACCGCTCCTTTGCGTTGGGTGGTGGGTGTCAGTGCGAGCGCGACGGCATCACGCGGGACGTGACGCGGGAGAACAGATCCTGGTACGCGCCCGAGCCGGTGGCCCGGATGATGAGGTCCAGCAGCTTGGCGTCCGGTCCGACGAGCACGCGGGCGTGGCCCTTGCGGACGGCCTCCAGGATGATCTTGGCGGCGCGTTCGGGCGTGGTCTTGGCCAGCTTCGCGTCGAAGGTCTTCGCCAGTTCCTTCGGGTCGATGCCTTCGACCGCGGTGGAGTTGCGCGCAATACCGGTCTTCACGCCGCCGGGGTGCACGGTGGTGACCTTGACGGGGTGGCCGGCGAGCTTCATCTCCTGGCGCAGCGCCTCGGTGAAGCCGCGGACGGCGAACTTGGAGGCGTTGTAGGCGGCCTGGCCGGGGACGGCGAACAGGCCGAAGACGCTCGAGACGTTGACGACGTGCCCGTCGCCGGAGGCGATGAGGTGCGGCAGGAATTCCTTGGTGCCGTTGACGACGCCCCAGAAGTTGACGTCCATGACCCGTTCGATGTCCTTGAACTGGCTGACCTCGATGTCGCCGGTGAAGGCGATGCCGGCGTTGTTGTAGATCTGGTTGACCTTGCCGAAGTGCTCGGCGACGGCGTCGGCGTAGAGGGCGAAGGCCTCGCGCTCGGTGACGTTGAGGCGGTCGGCTTTGACGGGGGCGCCGATGGCCTTGATCCGCTCCTCGGTCTCGGCGAGGCCCTCCGTGTTGACGTCACTGATCGCCAGCTTGGCGCCCGAGCGGGCGAGCTCGATGGCGAGGGCCTGACCGATACCCGATCCGGCTCCGGTGACGACACAGACTTTCCCGGCGAAGCCCGACATGTTCACTCCCTTGTGGTCGATGCGCGTGCTGCTAGCGACAGTAGCCGGTACCGCCGGTGTCGGATAGCACCGGGTGGCGCTGCGAGAGCTGCGGTACCAAACGGTACCAAACCGCCCTCAACCTGTGAATCATGCTAGGAAATGGCCGGTGCGGGCCCATTTTCATCGACGCACGCCGCCCCTGCCGCGACGCTCGCTGCATTGCTTCTCTTCTTCGACCCGACGGCAGGGAGTTGATTCCGATGACAGCATCGTGGGGCCTGACCGGACCGCAGTTTCTGGGCGTCTATCTCGTCACGTATCTGCTTGCGCTGGCGTTGATGTACGGCTTCCGGGCCGTGTTGACGCGCTCGGGAACTGCGGAAACCGATGCCCCGAATCCGCGACCGCTACTGGACCCTTATGAGACCGCATATCTGGCCGGCGGGCCGGGCCGTACCGTCAGCACGGCGATCGCGAACCTGGCCTTGAGCGACCGGCTTCTGGTTTCCCGCGGCGGCACGCTCACCGTCGCCGCCGGCGCCACGCTGATCGACGACGTGGACGCTGCCGTCGCCGACGGCGTGTCCGCCACGCACCGCCGGAAGACGGCGATGAAGCGGCTGCGCAAGCATCCCCGGATCGTGGCGATCGGTGAGCGGTTGCGTGCCCGGGGCCTGCTTCTCGACAGCGGGTCGACCACCATCCTGCGGGCGTGTGCGCTGCTGCCGTGCGCGGTGTGGGTCGTCGGTGTGCTCCGGTTGATCAACGGCATCGAGCTGCACCACAAGGTCCTTCTGCTGTTCGTTTTCCTGGTGGCAACCGGTCTGTCGACACTCGTCCTGGTGCGCGCGTTCCTTGCCGATGCGGCACACCGCCCGTCCGCCGAAGGGCAACTCGCCCTGCAGGGCATGCGCAACCGGTATGAGTCCGGGGTGGCCCTGACCGAACCTGCGGCTGAGACCGGACGCACCGATGCGGCCCGTCAGGCACAGGTGGTCGGCGTCGCGCTGCTCGGGTTCGTCGCGCTGACCGACGACGATCTGCGTACCTCGTTGCTCGGCAGCGTCGGTGTCGCGGGCGGCGGCGGTTGCGGCAGCGGCAGCAGCTGCGGCGGTGGTGGTGGGGGATGTGGCGGCGGTGGCTGTGGCGGCTGCGGCGGGTGCGGCGGATGACCACCGGAGCTTCCGGGCCTGCCATCGGTATCGGCTGGCGGCCCGAGATCGACCTCACCATCGAGCGACTGCCCGGTGTCGAGTTCATGGAGGTGATCGCCGAAGGCATCCGGCCCGGCGCCCTGCCGGCTTCGCTGGAGGCGGTGCGTAGTCGCGGAATTCCCGTTGTGCCACATGGAATTTCGCTCTCGTTGGGCGGCGCGGAGCGTCCCGACCGCGCCCGGCTCGAGCACCTCGGCGACTGTGCGGCGGCCCTGGGTGCCCCGTTGGTCAGCGAGCACATCGCCTTCGTGCGCGCCGGAAACCGCGAAGCCGGGCATCTCCTGCCGGTGCCGCGCAGCCGTGCCGCGCTCGACGTCGTCGTGGCCAATGTCCGGATCGCTCAGGACGCGTTGGCCGTCCCGCTGGCCCTCGAACACGTGGCCTCCGTCGTGTCCTGGCCCGACGACGAGTTCACCGAAGCGCAGTTCCTGTGCGAGATCATCGAGCGCACGGGCGCGCTCCTGCTGCTGGACGTGGCCAACCTGTACACGTCCGCCGTCAACTTCGGCGCCGATCCGATCGCTGCGCTCGATACGTTGCCATTGGATCGGATCGCCTATGTGCACGTCGCCGGGGGAGCCTTGCGCGACGGCATCTGGCACGACACCCACACCGCCGACGTCGCCGAGCCGGTCCTGGATCTGCTCGCCGAGCTCGCGAGCCGAACCGTGCTGCCCGCCGTCATGCTGGAACGCGACGGCGCCTACCCGGCGCCCAGCGTGCTGACTCGGGAGTTGGCCGCCATCAGGTCGGCTGTCGGACGAGTCGGCGATGACGTGGTGCGGCCCTGGGTCGCGGGACCACAGCGGCGACCCGGTCGAGTGGGGGCCGAGCCGTCGGACCTGACCCGGCATGCGTTGGCCGATGCCGAGGACACGCTGCTGCAGGCACTGCTGGGGCTGTCCGGCCCGCCGGCGGGATTCGATGCCGACCGTGTTGCGGTGGCCGGCGCTGCATTGGCCCACAAGCGAGCCCATACTCAGCCGAAAATGAGCTTGGGTGCGAAATTCCGGCGGAAGTTCGCACCCAAGCTCAGGTTCGACGCTACGGGGCGAACGCCTCGTCGATGATCGCCTGCTGCTCGATGGCGTGCACCTTCGAGCTGCCCGACGACGGCGCGCTCATGGCCCGGCGGGAGATGCGCTTGATGCCGGTCAGCTTCTCGGGCAGCAATTCGGGCAGGCTCAGGCCGAAGGTCGGCCAGGCGCCCTGGTTGGCCGGCTCTTCTTGCACCCAGAAGTACTGCTGCACGTTCGGGTACTGGTCCAGCGTGGCGTTGAGCCGGCGCTTGGGCAGCGGGTACAGCTGCTCGATGCGCACGATCGCGATGTCATCGCGCTTGTCCTTGGCTTTGCGCGCCACCAGCTCGTAGTACAGCTTGCCGCTGGTGAGCAGCACCCGGGTGACCTTCGACCGGTCGCCGACGCCGTCTTCGTAGGTCGGCTCCTCGAGCACCGAGCGGAACTTGATCTCGGTGAAGTCCTTGATGTCGCTGACCGCGGCCTTGTTGCGCAGCATGGACTTCGGGGTGAAGACGATCAGCGGGCGGTGGATGCCGTCGAGACCGTGCCGGCGCAGCAGGTGGAAGTAGTTGGCCGGGGTCGACGGCATGGCGACCGTCATCGAACCTTCGGCGCACACCTGCAGGAACCGCTCGATGCGGCCCGACGTGTGGTCCGGGCCCTGGCCCTCGTGGCCGTGCGGCAGCAGCAGCACGACGTCGGACAGCTGGCCCCACTTGGCCTCGCCGGAGCTGATGAACTCGTCGATGATCGACTGCGCGCCGTTGACGAAGTCACCGAACTGGGCTTCCCACAGCACCATGGCGTCAGGGTTGCCCACCGAGTAGCCGTACTCGAAGCCCACCGCGGCGAACTCCGACAGCGCCGAGTTGTAGATCAGCAGCTTGCCGCCGGTCGGGGTGCCGTCGGTGTTGGTGGCCAGCAGTTGCAGCGGGGTGAACTCCTCGCCGGTGACGCGGTCGATGAGCACCGCGTGCCGCTGCGTGAAGGTGCCGCGCTGCGTGTCCTGTCCGGAGAACCGGATCAGCCGGCCCTCGGCGACCATCGAGCCCAGGGCGAGCAGCTCGGCGAACGCCCAGTCGATCTTGCCTTCGTAGGCCATCTCGCGGCGCTTCTCCAGCACCGGCTTGACGCGCGGGTGGACGTTGAAGCCCTCCGGCACCGCCAGGTGCGCGTCGCCGATGCGGGCCAGCAGCGACTTGTCGACCGCCGTCAGCAGGCGCTGCGGGATGGTCTGGTCGGTTTCCACCGACTCGCTGGGCGCGAGCTCGTGCTTCTCGAGCTCGCGGACCTCGTTGAAGACCCGCTCCAGCTGGCCCTGGTAGTCGCGCAGGGCGTCTTCGGCCTCTTTCATGGAGATGTCACCACGGCCGATGAGGGCTTCGGTGTAGGTCTTGCGGACGCCACGCTTGGTGTCGATGACGTCGTACATGTACGGCTGGGTCATCGACGGGTCGTCGCCCTCGTTGTGACCGCGGCGGCGGTAGCACAGCATGTCGATGACGACGTCCTTCTTGAACGCCTCACGGAAGTCGACGGCGAGGCGGGCGACCCAGGCGCAGGCCTCGGGGTCGTCGCCGTTGACGTGGAAGATCGGCGCGCCGATCATCTTCGCCACGTCGGTGCAGTATTCGCTGGAGCGCGAATCCGTTGGCGCCGTGGTGAATCCGATTTGGTTGTTCACGATGATGTGGACGGTGCCGCCCGTGCGGTAGCCCTTGAGCAGCGCCAGGTTGAGGGTCTCGGCGACCACACCCTGGCCGGCGAACGCGGCGTCGCCGTGCAGCATCATCGGCATGATCGAGAAGCGGCCATGGGCGTCGCTGTCGTCGTGCTCGTCGCCGACGAGCAGGTCCTGCTTGGCGCGGACCAGACCCTCCAGGACCGGGTCGACGGCCTCGAGGTGGCTGGGATTGGCGACCAGCGACACGTCGATCTCGTTGTCGCCGAACATCTGCAGGTAGTGGCCGGTGGCGCCGAGGTGGTACTTGACGTCGCCGGAGCCGTGCGCCAGCGCCGGGTTCAGGTTGCCCTCGAACTCGCTGAAGATCTTCGAGTACGGCTTGCCGACGATGTTGGCCAGCACGTTGAGGCGGCCGCGGTGCGGCATGCCGATGACCACTTCGTCGAGGTTGTGCTCGGCCGCCTGGTCGATGGCGGCGTCCATCATCGGGATGACGGCCTCCGCGCCCTCCAGCGAGAAGCGTTTCTGCCCAACGTATTTGGTGTGCAGGAAGGTCTCGAAGGCCTCGGCGGCGTTGAGCTTGGACAGGATGTACTTCTGCTCGCCGACCGTGGGCTTGTCGTGCTTGACCTCGACGCGCTCCTGCAGCCACTTCTGCTGCTCGGGTTCGAGGATGTGGGTGTACTCGACACCGACGTGGCGGCAGTAGGCGTCGCGCAGCACCGACAGCACGTCGCGCAGCTTCATGAACTGCTTGCCGGCGAAGCCGTCGACCTTGAACTCGCGGTCCAGGTCCCACAGCGTCAGGCCGTGGGTGTTGACGTCGAGGTCGGGGTGGCTGCGGAAGCGGGTCTTGTCCAGCCGCAGCGGGTCGATGTCGGCCATCAGGTGGCCGCGGTTGCGGTAGGCCGCGATCAGCTCGATGATGCGGGCGTTCTTGTGGGCGATCGAGTCCGGGTTGTCGATCCGCCAGCGCACCGGCTCGTAGGGGATGCCCAGCTCGCGGAAGATCTCGTCGTAGAAGTCGTCGTCGAGCAGCAGATGGTGCACGGTGCGCAGGAAGTCACCGGACTCGGCGCCCTGGATGATGCGGTGGTCGTAGGTCGACGTCAGGGTGATGAGCTTGCCGACGCCGAGCTCGGCGATGCGCTCTTCGCTCGCGCCCTGGAACTCGGCCGGGTACTCCATGGCGCCGGCGCCGATGATGGCGCCCTGGCCGCGCATCAGGCGCGGCACCGAGTGCACGGTGCCGATGGTGCCCGGGTTGGTCAGCGAGATGGTGACGCCGCTGAAGTCCTCGGCGGTCAGCTTGCCGTCGCGGGCGCGCCGGACGATGTCTTCGTACGCGGCGATGAACTGGCCGAATTGCATTGTCTCGCAACGCTTGATGGCCGCGACGACGAGCTGGCGCGAACCGTCCTTGTTCTGCAGGTCGATGGCCAGACCGAGGTTGGTGTGCGCCGGTGTGACGGCCGTCGGCTTGCCGTCGACCTCGGCGAAGTACCGGTTCATGTTCGGGAACTGCTTGACGGCCTGGACGATCGCGTAGCCCAGCAGGTGGGTGAAGCTGATCTTGCCGCCGCGGGTGCGCTTGAGGTGGTTGTTGATGACGACGCGGTTGTCGATCATCAGCTTCGCGGGGATGGCGCGCACGCTCGTGGCGGTCGGCACGTCCAGCGACGCGTTCATGTTCTTGACGACGGCGGCCGCGGCACCGCGCAGCGTCTGCGTCTCGGCGTCCTCCGCGGGCGCGGGTCCGGCGACGGCCTTGGCGGGGGCAGCCTTGGCAGGGGCGGCCTTGGCAGGCGCGGCGGCCGGGGCGGCCGGAGCGGCAGGGGCCGCGGCGGGAGCCGGCGCGGCCGCCGGAGCCGCGGGTGCGGCGGCGGGCGCCGGGGTTGCCACGGTTACGGAATCCGTTGTGTCCGTGATGGGTTCGGGGTTGTAGTCACGAAGGAAGTCGTGCCAACTCGGGTCCACCGAGGACGGGTCCTCACGGAATTTGCGATACATCTCTTCGACCAGCCACTCGTTCTGACCGAATGGTGAAGGTGATGTGCTCACGGCCGCTATTCGCCTCGTTTCCTTCTGTCCGACGAGCGCCGGACCTCAGCCCGGCGTACCCGCCCTCTGTTGTGTTGGCGGTCGCCCGCCCCCGTGCCGCCTAAGGCTAACCCGTCGGCCGATTCCGCGGACGGCGGAAGCCCACCTATTGGTGGATCAATCTGTGGAGGGTTTGCTATCCCGCGCCTCGGGCAGCACGAGCAGCGTCTGGCGCCACCGCGCGGGGGCGGGCCCGAACGCCGCGCGGGCGTTCTCGATGATCTTCTTGCTCATCAACCGGTTGCCGACGCCGCCGATCACCGCGCCGACGCCCACCGGCAGCAGCTTGCCGAAGGCGATGGCGCCGCGCTTGAGTGTGTACTTCTTCACGAAGAACTTCAGCAGCCGCGAATTCAATTGCGAGACAGCCGGTAGCGGTACGGTCGCCGCGCCGTCGGCCAGCCACGCGCCGCTGGTGCGGCCGGTGCCGAGCAAGTCTCCGATGGCGTGCTTGCCTTCATCGCCGACGAGAACGGCGAGCACCAGCGCGCGACGACGCTCCCGCTCGGTGACCGGGATGCCGTGCACTTCGGCCACCGCGAGGGCGAACACCGCGGTCGCTTCGAGGAACACCACGGTCTCGCCGGCAACCGCCGACATCGCGACGAGCGTGCCGATGCCGGGGAACGCCGCAGCCGATCCGACGGCGGCACCGCTGGCCATGGTCGCGGCCATGTAGTGCTTCTCGAGCTTGGTGATGATCTCGGCCGGGGTGGCACCGGGGTTGTGCTCCCGTAGCCGGTTCACGTAGGCGGCCACAGCCGGCGCCTGCACCCGGGCCCCGCCCTCGAGGATGTGCGAGAGCGCCTTGGCGGCAGCGCCAGGGTTCTCGGTGTGGGCGTCATGCTTCACAGGCAACTGCCCCTTCATGCTGGAGCGAGCACTCATCGGCCGGCCTCTCCATCTCCGTACACAGGAATTCAGGCTAACGCGTGGTCAACGATCGGCGTGCCATCTGAGTGCCCGGCACCAGCTGAGCCGGCGATCACATCTGAATGCTGCCGATTTGCCGGGAAGAAAAAACCGGTATGCATTGCTAACCATATTCATGGCAGCATCGCCCCTTGTGGATCTGACAGCGGTAGGCGACGCCACCGATAGTGGCGTGCCCGCCGAGGCCCCGGAGGTACGTCCGGCGCCGAGCCGTACCCGGATGATCGTGGTGCTGGGCCTGTTGGTCGCACTCGGCCCGCTGACCATCGACATGTACCTGCCGGCGTTGCCCCGCATCGCCTCTGAGCTGGGGTTGTCGTCGTCGGTCGCGCAGCTGACGCTGACCGGGACGCTGGGCGGCCTGGCCCTCGGCCAGCTGATCGTCGGTCCGCTGTCGGACGCGCTGGGTCGTCGGCGCCCGCTGGTCGCCGGCATCCTGCTGCACATGGCGGCCTCGCTGCTGTGCCTGTTCGCGCCGAACATCGAGGTGCTGGGCATCGCCCGCGCACTGCAGGGTGTGGGTGCCGCCGCGGCATCTGTGGTGGCCGTCGCTGTCGTGAGTGACCTGTTCGAAGAGTCGGTCGCGGCCGTCGTGATGTCGCGGTTGATCCTGGTCCTGGGCGTGGCGCCGGTGCTGGCGCCGTCGCTGGGCGCGGCCGTGCTGCTGCGCGGTTCGTGGCACTGGGTGTTCGCCGCGCTCGCCGTGCTGGGCGGCGCGATCCTGGCGGTGGCAGTGCTGGCCCTGCCCGAGACCCTCGCCGTCGCCGACCGGCGCCCGCTGCAACTGCGCGCCATCCTGCGGACGTACGTCGAGGTGCTGAGCGATATCCGTTTCGTGGTGCTGGTCCTCGTCGGTGCCCTGGGCATGTCGGGCCTGTTCGCGTACATCGCGGGGGCCGCGTTCGTGCTGCAGGGCCGCTACGGCCTGGATCAGCAGACCTTCGCCCTGGTGTTCGCGGCCGGTGCCATCGCGCTGATCGGTTCCACGCAGTTCAACGTCGTGCTGCTGCGCCGGTTCGAGCCGCAGAAGATCGCTGTGGTCGCCCTGATCGCCGCGTCGGTGTTCGGCCTCGTGTTCGTCGCGCTGGCCGTACTGCATGTGGGCGGGCTGGCCGGTTTCCTGATCCCGGTGTGGGCCATGCTGGCCGCGATGGGGCTCGTGATTCCGAACACACCTGCCGTCGCGCTGGCTCGTCACCCGGATGCCGCCGGCACCGCTGCGGCCGCGCTGGGTGCCGCCCAGTTCGGGCTCGGCGCGGCAGTGGCGCCGCTCGTCGGCGCGCTGGGCAACGGTGAGTTGGCGCTCGCGGGCGTGATGACGACGGGCGTCGTGGTCGCCCTGTTCGCACTGCTGGCCGTCGGCGACAAGGGCGAATCGGGACACGAACGCCACCGCCATTAGGTCTGTGGTCGCGGCGCCGAACTGCTGACTTGTTCGGATCCGCGACTGTCCGTAGCGTCGAAGTCGAGACCGGCACATCGGCCGGCCACCAGACTTGATACCGACTGCATGCATACGTTGATTTCCGCCGGAGTTCGTCGGTGAGTGCTGCGCAAGTGAGTCGGCCGTGGCATGCCCTCTGGGCCATGATGTTCGGCTTCTTCATGATCCTGGTCGATTCCACGATCGTTGCCGTCGCCAACGTCGTCATCATGCAGAAGCTCGGCACCGACTACGACGGTGTCATCTGGGTGACCAGCGCTTACCTGCTGGCGTATGCGGTACCGCTGCTCGTCGCGGGCCGGCTCGGTGACCGCTTCGGGCCCCGCAATTTGTACCTGACGGGCCTGGCGGTGTTCACGCTGGCGTCGTTGTGGTGCGGTTTGTCCGGCAGCATCGGGATGCTGATCGCCGCACGCGTCGTGCAGGGTCTGGGCGCGGCGCTGTTGACGCCGCAGACCCTGTCCACGATCACGCGAATCTTCCCGCCCGAACGCCGGGGCGCGGCCATGAGCGTGTGGGGTGCCACGGCCGGGGTGGCGACGCTGGTCGGCCCGCTGGCCGGTGGCGTCCTGGTCGACCACCTCGGCTGGCAGTGGATCTTCTTCGTCAACGTGCCGATCGGCATCGTCGGCCTGGCGCTGGCCTGGGTGCTGGTCCCGCAGTTGCCGACCGAACGGCACCGCTTCGACATCCTCGGCGTGGTGCTGTCGGGCGTCGGCATGTTCGGCATCGTGTTCGGCCTGCAGGAGGGGCAGACGCACGACTGGGCCTGGTGGATCTGGCTGGTGATCCTTGCCGGTCTGGGCTTCATGGCCGCCTTCGTGTACTGGCAGTCGGTCAACCCGGACGAGCCGCTGATCCCGCTCACGGTGTTCCACGACAACGACTTCTGCCTGTCCAACGTGGCCGTGGCCACCATCGGCTTCTGCGTCACCGCGATGATCCTGCCGGTGATGTTCCATGCTCAGGCCGTCCTCGGCCTGAGCGCGACGGAGTCGGCTCTGCTCACCGCGCCCATGGCGGTGGTGTCCGGGATGCTGGCGCCGCTCGTGGGCAAGCTCATCGACCGCTACCCGCCGCAGCCGATCGTCGGATCGGGCTTTTCGGCGCTGGCGATCGGGCTGACGTGGCTGTCGTTCGGGCTGACCCCCGATACCCCGCTGTGGCAGCTGGTGCTGCCGTTCATCGCCATGGGCATCGGCATGGCGTTCATCTGGTCGCCCTTGGCGGCCACCGCCACCCGCAACCTGCCGCCGCGGCTGGCCGGCGCCGGATCCGGCGTCTACAACGCGACGCGGCAGGTCGGTTCGGTACTCGGCAGCGCCGGCATGGCTGCCTACATGACGTCCCGGATCAGCGCCGAGATGCCGGCCGGCGGACGGCCCGTCGCCGGCGAAGGCACACCGGTGACCCTGCCGCCGTTCCTGCACGAACCGTTCGCCACCGCGATGTCGCAGTCGCTGCTGCTGCCGGCGTTCGTCGCGTTGTTCGGTGTCGTCGCCGCGCTGTTCCTGCGGGGTCAGGCGACGGCGGCGCCGCTGGTGCGGCCCCGGACCTCCGTGCCGGAACCGCCCGAGCCCAACTACTTTCCCGACGACGACGACTACGTCGAATACACCGTCGATCGCACCGAGTTCGACGCCGTGGACGATTCCGACCCGTGGGACTGGTACGACGCGCCCGCCGAACCCGACGAGGACTACGCGCACTACGAGTCCGAAGACCCCGACGAGCCGCGCACCTCACCTATCCCGATGCGCGTCGACCACTGGCACAGCCCGCGTCGGCCGGAGGCCATGAAGGCTGAGGCGCCTTCGGCACCGGGCCGGGGGCGGCATTACCGCGAAGACGACGAGGCCGACGACCCAGGCGTCTACGGTTTGCATTCGATGTAGTGCCGCACGGGGTGGCACCGGCTCGCGAACGTAACCGCAGGGCGATTTTCGGCCATCATTTGCGCCGTGGCGTTACCGTCGCGGCCGGCAGTGCTCAGTAGACGTGGCTGCCCTGCGCAGACAGCACGAAACCGTGGGTCTTCCTGTCCTGGCCCCAGGCCTCGCCGGGATTCTGGATTTCACAGGTGAGGGCGCCGTCGCCCGCCGTCGCGCACACTTCGTCGTTCTCGTCGACCGAGCCTTTGGCACCGGGGACGACGATCTTCTGGCCGGGGGCCAGCTCCCGGTAACTGGCCGGGTCGACGGGCATGCCACCGTTTTGCGTTTCCTTCTGCTTCACATCGGCCTGGCCGAAACTCGCCACGCTGCCGGCCGCGACTTCCACCTGGGTCACGTCCGCGGGTA
Source organism: Mycobacterium toneyamaense (assembly GCF_055384815.1). Lineage (NCBI taxonomy): Bacteria > Bacillati > Actinomycetota > Actinomycetes > Mycobacteriales > Mycobacteriaceae > Mycobacterium > Mycobacterium toneyamaense. The sequence goes on from NZ_AP040333.1 coordinate 1,308,308, forward strand.
CGCCCGGCAGCTTCCCCCAGCACGTGATGCTGGAGTAGTACTGCCACGAGTTCGGTCCGTCGTACAGCTCGCAGTGCACGCCGCCGGCGGTCTTGAACCGGTACGACGACCAGCCGTAGTGCTTGGGCCCGGCGTAGTCGCAGAGGTGCACCGCGGCGTAGCCGTCGAACCCGGTGATGACCGCGGGCGCGCGGCTCGGATCGGTGGTGCCGCATGCCGGGGCGGCGTGGCCGTCGGGTGCTGAGGTGATCGCGAGCAGGGGCAGTCCGAGAGCAACAACCATGGCGAATCGGCGCACCATATTGACGCTACCGGAGCCTCTGGGACCGGATCAGCGGAACAGCACCGCGGGGTTGAGGTACCCGGTCGGGTCGAACGCCGCCTTCACCGTGCGCATGGCCGCGACGTCGGCGTCGGTGCGCGACATGGTCAGGTAGTCGCGCTTGCGGGTGCCGACGCCGTGTTCGGAGCTGACGTTGCCGCCGCAGTCGGCGATCAGGTTCATCATCGCGGTGTAGAGGGCTCGTTCGGTTTCGCCGGAGACGTTGCAGCGCACCAGGTTCAGATGCAGGTTGCCCTCGCCGATATGGCCGAACAGTACGGGGATGGCCTCGGGCGCGTGCGCTTCGGTGACCGCCACCGCCGCACGGGCGAACCGTGCGACCGAGGAAAGTGGCAGCGACACATCGAATTTCAGTGGCGGGCCATACCAGCCCAGCACCTCGCCGATCGATTCGCGAACCTGCCACAGCCGCTGGCTTGCGCCGGCATCGACGCCCACCGCGGGATCACCCGTCAGTTCGGCATCGCTCAACACGTCGGCCAGCAGGTCGGTTTGGTCTGCCTCGCCGGCCATTTCAACCAGCAGCTGCCAGGCGCCGCCGACGGCGGCGTGCACACCGAGGTGCTCCGCGGTCAGGGCGCTGGCGCGTGCGTCGACGAGCTCCAGTGCCGCGATGCCGTCGATGTCCCGGAGCCGTCGCCCGGTGGTGATCAGGGCGTCGAGGTCGTCGAACCCGGCCACCGCGGTCACCCGATGGGGCGGGACGGGGTGCAGCCGTAGGTCGAGGCCGGTGATGACCCCGAGTGTGCCTTCCGCGCCGACGAACAACGAGGTCAGGTCGTAACCGGTGTTGTCGCTGCGCACCTGGCTGTGCCGCCGCACCAGTGTGCCGTCGGGCAACGCCACCTCGAGGCCCAGAATCTGTTCGCGCATATTGCCGTAGCGCACGGTCCGCAGGCCGCCGGCATTGGTCGACGCCATGCCACCGACGGTCGCCGAATCGCGGGACGCGAGGTCGACGCCGAACACCAGGCCTGCGGCGGTCGCGGCGTGCTGTACGGCGGCGCAGGTCGCTCCGGCGCCGACCCGGATGCGACGTTCCGCGGTGTCGACAGCTCCGACCGCCGACAACCGTTCGGTGGAGAGCAGGATGTCGTCGTGCTCGGGAACGGTGCCGGCCACGAGTGACGTCCGCCCGCCCTGCACCGTGACGCAGGCGCCCGCATCGCGGCACGCACGCAGCACTGCGGCAACCTCGTCCTCGCTGCCGGGGCGGACCAGCGCCTGGGCGTGGCCGCGGTAGCGCCCGGTCTGGTCGACGACGCGTCCGGCGAGCACGTCGGGATCGGTCGTGACGTACCCGGTGCCGACGATCGATGCGAGCTGATCCAAGAGCGTCATGGCCGTGACACCGGCCGTCGACGGGCGATCTGGCCGGCGGCGTATGCGACAGCCGGTGGCGGGACGAGCGGCGCGGGGATGCCGATGCGGCCGGTCTTGGTCTGGAGGGTCACCATCGCGGCGGAGGGCCGGATCGCGATGACCGAACCCCAGTCGAGCGTCACCGTGCCGGTCGGGGTGGCCAGCATGAACCCCTGGTCGTTGAACCCGGAGGCCCACTGCGCGCCGGGAAACATGTTGTGGCCCAAGGCTCGATAGCTGCGGAACCAGGTCATCGCCGTGATGAGCCCGAAGAACACCAGCAGCAGGACGACCGCGATGCCAATGGCCGCCGGTATGGACCCGGCGCCGGCTGAGACTAAACCGATGCCGACGACGATGATCAACCACAGCTGCCACCGGGTCAGGGCTCGCTGGGTGGAGAGCCACGTGAAGCGCCGGCGATCGGACGGTCCCGCGGTCCAGACGTGGTGAACGGGCGGCACCGGTATGCCCGGCTGCGGCATGGTCATGCGGTCACCGACAGGAACGCGCCGAGTTCGATCATCCCGTCCGGCGTCGAGGGGAGATAGTCGGTCAAGAGCGCCGAGCGCACCACGTACGCAGCGTATTTGGCGCGGCTGATCGCCACGTTGAGCCGGTTGCGGTTCAGCAGAAAGCCCATGCCGCGGGGCACCTCGGCGATGGACGACGCCGTCATCGAGACGAACACCACGGGGGCCTGCCGCCCCTGGAATTTGTCGACGGTACCCACCTGGACGTCGCCGTAGCCCGCCGCGTCCATCCACTCGCGCAGCAGCACCACCTGCGCGTTGTACGGCGCCACGATCAGAACATCTTCGGGGCCAAGGGTTTTCGTGCCGTCCTCGTCGGTCCACTGCCTGCCCACGAGGCCGCCGATGGCGGTGATGATCGCCTCGGCCTCCTCGGGACTGTCGGTCGCATTACCCTCGTGCTCGACGGTCATCAGGTGCACGCCGGGTTCGATACCGGCCAATCGCCGTGCGCCGCTGACACTTTCGGCCGCCAGCAGCCGATTGTCGTAGGACAGCGCCGATACCGGGGCGCACACCGCCGGGTGCATCCGGTACGACACGTCGAGGAAATAGCCGCGTTCGGCGGGCAGGGTGTGGCGGCCCTCGACCAGCCAGCTCAGCGCCGACTCGTCGACCGGCTCGGGGTGGGTGCCCTGGCTGACCTGCGGCAGCTGCTGCGGGTCGCCGAGCAGCAGCAGATTGCTCGCCGCGGGTGCGACGGCAATGGTGTTGGCCAGGCTGAACTGGCCGGCCTCTTCGATGACGAGCAGATCCAGGCTGCCGCGCGGGACCCGGCCGTCGTTGGCGAAATCCCAAGCGGTCCCGCCGATCACGCAGCCGTTGTTGTCCTCGATGAAGCGCGCGTACTGGTTGTCCGGCACGTCGCTGAACGGTGCGCCCTCGGGGGCACGCTTCTTGCCGACGACCCGGCCGTCCACCCCGGCCTTGACCACGCTGCTCAGCACGTTCTCCACGACGGCGTGCGCCTGCGCCACGACGCCGATGCGCCAGTGGTCGAGGTTGACCAGGTCGGCGATGACCTTCGAGGCGGTGTAGGTCTTCCCGGTGCCCGGCGGGCCGTGCACGGCAAGGTACGACGAGTCCAAATCCCGCAGGGCGGCGACGATATCGCGCGCTGCGTCGCCGGTGCGGGGGAGCGGGCCGGTGGACCGGGTGCGCGGGGCGGACCGCAGCAGGATGTCGAGCGGCGCATTGGGCGGCAGCGACGGCAACCCGGCGGCGAGCTCGGCAGCCGTCGTCTCGATCGAGGTCCGCAGCGGTTTGGTGTTCGGCGGCGGACCCGGCGTCAGGGCGAAGGGCAGTTGGCCGAACTCGTCGCCGTCCTTGCCGGTGCGGTGCACGATCAGCACCTCGGTGCCGTCCTCGTTGCAGTCCACCACCGTGGCGGTACCGGCGGCGCGGATGTCGGGATCGTCGGAAAGTCCTGCCGGAGAAGGTGGCTCGTAGAGTGCGAACACCTCGGCGCCGGGCCGGAGCGAGCCGGCGGCGATCTCGCCGCGCAGCAACACCTGGCGCTGCGGCTTGCGGGCCTTGGGCGGAATGTTCCAGTCGACGGCGACGTGCGGGGTTGCCGTGGACACGAAAACGTCTGTGCAGTCGGCCCATTCGTCCACCGGGTTGTTGAGCCGGTCGAAATGCTCCCACCAGAACGGCTTTTCCTCGCGCTGGTGGTATCCGCGGGCGGCCGCGATCATGGCGACGGCCTGCTGCTTGTCCGAGCGAGCCGTGGTGCCGTCGCCCGCGTACTTCGCCAGCGCACGCTGAGTGGCGTCGTCGGCCGGCGCGGCCGCCTCCGGTTGCGCGGGGCCACCGACTGCCGGGCCGCGCGGCGCGATGCCCGCGGCCCATGCCACGCCGAGCAGCCACTCGCGCAGCCGCAACGTGGAGCGGCAGTCGTAGTGGTTGTAGTCCTCGATCTCCTTGAGGACGGTCGCGGCTTCCTCGTGTTCGCCGGCCGCCTCGAGTTCGGTGTAGCGCGCGTACTGCGTGATGGAGTCGGTGGCCTTGGTGACCTCACCGACACGCAGCTCACCGCCCATGTACAGCGGCTCCAGGTACTTGATGCTGTAGCTCTCGGTCCCGACGCGAATACTCTTGCGCACCAACGGCAGCAGGTCGACCAGCACACCGCTGCGCAGCAACTCGTCCACCTCGGCCTCGCCGACGCCGTAGCGCCCGGACAGCCGCAGCAGCGTGCTCTTCTCGTAGGCCGCGTAGTGGTAGATGTGCATGTTCGGGTACCGCTTGCGTTGCTTGCGTACCAGCGCCAGGAAATCGATGAGCGCCTGCCGTTCACTGGTCCGGTCGTGCGCCCACAACGGGTGGAACTGTCCCGTCGCGGTCAGGGTGCCCCACAGGTATTCCAGGCCCCAGTCCCGGCCGTTCTCGGTCCACAGCGGGTCGCCTTCGTAGTCGAAGAACAGGTCGCCGCGGTCGGGTTCGGGCAGCGCGGTGAGTGGCTGTGGGTCGATGACCTCGAACTGCGGCTTGTCGTCGATCGGCGGCGCGACCTGCAGCCGCGCCTGCCCGACGAGATTGGCCACGATGCGCGACGAGAGCCCCGGCACCGCGCCGCTGTGCTCGGCCAGCTGGTGCATGGTGGTGATGCCGGCGTCGAGCAGCCGGGCCCGCTGGCTCACCCGCATCCCGGCCACCAGCAGCAGGTCGTCCCGCTCGCGGACTTGGACTTCGCAGTCCTCGCACTGGTGGCAGGCCCGCAGCGTGGGCGTCTCCCAGGACACCGGTGTTCCACCGGTGCGGTGCTCGTCGAGCAGCCGCTGCAGCGCCGCGCGCCGCGGGAGGTAAACGGGAAGCAGCTCGGCCACCGGATAACTGGCGATGGTGCCGTCGCCGAGCACCAGATCCACCTCGGGGGCCACCGGCACGCCGGCCTGTGTCAGCGCGTCTGCGTAGGCCGCCAACTGCAGGAGCGCCTCGACCTTCACCGACCGGGCCAGCTTCGTGTCCCGCAGGCGGTAGCGGCCGTCCTCCAGGATCAGGAAGTCGGCGAATCCCAGGAAACGGCCGTCGAACATCGCGGCCTGATAGATCACCGGTGCCCGGCGGTCGACGGCGGCCCGGGTGGCTTCGGCCGCGGCCAGCAGCCCGGCGACGGTGTACGGGCGCGGCCGGCCGATCATCGTGACGTTGTCGCCGGACGCCTCCCGCAGCTGGTCCAGATGCCGCTGCTCATGCGCGTCGCCCAGTTCGGCGGTGCGGGCCAGCAGGTCGTCGTCCACGACGGCCTTCGGTCCCCAGCCCAGCAGCCCGTCGAACCGGCGCAGCAGCGCGTACTCGCAGCGCGCCGCGGCCGCGAGATCCGATGCGCTGTAGATGACCGGCGCAGCGTGATCGGTCGGACTGAGGAACACGTCGCCACCATATGGCAGCCCGCCGACAGACCGGGGTTACCTTGGCTGGAGTGAGCAGGATTTTCACCACGAGCGTCGCGTCGGTCTATCCCCACTACGTCAACAAGGTGGAGAAGAAGGGGCGCACGACCGCCGAACTCGACCAGGTCATCTGCTGGCTGACCGGATTCGACCAGGCCACCCTGGCTGAGCACCTGAAAGCAGAGACGACGTTCGAGGACTTCTTCGCCGCGGCGACACTGAATCCGAATGCCACCCTGATCACCGGTCTGGTGTGCGGCGTCCGCGTCGAGAACGTCGAGGACCCGTTGATGCGGAAAATCCGCTACCTCGACAAGCTGGTCGACGAACTGGCCAAGGGCAAGGCCATGGAGAAGGTGCTCAGGGCCTGATCCGGCCGGGCGTCATCTGGTTCCCGCAGGTTGGTGCCTCCGCACCGGGAATCACCAGCTCGCCGGGTGGCGCCACGAGGTTCGGAGAGCAGCTCCGTATCGTTGCTCCTCCTCGGTGCCGGGTGTCGCCACCCGCGCCACCGCGAAGTTGCTGCGCTCGAACAGGTCCGGCGTGCACCGTACGTCGGTGAGACGCTCGGCAAGCGCAAAACCGGCCGCGCCCAAGTCGATTCCGGCGAGCTCCACCGGGTCGGCATCCACCGGCACGCCTATCGCAGCAAGATCGTCACGTACTGCCTCCGGATCGGCGCCGAACCGCTCGGCCGGAAACAACAGGTCGAAATCGACCACGAGTTCCCCGTCGCGCCACCAATGGAACCGGCGGACCGCGTTGATATTGCTGAAGTGCGAAACAATCGTTCGGCCGGGGGACAGGGGTCCGATCAGTCGCTCGGTGACCCCGACGAAGCCGTTGATCTCGGCAATCAGCGTCCACGCGCCGCCGATCTCGGTCACGCCGATGAGGCCAGGGTCGAAACCACCGGCCTCATCGGCCACAGCCAGTTCGTAGAGCGCATCGATGCCCTGCACCGAATCCAGCACGTCGGCGCCGAGACGGTTGACGACCTCCGCCGCAGTGATGTCGCCGACGAGCGTCAGGCAGTGCGCCTCAGCCCAGTCGGGACGCCAGGTCTTCCACCACGAGTAGTCGTCGGCTGTGGCAGTCACTTCGTACCTCCACCCCACCTCTCGGCACAATTGTCTTCCTGGTGAGCGCAGCTAGTGCGTGTTGCCGATCAACTCGACACCGTTGCCGTTCCAGTGGAACCGCACGATGCTCTTGAGCCCGCTGCCCGGGTTGGTGTAGCTCAGGGCGACGGTGTCGCCGGTGGTCTGGGCGAGGTCGATGCCGTTGAACCCGTAGGTGTCGGGCACCCCGGTCGGGATCAACTGGCCCAGGTGGAACATCACGGCGCGGGTGTTCGGCTGTTCGGCGTTGGTGTTCGCTTTCACAATCACCACCGACAGTGGTGCGCACTGGTTGTAGTTCCCGGCCAGCGGTTCGGGGCTCCAGCCCTGCTTGCTGCGCGGGTCGGCAGGCAGCGTCGACACCGCTTTGGCGATATCCGGCGCCGTGAGGCTGACAGCACAGGGGTCGGCCGGGGCCGCGCTGGTCTTCGGACCTGCGGCGACGGTCGGCGCGGCGGTTTTCTTGGCGGCGGCCGGCGCGGTCGGCTCGGGGGTCTTGGAGGCGGTGGAGTCACCCGACCCACAGGCGGACAGGCTTGCCGCCGCGAGTGCGGCCACCGCGATCGTCATCAGTTTCGGTTCGGCGCAGCGCACCCGGCCACCCTATAAGGCGGACCAGGGGGAGTCCGGTCAGCCATGCTGGGCGTACCTGGCCTGATAACCCTCTAGACTCCTTGCATAATGACGACGTCTTCGCCCGAGGCCGACCCGGATTCGGGCGGCCCCAACACCACAGCTGATCCCGCTTCAGAAACCTCCGCCGAGACCGGCGCCGAGGTCACTTTCGCCGACCTGAACATCCGTCCGGAGGTGCTGCGGGCGCTGACCGATGTCGGCTACGAATCTCCGTCGCCCATCCAGGCCGCGACCATCCCCGCGATCCTGAACGGTTCCGACGTCGTCGGCCTCGCCCAGACCGGTACCGGCAAGACCGCCGCGTTCGCGGTGCCGGTGCTGTCCAAGATCGACCCCGCCAGCCGCAACACCCAGTGCCTGGTGCTGGCCCCGACGCGTGAACTCGCGCTGCAGGTGGCCGAGGCGTTCAGCAAGTACGGCGCGCATCTTAACGTCAACGTACTGGCGATCTACGGCGGCTCGTCCTACACGCCGCAGCTCGCGGGCCTCAAGCGTGGCGCGCAGGTCGTGGTGGGCACGCCGGGCCGCGTCATCGACCACCTGTCGAAGGGCAGCCTGGATCTCTCGCACCTGGACTACCTGGTGCTCGACGAGGCCGACGAGATGCTGCAGATGGGCTTCGCCGAGGACGTCGAGCGCATCCTCGCCGACACCCCCGAGTACAAGCAGGTCGCGCTGTTCTCCGCGACCATGCCGCCGGCCATCAAGAAGATCACCGCCCGGTACCTGCACGACCCGGTCGAAGTGACCATCAAGGCCAAAGCGCAGACCGCCGAGAACATCACGCAGCGCTACATCCAGGTGGCCGGCCCCCGCAAGATGGACGCCATCACCCGGCTGCTCGAGGTCGAGCCGTTCGAGGCGATGATCGTCTTCGTCCGCACCAAGCAGGCCACCGAGGAAGTTGCCGAAAAGCTCAGGGCCCGTGGCTTTTCCGCGGCCGCGATCAACGGTGACATCCCGCAGGCCGTCCGCGAGCGCACCATCAACGGGCTCAAGGACGGCTCGATCGACATCCTGATCGCCACGGATGTCGCGGCGCGCGGCCTGGACGTCGAGCGCATCTCGCACGTGCTGAACTACGACATCCCGCACGACCCCGAGTCCTACGTGCACCGCATCGGGCGCACCGGTCGCGCGGGTCGCTCGGGCACCGCGCTGCTGTTCGTCACCCCGCGCGAGCGGCACCTGCTCAACTCGATCGAGCGCGTCACCCGCAAGAAGCTCATCGAATCCCAGCTGCCGTCGGTCGACGACGTCAATGCCCAGCGCGTGGCGAAGTTCCGCGATGCCATCACCGACTCGCTCAGTGCGCCGGGCATCGAGCTGTTCCGCCGCCTGATCGAGGACTACGAGCGCGACAACAACGTGCCGCTCGCCGAGATCGCGGCGGCGCTGGCGGTGCAGACGCAGGGTGGCGAAGAGTTCCTCATGAAGGAGCCCCCGCCGGAGAAGCGGCGCGAGCGTCCGGACCGTGACGACCGCGGGGACCGTGGCGATCGCGAGCGCAAGCCGCGCTCGACGCGCGACGACCTGGCCACCTACCGCATCGCGGTGGGCAAGCGGCACAAGGTGATTCCGGGTGCCATCGTCGGCGCCATCGCCAACGAGGGCGGTCTGAACCGCAGCGACTTCGGGCACATCAGCATCCGGGTGGATCACTCACTGGTCGAGTTGCCCGCCAAGCTGAGCAAGGACACGCTCAAAAAGCTGGAGAACACCCGCATTTCGGGCCAGTTGATTCACCTGGAGCTCGACAAGGGTGGACGTTCCGGCGGTTACGAGGATCGTGGCGGACGCCCCGACCGGGGTTCGTACTCGGACCGCGGTGGTCGCCAGGACCGCGGCTCGGACCGGGGTTCGTACTCCGACCGTGGTGGCCGTCAGGGCGGACCGCACAAGGGCCGGGGCCGTGATGACGACCGGCGCGGTGGACACGGCGAAGGTCGAGGAGAGGGCAAGCGTAAGTACAAGTGACCCGGGTTGATTCGCTCACCGGGGTTCGTGCTGTCGCCGCTCTGCTGGTGGTCTTGACCCACGCGGCGTTCACGACCGGTAAGTACACCCAGACGTACATCGGACTGATGTACTCGCGCGCGGAGATCGGTGTGCCGATCTTCTTCGTACTGTCGGGCTTCCTGCTGTTCACCCCGTGGGTGAAGGCGCTGGCTCGAGCCGATGCCGAAAAGCCTTACGACGCACCGTCGGTGCGGCGTTACGCGTGGCACCGGGTGCGACGGATCATGCCCGCCTACGTGGTGACGGTGCTGGCGGCCTACGCGCTGTATCACTTCCGCACCGCCGGCCCCAACCCCGGACATACCTGGCTGGGGCTGCTCCGCAACCTCACGCTGACCCAGATCTACACCGACAACTACCTGTTCTCCTGGCTGCATCAGGGCCTCACCCAGATGTGGAGCCTGGCGGTGGAAGTTGCTTTCTACGTTGCCCTTCCGGTGTTGGCCTACCTGCTGATGGTGGTGCTGTGCCGGCGGCAGTGGCGGCCGGGCCGGCTGCTGGGTGCGCTGGGCGTCTTTGCCGCATCGAGCCTGGCGTGGCTGACGCTGGTGCACACCACGGATTTCCTGCCCGACGGCGCCCGGCTCTGGTTGCCGACCTACCTGATCTGGTTCGTCGGCGGCATGCTGCTCTCGGTGTTGTCCGTGATGGGGGTGCGGGCATACGGATTCCTGTGCATCCCACTGGCTTTGGTCTGCTACCTCATCGCGTCGACGCCCATCGCCGGTGCCCCGACGACCTCGCCCGCCACGCTGCCGGAAAGCCTGTGGAAGGCGGTGCTCTACGCCGCCATCGCCACGCTGGTCGTCGCGCCGCTGGGCCTGGGGAACCGTGGCTGGTACGCGTGGCTGCTGGGGAGCCGGCCGATGGTCTTCCTCGGTGAGATCTCCTACGAGATCTTCCTGGTGCACCTGGTCATCATGGAACTGGTCATGGTCGAGGTGATGCGCCAACACATCTGGACGGGGTCGACCTTCGCGTTGTTCACCTGGACGATGCTGTTCACGATCCCGGTGTCGTGGCTGTTGCACCGGTTCACGCGGGTGCGGAGCTAGGAACAGTCGCAGCAGTCGCAGCAGCCATCGCAACAGCAGCCGTCGCATTCACAGCAGCCATCGCAGTCGCAGCAACAGCCGCTGCAGTCGCACGCGAAGCAGCCGTCGAACCAGCCGGCCCTGCGCTGGACCTTCTCCTCGGGATTCTCTTCGCCCGTTTCGATCCCGACCAGGTCGTCCAGCGGAGCTTCGCCGAATGACGCGACCGGTGGCTCGGCGTCGGGAGGTACCTCCGTCGCCCGGTATCCCGCGTCGCTGAAGGTCCGGGACACGGCCCGCCGCAACTCGCGCGTCAGCAGCCGGTGCACCAGCCGCCCGTCGGTGAACTGCACGTCGGCCAGGGCCAGCTCGATGCCGAGCACCGCGTCGTCACACATGGTTCGGACGTCGCCGACCGGTGTCGCGGTGGCGGCCACCGGATTCCACTTTCCGTGCACCGCGTCGTCGTGCAGATCCTCGACCGCGTCGAGCAGGTGCGCGACCCGACCGAACAACTGGCCGACCTCGCGCAGCGGTGCGACATTCGCCGGCCGGCCGGCCAGGACCGCGGTGTGGCCGAACGCGGCGGCGACGGACGTCTCGGTGGGTTCGGTGACCGCGAGCAACGAACCACCCGGTGCCGCAGCGGCTTCCAGCGCCGCCTGCCGCCTGATCGCTTCCATCAGCACGCCGGTATCGAAGCCCAGCGCGGTACCGACATCCGTGCCTTGGCGCTCCCACCGGTCGGCGATCCGTCGGGCCGCGGGCCGCACTCCTGCTGCGGCGAACACCCCGTCGCCGTCATCGACGTGATCGCGCACCCGTGCCGCCGCGAGCACCAGGGAGACGACGGCCGCCAGCCGAACCGATTCGCCTACCGCGACATCGGCCTTGCGCATGCCGCGCAGCGGACAGCGGCCGGCCTCCCGGCGGCCGGGCGCCGCGGTGGACTGCGCCTCCACCAACGCCGACACGACGAGGCCGTCGTAGTTGGTGGCGACTCGGCCGCCCTGACCGTAGTCATCGCGAAGCGCGAGACAAAGGCCGCACAACTGGGCGGTCCAGACGGCCGCAAGTTCCTCGCCGAGCCGATGCCGGCAGGGCCGGAGGATGCCGAACACGGCTCGAAGATAGCTGTGGCCAGCACAAACCGCAGGCAATCAACCAACACCATCAATTAGGTTATGCTGCCCTAAGAGTCCAATCGGAGGGTGCAACATGACCGAGTCGAAGCCGTCGCGCGGAATCCAGGGCGCGCTGGTCAAACTGTGGCGGGGCGGCGATTACGAGCTGACCGTCACCGGCCGCACCCAGATCACCCCGCACTACCTGCGGCTGCATTTCACCACCGGAAACCTGCTCGCCGAGCGACCGGTGCACCCGACCATGTGGGTCCGGGGCTGGTTCCCCGACGGCGACAAGGCGCACCAGCGCGGCTACACGCTGGTCAACCCCGATCCGGTGGCCGGCACCACGGACATCGACTTCGCGCTGCACGACGGTCTCGCCACCCGCTGGGCGCAGGACGCCAAGCCCGGTGACACCCTCGAGGTGACGCTGCTCGGCAGCAGCTTCGAGCTGCCCGAGCCCGCGCCGGCCGGATACGTCCTGGTCGGTGACACCGCATCGCTGCCGGCCATCAACTCGCTGCTGCAGGCGATCGGCGAGGCGCCCATCCAGGTCTATCTCGAGGCGGGTCACGACGACGACCGCGATCTTCAGGTGGGCACCGGTGCGCCGGGGCTGACCGTCACGTGGGTCGACCGCAAGAACAACGGCGAGGCTCTGGTCGAGACCGTGCGGGCGTCTGCGTTCGACGCCTCCGATCACTTCGGCTGGGTGGCGTGCGACAACCGGACCACCCGCTCGGTGGTCAAGGTGCTGCGCGAGGGCTACCAGATTCCGAAGAAGGCGATCAAGGCGCGCGCCTACTGGGAAGCCTGATCGCTCGGAACCAGCTGGGACACAACGAATTCGTCGATCATCGCGCGTTCGTCGCCTTCGTCGGCGCCGGGGAACATCAACAGCGATACCAGGATCCGGACCAGCCAGCCGGCCCGGCGGTGCGCGGCTTCGGTCTCCAGCTCGGGCCACGACGCCGACAGGAACGCCGCCACCAGTCCGGTGATGACGTCGGACTGCGCGGCGACCTCGCCACCGATCGGTCGCTGGGTGGCGACGAACCACGATGACAGCGCCGGACTTTCCCGCACACTGCGCAGCGCGATCGCGACGCCGTCGAGCAGCCGGGTGCGCGGGTCGGTGATGTCGGCGATCTGCTCGCCGACATGGGCGAACACCCGGAACGCCTCGCGGTGCACGTAGGCCAGGTGGAGCACGTCGCGGTTCTCGTAGTACCGGTACAACGTGGCGCGGGAACACCCTGCCGCCCTGGCGATTTCGAGCATCCCGACGGTCGCGGCGTCCTGCTCGGCGAACAGGCGGTCGGCGGCGTCCAGGATGGCCTCCGCCGCGACCTCGGTGCGGCGGCCGGCCAGCCAGTCGTTTGCCATCAGCCGATCGTAAACGGCACCGATAGTGGGCGTCGCACGTAGCTGCCCCCGGCCCACTCGATGTTGTCCTCATCGACGGTGAATTCCGGTATCCGGGAGAGCAGTTCGGTCAGTGCGACGCGGGACTGCATCCGTGCGGCCGCCGCGCCCAGGCAGTGGTGCGCACCGTGGCTGAACGTCAGGATGTTGCGCGGGGCACGCGTCACGTCCAATTCGCCTGCGTTGGGGCCGTATTGGCGTTCGTCGCGGTTACCGGAACCGTAGAGCAGCAGAGCCTTGCGGCCGGCGGGGATGGTGGTGTCGCCGATGGTGACGTCGCGGGTAGTGGTGCGGGCCAGGCCCTGGACCGGTGAGGTGAGCCGGAGCAGCTCGTCGACGGATTCGGTGATGAGGTCCGGGTTCTCCACGAGCAGCCGGCGCTGATCGGGGCGCCGATGCAGTAGTTGCACCGAGCCGCCCAGCATCCCGGTGGTGGTGTCATTGCCGCCGGTGACCATGGTGAACGTGAACGCGAGGATCGACAGCACGCCGCTGATGTCGCCGTCGGCGCCGATGCCCGCGGCGACCAGGTGCGACACCGTGTCGTCTTCGGGCTCCTTGCGACGGCGCTCGATCAGCGCGGTGAAGTACCCCATCATGTCGCCGAGCGCGCTGCCCAGCGTCTCGAGCGCGCCGCCGAGGCCGCCCTCGGCGGTGTTGGCCGCGACGATGGCCTCGGTCCAGCCGTCGAACTGGTCGCGGTCGGCTTCGGGCACGCCCAGGTAGTGCGCGACGACCATCGACGGCAACGGCTTGAACAGCTCGGCCACGATGTCACCGCCACCGGCGGCCTTGAGCTTCTCGAGTCGCTGCACCACGAACTCGCGCACCTTGGGCTCGACGGCCTCCACCTGGCGCGGCGTGAAGCCTCGTGACACCAGCTTGCGGAATTCGGTGTGCACCGGCGGGTCCGTCATCACCATCGGCGGGTTGTCTTGCAGGCCAATGAGTTCCAGCTCGCCGTAGTTGACGGTCAAGCCCTGCGCCGAGGAGTACGTCTGGTGATCGCGCGCCGCGGTCCAGATGTCGGCGTGCCGGGACAGCACGTAGTAGTCGGCGCCGGGATTGTCGGCGGGCACGACATGGTGGACGGGGTCGTGGTCGCGCAGCGAGCGGTACATCGGCCAGGGATCGACCCACCCGGCGGAATCGGCAAGCTGGAACGCCACGGGGGAGTCGGATGTCTCGTGAGACAAAATCGCCGTCATGTCTTATGTGTACGTCGGCGGACCTGATGTGTCAATCCTTTTCCGGCTAGTGCCACCACAACTAGCGTGCTTGAATCGACGACGCACGGCACTAGGTATGGATGTCGAGTGCTGCGCGCACGATGCTGTCGGTATCGATGCCGTGGTAGCGATAGACCGATTCGAGGTCTCCCGCCTGTCCAAACCTGCTGACGCCCAACGACTTGCAGCGCACCTGGTTGATGGTCGCCAGGAAGGTCAGCGTATGGGGATGCCCGTCGAGGACGGTGACCATCGGCGCGGCACGCTCAGCCGGGAATACCTGATCGAGGATCCAACTGGGTGCGTCGTCGAGTCCGTCCCGGCTCTGCAGGGCTCGGTGGAGCAGGTCGGGGCTCGTCACGCACACGACTTCGGCGTCGACACCCATGTCGGCGAGCCGCTCGGCAGCCGCAATCGCCTCAGTGGCCAAGGCGCCCATCGTCACCATGCATACCGCGGGCCTGGTGACCGGCCGCAATGTGTACGCGCCGCCTATCACCTGCCGGCGACGCCGTTCGCGGGCGGCGGGGTCGGCAGGGATACCGGCCAACTCCTGACGAACGGGTCGCGTGGACAGCCGAAGGTAGGACGATGTTCCATCGGGCCGGCCCAACCGGCTGATGCAATGCAGCAGGATCCATTCGACTTCGGTCGCGAACGCCGGTTCATAACTGACGCATCCGGGTTGCTCAAGCCCGATCGACGGGGTCTTGATCGACTGATGCGCGCCGCCTTCGGCGGCCAGCGTGACCCCAGACGGCGTTCCAACCAGAATGGACTGGCCGCCGGCGTAGATTCCGAACGACCACGGCTCCAACGCGCGTTCGACGAACGGGTCGTAGAGGACGCCGATAGGAAACAGTGGCTGACCCCAGCGGCTCCAGGTCGTGCCCAACTCACCAAGCAGGCCAACCAGATTGACCTCGGCGATGCCGAGCTCCATATGCTGCCCCGTCGGGTGCTCACGCCAGTGCATGATGGTCTCGGTGTCGTCGGCGAACCAGTCGGGTCGCTCCGTCGGCGACCACACGCCCACTTTGTTGAGCCATCCGGCGAGGTTGGTGCTTGAACTGACGTCGGGGCTGACGGTCACGACACGCTGCGCAACCTCGGGGGCCTCTCTGGTCAGATCGAGCAGGGTGCGTCCGAGGGCGCTCTGGGTGTTCGAGACCGCCGGCGCGGTACGCCCGAGATTTATTGGCACCGAAGGTGGTTGGTGGCTCGGAACATCGACTCGATGCAGTCGTTCGGCGACTTGCCGGCACAACTGCCCAGCTGGCGATTGGGGATCGAAACGCCTGAACGGCCGGCGCGGATCCTCGCCCAGATTCTGGGCCAGCGCAGTGAACTGTTGGTCGGTCAGCAGCGACGAGTGATTCTGTGGATGCCCCTGGATCGGCAGGCCGTATCCCTTGACGGTGTATGCGAGGATGACCGTCGGTCTGGCGTCGTCGATCTGCGCGTAGGCCTCCTGCAACGCGGTGATGTCGTGCCCACCGAGGTTGCCGATTGCCTGCAGCAGGGTGGCGTCATCGACATCGGCGATCACGGCGCTCACCCCAGCGGCATGAACTCCGTTTCCGGGCAGCCGATCCCGCAATTCCCTACCCGAACAACGCAGTAGGCGTTGGTATTCGGGGTTCGGCATGGTGAGGATCCGGTTGCGCATGGCGTCGCCGCCGGGCCGGGCGAACAGCTGCTCCAGCAGCATGCCGAATTTGACGGTCAGCACCTGCCAGCCTGCGGCGGCGAACATGTCGTGCAGCCGCCCTGCCGCGATGTGGGGCACGACCCGGTCCAGGGATTGGCGGTTCATGTCCACGATCCACACGATTTCCCCCAGTTCCTGCACCGTGGGGTCCATCACCGCTTCCCAAACCGCCCCTTCATCCAGTTCGGCGTCACCGATGAGGGAGTACTGGCGTCCCGATCCGGTGGCACCGAATGCCGCGTCGACGTAGCGACGGGCGAGACCCGCCCAGATCGGTGCGGTCGCGCCTATCCCGACCGACCCCGTGGAGTAGTCGACCGGGTCGGGGTCCTTGGTGCGACTCGGATAACTTTGCACACCGCCGAACTCCCGCAAGGTCGTCATGTGTCTCTCGTCGAGAGCACCGAGGAGATAATTGATGCTGTGCAGCACCGGAGAGGCATGCGGTTTCACGGACACTCTGTCGCCGGCTTGTAACTGACTGAAGTACAGCGAGGTCATGATGTGCACCATCGATGCCGAAGATGCCTGGTGCCCGCCGACTTTCAAGCCGCTTGGGTTTGCTCGTACGCGATTGGCGTGGTGCACCATCGCGGTCGCCAACCACAGGACGCGCGACGCGATCGCATCGAGATCGGCTGTGGCTGTTCGGTAGTCCGCGCCGGAGAGCGATGCCGGCGGCTGTGGGTCCGTCACGATGTCTCGAGTCTCCTTTGCTCAGTCGGGCCGTTGGCCGGCGTCGGCACTGGCACGGGATACACGTCACTCCACGCCCGCTCGATGAACGTTCGTAACTGCTCTACCGTTTGCGGACCGGCGTCGGTGCGCCATACCACGTGGCCGTCCGGCCGTACCACGACGGCGCCACGGTCCCCGACCTCGAACAGAGCGCTGGCGGTTCGGTCATCGTCGCTGTTGCTGATCAGCGCAACGACGGTGAGAGGTATGGAGATTGACGTGCTTGCCAGCGCGTCGGCCCACCCGCTTGCGTCGGCGGTGAAAACCGTGAGGCCTCTGCGCGCGATCACATCATGGGTGGACAGCGCCGAACCGTCGGATCGACGGATGAACGTATGCGGTAACCGTGCGCCGGGATGGGTGGTAGGGCGATAGAACGCGACATCTCCTGCCGGGCACGGCCCTTCACCGGTGTCGATCAACGGACTGGCGTAGGCGTAGCCGAACTCCAACCCGCTGGCCACAAAATGTTCTTCTTGCCCCGGAATGGCGGCGGCCATCCGCTCGCGCAGGCGACGGCTGCGGGTACTGCTGCGCAGCAGGCGTCGCGTCCGCGATGTCTGAGCCGTGGTCAGGGCGTCCGCAACGCGAGCGATCACCGAATCGGGGACGCGATCCAAGGGCAGCTTGCCGATGAGTTCGGTCGCCTTGTTGAGCGAGCGGTTCGTCACGCCGAGCGGCGCGGTGACGTCATCGAGTTTGAAGTGGTTCTGGGTGCTCTGTTCGGCGAACCGTGTGACAACGGGACGCCGTTCGACCTCGTAAGTGTCCAGCAGTGCATCGCAGGCTCCGTCCTGCAGAACTGCGGCGAGCTTCCAGGCCAGGTTGTGGGCATCCTGCACACCGCTGTTGAGGCCGAAGCCACCGGTATGCGGGAATCGGTGAGCCGCATCTCCGATGAGCAGCAGTGATCCGGACCGGAAGCGGTCGGCGATCTGTTTG
Source organism: Mycobacterium toneyamaense (assembly GCF_055384815.1). Taxonomy (NCBI): domain Bacteria; kingdom Bacillati; phylum Actinomycetota; class Actinomycetes; order Mycobacteriales; family Mycobacteriaceae; genus Mycobacterium; species Mycobacterium toneyamaense. The sequence continues at coordinate 1,325,923 of NZ_AP040333.1, forward strand.
GTCATGGTCCAGGTTCCGGTCGACCGAATCCGATACTCGGAGGACCCGATTACATTGGGCAGCATACGGTTCCAGAAACGACGAGCGTCGCCGGCGATTGACTGAGCCGCATGCAGATAGGGCGTCATCAGGACGTAGTCGTCGTCGGCGTGGGCGATCATCACCCCGCTGAAACGCGGGTGGTAGATCCAACTGAGCAGCGGCCGGGGAGCGCCGTCGGGGTAAAGCCCGGGCGCGTGGAAGAAGACGCTGCCCATGTTGGCCAGCATCGGGCCGGTCATCGCGATGCCGGCGGCGCCCCGCAACGCGCTGTTTGCGCCGTCCGCAGCGATGATGAATCGAGGTGAGACGGTCACCGGATCGCTGCCCTGCCTTCGCAAGGTCAGGGCCTTGCCATCGTGGCCGGCACGCCACCCCCTCCTGAAGTCGATGAGGGGGTCGTCCTCGAGAGCTTTCCAGAGCTCGGGCATCAGCAGGTGTTGACCGATGTGGGAGATGAGATAGGGACTGTGCGTACGTACTTCAGCGAGCCGATCCGGTTGGGAGAGCAGATCGATCTCGCCGATGGGCGCCGATCGCACATCGGTGCACCACCGGATGACATTCACGGTGTCGATGGGCGGCGTAATCGACGCCAACGCGCGCCCCAGCGTGGGTGAGGCTTGGTTCCATATCTCCAGGGTGCGGGCGTTGATGACGTGTGCCGCCGGATGTAGGCGCGTTTCCGCACGCTCCTCGATGACGACGGTCGGAATGTCGTATCGTGCCAGCAACAGGGCAAGAGTCGATCCCGAAGCGCCGGCACCGACGATGACGATCGATTCATCGGTCATGTCTCACAACGTCTTCCATGTGATGGCGCGCTTGTTCGATCGTGGTTTGGTGCCCGGGCGGGTACCGGCTCCGCGCTTGAGCAGCTGTTCTCGATGCACCCCCGCGCGTAGCTGTTCGAGTAGATAGTCGGGGTCGATGTTCATGCCGATCGGGTTCTGGTCGAAGTCGGTGCTGTTGAAGTAGTCAGCGGTCTGCTGTGCCGTGGGGAAGTTCTCGGTCTGGAACTCCAGTCGGATGCCTTCTGGATCCTCGTAGTAGAGGCTCGTCGTGGGACCGTGGTTGATGGACCAGACCGGTGTGATGCCAACCTTCTTGAGCCGTTCATAGGTCAGCAGCAGCCCCTCCACCGAGGTGAAGGTGAAGGCGAGGTGGTCGATGCCGTAGGTCTTTCGACGCCATCGCGACAGCGGGAATATGTACCGCAGAGGCGGCGGCAGCTTGACCAACGCCAGCCGATGACTCTCGTGATCCCATGCGAGGAAGGCGATTTGGGCGTCTTCGTGGACGACGCGGGCCCCGAAGACCTGCCCATACCACTCGATCATCTCGGCGCTGCGCGCGGTCTTGACGACCCAGTGCGCGATGAAGTCGGGTACCAGGCGGTCGGGAAGTTGGTCCAGATCCGGTGCGGAGTTGGGGCTGTTTTCCTGGTCTGGCGGTTGCGATGGGCTCGGTGTGGTGCTCACGAGTTGTCCTCTGTTGTCAGCGTATTGGGGCGACGATGGTGTTTCGTTGGGTGCCCAGGTCGAGCGTTCCGGCCGCGTTCCGGATGGAGGCGGTCACGACATCGCCGGGCCCGAGGTAGGGCTTGCGCTGGTTGACCTTGACAAATGCCGCCCATAGCTTGTCCTCGGGGAGCAGAGCCGTGGCCAGGCGTCGGACGACGGGAGGCGGCGAGCCCGCCACGATGCCGTGTGGTGTCCCGGTCAGCAGTACGTCACCGGGATCCCAATTGCAGAACTCGCTCAGTTCGGTCAGAGTCTCGGCCGGTCGGTAGAGCATGTTCGCGGTGTTGTCGGCTTGCCGCAGCGATCCGTTGACCTCCAGGCGCAATTCGAGATCGTCGAGCAGCCGCAGATCCTCGGGTTCGAGGACGGCCAGCACGGGGCCCAGCGGGCAGAACCCGCGGTAGCTTTTGCCTTTCAGAAACTGGCCTTGTGGCAGCTGCACGTCTCGGGCGGACAGGTCGTTGCCGATGGTGACGCCGAAGACGTACTCATGCAAGTTCTCGGTGGTGACCGTCGTGGGCGCGTGCACTGTTCCGCGCAGAACCAACGCGAGCTCGATCTCGTAGTCGAGCAGAGTGACGTGAGCCGGTCGGGTGACCGGGTCACACGGACCGGTGACCGCAGCGTCGGTCTTGTCGAAGAACAGGTTGAAGGTGCGCCGGTCGGGGTCCATCCCGGACTCGATCGCATGTTGGCGGTAGTTGGCACCCTGGCACATCACCCGACACGGTGTGGTTATCGGTGACAGCAGTCGGACTTCGGCCGGCTTCACATTGCCGGGCGTTGTCGCCGCCGCTGTCCAATCGGACCTACCGCCGTCGATGAGGTCAGCGGTGCTGGGGTAATCGCCGGAGAGCGGCGAAATGACATCACCGGCGAGCACACCCCACGAGATTCGCTCGTTGTGCTCGTATCGGACGAGATGGACGACCATCGACAACTCCCGTGTCTGCCCGTCGTTTGACGGGCTCTGTGATGAGTCAACTGCCCGACGGCAACGCCACACCTGGTCCTGAGTCCAGAATTCGTGGGTCGCGGCTGGACTTCAGTCCGACTTCGGGTTCGCTGCTCCCAGAACGGCATCGCCGAGTTCCTCTGCGAGGGTGAGTGCGGCGTGTAGTTGCAGGCGGCGAACCGTCGCGGGACGGCCTCGAAGTAGCTCGGCGCGTTGCACGCGATAGGCGACGGTGTTGCGGGCGATGAGGAGGTCGGCTGCGGTGCCGGCCAGGCTTCTGTCGAGGTCGAGGTAGCGCTTGAGGGTGCGACGTACCGTGGCGACGGACTCGATGGTGTCGACCAAGCCGCCGAGTTCGCGGGCGACGAAGGCACGGGCTGCGGGCAAGTCAGTGCTGAGCATCGCGACGATATCGAGATCCTGGTACGAGAACGACGACGTGTCGCGGGTTGACATCGCGCCGACTCGCGCCGCCTCGGCGGCTTCCCGATGGCTGCGGCGGAACCCATCGACGCCGGCTCCCGCCGTCCCGATGGCGATACGAACGCCGGAAATCGGAGGCTCCGTCGGGACGGCCGGCTCCGGTGCGTGCGACGTCCGCGAACCCCACGCCCAAACACGTTGGGCCCCAACGGGAAGTGTGAGTGTCGCGGTGCACCCGGCAGCGGCGAGGGCCGCGGAGGCCGCGGTCCTGAGATGAAGCGGCTCGCTCGGCACGGTCGGGGAGGTCCAGGCGATCACCGCCACATGCCAGCGGTTCAGGTCGTAACCCAGGATCCGGATTGCCCGGTCCATCGGTACCGCGGTGCCCTGCAGAATGTCTTCCACGACTTCTGTGCGTCGGGCCACCGAACTGGTCACCCAGGCCTCACGTGCGCGGGCGTACTCGTCGGCCATCCGTTCGGTCAAAACCTCGACGATGCCGAACAACGTGTCGCTGATTCGCCGCATTTCGCTGAAGCGTTGTGATTCGGGCACGACACGTTCAGCGGCGTCGAGCATCACCTGCGCGGCGGTGGCGTGGGCGACGTGGATGCTGCGGAGCATGTGCTCGACGCCGATGCCGCGCGCCACCACCTCCATCGGGCCGGCCAACAGCTCCGGCATCGTCGTCACCGTCACGTCGTCGTCGAGGGCAAGTGTCGACAGCGCGCCCAATGCCACGGCCTCGCAGCCTTTGGCAATCTCGTCGGCCACTGCATCCACCGCCAGCTCAGGGATCGCGGCGGTGATGTTGGCCGTCATCAACGCGGCGAGTTCGACAGCCCAATCCACCGGACCGGGCCCCAACTGCTCGGCGACGACCTGCGCGCGGTCAGGCAGGACGGACGCGGTGGGGGTGGCGCGGTGCACGGAGGGTTGCAGCTGCGCGAACCAGGGCCGTTTCATCGGTAGAGACGACCTCCCGCCGGTGGGTTGTTCATCGGGCTCTGATAGTCACGAATGTCGTAGGCGGAGAAGCGGAAAGCGTCTCATGCCGTGGCGATCCCGTGCTCTGCGGCGACACGGCGCGCGAACTGTTCGTAGCTGGTGGCCGGCCGCGGCAACACCTTCGCCAGGTCATCGAAGTTGCCGGCGGGTAATCCGTGGACGTCGTAGTACGTCATCATCCGCACGTAAGTGTCCTGGGCGTCGGCCGGCCAACTACGGAAACCGCGGGCATTCGGTGCGGCCCGCAGCCCACGAATGATGTCGGGGACGGAACGGAATCCGGTCGACGCCAGTGATCGCACGATTGCACCGCCGAACGGTCCGACGGCCAGCAGTGGATTCGTCAACGACCCCGGCGGAATCCGAACGGCAGTCATGGGATGGCCAAGCACTCGGCTCCAGATCCGGGCCATCTCATGACGATTGAGTTCGACGGTGGACAGGTCGTACGTCTGGCCGATGTGCCCCTCGGGATGCGTCAACACATGGGCCGCCGCGGCAGCGATGTCTACGACGTCGACAACTCCCATCCGGCTCTCCGGTGAGGTGGGATACGGCAGCAGGCCCGCGCCGAAGAAGTCCCAGAAATCCAGGACGTTCTGCATGTAGTGCGAGGGGCGAAGGACCGTCACGGGCAGTCCCGAGTCTCGTAACTTGTTTTCCGCTAACAGTTTTTGGCGATGATGAGGTAATTCGGCGATATCGGGATGGATGACCGAGTGGAAGACGATGTGATCCAGCCGCTCGGCCCGGGCTGCCGCGATCAGTCTTTCGATCACCGGCAGCTCGTCGATGAGCTGGGTCGGAGCGGCGTGATAGATCTGGCTCACTCCATGCAGTGCCGACTCGAGGTCGCCGGGTCGTCGGAGATCGCCGATCACGACTTCGGTCGCGCCGTCGGCCTTCGATCGTCGTGCTTGGTCTTCGTTCTTGACGAAAGCCCGTACGGTGCGATCGTCGGCCACGAGACCCCGAACCAGCGGACGTCCGACACCGCCTGCTGCGCTGGTAACCAGAATCATGGTCTGCTCCTATCGTGGGGCGTGAATAGTGTTGCGCTGAAGTCCATTTGAGGCATGTCTAGCAATGGTTGGCGTCATTCAGATGCTGTGCCGGACGCAGCGAGCGAGCCAGGGCCGGCATGAGTAAGCGCCGGGGAACCAACCGGGCCAGTGCTGCTGACGCCGTATTGCCGGCTCCCGAGACCGCCGACGGGGGAGTGCGGCGGCGATCGAGTGCCCTCAGGCCGGCTGCGGCGACCTGGTCCGCGGTCTGCATTCGGCCCACCACCGTGGCGGTTTCGCCGATCACGTCGAAGAACTCGGTGCGAGTAGGGCCTGGAGCGAACGAAAACACCTTGACTCCGTGCCGTTTTGCTTCGTACCACAAGGATTGGCTGAAGCTGAGCACGAAAGACTTCGATGCCGCATACACGGACAGAGAAGGCACCGGTTGATAGGCGGTGGTGCTGCAGATGTTCATGATGGCGCCGTGCCCACGCGTGACCATCGCGGGCAGAAACGCATGACAGATGTCGACGACCGCCCCGATGTCGACCGCGAGCACCCGCGCGTAGTCACTCGCGTCGCCGTCAAGGAACGGACCTTGGGTGGCGAAACCGGCGTTGTTGATGACCAGGTCGATATCGCCGTCGACGAGGTCGCGCAATCGCCTGCCCGGTGCTTCCCCGGCCAGGTCGAAAGCGAATGGGGCGCAGGTGATCCCATACTCCACCTCGAGCTGGGCTGCGAGTGCGTCGAGCCGATCCCGCCGGCGCGCCACCAATACGAGGTCGCAACCGCGCTTCGCGAGCGCCCGGGCGAAGGCTTCGCCGATTCCCGAACTGGCACCGGTGACGAGCGCTCGGGAAGCGCGGAACGGCTTGACCATCGACCCCTCCATCGGTCTGGGTTGCTGTTTGTGCTCACCGCCGCGGCGGGGCGCATGCAACAAATGCGACTATTGCATATGAAATGCAAACAATGCAACACCACGTACGATCGGCGGATGGGTTCCAAGGCGCGCCGCAGCGATCCCGAGCGTCGCGCTGCCGTAGAACGCGTCCTCGGGGGGCAGCGCGCGTCGGTCGTCGCCCGGGAGTTGGGGGTGCACCCTGCCACGCTGTACCGATGGGTGCACGACGCATCCGACGGTGTTGCCGAGGCCCCCCTCACCGATGTCCGCTTGATGCACGCCACGCAGTCATTGCTGCGAGATCACGACTACAGCCAGATCACGGTCGAACAAGTGGCCCGGTATTCCGGCGTCGCGCTGCGTACCGCTTTCCATCATTTCGAGAGCAAACGTGAACTCTTCCGGGCCGCGATCGACAACGCGGCCACGGTCTTGATCGACGCCATGGGGCAGCGGTATCGAGACGCCGAATGGCCATCCGAGCCGTTACTGCAGTTGAGCTTGTTCCTTCGACTGTCGGCTGAAGCCATTTACGCCACGCCGGCTGCGCACGTCCTGTTTCGCGACCTCGGCGTTCCGCGGTCGGATAGCTTCGCTCTGCGCTGGCACGACACGTTCGAGCAGTCGGTTGCGCAACTGCTCAGTGGGGCGGCACACGCCGAGGCGATCGACAGCGACACCGACATCGCGGCAGCGGCCCACACGATCACCGGCGCGATGCGCGGCATACATGCCGCAGTATTCGATGGTGGCGACCCGGCGCAGGCGCTGAGAATCGTCGCCCGGCTCCACCTCACCGTGTTGCCTGGCTGAATTCCCTGAGGCGTGTCTGATCGAGGTGAATGATGTTGTGCCTGATGTCATTCAGATCATTCGGGCCGCTGCGATCTCTGTGATTTGTGGTCGTTGACCGAGCCGCAATCGACAGCCCGAAAATCAGATCCCCGCCCCCGGATTCAGGATGTTGTCGGGATCCAGTGCCGCTTTGATCCGGCGGTTCAGTTCCATGACCTCCGGGCCGAGTTGGCCGGCCAGCCAGGGCCGCTTGAGCCGGCCGACGCCGTGCTCGCCGGTGATGGTGCCGCCGAGCGACACGGCCAGGTCCATGATCTCGCCGAACGCGATGTTGGCCCGCCGGGTGTTCTCGGCGTCGTTGGGGTCGTGGACGATAAGCGGGTGGGTGTTGCCGTCCCCGGCGTGCGCGATCACCGAGATCAGCAGGTCGTGCTTGCGGGCGATCTCACCCACACCGTCGACCAGGTCCGCCAGCGCGGGCAGCGGCACCCCGACGTCTTCCAGGAGCAGTGGGCCCTTGGCCTCCACGGCCGGGATGGCGAACCGCCGGGCGGCCACGAAGGCCTCGCCCTCGTCGGGGTCGTCGGTCAAAAACACCTCTGTCGCACCGGCTTCGGTGAACACGCGGGCCATGAACTCGGTGTCCTCGACGCCCGCCGGACCACGGTCGTCGGAGGCCGCGACCAGCATGGCCTTGGCGCTGCGATCCAGGCCCATCTTGAGTTTGTCCTCGACGGCGTTGATGGCGACGTCGTCCATGAACTCCAGCATCGACGGGCGAATCCGGCCGGTGACGGTCACGACGGCGTCGGCGGCCGCGCGCACCGAGTCGAAGCTCGCCACCACGGTGCACCCGCGGTGCTGTGGTGGCAGCAGGCGCAGGGTCGCCTCGGTGACGATGCCGAGGGTGCCCTCGCTGCCGACGAAGAGTTTGGTGAGGCTCAGTCCCGCAACGTCTTTCAGCCGCGGGCCACCGAGTCGCACCGCCGTGCCGTCGGCCAGCACCACCTGCAGGCCCAGGATGTAGTCGGTGGTGACGCCGTACTTCACGCAGCACAGGCCGCCGGCATTGGTGGCGACGTTGCCGCCGATGCTGCAGATTTCGAACGACGACGGATCGGGCGGATACCAGAGGCCATGGGCCGCAACGGCTTTCTTGACCTCGGCGTTGAGCAGGCCGGGCTGCACCACGGCGGTGCGGGTCGCCGTGTCGACGACGATGTCGCGCATCCGTTCGGTGGTGAGCACGATGCCGCCGTCGACGGCGGTCGCCCCGCCGGACAGGCTGGTGCCGGCGCCGCGCGGCACCACCGCGATCTTGTGTGCGCTGGCCCACCGCAGGACCGTCTGCACCTCCTCGGTGCTGCGCGGTCGCACCACTGCGATGGGAGTGCCGGCGTCGGGATCCAGTGCGCGGTCCTGTCGGTAGGACGCGACGATGTCCAGATCGGTGACGACGGCGTCGGCGGGCAGGTCGGCGATGAGGCTCGGCAACGCGGTATGCACGCGGGCAAGTCTAGGAGCCCGGTGGTGACCAGCGAAGACTCGCGTCATGTGCCGTGGGCATTAATCCCATGTAACGGCGGTGTTACGAGTATCGTCAGCTATGTGTACAGCAAGGCCTTGTTGGCCGAGATGGGAGCGCTGCGCGACAGCCGTCGCGGAGCGCATGTGTCTGCGACCGCGATCGAGCTCCACGTGCGCGCCGTGAGCCATAGCGTGCGCACGCGCCGGCCGGCTTTCGTGGCCGACGAGGCGCTCGATCTGATCGCGTCAGGGTCGGTGACAACCGTTGCGGCACTCGAGCTTTGGATGGCTGGCCTCTGGCAGCGGGTGCCCGGCGGCTACTTGATCGACGACCGTGAACTGATCGCCCACCTGTCATCTGGTCCGGTGCGGCGCTGGGTGCGCCGGGTGTGGCTCAAGCTCAACAGTGAGTCGGTCATCCCGTTCTGACGGCACCCGCAGTTGCGCGGACGCCGCGTAATGCGGCAAACAACAGGTCGTTCAGCATGTCGATGAGGTGGTCGCGGTCGACGGAGATCGCCCCGACGAGGACCGCAGTGAGCGTCTCGGCGACCCCACCGATGACAAATTGCGCCGCCAGTTGCAGATCGATCGGCCGCGGGTCTGTCGCGGAGCCGCTCAGCCCGGCGACGATGCCCGCGAATCGCTGAGCTTCCGAGAGGCGACGCGGGCCGAGGACGGGTGAGGACGCGGACTCGATCAGGACGATGCGGCCCTTGCGCCGATCGGTCAGTGCGACGTCGACAAGTGCGCTGAGCGCCGCGCGCGACCGCGCGCGGGGGCCGCCCTTGGTGTCGGCGATCGCGGCGAGTCCACGCTCTTCCACTTCAGCGGTGATCTCGTCGAAAACCGCGATGTGCAGGTCCTCGATGCGTGGAAACGACTCGGCGAAGTAGCGCGCCGCCAGGCCGGCCTGCTCCGCTACGCCACGCAGGGTGGTCGCGGGGATGCCCTTGGTGCCCATCAGCTCCAGGCCTGCCGCGATGAAGCGACGCCGCCGATCGGCGATGCGGTCGGCGCCACTCATGCCGCCGTACTGCCGCGCCTCACTCACGCCACCAATCTTGACACACGCGTTGACAGATGGTTGCCTCATCTCATCTATCAACGCTTGATGACAGATTGGATGCGCGCATGACCATGACTGCATCGCCCGTGGGGGCCGGCGTGGAGCCGTGGCACCCGAGCCAGCCGCATGCCGAGCTGGCGGCCGACGTCCGGTGGTGGTTGGGCTCGCCGCTGAGTCTCGGGCTCTTCGGGCGCCTGGCACTCGACCAGGTGGCATACCGCCCGATCGCGGCAGCGGTCGATTGGTCGGGACGATTTCAGGAGAACTTCACCGACCGGGGTATCCGGTCGCTCGCCTTCGGCATGCTGATGCTGTTCGGCGACGAGGCCGACCGGCGTGGGGACACCGAGGAACTCAAACGGCTGCATGCCGGCGTGCGGGGAACCGGCAACGGTGAGTTCGCCGACACGCGGTTCAGTGCACTCGACCCCGAACTCTGGAATTGGATCGCCGTCAGCTCGCTGAATCTGTTCTACCGGGGCTACGTCGCGGTCCGCGGCGAGGACCTCGATGCCGAGCAGCGCGAGGCCGTGTATCGGACCCTGCGGTGGATGATGAGCTATCTGGAGCTGCCCAGCGCTCGGGCCAAACTGCCTGAGACCCTGGCCGACATGGAGGCCTACTACGACCGCGTCGCCGAACAGCACTTGGCGGACAACGCATTTCTGCAATATGCCGACGAGAGCTTCGACACGTTGCCCGTGCCGGACTTGCTGCCGAAGCAACTGCGGGTGCTCCTGCTGCCGCTGTGGAACGTGCTGACCCCGATCGCGTTGCGGGTGCCGAAGGTGTTGGGCCGGCGCCATGCCCACCCGAAGATGCGGGAGCTGCTCGACATTCGGTCGACGCCCTTGAACCGGCTCGAATACGCCCTGTATCTGAAGGCCTCTCAGGTGGCCTGGCGGTACCTGCCGCGCGCCGTCGTCCTCGATCCGCTGGCGTACAACCGCTACCGCTACGAACGGCTGCGGTCGGCCTACCATCGCGTGCAATTGGACAACTTCGCCGCTTAACCGCGCCGCCAAGAGGGCAGAATCTTGGGGTGCTGCCACATCCCCGAACCGGAGTGTTGTTCCCGTCCCCGGTCCCGGCCGGCGCGGGTTGGCCCGGGGACCCGGCCGACGCCGACACCCCCGTCGCCCGCACGGCGGCGCAGGTCCGGGCCAGGGCCCGTCGCTGTACCAGTCTGGCCGACCTCGACGCGCAGGTGTCGGTGTGCCGGGGCTGTCCTCGTCTGGTCACCTGGCGTGAGGACGTCGCCATGCACACGGTGGCGAAGCGCAAGGCCTATGCCGCCGAACCGTACTGGGGCCGGCCGGCGCCGGGGCTCGGCGTGGACCGGCCGCGCATCTGGGTGCTGGGTCTGGCGCCTGCCGCCCACGGTGCCAACCGGACCGGCCGGGTTTTCACGGGCGACCGGTCGGGCGACTTTCTCTTCGCTTCGCTGTACCGCGTCGGCCTGGCCAGCAGCGCCGAGAGTATCGATGCGGCAGATGGCTTGACCCTCAACGACATTCGGGTGGTGGCTGCGGTCCGGTGTGCGCCGCCGGACAATGCGCCGACGCCGGAGGAACGCCTCACGTGCGAGCCGTGGCTGAGCGCGGAGTGGCGGCTGACGGGTCAGGACGTCCGCGTCGTCGTCGCACTCGGTGGCTTCGCGTGGAAGGCCGCGCTGGAGCTGACGGGAGCGGGACGGCCGTATCCGAAGTTCGGTCACGGTGCGCTCGCGGCGCTGCCCGACGGGCGGCGGCTCCTCGGCTGTTACCACCCGAGCCAGCAGAACACGTTCACCGGCCGGCTCACTCCGGCCATGCTGGACGACGTGTTCAGCACGGCCAAGGGAATCGCAACCCGTCCCGACGAGTTGGATTAGATCGTGCAGTTGTCTGTCCTCGATCTCGTCCCGGTCCGTAGAGACCAGTCCACCGGCGATGCCTTCGCCGCCACCGTGCGCCTCGCCAAGGTCGCTGATCAGCTGGGCTACACCCGCTACTGGGTGGCCGAGCACCACAACATGCCCGCGGTCGCCGCCACCAGCCCGCCCGTCGTCCTGGGCTACCTGGCCGCGCAGACCACTCGGATCCGTCTTGGCTCGGGCGGTGTGATGCTGCCCAATCACGCGCCGCTGGCCGTCGCCGAGCAGTTCGCGCTCCTGGAGGCGGCAGCGCCGGGCCGCATCGACCTCGGCGTCGGCCGGGCGCCGGGTACCGACCCCGTCACCTCGATCGCGCTGCGCGGCCCGGCCGGGCGCACCGACGAGGACATTCAGCGCTTTCCCGAGTACCTCGACGACGTCGTCGCGCTGATGAGCCCCGGCGGCGTCAAAGTGTCCCTCGAGGGGCGAAACCTGTTGGACAAGAACTACATCCTGAAGGCCACCCCGTCGGCGGTGAGCCCGCCGAAACTGTGGCTGCTGGGCTCGTCGATGTATTCGGCGCACCTCGCCGCGGCCAAGGGGCTGCCGTACGTGTTCGCCCACCACTTCTCCGGGCAGGGCACCGAGGAAGCCCTGGCCACGTACCGCGAAGAGTTCCGCCCCAGCGAATTCGCGGACAAGCCAACCACGTTCATGACCGTCAACGCCTGCGTGGCCGAGACGCGCGACGAGGCCGAACAGCTGATCCGCCCCAACCTGCAGATGATGGCATGGCTGCGCACCGGCGAGCCGCTGCGTGCGCTGGATCTGGTCGAAGACTCGGAGCACAACCAGCTCACCGCCACGCAGCAGGCCATCGTCGCCGCGGGAATGGAGCGGGCCGTCGTCGGCGCACCCGCGGAGGCCGCGGACCAAATCCGCGACCTGGCATCGCATTTCGGTGTCGACGAGGTGATGGTCAGCCCCGTCGCCGCCGCTCGCCGGGGCTGCGATCCAGCCACCGCGCCGGCTCGCGAGACGACACTGCGGCTGCTCGCCGAGCAGCTGCTCTAGCGGGGCGTCAGCGCGACCACCGGGATCGGCCGGGTGGTGCGCTTCTGATATCCCGCGTACCGGTTGGCGTTGTTCTTGTTCACGATCTGCCACAGCCGCGCGTAGTCCGGGTCGTCCTTGCCGACCACGCGCGCGGTCACCGGGATCCGCTTTGTCCCGACGTTGATCTCGATGTCGGGTTTGGCCTTCAGGTTGAAGTACCAGCCGGGCGCCGTCGGCTCGCCGCCCTTGGACGCGACCACCAGGTAGGCGTCGCCGTCCTTCGCGTACGTCAGCGATGTGGTGCGTGCCAGGCCCGTCTTGGCGCCGACGGTGTGCAGCAGCAGGCTCGGCGGGACGCCGGGGAACTGGTGCCCGATCCGGCCTTCGGTCTTCTGGTAGATCCGGTCGTGCATCTTCAGCAACGGGAGACCGAGGTATTTCTCCCACAGGGGCATGCTCATGGCTGCAAGTCTGCCTGTGGATCAGACAGCCGCGCCACCGCCTCCAGTAGGATCTTTCCGCTGGTCTCCCGGTCCGGATCACGGCGCAGCAGCATCCCTTTGGCAAACGCCAGCTTGTCGCCCAGCTTGCGCGGGACGACGTGCAGATGGATGTGGAACACCGTCTGAAATGCGGCTTTGCCATCGTTGATCGCGATGTTGTTGCCGTCGGCGTGGAGGCCGGACTCGCGCGAGGCCTGGGCGATGCGCTGACCGAGCTTGGCCATACCGGCCACCACGTCCGGCGGGGTGTCGACGAGGTTCTCGTAGTGCCGCTTGGGGACCACCAGGGTGTGGCCGCGCGAGAACGGGCGAATGTCCAGGAACGCCACATAGTCGGCGTCTTCGTAGACGCGTACCGCGGGCGCCTTCCCGGCGACGATGTCGCAGAACACACAGGCCATCAGTTCACGGTAGGCCAACCGGGGTCAGACGTTGGAGGCCGCCCACTCCGACAACCGGCGGTCGCGTTCGGCGGCGTCGACCTCTTCGACGCGCGTCATCACCGCCCAGCGCTGACCGAACGGATCGACGATCGACGCGAACCGGTCACCGGTGACGAAAGTCTGTGTCGCTTCCCGGATCGTCGCGCCGGCCCGCTCGGCCCGGTCGACCACCGCGTCGACATCGGGGCAGTACAGCACCACCGAATGCGTGACCGGACCGCTGCGGGGCGGCGCCACCAGTTCGTAATCGGGGTTGGGATCGGACAGTTGCAGCCGGCCGGTACCGAAGTCCAGCTCGGCGTGGGCCACCTTGCCGTCGCTCGCGTCCATCTTCTCGATCAGCCGCGCGCCGAACACCTCGACGTAGAAGTCGATCGCGGCGGCGGCCCCATCGATCACCAGGAACGGGGTGAGGCTGGTGTAGCCCTGGGGAATTGGTTGCACGCTCATGGCACCCAGTTTCGTAGGGTCAATGGTGTGGCGGCTTGGAAAAACCCGACAACAGCTCCCAAGCTGGGTGTGGTCGGCCGTGCCAATACCGGCTCGGTGTTCGACCTGCAGCAGTGGCAGCCGTCCGCCGCGGCAGCGGTCTGGGTCGAGAACTTCTGGTCCGTCACTTGGGATTTACGGGACGCCGAGCCGTTCGACAGCACCGTCATCACCTTTCCCGCGGTGCACCTGACGCACGAGTGGGGCACCGACGAGGTCCGGCACGGTCACCGGTTGCCGGCGACGCTGGTGCACGGCGTGGTCGAGCGGGTGTTCACGACCACGCTGTCAGGGGCAGGTTCGGTGGTGGGCGCCAGGTTCCGGCCCGGCGGCTTCGCGGCCCGGTTCGGCCGGGACGCCGGCGCGCTGACGGGCCGCGTGCTGCCGGTGAGTGCGGAATTACTGGGCGCCGCAGTCCCTTTCGCCGACGATATCGACCGGGACGCAGCGGCGCTCGACGCCGCGATCGGCGACCACACCGATGTGGACGCCACGTATCGGGACCTGACGCGATTGCTCGACCGGGTTCGCGCCGATTCACAGCTGCACCGGGTCGAACAGGTGATGGCGCTGTCTCCCTGGAGCGAGCGGACCACGCAGCGGGTGTTTCGCCGGTACGTCGGGGTGCCGGTGAAATGGGTGCTGTGCCGCTACCGCCTGCAGCACGCGGCACTGCAGATCGAGACGGTGCCGGACCTCGACTTCGCCGACCTGGCAGTGCGATTGGGTTGGTACGACCAAGCGCACTTCATCAACGACTTCCACGCGATGCTCGGCTGCACGCCGGGGGAGTACGCCACAAAACACCGCCGATGATGGGTAATCTGCGCCGCATGGACCCTCGTGACCTGGCGTTCGCCGGCGCCGCCGAACAGGCCAGGATGCTCGCCGCCGGTACGGTGACCGCACCCGAACTCGTCGAACTGTACCTGGACCGGATCGCGCGCATCGATGCCGAATTGCGTTGTTATCGAACAGTTCTGGCCGACAGTGCCAGGGCCCAGGCGCAGGCCGCGCAGGCCCGGCTGGACGCAGGGGAACGGCAACCGCTGCTCGGCGTACCGATCGCCATCAAGGACGACACCGATGTGGCGGGCGAACTGACCACGTTCGGCAGCAGCGCGCACGGACCGGCCGCCACCACGGACGCCGAGGTGATTCGGCGGCTACGCGATGCCGGCGCGGTGATCCTGGGCAAGACCACGGTGCCCGAGCTGATGATCTGGCCCTTCACCGAGACACTGACCTACGGCACCACGCGAAACCCCTGGAATCCGGACTATGCGCCGGGCGGCAGCAGCGGGGGCAGCGGCGCCGCGGTCGCCGCCGGGCTGGCGGCAATGGCGCTGGGATCGGACGGGATGGGTTCGATCCGGATTCCCGCCACCTGGTGCGGGCTGTTCGGCATCAAACCGCAGCGCGACCGTGTACCCATGAGCCCGCACGACGATTCGTGGTGCGGCCTGGTCGCCTACGGGCCGTTGGCCCGTACCGTCGAAGACGCGGCCCTGTTCCTCGACGCCACCACCGACGGCGGCTTCGTGGCTGCCGCACGACGCGCACCCGGACGCTTGCGGATTGCATTGAGCACCAAGGTGCCACCGCTGGTGACGGCACGGGTGGGCGCCGAGCAGCGCGCCGCGGTGGAGCAGGCGGGCGAGCTGTTGCGCGAACTGGGCCACGACGTCGTCGAACGAGATCCGGACTATCCGCGGTCGGCGGTGTACGGCCACGCCCTGCCGCGCTACTTCCGCGGTGTCTACGACGACGTGTCCGCGCTGCCGCACCCGGAGCGACTGGACCGCCGCACCCGGTCCTTCGCCCGGATCGGTGGGTTGCTCTCGCAGCGGCGCATCGACGCGATCCGCGCCGCCGAACCCGCGCTCGCCGCTCGGGTGCAATCCGTTTTCGACAGTGTCGACGTGGTGATCACCCCGGGCGCGGCGACCGGACCGTCGCGAGTCGGGCAGTACCAGCGCCGCGGCGCCGTCTCGACGCTGGCGTCGGTCGCCGCGCGCGTGCCCTTCCAGGCCATGTTCAACGTCACCGGTCAACCGGCGGCCGTGGTGCCGTGGGGGCTGGACAATAACGGTGTCCCGACGTCGATTCAGTTGGTGGGCAGGCCCTTTGACGAGGCGACGCTGCTGTCGCTGAGTGCGCAGATCGAAGGTGCGCGACCCTGGGCGGGCCGGCGGCCTCCGGTCGGTTAGCGCGCGCCGAGCGCGGCCTGGATGTCCGGCTTCATCTGCAGGAGTTGCTGACCCCAGTAGGCCCAGGTGTGCGTGCCCGTCGGCGGGAAGTTGAACGTGGCGTTGTGCCCGCCCGCAGCCTGATACGCGCCCTGGAACTTGGTGTTCGACGCGAGCGTGAAACTCTCCAGGAACTGCTGGGGCACACCGCTTGTCGCGCCCGCCAGGTCGTCCGGCGTGCCGGTGCCGCAGTACACCCACAGCCTGGCGCCGGACGAGGCGATCCTGCCGACGTTGACCGTCGGGTCGTTGCGCGCCCATGCCGGATCACCGGGAGGCCCCCACATGGCACCGGGGTTGAAGCCGCCGGAATCGTTCATCGCCAGCCCGACCAGCGACGGCCAGAACGAGTCGGACAAGTTCAGGAATCCGGACAGTGAACCGGCGTACCTGAATTTGTCCGGGTGGTCCGCCACGTACATGAGCGCGGTCGATCCGCTCATCGACAGCCCGACGACCGCGTTACCGCCGGTTGAGATGTGCTTGTTGGCGGCCAACCACGCCGGCAATTCCCTGGTCAGGAAGGTTTCCCACTTGTAGGTCTGGGTGGTGCCGTTGCCGACGGCCGGCTGATACCAGTCGGTGTAGAAGCTCGACATACCGCCGACCGGCATCACGACGGACAGGCCCGAGCCGTCGTACCACTCGAACGCCGGGGTGTTGATGTCCCAGCCGTTGTTGTCGTCCTGCGCGCGCAGGCCGTCCAACAGGTAGAGGGCGTGCGGACCGCCGGCCTGGAATTCGACTTTTATGTCGCGGCCCATGGCCGCCGACGGGACGTTGAGGTATTCGACGGGCAATCCGGGTCGGGAGAATGCGCCGGCCGGCGTCGCTGCGATCAGACCACCGATCGTCAGCGCCGTCAGCGCCGCACCCAGATACTTGGTGAATCCCGGCAGGTTCTTGGCGATGCGTGACATGGGTAAACCCCCTGGGTCCGGATGCGGATACACACCGCATTCGCGCGGCATACCCCCATCGGCCGAGGTGAAACGTTCAGCGGACCACTTGCCATGCCGCGAGTTTGTCGGCGAACGACATGGTCAGCGCTCCGCTGCTCGAGGGCAGGCGGACGGCGGGCAGCGCGATGTCGGTGCGCTGAAACAGCGTGTACGCCGTCAGCCCGTTGACGAAGCCCCGCTCGATCGTCGGGTGCTGCGTCAGGAACGCGTCGAAATCGTTGAGCACCAACGTCTTCCGGTCGATATTGGCGTCCAGGCTGCCGACTCGCCGGCAACTGTGCACGACGTCCCACAGCGCCACCCCGGCGGCGGTGACGGCATCGAGGCGCTCGGCATAGGGCAGCTCCGCGTCGAACCCGATGAGCGCACCCAGCAGCCGCCAGAACTGGTTCCGCGTGTTGGCGTAGTACTCGCCGGTGTCCAGCGACTTCTCGCTGGGAAACGAGCCGAGGATCAGCACCCGTGGGTCGGCGCCGACAATCGCCGGCAGGCCCGTGCGTAGCGGCATCTCTGGCTCGGTCATGTGCCCATTCTGCGGGGCTGCCAGGCGCGATAGGTTGGCCGGGTGAGTGAACAAGCTGCCGAGCCGGTCGACCGTGCCGAGCTGACCGACTGGCTGCTGTCCGAGGGGTTCACCGAGGACCAGATCAACGAGTCGTTCGCGCCGATGCTGCTGCCTTCGCGGCGGGCGTTGGGTGATGACGGCACCAGGTTGTCGGCCCGGCAGATCAGCGAGCGGTGGGGCGTGAATCTGGACCTGCTGCAACGAATTCTGCATGCAGCCGGCCGGCCCCGGTCCGAAGATCTGGACGCTGAGCTGTTTCTGCCGGTCGACAGCGACCTGGTCGGCTACGCCCAGCGGTTTCTCCGGCTCGGCCTGCCGGAGGATCAGGTTGTCGCGGTCGTTCAGGTCATGGCCGAAGGTCTGTCCCGCACCGTCGAGGTCATGCGTTTTGCGGCGTTGTCCGCGATTCTGCAACCGGGTGTCAGCGAACTCGACGGCGCGAAAGCCACCGCGGCGCTGATCGGCGAGGCGGCACCGCTGCTCGGGCCGATGATCCAGGACATGCTCCGGACCCAGTTGTTGCACGCCATGCTGGAAGAGGAGGTCAGCGCCACCGAACGGATGGCCGGACGGCCGCTGCCCGGGTCCGGGCAGGTGTCGGTGGCCTTCGCCGATCTCGTCGGGTTCACCAGTCTGGGGGAGGAACTGCCGCCGGAGGATTTGGAGCAGCTGTCGCAGCGGCTGGCCGATCTTGCGCGCGATCTCGCCGAGCCGCCGGTGCGGTTCGTCAAGACCATCGGGGATGAGGTCATGCTGGTCAGCGCTGAGCCGGTCCCGCTGCTCAACATGGTGCTGCAGCTCGTCGACGCGGCCGAGAAAGACGAATTCCTGCCGCGCCTCAAGGCGGGCATGGCGACGGGCCCGGCGGTGAGCCGGGCCGGTGACTGGTTCGGCAGGCCGGTCAACCAGGCCAGCCGGGTCACGGGAGTGGCCCGCCCCGGGTCGGTTCTGCTGGCTGAATCCGCACGTGAGGCAGTCGGCGACGCACCGGATTTCGAGTGGTCTTTCGCCGGTGCACGACGGCTCAAAGGCATCCGTGACGAGGTGAAACTGTTCCGCGCCCGCCGCGGCGGGGAGTAGCTGCGGCACCGATGCCCCTCGTATACCGGCTTGCACGAAGGCCGAGACGCGGCTTACATGGGTAGGCATGCCAGACATTGATCGTCGCAGCATGCTGTCGATGGCGGGGCTGGGCCTGCTGGCCGCCACGCTTCCCAGGGCCGAGGCCCACGCTGATACGCCCGGAAAACTCATCTTCGAGGACAACTTCGACGGCCCTGCCGGATCGTCGCCCGACACCTCGAAATGGGAGATCGCGACGGCCCGTGAGTCGATGGAGAACCCGACGTATTGGGAGATGCCCGAACGCGTCGGCCAGTACCGGAACGACCGCAAGAACCTGTTCCTGGACGGTAAGTCCAACCTAGTGATCCGGGCGGCCAAGGACGGGAACACGTACTACAGCGGCAAGATTTTCGGCACCTTCAAGGCCGGCATCGGCCATACCTTCGAGGCCCGGATCAAGCTCAACTGTCTGACGCCGGGCTGCTGGCCGGCCTGGTATCTGGCCAACAACTCGCCCGGAATCGGCGGCGAGGTCGACATCATGGAGTGGTACGGCAACGGGAGCTGGGCCCACGGTACGACCGTGCACGTCAACCTCAATGGCGGCGAACATGTTTCGCACAACATCACGCCGGACAGCGCCTGGCACAACTGGCGCTGCCAGTGGGACGACGCCGGGCTGCGGTTCTGGCTGGACTACACCGACGGCGCGCAACCGTACTTCAATGTCCCGGCAAAGTCGTTGCCCAACTGGCACTTCAACGACCCCGGCTACACGCTGTTCCCGATCCTGGGCCTCGCCGTCGCCGGGTCCGGTGGCGGCGACCCGTCAGGGGGAACGTACCCGGCCGAGATGCTGGTCGACTGGGTGAAGATCTGGTAGTTACCTGCTCGGTTTGAAACTGCGGAGCCGCAGGCTGTTGCTCACGACGAACAGTGAGCTGAAAGCCATTGCCGCACTGGCGATCATCGGGTTCAGCATGCCCGCGGCCGCCAGCGGAATCGCCGCGACGTTGTAGGCGAACGCCCAGAACAGGTTGCCCTTGATGGTCTTGAGGGTGGCGCGGGACAGCCGGATCGCGTCGCCCGCCGCCCGCAGGTCGCCACTGACCAGGGTCAGGTCCGAGGCCTCGATCGCCACATCGGTGCCGGTGCCCATGGCCAGTCCCAGGTCGGCCTGGGCAAGGGCGGCAGCATCATTCACGCCGTCGCCGACCATCGCCACGACCCGGCCCTGATCCTGCAGGCGCTTGATCTCGTCGACCTTGTCCGCGGGCAGCACCTCGGCGATCACCGTCGCGATGCCGACTTCGGCGGCCACCGCGCCGGCCGCGCGGGCGTTGTCGCCGGACAGCAGGACCGGGGTCAGTCCCAGCTTCTCGAGGTCGGCAATGGCTTCGGCGGCAGTGTCTTTCACCTTGTCGGACACCACGATGACGCCGGCTGTGGCGCCGTCGATCGCGACCCACACCGGGGTACGGCCTTCCGCCTCAGCCGTGTGCGCAACGTTCTCCAACTCCGGGGTGGCATTGGTGGCCAGCCAGCTGTACCGCCCGACGGCGACCTCGTGACCGTCGACTACGCCGGTGACGCCGCGGCCGTCGTGGTTGACGAAGTCGGTGACCGTCGGTAGCGGCCCGTCGGCGGCGGCCCGGGCCGCGATGGCCTGGGCGATGGGGTGTTCGGATGCGTGCTCCAAGGCTCCGGCGAGCCGTAACACGTTGTCGGACTGGGCATGTACTGCCGCCACCGTCATTTTCCCGGTCGTCACCGTTCCGGTCTTGTCCAGCACGACGGTGTCGACCTTGCGGGTCGATTCGAGTACTTGCGGGCCCTTGATCAGGATGCCCAGCTGCGCGCCGCGGCCGGTGCCGACCAGCAGGGCCGTCGGTGTGGCCAGGCCCAGGGCGCAGGGGCACGCGATGATCAGCACCGAAACGGCGGCGGTCAGCGCGGCACTCACCGTGCCGCCGGCGACCAGCCAGCCGATCAACGTCAGCAGCGCCAGCCCGATCACCACCGGCACGAACACCGCCGACACCCGGTCGGCGAGGCGCTGCACGTCGGCCTTGCCGCTCTGCGCATCGGCCACCAGGCGCGCCATCTGCGCCAGCTGGGTGTCGGCGCCGACACGGGTGGCCTTGACCTCAAGGCGCCCACCGGCATTCACCGTTGCGCCGGCGAGCTGATCGCCCGGGCCGACCTCGACAGGCACCGATTCGCCGGTCAACATCGACGCGTCGACGGCAGACGTTCCCGTCACCACCACGCCGTCCGTGGCGATCTTCTCGCCCGGGCGGACCACAAAGACATCTCCGACAGCCAGGTCCTCGATGGGCACCCGGGTTTCGTGGCCGTCACGGAGCACCGCGACGTCCTTGGCGCCGAGATCTAGTAGCGCGCGCAGCGCGGCCCCGGACTGCCGCTTGGCACGGGTCTCGAAGAACTTGCCGGCGAGAATCAAGGTCGTGACGGTGGCGGCGACCTCGAGGTAGAGGTGGTCGCTGCCCATGGCCAGCATCCATACCGACCACAGGTACGACGTGAGCACACCCAGCGACACCAGGGTGTCCATCGTCGCCGCGCCGTGCCGCAGGTTGGTCCACGCGGCATGGTGCAGCGGCCAGGCGCCCCAGAACACCACGGGTGTGGCGAGGGCCAGCGCCCACAGCGCCCAGTGCGGGAATTGCAGGGCCGGAATCATCGACAGCGCGATGACGGGGATCGTGAGGGCCAGTGACGCCAGCAGGCGCGGCAGGTAGGCCGGTTCGGCGGGGGTATCGGCCTTGTCGACGCTCGCGGTGTAGCCGGTGGCCTCGACGGCCGCGACAAGATCGTCGGTGGTCACGCTGTCCGGGTAGGTGATGGCCGCCTGTTCGGTCGCGAAGTTCACGCTGGCGTGAACACCGTCGATCCGGTTGAGCCGCTTCTCGATTCGGGCCGCACACGACGCACACGTCATGCCGCCCACGGACAGGGTGACCGACGTGGTCATGCTGGTTGGACGACGTCGTATCCGGCGTCTTCGATGGCGGCGGCAACGGCGGCCCGATCGGCCTCGCCGTCCACTCGTACGGTCCCGGCCTTGAGGTCCACCTCGACGCCGGTTACGCCGGGCAGCGGCTCGACAGCTGAGGTGATGGACGCGACGCAGTGTCCGCACGACATTCCCTGAACTTCAAGTACCTGACTCATGCCTGGAGTATATACCCATAGGGGGTATAGGTAGGGCTGTGATTCGGGTCTCGGATTCGAGTGTTGGTTGAATCTCTTCCTTTAGTCGCCTCGGGTGGCATCCTGGTTCCATGGCGCGCAAAGAAATTGACCCGGTCCGGGCGAAGAGTGCCCTCGCGGTAGCGAAGGAACACCCGGGCATGCTGCTGTTCCTGGCGTCGCCGGTGATTGCCGCCATCGTCCTGGTCGGTGTCTTCGTCAGTCCGGGCTGGGCGGTGTTCCTGGCGTTGGTGGCGCTCGGTGTGGCCGTCTTCGGCGGTTCCGCGCTGTTGCGTAAGCGCTGATAGAGCCCTTTTTGCGGCGTACGTTCGCTTGGGGTGAAAGGCCGTTTCGTTACAGCTGTAACGGTGTAATCATGTAAGCATGAGGCAACGTCATTCTGGCCAGGACCGCCGCGGCGGCTGGCAACAAGCGCAGCAGCCCGACGCGGGCGACGCCGCCGACTGGTTCGCCGGCCGGCTCCCGGAAGAGTGGTTCGCCGGCGACCCGGAGGTCACGGTGGACCGCGAGGAGATCGTGGTCATCGGGCGACTGCCCGAGCCGGAAAATCCGGAAACGACCGCCCGGGCCTCCGGGCGCGTGGCGCGCTTCCGGGAAGAGACCCGGTCCGAGCGCATGCGGATCGCCGACGAGGCCGAGGCCCGCTACGGCCGCAAAGTGGCCTGGGGCGTATCGGTGGGGGAGTCGGAGCGAATCCTGTTCACCCACTTGGCTGTCCCGGTGATGACCCGACTGAAGCAGCCCGAGCGTCAGGTCCTCGACACCCTGGTCGACGCCGGCGTGGCACGGTCGCGGTCTGATGCGCTGGCGTGGTCGGTCCGGTTGGTCGGCGAACATGCCGAGGAGTGGCTCGCGAAACTGCGTGACGCCATGACGGCGGTCGACGATCTTCGCGCCGAGGGTCCGCAACTCTGATCAACCATTGACGTTCGCCGCCGCTCGGGTGCAGGCTCAAGGTACTGGCCCGATGGGAGCGCGTCATGAGCGATCGGTTGTTCAATTACATCGGCGAGATGCTGTGCGGCAGCCTGAATGCCGACCTCGCGTCGGCCCGGGTGCTCGCGCCGGGTGACTTCACGAAATTCCTCACGGATGACGTGCGACTGCATGCCATCCAGGGACGGTTGGCGGCCGAGGAATGGGGCACCGCGGAGCGGCATGGGCCGGTGCGGGTCCTGGCCACGCACATCATCATCACCGAGCACGGGCTGCTGTACGCGGCCGAGGTCGGCGGTCCGAATCCCGGCTACTACCTGGCGGCGCCGCGGACCTTGCTGGAACCCGTTGCCGACCACATCGCGGACAGCCCGCCGCCGTCGGGCACGGCCGCAGCCGTGGACTGCCGGATGGACCACGACCTCGCGTCCATCTGGCAGTTCGAGAGTGCGCTGCGGCATCGCCTCGAATCCGATCCAGTCATCCGGGTCCAACTGACGGCAGCGTTCGCGGCCTGAGTCATGGGCTCGACGGCGTCCCTGCGCCGCCAAAGCCTGGTGCGCAGTGCGGTTTTCACCGTCGTCGTGCCCGGCACCATGGCCGGCCTGATCCCATATTCGCTGACCGGTTGGCGGCGGATCGGTGACCTGTTCGGCGTGCCCGGCACATGGATCGGCGGCGTGGTGCTGATCGCTCTGGGCCTCCCGGTGCTGCTCGCGGCAATCTACAAATTCGCCAGTGATGGGCTCGGCACGCCCCTGCCGGCCGCGCCGACGCAGAACTTGGTCGTGACGGGCCCGCACCGGTACGTCCGCAACCCGATGTACCTCGCGGTCGCTGCCGTCATCGTTGGTCAGGCGCTGGTCCTCGGCCAGCCGGTACTGCTTTGGTATGCAGTCTTTTTCGTGCTTGGGACGGCCGCGTTCGTCTACTTCTATGAGCAACCCGCGCTGCTGAGGCAGTTCGGCGACGAGTACCGGCGCTACTGCGAGTCGGTACCTGCCTGGCTGCCGAGGGTCACGCCGTATCGGCCGTAGGTCTGTGGGTGGCGGCGCGGTCGCTAGGTGTACTGACCTGAGAGGTTAGGCACGCGACTGGCGGGTGGGTGGCCTCCGAGTGCGGTGTGGCCGCGGTGGTGATTGTAGGTGTGGAGCCAGCGTGGGTATTCGGCGCAGCGCTCGGCGTCGTTGGTATAGAGGCGTGCGTAGGCCCATTCGTCGGCCAGGGTGCGGTGGAATCGTTCTACTTTGCCGTTGGTCTGGGGTCGATAGGGCTTGGTGCGGCGGTGCACTATATCCCCGAGCGCATCACGGAAGGCGTGCGATCGATAGCAAGAGCCATTGTCGGTCAATACGTTTCGGACCGTGATCCCACATTGGTGGAACCAATTGTTGGCGCGGATCCAGAATGCGGCCGCGGTCTCTTTGCGTTCATCGGCGAGTATCTCGCTGTAGACCAATCGAGAGTGGCCGTCTATGGCTGTGTGCAGAAAGTGATAGCCGCGCAGCGGTTGTCGGGATTTGTTGAAGACGCCGCTGCTCTTGTCTTGGTTGGAGTTGTGGCCGCCTTTGGTGCGGCCAAGCATCCGCCAGCCGCCTCCGGCAGGGATTTTGCCGAGCTTCTTGACATCGACATGAACCAGATCGCCGGCCGCTGCAGACTCGATGCGGCGTACGACCCGGCCAGTAGGGCGGTCCAACCAACGCAGTCGGGCGATGCCGTAGCGGGTCAGCACCCGATGCACAGTCGAGGGGTGAATGCCCAGCAGGTAACCGATTTGGGCTGGGCCCCAGCGACGGGTCACCCGAACCTTGATGATCCGGCGTTCGGTCCGGGTCGGTGTCTGGTTGGGGCTGCGGTGGGGTCGAGAGCTGCGGTCAACCATGCCGGCCGGTCCCAGTTCGCGATATCGGCAGGCCCAACGCCGGGCGGTCGTGACGGCGACCTGGAACCGCTCAGCAGCCCGGCGTAGCGACCAGCCTTCATCGACCACACAACGGGCCAAGCGCAGACGACCGGTTTCTGACAGCGGGGCATTACGGTGGGACACGAAGACCTCCGAGAGAGTTGGTGCGTTCCTAGACAGCTCGCACTTCACTCGGAGGTCTTCTTCATGTCACCACGCCACGCCGTACCTAACGTCCATGGTCAGTACAGCTAGGCGAGTGAAACTTCCTGCTGCGCCTGCGTATTCGACACCTCGCGCCCGCACGTCTTCCCGCGCCGCCCGCCTGCGCATCCTCCCCGCCGGCATCGGCGCATTCGGTGCCGGGTCGACGGCACGCCCGGGCCACGGGACCGCAACCCAAGTTCGGCGGTCGCAACTGCCCTTCCGGGATCGCTCGAACCGTCACCGATGTCCTGATGGGGCGCAAAAAACTCCTTGCTGTTCGAACATTTGTTCGATACAATTGGGCATGGGAATCACACCGGATCTCACCACCAGCCTCGACGCCCTCCGCGGCATGCAGGTCCCCGACGACATGCCCGCGGGCGACGCGGTGGAGGCGATGACGTACGTGATGAAAATGCGCAATGTGATCGATCATCTGGCGGCGATGCTGACCGGGGTGCTGGATCGCTGCGGTGCCGCGGCGGCGCAGGGCCGGACGCCACGGGAGTTGTTGATGGCGTTGGGGTGTGCGCCGTCGGTGGCCGAGCGCTTTATCCGGGTATCGGGAGCCTTGCCGGCATTGCCCACGCTCGCGGCCCATGCCGCCGACGGTGCGATCTCCGGTGAGCATGTCGATGCGATCGTCAAAGGCATCAACCACATCCGCGCCCGCGCACCCGGTGAGGTTAGCGAGGAAGCCCGCTTCGCGCAGGTGACCGATCTGCTGGGGCAGTTCTTCTCCGGCGCCACCCCCGCCGACATCGACAAACGCGCCCGCCGGCTGGGCAACCGAGTCGCCGCCGCCGAAGGGGGCCTGCCGGCCGCCGAGGACCGGTCGATCAACACCGTCGAGCACCGCGTCACCTCCGATGGTCGGGTGCAGGTGCGCGCGGACTTGGACGTGGAGGTGGGCGCCAAGCTGGTCGCAGCGATCGAGGAACACTCGGCACCGCGGCCAGAACCCGACGGCAGCCCCGACACCCGCACGGCCTCCCGGCGCCGCGCTGACGCGTTAGAGGCGGTGCTGGACATCGCCGCCCGCGGCGGCGACACCGCATCCGCGCCGCGCACCCAACTGCTGATCACCGTCCCGGCGGATGCCCCGGATTTGGCGGCGTTGGAATTCATCGGATCGATCAGCACCATGACCCTGGAACGAATCTGCTGCGACACCACCGTCACCACGATCATCGTCGACGGCGAACAGGTACCCCTGGACATGGGCCGGGAGAAACGCCTGTTCCCGGCGCACCTACGCAAAGCCCTCTATCACCGCGATCAGTGCTGCATCAAATGCGGCGCCCCACCCGGACGCACCCACGCCCACCACATCATCCACTGGACCCACCACGGTGAGACATCACTAGCCAACGGGTGCCTGCTGTGCCCGGCCTGCCACGCCAACGTCCACCACGACGGCTGGGACGTCGTCATGGGCCTGGACAAACACCCCTGGCTCATCCCACCCGCGGCCGTCGACCCACACCGAAAACCCATCCCCGCCCACAACCGCCGCACCATGCGCCTCGACAGCGCCGCATAACACCTAAAGCATTGCGCACCTTGACAACTCAACAGTGACAACACATCGCGGGCCTGCCGCTACGGCGGCGGAGCGGCAGGCCCGCGCACCGGCCGAACACAGGCAACCTTCGGTGGACGGATGCCCGGTGGGTGGGCCTAGCGTGCGACCGTCAGGCCTGCGTCATCTTCCAGTAGGCCCCGCGTCGCTGGAGCAGCTCGTCGTGGGACCCACGCTCGACGATGCGCCCGGCCTGCACCACGAGGATCAGATCGGCATCTCGGATGGTGGAAAGTCGATGCGCGATAATGAAACTGGTCCGATTACGGCGCAGCTCCGCGGTGGCTTGGGCGATCAGCAGCTCGGTGCGGCTGTCGACGGAACTGGTGGCCTCGTCGAGGATCAACAGCTGGGGTTGCCGGACCAGCGCGCGGGCAATGGTGATCAGCTGCTTCTCGCCGGCGCTGATGTTCACGCCGTTCTCGTTGAGCCGCGTCTGGTACCCGTTCGGCAGCGTGTGCACGAAGTGGTCGACGCGCGCGGTACGGGCCGCCTCGATCACCTCGGCCTCGGTGGCGTCGGGACGTCCGTAGGCGATGTTGTCGTAGATGGTGCCGGCAATCAGCCATGTGTCCTGCAGCACCATGCCGATATGCGACCGCAGCTCGGCGCGGCTCATCGTCGCGATGTCGCGGCCGCCCAACAGGATTCGGCCGGAATCCGGCTCGTAGAACCGCATCAGCAGATTCACCAGCGTGGTCTTTCCGGCCCCGGTCGGCCCGACGATGGCCACGGTGGTGCCCGGTTCGGCGACGAACGACAGGTCCTCGATGACAGGGGTCCCGGGTACGTAGGAGAAGTTGACCCGCTCGAACTCGACGAGGTCCGGCGCAGCCGTGGAACTGCCGGCCGCGGCTTCGCCAGGGCCAGGTGCAACCGAACCGCGGTCCGCCGCAACCGAGCCCCGGTCCGGCACGGCCGAGCCACCGCCAAGCACCTGCCCAGCCACGAATCCGGCCTCTTCGTCAGCATCCAGGAACTCGAAAACCCGCTCGGCGCTGGCCATCCCGGACTGCATGGTGTTGTACATCGACGCGATCTGGGTCAAGGGCTGGTTGAACTGCCGCACGTACTGGATGAATGCCTGGATGCTGCCCAGGCTGATCTGCCCGGTCGCCACCTGGATACCGCCGACCACCGCGACGCCGACATAGCTGACGTTGCCGATGAACGTCGTGATCGGGGAGACCAGTCCGGACAGCGACTGCGCCCCGAAACTCGCCTGGTACACATCGTCATTCAGCTCGCGGAACTTCTCCTCGGCGAGTGCCCGGTGGCCATACGTCTTGACGACGGTGAAGCCGCTGTAGGTCTCTTCGATGTGAGCGTTGAGTCGGCCGGTGTTGCGCCACTGCGCCATGAACTGTTGCCGCGATCGTTTGGTGATGATGCGCGTCGCCAGCAAGGTGAACGGCACCGTCAGCACGGTGATCAACGCCAGCAGCGGCGAAATCCAGATCATCGCCGCCAGCACCGCCACCACGGTCAGCGCCGAGGTCAGCAGTTGGCTGACGGTGATCGTCAACGACGTCTGGACGTTGTCGATGTCGTTGGTGACGCGGCTGAGAAGCTCCCCGCGGGGCCGGGAATCGAAGTAGGACAACGGCAGCCGGTGAATCTTGTCCTCGACGTGGGAGCGCAGCATGAACATGGTGCGCTGCACGATGGTGTTGAGCAGTCGTGCCTCGGCCCACACCATCACCGCAGAAACCAGATACAGGAGCAGCGCGAGCGTCAGCACGTGGCCGATCGCAGTGAAGTCCACGCCCTGTCCCGGAACGACGTCGGACCCGGCGAGCAGGTCGGCAAAGGTGTTGTCGCCCCGGGCCCGCGCCGCTGCCACCGCCTGCTCACGGCTGATGCCCGCCGGCAGCCCGCGGCCCAGAACCCCATTGAACAACAGGTCGGTGGCATGGCCCAGGATGCGCGGTCCGATCACGCCGACGGCGATCCCGGCGATGCCCAACAGCATCACCACGATCACCCGACCGCGTTGCGGTGCCAGCTGTTTCACCAACCGCAGCGCCGTACCGCGGAAGTTCTCCGACCGCTGACCCGAAGCCAGCATGGCGGCCGACGGCGGCCGGGTCACGCCAGGCCTCCGGCCACAACCGCTTGCGAGTCGGCGAATTCGCGGTACACCGGGCACGACTCGATCAGTTCGGAATGCGTGCCGACGCCCACTACGTGGCCGTTGTCGAGTACGACGATCTGATCGGCGACGGCGACCGTCGAAAGGCGCTGGGCGACAATGATCACCGTGGCCTCGGCAGCCACCACGGACAACGCGTCCCGCACCCGGGCGTCGGTGTGGACGTCCAGCGCGGAGAAGGCGTCGTCGAACAGGTACACCGCGGGCCGCCGGACGACTGCGCGGGCGATGGCGAGGCGCTGGCGCTGTCCACCGGAGAAGTTCGTGCCGCCCTGTGCGACGGGCATGCCCAGCCCGTCGGGGTGGTCCGCCACGAAATCGGCCGAGGCGACATCGAGCGCCGCCCACATCTCGTCCTCGGTCGCATCGGCCTTGCCGAACCGCAGGTTGTCGGCGACCGTGCCGGAGAACGCATGCCCGCGCTGCGGCACCACCCCGATCATCGACCACAGCTGTTCGGGGTCGTAGTCCCGCACGTCGACGCCGTCGACCATCACGGAGCCGGACGTGACGTCGTACATCCGGCACAGCAGCGCCATCAGTGTCGACTTTCCGGAGCCGGTCGATCCCACGACGGCCGTCACCGTCCCGGGTGAAGCGGTCAGCGAAACGCCGTGCAGCACAGGGTCGTCGGCCCCGGGATACCCGAAGGTGGCTGCCTCCACCCGTACGTCCCCGCGCCGGACCTCCGGCACCACGGGCGCAGCGGGCGCCACGATCGACGGCTCGGTCGCGAGCACATCGGTGATCCGCTCGGCGCACACCGACGCGCGCGGCAGGATCACCAGCACGATCGTCACCATCAGCACGGCCATCAGGATCTGCATGAAGTACGAGAGGAACGCGATCAGCGACCCGACCTGCATCTGGCCGTGATCGATGCGGATGCCGCCGAACCAGATCACCGCAACGCTGGACAGATTCACCACGAGAGTGGTGGCGGGCAGCATCAGTGCCTGCCACCGCCCGACGGTCAGCGTGGTGTCGGTCAGGTCGTGATTCGCGTCCGCGAACCGGGCGCGTTCGGCGTCGTCGCGCGAGAAGGCCCGAACCACGCGAATGCCGGTGAGCTGTTCGCGCAGCACCCGATTGATGTTGTCGATCAACCGTTGCATGCGGCGGAACAGCGGCAGCAGCCGGGAGATGATCAGGTAGTTGCACACCGCCATCACCGGCACGCTGACGAGCAGCAGCCACGACAGGCCGGCGTTCTGGTGCACGGCCATCGCGATGCCGCCGATGCACATGATCGGCGCGGTGATCAGTATGGTGCAGGTCATCTGCACCAGTACCTGGATTTGCTGGACGTCATTGGTGGTGCGGGTCATCAGCGTGGGCGCCCCGAATCGCACGGCTTCGGCGTTGGACCAGCCGAGCACCTGGCGGAACACGGCCCAGCGCAGGTCGCGGCCGAAGCCCATGCCGGCGCGGGAACCGAAGTAGACGGCGCCGATGGCGCACAGCACCTGCAGCGCACTGACGCCGAGCATGACGGCCCCGAGCCGCCCGATCACGCCGGTGTCGCCGCGCGCCACGCCGTGGTCGATGATGCGGGCATTGAGCGTCGGCAGATACAGCGAGGCCAGCGTGCTGATCAGTTGCAGCGTCGCCACCACCGTCAGCTGCCGCCGATACGGCCTCGTGTACTGCCGCAGCAGTGCCCAGAGCATGCGGTTACTGTGGCACACCCGGGAATGCTTATAGAAAGACCAGGTCAGTCGGCATGTCGGTGGTTGACCTCAGAACCTGCCGCTACAGTGCATGGCGTGACCCGCAGACAGGTGAAGACTGCCGCCGCGACCGTGCTTGCCGCGGCGATGATTCCGGCGATGTCCGCCTGCTCGGACGACGGCAACGGCGGCACCGCTCAGGCGGGCGGCCAGTCGGGCCCCGCTGCCTCGGGCCCGGCAAAGCACGGCCCGATGTTCCCGGTGTGCGGCGGCGTCAGCGATCAGACCGTCAGCCAGCTGACCCAGGTCACCGGCCTCGTGAACACCGCGAAGAACTCCGTGGGGTGCCAGTGGCTGGTCAACGGTGGCATCCTCGGCCCGCACTTCTCCTTCACCTGGTACCGCGGCAGCCCAATCGGCCGCGAACGCAAGACCGAGGAACGGACACGGGCCGACGTCAGCGACATCAACATCAACGGCCACTCCGGTTTCGTCGCGCTCGGTGAGGACCCGATGATCGGCAAGAGCCTGTGTGAGGTCGGCATCCAGTTCGACGACGACTTCATCGAATGGTCCATCAGCTTCTCCCAGAAGCCGTTCCCCGAACCGTGCGACATCGCCAAGGAACTGGCCCGGCAATCGATTGCGAACGCGAAATGACACGACGGAAACTGGCTGGAGCGGTCGCCGTGATGTCGGCGCTGGCGCTGGTGGGTTGCGCGCGCTCGGTCGAGGGCACCGCGATGAAAGAAGGCGCCGGCGGCGGCAGCGAGCACTCGGCGGATTCGTACCCGAACCTGCTCAAAGAGTGCGACGTGCTGACCAATGACGTGCTGGCCAAGACGGTCGGCGCGGATCCGCTGGACATCCAGAGCACCTTCGTGGGTGCGGTGTGCCGGTGGCAGGCGCTGAACCAGTCCGCGGGCCTCATCGACATCACCCGGTTCTGGTACGAGCAGGGCAGCCTCGATGAGGAGACCAAGGTCGCCCAGCATCTGAACTACAAGTACGAGTCCAAAGCGATCGCCGGTGTGAAGTCGATCATCATGCATCCGAACGACCCCAACGGTTCGTGCGGCGTGGCCAGTGACGCTGCCGGTGTCGTGGGCTGGTGGGTCAATCCGCAGGGGCCGGGCGCCGACACCTGCGGTATGGCCACCAAACTGATGGAGCTGACGCTCGCCACCAACTCCTAACGGGGGATGTGGAACTGGTCCAGCGTGGCGCTGCGCAGCTCCAGCTGCGACCAGTGCCGGTCGGTGTGCAGAACCGCGATCGCTGACGTCGGGTACTTCATCGCGATCTGGCCGGCGGCGTCAGGGTCGCTCGTGTCGAGCGACGCCAGACTCAGCGCGAGCGACGACATGACCGGTTCGTGGCCGATCACCAGCACTGTGCTCGCCGCCTCCGGCGCGCCGTTGATGACTTCGATGGCGATGCCGGCCGTCGCGTCGTAGAGGCGTTCGACATAGGTCACGGGTGCGGTGATGCCGGTGCGTTCGAGCGTCTGCCGGGTTCGGGTGGCGGTCGAGCAGAGGA
This sequence comes from Mycobacterium toneyamaense, assembly GCF_055384815.1. Lineage (NCBI taxonomy): Bacteria > Bacillati > Actinomycetota > Actinomycetes > Mycobacteriales > Mycobacteriaceae > Mycobacterium > Mycobacterium toneyamaense. The sequence continues at coordinate 1,357,589 of NZ_AP040333.1, forward strand.
CGGCGTCGACGGCCGGGAGATGTTCCCGAATCCAGTCGCCCGCCAGTGCCGCTTCGCGGATGCCGCGCTTGGCGAGCGGCCGGTCGTGGTCGGCGACCCCGTCCGGGTAGTCGGATTTCGCGTGCCGCAGCAGGATCAATGTTCGGGTTCCCGTCACCCGCCCACCGTAGATCCCCGGAGTTGTCAGTGCCGGGTTTTACACTCGCCGCATGCGTTTCGTCCACACCGCCGACTGGCAGCTCGGTATGACCCGGCATTTCCTGGGCGGTGAGGCGCAGCCGCGCTACTCGGCCGCACGTCGTGACGCCGTGGCGCGCCTCGGGGCGCTGTGCACCGAGGTGGGTGCCGAGTTCGTCGTCGTGGCGGGGGATGTCTTCGAGCACAACCAGCTCGATCCGCGTGAGGTCAGCCTGTCGCTGGAGGCCATGCGCGCCATCAAGATTCCGGTGTTCCTGCTGCCGGGCAACCACGATCCGCTGGATCCGGCGTCGGTGTACACCAGCACGCTGTTCCTGGCCGAATGCCCGCCGAATGTCACGGTGCTCGACGGCGTACACGATCTGCGGCCCGGGGTGCAGATCGTCGGCGCGCCGTGGCGCTCCAAGGCGCCCACCACGGACCTGACGGGCGACGCGGTGGCCGACCTGCCGGCCGACGGCGTCACCCGAATCGTGGTGGGGCACGGCGGGGTCGACGTCCTCGATCCCGATCCCACGAAACCGGCACTGATCCGGCTGGACGCCGTCGAGGCCGCGGTACGGCGGGGCGCGGTCCACTATGTGGCGTTGGGGGACAAGCACTCTCGCACCGAGGTCGGCAGCACCGGCCGGGTGTGGTACTCCGGTGCGCCCGAAGTCACGAATTACGATGACATCGAAGCGGATTCGGGCCACGTCCTGGTGGTCGACGTGGACGACACGGATCAGTCGGTCACGGTCGAGTCCCGCCGGGTGGGTCAGTGGCGGTTCGTCACGCTGCGCCGGATCGTCGACACGGATCGCGATATCGCCGATCTGGACCTGAACCTCGACGGCCTGCCGGACAAGGAACGCACCGTCGTCCGGTTGGCGCTGACGGGCTCACTGACCATCTCCGACAAGGCCACCCTCGATGCCTGCCTCGACCGCTACGCGCGCCTGTTCGCCGCGCTGACGACGTGGGAACGACACACCGACCTCGTCGTGGTCCCGGCAGACGGCGAATTCTCGGACCTGGGCATCGGTGGGTTCGCCGCGGCGGCGGTCGACGAATTGGTCGGCACCGCAAGCACTTCGGGCGGCGACGCCGACGACGCACGCGCGGCGCTCGCGCTGCTGCTGCGCCTGGTCGATCGGGGGAGTGCCGCATGAAGTTGCACCGGCTGGTCCTGACCAATTACCGCGGCATCACCCACCGCGAGATCGAATTTCCCGAGCGCGGCGTGGTGGTGGTCGCCGGCGCCAACGAGATCGGCAAGTCCTCCATGATCGAGGCGCTCGATCTGCTGCTGGAGTCCAAGGACCGCTCGACCAAGAAAGAGGTCAAGCAGGTCAAGCCGACTCATGCTGACGTCGGTGCCGAGGTGACGGCCGAAATCTCCACCGGCCCTTACCAGTTCGAGTATTACAAGCGGTTCCACAAGAAGGCCGAAACCCGGCTGACCATCCTCGCGCCGCGCCGCGAGCAGCTCACCGGCGACGAGGCGCACGACCGGGTGCGCGCGATGCTGGAGGAGACGGTCGACACCGAACTCTGGCGGGCCCAACGCATTCTGCAGTCTGCCGCCATGGTGCCGGTCGACCTCGCCGGATGCGACGCGCTGGCTCGGGCACTCGATGTCGCGGCCGGCCAGGCCGGTGCACTCGAGGGTGCGCTGTCGGGCAACGAGCCGCTGCTGGTCGACCGGATCGACGCCGAGTTCTTGAAGTACTTCACGCAGACCGGCCGCCCCACCGGTGTGTGGGCCGAGGCAACAAAAAGCCTGAAGGCGGCGCAGGCGGAGGTCGCGGCGCGTGCCGCCGCGGTGGCCGAGGTCGACGAGGCGGTCCGCCGCCACGGCGAGCTGACGAAGGAATTGGTAACGGCCACTGAGCAACTGGCGGCCGCCGAGGTGCGGCTGGCGGCGGCTCGGGAAGCGGCGACCGCGGTGGCTCGAGTCCGCGACGAGCTTGCCCAGGCGCGCGTGCAGGCGCAGGCGGCGGTGGCGACCGCGACGGCAGCACGCAGTGCTCTCGATGAGCGGCAGCGGCTGCAGGCCGACGTCGAGCAGCGGACCGCCGGCATCGGTGAACTGACCGCCGCCGCCGAGCACGCCGCGCAACAGCAGCTGACCGCGGCGCAGCTGCAGCAGGCTGCCGACACCGCCGTGGCGGTGGCGCGGTCCGTGGTGGAGGCCGGTCGCGTCCGCCTGGATGCGGCGCGGCAGGTGGTGGACCAACTGTCCCAGCGCGCTGAGGCGGTTCGGCTGTCCGGCCTGCTGGAGCGGGTGCAGGTTGCCGCCGACGAACTGGCGGCGGTCGCCGATCAGCTGGGCAAGATCACGCTGACCGCGGCGGGCATGCGCGCCATCGAAACCGCCGCCGCCGCGGTGGACCGTGCGGCCGCGGCCGCTGAACTCGCCTCGGCGCGAATCGAATTGGTGGCTCACGGCGACGTCGAGCTGCGCGTGGGTGACCAGGACGTGACGCTGTCCGCCGGGTCGGAGTGGGCCACGAGCGCGGGCGGCCGGACCGATGTCGAACTCCCCGGGCTGCTGACGGTGCGGGTGCTGCCCGGTACCCCGGCCGCGGACACCAGCGCCGTTCTCGACGCGGCGCGCAATGCGCTGGCGGCTGCGCTCCAGCCACACGGGGTTGCTGACGTCGAGGCCGCGCGGGCCCTGGACGCCCGGCGGCGCGAACTCGAAGCGGAGCGTGATCGGCTGACCGTCACCCGGCAGACGCTGCTGGCCGCCGACACGGTCGAGGCGCTCGCGGCTCGGCTGGCGGGGCTGCGGGAGCAGCTGGGCGACACCGATGCCATCGACGTCGGGGCGGCACGCGCCGAGCTGGAAGCCGCCGACGCCGAACAGCGCCGGGCGACAACCGAGTACGAGCAATGCCGCGACACGGCCACCGCCGCGGCGGCCGCGGTGGCGGCCGCGTTGACCGCGGCGACGGTCGCCCGCGAGAAGGTGACGGCGGCGACGGCCGCGCTCACCGAGGCCACCGAGCGACTGACCCGGCAGCGCGAGCTGGAGGACGACGCGGCCTTGACCCAGCGCGTCGCGGCGCTGGGGGAGCAGGCTGCCGCGGCCGCCGCGCGCGAACAGGAACTCGCCGCGGCACTGGCTGCCGCCGCGCCAGACGCCGTCGACGCGGAACTGGCGGCGGCCACCGCGGATTCGGCCCGGCTCGGTGCCCGGCGCCGCGAACTCGATGACCAATTGCGGGATGTGGCAGCGCAATTGAAGGTGTACGGGACACAGGGCCGCCAGAGCCAGCTCGATGCCGCCGAGATCGCGCTGCGGCATGCGGAGTCCGAGCATGCAGCGGTGGGGCGTCGAGCCCGGGCCGCTGAACTGCTGCGGACGGTGATGGGCCGGCACCGTGAGCAGGCCCGGCAGCGGTACGTGGCACCGTTCCGCACCGAGGTGGAACGGCTGGGGCGCATCGTGTTCGGTGACAGCTTCGCCGTCGAGGTCGACAGTGATCTGCGGATTTGCAGTCGCACCGTCGCGGGCACCACCGTGCCGTACGAGAGCCTCTCCGGTGGGGCCAAGGAACAGCTGGGAATCGTCGCCCGGCTGGCCGGCGCGGCGCTGGTGGCCAAGGAGGACACCGTCCCGGTGATCATCGATGACGCACTGGGGTTCACCGATGCGGGCCGGTTGACGCGCATGGGTGAGGTGTTCGACGCGGTCGGCGGTGATGGTCAGGTGATCGTGCTGACCTGCAGCCCCGAGCGTTATGCCAGCGTCGGCGACGCGACGCGCATCGAGCTCACCGCTTAGGCCCCTGGTAGGCCGCGTTTCGTGACAGACTGCGGCGGTGATCGCTGACTTCGTCGTCGTGGGGACCGGCTCGGCCGGTGCGGTGCTGGCTGATCGACTGAGCGCCGACGGCACCGCGCAGGTGGTGGTGCTGGAGGCCGGGGCCGTCGACAAGAACCAGTTCATCCGTATCCCGGCGGCTTTCGCGAAGCTGTTCCGCGGCGAGTTCGATTGGGATTACTCGACCGAACCGCAGCCCGAGCTCGCCGGCCGGCGCATCTACTGGCCGCGCGGCAAGACCCTCGGCGGCTCGTCGTCGATGAACGCCATGATGTGGGTCCGCGGCCTGCCCGCCGATTACGACGAGTGGGGCGAGCTCGCCGGCGAAGAGTGGTCGTACGCGGCCGTGAAGAAGTATTTCGACCGGATCGAGGCCGGGCCGCTGGTGCTCAGCCCGCAGCGCAGCCCGCGCGGCGTCACGGCCGCGTGGCTGGAGGCCGCCGAGCAGTCCGGTTACGAGGGGTTCGTCGAGACCCGGGTGTGTCAGCGCCGCGGCGCGCGGTGGAGCACCGCCGACGCCTATCTGCGGCCGGCGTTGCGCAGGTCGAACCTGCATCTGCGCACCGGCGCCACGGCAACCCGCGTGCTGATCGAGGACGGGCGGGCGGTCGGCGTCGAGTACGAGGCGGACGGCCGTCGTCAGATCGTCCGGGCGCGCCGTGAGGTGATCCTGTGCGGAGGCGCGATCAACAGCCCGCAGCTGCTGATGCTGTCCGGGATCGGTCCGCGCGAGCATCTGGCCGAGCACGGCATCGACGTGGTCTACGACGCGCCGGGCGTCGGGTCGAACCTGCTGGACCACCTGGTCGTGCTGCTCGGGTTCGACGCCCATTGCGAGACCCTGATCAGCGCGGAAAAACCGGTGCAGCTGCTCAACTACCTGGCCCGCCGCCGCGGCATGCTGACCTCGAATGTCGGTGAGGCATATGGCTTCGTCCGCAGTGATCCTGAACTCGCGCAGCCCGACATCGAGCTGATCTTCGCCCCGGCACCGTTCTTCGACGAGGGCATCGGCGACGCCTACCCGCGCGACGCGGTGGCGATGGGGCCGATCCTGGTGAAGCCCAAGAGCACCGGCACCATCCGGCTGGCCTCGGCCGATCCATTGGCCAAGCCGATCATCGACCCGCGCTACCTGTCCGACCCCGAGGGTGCGGACCGCAAGGCACTGCTGGCGGGTTTGCGGATGCTGGCGGACATGACCCAGGCCCCGGCGCTGAAGGGACTGCTGGGCGACATTGCCCGCCCGGTGGGTGCGCACGATCTCGACGACCGCACGCTGGAGCTGGCACTGGCCACCACGTCGCACACGCTGTATCACCCGACCACGACTTGCCGGATGGGCAGCGACGAGGCCAGCGTGGTCGACCCGCAGCTCCGCGTCCGTGGGGTCGCGGGGCTGCGGGTCGCCGACGCTTCGGTGATGCCGACCATCATCCGGGGCCACACTCACGCCCCGAGCGTGCTGATCGGTGAGAAGGCCGCCGACCTCATCACCGCCTGAGGGTCAGAAGTAGGCGTTGGCGGGAATCGCGGTGCCGTGCAACAGGTTCTGCCCGACCACCCGAGCCTTGTAACCGACGGGGTTGTGCAGCGTGATGGTGCGGATGTTGCGCCAGTGCCGGTCGAGGTTGCGTTGCCGGCTGGCCGCGCTGGCACCGCCGAGCTCCAGGAGCTTGGTGGCGGCGCGCGGCGCGATGTCGTCCAGGTGCACCTTCACCTTCGCCGCCTGCAGCTGGGCCGTCGCGACCAGTGCCGCGTCGGGCACACCGTCCGGACCGGTCGAATCGATGGCCGCTCCGATCGCCGCCGCCGCATCCAGCACTGCGGCCCGAGCGATGTAGGCGGAGCTGGCCAGTTCGCCGAGCTGGCGCTGCAGCAGCGGGTCGTCGGTCGGTGATGCGGCAGAGGCGTGGCTGAAGCTGCGCTCGCGAGACCGCAGGAGCGTGATCCCGTCGTCCACGATGTTCTCCAGGATTCCGGCCACCACGGCGTGGATGTACAGCTGCAACAGGGTGTACTGCACCGACGGCACGGGCTCGGCGTCGTACCGCGTGTCCGTGAGCACTTCGTCGGGCAGCACCGTCACGTCCTGGAACCGCGTGGTGCCGGTGCCGGTACGGCGCTGACCGAAACCGTCCCAGTCGTCGATGATCGTCACGCCGGCGCGATCGGCCGGGACGATGACGGTCGCCACCGAATCATGATCGGTGGTCGCTGTCACGGTAAGGTAGTCCGAGAACAGGGTTCCGGTGCTGTAGAACTTCTCGCCGGTCAAGATGAATCCGCCGTCGTGGCCCGGCGTCAAGCGGGTGTTGAACACCAGGCTGCCCACCGCGTGGGAGCCCTTCTCACTGAACGCATTGCCGAACACCTTGCCGTTGGCCACCTTGTCCAGCCAGGCCCGGGACCCGGGCTGGTCCAGGGTGCGCAGCCGCTCCTCGACGAACCAGAAATGCGTACGGAAGATGTGCGCCACCACCGGATCGGCGCGGGCGACGTCGATGACGGCGGAAAACAGTTGCGGCACCGTGAGTCCGGCTCCGCCCAGCTCGGTGGGCAGGCGCAGGGTGCCGAATCCGGCCCGCTTGAGCGCGGCCACCTGGTCGAATGGATTCACGTCGTCCAGATCGCGGTCTTTGGCGCCCGCTGCGATATCGGCCAGCAGGTCGGTCCACGTTGTCGTGTCGGGGAGGTCGAGGATGGTCATGTCCCAGTTCTACGTACCAGGACAGTCACAGGCACGGCTTACGCTCGCGCCGAACCAAACGCGGCAGAATGAGTGTCGATGACCATGAACGCCAAGCGCCGCAAGGCGCACGACAAGCTCGCGGCGCTGCCGGGGGTACGGTCGGTGCGGCGACCCGTCCGGTCAAGTGGCGCAGAGGAATTCGATCTGTTCTACGTGCGGACCGGGCCGCTCAGCGAGCATCCGCTGGTGGTCATTCCGGGCGGGCCGGGTGCGGCGTCCATCGGGCACTACCGCAATTTGCGCCGCCGGGCGACGGCCGCCGGTCTGGACGTCATCATGGTCGAGCACCGGGGCGTCGGCATGTCCCGACACGACGACGACGGCGCCGACCTACCCACTGAGGCGCTGACCATCGAGGCCGCGGTCGACGACATCGCGGCGGTCCTGGACGACGCCGGCGTCGAGTCCGCGGTGATCTACGGCACGTCGTACGGCAGCTACCTGGCCGCCGGCGTCGGCGTGCGCCATCCCGCCCGCGTGCATGCCATGGTGCTGGACTCACCGCTGCTGTGCGCCGACGACATCGACGCGGTGCGCGAGGCCACCCGGGCCGTGCTGTGGGACGGCACCGAACCGGCGACGGAGGGGCTCGCCAAGAGGGTGCGGGACCTGGCCGCCGACGGGCAGCTGACGCCCTGGGTCGTGCAACTGGCGACGGGTCTGTACGGCCTGGTCGGCCCGGAAGTGCTGGAGCAGCAGCTCGAGTTGCTGCTCACCGGACGCGGCCTCCTCTGGGGCGCCATCGGGCACAGCACCAAGCTGCTGTTCGAGAGCAAGACGCCGTACCGGCATGAGCCCGACCTGGTCGAGCACATCGGCTACCAGGAGCTCAACTATGCCCCCGAGCCCGACGGCCTGCCGCTCGACCCGGCGCTGGCATACCGCGAATCGGCCACCGGCGACCCGGATTTCGTCGCCGAACCTTTCGACCTGGTGGCCGCGATGCCGGGATTCGACTGGCCCACCGTGGTGATCTCCGGCGGCCGGGACTTGATCACGCCGCCGGCCATCGCCCAGCGGGTCGCCGAACTGATTCCGGACGCTGTGCTGCTGGAACTGCCCAGCGCCGGACATAGCGTGCTCGACATGCGTGAGGGTGCGGCACTGACCATCGCCACTGCGGTGTGTGCCGGCGAATATGCGGAATTGCCGGACCGGGCAACGGAATTGGACAATATGCCGCCGGACTTCACGGTGCGCCTGATGGTCAAGGGCATCGCGACGGCCGCGGCCGCCGAGTCGCTGGTGCCGGCCGGGCTGCCGCGGGCCATCAGGCAGCTCAGGACTTGGTGAAGCCGATCGTCATGTAGTTCAGGTCGCCCAGGCCCGCAGGGCCGTAGTTGGCCAAAGTGCTTCGGACCGCCGCATTTCCGGGCGACTGGGCGAGCGGCAGACTGAACGTTTCGGCCCACAGCATGCGGTCCAGCTGGTTGGCCAGGGCCTGCGCCTTGACGGGATCGAGTTCGTCGAGCGTCTGCTCGATCTTGGCGTCGATCTCGGGCGTGCCGATCTTGCCGAAGTTGCTCTCGCCGCCCGAGGCATAGATCTGGGTCAGACCGCTCAAGGGGAAGGCGTCGCCCTGCCAGGCGAAGGCGGCGATATCGAAGTTACTCGGAATGATGTACTGGCTGAAGAAGTCTGCGCCGGAGGACACCACGAGTTCCAGCTTGACGCCGATATCGGCGAGGGTTTTCTGCGTCAGCTGCCCGATCTGCCGGCCGCTCGGGGCGTCGTAGAAGACGATCCGAACGTTCAACGGCTTGCCGTTTTTCTCCCGCACCGAGCGGCCGGCGGGCAGCTTCCAGCCCAGCGCGTCGAGTTCGCGCCGTGCCGCCTCCGGGTCGAAAGGCGTCCCGCCGCTGTTGTTCTGGTAGCCCGCCTGCCCCGCGACGTAGATGTGGTTGTTGAGTGGCACCGGGTTGTCCACCAGACCGTGCTGCAGGACGGTGACGATGGTCTTCCGGTCGATGCCCATGGCGATGGCGTGGCGCAGTGCGGGGTCGGCGAGCGGCGAGCCGGGCGCGCCGTTGAAGGTCAGGTGCGACCAGGTGGGTCCCGGCGCGGTGCGGATGTCGACGCCTTTGGTGCGTCGGGCGCGCACCATGTCGTCGATCGAGCCCAGCCCGGTGGCATCGATGGCGTTGTTCTGCAGCGCCGGGATACGAGCGGCGTCGTCGAGCACGAGGAACGTGATGCTGTCCAGCAGCGGCCGGGTGCCCCACCATTTCGGGTTGCGCGTCAGCGTGATTCGCTGCGCGCCGCGGTCGACGTTCGAGACGACGAACGGGCCGGCCGACGGCCCGGGCTTGTTCAGCTGTCCCTTGTTGAACACCTCGGGATCGGTCGTCGAGACCTTGGGCAGCAGCATGCCGTTGCCCGCGAACATGCCGCGCCAGTCGGCGTACGGGCGGGCGAACGTCATGACGGCCTGCCGGTCGTCGACGCCGCGGGTCACCGAGGCCACCCGCTCGCTGCCGTTGGGGCTCGCGATCTGGAACCGGGGGTCTTTGCCGGTCGTCGCGGTGACCTGGGCGGCGATGTCCTCCCAGGTGATCGGGGCGCCGTCGCTCCAGACGGCCTTGGGGTTGATGGTGTAGGTGACGACCTGCGGATTGGTGCCGGTGAGCTGGATGTCCGTGAAGTAGTCGTGGTTGACGGTGGTCGAACCGTCGGGTCCGACGATGAATGCCCGGGGCAGCGTGGGCCGCAGGATCGCGGCGGTGTCGACGGTGTTGCCGTCGATGTTCAGCGTGTTGAAGTTGTCCGGGAACGCGGTGAGCGCCAGCCGCAGATTGCCGCCTTCCCTCAGGGTCGCGGGGTCGTGTGGGTTGAGGTCGTTGGCCGCACCGAGTTTCGGTGCGCCGGCGCTGGACCCGCGGTACTCGCTCGAGCAGCCGGCCATCAGGGCGATCAGGGCGATGAGGGCCACCACCAGTTGACTGCGACGGGACGTCATCATTCCCCTCCCGGCTGCGGCACGGCATCGAGCAGCCGCTGGGTGTATGGGTCCTGCGGGGCGCTGAAAACCTGTGCGGCATCGCCCTGTTCGACGACGGCGCCCTTGTACATCACGGCCACGGTGTGGGCCAGGTGGCGGACCACCGAAAGGTCATGCGAGACAAACAGATACGACAGGTCGAAGCGCTCTTGCAGGTCCAATAGCAGGTTGATGATGCCGGCCTGGATCGAGACGTCCAGCGCCGACACCGGTTCGTCGAGCGCCAGAATCTTGGGCTGACGCGCCAGGGCCCGGGCGATGCCGATGCGCTGCTTCTGGCCACCGGAGAACTCGGCAGGGTAACGGGCGGCGTCCTCGTGCCGCAGCCCGACGATGCCGAGCAGTTCGGTGACGCGGTCGTCGATCCGGTTCTTGTCGAAACCGCCGACCCGCAAGGGTTCCGACAGCACATCGAACACCGGAAGCCGCGGATCCAGCGCCGCCACGGGATCCTGGAACACCACCTGCAGGTCGCCGCGTAGCTCGCGGCGCGTGTCGCGGGTCAGGCCGGCCACATCCTGGCCGAGCACCGTGATCGAACCCGACTGCGGCGCGGTCAGATTCAGGATCTGGTGCAGCGTGGTGGTCTTGCCGGAGCCCGATTCACCGACGATGCCCAGGGTCCGGCCCTGCCGCAGCTGCAGGCTGACGCCGTCGACGGCACGCAGCTCGCCGACGTTGCGCCGCAGCAACCCGCCACTGAGCTTGAACGTCTTGACGAGGTCGTTGACCGCGAGCACCACCGGCCGCTCGGCGCCGTCATCCGCGACGACCTCGGGTTCGGTTGCCACCCCGTAGATTTCGGCTGCGCTGCGGCCGGTCACCTGGTCGGTGTGGATGCAGGCGGCGGCCTGTCCGGGCGCGACCTCCAGCAGCGCGGGTTCGGCCGCCCGGCAGTCGTCGTCGGCCAGCGGGCAGCGGGGCGCGAAGGGGCAACCCGGCGGGAGTGCCGCCATCGACGGCGGCGCGCCGGGAATGGGCACCAACCGCGAGCCCTGCGGTGCGTCGAGCCGGGGCACCGAGCCCAGCAGGCCGACCGTGTACGGCATCACCCGGTCGCGGTACAGGTTCGCCACCGGCGCGGTCTCGACCGCCCGGCCGGCGTACATCACCATTGCGCGGTCGGCGAATTCGGCGACGACACCGAGATCGTGCGTGATCATCAGCACCCCGGCGCCGGTGACGTCGCGGGCAGTGCGCAGCACGTCGAGGATCTGCGCCTGCACGGTGACATCGAGCGCCGTGGTGGGTTCGTCGCAGATGATGAGATCGGGGTCATTGGCGATCGCGGTGGCGATGACGACGCGTTGGCGCTCACCGCCGGACAGCTCGTGCGGGAACGCGCGGGCGCGGGCCGCGGGCTGCTTGATGCCGACCAACTCCAGCAGTTCGACCGCCCGGCCGCGCGCGGCCCGCCGGCCCATCGAACGGTCGTGCACGCGAAGGGCTTCGGCGATCTGGTCGCCGACGGTGTACACGGGCGTGAGCGCCGACATCGGGTCCTGGAACACCGTGCCGATCACCCGGCCGCGTACCTGGGACATCGCGTCGTCATCGAGCCCGACGAGCTGCTTGCCCTGCAGTTTCACCGAACCGGTCACCTGGGCGTGCTCGGGCAGCAGCCCCACCACCGCCATGGCGGTCGCGGACTTCCCGGCGCCGGACTCACCGACCAAGGCCAGCACCTCGCCGGGCGCGATGTGAAAGTTCATGCCGCGCACGGCCGAGACGTCCTCGTCAGACGTCTGGAAGGTGACGGTGAGGTCGCGGACCGCGAGCAGCGGCGCGCTCATCGCTTCACCACCCGCCGCCGACGGGGCCGGGCCGAGGGATCGAGCGCGTCGCGCAAGCCGTCGCCGATCAGGTTGGCGCACAGCACGATCAGCACCAGGACGCCGGCCGGGAACAGGAACACCCAGGGGAACGTGGTGACCGACGGGGTGCCGTCGGCGATCAACGTGCCCAGGGACACGTCGGGCGGCTGCACCCCGAAACCCAGGTAACTCAAACCGGTTTCGGCCAGGATCGCGATGCCGACGTTGAGGGTGGTGTCGATGATCAGAATGGACGCCACGTTGGGCACGATGTGCCGGGCGATGATCCGGGCGTGGCTGACACCCATATACCGTGCGGCCGTGACGAACTCGCGTTCGCGCAGGCTCATGGTCAGACCGCGCACCATGCGCGAGCTGATCATCCACGAGAACGCCGCCAGCAGGACCACCAGCCACAGCACCGTGCTCTGGTGCCGGATGCGAGGCGTGACGATCGCGATCAGGATGAAACCGGGGATCACGAGCAGCAGGTCGACGACCCACATCAGCACCCGGTCGCGCCAGCCACCGAAGTAGCCCGCCACCGAGCCGACCGTCGCGGCGATCACCGTCGAGATCACGGCGACACAGACGCCGATCAGCATCGACTTCTGCATGCCGCGCAACGTCTGCGCGAACACGTCCTGGCCGAGGGCATTGGTGCCGAACAGATGCCGGCCGTCGGGAGGCTGCAGCAGCGCGTCGAAGTCCATGTCGGTGTACGAGTAGGGGAGCAGCGGCGGCAGGGCGTAGCAGCCAACGAACAGCGCCACCAGCAGCACCAGCGACACCACCGCGGGGCGGTTGCGGACGAAGCGCCGCGCCACCAAGGTGCGGCGCGATGCGAAGCGGGCGCGCGGCAGCCCGAACTGGACGCTCATGAGACCCGCACCCGGGGGTCGAGGGCGGCGTAGACGACGTCGGACAGCAGGCCGCCGATCAGGATCGTCGTCCCGGAGAACAGGGTGAACGCGGCGACGATGTTGGCGTCCTGGCCGTTGATGCCCTGCACCATCCATTCACCCATGCCGTGCCAGCCGAAGATCTTCTCGACGAACACCGCACCGGTGACCAGGCCCGCGACGCCGTAGGCGAACAGCGTGGCCATCGGGATCAGCGCGGTGCGCAGGCCGTGCTTGAAGAGCGCCTGGCGCCGGGTCAGGCCCTTGGCGCGGGCGGTCCGGATGAAGTCCTGGCCGAGTACGTCGAGCATCGCGTTGCGCTGGTAGCGGCTGTATCCGGCGATGGCGCCGAGGGCCAGGGTGGCGGTCGGCAGCACCAGGTGCTGCAGCCGGTCGACGAATCCGTGCCAACCGCCGGCCGCGTAGGGCGAGGTCTCGCCCGTGTACTGGAACAACTGGAAGCCCAGCACCTCGTTGACGCCGAGCGCGCCGAGAATCAGCATGTTCGCGATGACGAACGTCGGGGCGCTGAGAATCAGCAGCGCCAGCACGGTGATGGTGCGGTCGGAGAAGCGGTACTGCCGGATGGCGCCCCACGCCCCGATGATCACACCGATGATGGAGCCCAGGATCGACCCGATGGCCACCAGCCGCAGGCTGGTCCACACCCGTCGTCCCAGTTCTTCTGAAACCGGTTGCCCGGTAACGGTTTTCCCGAAGTCCCCATGTACCGCGCCGGACACCCAGTTGGCGTAGCGCGGCAGCAGTGGCTTGTCGAGACCCAGGTCGTGGGCCTTGGCGTCGATGACGGATTGCGGTGGCCGCGGGTTGCGCTGCAGCAGGCTGTCCAGCGGGTGGAAGGTCACCGACGTCAGCGCGAAGGTCAGGAACGTCGCCAGCGTCAACAGGATCGCGTAGTTGACCAATCGGCGGATCAGGAACCGCGTCATGGGTTGCTCGCTGGAAACCGCATCTGGACAGGTTAAGAGATCCCGGCGCGCTAGCGCGGGATTGGCACCTGATGGCCGCCGCCCTGTTCCCGGGCTGGTGACCCGACCAGTTCTGATTCTGTGGAATACCTGACGGCCGAGACGACTTGAAATGTTTGACCGGCTGCGGGCCCCAACGGTGTGGCGAAATCGTGGCGGATCGCGTCTAGGTGGGAGACCCGCGATGAGTCAAAACAAGCATTCTGAAATCAACAAGAAGTGGGCCGCCGGCGTCATCGCCGGGAGCATGGCTGTCTGTGCGATGGCCGTGGCGTTTGTCGGGGCGCAGGCGCAAACTCTGCAATCGACATCGGCCAACGGCACCTCGGTCAGTTCGGTCGTCAGCGCCACGACGGTCGGGCCGATCGTCAGCGCCGCGCCGGCCATCACCGGACCCGCTCCGCTGTACCCGGGGCAGGATCCGGGCTGATGAGGTCTGGGTCGTGGCGGACAGGCCTCCGCCGCGGCCCAAACTCCCGCGCTGCGGCTATGCAGGCGAACTGCCAGAAGCGATTCAGTGTGTTGCCAGATTGGCGGCGTTGACTCGAAGGCATGAAAGGCCGCGCCCCGACGGTGCGGCGCAGCGCAGTGGTCCCAAGTACACGGGAGGCAGACCATGAGTCGACCAGAGACTTCTGGCATCACCTTGAAATGGGCAATCGGCATCATCGGTGGAAGCGCGGCACTAGGCGCCGCGGCGGTATGTGCCGGGGTGCTGGCGGGCCCCTCCGAGACGACGTCGGCCAACAGCACGTTGATCACGTCGACCAGCACGACCGCACCGGTCACCTTTGCGGCGCCGTCGATCACGGGCAAGGCTCCGCTGTGGGCCGGGCAGTCGCCGGACACCAACCCCCAGGGTTAGCCACTCGGCCCAATTCACAGCTCGCGCATAGATTCGCCACAGTCGCGCCCCACACCGGTGCGAATAATGGAATCTGTGACAGGTCCCAGCAGCACCGCCCGTGACAGTGAAGCCCCGCGTGTCGTCATGCACCGGGCCGACGGCAAGCCGATCAGCGTCCTCGTGGTCGACGACGAGCCCGTCCTCGCCGAGCTCGTGTCCATGGCACTGCGGTATGAGGGCTGGGACATCGCCACGGCCGGCGACGGCGCGACGGCGATCGCGCTGGCCAAGGACAACCCGCCCGACGTGGTGGTGCTGGACGTCATGCTGCCCGACATGAGCGGGCTCGATGTGCTGCGCAAGCTGCGCGAACAGATCCCGGGCCTGCCCCTGCTGCTGCTGACCGCGAAGGATTCGGTCGAGGACCGCATCGCCGGCCTGACCGCGGGCGGCGACGACTACGTGACCAAACCGTTCAGCATCGAGGAAGTGGTGCTGCGGCTGCGCGCGCTGCTGCGCCGCACCGGTGTGGCGAATGAGGCCGGTGACGCGCAGATCGTCGTCGGCGACCTGGTGCTCGACGAGGACAGTCACGAGGTGACGCGCGCCGGCGAACAGATCACCTTGACCGCTACCGAGTTCGAACTGCTGCGGTACATGATGCGCAACTCCAAGCGGGTGCTGAGCAAGGCCCAGATTCTCGACCGCGTGTGGAGCTACGACTTCGGCGGCCGCTCCAACATCGTCGAACTCTACGTGTCGTACCTGCGCAAGAAGATCGACAGTGGCCGCGAGCCCATGATCCACACGCTGCGCGGCGCCGGATATGTCCTCCGACCCGCTCGCTGAGGCCGGCACGCGCATCTGGCAGCCGCGCACCTGGTCGCTGCGGGTGCGGCTGCTGGTCACCCAGGTTCTGCTGCTGGCGCTGGTCATCGTCGGCGTCGGCGCCGCGACCGAGTTTGCGCTGCAGCGCTTTCTGCTGCATCAGCTGGACGACCAGGTGCTGGAGGCGGGCCGGCGCTCGGCCGCCATTTTCGAGCTGCCACCGCCGCCCATGGCGCCGCCGTTGACCGGTGGGGTGCCGCGGCCGTCGATGGATCCGCATTTCCGGATGCGCTTCGACCCCGAAGCCGGCCCCGGTCCCGGCTTCCTCAACGCGCCCGGACAGGCCGTCGGCACCATCGGAGCGGTGGTGTTCCGTGGCCAGGTCGACGCCGGTGTCATCACCTCCGAGGGCAGTCGTGACTCGGTGACCACCACGGCCACAGCACAATTGGCGCAGGTGCGACCGGATCGGAAGATCCGCACCATGGACATCGACGGTGTCGGAACGTACCGGGTCATCGGCCTGCATCCCCGGCACGGCGGTCCGCAGACCATCGTCACCGGCCTGCCCACCCGGCACGTCGACAACACGCTGTTGTGGGTGCTCGGCATGTTCTGTGCGGTGGGCGCGCTGGCGCTGATCGGGGCGACGGTGGTCGGGGTGTGGATCATCCGCCGCCAACTCGCCCCGCTGTCACGGGTTTCCGCGGCCGCGCGCGATGTCGCCGACCGGGAACTGGACCGCGGTGAAGTCCAGTTGCCGACGGAGATCGTGCACGTCGATCCCGTCGCCGCGCACACCGAGGTCGGCCAGCTGGGTTCGGCGCTCAACCGCATGCTGGACCGCATCGCCGGCGCGCTCGCAGCCCGTCATGCCAGTGAGACGCGGGTGCGCCAGTTCGTGGCCGACGCCAGTCATGAACTCCGCACGCCGCTCGCCGCAATCCGGGGCTATACCGAACTGGCGCAACGCAAGAGCGACGAACTGCCCGCCGATGTCGCGCACGCCATGAACCGCGTCGAATCCGAGACGGTCCGGATGACCCGACTTGTCGAGGACATGCTGCTGCTGGCCCGTCTCGATGCCGGCCGGCCGCTGGAGATGGAGGACGTCGACCTGTCCCAGCTGGTCGTGGACGCGGTCAGCGACGCCCACGTCGCCGGCCCCGACCACAACTGGTCGCTGGATCTGCCGGAGGAACCCGTCACCATCGAGGGCGATCCGGCGCGGCTGCACCAGGTGCTGGTGAACCTGCTGGCGAATGCGCGCACGCACACGCCGGCGGGTACGTCGGTGACCATCGCGCTGTCCGCCGATGCGGACGCCACGGTGATCAGCGTCGCCGACGACGGCCCGGGGATTCCAAAGACGTTGCAGCCCGAGGTGTTCGAGCGGTTCGCCCGTGGCGACTCGTCGCGGTCCCGGCAGGCCGGCAGCACCGGCCTGGGGCTGGCCATCGTCGCCGCGGTCGTGAAAGCGCACGGCGGCACCATCAGCGTCGACAGCCGACCCGGCGCGACGGTCTTCACCGTGCGCCTGCCCGCGGGCCCGGCGGCCGCAGGCTCACAGCCGCTGCACAGCATTGCCTCGACGTCCGCCTAATCAACGCTCCCACAATGAGACTGGTGACTCGCGAACTACGCCGCCGCCCGCTCGGCGAACAACTCCAGCTCGGACTCCTGCTGGCGGGTACCGCTGTGTTGTACCTGTGGAACCTGTCGGTGAGTGGGTGGGCCAACAGCTTCTATTCAGCGGCCGCGCAGGCCGGTGCCAGTGACTGGACCGCAATGTTGTTCGGCGCCAGCGACTCCGGCAATGCCATCACCGTCGACAAGACTCCCGGCGCGCTGTGGGTGATGGACCTGTCGGTGCGGCTGTTCGGGCTCAGCTCCTGGAGCATCCTGGTGCCGCAGGCCCTGATGGGTGTGACGGCGGTGGCGGTGCTGTATGCCGCGGTGCGCCGCGCCGCCGGGCCGGCCGCCGCCCTGCTGGCCGGTGTGGTGTTCGCGCTGACACCGGTGGCCACCTTGATGTTCCGGTTCAACAATCCCGACGCGCTGCTGGTCCTGCTGCTGGTGATCGGTGCCTACTGCGTGCAGCGTGCCTGCGAAGAGGACGCGGGCCGTTGGTGGTTGGTCGCCGCCGGGGTGGCCGCGGGGTTCGCGTTCCTGGCCAAGATGCTGCAGGCGTTCCTGGTGCTGCCGGCCTTCGCGGCCGCGTACCTGGTCGCCGGGCCGTCTCCGGTGCGTACCCGGCTGTGGCGGCTGCTCGGCGGCACCGCCGCGATGGTCGTCTCCGGCGGTTGGTACCTGGCGCTGGTCGAGCTGTGGCCGGCCGCGTCGCGCCCGTATGTCGGCGGATCGCAACATGATTCGATCATCGAACTGGCACTGGGCTACAACGGTGTGGGCCGGCTGAACGGGAACGAGCCCGGTGGCCTGGGCAACCCGAACTTCGATGTCGGCTGGGACCGGCTAATCGGCGCCAGCATGGGCAGCTACGCCGGTTGGCTGCTGCCCGCGGCACTGATCTGTCTGGTCGCGGGACTGGTACTCACGCGGCGCGCCCCGCGGACCGATGCGACGCGGGGCGCCCTGATCCTGTGGGGCGGGTGGCTGGTGCTCACCGCCGCGGTGTTCAGCTTCGCGAACGGCATCGTGCACCAGTACTACACGGTCGCGCTGGCGCCGGCCATCGGCGCGTGCGTGGGTATCGGATCGGTTCTGTTGTGGCGCAACCGCACTGCGTTGGTGGCCCGGCTGACCATGGCCGGCACCGTGGTGGCCACGGCGGCGGTGGCGGCGATACTGCTGGGTCGCGCTGACATCAGCTGGTTGCGGACCTCGGTGCTGATCGTGGGCGCCGTCGCCGCACTGCTGTTGCTGGCGCCGCCGCGATTCGGCCCCGCACGCCTGGTGGTGGCCGTCACGGTCCTGGTGTCCCTAGCGGCACCCACTGCGTATTCGATTGCCACCGCTGGTGTTTCGCATACCGGGGCGATGCCGTCCGTGAGCGGGCCCGGCGGACACGGTTCGGGGTGGGGGCCGCCTCCTCCCGGGCGCATGAAGGCCCGGGGCCCCGCCGGTGGGCCGGGTCGTGCGATGGGCGCTCCGCCGCAAGGCTTCCGGCCGGGCGGCGGGCTCTTCGAGTCTCCCAAGCCCAGCGCTGCCGTCAGCGCACTGCTGAGCGCCGACGCCGCGAACTACCGCTGGGCGGCCGCCGTCATCGGCTCCACCAACGCCGCCGGCTACCAGCTGGCGGCCCGCGTCCCGGTCATGGCGATCGGCGGCTTCAACGGCACCGACCCCGCGCCCACGCTCGCGCAGTTCCAGCAGTACGTCGCCGCCGCACAGATTCACTACTTCGTCGAAGGCGACATCAACATGGGCTGGGGACACCACGGCCAGGACGATGACAAGCAGGAATCGCGGCAGATCGCCACCTGGGTCAGCGCACACTTCACCGCCACCACTGTGGACAACACCGTCGTCTACGACCTGACCCGGCCGCGCTGATCCCGCGGTGCGGGCGGTCGGCGGCTCGAAACACATAGCTGGCCCATAGCTTCAGCCCATGGCGGCCTAAAGCTGCGGTCCAAAAATCAATGTCATGACGAACCTGGTCGAGCGCGACGCCGAGCAACGC
Organism: Mycobacterium toneyamaense; assembly: GCF_055384815.1. Taxonomy (NCBI): domain Bacteria; kingdom Bacillati; phylum Actinomycetota; class Actinomycetes; order Mycobacteriales; family Mycobacteriaceae; genus Mycobacterium; species Mycobacterium toneyamaense. The sequence continues at coordinate 1,376,374 of NZ_AP040333.1, forward strand.
TTCACTACGCGCCCAAATGCCGCCCTCGCCGCACGCGCTGCCGGCGTCCCGGTGCTGGACATCGTGGTGCCCGTCTACAACGAGCAGGTCGCGCTGCCCGGCTGCATCCGCCGCCTGCACCGCCACCTGGAAGAGCACGTCCCGTACCCGGTGCAGATCACCATCGCCGACAACGCCAGCATCGACGCCACCCCACAGGTTGCCGCCGAGCTGGCCCTCGAGTTCGACAACGTCCGCGTCGTGCGGCTCGAGCTCAAGGGCCGCGGCCGCGCGCTGCACGAGGTGTGGTCGCACTCGCAGTCCCCGGTGCTCGTCTACATGGACGTCGATCTCTCCACCGACCTGGCGGCCCTCGGCCCGCTGGTGGCCCCGTTGATCTCGGGCCACTCGGACCTGGCCATCGGCACCCGGCTCGCCCGGTCTTCCCGCGTCGTGCGCGGGCCGAAGCGGGAGTTCATCTCGCGCTGCTACAACCTGATCCTGCGCGGGGCACTGTCGGCCAAGTTCTCCGACGCCCAGTGCGGCTTCAAGGCCATCCGGGCCGACGTGGCCCAGGCGCTGCTGCCGCTCGTCGAGGACACCGGCTGGTTCTTCGACACCGAGCTGCTCGTGCTGGCCGAGCGCACGGGACTGCGCATCCACGAGGTCCCCGTCGACTGGGTCGACGACCCCGACAGCCGCGTGGACATCATCGCGACCGCGGCCGCCGACCTCAAGGGCGTCGGCCGCCTGCTGCGCGGCTTCGCCAACGGCAGCATCCCGGTGAACACGATTGCCGCCCAGCTGGGTTCGTCGACCAAGGCGGCCGCGCCCGGCTCGCTGCTGCGTCAGGTCGTCCGCTTCGGGACCATCGGCGTCGCCTCGACGCTGGCCTACCTGTTGCTGTTCATGATGATGCACACCGCGCTCGGCGCGCAGACCGCCAACCTGATCGCCCTGCTGCTCACCGCGATCGTCAACACCACCGCCAACCGGCGGTTCACGTTCGGCGTCCGCGGTGGGGGAGCGGCGAGTGCGACCCGGCACCAGTTCGAGGGATTGATCGTCTTCGGTATCGCCCTGACCATCACCAGCGGGGCGCTGGCCGGGCTGCACGTGTTCGCGCCGCACGCCCACCATCTCCTCGAGCTGAGCGTGCTGGTGGCCGCCAACCTGGTTGCCACCGCAGTGCGGTTCGTGCTGCTGCGCGGTTGGGTGTTCCACCCGCGGCGTCAGAGCTAGAGCGTCCACCCAGTGCGCGAATTGACCTGCCTACCAACCGCTTCAGAGGAGACCCGCTCGTGATCGCCACCGCGCCTGCCAAGGCTCACCTGCCGAAGGCTCGCCGCCGCCCGGCCGTGTGGGGACGCCCGGTCTGGGAACGGACCGCGCTGCTGACACTGCTGGCCGGGACGGCCGTGCTGTACCTGTGGGCGCTCGGCTCGTCGGGCTGGGCCAACTCGTACTACGCCGCCGCGGCCCAGGCCGGCACCCAGAACTGGGAGGCGCTGCTGTTCGGATCGTTCGATGCCGGCAACGCGATCACGGTCGACAAGCCGCCGGCCGCCCTGTGGCTGATGGGCCTGTCCGGCCGGCTGTTCGGATTCAGCGCGTTCAGCATGCTGCTGCCGCAGGCCCTCATGGGTGTGGCGTCGGTCGGGATGCTGTACGCGACGGTCCGTCGCACCAGCGGCGCGGCCGCCGGACTGCTGGCCGGTCTGGTGCTGGCGGTGACTCCCGTTGCGGCCCTGATGTTCCGGTTCAACAACCCCGACGCGCTGCTCGTGCTGCTGCTGATCAGCGCGGCCTACTGCACGGTGCGGGCCATCCAGTCCGCCGAATTCGCCGTGTCCGCGCGGTGGATGACGCTGACGGGCGTCATCGTCGGCTTCGCCTTCCTGACCAAGATGCTGCAGGCCTTCCTGCCGGTACCGGGTCTGGCCCTGGCATTCCTCGTCGCCGCGCCGTTCAGCGTGGGACGCCGGATCAGCGCGCTGCTGATGTCCGGTGTGGCCGTGGTGGTTTCGGCCGGGTGGTACATCGCGCTGGTCAGCCTGTGGCCGGCCGACGCCCGTCCATACATCGCCGGGTCGACCGACAACAGCCTGCTGCAGTTGGCGTTGGGCTACAACGGCATCGAGCGGATCACCGGCGGTGACCGTCCCAGCGGCGGCCCAGGCGGCCCCGGCGGCGGCATGCGGGACAACCTTTTCTTCGGCGGCCACGCCGGCATCACCCGGCTCTTCGGCCCGTCGATGGGCGTCGAGGTGTCGTGGTTGCTGCCCGCGGCGTTGCTCGGTCTCGTGCTGCTGTTGTGGACCAGTCGCCGCGCCGCGCGGACCGACCTGGCACGCGCGGGTGTATTGCTCTGGGGCGGTTGGCTTCTGGTGACCGGTGCGGTGTTCAGCTTCATGGACGGCACGGTGCACCCGTACTACAACGTCGCGCTCGCCCCTGCGGTCGCCGCGTTGGCCGGCATGGTGGTCGCGCAGCTGTGGCAGCGCCGGGAGACGTTGTCGGCACGGCTGTTGCTCGCACTAATCTTGGTCGTTTCGGCCGGGTGGGCGTTCGCGCTGCTGTCCCGCACCCCGGACTGGATGCCCGCCCTGCGGTGGACCATCGCGGTGGTGGCGGTCCTGGCGGCGGTGGCCGTCGTGGCGGTCGGGGCGCGCTCCGGACGGGTCACGGCCGTCGTCGCCGGTATCGCGGTCGCCGCGGCCCTGGCCGGGTCGGCGTCGTTCACGATCTACAACGTGGCCGCGGCCCACAGCAGTGGCCCCGGCTCGATGTCAGGTCCGCCGCGGCCCGGCGGTGATTCGTGGCCGGGTGGTGGCCCGGGTGGTCCGCACCGCGACGGCCCCAACGCCGAACTCGAGAACCTGATCCGCGGTGCCGACAACCGTTGGGCCGCAGCGACGGTCGGGTCCTTCCAGGCCGGCGATCTGGAGTTGAGCACCGGCAAGTCGTTGATGGCGATCGGCGGATTCTCCGGCGGGGACAACGCGCCGACCCTGGCGCAGTTCCAGCGGTACGTGGAGGACGGCCAGATCCACTACTTCATCGCCGGCGATCACAAGGGGCCCGGCGGCCCCCGGCGTGAGCGGGGTAGTGCCGCCGAGATCACCGCATGGGTGACGGGGCACTTCGCCAAGCTCGACGTCGGTGGCGCGACGGTCTACGACCTCGAGGCGCCCCACTGATCGGAGCACGCGTCTATGCCTCGGATTGCAGTCAGCAGGTGACTGCGATCCGAGGCATTGCGTTTCGTTGGCCTCGATCGGGCGGCCTCGCTCAGCCGATCTTGTACGTGCCGACGGCCTTGGCCACCGGGTCGCCGCCCGGTGTCTCGATCTCGACCTCGCAGTGCACCAAGGACTTTCCGCGGTGCAGCACGCGCCCGACACCGATCAGGTCGGTCGACCGGGCGGGCGCCAGGTACTGGACCGACATCGAGATCGTCACCCCGCGAAGCGATTCGGGTTCGCGTTCGGTCGACCACGCCGCCGCCATGACCGTGACATCGGCCAGTGCGGCGATGGCGCCGCCGTGCACCATGTCGGCCAGCGTGGTGTTGGTCGGGTCCCACGGCATCCGCAACCGGACCTCCGGGGCGTCGAGTGCTTCGGCGACGATGCCCAGCTTGGCGACGAGCGGTGACTGCGGGATGAACTGCGCCATGACCTCGGCGCCGGTACTCGGGCTCATGTCATGGAAGTCTGCGCGCGGCGGGTAGTCGGTTCAATTACCTGGCAGGTAGTGATGGCGACCCGGCGTGAAGCGTGGGGTGGGGTGCTCCTTCGGGCAGAGACGGCGATCGGGAAGCCGGCAGCCGCCGGCGGCGTTGTTCCACCTGATCTCGGTGGTTACAACCGTTGACACTGCGCCACCGGGCACGTAAATTCCGACCATGGTTCTTAACTTGACCAGTTCTACCAACTTTACGGGGAAATGATGACCGTCACTCCCGACGCCGCCGAGGCGTCCAAGGTGGACCAGCGGGCCGCCAAATACGAATTGAGCCATCTGCGATCGCTGGAGGCCGAGGCCATCCACATCATCCGCGAGGTCGCCGCGGAGTTCGAGCGGCCGGTGCTGCTGTTCTCCGGTGGCAAGGACTCGATCGTGATGCTGCACCTGGCCATCAAGGCGTTCGCGCCGGGCCGCCTGCCGTTCCCCGTCATGCACGTCGACACGGGCCACAACTTCGAAGAGGTCATCGCCACCCGCGACGCCCTGGTCGAGAAGTACAACCTGCGCCTGGTCGTGGCCAGCGTGCAGGACGACATCGACGCCGGACGCGTCGTCGACAACGGTCCCTCGCGTAACCCGCTGCAGACTGTGTCGCTGCTGCGCGGCATCCGCGAGAACAAGTTCGACGCCGCCTTCGGTGGCGCCCGGCGCGACGAGGAGAAGGCCCGCGCCAAGGAGCGTGTCTTCAGCTTCCGCGACGAGTTCGGCCAGTGGGACCCCAAGAACCAGCGCCCCGAGCTGTGGAACCTGTACAACGGCCGGCACCGCAAGGGCGAGCACATCCGCGTCTTCCCGCTGTCGAACTGGACCGAGTACGACATCTGGGCCTACATCGGCGCCGAGGAGATCGCGCTGCCGAGCATCTACTACGCGCACGAGCGCCAGGTCTTCGAGCGCGACGGCATGCTGCTGGCCGTGCACGAATACCTGAAGCCGAACGACGACGAGCCGGTCATCACCAAGACCGTCCGGTTCCGCACCGTCGGTGACGTCACCTGCACCGGTTGCGTCGAGTCGGAGGCTTCGACCGTCGAGGAAGTCATCGCCGAGACCGCGGTGTCCCGACTGACCGAGCGCGGCGCGACCCGCGCAGACGACCGGATTTCTGAGGCCGGCATGGAAGACCGTAAGCGGGAAGGCTACTTCTGATATGGCAACGTTGCTTCGTATCGCCACTGCTGGCTCCGTCGATGACGGCAAGTCCACGCTGATCGGCCGGCTGCTCTATGACAGTAAGGCCGTCATGGAGGACCAGCTGGCCGCCGTCGAGCGCACCTCCAAGGAACGCGGCCACGGCTACACCGACCTCGCACTGGTCACCGACGGCCTGCGCGCCGAGCGGGAACAGGGCATCACCATCGATGTCGCCTACCGCTACTTCGCCACGGCCAAGCGGAAATTCATCATCGCCGACACCCCGGGTCACATCCAGTACACCCGCAACATGGTCACCGGCACCTCGACGGCGCAGCTGGCCATCGTGCTGGTCGACGCCCGCCACGGGCTGCTGGAGCAGTCGCGCCGGCACGCCTTCCTGGCCTCGCTGCTCGGCATCCAGCACATCGTGCTGGCGGTCAACAAGATGGACCTGATCGATTGGGACCGTGAGCGTTTCGAGAAGATCCGCGACGACTTCCACGAGTTCGTGGCCCGCCTGGACATCCAGGACGTCACCACCATCCCGCTGTCGGCGCTGGCCGGCGACAACGTGGTGACCAAGTCGGACAAGACGCCGTGGTACGAGGGTCCGTCGCTGCTGAGCCACCTCGAAGAGGTGTACATCGCCGGTGACCGCAACCTCATGGACGTCCGCTTCCCGGTGCAGTACGTCATCCGCCCGCAGACCCACGAGCACGCCGACCACCGCAGCTACGCGGGCACCATCGCCAGTGGCGTCATGCGCCCCGGCGACGAGATCGTCGTTCTCCCAACGGGAAAGACCAGCACCATCACCGCGATCGACGGCCCCACCGGGCCGCTCGAGGAGGCCTTCGCGCCCATGGCGGTATCGGTGAGTCTGGCCGACGACATCGACATCTCGCGCGGCGACATGATCGCTCGTGTGCACAACCAGCCGCACACCACGCAGGAATTCGACGCCACCGTGTGCTGGATGTCCGACGACGCGAGCCTCGAGCCGGGCCGGGACTACATCATCAAGCACACCACCCGCACCACGCGGGCCCGGGTTTCGGACCTGGACTACCGGCTGGACGTCAACACCCTGCACCGCGACAAGAGCGCAACGGCGTTGAAGCTCAACGAACTCGGCCGCGTCACGCTGCGCACGCAGCAGCCGCTGCTGCTCGACGAGTACTCGCGCAACGCCGTGACGGGCTCGTTCATCCTGATCGACCCGGACACCAACGGCACCGTCGCCGCGGGCATGGTGCGTGACACCACGCCGGCGGCCAACCGGTCGGCCAGCCCGAACGCGGTGCGGCACGCCAACCTCGTCACGGCCGAGGACCGGTTGTCGAAGGGCAGCACGGTGTGGTTCACCGGCTTGTCCGGCTCGGGTAAGTCGTCGGTCGCCATGCTGGTGGAGCGCAAGCTGCTCGAATTGGGACGTCCCGCATACGTTCTCGACGGCGACAACCTGCGCCACGGGCTGAACTCGGACCTGGGCTTCTCCATGGCCGACCGCTCGGAGAACCTGCGCCGCCTGGCCCACATCGCCACGCTGCTGGCCGACTCCGGCCAGATCGTGCTGGTGCCGGCGATCAGCCCGCTGGAAGAGCACCGTGAGTTGGCGCGAAAGGTCCACACGGACCAGGGATTCGAGTTCTTCGAGGTGTTCATGGACACCCCGCTGGCCGACTGCGAGGCCCGCGATCCCAAGGGGCTCTACGCCAAGGCGCGTGCCGGTGAGATCACGCACTTCACCGGTATCGACAGCCCGTACCAGCGGCCGAAGAACCCGGACCTGGCGCTGGTGCCGGGTGATCTGGATGCTCAGGCGCAGCGCGTCGTCGACATGCTGGTGGCGCCGCGATGACCGATCACGAGGTTGCCGAGCGGCTGGCCACCCGCGCGGGTGACCTGCTGCTGGACGTGCGGGCCGAGTTCGCCACGGCCGACGCTTCCGAGCGGAAAGCGGCGGGGGACAAGCGCTCTCACGAGTTCCTGATGACGGAGCTCGCACGCTTGCGTCCCAATGACGCGGTGCTCTCGGAGGAGGCGACGGAGGAGGAACGGGCCAACAGCGCCCGCCTGACCTCCGACCGGGTGTGGATCATCGACCCGCTCGATGGCACCCGCGAGTTCTCCGAGCTGGACCGTGACGACTGGGCCGTGCACGTGGCGCTGTGGGAATCCGGCGAGCTGGTCGCCGGCGCCGTGGCGCTGCCCGCGCAGAACACCACGCTGCACACGCCCGAGGTGGCCGCGCCCTTCGCGGTCGACGGTCCGCCGCGCATCGTGGTGTCCCGCACCCGCCCGCCGGCCATCGCGCTCGCGGTGCGTGACGCCCTTGACGGAGTCCTGGTCGAAATGGGCTCGGCCGGAGCCAAAGTCGCGGCCGTGATCCAGGGCCGGGCCGACGTCTACGTCCACGCCGGTGGTCAGTTCGAGTGGGACTCCGCCGCGCCGGTCGCGGTGGCCCGCGCTGCCGGCCTGCACACCTCGCGGATCGACGGTTCGCCGCTGGTCTACAACCGCGAGGACCCGAAGCTGCCCGACCTGGTGGTGTGCCGGCCGGAACTGGCCGAGCGGGTGCTGGCGATCACCGCGACGCAGTAGCTCTCGCGACATCGACGAAAATGGCTGTGGGGACGCATGTTCCCACAGCCATTTCGCGCATCTCGGACGACTGCGTCCAGCCATGCAGACTCCGTAGCGGGAAAAATCCCTCAGTGCAGCCGAAGTGGTGATGTGCCGATGGTTATTGAAGCCAGGGACTGTTGACGGCCCGAAAACGTCCCTGGCTTCAACAATGACAGTCGAGAGTGCCTCGTGATTGAAGCTACGGATTTCTCTTGGGGCCTATCGAGCTACGCCGACGCGGTAACCGGCAGCGGCGCATTGGCTTTCGCTGGTGCAACGGTGCGAACCGCGACGAGGCAGGCGATCGCGATCGCAAAGCACGCCGCCGTGTACCACAGGCTGCCGATCGGATCCCCGTGCGCGGTAACGCCGTTGACCGCGCCGAAGTAGGCGGGCAGGGCACTGAGCCAGAGCGCCGCCATGACGACCAGGTAGGCGACGGCGTAGCCGATCAGCCATGGCGGGCTCACGTAGCGCGGTTCGGTCGGGCTGGCGACGGTGCCGCGCAGCCGGCGCCATTGCGTCACCAGCGCCCAGACCGCCACGGCGCACACCGCCACGAGTTCCGCCGCGTAGGCAATACCGCCCGCGGTGCTGCTGCCGGTGACGCCGCCGATCACGGTCGCGGGCAGCGGCAGGATCGCGGTACCCAGTGAAGCCAACACCCCGGCAACCACAGTGCGCCAGACGATTTCGAAACCGGTGAAGCGGCGGCCCCGATCAGCGTGCCGGCCCACGAAGAACTGCACACAGAGCGCCAGCGACATCGGCCACAGCGCGGCGAAGACGACGACGCTGGGCAGCGGTACGGAGTCGAACATCGGCTGGTTCATCGGGTTGTGCACCGACCATTCCCACCACCGCAGCTGCGGGCCCAGATGGTCGAAGATCTCGTAGAACGCGTGGTGGACGAACCCGACGCAGACGGCGCCGACCAGGGTGCCGTACCGCCGGAAAACCCCTAGGCTGCGCACGATTTCGAAGGCGACGGTCGCCATCATCGGGTAGATCGCGACGATGTACAGCGGCAGCCGGCCCCACAGGAAGTCCAACGTGAACACGTTGTGCGCGAACATGGTGTCGACGCGGTCGGCGATGCCGAAGGCTGCGGGGAAGTACAGCGGCGGCTCGATGATCAGCAGGTAGGCGACGGCGCCGAACCACAGGGCGATGTTGGTGGCGTCACCGTGGCGGCGCAGCCGGATGATCGCGTAGACCAGGGTCAGCACCGCGCCGGTGATCACCGTCAACTCCAGGACCGGCAGGGTCCAGTTCTCCAGCTGCAGGGGATTGCGGACCTCGAGCAGGCCGCCGGCCGTGTCGCAGGAAAAGCCAAGGCGCCCGGCGAGATCGGCGAACGTCGGGGAACACAGGTCAGACATGGGCGCTCTGCTTTCCGGCGGTGTACCAGTGGGTGACGTCGTAGCCGGCGTCGTAGCGATCGAACCATTCGGCCGCGAGTGCGGGCAGCTTCTCGTGCTCCGGGTTGTGGCCCGGAATCTGGCTGCGGACGATGCCTGACAGCGCCACCAATTGCTCGCGGACCGGCAGGTCGTGGAACGCGCTCGTGAACGGCCCGAAGTCCGGGATGCGGCCCAGCTTCTTCAGGATCGTGTTCTTGCGGCGCTCGAGCGCGAACGCCGACAGCGCGTCGACCTTGCGGACTTCCAGCGGCAGATGCTTGTTGAACCCGTTGCACGCCATCCGCACGCAATCCATCACGTGCTTGAAGATCGACGGCGCCACCCGCATGCGGTACCACGGATCGTCGACCAGGCCGTTGTAGATGATGAGCGCCGAGCTCCGGTGCTCGACCTCTTCGACGAAGTGCCACAAGAACAGTGACGCGACGCGGTCGTCGCCTGGCGCGAACAACGTGTCGTCGTGGTCGAGCATCAATTTGAAGACCGGCGTGAACGTCGCCTCCAGGTCGGCGGTGTAGGCCAGCCGATATTTGAGGGGCTTGTTGGCGACGAGGTCGTCGAACGCGGCGATCACCTCGTCGAGGGTCTCCTTGAGCTCCGGGTGGGCCTTGATGAGGCCGCGCGCATGGGCCCGGTGGGCCATCGAATGCTGCCCCTCCTGGCGGACGAAGGCGTCGGCCTCTTCGGCGATCACCGGGTCGGTCAGCAGTGGCTTGGCCTCGGCCATGGTGCTGACGATCATCTTCTCGAACGCAATCGCCAAGAAGGACACGGCATTTGCCATTGCGGAGAACGCGGGGTTGGTCTCGTTCCAGAGGAAGGGCACGGGGTGGTCCGCGAAAGCGAACCGCATCTTGCGGACCTGGAGATCGGTCACTGGGCACCTCGATCAGTAATCATACAAACTATGTCGCCTGTGTATGGTTACAGTGTTGGCGAACATCCGTCAATGCCCGGCGCGGTGCCGGCCGTGTACCGTCCGGCGGATGGCACGCAAACGTCGCGGTTGGGGAGGGGAGCCGCCCGCCGATGACGACGAGGCGACCCGCCGCATCGTCGCCGCGGCAGTCGAGCTGCTCGCGACCACGGGCACCGCGATCACGATCGCCGACGTCGCCGAATCGCTCGGCGTCATCCGCCAGACGGTGTACCGGTACTTCCCGACGGCCGACGAGTTGATGCGCGCCGCCGCCATCGCCTCGGTCGCAGGCTTTTTGGATCAGCTCAGCGAGCACGTGCGGGGGATTCACGATCCCGCCGACGCGATGACCGAAGGCGTGCTCTACACACTCGACGCCGTGGCCCGGACACCGCACCTCGGCATCCTGATGTCGGCGCCGTACGTCAGCGCGCACAGCAGTGACATGGCGTCTGCCGAGGCGCAGGACTTCGGCATGCAGATGATCACCCGGTTCGACGTCGACTGGGCGAGCTACGGATACGACGACGCGGCGCTGCGCGAGCTGGTCGAATTCACGCTGCGCATCATGCTGTCCTACTTCCTCGCGCCGGCAGGGGACGGGCGCACTCCCGACGAGTTGCGGGCGTTCATCCGGCGGTGGCTGGGCGCGGCGATCCTGGGGCAGGAATCGGCCCGCTGATCGATCGGTGGCGATAACAGCCGGTCAGGGCTAGTTTGTGTTCGTATGCGTACTCATCTGTCCACTCGTCGTCTGATGGCCGCGGCCGGCGGCGCCGCCCTCCTTGCCATGGGCGTGCTCACCGCGGGCTGTAGCAACAACGGCGGGCAGTCGCCGTCGACCACCACCACAACGACGACGACCTCGTCGCCGTCTCCATCGGCGACGCCGACGGAGAAGAGCATCAGCCCCACCGGAGGCAACCTGTTCAGTCCGGCTGTCACCGCGCCGGGCGCACCGAGCGTCGCACCCGGTCTGCATCCGGGTCTCAACGGCAACAACTAGCCTCGGGCGGGGGACGTCGAAAGCGATTCCCGCCGAAGCTAATTCGTCGGCAGGGTGGGCGGCCCGGCCGGCGCCGGATCGTTGCCGACGTTCGGGCACGCGACTTTGAGCTGGTGCACGAGCGTCGTCATCGGGTGGTATCCATCCATGAAGGTCTGGTCGGGACGCCAGTCCGGTGGGGCACTCGGCCTGCCCCGACTGACCATGTCGAGTTTGTCTGCCAGTGCGGTTACCTTGTCACGCAAGGTCATATCGGTGATCGAGGCCGCGTCACTGCGCACTGCGGCCGCCGCGGTGGCAGAGTCACGGGCAATGGCGGCGGCATCGGCGGAGCGGGTCAGTCCGAACTGAATGGCGGGCAAAGCCTCTGACCAATGCCGCACTGCTTGGTCGACCTGCCGGCAGTCGGCGCTGGCCTCTTGCTGCGGCGGTGCACTCGAACTGTCCGCTTTGTTGATGGCGATGAGAACCAAGATCGGCACGGTGACAGCCAGCAGCGCCAGCAGGATCTTCGGCCTCGACCAGTCCGGTAGCCCCACCAATTCAGCCTAACTGCCACCGCACGCCACTAGGCTCACAACATGACTCGCCCCACCCTGCGTGAATTGTCCAGCCTGCCTGTCGAACCGGTCGGCCTCGCGGACTCGACCCTGGTTCTGATCGACTGCCAGAACACCTACACGCAAGGGGTGATGGAGCTCGAGGGTGTGCAGGACGCTCTCGATGAGACTGCCGCACTGCTCGACCGTGCCCGCACGGCCGGCATCCCCGTCATCCACATCCAGCACGACGATGGGCCGGGCTCGCTGTACGACATCGGGGGCGAGTCCGGTGCGATCGTCGACCGGGTGGCGCCGCGCGGCGACGAGCCGGTGATCGTCAAGCAGTTCCCGAACTCGTTCGTGCAGACCGATCTCGATGAGCGGCTCAAGGCGTTGGGCGCGTCGAACCTGGTGCTCGCCGGCTTCATGACGCACATGTGCGTGAATTCCACCGCCCGTGGCGCGTTCAGCCTCGGGTACGCGCCGACGGTCGTGGCCGCCGCGACGGCGACGCGCACCCTGGCCGGGCCCGACGGTCAGGCGGTGCCGGCCGCGGCGCTGCAGGCGGCGAGCCTCGCCGGCCTGGCCGATCTGGTGGCGGTGGTCGCGCCCAACGTCGCAGCTATTCCGGACTAATCCGGCCCGGAATGGCATGATTGGCTGATGCGGATGTCAGCCAAGGCGGAGTACGCCGTCCGCGCCATGGTCGAACTGGCCGCCGCCGACGCCGGTGCGCTGGTCAAGACCGAGGACCTGGCCAAGGCGCAGGGCATCCCCGCGCAGTTCCTGGTCGACATCCTGACCAACCTGCGCACCGACCGTCTGGTGCGCAGCCACCGCGGCCGCGACGGCGGCTACGAGCTGGCCCGGCCGGCCGCGGACATCAGCATCGCCGACGTCCTGCGTTGCATCGACGGCCCGCTGGCGAGCGTCCGCGACATCGGACTCGGCGATCTGCCGTACTCCGGGCCGACGGCCGCCCTCACCGATGTGTGGCGCGCCCTGCGCGCCAGCATGCGCTCGGTGCTGGAACAGACCAGCCTCGCCGACGTGGCCACGGGCAAGCTTCCAGACCACGTCAGCACGCTGGCAGGTGACTACCGCACCCAGGAAGCCCGCCGCGGCCACAGCTAGCCCCCATTTACAACTAGCCCTCATTGCCGCTACAGCTAGTCCTCATTGCCGCGAGCGGCCGTGTTTGTACGCCGACACACCGTGATTCGCGTGCAGTTACGTCGCGCTCGCGGCGGATGAGCGGCCGCTACCTGCCCGCCGCCGCGATGCCCGCGATCAGCATCCGCAGCCCGCCGTCGAAGTCGTCCTCGACCGACACGGTCGCGGCCACCTCGGACAGTGCGGCGATGTGCGGGTACCGGACTCCGGCTGCCGACCCGATCCGGGCCGCAGTCTCGGCGGCGTCGCCCGAGAACGGCCCGGCCAGCTGGGCCTGAGCCGAGCCGGTCACCAATCCCAGCACCGCGTGAAACGCGGACAGCCTGGCAGCGTCGGACAGGCCGGCCCGCTCGAGCGCGCCGACGAGCGCGTCGGCGGCAGCGAACCCCGTGGCCGACGCCATTCGCCGGGTCAGGACGAGGGGGATGGCGGCCGGGTGGGCCCGCACGCCGCGCCACACCGCGGACGCCGTTGCATGGACATCAGCGGCCCAGTCGTCGGTGGGTTCGGGCACCTCGATCCCGGCGGACACCGCGGCGACGACGAGTTCTTCCAGGCCCTCTTTGTCGGCGACGTAGTTGTACATCGTCATCGGCCCCGTGCCGAGTGCCGCGGCCAGGGACCGCATGCTGAGCGCCGCCAAACCGGATTCGTCGACGATTCGCAGTGCAGCGGAAGCGATTTCGTCCGTGGTGAACCGTGCGCGCATGAGCACCCCCTTGACGAGTACGTCGTACGTGTTGAAGTGTAGACGATACGTACAGCGTACTTATGTGAGGAGTTCAGATGACATCAGCGATCCCGGTCGAGCAGTTGCACTTCGTCAGCGGTGGAGACCGTTGCGCCGCGTGGCTCACGTTGCCGTCGACCCCTGGTCCGCATCCCGCCGTCGTCCTGGTGCACGGTCTCGGCGCCACCCGCGACATGATGCTGTCGCAGTACGAACAGCATTTCGCCGCCGCGGGCATTGCCACCTTGTCCTTCGACTACCGGTTCAACGGGGCCTCCGAAGGCGAACCGCGGCAACATATTTCGATTCCTGAACAATGCCGGGACGTCGACGCCGCAATCGATTACCTACAGCGGCACCCGCAAGTCGACGCCGACCGCATCGGCTTGTGGGGCACGAGCCTCGGCGGCATGAACGTGGTGCGGGTGGCCGGCAGCCGCACCGACATCGCCGCCGCGGTGGTGCAATGTCCCATCACTCACGGGCCGGCATCGGCCCGCAGCGTCGGCATCCGGGGTGCGCTGCGGCTGACACCGGCGATCGTCCACGACGCGGTGCGTGCGCTTCTCCGGCGCGGACGTCGCTACGTGCCCATCGTGGGACAGCCCGGGACCGACGCGCTCGTGACGGTGCCCGGAGCCGAGAACGGGTGGCGGTCGACGGTGCCGGCCGGCACCGCGTTCGACAATCGGATCACCGCGGTCGACGCCGCGCTGCTGATCACGAGATCGGCGCTGCGCCATGCCGCGACGGTCCAGGCGCCCCTCCTGGTGTGCGTCTGCGATGACGAGACGCTGATGGATCCGCGGTACGCCCAAGCGGTGGCCGAGCGAGCGCCGCGCGGGATCGCGCGGCACTACGCATCCGACCATTTCGCGATCTACCACCCGCCGCTGGTGCGGCGAGTACTCGACGATCAGCTCGCCTTCCTGACGGAGCACCTCTGATGTCCGCGCGTGATGCGTTGCGCGCCAACGACGAACGATTCGCCGACGTCGTTGCCGGCCTGACGCCGCAAGAATGGGCCGCACCGAGCCTGTGTGTGGAGTGGAGCAACCGCGACGTGCTGGGACATCTGGTGGTCGGATGCAGTCATCCCGTCGGCGCGTTCGTGGGGGAGATGATCCGGCACCGCGACTTCGACCGCGCCAACACCGCCACTGCCACCGAACGCGCACGGGGCCGCAGCGCCGAACGCCTGCTGGACGATTTCCGAGCCGTCAGCGCCCGTCCCGCCGGCGTCGGCCGATACTTTCCGGCCCGGCTACTGCTGGGCGACCACATCACCCACGAGCTGGACATCCTGTTCGCCGTCGGCCGGGAACCGGACATCCCGGCCCACCTGCTCAACACGGTCCTGGACACCCAAGTCGCCTTCCCCAACCCGTTCGTCCCCGCATACCGCAACAGCCGGGGTCTTCAGCTCAGCGCCGTCGACACCGGCTGGCGTCACGGCACCACCGGGCCGGCGGTGGAGGGCACGGCCGCCGAGCTGATCTCGGTGCTCGGCAACCGGCCGAAGGTGTTGCCCCGGTTACGCGGCCCGGGCGCCGTGACACTGGCGGACCGGGTGCTCAGCCGCCTGAGCCGTACGGCCGGGTGATGATCTCCAGGTAATGCCCGCTGGGATCCTGGAAGTAGACGCCCCGGCCACCGTCGTTGCGATTGATCTCGCCGGGATGCTGGCCGCGCGGATCGGCCCAATATTGCAGTCCGCGTTCACGAATCCGGCCGTAGATCGCGGTGAACTCATCCTCGGACACCAGGAACGCGTAATGCTGCGGGACGACATTTGTCCCCTCTGGGACCTGGGCGAAATCCAAGCTGACGCCGTGGTTCAGTTCGACGGCGAGGAACGGCCCGCCTTCTTGGGCGGGAGGCAAACCGAAGAGCTCGGTGAAGAAGGTGGCCGCGGCCGAGCGGTCGGTCGAGTGGACGATGGTGTGGTTGAAGGTGATGGCCATATTCCTCCGTTCTACCCGTTCACGAGCGTCGCGTCACTGCCGCGGTGTGCGGCCCCTGCCTGTCATGATCTAAGTATGGCGTTCGACCTGCGTGAGCTGGCAGTTCCGGTGATTGTCGCGCCGATGGCCGGTGGGCCATCGACGCCCGAGCTGGCCGCTGCGGGGTCGGCGGCCGGTGGCCTGGGATTCGTGGCAGCCGGCTACCTGACGGCGCAGACGCTGGCCGACCGCATCACCGCCGCACGCGCGCTGACCACCGGCCCGCTGGGCGTGAATCTCTTTGCCTCGCAGCCCAGTACCGCACAGCCCCGCGAGATCGAGCGGTACGCGACCGAACTCGCTGCCGAAGCCACCCGCTACGGGGCGGCGCTCGGCGATGCGACATTCAACGATGACGACTGGGCGGCCAAGCTCGACGTCGTCGCCGACCTGCGGCCCGACGTCGTGTCCTTCACCTTCGGCGGGCCAACCGCCGACGAGTGCGCGCGGTTGCGGCAGGCCGGTATCACCACCGTCGCAACGGTCACCACCGCGGACGAAGCCGCGCAGGCCGCAACCACTGGGGTGGACGCCCTCGCCGTGCAGGGCCCCGGCGCCGGCGGCCACCGCGGCACCTACGATCCGCTGGCCGCGCCCGCCACGCAGCCACTCACCGAACTGCTGGCCGACGTACTCGCCACCACCGAACTGCCCGTCGTCGCCGCGGGCGGCCTGATGACCGGCGACGACGTCGCCGCCGTGATCGCCGCCGGTGCCGTGGCCGCACAACTCGGCACGGCATTTCTGCTCGCCGAGGAGTCTGGCTCCAGCCCGGTGCACCGCGCCGCACTCGTCGATCCACGGTTCACCGAAACCGTTGTCACCAAAGCCTTCTCGGGACGGTACGCCCGCGGGCTGCGCAACCGGTTCATCGACGAACACGACGAGCAGGCGCCGCTGGGCTATCCCGAGGTGCATTACCTCACCAGCCCGCTGCGCAAGGCGGCGGTGGCAGCCGGCGACCCGGACGGGACAAACGTCTGGGCGGGCACCGGATTCCGGAAAATCCGGTCGGGTTCGGTCGCCGACATCATGGCCGGGCTCGCGTGAGCATCGGGAAAGGAGCAGGCATGCGAACCGTTGTCGCGATCCCGTTGGCGGTGGCCTGCGCCTGGCCGATCACGGTCGCTCATGCCGACCCCGTCCAGGTACCGCGCTGTGCCACTGCGCAACTGACACCGAGCCTCGGCCCGCCCGACGGTGCCGCCGGGACGACGTTCTATCCGGTGATCCTGAAGAACTCCGGGGACGCCCCGTGCAGCATGTCGGGTTATCCGGCGGTGTCGTTCATTGCCGGCTCCGACAACCATGTGGTCGGCGTGGCCGCCAGTCAGGATGCGGAGACCGTCATCGGTGTCGTGGTGATCGAACCCGGCCAGTCCACCGCGGCGAACCTCGGCATCGTCAACGCGGGCAACTTCCCGGCCGACTGTAATGCCGTGCCGGTCAGCGGATTGCAGGTCAACCTGCCGGGTGACACCGAGCCCATCATCATCGGCCATGCTGATACCGCTTGCGCCAGTACGGCTTACCCGACCTTGCGGGTGGGGCCGTTCACCGGCGCGTAGTGACGGTGATGCTGCCATCATCGGTCCGTGCGGTGATCTGAGCGACGGCGCGGGCCGGATCCTCGGTCTGCGGCACGCGCACCTGCGCGTGGTCGCCCGCCTGTGCCCGCACCAGGTACGGCCCACCGGTCGGCACGGTGATGTCGATGTCGGAGTCCCGGTTGGTGACCTCCACGGTGCGCGGAGCGACCTCTTTGAAGTCCACCGCGATGTGGCCATCGGTCGAGTCGGCGATGAACGCGTCGGTGACGACGATCGGCTCACGCGTCTGCACATCGCCGCTCTGGGTGTGGATCTCGATCCGGCGGGCGTTGCCACCGAGGATCACCGCGCCGTCGGTGTTGTGGACGGTCAGCTGATCCAGATCGGTCAGACTCAGCATCACGCCGACCTGCTGCTTGGTGGTGACCGAAAGCCGGTGTGCGACATCGGGAGGCAGCGTCACCATGATCTCCCCGGGCGGCCCGAAGTCGAACAGCGGCGACGGTGTGCCGGTCACCGTGAGGCTCACAGCGCCACCGTTGCGGGTGACCTTCAGGGCCTGGTGATCGTCTTTTGCGGTATTGAGCAGCCGCATCCGGACCCGTGGCTCATGGGCATTGCGGTCGCTGGCGATCCTGATGGCAGTCGGCAGATCGCCGGTGTCGATCGTCAGGGAGCTGAAATCGGCCGGCAGGGTCTCGGTTTCGGCCGCGACGCGCACCGAGCTGATGCCCCAGGCCAATCCGCCGATCCCGGCGGCCGCCGACAGCGTCACGACGAGGGCGGTCACCACCAGCAGCGAGCGCATCGCCGACCGGCCGCCCGGGGTCAGCGCGGGCGGCGTGGCGGTGTCGGCCGGCGGTGCGGTATCCAGATTCGAAGTCATGGGAAAGTCCTTTTCTCTCTTCAGGATTCGAGATAGCGCAAGACGGCGAGGACCCGCCGGTTCTCGCTGTCGTCGGGCGTCAGGTCCAGCTTGGTGAAGATCGATGCGATGTGTTTCTCGGCGGAGCCGATCGAGATGTGCAGCAGCCCTGCGATGGCCGAGTTGGTCTTGCCTTCTGCCATCAGCTGCATGACTTCCTGCTCGCGCGGGGTGAGCACGGCCAGGGTGGAGCGGCGGTGGGTGCGCACCAGGATTTGGGACACCACCTCCGGGTCCAGGACGGTGCCACCCGTCCCCACCGTGGTGACGGCGTCCAGGAATGCCGGGACGTCGGCGACGCGGTCCTTGAGCAGGTAGCCGAAACCCCTGGTATCCGAGGCGATCAGGTCAGCCGCGTACCGTTCCTCGACATAGTGCGACAGCACCAGCACCGGTGACTCGGGATTCTGGCTGCGCAGCAGCGCGGCGGCGCGGATGCCTTCGTCGGTGAAGGTCGGCGGCATCCGGACATCGACGATGACGAGGTCGGGGTTGTGCTCGTTGACGGCCCGCAGCAGCTCGGTGGCATCGGGCACCCCAGCGAGCACGTCGTGGCCGGCGTCGATCAGGATGCGCTCGATACCCGCGCGCAGCAGGGCCGAATCCTCGGCGATCACAATGCGCATGGCAGTACCGCCGTCACGGTCGTCGTTCCGGTTTCGGGGCTCGAGACGGCGAAGGTGCCCCGCGCCGCGCGCACCCGCTCACCGAGTCCGCGCAGGCCCGTCGTGTCGTCGCCGGTCGTCTGGGCCCCGCCGATACCGTCGTCGAACACCGAGATGTGGAGCTGGTCGGTGGGCTCGTGGTAGCGCACCGTGACCACGGCGTGGGTGGCCTGGGCGTGCTTGGCGATGTTGGTCAACGACTCGGCGACGACGAAGTACGCGCACGACTCCACCTCGTCGGAAAAACGTTTCGGCAGTTGCAGTTCCAGCGTCACCGGCACGCCGGCGGTTTCGGTGCGCTGCACCACCGCCGACAGTGCGGCGTCCAGGCCGCGGTCGGCCAGGATCGTCGGCGCGATGCCGCGCACCACATTTCGCAGTTCGAGGAGCGCGGCCTTGGCGTCGTCGTGTGCCTCGGCGATCAGCTTGCGGGCCTCGGGCAGGTCCGAGTCGAGCTTGGTCTGGGCCAGCCCGATCGTCATGGCCAACGACACCAGCCGGGGCTGCACACTGTCGTGCAGGTCGCGTTCGATGCGGTGCCGTTCGGTGGACGCCGACGACACCGCGCCGCGACGGGCCTGGTGCAGGGCGCTGACCTCATGCTGCAGCGCCGCCGTCGGCGATGCCGGCAGGAGCCACCGGTCGACGGCGGCGTCCACCCGGGGACCGAACACCAGGATGCCTGCGGCGGCGGCCAGCGCGATGATGGCCAGCAGCCAGGACAGCGGCGGGGAGATGAAGCTCAGTCCGGCAGCGGGATCGCTGTTGTGGATCGCGGTCGCCGCGGCAGGACCGAGCAGCGCGAAAGCCAGCAAGGAGAAGGCCAGCCCGACCGCGAAGATGTCGAAGACCATGCGCAGGTAGCTGTGCGCCAACACCTTCCAGAACCGGCCGCTGCTCACGTCCAGCCACAATTGGTGGGCCCATCCTTGAAAACCGCTGTAGGGCGTCAGCTTTCGGTAGGGGACGGCGATGCCGAAGCCGAACACCGCCTCGCTGCGCACCCGCTCGACCCGGTCGGTGGCGCGGACGGCGTAGACGAACACCACTCCGCCGAACACCGTCCCGATCACCGAGGGGATCGAGGTGACGGCGAGGATGAGCAGGGACAGCGGTATCCAGAACCAGATCATGCCTGCGAACGCGCCGACGATCATCGACGACGTCGGGACGACACCGAGGTCTGATGTGCGCGGCACCGGCGGCGTCGTTGTCGGATGTGTCGGCTCGGCCGACGCGGGGTCTGTAGCTGTTGCGACCATGCCTCCAACTTAGGCACCGGCGAAGCCCCGGGACACGGCGTTTTCCCGCGACATCTCTGGGGGTAAACCCCACCGGTTCGCCCTGTACCGGGCCTTGCCGGTCCGCTCATGGACGGAGTCCGGCCGGCCGACCCGAACCCTCGCGCTGGACGCGCATGCCAGAATCGGCTGTGTGCAGATCGGGATGACGATGCCAGTGATGGAGCCCAACCTCGATGCGGCAACGCTGACGGCCTGGGCAAGAGTGATCGACGGCGGGCCCTTCTCGTCCCTGTGCTGGGGTGAGCGCATCGCGTTCGACAATCCCGATTCCCTGACGCTGCTCGGCGCCCTGGCGGCCTGGACCGACCGCGTGCGGCTCGTCACCACGGTGATCGTCCCGCAACTACATGATCCGGTGATGCTGGCGAAAGCGCTTGCCACGGGCGACATGCTCAGCGGTGGACGGCTGACGGTCGGCCTCGGCGTCGGGGGACGGCACGAGGACTACAACGCCGTCGGTGCCGACCCGAAGACCCAGACCATGCGCGGCATGGCCGAGCGGGTCGCGCTGATGAAGCGCGTCTGGGCGGGGGAGAAGCTCACCGAATCCGTGCTGCCCGTCGGCCCCGAGGCCGTCCAACCGGGTGGCCCCCGATTGCTGGTCGGCACCATCGGCCCGAAAACCATACGCAGCGCCGCCAATTGGGCGGACGGCATGGCCGGCACCACGCTGGACCTCAACGTGGAGCGTGAGAGCGAACTGTTCGACGTCGCCCGGGAGGCGTGGGCCGAGGCGGGAAAACCCAAGCCGCACTTGGCCACGTCGTTCTGGTTCGCCCTCGGGGAGAAGGACGAAGCGCGCAACCAGGTGCACCGGCACCTGCGCCGGTACATGAACTGGATTCCCGAGGAGTACGTCGACGCGATGGCGCCCACCACGGGCTGGGCCGGCACGGAAGACGAATTGCTCGACGTGCTACAGAAATTCGATGACATCGGCACCGACGAGGTGCATCTCATCCCCACCAGTTCGGACATCGACCAGCTGCGCCGGGTGGCCGACGTGGTCAAGGACTTCACCGGAGAGGCAGCGCTATGAGTCGTGCGACGGACGTGCTGGCCGGCTTGCCCGAGGTGCGGGTGTGGCAGGAGGACCTGTACCGGGACCTGCACGAGCACCCGGAGTTGTCACACCAGGAACATCGCACCGCAAAGCTGGTGTCGGACAAGCTGACCGAGATCGGCTATGAAGTGACAGGCGGAATCGGCGGCACCGGCGTGGTGGGCATTCTGCGCAACGGTGACGGTGCGTCGGTCCTCATGCGCGCCGACATGGACGCGCTGCCCGTCGCCGAGGCCACCGGGCTGCCCTACGCCAGCACGGTGCGCGGCACCGACGCCGCCGGCAAGGACGTGCCCGTCATGCACGCGTGCGGCCACGACACCCACGTCACCTGTCTGCTCGGCGCGGCCGCGCTGCTGGCCGACGGGCGAGATCACTGGCAGGGCACCGCGATTGCGTTGTTCCAGCCGGCCGAAGAGGTCGGCGGCGGTGCCGCCGGCATGGTCGCCGACGGGCTGGCCGACGTCGTCGGCACGGTCGACGTGGCGCTGGGTCAGCACGTCGCTCCGGCTCCGGCCGGATACGTCGGCACCCGCAGCGGGCCGGTGATGGCCGCGGCCGACAGCATCCGCGTGACGGTCTACGGCCGCGGCGGCCACGGGTCCATGCCCAACGCCACCATCGATCCCGTTGTGCTGGCCGCGATGATCGTCGTCCGGCTCCAGACCATCGTGTCGCGCGAGGTCGCGCCGATCGAGACCGTCGTGCTCACCGTCGGCAGCATCAATTCGGGCACCAAGAGCAACATCATCGGTGACCACGCCGTGCTGGAACTGAATCTGCGCACCTACGACGAGGCGGTGCGCACCGCCGTCATCGCGGCCGTCAAGCGTATCGTCATCGCCGAGTGCCAGGCGTCGGATTCCCCGAAGGAGCCGGAATTCGAGTTCTACGACCAGTTTCCGGTCACCGACAATGACGAGGCCGCCACCGCCCGGGTTCATGAGGCGTTCGTCGAGCAATTCGGCGACCGTGTGCTGGCCATCCCGCAGGCCTCCGCGAGTGAGGATTTCAGCGACATCCCGCGGGCGCTCGGCGTGCCGTACACCTATTGGATGTTCGGCGGCATCGATGCCGCCGAATTCAGCCGTGCTGCCGAAGCCGGCCGGATCAGTCAGGACATCCCGGTGAACCACTCGCCGACGTTCGGCCCGGTGATTCAGCCGACGCTCGACACCGGCACCGAGGCGCTCGTGGTGGCCGCGCTGTCCTGGTTGTAGTCCTTTGGGCGGTAGGCGATTTCGAATAGGCATGCCGCCAGGACGCACAGTGCGATGGCTTCGATCATCTGGATGACGAGCATCGTCCATGTGGTGTGGGCGACGGCGACGAAGAACTGCATGTTGGGGATGACGACGAACAGGCCGCCCCAGATGCCCCACCAGGCGGCCTTGCCCAGCCCGCGGCCGGGGTACAGCCGCAGGAACAGGAAGCACAGCATCGTCAGCTGCAGGACGTACGTGAACCCGAGAAACGGGAACAGGTCCATGATTTCGGCGAGCGGGCGCTGCGGGTAGTCGGCCGCCGGGTAGCTGTTGCCGAAGAGTGCCGGTCCCGCAGTCTTGTGGAATACGACGTCGAGGATGAACGTCAGAATCGATACCGGCAGCGCCACCGCCAAGAAGCGTCCCCACCCGAATTGCTTGCCCATGACATCCTTCCGATCTCGAGATTCGGCTTGTTCCTATCCCGCTCGGGCATGCAGCGGATGCCGGTGTCCCGGCAGCCGGGCACTGAACGTCCGAATGATCTGCGCGAAGTTGCGTTTGACCAGCGGTTCGGCGGGTAACCTCCGCGTTGGACACTGCCTCGGTGTGGGACGGGAGTAACGGTGAAGATCAAACTTGTGGCGCCCGTGGGGATCGCCGCGATCGTGTTCGGTATGGCCGGCATGACGGCGGGCTCTGCTTCGGCGGCCAACAACATCAAGCCGTTCGGACAGCAGGAGACGCTGAACGAGATCGGCTACACGGTCAAGGGCCTGAAGCCGAGTTCGGACCCCGTGCCGCACAACGGCCAGCTCTACTCGGCGACCGTGACTGTCGAAGGGGTCGGCGGCTGGGCCAACCCGATCACCGCGTTCTTCAACGCCCGGGCCGAGAGCGGGGCGAACTACCGCGTGATCGGTGGCGGTCTGCCGTCGGCACCGCCCGGCGGGACGTCGACCGGCAAGCTCTACTTCGACGTCGTCGGCGACGTGCCCAACAGCGTCGTCTACAACGACGGTATGCAGGACCTGCTGGTCTGGGTGCCGCGCGGTCCCGTGGGCGATGCATCTGAGGATGTTTCCGACACCCCCGTCGGCACCAGCGAGATCATCAGCACCCCACCCGCGGAGAGTGCACCGCCGGCCGAGGGCACCCCGACAGGGGGCAATCTGTTCACCCCTGAAGTTATGGCGCCGCCGCCGTTCGAGCTCTCCGAGTCGGACGTGGCGTCACCGGGGTATAACTCGGGTAGCGGCCGTCGCTGATTTCTACCGACAGCAGCCGCACGAATCCTGGCGGACGCCGGGCGGGCCCGTTCGCCCAGTTACCCGTACCGATGACTACAACCGGCCTGGCGTGTCAGGGTTCGACGACGCTAGACAGATGGACGTAGAACTCGTTTGGCGGTTCGATTGAACTGTCTTCGCGCTGGTTGGAGATGATGATGATGTGGTCGCTTCCCGGTTTCCGACTAGCTGCTTCAAGACGCCTACTTGAGTCGTAGACGGCTTGCCAGCCCTCCGAAAGGGCTGCGGCCAACTGTGCGCCTGAGATAGCCGCACTTGGCTCGTGCTTACGCAGTTCGGCGACGATTCGATCATCAAGGCTCATAGCGTGACCCTAACTCGCGTTCGTTCGTAGACGTTGATCGCGTCGATAGCTTGCGCGGTTGATTCCGCCGCAGCCATCGGGGTTACTCGGATCCCACCTGATTGATCGCGTCGAACGCTCGTGAAGCACTGAACCACCCCGGGTTTGATGCACACCTTCTTTCGAGGGAAGGTCGTTTGCATCATGCCAAGGAAGTACGACGACGAGTTCAAGGCCCGAGCGGTCCGGTTGGTCACCGACCATGCCGAGGAGTACGACACCCGCACGGCCTGCATCACCGCGGTCGCCAAGCGGTTGGGGGTGTCGTATGAATCACTGCGCCGCTGGGTCAACCAGACCGAGGTCGACACCGGCCAACGTGACGGGGTGCCCACCGACGTCGCCCGTGAGAATAGAGAGCTGAAGCGCAAGAACCGCGAGCTTGAGGAAACCATCGAAATCCTCAAGGCGGCAACAAGTTTCTTCGTGCGGGAGAGCGACCCGCGACACCGTTGATTTGTGCGTTCATCGCCGAGCATCGTGCTCGGTTCGGGGTCGCTCCGATCTGCCGCGTGCTCACTGAGCACGGCTGCCAGATCGCCCCGAGAACCTTCTACGCCTGGCTGACCCGCCCCCCATCCGCTCGGGCGCTGTGGGACACCGTCATCACCGAGGTGCTCGCCGGCTTCTACGAGCCAGACGAGCACGGCCGACGCAAACCGGAGTCACTGTACGGGGCTACCAAGATGTGGGCTCACCTGCACCGACAAGGCATTGTGGTGGCCCGCTGCACCGTGGAGCGCCTCATGCGGGCCAACGGCTGGCGCGGGGTTACCCGCCGCAAGAAGGTCCGCACCACGATCGCCGATCCCGCCGCGGCGCGGGCGGCCGATCTGGTCAAACGCCGGTTCCGGGTGCCCGCGCCCAACGTGCTGCTGGTCGCGGACTTCACCTACGTACGGCTGACCAACGGAACGTTCGTCTACACCGCATTCGCCATCGACGCCTACGCGGGCCGGATAGTGGGATGGACCTGCTCGGCCAGCAAGGAGGACCGGTTCGTGCGTCAGGCGATCCGCCACGCCGCCCAACTTCGTATCGACGAGGGTAATCCATTGTTGGGCAACACTATTCACCATAGCGATGCGGGCTCTCAATATACGTCTGTGCGGTTCGGCGAGACCCTGGCGCTGTCTGGACTGGTGGCCTCAATCGGGACAGTCGGCGATGCCTTCGATAACGCTCTGGCGGAGACGACCATAGGGCTCTACAAGACTGAAGCCGTCCGCGATGACTCGCCGTTTCGGCGCGGCCCTCTGAGCCGTCTGACCGACGTGGAGCTGCTCACCGCCGAGTGGGTGCACTGGTACAACGCCGACCGGCTCATGCACCGCCTCGGTCGCATCCCACCCCTGGAGTACGAAGCCGTCCACTACGCTACAAACGCGGCCAACTCAGAGGCTGCACACCAGTAACCGGTGTGCATCAAACCCGGGGCGATTCAGCACCGCCTCCGTGCTGGTCGGTGTTATCACGGCCAACGAGCGGGCACAGTGGCTGGCTGTCTGTGCAGGACGGGATCAGGGGTGCTCGCGGCCAGGGTGTCGGGCCAAGGTGCGATGATCCTGGCTCATGGAGACGGGCATCGGCCAAGAGCACCTTTACTACGCCTGCAAGTTGTTTGGCGAATTTCATTACGAGCCTGGCAATACGACTCCCAAAGGTACCGCAACGGGTTTTGTCGTTCAGGGCCCCGATAAACGGACATTAGGGCTCGTTACTAACAGGCATTTTATAGAGCCCGGTTGGTCTGATGAGCTCAAAGAGGGAACAAAGCTCACAAAGCTGCGTGCAAGTATATGGCTTACGTCGGACGATCGAATTGAAACCGACATCGTCGCAGAACCCATATTCCACGATGATCCGACAATCGATGCTTGTATCTTTCCTTTGCTTCCGGGTCACTTACTACGCGTGGATTTGTATGGAATTGCTGGACGAACCGAGGGCGCTCACAAGTGGGCTGACGGTTTGAAACAGGGCGGTGATGCTGCAATTCAATTGAAGCATTATGTGAGTTGGGGGCATCTCGATATTTCAGCGTGGTATTGGAACACGGTTGCTCCTTGTGAATCATTGTTCTTTCCAGGTTATCCCGCTTGGCACGATAAGAGTGCAGATCGGCCAATTATGAGAACGGGCGCAATCGTAAGTGATCCGAAAGAAAGTTGGCGGCTATACGCTGACGGACCAAAGCCTGGTGATGGCTCACTGCAAGTCTTGTTCGATGCCTTTTCTAGCGATGGCAACTCAGGCAGTCCAGTCTTTGTGAGTCAGCGAGGATTTCGCAACGCAGGCGAGATGAGCCATTATGTCGGTGCGTATCGCCCCATGATACTTGGCGGGATCAATGCTGGTCATATCGAAGACCATAAATCGCGGCATGTTGGTCTTTCGCGTATGCACAAAGTTTCAGTGATAGTCGATCTTGCGCGCAAGATGGTTGATTCGTTGCCCAACTCTGGCCCTCGGGACGGCTTATCGCTATGACCTTCGTGGTAATCAGTTTGTGGCTACGCGGTTTAGGGCGGGTGGTGGCAAACAGATTTGGGCCGGCTACGTCGGACCGGATAGGTAGGCCGTTTGGGCGATCCGTTAGAGCAACCTTCAAAAGTACCGCCTAGCAGCTGTTTTAGTTCCGCTAGTTAGAGTGCCCCCGGCAGGATTCGAACCTGACGAGACACCCTTAGCTGTAACCGGCTCTATACTGGGGTTTATGGGCGTTGAACAGCCAATATGATCGAAACTCGGCTACGAATTTGTGTAGCGCTTCCGGGCGTTGCGTAAGGTTGATGTTGCACGTTTATCGCACCGAGAAAACCGGTCTGGGGTCGAAGGGAAGGCGCGCATATGGCACGCAAGCGGCGCGGATTCGGACGGCTTCGCCAACTACCGTCCGGACGCTGGCAAGCCGCCTACATCGGACCTGACGGCAACCTGCACAAGGCGAAGCGCACGTACGCCACAGAGACCGACGCCGAAGGCTGGTTGGCGGATGAACGCCGCAAGATCGACCTAGAGACGTGGGGCGCCGTCGAACGGTCGGACGGCATCACGCTGCGCGCCTACGCCGATCAGTGGATGGAGTTGCGCACGCTGAGGCCGCGGACGCGCCAGCACTACCGCTCGATGCTGAATCGGCTCATTTTGCCGACGCTGGGAGACGTCAAGCTGGTGACGCTCACCCCGGCCCGCGTGCGCCAGTGGCACGCGAGCCTGGGCGCCACCCATTCGACCCGCAATGCCCACGCTTACGCCCTGCTGCACGCGATCTGTTCGACCGCCGTGCAAGACGAAGTGCTCGACGCCAACCCGTGCCGCATCCGGGCTGCGATGCAGACCAAGCGGAAGCGGGATGTCGACGTGCTCACCCCGGCTCAGGTCGACCGGCTAGCCAGTCTGATGCCTGAACATCTGAGCGCCAGCGTCATCATGGCGGCCTGGTGTGGTCTGCGGTGGGGTGAGACATCTGAGCTACGGCGGAAGGACGTCAACGGCGATGCCAGTGTTTTGCGCATACGGCGTGCCGTGACCTACCGAAAAGGCGCGTTCGACGTCGGCGAGCCGAAGACGGCGGCGGGTATCCGGGACGTCGCGGTTCCGCCGCACGTCCGCCCTGTCATCCTGGCGCACCTGAATGACCATGTCGCGGCCGCGCCTGAGTCGCTGCTATTCCCGATGCCGGACGGCGGACACATGCACGGTGACAACTACCGGCCCTTCTGGGAGAAGGCACGCGAGGGTATAGGCAAACCGACACTGCGTGTCCACGATCTGCGGCACGTCGGCGCGGTGCTAGCTGCACAGTCAGGTGCTACGACGGCCGAGCTGATGCACCGACTTGGGCACACAACGCCCGCAATGGCATTGCGATATCAGCATGTCGCGGAAGGGCGAGACGCCGAGATTGCCGAACGTCTATCGAAATTGGCCGCGGGGTAAGGGCTGACCGAGCCCGAAAAGTTGCTCAGCGGGTCGGTGTGCGCTCAGTCGCACCCGGCCCGTTGTGCTGTCTGCACGGGAGACGATTTGTCGCGACTATCGCAGTGGCGCCTCGCGGTGCCTCGGGTATGTTTCGCGACGTCTGGGCGATCCAAATAGACCCTTAAAGCTATTGCGACACAACATGAATCAAACAACAGAAACGGTACGAAACGTTCGGCGTTTCGCCCGCCATTGGTGCATCCTGCGCCTTATGAACACAAGGATGCCAACCAGTGCGAGTTGTAACCGACGTCGCACCGGCGTTTACCGCGTACCTTCGGCGGACACGGCATGAAAGCGCCGAAGATGACGAATGCGGTTGCGCGCCAATGGATAGGTCTACCGGAAGCCGCCGAGCTGTGCGGAGTCCACTATCGGACGCTGCGAAAATGGATCGCCGAGGGCAGGTTGAACGCGGTTCGGGTCGGCCCCAAGTTGCTGAAAGTCGATGCAGCAGACCTGGATAAGCTAATGAAGCCGGTTGGTGGCGCAGTGTGAAGCGGCGTAGCGCGTGGCTGGCCATAGCGACTGCTGTCATCCTGACACCGGCAATAGCGCACGCCGACACAGGAAGCACCGACCTTGACCGGCTTATCAACCTGCTGCACGCCGATGGGCTGACGCGGCTCACTTCACCGAACGATGTTCGCGCAGCGGCTGTTTCAGCGTGTGTGCTGCTGGAGGCAGGGTGGAGTGAGGACCGCGTGGTGTCGGCAGCGATGGTGTCGGCGTCGACACCGGAGTGGGTCACTCGCGACGACATGGCTGCTGCCGTGTCCGACTTCGCCGAGGTCTACTGCCCGGACGCGGCCGGGTGAGGAAAGCGAAAAGGCCGCCCCGGACCAAGGGACGGCCTTCCCGGACAACTACGGACCAGACAACAACAACGCGCTCAGTCTACCGCGATACAAGCCGGGGCAGTCGGCGTGTCGGGCGTATTTACAAAGGGGCGCAGTAATTTTGACCAACTTGAGTCAAGACCCTAACGAGACGCCGGCGGTTCCGCTGACGACGATCCATGTCAATCCGGAAGACCCAGACCTACCGGCGCACGGAGCCCGCGGCGTCCGGGATGAGAGGTCGTTCCTGCAACGCAAGGCCGAGCGCGACGCCGCAAAGGCGGCATTGGCAGCGGCAAACGGTGATACCACGTACGAGTCGGCGTGCTCGGACATCCCACCACCGTCGCCACCTGTCGACCGGCCGCCGACCGGTGGGTACCGATCCCCGGACGACCCGTACGTGGTGCGCGCGATGGAGCTGGAGCTAGCCGAGCTGGCCAGCCTTGCTTCTGACTCGCACCGGCGAAACAGCACGCTCAATACCGTCGCCCTGAAGC
Source organism: Mycobacterium toneyamaense (assembly GCF_055384815.1). Classification (NCBI taxonomy): domain Bacteria; kingdom Bacillati; phylum Actinomycetota; class Actinomycetes; order Mycobacteriales; family Mycobacteriaceae; genus Mycobacterium; species Mycobacterium toneyamaense. Next base: position 1,405,353 of record NZ_AP040333.1, read on the forward strand.
TGGCCAGGCTGAGCGTTCCGCGCGACCAGCTCCGCGCCGAGCTGATCAAGGCGTGCAACGCCAACGGCCTGGTGCGCGACGACGGAATGGGCTCGGTGCTCAAGACGATTCGGTCGGCGTTCGGCAAGGCCGACCGTGAGGGACAGCGCGTGGTGCCGGACATGGAGCCACTGGGCACCGTCACCGAGGTCGACCCGTCGGCAATCGTCAGTGAAGGCCAAGAATCTATCCGCGAATTGCCGGACGTAGCTCCCATCACGCTCGACCAGGCGCACGCGGTGTCCCGAAAGTGGTTAGGTGAGGACTACGACACAGACGCCCAAGACGCGGTTCTGGCCGCTGCCGCGGCTGAACGACTGCCTGGTGATCCGTTGTGGTTACTGGTCATTTCGGGCAGCGGCAACGCGAAGACTGAAACCGTGCAGGCGCTCGACGGTGTCGACGCTGTGGTTATCAGTGCGATCACTTCGGATGCTGCATTGCTGTCGGCGACTCCGAAACGCGAGCGCTCCAAGGGCGCAACGGGTGGCTTGCTGCGGCGCATTGGCTCCCAAGGCGTACTGGTGATCAAAGACGTGACTTCCATCCTGTCGATGAACCGTGATCTTCGTGCGAAAGTGCTTGCCGCTCTGCGTGAAATACACGATGGCAGATGGTCGCGTGAAGTCGGCACCGACGGTGGCAACGTCTTGCATTGGAGTGGCCGAATCGTGGTGATCGGTGCTTGCACGACGGCGTGGGACAGCGCTCACTCCGTCATTGCTTCGATGGGTGACCGTTTCGTACTTGTCCGGATGGATTCGACCACGAAACGGATACAAGCTGGCCGGAAAGCGATTGGTAACACCGGCCACGAGGTCGACATGCGGGCAGAGCTGGCAGAGGCCGCGGCCGGTGTCATCGCCGGGATGAATACCGACCCTGTCAGCCTGTCCGAGGCTGAATCGGAAGTGCTGCTGAACGCCGCCAACCTGGTGACGCTGACCCGTACCGCCGTGGAGTACGACTATCGCGGCGACGTGATCGACGCGCACGCCCCGGAAATGCCTACTCGGTTCGCCAAGCAGTTGGCGCAACTGGTCCGCGGCGGGGTGGCTATCGGGATGGATCGCACGTCGGCGCTGCGGCTGGCCATACGGTGCGCGCGGGACTCAATGCCGCCGCTGCGGCTAGCCATCTTGGATGACCTGGTCGTGCATCCTGATTCGACCGCGACGGACATTCGCAAGCGATTGAATAAGCCGCGAGCGACGGTGGATCGACAGTTGCAAGCGCTACATATGTTGGGCGCGCTCGACTGCACCGACACCGAGACCCATCGGGGCGGGCGGTTTGTCACGACCTGGTTCTACCGACTGGCCGACGACATCGAACCATCGGCGCTGGACCCCAGCACGGCGGTACCAGATTTGTCGGTCCAGATGATTCCGGTGCCAGATTTGTCACTCCATATCCCTAGACCCCCAGAAGAATTGGGTAGCAGTGAGGGCGAAGACGGTTCCGAGCTATGGGCATCAACTAACAAATCTGGCACCGCCCTGGATGGGGCGGACTCATGAATGTCACTGACATCACTGGGCGCGCCCACAGGTCGGGTTCCGACCCCCGATGGCTGGCCGACTTCATCGAGCAGACACCCGGCGGCGTGCGACCGAAACAGGCCGAGGCGCACGGGGCGAGACTCGGCCACAACAGAAACGCCACCTACCGAGCATTCCGCCGCCTGCGCCGGGCCGCTGTCGCCCGCTCGGTCAGTCGGCACACGTGGCCGAACACGACGACTTGGCTACCGGCCGAGGCCGACGCGGAAGCCACGCGATGAACGCACCCGTCCACCTCACCGAGCTATGGCCAGCCGAAGACCCGGACTCGGCACCGGTGCCGGACCAGGTATGGCTACTCGGCCTGATCGCCGAGCACGGCGGCATCCGGCCGCGTGACGCAATCGGTTTGGCCGCCGAGCTGGGCGCCGGTGCGTCGGCCGTCCGCCGTTGGTATCGCGACTTACTGAGCGCCGGACTAGTGTCCTGCGCCGTAAATTAGTTGATTAATTGTAGAATTGGCGGGTGGGAACCAGGGGTAGGCCGGTAGTCGAGTTGGTGTTGACCGACGACGAACGTGAGACGTTGCAGCGGTGGGCCCGTCGATCGAAGTCCTCGCAGGCGTTGGCCCAACGTTGTCGGATCGTGTTGGGTTGCGCGGCAGGGAAATCCAACAAGGAAGTCGCCGCTGATGAAGGTGTGTGGCCGCAAACGGTCGGCAAATGGCGTGGACGGTTCCTGGAGGCGCGACTGGAGGGTCTGGCCGATGAGCCGCGTCCTGGTGCGCCGCGCAAGATCACCGACGAGGCGGTCGAGCAGCTGATCGTGGCCACGTTGGAGCGTCAACCCAAAGGCGCCACGCACTGGTCGCGGTCTTCGATGGCGGCTGAGACCGGGTTGTCGAAGTCAACGGTCGGACGGATCTGGAAGTCGTTCGGCCTCAAGCCGCATCAGGTGGACACCTTCAAGATCAGCAACGACCCGCAGTTCGTCGACAAGGTCCGTGACGTCGTGGGGTTGTATCTGGACCCGCCGGAGAAGGCACTGGTGCTCTGCGTCGATGAAAAATCGCAGATCCAGGCCTTGGATCGCAGCGCGCCGGTGCTGCCGATGATGCCCGGCATGCCCGAGCGCCGCACCCATGACTACGTGCGGCACGGAATCACCACCTTGTTCGCCGCCCTGGATGTGGCCACCGGCGAGGTCTACGGCTCGATTCACCGCCGGCACCGCGCGATCGAGTTCAAGAAGTTCTTGACCAAGTTGGACAACACCGTGCCCGCTGACCTGGACGTCCATCTGATCTGCGACAACTACTCGACGCACAAATCGCCGACAGTAACCAAATGGCTTGCCGCCCATCCCCGATTCCACATGCACTTCACCCCGACCTACTCGTCGTGGCTCAACCAGGTCGAGCGGTGGTTCGGGTTACTCACCGACCAGAAACTGCGCCGCGGCGTTCACCGCTCAATTCAGGCCCTCGAGAAGGACATTCGCGAGTGGATCGCAGACTGGAACGACAACCCCCGCCCGTTCAACTGGACGAAGACCGCCGACGAGATCTTCGAACGACTCGGTTCATATCTTCAACGAATTCCCGGCGCAGGACACTAGTGCGGGCTGATCCTGACCCCGATGACGGTCGCGGAGTGGTCTGGCGTTTGGCCACAGCCCCACGGCTTGGCCCGACAGCGGCCCGCAGGAAGGTCGAACGCACCGGTGCCCGATTAGAGGCCACCACCGACAGCCACAGAGACGACGGAGGACCGCATGATCACACATCAACACCTGACCGACCGACTGCCCAACGGATACGCGCTGGTATGTGTTACCGAATCTGGGACGTGGTGGTTGCTCGACCCAGACCAACTCGGAGTTACTGAGCCGGAATTCGGTGCCGAACTGGCGCAACCCCATGAAATCGGCGGATCACTGCCACCCGTTTACCGCGACCGGATCGCCAAGGCGTTCGCCAACCCGATGTGTCTGCGCCGACGTGCCGATGGTCAACGGTGCCGTAAACGCGTTGCTAGTGTCCTGCGCCGTAAATTAGTTGATTAATTGTAGAATTGGCGGGTGGGAACCAGGGGTAGGCCGGTAGTCGAGTTGGTGTTGACCGACGACGAACGTGAGACGTTGCAGCGGTGGGCCCGTCGATCGAAGTCCTCGCAGGCGTTGGCCCAACGTTGTCGGATCGTGTTGGGTTGCGCGGCAGGGAAATCCAACAAGGAAGTCGCCGCTGATGAAGGTGTGTGGCCGCAAACGGTCGGCAAATGGCGTGGACGGTTCCTGGAGGCGCGACTGGAGGGTCTGGCCGATGAGCCGCGTCCTGGTGCGCCGCGCAAGATCACCGACGAGGCGGTCGAGCAGCTGATCGTGGCCACGTTGGAGCGTCAACCCAAAGGCGCCACGCACTGGTCGCGGTCTTCGATGGCGGCTGAGACCGGGTTGTCGAAGTCAACGGTCGGACGGATCTGGAAGTCGTTCGGCCTCAAGCCGCATCAGGTGGACACCTTCAAGATCAGCAACGACCCGCAGTTCGTCGACAAGGTCCGTGACGTCGTGGGGTTGTATCTGGACCCGCCGGAGAAGGCACTGGTGCTCTGCGTCGATGAAAAATCGCAGATCCAGGCCTTGGATCGCAGCGCGCCGGTGCTGCCGATGATGCCCGGCATGCCCGAGCGCCGCACCCATGACTACGTGCGGCACGGAATCACCACCTTGTTCGCCGCCCTGGATGTGGCCACCGGCGAGGTCTACGGCTCGATTCACCGCCGGCACCGCGCGATCGAGTTCAAGAAGTTCTTGACCAAGTTGGACAACACCGTGCCCGCTGACCTGGACGTCCATCTGATCTGCGACAACTACTCGACGCACAAATCGCCGACAGTAACCAAATGGCTTGCCGCCCATCCCCGATTCCACATGCACTTCACCCCGACCTACTCGTCGTGGCTCAACCAGGTCGAGCGGTGGTTCGGGTTACTCACCGACCAGAAACTGCGCCGCGGCGTTCACCGCTCAATTCAGGCCCTCGAGAAGGACATTCGCGAGTGGATCGCAGACTGGAACGACAACCCCCGCCCGTTCAACTGGACGAAGACCGCCGACGAGATCTTCGAACGACTCGGTTCATATCTTCAACGAATTCCCGGCGCAGGACACTAGTCCAACGCAGCCATGCCGACACCACGGAGGCGCGCCATGTGCGTAACCGAGAACTGCGATGGAAAGCCGCACGCCCGCGGGTTGTGCAAGCGCTGCGTTGACAAGGGGCGCAGCCGGTCCGGTGCCGTTGTGGCCAACAGGAAGCCGCCCGCGTTGCCTGGGTGGATGGAACTGGTAGGCAGAATCCTGCGCGGCATACCAAGGTTCGGCGGCGTCGCTGCGTGTTCCCAAGTCGAGGCAACGCTATTCGACGGTGAGTCTGCCGAAGACGTCGCAATGGCGTTGTCGATCTGCGATACCTGTCAAGTCAAGGCCGAGTGCGTGGAATGGCTTGCTAGTCAACCGCGATCGGTACGACCCCGGGGTGTGATCGGGGGTGTCTATCGCAAAACCACTGGCGATAATGCGGCCTGACTGTCGATCAACGGTAAGATCAAAACCCAAGGTGTGCAGCATCTTTCATCCTAAGGGAGGTAGTTCAATGGGAATCTTGAACGTTTTTGACCCGCAACCGAGTGAGGGAGCCCGCGACGCAGGGCCACTAACCCCACTGGTACCGCCAGCGCCGACCTACGGCACACCTGCCGAGAAAGCCTGGCAGCGAGCCAAGTATGTCCGGGAACAGCACGGCAAGCATCTTGCTTCCGTTGTCGACTGGGAGAAGCGCGAGGAAGCGAAGCGACCCGTTACGGCGATGACTGACGCACAGCGCGAACTTCACACCCAAATCGACACAGCGTTGCGCCGAACTTTCGAGGAAACGGGCGCTGCAAAGGATCTTGAAAGCAGTGCCGCGGAAATGTCCGATCAACTCACGCAAGCGCAGGACCGCGTCAGGCAAGTGCGGGAGAGGATGACGACAGCCGGTGACGACACAGCATCCGAACTCCGCAACGGCCGCGCATGGGATCGGGTAGTCCGGACACTTGACGCCAAACCCGAAGGTGCCTTGGTCGCGGCGGCGACTGATGTGCTGATGAAAGCCAAGGTGAGCGAGTTGCCAGTTCTCGCTGACGAGATACCTCCTTACCTGGCGAGTCGCGGCGCACCAACTGAATTCGTTGACGATGTCCTTGCTCGGCGTGACCCGGAATACGCCGCCGCGGTCTGCGACGCCCGGCTTGCTGCAAAGCAAAAAGCTGTGGCCGACTGGAACACGGCGAAGCTACGCAAGGAAATTCAGGGTGGGTACCAATCTGAAGTGCCATTGGTCGACCCGACCAAGGTCACGGCGCAGGTATACCGCGGCTGACAACTCCGACGAAAAGGATTGGGGCTCTTCCGTTGTAGAGGATGGTCGCTGCCCCAAAGCGCGCCGGTCGTACGGGACCGCGCAGCGCGGACACGCACCCGGGGCCGAGGTTCTTTGCCGAAGCCGTGAGAGGTCCGGATCGGCCCGGGTGCGTTGTTCGCATCACAACGCGAAAGGGCGTCGAACGTGAACCAAACGCACGCCGAAATGTTCTACCGCGCCGGAATTGCACCGTGGGACATCGGCGAAGCGCAGCCCGTGATCCGCCAGCTTAGCATCACTTCCCGGTGTCATCACCGGAGATGTTCTAGACCCGGGGTGCGGATCAGGTTGGCACGCCATCGAGTATGCCCGGCATGGCTGCACGGTAACCGGCTACGAACTCGCGCCAACGGCAATCAACCGCGCGCGGATGAATGCGAAGAGGTCCGGTGTATCAGTAACTGTCGCTCAATGCGACGTCACCACGATGAGCGATGGTGGACAGCGCTTCGATACCGTCGTGGACTCGAAGTGCTACGACAACCTGCGGCCTGATCAGCGCCCTGCGTACGCGACCGAGCTGCACCAGGTGACCAGACCTGGCGCACGGCTTTACTTATTCGCTTTCGGACCCGGTGAGGTCAACGGCTATCACAATCATGATGTGAGCGACGTGGTCGACGTTCGGACCGTGCTGCCTGAATGCGGTTGGCGCATAAGCTATATCGGGACCACCATGTATCAGTTGCGAACGGACTACTGGCAGCCGCATTGCTCACAATGCCCTCCGGTTGTCCGCGGCGACCGATTGGCTATCCCCATGATTGAAGTCCACGCCGACCGGGTCGGATGATGACCCTGGCCGAAAGTGATACCCGCCCAAGACCACCCCAAGGGCCACAAGCGCGGGTATCAACGCCTATGCGTTCGGGGTCCGAAAGAATTCCCCGGCAACAAACGCGACTCAGATTGGCTGTTGCCGCGCAACTCCGTGTGACTGGCGAATTAACCCGGGACAACGGCGGAGCCATTCAGCACACGTCGACAACCGGCGAAAGCGTCGAATGTCGTTAGTGCTGCGCGGCAATTTCGCTGGGCAGGTTGGCCGCGCTCGGCCGCCCGGTCGGTCTACTGAATGGCTGAACGACCGAAAGAGGAGGTCAATCCGGTACGCGGCACGTCATCGTCGCGATTCGCGACGCACTGGACAGACACAGCCACGCTGGCTAAGCACAGGCTCGGCCGAGGTCCATTGCCCCAACAGCTACGGCATCGGTCCTGGCGCGGCCGACCTCACCCGCAACTGAACATGCCTGGCGCCCATCAGGTAACGACGACACACCCTCCGACAGCTCCGCTGAATCGTGGGTGGTTGCCATTCGCGGCACTCCGTATGCCCTGGTCGAGACCGGGGCCGGGGGGAGGCCCCCCACCCCTTTGGACGCCACCGGCCGACACTGCTGATTTGGACGGCTGATCGAACAAAACATTGGTACGCACGTACTAGAATGACCACATGACCAGCGGAAACAAACCGCAGGCGGGGCCGGAATTGGTTGCCGCGGTAGCCGCTGATGCGAGGGCCGCAGGGCTGGAGCTGGACGCCCGCGAGTCCGATCTACTGCAACGCGCCGGACGGGCCGCCGATGTCGTCGCGTCGCTGGAAACGATGCTGACCAAGACCGGGCGCACCTTCACTGATAAGGATGGCGTGGTTCGGCCGTCACCGCTGTTGGCCGAGGTTCGGCAGCAAACGCTGATCATTGCGCGGTGCCTGGGCGGTATCTCGCTGGAGCCTGGTAAGGCGGTCGACACTGCCAAGAGTCGGGCCGGTAAAGCGTCGTGGGCGGCGCGTAACGGCTCCGGAGAGTATCGCGGCGCTATACCTCGGACAGCGAGCTGATGGCCCGCCCGAAGCGACTACAGAGCGACTACGCGCACCTTCCCGGCCTGCGCGAGCATCTGCGCGAATCCTTCGCGCGTGACGCGGAGTGCGACCCGCGGTTGTATCTTCCGCCAACCGGTGAAGACCGCCAGGCGAGCAAGGTCGAAATGGCGCGACTTAGCGAGACCTCACGGGTGTCGCAATCGGCCCGCCGGATGCTGCGGATGCTGGACGACGGAGAGGCCGTCACCGTGCCGTCGTGGTACGTCGGCGGCAATTACTACCCCGGAGCACGCCAGATTCCGTGGATCGCGGACCGGAGCACTCCGTTTATCACCGTCGACCGGTTCGACCGAGTGACCCCGATGCCGCCATTCGGCCGGGCAATACCGGGGGTACGCACTACGTCACCTGACTGCTGAGCATTGTCGGTCGGGTGAAGCAGAATCGGTCCTATGGCCACCATCTTGAAGCCGAAGCCCGGTGAATCGCTGGCTGAACTGTGTCCCGGGATCGCCGAGGAGTGGCATCCGACTTTGAACGGCGAACTAACTGCTTACGACGTGCGGCTCGGTTGCAACGCTGAAGTGTGGTGGCTGTGCTCCACGTGTGGCCATGAATGGCAGAACAAGGTGTACGCCCGTGGGACGCAGGGCCGAGGATGCCCGCCGTGCGGCATCGCGCGTAGGACAGCATCGGCGGCGAAGCCCAAACCCGGTGAATCGCTTGCCGAAGCCGCTCCGCACGTAGCTGCCGAATGGCATCCCACGCTGAACGGCGACCTGACGCCGGCGCAGGTCCGAGTCGGCAGCGGCAAGATGGCTTGGTGGAAGTGCGCAAGATGCCAGCACGAATGGAAGACGACGATCTGTCGTCGAACGACCCAAGGCGGCACAGGTTGTCGGGAGTGCTGGCTGGTGCGCAAAGCGATCTTGCGGTCAACGCCGAAGCCCGGTCAGAGCTTTGGCGACCAATTCCCGGGGCCGGCAGCTGAGTGGCATCCGACCCGTAACGGCGACCTCACTCCTTGGCAAGTGAAACCGGGCAGCAACAGACGGGTTTGGTGGTTGTGTGGAGACGGTCACGAATGGGACGTGTCGCCTAGCAACCGCCGCAGGGGTGAGCGTTGTCCGACGTGCGCGGAATTGCAGCGGTCCATTACGAAGTCGACGCCCAAGGTGGGCCGGTCGCTTGCCGATGTGCGCCCGGATATCGCCGCCGAATGGCATCCGACGAAGAACGCGCCAACTACCGCGGCCGATGTCAACCCGGGCAGCAAGAAGCCTCGGTGGTGGCTGTGTGGGAAGTGCGCCTTATCGATATCGCACCAAGAGCCTGGCGAGCGAATGCCCAGACGTGGCAATGGAGTTCGACCCGAAAAAGAACAATGGAGTAAAGCCAGAGGAAGTGCATCCGGGTAGCAACACCAAGTTCATATGGACCTGTCGAGACTGTGGCCACGAATGGTCGTCGATGGTTTGGATTCGCAGTGCTGGACACGGTTGTCCCAAGTGCTCGCGGAAACGCGGTGCGGCAAAGCGGGCTCTACCACCACCCGGCGGATCGTTCGCTGACCTATTTCCTGTGCCCGCGGTCGAATGGCACCCCACGCGCAACGCCCCATTGACGGCTCACGACGTGCGCCCGGCTAGTGACAGGCTCGTTTGGTGGCAGTGCAAGCGCGGACATGAATGGCAGGCAAGGGTGGTCGATCGCCGGAAATTCGGACGGTGCCGGGAATGTCGCGCAGAGGGTCACCGCTAGGTCGACGACATTTTGCGACCGGGTGGCAGCCCACGGTTGTGGGCGTCGACGTCGCCCGGCCTCAGCTCCGGCAGGAATCGCAGGGCATTGGTTTGAGTGCGATATCCCATGAAAAGCGACCATGCTCGTTACTGCCATGCATCGCCATGCGAGGGTGCGTCGCACCCACGACCCGCGGGTCCTTCTGCACCAACGCAATCCGCGCATCTACGTCGGCGCTGACTTCTGCTGGAACTTCGAAGACCTCGGCCAGCAACAGGACGGCCCTGCCGTCGACCAACGTAAATCCTCCAATTGGCACCATTCCGCCCATGTTCACGGGCTGATCATGAACGCGAGAGAAGACAATATGCACGGCTATCGCCTTACCGACTGGGGCCGCGGGGACCCACACCAACTCTTTCGGAAACGTCTCCCGAAAGTCGCCCAGGTCTTGAGTGCGCATCCGAACGGAATAGCCGAGGGTCATTCGGCTATCGCCGTGCTCGGTCGCTTCCTGCCATTGGTCGAGAATTCTGTTTGGTTGGTCCGTGTACTTCTGCGCGAGTTCGGAATTCAGGAACTGGTGTCGCCAGTCTCCCGTCTCATGGAGGCTGATTTTCTGGGTATCGGCAATATCCCGTGCTGTGACGTAAACATCAAAAGTGTTGCGATTCGCCCAAACTCGCCAGACGGCGGAGTGGGACCCCGCTGGATCGCCAACGCAGAACCGGACGACTCCTCCAGGGCCACTCAGTACGACATCGTGTTGTTGGCCATCAGCGGTCCAGAGACTCAGAGTCATAGGCTTTTTCGCGTCGCCGTCCTTGTTCTGTACTTGATCGCTCACAGCGGACCCCATGGTCCCTTTTCTGGGCAGTAGGCCCGAATGCCGTCCGCGACAAGGTTGCCCGCCTGATCGGCGGACAGCCCACGAGCACGTAGCCCGATGATGAAACCGGTCATCCCGATACCGCCGTAGTTGTCACATGCTGAATGACCGTCGGCCACGAGCTGGCCAGGATCGCCCTGTATTCCGTTGGCCTGCAACGCGGCAAGGAATTTGGCATCAGGGGTATCCGCGTGAGCCAGCGGGGTGGCGCATACTAGCGCGAGCACGATACCGGCCGCTGCTTCGCGGGTCATGACGTCACCACCCGGAGCCGTGGGCGCCCCGGAGGTATGTCATTCGACGGCTGCACCAGGTGGCCAGCGGCTGCGTCTATCAAGGCAATGGCCGCTTGGAGTAGTTCGGCTGGCCATGTCTCCATCGGGTAGGCGTCGAGCTTGTCGGCCAGCTCGGCGCGCAGGTACTCAACCGGTGGCGCCGGGGTGTTGATCGTTGTCATGTTCGCCAGTGTGCGACTGACTCGGCGCGTTGGGTAGACCATTCCCAATCTTGGATATTGGCCAAGCGCCAAGGCGGCCTGACGCGCGTTGCAGTGGCTCGCCAATTTGTCGGTCAGCAACCAGCAGAATTACTGTCAGACCTGGTCAAACTCGGCTGAGCTGGCGTAGTCTCAATCGCTATGAAGACTTTGCTGGCAATGGCTGTTGCTGGCGCGGCGGTTGTGTTGGCCGCACCGGCTCATGCCGATGACGATGACGCGATATTCCTCCAGGTGATTCACCACTACGGGATTACGTTTCCCACCAATGCGAGCGCGGTGAGCGCTGCCCGGTTCGTGTGCAGCCAGATCGACTCTGGCTGGACCCCGGCCGAGGTCTCGATGAAGGTGTACAACATCACCAACAAGACGGTTACCGCGGATGACGCCGGGTACTTTGTGGGCGCGTCTGTGGCGGCCTACTGCCCGGAGTATAAGGACCAGCTCTAGCTCGCTTGCGCCTTGGTCTAGCGAGTGAAAGTGACGCGCGTGCTCGGCCTGGTGAAGCAGAATCGGTGCTGTGGCCGCCATCTTGAAGCCGAAACCCGGCGAGTCACTGGCTGATCTGCGACCCGATGTTGCAGCGGAGTGGCACCCGACGCTGAATGGTGGTCTGACCGCGTACGACGTGCGGCCTGGATGCAATGCCGACGTGTGGTGGCGGTGCTCGACTTGCGGGCACGAGTGGAAGAACAAGGTGTACAAGCGTGGGACGGCGGGCAGGGGGTGCCCACCGTGCGGGATAGCGCGGCGTGCTGCTGCGGCGGCGAAGCCCAGGCCGGGAGAATCGCTTGCCGAGGCGGCGCCTGACGTCGCCGCCGAATGGCACCCCACACTCAATGATGGCCTGACGCCAGCGGAGGTACGAGTCGGCAGCGGACGGGCCGTCTGGTGGAAATGTTCGCGCTGCCAACACGAATGGCAAGCTGCTGTTAACAAGCGCAGCCAGGTCGGCATCGGCTGCCACAAATGCGCGGTCGCACACCGCGCCGTCTTGCGATCAACCCCTAAGCGCGGCAACAGTTTTGCCGATAGATTCCCCGAAGCGGCGGCCGAGTGGCATCCCACAAAGAACGGCCACCTGACTGCACACGATGTTCGGCCAGCGAGCAGCAAACGGGTTTGGTGGCTATGCAGTGAGGGGCACGAGTGGACCGTATCGCCGAGCAACCGCCAACGAGGGGAGCAGTGCCCCGAATGCGACGAGGCCAGACGTGCAATCGCGAAATCAACGCCCAAGGCGGGCCGGTCGCTGGCTGACCTGTACCCCGATGTCGCTGTGGAGTGGCACCCCACAAAGAATGCGCCGCTAACGGCGGCCGACGTGAATCCTGGCGCCAGACAACACAGGTGGTGGCAGTGCAGGGCGGCCGGGCATGTGTGGGCCGCGCCGCCTTACAAGCGTGTGGACCGTGGCGACGGTTGCCCGGAATGTTCGACCATCGGTGTTTCGGCGCGCCAGCTTAGGCTTGAATACGAATTGGCCGCGGCTGGACTGGCTGTTGCACATGGCCATCCTCCAATACCTGTGAAGCACCGGCGGCCGGTCCGGGCTGACATCGTTATACCCAGTCTCGGCATAGTCGTGGAATACGACGGTGTGCGATTCCATGCCGACCTGGACCGCCGAGACCGAGCACAAACCGACGCGCTCAATGCGGCAGGTTGGACGGTTCTACGTGTCCGCGAACTGCCGTTGCACAGCGTTGGCGGGTATGAGGTCTTCGTATCGCCCACCGAGCCGATAAAGACAGTGACCGTGAAGGTGTTGCAGGAGCTAGCGGAAATCGGTTGCGTGGCAGAACGATTCGATGACTACTTGCGCGATCTGCAAGTGTGGGCTGAAGCCGCCGCCAATCAAGCAATATACAGGCACCGCGCGGTTAGTCTCGCGACCGAGTTTCCGGCAATCGCCGCGGAGTTGGACCCTGCTAAGAACGACGGCATCACTGCCGACCGCATCCACCCTGGCAGCAAGACGAAATTTGTGTGGACGTGCTCGGAATGCTCCAACGAATGGCGGTCGCAGGTAGGTATTCGCACCCGTGGCAGCGGATGCCCGCGATGCGGTTACCGGACGGTGGCGCGTAAGCGGTCAGCACCGCAGGCAGGCGAGTCGTTCGCTGACCTGTTTCCCGATGCGGCGAGAGAATGGCACCCGACTAGGAACGGTGAGCTGACGCCGGACCAACTGCGCCCGGCAAGCGGTGTGCGCGCGTGGTGGCTGTGCTCACGGGGACACGAGTGGCGAGCCGTGGTTGCAACTCGCAGAAGCAGCGGGTGCCCAGAGTGCTACGGCGCGCGCCGAGCCCATCGGGACTAGATCAAGGCCACCAACCGCGCGCCATTGGGGCACCGAGACAGTCATCGCTGAAGGCCAATTGCACGAATCTCGCACGGACCTGCATACACGCTGGTCAGGAAGTGCCCCCGGCAGGATTCGAACCTGCGGCCTTCTGCTCCGGAGGCAGACGCTCTATCCCCTGAGCTACGGGGGCGCTTGATGCTGGCGAGCCAGCGGCGCCGTTGGGCGATCACAGACTAGCGCATCGGTGGCCCGCCTCCCGAATCGGTGCGGACTGCCTACCGACCAGCAGGTGACCGATGACAAGCCTGAGCAGCTCAGCCCATAGGATGGACCCCCGTGACCCCCGCCGATCTGGCTGAACTGCTCAAGAACACCGCCGCCGTGGTCCTGGTCGAACACGACCTGGACATCGCCGCGCTGCCCGAAACAGTGGCCATCGAGCGTCCGCGCAACCCCGAGCACGGTGATTACGCGACCAACCTGGCGCTGCAGCTGGGCAAGAAGGTCGGCGTCAACCCGCGTGACCTGGCCGAATGGCTCGCAGAGCGGCTGAACGACGCCGACGGTATCGCTGACGCCACCGTTGCCGGTCCGGGCTTCGTGAACCTGCGCATCGAGGCGTCCGCGCAGAGCGTCGTCATTCTCAACGTGTTGGGCGCCGGCGACCGCTACGGCACCTCCGAGGAGCTCAAGGGCCGCCACATCAACCTGGAGTTCGTCTCGGCGAACCCGACCGGACCCATCCACATCGGCGGCACCCGCTGGGCCGCCGTCGGTGACGCGCTGGGCCGCCTGCTGGCCACGCAGGACGCCACCGTCGTCCGCGAGTACTACTTCAACGACCACGGCGGGCAGATCGACCGCTTCGCCCGCTCGCTGGTCGCGGCGGCCAAGGGCGAGCCGGCCCCGGAGGACGGCTACGGCGGCGACTACATCAAGGACATCGCCGCCGACGTCGTGGCCAAGCGGCCGGACGCGCTGAGCCTGCCGGCCGACGAGTGTCAGGAAGTCTTCCGCGAGCTCGGCGTGGACCTGATGTTCGGCCAGATCAAGCAGTCGCTGCACGACTTCGGCACGGACTTCGACGTCTACACCCACGAAGACTCGATGCACACCTCGGGCCGGGTGCAACAGGCCATCGACAAGCTGCGTGACAACGGCTCGATCTACGAGCAGGACGGCGCAATCTGGTTGCGCACCACCGACTTCGGTGACGACAAGGACCGCGTCGTCATCAAGAGCGACGGCAACCCGGCGTACGTCGCCGGTGACATCGCGTACTACCTGGACAAGCGCCAGCGCGGTTTCGACCTGTGCATCTACATGCTCGGCGCCGACCATCACGGCTACATCGGCCGTCTCAAGGCCGTCGCCGCCGCGCTCGGCGAGGACCCGGCCACCGTCGAGGTGCTGATCGGCCAGATGGTCAACCTGCTCAAGGACGGCCAGCCGATGCGCATGAGCAAGCGCGCCGGCACCGTGATCACCCTCGAGGACCTGGTCGACGCCATCGGCGTGGACGCGGCGCGCTACGTGCTGATCCGGTCGTCGGTGAACAGCCCGATCGACATCGATCTGGGGTTGTGGGCCAGCGCGTCCAACGAAAACCCGGTCTACTACGTGCAATACGCGCACGCGCGGCTGTCGGCCCTGGCGCGCAACGCGGCCGACCTCGGCCTGCAGTCCGACCTCGGGCACCTCGACCTGCTCAGCCACGATCGCGAAGCCACGCTGATGCGCACCATCGGCGAGTTTCCGCGGGTCCTCAAAACCGCTGCGGCCCTTCGGGAACCGCACCGTGTGTGCCGGTACCTGGAAGACCTGGCCGGTGACTACCACCGGTTCTACGACTCCTGCCGCGTGCTTCCGATGGGCGACGAAGAGCACAGCGACCTGCACCGGGCGCGCCTGGCGCTGTGCGCGGCCACCCGCCAGGTCATCGCCAACGGTCTGCAGATCCTCGGCGTGAGCGCCCCGGAGCGGATGTGAGCGGGCAGCCGACCGGCAACGTGGTGCCGGAGAAGCCGCAAACCCCCGACGAGGTCAACCTGTTGGCCCCGAATGTCTGGCCGCGCAACCTGACTCGGGGTGCCGACGGTCAGGTCAGCATCGCCGGTGTGACGGTCGGTGCACTGGCCGAGCAGTTCGGCACGCCGCTGTTCGTCATCGACGAGGACGACTTCCGCTCGCGGTGCCGCGAGATCGCCGACGCCTTCGGTGGCGGCGAGCACGTGCACTACGCCGGAAAAGCCTTCCTGTGTGCCGAGATCGCGCGCTGGGTCGCGCAGGAGGGCCTGTGCCTCGACGTCGCCACCGGCGGCGAACTGGCCGTGGCCCTGCACGCCGACTTCCCGGCCGAGCGAATCACGGTGCACGGCAACAACAAATCGGTCTCTGAGCTGAAGGCCGCGGTCGCGGCCGGCGTCGGGCACATCGTGCTGGACTCCGAGATCGAGATCGAACGCCTGGAGGCCATCGCCGGCGCGGCCGGTGTGGTGCAGGACGTCCTGGTCCGTGTGACCCCGGGCGTCGAGGCGCACACCCACGAGTTCATCTCCACCGCCCACGAGGACCAGAAGTTCGGTCTCTCGCTGGCCAGCGGCGCGGCGATGGACGCGGTGCGCAAGGTCTTCGCCACCGACAACCTGCGGCTTGTCGGCCTGCACTGCCACGTCGGCTCGCAGATCTTCGATGTCGCCGGGTTCGAGATCGCCGCCCACCGCGTCATCGGCCTGCTGCGCGACGTCGTCGCCGAATTCGGTGTCGAGAAGACGGCGCAGATGTCTGTCATGGATCTCGGTGGGGGACTGGGCATCTCGTACCTGCCCAGCGACGACCCGCCGCCGATGAAGGAACTGGCCGACAAGCTCAAGGCCATCGTCAAGGCTGAGTCCGAGGCCGTCGGCCTGCCCACGCCCAAGCTCGTCGTGGAACCCGGCCGCGCGATCGCGGGCCCTGGCACCATCACGCTGTACGAGGTCGGCACCGTGAAAGACGTTGCCGTTTCGGCCGACAAGTACCGGCGCTACGTCAGCGTCGACGGCGGCATGAGCGACAACATCCGGCCGTCGCTGTACGACGCCCAGTACGACGCCCGGCTGGTGTCGCGCGCCAGCGACGCCCCCGCGACGCTGGCCCGGATCGTCGGAAAGCACTGCGAGACCGGCGACATCATCGTCCGGGACACCTGGGTGGCCAGTGACGTGGGTCCTGGCGACCTGATCGCGGTCGCCGCCACCGGCGCCTACTGCTATTCGATGTCCAGCCGGTACAACCTGCTGACCCGTCCCGCCGTCGTCGCGGTGAAGGACGGCAACGCGCGCCTGATCTTGCGTCGGGAGACCGTCGAAGACCTGTTGAGCCTGGAGGTGAGTGGTCAATGAGTGAAAAGCCAATCGGCGTAGCAGTTCTCGGACTCGGGAACGTCGGGACCGAGGTGGTCCGGATCATCGAGAACAGCGCTGACGACTTGGCCGCTCGCATCGGTGCGCCCCTGGAGCTGCGCGGTGTCGGTGTCCGCAAGGTCGCCAAGGGCCGCGGCGTGCCTGTCGACATGCTCACCGACGACATCGAGGCCCTGGTCTCGCGCGACGACGTCGACATCGTCATCGAGCTCATGGGCCCCGTCGAGCCGGCCCGCAAGGCCATCATGGCCGCGCTTGAGCAGGGCAAGTCCGTGGTCACCGCCAACAAGGCGCTGATGGCGCAGTCCACCGGCGAACTCGCCCAGGCCGCCGAAAAGGCGCGTGTAGACCTGTATTTCGAGGCTGCCGTGGCCGGTGCGATCCCGGTGATCCGTCCGCTGACGCAGTCACTGGCGGGTGACGTCGTGCTGCGGGTCGCGGGCATCGTCAACGGCACCACCAACTACATCCTGTCGGCGATGAGCGAGACCGGCGCCGACTACGCCGACGCACTCGCCGAAGCCGGCGTGCTGGGCTACGCCGAGGCCGACCCCACCGCCGACGTCGAGGGCTACGACGCCGCTGCCAAGGCCGCCATCCTGGCGTCCATCGCGTTCCACACCCGGGTCACCGCCGACGACGTCTACCGCGAGGGCATGACGAAGGTCAGTGCCGCCGACTTCGAGTCCGCCAAGGCGCTGGGCTGCACCATCAAGTTGCTCGCCATCTGCGAGCGGCTGACCACCGGTAAAGGCAAGCAACGGGTTTCGGCCCGCGTCTACCCGGCGCTGGTGCCGCTGGACCACCCCCTGGCCTCCGTCAACGGCGCATTCAACGCGGTCTTCGTGGAGGCCGAGGCCGCCGGCGAGCTGATGTTCTACGGCCGCGGCGCCGGTGGGGCACCGACCGCGTCCGCCGTCATGGGTGACGTCGTCATGGCCGCGCGCAACCGCGTGCAGGGCGGCCGCGGTCCGCGGGAGTCGAAGTACGCCAAGCTGCCGATCGCCTCGATCGGCGCCATCGAGACCCGCTACTACGTCAGCATGAACGTGGCGGACAAGCCCGGTGTGTTGTCTTCTGTCGCAGCCGAATTCGGCAAGCGCGAGGTCAGCATCGCCGAGGTCCGCCAGGAGGGCATGGAGGACGAGTCGGGTCAGCGCAGCGGCGCCCGCATTGTCGTCGTCACCCACCGGGCCACCGATGAAGCGCTTTCGGAAACCGTTGCGGCCCTTGCCGATCACGAAGCAGTGCAGAGCATCAACAGTGTGCTGCGCATGGAAGGAACCAGTAAGTAATGAGCGTGCACAAGCCGTGGCCCGGCCTGATCGAGGCCTACCGGGATCGTCTGCCCGGCACCGAGAACTGGACGCCGGTCACCCTGCTCGAGGGTGGCACCCCGCTCATCCACGCCAAGCGGCTGAGCGAACAGACCGGCTGCACAGTGCATTTGAAGGTCGAGGGACTGAACCCGACCGGCTCGTTCAAGGACCGTGGCATGACCATGGCCGTGAGTGATGCCGTCGCCCGTGGCCAGAAGGCCGTGCTGTGTGCGTCCACCGGCAACACCTCGGCGTCGGCGGCCGCCTACGCGGCGCGCGCCGGTATCACCTGCGCGGTGCTGATCCCGCAGGGCAAGATCGCGATGGGCAAGCTGGCGCAGGCAGTCATGCACGGCGCCAAGATCATTCAGGTGGACGGCAACTTCGACGACTGTCTGGAGCTGGCCCGCAAGCTGACCGCCGACTACCCGACCATCGCCCTGGTCAACTCCGTCAACCCGGTCCGCATCGAGGGGCAGAAGACCGCCGCGTTCGAGATCGTCGACGCCCTCGGCACCGCCCCTGACGTGCACTCGCTGCCCGTCGGCAACGCCGGCAACATCACCGCCTACTGGCGCGGCTACAGCGAGTACCACCGCGACGGCGTGTCCGACCGGCTGCCCCGCATGCTCGGCACGCAGGCCGCCGGTGCGGCGCCGCTGGTGCTCGGCGAGCCCGTCAAGAACCCCGAGACCATCGCCACCGCGATCCGGATCGGTTCGCCGGCTTCGTGGGACGGCGCCGTTGCGGCACGGGAGCAGTCGGACGGTCGCTTCCTCGCTGCCACCGACGAAGAGATCCTGGCCGCGTACCACCTCGTCGCCAAGGCCGAAGGCGTGTTCGTCGAGCCGGCCTCGGCCGCCAGCATCGCCGGTCTGCTCAAGTCCATCGAGGACGGCTGGGTCAAGCCCGGCTCGACCGTGGTCTGCACCGTCACCGGCAACGGCCTCAAGGACCCCGACAACGCCCTCAAGGGCATGCCCGAGGTCAAGGCCATCCCGGTCGACCCGACCGCCGTGGTCGAACAGCTCGGACTGGTCTGACGCAGTGACCGAAAACCTGCCCGCCGGCCTGCTCGCCACCGCCGTCGTCCCCGCCTCGAGCGCCAATCTCGGCCCCGGCTTCGACAGCCTGGGCCTGGCGTTGAGCCTGTACGACGAAATTCAGGCTGAGACAACCGAATCCGGCCTCGTCATCGAGGTGACGGGGGAGGGGGCCGGGCAGGTTCCG
Organism: Mycobacterium toneyamaense; assembly: GCF_055384815.1. Classification (NCBI taxonomy): domain Bacteria; kingdom Bacillati; phylum Actinomycetota; class Actinomycetes; order Mycobacteriales; family Mycobacteriaceae; genus Mycobacterium; species Mycobacterium toneyamaense. The sequence continues at coordinate 1,424,576 of NZ_AP040333.1, forward strand.
GACGACGAGTCCCATCTGGTCGTGCGGGCGATCCGGCGTGGCCTGGCTGCCGGCGGCGTTTCGGTTTCCGGCCTGAACATCAAGTGCCGCAACGTCATTCCGCATTCACGCGGCCTCGGCTCATCGGCCGCCGCAGTGGTGGGCGGTTTGGCGGTGGCCAATGGCCTTATCGCCCAATCTGGTTCGCAGCCGCTGACGCTCGATCAGCTGGTCCAGCTGTCGTCGGAGTTCGAGGGACATCCGGACAACGCTTCGGCCGCCGTGCTGGGCGGTGCCGTGGTGTCCTGGACCGAGCCCGGCCCGGTGTACGCGGCCGCGCCGCTGGCGCTGCATCCCGACATCCACCTGTTCCCGGCGATTCCGCAGGTGCGGTCGTCGACCGCCGAGACCCGGGCGGTGCTTCCCGAGCAGATCGCCCACAAGGACGCTACGTTCAACGTCAGCCGGGCCGCGCTCCTGGTGGTGGCGCTCACGCAGCGTCCGGATTTGCTGATGGCGGCCACCGAAGACGTGATGCACCAGCCGCAGCGCGCGGCGGCGATGCCGGCCTCGGCGGAATATCTGGCGATGCTCCGGCGTTCTGGGGTGGCAGCAGTGCTTTCTGGTGCTGGACCTGCGGTTATCGCATTCAGCACCGAGCCCGAACTACCGGCCGAAGTCCTCGAATTCGGTGCGGCCAACGGTTTCGCCGTCGAGAAGATGGCGGTGGGCCAAGGGGTTCGCTGGACCGTCGGTGCCGGCGTTTAGCGGAGAGCACACGCCGAGTGGCAATTCTTGCTTCATTGTCGGATGAGAGATATTCTCGCAGCGTCCAGCAATCGCAGGCTCTAGTACCTGCGCCTACGGTAGGACGACCACTCTTCTCTTTGATGTTCAACTCGTGGACTGATGGTTCGCCGCACGGCGACAAATCCTGGTGTCTGGCTGTTGCAGTGCCTCGGCCGACCCGGCATTTGACGAATGCGGTTCGGGGAAGCCGTCCGACTGCGAACCAAACCCTCGCCTGATCAACTGCGCGAGGGCACAGAAAGGAAATCCGTGACTGATACGGACCTCTTCACCGCCGACGGCAACACTGATGCCCCGGCAACTGAAGCGCCGGCGGCCGGACGCTCCGGATCGCTGACCAGTCTTCTGCTCCCCGACCTGCGCGCGCTCGCCGCCGAGGCCGGCGTCAAGGGCACCTCCGGCATGCGCAAGAGCGAACTGATCGCCGCCATCCGGGAACACCGTGGCGAGGCCAACGGCGCCAAGAGCGAAGCCAAGGCCGCCAAGGCCGAAGCCAAGAACGAGACCAAGGCCGCCGAGGCCGTGAACGGCACCGACGCCCCTACCGAGGCCAAGGAAGCCCAGGCCCCGGCCGCAAACACCGAAAGCGACGCTGCCGCCCCCGCCGCCGAGCAGGCCCCGCGCCGCGAGCGCCGTGGCGCGTCGCGCCGGGCCGGTGCGCCCGCCGACGGTGACGCCGCCGACGCCGGTGACAAGCCCGCCGAAAAGGCCGACAAGGGCGAGAGCACAGACAACGCCGAGGCCCCGCGCGAGGAGCGCAACCGCGAGCGGAACGCCGACAACAGCAACCAGGGCGGCAACAAGGCCGAAGGTAACCAGGGCGGCAACCGCGACCAGGGTGGCAACCGCGACCGCGGTGGCGACAACCAGGGCGGCGGCAACCGCAACCAGGGTGGCAACCGCGACCAGGGTGGCAACCGCGACCAGGGTGGCAACCGCGACCAGGGCGACAACGCCAACAACAATGACGACGACGACAGCCGCCAGGGCCGTCGTGGCCGTCGGTTCCGGGACCGCGACCGTCGCCGGCGTGGCGAGCGCGGCGACAACCAGGGCGGCAACGCCGAGACCGAACTGCGTGAGGACGACGTCCTGCAGCCGGTCGCCGGCATCCTCGACGTGCTGGACAACTACGCGTTCGTCCGCACCTCGGGCTACCTGGCCGGACCGAACGACGTCTACGTCTCGATGAACATGGTCCGCAAGAACGGACTGCGCCGCGGCGACGCGGTGACCGGCGCCGTGCGGGTCCCGCGCGAGGGCGAGAACACCGGTGGCGGCAACAACCCGCGCCAGAAGTTCAACCCGCTGGTGCGTCTGGACAGCGTCAACGGTGGTCCGGTCGAAGCCGCGCGCAACCGGCCCGACTTCACCAAGCTGACCCCGCTGTACCCGAACCAGCGGCTGCGCCTGGAGACCACTCCGGAGCGGCTGACCACGCGTGTGATCGACCTGATCATGCCGATCGGTAAGGGCCAGCGTGCGCTGATCGTGTCCCCGCCGAAGGCCGGTAAGACGACGATCATGCAGGACATCGCCAACGCGATCACCAAGAACAACCCGGAATGCCACCTCATGGTGGTGCTCGTCGACGAGCGTCCGGAAGAGGTCACCGACATGCAGCGCTCGGTGAAGGGTGAGGTCATCGCCTCGACCTTCGACCGGCCGCCGTCAGACCACACCCAGGCCGCCGAGCTGGCCATCGAGCGGGCCAAGCGCCTCGTCGAGCAGGGCAAGGACGTCGTCGTGCTGCTGGACTCGATCACCCGCCTGGGCCGCGCGTACAACAACGCGTCGCCGGCGTCGGGCCGCATCCTGTCCGGTGGTGTCGACTCCACCGCGCTGTACCCGCCGAAGCGCTTCCTCGGTGCTGCGCGCAACATCGAGAACGGCGGCTCGCTGACCATCATCGCGACCGCGATGGTCGAGACCGGCTCGACCGGTGACACCGTCATCTTCGAGGAGTTCAAGGGCACGGGTAACGCCGAGCTCAAGCTGGACCGCAAGATCGCCGAGCGCCGCGTGTTCCCGGCTGTCGACGTCAACCCATCCGGTACCCGCAAGGACGAGCTGCTGCTCGGCCCGGACGAGTTCGCGATCGTGCACAAGCTGCGTCGGGTGCTGTCGGGTCTGGACCCGCACCAGGCCATCGACCTGCTGATGAGCCAGCTGCGCAAGACCAAGACCAACTACGAGTTCCTGGTTCAGGTCTCGAAGACGGCCCCGGGCAACATGGACGCCGACTAGGCCCCAGCCCACGCCGAAGCCCCCAAATCAGCCGATTTGGGGGCTTCGACATTTTGAGTGGAACACGAAACCAACGGGGTGGCAGGAAACTTGGCCGAAAGCCGCCATCCGGTTGGTTTCGCGCTTGGGAAAGCCGAAGTCCGCGCCGACAACCAGTTCGCCGGCTGGTTTACGGCTGGGCCTTCAGTCCCGGCATCACGTAGCGGCGCACGTGCGCGAGCAGTTCGTCGGCGTTGTTGGCGTCCAGCCGCTGCCCGGGCATCGTGGCCAGCGACAGGATGACGCGGGCGATCCACTCGGCGGCGTCGTCGATGTCGGTATCGGGGTGAATTTCGCCGTTGTCGCGCGCGGCGACGAGGTAGCGGGACCAGAAATCGGCGAGGTCGGGCACCAGGCCCTGCACGCCGGCGCCGGCGCAGGCGGCGAACTCGTCGGGCTCCTCGACGCGCAGCTTCATCAGCAGGGCCCCGGGATCGTCATAGGCGGTGCGGCCGTGCTGGATTCCGGTGACGATCTGGTTGTCCAGGCCTTCGATCGAGGCCAGCATGGCGTGCGCGTCGCTCCAGTAGGCGTTGTTGAGCCGGACGATCGCGGCGCCCAGCAGCGTCACCTTGTCCGGGAAGTGCCGGTACAGCCAACCGCGGGAGACGCCGGCGGCCTCGGCGACCTCGGATACCGTCGTGGCGCGAATTCCCTTGGCGCGCATGCACTCTTCGGCGGCGTCGATCAGTCGATCACGCACGCTCTTCGGGGATTCTGGGCTTGCCACCGGGATGTCTCCTCACATGTCAACCGGGCGAACGACGATTCTGCCAGGGCGCTGACGCTAGTGCGCCACCCGTCAAGCATGGTAGACACTTCCAGGAATCTGTTCACTCGGGTGGTTCTCGTGATCGCCCATGCCCCGGGAGCCCATATGGCGGACACCCTTCAGCAGTTACTTCGCGAACGCGCCGACCAGGACACCGTCGCCGTCAAGTACGGCGAGGCGACCTGGACCTGGCGAAAGTACGTCGCCGGAGCCCGGGCGCAGGCCGCCGCCCTGATCGGCCAGGCCGACCCGCTGCGGCCGCTGCACGTGGGCACGCTGCTGGGCAACACCCCGGACATGCTCACCGCGCTCGCCGCCGCGGCCCTGGGCGGCTATGTGCTGTGCGGCATCAACAACACCCGTCGCGGTGCGGCGCTCGCCCGCGACATCGCCCGCGTCGAATGCCAGATCGTCCTCGTCGACGCCCAGCACCGCGACCTGCTCGCCGGCCTCAGCCTGCCCGGGGTCACCGTCGTCGACGTCACCGCGACCGAGTGGCCACAGCAGGATCTGACCCCACATCGTGAAGTCGGGCCCGACGACACCTTCATGATGATCTTCACCTCCGGCACCAGCGGTGAGCCCAAGGCCGTCGAGGTGGCGCACTCCATCGTGCTGTTCTCCGCAGCGGCACTCGTGCAGCGCTACGAGCTGACCGAGAAGGACACCTGTTATCTGGCGATGCCGCTGTTCCACTCCAACGGCGTCTACGCCGGCTGGGGCGTCGCACTCGGTTCCGGCGCGGCGATGGCACCCGCGCAGTTCTCCGCGTCGGGTTTCCTCCCGGATATCCGCCGCTACGGCGCGACCTACATGAACTACGTCGGCAAGCCGCTGGCCTACATTCTGGCCACCACCGAGCAGCCCGACGACCACGACAATCCGCTGCGGGTGGCGTTCGGCAACGAGGCCGCCGACCGCGACATCGACGAGTTCAGCCGCCGCTTCGGCTGCAGCGTGTGGGACGGCTTCGGTTCGACCGAGCTCGCGATCATCATCACCCGCTCCGAGGGGACCCCGGCCGGCAGCGTCGGCAAGGGTTTCCCGGGCGTCGCCGTCTACGACCCGGAGACCGTCCAGGAGTGCGATGTGGCCCGCTTCGACGAGACCGGAGCGCTGATCAATGCCGAGGCGGCCACCGGCGAGTTGGTGAACACCAACGGCAGCGGCATGTTCCGCGGCTACCACAACGACCAGGGTGCGACGGACGAACGGCTGCGGCACGGCATGTACTGGTCGGGGGACCTGGCCTACCGCGACGCCGACGGCTGGATCTACCTTGCCGGCCGCACCGCCGACTGGATGCGCGTGGACGGAGAGAACATCACCGCGGCGCCCATCGAACGAATCCTGTTGCGGCATCCGGTGATCAGCCGCGTCGCGGTCTACCCGGTGCCCGACGAGTTCGTCGGTGACCAGGTGATGGCCGCCATGGTGCTGCGCGATGGCCAGGCCCTCGACCCGAAGGCGTTCGCGGAATTCCTGGCCGCGCAGCCGGACCTGTCCCCGAAGTCCTGGCCGCGGTACGTCTGGATCGCCGACGACCTGCCCAGCACCGCGACCAACAAGATTCTCAAGCGGGAACTGGTTGCGTTGGGCGCCGATCCGGCCGGCCGGGTGCTGTGGAAACGGGACGGCACGGAGTACGCGCCACTCGCCGAAAACTGATTTCGGCGGTCGTGTCCCCACATTGGGTCCCCGTTCGTCTCACTGCTGTTGGACGATCAACCCAAAGGGAGACAACGATGAAATACGCAACGCTGATCTACATCAAGCCGGGCAGCCACGACACCGACATCACCGAGGAAGAGCACGCGGCCCTGACGGCCGAGTACGCGGCGCTTCGTCAGGACCCGCAGTGCGTTGGTGGCGGCCACCTGCAGCCCGTCGAAACCGCGACATCGGTTCGGGCCGACCTGATCACCGACGGTCCCTTCGCCGACACCAAAGAGGTGTTCGCCGGCTATTTCGTCATCGACGCCGAGAATCTCGACGAGGCCATCAAATTCGCCCAGCGGATCCCGGCCGTGCGACTCGGTGGCGGCGTCGAGGTGCGGCCGCTCTTCGAGACCCCATTTGAGGGTGCCCACTGATCGACGCGATCTTCCAGCGCGAGTGGGGCCGGGTCCTGGCCGCGCTCATCGGCATCCTCGGCGATTTCGAGCTCGCCGAGGATGCCGCGCAGGAGGCATTCGTCCGCGCCGCCGAGCGGTGGGCCCGCGACGGTGTGCCGGACGCGCCGGTGGCCTGGCTGGTGCGGACCGGCCGCAACGTGGCGATCGACCGGTTGCGCCGCGAGCAGACGCTGCGCGCCAAAACCCGGCTGCTCCACGCCGATCAACAGGCAATCACCATGGACGACATCGATCTCGATGACAGCACCATCGGCGACGACCGGCTGCAGCTGATCTTCATGTGCTGCCATCCGGCCCTGGCGCGCGACGCCCAGGTGGCGCTCACGCTGCGGGCGCTCGGCGGGCTGACCACCGCCGAGATCGGGCGGGCGTTCCTGGTCTCAGAGGACACCATGAAGCGTCGCCTGTCCCGCGCCAAGGCCAAGATCAAGGCGACGAACATCCCGTTCGCCCTGCCGGCCGACCGGATGCTGCCCGACCGCGTGGCGACGGTGCTGGCGGTGATCTACCTGATCTTCAACCAGGGCTTCACCGAGCGCGATGACCTCGCCGCCGAAGCGATCCGCCTCGGCCGTCTCCTCGCCGACCTCTTGGCCGACGAGCCCGAGGCCTACGGGTTGCTGGCGCTGATGCTGCTGCACGATTCGCGGCGCGCGGCCCGTGTGGTCGACGGTCGGGTGGTGCCCCTAGCCGAGCAGGACCGCACGCGGTACGACCAGGCCAAGGTCGACGCCGGGCGTGCCGCGCTGGACCGCGCGCTGGCCCTGCGGCTCGCTGCCGGGCCGTACGTCCTGCAGGCCGCCATCGCCTCGCTGCAGGCCGACGAGGAGATCGACTGGCCCGAGGTTGTGGTCCTGTACGAGCGGCTCGAAGCGCTCACCGGATCGCCGGTGGTGGCGCTCAATCGTGCGGTGGCTGTCGCTGAGGCCGGCGATCCCGCCCGGGCGCTGGAGCTCATCGATGCCCTTGACCTGGGCGATTATCGCTATCTGCCGTCGACCCGGGCGGAATTGCTGCGTCGCTTGGGCCGCACCGGAGAGGCGCGGACCGCCTTCGAGCGCGCGCTGGCATTGGCGACGACCGAACCGGAGCGACGATTTCTGGAGCGTCGCCTCGCCGAGCTGGGGCAGTGCGGTGCCGAGGAATAGTCGCCGGCCCGAACGCGTTTAGGACCTTGGCGGCTGACCTGGCATAATCGACCGCCGAACCCCCTCGGCTCCGGTTCACGTCCGAATTCTCGGGCGACCCGGCGCCATCGATCACAGAGGACCATGAAATGAAATCGGGTATTCACCCCGCATACGTCGAGACCACCGTGGTCTGCGGTTGCGGCAACAGCTTCCAGACTCGTAGCACCAAGGAAAGCGGCCACATCGTGGTCGAGGTGTGCTCGCAGTGCCACCCGTTCTACACGGGCAAGCAGAAGCTTCTCGACACCGGCGGCCGCGTGGCCCGCTTCGAGAAGCGGTACGGCAAGCGCAACGCCGGCTCGAAGGCCGCGTCCGAGAGCTAGCTTCGTCAACGGCGCCCGATCTGTCGCATTCGCGTCAGGTCCGGGCGCCGTTTTCGTATCCAGCATCCGGCACCCCAGAACAACCGCAGGAGTCCGAAAGTGGCACAGACCGATACCGCGCCCCGCATCGAGGCACTGCTGGCCGAGCACGCCGACCTCGAGCGGCAGCTGGGGGACCCGAACCTGCACGCCGACGCCGGCGCCGCCCGCAAGGTCGGCCGCCGGTTCGCGCAGGTGTCGCCGATCGTCGTGACCTACCGCAAGCTCGAGGCCGCCCGGGGTGACCTCGAGGCGGCCCGCGAGCTGGCCGCCGAGGATGCCGCGTTCGCCGCGGAGGTGCCCGAGTTGGAAGCCCGCGTCGCCGAGCTCGACGCCAAGCTGACCGACCTGCTGGCCCCTCGCGACCCGCACGACGCCGACGACGTCGTTCTCGAGGTGAAGTCCGGGGAAGGCGGCGAGGAATCGGCGCTGTTCGCGGCCGACCTCGCGCGCATGTACATCCGGTACGCCGAGCGCCATGGCTGGACCGTCACCGTGCTCGACGAGACCTGGTCGGACCTCGGCGGCTACAAGGACGCCACCATCACCATCGCCAGCAAGGGCGATTCGGCCGACGGCGTGTGGTCGCGCATGAAGTTCGAGGGCGGTGTGCACCGCGTGCAGCGCGTGCCCGTCACCGAATCGCAGGGCCGCGTGCACACCTCGGCCGCCGGCGTCCTCGTCTACCCGGAGCCCGAAGACGTCGAGCAGGTGCAGATCGACGAATCGGACCTGCGGATCGATGTCTACCGTTCGTCCGGCAAGGGCGGTCAGGGCGTCAACACCACCGACTCGGCGGTGCGCATCACGCACCTGCCCACCGGCATCGTCGTCACCTGCCAGAACGAACGCTCGCAGCTGCAGAACAAGGCCCGCGCCATGGTGGTGCTCGCCGCGCGTCTGCAGGCGCTGGCCGAAGAGCAGGCCGCGTCCGACGCCTCCGCGGACCGCGCCAGCCAGATCCGCACCGTCGACCGCAGCGAGCGCATCCGGACCTACAACTTCCCGGAGAACCGGATCGCCGACCACCGGATCAACTTCAAGGCCCACAACCTCGACCAGGTGCTCGACGGCGACATGGACGCGCTGCTCGACGCCCTCGCGGCCGCCGACAAGCAGGCCCGGCTCGCCGAGGGTGAATAGCATCCGGCAGGCGCTCGACGAGGCCACCGCGACGTTGGCTGCGGCGGGCATCGATTCCGCCCGCGTCGACGCCGAGTACCTGGCGGCGCACATCGCCGGAGTCGATCGGGCCCGGCTGCTGTTCGTCGAGCCGGACCCGACGTTCTTCGCCGGCTACGGCGACCTCATCGCGCGTCGCGCACAACGAATTCCCTTGCAGCACTTGATCGGAACCGCGGCATTCGGTCCGGTGGAAGTGCACGTCGGTCCGGGGGTGTTCATCCCGCGGCCGGAGACCGAGGCCCTGCTGGAGTGGGCCATGAACCAGCCGTTGCCGCCGAGCCCGGTGATCGTGGACCTGTGCACGGGCTCGGGAGCGCTGGCCCTGGCGCTGGCGCACACCTGGCCGCAGGCGCAAGTTGTGGCCGTCGAGAAGTCCCCGGAGGCGTTGGCCTATGCCCGGCGCAACTGCGACGGCAGCGCCGTCGAGGTGCTGGAAGCCGACGTCACCGTTCCCAGCCTGCTGTCAGACAGGACCGGCACAGTGGACCTGCTGGTGTCCAACCCGCCGTACATCCCGGACGGCGCCGACCTCGACCCCGAAGTCATCGACCACGACCCGGCCGGCGCCCTGTTCGGCGGGCCCGACGGCATGTCCGTCATCGTGCCGATCATCGCGCTGGCGGCCCGGTTGCTGCGTCCCGGCGGCAAGTTGGGCATCGAACACGACGACACCACAGCCGATCAGGTGGTGGCCGCCTTGGACCGCGACGGTACGTTCGGTGACATCACCGCGCGGCGCGACCTGACCGGGCGGCCCCGGTTCGTCACCGCGACCCGACGGTAAAACGGGTCATGGCAACCGACGAAACGCTTGCGTGAGGAGTGATGGATGGAGACGTTCGACTGCGGTGATGCGGCCAAGCGCGCCACCGGGATCGCCTCGGCTATCAGTGCGCTCAAGGGCGGCCGCCTGGTCGTGCTGCCCACCGACACCGTCTACGGCCTGGGTGCCGACGCCTTCAACAGCGAGGCCGTCGCGGCGCTGCTGGCCGCGAAGGGGAGGGGCCGCAACATGCCGGTCCCGGTGCTCGTCGGTTCCTGGCGCACCATCGACGGGCTCGTCTACGCCGTGCCCCCGGCGGCCCGGGATCTGATCGAGGCGTTCTGGCCCGGCGCGTTGAGCCTGGTCGTGCGGCAGGCCCCGTCGCTGTCGTGGGATCTCGGTGACACCAACGGCAGCGTGATGCTGCGCATGCCCTTGCACCCGGTGGCCATCGAGCTGCTGCGTGAGGTCGGCCCCATGGCGGTGTCCAGCGCCAACATCTCGGGCCAACCGCCCGCGGTCAACGCCGACGAGGCGCGGGCACAGCTGGGCGACAAGGTCGAGGTCTACCTGGACGCGGGACCGGCGACCAAGCAGGCCGCGTCCACGATCGTCGACCTGACCGGCGCGACGCCGCGGGTGCTGCGGGAGGGCCCGATCTCGCTCGTGCAGATCGCTGAAGTGCTCGGAGTCGAAGCGGAGTCCCTGACCGGCGAGGTGTCGTGACCGTAGTTGCCGACGCAGGCCGGCTGCTCGCGCAGATCGACCGGGGCACCGGGGTTCCCCTCCGGGAGCTCGTGCTGGTCGGTCTGACCGCGGCGATCATCACCTACTTCGCCACGGGCTGGGTGCGGGCGCTGGCGTTCCGGTTCGGCGCCGTGGCCTATCCGCGCGAACGCGACGTCCACGTCCAGCCGGTCCCGCGGATGGGCGGGCTGGCCATGTACATCGGGGTGGCGGCCGCCGTCCTGCTGGCGTCCCAATTGCCCGCACTGACCCGAGGTTTCGTCTATTCGTCCGGTATGCCCGCGGTGGTGGTGGCGGGCGGCCTGATCATGCTGATCGGCCTGATCGACGACCGCTGGGGCCTGGACGCCCTGACGAAGTTCGCCGGCCAGATCACCGCAGCCAGCGTCCTGGTCACCATGGGCGTCGCGTGGAGTGTGCTGTACATCCCGATCGGCGGTGTCGGCACCATCGTGCTGGACCAGGCGTCGTCGATCCTGCTGACCCTGGCGCTGACGGTGTCGATCGTCAACGCGATGAACTTCGTCGACGGCCTCGACGGTCTGGCCGCCGGGCTGGGGCTCATCACCGCGTCGGCCATCTGCATCTTCTCGGTCGGGCTGCTGCGCGACCACGGCGGTGACGTGCTGTTCTACCCGCCCGCCGTCATCTCGGTGGTGCTGGCGGGCGCGTGCCTGGGCTTCCTGCCGCACAACTTCCACCCGGCCCGCATCTTCATGGGGGACTCCGGGTCCATGCTCATCGGTCTGATGCTGGCGGCGGCGTCGACCACGGCGGCGGGCCCGATCTCCCAGAACGCCTACGGCGCGCGCGACGTGTTTGCTTTGCTGTCGCCATTTCTGTTGGTCGTTGCGGTGATGTTCGTACCGGCCCTCGACATGCTGCTGGCCATCGTGCGCCGCACCCGTGCCGGGCTCAGCCCGTTCAGTCCCGACAAGATGCATCTGCACCACCGGCTGCTGCAGATCGGTCATTCGCACCGACGCGTCGTGCTGTTGATCTATCTATGGGTGGGCATCGTGGCGCTGGGGGCTGCCAGCACCATTTTCTTCGACCCCCGGTACACCGGTGCGGTGATGCTCGGGGCCATCCTGCTAGCCGCCATCTTCACCCTGATTCCGCTCCTGCGGCGGCGCGATGACCTGCCAGAAGGCGAGTACGACAAAAAGTAGTAGGTGCCCGTTTTCGGGTGCTCACCATGTGGTACGGTTCTGGCAGAACCCGAAAAACCTCGCGGGTTGCCGGCCCGGCCCATCGGTTCACACAAGCCGATCGGCGCCGAATGACGACCGACAAAGGGAGCTTCCCCTTGGGTGATTCCAGTGTGCCCGACGCGCTCGATGTGACCTTCGATACGCTCTGTGGGCACGCACACAGGATTGCCAGGTATATGGGGACGGCACTCGTGACCGCGGGATTGAGGTGAACACCATGACGACACCAGCGCAGGACGCGCCTTTGGTGTTGCCGGCAGTGGCTTTTCAGCCCGTGCGTTTGTTTGCTATCTCGCTCCTCGTGACAGCCATCGCACTCGGTGGCGGCTACGCAGTGAGCGGCAATCTGAAGTTCGGCGCCTTCTTCGGTCTGGGGATGGCGCTCGGTCTGGCCAACGCCATGATGGTCCGTCGCGCGGTTGCCAAGGTCACCGCCAAGGACCACCCCCTGAAGATGCAGATGGCCGCCAACTCCGCCATGCGGTTGGTCGCCATCTCGGTGATCGCCCTGCTGATCACGTGGTTCTTCAAGCCAACCGGTATCGGCGTGCTGTTCGGGGTGGCATTGTTCCAGGCGATTCTTGTCATGAGCACCGCATTGCCGGTGATGAAGAAGGTCCGCGCCGGCCAACGTAACGGTGGCGGCGGCGACCAACCAGAAGCACACGACGGATCAGAAGCAAAGGACTGACGACCCAAGTGATTCAACAATTCACCGCCGAGGCCGCCATCGAGGTCGGCCACCACGAGCAGCACGAGCTGTGGGGCTACACCTTCAACGTCGACACGATCATCGCCACCAGCGTGGCCGCGGTCATCGTCATCGCGCTGGCGTTCTTCGTGAAGGCCAAGGTGACCTCCACCGGTGTGCCGGGCGGTGTGCAGCTGTTCTTCGAGGCCATCACCATCCAGATGCGCCAGCAGATCGAGACCGCGATCGGCATGAAGATCGCGCCGTTCGTGCTCCCGCTGGCCGTCACGATCTTCACCTTCATCCTGATCTCCAACTGGCTGTCGGTCCTGCCGGTGCAGTTCGGTGGGGAAGACGGTGGCGCGAAGGAACTGCTGGCCCCGCCGGCCTCGGACATCAACTACGTGTTGGCGCTCGCGCTGTTCGTGTTCCTCTGCTACCACGCTGCGGGCATCTGGCGCCGGGGCGTCTTCGGCCACTTCAAGAAGCTGCTGAAGGGCCACGTCGCGGTCCTGGCGCCGATCAACATCGTCGAGGAGATCGCCAAGCCGGTCTCGCTGTCTCTCCGACTCTTCGGCAACATGTTCGCCGGCGGCATCCTGGTCGCGCTGATCGCGATGTTCCCGTGGTACGTGCAGTGGGCGCCGAACGCCATCTGGAAGACCTTCGACCTGTTCGTCGGGCTCATCCAGGCGTTCATCTTCGCGCTGCTGACGATCCTGTACTTCAGCCAGTCGATGGAACTCGACGAGCACCACTGAGTACCCGCAAGACCTGTAGGAACCACAAATAAGACCCTGGTAGCGCAGCTACCAGTTACCAAGGAGGAAAAAGAGAATGGCCGACGCAGCAACGAACGCCACTATCATCCAGGGCGCCCTCATCGGCGGTGGCTTGATCATGGCCGGTGGCGCCATCGGTGCCGGTATCGGTGACGGTATCGCCGGTAACGCGCTGATCTCGGGCATCGCCCGTCAGCCGGAGGCCCAGGGCCGCCTGTTCACCCCGTTCTTCATCACCGTCGGTCTGGTGGAAGCCGCGTACTTCATCAACCTGGCCTTCATGGCGCTCTTCGTGTTCGCCACCCCGGGCCTGTCGTAATCCGTCGACATGGGTGAATTGAGCGCAACCATCCTGGCCTCGGGCCAGGCAGCAGCGGAAGGCGGCGGGGGTCAGAACTTCCTGATCCCCAACGCGACCTTCTTCGTCGTGCTGATCATCTTCCTGATCGTGCTCGGCGTGATCGGCAAGTGGGTTGTGCCACCGATCAGCAAGGTCTTGGTCGAACGCGAGGAAATGCTGGCCAAGACCGCTGCTGACAACCGGAAGTCGGCTGAGCAGGTGGCCGCCGCAGAGGCGGACTACAACGCGGCGATGGCGAGCGCTCGCACGGAGGCTTCGGCCATCCGTGACGAGGCCCGCAACGAGGGCCGCAAGGTCGTCGACCAGGCGCGTGCAGCGGCGAGTGGTGAGGTGGCCGAAACCCTCAAGGGTGCCGACCAGGCACTGTCCGCACAGCGGCAGTCCACACAGACCGAACTGCAGTCGTCGGTCGACAACCTGTCCCAGACGCTGGCGAGCCGCATTCTCGGCGTCGAGTTGGCGGCTGACGTGAAATCAGGCGGGAGCCAGTAGATGGAAATCTTCATCGGGCAGCTGATCGGCTTTGCCGTCATCGTGGCCATCATCTGGAAGTACGTGGTACCTCCGGTGAAGGGCATGATGGCCAAGCAGCAGGAGGCCGTTCGCGTCGCGCTGGCCGAAAGTGCCGAAGCCGCACAGAAACTCGCCGACGCCGACAAGATGCACGCCAAGGCTCTTGCCGACGCGAAGGCCGAGTCGGCCAAGGTGACCGACGAGGCCCGGCACGATTCGCAGCGCATCGTGGAGCAGCTCACCGAGCAGGCCGCCATCGACGCCGAGCGGATCAAGGCACAGGGCGGCCAGCACGTCGAGCTGATGCGCCAGGGCGTCATCCGCGAGCTCCGTCAGGAGCTGGGCGCGGAATCCGTCGCCAAGGCCGACGAGCTGGTGCGGCGCTACGTCGCCGAGCCCGGCGCGCAGGCCGGCACCGTCGACCGCTTCCTCGACGATCTCGAGCAGATGGCCCCGTCCTCGGCCGAGGTCGGTACCCACGCCGAGGTGAAGCTGCGGGCCGCGAGCCGGGAATCACTGACCGCGCTGGTCGAGAAGTTCGACGCGACCGCCAACGGCCTGGATGCGGCCGCGCTGACCGCGCTCGCCGATGATCTGGCCGCCGTCGCCCGCCTGCTGCTGACCGAGGTCAACCTCGGCCGGCACCTGGCCGAGCCCGCCGACAACCCGGCCCCCAAGGTCGCTCTGCTGGACGCGGTGCTGTCCGGCAAGATCGGCGCCAACGCACTGGAGCTGCTGCGTTCCGCGGTGTCTTCGCGGTGGTCGGAGCAGTCCGACCTGGTCGACGCCGTCGAGCACGTCGCTCGCCTGGCACTGATCAAGCGGGCCGAGGTCAGCGGTGACGTCGCCGAGGTCGAGGATCAGCTGTTCCGGTTCAGCCGTGTGCTGGACGCGCAGCCGCGCCTCTCGACGCTGCTCGGTGACTACGGCACCCCGGTCGACGGCCGAGTTGCCTTGCTGGACAAGGTCCTCACCGGTGCCAACGGCTCGGTCAACAGCACCGTCAAGGCGCTGCTGACGCAGACCGTGAGCCTGCTGCGCGGTGAGCGTGCTGACCAGGCCGTCCTTGATCTGGCCGAGCTGGCAGTCGCCCGCCGCGGCGAGGTGGTTGCCCACGTCGAAGCGGCCGCGGCCCTGTCGGATGCCCAGCGCACCCGACTGACGTCGGTCCTGACCCGCATCTACGGTCACCCGGTGTCCGTCCAGCTGCATGTCGACCCGAGCCTCCTCGGTGGTCTGACCATCACCGTCGGCGACGAGGTGATCGACGGCTCCATCTCGTCACGACTGGCCGCCGCCTCCAACCGGCTGCCCGACTAACTCCGAAACACCCAAGACTAGGAAGACCAAAAACCATGGCAGAGTTGACAATCTCGGCTGCTGATATCGAAGGTGCCATCGAGAACTACGTAACGACGTTCTCGGCCTCGACCGATCGTGAAGAGATCGGCACTGTCGTCGACGCCGGTGACGGCATCGCACACGTCGAGGGTCTGCCCTCGGTCATGACCCAGGAGCTCCTCGAGTTCCCCGGCGGTGTTCTGGGCGTGGCCCTGAACCTCGACGAGCACAGCGTCGGTGCGGTCATCTTGGGTGAGTTCGAGAAGATCGAAGAGGGCCAGCAGGTCAAGCGCACCGGCGAGGTGCTCTCGGTGCCGGTCGGCGACGAGTTCCTCGGCCGCGTCATCAACCCGCTGGGTGAGCCGATCGACGGCCAGGGCGAGATCAAGGCCGAGACCCGTCGTGCCCTCGAGCTGCAGGCCCCGACCGTCGTTCAGCGCCAGAGCGTCAGCGAGCCGCTGCAGACCGGTATCAAGGCCATCGACGCCATGACCCCGATCGGCCGCGGCCAGCGTCAGCTGATCATCGGTGACCGCAAGACCGGCAAGACCGCCGTCTGCGTCGACACCATCCTGAACCAGCGCGAGGCCTGGGAGACCGGCGACCCGAAGCAGCAGGTGCGCTGCGTCTACGTCGCGATCGGCCAGAAGGGCACCACCATCGCCAGCGTGAAGCGCGCGCTGGAAGAGGGTGGCGCCATGGAGTACACGACCATCGTCGCGGCTCCCGCCTCCGACCCCGCCGGCTTCAAGTGGCTGGCCCCGTACACCGGCTCGGCGATCGGTCAGCACTGGATGTACAACGGCAAGCACGTCCTGATCGTGTTCGACGACCTGTCCAAGCAGGCCGACGCCTACCGCGCCATCTCGCTGCTGCTGCGTCGCCCGCCGGGCCGCGAGGCGTTCCCGGGTGACGTCTTCTACCTGCACTCGCGTCTGCTGGAGCGTTGCGCGAAGCTGTCCGACGAGCTCGGTGGCGGTTCGATGACGGGTCTGCCGGTCATCGAGACCAAGGCCAACGACATCTCGGCGTTCATCCCGACCAACGTCATCTCGATCACCGACGGTCAGTGCTTCCTGGAGTCCGACCTGTTCAACCAGGGTGTCCGCCCGGCCGTGAACGTGGGTGTGTCGGTGTCCCGCGTCGGTGGTGCCGCCCAGATCAAGGCGATGAAGGAAGTTGCGGGTTCGCTGCGTCTGGACCTGTCGCAGTACCGCGAGCTGGAGGCCTTCGCGGCCTTCGCCTCGGACCTGGACGCCGCTTCGAAGGCTCAGCTGGACCGCGGTGTGCGCCTGGTCGAGCTGCTGAAGCAGCCGCAGTACAGCCCGCTGGCCGTCGAAGACCAGGTTATCGAGATCTTCCTCGGTACCCAGGGCCACCTGGATTCGGTTCCGGCCGAAGACGTTTCGCGCTTCTCGTCCGAACTGCTGGAGCACGTGAAGGCCAGCCACGCCGACATCCTCACCGGGATCAAGGAGACCAAGAAGCTCTCCGAGGAGAACGAGGAGAAGCTGGTCTCGGTCATCAACGAGTTCAAGAAGGGCTTCGCCGCCTCCGACGGCAGCTCGGTCGTTGTCAAGGAAGCCGAGGCCGAGGCCCTGGATCCTGCTGAGCTCGGCCAGGAGTCGGTCAAGGTCAACAAGCCGGCACCGAAGAAGGCCTAGGTAACCAATGGCAGCCACACTGCGCGAGCTACGCGGACGTATCAAATCCGCCTCGTCGATCAAGAAGATCACGAAGGCGCAGGAGCTGATCGCCACGTCGCGGATCGCCAAGGCGCAGGCCCGGGTTGATGCAGCCCGGCCCTACGCCACCGAGATCACCAACATGCTCACCGAGCTTGCGGGGGCCAGCGCGCTGGACCACCCGCTGCTCGTGGAGCGGGAGAACCCGCGCCGTGCCGGCGTCCTGGTGGTGTCGTCCGACCGCGGCCTGTGCGGCGGTTACAACGCCAACGTGCTGCGTCGGGCCGAGGAACTGTTCACGTTGCTGCGCAACGAGGGCAAGGAACCGGTGCTGTACGTCGTCGGCCGAAAGGCCTTGGGGTACTACAGCTTCCGTCAGCGCGCCGTCGCCGAGTCGTGGACCGGCTTCTCGGAGCGTCCGGAGTACGCCAATGCCAAGGAGATCGCCGACACCCTGGTGACGGCGTTCATGTCGGGTGCGGACGATGAGGGTGACGAACCGGGTGCCGACGGCGTCTTGGGCGTCGACGAACTGCACATCGTGTCGACCGAGTTCAAGTCGATGCTGTCGCAGACCGCCGAGGCCGTGCGGATCGCACCGCTGGCCGTCGAGTACACGGGGGAGCCGACCGAGGTCCACACCCTGTACTCGTTCGAGCCGAGTGCGGACGTGCTGTTCGACGCGTTGCTCCCGCGCTACATCGCGACCCGTGTCTACGCGGCACTGCTTGAGGCCGCGGCCTCGGAGTCGGCTTCGCGTCGACGCGCCATGAAGTCGGCAACGGACAACGCCGACGACCTGATCAAGGCCCTGACCCTCGCCGCGAACCGCGAGCGCCAGGCCCAGATCACCCAGGAAATCAGCGAAATCGTCGGTGGCGCCAACGCGCTGGCCGACGCGAAATAGGCCCCGTAGGAAGCGAAGAGAGATATGACTTCTGCCGTAGAGACCAAGACCACTGGTCGCGTGGTTCGCATCACCGGCCCGGTGGTGGACATCGAATTCCCGCGTGGCTCTGTGCCCGAGCTGTTCAACGCTCTGCACGCCGACATCACCTTCGGTGCGCTGGCCAAGACCCTGACCCTCGAGGTTGCCCAGCACCTCGGTGACAACCTGGTGCGCTGCATCTCGATGCAGCCGACCGACGGCCTGGTGCGTGGCACCGACGTCCGCGACACCGGCGCCTCCATTTCGGTGCCCGTCGGCGACGGCGTCAAGGGCCACGTGTTCAACGCCCTGGGTGACTGCCTCGACGAGCCGGGTTACGGCAAGGAGTTCGAGCACTGGTCCATCCACCGCAAGCCGCCGGCCTTCGCCGACCTGGAGCCCCGCACCGAGATGCTGGAGACCGGTCTGAAGGTCGTCGACCTGCTGACCCCGTATGTGCGCGGTGGCAAGATCGCCCTGTTCGGTGGTGCCGGTGTCGGTAAGACGGTTCTGATCCAGGAGATGATCAACCGTATTGCCCGCAACTTCGGTGGTACCTCGGTGTTCGCCGGTGTCGGCGAGCGCACCCGTGAGGGCAACGACCTGTGGGTCGAGCTCGCGGACGCCAACGTGCTCAAGGACACCGCGCTGGTGTTCGGCCAGATGGACGAGCCGCCAGGCACCCGTATGCGCGTCGCCCTGTCGGCACTGACCATGGCCGAGTACTTCCGCGACGAGCAGAACCAGGACGTGCTGCTCTTCATCGACAACATCTTCCGGTTCACCCAGGCCGGTTCCGAGGTCTCGACCCTGCTGGGTCGTATGCCTTCGGCCGTGGGTTACCAGCCGACGCTGGCCGACGAGATGGGTGAGCTCCAGGAGCGCATCACCTCGACCCGTGGTCGTTCGATCACCTCGATGCAGGCCGTGTACGTGCCCGCCGACGACTACACCGACCCGGCCCCGGCCACCACGTTCGCCCACCTGGATGCCACCACCGAGCTTTCTCGTGCGGTGTTCTCCAAGGGCATCTTCCCGGCCGTGGACCCGCTGGCGTCGTCCTCGACGATCCTGCACCCCAGCATCGTCGGCGACGAGCACTACCGGGTCGCTCAGGAAGTCATCCGAATCCTGCAGCGTTACAAGGACCTTCAGGACATCATCGCCATCCTCGGTATCGACGAACTGTCGGAAGAGGACAAGGTGCTGGTGTACCGCGCCCGTAAGATCGAGCGCTTCCTGAGCCAGAACATGATGGCCGCCGAGCAGTTCACCGGCCAGCCGGGTTCGACGGTGCCGCTGAAGGAGACCATCGAGGCGTTCGACCGTCTCGCCAAGGGCGACTTCGACCACCTGCCGGAGCAGGCGTTCTTCCTCATCGGTGGTCTCGACGACCTGGCGAAGAAGGCCGAAAGCCTCGGCGCCAAGCTGTGATCGCTGTAGCTACTCGAGCACGAAAGGTGGTGTGACATGGCCGAAATGGACGTCGAGATCGTCGCCGTCGAGCGCGCGCTGTGGACAGGCAAGGCCACATTCGTCTTCACTCGCACCACCGCCGGCGAGATCGGCATCCTGCCCCGGCACATCCCGTTGGTCGGCCAGCTGGTCGAGGACGCGATGGTCCGGGTCGAGCGTGAGGGCGAGGATGATCTGCGGATCGCCGTGTCGGGTGGGTTCCTCTCGGTAACCGAGGACACCGTGCGGATTCTGGTTGAAGATGCGGCGCTGGAGTCGGAGATCGATGCGCATGCGGCCAAGGCCGATGCCGCATCCGACGACGAGGCGACCGCTGCGTGGGGCCGGGCGCGTCTGCGCGCCGTAGGCCAGCTCGACTGATACTCCGATGAGCGCGTCCATGTTGATGATGGTCGCGCTCGTCGGCGTGTTGGTGCTGGCCGTTGCCGCACTGAGTTATCGGCTGTGGAAGTTGCGTCAGGTTGGCGGTACTGCCGCCATCCTGCGCGACTACCCAGCTGCCGGCGGCCACGGGTGGCGGCATGGAGTCATGCGCTACCGCGGTGGTGAGGCCGGCTTTTATCGTTTGTCGAGCCTGCGCTGGTGGCCCGACCGGACGCTGTCCCGTCGTGGCCTGGAAGTTGTTGGGCGCCGCGCCCCACGGGGCGACGAATTCGACATCATGACCATCGAAACGGTCATTCTCGAGCTGCGCGACAACAGTCCCGAACGGCGCAACGGTTACGAAATCGCTTTGGACCGTGGGGCTTTGACGGCTTTCACGTCGTGGCTGGAGGCCCGGCCGTCGCCGCGGTCCCGCCGCCGCGCGGTCTGAATTCCCCTATTGAGTTCCGGTGTTGTCGGATTGCGGCGTCCCACCGCCGGGCTGCCACAGCACATCGCCATCCGGGTTCGCGACCCGCGACAGGATGAACAGCAGGTCCGACAGCCGATTCAGATATTTCGCCGGCAGGACGCTGACCGAATCGCCGTGTTCCGCGATCGCCTGCCAGGCCGCCCGCTCCGCGCGCCGGACCACGGTTCGGGCCACGTGCAGGTATGCCGACAGGGGAGTGCCACCGGGCAGGATGAACGACGTGAGCTTCGACAGCGGCTCGTTGAATTCGTCACACCAGCCTTCCAGCCGGTCGATGTACGGCTGGGTGATCCGCAGCGGCGGGTATTCGGGATTCTCGACCACCGGGGTCGACAGATCTGCTCCGGCGTCGAACAGATCGTTCTGAATCTGCAGGAGTACCAAGCGGATTCGTTCGTCCGGGGCGCCCGCGGCGACCGCGACGCCGATCGCGGCGTTGGCTTCGTCACAGTCCGCGTAGGCGGCCAGGCGCGCGTCGTTCTTCGACACCCGGCTGAAATCGCTGAGCCCGGTCGACCCATCGTCACCGGTCCGGGTATAGATGCGGGTCAGGTGCACGGCCATGGGTGAAACCGTACCCGCGGTGACCTGTTCGTTGTCTGACACCGGCCCTCGCCGCTGTTTACACTTAGCCGCGTGAGCGAGCGTTTCGTGGTGACCGGGGGTAGCCGGTTGTCCGGCGAAGTTGCCGTGGGGGGCGCGAAGAACAGCGTGCTCAAGCTGATGGCCGCGGCGTTGTTGGCCGAGGGCACGACCACGATCACCAACTGTCCGGACATCCTGGATGTGCCATTGATGGCGGAGGTGCTCCGCGGTCTCGGGGCGACCGTCGAGCTCGAAGGCGATGTTGCCCGAATCACGTCGCCCGACGAGCCGAAGTACGACGCGGACTTCGCCGCGGTCCGGCAGTTCCGCGCCTCGGTGTGTGTGCTCGGCCCATTGGTGGGGCGCTGCAAGAAGGCGAAGGTCGCGCTGCCCGGCGGTGACGCGATCGGTTCGCGGCCCCTGGACATGCACCAATCCGGTCTGCGGCAGCTCGGCGCGCGATGCAACATCGAGCACGGCTGCGTGGTCGCCGAGGCGGACCACCTGCGTGGTGCGGAGATCCAGCTCGAGTTCCCGTCGGTGGGTGCGACCGAGAACATCCTGATGGCTGCGGTGCTCGCCGAGGGTGTGACGGTCATCCACAACGCCGCGCGGGAACCGGACATCGTCGACATCTGCGACATGTTGAACCAGATGGGTGCCAAGGTCAGTGGGGGCGGGACCTCGACGCTGACCATCACCGGCGTGGACAAGCTGCATCCGACCGAGCACCGGGTGATCGGTGACCGGATTGTGGCCGCGACCTGGGGAATTGCCGCGGCGATGACGCGCGGTGATGTCGCCGTGACGGGGGTTGACCCGCAACACCTGCAGCTGGTGCTGCACAAACTTCACGATGCCGGCGCGACCGTCACCCAGCACGACAACGGTTTCCGCGTCGTGCAGTACGAACGGCCGAAGGCCGTCAACGTCGCGACGCTGCCGTATCCGGGATTCCCGACCGACCTGCAACCGATGGCCATCGGCCTGGCATGCATCGCCGAGGGCACCTCGATGATCACCGAGAACGTGTTCGAAGCACGGTTCCGCTTCGTCGAGGAGATGATCCGCCTGGGCGCCGACGCCCGGACCGACGGACATCACGCGGTGGTCCGCGGAATTCCGCAGTTGTCGAGTGCCCCGGTGTGGGCATCGGATATTCGCGCCGGCGCCGGCTTGGTGTTGGCGGGCTTGGTCGCCGATGGCGACACCGAGGTTCACGACGTTTTCCACATCGATCGCGGATACCCGTTGTTCGTGGAGAACCTCGTGAGTCTGGGCGCGGAGGTCGAACGGGTCAGTTGACGGGGATTGGCGTGTCGCGCTGACGGTCCCGACGGACCCCTGTGCGACGTGTTTTCGCCCAAAAACCGGCCATATGCAGGCGTTTTGTAAAATCAAGATCGGCCCGCTAATCTATTCAACGTCAAGAACGAGCGGGGCCGAAAAAGCCCAGAGCAAGAGCTTGACAGCCCGACCAAGAGATAGTAGGTTGGTGGGGTTGCCCGAAAAAGGCGTGTTGTTTGAGAACTCAATAGTGTGTTTGGTGGTTTTTGTTTGTTGTTTTTTTGACTGCACCTCGTGTTTTCCCGTTTGTGGGGTGTGGTTGTTTTTTTGATGCCAGTTTTTGGTGTCTTTTGTTTAGGTCAGATTGTTCTGAACTGGATTCTGTCGGGTTTGTCCCGAGGTTTTTGTTTGGAGAGTTTGATCCTGGCTCAGGACGAACGCTGGCGGCGTGCTTAACACATGCAAGTCGAACGGAAAGGCCCTTCGGGGTACTCGAGTGGCGAACGGGTGAGTAACACGTGGGTGATCTGCCCTGCACTTTGGGATAAGCCTGGGAAACTGGGTCTAATACCGAATAGGACCGCGCGCTTCATGGTGTGTGGTGGAAAGCTTTTGCGGTGTGGGATGGGCCCGCGGCCTATCAGCTTGTTGGTGGGGTAATGGCCTACCAAGGCGACGACGGGTAGCCGGCCTGAGAGGGTGACCGGCCACACTGGGACTGAGATACGGCCCAGACTCCTACGGGAGGCAGCAGTGGGGAATATTGCACAATGGGCGCAAGCCTGATGCAGCGACGCCGCGTGAGGGATGACGGCCTTCGGGTTGTAAACCTCTTTCACCAGGGACGAAGCGCAAGTGACGGTACCTGGAGAAGAAGCACCGGCCAACTACGTGCCAGCAGCCGCGGTAATACGTAGGGTGCGAGCGTTGTCCGGAATTACTGGGCGTAAAGAGCTCGTAGGTGGTTTGTCGCGTTGTTCGTGAAAACTCACAGCTTAACTGTGGGCGTGCGGGCGATACGGGCAGACTAGAGTACTGCAGGGGAGACTGGAATTCCTGGTGTAGCGGTGGAATGCGCAGATATCAGGAGGAACACCGGTGGCGAAGGCGGGTCTCTGGGCAGTAACTGACGCTGAGGAGCGAAAGCGTGGGGAGCGAACAGGATTAGATACCCTGGTAGTCCACGCCGTAAACGGTGGGTACTAGGTGTGGGTTCCTTCCTTGGGATCCGTGCCGTAGCTAACGCATTAAGTACCCCGCCTGGGGAGTACGGCCGCAAGGCTAAAACTCAAAGGAATTGACGGGGGCCCGCACAAGCGGCGGAGCATGTGGATTAATTCGATGCAACGCGAAGAACCTTACCTGGGTTTGACATGCACAGGACGCCGGCAGAGATGTCGGTTCCCTTGTGGCCTGTGTGCAGGTGGTGCATGGCTGTCGTCAGCTCGTGTCGTGAGATGTTGGGTTAAGTCCCGCAACGAGCGCAACCCTTGTCCTATGTTGCCAGCGGGTTATGCCGGGGACTCGTAGGAGACTGCCGGGGTCAACTCGGAGGAAGGTGGGGATGACGTCAAGTCATCATGCCCCTTATGTCCAGGGCTTCACACATGCTACAATGGCCGGTACAAAGGGCTGCGATGCCGTGAGGTGGAGCGAATCCTTTCAAAGCCGGTCTCAGTTCGGATCGGGGTCTGCAACTCGACCCCGTGAAGTCGGAGTCGCTAGTAATCGCAGATCAGCAACGCTGCGGTGAATACGTTCCCGGGCCTTGTACACACCGCCCGTCACGTCATGAAAGTCGGTAACACCCGAAGCCGGTGGCCTAACCCTTGTGGAGGGAGCCGTCGAAGGTGGGATCGGCGATTGGGACGAAGTCGTAACAAGGTAGCCGTACCGGAAGGTGCGGCTGGATCACCTCCTTTCTAAGGAGCACCATTTACATGCCCTGATCCAGGGTTTCCCCCATGCCGGCAACAGTGCCGGGGTTCATGGTTGGGATTGTCGCCGGCGCCTGTAGTGGGCTTGCCCGGCGGGTGCATATGACAACAAACGCTGATCAGCTGGGATGACACGTTGATCGAAAGAATTGCCAGACACACTGTTGGGTCCTGAGACAACAGGCCCGTTCGCTCCCCTCCTCATGTGGGGGTGGGAGACGCCCCGGTTGCGGGGTGGGGGTTGTTGTTGCCTCACCGGTTTTGGTGGTGGGGTGTGGTGTTTGATTCGTGGATAGTGGTTGCGAGCATCTAACGCGCGCAGAAATGGTGGCCGGCGGCTTTCGGGTCGTTGGTTTTTCCGTCTGTGTGTTGTTGATGTGCAATTTTGATTCTTGTTTTCAATTGGTTTTTGTGCGTAAGTGTTTAAGGGCGCATGGTGGATGCCTTGGCATCAGAGGCCGATGAAGGACGTAGGAGGCTGCGATAAGCCTCGGGGAGTTGCCAACCGAGCGTTGATCCGAGGATGTCCGAATGGGGAAACCCAGCACGAGTGATGTCGTGTTACCCGCACCTGAATATATAGGGTGTGGGAGGTAACGCGGGGAAGTGAAACATCTCAGTACCCGTAGGAAGAGAAAACAATTGTGATTCCGTGAGTAGTGGCGAGCGAAAGCGGATGAGGCTAAACCGTATGCATGTGATACCGGGTAGGGGTTGTGTGTGCGGGGTTGTGGGACCTATCTTTCCAGTTCTACCTGGCTGGAGGGCAGTAAGAAAATGTCGTGGTTAACGGAAGTGGCTTGGGATGGCCTGCCGTAGAGGGTGAGAGTCCCGTACGTGAAAACCCGATGTCTGCCTTGATGGTGTTCCCGAGTAGCAGCGGGCCCGTGAAATCTGCTGTGAATCTGCCGAGACCACTCGGTAAGCCTAAATACCTTCTGATGACCGATAGCGGATTAGTACCGTGAGGGAATGGTGAAAAGTACCCCGGGAGGGGAGTGAAATAGTACCTGAAACCGTGTGCCTACAATCCGTCAGAGCCCTCATTGTGGGGTGATGGCGTGCCTTTTGAAGAATGAGCCTGCGAGTCAGGGACATGTCGCGAGGTTAACCCGTGGGGGGTAGCCGTAGCGAAAGCGAGTCTGAATAGGGCGTATCCACGCAAGTGGTGTAGTGGCATGTTCTGGACCCGAAGCGGAGTGATCTACCCATGGCCAGGGTGAAGCGCGGGTAAGACCGCGTGGAGGCCCGAACCCACTTAGGTTGAAGACTGAGGGGATGAGCTGTGGGTAGGGGTGAAAGGCCAATCAAACTCCGTGATAGCTGGTTCTCCCCGAAATGCATTTAGGTGCAGCGTTGCGTGTTTCTTGCCGGAGGTAGAGCTACTGGATGGCCGATGGGCCTCACCAGGTTACTGACGTCAGCCAAACTCCGAATGCCGGTAAGACAAAAGCGTGGCAGTGAGACGGCGGGGGATAAGCTCCGTGCGTCGAGAGGGAAACAGCCCAGATCGCCGACTAAGGCCCCTAAGCGTGTGCTAAGTGGAAAAGGATGTGCAGTCGCGAAGACAACCAGGAGGTTGGCTTAGAAGCAGCCACCCTTGAAAGAGTGCGTAATAGCTCACTGGTCAAGTGATTGTGCGCCGATAATGTAGCGGGGCTCAAGCACACCGCCGAAGTCGCGGCATCCGCAAGGATGGGTAGGGGAGCGTCCTGCATCCGGTGAAGCAGCCGAGTGATCGAGTTGTGGAGGGTGTGGGAGTGAGAATGCAGGCATGAGTAGCGAATAGGCAAGTGAGAACCTTGCCCGCCGAAAGACCAAGGGTTCCTGGGGCAGGCCAGTCCGCCCAGGGTGAGTCGGGACCTAAGGCGAGGCCGACAGGCGTAGTCGATGGACAACGGGTTGATATTCCCGTACCCGTGTGTGTGCGTCCGTGATGAATCCATTGTGCTAACCATCCAAATGGCACGTGATGATCCTTTCGGGGATCACGTGTTGCCGGCTGCGTGGGACCCTGGTGGGTAGTAGTCAAGCGATGGGGTGACGCAGGAAGGTAGCCGTACCGGTCAGTGGTAATACCGGGGTAAGCCTGTAGGACGAACGATAGGCAAATCCGTCGTTCACATGTCTGAGAGGTGATGCATAGCCGAGTGAGGCGAATTCGGTGATCCTATGCTGCCAAGAAAAGCCTCTAGCGAGTGCACACATGGCCCGTACCCCAAACCAACACAGGTGGTCAGGTAGAGAATACTAAGGCGTACGAGTTAACTATGGTTAAGGAACTCGGCAAAATGCCCCCGTAACTTCGGGAGAAGGGGGACCTCCATACCGTCAAGGCACTTGCTGCCGGCAGCGGGAGGGGGTGGCACAAACCAGTGAGAAGCGACTGTTTACTAAAAACACAGGTCCGTGCGAAGTCGCAAGACGATGTATACGGACTGACGCCTGCCCGGTGCTGGAAGGTTAAGAGGACCTGTTAACTCCTTCGGGGGTGAAGCGGAGAATTTAAGCCCCAGTAAACGGCGGTGGTAACTATAACCATCCTAAGGTAGCGAAATTCCTTGTCGGGTAAGTTCCGACCTGCACGAATGGCGTAACGACTTCTCAACTGTCTCAACCATAGACTCGGCGAAATTGCACTACGAGTAAAGATGCTCGTTACGCGCGGCAGGACGAAAAGACCCCGGGACCTTCACTACAACTTGGTATTGGAGTTCGGTACGGTTTGTGTAGGATAGGTGGGAGACTGTGAAGCGCACACGCCAGTGTGTGTGGAGTCGTTGTTGAAATACCACTCTGATCGTATTGGGCTTCTAACCTCGGACCGTCTATCCGGTCCAGGGACAGTGCCTGGTGGGTAGTTTAACTGGGGCGGTTGCCTCCTAAAATGTAACGGAGGCGCCCAAAGGTTCCCTCAACCTGGACGGCAATCAGGTGTTGAGTGTAAGTGCACAAGGGAGCTTGACTGCGAGACGTACATGTCGAGCAGGGACGAAAGTCGGGACTAGTGATCCGGCACCCCCGAGTGGAAGGGGTGTCGCTCAACGGATAAAAGGTACCCCGGGGATAACAGGCTGATCTTCCCCAAGAGTCCATATCGACGGGATGGTTTGGCACCTCGATGTCGGCTCGTCGCATCCTGGGGCTGGAGCAGGTCCCAAGGGTTGGGCTGTTCGCCCATTAAAGCGGCACGCGAGCTGGGTTTAGAACGTCGTGAGACAGTTCGGTCTCTATCCGCCGCGCGCGTCAGAAACTTGAGGAAACCTGTCCCTAGTACGAGAGGACCGGGACGGACGAACCTCTGGTCTACCAGTTGTCCCACCAGGGGCACCGCTGGATAGCTACGTTCGGACAGGATAACCGCTGAAAGCATCTAAGCGGGAAACCTCTTCCAAGACCAGGTTTCTCACCCTTTTAGAGGGATAAGGCCCCCCGCAGACCACGGGATCGATAGACCAGACCTGCACACTTAGCAATAAGTTTAGGGAACTGGCACTAACCGGCCGAAAACTTACACACACCCAAAAAACCAACGTGTGTAAACAAGAACATTGCACACCAACGTGCCTCGCAACCACACCACACCGAAGAATCAAACAGACCACACCCCACCACCAAACAACCCACAGGGTTAACGCTGGTGGAGGCGTAAAATGAATAGAGTTACGGCGGCAACAGCGGCAGGGAAACGCCCGGTCCCATCCCGAACCCGGAAGCTAAGCCTGCCAGCGCCGATGATACTGCCCTGCACGGGCGGAAAAGTAGGACACCGCCGAACACAAATTACCTCAGCCCCCCGATGAAAATCGGGGGGCTGAGGCATTTTTGCGTTCAGGACGTTTTTGCATTTCGGCGCCGCGGCAATATGCGGCGCCGAAATGCCATTCGGTCAGTCGAACAGCGTCGGCTCTTCTGCTCCTGATCGGCTCTTTTCCAGATCGAGCAGCAGCCTCTTACGGTCCAGTCCGCCGCCATATCCGGTCAGGCTGCCATTTGCCCCGATAACGCGATGGCAGGGGACGATGATGCCGACGGGATTGTGTCCATTCGCCAATCCGACGGCTCGTGAAGCACCCGGTGATCCGACCTGTAAAGCGATTTCGCCATATGAACGCGTTTCGCCGTACGGGATGGTCAACAATGCCCCCCAGACCCGTCGCTGGAATTCCGTGCCGACGAGGTCGAGTTCCAGATCAAACTCCTGGAGTTCGCCGGCGAAGTACGCGGTGAGTTGCTCGACGGCTTCTGGAAATGCCGACTCATCGGGCTCCCAGCCCTCATGGCTGGGCTCGTATGTCTGATCGTCCATCCGCAGGTGCCGGATGCGTCCGTCGCGACCGGCGATCGTGATGGTTCCGACCGGGCTCTGCATCGTCCTGGTCTGCAACGTGGCGGTCATGCCTGCTCCTGTTGTGGTGATTGCGGTGGGTTGGTGGTCAGGGGCGGCCACTGGTTGACCGCGTGATCCAGGGAGGTCCACAGGTATTGGGTGGCGTAGGCACGCCATGGGCGCCAGTGCGCACTGTGCTCGATCAGCCGGCGTGAATTGTCGGGCAGCCCAGCTTGTTTGGCCGCGGCCTGAATGCCGAGGTCGCTGGCCGGAAACGCATCCGGATCGCCGAGTCCCCGCATTGCGATCACCTCGGCGGTCCATGGTCCGATGCCGGGTAGTTCGGCCAACTGAGTTCTCGCCTGCAACCAGTCCGATCCGGCGTCGAGCTCGAGGGTGCCAGCCGCGAGTGCATCGATCAGCGCCACAAGCGTGCGCCGGCGGGATTCGGGGAAGGCCAGGTGGCTCGGATCGATCTCGGCCAGTTGCGTGACGGACGGGAAGACATGCGTCAGGGTGCCCACCGGGTCGTTGATCGTCGTGCCGTACGCCAGTGCCAGCCGGTGCGTGTGCGTCGCCGCGGCCTTCATGGACACCTGCTGACCGATCACCACCCGTAATGCCAACTCGTTCTCGTCGACCGTGCGGGGGATGCGCTGCCCGGGCGCCTTGGCGACGATGGGCGCCAGGTGCTGGTCGGTATTGAGGACGTCGATGACGGCCTCAGGATCGGCGTCGAGGTCCAGGAGTCGTCGGCAGCGGGCGATGGCGGTGGCCAGATCCCGGAAGTCGTCGAGGATCAGCGTGCACTGCACGTGGTCCACGCGCGGCGACAACCCGACGATGCCGGTGCCGTTGGGGAGCCGGAGGGTGCGCCGGAACGCGCCGTCGTGCACCTCTTCGACGCCGGGCACCGCACCGGCCGCCAGGTGGCCGAACACTCCCTCGTAGGCGAAGGGTGTCCGCACCGGTAGCCGGACGGAAAGTGTTCCCGTGCCGGGGGTTTCGTTGGGTTCGAAGCGCGCTTGGGCCCGTTGCCGGAGTTCGGTCGGCGTCAGTGCGCAGACTTCGCGAATGGTGTCGTTGAACTGGCGGATGCTGGAGAAGCCAGCGGCGAACGCGACGTCACCGAAGGGCAGTTTCGTGGTCTCGATGAGTACCCGCGCGGTCTGGCTCCGTTGGGCGCGGGCGAGCGCCAACGGGTTCGCGCCGACCTCGGCCTGGAGCAGGCGCTCGAGTTGTCGAGTGGTGTAGCCGAGCCGGGCAGCCAGTCCGGTGACGCCCTCGCGATCGACGGTGCCGTCGGCGATCAGGCGCATGGCGCGGGCGACGACGTCGGTGCGGATGTTCCACTCCGGTGACCCCGGTGATGCGTCAGGTCGACAGCGCTTGCAGGCCCGGAAGCCGGCCCGCTGCGCTGCCGCGGCGGTCGGGTAGAAGCGGACGTTGCGGGCGAACGGCGGCCGGACGGGGCAACTGGGGCGGCAATAGATACCAGTGGTGAGGACGGCCGTGACGAACCAACCGTCGAACCGCGCGTCCTTGGATTGGACTGCCCGGTAGCAGCGGTCGAAGTCGTCGTACATGTCTTCGACAATGTCATGCGGCAGACTCGAGTACTAGCGGAAAATCGACATCAACGTGGCCGGCGAGACATATTTAATCATTTGTCTCGTAAATGGCTGACGCGCGAGTGCCGCCCTGTTATAACTGGAACGCGTTCTAGTCGGGGTTTCGGGGTTCAGGGGAGTTGCATGTCGATCAACAGTCGTGATGAGTTGTCAACTGGCGCAGCCAGATTCGTCGGCCGCGTGGGTGCATTGGCGGTCGCTCTGGGGATCGGTGCGGCAGTGGCGAGCAGCCCTGTCGCCTTCGCCGCCCCGAGTGACGCCGCGGGGGCGCCGTCGGACACTCATGCCAAGAGCGAGAGTCCGGCCAAGAGCGACGGAGACAAGACCGAGACGAGCAAGCCGAAGAAGGACAAGGGCGCCAAGCGTCCTGGCATCGTGAATCCGGGTAAGAAGTCGTCGAAGCGGCCCGCGGCGCAGGCGGATGTGGAAAAGCCGTCGGCTGCGAAGGATGCGACCGACACCGGCAAGACATCTGAGCCCGACGCGAAACCCGCGACCAAAAAGGTCTCCAGGACGCCTGTCGTGACGGCGGCTCAGAAGCCGGCGAAGGTGCGGGTGGCCGCGACGGCCAAGGCGGATGCGCCCGTGAGTTCTGTGCCGCGCCTGCACGCGGTCGCGCCGGTGGCGGCACTGGGTGCGCCCGTGGCAGCGGCGACAGCGGCGGTGTCGCATGCGCTCTCGGCGGTGGGCCTGAACGGGGTGGCGAACGCGTCCGGGAATCCCGTTGCGCCGCTGCAGAACGCCGCGCTGTCCGCGCTGCTCGGGGTCACCCGCCGCGAGACCGCATCCACCTCCGCGACAACGTCATTGGCGGCCGCGCCGACATCGCTCCAGAGCGCCGCCACGGTGCTCGGCACGTCGCAGCAGTTGGCCGGCGAGCGGACCGCCAACGCCATCGTGAACACGCTGCCGATGCAGATCATGAAGGCGATACTCAAGTTCGCGTTCCAGCTGAATGCCAAGCAGCAGTACTCGCAGGTCGGCGGACCCGACCAGGAGAACCTGGACCAGCTGAACCAGGCGGTCGACGAGTACGCCCAGCAGGCCGCCATGGAGTACCAGCTGCTCAACCCGATGCGGCCGACGGTGCTGGAAATGGTCATGCCGCCGCATGATTGGTTCGGCCAGTCGATCACCGGCACGCGCATCCTGTACGACAACCCGGACACCATTTACCGGATGATGGCGGTCAACTCGACGTCGACGTACGTGATCAGCGGGAAGTTCGGTCCGGGGGAGAGGCCCGCGGAGACCACCTTCAGTGTGCTGACGGGCCTCGGCGGAAAGACCGCTGCGGTGCTCAATGCCAAGGACATGCAGATCAACCCGGACGGCACCTTCACGATCACGGTGAGTTCGCGTCCGGCCGAACCGGGCCAGACCAACCATCTGCAGATCCCGACCGACACCACGCTCATCGTCGCGCGGAACACGCTGTCGGACTGGAACACTCAGGATCCGATGAGCTTGTCCATCGAGCGGGTCAGCGGTCCGCGAAACAGCCTGTTCGCGCAGATCGGAGGCTTCGACATCCCCGGTCTGGGACCGGCGGTCTCCGGCAACCCGTTCCTGACCAACCTGGTCTCACTGATCCCGCCGCTGCCGGTGATGCCGCGGTTCCTGCAGGGCCTGGAAGCGTCGGTGATTCTCGCGCTCGGGCTGCGGATGGAACCGCAGTACATGGACGTGGCGACCAAGGATTCGTCGGGAAAGACGAAGCCGCCCAACGTCTTCACCGATCCCGAGAGCAACGCGACGTTCCTGTCGACCCAGGTGCAGAGCCCAGGGTACTTCCAGCTGGCTGACGACCAGGCGCTGGTGCTGACGATCAAGCCCGGCGACGCCGGCTATTTCGTCGTGCCGGTGACCAACGACTGGACCATCACCAAGAACTACTGGGATCAGCAGACCAGCCTGAACATCGCGCAGTCGGTGGCCAACGCGGACGGCAGCTACACCATCGTGGTGTCGCCGACCGATCCCGGTGTGGCGAACTGGGTGTCCACCGGCGGCCTCAACCAGGGGACCATCTCGATCCGCTTCCAGGACCTCGACCCCACGGGCACCAACCTGCCGAAGGTGAGTTCACAGGTGGTGGCGCTCAGCGACCTCGGCTCGGTGCTGCCCGCCGGAACGACGTATGTCACTGCGGCGCAACGGCAGGCGGCACTCGACGAGCGCAAGGCCGGGTTCGACAAGCGCTTCGCGCCCTACCCTCAGGTGTGATTCACCATTCGTGGTTCGGGCACTGCACGTCGACGTAGACAGTCGCCGCCACCGGGCCGCCCGGTTTGAAATTGCCCGGGTTGTTCACGCCGGTGACCCAGCAGATGTTGAGCGGCTTGACGTCGAAACCGTTGGTCCAGTTGATCTGGACGAGGTAGCCCTCGGCCTGGAGGTTGTTGATGACGTCGGCCGCCGAACCCCCGGTGTCGTAGCTGGGGTCGGCAGCGGCCGGCGGAGCGAGCGCGAACGCCACGGCGAGCGCGCCGACGGCAGCCGCCATGACGGGATGTCGCTTCATGGTCACCATGATCCTCCGGATCTGTGTGAAGCAGATGTGAATCTCAGGCCAGGATCGCCAGTTGTGTCGGCTCGGACATGCCACGCAGCGTCACGGTGTCACCCAAAGCCCAGTTCGCTCTTTCGGATTCACTGACGGCGTCGAGCATGCTCGCGGCGGCCGCCAGATGGCCCGGTACGGACTTGGCGAGCTCGCACAGTCGAGCCGCCTCGTTGACGGGTTCGCCGATCACCGTGTACTCGAACCGTTCCTTGGCCCCGACGTTGCCGGCCACCACGGTGCCGGCCGCGACACCCAGACCCGCCTGCAATTCGGGCACTTCGTCACGCAGTCGCGACGCGATGGCGCGGGCGGCTGCCAGGGCGTCACCTTCGGTGCACTGCAACGACACCGGCGCCCCGAACACCGCCAGCACCGCGTCGCCCTCGAACTTGTTGACGAACCCGTGGTGCCGGTCCACCTCGTCGACGATGACTGCGAAGAAGCGGTTCAGGAGGTCGACGACCTCGACGGCCGGGCGGCTGGTCACCAGTTTGGTGGAGCCGATGACGTCGACGAAGATCACCGCCGCGTGCCGTTCTTCGCCGCCCAGTTGCGGCTTCTCCTGCTCGGCGAGCGCCGCGACCTCACGCCCGACGTGCCGGCCGAACAGGTCGCGGACCCGTTCGCGTTCCCGCAGCCCGTGCACCATCGAGTTGAATCCGCGCTGCAGCTGGCCCAACTCGGTGCCGTCGAAGACCACCAGATCGGTGGTCAGGTCGCCCTGCTCGACTCTGCTGAGCGCTTGCCGCACGATGCGGATCGGGCTGGCCGTCAGCCACGCCACGATCCACATCAGCAACGCACCGAAGACCAATGCGAACACCGCTAGCACCAGCACCGCGAACGCGAATTGGGTTGGGGTGAGGGTGCTTTGGGTCAGCGCGAACACCGCGGCCAACAGCACGCCCAGCATCGGCACGCCAGAGCCGAACGCCCACACCACCATGGTTCGGCCCACGATCCCCGGCGCCAGCCGAGATGGCGGCCGTCCGGCCTGGAGTGCGTCGGCGGCGACCGGCCGCAGCGCGAACTCGGTGTACAGGTTGCAGCTCGTGGACACGACGATGCCGGGGAACGTGACGCCCAGTAGCAGTTTGGGAATGAACTGGGTGTCGTGCAGTGCGTAGAGCGTCGTCAGCAGTACGGCGCCGAGGCCCCACAGGGACAGCAGCACGCGCGTGAGCTGGCCCGGCGCCCGGAAGGTGTTGCGCTGGTCCTCGACTGTCGGGGTGCGTTCCTCGATGGCCCAGCGCACGCTCTGGATCACCCTGTTGGTCGCCCACACCACGCCGACGAGGAAGGCGAACAGGATGTACGCGGGTGCCACGATCGTGGTGATCCACCAGACGTCGGCCCGGAAGACGTTGGGGGTCGGGAACAACACCGTCTCGATGAGGATCGAGACGCCGACGCCGATCATGTTCGCGACGATCACGAACGTGGTCAGGATCAGCTGAATGCGGATGCGGCGCCGGCGCTGGGTCTCGGAGACACGTCCCAGAATCCACGATCCGTATTCGGGTGTGGCCTGCAAGCTGGCACGCGGCGTGATGGCTTCCCGTATCCGCGCCAGGCGCGTCGTCCCGGGCTGGTCCGCAGTCATTGGCCTTCAGCCTAGTTCGTGGGGCGAGTCCGGACCGGGATTCAATACCCCTAAGGTGGTTCGGGTGCGTCTCGTGATCGCCCAGTGCACCGTTGACTACGTCGGACGTTTGACCGCACATCTGCCGTCGGCCCGTCGCCTCCTGTTGTTCAAGGCGGACGGATCGGTGAGCGTGCACGCCGACGACCGCGCCTACAAGCCGCTGAACTGGATGACGCCGCCGTGCTGGACCGTCGAGGAAGCGCCGGTGGACGGCGTTTCGGCTCTGGTCTGGGTCGTCGAGAACAAGGCCGGTGAGCAGCTGCGGATCACGGTCGAGGACATCGAGCACGACTCCAGCCACGAGCTCGGGGTCGATCCCGGCCTGGTGAAGGACGGCGTCGAGGCGCACCTGCAGGAGCTGCTCGCCGAGCATGTCGAGCTGCTGGGCGTCGGCTACACGTTGGTGCGCCGCGAATATCCGACGCCGATCGGTCCGGTGGACCTGTTGTGCCGCGACGAGACCGGTGCGTCGGTCGCGGTGGAGATCAAGCGGCGTGGTGAGATCGACGGCGTCGAGCAGCTGACGCGGTACCTCGATCTGCTCAACCGGGACAGCGTGCTGGCGCCGGTGGCCGGCGTGTTCGCCGCCCAGCAGATCAAGCCGCAGGCGCGCACGCTCGCCACGGACCGTGGAATCCGTTGCGTGACTTTGGACTACGACAAGATGCGCGGTATGGACAACGACGAGTTCCGGTTGTTCTGATGCCTCGGCGACGTCCGCAGCGGCCGCGGCGCGATCCGCCGCCGCTGCTCGGGCTGTCGTCGCGCCGGGTGGAGACCGGGCCGGACGGATATGACTACGAGGTGCGGGCCGTGGCCGGATCCCGTGCCGTCAAGACGTATCGGTGCCCGGGATGCGATCACGAAATCCGCCCGGGCACAGCGCATGTGGTCGTGCTGCGGGTCGACGACGCCGATGACCGCCGGCATTGGCACACGCCGTGCTGGGCGAACCGGGGCAACCGGGGACCGACGCGAAGGTGGTCCTAGCTCGAGCTCAGTGCTCGGCATCCTTGGCCGGCTCGACCAGTTCGATCAGCACGCCGCCGGCATCCTTCGGGTGGATGAAGTTGATGCGCGAGTCGGCAGTGCCGCGGCGCGGGGCTTCGTACAGCAGGCGGACGCCGTCGGCGCGCAGGCGCTCGGACAGGGCGTCGATGTCGCTGGTCCGGTAGGCCAGCTGCTGCAGGCCGGGGCCGCGGGTGTCGATGAACTTGGCGATGGTCGACTTCTCGTCGAGCGGGGCCAGCAGCTGAATCTGTGCGCTGCCGACGGGCGCGCCACGGACGGAGAGCATGGCCTCGCGGACGCCCTGGTCCTCGTTGACCTCTTCGTGCAGGACGATCATGCCGAGGTGGTCGTGGTACCACCGGATCGCGGCGTCCAGATCCGGCACGGCGATCCCGACGTGATCAATAGCGGTCACGAGGGCGCTGGCCAGCGCCGGACGGGCATCGACGTGTTCGGTGGTCATAACGTAAAGGTAACCTGATACGACCGAATTTGCGCCTGTGGGATCGGCCACATTAGCCGTTACAGATTTGTTGGAGGATGGAAATGACGACCTCGGTAATTGTTGCTGGAGCCCGCACTCCAGTTGGCAAACTGATGGGCTCGCTGAAGGACTTCTCGGGTAGCGACCTGGGTGCCATCGCGATCAAGGGCGCGCTCGAGAAGGCCGGCGTCGACGCCTCGCTGGTCGATTACGTGATCATGGGCCAGGTCCTGACCGCCGGCGCCGGGCAGATGCCGGCCCGCCAGGCGGCCGTCGGCGGCGGCATCCCGTGGGACGTGCCGTCGCTGTCCATCAACAAGATGTGCCTGTCGGGCATCGATGCGATCGCGCTCGCTGACCAGCTGATTCGCGCCGGGGAGTTCGAGGTCGTGGTGGCCGGTGGCCAGGAGTCCATGAGCCAGGCCCCGCACCTGCTGCCCAAGAGCCGTGAGGGCTACAAGTACGGCAACGTCACCGCGCTGGATCACCTGGCGTACGACGGCCTGCACGACGTGTTCACCGACCAGCCGATGGGCGCCCTGACCGAGCAGCGCAACGATCAGGACAAGTTCACCCGCGCCGAGCAGGACGAGTTCGCCGCGCAGTCGCACCAGAAGGCCGCGGCCGCGTGGAAGGACGGCGTCTTTGCCGACGAGGTCGTTGCGGTGTCGATTCCGCAGCGCAAGGGCGACCCGATCGAGTTCGCCGAGGACGAGGGCATCCGCGGCAACACCACCGCCGAGTCGCTCGGTGGCCTGAAGCCGGCGTTCCGCAAGGACGGCACCATCACCGCCGGTTCGTCGTCGCAGATCTCCGACGGCGCCTGCGCCGTCGTGGTCATGAGCAAGGAGAAGGCCGAGTCGCTGGGCCTGACCTGGCTGTGTGAGATCGGCGCGCACGGCGTCGTCGCCGGCCCGGACTCGACGCTGCAGAGCCAGCCGGCCAACGCCATCAAGAAGGCCGTCGAGCGCGAGGGCATCACCGTCGACCAGCTCGACGTCATCGAGATCAACGAGGCCTTCGCGGCAGTGTCGCTGGCCTCGACCAAGGAGCTGGGCGTCGACGGCGCCAAGGTCAACGTCAACGGTGGCGCCATCGCCATCGGTCACCCGATCGGCATGTCCGGTGCCCGCATCACGCTGCACGCGGCGCTGGAGCTGGCCCGCAAGGGTTCGGGCTACGCCGTCGCCGCGCTGTGCGGCGCCGGTGGCCAGGGTGACGCCCTGATCCTGCGTCGTCCGTAGTTTCCCGCGAGGTGTGAACTACGCCTCGTAGTAGTCAGCCCGTCACTCGGGCACAATGGCGCCATGAACGCTGTTGTGCCCCGGGTGGCGGGCTGGTTTCGTTTGATCGCTCTGGCCGAGGCCGTCAGCTGGGTCGGGCTGCTGACCGGCATGTACTTCAAGTACCTCGGTACGCCACGCACCGAGATCGGTGTGCAGATCTTCGGCATGGTCCACGGCGTGGTGTTCCTGGCGTTCGTGGCCACCGGACTGGTGGTCGGCTGGGCCGCGCGCTGGTCGCTCGTGACGTGGGTGTCGGCGGCGGTGTCCAGCATCGTGCCGCTGGCCAGTGTGGTCTTCCTGCGCTGGGCCGAGCGCAACGGGGCGTTGGCAGTCGGGGCCGCTGCCGCAGAGGCCGAACCGGAGACGTCGGCCGTCGCGTGACAAACTGGAGAGCGTGACTCGTCCGCGTCCTATCGGTCCCGCGCTGGCTGGCGCGGTAGACCTCTCCGCGCTCAAAAACCGTCCCGCTGAAGGTGCTGCCGGTGCCGGTGGCGCACCCGGTGGTATCGAGATCACCGAGGCCAATCTCGAAGCCGAGGTGCTGATCCGCTCCGGTGAGGTACCGGTCGTGGTGCTGCTGTGGTCGCCGCGCAGCGACTCGAGCGTCCAGCTGGGGCAGACCCTGTCCGCGCTGGCCGCCGAGGATGGTGGCAAGTGGTCGTTCGGCACCGTGAACGTCGACACCTCTCCGCGCATTGCCCAGATGTTCGGCATCCAGGGCGTCCCGACGGTCGTCGCGCTCGCCGGTGGGCAGCCGATCACGAGCTTCGAAGGCGGCCAGCCGGCTGACCAGCTGCGGCGCTGGGTGGACTCGCTGCTGCAGGCGACGGCCGGCAAGCTCGGTGGCGGCGGCGAGGGCGAGGACGAGCAGGTCGACCCCGCACTCGCACAGGCCCGCGAATTCCTCGACAGCGGCGATTTCGACGGCGCCCTGGCCGCGTACCAGGCGATCCTCGATGCCGACCCGAACCACGTCGAGGCCAAGGGCGCCGTGCAGCAGATCGCCTTCCTGCAGCGTGCGTCCGCGCAGCGGCCGGAGGCCGTGCGTCTCGCCGATGCCTCGCCCGACGACATCGACCTGGCTTTCGCCGCCGCCGACGTGCAGCTCTTCCAGCGTGACGTCGACGGCGCCTTCAATCGGCTCATCGCACTCATCAAGAAGACCTCGGGCGACGACCGCACCCGCGTGCGGACCCGGCTCATCGAGCTGTTCGACCTGTTCGACCCGGCCGACCCCGAGGTCATCGCGGGCCGGCGCAATCTCGCCAACGCGCTGTACTAGGCATCACTGAGCCGGCACAGAGGCCCAGAAGTCGGTGACGGCCTGGGCGATCGCGTCGGTGTCGACCAACAGCGGGCCGACGTGTCCGGCGCCGGTGAGTGCGACGACGCGCGCGTCGGGCATGGTGGCGGCCGCGGCGCGGGCGTGGGCGGGGCTCCAGTGCTGATCGCCGAGTTCGCCGGTCATCAGCAGCGTCGGGACGGTGACGGCGGTGATCTGCTCGGTGAGCGCATGCCAGCTGTGCATGTATCGGATTGTGCGCCTTACTGATTCGCGGTCCATTGCGCGGAACGCCGCTTTGAGCACGGCCGCCTGATCGGTGCGCGCGGTGTCGGCGCCACCGAGAAGCACGTCGAACAGAATCCTGGTCAGCAGGGGATTGGGTCCGAGCAGTCGGTAGGCGACGGTGAGCGGGTACGTCTGCGTCCAGCGCTGACGTCGGCTGACGGGCCGCAGCGGGGCGGCGATGGTGGTCAGGCTGCGCAGCCGGTGCGGTTGGGTCGCGGCCAGCGTGATGCCGACGTGTCCGCCCCAGGCGTTGCCGATCCAGTCGACAGTATCGAAACCGAGTGCGTCGATCACTTCGCCTGCGGCACTTGCACATTCGTCGAGGGTGAAATCCCGGTGGATGGGGCTGCTCGTGCCGTATCCGGGTCCGTCGATGGTCACCACCTGTCGCTGGGCGGCGAGGGTGTCGACGAGCGGAGCCCAACTGCGGGAGTCCACCCAGAGGCTGTGCCACAAGACGGCTGCAGGCCCTGTCCCGGTGCGACGTACGTGCAGATCTCCGAGGCTGGTCGGGACGTGGACGTCGAGTGTCGTCATCGCGACCTCCATACAATCTGTATGCTGCTACCATACAACCTGTATGGTCACCGTCAAGGGGGATTCGCGGGAGCGGCTCGTCGCAGTCGCGACCGAGTTGTTCGGCGAACAGGGCTATCACCAGACCGGTACCGAGGAGATCGTCCGCCGTAGCGGCGTCACCCGTGGCTCGCTCTATCACCATTTCGCGGACAAGGAAGCGCTCTTCGAAGAGGTCTTCGACCGTGCGGATCAGGTGGTGAGCGCGCGGGTTCGGGCTGCTGCCGCGGCGGCGGCCGAACACGGCGCGGATGCGTGGTCGGTGTTCCTCGCCGGCTGGGACGCCGTGCTGGACACCGCGGTCGATGCGCCGCTGCAGCGCATCCGCGTGGTCGACGCGCCCGCGGTGCTCGGCTGGCAGAAGTGGCAGGAGCGCAACGCGCGGTACACCCTGGCCAACATCGAGGCCGGTCTCGTCAGCCTGCTGGAACAGGGTGTGCTTGCGCCGCAGCCGATTTCACCGCTGGCCGTGCTGCTGATGGGACTCAGCAACCAGGCCGTGGCCGCGATCGCGGGCGCGCCTGATCCCGTTCGCGCGCGCCGCGACATCGGGGCCGCGGTGCGGCGTCTCCTCGACGGGCTGCGCACCTAGTCTCGCGAGCAGACGTAAAACTGTCGATTTCGCCCACAAATCGACAGTTTTACGTCTCCTCACGGAGGGAACTCAGGCGGGCTTGAGCCAGAGCGCCGACAGCGGCGGCAGGACCAGGACGGCGGAGGCGGGACGGCCGTGCCAGGGCTCGTCGGTGGCCTCGACCGCGCCCATGTTGCCCGCGCCGGCGCCGTGATAGACGGTCGCGTCGGTGTTCAGCAGCTCCTGCCACGTCCCGGCGTGCGGCAGGCCCAGCCGGTACTGCGAGTGCTCGCTGCCGGAGAAGTTGAAGACGCAGGCGATCGCCGACCCGTCGTCACCGAACCGCAGGAAGCTCAGCACGTTGTTGTTGGAGTCGTTGGCATCGATCCAGGAGTAGCCCTCAGGGCTGCTGTCGCGGGACCACAGCGCGCGGTTGTCCCGGTAGATGCCGTTGATGTCCCGCACCAACTGTTGCACACCGACGGAGAAGCTGTGCTCGCCGAGCTGGAACCAGTCGAGCCCGCGTTCCTCGGACCATTCGGCGCGCTGGCCGAATTCCTGTCCCATGAACAGCAATTGCTTGCCCGGGTGCGCCCACTGGTAGGCCAGCAGCTGACGGAGGCCGGCCGCCTTGGCGTGGTCGCCGCCGGGCATCCGGGTCCACAGTGTGCCCTTGCCGTGCACGACTTCGTCGTGACTGATCGGTAGGACGTAGTGCTCGCTATAGGCGTACAGCATCGAGAACGTCATCTCGTGGTGGTGGTAGCTGCGGTGCACCGGATCGTGGCTGATGTAGTCCAGGGTGTCGTTCATCCACCCCATGTTCCACTTCATCGAGAAGCCAAGGCCGCCAAGGTTTGTCGGGCGGGTGACGCCGGGCCACGAGGTCGATTCCTCGGCGATGGTGACGATGCCGGGGACCAGCTTGTGGACGGTGGCGTTCATCTCCTGCAGGAACTGCACCGCCTCCAGGTTCTCCCGGCCGCCGTAGATGTTGGGAGTCCAACCGCCCTCGGGGCGCGAGTAGTCCAGGTACAGCATGGAGGCGACGGCGTCGACGCGGAGACCGTCGACGTGGAACTCCTCGAGCCAGTACAGCGCGTTGGCGACCAGGAAGTTGCGGACCTCGTTGCGGCCGAAGTCGAAAACGTAGGTGCCCCAGTCGAGTTGCTCGCCACGGCGGGGGTCGGCGTGTTCGTACAGCGGTGTGCCGTCGAAACGGCCCAGCGCCCACGAGTCCTTGGGGAAGTGTGCCGGCACCCAGTCGACGATGACGCCGATGCCGGCCTGGTGCAGCGTGTCGACCAGATACCGGAAGTCGTCGGGAGTGCCGAGCCGTGACGTCGGCGCGTAGTACGACGTCACCTGATATCCCCACGACCCGCCGAACGGGTGCTCGGCCACGGGGAGCAGCTCGACGTGTGTGAAGCCCTGTGCCACCACGTATTCGGTGAGGTCGACGGCCAGTTCGCGGTAGCTCAGCCCCGGGCGCCAGGACATCAGGTGCACCTCGTAGGTGCTCATGGGCTCGAAGATCGGATTGAGCTCGGCGCGGGCGGCCATCCAGGCGTCGTCCTGCCAGACATGGGAGCTGACAAAGGTTTTCGACGCGGTGAGCGGCGGCACCTCGGTGCTGAAGGCCATCGGGTCGGCGCGATCGCTGACGGCGCCGTTGCCGCCGTGGATGCGGAACTTGTACAGGCTGCCGACTTCGAATCCGGGCCAGAACAGCTCCCACACCCCGGACGAGCCCAGCGCCCGCATCGGGGCCTCGCTGCCATCCCAATGGTTGAAGTCGCCGATCAGGTTGACTCCCTTGGCGTTCGGCGCCCACACCGCGAACGAGAAGCCCTCCACCACACCGTCGGGTGTCTTGAACGAACGAGGCTGTGCGCCAAGGATTTCCCACAGCCGCTCGTGCCGGCCCTCGGCCAGCAGGTGCAGGTCCATGTCGCCGAGCGTCGGCAGGAAGCGGTACGGGTCGGCCGTCGTGTGCACGACGTCGCCGGAGTACTCGACCTCGAACCGGTAGTCGGCCAGGTTGTTGAACGGCACCTCGACCGCGAACAGCCCGCCCTCGATGGCTTCCATCGGGTAGCGCTTCTTGCCGATCAGCGCCGTGACCCCCGTGGCGTGCGGCCGGAGTGCCCGGATGACCGTGCTCTTGCCGTACTCGTGCGCGCCCAGGATGGAATGCGGGTCGTGGTGCTCGCCGGCCAGCAGCCGGGCCACGTCGGCGGCGGGTGGACGGAGATGGCTCGTCACGGTTGTCTCCGTAGGAGAGTCAGCCGCTTGTCGTACGGGATTTGCGGCATGTTCAGTATGTGCGCTACCGCTTTGCCCGGGTCCAGTCGCACGTAATTTGCTGCGCCCCATTGATATTCCTCACCGGTGATCTCGTCTCGTACCCAGAACCGGTCGTGGTCCTCCATGCCGAGGGCACCCATGTCCAGCCAGAGCGTTGCCTGCTCGGGACCGAATGGGTTCAGCGTCAGCACCACGAGGACGGTGTCGCCGGTAACGGGGTCGAACTTGCTGTATGCCAACAACGCCTCGTTGTCGACGTGATGGAACTTGATGGTCCGTAATTGGCTCAACGCCGGATGCACGCGCCGAATCTCGTTGAGCCGCGTCAGCAGCGGCTCCAGAGACCGACCGCCGGCCAGCGCCGCCTCGAAGTCCCGTGGCCGCAGCTGGTACTTCTCGGAGTCCAGGTACTCCTCGCTGCCCTCGCGCACGGCCTGGTGCTCGAACAGCTCGTAGCCGGAGTAGACGCCCCACGACGAACTCAGCGTGGCCGCCAACACCGCGCGGATCGCGAACATCCCCGGGCCACCATGCTGCAGGCTGGCATGCAGGATGTCGGGGGTGTTGACGAACAGGTTGGGCCGGTAGAAGTCGGCGTACTTGGCGATCTCCTGGCCGAACTCGGTGATCTCCCACTTGGCGGTGCGCCATGTGAAGTACGTGTACGACTGCGTGAAGCCCAGTTTCGCGAGTCCGTAGAGCCGCGCCGGGCGGGTGAATGCCTCCGACAGGAACAGTACGTCCGGATCGATGTTCTTGGCCTGGCCGATGAGCCAGGCCCAGAAGTTCGCGGGCTTGGTGTGCGGGTTGTCGACCCGGAAGATCTTGACGCCGTGCGACATCCAGAACTTGACGACGCGCAGCACCTCGTCGTAGAGGCCCGCCGGGTCGTTGTCGAAGTTCAGTGGATAGATGTCCTGGTACTTCTTCGGCGGATTCTCGGCGTACGCAATGGTGCCGTCGGGCAACACGGTGAACCACTCGGGATGGTCCTTGGCCCACGGGTGATCCGGCGCGCATTGCAGCGCCAGGTCGAGCGCCACCTCGAGCCCGTTTTCGCGGGCCGCGGCGACCATGTCGTCGAACTCGTCGATGGTGCCAAGGTCCGGGTGCACCGCGTCGTGCCCGCCTTCGTCACTGCCGATGGCCCACGGGGAGCCGACGTCGCCGGGCGCGGCGGTCACGTTGTTGTTCGGGCCCTTGCGGTGCACCTTGCCGATCGGGTGCACCGGTGGCAGGTACAGGACGTCGAAACCCATTGCGGCAACGCGCGGGATGGCCTTCGCGGTTGTGGAGAACGTGCCGTGCACCGGCTTGCCGTCGGCATCCCAGCCGCCGGTGGACCGGGGGAAGAGCTCGTACCAGGCGCTGAACCGGGCCCGGGGCCTGTCGACCCAGATGCCGTATTGCTCACCGCGCGTGACCAATTCGCGCAACGGGTACTTGCGCAGCAGGTCTGTCACGTCCGGCGCCAGCGCCGCGCCGGCACGGATGTACGGGTCGCCCGGTTCCCGGAGCCGCCG
Source organism: Mycobacterium toneyamaense (assembly GCF_055384815.1). NCBI lineage: Bacteria > Bacillati > Actinomycetota > Actinomycetes > Mycobacteriales > Mycobacteriaceae > Mycobacterium > Mycobacterium toneyamaense. The sequence goes on from NZ_AP040333.1 coordinate 1,467,964, forward strand.
CGCGGCGGCGAGCAGCGGGGCGCGGTCGTCCTGGGGGACGGCCGTGGCGGCGCGCTCCAGCAGCCCCGCGCCGACCAACAGGTCGTTCGACAGCTCGGCCTCGCTCTGGCCGGCGTCGAGTTTGGCGGTGATGGCGTGCCGCCAGGTCGCAATGGGGTCGCCCCAGCCGTCGACCCGGTACGTCCACAGCCCGACGCTGTCCGGCGTGAACTGACCGTGGAAGACGTCGGGCGTGAAGCCCGGGGCCATGGGCAGCCGGGTCGGCTTGACCTTGGCCCGTGGTGGGGCCGGCGTCGGCGTCGCACCCGGCGGGGTCTCGGCGAGCTGCGGGTAGAGGGGGCCGTGGTAGCGCACCACCAGCGTTGCGGCGACCGCGTCGTGGCCTTCGCGCCACACGGTCGCGCTGATCGGAACCACTTCGCCGACCACGGCCTTGGCGGGGTATCGGCCTGCGGACACCACTGGTGCGACGTCGTCGATCTCGATCCGACCGGCCACCAAATCACTCCTTACCCGGGACTACGGGATTACCCATACCCACCGTAGTAGTCCGTGACACTTGAAGGGCAGTGACCAGTTGGATGGGCAGTTGGGCTGTCACCGAACTGACCCTGCACGTGGAAAAAATGTCAGTAAGGTTGGCTCGTGTGAAAGCCCTTCGCCGGTTCACCGTCCGTGCCCACCTGCCCGAACGTCTCGCCGCCCTGGAGCGGCTATCCATCAACCTGCGCTGGTCCTGGCACACGCCGACTCAGGAGCTGTTCGCGGAGATCGACCCGGTGCTGTGGGAACAGGTCGGCGCCGACCCGGTGGCGTTGCTGGGGGCGGTCAGTCCCGCGCGTCTGGACGAACTGGCGGCAGACGACGACTTCGTCGGCCGGGTGAACCACCGGGCCGCGGATCTGGACAGCTATCTGACCCGGCCGCTGTGGTACCAGGAGCAGGCCGACCTCGCCGAGGACGGTGGCCCCGCGATGCCGAAGGGCATCGCGTACTTCTCCATGGAGTTCGGCGTCGCCGAGGTGCTGCCGAACTACTCGGGCGGTCTGGGCATCCTCGCCGGCGATCACCTCAAGTCGGCGTCGGATCTCGGCCTGCCGCTGATCGCGGTGGGGCTGTACTACCGGTCCGGCTACTTCAAGCAGTCACTGACGGCCGACGGCTGGCAGAACGAGAACTACCCGTCGTTCGATCCGCAGGGCCTGCCGCTGCGGCTGCTGACCGGGGCCGACGGCCAGGCGGTGCTGGTGTCGCTGAACCTGCCGGAATCACAGGTGCTGCGGGCCCGCGTGTGGGTCGCGCAGGTCGGGCGAGTTCCGTTGCTGCTGCTCGATTCCGACATCCCGGAGAACGAGCACGAGCTCCGTTCGGTGACCGACCGCCTGTACGGCGGCGACCAGGAACACCGGATCAAGCAGGAGCTGCTCGCCGGCATCGGCGGCATCCGCGCGATCCGGGCGTTCACCGAGATCGAGGGCATCGAGGCGCCCGAGGTCTACCACATGAACGAGGGCCACGCGGGTTTCCTTGGCGTGGAACGCATTCGGGAATACATCAGCGGGTCGGGACTGGATTTCGAGACCGCGCTGGCGGTGGTCCGGTCGTCGACGGTGTTCACCACGCACACCCCGGTGCCGGCCGGTATCGACCGGTTCCCGGTGGAGATGGTCCGCCGCTACTTCGACGACACCGTCGCTTCGCCGCTGCTGCCCGAGGTGCCGTTGTACCGGGTGGTCGCGTTCGGCGCCGAGGACGACCCCGACAAATTCAACATGGCGCACATGGGCTTACGGCTCGCTCAGCGGGCCAACGGGGTGTCGCTGCTGCACGGCCGGGTCAGCCGCGGCATGTTCAACGAACTGTGGCCCGGCTTCGACCAGGCCGAGGTACCGATCGGCTCCATCACGAACGGCGTGCATGCGCCCACCTGGGCCGCGCCGCAATGGCTCGAATTGGGCCGCGAGTTGGTCGGCGTCGAGGGCATGACGGCCGTCGACCAGGCCGCCGGCGAGCCCCAGCTGTGGCAGCGGTTGCACGACGTCGATCCCGGTCACCTGTGGTGGATCCGGTCCCAGCTGCGCGAGCTGCTCATCGCCGATGTGCGGGCCCGGCTGCGGCGGTCATGGCTCGAACGCGGTGCCACCGAGGCCGAGCTGGGCTGGATCGCAAAGGCTTTCGACCCCTCGGTGCTGACCATCGGCTTCGCCCGCCGAGTGCCGACCTACAAGCGGCTGACGTTGATGTTGCGTGATCCGGAGCGGCTGGAACAGCTGCTGCTCGATGAGCAGCGGCCGGTGCAGTTGATCGTCGCCGGTAAGTCGCATCCGGCCGACGACGGCGGCAAGGCGCTGATCCAGCAGGTGGTGAAGTTCGCCGACCGGCCCGAGGTGCGGCACCGCATCGCCTTCCTGCCCGACTACGACATGTCGATGGCGCGGCTGCTGTACTGGGGTTGCGATGTGTGGCTCAACAACCCGCTGCGTCCGTTGGAGGCGTGTGGCACGTCGGGCATGAAGAGCGCGCTCAACGGCGGGCTGAACCTGTCGATTCGCGACGGCTGGTGGGATGAGTGGTACGACGGCGAAAACGGTTGGGAAATCCCGACTGCCGACGGCGTCACCGATGAGGCTCGTCGCGACGACCTGGAGGCCGCGGCACTGTACGACCTGATGCAGAACTCGGTGGCGCCGAAGTTCTACGAGCGCAATGAGCACGGCGTCCCGACGCGGTGGGTCGAGATGGTGCGGCACACGCTGCAGTCGCTGGGTCCGAAGGTGCTGGCGTCGCGCATGGTGCGCGACTACACCGAGAAGTACTACGGCCCTGCGGCACAGTCGTTCCGGCGCACGGTAGAGCCGATCGACGGTGTGCCGTTCGGCGCGGCCCGCTCGCTGGCGGCCTATCGCCAGCGGGTGACCGAGGCCTGGCCGAAGATTCAGATCACCGAGGTGGACAGCTACGGTCTGCCGGATACGCCACTGCTGGGTTCCGAGTTGTCGTTGACCGCTACCGTCCAGTTGGCCGGGTTGCGCACCGATGAGGTTGTCGTGCAAGCGGTTCTGGGTCGTGTCGATGCCGGTGACCAGTTGGTGGAGCCGGTGACCGTACCGATGGCGCACACGGGTTCCGGTGAGGGCGGCGTCGAGGTGTTCTCGGCGACCATCCCGCTGCCGGTGGCCGGCCCCGTCGGATACACCGTTCGAGTGTTGCCGCACAACGCGTTACTGGCCGCCGACAACGAGCTCGGGCTGGTCACGCTGGCGTGAGCGCACTGACTGTTGCGGTCGATGGCGGACCGTACGCGCTGGCGGCCGGCCCGGATGGCGCGATGTGGGTGACGTTGGTGTCAGCGGGTGCGGTGGCCCGGATCGATGCCCGGGGCGAGGTGCGGCGCTTCGACGTCGGCACCGACAGCCGGCCGATGCAGATCTGTGCGGGACCCGGCGGAGCCGTGTGGTTCACGTGCTCGGGCACTGACCGGCTGGGCCGGATCACCGGTGACGGCACTCTGTCGTTCGTCGAATTGGACACGGGCAGTGCACCGTTCGGCATCACCGTCGGGCCCGACGACGCGGTGTGGTTCACCGCGATGAGCGCGGGGACCGTCGGCCGGGTGGACGCCGACGGCACGGTCGAGGTGGTAGCCGCGCCCGGCGGGATGCCGTCGATGATCACCGCTGGTGGTGACGGCGCGCTGTGGTTCACGTTGAATCAGAAGTCCGCGATCGGCCGAGTGACGGTCGCCGGCAAGCTCTCGACGCGGCCGACGCCGACACCCTCGGCAGGGCCCGTCGGCATCTGCGCGACCCACGATGATGCGGTGTGGTTCACCGCAATCGGCGCGGACAAGCTGGGCCGCATCCCGCTGAACGACGCCATCCAGGAGCTGGATCTGCCGGGCAAGCCGCACGCGGTGGTCGCCGATGTCGCCGACGGGGTCTGGGCGAGCCTGTGGGGCGCCGACGCGATCGCGCGGGTCAGTGCCGACGGCGAGGTCGCCACGTTCGACCTGCCGCCCGGCAGCGAGCCGCACGGGTTGGCCGTCGATCGTGATGGCGCGCTGTGGGTGGCGCTGGAGTCCGGTTTCGTGGTGCGGTTGCCCGTCTAGGCGGGTGCTCGCGCGATGGTCCTGTCGAACTCGATGTGGTGGCCCTGAAGCCACATCATCGAGCGGCCACCGTCTTTCGCCGCCTGCCGGAACATCACCGGCAGGATCAGGTCGCGTAAGAACCGCCCCACCGGGCCCGCGGCCTTGCTGTTGGCCGAGCGGTGCCCGTGACGGACGATCTTCTCGACCCGGCGCCGGCGCAGCGACTCGAACGTCGTGAATGCCGTAGGAATATCAGGGCAATCACGCAGGCACTGCGCGAGAATCACGGCGTCCTCGACGGACATCGACGCGCCCTGCCCGGCCGATGGTGCGGTGGCGTGGGCGGCGTCGCCGATGATGATCTGGTTGCGGTGGTTGTGCCAACGTTTCACCACCGGCAGGTCGTACGTGGCCCACCCGACCATCGGCCCGGGCGCGGCGTCGATGATGTCGTGCGCCGGCCCGACATCGCCGGACATCAACTGGTGCAGCCAGTTTCGCCAGTCGGCATCGGTCATGTCGGACAATGCGCCGCGTTCCGGCTCGCGGGCCATCGGCGGATTGGCGAACCAGACGGTGCCGCCGTCCGGGGTGGGGAACCAGGCGAAGAAGCAGCGCGTGCCGAACTGCATCCGGAATTCCCACGGCGGGACGTCGACGGTGAAGCCGGGAATGTAGCCGCCGACATTGAGCACCGGCACGTAGCGCGGTGCGCGTGCCGCCGGATCGATGGTGCGGCGAACCGTGGAGTGGATGCCGTCGCATCCGATGAGCAGATCACCGGTCGCGCTGCTGCCGTCGGCGAATCGAGCCTCGACGCGGCCGTCGGAAACCGTTGTCGCGGAGACGAACTCCTTGCCGTAGTTGTAGCGGGCGCCACGTGCCGCGGCCAGCGTGTTGAGTTCGCGGTACAGGTCGGCGCGGCGCATCATGACCGACAGTTGCCCGTCCGGGCGCTGGGCGGCCATCGGGATGCGGCCCAGTTGCTTGCCGGTGCCGGTGAGGAAGCTGATGGTGTCGTTCGGGTAGCCCAGGTTCTCGAGCGGGCCGGCCGCATCGACGGCGCGCAGCGCGTCCATGCCATTGGCCTGGAAGTTCAGCCAGGCCCCGCGCAGGTCGGCGCCGGAGGGGGAGCGTTCGTAGACGTGGGCGTCGATGCCCACCCGTTGCAGTGCGATGGCCAGCACCGGCCCGGCGACTCCGGCGCCGATGATGAGTGCTTCGGTCATGCGTCTTCCTCGGTTGGTGCCCAGATGTCTTGGCAATCAGATAGCTTGATTGTCAAGCAATAGGATGAAAGGTAGGTCGCTCGATTGTCAAGCGAAAATCCGGTGGCCGACCGGTTGGGCGCGGCGGTGCAGGGCTACCAGGCTGCGGTCGACGACTTCGACCGCGAGGTCGCGCGCCTGCTCGGTGTCAACGCAACAGACGCGCGGTGCCTGGAGATTCTGATCCAGGAAGCCGCTGGTGTCACCCCGCGCGAGCTGGCCGACCGGTTGGGCCTCACGACCGGCAGCGCCACGACGATGCTCGACCGCCTGGAGAAGGTCGGCTACGTGACGCGCTCCGCGCACCCTAGTGACCGGCGCAAGCTCCTGGTCCACGCCACCGCCACCGCGCGGGCGCGGGCCTTCGAGTTGATCGACCCGCTCGTGGACGAGGGACGGCGTACGCTGCTGAGCCGCTACAGTGGCGCGCAGCTGGAGTTGATCACCGAATTCCTCACGCGGGCAACTGAATTACAGCGCGAGCACGTCGCGCGGTTGCGGGGGATGTGAGGCTGGGCGCCGGGCTACGAGCTCGGGCGTGTCGGCGCTGTCTGGGACATGTCGCGCCTGGACCCGTCAGCATGTGCTGACAGTGTTACCACATGCTGACGATGTCAGCCAATGCTGACAGGTCCAGACGCGACATGGTGAGGAGAGAGGTCCCGCGGACGGAAGTGGTTCGACCGTAAGCCGGGGCTCGTTGACCGTGTCCGCGTCAGCCGCGGCTCGACGCCAGCGTCGGAGGGGAACCCCGTCAGCTCGACGCGGCCAACCGCTCCAGAGCGCTGCGCACCCGGGCGGGGTCGGTGGTCGACCAGTACGGCGGCAGCGACGACTGCAGGAACCCGCCGTAGCGGGCCGTCGCCATGCGGGAGTCCAGGATGGCGATGACGCCGCGGTCGTTGACGCTACGTAGCAACCGCCCGGCACCCTGCGCCAACAGCAGCGCCGCGTGCGATGCCGCCACGGCCATGAAGCCATTGCCGCCGCGGGCCGCGATGGCCCGCTGCCGCGCGGTCAGCAGCGGATCGTCGGGGCGGGGGAACGGAATTCGGTCGATGATCACCAGGGACAGCGACGGTCCCGGCACGTCGACGCCCTGCCACAACGACAGCGTGCCGAACAACGAGGTTTCGGCGTCGTCGGTGAAGCGGCGCACCAGGGTTGACGTCGAGTCGTCGCCCTGGCAGAGCACGGGGGTGTCGAGGCGCTCGCGCATGATCTCGGCGGCGGCCTTGGCGGCCCGCATCGACGAGAACAGTCCGAGGGTGCGGCCGCCGGCGGCGGTGATCAGTTCGTAGATCTCGTCGAGCTGTTCCTGTGGAGCGGCGTCGCGGCCCGGCGGCGGCAGGTGCTTGGCGACGTAGAGAATGCCCGACTTGGCATGGGAGAAGGGCGATCCCACGTCCATGCCCTTCCATTTCGGTGGCGTCGCGGTACTGTCCTCGGGCGCCGACAGGCCCCACGCCCGGGCCATCGACTCGAAGCGTCCACCGATGGTGAGCGTCGCGGACGTCAGCACCGCGGTCACCTCACCGAACAACCGGCCGCGCAGCAGCCCCGCCACCGACAACGGAGCCACGCGCAGGATGTATCGCACTGAGCCCCTGGACTCGTCGCGATCCAGCCACACCACGTCGTAGCGGTCGGGAATGGCCGGCACAAACGAATCGATGATGCGCGACGTGGTGTCGCTCAGATCGGTCAGTGCGGTGACGGCCTCGCTGCGCGCGGCCGCCGCGGTGGGATCGGACGGCGCGGTGTCGATCGCCATCTTCACCTTGTCCGTCGCATCGCGGACCACCGTCAGGTACGTGGCCAGCTCGTCGTCGAGCACGTCGATGCGGCCCGGTTCCATGTCGTGGATGGCCGAACCCAAGGTGGCGATGGCGGCCTCGAGGCGTTCTGCCAGTTCGGGTTCCACCAACCGGGCGGCCCGCCGGTGCGCCACCGCCATGGACGTGGCGGACAGCTCGCCGGTGGCCACGCTGGTCACGCGGTCCACCAGTTCGTGGGCCTCGTCAACCACCAGCAGTTGGTGCTCGGGCAGGACGTTGACCTCGGAGATGGCGTCGATGGCCAGCAGCGCGTGGTTGGTGACGATGACGTCGACCGCCCCGGCCTTCGCGCGGGCCTTCTCGGCGAAACAGTCTGTGCCGTAAGGGCACCGGGTGGCTCCGATGCATTCGCGCGCGCCGACGCTGACCTGTGACCAGGCCCGGTCCAGGACACCCGGCACCACCTCGTCGCGGTCACCGCTCTCGGTGTCCGACGACCACTCGATGAGCCGCTTGACGTCGCGGCCCAATGCCGATGCGGCGACGGGGTTGAACAGTTCCTCCTGGGGGAGCTCCTCCTCGACGGAGGCACCGCTGTGAACCTTGTTGAGGCACAGGTAATTTCCGCGGCCCTTGAGCAACGCGAACTCGGGACGGCGGGGCAGGTGCGGCGCCAGGGCATCGGCCAGGCGGGGCAGGTCGCGGTCCACCAACTGGCGTTGCAGCGCGATGGTCGCCGTCGACACCACCACCGGCTGATTCGATGCCACGGCGTGCGCGATCGACGGGACCAGGTACGCCAACGACTTTCCGGTACCGGTCCCGGCCTGGACGGCCAGGTGCTCACCCTTGTCGAAGGCGTTGCCGACGGCCTTGGCCATCTCGATCTGGCCGCTGCGTTCGGCGCCGCCGAGGGCGGATACCGCGATGGACAGCAGCGCGGCAACGTCGGTCGTCACGCGCCCACCAGTCGGGTGGGGATGGCGGGCTCGCCGGCGGATAGCTTGAGTCCGTCCCACGGCAGGCTGTGCAGGCCGGCCTCGACGCGCGCGCGGGCGTCGTCCAGCGACGAGTCGTACACGACCGAACCCGACCGGACCAGCGGCACGGTCAGCACCCGGCCGTCTTCCGTGGGAACCGCGTCGGCGGGGTGCACCACTTCCTCGACGATGGTTCCGGACTCCTTCGCCAGCCGCAGGGCCGCCTTGCGGCCGCCGTGAGATTCCTTGTGGCTGCTGCGTTTTGCCACGGGCATGCCGTCGACCTCGACCAGCTTGTAGACCATCGATGCGGTCGGCGCGCCGGAGCCCGTGACCACCGACGTACCCACGCCGTAGACATCGACGGGTGCGGCGGCCAGGCCGGCGATCGAGTACTCGTCGAGGTCGCCGGACACCACGATGCGGGTCTTGGTCGCGCCCAAGCCGTCGAGCTGGTCGCGCACCTGGCGGGCCATGACGCCCAGGTCGCCGGAGTCGATGCGCACCGCGCCGAGCTCGGGCCCGGCCACGGCGACGGCGTTGGCCACACCCTGGGTGATGTCGTAGGTGTCCACCAGCAGCGTGGTCCCGACGCCCAGCGCGTCGACCTGGGCGCGGAACGCGGCAACCTCGTCGGGGCCGCTCGTCGCGGTGTGCACGAGGGTGAACGCGTGCGCGCTGGTGCCCCGCGCGGGGACACCGTAGGTCCGCTGTGCCTCCAGGTTCGACGACGCGAAGAACCCGGCGATGTACGCGGCCCGCGCAGCCGCGACGGCCGCCTGCTCGTGCGTGCGCCGCGAGCCCATCTCGATGAGCGGCCGGCCGCTCGAGGCACTGACCATGCGGGCCGCGGCCGAGGCGATCGCGGTGTCGTGATTGAAGATCGACAGCACCAGGGTCTCGAGGATCACGCACTCGGCGAACGTGCCGTGGATCGACAGCACGGGAGAATCCGGAAAGTACAGCTCACCTTCGGGGTAGCCGTCGATGTCGCCGCGGAACTCGTAGTCGGCCAGCCAGCGCAGCGTCTCGGCATCCAGGAAGTCCAGTGACGCCAGCGCGGCGTCGTCGAACCGGAAGTCGGCGAGGGCCGAGAGGAACCGCGCGGTCCCGGCGACCACGCCGTAACGGCGCCCGAAGGGCAGCCGCCTGGCAAACACTTCGAACGACGCGCGGCGATGCGCGGTGCCGTCGCGCAGGGCGGCAGCGAGCATGGTGAGCTCGTATTTGTCGGTCAGCAACGCGGCGGTCACAGACCTCACCGTACTGGTTCTGCGAGCGGCAACCACCCGGCTATTCTGGGCTCATGGTTCTGGGTGCCCCGGTCGCGCGGACGAGCCCGGCGACTGATGTCGAAGAGGTGGCCGGCCTGGACAGTCCGTGGGTGACCATCGTCTGGGACGACCCGGTGAATTTGATGACCTACGTGACGTACGTCTTCCAGAAGCTGTTCGGTTACAGCGAGGTGCGTGCCACCGAGTTGATGATGCAGGTGCACACCGAGGGCAAGGCCGTCGTCTCGGCGGGCAGCCGGGAGTCGATGGAGGTCGACGTCACCAAACTGCACGCAGCCGGGCTGTGGGCAACCATGCAGCAGGACCACTGAGCGGTGCGCAAGTGGAAGCGGGTCAACACGTCGTCGGGCGTGCGTATCAAGTCGGGTCTGGAAGCGCACGAGGTCACGATGTTGCGCAACCTGGTCGGCTCGCTGATCGAGATGCTCGAGGATCGCGAATCCTCCTCACCGCGTGACGAACTCGCCGAGCTGACGGGCATGAAGATCGGGCCGTCGCAGGCGCCCGACGACGACACCATGCGCCGGCTGCTGCCGGACTTCTACCACGATCCGGCCAAGCACCCGGACGGCCGCGCTGCCGGTGAGAGCCTCAACGGTGCCCTGCGAAGCCTGCACGAACCCACCATCGTCGACGCCAAACGGCAAGCTGCCCAACGGCTTCTGGATTCCCTGCCGAACCCGGCCGGGAAGTTCGAGCTGACCGAGGAGCAGGCTGAGGCCTGGGCCGCCGCGATCAATGACGTCCGTCTGGCTCTCGGCGCCATGCTGGACATCGGACCCGATGGGCCACAACGGCTTTCGCCGGACCATCCGATGGCGGGGCATCTGGAGGTGTACCAGTGGCTGACGTACCTGCAGGAGTACCTGGTGCTGAGTCTGCTGGACGAGCGGTGACGGGCTCCATCACCGACGTCGCCGGCATCCTGGTCGGCAATCACGACCGCATCGAAGACGCCACCCTGGGCAGCGGCTGGGCCACCGGCACCACCGTCGTCCTCGCTCCGCCAGGGACCATCGGGGCGGTCGACGTGCGCGGGGGAGCGCCCGGCACCCGCGAGACCGACCTGCTCGACCCGTCCAACAGCGTGCAGCACGTCGACGCGATCGTCCTCACCGGCGGCAGCGCCTTCGGGCTCGCCGCCGCCGACGGCGTCATGACGTGGCTCGAGGAGCACGACCGCGGTGTGAAGATGCCCGGCGGGCGGGTGCCCATCGTGCCGGGCGCGGTGATCTTCGATCTGCCCGTGGGCGCGTGGGCGAACCGGCCGACGGCGGAGTTCGGCTACGCGGCCGTCGCCAACGCCGGCACCGACGTGCGCACCGGCAACGCGGGTGCGGGGGCCGGAGCGCGGGCCGGGGCGCTCAAGGGCGGTCTCGGCACGGCGTCGGTCACGCTCGACAACGGCGTCACCGTCGGCGCGCTCGTCATCGTCAATGCGGCGGGCCACGTCGTCGACCCGCAGACCGGCCTGCCCTGGGCGGCCGACCAGATCGCGCGTTTCGGGTTACAACCTCCGCCGTCCGACCAGATCGAGGCGTACCGCACGCGGGTCAAAGACCCCAAGCCGCTCAACACGACCATCGCCGTCGTCGCGACCGACGCCGCCCTCAGCCCGGTCGGATGCAAGAAGGTGGCCGTCGCCGCGCACAACGGCCTCGCCCACACCATCCGTCCGGCGCACACCGCCGTCGACGGTGACACCGTCTTCGCGCTCGCGACCGGGCGGGTCCGCATCGAGCCGGACCCCGCCACGCCGGAACAGATGAACCCGGAGACGCGGCTCATCTCCGAGATCGGGGCGGCCGCCGCCGACGCGCTCGCGACCGCCGTGATGGTCGGCGTGCTGGCCGCCGAGTCGATTGCCGATATCCCGACCTACCGCGGCCTGCTGCCGGGAGCCTTCGGATAAGGCGCCGCGCCGGTAACCTGGCTCTATGACGCCAGCGAGTAGCGGAGCGGAGCGCGCATGACGTACGACCTGTCGCCCACGTCGTCGAAGCCGAAGCCGCCTGCGCCGTGGAAGGTCGGCGGCGTCACCATCGTCAGCTTCGTCGCGTTGCTGTGGCTCATCGAGGGCTGGGACGCGCTGCACAACCAGGAGCTGAATCAGGACGGCATCCGGCCGCTGGAGACCGACGGGCTCTGGGGCATCTTGTGGGCGCCGCTGCTGCACGCCGACTGGGCGCACCTGATCGCGAACACCGGCCCGGCCCTGGTGCTCGGGTTCCTGGTGACGCTCGCGGGCATGGGCCGCTTCCTCGGCGCGACGCTGATCATCTGGATTCTCGGTGGCTTCGGCACCTGGCTGATCGGCAACATCGGTGCGCCGCGTGGTGTGGAGTCCGTCCACATCGGGGCGTCCGGGCTGATTTTCGGATGGCTGACGTTCCTCATCGTGTTCGGGTTCTTCACTCGGCACGCGTGGCAGATCGTCGTCGGCATCATCGTGTTGTTCGTGTACGGAGGTGTGCTGTGGGGCGCGCTGCCGGGGACGTTCGGCGTGTCGTGGCAGGGCCATCTGTGCGGTGGCATCGCGGGCGTGTTCGCCGCGTATTTGCTGAGCAGTCCGGAAAGGGAAGCGCGCGAACGGCGTAAGGGTTCAGCTCTGCCGTCGATTCCGACGTAATTTGCTGAATTTCGAATTCGCCGCACGCGGTGTTGCCGGAAGCGTGACCGGTATCGCTTTCGGGACCAATCGAGAAACTGGCCGCCCAATGGTGCCGTCTTTTCGTCGCAGGACGTGTTGACGTGGCAAGCTAGGGGTGTGCGCCTCACCATTCTCGGTTGCTCCGGCAGCGTGGGTGGGCCGGATTCTCCGGCCTCGGGCTATCTGCTGACCGCTCCGGACACCACGCCGATGGTTATCGACTTCGGTGGGGGCGTACTCGGCGCACTGCAGCGTCATGCTGATCCGGGCGCCGTAAATATATTGCTGTCACATCTGCATGCCGACCATTGTCTGGACTTGCCGGGGCTGTTCGTCTGGCGTCGGTATCACCCGAATCCTCCGGTCGGCCGCGCCCTGATGTTCGGCCCGGCGGCCACCTGGCACCGGCTCGGTGCGGCGTCGTCGCCCGAGGGCGGCGAAATCGACGACATCACCGACATCTTCGACATTCAGGTCTGGGTCGACGGCCAGGACGTCGAGATCGGCTCGCTGACCGTGACGCCGCGACTGGTGTGTCACCCGACCGAGTCCTACGGCATGCGCTTCACCGATCCGTCCGGCGCGACGCTCGTCTACTCCGCCGACACTGGCTACTGCGACGCGTTGATCGACCTGGCCCGCGGCGCCGACGTGTTCCTGTGCGAGGCGTCGTGGACCGACTCGCCGGACCGTCCGCCGAAGCTGCACCTGTCCGGCACCGAGGCCGGGCGTGCGGCCCGCGAGGCCGGCGTCAAAGAGCTGCTGCTGACGCATATCCCGCCGTGGACGTCCCGCGAGGACGTCATCAGCGAGGCCAAGGCCGAGTTCGACGGACCCGTGCACGCCGTGGTGTGCAACGAGTCGTTCGACATCACCAGCCGGTAAGTCGCCGCCGCGCTGACGGTGGCCCGCTAGGGTTGTCGGGTGTCCAGACGAGAAGACGGTCGCCTTGACGACGAACTCCGCCCGGTAAAGATCACCCGAGGATTCACCAAGCACCCGGCAGGGTCGGTATTGGTGGAGTTCGGCGAGACGCGGGTCATGTGCACCGCTTCGGTATCCGAAGGTGTGCCGCGCTGGCGCAAGGGTTCCGGGCTGGGCTGGCTGACCGCCGAATACGCGATGCTGCCGGCCGCCACGCATGACCGCTCCGACCGCGAGTCGGTGAAGGGTCGCGTCGGCGGACGGACCCAGGAGATCAGCCGATTGATCGGCCGCTCGCTGCGCGCGTGCATCGACCTCAGCGCCCTCGGCGAGAACACCATCGCCATCGACTGCGACGTGCTGCAGGCCGACGGCGGTACCCGCACTGCAGCGATCACCGGCGCCTACGTGGCGCTGGCTGACGCCGTCACCTATCTGGCCGCCGCCGGACGACTGAAGGATCCGCGCCCGCTGTCGTGTGCCATCGCAGCCGTGTCGGTCGGCGTGGTCGACGGCCGGGTCCGCACGGACCTGCCCTACACGGAGGACTCGCGCGCCGAGGTCGACATGAACGTCGTCGCCACCGACACCGGAACCCTGGTCGAGGTGCAGGGCACCGGCGAAGGTGCGACGTTCCCGCGGTCGACGCTGGACAAGCTTCTCGATGCCGCGCTGGCGGCGTGCGACCAGTTGTTCGCGCTGCAGCGTGAGGCGCTGGAGTTGCCGTACCCGGGTGTGCTGCCGGAGTCGACAGCGCCGGCCAAGAAGGCGTTTGGTGCCTGAGCTCCTCGTCGCTTCGCGCAACGCGAAGAAGCTTGTGGAGTTGCGGCGGGTGTTGGATGCCGCCGGCATCACGGGTCTGACCTTGTTGTCGTTGGACGATGTGCCGGCGTTCCCCGAGGCACCCGAAACCGGCGCGACGTTTGAAGAGAACGCGTTGGCCAAAGCTCGTGATGGCTTCGAGGCCACCGGAATCCCTTGTGTCGCAGACGATTCCGGGGTGTCGGTCGACGCGCTGAACGGCATGCCCGGGGTGCTGTCGGCCCGGTGGGCCGGCCGGCACGGGGATGACGCGGCGAACCTGACGCTGTTGTTGGGTCAGCTCGCGGACGTGCCGGACGGGCGGCGTGGTGCCGCCTTCGTATCGTGCTGCGCGCTGGTGTCGTCGTCGGGTTCTGTGGTGGTGCGGGGCGAGTGGCCGGGCACCATCGCGCGGGAGCCGCGGGGTTCGGGTGGTTTCGGTTATGACCCGATCTTTGTGCCTGCCGGCGGTTCGGTGTCGGCGGCGGAGCTGACGCCGGCGGAGAAGGATGCGGCGTCACACCGCGGACGGGCGCTGGCGCAGTTGGTGCCCGCGCTGCGGGAGTTGGCTGCGGGTTAGTTTCCTCTCACCGCACCTCGGCGAAGCTGTCGTCAGGTGCGGTCGCGACCTGTGCTGATCGTGCGCGATACATCCGGACCAGTTCACGGATCGCCACGAACAGGCAGAAGACGGCGTATGTCGCAGACAGTGCCTTGGCATTGAGGACCATGGCCAGCACTGCGCCCGCGATTGCGCCCGGCAGCGCGCCGAGGTTGAGAGTCAGACTCAGCCGGGGTGACGCGGTGCCCTGGCGGGCGTGCACGATCCATCCGACGATCGAGTTCGGAACGAACATCAGCAGCGACGTTCCGATCGCTGTATGCAGGTCGCAGCCGAACAACAACATCAGGGTGGGCACCGCGAGCAGCCCGCCGCCCAGACCGACGGCTGCCGCCCACGCGCCGATCAGCAACCCGCAGGCCAGCGAGACCGGCGCGATGTAGAACCAGCTTTGGATGACGGCGGTGGAAAACACCGCGCCGCCTTGCAACATGTGGACGCCGGCGATGTCCAGGGCGAGCTTGAGTGCCGACAACAAGAGCACCGCGACGAACAGCCAGCGCAGGGTGGCGTGGGAGACCTTCATGAGCAGCTTGGCGCCGAACAGGCCGCCGATCGTCCCGCCGACCAGCATGCCGGCGCCGGCGTGCCAGTCGATGTGGCCACCGACCAGCGCGAAGGTCAGTGCGCCGACCGCGACAACGGCGGTGTTGGCCGCGGCAGCCGTCCCGTGCAGGGTTGTGCGGGGCAGGGCGGTCAGGTGCTCCAGGGCTGGGACGTAGAAGACGCCGCTGCCGCCGCCGAACAGGCCGCCGATCACTCCGCCGATGGTTCCGACGCCGAGTTCGGCGGGTAGACCGCCGCGCGTGACGGCAGCTTTCGGCGCGGCAGGGTGTTCGGCGTGTTCAGCGGGCATGCGGATTCTCCTTCGGATTAGCTCGACGACTATCGCACTTGTCTGAGGAGTAGACAAATGAGTTTCGATGAGCCGGGCCGAAGGGTGTCGGCTGTCAACTACGGTGCTACGGGGCGACGAGGTATCCGTCGATGAAGTCGTGCAGCGCAGGTGCGAGGTGCGCGACGCCGGAGTCGTTGAGCTTCGCCAGCAGGATGATGCCCTGATACTGCGCGAGCAGTGCGTGCGCGAGCTGCTGCGGATCGGTGCCGGGGCGCAGCGCTCCTGCCGCTGCGGCCTCGGTGGCGATGACCGCCATGTGGTGTTCCATCGTCTTCAGGGTGCGGGCCAGGTGCTCGCGCAGATCGTCGTCGGTGGTGGACAGCTCCGCGGCGAAGTTGCCGAAGGGGCAGCCGACGGCACGGCCGAATTGGGCTTCGAGCGCGGACTGAATAGCGCCGATGGCGTCCGGGATGGCATGTAGCTTGTCGGCGGGCGACGCGGTGGGGGAGCCGGTCAGCTGGCGCTGAAATGCCTTGGCGTGTAAGTCGATAACGGCTTTGGCGAGCTCTGATTTCGACGGAAAGTAGTGATAGAAGCTGCCCTTTTTGATGTCGGTCGCGCGGCAGAGTTCGTCGACGCCGACGGCTTGGTAGCTGCGTTCGAGGAACAGCCGTGCGGCGGTGGCGACCAGGCGGTCGCGGGCGTCGGAACTGCGGGGCACCTGAGAATCGTAGTTACTAGTTGACCGGTCGGTCAAGAAGTGGCAAGTTGGCGACATGACTACCGCTGAGGTCTTCCGTACGCCCGATGACCGCTTCGCGAATCTGCCTGGCTACGACTTCGCCCCCAACTACGTCGACGTCGACGGGTTGCGTCTGCACTATCTCGACGAGGGGCCGCGCGACGGCAAGCCCATCGTCTGTTTCCACGGCGAGCCGACGTGGGCTTACCTGTACCGCAAGATGATTGGTCCGTTCGTCGAGGCCGGCCATCGGGTGATCGTGCCCGACTACGCGGGCTTCGGTCGTTCGGACAAGCCCACCGATCGCCGGTGGTACAGCTACGACCGGCACGTCGAGTTGGTGACGCAGGTGCTGGGCGGGTTGGGGCTGCAGGACGCCACCGTCGTCGTGCAGGACTGGGGCGGGCCGATCGGCTTGCGCTGGGCCGTAGAGAACGCGGATCAGGTTGGCGCACTGGCGATTTTCAACACCGGTCTGTTCACGGGCCGGGTGTCCAAGGGCTTCATGGCGTGGCGTGCGTTCGCGGAGGCCAACCCGGACCTGCCCGTCGGCTTCGTGATTCAGGGCGCGACGACGACCGACCTGTCACCAGAGGTTGTCGCTGCCTACGACGCGCCGTTCCCGACGGTGGAATCGAAGGCCGGCGCCGCGCAGTTCCCGCTATTGGTGCCGATCACGGAGGACGCCCCGGGCGCAACGGAGATGAAGGCCGTCACCGACGCGCTGTCGCGGTGGGAGAAGCCGGCGCTGGTCGCGTTCTCCGACCAGGACCCGGTGTTCCCGTATCCGCGCGCGGGCGAGGCGTTCGTCGACCTGCTTCCGACGGTCGACGAGCAAGTGCGGATCGAAGGGGCATCGCACTTCCTGCAGGAGGACCGGGGCGAGCAGCTGGCAGTCGAGGTGCTCAAGTACCTGGGTTGAGGTGTGACTAGCGCGACCGTAACGCCAGTGCGGGTCTCGGTCTTGATTTCCGCCTTGGCGTTACGCTCGCGGCCGCCGTGGCTCGTTTATCCACAGGGCTACGCCGACAGGCCTTGGTCAGCGGCCGACGAGTGGGCACACTGCCAGCATGGGGGAGCCGTTCATCGGCAGTGAGGCGTTGGCGGCCGGGACGCTGACGCGTCATCAATTGCGAACGAATTTCGTTGCCGTGCACCAGGACGTGTACCTGCCTCGGGGTACGCGGCCGAACGCGATCCTTCGCGCGAAAGCGGCATGGCTGCGTTCCCGACGCACGGGGGTGCTCGCAGGTTTCTCGGCAGCCGCGCTCCACGGGGCTCGGTTCATCGATTCGGCGTTGCCGGCCAACATCATTCACAGTAATCGTCGGCCCGCGCGTGGCATTGTGGTGTGGGCGGACACTTTGGATGGTGACGAGGTGTGCACGATCGGCGAGATGCGACTGACCACTCCATTACGCACGGCCGTCGATCTGGCCCGCAGATGCCGAGAAGACGTAGCGGTCGCCGCCATCGACGCGCTGGCACACGCGGCGCGCTTGACCGTCGCAGACATGCAGGCCGCGATCGAACGCCATCCTGGGCAGCGGGGACTGAAACAAGCCAGGGTGACGATTGGGCTGGTCGATCCCGGCGCCGATTCGCCAGGTGAGACGCGGTTGCGGCTGTTGATCGTGAAAGCGGGCTTCCCTCGGCCAGTCAGCCAGCACCCCATCTACAACGAATTCGGCGTGCTGATCGGCGTGGTTGATCTCGCGTGGCCGGGCCTGAAGGTCGCGGTCGAGTACGAGGGGCGGCACCACATGGACCCCGACCAGGTTCGCAAGGACATTGCGCGGATCGAAGAGATGATCGAGATGGGTTGGCTTGTCATTCGAGTTACCTCGCGCGATCCCAGCGGCGTCGTGCTGCGCAGGATCGCGTCTGCGAGGGCATCGCGTGGTGCGGCCGATGACGTGACGGTCCGACTCTCGCGAGACCTGACAGACGCGGTATGGCCGGCTGGACTGCAGGCGTCGTGACGGTCGGTTCGGTGGGCCCGCGACCGTAACGCCAGGGCGGCCATCGGGCTCGATTTCCGCCCTGTGGTTACAAGTCGCGGCACGTCTCACGCCTCAGAGGTCGAAGCGCTTCTTCACGTCTTCGGTGCGGAAGTGCTCGACGATGATGCCGACGAGCGGGACGGTGCCGGCGAACAGGACGCCGATGGTCTGGCCGAGCGGCCAGCGGACCTTGACCGCCAGGTTGAACGTGCAGAGCAGGTAGGCGAAGTAGACCCAGCCGTGGACGATGCCGATCCAGTTCAGGCTGGCGTCGTTGAAGATGTAATGCGCGACCAGCTCGTAGCAGAGGGCGATGAGCCAGAGACCGGTCGCCCAGGCCATCACGCGGTAGGCGGTCAGCGCCTTGCGGATGGTGTCTTTCGACAGGGTGGTCGGCTGCGACTCGGTCATGTGGTGGTCCTGTCCTGTTTGTCGTTCTCGGCCAGTTCGGCCAGGTAGGCGTTGTATTCGTTGAGGGTGGGGTCCGCGGTGTCTTTGGCGGCCTTCGGGCGCTCGGGCAGCAGGCCCTCGGGGATTTCGGTGGGCTCGTTCTTGGGCTGCTGCTCGGGTGGTGCTTCCTCGTAGCGGACGAACTTGTAGTAGCCGTAGAAGCAGAAGGCGCCGAACATCGGCCACTGCAGGGCGTAGCCCAGGTTCTGGAAGGTGCCGGCGCTCGACTGGAAGCGCGACCACTGCCACCAGGCCAGGGCCATGCAGCCCAGGGCAGCGACGGTCACCAGCACGATGAGCGCTGGCCTCCTACGCCGTGTAGTGGACATATGGCAACGGTACCGCGCGGGACTTCGGGTTTGCGATTCGTGCCTGCTAGGACGCGGGACGTTCGATGCACGGCCATGGCACAGGGCGCGACTTGGGGCCGATGAATTCGTCGAGGCGAGCGGTGTCTGCCTTGCGGTAGATAGAGACAGTTCGTTGTGTGGAGCGTCGCCATCTAATCGCCAGCCGGTCCAGCGCGCGGGTGAATAGATCGAGGATATCCACGGACACATTGGTGAAGTGATAGCGGACGCTCATGACGCCACGATCGTTGGCGACGACGCGGCAGCCGTCACTGTGGATCAGGCCGAGGACGAATTCTTCGGTGGCTTGGCTGACCAGGTCCTGCTGCCACAGTTCGAGTGCAATGAGGCGATCGTGCTTCTTGCCGGGCCCGTGCTGCGGGAAAAGGCAAGGCCAATGCTTCGAGTGCATCGAGACATCAACGCACCCCACTCGTCCGACGATTCCTGCCTGTTGTCCGGGCATTACCGCTGCCATGGCTTCGCGGCAGCGTTGCACGATGGCGGGGTATTTCCTGTCGAGCGTGATTCGGAGCCGCCAGATCTTGCGCGCGCGTGAGATGTTGCCGTCGCCGAGATACAGACCGAGCAGGTACGCGTAGGGCCCGGCTGGCAGGAGGCCGAAATTGTGCAGAACCCCGCAGGGCGACGAACGATCCAGCTTCACAAGCTTCGTCGGTGGGCGTCGCCGCCAACCGCGGATAGTCGTCCGGGGGATGCCGGTCTCGCGTGCGATGGCACAGTCATTCTTGCCCGTCGCGATGAGGGTTTGAACATGATCGAACTCGTCGAGGTTGCGCATCTGCCCTCCATCAAGCGTTGGGTTCAACGTACGACGAAGGTCCGACAAGTTCTGGCTGTGCTGTACCGCTATCCTCATAGGGTCGCGGGCGTGGCGAAATTGGCGATACGCGCGGGCTTTAGGTGCCCGTGTTCGAAAGAGCGTGTGGGTTCGAGTCCCACCGCCCGCACTCCTTCTGCGTTAGTGCGCGCTTTTCAGCCGCACCATGCGCGTCGTCGAGCTTTCGTCCAACTCGACGACGTCGGTGCGCGAGCGCAAGAAGTCACTGAAAGACTTGAATCCCAAAGCCTTTTCGCTGAACGACGGGTCCATGCGCTTCATCTGCGCCTTGACCGCCGAGTTGTGCAGCCAGTCGACGTCGTCCTTCTCCAGCCCGATATGTAGTGCGCGAGTCAGCAGGGCGGTGGCGGCAACCTGGGGGTCGTGCTCGGTCTTGGTGCTGCGGCGGGCGCGCTTGGCCGGTTCAGGAGAAGGCTCGCGGACGGGTACACCGGGTAGGGCGTCGTAGGTGACGAACTCGTCGCAGGCCGCGGCGAGCGCGCGGCTCGAGGAGCCGGCCACGCCGATGCCTACCACGTACCGGCCGAGCCGCTTGCAGCGCTGGGCCAGCGGAATGTAGTCGGAGTCGCCCGCGGCGATCACCACGTGGGTGAGGTCGGGCAGCCGGAACATGTCTTCGACGGCGTCGACGGCGAGCCGGATGTCGGCGCCGTTCTTGCCGTAGGCGGCCGCCGGGAACAGCTGAACGAGGTCGACGGCCCGACCGACGAGCTGCTGCTGGTAGCCCGCGTTGACGACGGCCGACCAGTCGGCGTACGCCCGGGTGAGCACCAGCGTCCCGAATGATGAGGCGAAGTCGAGCACCGCGCCGACGTCGACGGTGGCCTGGGTCAGTTTGTCGGGTTCGAGTCCCTTGGCCTTGTCCTTCTGAAACGAATTGCGACCGTGGACCTGGTCGTAGCGAGAAATGACTATGTTGTCGAAGTCGAGGTACACCGCGACTCGGGTGGCGGTGGTATCCGTCATGGTCCCAGTCTGGTCTATCGGCGGAGCCTTGTGGCACGAAACCTCACAGGCGCATCGTTCGTGGGCTGGTTAACCTGTCGGAATGCTCACGGAACTGGCGGACCTCCCCGGCGGGTCGTACCGCATGGGTTCACAGGACTTCTACCCCGAGGAAGCGCCGGTGCACGAGGTGACCGTCGCGCCGTTCTCCATCGAACGGCACCCGGTCACCATCGGCCAGTTCGCCGAATTCGTCGCGGACACCGGGTATGTCACCGTCGCTGAGCAGGAGCTGGACCCGGCCGCCTTCCCTGGCGTTCCCGCTGATGAGCTCGTCCCCGGGGCGTTGGTGTTCCACCCCACGGCGGGCCCGGTCGATCTGCGTAATTGGCGGCAATGGTGGGCGTGGGTGCCCGGGGCAAGTTGGCAGCATCCGTTCGGGCCGGAGTCGTCGATCGCCGACCGCCTCGATCATCCGGTGGTGCAGGTCGCCTACCCGGACGCCGCAGCGTACGCGGCCTGGGCGGGCCGGCGGCTGCCCACCGAAGAGCAGTGGGAGTACGCCGCGCGCGCGGGTGCGACCACGGCCTACGCCTGGGGTGACGAAGTGCGGCCGGACGGCCAGCTGATGGCCAACACGTGGCAGGGCCAATTCCCGTACCGCAACACAGGCGCAAGAGGCTGGGTCGGCACGTCGCCGGTTGGCACGTTCCCGCCCAACGATTTTGGGTTGGTCGACATGATCGGCAATGTGTGGGAATGGACCACGACCCGGTACACGCCACGGCACAGCGCCGCTCCTGAAGTGTCCGGCTGCTGTCCGCCGCCCGGCGGTGACCCGTCGGTGATGCAGACCCTCAAAGGCGGCTCGCACCTGTGCGCGCCCGAGTACTGCCACCGTTACCGGCCCGCGGCGCGGTCGTCGCAGTCGCAGGACAGCGCGACGTCGCACATCGGCTTCCGCTGCATCGCCGACTGAGGTGGCGAAAGCGGCGCCCAAACGCCGCCGCATAGTGCCTGGCCTAGGGCTTTACCTGAGATCGGGTGGCGTAACACTGCACGTATCGCCACCCGTGGTCATCGGTGGCACAGTGAGGTCATGACCCGCCGACCGCACATCCCGCCGAAGGACTTTCCCCGTCCTGCGGCCCGGGAGTATGCGGGCACCCGCGCCGACGCGGCCCGCTGGGCGCGTGATGTGTTGCGTGGCCAGATCCTCGACGGCGTGTACGGGGGCCTGGCCGCAGCGCGCCCGATGCTGCCGCCGGAGAACGAACTGGCCGCCGAATTGGGCGTGAGTCGCAACGCAATTCGTGAGGCCTTGGAGCTGCTGCGCGGTGAGGGGCTGATCACCCGGGTGCAGGGCGCCGGGACGTTCGTCACGGGCGCGAAGCTCAGCCAGCGGATCGACCGATTGGAAGGACTCGCCGAATCGCTTGCCGGGCATCAACTTCCGGTGGAGAACACCGTGATGTCGGCGCGTGAGTCGGTCGCCTCGCCGTTCGTCGCGGCGAAACTCCAAGTGCCCGAGGGTGCGCCGATTCTCTTCATCGAGCGCCTGCGGTCGGTCGGCGGGGTACCACTGTCTCTGGACACCACGTCGTTGCGGATCGGGGCCATCCCCGTCGACGCCAATTTGGCCGACCAGGACGTCTTCGCGCTGATCGAGACCGAGCTCGGGATGCGCCTGGGGTGGGCCGAGATCACCGTGGAATCGGTCTCGGCCGACGCCGACACCGCCAAGCTCCTGCAAATCCGTCCTGGCGCACCGCTTCTGCTGCTGCACCGGCTGACCCACCTCGAAGACGGCACACCCTTCGACCTCGAGACCGTGCGGTACCGCGGCGACCGCTGTTCGTTGATCACCACCGCCGCAAGAGATTCCGCGCCGCCGCCACCGTAGTCGGCACCTCTGCAATCAATCACCCGAACCCCTTACCGATTAACGCAATCGATAGAGAGGTAGTACAGCCATGCCCGAACAACCCAACATCGTCTATTTTCACGTCGACAATCTCGGCATGGGGGAGCTCGGCTGCTACGGCGGCGGCATCCTGCGCGGCGCCGATACGGTCCGGATGGACGCCTTCGCCGCGGAATCGCTGAAGCTGTCGCACTTCGTCGTCGAACCGCAGTGCACGCCAACGCGATCGGCGTTGATGACGGGCCGGTACCCGATCCGGTCCGGCAACCACACCATCGCGCTCGGCGGCAATGGCGGCGGCATCGTTGCGTGGGAACGCACCATGGGCGACATCCTGTCCGAAGCCGGCTATGCCACCGCGTGTTTCGGCAAGTGGCACATCGGCGCCGAGGACGGCCGCTGGCCGACCGATCACGGCTTCGACGAGTGGTACGGCCCGGCCCGCACCTACGACGAGTGCCTATGGCCCGACGACCCCTGGTACAAAGCCGAACGCGACGGCTACTCCTACATGTACGACGGTACCAAGGAAGGTGGCGTCAAGACCACCGACCAGCAGCTCACGGTCAAGCTCAAGGGTGAGGTGGACGGCGAATATGACCGTCGGGCAAAGGCTTTCATGAAGCGCAGTGTCGACGCTGGAAAGCCCTTCTACCTGTACCACAACCACTCGCTGATGCACTTCCCGATGGAGGTCCGTCCCGAGTTCAAGGGCAAGAGCACCAACGGCAACTGGGGCGACTCACTGCTGATGCTCGACCACGACTTCGGCAGCATCCTGGACTACCTGGCCGAGCTGGGCATCGAGGACAACACCATCGTGATCATGGCCGGTGACAACGGCGCCGAGGACCATCTGGCCGGCCGCGGTACCGCGGGCTTCTTCGACGGCTCCTACTTCAGCTCGGCCGAGGGTGGCATCCGGACACCGTGCCTCATCCGCTGGCCCGGACACGTGCCGGTGCGCGAGAGCAACGAGATGGTGCACGTCACCGACATGTTCCCGACCCTGCTGCGCTGGGTGGGCTGTGACGTGCCCGACGACCGCATCATCGACGGCATCGACCAACGCGAATTCTTCGGCGGTGCAGAGGAATCCAAGCGCGACGGCTGCATGGTCTGGCTCAATGAAGAGCTGCACGCGGTGAAGTGGTCGCAGTTCAAGATCAACTTCAAACGGCAGCAGCACTTCCACGACCCCGAGATCCCGCTGGGCTTCGCCCGCATCACCAACCTCCTCGAGGACCCGAAGGAACGCGAGGCCGTCAACCAGACCTGGGTGCGGTGGTGGGTGATGCAACACGCCTACCGGTTCATCCAGGAATTCGAGGCCAGCGTCGAGACCGAACAACTCATCCCGGCCGGGGCGCCCATCGATTTCGTCCGCGCACGCAACCAATAGCACCAGCGCAGCACGGCCCCCGCACGTCGGGGGCCGTGCTCGACTGTCGAAGGAGTGCAGCTGTGTCCAGCTATGGCGCCCAATCGATCACGATCCTCGAAGGGCTCGACGTCGTCCGGAAGCGTCCGGGTATGTACATCGGGTCGACCAGCGAGCGCGGCCTGCACCACATGGTGTGGGAGGTGGTCGACAACGGCGTGGATGAGGCCATGGCCGGCCACGCGAGCCGTGTCGATGTCACGCTGCTCGCCGACGGCGGCGTCGAGGTCAGCGACGACGGCCGCGGTATCCCGGTCGCCATGCACGCCACCGGTATTCCCACCGTCGACGTCGTGATGACCCAACTGCATGCCGGCGGCAAGTTCGACGGCGACTCCTACCAGGTGTCCGGTGGCCTGCACGGCGTCGGCGTCTCGGTGGTGAACGCGTTGTCGACGCGGCTCGAGGTGTGTATCCACCGGGACGGGTACGAATGGTCCCAGCACTACGACCGCTCGGTGCCCGGCACCCTGCAGCAGGGCACGCCGTCGACCCGCACCGGCACCACGGTCCGATTCTGGTCGGACCCAGAGATATTCGAGACCACCGAGTACAGCGCCGAGACCATAGCGCGCCGCCTGCAGGAGATGGCATTCCTCAACAAGGGGCTGGTGCTGTCGCTGACCGACCGGCGCCGCGATGACGCCGACACCCGCGTCTTCCACCACCCCGGCGGGCTGATCGACTACGTCCAGCACCTCAACCGCGCGAAAGAGCCCATCCAGCCGAGCATCATCGCTTTCGACGGCGCGGGGGCCGGCTGCGAAGTCGAGGTCGCGATGCAGTGGAACGCGGGCTATTCGGAGTCGGTGCATACTTTCGCGAACACCATCAACACGCATGAGGGTGGTACCCACGAAGAAGGTTTCCGCGCGGCGCTGACCTCAGTGGTGAACAGGTACGCCAAAGACAAGAAGCTGCTGAAAGACAAAGACCCGAACCTCACCGGTGACGACATCCGGGAGGGACTGGCCGCCATCATCTCCGTCAAGGTCGCCGAACCGCAGTTCGAGGGGCAGACCAAGACCAAGCTCGGGAACGCCGCGGTCCGCTCGTTTGTGCAGAAGGTCTGCCATGAGGAGCTGACCCACTGGTTCGAGGCGAATCCAGCGGAGGCGAAGGTCATCGTCACCAAGGTGGCGTCGTCGGCGCAGGCCCGCGTCGCCGCGCGGAAGGCGCGGGAGCTGGTGCGGCGCAAGAGCGCGACCGACATCGGGGGGCTGCCCGGCAAGCTGGCCGACTGCCGCTCGACGGATCCGAGCAAGTCGGAACTGTATGTGGTGGAGGGCGATTCGGCCGGTGGTTCGGCCAAGAGTGGCCGGGACTCGATGTTCCAGGCGATTCTGCCGCTGCGCGGCAAGATCATCAACGTCGAGAAGGCGCGTATCGATCGCGTGCTGAAGAACAACGAGGTTCAGGCCATCATCACGGCCCTGGGCACCGGTATTCACGACGAGTTCGACATCTCCAAGCTGCGGTATCACAAGATCGTGCTGATGGCCGACGCCGACGTCGACGGTCAGCACATCTCGACGCTGTTGCTCACCTTGTTGTTCCGGTTCATGCGACCACTCATCGAGCATGGCCACGTGTTTCTGGCGCAGCCGCCGCTGTACAAGCTGAAATGGCAACGCGGTGAACCGGAATTCGCGTATTCCGACCGGCACCGTGATGCGCTCCTGGACGCGGGGCTCACAGCGGGGAAGAAGATCAACAAGGATGACGGTATCCAGCGCTACAAGGGCCTGGGTGAGATGGACGCCAAGGAGCTGTGGGAGACCACCATGGATCCGTCCATCCGGGTGCTGCGCCAGGTGACACTCGACGACGCCGCGGCCGCCGACGAACTGTTCTCGATCCTGATGGGCGAGGACGTCGAGGCGCGCCGGAGCTTTATCGTGCTTAACGCCAAGGACATTCGGTTCCTCGACGTGTGACGCCTCAGCCGAGTGGCATGAGATACATCAGCACCAGCACACCCTCGGCGATGACCGCGAGTCCAACAGCCGGCAGGTACCGCATACCGGAGTAGTGCCCTTGGGCCAGCTGTCGACGCCGGCTCACCCCGATCCGGCACACCACGGCGGCGAGCACCGCGACGGCGGCCACAAGGACGCTCCGTGTCGCGTTGTGGCCGACGCGGAAGGTATCGACGTTGCGCAGCAACACCAGAACACCCGAGGTGGCGATCGCCAGCCCCGTGCGATTCCACGCCAGCGCCGTGCGTTCGGACTGCAGGCCGCGATCCGGGGCCAGTGTCATCGCACCGTGGCGCTGATCGCCAGGACGATGGTGATCAGTCCGATCAGCGCCAGACCGGTGGTCAGGAACGTGGGGGCGGAGGCCGGCGGCAGGGGCTCGTCGTTGCGGATGGCCCGGTCCACCTGGGTCCAGCGCCGCAGTCCCGCGACCGCCGTCAGCACCGCCATGGCGCCGACGCCGACGCCCAGCACGTGCCGTAGGCCCGGTATCGCCAGCTCCGGCATGAACTGGACGACGGCCACCGCGGCGGCCATCAGCCCGAGCGATGTGCGTTGCCAGGCCAGGAACGTACGCTCATTGGCGAGGGTGAACCGGTAGTCGGGCTCGATCGGGGTACGCGTGGACGTCACGCTCGAAATGTCCATGGCTACAAGACTTTCCGATAACTCTGTGTCATGCCAGGGCGTCCGTGGTGGCGTAACAAGGTGTTAATTCACGGTATCGGCGGCGCGGCGCAATCGGCGCGAATGGGTACCTGACCTGCGGTTTCGGCCCTCGTAGATGGCGTAACTACCGCGCAACCTCAGATGACAGCGAGGTAACAGAAGCGGTTGACCCTTGTTGACATGGACAAGCAACAGCGAACTGGCAGCCCTCGGCAGGCCCGCTCGGTTGCTCTGCTGACCGCACTCACGGTTGGTGGGGCCCAACTGCTGACGGGGTGCGGCCTGCTGTCGGAACCGACCGTCGTCGTCAACGTCGGATACCAATCCAAGACCATCAACACCGTCAACGCCGGCACGCTGCTGCGCGATCGCGGCGACTTCGAGAACCAGCTCAAGCAATTGGGCGCGGCGACCAACACGAAATACCGCGTGGTGTGGCAGGACTTCGCGTCCGGTGCGCCGCTGACGGCGCAGATGATCGCCACACATGTCGACATCGGATCGATGGGCGACTACCCGCTGCTCACCAACGGCTCCAAGACGCGCAAATACGATGACGCGGCAACGGAATTGGTCGCGACCACCGGTTACAACCTACGTGGTTCGCTCAATCAGGTCGTGGTGCGGTCGGACTCGTCGGCGCGCACGCTCGCCGACCTGAGCGGTAAGAAGGTGTCCACCAGCCTCGGCTCGGCCGGCGACGGCATGCTGTCCACCGCGGTGAAAACTGTTGGCATCAAAAAGGACTCGCTGCACATCGTCAACCAGGATCCGTCGGTCGGAGCGTCGTCAATCGACGGCGGACAGGTCGACGCCCTCGCGCAGTTCGTGCCGTGGCCACAACTGGTGATCTACCGCAACCAGGGACGTCTGCTCTACGACGGCGGCGACAACAATGTGCCCACCTTCCACGGTGTCGTCGCGCGGCGGCAGTTCGTCGACGGCCATCCCGAGGTGATGGCGGCGTTCCTGCGGGCCATGAAGAGCACCACCGACGAGATCGTCGCCCATCCGCTCGAGGCCGCTCTGCGGGTCAGTGCGCTGACCGGGATCGAACCCGAAGTGATCTATCTCTACAACGGTCCCAACGGCTTCGTGAGCTTCGACATGACGCTCAAGGACCCGGTGCTCGCGGCGTTCAAGGCGATCAAGGCCTACCTGGTCGGACGCGGCGCGGTGACAAAAGATTTCGACGTTCCCAAGTTCGTCAACGACGGATACCTGCGGCAGCTGTTCGGACCCGACTACGCGCAGCGGCAGGCCAGTGTCGCCAATCCGATGACGCTCACCGGATTCGACGAGGTCTGTGAACTGCCGGTCAACGATGCGGCACAGGCCTCCGAAGTGTGGACGTCCGGAACCGCCACCGCGGTCTCCGCAACCCCGAGCTGCCTGCTGCGCCGACTGGCCGCGACACCGCACGTCCGGGCCGCCTATGTACCCGACACGTTGACCGGACTGCGGATCTTGGCCGATCACGCTGTCTGGCTTGAGGATCCGGCCGTGCCGCCGACTCAGCGGTACAAGCCCTTCGCCACTGCCGCCGGCGCCGATACCTACCGGACCAATCACCCACAAGCAGTCTCCGTCGGCTACGCCGCTGCCATCGGGCAGTCCCGCACCGCCGGCTGATCACACCATCAGGAGAGAAAGGAAACGCATGACCGAGCTCATGACCAGACCCACGTTGGCCGTCCCTCGACTGTGGTCACCGGCAAACCGGTCCGGAAAGCCTGTGCGACACAGGATGGCCGACCTGCTGTCGACGTCCGCCGCACGGCGGGTCCCGGCACTGCTGCTGCCGCTCATTCCGATCGCCGTCTTCCTGACGCTGTGGCATCTGCTGACCGCCCACAACGTCGTCGCCTGGTTGCGCTTCAACCGGATGCCGGCACCGGAGGCGGTGTTCCACACGCTGATGGCGCGGGCCAGCTCAAGCGGCTTCTACGACGACCTACTGGCCAGCCTGCAGCGCATCCTGCTGGGCTTCGGTCTGGCGGCGGTGATCGGCATCGGATTAGGTGTGTTGATCGGCCGCTCGGAGATCGCCCGAATGACGTTGCGGCCGTTCATCGAACTGATCCGGCCTATCCCGGCGATCGCGCTGGTGCCGCTCACCATCCTGCTGTTCCCATCCAGCGAGCAGGGGATCGTGTTCATCACGTTCTTCGCCGCGTTCTTCCCGGTGGTGGTCAGCACCATCCACGCCATGGACTCGATGCCGAAGGTGTGGGAGGAAGCCGCGCGAACCATGGGCGCCGGCCGAATGTCGTTGTTGCTCCACGTGATCATCCCGGGCGCGCTACCGGGAATCTTCGCCGGGCTCTCGGTCGCGATGGGCGTGGCGTGGATCTGCGTGGTCAGCGCCGAGATGATCTCGGGCCAGTACGGCATCGGGTACTACACGTGGCAGGCCTACGGGCTGCTCGACTACGCCGGCGTGGTGGTCGGCATGATCTCCATCGGTGCACTGGGACTCGGCACCGCGTGGCTGGTGGAGCGGGTCGGACGGCGGGTCAACCGCTGGCTGCCGAGGGCCGCCCGATGACCGCCGGCGCTGTCGACCTGCAGCAGCTGCAATTGGGTTTCAACGGTGTCGTCGCGGCCAACATCAGCCTGGCCATCGAGGGCGGTGAAGTGGTCGTCTTCCTCGGGCCGTCTGGCTGCGGCAAGTCGACCATCCTGCGGGCACTGGCCGGGCTGCTCAAGCCCATGGGTGGCACCGCCACAGTGGATGGTGCACCCGTCACCGGCAATGCGGCCCAGTGCGCCATGGTGTTTCAGGAGGACGCGCTGTTCCCGTGGCGCAGTGCGCTCAAGAACGTCGAGTTCCCGCTCAAGCTCCGTGGCGTGCGTGGCAAGGAGCTCAAGGAGACGGCGACGGCACGGCTCGAGCAGGTCGGACTCGGTGCCTACCTCGATCACCTGCCGAGCCAGCTCTCGGGCGGCATGCGCCAGCGGGTGCAGCTGGCCCGCACTCTGGCGTGCAAGCCGCGGGTGATGTTGATGGACGAGCCGTTCGGCGCCCTGGATGCACAGACGCGCCTGGAGATGCAGCAGCTGCTGATGTCGGTGTGGGAGCAACACAAGATGACGCTGCTGTTCGTCACCCACGACGTCGACGAGGCGCTGCTGCTGGCTGACCGGGTTGTGCTGCTCAGCCACCGGCCCGCCACCGTCGCCGACGTCATCACCATCGAGCAACCCCGCACCCCCGAGGCGCAATTCGAGGAGTCCTACCAGCGGCGCCGTCGCGACATCCTGGACTTCCTCGGCCACCGCCCGGCCGCCTGACCAAACTGGCTTCCCGCCAAGGAGTTTCGATGAGCATCACCCTGCCCGGGTTCCGTGCGCCCACATCCCGTCCAGACCGGCCTTCCCTGCGCTCACCCGCGGTGCTCCGCACCGAGGTGCTGGCCGGCCTGGTCGTCGGGCTGGCGCTGATCCCGGAGGCCATCGCCTTCTCCGTCATCGCGGGCGTCGACCCCCGCGTTGGGCTGTTCTCGTCGGTGACCATGGCGATCACCATCGCGTTCGCCGGGGGACGCCCGGCCATGGTGTCGGCCGCGACGGCGGCAGTGGCACTGGTCGTCGCGCCGGTGGCTCACGAACACGGCGTCGGGTATCTGGTGGCCACCATCGCGTTGGCCGGGGTGATCCAGATGCTGCTGGCGTTTCTCGGGGTGGCCAAGCTGATGCGGTTCATTCCGCGCAGCGTGATGGTCGGCTTCGTCAACGCACTCGCGATCCTGGTGTTCGTCGCCCAGCTTCGGCACCTGATCGACGTGCCGTGGCTGGTATATCCGCTCACCGCAGCGGGCATCGCGCTGATGGTGCTGCTGCCCAAGTTGACCACCGCGGTGCCACCGCCGCTGGTCGTCGTGCTGGTGCTGACCGTGGCGGCCGTGGCCTTCGGGTGGCACGTACCGAACGTGGGAGATCAAGGGGCCCTGCCGGATTCGCTGCCGCTGCCCGGTATACCGCACGTGCCGGTCACTCTGCAGACACTGCAGATCATCGCGCCGTACGCGGTGGGGGCAGCACTGGTCGGGCTACTGGAATCGTTGATGACGGCCAAGCTCGTCGACGACATCACCGACACGCCGTCGAACAAGACCCGGGAGGCGTGCGGGCAGGGCGTCGCCAACATGGTGACGGCGCTGTTCGGCGGCATGGGTGGGTGCGCCGTCGTGGGCCAGACGATGATGAACGTCAAGATCGCCGGCGCCCGGACCCGGCTGTCGACACTGCTGACCGGCGTGTTCGTCCTGATCCTGGTGCTGGCCCTCGGGGACCTGGTCGGCCGGATCCCGATGGCGGCACTGGTCGCGGTGATGATCGTGGTCTCGGTCGCCACCTTCGACTGGCACAGCGTGGCGCCGCGGACGCTGAAAGTGTTGCCGCGCAGCGAAACTCTCGTCATGGTGATCACCGTCTGCGCCACGGTCGCCACCGGGAACCTGGCGGTCGGCGTCGCGCTCGGGGTGCTGGCCGCGATGGTGGCGTTCGCCCGCCGGGTCGCGCATTTCACGTCGGTTTCCTTGGTGGAACCGGGGATGTACCGGGTGAGCGGCGACCTGTTCTTCGTCTCGAGCAATGACCTGATTCATCAGTTCGACTACGCGGGTGATCCCGCCGACGTCGTCGTGGACCTGTCGGGCACCGCGGTGTGGGACGCCTCGTCGGTGGCGACGCTCGATGCCATCCGGGTGAAGTACGCGTCGCGAGGAAAGACGGTGCGGTTCGTGGGGCTTGATGATGCGAGCGCGGACCGGCTGAACCGGTTGTCGGGGCGCCTCGGGATTTAGCGGCGGCGGGTTGCGACGTTGCTCCATGATGGAGGCGTGAACGTGAACTGGCGAGGTGTCCTCGGTGTCGTGGTCGGGCTGCTCATCGGACTGCTCATGGGCGGACCGATCGCGGGCCAGGCGCACGCCGCCGCTGCCGCGCCTGCCGGCGATGTCATCTCCATCGGTGACCCCAACGCGCTCGGCCAGATCGATCTCTACCTGGATCCCATCTGTCCCTTCAGCGGCAAGCTGATCCGGTCCGACGGCGACGAACTGGGGCGGCGCATCGACAACGGCGCGCTGCGGGTGAACGTGCGATTCGTGAACTTCCTCGAAAAGTATTCGGCCAGTGGCACATACGACCAGCGCGCGATCTACGCGGCCTTCGTGGCGGCCGGCGAGTCGAAGTCGAGTGACGTCGCATGGCGCTTCATCCAGCAGATTTTCGCGAAGGAGCACCAGCCGCGTGAGGGCGGCGACACCGACCTGAGCAACGATCAATTGGCCGAGTTGGCGGGCCGTGCGGGGGCGCCGCAGTCGGCGCAGGACCTGATCCGGCTCGGCCTGCCCGTCGGCTACGACTCTCGCGTCATCGCCGCCAACAACCTCAAACTCCTGCACGAGTTCCCGGAGCCGGGGGTGCCGCTGGTGGTCATCGATGGGCAGGTCATCAACGACGAGGAGTGGCTGAGCCGGCTTCCGGCCTGACCCGTAGCGGACGGCCCCGACTCACTCGGAGCGCTCGTCTGGGGCAGGGGTCGTCCTGGCTTCCTATGTCGAGCGTGGCGCTTGGCGTGGTCGGTCGCGGCGTGGCACCTCGGCAGGCGACACGTTCGGCGTAGAGCCTGCCGGTCCGACCAGGTCGCTATGGCGTCGGTTCTTGTCCCCTGATCGGGGGACAGGAGTTTCACCCGGCGGAGGGGCCGGTCGGCGGATACAGGTCGACAGCTGTGCGCGGCATTCTTAGTTCAACACCGGAACACACCGGAAAGAACTTGAAAAGCCCACTCGCACAAAGGAGTCGACATGAACATCACCCGCCGCATCGCCGCCGGTTTCGCCCTCGCCGCCGCGCCCGCCGTCATCTTCCTGGGCGCCGCCACCGCGCACGCCGACGTCACGACCGCGAGCAGCCCCGTCGGCACGCACCACGCGTTCCCGCACCAGCAGAACGCCCCGCAGCCGGGCAGCCCGGTGCATCACCACCACCAGCACAACCACCGCTGAGACTTTCCGTCACCGCTGAGGCCGCCCCTGTCATTGCGACGGGGCGGCCTTACGCACTGGGGCTGACCGCCCTGCCGAGGAACGCGAGCAGCTTGGTGGTGCGCGAACAGCCCGCCGGCGCGGGTTGCTCCGGACCGAACGCACCCGGGCGCCGGAGCATCTGTTCCGGCACCGAGTGGACCAGACCCTCGGCCAGGTTGAGCAGGTCGTCGGGCAGCTCGATGGGCTCGCCGAGGGACTGGCGCAGGTCCCACGTGTGCAGGGCCAGATCCGCAATCGGGAACAGTAGCGCCCGGCGCAGCGGAACTTCGCCCTGCGGAGACTTGCGCGGCGCATCCAGATCTGCGTTAGGCAGAGCGTCGCGAAGACGAATGCCCAACGCGCTCAATTGATCTGCCGGGTTGTCGTACATCCAGTCCGACGGTTCGGAAGGCCCGTCCCACAGCTCGCCGTCCTCGGCGAGCACGATGATTCGGGTAGCACTGCCGGTCGCGTGCGCAACCAGTTCGCGCAGCGTCCAGTCCTGCAGGATCGACGGATCGTCCCAGCGGTCGGCGGGGACGTCACGGACGGCAGCGGTGAGCAGGTCGAGGGCCTCGACAGCCAACCCGCCAAGCTCGGGAGTCGTGTCTTCGCTCATAAGGCTCACCGTACGAGCAGACACCGACATCGGTCGACGGATCGGGCCAGCCGGTTCGCTAATTGGCCTGTTCAGGCCCCGTCCCCGTACCCTTCCACGGTGACCGCGATCGATCCTGACCAGCTCAGCACCTGCCTGAAGGTGCTGTCTGAGGTGAGCGCGCTGCCGCCCGAGCATCCTGACGCCATTGCTGTCCGCCAGGCCACCGCGAAGATGTTCAAGGAGCTGAAGAAGGAGCGCCGGGCCGCCGCGCGCGATCGGATTGCGGCCGCTGACCGCGCTGTCATCGCCGCGACCGCCACGGGCGCGCCCGGTCGGATCGATGACGAGACGCAGGGCCTGCCGCTGGTGTCCACCGCGGTCGGGGCCACCGCGGGCACGCTGCTGCGCTCACAGCACTGCTACATCTGCAAGAACCACTTCACGGTGGTTGACGCCTTCTACCACCAGCTGTGTCCCGACTGCGCCGCCTTCAACCGGGCCAAGCGCGACGCGCGCACTGACCTGACGGGTCGCACCGCGTTGCTCACTGGTGGCCGCGCCAAGATCGGCATGTACATCGCGCTGCGGCTGTTGCGCGACGGTGCGCACACCACGATCACCACCCGGTTCCCCAACGATGCCGTGCGCCGCTTCGCCGCGATGGAGGACAGCGCCGACTGGCTGCACCGGCTGCGGGTCGTGGGGATCGACCTGCGCGACCCGGCCCAGGTGGTCGCGTTGGCCGACGAGGTGGCCGCGCAGGGGCCGCTGGACATTCTGATCAACAATGCGGCGCAGACGGTGCGCCGCCCGCCAGGTTCGTACGCCGCGCTGGTGGAGGCCGAGCGCACCCCGCCGCCCGAGTTGGTGGACGTCATCACCTTCGACCATGTCAGCGACGCGCATCCGCACGCCCTGGCCG
This sequence comes from Mycobacterium toneyamaense, assembly GCF_055384815.1. Lineage (NCBI taxonomy): Bacteria > Bacillati > Actinomycetota > Actinomycetes > Mycobacteriales > Mycobacteriaceae > Mycobacterium > Mycobacterium toneyamaense. The sequence continues at coordinate 1,502,136 of NZ_AP040333.1, forward strand.
GCAGTCTGGGTGAGCACCCGGCCCCGCATGCCCTGACCGAGCTTGCGCTGCAAGCTCGTAGCGCGTCGCCGGAGCGGATTGCCGCCGGCCTCGCGATCGACGCGGGCGGGCTGCTGCCGGATACCGCGTCGATCAACAGCTGGACTCAACGGGTGCACGAGGTCGATGCGATGGAGCTCCTCGAGGTGCAGCTGTGCAACCAGACCGCGCCGTTCATCCTGGTGAGCCGACTGCGCCCGGCTATGGCTGCCTCGTCCGCGCGGCGCAAGTACGTGGTGAACGTGTCGGCGATGGAAGGCCAGTTCAGCCGCGGCTACAAGGGACCCGGCCATCCGCACACCAACATGGCCAAGGCCGCGCTGAACATGCTGACCCGCACGAGCGCGGGGGAGATGCTGGAGCAGGACGGCATCCTCATGACCGCCGTAGACACCGGCTGGATCACCGACGAACGACCACATCCGACCAAGCTGCGGCTGGCCGAGGAAGGCTTCCACGCACCGCTGGATCTCGTGGATGGTGCTGCGCGCGTGTATGACCCGATTGTGCGCGGGGAATTGGGCGAGGACCTCTACGGGTGCTTCTTGAAGGATTACGCGAAGAGTCCTTGGTAGGTCCGTGACGTTCGCGGGCCTCCAACTTGCCTACACGCGGTGACGTGAGCCCTTACGCTGCGAATCATGTCGATCGACCGCGTTGGGCTCGTCGTCGGTGGTATTCGTCTCGCGTCGGGGGTGTCGTTCCTGGTCGCCCCGGCCCGGGCGAACCGGCTGTGGGGCGACCCCGAGAAGCCGACCGGATCCACTTGGCTGCTGCTGCACTCGATGGGCTACCGCGACGCGCTGATCGGCGGCCTGCTCGCCGCGGCGGCGCTGCGTGGTCGGGACACCCGAGGCTGGTTCCTGGCCTCCGGTGGTGCCGATGCGGCAGATCTATTGGGCGGCATGGGTGTTCATCACGAGATGAGGCGGTCGCAGAAGTACATCGGCCTCGGCGGCGCCGTCGTCGGGATCGGTGTGGGGTTGTGGGGTGCGACGCGGCGGCGGTCTCGTGGAGCCGCCGCTACTGCCTGACCGGGGGTTGGGCGCGCGCGTTATGCCGCCATCCGCGCCGCGGTGGCCGCGGCGATCTGGTTGAGGTGGTTGGTGGCGACCTGCACCGAGCTCTGGTGGGGGAGTGCGTCGACGTACTCGTAGGTGATGTGCGGAAGGGTCGGCGGGTTGGTCGCGTAGAAGGCGACGGCCCGGTCGATGGCCTCGACGAGGGCGGGGCCGCCCACGATCGGGTCGGTGACGAACGCCAGCACCTGCTGGGCGAGGCTGCCCTGGCCGGTGAGCCCGGCGATCAGCGCGACGGCCGCGTTGATGCTGATGCCGAGTTGGACCGCGGCCTTGTAGACGGCGGTGATGTCGCGGCCGGCCTGGTTGTTGGGGGTGGTGGTGTAGAGATCGCCGGGGTTGGCGAAGTCCCACCAGGTGTCAATGCCGTTGGCGTCCTTGGGGATTTGTGCGGCGGTGAGGTTGGTGATGGCGATGCCGCGGCCGCCGGGATCGGTGCCGCCGGGGAAGGTGTGGCCGGTCAGGCGCCAGGGGTTACCGAAGGTGTAGCCGCCGATCAGGTTGGGCCGGGCCCATTGCAGGCTGCCGGTCATGATCTCGGCGAGGACGCGGGAGGCGGCCTCGGCGCCCTGGCTGTAGCCGCCGAGGGCGAAGGTCTGCTTCGGGTAGTTGTTGATCCAGCCGATCGCGTTGGTGACGGCGATCCGCACCGACTCAGCGTAGCTCGGGGAGAGGGGCGCGCCGGGCGGGATGGGCCCGAACGTCCAAGGGGCCTGGATGGGGACTTCGAAGACGAGGTCGGGGTCGGCGGCGTGGACGACGTCGGAGGGGTAGCCGGTGCCGGGGGCTGCCCAGGTGCCGGCAAAGGTCAAAACGGCGTGGCGGACGTGGTAAACGCCCGAGATGTTGGCGGCGATATCACTGAAAGTGGTCATCGCTCAGCTCATTTCGCGGTGGTGGGGAGTCCGTTTGCTTTGCGCCACTGGATGGCGAACTCCATGAGCTCGATGAGCACGTCACCGCTGTCGCGGGTGATGCCGTCGCTGAAGGTGTGGACCCAGGCGATCTGCTCGGCGGTGGTCACCTGCTGTTCGAAAGCGTCGAAGGTGCCCTGGTAGTTCTGGCCGTTGTGGGTGGAGTTCCACGGCCCGCGGTTGGGGTCGTCGACGATGTCGCCGATGTTGCGTGGGTGACGGGCCAGGACACGGCGCCAGGGCTCGGGCATGCCGTTGGCGGTGACGCCGGAGATGTCGGTCTGGAGCGATTGTGCATCAGCCATGGTGGGGCCTCCTGGTTGGTGTTGTGCCTCGTGGCGAGAGGTTTTGCGATAGGCATGGCTGACAGTCGCCGGGAATTGAACCCGGGACTTGTTGTGTCGCCGCGTCTATCGTCATCGCCCGCCTTATTTGACTAGGTCGTCCAATTCCCACAGTAGGCCGGGATTGATAGGCCGTCGAACTTGTCGGTGGGGTTGCGTCCAGCAGAGTGGTGTATGAGTCGGACCTGATTAGCGGTACCGGCGTGTCGTAGCCGACTGATTGAAGGTCATCGCGTGATTCTTCGAGGGACCCGTCAAAGTCACTCGAGCAAAGGAACCACGCGATGACCGTTGCCCAGAATATCGACCTGCCGACTGTGCTGGCCGAACGACTCACCACCACACATCCCGACGTGCTGCGCGAGCTGCTCGCCACGTTCATCCACACCCTGATGGGTGCCGAGGCCGACGCCCTGTGCGGCGCCGGATACGGCGAACGCAGCACCGATCGGACCAACCAGCGCAACGGCTACCGTCGCCGCGAATTCGACACCCGTGCAGGAACATTAGATCTCGCAATTCCCAAGCTACGGCAGGGTTCGTACTTCCCGGACTGGCTACTGGAACGCCGCAAACGCGCCGAGCGGGCCCTGACGACCGTGGTTGCGACCTGTTATCTGCTCGGGGTCTCGACACGGCGGATGGACAAGCTCGTCGAAACGTTGGGCATCACGGCGCTGTCGAAGTCTCAGGTCAGCGTGATGGCCAAGGAACTCGACACCGCTGTGGAGGCGTTCCGCACCCGCCCTCTGGATGCCGGCCCCTACACGTTCGTGGCCGCCGACGCCCTGGTACTCAAGGTCCGCGAGGGTGGCCGCGTGGTCAACGTGCACGCCCTGATCGCCGTCGGAGTCAATGCCGAGGGCTACCGCGAGATCCTGGGTATCGACGTCACCACCGCCGAGGACGGCGCCGGCTGGCTGACCTTCTGGCGGTCGCTGACCGCCCGCGGACTCTCAGGTGTGAAGCTGGTGACCTCCGACGCCCACGCGGGCCTGGTGGCCGCGATCGGCGCCACCCTGCCCGGCGCCACGTGGCAGCGCTGCAGAACGCATTACACGACCAATCTGATGGCCCTCACCCCGAAAGCATCCTGGCCTTGGGTACGCACCCTGCTGCATTCGGTATTCGACCAACCCGACGCAGAATCGGTTGCAGCCCAATATGACCGGATCATCGACGCCCTGGCCGACAAACTTCCCAAGGTGGCCGACCACCTGGAGGCCGCCCGACCGGACCTGCTGGCGTTCACTGCGTTCCCCAAACAGATCTGGCGCCAGATCTGGTCGAACAACCCCCAGGAACGGCTCAACAAGGAGATCCGACGACGCACCGACGTCGTCGGCATCTTCCCCAACCGCGACGCCCTCATCCGACTCGTCGGGGCCGTGCTGGCCGAACAACACGACGAATGGGCCGAGTCCCGCCGCTACCTCGGCCTCGACGTCCTGAGCAAATCACGCACCGTCAACGACACCCCGGCAGAACAGGAGGCCACCACCGCGGCCCTGACCGCCTAAACCATCACATCGAAGAATCACACGACGACGTCGTACACCACGTGGGTGGACTTGACCGTCGGTGGGTGGTGCGACGATGTGCGGCTCACTCAAATCAGGAGGAAGACATGAAGAAACTGTTGGTGGCTGCGATGACGGTCGGGGCCGCTGTGGCGTGGAGTCCGGTGGCCGCGGCCGAGCCGTCGTGGACGATGCCGAACTTGGTCGGGATGGATCTGCAGGGTGCTCAGGATGCGATCCAGTCGCTGACCCGCGGCGCGGTGTGGTTCAGCGGGTCGACAGACCTGACCGGGAAGGGCCGGGCGCAGATCATCGATCGCAATTGGCAGGTGTGTACGTCCACGCCGGCGGCGGGGGCGACGATCACGACGACGACATCGATCAGGTTCGGAGTGGTGCGGGATACCGAGAAGTGTCCGTGACTGGGCTGCTGAGGTCCGAAGATGGAGACATTCGGGCGATTGATTAACCCAATCCGGATTCGGGCACAGGCGGGGATGCCGCGACCGTCGGAATACATGTCGCTGGAGGGTGACCGATCGATGGCTATCACTCGGCGGTTGCGCCAGGGGATGCCGGCCGAGTGTATCTGGGTGCCCGGTGGCAGCGGCGTGGCGGGCAGCTGCGCGCGTAGGCGATGCCGGTCTCGAGGTGCCACCGAATTGTTGCACTGGTGGTCCATAATCTCCGATAGTTGACGGGCCACGACAGACGCCATTTCGGTCGCAGAGCGACTGAGCCCTACCGGCATGGGACGTCAATGCGCGGTGTTGGGTGTTGTTCTGTTCGGTGCTGTCGTCAAAATGAAATAGGTCGGGAGGCTTGGTTGGCTGAAATCGATGAGACCCGCCAAGAGGCGCGCCGTAACACGCGCGCACGTTTCGAGCAGTGGGCTAAGAATCCGACATGCCCGGCGAACACTCTCTCTGCGGTTCATAACATTCGCATGGATAAGGCAGCCAAGTCCGCTGGCGTCGAGGCTAGTTTCGGTCAGTCGCCCTTCGCGATCACCCGTGGTAACCGATTTGAAGCGGGACTTTTCTTCGACGATGGGGTGAAGCTGCGCGCAGCCCTTGAACGCAAGGGTGCGCTTCCACCGGGTGCTGAAGGTTTCCTCGATCTGAGACTCAAGCTGAACGGCGGCACTCAGGTGACGACGGTGGACCAAGCGCTGTCCGAAACCCTGTTGTGGTTAAAGCGAATTGCGGTTTACCGCTCCTCCACGGAATGCCTAGTTGCCGGCCCGATGATCAAAATCCCCAAGGGTGTGATTCTGCCGGAAGCACTGCTCATTGTAGACGTCGTCACTGTGACACCAGCCATCGATGGCCGTGTTCGCATTACTGTCGGTGAGATAAAGGTGTTTCCGGACAGGGGAGGACACACGGATCCCCAACAGCTCGCTGCGGCGCGTGCTCAGGCCGGTGTGTACCGCCATGCTTTCCAGTTGGCGATAGGCCATCTCGGACTCGCTGATGAGATCGACCTTGCTGCTGACGGTTTCCTTGTCTTCACGTGGCCGGGCTCGAATTCACCGTCGATTCGTGCTCGCGAGGACCTCACATATCAGGCGATCCGAGCAGAGCGCGGATTCGAGCGATTAGAGGAGGTCGCCGCCGGCATCGTGCGTGACAACGATTTCTCTTCTGACAACACGACTCTCATTCAACGAGTGCTCGATGCGCCGACCGACTACTCCGAGGCGTGTTTGTCCTTTTGCGACCTTGCGCCGCGCTGTCACGCGCGAGCAGTTGACGCCGACGACTCGATCATTCTTGGAGGTGAGGTGAAACGGGTGCTGGGTGACACCACGATCTCCCGTGCCCTCGAGCTTATGGCCGGAGCGGAACCGGTGGGCGATCGTGAGGTTGATCTGAAGCGACAGTTGGTAGGAGGATGAGCGCTGTACGGGACGTCGCACGCAAGCTTCAGGCGTGGCGGGCCGGCAGACCCATCGCGCGGTACGACACGATCCACCACGCGATCACTTCGCCGCAGCAGGCGATGATCGTCGCGTTCGTGCGTATGGCGGGAGAGTCTCGTCCGTGGGGCATCGCATGGGGGACGGTTGGCGAGGAACCTACGGTGCGGTCGGTTCCCGACGGTCGTGTCCGCGATCACGTTGCCGAGCTCGTCGCGGTGTTTGCTGAGGATTTGCTCGAGCATCTGCGCGTGCATAACTGGACTTTCGATCCCGCGCCTCAGCAGCCAGAACTCGGGGAGCTCCGCCAAGTTTGGTTGCCGAACGGGCAACACGTCGCGATGTTGCATCAGTTGAGCTACACCTACTCGCAGACCAAGCACGGAGGCCAGAATCAGGAGATTCTGCGTGCCCTCGGCCGGCTGGCGGGATGGATGTTCAGAGACACGTCCAGGGTAGGTAATCAACATGTTGTCAGTGCCAGCCAAATTCTTGGTGACAACTACGTGTTCCCGGCGCAAGACGCGCGTACCGCACACCTCGGATTCCAGCTTGCGTGGTTGACGACAGACGGCGACCGAGCGGCGCGAGCTGTTGTTGCTGAAGCAGCGGAAAGTTTCACGGTCTCGCCCACGATGGATCCTTCGCTCGAACGCGACGAGCTCAGCGGACTTGTCGAGAAATGGCAGGCGGGTCGACGTTCAGCGGGCGATGTTTCTGAGTTCGCCGATACGATCGCCGCATGTTTGCACGCGGAACTCATTCGTCGGTGGAACCAGACTGAGCAGGCATACCATCTGATCGCGCGAGATGGCCGTCGGATCAACGCTGGGGTCGGGCAACTTGTGGCCCAAGGGCATGCGGAGTTTTGGTTTCAGCATCAGAGGATTGAGCTGCGTCTCAACGATCCGAGCCAGGGGCCGGCGTTTGTGGCACACCCGGAAACCGACTTCCATGGGTCGGCTGCCGCGTCTCGTTACCTCGTTCACGCTGCAGCAGAGGAGGCATACATAGGTTGCTTGATTCACGACGACCCCGCGCTGTTTTCCGAAGCGCTCCATGACGGTCGTGCGTTTGAAGCCAAGGTCGTTCGCGTGTACGACGTCGGCGAGGGACGTGCCACTGCGCCACACTGGATTCTTCGGTTGAACCCAAAATTGCCGCACCGGCTGCGAGAAAACGCGCGTATCGCTCCGTACGGGTCCCGCGGCCATGAGGCAACCATTGTGGCGTTGGACGCCTCAGAAGACCAGCTACTTGCCACGGTCGCTTGGACTGGCCGTAAAACCAAGCCGCTGAACGGCCCCATCGCAGCCAGGGCAGCCGACGTCTCATGGGAGGGAGTCGACATGGCCTTCGTTCAGTCCGACGCGTCCGCGCTCACCCAGCGTCGCAGCCAACGTGTGTGGGCCGCAGCCAAGGGCCCGGGCGCGTGGCTGACTCACGGTAAGGCGTCGGCTCCGATCGAGATCAGCGCCGATGACGGCGCAACCGACCTGGTGTACGACGATGTCGCGCAGATCGAGGACGGGATGGACGTGTGACGCAGGAATTAGTCGACGCGGAATATGCTGCTTTGCGCGAGGACCTCACCACGTATTTCGTTGGCGGAGGCCGGCTTTCAGTTGTCAAGGCACCGCCAGGATCGGGAAAGACGTTCACACTCATCGAAGTTCTGTCGGCTCTGGCGAACACGGGAGGTCGAATCGCCGTTGCGGCTCAAACGAATAGTCAGGCTGATGATATCTGTGAGCGATTAGCTAGGGATCATCCTGAGGTCCGCGTGGCGCGGTTCTCGAGTGCAGGGCTGCAGGCGGCGGTCTCCTTCCCTGAGGGTGTCCAATGGGTGACCGATAAGAAGGAACTGCCTGCTGGGCCAGGAGTGACGGTAGCGACCACTGCCAAGTGGTCTTTGACGGATATCGGATCGCAATACGATCTGTTAGCAGTCGACGAGGCTTGGCAGATGTCTTGGGCCGACCTCATGCAATGCGCGACGGTCAGCGAAAAGTTTCTGATGATTGGCGATCCTGGTCAGATACCTCCGGTCGTGCCGGTCGACGTCAGGCGGTGGGAAACTTCACCAAGGGCGCCGCATTTGGCTGCGCCTGAAGTTGTTCTCGCCGAGGCTTCGCTGGCGGACGTCCGTTTCGTGGGTTCTCTGCCGGCATGCCGGCGGCTTCCTCATGAATCCGTCAATTTCGTTAAGCCATTCTACGACTTCGACTTTGAGGCATACGCCCCTGCTGGGGCGCGCGGCCTCGATGTCCCGGTCGGTCACCGGTGGGAAAGCGCTCTGCGAGGTGGACGCCCGCTCGCGCTCACAATTCCGACGCCAGCACACGGGCCGCCCATCGAAGTCGACCATGAGATGGCAGAGGCAGTTGCAAAGGTGGTTACTGCCCTACTTGAAGCGCAGCCAACCGTGCGCTCCGGTGTACCGGCCCGGCCATTGGCCCAGGGTGACATCGGTATCACGAGTAGTCACCGCTTGATGAATACCGCCCTGGCCGCTGCACTCGGATCGTTGTCCAATCAGATTCGTGTCGATACACCGGAACGATGGCAAGGGCTCGAGCGGCCGGTCATGATCGCCGTGCATCCGCTGTCTGGAGTATGCGACCCGTCAGCTTTTGACCTTGAGACCGGACGCCTTTGTGTCATGGCCTCGCGGCACCAGTCTGCGCTCATCCTCCTGGCTCGAGACCACGTCGGTGAGACATTGCGCAATTACGTCCCGAGCGCTGAGCAGGCTCCGGGGCGCGCCGACGTGGTTGGTCGGGGGCATGATGCCCACCTCAAGTTCTGGGATCAGCTCTCGGCGGCCGACTGCATTAGGGCGCTCTGATCGATTACGTGGCTTTGGCGGAACCACAGACGGTCCGCACATCGCACGCCGCGCACTTCTTCACGCCGGGTGTTGCGGTGAAATCACGATTCTTGAGCGCATTTGCGGCCATCACGACCGTGTGCTCTGCTTGCCTGACCGCTTCCTCATCGATCTCCACCTGGTGACGGGTAGTCGTGCCCATGTCATGGACGTAGGCGGCCCCAACCGTCAGTCCTTCACGGCGGCCGGCGTCTGCGTACACCTGGAGCTGAAGGGGATGAATCTCGCCGCCGGTTGCCGTTTTGTAGTCGACGATGGCGAGGTTGTCCACAATCCCGTCGTGCTCGTCGTAGATCACGTCGGCTCGACCGCTCACTACCACACCGTCGAGATAGAGCTCGAACGGTCGTTCGGTCGCCCAGGTCCGCTTCAAATCGTCCTTGTGCTCGTTGACGTATTTGAAGATCAAAAGGCGAGCCTTCTCCCTCATCTGCGTGTGTGCCGCCTTGTTTGCGAACGGCAAGAAAAAGTCGGACGCGAGAAGGTCATTGATGGTTTTGGGTCTCGGGAGCTCACCGGTGGCCCGAACATGTTCCGCGATCACCCGCATTACGTGGTGCACCGCATTGCCGTAGCCGATTTCGGATTTCGCCGGAGGCATGAACCCCAGCTCATTGCGGAGGAGGTAACTTCGTGGGCAGTTTAGATAAGCTTCGAGCTCGCTGTAAGTGATTGCGAGGTCAGGTGTTTCGGCGCCTCGCGGTTCTGCGCTAGTTGGAAGGCCGGCGCTCTTGGCAATTGCTGCGGCCTCGGTCAGGTATGGAGAGGGTCTGGCCGCCTTCTTGGTGACCCGTGCATGGGACGACAGCGCCACCCAATCGCGGGCACGTGTAAGCGCAACGTAGAATAGTCGCCGCTCTTCTGCGTCCGAACCCTCGTAGCGGGCGGCGTTGAACAACGAACGAGGTAGTAGCCAGTCGCGCTCGCGCCCGGCGCGGCCGGAGGGAAAGCGTCCATCCGTAAGGGACGGCAAAAAGACAATGGGCCATTCCAGACCCTTGGCGCCGTGGACGGTACCGAGAGCCACGCTGTCACCAAGCAGGTCTTCCTCGCCGTCAAAACCGTCGTACGCGCCATTTGCATAGTTGACTAGGAGACGCGCGAAATTCCGGTAGAACCAAACGTTGCCGGGCTGCCCGCCGACTTGCTCGCCCGGGTTGTTGGGGTCATTACGGGAGCGCCGCGTCACCGACTCGTAGTCGGCGAGGACGTTAGTGAAACGGGCGACGGTGCCCAGCCGGTTTCGCGCCCGTGGGTTGGTGAGGTCCCACTCCGAGATGCGCAGGAGGGCCGTGAGTTTGTAGAATTCGCCGACCAAGCTGGGGTCCCAGTCAGGTGGATCCTGACTAGTTTTTGAATGCCAGCCGATTAGGTGGCTACGGAGTTTGATGACGTCGTCCTCATCGAGTCCGAATACCGATCGATAGTCTTCCAGCAGATCGGGCAGCAGCATCTTTTCGCGTTTGATGTATCGGCCGGGAGCCCAGTCATTATCGGCGAGCCACGCAAACGTGGCCCCAAAGACCGCGGCCTCGGGTTGTTCAAATAGTCCGGTCCGCCCCCCGGGTTGGACTGGAATGCCTGAGATATCCAGTGCATCAAGGATTTTTGGGTAAGCGCTCCGTTCGCGGACGAGTATTGCGATATCGCGATAGCGGACGCCTTTCGCATGAAGTGATTCAACGTTCAGGGCGATGACATCGGCTTCCGCCTGCTCATTTTCATGACCGATCGCGATCGACACCGCGGGCCCCGACTTTGGGCGGAAGCTGCCCATCTCTTTGTTGAGGCGTTCAGGAATGGTTCGCGCGAAGGCGTTAGCCAGGTCGACAATCTCGGGACGTGAGCGGCGGTTAACCAGTAGATTAAACTGGGTGACTCCGGTATAGCGATCTGCGAAGGTCACTATATTTTCCACATTGGATCCACGCCACTGATAAATGGCCTGATCATCGTCACCCACCACCACCAGATCCGCATTGCCGCTCGGCTTCGCCAGCAGCCGGATCAGTTGCTCTTGAGATGGGTTGACGTCCTGGTACTCGTCGACGATTAAGTGTCTCAGACCTGACGTCACCTCAGCACGCACGGTTGGATCCTCCAACGCTCGGACGGCCTCGACCACCTGAGTACCGAACGACATGAACCGGTACCCATCGAGCATCGCGTAGTACAACTCGGCCGACTCCTTGAAATCCCCATCTGGCAGATCAGCGATGCGCAGAAGCTCATTCTCGACAACATCGATGCTCTCTAGGAATGCCCGGATTCCGGCGAACAGCCCGTCATTGGCGTCCAGACGCCTGAGCTTGAGTCGGCTGTGCTCGCGGTACAGGAGATTGGTGAGCTGGTTCGGGTCAAGTGGGGCGTAAGTCTCGTATTTCGGCACGTACGTCTGGAGCAGCCGAAAGCAGTAACTGTGGATGGTGCCGACGTATAGGCGCCCCAACTGATCGGTGGCAGCAGTCCCCAGCTTGGCCGTAACGCGTTGCCGGATGCGCTCCTTCAGCTCTGCTGCGGCTTTCTCGGTGAACGTGAACGCGACAATCGATTCAGCTGGCTCGCCGTCGGCGAGCAAGGACGCCACCCGTTGCGAAACGACCTCGGTCTTGCCTGAGCCCGCTGACGCGATGATCTGCACGTGACCACCACGGTGCGCGACCGCCGCGGCCGCATCGCCGTCGAGTACGGGAAGGTTGTCGGTGGCATCTGATGACATGTACGTAAGACTAGGGAATCGGTCGGCAGTACCGCGGGACCAGCGCGGCTTATCGCGGATAGGCTTCTAGGCCGATGTCGAGTAGAGAGCTGAGGTAGATGACGGACGAGGTGGACAAGGTCGATCTGGAGTCGCCGGACTTGGCGGCTGCGAACCGTGCCGCGTTCGAGGACTTATTTCCCGGCGTTTTGGCCGACGGAGTCCTCGACGCGACCCGGTTGGGCGAGCTGCTCGACACCCCTGTCACCGCGCCAGCCGACGGTCGCGAGCGATTCGGCCTGATGTGGGCAGGCAAGCAGGCTGCGATTCGTTCTCTTCTATCGCCGAGTCAGGGTGCATTGCTTGCGGAGCTGGAGCGGTCCGTCAATTTCGATACAGCTGCCAATGTGTTTATCGAAGGTGACAACCTTGAGGTCCTCAAGCTGTTGCAGAAGGCATACAACGACAAGGTCAAACTCATTTACATTGACCCGCCGTATAACACCGGAAATGACTTTGTCTACAGCGATGATTTTCGCGATGGTCTTCTCGGATATCTGCAGTACACGGGACAGGTCGACGAATCAGGTAAGAGAACATCCACCGATGCTGATCTCGCTGGGCGTCGGCACAGTCGCTGGCTTTCGATGATGTATCCCCGTCTGGTATTGGCTCGAAATCTGTTGTCCCAAGATGGCGCGATATTTGTGTCGATCGACGACAACGAATCGATGAACCTTCGAATCCTCATGGACGAAGTCTTCGGACCTGAGAATTTCCAGGCGGACATCGCTTGGCAGAAGAGGTACACGCGCAGCAATAACACCCAGGACTTCACGACTGTCATCGAGCACATTCTGGTCTACAGCCGTTCGAACGAGTTCAAGGTGAACCTGCTGCCACGGACCGACGAGGCGGACGGTCGCTACACCAATCCCGACAACGATCCCCGGGGCCCATGGAAGGGCGCGTCATTCCTTAACCCGGCTACACCGCAGCAGCGTCCGAACCTGTGTTATCAGATTACGAACCCGCGTACCGGGCAGGTCACAAGCGGCTCTTCATGATTGACGGTGTAGTTGGGGTCTGAATCCGCCGGTTTCGAGTAGGGATCGGGCGATGTAGTGGGTGAGGTTGCGAAAGCCCAGGGCGGAGCCACGGAGGTGTTCGAGACGGCCGTTGATCGCTTCGGTCGGTCCGTTGCTGGTGCCGGGCCGGTCGAAATAGGCCAGCACATCGACAGCCCGCTTGGTCAGTGTGCGTCCGAGGGTGATCAGCTCGGTCAGCGGTTTGGGAACGCCGGCGCTCAGCGTGTCGATCAGCGCCGCCATCATGGCTCGGCCTTTCGTGCGGTCGGGTTCGCGGTAGGCGGCCACGGCGCGTTGGTACATGTGCCAGGTCGCTTCGACCTCCACATGAATGTCGCCGGTGAACAAGGCTGCCAGCCGGGCTTTCTGGCGGTCGGTGAGCAGATCGACGCCGGTGTGCAGGGTGCGTCGGCAGGCATAGAGCGGGTCGGTCTTGCGGCCGCGGTGCCCACACGTGGCCACCTGGATACGGCGGCGGCAGTCGTCGAGAGCGTTGCCGGACAACCTCACCACGTGGAAGGGATCCATCACCGTGGCTGCCTCAGGAAGTTCTTCGGTGGTGGCGGTCTTGAACCCGGAGAAGCCGTCCATGGCAACAACTTCGACACCGTCGCGCCAGGGCTGGGGTCGCTCGGACAGCCAGTCGGCGAACGCCTTCTTGGAGCGGCCTTCGACCATGTCGAGCAGCCGGGCAGGGCCGGTCTGGTCGTGGACCGGGGTGAGGTCGATGATCACGGTGACGTACTTGTCGCCGCGACGGGTGTGCCGCCACACGTGCTCATCGACGCCGATCACCCGCACGCCGTTGAAGCGGGCCGGATCGGCGATCAGCACTCGCTGCCCTTCGGCCAGGACGGCGTTGTTGGCGGTGTTCCACGACACCGCCAGCGCTTCGGCGACGCGAGCCACGGTCAGGTGTTGGCAGACAATCGCTTTCAAGGCCCACTGCAACGCACGCCGGGACAGCTTGGCGCGTGGTTCGGCGGCGTTGCCGAGGTCTTGGCGCCACACATGGGCACAGCCGGCGCAGCGGTAGCGGCGGAGGGTGACCAGCAAGGTGGTGGGCCGCCACCCGAATGGTTCGTGGGCAAGCTCGCGTGTCACGCTGTCGCGGCTGACGCCTCGCTCGCCGCAGCGGCGGCACCACGAGTCGTCGTCGCTGACCCGGCATGCCAATACCGCACGATCGGGGTGCAGTTGCTGGCCGGTCACCTCCAACCCGAGGTCGTCGAGGCGGCAGAAAGTAGTCAGGTCAGCGCGGGCGAAGCCCGCCCGACCGGTAGCGTCAGGCACGTCGAGGTCTTTCGGATGAGGCGTGTAGGAACCTTCATCTTCGAGAGACCTCGACCCCTATCCCGGCAACGACGCGCCGATGACCTCTACACCCTCAACTGCGAAGAGCCTCACAAGCCCTACGACCAATGCTTGGAGGCGTTCGAAAGACGAATTTGAGCGTCTGCAAGCGGAGGGGCTACTCTACTGGGGCGCCGACGGCCTGTCGGCTGTGCCGTCGATCAAAATGTTCCTTTCAGAAGCGCGAGGGCTTACTCCAATCAACTTCTGGGAGCATAGTTATGCCGGAAACACCGACGATGGCACCAGAGACCTGGCCAACTTGTTCAGCAGCAAGGTCTTCGACAATCCGAAGCCGGTCCAGTTGTTGAGACGTGTCCTCGAGCATGCAACTGACCGTGACTCGGTGGTTCTTGATTTTTTCGGCGGCTCCGGGACTACGGCTGAAGCAGTTCTGCGGCTAAACGCGGACGATGGCGGGGATAGGAGGTTCATACTGGTCCAGCTTCCGGAGACAACACCTGAGACATCGGTTGCTCGTGCCGAAGGATTCGAGCGGATTTCGGAGATCACCCGTGCGCGGATCGCCCGAGTGATGGATGCTATCGACGGCGCTGAAGTTTCCGGCCTCCGTAGCTTCAGGCTTGACGCCAGCAACTTCCGCAACCTTGAGGTGTCAGCCGCTGACGACCTTTTTGACATGCGCGAGTCCACCCTCGTCGACCGTGACCATGTGCTGGACGAACTTGCGGGTGAGATTCTCCTAAAGGAAGGCGTTCCACTTGACGCCCCCTGGAGTCGTGTGCAGGCCGGCGAGGCCTCTGTCATCGTGGCGGCGGGCGTGGCTGTCGTAATGTGCGTCGACATCAGCGACGATGTCGCTAGCGCGGCGATGGAGCTCGACGCGCGCGTTGTGGTGTTCCTCGAGGATGGGTTTGCGGGCAAGGACTCAGTGAAGGCGAATGTCTTTACTAATGCGAAAAATCTCGGCATTACGATGAAGACGGTCTGATGGCCATCGATATCAAGTTCGACGCCAATCAGCAATATCAGCGCGACGCTATCGATAGCGTGACTGAACTCTTCGCCGGCCAGGAGTCACTGGAGCAAGGCGTCAGCGTTCCCGGCTTCGGGCCCGAAGGAACCTTCGAATCGTTCCAGGAGCTCGTGTTTGGCAATTCGCTTCTACTTGCGCCGGAGACGGTCCGGGCAAATCTGCGACGAGTCCAGGACCGTCCCGTCGCTTCAGAAGATGGCTCAGCAATGCCCGCCATTTCTGAACCGCTGCGGCGCGCTCTCGAGAATGGTGAGATGCCTCTCGAATTCAGCGTCGAGATGGAAACTGGAACCGGCAAGACCTACGTCTACTTGCGTACCATCGCAGAACTCCATCGTAAATACGGGTTCAGCAAGTTCGTCATTCTGGTCCCCAGCGTAGCGATCCGCGAGGGCGTTCTCTCCAGCCTGCGCCTGTTGCGCGAACACATCGCGGACATCTACGACGGGCTACAGTACGACTATTACGTTTATGAAAGCAGTGCCCTCACTCGGGTCCGGCAGTTTGCCACCGCAGCGCATCTGCAGATCATGGTGATCAACATTGCGGCAATGACCGGTGATGCGAACAGCAGAATCATCCACCGGCCCACCGACGCAATGGGCGGCTACGCCCCAATCGAATTCCTACGTGCATGTCGACCGGTCGTCATCATGGACGAGCCTCAAAGCTTGGATGGCCCAACCCAAAAGCCCGCCATCGACGAGTTGCGTCCGCTATTTCGCGTTGGCTATTCGGCTACCCCGCCCGCCGAGAAGAGTGGTCTTCCCCAGGCGCACCTGGTGTATCGACTTACGCCAGTCGACGCGTATGCCGCTCGGCTAGTTAAACGCATCGGCGTTCTGTCGATTACCAAGGATGATGATGTCAATGAGGCATTCGTCGAAGTTACCAAAATTACGCCGACATCGACCACTGTGACCGCGACCGCAGTCATTCACAAAGCAACTCGTCAGGGGACCAAACCAACACGAGTTACTTTGCACAAGGACGACGATCTCTACGAGCTGAGTGGGAGTCGCGACTTATACAAGGGTTGGGTGGTTGAGGATATTCATGCCGATAATGGTGTCGTCGAATTCGGCAATGGCCGCAAGGTGGCAGTTGGGACGTCCACCTCGGAGGCAGATGAGCAGCAATTGCGGCTGATGTTGCGCCAAGCTATCGAAAGTCATTTCGAAAAGGAGTTGCAACTGCGGCTGCACAAGCGCAGGGGGCTGATTGCTTCGGGCATCAAGCCACTGACACTGTTCTTCATCGAGAAGGTCGATCACTACGCGCCAGCCGGCGCCAAGCTGCGGGTGTGGTTCGAAGAGGAATACGCTGACCTTGTCAACGACGGCAGGTTCAACGCCCTGGCCATGCCGCCGGTCGAAGACGTGCACGACGGCTACTTTGCCGAGACCTCTAGGGGCATTGCTAAGGAAGTGCGGGCCGACTCCAAGGATGCCGCCAGCGCTTTTGCGCGGATCATGCAAAAGAAGGAGGAGCTACTCAGCTTCGAGGAGCCACTCCGCTTTATCTTCAGCCACTCGGCCCTGGCGGAGGGGTGGGACAACCCCAATGTTTTCACCATCTGCAACTTGCAGGACGGCAAATCGACAATGCGCAAGCGTCAGCAAGTCGGTCGCGGCCTGCGGCTCCCCGTGATGGAGAACGGTGAACGCTGTCACGACGAGGACATCAACCTGCTGACTGTCATTGCGAAAGAGCCGTTCGCAACTTTCGCCGGCGCACTGCAGAAGGAGATCGAGGATGAGACCGGCGTTTCCTTCAGCGGCCGCATCATCAATCTCAAGAAGAAGCGAAAGTTGCGGCTTAAGGAGGAAGTGCTCAATTCATCGTTGTTCAAAAAGCTCTGGGAAAATATTTCGCCGCAGACTCTTTACCGTTTGCGCTTCTCGACCGACGCGGTCGTGTCCGATGCGGTCGCGCGAATCAATACGATCCCGGACCTGGAACCCGTGAAATTCAGGGTGTCCAAGAGCGCGGTTGACATGACGATGTCTGGACTGACCGGATCCGACACCCGCGATCGCGGGGAGGTGCTTGCTGAGGGCGCACGCAAGATCCCTGACGTTGTTGGGGAGCTGTGCCGGCGCCTGCCGCTATCGCGTGCGACGATCGTCCGCATCTTGCGTGAATGCGATCGGCTTGACCAAGTGAAGGTAAACCCAGCGGTGTTCATCGATCACGTTGCCGATGCGATCAACCACGCTCTCTACAACCAGCTCACCGATGGAATCGTATACCACCGAAGTGGTCATGCCTGGTCGGCGGATTTGTTTCGTGAACAACACCAGGAGCAGACGGTGGCACCGCGTGTTGTGGCGGTGGACCACAGCGTGACCGACTGTATCGTCTGCGACTCGGAAGTGGAGGAGACCTTTGCTCGGCTTCTCGATCAGCGGCCTGACGTGCCGCTCTTCTTAAAACTCCCCGGTTGGTTCAAAATTCCTACCCCTCTGGGGAACTACAACCCTGACTGGGCAATTGTGCGTGAAGAACCCACGGGCAAATTTGTATACTTGGTCCGCGAGACAAAGGGCGGCTCAGACATCGACAAACTTCGGTTTGAAGCCGAGGGCTGGAAGATCAAGTTCGGCAGCGCCCACTTCCGCGCACTTCGAGTGGATTATGCATTCGGCAACGACTTCAAAGTGCTGATCGAGCCAAGTGGATTCGGGCACGAGGACGAGAAACGCTAGTAGAATCTCCCGCCGGATGGCCGCGACGCGAAGACCGCCGAACGGCCCGCGTTGCCCTCTGCTCTTAGGTTGCCACCACGGATCCACTCGCGAACACATCAGCCGGCATCGGGCGGTGGAGTTTCCACGTGATGGAGATGGGCCGCTCACCTCGGTGGTCGACGTAGTCGACGGGGCCCAAGAAGATGAAGGGTTCTGACCCATATTGGCCGTTCGGCCTGACTTCGGACACGGTCGGCGGGCTTTCGATCTGATAGGTCCGTGACCTGCGGGTTTGTCTGTCTCGGTGCTGTGTTTGGGGTACTAGGCGGGTAGGTTCGGGCGGTGGCGTACGTGCGGAAGGTGCGCACGACCTCGGGCGCGGTGGCGGTGCAGGTCGCGCGCAAGGACCAGGGCAAAGTGGTGATTTTGGCGCACCTGGGTTCGGCGCATACCGATGCTGAGCTGGGCATTTTGCTCGACGCGGCGCGCCAGATCGTTGCCGGCGGGCAGGCGGCACTCGATTTCGAGGTGGCCGCGCGTGCGGAGTCGATGACCGAGGTGCCTGACTTCCGCATGCAGCGGTCGCTGATCGCCGAATCCGTCGGGGCGAGCGTGGCGCCAGTGGTGCCGCCGGGACGCACGATGGGCACCTGTTCGCGGTTGCTCTACGACGTCGTCTCGGGGGTCTATGATTGGCTCGGGTTCAATGGGGTCGCCGACAGCGTGTTCCGGGATTCTGGTGATCGCCCGGATCGTTGAGCCCACCAGCAAGGCCGATGCAGAGCGGGTGTTGACCGATCTGGGTGCATCGACGGTGTGTTACCGCACGATGGCTCGTCACCTCGACCAGGTCGGGCCGGGTGGGTATCGGGATGCGATCGCCGCCAAATGCTTTGACTACAGCGGCAATTGCGGCGGATTGTCCCTTCTGTTGTACGACGTGACCACGCTCTATTTCGAGGCCGAGAACGAGGATGATCTCCGCAAAGTAGGGTTCAGCAAGGAACGCCGGATCGACCCTCAAATCGTCGTCGGACTGCTCGTCGACCGGACCGGATTCCCCTTGGAAATCGGCTGTTTCGAAGGAAACACCGCCGAGACGACGACCATCGTGCCGATCATCACCAGTTTCCTGGACCGCCACGGCCTCAAGGACACGCCGATGGTCGTGGCCGCTGACGCCGGGATGCTCTCGCAGAGCAATCTCAAAGCGCTCGACGAGTTGGGCTTGTCGTTCATCGTCGGCTCGCGAGTCACGAAAGCACCCCGGGACCTTGAATCCCATTTCCATTGGTACGGTGATGTTTTCACCGACGGCCAGGTCATCGACACCGTCACGCCCCGCCACGGCAACACCAAGGTCAACGACACCAAGCTGCGTGCCGAACCCGTCTGGGATCCCGAACACGACTCGGGGGCCTGGCGGGCGATCTGGTCATACTCGGCCAAACGGGCCCGGCGCGACCAGAAAACCTTGGCCGCCCAGGAAGCCCGCGCACGGGCGATCGTCGCCGGCGACAAGAAGGCCAAGGCCGCGCGATTCGTGAAAGTCCGCGGCGATGACCGCACCCTCGATGAGACCAACCTCGCCCGCGCCCAATCCCTGATCGGCCTCAAGGGTTACGTGACCAACGTGCCGATCACGGTCATGCCCCCCACCGAGGTGATCGCCAAGTATCACGACCTGTGGCACGTGGAGAAGTCATTTCGCATGTCCAAGAGCGACCTTCGTGGACGGCCCATGTTTCACCACACCCGCGCAGCCATCGAGGCCCACCTGACCATCGTGTTCACCGCCCTGGCCGTCGCCCACGCCATCCAGTCACGCACCGGACTGTCCATCGCCAAGGTCGTCAAGCAACTCCGACCACTGCGCAGCGCCACCATCAACATCAACGGAACGACACAGACGTTCCCGCCAGCCATTCCCGACGCCCAGCGCCAGATCCTCACCGACCTCGGCATCAAACCCGGGTACTAGGCCAAATGTCCGAACTCAGGAGGACGAGAAACGCTAGTAGAATCTCCCGCCGGATGGCCGCGACGCGAAGACCGCCGAACGGCCCGCGTTGCCCTCTGCTCTTAGGTTGCCACCACGGATCCACTCGCGAACACATCAGCCGGCATCGGGCGGTGGAGTTTCCACGTGATGGAGATGGGCCGCTCACCTCGGTGGTCGACGTAGTCGACGGGGCCCAAGAA
Organism: Mycobacterium toneyamaense; assembly: GCF_055384815.1. Classification (NCBI taxonomy): domain Bacteria; kingdom Bacillati; phylum Actinomycetota; class Actinomycetes; order Mycobacteriales; family Mycobacteriaceae; genus Mycobacterium; species Mycobacterium toneyamaense. Next base: position 1,521,871 of record NZ_AP040333.1, read on the forward strand.
GATGAAGGGTTCTGACCCATATTGGCCGTTCGGGCGATCGCGGACAAACAGCAAGACATCGACGCCATTGGTGCGTTGATCGAGGTACCGCCGGCCACGTTCGCTGTCCGCCGTCGTCGAGTTGGGTGACTCCCAATGGAACAAGTCGCGCGAAATCGGGTAGTCGCGGTACATCGTTGTCGGGCTGAATTGGCCCGCGTCCTTGTGAAGATTGACAAACAGCGCCTCAGTGTTGCCGCTAGCCAGTGCTCCGCCCGCTTGCCCGCGGGGCTTTCGCTCCATAGTCGCGAAACCGATTGCTGCAAGTACTTCTTCGCGTCGGTAGTGGGCGTGACTGAAGAGCGGGCAGTCGTCTGTCAGCCCGGCGACGGCCGTCGGAACATGAGCGATGTTGTCAGTGGCGATGTCGAGGAGCTGGCCGATTTCGGCGCACACTGCGGGGTGGTTGCGCAGATGGCGAAGGCCCGCGTCGTAGGAGTCGAATCCGCCGAGGTCGGACCAGATCGTGAAGAACAGCATCCGTGCAAATGCCTGCTGTCTCGGTGTGAGTTCTTCGTACGGCGGGCAGTCGGGTGCAACGAGTAGTCGGTAGACGGCAATGCGTTCAATGTCATCGATGTGGGCGAGCGACCTAATCCGCTTCAGTAGGGGTTCCTCGTCGGGGCCAGCTTGCGGGGCAGACAAGCCGGCGTCACGAACCAATGGGGTCCAAGCTCGCGTTCCGCTGCCCGCATAGATGTCGGACAGCTCGCCTCGCGTTTCAGCGAGGTATGCGGCGAGGACGGGTTTGCCGACAGCCCGAATATCCGCGACGAGCGCTTTGCGCCTGTTGCTCGGTAGCTGCCGACGGATGGATTCGACCACAATCTCCTGCGACTGCCGGTCCAGAATGAGCCGACTGCCGCCAGGCAGGAAGGGGAATCCGCCTTCGATTTCATCAATGAGGACCTTGCCGCGGCCACCCGTTAACGCGGAAAAGCGTGGCGCAAAATTGAATTCGGCGCGTTGGTGACCAATGAAGTCGAGGACAGTCAGCACGGACTTGGCAGAACTGCGACGTAGGCCTCGCCCCAACTGTTGCAGAAACACGGTGGCGCTTTGCGTGGGTCGGAGCATAAGCAGAGTGTCTACGTCAGGGACGTCAATACCTTCGTTGAAGATATCCACGGCGAACAGGCACTGGATGGTGCCATTCCGCAGGTCGGCAAACGCTTGGGCGCGAGCCGTACCACCAGTGTTGGCATCGATAGATGCTGCGGCGATCCCTTGCGCATTGAACGAATGTGCCATGTAGCTCGCATGTGCGATCGAGACGCAGAATCCCAGCGCGCGCATTCGATGTGGGTACGAGACTCTGTCCCGAATCGCGTTGAGTACGAGTCGTGTCCGAGCATCGTTGCCCGTGTACAAGCGCTCGAGGTCGTTGATTCGGTAGTCGCCCCTCGACCAAGTGATGTTGCGAAGGTCGGTGTTGTCGGCGATACCGTAGTAGTGGAAGGGACACAGCAGATCTTGCTCGAGCGCGTCCCACAGCCGGAGCTCGTAGGTGGCGCGGCCCCCAAACCATCCGAGGATGTCTGTGCCGTCGGACCGCTCGGGTGTCGCAGTCAATCCAAGAAGTTCTTGGTTGGGACCCACGCGCTCGAGCAGAGATCGGTATGTCGCGGCCGCGGCATGATGGAACTCGTCGATGACTACGACGTCGAAATCTTCGGGATGGACTGAGCTGATGCCTTCGGCGCCGGCAAGCGACTGGACGCTGGCGAACACATGAAGCCAATCTGTGGGCCGTCGGCCGTCGACGTAGAGTTCACCAAAATTACCGTCACCCATAACTTCTCGGTACTTGCGCAGCGACTGCTCAAGGATCTCTTTGCGGTGCGCCACGAACAGCAACCGCAACCTCTTGTTCGCCCTGGCGCATAGGTCCTTGTAGTCAAGCGCTGCGATGACGGTCTTGCCTGTGCCGGTCGCCGCGACTACTAGGTTGCGATGTCGACCGTGGACGATGCGCGCCACGTTGAGTGCTTCGAGGATTCGCTCCTGGTGCGGGTATGGGCGTACCTCAAGACCAGAGACGGTGATTGTGTCTCGTGCTGAGCCGGAGCCGCCTGCCTCGGTTAGTGCGCGGTCGAGGAGAGCAGCATCGGTGCTCGGGTTGTAGGGCTTGAACGCGCTGTCACCCCAGTAAGTGTCGAATGTTGCCTCGAACTTGCGGGTAAGGGCCGGCGTTGCGACGCTCGAGATTCGGACGTTCCATTCAAGGCCGTCAACCATGGCTGACCGCGAAAGATTAGAGCTGCCAACGTAACCGGTGTCGAAGCCAGAGTCGCGCCGGAACAGCCACGCCTTGGCGTGCAAGCGCGTCGATGCTGTCTCGTAGCGGATGCGCACGTCGGCGCCGTACTTGTTCACAAGGTCATCGATGGCGCGCCGCTCCGTGGCGCCTCGGTACGTCGTCGTCACGACACGCAGGGGTACCCCTCGGGCCCGTAGTCGTTCGAGTTCTCGGCTAATGACGGCGATGCCGGCAAAGCGAATAAACGCGCATAGCAGGTCGACCCGGTCGGCGCTCGCGAGTTCACGGGCGATCTCGCTCGCCATATTCGGCTCGTCGCGTGTGTTGGTCAGCAGCGCTACGTCCGACAGCGGTGTTGCTGGACGCCGGGGAGCTTCTTGGCCAGCAAGCCGAAGGGATGCGAGGAGGTCGGGTCTCACAAGATCGTCGCCGTCAGCGTCCTGCAGAACGGACAGAAATGAATTGACGGCGGCGACCCGTGATTCGGAATCGCGGATGCCTGTCAGGTGACGTTCGACAGCACTTGCGACATGTCGGGCGAAGATGTGTGGTTCGTCCTCGAGCAGAATCTTGCGGTACTCCGGCTGCAGGTGGCTGCGTTCAATCGCCTTGGAGACGCGCCGAGAGTGCAGTGTTTCGTAGATTCCTGACGGGAGGGGTTCATCCACGAGCTGAGTAGATCATGGCCGGGCGACAGCAATCGCGCCCAGCGCGTTGGCGCGTCATCAGGAATCGCCAGCCTGATGCTCCTATTGGTGTCAAGCAGCTTGGAGCCATGATCTGTATTGATCAGCCAGGGCGTCGTCGCGTTGTAGTCCGCGTTCGATGCGGGAGATGACGGTGGGCCAGACGCCGAAGTGGTTCGCAGCGGCGGTGACGGTGAACCGCCCCGGGTTTGATGCACACCGGTTTTATTGGTGTGCAGCCTCTGATTGGGCTGTCGCTGCAGCGTAGTAGATGGTCTCGTATTCGATCGGCGGGATGCGTCCGAGACGGTGCATGAGCCGGTCAGTGTTGTACCAGTGCACCCAGTCGGCGGTGAGCAGTTCCACGTCGGTGAGCCTGTTCAGTGGCCCTCGCCGAAACGGTGAGTCATCACGGACAGCTTCGGTCTTGTACAGGCCGATGGTGGTCTCGGCCAAGGCGTTGTCGAAGGCATCGCCGACGGATCCGATCGACGGCAACAGCCCGGAGAGCAACAGCGTTTCACCAAACCGCACCGATGTGTACTGCGAACCTGCATCGGAGTGATGAATAGTGTTGCCCGACAATGGGTTACCTTCACGGCGCCGGAGTTCAGCGGCGTGCCGGATCGCCTGGCGCACGAACAGATCTGCCTTGCTGGTCGAGCAGGTCCAGCCCACGATCCGCCCGGCGTACGCGTCGATGGCGAATGCGGTGTAGACGAACACCCCGGTGGCCAGCGGCACGTAGGTGAAATCAGCCACCAACAGCATGTTGGGGGCGGGGACTCGGAATTGGCGGTCCACCAGATCCGGGGCACGCCCGGCGGCCGGATCGGCGATGGTGGTGCGGACCTTCTTGCGCCGGCGCACGCCCTGCCAGCCGTTGGCGCGCATCAAGCGTTCCACTGTGCAGCGGGCTACCGTGATGCCGTGGCGCTGCAGGTGCGCCCACATCTTGACCGCGCCGTACAACGACTCGGGCTTGCGGCGACCGTGCTCATCGGGCTCGTAGTAGCCGGCCAGCACCTCGGTGATGACGGTGTCCCACAAGGCCCGCGCCGACGGCGGTCGAGCCAGCCAGGCGTAGAAGGTTCTCGGGGCGATCTGGCAGCCATGCTCAGAGAGCACGCGGCAGATCGAAGCGACCCCGAACCGAGCACGATGCTCGGCGATGAACGCACAGATCAGCGGCGTCGCGGGTCGCTCTCCCGCGCGAAGAAACTTGTTGCCGCCTTGAGGATTTCGATAGTTTCCTCAAGCTCACGATTCTTGCGTTTGAGCTCCCGTAACTCCCGTGCGGTATCGGACGGGACACCCTCGCGGACCCCAGTATCGACCTCGCCCTGGTTGACCCACCGGCGCAGCGATTCGTAGGACACCCCCAACCGCTTGGCCACCGCGGTGATGCAGGCCGTACGGGTGTCGTACTCCTCGGCATGGTCACCGACCAACCGCACCGCCCGGGCCTTGAACTCCTCGTCGTACTTCTTCGGCATGATGCGAACTACCTTCCCTCGAAAGAAGGTGTGCATCAAACCCGGGGTGATTCACGGTGATGTTTTTGGATTGCCGGGCTGGCCGTAGGTCGTTGTATTCAGGTACTGCGATCTGGCGGGTCAGGAGTTTGAAGACTTCGCGGGCGATGGCCCGTTTGAGTTTGCGCAGGATCTCCATTTTGTTGTGGCCCTTGGCGAGCTGTCGTTGCACGTAGTCCTTGGTCGACTGGTGACTGGACATGCGCACCAGGGCGATGCGGTGCAGCGCGTTGTTGGCGGCGCGGTCACCGCCGCGCGATAGGCGGTGCCGGTTGGTCTTACCCGAGGACGCCGGCACTGGCGCGGTGCCGCACAGAGCGGCGAACGCGGCTTCACTGTGCAGCCGGTGCGGGTTGGCTCCGGCGGTGATCAATAGCTGGGCGGCGGTGTCCGGGCCGACACCGTAGGCAGCGCGCAGGCCGGGGTTGGCCTTGGCGACAAGGGCATCGATCTGCGTTTGCAGGGTTTCGGCTTGGGTTTCGAGGAATTGCACGCGTTGGGCGAGCATCTTGGCCGCGGTGAGCAGCGACTGTGCCCACGTGTCGGCCAGAGTGTCGGGGCGGCAGCGGGCGATGGCCTCGATCAACTTCAATGTTGTTAAGCCACGGTACTTTTCACGCACCGCATCCGGCGCCGATATCAGCATGGCTTTGATCTGGTTGATCACCGCGGTGCGGTGCTTGACCGCCGAACGACGAGCGATGTGCAGGGCACGCAATCCGGTGGTGGCATCGTCTTTGGGGGTGGCCAGGCCCTCGCCGGCCAACACGGTGCGGGCGGCGCTGTACGCGTCGAGCGGGTCGGATTTTCCTTTGAGTCGGCGGGTGGACTTGACCGCTCTCGTCACCTCCACCACCTCGATCCCCGCGGCGGTTAAGGCCCGGGTGAACCCGGCGCCGTAGCTGGCGGTGCCTTCCACACCGATGCGCACAATGTGGCCCAGTGTCATGAGGAATGCGATCGCCGCGGCGTACCCGGCGCCGGTGGTGGGGAACTCCTTGTCGCCGAGGGTGGCGCCGGTCGTGGTGATCGCGGCGACGTGGATGGTGTCGAGGTGGGTGTCCGCACCGGCGACGATGAGCGCAGATTCTGTCAAGATGATGGTGTCCCTTCTGACCAGCGTTGGGCGGGGCACACACCGGCCAGGGCGGGCAGACAAGACATTGATGAGGAACGGCCAGGCTCCTGATTAAGTCATGTCCGTCCTGTCCGGTGTGAACAAGACGCGCACCACACGGGCCGGGCAAATCAGGTTAAAGACAACCCAGTAGGGCGTCAGTCAGTGCCAGAGCCACGACCCGCGCGGTAACGCTCTTCCATCATCAATGTCGGTGCCCTCTGTCATTCTGACCGGCTCGCGCAAAAGCGCCAGCGCCAGGCGACCTGGCCAAGCACAGCTCGGAAGGCGATGCCCCGATGCACTCAATACGAGGCCTTTGCTGGGTTGTTAGGCCGGTGGGCCATAATCGTCAGAAATTAACGTTCCGGGCGGCTAGCATCCGAACCGTGCTCTGTCAGCGTGGGGGAGAGGGGCAGAACATGACTGCCGTGCATGATGCCGACAATGATCGGTTGGTCCGCCGAGCAGTCGACTTGTTCACGTTCTCCGGGCACAGCGCGACGAATTGGATGCTTGATCGTGTCGCCGTGCCCGGACGCGGGTGCGAACCGTTGAACGTTTATTCAGTGGAGCGTGAAATCGATTGACCGGCAAGGAACTTGACGACAAGCTATTTGACTTGATCACAGATGCGGTAGAAGCTGGCACGGTGTTTCTGACGTTGAGCACCAAGAAGCTCAACAGGATCACTGGCGTTGACCGCCAAGGAGTCTTGGTGGAGACCGAACGCTCGCTAGCGCTCGGATCAGGCCCCAAAGGGTGCCCGCGTGGATGATTGCTGCTGCGTGGGACCGTCTGCGGGACAAGGGCGAATTGAGTCAGCAGGAGCTGCTCAACGATCTGAATGTGAAGCGGTCCGCCTTCGTGTGTGCCCTGATTGCGAAGTTCCCCGAGGTTCGCATTCGGTCGACGCGCCCTACTGTTCTCGAACTGCGGGAAGCTTCCGTACAAGGTTGATTTCGAAGGAGTATGTGATTGCGGACTCGCTTATCGCTTGACTTGACGCATAGGGCGAAGACAACAAGCGGATATGTACGATCGTCAATCCGACGCCTCATTGACGCGCTTAGAATGCCTTCGTGGCTCGTTACGTAGATCCAGGTTCATCGCGCAAACTGATCGACTCCGTCGTTGACGAGTGGAAGCAATCGTGCCTGGTCGAGTCGAGGTCGCTGATCTTTCCGGACCGTGCGGTATGGACGGCGGCGCACCTCGAGGAACTCCGGCAGCGCTTGGTCGTTAACCCGATCGTCGGGGCGGATCAGAATTTCGGACAGAAACTTGCTCAGCAACTCGATGCGGCCGACGACGATGTGAAGTGGCTGGCAGTCGAACTTCTGGTCATCTACTTCTTGATATCACGCGGTGGAATCAGCTCCTCGCTGAAGAAGTCCACACTGAAAGCGGTTGCGCCAGAGGGGCAGCCGAATACTCCTGGGTGGCAGCGAGTTGTCGGCGCCATGGATGAGGGGATCGCTAATCCTGGCGTCGGTTACAACATCAATCGGGATCAGCAGCTCGGCTACCTCATCGATTTTGGCCTGAGGTTCAAGGCCGTCGGCGACGATGACAAGAGACGTGAACTGCTTGACGACCCGTGGAAGCTTCGTGACTTCGCAGACGCTGTCAGCGAAGGCATCGCTATCCGCGAGATGCGCAATGTCGTGCTGCACTTGCTACGACCGGACGAATTCGAGCGAATCTCGAGTCGCACGCACAAGAGAAACATTGTCGACGCCTTCGCCAAGGAATTCCTGAGCGAGGATGCAGCCGACGATGTCGATGAACAACTTCTCATGATCCGGACGCGCTTGGTCGAACTGGGGGTGAAGACTGAAAACTCGGGTGGCATCGTCGATTTCTACCGCGCACCGCTGCGTGCGATCTGGGATCCGGGTGCAGAACAGGGTGATGGATCCAGTGATCTCGACCTGTTTCTGTACAAGAAGCAGATGGTGCTCTTCGGCGCGCCGGGCACAGGCAAGACCTATCGGACCCGGCAGCTCGCTGATCGGGTCATTCGGAGGGTGGCTCTGGAAAAATGGGGTGCCGCGAGATTTTTCACCGAGCAAGAGCAGCTCGACATGTATGTGGAAGCCAACACCCACTGGGTGCAGCTGCACCCCGGGTACGGTTACGAGGACTTTATTCGCGGCCTGAGGCTCGCCGGCGACGGCAGCACTGTATTCGTGGAGGGGCTGCTGCCACGGCTGGTCGCCCAGATGTCGGCAGTGCCCGAGGCAGAAAGGCTTCCGGTTGTGCTGGTGCTCGACGAGATCAACCGGTGTGATGTCAGCAGGCTGTTCGGGGAAGCATTCAGCTTGCTGGAGAACCGCGGTGCCTCGGTGCTGCTGCCGGGCATCGACGAGACCAGCGAGCCAGTCGAACTTGCGTTGCCTGACAATCTCTATGTGATCGGGACGATGAACCTGATTGATCAATCTGTGGAAGAGCTCGACTTCGCCCTGCGGCGGAGATTCTTTTGGCGGCCAGTCACGTTCGATTCCACCGCGATCATTACCGTCAACGAACAGCGGTGGTCTTCTCAGGTGCCCAAAAAGTGGGGTTGGGACAGAGCGGCGGAAGATATGGCCAAGCTGGCCCTCCATGCTGAGCTTCTGAACAGGGCGATCAGCTCTTCTCCGCATCTGGGACCCCAGTACGAGCTCGGGCAGTCCTACTTTTTCGACACCGCGTTCTTCGTCGGGAACTGGCTGCGTGGCCGGAAATCACTGACCGGTGGTGTGCTGTGGAAGAAGTCAGGCCCACCGCAGCCCCCGCTGATGGACTTGTGGAGATTTTCGCTGGAGCCTTTGGTGATGCAGTATCTGGCCGGTCTGGATGTCGATGTCGCGACCGCGGAATGTGGTCGACTGAAGGCGGTCCTGATGACCGGCAAAGAGACATGAATTGCCCAGTAGTCCTTCAGGATTTGTCGTCGTACGCCGCCGCTGATAGTGACGAGGATCAATGGCTTGCACGGCTGGCGGACCATCTGATTAACGATGAGCACGTGATCCGGCTGAGCGATGCCATCGGCCGACGTGCCGATGACGAAGACGACCCCGCGCTGTCACGCGGTGCAGACGGCATGTGGTGGACGGGGCGGTATATCGGGGAGCTCCGATTCGAAGACCGTGAACTGAGGATAGAGCCCCGCCTCGGCATCGACGTGATCGGTGCCTGGCTCGCTTATGCAATCAATGTGACTGCGGTGCCAAATACGGCGACGAAAGCATCCGATGGACCGCTGATCGTTCAGATCATCGACCGGGTGTGGGCATCGGCTGTCGCCGACGCGGCCCGGCACGGGACACCCCGGCTGCGCCGCGCTACTCGGCACGACCACCTGTTCGTTCGTGGCCGTCTCGACATCGCCGGCACGGTACGTCATCGAGCGGCAGGCCGCCCGCTGGTAGCGATGGAGCGCCGCGAACGAGACCTGCACAACCCGGTGTCGCGGGTGCTGGTGCTGGCAGACCAGGCACTGAGGTCGCTCCTCGCGAGTAAGCCAACATGGCGTCCGGCGCTCACAGAGAACGTGCTGGCACAGCTCCGTGGAGCGGTTGGCGCACACCCCCAATTGCCAGATCGCGCGGACCTTCGGGCAGTGCGATACATGCCCATCAGCCGCCGCTATCAGCGTGTCGCCGAGCTGTCCTACGAGATTGCCCGCCATCGTGGTCACTTCACCTCGGCGAAGAGTTCCGACGTATCTGGCGTGCTGATCGATGTGGCGGAGTTATGGGAACTATTTCTCGTGCACTGCGCCCGGACCGCTTTCGGCCCGAATCACGTTGAGCACGGCACCGCGGAGCGTGAAGGTTCGTACCTACTGCGATCGAGCTCTGGCGCAGCGTCTTTAGGACGGCTCAAACCCGACATTCTGGTCCGCGATCCGGACGGCAGCCTACGCGCCGTGATCGATGCCAAGTACAAGCGACTTCGCTCTTGGGTGGGTAGCCCCAGCGGAGTCGATCGGGGCGATTTGTACCAGCTCGCAGCATATTTGGCCGGCCACGATGTCCCGCTGGGGGTCTTGGCATATCCGCTCAATGACGCCGATGAAGCGACTGCCCATAGTGCGGGTCCGTGGCTAACGCGTGACGGTCAAACGGCCCGGTTTGAACGGATCGCAGTAACCGCCGCTGAAGCTGGCGAGGATCTGCGTTCAGTTCTTCGTATGGGATAGAACAGCGTCGATGTAGGAGGTCGGCGAATTTAGCCCGATAAAAGACCAATCCAACTCGACGCAAACGCGATGTCGAGCCGCGTGCTTGACTTGTATCCCGACCACGTTGCGACCCCTGCCGGCTGACCTCGGTAGATTCCCCGCGCAGCCGCCGCTACGCGGTTGTATTCAGTGGGCCAACGGATTTCGTCGGCGATCTGCTCCAGCACGCCTCGGTCGCGGCTGAGGACTCGATCCACGATGGTGATCGACGGGAGCGCGTGGCGCTTATCGGTGTTGCACCGCGTGCACGCGAGCACCAGATTGGCCAAACCGTCGATCCCGACCAGTGACCACGGTAGCACGTGGTCGATCGGGTTGTCGGCGGGCAGGTGGGTTTTGCAATAGAAGCAGTGCGGACCGAACGCGTCCTTGAACGGCTCTCGCACTGCGGCCAGTGCGGTGCGATCCCGGCCGAACAGGTGTCCCGCGATATCGGGGACGTCGGCGGTGAGGAACCTGCTCATGCGTCGGACATCGTCAACCCACATGATCTCCAGCGCCGGCTTGAGCAATCCGGCGAGGCGAGCGAGCCCGGTGGCGACTCCCGGCATCAGCTCGATGGAATCACCATGCTCGCGGAGGGCACGACGGGAGACATTCGAGTGCAGAAATCCGTCGTCGTAAAGGAACGGCTCGCTCGTCTCGGCGCCGGGCAGTCGCTGCAGTCGGTAGAGCGGCTGTTGTGCCAGGCACAGACCGATCTCGTCGATACTTGCGCGGTAGATGCCAGGTGCTGACGTCATTGCAATCGCTAACGTCGACCCAGACGAGGCATCTCGTAACGCCCTGACAGCGCGCGGAATTCGCTCGCGTTCCTGGGTTGACTGGCGGAGGTCGTGTCCCTCAAACGGCCGGACCTGTCGCCAGTACAACTCCATGACCCTGTGTGCGAGCGCGGGGATCGGTACCGGAAGCGGGTCGGCGGGGTGCTCCGGCAGGTTCTCGATGCAGTGATCGATCAGTGCCATCAACGTCGCCAACTTGTAGGTTGCGACCCGCACGCCCGTTTCCAAGATCGCGACCACACGCTGCCCAAGCAGCAGAGGATCGATCGGGTCGGGCATGCACTCTTGTTACCACCTCCCATGCGGTCCCGTGCTCAGCTCTCGAGGGCTGCCGTACTTGATGCTCCTATTGATGTCAAGCAGCTCGAAGCCATGATCTGTATTGATCGGCCAGGGCGTCATCGCGTTGTTGTCCGCGTTCGATGCGGGAGATGACGGTGGGCCAGACGCCGAAGTGGTTGACTGCGGCGGTGACGGTGATTGTTGACGACGCCTGAAAACTGACCCCCTGTCGACGGGTGAATTTTGACCCCCGTCATTGATAGGAGGGTGATTTCAGTGGAGCAGTGGGCGGAGATCCGCCGTTTGCATCGCACGGAGCAGGTGCCGATTAAGGAGATCGGTCAAGTCCACGGACGTGGTGTACGACGTCGTCGTGTGATTCTTCGATGTGATGGTTCAGGCGGTCAGTGCCGCTGGGGTGGCCTCCTGTTCGGTCGGGGTGTCGTTGACGGTGCGTGATTTGCTCAGGACGTCGAGTCCGAGGTAGCGCCGGGATTCGGCCCATTCGTCGTGTTGTTCGGCCAGCACTGCTCCGACGAGGCGGATCAGGGCGTCACGGTCGGGGAAGATACCCACGACGTCGGTGCGCCGGCGGATCTCCTTGTTGAGCCGTTCCTGAGGGTTGTTGGACCAGATCTGGCGCCAGATCTGCTTGGGGAACGCGGTGAACGCGAGTAGGTCTGGCCGGGCTGCCTCCAAGTGATCAGCGACCTTGGGCAGTTTGTCGGCGAGCGCGTCGATGATCCGGTCATATTGTGCAGCAACGGATTCCGCGTCAGGTTGATCGAACACCGAGTGCAGCAGCGTGCGTACCCACGGCCACGACGCTTTCGGGGTGATGGCCATCAGGTTGGTCGTGTAGTGCGTTCTGCATCGCTGCCACGTCGCGCCGGGCAGGGTGGCGCCGATCGCGGCCACCAGGCCGGCGTGGGCGTCACTGGTGACCAGTTTGACCCCAGACAGCCCGCGGGCGGTCAGCGACCGCCAGAACGTCAACCAGCCCGCGCCGTCCTCAGCGGTCGTGACGTCGATGCCGAGGATCTCCCGGTAGCCCTCCTTGTTGACCCCGACCGCGATCAGGGCGTGCACGTTGACCACCCGGCCAGCCTCGCGGACTTTGAGCACCAGGGCGTCAGCGGCCACGAACGTGTACGGGCCGGCATCCAGCGGCCGGGTGCGGAACGCCTCGACGGCGGCGTCGAGTTCCTTGGCCATGACGCTGACCTGCGACTTCGATAGCGACGTGATGCCGAGGGTCTCGACGAGCTTGTCCATCCGCCGCGTCGAGACCCCGAGCAGGTAGCAGGTGGCCACCACGGTCGTCAGCGCCCGCTCAGCCCGTTTGCGGCGCTCCAGCAGCCAGTCCGGGAAGTAGGAGCCGTGGCGCAGTTTGGGGATCGCCAGGTCCAAGGTGCCCGCGCGGGTGTCGAATTCGCGGTGCCGGTAGCCGTTGCGGGAGTTGGTGCGCTCAGCGGAGCGCTGGCCGTACCCGGCGCCGCACAGGGCATCGGCCTCGGCACCCATCAGGGTGTGGATGAACGTGGCGAGCAGCTCGCGCAGCACGTCGGGATGTGCGGTGGTGAGTCGTTCGGCCAGCACGGTGGGCAGGTCGATACTGTGGGCAGTGGTCATCGCGTCGATTCCTTTGCTCGAGTGACTTTGGACGGTCTCTCGAAGAATCACGCGATGACCTTCAATCACTCGGCTACGACACGCCGGCACCGCTGATCAGGTCCGACTCGTACACCACTCTGCTGGACGCAACCAGGAGATCGCGCGTCAGCTCGGTGTGGCCCGTAATACGGTGCGGTCGGCGTTGGCGGCCGATGCGCCGCCGCAGTACTCGCGGGCACCGCGGGGTTCGGCAGTGGATGCGTTCGAACCGCAGATCCGGGCGTTGCTCAAGGACCATCCGCGGATGCCAGCGACGGTGATCGCACAGCGGATCGGGTGGACCAGGTCGATCACGGTGCTCAAAGACCGGGTGCGGGTGATCCGCCCGGAGTACCGCGGCCTCGATCCGGCTGATCGAGTGATCTACGAGCCGGGGGCCTGTTCGCAGTGGGACCTGTGGTTCCCCGACTACCGTATCCCGTTGGGCCACAACCAGTTAGCGATCTTGCCGGTGTTGGTGATGACGTTGGCGTATTCGAGGTTCCGGGCCGGGTTGATGATCCCCTCGCGCCAGGGCGGCGACATTCTGGCCGGGATGTGGCAGCTGCTGAGCCGGATCGGCGCGGTGACCGCCAAACTGGTGTGGGACCGCGAGTCTGCGATCGGCGGCACGGGCCGGCCCACGGTGGTGGCCACGTCGTTTGTTGGGACGTTGGGCACCCGCCTGGAGCTGGCTCCACCGGCGGACCCTGAGTACAAGGGCATGGTTGAACGCAACAACAGGTTCTTTGAGACCTCGTTCCTGCCAGGCAGGGTGTTCGGTTCGCCGGCCGATTTCAACACCCAGTTCGAGGCGTGGCTGACCGAGCACGCCAACACCACTCGGGTGCGTTCGATCCGGGCCCGTCCGATCGATCTGCTGGCCGAGGACCTGGCCGGGATGACACTGCTGCCGCCGGTACCCCCGGCGACCGGCATCTGCCATCGGGTGCGCCTGGCGCGGGACTACTACGTGCGGGTCGCCGGTAACGACTACTCGGTGCATCCGGCGGTCATCGGTCGGCTTGTTGATATCACCGCCACCCTCGATCGCGTGATCGTCACCTGCGAAGGGCAGGTAGTCGCCACCCATCAGCGGTGCTGGGCCCGGCACATGACGCTCACCGACCCGCAGCACGTGGCCGCCGCCGCGCTGCTGCGCCGCCACTACCACCAACAACGCACCACCGGCGATAGCGGTCGGGTGCGCACCCACCGTGACGGGCACCTGGTGCCGATCCGTTCCCTGCCCGATTACGACGACCTGTTCGGCGTTGATTTCACCGTCCTGGGAGAACCATCATGAACGACCCAAACATGCACGGCCACAGCGAGATTGGTAAACAGATCGAGTATCTGGCCCGGGTGTTGAAAACCCCGACGATCCGGCGGATGTGGGCTGAGCTGGCTGAGCGGGCTCGCGCCGAAACGTGGAGCCACGAACAATATTTGGCCGCGGTCCTGGAGCGCCAAGTCAACGAACGCGAAGCCAACGGCACCGCATTACGTATTGCCGGTGCCCGGTTCCCGGCGACAAAAACGTTGGAAGACTTCACCTTTGACCATGTACCGTCATTGCCGCGGGATGTGATCGCACACTTGGCGACAAGCACATGGATCGCCAAGGGCGACAACGTGATTCTGCTCGGACCACCCGGGGTCGGCAAAACTCATCTGGGCATCGCTCTGGGCATCAAGGCCGCCCAGAGCAGCTACCCGGTGCTCTTTGATACCGCGACCGGCTGGGCGGCCCGGCTCACCGACGCCCACAACAGCGGCCGCCTGCCACAAGAGCTCAAACGGCTGCGCCGCTACCGACTGCTGATCATCGACGAGATCGGCTACCTGCCGTTCGATTCGGACACCGCCAACCTGTTCTTCCAACTGATCGCCAGCCGCTACGAACAGGGATCGATCCTGATCACCTCGAACATGCCGTTCGGCCGCTGGGGCGAAGTCTTCGCCGACGAGATCGTCGCCGCCGCCCTGATCGACCGACTGGTCCACCACGCCGAAGTCATCACCATCAACGGCGACTCCTACCGGACCAAAACACGCCGAGAACTGGTCAGAACCAGCAAGTAACCACAACCAAGGGGGTCAAAATTCAACCGACGCTACGGGGTCAATTTTCGACCGTCGTTGACAGGTGATGTTTTTGGCTTGCCGGGCTGGCCGTACGTCGGCGTAGTCGGGGACCGCGATCTGGCGGGTGAGCAGTTTGAAGATTTCGCGGGCGATGGCCCGTTTGAGCTTGCGCAGGATCTCCATTTTGTTGTGGCCCTTGGCGACTTGGCGTTGCACGTAGTTCTTGGTCGGCTGGTGGCTGCACATGCGGACCAGGGCGATGCGGTGCAGTGCGTTGTTGGCGGCGCGGTCCTCGCCACGGGAAAGGCGGTGCCGGTTGGTCTTACCCGAGGACGCCGGCACTGGTGCGGTGCCCGACAGCGCGGCGAACGCGGCTTCACTGTGCAGCCGGTGCGGGTTGGCTCCGGCGGTGATCAGCAACTGGGCGGTGGTGTCCGGGCCGACGCCGTTGGCCGCCCGAAGGCCCGGGTTGGCCTCGGTGACCAAGGCATCGATCTGGGCTTCGAGGGTTTCGGCTTGGGTTTGGAGGAACTGCACGCGCTGGGCGAGCATCTTGGCTGCGGTGAGCAGCGACTGTGCCCACGTGTCGGCCAGGGTGGCCGGGGCGGCAGCGGGCGAGTGCCTCGATCAGCTTCAATGCTGTTAAACCACGGTACTTTTCGCGCACCGCGTCTGGTGCGGATACCAGCATGGCTTTGATCTGGTTGATCACCGCGGTGCGGTGCTTGACCGCTGAACGACGAGCAATGTGCCAGGCCCTCAGCTCGGCGGTCGCGTCGTCTTTGGGTGTGGCCGGACTGTCGCCGGCCAGCGCGGTGCGGGTGGCGCTGTAGGCATCAAGCGGATCGGATTTGCCTTTGAGGCGCCGGGTGGACTTGACCGCACGGGTCACCTCAACGACTTCGATTCCCGCGGCGGTCAAGGCTCGGGTGAACCCGGCGCCGTAGCTGGCGGTGCCTTCCACACCGACACGCACAATGTGACCCAGCGCCATGAGGAATGAGATCGCTGCGGCGTACCCGGCGCGGGTGGTGGGGAACTCCTTGTCGCCGAGCGTAGCGCCGGTCATGGTGATCGCGGTGACGTGGATGGTGTCGGCGTGGGTGTCCGCACCGGCAACGACCCCAGTGGATTCTGTCAAGATGATGGTGTCCCTTCTGACCAGCGTTAGGTGGGCACACCGGCCAGGGCGGGCAGACAAGACATTGGTGAGGAACGGCCAGGCTCCTGATTAAGTCATGTCTGTCCTATCCGGCGTGAACAAGACGCGCACCACACAGGCCGGGCAGATCAAGTGATGGACAACCCAGCAGGGCGCCAGTCGGTGGCGGAGCTGGCGTGTTCCCTGTGAATGAGTCCAGCGTGTTTTAGAGTCCCGTGGCCCGGTTTCGGGCCGAGAAGGGACGATGAGATACATGGCTGGACGCAAGCGGCATTCCGCGGAGGACATCGTGCGCAAGTTGCGCCGCGCGGACGAGTTGGCTGCCGAGGGCAAGACTGGCGAGGAGATCGCCGCCGAGCTGGGCGTATCGCCGGCGACGTTGTACAACTGGCGCCGCGCCTACGGCGGGATGGACACCGACGCCGCCCGCGAGCTCAAGGAGCTGCGCGAGCAGAACGCCCGCCTCAAGCGGCTGTTGGCCGAGGCTGAGCTGGAGAAGGACGCGTTGCGGGAGGTTGCGAAGGGAAAATTCTGAGCCCAGCTGCCAAGCGCCGCGCCGTGGACATGCTCAAGGACACCTTGAGCATGTCGGAACGGTTGGCGTGCAAGGCCGTTGGGCTGGCCCGCTCCACTTACAGAAACCTGCCGATGGCGCTGACCCCGTCCGATCCGGACGCCGATATGCGGGTTTGGTTGCGCTCGTACGCCACCAAACACCCGTGTCATGGGTTCCGGCGTGCCTGGGCGGCGTTGCGGTACGACGAGCGCCGTGAGGTGAACAAGAAGAAGATCCACCGGCTTTGGCGCGAGGAAGGTCTGCAGGTGAAGGTCACCTCGCCGCGCAAGCGGTCGGGGGTGTCATCGTGCCCACCGGAGGTCATCGCGGATGCGCCGAAGGTGGTGTGGGCCATCGATTTTCAGTTCGACTCCACCGTCGACGGCAAGGCCATCAAGATCGCGTCGATGCTTGACGAGCACACCCGTGAGTCGCTGCTGAACATCGTCGAGCGGTCGATCACCGCGCAGCGACTGGTGGCCGAGTTGGAGAAGGTGTTCGCCGCGGCCGGCGGGCCGCCGATGGTGTTGCGGATGGACAACGGCCCTGAGTTCATTTCGGCTGCGCTGCAACAGTTTTGCGACGGCAAGGTCGGGTTGTCCTACATCCCGCCGGGCACGCCGTGGAACAACGGCTACATCGAATCGTTCAACAACCGACTACGCAAGGAGTGCCTCAACCGCAATCACTGGAACACCCTGATGGAGGCCCGAGTGGTGATCGGGGACTTCAAGGCTGACCACAACCTGCGGCACCGGCACTCGGCGCTGGGCTACCGAACACCCGCCGAGTACGCTGCCGTCTGTACGTGCAGTCACACCCCGATGGCCTGCGAAATCAACTGAATCTGGATCAACAAACCCGACTCTAATTCCGGGTGGACTCAGAATCGGGGACTCGCCAGAGCCACGACCTGTGCGGTAACGCTCTTCCATCATCAATGTCGGTGGCGGCTGTCATTCTGTAGGGCTCGCAGCCAGCGGGCGCTTTGTAGAAGGACGGAGACCCTGATGACTACTCAGATAAAGCCTTGTGCTAATTCAGGTGAGAGGTATGCGAGCACGTTGTTGACTTGAACATCGCACCCAGGGCAACAGCAAGGAGCTAAGGGGGCCCAGTTCAAGCGAGTTTTGCCGTGAAGGTGAGGACGGCGTGGTCACTCAGCGGCAGCGTTGAGCCGAGGCCAGCGAGCTGGATGCCCTCCGCTTCGTAGCGATAGCGGGCTTCGCAAATCTGCACCCGCGGAGTGTGCAGCACATGATCTATCCTGCTCCGGCTGGTCTCCCTGTGGTTGTTTATATAGCTCCACGGACCTTGCGGCCTCTCAACGCGGAGCTGTTCCGAGCCGTGAAACCTGCGTGATGTGAAGGATTCCGAGACTCCCTTGAATGGGTCTTCATTAAAGTCGCCAGCCATAACAAGGGCGCGGTCACGGACACCGTGAAGTATGCCATCGACTTCACTCCAGTAGGAGCTCTTTTCCGCCGCGGTCTTATAGGCCGGCGCTCGAATGCCGATCAACTCCATCTCAGAGTCATGTAGTCGTAAGTGGAGAAAATTCGCCGTCGCGTGGGAGTCTTTCGCCGGTGGGGCGATATCGCCGATATCAAAGCGAAGCTGGCTCGCAACGAGAACTTGGTTATGTCTGGGTAGTCGCTCAGTTGTCTGGACATAGCCGTAACCGGCAACATCGAGCCTCTTCCGAAGATGCTCCCGACCTTCTCCTTCATCGACGAACTCGGTCAAGAACAGAACGTCTGCTCCGATGTGCTCAAGCGCGTCGCAGAGTGCAGGCGGGAGCGGCTTGCGAGTGGTGCGATGGCCTACGTTCCACGCGGCGACGCTCACGCGATCAATCACACCGTGATTCAACCAGACGGGGTTTTCATCGCCTAGATATCGACGGCTCGATTGGCCGAGCATTGAGCGAATCTCTGGTGGGCCAGCAACTGGGACCGCAAGCAGCAGACCGGGGGCAGTGGCGAGTCCCCGATTCTGAGTCCACCCGGAATTAGAGTCGGGTTTGTTGATCCAGATTCAGTTGATTTCGCAGGCCATCGGGGTGTGACTGCACGTACAGACGGCAGCGTACTCGGCGGGTGTTCGGTAGCCCAGCGCCGAGTGCCGGTGCCGCAGGTTGTGGTCAGCCTTGAAGTCCCCGATCACCACTCGGGCCTCCATCAGGGTGTTCCAGTGATTGCGGTTGAGGCACTCCTTGCGTAGTCGGTTGTTGAACGATTCGATGTAGCCGTTGTTCCACGGCGTGCCCGGCGGGATGTAGGACAACCCGACCTTGCCGTCGCAAAACTGTTGCAGCGCAGCCGAAATGAACTCAGGGCCGTTGTCCATCCGCAACACCATCGGCGGCCCGCCGGCCGCGGCGAACACCTTCTCCAACTCGGCCACCAGTCGCTGCGCGGTGATCGACCGCTCGACGATGTTCAGCAGCGACTCACGGGTGTGCTCGTCAAGCATCGACGCGATCTTGATGGCCTTGCCGTCGACGGTGGAGTCGAACTGAAAATCGATGGCCCACACCACCTTCGGCGCATCCGCGATGACCTCCGGTGGGCACGATGACACCCCCGACCGCTTGCGCGGCGAGGTGACCTTCACCTGCAGACCTTCCTCGCGCCAAAGCCGGTGGATCTTCTTCTTGTTCACCTCACGGCGCTCGTCGTACCGCAACGCCGCCCAGGCACGCCGGAACCCATGACACGGGTGTTTGGTGGCGTACGAGCGCAACCAAACCCGCATATCGGCGTCCGGATCGGACGGGGTCAGCGCCATCGGCAGGTTTCTGTAAGTGGAGCGGGCCAGCCCAACGGCCTTGCACGCCAACCGTTCCGACATGCTCAAGGTGTCCTTGAGCATGTCCACGGCGCGGCGCTTGGCAGCTGGGCTCAGAATTTTCCCTTCGCAACCTCCCGCAACGCGTCCTTCTCCAGCTCAGCCTCGGCCAACAGCCGCTTGAGGCGGGCGTTCTGCTCGCGCAGCTCCTTGAGCTCGCGGGCGGCGTCGGTGTCCATCCCGCCGTAGGCGCGGCGCCAGTTGTACAACGTCGCCGGCGATACGCCCAGCTCGGCGGCGATCTCCTCGCCAGTCTTGCCCTCGGCAGCCAACTCGTCCGCGCGGCGCAACTTGCGCACGATGTCCTCCGCGGAATGCCGCTTGCGTCCAGCCATGTATCTCATCGTCCCTTCTCGGCCCGAAACCGGGCCACGGGACTCTAAAACACGCTGGACTCATTCACAGGGAACACGCCAGCAGGATTTCCCGATTTTGTCGGATGTCGATACTAGGGTTCCAAGTCATGAGTATCACTTCCACCATCCTGGAGTCCTCGCGCGCGTCAACCCCTTT
The DNA here is from genome assembly GCF_055384815.1 of Mycobacterium toneyamaense. Classification (NCBI taxonomy): domain Bacteria; kingdom Bacillati; phylum Actinomycetota; class Actinomycetes; order Mycobacteriales; family Mycobacteriaceae; genus Mycobacterium; species Mycobacterium toneyamaense. Next base: position 1,541,634 of record NZ_AP040333.1, read on the forward strand.
GGCGACGTTGGTCAACGCGGGCTGCAACGCGGTGGGTGGCATCTTCCGGCTGGACTACGCACGCGCGATCGTCCTAACCGATGACTGGCGCAAGACCCAGGCTGGCGGCGTTCCGCACGGCGCCTTCTTGCTCGCAGCAGCTGGTGTGCAGACCGACCAAGGTTTCGCGCTGGACGATGAGGAGCTGATTCTGCTGCGTGTCAGTGGGACCGCCCCGCTTCCGAACGAGTCTGACCTCGTCCAGACGCGACTAGCTGTCGTGCGTGACGCCGGAGACTCAGGTAAGGGATTCGATGAGGTCACCGATGAGCTCACTCGAAACGAGCTCCAGCAGTCTGCCTTTGACTGCGAAGTCATTGGGACCTTTTACACAGAGCCTAACTCAACGCGGATGGAGTTCGGCTCCGATATCGACAATGTGGTCTCATCGGCGAGATATCAGGTTTTCCTTCCTTCGCCTGAGGTCTTGTCATGGATCGCGTCCTACCCGGAGCCGGATGGTGACGACCTGCTAACACTGGGGACTGTCAGGTTCTCCTCGACGCGCCGGCGTGCGCGCGAGTCGGGAACTGATAACGCTGCAGTTCACGTCCACATCGGCGACTTCGTGTCCCGCAAAACGGCTGTCTTCGGCATGACACGCACGGGTAAATCGAACACCATCAAGACCCTCGTCACAGCGATCGCGACCCAGGCGGCTCGTTCCGGTACTTCCGTCGGACAGCTAATCTTCGACCCGCAGGGCGAGTACGCCAACGTCAACGAGCAAGACCAGACTGGATTGCGGCTGCTCGGTGACGAGCGCAGGGTGCGTATCTATCGGTTAGGTGCCGAAGGATCCGATCCGCAGGTGCTTCCGCTGGCCATGAACTTCTTCGATCCGGCGAACTTTGAAGCCGTCGTCGATTTCGTCAACTCCGTGGTCAACAATCAGTTTGGAACCTACGCATACGTCAAGTCCTTCACATCAATTAACTGGACGGAACCCGATCGCGTTGCTGATTGGGGAGATTGGATCACCTGGACCAAGGCGGTTCTGGGCCTTTACGGGCTGCTGGTCGAGTGCGGCTTCTCGGCGCCTTCTTTCGCAGGCCGCGGTCTCGAGTTTGGATGGACGGACTCACTTTTTCAGGCATTCGACACCGCCAACCCTGGCCTCGTGGTGAAGGCGGGACGCGTTTACCGTGCCACGACACCCGAAGCGGCGAAGCGCGTCATGCTTCACATGGCGAACGATGCAGGATGGAATCAACGCTCGACCGGCGGTGACACACCGTTCAAGTTCATCGCTGACTTCAACAACCGTGCCAGCGGAAAGTCAGCGATCCGTCAGTTGCGCGAGTTCCACTCGACCAGTGCTGCCCAGCGCGTTGAGGAGCAGATCTGGGAAGACATGCAGGCCGGACGTTTGGCTATCGTCGACCTCGCCCACGGTACAGGCGACGTCTCGAAGACCATCTCCGAGAATACGGTGAATTACCTTCTCTCTCGAGCCAACGAGCGATTCCGTTCAGGTGACGATGCGGTTGCCTTCCAAATCGTGGTTGAAGAAGCACACAATCTATTCGAACGGGGAGCGAAGGACGTAGCTGGCAATCCGTGGGTGCGGCTGTCGAAAGAGGCGGCGAAGTACCGTATCGGCCTCGTCTACGCGACGCAGGAAGTGTCGAGTGTTGACCAGCGCATCCTGTCGAATACCTCAAACTGGCTGGTGGCACATCTGAACTCTGACAACGAAACCCGCGAGCTCTCTCACTACTATGACTTCAAAACTTGGGCCGACAGCATCCGTAGGGTGGAGGACCAAGGCTTCGTGCGGATGAAGACTTACTCAGGCAAATACATTGTGCCCGTGCAGGTGTCGAAGTTTGACCACGCGATGATTAACGCGGCGCGTGTCGCCTCAGGCCTCCAGCCAGTTGAGGTTGGGTAAGCGTGCCGTACCCTTCCGAGCGAGCCTCGCGGCTCGGACATGTACCTGTCGTCAACAGCCAAGCCGTTCACGACGCGTTCTCGCGTTGGGAAGTCGCGCAAGCCACTCCTGCAGACGAGAACAGGGTGACGTCGCTCTGTCGTCGCCTCGACGCGCTCGATTACCCGGGCATCTCAAGCGCGGTCCGTTTCGCAATCACTGTTGACGGATCAGATTCCGAGGTCGAAGCAACACGTGAGCACCCAACGATCAAAGTCGGCTACGTGCGCGTCGCGGCGTCCTTCATCGACTTCGAGAAGCTGCATGCAGCTGGGGCAGGCGAGTTCGTCAACCCGCGACTTCTCCGTGAGTCGCATCAGCACGCGGCATTCGACAGAGCGTTACCTGGTTCTGGCCTCGTGATCCCAGGGTCGACTGGAGTGGACACCTGGCGGCAGGAACTTGATCGGTTCCTCCAAGAGACGAAGTTTGATCAGGCGTCTGATCAAACGCTCGCAGATATGCTCCTGGCGTTGCACGGGTCCCCAAGTACCCCCTCAACTACCGCACCACTGCGGCGTTGTCCCTCGTGTGGCGCGAAGGATACGCAACTTTCGGGCGGTCAGATCGACGTTCCGAAGGCGGGCGCCACCTGCCCTGTATGCCTAGCCAAGGTCTACCTCGGCGACGTTCTTCGGACTGAAGAGGAGTACATGCCGGAGGGCTCGAATCGCAGTGCGCTGACGCGGATGATGCTGGTCGCCGAACGGTTGACGTTGCTTGGGTACATGCAGTTGCTGTTCGAAGATGTGCATAGTTACGAGGTCCTAGAAAGGACGCTGTTCATCACTGATGGACCTCTAGCTCTGCATGGTACGGTCGCCCCCCTCAAGCGCCGATTCCAGGACTATCTAGGCGAATTCGCCAACGAATGCGCCGCCAACAAACGCCCGGCCGCCCCCCTTGTTGTCGGCGTTGAGAAGTCAGGTGCGTTCGTCGAACATGCACGACTCATCGCGCATCTAATTGAGCCGGGCCAGGTCATGATCCTGACGACGGAGTACATCAATCGGGTGACAGGGCGGCCGCTCAGCAATCCCTACGGATCGGACGAGTTTTACGGGAGGAGGTTCATCTACCGCACAAGGAATGGGGGCATTCTGGTGTTGACGGTTCCTCCCAGGCCGGGCGTTACGCCTTATGGCGACCCGGATGGAGAGCTCTGGTCCAGCTATCCGACACTCCGTCCGATCTGCGAGGTGCTTGACCACGTGCAGACACGGCTCTACGAAAACGCTGTGATCCCTGTTGCTTTGGCGCACTCTGCCGCTGCGTTGCCGTTGGGCGTGGGACAATCCGTCCTGCGGGCACTGGTCCAACAGTCTCTAGGTCTGCCGACGCGGAGTCAGGTTCGTCAGACCGGGCCGTTCGCAGGCCCGCGCTAGAAACCCGAGGTGAGTGCGTCGGAAACCGGATTCGACAGCACTATAAGTTCGCTTGCCGAGGCACGCTTGAGATTGTCCTTTGTGCCGCGCAAGTGCGCCGAGTACAACAGCCGAAACTCAGATGTGTCCCGTGCTTTGTACAAGCTCCGGATTAGGTCGGAGACGTCATAGGTCAGTACCCAGTTGGTGTTGGCGTAGCCATTCAGCACGACCGCCAGCGCCACGTGATCCTCCTCTCCAAAGGAGCTCATGTAGAGAGAGCTGCCCTTCTCGACGTATGGAGGGTCGACGTAGGCGAAGACGTTTTCCTTGGGGAGGTACTCGCGGAGTCGTGCTGCTCCGTCCTGTTTCGTAATCCGGATTTTCCCGCTGAGTTCCGCGAGCTTCTCTATCCGGCCTTTCAAAACCTTCTTGTCGTAGCGGGCGTCGATCTTGTACGCACCCGCTTGCGCAAATCCTCCGATTACCCCGGCCCCGAGGACTCCCGAGCGGCTGGTGCGGTTGAGGAAAAAGGTGGCGAAGCCGAGAGCGAGTGGGTCGACGGTGATGTCGTGACGGCGCCGGTAAATCTCGCGCTGCTGTTTCCATTCATCGACAGTGAGAGGAGTTCGTTCCAGCAACTTGAGAAACGCGTCCGAGTCTTTCACCATCGCCTTCCAGCAAGCGTGAATCGCAGGGTCCAGGTCGTTGATAACGACCATGCCGACTACGCCTTTAAGCAGGAGTTCCAGGCCGGCGCCAGCGCCACCAGCGTAGGGTTCGATATAGGTCGGCTTGCTGAGGCCAAGGGCATCGATCGTCGATTCGAAGAAGTCGGCGAGTGTGGCTTTTCCGCCTGGATACCGCAACGGGCTGGCATGGGAGCCACGGCGCGCGATGACGTCAACCACTGGAGCCAGCCCCCTTTGTCTAATCGGCGACACTCGTTGGGACCATCCTAGGAAGCGCCTACGACAGGATCTAAAGGGGTCTTGTTCGCGATTTTCTGCGACGTCGGTGGCCACTGTCATTCTGTAGGGCTCGCAGGCAGCGAGCACTTTGCAGAAGGACGGAGATTCTGATGACCACTCACCTCAACCGGCTGCTCGCCACCTGCGGCCTGGCCGTCGTCGGGCTCTTAGCCGCAGCGCCGGCTCACGCCGACCAATACGACTTCGTCGCGGACCTAGACAGCAACGGTGTCTTCTACTCGTCGATTACCGATGTCATCGACCAGTGCAAGCTCGCCTGCCGCTTGATGCGATCCGGTGCCGGGGTGCCGGCGGCGCTGAACTTCGTGGCGCGGGGTGGATATTCCGACTACGAGACCGGGATCATTGTCGCCGCCGCGTCGTTCAATATGTGCCCCGACACTCAGCCAGTGGTGCGGGCATTTCTGCACCCCACCGGTAACGGGAATACAAGGACATGAAGTGCGATGATCGGCCCATGCCCGGTTACGACGTCATCGGCGACATCCACGGCTGCGCCGATCCGCTGGAGTCGCTGCTCGACGCCATGGGGTACCGCAACGCTGACGGCGCCTACCAGCACCCGAGCCGACACGCGGTATTCGTCGGTGACCTCATCGACCGCGGGCCCCAGCAGCTACGGGTCCTGAAAACCGTCAAGGCCATGGTCGACGCCGGAAGCGCACAGATCACCATGGGCAACCACGAGTTCAATGCGATCTGCTACGGCATCCCTGCGCCAGACGGCGACTACCTGCGTCCGCACTCGGCCAAGAACGCTCGCCAGCATCAGGCGTTCCTGGAGCAGCTGACCGCCGAGCAGCAGCGGTTCTACCTCGACTGGTTCCGCACGATCCCGCTGTGGCTGGACCTGGGCGGACTCCGGGTTGTCCACGCCTGCTGGCACGAACCCTCGATGAAAATCGTTGAGCAGGAGCTGGGTTCGAATATTTTCACCAGCGACGAGCAGTTCGCGGCCGCGTCGACGAAGGGCCGTCCGCTGTACGACGCCGTCGAGACGCTCATCAAGGGACCCGAGTTGAGCCTCACCGATCACGGCCAGCAGCCCTACCTGGACAAGGACGGTCACGAGCGCGAACAGGCACGGCTGCGGTGGTGGAGCACCGGTTCGACGCTGAACGAGTTGACCGAGATGACAAGCACTTTCACCACACCGGACGGAGCGCCATACCCGGAGCTGCCGTCATTCCCTATTGCCAATGATGACCACGTCTACCGCGGCGACGTACCGGTGGTCTACGGCCACTACTGGCGAACGGGAACGCCCGAACACGGTCTGGATTGGACCGACCGCACGGCCTGCGTCGACTTCAGCGCAGTCAAGGGCGGGAATTTGGCGGCATACCGATGGTCAGGGGAATCGACTGTGCGGCTGGACAATTACTTCCAATCCCCGCATCCATCCGCCTGAGCACACGTCAGCTATGCCAAATTGCTTCTGACTGTCGGTAGCACGTAGTTCAATCACTACGTGGAGGAGATATCACAAAATAAGCCGGGGGCTAGTGAGGAGTCGGTTCAGGACGTCATATTCCGGCTTCTGGACGACGACGAAAAGCTCGACAAGGCAGCCAAGGCGGTCGTGCTGGATGCGCTCGAGTCCGTCGTTGACCAGAGCAGTGGCACCGCCGATCCCGATCGGTCGCCCACGTTCCTCAGCACTATCAAGGTGTCTGGGTTTCGGGGGATCGGGTCGACGGCCAACCTTGATCTGCACCCAGCCCCGGGCTTGACGGTGGTGAGCGGCCGCAACGGCTCCGGTAAATCGAGTTTCGCCGAGGCACTGGAACTGGCACTCACCGGAACCAGCTACCGGTGGGAAGAGCGGCAGTCGCTGTGGTCAGAGTCCTGGCGCAACCTGCACAAGCCCAATCCCTGCGCGGTACGTGTCGAATTCATTCGTGAGGGCACCGGCGCGGTCACGGTCGGTGTGGACTGGGCCGATGACGCTCAACTCGACCACCGTGATCTGTGGACACGGTCGGGCGGAGGCGAGCCGACCAAAGGTATCGACAGCCTCGGCTGGTCGAACCCGCTGGAACTGTATCGGCCGGTGCTGTCCTACGAGGAACTCGGGCGTTTGTTCGACGGCGGTCCCTCGGTGCTGTATGACGCGCTCGCCAAACTGCTCGGTCTTGATGTCCTGACCGCGGTGGAGAAGAAGCTCGCCGCTGATCTGAAGGTGGCCAAGGAATCCCGCGAAGCCGCCGACAGCGAGCGGCGGAAGTTGTTGGCGGCGTTAGGTGAGGTCACCGATGAACGGGCTGTACAGATGGTGACGCTGCTGAGGAAACGGCCGCCGCCGTTGGACGATGTCGTTGCGGGCATTACGGGCGCCGGTTCGCCTGAGCTGAATGTGGTCGCAGCTCTGCGTGATTTGTCCGAGTTCACGGTTCCGTCCATCGATGACATCGCGTCGGCGGCCTCGGAGTTGCGGACCGCTGTCGCCGAACTGCAACGGGCATCAGTGGACGCCGTTGCATTGGTGGACAAGCGCGTCGGGGTTCTGCAAGCGGCTCTGGACTTCCACCAGCATGCCGGGGACACGAGTTGTCCGGTCTGTGGTGGCGGTCAACTTGATGCGGACTGGGTTGCCCGGACCCGGGGAGCTGTCACCGAAGCAGAAACCGTACTCGCGGAATACCGTTCTGCGAGTGCGAAACTCAGGGTCGCCCGACAGTCGGTTGCGGGTGTGATTGGTCAATTTCGACAGGTAGCCTCAGTTTCCGGCGTCGAGTTGGCGGGGCTTGAGGGCTACAACGAAGCAGCAATCAAGGCCGGCGAGGTGCCGACGGACGACCTGGAGCTCGCCGCGCATATGGAATCAGTGCTTGTCGATGCGGTCGGCGCCGCGGAGGTCCTACGGGACCAGGCGGCTTCGGAGTTGTCCCGCCGCGAGGACGTCTGGGCACCTCTGGCGGAGCAGGTTGCCGCCTGGGTACCCAACGAACGGCATGCCCGGGAATCCGACGACCAGCTCAAGGCGCTGACCGCCGCTAAGAAGTGGGTCACCGACAACGGCACCAAGTTTCGGAACTTGAGGCTGAAACCCATTGCGGCCCAAGCACGCCAGATTTGGGGACAGCTTCGGCAGGAGAGCAACGTCGACCTCGCCGAGATCACGCTGACCGGTACCGCTACGAAACGCAAGGCGGTTCTCGGGGGATCCGTCGATGGTCATGACACGCAGGCGCTATCGGTCATGAGTCAGGGGGAGCAGAACGCCGTCGCCCTGGCGCTGTTCCTGCCGCGTGCGACATCAGTCAAGAGCCCGTTTCGGTTCGTGGTGCTCGATGACCCGATTCAGGCCATGGATCCAGCGAAGATCGACGGTTTCGTTCGTATCCTCACGGACATTGCCCGGACCCACCAGGTGGTCGTGTTCTCGCATGACGACAGGCTGGCGTCGGTCGTGCGGCAGACCGGGGTCAATGCCCGGCTGATCGAAGTCATCCGTGAGGCAGGGTCGAGAGTGGCGATTCGTCCGAACGTAGACCCAGCGAGCCGTCTTGTGAGCGATGCGCACGCGATGATTAAGGACGAGAAGCTACCGCCGGCGGTAAAGGATCGGATCGCCCCGAGTCTGTTCCGTATGGCGCTGGAATCGGTTGCGTCGCAAGTGCATTATGCGAAAGAGTCGATCGCAGGGGAGTCGCGCGTTGATGCGGAGGCAAAATGGGAGTCGGCGAAGTCGACGAGAACGCGGCTGGCATTGGCCATTCTGGGTGACCCAGCAGCAGACCTGACCAACTGGCTGAAGGCAAAGTCACATCGCAAGAACGCGCTCGACGTCGGCAACGCCGGTGCACATGGTGTTCGCGGCGTCTCCGACCTCGACGTCAGCGATTTACGGCGGACCGTCAAAGACGTTCTGGCGGAGCAATGAGCGCCGTCGAGCTCCTCGCACAGGCGCAGACTGTCCTGAAAGGCGCGAGGGCGGACGGGCTTTCAGCGCGCATGGCTGCATTCCTGGCCCGCCAGGCTCTTGAGGAGATCATCGACCAGCGCTGCACAAATCTGGACGCGCCGGCGTCGTGGGCGACAACGCGGAGCCAATTGGCTGTGTTGCGCGCCTTGGACACTCAGGATGCAGCGGATCGGGCCGCAATCGCGTGGAGCCGGCTCAGCGTGGCTTGCCATGTGCATGCGTTCGAGCTGCAACCGTCGACCGCTGAGGTCGAGCATCTCTGCGGGATGGTGGCGTCGCTGTTGCCAGCTTGACGAGCTAGCTATCCACGACCAAGGTAATTGCACCGCACTTCTGGGCCATTGGCGAATGGGCCGGCAGCGGCTTCGGCAGCGCTGAGTGCTGCGGCCGGGGTCAATCCGACTGCGCCGTAAGCATTGTTGAGCGGTTCAGCCACATCCCACGCTACGGCTGCGCAACTCGGACCACTGGCGACCAGGTAGCAGTCGGTGGCCCGCTGCAACCGAGCACATTGCTGAAGCGCTGCCACTTCGGCCTCAGCCTTGGATCGGTCGGGGCCGCCGGCCCAGTCCAACGACTCTCGCGATGGTGATTTCGCGACAGCCACCCATCCGCCATCTGCCCGGGCGGGCCTCGCGGCGCCTACCGCCGTGACCGTGAGCAGTCCAGTAACGAGTAGAGACATATGGCAACGGCTCATCACGATTTCCCCCGCTCGTTGGACAAACGTCGCTGGCTGTTAGGCGGAGACTAGCGCGAGGTCCCGACAGGTATTCCTGTGTTGCTCCGACTGCTGCTACTTGTCGGTGGTCGCTGTCATTCTGTTCGGCTGCTTGAAATGCGCCGAGAGGAACCGACATGCCGAATCATAACTATCCGACCCCCGCGCCGGGTTGGTACCAAGACCCGAGCGGCCAGCCCGGCCAGCGCTATCACGACGGCCGACGCTGGACCGAGCACTTCGTACCCACCGCGCCCGCGACGCCGGCACCCGCGGTCGCTGTCGCAGTATCAACCGGCGGCGGACCCAACCACGCGCTGCACGCCATTCTGACCTTCCTGTCTTGTGGGCTGTGGCTGCCGGTCTGGATCCTGGTCGCGATCTTCGGCGGTAGTTCGTCGTCGTCGGTCGCTATTGCGAACGGAGGTAATGGTCTTGGCGCCATGGCCCGGACCCGCAGACGTTCCGGGGTCGGCGTCGCAGCCGTCTTCGGCGGGCTGTTCCTGCTTGGACTGGCTCATGAGCATCCGTGGCTGTACGTCGTGTTGATCGCTTTCGCGGTGCTTTCCGCGTTCGCTGCCTGGACGCTCAAGTCGGCCCAGGCGCGCGACGCTGAGCTGCGCCGGGAACAGTTCGAGCGCGACATGATCGCCAACCGCGCCGACCGCGAGGACCGGTTCTATGTCCAGGGCGATCCGCGCGGCACCTACGGGGGCTATATGCCTCCCGAGTTCCGAAAGGACAACGGAAATGCATGACATGCAACGTGATTGCCCCTTTCGCCGCCACTGTGTGGTCGGTGAGTTGAGGTGAAGAGGTCTTCAGTCCCAGGTGACGGCAATGCGTTGTGCCACGATGGCCGCATGCCGTCCACCAACTGGTTTGAGCGTCTAACCGGCTTCAATGAGGCTGACTACGAAAGCACCCGCTCGCGCCTGAGTGTCGACGGCAACCAGCTCGTCTCCTCGGTGAACGGCGCGAGGTACGGCATCGGGACGCTGCGGACTCCGACCTTGGCGGAGTTGCGAGCGACGGTCACGATTCCGGACCGCGGGCGTACCACCGTCACGTGCACGGTCGGCGACGTCGGCGCCATGCACGGCGCGTCGGAGTTCGAGGGCGCGCTGTTCCAGGTGGCCTCGCAGTTCAATCTGCTGGAGATGACGCATTACATCGTCACTCCCGAGGACGGCGTCACCCGCTACGCCCACGACCACACGCAAGGCCCCGCGTGTGCGATCGCGGCCGGCGCCGGGACCATCTACTGGAACTACTTCGCGCCCGTGAACGGAGTGCCCGGGCAGACCGCGGATCGGCAGCTGAACATGCTCGAGCGCGTCGGGCTTTGGCTGTCCACGCACCTCGGGCGGCCCATCTCGTCGTTGTGGCGGATGGAGAATGGTTACGCCTTGTGCACGGCCGATGGGCTGGCGGCGATCAGCGACTACCTCGCCGCAGCCTCTCCCCAGGCCCGTGACTCCTTGGTGCGTGAGCTGGCGATCGGTCTGCACCTTGGTGTGGAGGTCACAGGGGTCGAGCCGCTTCCGCGAGGGGCCGTGTCGCAGGCGTACTGCTCGGCGTTGCCGGTTGCCTACTCGGATGTGCCGAAACGGTACTGGGAAGGATTCGCTCGCCTGGTACTGGAGTCTGCCTATGAAGCAACTCTGCTGGCGGCTGCCGAATTGGCGGCCAACGGTGGGTCGAACATCGTTCTGCTCACGCGGTTGGGCGGGGGAGTGTTCGGCAACGACGACGAGTGGATCGACACTGCCATCCTCAGGGCACTGAAGATCGTGGAGCCCGCGGGCCTCGACGTACGACTGGTGAGCTACGGCAGTGTCCACCCCAATATGCGTGGCATCGCCGATCACTGGGCGAGCTAGCCCTCTTATGGACGCCCCTGCGGTGTCAAGGTCCGGCAGGTCAACGTCACCACTTCGGCGCCGCGCGTGGAGCGCGTGCCGGCGCGGTGGACGGTGGTCGTCACTCATGTCCGGTGTTGAGCAGACTGTCGATACCGTCGGCGCCGGTGATTCCAGTTCCACCAGCGATGAGAACCGGCGGCACGCCGGCTTTTCACCTCGACCGGGTGAAGGCCAGTTTTTCGACCGGCCCGGACAGCGCCGCTTTGACCTGAACCGAGAGGTCGTCGACCAGCACCTCGGCCGCGCCGGCTTCCAGGCCGTCGATGATGCGTCGGGCCACCTCGGCCGGTGCGAGCTTGGGCGCGTTGATGCCGTCGGTCATGTCGGTGTCGATGTACCCGACATGCACCCCGACTACCTGGGTGTGCTGGGCCTGCAGCTCCTGGCGCAGCGAGTTGGTGATCGACCAGATCGCGGCCTTCGAGGCGCCGTAGGCGCCGGCGCCGCCGAGCCACGACAACACCGAGTGCACGTTGACCAGGGCGCCGCCGCCGTTGGCGGCGAGGATCGGTGCGAACGCGCGCGTCACATGCAGTGGCCCGAACACATTGGTGGCGAAGGTGTCGGTGATGTCATCCCAGCTGCCGGTGAGCAGATCATCCAGGTGGGATACGCCCGCATTGTTGATCACGATGTCGACGTCAGTGGCAACATCCGCCAGTGCGGCAACTGAATCCGCGGAGCTAACCTCTAGGCCGTACGTGGCCACCTCGGGACGGTCGTCGGTGAAGGCCGTTCGCGCGGTCGAGTAGACCTTGCGGGCGCCCCGGGCCAGCACCTCGTCGACCAGGGCTGCGCCCAGGCCCCGTTGACCACCCGTTACCAGAACCACCTTGTCTGCTACGTCGGTCATGTCTCATTCCTCTCCATCTGAATAACGATCTCGTTACTGAGATAGAACCACTGGCACTGGCGAATGTGACCGCTGGCGATGTGTGGTGTTCATGACATGAGCGCTGGGGAATGGCAGTGCGGGGTGCGGTGTTCAGCGGCGCCGCGGCACGACGAGCGCCAGGGGGAGGGGACTTCCGTTCCTCGCCTCAGACAGGCGTCCCGCGGTTGGTACCGGGCTTCAGGATCAACAGATCGTCATGCTGGTGCTGCCGGCAGGCCTCGACAAACTCGATTGCGGCAGTCCTGTCAGCCAGGAACACGTCGGACTGCTCAGCTGAAATCGAGTAGTACTCTTCGTAATCCACCACGCCATTGCTGACCGGAATCGAGACGTAGAGCCGCCCCGAGTCGAGCTCGGCGCCGATCGAGTAGCGGTCTTCTCTCGAGACGAACGTGTCGCTGAATTTCATGGCATGCGCTCGCGGAGTGCCCAACCCGAAATGTCAATCGAGCTGGTTCGGACGTACTCGACGAGGAGCTGCCCGACTTCGTCCGGCATCAGCACTTCGTTCTGGTTCACTTCGACCGCGGTGCCGCCCTTTCGAGCAAGCGAAACCATTGGCCCCTTGCCGCCTAGATGCCCGAGCGTGAACAGCGTCCCATTCTCCATCAGTTCCACGGTCAGGCCGGCCTGAGTGCCGGTTGTCTGGACGAAATTGTCAGCCGGTTCGACGTAGTCCGACGTCTCGTAGTTCTCGGGCAGCTCAAACACGAGCATGAAGAGCTTTCGCTCACCGATGAGCCTGACGAGATGGTTGAGCTGCATCTCCGCTCGTGCCGGCTCGTCTGAGAGCGCGACCGTGGCGAATTCTCTGACTGCGTACGTCACGGCAGCCTCGTCTCCGGTGGACACCGCTCACCTTCGCCGTATTGTTCCGCGACCGCGGTGTCGGAGAACTCGGGCTGTTCGCGCAGACTCCAGCCTTGGGGGACAGTGTGGGTGTCGTAGTAGTGCTGGAACAAGGCGATGGCATCGGTGGCAGTGAGTGCCTCGGAGGGACACACCAGATATGTGTTGTCGCCGTTCTGAATTGGCTCGGTCTCGGCCGATTCGCCTGCACCGCCGGGTGTGCCGATCATGTATAGCCGATGCACGCCTTTTGCGTCGACTTGCTTGATCTCAACCGTGAGCCGATCGGGCGCGACACCAGTGGCCTGCATCCACTCGGTCGGGTGGACATCGTCGTAGATACCTGCGTCTGCGGGCAGGGGATAGATCGACATGTACGTGTACCGGCCGTCACCCAGGCGGTTGATGATCGCGGCGATCTGCCCGGGTATCTCCTCGGGGAAATCGCTCATCCATCCCGACGAACGATTCGTCGCCTGCACGTGAGTGGGTCTATCGAGCCTCATTTGACTCATCCGCGCTCGGAACCCACTGGTTCTCCACCCCACGCACGTCGGCCAAGCGACCGGCGGCGACCACAGCCTCCAACACTCCAGCCTCGACCAGTCCAGCGCCGACGCGCTCGGCATCTGCGGGGTCATCGCTCAGCAGCAGCACCTCGGCGGTTTCACCCGTGCGACGCAGTATGCGTACGGGGACACCGTCGACCTGAGCCGTGAACACCCGTTCGAACACTTCGCATTCCGACAACGGGACGGTCTTGGACCATGCATGGGGGCGAACTGGCTCGAAACCCGTTGGGCCATTCTGGGCGATCGCGGTCAACAACACGGTCTCTGCAATGACGTCGGCGAAGAACTCCCGGCCCTGCCATCGCGCCAACGTGCCCACTATCGGGCTTGGCGGCCGCCAGCGTTTGGCGCGCACCCAGCCGCGGCCCGCCCCCGCGTAGTGCGACAAGCACCTCTGCTCGCCGTCGGAACGGATTCGCCAATACTCGGCACCGTGGGAGTAGCGGGTTCGGCTCATGCTCCATACCGGTGTTAGCGAGTCGCCGAGTAAGAAGCCATGGGGAAAGGTGGGCCACGGACGCTTCGCCTGGCTCGGCCTGGTCAATGTCGCCGCGCGCGGTTGCTCAAATCGGACTACATCGACGAACTCGGGCGCGGCGTCAACGCCATACGCGGCCAACAGTTCTGCGGGCGTCATCAGTCCGAGGGCTCTTGAGGCCTCGGCGACCATTCCGCCGACTTGGTCGAGTCCGGATTCGACTATGGCGTGAGACATCGGCGCCGCGAGGAGTTGAGGAATTGTCAATACCTGTGGATCGGCTTGTTTCAGGCGACCTCCGTTCCAGTTGATTCGGTCGGTGCCGAGTCCGCCGACGGGGTGATGTCGGTGGGTCGCTCGAGCAGTTTGCCTTTGTGGAAGATCGCGCCGGCCCGGACCAGAGCGACCAGGTGCGGTGCGTTGACGGCTCGCCAGCGGGCTTGCGCGGCGTCGATCAGCTTGTAAGCCATGGCCATTCCGGCGACGCGTGAACCCGGCCCCTTGGTCACCTTGGTCCTCAAACGTACCGTGGCAAACGTTGATTCGATCGGGTTGGTAGTGCGCAGATGGACCCAGTGCTCGGCCGGGTACTTATAGAACTCCAGCAGCACATCGGCGTCATCGACGATCTTGGCGACCGCCTTGGGGTACTTGGCGCCGTAGTCCACCTCGAACGCCTTGATCGCCACCTGCGCGTGGTCGATATCCTCGGCGTTGTAGATCTCCCGCATCGCCGCGATCGCCCCCGGATGAGCCGACTTTGGCAGGCAGGCAAGAACATTGGCCTGCTTGTGAAACCAGCACCGCTGCTCGCCGGTGGCCGGGAACACCTCACGCACGGCCTTCCAGAACCCCAGGGCCCCATCGCCGACGGCCAGCACCGGTGCGGTCATCCCGCGACGTCGGCACGACCGCAACAGATCAGCCCACGACTCGGCCGACTCCCGGTACCCGTCGGTGAGCGCGACCAGCTCCTTGCGGCCGTCAGCGCGCACACCGATCATCACCAGCAAACAGAGCTTCTCCTGCTCCAGGCGCACCTTGAGATGGATGCCGTCGACCCACAGGTAGACGTAGTCGGTGCCCGACAGATCACGGGCCTCGAAGGCCTTGGCCTCGTCCTGCCACTGCGTGGTGAGTCGGGTGATCGTCGTGGCCGACAAGCCGGCACCCGAGCCCAGGAACTGCTCCAACGCCGGACCGAAATCACTGGTCGACAAGCCATGCAGATACAGCAACGGCAACACCTCGGTCATCTGCGGCGACTTGCGCACCCACGCCGGCAGGATCGCCGAGGAAAACCGTTGCCGCTCACCAGTGTCCGGGTCAACACGTTTGTCATTGACCCGCGGCGCGGTCACACTCACCGCGCCCGCCGCGGTGAGCACCTCGCGCTCGCGGTGATAGCCATTGCGCACCACCAGCCGGTGCCCGTTCTCATCAAGCTCACCGGCATGAGCCTCGATGTAGGCGGCGACCTCAGCCCGCAACGCTGCGGCCAGCATCTGGCGGGCACCGTCGCGGACAATCTCATCGAGCAACGACCGCGACGAGCCAGCATCCTCGTTGGATGAATCCGCATCGTGAACTACCGTGAGCATGGGCGTACCTTCCCGAACCAGCGCGCCAACGCCGGCTCTTGATCAGACCTTCGACATTCAGATCATCCTCGGGAAGGTGCGCCCTTTCCTACGCCGCCTCGCCGAGGCTCATCCACAGGTTCTGATCATTGCTCCGAGGAGTTTCTGCAGCACCAGACGTCGATGTACTTGTGTGCGAGTCGCTTGTCTGTCGTTCAATGCGTCGGCCGCCATTCGACGTCTAGGAGGTGCGCTATAACTGGTCACGGATCTTGAGCAGTGGTCTTCCGTCTTCCCGTCGAAACGACTCTTCGATCTCATAGACGGGGGCATGGAGAAGCACGGACAAAAGGGTGAGTCGATCGGGCGCCATGAGACGACCGCCGCTGCTTACCGCAATAATCCGATAGGTCGCATCGATCAGCGTATATCGATCGACCCCTTCGAACTCTTGCGAAACTATGCGATAGCCATTGCTCGCTTCTTGGACTGCTACAGGTGTTGCCAAGCTCGGCAACGCGCTGATGCTTCTATAGGTGTTTCCAAACCAACCGAATAGAAATCGCTCTACGACCGCAAGAGAAGCGCCTGAGAATTCAAATTCCTCAGGTGCCATTCTGTCCGAACAGGTGACCTGCGTCCATCCGTCTGCCATCTCGCGGACAAAATATCGGAGTTCGCCGCCCAGATTCCAGAAAATATCGGCGCCGCTACCTGCCGTGTTCCTCGTCAACGAAAACTTGGCAAGGTTCGCCCAGTCTTCCAGTTCTTGAGAAATAGGCATTGGTATCAACTGTCCGTGTCGACTACAGATGGGAAAGGACAGAGTCCGGCATCCCGGCGAGCAACTGGGCGTCCAGCTCGCCGTAGGTCAGTGGCAGTAGATGGTTTACAGGTTGAACGCCGCCGGCCTGCAATATGAAGTACCTGCTGGGATCTGACTTCAGTGAGTACTTCGAAACGTACTTCTCGAGTGATGTCTGTTGTACGCGTGGGTCTAATCCGGCGTCCTCCCACGCCCACATGATTGGGTCCAGTCGACACGACATTCGGAGGGATTCTCCGACGTTCCAAATGACGTACTTCCCAGCATCGTCGGCATCGGTGAAGAATCCAGATAGGCTTTCAAGCGGTTCGTTTCGGCGTTCGGTCGTTGCAGTGAGGACGTTGTATCCGCCGTCGGTCGGCTCGACTATGTATGACGTCCAGTCCGGGTACGGGTATCCCCGCCGTAGGTGCAGACGACCCGCTTCCCATACAGGTGCATCGCGCGCGGGTTGGTCGGCATATGCGTAGATCTGCCGCCACTTGTCATACCGATTGATCAGCTCCTCCAGTTGCGAGTCGGAGCTAGATTCAGTTCCTGTCATGTTCATCCCGTGGCTTCACTCTCCAGTTGTTTCACGAATCAGACGCCAGAGTTTCAGCTCTTCGACTGACACGGGTCGACCAGTGTCCAAGTTGATTACTGCCCATTGCTCGGCCCCGCCAGGTTGTCCGAAGGCTGGTTTGGCGGGACCGTATTCAACTCTCCAATTGAGGCCATCGGGTATCGGCCGCCCGGTTCCGACAAAGGTGTGATAGTCGTTGGCGACTCCAGGCGGCATCGAACGCGTGGAGAGAGGTGCTCCTTCGTCCCCCATGAAACCACCCCCGTTCGAGCCCAGCCTATCGAGTTGATGTCCGGCGGGAATGCGGTCCGAGACAGACGGTGGCCCATCGAACCCGTTGTTGGGTGCTTGCCTGTCCCAATCCCATTGCAGCCTGCCTTTGTCGTCGACTGTGGTGAACTCCCGCTTGAATTCTTCTTCAGTCCGGCCCGCCAGCGGGTCATATCCGTCGGTGACGCTGTGTGGCACGCCGCCTTCGTGAAGCCGGGCGATATCGTCCGCCGGGTTCCTGACGTGCTCAAAGGCGCTCTCGGGTGGGAACCCATAGTCGTGGCCGGCAACGGGAGGGGGAGGAGTCGAAGGTGGCTCAGGCGGCGATGGGTGATTCTCGACCGGGCCTTCGCCGGCGTGGGGGGATTCTGAAGGCGCACCGGCGTGGTGTTCGCTGGGGCTGCTGTGATCGACCGGGCCGTGTTCAACGGGCGCCGGAGTATGGGGCTCGCTAGGCCCCGTCGGCTGCGAGGTATGCGGCGCGGGCGCCTCGTGTGCCGGCGCAGGCTCGGGCTTCGGCACCGGCGCTGCCTCCGGTTTCGGCGCAGCAGCCGGAGGCTCCACCGGTGCCTTCCCCGCAGCGGTCGGCCCAGGCGCGGCCTCGGGCACGCCAACCGTGTCGAGGCTCTTCGTGATGTTTCCGGCCCTGGTTGCGACCTCGTCGGCGGCGGCAGCTGCCGCGCCACCACGAGACGCGACTTCACCCGCATCGCGCGCAACAGTCCCGCCGGCCCGAGCCTCTGCCGCACCGACGCGCGCCGCTCCGCCCGCGGCGTCGGCCGCCGGTGCCGCCTCGCCCACGCCGGGGATGATCATCGATCCGACTTGTGCTGCGTCGTAAGCGAGTCCGCGTAACGGGTGACCGTTCTTGAAATCCTCGACGTCGAGCATCGACTTGCCGAGATTCATCACGTCGTTGCGGATGTGAGGCTCCGCTAGCGCGAACGGAGCGGTCAAGGGATTGCCGACCAGCGCCATTTCGCCCAGCGCCTTGCCAGTGTTCAACCACGCCTTGCCTGCACCTTCTGGGTCGTAGAGGAAGCGGGTTGGATCAAGTTGTTCGAGACCTTCTGCGGTCTGGGCGACGAATTTGAACCCACCTTCAGTGATATCAGCCAGGGCAGTGAAATCCATGGCCAGCACGCCGCCGACCTCCTGCCCGAACACCTCGACGAACTCCTTGTTCGCCCAGGCCTCCAGCTTGTTGGTCAGGCCGTCGAGATCGTTGATGCCTTGGCTGACAGCCTGATCCATGGCGTTGGCTTCACGCTTCATGTTGTTGAGGACGGTGTCGATGTCATGGGCGATCTGCTTGATTTTCTCGATGGGATTGTGGCCCTCGAACATGCCGCCGATGGTGCTGAGAATGCCGCTGGGACTCAACTGGTGGAGCAGATCGCGGATGGCGTTCTGCGCGTTTTCGACAGTGGTTGCGAACGAATCGATCTGGGCGGCAAGCGCTTGGGCCTGTTGGTCGATGTTGGTCAGGCCGCCGCTGATCTCGTTGGCGGCCTTCTGCATCTGTGGCGCTTCGGGAATCTGAAATCCGCCCAAAGTCGTTCCCGCAGTGGTCATTGCGCCCGAACCGCCACTGATCGACGAGCCGTAGGTGCGCCATGCGGCGGCCGTCGCGCGCATCTGTGCGGGATCGCCATCCGGCCACACCCCACCGACAAAGGCCTCGACAATGCCCCACCCGATCGGGGCGGCGATAGCACCGCCGAACACCGACGGCACTGCCGGTGCCGAGAACTTCCCGGGATCGCCCGGTTTCGGCACGGGCGACTCGCCGCCCCCGACCGTTGAGTGGGCGTTCGCGGTGCCGTAGTTGTAGGCGGACATCTGGATGCCTTGCCCCGCACGCCGTGAGGCGTTGACGGCCGACGCTGCCGTGTGCAGCAACGCGTTCGCCGCATTCGTGTAGCTGCGCGAAAACACGAATGCGGCGGCATCATGACCGAATCCGGACTCGTGCCCGGACAAAGCGGCCGTCAGCGTCGAGATGGCGCTGGTAACGGCGTTGGATTCAGCGCCGACCGACGCTCCCGCCGAGTTGAGCGCCGTCGGATCGACCGTGATCGGGCCGGTCACAGGTCAGGACCACATCTGGTGGTTCTTGCTCGCGGCGGACGAGTAGTTCTCGTGAGCGCCCTCAGCGATCTGTCGGAGCCGCGCGAGCGCCTCCCGCATCTCACGGGCACCTTCGTTCCACTGCGCCTGCGCCGACCGTTCCGCTTCGCCGGCGTCGCCGTACCAGCTGGAACCCAACCGGGCGACTGATCCGGCTGCGTGCGCCAAGTGGGCTTCGAGGTCGGAATCGAACGCCGTCATCCGGTCGATGACCGCCGCCAGTGCCGCCGGATTGACGCTGAACTCGCTCATCAGAGGCCCGATCCCGCGATGTGCGCGCCGCCCTCGGCGTCGGTGCTCGTGTACTTGGCCGCCGCCTCGTTGAGCAGCGCCGACATGCGACTCAGGCCGGCGGCCACCTGGGCAGCGCCTTCGTGCCATTCCTTCCACACGCCCGCGTATGCCGAGGCCGCGGACCCGGTCCAGCCGGTGCCCATGAGGCCGGATACCTCGTTGTCCAGGGACGTTATCCCGGTGCGGAGCCCGTCCGCGACGGTGGACAGCTCATGCGACACCGCGACCAGCTCCGACGGTTCGACCTGTAACTCGGCCATGCGATACCCCCAACGCGATTGGCTGACGAAGGGAGCTTACCGAGGGTGCCAGGGGGTCGCCGACGCGAATTTCCTTGCCGCTCACAGGTTTTAGACAGGTTCCTGCCAGATTGCTGGCAGGAACGTGCCTCGACGGGCAGCGCGCCTGTGACCCAGGCCACGACCAGCCTCACCCTCCGGCCGGATCTCACCGCGCCCCAAACCCGCTGGTCCAGGCTGCAGCCGGGAATCGCCGTGGCCAGGGGCTTCGACGCCCTCTCGTAGGGTCGAACCCGTGCATGTCTACCAACTGGCTTTCGAATGGACCGAAACGAACCGACACTGGCTGCTCGAGGTGCCGATCCGGATCGTCTCCTACGGCGTCATCGCCCTGATCGCGCGGTTGGCCCTGCACCGGGTTATCGACCGCGCCACGACCGGGCGCGCCGGCAAGACCATGGCCGTCGATGAGGAATCGCAGGCCAACCGTCCGCCCTTGTTGCGCTACCTGCGCGACCGCGCGGCCTCGTCGAACGCCCGAAAGGCCGCCGAGCGGCGCCGTCAGCGCGCCCAGACCATCGGCTCGGTGCTGAAGTCGACGGTGTCGATCCTGCTTCTCCTGTGGCTGGTGCTCGCGATCCTCAGCGTGCTGGGCGTCAACATCGCGCCGTTCATCGCCTCGGCCGGTGTGGTCGGTCTCGCGATCGGCTTCGGCGCGCAGAACCTGGTCCGCGACTTCGTCAGCGGCATCTTCATGCTGCTCGAGGATCAATACGGTGTCGGCGACAATGTCGACCTCGGCGAGGTGACGGGCGAGGTGCAGAGCGTCGGCCTGCGCATCACCACACTGCGCGGCGGCGACGGCACCCTCTGGTACGTCCGCAACGGTGAAATCAAGCGCGTCGGCAACATGAGCCAGGACTACGCCGTTGCGAACGTTGAGGTTCCGGTCGCCTTGACCGCAGACCTCGACCGCGCCGAGCTGGTGGCCATCGAAGCGGCCGAGGACGCGATCATCGATCCGGCGATCGCTGCCGATGTGTTGGGTGATCCGGAAATGCTTGGCGTGCAGGAGCTCTCGCCTGATCTGGTCACCTTGCGGATGTCGGTGAAAACCCGGCCGAACATGCAGGGCGCGGTGCAGCGCCGGATCCGCCGCGCGATTCTGCGCGCCTACGACGAACACGACATCGCCTTGCCGTACCCGCAGGGGCGGATTCACGCGGTGGTGGGCGGTCGGGCCGCGGAGTAGGGCCCTGGGCTCCCCGAACAACATTGGTCGGGGAGCGGTCAGCGTCCGGCCGTCTCCTGCGGATTCACGCTGTCGACGGCCAGAACCGTGATCGCCATGCTCCGCCCGGATTCTGTCACGTATCTCCGGGTTTCGCCGACGTGCGAGGCGACGAGTGCTTTGCCCAGCGGGCATTCCACGGAGCAGGTGTCACCCAGCGGCTTGGCGTCGGCGGGCAGGACGAGCTGGAAGACGTCCGTGTCGTCGGGGTCACCGTTGAACGACACGGTGACCCAGGCGCCCGGCACGGCCTGACCTTCGAGAATCAGCTCGTCGCGGGCGTCGATTGTGTTGGTGGATGACATTTCTCGCGGGTGCCGGTCTGCGATGACCGCACCGTGCTGTTCAGCGGCATTCGATGACACCGGGTGTGGGGGCGAAACCCTTGACGCGGTGTTCGGGTGAATTACAGCGTCCACGGTTGTCACTATCCGCCGTGGTGCCGTCGACGATGATGCACGCGAGCTTGTTTGCCGTGTTGTCACGTGATGTACGTCCGTGGGTCAGACGGAGGGCGAAAAGCGGCCGCGGCGTACTTGTCGGGGCCCGGGCGTAGCGTCCGCGACATGACCGACAAACGACGTTTACGGAGCCTCAAACAGGCTCGACGCGATGTGCGGCGAGCGAAGAAACGCAAAGCCGGGAATGCTCTCGACCGACAGCTGAAAACTGTAACCGGACAGCTGAAAGATTTAATCGGGCAGCTGAACGATGCAACCGGACAGCTGACAGAAATAGTGCGGCCCAGGGTCGATCAGCATCCGGTCTATCTCGTCAGCATGGCCAGCCGCGCGATCAACGTAGGGAACCTCAACCTCACTTCGCTCGATGCCAGCAGGCCGGACGGCGAAAAGCTGTATCGCCTGTTGACCGGCCTTATGTCGACACGCAACCGGCCGGTCACTGCCTTACTCGCTGTAATCGCGGAGCTGAATCACCCCGGGTTTGATGCACACCTTCTTTCGAGGGAAGGTAGTTCGCATCATGCCGAAGAAGTACGACGAGGAGTTCAAGGCCCGGGCGGTGCGGTTGGTCGGTGACCATGCCGAGGAGTACGACACCCGTACGGCCTGCATCACCGCGGTGGCCAAGCGGTTGGGGGTGTCCTACGAATCGCTGCGCCGGTGGGTCAACCAGGGCGAGGTCGATACTGGGGTCCGCGAGGGTGTCCCGTCCGATACCGCACGGGAGTTACGGGAGCTCAAACGCAAGAATCGTGAGCTTGAGGAAACTATCGAAATCCTCAAGGCGGCAACAAGTTTCTTCGCGCGGGAGAGCGACCCGCGACGCCGCTGATCTGTGCGTTCATCGCCGAGCATCGTGCTCGGTTCGGGGTCGCTTCGATCTGCCGCGTGCTCTCTGAGCATGGCTGCCAGATCGCCCCGAGAACCTTCTACGCCTGGCTGGCTCGACCGCCGTCGGCGCGGGCCTTGTGGGACACCGTCATCACCGAGGTGCTGGCCGGCTACTACGAGCCCGATGAGCACGGTCGCCGCAAGCCCGAGTCGTTGTACGGCGCGGTCAAGATGTGGGCGCACCTGCAGCGCCACGGCATCACGGTAGCCCGCTGCACAGTGGAACGCTTGATGCGCGCCAACGGCTGGCAGGGCGTGCGCCGGCGCAAGAAGGTCCGCACCACCATCGCCGATCCGGCCGCCGGGCGTGCCCCGGATCTGGTGGACCGCCAATTCCGAGTCCCCGCCCCCAACATGCTGTTGGTGGCTGATTTCACCTACGTGCCGCTGGCCACCGGGGTGTTCGTCTACACCGCATTCGCCATCGACGCGTACGCCGGGCGGATCGTGGGCTGGACCTGCTCGACCAGCAAGGCAGATCTGTTCGTGCGCCAGGCGATCCGGCACGCCGCTGAACTCCGGCGCCGTGAAGGTAACCCATTGTCGGGCAACACTATTCATCACTCCGATGCAGGTTCGCAGTACACATCGGTGCGGTTTGGTGAAACGCTGTTGCTCTCCGGGCTGTTGCCGTCGATCGGATCCGTCGGCGATGCCTTCGACAACGCCTTGGCCGAGACCACCATCGGCCTGTACAAGACCGAAGCTGTCCGTGATGACTCACCGTTTCGGCGAGGGCCACTGAACAGGCTCACCGACGTGGAACTGCTCACCGCCGACTGGGTGCACTGGTACAACACTGACCGGCTCATGCACCGTCTCGGACGCATCCCGCCGATCGAATACGAGACCATCTACTACGCTGCAGCGACAGCCCAATCAGAGGCTGCACACCAATAAAACCGGTGTGCATCAAACCCGGGGCGGTTCAGAGCTTCTGGTCGATGACCCAGCTCTGCAATTCGAATGTCGAGCGGAACTCGCACAGCGCCACGAGCACCTGCCGGGATGGATCCACTCGCTGTCGCAGGTGAACGTGCACCGGGCTGTCCGCCGAAGTGATGCCTTCGGTGATGTCGATGAGATTGCCATTGGTGCTCGACTAGTCGGTGGTCATGGGCTGACTGTGGTCGTGCGGGTCGACCACAATCGGTTCTCGGGCGTCACCGACATCGCCATTGTGCCGGGAGCTGATCGACGAGGTGCTTGCACGGATTGCGGAACCGGGTTCCGAGTCTGTTGTCGAAATGGACCTCGCCGAAGCGAGGGCGTGGATCGAAGATGCTTTCAAGAAGCCAATGTTCGCGCGAGATGCCAATACGTGGATGCCAAACCGACCGCTGGTTAGGTGGCTGATCAGTCGGCTCCCGGAAGGCGGTGAGGGCCGCACACCGTCCATGGATTGGGCTTCCGCCGAGCAGCTGTGCGAGTCGTTCTTCGTCAGCAGTTCGTCTGCTCCGTTCAACGGCCCCGGCTACCGGGAGCAGCTGCTGGAGCTTTTCGAGACCGGTACGGAAGACCCGCTGCGGTGGAGTGAAACACGCGTCCGAGACGTGTTGCGTAACCCGTCCTATTACGACTGGAGCAATTGTCAATACCTGTGGATCGGGGTGTTTCAGGCGACCTCCGTTTCGGTGTGCTGATCGCCGTCTGACGGTGGTGTCGGTGGGGTGATGTCGGTGGGTCGTTCGAGCAGTTTGCCTTTGTGGAAGACCGCTCCGGCGCGGACGAGGGCGACCAGATGTGGGGCGTTGACGGCCCGCCAGCGGGCCTGCGCGGCGTCGATCAGCTTGTAGGCCATGGCCAATCCAGCGGCCCGCGATCCCGGACCCTTGGTGACCTTCGTTCTCAAACGCACTGTGGCGAAGGTACTTTCGATCGGATTCGTGGTACGCAGATGGATCCAGTGCTCGGCGGGGTAGTGGTAGAACTCCAGCAGGACATCGAGGTCGTCGACGATCTTGGCGACCACTTTCGGGTACTTCGCGCCGAAGGCAACCGCGAAGGCCTTGACCGCGACCTGAGCTTTGTCGATGTCTTCGGCGTTGTAGATGTCCTTGATGGCCGCCAGCGCGGCCGGATGCGCTGACTTCGGCAGCCCGGCCAGGACGTTGGCCTGCTTGTGGAACCAGCAGCGCTGCTCCTTGGTCGACGGGAATACCTCCCGCACCGCCTTCCAGAACCCGAGCGCGCCATCGCCGACGGCCAGCACTGGGGCGGTCATGCCGCGGCGTTTGCAGTCGCGCAGCAGATCCGCCCACGACTCGCATGACTCCCGATAGCCGTCGGTGATCGCCACGAGCTCTTTGCGGCCGTCAGCGCGCACGCCGAGCATCACCAGCAGGCACAGCTTCTCCTGGTCCAGGCGGACCTTGAGGTGAATGCCGTCGACCCACAGGTAGACGTAGTCGCTGCCGGACAGGTCCCGGGCAGCGAACGTACGGGCTTCGTCTTGCCACTGCGCGGTCAGACGGGTGATCGTGGTGGCCGACAACCCGGCACCCGAGCCGAGGAACTGCTCGAGTGCGGGCCCGAAGTCGCTGGTCGATAGGCCGTGCAGATACAGCAGCGGCAGCACCTCACTCATCTGCGGAGACTTGCGTGCCCAGGCCGGCAGGATCGCCGAGGAAAACCGCTGCCGCTCACCAGAATCGGGGTCGACACGGCGATCGTTGACCCGCGGCGCCTTCACCTGCACGGCACCGGCCGCGGTCAACACCTCACGCGGCTGGTGATAGCCGTTGCGGACCACCAGTCGGTGACCGTTCTCGTCGAGCTGATCAGCGAATGCGGCGACGTACGCGGCGACCTCGGCCTGCAGTGCAGCGGCCAACATCTGCCGGGCTCCGTCGCGGACGATCTCGTCCAACAACGACCGGCCGGCCTCGCCGCCGTTGGCCTCCTCGGCATCGTGAACTACGGTGAGCATGGGCGTACCTTCCCAACCAGCGCGCCAACGCCGGTCTTGATCGAATACCTGATTCCGTGATGATCATCCTCGGGAAGGTGCGCCCACTTTCAGGCCGCCTCCCCGGGCCTCATCCACAGGTATTGATCATTGCTCTATTACGACGATGACACGCCGCTGGAGGTCGCGCTCGACATTCCAGACCTGCTTCGTGCGTTCATCCCATATGCGCACGCGCAGAGCGGGATTGGCGACGAGCTGACCTCGCGATCTCTTGCCGTGATCGACGAGCTGAGGTCGAGCTATCGTCGCGAACTCATGCGGGAGGCGCACGAGTTCTGGGGGTACGACGATGTGGGCTGATGGCTCCTCAAGTCAGCTCGGACGGGTTGCTAGCAGATTGCAAGCGAGAAGCATGCAATCTGGGTACAGTGGTCGTATGCGGACTCTGCACCTCCGTAACGTCCCTGATGACGTCATGGATCGACTCGAACGGATGGCGCGTGCAGCGAGCACCTCGGTGACAGCCGTCGCGATCCGTGAACTCGATGCCGCGACTCGTCGAGTCGACAATGCCGCATTGCTGGCCACGCTGCCCGATCTGGATATCCCGACCGAGACCATCGTCAAGCAGTTGGAGTCCGAACGCCGGTGATTGTCGTCGATGCGTCGGCGGCAGTCTCTGGGCTTCTGCACGATGGCCAAGCACGTCGACTACTCGCTGCCGAATCGATTCACGCGCCGCACTTGGTGGATGCGGAGGTGGCCAGTGTCTTGCGCCGGCAAGTGGCGTCCGGTCGGCTTACCTCTGCGGAGGGCCGGCAGGCTTTGAATGTCTGGAGCGGGCTCGGGCTGATCCGCTACGCCGCTCCACCTCTCCTGGAACGCATTTGGGAACTTCGTGAGGCTGTGACGGCCTACGACGCGATGTACGTCGCCCTCGCTGAGAACCTGGACTGCGCTCTGGTGACCGCGGATGCTCGGCTGTCAGGAGCGAATGGCCCACGATGCGCCATCACTGTCGTCCCGCGCTAGGAGAAGCATCCTCTCAGCGTTGACAGTGTTGCAGCACAGGCGATTTGGAGCCGCCAAGGAAACTTGACGGCTCCAAATCGCACAAGTCAGGAGAGGCGGCCCCGCCGCAGCGTGCGCAGCCACCATGAAATCAGCGGCAGCCAGGCGCCTCAGCGCTCGGCCGCGACCGGCTCGCTACCCGCAATAACTCGCGTCCGCTTGTACATCCACCCGAGTACCGCCGCGAAGGCCACGACACCGATCAGTTCAGGAACAGACCCACCGAAACCAGAGAACAGCGCGAACGGCTCATCGGAACCAGTGCCGGCCACAAAACCCGCGAACACCACGCCGTAGAGACTCTCGCCAACGATCATGCCCGTCGCCAGCAGCACGCCGATCCGCTTCTTGCGCTCGACGTCGCCGCCGGTCCGGTCGGCCCAGCGGTTGTAGAACCAGCCCAGCAGCGCACCCAGCGGAATGATCAGCGTCAGGCTCATCGGCAGGTACATCCCCATTCCGACGGCCAGCGGCGGCAGCGCGAAACGTGATGTGCGGGTGAGAAACTCGTCAACCACAATCGCGACAACCCCGATGACGGCACCCAGCCCGATGAGCCCCCAGTTCAGCGACCCGCCGAACACGCCCTTGGCCAACGACGAGATCAGTGCGGCCTGCGGCGCGGCCAGGGCATGATCGCCGGCCCCGGGCGCGCCGAGGAAACCGAACGCCCGCTGCATCAGGTTGAGGACCGGCGGAATGATCGCCGACCCGAACGCCACGCCAATCACCAACGCCACCTGCTGCTTCCAGGGCGTCGCCCCGACCAGCTGGCCGGTCTTGAGGTCCTGCAGATTGTCGTTGGAGATGGTCGCAACACCGAACGTGATGGCGGCCGCGAACAGCGTGAACGCCACGAGTGCGGTGGACTGGCCACTATCGGCCCGCCCGAACACCACCTTGATCAGCACCGCGGCGATGAGCACCGTCAGGATGCCGACGCCGGAGATCGGGCTGTTCGACGAACCGATCAGCCCGGCCATGTAGCCGCACACCGACGCGATGACCAGCCCGATGACGAAGATGAACACCAGGCTCGCCGCGATGATCCCGGCCGAATGCCCCTGCAGCACAGTGCCGCGACTGAAATCCCACAGCAGCACTGCGATCGGCAGCAGCATCACCACGACGGTGCCGACGACCATGGGGAAGGGGATGTCGCGCTCGGTGAGCTCGACCACCTGACCCTGCCGCCGGTCACGTGCCGAACCCAGCGCAGCGGTGACGCCTTTGACGATGGGGCGCAGGATCTTCAGCAGTGTCCAGATCGCCGCGACGGCAATGGCTCCGGCGCCGACGAACCGCACCTCGTGCACGAAGATGCCGTCGATGATGTCGCCGATCGGTTCGCTACCCGTGAGCGCGCCGTTGGTGCGGATGGGCAGCAGCACCCCGTACGAGATCACGAGCCCGACGAGCATCGCGATGCCGACGGTCATGCCGATCAGGTGCCCGACGCCGATCATCGCCATCGACAGCCCGGCGGTGAACATCGTGCCGCCTGCGCCGATACGGGTATATGCGGTAACGGAATTGGCGAGCACCTTCATATTGGCGAGCAGCCCGAAAACGGCCGACACGACCGAACCGAACGTGATGACCTTGAGCCCGGTGCGGTTGGCTTCGACGCCTTCGGTGCCGTCACCGACCTTGAGTACCTCGGCGGCGGCGACGCCTTCGGGATAGGGCAGGTCGGTTCCCGTCACGAGTGCGCGCCGGAGAGGTATGGAGTACATGACGCCGAGGGTGCCGCCGACAGCGCACACCGCGACGGTGGTCCAGTAGGGGAAACCGGTCCACCAGCCGATCATGATCAGCCCGGGCAGCACGAAGATGATCGCCGACAGCGTGCCGGCCGCCGACGCGACGGTCTGCACGATGTTGTTCTCGACGATCGAGTGGTTGGCGAAGCTGCGCAGCACCGCCATCGAGATCACGGCGGCGGGGATGGCGGTGGCAAACGTCAGGCCGACCTTGAGTCCGAGATAGACGTTGGCGGCGGTGAACACGAGCGTGATGACACCGCCGAGCAGGATGCCGCGGACGGTCAGTTCACGCAGCGTCGGGGTGGCGGGGGTCGCTGGAGTGGCGGTGGCCAACTCTCGTCCTCTCTCTTGGGTGCTCTACACCGTAAGCGCTGAGCGCCGAGGTGTGCCCGCTATCGAGAGGGTC
Source organism: Mycobacterium toneyamaense (assembly GCF_055384815.1). Classification (NCBI taxonomy): domain Bacteria; kingdom Bacillati; phylum Actinomycetota; class Actinomycetes; order Mycobacteriales; family Mycobacteriaceae; genus Mycobacterium; species Mycobacterium toneyamaense. The sequence goes on from NZ_AP040333.1 coordinate 1,570,034, forward strand.
GCGTCAGCTTTCGGCCGCCGCCACCAACGACCGCAGCTTGATCGACGGGTTGTCCCGCTGGAACCCCTCGAGGCGCCACGGCGTCGAAAACAGCACGAGCATGACGCCGTCGGTGCGGGTCAGCACCTCGCAGGACACCTGCTTGCTCATGAACTCGGCATCCTCGGGCTCGACGACCCGCGCCACCTGGTACGGCAGCGACTCGAGCGAGATGGCCGCGCCGATCTCGGTCGCCATGCGGTGCGCGGCGACCTCGAACTGCATGGGGCCGACGGCCGCGAAGACCGGCGCCTGCTCACCGCGCTTGTCCGAGCGCAGCACCTGGACGACACCTTCTTGATCGAGCTGCTCGATGCCCTTGCGGAACTGCTTGTGCTTGCTCGGGTCCTTGCCGCGGACCACCGAGAAGTATTCGGGGGAGAAGCTGGGGATCGGCGGAAACTCCACGGGCACATCGCGATACAGCGTGTCACCGGGGCGCAGCGCCGCCGCGTTGGCCAGACCGATCACGTCACCGGGCCACGCGTCGTCGAGCGTCGAACGCTGCTGCCCGAACACCGACTGCGCGTATTTGGTCACGAACGGCTTGCCAGTCCCGGCGTGCGTCAGCACATCGCCGCGCTCGAACGTGCCCGAGCACACCCGCGCGTAGGCGATGCGGTCGCGGTGCGAAGAGTCCATGCCGGCCTGCACTTTGAACACGAACGCGCTGAACGGCGAATCCACCGGCCGCGGCTGGCCCGTGACGTCGACGATCGCGCCGGGCGAGGGCGCCAGGTCGACCAGCACGTCGAGCAGCTGGTTCACACCGAAGTTCAGCGCGGCCGACGTGAACAGCACCGGCGATGACTCACCGGACAGAAAGGTCTCGCGGTCGTAGTCCGAGCCGTCCATCGACAGCAGTTCGGACTCTTCGACGGCGGTGTCCCAGTCACCTTCGGCGGCGTCGTGCGCCTTGTCGGCGGGGATGTGCTCCTCCGGCGCGGCGGTGGCGCCACCGGCGGTGCGGGTGAAGCGGATGTAGTGGCCCTTGCGGCGGTCCATCACACCCTTGAAGTCACCGGCGATGCCCACCGGCCAGGTCAGCGGCGTCGTCCGCAGCCCGATGCGCTCGTGGATCTCGTCCATCAGCTCCAGCGCGTGCCGGCCCGGGCGGTCCCACTTGTTGATCACCGTGATGATCGGGATGCCGCGGTGCTTACACACCTGGAACAGCTTCAGGGTCTGCGGCTCAAGGCCTTTCGCGGCGTCGATGAGCATCACGGCGCAGTCGACGGCCGTCAGCACCCGGTAGGTGTCCTCCGAGAAGTCGGCGTGGCCGGGGGTGTCCAGCAGGTTGATGACGCAGTCGCGGTACGGGAACTGCAGCGCCGTGGAGGTGATCGAGATGCCGCGGGCCTTCTCCATTTCCATCCAGTCCGACACCGTGGACTTGCGGCCCGCCTTGCCGTGGATCGCGCCGGCCTCGGTGATCACCCGGGCGTGCAGGGCCAGCGCCTCGGTCAGCGTCGATTTACCGGCGTCAGGGTGGCTGATGACGGCGAACGTACGGCGACGGGCGGCTTCGGTCGCGACCCGGCTGGCGGAGCGGGTATCGGTGGCGGGGGCGGTGTCGGTCATGGCACCAGACATGCTATTGGCCGACCAGGCAAAACCTGTAATCGCGACGGCGTGACCTGCAGGTTTTGCCTACGGGCGGAACCGGCACAGCAACCGGCGGACGGCACTGCCCGGCTCCGGTGGCCGCCGGCTCACATATGGCCACGGATCGTTGCGCTCGGGCACCGACGCCGTCCGGACCAGCTTGAGCTGCGTCCGCAGATGCCGGCGCAGCTCGTGCAGGCTGGGATCGGCCCAGCGGTTGACGGCCTCGATCGGGTCCGAGGTCAGGTCGTAGAGCTCCCACTGGTCGTCGAGCGGGTCGGTGCGGTACGTGTCGCCGCCGCGGCTGTTGGCCGCCAGGTGGCGCACGCCAGGTTCGGTCCAGGTCGCCGGATCGTCGAAGGTACGGACCAGCTTCCACAGGTGCCCCGAGCCGCCGGCGGCCTCGGCGTTGGTGACGCGCGAGACCAGCCCCTCGAAGTTGGCCGCGACGTTCGCGGGCACCTTGATCCGCAGCAACGCAGGCGGATTGGTGTTGGCGCCGATCGCCTGCGCCGCGCCCGACGCCCCGGTGTCGCCCTCGAGGATGTTGTCGCGCGTCATGAGGTAGATGGTCCGATCCTGCTCGGCCGCAGCACCATTCACCACCGGCATGAGGTCGCGGCCGGGCAGCGGATGCACCTCGGTGAACGCCGCCGCCAGGGTTACGGCGGTCGCGGCGACGTCGACGCCGGCCGCGCCGAGCAGCGTCGGCACCAGGTCGACGTGGGAGGTGGGCGCGTTGACTTCGCGCGGGGCGGTCGCGTCGGCGCCGATCCGGGCGATGACGAACGGCACGCGCGTCGCCTCGTCGTACAGGTTGAACCACTTCTGGTGCAGCCCGCCGTGCGCGCCGAGCAGGTCGCCGTGATCGGAAGTCCGCACCAGCACGGCGTTTTCGGATCCGTTCTCGGTGACGGCGCGGCGCACCCGATCGAGCGGGCCGTCGACCTCGGCGTGCAGCCGGTAGTAGAGGTCGCGGTACTGCTGGGCGTTGCGCCGGTAGGTGCGTTCGATCACCGCGGCCGGGCCGTAACCGGAGTAGTAGGCCTCGCGGAAGGCGGCCTGTGCGGCCGGCTTGTCGCTCAGATCCTCCGTGGCGGTCGGCGCCGCAGGCACGTGCGGCGGCTCGAGGACGGGGTAGTCGAGCAGCGGACTGCGGCGCACCCAGGCCGGGAACAGCACGATGTCATGGGGATTGACGAAGCTGGCCACGAGCAGGAACGGCCGCAGCGCCTCCGGGTCGCCGGCGCGTCGCCGCGCGTAGCGGTCTTCGAGCCAGGCGACGACGCGGTCGGCCACCAGCGGGTCCCGCCGAAAACCGCTGTTGGACATGGCCGCTCCGTGCGGTTCGGGCCCGACCCAGCCGGAGAAGCCGTACGGCCCGAGCGGATCGGCGTCGAGGTAGGCCTGCACGGCCACGGGGTCGACGACACCGTCGGCGTCGTTGGTGGCGAGCGGCTTGCCGGTCTTGGGGTCCTCGAGGTCGGCGTGCGAGATGTGCCACTTGCCGTCGTAGTGCGTGTCGTACCCGGCGGCGCGCAGCCAGTTGCCCAGCGTCGGCACCTCGCCCTGGCGCAGCCACCGCAGCCGCGAGTCGTCGTACCGCTTGCCGAGGCCGTCGGTCTGCGTGACGCCGTGCAGGTCGGGGTACTGGCCGGTGAAGAGCGTCGGCCGGCTGGGCGCACACGCCAGCGAGCCGGTGTAGTGCCGCGTGAAGCGCACGCCGTTCTCGTCGAACCACCGCCGGCCCGTGAGGGTCCGGTGACGCCAGTCGAGAACGTCGTCGGTTTCGTACGGCGGGATGGCGCGCTCTTCGTCGGTCATGAGGATGACGATGTCGGGGCGCTGCTCCGTCATCTCGGTGCTCCCATCGGAGGAATGGGCCCCTACTGAGGGGCTACCCCGATATCCAACACGAGCGGCGACCACGGCGACGCAAATTGGCGCGATCGACAAATAACGTTCTGTTAACTCTCATGACTCGCGCCCCAATGGGCTGCGGCAGTCCCAAATCGGAAGTGCCGCAACAGCGCCCGGCGCGCCGATCGCTAGTCGAATTGACCGGCCAGAAACTCCGCCCGCGCGGCGCTGCGGGCCAGCTTTCCCGACGTCGTACGGGGGATACGACCGGCCGCGACCAGCCGTACCTCGGCGACGCGCACCTGGTGATGACGCGACACCGCGGCACGCACCGCCTCGGCCACGGGCCCCAACTCGGCGCGGCCCGCGCCCACCGCGCGCTCGGCCACCACGACCAGTTGTTCACCCGAATCACCAGGCACAGCAAAGACTGTCACGTAGCCGGAGCGCACGGCGGGCGACGCCTTGCTGACGGTCGCCTCGATGTCCTGCGGGTAGTGGTTGCGCCCGTCGACGATGACGAGATCCTTGATGCGGCCGGTCACGAACAGCTCGCCGCCGACGTAAACGCCCAGATCGCCTGTCGCCAACCACAATGCGTTGTCCTCGGCGCCGTCGGCGTGGCTGACGGTCTGGCGGGTCTGCAGCTTGTTGCCGAACACCCGCTCGGACTCCTCGGGCCGGCCGAAGTAACCGCGACCGATGTTGTTGCCGTGCAACCAGATTTCGCCGACCGTGCCGTCGGCGGCCTCATCGCCGTCGGGCGTCACGATCGTCACCCACTGGTCGGGGATGGCCTGCCCACACGAGACGTGGGGGACGGCGCCATCGGCGTGCTTGCCCACGACGACAGCCCGGCCCGCCGCGAGCTCCTCGCGGTCCAGATATGTGGCGCACGGCTTTTCGTCGGCGCCGATGCTGGCGACCGACAGCGTCGCCTCGGCCATGCCGTACGACGGCTTGACCACGGTCTCGGGCAGCCCGTAGGGCCTGAAGGCCTCCATGAACTGCTCGATGGACGGCAGCGTCACGGGCTCGGAGCCGTTGAGCAGCGTCACCACATTGCTGAGGTCGAGCGGCTCACCGGCCGGCGGCAGGCCACGCTGCGCGCACAGCTCGAACGCGAAATTGGGTGCGGCCGCGAACGTCCGGCCGTGGGCGGCCTCGTCGGCGAGGCGCCGGATCCACCGGTAGGGCCGGCGGACGAACGCCATGGGATCCATCAGGCTGATCTGGCCGCCGCACAGCGCGGGGAACATGATCATGATCAAGCCCATGTCGTGATACAGCGGCAGCCAGCTCACGCTGCGGATGTCGGTGTCCAGGCCGCCGGCCAGGATCATCTGAATGACGTTGGTGCACACGTTCCGATGCGTGATCTCCACGCCGGCCGGGGTGCGCGTCGAGCCCGAGGTGTATTGCAGGTAGGCCACGTCGTCGGTGCGGGCGTCCGGGGCGACGTACATCTCGGCGAGGGTGTCCGGAACGGCGTCGACGGCGATCACGCGCGGGCGCTCGGCGGCGGGCAGCGTCTTGATGAACGTGCGGACCGCTTCGGCGGCCGCGGTGGTGGTGAGCACCGCGGACGGCTTGGCATCGGCCAGCACCGCGGCGAGGCGCTCGGTGTGGCCGGCGAGGGCCGGCGCGAACAGCGGGACGGCGATGTTCCCGGCGTGCACTGCCGCGAAGAACGCCGCGACGTAGTCGACGCCCTGCGGCGCGAGGATCGCCACCCGGTCGCGCGGCGCGGTGACCTGCTGGAGCCGGGCCGCGACGGCGTTGACCTGAGCCCAGAGGCCGTTCCAGCTGAGTTCGACGATCTCGCCGTCGGGATTCTGCGCGTAGTCGATGAACCGGTACGACGGACTGTCGCCCATCGCCGCGCGATTGCGCTCCAGGAACGACGTCAGCGTGATGCCGTCAGGTATGACGATCCGGCCGTCCGGCTGAACGTATTGGTCCAGCGATTCAGCTGCGCCAATAATGCTGTGACTCAAGGCTTCCCGACCCATATGTCGACACTAGTAGCGGGGCTAACTAACCGACGAGTCCAATAACGGTGAAAGTCGCCACTGCGGGAATGGTGATGTGACGCGGCCCACCGACGATGGGCGCCCGATCGCGGTCTGGTCGGCGGCGACCGCGAGATTTATTCCCGCAGATATACCCCCACCGGGTACTATGATTTGCAGACCGATACTTGAACCGGAGGCCGACGTGACGCATCGCAGCACGCGATTACACGTCGTCGGCGTGCTTGCTCTGATCGCGGGCATTATCGGCATGCATTCGCTGATCGTCACGTCGGCACACGGTCCGTCGCATCATCCGCAGACGGCTGTGCATCAGCAAGCGAGTGTCCCGGCGGTGCAAACGTCCATGTCGGATGCCTGCGACTGCAACGGACACAACGGTTTTCACGCCTGCGTCTTCGTCATGACCGAGCTGCTGACCATCCTGGGTCTGGCTTTGCTGTACTGGCTCGGCGTCGCGCCCGAGCGCAGCGTGCAGGCCCGTATCCGACAGGCGTTGCGGCGCAGGCAAAGAGCCCCGCCCTGGACGGTGCTCACTCTCGCGGAACTGTCGCTCCTTCGAATCTGATGGGCCGCGCCCCGCGTCAACCCATCCAATCTTCAAGGAGTTCAACCATGTTCAAAATCGCATCTATCGCTGTCGCCGGAACCGCTGCTGCCATCGCACTCGCGGCCTGTAGCCCGCCGAACGAGCAGGCCTCGACGGTCTCCGCCACCACCTCGTCCATGCCGATGTCGGGCCACGACATGCCCGGGCACTCGATGCCGGGGATGTCGGGTTCCAGCACCAGCGCTGCGCCGGCCGCCACCTTCAACGACGCCGACGTGATGTTCCTGCAGATGATGTACCCGCACCACGCGCAGGCCGTCGAGATGGCCAAGCTGGTCCCGACCCGCTCGCAGAACCAGCAGGTCAAGGACCTCGCCGCTGCCATCGAGAAGGCGCAGGCGCCCGAGATGCAGCAGATGACGACGCTGCTCGCCGGCTTCGGCAAGCCCGCGCCGTCGGCCACCATGAGCCACTCGATGCCGGGCCTGATGACCCCGCAGCAGATGACCGAGCTGACGGGCCTGTCCGGCGCGGCATTCGACAAGATGTGGCTGCAGATGATGGTCGAGCATCACCAGGGCGCCATCACCATGGCCAATGACGAGCTGAAGAACGGCACCAACGCCGACGCCAAGGCCATGGCGCAGGCGATCGTCACGGCGCAGCAGGCCGAGATCACCACGATGAACGGCATGCTCGCCAAGATGTGACGGCGGTGCCGGGGCCACTAGCCGGTTTCGGCCTCGGCACCTTTCGCTGGGAAGCGTCAACTTTCCCTGACCCAGTCAGGGAAAGTTGACGGCTTCAGATCGCATGTGTCACAAGGCCGCCCGACACCCCGATCGCGACACGCCGCAAGGGCCTAGATCATCTCCTTCTCGGTCAGCCAGCGCATGACGGGCCAGCCGATGAACACCGGCAGCCAGCACGTCAGCACCCGGTAGAGCAGCACCGACGGCACCGCGACAGCGGCGGGCAGGCCGAACGCGGCCAGACCACCGATCAGCGCGGCCTCCACGGCGCCCACGCCGCCGGGGGTCGGGGCGGCCGAGGCGAGCGTCCCACCGATCATCGTCACGACGCACACCGTCACGAACGACGTCGACCCGCCGAAGGCCTCGACGCTCGCCCACAGGGCCAGTGCCGCTCCGAGAGTCGTTGCCGCGCAACCCAACACGATCAGCCCGAGGCGCCGCGGTTCGCGGGCGAGGTTGACCAGGTCGGCCCACACCTCGGTGAGGCGCGGCCGCACCGAGGTGCCGAGCCAATGCCGGGCCCGCGGCACCAACATGAACGTGCCGACCACACCCAGTGCCGCACCGGCGATCAGATACAGGACCGTCGACGACGGCACGAAGTGCGACAGATCGGCTGACGCGCCTGCCGCCGCACTGAAGAAGATCAGCAGTGCCACGTGCGTGAGCACCTGAACCGACTGCTGCAGCGCCACCGCGGCCGTCGCGCGCAAGGCGCCGAGCCCGGCCTTCTGCAGGAACCGCGTGCTGAGCGCCAGGCCACCGACGCCGGCGGGCGTCGTCGTCGCGGCGAAGGTGTTGGCCACCTGCATGATGGTCAGGTTCTTGAAGCTCACCGCCTCCGAGGCGCTGGCCCACAACGCCGCCGCGGCGCCCACGTACGTCAGCGCCGACACCGCAAGGCCGAGCAGCGCCCACCACCAGTTGGCGGACCGCAGCTCGGAGAAGAAGGTCGGCACCGTGCTGATGAACGGGTAGGCGACGTACACCAGCGCGATGAGCAGGACCAGCTGGATGACCTGGTTGCGGGTGAAGCGGGTGATGGTCTCGGTCTGGATGCGGTCGGCGCCGGTCTGGTGCTTCACCTCGTCGCGGGCCGCGGTGATCACGGCGCGCGAATCGGGGATCGACTCGCGCAGCCGCAGCGGCATCGCGGACTTGGTCAGCCGGCGCGACGCGGTCAGCACGGTGTCCTCGCCGAACTGCTCGATAGCCGCGGCGACCGCCTCCTCGGCGTCGTACATGGCCGTCGTCGTCACCAGCAGCTGCGCGACGTCGGATTGCAGCTGTACGTCGGACGCGCCGTATTCGGAGTTGCCCAACCCGCCGAACAGCACGGTCCGGTCGTCGACCGTCAGCTCCGACGCCCGCAGGTCGCCGTGCGAGATCTGGTGGTGGTGCAGCGCGCCGAGCGCACGCCACACCTCGGCGACAGCAGTCTCGTTGGTCAGCGGAGCGCCGCTCGCCGGCGTATGCGCGAACATGGTCCAGCCGCGGTCGAGGGCCGCGAGCGCGATGGTCCGGGTGTTGGCCAGGTCGAGGTCGCCGACGGCGATGGTCATGAGCGCGCGGTGTTCGACGGCGCGGCGCATCGAGGTCTGCAGGGGAGCGGTCTCGTCGTTGCGCAGCGTGATCTTGCGCCAGAGCTGGCTCATGGCGCCGCCGACGCGCTGGTTCGGCCCGTACAACTCGACGACGGCGCGCGTGCCGTCGGCCGAATCGGCGCTGAGCACCAGCGGTCCGGCGCCGGCCGGCCGGATGACCGTCAGCGCCGACACCTCGAACTGGCGGCGGGCCAGCGCCTGGACCCCGCCCGCCAGCGGAACCTCCAGCGCCGGGGTGCCGCTGACCAGCACCACCAGCGCGCCGACGAACCACCCCACGGCCAGGCCGAGCAGCGACCGCGCCGGCACGATGGCGCTGACCACGAGGTGGATCGGCACGAACGCCAGCAGCAGCGTCCACCACCAGCGGCGCAGCCGGGCGGGCTGCCACGGGCCCGACACCGTCAGCACCGCGGCCAGCAGCGCAATCCAGCGTGGGTCGTCGAGGAACTGGGAGAAGACGGTGTTGAGGCGGTCGGAAAGGTCGAAATGCCACTTCGGTGCCGCGATGCCTTTGGAGTTGATGGACAGAACCAGCACCGCCAGCAGCCCGGCTGCGGCGTACGGACCGAGCAGCTTCCACTGCCGCGTGACCAGCAGGCTCAGCAGGATCACGAAGGGCAGCGCCAGGATCGCGATGGCGTACGCGATGTAGACCAGATTCGACTGCGTCGGTGTGAGCACGCCGACGATCCGGGACACCGACCGTTCCAGCCGGACCCAGTCGTTGCGGGTGATCAGCGAGCTGGTGACGACGGTGATCAGGAACGCCGTCGCGGCCACCAGTCGCAGGATGTCGTTGGTCCGGCGGGTGATCGGTTGCAGCAGGCTGCCCGAGACCGCGACCTCGCGTCCGTCAACCCGCATCAGCCAAGAATCCCAAGTGCGGGGCCCGTTGGCGAAATTGGCACGCCGTTACCCGGCCAGCGCGGCACGCAGGAAGTCCCCGCTGACGGCGACCGCGGGCGCCGACGAATCTCCGCCGACCACCAGCGTCGCGAACGCGAGGTCGCCGACGATGCCCGCGAACCAGCCGTGCGAGTGGGTGTTGTCGCCGAATTCCGCGGTCCCGGTCTTCCCGCCGAGGCCGTCGATGTCCTTGAGTGCGGACGCGGTGCCGTCGGTGACGGTCAGCCGCATCATGGCGCGCAGGGCGTCGGCCGTCGGCTGGTCGATCGGGGTCGACGGGGCGCTGGCGGTGGTCTGCTGGCCGGGCAGCAGCGTGGGCGTGATGGTCGACCCGTGCGCGAGGCTTGCCTCGGCGACCGCCAATCCAAACGGGCTGACGGTGACGGTGCCCTGGCCGATGCCGTTCTCGACGCGCTGCGCCGGGGTGTCGGCGTTGGGCACCTTGCCCGTCACGGTCGTGATGCCGGGGATGACGAAGTCGACGCCGATGCCGAGGTTCTTGGCGGTGTTGGGCAGCGCGTCGGCGGGCAGCTTGTCGGCGAGCGCGCCCATGGTGGTGTTGCAGGAATGCGCGAAGGCCTGCTCGAGCGGGACGGTGCCGAGGTCGAACTTGTCCTCGTTGGGGATGGTGCGGTTCTCGATCGTCACCGTGCCGGGGCAGGGCTCGGGGGAGTCGGCCTTGGCGAGCCCCTTCTCGAGGGCGGCCGCGGTGGTGACGGTCTTGAACGTCGACCCTGGCGGGTAGAGGCCGGTGAAGGCGATGGGTCCCTGCGCGTTGGCCGCGTCGTTCTGGGCTGCCGCGAGGATGGCGCCGGTGCTGGGGGCGATGGCGACGAGCACGGTCGGGTGGGGATCGGTGGCCACCGCGTGCTGCGCGAGGAGCTGCAGGCGCGGGTCCAGGGTGGTGCGGACGGGTTTGGTGTCCGCCGGGGCGTTGTTCGCGAGCTCGTCGGTAGGCTGCCCTTGCTCGTCGACCAGATCCACGGACCAGCCGGCGGTCGCGTCGATGGCCTTCTGCCAGACCTCGGGCAGTCCGCTGATGGCCGGCGAGTGCAGGTTCGGGTCGACGGTCAGCAGTGCGCCCTGCTTGGTGACGGTGACGCCGGGAATCTGGGTGAGCTCGTCGGCGACCTGGGCGAGGTCCGTCTCCCGGAGCTTGACGACGGTGACACGGTCGTCCTGATTTCCGTTGAACTCATTGGTGATCGAGTCGCCGGTGATCGTCTCGTCGAACCGGGCAACCACCGGGGCCAGTGCCGCGGCGGAGTCGAGGTGGTCGCGGCTGAGGGTGATGACGCCGACGGTCTGCCAGTTCAGCAGGGGTTGGCCGTTGCGGTCGACGACAGGCGTCAGCAGCGCTTTGTCTTCGCTGAACTGGAACGTCCCGCCCTGCCGGAGCTTGGCATGCAAAAGCGCCGGGGCCCAGCGGATTTTCCAGTCGTCGCCGACCTTGGTGGCGATTGCTGTTGTGTCGTAACTGAATTCGCGTCCGGGTCCGAACGACCAGGTGTAGGCGAGCTTGGCGGTCGACTTGTTGTCGCCGTCGCCGGGCGTGGCCTTGACGTCGAGCGTGGCGTTTTTGCCCATGCCGTCGAACATGGACTTGATGGCCGGCTCCGACGCGCCGGCATCGGTGGTGTCTTTGGCGGCGGCGCCGGAGTCCTTGCGGTGCAACGCATCAGCAAACGCGTTGAAGGCATCCTCGGGTTCCGGGCCGCCGAAGATCGAGCATCCCGTGGAGCCGAGGAGCAGCGTGCAGGTCAGCAGCAGCGCAGTACGTTTCGTCATGACCCTTCGAGCCAACCATGAGTGGCTATGAATTCCGGCGTTGAAACGCTGGGGCGGGCCGGTATCGCGTAGTGTCCGAGCCGTTCGGTATTCCGCTACGTAGCGGAGCGTATTGAAAGGTCTGGCATGAGTGGTGTGGTGGTGACCGGTGGTGCATCCGGTATCGGCCTGGCGTCGGCCAAGGCGTTGATCGCCGACGGTCGCGCGGTGTCGCTGTTCGACATCTCGCCGCAAGTGGTCGCCGTCGCGGAGTCACTCGGGGCGCACGGCGTCGTCGTCGACGTGAGTGACACCGACTCGATGGCCGCCGCCGTCGAGCAGGCCGCCGTAGCCGTGGACGGCATCGACGGGCTGGTGCATGCCGCGGGCCGGGTGCTGCCAGAGCCGGTCGGGATGTTCACTGTTGAATCGTGGGATGCCGTCGTCGATGTGAACCTGCGTGCGCAAGCGCTGCTGTCCCAACTGCTGCTGCCACATTTCGAGAACGCGCTGGCTGCCGGAGCCGCTCCGGCGATCGTGGGGATCTCGAGTATCGAAGGGCTGGTTGGCAATCCGTTCATCCCGGCGTACTGCGCGTCGAAGGCCGGGCTGCTCGGGCTGACCCGGTCGATGGCAGGTCAGTTGGGGCCGTTGGGAATTCGCGTCAACGCGGTGTGCCCGGGCTTCATCGAAACCCCGATGCTCGCCGACGCGTTGGCTGTTCCTGAGGTGAAGAACGCGTTCCTGTCGGCGGCGCCGCTGGGCCGGCTGGGGCAGCCCGAGGAGATCGGCGCGGCCGTCGCGTTCCTCTTGTCGCCGAAGGCGTCGTTCATCACCGGGACGCAGATCGTCGTCGACGGGGGAGTGACGTCGCGGCACGCTTAGGGGCTTGCGATGAAAAGTGAACCGGTGCAGTCGAATTGGCGTCGTGTTACCGATCTTCCCAAACATGATCGGGGCGAAGGACTTTCAGGTCGGCTGGAAGTCCAACAATGAACGTCGACGCGCTCAGCGCCGCGAAAAACCTTTTGCGATGGCTCATAGGGTTGGTGTGTGGCTCATCTCGATCTGTCAAGGATCAGCTACGGCCTACCTGGCCGTCCGCTTCTCAACAATGTCTCGTTGTGGGTCGGCGAAGGGGAACGTGTCGCACTGATCGGCGCCAACGGTGCGGGCAAGTCGGCACTACTGAAAATCGCGCTTGGGGAGGTCGAGCCCGAGGAGGGCTCGATCGCCCGATCCAGGGGCGTCGGGGTGATGCGGCAGTTCATCGAAGGTGACTAGGGCGTGTCTGACAAAAATTTCAGGCGTGGTACCTGAGACTCGTAGGGTGTCGCGGTTCCAGTTGCTTTCCGATGCCCAGTGGTCGTTGATCGAAGATTTGCTTCCGGTCCGGACGGGTAAGCGGGGCAGGCCTTTTCAGGATGCTCGGTCGATGGTTGAGGGCATCATCTACCGATACCGATGTGGCATTGCCTGGCGTGACGTGCCGGAGGTGTTCGGTCCGTGGCAGAGCATCTGGACGTGGCATCGTCGGATGAGCGCTGACGGTACGTGGGATGTGGTGTTGGCCCGGTTGCTGGCAGCCGCTGATGAGGCCGGGATGATCGATTGGGCGGTGGCAGTTGATTCCACGATCGCCCGAGCACACCAGCACGCCACGAACCTCACCCGTGACACAGGGGGCTGGGTCGAATTACACGAATCTGGCGATCGAGCCGCCTGACCACGGCATTGGCCGCTCCCGCGGCGGGTTGACCAGCAAGATCCACCATCTCGTCGACGGCCGAGGACGGCCCTTGGTGGTGCTCGTGGGCGCAGGCCAATCCCACGACGGCCCGGTGTTCGAGCATTTGCTCGCCCACCTGAAAGTTGACCGCCCCGGCGGCGGACGGCCCCGCACCCGCCCCGATCGCGTCCGCGCAGATAAGGCCTATTCGAGTCGCGCCACCCGCGCGCTGTTGCGGCGACGCGGCATCGGTGCAGTGATCCCGGAACCGTCCGATCAGATCGCCAACCGCAAACGCCGGGGCTCGGCCGGCGGTCGGCCACCGGCCTTCGATGCCGAGGATTACAAGGGCCGCAACGTGGTTGAACGCAACTTCAACGACGTCAAGCAATGGCGCGCACTGGCCACCCGCTACGACAAGCTGGCCATCGTCTACCGTGCCGCGGCAGTCCTACGAGCGGTCACACTCTGGCTGCCCCATTTATCGGACACGCCCTAGCCCGGATTTTGCGTGGTAATTGGTGTGGGTTCGGTGTGATGCCGAGTTGTGTTGTTGGGTAGTGGTTTTCGTGTGGTGGCGTAGAGGTGCTGTCCCGTGTCGCCGGGTGGGGCGGGCTTTCCTGGGGCCTGTGGGTCCTTCATCGTTGATGGGTCCGATGGGGTGGGGTGTTATCCGAAGGCGGTGCGGACGCGGTGCCAGGCGGCGGCGATCGCCGCCGCCCAGCGCCAGGTGGCATCGATGCGTAGCCGCAGTTGGCGGGCGCCGCGGGTGATACGGGCGGCCACGTGCAGGACCCGGTAGCGGAACGTGGTGATCTCGACGCGGGCCAGAGCGCGATCGCTGGCGAACCCGATGAGGCGGGTCCAGGTGACCAGGTCAGCGGCGGCCAGGACGATTTCGAGCCAGGCAGCATTGGCCCAGAAGGAGTGGCAGGGCAGGTTACGCAGCCCGGTGGCTTTGAGTTCGCGGATACGGTCCTCGACGCGGGCGTGCTGGCGGTGCCGTAGTTCCAGACCGGCGACCTGACCGGGTACGACACCCGGTGGTGTGTCGGTGATGAACGCGGTGACCCGCATGCCGTCGGCGTCGGTGAACCGCAACTGCGCGCCGGGGTGGGGGCGTTCTTTACGCAGGATCAGCCGGGTCCCTTCGGGCCAGGAGGCCAGGTTGACCAGGTCGGTGGCTTCAGCGACCCACGCGCCGTCGCGGATCCCGCCGTCGGTGTCGATCGCTGGATACCAGCAATCGCCGAGGTTGAGGGTGTCCACGGCGTCCTGGACGCGGGTATCGACGGGGTACCCGAAGGAGAACCCGGCCCCGGCGGCCCGGCACGCTGCGGCGAATTTGTGGGTGGATCCGGCGGTATCGCAGCGCACCAACACCTTCGGGGCCTCGGGGTTGTCGGGATCGTCGGGGTTGGGCCGCCACGCCGCTGGCAGCGATGCCAAAGCCTGGTGCAGGACGATGATGTGGTCGGAGGCGGTGTTGGAGCCGGCGTTACCGTTGCGCAGCAACCCGGCCAGGGCTTCGCCGCCGGCGATGTCGGGGCGGTCCAGAAACGCCAGCAGCGGGTGCAGCCCGAACGTTTTCTTCCAGGTCGGCGCAGCCCCGGCCTTGTTGTCGGAGTGATCGATCACCAGCGTGGCATCGATGTCGATATGCAGCCAGCCGCCGGTGGTGGGGGCGGCTCCGACAGCCCAGGCCGCTGCCCGCGCCGCGGCTCGGGCTGCGCGCACCCCGGGTAGATGCGCGGCATCGATCCGCTCATCGATCAGCCGCCACATGGTGGTCGTTGAGGCCTTGGCCCCCAGGACGTGCTCCCGGTCACCGCACAGCTGACCGACCGCGTCGATGCAGTCCGCGCCGTCGGCGACCGCGGCCGCCAGATCAGCGAACACCTCCCCAGGCGCATACACCCACGGGCCGCGGTAGGTGTCGGCCAACGCGGCCGTGACCTGCGCCGATAAGCCGGTCCGGTCGGCAAGCTCACGCAGCATGCCCATCCCGGCATGCGACACAACGCCATGGCCGTCGGCGGAAACTTTCACCGGCGATGCCGCCGCGATATTCTTCACCTGCGAAGTGCCTTCCCGTCAGGGTTTTTGAACCGTAGAGAAGTCCAATTATTCCTTGCAGGACAGGCACTTTCGCTTATCTACACACCCCCACAGTCAACATTCCACGAAAAATCCGGGCTAAGCGACATCGTTGTAGGGCTCATTGTCGTCGCGATCATGCTGAGCTGGAAACGAAGCCCGGCTCGGCTACAAATACTTCCCGGGCCGCTAGTCGCAATCGTCGCCGCGACGGCGATATCGTTCGTGCCGCCGCTGAACGCCGACAGAATCGAACTCAACGGTTCGATCCTCGACGCGATCGGCTTGCCGACTCTGCCGCACGGCACCTGGGTGCCGTTTGTACTGGCTGTGTTGACCATCGCGTTGATCGCCAGCGTGGAAAGCTTACTTTCGGCAGTTGCGGTCGACAAGATGCACAACGGCCCGAAAGCCGATCTGAACCGCGAGCTCATCGGTCAGGGCGCGGCCAATATGGTGTCGGGGATGCTCGGCGGGCTGCCGGTAACCGGCGTGATCGTCCGCAGCGCAACCAACGTGGCGGCCGGTGCACGCACGCAGGCTTCGTCGATTTTGCACGGCGTGTGGGTGCTGCTGTTTTCCGTGTTGCTGGCCGGTCTGGTGCAACAAATTCCGAAGGCCGCCCTGGCCGGGTTGCTGATCGTGATCGGTATCCAGTTGGTCAAGTTGGCACACATCCGGCTGGCCTGGCGTACCGGCGACCTGGCTGTTTATGCGATCACAGTCACCGGAGTTCTGTTCCTGAACCTGCTGGAAGGCGTCGCCATCGGCGTCGCCGTCACCCTCGTCGTGGTGTTGTGGCGGGTGGTGCGCGCCTCAGTACATGCCGAACCGATCGACGAGGAGCATCACGAATGGCGTCTCACACTCGAAGGAGCCCTCAGTTTCCTTTCCTTGCCGCGGCTATCGCGCGTGCTGGCCTCAATTCCGCGTGGCAGCCGGGTCACCGTGGAGATCACAGTCGACTTCCTTGATCACGCCGCATACGAGGCCATCGAGGAGTGGGCTCGTATGCGGCACCGCCTAGCTGGCGGCTCGGTTTGCATCGACGAAATCGGCGAGAGCGCGATGGCAGCGGCCACCGTAGGGCCGCCGATTCGCCGGTCGCACAGCGCGATAGCCCGCGGCCTATCGCCCTGGCGCTCTCACGGCCACCACCCAGGGGACACCGGTTCGATGCTCACCCCGGTGTTGGACGGCGTCGCGCGTTACCATCGCCGACACGCCCCGCTGCTTCGCGAACATTTCAACGAGCTGCGCGGCGGGCAGCGACCGCGCGCTCTGTTCCTGACCTGCGCAGACGCTCGCTTGGTGCCCAATGTCATCACCGCCAGCGGGCCCGGTGACCTTTTCACCGTGCGCAACCTCGGCAACCTCGTTCAGCCGAACGCCGCTGACATGTCGATGGAAGCCGCATTGGCGTACGGAATCATCGAGTTGAACGTCAACACCATGATCATCTGCGGCCACTCCAGATGCGGAGCGATGACGGCATTGCTCTCCGAGGCTGGCCATCGTGACGGCATTCCCCCCGCTGTCGCGGCATGGATCGAACAGGCGCTGCCAAGCCTCGACGCGTTCCGCGCCGGTCACCCCGTCGGCCGGGCGGCGGCCAGGCAGGGGTATGACGCCTGCGATCAGTTGGCAATGGTCAACGTCGCTTGGCAAATTCAGAACTTGAAAGTCCATCCCGTGGTGGGTCCCGCTCTGGAAGAGCAGCGATTGGATACATTGGGGCTCTTCTTCGATATCGCCTCGGGCCGGGTACTGCGTATTACAGAGAGCGACGTCGAAAACCTCGGCGCGCCGAACGACTGACTCTTCCAACAGGGTAAGTCCCTCGGGCCTCGACAGCGGGGTCTCCAATCGGTCTCACGAATCTGCGCCGGCCCGGATGATTGATCGCCGGGATGCGGTTGCGGGCCGGCGGGCCAACTCGGGCGAGGGTGCGGGGCGCATGGTCGCCGGAGCGATCGCGTGATTCGTCGAGGGACCGACCAAAGTCACTCGAGCAAAGGAATCGACGCGATGACCACTGGCCACAATATTGACAGGCCGGCTGTGCTGGCTGATCGACTCACCGCCTGCCGCCCCGATGTGCTGCGCGAGCTGCTGGCAACTTTCATCCACGCCCTGATGGGTCGAAGCCGACGCTCTATGCTTCTCGAAGAGGCAGCCTCGGCGAGGTGCTCTTCACCCCAAACATGAACGGACGCAGTCGTTCTTGTTCAAGCTCCTCTGACGACGACGGGGCTAACCTCAGGCGTGCGTTCCTGCGGCGGCACATGCCGTTTGGGCGTTGTAGGCGTCGTTGTTGAGCTCGGTGGCCACATTGTCAAGGGTGTCACCGCCGCGGCGGAGTCCCATGATCAACAGGAGCTTCGTCGCGTCCACTGACCATGCCCGCATCGGCGCGGCGATCTCGGGCTGCAGACCCGGTGTCGCCGCCGCGGTCATGGCCGCGGCCGCCGCTTCCCGCAGCGCGGTCCGAGCGGTCACGTTACTGTTCCTGACAGTCGGATCTCTGTAGTCGGGAAGGTCCGTACCTTCGGTGGCGTCGGCGAAACCCGAGTAATTGGTCGCGGCGAAATTCAGCGTTGTGGCGAACTGCTTGCAGGCCACCGCCGCCGCGGGATTGACGTTGTCCGAGGTCGGCGCGGGGACCGTTACCATACCCGGAGCCGGCGTGTCCGTCTGTTCTGCGTCGTTGGGGTCGGCGGATGCGGTTGGGACGACCGCTAGCCCGATGCCAAACGCGATGAGAGACGCGGCCAACCCGCGCTCGCAAACATGTGATGACCTCAACAATTCCTCCTGCCGTGTCGGCCTGATCGCGGGCGATGCCGCGCCACCGGACCAGCTGATCTTGCCCTCACCGCCATTGAGCGGCTCTCCGTGCGAGACCACAGCAGAGTCAGGCGAATACGAGGCCGCGGTGATCGACAGAGAGCTCTCATGATCAGGTTCAAGGCATGGTTGTATATATCGAATGGTCGAGTCTACAGCTCACCAAATGATGAACCGCCGCTCAACGCTGGGTGCCCGTGCGGCGTCCATTCGATGCTGTGGACAGCCAGAGGCGCTCTCGATGGGTATGTGGCATGAACTGTTTTCGGTCCGTTTACCGTTTGGACACTCGGCCACTCAATCATACGACGCGACAGTTCCCTTGAATTCGGACCACGAGAGGCGTCACCGCGACCATGCCGAATCGTTTTGCCACCTTGACCGCCGTCTGCATGCTGATCCCGGTTGGGGTTGCGCCACTCGCGTCGGCCGAACCGCCCCCGGATCCCGCGGTGGAGCCGGCGGGAAACGCCGCACCTCCACCCCCGCCGAACAACGGCGCCGTCCCGCCCGCGGCACCGGGGGTCTTGGATACCCCGGACGGTTGGCATTTGACGGTGTCCGCGGTGGCCGAGACCCAGCTGCCGGTGGCGCCGCTGACTACCTCGCTGGCGTCGCGCGAATACCTCGTGGGCGGCACGTTCGCCGGGGCGATCACGGGCTCGGGTAAAACAAAGCTGAACGGCGGAAAACTGGAGGCAGGCTATCAGATCGGCTGCGGCATTACGCAAAATGCTATCGAAACTCTTGTCGGGGCCGGTATTACCCCTTCGATCCGCATACCGTTTGCTGGCAACGATCCGTCCTTCGCTCCGAACCTCACATACCGGGGAAGAATAGACCTCCGTCCCGGCACCGTGTCCACGGTTGCGGTCGACGAGAAAGAGTTCGAGGGGAAAGAAACGCGGGTCACGATCACCGGTTTCCGCATTGGCGTCGACCAATGTGCCGGTCAGTCGTTCATCCGGTCGTACGCGACGTTGACCAGCTCGACCGAGAACACCGAGGACGTCATCACCTATCTCGGTGTCACCAAGGCCGTGTGATGCGGTTTCGCAAGCGCGGCTGTGCCGGCGTCGATTTGGTGCCGCCGCGAAAGCCGCTCATGCAGCGAGACCTCGTGGGTTCAGGGATCGAGGCGCCGGTTCGCCTCCCGCCGACACCGGCGTATCCGTCACCGTGGTCACGCCCTGAACTGTCCGCCGACGTGATCAATCGCGCAGTGACCGAAGCGGTCCCGCGGGTCACGGTGCGTCGCCGGCTGGCCGCGGCGCGATCAAGCCGCGCCAATGGTTCACGTGTGCCGTTATCCGGCGAATCCATTTCAGAAATGGCTTACCAGCTTGAGAGACGCGCACTCGATAGTTTCGGGTGGCAAGTGTTGTTCATCCGTTCACCGTTTAGATACCTGGTCCATCGATCATTCGGCGGAACAGTTGCTTTGGATTACGACGACGAGAGGCGCCCCCGCACAATGTTTTATCGTTTAGCCACTCTGGCCGCTGTTTGCATGCTGGTCTCGACCGGGACAGCTCCGCTCGCCGCGGCGGAGCCGGATCCCAACCCGCCGCCGGTACCCGTCGCAAACGCCGGTCCCCCGCCGGACACCGGCGCCGTCCCGTCGGAGCAGCCGGGAATCGTCACGACCCCGGACGGCTGGCAGTTGACGGTGGCTGCGCTGAACGAGACCCAGCTGCCGGTGGCGCCGCTGACTACCGCGCTGTCGTCGCGCGAATACCTCGTGGGCGCCACGTTTACCGGGTCGATCACGGGCTCGGGTGACACCACGTTGGACGGCGGAAAGCTGGAGGTCGGCTATCAGATCGGCTGCGGCATCGAACTGGACAGGGTCAGGCTGGCTGGCCAGATCGGCATTGGCACGTCGGGGTCGACGCTCGCGGGTCTCGTACCTACCGGCGCCTCGCTCCCGATCAGCGGTACGTTTGAAGTCCAGCCCAAGCCGGGCGAGGTGACCACCGTTTCGGTGACCAAGAAGAAGTTCAAGGCCCAGGATGCCCGGGTCACCGTCAAGGATGTTCACATCAAGATCGACGGCTGCGTCGGTCAGTCGTTCCTGCGGTCATTCGCGGTATTGACGAGTTCGACCGCGGACACCAACGACATCGTCGCTTACTACGGCGTCACCAAGACCGTCTGACATCAGAGGTGGAGCGTGGGTATCCGAGCCGAAGGAGACGCCAGCCATGAGTAGCCGAGATCGCGGGGCGGTCGCCAAGGACGTGATCGCGAGCATTGTGGTGGCCGGTGCGCTCGCCGTCGGTGCGGCGGTCGCCCACGCGGCGCCCGCCGCTGCGGACCCTCCCGCGCCGCCCGCTGATCCGGCGATTCCGGTCCCGCCGCCGCAAGGGCCGACGATACCGATCATCGGCGCGCCTTTAGGGCCTAGTGGGCTTTCGGGATTGGCGCAAATTGGGGCTCCTGCCGCCGGCCCTCTTGGCCTACCCGAGATGCCCGACCCGACCGTCGGCAACGACTTGATGCTGGGCCAGAACCCAATTCCCTCGCCACCGGGCGGCCCCCCAGGCACGCCGCCGAACCTCAACGCGTTCAACAACGCCTACCTGCTCCCGCAGAACGTCGATCCCGCAGCGCCCGGCCAGGGAACGATGTTCGGGGTGGCGCCGGGCGACGAGAATGCGGACATCTCCGGCTTGGACTACCTCAGGCGCCTGCGTGCGATGTATAGCGACGACCGTCTGAAAGGCGGGCTTCTCGGCCAGATGCCACTGGATCAGCTCGGTGAGCCGCTGCCTGGTACCGCGCCCCCGCCCGGTACTGCGATTCCGGCCGGGCTGGGACAGGTCTTGCCGGATCAACCGCCGATCGTTTCACCCGGGCCGCCGCCGGTAAGTCCACCGGGGCCGCCGCCGGCCGGTTAACCTCCGCCGGTCCGTGGTACGCGGACCGCGTCGACGGTCGCTTCGATCAGCCGGTCTAGCCCGGATTTTGCGTGGTAATTGGTGTGGGTTCGGTGTGATGCCGAGTTGTGTTGTTGGGTAGTGGTTTTCGTGTGGTGGCGTAGAGGTGCTGTCCCGTGTCGCCGGGTGGGGCGGGCTTTCCTGGGGCCTGTGGGTCCTTCATCGTTGATGGGTCCGATGGGGTGGGGTGTTATCCGAAGGCGGTGCGGACGCGGTGCCAGGCGGCGGCGATCGCCGCCGCCCAGCGCCAGGTGGCATCGATGCGTAGCCGCAGTTGGCGGGCGCCGCGGGTGATACGGGCGGCCACGTGCAGGACCCGGTAGCGGAACGTGGTGATCTCGACGCGGGCCAGAGCGCGATCGCTGGCGAACCCGATGAGGCGGGTCCAGGTGACCAGGTCAGCGGCGGCCAGGACGATTTCGAGCCAGGCAGCATTGGCCCAGAAGGAGTGGCAGGGCAGGTTACGCAGCCCGGTGGCTTTGAGTTCGCGGATACGGTCCTCGACGCGGGCGTGCTGGCGGTGCCGTAGTTCCAGACCGGCGACCTGACCGGGTACGACACCCGGTGGTGTGTCGGTGATGAACGCGGTGACCCGCATGCGGTCGGCGTCGGTGAACCGCAACTGCGCGCCGGGGTGGGGGCGTTCTTTACGCAGGATCAGCCGGGTCCCTTCGGGCCAGGAGGCCAGGTTGACCAGGTCGGTGGCTTCAGCGACCCACGCGCCGTCGCGGATCCCGCCGTCGGTGTCGATCGCTGGATACCAGCAATCGCCGAGGTTGAGGGTGTCCACGGCGTCCTGGACGCGGGTATCGACGGGGTACCCGAAGGAGAACCCGGCCCCGGCGGCCCGGCACGCTGCGGCGAATTTGTGGGTGGATCCGGCGGTATCGCAGCGCACCAACACCTTCGGGGCCTCGGGGTTGTCGGGATCGTCGGGGTTGGGCCGCCACGCCGCTGGCAGCGATGCCAAAGCCTGGTGCAGGACGATGATGTGGTCGGAGGCGGTGTTGGAGCCGGCGTTACCGTTGCGCAGCAACCCGGCCAGGGCTTCGCCGCCGGCGATGTCGGGGCGGTCCAGAAACGCCAGCAGCGGGTGCAGCCCGAACGTTTTCTTCCAGGTCGGCGCAGCCCCGGCCTTGTTGTCGGAGTGATCGATCACCAGCGTGGCATCGATGTCGATATGCAGCCAGCCGCCGGTGGTGGGGGCGGCTCCGACAGCCCAGGCCGCTGCCCGCGCCGCGGCTCGGGCTGCGCGCACCCCGGGTAGATGCGCGGCATCGATCCGCTCATCGATCAGCCGCCACATGGTGGTCGTTGAGGCCTTGGCCCCCAGGACGTGCTCCCGGTCACCGCACAGCTGACCGACCGCGTCGATGCAGTCCGCGCCGTCGGCGACCGCGGCCGCCAGATCAGCGAACACCTCCCCAGGCGCATACACCCACGGGCCGCGGTAGGTGTCGGCCAACGCGGCCGTGACCTGCGCCGATAAGCCGGTCCGGTCGGCAAGCTCACGCAGCATGCCCATCCCGGCATGCGACACAACGCCATGGCCGTCGGCGGAAACTTTCACCGGCGATGCCGCCGCGATATTCTTCACCTGCGAAGTGCCTTCCCGTCAGGGTTTTTGAACCGTAGAGAAGTCCAATTATTCCTTGCAGGACAGGCACTTTCGCTTATCTACACACCCCCACAGTCAACATTCCACGAAAAATCCGGGCTAGGTCCACGACCTGCTCCTGAGTGTCGCCCCACCGCAGGTGGTCGAAGCTGCTGGGAGAGTCGACCGTGCCGAGTGCAGCATGCGTGAGTCCGCTACCGAAGCGTCGCAGACGAGGTATGCGAACGCGCTGACGGCATGGGGAGCGGCCGGCGGCTACGAGATCGAAGTGTTCTGGGACGTCTGTACCGACGCCGCGCTCGGGACGAAGGGCGCGTCGTACGTTCCAGGCGGCGGAGTCTGTTGCGTTGAGCCGAATCGACACAATTGCTACCGGTTTTGTCGGCAGCAATCGACAGTTGCTGCAGCCGCCTACGAATTGCGGTTCGAATACCCGCCGGCATCATTCATCGATTGCACATGAGATCAACGTACGCAGTCTTGTACCGAACGAGATTGCCGACGTTCCCGGTAGGTCCTCGCTGTATCCAGGAGTGCTTGACGGCAGTGCCGTCGCGCACCGCGATGACCGTACATTGCTCGATGGGTGCGTTACCGACCTTGTTGAGTATCGGTCGAAGTCCCTGTGCTTCTAGCTCGCTGATCGTGGCCTGGGCCGATTTCTGCACCTCGGGCGCAGCCAGCGCCGGCGCCGCCGAGCCCAAGCTCAACACGATGGCTCCGCACGCAACCACGACGCCCTTGGTAATACCGCCGCCCAACAATTCAATTTCCTTTCCAGAATCCAAATACGTTTATCTGCGTATTCTCAAATTCAATTCTAGTCAGGTTCGAACGTGCGTCGAGGTATTCATATGCGACACATAATGATCGACATGCCAATTTCATGATCGATTCATAGCCATTTCAGACATTGCCAGCTCATGGCGTCCGGATGAGAGGGCCGCTGAGCGAAGCGACGCCCCTCGCGCGGTTGGGGTTGCCCGTCCCGAACGAAGGCACTCCGTGGGGCGCACAGCTATGTTTGTGCCGGCGATCTGGAGGCGCCGATGCCTGAACGGACCGATTCTGGGTATTCCGCCGACAGTGGACCGCCAGATGAAGAGGGTTGATGTGATTCGGTTCGGAATCGTCGCGGCGTTGGTCGCCGTTGCGGCAGGCCTTGCCGTTACTGCGCTTTTCGGTAGTTGGGTGTGGTGGATTGCGGCGGCGGCAGTAGGTGGGCTGGCCGCGGTAGGCGTCTTCGATGTGACGCAACGACGCCATTCTGTGCTGCGCAACTACCCGGTGATCGGACACATCCGATACCTGCTTGAAGCGGTGCGCCCGGAACTGCAGCAGTACTTCATCGAACGCAATTTTGACGGCCGACCGTTCGACCGCGACATCCGCTCACTCATCTATGAGCGGGCCAAAGGGACCGCGGCCGAGCTGTCGTACGGCACTGAACGGGATGTCGACGAGCCCGGGTACGAGTACCTGGTGCACTCGACCGCACCGGTGGAACCGCCGCCGCAGCCCTACCGGGTTCGTATCGGGGGCCCAGACTGCACCCGGCCCTATGACATGGCACTGCTGAACGTTTCATCGATGAGTTTCGGAGCGCTCTCGGCCAACGCGTTGAAAGCCCTGAATGCCGGGGCGCGACGGGGAGGCTTCGCACACGATACGGGCGAAGGCGGCCTGACGCCCTACCATCTCGGGGGCGCAGATGTGGTGTGGGAGATCGGGTCCGGCTATTTCGGCGCCCGCACCGCCGACGGACACTTCGACCCTGACCAGTTCGCCGACAAGGCCGCACACGACGCGGTCAAATGCGTGTCGCTCAAGCTGAGCCAGGGCGCCAAACCTGGGGTGGGCGGTGTGCTGCCCGCGTCGAAGGTGAGCAAGGAGATCGCCGAGTATCGCGGCGTGCCCGCGGGGGAGAAGTGCGTGAGTCCCGCTGCGCACTCGGCGTTTTCAACTCCACGCGAGCTTGTGCAGTTTGTGGGTCGGCTTCGCGAACTGTGCGGCGGCAAGCCGGTGGGATTCAAACTGTGCGTGGGATCGCGGGTGGACTTCTTGGCGATCTGCAAAGCGATGCGCGCCGAGGGGGTGACTCCCGATTTCATCATCGTCGACGGTGCGGAGGGCGGAACAGCCGCTGCGCCACTGGAATACGAGGACCACGTCGGGCTTCCGCTGACCGACGGATTGATGACGGTGCACAACGCACTGGTCGGTACCGGCCTGCGCGACGTCATACGCATCGGCGCCAGCGGCAAGGTTGCCGCGGGCAACGACATCATCAAACGACTCATTCAGGGCGCCGACTACACCAACGCTGCGCGCGCCATGATGATGGCCATCGGCTGTATCCAATCGCAGCGCTGCCACACCAATCACTGCCCGGTCGGGGTCGCCACACAGGACCCGCGACGGGCCCGAGCTCTGGACGTCGACGACAAGAGCGCGCGCGTGTATCGCTACCAGAAGGCCACTGTCGAGCAGGCAATGAAAATCATGGGATCGATGGGCATCGCCGATCCGGCGCTGCTATCACCGCATCTGCTGCGCAAGAAAGTCTCGGCCACCCAGCAGGTCTCGTACGCGGAACTCTACGAATGGTTGGCGCCCGGTGAACTCATCGAGCAGGCCCCGGAAAGTTGGGCCTTCGACTGGGCGGCCGCCGATGCCGATTCGTTCCGGCCCATCGTGCGATCTCGGCGAGTGTGCTGACGCCTCCACGCCTTTGGCGTTGGGCTGCCGCCGAGCCGTGTGGCGATTGACGTGGTCGTACTCGGGGTAACTCTCAGCCACGGCTCGGATCAGTCGGGGCCGTCAGACATGCCAAGGAGAACGATGAGCAAGTTATCGAAGTCGCTGTATCTGCCGCTGTCGGCTGCGTTCAGCGTGGTGGGCGGCCTGGTGGCAGGCAAGGTCTTCAGTGTGTTGTGGGAGCGGATCGACGATTCGGGCGAGGGGCCTCCAGACCCCAAGGATCTGAACCGCTCGGGCAGCCAGGCGTTGTTGGCCGCGGGTGTTCAGGGCCTGGTCTTCGGCCTTGTCAGAGCGGCCGTGGATCGAGCAGGGGCACGCAGCTACCGCGCTGTGGCGCACGAGAATCCGGTGTAAGGGCGACGCGCAACGAAGACGTTTGCATCGCAGCGGGTTTGGGTATGGGGTTCTGAGGCTCGGGGCAGTCCCGTGCGCTTGGTTGTAGCGTTTCTCGTTCCGTCAGGAGACACCCATGCCCCCTCGCCGCAAGCGTGACCAGTCCGCCCCCGCCGGTGTCGGCCCTGCGGGAACGCAGGGCGACGAACCGGCGCGCGCCCAGTCGGGGCAGTTCCTGACGACGAGTCAGGGACTGCGCCTGACCGACACCGACCATTCCTTGAAGGCAGGTCCCCGCGGCCCGTCGCTGTTGGAGGACTTCCATCTTCGCGAGAAGATCACCCACTTCGACCACGAGCGCATACCCGAGCGCGTGGTGCATGCCCGCGGCGCTGCGGCGCACGGGGTCTTCGAGTCGTACGGCACCGCTTCGTCGTTCACGAGAGCAGCGTTCCTGGGACGCAAGGGGACGACCACCGATGTCTTCGTGCGCTTCTCCACCGTTCTGGGATCGCGCGGTTCTGCCGACACGGTGCGTGATACCCGCGGCTTTGCGGTCAAGTTCTACACCGACGAAGGCACATTCGATCTGGTGGGCAACAACATCCCGGTCTTCTTCATCCAAGATGGCATCAAGTTTCCCGATGTCGTGCACGCGGCCAAACCGCACCCGGATTGCGAAATCCCCCAAGCGCAGTCGGCACACGACACGTTCTGGGACTTCGTCTCCCTGCACACCGAGGCCACCCACCACGTCTTCTGGAACATGAGCGATCGCGGCATTCCGCGCTCGTTCCGAACCATGGAAGGTTTTGGTGTACATACCTTCCGGCTGACGAACGCGGCCGGCAAGACCAGCCTGGCCAAGTTTCACTGGAAGCCGGCCGCCGGCGTGCATTCCCTGGTGTGGGAGGAAGCGCAGATCGCCGCCGGTGTGGACCCGGACTTCCACCGCCGCGATCTGGCCGACGGGATCGAAGCGGGCGCCTTCTTCGAATACGAACTGGGACTGCAGATTCTGCCCGATGACGGCACCGACACATTCGAGGGCATCGACCTGCTGGATCCGACCAAACTCGTGCCGGAAGAACTGGCGCCGGTCCAACTGGTCGGCAAGCTCACGCTCAACCGCAACCCCACGAACTACTTCGCTGAGACCGAACAGGTCGCTTTTCACGTCGGTAATCTGGTGCCCGGCATCGAGCCCACCAATGACCCACTGCTGCAGGCCCGCCTGTTCTCCTACGTCGACACCCAGCTCACGCGCCTGGGTGGCCCGAACTTCACCCAGCTGCCCATCAACCGGCCCCATTGCCCGGTCAACGACATGTTGCGCGACGGGATGCATCAGACGGCGATCCACACCGGCCTGGCGCCGTATCGCCCGAACAGCATCGACGGTGACGAGCCTCGCCCAGCGGAAGCGAAAGATGGTGCCTACGTCCACTTTCCGCGACGGATCGAGGGAGAAGCGGTCCGCGCACAGCCGGCCTCGTTCGACGACCACTTCAGCCAGGCGACCCTCTTCTATCGCAGTTTGAGTGCGGTGGAACAGTCACACCTCGCCGACGCCTTCATTTTCGAATTGGGCAAGGTCTACGAACAAGGCATCAAAGAACGCGAACTGCAGGTGCTCGCCAACGTCGATTCCGCGCTCTGCGAAAAGGTCGCGGCTGCGCTCGGGCTGCCGGCACCGAAAGGCCGGCCCGCCGAAGATGTTCCGTTGTCACCGGCGTTGGCGCAGGTGACAACGGAACCAGGACCGATCGTCGGCCGGAAGATCGGCGTTCTCGCCGATGCGGGTTCAGACCTCGCGGGCGTGGCCAAACTCGTGAAGGCCGCGACCGCCGCAGGCGCGGCCGCCTTGGTCATCGCCCCGACCGGTGGGGTGTTGAAGGCCGGCCGTCGCCAGGTGACCGTGGACCGAACTCTGGCCACGGTCCGTTCGATCGAAGTCGACGCCCTCGTCGTCGCCGCGGGGACAGAACCGCTGCGCGACGCCAGGCTGGTCGTTCTGTTGCAGGAAACCTTCCGGCACTTCAAAGTTCTCGCGGCGTGGAGTGATGGCGACGCGGTACTCAAAGCGGCGAAGCTCCCGCTGAAGGCTCCGGGCGTCGAGCTCGGCGAGGATGTCGACAAGGACTTCATCGCGCGCCTGACGGCGGCACTCGGGCTGCACCGGGCATGGGACCGGGACACGAGTAACGCTCTCCGGTGATGCCGTCGCCGCCGCTCGCCGGAATGCCCGGGTTGATTCAAATCACACGTGCCCGATCGCGAGCCTCGATCGATGGTCCGTGCCTGTTCAGCGCGCTGTTCGCGCGCCAGGGGCGACCCTGACTCGCCGGAACGGTGTTTGAAGAACGCGCAAAACGAGCATGGCACAGGTCATGGGCGAACATGAGAAAGCTGATGAGGCACGTAAAGGCCTGATCGATTCGATCAAAGGCAAAACAAAAGAGATCGCCGGCGCAGTGACCGGCAACGATTCATTGACCGCGGAAGGGCAACTGGAGCAGGCCCAGGCGCGGGCCCGCAAAGAGGCCAACGCCATCGAGGCCGTCGCGGACGCCGAGGCCGACTCCGCCACCGGTCTGTTGTCTTCGGCGCACCATCAGGCAGCCGGTGCCCGAGGCGTGGTGCGGTCCGGTACCGAGGCCGCAGAGCAGGCAGCACGGGAGCAGCAGGTGTCCCAGGTCCAGCAGACAGCGCAGACGGCGCGTCATCGCGCTGCCGAAGAGCAGGTTCGCGCGAGCGTCGAGGAGCAGCGCGAGGAACGGCAGGCGGAGATCCGGGAAACGGTCGACACCGCGGCAGCCGGCCGGGAGGCGGGTGACGCGCTCGCCGAACATCGCGCCGCGCAGAAAGAAGCGGACGAAGAGCAAGCCGAGGCCCGTCGCCTTCGCGAACGCGCCGAGACCCTCACCGACCGAACCAACCTGCCCTGAAAGACTTTGACAACCAAGGAGATATCGTGAGCATCACCGAATTGCCGTTACAGGTTTTGCGAATGCAATACCGCCTGGCCCGGTTTCCGCTGCAGTTCATCGAGGATCGATGGATCGCCCGCTTGGACGCCGAAGCACCCGCTCGGCTGATCTATGAGCGATCACTTGGCGGGCTCGATGCTGCCGTCGGCGGAGTGCTCGGCGATTCCACGTTGCGCAGGCGGGGTGCGGCCCTGGCCCGGCGAAGCGAGGTCCGTGCCGAAGCGGTGGTGCGGAGCATGGATGCTGCCCAACGGCGTAAAGAGGCGGGCGCTCAGCTGGAGGACTCGCTGGCAGAGGTCGCGGACGACCGCGACGAAGCCGTGGCCGCCAAGCAGGACGCGGTGTCCGATGCCCGGGAGCGCGCGCAGCAGCGTAAGCGGCAGGCGGCGGAAGCGGCCGACAAGCGCATTGCCGAGGCCGCCAAGGCTAGCCGGGCCGAGGCCGATCGGAAGAAGGAAGCCGTCGAAGCCGCTGAACGGCAACGGCTGCAACGGATCAACAAAGCCGAAGAGAAGGCGGCGGCTGCGGCCGAAGCCGCACTTGAGGATGCCCGCGACAAGCGCGCCGCCGCGGCAGCCAAGCGCGAGCAGGCTGAGCAGGTCGAGGTGCTTGCCGACGCCGAGAAGCAGAACCGGCGGGCGGGTCGGGTCTGACGCGGAATCCCGACACTGGTTCCGGGCGCCGGACATGGGCGACTACGCCGCTGTCCGGCGCCCGGTCGTGCACTCCTGTTTGTCAACGGGGTCCCACGGGTAAATCCGCCCCATGAGCCACGATCCATTTTCCGCACCCGACGACGCCCGGACCCCGAATGCCGTCGTCCCGTCGAACCCGTCTGCGGCGGGTGAATGGGGTGTCGCGCCCCAAGGATCGCCTCAACCCGACGACGAGACGGAGCACACCATCAAGGTCGGCGTGGTCGTCTGGCTTCTACTGGCAACGGCACTGATCGTCTTCCTCGCGTACTTCGCCGTCCGTTCGTAGGGCCATAACGACAGTGGCTTCGTCGGCGGCACAGCGAAACGGGTCTTCAGGCTCTGAAAGGAAATCGCATGGCTGACAACGTGCTTGACAGCGGCCTGGCCGTGCGGCGGCACAGCACCGCGACCCGCCAGGAGGTCTGGAACGTCATCGCCGACGGCTGGACGTACTCCCAGTGGGTGGTGGGCAACAGTCGGATGCGCGCCGTCGACGCCGACTGGCCCGCCGTCGGCAGCCGCATCCAGCACTCGATCGGGGTGTGGCCGTTCCTCGTCAACGACGTCACTGAAGTGGAGGACTGCCGCCCACTGGAGGAGCTGGTGTTGCTCGCCAGTGCCGGCGTCTTCGGCCGGGCGCGCATCTTCCTTCGGTTGTCCGATACGCCGACCGGCGGCTGCCTCATCGAGATGGCCGAGGTGCCGGTTGGACTACCGATGCGTTGGATACCGGACAAGGTGGCCCTGGCGGCGGTCATGCCGCGCAACCGGGAGTGCACGCTGCGGCTCGCCGCCATCGCCGAACGCCGAACCACAACGAGCGACGATGCGGTGCGATCGGTGGGCGAGTCCGTGTGAGAATCGGGCCATGGGGCGTAGCGGGGGAAAGAGCCCGATCGGCAGAGTGATCGGGACGCTGTTCGGGTTCGGGATGTTGGCGCTGGCGGTCGTGATCTTCCTTGGTGCCAAGGACGACCCGGCCGAACTGATCCGATCGGGCGACGTGGTGACGCCCACCGAGCGTGTCCACGTCGTGTATCTCGACCGATCGCAGTCGAACATTCGTTGCACGGCAACGACATCTCGCGGCCAGACCGAGCCGTTGGAGCCGTTCACCGGGGCGCACGACGAGAAGCGATTCGGTGGCAAGCGGATTTTCCTGATCCCCAGGGGCAAGTACTACCGGGCCGTCGGCGAGTTGCCGCTCGACCGCGGGCCGGTGACCGTGCGGTGTCCCGGAGCGAGCCGGATCTGGGTGAGCGCGCCGCCCAGCGGCTGGTCGTGGCCCATCGTCGTCTTCGTCGCGCTCGGGGTGGCGTGCCTCGTGGTGTTCATTGTCGTGATGCTGCGCCGCCGGGGCGGGCAGAGCGGCGGACCGTCGTATCCCGCGCCGCCGCAACAGGGTTATCCCGGCTACCCGCCGCAGGGGTACCCGGGCTACCCGCCGTCCGGCTATCCCGATCCGGGCTATCCGCCGAACCCGAGGTAGCCGCTGCAGCCTCTGAATGGGCCCGCAGGCCGACCGCCGGCGGCGACATGGTTATGTGAGGACGTGACCGAAGCGCAGTCGCTGCCGCTGGCCGGGATCACCGTCGTCGCGATGGAGCAGGCGGTGTCCGCGCCGATGTGCACGCGTGTGCTGGCCGACTTCGGCGCCCGGGTGATCAAAGTCGAGAATCCCCGAGGCGGTGACTTCGCCCGCGACTACGACGACGTGGTGCTCGGCCAGGCGGCGCATTTCGTCTGGGCCAACCGAGGCAAGCAGTCCATCACCCTGAACCTCAAGTCCGACAAGGGCATTGCGGTGCTGCACCAGTTACTGGACCGGGCGGACGCCTTCGTCTCCAATCTGGCGCCGGGAGCCACCGCGCGACTGGGATTGTCACCGGAGGAGCTCGGCAAGCGGCACCCGCAGGTGATTCCCGTCGAGATCGACGGCTACGGGCCGGGCGGCCCGCTGTCCCAGAAGCGCGCCTACGACCTGCTGGTGCAGGCGGAATCGGGGTCGTGCGCGGCCACCGGCTTTCCGGGGATGCCGGCCAAGCCGGGCCCGCCCGTCGCCGATATCTCCACCGGTCTGTACTCGGCGCTGTCCATCATGGCGCTGCTGTTGGGCCGGGCCCGCGGGGTGTCGGTCGGTGCGGCGCCGGCGGTCGCGGTCAGCCTGTTCGACACGATGACCGACATCATGGGCTACCCGCTGACGTATACCCAGCATTCCGGCGTGAACCAGCAGCCGCTCGGGATGGCATCACCGGCCGTCG
Organism: Mycobacterium toneyamaense; assembly: GCF_055384815.1. Classification (NCBI taxonomy): domain Bacteria; kingdom Bacillati; phylum Actinomycetota; class Actinomycetes; order Mycobacteriales; family Mycobacteriaceae; genus Mycobacterium; species Mycobacterium toneyamaense. The sequence goes on from NZ_AP040333.1 coordinate 1,601,431, forward strand.
CGCCGTACGGCGCCTTCGCCACCCGCGATGGCCAGACGGTGGTACTGGGCACGACCAACGACCGGGAATGGCAGCGCCTGGCCAGGGAGATCATCGACCGGCCCGACCTCGCCGAGGACCCCCGATTCGCGAGCAATTCGGACCGCTGCGCGCATCGCGACGAGCTGCATGCGGCGATCGGGTCCTGGTGCGCCGAGCGCGATCTCGCGGATATCCAGCGGATCGCGGACGCCGCCGGTATCGGCAATTCTCGGTACAACCTGCCGAGCGAAGTGATCGCGCATCCGCACCTCAAGTCGCGCGACCGGTGGCGTCAGGTCGGCACCCCGAACGGCCCGATCGAGGCGCTGTTGCCGCCGCCGGTGATCAGCGGCCTCGAACTGAACATGGGGGCAATCCCGGGACTGGGCGAGCACACAGATGTGATACTCGGCGAATTGGGTTACCGCGCTGAAGATATCGCCGGCCTGCGGGCCGCCGGTGCCATCGGCGAGGTCTACGGATCAGGGAGCGACCATGCGTGAAGTCGTCATTGTCGAGGCCGTGCGAACCGCCGTCGGCAAGCGCAACGGGGGACTGGCCGGCCAGCATGCCGCCGACCTGTCCGCCGTGGTCCTGAACGAACTGATGGAACGGTCCGGGGTCGCTCCCGAGTTGGTCGACGATGTGGTGTGGGGCTGCGTCTCGCAGGTCGGCGACCAGTCCAGCAATATCGCCCGCTGGTCGGTGCTCGCCGCCGGCTGGCCCGAGTCGATCCCGGGCACCACAGTCAACCGGGCCTGCGGATCATCGCAGCAGGCATTGGATTTCGCCGTGCAGGCCGTGATGTCGGGCCAGCAGGACATCGTGGTGGCCGGCGGCGTCGAGGTGATGAGCCGGGTGCCGCTCGGTGCGGCCCGTCAGACCGGGCAGCCGTACGGGCCGAAAGCGCTTGCCCGGTATGACGGTTTCGGATTCAATCAGGGCATCTCGGCCGAGATGATCGCGAGCAAGTGGGGCCTGTCGCGAGCTCGGCTGGACGAGTACTCGGCACGGTCGCACGAACTCGCCGCGGCCGCACAGGATTCGGGCGCGTTCGTCACCCAGATCGTGCCGGTGTTCACCGAGGACGGTGGGGTGGTGCACGAGGACGAGGGCATCCGCCGCGGGACGACGGTCGAGAAGCTGGGCGGCCTCAAGCCGGCGTTCCAGGAGGACGGCGTCATCCACGCCGGCAACTCCTCCCAGATTTCCGACGGCGCGGCAGCACTTTTGGTGATGACGCTCGAGAACGCGCTGCAGCTCGGCCTCACCCCGCTGGTGCGGTATGTCGGCGGCGCGGTCACCGGTGCCGACCCGGTGCTGATGCTGACGGGTCCGATCCCGGCCACCGAGAAGGTGCTGCGCAAGACCGGCGTGCGGATCGGCGACATCGGCGTCTTCGAGGTGAACGAGGCGTTCGCCCCGGTGCCGCTGGCCTGGCTCGCCGATACCGGCGCCGACGAGGCGGCGCTCAACCCACTGGGCGGCGCGATCGCGCTGGGCCATCCGCTCGGGGCGTCCGGCGCGGTGCTGATGACCCGGATGATCAATCACATGCGCGACAACGGAATTCGGTACGGACTGCAGACCATGTGCGAGGGTGGCGGCACCGCCAACGCGACGCTGGTGGAGCTGGTCGCCTAGGCGCTTTCGGCGCGCGTGAGGTCCAGCGCAATGTCGACCAGCATGTCCTCTTGCCCACCGACGAGTCCGCGTCGGCCCGCTTCCTCCAACAGTGTTCGGGCGTCGAGATCGAAACGTGCAGCAGTGATCTCGGCGTGCCTCAGGAAACTCGAGTACACGCCCGCGTAGCCGAGCGTCAGGGTTTCGCGATCGACGCGGACCGGCCGCTCCTGCAGCGGTCGCACCAGGTCGTCAGCGGCGTCCTGCAGCGCATGCAGATCGCACCCGTGCTGCCAGCCCAGCTTGGTGGCCGCGGCGATGAAGACTTCCAGCGGTGCGTTGCCGGCGCCGGCCCCCATCCCGGTCAACGACGCGTCGACGCGGTTGGCGCCGTGTTCTACAGCGGCGATCGAATTGGCCACTCCCAGTGACAGATTGTGGTGGGCGTGGATGCCGATCTCTGTTGCGACGTCGAGGGTGTGGCGCAGTGCGTCAACCCGGTCGGCGATGTCGCGCATGGTCATCGCGCCACCGGAGTCGACGACGTAGACGCAGGTGGCTCCGTAGCCTTCCATGAGTTTGGCTTGATCCGCGAGCGACTGCGGGTCGGTCATGTGGCTCATCATCAGAAAGCCGACGGGGTCCATTCCCAGCTCGCGTGCGGCGGCGAGATGGCGTGCGGAGAGCTCGGCCTCGGTGCAATGGGTACCGACACGGACGACGGTGACGCCGGCGCGGTACGCCTCGCGCAGCCGGCGCACGGTACCGATCCCGGGCAGGATCAACGTCGCGATGCGCGCGCGGGACACCGCGGCCGCGACGGCGGATATCCACTCCAGGTCGGTGTGCGCGCCGAAGCCGTACACACAACTGGATCCACCCAGCCCGTCGCCGTGCGCGACCTCGATGGAGGCGACACCCGCGGCGTCGAGGGCAGTCGCGATCGCTACTGCCTGCGCGATGGTGTATTGGTGACGGACGGCGTGCATGCCGTCGCGCAGGGTGACGTCGCTGACGTAGATCATGTTGGTGCTCCGGCATTCTCATTGGCGACCTCGACCAGCGCGGTCACCTTGGTGCCCGTGAAGCTGCCGATTTCCGGGATGTGGATCGGGCCGATGCTCTCGAATTGCACGGCCTGTTTGAGCCGGAAGCCGGCTACCTCAGCGCTGATCCGGGCCACCGCGCTGTGGATGTCCCGTTCGATGGCGCCGTGGTCGGCGCCGCCGTCGACCAGGCAGTAGACGGTGTTCCGCGCCGACGCGGCGGGGCTGAGCAGTGAAATGGCCTTCGCATGCCGGGCGCCCGCGATCTGGACTGCGGCACAGGTGGTTTCGATGAGATCGTCGACGCCGGCCCGGATATCGGGGCCGGCGGAGCCTGCCGGAATCGATGACACGACCTCGGCGTAGGCCACGTTTGCCGATCTTGCGACGGCAGCGACGATCGGCGCGGTAACCCCGGCGCTCGCGGTCATTGCGCGTTCTCCGCGAGCATCCGGATCGCCGTGTCGTAGATGGCGTTGGCATGCATCTCGAACAACTCGAGCAGGTCCACCGAGTCGCCGCCCAGTTCCCGGACGATGAACAGACCGTCGGCACCCGCGATGGAGTAGTTCACCAACAGCCGGACCTGAGCGTCGGTGAGGCCGGGAGCCAGCTCGCTGAGTGCTTCCGTGAGCGATGTGGCGGCGTGCATTCGTGCCTGAAGGAATTGTGCACGGGCGCGCGGTTCCACCGGCCGGCGCTCCAGTGCGAGCATCAGCCCGAGGCGCAGGAAGTCCGGATGGTCGAGCAGGCCTTTCGCGAGCTGCCTGGCGAGGCCGATGACGCGTTCGCGCGGCTCGCCGTCGGCGGGGAGTTCCCAGACGCGCAGCCAGGTCTCGAAGCTGCGGTCGATGACCGCCGCCAGCAGGTCGTCCTTGTCTTTGAAGTGCCAGTAGATGGAACTGGCGGGGAGTCCGCACTTCTTGCTGACGAGCCCGATGCTGGTGCCCTCGTAACCGCGTTCAGAGGCAATCTCGTTGGCGGCGTCCAGGATTCGCTCACGGGACTGCTCGCCGTCGGCCCGTTTGCGACGGGCCTTGGGTGCTTCGGTCATCTTCGCTCCCGACTCTTGACTCTGTAGCGATCACTACATTACCGTAGCGATCACTACAGAACAAGTCCCGGAGGCCCCAATGAGCAGTGAAGACACCTACGACGTCGCCGTCATCGGGTATGGCCCCACCGGCGCCACCGCCGCCAACCTGCTGGGGCAGCTCGGCTTGAAGGTCCTGGTGATCGAGCGTGACCCGGACATCTACAGCCGGGCGCGGGCGATCTCCACCGACGAAGAGGTGCTGCGGGTCTGGCAGTCGGTCGGGCTGGCGGAACGACTTCAGCGCGACATGCTGCCGGGCCGCCCCGTTGCCTTTGTCGACGCCGACGGCCGCCCGTTCATCGAAACAGTCATCTACGGCCGCGGGTGCGGCCATCCGTCGCAGCAGTTCCTGTACCAGCCGGCAGTCGACTCGGTCCTCCGCGAAGGCGTGGCGCGGTTCGCCAACGTCGAGGTCCTCCTGGAACACGAATGCCTGCGGGTGGCCAACCGGACCGACGATGTCGAACTGCTGCTGGCCGACCTGCGTACCGACACGTTCAAGCGGGTGACCGCCCGCTACGTCATCGCCTCGGACGGTGGCTCGTCGGCGACGCGCGGCGTGCTCGGCATCGGGTACAGCGGACGCACCTACGGCGAGCGCTGGGTCGTCATCGACACCAAGGTGATCAAGGAATGGGATGCCCACGACCGCTTGCGGTTTCACTGCAATCCCGCGCGGCCGACCGTCGACTGTCCGACCCCGCTGGGGCATCACCGGTGGGAGTACCCCGCCAGGGCGGGGGAGGACGAGAAGTACCTCACCAGCGACGAGGCCGTATGGAAGGTGCTGGGCGAGCAGGGCATCACGCCCGACAACGTCGAGATCCTGCGTGCGGTCGTCTACAGCCACCACGTGCGGGTAGCGGACCGTTGGCGCGTGGGCCGCGTGTTCCTGGCCGGCGACGCCGCGCACGCCATGCCGCCGTGGATCGGCCAGGGGATGTCCGCGGGCGTGCGCGACGCCGCCAACCTGTGCTGGAAGCTCGCTGCGGTCCTACGGGGCCAGGCACCCGATGCACTGCTGGATTCCTATGCCGCAGAACGCAAGCCGCACGTCACCGAGGTCACCCGACGCGCGGTTCTGGTCGGCCGCATCATCACCGAGCGGAGGCCCTGGCTGGCCGCCATCCGCAACCACGTCGTGCGGGCGCTGACCGGGATTCCCGGCGCCAACGCCGTGGGGCAGAAATTCTGGTGGATTCCCGACGCTCACTACGACGACGGCTTCTTCGTGGCCGGGCACCCGGCGGTGGGCCGGCAGATTCCGCAGCCGACCGTTGACGGTGTGCCGCTCGACGATCTGCTGAGCGGCCGCTGGACGCTGCTGCACACCGGGGCCGTGCCGGCCGGGGCGACCGCCTGGGCCGCGGCAGGGGCCGCGACTCTGCAGACAACCGAACCGAGCCTCGTGCGGTGGCTGGCCGACCACAAAGCCGAATCCGTCGTGCTGCGACCCGACGGATTCGTCTACGCCGCAACCTCATCCGGCGGGTGGCTCCCGGGGCCGCCGGCCGGACTGAACCTCACCACCCTGACAGGAGCGCCCGCATGACCACCACCCGCACCGAACACACCGTCACCGTCGGCAACCGGAAGATCTTTGTCGCCGAAGCCGGTTCCGGCCCCGCGGTGATGCTGCTGCACGGCGGCGGCCCCGGCGCCTCCGGCGTCAGCAACTACTCTCGCAACATCGACGCGCTCGCCGAGCGCTACCGCGTCCTCGTCCCTGACATGCCCGGCTACGGGCGCTCATCGAAGCGCATCGACAAGTCTGATCCCTTCGGCTCGCTGGCCGACGCGATGCGGGGGCTGCTCGACGAATTGAGCATCAGCACAGCACATCTGATCGGCAACTCCTACGGCGGCGCCGCGGCACTGCGCTTGGCGCTGGACACCCCGGGCCGCGTCGGCAAGCTGGTGCTGATGGGTCCCGGTGGCATCGGCACCACCCGCGGCCTGCCGACCGCCGGCTTGAACAGCCTGCTGGCGTATTACGGCGGCACCGGTCCCAGCCGCGAGAAGCTGGCCGAGTTCATCCGTAATTACCTGGTTTACGAAGGTGATTCGGTACCCGCCGAACTGATCGATCTGCGCTACGCCGCATCGATCGACCCGGAGGTGGTGGCCGACCCGCCGCTGAGCCGGCCGTCCGGACCGTTCGCCCTACGGACGCTGTGGCGCATGGACCTGACCCGCGACTCGCGGCTGGCATCGCTGCAGACACCGACGCTGATCCTGTGGGGCCGCGACGACAAGGTGAACAAGCCCTCGGGCGGACCGCTGCTGCAGAACATCATGCCCAACGCCGAACTGGTGATGACCAGCCGCACCGGGCACTGGATGCAGTGGGAGCGTGCGGACCTGTTCAATCAGATCGTCGACGAATTCCTCTCGGACAACACGGTGTTCCGGCCATGAGTGTGTTCGGTCATGTCTCGCTCGGCTACCTGGTGGTCGAGACGGAGCGGTTCGCCGACTGGCGGCGGTTCGGCCGCGACGCGATCGGCATGCATCTCGATGACCTCGACTCGGACGCCACCCGCTTCCGGCTCGACGAACAACAATGCCGGTTCCTGCTGCGACGCGGACCGGCCGAGGACGTCACCACATTGGGCTGGCAGGTCGACGATCACGAGACCTTCGACGAGATCCTTCGCCGCGTGCACCGCTGCGGTGTGCCGGTCACTGTCGGGAGCGACGAGGAAGCCGCGCTGCGTGGCGTCGAAAGGCTGGTGCGGATACCCGGACCCAACGGGCTGGCGCAGGAGCTGTACACGCGGGCGCACATCGGCGGCCACCTGTCCGTCGCCGGAAAAGGTTTCGTCACCGATGAATTCGGACTGGGCCACGTGGCCGTCACCAGCACCAGGCCGCATCAGGTGCGCGGCTACTACAACGCGCTGCTCGACGCGCGGCTCAGTGACTTCATCGACGAGACGATGAGCGGGGTGAAGGTGAAGATCCGGTTCCTCCGGGTCAACCGGCGTCACCACTCCGTGGCCATCGCGGCGGTGAATCGGCTGCCGGTCAACCCGATTCGGACCCGTGTGCAACACCTCAACATTCAGGTCGGCGAGCTCGACGATCTGACGGACAGCTACCAGCGCGTGCGGGCCCTGGGATTCGACATGGCCCTGGGCATCGGTCAGCACACCAACGACCGCGAGCTGTCGTTCTATGCCGTCACGCCATCGGGTTTCGAATGGGAGGTCGGTTGGAACCCGCTGATCGTCGACGAATCGACGTGGAAGCCGATGACGCACCAGGGCATCAGCATCTGGGGCCACGAGATGCAGGCCAGCGTCGACAAGCTCGGGCAGTTCTCGACCGCAGTCAGGTCATTGCTGCACCGCGAAGACACCGTCCCGGCGCTCGCCGGGGTGGGGATCCCCGACTAGTCCCGGGATTTGTGCACGATTTTCCGCGGTGAGCGCGGAATATCGTGCACGAATCGCCGGAGGAGGAAACATCATGAACCGTATTGATACCCACCACCACATGGTGCCGCCCGACTACCGAAAGGCGTTGGACCAGGCGGGCATCGCCGACGCCGGCGGCCGGGCGATGCCGGACTGGTCCCCGGAAGCGTCCTTGGACACGATGGCCAAGCTCGGTGTCGCGACCGCCATCCTGTCCGTGTCCGCACCGGGCACCACGATGCTGCCGGCCGCGGCGGACGCGGCCGCATTGGCCCGCGATGTGAACGACTACAGCGCCGAACTCGTTGCCGCCCAGCCGGATCGGTTCGGGTTCTTCGCCACCTTGCCGATGCCACACCTGGATGCCTCCGTCGCCGAAGCCGTGCGCGCACTCGACGAATTGCATGCCGACGGAGTGTTCCTGCTCGCCAACAGTGTGGGGACCTACGTCGGCGCGCAGGGCCAGGACGCGTTGTTCGCGGAGCTCGACAAGCGTTCGGCCGTCGTCTTCATCCACCCCGCCGAGCTGCCCGGCCCCACGATCGACGGCGTGCTGCCGTTCGCCGCCGACTTCCTGCTCGACACCAGTCGAGCGGCGTACCTGCTCGTGCGCAACGGCATTCGCCGCCGCTACCCGAACATCCGGTTCATCCTGAGCCATGCCGGCGGCTTTGTCCCGTATGCGTCCTACCGCTTGGCCATGGGCATCACGAGTGATGTCGGCGGCAGCCCGGCCGATCACCTCGACGACTTCGCGAGCTTCTACTTCGATACCGCGCTGTCGTCCACGGCGGCCGCGCTGCCGTCGCTGCTGGCGTTCGCCAAGCCTGGTCACGTGACGTTCGGATCGGACTTCCCGTTCGCGCCGGTCGAGGTCAGCCAGCTGTACGCGGCGGGCCTGGAGTCGTACGGGGGATTGGACGACGCCGGGCGGCGCGCGATCGGCCGCACCAACGCGCTGGCACTGTTCCCGCGGCTGGGCAGTGCCCCGGCGCCGGCGGCTCCGTCGTTGGTTGCGCAGGCACAGCACGCCGCGAGCCGCGTGGTGATGCGGGGCGTCACTCGGCTATTGGCGCGGTAGGTCGTCGCCTCGCGCCAGCGGACCTGGCTGTGCATGTACTTCGGGCTGGGGTCGTCATCATGTGCTGACATCGTCTACGCATGATGACAATGTCAGCCGAAGATGACGGCTCTGGATCGCAAGTGCTGCAGGAGAGCTCGACACGCCGAAGCGATGCGGTCAGGCAGCAGTCAGTGTGTCGGTGAACAGCTCGGCGAGCACGACCGCGGCGGCCGGCCGGCTAGAGATTTCCGACTTCCAGCTCCAGGTACTGCGCGTACTTCGCCTGTGCCGCTTCGCGTTTGCCCGGCAGCCATTCCGTCGGCCACAGCTCGTCGGTGCCGGTGTAGTCCCGCAGCACCTGCTTCGCGACGGTGACCTTGTGGACCTCGGTCGGTCCGTCGGCGAGCCCCATAACGGCGGCGCCGGCGACCATACCGAGGAACGGCACCTCGTTGGTGACCCCGAGCGCGCCGTGGATTTGCATTGCGCGCCAGGCGATGTCGTGCAGCACCGTCGGCATCACGACCTTGACGGCGGCGATGTCCTTGCGCACCTTCTTGTAGTCGTTGTACTTGTCGATCTTCCACGCCGTGTGCAGCACGAACAGCCGGAACTGTTGCAGCTGCGCCCACGAGTCGGCGATGTAGCCCTGCACGGCCTGCTTGTCGGCCAGCAGGCTGCCGGCGGTGTGCCGCGACAGCGCGCGCTCACACATCATGTCGAGGGCCTTTTGCGCCAGCCCGATGGTGCGCATCGCGTGGTGGATCCGTCCGCCACCCAGGCGGGTCTGCGCGATGACGAAGGCCTGGCCCTCGCCGCCGAGGACGGCCGAATTCGGTACGCGCACATTGTCGTAGTGGATCAGGGCGTGCGAGCCGTGGCCGTCGGATTCCCCGTAGATGGCCGAGTTGCGGATGATGTGGACGCCTGGCGTGTCGGTCGGCACGAGGAACATCGACATGCCCTGGTAGGGACTGACGTCGGGGTTGGTCACCACCATGACGATCAGGAACGTGGACGTCGAGGCGTTGGACGAGAAGAACTTGTACCCGTTGATGACCCAGTCGTCGCCGTCGCGGACCGCGGAGGTCGTGAACTGGGTGGGGTCGGCGCCGCCTTGCGGCTCCGTCATCGAGTAGCAGGAGAAGACCTCGCCGTTCAGCAACGGCCGTAGGTACTGCTCCTTCTGCTCCGGGGTGCCGTAGTGCGCGATGATCTCGGCGTTGCCGGTGTCGGGCGCCTGACAGCCGAAGATGATGGGCGCCCACTGCGACCGGCCCAGAATCTCGTTGAGCAGCGCCAGCTTCAGCTGCCCGTAGCCCTGCCCGCCGAGTTCAGGGCCAAGGTGTGTGGCCCACAAGCCTTTTCGGCGCACCTGCTCTTTGAGTGGGTCGACGACCCGGCGCCGGGTCTCGTCGAGCGCGGTGTACTGCAGGTGCGGCCAGATGAGGTCGAGCGGCTCGACTTCGTCGCACACGAAGGCGTCGGCCCAGTCGAGGAGTTCCTGGAACTCCGGATCGGTTTCGAAATCCCAAGCCATCCGGCCTCCTTCAGTTCAGCCACGCGGCAGAAACGCACCCGTCTCTGTTTAACGCACAGGGACGGGTTTGGGAACGGCCGCGAGGATTATGCGCTCGCCAACGAATAGGTGTTGGCGAGGTTGTCCTGTGTGACGTGCGCGGCCTCAGTCGTGGTGTCGATGCGCAGTGGGCTGGTCAGCGTCGACGTCCGGTAGTTCCAGTCGTCCGGCAGCTGCAGCCGCGCGCCGAGCCCCGGCAGGTCCGCCAGCGACAGTGCCGGGTCGACCGTCTGGCTCCACGACTGCATGACCCACCGCTGCCCCTGTGGGTCGAGTAGCTCGAAGACCGGCCGCCCGGCGCCGAACACGAACACCGTGCGGCGGCTGACCTTGTTCACGCTGTAGGGCGCCGGGTTCATCGACGACAATTCGACCGTCGCCTGCTGCCGCATGTCGATGCCGCCGAACGTCTTCACCTCTCCGACGTCCTCGCGGGTTTTCACGATCTCGCTCATCAGCCAGTAGCGCGGCCCGTTGAGCAAAGCGGCCGCCACGTCGTTCTCCGCGGCGAGGGCCTGCGGGTTGAGCGCGGACCAGGCGTCGGGTGGGCAGTCGTTCAGCGGGAAGGTGTTGAACACCGCAACCTGCGGCCCCGTCGGCGTCTGGGAGACCAGCAGAACTTCGCCGTAGCGCTTGCCGAAGGTGTCGGCCGGGGAATTTTCCACAGCGTCAACGCTACGGTCCGAAGCCGGCGAAAAGATGCCGATTCATCCCATTTCGCGGGAGGTAGAGGGCTTTTTGTGCGGTTGGTATGGCTAAAAGTTTGGTGGGCTAGGTATATTTCGCGCGACAGTGAATGTGTAACGCCGCCGAGCTCCATCTCCATGGACCTACCGGGCCTGATGGAAGGGTGCCCCGAGTGAGTGCCACCAACACCGAGCGATCCAAGATCGGTCACCTGATCTGGGTCCTCGCGGTGCCCATCGTGATCGGCTGGTTTGCCGTCAACGTCGCCACGAACACGCTGGTCCCGCCGCTGGAGAAGGTCGGTGAGGCGCACACCGTCGGGCTGAGCGCCAAGGACGGCCCGGCGATGGTCTCGATGAAGCAGATCGGTGCGAACTTCCAGGAGTTCGACTCCGACAGCAACGCGATGATCGTTCTCGAGAGCGACCAACCGCTCGGCGCCGAGGCACACCACTACTACGACGGTCTCGTCGCCAAGCTGACGGCCAACACCGCGCACGTCGAGCATGTCGCGGACTTCTGGAGTGACCCGCTCACGGCCGTGGGCTCACAGAGCGCCGACGGCAAGGCCGCGTACGTCCAGGTCTACCTCCGCGGCAACCAGGGGGAGACCAAGGCCAACGACTCGGTCGCCTCGGTCCGGCAGATCGTCGCCGACTCCAAGCCGCCGGCCGGCCTCCACGTATACGTCACGGGTGGCGCCCCGCTGGTGTCAGATCAGCACCACGCCGGCGACAAGAGCGTCACCAAGGTCACGATCATCACCCTGGTGGTGATCGCCGTGATGCTGCTGTTCGTCTACCGGTCGATCATGACGATGATCCTGACCCTGCTGATGGTGTTCCTCGAACTCGGCGCCGCCCGCGGCGTCGTCGCGTTTCTGGCCGACACCAACGTCATCGGGCTCTCGACGTTCGCGGTGAACCTGCTGACCCTGATGGTCATCGCGGCGGGCACCGACTACGCCATCTTCGCCATCGGGCGCTATCAGGAAGCGCGCGGCGACGGAGAAGACCGCGTGCTGGCCTACGACACGATGTTCCGCGGGACGGCGCACGTCGTGCTGGGATCGGGTTTGACGATCGCCGGCGCCATGCTCTGCCTGAGCTTCACCCGGCTGCCGTACTTCCAGACCATGGGCGTGCCGTGTGCGATCGGCACCCTCGTCGCGGTCATCGCGGCGCTGACGCTCGGGCCGGCCGTCATCAAGATCGGCAGCCGATTCGGGCGCTTCGAGCCCAAGCGCGCCATCCAGTCCCGCGGGTGGCGTCGCGTCGGCGTGCTGGTGGTGCGTTGGCCGGGACCGGTGCTCGTCGCCACACTCGCGCTCGCCCTCGTCGGACTGGTGACGCTGCCCGGCTACAAGACGAATTACGACGCCCGCCGCTATGTGCCGGCCGAGCTGACCGCCAACGTCGGATACGCCGCTGCCGAACGGCATTTCAGCGCATCGCGGATGAACCCCGAGCTGCTGATGGTGCAGAGCGACCACGACCTTCGGAACTCGGCCGACTTCCTGGTGATCAACAAGATCGCCCGGGCCATCGTGCACACCCCGGGTGTTGCGCGGGTGCAGACGATCACCCGGCCCGACGGAAAACCCATCAAGCACACGACGATTCCGTTCATCATGGGCATGCAGGCCGTCACGTCGAAGATGACGGAGAAGTACCAGCTGGACTCGATGGCCAACATGCTGCAGCAGGCCAACGACATGCAGGTCAGCATCGACACGATGACCAAGATGCAGTCCATCACCACGCAGATGGCCGCCACGACGCACGACATGTCGATGAAGACCGCCAACATGGCGCTCGACGTCGCCGACCTGCGGGACCACATCTCCGATTTCGATGACTTCCTGCGGCCCATCCGCAATTACCTCTACTGGGAACCGCACTGCTACGACATCCCGATGTGCTGGTCCACGCGGGCGTTGTTCGACACCCTCGACGGCATCGACGTCATGACCGACGACATCCAGACGCTGGTCCCGGATCTGATGAAAATGGACAAGCTGACGGCCGAGATGGTCACGGTGATGCCGCCTCAGATCGAGGTCATGAAGGACATGAAGCAGTACATGCTGTCCATGTACCAGACCCAGAAGGGTCAAGTGGATCAGCGTGCGGCGTCGTCGGACAACGCGGCGGCGATGGGCGAGGCGTTCGACAACTCGCTGAACGACGATTCCTTCTACCTGCCACCGGAAGCTTTCGACAACAAGGACTTCAAGCGCGGCATGAAGAACTTCATCTCGCCGGACGGCAAGTCGGTCCGCTTCATCATCCAGCACGAAGGCGACCCGGCGACGCCCGAGGGCATCGCCCACGTCGACCCGATCAAGCAGGCCGCCAAGGAAGCCATCAAGGGCACTCCGCTGGAGGGCTCCAAGATCTACATGACCGGCACCGCGGCGACGTACAAGGACATGCACGACGGCGCGCAGTACGACCTGATGATCGCCGGAATCGCCGCGGTGTCACTGATTTTCATCATCATGCTGCTCATCACCCGAAGCATGGTCGCGGCCGCCGTCATCGTCGGTACCGTGCTGCTGTCGCTGGGCGCGTCATTCGGTATGTCAGTTCTGTTGTGGCAGCACCTGCTCGGCCTCGAGCTGCACTGGATGGTGCTCCCGATGTCGGTAATCCTGCTGCTCGCCGTGGGTTCCGACTACAACCTGCTGCTGGTGTCGCGGTTCAAGGAAGAACTACCGGGCGGCCTGAAGACCGGCATCATCCGCTCGATGGCGGGCACCGGATCGGTGGTCACCTCAGCGGGTCTGGTGTTCGCGGCCACCATGGCGTCCTTCGCCTTCAGCGACCTGAAGGTCATGGCACAGGTCGGTACCACCATCGCGCTGGGTCTGCTGTTCGACACCCTGATCGTCCGGTCGTTCATGACACCGGCCATCGCGGCGCTGCTGGGCAAGTGGTTCTGGTGGCCCAAGCGCGTCCGCCACGAGGCCTCCGAGCGGCGACTGGCGGCCATCGGGATTCAGCCGGCGGCTGCAGGTAAGTAGCTCGTGATGAGCTCCGCGGCCATCTGACGGGCCAGCACGATGGGCGCCGCCGACCGCTCGAGTTTCGACGCGGTGAGGGCGCCGTCGTAGATCAGCTGGATGCGCTGGGCGACCGCCGCGGCGTCGGTCACCTCGGCGTCCCGTAGCAGCTCGATCAGCAGCCCGTGCATCCACAACCGGTGTGCCCGTACCGGTTCCAGGGTGTCGCCGGGGAATTCGGTGGCCGCGTTGGCGTAGAGACAGCCCCGGAACTGGCGCTTGCGTGCCGCGGCGGCCGCGAGGTCGAAGAACGCCAGCAGCTTTTCCACGGGGTCGGCGATGCCGGAAGTCTTCGATTCCCAGCGGTTGCGATCAGCCTGATCCAATCGGTTCAGGTACGCGATCACCAACGCGTCCTTCGACCCGTACGAGCTGTAGAGGCTGGCCTTGGCGACCCCCGCCTCACGCAGGATCGTGTCGATGCCGACGGCGCGAATTCCTTGTGCGGCAAAGAGATTAGACGCGGTGTCGAGCAGCCGCTGGGCCGGCCCGGCGGTGTCGGTGCGGGGCGCCGGCCGGTCCGGGCGGCGGGTGCGGGTCGCGCTCATGTCTGCACCATAGCGGAGAACAGTCGATAGACAGACCGGTCTGTTCATGCGAGCGTCGTGATGTCATCGACGCCCGACGAACAGGAACACACCGTGACGCTGTACCTCTACGAAATCGCAGGACTGCCCGGCCGGGCCGAGGTCGACCAGGCCATCAAGACGCTCGACGCCGAAGTGCACCGGGCCGGCGGCGAACTCATCGAGGCACAGGTCACCGCTCAGCACCGGCTGTTCGTGGTGGCGGAGCTCGCCGGCGGTCCGCTGCCGATCGCCGCGTCGTCGGTCGGTGCCACCGAACTGACCGGTCCGCACGAAGTGCGACTGGTCGGTGCGGAACTGGACCAGCTGAAAGCCGTCCGTCCGACGGCCGGGTACCTGGTCGAGTGGGACCTGCCCGCCGACCTGGACATGGAGAGCTACCTGAGCCGCAAGAAGGCCAACGCGCCGAAATACGCGGAGGTGCCCGAGGTCAGCTTCCTGCGCACCTACGTGCGCGTCGACATGGACAAGTGCCTGTGTTTCTACGACGCGCCGGACGAGGACGCGGTACGGCGGGCGCGCGTGGCGGTGCAGACACCGATTGATCGGTTGTACGGACTGGAAAGTGGTGGGCAATGACGACTCTGGTGTCCGACGACGTCGCGACCAGACTGGCGGAAGTCACGGCCGGGGTGGACGCCCGGGCCGGTGACCTGGACGCCGGGCGCACCGACGTCCGTGACGATCTGCGCGCCCTCGGCGCTGCCGGATTGTTCGGGCTGCCGGACCTGCCCGACACCGTGCGGGTGATCGAGCAGGTGTCGGCGGTGAGCCTCGCCGCGGGGTTCTCCGCCTGGGCACACCAGATGGCGATTCACTACCTCGCCGACCGGCCGGACCTGTCGGAGGCGTTGCTCACCGCACACCGCCCGGGTGTGACGGCCATGGCAGCCGGTCTCAAGCACGTCGCGGGCCTCGGACAGCTCCCGATCTTCGCCGGCGAGACGCGTCGTGGTCTGCGGCTCAACGGACCAATCCGCTGGGCGTCCAACGTCTTTGACGATGCGTTGATCGTCCTGCCGGCGCGGACCGTCACGGGCCGCCTGTACGTCGTGGCCGTCGACGTGCGCGCGGTCGGCGTGGTGGTCGACCCGGCGCCCACGCTGATGGCCCTGGGGAGTACCCGGTCGACGTCGCTGCGCCTGGAAGAGGTCGAGGTGAACGCGGACCGCATCATCAGCGCCGACCTCACCGCGTTCGTCCGCGGGATCAAGCCGACGTTCCTGCTGCTGCAGACCGCGTTCTGCGTCGGCGTCACCGGGGCGGCGCTGACCGCGGCCGGCCGGGCGACCGATGCACTGGCCGCCCAATTCGACGGCGACCTCGCCGACCTGGTGGCGCACGCCGAGGACAACCGCCGGCGGCTCTACGAATTCGCCTCGGCGCCAGGGGAAGCCAACCTGGCCGACGTGATCCGGCTACGACTGGACGCCGCCAAAGTCGCGGTGGGGGCGACCCGCCTGGAATCGGCGCTGGCCGGTGGCCAGGGCTATCGCGCGGGGACGGCCGCCAACCGCCGGTTCCGCGAAGCAGCCTTTCTGCCCGTGCAATCACCATCGGAAGGACAACTCAGGTGGGAACTGAAGCAGTTCGGATAACCGCGGGCACCAAGACATTTGGCGACAGCGTCGTCCTCGACGGCATCGATCTCGCCATCGAGTCAGGGGAGTTCGTCGCGGTGCTCGGGCGTAGCGGCAGCGGGAAATCGACCCTGCTGCGGGTGCTGGCCGGGCTGGAATCGCTGAGCTCGGGAACCGTCAGCTGGCCCGCCGGCGGCGAGCGTCCGCACATCGGAGTCGTTTTCCAGGACGCGCTGCTGTTGCCGTGGCTCACGGTGCAGGGCAACGTGTCCTACGCGCGGCGATTCGCACACCGGCGCAAGGGATTCGACGCGGACTATGCGGCAGAGCTGATGCGGCGTTTCGGCGTCGACGGGCTGGCCGAGCGCTATCCCGACCAGCTGTCCGGCGGTCAGGCCCAGCGGGTGGCCATCCTGCGCGCCGTGGCGACCCGGCCCCAGTTGCTCCTGCTGGACGAACCGTTCAGCGCGCTGGACCCCGCGACACGTGCCGACCTGCAGCAGTGGCTGACCACGCTCACCACCGAACTGGGTGTGACGGTGCTGCTGGTAACGCATGACGTCGAAGAAGCGCTGAGCCTGGCGCAGCGCGTCGTACTGCTGGCCGACGGCGGACGGATTCAGCGTCAATGGCACCTGGGGGAGGCGGACCAGTCGGGTCTGCGTGACGAAATCCTCAGTCATTACCGGGTTTCCGAACTGTGGGTGGCATGAGCCGGCTGCTGATCTCACGGCGGCACGCACTGATCGCCGCGGCAGCGGCGGCCGGTGGCGCCTTCGGCCTGGCCGACCTGGCGCACAGTGCCACGACCGATTCGGCCGCCGGCGGGCCGCTGCGCGTGGGCTATCTGCCGATCACGGACGCCGCACCGCTGTTGATGGCGCACTCCGCCGGTCTGTATCCGGCCGGTGTGGGCAAGCCCGTGCTGTTCCGGAGTTGGGCGGCGCTGGGCGAGGCATTCCTGAACCGTCAACTCGACGTCGTGCACCTGCTGATGCCCATGGCGGTGCAGCTGCGCTACGCGCTCGGTGGCGGTGTCCGGGTACTCGGATGGAACCACACCAACGGCTCGGCACTGACGGTCGCACCGCACATCCGGGAGCTGCCGGACCTTGCGGGTTCGCAGCTGGCGATCCCGTTCTGGTGGTCGATCCACAACATCGTGCTGCAGAAGCTGTTGCGGGCCAACGGATTGCAACCGGTGATCCGCCGCTCGGCGTCGCGGGCCGACCGCACCGTGGAACTCGTCGTGATGAGCCCATCGGACATGGTGCCGGCACTGGCCACCGGCACCATCGGCGGCTACGTGGTGGCCGACCCGTTCAACGCGATGGCCCAGACGAAGAAGATCGGGCGCATCCACACCTTCCTCGGCGACGTGTGGCGCGACCATGCCTGCTGCGCCCTGGTGACCCGAGACGACGTCATCGCCAGTCGACCGGCGGCCGTGCAACAGCTCACGGACGCGGTGGTGACGGCACAACTCGCGCTGTCGAACGATCGGAAGGCGGCCGCGGCGAAACTCGGCGGCGGGCGGTACCTGCCCCAGCCGGTACCGGCGATCACGCTCGCGATGACGTATCCCACCGCGCCCTACCCGCTGCGGCACCCGGAGTGGCAACCCCAGCGGCTCGGCTTTCAGCCGTTCCCGTTCCCGAGCTTCACCGATGAACTCGTTACGGCCATGCGCGACACCGTCATCGACGGCGACCGGCGATTCCTGGAGCGGCTGGACCCCGCCACCGTGCACAGCGACCTGGTCGACGACACCTTCGTCCGTAATGCCATTCAGGCCCATGGCGGTCCGGCCGCCTTCGGCCTCAGCGGCGATTACACCCGAACCGAGCAATTGGAGCTGTCATGACCACCACCACACCCGCCCGCTCGGCGATCGATCCGCCGGTGGCAGTGCGCCGTTGGGCCCCGCCGGTCGGCGCCGTCGTCGTCGCGATCGGCCTCTGGTGGCTGACGACCACCGTCGTGTCCGCCCCGCATTCCCTGCTGCGGCAGGCCGCACCACAGCGCGTCGCGCCCGCCGTCGTCGACCTGTTCTCCCGCGGCGTGCTGCTGCCCGATATCGGGATCAGCCTGTGGCGCTTGGTGATCGGCCTGGCGGTGGCGGTCGTCGTCGGCATTCCCGCCGGCCTGCTGCTCGGACTCAGCGGCACGGCCGAGCGCGCGGCGGCGCCGCTCGTCCAGTTCGTCCGGATGATCTCGCCACTGTCGTGGGCCCCGATCGCCGTGGCGGTGTTCGGCATCGGCAACGAGCCCGTGATCTTCCTGATCGCGGTGGCGGCCGTGTGGCCCGTGCTGATCAACACCGTGGCCGGCGTGCGCGCTGTCGACCCGGGCTTCCTGGACGTGGCGCGGTCGTTCCATGCCACGCGGTGGGAACTGGTCACTGCCGTGGTGCTGCCGGCGATCCGGGGACAGCTGCAGACCGGCGTGCGGGTGGCGCTGGGCATCGCCTGGGTGGTGCTGGTCCCGGCGGAAATGCTCGGCGTGCGTTCGGGTCTGGGCTACCAGGTGCTCAACGCCCGCGACCAGCTGGCCTACGACCAGGTCGTGGCAGTGATCGTGGTGATCGGTGCGCTGGGTTTCCTGCTGGATGTCGTCGCCCGGCGGCTGACTTCCCCGGAGCGGCCAGGAGTCGCGCGCTGACGGCGCTAAGGTGGCGCGGTGACTCTCTCGGCGATCGTGACCGTGCCCGCGGCCCTGGCGCCGGCCGACTTCACCGCGCCGATCGCCGGTGCACCGGCACTGGTGCGGGCCGTGTGTGCAGTGCGTGACGTGGCGCCGGTAACGGTGGTGGCCGCCGAAGGATTGGTCGCCGCAGCAACGGAATGCCTTGCGGCTCATGGCCTCGGTGAGGTGCCCGTGCGTACCGGACCCGTGCCTCTGGCCGAGGCGGATGCGATCCTGATGCACGATGTCCGTTACCCGCTCGCTCCCGCCGATCTCGCGGCACGCGTGGCGGCGGGGCTGACCGAACACGACGTCGTCCTGCCGGTCCTGCCGATGACCGACAGTGTGAAAAGCGTTGCCGCAGAGGGCATCGTGCTGGGCAACGTGGACCGTTCGGAGCTCGTCACCGCGCAGTACCCGCGGGCCTTCTCGGCGGCGGCGCTGGCTCTGGGCGCAGATCCCGATGACCTCGCGGCGCTGACGGCCGCCGGCCTGAAGGTCGGCACGGTCGACGGCGATCCCAACGGCTTCGTCGCCGACCTAACGCACGATCGGGAACTGCTTGATGCGATCGTCAGCGCCGGCTGAGCAGGCGCTCGGCGACCTGCACATCGTGTGCGAAGGTCACCTTGAAGTTCTGGGCCGATCCGGCGATCGCGTGGACCTCGAGGTCGGTGAAGCGCTCCACGCACGACGAGGTGTCGGTGCCCTCGAAACCGGCGGCGGCCGCGTCCTGATACGCCTGCCACAGCGGCGCGGCGCGGAAGGCCTGCGGCGTCTGCACCCGGACGAGCGACTGCTCGATGGCGCCGAGGCCGTCCCCGGTCAGGCGCAACACGTCACCGGCCGGCAACACCGGAATGGCCCCGCCCCGCTCCCGTGCCGTGGCGACGGCGGTGTCCATCAGCTCGGCACCGGCCAGCGGGCGGGCGGCGTCGTGGATCAGCACCACGTCGACGGCGCCGGCATCGATGTCCGCCGCGAGGTAGCTCAGCACGTTGTGTTCGGAGCCGTGCCGGGTGTCGCCGCCCTCGACGAATTCGACTGGGGTGTCGGGGAGTTCGTCGGCCATGAGCGCCGCCACCTGGTCGCGTTCACCCCGCCGGAACACCAGGATGGTGCGGGCGACCTCGGGGCTGGCAGCCACGGCGGCCACCGACCACGCCACCATGCTGCGGCCGGCCAACTGCAGGTAGGCCTTGTTGCCGTCGGCCCCGACGCGCGATCCGATGCCGGCGGCAAGGACGACGCCGACGGCGATCGGGGGAGCGGACACGTCTTCACGGTAGTGGGACGGGAACGGGGATCTGCGGCAGGCTTACCGTGATGCGGCCCGGACGGGGCCCGGATCGTTGAAGGGACACGGCATGGATGGGACGCACCAGGACGCTCCCGACCCACACAGCAAGGTGCGCGCGCATCGATTGACCCCGATGCGGGGCCGCGATCCGCGCGAAAGGCACCGCGTCGCCACTCCGCTGGAGCTGCTGTTCGACCTGACCTTCGTCGTCGCGTTCGGGGTCGCGGCGTCGGAACTGTCGCACATGCTGGCCGCGGGCCACGTCGGCGCCGGCATCACGGGCTTCGTCTTCTCCACCTTCGCGATCTGCCTTGCGTGGATCAACTTCACCTGGTTCGCCTCGGCGTACGACACCGACGACTGGGTGTTCCGCCTGATGACCATGATCGAGATGGTCGGCGTACTGGTCCTGGCACTCGGCCTGCCTGCGTTCTACGCCTCGATCGAGCACGGCCACCATGTCGACAACGCGGTGTTGGTGGCCGGTTACGTCGTGATGCGAATTGCGTTGGTGGGCCAGTGGTTACGGGCTGCGAAGCAGGACCCGTCGCGGCGTGCGGCGGCGATGACGTACGTCTGGATCGTGGCGGTGGTCCAGGTGGGCTGGGTCGGCACCGTGTTCCTGCCGACGAGTGTGCCGGTGACGCTGGGTTGCTGGGTGCTGCTGGCGCTCATCGAGCTGGGCGGTCCGATGATCGCCGAGACCAAGTGCGGCGGCACCCCGTGGCACGCGCACCACATCGCCGAGCGCTACGGACTGCTGGCGATCATCGCCCTCGGCGAGGGTGTCGTCGGGACGGTCGCCTCGCTGTCGGCTGTCGTCGGCGAGCACGGCTGGTCGTGGGACGCGGTGCTGCTGGCGATCGCGGGCACGGCGCTGACCTTCGGCATGTGGTGGGTGTACTTCATGGTGCCGTCGGCCGACGCCCTGCACGCGCACCGCGAGCGGGGCTTCTGGTTCGGTTACCTGCACATGCCGGTGTACGGCGCCATCGTCGCGACCGGTGCCGGCCTGCACACCGCCGCGTACTACATCCAGCACCACTCGGCGCTGGGATCGGTGGCCACGGTGCTCAGCGTGGTGATCCCGGTCGGCGTCTACATCGCGTTGGTCTACGTGCTGTACGCGCTGATGCTGCGCTCGGTGGACGCCCTGCACCTGCTGCTGGTGGTGCTGACCGCGGTGGTCCTGATCGTGACGGTGGTCCTCGCGGCCGTCGGGGTGCCGATGGCGCTCTGCCTCCTGGTGGCCAGCCTGGCGCCGGCGGTGAGCGTGGCCGGGTTCGAGATCATCGGGCACCGGCACGTGGCCGAGGCGGTCGCGCGCCAAACGTGAGCGCCAAACGTGAGCGCCGAGCGTGAAGACGATGGCGAGAAATCGCGAAACTTTGACGATCTTCTTCACATCGGGTGGGTCAGGATTGCACTGGTGTGGCTAACGGGCCGGAAGTGGTAGCTGTCATATCCTGAGACGCGTGGCAATTTCGCGTCGTGACCTGCTGAAATACGCTGCAGCTGCGCCGGCCGCTGTCGGCCTCGGCGCCGGATTGCAATCGGTACTTGGCGCGACCACCGCCTCGGCGGCCCCCTACGGAGTGTTGCTGGACTACGCGGCAGGGGTGATCAGCGCGTCCGATATCCGGTCGGCCGGGGCGCTGGGCGCCATCCGGTATGTGTCGGACCGCCGGCCGGGCGGGGCGTGGATGCTCGGCAAGCCCATCGAGCTGCCGGAGGCGCGCGATCTCTACAAGGGTGGCCTGAAGATCGTCTCCTGTTACCAGTACGGCAAGGAGTCGACGGCCGACTGGCTGGGTGGGCACGCCGCCGGCGTGCAGCATGCCCAGCGCGGGTTCGCATTGCACACCGCGGCGGGCGGCCCGGTCGGGGCGCCGATCTACGCGTCGATCGACGACGATCCGACTCCGGAGCAGTACAAAGCACAAGTTGCGCCCTACCTGCGCGGCTGGGAATCAGTGCTGGGGCACCAGCGGGTCGGCGTGTATGCCAACTCCAAGACCATCGAGTGGGCCGTGCAGGACGGCTTGGGGTCGTACTTCTGGCAGCACAACTGGGGCTCGCCCGGTGGGACCGCGCATCCGGCGGCCGCACTGCATCAGGTCGAGATCGACAAACGCCATGTCGGGGGAGTCGGCGTCGACATCAACCACATCCTCAAGCCGCGCTTCGGGCAGTGGGACTGACGGGCGCGCAGATTACCGCTCAGTAGTTAGCTGGCGGCCAGCTCTAAGAAAACGAGATGAAACCGCAGCAAATGGCGGCGCGGTAACTTACCGCCTGTATAGACACACAGACCGTCATTGTCGAGTGTTTTCTGGAACGGGTCTTTTCCTACTCATTAGTAAGGTCCAGCACCGTCACAAGCATGGTCACGATTTGATAACAATACCGCTTTGATCAGCGATGTTGTTACTACTCGACCGTAACCAGCCGCCAACAGGACGTTTGTCCTGTTGGGTACGGGCAGTCCCACGACGCGGTGTTACCCGCGTAGGTGGTTACCGATCCGTAGAACTCGTTGGTAACCATTTCCGGCAGAAAAACGCCGCGAATCTTATGACACTCTTAGTGCAGTCGGCCCGGCTCTCAGGCACCCGAAAAATCGGGCGCCAGACGTAGCACGGGCCTCACGTGATCCGACGTCGCATCGCGTTGCCCCAGGGCCGACTACCAAGACCAAGCACCTGACCGGTTCGCGCGGCAAAGACGAGAGGGACGCATGACGATCAACGAGCACCGCAATGTGACCAGTGGCAACACCGAGGCGGTGGCGGCGAGCGCCCATGCTCTCGTGGACCTGCTGAACGCCGGCGAGCCGTATGCCGTCGCGTTCGGTGGTCAGGGTGCCTCGTGGCTGGAGAACCTCGAAGAGCTCGTCAGCTCGGCCGGCATCGAATCCGAGCTCAGCGAGATCGTCGGCGAAGCGGCCCTGCTGCTGGAGCCCGTCGCGCGCGAGCTCGTCGTCGTGCGGCCCATCGGCTTCGAGCCCATGCAGTGGGTGCGCGCCCTCGCAGCCGACGAGCCGCTGCCGTCGGCCAAGCAGCTGACCACCGCCGCCATCTCCGGCCCCGGCATCCTGCTGGCCCAGATGGCCGCCATCCGCGCCGTGCAGCGTCAGGGCCTGGACCTCGCCGGCACCCCGCCGGTCGCCGTCGCCGGCCACTCGCAGGGCATCATCGCCGCCGAGGCACTCAAGGCCAACGGCACCCGCGACGCCGAGCTTCTCGCGCTGCTCCAGCTCATCGGTGCCGCCGGCTCGCTCGTGTCGCGCCGCCGCGGCATGGTTGGTCGCGGTGACAAGTCGCCGATGGTGTCGGTCACCAACGTCGACCCCGAGCGCATCGCCGAACTGCTCGAAGACTTCTCCAAGGACGTCCGCACCGTCCTGCCGCCGGTCCTGTCGATCCGCAACGGCCGTCGCAGCGTCGTCATCACCGGAACCCCGGAGCAGCTGGCCCGCTTCGAGCTGTACTGCAGCAAGATCACCGAGAAGGACGAGGCCGAGCGCAAGAACAAGCTGCGCGGCGGCGCCGTCTTCAGCCCGGTTTTCCAGGGCGTGCAGGTCGAGGTCGGCTTCCACACCCCGCGCCTGGCCGACGGCATCGAGGTCGTCGACCGCTGGGCCGCCAAGTGCGGTATCGACACCGAGCTGGCCCACGCGATGACCGAGGCCATCTTCGTCAAGCCCATCGACTGGGTCGCCGAAGTCGAGCGCATGCACGACGCCGGTGCCCGCTGGATCATCGACCTCGGCCCGAGCGACACCGTCACCCGCCTGACCTCGCCGATCATCCGCGGCCTCGGCATCGGCATCGTGCCCGCCGCGACCCGCGCCGGCCAGCGTTCGCTGTTCACCGTCGGCGCCGCCCCGGTCGTGCAGCCCGCGTGGTCGAGCTTCGCGCCGACCGCCGTCGAGCTGCCCAACGGTGACGTCAAGCTGTCGACCAAGTTCACCCGCCTGACCGGCCGTTCGCCGATCCTGCTGGCCGGTATGACCCCGACGACCGTCGACGCCAAGATCGTCGCCGCGGCCGCCAACGCCGGCCACTGGGCCGAGCTGGCCGGTGGCGGTCAGGTCACCGAAGAGATCTTCGAGAACCGCGTCGCCGAGCTGACCCAGCTCCTCGAGCCGGGCCGTGCCATCCAGTTCAACTCGCTGTTCCTGGACCCGTACCTGTGGAAGCTGCAGCTGGGCGGCAAGCGCATCGTGCAGAAGGCGCGCCAGTCGGGCGCCCCGATCGACGGCGTCATCGTCACCGCCGGCATCCCCGAGCTCGACGAGGCCGTCGCGCTGATCGATGAGCTGCACGAGATCGGCATCACCAACGTGGTGTTCAAGCCGGGCACCGTGGACCAGATCAAGTCGGTCATCAAGATCGCCGAAGAGGTCCCGGACAAGGAGATCATCGTCCACGTCGAGGGCGGCCGCGCCGGTGGCCACCACTCGTGGGAGGACCTCGACGACCTGCTCGTCAGCACCTACTCGGACCTGCGCAAGCAGGCCAACCTGACCATCTGCGTCGGTGGTGGCATCGGCACGCCCGAGCGCGCCGCCGAGTACCTGTCCGGCCGCTGGGCCGAGACCTACGGCTTCCCGCTGATGCCGGTCGACGGCATCCTGGTCGGCACCGCCGCCATGGCCACCCTCGAGGCCACCACCTCGCCTCAGGTCAAGCAGCTCCTGGTCGACACCAAGGGCACCGATCAGTGGGTCGGCGCCGGTAAGGCCCAGGGCGGCATGGCTTCCGGCCGCAGCCAGCTGGGTGCGGACATCCACGAGATCGACAACACCGCGTCGCGGTGCGGCCGCCTGCTCGACGAGGTCGCCGGTGACGCCGACGCCGTCGCCGAGCGCCGCGACGAGATCATCGCCGCCATGGCCAACACCGCCAAGCCGTACTTCGGTGACGTCGCGGACATGACCTACCAGCAGTGGCTGCAGCGCTACGTCGAGCTCGCGATCGGCGACGGCAGCAGCACCGCCGACACCAAGCGCGACCACTCGCCGTGGCTCGACATCACCTGGCGCGACCGCTTCGAGGAGATGCTGCAGCGCGCCGAGGCCCGCCTGAACCCGGCCGACGCCGGTCGCATCGAGACGCTGTTCCCGGCCACCGCGGAAGGTGAAGCGCTGCTGGAGGATCCGCAGCGCGCCATCGCCGAGCTGCTGGCCCGGTACCCCGAGGCCGAGACCCTGCGCCTGCACCCGGCGGACGTCCCGTTCTTCATCACGCTGTGCAAGACGCTGGGCAAGCCCGTCAACTTCGTGCCGGTCATCGACAAGGACGTGCGCCGCTGGTGGCGCAGCGACTCGCTGTGGCAGGCCCACGACGCCCGCTACGACGCCGACCAGGTCTGCATCATCCCCGGCACCGCAGCCGTCGCCGGCATCACGCGCGTCGACGAGCCCGTCGGTGAGCTGCTGGACCGCTTCGAGCAGGCCGCCATCGACGAGGTGCTGGCAGCCGGTGTCAAGCCCGTTCCGGTCGTGTCGCGTCGCCAGGCCCGTGCCGACGTCACCGGCCCGCTGGCCGTCGTCCTCGACTCGCCCGACGTGCTGTGGGCCGGCCGCACCGCCATCAACCCGGTGCACCGCATCGGCGCGCCCAGCGAGTGGCAGGTCAACGAAAACCGTTCGGCGACACACCCTTCCACCGGCTCCCGGCTGGAGCTCGACGGTGACGGCGTCGTCCTGAACGTGCCGCTGTCGGACATCTGGATCGCGATCCGCTTCACGCTGCCGGCCGCCACCGTCAACGGCGGCATGCCCGTCGTCACCACCGAGGACGCCTCGGCCGCCATGCGCGCCGTGCTCGCCATCGCCGCGGGTGCCGACGGCGTCGACGCGCTGCCGACCGTCACCGACAACGTCGCCACCGTCACCGCCGACTGGGACCCCGAAGAGGTCGCCGACCACACCGGCGTCACCGCCACCTTCGGCGCCCCGCTGGCGCCGGGCCTGACCCTGGTGCCCGACGCCCTCGTCGGCCGCTGCTGGCCGGCCGTGTTCTCGGTCATCGGCGCGGCCGTCACCGCCGACGGCATCCCGGTCGTCGAAGGTCTGCTGAGCCTGGTCCACCTGGACCACGCCGCGCACCTGCTGGCCCCGATGCCGGCTGAGAAGGCCGAATTGACCGTCACCGCAACGGCTTCCGCCGCGGTCGACACCGAGGTCGGCCGCGTGGTCCCGGTCTCGGTCAGCATCACCGACGCCGAGGGCACCGAGCTGGCGCGCCTCGAAGAGCGCTTCGCGATCCGTGGCCGCAGCGGTGCCGCCGAGCTGACCGACCCGGTCCGCGCCGGCGGTGCCATCACCGACAACGCCACCGAGACGCCGCGCCGCCGTCGCCGCGACGTCACCGTCACCGCGCCGGTCGACATGAGCGCCTTCGCCGTGGTGTCGGGTGACCACAACCCGATCCACACCGACCGCGCCGCCGCACTGCTGGCCGGCCTGAAATCGCCCATCGTGCACGGCATGTGGCTGTCCGCCGCCGCCCAGCACGTGGTCACCGCCACCGACGGCCGCGCCACCCCGCCGGCCCGCCTGGTCGGCTGGACCTCGCGCTTCCTGGGCATGGTGCTGCCGGGCGACGAGATCGAGTTCCGCGTCGACCGCGTCGGCATCGACCGCGGCGCCGAGATCATCGAGGTCACCGCGAAGGTCGGCGGCGAACTGGTGATGGCCGCGTCGGCTCAGCTGGCCGCGCCCAAGACCGTCTACGCCTTCCCGGGCCAGGGCATCCAGCACAAGGGCATGGGCATGGAGGTCCGCGCCCGCTCCAAGGCCGCCCGCAAGATCTGGGACTCCGCGGACAAGTTCACCCGCGAAACCCTGGGCTTCTCGGTGCTGCACGTGGTCCGGGACAACCCGACCAGCATCATCGCCAGCGGCGTGCACTACCACCACCCGGACGGCGTGCTGTTCCTGACGCAGTTCACCCAGGTGGCCATGGCCACCGTCGCGGCCGCCCAGGTGGCCGAGATGCGCGAGCAGGGTGCGTTCGTCGAGGGCGCCATCGCCTGCGGCCACTCCGTCGGTGAGTACACGGCGCTGGCGTGCGTGTCCGGCGTGTACGAGCTCGAGGCGCTGCTCGAGGTCGTGTTCCACCGCGGCAGCAAGATGCACGACATCGTCCCGCGTGACGCCAAGGGCCGCTCGGACTACCGCCTGGCCGCCATCCGGCCGTCGCAGATCGACCTCGACGACAACGACGTCACCGACTTCGTCGCGGGTATCGCCGAGGAGACCGGTGAGTTCCTGCAGATCGTGAACTTCAACCTGCGTGGTTCGCAGTACGCGATCGCCGGTACCGTCCGCGGCCTCGAGGCCCTGGAGGCCGAGATCGAGCGTCGTCGCGAAATCACCGGTGGCAAGCGCTCGTTCATCCTTGTCCCCGGTATCGACGTGCCGTTCCACTCCGAGGTGCTGCGGGTCGGCGTCGCCGACTTCCGCCGCGCGCTGGACCGCGTCATGCCGCACGGGCAGGACCCGGAGCTGCTGGTCGGCAAGTACATCCCGAACCTGGTGCCGCGGCCCTTCACGCTGGACAAGGACTTCATCCAGGAGATCCGCGACCTGGTCCCGGCCGAGCCTCTCGACGAGATCCTCGCCGACTACGACACCTGGCGTAACGAGAAGCCGTCCGAGCTGATGCGCAAGGTCGTCATGGAGCTCCTGGCCTGGCAGTTCGCCAGCCCGGTGCGCTGGATCGAGACGCAGGACCTGCTGTTCATCGAGGAAGCCGCCGGCGGCCTCGGGGTCGAGCGGTTCGTCGAGGTCGGTGTGAAGACCATGCCGACGGTTGCCGGCCTGGCCACCAACACGCTGAAGCTCCCGGAGTACTCGCACAACACCACCGAGATCCTCAACGTCGAGCGCGACGCCGCGGTGCTGTTCGCGACGGACACCGACCCGGAGCCCGAGGACGAGGCTCCTGCCGCTCCTGCTGCAGCTGCGGAGGCTCCCGCGGAAGCTGTTGCGGCAGCACCGGTTCCGGCCGCCGCTCCGGCGGCGCCCGCTGGTGGCCCCCGTCCGGACGACATCACCTACGACGCGGCCGACGCCACCATGGCGCTCATCGCGCTGTCGGCCAAGATGCGCATCGACCAGATCGAGCCGCTGGACTCAATCGAGTCCATCACCGACGGTGCGTCGTCGCGACGCAACCAGCTGCTCGTCGACCTCGGTTCGGAGCTGAACCTCGGCGCCATCGACGGTGCCGCGGAAGCCGACCTGGCCGGCCTGAAGGGGCAGGTCACCAAGCTGGCCCGGACCTACAAGCCGTTCGGTCCCGTCCTCTCCGACGCGATCAACGACCAGCTGCGTACGGTGCTCGGCCCCTCGGGCAAGCGTCCGGCGTACATCACCGAGCGCGTGAGCAAGGCGTGGGAGCTGGGCCCGGGCTGGGCCAAGCACGTCACCGCCGAGGTGGCGCTGGGCACCCGTGAGGGCAGCAGCGTGCGTGGCGGCGATATGGGCGGCCTGCACGCCGGTGCGCTGGCTGACGCGGGCGCCGTCGACAAGGTCATCGACGCGGCCGTCACCGCGGTCGGCGCTCGCAAGGGCATCGCCGTGTCGCTGCCGTCCGCCGGCGGTGCCGGTGGCGGTGTGGTCGACTCCGCCGCGCTCAACGAGTTCGCCGAGAAGGTCACCGGCCCCAACGGTGTGCTGGCCGGCGCCGCCCGGTTGATCCTGGGTGAGCTGGGTCTGCAGGCCCCGGTCTCGGTGCCGGACGCCACCGACTCCGAGCTGATCGACCTCGTGACCGCCGAATTGGGTTCGGACTGGCCGCGTTTGGTGGCTCCGTCGTTCGACGGCCGCAAGGCCGTGCTGTTCGACGACCGCTGGGCCAGCGCCCGTGAGGACCTGGCGCGCATCTGGCTGCTCGACGAGGACGACGTCAACGCCGACTGGGCCAAGCTCTCCGAGAGCTTCGAAGGCGCCGGACATGTCGTGGCCACGCAGGCCAGCTGGTGGCAGGGCAAGGCGCTCGCCTCCGGCCGCACCCTCCACGCCGCGCTGTACGGCCGCGCCGCCGCCGGTGCGGAGAACCCGGAGAAGGGCCGCTACGCCAACGAGGTCGCGGTCGTCACGGGTGCCTCCAAGGGCTCGATCGCGTCGGCCGTGGTGGGCCAGCTGCTCGCCGGTGGCGCGTCGGTCATCGCGACCACGTCCAAGCTGGACGACGACCGGTTGGCGTTCTACCGGACGCTGTACCGCGACAACGCCCGCTTCGGCGCCCAGCTGTGGGTCGTGCCCGCAAACATGGCCTCCTACAGCGACATTGACGCGCTGGTCGAGTGGGTCGGCAACGAGCAGGTCGAGAACCTGGGCCCCAAGGCCATCCACCTCAAGGACGCGCAGACCCCGACGCTGCTGTTCCCGTTCGCCGCACCGCGCGTCGCCGGGGACCTGTCCGAGGCCGGCGCCCGCGCCGAGATGGAGATGAAGGTCCTGCTGTGGGCCGTGCAGCGGCTCATCGGTGGGCTCTCGCACATCGGCTCCGAGCGTGACATCGCGTCGCGACTGCACGTCGTGCTGCCCGGTTCCCCGAACCGCGGCATGTTCGGTGGCGACGGCGCCTACGGCGAGTCGAAGGCCGCGCTCGACGCGGTCGTCGCCCGCTGGAAGGCGGAAACCTCGTGGTCGCAACGAGTTTCGCTGGCGCACGCGCTGATCGGCTGGACCAAGGGCACCGGCCTGATGGGTCACAACGACGCCATCGTGGGTGCCGTCGAGGAAGCCGGTGTCATCACGTACACCACCGACGAGATGGCCGCCATGCTGCTGAACCTGTGCAGCATCGACGCCAAGGTGTCGGCCGCCCGTGAGCCCATCCAGGTCGACCTGACCGGTGGCCTCGGCGACATCGAGCTCGACATGGCCGAGCTGGCCGCCAAGGCCCGCGAGGAGATGGTGGCCGAGGCTGCTGTCGACGAGGAAGACCTCGAAGGCACCATCTCGGCGCTGCCGTCGCCGCCGCGGGGCTACCAGGCCGCGCCGGCTCCGGAGTGGGCCGACCTGGACATCGACCCGGCCGACATGGTCGTGCTGGTATCCGGTGCCGAACTCGGCCCGTACGGCTCGTCGCGCACCCGCTTCGAGATGGAGGTTTCCGGCGAGCTGTCGGCCGCGGGCGTCCTCGAGCTGGCCTGGACCACCGGTCTGGTCAAGTGGGAAGACGACCCGAAGCCGGGCTGGTACGACACCAACACCGGTGAACTGGTCGACGAGTCTGAGCTGGTCGAGCGCTACCACGAGACGGTGCTCGAGCGCGTCGGCATCCGCGAGTGGGTGGACGACGGCGCGATCGACCCCGATCACGCTGCGCCGCTGCTGGTTTCGGTGTTCCTCGACAAGGACTTCTCCTTCGTCGTGTCCGCCGAGGCCGACGCCCGGGCGTTCCTCCAGTTCGATCCGGAGCACACCGTCATCGCGCCGGTGCCGGACAGCAGCGACTGGCAGGTCACCCGCAAGGCCGGTACCGAGATTCGCGTGCCGCGCAAGGTCAAGCTGTCGCGGACCGTCGGCGCCCAGGTGCCGACCGGCTTCGACCCGCAGGTCTACGGCGTCACGCCGGACATGGCCAGCTCGATCGACCGCCTGGCGCTGTGGAACCTGGTCACCACCGTGGACGCGTTCCTGTCGGCCGGCTTCTCGCCGGAAGAGCTGATGCGCTGGGTGCACCCGAGCCTCGTGGCCTCCACGCAGGGCACCGGCATGGGCGGCATGACCTCGATGCAGACCATGTACCACGGCAACCTGCTGGGCCGGAACAAGCCGAACGACATCCTGCAGGAAGTCCTGCCGAACGTCTTCGCCGGTCACGTCGTGCAGTCGTACATCGGTAGCTACGGCGCGATGATCCACCCGGTCGGCGCGTGCGCCACCGCGGCGGTGTCGGTCGAAGAAGGTGTCGACAAGATCCGTTTGGGCAAGGCCGAATTCGTGGTCGCCGGTGGCTACGACGACCTGACGCTGGAAGCCATCATCGGCTTCGGCGACATGTCGGCCACCGCCGAGACCGCGATGATGCGGGCCCGCGGCATCAGCGACTCGAAGTTCTCGCGCGCCAACGACCGTCGTCGTCTCGGCTTCGTCGAAGGCCAGGGCGGTGGCACCGTCCTGCTGGCCCGCGGTGACCTCGCGGTGAAGATGGGCCTGCCCATCCAGGCCGTCGTCGCCTACGTGTCGTCGTTCGCCGACGGTGTGCACACCTCGATCCCGGCCCCGGGCCTGGGTGCCCTCGGTGCCGGCCGCGGTGGACGTCAGTCGCAGCTGGTGCGCGACCTGGCCAAGCTGGGCGTCACCCCGGACGACATCGCGGTGATCTCCAAGCACGACACCTCGACGCTGGCCAACGACCCCAACGAGACCGAGCTGCACGAGCGGCTCGCCGCCTCGATGGGCCGGTCCCCGGGCAACCCGCTGTTCATCGTCAGCCAGAAGAGCCTGACCGGACACAGCAAGGGTGGCGCTGCGGCGTTCCAGATGCTGGGTCTGTGCCAGATTCTGCGCGACGGCGTCATCCCGCCGAACCGCAGCCTGGACTGCGTCGACGACGAGCTGTCCAACGCACAGCACTTCGTGTGGGTCCGCGAGACGCTGAAGTTCGGCGACCGCCTGCCGATCAAGGCCGGTCTGGTGACCAGCCTCGGCTTCGGTCACGTGTCGGGCCTCATCGCCCTGGTGCACCCGCAGGCGCTGGTGGCGGCTCTCGATCCGGCCGAGCGCGAGGACTACCTCCGCCGTGCCGGTGAGCGGGTCCTGGCCGGTCAGCACCGGTTGGCGTCGGCGATCGCCGGTGGGCGCCCGCTGTACGAGAAGCCGGCCGACCGTCGCTTCAACCACGATGCGCCGGAGAAGCGTCAGGAAGCCGACATGCTGCTCGACGCCGATGCGCGCCTGGGCGAGGACGGGTGGTACGCCCGCTCGTGAGGCCTTCTGAGGTATCGGGATTGGGTCCGCTAGGTTGTTGCCCATGAGCATCCTGGGTGTGGGCATCGACCTGGTCTCGATTCCGGATTTCGCCGAGCAGGTCGACCAGCCGGGCACCGTCTTCGCGGAGACGTTCACCCCAGGGGAGCGCCGTGACGCCGCCGACAAGAGTTCGTCGGCGGCACGGCACCTGGCGGCCCGCTGGGCGGCCAAGGAGGCCGTGATCAAGGCGTGGTCGGGCTCGCGGTTCTCGAAGCGCCCGGTGCTGCCCGAGGGCATCCACCGCGACATCGAGGTCGTCACCGACATGTGGGGCCGGCCCAAGGTGCGGCTGTCCGGCGAGATCGCCGAGCACCTCAAGGGCGTGGCCATCCACGTGTCGCTGACCCACGAAGGCGACACCGCGGCGGCGGTCGCGGTCCTCGAGCAGGACTAGTTTTTCTTCTGCTTGCGTGAATACCCCAAAATCAGCTGATTTTGGGGTATTCACATTTCCAGAGCCGGAGGCGACAGCCGGTTTGCCGTTCAGTCTTTGCGGCCGGTGACAGCAAGGCTGACACCCAGGCCGACCATGGCCAGCCCGCCGGCGCCCCCGATGGCGGCGAAGCGGCGCGGGGACTGCGCGAACCAGTCGCGGGCCAGGCCGGCGGCCAGCGCCCAGATGCTGTCGGAGATCACCGCGATGGACAGGAACACGACGCCCAACACGAGCATCTGGGCCGTCACACGTCCGGCCGCAGGATCCACCACCTGCGGCAGCGCCGCGACAAAGAACACGATGGTCTTGGGATTGGTCATCCCGACGACGAAACCGTCGGCCAGGACCCGGCTCGGCCGCTTGGCGGACGCACCGCCGGTGAGCACCTCGCCGAGGCCATGTCGATGCCGGATGGCTTGGACGCCAAGGTAGATCAGGTAGGCCGCGCCGACGAACTTGATGACGCTGAACGCGAGCGACGAGGCCAGGATGAGGGCACCGGCACCCAGGGCCACCGCAAGGATCTGGACGTAGGCGCCCATCGCGTTACCCGCCACGGTCAACAACGCCTGGCGACGGCCGACGGTCAGCGCCCGGCCGACGGTGAACAGAACACTCGGCCCGGGGATCACGATGACCAGCAGCGAGATCAACCCGAACGCCAGCAGATGTCCCATCGACGGCATGCGGTGACGATACGCCGGGCAGACGGCCGGCGCACTACGCTCGATGGCATGGCTGATCTTGTCGAACGTGTGCGGGACGTCCTGCCGTCGGTGCGTGCCGACCTGGAGGACCTGGTCCGTATCCAGTCCGTCTGGGCCGACCCGGCCCGGCACGCCGAGGTGCACCGCAGCGCCGCGCTGACCGCAAAGCTGTTGTCCGAGGCGGGCTTCGGTGAGGTGCACATCGTCCACGAGGGCGGGGCGCCGGCCGTCATCGCACGTCATCCGGCGCCAGAAGGAGCCCCGACCGTGCTGCTCTACGCGCACCACGACGTGCAGCCCGAGGGCGACGCCGCACAGTGGGACTCCGATCCTTTCGAACCCACCGAGCGCGACGGCCGGCTCTACGGCCGGGGCAGCGCCGACGACAAGGCCGGTATCGCCGTCCACCTGGCCGCCATGCGGGCCCACGGCGGCAACCCGCCCGTCGGCGTGACGGTTTTCGTTGAGGGCGAAGAGGAATCGGGCTCGCCGTCGCTCGGCGCCCTACTGGCCGCGCATCGCGACCTGCTGGCCGCCGACGTCATCGTCATCGCCGACTCGGACAACTGGAGCACCGAGATGCCGGCGCTGACGGTGTCATTGCGCGGCCTGGTCGACTGCGTCGTCGAGGTGGCGACGCTGGATCATGGGCTGCACTCGGGCATCTGGGGCGGCGTGGTGCCCGACGCGCTGAGTGCCCTCGTGCGGTTGTTGGCCACCTTGCACGACGACGACGGCAACGTCGCGGTCGAAGGTCTCTACGAGGGCACCGCCGCCGACGTCGACCGGGGCCCGGACTGGGTCGCGGCCGAGACCGGCATGCTCGACGGAGTGCAACAGATCGGTTCCGGCTCTGTGGTGCAACGACTTTGGGCCAAGCCGGCCATCACCGTCATCGGCATCGACACCACATCGATCGCCAAGGCGTCGAACACGCTGATACCGCGGGCGCGGGCCAAGGTCAGCATGCGCGTCGCTCCAGGTGGGGACGCGCTGGCGCATCTTGCCGCGCTGACCCGGCACCTGGAGAGCCACGCGCCGTGGGGCGCCAAGGTCACCGTCACGCCGGGTGATGTCGGCCAGCCGTATGCCATCGACGCCAGCGGCCCGGTGTACGACGCGGCGCGGTCGGCCTTCACGCAGGCGTGGGGTGTCGCGCCGGTGGATATGGGGATGGGCGGGTCGATCCCGTTCATCGCCGAGTTCGCCGAGACCTTCCCCGAGGCAACGATTCTGGTGACCGGCGTGGAAGATCCCGGCACGCAGGCGCACAGCATCAACGAGAGCCTGCACCTGGGCGTGCTGGAGAAGGCCGCGATCTCCGAGGCGCTGTTGTTGGGTGCGCTGGGGCGTTAGTGCATCGAGCGTGGGGGTTTACGTGGAAAATCCGTCAGATCTCCGCGTAAACCCCCACGCTCGGCATCGGCGCTAGAACGACTCGGGGTCTCTTTGTACCGACTCCGGCACCGGGTGCTGGTACAGCCGAGAGGCGTTCTCCCAGGTGATCTTTCGGATGACGTCTGCGGGCAGGTCGCCGATCTCCTCGTGGATGGTCGCCTGCGTGTGCGGCCAGGTCGAGTCACAATGCGGGTAGTCGGCTTCGAGCATGATGTTGTCGACGCCGATGCGGTCGCGCTGCACGAACGACGACTGGTCCTCCACCGCGCAGAACCAGAAGTTGCGGGTGAAAACCTCGGCGGGGGTGAGCTTTTCACCGAGCCGTTCCCAGGTGCCGTACATCGAGTGGTAGCTGAGCATGTGGTCGAGCCGGTCCAGCAGCCCGGCGACCCAGCCGATACCGCCCTCGGACAGGCAGATCTTGAGATCCGGGAACCGGCTGGGCAGACCGGAATACAGCCAGTCGACGGCCGCCGAGATGGCGTAGGCGAAGAACAGCACGCCCTGCACGTCCGGCGGCGCGTCCGGCGTGGTCGAGGGGGAGGAGCCCGACGACCCGATGTGCAGGTTGACGACCGTGCCGGTCTCGGCGCAGGCCGCCATCATGGGGTCCCAGTAGCCCGAGTGGATCGTCGGCAGGCCCAGCATCGCCGGGTTCTCGCTGAAAGTCATGGCGTGGAAGCCGCGTTCAGCGTTCTCGTAGATCATCTTGGCGCCGACTTCGGGGTCCAGCAGCCAGGGCAACTGACAGGGGATGATCCGGTCGGGGTACGAGCCGGCCCACACGTCGAAGTGCCAGTCGTTCCAGGCCCGCACCGAGGCCATCGCCAGGTCGCGATCGGTGGTGACCTGCTGCAGGCGCTGGCCGGCGAATCCCGGCAGGAACGACGGGAAGTTCAGCGAGGCGTACACCCCGTTGAGGTCCATGTCGCGCACGCGTTCGTGGATATCCCATGCGCCCCGGCGCATCTCGTCGAACCGGACCGGCTCGAAGCCGTACTCGGATACCGGACGGCCGACCACGGCGTTGAACCCGACGTTGGGTAGTTCCTGGCCGTCGTACACCCAGGTCTGGCCGCCGCCCGCGGTGTCGACGACCCGCGGAGCCCGGTCGGCGAACTTGCTCGGCAGTCGCCCGGTGAAGGTGTCGGGCGGCTCGACGATGTGGTCGTCGACCGAGATCACCGTGTAGCGGCGCGGAGCACGCGGCGGGTCGGGCAGCAGTGTGACGGTACGGTCCGCGCCCGTCTTGGCGACGGTGAAATCGAGGTTGGCGGCCAGATCGTCAATGGATTTCATGTGGTACCAACGCCTTTACTGGAGAACGGACGGATCGGATTTGATGGTCAGGCGGGCAGCGCCGGCCCAGTACACGTCAGCCGCGCGCTCGATCAGGGAGGACTTCATGCCGACCATGTCGGACCACTTCATCTCACTCGGCTTCAGGCCCGTCAGCAGGACGTCGTAGGCCAGCTTGCAGACCCGCTCGATCGAGGCCGCGCGGTACACCGCCTCGGCGAGGTTGCGGCCGGTGGCGATGACGCCGTGGTTGGCCAGGATGGTCGTGTTCGCCGAGCCGATCCGGGCCGCCAATTCGGCTGCGCGGGAAGGACTGTCGACCTCGCCGTCGTATTCGCCGACGAGGCAGAGGTCGTCCAGGAACAGCGATCCGGTCTGGTGGACCAGCTCCGGCAGCCGGCCCAATGCCGCCAGCACGCACACGTAGTAGGGGTGGTTGTGGATCACGACGCGCGCGTCGGGGCGGGCGCGGTGCAGCTCGGTGTGGATGTGGATCGCGGGGGTGACGTCCCAGCGGCCCCGCTGTACGCGCGCGTCCTCGTCGACGACGCAGATGTCGGAGGCGGTGACCTCCTGCCACCACAGGCCCCACGGGTTGACGTACATGTCGGTCCGACCGTCGGGCTGCCAGGTGATGTGCCCCGCCAGATTCTCGGCGAAGCCGATGGTCGCGAGGTGCCGGAACGCGATGGCCATGGCCTGTTCGTCGGTGAGGTCGGCGCCGATCGGTGGTGTCACCGACGGCGCCCAGACTTCGAGCCCGCCGCGGCGGGGCTTTTCAGCTGCGGTCATGACCGTCTCCCATCCGGGCGCGGATATCTTCGCGGAGTTGGCCTTTGGCGACCTTGCCGCCCGAGGATCGGGGGAGTTCGTCGACCACGATCAGCCGCTCGGGCAGCAGTTCCTTCGAAACGTCCTGGGCGAGCAGGTGCGTGCACAACTCGGCGAGCTCCAGTGTCGACGAGCCGATCAGTTCGACGTAGACACAGACCTTTTCGCCGAACACCGGATCAGGCATGGCGACCGCGGCGGCCAGACCGACCGCGGGGTGCGTCATCACGACGTCCTCGACCTGGGCCGCACTGATGTTCTTGCCGCCGCGCACGATGAAGTCGGACGTGCGGCCCGTCACCCGCAGGTAGCCGTCGGCGTCGATTTCGCAGATGTCTCCCATCCGCATCCAGCCGTCGGCGGTGAAGAGTTTGTCGTGGTCGGTGCCGCCCAGGTAGCCGAGACTGGTGGCCGGGCCGCGGCAGGCGGGCTGGCCCCGGCCGGTGTCGGTGACGTCGGTGTCCCCGTCGAAGAGGCGGACGGCCATATCGGCGACGATCCGGCCGCCGGTGCGTAGCCGGTGCTCGAGCGAGTCGTGCACCGTGGTGCCGCTGAGCAGGCCCGTCTCGTTGGAGCCGTAGAACTGCAGAATCGTTGCGCCGGTAAGCTTTTCGAACTCGTGTGCGGGCCGGTACGGCAGGGCCTCGCCGCCGGTGAACACCACCCGCAGCGAGCTCAGGTCGTACTCGCGGGCCACCGGGTCGGCCATGATCATGGTCAATTGGGTACTGACACAACACAACACGGTGACCTTGTGCTGTTCGATGGCCGCGCACGCCGCGGCGACGGTGAACCGGTCCAGCAGGACGTTGTTGGTGCCCAACAGAATCGGGGTGATGTGGGTGGTCCACAGCCCGAAGCCGAACGGGGTCGGGATGGCGGGGAGGAACACGTCGTCGGACGTCAGCAGGCCGTTGGCGACCGCTTGCTGATGGAAGTAATACCAACGGTTCTGGGTGTGCACGACGCATTTCGGTAGCCCAGTGGTGCCCGACGTCGAGTTGATGAGGAAGACGTCGTCGGCGCCCAGTTGGGCCTCGGGGCTCAGGTCCGTGGAGTCCGTACCGACGGACAGTTCATCGAGCGTCAGTAGCGGACATCCGATGGCGCCGGCCACGGTGTTCGCCTGCGCCTGCCGCGGGGGGTCGGTGACCAGCAGTCGGGGTTCGGCGCTCTGCAGGATGGCTGTCACTTCGCGGATTCCGGCGCGTGCTCCGACGCCGACGACCACCGCACCACAGCGCTCGATGGCGACGAACAGCACGTGGATCGCCGTCGTGTCGCCATGCCACACCGCGATCCGGTCCCCGGGGCGCACGCCCGCGCCGGCCAGCTGACCGGCCAAAGTGGTTGCCGCGGTATCAAATTCACGCCAGCTCAGCGACCGGTCCGGGTGATCAACATATGCGACGCGATCCGGGGTGCGAGCGGCGTTGGCGCGTACGGCATCCGAGATCGTGGAGTCGGTCCACCAGCCATTGGCATGGAAGCGCGCGACGTCCTCGGCGGTGAATGCCGGCGAACTCGTGACCGCCATGTCCATCGTGGTCGCCTCCGCAGGCCGCATCTTCAAATCATATGAAAATAAGCGCGCACATTGTCAAGGATTCACGAAGATCGCGTGCGGGTGCGCACCATCGCCGGGTCGACCACCCCCGCCGAACCGGGGTAATGCTGGGCATCGAGCAGATGCGTCGCGGCCAATTCCCTCGCACGTTCGGCGTCGCCGGCTTCGATGGCATCGATCAGCGTGCGGTGATCCTCCAGCGCGGCCCGGCGCTCGTCGACCGGAATGCCGGCATGGTCGGTGAACTGCCGTGACCAGTTCAGCTCGTGCGACGACCACAGCTTCTCCAGGGCACCGGCAAGGATGATCATGGTCTCGTTCCCGCAGTGCTGCACCAGCGCCTCGTGAAAGCGCCGGCTCGCGGAGGTCACTGCCACCAGATCCTCGACAGACTCGACCGACTCGGCGTGGATCTGCCGAAGGACCGGCACCACCGCGGTCTTGCGGTCGGAACGCTGCGCGCACAACGCCGCGCAGGCCGGCTCCACCTGCTGCAAGGCGGAGCCGACGTCGCCGAGGCTCACCTGGTTCGCGCCGAGAACCAAACCCATGGTGTAGGCCACGTTGCTCGCGCTGGGCCGGTGCACCACCGAGCCGCCGAGCTTGCCGCGTCGCACGCTGAGCAGGCCCTCGGCATCCAGGATTCGGATCGCCTCGCGCAGCGACGGCTTGCTGATCGGAAACTCGGTGAGCAGTTCATCCTCCGTGGGCAACACGCTGCCGTCGGGGAGGTCACCGCTGAGGATGCGCCGGCGCAACTCGTCGGCCACCTGCTCGGCGAGGCGGCGGAAACGGACGTCGGGCGCGGCCACGGGTCGAGTGTGCCAGAGCGGGACGCCGGGATGGTCGAAGCCGGCGCCCGGTCTATCCGGTGCGGCCGGGGTACGAAACGCCGTACCCCGGCGCCGAGGTTCTACTCGTCGTCGTCCTCGTCGTCTTCGTCGTCCTCGTCGAAGTCCAGATCGAGCGGGTCTTCACTGTGCGGGTCGACGGAGTACTGCTGCCAGTAGGACGGGCTGAAGTAGATGGTGTCCGAATGGTCGGCGTCTTCGCCGATCTGGACCCAGAGAATCTGGTCCTTCTCGCCATAGCTCAGCGCGTGCGGGTAGCGGATGCTGCTGTCGACGGTGCGGATGTGGATGTTGTGCGTCACGCCAAAAGTCTTGCACCTGAACGTATCTGCGGCTGATTGCAGAACGCCGGTGGAGACAACGATTGGCCGAATGGCCACACAGCTGTCACACGTGGTTGGGCGGGCCGCCATGCGGTGCCCGGCTCGGCTCGTTCAGCCGGGCACCGCATGGCGCGGCTGTCAGACCGACAGGTCCCGTCGCAACTTGGCCACGTGGCCCGTGGCCTTGACGTTGTACTGCGCGACCTCGATGTTGCCCTTCTCGTCCACGAGGAACGTCGAGCGGATGACGCCCTGCACGGTCTTGCCGTACATCGTCTTCTCGCCGAAGGCGCCGTAGGCGGTGAGCACCTTGCGATCGGGATCCGACAGCAGCGGGAACGTCAGACCCTCGTTGTCGCGGAACTTGGCGAGCTTCTCGGGCTTGTCGGGCGAGATGCCGATGACGTCGAGCCCCGCCTCGTTGAGTTCGGCCAGGCTGTCGCGGAAATCGCACGCCTGCTTGGTGCAACCCGGCGTCGAGGCCGCGGGGTAGAAGTACACGATGACCTTGCGGCCCTTGTAGTCCGACAGCTTCACGGTGTTGCCGTCGGCGTCGGGCAGGCTGAATGCGGGGGCTTTGTCGCCCACTTCGAGTCGCGGGGTCGGTGCCACCGGGAGGTCCCTTCTGTCGGCCAGGCGTTGCTGTTGCGGCAAGCTGCTCTAGGGTAGAGCGCCAAGGAGCAACGCGAGCTGGAGGGCTGAAGTGGCTGACCGGAATCCTGACGAGATCAAGCAGGAAATCGATCGTGCACGCGATCAGTTGGCGTTGACGGTGGACGCCCTCGCGGAGCGGGCGAACCCCCAGCGACTGGCCGACGACGCAAAGGCCAAGGCCATCGCGATCGCGTCCAAGCCCGCGGTCATCGCAACGTTCGCCGGACTCGGCGTCGTGGTGCTGGTGGTGGTTATCCGCAAGATTCGCGGATAACGCGACTTTTCTAGTTCCCGCGCCGCGGCGTCAGCCAGCCTGGCAGCCAGCTGCGCGGGGGATTCGCGACCCGGCCCAGCCGGGTGCAGTTATGGACGATGACCGGGGTGCCGTCGGCCGCTGCCGCCACGTCGGCGCTCGGCGCCGCGTAGGTCGCACCGGCGATGGGTGTCATCAGCTAACTCCCTTCAGTCATCGTCACTTACATTTCTACACCATCATACGTGGTTTCAGCTAACTTTGTTTTTCGGTGGTTCGTCACAAAATTGCAGGTCTATGTGATTTCTGGCGGAGTTTTGGCATCGGTCCGCTATTGACGATCGTGTGTGGATACAGGATCTTGACAGGTGTGCAGTGGCTACTGTTCGGCCGGGATTCGCTGTGGTGGTGCGGGTTTCGGCCGGGTCCGGTGGTGCGCAGGCGGGCGGCGAGTCCATCGCGTGTGATGTTGGACACCTCCAGGGCTGCGTGGAGGGTCCATCGGGCCGTCCGACCCGGTGCGGATACCCGCGATCGGGGCCCGGAAACCCCGCTGACCATACGATTTCACCCTGCGGCCATCGGGCTGTTAAGGTCTCTCTCGCGCGCCGTTAGCTCAGTTGGTAGAGCAGCTGACTCTTAATCAGCGGGTCCGGGGTTCGAAACCCTGACGGCGCACAGATACGAAAGCCCCCTCCTTCGGGAGGGGGCTTTCGTCGTTTTCGGGCCGGCTCTACGCCATCGCCGCAGCGTCAACGCCGGCCTGGTGGCGCCCGTGGTGGCGGTGTCGACGAAAACCCAAGCGGCACAACATCATTACCTGCAAAGTAATCGACTTGCCTCGACTCGGCCGCCAAGCTTTGAGCTGACCACCCCGACACGAAAGAGGTCAGCATGAACGACATCGTCACCGCCTACCTGAAGACGTGGAACGCCACCGATCCGATTGAACGGAAGGCGCTGCTCGACGACCACTGGGCATCCGAGGCGTCGTACACCGATCCGATGGCGGACGTCGCGGGTCACGACGCCATCTCCGAGGTGATCGGCGCGGTCCACACCCAATTCCCCGGTTTCGTCTTCTCGCTCGTCAGCGGCCCGGACAGCCACCACAATCAGGCCCGCTTCCAGTGGGGCCTGGGGCCTGCGGGGGAGCAGCCGCCGATCATCGGGTTCGACGTGCTCGCGACCGACGCCGACGGACGCATCCGGACGGTGCACGGCTTCCTGGACCAGGTGCCCGGCTGACCCTAGGAGTCGACGCGAAGGGCTTCGGTGCGAAGGAACGCGGCCAGCCGAGCGGTCGCCAGCGCCTGTTCGGCGTCGTACTGCTCGAACGTCGCGACGACATTGAACCCGAGGCGCTCGGCCAGCCGGAGCGAGGCGCGGTTGGCGGTCTGGGTGATGACCAGGACAGGTTGATCGTCCAGCTCGCCGGCCGCGTACTCCAGCAGTAGCCGCGTAGCTTCGCTCGCATAGCCCTGACCCCACGCGTGCGGCCGGAAGACGTAGCTCAGCTCGAGTTCGTCGCCATCGGGGTCCAGGTGGCCGGGAACGTCGTTGCGACGGCGGCTCAACGTCACCGTGCCCAGCATGTCGTCGGAATCCCTGGCGGTTGCGATGTAGCAGCCGGGGGCTGCCAATAGCGTTGCCGCGCCGACCCCTTCGAGCACGGCGCGCACTTCGCCGACAGGTCGCGGTCCGCCCAGATACCGGCGCACCCGCTCGTCGGTCTGCGTTTCGATCAGGCCCTCGGCGTCGTCGTCGCGTGCTTTGCGCAGGCGAACTCGAGGCCCTTCGAGGCAGGACGCATGCAACTCGATCGCATCACCCACGCCCACCACTGTGCCAGCCGAGCGCACAACCCCCGGAAAACAAACATCGCCTCACCCGCTACGTGCAGGTGAGGCGATGTTCTACCTCGGGGTGGCTGACGGGACTCGAACCCGCGACACCCAGGATCACAACCTGGTGCTCTACCAGCTGAACTACAGCCACCATTGCCGCTTCTCAGAAGCAGCGTCGTAGATACTAACCGCTTAGGCCCGCTAAGCCGAATCGGTCTCCACGGCGTCGTTCGTCGGCGGGCCCAGCTCGCCGGCGACGGCCGCGATTTCGCTGGTAGACGGGCCGGGAGCGGGTACGAACGCGGTGCCGCGGTAGTACTTCAACTCGCGGATGGATTCGTGGATGTCGGCGAGGGCGCGGTGCGCCAGCCCCTTGTCGGGCTGCCCGAAATAGATGCGCGGGTACCAGCGGCGGCACAGCTCCTTGATCGAGCTGACGTCGATCATCCGGTAGTGCAGGAAGTCGTCGAGACGCGGCATGTCGCGGGCGATGAAGCCACGGTCGGTGGCGATCGAATTACCGGCCAGGGGAGCGGTTTTCGCCTGCCCGATGTGGCCGCGGATGTAGTCCAGCACCATCTGCTCGGCCTCTTCGAGGGTGACCGTGGAGGTCCGCACCTCGTTGATCAGGCCCGAGCGGGTGTGCATCTTCATCACCACATCGGCCATGCCGTCGAGTGCGGCGTCGTCGGTGTGGATCACCACGTCGACGCCCTCGCCGAGCACGTTCAGGTCGCTGTCGGTGACCAATGCCGCGATCTCGATGAGTCGGTCGGACTTGAGATCCAGCCCCGTCATCTCGCAGTCGATCCATACCAGTTCGTCACGCACGGTGTTCCAGACTATTCCCAGGCGCTCAACGGGGTGTCCATACCCGGCCACCAGTGACCTGACGAAGTAGGGTCAGGCGCATGACGACTGACTCGAGTGCATCCCCCGCGCAGCAGATCGCCGCTGGTTACGCCGTCACCGGCCAAGCGCTGAACCTGGGCGCGGTCGTCGTCGACGGGACCGTCGACGCCGGTGCTCAGGTCAAGATTCCGCTGGCCACCATCAACCGGCACGGCCTCATCGCCGGCGCGACCGGTACCGGCAAGACCAAGACGCTGCAGGTCATCGCCGAGCAGTTGTCGACCGCCGGGGTCCCGGTCGTGATGGCCGACGTGAAGGGCGACCTGTCGGGGCTCGCGCAGCCGGGCGCCGCCAATGACAAGACCGCCCAGCGTGCGAAAGACACCGGCGACGACTGGACGCCCACGGCCTTCCCGGTCGAGTTCCTGTCGCTGGGGACGACGGGCACCGGCGTCCCGGTGCGTGCCACCGTCACCAGCTTCGGGCCCATTCTGCTGTCGAAGGTGTTGGGGCTCAACCAGACTCAGGAGTCGACACTCGGGCTGATCTTCCACTGGGCCGACCAGAAGGGTCTGCTCCTCGATGACCTGAAGGATCTGCGTGGTGTCATCCAGTTCCTGACCAGTGATGAGGGCAAAGAGGAACTCAAGGCGCTCGGTGCGGTGTCGCCGGCCACCGCGGGCGTGATCCTGCGTGCGCTGATCAACCTGGAGGCCGAGGGCGGCGACACGTTCTTCGGTTTGCCCGAGCTCAAGCCCGAGGACCTGATGCGTGTGGACCCACAGGGCCGCGGCATCATCACGCTGCTGGAGCTGGGCAGCCAGGCCGCGCGTCCGGTGTTGTTCTCGACGTTCCTGATGTGGGTGCTGGCCGACCTGTTCTCGACGCTGCCGGAGATCGGTGACGCGGACAAGCCGAAGCTGGTCTTCTTCTTCGACGAGGCGCATCTGCTGTTCGCCGACGCGTCCAAGGCATTCCTGGATCAGGTCGAGCAGACCGTCAAGCTGATCCGCTCCAAGGGCGTCGGCGTCTTCTTCTGCACCCAGCTGCCCACCGACATTCCCAACGACGTCCTCAGCCAGCTGGGTGCGCGCGTGCAGCACGCGATCCGGGCCTTCACCCCGGACGACCAGAAGGCCCTGACGAAGACGGTCCGGACCTACCCGAAGACAACCGTCTACGACCTGGAGTCGGCGCTGACGTCGCTCGGGATCGGTGAGGCCGTCGTCACGGTGCTGTCCGAGGTGGGTGCGCCGACCCCGGTGGCGTGGACCCGGCTGCGCGCGCCACGGTCGCTGATGGGCACCATCGGCCCCGACGCCATTGCTGCCGCCGCCAAGGCCAGCCCGCTGCAAGCGACCTACGGGGCGACGGTCGACCGCGAC
This sequence comes from Mycobacterium toneyamaense, assembly GCF_055384815.1. Taxonomy (NCBI): domain Bacteria; kingdom Bacillati; phylum Actinomycetota; class Actinomycetes; order Mycobacteriales; family Mycobacteriaceae; genus Mycobacterium; species Mycobacterium toneyamaense. The sequence goes on from NZ_AP040333.1 coordinate 1,645,585, forward strand.
TCCGCGCACGAGCGGCTGTCCGCGCAGCCGGCGCCGGCAGACGCGCCGCCTGCGGCCCCGGACGCGGCGCCCGCTCCCGCCCCGGCCGAAGAGCCCGACCTCACCGCATCCGGCCGCGTCGAGGTGGAGGCCGAAGGATCCGGCATGGTGTCGGAGGTCCTGCAGAGCTCGGCGTTCAAGAGCTTCCTGCGCTCGGCGGCGACCGTGGCCGGCCGCGAGATCACCCGCAGCCTGTTCGGCACGTCCCGCCGCAGGTAAATCGGGGCGCGGCGAGAAGGACCAAACGGTCGTTGGCGGCCGCCAAAAGCAGCCATTTGGTCCCTCTCGGCGCGGCCGCCGGCTTTACGACCCGCCGAGCTTCTTGTAGACGGCGCCGACGATCGGCGCGACGATCGCGCGCGGGGCGTAGCCGCTGGCGGCCGACATGGCCTTCGAGGTCAGGCCCGGGACGACGCGCATCTTGTTCTTCTCGAGGCCGTCCAGCGAAATCCGGGCGGTGTACTCGGTGTCGATCCACAGGAAGTCGGGGATCAGTCGCTCGACCAGTGACTGCTCGGACGGGTCGGGCAGCTCGGTGCGCACGGGTCCGGGTGCCAGCAGCGTGACGTTGACGCCGTGCGGCTTGAGCTCACCGCGCAGCGACTCACTGAAGGTGTTGGCGAAAGCTTTGGACGCGGCGTAGGTCGCGTTGTTCGGAATCGGGGAGTTGCCGGCGGCCGAACCGGAGATCAGGATGCCGCCGCCCTTGCGCGCGATCATGCCGGGCAGGACGGCGAGCACCAGGTCGTGCACGCCCTGGACGTTGAGCTGCACCTGGGCCTTCTCGCCCGCCGCGGGCAGGTCGGCGACGGCGCCGAACGTCGCGGTGCCGGCGTTGGCGCACAGGATCGAGATGTTGCGCTCCGCGAGTTCCGCACAGAGCTTGTCGCGGTCGGCGGGGTCGGTCAGGTCGCAGGCCCGGACCTCGACGGTGACGCCGTACTTGTCGGTGATGCGCTGGGCGACCTCGGCCAGCACCTCGCCGCGGCGGGCCGTGATGATCAGGTGGTGGCCGCGGGCGGCGAGTTCGGTGGCCAGCGCTTCACCGATGTTCTGCGAGGCGCCGGTGACGACGGCGCGGGCGTCGGGACTGGGAGCGGGTACGGGCATGGGTGCAATCGTAGGGACCAATAGAGTGGCGGCATGAGCGAGGCTTGCCGAGCGAATCGACGGGCCTTGAGCAGCCACGTCCCGCCCGTCGACCGGGGCCGCGTCGCCGCCTGGGCGCTGTGGGACTCCGGTGCCACGGGCGTGAACGCGATCGTGACGACCTTCGGTTTCAACATCTATCTCATCTCGGAAGTCGGCAAAGGCCTGCCGGGCCCGACGACGCCCGAGAGCTGGCTGGGGCGCGCGGTGCTGGTGGCGGGCATCGCGGTGGCGCTGTTGGCCCCGGTGACGGGCGTGATGGTCGACGCCGCGTACCGGCGACGGCGGGCGCTCGCGGCGCTCACGGGCGCCGTGGTGGTGCTGACGGCATCGATGACGTTCATCAGGCCCGACCACCACTATCTGTGGATCGGCCTGGCGTTGTTGGCCTGCACCGCGGCGTGCATGGATCTGGCGACCGTCCCGTACAACGCGATGCTGCGCCAGTTGTCGACGCCGCTGACGTCGGGTCGCGTCTCCGGATTCGGCTTGGCGGCAGGGTTTTTCGGCAGCGTCGTGCTGCTGCTCCTGGTCTTCGTGGGGCTCAAGTCCGGTAGTGGCGACACCTTGGGCCTACTCGGTGTGCCGAACTCGGACGGCAAACCGGACCGGTATGCGGTCCTGGCGGCCGCGGCGTGGTTCGCCATCTTCGCGCTGCCGTTGCTGCTGACGGTGAAGTCGCCGCTGCACGACGGCACGCCGGGCGTCGGATTCTTCGGCGCCTACCGCAGGTTGTGGACGGAGGTCGTCGGCGAGTGGCGCCGCGACCGCAACGTCGTCTACTACCTGCTCTCCAGCGCCGTCTTCCGCGACGGCCTGACGGGCATCTCGATCTTCGGTCCGGTGGTCGGGGTCAGCGTCTACGGGCTGGCGCCGACGAGCGTGCCGCTGTTCGGGGCCGGTGCGTTCACCATCGCGGCTCTGGGTGCGGCGCTCGGCGGCATGCTCGACGACCGGATCGGTTCCAAGCGCGTCATCGTCGGCTCACTGACCGCGATGGTCGCCGTGGGCATCACACTGATGTTCCTGTCCCGCCCGCTGGCGTTCTGGATCTGCGGCCTGACGCTGTGCCTGTTCGTCGGCCCCACGCAGTCGGCGTCGCGGAACCTGATGCTGCGCATCTCGGCGGACGGCAAGGAGGGCGTGGCCTTCGGGCTCTACACCACCACGGGCCGGGCGGCGCACGTGCTGTCGCCGTGGTTGTTCTCGATGTTCATCGACATCTTCGCGACGACGCGGGCGGGCCTGGGCGGCCTGTGCACGGTCCTGGGGATCGGGCTGGTCGGGATGCTGCTGGTGAAGGTGCCGGCCCGGCGTTAGTGCCCGTGCGTGCGGCCGCGTTTGCCGGACTGCCGGCACACCGTGAGGCCGGCGCCTTCCCGCTGCTGAATCTGGGTGCCGTCGACCGAGATGGTGCAGGCGATGCCGCGTCCGGCGTTGACGATGCTGACGCTGGCCGACCGTGCGGCGGGCCGGTTCAGCTGGACTTCCTTGGTCCACGGCAGCGGCACGTTGAACTCCGTCTGGAGCACCCCGCCGGTGTCGACATACGTGATGCTCACGGCCCGGCCGTTGCCGATCACGGCGTACAGCACGGCTTCGGTGTCACCGCTCTCGTCGTCCGGGGGCGCGGCCGCGGCGGGCGGGCTGACGGCTTCGCTGGGCTCGCTGCTCTCGGGCGTCGTGGTGGTCGTCACGGTCGTCGACGACGTCATCGGGTCCTGCGTCGGGACCGGCAGCGGCGGCGGTGCGACCAGGGTCTGTTGTTCGGAGCTGTTGACGATGACCAGTGCGATCACGGTGCAGAGGGCCAGGATCAGCACCGCGCCGGCCAGCGGGAACAGCCACTTGTGGCGGCGGGCCTTCGGCGGTGCGGTGACACCGTAGGGATCGGTGAAGGCGTCGGTCTGGTACCCGGCCGTCGGCATGGCCGGGAGTTTCTTGGTGGCGTCCAGCCCGTCGTCGCGCGATCCGGTCATGCCCACCTCATGTTTGCAGGGTACCTGCGGCGGGTGAGGGGACGCGGTGACGTTGCGGCGGGTGCGTTCAGCGGTGCGGGGCCAGTGCCGCGACTGTCATGGCGCGCAGCACGGCGCGTGAGGATTCCTCCTGCTTGCGGGCGCCGCCCGCGGTGACGCTGTGCGGCGTCGAGTTGAGGAGCCCGAAGGCGGCGTGCGCCATGGTCCGGGCGTCGGATTCGCTGCGGGACGGATCGAGCCGGCGCAGCACGTCCACCCAGATTTCGACGTACTGGCGCTGTGAGCGGCGCACCTGCCGTTTGGCGGCGTCGGGGAGGTTGTTGAGATCGCGGTCCTGGATGCGGATCAGGTCGGATTCGTTGAGCGCGAAGTCGAGGTGGAACTCGATGAGTCCGTCGAGTGCTTCGGCGGGGTCGTCGGTGCCGGCGACCACGGCGCGTCCTCCGGCGTGCAGCCGCGCGCTGACACTGACCAGCAGCTCCACCAGGAGTGCCTCTTTGTTGGGGAAGTGCCGGTAGATCGCCGGCCCGCTGATGCCGGCCGCGGAGCCGATGTCCTCGAGGCGGACGGCCAGGTAGCCACGCTCGGCGATGAGCCGTTCGGCGGCGGCGACCAGTTGGCTGCGCCGGTCGGATTTGGCTCGGCTGCGCGGTGTTTCGGTGTCTGACTCCGATGCCGTCATCGACACCTCCAACCCGGTCTGGACAACTCAGTTAATGAAGACTAACATCGCGTTCGGTTATTCGCCATTAACTCAAGTGAAATGGAGCGACGATGGCGTCCAGCGTTTCCCAACGGGTATCGCATCGCGAGCAGCACCTGGAGTTGGTGGCTGATCTCAAGGACAAGCTGGCAACCGCCGCGCTCGGTGGATCGGAGCGCTCCAGGGAGCGCCACGTCAGCCGGGGCAAGCTCCTGCCGCGTGACCGGGTCGACGGACTCCTCGATCCGGGCAGCCCGTTCCTGGAGATCGCCCCGCTGGCCGCCAACGGCATGTATGACGACGAATGCCCGGGCGCCGGAATGATCGCCGGTATCGGCCGGGTGTCGGGACGCGAATGCCTGATCATCGCCAACGACGCGACCGTGAAAGGTGGTACGTACTACCCGATCACGGTCAAGAAGCACCTGCGGGCGCAGGAGATCGCCAGCCAGAACCAGCTGCCATGCATCTATCTGGTGGACTCCGGCGGCGCGTTCCTGCCCCGCCAGGACGAGGTGTTCCCCGACCGCGAGCACTTCGGCCGCATCTTCTTCAACCAGGCCAACATGTCGGCACGCGGCATCCCGCAGATCGCCGCGGTGCTCGGCTCCTGCACCGCCGGTGGCGCCTACGTCCCCGCCATGAGCGACGAGGCCGTCATCGTCCGGAACCAGGGCACCATCTTCCTGGGCGGCCCGCCGCTGGTGAAAGCCGCGACCGGAGAGGTGGTTTCGGCCGAGGACCTCGGCGGTGGCGACCTGCACTCCAAGATCTCCGGTGTCACCGACCACCTGGCGCACGACGACCGGGATGCGCTGCGCATCGTGCGCCGCATCGCATCGACGTTCGGGCCGCGCTCGCAGACACCGTGGGACGTCGCCCCGACGGTGGACGCGGTGTGCGACCAGACCGAGCTTTACGACGTCGTGCCGATCGACTCGAAGGTGCCGTACGACGTGCACGAGGTGATCACCCGCATCGTCGACGGCGGTGAATTCACCGAATTCAAGGCCGAATACGGCACCACGCTGGTGACCGGCTTCGCCCGTATCCATGGCCACCCCGTGGGCATCATTGCCAACAACGGCGTGCTGTTCGGTGAATCAGCCCAGAAGGGCGCGCATTTCATCGAGCTGTGCGACAAACGGTCGGTGCCGCTGCTGTTCCTGCAGAACATCTCCGGCTTCATGGTCGGCCGCGACTACGAGGCCGGCGGCATCGCCAAGCACGGCGCCAAGATGGTCACCGCCGTGGCGTGTGCCCGGGTGCCGAAGCTGACGGTGGTCATCGGCGGCTCGTACGGCGCCGGCAACTACTCGATGTGCGGCCGCGCGTATTCCCCGCGGTTCCTGTGGATGTGGCCCAACGCGCGCATTTCGGTGATGGGCGGCGAGCAGGCGGCCTCGGTGCTGGCCACCGTGCGCGGTGACCTGACGCCGGAGGAGGAAGAGGCCATCAAGGCGCCGATCCGCCAGCAGTACGAGGATCAGGGCAACCCGTACTACTCGACGGCCCGGCTCTGGGACGACGGCGTCATCGACCCGGCAGACACCAGAACCGTGGTGGGACTGGCCCTTTCAGTTGTCGCGCAGGCTCCGCTCGAGCCTGTGTCCTACGGCGTATTCAGGATGTGAGATGACCAAAACTTTCGATACGGTCCTGGTCGCCAACCGCGGCGAGATCGCGGTCCGCGTCATCCGGACGTTGCGGGCCATGGGGATCCGTTCGGTCGCGGTATTCAGCGACGCCGACGCCGGTGCCCGGCACGTGCTCGAGGCCGACGTCGCGGTGAACATCGGGCCGGCACCGGCCCGGCAGAGCTACCTCAGCATCGAGGCCATCGTGAACGCGGCGCGGCGCACCGGCGCACAGGCCGTGCACCCGGGCTACGGATTCCTCTCGGAGAACGCCGAATTCGCCGCCGCTCTACACGACGCGGGCATCGTCTTCATCGGGCCGCCGGCCAAGGCCATCGGCACCATGGGCGACAAGATCACCGCCAAGGCAGCGGTGTCGGCGTTCGGGGTGCCGGTGGTTCCGGGCATCTCGCGTCCGGGTCTCACCGACGAGGATCTCATCGCCGGCGCCCCCGAGGTGGGGTTCCCGGTTCTGGTGAAGCCGTCCGCCGGTGGCGGCGGCAAGGGCATGCGCGTCGTGCATGCGGCGGCCGAGTTGCCGGCCGCGCTGGCCTCGGCCCGTCGCGAGGCCGCCTCGGCATTCGGCGACGACACCCTGTTCCTCGAACGATTCGTGTTGAACCCCAGGCACATCGAGGTGCAGGTCGTCGCGGACAGCCACGGCAACGTCGTGCATCTGGGCGAGCGTGAGTGCAGTCTGCAGCGCCGGCACCAGAAGGTCATCGAAGAGGCGCCGTCACCCGTTCTGGATGAGGCGACGAGGGCCCGCATCGGTGCGGCCGCGTGCGACACCGCCCGCAGCGTCGACTACCGCGGCGCCGGCACCGTCGAGTTCATCGTCTCCGCCGACCGGCCCGACGAGTTCTTCTTCATGGAGATGAACACCCGCCTTCAGGTGGAACACCCGGTGACAGAACTGGTCACGGGCATCGACCTCGTCGAACTGCAGGTGCGGGTGGCGGCCGGAGAGGCCCTGCCGATGGCGCAGGACGACATCACGCTGACAGGCCACGCCATCGAGGCCCGCGTGTACGCCGAAGACCCGGCGCACGACTTCCTGCCCACGGGTGGCACCGTGTTGGCACTGGCCGAGCCCGCCGAAGCGCGGGTGGATTCCGGTATCCGGGCCGGTTCGGTGATCGGCAGCGACTACGACCCGATGCTGTCGAAAATCATTGCCTACGGGCCGGATCGGGAGTCGGCGCGGCGTGGCCTGGACCGGGTGCTGGCCGATACCGCCGTGCTGGGTGTCGGTACCAACATCGACTTCCTGCGCTTCCTGCTGGCCGACGAGGACGTCATCGCCGGGCGCCTCGACACCGGACTGCTGGACCGCCGCACGGGCGACTACGTCGCCGCGCAGGCCTGCGACGACGAGTTCATCGCCGCAGCCGCGTACCGCTGGCTACACAGCTGGGCCGACGCCGGCGAGCTGTGGGCCACCCCGACGGGCTGGCGGGTCGGCGAGCACGCACCGACCACCATCCGGCTGCGGGCCGGCGACCGGACCGACCACGTCCACCTCACCGGTACTCCCGCAGCCGCCACGGCACGCATCGAAGACGGCGAACCCCGCAGCGTCACAGCATCGTTGGACGGTGACCGGCTGATCGTCACCGTCGACGGCCTACGCACCGAATACCTGACCGCCGTCGAGGACCACCGGCTGTGGCTGGCCGGAGCCGGCCGCACGACCGTCATCGAGGACGTGCGTGAGGCGCCCGTCCGGGCCGACGACGAACACAGCGGCGACGCCGAGATCGTCAGTCCCATGCCCGGATCCGTCGTGGCCGTGGGCATAACGGACGGGTCGACGGTGAGTAGCGGTGACGTCGTCGTCACCGTCGAGGCCATGAAGATGGAACACGCGCTGTCGTCGCCGGTCGACGGCACCGTGGAATTACTTGTCGCCGTGGGCGATCAGGTCAAAGTGGGCCAGCCGCTGGCCCGGATTACCGCAGCAACCGAGGAGACCAAATGAGCGACTTCATTTCGACCGGCACCCTGCCGGACCACTATGCCGAACTGGCCAAGACGGTCCGGGAATTCGCGCAGACGGTCGTCGCGCCGGTGGCCGCGCAGCACGACAAGGACCACACCTTCCCGTACAAGGTCATCGACGGGATGGCCGAGATGGGCCTGTTCGGCCTGCCGTTCCCCGAGGAGTACGGCGGCATGGGCGGCGACTACTTCGCCCTCTGCCTGGCGCTGGAAGAACTCGGCAAGGTGGACCAGAGCGTCGCCATCACGCTGGAGGCCGGTGTCGGCCTGGGCGCGATGCCGGTGTACCGCTTCGGCACCGAGGCGCAGAAGCAGGAATGGCTGCCGCAGCTGGCCAGCGGAAAGGCCCTGGGCGCCTTCGGTTTGACCGAGGCCGGTGGCGGCAGTGACGCCGGTGCCACCAAGACCACCGCCAAGCTGGACGGCGACAGCTGGGTGATCAACGGCTCCAAGCAGTTCATCACCAACTCCGGCACCGACATCACGAAGCTGGTGACCGTCACGGCCGTGACCGGCGAACTGCCCGGTGGGCACAAGGAGATTTCGTCGATCCTGGTGCCGGTGCCGACGCCGGGCTTCACCGCCGAGCCCGCCTACGACAAGGTCGGCTGGAACGCCTCGGACACCCATCCGCTGAGCTTCGACGACGTGCGGGTGCCGGTCGAGAACCTGCTCGGCGAGCGCGGCCGCGGCTACGCCAACTTCCTGCGCATCCTCGACGAGGGCCGCATCGCGATCGCCGCGCTGTCCGTCGGTGTGGCGCAGGGCTGCGTCGACGAGTGCGTCAAGTACTCGAAGGAGCGGGAAGCGTTCGGCCGCAAGATCGGTGGCTACCAGGCCATCGCCTTCAAGATCGCCCGGATGGAGGCCCGCGCCCACGTGGCCCGCACCGCCTACTACGACGCCGCGGCGCTGATGCTGGCGGGCAAGCCGTTCAAGAAGGCAGCCTGCATCGCCAAGATGATCGCCAGCGAGGCCGCGATGGACAACGCCCGCGACGCCACCCAGGTGTTCGGTGGCTACGGCTTCATGAACGAGTACCCGGTCGCCCGGCACTACCGCGATTCGAAGATCCTCGAAATCGGTGAGGGCACAACTGAGGTTCAGCTCATGCTGATCGCGCGTGAGGCCGGGCTGTGACCGAGAAGCGGGTCATCGAGCAGCGCGGGCTCTGGTACGAGGAGTTCCAGCCGGGCGTCATCTACCAGCACCGGCCCGGCCGCACCATCACCGAGGCCGACAACGTCCTGTTCACCACGCTGACCATGAACACGCAGGCGCTGCACCTGGACGCCGCGTTCTCCGATGCGCTGCCGCCGTTCCATGCACGGCTGGTGAATTCGATGTTCACGCTGTCGACGCTCGTCGGCCTGTCGGTCGCCCAGCTGACCCAGGGCACGATCGTCGGCAACCTCGGTTTCTCCGACATCGCGTTCCCCAGGCCGCTCTTCCACGGTGACACGCTGTACGCCGAGTCCGAGGTGATCGAGAAGCGCGAGTCCAAGAGCCGGCCGGGGGAGGGCATCGTCACGTTCGCCCATACCGGTCGCAACCAGCACGGCGACATCGTCGCCACGGCGACACGCAAGACCATGGTCCGTAAGCGCCCCGCGGAGCAGCCGTCATGAGCTTGACCGCGCCGGGACCCGGCTGGCTGTTCTGCCCCGCGGACCGTCCTGAGCGGTTCCAAAAGGCCGCCGCCGCAGCAGATGTGGTGATCCTCGACCTGGAAGACGGCTGCGCCGCGAAGGACCGGCCGGCGGCTCGCCAGGCGCTCATCGACACCCCGCTGGACCCGGCGCGGACGGTGGTGCGTTTGAATCCGTCGGACACCGCCGATCACCCGCTCGATCTGGAGGCTTTGGCCAAGACGCCGTACACCACGGTGATGCTCGCCAAAACCGAGTCGGCCGAACAGGTTCGGGCGCTCGCGCCGCTCGACGTCGTGGTGCTGGTGGAGACGCCGCGCGGTGCGCTCGCCGTCACCGAGACCGCCCGCGTCGAGAACACCTACGCCGTCATGTGGGGCGCCGAGGACCTGTTCGCGGTGCTGGGCGGCACCGCGAACCGCCGGCCCGACGACAGCTACCGCGATGTGGCCAAGCACGTCCGGTCGCAATCGCTGTTGGCCGCCAAGGCTTTCGGCAAGCTCGCGCTGGACTCGGTGTACCTCGACATCAAGAACCTGGACGGCCTGCGGGCCGAGGTCGACGACGCCGTGGCCGTCGGTTTCGACGCCAAGGTGGCCATCCACCCGACACAGGTCGCGGTCATCCGGAACGGCTACGCGCCGACCGAGAAGGAGATCGCCTGGGCGCGTGCGGTACTCGATGCCGCGACCCGCGAGCGCGGCGTGTTCCAGTACGACGGTCTGATGGTCGACATGCCGGTGCTCCGCCGCGCCGAACGCATCGTCGCCCTGGCGCCGTAGGAGCTACAGGTCCTCGACGCTGAGGATGCCGTCTTGCACGGCACGGGCGACCAGTTGGGCCTTGGTGGCCGCCGGGCGCCCCGCGGCGGCGTACTTGGCGCGAACGCGTTGCAGGTGGGTCCGGACGGTGGTCGGCGCGAGGTGCAGGCGCTTGGCGACGATGTCCTTGCTCTCGGTCTGAAACCAGGCCTTGAGCACTTCACGTTCGCGCTTGGTGAGCCCGGGCCGGCCGGAGTCGGTGTCCGAGCAGATGGCCGCGGCCATGCGGGGACCGACGTACGGCTCGTGGGTGCTGGCCGCGCGGATGGCCTCGATGAGGTGGCCCTGGCCTTCGCTCTTGGCCAGATAGGTGACCACCCCGATGGCCAGGCAACGCAGGATCACCTCGGAGTTCTCGAGGTGCGAGTAGACGATCACCGCGTGTCCCGCGTCCACGATGGCGGCGACCGCATCGAAATCGGGCTGGCGACTGCGCAGTTCGAGATCCAGGATGACCGCGGCCAGCTGGTGGTCGGCCTTGGGGTAGACCGCCAGGAACGACTCGGCGTCGAGATGGTCGGATGCGACGCGGATGGGTGGGTCGGCCTGGGCGCACCATGCCGAGACGCCGGTGTGGATGACGTCGTGGTCATCGACAACGGCGATGGCCAGAGGCTCAGATGGGTTGGCCGGCGCGGACATGATCGGTCGGTCTTTCTGGGAGTGGGTGGCGCACGGTGATCCACACCGTGTCATCGAGGGTGGTCAGGTCGAATTCATCTTCGTCGTCGACACTGGATTTCGTCGGCAAATCGGCGTGCTCAGCCCGCTGACACATGACGCTGAGTTCGACTGCCGCCGTTTCGGCGGCGACGGTGATGCGGGCCGGCGAGGCGGCTGCGTGGAGAATTTGGTCGATGAGCCGGGCCAACCGCCGGGCAGTGGGGACATCCATGGCCGGCGGTGTGCCCTGGACGTCCACGGAAACGGCCAGGCCGCGATTCTGGGCGGCGTCGATGCGTGGGCGCAGTTCGCGAAGCAGTACGTGCTCGAAGCTCGAGGACTGGTCGAAAAGGGTACGCAGCCGCTGGTATTCGAGTTGTGCGCGGCGCCGTGTCTCGGCATCGACCGGTTCTCCGTCGGCAAGGGTCGACAGCAGCGGCTGGATGGTGGCGGCGAGGTCCGCGTAGCGGCGGTCGTATTCCTCCTGCACGGCGTCGGCGATGTGTGCTGCCGCAGTCAGGCGCATGTGACTTTCGGTCTCGGCGGAAGCGGCTGCGGCAGAACGCCGGATCATGTCGGCGACGACCAGAGCACACAGTTGGGCGACGAGGACACTCGCCGTGTCGTATCCGAGGTCGACGACGGTGTGGACCGACGGATTCCGAATGATCGCGTAGACGGCGGGGACGACCCAGCACCACACCAGGACACCAACGGCGTAGCGCAGCTGGACACTGAGCAGCAGCGGCAGCACACACCAGCCGATCGCGCCTTGTGCCCACTGCAGCCGGGGGTCGAGGTCTTTGATCGGCATCGAGATCGACTGCACCAGCGCAACAACGACGAGGATCATGATGCCGAAACGTGCCCGCGGATAGGCCCGGCCCATGACCCGGGGGATCGCGGACAGCGTCGCCGCCGTCGTCACGACGATGAGGGACCACTGCAGATACGGGTATGCCGCGAACTTCAGGGATGAGGGCACGGTCACCAGCAGGTTGGACAGGCCGTAGGCAACCAGTGCCAGTCCGTAGCCCATGTGTGCCCGCTCGATGAGCCGCTCCGGGTCCGGCGCTGGGTCGGCACTGGCCGGTATTGATGTGGGCCAACGCAATTCGACCGTGGTGCCCTGCCCGGGCTGCGTGATGATCTCCGCGACACCGCCGAGCTGCTGCATGCGGGCGATGATCGAGTCTGCGATGCCGTGCCCCCGCGTCGGCCGGGTCAGATCGAATCCATGCCCGTCGTCGGCGATCTGGATCCGGCCGAGATGCACGGTGATGGTGACCGCCGTGGCGCCGGAATGCCGGTCGATGTTGGTCAGAGCTTCGCGCGCGGCGGCCGCGATGGTCGCCGCCGTCGCGCCGTCCACCCACATCGCGGTCACCCCGGCATAACTCACGGGCGTCGTGGTGTGGGTAGCGTGATCACGCAGGGCGGCAACGAGATCGGCCGGCGGCGCGGGCGTGTGCGATGTCTCGGTGAACACGCGGAGGTCGCGCTGTGCCTGGGCGGCGACGCGCTCGGGTGACAAGGCGGTGCCGGTACCCACCATCAGCAGGGTCGAGGCGACGGTGTCATGGAGCAGCCGCATCTGCTCGCGGTCGTAGTCGCGCACGGCGGCGTTGACCTTCTGGCGGAGCTCGACAGCCAGCCGCTCGGCGCGGGCGACGTCGACCCTTTCGGCCACGTGCACCGTCAAGAAGCGGATCAGCGTCGATGCCACCCACAGCAAGGCGAAGTAGTAGACGTTGACCCATTGGTCGCTGTCGTGGACCCCGCCGACCGACGCCGCGCCGGCGGCGAGCGCGGCAACGACGCCTGCGGTCATCGCCGTGTTCAGCAGCGGTTCGAACACCGTGAAGCTCGCGATGGCCGTACCGGCGATCGCGATCGGCGCGCAGGTCGACGGGCACGCCCGGTCGTCGGCAGCCGCGACAGGCAGGACCAGGCAGGCGGCGAGCGTGACGGCGTAGTCGATCGCGAGAATGCGGGGCGTTGCGGAGCGGGTCAGCAACCGGTACAGCGACCAGGCGCCGGCCAGACCGGCGAACGCGACGCCGGCCAGGCTGATGCGCGGCGCCGAGACCAGCACCACGACGTACACCACCAATGCCCCGCCGTGCCGCATGAACAGGCTGACCCGCATCGCGTGCTGGAGGAAGTTGCGGCGTGCCGCGCCTGTGCCGGTGTCAAACATGATGGGACTGCCGTACGTGTGCGGTCAGGGTGCGGGCGCGGCTAAAGCTCGGGCGACGTTGGGGCCGGCGCGGTTCGGACGTCTCATCGGTTTCTCGCTTCCGGCACTGCCACGTTGATGATGCGATGGTTGTAGCACGCGGCAACGACAGACTTCGGGCCGATTCGCGTGTCACCAGCGCAAATAACAACGAATTCATACGTTCGGGCTACAAGTTGGCCGTATTGCCACCGGCCCGCACCGGCCCGACCGGCGACTGCGACACGTCTTCAGTCTGTTACCTGCGATAACCGCGGCCGGCCGGTCTTCGGGCGCATAATGGCGGTGATGCCCCAGCACTGCGGCGAGCAGAGCGGATCATCCGACTGGTGCCACACCCCGGCATCGGCCGGCGACCCTCACCACCTGAGGGGTTGCCCTGGTCGCCACCGCGCTGAGCTTCTCGCGGACTGACGGCCGAACATGCCGTCACCGAAAGGAGGCGGTATGGCTGACGTGACGGTCCCTGGCCTGGACAACCGGGTGGACCTCGAGCCCGTGCAACTCGTCGCGCCCGACGGCGCGCCCACCTCCGACGCGCGATATCGCCGCGACCTGCCGCCCGAGACGCTGGGCTGGCTGTACGAAGAGATGGTCGTCACCCGTGACCTCGACGTCGAATTCGTCAATCTGCAGCGCCAGGGTGAACTGGCGCTGTTCGCCTCGTGCCGCGGTCAGGAAGCCGCGCAGGTGGGTGCGGCAGCCTGTCTGCGCAAGACCGACTGGCTGTTCCCGCAGTACCGGGAACTCGGCGCCCTGCTGGTCCGCGGCATCACGCCGGCCCAGATCAGTGCGGTGTGGCGGGGCCGCTGGCACGGCGGCCTGGGCTTCACCGAAAAGCACTGCGCGCCACTGTCGATCGACATCGGCTCGCACGGCCTGCACGCGGTCGGCGCGGCGATGGCGGCGCAGCGGCTCGGTGAGGACTCGGTGACCGTGGCGTTCATCGGCGACGGCGGCACGTCCGAAGGCGACATGCACGAAGCGCTCAACTTCGCGGCCGTCACGTCGGCGCCGTGCGTGTTCTTCGTGCAGAACAATCAGTGGGCCATCTCGGTGCCGGTGCGCCGGCAGCAGGCGGGACCGTCGATCGCGCACCGCGCCATCGGCTACGGCATGCCCGGCATCCGGGTGGACGGCAACGACGTGCTGGCCTGCTACGCGGTGATGTCCGAGGCGGCGCAGCGCGCCCGCGCGGGTGACGGGCCGACGCTGATCGAGGCCGTCACGTACCGGATGGGGCCGCACACCACCTCCGATGATCCGACCCGCTACCGCGACCCCGACGAGCTGAAGCACTGGGAGGCACGCGATCCCATCACGCGCTACAGGACGTACCTGGAGCGCGTCGGGGTGTGGACGCCCCGGCTGCAGCAGCACGTCGAGAACCGCTCCCGGCGGCTACGCGCCGAACTGCGCGAGGCGGTGCTGACGGCACCGGACTTCGACGTCGCGGACATGTTCGACAGCGTCTACGCCGACATCACACCCGAACTGGCCCGGCAGCGCGACGCGTTGCTGGCCGAATTGGATTGGGAGGGTTGACATGACGCAGCTCATCGAGCGGCCGTCGTGGTCCGGTGACGCCGAGCCCGACGAGCCGGGGCGGCCGGCGGGGGAAATCGCCACGATCACCACATTGTCGATGGTGCAGGCCATCAACCGCGCGCTCCGTGACGCCATGGCCGCTGACGATCGCGTGCTGGTGTTCGGTGAGGACGTTGCACAGTTGGGTGGGGTGTTCCGCGTCACCGACGGGCTGCACGAAACCTTCGGCGAAACAAGGTGTTTCGACACGCCGCTGGCGGAGTCCGCCATCGTCGGCATCGCGATCGGCATGGCGATCCGGGGCCTGGTGCCGGTACCGGAGATCCAGTTCGACGGGTTCGCGGCCCCGGCGTTCGACCAGATCGTCAGCCACCTTGCGAAGTACCGGATGCGTACCCATGGCGATGTCGACATGCCGGTGACCATCCGCATCCCGTCGTTCGGCGGTATCGGTGCGGTGGAACACCATTCGGAGTCGACCGAGTCGTACTGGCTGCACACCGCCGGGCTGAAGGTCGTCATCCCGTCGACGCCGTCGGACGCCTACTGGCTGCTGCGCGAGGCCATCTCGTCCCGCGACCCGGTGATCTTCCTGGAGCCCAAACGCCGGTACTGGACCAAGGGTGAGCTGGACACCAGTCGGCCGGCGCCACCCATCGGGCAGGCCGCGGTGCGGCGCACCGGGCGCGACGTCACCGTCATCACCTACGGTTCGCTCGTCGACACCGCATTGGCCGCAGCGGATCTCGCCGACGGCCATGACCTGGAGGTCATCGACCTGCGGTCGCTGAACCCGCTCGACTTCGACACCATCGCGGCATCGATCCGCAAGACCGGACGCGCGGTGATCATGCACGAGGGGCCGCGCACCCTGGGGTTCGGCGCCGAACTGGCTGCCCGGATCTCCGAAGAACTCTTCTATGACCTGGAGGCACCCGTGTTGCGCGCCACCGGATTCGACACGCCGTATCCGCCGGCCCGGCTGGAGAAACTGTGGCTGCCCGGTGTCGACCGGCTGCTGGACTGCGTGCACAAGGCGATGAGCCAGCCATGACCGCGACACACGACTTCCTGGTCCCCGACCTGGGTGAGGGATTGGAAGACGCCACCATCACGTCGTGGGCCGTGGCGGTGGGGGACACCGTCGAACTCAATCAGGTGTTGTGCACCGTCGAGACCAACAAGGCGGCGGTGGAGATCCCCAGCCCGTACGCCGGCGTGGTGACCGAACTCGGTGGGGCCGAAGGGCAGACGCTCGCGGTGGGCGCCGTGCTGGTCCGCATCGCCACCGACGCGCCGGCGGCCGCAGAGCCCGCCGAGCCGAAAGCCGAGCAGCCGAAAACCGAAGTGCCGAAGGCCGAGGAGCCGAAAGCTACTTCGCCACAACGCAAACCCGTGCTCGTGGGCTACGGCGCGGACGCCGATCTCGATACCACCCGCCGCCGGCCCCGGGCCAAGCCGCGGGTGCGCAAGCTGGCGGCCGACCTGAACGTCGACCTGACCGGGGTGGCGCCGTCGGGCCCGAACGGCATCGTCACGCGCCAGGACGTGCTGGCCTCGGCGCACCAGACCGGCGACACCGACTTCGTTCCCGTCAGCGGCGTGCAGGCCGAGATGGCGCGCCGGATGGCGATGTCACGCAAGGAGATACCGGACGCGCACGCATCGGTTCAGGTCGACTGCACCGAGTTGCTGCGGGTTCGCGACACCCTGGCCGGTGCCGATGCCACCGTCACACCGTTCGTGCTGACGCTGCGGCTGCTGACCATCGCGCTGCGGCACCACCGCGAGTTCAACGCCACCTGGGTGCCGGCCGAACACGGCGCGAGCGTGCACCTTCACGAGTCGGTGCACCTCGGCATCGGTGTTGCGACATCGCGTGGGCTGCTGGTGCCGGTGGTCCGGGACGCCGAGCGACTCTCCACCCGCGACCTGGCCTGGGCGGTGGACGGACTGATCCGTTCCGCTCGCGACGGCACGCTGAAACCCGTTGAACTGCATGGCTCGACGTTCACCGTGTCGAACTTCGGCGCGCTGGGTCTGGACGAAGGCGTCCCCGTCATCAACTATCCGGAGGCGGCGATCCTCGGCATGGGGACACTCAAACCGCGGGCCGTCGTGCGCGACGGCGAGGTGGTGGCGCGACCGACCATGACGCTCACGTGCGCCTTCGACCATCGGATCGCCGACGGCGCCGGGGCGGCCGCCTTGCTCGGCGAATTGCGGGCGCTCATCGAGGCGCCCGAACTCGCGCTCCTCGACGCCTAGAGCTGATCAGCGCTGCTTGGCGGCAGCCAGGCGGGCGGCGAATTCCGGTGACTCGATCGACGCCGCCTGCGGGACGATCTCGATGTCGACCGCCTTCGCGTGCTGCTCGTGGTCCAGGACGCCGGGATGGTCCGTCGCGCGCATCGAGGCCTTGGTCGCCAGCACCACCTCACGCGGCGCCGCCGCCGGACCGGCGGCCAACGCCAACGCCGCGGCGACGGGATCGTCGGCGACCTCGAGCGCCAGGCCGTGCCGCAATGCGGCGTCGGCGTCGAACTTCATGCCGAACAACAGCGCCGCCCGCGCCGCCTGCGGACCGATGGCCCGCTGCAGCATCCAGGTCGCGCCGCCGCCCGGGTGAATCCCGAGCTTCTGGAACCGTGGGTCGAAGACCGCCCCGGGCCCGGCGATCCGGACATCGGCGGCGAGCGCGAGGTTGAGCCCGGCACCGACGGCCGGGCCGTTCACCGCGGCGATGGTCGGCAGCGTGCAGTCGGCCACCGCGAGGAAGCCGTCGTAGATGACCCGCAGGCCGTTGACCGTCGCGGCGCCGAGCGCGGTCAGGTCGGCGCCGGCGCAGAACGCCTTCCCGGCGCCGGTCACGACCACGGCGTGCACGCCATGGTCGGCCTCAGCGGCGTTGATCGCGGCCCGCAGGCCGGCGGACATCTCCGCGGTCACCGCATTGCGGCGGTCGGGATCGTTGACCGTGATGAGCGCGACGCGGTCGATGACCTGCGTCAGTACGAGATCGGACACCGCCTCAGCCTATGGCTTGTGTTTCGACTCACGTGAGTCAAAACCTTTACCCACGGCTGTATCTGCGAAACAACTGTGTGATTCCTTTGGCTATGCAGGTTGAGAGGCGTACGGAGTTCATGTTGAAGCGTTTTGCTGTGGTTGCTGCTGTGGGCATGGTGCTCCCGTTCGGGGCAGCGACCGCTGCGTACGCCGACCCTGCGCCTGTCGGTGACGAGGGCCCGCCGCCGGACACCGGTGTGGTGGCGTCGGAAGAACCGGCGACGGTCACGACGCCCGACGGCTGGGTGCTCACCGTCGTTGCCAAGAACGAGACCGAACTGCCCGTCGCACCGCTCACCACCGCGGTCAGCTCGCGTGAATACCTGGTGGGCGGCACATTCACCGGGACCGTGACCGGCAAGGGCAAGACCACCCTCAACGGTGGCACGCTGGAGGCCGGCTACCAGATCGGTTGCGGTATCGAGCTGGGCCAGGTGCGTCTGGTCGGGTCGATCGGTATCGCCACCTCCGGGTCGACGCTGGCCGGCCTGCTGCCCACCGGCGTGAGCGTCCCGATGTCGGGCACCGTGGAGATCCACCCGAAGCCGGGCACCGTGACCCAGGTGCCGGTCGACAAGAAGTCCTTCAAGTCGGCGCCGGTGCGCATCACGCTCAAGGACACCCACGTCAAGGTCGACGGTTGCGTCGGTCAGTCGTTCCTGCGGTCGTACGCGGTGCTGACCAGCTCCACCTCGGACACCGACGACATCGTCGCCTACTACGGCGTCACGAAGTCCGTCTGACCCGAGCCGCACGCCGTTCCGGCGCGCAGAGCACCCCCGACCGGGCACAATGCCCGGGTCCGTAGAAGGGGGAGCATGAGCGACGACGCCGAATCGCCGGCCATGCGGCAGCGCGTCGAAGACCGCTACCGGCAGCTGGCCGAGCTGCGTCAGCTGCGGCCCATCGTCGCCGTCGTGAACCGCTTCACCGAGATCGACGGCGGCACGCTGGGCACCGTGGTGTCGGTGCAGCTGTTCACCACGGTCATCCCGCTGGCGATCATCGGCTTCAGCTATCTCACCGGGTTCGCCGACAGCGCCAGCCCCGGCGTCGTGGTGAGTCGGCAGCTCGGTCTGGCGTCGCCGCTGACCGACCATGTCCGCGCCGCCTTCGGCCGCGCGTCGGGTCTGCGGTCCAACTGGACGTTCTTCGGTGTCGCGAGCTTCCTGGTGTGGGGCATCCCGATGTCGATGACCATTGCCGGCATCTTTGCCAAGGCCTGGCGCCGCGAACCGTTCGGCTGGGGCGGCAAGCTGTGGCGCGGCGTGACGTGGTTCGTCCTGTATCTGACGATGATCGGGGTCCGGGAGCGGATCGCGTTCGGTGCCGAGCACCACGGGTGGAGTCAGATTCTGCTCTTCGCGGTGTCGCTGATCCCGGTCTGGATCTTCTGGACGATCACGCCGGCGCTCCTGGTGCGCGATGGCGGCCGCGCCTGGCGTGCGCTGCTGCTCGCGGGCTTGGCGGGCGTCGTCATCGAGGGCACCATCCTCCCGCTGGCCGCCCGGATGATCTTCCCGCCGCTGCTGCGCGGGTGGGACGACTTCGGACCGATCGGTGTGGCGATGGCGCTGCTCACGTGGTGCGGCATCAGCGGCGCCGGCTGGGTCGTCACGGCGTGCGTCGGCGCGGTGCTGTGGGAGCGGACGGCGCCGTCGCGCACGGTCATCGAGGCCGAGACGGATGAGCGCCCCTGTCGGACTTCGGTTGATGGGTGACGGATCTGTTTCGGTTGATCCTTGACACTCGTGTTGGTGGTCAGGCCTGTTCGCGGGTGCGGCAGGCCTTCTTGTTTCGTACCGCCCCGGTGCTGTTGCGGGCTGCGGTTTTGACCAATTGCTCACCGACCCAGAACCTCAGCAGGTCCCCGTCGACATGAACGTCGCAGCGTTGCCCGGCCCAGTGCCTGCCGATACTGACCTGCTGCCACGACACGCACACCACCCCGTTGGTGGTGACCCGCCGCGAGACCCAATCTGAGCCCTGGCGCTGGTGCTCGCGCGCAGCCGTGGAGTTCGAGGGCGCCGCCGCCGGCGCTGATGCGGTGAACCGCTGAGCTGGGGTGTCCATCTTCAGGGACTGGTGCGGCCGGGCGGTGTTGTACTCGATCACCCACTCATCGAGCGCCTGCTGCGCCGCCTTCAAATTGGGGAAAGGTGCTGCGGTAGAAAGGAATTCCGCGCGCAGACTCCGGTGAAACCGCTCGATCTTGCCTGTAGTGGTCGGCGAGCGCGGCTGGGTCAACAAGTGCTCGATGCCGTGCTCGCGGCAGATCGCATCAAAGAGCACCTCCACCGGTGGATGGTTGAACCGGCCGGTGAACACCTTGCCGTTGTCGGTCAGGATCTGTTCTGGTGAGCCGTAGGTCGCCAACGCACCGCGCAGTCCATCGCACACCGCGCGGGTGCGCTCGCGAGTCATCAGCCGGGCGCACACGCACATCCGGGAGTGGTCGTCGATCCCGGTCAAGGCCTTGGCGCTGGTCCCGTCGGCCAGCGGGAACCCACCGACGACATCCATCTGCCACAACTCCATCGGCGCGCCCCGCTCCCAGCGTTTCCACTTGCGGGCCCGCCGGTCGCGCAACCGCGGATCGATCAACCCCGACCGCACCAACGCCCGGTACACCGCCGACTCCGAGGGCACCGGTGACACCTTGCGTTTGGTCAGCTCGAACACCAACCGCCGCGGCCCCCAATACGGACGTGAGCGCCGCAACTCCAGCACCGCCGCTTCAACCTCGGCTGACATCTGATGCGGACACGACACCGGCCGATGCGACCGATCAACCAACCCGTCCAAACCCTCGGCCTCATACCGGGCCAACCAGGCATGCACCGTCTGACGCGACACCCCCGCCTTCTCGGCCGCCTGCGTCACCGACAACCCATCACTGATCACTGCCAGCACCGTCTGATACCGCTGCTCAGCCACGCTCAACTCCCTCATTCAGGGAGTGTCAAGGATCAACCGAAGCAGGAGTAAAGCATCAGCCGAAACACTGTCAGGCATCACCCGACAGAGAAATGTCAGCCATCAACCGACGTAATACAACGGATGAGCGCCCCCGACAGGACTCGAACCTGCAACCTACGGAGTAGAAATCCGCTGCGCTATCCATTGCGCCACGGGGGCACGTAAACGATACGCAACCGCGCAGATGTGAAGGCAACGCACTCGCCATAGCCCGATGACGCCGCTGCACAGTGGCCATGGCAACAGCCGTATTGCCCGCGCTGTGTCCGGCGGCGGACTAGCGTTAGGGTCCAGCGCTGGGCAACGACGGAGGAGAGCGACAGCCATGAGCGACGTGCCGGACTTTGACACGGCCGGGTTGCCCGAAGAGTTGAGTGCGGTTGATCAGTTGATGCATCGCGGGGAGGCCAATCCGCGCACCCGGTCCGGCATCATGGGCGTGGAACTGCTGGACGTCACCCCGGATTGGGAGCGGTACCGCGCGGGGTTCGAGCAGGCGTCCCGCAAGGCCATCCGTCTGCGGCAGAAGGTCGTGATGCCGAGTCTGCCGACGGCGGCGGCGCGCTGGGTCGTCGACCCCGACTTCAATCTGGATTTCCACGTGCGGCGCGTGCGGGCCCCCGGCGCGGGAACGTTGCGTGAGGTCTTCGACTTCGCCGAGCTGGCGCTGCAGTCGCCGCTCGACATCTCGCGTCCGCTGTGGACGGCCACGTTGGTCGAAGGGCTGGCCGGCGGTGGCGCCGCGAACATCGTGCACATGAGCCACGCCGTCACCGACGGTGTGGGCAGCATGGAGATGTTCGCGAACCTCTACGACCTCGAGCGCGATCCCGCGCCGCGGCCGTCGGCGCCGTTGCCGATCCCCGAAGACCTGTCGCCGAACGACCTTGCGCGCCAGGGCATCAACGCGTTGCCGAAGGGCATCGCCAACAACGTGCTCGATGTGACGCGCGGTGCGGCCGGGCTGCTCGGGCGCATGATGCGCGACCCGGCCGACGCGGTCGGCGGGGTGGTCGACTACGTCCGGTCGAGCCGACGGGTGATGACGCCCGCGGCGCCACCGTCGCCGGTGCTGCGGCGGCGTGGTCTGGCGTCGCGCAGCGAGGCGATCGACATCAAGTTCGGCGATCTGCACAGGGCGTCCAAGGCCGCCGAGGGCTCCATCAACGATGCCTATCTCGCCGCGCTGTGCGGCGCGCTGCGCCGCTACCACGAGGCCAAGGGCATCCCGGTGGCGACGCTGCCGATGGCGGTGCCGGTGAACGTGCGCTCCGACTCGGACCCCGCGGGTGGCAACAGGTTTGCGGGGGTGAACATCGCCGCGCCCATCGGCGTCGTCGACCCGCGCAAGCGCATCCAGAAGGTGCGCGCCCAGATGACCCGCAAGCGCGAGGAGCGCGCCATCGAGGTGGTGGGTGTCGTCGCGCCGTTGCTGAACCTGGTGCCGGACCCGCTGCTCGAGTCCATGGCCGGCTCGGTGGTCAATTCGGATGTGCAGGCCAGCAACGTGCCCGGCCCGCCGATGGACACCTACATCGCCGGCGCAAAGGTGCTGCGGCACTACGGAATCGGGCCCCTGCCCGGTGTCGCGATGATGGCGGTACTCATCTCGCGCAGCGGCTGGGTCACCATCAGTACCCGCTACGACCGGGCGTCGATCAACGATCCCGAGCTGTGGGCCCGCTGCCTGCTCGACGGATTCAACGAGGTGCTGGCCCTGGGCGGGGACGGCCGGGCCATTCCGGCGTCGTTCGCGCTGTCGGACGAACAGGCCGAGCCGGCAGTGAACGGGGGTGCCGCACAATGAGTTCGGACGACGACTACGCGGGCGAGTTCCGCAACGCCCGGCTGCCGGGCTCGGTGGCAGAGATTCTGGCCAGCCCCGAGGGGCCGGAGGTCGGCGCGTTCTTCGACATGGACGGCACCCTGGTCGCCGGGTTCACCGGCGTGATCATGACGCAGGACCGGTTGCGCCGCCGCCAGATGGGCGTCGGTGAGTTCATCGGCATGGTGCAGGCCGCGGTGAACCATCAGCTGGGACGCGCCGAGTTCGAGGACCTGATCGGCCGGGGCGCACGGATGCTGAACGGCAATTCGCTCAGTGACCTCGACGAGCTGGGGGAGCGGCTGTTCATCCAGCACATCAAGAAGCGGATCTATCCCGAGATGCGCGAGCTCGTCCGCGCGCACCAGGCGCGCGGGCACACCGTCGTGCTGAGCTCGTCGGCGCTGACGGTCCAGGTGGAACCGGTGGCGAACTTCCTGGGCATCAAGAACGTGCTGTGCAACAAGTTCGAGACGAACGAGGACGGACTCATCACCGGTGAGGTGGTCCGGCCGGTGCTGTGGGGGCCCGGAAAGGCCAACGCCGCACAGCATTTCGCGGCGAACAACGGTGTCGACCTGGCGAAGAGCTACTTCTATGCCGACGGCGACGAAGACGTCGCCCTGATGTACCTGGTCGGCAATCCGCGGCCCACCAATCCGGCGGCGAAACTGGAATCGGTTGCGGCCAAGCGTGGTTGGCCGGTGCTGAAGTTCTCCAGTCGCAGTGGGAGCAGCCCCATCGCACAGCTGCGGACCTTCGCCGGTATCGCGTCGCTGGCGCCGGTCGCCGCCGGTGCGCTCGGGCTCGGGCTGTTGACCGGCAGTCGGCGCACGGGCGTCAACTTCTTCACGTCGGCGTGGAGCAAGGCGTTGATGGCGACCCTGGGCATCGACCTGAACGTGCTCGGCGCGGAGAACCTGCGGGCGCAACGGCCCGCGGTGTTCATCTTCAACCACCGCAACCAGGCGGACCCGATGATCGCCGGCGCACTGGTGAGCGACAACTTCACCTCGGTGGGCAAGAAAGAGCTGGAGAGTAACCCGATCATGGGCACCATCGGCAAGGTGATGGACGCCGCGTTCATCGACCGCGATGATCCCGCCTCGGCCATCGAGAGCCTGCACAAGATGGAAGAGCTTGCCCGCAAGGGCCTTTCGATCCTGATCGCACCGGAGGGCACGCGCCTCGACACCACCGAGGTCGGTGAGTTCAAGAAGGGCCCGTTCCGGATGGCCATGGCCGCGGGTATCCCCGTCGTGCCGATCGTGATCCGCAACGCGGAGGTGATCGCCGCGCGCGATTCGTCGACCTTCCACGCGGGCAAGGTCGATGTCGTCGTGTACCCGCCGATCTCGGTCGAGGACTGGACCCTGGACGACCTGTCGGAGCGCATCGCGGAGGTGCGTCAGCTCTATCTCGACACCCTCCGAAAATGGCCGCACGACAAGGTGCCCGACGCCGCGCTGTACCACCGGACCGCGGCGCCGGCCGAACCTGATGAGTCGCCCGACGACAGCGGTGATGCGCCGCGCAGCGCCAAGGGCCGACGGTGAAGCACACCGCGGACGACCTCGCCAGCTTCGACCCGACGGACGACGCGCTGGTGCTGACCGCGGTCGGCTCGGCTGCCGAATGGGACCTGCTCAACGACTGGCTGGCGCACCAGCGTAAGCAGCACCCGGATACCCGCCTCGAGGTGCTCCGGTTGCCGACCGAGGGGGAGCCCTCGCCCGGCACGCTGGCCCGCCTGGTGGAGCTGCTCGGCGCCGACGAAAGCCGGTCGGTGGTACCCGTCCGGGTGTTCTGGGTGCCCGCCGGGCTGCCGACGCGCTCCAAGATCGTGGGGTTGATCTCGGGCCGCGACCGGTACCGGCCACCGGAGCTGCTGCAGCGCCGCATCCTGCGCAAGGACCCGCTGCGGGCCCGGGTGGTGGCCGGTGAGCCCGCCACGGTTGCGCAGTTGCGGCAGCAGTGGAAAGACACCACGACCGCCGAAAACCCCAGGGAATTCGCCCGTTTCGTGCTGCGCCGGGCCCAGCTCGCCATCGAGCGGGTGGAGCTGCGGCTGCTGGGGCCCGAGTACAAGTCACCGCGGCTGGTCAAGCCCGAGGTGCTGGCGTCGGCGCGGTTCCGGGAGGGCCTGGAGAAAATCCCCGGCGCGACGGTCGAGAAGGCCGGCGAGATGCTCGACGAGCTCTCGACGGGCTGGAGCCGGTTCTCCGTCGACTTCATCCCGAAGATCGGGCGCGCCATCTTCAGTCGCGGTTTCGACCCCAACGTGGACTACGACCGCGAGCAGGTCGAGGCCATGCGGCACGCGCTGGAGCTGCACCCCGCCGTCCTGCTGTTCTCGCACCGGTCCTACCTCGACGGCGTGATCGTGCCGGTGGCGATGCAGGAGAACCGCCTGCCACCGGTGCACACGTTCGCCGGCATCAACCTGGCCTTCGGCCTGATGGGGCCGATCTTCCGGCACTCCGGCGTCATCTTCATCCGGCGCAACATCGCCGGCGACCCGCTCTACAAGTACGTGCTCAAGGAGTACGTCGGGTACATCGTGGAGAAGCGCTTCAACCTCAACTGGTCCATCGAGGGCACCCGCTCCCGGACCGGAAAGATGTTGCCGCCCAAGCTCGGTCTGCTCGCCTACGTCGCCGACGCGTACTTCGACGGCCGCAGCGAGGACATCCTGCTGCAGCCCGTCTCCATCAGCTTCGACCAGCTGCACGAGACGGCCGAGTACGCCGCGTACGCCCGCGGCGGCGAGAAGACCCCCGAAGGCCTGAGCTGGCTCTACCACTACATCAAGGCACAGGGCGACCGGAACTTCGGCAAGATCTACGTGCGGTTCCCCAAAGCGGTGTCGATGCGCGAACAGCTGGGGCCACCGGACGGTGAGATCGCCAACGACCCGGCAGCCAAACGCCTTGCGCTGCAGAAGATGGCGTTCGAGGTGGCCTGGCGCATCCTGCGGGCCACCCCGATCAACGCCACGGCGCTGGTGTCGGCGCTGCTGCTGACCACCCGCGGTCTGGCACTGACGCTGGATCAGCTGCACCACACCCTGCAGGACGCGCTGGACTACCTTGAGCGCAAACAGATTCCGATGACCAACTCGGTCCTGCGGCTGCGCACGCCGGAGGGAGTCCGGGCCGCGCTCGATGCGATGTCCGGCGGGCATCCGGTGACGGCGGTCGACAGTGGCCGGCAGCCCGTCTGGTACATCGCGCCGCAGGACGAACACGAGGCCGCGTTCTACCGCAACACGACCATCGACGCGTTCCTGGAGACCGCCATCGTCGAGTTGGCCATGGCACACGCGGCCAAGGCGGAATCCGATCCGGTGGAGGCCTTCTGGTCGCAGGTGATGCGGTTGCGCGACCTGCTCAAGTTCGAGTTCTACTTCGCCGACTCGGCATCCTTCCGCGAGCACATCGTGGAGGAGATGTCGTGGCAGGCCAATTGCGAGCAGCAGTTGGCCGAGGGCGGCGAAGCCATCTACGCGATGCTGCGGGCCAAGCGCCCGATCATCGCCGGCGCGATGCTGCGGCCGTTCCTGGAGGCCTACGAACTGGTTGCCGACGTCTTGCGGGGTACGCCGCCCGACATCAGTGAGAAGGACCTGACGAAGCGGGCCCTCGGCGTCGGCCGGCAGTACGTTGCACAGGGCCGGATTCGCAGCAACGAGTCGGTGTCGGCGCTGCTGTTCACGACGGCACGGCAGGTGGTCGCCGACCAGAAGCTGCTCGAGGCGGCGCCTGATCTGGAAGAGCGGCGCACGGCGTTCCTCGCCGAGCTGCGGGCGATCCTCGCGGACCTGGCGACCGTCGACTCGATCGGCTGGATCAAGTTCGACGTCCGGGAGCTGCAGCGGCGCAAGGCCAAGAAGGCCATCGACGTCATCGAGGCCGAGTAACCCCATCCCGGGTTATCCACAGTTCGCGATTCATCCACAACCGGCGCCGCTCTGGGAGCGGCGCCGGTTCTTTTGTCGGTGCCTGACGGGTCAATGGACGCACAGGCCGACGAGAACGCCGGCAACACCGAATTGGATGGAGAAGCACATGTTCGAGACACCGATCACCGTGGTCGGCAACGTCGTCACCGACGTGGTCGCGCGCCGGGCCGGGGAGAGCAACGTCGCCACGTTCCGGATGGCGAGCAATTCCCGGAAGAAGACCGAGGACGGCTGGGAGCCGGGCAACTCGCTGTACGTCACCGTCAACTGCTGGGGCCGGGTGGCCGACGGGGTGGCGGGCCGGCTGTTCAAGGGCGACCCGGTGGTGGTCGTCGGTCACATCTTCACCAACGAGTACCTGGACAAAGAGGGCAACCGGCGGTCGTCGATGGAGGTCAAGGCGACGTCTGTCGGTCCGGACATGGGCCGGTGCCAGGTCAAGATCGATCCCCGGCGGCCGAACCCGGTCGAGCAGGAGCCATCGCAGGCGGAGCCCGAGGCCGGCCCCGAGTCACCCGAACCCGAGAATTCCGGCGCGCTGGTGCTGTCGGCATAGGGGAAATGCCGGGGCGCCTCACGAGGCCCATCGCGGGGCGCCCCGACCGCGCCATCGGGCGATTTGGCGGCTTGCCTAGGATGGTCAGCGAGTTTTCGCAGGGCCGCGCCACTTCCAGTGAGCCGGGGCTCGCGCTACGAGAACGCTTCGACGAACAGCCAACGAAAGGCATGACGACGGCATGGCCGAATTCATCTACACGATGCGCAAGGTCCGCAAGGCGCACGGCGACAAGGTCATCCTCGACGACGTCACCCTGAACTTCCTGCCCGGCGCGAAGATCGGTGTCGTCGGCCCCAACGGCGCCGGTAAGTCCAGCGTCCTGAAGATCATGGCCGGCATCGACAAGCCCAACAACGGCGACGCCTTCCTGGCGCCGGGGGCCACCGTCGGCATCCTCATGCAGGAGCCCGAACTCGACGAGACCAAGACGGTGCGGGAGAACGTCGAGGCCGGTGTCGCGGTCAAGGCCAAGCTCAACCGGTACAACGAGGTCGCCGAGCTGATGGCCACCGACTACACCGACGAGCTCATGGAAGAGATGGGCAAGCTCCAGGAGGAGCTCGACGCCGCCGACGCGTGGGACATCGACTCGCAGCTGGAGCAGGCCATGGACGCGCTGCGCTGCCCGCCGCCGGACGAGCCCGTCACCCACCTGTCCGGTGGTGAGCGCCGCCGTGTCGCGCTGTGCAAGTTGCTGCTGAGCAAGCCCGACCTGCTGCTGCTCGACGAGCCCACCAACCACCTGGACGCCGAGAGCGTGCTGTGGCTGGAGCAGCACCTCGCCGACTACAAGGGCGCCATCCTCGCCGTCACCCACGACCGGTACTTCCTGGACAACGTCGCCGAGTGGATTCTCGAGCTCGACCGCGGCCGCGCCTACCCGTACGAGGGCAACTACTCGACGTACCTGGAGAAGAAGGCCGAGCGTCTCGAGGTTCAGGGCAAGAAGGACCAGAAGCTGCAGAAGCGCCTCAAGGACGAGCTGGCCTGGGTGCGTTCGGGCGCCAAGGCCCGGCAGGCAAAGAACAAGGCGCGCCTCGGACGCTACGAGGAGATGGTCGCCGAGGCCGAGAAGACGCGGAAGCTCGATTTCGAGGAAATCCAGATTCCGACGCCGCCGCGTCTGGGCAATGTCGTGGTGGAGGTCGACAACCTGAAGAAGGGTTTCGACGATCGCGTCCTGATCGAGAACCTGTCCTTCACCCTGCCGCGTAACGGCATCGTCGGCGTCATCGGCCCGAACGGTGTCGGCAAGTCGACGCTCTTCAAGACCATCGTCGGTCTGGAGCAGCCGGACGCCGGTACCGTGAAGGTCGGCGAGACGGTCAAGCTGTCGTACGTCGACCAGAGCCGCGCGGGCATCGACCCGAAGAAGACGGTGTGGGAGGTCGTCTCCGACAAGCTCGACTACATCGAGGTCGGCCAGAACGAGATTCCGTCGCGGGCCTACGTGTCGGCGTTCGGCTTCAAGGGACCCGATCAGCAGAAGCCGGCCGGTGTGCTCTCCGGTGGTGAGCGCAACCGCCTGAACCTGGCGCTGACCCTCAAAGAGGGCGGCAACCTGATCCTGCTCGACGAGCCGACCAACGACCTGGACGTGGAAACGCTGTCTTCGCTGGAGAACGCGCTCGAGCAGTTCCCCGGTTGCGCCGTGGTCATCAGCCACGACCGCTGGTTCCTCGACCGCACCTGCACCCACATCCTCGCGTGGGAAGGTGACGACGAGGACGAGGCCAAATGGTTCTGGTTCGAGGGCAACTTCGGTGCCTATGAAGAGAACAAAGTGGAACGACTTGGAATCGAAGCGGCGCGTCCGCACAGAGTGACCCACCGCAAGCTGACTCGCGACTAACGTCGCACGTACGTGCCGATTGGGGCACGACGGCGCGACGTCAGGAGCAAGTCGGATGACGGAAAATCGGGGCGGACTCAGCGGCACGACGCGGTCCGCCGGTGCGGACGGCAACGCTGGTCTCGCACGGGCATATCTGCTGACCTACCGCGGCCCCAGCGATGGTTCGCCGGCCGACGGTGGGGTCACCGCCCCGATCGACGTCGCGATGGCGACCCGCGTGTCGCCGGAGTTGCTGGCGGCGCACTATCGCCTCGGTCATCGCCGGTCGACGGGGGAGACGCTCGTCGCGATCTACTCCGCCGACGATCCCGGTCGCTTCGGCCCGGCGCTGCAGATCGTCACCGATCACAGCGCGCTGCTGATGGATTCGGTGATGGTGCTGCTGCATCGCATCGGTGTCGCCTACACCGCGATCATGAGTCCCGAGTTCCGGGTGCGGCGTGATGCGGCGGGCGAGGTCGTGGCGATGGGTCCGGCGGGTGACCCCAGCGCCCCGGCCGACGGCGTCGACGAGACCTGGATCCATGTGCAGCTGGCGACCATGGGTGACGGCAAGGCCGTCGCCGAGGCCGCCGCTGTGCTGCCGCACGCCCTGACCGACACGCGGGCCGTGGAACTCGATACGCCGGCGATGAACGCCGCGCTCGTCGGGTTGGCCAATGCGCTCGACGCCGACCACAACGGCCGGTTCCCCGGCTACGACCGGCGTGACGTGGCGGCCCTGCTGCGCTGGCTGGCCGACGGGCACTTCGTCCTGCTGGGCTACCAGCAGTGCACCGTAGAGGACGGGCAGGCCCAGGTGGACCCGGCGACCCGGCTCGGCGTGGCCAAGCTGCGTACCGACGTGCTGCCGCCGCTCGCGGGCGACGACGAACTGCTGGCGGTGGCCCAGGCCACCATGCCGAGCTACCTGCGCTACGGCGCCTACCCGTACATCGTGGTGGTCCGCGAGAGCGCGGGGCCGAACGGGCCGGCGCGTGAGCACCGCTTCATCGGTCAGTTCACCGTGACCGCGGGTAACGCCAATGTGCTTGAGATTCCCTTGATCTCACGTCGGGTCAACGAGGCATTGGCCTTGTCCCAGGGGGATCCGAGCCGGCCCGGGCAGCTGATGCTCGACATCATCCAGACCATTCCGCGCTCGGAGCTGTTCTCCCTGACCGCGCGCGACCTCGTCGCGATGGGCAAGTCCGTCATCGACCTGGGGTCGCGGCGGCGCGCGCTGCTGTTCCTGCGCGCCGACAAGCTGGCCCACTTCGTGTCGTGCCTGGTGTACCTGCCGCGCGACCGCTACACCACCGACGTCCGGCTGGCCATGCAGGACATCCTGGTGCGCGAACTCGGCGGCGAGAGCATCGAGTACACCGCCCGGGTCAGTGAATCGCCCTGGGCCGTCGTACATTTCACCGTCCGGCTGGGCGAGTCCGCCAGCCCCACGACCATCGACACGTCGGCCGCCAACGAAACCCGTATCCAGGGTCTGCTGACCGAGGCCGCCCGTACCTGGGGCGACCGCCTGATCGGTGCGGTCACGCCCGGCACCATCACCCGCGCCGAGGCCGAGCACTACGCGGTGGCGTTCCCCGAGGTCTACAAGCAGGCGTTCACGCCGGCCGGTGCCATCGAGGGCATCAGCATCATCGATCAGCTGCAGGACGACAGCGTCAAACTGGTGCTGGACTATCCCGAAGCCGGGCCCGACGACGACGGCACCGCCCAACTCACGTGGTATCTGGCCGGCCGATCGGCCTCGCTGAGCGAGCTGCTGCCGATGCTGCAGTCGATGGGCGTGGTGGTGCTGGAGGAGCAGCCGTTCAACGTCGTGCGCGCCGACGGCATGCCGGTGTGGATCTACCAGTTCAAGATTTCCCGGCACCACTCCACCGTCGACGCCCCGGAAGCCGAACGCGAAGTCATCGCCACCCGCTTCGCCGACGCGGTCACCGCCATCTGGCAGGGCAAGGTGGAGATCGACCGGTTCAACGAACTGGTGCTGAGCGCGGGACTGACCTGGCAGCAGGTGACGATCCTGCGGGCCTACGCGAAATACCTGCGGCAGGCGGGTTTTCCGTACAGCCAGTCCCACATCGAGACGGTGCTGCGTGACAACCCGGCCACCGCGAAGTCGCTCGTCGAGCTCTTCGAGGCGGTGTTCGACCCGACCGGGGCCGACGCGGCGGATCGCGCCCAAACGGCCGCGGCCGCCGTTGCCGCGGACATCGACGCCCTCGTGAGCCTCGACACCGACCGCGTGCTGCGGGCGTTCGCGGCGCTCGTGCAGGCCACCCTCCGCACCAACTACTACGTGACGGCGCCGGGCTCGGCGCGGCAGCGAAACGCGTTGTCGTTCAAGCTCAACCCGCAGCTCATCGACGAATTGCCGCTGCCCAGGCCCAAATACGAGATCTTCGTCTACTCACCGCGGGTCGAAGGCGTGCACCTGCGGTTCGGCAATGTGGCCCGCGGCGGCCTGCGCTGGTCGGACCGGCGGGAGGACTTCCGCACCGAAATCCTGGGCCTGGTCAAGGCACAGGCGGTGAAGAACGCCGTCATCGTGCCCGTCGGCGCCAAGGGCGGCTTCGTGCTGAAGTCACCGCCCGCTCCCACCGGTGACGCGGCTGCCGATCGCGATGCCCTGCGCAACGAAGGCGTCGCCTGCTACCGGCTGTTCATCGCCGGCCTGCTCGACGTCACCGACAACGTCGAGACGGCCACCGGCGCTGTCGTGCCGCCGCCGCAGGTGGTGCGCCGCGACGGCGACGACGCCTACCTGGTGGTCGCCGCCGACAAGGGCACCGCGACGTTCTCGGACATCGCCAACGATGTCGCCAAGTCATACGGCTTCTGGCTCGGCGACGCGTTCGCCTCCGGTGGTTCGGTGGGTTACGACCACAAGGCGATGGGCATCACCGCCAAGGGCGCGTGGGAGTCGGTCAAACGGCACTTCCGCGAGATCGGGCACGACACCCAGACCCAGGACTTCACGGTCGTCGGTGTCGGCGACATGAGCGGCGACGTGTTCGGCAATGGCATGTTGCTGTCCAAGCACATTCGCCTCGTGGCGGCCTTCGACCACCGGCACATCTTCCTGGACCCGAACCCCGATGCGGCCCGTTCGTGGATCGAACGTGACCGGATGTTCAAGCTGCCCCGGTCGAGTTGGGACGACTACGACAAATCGCTCATCAGCGAGGGCGGTGGCGTCTACAGCCGTGACCAGAAGTCGATCCCGATCAGCCCGCAGGTGCGCGCGGCGCTGGGTCTGGCCGCCGACGTCACCGAGCTGACCCCGCCGGCGCTGATGAAGTCGATCCTGCTGGCGCCGGTCGACCTGTTCTGGAACGGCGGTATCGGCACCTACATCAAGGCCGAGACCGAGTCGGACGCCGACGTCGGTGACCGCGCCAACGACGCCATCCGGGTCAACGGAAATCAGGTGCGTGCCAAGGTGGTCGGCGAGGGCGGCAACCTCGGTGTGACGCAGCGCGGCCGCATCGAGTTCGATCTGGCCGGCGGCCACATCAACACCGACGCCATGGACAACTCGGCGGGCGTGGACTGCTCCGACCACGAGGTCAACATCAAGATTCTGGTCGACGCACTGGTGACCTCGGGCAAGGTCGCGGCCGCCGAGCGCACCGACCTGCTGATGTCGATGACCGACGAGGTGGGCCGGCTTGTGCTGGCCGACAACATCTCTCAGAACGACCTGATGGGCACCAGCCGCGCCAACGCCGCCAGCCTGCTGCCGGTGCACGCCGCCCAGATTCGCAATCTGGCCGCCGAACGCGGCCTGAATCGCGAGCTGGAGGCGCTGCCGTCGGACAAGGAGATCCGCCGGCGGATGGAGACCGGGCTGGGGCTGACCTCGCCGGAGCTGGCCACCCTGATGGCGCACGTGAAGCTGGCGCTCAAAGAGGACGTGCTGAACAGTGATCTGCCCGACCAGGAAGTGTTCGCCGGACGACTGCCGGACTACTTCCCGGAGGAGCTGCGGGACCGGTTCGCCGCGGATATCCGGTCGCACCAGCTGCGCCGGGAGATCATCACCACGATGCTGTTGAACGACCTCGTCGACACCGCGGGCATCACCTACGCGTACCGCGTCGCCGAAGACGTCGGCGTGGGGCCGGTCGACGCGGTCCGCAGCTATGTCGCGGTGGACAAGATCTTCCGGGTCGGCGAGGTGTGGCGGAACATCCGGGCGGCCGGCCTGGCAGGTGTCCCGGTGGATGTCACCGACCGCATGACGCTGGACCTGCGTCGCCTCATCGACCGGGCCGGGCGCTGGCTGCTGAACTACCGGCCCCAGCCGCTGGCGGTGGGCGCCGAGGCCAACCGGTTCGCGGCGAAGGTGACCGAGCTCACCCCGCAGATGGCGCAGTGGCTGCGTGGCGACGACAAGGCCATCGCCGAGACCGATGCGGCGCAGTTCGTGGCCGCCGGTGTCTCGCCGGACCTGGCGTACATGGTGGCCACCGGTCTGTACCAGTACAGCCTGCTGGACGTCATCGACATCGCCGACATCGCCGAGCGTGAGCCCGCCGAGGTCGCGGACACGTACTTCGCGCTGACGGACAACCTGGGCATCGACAACCTGCTCACCGCGGTCTCCGAACTCAGTCGCAATGACCGCTGGCATTCGTTGGCGCGCTTGGCGATTCGGGACGACATCTACGGGTCCATCCGGTCGTTGTGCATCGACGTGATGGCGGTCGGCGAGGTCGACGAGACCGGCGAGCAGAAGATCCACGAGTGGGCGTCGACCAACAGTTCCCGGGTGATGCGGGCCCGGCGGACGCTGACCGAGATCCTGGGTGACGAGGTGCGTGACCTGGCGACCCTGTCGGTGGCCGCGCGGCAACTGCGGAGCATGACCACGAGAACGACGGGAACGGGCAATCAGGGATGATGGGCGGGTGACTGAACGCTTCACGACGCCGGTGCCGGTGCGCTGGTCGGACATCGACATGTATCAGCATGTCAACCACGCCACCATGGTGACCATCCTCGAGGAGGCGCGGGTGCCGTTCCTCACCGAGCCCTTCGCCGAGGACGTCGCCACCACCGGCCTGCTGATCGCCGAGGTCAACGTGAAGTACAAGGACCAACTGCGCCTTGTCGATTCACCACTGCAGGTGACCATCTGGACCAACCGGCTGCGTGCCTGCGACTTCACGCTGGGCTATGAGGTGCGGTCGGCGCAGGCCGATCCGGATTCCAAGCCGGCCGTGATCGGGGAGACCCAACTGGCCACCTTCAACATCGAGCGACAGATGCTGGTGCGCATCGCCCCGCATCAGCGGGAGTACCTGCAGCGTTTCGCGCGATGAGCAGGGTGCACCGATGAGCGAGCGGGGTATCTGGCTTGCCGACGCCGCCCAGGCGCAGAACCTGGCCACCTTCGTCGAGCGCGTGCTGCGTCTCGACGAGGCAGCCGTGGTGCGGTTGCGGGCGCGCGGCGAGGGCGTCGTCGTTGCCTGGGCGGCAACAGGTTTCGAGGTGCTGGCCGCGCGTGTGGTGAACGGGCGGGTGTCGCCGTCCGACCTCAGCGCCGGGGCCGACGCGTTGAGTCGCGAGCTGCCCGGCTCGGGCCGGATCGATCCGGGATTCGCGATGGACTCGGCGTGGCGTGGCGCGTTGCCGCCCGACGACGGCTTCAGCCACCTCGATGATGTGCCGGCGGCCGCGGTGCTCGAGCTGTTCCAGCGCGGCGTCGAATTGGCCAAGGAACACAGCGGGCCGCAAGGTCCGCCGCCGTCACTGCTGGACCAGGACGTCCTCACCGTCAGCGCCGGTGACACCGAGGTGGGCATCCCCATGCGGTGTGTATTCGCCTTGACCGCCATGGGTTTCGTACCCGATCCGCTGCCCGAGAACGAGGTGGTCCGGGTCCGGGTGCATCCGACGTGGCCGCGCATCGACGCGCGGTTCGGATCGGTGTACCGCCGCCGTGGTGGCCCGATCCTGCTGTCGCCCTAGGGCTGGGCTGGATCGGGCAAGCGCGAATCAGTGCTTGCGGACGACGTGCTCGGCTTTACCGGGCTTCCACACCGTGATGTCGAGGTGTCCGTCTGCCACTTCGACCGCGGACGCCCCGACCAGGTTGGCGCGATAGCAGTGCTCGAACTCCTGGCCGCGGATGTCGAAGCCGGTCTGTTCGTACAGTGCCTCGGCGAACCGCCGGTGCAGGGCCTTGTCCTGCACGTCCTCCACGACACCCCACAACTTCGCATCGCCATCACCGACGTGGGTGTCGACCGTCGCGGTGTGCAGGCAGAAGCGCGGATCACGGGCGAGGTCGTCGAACTTCGTGGTGTGCGGCATGCCCGAGATCCACAGTTCGTCTTCGAAGAACCGTGGCTCCATGGGGCTGATGCGCGGAAATCCGTCCGAGCGCAGCGTGCCCAGCATGCACAGGTTCCCGGTGGCGGTATGTCGGCGGACGAAGGTGGTTGCGATTCGCGGCGCGACGTCCGCGAACTCTTTCCAACTGGTCATGTTCGCGACGGTAGTCCGCGGCGCGCGGCCTGAAAACCCTCCAGAGGACTCAGTCCAGATCCGTCAGCTCGCAACGAGAGCGTCGTGCCAGCGTTGGGTATCGGTGATCTGGACCAGTCCGACGACCTTGCCGTCCCGGATGGTGATGTCGTGGACGAACGCCGCTGAATACTGCTTCCCGGTGGCGCGGCTGCTGCCTCGGTAATAACCGAACGCGATGATGCGTTCGTCGTCGATGACGACGAATTCGTCTGGCTGGGGCGTAATTTCGAAGTGGGTGGCCGCCTCGCCCCAGACCTTCGACAACATCGTCTCGGGGCTGTCGACGTCGCCGCCCAATCCGAACGGCATGCCCGCGCTGACCCGGCCGGTGAAGTCGGGGTGTAGCAACGCCGCGAGGCCGGCGGGGTCATGCGCGGCGAATGCCGCGTACAGGTTCGTCGCTATGTCGCTGGGTGTGCTCATGGTGATCTCCCTCGGGACGAAACCAGCGCGTCGGACTGGTTTTAGAGTGATTGCTCTAAAACCGTATTAGAGCATATCCTCTAATACATGGGAAGACCGCCGCGGCATTCTGCGGACGACTTCGTGGATGCCGCGATCCGGCTATTTGCCGAAGGCGGCGTGCGGGCGCTCACGATGAATGCGGTGGCCCGCGAAATCTCTGCCCCGAGTGGGTCGATCTACCACCGGTTTCCCGACCGGGCAGCACTGTTGGCTGCCGTCTGGTTTCGTACCACCGGCGACTTCCAGCGTGGCTATCTCGATGTCCTCGGGAATCCCGTCACGCCCGCCGGCGCCGTCGACGCCGCGGTCTGGATCGTCGACTGGTGTCGCACACACCTAGCGGAAGCTGTTGTGCTGCAGGCCGGGGTGCGTGCGTTCGATCCGGACGAGTGGGCGGAGGCAGCCCGAACGGATTTGGCGGTGCGGGACGAGAACAGCAAGCGCGACATCGACAAGGCAATTCGACTACTGGCCAAAACATCTGGCCGTCCTGTCGATCAGATCGCGTTCGCATTGCTCGATCTGCCGCTGGCCGCCGTCCGGCGCCATCTGCTCGCCGGCGAAGTACCGCCCAAGCGGACCGGCAAGCTGGTGCGGGACATGGTCGGGCTGCTGCTCGGCGTTGCCGGCGACTAGCCGGCCAGACTCGTCAGCGCGACGTCAAGGTTAGGCCGGCCGGTCCGCCGTCAGTCAGGGATGGTCGCGTATGCCCGGACCGGGAAGGTGCCGAACCCTTCGATCCGCGGTGGGACGGCGGTGAAGCGGGCGCCGCGGGCCGGTACCGACGCCAGGTTGGTCAGGTGCTCGACGACGTGAATCCCGTTGCCCAGCAGCGCGGTATGGATGGGCCGTCGGCCTTCGGCCCCCGGGCCGGCGTCGTCGATGTTGACGGAGTCGATACCGACGAGCGCGACCCCGCGGCTCACCAGGAGCTCGGTCGCGCCCTCGGAGAGAAACGGCGCGTCGACGGCGTAGGCCGGGGTGCCGAAATATCGATCCCACCCGGTGTCGATCAGCACCGCACAGCCGGCTTCGATGTCATCGGGCAGCTCGGCGGCGGCGACCGCGCGTGCCGTGACGTCCCGACGGTGCACGACGATCGTCGGCAGGTCCACCAAGGTGTTCAGGTCGAGGCCGGCCAGGTCGGCGCCGTTCTCGTAACGGTGAAACGGGGAGTCGAGGTAGGTGCCGGTGTTGCCGACCATCGTGATCGCGCCGATCGCGAATTCGGTGCCGGCGGCATAGACGTCGCGGGATGCCTCGCGGGTCAGGTGGTCGCTGATCGACGGTGCCGGCAGCCCCGGATAGGTCACCAGCCCCGCACGAATGGTGTGAGACAGATCGACGAGCATGGTGGGCCTTTCCCGCGCGGTTGACGACCAACCTTAGCGAGCCGGGACGGCCTCCTTCGCGGCGGTCGACGGCGTCACCCGGTCGAGCAACGGCCCGGCCAGCTTCCCGAGCAGATCGAACGAGAAGGGCTGTGTCATGCGGCGATTGACGCCCGGTGCGAGGCGGTGCATGACATACCCGAGCCAGGCCTCGGCCCGCACGGGCACCACCGCCAGGTCATAGCTGACGGCCCGCACCACGGCCCGCGCCACGAGGTCGGGGCTCATCGGTGAGAACGGCAGCTTTTCGGCGAACTCCTGCAGTTGCCTGGTGAGACGTTGGGCCTGTGCGACGAGCGCGGGGTCCACGCCGACGGTCACCGCGCGGTCGCCGATGTTCGTGTTGATGACGCCGGGGCAGATGGCGCTGACCCCGATGCCGTACGGCCTGAGCTCCAGGCGCAGGCACTCACTGAGCATCTTGACCCCCGCCTTGGACACCGAGTACGGCGCCATGACCGGTGTCGGCGTGAACGCCGCCGCCGATGCGATGTTGACGATGTGACCACCCCGGCGGCGCTCGGCCATCTGCGCGCCGAACACCCGGCAGCCGTGCACCACGCCCATCAGGTTGACGCTGAGCTGCTTGTCCCAGTCCGCCGCGGACAGTTCGAGGAACGGCCCGCCGACGACGATGCCGGCGTTGTTGACGACGACGTCGGGCACCCCGTGCTCGGTGCGAACGTCAGATGCGAAGGCCTCCCAGTCCTCCGGATCGGTGACGTCCAGCCGGGCTGCCGACGCGCGGCGGCCGGCGCCTTTGATCATGGCGGCGGTCGCTTGTGCCGAGTCGAGGTCGATGTCGGAGACGACCACGTGCGCACCGCCTTTGGCGAAGCGGATCGCGGTGGCGCGCCCGATGCCGTTGCCGGCACCGGTGACGACCACGAGCCGTGGGTCCAGGCTGTTGATCTTCATCCGGCGTCCTTCGCGGTGGCTGCTACTTGGTGGGCATCGGCGGTGCCGGTCCCGTACCGATACACGTCGAGGTCGTAATGGCGGTTCTGCCAGTACATCTCGCCGTGCGTCGTCGGCCGGAACGGGGAATCACCGTGATAGTCGATGTAATACGTGTTGGACCCTGCGCAGGTGGGCGTGAACAGGACATTGCGCGCCTGTCGGCGGAGGCAGTACCGGAAATAGGCGTCATGGACTTCGCGCCGGATCTCGACCTCCCGGGCGCCGCGACGCTTGGCTTCGGCGATCGCGCGACTCAGGTGTGCCGCGGTGGCCTCGATCATCCACAGGTACGACCCGAGCACGAAGCCGTAGGGCCCGGTGATCATGAACATGTTCGGGAAGCCGGGTACGGACACGCCCTGATAGGCCTGAAAACGATTGACCGCCCAGAACTCCGCGGCATCGAGCCCGTCGCGGCCGACGACGGGGAAGGGCGGCACCGAATCCCGTTCCCACAGTTTGAATCCGGTCGCGCAGATGAGGACGTCCACCTGGTGCTCGACACCGTCGGCCGTCACCACGCCGGTCTCGGTGATGCGCTCGATGGCGTCGGTCACCAGGCTGACGTCACTGCGGTTGAACGTCTTGAGGTAGTCGTTGGACATCGACGGGCGCTTGCAGCCCAGGCCGTAGCGGGGGATCAGTTTCTCCCGGGTCTCCGGATCGCTGACCTGGCTGCGCATCCACGCCCGCACGGGTGCTTCGGCGAGCTTGCGCGTGGCCTCGACCAGCCAACCCGGCCCGGTGAGCATTCCGCCCATCCCGATCTCGGTCGCGACGGTACCGACGGCGCGCAGCGCGGACCGCACCTGGCCGATCTCCAGCACTGCGCGGGAGATGCCGTGAATCGTGCTGTCGGGCTTGGGAAACACCCAGATCGGCGTGCGCTGGAAGACCGTGAGGTGCGCCACCTCGTCCACGATCGCCGGCACCAGTTGCAGCGACGTCGCGCCGGTGCCGATGACCGCGACCCGCTTACCGGCCAACTCGACGTCGTGATCCCACAGCGCGGTGTGCATGAGCACCCCGCCGAAATCCTGCAGACCGGGAATGCCCGGAAGTTTGGGCCGCTCGAGTCCGCCGACCGCCATCACCACGTGGCGGCCCGTGATTTCTGCGCCGCCGTCGAACGTCAACCGCCACATGCTGTTCTGCTCGTCGAACGCCGCTGCGGTCACGGTTGTGTTGAGGCGCAGCTTGTCGCGCAGGCCGTACTTGTCCACCATGTCGTCGGCGTAGTCCCGCAGCTCGTTGCCGGGCGCGAAGACGCGTGACCAGCCGCCGCGCTGCTCATACGAGAAGCTGTAGATGACGGATGGGATGTCCACTGCCACACCCGGATAGGTGTTGGCGTGCCAGGTGCCGCCGACGTGATCCCACTTGTCGACGATGACGAAGTCGTGTATTCCCTTGCGCTGGAGCGCGATCCCGGCGCCGATGCCGCCGAACCCGGCACCGACGATCACCACCTCATGATCGGGCTCGTGTCGCTCCGCCGTGGCCGACCGTGCGGCCTTCGTGCTTGTGGTCATGTCCGGCCCGGCTACCGGACGTAGCCGACGAGCTCGCCGTCGGCGCCGAACAAGTCGTGCTGCCACCGGGCGAGGAGCTCGTCGGTGGGCACGTCGTCGGGGTGGAAGCCGGGCCGCAGGTACTCGGCGATCTCTCCCAGGAAGCCGCGCAGCAGGGGTCCGCGGAAGACGTCGTAGGTCTGGCGCAGCACCGTGATCGGTCGCGGCCATGCCGTCGGGTCCAACAGGATCGACAACGCCACCGCGGCGGTGACCACGGGGATGGTCAGGAAGTACATGAACCACATGACCGCGATGCGCGTGCGCTCGGAACCGCCCACCGACCGGTAGACGTCGAAGGCGACGGACTTGTGCTCGAGTTCC
Source organism: Mycobacterium toneyamaense (assembly GCF_055384815.1). Taxonomy (NCBI): domain Bacteria; kingdom Bacillati; phylum Actinomycetota; class Actinomycetes; order Mycobacteriales; family Mycobacteriaceae; genus Mycobacterium; species Mycobacterium toneyamaense. The sequence goes on from NZ_AP040333.1 coordinate 1,685,515, forward strand.
TCCATGGCGTGCCAGTTCAACAGGCGCCAGACCTCGGGATCGCCTGGGATCGCCTGGATTTCGTCGTTCGACAGCACCCGCGCGCCCAGGACCGCGGTGTAGTGCTCGGCGGCGGCCGTCATCGCCAGATGCACCTTCGCCGGGATCAACTTCTCGATGCGCAGCACCACCTTCTGGCGCACGCTCGTCGGGGCGAACAGCAGGAACCGCACGAGGGGATAGCCCATCTCGGCGAGCTGGGTGTTCAACTTGCGGTGCTCCTGGCCGTGCACGGACTCCTGGCCGATGAACCCTGCGACGCGCTTCTTCAGTACCGGGTCGGTGATCTGGTCGGAGAAGCGGCGAACGGACCGGATGAACGACTCCTCGCCGGGCGGGAAGGAACCGGACAGCACCGCCACCAGGTGGCTGAACACGATGTCGCCCTCGACGAAATGCCGGTGCAGCGGTTCGGGTTCGCCGAACCGGAACCGCATCCGCCGCACCTTGGGAAAAGCGACCGCGTGCGCGGTGATCGGGTCAGCACTCATGATCGATTCCTTCCGTTGTGCCGGCTATCTGAGGTGGTCAACGAGGACGCCGTCGGTGCCGAAGAGGGTGTCGCGCCACTGCTGGGCCAGTTCGGTCGTGTCGACGTCGTCGGGGTGGAAGCCAGGGCGTAGGTAGACCGCGAGGTCGGGCAGCAGACCCTTGAATATCGGGCCGGTGAACAGCTCGTACGTCTCGCGCACCAGGCGGTCGGGCCGGCGCCGCGCGACCGGGTCGGACCCGACCGAGACGGCAAGAGAAACGAGCGTCACCGGGAGCAGCAGTGCGCACGCCGCCACCATGACCGCGATGCGGGTGCGCTCGGTGCCACCGACGGCGCGGTACACGTCGAAGGCCACCGACTTGTGCTCGAGTTCTTCCAGCGCATGCCAATTCAGCAGATGCCACACTTCCGGATCGGCCGGGATCGATTGCAACTCGTCACTCGACAACACCCGTTCGGCCAGCACCGCGGTGTAGTGCTCCGCGGCGGCCGTCAATGCCAGATGCACATGAGCGGGCAACCGGTCTTCGAGCCGAATCCGCCTGTCTTTGAAGGATTCTGAATCCCACCACGCGAGGGGGTAGCCCATCGCGATGAGCTTCTCGTTGAGGTGCCGATGTTCCTGTCCATGCATCGACTCCTGGCCGATGAAGCCGGCGACCCGTTTCTTGAGCTCGGGATCGGTGATGCGGTCGGCGAATCGGCGGACCGATCGGATGAAGCCTTCCTCGCCGGGCGGAAATGCGCCCGAGAGACCGGCGACGAAATGGCTGAACACCATGTCGCCGGCGACGAAGTACTTCCGGCTCGCTTCCTCGTTGAAGCGGAAGCGGATTCGCCGGGTCCGGGGATACACCGCCCCGGCGTTCCGCGCTGACCTGGGTTGCGCACTGCGTACGGCCATGCCGCCCGCCTTTCCTCGAACATTCAGTAACTAGTACCGCGAGTTCTAGTAGTTCGAAGTTACGACGGCGTGCGCCATTGCGCAAGGGTTTTGGATAATGACGTTTTCTGAGCGAGCGCGGCGGCCCGGGTGGGCCGGGGACCGGTTCAGTCGGTGGTGCCGAACAACGCCATCTGTTCGTCGGGTGCGATGACGACGCCGCGGGCAGCAGCCGCCGCCGACACCGCACCCCAGATCACGGGCGTCAGTTGCGCGATGAGTTCGTCTTTACCGATCGTCGGCTCGTTGAGCCAGCGCAGCACGCCGAGTGCCACGGCGCCGAGGATCGCGTCGGCCGTGTATTCGAGGTGGTCGCCGTCGCCGCCATGGGCGCGCACCATCGCCGCGAGCACCTCGGTCATCGCGCTCGACAGATTGCGGCCGTTCTCGAGCAGCTTGGTCCGGGAATGGTCGTCGCTGAAATGGGAGCCGACGACGAAGCGAAAGAGGTTGGGCCGCTCGGCCACCAGATCGACGTAGGCGGTCAGTGCGGAACTCACGAGCTCCAATGCCGTCGCCGTGACGTGGAAGCAGGGCATGACGCGCTGCACGATCAGTTCCTGCATGCGCTCGCCGACCGCGGCGAACAACGTCTCCTTGTCGGTGAAGAAGCGGTACAACTTCGGCCGCGGGACGCCGGCGGTTTTCACCACGTCGTCGATAGACAGGTCGGGACCGTACTCGTCGATGGCGCGCAAGGTGGCCTCGATCAGGTCGGCCTTCACCGTCGCGCGATGCGCCCGCCAGCGGTCGGCCCGCGCGTCACCGGTCGGTGCGGACATCCGCACCGCGACACGGGTGACGTCCACGGGCATGGGCTAATCGTAAGTCAGCCAGAGGGCCGTGTCGGGTGGGATTCGCCCGTCGGGCAATGGTCCACTCGCGAGCACCACCCGGCCGCCGGGCATGTCGACCGTTGTGCTGCCCGCGTTCAGCAGGCACACCAGGCCGTCCTCGCACTGGAATGCCAGCAGGTCGTCCGCGGTCGGCAGCCACCGCACCGACCGTCCCAAAACTGTTCGGCCCCGGCGCAATTCGATGGCACGCCGGAAGAGCGACAGTGTCGAATCCGGGTCCGCGGACTGCGCGGCGACCGTCAACGGCCCCCAGCCGTCGGGCATCGGGAGCCACGTCCGCGCGGTCGACGAGAACCCGTACGGGGCGCTGTCGCCGGACCAGGGCAGCGGCACCCGGCAGCCGTCGCGGCCCCGCTCGGTGTGGCCGGAACGCTCCCACACGGGGTCCTGCAGCACGTCGTCGGGCAGCTCGACGTTGGGCAGCCCGAGTTCTTCGCCGTTGTAGACGAACACCGCGCCCGGCAGTGCCAGCATCACCAGCGCCATCGCCCGGGCTCGCGAAAGCCCCTGTGCGCCATCGCCGTAACGGGTCACCTCGCGTTCGACGTCGTGGTTGGACAGCGTCCACGTGGGCGGTGAGTCGGCCAGTTCGGCGGCGGCCAGCGAATTCTCGATCGCCTCGCGGACGGCCGCTGCGGTGAAATCGGCTCGTACCAAACGGAAATTGAAGCCCAGATGCAGTTCGTCGGGCCGGAGGTACTTGGCGAAATCCTCGTTGTCGAACACCCAGACCTCGCCGACGGTGGCGGCGTCGGGATAGTCGTCGAGCACCGTCCGGATGCCGCGGTGAATGGCGTGCACGCCGTCGTTGTTGAACCGCGGATCGTCGACCCGGGTGGTGAGCATGACCCCTTCGGGATCGGCCATGTCCGGCAGGTCGGCCGGTTTCGCCATCCCGTGCGCCACGTCGATCCGGAATCCGGCGACGCCGCGGTCCAGCCAGAACCGCAGCGTCCGTTCCAGATCCGCAGGGACCGCCGGGTTGTCCCAGTTCAGGTCCGGCTGTGCGGCGTCGAACAGGTGCAGGTACCACTGGCCGGGGCTGCCGTCGGGTTCGGTGACCCGGGTCCAAGCGGGCCCGCCGAACACCGACCGCCAATTGTTCGGCGGCAGACCGCCGTCCGGCCCGCGCCCATCACGGAAGAGGTAGCGGTCGCGTTCGGGGCTGCCCGCGCCCGCGGCGAGCGCCGCCCGGAACCACGGGTGCGCCGAGCTGGTGTGGTTGGGGACCAGATCCATGGTGACCTTGATGCCCGCCGCACCGGCGGCGGCGAGCAGCCGGTCGAGCGCCGCCATTCCGCCGAACAGCGGATCGACGTCACGCGGGTCGGCGACGTCATACCCGTGATCGACCATGGGGGAGACCATCACGGGGTTGAGCCACAGCGCGTCGACGCCGAGTGCGCGCAGATGGTCCAGGTGCGCGGTGACGCCGTCGAGATCGCCGACGCCGTCACCGTCGCTGTCGGCGAACGAGCGCGGGTAGAGCTGATAGAAGACCGCGCGGGACCACCACCGCGGATCCGTCATCAGAACGCCGAGTTGACCATGTGCTGGGCGGCCATGTCGAAGTAGTCGAGCAGCGCCTGCCGGTGCGCGTCGTCGATGGTCTCCGGGCCGATCGAGGCGAGCGCGCTGTGCATGCACCGCAGCCAGGCGTCACGCTCGAGGAAGCCGATCCGGAACGGGGCGTGCCGCATCCGCAGCCGGGGATGGCCGCGTTCCTGGCCGTAGGTGCGGGGGCCGCCCCAGTACTGCTCGAGGAACATCCGCAGCCGGTGCTCGGCGCCGTCGAGGTCGTCCTCGGGATACAGCGGGCGCAGGATTTCGTCGTCGCGGACCAGTTGGTAGAACCGCGACACCAGGAGATGGAAGGTCTCCGCTCCACCGACTTCGTCGTAGAACGACCGCTGCGCCTCTGTCACGGTCGCCATTGTCCACGAGGACGTGATGACGCGTTCCATGCGGGACTCGTCACGCGAAGTTCATCGAATGGTCCAGCTAAGACGCCAGAATTCTCGTGCGTTGGCTGTCGATCCGTGGTGAACTGTCAGCACGGAGGACGTATGTCGCAACGGAGGAAGGTCCGCGGCCACAGACTTCACGGCGCCGCGGCGGGTTCGCCTGTGTCGAGCCCGGCACTGTCATCACCCCTGCACGCAGTCGAATCAAGTCCCACCGACGGCTCGCTCTGGGGCCGCCGCCGCGTCCTGCTGCTGAATTCGACCTACGAACCGCTGACCGCGCTGCCCATGCGGCGCGCCGTGATCATGGTGCTGTGCGGCAAAGCCGATGTGGTCCACGCCGATCCGTCCGGTCCCGTCATACACTCGGCGACCCGCGCGGTCGCCGTCCCGTCGGTCATCCGGCTGCGTAGCTATGTGCGGGTCCCATATCGGGCCCGCATTCCCATGACCCGGGCCGCTCTGATGCACCGGGACCGGTTCCGCTGCGCGTACTGCGGCGGCAAGGCCGACACCGTCGACCACGTCGTGCCGCGCAGCCGCGGCGGCGAGCACTCCTGGGAGAACTGCGTCGCGGCGTGTGGCCCGTGCAATCACCGCAAGGCCGACCGGCTACTGAGCGAACTCGGCTGGACCCTGCACGCGGTGCCGTTGCCACCCAAAGGGCAGCACTGGCGACTGCTCTCCGCGGTCAAGGAGCTCGATCCGGCCTGGGTGCGGTATCTCGGCGAAGGCGCCGCCTGACATCCGCACGCGGATTGCCCCTGTCCTCAGCGTGAGCGGTGGGCGTACTGATACGGTTTGCGCGTGAGCATTGCACTTACTCATTCGCTGCTCGGTGGGGTGCCGCTGGCGCTGCTGCTGGTGCTTGGCGCGCTGTTCTTGCTGCGCAAGAGTCCGCATCCGGACACCTACAAGATGACCGACAAGTGGACCCACGCGCCGATCCTGTGGGCGGCCGAGGAACCGGCGGATCACGGCCACGGTGGCCATGACTCGCACCTGACTGTGGGAGGTGGCGCAAGTGGCAAGTGGTAGCCAGACCGAGGTCGCAAACATCGATCCGGCCAACCTGCCGTACGGCTACGCCGTCACGTACAGCGGCCGCATCTCCGGCGTCACCGAGCCCGGTGAGCTGTCGGTGCACTACCCGTTCCCGGTCAAGGACCTGGTGTTCCTCGACGACGCCCTGAAGTACGGCTCGCGCGCCGCGGGCGCCCGCTTCGCCGTCTACATCGGCGACCTGGGTGCGGACACCGCCGCCACCGCGCGTGAGGTGCTGGCCACCGTGCCGACGCCGAACAACGCTGTGCTGCTGGCCGTCTCGCCGAACCAGAAGGCCATCGAGGTCGTCTACGGCGCCGAGGTCCGCGGTCGCGGTATCGAAGAGGCTGCCCCGCTGGGTGTGTCCGCGGCTGCGGCATCGTTCAAGCAGGGCAACCTGATGGACGGCCTGATCAGCGCGGTCCGCGTGCTGAGCGCCGGCGTTTCGCCCGCCTGATTTCATTCACCCTGCCGGGTGCGGACCACTGGTTCGCACCCGGCAGAGTGCTATCCAGGGGCGGCCGACCTGGCGCTGAGGGGTCGTTCACTCACGCGAATGTGCCGTGTCGGCAGGGGCGGCGTGGCGCGCAGCGGGTCAGTGCGCGGCGGGGTAGCGCTTGCGCAGGCGGGCCTCATAGCCCGGCTGCAACGCGGTGCGGCTGATGTCGCCGTCGTAGTGCGCCAGCACGCGGGGATCCATCACCCGGCGCCACAGCGGCGGGCAGATGGCCAGCAGCAGCATCGTGCCGTAACCGCCCGGCAGCTGCGGCGCCTCATCGGCATGGCACAGCGCCTGGTACCGGCGCATCGGGTTGGCGTGGTGGTCGGAGTGCCGCTGCAGGTGGAACAGGAAGACGTTGGCGATCACGGTGTTGCTGTTCCAGCTGTGCCCGGCGCGCACCCGCTCGTACCGGCCATTGGGCAGTTTCTGCCGCCGCAGGCCGTAGTGCTCCAGGTAGTTGACCGTCTCCAGCAGGAAGATGCCGATCACGGCCTGACCGAAAAGCCACGGCAGCACAATGGGTCCGAACCACACCGCCAGGATGGTGAACAGCACGACGCTCAGCAGCCAGGCGTTGAGGACCTCGTTGTGCAGCGACCACTTGGACTTGTGCACGCGGGCGAGTCGCTCGGATTCCAGCTTCCAGGCCGACCGCAGACTGCCGATGACCGAACGGCCGATGAAGGCATACAGGCTCTCGCCGAGCCGCGAGCTGGCCGGATCCTCCGGTGTCGCCACCCGCACGTGGTGGCCACGGTTGTGTTCGACGAAGAAGTGGCCGTAGCAGGTCTGGGCCAGGGCGATCTTGGAGAGCCGGCGCTCGGACATGCCGCGCTTGTGGCCGAGTTCGTGGGCGGCGTTGATCGCGATACCGCCGACCGTCCCGACCGCGGCCATGAGGCCCAGCTTGTCGGCCAGCGACATGCTCACCCAGCCGCCGCCGGCCCACAGCCAGCACGCGAAGATCAGCGACAGATACTGCGCCGGCAGGAAGAGGTGCGTGGCGATCCGGTAGAACGGGTCGTCCTCCAGGCTGCGCAGGTCGCCGGGAGCCTTCTCGGCCTCGGGGCCGACGATGTGGTCGAGCAGCGGGACCAGCCCGAACGTCAGCACCGACCCCGTCCACCAGAACGCGTCCATGCCGGTGAGCCAGACCAGCAGCCACGACAGGCCGACCATTCCGGGGGTGATGGGACCCAGCAGCCACACGTAGCGCTTGCCGTCGCGCCATTTCGACTTGGCAGCGGGGGCGGGCTGGGCGGCGGGAGTGTCGGGCGCCTCGGGCGCGTGGGGTTGCGACGCCTCCTGGCTCGCGCGCAATGCCGACAACACCCCGTATTCGTACCCGTATTCGGCCGTTTGCGCAAATACAAGTCGGTTGCCAGAGCCACTTCCTGTCCGTTTTCTCATCGTTATCCAGCAAATTGTTTGAGCCGTCAGCGCGCGGGGGTATTCGGGATGGTCGCCCGGCCTCGGTCCCGGCGGTTGGGCAGCTGTGGTCCGGTCGCCGCCGTCGCCACCAAACTTGCAGGTAGAGTGCCATACACCGATATGGGTGACGTACGACATACCGGGCGTCGGGCGGGGCGGACGACGCGCTGGCGGCCGGATCCCGCACGGCGGCGGAAACTCCGCGCCATCGTGTAATTTTTGAGATGAATCCGTTATTCGGAGGCCGGCAGGCGACTGGCTTCGGGTTAGCTGGCGGTCAGGCGGAAGGACGATCTTGGCAGTGATGCACGGCCGGCATCGACACATCCGGTGCTGGGGCGCGGCCGCGGCAGGTCACCGATGAGCCCCATCAGCCGGCGCCAGTTCCTCGGCGGTGCGGCGGTGGTGGGCGTCGCCGGGGCGGCGGGTATCGGGGCCCTCGTCGAACGATCACGCGACCGTACGGAGTCCCGCAAGTATTTTTCGGCCATCGTCATCGGCAGTGGCTACGGCGGGGGAGTCTCCGCGCTGCGCCTGGGACAGGCCGGTATCGAGACACTGGTCATCGAACAGGGCCGGCTCTGGGACAAGCCCGACGACGACGGCAAGCGGTTCTCCAAGATGCTGCCCGCCGACACCCGCGCCGGCTGGTTCACGAAGATTCCGCCGAGCCTGGTCACGTCCTTCGGCGGCTTCACCGTCGAGCAGGTGGCCGAGCACGCGCCGTCGCCCCAGCCGATCCAGGCCGGCATCTGTCAGAAGGTGACGCACGGTGCCCACGACGTCTTCCGGGGCCTGGCCGTCGGCGGCGGTTCGATGGTCAACGCGGGCATCGCCGCCATCCCGACGCCGCGCCAGATCGACAAGGCATTCCCCGACATCGGCGCCGACGAGTTCCTGCGCACCTATGTCGAACGCGCCAAGACGTCGCTGAAGATCAGTTACCGCGACATGGCCTGGTTCGAGCAGACCCCCTGCTTCCAGTACGCCCGCGCGGGCCGCAAGTACGCGGCGGCGGCCGGCTACAAGGTCGACTACAACGGCAGCTCGTACTCGTTCGACTACCTGGTCAAAGAGGCGGCCGGCCAGGTGCCGCAATCGTCGCTGGCGTTCGAGCAGCAGTTCGGCAACAACTACGGCCGGTTCGGCAGCGTCGATCAGACCTACCTTGCCGACGCGCTCAAGACCGGCCACGTCACGCTGCGCCCGCTGACCGAGGTCATCTCGATCCGTCAGGAGCGTTCGGGTGAGTTCGTGGTGTCCACCCGCGAGATCGACCGCTGGGGCAAAGAGCTGGCGAAGACCGAATTCGGTTGTGACCAGCTGTATCTGGCGGCCGGTGTGCTCGGTACCACCAAGCTTCTGCTGAAGGCGCGCGAGACCGGGGACCTGGCCCACCTCAATGATCAGATCGGCAAGGGCTACGGCAACAACGGTGACGTGATGGTCGGGCACAACCTGGCCAAGAGCGATCCGGCCGGCACCACCCAGTCCCTGATGGGCATGATCAACATCGACGGCCGCGACGACCCGGACAATCCGGTGTACGCCAGCATGTTCTCCATGCCGCTGCCGGTGGAGACCTACCTGCTCGGGTACTACGTCATGGTCGACACCGGGGACCGGGCCGACATCACCTACGACCGCCAGTCCGACACCGCGACGATCCAGTGGACCGACGCCTTCGCGGCGAACAACGAGGCCAGGGCCAAACAGGTCTTCGACAAGATCCTCAAGGCCAACAAGGTCGACTACCGCAACGATCTCTTCAGCGGAAAAATCTTCGCGCCCAACACCGTTCACCCACTGGGTGGATGCGTGCGGGGCAAGGCCACGGACGCGTTCGGCCGGGTGAACGGCCACCGCAACCTGTTCGTCAACGATGCGTCGCTGATGCCCGGGCACCTCGGCTGCAACCCGTACATGACCATCACCGCGCTCGCCGAGCGCAACATCGAAGGCATCCTGCAGGGCCGCACCTAGCTGGTGGCCAGGTGCGGCCCATGCAGTCGCGTCAGCTCACGTCGAAGGCGCGGGCGCGCAGCGAACGCTCCACTCCCGCACGGCCTTCCAGCACCAGGCGGCGCAGGGCCGGCGGAATCTCCGGATCGGACAGGTACCGGTCGGCGGCGTCGAGGCCGGCCTGGCTGATGTCCCACGACGGGTACAGGCCGATGACCACGGTCTGGGCCACCTCACTCGAACGCCGCTCCCACACCCCGGAGATCGCCGCGAAGTAGCGGTCCCGGAACGGGGCCAGCAGTTCGGTCTGGCCCGGCTGGACCAGACCGCCGACGATGGCGCGCGTGGTGATGTTCGCCAGGGTGTCGTCCTCGATGACCTGTTGCCACGCAGCCTCTTTCACCGCGGCCTGCCGGCGCGCGGCGGCGGCGGCAGCGGCACTGCGCCGGCCGGCGGCCGTCGGATCCTGCTCGGCCTCGGCGTCGATGAACGGCGTCTGCGTGCCGTCCGCGTCGATGACGCCGGCACGCGCCAGCGCCGTCACGATGCGCCAGCGCAGATCGGTGTCGATCACCAGCCCCGGCATGTTGACCGCGGCGGGCTCGTTGTCCAACAGCGTCGACAGCACGGCGATGTGGTTCGGCGCCAGCACCGACGTGCACAGCGCGTTGATGTACGCCAGCTGATGGTCCGATCCCGGCGACGAATCGCGCGCCAGGTCCAGCAGGGCGTCACCGAAAGCGGGCCAACCGATTTCGGCCGCCCACGCCGGATCGGCGTAGGAGGTCAGCGCCGTCTGTGCCTGCAGCACCAGCCGCTGGGCGACGCCCACCTCGGACTCGGCGTGCAGCCCGCTCATCACGAGGGCGACGAACTCGCGGGCCTTCATCTCGGCCTCGCGCGTCATCTCCCACGCCGCCGACCATGCCAGGGTCCGGGGGAGCGGGTCGTCGATGTCGGCGATCCGGCTCAGCACCGTCTGCAACGACGCGGGATCGAGCCGCATCGAGCAGTAGGTCAGGTCGTCGTCGTTGACCAGGACCAGCTTGCCGCGCGAAACCCCCACCAGGGCAGGAACATCCGTCACCGGGCCCTCGACGTCGAGCTCCTCGCGGTGCACCCGGACCAGCTTGCCGGAGCCGTCGTCGTCGTAGATGCCCACCGCGAGCCGGTGCACGCGCGTCTCGCCGGCACCGGGCGCCGCGCCGCTCTGGGTGATGGCGAACCGCGTGAACGCCCCGGCACCGTCGACGTCGAAATCGGCCCGCAGCGTGTTCAGACCCGTGGTCTTGAGCCACTGCTGGCCCCAGTCCGACAGGTCCCGGCCCGACGACTTCTCCAGGGCGCCGAGCAGATCGGCGAACGTGGCGTTGTCGTACGCATGGTCGCGGAAGTAGTCGCGCAGGCCCGACAGGAACGGCTCCAGCCCGACATAGGCCACCAGCTGCTTGAGCACGCTGGCGCCCTTGGCGTAGGTGATGCCGTCGAAGTTCACCTCGACCGCGGCCAGGTCGGGGATGTCCGCGGCCACCGGGTGGGTCGACGGCAGCTGGTCCTGTCGGTAGGCCCAGGACTTCTCCACATTTGCGAAGGTGGTCCAGGCCTGCTTGTACTCGGTGGCCTCGGCCTGGCACAGCACCGAGGCGAAGGTGGCGAAGGACTCGTTGAGCCACAGGTCATCCCACCACCGCATGGTGACCAGGTCGCCGAACCACATGTGGGCCATCTCGTGCAGCACGGTCTCGGCACGCCGCTCGTAGGAGTAGCGCGTGACCTTGGAGCGGAAGACGTAGTCCTCGAGGAACGTCACCGCGCCGGCGTTCTCCATGGCGCCCGCGTTGAACTCCGGCACGAACAGCTGGTCGTACTTGCCGAACGCGTACGGCGTCCCGAAGTTGTTGTGGTAGAAGGAGAATCCCTGCTTGGTCTCGGTGAACAGCCGCTCGGCGTCCATGAACTCGGCGAGCGAGGCGCGGCAGAAGATGCCCAGCGGAATGTCCCCGTGTTCGTCGCTGTAGACGTCGTCCCACCGGGCGTACGGGCCGGCGATGAGGGCCGCCAGGTACGTGCTCATCTTCGGGGTGGTGGCGAATCGATGGACCGTCCCCGTATCTGATGTCGCCGCCGGGGCGGCTCCGGCCGACGTGCCGGCCCCGTTGGAGATCACCTGCCAGTGCGCCGGCGCGGTCACCGACACGTCGAAGGTGGCCTTGAGGTCCGGCTGGTCGAAGCAGGCGAACATCCGCTTGGCGTCAGCGGTTTCGAACTGCGAGTAGAGGTAGACCTCACCGTCGACCGGGTCGACGAAGCGGTGCAGTCCCTCACCGGTGTTGGAGTAACGGCAGTCCGCGTCGACCACGACGACGTTCTGCTCGGCGAGCCCGGCCAACGGCACGCCCGTCGATTCGTCGTAGGCGGACACGTCGATGGGTTGCCCGTTGAGGGTCGCGCTGCGGATGGAGTCGGCCGCGATGTCGATGACGGTGTTGGCGCCGGGCAGGGCGCTGAACGTCACCGTGGTGACGGAGCGGAACGTGCGCTCGCTCGGTGCGCCGGCTCCGTCGGTGAGGTCGAGATCGATGCGGTAGTTGTCAACGGTCACCAGCGCGGCGCGCTCGGCGGCCTGGTCGCGGGTCAGGTTCGGAAGTGCCACGTCACCAACTTAGGGGACAACCGGTTGCCGTGACCGGGAACATAGGGACGCCGGGCATAGTTGTTGGCAACGGGATCTGTACCGACTCAGTAAGGACGAGCAATGGCCGACGCCGCCGCCACGAAAGACCCAGCCGTCAAGAAGGATGTCGCGGGGTTCTGGTTCGACCCGCTGTGCCCGTGGGCCTGGATCACCTCCCGTTGGATTCTCGAGGTCCAAAAGGTCCGCGACATCGACATCGAGTTCCACGTCATGAGCCTGGCGGTGCTGAACGAGGGCCGCGATCTGCCCGAGCAGTACCAGGAGATGATGAAGAAGGCCTGGGGCCCGGTGCGCGTCGCCATCGCGGCGGAGGAAGCCGTCGGCTCCGAGGTGCTGGCGCCCCTGTACACCGCGATGGGCACCCGGATTCACAACCAGGGCAACAAGGATTTCGACGTGGTCATCGCCGAGTCGCTCGAAGAACTCGGCCTGCCCGCCCGCCGAGCTCGCGGAGGCAGCCACCGGCGACAAGTACGACGAGGCGCTGCGCAAGAGCCACCACGCCGGCATGGACGCCGTCGGCCCCGATGTCGGCACCCCGACCATCCACGTCAATGGCGTCGCTTTCTTCGGTCCGGTGCTGTCGCGCATCCCGCGGGGCGAAGAGGCCGGCAAGCTGTGGGACGCGTCCGTGATTTTCGCCGCCTACCCGCACTTCTGGGAGCTCAAGCGCTCCCGCAACGAGGCGCCCGAATTCGACTGACCGCAATCACCCGCTAGTCACGCTCACCAGGGTCGGCCCGGGTAATCTCGTCGGCGTTCCGCAAGGAACGTCTGGCGCGGTTACCGTGGCCAGACACATCCGAAACATGAGCCACAACGATGCAACTGGTGGGGAGCGACGTGCCGACGGACAGTTTCGTCCTTCGACGTGCGGGTTTGAGTAGGATGCGCTGATGTCGCTGGAGACGGGCGCAACCTTCGCCGGGTACACCGTGCGCCGGTTGCTGGGCTCAGGGGGAATGGGCGATGTGTACCTCGTCCAGCACCCCCGGCTGCCCCGCCTCGACGCCATGAAGGTGCTCCGGGAAACCGCCTCCACCAACGACGAATTCCGCATCCGGTTCGAGCGCGAAGCGAACATCGCCGCGGGTCTGTGGCACCCGCACATCGTCGGCCTGCACGACCGCGGCGAGTTCGAGAGCCGGCTGTGGATCACCATGGACTATGTCGACGGCACCGATGCCGCCCAGCTGGTCAAGTACGAGTACCCGAACGGCCTGCCGCTGGAGCTCGTCGTCGACATCGTCAAGGCCATGAGCTCGGCCCTGGACTACGCGCACCAGCGCGGCCTGCTGCACCGCGACATCAAGCCGGCCAACATCCTGCTCAGCAACATCGACACCGACGAGCGGCGAATCCTGCTGAGCGACTTCGGCATCGCCCGCCAGATCGGTGAGGTGACGGGCCTGACGTCGGCCAACCTGGCGATCGGCACCGTCTCCTATTCGGCGCCCGAGCAGCTGATGGGCGGCGAGATCGACGGCCGCGCCGACCAGTACGCGCTGGCCGCGACGGCCTACCGGTTGCTCACCGGACAGACGCCGTACCAGGACACCAACCAGATCGCGGTGATCAGCCAGCACCTCAGCGCGCCACCGCCCAAGGCCAGTGACCTCAAGCCGTGGCTGGAGCCGCTGAACGAGGTGCTGATCAAGGCCATGGGCAAGTCGCCCGAGGACCGCTTCGACTCCTGCACCAAGTTCGCCCGGGCCTTCGAGCGGCAGGCCGAACTGGTCACCGAGTCACCCACGCTGAACCTGCGCACCGCGGAACTGAAGCTGCCGACCGTCACTCCCGTGGTGACCCCGGAGCCGGCCGCCGAGCCGCCGTCCGCGCCGGAGGTGACGCCGCCGCCGGTCGCCCCGCCGCCGGTGCCGCCGGTGGTGTCGGCCGAACCCGCGCCCGAGCCGGAACCGGCGCCCGCCCCCGAGCCGGAACCCGAACCGGTCGCGCCAGAGCCCGTCGCGCCGCCGCCGGCTCCGGAACCGCCCGTGCCGCCCGTGCCGCCGGTGTCGCCACCGTCGGTCGACCCGGTCTCGGAGCCGACGCCGCCGCCGGTGCCGCAGCGCGGCCCTGTCGGTCCGCCGCCCGACCCGAAACCGTTTCGGCCGGAACCTGATTCGTCGCCGTCGGCCCCGCCGTACCGGCAGCCGGTGCCTGGGCCACCGCCCATACCGCCGCAGCGGCCCGTCCGGCCGACGCACGAGACGGTGTCGCCGACGGTGGTCCTGCCGGTCATCCCCGCAGACCCGGCGGCGCACGCCGCACCCGGAGTCGGCCGTCCCACCGCACCGCCCCCGCCGTCGTACTCGCAACTCGCGGCCGACATCGGCAAGACGCCACCGGGCCGTGGCCAGTCCTCGGGTGGCAAGACCAAGATCTGGGTGATCGGTGGCGCCATCGCCGCCGTGATCGTGGTGCTGATCGGTGTCGTCCTGCTGAATTCCGGTGACGATTCGAGTGGGCCCTCGGACGCCTCGGGAACCAGCACCCAGAGCTCCGGGGCGAACACGCCATCGTCGTCGCACAAGCCCGCACCGCCGGTGCTCGTGGGTACGCCCGGCAACTACCAGACGATCGCGACCTACCTGAAGAGCAACAACATTCAGGAATCACTGGTGCACCGCAACGAACCCGGCGCACCGGTGGTGACCATGCCCATGCCGCCGGGCTGGGCTGACGCCGGACCGCAGACGCCGGCCTTCGCCTACCAGTCGATCGTCTACAACGGCCCGAGTGCCGGCAACTACCGGCCCAGCGCCACGGCGTTGATCTCGCGCCTCGGCCCGAACGCCGATGCGCAGAAGATCCTCGACTTCGCGCCGGGTGAACTGAACAACCTGCCGGGATTCACCCCGACCGACACCGGCACGCCCGGGACCGTCGACGGCCACAAGTCGTTCCAGATCGCCGGTTCCTGGAACTCCAACGGGGTGACCAAGCTCATCACCCAGAACACCGTCGTCATCCAGGACGGCACCGGGCTCTACGTCATGCAGATCAACATCGACGGCGTCGCCGATCAGGCCGAGATCATCAAGCAGATCACCGAGGCCATCGACCGCGACACCAAGATCGCCGCGGGCTGAGCCGGCGAGGGTGCCGGCCCCGCTGAGCCACTGATTCTGTCCCGGGCCGCTGTTCTGCCAGAATGTGCGCCATGCGCGTATATCTCGGAGCCGACCACGCCGGATACGAACTCAAGCAGGCCCTGCTCGACCATCTGACCGCGGCCGGCCACCAGGCCGTCGACTGCGGTGCCTTCGCCTACGACGCGGAGGACGACTACCCGGCATTCTGCATCGACGCCGCCAAGCGCACCGTCGAGGACCCGGGCAGCCTGGGCATCGTCATCGGCGGCTCGGGTAACGGCGAGCAGATCGCGGCCAACAAGGTGCCGGGCGTGCGCTGTGCGCTGGCGTGGAGTGTCGAGACCGCGCAGCTGGCCCGCGAGCACAACAACGCGCAGGTAATGGGCATCGGTGGCCGCATGCACAGCACCGAAGAGGCCTTCGCCATCGTCGACGCCTTCCTGGCCGCCGAGTGGTCGCAGGCCGAGCGGCACCAGCGCCGCATCGACATCCTGGCCGAGTACGAGAAGACGCACGTGGCTCCCGAGGTTCCGGGCGCTCCCGCCTGATTCCCGAGGCCTGACTCGTGCCGGAGGGGCATACCCTCCACCGGCTGGCCCGCCTGCACCAGCAGCGTTTCGGGCGGGCGCCGGTGGTCGTCAGCAGTCCGCAGGGCCGGTTCGCCGATGCCGCGGCCGCCGTCAGCGGCCGGGTGCTGCGTAAGGCGGACGCCTGGGGCAAGCATCTGTTCCACCACTACGACGGTGGTGCGGTGGTGCACATTCACCTCGGGCTGTACGGCACGTTCACCGAGCAGCCACTGCCGATGACGGCGCCTGTCGGGCAGGTGCGCATGCGCATGGTCGGGGCCGAATTCGGGACCGACCTGCGCGGCCCGACGGTGTGTGAGCTGATCGACGAGGGCGGCGTCGACGATGTCGTGGCCCGGCTCGGTGCCGATCCGCTGCGCCGCGACGCCGACCCGGGATTGGCCTGGGCGCGAATCAGCAAGTCCCGCAGGTCAATCGGATCGATGCTGATGGACCAGACGGTGATCGCCGGCGTCGGCAACGTCTACCGCAGCGAGGTGCTGTACCGGCACCGGATCGACCCGCACCGTCCGGGCACCCAGTTGACCGAGGCCGAATTCGCCGAGCTGTGGACCGATCTGGTCGCTCTCATGAAGGTCGGGGTGCGGCGCGGCAAGATCGTCGTCGTGCGCCCGGAAGACGATCACGGCGCGCCGTCGTACGCCGCCGACCGGCCGCGCACGTACGTCTACCGACGGGCGGGGGAGGCGTGCCGCGTGTGCGGCGCTACCGTCCGCACCGAGGTCATGGAGGGGCGAAACCTGTTCTGGTGCCCCAACTGTCAGGTGTGACGGCTAGTCGCCGCCACCGCCGCAGCCGCCACCGCAACCACCGCCGCAGCTGCTGCCGCCACCACCGCAGCTGCTACCCGAGTCGCTGCTCCCGGAGTCCCAGCTACCGCTGCCGGCATCCCAGCCGCCGTTGTTGTCGTTCCAGCTGACGTCCTGGCCCTGGCCGGAGTCCGCGAACTGGCTCTGATCGAGGCCCTGCTGGTAGCCCTGGTCGAATCCCGAGCCGTATCCGGACTCGAAACCCGATGCGCCGTAACTGACTCCGTGCATGCCGTCGAACAGGGCGTCGAACAACAGCACCGAACCCACACCCCACGCCCCGGCGACCAGCGCCGGCTTCCACCACGGCTCGGAGTACCAGCCCTCGGGCACCGGGCGCCCGGCGACCCGGCCGCCGGGGTAGTAATTCGGTGTGGCGGCCGTCGGGCCCGGTGAGGCCTGAATCTGCCTGCCGCCGAACTGGATTCGGCGGTCCTCGGTGACCGAACCCGCGCCGCGCTGGCCGGCCAGCTCCTGCAGCGGGGGACCGGGGTCGATGCCCATGGCGGTCCGGGCGGCCCGCACGTAGTACAGCCCTTCCATCGCGCTCTGTTTCGCAAAGGCCGCCTGCTGGGCGGTGGTGGCCTGCTCGATCTGCGACGCGGCGGCGTTGTAGCGCTCGGACGCGTCGGCCAGGGCCTGGCGTGAGGCGTCATCGGTGCCGGTCAGGTTGAACACCTGGCCGCCGAGCATCTCGATGACGCGCCGGGCGTCGGCTTTCGCGTTGGCCAGCGCGGCAGCCTTGTTGGCCTTGTTCTGCCTGCTGAACAGGAAGAACCCAATGGCCGCGATGACGATCAGGATGAGCACGAACTCCATGGAGGCAGCTTACCGATGACCACCGTCACATAGATATGGACATTTGCGTCCATATCTATTACGGTCGTCGTCATGAACCTGACATTCCACGTCTTCGACACCGAACGCGGTGCGCTGGCGACCGCACCCGGAATCGTCACCAGCTATCCCGGTGGCGACACCGCGGTCCGTGAACTGGAACCGCTCGGCCCGGGATTGCGCCCCGTCGCCTGGAACCGTTGCGGTGCAATCGATTACGCCGCGGTCGGGCAGTGGGCGGCCTTCCACCGCAACCGGTCGGCCGATGCTCCGGTGCTGGTGGCGCCGTACCTGCCGTCGGCCCGCGGTGATCACGACCCGACCGACGACGCCCGCGTCGCCGCCCGGCTCACCGCCGCGACGGGCGTCGCGCACATCGTGACGGTGGACCCGCACTCACCGGTCTGGGCCGACGAGGCCCGGCGCGGGGGAGCGGCCGTCACCGTCATCGAGGCCGTGGACCTGGTGGGCTGCGCCGCGCACCACCCGGGTTGGGCGGGCGTCGTCGCACCCGACAAGGGGGCCCGCGACCGCGCCGGCCGGGTGGCGTCCCGATTGGGTGTGCCGCTGTATGTCGCTGGGAAACAACGCAATCCGGCCAAC
Source organism: Mycobacterium toneyamaense (assembly GCF_055384815.1). NCBI lineage: Bacteria > Bacillati > Actinomycetota > Actinomycetes > Mycobacteriales > Mycobacteriaceae > Mycobacterium > Mycobacterium toneyamaense. The sequence goes on from NZ_AP040333.1 coordinate 1,703,379, forward strand.
GGCAAGTTGTCGGGGTTCGTCGCCCCCGAGGGTCTGCCGGACCGCGGCCGACTGCTGGTGATCGACGACATCTTTGACGGCGGCGGCACCTTCGCCGGGCTGGCCGATGCCATCCGGGCAAGCCGGCCCGAGCTGGCCCTGCATCTGTGGGTCAGTCACGGTTGCTTCACCGGCCGCTGGCGCGAGAACCTCGCCGGCTACGCCTCCGTCACCAGCACCGACTCCCGCGCCACGCCCGACGGTGTGCACGTCCAGCCGCTGGAACCGTTCATCGTCCGCGCACTGACCACCTTGACCTGAGGACTTTCCCAATGACCATCGAAGCAACCACCACGTACCGGCCGGAAACCATTGCGGCCCTGGACGTCCTGATGGACACCGACGCCTACAAGCTGGACCACCGGCGCCAGTACCCGGCCGGCACCGAGTACGTCTACTCCAACCTGACGGCCCGCGGAAGCCGCATCCCCGGCGTGAGCTGGACGGCGTTCTTCGGCCTGCAGGCGTACCTGCGCGACCTGAATCAGCGGTGGAACGCATTCTTCGCCGCCGACATCGACGAGGTGTGCCGAGCCTACGTGGAGCGGGTCACCCAGGTGTTGGGGCCCAACGACGTTGGCGCCGAACACATCCGGCAGCTGCACGCGTACGGCAGACTGCCGCTGCGGGTGCGCGCGCTGCCGGAGGGCACCATCGTCCCGGTCGGCGTCCCGTACCTGACCGTCGAGAACACCGCGCCCGAATTCTTCTGGCTGACCAACTACATCGAGACCGAGATGTCGGCCGCGCTGTGGCAGCCCATCACGTCGGCGACCACCGCGTGGCGCAACCGGACGCTGCTGGACGCCCGCGCGCGCGACACCGGCGCCGACCCGGCCGTCGTCGACTGGCAGGGGCACGACTTCTCCTTCCGGGGCATGGCCGGCAGCGCGGCCGCCGCCGCCTCGGGTGCCGCGCACCTGTTGGCGTTCACCGGCACCGACTGCCTGCCCGCACTGGGCTGGATCGACCGGAACTACCCGGGCTCGCCCGAGGGCACCGTGATCGGCGGCAGCGTGCCGGCCACCGAGCACAGCGTCATGTGCGCGGGCACCCGGGACGACGAGGTCGCCACGTTCGCACGGCTGCTGGACCTGTACCCGACCGGCATCGTGTCCATCGTCAGCGACACCTGGGACCTGTGGCACGTCTGCACCGGAATCCTGCCCGCGCTGAAAGACACGATCATCGCGCGCGACGGCAAGGTGGTGATCCGCCCGGACAGCGGTGACCCCGAACGCATCCTGTGCGGCGACCCACAGGCCCCGGTCGGCAGCCCTGCCAACAAGGGCGTGGTGAACCTGCTGTGGGAGGTGTTCGGCGGCACCGTCAATGCGGCCGGCTACCGGGAACTGGATCCGCACATCGGCGTCATCTACGGCGACTCGATCACCCACGACCGGGCCGACGCCATCACCGCCAACCTGGCGGCCCAGTGCTACGTGTCCACCACGCCGGTGCTCGGATTCGGTTCGTACACATACCAATACGTCACGCGCGACACGTTCTCCATCGCGATGAAGGCCACCTGGGTGCAGATCGACGGTCGCGGCCGGGACATCGCCAAGGCGCCGGTCACCGACCCGGGCAAGCGCAGCGCACGGGGCCGGTTGGCGGTCATCCGCGACGAGCGGGGGCGCCTGACGTTGGTGCAGGGCGCGGCCGGTGTCGTCGAGACGACGGCCGCCATGCGGACGGTGTTCGAGGACGGCGTCGTCGTCAACCCGGTGACCTTCGCGGAGGTGCGCGCTACCGTGCGACGTGAGTGGGCGGCGTACGCCGCCGGCGAGGAGGACGCCCGTCATGGCTGAGTCGCCGGCCACCTGGCTGAGCGTCGACGTTTTCGCGGTGAGCCCCGGCGACGAGCCGGGGCTCATCCTCGCGCGTCGGCAGCGTCAACCTCATCAGGGTGACTGGGCGCTACCCGGTGTGGTGCTCGATGCGGCCAACGGCGAGACGGTCGCGGCGGCGGCGCACCGCGCGCTGCGGGACCGGGCCGGCGCCGAGCCGATCGAGGGACCGCCGACGGTGGCCCTCGTCGTGTCCGACCCGCAGCGCGACGAGCGTGGCCACACCGTGTCACTGGTGAACGTGATGCGCGCGCAACCCGGCGACGACGACGTTCTCGTGGTGCGCAAGGGCAAACCCGTGCCACCGCTGCCCTTCGGACACAACGCGATGATCAGGGACACCGCGGCGACGGTGTCGCAGCGACTGTTGTCGGACCCCGCGACCGTCGCGGCGATGTTCGGCGCCGGCTGCACGGCCGGTGAGGTCTGCGAGCTGACCGAGCTGCTGTTCCACCTGTCCGGCGGCACGGGAGCCGAGCCGATTCCGTTGGCGGCGATGCGGCGCCGGCTGGAACGGGCGCCGCTGTTCACCCCGGACGGCAGCCGGCCCGCGCACACCCGGCCGGTGACGGTGTACCGGGTCGCCGGATAAACGTCGACTGCGTAAACGCTGGCAAATTGCTGGGGCATATGGGTGGGCGCGGTGCGCGGCGCGCACGTTACGTTCCTGTGAACACGCCACCGACCTGGGAAAATGGCTTCACTATGAGTCGCGACCTGCTGATTTACGGGATACGCTCCCGGCACCCTGCTGGGAGGAGATCGACTTATGGCAGACGCAGAGACCGAACCGGTGGCAAACGCTCACACCGCATCGGCACCGACGGGCTGGTTCACCACCGACACCGGCAAGGTGCTGATAATCGGGGGCGGTGCTGTCCTCATCTTGTTGATCCTGCTGGGGATCGGATCGCTCGCCGGATTCAAGATCCCGCCGCCCGCGCCTGAGCCCCCGGCCACCCCCACCAGCTCGACCACGTCGGCTCCCGCCGCCACGTCGTCGGCCTCGACGACCACTACACCGGCCCCGGCACCTGCCCCGGCCCCCACGCCGACGACGACCGCGCCCCCGAGCCCCGCGCCCGCGCCACCGACCCGTCCCTCGACGGCGACGACCCAGGCTCCGACGACCTACACGCCGCCCGCCCGGCAGTACACGCCGCCGGCCGGCGCACCGGCCCCGGCGCCTCCGCCCGCCGCGTCACCGTCGGCCACCGCGACCGCAACGGCGAGCTCGGAAGCTCCCGCCCCGGCCAATCCGCCGCAGTTCAACGTCATTCGTACGACCAACGGCGTGGCGCGGCCGATTCCGGGCAGCAGCTAGGCGTGCGGGGAGACCCGAGCGCACAAACAAAACTGCACGGCCGTTAATGTTGGTGAAGTGTCACAGCAACTTCCCAGCATTACGGTGTCCCCGTCGTGGCAGAAGCGGTTCGACTTCTTCAACGCCTACGGTCTGCCGAACTCGACGCCGGAGTCCAAGGCCGCCTACAAGGCCCTGACGTTCCTGGAGCGGGTGAAGCTCACCTCGAACATCCTGGCTTTCCTGTTCGGCCCCATCTACTTCTTCGTCAAGGGCATGTGGCGCAAGGGGCTGACGCTGCTCGGGATATTCGTGGCGGTGGAGGTGGTGCTCGTCGTCCTCAACGTGTCGGATTCCCTCGCCCGTGCCATCGGATTCGGTCTTGCCGCCATCGGTATGTCGACCGCGAACTACGCGTACTACCTGCACGTGGTGCGGGGGAGCCAGTCCTGGAACCTGTTCGAGGGGCACGGCCGGCAGCGCTAGCTGCCGTCGAGCGCCAACCGCTGCAGCTGCCGCGGGCTCAGCGCGGTGAGGCTTAGGTCTCCGTCGTAGAGGGCGAGGACGCGCGGATCCATCACGCGGCGCCACAACGGCGGGACGAGGCTGAGGACCAGCATCGCGGTGTAGTTGCTCGGCAGCTGCGGCGCATCTTCGGCGTGCCGAATCCCTTGGTAGCGATGCGACGGGTCGATGTGGTGGTCGGAGTGCCGCTGCAGATGCAGCAGGAACACGTTCATGATGACGGTGTTGCTGTTCCAGCTGTGCCACGGGCGCAGTCGCTCGTAGCGGCCCGACGGCAATTTTTGCCGGCGGAGCCCGTAGTGGGACAGGTAGTTCATGGCCTCCAGCAGGAAGATGCCGATGAGCGCCTGGCCGAACAGCCACGGCAGCACCACGGGCCGGAACCACAGTGCCAGCCCGGCGAACAGGATGACGCTCAACAACCATGCGTTGAGCACGTCGTTGTGCACGCTCCAACGTGAACGGCCTTGGCGGTCAAGGCGTTTCGTCTCGATTTGCCAGGCCGATCGGGTGCTGCCGACGGCCGACCGCACGACGAAGAAGTACACGTTCTCGCCGAAGCGGGCACTGGCCGGGTCCTCCGGCGTCGCGACGCGGACGTGGTGTCCGCGGTTGTGTTCGACGTAGAACTGGCCGTACCAACTCTGGGCGAGCGCCAGCTTGCTCAGCCACCGTTCGGCGCGGTCGCGCCGGTGGCCCAATTCGTGGGCCGCGTTGTTGGCGATGCCGCCGGAGAGGCCGACCGCCACCATCAGCCCCAGCTTGTCGCTGAACGTCAACGTGACCCACCCGCCGCCGGCCCATACCCAGCAGCCGAAAGCCAGGGCGAGGTACTGCGTGGGCAGGAACATGTGTGTGGCGAACCGGTAGAACTTGTCCTGCTGTAGCTCGGCCAGGATGCGGTCGGGCGCACGATCGCCCTTCTCCCGTCCCAGCAGATGATCGGCGGCGGGCCCCGCCACCATGATCACGAAGACCGCGGTCCACCAGAAGACGTGCAGCCGTGTGGTCCACACCAGGAGCCAGGACAGCGTCACCGCGCCGGGGGCGGACGGAACCAGCAGCCACAGGTACCTCTTCGGGTCCCGCCACGTGCTCTCAGCAACCTCTGCACCCACGTCGACGGGCCGCCTGTTCCGGCGGTACGAAGAGATGATCGACGCGGTCATCGGGCATTTATACCGCCACCGAGTTGGAGTCTCGACTTGGATGGCAAAAATATTTGCCAGTGTTTCCTGAATTTCTCCATGAATCGTCGTTGAGCTGCTGATTCTAGGTTAAATGCATACGGCATTCGACATTGCGGTAATTTGCATCGAATTGGCAGGAAACTCCCAGAATTAGTGGTGGTCAATATGGCGGTAAGTGGAATTTACCGACCGCCACGCCAGGGATGAACTTCGGTTGATGAGGCAAAGTTGCTATAGACGGAAACCGTCCGCGCTCGCGCTCGCTGGTGCTTCGGTTCGGAGGCTCCCCGTGTCATGCGACGCCACACCGGAACCGTTGGCACGGCGCAAGCGGCGGGTCTTCACTCGAAGGCCCACCGCTTGGCCTAGGCATTACACCAGGGCAGCGACTGTGTCGTAGTACGTCTGCTTGTGTATACCTGAGGAGTCCAGAATCCCGTAGCCACCACCGTCGCCCGCGGTGTCCTGGTAGCAGAAGAACCACGTCAACGGGAAGGACGGATCCTGGTTTGCCAGTTGCCATGTCAACCAGTCGGATGCGTCAGCCAGGCTTACTTTGTCGGGCGTGATGTATCCGACTTCGGTGAATGCCATCGGCCGAGTGTCACCCTTGGCGGCCTGCGCCGCCTTGAGTGCGTTGATCTGGGCAATGCCGAATGGTGTCGTACGCGGATCCACGAACGTGGCGTTCTGGTCGTCTTTGATGCTGTACGGGTGGTAGCCCAACAGGTCGTAGTCACCGTTTTCGCCGGCGGCGTACATGCCGTTCAGCCAGTCGACCGGTGACTTGTTCGACCCGAACGTCGGGTACGCCGCCATGCCGCCTGAGATCACCTGTGAGCCAACAGCTCTGATCTTCGGCGCGGCAGCCTTGAGGTAGGACAGGTAGGTGGCTGGACTGCCGATGCTGAACGCGATCAGGTTCGGTTCGTTCCACACTTCGTAGTAGGGAATGCTGCCGAAGATCTGAACGCACTTGCCCACGAAGTTGCCGAACGCGGAGGCGCTGTGGTTGAACGGGTAGTGGATGCCCAGGCACGGCATGGGGGTCAGGCCCCGGGCGACCAATGCGTTGTTCACCGCGGTGACGGGAGCGTAGTTGGTCGAGCCGAAAGCGTTGCTCAAATAGCCCCAGTCGACCGCGAATCGGACTGTCTTGAAGCCCATTTGGGCAATACCGTCCAGAGCTTTCGCCAGGTCGGCGGCCGACAGCTGGCACAGATTGCTCTGATTGATTCCGATGGTCAATTCAAATCCCCTTCATGCGTAGGCATCACTTTGAGAGTTGGGCGATCCCCTAGCGGCACTCATGTCGTTGGGCCCCCCTCTTTTACTATCAGCGGGGGCCGACAAGCTCTCTGGCGTGCGGGCTTCGGTTTGGGTCCCGGGCGGTGAAATATGTTGCGCGCAAGGAATTTATGGACTTTCCGGCGCCCCCTCGGAGGTCGACGTCGGCCGGACCCGCCGCAAGCGGTGCGGCCGCTTGCCGGATGAGGCTGCCGCACGACTCACGCTCAATCGGGACGCGCCGATCGGCCTCGACGCCTGCCCTCGGCAGGCGTGGACTCGGCGGTGTGGCGGGCGGATCGCATTGGCACCGAGGCCCGACAGGCTGTCGCGGATCGGCCACGCGGCGGGGACGACGATGAATGTCTACGCGTGCCTGGACCGAGAATCTGGCACCGACATCGCCGCCCTCAGTTCCGTGGCGGTGTCAGCTGCGCCAACTACCACGAAGCGATTGAGTCGTCGCACAGCGTGGGTCGGCAGCTCGCCGGGGCGGGCGGGAGCTCTGATGGGTCGGGCAGGTTGAACACCGTAGTCAAGTGTTGCCGCTGGAACTCCAACGCCGACCAGTCGGTTCGTCTTCTTGCTGTTCCTGCTCACCGTGACACTGGTCGATGACGATTGCCTTGACGCAAGACAGCCGGGTGCCTCGCAGCACGGCCGAACCAGCGGCACAGGGCCGGACCAGAGGGGTGTTCCGAATGGGTGGTAGACCTGCGATAACAGGCCTACCAGCCACTTCGATGGAGCGGGCGACGGTCAAGTCCACCCACGTGGTGTACGACGTCGTCGTGTGATTCTTCGATGTGATGGTTTAGGCGGTCAGGGCCGCGGTGGTGGCCTCCTGTTCTGCCGGGGTGTCGTTGACGGTGCGTGATTTGCTCAGGACGTCGAGGCCGAGGTAGCGGCGGGACTCGGCCCATTCGTCGTGTTGTTCGGCCAGCACGGCCCCGACGAGTCGGATGAGGGCGTCGCGGTTGGGGAAGATGCCGACGACGTCGGTGCGTCGTCGGATCTCCTTGTTGAGCCGTTCCTGGGGGTTGTTCGACCAGATCTGGCGCCAGATCTGTTTGGGGAACGCAGTGAACGCCAGCAGGTCCGGTCGGGCGGCCTCCAGGTGGTCGGCCACCTTGGGAAGTTTGTCGGCCAGGGCGTCGATGATCCGGTCATATTGGGCTGCAACCGATTCTGCGTCGGGTTGGTCGAATACCGAATGCAGCAGGGTGCGTACCCAAGGCCAGGATGCTTTCGGGGTGAGGGCCATCAGATTGGTCGTGTAATGCGTTCTGCAGCGCTGCCACGTGGCGCCGGGCAGGGTGGCGCCGATCGCGGCCACCAGGCCCGCGTGGGCGTCGGAGGTCACCAGCTTCACACCTGAGAGTCCGCGGGCGGTCAGCGACCGCCAGAAGGTCAGCCAGCCGGCGCCGTCCTCGGCGGTGGTGACGTCGATACCCAGGATCTCGCGGTAGCCCTCGGCATTGACTCCGACGGCGATCAGGGCGTGCACGTTGACCACGCGGCCACCCTCGCGGACCTTGAGTACCAGGGCGTCGGCGGCCACGAACGTGTAGGGGCCGGCATCCAGAGGGCGGGTGCGGAACGCCTCCACAGCGGTGTCGAGTTCCTTGGCCATCACGCTGACCTGAGACTTCGACAGCGCCGTGATGCCCAACGTTTCGACGAGCTTGTCCATCCGCCGTGTCGAGACCCCGAGCAGATAACAGGTCGCAACCACGGTCGTCAGGGCCCGCTCGGCGCGTTTGCGGCGTTCCAGTAGCCAGTCCGGGAAGTACGAACCCTGCCGTAGCTTGGGAATTGCGAGATCTAATGTTCCTGCACGGGTGTCGAATTCGCGGCGACGGTAGCCGTTGCGCTGGTTGGTCCGATCGGTGCTGCGTTCGCCGTATCCGGCGCCGCACAGGGCGTCGGCCTCGGCACCCATCAGGGTGTGGATGAACGTGGCGAGCAGCTCGCGCAGCACGTCGGGATGTGTGGTGGTGAGTCGTTCGGCCAGCACAGTCGGCAGGTCGATATTCTGGGCAACGGTCATCGCGTGGTTCCTTTGCTCGAGTGACTTTGACGGGTCCCTCGAAGAATCACGCGATGACCTTCAATCAGTCGGCTACGACACGCCGGTACCGCTAATCAGGTCCGACTCATACACCACTCTGCTGGACGCAACCCGGGCGACGGGAATCGAACCCGCGTAGCTAGTTTGGAAGCCTTTTTCGACCCGCGACCCGCTAGTCGAATCGACCGAGGTAGAAGCCCTGCCGCGCTGTTGCAAAGTTGCTATCTACCAGCGCTGATGCTTGCCTTCAGCCCGCCTTCAGTCCGCTATCGGGTCGGCGTAGTACCGGCATAGATTCGGCATCCTACGAGGGACGAATAAGGGCGGAACCGAGGTAATCGAACGGCCGTGCGGGCTTGACCGCGCCGCTTAGGGGCAGCTCTCGATGCCAGGCTGTCGATGCACCCGCAACGCGATCCCGACGATTGCGTCGGCCTCAGCGGGAGTGAAGCGCATGCCGATGAGACGCTCCTTCGCATCATTGACTGCGGCGTCGCTTGCTCCAGGTGCACCGCCGAATAACGAGCAGGTCCGGTCCCAGGCCTCAATAACCGACGAGTAGTCCAAGTACCCATAGCCTTGCTTGCGCAAGCCCCCGAGAATCGGCCGTTCGCTCGCTTCAGGTGTGTTCGATAGAAACTGATCAACCGTCTGTGTGGCGGCTGGAGTAGCACTCGGTCCCGCGATTGGGCGGCTTGGAGCTGCCGCGTTGTTCGGTTTTTCGTCGACCTTGAACCCGTAGTTCACATCTGAACCTTGAACGCTGTTGACCGTGACGGTGACACCGTACGTCTGCCCGCTGTCCTTGAGCTCGCAACGAAGGGTTGCCCAGGGTGTGCCCTTCAAGTCCTCCGGGCACGTCACGGAATCGGGTCGGGACCCAAACTGTCTGAACAGGTCATCGGTGATCTGGCGGGCCACCTGGGCCTTATCGACTGTTGGGACCGTCGGGCTCGGAGCCGTGCTGGTAGTTGGCATGATCTTCGAAGAATCGGGACCGCCGCAGTGACCTTCGGCGCGCCTCTTCGCAATGATCTGGTCCACGGGTTTTCCCAGTTCTGCGGCGAAGTCGTCCGATGGCTCCATGCGCCATTGGCCAACCTCATAGATGACGGGTAACTCAACCGCGAAGCCGAGTGGCTTGAACAGGACAAGGGCACGACTATCGCCGTCCATGCGTCCGCCAGTTGCCGTGGAGGGGATCTTATAAATCGCGGAAGCACACGTTTGAGTCAGTGAGACGTAGTCGGATTGGCTGATTCCGCTTTGTGTCCGACCGTCGAATAGCTGCCAGGCTCCCGCATAATCGCCCGCGGCTCGCCGGTCTACGAACTCCTGGGCCACCTTGGTAGCTGCTTCGAACGTCCGAGGTTGTCCTGCCACACTCATTGACTCCAACTTGTCGCAAGAGACCAGCAGCGTGGCTAGCAGCAAGGCGGTCGTGGCAAACAATATGCGAGGCATAGTCAAGGACTCTAACTGCGAGGTAGCTGTGAATCCCGGTGCTTCTGCAACTTCGCTTTTGGACTCAACCGGGGCAGGCGTCTGAAAGGAACCCGAGGGCGCGGGCGGGCGACAACCCGCCCCGGTTGAGGTCTAGGGGCCGCCGTCCGATACCCCTGCGCAGCCGCCGCCATGTTGCGGCGCGCTACGCGGGGTTCGGGTCGGTCGGCGGCTCGGCATCGGCGTAGGCGGCGCTAGCGGACCCGGTAGCCGGGGTGGCCCGGTGCGTCATAGTCGCGGGCACTTGGCCGGCCACGCCGTGGGGTGGTGCCCCGATACATCCCGCCGTCGCGAGGTAGCGCGCGTTCCTTGCCGGGAGGCACGAGCCCTGGCCCGAAACTGAACTCGGTGTCCTCGCGGCCCGTGCGTTCGCACGCCAACCCCATCGGATCAACGTCGCCAGGGCGCAGGAGCGGGTTGTACGACTGGCGCCGGTTGGGTGCCGCGAAACTCTGCGGTTCGTCGGCGAAGTCGCGTTCGGTGCTCATGGCGACTACTTCGTGAAGACGAACGTGGGTTCGGTGTAGGTCGCGCTGTTGACGATCTGGCAGACGACCGCCGCGCCCCGGTGGCGAACGCCGACGCCGATAGACCGCGCAAACTGGCTCTGTACCAACGGGTACGGGCCGCTGCCAGGAATCAAACGCAGGCCGCGGTAGTCCGGGTCGGCATGCTCGCGCAAGGCGACAGGGTTGTCGCTGCTGTTGACGCCGCCCGAGGCCGCCAAGGCAACGTAGTGGAGCGGGATGAAGTGCGACGTGATGACGAGTGCCCCGCCATACGAACCAAGCACAGGCAGCCCCGCGTAGTCCGGCGGAGGCGGGGTTCCCTGGACGCGTTCGGTGGTCAAAAACGCAGGCGCGCTTGAAGACACGATGAAGTCGTACTTCGGCGTGCTGCCACCAGCCGTTACACCCGCGCGCCAGGAAGTCATGCCCGAAGTCTCGACATCGTCGGGGTGCATGAACAAAATCAGCTGCGCCGCTTGAGTGGTCCCGTAGCCGTGATGCCGAGTATGCGCCAGCATTCCCTCGACGTGTGATGCGAGTAGCGCGGTCCCGTTCGTGGTGAGGTAGTGGGTGTGCGTACCGTCGAAGGTCTTCCCCATCTCAGTCGGCGGCACCATACCGTCGCCATTCCATAGGCCGTAGCAGGTCAGCCCCGACTCCATCGTGGTAGATTCGACCGGGGAGAAGAGGCGTTGCAGCACAAGGCTGTTGACTAGTAGATTGTCCGCCTCGTAGATGCGGCGCACGCGGTCCTGAACTTGCTCAGAGGTCGCATCTCGGAGGTACCGCCAGGTCGACCGGAGACCGAGGTCGTAGTCCTTGAGGTTGTAGCCCAGCTTGAGGTAGTTCGGTTCGGATGTGCCTGTGGGCACGCCGAATTCCGTTGCCTCTTCAAACAACTCGCCCCTGACGCTCTGAAGTACGGCGTCACCGGGCCGGGTGGTGTGGTAGCTCAGGAGGCCTGCGATAGCTGACCGCTGCTTGTTGTAGACGTCGGTCGCATCGATGAGTTCACCCCACATCTTGTTGAGGTCAACACCATCCGCTGTCTTGTTGACGAGAACGTCGCCGCGCGTTGAGTACCCGCCTCGGTTACCGTCGCCGCCGCGAATGAGCATCGTACTGGCCACCTGTTCGGCCCTCCTGAAAGTTCGTGAATCCCGATAGTCGAAGACTCTAGGCGCGAAAATGGCTGCGCGAGAGACGATTACCTCTATAGGTCCTATTTCTACCGCTTCCGGTTCTAATCGAGGCGCTTCCGGTCCGGTTCGACGCTACCGTCGTAGCCGAATCAAAAGTGAACCGTTGCAACGACTTCGGAGGTACCCGTGACAATCGACATCGACAACCCGGCCGAAAGGCTTGAGTTGTCTCCTATACCGAACATCAAGCAACCCGCTGGTGCGGCGCGATGGATCGCCGAGAATCTGGGTATCGAGGTCACTGAGCGGTATATCCACAAGAAGACTGTTCAGCGCAAAATTGCGTACTCGTTGATCGGCGGTCGCCGCCACTACAGCACCCTTGCGTTGTACGAATTCATCATGTCCTGCAACAAAACTGACGAGAAGTCGACCACCAAGCCCACCCCTGACCCGTGGGCAGTCTGAAAGGAAAGCCATGAACGCCAACAGTATTGACCCGAAACGCAATGCGGCTCTGCGCCGTAAGTACCAGATGGATGCCCCGCCGCAGGCCAACAATCCCGTCGTGGGACGGGTACTTGCGGCTGAACGCGTTCACGACAACCTGTTCGTCCGCGACGTGAGTGAGTACTGGGACGCCACTCGGTCACCGCAGATGTACGCGGTCGCCCAGGGCGCACTGCGAGAACTCCATGCGCGCATGGGTGAACCCCCAGAGTTCGATGACGAGGAAGGCCATGTGGTGTTCGGGCTGGTGCCCAAGAAACACAGCCCCGTAAGAGCGCACCACCAGGATGACCCTGACGACGCCTTCACGGCACTGAACCCCGACGACCCGGCGACGTTCGTACACTTTGTCGGCGACGACATCGTTCACGTGATTCGCGGGCCGAAGCCTGTTGGTGCGTTTGACAGGGCGACGATTGGGGCCGGCCAACCGAGACGGGGCGACAGCTACTTCACCGGCATGTTCCAGACGATGATGGAGATGCACGACGAGTTCTGGGACCGCCCGTGCAACGTGGGGCTGACCGCGCCATGCGATGGCCCGACCCGGCTCATGCCGTACAGGGCCGGGGTGGTGTTGTTGATCTTCGAGGTCTGCGGGGACTGCCTGCGGTACGCCGAAGCGTCGATGGCTGTCGGGCGCGACGTGAGCGAGATGGAAGCGCGCTTTCGTCGCGGCCTCCCGTTCGACTAGGCAGCGGATGCGGCTCTTATTTTTCTCAGTGACCGAACTTTTGACCATCAAATCACCCCGGAAAATTTCGGCGATTGCTTAGGGCGGCTCTCAGGGCCAAAGATGCTGTAGCGCTGCGGCATCCGCAAGAAATTGAGCCGGAGCTACGGCGAAGGTTCGGGGTAAGTTAGTCGCTAGCCGGAATGAAAGCTCCTCGGCGGGTGTGAAAAGCGTTATTGAACAAGGAGACAACTGTGCCCAGCATAATTGACGACCTCGACAAACCCAACCTGTCGATAAAGGAACTGTGGGAGTTCCTTTACTACGACGAGGACTTGCCCGTGACCTTGCGTCAGCTCGAACGTGCGGTCTGGGCTGGCGAGATCGAACCCACCAAGCTGTCGAACAACAACTACTTCAGCAAGCGCGATGGCATGAATTGGGTTGCGGCGCAGAAGGGCAAGCGTCGATCAACATTCAAAAGCGCTGCCCAATAGAGAAAATGCCCACGGTCGGTTTGGCGGGCGACCGTGGGCGATGTCCTATGCCAGGCGACAACTGACAAAACAAGGAACGACGATGACTATACTCGCCAAATCGGCTGCACACGAAGATATTTCGGATCACCAGCGGCTCTACACGATTCTCTGTGCGCTCGGTTTTGCTGCCCGGGAAAGGGTTTCAATCAACACGCGAGCGCCGGGTGGTCGATTCGCATCGGAGCTGTACGAAGCCAGAGAGCTAGTCCGTTGGGTGCCGCCGCAGGACCGCGACGTCTGGTTTGGCGTCAATCCTGTTGGGCGGCATGTGACGCGTGGCCGTGGGGCCGAAGCTGACATTGCCCGCGTGCGGACGCTGTTTGCTGACCTGGACATCAAGCCGGGCAAGCAATTCGACTCGATGGCGCAGTGCGAGGAGGCGGCGCGACGACTTGCCGTCCGTCTCGGCGCGGTACCTGTGGCGCTGATCCAGAGCGGCCATGGCCTGCAACCGTTGTGGCGGATTGCGTCTCCGCCCCGTGATAGCAACGTGATTGACCGGGACCGGTCGCGCGACGACTGGAAGTTGGCCTATGCGCGGTGGGGCTCGCTGGTCCAGGACGCCGCACGCGACGTGATGTGGTCGCCGGATGGTTCGCAGACCATGCGGACCGTCGACAACATCTACGAGCTGTCGCGGGTGTTGCGGTGCCCCGGCTCGGTGAACTGGAAGAACCCCGATGCCCCGGTGCCCGTGCGGACCGAGTTGTTGTCTTGCTGGGGACGGGTAGACGGCAATGGTTTGGTGGCGGTCTTGGATCGCGCGAACGTGGGCCCGCTGGCTGCTGTGCGGTCGGTCGGGGCTCGTGTGGCGACGAGCCTTGCTGAAGCTGACTCGTGGCTCATGGAGCAGGTTGGCGCTGACCTGGATGCTGCCGAACTCCGTGAGCTTCCGCGCAGCAAGACCTTGTGGCAGTACCTCAACCCCGCCGCACTGGTCGACGTGCTGGATGACCCCAACGGCGCGCACCAGGCGATGAACGCAAAAGTGCTGCACGCGGTGCTGAACCACCCCGGGTTTGATGCACACCTTCTTTCGAGGGAAGGTCGTTTGCATCATGCCAAGGAAGTACGACGACGAGTTCAAGGCCCGAGCGGTCCGGTTGGTCACCGACCATGCCGAGGAGTACGACACCCGCACGGCCTGCATCACCGCGGTCGCCAAGCGGTTGGGGGTGTCGTATGAATCACTGCGCCGCTGGGTCAACCAGACCGAGGTCGACACCGGCCAACGTGACGGGGTGCCCACCGACGTCGCCCGTGAGAATAGAGAGCTGAAGCGCAAGAACCGCGAGCTTGAGGAAACCATCGAAATCCTCAAGGCGGCAACAAGTTTCTTCGTGCGGGAGAGCGACCCGCGACACCGTTGATTTGTGCGTTCATCGCCGAGCATCGTGCTCGGTTCGGGGTCGCTCCGATCTGCCGCGTGCTCACTGAGCACGGCTGCCAGATCGCCCCGAGAACCTTCTACGCCTGGCTGACCCGCCCCCCATCCGCTCGGGCGCTGTGGGACACCGTCATCACCGAGGTGCTCGCCGGCTTCTACGAGCCAGACGAGCACGGCCGACGCAAACCGGAGTCACTGTACGGGGCTACCAAGATGTGGGCTCACCTGCACCGACAAGGCATTGTGGTGGCCCGCTGCACCGTGGAGCGCCTCATGCGGGCCAACGGCTGGCGCGGGGTTACCCGCCGCAAGAAGGTCCGCACCACGATCGCCGATCCCGCCGCGGCGCGGGCGGCCGATCTGGTCAAACGCCGGTTCCGGGTGCCCGCGCCCAACGTGCTGCTGGTCGCGGACTTCACCTACGTACGGCTGACCAACGGAACGTTCGTCTACACCGCATTCGCCATCGACGCCTACGCGGGCCGGATAGTGGGATGGACCTGCTCGGCCAGCAAGGAGGACCGGTTCGTGCGTCAGGCGATCCGCCACGCCGCCCAACTTCGTATCGACGAGGGTAATCCATTGTTGGGCAACACTATTCACCATAGCGATGCGGGCTCTCAATATACGTCTGTGCGGTTCGGCGAGACCCTGGCGCTGTCTGGACTGGTGGCCTCAATCGGGACAGTCGGCGATGCCTTCGATAACGCTCTGGCGGAGACGACCATAGGGCTCTACAAGACTGAAGCCGTCCGCGATGACTCGCCGTTTCGGCGCGGCCCTCTGAGCCGTCTGACCGACGTGGAGCTGCTCACCGCCGAGTGGGTGCACTGGTACAACGCCGACCGGCTCATGCACCGCCTCGGTCGCATCCCACCCCTGGAGTACGAAGCCGTCCACTACGCTACAAACGCGGCCAACTCAGAGGCTGCACACCAGTAACCGGTGTGCATCAAACCCGGGGCGATTCAGTGCTGTCTGCCCAGGAGGGCAAGGCGGGCTTGGTCCTGGCGCTGAACAACATCGGCGCGGCCTATTTGGCGCTGATGGAGGCCCGCGAGCGCGGCGACCGGCTCGGTGAGGCGCGGCCCGGAGCGGTTGCCGAGGACGACGTAAGGCGAGCGGTCGTCGGAGCCGTCGCACGCGCCCGAGCGCGTGGCAAGCCGGTCGTACCGAACGTTGACGCGTGGGGGCCGGGTAGCTCCGCGAGCGAGCCGGTATGTGATGGCCGGCGAGCTTGGCCGAGACGACCGCGCCAACCGCGAAAGGCGCGAATCGCATGAACGACGAATGGAACCCCAGGGAGGACAAGGAGTACGGCGGGTACCTGCGGGGTGAGCGTCTAGCCCAGGCGGCGCAGGCCGACGCGAGGCGGCTGGAGGCTGCCCAGGCGTGGACGCCGCCGCCATACCCGGCGACCGCTTACGACCAGCTGGCCGAGGAACCACCGGAAGTCGACTGGATCATCCGCGACCTGTGGACGGGCAACGCTCAGGTCAACGCGCAGAAGAAGTCTGGCAAGACCACCTTGTTGCTCAACGCAACGGCGGCGCTGCTGACGGGTGATCCGTTCCTTGGACGATTTGAAGTCAACGTCGAATCAGACTGTCGCGTTGGGTTTTTGAATATGGAGCTGACCCGCGGGCAGTTCAATCGGTGGCTGTCGGACATGGAGCTGGCCGATGACGCGCTCAAACGCCTCAGCGTCTACCACGCCCGCGACCACGGGCGGCTGGATCTGGCGAACGGGGCCGTCGCCGACTGGGTTGTTCGATGGCTGCGCGATACGGGCGTGAGCGTGCTCTTGATGGACCCGCTGGGGTCGTTCTACGACCAACCGAGCGGAGGCGACCCGAACGCTGCCTACCTGCGGTGGTGGGCGTGCTTCGAGCGCGTCGTGTTGGAGGCCGAACTTCGCGGAGTGTTGATTGCCCACCACTCGGGCTACTCCGAGGACGGCGGCAACCGAGCGCGTGGGGCGAGCGCCATGATGGACAAGCCCGACGTGAACATGAGCTACCGGTATGAGTCCGGTGACGGCAGCTACACCGACGCACCTATCGACAACAAGCGATACCTCCGTGCTCATGGTCGTGATGTTGATGTGGCCGAGTTCGAGATTGACTGGGACCTGCGCACGCGACGGCTCGTGGTTACGGGCGGTGGTGGTCGTGCTGAGAACGCCGCAGAACGCTACGCGCTTAAGGCATATGACGTCATGGCTGTCTATGACCGACAGCAGCGTGAGAAGGGCATCGAAGGCGACGCGGAGCTGAACGCCGACGAACTGATCACCAAGGCCGGAATCAACCAGACCGGAAAGTCCAGCGGGGTTTTCCGGCAGGGGCGCGATCTTGCGGTGCAGCGAGATTGGTTGAAGGAAAGGAAGTCTGGTAACAGCAAGAAGTATTCGCTTGGTGAGGTAGTCCCGGCGCATCGGCGAAAGATCAAGGTAGACAACGAGTTAGTTAACCCTTCTTAACCCTTGTTATTCGGGTGGGGTTAGTTATTAACCCTCCTCTATAGAGGGTTAAGAACTAATAAGCGCCGACCAGGCCGTATGTAGGTAACCCGGCGGGGTGTCACTGGAACCGCCGAATGCAAACAACTTGGAACAAAAGGAGATTGAAGTGAGCGAAGACCTATCGAACGATGCAGCTATCGAACGGTTTGATCGCGGTGATCCGTCTCGCCGCTGCCTCGCCCATCGCAAGAACGGCGATCAGTGTCGGAACTGGGCCATCCGCGGCCACCACGTGTGTCGGTACCACGGCGGCGCTGCACCGCAAACAAAAGCTGCCGCAAGGGAATACCTTGAGCTCCAAGCACTCCATAACGTCCGCAACAACTTGCAGGACTTGGCTGACAACGCTGAAAGCGAGCAGGTTCGGCTATCGGCGACCAACAGCGCCCTCGACCGCGCGGGCGTGAGCGCAAAGACTGCCGTCGCAGTCGAAGTCGACAACGCGCCCTGGAAAGAACTCATGGGTGGTGACATCGTCGGCGTAGCCCAGATCACCCGCGCGGAGTCTCGCGAACGTCGCGGGCTACCCGCCCTGGACGCCCCGGACCCCGCCGCGCCGATAGACGCCGAAGTCGTAGAGGTACCCGAAACGGCTCCTGGCGGCTCCGCTCACGGGCGAACGCCCGACGATAGGTCCGACGACCTGCCTATGCGCCCGGCATTCGCTACGGACTACGACGGCCCGCGACCCGGTAACGCCCTGATGACCCAGGAGCAGGCCATGGCAGAGATACGCGAGGCGAGATTGCGACGGCGCTACTGAGTAGTTTGCTGATTATGGCAACGCTGCTGCACAGCGTGTGTAGCGCGGTTCGCTGGAGCTGGCGTAGGGTCGGCCGAGGTAGCCGACGAGGAACGGCTACCCCGCTAACCCGCTGATAGGAGCGTCGAAATGGCAGGGAATGGCTTAACAAAAGCAATCGGATACATACGCGTGAGCACAAAAGCCCAGGGACAGAAGGGCTATGGCTTGGACGCCCAGCGTGAGCAGATCGAAATGTACTGCGTGGCACACGATCTAGAGCTAGTGGCGCTGATCCCAGACGTCATGAGTGGCAAGAAGACGGACAAGCTGTACGGGCGCATCGCCGCCGTCTCGGCCATTCAGGCAGGTATCGCCAACGTGCTTGTGATCAACGCCCTGGACCGTTCGTCGCGGTCGATGGCGGATGGCGCGAAGCTGGTTGCTGACGCGAAGGTGGAAGGCTGGCGCATCGTTGGCCTGGACGGAACGGACTCCGACCAACTGAGCCAGTTGACCGCGCACGCAAGGCTTCTGGTCGCCGAGGAGGAACGCGACCTGATCAGCAAGCGCACGAAGCAGGGCCTGATCAAGGCCCGCCAGGGCGGGGTGCCACTTGGGACGCCCAGCGAGATACCGCGCCAGACCATCAATCGCATAGTCGAGTTGCGCATGCGAGAAGGATTGCCCGCCAAGCAAATTGCTAGCCGACTGGATGCCGAGGGCGTGCCCACCCCGACCCAGCGGGGCAAGCGTCGCAGCACCAAGTGGTCCTACAGCACCGTGCGCGGTGTGCTCGCTCGGGAAGGAGTTATGTGATGTACGAGGCCCGACCTATGGCCCCAGATGTGCGATTCGACAACAGCGCTGACATCGACGCCGACGCAATGCTTGGCGCAATCGCGCAGAGCCCCAACGCCCGCGAGGTATTGGCCGGCGCGTTCTTGGAGTTCGCGCGCTGGTTCGCGGGCTGGTCGCCCGACCCGAACAAGCAGCCGGCCAAACGGTCGGCGCACGCAACCCCCGGCACTAACGCATGGCGCCGCAAGCACTTCCGTGGGTCAGGCGCGTGATGTCATCTACCGACGAGGCCGCGCAGGAACCGGCGCGCGGGGGCTACGTCGCGAGCCACGGCGAGGTCTATCGCCCCGGCTTACAAGTGCTGGTGCGGATACCGCGAGACCCACGCAACGGCGAAGCAGGCACGGTGCAGAGGACTTACAACGACGGCGGCGAAATGGTCCACGTGCTCCTGTTCGAGGACGGCACCACCGACGAATACATCTACAGCGAATTGATCGCAAGGGAGTACTGGCATGGCACAAAACCGACTCGACCGACCCGGCTACACAGCCCGTTGGTACGACAAGTACGGCAAGCAACGGTCGAAGAGCGGGTTCAAGACAAAGAAGGCTGCCAAGGCTTTTGAGGAAGACCAGAAGGCCGCCATCCGCAAGGGCATTGGCTTCGACCCCCACGCGGGCAAGATCTTGTTTCGCGATGTTGCGGCTACCTGGCTCGCGGGCCGCGCTGATCTGAAGGCGACCACTCGCGCCGCGTATGCGGAAGCTCTGGCCCCGACACCGACGGATGGCCCTGTGGCGAAGCGGCATAAGCGCCTGGAGAAATTGCGAATTGATGACGTATTCGGCGGCTTGCCATTGCACGCGATCAAGCGCGAGGACATCACCGACTGGGTGGCGCGGATGGGTGAGGCACAAAAGAAGCCATCCACAATCCGCAACGCCTACTTCCTGGTTCGGATGGTCCTGGCGGACGCGGTTGCGGATGGCCGGCTGCCGATGAACCCGGCCGACTACGTGAAGCTGCCGACCGACCACAACACCGGAGCTGGTGCGGTCGTTGACGATCCGACGTTGTTCCTATCTGTCGCTCAGGTGCGCAGCCTCGTCGCCCACACGCCTTGGCCGTACAACGCACTAGTTCACCTGGCTGCTTGGTCGGGTCTGCGCGCGGCGGAACTCGCGGGGCTACAGGTCGCCGACGTGTTGATGCCGCCAAAGCCGCTGAATCCGAATGCGCCGGCCAAGACCGCAACGTTGAGGGTTGAGCGGACGATCGCGTGGGTCAGCGGGGAACTGACGACGGTCGCGCCGAAGACCAAGGGGAGCCGTCGCCGCGTGCCCCAGACCGCCGAGACGACCGGGCTACTTCGGACCTATCTCGCGCTCCACCCGCGCCGGGACGAGCCGACCGCCCCGCTGTTCCCCGGCTTTGCGTTGGCGCCGCCTCGGCCCACCGGTGTTCGCGCGGAACAGGACCCGGGAATTGAACCCGGCAGTCGGTCAGCAGCCGCCCGGCAA
Organism: Mycobacterium toneyamaense; assembly: GCF_055384815.1. Lineage (NCBI taxonomy): Bacteria > Bacillati > Actinomycetota > Actinomycetes > Mycobacteriales > Mycobacteriaceae > Mycobacterium > Mycobacterium toneyamaense. The sequence continues at coordinate 1,723,497 of NZ_AP040333.1, forward strand.
GCGACCGCCTTGGCCAACCTGACCGCGCAGGAAGCGGGGGAGCGGATCGTGCTCGACTGGAGCCAGCCCTACCGGCACGCGACGTTGTACAAGGCCGTGTACCGGCCCGCCGTCCTGCGGGCGAACCGGGTTGCCGCGGCGACGGGTGACGAAGCTGCCGAGCTACCGGCGCAGCTGAAGTTCCACGCGCTCCGGCACACCTACGCGAGCCTGATGATCGCGGCGGGCCGACCGATGTTCGAGATTGCGCGGTTCATGGGCCACGCCAAGCCGTCCACCACCGAGACCGTCTATGCGCACCTGATCGCGGACGACCACTCCGACGCGATGGACGCCCTTGGGGCGCTGGCCGGAACGCCACCTCCCGAGGGCGCCAACGTGATCCCGTTGTGCGGCTAGCGCTTACGCAGCGGGAAATGTGCTCCCATAGCTGCGATGATATTGGCTGCGTTCGTGGAGTCGATCATCGTGATGATGATTGCCGCGGCCGACCAAATGACCAGGTAGGCCAAGCGAGCGACCGCATAGGCAAGAGCGGTTGCAGTCACAAGGGGGAAGTAAATGGACATGACAGGACACCGATCACTCGGTTTGCCTGTGTCCCCGTGTCCACAGTGCTGCACTTTAGGTCGTGCATCCGACCGCCTGTCAGGTTTCGCAGCGCCACGGGAAGCGCTCCGCCCTGCCACGCCTTAGTCACGTGGGTGTCAGCCCGAGCGCAAGGTAGCGCTTCGAGGCGTGTTTCGGCAATGGCCAGAATACCAGCGCGGGCGCTGTGCCGCTGCGCTGCTGCAGTTCGCCGGAGCGTTGTTCAGCTACGCGTCATGCGGCGGGTTGACGTGGTAGTGGAACAGAACGGCGTCATCCCAGTTTTCATGGCGACGGTATCTGCCGGCGCTTGCAAGCGCGATCACAATCTGTCGATATTCGCCGACGTCGCCGTCTGTTACCGTCCAAGTGATGGTGGCCCGGTCGCCAGTGACGTCCGCGATTTTTGCGAAATCCCTGAACTGGGAAGGGGCCGTCCGACCGGGTAGTGAGCAGGCCCTCCACCACAAGTCTCGACCTCGCGGATCCGTCGCCTCTAACTCGAACGTGATGGTTTCCCCGACGTCCAGTCTCGGAATGTTCTGCAGTGCGGCATTGGAGGCGGAAACCAGCTCTGGTGACCTCAACCCGTCGCGACCACCACTATCCCGCGCCGAGTCGATGGACGGATAGTGGGCCGAAGGGCCGTCCGCCTTCGACCTGTAGACAGCGAGTTGATTGCGAATCTGGCCGGCTGCCCCGGCTAGCAGCAGTCGTTCGGCAGCAAAGATCGGACGCGAGTGGCTGATCGAATTACGGACATCGAAGATGACACTGAAGTAGACATCCGTCCGTTTTTTGTCGTCAAGGATCGGCTTAACCGCTTCCCAGTGGTTGTTGACGATCTGCTGAAGTTGATACAGCTCGGTGTAGTCGAGGAGGTCCTGGCTGACAGCTATGCCGTCGCGGCGGGTCTCCTCTTCCGACTGTTTGGCCATCAATTTCGCGATTGAGTCGCCATCGAGGTCGGCCGACCAGTTGGGTACTGCCGTTCGGACGACCGCGCGGAGAGCGGTTTCTGCGGAAACTAGTTCTTCATAGGCATCGATCGTGGTGGCACTCGGGTCTACTGATTCCTCAGAACTCGTCCCCTCGGTGAGGGCGTCGGGGAGGGGCACATCAAGGTACTTCGCAAGTTCAATGACGTTTGCGATATCCGCGGCCAGCAAGTCGTCTATCCACTCCCGATCCGGGTGGAGTGGGATTCCGAACGTTGTCGCTAGGGCCTCTCGATCGGCACTCTTGACTTTCCGATAATCGTTGATCGCGTCTCGAACCGCTCCCACCAGTTCGAAACGATCAGCGGGGCGGATGCCTGACGGGTCGACTGTCACGGATGCAGATTCTGGCACTGACTTCGATCAAAGGCACTCGGGCTCGCCGACGGACGCACAGGCGGAAGGGGCCAGATCAAGGGACGAATAAGGGCGGTTTAACCCCGATCACCTGGCAGAACGCCGTCTACCAGGTGCTTCGTGGAGCGGGCGACGGGAATCGAACCCGCGTAGCTAGTTTGGAAGACTAGGGCTCTACCATTGAGCTACGCCCGCGTGCACTGCTGCGATCACAGTACCGGCAGACAGTACCGGGACAGCGGCCGCCAATCCAATTGATGGTGTCGCGTGTCTAGGACGTAGTATCTCGACCGCGGTAATGCGACCGCGACGAGGCACGGGGTGTAGCGCAGCTTGGTAGCGCATCCGCTTTGGGAGCGGAAGGCCGCAGGTTCAAATCCTGTCACCCCGACCACCGACTGATGGCAAGTATCAAAAAACAAGGAGTAACGCTGTGAAGAGCACCGTGGAGCAGTTGAGCCCCACCCGGGTTCGCATCAACGTGGAGGTGCCCTTCACCGAGCTTCAACCCGAGTTCGACCAGGCCTACAAGGAGCTGGCCAAGCAGGTCCGCCTGCCCGGCTTCCGTCCCGGCAAGGCCCCGGCCAAGCTGCTCGAGGCCCGCATCGGCCGCGGCGCGGTGCTGGAGCAGGTCGTCAACAGCGCCATCCCGGCCCGCTACGGCGAGGCCGTCACCGCCCAGGACGTCAAGCCGCTGGGCCAGCCCGAGATCGACATCACCAAGCTCGAGGACAACGACGAGCTCGTCTTCACCGCCGAGGTCGACGTCCGCCCGGAGATCACCCTCCCGGACCTGAAGGCCCTCACGATCACCGTCGACCCGATCGTCATCAACGACGACGAGGTCGACGCCGAACTGCAGAACCTGCGCGCCCGCTTCGGCACCCTGACCGGGGTCGACCGCGCGGCCGCCGACGGCGACTTCGTCTCGCTCGACCTGTCGGCCACCGTCGACGGTGAGGACGTGCCGGAGGCCAAGACCGAGGGCCTGTCGCACCAGATCGGCTCCGGTCAGCTGATCGAGGGTCTCGACGAGGCCATCATCGGCCTGAAGGCCGGCGAGTCCAAGGAATTCCCGACCACGCTGGCCGCCGGCGAGCACGCCGGTAAGGAAGCCCAGGTCACCGTCACCGTCAAGTCGGTCAAGGAGCGCGAGCTGCCGGAGCCCGACGACGACTTCGCCCAGCTGGCCAGCGAGTTCGACACCATCGAAGAGCTCAAGGAGAGCCTGGTCGCCCAGGTGCGCCGGGTGAAGCAGATCGGCCAGGCCGAGCAGATCCGCGACAAGGCCGTCGAGACCCTGCTGGAGCAGATCGAGGTGCCGCTGCCCGAGGCCATCGTCCAGGCGACCGTCGACGAGACCGTCCACAACGCGATCCACGGACTCGACCACGACGAGGCCAAGTTCGAGGAGCAGCTCAAGGAGCAGGGCAGCAGCCGCGAAGAGTTCGACGCGGACACCCGCACCAACGCCGAGAAGGCCGTCAAGACCCAGCTGCTGATGGACGCCATCGCCGACGAGCTGGACGTCAAGGTCGGCCAGGGCGACCTGATGGAGCGCATCGCCCTGATGGCCCGCCAGTACGGCATCGAGCCGCAGCAGCTGATCCAGATCCTGCAGCAGAACAACCAGCTGCCGTCCATGTTCGCCGACATCCGTCGCGGCATGACGATTGCCGCTGTGGTCTCCGGTGCGACCGTCACCGACACCGACGGCAACACCGTCGACACCGCGGAGTTCTTCGGCCCGGCCGGCGACGCCGCCGAGGCCGAGGTCGCCGAGGCTGCCGACGAGGCCGAGGCTCTCGCCGCCGACGAGCCCGAGGCCGTCGAGGACGAGAAGCCCGCCAAGGCCAAGAAGGCGAAGGCCGAGGCCAAGGACGAGAAGCCGGCCAAAGAGAAGAAGGCCAAGAAGGCGAAGGACGAGGACTGAGTCCTCGAACTCTGATCGTGGTACGGGTGCCGCAGGTGTCTTCACTGATGCCTGCGGCACCGTCCGCTCTCCGGCGACTGTGACGCTGTGAGCGAACTAGACCGCGTCGGGGACTCGCGGCCGTCGGCCGTTGGTTAATGTCGTGTGGACGAACTCGAGAAAGCAGGTATCCAGTCGTGACTGACATGCGTTCAAGCGCACCGGGGCTCAACCTCACGGACTCGGTCTATGAGCGTTTGCTTGCCGAGCGCATCATCTTCCTGGGGTCGCAGGTCGACGACGACATCGCCAACCGGCTGTGCGCGCAGATTCTGCTGCTGACGGCCGAGGATCCGTCCAAAGACATCCACATGTACATCAACTCGCCGGGTGGCTCGATCAGCGCCGGCATGGCGATCTTCGACACCATGGAGTTGTCGGAGTGCGACATCGCCACCTACGCGATGGGTATGGCGGCGTCGATGGGCGAGTTCCTGCTGGCCGCCGGCACCAAGGGCAAGCGTCACGCCCTGCCGCACGCCCGCATCCTGATGCACCAGCCGCTCGGTGGCGTCACCGGCAGCGCAGCGGACATCGCCATCCAGGCCGAGCAGTTCCACGTCATCAAGAAGGAGATGTTCCGGCTGAACGCTGAGTTCACCGGCAAGAGCATCGAGCAGATCGAGGCCGACTCCGACCGCGACCGCTGGTTCACCGCGCAGGAAGCGCTGGAATACGGCTTCGTCGACCACATCATCACCCGTGCAAACCTCAACGGCGGCAAGGGAGCCTCGAAGTGATCTCCAAGCATCTGAACCCGGAGCTGGCTCCGCAGGCCCGCTACATCCTGCCGCAGTTCAGCGAGCGCACCCACCTCGGTGAGCGCATCGTCGACCCCTACGCCAAGCTGTTCGACGAGCGCATCATCTTCCTGGGTGCCCAGGTCGACGACGTGTCCGCCAACGACGTGATGGCCCAGCTGCTGGTGCTCGAGTCGCAGGACCCCGATCGCGACATCACGATGTACATCAACTCGCCGGGTGGCTCGTTCACCTCGCTGATGGCGATCTACGACACCATGCAGTACGTCCGCGCCGACATCCAGACGGTCTGCCTCGGTCAGGCCGCCTCGGCCGCTGCGGTGCTGCTGGCCGCCGGTACGCCGGGCAAGCGCATGGCCCTGCCGAACGCTCGGGTGCTGATCCACCAGCCGTCGCTCGGTGGCGTCATCCAGGGGCAGTTCTCCGACCTGGAAATCCAGGCCGCCGAGATCGAGCGCATGCGCACCCTCATGGAGGAGACGCTGGCGCGGCACACCGGCAAGGATGCCGCGACCATCCGCAAGGACACCGACCGCGACAAGATCCTCACCGCGACCGGCGCCAAGGACTACGGGATCATCGACACGGTCCTGGAGTACCGCAAGCTCTCGGCCCAGAAGGCCTGAGTCCCACAACGTACAGCGGCCGCCAGCCTGTTCAGGCTGGCGGCCGCTGACGTTTGTTCAGCCCTTGGCCGCGGCGGTCTTCGCGCCGCCGGACGACGCGCCGCCCTTGGCGGCCTTCTTGTCCTTGGCCTTCTTGTCGGTCGCGTTCTTGCCCTTCGTCGAATCGTGTTGCGCTGCCGACGAATTGTCGGTGCCGGACTTCTCGGGCTTCTCCGGCTTGGTGTCGGGCTTGGTGTCGGGCTTTTCCGGCTTGGTGGCCGGCGCCGGATCGCCACCGGGCTTGGTGGACGAATCGTCGGTCCCGTCCGTCGTCTTGGCCGGCGTCGACGGGGTGCTTGCGGTCGGCGTCGGAGAAGTCCGCTTGGTACGCGACTTGCTGACGGACTTGGTGGGCTTCTTCTCGGTCTGGGTGGACGGCTTCTCGGCGGCGGCGGCGTCGTTCGTGCCGGCGTTACCGGTCGCGGGGGAGTCCGGCTCCGACGACTTGTCCGTCGCGGCGGTCGCGCGCGGCGTGGTCGACGCCACCGACACGGTGGACGGCAGCTCCGGCTTCACCACTTTGAACGGCAGCGCCTTGCCCGTCACCAGGACCGAGATGAAGTTCGCGACGGCGATGGCCGGTGACAGCGCCGCGAACGCCGCGCCGGCGATGGGCGCGAGCGGAGCGAGTGCCGACGGCAGCTGCAGTCCGGATGTCAGCGCAGACGGCACTGCCGCCAACGTCGAGCCGGCGGCACCGGCCGCATCGGTCACCCGCGTCTTGACGGTTTCGATGGCCTGCTGGACCGGGTTGGCCGCGGTCGGGGACGGGGTCGCGGCGGCGGACTCCGGGCTCGCGGTTGCCGCTGCGGGGGCGGCGGCAGCCGGGACCAGCGCCGTCACCACCTGAGTCAGGTTCGCGACCAAGTCGTATGCGAACGTTCCCACCACCTGGAACGGGAGGGTGAACGCATACGACACCAACGCGATCGGTAACCACGGGAGGTAGAAGGGATCGGTGGCCGCGCGATTCAGCATCACCAGCGGTATGGAGATCACGGATACCGCGGTGCTCTTGGCCGCCTCGACCACGGCCACCCCGAGGGCTTTGATCACGTCGACGACGAGACCGCCGGCAGTGGCCAGAGGGTCGGTGGCGGCCAGGGGCACCGGCCCCGCGAACGTGTCCGTCGCCGCGGCGGCCGTGATCTGCTCGCGCAACTCCTCCTCGCGGGTTGTCATCTCCTGGACGAACGCCGCGAACTGGACCGCGCGACTATCCAGGCGCGGGGCGCTGATGGGCGCGGCGTGCGACTGGATGGCGAGCTGCCCGTTCGGTGTCAGGACGCAGGCGGCCGCGACGACGCCCGCCAGCGGCAGGCATTGGAGCCGTCGGCGCGCGGTGGCGGTCGTGGCGGGGCGGGGTGATTCATCGCGCGGTGGCCTTCCCGTATTCGATTGCGTGCGTTGATCGCCGGGGAGTGGTCCTCCCCGGCAAGAAGACTAATTGACGCAGCTGGAACATTATGTCGAATGTCGAAGGCCGCCGCTCGGCGCGCGCCAAGAATTCACCAAGACGACCACCGCACCCTGTGACACGACCACGAATTCCGGCCATTCGAACAGGACCTGCCATGAGTCGACACCCACACCGCACCGCCGCCGCTCTGGCCTCGGCCGCCCTGGCCGTGTCCCTGACGGTCGGATTGCCAGTGGCCCAGGCGAATCCGACTCCCGATGCCGCGATGCAGGTGCCGTGGAACCAGGTCGGTGACGGCTGGACCCTGGCCACCTGGAATCCGGTCGCCGCACGCCGTCCGGGTGAGCGGCCCGCGCCCGACGAGGCGCCGCCCGAGAAGGCCGCCGACACCCTGTACCTGATCGATCCGGCGGGGCACCGGTACGCCATCACGACGTTCGCGCCCAACGACAAGGGGTGGAAGCCGCATCTGCTGGACTGGTCGGGTGACGGCGGTCGGGCGCTGTTCTCGATGGGTGACGACACCGTCATCGTGGTCGATCTGCACACCGGCCACCAGACGTCCTTCCCGACGCGCGCCTCCGCCCGTTTCAGCCGCCCGAACGGCCAGGCGATCGTGCTGTCGAGCAGCAGCCAGGACCAGCCGAGCACCTTGCAGCGCGTCGACCTCGCCGGCAACGTGCAACTGACCTACCCGACCGAGAACCTCGCCGGCGCCGGCCGATTCGGCGGCGACTACCTGGAAACCCCCGACGGCACGACGCTCGTGCTGTCGACGGCCAACCGGCGCAACGACGCGGCCCCGCGAACGGACAACAGCTTCGTGCTCATGGGCAATGACGGCACCGTCGGGCGGGTGCTGCCGGTACCGATGCCCGGCGCCGTCTGCCGGACGACGCGGTGGCTGGCACCAACGGATTTCGTCGCCAGTTGCACGGCGCAGAAGTCCGCCGGAAGCCAGCTGTGGAAGGTGCCGATCGACGGCTCGGCGCCGACCGCGCTCACCGCCGTCAACAACGCGAAGAACGAACCGGGATTCGACGGCGACTACGGCGATATCGACGCCTGGCAGTTGCCCAGCGGCACCTTCGTGCAGTCGCTCGGTGCTTGTGGCGTCATCTTCCTCTCCCGCGTGACCGCCGACGGGCATACCGAACGGGTCCGGGTGCCGGGCGCGGGCAACAACATCGACGTCGTCGGGGCGTCCGGCGACTCGTTGATCCTGAAGTCGACGAGCGGCTGCAGCCCGTCGACGGCGCTGATGGCCTACGACCCAGCCGTCAACGCCACCAAGGTGCTGCTCGGCCCCACCGTGAACGACGGCCGCGTCGTCGACGCCATGACATTCGCGGAGGGCTACCGGTCATGAGGCGGTTCGCGTCCGCGCTGGTGGCCGTCGCTGCCGCGGCCACCCTGTCGCCGGCCGCGCACGCCGACGACCAGCTGACCGCCGAGGCCTGCGGCTGGGTGCACCCCGACGAAGCCGCGGTCTTTCTCGAAGGTCCGGCGACGGCCGAACCGATCCGGACCCAACTGCCCGAATTGTCTTGTGTCTACCGGGCTTTCGACGAGCCACTGGGGCGGCGGAGCCTGGAATCCGACGTCCGGTTCGCCGATGCGTTCCCGTGGGACGCCGCGACGACATTCCGCCAGGTGGCCGAGTGGCCCAGGGCCACCGCGGTCGACGGCGTGGGCCTCAAGGCGGTCTGCACGTACGAACCGAATGTCACGCCGCCGTCGACGACGCTCACGGTGCTGTTGACGGGCGAACGGATCTATCGCGTCACGGGCAGTTACGTGTGGCGGTGCGAAACGCTGAAGACGTTCGCGGAACTGGCAATAGCCCGCATCGGCCGATAGCACCCGATACCCTCGGCCCATGCGGCCGACCGGAATCGATTTCGGTGTTCTGGGCACGCTGCGGATGGCCGTCGACGACCGCGTCGTCTCGCTGGGCGCACCCAAGCAGCGCGCGGTGTTCGCGATGCTGCTGCTGAGCCGCGGCCGCCCGGTGTCGGTGGACGCGTTGATCGACGCGGTATGGGAGCAGTCACCGGCCGCGGCCGCCCGCACCGCGCTGCACTCCTACATCTCCAATCTCCGAAAGATCCTGGCGGAGTCCGGAATGCCGCGGGAGACCCTGGCCGCCGCCCCGCCCGGATATCGACTCGACGTGCCGGAGGACGCGACCGACCTGGGGCGCTTCGAGAAGGAGAAGGTCGCCGGGGTACGGGCGGCGGCCGCCGGTCAGTTCCCGTCCGCGGCGGTACACCTGTCGGCGGCTCTGGCGCAGTGGCGGGGTCCGGTCCTCGGCGACCTGTCCGACTTCGCCTTCGTCGATGCCGTCGCGGCCGCGCTGGTCGACGAGCGCATTTCCGTGGAGACCGCCCGTGCGGAAGCCGAAATCGCCTGTGGCCAGGCTGCTCTGGTGATCGGCCCACTGGAGACCCTCGTCGCCGAACACCCGTACCGCGAACCCCTGTGGGCGCAGTTGATCACCGCGTACTACAGCTGCGGACGACAGGCGGACGCGCTCGACGCGTTCCGCCGCGTGAAGTCCATCCTGGCCGAGGACCTCGGTATCGATCCCGGCTCGGCGATAAGTGCCCTGCAGCAACGCATTCTGCGTCAGGAACCACTCGACGTTCAGGGCGCCGCGCAGGCGACGGCGGTGCACACCATCGGCCGGCTCCGCTCGGGCTCCACCCGGTCGACGGCGTCCAGGGCGGGGCTGCGCGACGCGTCCGGGCAGTGGTTTGCCTTGCGCGCGATGGCGACCCGCATCGGTCGCCTGGCCGACAACGACATCGTGCTCGACGCGGCAGACGTCAGCCGGCACCACGCCGTCATCGTCGACGCGGGCACCGGACCGGTGATGGTGGACCTGCGCTCGGCCAACGGCGTGTACGTGCAGGGCACGCGCATCGAGGCCAACACAAACCTGTTCGACGGCGACCGTATCCGCATCGGCGCGCATGAATTCACCCTCGAACTCGGGTAGGGCACGCCAAGAATCTGCCAAGGGCTGCGGCGAACCATGTGGGCATGAGGATTTCGGTTCTTGCCCTGGCCGCGGTGGTGACGTTCCTGAGCGTCGCGCCGGCGGCGTCGGCGCAGCAGGCGTGTGGTGCCCTGGGCGGGACACCCGACGCCACCGGCATGTGCCGGATCCATGAGGTCGGTACCGGATACGAACGGACCGTCGCTTTCCCGGTCGACTATCCGGACCAGCGGGCGGTCGCGGATTTTCTGGCCCAGGACCGCGACGGTTTCGTCGGCTGGGTCGGCGACTTCGGCGGCGGCCGGGTGTACACGGAGACCGTGACGCCGACGGTGTACCGCTCGGCGCGGAGCCAGAGCCTGGTGCTCAAGGTCGTCGACCCGACGGGCCTGGCCCACGAAGGACATCCCGACATCCGGTACCGGACCTTCACGTACGGCGCCGGCGGACCGGTCACCATCGACTCGCTGTTTGGCCCGGGCTCCGATCCGGCGGCGATCCTGACGCCGGTGGTGCAGCGCGCGTTGAAGGCGCGCAACGCGGCGTTGATCGAACCGGACCGCGCCTCGTACCGGAACTTCGCGCTCACCGACGACGCCGTCACCTTCTTTTTCGGCGAGAGCCAGCTTGCGGGCAACGGTGGCCCGCTCACGGTGGCGGTGCCGGTCGACGAGCTGGGCGGTCGGCTCCAGGGATAGGCCGCAGGGGCCGGGTGCTTGCGCTGGCCGCGAAATGCGTCGGCAGCTTCGATGTGCACACGGTAGGGTTGCGGATAGGTGAACAGCCCTGATCAGAGGCCTGCCGAGCCAACGCCACCCGGCGCCGGAAAGACACGCCAGAATCACGGTCAGCGCGCCGAGGGGTGGCAAGCCACCGATCGGGCTATGTTCTCCTGCACACGGATAAATACCACCGGAGCGATTCGACCCTTTCGGTCGCACCGCAACGGAGCGAACGGGTAGCGTCGGGATCACACCCGCAGTAACCCACTATCTGGTGTAACGACTGACGGCGACCGGAGAAAGTAGGGCCTCACCCCATGGCGCGCATCGGAGACGGCGGTGACCTGCTGAAGTGCTCGTTCTGTGGAAAGAGCCAGAAGCAGGTCAAGAAGCTGATTGCTGGACCTGGCGTCTACATCTGCGACGAGTGCATCGACCTCTGCAACGAGATCATCGAGGAGGAGCTGGCCGACGCCGACGACGTCAAGCTCGACGAGCTGCCCAAGCCCCAGGAGATCCGGGACTTCCTCGAGGGCTACGTCATCGGTCAGGACAACGCCAAGAAGACGCTGGCCGTGGCCGTCTACAACCACTACAAGCGCATCCAGGCGCAGGAGAAGTCGCGCGACTCCCGGGGTGAGCCGGTCGAGCTCGCGAAGTCGAACATCCTGATGCTCGGGCCGACCGGTTGCGGCAAGACCTACCTGGCGCAGACCCTCGCCAAGATGCTCAATGTGCCGTTCGCGATCGCCGACGCGACCGCGCTGACCGAGGCCGGCTACGTCGGTGAGGACGTCGAGAACATCCTGCTGAAGCTGATCCAGGCCGCCGATTACGACGTCAAGCGCGCCGAGACCGGCATCATCTACATCGACGAGGTCGACAAGATCGCCCGCAAGAGCGAGAACCCGTCGATCACCCGCGACGTGTCCGGCGAGGGCGTGCAGCAGGCCCTGCTGAAAATCCTCGAGGGGACGCAGGCGTCGGTACCGCCGCAGGGCGGTCGCAAGCACCCGCACCAGGAATTCATCCAGATCGACACCACCAACGTGCTGTTCATCGTGGCGGGTGCGTTCGCGGGCCTCGAGAAGATCGTGTCCGACCGGGTCGGCAAGCGCGGTCTGGGCTTCGGCGCCGAGGTGCACTCCAAGGCCGAGATCGACACCCAGGACCACTTCGCCGAGGTGCTGCCCGAGGACCTGATCAAGTTCGGCCTGATCCCCGAGTTCATCGGCCGTCTCCCGGTCGTGGCGTCGGTGACCAACCTGGACAAGGAATCGCTGGTGTCGATCCTGTCCAAGCCGAAGAACGCCCTGGTCAAGCAGTACGTCCGGCTCTTCGAGATGGACGGGGTGGAGTTGGAATTCACCGACGACGCCCTCGACGCCATCGCCGACCAGGCCATTCACCGCGGCACCGGTGCCCGTGGCCTGCGCGCCATCATGGAAGAGGTCCTGCAGCCCGTGATGTTCGACATCCCGAGCCGCGACGACGTCGCCAAGGTGGTCGTCACCAAGGAGACCGTGCAGGACAACGTGCTGCCGACCATCGTGCCGCGCAAGGCGCCGCGTTCGGAGCGTCGCGACAAGAGCGCATAGTTCTCTCCAATGGAAAAGCCCCCGCTCCGGCGGGGGCTTTTTCGTTTCACCGCTATCGGGCGATGCGGTCCGGCCGGGTGTAGACGTTCATCGACTCGCCGCGGAGGAACGCCACCAGGGTGAGCCCGGCCTGGCTGGCCAGGTCGACCGCCAACGAGGACGGTGCGGACACCGCGGCGAGCACCGGGATGCCGGCCATGACGGCCTTCTGTGTCAGTTCGAATGAGGCCCGGCCGCTGACCAGCAGGACGGTGCCGGTCAGCGGAACGCGGCCCTGCTCGAGCGCCCACCCGATCACCTTGTCGACCGCGTTGTGGCGGCCGATGTCCTCGCGGGCGACGAACATCTCACCGCCGGCGCTGAACAGCGCGGCGGCGTGCAGCCCACCGGTGCTGTTGAACACCTTCTGGGCCTGCCGCAGTTGCTGGGGCAGTGCCGACAGGGTGGCGTTGGTGACCGTGGTCGGGTCGTCGCCGGGGGAGTAGTGGCTGACGGTCCGGACGGCGTCGATCGACGCCTTGCCGCACACGCCGCACGAGGAGGTGGTGTAGAAGTTGCGCGTCACATCGACCGAGGGCGGCGGGACGTGCGGTGCCAACATCACGTCGAGCACGTTGTAGGTGTTGGTGCCGTCTTCGGTCGCGCCGCGGCAGTAGGCGACGCGAGCGATGTCATCGCGGCGTGCGATGACGCCCTCGGTGAGCAGAAACCCTTGGGCCAGTTCGACATCCGAGCCCGGCGTCCGCATGGTGACGGTGAGGGGAGTGCCGTTGACGCGGATTTCCAGGGGTTCTTCGACAGCCAGGGTCTCCGGGCGGGAGACCGCGCCGCCGGCGGTGACGTGTTCGGCTCGGCGCCGTGCGGTTACCCGACCCACGGTTCCAGCCTGATCACCACGGCTTTGGACACCGGCGTATTGGATTTCCGGGCAGTGTGGTCCAACGGGATCAACGGGTTGGTCTCCGGGTAGTAGGCCGCGGCGTTGCCCGCGGGCGTCGAATAGGGCACCACCAGAAAGTCTTTCGCACGGCGCTCCTGGCCGTCGAACTCGGAGACGAGGTCGACACGGCTGCCCTCGGCCAGGCCGAGCGCCGCGATGTCGGCCGGGTTGACGAACACCACGCGCCGGCCGCCCTTGACGCCGCGGTAGCGGTCGTCCAGTCCGTAGATGGTGGTGTTGTACTGGTCGTGGCTGCGCAGGGTCTGCAGCACCAGCCGGCCCTCGGGCACGGGCACCCATTCGAGGGGCTCGATCGAGAAGTTGGCTTTGCCTGTGTGCGTGGGGAATTCGCGGGAATCCCGGGGCGGGTGGGGCAGCTGGAAGCCGTCCGGCCGGCGGACCCGGGTGTTGTAGTCGGCGCAGCCGGGGACCACGTCGGCGATGGCGTCGCGGATGCCGTCGTAGTCGGCGTTGAAGGATTCCCACGGCACCGGGTGCGCCGGCCCGAGCAGGGTCCGGGCCAGCTGGCAGACGATCGCGACCTCGCTGCGCACCTGGTCGCTGGGCGGGTTCAGACCACCGCGCGACAGGTGCACCATCGACATCGAATCCTCTACCGACACCACCTGTTTACCGCCGGCCTGGAAGTCCTTGTCGGTGCGGCCGAGGGTCGGCAGGATCAGTGCGGTGCGGCCGTGGATGACGTGGCTGCGGTTGAGCTTCGTCGAAATCTGTACCGTCAGCGCGCAATTGCGCATCGCCGCGGCGGTGACGTCGGTGTCGGGCGTGGCCGAGACGAAGTTGCCGCCCATGCCGATGAAGACCTTGGCATGCCCGTCACGCATGGCCCGGATTCCGTCGACGGTGTCGTGACCGTGCTTGCGCGGGGAGGTGATGCCGAACCGGGCGTCCAACGCGGCCAGGAACTCTTCGGGCATCTTCTCCCAGATGCCCATGGTCCGGTCGCCCTGCACGTTGGAGTGGCCGCGCACGGGACACACGCCCGCCCCGGGCTTTCCGATCATGCCGCGCATGAGCAGCAGATTGGTGGCCTCACCGATGGTGGCCACGGCGTGCTTCTGCTGGGTCAGGCCCATCGCCCAGCAGATGATGGTGCGCTCCGAGCGGACCAACGCGTCGGCGACCCGCTGCAACTGATCCCGGCTGATGCCGCTGGCCGCGGTGACGGTGTCCAGATCGACTGCACGGGTTCGGGATTCGTAGTCGTCGAAGCCGGCGCAATGCCGGTCGACGAAGTCGCGGTCCACCACGGTTCCGGGCGCCCGATCCTCTGCCTCCAGCAGGAGCCGGCCCAGGCCGGCGAACAGCGCCATGTCGCCGCCGATGCGGATCTGCACGAACTCGTCGGCGATGGGCACCCCGTGGCCGACGACGCCGTGCACCTTCTGCGGGTCCTTGAACCGCATCAGTCCGGCCTCGGGCAGCGGGTTGATCGCAATGATCTTGGCGCCGCGCGCTTTTGCCTTCTCCAGCACCGACAGCATGCGCGGGTGGTTGGTGCCCGGGTTCTGTCCGGCGATGACGATGCAGTCGGCGTGGATGACGTCGTCGACGGTGACCGAGCCCTTGCCGATGCCGATCGATTCGACCAGTGCGGTGCCCGACGACTCGTGGCACATGTTGGAACAGTCGGGCAGGTTGTTGGTGCCGAAACTGCGCGCGAGCAGTTGGTACAGGAAGGCGGCCTCGTTGCTGGTGCGGCCTGAGGTGTAGAACAGCGCTTCGTCGGGGCTGGCGAGGGCGTTCAGCTCGTCGGCGATCAGTCGGTAGGCGTCGGCCCAGTCGATCGGACGGTAATGGCTGTCGCCGGGCGCCAGCACCATCGGATGCGTGAGGCGGCCCTGTTGGGACAGCCAGTATTCGGGCTTCTCGGCAAGTTCGGCGACCGAATGCCGGGCGAAGAATTCCGGGGTGACGCGGCGCCGCGTCGCCTCCTCGGCGACGGCTTTGGCGCCGTTCTCGCAGAACTCGGCCAGCTTGCGTCCGCCGTGTTCCTCCGGCCACGCGCAGCCCGGGCAGTCGAAGCCGTGCCGCTGGTTGATCTTGGTCAGCGTTTCCGCCGTGCGCAGCGGCCCCATCTGCTCGATGGTGCGGCGCATGCTGACCATCACGGCCTTGACGCCGGCGGCCTCGTGCTTCGCCCCCGTGACCGCTACGTCGTGTTCGTCGTAGGTGGCATCGACGTCGTTGTCGCTGGCAGTGGTCATTCTCCCAATCTAATCCTCACAATCGGCCGGATCAGGCCGAGAGACGGCGTTGGTGATCGGCATTTCAGATGCACCGATAGGCGGCACCTATCACTGGTCGGTACAGCGCCGGTGACCCGCAACGCTGAGGTAGCGCGGGCAGCAGGCAGCGGTGCGGGACCTAAGTCTCTAGGCCGGGCATATGGGTCGGGGTAGCTTTCAGGAGAGCGCGAAAAATACCCCCACCCGTATTTTCGTAAGTTGGAATAAGATACCCCCGGGGGTATATTGAATACCCGTGAGGGTATAGCTCAGAGTGGTGCTACCCAATGAGAAGAAAGAAGATCGACGATGATCCTGCAGCAGTACTACCTGGACTGTCTGTCGCACGCGTCCTACCTGATCGGTGACGAAACCACCGGCCGCGCAGTCGTTGTGGACCCGCAGCGCGATGTGGCCGGGTACCTTGCCGATGCCAAGGAGCTTGGGCTGACCATCGAATTGGTCATCGAGACCCACTTTCACGCAGACTTCCTCTCCGGTCACCTCGAGCTCGCCGAGGCCACCGGCGCGAAGATCGTCTACTCGGCTGTCGCCGAGACCGAGTTCGAGTCGGTCGGTGTCGCCGACGGTGAGCGGTACTCGCTGGGCGACGTGACGCTCGAGTTCCGGCACACGCCCGGGCATACCCCGGAGTCGATGAGCGTGGTGGTGTACGAGCACGCCGACGACCAGACGCCCTACGGCGTCATGACCGGGGACACTCTGTTCATCGGTGATGTCGGTCGCCCCGACCTGCTGGCCTCGATCGGTTTCACGCGAGAAGAACTGGCGGACAAGCTGTATGAGTCGCTGCACAACAAACTGATGACGCTGCCCGATGCGACGCGGGTGTATCCGGCGCATGGCGCGGGCTCGGCTTGCGGCAAGAATCTGTCGACCGATCTGTGGTCGACGATCGGCGACCAGAAGGCGACGAACTACGCACTCCGTGCCGCCGATAAGGCGACGTTCATGAACCTCGTCACCGAAGGGCAGCCGCCCGCGCCGGGTTACTTCGTCTACGACGCGATCCTCAACCGCAAGGATCGCGAGCTGCTGGACGAGACCAAGATGCCGTCGGCCCTGACCTATGAGCAGGCTCGCGCGGCGATCGACGCCGGCGCTGTCCTCGTGGACGGCCGTGGCCCCGAAGAATTCGCGCAGGGTCACCTGCGCGGCGCGGTCAACATCGGCCTGCAAGGTCGTTACGCCGAGTTCGCCGGCTCAGTCCTGCCGTCCGACGTCGATATCGTGCTGTTCACCGAGCCCGGCGAGGAGCTCGAGGGTAAGAACCGGCTCGCCCGGATCGGCTTCGACCGGGTGATCGGCTACGTGGCAGAGCCGTACGCGGCGCTGGTCGCGCACCAGAATGACGTGCAGGTGGCATCGAGGTTGACCGCCAAGGCATTTGGCGAAAGGGCCGCCGAGCTGCCGAACCTGCAGATCGTCGATGTCCGCAACCCCGGCGAGGTCGCGGCCGGCACCATCCCGAACGCCGTCGCCATCCCGGTGGGCCAGTTGCCCGCCCGGATCGGCGAGCTCGACCCCGCCAAACCGACCGTGGTCTATTGCGCCGGCGGCTACCGCTCGTCGGTCGCGGCAAGTCTGTTGCGGCGGAACGGATTCGACGACGTCAGCGACATCTTGGGCGGGTATGGCGCCTGGGCACAAGCCGTCGAGAACGCCTGAAGACAGGAGACATCACAGCTATGACCATCACTGCCAAACACCAGATCGTGATCGTTGGCGGCGGCACCGCCGGCATCACGGTCGCGGCCCGGCTGCAGCGTAAGGGCTACACCGGCGTCGCGGTCATCGAACCCTCGGACAAGCATTACTACCAACCGCTGTGGACCCTTGTCGGCGGCGGACAAGCCCGGGCTGCCGCCACCGAACGCGCCGAGTCCTCGGTGATGCCCAAGGGAGTGACGTGGATCCGGAAGGCCGCGAGCGCTTTTGATCCCGATGCCAACACGGTCACCTGTACCGACGGCACCACCTACGAGTACGACGCGCTCGTCGTCTGTCCAGGCATCCAACTCGATTGGGATCGCACCGAGGGACTGGCGGAGACCCTGGGACGTGACGGAGTCTCCTCGAACTATCGCTTCGACCTCGCACCCCGGACCTGGGATTTCATCCGGAACCTGCGTTCGGGCACCGCGGTGTTCACCATGCCTTCCGGAGCCATCAAGTGCGCCGGCGCTCCGCAGAAGATCGCGTATCTGGCCTCCGACTACTGGCGGTCACAGGGCGTGCTCAAGGACATTGACGTCCACCTGGTCATGCCGGGCGCGCGGCCGTTCGGGATTCCCGCGATCGCGGACAGTCTCGACAAGGTGATCGCCGACTACGACATCACCCTGCACACCAACTCCGAGGTGACCCTGGTCGACGCGGCGTCGCACAAGGTCGGCGTCACCAGTGTGGGGGAGGGCGGAACCGACGCCATGCTGCCGTACGACGTCCTGCACGCCGTGCCGCGGCAGTCCGCACCGGACTGGATCAAACGCAGCGCGCTGTCGACGGGTGACGCCATGGGCTACGTCGACATCGACAAGCACACCATGCAGCACGTGCGGTACCCCAACGTCTTCAGCCTCGGTGACGCCGGTTCGTCGCCGAACTCGAAGACCGGCGCCGCGATCCGCAAGCAGGCCCCGGTGGTGGTCGAGAACATCGACTCCTTCTTGACCGGCCGTCCGCTGGGGGCGTCGTACGACGGCTACTCGTCGTGCCCGATCGTCACGTCGTCGGACGCGATGCTGCTCGCCGAATTCGACTACGACTTCAACCTGAAGCCGTCGTTCCCGCTGCTCGATCCGGTCATCCCGCACCGGGCGTACTGGTACCTGAAGAAGTACGGACTGCCGTTCATGTACTGGAATCTGATGTTGAAAGGCCTTGCCTAGCAAGGTAATTGCTCGACCATGAAAGGAATTCGTCATGACCACCAAAACCCTGACCGCCGCCGACTTCGAGGCGACCATCACCGGCAATCCCATTGTTCTCATCGATTTCTGGGCGTCGTGGTGCGGTCCGTGTCGTGCGTTCGCTCCGGTTTTCGACCGATCGGCGCAGTCGCACCCTGATGTGGTGCACGCCAAGGTCGACACCGAAGCGCAGCAGCAGCTTGCCGCGGCGCTCGAAATCCAGGCGGTCCCAACGATCATGGCGTTCCGCGACGGCATCCTCGTGTACCGCCAGCCCGGTGCGATGCCGGCCGCGGCGCTCGAGGATCTGATCACCCGGGTCAAGGCGCTCGACATGGCCGATGTGCGTGCCCAGATCGCAGCCAAGACGCACTGACCGAGATGTCGTCGCGCGCATGCGCGCGACGCGTCCCGCCGTTTCCGTTTGAGGAGAGTGACGTTCCGTGAATATCGTTCTCGGCCTTGGCCTGGGCGCCGTCATCGGCGTCCTGCTCGGCCTGCTCGGCGGCGGAGGTTCCATTCTGGCGGTACCGGCGTTGGTCTATGTGCTGGGGCTCGGCATCGAGCAGGCGATTCCGATGTCGCTATTGGTCGTCGGCATCGCCTCGGCGGTGGGCGCGCTGCCGAAGATTCGGGCCGGCCACGTCCAATGGCGGTTGGCCGCAGTCTTCTCGGCGGCCGGTATCCCGGCGACCTTCATCGGCAGCGCCATCGGCCGCCACCTGCCGCAGCCGGTGCTCCTTGTCGGCTTCGCCGCGGTCATGGTGCTCGCCGGAATCCGGATGCTGCAGGACAACGGCGGCACCGGTACCGCCTGCAGAGTCGGTGATTCCGGCATCGACTGGCGCCGCTGTGCCTCCAGATCGATTCCTGCGGGTTTCCTCGTCGGGCTGCTCACCGGACTCTTCGGCGTCGGCGGCGGCTTTCTGATCATTCCGGCGCTCGTGTTGATGCTCGGGGTGGAGATGCCCATCGCGATCGGTACCTCGCTGCTCATCATCGTCGCGAACTCGTTGGCGGGCCTGCTGTCCCACCTCAGCGGCACCAGCATCGATTGGACGGTCACCGCGGCGTTCGTCGGTACCGCGATCGTCGGTTCGCTGGTCGCCGGCCACCTGGGCACCCGGCTCGACACCGGGCGACTGCAGCGCTGGTTCGCCTACCTGGTCTTCGCGATCGCCGCGTATGTGCTCATGGACACCGTCGCCGTGAGCTTCTTGTGACGTGACCAGCGGTGTCCGCAAATCTTCACCGGACCGACATGTCGGCGTCCCGTCGCGTGACGTGCGCGGTTGCCCAGCTTCTGGACAATGGCCGTATGGATACCGATACCGGACGTGGTACGCCGGGTCGCCGCGCCTGGGCCGACCCGCTGGCGTTGGGGTTCCAGGCACACCGGCAGCTGATGTTGCTCCGCTTGCGGTGGCACGGCCGCCGTCTGGACACCCGTCCAGACGGGCAACCGGACTGACGCCTAATCGCTTGTGCCGCCGGATGTTTCCGATGCGGCCGAGTGCTAGCGCGGACCGCTACCGATCGGTAACCGCGTTCTTAGGAATTCCACCTGCCGGAACGTGATGAAAGCCACATTTTGACAGGTGTCAAGCGGCCGCAATCGATTTGACGTGCGCATTTGTGGGGCCGCCACACCGCCTTCAATGGCGCGTCCTGGCGAG
Source organism: Mycobacterium toneyamaense (assembly GCF_055384815.1). Lineage (NCBI taxonomy): Bacteria > Bacillati > Actinomycetota > Actinomycetes > Mycobacteriales > Mycobacteriaceae > Mycobacterium > Mycobacterium toneyamaense. Next base: position 1,743,377 of record NZ_AP040333.1, read on the forward strand.
TGCACCCTAAGAGAAGTGCAATAATCGGTACTAGCAGTGACATCAAAATTTTGGCGGGCGCCGGGCTGGCGATCGTGAGCACCGTTCTGCGGCGTCTCCGAAACAGTGCGACGGACGGTCGAAACAGAGTGTGAAAGGCAGGCGTCGTGGGTCTCAACGACGACGACAACGGCACCGGCGCCGGGAGTGGCGCAGCCTCGCGGCAGAAGCTCGAGAAGGTCGTCATCCGCTTCGCCGGTGACTCCGGCGACGGTATGCAGCTGACCGGTGACCGGTTCACTTCGGAAGCCGCGCTCTTCGGCAATGACCTTGCGACGCAGCCGAATTACCCCGCCGAGATCCGCGCACCACAGGGCACCCTGCCCGGTGTGTCGTCGTTCCAGATCCAGATCGCGGATTACGACATCCTCACCGCCGGTGACCGTCCCGACGTGCTGGTCGCCATGAACCCGGCCGCACTCAAGGCCAACGTCGCCGACCTGCCGCGCGGCGGCATGATCATCGCCAACTCCGACGAGTTCACCAAGCGCAACCTGGCCAAGGTCGGGTACGAGGAGAACCCGCTCGAGAACGACGAGCTGTCCGAGTTCGTCGTCATCCCGGTGGCGATGACCACGCTGACCCTGGCCGCCGTCGAGGCCATCGGCGCGACCAAGAAGGACGGTCAGCGCGCCAAGAACATGTTCGGGCTCGGCCTGCTGTCCTGGATGTACGGCCGCGAGCTGGAGCACAGCGAGGCCTTCATCCGTGAGAAGTTCGCCCGTAAGCCCGAGATCGCCGAGGCCAACGTGCTGGCGCTCAAGGCCGGCTGGAACTACGGCGAGACCACCGAGGCCTTCGGCACCACCTACGAGGTGGCCCCGGCCAAGCTCAAGTCCGGTGAATACCGCCAGATCTCCGGCAACACGGCCATGGCGTACGGCATCGTCGCCGCCGGTCAGCTGGGTGACATCCAGGTGGTGCTCGGCACCTACCCGATCACCCCGGCCAGCGACATCCTGCACGAGCTGTCCAAGCACAAGAACTTCAATGTCCTGACCTTCCAGGCCGAGGACGAGATCGCCGGTATCGGCGCGGCCATCGGTGCCTCGTACGGCGGCGCGCTCGGCGTGACCAGCACGTCGGGCCCCGGTGTCTCGCTGAAGTCGGAGGCCATCGGCCTCGCGGTGATGACCGAGCTGCCGCTCATCGTCATCGACGTGCAGCGCGGTGGCCCGTCCACCGGTCTGCCGACCAAGACCGAACAGGCCGACCTGCTGCAGGCGCTGTACGGCCGCAACGGCGAATCGCCCGTCGCGGTGCTGGCGCCCGCCTCCCCGTCGGACTGCTTCGACGTCGCGGTCGAGGCCGCGCGGATCGCCATCACCTACCACACGCCGGTGATCATCCTGTCCGACGGCGCCATCGCCAACGGTTCGGAGCCGTGGCGGATCCCGGACATCGCCGGCTACCCGGCCATCGAGCACACGTTCGCCAAGGCGGGCGAGCCGTTCCAGCCGTACGCGCGTGACCCCGAGACGCTGGGCCGCCAGTTCGCCATCCCGGGTACCGCGGGTCTGGAGCACCGCATCGGTGGTCTCGAGGCGGCCAACGGCTCGGGCAACATCTCCTACGAGCCCAAGAACCACGACCTCATGGTCCGGTTGCGCCAGCTCAAGATCGACGGCATCAAGGTGCCCGACCTCGAGGTCGACGACCCGAGCGGCGAAGCCGAGCTGCTGATGCTCGGTTGGGGCAGCTCGTACGGCCCCATCGGCGAAGCCTGCCGCCGCGCCCGGCGCAACGGCGTCAAGGTTGCCCACGCGCAGCTGCGCCACCTCAACCCGTTCCCGGCGAACCTCGAAGAGGTGCTGCGCAAGTACGACAAGGTCGTCGTGCCGGAGATGAACCTCGGCCAGCTGGCGCTCCTGCTGCGCGGCAAGTACCTGGTCGACGTCCAGTCGGTGACCAAGGTCGAGGGCATGGCGTTCCTGGCCGACGAGGTCGAGGGCATCATCAGCGCGGCGCTGGACGGATCGCTGCGCGAGAAGGAAACTGACAAGGCCAAGTTCGCACGGCTGGCAGCCGCCACCGTGGAAACCGGTGTGGGAGCAAACGCATGACGGATCTGATCGGTGCTGATCTGGGCCTGACCGAAGCCCTCAGCAAGACTGCCCTGGTTCCGACCACGGACCAGCCGCAGAAGGGCAAGGACTTCACCAGCGACCAGGAGGTGCGCTGGTGCCCGGGTTGCGGTGACTACGTCATCCTCAACACCATCCGCAACTTCCTGCCGGAGCTGGGCCTGCGCCGCGAGAACATCGCGTTCGTCAGCGGCATCGGCTGCTCGAGCCGGTTCCCGTATTACCTGGAGACCTACGGCTTCCACTCGATCCACGGTCGTGCCCCGACCATCGCCACCGGTCTGGCGCTGGCGCGCCCGGACCTGTCGGTGTGGGTCGTCACCGGTGACGGTGACTCGCTGTCGATCGGTGGTAACCACCTGATCCACGCGCTGCGCCGCAACATCAACATCACGATCCTGCTGTTCAACAACCGGATCTACGGTCTGACCAAGGGTCAGTACTCGCCGACCTCCGAGGTCGGCAAGGTCACCAAGTCGACCCCGATGGGCTCGCTGGATCAGCCGTTCAACCCGGTGTCGCTGGCCCTGGGTGCCGAGGCGACGTTCGTCGGCCGCGCGCTGGACTCCGACCGCAAGGGTCTGACCGAGGTGCTCAAGGCCGCGGCCCAGCACCGCGGTGCCGCCATCGTCGAGATCCTGCAGGACTGCCCGATCTTCAACGACGGTTCGTTCGACGCGCTGCGCAAGGAAGGCGCCGAGGAGCGCCTGATCAACCTGCAGCACGGCCAGCCGATCACCTTCGGCGCGGAGAACGAGTACTGCGTGACCAAGTCCGGCTACGGACTGGAGATCGGCAAGACCGCCGACGTCGATCCGTCGGACATCGTGGTGCACAACGCTCACCTCGACGACCCGGCCTACGCCTTCGCGCTGTCGCGCCTGTCGGAGCAGAACCTCGAGCACACCGTGATGGGCATCTTCCGTCAGGTGAACCGGCCGACCTATGACGACGAAGCGCGGGCTCAGATCGCCTCGGCGCGGGAATCCAAGGCGCACGACACCGCGGCTCTGCAATCCTTGCTGCGTGGCAAGGACACCTGGACCGTCGAAGAGTAACGACACCTTGAACGAAGACGCCCCGCTGGCCGCAGTTGTATTGGCCGGCGGGGCGTCTCGTCGTATGGGGCGCGACAAGGCCACCGTGCGGTTCCGCGGACCGGCGGGGGAGACCACGTTCGTGGAGCAGACGGTGGCGACCCTGCGTTCCCGCTGCCAGGCGGTGTTCGTCATCGCCGCCCGCGGTCAGGCGCTGCCTGACCTGGACGCGGAAGTGTTGCGGGACGCGACGCCCGGGGTCGGACCGCTGCTGGCCACCGCCCGCGGCCTGCGCGCGGCGGCCGACGCCGGATATGCGCGGGCCTTCGTGTGTGCCGTGGACATGCCGTATCTGACGACGGAGCTGATCGACGAGCTCGCCGGGCACGCGGCCCGCGTCGACGCCGACGTCGTGCTGCCCTGGGACGGGCGGGACCACTACCTGGCGGGCATCTACCGGACCGCACTGGCCACTCGGGCCGACGAGCTGGTGGCCCACGGGCGGCGCAGCATGCGGGCCCTGGTCGACACCTCCGACACCCAGCGCGTGGTGATGGACCGGCAGCGGGCGCTGGTCAACGTCAACAGCCCGGACGATTTCGTCTGACCCCTCAGCAAAGGTCCATCGCCCGGCTGTGAATCCCTGAATTCCTCGCTGTTCCACGAATTCGAATAACTGCTATTTCCGCGCTCTGCGCCCAATTCGGAAATTCATCGTCGCAATTCCGAACAATTCGTCAACTGTGACATTCGCGAATTCGTAACCTGTTGCAGTGCAACAGGTTTGGTTGTTCACCAGCGTAGGTGGTCGGTTAACGCTGCTCGAACAGCGCGCATCGGACGCATGAAAAGTGCTGATTGGCGGCGGTGTCGAGCGGCGCTGGCGAGTCCCGCGGGGATTGACGCGTCCGTCGGCAGCGAACTGCGGCGCCGGTGCAACTGGATTTCACCGGGCGACACGCCGGATGTTTAGCGGCGGCACTGCCAAAATGTGCCGCTGACCTGCGACAACTGTGACTCGTGTGAATTGAATTCTGTGTGCCACGCCACAATTTCATGGTGACCTCTATCACGAAATGTTGCCGAACCGTGATTTGTTAGGGGTGCTTTATACATCGCGTGACCTGCTTATGTTCCTCTCAGGTTCGGCTGTGATCTGCTTGTTATCTGGCTGGGACCGGTTCGACATTGCCGCGCGAATTCTTGCTACGGTCCTCGTGCTGCTCCAAGAGAGCAAACAACTGAAAAACCATGAACCTGCGTGTGAGCGGGATCGCGGTGGGACCAGAGCAGATGGCCTGTTGCCCGTGGCGTCCGCCGGCCTCGAGCCCGGACCGATCAAACCGCCCCCGCTGTCGTGTCCGACCGAGACGACACGATTCAGCCCCCTAACGCCTGCCCGGCAGGCAGCAGTTCGCACCGCCTATGCGCGGGCGATGTTTGGCGCGCGCTCGGCGAGAGGAACAACGTGAAGAACATCCGCACAACGCTTGGACTGGTTGCCGTTGCTGGGGCAGTTGCTGTGGCCCCGATGGTCATCGGAACCGGTACCGCGAATGCGGACGGCGGCCACAACTGGGACGCCGTTGCAGCCTGTGAGTCTGGTGGCAACTGGTCCATCAACACCGGCAACGGTTACTACGGCGGGCTGCAGTTCAACCTCGGCACCTGGCGTGCCAACGGTGGTTCGGGCATGCCCCACACCGCCAGCAAGGACGAGCAGATTCGAGTCGCCGAGAACGTCGCCGCCCGTCAGGGCATGGGCGCTTGGCCGGTCTGCGGCCGTCGGGGCTGATTCCCGAAGGCTCAGGGCGCCACAACCGCGCCGACGAGACAAGCAGAGGGCGCCGGACCACAAGGTCCGGCGCCCTTTGTCGTCGTCACCGCCGTTGCCCCGGCGTCCACGGATGATCCGTCACTTGATGAAACTATGGGGACATGGGCACGCATGACATCGCGACCGGCCTCGGCACCCTGCAGGTCCACGTCAGCGGCTCCGGTGCCCCGATTCTCCTGATGCCGAGCCTGCTGACCGATCACACGCTGTACGACGCTCAGGTGGCGCACCTCTCCGCCCGATACACCACGATCGCGGTCGACCCGCCGGGGCAGGGGCGCAGCGAGCCGCTGCGCAGCGCCTTCACCTTCGCGGACAGCGCCAGGGCGTATATCGACGTCCTGGACGCGCTGGGGCTGCCGTGGGCGCACCTCGTCGGCAATTCGTGGGGCGCCATGATCGGCGGCACGATGTCGGCGACGTTCCCCGACCGGGTCGGGTGTGCGGTCCTGCTCAACGGCACGGCGTCCGAGGGGCCTCGCTGGGACCGTCTGCAGCTCGCGCTCGCGGCCCGGATGACCCGGCTGGCCGGGCGCCCACTCCTCGTGCGGTCGACGGTCGTGCCGCGCTTCCTCGGGAAGACGACGCGGCGGCGGCGTCCGGATCTGGTCGCCGGGCTGGTGACGATGATCAAGCGCAACGATGCCCGGTCCGCCAGCTTCGCGGTGGAGAGCATCGTGGTCAGGCGTCCCGACCAGCACGCGCTGTTCGGCCACATCGCCGTCCCGACACTGGTGGTGGCCGGTCGCGAGGACGCAAGCTTCCCCGTCGCCGAGGTACGCCGGATGGCCGAGGCGATTCCGGGCTCGGAGTTGGTGGTCCTGGATCGGATCGGCCACCTGGCCGCCTATGAGGCGCCCGACACCGTCAATGCCCTCATCGACGACTTCCTCGACCGCCACCCCAGGTAATGATCGCGCGAGGCGGCGCCCCGTCATGTGCTAACAACGGAGCATGGCCCTGACACCGTTCGACGACCTGGATACGTACTTCTCACTGCCCCGGGTGTCCGGGCTCGCGGTCTCACCCGACGGCCGTCGCGTCGTCACGATGATCAGCGAGCTGAATTCCAAGGGCACCGAATTCGTCACCGCGGCTTGGGAACTCGACCCCGACGGTCAGCGCGAGGCGCGCCGGCTGACGTACGGAGCCAAGGGGGAGTCCCAGCCGGCCTTCACCGCGGCCGGTGACCTGCTGTTCGTCGCGGCCCGTCCCACCGACACCGACGACGACCCGCCGGCGGCGCTGTGGCAACTGCCCGCCAACGGCGGTGAGGCACAACGACTTCTGGAGCTGGCGGGCGGCGTCACGGGCGTGCACGCCGCCCGCGCAGCCGACGTCGTCGTGGTGACGGCGCCGATGCTCCCGTCGGCCGGCACGCCCGAGGACGACAAGCGGCTGCGCACCCTCCGCAAGGACAAGAAGGTGTCGGCAATCCTGCACACCGGGTACCCGGTGCGGCACTGGGACCACGACCTGGGTCCCGATCACGCGCACTTGCTCCGCGTCGAATCGGGTGCGGCCCATGACATCACGCAGCAGCCGGGGATGGCATTGAACGAGGCCGCAGTCGACGTCAGCGCCGACGGCAGCTTCGCCGTCGCGTCGTGGCAGGTCCCCGCTGCGGGGGCCGCACTGCGCAGCGTGCTGGTCCGCATCGACATCGCGACGGGGGAGCGCACCGTGATCGCCGACGACCCGGCTGCCGACCTGGGGCACCCGGCGATCTCGCCCGACGGCACCACCGTCGCGTACCTGCGGGAGACGCACTCGACACCCGAGCAGGCGCCGCGGATCACCCTGTGCCGCCAGGTCTTCGGTGCCGAGCCGGTGGAGCTCACCGCGCACTGGGACCGCTGGCCGGCCTCGGTGACCTGGTCGCACGACGGGTCGAACCTGCTGGTCACCGCGGACGACAACGGCCGGGCGCCGATCTTCTCCGTCGACCCGTCGAGCGGCGTCGTTACCCAGCTGACGCGCGACGACTTCGCGTACGGCGAGGTGCGGCCCGTCGCCGGTGGTGCGCTGTATGCGCTGCGCAGCAGCTACCTGACGCCGCCGCATCCGGTCCGCGTAGACGCCGACGGATCCGTCACCGTGCTGCCGTGCGTCGAATTTCCGGCACTGCCAGGCGAATTGGTCGAGCTGACGGCAACCGCGGACGACGGCACGCCCGTTCGTTCCTGGCTGACACTGCCGGCCGGCGACGCGCCCGCGCCGCTGCTGTTGTGGGTGCACGGCGGGCCGCTGGGCAGCTGGAACACCTGGCACTGGCGGTGGAATCCCTGGCTGCTCACCGCGCTCGGCTACGCGGTGCTGATGCCGGATCCAGCGCTGTCCACCGGCTACGGTCAGGACTTCGTCCAACGTGGCTGGGGTGCTTGGGGTTTCGCGCCGTATACCGACCTGATGGCGGCCGTCGACGCGGCCTGCGCGCACCCGCGCATCGACGCCGGCCGGATCGCCGCCATGGGCGGCTCGTTCGGTGGCTACATGGCCAACTGGATCGCCGGGCACACCGACCGGTTCGCCGCCATCGTCACGCACGCCAGCCTGTGGGCGCTCGACCAGTTCGGGCCGACGACCGACGGCGCCTACTGGTGGGCCCGTGAGATGACACCCGAGATGGCCGAACGCAATTCGCCGCACCGCCATGTCGAGAACATCAGGACGCCGATGCTGGTGATCCACGGCGACAAGGACTATCGCGTCCCCATCGGCGAAGGACTGCGGTTGTGGAACGACCTGCTGACCCGGTCGGGGCTACCGGCCGACGACACCGGTGAAACTGTGCACCGCTACCTCTATTACCCGTCCGAAGGTCATTGGATCGCCGCGCCGCAGCACGCCAAGATCTGGTATCAGGTGGTGACGGCGTTCCTGTCCGAGCACGTGCGCAAAGAACACGTCGACCTGCCGGAGACCCTCGGTTAGGTTGGCAGCATGACCGCACCGCAGCGCGAATTCGACATCGTCCTCTATGGCGCCACCGGCTTCGTCGGGAAGTTGACCGCCCAATACCTGGCCGAGAACGGAGGGCAGGCGCGGATAGCGCTGGCGGGCCGGTCGATGGACAAACTGGCCGCGGTCCGCGACTCGCTCGGCGCGGCCGGGCAGAACTGGGGCCTGATCCAGGCCGATGCCGCGTCGCAGCACACCCTCGATGCCATGGCCGAGCGGGCCCAGGTGGTCGTCACCACGGTCGGGCCGTACCTCAAATACGGCCTGCCACTCGTGGCAGCGTGTGCCGCCGCCGGCACCGACTACGCCGACCTCACCGGCGAGAGCCTCTTCATCCGCGAGAGCATCGACCTGTTCCACAAGCAGGCCGCCGACACCGGTGCGCGCATCGTGCACTCGTGCGGATTCGATTCCATCCCTTCGGATCTCACCGTCTACGCGCTGTACAAGGCGGCCGCGGCGGACGGCGCCGGCGAGCTCACCGACACCGACTACGTGCTCCGCGGATTCTCCGGTGGGGTATCCGGCGGCACCGTCGCCTCGATGCTCGAGCTGTTCACGCGGACGTCCGGTGACGAGGAACTGCGCCGGACCATGATGGACCCGTACACGCTGACAACCGATCGCGGTGCGGAGCCCGACCTCGGCCACCAGACCGACACCCCATGGCGCCGGGGCCGCGACATCGCCCCCGAACTCGCCGGCACGTGGACCGGTGCCTTCGTCATGGCGGTGGCCAACACCCGCATCGTGCGGCGCAGCAACGCACTGCTGGGCTGGGAGTACGGGCGCCGCTTGCGGTACGCGGAGCACATGAGCCTGGGGTCGTCGCCCATCGCGCCGGTGGCCTCCGCGCTGGGTACCGCGGCCAACGCGGCCGTCATGAACCTCGGCAGCCGATTCTTCAACAAGCTGCCCCGCGGCCTGATCGACCGTGTCGTGCCGAAGCCCGGGACCGGCCCCAGCGAGCAGGCGCGGGACAAGGGCTACTACCGCGTCGAGACCTACACCCGCACCACCAGCGGCGCCCGGTACCGCTCGGTCATGGCGCAGCAGGGTGACCCGGGCTACAAGGCGACCGCGGTGCTGCTGGGCGAGAGCGGGCTGGCGCTGGCCCTCGACCGCGACCGGCTGTCGGATCTGAAGGGCGTGCTGACGCCGGCCGCGGCGATGGGCGATGTGTTGCTGACGCGGCTGCCGGCCGCCGGCGTCACGTTCGAAACCGAGGCGCTGGGGCGCTGATTCGCGCAGCAAGCGCCGAAGTGCTGTGCCTCGCCGCCGACCCGGCTAGTGTCGGCGGCGAGGCGCTTCACACACATCGGTGACGAGGGGAACATGCCATGGCTGGTCTTGACGAACTGCTCAATCAGATTCCGACACAAGAGATTGCGGCCAAGCTCGGCGCTGATGAAGGGGAGGTGAACAGCGCCGTACAACAGCTGGTGCCGTTGCTGCTCGGCGGTGTACAGCAGACCGCGCAGGACCACCCCGACACCGCGGCCGGCCTCGAAAGCGAAGCCGCCGATCACGCGGCGAGCGGGCTGCTCGACGGTGGGGTGACGGTCGACCAGGTCAACCAGGACCAGGGCGCCGACGCCGTCGCGAAGATCTTCGGCGGCAACGACAGCGGCCAGGTGGCGTCGGCGCTGGCCGGCGGTGGCGCGGGTAACAGTGAGCTGATCCAGAAGCTGCTGCCGATCCTGGCGCCCATCGTGCTGGCGTACATCGGCAAGCAGCTCACCGGCGGCGGCGCAGCGTCCACTCCCGCGGCGTCCGGCGGCGGTGGTCTCGGCGACGTGCTGGGCAACATCCTCGGCGGCGCGCTGGGCGGTAACAACGCCGGCGGCAATACGAACTCCGGTGACAACCCGCTCGGCAGCATCCTGGGCAGCGTCCTCGGCGGTGGCGGCAACCAGGGCGCCGGCGGCGTGCTCGGCAGCGTCCTGGGCGGGCTGTTCGGCAACAAGAAGTAGGCCCCGAGGGGCAGTTTTACGTCCGGTCACCGGGTTTACCTAGAATTGGCCGGTGACTGCCAGCGATACGCCTGATCCCACGACCGTGAACGCGGCCGATGCCCTGCCCAAAACGTGGGATCCGAGCGCGGTAGAAGCTGACATGTACCAGGGCTGGGTCGACGCCGGGTACTTCACCGCCGACCCGACCAGCGACAAGCCGCCGTACTCCATCGTGCTGCCGCCGCCGAACGTCACCGGCAGCCTGCACATGGGCCACGCGCTCGACCACACCCTGATGGACGCGCTCACCCGGCGGAAGCGCATGCAGGGTTACGAGGTGCTGTGGCTGCCCGGCATGGACCACGCCGGTATCGCCACGCAGACCCTGGTCGAGAAGCAGCTCGCCGCCGACGGCAAGACCAAAGAGGACTTCGGCCGCGAGGGCTTCGTCGAGAAGGTCTGGGAGTGGAAGCGCGAGTCCGGCGGCACCATCGGCGGCCAGATGCGCCGCCTGGGCGACGGCGTCGACTGGAGCCGGGACCGCTTCACCATGGACGAGGGCCTGTCGCGCGCCGTCCGCACCATTTTCAAGCGGCTGTTCGACGCCGGCCTGATCTACCGCGCCGAGCGGCTGGTGAACTGGTCGCCGGTGCTGGAGACCGCGATCTCCGACCTCGAGGTGAAGTACGACGACGTCGAGGGCGAGTTGGTCTCGTTCCGCTACGGCTCGATGAACGACGCCGAGCCCCACCTGGTCGTGGCCACCACGCGACTCGAGACGATGCTCGGTGACACCGCCATCGCGGTGCATCCCGACGACGAGCGCTACCGCGCACTGGTCGGCAAGACCCTGCCGCACCCCTTCCTGGACCGCGACATCATCATCGTGGCCGACGAGCACGTCGACCCCGAATTCGGTACGGGCGCAGTCAAAGTCACGCCGGCCCACGATCCGAACGACTTCGAGATCGGACTGCGGCACAACCTGGCGATGCCGACCATCATGGACACCAAGGGCGCCATCGCCGGTACCGGAACCGAATTCGACGGCATGGATCGGTTCGAGGCCCGCGTCAAGGTGCGCGAGAAGCTGGCCGCCGAGGGGCGGATCGTCGCCGAGAAGCGGCCGTACCTGCACAGCGTCGGGCACTCGGAGCGCAGCGGCGAGGCCATCGAGCCGCGGCTGTCGATGCAGTGGTGGGTCAAGGTCGAATCGCTGGCCAAGGCCGCCGGTGACGCAGTCCGGAACGGCGACACCGTGATTCACCCGACCAGCCTGGAACCCCGCTGGTTCGCCTGGGTCGACGACATGCACGACTGGTGCATCTCCCGTCAGCTCTGGTGGGGACACCGCATCCCGATCTGGCACGGCCCGGACGGCGAGACCGTGTGCGTCGGCCCCGACGAGGAGCCGCCGGCCGGCTGGGAGCAGGACCCCGACGTGCTCGACACGTGGTTCTCCTCGGCGCTCTGGCCGTTCTCGACCATGGGCTGGCCCGACAAGACGCCGGAGCTCGAGAAGTTCTATCCGACAACGGTTCTGGTCACGGGCTACGACATCCTGTTCTTCTGGGTGGCCCGCATGATGATGTTCGGCACCTTCGTCGCCGACGATCCGGTGCTGGGCGGCGCGAAGGTGCCGTTCGAGAACGTCTTCCTGCACGGGCTGATCCGCGATCAGTTCGGGCAGAAGATGAGCAAGTCCAAGGGCAATGGCATCGACCCGCTGGACTGGGTCGAGACGTTCGGCGCCGATGCGCTGCGCTTCACCCTGGCCCGCGGTGCCAGCCCCGGTGGCGACCTGTCGATCGGTGAGGACCACGCCCGCGCGTCCCGCAACTTCGCGACCAAGCTGTTCAACGCAACGCGTTTCGCGATGATGAACGGTGCGGCGCCGGCTCCGCTGCCGGAAGCCGCTGAGCTCACCGACGCCGACCGCTGGATTCTGGGCCGTCTCGAAGAGGTCCGGGCCGAGGTGGACAACACGCTCGAGCGCTACGAATTCAGCCGGGCCTGCGTGGCGCTGTACCACTTCGCGTGGGACGAGTTCTGTGACTGGTACCTCGAGCTCGCGAAAGCCCAACTGTTCGAAGGTGGTTCGCGCGCCGAGCACACCAAGGCGGTCCTGGCCGCGGTGCTCGACGTGCTGCTCAAGCTGCTGCACCCGGTGATGCCGTTCGTCACCGAGGCGCTGTGGAAGTCGCTGACCGGTGGCGAGTCGCTGGTCATCGCGGAATGGCCGCAGGCCTCCGGTGTCGCGCTCGATCAGGATTCCGCGCAGCGGATCACCGACATGCAGAAGCTCATCACCGAGGTCCGCCGGTTCCGTAGTGACCAGGGCCTCAACGACCGGCAGAAGGTGCCCGCCCGCCTGGTGGGCATCAGCGAGGCCGACCTGGATGCCCAGGTGGCCGCGGTGACCTCCCTGGCCTGGCTGACCGAGCCGGCCGACGGCTTCAATCCCTCGGCGGCGGTGGAGGTCCGGCTGTCCAAGGGCACCGTCGTCGTCGAGGTGGACACCTCGGGCACCGTCGACGTCGCCGCCGAGCGGCGCCGGCTGGAGAAGGACCTGGCCGCCGCGCAGAAGGAACTCGCCCAGACCGCAGGCAAATTGGGTAACGAGGCGTTCCTCGCGAAGGCGCCGGAGGATGTGGTCGCCAAGATCCGGGCCCGCCAGCAGCTCGCCCAGGAAGAGGTCGACCGGATCAACACCCGGCTGGCCGGCCTGCCGTCCGCATGAGCACCCCCACACCCGACGAGATCGCCGAACTGCTGCAGGTCGAGTACCTGCTCGACCAGCGGTGGCCGGAGACCAAGATCGAGCCGAGCACCGTCCGGATCGAGGCACTGCTGGAGATGCTCGGTTCGCCGCAGCGCGGCTACCCGAGCATCCACGTGGCCGGCACCAACGGCAAGACCTCGGTCACCCGGATGATCGACGCGCTGCTGACGGCGTTCTCGCGGCGCACCGGCCGGACGACGAGCCCGCACCTGCAGGCCGCCACCGAACGCATCGCGATCGACGAAAAGCCCATCAGCCCAGCGCAATACGTCGCCACGTACACCGAGATCGAGCCGTTCGTCGAGATCGTCGACCGGCAGTCGGAAGCGGGTGAGCTGGGTGAGCCCGGCCCCAAGATGAGCAAGTTCGAGGTGCTCACCGCCATGGCGTTCGCCGCGTTCGCCGACGCACCCGTGGACGTCGCGGTCATCGAAACCGGCCTGGGCGGACGGTGGGATGCCACCAACGTCGTCGACGCGCCGGTCGCCGTCATCACGCCGATCGGCCTGGACCACACCGATTATCTCGGCGACACCATCGCCGCGATCGCGGGGGAGAAGGCCGGCATCATCGCCCGCCAGCAGCCCGACCTGGTGCCCGCCGGCACCGATCCCAGCACTGTCGCGGTGATCGCCCGCCAGGTCCCCGAGGCCATGGAAGTGCTGATGGCGCAGGCGGTTACGGCCGACGCCGCCGTGGCCCGTGAGGACTCCGAGTTCGCCGTGCGCGCCCGGCAGGTCGCCGTCGGTGGGCAGCTGCTGGAACTGCAGGGCCTCGGCGGTGTCTACACCGACATCTTCCTGCCGCTGCACGGCGAGCATCAGGCGCACAACGCCGTCCTGGCGCTGGCCGCTGTCGAGGCGTTCTTCGGCGCCGGTGCCGACCGTCAGCTCGACGTCGACACCGTCCGTCAGGGCTTCGCGTCGGTGACCACCCCCGGTCGCCTGGAGCGGATGCGCAGCGCCCCAACGGTGTTCATCGACGCCGCGCACAACCCGGCCGGCGCCGCGGCGCTCGCCGACGCGCTGCAGACCGAGTTCGAGTTCCGGTTCCTGGTCGGCGTCATCTCGGTGATGGCCGACAAGGACGTCACCGGCATCCTGGCCGCGCTCGAGCCGGCGTTCGACCTGGTGGTGGTGACGCACAACGGGTCGCCGCGCGCCATGGACACCGAGACGCTGGCGTCCCTGGCCGAGGAGACCTTCGGCCCCGAACGCGTCGTCACCGCACCGAACCTGCCCGACGCGATCGAGGCGGCGACGGCGCTGGTGGAGCAGTCGGGCAACGACTACGGCTCGTCCGACGGGTTCTCCGGCGCGGGCATGGTGATCACCGGTTCGGTCGTGACGGCCGGCGCGGCCCGCACCCTGTTCGGAAAGGACCCGGCATGACCGCCCCGAACCAGCCCGACCCCTGGAAGAGCTTCCGCGGCGTGATGGCCGGCACCCTGATCCTGGAAGTCATCGTGGTGCTGCTGGCGCTGCCGGTGGTGTCGGTGTTCCACGGTGGCCTGACGCCGCTCAGCAGCGGCTACCTCATCGGCATGGCGGTCGTGCTGGGCCTGTTGTCGGGCATGCAGGGCCGGTCGTGGGCGCTCTGGGTCAACATCGGGATGCAGTTCGTGCTGATCCTCGGCGCGTTCATCGACGTCACCATCGGCATCGTCGGCATCATCTTCCTGCTCGTCTGGGTCCTGATCGCGTACCTGCGGTCCGAGGTCAAGCGCCGCCAGGATCGCGGCCTGCTGCCCGGTCAGCAGTGAGCTGCGCCCGAATCGCTCGATTCGGTTACTGACTAGTACGCTGTCCGCCGTGACTGAGCAGACCCTTGTTTTGATCAAGCCCGACGGCGTCAAGCGCAACCTGATCGGCGAAATCATCAGCCGGATCGAGCGCAAGGGCCTGACCTTCGCTGCACTGGAGCTGAAGACCGTCAGCGTGGAGCTGGCGACCAAGCACTACGCCGAGCACGAGGGCAAGCCTTTCTTCGGTGACCTGCTGGAATTCATCACCTCCGGCCCGGTGGTGGCCGCCATCGTCGAGGGCCCGCGGGCCGTCGCCGCCTTCCGGCAGATCGCCGGCGGCACCGACCCGGTGGAGAAGGCCGCGACCGGCACCATCCGTGGTGACCTGGCCCTGATCACCCAGGACAACCTGGTGCACGGCTCGGATTCCCCGGAGTCCGCGGCCCGTGAAATCGCCCTGTGGTTTCCCGCTAACTGACACTGTGGTCCGCCGGTAGCTGAGCTACCGGCGGCACCTCGTCGGAGATTGGCCGACGATGTGGGATACTGGCCTACGGGTGACCTGCTTCATACCAGGAGCGGACGCCCGGATGAAGACTTAGACGACGCGACCACCCGGAGTAATCCGGGTGCGGCGCCGACCGTCCAGCCATCATTCAGCCAGGCACCGAGGGCTCCCCGTGGGCCGCTAGGTGCGAGACCACAACAATCTCGGGAGAAGTTCCCCGAGCCAATACAAGAAGCCCTCGCGTGGCCGCGTCGCACGACGCGCCCGGGGGCTTGAGGAGAATACGTGGCCGACGATGCCCAACTTGAAGCCCGATCCGAAGACGCCAGCAGCGCAGCGGAGCCGATAGAGCTCCCCGAGCGCCTGCGGATTTTCTCGCTCGCCCGGATCCTCGGGACGACCAGCAAGAAGATCACCGAGACCCTCGCCGGGGTCGACGGTAGGCCCCGCAACCCGGCGTCCACGGTGACGCGCGCCGAGGCCGAGCGGGTCCGTGACCTGCTGGGACTCGGTGGCGAGGCGACGCAGGACCCCGCACCGGCCGCGACCGTCGAGCCGGCGGCCGAAGTGCTGGTCGAGGTCGTCAGCGAAAGCACCGAAGTGACCGCCGAGGTCGCCGTCGAAGCCGTCGACGTCGCCGAAGCCGCCGTCGAGATCGCCCGCGAGGCGGCCGATGCCGGTGCCGCGGAGCCCGACGAAGACGAGCCCGAGTCCCGCCTGCTGCTCGAGACGGTCCCGGCGCCCGCTGCCGAGCCCGCCGACTACCTGCCGCTGTTCGTGGCGCCGCAGCCCGTGACATTCCGGCCGCCCGCCGAGCCCGACGACTTCGCCGACGACGACACCGCCGACGATGCGGCCGACGCCGCCGACGAGGGTGGCGAGGACGGCACCGACGAAGACGGCGAGCGGCCCGCCAACCGGCGCCGCCGTCGTGGCCGCCGGGGTCGTGGCCGCGGCCGGGGTGAACAGAGCAGCGACGACGCCACCGACGGTGACGCCGAAGGCGAGACGCAGGATGCGTCGGCCGAAGGTGACGAGGACACCGACGGCGAGGCCGACGAAGACGCCGGTGACGACGACGCGAACGCGTCCGACGGTGCCAGCCGCCGTCGCCGCCGTCGTCGCCGCCGCAAGTCGGGCGGTGCCGGCGGTGACGATGCCGACGGTGAGGCCGGTTCGCCCGACGACCCGCCCAACACCGTCGTCCACGAGCGCGCCCCGCGCACCAAGTCGGACAACAACGAAATCCAGGGCATCACCGGGTCCACCCGGCTCGAGGCCAAGCGTCAGCGCCGTCGTGACGGCCGGGACGCGGGCCGGCGCCGGCCGCCGATCCTGAGCGAGGCCGAGTTCCTGGCCCGCCGCGAAGCCGTCGAGCGCGTGATGGTGGTGCGCGACAAGATCCGCACCGAACCGCCGCACGAAGGTGCCCGGTACACCCAGATCGCCGTGCTGGAAGACGGCGTGGTGGTCGAGCACTTCGTGACGTCCGCCGCGTCGGCCAGCCTGGTCGGCAACATCTACCTCGGCATCGTGCAGAACGTGCTGCCCTCGATGGAGGCGGCGTTCGTCGACATCGGCCGGGGCCGCAACGGTGTGCTCTACGCCGGTGAGGTCAACTGGGAGGCTGCCGGCCTCGGCGGCAACAACCGCAAGATCGAGCAGGCGCTCAAGCCCGGCGACTACGTCGTCGTCCAGGTCAGCAAGGACCCGGTCGGGCACAAGGGCGCGCGCCTCACCACGCAGATTTCGCTGGCCGGTCGCTACCTGGTGTACGTGCCGGGGGCGTCGTCGACCGGCATCAGCCGCAAGCTGCCGGACACCGAGCGCCAGCGCCTGAAGGAAATCCTCAAGGAGGTCGTGCCCGCCGACGCCGGTGTGATCATCCGCACCGCGTCCGAGGGCGTGAAGGAAGAGGACATCCGCGCGGACGTCAACCGGTTGCAGGAACGCTGGACCGAGATCGAGACGACGGCTGCCGAGACCAAGGCCAAGGCCGCCGGCGCCGCGGTGGCGCTGTACGAAGAGCCCGACGTCCTGGTCAAGGTCATCCGCGACCTGTTCAACGAGGACTTCTCCAAGCTCGTGGTGTCGGGTGACGAGGCCTGGAACACCATCAACGGCTACGTGAACTCGGTTGCGCCCGAACTGCTTTCGCGCATCTCGCAGTACGAGCCCGCCGGCGGGCCCACGGGTCCGGACGTGTTCTCCGTGTACCGCATCGACGAGCAGCTGGCCAAGGCGATGGACCGCAAGGTCTGGCTGCCCTCGGGTGGCACCCTGGTGATCGACCGCACCGAGGCCATGACCGTCGTCGACGTCAACACCGGCAAGTTCACCGGTTCGGGCGGCAACCTGGAGCAGACGGTCACCCGCAACAACCTCGAAGCGGCCGAGGAGATCGTCCGTCAGCTGCGGCTGCGGGACATCGGCGGCATCATCGTCATCGACTTCATCGACATGGTGCTCGAATCCAACCGTGACCTGGTGCTGCGCCGTCTGACCGAGGCGCTGGCCCGGGACCGGACCCGCCACCAGGTGTCCGAGGTCACCTCCCTCGGACTGGTGCAGCTGACCCGCAAGCGGCTCGGCACCGGCCTGATCGAGGCGTTCTCCACGACGTGTCCGCACTGCGCGGGCCGCGGCATCATGCTGCACGGCGATCCGGTGGACACCGCGTCGGCGAACGGCCGGAAGGCCGAGGCCGCCGGCGGCGCCGGTGGTGGCGGCCGGCGCAGCAAGCGCGCCAAGAAGGCCGCGCCGCGCGCCGAGGAGACGCCGGTGGCCAAGGTGCCGTCGCATCCGCAGGGCGAGCACCCGATGTTCAAGGCCATGGCGGCCGCGAACGGCAAGCACGAGGACGAGCTCGACGACGAGGACGCCACCGAGGACACCGAGGGCCTGGCCGACGAAGCGGCCGACGGCGACGCCGTCGAGTCCGCCGAGGTGCTGACCGAGCTGGACGCCGACGAGGACGTCGAGGACGACGACGCGGACGAGTCGGAAGACGACGAGGACTCGGAAGACGATGAGCTCGAAGTCGAGCTCGACGAGGACTTCGAGGACGGCGACGACGACAGCGATGAGCTGGACCTCGACGACGACACCGACGAAGACGACGACTCGGACGAGGACGACTCGGATGAGGACGACGAAGACGACGAGGACGACGACGAGGACGAGGCTGATCAGCCCGCTGAACCGGTCGTCGCCCAGGTTCCCGTCGTCCGGCAGCGGCGCCGCGCTGCGGCCCGTCCCGCCGGTCCGCCGGTCGGAGGTGTCGATGGCTGATGCCGTGAGGGTCCACGCGGTTTGACCCTCGATTAACTGGTCACGTACCCTTGACCAGTTGTCGCCTGGCCGACACCGGCGACATGGAGAGCTGCGGACGCCCGCGCCGCTCCAACCTAAGACCCGCGCTCGCAGCCTTCGGGTGGCGCGCGCCCCGCAGTAGACGAAACGAAGAACAGAGGAACACCAACGATGGCAGCCGATAACGCCACGTACGCAATCGTCAAGACTGGTGGCAAGCAGTACAAGGTTGCCGTCGGTGACGTGGTCAAGATCGAGAAGCTCGACGCTGAGCAGGGCGCCTCGGTGTCGCTGCCCGTCGCTCTCGTGGTCGAGGGTGCGAAGGTCACCACCAGTGCCGACGCGCTGGCCAAGGTCGCTGTCACCGGTGAGGTGCTCGAGCACACCAAGGGCCCGAAGATCCGTATCCACAAGTTCAAGAACAAGACCGGCTACCACAAGCGCCAGGGCCACCGTCAGCAGCTGACGGTCGTCAAGGTCACCGGCATCAAGTAAGTAAGGGAGCGAACAGACATGGCACATAAAAAGGGCGCGTCCAGCTCTCGTAACGGTCGCGATTCAGCCGCCCAGCGACTGGGCGTCAAGCGTTTCGGCGGCCAGGTCGTCAAGGCCGGCGAGATCCTCGTCCGTCAGCGCGGCACTCACTTCCACCCGGGCGTGAACGTCGGTCGCGGTGGCGACGACACCCTGTTCGCCACGGCCGCCGGCTCGGTGCTCTTCGGCTCCAAGCGTGGTCGCAAGACGGTCAACATCGTCCCGGTCGAGGCTTAACCTTTTCCCACGAGGTGTGAAGCTGCCACGAGGTTTCGCCTCGTGGCAGCTTTTCTTTTTCTTGAGGGAGAGGACGTCAGATGGCACCCCGGTTCGTTGACCGTGTGGTGATCCACGCACGCGCCGGCAACGGCGGCAATGGCTGTGCATCGGTACACCGGGAGAAGTTCAAGCCGCTCGGTGGGCCGGACGGCGGTAACGGCGGCAAGGGCGGCAGCATCGTCCTGGTCGTCGACCCGCAGGTGCACACCTTGCTGGACTTCCACTTCCGCCCGCACGTCGACGCGCCGTCCGGTAAGCCCGGCGCCGGCAGCAACCGCGACGGCGCCGCGGGCGCCGATCTCGAGGTCCACGTGCCCGACGGCACCGTCGTGCTCGATGAGCAGGGCCGCATGCTGGCCGACCTGGTGGGCGCCGGTACCCGCTTCGAGGCCGCCGCGGGTGGCCGCGGTGGGCTGGGCAACGCCGCGCTGGCCTCGCGGGCCCGCAAGGCGCCCGGTTTCGCGCTGCTGGGGGAGAAGGGCGAGATCCGGGATCTCACCCTCGAACTCAAGACGGTCGCCGATGTGGGCCTGGTCGGTTTCCCGTCGGCCGGTAAATCCTCTCTGGTGTCGGCCATCTCGGCCGCCAAGCCGAAGATCGCGGACTACCCGTTCACCACACTCGTGCCCAACCTGGGAGTGGTGTCGGCGGGCGACAACACCTTCACCGTCGCCGACGTCCCGGGCCTCATCCCCGGTGCTTCGGAAGGCCGCGGCCTGGGCCTGGACTTCCTGCGGCACATCGAGCGCTGCGCCGTGCTGGTGCATGTGGTCGACTGCGCGACCCTCGAACCGGGCCGCGACCCGATCTCCGACATCGAGGCGCTCGAGGCCGAGCTGGCCGCGTATACGCCCACGCTGCAAGGGGATTCGACCCTGGGTGACCTGGCCGAGCGCCCCCGCGCGGTGCTGCTCAACAAGATCGATGTGCCCGACGCCCGCGAACTCGCCGACTTCGTGAAGGACGAGGTGGCGGCCAAGTACGGCTGGCCCGTCTACGAAATCTCGACCGTGAGCCGAGATGGTCTGCGCCCGTTGACCTTTGCCCTGTGGGACATCGTCGCGGCATACCGTGCCGCGCAGCCGGTCGTGGCCCCGCGCCGGCCGATCATCCGGCCCGTCGCGGTCAACGAGACCGGCTTCACCGTCGAATCGGACGGCTCGGGCGGCTTCATCGTGCGCGGCACCCGGCCGGAACGCTGGATCGCCCAGACGGCCTTCGACAACGACGAGGCCGTCGGCTATCTCGGTGACCGCCTGGCGCGCCTGGGCGTCGAGGACGAACTGCTCAAGATGGGCGCCCGCGCGGGCTGCGCGGTGACCATCGGCGACGTCACGTTCGACTGGGAGCCGCAGACGCCCGCGGGTGTCGACATGCAGATGTCCGGTCGCGGCACCGACATTCGCCTGGAACAGACCGATCGCGTCGGGGCCGCGGAACGCAAGGCGGCCCGTAAGGAGCGCCGTCGGTCAGCGGAGGATGCCGAGGAAGACCTGTGACGCAGGGCTCCGGCACGGTCTCGGCGCATCGCGAGGCCGTGCGCACCGCACGCAGCGTCGTCGTCAAGATCGGCACCACGGCCCTGACCGCGCCCAACGGCATGTTCGACGCCGGCCGGCTGGCTACGCTGGCCGACGCCATCGAGAAGCGGATGAAGGCCGGTTCGGACGTCGTGATCGTGTCGTCCGGCGCCATCGCCGCGGGCATTGAGCCGCTCGGTCTGAGCCGGCGCCCGACGGACCTGGCCACCAAGCAGGCCGCGGCCAGCGTGGGGCAGGTGGCCCTGGTCAACTCGTGGAGCGCGGCGTTCGGCCGGTATGACCGGACCGTCGGGCAGGTACTGCTCACCGCCCACGACATCGCCCAGCGCGCGCAGCACAACAACGCGCAGCGCACGCTGGACCGGCTCCGGGCGTTGCACGCGGTGGCGATCGTCAACGAGAACGACACCGTGGCCACCAACGAAATCCGGTTCGGCGACAACGACCGGCTGTCGGCACTGGTGGCGCAGCTGGTGGGGGCCGACGCGCTGATCCTGCTGAGCGACATCGACGGTCTGTATGACTGCGACCCCCGCAAGGGCAACGCGCGCTTCATTCCCGAGGTCGCCGCGTCGGGTGACCTCGACGGCGTATCGGCGACCGGGGGCAGTCACCTGGGCACGGGCGGTATGGCCTCCAAGCTGTCGTCTGCGCTGCTGGCCGCCGATGCCGGTGTGCCGGTCCTGCTGGCGGCCGCCAGCGACGCTGCCGCCGCGCTGACCGACGCGTCGGTGGGTACGGTCTTTGCGGCGCGTCCCGAGCGCATGTCGGCGCGGCGGTTCTGGGTGCGCTACGCGGCCGAGACGACGGGGACCCTGACGCTGGACGCCGGCGCGGTGCGGGCCGTCGTCGGGCAAAGAAAATCGTTGCTGCCCGCCGGGATCACCGCGGTTGCCGGGCGCTTCCACGGCGGCGATGTCGTCGAGCTGCACGGTCCCGACGGCACCGCGGTGGCGCGGGGCGTCGTGGCCTACGAAGATTCCGAGCTCGCGGGCATCATCGGCCGGTCCACGCCCGAACTGCCCGTCGAGCTGCGCCGACCCGCGGTGCATGCCGATGATCTGGTAGCAATTTGACGTCGACTTCGTGTGTATTTGGCTAGAATCGACGCCTCGTTCGGTGTTTTCCCTGCTGGAGAAGGCCTACCCATTAAATTAGGGTTATGCTGCCTTCGACACCTGACGCAGCAAACAGAATTGAGGGGGCGATGGCGAGACAGTCCGTGCTGGCGGTCGGCGCGCATCCCGATGACATCGAACTGGGCTGCGGGGGTGCGCTGGCAAAGCATGTCGCGGCCGGCGACCGGGTCACGATGTTGGTGGTGACCCGCGGCGAGGAGGGGCCCGGCGACTCGCAGGAGCGGGTGCGTGAACAGCTCCGCGCGGTGGAGGTGCTCGGCGTCCACGAACTGCTGTGGGGTCAGGGCTTCGGCGACTGCCGCGTTTCGCTGCAGGAGTTCGAGCTCGTCCACCTGATCGAAGACGCCATCGAAAAGTCTTCTGCCACAATCGTTTACACCCACACGGCCAACGACAGTCACCAGGATCACCGGGTGGTCTCGCGGTGTACTCTCGGTGCCGCGCGCTGGGTGTCGTCGATCATGACGTACGGCGGACCGTCGGCCATCGGTTTCAATCCGACGGCGTTCGTCGACATCTCCGACTCGCTGGACAAGAAGATCGAAGCCCTGATGTCGCACGTGTCGCAGGCCGAGGCCAGCGAGAAGGTCAGTGCCTCGTGGGTGCGCAGTTCCGCTGAGCACTACGGCTTCCTGTGCCGCCGGGCATTCGCCGAGGGCTTCGAACCGGCCCGACTGGTCGTCGATTTCTGACCCTGTGCCGACCTTTCTCATTGTCGGCGCCGGCCCGACGGGGTTGGGCGCTGCCGTCCGGCTGACCGAACTCGGGGTCGACCATCTGGTGGTGGATGCCGGCGATCAGGTCGGCGGCATGGCCACGTCGGTCCGCGACGAACACGGCTTCACCTGGGATCTTGGCGGCCACGTGCTGCACAGTCACTTCGCGGAGTTCGACCGCGCGGTCGACGCCTCGGGCGTGAAGATGAACGACGTCGCCCGTAACGGCTGGGTGTGGCTCGAGGGCAGCGGGCCGCAGAGTCTGGTGCCCACACCCATCCAGCAGCAACTCGCCGAGATGCCGACCGACCTGTACCCGGATGCCCCGCTGCACAACCTCGCCGACTATTACCGGAACAATTTCGGTGGCAAACTTTTTGACGAGTTTTTCGGCCCCTACAACTACAAGATGTGGACGGCCCCACTCGAGGACATCGACCACGAATGGACGTCGTTGCGCAGCGGCAGCGCCGCGCCGAACGTGCCGCGCCTCGGTTTGGCCGGTTCGGCGCCGGCAGCCGCGGGCAGTTTTCCCTATCCGATCGGCGGCACCGGTGCGCTGTGGCAGGGCGTGCACGATCAGCTGCTGGAGCCCGGGACGGTGCGGCTGCGCACCCGGGTGGTCGACGTCGACGTCGTGCGGCGGGTCGCCACCCTGGACGACGGCTCGACCGTCGGGTACGACCACTGTGTCAGCTCGGCGCCGTTGACGACGGCCTGGGGCTGGCTCGGTGGCGCCGGCGCCGAAGGGACGGCCGAGCGAAACAGCTTGTGCGCCAGTCGCATCTACGCGGTCGGATTGGGGTACCGCGGTGCGGCGCCGGAGGCGCTGGCCGACAAGACCTGGCTGTACTGCCCCGACCTGGGCGTGCCGTGGTACCGGGCCACGATGCTCAACAACTACGACCCAGCCAACGCCGGCGACGGCCGCTGGAACGTGCTGTGCGAGGTCCCGCTGCTGCCCGGGCAAACACTGACCGCCGACGACGCGGTGCGGCGCACCGAGGAGTCACTGCGGGCGCTGGGGGCCGAGTCGGCGTACGTGGTGAGCCGGTTCGTGCGGGAAGTGCCGATGGGCTATCCGGTGCCGACCCTGGGCCGTGACGACATCGTGCGGACCGTCGACGAGCGGCTGCGCGCGCACGGCATCCACAGCCGGGGCCGCTTCGGTGGCTGGCGCTACGAGTCGTCGAATCAGGATTACGGCTACATGCAGGGCCGCGAGGCCGTGGACAACGCGTTGTCCGGCACACCCGAGGACGTCTACTGGCACCCGGACAGGTTCTGAGCCGGCAGTTCACTGGCCAGCAGGGCGAGGATTTCCGAACAGCCACTGTCGATCTTGACCGTGGCCAGGTCGTCGCCCCGGGTGGGCCCGCGGTTGATGATCGCGACGGGTTTGCCGGCCGCCGCGGCGTGCCGGACGAACCGGTAGCCCGAGTACACCGTCAGCGACGAGCCCGCGACCACCAGCGCGTCGGCGTCGTCGACCAGGCCGTACGCCTGTTGCACCCGGTCTTTGGGCACGCTGTCGCCGAAGTACACGATGTCGGGCTTGAGGATGCCGCCACAGCGCGGACAGTCGAGGTACCGGAATGTCGCGGTGTCCTCGACCGTCGCGTCGGCGTCGGGCGCGACGCCGATACTGCCGACTTCGGCGCGTTCGGTGAACCCGGGATTGAGCCGTTCCAGCTCGACGGCCAGCGCGGCGCGGGTCATGGTGTGGCCGCAGCTCAGGCAGACGACCTGCGCGTACGTGCCGTGCAGGTTCACCACCGTCTGGGAACCGGCCTTGGTGTGCAGCAGGTCGACGTTCTGGGTGATGACGCCCGTCACCAGCCCGGCCCGTTCCAGGGCGGCCACGGCGCGGTGGCCGGCGTTGGGCCGGCGGGCAGCCATGTGCCGCCACCCGATGTGGTTGCGGGCCCAGTACCGCTGCCGGAATGCCGGACCGGACAGGAACTGCTGGATGGTCATCGGATTGCTCGGCGGCGAGTCCGGCCCGCGATAGTCCGGAATACCCGAATCGGTGGAGATGCCGGCGCCGGTCAGCACGGCGAGCCGCCGGTCGGCCAGAAGATTGACCAGTTCAGGAGCCTGCACCTCATCGAGGGTAGGCCGTCCACGGAGTTGCACCACGGGTCGGTGCAACAATCGAGACGTGGACTTCTACTCCGCCTACCGGCACGGATTCGTCCGCGTGGCTGCATGCACGCACCACACCGCGCTCGCGGACCCGGCGGCCAACGCCGAGTCGGTGCTGCGCCTGGCCCGGGAGTGCCATGACGACGCCGTCGCGCTGGCGGTGTTCCCCGAACTGACCCTGTCGGGGTACTCGATCGAGGACATCCTGCTGTCGGACACGCTGCTGGAGTCGACGACCGAGGCGCTGGCGACCATCGTCGAGGCGTCCGCCGAGCTACTGCCGGTGCTGGTGGTCGGTGCGCCGCTGCGGTACCGGCACCGGATCTACAACACCGCGGTGGTCATCCACCGCGGCGCGATCCTGGGCGTGGTGCCCAAGTCGTACCTGCCGACCTACCGCGAGTTCTACGAATCCCGTCAGATCGCGGCCGGTGATGATGTCGAGGGGACCATCCGGCTGAACGGGGTCGACGTGCCGTTCGGCCCCGACCTGTTGTTCGCCGCCGCCGATCTGCCGAATTTCGTGCTGCATGTGGAGATCTGCGAGGACATGTGGGTGCCGGTGCCGCCGAGCGCGACGGCCGCGCTGGCCGGTGCGACGGTGCTGGCCAACCTGTCGGGCAGCCCGATCACCATCGGCCGGGCCGACGACCGCAAGCTGCTGGCCCGGTCGGCGTCGTCGCGATGCCTGGCGGCGTACGTCTACGCGGCCGCGGGAGAGGGCGAGTCCACGACGGATCTGGCGTGGGACGGCCAGACCATGATCTACGAAAACGGTGTGCTGCTGGCCGAATCCGAGCGGTTTCCGCGCGGGGAGCGACGCTCGGTCGCCGACGTCGACACCGAGTTGCTGGCCTCAGAGCGGCTGCGGATGGGCACATTCGACGACAACCGGCGCACCTTCGCAGACCGGACGTCGGGCTTCCGCCGGATCGGATTCACGCTGGCGCCGCCGGCCGGCGATATCGGTCTGCTGCGCGAGGTCGAGCGGTTCCCGTTCGTGCCCGCGGATCCGGCTCGGCTGCAACAGGATTGCTACGAGGCGTACAACATCCAGGTGTCCGGTCTGGAACAGCGGCTGCGGGCGCTGAACTTCCCCACGGTGGTGATCGGGGTGTCCGGCGGGCTGGATTCCACGCATGCGCTGATCGTTGCGGCCAAGGCGATGGACCGTGAGGGCCGGCCGCGCAGCGACATCCTGGCCTTCACCATGCCGGGTTTCGCGACCGGCGACCACACCAAGAACAACGCGACCGCGCTGGCCAAGGCGCTCGGAGTCACGTTCTCCGAGTTGGACATTCGAGACACCGCGCGGCTGATGCTGGCCGAGATGGGGCACCCGTTCGCCCGCGGCGAGGCCGTATACGACGTCACGTTCGAGAACGTGCAGGCCGGTCTGCGCACCGACTTCCTGTTCCGGTTGGCCAACCAGCGTGGCGGCATCGTGCTGGGTACCGGCGACCTGTCCGAGCTCGGCCTGGGGTGGTCCACCTATGGCGTCGGCGACCAGATGTCGCACTACAACGTCAACGGCGGGGTGCCGAAAACCCTGATCCAGCATCTGATCCGGTGGGTGATCTCCTCGGGTCAGTTCAATGCCGACGTCAACGACGTGTTGCAGTCGGTGCTGGACACCGAGATCACCCCGGAACTGGTTCCGGCGACCGATGGTCAGGCAGTGCAGAGCAGCCAGGCCAAGGTGGGACCGTATGCGCTGCAGGACTTTTCGCTGTTCCAGGTGTTGCGGTACGGCTTCCGGCCATCGAAGATCGCGTTCCTGTCCTGGCATGCCTGGCGCGATGTCGATGCCGGTGACTGGCCGGCCGGCTTCCCCGACGACGAGCACGTGGCGTACTCCCTGGCCGACATCCGGCACTGGCTGAAAGTCTTCGTCCAGCGGTTCTACTCGTTCAGCCAGTTCAAGCGGTCGGCGTTGCCCAACGGCCCGAAGGTGTCGGCCGGTGGCGCGCTGTCCCCGCGCGGGGACTGGCGGGCGCCGTCGGACATGTCGGCGCGCATCTGGCTCGACGAGATCGACCGTAACGTGCCGGAGGCCTGAACGGGCCGGCGTTCCTGACCCCGCAGCAGAAAACCTACCCTGATCATCCACGGCACGGTCGACGACCTCATCACGCTCGATCCGGCGAGCCCCATCCAGAACCAGCTCCTGACGAGCGAGACCTCAACTGACTGGACCGCTTCCAATGGGTCGACCAGGATGGGCAGTTCTACACATCCGACGTGATGCCGACCGACCCGAGTTTCCACGGCACCCCGATCAACTCGCCTCGACCACGCCGTACCAGAGCTTCACGTCGGCCGGGGTCATCAACGTGTCCTCGGTGGCCGTGTAGCCGCACCGGCTTCAGAACGGTGGCGAGCTGTCGCCGTCGATGAGTTGTTGGGCGAGTTGGAGTTTGGCTTCGGCGGTCGACTCCGACGCCAAGAGCTCGGCCCAATTGAGTTTGCGCTCGTGCCGGGTACGTCGAGCGCGGTCGTCGATGCGGGTGCGCCGGCGGGTGGGCATCATGAGGTCGCGACCGGGTTGATCGCTGGTGGTCGCCGTAGCCGATGGTGGCGGCGCTGCCGATGGTGGCGGCGCTGTGGTAGGGAAGTGCCTGTCGGGAAACAGGATTCGGCTACCGGGCACGGTCGTGTATGTATGCCCGGTGGGTGCGGTCCACACGATGGTGCCGTCCGGGTTCTGCCGGGTGTGCCATCCGGTTGCGCCGCTGTAGAACGTTTTGACCAGGTGGTGCTTGCGGCACTTCGGGCTGAGATTGCCGGGATGCGTGGCTCCGGCCGGCCAGGGGATGGTGTGGTCGAGGTCGGCGTCCACGGCGGGGCGGTCGCAGCCGGGGTGCATGCAGGTGATGTCCCGCATCCGCACGTAGCGGTCGAGCGCGGTCGACGGCCGGTACCGCGGTTGCCCGTCGGCCGGAACCTGCGGCGTGGTAACCATTTTCACGCTCGCACCCCGGGCGGCCAGGTCTGCCATGACCACCGCGGGTATCACCGGCCCGCCGGACAGATAGCCGACCACGCTCTGGTCGACGACAGGCTCGGGCTCAGGCAGAGGCGCGAGTGCCTCGGCGACCGGAGTGTTTGCCGTCACCGGCGGTGCGGCCTCCGGCGCATCGAGCAGAGGATCGCTGATCGGTTGTGGCGCAGCGCCAGTCAAGACATTTATGACGACGGCTGCGGCGCGCGGATCGGCTCCGGCTGCCGGGCAGTCGGGTTTGCCGCAGTGACAGGGCAGCCGATCGCCACGGACGGCCAGGATGCCCAACGCGTCGGCGCGGCGCTGGGCGAGGCTGCGGGGATCGTCGTCGCAGACCTCGTAGGCCATGGCGGTGAGGGTGCGCTTGAGCAGTTCGGCGTCGGTGGTCAGTAACAGACCCCAGACAGACGTGACGCCTGCGGGGTCACCCGGCTTGCCGAACTCGACATCGCGACCGCGGACGGCGTTACGGCTACGACGCACCGCGGCCGGGTCGAACTTCTCGATCCAGCTGTCGATCTGCCGGATCGTGTCGGCCTTCGACAACGGTCCCCATTCGCGCGCGCTGCCGGCCATGGCGGTGTCGATGAGGGCGAGCGCTGCGGGGTCTTGCACGAACTCGGTGTGCCAGCAGATCAGGGTGACCAACGGAAGTGATAGGTCCCCGCGCGCCAGCAGGGCGCCGACGTGTGGGAGCCGGTCACGCAGTGCGAGCGCGAGGTGCATCTGACTGGCGGCTTGCCAGCGATTGATCGTCAGGGCCGCGCCGATCTCGCACGCCGCGGCGTCCCAGCCGTCGCACGCCCACAGGTCGCGGTCCTCGTGGTCGATGCAGCGGCGGTGGGTGAGTTCGGCGATGGCAGCCAGCCGGCGGGCGGCACTCTGGGCTTCGGCCCGTATTGCGCTGGTCATCGTGTCGACCAGGGAAGCGTCGTCGGCTTCCCTGGTTTCGATCACCAGTTCCTCGTACATATGTTCGATTTTAGCGATCTCGACCGCTTCAAACTACGTGGCAGGCGCAGATTGTGGATGAATCGCGTTCTGTGGATAACTTGCCGCCGCGCTCACGCGGCGGCGAGCACGTTCGGCTCATCAAGGTCGTCGTCGGTCCGACGCTGAGACCGCGCGGCCGCACGCACCACCAGCGCGAAGGCGACGGTGATCGGGATGACCGGGCCGTCCATGCCGCCGGCGAGAACGGCGTCGGCCGTCGTGAAGGCCGGCGGCACGATCTGCGCGTACAAGGCGGCCGCCGTCGGGGCCGCGGCGAAGCCCCACAACAGCCAGCGCCACTGCCGTTCGCGCGCCACATCTCCCGCGGCGCGGGCACGGAACACCCCACGTGCGGCGATTGCGATGCTGATCCAGGCCGGTACGAGATGAAAGAGCGCGAGGCCGTGCGGTATCGGCGCCGGCAGTCGCACCACGAGGCCGGCGTAGGCGAGTGAGCCGGCAATCGCCAATCCCACGGCAGCGCCGTACGTCCACCTTGGAGCCGAACACCTTGGAGCCGAACCGATTTGGGTGTCGGGTGACGATCGTTGCGTCAGCATGAACGCGAACACCGCGCTGCCGGGCGCGACGACGCCGAGGACGATGGAGCCCACGCCGATGTTGGTCAGCAGATCGTGTTGGGGGATCAGCGGCTGAATCCCGATCCAGATCACGCGCAGCAACGGCGCCGTCATCATCAGGGCGATGCCGTAGGTCATCCAGGCCCGGTGCGTGATCACGTCGCGGCGGCGGATCGCGTAGACCGCGTACCACGCGCTGCCGAGGGTGCCGATTGCCAAGGCGCGCAACTGGGTTTCGAATGCCGGGCCGATGAAGTGCTGGGCCGGCGGCGTGACGTACAGGAACACCAACGCGGTCAGCATGCTGATGGACATCAGTGCCAGATAGCTGCGGCCGATCCAGCGATGCACCGCCGGCCGGCGGTTGCGCAGCCGCGACGAGAACTGAAACAGCCCCAGAGTCAAGGCAAGTCCGGCCAACGTGGTGTGCACCATGAGAACCACGCGATGCTCGGCGTAGGCGCCGTGGCGTACCGACTCGACGGACCCGTCACCGATCGCGTAGTGATCACCGTTGATGACGGTGTTGACGGCGTCCTGCCAGCGCGCCAAGCCAGGGGCGAAAAGTGGCCAGGTGTAATTGAGTGCCAGCGGTACATAGAAGACGGCGATGGCGACCGTGAGCACGAAGAATCGCCGTGACACCGCGATTCCCTTGTGACCGTCCATTTGAACGTCAGATTCTAGGACCACCCACGGCAAACCCGCAGTATTTGCTGAATCGCAACGTCTGTGTGGTTTTGGGCGGTGGCACCCTCACTCGGCGCGCGCAGACAGCTCGCTCAGGAAGCCGCCCGCCATGACTGATCGACGGGGTCGAAGGCGATGGGCAGGGTGAGCGGTCCGCTCAGGCCCACCAACGGTTTCCACGGCACCGGCCCGGTCACGCGGGCGTTGGGCATGCGCTGGGTCATGAGGGCGAGCGCTTCGGCCAGCTCCATCTTGGCCAGGTGCACGCCGAGGCAGTAGTGCATCCCGGCGCCGAAGGTCTGCATCGCCGGGGCGCCCGCGCGGGTGATGTCGAGGCGGTCGGGATCGTCGTACACGGCGGGGTCGCGGTTGGCCGCGCCGGTGTTCACCTGCAGGAAAGTTCCTGCGGGAAACAGCATTCCGGCGAGTTCGACATCCTCGCGGGCCATCCGCAGCGAGCTGATCACGATGGGGGAGTGCCGCATGGTCTCTTCGACGGCACGGTCGGCCATATCCGGGTGCGCCCCCAGGAGCGCCCACTGGTCCGGGTGCTCACACAGGACCTGTACCGAAGCGGCCACCTGGTTGCGGGTGGTGTCGGTGCCGGCCGCCAGCAGGCCGGTGGACAGCATGCGCAGTTCGTCGGCACTGAGCCGGTCACCGTCCTCCTCGGCGCGGATGAGATCCGAGATCAGATCGTCGGTGAGATTGTCGCGCCGACGGGCAACCATGTCGTCGATGTAGTCATCAAGCGCGTCCCACGCGGTCAGGATCGCGGTCTCGTGTTCGGCGACGTGCCAGTCGAAGGCCTGCATGAAATCGTCCACCCAGGCCGACAATTGTGCCCAGTCCTCGGCGGGGGCGCCGAGCAGCGCACAGATGACCGGGGTCGGGTACTGGCGCGCGATATCGGTCACCACGTCGCAGTGCCCGCGGGCCACCTGGCGGTCGATCAGATCGCTGACGACGTCGACGACCGTGGTGCGCAGGCGTTCGATGGCGCGGCGGCTGAAGGCCGTCGCGATCAGTCGGCGCAGGCGGGTGTGTTCGGGACCGTCGATGCTGATGATCGATGCGCTGACGCGGTCCCACACCGGGCCCGACGTGATGCCC
This sequence comes from Mycobacterium toneyamaense, assembly GCF_055384815.1. Lineage (NCBI taxonomy): Bacteria > Bacillati > Actinomycetota > Actinomycetes > Mycobacteriales > Mycobacteriaceae > Mycobacterium > Mycobacterium toneyamaense. The sequence goes on from NZ_AP040333.1 coordinate 1,774,368, forward strand.
TGCGCCACGAGGAACATGCCCTGGGGTATCCGGAATCGCGGATCGCGCAGCACTTCGTGCGCGAGGTCGTAGGTCAGCACCTCCTGCCCGTGCGGCCCCATCGCGATCGGCGACTGCGCCCGCGCCGGCGCGAGGATCGCCTGCGCTTCGTCGGGGCTTTGCGCGCCCGAATAGTCGATCGCCGGAAGCGTGACGTCGAAGACGCTCGGAATACCGCTGGCAATGGTCATGCGTCGACTATCCGGCGTCGCGGCCGGCAGATCATCCGCCAAGTGGCGTATATCTGCGCGTCAGTTTGACGCGTCGTCTTCCAGCGCGTCCTCGATGACCTCGTCTCGCGGTGCGCAATCGCCGGCACCGGGTGTCAGGGTGGCGAGCGCGCCGGCTGTGACGGCCCGCCGGAGGGCATGCGCGGGGTCCGCGGTCCAACCCGCAGCCAGAACGCCGGCGAAGACATCACCCGCGCCGGTGGTGTCGACGGCTTCGACCCGGGGCGCCGGGACCTGTGTCTCACCGTCCGCCGTGCGGTGCTCCGCGCCGTCGGCGCCCCGCGTGATCACCAGGTGTGGGACGGGCCAATGCCATTGGGCGGCTTCGGTTTCGTTGACGATCACAACGTCGGTGACGGCGGCCAGCGCGGCGAGCACCTCCGGATCGGTGCCGGCAGGAGAGGCGTTCAGCACGACCGTCGCGCCGGCGTCCTTCGCCAGCCGCGCCGCCGCCAGCGCGGTGGCCGGCGGGATCTCCAGCTGCAGCAACAGCACGTCGCAATCGGCGACCACCGCGCGAACGTGTGCGGAGTCCAGGGTCAGGTGTCCGTTGGCGCCCGGCGCCACCACGATCATGTTTTCGGCGTTGTGGCCGACCATGATCGCCGCGGTACCACTCGGGACCGGCAGGCTGACGGTCGCGACCAGACCGACGCCGTTGTCCTGCAAGTGCTTTCGCAGCGCGCCGCCCGTGGCGTCGGCTCCGAGCGCGGCGACGAGCTGGACATCGGCACCCGCCCGGGCCGCCGCGACGGCCTGATTGCCGCCCTTGCCGCCGGGCTCCGAATGCAATGACGACGCCAGCACCGTCTGCCCCGGTCCCGGCAGGTCGGCCAAATCGAAGACCAGGTCCATGTTCACGCTGCCCACGACAGTGATGCGAGTCACCGGGCCACCGTAGCCCCGACCGGCCCGGACCGCCGATACCTCGTTACCCTGGGTTAATGAGTGTGCACGCAGCTACGGACACCGATCTGCGTCAGCAGGTGCATGACGCCGCCCGGCGGGCCCGCGTCGCGTCGCGCGTGCTGGCCACGCTGACCACCGAAGCCAAGAACCGCGCGCTGCACGCCGCGGCCGATGCCGTGCTCGCCGCCGCGGACCTGGTGCTCGCCGCCAACGCCGAGGACATCGACGCCGCACGCGCCGCCGGCACCGCCGAGGCGATGATCGACCGCCTGGCCCTGAACCCCCAGCGCCTCGACGGCATCGCCGCCGGATTGCGGCAGGTCGCCGGGCTGCCGGACCCCGTGGGTCAGGTGCTGCGCGGCAGCACGCTGCCCAATGGTCTGCAGATTCGTCAGCAGCGGGTGCCGCTCGGCGTGGTCGGCATGGTCTACGAGAGCCGGCCCAATGTGACGGTCGACGCCTTCGGGCTGGCGCTGAAGTCCGGCAACGCGGCGCTGCTGCGCGGCAGCTCGTCGGCAGCCCGGTCGAACGCGGCTCTGGTCACCGCACTGCGGGCGGCGCTGGCCGCCGAGGGCCTGCCCGAGGACGCGGTGCAGCTGCTGCCCAGCGAGGACCGCGCCAGCGTCACCCACCTGATCCAGGCTCGCGGGCTGGTCGACGTCGTGATCCCGCGCGGCGGCGCCGGCCTGATCGACGCCGTGGTGCGCGACGCCACCGTGCCGACCATCGAGACCGGTGTCGGCAACTGCCACGTCTACGTTCACGAGGCCGCCGATCTCGACATGGCCGAGAGCATCCTGCTGAACTCCAAGACCCGCCGTCCCAGCGTGTGCAACTCGGCCGAGACCCTCCTGGTGGACCGGGCCATCGCCGACACCGCGCTGCCGCGGCTGGTGACCGCGCTGCAGGACGCCGGGGTGACGGTGCATCTGGACCCGAGCGAAGACGAGCTGCGCGCCGAGTTCCTGTCGCTGGACATGGCGGTGGCCGTGGTGGACGGTGTCGACGGCGCCATCGCGCATGTCAACGAGTACGGCACCGGGCACACCGAGGCGATCGTCACGACCAATCTTGCTGCGGCCCAGCGGTTCTCCGAGCAGGTGGACGCTGCCGCCGTGATGGTCAACGCGTCGACGGCCTTCACCGACGGTGAGCAGTTCGGCTTCGGCGCCGAGATCGGCATCTCGACCCAGAAGCTGCACGCGCGCGGTCCGATGGGGCTGCCGGAACTGACCTCCACCAAATGGATCGTGTGGGGCGACGGCCAGACCCGGCCCGTGTAAGAGGAGAAGAACTTGAGTACACCCGCTCGTTCGGTGCCGCTGTTCGGCGAAAATGCCGCCATCGATGACGTCGCCAAGCGACTCACCGAAACCGGATACCTGCCCGACACCGCAACGGCCACAGCGGTTTTCCTGGCGGACCGGCTGGGCAAGCCGCTGCTGATCGAAGGACCGGCGGGTGTCGGCAAGACCGAACTGGCCCGGGCCATCGCCCAGTGCACGGGGTCGGAGCTGGTGCGGCTGCAGTGCTACGAGGGCGTCGACGAGGCCCGCGCGCTGTACGAGTGGAACCACGCCAAGCAGATCTTGCGCATCCAATCGGGTCAGCAGTCTGGTGACTGGGACCAGACCAAGATGGACGTGTTCAGCGAGGAGTTCCTGCTGAGCCGGCCGCTGCTGACGGCCATCCGCCGCACCGAGCCCACCGTGCTGCTGATCGACGAGACCGACAAGGCCGACATCGAGATCGAAGGCCTGCTGCTGGAGATCCTGTCCGACTTCGCCGTCACCGTGCCCGAACTCGGCACCATCACGGCGCAGCAGACACCGCTGGTCGTGCTGACGTCGAACGCCACCCGTGAACTGTCCGAGGCGCTCAAGCGTCGCTGCCTGTTCCTGCACATCGACTTCCCTGACCCCGATCTGGAACGGCGCATCCTGCTGTCCCGGGTGCCCGAGCTGCCGGAGAAGATCGCCGACGAGCTGGTCCGGATCATCGGTGTGCTGCGCGGCATGCAGCTCAAGAAGCTGCCGTCGGTCGCCGAGACCATCGACTGGGGCCGGACGGTGCTGGCGTTGGGCATGGACACCATCGATGACGAGATGATCGCCGCGACGCTGGGTGTGGTGCTCAAACACCAGTCAGATCAGCAGCGCGCCATCGGCGAGTTGAAGCTGAACTAGGGGAGTCCGCATGGCCGTCGCCCGCACGCCCGCGCAACCGCTTGCCCCGCATGGCATTCCGGGCCACCTCGTGGGGTTCGTGGAGGCCCTGCGCAAGGTGGGCATCAACGTCGGGCCGTCGGAGACCGTCGACGCCGGCCGGGTGATGGCCACCCTGGGACTGGGTGACCGCATGGTGCTGCGCGAGGGTCTGGCGTGTGCGGTGCTGCGCCGGCCCGACCACCGCGAGACGTACAACGCGCTGTTCGACCTGTGGTTCCCCGCGGCCATGGGGGATCGGGCGGTCTTGGAACTCGACGACGACGAGGATCCGGAGAACCGGCCCGACCGGATCCCGCCCGAGGACGTCGAGGGCATGCGCGCGGCGCTGATCGACCTGCTGTCCGACGCGGACATGGCGAACCTTGACGACCGCCTGATGGCGATGATCGCGCAGATCGTCGACGCCTACGGCAAGTACAACTCGAGTCGCGGCCCGTCGTACTCGTCGTATCAGGCGCTCAAGGCCATGGGGCTGGACCAGCTCGAAGGCAAGCTGCTGGCCGGACTGCTGGCGCCGTACGGCGACGAGCCCACGCCCACGCAGGAGCAGATCGCCAAAGCGATTGCCGCCAAGCGTATTTCGCAGCTGCGGCACATGGTCGAGTCGGAGACCAAGCGGCGCACCGCCGAGCAGATCGGCCGCGACCACGTGCAGACCTACGGTATTCCGCAGCTGGCCGAGAACGTCGAATTCCTCAGGGCGTCAGGCGATCAGCTGCGGCAGATGCGTAATGTCGTTGCGCCGCTGGCCCGTACGCTGGCCACCCGGCTCGCGGCGCGTCGGCGTCGTTCCCATGCCGGCCAGATCGACCTGCGCAAGACACTGCGCAAGTCGATGTCGACCGGCGGCGTGCCCATCGAGGTCGTCCTCAAGAAACCGCACCCGGCCCGTCCCGAGCTGGTGGTGCTGTGCGACGTGTCCGGCTCCGTCGCGGGCTTCAGCCACTTCACGCTGATGCTGGTGCATGCCCTGCGTCAGCAGTTCTCGCGGGTGCGGGTCTTCGCCTTCATCGACACCACCGACGAAGTCACCGAGCTGTTCGGCCCCGACGCCGACCTGGCCGTCGCGGTGCAGAAGATCACCCGCGAGGCCGCCGTCTACACGCGGGACGGGCACTCGGACTACGGCCACGCGTTCGTCTCGTTCATGGACAAGTGGCCCAATGCGCTCTCGCCCCGCACGGCCCTGCTGGTGCTCGGCGACGGCCGCAACAACTACCGCAACCCGCAGGCCGACCTGCTGGCACACATGGTGAACGCCAGCCGGCACGCGCACTGGCTCAACCCCGAGCCCAAGCACCTGTGGGGCAGCGGCGACTCGGCGACGGCCAAGTACCAGGACGTCATCACCATGCACGAATGCCGGTCCGCGAAGCAGCTCGCGTCGGTGATCGACAACCTGCTGCCCGTCTGATTCCCGCAAACACGCACGTTCGCGGGTATCAGGGGCTCCAGTAAGCTGGCCAATCGTGACTCGACGCAGGCTGGGCGTGATGGGTGGGACGTTCGACCCCATCCACCATGGACACCTCGTCGCGGCCAGCGAGGTGGCCGACCTGTTCGAACTCGACGAAGTGATCTTCGTGCCGACCGGGCAGCCCTGGCAGAAGCGCGATCGGCACGTCACCGCCGCCGAGGACCGGTACCTGATGACGGTCATCGCGACGGCCGCCAACCCGCGGTTCTCCGTGAGCCGGGTCGACATCGACCGCGGCGGCCCGACCTACACCAAGGACACTCTGCGCGACCTGGCCCGGCAGAACCCGGACACCGACCTGTTCTTCATCACCGGCGCCGACGCGCTGGCCTCGATCCTGTCGTGGCAGAACTGGGAGGAACTGTTCTCCACGGCCCGGTTCATCGGGGTCAGCCGGCCCGGCTACGAGCTGGACGGGAAACACATCGAGGCGGCACAGAAAGAACTGCCGCTCGACGCCCTGACCCTGGTCGAGGTGCCTGCGCTGGCCATCTCGTCGAGCGACTGCCGTCGCCGCGCCCAGGCCAACCGGCCCATCTGGTACCTGGTGCCCGACGGCGTCGTCCAATACGTGTCCAAACGTGGCCTCTATCAAGCCACGAACAAGCAGGAGAGTTCATGACCGCCACCCCCGAAGCCCTGAGCATGGCGACGGTCGCCGCCCGCGCGGCGTCCGCCAAGCTGGGCGAGAACATCAGCGTCATCGACGTCTCGGATCAGTTGGTCATCACCGACTACTTCGTCATCGCTTCCGCGTCCAACGACCGCCAGGTCAACGCCATCGTCGACGAGGTCGAGGAGAAGATGCGCTGGGCGGGCCACAAGCCGGCCCGTCGCGAGGGTGCCCGCGAGGGCCGCTGGGTGCTGCTCGACTACGTCGACATCGTGGTGCACATCCAGCACCAGGAGGAGCGCGAGTACTACGCGCTCGACCGGCTGTGGCGGGACTGTCCGGCCGTCGAGGTCGACCTCGACGGTGAGCTGCCGGTCAACCCCGACGGAGACGACGCATCCGACGAGTCCGCCGAGGGCCGAGAGTGAGGAACCGCCGCCTCCTGCTGCTGCGTCACGGTCAGACGGAGTACAACGCCACGAGCCGGATGCAGGGCCAGCTCGACACCGACCTCAGTGATCTGGGCCGGGCGCAGGCGGTGGCGGCGGCCGAGGTGCTGGCCAAGCGTCAGCCCCTGGTGATCGTGTCCTCCGATCTGCGCCGCGCCCTCGACACCGCGACGACGCTGGGGGAGCAGGCCGGGATGCCGGTGTCGATCGATGAGCGGCTACGCGAGACACACCTCGGGGACTGGCAGGGCCTGACCCATCACGAGGTCGACGACATTGCGCCCGGTGCGCGGCTGGCCTGGCGTGACGATGCCCGCTGGGCGCCGCACAACGGCGAGAGCCGGGTGGACGTGGCGAACCGCGCCCTTCCGGTGGTGCAGGAGCAGCTGCGCAATCTGCCCGAATGGGGTGTCGACGAGGTCGACCGCCCCGTGGTGCTCGTCGCGCACGGCGGGCTGATCGCCGCGCTGACCGCGGCCCTGCTGGAGCTGCCGGTCGACAACTGGCCGATCCTCGGCGGCATGGGCAACGCCAGCTGGGTGCAGCTGTCGGGGCACAGTGCCGGACTGGCCGACGACGATCCGGTGAAGTGGCGCCTGGATGTGTGGAACGCCTCGGCTCAGGTGGCCAACGATGTCCTCTGACACGCCGACTGCCTCGCAGAAGCCTGTCCTTCTCGTCTTCTGCGACTCGCTGTCCTACTACGGGCCGACCGGCGGGCTGCCGTCCGACGATCCACGCATCTGGCCCAACATCGTTGCGTCCCAACTCGGTTGGGACCTCGAGCTGATCGGCCGCATCGGCTGGACCTGCCGCGACGTGTGGTGGGCCGCGACGCAGGATCCGCGGTCGTGGGCGGCGTTGCCGAAGGCCGGCGCGGTGATCTTCGCGACGTGCGGCATGGACTCGCTGCCGTCGCCGTTGCCGACGGCACTGCGGGAACTGATCCGCTACGTGCGGCCGCCGTGGCTGCGCCGCATCGTGCGCGACGGTTACGGCTGGCTGCAGCCGCGGCTGTCACCGATCGCGCGGCCCGCGCTGCCGGCGCACCTGACGGTCGAATATCTCGAAGAGACCCGCGGGGCAATCGATTTCAACCGCCCGGGCATTCCGTTCGTCGCCACCATCCCGTCGGTGCACATCGCGGAGACCTACGGCAGCTCGCACCGCTGGCGCGACGCCACCGTCGCGGCGATCACCGATTGGGCTGAGGGGAAGCAGATTCCGGTCGTCGACCTCAAGGCCGCCGTCGGTGACGAGGTGATGTCGGGCCGCGCCAACCCGGACGGTATCCACTGGAACTTCGAGGCGCACCGTGCCGTCGCCGAACTGATGCTCAAGGGGCTGGCCGAGGCCGGTGTGGTGTCGCAGCGGACCGACGACTAGCCATGGCAGTGGTGGTGGTCACCGACTCGTCGGCTCGGCTTGACCCAGATGAGTTGAAGCGCTGGGACATCCGGGTCGTGCCGCTGCATGTGCTGCAGGACGGCACCGACTACCAGGACGGGATCGACCCGATTCCGCAGGACATCCAGGACCGGTCGCATGTGTCCACCTCGGGCGCGGCGCCCGCGGATCTGACCGACGTCTACAAGCAGGCGCTGGCCGACAGCGGCGGCGACGGCGTCGTGGCGGTGCATCTGTCGGCCGGTCTGTCGAGCACGTTCAGTTCCGCCGCGGCCGTGGGCCGTGAGCTGGGTTCGTCTGTGCGCGTGGTCAATTCGCGATCGGCGGCGATGGGGGTCGGCTTCGTCGCGCTGGCTGCAGCCCGCGCTGCAGCGGCCGGCGCGGATCTGGATGCCGTTGAGGCGCTGGCGCGTGCGGAATCCGGGCGGCAGCACGGGTTCATCGTCGTCCACCGTTTGGACAACCTGCGGCGTAGTGGCCGCATCGGCACCGCCGCGTCCTGGCTCGGCACCGCATTGTCGCTGAAGCCGTTGCTGCAGTTGGACATCGACGGCCGGCTGGTGCTCGATCAGCGAATCCGAACCGTGGCCAAGGCTCATGCCGCGATGATCGAACGGGTGGTCGCGCTGGTCGGTGAGCGGCCCGCAGCGATCGCCGTACACCACGTCGACAACCACGACGACGCCGCGCAGATCGGCGCCGCACTGACTTCCCGCCTGCCCCAGGTCGATTCACTTGTCGTGACCGACATGGGGCCGGTGCTGGCGGTGCATGTCGGCTCCGGCGCCGTCGGCGTCATCGTCAATACGCAGGACTAGCGGCCCCGGCAGCGGGGAGCTTTTCCGGCAGTCGGCCAACAACTACGCGGGTAAGCGCGCGGCGCTGGTCGGTTTTCGAGTACCCGTCTACTCGCGATCCGGCGCCGTCGTCGTCGCACTCTGAAATCCCGCGCGGCACTCCGTCGCCGCGAACCCCGATTGAAAGGTGACGACGATGAGCCACACACTGAACCTCGGCTGGACCCACGCCCTGCCGTTTCACGCACCCACGGTGCCCCAGTGGATCACCAACATGGAGCGCTCCGTCGGCCAGGCCATGCACCGGCTGGCCGACGAGCACCACCCGGAGAACCCGGTCTACGAGACACACTTCGACTTCATCGAAGACGCGCTCATGGCGCGCGAAATGTACCGGCTGTGAATGCTTTTGGACTAGCCGGCGAACCGGCCGGTGACCGGCGGCAGATCTTTTAGCGTCAGGATGCCCGGCGCTGCCGCCACCACCGCAGGTACTGCGTTGGTGGCCGGCAGCGCGGTGTAGATCATGCCGAGACCGTTGAGGCTCACCTCGCTCCAGTCCTTCGACGGCAGGCAGTACACGACTGTGCGCATGTTGGGCACGCCGAACACCTGGATCACGTGACCGTGCGCCACGGGCTTCGGCGGGGTGACGTGCTCGCCCATGATCCAGTTGAAGCCGACGCTGACGACGTTCTTGTCGCCGACCCAACCGCGGTGATAGCCGTAGACGCTGGCGACCGTGCCCTTGGGGATCTGCATGAACCCGAGGTCGGAATCCTCGGTCGCCGGGGTGAAGGTGACGTCGAAGGTGATCCGGTCCAGCTTGGCTCCGATGGCATCGGCCATCATCGCGGCTGACTCGGCGAACACCTCGCTCTCCAGGCGCACGCTCTCGGCCAGGCCCGGTGTCTCGGGGTCCTTGCCGAAACCCATCGCGGCCATGGTGCCGGCCGATTCGTAGACGCCGCAGTCGACCGACTCGGTGATACGGATTTCGTCGACGCTCTCGCACGCGCTGGACAGCACCATGCCCATCATGTTCGTCAGGCCGGGGTGTGCGCCGCTGCCGAAGATCGTGGAATTGCCTGCCTCGCAAGCCTTCTGGATGCGCGCGAGGTCCTCTGGGCTCTGCTTGCCGCCGGTGATCCAGGCTGCGGTCGAACACACATTGATGCCCGATTCGAGCAGGCGGACCAGCTCGTCGACGCTGGGCCAGATCGGGTTGTAGCAGCAGGCATCCGGCTTGAGCGCCACCAACTCTTCGATGTCGTTGGTGGCCTTGATTCCGGTGGGTTCGGGCCAACCGGCCAGTTCGGCGGCGTCCACCCCGACCTTCTCGGCGCCGTACGCGTAGACGCCGACCAATTCCATGTCGTCACGGGCGATGATGGCGTGCAGGGATCGCTTGCCGATGTTGCCGGTGGTCCACTGGATGACGCGGAGCGGGCGGTCGGTGGTCATGGAGGCCTCCTCGTTGGGGCTGTGCTTTCGCTAGACACTATGCCGCAGGTGTCTACCCGGTGGTCCCGGTGGTGGGCTGGAGCCGGCGGCGGTGCGAACCCGTCAGGCCGCGGAGACGTGCAGGACTTCGTAGGCGGCCATGTGGGTCAAGGTCTGATCGGGCTCCTCTGTCGAGAGTTCGACCTGGATGAGGGTCCAGCTGGTTATATCGACAGCGGTCACGAGGGCCACAGTGGTGTCTTCGACGTGCTCGAGAAACCGTTGGGTGATCGGATCCAGGCAATCGGACGGTGCGGCAGCGGAAGGCAGCGACGCAGACTTCACGGTGAGGCTGCGGGCTTGTGCGTAGGCGGCGGGGCCGTGGACGATCTTGTGAAGCGTCCAGTCTTGGATCGGTTGCCGGCCGAAGTCTCGAACGATGGCGGAATAGCCCGGCTCGCCCCAGCAAAAGTTGCGCATGCCGTCGATGTCGCGCCAGACATAGAACGGGGCGTACGCGTTTCGGGGAGCGCCTTGGGATTTCTCCTGGATCAAGTAGGCCTTGAACTCGAGGCTGGCGAAGCCGTCGAAGAGGTGGCCGGTCCTGCGCACCCGGTTCCGGATGATGCCCATGTCGTAGTCGGTGGGCAATGCGATCTGATATTGCATGGCGTACATCAGTGATGCCTCTTGGTCGCCTGGACGTGGGCCCGGTCAGCAACAGGCTCGTACCACGTTGTGGTGGTTCCGTCGGTTGCGGTCTCCTGATGGGCCACGTGGGTCATGGCGGCATGCCCAGCTACGGCGGTCATCGCAGATTCCGGCTCTGTAGGAGGCCTGCAGCTCCTTGTACCGCCGCCTCGAAAGCAGCTGGGTCCTGTTGCGCCCGCGCGAGGACGTAGCCTCCCTGGACGGTCGCGACCACCATGGATGCGAGCTGATGTGCGTCTGTGGCGGCGGGGAACTCGCGCTCGTCAATGCCCTGGCCAATGACCTGAGCGATGCGGTCGACCAACCAGCCGAGGGTCTCTGCAACCGGGCGGAGAAGATCTGGTGTCGCCAAAACATCGGCGTCGTAGGTCATGCGCCCCATGCGGCAGCCCCGCAACGAATCGCGCTGGCGTTCTAGGTAAGCGATCACCCGCTCGAGTGCCGTCCCGTCACCCGAGAGTAGAAGGTCAGCTTCGGCGCGCATCGTGGCTGCGCTCTCTGCCAAGGCTGTGGCCGCGAGCTCCTGTTTTCCGGCGAAGTGGTGGTACATGCTGCCCTGCCCTGCTTCCGCGCGGCTCAGGATGTCCTTTGGGCTGGTTGCCGCATAACCGCGTTCCCAGAGCAGCTCTTGAGTCGCGTTCACAAGACGGGCGCGTGTTTGCACAATCACGAAACATACGTACTAGTAGTTACAGTCGTCAAGTGAAAGGGTCCCGATTGCTGTGAGCCTGCGGGCGGACGGGCGCAGGGTGCGGAGGTTCAAGCGTCGCGGGAACGTCCAGCATCCGACATGGAGAGGCCTCGTCAGAACGGTCTGTGAGCTGGAGTCCGGTCACCCGTGCCAAATCCGGTCGTGCTCGGCGTGGGTCGACAGATACGCCCCGGGCTGGAAATGCGTGTCGTAGAACCCGAGGTCGATGTGTTGTGCCTGAAGGTAATTCATGATGTGCACGGTGGGTACGGTGCCGGGAAACTTGCCGAACGTATCGTCGATGTATTGCGCGGCGATGGTGAGCAAGGTGATGAACTGCTCGTCGTGCCCGGCGGCAGCCGAACGTACGGCCCGCGAATCCCGCCACGGCCCTGGGGTATCCGGGTGAAAAGGCCCGCCGGGGCCGAATTTTCGGTCGGCGAAGGCGCGCACCGCAGCCGCGATGTCCGGGTGGTGCGGGCGGCTGTACGTTTCGAAAACGCCGGGCAGCCCCGTCGGATTGGGCAGTGCCCACCGTTCGTCGGTTTGCACGTTGAATCCCAACCCGGGAACGTCCGGGTCGCCGGACGCGCCGAGGATGGTGAGCCGGTCGATACCGTCGAATGTCCAGCCGCCCAAGCCCAGCGCCCCGAGCAGCAGGTGCCCGTTGTAGACGCTCGTCATCAACTCGGCGGTGGCTTCCGTGAGCGAGTACTGCTCGACGAAGGTCAGCGGGAACGGGTCGTCGTCCCGGTGCGCCAGGCCCGCGGCGGCCTCCTTCAGTCCCGGGATCGGCCGGTTGTTGAAGTCGTCATAGATCAGGTAGCCGTTCTGCAGGAAGAACGCCAGATTGGCCAAGAGATGCTGTGCGATGTCGGCGACCGGGATGACCAGCAGCGAGCCGGGGTGATTGGCGATCCACGTGTTGTGGCCTTCGAGGTACGGCTCCGACCGTGGAATGTGGATGCGATCGGTGGAGAGCTGGCGATAGGACGACACCGTCGCGGCCAGCCAGTCGTCGATGTCCACCACGCCGTCGTTGACCGGCACTGTCGGTGCCGTGTCTCGGGACGACAGGAAGTAGGTGCCCGAGTCGTCGGTGAAGAAGAACTCGACGATCTCGAATCCCGCGGCTGACGGGAACGTGCGACCTGATGCCGACCCGCTGTAGTTCGGGAACGCCGGTGCATATCCGGGATGGTGACTGATCCCGAAATGCCAGCCGGTGACGCCGGTTACCGTCGCCAGGATCAGTGCGCGTTCGACCTCGTCGAGTGGTTCGACGTCCCGGGCACTGGTGTAGGCCAAGGGCCCCGACGGGATGGAGCCGCCCACGGGAAATCGCCGTGACCGCCTGCCCTGGATCGCGCTCAACAGCGGGAACCTCGCCGCCGCAGCCAGCGCTTCGCGTTGCTGCGCGGTCAAACTCAAACGTGGCGAAGGTGTTTCGGTCGTCATGGTTACCCAGACTCTAGGGTCCGCGGCGCTTGTCGGCCCACAGTTCGGCGCACCACGATGCCAATTTTGGTGGCGATCGACCGGCCGACGGCGCGAGCCGCCCACATCTATCCACAGAACGCGATTGATCCACAGGCGGCGGGTTCGACTGCCTCTTGCGGCGTTTCCGGTCGGTGCCGCCACCTAACGTCGCGGGCATGGTCACTCAGACACCGGTCGATCGGGCGCAGCGGCGGTTGGCCGCGCAGCCCGGAGACGCGACGGACCCCGACGCAGAGCCCGACTCGAACGACGACACCTCGCTGTCGCGGTGGTTGCCCGACGCGATGCCGGGCAGGTCCGGGTGGCTCGCGACGGTGCGGGCCGACCCTGGGCGTGCGGGCGTCATCGCGCTCGCGGTGGTCGGCGTGGTTGCGGTCCTGGTGACCATCATCGCCGTGCTCGGCGATGACAAGCCGCCGGTGACCGCGGCGAAACTGCCACCCGTCCAGATGGTTTCGTCCTCGGCGCCTGGGACGCCCGCGTCGGCGGCCAAGGCCGAGGACGTCGTGGTCAGCGTGGCAGGACTCGTTCACAAACCGGGGCTGGTGACACTTCCTGCCGGTGCCCGCATCGCCGACGCCGTCACCGCAGCTGGGGGAGCGCTGGCCGGCGCCGACATCGTCGGCCTGAACATGGCCCGCAAGGTGGCCGACGGCGAGCAGATTCTGGTCGGCATCACCGCGCCGTTGGGCGCGCCCACGGTGATGCGCAGTTCGGCCGGTGCGACGTCCGGGCCGCCGGAGAAGGGGCCGCCCGGCGACGGAAAAGGTGCTGGAGCACAGGGGCCCGTTGATCTGAACACCGCGACAAGGGAGCAACTCGACGGCCTGCCCGGCATCGGACCTGTGATGGCGAAAGCGATCGTGGCGTGGCGGGAGGCCAACGGCCGGTTCGCGAGCGTCGACCAGTTGGGCGAGGTCGACGGCATCGGGCCGAGCCGGCTGGAGAAGCTGCGTGCCCTGGTCAAAGTGTGACGGCCGGTCCCGCGCCGGACGTCCCCGGCATCGACGTGCGGCTGGTACCGGCCGCCGTGACGTGCTGGACGGTGACGGCGGTCGGCGTGTGGTGGGGGCCGTGGGCAGCGCTGACGGCGGTGGTGATCGCGGTGGCGGGCACCGTGGGAGTCGGGTTGTGGATGGGCTCGGTGCGTTGGCCCGCAGTGCTCGCCGTGGCGGCGGTGGGCGCGGCATTCGCGATCGTCGCGGCGGTGCGGGTGCACGCCGTCGATACCCACTCTTTGGCGGCGCGGTTCGGCTCGACGGTGACGGTGACCGTCACGCCGTCCGAGTCGCCGAAGACCATCCAGGGTGGCCGCCTCATGTTCGCGGCGTCGTTGCAGCGGCTGCAGGATGCCGAATCATCGGGGCGGGTCATGGTTTTCGCGCCGGCCCTGGGGTATTCGGAGGTCGGCGTGGGCCGCCCGATGGCATTCCGGGCCCGGGTCACCCGGCCCAAGCGGCGCGACCTGTCGGTGGCCGTCCTGGCCGCTGTGGGCACCCCCCGGTTCGGAACCGCCTCGACCGGGCAGCGCGCGGCCGCACACGTGCGGGCTGAATTCGGCGAGGCCGCTCGACTGGCGTTGCCGCCCGACCAGGCGGCGATGCTCCCGGGCTTGGTGCTGGGCGATGTGTCGGCGGTCGAGTCGGATACGACGGCCGCCTTCCGCCGGGCGGGGTTGACGCATCTGACGGCGGTGTCGGGCGCGAATGTGACCATCGTGTGCGGCGCGGTGCTCCTCAGCGCCGCGGTGGTGGGACGGCGGATCGCGGTGGCGCTGGCGGCGGTGACGCTGTTCGTGTTCGTCGTCATCGTGCAGCCCTCGCCGAGCGTATTGCGGGCCGCGGCAATGGGTTCGGTGATGTTGATGGGCATGCTGGTGCATCGGCGGCGGCAGGCGATTCCCGCGTTGTCGGCCAGCGTGCTGGTGCTCATGGTGCTCTCGCCGGCGCTCGCGGTCGACGCCGGCTTCGCGCTGTCGGTGGTGGCGACGGCGGGGCTCGTCGTGATCGCGCCGGGGTGGTCGCGCCGACTGGTCGGCCGGGGCTGGCCGAAACCGCTCGCCGACGCCGTGTGCGTCGCGGTTGCCGCTCAACTGGTGACGGCGCCGTTGGTGGCGGCGATCTCGGGCAGCCTCAGTCTGGTCGCGGTGGCAGCCAATCTCCTTGTTGCTCCGGTTATTCCACCCATCACGATCCTCGGCACCGCGGCTGCCGCGGTGGCGTGGTGCTGGCCGGCTGCGGCGCAGCTGTTGATCCGGTTCACCGGACCCGAACTGTGGTGGTTGTTGCATGTCGCGCGGTGGAGCGCCGCGGTTCCCGGAGCGGCGGTCCGCGTCCCGTCGGGCTGGGGCGGCGCGTTGCTGCTCGGCGGGGTGACGGTTGCAGGGGCGCTGCTGCTGGCCGTGTGGCGCCGGCGACGAGGAAATGCGATCCGGCCATGAACTCGCGCGCCGAGTTGCAGAATTATTGACGTGAATGACGAACCGGCCGGGTCCGCGGCGAAGGTGGCGGCGCTCGAAGCGGCCGGCGTCCGGACCCTGATCGGCACTGTCGTCAATGCCGCAGGCCTGACGCAGGTCAAAGTGGTATCGCTCGATCGGGTGGCGGTGTTCGCCGACCACGGGCTG
Source organism: Mycobacterium toneyamaense (assembly GCF_055384815.1). Lineage (NCBI taxonomy): Bacteria > Bacillati > Actinomycetota > Actinomycetes > Mycobacteriales > Mycobacteriaceae > Mycobacterium > Mycobacterium toneyamaense. The sequence goes on from NZ_AP040333.1 coordinate 1,789,488, forward strand.
GGTACCAGCCCGACGTGGCATGTCTTCGCCATCGATCAGGCGGGCATCGTGGTGAGCGATGAGATCGGTGTGGTCGGGGACCGGCGGGTGCGCGCCGACCTGGCGGGTGTGGCCCTACTCGGCGACGGGGTCGCCTGGGCGCCATGCTCGTTCTTCACTCAGGACGGTAACCCGGACCCGCACTGCGGTCGCGGTGTGCTGCAACGGGTTACGCAGCGATTGGCCGCCGCCGGCCTGACGGCCGTCGTCGGGCATGAGGTGGAGTTCGTGCTCGTCGGCCCGGACGGCGCGCGATTGCCGTCCGATCTGTGGGCGCAGTATGGCCTGGCCGGCGTGCTGGAATTCGAGGGGTTCGTCCGGGACGTGATGGAGGCGGCCGCAGCTGCAGGGGTGTCCATCGAACAGTTCCATCCCGAGTACGGGGCCAACCAATTCGAATTCTCGCTCATGCCCCGCGATCCGGTCACCGCCGCGGACCAGCTGGTGCTCGCGCGAATCATCATCAGCCGCGTCGCCCGCCGCCATGGGCTGCGCGTCAGCCTGTCTCCGGTGCCGTTCGCGGGCAGCGTGGGTTCCGGCGCGCATCAACACTTTTCACTGAGTCGCGACGGTGTGTCGTTGTTCTCGGGTGGTACGGGGGAGCGCGGCATGACGACAGCGGGCGAGTCCGCAGTGGCGGGCCTGCTGGCGGGACTGCCCGGCGCGCAAGGAGTCCTGTGCGGGTCGATCGTCTCCGGGCTGCGCATCCAGCCGGGAAGCTGGTCCGGCGCCAACGTCTGCTGGGGCACCGAGAACCGGGAGGCCGCCGTCCGCTTCGTCAGCGCGGCATCCGGAAATCCATACGGCGCCAACGTCGAGGTCAAGATCGTCGACCCGTCGGCCAACCCATACCTGGCGTCGGCGACCATTCTCGGCCTGGCACTTGACGGCATCAGCCGGGAACTGTCGCTGCCGCCCGAAGTCACCGTCGACCCGGGATCCCTGACGCTCGCCCAACGCGAGCATGCCGGAGTGGTGACACTGCCGTCGAAGCAAGCCGAGGTGCTCGACGCGTTACGCCACAGCGCTGTGGTCCGCGACATCCTCGGGGACGCGCCGGTCGACGCCGTGCTGGGTGTGCGCGGCTACGAACAGCAGAACTACGGCGGCCTGTCCGACACCGAACTGGCCGAGAAGTTCCGGCTGGCCTGGAGTATGTGAGTGCGTGCGAGGGCGTGTCTGCCCGCCATGAAACGATCAACAGGTGAGTGGATCGACCGAGGCGTTGCATCTGGTGCTGGGCGACGAGGAACTGCTGGTCGAGCGTGCCGTGGCCGATGTGTTGCGGAACGCGCGCAAGCTGGCCGGCAACGACAACGTCCCGGTCGACCGGCTCCGGGCCGGTGACGTGTCCACCAGCGAGCTCGCCGAGCTGCTGAGTCCGTCGCTGTTCGCCGAGGAACGCGTGGTGGTCCTCGAGTCTGCCGCCGAAGCCGGCAAGGACGCCGTCGCCCTCATCGCCGACGCGGCGGCCGACCTGCCGGGCGGCACCATGCTCGTCGTCGTGCACTCCGGTGGTGGCCGGGCGAAGGCACTGGCCGATCAGCTGAGAAAGCTTGGCGCCGAGGTGCATCCGTGCGCGAAGATCACCAAGGCAGCCGAGCGCGCCGACTTCGTGCGCAAGGAGTTCCGATCGCTGAAGGTGAAGGTCGGCGACGACGCCGTCAACGCCGTCCTCGATTCCGTCGGCTCTGATATCCGGGAACTGGCGGCGGCGTGCTCGCAGCTGGTGGCCGACACAGGCGGTCAGATCGATGCGGCGGCCGTGCGGCGCTACCACTCCGGCAAGGCCGAGGTGAACGGCTTCGACATCGCCGACAAGGCCGTCTCGGGTGACGTCAGTGGCGTCGCCGAAGCGCTGCGCTGGGCGATGGCCGGCGGTGTGCCGCACGTGGTGCTGGCCGATGCGCTGGCCGAGGCCGTGCACTCGATCGCGCGGGTCGGTGGTCAGTCGGGTGATCCGTACCGGTTGGCAGGGGAGTTGGGGATGCCGCCGTGGCGGGTCCAGAAAGCGCAGAAGCAGGCCCGGCGCTGGTCCCGGGACACCGTGGCCGAGGCGCTGCGGGTGGTCGCGGCGCTGAACGCCGACGTCAAGGGTGCCGCGGCCAACGCCGACTACGCGCTGGAGTCGGCCGTGCGTCGCGTGGCCGAGCTGGCCGACAGCTGAGCCGCCACCTATTCACAGACACAACAAAACCGCGGCCCGATCATCGGGCCGCGGTTTCGCGAAAACTACAGGCTCAGATCAGAGCTTGTTGAAGGCCAGGGTCAGCGCCGACTTCTTGTTGGCGGCCTGGTTCTTGTGGATGACACCCTTGGTGGCGGCCTTGTCCAGCTTGCGGTTGGTGGCGACGAGCAGCTCGCCGGCCTTGTCCTTCTCGCCCGCCTCGACGGCCTCACGGAAGCCGCGGATGGCCGTACGCAGCGCCGACTTCACCGACTGGTTGCGCAGACGCGCACGCTCGTTGGTGCGGATCCGCTTTTCCTGCGACTTGATGTTGGCCACGCGTGTCGTTCCTTCTAAATCTCAAATTGGGCACGTCCGGGAAGAACATGCTCGGTCTTAAGTCTGCGCTCTTCGCCCGTCAACGGGCAGCGACTGTTCAGGTTACCAGCGTCCATGCGAAATCCCCAAAGCGCGGCATACGCGCACTGGCCGGCGACGACCCCGAGCATATCCGTGAATGCCAAGTTGCCCTGCCGAAACCGCCAGGTTGATGCAGCATGTCTGCCATGAGCCCACGGACATCGCACAGTGGCCCCGCGCGGACGCGGCCGACCTCGCCAGGGAATCGCTACGACGGTGTTTTCAACGGCTACGACGACGTCGACAGTTATGCCGCCGCGTACGACGAGATGTTCGACGCCCAGGGCGCCGTGCGCGGTCTCTACAAGGGCGTCTTCGCCGAGTTGGCGCCGTCGGACACCGACGAGCTGGCGGCCCGGTCCGAAGCGCTCGGCCGCGCGTTCACCGATCAGGGCATCACGTTCTCGCTGTCGGGCCAGGAACGGCCGTTTCCGCTGGATTCTGGTGCCCCGGGTCATCTCGGCCGCCGAGTGGTCGAAGCTGGAAAAGGGCATCAAGCAGCGGGTCAAGGCGCTCGAGATGTACCTCGACGACGTCTACGGCGATCAGGAGATCCTGCGCGACGGGGTCATCCCGCGCCGGCTGGTGACCTCGTGCGAGCACTTCCACCGCGAGGCGGCCGGCATCGTCCCACCCAACGGCGTCCGCATCCACGTCGCGGGCATCGACCTGATCCGGGACGACAAGGGCGACTTCCGCGTGCTCGAGGACAACCTGCGCTCGCCGTCCGGGGTGTCCTACGTCATGGAGAACCGGCGCACCATGGCCCGCGTCTTCCCCAACCTCTTCGCGACGCACCGGGTGCGGGCGGTCGGTGACTACTCGTCGCACCTGCTGCGGGCACTGCGCAACGCCGCGGCATCGAACGAAGCGGACCCGACCGTGGTGGTGCTCACCCCGGGCGTCTACAACTCGGCCTACTTCGAGCACTCCCTGCTGGCCCGGCAGATGGGCGTCGAACTGGTCGAGGGCCGCGACCTGTTCTGTCGCGACAACGTCGTCTACATGCGGACCACCGAGGGCGAGCGCCAGGTGGACGTCATCTACCGCCGGATCGACGACATGTTTCTCGACCCCATGCAGTTCCGGCCCGACACCGTGCTGGGCGTCGCCGGCCTGCTCAACGCGGCCCGCGCGGGCAACGTCGTCATCTCCAGCGCGGTGGGCAACGGCGTCGGTGACGACAAGCTCGTCTACACCTACGTGCCGACCATCATCGAGTACTACCTCGGCGAGAAGCCGCTGCTGGCGAACGTCGACACCTACCGCTGTTGGCTCGAGGACGAATGCGAGGAAGTACTCGACCGCATCCGCGAGCTCGTCATCAAGCCGGTCGAGGGCTCGGGCGGCTACGGCATCGTCTTCGGGCCGGACGCCTCCGAGAAGGAGATCGTGGCGATCTCGAAGAAGGTGCGCGCCGACCCGCGCGGGTGGATCGCCCAACCGGTGGTGCAACTGTCGACGGTGCCGACGCGGATCGGCGACAAGCTGGCCCCGCGGCACGTCGATCTGCGGCCGTTCGCGGTCAACGACGGTGACGACGTGTGGGTGCTGCCCGGCGGCCTGACGCGCGTCGCGCTGCCGGAGGGCTCGCTGGTGGTGAACTCCAGCCAGGGCGGGGGATCGAAGGACACCTGGGTGCTGGCGTCGCGGGCCTCGACCGCCGACCACGAGCTGGCGGCCGCCGAAGTCGTGCGCTCGCTGCCGTCGGCCGGCCAGGCCGCCGACGAGGGGCCCCCACAGCAGGCCGTCCAAACTGCCCATCAACAGCAGCAGCAACAGCAACAGGCGGTGATGTACTGATGTTGGCGCGCAACGCGGAATCGCTGTACTGGATCGGCCGCTACGTCGAGCGGGCCGACGACACCGCCCGCATCCTGGACGTCACGGTGCACCAGCTGTTGGAGGACTCGAGCGTCGACCCCGACGTGGCGTCCCGAACGCTGCTGCGGGTCCTGGGGATCGAGCCGCCTGCGGCGCCGCTGGACATGTGGTCGTTGACCGACCTGGTCGCGTTCGGCCGCGGTGATGCGCAGAATTCGATTGTCGAGTCGATCTCGGCGGCTCGCGAGAATGCCCGTGGGGCACGGGAAGTCACGTCCACCGAGATGTGGGAGTGCCTCAACACGACCTACAACGCCCTCTCTGAGCGCGAGCGGGCCGCCAGAAGGCTTGGGCCGCACGAGTTCCTGAGCTTCGTGGAAGGCCGCGCCGCGATGTTCGCGGGCCTGGCCGACTCGACGCTGTCGCGCGACGACGGCTACCGCTTCATGATGCTGGGCCGGGCGATCGAGCGCGTCGACATGACGGTGCGCCTGCTGCTGGCCCGCGTCGGTGACAGTGCGTCGTCGCCGGCGTGGGTGACGGTGCTGCGCTCGGCCGGTGCCCACGACACCTACCTGCGCACCTACCGCGGGGTGCTCGACGCCGGGCGGGTCGTCGAATTCATGTTGCTGGACAGGCTGTTTCCGCGGTCGGTGTTCTATTCGCTGCGGCTGGCCGAGCGGCATCTCGACGAGCTGCACAACCGGCCGCACGACCGCATCGGCGCCACCGGTGAGGCCCAGCGACTCCTCGGCCGCGCGCGCAGTGAGCTGGAGTTCCTGCAGCCGGGCCTGCTGCTGGACTCGCTGGAGGATCGCCTGGCGGGCTTGCAGCGCAGCTGCCGGGAAATCGGAGAAGCGTTGGCGCTGGAGTACTTTCACGCGGCGCCGTGGGTCGCCTGGACGGACGCGGGCCACGCGGTGTCGGTTATCGAAGAAGGTGAGATTCTGATATGTGGCGGCTCAGAGTTGTCCATGCCACCGGGTATGCCTACAAGTCGGCGGTGACGGCGTCGTTCAACGAGGCCAGGTTGACGCCGCGCTCGGACTCGCGGCAGAACGTCGTCCTCAACCGTGTCGAGACGACGCCGGCCACCCGGTCGTACCGGTACATCGACTACTGGGGCACCGCGGTGACGGCCTTCGATCTGCATGCGCCGCACACCGAGTTGGAGGTGACGTCGTCCTCGGTCGTCGAGACCGACAAGGGCGAGATGCCCGCGGAACTGGTCACCTGGGACGACCTGGCGGGTGCCGGCGTGCGCGACCGGTTCGACGAACTGCTCGTCCCGACCGGCTACACGCCGGTCAGCAAGCGGCTGCAGCGCGTCGGCCAGCGGATCATGAAGTACTACGACCCGCAGGAAGCCGTGATCGCCGCGGCGAACTGGGTCAACACCGAACTCGACTACGTGCCCGGCACCACCGGGGTGCACTCGTCCGGGCTGGATGCGCTGCGCGAAGGCAAGGGCGTCTGTCAGGACTTCGCGCACCTGACGCTGATCTTGTTGCGCAGCATGGGGATTCCGGCCCGGTACGTGTCCGGCTATCTGCACCCGCAGCGCCGGGCCGAGGTCGGTGACACCATCGAAGGCCAGAGCCACGCCTGGGTGCAGGCCTGGACCGGTGGCTGGTGGGACTACGACCCGACCAACGACGTCGAGATCAACGAGCAGTACGTGACGGTCGCGGTGGGGCGGGACTATTCGGACGTCACCCCGCTGAAGGGCATCTACTCGGGCGAGGGCTCCACCGACCTGGATGTGGTGGTGGAAATCACCCGGCTCGCTTGACTTTCGCCGCGCACTCTCCGCCGCCGACTACCATGGATGTGAGGTGGATCACGATCGGAGGCGGGCGATGCGGATCGCGGACGTACTGAGCAACAAGGGTGCGGCGGTAGCGACCATCGCCCCCGAGACCACGGTGTCGCAACTACTGGCCAGCCTCGCCGCGCTGAACATCGGTGCCATGGTGGTCGTCGGGGACGACGGATTGGCCGGCATCGTGTCCGAGCGCGACGTCGTGCGCGAGCTGCACAAGCGCGGCGGTGGCCTACTGGGCCAGCCGGTTTCGGAGATCATGACGACGGTCCTGGCGACCTGCACGCCGCGGGACACCGTCGACCATCTCGTGGTGCTGATGACCCAGAACCGGGTGCGGCACGTGCCCGTCCTCGACGACGGCCGGCTGGCCGGCATCGTCAGCATCGGCGACGTGGTCAAGACCCGGATGGAAGAGCTCGAGACCGAGCAGCAGCACCTGCAGGACTACATCACCCAGGGCGGTTAATCTCCCGCGAGCCGGCCTGGGGGCACCTCCCGCTTGCGGGGGAGTTTGTACCGCGACACGCCGGTATCCGCGTGCAATTTTGGGCCGCTCGTCGGCTGCGAACGGGCGCAGACTGCACGGAGATCCGGGCGGGGCGTAGCAGTTCACGGCAAGCTGGCGGCATGCGTGAAATTCAGACCCGGCCGGCCACTCGTTCCGACATCGGTGGCTTGTCGCACACCCTTGCCCGCGCGTTCGCCGACGACCCGGTGATGAAGTGGATGCTGCCCGACGCTGGGCTGCGCCGGCGCCGGCTGCCGCGCCTGTTCACGGCGCTCACCAAGCACCACCATCTGGGCAACGGCGGGGTCGAGATCGCCTCGTCGGCCGACGGCATCGGAGGCGCGGCGTTGTGGGATCCCCCGGGCAAGTGGCAGCAGACGCGCGGCGCCGAGCTGCGGGCGGTGCCCATGATGCTGCTGACGTTCGGCACCGCGGTGCTGCGCGGCCAGGCAGCCGCGGAGTTGATGAAGAAGCACCACCCGGAGGAGCCGCATTGGTACCTCGCGGTGATCGGCAGCGACCCGACGGTGCGCGGTGGCGGGTTCGGACAAGCGCTGATGCGGTCGCGGCTGGATCGCGTCGACGCGGAACACGCCCCGGCCTATCTGGAGTCGAGCAACCCGGTGAACGTGCCCTACTACGAGCGGTTCGGTTTCGAGGTCACCGGTGAGATGGTGCTGCCGAACGGTGGACCGAGCCTGATTCCGATGTGGCGGCAGCCGCGGTAGGTGCGTTCAACGCCCGCTCGTCGGGCGTGAGTGGCCCCTGAATGCACGCAAAAAGCGGCGTGTCGCGGTACAAACACGGCCGCTCGCGGGAAGTGGGCCTAGCGCCAGGAGTAGCTGGCGCGGAGGCGGGCGGCGATGATCTCGAACTTCTCGCGCTCGAGGATCGCGCCTTCGCGGCGGATGCCTTCCTCCGGGACGTCGAGCACGCGGTCGAGGCGAACCCAGCTGGCGCGTCCCTCGTAGTCCCAGCTGCCCGATCCGATGCCCACCCAGTCGGGGTCGCCCTGGTGGCGGTCCTGGCTCGACAACATCAGCCCCAGCAAGGTGTTGCGATCGCGGCCGACGACCAGCACCGGGCGGTCCTGGCCGCGTGTCGGGTCGTCCTCGTAGACGACCCAGGTCCAGACGATCTCGCCCGGGTCGGCCTGGCCGTCCAGGTCAGGTGAGTAGACGATGCGACGGGCGCGGTGTGCGGTGGGGACGATGTTCTCGGTGACCGGGCGGCCGGCGGTGATGGCCGCCTGCTGCTCCGCCGGAACCGCGCCGAGCGCCGTCAGGCCCACTTCGATGCCGAACCGGATGCCCTGCTGAATGGTCCGGGACAGCCCGTCAGGCTGCTGCAAGGTGCGGATGAGCTTGGGCGCGTCGTTGAACACCAGTTGTTCCGCCAGACGCTGGAACGTCCTCCACTGCGACGCCATGCCATCGAGCATAGGGGAGTTTCCGGGCCGCGATTTAGTCGCCGGGGTCCTCGCTAGATACCCTGGTAGCCGCGCGTGATACGCGCAGACCCATCGTCACCAGGAGATTCCCATCAGCAGTTTCGCCGACAAGACGTTCACTGCGCCGGCGCAGATTCGGAACTTCTGCATCATCGCCCATATCGACCACGGCAAGTCCACCCTGGCCGACCGCATGCTGCAGCTCACCGGCGTCGTCGACGACCGGTCGATGCGCGCGCAGTACCTGGACCGCATGGACATCGAGCGTGAGCGCGGTATCACGATCAAGGCGCAGAACGTGCGCCTGCCGTGGAAAGTCGGCGACGAAGAGTTCGTCCTGCACCTGATCGACACCCCGGGCCACGTCGACTTCACCTACGAGGTGTCGCGCGCGCTGGAGGCCTGTGAGGGCGCCGTGCTGCTGGTCGACGCCGCGCAGGGCATCGAGGCGCAGACCCTGGCCAACCTGTACCTGGCGCTGGACCGCGGACTGACCATCATTCCGGTGCTCAACAAGATCGACCTGCCGGCCGCCGACCCGGACCGGTACGCGGGCGAGATCGCGCACATCATCGGCTGCGAGCCGACGGACGTGCTGCGGGTGTCGGGCAAGACCGGTGAGGGCGTGAAGGAACTGCTCGACGAGGTGGTCCGGCTGGTCCCCGCGCCGACCGGCGACCCGGATGCCCCCACCCGCGCGATGATCTTCGACTCGGTCTACGACATCTACCGCGGCGTGGTCACCTACGTCCGCGTGGTGGACGGCAAGATCGTCCCGCGCGAGAAGATCGCCATGATGTCCACCGGTGCCACCCACGAGCTGCTCGAGGTCGGCATCGTATCGCCGGAGCCCAAGGCGTCGGAGGGGCTGGGCGTCGGCGAGGTGGGTTACCTCATCACCGGTGTGAAGGACGTCCGCCAGTCCAAGGTCGGTGACACGGTGACGACGGCCCGCAAGGGCGCCACCGAGGCACTCACCGGGTACCGCGAACCGAAGCCGATGGTCTACTCGGGCCTGTACCCGGTGGACGGCTCGGACTATCCCAACCTGCGCGAGGCGCTCGACAAGCTTCAGCTCAACGACGCCGCGCTGACCTACGAGCCGGAAACCTCTGTGGCCCTTGGCTTCGGCTTCCGTTGTGGCTTCCTGGGTCTGCTCCACATGGAGATCACCCGCGAGCGCCTGGAGCGCGAGTTCAACCTCGATCTCATCTCGACCTCGCCCAACGTGGTGTACCGGGTGGAGAAGGAAGACAACACCGAGCTGATCGTCACCAACCCGTCGATCTGGCCCGAGGGCAAGGTCCGCGCCGTTCATGAGCCCATCGTGAAGACGACGGTGATCGCGCCCAGCGAGTTCATCGGCACCATCATGGAGCTGTGCCAGTCCCGCCGCGGCGAGCTGCAGGGCATGGATTATCTTTCGCCGGAACGTGTCGAATTGCGGTACATCATGCCGCTCGGCGAGATCATCTTCGACTTCTTCGACTCGCTGAAGTCACGCACCCGTGGCTACGCGTCGCTGGATTACGAAGAGGCCGGCGAGCAGGAAGCCGACCTGGTGAAGGTCGACATCCTGCTGCAGGGCGAGGCTGTCGACGCGTTCAGTGCCATCGTGCACAAGGACGGCGCGTCGGCCTACGGCAACAAGATGACGACCAAGCTCAAGGAGCTGATCCCGCGTCAGCAGTTCGAGGTGCCCGTGCAGGCTGCCATCGGCTCGAGAATCATTGCGCGCGAGAACATTCGGGCCATCCGCAAGGACGTGCTCTCCAAGTGCTACGGCGGTGACATCACCCGTAAGCGCAAGCTGCTCGAGAAGCAGAAGGAGGGCAAGAAGCGCATGAAAACCATTGGCCGGGTGGAGGTTCCGCAGGAAGCCTTCGTCGCCGCATTATCAACTGATGCTGCCGGAGACAAGCCCAAGAAGTAGGGATTTGTGCACGATTTTCCGCGCTGGCCGCGGAAAATCGTGCACAAATCGCTGAGCTACGCCGCGTGGTGCGGGCGCGCCGAGTGCTGGTGCGGGTGCAGCCCCGGAATCAGCATCGGCACCTCGGCGCGGTAGTTCCGGTACGAATCGCCGAGCCCGGCGACCAGATCGTGCTCCTCGAGCTGGATCGCGATCAGGATGTACCCGGTCGTGGCGAGCGCGAACATCAGGTGCCCCGCCGTCATCGTCGGGGTGGCCCAGAACGCCACGATGAAGCCGACCATGATCGGATGCCGGACCACGCGGTAGAACAGCGTGGTACGAAAAGCCAAGTCGCGGTAGGGCTCTCCGCGCCATGCCAGGTACACCTGCCGTAGCCCGAACAGATCGAAGTGGTTGATCATGAACGTCGACGTCAGCACGATCGCCCAGCCGGCCCAGAACAGCGTCAGCAGCACGTAGCGCCCGGCCGGCGCGGAGACGTGCCAGATGACCTGTGGCATGGTCCGCCACTGCCAGTAGAGCAGTCCCAGCAGCAGGCTCGACAGCAGGACGTAGGTGCTGCGTTCGACGGACGGCGGCACGATATGTGTCCACATCCGTTTGAACGCCGGCCGCGCCATCACACTGTGTTGCACCGCGAACAGGCCGAGCAGGATCAGGTTGACCACCACCACCGCCTCGCCGATCGATGCGGTGATGCCGTGGTCCACGGTGCGGGGCACCACGATGTTGCCCACGAAGCCGACGGCATAGAGGAACGAGGCCAGGAACACCGCGTAACACAGCGCGCCGTAACCAAATGTCAGATAGCGCTTCATTCTGTCCTCCGATTCTCGGAAATGTTCCGGTGACGCCGTCCGCACCGGTCGACTCGCACGCAGTGTCGGGGAAGCCCTAGGCGCGGCCTGGAGGTGGGAAACGATTGGGCTCAACGAGAGGGGAGGGGCCGGCAGACCGCCGGTCCGTGACGTCACACCCGGCGCCGCGGCCCCTGGTCACTCTTCCAATATATTCCTGGCCGGACATACGCGAAAACCCCCAGTTTTCCGCGGAAAACTGGGGGTTTTCGTGACTGCTCGTGCGGGTTAGGGCGAACCTTCCGCGATGCGGCGGACCGCGTCGATGAACACGTCGATCTCCTCGAACGTGTTGTAGAACGCGAACGACGGACGCACCGTCGCCTCGAGTCCCAGGCGCCGCAGGATGGGCTGGGCACAGTGATGCCCGGCCCGCACCGCGATGCCTTCGGCGTTGAGCGCCTTGCCCACCTCGAGTGGTTCGTGCCCGGCCAACACGAAGGACAGCACGCTGGCCTTCTCGTCGGCCGTGCCGACCAGCCGCACCCCCGGAACGGCCGCCAACCGCGGGGTGGCGTATTCCAGCAGAGCGTGCTCGTAGGCCGCAATCCGTTCGATGCCAATGCGTTCCACGTACCGGATGGCCTCACCGAGCCCGACGGCATCGGCGATGTTGCCGGTGCCGGCCTCGAACTTGTTCGGCGGCCCCTGGAACACCGAGCGCTCCAGCGTCACGTCGGCGATCATGTTGCCGCCACCCTGCCAGGGCGGGGTTTCGGCCAGCACGTCCTCGCGCCCGTACAACACCCCGATGCCCGTCGGCCCGAAGATCTTGTGCCCGGAGAACACGAAGAAATCCGCACCGAGTTCGGCGACGTCGATCGGGATGTGCGGGACGGACTGCGCACCGTCGATCAGCACCCGCGCCCCGTAACGGTGGCCCAGTTCGACGATCGTCTTGACCGGCGTCACCGTGCCCAGAGCATTCGAAACCTGCGTCGCCGCAACCAGTTTCGTCCGCGGACCGAGCAGGTCCTCGAACTCACCGAGCAGCAGGTTACCGGCATCGTCGACGGGTGCGACCTTGATGACCGCGCCCGTCTGCTTGGCGATCAGCTGCCACGGCACGATGTTGGCGTGGTGCTCCAGGTGGGTGATGACGATCTCGTCACCCGGGCCCAGGTGCTTGCCACCCCACGAGTGCGCCACCAGGTTGATGGCCTCGGTCGTGCCGCGAACGAAGATGATCTCTTCGGTCTTCGACGCGCCGAGGAACCGCCGGACCGCCTCGCGGGCATCCTCGTAGGCATCCGTGGCCCGCGCCGCCAGCTCATGCGCGGCCCGGTGGATGTTCGAGTTCTCGTGGGCGTAGAAGTACGCCAGCCGGTCGATGACCGACTGCGGCTTCTGCGTCGTCGCCGCGTTGTCGAACCAGATCAGCGGCTTGCCGTTGACCGTCTCCTTGAGGATCGGGAAATCGGCGCGGATCGCGTGGACGTCGAAGACCTCGTGGTCGTCCTGGATGGACGGCACCGGTTCGACAGGCTCGGGAGCAACGGCCGGAGACTGCAGGAAGTAGTAGTTCCCGGCATCCTCTGACGACGGCGCCGGCGCACCGCTCCAATTCAGCTGCGGCACCGTGGGGACGGCACCGGGCCACGTCGGAGCACTGCCGCGCGGAGCCGGGGGAGCCGACGGCGGAGCCGAAGCCAGTACCCCCGGCACCGTCGGGACCAGACCCGACGGCACCGCGAACGCCTCCAACCCGCCGAACGGTGCGACCGGGCTCACCGCGTTACCCCGCGGCGCGACCGGCGCCGTGCCCGGCGGAATCCCTTCCGGCCCAGGCGAAGTCGGGGCCGGCGCGAAAAGCTCCGGCACCGAGACGAACTCGCCCGGCGTGCCCGGGTGGGCCAGACCGGCCGCGGTGGCGGCCGCCGACGTCCCTGTGGTTGCATCCGGAGCCACCCCGCGCGGCGCCACCTGGGTGGTCACCGGCGGGCTGTCCGGACCGGGGCGAAGGCTGGTGGCGTAGATCTGGCTGGCCAGCGCCGAGAGTTGGGCTTCGCTCAGTGGCTGGTCTGGGCCTGGTCCCAAATCACTTGTACTCATGGAAGTGGTCCACTCCGACGTCCTCGAGGACCGCCAGCGCGTCGTCGGTGAGCACGGCCAGCGACGAGTACAGCGTGACCAGGTAGGACGCGATCGCCGACCGGTTGATGCCGGTGAAGCGCACCGACAGGCCCGGGGCCTGCTCGCCGACCAGGCCAGGCTGGAACAGGCCGACCACGCCCTGACGCTCCTCGCCCGTGCGGACCAGGATGAACTTGGTCTTCCCGTCCACGACCGGCACCTTGTCCGACGGGATGATCGGGATGCCACGCCAAGTGATGAACTGGGCGCCGAACAGGCTGACGACTGGTGGCGGCACGCCGCGACGGGTCGCTTCCCGGCCGAATGCCGCCACACCGAGCGGGTTGGTCAGGAAGAACGCGGGGGTCTTCCACACCTTGGTGATCAGCGAGTCGAGATCGTCGGGGGTCGGGGTGCCGCGCAGCGTCTGGATGGTCTGCTCGGGGGTGACCTGCGACAGCAACCCGTACTCCGGGTTGTTGATCAGCTCGGACTCCTGGCGTTCCTTGATGGTCTCGATGGTCAGCCGCAGCTGCTGGGCCACCTGGTCGTGCGGGCTGGAGTAGAGGTCCGACACCCGGGTGTGCACGTCGAGCAGCGTCGAGATGGAGCGCAGCGTGTACTCGCGCGGGCTGGTCTCGTAGTCGACGTAGGTCTCGGGCAGCGGATCCTCGGTGCCCGAACCCTGCTCGGCAGCGATGGCGACCTGTTCGGGGTTGACGACGCGGTTGACGCGGTAGATACCTGCCTCGACCGGCACCCAGCTCAGCAGATGCAGCAGGAATCGCGGCGTGATGGTCGACAGTTGCGGAACTGTCTTGGTGGCATTGGCTAGCTGCCTTGCGGCGAGATCGCCGAGGGCCTGCGATTCGTTCTGCGCAGACGTCATGGGGGCTACCTCCGACGGGTCGTGGTGGGGATGCGGCGGCCACGATACGGCTTTATGGGGGCCTCCACAGGGTTAGCGCGCAGCGTGGTTGAAAAGGATTTGCTGTGACGAATTCGGCCGTGGCTTTTCTGCGTGAGTGCCGTATGGTAGGCGGCGTGACCCACGACGGAGAACTGCGCATGCCCATGCGGCGCTGCTTCGTCGTGCCGTGTTGTTGTTGTTGATTTTCTGACGCCGGCCCTCTGCGTTCTGCCCGCCCATCTTCTGGCGGTGCACGTAAACGCGCTGTTCACAGCCTCCAGAAAGCAACACCGCAATGCCCTCCTCCTCTCTGCTCGCACCCACCCGCACTGCCGTCACGGTCCGCCGGACCGTGCGCCGGGACGCCGAGATCACCCGGATGACCCGCTACCGCGGCGGCACCTATTCGCCGACCGTCGACACCGTGGTGTTCACCGACGGGACGACGGCGCGCACCGACCTGATCCGGCTCAACCCGAACATCGATGCGTACTCGCTGGACTTCCTCGGCGTGGCCCCCACCCGGCCGTCGCAGTACCGGCCCGCGAACTGGTCGGCGGTCCCCAACGTGGCGGCGCGCGCCTTCGAGGCCGAGGTCGACTGGATCATCCGCAACTCGTACCCCACGCTGGGCACCGTCGAGTTGAGCCGCCGGGTACGTGGAGCGGGCCACCTGAGCGGTGACGCGCACCTGGCCGAGCACGAGGCCATCGCCGCGACGCAGGCTGCGATCTGGCATTTCACCAACGGCCTGCGCCTGGACAACCGTCCCCTCAACGTGCCGGTCGCGGTCACCACGGAACCAGGTGCCATCACCTTCGAGTTCGACGGCGAGCCCCAATTGGGCAGCTACACGGTCGAACTGACGAGTGACGCCGCCGTCTCGCTGGTGCTGCAGAAATCGGTCGACGGGACGTCGTGGCGCGATGTCGCCGCGTCGGGCCTCAACGTCGCGGCCGGTTACGGGCGCCACCGCCGGGGCATCAGCGTCGGGGCCACCGCGTCGGACAGCCGTCCGGGCCGCCAGCACCGCGGGTACCGCTTCTACCGGCTGCAGGTGATCGCCGACAGCGGGGCCTTCGTCGACATCGAAGGCGTGAGCTTCACCCTCGATGGATCCGGCAACTACCGCAACGCCGAACGTGTTGTCGCGCTGTACAACCACCTCGTCGCCGGTGCCGAGGCGGCGCGGAGCCTGACGGTGGTGCCGCGGCTCATCGCCGACCGCGCGGTGGTCGGTGACGTCGTCGGTCCGTTCCGGTTCGAGGCCACCGACGCGGCCGCGCTCACCGCAGTCGGCGGAACGCTCGTCGACGCGGCGGGGCAGCCGATCACCACCCCCGTGGTCCCGGGCAGCGACATCTACCTGCGTCCGCTGTCAGGTGCCCGTCGGGTGACCGTCACCGCGAGTGTGCCTGCGGCACAGAATGGTTTCGGCGGCCGCGTCATCACCGGGGTGGCGCACGACAGCAGCCTGACGCCCGTCGCCCTCGCGGTGCCGACGCCGACCGTGATCGACATCGAGCTCACCTTCTAGCCGCGGGATTTGTGCACGTTTTTCCGCGGCCACCGCGGTGTGGTGTCTCGGGACATCGCTGACACTTATGTCTCGGGACATCGCTGACAGTCATGATGGCGGTTTGGGTGCGCGGGTGCGGTAGGTTCGCGTGGATTTGTCGCCGGGGCCTTGCCCCCATGTAGTGGACACGGGATTTGTGGTTACGCGGCTACTGGCAGCGTAGCCGGTGTTAGGGTCCTTTCGTAGGTCGCAGGGCTGGAATAGCGGCACCGGGAGTGCCGTCGTTTGGTGTTGTAGCGAGCCAGCCAGCGGAACACTTCGCGGCGGCAGGTAGCAGCGTCGGGCCAGTGGCTGCGGTCCTGCAGGATCTCGCGTTTGAGGGCGGCGTTGAACGATTCGGCCAGCGCGTTATCGGCACTTGACCCGACGCCACCCATAGACTGGGTGACCTCCAAGTCACGGCAGAGGTTCGCGAAATCCCTTGAGGTGTACTGACTTCCGTGATCTGTGTGGAACACTGCACCGGTCAGGGAGCCGCGCAGCGCCGCAGCGGCTTTGAGGGCATCTTCGACCAGTTCGGTGCGCATGTGCTCGGCGATCGCCCACCCCGCCACCCGTCCGGAGAAGCAGTCGATCACGGTCGCCAGATACAGATTCGAACCGCTTGCCAATGGCAGGTAGGTGATGTCGCCGACGTACTTGACGTTGGGTGCCGCGGCGGTGAAGTCCCGGTTGAGCAGGTCCGGGACTTTCTGTTTGGCCGGATCCGGCGTGGTGGTCTTCACCCGTCGCCGGCGGCGGTAGCCGGCGATCCCGGCACTGCGCATGACCCGGGCCACCCGCTTGTGGTTGACCCGCTCACCGTCGGGTGCACCGTCGTTGAGTTCAGCGGTGATCCGCGGCGCCCCGTAGGTGTTGTCCTCATCGTGCACGGTGCGGATACGCGCGGCCAGCGCCTTGTCAGCGGCCTGGCGGGCGGCGCGTCCGTCGGCAGCGGCCAACCAGGCGTAGAACGATGAACGCGCAACCTCGACGACTGCGCACAGCCACTTCACCTCGAAGGTGTGCAGGTGGTCGGCGACGAACTGGAAGCGGCTCACCAGTTCGTCTCCCCGGCGAAATACTTGGCCGCCGACCGCAGAATGTCACGCTCGGTAGACAACCGAGCCTCCGTGGCGCGTAACGCCTTGTTCTCGGCCCGTAGCCGGGCCAGCTCCTGCTCTGGGGTCTCAACGCCGGGGCTCGGCTGTGCTGCTGCGGTGGGGTTGCGGTGCCTGATCGGCACCCCGGCGGCTTTGCACCACGCTGAGAGCGTCACACCGGAGATGCCGAGTTCGTCGGCGATCTGCGTGATCGTGGCGCCCTCGGTGTCTCGGTACAGCGCTACCGCGTCCCGTTTGAACTCGTCAGGGTAATTTTTCCTTGCCATCGTGGTGGATCATCTCGCTTCCCCCGCCAACCTTGCGGGATTCAGCGTGTCCAACACACGGGGTCAAGTCCCCCGGGCTGGTAGCGGCGGGTTGGGTCGGCGGTGAGTTCGCGGATCACGGTGGTGCCGCTGAAGATGGCGATGTGATCGCCGTCGCGGACGCAGTCGCATTGGTGCCCAGCCCAATACCGGCCGACGTTGACGACGTAGGGCGGCACGAACACCCTTCCCGTTGTGTCGTTGACGATGCCGGTGGTGACAAACACCGGGCCGGCAGCGGCCGGTCGACGGGGCGTGCCGGTGCTGTGGCAGCGAAAACCTCTGCGGGAGTGGCTCCACCGAGCGCACGGTGTGGTCGTTGGTGGTTGTAGAAGGCCCGGAACACCTCGAGCAGATCGCCTAGTGTCCTGCGCCGGGAATTCGTTGAAGATATGAACCGAGTCGTTCGAAGATCTCGTCGGCGGTCTTCGTCCAGTTGAACGGGCGGGGGTTGTCGTTCCAGTCTGCGATCCACTCGCGAATGTCCTTCTCGAGGGCCTGAATTGAGCGGTGAACGCCGCGGCGCAGTTTCTGGTCGGTGAGTAACCCGAACCACCGCTCGACCTGGTTGAGCCACGACGAGTAGGTCGGGGTGAAGTGCATGTGGAATCGGGGATGGGCGGCAAGCCATTTGGTTACTGTCGGCGATTTGTGCGTCGAGTAGTTGTCGCAGATCAGATGGACGTCCAGGTCAGCGGGCACGGTGTTGTCCAACTTGGTCAAGAACTTCTTGAACTCGATCGCGCGGTGCCGGCGGTGAATCGAGCCGTAGACCTCGCCGGTGGCCACATCCAGGGCGGCGAACAAGGTGGTGATTCCGTGCCGCACGTAGTCATGGGTGCGGCGCTCGGGCATGCCGGGCATCATCGGCAGCACCGGCGCGCTGCGATCCAAGGCCTGGATCTGCGATTTTTCATCGACGCAGAGCACCAGTGCCTTCTCCGGCGGGTCCAGATACAACCCCACGACGTCACGGACCTTGTCGACGAACTGCGGGTCGTTGCTGATCTTGAAGGTGTCCACCTGATGCGGCTTGAGGCCGAACGACTTCCAGATCCGTCCGACCGTTGACTTCGACAACCCGGTCTCAGCCGCCATCGAAGACCGCGACCAGTGCGTGGCGCCTTTGGGTTGACGCTCCAACGTGGCCACGATCAGCTGCTCGACCGCCTCGTCGGTGATCTTGCGCGGCGCACCAGGACGCGGCTCATCGGCCAGACCCTCCAGTCGCGCCTCCAGGAACCGTCCACGCCATTTGCCGACCGTTTGCGGCCACACACCTTCATCAGCGGCGACTTCCTTGTTGGATTTCCCTGCCGCGCAACCCAACACGATCCGACAACGTTGGGCCAACGCCTGCGAGGACTTCGATCGACGGGCCCACCGCTGCAACGTCTCACGTTCGTCGTCGGTCAACACCAACTCGACTACCGGCCTACCCCTGGTTCCCACCCGCCAATTCTACAATTAATCAACTAATTTACGGCGCAGGACACTAGATCAGCGACGCTGTCGGGGGCGGGATGGGCGCGGAGCCACTTTTTGAGGGTCTGCCAGAACCGCTCAATCTTGCCGCACGTCTGCGGGTGATAGGGGGCGGAGTTGATCGTTCTCACCCCCAGGGCACGCAGGTTCGCCTCGAATGCCGACTCGAATCCGCGCGACCGCCCGGTGTACATCAATCCGTTGTCGGTCAACGACATTGATGGAATGCCGCACTCGCCGATGCCGGCGAGCATCACCGACCACACCAACGCCCCGGTGCCCGAACCCGCTGCGGCGGCCAACCCGACCAGATAGCGGGAATGGTCATCAAGGCTGCCCGCGATCGCTACCGGTGTGCCGTCCGCTAATGCCCATTCGGTCCAGTCGGACTGCCAACACCCATTCGGGCGGTCGAAGACAAACCGTTTGGTCGCCGACTTGGGCCGTTTACGGGGCTGCGGGGTGATCGCACCGTGACGGGCCAGGATTCGCCAGATCGTGGCCGGTGCAGGCACATCAGGATGGCCGTCACGTTGTAGTGTCCAGTGGATCGACTGCGCGCCGTGATCACGGCCGGCCTCCAGCAGCTCTTTGCGGCGGCGCAGCACCAGCTCCTCGACCGCGGCCGCGGTCTGCCCGGGACACGAGACCGGTCGTCGTGACCGCTCTTCGAGCCCGGCTAGCCCACGCTGCCCGAACCGCTTGCGCCACTTGTAGAACGTCTGCCGACTGATCTGCTGATCCCGGCAGAACGCCGCCACATTCTCAACCTGCCCGGCCAACGCCGTCGCGGCACGAATATCCATCGCCGTCACCTTCTGGGCCATGAACCACGATGGGTCCACAACCTCACTCAGGTGTCAGCGATGTCCCGAGACATCCATGTGTCAGCGATGTCCCGAAACAGAACACCGCGGCCACCGCGGAAAAACGTGCACAAATCGCTCACTACATCGGCGCGTTGGCGGGCTGGAACACCCCGCTGCTGTCGGCTTCCTCTTCGGCGCGGATGACGTGCACGACGGCGTTGATCAACGCCAGGTGGGTGAACGCCTGCGGGAAGTTGCCCAGGTGCCGACCCGTGCGCGGCTCGATCTCCTCGGCGTACAGGTGCAGCGGGCTGGCGAACGACAGGAGTTTCTCGCACAGGTGCCGGGCCCGGCTCACCTCGCCGATCTCGACCAGTGCCGACACCAGCCAGAACGAGCAAATGGTGAAAGTGCCTTCCTCGCCGGACAATCCGTCGTCGGTCTCCTCGGTGCGGTAGCGCAGCACCAGGCCTTCCTCGGTGAGCTCCTCGGCGATGGCCATCACCGTCGCGCGCACCCGGGGGTCGTCGGCCGGCAGGAACCGGGTGAGGATCGCCAGTAGCAGTGAGGCATCGAGCGCGTCGTCGCCGTACCGCTGGGTCAGCACACCGCGCTTGTCGACACCGTGGGCCAGGACGTCGGCCTTGATCTCGTCGGCGATCGCACGCCACTGCTGCGCGTACGACTTTTCCCCTTGCAGCTCAGCGAGTTTCGAGCCGCGATCCAATGCCACCCAGCACATGATCTTGCTGGAGGTGAAGTGCTGCGGCTCGCCGCGCACCTCCCAGATGCCGCGGTCGGGTTCCTTCCAGTGCTTGATCGCTTCTTCCACTTGGTTTTTCAGCACCGGCCACAGCATCTCGGGAATCTGCTCACGGGATTTGGCGTGCAGGTACACCGAATCGAGCATGGTGCCCCAGATGTCGTGCTGCATCTGGTTGTAAGCGCCGTTGCCGATCCGGACCGGCCGCGAGTAGTCGTAGCCGGACAGGTGGTGCAGTTCTTCCTCGACAAGGCTGCGTTCGCCGCCGACGCCGTACATCACCTGAAGGGGATGTCGCTCACCGTTGTTGGCGCCGGACACGTCGGCGATGAACGAGAAGAAGTCGTCGGCCTCACGGTCCAGTCCCAGGGTGTACAGACCCCACAGTGCGAACGTGGAGTCCCGGATCCACGAGTACCGATAATCCCAATTCCGTTCGCCATGAGGGGTTTCCGGCAGCGACGTGGTGCTCGCGGCCAGCAGCGCACCGGTCGGGGAGTACGTCAGGCCCTTCAGCGTCAGCGCGCTGCGCTGCAGATACGACCGCCACGGGTGGTCCGGGAAGTCGCCGACGTTGATCCACTGCCGCCAGGCCTCGCTGGTCTTCCACATCTTGTCGGAGGCCTCGTCGAAGGTCTGCGGCGACGGGTGCTTGGACCACGACAGCGCGACGAAAACCTTGTCGCCCTCGGTCAGCCGCGTCCGGGCCCGCGCTTCGTGGCCCTCCAGGCCGATCCGCAGGTTCGTGGTCAGCCGCAGGGTCGGGTGCGCCTCCGGGTTCTTGCCGGCCCGCGCGATCGCCTCGCCGTAGGCCGCGGCCGAGTACTCCCACGTCGCGCTCTCGCGGTGGTAATCGAACGACGGCTCGCAGCTCATGACGAACTCGACGGTGCCGCTGACGCAGCGGACGGTGCGCAGCAGGATGTGCTCGGCGTCCCAGTCCATCGGGGTGCGACGGTGTGTGCGCGAACGGGTCTCGATGTCGTGCCACGGCCCCATCACGAGGGCGTCGCGCACGATGGCCCAGCCCGTGTGCGTCTGCCAGGTGGTCTCCAGGATCAACGAGCCCGGAAGGTACCGCCGCGCCGACGGCACCGTCACCCCGTAGGGCGCCAGGCGGAAGTGGCCGGCACCGCGGTCCAGGATCGAGCCGAAGACGCTGGGGGAGTCCGGTCGCGGCACGCACATCCACTCGACGGAGCCCGCGGACGAGATCAGGCAGGTGTTCTCGCAGTCGGACAGGAAGGCGTAATCCGCGATCGGCGGAAACGGCGTGCGGACCGCGGTCGAGATCGCACCGCCGGTCAGTGAATCGTCGCCCGCTGCGGCGAGGTGAGGAATCCCGTGGCCGTTCGCCAGGATGTGGCCTGGGTCGCTGGATTGGCCCGACTTGTCCGTTTGTGGCAGCACCATTCGCACATCATCGACTGCATCTACGGTTGCCGTCCACCGAAAGCCCTGACGGGGCCTGCCGGATTCGACCCAGCGCGATTCGAAAGGGCACACACCGTAGGCTGAGAATCGATGAACGGCATTCTGAATTGGTGGGACGGCGTCGAACTGTGGCTGTCCGGTCTGTCGTTCGTGGTGCAGACGATCATCGTGATGCCCGTGGTGCTGGCACTCGCATATGGCCTGGCAGTGCTGCTCGACGTGGCGCTGGGCTACTCCATCACGCTGCTGCACCGGGCCCGCCACGTCGAGGAGGACGCACTGTGAACGGACTGCCGCAGTCACGGGTGACGCTGATCCTGGTGCTGCTGGTGGTGCTCGTCATCGTCACGTGGCTGCTGACTCGCTGAGCAGTGGCTACGAGCCGGCCTCTGATATTCTTCCGGCCATGTACGCAGCGTCCGGCACAACCGAGGGCCACATCCTGGCCCTCATTGCCGTGGGTACCCGCGCTGTTGCTGACGTCGCCTGTTGTCGCTGACCCCGTTTCCGTCCGCGGTTTCCGGGATCGGCGTCGGCTTCTGCTATGCCCACGTGCTGATCGATCACCTTGCCGTGTGACGGGTAGTCCATCCGTAAACCAGCAAGGAAGGCCCATCAATGCACAAGATCATCAAGAACTGGCGGCCCGCCACCGCGGTCGCTGCCGTCGTGGCCAGCACCACGGTGCTCGCCGCTTGCGGTGGCGGAGCGAGTGACGTCGCCGGCGGTGGCGGTGCACAGTCGGGTGCCAACACCACCCTGACCCTGGTGGCCTACGCCGTGCCGGAGCCCGGCTGGAGCAAGATCATCCCGGCATTCGCCGCCACCCCTGAGGGCAAGGGTGTCGCTGTGACCACGTCGTACGGTGCCTCCGGTGATCAGTCGCGCAAGGTCGAGTCCGGTGCCCCCGCCGACATCGTCAACTTCTCGGTGGAGCCCGACGTCACCCGCCTGGTGAAGGCCGGCAAGGTCAGCAAGGACTGGAACGCCGACGCCACGAAGGGCATCCCGTTCGGTTCGGTGGTGTCGCTGGTCGTGCGCAAGGGCAACCCCAAGGGCATCAAGGACTGGGACGACCTGCTCAAGCCGGGCGTCGAGGTCGTCACGCCCAGTCCGCTGAGCTCGGGTTCGGCCAAGTGGAACCTGCTGGCGCCTTACGCCGTGAAGAGCAACGGCGGCAAGGACGCCCAGGCCGGCATCGACTTCGTGCGGCAGCTGGTCGTCGAGCACATCAAGACCCGTCCGGGTTCGGGCCGGGAAGCCACCGACCTCTTCCTGCACGGCACCGGTGACGTGCTGATCAGCTACGAGAACGAAGCCATCAACGTCGAGCGGCAGGGCAAGGACGTCGAGCACATCAACCCGCCGCAGACCTTCAAGATCGAGAACCCGGTGGCTGTCGTGACGTCGGGCCCGCACCAGGACAAGGCCAACGCGCTGAAGAACTTCCTCTACACCGCGGACGGCCAGAAGCTGTGGGCGCAGGCCGGGTTCCGTCCGGTCGATCCGGCCGTGACCGCCGAGTTCGCCAAGGACTTCCCGACCCCGGAGAAGCTGTGGACCATCGCTGACCTCGGTGGATGGAAGACCGTCGATCCCGCGTTGTTCGACAAGGAGAACGGCAGCATCACCAAGATCTACAAGCAGGCCACTGGATGACATCCGCAACCACGTTTGACGGCACCCCGGCCCGGCCCGAGTCCACCAGCAACGGTGGCTCGACCGGGCCGGGGTCCGGCGTACGGCACGCATTCGGCACCACGTCGTTGCGCGTGGGGGCGGCGAGCATCTGGCTCTCCGTCATCGTGCTGCTGCCGCTCGCCGCGATCCTGGTCCAATCCGCTCGCGGCGGCTGGGGTTACTTCTGGTCCGCGGTCACATCGAATTCGGCCATCGCGTCGTTTCGCGTGACGCTCGAGGTCTCGGCGGCCGTCGCGCTCATCAACCTGGTCTTCGGGCTGTTGGTGGCGTGGGTGCTGACCCGGGACGACTTCGTCGGCAAGCGACTGGTGGACGCCGTCATCGACCTGCCGTTCGCGCTGCCGACCATCGTGGCCAGCCTCGTGATGCTGGCGCTGTACGGTCCGGCCAGCCCGGTGAATCTGCATCTGCAGCACACCAAGTGGGGCATCGGCGTCGCGCTGCTGTTCGTCACGCTGCCGTTCGTGGTGCGGTCGGTGCAGCCGGTGCTGCTCGAACTCGACCAGGAGACCGAAGAGGCCGCCGCGTCGCTCGGCGCCAACAACTTCGTCATCTTCACCAAGGTCGTACTGCCGGCGCTACTGCCGTCCCTGCTGTCGGGAGCCGGCCTGGCCTTCTCCCGCGCCATCGGTGAATTCGGTTCGGTGGTGCTGATCGGCGGCGCGGTGCCTGGCGAGACCGAGGTGTCGTCGCAGTGGATCCGCACCCTGATCGAGAACGACGACCGTACCGGCGCGGCCGCGATCTCGATTGTGCTGCTGGTGATTTCGTTCCTGGTGCTGTTCGTGTTGCGGGTCATCGGATCGCGGGCGGCCAAGCGTGAGGAGCTGGCGCCATGACTCTCTCGCCACTGGTCCGCTACCTGGCCCGGTACGTGGCGCTGGCCTACATCACCGTGCTCGTCATCGTGCCCGTCGGCCTGATCCTGTGGCGCACGTTCCAGCCCGGCCTGGGGGAGTTCTTCGCCCAGATCACCACGCCGGCAGCCATTTCCGCGCTGCAGCTGTCGCTGCTCGTCGTCGCCATCGTGGTGCCGCTCAACGTGCTGTTCGGCGTCCCGACCGCACTCGTGTTGGCCCGCAACCGGTTCCGCGGCAAGAGCGTGCTGCAAGCGGTGATCGACCTGCCGTTCGCGGTGTCGCCCGTCGTCGTCGGTGTGGCCCTGATCCTGCTGTGGGGCTCGGCCGGCCTGCTCGGCTTCGTCGAGAACAGCTGGGGCCTCAAGATCATCTTCGGCTTCCCCGGCATCGTGCTCGCCAGCATCTTCGTCACGGTTCCGTTCGTGATCCGCGAGGTCGAACCGGTGCTGCATGAACTGGGCACCGACCAGGAAGAGGCGGCCTCCACCCTCGGCGCGCAGTGGTGGCAGACGTTCTGGCGTATCACGCTGCCGTCCATCCGCTGGGGCCTGACCTACGGCATCGTGCTGACCGTCGCCCGCACGCTGGGGGAGTACGGCGCCGTCATCATGGTGTCCTCCAATCTGCCCGGCCAGTCCCAGACCCTCACCCTGCTGGTCTCGGACCGGTACAGCCGCGGCGCCGAATACGGCGCCTATGCCGTGTCGACTCTGTTGATGGCGGTCGCGGTGATCGTGCTGATCGTGCAGGTAATCCTCGACGCCCGGCGTGTCCGGGCGGCACAATAGCTTTTCGATAGGAAGAACCGATCATGAGTGACGAGCAGAAGCAGGGCAGCACTCCCGCCATCACGGTGCGTGGTGCCAACAAGCGGTACGGCGACTTCGCGGCCCTCGACAACGTCGACTTCGACGTGCCCGAGGGCTCGCTGACCGCGCTGCTGGGCCCCAGTGGGTCGGGCAAGTCCACGCTGTTGCGGGCCATCGCCGGCCTCGACACCCCGGACACCGGCACCATCACCATCAAGGGCAACGACGTCACCGGGGTGCCGCCGCAGCGCCGCGGCATCGGGTTCGTCTTCCAGCACTACGCGGCGTTCAAGCACCTGACCGTGCGCGAGAACGTCGCGTTCGGCCTGAAGATCCGCAAGAAGCCGAAGGCGGAGATCCAGGAGAAGGTCGACAGCCTGCTCGAGGTCGTGGGCCTCAGCGGCTTCCAGACGCGCTACCCCAGCCAGTTGTCGGGCGGCCAGCGTCAGCGCATGGCGCTGGCCCGGGCCCTCGCGGTCGATCCCCAGGTGCTGCTGCTC
The DNA here is from genome assembly GCF_055384815.1 of Mycobacterium toneyamaense. Taxonomy (NCBI): domain Bacteria; kingdom Bacillati; phylum Actinomycetota; class Actinomycetes; order Mycobacteriales; family Mycobacteriaceae; genus Mycobacterium; species Mycobacterium toneyamaense. The sequence goes on from NZ_AP040333.1 coordinate 1,814,845, forward strand.
GACGAGCCGTTCGGCGCCCTCGACGCCAAGGTGCGTGACGACCTGCGCAGCTGGCTGCGCCGTCTGCACGACGAGGTGCACGTGACCACGGTGCTCGTCACGCACGACCAGGCCGAGGCGCTCGACGTCGCCGACCGGATCGCGGTGCTGAACAAGGGCCGCATCGAGCAGGTCGGGTCCCCGACCGAGGTCTACGACAGCCCGGCCAACCCGTTCGTGATGTCGTTCCTCGGCGCCGTGTCGACCATCAACGGCACGCTGGTGCGCCCGCACGACATCCGCGTGGGCCGCAACCCCGACATGGCGATCTCGCAGGCCGACGACGACGTCGCGGCCACCGGCGTACTCCGCGCCAAGGTCGACCGCGTCGTCGTCCTCGGCTTCGAGGTTCGCGTCGAGCTGACGACCGCAGCGGACCACACGCCGTTCACGGCCCAGATCACGCGCGGTGACGCCGAGGCGTTGCAGCTCATCGAGGGCGACACCGTGTACGTCCGGGCCACCCGCATCCCGCCGATCGCGGGGCAGACGCAAGAAGTCGAGGCGGTCCTCGCCGGGGCCTGAGCCACCAGGGATCACGCACTGCGGCCGCGCAACCAGACTGGTTGCGCGGCCGCAGTGTTTTGCGTGTTGACCCGGTGGCCGGGTGCGTCAGATGTACATCGCGGGGTCGATGTAGGTTGTCGGGTCGACGGCGGGTTCGCGCTGTTTCTCGGTGCGCGGGCGCACGATCGCTGGAATGCCGGTGGCGATGGAGTCCGCCGGAACATCGTGTGTCACAACGGCATTCGCGCCGATGGCCGAGTCGTCGCCGACGAGGATGGGGCCGAGCACCTTGGCGCCGGCGCCGACGGTCACGCGGTTGCCGATTGTCGGGTGGCGCTTGCCCTTGTTGAGGCTGCGGCCGCCGAGGGTCACGCCGTGGTAGACCATGACGTCGTCGCCGATCTCGGTGGTCTCGCCGATCACCACGCCCATGCCGTGGTCGATGAAGAACCGCCGCCCGATGGTCGCACCCGGGTGAATCTCGATGCCGGTGAGGAACCGCGTCACCTGAGCCAGCACGCGGGCCGGCCCACGCCCGGCCGGCCGGGCCCACAGCCGGTGGGCCAGGCGGTGCGACCAGATGGCGTGCAGGCCGGAGTACACCAGGGCGTTCTCGAAGTCCCCGCGTCCCGCCGGGTCGTGGCTGCGCGCGTTGTCCAGGTCCTCGCGGAGGGTCGAAAGAGCCCCGGCGAACAGCGTCATTTTTGTTTCTTTTCCCGTCGCTTCGCTCGCCCCGGTCAGTCCCGGATGTGCTCGTACAGCGCCGTGGAGACGTACCGCTCGCCGAAGTCGGGGATGACCACCACGATGAGCTTGCCGTCGTTCTCGGGACGCTTGGCGAGCTGCAGGGCCGCCCACACGTTGGCGCCCGCCGAGATGCCGCCGAGGATGCCCTCCTGGGTGCCCAGCTGCCGCGCCACCTCGATGGCGTCCGGGAAGGAGACGTCGATGATCTCGTCGTACACGTCGCGGTCCAGCACCTCGGGGATGAAGTTGGCGCCGATGCCCTGAATTTTGTGCGGCCCGGCCTGGCCGCCGGTGAGGATGGGGGAGTCGACCGGTTCGACGCCGACGATCTTCACATCGGGCTTGCGGGACTTGAGGACGTGCCCGACGCCCGTGAGGGTGCCGCCCGTGCCGATACCTGCGACGAAGATGTCGACCGCACCGTCGGTGTCGGCCCAGACCTCCTCGGCCGTGGTCTTCTCGTGGATCGCCGGGTTGGCCGGGTTGGCGAACTGATCGGCAGCGACGGAGTTCGGGGTCTCGGCGAGAATCTGCTTGGCCTTGGCGACAGCGCCGGCCATGCCTTCGGCACCCGGGGTCAGCACGATCTCGGCGCCATACGCGCGCAGCATCACGCGTCGTTCGAGGGACATCGTCTCCGGCATGGTCAGGATGACCTTGTAGCCACGGGCCGCACCCACCAGCGCCAGCGCGATGCCCGTGTTGCCGCTCGTGGCCTCCACGATGGTGCCACCGGGCTTGAGTTCACCGGACTGCTCGGCGGCGTCGACGATCGCCACACCGATGCGGTCCTTCACGCTGTTCGCCGGGTTGTAGAACTCCAGCTTCGCGACGACCTGCGCGCCGGCGCCATCGGTCAACCGGTTGAGCCGGACCAGCGGCGTGCGCCCGACCAATTCGGTGACATTGGCGTAGATCTTGCCCATCGGTGACCTCTCGTCGGCGCTAGCTTGGTGAAATTGTGGTGCCCGCGCAGGCACCTGCCGAATCTGCTGAATGGCAGGTGTCCCGTCAAGGGTTTCATTCATCACAAAATCTATCTGTTTGCGACAACGCGCGAGCCCGGGGTGGGTATTTCACACCTCGATGCGGGAGCCCAGGATCACCGTGCGGTCGAGGGGCAGCCGGAAGTAGGCCGCGGCATCTGACGTGATGTAGGACGTGCCGATGAAAAGCCTTGTCCGCCATGGGGCCATCGATGGTTCCTTGCCCATCACCAGATCGACTTTGGACAGGAAGTAGGTCGCACCGGCCAGATCCAGTGGACCTTCGGTGCGAGCCGAGTCGAGCAGCGCCAGCGCGGCGGGCACGTCGGGCCGGTCCATGTATCCGTAGGTGGCCGTGACGTGGATGATGCCGTCGTCGCGGTAGCCCAGATCGTCGACCGCCAAGCGGGCGCCGTCGGCGACCCTCGGCACCGTCGCGGTCTCGAGCGACAGCACCACGACGTGCTCGTGCAGCATGCGGTTGTACTTCACGTTGGCGCGCATGGCCAGCGGTGCGGTCTCGATGCCGCGGTTGAGGAACACCGCGGTGCCCGGCACCCGCGTCAACGGCGGATCGCTGGTGACGATCGATTCCACGAACTGCCGCAGCGGGCCTTCGACCGCGTCACGGGCCCGCGTCACCACCGCGCGGCCGTCCTGCCACGTCGTCATCACCGTGAACGCGATCAACCCGATCAGCAATGGCAGCCAGGCGCCGTGGACCAGCTTGGTGAGGTTGGCGGCGAGGAACAACAGGTCCACGGTGAGCAGCGGGACCCCGATCGTGATCACGGACCACAGGGGCCAGTTCCACCTGGCACGGGCGATGTTGAGGAACAGCAGCGTGGTGATGGTCATGGTCCCGGTGACCGCCATGCCGTACGCGTAGCCCAGCGCCGCGGAGCTGCGGAAGGCGAAGACCAGGGTCAGCACCGCGATCAGGAGCATGCTGTTGATCCACGGCACGTAGATCTGGCCCATCGTGGACGCCGACGTGTGCAGGATCCGCAGCCGCGGCAGATAACCGAGGTGTGCGGCCTGGGCGGCGACGGAGAACGCCCCGGTGATGACGGCTTGCGACGCGATCACGGTTGCCGCGGTGGCGAGCAGGACCATCGGCAGCCGGCCCCATTCGGGCGTCAGCAGGAAGAACGGGGCATCGTGGACGTTCGGGTTCTGCAGCAGCAGCGCGCCTTGCCCGAAGTAGCTCAACATGCAGGCCGGGAACACCAGCAGCAGCCAGGCGACGGTGATCGGTTTGCGGCCGAAATGCCCCATGTCGGCGTACAGGGCCTCGGCGCCCGTCACCGACAGCACCACGGCGGCCAGCGCGAAGAACGCGATGTGGAAATGCCCGGCCATGAAGCCCAGCGCGTACAGCGGATTCAGGGCGCGCAGGATCTCGGGCTCCCTGATGATGCCGCCGACGCCGCAGGCGCCGATCACCGTGAACCACACGATCATCACCGGACCGAAGAACTTGCCGACGACCGCGGTGCCGCGGTGCTGCACGCTGAACAACGCGATGATGATCACCGCGGTGATGGGCACCACCCAGTCCGCAAGGCCCGGGTCGATGGTTTTCGAGCCTTCGACGGCCGACAGCACCGAGATGGCCGGGGTGATCATCGAGTCGCCGAAAAACAGTGCGGCACCGAGGATTCCGAGCGCGGCGAGGAAGGCCGCGGTGCGCCTGCCGAGCTTGTTCGACGACTGCTTCACCAGGGTGATCAGCGCCATGACGCCGCCCTCGCCGTCGTTGTCGGCGCGCATCACCAAGCTGACGTAGGTGATGGTGACGATCAGCATCACCGACCAGAACACCAGGGAGACGACGCCATAGATGTTGTCGTGGCTGATCGGCACCGGATGCGGGTCATCGGGGTTGAACAGCGTCTGCATCGTGTAGATCGGGCTGGTGCCGATGTCGCCGAACACGACGCCCAGTGCGCTGATGGCCAGGCCCGCTCCCAGCCCCTTCCGACCGGTGTCGGGGTGTGTGCCCACGCGCGGCGTCTCCTTCGTCCGGATCGTTGACCAACCGTCCGGATCGTAGGCGACGTAGCCGTGCAGTGTTGTCAGGTTCGGACTGCGCCCGACGGCGGGTTGCGCCGGTTGACGCGTCGGCACACCAGCAGCACCGTCGCCGGCAGCGCCATCATCGACAGCAGTTGCAGCAGCTCAGACATCGGCGATCCCGAAAATTCGCATGAGGCCGAGTCAACCGGCGCCGTCGGTGCAATTCCACGATCTATACGCAATCCATACGGCGCCGGCCGCGGTCTTGCCGGGATTCAGACGAGTTACGCGGCGCGTGGAATCGCGGCGACCTCGTCGAAGCGGTCCAGTACGGTCTCGGCGACGAGCCGGTGTGCGCCCAGCGGCTGGGCCATGGCGAGGTGTTGTGCCGCAGCGAATTCGGCGACGCGATCGGTGATCGTGCCGTGGGCCAGGAACCAGGGCGCGATGACCAGACGCGTCGCACCCTGATCCCGCAACAGCTCGGCGGCTCGGGCCAGGTTGGCGTGCGGGCCGGTGGCGAACGCCGTCGTGGCGTGCCAGTGGGTGCCCGCGGCGAGCCCGGGGGCCACGGTGGCGGTGCGTGCGTTGGCGGCCGCCGACGACGACCCGACAGCCGTCACCAGGACGCCGACGCTCGAGTCCAGCCGGGACACCCCGCAGTGCGTCAGCCGCTGGCTCAGCACGTGGATCAGCCGATCGTCCTCGCCGAGCACGGCCGCTTGCCGGACCGCCGGACCGGCGTCGGCGATCATCGCGGGGATGTCGACGCGCGCGTGATAGGCGTCGGCCAGCAGCAGTGGCACCACGACGCCGTCGGCTGGGGAGTCGGCCAGCACGTCCCGCAGATTCGGCGAATTCTGTTCGCAGAACGCCACTTTGACGTCGACGTCGCGCCGTAGGGCGGCCACGGTGCGGGCCACCTCACGGGCGTTCGCCGCAGACCGCGGATCGGCACTGCCGTGCGCGGTGAGGATCAGTTGCACGGGTTCCTTCCCGTCGCTGCGCTCGCCCAGGGCGAACTCAGGACGCGTGCAGACCGCACTCGGTCTTGGCCAGACCGGCCCAGCGACCACTGCGGGGATCGGCGCCCTCGGCCGGCTTCTGGGTGCACGGTGCGCAGCCGATGGACGGATAGCCCTCGTCCACAAGCGGATTCACCAGAATGCCGTTGGCTTCGATGTACGCCTGCATGTCGTCATCGCTCCACGCGGCGATGGGGTTGATCTTCACCAGACCGAACGCCTCGTCGAAACTGATCAGCGGCGCGTTGGCGCGCGTCGGCGCCTCGACACGGCGGATGCCCGTCACCCACGCCGAGTAGCCCTTGAGTGCCTTGGACAGCGGCTGCACCTTGCGCAGGTTGCAGCACTGCGCCGCATCACGCGCGAACAGGTCCTTGCCGAGAAGCTGGTCCTGCTCGGCGACGGTGTGCTCGGGCGTCACGTTCACCACGTGCACGCCGTAGACGGCCTCGACGGCGTCCCGGGTGCCGATGGTCTCGGCGAAGTGGTAGCCGGTGTCCAGGAACAGGACATCGACGCCGGGACGGACCTTCGCGGCCATCTCGACGAGCACAGCGTCCTGCATGTTGGACGCCACGACATACCGGCCGGCGAAGTTCTCGTCGACCCAGCGCAGCAGTTCCTCGGCGCCGGCGTCGGCCAGTTCGGCAGCGCCGCGCTCGGCGAGTTCCCGTAGGTCAGTTTCCGATACGTCTGTCATGTCAGCGGTCACCTCAAGTCAGCTTCGTCGGCCCGAACGGCCCACTGGGCAAAACGCTCTCCGGCCTCGCGTTGTTTCACGAAGTTGCGCACGACACGGTCGATGTAGTCACCGAGCTCGGTGGCCAGCACCTTGTGCTGACGCAGCTTGCGCCCGAAACCGCTGTCCAGGCCCAGGCTGCCGCCCAGGTGCACCTGGAAGCCCTCCTCGGGATCGTTGCCGTCGTCGATCATCTGGCCCTTGAAGCCGATGTCGGCGATCTGGATACGGGCGCACGAGTTCGGGCAGCCGTTGAGATTGATCGTGACCGGCACGTCGAGCTGCGAGTTCAGGTCGGCGAGCCGCTGCTCGAGCTCGGGCACCAGCGACTGCGCCCGGACCCGGGTCTCGGCGAACGACAGCTTGCAGTACTCGATACCGGTGCAGGCCATCAGGTTCTTGCGCCAGTGCGACGGCCGGGTCTGCAGGCCAAGCGCGTCCAGGCCGGCGATCAGTTCCTCGACCTTGTCGTCGGGCACGTCGAGGATGATCAGCTTCTGGTACGGGGTGAGGCGGATCCGGTCGGAGCCGGCGGCCTCGGCCAGGTCGGCGACCTTGGTCAGGATGGTGCCCGACGAGCGGCCGGCGATGGCCGCGACACCGACGGCGTTCAGGCCGTTCTTCAGCTTCTGCACGCCGACGTGGTCGATGGTGTGCGGCACCTGCTCGGGCGCCGGGCCGTCGATGAGCTTGCGGCCGAGGTATTCGGTCTCGAGAACTTCGCGGAACTTCTCCACGCCCCAGTCCTTGATCAGGAACTTAAGGCGGGCCTTGGAGCGCAGACGGCGGTAGCCGTAGTCGCGGAAGACCTTGGTGATGCCCTCCCAGACTTCGGGCACCTCCGCCAGCGGCACCCACGCGCCGAGGCGCTGGGCCAGCATCGGGTTGGTGGACAGGCCGCCGCCGACCCAGACGTCCAGGCCGGGGCCGTGCTCGGGGTGGTTGACGCCGATGAAGGCGATGTCGTTGATCTCGTGCGCGACGTCCTGCAGACCCGAGATGGCGGTCTTGTACTTGCGCGGCAGGTTCGAGAACTCCGGGTTGCCGACGTAGCGGCGCACGATCTCGTCGACGGCCCAGCTCGGGTCGAGCACCTCGGTGAGGGACTCACCGGACAGTGGGCCACCGAGCACGACGCGCGGGCAGTCGCCGCACGCCTCGGTCGTCTGCAGACCGACCGATTCGAGGCGACGCCAGATCTCCGGCACGTCCTCGACGCGGATCCAGTGGTACTGGATGTTCTCGCGGTCGGTGATGTCGGCGCTGTCGCGGGCGAACTCGACCGAGATTTCGCCGATGGTCCGCAGCGCGGCGCTGGTCAGGGCGCCGCCGTCGCAGCGCACCCGCATCATGAAGTAGGGCGCCTCGAGAAGGTCGGCGTTGTCGTCGCCGGTGTAGGTGCCGTCGTAGCCCTGCTCGCGCTGCGTGTACAGACCCATCCAGCGGTAGCGTCCGCGCAGATCGTCCTTGCTGATCGACTCGAAGCCCTGCTTGGAGTGGACGTCGATGATGCGCTGCCGCACGTTGAGGGCGTCGTCCTCCTGCTTGAACACCTCGTTGGGGTTCAGCGGTTCACGGTTGCCCAGCGCCCACTGGCCTTCGTCGCGGGTCTTGGCGGGTTTTGCTGTTGTCACTGGGTGGTTTCCTTCGCGCAAGAGCTGGCGTTGGATCACGCGTACACCGGGGGGCTGTCCGGCACTGCCGATCCTGTGCCGGCTGAAAGATTCTGGTGGTCAGAACTAGGGCATCAAGGCAGCATCAAGGCAGACAGCAACAGCTGCATACGCGCTTGAAGTCGACATGCCGCCGCATTACCAATGCGGAACCGAGGGCGCGGTTGAGGCTGGCGGACACCCGGCCATTCTGCCACGAACAGGACATTCGGCCTAACCGGGCCAGGTTCGGAATCATCGCGAGCAAAACCTCGCTCGCCGCGGTGGGACACTGGTTGCCATGACCGACGCCCATACCAGCGCTACCGGGCCGTTCGGCATCTATATCCACGTCCCGTTCTGCGCAACCCGCTGCGGCTACTGCGACTTCAACACCTACACCGCCAGTGAGCTGGGCGGAGCCAGCCCCGAGGGCTGGCTGACGGCGCTGCGCACCGAGCTGGCGATGGCCGCCGCCCAGGTCGACCTGCCGGTCGACACGGTGTTCGTCGGCGGCGGCACCCCGTCGCTGCTGGGTGGCTCCGGCCTGCGGGCCGTGCTCGACGCGGTGCGGGACAATTTCCACCTCGGCCCCGGCGCCGAGGTGACGACCGAGTCCAACCCGGAGTCGACGTCGCCCGAGTTCTTCGCCGAGTTGCTGGACGCCGGCTACACGCGGGTTTCCCTCGGCATGCAGTCGACGGCGCCGCACGTGCTGGCGGCACTCGACCGCACCCACTCGGCCGGCCGCGCCCCGGCGGCGGCGCGGGAGGCGCTGGCGGCCGGGTTCGCGCACGTCAACCTCGACCTCATCTACGGGACGCCGGGGGAGTCCGACGACGATCTGCGCCGGTCCGCGGATGCGGCCATCGAGGCCGGTGTCGACCACGTCTCGGCGTACGCGCTGATCGTCGAGGACGGCACCGCGCTGGCCCGCAAGGTGCGGCGCGGCGAGATCCCGGCACCCGACGACGACGTGCTCGCGACCCGCTACGAGCTGCTGGATACGCACCTGAGCCAGGCCGGGCTGGACTGGTACGAGGTGTCGAACTGGAGCCGTCCGGGCGGCGAGTGCCGGCACAACCTCGGCTACTGGGACGGCGGCCAGTGGTGGGGCGCCGGGCCGGGTGCGCACGGTTTCGTCGGCGCCCGGCGCTGGTGGAATGTCAAGCACCCCAACGCTTATGCCGAGGCCCTCGCCGCGGGCAGACTGCCGGTCGCGGACTTCGAGGAGCTGGACGACGCCACCCGGCACGTCGAGGACGTCATGTTGCGGTTGCGGCTGCGCAGCGGTCTGCCGGTCGCCGTGCTCACCGCGGCCGAGCGGGACCGGGCCGAGGGCGCGGTGGCCGACGGCCTCGTGGCGGTCACCGACGACCGTCTGGTGCTGACGGAGTCCGGCCGGCTGCTGGCCGACGCCGTGGTGCGCACGGTCCTGGACTGAACCCAGCGGGCGGGTTCTCGCATCCCACAGCCAGTCGCTATGGTTAGGCAAACCTTAGTCTACGGGTGGAGTGGGTATTCCGATGACCGACGCAGAACCGTCGCCGCGTGCGCAGCTCAAACAGGCGAAGCTCGCGGCCGCGCAGGACCGCGCGGCGCTCAAGGAGCTGCTGGCCCCGGTGCGTGGGCGCACCGCGCTCGCGCAGTTGCTGCAGCTGATCGCGGCGGCCGCGACGGTGGTGCCGTTCATCGGCATCGTCGAGCTGGGCCGGTATCTGCTGGCGGGTGGCCCGATCGAGGCGGCCCGGGTGTGGACGATCGTCGCGGTCTTCATCGGCGGCGGCCTCGGCCTGCGCACCCTGGCCGGCGGCCTGGCGCTGACGCTCACCCACCACGCCGACGTCCAGTTGCAGGGCGAGCTGCGCCGCCGGTTGGTGACCGCGCTGGGACGGCTGCCGCTGGGCTGGTTCGATGCGACGTCCTCCGGCGAGGTGCGCAAGGCCGTCCAGCACGACGTCGGCGAGCTGCACCACCTGGTGGCCCACGCCGCGGTCGAGAAGACCGGCGCGCTCGCCACACCGGCATTCGGCCTGGCGTACTGCTGGTACCTGGACTGGCGGCTGGGGCTGCTGGCCATCGGCACCATTCCGATCTACCTCGTCGTCTACAGCGTCCTGATGCGCGGCGCGATGGCCCGCATGGCCCAGATGAACGAGGGCATCGCCCAGATCAGCGCGACCATCGTCGAGTTCATCGCCGGGGTCTCGGTCGTCAAGACCTTCGGGGAAACCGGCAAGGCGCACAAGCGATTTGCCGACGCTGCTGACGAGTTCAACGACGGCTTCGCCGGATTCGTGGGGCCCATGGTGCGGCTGCGCGCGGTGTCGTCGGTGTTCGTCGAGGCACCGGTGGTGCTGCTGGTGAACCTCGCCGGCGGGCTGTGGTTCATCCGCAGCGGCTGGGTGACGCCCATCGAGGTGCTGGGGTCGACGCTCGTCGCCGTCACCATCCCCACCGCCGTGCTGGCCGTCGGGTACTCCGCCGCCGCGAGCCGCCAGGCCGTCGCCGCGGCCGGCCGGCTGACGGCGCTGCTGACCGCCCCCGAGTTGCCGATCGACCAGAACCCGCAAGTGCCGCAAGATAATTCGGTCAGCTTCTCGGGCGTCGAATTCTCGTACGACGGCACCAACACGGTGCTGCACGACATCTCGCTCGATCTGCCCGCCGGCAGCATCACCGCGTTGGTCGGCCCGTCGGGCAGCGGCAAGTCGACGCTCGCGACGCTCGTCCCGCGCTTTCACGACGTCACCGGTGGCGAGGTGCGCATCGGCGGCGTGGACGTCCGTCAGATCGACCCCGCGGTGCTGTACCGGCACGTCGGTTTCGTCCTGCAGGACGTGCAGCTGCTGGGCATGAGCGTGGCCGACAACATCCGGCTGGGCCGCGCCGGTGCCGACGACGAGGAGGTGCGGCAGGCGGCGCGCGCCGCGCACATCCACGACCGGATCCTGGCACTGCCCAAGGGGTATGACTCGGTGGTCGGCGAGGACGCGCACTTCTCCGGTGGCGAGGCGCAGCGCATCAGCATCGCCCGCGCGCTGCTCGCCGACACCCCGATCCTCGTGCTCGACGAGGCCACGGCCTTCGCCGACCCCGACTCCGAGGCGCAGATCCAGGCCGCGCTGTCGACCCTGATCGAGGGCCGCACCGTGCTGGTGATCGCCCACCGGCTGGGGTCGATCGTCGGCGCCGACAACATCGTCGTCCTGCGGGAGGGGCGCATCGCCGAACAGGGGCGGTACGACGAATTGCTCGCTGCGGAAGGGGTTTTCGCGCGCATGTGGCAGACCTACACGGCCACCGGTGACTTGGAGGCGGCGCGATGACGATGATCAACGGGTTCCTGCGGATCCTCGGCCCCGAGCGCGGGCGGATGTACAGCTTCCTGGCCTGTGCCGTCGGTTACGGCCTGCTGCACGGTCTTTCGATGACGCTGCTGGTGCCGATCTCGCTGGCGTTGTTCGACGGTGACTTCGGTGCGGCGGGTCGCTGGCTCGTCGTCCTGGCGGTGGTGGTGCTGCTCAGCGCCGTCGCGCACTACGTGCAGGCCGCGCAGTCGATGCGGATGGCCCTGACCACGATGCGGCTGCTGCACCACCGGCTCGGCGACCACATGGTGACCCTGCCGCTGGGCTGGTTCACCCGCGAGCGGGTCGGCCAGGTATCCCAGATCGCGGTCAAGGGTACGACTTTCGTCGGCACGAGCAGCGCGCACCTGGTGACGCCGCTGGTGGTCAACACCACCAGCGCACTGACCGTCGTGGTCGGGCTGTTCGTCTTCGACTGGCGGATCGGCGTCGCGGCCCTGGCGGGTGGCGTGGTCCTGATCCTGGCCACCCGGGCGTCCGCGGCGTTGATCGCGTCGGCCGAGGCGCGCACGCATGCCGCCGAGATCGAGGTGAACTCCCGTGTCATCGAATTCGCGCGCTGCCAGCCGGTGCTGCGCGCGTTCGGGCGGACCGGGGCCGAATTCGATCCGCTGACCGGGGCGCTGGCCGAGCAAGAGCGGGTCGGCAAACGGGCGCTGTGGGCCTCGGTGGCGGGCATGATGCTGAGCGGCGTCGGCGTGCAGGCGGTGCTCGGCGGACTCATCACAGTGGGCGTCTGGCTGGCCGTCGGCGGTGCGATCAACCCGGTGACGCTGGTGGCCATCCTCGGGCTGGCGGCGCGCTTCACCTCGCCGCTGTCGGAACTGGCCGAATACGGCTCCGCGATGCGGATGGCCGGTGCCGAACTGGATCGGATCACGTCGGTGCTCGACACCCCGGCGCTCCCGGAACCGGCTGCACCGCAATCGGTCTCGATGCCCGGACAGGTCGAACTGGACGGCGTCGCCTTCAGTTATCCGGGGCGCCGCGTGCTCGAGGACGTCAGCTTCGTCGCGGCGCCGGGCACCATGACGGCGCTGGTCGGCCCGTCGGGCTCGGGCAAGACCACCATCACGCGGCTGCTGGCGCGCTTCTACGACGTCGACGCCGGCGTGGTCCGCGTCGGTGGCGTCGATGTCCGGGACCAGACCACCGCGGAGCTGATGGCCCAGCTGTCCCTGGTGTTCCAGGACGTGTACCTGTTCGACGACACGCTCTGGGAGAACGTGCGGATCGGGGCCCCGGCCGCGTCCGACGACGACATCCGGGAAGCGGCCCGCACCGCCGGCCTGCAGTCCGTCGTGGACCGGCTGCCGGCCGGTTGGCAGACGCGGGTCGGCGAGGGAGGTTCGGCGCTGTCCGGCGGTGAACGCCAGCGCGTCTCGATCGCGCGGGCATTGCTGAAAAACGCGCCGGTGGTGCTGTTCGACGAGGCCACCAGCGCGCTGGACCCCGAGAACGAACGCCACGTCGCCGCGTCCATCCGCGAACTGGCGGACCGCAGCACCGTCATCGTGATCGCGCACAAGCTGTCGACGGTCACGGCCGCCGACAACATCGTCGTGCTGTCCGATCGCGGCACGGTGGACGACATTGGCACGCATGACCAGCTGATGGCGCGCGGTGGCCGCTACGCCGACTTCTGGGCGCAGCGGACGTCGGCCAGTGGGTGGACCGTCGCGACGCGGGAGGCGAAAGCCGGCGCTGGGTCCTGAATCACAGGGGCGGGCAGTGTTTTTTGGGTGAGGTTAGGCTAAATTAACTTTCGTGACTGCTGAAGCTATAGACGCGGCGTCGGTGACGCGCATTGCTTTGCCCGCCGACGTCGTCCCGGCCGATCTGATCGCGCAACTGGCAGCCGAACTTCCGGAGCGCTCCGGCGCCGACTATGTCGGCTACGAGCACTCGGGCGAGTGGGTGCTGGCCATCGGAGTGCGCACCGCCATCGAATTCGACAGCGACGAATTGCGGATCGTCGACGCCGGCGGCGCAGTCGCCCGCCAGGCGTGGAGCGGCCGGCCCGGTGAGGTGCTGGGCGACGCCGTCGACCGGCTGCTCCTGGAGACGGACCGGCTTTTCGGTTGGGTCGCTTTCGAATTCGGCACCTACCGCTTCGGGCTGGCACAGCGACTGCCTGCGGGGACCCCGCTGGCGCGGGTCTTCAGCGCGCAGACGCAGGTGGTCGTCGCCGACGGCGAGGTGTGCGTGTCGGGCGACGGGGACGTGGTGGTCGAGACGCTGAATCGGCTGCTGCAGTCGGGTATTCCGGCGGCCGGGGCCACCCGCGCCGTCGACGTGAGCGTCGACGGCAGTGACTACCCGTCGCGGGTTGCCGCCGCCGTCGCCGAGATTGTGGCGGGCGACTACCAGAAGGTCATCCTGTCGCGCCGGTTCGAGGTGCCGTTCGCGGTCGACTTCCCGGCGACGTACCGGGTGGGCCGGGCGAACAACACCCCGGTGCGGTCATTCCTGTTGCGGCTGGGCGGAATTCGCGCGCTGGGCTTCAGTCCGGAGCTCGTCGCCGCGGTGCGGGCCGACGGCACCGTGGTCACCGAGCCGCTGGCCGGCACCCGCGCCTTCGGCCGCGGCGTGGATCACGACCGCGCTGCCCGCGCCGACCTGGAATCGAACTCGAAAGAGATTGTCGAGCATGCGATTTCGGTCCGCAGCTCGCAGGAGGAGATCGCCGAGGTGGCCAAGCCCGGCACCACGGTCGTCAGCGACTTCATGACGGTGCGGGAGCGCGGCAGCGTGCAGCACCTGGGCTCGACGGTGTCCGGCGAGCTGTCGGAACATATGAACCGGATGCATGCGCTGGAGGCGCTGTTCCCGGCGGTGACGGCCTCGGGCATTCCCAAGGCCGAGAGCGTCGACGCCATCATGCGGCTCGACGAGTCGCCGCGTGGTCTGTACTCCGGCGCGGTCGTGATGTTCAGCGCCGACGGCGGTATGGACGCCGCGTTGACGCTGCGCTCGGCCTACGAGGCCGACGGCCGGACCTGGCTGCGCGCCGGCGCCGGGATCATCGCCGAGTCGACGCCGGAACGCGAGTTCGAGGAGACCTGCGAGAAGCTGACGACGCTGGCCCCGTATCTGGTGCCCCGCGCCTGAGCTAGAAGTCCAGGCCGGCCGGGGCGTCGGCGGGCGGTTCGCCGCCGGCGTCGGTGAACGCGTGGAGCGCGCGGACCAACCCCATGCGCTCACGGGCCGGCATGACCTCGACGATCCGGGCGATCTCGGCACGGCGGCGGGCGGTCACGGTGTCCACGACGGCGCGTCCCCGGCGGGTCAGCTCCACGACGATCTCGCGGCGGGAACCGGGGTTCGGGTGCCGGTCGATCAGACCGGCCGTGACCAGGCGCTCGGTCATCCGGCCGATCGTCGAGGGCTGTACGTCGAGCTGACCGGCAAGTGTCGTCAGGTTGCTCGTGCCGTGTGCCGCCAGGATCGCCAGGACCCGCAGCTGGGGGATTGTCAGCATGTCGTCGACGACCGCAACGGAGCGGGCCGTGATGTCCAGGAGCAGGCGCGATGCGGTCACGAGAGCGTCGGCGATGGTGTCGACCGACGGCTCGGCGGCGGTTCTCGGTTGGGCGGACACCGCGGTTCCTCCTCGTGGGGTAGAGATAATTTACCAGCTCGCTAATTTTGAAGCCGTTATCAAACGGTGACCTGCGGGGTATGGTGCACCGGTGGACAAGGCCGGATTAGCTACCGCGACGCGCGCCAGGCGCCGCTGGTCGGTGGCTCTGGCGGCGCTCGTCATGCCGGCTGCGGCGTTCGTCACCGCCGGCACCGCGACCCAGGCCGTCACCACCGCCGCTGACGTGGATGTCTGCTGCGCGCAGGTGGTCCTGGCCGAGCGGGCCGCTTCCCATCCGGGTTCGCTGATCGTCGCCGAGGCCGCCGAGAGTTCGCGCGCCATGGTGCGCACCATGGCTTTGCCGGTGGGCGTCGCCGCCGAACGCGGCCTGCAGGTCGACACCATCCTCGCCGAACGCGCGGTCAGCGCGACGTTCCCGGAGATTCACACCATGACCGGGGTCCGGCCGGACGCGCTGCGCTGGCATCCCGAAGGCCTGGCGCTCGACGTGATGGTGCCCGACTACGGGTCGTCGGCAGGCAAGGCGCTCGGGGACCGCATCCTGCGGTACGTGCTGGCCAACGCGCAGAAGTTCGATCTGAACCATGTGATCTGGCGGCAGGCCATCTACTTCCCGGACGGCACCGCCCACCGGATGCCGGACTACGGCGGGCCCGACGCCAATCACTACACACACGTGCACATCTCGACCAACGGCGGCGGCTACCCCACGGGCAACGAGTCCTACGTCTTGTCCGCTTCCGGGCCGACGTTGGTCAAGGGTTCATCGACGCCGACCGTGACGTTCGTCAGCGCGCACTGAGTTCGACCCGCACTGAGTCGGGCCCCGGTGAGCGCACCGATGAAGAGCGCCAACAACATCCAGCCCGCGCTCGTGCCCAGCCCGTTCTTGGCCATCAGCAGCAGCGCCACCCCGGCCACGCAGACCAGCACACCGGCCGCGGTCGACGCGCGACCCGTCGCCCGCACGCGCGCGTCCCACCAGCGCAGCGGGTTGTGCTCGAGCGGGGACAGCAGCAGGAACATGACCGTCATCACCACGGCGAAGACCAGCGCGCGGATCGCGATGTTGCGCCAGAAGTACGGGGCCGCCGGGTCGTACGCGTCCAGGCCCACGGCATGCAGGCTGAACGTCGCGATGGCGATGGCCGCGATGTGCCACAGGTACAACGTCATCGCCCCGCTGTTGCCCACCACGATCAGGTACCAGATGCGGGGACGCCCGGCCCACCGGCGGACCGCACCGGCGCAGGCGATGAACAGACTGGACATCCAGACGCATTGCAGGGCAAGCAGCAGCGTCGGCGGGGTGACGTTCGACATCCGTTCGGTGCCGGTGACCACCAGTGACACGTCGTAGGGCCCGTACCTGGCAACCAGCACCTGGACGGCCAGGGTGCCGGCGGCGACGGCCAGCGCCGTCCTCGGTGCGATGAGCCGGTGCGCGTACGCCGCGCCGATGACCATCGGAATCAGCCAGACCACAATCAGATTCGCCGCGCCGGCTTCCAGCATGTGCGTGCTGATCCGGGCCCAGTCGCCGAGCGCCGCAGCCGCCATGAGGGCCGCGACGACCAGTGCGGCCGACCGCGCCGAGCGCAAGCGCGCCAAGGCGGGGACGAACGCCAGCACGATCAGATAGGTGCCGAGGAACCACAGCAGTGCGACGGCCTCGTTGCCCAGGGCCGCCGCGGACTCGGCACCCATGGTGAACCGCACCACGATCAGGGCGACGGTCCAGGCGCCCAGGTACCACAGCGCCGGTCGGCACAGGCGTTGCGCGCGGGTGAAAAGCCAGGTGCCCCAGGGCGTCCCGGCACGCCAGCTGTGAATGCCCGCCGTGGCTCCGGCGAAGAAGAACAACGGCATGACCTGCAACACCCAGGTGGCCGGCTGCAGGCCGGGAACGGCGCCCAGGGTGTTGCCGATGTGGATGCCGTCGGCCTTGATGGTGGCGAGCAGCATCGTGCAGTGACCGAACATCACCACCAGCAGCGCACCCAGGCGCGCCACGTCGATGCTGCGGTCGCGGTCGGGCGCGGTGCCGTCGATCACGGTGTGGAAATCGGGCAACAGTCTCGGCATGAGCTGATGATGCCCGAGCGCCGGGCGGCGCGGATGAGTGTGACTACTCAGACCCGCCGGCGACCACTGCGACGTCGGCGGCACCGTCGTGCTGCCCGACGAACCGGCGAATGCGGGCCACCGCGAACACGATGCACAGCACCACGAGCGTGGGGCCGGTCGCGACGATGACGAACTGCGAGATGTCGACCGGGTAGTTGAAGATCATGTACAGCGCGAAGACGGGATAGAAACCGCACAGGAGCCCGAGCCCGACGCACAGCTGCGTGTGCAGCCGGTGCCAGTCCTGGATGCTCTGCTCGGTCCAGCCGCGTTCGGGCAGCGCCGGCTCGGCGAGCGCGGGGGAGATGACGCCGGCCATCTTCTTCGAATTCGGTTTGCGCAGTAGCCCGCTGATGGCGAAGGACCACACCAGCAGCGACATGGGGACGAGTTCGAGGGCCTGCACGATGCGCGGGTTCCTGGTGGTGAGCGCGATGATCAGCGAGCACGCGGCGCCGACGATCACCACGACGTTCGCGGGCTCGACCTTGCGCTTGCGCACCATGGTCAGCGCGCCCTGCGCGGCGGCGGTGATGATGGCCCCGACCAGCGCGAGGTACGGCTCGAAGTCGAACACGCGCAGCACGTAGTACGCGATCAGCGGTGGAATGGTGTTGATCGCCGTGTTGACGATGTACTCGCGCAGGGTCTTCGGGGTATCGGACATGGAAGCTGGCTCCTAGCGGGGGTCGGTTTATCCCGCGAGCAGACGTAAAACTGTCGATATCTGGCGAAATTCGACAGTTTTGAGTCTGCTCGCGAGGGATTTCATGGTCAGGCGGATGTGGCGGCCGCGATGGCCCGGCTGATGGCCTTCTTGTCGACCTTGCCGACAGCAGTCACCGGCAGCGATGGCTGTGCGATCAGGGTGTCGGGCCGGCTGTGTACCGCAACGCCGCGGTCGTCGAGGTAGCTGTTGAGGTTGCTGAGGCTGACGGCAGGACCGCTGAATACGACCACCGCGCATATCTTTTCGCCCAGATAGGGGTCCGGCAGCGGGACCGCGGCCGCGGCCCGGATCGACGGGTGCGTGAGCAGGTGTTCCTCGAGATCGAGCGCCGAGATCGTCTCCCCGCCCCGGTGGATGACGTCCTTGATGCGTCCGGTGACCTCGAGGTAGCCGTCGGCCCGGCGGCGCACCCGATCCCCGCTGCGGTAGAAGCCATCCGGGCTGAATGACCGCTCGTTGTCGGACGGGGCCCGGTAGTAGCCGTTCAGGGTGTACGGCCCACGCACCAGCAGCTCACCCTCGCCGCCGACCGGCACGTCGGCGCCCTCGTCGTCGACGATGCGCAACTCGTCGTCCGGGCACAGCGGTGCCCCTTGGGTGTGGTCCAGCAGTTCGGGATCATCGCCGGGACGGGTGTAGTTGATCAGCCCCTCGGCCATGCCGAAAACCTGTTGCAGGCCGGGGGTCAGCGCGGCGCGCGCGGCCGCCGCGTCCGGTGCGGACAGTTTGGCGCCGCCGACCTGGAGCAGTCGCAAGGTGGTGGGGCGCTGCGGTTCCCAATCGCAGGCCTGCGTCCACAGGGTGGCCAGGGCGGGCACCAGAGCGCAGACGGTGACGCGGTGCCGGGCGATGGTGGCGAACGCGGACTCCGGGCTGGGATCGGTGGTGAAGACCGTGGTGGCGCCGACGGACATGGCGCCCAGCATCCCCGGGCACGACAGCGGGAAGTTGTGCGCAGCCGGCAGCACCGTCAGATACACGTCGTCACCGGTCATTTCGCACACCGCGGCGCTGGCGGTGGCGTTGTAGTAGTAGTCGTCGTGGGTGCGGGGGATCAGCTTCGGCGCCCCGGTGGTGCCGCCGGAGACCAGCAGCAGGGCGGGTTCCGCGGTGTCGATCGTCGGCGCGGCTGCCGCCGCGTGGCCGAAAAGGGAAGTCCAGCTGGTGAATTCGCCGGCATCGCCGCTGACGACCACGTGCCGCAGGCGCGGGTGCTCGGCAACCAGCTCGCGCGCCATGTCGCGATAGTCGAAGCCGCCGAACCGGTCGGCGATGACGAGCGCGACGGCGCCGCTGACCGTGGCGAAATGACCGAGTTCGGCGCGCCGATGAGCGGGCAGGCACATGACGGGCACCGCACCCGCGCGCAGCAGTCCGAACAGGGCGATGGCGAAGTCGGTGGTGTTGGGCATTTGCAGCAGTACGCGGTCGCCGGTTTCGATGCCGAGAGCGGCGAAGCCGGCGGCGGCTTCGGCGGCCAGCCGATCGAGTTCGGCAAACGTGTGTGACGCGGATGAGTCGACGACGGCGACGCGGTCCGGCCACTGTCGCGCGGCGTCGGACAACAAGCTGTCCAGCGGTTTGCCTGCCCAATAGCCCGCCTCGCGGTAACGCTCTGCGCGATCGTGCGGAAACGGAACGAATCCATTCAGCAAATGCTGGTCGGCCTCGGTGGAGACAGTGGTGCGCGTCACGGCGGATCCCTCGGGGTAGGCATGGAGGTAGCGGCAATATAGGGTAGCCTAATCAAAATTAGGACAGCCTGTCTTTAACGTGTTCGGGAGGGTTTTGTGGGCGTCGTGGCAGTGAATTCGCAGGCCATCCGCGAGGAGGTTGCCGAACTGCTGGGTGCCCGTGCCGACACCCTCGACCCGGGCGCCGACCTGATCAGCCAGGGCCTGGATTCCATCCGCATGATGTCCCTCGCCGGACGCTGGCGGAAGCAGGGCATCGACATCGACTTCGCCGCACTGGCCGCCGAGCCGACCATCGCGGCCTGGTCCGAACTGCTGTCGGCGGCGGGCGGCCTGCAGCGCGCCGAAACTTCGGCACCGCAGGATGATTCGGAACATGACCAGCCGTTCGGCCTGGCCCCGATGCAGCACGCCATGTGGATCGGCCGGGAAGACGACCAGCAATTGGGTGGCGTCGCCGGGCACCTCTATGTCGAATTCGACGGCCACGGCGTCGATGCCGGGCGACTGACCGCCGCCGCAACGGCTTTGGCGGCACGGCACCCCATGCTGCGCGTGCAGTTCCTCGCCGACGGCACGCAGCGCATCAAGGCGCTCGACGGCGACTTCCCGGTGACGGTCACCGACCTGCGGGACCTGCCGGCGGACCAGATTGCCGAGCAGCTGGCCGCGACCCAGCGCCGCAAGGCGCATCAGCAGTTGACCGACCAGGTCTTCGAACTGACCCTGACCCTGCTCCCGGACGGCAAGACCCGCCTGCACGTCGACCTGGACATGCAGGCCGCCGACGCCATGAGCTACCGCACCCTGATGACCGATCTCGCGGCCCTGTACCGCGGTGTCGAGCTGGCTCCGCTGGCCTACACGTACCGCGAATACCGCGTGGCCACAACGCAATCGGCGCAAGAACCCAATCCCCGCGCCGACGCGGATCGGCAGTGGTGGGGCGAGCGGCTCCCGGAACTGCCCGACCCGCCACGCCTGCCGCTGGTTCCGGTTGCCGAGCAGAACGACCCGCGGCACACCACGCGGCGCTGGCACTGGCTGGCCCCCGACGTGCGGGACGCGCTGTATGCCGCGGCCCGCCGGCGCGGCATCACGCCCGCGATGGCCCTGGCCGCGTCCTTCTCCGATGCCCTGGCCTGCTGGTCGGCCGGACAGCGCTTCCTGCTGAACGTGCCGCTGTTCGGGCGCGATCAGCGGCACGCCGACGTCGACCGCCTGGTGGGTGACTTCACGTCGTCGCTGCTGCTGGACGTCGACCTGACCGACGCGGCCACCGCGACGGCGCGCTGCGGCGTGCTGCAGGATGCATTCCGCAGCGCCGCAGCGCATTCCGAGTACTCCGGGCTCGAGGTGCTGCGCGACCTGAGCCGGCACCGCGGCACCCAGGTGCTGGCACCCGTCGTCTTCACCAGCGCCCTCGGCCTCGGCGAACTGTTCGGCTCGGCCGTGCTCGAGACGTTCGGCACGCCCGGGTGGATCAATTCGCAAGGGCCGCAGGTGATGCTGGACGCCCAGGTTACCGAGTTCAACGGCGGCGTGCTGGTCAACTGGGATGTGCGCGAGGACGCGTTCCCCGACGGCGTCATCGACGCCATGTTCGCCCGGCACATCGCCGAGCTCGAACGGCTGGCCGGCGACGACGCCGCATGGGAGGCACCCACCCCGGAGCCCTTGTCGGCGGCGCAGCGCGCGGTCCGTGACGCGGCCAACAGCCGCACCGCGGCGCCCAGCGGCGCGGCGCTGCACACCGGCTTCTTCGCCTCGGCAGCAGCCCGCCCCGACGCCATCGCCATGATCGGCGAGTCTCGGCAGTGGACGTATGCCGAACTGGCCGAGGAGGTTTCGGCCGTCGCGTCCGCGCTGCAGATCGCCGGTATCGTGCCGGGGGACACCGTGGCCGTCCTCGGACCCAAGGGCGCCGAACAGATCATCGCGCTGCTGGCCATCCTCGCCGCCGGCGCGGTCTACCTGCCGATCGGCGTGGACCAGCCCGCCGACCGCACCGAGAAGATCCTGGCCACCGGCGGCGTCCGCATGGCGCTCTACTGCGGTGACCTGGCACCGTCCTGGAAACCGTCGCTCACCGTGACGGAGGCATTGCGGATCGGCCGTCGCGCCGAGGGCCCGTTCGTCCCGGCCGCCACCGATCCGCACGAACTGGCCTACGTGCTGTTCACCTCCGGCTCCACCGGCGAGCCCAAGGGCGTCGAGGTCACCCACGACGCGGCGATGAACACCGCGGAATTCCTGTACGGGCACTTCGACATCGGACCGGCCGACCGCTGCCTCGCGCTGGCCACCCTCGAGTGCGACCTGTCGGTGCTCGACATGTTCGCCACGCTCGCGACGGGCGGCAGCATCGTCGTCGTCGACGAGCCGTACCGGCGCGACCCGGACCGCTGGGCCGCCCTCATCGCCCAGCACGGCGTGACGGTGCTCAACTTCCTGCCGGGCTGGCTGGAGATGCTCGTGGAGGTCGGTGCGGGGCGTCTGGACACCGTCCGGGTGGTGCTCACCGGCGGCGACTGGGTCCGGACCGCCATGGTCCGGCACCTGCAGGCGCAGGCGCCCGGTGTCCGCGTCGCGGGCCTCGGCGGAGCCACCGAAACCGCCATTCACGCAACGATTTTCGAGGCCGGCGAGTTGCCGGACACCTGGTCGGCGGTGCCCTACGGTGTGCCGTTCACCAACAACGCGTGCCGCGTGGTCAACGAGTCGGGCCAGGACTGCCCCGACTGGGTGGCCGGCGAACTGTGGTTCACCGGACGCGGCATCGCCTCGGGCTACCGCGGCCGGGCCGATCTGACCGCCGACCGCTTCGTGCGCTACGCGGGCCGAACCTGGTACCGCTCCGGCGATCTGGCGCGCTACCGGCCGGACGGCATCCTGGAGTTCGTCGGGCGTGCCGACCACCGCGTGAAGATCAGCGGCTACCGCATCGAGCTCGGTGACGTCGAGGCCGCACTGCAGCGGGTTCCGGGCGTGCGTGCCGCGGTGGCCGGCGTGGTCTCCGGCGGGGAGCGTGGACATGACGTGCTGGCGGCCCTGGTCTCGGTCGACGACGCGGAGCTGACCGCCGAGCGCATCTCCGCGGCCGTTGCCGAACTCGTACCGCCGCACATGATCCCGCGGCAGCTGCAGGTGGTTGCGGCGATTCCGTTCACCGTCGGTGGCAAGACCGACCGCCGGGCTGCGGCCGGTCAGCTCGCGGCACTGGTTCAGGCGGCCGACGGCGCCGGACGGGCGCAACCGGAGACCATGCTGGAGCGCGCCCTGGTGGCGATCGTCTCCGAGCTGGTCGCGGTCGATGCGGGTGTCGAGGACGACTTCTTCGAGCTCGGTGGTGATTCGGTTCTGGCGACCGCCACCGTGGCGCGGATCCGCAAGTGGCTGGACACCCCGACCGTGGGCGTGCCGGACATCTTCGCCGCCCGGACGGTGCGGGCGCTGGCGCAGCGGCTGACCGGCCGCGAGAACGGCAGCGACCGACTGGAAATGGTCGCCGAGCTCTACCTGGAGATTGCCGAGATGAACCACGACGACGTGCTCACCGCGCTGGATCCGGCGGCCGTCTCATGACCGACGTGCATACCGCCTCCGCGACCGAGCCGAAAAGCGCCTTCGCGCCCTGGATCAAGCACTACCCGGGCTCCGGCGACGCCGGGGCGGTCGTGATCTTCCCGCATGCCGGCGGGGCCGCGGTCGCCTACCGGGACCTGGCCACCGCCTTGTCGGGCAAGGGGATCGACGCGTATGTCGTCCAGTACCCGCGCCGCGCCGACCGGCTGGCGCATCCGGCGCACCCGACCGTCGAGCAGCTGGCCGCCGACCTGTACGCCGCGGGCGACTGGTCGGGCCTCGGCCCGCTGCGACTCGTCGGGCACTGCATGGGTGCCGTGGTGGCCTTCGAATTCGCGCGCGTGGCAGAACAGAGTGGGGCCACCGTGCACAGCCTGTGGGCATCGGCCGGCCAGGCGCCGTGCGATGTGGTCGACGCGCCGCCGCTGCCGACCGGCCCGCGCGAAATGCTCGCCGAGATGGTCGATCTCGGCGGTACCGACCCCCGGCTGCTCGCCGACGTGGATTTCGTGGAAATGCTGCTGATGGCGGTGGGGGCCGACTACGAAGCCCTCAACCGCTACGTGGGTGGCGGCCGCATCGCCGCCGATATCCATGCTCTCGGCGGACGCGACGACCACCGCATCGACCGGGACATGCTGCGTCGCTGGGAGAACCACACGTCGGGCGCTTTCACGCTGGCCGAGTTCGATGGCGGCCACTTCTACCTCAATGACCAGCTGGACGCGATCGCGGAAGTGATCAGTGCGCGCTGAATCGATGAGCGCCGACTCGGCAACGGACGATCCGGTGGTCATCGTCGGGATGGCGGTCGAGGCCCCTGGTGACGTGGACGACGCGGAAAGCTATTGGCAACTGCTGTCTTCCGGCCGCGAGGCGCTCGGCGCGTTCCCGGAGGACCGCGGCTGGGCCGTGCGCGACCTGCTCGCGGGCTCGCGCCGCGACGGGTTCAAGCGCATCCACAACCGTGGCGGATTCCTGACCGGCGCAGCGCTTTTCGACCCCTCGTTCTTCGGCATCTCGCCGCGCGAGGCGGTGGCGATGGACCCGCAGCAGCGCGTCGCGCTGCGCGTGACATGGCGGGCGCTGGAGAACGCGGGCATCAACCCCGATGATCTGGCCGGGCACGACGTCGGCTGCTACATCGGCGCCTCGGGCACCGGATACGGCCCCGATCTCGCCGAATACTCCGACCTGAGTGGGCATCTGATCACCGGGACGTCGCTGGGCGTGATCTCCGGACGAATCGGTTACCTGCTGGGCCTCGACGGCCCGGCGCTGACGATCGACACGTCGTGCTCGTCGGCGCTGACCGCGTTCCACACCGCGGTGCAGGCACTGCGCTCGGGTGACTGCAGCATGGCGCTCGCCGGCGGCGTGTGCGTGATGGGGTCGCCGGGATACTTCGTCGAATTCGCCAAACAGCACGCCCTCTCCGACGACGGACACTGCCGGCCGTACAGCGCGCAGGCCAGCGGCACCGTCTGGGCCGAAGGCGCCGGCATGTTCGTGCTGGCACGAAAGTCGGTGGCGCAGCGGAGCGGTCACCGCGTGCTCGCGGAGGTCCGGGCCAGCTGCCTCAACCAGGACGGCCGCAGCACCGGCCTGACCGCGCCGAGCGGGCCGGCGCAGGCGCGGCTGTTCGCCCGCGCGCTCGATCTCGCCGGTGCCCGGCCCGACCAGATCGGGATGATCGAAGGCCACGGCACCGGAACCAAACTCGGGGACCGCACCGAATTGAACTCGCTGGCGCAGACCTACGGTGCCACCGCACCCGGCCAGGGCGCGGTCCTCGGTTCGGTGAAATCCAACGTCGGACACAGCCAGGCCGCCGCCGGTGCGCTGGGACTGGCCAAGGTCCTCGTGTCGGCCGAGCACGCCACCATCCCGGCAAGCCTGCACACCGCGCAGGCCAGCGCCGAAATCGACTGGAGCGCACAGGGATTACGGCTCGCGACCGACCACACCCCATGGCCCGCCGTCGGTGGTGAGCGCCTTGCCGCGGTCTCGGCGTTCGGCATGAGCGGCACCAACGCGCACGTCGTCGTCGCGATGCCGGAGGGATTGGTGGCGTGATGAGCCTTTCGCACTTTCCCGACGGCCGCGTCCCCGTCCTGCTCAGCGCGCACACCGAGGAGCTCCTGGCCGCCGAGGCGACCGGCGTCGCCGACTACCTGGACCGGCATGGTGCCGTGGGCCTGGGCGCGGTGGCAGCGATGCTGCTGCGGCTGCGCCGTCGCCGGCGGTTCCGGGCCGTGGTCCGGGCCCATGACGCCGCCGAGTTGGCCGCCGCACTGCGGGCACTGGCGGCGGGGGAGGAGCATCCCCTGGTGGCCGTCTCCGCGCGGACCGCGGCGCCCCGGACGGCCTTCGTGTTCCCGGGTAACGGCGGCCAGTGGCCGTCGATGGGCACCGATGCATACCGGCAGCTGCCGGTGTACCGCGCCGCGGCCGACCGCTGCGCCGCCGCATTCGTCGCCGCGGGCATCGACTCGCCGCTGGCCTTCCTGGTCGACCCGGCCGACCGCGAGTGGACGCAAATCCACAGTCAGAGTGCGCAGTTCACGCACGCCGTCGGTCTCGCGGCGGTGTGGCGGGCACTGGGCATCGAGCCCGACGTCACGCTGGGGCACAGCCTCGGTGAGATCGCCGCGGCGTATGTCGCCGGGGCCATCACGCTGGACGAGGCCGTCGCCGTGGTCATCGCCCGGGCCGGGGCACTCGACAGCCTGACCGGTGATTTCGGCGCCGCGAGCCTGGGGATGAGCGTCGACGAAGCGCAGCAGGTGGTTTCGGACGCCGCCGGGTGGATGGAACTGTCCGTGGTCAACTCGTCGGCATCGGTCGTGGTGTCCGGCGAGCGCACCGCCGTGGCCGACCTGGTGTCCGACTTGCAATCGCGCGGCCGCTTCGCGCGCGTCATCGCCATGAGCTTCCCGGCGCATACCAGTGCCCTGGATCCGCTGCGCGCACAACTGCTTTCCGGCGTGCCGAAGGCACATTTCGGTGCCGGCGCGGTGCCGTTCATCGGATCGGTGACCGGCGCGGCAGTCGAGGCGGGCACCGAATTCGGTGAGTACTGGTACCAGAACCTGCGGAACACCGTGCGGTTCGACCGGGCCGCCGCCGCGGCGCGGGACAGCGGCGTCGAGGCCTTCGTCGAGATGTCGGCGCACCCGGCGCTGTTGCACGCGCTCGCCGATACCGATGCGCCGCTGACAGTCGGCTCGGGACGCCGCGACGAGGCGCTGCCCGACGTGCTGTCCGACAACATCGCCACGGTGGCCGTGTCCGACCCCGATTACGACTGGGCCGGGCACATCGAGCCGAATCAACCCCTGCTGCACGGATTTCCGCATGCCCCCATGGCGGCGATGCACCTCTGGGCGACTCCCGAACCGCTGCCCCCGGTGGCCGGCCTGACGGTCGGTGCCGAGCAGTGGCTGCCCCAGCCGGACGAGACCGTGCCGCTGATCATCCGGCGCGCTGCCGTGGTCGAACTGGCGGGACCAGGCGGCGAGCTCGCCGACCAGCTGCGCGACGGCGTGCGGGCCAACCTCGGCACGGTGCTGTCCGAGCCGGCCGACGCCGATCTGCTCATCGTCGTCGCACCGATGCTCGACCACCCAGACACCGAAGCGGCGGTCACCGACCTCGCCGAGCTGATCGCCGGCGGGCTGTGTGACTACCCGAATGCCATTGGGCCGCAATGCGCCGACGTGTGGCTGGTCACCGTCGGCGGCGAGCACGTGCGCGACGACGAGCCGGTGGCGCTGCCGGCCCAGGCGGCCCTCGCCGCCATGCACCGCAGCATCGGCTTCGACCATCCGGACCAGTCCTTCCGGCACCTCGACCTGGCATCCTGGGAACTCGACGTGACGGCGGCCACCGCCGTCATCGAAACCATGCTGGGCACCGGAACCGAAGTGGCGCTGCGTGATTCGCAGCAGTACCGCCGCGGTCTGCAGGCCCTGCCGGACGCCGACGCACCACCGCCCGGGCTCCTTGACAACGTGGTGATCACCGGCGGCAACGGCGCCGTCGGGCTGCATTTCGCACGGGCCCTCGCCGCCGCGGGCGCCCGCCGCATCGTGCTGGTGAGCCGCAGCGGTACCGGCGCGCAGCAACTGGCCGGCCTCGACGGCACCGACGTGGTGTCGGTGCAGTGCGACATCACGTCGCCCGAACAGCTTTCGGCCGCCGCGGCCACCCACGGCGGTGACGGTGCGACGCTCGTGGTCCATGCAGCCGGTGCGGCGGCGTTCGGCACCGAGGTCGGCGCGGACGAATTCATCACCACCGCGGCCGCCAAAGTCGGCGGTCTGGCCCGGCTGGCCGAGTACTGGCCGCTGCGTCCGGACGCCCGAATCCTGGTGTGCTCGTCGGTGTCCGGACTGTGGGGCGGGCTCGGTCATGTCGCGTACGCGGCCGTCAACCGCATGCAGGACGTGCTGGCCGGGCAGTTCCGCGCCAAGGGCCTTGACTGTGTCGCCGTGCGGTGGGGACTGTGGCCCGGTGCCGGCATCGTCGGGGCCGACGAAGTAGCGCGCATCGAGCGCGCCGGACTGCGGGAGATGGATCCCGACATCGCGATCGAGGCGGCTCTCGGAACCCAGGCGCCCGCACCGCTGATCTTCAGCGCGGACGCCGAGCGGCTGGCGACGTTGCTCGGCGCTGCGCCGCTGGCCGCGGAACCGGCTGCACCGCAGCATGTTCCGGCGACCCTCGGCGCCGGCGCCGGTGCCGACGCCGCGGACGTCGTCCGGCACGAACTTTCGGCAGTGCTCAAACTGGGCGACCCCGCTGCCATCGACCTGACCGCGGCCCTGTTCGACCTGGGCCTGGATTCGCTGCTGGCACTGGACCTGCGCAAGCGACTGCGCCGGGGCACCGGCCGGTCCGTGCCGCTGGCCGGGCTGCTCAGCGGCATCACCGGTATCGAACTGGTGGATTTGCTAACCGACAGAACAGAAAAGGTGGAGAGCTAGCGTGACCGAGACCGACATCGGGGCACTGCGCACGCGAGGAGCAAACGGGGCAGACGACGCGCGCCTGGAGCTGTTGCGGCGCAAGCTGGCCGAGCGCGGCCTGCAGTCCCAGAACGGCACGCAGTCGAGCGATGGCGCCCCCGTCGTGCCGGTGCTGTCCGACGGCCAGCGCCGGATGTGGTTCGTGCAGACCGCCGACCCTGCCGGCGCACTGCTCAATGTCTGTGTGTCCTTTGCGATCACCGGTGCGCTGGACCACGAGCGTCTGCGGGACGCGGTGAACGCGGTGGCCCGCCGCCACCCGGTCCTGCGCACCACGTACCGGGCCGATGCGACGGGCGAACCCGGGCTGACGGTCCACGACGAACTGGCGCCCGGCTGGAGCACACACGACCTCAGCGACCTCTCCGAATCGTCGCGCGCCCTGCGGCTCGAAGTGCTGGCACAGCGGGAGTTCGGCACGCCGTTCCAGCTCGACACCGAATCACCCTTGCGGATCAGCCTGATCCGTACGGGGACCGACGAGCACGTCATGCTGCTCACCGCACACCACATCGCCTGGGACGACGCCTCGTGGCAGGTCTTCTTCGCCGATCTCACGCGCGCGTACGAGGGCGAGCAGCTGGCCGAGGTGATTCCGGCCGCGGTGCCCGCCGACGACCACACCGAGGAACTCGAGTACTGGCGTTCGGTGCTCGCCGATCCACCTGAGCCCCTGGAACTTCCGGGTGCGCACGGCTCCCTCGTGCCGACCGGTCACCGCTCGCAGCGGGTCATCCGGCGCATCGACGCCGACACCGTGGCCCGGATTTCCGAGCTGGCGCGCCAGACCGGCTCCACCCCCTACACCGTGCTGCTGGCGGCGTTCGGGACCTTGCTGCACCGCTACACCCACGCCGACGACGTCCTGGTCGCCACGCCGGTCCTCAACCGCAGCGGTGGCACCGAGGAGGCGCTGGGGTACTACGGCAACACCGTGGCGCTGCGGCTGCGCCCCGACGCCCGGCAGAGCTTCGGGGAGTTCGTCAGCCATGCCAAGGACACCACCCACGGGGCCTTCGCCCATCAGCAGATCAACCTCGATCGCGTAGTGCGCGAGCTGAACCCGGACCGCCGCCACGGTGTGGAGCGGTTGGCCCGGGTCTCCTTCGGCGCCCGCGAGGCCGACGGCCGGGGCTTCTGCCCCTCCGGAATCACCTGCCGCCGGGCCGAGTACCGGGGTCACCAGACCCAGTTGCCGCTGGGTTTCATGGTGGAATTCGACGACGCCGGGGCAATCGTCGAGGCGGAGTACCTGACCGAGATCCTCGACGCCACACTGGCCGACCAGATGCTGCGGCACTACGTGGTGCTGCTGGAATCCGCGCTGGCCGACCCGGGCCGGGCCCTCGCCGAGCTGGACCTGATGGACGAGCACGACGCCGACTGGCTGCGCCGGATGGCCACCGGCGAGCAGTTCAGCACCCCGGACACGACGCTGGCCGCGCTGATCGAAGCCCAGGCCGAACGCACCCCGGACGCGGTCGCCGTCGCGTACGAGGGCCGGTACTACACCTACCGCGAGCTCAACGCCGAGGCGAACCGGTTGGCACACTGGCTGATCGGGCAGGGCATCGGTACCGAGGACCGCGTCGCGGTGCTGCTGGAGAAGTCGCCCGAGCTGGTGATCACGGCGCTGGCCATCGTCAAGGCCGGCGGTGTGTACCTGCCGGTAGACCCGACCTATCCCGAGGACCGGCTGTCGTTCATCCTGAGCGACGGTGACCCGAAACTGGTCATCCGTCAGCCGATCACCGACCTCGACGGCCTGCGGGACGACAACCCGACCGATGCCGATCGGATTCGGCCGCTCACGGCGGCCAACACCGCCTACCTGATCTACACGTCGGGTTCGACAGGGCTGCCCAAGGGCGTGCCGGTGCCGCACCGTCCGGTCGCCGAGTACTTCGTGTGGTTCGTCGACGAGTACCAGATCGACGCCGACGAACGCCTGCTGCAGGTGGCCTCGCCGAGCTTCGACGTGTCCATCGCCGAGGTGTTCGGCATGCTGGCCTGCGGTGCGCGCCTGGTCATTCCGCGCCCGGGCGGCCTCAACGACATCGGGTACCTGACCGAACTGCTGCGCACCGAAGGCATCACCTCGATGCACTTCGTGCCCTCGCTGCTGGGGCTGTTCCTGTCCCTGCCCGGCGTCAACGAATGGCGCAGCCTCAAGCGCGTGCCGATCGGCGGCGAAGCGCTGCCGGGCGAGGTGGCCGACAAGTTCCACGCCACGTTCGACGCGCTGCTGCACAACTTCTACGGGCCGACCGAGACGGTCATCAACGCCAGCCGGTACCGCGTCGAGGGCAAGCAGGGCACGCGCATCGTGCCGATCGGCAAGCCGAAGATCAACACGCAGATGCACCTGCTGGACGACGCGTTGCGCCCCGTCCCGGTCGGCGTCATCGGCGAGATCTACATCGGCGGAACCCATGTCGCGCATGGTTACCACCAGCGCCCCGGCCTGACCGCCGAGCGTTTCGTCGCCGATCCGTTCACCCCGGGTGGTCGGCTGTACCGGTCCGGCGACCTGGCCCGGCTCAATGCCGACGGTGACATCGAGTTCGTCGGCCGCGCCGACGAGCAGGTCAAGATCCGCGGCTTCCGCATCGAACTCGGTGAGATCGCCGCCGCCATCGCGGTGGATCCCAGCGTCGGCCAGGCGGTCGTCGTGGCGAGCGATCTTCCCGGGCTGGGCAAGAGCCTCGTCGGCTATCTCACCCCGGCCGAGCGCGGTGACCTGGATTCGGTCGACGTGCCACGGATCAAGGCGCGGGTGGCGGCAGCACTGCCCGAGTACATGGTGCCGGCCGGGTACGTCGTGCTCGACGAAATCCCGATCACCGCGCACGGCAAGATCGACCGCCGCGCGCTGCCTGATCCGGACATCCAGTCCCGCACCGCATTCCGGGAACTGACGACCGACACCGAGTGGAAGGTTGCCGAGCTGTTCGCCGACCTGCTCGGCGTCGAGCAGGTCGGTGCCGACGACTCCTTCTTCGAACTCGGCGGACACTCGCTGCTGGCCACCAAGCTGGTCGCGGCGATCCGGGCGCGGTGCAACGCCGACATCGGGGTGCGTGAGGTGTTCGAGTTGGGCACCGTGGCCGAGATCGCCGCGCGGGTCGACACGGGCGCGCCGCGCAACCGGCCGCCGCTGCTCGCCATCGAGCACACCGGCCCGCGCCAGATGTCGGCATCGCAGCTGCGCCAATGGTTCCAGTACCGCATCGACGGTCCTGGACCGGTCAACAACATCCCGTTCGCGGCCCGGATCACCGGACCATGCGACGTCGACGCCTTCGTCGCGGCGCTCGGTGACCTGGTCGAGCGGCACGAGGTGCTGCGCACCACGTACACCGAAATCGACGGCGTGCCATACCAGGTCGTGAACGACCCGGCGCCGCTGCCGGTGCGCCGCGCGCGCGGCGCCGACGAGGAGTGGCTGCAGGCCGAACTCGACGCGGAACGTCGCTACGTGTTCGACCTGGAAGCACAGTGGCCGATCCGGGCTGCGGTGCTGTCCATCCCCGGGCAGCACGTGTTGTCGATCATGGTGCACCACATCGCCGCCGACCACTGGTCGGCCGGCGTGCTGTTCACCGACCTGGTCACCGCCTACCGGGCGCGCCTCGAACAGCGGGCACCCGAGTTCGCGCCGCTGCCGGTGCAGTACTCGGATTACGCGGCCTGGCAGGCCACCCTGCTGGCCGACGAGTCGGGAACACTTGCCGCGCAACGGGACTACTGGCGCAGCCAGCTGGCCGAACCGCCCGCCGACCCGGGTCTGCGTCCCGACTTCACGCGGCCGCCGGTGCTCTCGGGCGAGGGTGCGTCGGTGCCGTTCGTCGTCGACCCCGAGGTGCGGACCAAGCTGACCGCGCTGACCCGCGAACTCGGTATCACCGACTTCATGCTGCTGCAGTCCGCGGTGGCGGTGGCGCTCGCGAAATCGGGTGAGGGGCTGGACATTCCGCTCGGCACCCCGGTGGCCGGGCGTACCGAGGCCGAACTCGACGCACTGGTCGGCTTCTTCATCAACATCCTGGTCCTGCGCAACGACCTGAGCGGGGATCCGACGCTGCGCGAGATTCTGGTCCGGTCCCGAGACACCGCACTGGCCGCCTACGCGCACCAGGACCTGCCGTTCGATCACGTCGTCGACGCGGTGAGCCCGGCGCGGTCGCTGTCACGCAACCCGCTGTTCGGTGTCGTCGTACACGTACGCGAGGACCTGCCCACCGATCACGTCATCGATTCCCGGGCCGACGGCGACACCACGTTCACCGCACTCGAGCCGACGTTCGACGTGGCGCACGCGGACCTGTCGGTGAATTTCTTTGCCACCCAGGACAGTTACCGTGGCCACCTGATCTACCGCACCGATCTGTACACGGCGGAGACCGCGCAGCGGCTCGCCGACCGGTTGGTCCGGGTGATCACGGGCATCGCCGAGAACGCCGATCAGCGGCTGCGGGACCTGCGGGTCGACGAAGCCGTCCGAGGCAAAGACGGCATGCAGGTGCTCGATGAGTGGCAGCAGCCCGTGGGCGTCGGCGTGGTGGGCGACATCTACCAGGATTCGGCACCCACCGGCGAACGCGGCAGGTGGCTGGCCGACGGACGGCTCGAGCGCATCGAGGCCGTCCAGTTGCGCGCCGTGCGCACCGGGTCGGCGGTGGCAGAGCCCGCGCGTACCGACACCGAACGCGCCCTCATCACCCTGCTGACCGAGGTGCTCGACGCCGAAGGCGAGATCGGCCGGGGCGACGACTATTTCAGCCTCGGCGGCGACAGCATCAAGGCGGTCCAGCTGGCGGCGCGGGGCCGCGACGCGGGCATGAAGCTGACGGCCCGCATGGTCTTCGAGTACCCGACGGTGCACGAGCTGGCCGCGGCGATCGACGCCCGGTCGTCGGCGGAAACCCAAGGGGCACCAGGTGAGGACCGCGAACACGCGCCGATGACGGTCTCGGGCCTGTCGGCCGACGAACTCGCCGAGCTGACCGCATCGTTCGCGTCATCGTGGAACGCACCGCAGGAGCCGCAGTGACAACGGTGCAGCCGGCGCCGGTCATCGAGGACGTCCTGGCGCTCAGCCCGCTGCAGCAGGGGCTGTACTCGATGGCGCAACTCGATCAGGCGGACGACCCGTATCTGATCGCGATGTCCGCCGACATCGACGGCGACGTGGATGCGGCGCTGCTACGGGACTGCGCGGCCGCACTGCTGGTGCGTCACCCCAACCTGCGGGCCAGCTTCGTGCAGGCCGGAGCCCGCACGGTGCAGGTGATCCCGAGTGCGGTCGACCTGCCGTGGCGGCAGCTGACCGCAGCGTCGCCCGATGCCGCCGACGACCTCGAAGCGCAGGAACGGCGCCGGCCCTTCAGCCTGGAGCGCGGCCCGGCGATCCGGTTCCTGCTCATCGAAATGCCGCAGCAGCGTTGGCGTTTCGCGGTCGTCGCGCACCACATCGTCATCGACGGGTGGTCGCTGCCGTTGTTCGTCGGTGAACTGCTCGCGCTGTATGCCGCCGGCGGCGACATCTCCGTGCTGCCTGCCGCGCCACGCCCGTACCGCGACTACATCGGCTGGCTCGCGGCCCGTGACCCGGAGACCAGCCGCGGGCTGTGGCGGCAGCACCTGGCCGGGCTCGACGGCCCCACGATGCTGGCTCCGGCCCTCGGCTCCGGTGAACTCGGCGACGACCTGCCGCACACCACCGAGATCAAGGCACCCCGCGACGAGACGCACCGTCTGGTCGAGGCCGTGCGGGCCCGCGGTGTCACACTCAACACCCTCACCCAGATGGCCTGGGCGGCAATCCTGTCGGTGCTCACCGACCGCCGCGACGTTGTCTTCGGCGTCACGGTCTCGGGCCGGCCGGGCGAGCTCGCCGGCGTCGAGACCATGGTCGGTCTCTTCATCAACACCGTGCCGCTGCGAGTTCGCCTGGACCCGCTGCGCCGCGTCGGCGAGCAGTGCCTGGCCCTGCAGCGGGACGCCGCCGAGCTGCGCGAGCACAGCTACCTGTCGCACACCGAGCTGCGCTCGCTCGGCGGTGTGGGCGAACTGTTCGACAGCCTCCTGGTCTATGAGAACTTCCCGCCGGGCGGCCTCGTCGGCGGTGGCGAATTCGACGTCCGCGGAGCCACATTCCGGCCCCGGGCTCTGCAGAGCCTGGCGCATTTCCCGGTCACCGTCGCGGCGCACCTGACGGAAGGCGAACTGACCATCCTGGTCGAGACGAAAGACGGTGCCACCGGACTCGTGCCACCGGAGAGCCTCGGCCGGCAGGTGCTCGCGGTGATGCAGCGCCTCGTCGACGGCTGGGACCGACCGTTGCGCGACGTCGGTATCCATCTCAACGCGCCCACCGTGGCAGCACATCCCGCCAGCACCGAAACCGGTGGCATCCACGAGAAGTTCACCACTACCGCGCGCAGCAAGCCGGGTTCGGTGGCACTGAGCTATGACGGCGGCGCGCTGACCTTCCGCGGTCTCGACGAGGCGTCCGACCGCGTCGCCACCGAACTGCGGCGCCGCGGCGTCGAGACCGAGACGCCGGTGCCGGTGCTGCTGCGCCGGGGACCCGACTACGTGGTGGCGATGCTCGGCGTGCTCAAGGCCGGTGGGTTGATCGTGCCGCTGGATCCGTCGATGCCCGCCGACCGGATCGAGGAGATCCTCGGCCAGACCAATGCGTCGGTGGTCGTGGACGACGCCCTGCTGGCGGCCGCGGGCAACCACCCGGCCGGTGAATTCACGCCGCTGCCAACACATCCCGGACAGGGCGCCTACATCGTGTTCACGTCGGGTACCACCGGCAAGCCCAAGGGCGTCATCGGTACCCATGACGCGGTGCTGGCCTATGCTGCAGACCATGCCGCCCGGGTGCTGCGGCCCGCGGTGGCGAAAGCCGGTCGGCCACTTCGGGTTGCGCACGCCTGGTCGTTCACGTTCGACGCGGCCTGGCAGCCGCTGGCCGCGCTGCTGGACGGCCACGGTCTGCACATCGTCGGCGACGAGGTGCAGCGTGATGCCGAGGCACTGGTGGCGACCATCGGGCAGTACGGCGTCGACCTGATCGACACGACACCGTCGATGTTCACGCAGCTGCAGGCCGAAGGCCTCCTGACGACGGTGCCGCTGACCGCGCTGGCGCTGGGCGGTGAAGCCGTCGACCCGAACGCGTGGGCGGCCATCCGCAACGAGTGCGACCGCACCGGCATGTCGGCCTACAACTGTTACGGCCCAACCGAAACCACGGTCGAAGCCGTCGTGGCCGCATTCACCGAGCACGACACCCCCTCGATCGGGCACCCGACCACTGCGACGCGCGCCTACGTCCTCGACGCCTGGCTGCGCCCGGTGCCGGACGGTGTCACCGGTGAGCTCTACCTGGCCGGTGGACAGCTCACGCGCGGCTATCTGGGCCGCGCCGCCGAGACCGCCGCGCGATTCGTCGCCGACCCGTTCGTCGCCGGCGCGCGGATGTACCGCACCGGCGACGTGGTGCGCCGCGATCCCGGCACCGGTGGCCTGCAATTCCAGGGGCGGTCGGACGATCAGGTGAAGATTCGCGGGTTCCGGGTGGAACCCGGTGAGGTCGCCGCGGTCCTGCACGCGCACCCGGGTGTGCGGCAGGCGCACGTCACCGTCCGGCGGCACGGCAGCGGGCCGCGGCTGGTCGCGTACGTCGCCGGGGCGGCAGGGGCCACCGAGTTGCGGCGCATGCTGGCGTCCCGGCTGCCCAGATACCTGGTGCCGCACCACATCATCGCCGTGGACGAGATTCCGCTGACGGTCAACGGCAAAGTGGACGACGCGGCATTGGCCGCGATCGATGCCGCCGCCGGCACCGGGCAGGCGGCAGCGCCGGCCACCGCGACCGAACTGGCCGTGGCCGAGTTGTTCGCCGACGTGCTGGAGGTGGCCGACCCGGCCGGACTCGACGTCACCGCCGATTTCCTGGATCTGGGGCTCGACAGCATCGTCGCGCTGTCGGTGGTCCAGGCCGCGCGCCGCCGCGGCCTGGCGCTGCGCGCGCGGATGATGCTGGACTGCAGCAGCATTCGCGAACTGGCCGACGAACTGGACGCCGAGAACGAATTGGCCGCCACGGCGGTCGAGGAGGCGGGCCCGGTACCCGTGCTGCCCAACGTGCATTGGCTGTATCAGTACGGCGACGGCCGCCGCCTGGCCCAGACCCAGGCGGTGCGGCTACCGGATGCCATCACCGCCGAGCACCTGACCACGTTGCTGCACAGCGTCATTGCCGCGCACCCCGCCCTGCGCAGCCGCTTGGACCGGGCCACCATGACCCTGGTCGACCATCCGGTGGACGACGTCCTGTCCGAGGTCACCGTCGACGGTGACGTCGTGGCCGCGGTGGCCGAGCAGACCGATCTCGCGGTCGAACGACTCGATCCCGAGCAGGGGCGCCTGCTGCAGGCGGTGCTGCTGAACACCAAGTCCAGCGGCAAGGTGCTGGTCCTCAGTGCTCACGTGCTGGCTGTCGACCCGGCATCCTGGCGAATCGTGCTCGGCGAGTTGGAGAATGGCTGGCACGCGCTGGCCTCCGGTGCCCGGCCCGCAGTCATCCGCGAGCACACCAGCTACCGGGCCTGGTCACGGCTGGTCGCCGAACGGGCGCAGCACCTCGACACCGTGGACTTCTGGGAGGCACAGGTCGCCGGCCCGGATCCCGCGCTCGGCCGTCGCCGCGTGCAGCCCGAGACCGACTGTGCCGCAGACGTGGTGGTCGCCATGTCGATCCTCGACACCGACCTGACGGCGCGCGTACTGGGCGCCGGCCAACCGGTCACCGATCTGCTGGCCGCGGCGACCGCGCGCACCATCACCCGGTGGCGGCAGCGTCGCGGCCAGGACACCCCGGCGCCGCTGGTGGCGCTGGAGACCCATGGCCGCGCGGACACCGTGGTCGCCGGTGACGAGGTAGACACCGGCGACACCGTCGGACTGTTCAGCGCCATCTACCCGGTGCGCATCAGTTCCGAAGCGCCACAACAGGTCAGCGCCGAGATCGCCGCGGTCCCCGGCCACGGCATCGACTTCGGGCTGCTGCGGTATCTGCGCGCGGACACCGCGGAGCGGTTGGCGGCCTACCCCGAACCACAAGTGCTGCTGAACTACCTGGGCCGGGTACACCTCGGGGCGAGTGGGGCCGCACTGCAGCTCGACGGTGCGCTCCTGGCCGGTGCGTCACCGGTGCCCGAACCGAACTACGCGGTGCACCACGACCTGACCCTCCTGGCGGGAATCATCGACCATGACGGCACCGCGGCGCTCGGTGTCCAATGGCGCACGGTGCCAGACATTTTCAGCGCAGACGACATTGCCGAATTGCAACAGCTGTGGGAATCGCAGCTCAGGGAAGTGATGAAATGACCGACACCCGAAATACCCTGGCCGTCATCGGCGCCGGCGCCAAGGCGGTCGCCGTGGCCGCCAAGGCCGCCGAGCTGCGGGCCATGGGCGTGGACGCGCCCGACGTCATCGCGGTGGAGCGCCTGGGCGTCGGCGCCAACTGGCAGGCCGCAGGCGGCTGGACCGACGGCCGGCACCGGCTGGGCACCGGCCCGGAAAAGGACGTCGGCTTCCCGTACCGGTCGGCGCTCGTGCCGCGCCGCAACGTCGAGCTCGACGAACGCATGATGCGGCACAGCTGGCAGTCGTACCTGATCTCGACGGGACAGTTCGCCGAGTGGATCGACCGCGGCCGGCCCGCACCCACCCACCGGCGCTGGAGCCAGTACCTGGCGTGGGTCGCGGAAAGCGTTGCCATGCAGGTGGTCACGGGTGAGGTCACGCAGCTGTCGGTCGACGGCGACCAGTGGGTGCTGCACTGCCGCGATCAGCAGGTGCGCGCCGATGGCGTGATGATCACCGGTCCGGGACAGGCCGAGCGGTCCATCCTGCCGGGGCATCCGCGGGTGCTGTCGATCGCTCAGTTCTGGCACCGCGTCGCCCAGGACGAGCGCATCAATGCCGAGCGGGTCGCCGTCATCGGTGGTGGCGAAACCGCCGCCACCATGCTCGATGAGCTGTTTTCGCACCGGGTTTCGACCATCACGGTGATCTCCCCGGGCGTCACGCTGTTCACCCGCGGCGAGGGCTACTTCGAGAACACCCTGTTCTCCGACCCCACGGGCTGGGCCGGGCTCAGCATCTCCGAGCGCCGAGATGCCATGGCCCGCACCGACCGTGGCGTGTTCTCCGCCCGCGTCCAGGACTCACTGCTGGCCGACGACCGCATCCGGCACCTGCGCGGCCGCGTCGCCCATGCCGTGCCCCGCGAAGACCGGATCCGGTTGACCCTGCAGACCGAACGCGACTCCGGCTGCCTGGAGACGGTGCACGGCTTCGATCTGGTGATCGACGGTTCCGGCGCCGATTCGATGTGGTTCGCGCCGCTGTTGAGCCAGGACGCGTTGGACGTGCTGGAGCTCGGTATCGGTGCGCCGCTGTCGGCCGACTCCCTGCAGCGGTCCATCGGCTACGACCTCGCCGTCAGCGGCGTCACACCGAAGTTGTTCCTGCCCAGTCTGTCCTGGCTCACGCAGGGCCCCGGATTCCCCAACCTCAGCTGCCTCGGTCTGCTCAGCGACCGCGTGCTGGGGGCCGAATATGCCACACCATCCGTGAGGAGAAGCGATGAGCAGCAATCCGTTCGATGACGACAGCGGCGCGTTCTACGTCCTGATCAACGACGAAGAGCAGCACAGCCTGTGGCCGGTGTTCGCCGACGTGCCCGCCGGCTGGCGGGTCGTGTTCGGTGAGAGCACGCGCGCCGACTGCCTGGCCTACGTCGAAGAGACCTGGACCGACATCCGGCCGAAGACGCTGCGGGAGACCCTGGCCGGCTGAGCCGGGGTAAAGTCGCGGAAGCCAGAGCTGACCAGGGGGAGTGCAGCAATGACGTATCCGGATCCGCGGTATCCGCAGCAACAACCGCCGGCGGGGTCGTATCCGCAAGGCCATCCCGCCAGGCATGGGTACGGATATCCGCCGGCCGGCGACCCGTACCCCCAGCAGCCATACGTCCCACAGCAACCGCCCGAGCCGAAGAGCAATGGCAACTCCGCGGGCTGGCACGCCGCGAGCATCGCGATGGCCACGTTGTTCCGTGGCACCTACCGGCTGGGTGGCGACGCCCGCAGCCGCGTCGTCACAGCGCTGATGTGCCTGGGCATCGGGCTCGTCGCGCTGGTGCTCGTAGTGCTGGTCGGCACGTACCTGCGCTAGCGCACGCTCATTCGCCGGCCGGCGAAAGCTGCTGCGACAGCGGCACATCCATGTCGTACACCCGGGCGTGCAGCACCACCCGGTTCCGCAACGCCGACCGCACCGCACGGTGCAGGCCGTCCTCCAGGTAAATGGTGCCCTGCCAGCGCACGGCATGCGGGAACAGATCGCCGTAGAACGTCGAATCCTCGGACAGCAGCCGGTCCAGGGCGAGCACCGTCGTCGTGGTGACGATTTCGTCGAGACGCAACTGGCGCGGCGGAATCTGGGCCCATTCGCGGTAGCTCAGCCCATGCTCCGGGTAGGGCTTTCCGTCGCGTACCCCTTTGAAAATCATGAGTAGATCACTCTGCAAAGCTCCCCGTGAGCCGAGCGGGTCCGCGGTGACAGCGTCGGCATACAGGTGACCCTAGCGGGTCGACTCGGCGTTTGCCGAGGCATCCGACCACCAGATGCTGCCGAATGACGTCTGTCGACCGCCCGAATCCATCGTCACCGTAAAATGGCGGTGAAACTGGAGGTGACGAATGGGTAGTGCCGACGACCGTCGCTTTGAAGTGCTGCGTGCCATCGTTGCCGACTTCGTCTCCACGAAGGAGCCCATCGGCTCCAAGACGCTTGTCGAGCGCCACAACCTCGGCGTTTCGAGCGCCACGGTGCGCAACGACATGGCTGTGCTGGAGGCGGAGGGCTACATCACGCAGCCACACACCAGCTCGGGCCGGGTGCCCACCGAGAAGGGCTATCGCGAGTTCGTCGACCGGATCGACGACGTCAAGCCGCTGTCGTCCAGCGAGCGCCGGGCCATCCTGAGTTTCCTCGAATCCGGCGTCGACCTGGACGACGTGTTGCGCCGCGCGGTGCGCCTGCTCGCGCAGCTCACCCGGCAGGTCGCCATCGTGCAGTACCCCACCCTGTCGCGCTCCACGGTGCGCCACCTCGAGGTCGTGGCGCTCACCCCGGCCCGGCTGTTGCTGGTGGTCATCACCGATACCGGACGCGTCGACCAGCGCGTCGTCGAGCTCGGCGACGCCATCGGTGAGCACGAGCTGTCGCAGCTGCGGGAGCGGCTCGGCGCGGCCCTGGAAGGCAAGCTGTTGTCGGCCGCGTCGGTCGCGGTGGCCGACCTGGCATCGCAGATGGACGGTCACGGCGGCCTGGGCGACGCGGTGGGCCGCG
This sequence comes from Mycobacterium toneyamaense, assembly GCF_055384815.1. Lineage (NCBI taxonomy): Bacteria > Bacillati > Actinomycetota > Actinomycetes > Mycobacteriales > Mycobacteriaceae > Mycobacterium > Mycobacterium toneyamaense. The sequence goes on from NZ_AP040333.1 coordinate 1,855,147, forward strand.
CGGCGACGGTCTTGGTCGAGACGCTGGTCGAGCACCAGGAGGAGCGGCTGTTGCTCGGCGGCACCGCCAACCTGACGCGCAACACCGCCGATTTCGGCGGGTCCCTGCGGTCGGTGCTGGAGGCGCTGGAGGAGCAGGTCGTGGTCCTGCGGTTGCTGGCCGCCCAACAGGAGGCAGGTAAAGTCACGGTACGCATCGGCCACGAAACCGAGGCCGAGCAGATGGCTGGGACGTCCGTCGTGAGCACCGCCTACGGCAGTTTGGGCAAGGTTTACGGCGGCATGGGCGTGGTGGGCCCCACCCGGATGGACTATCCGGGCACCATCGCCAACGTCGCGGCTGTCGCCCGGTACATAGGCGAGGTACTGGGCACCCGGTGAGGGTGCCCAGCAGTTCGAGAGATTAGGCAAGGTTCTTAGGCGTGGCACGCGATTACTACGGCCTGCTCGGCGTGAGCAAGGGCGCCAGCGACTCGGAGATCAAGAAGGCCTACCGCAGGCTGGCCCGGGAGCTGCACCCCGACGTCAATCCCGACGAGGGTGCACAGCAGCGGTTCGCCGAGATCAGCACCGCGTACGAGGTCCTCAGCGACCCGGAGAAGCGGCGCATCGTCGACCTCGGCGGTGATCCCATGGAGAGCGGCGGCGGTGGCGGCGGTGCCGGTGGCTTCGCCGGTTTCGGAGGCCTCGGCGACGTGTTCGAGGCCTTCTTCGGTGGCGGCGCGTCCGCGCGCGGTCCGATCGGCCGGGTGCGCCCGGGCTCGGACTCGCTGCTGCGCCTGCGGCTGAACCTCGAGGAGTGCGCGACGGGCGTCACCAAGCAGGTCACCGTCGACACCGCGGTGCTGTGCGACCTGTGCCAGGGCAAGGGCACGCACGGCAATTCGCAGCCCGCCCGCTGTGATACCTGCCACGGCCAGGGTGAGGTCCAGACGGTCCAGCGCTCGCTGCTCGGGAACGTCATGACATCGCGGCCCTGCCCGGTGTGCGGTGGTGTCGGCGAGGTCATCCCCGACCCGTGTCACCGCTGCGGCGGCGACGGCCGGGTGCGCGCACGGCGCGACGTCAGCGTGAAGATTCCGGCCGGCGTCGGTGAGGGCATGCGGGTGCGCCTGGCGGCGCAGGGCGAGGTCGGCCCGGGCGGTGGCCCCGCCGGCGACCTGTACGTCGAGGTCCACGAGCAGCCTCATGAACTGTTCCTGCGCGACGGCGACGACCTGCACTGCACCGTCTCGGTGCCGATGGTCGACGCCGCGCTGGGCACCACCGTCACCGTCGACGCCATCCTCGATGGGCCCACCGAGATCACCATCGCGCCGGGTACCCAGCCCGGTTCGATCACCACGCTGCGCGGCCACGGTATGCCGCACCTGCGGTCCGGGGTCCGCGGCAACCTGCACGCGCACATCGACGTCGTGGTGCCGACGCGGCTCGACAACCGTGACCTCGAACTGCTGCGCAAGTTCAAGGAGCAGCGGTCCCGCGACGTCACCGAGGTGCGCTCGACGCAGGCCGTCGCCGGCGGCGGGGGCGGCCTGTTCAGCCGCCTGCGCGAAACCTTCAGTGGCCGTTAGCCTTCGGGGCTATTGGTGAGCCGGGCGCTGTTCTACGTCGACGCGGTACCGGAGGTCGGCGGTCTCGCCGTCGTCGACGGCGACGAGGGCTTCCACGCGGCGACGGTGCGACGCATCCGTCCGGGCGAGGAACTCGACCTGTCCGACGGTGCCGGGGCGCTGGCGCACTGCGTCATCGAAGACGCCGTGAAGGGCCGGTTGACAGCACGGGTGCTGTCGATCACCGACGTCCCGGCCGCGGTGCCGGCGGTGACGGTGGTGCAGGCCCTGCCCAAGTCCGAACGCTCCGAGCTGGCCATCGAATTGGCCACCGAGGCCGGTGCCGACGCGTTCGTCGCGTGGCAGTCCGAGCGCTGCGTCGCGCGCTGGGACGGTACGGCCAAGGTGGAGAAGGGTTTACGGCGCTGGAGTGCGGTGGCCCGGTCGGCGGCGCGGCAGTCCCGTCGCCCGTACGTACCTTCGGTCAGTGGCCCGGTGTCGACGGCTGAGCTGGTCGCGTCGATCGGCGAGGGAAGCGACGGGACGGGTCACGTCACGCTCGTGTTGCACGAATCCGCGGAAGTTCCCCTGCGCGAGGTGGTTTCGGCAGCCACCGAGGCGGTGACGCTGATCGTGGGTCCGGAAGGCGGCATCACCGACGGCGAGGTGGCGGCGTTGGTGGGCGCCGGCGCCGTTGCCGTTCGGCTGGGGCCGTCGGTGTTGCGCACGTCGACTGCGGCCGCGGTTGCCTTGGGTGCGCTGGGTGTGCTGACGCCGCGCTGGCAGGTCTAGAACTCAGCGCGGCCGGTCAAGGGCAGCCGAACCTCTCAGCCGCCCAACCATGTTCGGGCAGGTGTCGCCGGCCGGCTAGCGATGCTCACCGCGCAGGTATGCCGCCTCTGCCTCGGCGACCGCGTCGTCGGCCTGTCGCGGTGTCGGCAGGTCGGGCGCGTTCATCTCGATGATGGTCTCGACGCGCTCTTCGTCGAGCCCTTCGGCCGCGAGGACGCCTTCGATGAGTGCCCGTTGCACCGCACGGCCCTTCATGTTCGCGAGCTTCGCGGTCGCCAGGATGCTGCGGGCGAGTTCGGCCTCGGGCATCGAGGCCGCCTTGGGCGCCAGCTTGATCCGCTGGATCGACCCGGCGATGGACGCCTCGGCCGTGACGTTTCCGGCGGGATCGGAGACCGCGAACACCACCACCCGGGGTGCGTCGTCGTCCGACGTTTCGTCGTCGGCGTCGTCCACCGCGCCACGGACATTCGGCGCGATGGCGTCCGCATAGGAGCCCGCCGTCTCGTCGTCGTACGTCTCGTGATCCGACGTCACCAGGTGGTCGAGACCCGAATCGCCCGGGTCCGGGTCGTCAGTGCCGTCGGTGGTGAAGTAGTCGAGCGAGCTCTCGGGTTCGGCGAGATGCTCGTCGTCGTCGTGGTCGTCCCAAGAATGGTCTGACATCGATCAGATCTGCATCTGCTTGCCGAGGTTGGAACCTTCCTGCGCATCCGTCTGGTCGTATTGCGCCGCGGCCTTTTTCAGGTTCGAGGCCAGGTTGCGCGACTTGTTCATCATCTGCTCGCAGGCGGCCTTGCGCGCGTTGTTCGCAGCACTCAGTGCCGACTGTGTCGACATGCACAGCGGCCCGTGGGTCGCGAGCACCTTGACCTCGACGTAGGACGTGGTGTTGCCGGCGGCGCTGAACGTCGCGGCCGCATCGGTCTGTTTGGTGGAGAGCGCCTGCAACTCTGAGGTCTCCACGGTGAGCTTGCCGCCCATGTGTTGCTCCTTTCGGGAAAGCCGGAAAAACTAGGTTTCGGTCGTGATGCGCGGGGGCGCAGTGGGATTCGACGGGTCCAGGCTCACGTGCACGGGGCCTTTGGCGGTGTCGGGATCGACGGCCACCTCGACGTGGTGCGCGCCGTCGTCGAACGACACCTGGATGGGCGCCCGTCCCGCGCGCGACTCCGTCCCGGCTGCCGCGCCCGGCGGATTCGCTTCCGCGGGTTGGGCATTGGGGTCGGCGGCCGGATCGTCCGGCTTGCCGTCGCCGTCTTTGTCTTCGCCGAGCGCGTTGGGGTCCTGTGCGTTCGGATCCTGCTTGCCCTGCTGGGCGGCCTGGGCCGCCTGCGTCGCGGTCTGTGCCGCCTGGCCGGCCAGGCCGGCGAGGGTGCCGAGGAGACCGCCGCCTCCGCTGCCGGAGCCACCGCCGCCCATCTGCGGCAGCGACGGCATACCGCCCATACCGGACCCGGCGCCGGTGCCGGCACCCGATGCCGCTGGGGCGGAAGGCATCTCGGGTACCTCGGGCATCTTCGGCATGCTCGGGGTGCCGCCGCCACCGGCGCCCGAACCGCCGCCGGAGCCCGAGCCGCCGCCACTGCCCGAACCGCCACCGCCGCCACCGGTGCCCGTCGGGCTGCCGGTGGCGGGCGGGTTGCCCGTGGGCGGACCGGACGGCGTGCCCGTCCCCGGCCGCCCGGGCTGGTTGGGATTGCCCGGCGCGTTGGGGTCGGCATTGCCGAAATCCGGTCCGTCGCCCGGCTTTTTGGCCGGGGGCGGCATGGTGCTCAGCGGCGGAGCGTGCGAGGCGCTCTGGTACATGCTCGTCGCCTGGCTCAATTGCGCTGCGTTGCTCGATGACTGAGCCATCATGTTGTTCATCGTCACGGCCGAAGCCGCGGCGGCGACGGCGACGGATGCGGCCTGCAGCGCGAGCGACTCGGGAGCGCCGATGACCGTCGCCTCCAGGGCGAGGCAGACGGGGATCATCGCGCCCAGGCAGGTGGCGATGTTGTCCATCTGCTGGCGGCCCGCGTCGACCTGCTCGGCTTCGGCGCTCAGGATTTGTACGACGAGATTGTCGGCCTGCAGCAGCTGTTCGGCGCTGCCGATCTGTTCGGCGTTCCGGTTGGAGTAGGCCGTGGAGGAGGTGCCCTGCCAGACGGTCGGATAGGCGCTGCTGAGTCCGTCGCCGGCGGCCTGGAAGAGCTCGGCACCGTCGGAGAACGATTCGCCGGTGTCCGGATCGCCGATGCCGAAACCGAGCCCCGCGAGATCCAGGGCCCACAAGCCGCCCTCGATGATGGGCGTGCCGGCGGCCGCGGGCATCAGCATCTTGGCGATGTCGCCGGCATCGCTGATCAGCCCGACGGCGCCCATCGGATCGCCTTCCATCAGCTTCTTGACGTTGTCGGCGATGTCCGAGGCGGTGTCCAGGACGTCGTTGGCCTTGTCGAGGATGTCGTTGATCTTCTCGCCGAGGCTCGGGCTGTCACCGCCGTCGTGGTCACGCTGGTGCGAGTTGCCGTCGTGATCGTCGTGGCGCCGCGGGTTGTGGTCGTTGCGGTCGTTGTGGTTCGGCCGGGGGATGCGGACGGTGGGCTCGTCGTCGTGGCGCGGATGGCGGTTGCTCGGCGAATTGTGCGAACCGCCGTGATGACCGCGACCCCTACCCATGCAGAACCCTCCCCGATTCCTCATCGCCCCGGCGGACCCTCGCCGGTGAATCGAGCGTAACAGCGGCCGGCGCCCCTCCAATGCGCTAATTCCGAACTCCGCGACGTGGCCTTTCGGGCCATTCCTGTGGCCTGGGTTACAGCAATTCCTGCCAGTAAACACTAATTTCCTGCCAGCGGAATTAATCCTTTGACCTGCCTGTTTACATGGATGTCACAGCGGCTCGGGCCGCCAGGGGACAAAGACGGACAGAAGACGCGAAGGGAACACTCCATGAAGAATTTCGGAATTGCAGCAGTTATCGCCGGTGCATTGGCCGCCGGTGCCATGGGGTTCGCCGTTCCCGCCGTAGCCGCCACCGGACCGGCCCCGACAGGGGTGCAGGCAACTGTGGTGCCGACGGGAGTTGATCACCTGAACTGGCTGGACGACGTGCACCAGGGCGCCAAGTCGCCCAAGGTCGACACCAACGTCCACCAGAGCCGGTAATCGGCGACCCAACTACTACGCAACCCGCGGGCGGTACCGAAAGGTGCCGCCCGCGGCTTGCGTGACCAGCCAACTCGTTGGGCGTGCCTTCGGCCCGGCGGTAGAATGTGCTCCTCAGCTCGACACCAGAAAGCAGGCATCGAAAACCACGTGACGCCCCGCGATACGAACGCCGCCGCGTCGCGCTCCTCGGAGCTCGACCCGTCGGTTCGAAGCAGCATCACTGTTCCGCCTGATCTTGTCGTGGGCCTGCTCGGCTCGGCCGACGAGAATCTGCGAGCTCTCGAGAACCTGCTGGCGGCCGACATCCACGTCCGCGGCAATTCGCTCTCGATATCGGGCTCGCCCGCCGACGTGGCGAAGGCCGAGCGCGTGGTCAGTGAGCTCATCACGATTGCCGCCGGCGGGCAGACACTGACCCCGGACGTCGTGCGCCGCAGCGTCGGCATGCTCGACGGCGCCGACGCCGAGTCGCCGGCACAGGTGCTGACGCTCGACATCCTGTCGCGGCGTGGCAAGACCATCCGGCCCAAGACGCTCAACCAGAAGCGCTACGTCGACGCCATCGATGCCCACACCATCGTCTTCGGCATCGGCCCCGCCGGTACAGGCAAGACCTATCTGGCAATGGCCAAGGCCGTCAGCGCTTTACAGACCAAACAGGTCAGCCGGATCATCCTGACGCGTCCCGCCGTCGAAGCGGGGGAGCGCCTCGGCTTCCTGCCGGGCACGCTCAACGAGAAGATCGACCCGTATCTGCGGCCGCTGTACGACGCGCTGCACGACATGATGGACGCCGAGATGATCCCGAAGCTGATGGCAGCCGGGGTGATCGAGGTCGCGCCGCTGGCATACATGCGCGGCCGTACGTTGAACGACGCCTTCATCATCCTCGACGAGGCGCAGAACACGACCGCCGAACAGATGAAGATGTTCCTGACCCGCTTGGGTTTCGGTTCGAAGATCGTCGTCACCGGTGACGTCACACAGGTCGACCTGCCCGGCGGATCGAAGTCGGGTCTGCGGTCGGCCATCGAGGTCCTGGACGGTATCGACGACATCCACATCGCTGAGCTCACGAGTGCAGACGTGGTGCGCCACAAGCTGGTTTCGGAGATCGTCGACGCATACGAAGCGGCGGAAGCCAAAGTGAGCGAGCACGGTCTGGCCAACCGCGCGCACCGTCGAGCCACCGGCCGGACGAGGCGGTGACGCAGTGACGGTCGAGGTTTCCAACGAGTCGGGAATCGACGTATCCGAAGACGAGCTGATCAGCGTGGCGCGGTTCGTCATCTCCAAGATGGACGTCAACCCCGCCGCTGAACTCTCGATGGTCCTGGTGGACCAGTCGGCCATGGCCGATCTCCACATGCGCTGGATGGACCTGCCGGGCCCCACCGACGTGATGAGCTTCCCGATGGACGAGCTCGAGCCCGGCGGCCGGCCGGATGCGCCCGAGCCCGGGCCGTCGATGCTCGGGGACATCGTGCTGTGTCCCGAGTTCGCCGCGAATCAGGCTGAGGCCGCCGGACATTCACTGGGTCACGAGCTGGCGCTGTTGACCGTGCACGGCGTGCTGCACCTGCTGGGCTACGACCACGCCGAGCCGGACGAGGAAAAAGAAATGTTCGACCTGCAGCGTCAGCTGCTCGAGGAGTGGGTCGCCGACCAGGTGCACGCCTACCACAAGGATCGGCAGACCGAGAAAGACCGCCGGCTGCTGGACAAGTCGCGGTACTTCGACGAACCGTGACCGGGTTGACGCCGTTGATCGGCGCCATAGTGCTCGTCGTGATCGGCGGGGTGTTCGCGGCGATCGATGCCGCCATCAACACCGTCTCGATCGCGCGGGTCGACGAGCTGATCCGTGATGAGCGGCCCGGTGCGGTGCGGCTGGCCAAGATCGTCCGGAACCGGCCGCAGTACGTCAATCTCGTTGTGCTGCTGCGGGTTGTCTGCGAGGCTTCGGCGACCGTCCTGCTGGTCGACTACCTCGACGAGCTGATGACGCGCGGGTGGGCCCTGGTGTCCGCCGCGGCCATCATGGTTGTCGTCAGCTTCGTCGCCATCGGTGTCGGCCCCCGCACCGTGGGGCGGCAGAACGCCTATTCCATCTCGCTGCTGTCGGCGCTTCCGCTGCAGGTGATCGCGGTGCTGCTGACCCCGATCAGCCGGCTGCTGGTGCTCATCGGTAACGCCCTGACGCCGGGCCGCGGTTTCCGCAACGGACCCTTCGCCTCGGAAATCGAACTGCTCGAGGTCGTCGACCTCGCGCAGCAGCGGGGTGTCGTGGCCGCCGAAGAGCGGCGAATGATCAAGTCCGTCTTCGAACTCGGTGACACCCCGGCACGCGAGGTCATGGTGCCCCGCACCGAGATGGTGTGGATCGAGAGCGACAAGTCGGCCGGGCAGGCGACCTCGCTGGCGGTCCGCAGCGGACACTCCCGCATCCCGGTGATCGGGGAGAACGTCGACGACGTCGTCGGCGTCGTCTATCTCAAAGACCTTGTGGAGCAGACCTACAACTCCACCAACGGCGGCCGCGAGACCAAGGTGGCCGCGGTGATGCGTCCCGCGGTGTTCATGCCGGACTCCAAACCGCTCGACGAGCTGCTCAACGAGATGCAGCGCACCCGCAACCACATGGCGTTGCTGGTCGACGAGTACGGCGCGATCGCCGGCCTGGTGTCGATCGAGGACGTGCTCGAGGAGATCGTCGGTGAGATCGCCGACGAATACGACACCGACGAGGTGCTGCCGGTAGAAGAACTGGGCGACAACCGGTTTCGGGTGTCGGCCCGGCTACCGCTGGAGGACCTGGCCGAACTGTGCGGCTTCGAGGTCGACGGCGACCTCGACGTGGACACCGTCGGCGGGCTCCTGGCGCACGAACTGGGGCGCGTGCCGCTGCCGGGCGCCGAGGTCCGGGTGTCGTTCCCGTCGCATCGATCGCAGTACCCGGCGACCCTCCAGCTGCGGGCCGAGGGCGGCCGGGACCATCGCGGCCGGGTCCGGATCGGCACCGTCCTGGTGACGCCGGTGGAGCCGGAACGCACTGATGACGTGGAAGAAGGAGAACCCGATGAGTGACGAATTCCGTTCCGGCTTCGTCTGTTTGGTCGGCCGGCCGAACACCGGCAAGTCGACGCTGACCAACGCGCTCGTCGGCACCAAGGTCGCGATCACGTCGAATCGCCCGCAGACCACGCGGCACACCATCCGCGGCATCGTGCACCGCGAGGACTTCCAGATCATCCTGGTGGACACGCCCGGTCTGCACCGGCCGCGCACGCTGCTCGGCCAGCGGCTCAACGAACTGGTCAAGGACACCTATTCCGAGGTCGACATCATCTGTCTGTGCATCCCGGCAGACGAGGCCATCGGGCCCGGCGACCGCTGGATCTACCAGCAGATCCGTGCTGTCGCACCGCGAACCACGTTGCTGGTGGTCGTCACCAAGACCGACAAGGTGCCGCGCGACAAGGTGGCCGCGCAGCTGCTGGCGGTCAGTGAGCTCACCGAGGGCAAGGCCGAGATCGTGCCGGTGTCCGCGGTGGCCGGCGAACAGGTCGACGTCCTGATCGACGTGCTGGCCAGCAAGTTGCCGCCGGGTCCGGCGTTCTACCCGGACGGCGAACTGACCGACGAACCCGAGGAAGTGCTCATCGCCGAGCTCATCCGCGAAGCCGCGCTGGAAGGCGTCCGCGACGAACTGCCGCACTCCCTGGCGGTGGTCATCGAGGAGTTCACCGAGCGCGAAGGCCGCACCCCCGAGCAGGGCGAGATGTGCGACATCCACGCCATCATCTACGTCGAGCGCGACAGCCAGAAGGGCATCGTGATCGGCAAGGGCGGCTCCCGCTTGCGTGAGGTCGGGACGGCGGCGCGGACGCAGATCGAGAAGCTGCTCGGCACCAAGGTGTACCTGAACCTGCGGGTCAAGATCGCCAAGAACTGGCAGCGTGACCCGAAACAGCTTGGCAAGCTGGGCTTTTAATCTCGCGCGAGCGGCCGTGTCTGTACGCGACACGCGGGTCGTGGTGCGCCGTCCGCGCACGCTCGCGGCTGGCGAGCGCGACGATAGTGCTCGGTTCACGCGGCGTGTCGCGGGCAGACACGCACGCTCGCGGAAAATGAATGGCCAGGGCCTAGGGCTGAGTCCACCAGTTGTCGGGCTGCTTGGTGGCCCAGCCGCTGATCGCCTCCAGACTGGCGGCCAGGGAAATCAGCAGCGGCTCGCTGCCTTCGGGACCCATCAGCTGCACACCGATGGGCAGCCCGTCGGCGGTGAAGCCGGCCGGGACGTTGATCGACGGCCAGCCGAGCGCGTTCCACGGCCAGCACACCGGGCACGCCGCGATGATGGCGCGGTCGGTGGCGGTGCTGCCGAGCCGGTCGAAGGCGTCGATCAGCGGTGGCGGCTGCGCGGTGGTCGGCGCCAGCACGACGTCGACGAGATTGAAAATCCAGCCGATGCGGCGCTGATGGGCGGCTTCACGCCGCCGTGCCTCGCGGAGCGCGTGCTCCGACAGCAGCCATCCCGTCCGGATGTTGGCCCGGGTGCGGCGGTCGAGGGTCACGTCGGGTCCCACCCGGTCGCGCCATTCGGCGAGTCCCGTCGTGGAACGGGCGAGGAAGTCCACGGACAGCTGCAGTCCGTACTCCGGATCGTCCGGCCGGACGGTGTGCCCGAGTTCTTCGAGTTGTCCCGCAACGGTGTTCAGCGCGGCCCGGATCTCCGGATGCAACCGGGCGGGGAACAGGGTGAACGGAAACTTGGTCGACAACGCGACGCGCAAAGGACCCGGTGCCCGGCCGACGGCCTCGGCCGCGGCGATGGGCGCCGGTTTGTGGAGATCACCGTCGACGTTGCCGGAGGCGGCGTCGAGAACCAGGGCCGCGTCGGCGACCGTCCGGGCCAGCACCCCGTTGACCGTGATGCCGTTGAAGGCCTCGGGCAGCGGCCAGGTGGAGATGCGTCCGCGCTGCGGCTTGATGCCGACCAGATGGGTCCATGCGGCGGGGATGCGGACGCTGCCCGCACCGTCGGATCCGATTGCGGCGGTGACCAATCCGGCCGCGACGGCCGCGGCGCTACCGCCCGACGACCCGCCCGGGGTGTGCTCGCGCGACCAGGGATTGCGGGTGTGCCCGAAACCGGGCCCGCTGGTGAACGGCCACTGGCCGAGTTCGCAGGTGTTGGTCTTGCCGACGATCACCGCGCCGGCCGCCTTCAGCCGGCGCACCACCTCGGCGTCCGCGGTGGCCGGGGGCACGTCGCCGTCGGTGCCGAACCGGGTGGGCACGCCCGCGACGTCGACGTCGTCCTTGATCGCGATGGGTACGCCGAGAAGCGGAAGATGTTGTCCGGCAGCACGTTTGCGGTCTGCTTCGGCGGCGTCGGCGAGCGCCTGTTCGGTGAAGACCACCCGGAAGGCGTTCAGCTCGAGCTGACTGGCCGCGATGGCATCCAGCGACTGCCGCACGATCTGCTGTGACGTCACCGTGCCGCTCGCGAGGCGGTACAACTGCTGGGTCAGAGTCGGGAATCGGGGCTGCGCGGAACGTTCGGCCATGTCGGTTCCGAGGATAGTGGTGCGCACTTGCCCGGCGCTGCCTAACGGAAGTTGTCGGTCCGTGATGGGACAATCGCCCGATGCGGTTGTACCGGGATCGAGCGGTCGTGCTGCGCCAGCACAAGCTCGGCGAGGCCGACCGGATCGTCACGCTGCTCACCCGCGAACACGGGCTGGTCCGCGCGGTGGCCAAGGGCGTGCGGCGGACCCGCAGCAAGTTCGGCTCGCGGCTGGAGCCGTTCGCCCACATCGACGTGCAGCTGCATCCCGGCCGCAACCTCGACATCGTCACCCAGGTGGTGTCCCTCGACGCGTTCGCCGCCGACATCGTCAACGACTACGGCCGCTACACCTGCGGCTGCGCCATCCTGGAGACCGCCGAGCGGCTGGCCGGTGAGGAACGCAACCCGATGCCGGCACTGCAGCGGCTCACCGTCGGCGCACTGCGGGCCGTCGCCGACGGCAGCCGGCCCCGTGAACTGGTCCTCGACGCCTATCTGCTGCGGGCCATGGGGATCGCCGGCTGGGCGCCGGCCATCACCGAGTGCGCGCGCTGCGCCGCACCCGGTCCGCACCGGGCGTTCCATGTCGCGGCAGGCGGCAGCGTGTGTGTGCACTGCCGGCCGTCGGGATCGGTCACCCCGCCGCAGGGTGTGCTGGATCTGATGGCCGCGCTGCACGACGGCGACTGGGAGTTTGCGCAGGCCTCGCCGACCGGGCACCGCAGCCAGGCCAGCGGGCTGGTGGCCGCGCACCTGCAGTGGCATCTGGAGCGTCAGCTGCGGACATTGCCCCTCGTCGAGCGTGCGTACCGTCCCGATACCGCACTCATTGAGCAGCGCGTGACCCTACTCAGGCAGGATATTGCCCATGGCACTCAACCGGGCGCGCAAGACCAGCTATCCACAGCTGCCTCAGGCGCCTGACGACTATCCGATCTTCCCGGACGTTTCGACCTGGCCCGTGGTCTTTCCGGAGCTCCCACCGAACTCCAACGGCCGCTTCGCACGGCCGCCGCAGCACCCGTCCAAGGCCGTCGCACCGCAGATTCCCGCCGACCAGGTACCCAACCACGTCGCCGTCGTCATGGACGGCAACGGCCGGTGGGCCACCCAGCGCGGGCTCGGACGCACCGAGGGCCACAAGATGGGTGAGGCGGTGTTGATCGACATCACCTGCGGAGCCATCGAACTGGGCATCAAACACCTGTCGGTGTACGCGTTCTCCACCGAGAACTGGAAGCGCAGCACCGAAGAGGTGCGGTTCCTGATGGGCTTCAACCGCGAGGTGGTGCGCCGCCGCCGCGAGAACCTCAACGCGATGGGCGTCAACATGCGGTGGGTCGGGTCGCGGCCGCGCATGTGGAGCAGCGTCATCAAGGAGTTCGACATCGCCGAGCAGATGACCGTCGGCAACGACGTCATCACCGTCAACTACTGCGTGAACTACGGCGGGCGTACCGAGATCGTCGAAGCGGCGCGCGAACTCGCCGAGCAGGCGGCGGCCGGCAAGATCAACCCGAACCGCATCTCCGAGGCGTCGTTCGCCAAGCACCTGCACCGCCCCGACATCCCCGACGTCGACCTGTTCATCCGCACCTCGGGCGAGCAGCGCGCCAGCAACTTCATGCTGTGGCAGGCGGCGTACGCCGAGTACGTCTTCCAGGACAAGCTCTGGCCGGACTACGACCGCCGCGACCTGTGGGCGGCGTGCGAGGAGTACGTCAACCGCAACCGACGGTTCGGGAGGGCCTGATGGCGGACTTGTTGCAGCGGTTGGCAGCCGTGCTCGCGGATTCGGTGACCATCGTCGAAGAGACCGACGGCGCCCTCACCGTCGCACACGACGGGACGGTGGCGTCACTGCGCGTGGTGAACATCGGCGAGGGACTCGACCTGGTCTCACTGACGCAGCCACTGGCATGGGATATCAAGCTGGACAACAAGGTTCGGGACCGCGTGGCCGATCACGCGGGTCGCACCATGCTCGGCTCGGTGGTGCTGGTGGAGCGGGCCGGTGATCCGCGGTCCAACGGCGCCAAGAAGGTCGGCGACGTGATGCTGCGCTACAACTTCCCGGCCGCCGGACTCAGCGACGACGCCTTGTCCACCCTCGTCATGCTGGTGCTGTCCACCGGCGTCGACGTGCGGGCCGACCTGACGTCGTGACGCCGGCGTGACCGTCATCCGGATCGTCGCCGCGGTGGTCGCCGACGAACGCGGGCACCTGCTGGTCGTCCGCAAACGTGGCACGACGACGTTCATGCAACCCGGCGGCAAGTTCGAACCGGGGGAGTCGCCGGTCGACGCGCTGGCCCGCGAGATCCGGGAGGAACTCGGGGTCGGCATCACCGACGTGCGGGAGTTGGGTCACCACACGGCGGTCGCGGCCAACGAGCCCGGGCACACGGTCGACGCCGAGCTGTTCCTCGTGCAGCTCGACGGCGCGCCGCAGATCGCGGCCGAGATCGAGGAGATGGCCTGGATCGATCCGTCGGCACCCGGCGACATCAGGCTGGCGCCGCTGACGGCCGAGGCGGTGCTGGACTGGGCGCGGAGCCGGGCGGCTCTGGAGCCCTGAACGTCAGGCGCCGGTGCAGGCCGAGCACACCCCGAAAATCTCGATGGTGTGACTGACATCGGAAAAGCCATGGGCGGCAGCGGTTTCGGTGGCCCACGCCTCGACCTCGGTGCCGGCCACCTCGACCGTGGCGCCGCACTGCCGGCACACGAGGTGATGGTGATGGTGGGCCTGCGAGCAGCGCCGGTAGAGCGCCTCACCGCTGTCGTTGCGCAGGCTGTCGACCTGTCCGGCCGCGGCCATCGACTGCAGGGTGCGGTAGACGGTCGTCAGGCCGATGCCCTCGCCGCGGCGGCGCAGTTCGTCGTGCAGCTCCTGTGCGGACCGGAATTCTTCGACGTTGGTGAGCAGCGCCGCGATCGCGGTGCGCTGCTTGGTGGACCGGGTGGGAGCGCTCACGACCGGTCCTCCTCGACGTGCGCGATCGCGTCGACGACGATGTGCGCGAGGTGATGGTCGACCAGGCGGTACATCACCTCGCGGCCGGCGCGTTCACCCGCGACGACCCCGGCCGACTTGAGGATGCGCAGGTGCTGGCTGACCAGGGGCTGCGGGACTTCCAGGGCGTCGACGAGTTCGTGCACGCAGCGCTGTGACTCGCGCAGCTGCATCACGATGGCGATGCGGATGGGCGCGGCGAGGGCGCGCAGCAGGTCGCCGGCGGCGTCGAGCGTGTCCCGCGGCGGGGACGACGGAAACGGCGCGCCGCTGTGCTGGTGGTCGAGCTCGTCATGCGTAGTGGTGGGTGGCACCCCGGTAACTCCCGGCTATTGGAAATAGTTTTCATTTAGCTTTCCATGCGCGCATACGCATGTCAAAGGTGGGTGCGACATTGGCCGATCAGCGGGGCCTTTAGGCTGGACGGGTTGCATCCCAGCTGACTCGAGGAGTGCTCGAACATCGTGGCGTCCATCATCGACACCGTTGCCAACCTGGCCAAACGCCGTGGTCTGGTCTTCCAGTCCGGCGAAATCTACGGCGGCACAAAGTCTGCGTGGGATTACGGGCCACTGGGTGTCGAGCTCAAGGAGAACATCAAGCGCCAGTGGTGGAAGTCCGTCGTCACGTCCCGCGACGACGTCGTCGGCCTGGACAGCGCGATCATCCTGCCCCGTCAGGTGTGGGTGGCCTCGGGCCACGTCGCGGTGTTCAACGACCCGCTGGTCGAGTGCCTGAACTGCCACAAGCGGCACCGTCAGGACCACATGCAGGAGGCCTACGCCCTGAAGAAGGGTCTCGATGACCCCGATGCCGTGCCGATGGACGAGATCGTCTGCCCGGACTGCGGCACCAAGGGCCAGTGGACCGAGCCCCGTGACTTCAACATGATGCTCAAGACCTACCTCGGGCCCATCGAGTCCGAGGAAGGCATGCACTACCTGCGCCCGGAGACCGCACAGGGCATCTTCGTGAACTTCGCCAACGTGGTGACCACCGCGCGCAAGAAGCCGCCGTTCGGCATCGGCCAGATCGGCAAGAGCTTCCGCAACGAGATCACGCCCGGCAACTTCATCTTCCGCACCCGCGAGTTCGAGCAGATGGAGATGGAGTTCTTCGTCGAGCCCTCGACCGCGCCCGAGTGGCACAAGTACTGGATCGACACCCGCTTCCAGTGGTACGTCGACCTGGGCATCAACCCGGAGAACCTGCGGCTCTACGAGCACCCGCTGGAGAAGCTGTCGCACTACAGCGCCGGCACCACCGACATCGAGTACAAGTTCGGCTTCGCCGGCAACCCGTGGGGTGAGCTCGAAGGTATCGCCAACCGCACCAACTTCGACCTCAGCACGCACGCCGAGCACTCGGGCGTCGACCTGTCGTTCTACGACCAGGGCACCGACACCCGCTACGTGCCGTACGTCATCGAACCCGCGGCCGGCCTGACCCGCTCGCTGATGGCGTTCCTGGTCGACTCGTACCACGAGGACGAGGCCCCCAACGCCAAGGGCGGCGTCGACAAGCGCACGGTGCTCAAGCTCGACCCGCGCCTCGCGCCGGTCAAGGCCGCGGTGCTGCCGCTGTCGCGCAACGCCGATCTGTCGCCCAAGGCCCGCGACCTGGCCGCCGAGCTGCGCAAGAACTGGAACGTCGAGTTCGACGACGCCGGCGCCATCGGCCGCCGCTACCGTCGCCAGGACGAGATCGGCACGCCGTTCTGCATCACGGTCGACTTCGACTCGCTCGAGGACCACGCCGTGACCATCCGCGAGCGTGACGCCATGACCCAGGAGCGCGTCGCCATCGACGCCGTCAGCGACTACCTCGCGGTGCGCCTCAAGGGCTGCTGACGGCCAACTGCCAACCGTCGTATGCGCACCGGTGAGAAATTGCCGCCGGGGACCCGCCGCGGGCTCGAATAGGCTTGTGGGCCAGGGGCAAGGGACGCCGGAGGGGGCGACAGTGACGGTTCTCGGCGCATTTCTTTCGACGTGGGACGACGCGCGCGCGACGTTCGGGTCGGGTACGCCGGTCGGCGGTGCCGAATTCGACATGAGCGACCAGTTCCACGAACTTCGCAGCACAGTGCTGTCGGCGGCGAGCGGCGGCGAGTGGACGGGCACCGCGGCCGAGGCGTACGACGACCGCAATCGCGCGCATGCCGGGGCCATCGGCAGGCTCGCCGAACTCGACCGACGGCTCGGTGTCGAGGTCGACCGGTCGGCGGCCGTGGTGACGGCGGGCCGCCGCGATCTCGACTCCGTCAAACAGTGGGTGGTCGACGCGGCCGCCAGCGTGCCGCCCACCGCCGCGGGCGACCGTGTACTGCTTCCCGTGGTGGTGAAGGGGACGGCCGAGATCGCCGACATCATCAGTCGGTCGAACGCCGATATGGATGCCATCGCGGCGCGCATCCGCGAGATTGGTTCGGGCTATGAGGAAATCGCCGGGCGGGACGGACGCGATCCCGGCGATCCGAACGGAAAACCGGAGGACCCGCCGGCCGACAAACACCCGGGCGACACCATTCCGGCGCCGCCGCCATGGGCGAAACATGATGGCGGGGCTGGAGAGTGGGGTTCGCAGCCGTGGTACGCGCGGGGTGACGACGCCGCCTTCAAAGCCGCCATCGAGGCCGGGTTGCCATTGATCGGGCTCAAGTGGCCGCATGCGGCCGACCTGATGGATCACTATCTCGACAACACCGGGAAGCCCTACAACCTCGATGTGAATTCGATGATGAACGACATCCCGCAGATGCGCGCGCGAGCCGACGCCAGGATCAACGACGAGGTCAACCGGATTGTCGCGGACGCCGCGGCGACGGGGCAGTACGGCCGGCCGGTGGCGTTCCGGACGGGCTGGGACGGCTATTACATGGACGCCGAGGCCAATCCCGACTGGTACCACGCTGTCGGCGGCGTCGACATGTCGGTCGGTGGGGTGGTCACCGTCTACCCGCCGGACACTCCGGGCGGGCCGCCTCGCGTCCACGTCGAATCGCAGGTGAACGTGGCGGATCAGTACAACTGGGACGAAGGGAAGGAGACCAAGGTGGGACCCATCACGATCACCGACAAGGACATGGGCGGCCTCCAGACCGCCGGCATGGCAAGGGAATTCGAGATCGCGGGTGCGTCGTCGGTCACGACGTACGACGGGGTGCCGCGGTGATGCGGCACCTGGGAATGTTGGCCGCCGTCCTGGTGATGTGCGCGTTCTCCGCGTGTTCGGTCGAGAAAACAGGAGAGCAGAAGGTGTCTGCGGAAACGGCCGCGGCGTTCGGCGATGTGACCCTGCCGCAGGGCGCGCAGGTTCTGGCCACCGCCACCGATGCGGGCCGGGACACCCGCTACCGGCTGTCCCTGCGGCTGACCGACAGCCAGCTGCGCGAATTCCTGGGCCAGTTCCCGGCGCAGCCGCGGCCGTCCGAGATTCCGAAAACCATCACCGTGCTCGCCGGGCCGTCGCCGGTGACCGCGTCCAAGCCGTTGTTCCTGCAGGACAAGGTCACGACCAAGGACCACAAGCTGGTCAACCGTGAGGTCGTCGTCGACGAGCGCGGGCCCGACGAGGTGTACGTCCACCTGTCGCTGTACACCACCTGACCGAAGTGCTGAGCAGTCTCTCAGCACCCGTCGTCGATCCCGTTGCACTCTCGGTATAGCGTGGCGCCCATGACACGAGTTTCGGTGATCACCGGCGGTGCCGGCGGGATGGGCCGGGCGACGGCCAAGATCGTCGGGCGGGACCACACGGTGGTGCTGGCCGATGTGCGTCAGGACCGTCTCGACGCCGCGGCGGCAGAACTGTCCGGTCTCGGAATCGCCGCAATACCGGTCCACGCCGATGTCACCGACCGGGTCGCAGTGGACCAATTGTTCGCCACCGCAACAGAGTTCGGTCCGATCGTGTCGGTGATCCACGCTGCCGGCGTCAGCCCGAGCATGGGGCCGGCGGAGTACGTGGCACGCACCAATGCGATCGGCACCGTCAACGTCAACGAGGCCTTCTACCGCTTCGCGGACGCAGGTGCGGCGATCGTCAACGTGGCGTCGATGGCGGCACACCTGCTGCCCGACGAGATCATCCCGACGGCGAAGTTCCCGCTGGCCCTCACCGATGAGGCCGCGTTTCTGGCCGAGATGCTGGCGGCCTGTGCGTTCGCGCCCGAGGAACTGCGCTCGGGCATGGCCTATGGCGTGAGCAAGAATTTCGTCAAGTGGTGCAGCAGCTCGCAGGCCGAGCGCTTCAACGGCAAGGGGCTGCGCATCGTCTCGGTGTCACCGGGCTCGGTCGACACCGAGATGGGACTGCTCGAGGCCGACGCGGGCGCCGGTGCGATGGTCATGAACGCCGCGGTACCGCGCTGGGGCAAGGCCGAGGAGATGGCCGAGCTGTTCGCATTCTGCGCCAGCGACAGGGCCGGGTACCTCACCGGCACCGACATCCTGAACGACGGTGGCGTGGTCGCCTCGATGCGCGAGCGGGCCCGTCGCGACGCCGCGGCGGGCTGATCGCTCACCGCGACTAGAACCGCCCGCCACCGCCGGAGAAGCCGCCGCCGGAGCCACCGAAACTCGTTGAGCTCCAACCGCCTCCGTGGCTGCCACCACCGCTGCCGCCGCCGCGGATCATCCCCGACAAGATGCCGCCGATGATGATGCCGCCGATGTCGCCTGCGGTACTCGTACCGGTCCCGGCGTAGGCCTGGCGGGCGGCGCGGACGTCGTCGTCGGCCAGTCTCTGGGCCTGAGCTGCCAGGGCGTCCGCGGCGTTGGCCTGTTCGATGGCCGCCGGCAGGTCGGTGGCCTGTGCTGCCTGGGCGGCTTCGAGGCGGCGCTGCGCCTCGGCCAGGCGGGTACGGGCTTCGGAACCGACGCTGCCGCGGCGGGTGTCGATGAAATCCGAGACGCCCCGCACCCGGGACTGGGCCGCCAGCAGTGCCTGACCGAACGACTGCCGGAGCCGGTTCAGGGCAGCGGTTTCCTCCGAGATGGTCGCGAGGAGCTTGTCGAGCTGCGAGTCGGCGGCGGTCAGTTGCGTGAACGCACTCAGCGGATCGGCCGCACCCGACGCCTGCGCGTTCGAAACCGCTTGTACCGCAGCGGTACGCGCGGCCATCAGCTCGGCGTAGTGCGCGCCGGGCGGTGTGGCCTCCGCCGCCGCGATGCCGTTCTGGATGTCGGTGATCGCGGCGGGCAGCGCGCTGATCGCGTGGGCGATATCGGACGCGGCGCTGTCGACCGAATCGAGCAGGCGTTGCGCCTGGCCCACTGCGGATTCCGCGGCCCGGATGGCGTTGACCAGCGCGGCCTGACTGTCGCTCGGCTTGCTGACCAATCCGCGGGCGGCGGTGATGTTCTGATCGGCGAACGCGAGGCGCTCTCTGGCGCCGTCCACATTGCCGGCCACCGAGGCCAGTGCGGTCTCGGTGAACTGGCCGTGCAGCCCGGTCAGGGTCTGCTGGGCCGGCTCGATGCGGGCGGTCAGGGCGACCATCTGCTGTGTCAGCGCGTCCAGCCGGGTCGGTGCGTTGATGACAAGGTCGCGCATCTGATGGAAGGCAGTGCGCTGGTTCTCCAGTTCTCTGTCGGCGCGGGCCGCCGAGACGACCACCTGGGTCAGGAGATCGCGGCGTTGTTGCGGCGTCTCGGGCACCGCGTCGTCGAGCGTCTGGCGCACGCTGAACGCCTGTGCTATGGCGGCTTTCGCGTTCTGCACGGCGGCGATGAACGGCGCGGTGTCGCGCTCGCCGAATTCGCCGACGGCCAGGGCCAGCTCGTTGTCGCTGGTGCGCACGGCGTTGTCGACCTCGACGAGGATCGACTTGGACAGGTCCTCCAACGTCTCCGGCGACATCTTCGCGAGGACCGCGGGATCGGTGGCGTCGGCCTGCTGTGCCGCGTTGAGGTCGGCCTGCCGGCGCTGCCGACGCCGCCGCCGGGCCCACCAGATGAGCCCGGCGAACGCGACGCCGATGACGGCCAGCGCAATCACCAGCCCGACCCAGTTGAACGGCGCAGACGAGGCACCCCGAAGTCCGTCGGCTGCCGCGACGGCCGCGCCCGCCCAGTCGCCGTCGTGCAGCTTGGCCTCGACGACCTCCTGGCGCAGGCGGTCGACGTCCACATCGCCCGTCGCGGCCTCGGGGACCAGGAGCGCGTAGGCACGATCCTTGATCGCCACGGCGAGGATGGCGTCGTGGTTGCCCAGAAAGCTTTTGCGCCAGGTGCTTTCTGCCCAGTCGCGGGGACTGGACTCGGAGAAGGTGTCGACATAGACGACCCACAACCGGGTACCGCGCTTGTCGTACAGCTGTTGCACCGCGCCGGAGACCTGGCTGTGTTGTTGCGCGTTGAGCGCACCGGCCTCGTCGGTGACGTAGTCCGGGAGCCGCATGGGTGGTTCAGCGCACGCGACCGGGGCCAGCAGCGTTCCCACCAACAGGACCGAAATCATCAGCCAGAGCACTCGCACGATGCGCATGTCGCTCAATGTAGTGACAGGGTATGTGGTAGGCGGACGCGCCCGGGCTGGCAGACTTCGGCCGTGGGCATTGCAAGCGACGGATACAGCGACTTCGACCGGCAGCGGCTGGTCGGGGAGGGCACGAAGAGCGCCACGCTGCCCGGCACAGATTCCGGCCACCGTACGGATTTCGCGCGGGACCGGGCCCGTGTGCTGCACAGCGCCGCGCTCCGCCGGCTCGCCGACAAGACACAGGTGGTCGGACCCCGGCAGGGCGAGACCCCGCGCACCCGGCTCACCCACTCGCTCGAAGTGGCGCAGATCGGACGCCACATGGCGGTGGGTCTGGGCTGTGATCCCGACCTGGTCGACCTCGCCGGTCTGGCCCACGACATCGGCCACCCGCCCTACGGCCACAACGGCGAACGCGCGCTCGACGAGATCGCCAAGCCGTTCGGCGGGTTCGAGGGCAATGCCCAGAACTTCCGCATCCTGACCCGGCTCGAACCGAAAACGCTTGACAGCGAAGGGCGTTCGGCCGGACTGAACCTGACCCGGGCCGCACTGGACGCCGTGATCAAATACCCGTGGTTCCGTGAGGACCGCGTGAAGTTCGGCTTCTATGACGACGACGCGGCGGCCGCCGCCTGGGTGCGGGAGGGCGCGCCCGCCGAGCGGCTGTGCCTGGAAGCCCAGGTCATGGACTGGGCCGACGACGTCGCGTACTCCGTGCACGACGTCGAGGACGGCATCATCTCGGGCCGTATCGACTTGCGCGTCCTCGCCGACGCCGACGCCGCCGACACCCTGGCCAAACTGGGTGCCCGGTCGCATCCGACGGTGACGCACGACGACATGCTGGCCGCCGCCGCGCGGTTGTCGCAGCTGCCCGTCGTCACCGCCGTCGGCAAGTACGACGGTTCGGTCGCGACGTCGGTGGCGCTCAAGCGGCTCACCAGTGAGTTGGTCGGCCGGTTCGCCAATGCCGCGGTCACCGAGACCAAGAAGCAGGCGGGCCGCGCGACGATGCGCCGTTTCGACGCCGAGCTCGCGGTGCCGACCCTGGTCCGGGCCGAGGTGGCGGTGCTCAAGATGCTGGCCCTGCAGTTCATCATGTCCGACCACCAGCACCTGCAGATTCAGGCCGACCAGCGCACCATGGTCCGCGAGGTCGCGCTGTCGCTGTGGGGCCAGGCCCCGGCGAGTCTCGACCCGCAGTTCGCCGCCGAGTTCGCCCTCGCCGACGACGACGGGGCCCGGCTGCGGGTGGTCGTCGACCAGATCGCGTCGTACACGGAGACCCGGCTGGAACGCGTGCACGAGGCGCGCTCGCCGCGGCCGCTGGACTGAATCCCGCGCCGCCTACACTGGGCGCGTGGCCGGCCGGATTCCTGATCGCGATATCGCGGCCATTCGTGAACGCACCCGCATCGAGGACATCGTCGGCGAGCACGTGCAGTTGCGGCGCGCGGGCGCCGACTCGCTCAAAGGCCTGTGCCCGTTCCACGACGAGAAGTCGCCGTCGTTCCATGTGCGGCCCAACCACGGGCTGTTCCACTGCTTCGGCTGCGCCGAGGGCGGCGACGTCTACGCGTTCGTGCAGAAGATCGAGCACGTCACCTTCGTAGAAGCCGTGGAGCTGCTGGCCGACCGGCTGAACTACACCATCAGTTACGAGGGGTCGTCGACCACCAACGTGCAGCGCGACAAGGGCAGCCGCAGCCGCCTGCTCGCCGCCAACGCCGCCGCGCAGGAGTTCTACGCCGAGGCGTTGCAGTCGGCAGAAGCCGCCGCCGCCCGCCAGTACCTGATCGACCGGAACTTCGATGCCGACGCCGCCAAGCGTTTCGGCTGCGGATTCGCCCCGTCGGGCTGGGACACCCTGACAAAACACCTGCTGCGCAAGGGATTCACCTTCAAGGAGCTGGAGGCCGCCGGGTTGTCCCGGGAGGGTCGCCGCGGCCCCATGGACCGCTTCCACCGCCGGCTGCTGTGGCCCATCCGGGGCGCGACGGGTGAGGTGATCGGGTTCGGCGCCCGCCGCCTGTTCGACGACGACCACATGGAAGCCAAGTACGTCAACACGCCGGAAACGGTGCTGTACAAGAAGTCCCACGTGTTGTTCGGCCTCGACCTGGCCAAGCGTGACATCGCCAAGGGCCATCAGGCCGTCGTCGTCGAGGGCTACACCGACGTCATGGCCATGCACCTTGCCGGGGTGACCACCGCGGTCGCATCGTGCGGCACGGCCTTCGGCGACGAGCACCTGTCGATGCTGCGGCGCCTGATGATGGACGACAACTTCTTTCGCGGCGAGCTGATCTACGTGTTCGACGGTGACGCCGCCGGACGCGCCGCCGCCGTGAAAGCCTTTGAGGGCGAACAGAATCTGACTGGCCAGTCGTTCGTGGCGGTCGCCTCCGACGGCATGGATCCGTGCGATCTGCGGCTCAAGTCCGGTGACGGTGCGCTGCGGGATCTAGTGGCGCGCCGAACCCCGTTGTTCGAGTTCGTGATTCGCACCGCGCTCGAAGAGCACGACCTGGACAGCGCGGAGGGCCGCGTGGCGGCGCTGCGCCGGTGTGTGCCGCTGACGGCCCGGATCAAGGACCCCACCCTGCGTGACGAGTACGCCCGCCAGCTCGCCGGCTGGGTCGGTTGGGACGACGTGGCACAGGTGATCGCGCGGGTGCGCGAGACCGCCAAGTCGGGCCCGGTGGCGTCGAAGCGGGACGCGCGGCGTCCGGCGGCGCCGGCGGCCCCGGCCGCGGCAGTGGGGCGCCCGAACCCGAAGGACCCGACGCTGTGGCCGCAGCGCGAGGCACTCAAGTCGGCTCTGCAGTACCCGGCGATGGCCGGCCCGGTGTTCGACGGGCTGCCGGTCGACAGCTTCACCCATCCCGGGTACGCCGCCGTCCGGCAGGCGATCACCGCGGCAGGCGGGACATCGTCGGGCCTGGGCGGTGCGGAATGGATCGAGGCGGTCCGGGCGGCCGAGCCGTCGGCCGCGAACCTGATCAACGAACTGTCGGTCGAGGCCTTCCAGGCCGAAGAGGACAAGCTGCCGCGGTACATCGCGAGCGTGCTGGCCCGCTTGCAGGAGGTCTGGGTCGGCCGCGAGATCGCCGAGCTGAAGTCGAAACTGCAGCGCATGTCGCCCGTCGAGCAGAGCGACGAGTACCACGCCCTGTTCGGCGACCTCGTCGCCATGGAGCAGTACCGGCGCAGCCTGCTGCAGCAGGCCAGCGGCGACGATCTCAGCTGAGGGCTTTCGTCTGCTGTAACGCGGGGACGCAGTCTGCGCGATATGGTGGGGCAGAACCGACCCCAGGGGAGAGGCCAATCATGACCTTCGGAGCAACCCGGCTCTTCGCCGCAGCAGCGCTCGTGGCCACCGCAGTGGCCGCCCCCGTCGTCGTTGCGCTCAGCAGCGCCCCGTCATCGCAGACGACGGCCGACGGTGGCTGCCTCGCCTGGTTCGGTAACAAGGAAGACGGCTACTGCATGGGCCGTTCCAACGGCCAGCCCGTGAACGTGGGCACGCCGTGGGGCGTCTGGGGACCGCAGGGCGGCATCAGCAGCGGCCCGCTGCTGCCGGGCCAGAGCTGGAACCAGCCGCTCGGCTGACGCCGCCCGCACCGATAACCGCCCGATTGTCGGTCGGGTCAGTCGTGAACCGACTCCGGATGCAGCACAGCGGTCTGTGAGTCGATAGCCGTCAACCGCACCATGTTCGGGTCCGGTGACACCTTGTCGGCCAGCTTGCGCCGCCCGGCATCCAGCATCGCCTTGGTCATCGGGCTCTCGGTGATGGCGCGGTATGTGCCGGCGATCTGCTCGTAACGGCGACGGCCTGCTTTGGCTCCCAGAACATAGCCAACGGCCATGACGGCGACGGCTCGGATCACTGGACCCCTCCCTGATGACGGTGCGTGGCTCCATCCTGCCTCACGATCGCCGATGCGTCTGGCCCGACCGGCAGCTACCAGCCGATTCAAAGATCCGCGCAGTCATGCGCTAGAGTCATGCCTCGGTTCAGGGACACGCGCCCAGGGCCTGAGCACAATCCCCTGTAGCTCAATTGGCAGAGCTCCCGACTGTTAATCGGGCGGTTATTGGTTCGAGTCCAATCGGGGGAGCAACGGTGACCAGCACGGAAGTGCTGGTCATTTTGCATTTCAGGGTCACGTGACCACCGAAATCTGGCCGCGTGGGCACAATTTGGGCACAACCGAATCGATCTTCTGTGCGACGGCAGCCAGATCGTCGTCAAACAGATCGGCGTAGGTATCCAGCGTCATCGCCGCCGACTTGTGTCCGAGCATCCGCTGCACCGCCTTCACGTTCGCGCCCACGCTGATGGCCAGCGAGGCCGCAGTGTGCCGCAGATCGTGCGGCGTGAGGTCCGGGAAGACCGGCGTGGTCGGCAGCACGGTGGCCGGCGTCCTGTCCGGGTGCGCGGCCAGCTCGGCCGCCCGGGCCGCCTCGGCTGCCTTCAGCTCGGCCGCGCGGGCCGCTGTCGCCGCTTTCTGACACCTGCTGACCGCACCGGACCACCACGAGTCATGCGTTGACGGTGGCTTGAGCCAGCCGCCCTTCTCCGACGGCCAGATCGGCGCGTCCAGCGCTGTGCCCCGGCAGGTGGCCGCCAGCTCGTCCACGACCTTCTGGGGGAGCACTACCGTTCGGTGCTCGGAGCCCTTCAGCGTTCGGGATCCAGCGCGCGTGGCGTTGCGGTGAATCAACGCGGTCACCGGCATCGGCCGCCCCGCGCTGTCGCGGCGGCCGGCAGCCAGGAAATCGATGTCACCGGGCGTCAGGCCCAGGGCCTCACCGATCCGCAGACCCACCGTGCCCAGCAACAGCACCAGCGACCGGTACCGGCCCGCCTCATCAGCCAACGCGCCCAGCTGCTCGGCCGTCAGGTAAGTGTTCGGCTTCTTGACCAACGCCGGCAGGTCCACCCCGGCCGCGGGATTGTTCGCGATCCGACGGTCTTTCACCGCGCCATTGAGGATGCCCGACAACACCCCGTGCGCGTTGCGGACCGTCTTCGCGCCGTCCTTGCCGCCGTCCTGGAACTGCTGATACAGCTCCGTGAGCCACGACTGCACCGCAGTGTGCCGAATATTGCTCAAACGCGTTGAACCCCAACGAGGTTCAACATGATTGCGCCACGTTGACTCGTACACGTTGTAGGTACTCGCCGCCCGGGCCTTCTTGCTGGCCAGCCACACCGGCCCCAACGCACCAACGGTGATCTTGCCGGCCGACGGGTCGACATACTCACCGCGATTCGACGCCACAGTGATCTCAGCCAGGTAATTACTCGCGTCGAGCTTGCGCACAAACCCACGCTTTTTCTTCTGCGCACCCGTATCAGGATCACGCCACCGAACCACGTAACGCGTTGCCCCGCTGGACAATTGGTACGGCTCAATCGACCCGATCATTCCGCATCCTCGGCGTCCTCGGCCACGATCAGCCCGAGCTCGCGCATGCCGTCGATGATCTTCCGGCGCTGCTCGCGTAGGAGCCGAAGCTGTGCCATCCACTGCTCAAATGGGACCTTCGACAATCGCGCCTCGGCATGCAGCATCGGCGCAGCCACGTCGTACTCATGGCGCTCCCGGACCAGGTCAAGTGCGTTTCTGGGTTCGTCGATCGGGATCAGCGAGCTAGATAGAACAGCCAGCTCATGAGCAGCCTGGTCGTAGTCGAGCGGAACTTCTCCAGTAGTCCACAGCGCCGCGTGCGCAGCGGTAGTCGCCACCCCCGGCAGCACCTCCACCGTGCCATCCGCGAACCGATCCTCATAAAGCAAAGCGACGGGCGAAATCTCAAGTGCCGCAGCGAAAACAAGCAACTCGGCGACGGAGATCGACTTGCGGTTGCCGTTTTCGAACTGGCTTATCGTCGCTCTGCCTATCGGGTGGCCGAGTTCGGCGGTCCGGTCGGCCAGCCATTGAGCCGAGCGCTTGCCCCTGGATTTGACGAGCTGTCTACCAACTCGGTTGGTCAGCTCCTGCTCCCAGTCTTGCTTCATGGTTGAGCAATCTACCGATATTTCTGCGCGTGTTGCTTGATTGCCGGACACCCGTTCTGATATTGCTATCTCAGGTTGCAGATATGAACACATAACGTGACCTATTGCTACAAAATCGAACAAGAGAGGTTTGCTATGGAGCAAGTGAAGCCAGAGCTGGTCTCGCCAGCAGATGTGGCCAAGGCTTTGAGCACGTCGACGCAGGCCCTGGCCATGATGCGGTACCAGGGAACCGGCCCGAAGTTCATCAAGCTCACCACTGGAGCGCGTGGGGCTGTGCGTTACCGCTGGTCAGACGTTCAGGCCTGGCTGGACCAGAACACCCGCCAGTGCACCAGGCCAGGTGTCGCCTGATGCACACCCTCAACGCCGAAACGGCACCCGCTTATCCCGAGGTTGCCGCCTCGGGCGAGTGCCGTTCGAACCCCACCAACCATGAAAGAAGAGAGGTTGACTCGATGATGTCACACGCAACCGACACGGGGCGGCAGCTCAACTATGTCGCCAACCTGGTGAGCAATGCGCGGTGCGAGCTGAAGAACGCGCTCGACGTGCTGCCGGACGATGCGCCACTGTTCGCGGCTGTCGACATCGTTGCAGCGCTGGACACCCTGAGCCGCGTGCGCGATCAGCTCGCCAAGGCAGCTGCCGAGCAGGTGACCCGATGAGCGATCTGAATACGCAAGTGGAAACCTGGCGCGACCTGGCAGGCCAGCTCACGCCCGAACAGATCGCCTACATGGAGCGCTCCGAGCATTTCCCGATTCCGTCTGCGGACGGGACTTTCGACGCGGAACGTCAGCGTGGGTTGCTGTTGTTCGGCGCTCGGGAGTTCGCCGAGCAGAACATCGCCGCTGAACGCTTCCGTCATGTGCAGCTTCCGGCCGGTTCCGAGCAGGTCGACGCCTGGTGGCCGGGCGATAGCGACGACGACAGTTGGGCACGCGCATGGTGGGGGACATCGCGCGCCGTCAAGATCGCTGCGGGCAAGCGCCCCGTCGAGGTCCAGTTGACGGGCACTCAATGGTCAGACGGCCGCGTCGAAACTGGTGCCACGGTGTACGCCAGCGACGACCGCATGACCGCTGACGAAGCGCGAAGACTCGCCGCCGCCCTGGTTGAAGTGGCGGCCGAGCTCGACGCGCTGGACACCCGCACGGAGGTGCCGCAGTGACCAGTGTCGACAAATTCAGCCCGTCCACAGTTGCGTTGTCGGGCCTGCTGGCTAAGTGGCGGACGTATCAGCGCGGCAAATCGCTGTCGGAGAGAACGATCACCGAGCGTGTTGGTGCTGTTCAACGGTGCGCTCAATGGAACGAGATTTCACCGGAACATCTTGATGCTGAGCAGATTTCGGCGTGGCTGGCACACGACGACAGCTGGTCGCCGCGTACGCGCTGGTCCTATCACCAGTGCCTGTGGTCGTGGTTCACCTGGCTCGAACTGAAAGAGCACATCAGTGCGAACCCGATGGCCCGTGAGCAGGTGGGCCGGCCTAAGCGGTTGCGATCAGTGCCGAGGCCGATCACCACCGAGCAGGCCCGCCGGCTGTGGTCCTCCAACATCCGCAACCGTCGCACTCGCGCCATGATCGCGCTCGCACTGTTCCAAGGCTTGCGCGCTCACGAGATCGCCAAAGTGAAGGGCGAGGACCTGGACCTGATCGCCCGCACGATCGTGGTTACTGGGAAGGGCGGCTACACGCACACGCTGCCGCTGCATCATCTGGTGGTCGAAACGGCGTATCAGATGCCTAGGCAAGGGTTTTGGTTTCCGGGCACAGTGAAGGGCCACCAGCGGCGCGAATCGGTCGGGAGCACCATCGCTGACGCGATGCGCCGCGCGGACATCAACGGCACGGCGCACCAGCTGCGCCATTGGTTCGGTACGTCGCTGGTGCGGGCCGGGGTCGATCTGCGCACCGTTCAGACGCTCATGCGTCACCAGGAGCTGTCCTCGACCGCGATCTACACCGAGGTGGCCGACGAGACGAAAGCTGCGGCGATCGACCGACTGGACCCGTTCGCGCTCGGAACACTCTCTAGCCCGGACGGGCGGTAGGGAACGGCGATGGGTGCGACGCGGCCGGAGTTCATTCGAGTAGTGCCCGGGGAGGTGGAGCTGTACGGCGGTAACGCTGCTTTGGTGCTGGCTCATATCCGGTTCCGGTGTGAGTCGGATGGCCCCGGCCGCGTTGTGCTCGGCGGCGTGAGGCACTGGCGGGTGTCCCGCAAGGACCTGGGTGAGGAGATCGGGTTGATCGCGGAGTCATGCCGTCGCGCCATCGAGAGGTTGACCAAGGCTGGCGTGATTACAGCAAAGTCTGTAGCGCCGCTAAACGACAAGGCAATGGCATATGCCTTGACCTGCGATAAGGCATCAGTGCCGTTCCGTGACCAGCCAGAAGGCGCCAGTGCCGCACCGAACGGCACCAGTGCCGCACCGAACGGCACCAGTGCCGCACCGAACGGCACCAGTGCCGTTGCCACTACTTATAGAGAAGTTGGAGAAGGGGGAGAAGGCGTAGGGCCTGTTGGGGATGGAACGGACGGCGCCGTCGTGGCTGAGTCAGCTAACGAGCAAAAGCAACCCCAGCGGTATTGCGATCTGCATATGCCTGACGGCACCGACGCGCCTTGCGGCGCGTGCGGTCGCAGGCGTGAGGCTTTCGAAGCCAGGACGTGATCCGGGCCGGAATTCGGTTCTTCGTCGGCGGCCGCCGGGGGCGTCAGCAGGTCGCCCCAATGCTTCAGAGCGATTCGCATCGCGTCGGGTCGAGACCCTCCCGCCAGCCGCAGCGAATGGCCACCGGACAGTTCGACCAGGGCCTCGGCCAGGACGTACGGCGACATGTCGGAATCGTGGGCGACGCCGATCAACTCGACGGCCGCATCCTGCCACCGCCGTCGCTGCAGTCCGACGAGAACGCCGACGGCAAGGGCCAGTACGCGACGTTGCGCCTTGCTGCCCGCGGCCGGCCAGGTGCCGCCGCCGTAGAGACCGGCGACGCCTCCAGGCAAATCACCGTCATACTCCGGTGGCCCACTACCGACCGTGATCGACATGGCCATTGTTTACCCGCGCGACAGTGCGGCGAAACGCACAGCTATCCGGAGCGGTGCAGGCGCACCGCCCCGGATGACTCGCTGACGCTACTTCTTCGTGGTGTTCTTCGGCGCGGTGTTCTTCGGGCCGGAGTTAGTCGGCGCCGACTTCGCCTTCGGGCCCTGTTTCGGTGCTGTTGCCTTCGAGGACGCCGCCGGTGCTGCGGTATCGGCGGTTGCCGTCGAGGTGGCCGCTGACGCTGTGGGCGCCAACGCCTTTGGCGCGGCAGGGGCCGTTGGCACGGCCGGCGCCGAGATGGGTGCGGCCGGCGTCGCCGGAGCTGCCGGTGTGGCCGGAGTGGCCCGTGTTGCCGGGGTGGCCCGGGTCGCCGGCGTGGCTGCGGTGGCCGGGACTGCCGGCGTGGCTGCGGTGGCCGGGGTGGCCGGAGCGGCAGGCGTCGCGGGAACGGCAGTGACGGGCGCGGTGGCCGCGGCTATCGGGCCGGCGATCACGGGCACCGCCGCCGGGTCGGTCGCTGCCGAGGTCGTGCTCGTCGTCTTCAGCGCTGCCGCAGGCTCACTGGAGGCAGTGCGCATCGTCGAAACCGACGGGTCGGCGACGGGATCGGCGGTGGCGCTCAGTGTCGAAACCGATGGATCGGCAAGGGATTTGGTGGCGCTGAGTGTCGTGATGGCCATCATCGGGCTCGAGACCGTCGCCGGGTCCGACGCGCCGATCGGCGTCTGCGGATGCGTCGCCGTCCATTGGGCGATGACGTTCGCTGCGGGCTTGGGCGTCCAATCCGTCTGGAAGACACCGAGAGTGTCCTGGTCGCTCGTGCTGGCGGTGTTCCGGTCGCGGGTGGTGTAGATGAACATCGGCCCGGTGTAGTCGAAGCTGCTCCACGAGTTCAGGAAGTTGGAGATGAACGCCGCCTGGGTGTTGTTGTCGACGACCGAGGTCGGCTCTCCGTACTCGGTTGCCCAGATATGCTTGCTGCCGTCGCCGGCCGCGACCATTTCCTGATGGATCGTCGCGAGCTGGTTGATCGGGGCCACCTGCCCGTACGGCGTGCCGTTCCCGAACGGCACCTGGTACTGGTACGGGTGGAACGAGAGCGCGTCGAAATACCCTTGGGCTCCGTTGTCGTACATGCCCTGGACGTATGAGGCCGCGTTGATGGCCAGGCCAGGGGTATCGGTGACCCAACCGACCACGCCGCCGATCACCGTCGCGTTGGGGTCAGCGGCCTTGATCGCCGGATATGCCGCCTGCAGCAGCCGGGTGTACGCCGCGGGATCGGGTGTCGGGTACCAGGAGGGTGCCGCGTTGGGCTCGTTCCACACTTCGTAGGCCGACACCTTGCCCGCGTAGCGCTCCGCCACTGCGCTGACGAATTGCGCGTACTGAGTGTTGTCGGCCGGCGGCGCGGCCACGGCCGGATAGCCGGGCTGCACTGCCCACGCCGGCGTCGCGTTGAGCACGCCGAGGATGCCCATGTTGCGTTCGGCGGCAGCGTTCACCAGGGTGTCGACGGTGCTCCAGTTCCAATAGCCCGGTGCGGGCTCGATGTTGTTCCACGGGAGCAGGATCCGCACGTTCTGCACGCCGAGGGACTGCATCTCGTCGAGTGTCTTGTTGATGTCGGCAGTCGACATCCCGATGATGTCCGAATCGGCGAAACCCACCGTCGTGTTCGATTCGGTGATCGCCGCGGACAGCAAATAGGGCACCGGTCCAGGACCGGTGCCCACGCTCGCAAAAATCAGACCTGCAACCCCAACGGGCAATGCCGCCGAGATTGCCACTCTCACACCGGTCTTGATCACCGGCCGTTGCTGTTGACCTCGCTTCTGTCTGTGCCACATCGAAATTCCCCTAATCACAATTGATTTCGCTCCCGGCTAACCCCGCCGGGGCGTCAAAGACAAGGTTTGGGTGCCCCGTGCAAACTGTGGGCAAACCAGGTTCCTGTCAAAAAGCTTGGTGCGCTTGGCCGTAGGCTGGCCGCATGCGGTCCTCCGGCTACCTCTCGGCGTTCGTCCTGCTCTCGGCATCTGCCCTGCTCACCGCGGGATGTGGGTGGAGTCCGAAAGGTCCCGACCCGATGCCGCAGGCTGACAAATGCACACCCTCCGACGGGCCGGCGCAGAACGTCGTGACCGCAGCCATCTACGCGCTGCCGGCGCCGCCGTCGGGCAAGTGGACCCAGATGGGCAGTGGCCACACCGCGAACTGCGCGTTGTACTGGGTGCAGGTGGGGCAGAACAATTCGACGCCGGACAGCCTGCAGCAGGTGGTGTTCTTCAACAAGAACACGATGATCGGCACGCCGACGCCCGACGCGCGGCCGTACATCACCGTGACCGCGAGCGCTCCGGACACCGCGACGGTGCAGTACCAATGGCAGCAGCCGAAGGATCAGCCGGGGATGCCGACCGGTATCGGCAGCGTGCGGTTCACCGTCGACGGTGGCGCGCTCAAGGCGCTGGACCCGATCCCCGGGCCGTGAGCGTCAGTGCGCGGCGAGCAGCCCGCGCATGATCTCGACGGCCGCGGCCAGGGTGTCCCGATCGGCGCTGTCGAGTTCCGCCAGGAACGGGTCGATGGCGTTGCCGCGGTCGGCGCGCACCTGCGCCAGCGTGGCGATGCCCTGCGGCGTGATGCTGATGAGGACGGCGCGGGCATCGTCGGGGTCGACGGTGCGGGACACCAGTCCGGCGTCCTCGAGGCGACGGACCTGGGTCGTCATCGTCGGTTGTGAACAGTGGTCGAGCGCGGCGAGATCGGAGATGCGCGCGCGGCCCTCGGCTTCGATGGTGGAGAGCAGGCGGGCCTGGGCGAAGGGCAGCGGGAGCCGGACGCGCTGATTGGCCAGGCGGTTGATGCGTGCGACGACGGCGAGCAGATCCGAGGCGAGGGTCGTTTCGGTCGCCGGTGCAACTGTCATGTTCAACATGGTTCCATAGATTCTCTATGTAGTCGAACCTGTCATCGAGAGTGGTGACGGTCACAACACCGTCGAGTTTACGCGTCTGCGCAGCTGGCAGAATTGTGCAATGACTGCTGCCGGCACCAGAGATAAGGCCGGTCCCCTCAATCCGGGCGAGTACGCCCAGGCCGCTGTGATGGCGGCACTGAGCGCGGCCACCGCCATCATCGCCGTCGTCGTCCCGTTCGCCGCGGGGCTCGGCATGCTGGGCACGGTCCCGATGGGACTGCTGGCCTACCGCTACCGGATTCGGGTGCTGGTCGCCGCGACCATCGCCGGCAGCACCATCGCGTTCCTCATCGCCGGCATGGGCGGTCTGATGACCGTGGTGTTCTGTGCCTACATCGGCGGACTGACCGGCATCGTCAAGCGCACGGGGCGCGGGATCGTCACGGTCCTGTGGGCGTCAGTGGTCGCGGGCGCCGCATTCGGCGCCTACGTCATCGGCATCCTGCTCGTGGTGGCGCGGCTGCGAGAGCTGATCTTCGCGTCGATGACCTCGAACATCCACGGCATCGCCAACGTCATCGCGGCGGTCCCGGGCGGGGAGCGCGCGGCCGAGGATCTGCGCACCGATTTCGCCGTGTTCCTGCACTACTGGCCGGTGCCGGTGATGATCTCCGTGATCATGCACATCATCGTCGTCACGCTGCTGGGCTGGTGGGCGCTGTCGCGGGTGCTGAAGCGGCTCTTCGGAATTCCCGATGTGCACAAGCTCGACACCGTCGAATCCACCGGCCTCGTCGCGCCGGTGCCGGCGCGCCTGCGCGATGTCCGATTCCGGTATCCGGGTACCGATCGCGATGCGCTCGGCCCGGTCAGCATGGACATCGACGCGGGTGAACATGTCGCCGTCACGGGCGCCAACGGATCGGGCAAGACCACCCTCATGCTGACGCTCGCCGGCCGTGCGCCGACTGCCGGCACCATCGACCGGCCGGGTGCGGTGGGGCTCGGCAAGGCCGGCGGCACCGCGGTCGTCATGCAGCATCCGGAGAGTCAGGTGCTCGGCACCCGCGTCGCCGACGATGTGGTGTGGGGTCTGCCGTCGGGGACGACGATCGACGTCGAAAAGCTGTTGGGCGAAGTCGGTTTGAGCGGCATGGCGGACCGGGACACCGGCGGGCTGTCCGGTGGTGAACTGCAGCGCCTCGCAGTCGCCGCCGCCCTGGCCCGCGAGCCGGCACTGCTGATCGCCGACGAAGTCACCAGCATGGTCGACCAGGAGGGCCGCGATGTGCTGCTCTCGGTGCTGTCCGACCTCACCCGTCACCACCGCACCTCGCTGGTGCACATCACGCACTACAACGACGAGGCCGACTCGGCTGACCGGGTCGTCCGGCTCGACGGCGCCAGTGACAACATCGAGATGGTCGCGACCGCACCGGTGCCGATCGTGTCCGCCGGCGTCGAACCCGACGGCCCGGCGGTGCTCGAGGTCCAGGGTGTGGGACACCAGTACGGCAGCGGGACGCCCTGGGAATCAACGGCATTGCGCGACATCAGCTTCACCGTCCACGAGGGCGAGGGTGTGCTGATCCACGGGCTCAACGGCTCCGGCAAGTCGACACTGGCCTGGATTCTGGCCGGCCTCACGGTGCCGACCACCGGCAGCTGTCTGCTCGACGGCAAGCCTGTTTCCGACCAGGTTGGCGCCGTGGCGATCTCGTTCCAGGCGGCGCGGCTGCAGTTGATGCGGTCCCGCGTCGGTGCCGAAATCGCCTCGGCTGCGGGCTTCTCGAAGCGCGACACCGTCCGGATCACCGAGGCGCTCGCGATGGTCGGGCTGGACCCCGAACTGGCCGACCGCCGCATCGATCAGCTCAGCGGCGGCCAGATGCGCCGGGTCGTGCTGGCGGGCTTGCTGTCTCGTCGTCCGCGGGCGCTGATCCTCGACGAGCCGCTGGCCGGCTTGGATGCGGCCAGCCAGCGCGGCCTGGTGACGTTGCTCGCTGAACTGCGCCGGACCACGGGGCTGACGGTAGTCGTCATCTCGCATGACTTCGCCGGGCTCGACGAGCTGTGCCCGCGCATCCTGCGGCTGCACCGCGGCGAACTCGTCGAGGCTCCGATCACTGCGGGAGGACGATCATGACGGCTCCCGCGACGCAGCGCCGTTCGATGGTGCTGTTGCGTCCCGTGCCGGGGACGTCGCCCATTCACGAACTGTGGGCCGGTACCAAGCTCATCGTGGTGGCGCTGATCGGCATTGTCCTGACGATGTACCCCGGCTGGGTGCCGATCGGCCTGGTCGCCCTGCTGGTGCTGTTCACGGCGTGGCTGGCCCACATCCCGCGCAGCGTGCTGCCGTCGGTACCGCGCTTGGTGTGGGTGCTGCTGTTGCTCGGTGGTGGAACGGCGGCCCTGGCCGGCGGCGAGCCGTTCCTCGACTTCGGGTCTGTGCATCTGGGAGTGGGTGGTCTGCTGAACTTCCTGCGGATCACCGTGCTGTCGATCGTGCTGCTGGGACTCGGCGGGCTGGTCTCGTGGACCACCAACGTCGCTGAAATCGCGCCCGCGGTGGCCACTTTGGGTCGGCCGCTGAAGTGGCTGCGCATCCCTGTCGACGAGTGGGCGGTCACGCTGGCCTTGGCGCTGCGCGCCTTCCCGATGTTGATCGACGAATACCGGGTGCTGTTCGCGGCCCGCCGGTTGCGGCCGAAGGTGCGGCCCGAGACGCGACGGGAGCGCAGCCGGCAGCGCCGCGCCGAGATCGTCGACCTGCTGGCGGCCGCCATCACGGTGGCGCTGCGCCGCGGCGATGAGATGGGCGACGCCATCACGGCGCGCGGTGGTGTGGGCCAGATCGTCGCCAGTCCGGCACGGCCGGGACGGGCCGATACGGTGGCGCTGCTGATGGTCGTCGCGATGTGCGCGTTGTCGCTGTGGGTCGAGGTGGCCACGCCGCTGGCCACCCACCGGCTTTAGCGATCAGAGGCGGCATTGGCTGCGCGCTGGGCATCGGCCAGGGTTGATGCGACCGGCGCGCGGCCCAGGAACATCTCGTCGAAAAATGGCCTGATGGCGAGGAACCCGGCCGGGAAGCCCGCGCCGCCGGGGGCCGGGAGACGGGGGCCGTCCAGCACCGAGAAGAACGGCTGCACGTCGACACCGCGCCGTTTCCAGTAGTCGAAGTAGACCGGCTGGGCAGCCAGTACGGCCGGCACTGCCGCCCCTTTGGTGCCCAGGAACGCATTTCCGTCGGCGCTGCCCATCCACTGCAGTACCGCGCGCACCGCATCGGGATGGCGGGTGGCCGAATTGGCCGCGGCGGCAATCCCGTTGGTGACGCTGACGCGGCCGTCCGGTCCGCTGGGCAGCATGGCCACACCCCACCGGAAGCGCGCCTGATCGGCGATGGCGGCCAGGTTGTAGGTGCCCGACTGGAACAGCGCCATGCGGCCCTGCAGGAACTGGTTGCGGGAGAAGTCGCCGTTGCCGTTGGTGTCGGCGGCAGAAGGGGAGACGTGGTCGGTGTTGATCAGCCGCACCAGGTACTCGAAAGCCTCCCGGGCTCCCGGATTGTCGAACGCGAACCGGTCACCGTCGCTGAATATCCCACCGGCCGAACCGATGTAGTTGAGATAGATACCCTGCAGATCGTTGGCGGCGTTGTAGCCCCACTGCCGTACCTGCTCGGGGTCGAATCCCGGTGTCCCGGCCTGGTTTCCGTGCCGATCCAGCGTCAGCCGGGCCAACAGCGGACGCAGCGTGTCATCGGCGCCGGGAGACCAGCGCACCGCATCCAGGTCGGCGGGCTCGACGCCGGCGGCCGCCAGCAGGTCGGCGTTGTAGTACACCGCGATGCCGCCGTCGGTCAGTTGCGGTACCGCCCACAGTGTCCCGTCGCGGGTGAACTGCTGATTCACCGACGGCTCCCACGCATCGGCGGCGCCGCGGCCCAACAACTTTCCGATGTCGAGCAGCCGGCCGGTGTCCGCGTAGCCGGCCAGGTAGGCGTTGGACAGCCAGAAGATGTCGTCGGCGCCGCCGCCGGCGACATCGGTGCGCAGCGAATCGAAGTACGACGCATAGGCGACGACGTCGACCCGGACCTCGATGCCCGGGTGCCGGCGGGCGAACTCCGCGAATGACGACCGGTACGCGGCTGCGACCTGCGCGTCCCACAGCCGCACCGTGACAACGGTTTTCCCGGTGTCCTGCGTCCGGCCCATCAGCACGGCGGCCACCAGCAGCACCGCCATGGTGGCGGCCAGCGCGATGACGAACCGGGTCGAGAACTTCATTTCAAGCCGGTGACGACGATCGAGCGGACGATGTGCCGGCCCAGCACGCTGAACAGCAGGATCAGCGGCACGATCGCGACGGTCGTCGCGGCGAGTACGACGGTCCACTGGGTGTCGAACTGGGATTGCAGCCCTGCGGTCGCGACGGTCAGCACCCGCCAGGACGAGCCGCTGGTGATCACCAGCGGCCACATGAAGCTGTTCCATTGCGAGACAACGGTGATCAGTCCGAGCGTGACGAGAATCGACCGGCTGGCTGGCAGCACCACGTGCACGATGACGTCCAGCGTGCCGGCACCGTCGATGCGGGCGGCGCGGATCAGGTCGGCCGGGATGGACCGGAAGTACTCGCGCAGCAGGAAGATCGCGTAGGGCGAGCCGAACATGAACGGCAGCACCAACGCCCAGAAGGTGTTACGCAGCCCGGCCTCGGCCATCATGAGATACAGCGGCACGACCGTCACCGTCGCGGGCACCATCAGCGTCGCCAGGTACAGCCAGAACAGGGTGTCGCGTCCCGGAAATTCGAGCCGGGCGAAGGCGTACGCGGCGGTCACCGAAAACGCCAGCTGGCCCAACAGGATCACCGCGGTCATCAACGCGGTGACCAGCGCGGCCCGGCCGAAGCCGGCGTCGGACAGGGCGGTGTAGTTGGCCAGCGTCGGTGGATTCGGCAGGGACAGCGGCGATTCGGTGTTGAACTGGCGCGCCGAGGTGAACGACGTCAGCAGGCCCAGGCCGAACGGCACGAGGGTGATCGCAGCGGTGAGCACCAGCACCGTATAGATGAGTGCGTTACGTGAGGTCATAGGTGACCCGCCGGCGGAAGTAGAGGTGCTGCACCAGCGTGATGCCGAGCAGCAGGACGAACAGGATGAGGGCCATGACCGCGGCGCGGCCCACGGCCGCCGAGCCGAAGGCCTCGGCATAGATGCGGTGGGCGATCAGGTCGGTGCGGCCCTCGGGGCCGCCGCCTGTGAGCGCGTAGACGGTGTCGAAGACCTGCGCCGCGCTGACGACACCCGTCACCAGGACGAAGAAGAATGTCGGCCGCAGCATCGGCAGCGTGATGCGGCGGAACCGTTGCCAGGCGCTCGCCCCGTCGATGCGGGCCGCGTCGTGAACGTCGTTGGGGATGGCCAGGATTCCGGCGAGGAAGAACAGCGTCACATAGCCGACGTTGGTCCACACGGTCACCGCCGAAACCAGCGGCAGCGCCAGGGTGGGGTCGGTCAGCCATTCGATGCGGTGCCCGAGCACGGTGCTCACTGCGCCGTCGGTGGGGCTGAGAATCCAGCGCCACAGCACCGCGATCGCCAAGGGCGAGCAGATCCAGGGCAGGACATAGAGCGTGCGGAAGAATCCGGTGCCCGGCAGTCCGCGGGCCAGCTGCATCGCGGCCGCCAGACCCAGCACCGTCTGGACCGGCACCACCAGTGCGACGAAACCCAGCGTCACCGCCAGCGAGCGGTCGAATGTCGGGTCGGTCAGCACGGCGTGCCAGTTGTCGAGTCCGACGAACCGGATGGGTCCGAGCAGGTCCCACCGCTGCAGGCTCAGCCAGCCGACGACCAGCATGGGGAGCAGCAGGAACATCACCACGCCGAACAGGCTGGGGGCGAGCAGCGCATAGCCGGTCAGGGTGTCCCGAAACCTGCGGCGTGCCACCGGATCATTAAAGCGTGTGGTGCTACTACGGTGTAGCCGTGACTGCGCTGCGACGGGTTGACGCCGACTTCCTGGCCTTGCCGCGCCATTTGCTGGCCGAGGCCGCGGTGTCGGCCGCGCTGGCTGCCGGTGCGAGCTACGCCGACCTCCGGATTCACCGGATCACCACCGAACACATCCAGCTGCGTGACGGCGAGCTGGAATCCTCGGTGGTCAACCGGGAAATCGGGCTGGCGGTGCGGGTGATCGTGGACGGCACCTGGGGTTTCGCCTCGCACGCCGAGCTGAACCCCGAGGTCGCGGCCGAGACCGCCCGTCGCGCCGTGCAGGTCGCGGTGGCGCTGGCGCCGCTCAATGCCGAGCGCATCGAGCTGGCTTCCGAACCGGTCTACACCGATGTGTCATGGGTGTCGCCGTACCGGATCGACCCGTTCGAGGTCACCGCTGCCGACAAGATCGCGCTACTGGGCGAGTACTCGGGCCGGTTGCTCGCGGCCGACGGCGTGGACCACGTGTCGGCGGGACTGCAGGCCGTGAAGGAGCAGGTGTTCTACGCCGATGCGTTCGGTTCGTCGATCACGCAACAACGGGTCCGGGTGCAGCCGACGATCGAGGCCGTCGCGGTGGATGCCGCAGCCGGTGCGTTCGAAACGATGCGCACACTGGCGCCGCCGACCGCGCGTGGTTGGGAGGCCGTCGCCGGTGACGAGGTCTGGGACTGGACAACCGAATTGGCGGAGCTGCCGACGCTGTTGGCCGAGAAGATGAAGGCGCCCAGCGTGACGGCCGGTCCCACCGATCTGGTGATCGACCCGACCAACCTGTGGCTGACCATCCACGAATCCATCGGCCACGCCACCGAATACGACCGGGCCATCGGCTACGAAGCGGCGTACGCCGGTACGTCGTTCGCCACCCCGGACAAGCTGGGGACCATGCAGTACGGGTCACCGATCATGAACGTCACCGCCGACCGCACCGTCGAACACGGTTTGGCCACCATCGGATTCGACGACGAAGGCGTCCGCGCGCAGAGCTGGGACCTGGTGCGCGACGGTGTCTTCGTCGGCTATCAGCTGGACCGCGTGTTCGCGCCGAAGCTCGGGGTCAGCCGGTCCAACGGCTGCTCGTACGCGGATTCGCCGCATCATGTGCCGATCCAGCGGATGGCCAACGTCTCGCTGCAGCCGGGTACTGACGACCTCAGCACCGAGGATCTGATCAGCCGGGTCGAGAACGGTATCTACATCGTCGGCGACAAATCGTGGTCAATCGACATGCAGCGGTACAACTTCCAGTTCACCGGGCAGCGGTTCTTCAAGATCCGCGACGGCAAGCTGGACGGCCAGGTGCGCGACGTCGCCTACCAGGCGACCACCACCGACTTCTGGGGATCGATGGAAGCCGTTGGCGGAGAGTCGACCTGGCGACTCGGTGGCGCGTTCAACTGCGGCAAGGCCCAGCCCGGCCAGGTGGCCGCCGTCAGCCACGGCTGCCCGTCCGCGCTGTTCCGCGGAATCAATGTGCTCAACACGCGAACTGAATCGGGGCGTTGATGCTGAATAATTCTCCCGGTCGCTACGCTCGCCCTGCTGCACCGCAGGTTGTCGACCTGGTGTTGGACGAGGCTGCCCGCCGGGGTCGAGCCGACGAGACCATCGTCCTGGTGACCGACAGGTCCACCGCGTCACTGCGCTGGGCCCGCAACACCATGACCACCAACGGTGAGTCGGTGAGCCGCGAGACCACCGTCATTTCGATTGTCCGCCAAGGGGATAAGGCCCGGGTCGGCGTCGTGAAGTCCAGTGAGGTCGATCCGTCGACCATCGCGGGCCTGGTGGCGGCGTCGCAGGACGCCGCGGAGGCGGCGCCCGAGGC
This sequence comes from Mycobacterium toneyamaense, assembly GCF_055384815.1. NCBI lineage: Bacteria > Bacillati > Actinomycetota > Actinomycetes > Mycobacteriales > Mycobacteriaceae > Mycobacterium > Mycobacterium toneyamaense. The sequence continues at coordinate 1,895,585 of NZ_AP040333.1, forward strand.
GCGTGACAGCGCGCCGCCGCTGGCCGGCGTGGAGACCTCCGACGACTGGGACGCACCGTCGCCGTTGACCGGTGCCTCGGTGTTCGGGAACGTGGCCACGCGTCTGGTCGACGGCTTCCACCGCAGCGACGCGCTGTACGGGTTCGCGCGGCACGAACTCGACACCACGTACCTGGCGACGTCCGGTGGCATCCGGCGGCGGTTCACCCAACCGACGGGCTCGGTGGAGATCAACGCCAAACGCGATGGTGCCAGCGCGTGGGCGGGCGTCAGTACCGCCGACTTCGTCGACGTGCCAGTCGATTCCATGCTCGACGATCTGTGCCTGCGTCTCGGCTGGGCCTCGCGGACCGTCGAGTTGCCCGCCGGTCGGTACGAGACGCTGATGCCGCCGTCGACCGTCGCGGACATGATGATCTACCTCGGCTGGAGCATGGACGGTCGTGGCGCGCAGGAAGGCCGAACCGCGCTGTCGGCGCCGGGCGGCACCCGGGTGGGGGAGAAGCTCACCGACCTCGGGCTGACGCTGTACTCGGATCCCTTTGCGCCCGGGCTGGATTGCCTGCCGTTCGTGGCGACGTCGAGTTCGTCGGAGCGGGTGTCGGTGTTCGACAACGGCTTGGACATCGGTCGCGTCGACTGGATTCGCGACGGTGTCGTGAACGCGTTGGCGTATCCGCGTTCTGCCGCAGCCGAATTCGACGCGCCCGTGGCCGTGCCGGCCGACAATCTGCTGATGACGGGCGGCACGGTGAGTCTGTCGGACATGATCGCCGGCACCGAACGCGGCCTGCTGCTGACCACGCTGTGGTACATGCGTGAGGTCGATCCGACGGTGCTGCTGCTGACCGGCCTGACGCGTGACGGCGTCTACCTCATCGAGGACGGGGAAGTGACGGCCGCGGTCAACAACTTCCGGTTCAACGAGAGTCCGCTGGACCTGCTGCGGCGCGCGACCGAGGCCGGCGTCAGCGAAACCACGCTGCCGCGCGAATGGGGCGACTGGGCCACCCGGGCCCAGATGCCGTCACTGCGGATTCCGGACTTCCACATGTCGTCGGTCAGTCAGGCGCAATAACTTTCAGCGCCCCGGCGACGTCGTCGTTGGTGGTGGCCCAGGAGCAGACGAAGCGCACGATCGGTCTCAGCGGGTCGGGAGCATGGATCGCGAACCGCTCCCGGACACGCGCTGTGGTCGCGGCGTCGAGGATGACGAACACCTCGTTGGCCTCGGTCGGCGCCGCCAGCTGCAGCCCTGCCTCCGCGAATCCGGCGCTCAATGTCGCCGCCATGCGGTTGGCGTGGGCTGCCGTCTGCAACCAGAGATCGTCGTGCAGCATGGCCTCGAACTGAGCCGAGATGAAGCGGTGCTTGCTGGCGAGGTGGCCGATCTGCTTCTGTACGAAGCGAATTCCCTCGAAATGTGCGGGCCGGCGGATCAGTACCGCGTCGCCGAACAGCATGCCGTTCTTGGTGCCGCCAACCGTGACGATGTCGGCGTCACCGATGGCTTCCTGTGGACTGATACCAAGGGCGGCAATGGCATTGGCGACCCGCGAGCCGTCCACGTGGACCAGCAGGTCGTGCTGGTGGGCGTAGTCGATGAACTCCGTCAGCGCGGCGGGCGACCAGACGCGGCCGTTCTCGGTCGACTGGGTGATGGTGACGATGCGCGGCTGCGAGTGGTGCACCTCGCCGCGGCGCGCAATGTGTCGATCGAGCTCCTTCGGTGAGATCAGGCCGTCATCGCTCGGTAGTGGTGTCAGTTGTGCCGCCGCGATTCGTACCGGCCCACCGGCTTCGTCGAGCAACGAGTGCGCGATATCGCTGCACAGAATTTCCTGCCAGGGCCGCACTGCCGAAGCCAGCGCGATGATGTTGGCCGCGGTGCCGGTCAGCGCGAACAGGACCTCGGCATCGGGGGCCCCGAAGGCCGCTCTGAGGGCCTGCGCTGCGCGTTCGGTGCCCGGGTCGGTGCCGTACGAGCTCACCGGGCCCTGGTTGGCGGCGACGATCGCCTCCAACACCCGTGGGTGAGCACCAGCAGCGTTGTCGGAGGCGAATGCGGCCGAGACGGTCGAACTCATGCGTCGATGGTCTCATCGCGGCAATAATCCGGGGTGTGGAGGAGCTACTGACGTCCCTGATCGCACTGTCGCCACCCGCCGATCGGCGGCTCAACGCGGCGATGCGGCAGACGTGTGCCGAGACCCTGGGCCTCGCGCCATTGCCCTATGAAGCAGTGTTCGGGCCCGTGTCCGACGCCGAGCCGCTGGTGGCTGAGTTCGCCGAGCAGTTCAGCACCGACGTGTCGGTGATTTCTGTGGCTCAGCGCGGAGAGCTCACTGCAGCGCTGGGCGCCAACAGTTTTCGCATCGTGGCGTTGATGTACGTCGCGGACTTCGTGCCGCGAGTGCGGGCCGGATTTGCGGCGCTCGGGCTGCCGCCGATCGCCGATCCCGACGGCTGGGACCACGACACTGACCCGGTGGACCTGCTGTTGAACCGCTTCGCAAGTTCGGTAGGGGCGCGTCGCGAACTCGATCCGGTGATGACCGAGGTGGTGCGACTGCGCGGCGCGGCCGCGCACAACTGCCGGCTGTGCAAGTCGCTGCGCGAGGGCACAGCATTGGATGCCGGCGGCAATGAGTCGCTGTACTCGGAGATCGAGCTGTACGAGTCGTCGACGCTGCTCGACGAGAGGCAGAAAGCCGCGCTGCGCTACGTCGACGCCCTGGTGTGGACGCCGTCGCGGATACCGGCCGACGTTGCCGCGGGCGTACGGGCGCACTTCTCCGACGCGGAGGCCACCGAGATCACCCTCGACGTGATGCGCAACGGCATCAACAAGATTGCCGTCGCGTTGGGTGGGGACGCGCCGCGGGTCAGCGAGGGCACCGAGCGCTATCTGCTCGGAGCCGACGGGCAGCCGGTGTTCTCCTAGGCGTTCTTCGGGAGCTCTCTGAAAAACTTTGGTCACTTTGTTTGCGCTGGTCACAGTGGGTAACTAGCGTCACATTCGCGGCGGCTTCTTGTCGGTGGTTCGAACTAATGTTCGATGTATGGGGTTGACCGATCCGGCTGTTGTCGAGGAGGCGTACGCCGCCTACGAAGCGGCGCACGCGCGGCTCGCGTCCCTGGATTACAGCGGTCTGGATGTGGCGACGTTGTTGGCGTTGAAGTCGCGCCGCGAGAGGTTGAGGTGTGCGGCCGAGGCGGTGGATCACCGGATCTTGGTTGCGGCGCAGTCTCAGGTCACGGCCCGAGAACTTGGCGCGAAAAACTGGGCCGAGGTGCTGCGTATCCGGCTGCGCCTGGACACCACCGAAGCCAACCGCCAGGTCCGCGACGCCCAGTATTTGGCGCCCCGCACCGGGCTGACCGGCGAACCGTTGCCGCCGCTGTGGGAGTTCGTCGCCGCCGCCCAGGCCGAAGGCGCGCTCAACACCGAGCACGTGAAAGTGATCGGCCAGTTCATCAACAAACTCCCCGGCTGGATCGACCCCGCCACCCGTGGGCAGTTCGAACAGTCCCTCGTTGCCGGGGCGCGGCACCAGACCCCCGAAGAACTGCGCGCCGCCGCCGAGGCGCTGCTGTACCTGCTCGATCAGGACGGGCCGCTGCCCGATGACGCCGAACGCGCCCGCAAACGCAGCTTCCGCATCGGCAAACAACAACCCGACGGCATGTCCAAAGTGGACGGCTGGCTCGACCCCGAAGCACGCGCCACCCTCGAAGCAGTCCACGACAAACTCGGCGCCCCCGGCATGTGCAACCCCGCCGACCCCACACCCTGCCAATCGGGCACCCCCACCCAGGCCCAGATCGACCACGACACCCGCAGCACCGACCAACGCAACCACGACGCCCTGGCCGCCATGGGCCGCATCGCCCTCGGCACCGACCTCGGCGACCACAACGGCCTACCTGTGGCCATCGCGGCCACCTGCACTGTCGCCGAATTGGAGCGCGGCACCGGCCACGCACTGACCCTCACCGGCAGCCGGTTACCGATCCGCGATCTCATCCGCATGGCTGCCCGCGGCGCCGACCACTACCTCGTCGTCTTTGACGACCACACCGAACAACCGCTGTACCTGGGCCGAGCGCGTCGCACCGCCACCGTCGCCCAACGCTTTGCCCTGTTCGCCCGCGACCTGGGCTGCACCAAACCCAACTGCACCGCCCCCGCCTCCCGCTGCCAGGCCCATCACGTCGACACCGACTGGCGCGATGATGGCCCCACCGACATCACCAACCTTGCCCTGGCCTGCGGCCGCGACAACCGCCTCGCCGACACCGGCGGCTGGACCACCACCATGGCCAACGGCCGCGCCCACTGGACCCCACCACCACTACTGGACGTCGGCCAACCCCGAACCAACCACTACTGGCATCCCACGCTCTACCCACCCGAGAGCGGCGATGATGACGGTGAAACAGACAGGCCCGCAAGCTAACTCGGCACCGCGCCACGGCATCCGATGCCGCGACGGCAGTGCCACGTGCGTCGCAACGAGTCGCTCGCCGGTGAGGACGTCAGCCCTTGAAGTAGACGACCTGGTGGGTGCTGGCGAGCAGCGCGCCGTCGCGGGCCCACGCATGCGCACTCTGGTCGAAGTATCCGTCCGAGAAGCGATTTGCGTGCGCACTGCCCAATACGTAGTCCCCGCCGATGCTTTCGAGCTCCTGCCCATTGGCGTGGAAGTACGTGGTGAGTGAGATGGTGCCGGCCGGGAAGAATCCGCCGCGCCGCAGGAAAACCCGGGGATAGAAGATGTCGGACATCGCGGCCAGGGCGGCGAAGTCGAGGCCGCGCTGGTTGGCGTCCCGCACCCACAGCGTCGTCCGCGAGGACTCACTGGGCTCGGCATCCTCTGCCGGGAAAGGGTTTTCGACGAAACGCATGTCGTACTGGCTGACCCATGGCAGGGGAGGGCCGCTGACTTCGAGTCCCTCGGGCCCGGGCGCACTCGGCATGCGTGACTCGTCGTCCGACCAGGTGTCGCGGCGGATGCCGAAAACCATGGTGGCCGTGGTCTTGATGTCGCCGTCCTGGCTGAGTTCGGCGATCCAGTGCTGGTTCGTCCGGTTGGTGCGGGCGGGCTTCAGTGCGATATCGAACTCGCCGTCGGCGATGGGTGCCGCGAAGTTGACCGTGAGTGCCAGCGGTTCACCGATGCGGTCGGGCCGCAGCTCGACTGCATGCAGCAGCGTCGCCGCAGTGATGCCGCCGAAGGGGCCGACCATGTTCGCCCAGTCCGGGTGCGTCTGCCCACGCATGCGCGTGTCATCGACGGGCTGTAGTTCCAGGGCTTGGTCGAACGGATGAGAGTCGGTCACGCTCCACATGATGCCTGGTGGCAGTGCGGTCAAAGAGACGCATCCGCTCAGGGCCGATCAGATGCCCGTTTACACAGAGCCACGATGACAAACGGCGCGGTGCGCAGTCTCGATAGATAGGCGGTGAATTCGCAGAGGAGATCAGTGATGGCTATCCAACACAGCCGCATACAGGTATCGCGTGTCGTGGACGCGAGTGCAGATCTCGTGTTCGCGTTTCTGACCACGCCGGACAACCATGTTGTGCTCGATGCGAGCGGCATGATCCTCAGTGCGGCCGACCATCGCCCCTTCAGCGAATTGGGTGCGGTGTTCGTGATGAACATGCGTGCGGGCAACCGCGTCGAGAACCACGTCATCTGTTACGAGCCCGACCGTGCTGTCGGATGGGCCCCCGCCGAACCCGGCCAGGAACCTGCGGGTCACACCTGGATATGGCGGCTCACGCCGATCGGACCGGAGCGGACACTTGTCACTGAGACATACGACTGGTCGGCATTCCGACACACCGACATGCTGGAGCACCTGCCGGTCATCGGCCGCGCGCAGATGGAAGAGTCGACGGAGCGGCTGGCGGAAGCGCTCTGCCGGCGTGGCATCTCTTAGACCGCAACGCCGATGGCAGCCCATGGGGTGCCCGCCCGTGGCGCCATGCGAACATGGTGGCCGCGATCTTCGCGATGGGGCGGTAGCTCAGTTGGTTAGAGCCGGGGACTCATAATCCCTTGGTCGCGGGTTCGAGCCCCGCCCGCCCTACTCAAAGCCGCTGGGACGGTGGACTCAACGACACCCGCCGCGTCACCCGTGCCGAACTGCCCCGACTATCCGTCGCTTCGACTTCGATCACGGCGATGACGGGTTCGCCTCGTTTCAGTGCGCGAGCGGCCTTGCGCTGCGCGACGGGAGGAATCTCGACAGCAAGCGTGGCTTTGCGCAAGGGCGGCAGGTTCAGCATGGCGGGCCGCAGATGCAGTGTCCGCGGCTGGCGCATCCGGCGCGGGACGTCGATCTCGCCGGTGGCGATGACATCGCAGGGCAGGCCGGCCGAGCGCACTTGCAGAACCACCGAATCGCCAAGTGGCTGATTGCGTTCGCCGCCGAGCCACAGCCGCACGTTCGGCAGCGTCATCCCGCCGACTTCTTCATCGCGACTTAGCCGCGATGCGATGGCAGCGCTGATCAACCTGCTGGTCAGCCCACCTTTGCGACGCGCCACGACGGTAACTTACGCCCGTTGGCAACGCTGCGAAGCCAGAACCGCGACGTCCACCGAGCTGGACATGCCACACAGGCTGATGCCGCAGAATTGGCCTGTGCAGGTAGCGGCGGTGGTGCGGAGAGCGAGTGTCCTCGGCGCTGCCGACCCCGGACGCATCCGGTTGCGCAGCGCGGCGGCGACCACCTTCTCGCTGCTGCTGGCGATCGGCGCGATGCTGGTGTTCACCCGTGCGGCCGGCCAGCCGGTGACGGTCGCGATGCTGGGCGCGGTGGTGGCGATGCAGGCCTCGGCCGCCGTGAAGGACCGAGACCAGCGCAGCCGCAACATCACGACGCTGCTGCTGTTCTTCCCGGCGATCGGCGCCATGGCCTTGGCCGCATTCCTGGTGCCCCACGGGAAGATCGTCGACGTCGGCTTCATCGCTGTTCTCTTCGCCGCGGTGTGGGTGCGGCGGTACGGCCCGCGCGGAAACGCGCTCGGGATGGTCGCCTTCATCTCGTACTTCTTCGTCATGTTCCTGCGGACCCCGGTGCATCAGATTCCGGTGTTGGCAGTGGCCGTTGCGGTGGGCATCGTGTCGTCACTGTTGGTGCACGTGCTGCTGTTTCCCGAACGGCCACGTGTCGAGGCACGTCGCCTCCTGTCGGCACTGCGTGCCGCGTCGCTTTCGACACTGGATGTCGCCACCCGGCGCGGCGAGGTGAGTGTTGAGGTCGCCCGGCACCAACTCGACCAACTCGGTGAGACGGCGCTGCTCATCGACGACTGGCTCGATCGGCACGAGGCCGCCAAATCACTGAGCGTCACCAGTAAGGACCTGGCGCTGCGGGTTTTCGAGGCGCAGATCATGCTGGAGCAGGCGGCGTCGTTCCTGTGGTGGCTGGACCAGGACGAGCCGTGGCCCGACGGCCTGGTTGATGCGGTCGCGGCGCTGCGGATCTGCCTGGACAACAACCCCACCGACGAACAGTTGCGGCAGGCCCGGCGGATGGGTGCCGCAGCGGCGGACAAGGCTGACCTTTCGACCTCGGCGGGCGTCGCGACCGTCACGGCGTACCGGGCGATGCAGGCGCACTTGGCAATTCACCACATCACCACCAACGCCCGCGGCATCAGCGACGACGATATCGCCGCCGCCGAGACCGACGGCGACGACGACCACGACACGCCTCAGGGGCTCAATCCCAGCACCAAGGCCGCGATTCAGGTCGCGGTGGCGACCAGTGCCGCAACGGTTCTGGGCAATCTGATCTCGCCCGATCGCGGATATTGGGCGGTGCTGACGGCCTTCCTGGTGTTCACGGGCGTCTCGACGCGCGGCGAGATCCTTTCGCGTGCCGGTCATCGCATCGTCGGCACCATCGCCGGGGTGGTGGCGGGCGTGCTGCTCGCCGCGGAGATCGGGCGGAACCCGGCGCTGCAGATCGTCGTCCTCGTGGTCTGCGTGTTCTTCGCGTTCTACCTGGCAACCGTCGCCTACTTCTGGTTGACCTTCTTCGTGACGGTCCTGCTGGCGATGTTGTATGGCCTCCTCGGCAATTTCAGTGCCCAGGTGCTAGAGGTGCGCATCGCGGAAACAGCAGTGGGAAGCCTGGTGGGTATCGCGTCCGCGTACTTCGTCTTCTCCACCAAGACCCGCGCCACGTTCGCCGAAAAGGTCACCGATTACCTCGACCAGATGGAGCGGGTGATCGACACCGCGGTGACGGCGGTACTGACCGCCGGCGATGCCGGCGATCTGGTTGTCGACACCCGCCGGATGGACAACTCGTTGAAGGCAGCCATCACTGCCGGCAAACCGCTCCAGATGGGCCCGGTTTCGGAACTGCGGCACGGGGTGCGGCGGCTGATGCGCGGATTGCAGGTCGCCAACCGTTCGGCGCATGCCCTGGCGCGTGCCGGGGTGACCGCGTCGCATGCCGGGCAGCCTCCCGATGGCGCCGACGACGCGTTGCATCAGGCCGCCGCACGCGCCGATGAAGCGATAGCGCGGGTGCGGAGACTGATCGCCGGCGAAGACGTCGGAGCTGAGAAGCGAAGCGACGCAGCCGTATTCGATGTCGGTCTACCGGAGATGCGGCCGGGCCCGGTGCGTGCGTCGGTGCGTGCGCTCAACATGCTGGATCGGGCGCTGACCGAGGTCACCAGCAGGGTCTGAGTCATGCGTAGGGCCTCCGAGAATCGGGGCTGCCGTTTACGCATCTGAAAGCGGGGAATGCCGGTCGATGAGAGGAGTCGATCGATGTCACTGCGAACCCTGGGCAGGCACGCGTCAGCGCACGTCATCCGCTCCGTCGCGATCGAGGCGCCCGACGGGGTACCGCCGGTGGACGTGCTGGAACAGCTGATCGGCGATGCGCGAATCGTCCTCATCGGGGAGGCGTCACACGGAACGCATGAGTTCTACGCCGCACGTGCCGCGATCACGCGGTGGCTCATCCGGCAGAAGGGATTCTGCGCCGTTGCGGCCGAGGCGGATTGGCCGGACTCCTACCGGGTGAACAGGTTCGTTCGTGGACTGGGCGACGATCGGTCCGCGGATCAGGCGCTGAGTGGGTTCGAACGATTTCCGGCCTGGATGTGGCGCAACATCGTGGTCCGGGATTTCGTCGATTGGCTGCGCCGCTGCAACACCGAATTCGCCGATCGCAGCGGCAGGCCGGCCGGTTTCTACGGCTTGGACCTCTACAGCATGCACCGCTCCATGAGTGAGGTCATCGCGTATCTCGACAAGGTTGATCCGCGAGCCGCGGGGAGGGCCCGCGAGCGCTACGCCTGCTTCGACCATGTCGCGTCGGCCGAAGACGGTCAGGAATACGGCTATGCCGCGGCCTTCGGCGCGGGACGGACGTGTGAACGCCAGGCGATCGAACAGCTCTTGGATATGCAGCGCAACGCGGCGGATATCGCCAATCAGGACGGCCTGCTCGGTGAGGACGAGGCGTTCTACGCCGAACAGAACGCGCAGGCCGTTCGTGACGCCGAAGAGTATTACCGCACGATGTTCGGTGGCCGGGTTTCGTCATGGAATCTGCGCGACGAACACATGGCTCGCACGTTGAGCGCGTTGCTGGACCACCTGGACCGCGACGGCGCCAAAGACTCAAAAGTCGTTGTCTGGGCGCATAATTCGCATGTCGGTGACGCTCGCGCGACGGAGGTGGGTCGTGATGGAGAGCTCACGCTCGGCCAGTTGGTCCGGGAACGGTATGGCCGTGAATGCCGGTTGATCGGCTTCAGTACCTACGCAGGCACCGTGACCGCGGCGAGCAGGTGGGGTGGCGTCGCCCAACGCAAGGCGGTCCGGCCTGCACTCAGCGGCAGTGTCGAGGAGCTCTTGCACGCAGTGGGTGGCCCGTCATTCTTCGTATCGCCCCTGCTCACTCGCCAAGCCGCCGAACCGCTTTCGGTCGCGCGCCTGAGCCGCGCCATCGGCGTCATCTACCGCCCCGAGACGGAACGGCAGAGCCACTACTACCACGTGCGTGCCGCCGATCAGTACGACGCGATGATCCACATCGACCGGACCCGGGCGCTGGAACCACTCGAGCCGACCAGCGTCTGGCACGAAGGGGAAACGCCGGAGACGTATCCGAGTGGGCTCTGAACCGCTCGCCTCAGCGTGAGGTCGATGCCGCGCCTACGGGAGGGAGCGGACGACCGTCAGCCGTGCAGTCCGTTCTTGATGGCCAGGGCCTGTTTCTGGCCGACGTCGAGCACGAAGTCGGACGGCGGGGTGGCGTCCTTCGGTCCGTCGAATTCGAGGGTGACGAATGCGCGGCCTTCGGTGAACAGCACGACGGTCACTGATTTGGAGTCGTCTGGCGAGTTCCCCGACACCGAAATGCCGCCGCTACCAACCTCGATCGGCGTGGGGGTACCGCCGACCACGCTGCCCCCGAGCGTGGCTTTGGCTGCCTCGAGCGCCGCGGTGGCGGCGGCCGGGTCCGGCAGGATCAGGATGGTGTCGCCGACGACGTGGGTGCGGTCGGCGTTGCCGAACGACGTTGCGACACCGGGTTTACCGCCCGGGTCCGGTACGGGCGGGGTTGCGATGAATTCCTCGGGTGCGACGAGGTCGGTAGCCTTGATCAGCAGCGCCGAGTAGTCGACGGGCTGGGCCGGAGTGGAGGCGGTCGTCGACGTGGCGGCGCTCGACGACGTCGCCGACTTCGACGCGGCGGGTGGCGCAGAATCCTTGCTGCATCCGGTGATCGTCACGATCACCGCCGCGCTGACCGCAACCGCGCCGCCGGCCACCCTCATGCGAGAGCTCATCGGTTTCACTCCTCTCCGGCCCCCGCCGTCAGTTCAGCGGACCGTCCGGCATCGGGGCGTTGCAGCGCGCGCGGAAGTCGGCCGCAGGCTGGCGGATACCCTCGATGTCGGTCTTCACCTGCGGGTTCGCATCCATGTACGCGGTGATATCGGTCCGCATCTGATCCCGAGTCTTGCCCTTGAGACCCGTGAAGAACGCATTCACATCGGGGTGCGTGAACAGGTACGACGCGGTTGCGGCGTTCACGCCGGACATCACGTTCGCGAGGTCGCCGGCAGTGCAGTCCGGCGGGTCGGCAATGGCGGTCGTGGCTGTGCCGATGAACGTCGCACCGGCGATCAGGCCGGCACCGATGATGTTGCGGATTCTCATGTTTGGTTGCTCCTCGAGGTTGTCGAAATAAAGGGATCAGCGACGCGGACCGATACCGCCACCGCCGCCGGGGCGCAGCGGCGGGCGCGGGGGCAGGGGCACGATGACGTCCACGCCCCAGCCGTCGTCGCAATACCAGGGATCAGCGCAGTACGACGGGTAGGCCGCGCTGGGCGGCGTGGGGCCGCCGCCACGAACGTCACCCTGTGCGCACACGGTGGCGTATCCGGCGCCGGTGCAGTCGGCCGAGGCCGGCGCTGCCGCACTGAGGCCGATGGGCACAAACGTGAGCGCCAGACCCAGACTCAGGGAGCGCTGCTTCAGTCGCATGGTCTTCTTCCTTCGAACGGCTGGCTCGCGGTGGTCGGCACGGTGCCGGTGCGCGGAACCGGTGTCGGCTGAGCATAATTGGGCGTTGCCGCTCAAGAAGCGGTTGCGCGATTATTGCGTTGTTTAGGCTGTGTTAATCCTTGGTGCGGTTTGCTGAGCGGCCGGGCCACAATCGCCGAGCGAAGCATGGCGGCGGTGGTACCGTCCGTCCCGTCGAGTATGCGTGACGAAGGGGTCAATATGAGCGAGAACAGCCAGGATTGGACCAAACCGGCGGCCATGGCGATCCCCAAGGAGGGCTACTTCGAGGAGGTGCGGGGCCGCTACGGCCCGGTGTTCCCGAAGACGCCGGCCTGCTACGGCTTCTCAATCATCGCGAAGGTGAAAGAGGGCCGCGAGGAAACGGTCAGGGCGTACGGCAAGACCATCGAGGAGACCATCAAGGCGAGCCCGGACGCGTTGGCGCCGCTGCGCTTGCACTACCTGCGCTGGAACCTCTTCGACGTGGGCTCGGGTCTGCACTTTCAGTACATGGGCATCTTCGACACCGATTTCGACAAGTACACCGAGGACGCGGTGGCACTGTTCAGCGCGACCGGCATCACGACGGTGTTCACCAATCTCGAAGGCTTCCCCGAGGATTGGAAGACCAACACCGAGGCGTTCATCAAATTCGTCCGGGACCACCAACAGCCGAGCTTCCTGGAGTACGGCGAGTACCCCTACGTGACCGCGGACGAGATCAAGAAGGCGTTGCGGCTCAAGGCGGCGTTCTCGACGATGCTCGATCAGATGCAATGACCGATACCCCACTGGGTGCGGTCCGTGCCTACATCGATGCGTTCAACGCCAACGATCCGGATGCGATGTCGGCTGCCTTCGCTCCCGATGGGGCGATCCTCGATGGCATGACTCCGCACCTGTGGGTGGGTCCGACCGCGGCGAAGGACTGGCATCGCGATGTCGTCGCCGAAGGAGCCCACCTCGGAGCCGCGAACTACCGGGTCACCCTCGGCGACCCGCTGCACGACGAGACTTCCGGCGACAGTGCGTATGTGGTGGCCCCGGCAACCATGACGTTCGACCTCAACGGCGTCCCCGTGACCCAGACGGGAGCGGTGTTCACCGTGGCGCTGCGCCGACTTCCGGACGGCTGGCGAGTCGCGGCATGGGCTTGGGCGAAGGGGCAGCGCACACCGTGACGGGCACTCCCAACCTGGAATTCGACGATATTCAGCACATCCTGCTGACCCGGACCCCTGCGCTGACCGGGCGCTACGAGCTCCTGACGTTCGACACCCCTGAAGGTGGCCGGGCATGGCTGGCAGAGATGCAGGACAAGGTGCAGTCGGCGACCGACGCCAAGGCCACGATGGACGAGTCCGATCGTTGGGTCACGTTGGCGTTCACGTGGAATGGCCTGCGCGCGTTGGGCGTGCCCGAGGAGTCATTGGCGACGTTTCCCGATGCGTTTCGGGAGGGTATGGCATCGCGGGCCGCCATCCTCGGTGACGTCGGGCCCGCGGCACCGGAGCACTGGGTCGGCGGGTTGGCCGGTGACGACCTGCACGCCATCGCAATCCTGTTCTCCCGCACGGACGAACAGAATGCGAAGTCCATCGCGGCGCATGACGACCTGCTCGCGCGGACCGACGGCGTGCGCAGCCTGTCGTATCTGGATCTCAATGCCACGCCGCCGTTCAACTACGCCCACGACCACTTCGGATTCCGGGACCGGTTGTCGCAGCCGGTCATGAAGGGGTCGGGGGAGGAGCCGACGCCAGGCTCGGGCGACCCGTTGGCGCCCGGGGAGTTCATTCTCGGGTACGACGACGAGAACGGGCCGGTGGTGGATCTGCCTCAGCCCGAGGTGCTTTCGCGCAACGGCAGCTACATGGCGTACCGCAGGCTCGAGGAGCACGTCGCCGTCTTTCGCGAGTACCTGCGCCAGAACGCGGACAGCCCGGAAGGTGAAGAGCTGCTGGCCGCCAAGTTCATGGGCCGGTGGCGCAGCGGCGCCCCGCTGGTGCTGGCTCCGGACAAGGACGACCCCGAGTTGGGCGCGGATCCGATGCGCAACAACGACTTCAACTACAAGGAAGAGGATCCGTTCGGTTACGCGTGTCCGTTGGGGGCGCACGCACGGCGGCTCAATCCGCGCGATACCGCGCACTACATGAATCGCCGCCGGATGATCCGGCGCGGCGCGACGTACGGTCCGGCACTGCCCGACGGAGCACCGGACGACGGTGTCGACCGCGGTATCGCGGCCTTCATCATCTGCGCGGATCTGGTGCGCCAGTTCGAGTTTGCGCAGAACGTCTGGATCAACGACAAGGCGTTTCACGAACTCGGCAACGAGCATGATCCGATATGCGGTACGCAGGACGGCACGCTCGACTTCACCGTCCCGAAACGGCCGATTCGCAAGGTGCACAAGGGACTTCCGGCCTTCACCACATTGAAGGGCGGCGGCTACTTCTTCCTGCCGGGTATCGGCGGCATCCGTTACCTGGCGTCGTTGGGGGACTGAGACTTCTCCGCGGCCGGCGTGGGCCGATGTTGTGCAGCCACGTGGGCCCATGTTTCGCATCCGACGGTCGGGGAACCCATCCAGTGGCGGCTGGATGGCTCGGCCGTCGCGAAACCACGACCGGAAAGAGGAGCTCATGGGTAAGAGCGGTCCGGAAGAAGCTGCCAGGGGTGTCGTCGAAGGCATCAAAGGCAAGGTGAAGACGTTGCTCGGTGCGCTGATCGGCCGCGACGACCTGTTCCGTGAGGGGCAGGCGCAGCAGGACAAGGGCGAGGCGCAGCGCGATGCGGCGAAGCGGGAAGCCGAGGCGGAATCCGCCCGGGCGGCCGCAAAGGCGGCAGAGGCGCGGGAGCGCGCGAACCAGCAGGATCAGTAGTTGGCGCTACATCGGAGAGGCGCGCGTATGACTTCATTCGGCTACACCTTGATGACTGAACAATGCGGCCCGAAAGAGCTTGTCAGACATGCTGTTCGGGCCGAGGAAGTGGGCTTCGACTTCGAAGTCTGCAGTGACCACTACTCGCCGTGGCTGGTCTCGCAGGGGCATGCGCCGAACGCCTGGGTGGTGCTCGGTGCCGTTGCGCATGCGACCAGCCGGGTGGAGCTCTGTTCCTACGTCACGTGTCCGACGATGCGGTACCACCCGACCGTCGTCGCACAACAGGCGGCGACCGCACAGATTCTCGCGGACGGCAGGTTCCTCCTCGGGCTGGGCACCGGCGAGAACCTCAACGAACACGTGGCGGGTCAGGGCTGGCCGGCCTACGAGCGCCGGCTCGACATGCTGTGCGAGGCGACCAAGATCATCCGCCAGCTCCTCGACGGCGCGGTCGTCAACCACAAGGGTGAGTACTTCCAGGTCGACTCCGCGCGACTGTGGGATCTGCCGGCCGATCCCGTCCCGATCGGCATCTCGATGACAGGGGAGAAGGCGGTCGGGCGGTTGGCTGACTTCGCCGACTTCATGATCGACGTGTCACCTGACAAACCGATCGTCGACCAGTGGATCCATGAGCGTCGGGTGCAGGGCCTGGAGACGACGGGACGCGCGGTGGCGCAGTTGCCGATCTGCTGGGACCGCGATCGCGACAAGGCAGTGGCGCGTGCGCACGAACAGTTCCGGTGGTTCGGCGGTGGCTGGCCGACGAACGCGGAATTGCCCAACCCCAAGGCTTTTGATGCCGCGACGCGGTTCGTGCGACCGGAGGACGTGGCAGAGCAGATTCCCTGTGGCCCGGACATCGACGCCGTCGTTGAGGCCGTCAGCGCCTACCGGGACGCCGGCTTCACCGATATCGCACTCGTGCAGATCGGCGGAGATTCCCAGGACAGCTTCTTCGATGAGGCGGCCCCGGCGCTGTTGGCGGCACTGCGCGCCGACGCCGCCTGACGGGCGTCGTGTCGCGGAGCGCGGCACGGTCTCACGACGATTGCGCGCGACACGCGCACGGCACGCCAACGTGCGCGACATGTGATGCAGCCGTATCCAAAATGTGACGCGTGTAGACCAGTGTGATCAGAGTGGCCGGAGGGCAGTCAGGCCATTCAGTTCGTGGTTGGGAGCGTCCAATGATGTCTACAGCTCGCAAGGTGGAACGCATCGTCGCGCAGGTCACCGCCGCCGTCACCCGTCGTCCGTCCGACGACCAGGCCTACCGGGCCGAGATGGAGCGCTTGGTCACCGAGCAGGAACTCGCGATGCTGACCAGCAGGTAGTTCTCCTGGCCGTCAGCGGAAGACGCTGAGCAGCGTCCGGCACAGGAACGGCAGGTTCGACAGCGGGATGAACTGCACGAGAGTGCGGCACACGTTGGGCGCTTGAGCCTGTCCAGCCGCGCTACCGCATACCGGCCATGCGCCGATTCCCTGTGTCTTCATGACATTTCGGGCCACGCGGATCTGTTCTCCGCGGCTGGCCGCCGCCGGTGAGCCGGTGCCGCCGTTGGCGGTCCAGGTGCCGGGGCTGAATTGGAGCCCGCCGTAGTAGCCGTTGCCGGTATTGGCCGACCAGTTGCCCCCCGATTCGCACTGGGCGATGGCGTCCCAGTTGGGTTCGGCGTTTGCCTCGGAGATCGCCAACGACAGTTGGGAGATCGCGAGGACGCCGGAGATGGCGACCGCACGAACAAATAGGTGCCCGCTCATACCCACCTCGATCCTGTTGTGCGAACGGCCTGATTCCGCTCGCAAAAATGGTTCGCAATTGACGCATGGTGCTGTCTATACAGACGTTAAACCTGATAATCAGCTGTGCTAATGGGGTAATTGTTATTCTTCGAGTAATTTTAGTGTTTCTGCATATTTCTGATGCAGAAGCGACGGCGCTGACTGTTGTTACTGGGCGTGTCGCTGCAGGTCAGTGAGTTGTTACGTGAGTAGTGTTTACCGTGTGGTTATAGGCACTACTGGGGCCTGTGATTCTTTTGTTATTAGTGATTCAATCGCGCTCAGTGATGCAATTGTTATTGAAGTGATCTGAGTTACTAATCCACATTAGAGTTTCCTATGTGACAGCTGTGACTGCTGTTACTAGAGTGAATTGGACCGTCTGGCATTCGTTCGGAATGGTCCTGGCGTCCCGAATCGGCCGGGCGCAAACTGGTCACAAGGCGGAAACCGGCATGGCGACGAATGCCCGAGCAATGACGAGTGCAATGAACGCGATGAACAAGACAGCGCGGCTGGCCGCCGGACTGTCGGCGGCTCTCTGTGCCGGATTCCTCACGGCGCCGACCGCGACCGCCGACCAGCCGGCCACCTGCCAGAGCCGGCACGTCGACGGCGTCGAGGAGGACGTCTGCGTCGGCATTCCGGGACAGGCCGGCGGCGCCAACCCGCGCGACCTCTTTCCGGGCGTCGTGCCCGAGCTGTATTTCGGCGTGGGGATCGGCTAGCCCGAAGCTCACGAGCCTCATGCGGTCAGCACAGCCGGCGCACAGCTACCGCCACCATCATCGAATTCTGTGACGACGACGCTCCTTGCCGACGCCTCCGGCGGCCCCGCCGCCCCGACTCTTCCGCCCGTTGTCGCCCCCAATCACCACGGACTGTCCCTGCTCTACGGCTGGCTGCCGGTGACCATCCAGGTGATCGCCGCGATCGTGCTGCTCGTCGCCATCGGCTGGCGGGGCCGGCGGTGGCGCTACCTGTGGCTGCCGGTCTGCGCCATTCTCGGCATCGCGGCCGCCGCATGGGCGAACTGGTTCACCACATCGCAAGGCCTGGCGGGGAACCCGGCGCCGCCGGCCCTGTGGATCTGGGTGGGCCTGTCGGGCCTGGCGCTGGGCGTGCTGATACTCGGCTGGCGCGGCACCCCGTGGTGGCGCCGCGGCGTCGCGGTCCTCGCCGTGCCGCTGTGTGTGCTCAGTACCGGCGTTGCCCTCAACGACTGGGTCGGCTACTTCCCGACGGTGCAGACCGCGTGGGGCGAGCTCACCGCCGGCCCGTTGACCGACGAGACCGAGATGTCCAGCGTCACCTCGATGAAGGCCGCCGGTGTCGTCCCGTCGCACGGCGCGGTGGTCGAGGTGGACATCCCGGACACCGCATCGGGCTTCAAACACCGCACCGAGATCGTCTACCTGCCGCCGGCATGGTTCGCGCGCAACACCCCGCCGCTGCCGGCTGTGATGATGGTCGCCGGCGAGTTCAACACCCCGGCGGACTGGCTGCGCATCGGCAACGTCGCCAGCCTCTTCGACAACTTCGCCGCGACCCACGGCGGCAACGCGCCGGTGTTCGTCTTCGTGGACGCGGGCGGTTCGTTCAACAACGACACCGAGTGCGTCAACGGCCCGCGCGGCAACGTCGCCGACCACCTCACCAAGGACGTCCCGCCCTATATGGAATCGACGTTCGGCGTCAGCGCCACACCCGCCAACTGGGGCGTCGTGGGCTGGTCCATGGGCGGCACCTGCGCGGTGGACCTCTCGGTGATGCACCCCGAGCAGTTCGGCACGTTCGTGGACATCGCCGGGGACATGGGACCCAACGCGGGTACCAAGGAGCAGACCATCGCCCGGCTCTACGGCGGCAGTGAAGCTCAGTGGGCGGCGTTCGATCCGCGCACGGTGATGGCCAAACACGGTCCTTATCAAGGTGTTTCGGGCTGGTTCGCCATCTCGTCGGATGCCCCGACGCAGTGGAAGGGCGCCAAGGCACACCCCGATGCCATCGGCCTCGGCGGCCGCGACGGCGCCGGCAACCCGGGCGACCAGACCGAGGCCGGGAAGACGCTGTGTGCCCAGGGGCGTCAGCTGGGCATCGACTGCGCCGTCGTGGCGCAGCCGGGCAAGCACGACTGGCCGTTCGCGGTGACGGCGTTCCAGACCAGCCTGCCGTGGCTGGCGGGACGCGTCGGCACTCCCGGTGTGCCGGTGACCGGGTTCCCGGCGGGATCGACGACCCCCGCACCGCCCGCCGGCCCGGCCGCGACGATCGCGGCCGGAACAAACCCGGGCAAGTAGACGTCGAATGTAACGCCGAGCCCGTCTAAGTAGATGGACTCGGTGAGACGTTGCGACACAGCAGGGAGTCGATGCGCGATGGGTACTCGAACCGATAAAACCGATAACAAAAATTTTGGCCAGGCACGCCGGCAGAGCCGGCTCGTGGGAGTCGTCGCCACTGGTGTGGTGACGACGTTGACCGCGCTCACCGTGGGCGCGGCGCCGGTGTCCGCCAAACCGAGCAGTGATTCAGACAGCTCGAGCACCACCACGCTGGTGCCGAAGCCGCCGCGGCAGGATTCGTCCGCTGCGCAGGACGGCTCCGGTTCCGGTGGCGGCTACGGGCAGGACGGCGGCCAGCGGGGACGCAAGCAGCGCGAGCAGCCGGTAGAGGCAGAGGCGCCGAGCCGGCCTGTTCCTGCCGACGTTCCCGCCGTTCAGGCCAAGCCGCCGGCCGATCCGCCCGCGGCGCCCGTCACCCCGGTGGCGCCGGTGATCGCCGCTCCGGAGAACAAGGTCCCGGAGAACAAGGCTCCCGAGAAGGCACCGGAGAAGACGCCACAGGCTCCGGCGACCACGACCCCGCCGGTCGAGACGCCTGTCGTCGCGGCCCCGCCGTCGCACACCGAGGCTCCCGCGCCGACCACCAAGGTCACCAAGGCGCAGGAAGCGCCTGTCGACCCGACCACGCCGGCGCGGCCATCGACCGCCGTCGCCGAGCCCGACAAGTCGGCGCCGTCCGCCACCTCGGTGACGCAGGGCCCGACCACCGCGCTCGCCGAGCGTCCGGCGCCGGCCGGTGCTGTCGATCCGGACAAGTCGACGGCGCCCACGGATCGCACTGTGGCAGAAGGCAAGCCGGTCGCCGGTGTGGAGGGCCAGCTCGGTGAGCGCGTCGAGGCCGGGCCGGGACGGGTCGAAGCCTCGGCCTCCGCGTCGGCCACGGTGACGGCAGGTTCGTCGAAGTCGGCGTCGCCGTCGACCGCCGCGGCCCGCGAAGTCCGCGACGTGAAGCCGATCGAGCTGCTCAAGCCCGAGACGCTGACCGCTCCGGTCGAGGACATCGCCACCGCAAAGGCCGCCGCAGCAGTCGACGTGAAACTGCCTGCGCCGGCCCCGGTGCACGACGTGGCCGATCTCGCCAAGGTCGTCAACGTCGCCAACTTCCAGTTCGACAGCCGCGCCGACTGGAACCTTCGTGACAACCGGCGGGACTGGGACCGTCGCGACGACCGGCCCATGGGCCGGGACTGGGACAACCGCGTGCGGCAGTGGCGGCCGGACTGGGTGCAGTACGACGACTACTACCGTCCGGTGCTGTTCAACCCGTACCGCGACCCCGTGCGGGTGGTGTACGTCTACCGGAACGCGCCGCGCATCGTGTACATCCCGCCGCTACAGCGCATCGTCATGGAGGTCGCCGACCTCGCGGCGTACAGCTTCACCGCAGTCGTGGTGAACGCCGTCAACACCGCCGTCAACGTGGCAGTCGGCAGCTTCTTCGGTGGCGGCTACTACCCGGGTGTCGGCGTGCCGCTGCCCCCGCCGCCTCCGCCGGTGCTGAGCTACGCGAATGTGCCTGTCCAGGTTCGCTATTCGGATGCGGTCTACCAGCCGTTCCGGGTGCAGCGCATCGTCGACGCCGGTGACGACGTGCAGTACGGCGAACGCCGCGTGCTGCTCGACGGTGTCACCCCGGCCTGGGGTCAGTGGACCCAGAGCCCCAGTGGCGAACGGCAATTCGAGGTGCACCGGACGCAGCAGTTCCCGGGCCTCGACGAGCCGCGTGAGGCGCCGCTGCCCGGTGACTACAACCTGCAACTGGTCAACGACCAGAAGGGGCTGGAGAACCCGAACAAGGCGCTGACCATCGCCGCGGTGACCTGCGGCGTGCTGAGCCTCGGTGCGGTCGGCCTGGCCGTCTACATCGGGCGCCGTCGCCGCGAGGTGGTCTGACGTTGTCCCCGCGGTCAGTCGCGCTGCTCGAGCCGGCTGCCGCGGGGAAACGTGATCGACATGATGTCGCTGGGACGTGACAACGCGATGCGGTGCCACGTCCCACTCGGCACGACCAGCGCGTGTCCCGTCGTCAGGGTGACACCTGGACCGTCGTCGGCAGCCCTTAGGAACAGCCGAATCTCCCCGGCGAGGCAGACGACGAGTTCGTCTGCCTCCGTGTGGATTTCCCAATAGTCCGCATGCACCTCGGCGTCGGTCTCCGCGTGGAATGTCATGACGTGCCACCCTGGCTCGCCGGAGCCGAACGTGCGCTCGGCCGGTTCGATGCGGCCGTCGTCGTAGAGATGGACGAACGAGGCGAACAGATCGACGGCGGTGGTCATGCCGGCACCGCCCGCAGGTCCGCCGAGCCGGCGGTCAACCCGCGGCGCAACGCACCGCTGATCTCGGCGAGCAGACGAACCGAGACGTCGGCACCGAGGATCACCTGAGATCCGTGGAACGTGCCGGGCCACTGGTGCAGTTCGACGGACACGCCGGCCTGCAGCAGCCGGATCCCGAATTCGAGCGCTTCGTCGCGGTTGGGGTCGAACTCCGCGGTGGCGAGGTACGTGGGCGGCAGCCCGGACAGATCCTCGGCCCGGGCCGGTGCCGCGTAGGCCGTCGCGGGTCGGCCGCCGAGATAGTGCCGCCAGCTGGCGGCGACCTTGGCGCGCGTCATGAAGACGGTGTCGGTGAAGGTGCGGGCCGACCAGCTGCGCTGACGGTCGTCGAGCGGTGGCTGGTTCAGCAGTTGAAAAGCGATCCGGGGGCCACCCTCGTCACGTGCCCGCAGCGCGGCCGCGGCGGCCAGGTTGGCGCCCGCCGCGTGACCCCCGACGGCGATGCGGCCCGGCTCGACACCGAGCAGTGACGCATTCGACGCCAGCCAGGTCAGTGCCTCGTAGACGTCGTCCAGCGCTGCGGGATAAGGGTTTTCGGGTGCGCAGCGGTAGCCGACGGACACCACGACGGCGTTGGTGGCCTGGGCGATGCGCGCCGCCCAGGGGTGCTCGGTGTCGAGATCACCCATGACGAATCCGCCGCCACGCAACCACAGGATCGCGCCGACCGGTTCCGCGGGTTGGTACAGCCGTACCGGAACGTCGGGGCGGCCGGGAACGCTACGGTCGCTGATCTGCAGGCCGGCGGTGTCGGGGGCGGGCACGGCGGCGGACAGTTCGGCGAGCCGCCGGCGGGCGGCCACGGGATCGTCCAACTCGGCTTTCGGGAACAGCGACAGGAAGGGCTGCAGCTCGGGGTCCATGCCCCCACGATGGCGGCCCGGTGCGGCGGTGTCTTGGAGGAATGTTCCCGCGGACTACCGCCACGCCACGGGGTCGACGTCGAGCCACGGTGCCTCGGCGACACCCGCCGGTGTCAACCCCGCGAACAACCGGGCGTCGCGGTGCAGATGCGACTGGTCGGCATAGCCGCAGGCGTCGGCCACCTCGGCGGGCGCGGCGCCGGTCGCAAGACGGTGCGCGGCATCGTCGAACCTGACCAGTCGCGCGGCCCGCTTGGGTGGCAGGCCGATCTGCGTGCCGAACCGATGCCACAGTCGCTTGCGACTCCAGCCGATCTCGTCGGCGATGTGCTCGATGCGGACCTGTCCACGGCTGCGCACCATCGCGCGCCAGGCGGCAGAGACCTCAGGGTCCACGGCGGGCCCGGTTTCGCGCCGGTGCGCCAATTCCGTTGTGGCGATGGCGAACCGCTCGTCCCACGACGCTGCCGTGTGCAGCCGGTCGCACAGCCGCTCGGCGGCACGGCCCCAGACCGCGTCGAGGGACAGCACGCCGGTGGGGTCGCAGCCGCCGAACACCGTGTGGGCGAGTGTCGGCGACAGTCGGATCTGCAGGCAGTCGACGTTGCGGCCGACGGCGGTCACGGTGCCGGGCGTCAGGCCGACGACCCCGCCGCCGGTCCGGCGTACGCCTGTGGCGTCGACGAGTACACCGTCGCCGAACTCGATGAACACCGTCACCGCGGGGTAGGGCACGTGCTGCAGCGCGAGCTGCGACGGCGCCCGGCCGCGGAAACCGGCCATCGCCATCCCCGGCTGCCGATGCGCCGGAATCGCGAGGTCCCACACGGCGGCACTCAGCCGCCGCGTGCTCGCTTCCATGTCTCGATGGTAGGCGCGGCGCGGGCTTGCCGAGGGTTCTCGACACAGCCGAATCCGGACTCCGTAAGGTGGCTCTGTAACAGCGTTACGGAACGCCGGATCAGCAGAGGTGGACAGTTGAGAACCGTATTGATCGACGCCCCCGGGAATGTCTACGTCGACACCGTGCCCGACCCGGCGCTGCCGGGGCCCGACGGCGCCGTCGTCCAGATCACCACGGCGGCCATCTGCGGATCGGACCTGCATTTCTACGAAGGCGACTACCCGTTGGCCACGCCGCTGGCGCTCGGTCACGAGGCCATCGGCACGGTCGTCGAGGTGGGTCCGGAGGTGCGCACCGTCAAAGTCGGTGACCCGGTGCTGATCTCGTCGGTGGCCGGTTGCGGCCACTGCGTGGGCTGCGACACCAAAGACCCGATCACCTGTGTATCGGGCCCGCTGATCTTCGGCTCCGGCGTGCTCGGTGGCGCGCAGGCCGAACTGCTCGCGGTGCCGTCCGCCGATTTCCAGTTACACCGGCTGCCAAGCGATCTCAGCACCGAGGCCGCACTGCTGCTGACCGACAACCTCGCCACCGGCTGGGCGGCGGCGCAACGTGCCGACATCCCGCCCGGCGGCACCGTCGTCGTCTTCGGTCTGGGTGCGGTCGGCCTGTGTGCCGTGCGCTGCGCCATCGCGCAGGGCGCGGGTCAGGTGTTCGCCGTCGACCCGGTCGAGGGGCGCCGCGAGATGGCCGCGCTCAGTGGCGCCACCGCGATCACGCCGGAGCAGATCGGCGCCGTCCACGAAGCGACGGGCGGCAGGGGAGCAGCCGCGGTCATCGACGCTGTCGGCAACGACACCACCATGAACGCGGCGCTGGCCACCGTGCGCGCCGGCGGCACGGTGTCCGTCGTCGGCGTGCACGACCTCAACCCGTTCCCGTTCCCCGCGACCCTGTCACTCATCCGCAGCATCACGCTGCGCATGACCACTGCGCCGGTCCAGCAGACCTGGCCGGCGTTGATCCCGCTGCTGCAGTCGGGCCGGCTCGACGTCGACGGCATCTTCACTCACGCCATGTCGCTCGATGACGCGCCGAAGGCCTATGCCGCGGTTGCGGCCCGGACCGCGGATTGCATCAAGGTCACGCTGACCCCGTAGTGATGATGGCCAATCAGGAGACCCTGGACCTCACGCTGCCGCGACTGCGCATGCGGGCGCTGGCGTGGGGGCCGGCTGACGGACGATTGATGTTGTGCCTGCACGGTTTTCCGGACAGCGCACATGGCTGGCGCCGGGTCGCCCCGCTGCTCGCCGAGGCGGGCTACCGGGTTGTGGCACCCTTCATGCGCGGCTACGCCCCGAGTGGCGTGCCCGCCGACGGCAACTACCACGTCGGCGCGCTGGTGTCCGACGTGCTCGACCTCTACGACGCGTTGGGCGGCGGGCCCGACGCGGTGCTGGTGGGGCATGACTGGGGCGCCTTCGCCGCCAATGCCGTTGCCGCGTATCAGGATTCGCCGTTCGCTGCGGTGGTCTCGATGTCCGTCCCGCCGCTGGCGGCAATGAGCCAGGCCAAGTTCAGCCCGGCCCGCACCGCCCGGATGGGCCTGGTCCAACTCCGAATGAGTTGGTACATCATGTACTTTCAGCTCCCCTGCCTGCCGGAACGCACGCTGCACCGGGTCATCCCGCGACTCTGGCGCGACTGGTCGCCGGCCGGCACCGACGTCGCCGCGGATGTCGCGACGACGCTCGCGGCGCTGCCGACACCCGAGCACCGTGCGGCCGCCGTCGGCTACTACCGGGCGCTGGTGCGGCCGGGCAGTGTCGGTGGGCCGTACGCCGAGTTCGAACGCTATCTGCGGGAGCTGCCGTGCGCGCCGATCCTGTACCTGCACGGTACGGACGACGGCGCCATGCAGGTGGGCTACACCGAGCAGCTGCTGACCGCGCTGCCGGCCGGTTCGGTGGTCCGAACCATCGACGGGGCAGGGCATTTCCTGCAGGTCGACCGTCCGGCCGACGTGGCCGCGGCGATCCTGAGCTACGTCGGGCGCAGCTAGGCGGCGCCGTTGCGGTGCTCGCGACCCTGACAACAGGGTGATTTTCGACGCCGGTTCCGCCACCTGGTCAGGGCCGCGGAACCGGCGGCCGGCATGTGCCCCCTTCAATTACATCGTGTCATTGACAACGCGTAATTATGGGCGCAAGCTGGTGCCATGACCACGACAAAGCGAATTGTCTTCATCGGTGCAGCCGGCGAGATGTGCCGCGTCGCCATCGAACGTTTCGCCACGGCGGCCGGCGACGGCGGCTGGGCGCTCGAGCTCTACGACATCCGGCCCGAACTCCTGCACGACTTCGCGGCGAAGCTGCCCGGCACCGCGACGGTCGGCTCGTTCGACCTCTTCGACGGCGGCGCGTTGCGCCGGGCCATCGAGGGTGCCGACCTCGTCGTCCTCGGCGCGGGGCCGTACAACCGCACCGCCGAGCCGGTGATGGCCGCCTGCATCGAGAAGAAGGTGCCCTACCTGGATCTCGACGACGACGAGGCGAGCACCCGCGCGGCGCTGGCACTCGACGCCAAGGCGAAGGCCGCGGGCGTGCCGATCCTGATCTGTTGCGGGGCCTCACCCGGATACACCAACGTGATGACGGCGGACGCCGCTCGCGACATGGATGTTGTTGAGCGCATTGACATCTGCTGGGTCACCGGCGACGAAGGACCGGTGCCGTATGGCCGCGCGGTGCTCGACCACGCGATCCGGGGCTTCGCCGGGCCGTGCTGGACCTGGGAAGGCGGCCGCGCCGTGCAGCATCAGACGTTCATCGAGAACGACGTCTTCGACGTCGGCAACTCACTCGGCGATGCCTACCGGTTCTACGAGTGCGCGCATCCGGAAGCGGTGACGTTGCCGCGGCGCTGGCCGGGCGCCGACCGGGTTCGCGTGCTGGGCGCGCTCGACCCGCCACCCACGAACGGCATCATGCGCGGCGTCGCAGTTGCCGTACAGGACAACAAGATCACCATGGACGAGGCCATCGACTTCGTCAACGACCTGCTGACCGACAAGACCGGCTCGGTCAAGGTGTGGCGGCACGCGCTGTCCGGGCTCTGGGGCACCATCCGTCGCGGCGAGATCGGGGCCGTCGAGGTGCTGAAGTTCATGGCGACATCGGCGGCCAAGAAGCACCCGCCGTTCCGGGGCACCAACTACGTGCGGGTGACCGGCACCCGCGATGGGCAGCCGGTGGTTTCCGTGCGGCGGGCGCCCGTGAGTGGGCCGGGCACGCCGTGGACCACCATGGCGTCGCTCACCGGATCGGCCACCGCGGCGTTCATGCTGTTGGCACTCGATCGGTTGGGTGAACGGTCGGGTGTCCTGGCGCCAGAGGACTGGGCGGACCCGGAGACGTTCTACCGCGCGCTGGCGGCGACCGGCCGGGCGCCGCTGCACCAGGTGGTCGAGGCAGTGGTCACGCCGAGCACCGCGGTGACCTCCCGGAAGGCGGTCTCGGCATGAACCTGTTGACGGAAACCGGTTGGGCCGAGGTACCGGTCGGCGAACCCGCGCTCGCCGGCGAGGTGACATGTGATGTCGCGGTCGTCGGGGGCGGCGTCGGCGGGATGACGGCAGCCCTGCGGCTCGCCGAGTCCGGTGCCGACGTCGTGCTGATCGAGGCACAGACCTGCGGCTGGGGCGCCAGTTCGCGCAACGCCGGCTATGTCACCAACTCGATCGCCGCTGACCCGGCGCTCCTGGCGCTGCTGTTCCGGCGGGAAAAGGTCCGCGCGCTGTTCCAATTCGCCGAATGCGCAGTCGAATTCACCGAGGAAGCCATTGCGCGCCGGGGCATCGACTGCGACTTCGAGAAGGTCGGCATCGTGCAGGCCGCCGTGTCGAAGGGGCAATTGCGCAAGGCCCGCCGCAACGCGAAGATCATGGCGGAGGCCGGATCGTCGGCCGAATTCGTCGAAGGACCCGCGGCGGGGTTGCCGGACGGGTTCCTCGGCGGCATGCGCGAGGGCATCGGCGGCACCCTGAACCCGGGCAAGTACGTGCTCGGTCTCCGTGACGCCGTCTTGCGCTCGGGGGCAAGGGTTTTCGAGCATACGGCCGTGCAGGACGTCGATGCGGGTCCGGCCGGGGTGACGGTCCGGACCGCAGGTGGTCGCGTCCGCGCCAAGCAGGCGCTGCTCACCGCCAACGCCTACGGCAAGGACCTCGCCGTCACGCCGCGGCGGCTGGTGTCGCCGGTGTGGACCTCGCTGGTGGAGACCGAGCCGGTCGCACCGGAACGGCTGGATGCGATCGGCTGGACGAGTCGTGCACCCCTGGTGACCGCCCACATGATCCTGGAGAGCTACCGCGTAACCCCCAGGAAAACCATCGTTTTCGGCACGCGCCGGCTGGAGACCACCAACGGCCCGCTGCGCGCACGGACGCCGTCGGCGCCCGTCGTCGACGACCTCGTGCGCGGCTTCCGGGAACGCTTCCCCGGACTGAGTGATGTTGCGCCTGGGCGGGCGTGGGGTGGCTGGATCGGCATGAGCTCCACGTGGCTGCCGGTCGCCGGAGAAGCGGCGCCCAATGTCCTGTATTCGTTGGCGTGCAACGGACATGGCTTCGCCCAGGCACAGTATGTCGGCAGCATGCTCGCCGACAGGCTGTCCGGCGCACCCGTGCCGGACGACCTCGCGGCCATCTGGCACGAGGGCCGATTCTGGCCCAGCTTCGTCAGCCAGCCGGCGCTGACCCTCGGCTGGTTCGGCGACCGGGTTCTCGACCGTCTGGCCCGGGTGTAGCCATGGACGTCATCGGCGCGCTGTTCGTCCTCGCGGACCTGCTCATGATCTTCGCCGGGTTCACTTACGGGTGGAAGTTCATCCGGCGCCATGGGAACTACCTGCTCGGCCTCGAATGGATCATCGTCGCGACCTCCGGGGTCAACTTCCTGCTCTACGCGGTGCTGCGGCTGAGCCAGGACAGCCCGAGTTTCCACGTCGCGATCTTCTTCGACGCGTTCTCCCGGTCGGTCGGCATCACCTTGATCCTCGTGTTGGGGTTGATGGCGGTGACCCACGGCTACAAGCCGTCGCGCGCCGTCGACATCGGTGTCTTCGCGCTCGCCGGTGCGGTCGGTCTCGGCCTGACGTTCTACGCGCTGCGGACGGCGTCGCCCGTCACCCACCACATCGGGTTGGCCGGCGCGGTGTTCCTGGTCACGGTCAACGTCCTCACGAGCATCTTCCTCGTCTATTTCGCGGCCCGGCTGTGGCGCGTGGGGGAGCGCAAACATGCGGTTCTCGTCGGCGCCGTCACGGCGATGGGAGCCGTCATCGCCGCGACGTACGACTTCTATGACGTCCCCGGTGATGATCCGAACCGGACGATCTTCTACACCGCGGCGTTGACGACGTGGGGGCTGCAGTTGATCGTCTACTACTACGCCTACCGCGCACTGGACAAACACAATCGAGCGGTTGTGATGAACTAGGGACACGATGAGCAGACGTCCGAAGCACGACCCCAAAGAGTCTGAACGCGAGATCCTCGTCGCCGCGGAGGAGTTCTTGCGGGAGCGGCCCTTTCGCGAGATGACGGTCGACGCCGTGATGAGCCGGACCGGGCTCAAGCGGCCGGCGTTCTACGTGCACTTCCGCGACCGCCACGACCTGGCGCTGCGCGTCGTCGAGCATCTCGGGATGGAGATCGGAGAAATGGTCGACCGGTGGCTCGTGGGAACCGATCTCGTCAACGATGCCCGGTCGGCATTCCGGGGCCTGACCGAGGTCTACTCGCAGCACGGGCGCGTCTTGCGTGCGCTGTCGGATGCGGCGGGCTCCGACGAGAAGGTCGAGGCCGCATACGCACAACTGATTCAGCAGTTCATCGACGCCACCGCCAAGCGCATCGCCGACGACCAGGCGGACGGGAAGATCAAGGCCGGCCTCGATGCGGTGGAAACCGCGCGGGCCTTGGTGTGGATGGACGAACGCTATCTGACACAGTCGTTTTCGGCCGAGCCGCACCCGGATCCCGATGTCGTCGTCGAGGTGCTGTACAACATTTGGATGGCAGCGTTATACGGACCGCGGTAGTCATGCGGGTACAACTGCAGATCGACGGAGCACCGCAGCGGGCGGCCGACCACGCCCGCGAGCTGGCGGGTCTCGGTGCCGACGGGGTGTTCACCTTCGAAGGCCCGCACGATGTCTTCCTGCCGCTCGTCGCGGCGGCCGGCGCGGCGAACGTGGACCTGATGACCAACGTCGCGATCGCCGGCCCGCGCAGCCCGCTGCATCTCGCGCACGCCGCCTACGACCTGCAGGTGTACAGCGGTGGCAGGTTCCGGCTGGGCCTGGGCTCACAGATCAAGGTGCACATCGAAAAGCGTTACGGCGCACAGTGGGCCAAACCCGCCGAGAAGATGGCCGAGACCGTCACCGCGATCAAGGCGATCTTCGACTGCTGGGAAGGCAAGGCGCCGTTGAATTTTCGCGGCAAGCACTTCACCCACACCTTGATGCCGCCGAACTTCAACCCCGGGCCCAACCCCTTCGGTCCGCCGGCGGTGCTCATGGGGGCGCTGGGGCCGATCATGACCCGCACCGCCGCGCAGGTCGCCGACGGGCTGCTGGTGATGCCGTTCCACAGCGCGCGGCATTTCGCCGACCGGACCCTGACGGCAGTGGGGGAGGGCTTGCAGATCGCCGGGCGCGCGCCCGGCGATCTGCAGATCATCGCGCAGGCCATGGTGGCGGTGGCACGGACCGAGGTAGATCTGACCGCGGCGATCAACGGCGTCGCCACGCTGATCGCGTTCTACGGCTCCACGCCCGCCTACCTGCCGGTGCTCGAGACCGAGGGGTGGGCGGACCTGCAGCCCCAACTCAACGCGATGTCCAAGGTCGGTGACTTCGCGGGCATGCGCGCCTTGATCAGTGACGACATGGTGCGCACCATCGGCATCGTCGGCACCCCGGAGGAATGCGCCGCCGAGATCGGCCGCCGCTTCGGCGGACACGTCGACGAAATCTGTTGCTATTTCCCGGGTTACGAACAGCGGCCCGAGGACGTACGGGACCTGGTCACGGCCCTGCACACCCAGTGATTTGTGCACGAAAATCCGCGGTCCGCGCGGAAAATCGTGCACAAATCGCTAGGAGACTACGGTGCCTGGACCCAGTTCCAGACGCTCAGGTCGCCCTTGGGGTAGTTCTGGCAGACGTCGGTGGCCTTGGCGACGACGCCCTTGTTATTGAAGAAGATCTTGGCCCAGTTGCCCCAGTGCGTGGCCACCTGCTCGTAGTAGACGTTGGTGGCGGTGTCCTCGGAGTACTGGCGGCGGCCGACCGGGTCGAGCGAGAAGAACCAGTGGATGCGGTCCTGGGCCATCTGCTGGATGTCGGCCGGGCGGTTGTGCATGTCGATCATGTACCGCGAGTAGTAGACCGGGCTGGTGTCGCGGGCGGCGGCCAGGTACTGCTCGGCATCACAGGTGGTGATGATGATGCGGTGGGGGATCGGGTAGTCGTCGGTGGCATCGGCGGCTGCCGGTCCGGCGAGCGTCGTCGCGACCGCGCCCAGGGCTGCGACCGCGGTACCGGCGCGCTTCAGGCCACGCTTGATCTGGACCATAGTCATTACTCCTGTTTCCTAGATACCTGTGCTGCTGGAGGCTGATTGCAGTTCGCCGGTCGGCTTGGGCTGGGGCCACGGCTCTGGCACCGGACGCTGACGCACCCGCTGCGGCCACCAGAACCACTTGCCCATCAGGGCGGCGATGGCCGGTGTCATCAGAGATCGGATGATCAACGTGTCGAACAACAGACCCAGACCGATGGTTGTTCCCACCTGACCGACCACGTGCAGCTCACTGACCGCCATGGACATCATGGTGAAGGCGAAGACCAGGCCGGCCGAGGTGACCACGGAACCGGTGCCGCCCATCGACCGGATGATGCCGGTGTTGAGGCCGGCGTGGATCTCTTCCTTGAACCGGGCGACGAGCAGCAGGTTGTAGTCCGCGCCGACGGCCAGCAGGATGATGACCGCCATCGCGATGACCATCCAGTGCAGGTTGAGCCCGATCAGGTGCTGCCACAGCAGAACCGACAGACCGAATGATGCGCCGAGTGAGAGCACCACGGTGCCCACGATGACCGCCGCGGCCACCACGGACCGCGTGATGATCAGCATGATGACGAAAATCAGTGCGAGGGCGGAGATTCCGGCGATCAGCAGGTCGTAGTCGGCGCCCTCCTGCAGATCCTTGAAGGTCGCCGCGGTGCCGCCGAGGTAGATCCTGGAGCCCTCCAGGGGAGTGCCCTTGATGGCCTCCTTGGCGGCGTTCTTGATCGCGTCGATGTGCGAGATGCCTTCGGCACTCATCGGTTCGCCCTCATGCGAGATGATCAGCCGCACGGCTTTGCCGTCGGGCGAGATGAAGTTCTTCATGCCGCGCTTGAATTCGGCGTTGTCGAAGACCTCGGGCGGCAGGTAGAACGAGTCGTCGTTGCGGGAGTTGTCGAACGCCTCGCCCATGGCGCTCGCGTTGTCCTGCTGCGCCTGCATCTGATCCTGCAGACCTTTCTGGGTCTGGTACATGGTCAGCATGTACTGCTTCATGTTGGTCATCGTCGAGATCATCTCGGGCATCAACGCGACCATCTGAGGCATCAGCTTGTCGAGCTTCAACATGTCCGGCATCAGGTTCTGGATGTCGTCGGTCATGGTGTCGATGCCGTCGAGGGTGTCGAAGACCGAGCGCATGGTCCAGCAGACCGGGATGTCGTAGCAGTGCGGTTCCCAGTACAGGTAGTTGCGGATCGGCCGGAAGAAGTCGTCGAAGTCCGAGATGTGGTCGCGCAGGTCGGCCACGTCCAGGGTCATGTTCACCATCTTGGCGACCATGCTGTGCGTGGTGGCCGCCATCTGGGTGGTGATGCCCTGCATCTTCTTCATCGTGTCGATGTTGATCTGCATGTCGTTGGCCTGCTTGAGCATGTTGGCCATCGAGTCCTGCGCGTACTTCTCGTTCATCTTCTGAGAGGTGCCGCTCATGCTCATCAGGAACGGGATCGAGGTGTGCTCGATCGGCTTGCCCTCGGGGCGCGTGATCGTCTGCGACCGCGAGACGCCGGGGACCTTGAAGATGGCCTTGGCGATCTTGTCGATCACCAGGAAGTCGGCGGAGTTGCGCAGATCGTGGTCGCTCTCGATGAGCATCAACTCGGGGTTCATCCGGGCCGGCGAGAAGTGCCGGTCCGCCGCCGCATAGCCCTCGTTGGCGGGGATGTCGGCGGGCAGGTACAGGCGGTCGTTGTAGGCGGGCTCGTAACCCGGCAGCGTCAGAAGGCCGACCAGGGACAGCGCGATGGTGCCGACCAGGATGGGAGCCGGCCACCGGACCACGACGGCGCCGAGCTTGCGCCAGCCGC
This sequence comes from Mycobacterium toneyamaense, assembly GCF_055384815.1. NCBI lineage: Bacteria > Bacillati > Actinomycetota > Actinomycetes > Mycobacteriales > Mycobacteriaceae > Mycobacterium > Mycobacterium toneyamaense. The sequence continues at coordinate 1,927,665 of NZ_AP040333.1, forward strand.
GCACGCGCATGGCGCGCTTGGGCTCGAGCGTCTTGCGGAACCGGCTGGCGAGCGAGATCACGGCCGGGCCCAGGGTCAGGGCGGCGAACACCACGGTGATCATGCCGATGGCCAGCGGGACGCCGAGCGACACGAAGTACGGCATGCGGGTGAAGTGCAGACAGAACGTGGCGCCGGCGACGGTCAGGCCGGAGCCGAGCACGACGTGGGCGGTGCCCTCGAACATCGTGTAGTAGGCGTCTTCGCGGGATTCGCCCGCGCCGCGCGCCTCCTGATACCGGCCGATCAGGAAGATGGCGTAGTCGGTGGCTGCGGCGATGGCCAGCGTGACCAGCAGGTTGGTGGCGAAGGTCGACAGACCGATGATGTCGTAGAAGCCCAGCGCCGCGACGACGCCCTGTGCCGCGGACAGCTCGAGGACCACCATCAGCAACGTCAGCAGCACGGTGATGAACGACCGGTACACCAGCAGCAGGGTGACGATGATGACGAGGAACGTGACGCCCTCGATCATCTTGACGCTGCGGTCACCGGCGATGTGCTGATCCGCCGCCAGTGCCGCGGGGCCGGTCACGTAGACCTTCAGGCCGGGCGGCGTCTTGATGCTCTTGATGATGTCCTGCGCGGCCTGAACGGACTCGTTGGCCAGCGCCTCGCCCTGATTACCGCGCAGGTAGACCTGGACGTATGAGGCCTTGCCGTCATTGCTCTGGGAGCCGGCGGCGGTGAGCGGGTCGCTCCAGAAGTCCTGGATGTGCTCGACATGCGTGGTGTCGGCCTGGAGCTTCTTGATCATCTCGTCGTAGTAGGCATGTGCCTCTGCGCCGAGCGGCTGATCGCCTTCCAGCACGACCATGACCGAGCTGTTCGACTTGAACTCCTGGAACACCTCGCCGACGCGCTTCGTCGCGATGACCGACGCGGCCTGGTCCGGCGACATGGAGACCGAGCGCATCTTGCCGACCTCGTCGAGCGACGGGACGGCGCTGCCGAGGAAGACGATGACGCCGATCCAGAAGAGGATGACCGGGATCGCGAAGGTGCGGATCAGGCGGGCGATGAGCGGCCGGTGCGGCGGCTGCTCGGCCTTCGGGAAGATGACGGTGTCTTCGTCTGTTGGCTGTGTCATGCGGATTTCACCAGGCAGAAGGTCTGGGCGTGCACGCCGGTGGAGGTGCGGGTGTCTTTGAGTTCGTCGTCGACGTGGACGGTGCAGGTGATGGAGTCACCGTCGCCCTGGGCGACGATGTTGGGCGATGCTGCCGGTGCGGTGGTGGACAGGGTGAGCTTCCAGGGCAGCGGCGCGTGGTCGATGCGCTGGGGCTTGGCGTCCAGGTCGAGGTAGTTGATGTCGGCGTAGCTGCCGGTGCCGGTGATCTCGTAGGTGACGACCTTGGGTTTGAACGGTTTGGCATCGTCGGCGAAGTTGCGTGGGGTGACGATGACGGGGTTCTGGCCGAAGTAGGTGCGTACGCGCTGCACGGTGAAGCCGGCGACGAGGGCCACGGCGAGGATGAGCAACGGGATCCACGCCTTCTTGAGCGCATTGCCGATCACGCTGCGGACACCATGGTCGACTGCACTCGCTGTTCCCCGCTTCCCGTACCCTGACCCCGACAGATTAGGTCATTTAAGTGTTAGATTAGACCAGTTAAGTTAATCATGGGAAACCTACGCTGCGGGTGGCTCGTATCACCGTAGCCGGTAACGCGCAGCAGATCGAACCAAATACGCAGCAGTTCAATGGGATTGAACAGGCGGCGACGACTGTTCAGGGAGCAGGGGCACATGGCAACCAGCACGAATAGACTCCGTCACATGAAGGCACGCACTCTGGTCGCAGTTGCGGGTGCCGTGGCGGCTGCCGTCACCATGGCGGCTCCCGCGCAGGCCGACCCCGACACCGATTTCGCCAACCAGCTGCACACCTACGGGATCTACGGCCCCAAGGACTACAACGCCTGGATCGGCAAGATCACCTGTCAGCGGCTCGACAACAACGTCGACCACAGCGCCACCGACTCGGCGGCGTTCCTGAAGAAGAACCTGCCCCGCAACAGCAGCTCGGAGCAGCAGGTGTACCAGTTCCTCAACGCCGCTTTCGACACGTACTGCCCCGAGAAGCACGACCTGCTGGTCGCGCTCGCGCACTAGTCGCCGGACTCGATTCCGGCCGGTCAGGCCGGGCCCTTGCCGTTGTCGACGCGGTACACCGAGCCGTGGATCGCGGCGGCGTCGTCGCTCGCCAGGAACGCGATGACGTTCGCGACGTCACGCGGCTCCATGAAGCCACGCGGCGCGGCGATCCGCATGATCAGGTCCCAGTCGGCGTTCTCGGGCGCCGCGAACTCGGTGACCTGTGCGGTGAGCATGCCGCCCGGGCACACCGCGTTGACCCGGAGCTTTTCCTTCGTGTACTCGACGGCCAGTGCCCGCGTCAGACCGATCAGCCCGTGCTTGGCGGCGCAGTAGCCCGCCGAGTAGATCTCGCCCTCGACGCCGGCGATCGACGAGACGTTGACGATGTTGCCGCCGTTCTCCAGCAACTGCGGCAGCGCCGCCCGGGTCAGGTAGAACGGGCCGTTCAGGTTCACCGCGAGGTCGCGGTCCCAGTCGTCATCGGTCATCGACAGGGTGTGCCGCATGACATGGAATCCCGCGACGTTCACCAGCACGTCCAGCCGCCCGAATTTCGCGATGCAATCCTCGACCGCCTGCCGGCAGGCGTCGGCCGTGCTGATGTCCACCGCGGCGAACGCGCCGCCGGGCTCGTCGCCGTAGGCGTCGGCGAATACCGTCGCCATCCGCTCGGCGTCCCGCGCGATACCGAAGACCGATGCGCCGCGTTCGGCGAAAACCTTGACCGTGGCCGCGCCCAGGCCGGCCGAGGCCCCGGTGATCAACGCGACCTTCCCGCTGAGTGAACTCATACGGTGACTTTCTCACGCCGTGGGCAAGTCATTTGCGATACTCGGGCGGTGAAAATGAAACGTGTTCTCGCTATGGTTTCGAGTTTTGGCTTCGTCGCAGCGGGCGCACTCTTCGGCACGGCGGCGCCGGCGCAGGCCGACAACATCCGGCTGCCCGAAGGCATCTACACCTACATCCAAGAGGGCACGCCGATGAGCGTGTGGACCATCTGGCCCGTCTGCGCCCCGACCGTCGGCGATCTGCGCAACAACCTGGAACTGCCGGTGGGCTGCCTCGTGCACGTCGGCTCCGACCAGTACGGCGGCACGCTGGGCGGCGATGCCCGCCAGACCGGCGGTGAGGGACATTGGATGTTCACCCAGACCGACCTCCAGGGTTTCACGTGCCCGGACGGCACCAAGTCGAAGCTCGTAGAGACCTACGAGTGGGAGGACACCAACTGGACCGGTACCCGGACCACCACCAACAACGAACAGTGCGGCGTGCAGGCGGCCATGACGAAGAAGTCGTTCCGGCTGGAATTCCAGAAGCCGCTGCCGATTCCGGTGCAGCAGTTCCCGTTGTTCTGTGATCCCAACGACGGCCTCAAGCGCTGCCGCTGACGGCCGGGCCGGTCAGGCCGAGCCCTGCTCCTCGGCGACCGCGGCGGCGGCCTCGTCGATGATGGCGCGCATCGCGCGTTCGGCGCCGGCCTGATCGCGCATCCGCACGGCGCGGGCCACTTCGTCGTGCAGCGCGATGGCCGCCGGGTTGGGGGAGTCGGGCATCATGCCGTGGTGGGTGCGTCCCGCCAGGACCTCCGACACCACCGCGGTGAGCGCGCGGAACATCTCGTTGCCGCTGGCCTCCAGCAACGTCTGGTGGAAGATCTTGTCCGCCAGCAGGTATGCCTCGAGATTGCCGTCGCGCCCGTGTACCGCCATGTCCGACACGGCGGCGGCCATGATCCGGCACTGGTGCGGGTCGGCGCGCTCGGCAGCCAGGGCGGCCGCGACGGGTTCGAATCCGCGCCGCAACTCCGACAACGACACCAGTTGGGCGGCCCGGTCGCCGGACTCGAGTCGCCAGCGAATCAGCCTGGGGTCGAACACATTCCAGTTGGCCGCCGGCTGAATCGTGATGCCGACCCGGCGGCGGGAGGCGACCATGCCCATCGATTCGAGGACCCGGATCGCTTCCCGGACGACGCTGCGGGAGACGCCGTGTTCCGCGCTCACTCCTTCGAGCGTGATCACCTCGCCGGGGGCGTACCTACCGGAGACCACCGCGGCCCCCAGCGCGCTCAGCACGTTGTCGTGGAGAGCGCCGACGTTTGACGGGGTGGACACGCATAACATCCTGTCATAACTCCGGAGATCTGACTTAGAACCGATGTTTTTCTGTGGCCTCTTGAAAAAGTATGACTTTTGAGTCACGCTGTGTGAGTCAAACCACAACAAGGGGCGGGTGCAGAACATGCCATCACCCATCGTCGTCATGGGCGTTTCAGGATCCGGTAAGTCCACCGTCGGCGCGGCGCTCGCGCAGCGGCTCCGCGTGCCGTTCGCCGATGCGGACGACTTCCATCCCGCCGCCAACATCGCCAAGATGAAGGCCGGTCACCCGCTGAACGACGACGATCGCCGGCCCTGGCTCGAGACCATCGGCCGATGGCTCGGGGAGCACTGCGGCACCGGCGGCGTGATGAGCTGTTCGGCGCTGAAATACAAGTACCGCGTGCAGCTGCGCAGCCACTGCCCGGAGACCCGGTTTCTGCACCTGTTCGGCACCCCCGAGGTCATCGGCGCCCGGCAGGCCAGCCGCCCCGGCCACTTCATGCCGGCGTCGCTGCTCGCCTCACAGTTCGAGACCCTCGAACCCCTGCAAGCCGATGAGGCCGGCATCGTGATCGACGTCGGGCAGAGCATCGATTCGATTGTCGACGAATACATTTCGCGCACCCAAGGGGAGAACCGACGGGGCGAGCGGAGCGACGGGGAGAAGATCTGATGCGCACCGCCGTCACCGTCCTCGCCGACGCACCCAAACTCATCGAACCGGTCTCCTCGGCCACTCAGCTGATCCTGGCCTTCGTGGCCGGCATCAGCGTCATCGTCGTGCTCATCACGCTGCTCAAGCTGCACCCGTTCCTGTCGCTGATCTTCGGTGGCCTGACGGTGGGGCTGACGGCCGGCGAGAACCTCGCCGCGGTTCTCAAATCGTTCTCCGACGGGTTCGGCGCGACGGCGGCCGGCGTGGGCATCCTGATCGCGCTCGGCGCGATGTTCGCCAAGCTGCTCGCGGACTCCGGTGGCGCCGACGAGATCGTCGACACCATCGTGGGTGCCGCCTCGCCCCGAGCCCTGCCGTGGGCGATGGCGCTGGTCGGCGCGATCATCGGGCTGCCGATGTTCTTCGAGATCGGGCTCGTGCTGCTGATGCCCGTCATCTATCTGGTGGCCCGGCGCTCGCAGCAGTCGCTCATCACCATCGGCATCCCGGCACTGGCCGGCCTGTCGGCCATGCACGGCTTCGTGCCACCGCACCCCGGGCCGCTGACCGCCGTCGGACTGCTCAATGCCGACCTCGGGGTCACGCTCGGCCTCGGCGTGCTCGTCGCGGTCCCGACGATCGTCGTCGCGGGCCCGCTGTTCGGCCGCCTCGCCGGCAAGTGGGTCGTCGTCGCGGCACCGGACACCTTCACCACCGATCCGGAAGCCCTTCGGGCACATGGCAAACGGCCCCGCTTCAGCGTCACGCTGTTCTCGGTGCTGCTGCCCGTGGCGCTCATGCTGGGCAAGGCCCTCGTCGACATCTTCATCGACGACAAGACGCAGTGGTTCCGCCGGATCTTCGACGCCGTGGGCACTCCGCTGGTCGCGCTGCTCATCGCCGTCGTGGTCGGCACCGTCACCCTCGGTCGCGGCGCCGGCATGGACCGCACCGCGATCACCAAGTGCATCGAGTCGAGCCTGCCCCCGGTCGCGGGCATCTTCCTGATCGTCGCCGCCGGCGGTGGCTTCAAGCAGGTGCTGGTCGACACCGGCATCGGCACCATGCTGGCGCGCTGGGCCGAAGGCGTGCACATCTCGGTGCTCGTGCTGGCCTGGGTGCTCGCGGTCCTGATCCGGCTGGCCACCGGGTCGGCCACAGTCGCCACCATCACGGCGTCGTCGCTGGTGCTGGGTCTGGTGCATGGGATGGGCACCGGCGAACTGTCTCTGGTGGTGCTCGCCGTGGGCGCCGGCTCGCTGTTCTTCTCGCACGTGAACGACGCCGGCTTCTGGTTGGTCAAGGAGTACTTCAAGCTCAGCGTCGGCCAGACCATCAAGACCTGGTCGATCATGGAGACCGTGCTCTCGGTGTCCGGTCTGGCCATGGTCCTGATCCTGGACGTGTTCGTCTAACTTTCGCGCTGCTGTTTCTCGACGACGATGTGCGCCACCGGAATCGGCATCGGGCGGGGTGCGGCGGACAGTAGCTCCACCAGTGCGGCGTCCAGGGCATCGGCGAGCTGACATCGGCGCGCCGGGTCGGCCGGCTCCAACGCTTCCAGCAGGGTGTCGAACACCGCCGCCCTGGTGAAACCGACCCAGCTCTTGGCGAAAGCCGTTGCGTCACCGTCGGTCTGGTATCGCTGCCAGAAGCGGTCCGGTTCGTCGGCGACCACGAGGTGGGTGATCCGCAGGCGCTCGAAGCGACCCGAAGGGGCGAACGGTGAGCGGAAGTCGGCTTCACTGCGGCCCACGATCGGCAGCCGCATGCGCCGCACCTCCTCGGAGGTGACGAGCCGTTGGTCCTGCAGGTCGGACAGCGCACGCATCAGTCCGTCGAAAAGCGGCTCGAGTCCGAGCCGTCCGTCGTCGTGCTGGCCCATGGTCATGACCACGAGGCGGCCGCCCGGACTCAACTCGCGGCCGCGGAACGCGATGAACTCATGCCAGTCGTGCGCCGCCTGCCGCGCGTACGCGGCGCGCACCTGCGCGTCGGCGCTGTAGGACGGCTGGATGTGATCGGGGATGTCGGACGGCATGCGGCTGAGCCAGTGGATGGCCCACGCCGACCAGCCCAGGTGCACGCCTTCCGACGGCAGGATCTGGCTCAGATACGACCGCCCCACCGCCGAGGCGAACGTGGCCCGATCGGTCCGCAGGTAGCTGAATGCGTCGTCGCGCAAGGTGCGGAACAGGGCGCTGAAATCGTTGTCGGGGATGTCGGTGTGCGTCACCGCGATGGGGTGCTCGGGCCGGATGCGCTTGCGCAGCGCGGTGATGCCCGCGCCGATGGGCAGCAGGCCGTTGTGCGCGTTGCCGCAGCCGTACTCGGCGATCACCACCGGCCGCGGCGCCGCCGGGAGCGGCACCTCGGCGGCGGCCTGTTCGAAAAGCTTTGTGGCCGTGCGGAGTCCGACGGTCTGCAGGCGCGCGCTCCCGATCGGGTCGGGCTGCACCACCACGCTGGACTCGGGCATGTCTCACGGTAGCGCCGTGAGCTGTGTGGCGCGCTCTGAACCAGCGTGGAATCAGTGGCCGGTGCTCGATCGGCAGCTCAGCTGCCGCGGGCCACCCATTCGTCGTAGTGGACCAGCTCGCCGCCGATGGTCGTGGTGTCACCGTGGCCGGTGTAGACGACAGTGTCGCCGGGCAGCTTGCCGAGCTTCTCCGATATCGACGCCAGGATGGTCGGGAAATCCGAGTACGAGCGGCCGGTCGCGCCGGGGCCGCCGTGGAACAGGGTGTCGCCCGAGATCACCGCGCCCAGTTCGGGGATGTGCCAGCACACCGAGCCGGGGGAGTGCCCCGGGGTGTGGATGGCCTTGATCTCCAGGCCGCCCACGGTGAGCACCTGGTCGTCGTCCACGGTGTGAAAAGGGTTGTCCGGGTGGACATCCCGCCACAGCATCTCGTCGGCCGGGTGCAGCAGCACCGGGGCGTCGAGGGCCGCGGACAGTTCCGGGGCGACGGTGATGTGGTCGTTGTGGCCGTGGGTGCAGACGACGGCGACGACGTTGCGGCCGTTCACCGCCTCGATGATGGGCGCGGCGGTGTGGGCGGCGTCGAACACGATGACGTCCGTGTCGTCGCCGACGAGCCAGATGTTGTTGTCGACGTCCCAGGTGCCGCCGTCCAGGCTGAAGGTGCCGCTGGTGACGACGCGCTGGATGGCACTCATTTGAGGACCACCACCGAGCGCAGCACCTCGCCGCTGTGCATCTTGTGGAAGGCGTCCTCGATCTGGTCGAGCCCGATGCGTTCGGTGACGAACTTCTCCAGCGGGAGCCGGCCCTGCAGGTACAGGCTGATGAGGGTGGGGAAGTCGCGTTCGGGCAGGCAGTCGCCGTACCACGACGACTTCAGCGACCCGCCGTGGGAGAAGAAGTCGATCAGCGGCATCTCGAGGGTCATGTCGGGCGTCGGAACACCCACGAGGACAACGGTTCCGGCGAGGTCGCGGGCGTAGAACGCCTGCTTCCAGGTCTCGGGCCGGCCGACGGCGTCGATCACGACGTCGGCGCCGAAACCGTCGGTCAGGTCCTGGATGGTCTCGACGGCGTCGAGGTCGCGGGCGTTGATGGTGTGGGTGGCGCCGAACTCGCGGGCCCAGTGCAGCTTCTTGTTGTCGGTGTCGACGGCGATGATGCGCTTGGCGCCGACCAGGGCGGCGCCGGCGATGGCCGCGTCGCCCACGCCGCCGCAGCCGATGACCGCGACGGTGTCGTCACGCGTCACGCCGCCGGTGTTGATGGCGGCGCCGATGCCGGCCATCACGCCGCAGCCCAGCAGTCCGGCGACGGCCGGGTCGGCCTCGGAATCGACCTTGGTGCACTGGCGTTCGTGCACGAGGGTCTTGTCGGCGAAGGCCCCGATGCCCAGGGCGGGGGTCAGTTCGGTGCCGTCGGTCAGCGTCATCTTCTGGGTGGCGTTGAAGGTGTCGAAGCACAGGTGCGGGCGGCCGCGCTTGCAGGCGCGGCACTCGCCGCACACGGCGCGCCAGTTGAGGATGACGAAGTCGCCGGGGGCGACGTGGGTGACGCCCTCGCCGACCGACTCGACGGTGCCGGCGGCTTCGTGGCCGAGCAGGAAGGGATATTCGTCGTTGATGCCGCCCTCGCGGTAGGTGAGGTCGGTATGGCACACCCCGCAGGCGATGATGTCCACGACGACCTCACCGGGTCCGGGATCGGGGATGACGATGTCGACGAGCTCGATGGGCTGCTTCTTGGCCCGGGAAATCACACCACGCACTGTCTGACTCATGGCTATAACCTAATGCCTCCGGGAAGGGTTGGAATGGTGTCCATACAAATGTCTGGTCAACGGCGGCTCGGCGCCCGCCCATCGGCGCTGCGATGTGTGACAGGGTCGATGACGTGACCGCTCTCGAGCTGCTGGATTCCTGGCCGGTACCGAACGCCGCGGCGGCGGTCGTGTCGCCCGCCGGTGTGCTCGCCACGCACGGACCCGTCGACCGCGCGTTCCGGCTCGCGTCGGTGACCAAGCCTCTGGTGGCCCGCGCCGCGCAGATCGCGATCGAAGAGGGCGTCGTCGAGTTGGACACCCCGGCCGGCCCGCCCGGGTCGACGGTGCGCCACCTCCTGGCACACACCTCGGGTCTCGCGATGCAGACACCCGACGCCATCGCCGCGCCCGGCACGCGCCGCATCTACTCGAATGTCGGGTTCGCGGTACTGGCTCAGGTGCTGCAGCACGAGTCCGGCATCGAATTCGCGCAGTACCTGCGGGAAGCGGTTTTCGAGCCGCTGGGGATGAGCGATTCCGACCTGCCGGGCGCGGCCGAAACCGCCGGCTACGGCGCCTGGTCCACGGTGGCCGACCTGGCGGCATTCGCCGGTGACCTGCTGCGTCCCGCCCTGGTGTCGACGCCCATGCATGCCGACGCGATCTCGGTGCAGTTCCCGGGTCTCGACGGCGTGCTGCCGGGATTCGGATCGCAGCGCCCGAACGACTGGGGTCTGGGTTTCGAGATTCGGGACGGCAAGCAGCCGCACTGGACGGCGGCGGGCAACTCGGGCCGGACGTTCGGCCACTTCGGTCAGTCGGGGACGTTCCTCTGGGTGGATCCCGAAGCGGACCTGGCGCTTGTCGTGCTGACGGACCGCGATTTCGGCGACTGGACGCACGCCGTCTGGCCGGAAGTGTCCGCCGCGGTTCTGCGCGAGTTCGCCTAGCGGACGACCCCGATCATGCTGTCGATCCAGCCGCGCGCGAAGAACAGCAGGAACCCGGCGGCGACGACCCAGAGCAGCGGACTGATCTCTTTGATGCGGCCCGACGCCGCACGCAGCACCGCCCAGGCGATGAAGCCGACGCCGATGCCGTTGGCGATCGAGTAGGACAGCGGCATGACGGCCACGGTCAGCACGACCGGCAGGGCCACCGAAAAGTCGGAGAAGTCGATCTCGCGGAGCACCGAGACCATCAGGGTGCCGACGATGACCAGCGCGGCGGCCGCGACCTCGGTGGGCACGATCTCCGTCAGCGGTGTCAAGAACATTGCGGCCAAGAACAATCCACCGGTCACGAGGCTGGCCAGACCGGTGCGGGCACCTTCGCCGATGCCGGTGCCCGATTCGACGAACACCGTGTTGGACGATGCCGACACCGCGCCGCCGACCACGGCGCCAGTGCCCTCGATCACCAGCGCGGACTGCAGGCGCGGGAAGTTGCCGTGTTCGTCGGACAGACCGGCCTGCCGGGACAGGCCCGTCATGGTGCCCATGGCGTCGAAGAAGTTCGTGAAAAGCAGCGTGAACACCAGCATGAGCGCGGCGATGGCGCCGATCCGGCCGAAGCTGCCGAAGTCCACGTGACCGATCAGGGCCAGGTTGGGCACCGCGAACGGCGAACCGGACAGCGTCGGGACGGACAGGCTCCAGCCGCCGGGCTTTTCCGTCGCCGAGCCGAGGTGCCAGATCGCCTCGATGATGGCGGCCAGCACGGTGCCCGAGATGAGGCCGATGAGGATGCCGCCGCGCACCTTGCGGGCCACCAGCACACCTGAGGTCAGCAGGGTGAACACGAACACCAGGGTCGGGATGGCTCGGACCGAGCCGGTGCCGCCGGCGCCCAGACCCAGCGGCGGCGACGGGTGCCCGGTCGACGCGACGAAGCCGGCGTTGACCAGGCCGATGAACATGATGAACAGCCCGATGCCTGCGGTGATGGCCAGTTTCAGAGGCATGGGCACGGCATCGAAGATCATGCGCCGCAGGCCGGTGACGGCCATCGCGACGATGATCAGGCCTTCGATGACCACCAGCCCCATGGCTTCCGGCCACGTCAGGACGCCCACCACGGAGCTGGCCAGGAACGAGTTGATGCCGAGGCCGGCGGCGAACGCGAAGGGCAGGCGGGCGACGACGCCGAACAGGATCGTCATGGCGCCGGCCGCCAGTGATGTCACCGCCGAGACCTGGCCGAACGGGAGCTTGTGCCCGGCGATGTCTGCCGTGCTCGACAGGATGATGGGGTTCAGCACGATGATGTACGCCATCGCGATGAAGGTCACCGCGCCGCCGCGCAGTTCAGCAGCGACAGTCGAGCCGCGTGCGGAGATCTCGAAGAACCGGTCCAGGGCAGTCACGGCTTAGAAGATAGATGGCGCGCTGGTGCTCCGCGCGGGTGTTTGGGTGTGTCCGGTAATTGCCGGGATCGGCGACGCCGAGTCGGCAACGCCCCTGATCGCGGTGCGATTCTGTGGCCGTCCTGAGAGATTGCGCGACAGACTAGCGCAACAGGGGTCTCAGGCGGCACAATAGACACGCACTAAACAACTGCAACATTTCAGCAACACCAGGTCGTTGGGGAAGACGTCCCTCGTGTAGCTGAAGGAGCAGATGATGCGTGCGTCGAACCAACTCGCCGACGCGACGACGGGCGTGGTGTATATCCATGCCTCTCCCGCGGCGGTATGCCCGCATGTGGAGTGGGCACTTTCGTCGACTCTGTCGGCGCGGGCGAACCTCAAGTGGACGCCCCAACCCGCCATGCCCGGTCAGCTGCGCGCCATCACCAATTGGATGGGACCCGTCGGCACCGGAGCTCAACTCGCCAGCGCTTTGCGGTCGTGGTCGGTGCTGCGCTTCGAGGTGACCGAGGATCCGAGCACCGGCGTCGACGGCCACCGCTGGTGCCACACCCCGACGCTGGGCCTGTGGAGCGGATCGATGAGCGCCAACGGCGACACCGTGGTCGGCGAGCAGCGGCTGCGCGCGCTGATGGAGGGCGGCGCCGACATGCTCGCCGCTGAACTCGACACCGTGCTCGGCACCGCCTGGGACGAGGCGCTGGAGCCGTATCGCGGCGGCGGCGCCGAGGTCGGCGAGGTCAGCTGGCTGAACCGGGGCGTCGGCTAGTTCGACCGGTCCACGCGGCTGTCGCATCGACGCGAGCGTGCACACAGCTCGCCGAACCGGCGAGATTCGCGATCCACGTGCACCTTCGCGGTCGATAGAGTTCTACGCGCCGATCCATCCCCGGCTAGCTGACCCGGTAGTGCTCCGGTTCGGGCTCGCTCAGCATGCTGGTGATCGTGGCGACGTCGAACGGCCACAGGTCGATGGTGCCGCCTTCGCTGAAGTACCAGGAGTTGCAGCCGGTGTTCCACACCGTCGGCTCCATGGCCTCGACAGCGGCGGCGTTGAATTCGTCGGTGGCCGCCTCGGTCACTTCGACCTCGTTGATCTCGCCACGCTCGAAACGCTTGAGCCACTTCACGATGTACCGCGCGGTGAGTTCCGCGGTGTACTGCAGCGAGATGGACCCCGTGGGTGAGTTCGGGCCCAGCACGGTGAACAGATTCGGGAAGCCGGGGATCGCGGTCATCCGGTAGGCGCGCGGGCCTTTGACCCAGGCGTCGTCCAGGGTGACGCCGTCGCGCCCCACCACCTGCATCGGACGCATGTAGTTGTGCGCCTGAAAACCGGTGGCCAGCACGGCGATATCGATCCTGTGGTGCTCGCCCTCCGTGGTGCGGATGCCGGTGGGCGTGAACTCCGCGATGCGATCGGTGACGAGTTGGGCATTGGGGGCCTTGATCGCCTGGTAGTACGTGCCCGACAACACCTGCCGTTTGCACAGCGGCTGGTAGTCGGGCGTCAGCTCGGCACGCAACTTCGGGTCGCGGACCTGGGCCCGCAGGCTCAGTCGGGCGTACTGCTGCACCAGCTTGCGACGCCACGTCGGCTTGGTCACGATGTCGACGAGAACGCTCGAACCCCACAGCGGAATGCGTTCGGCGACAGCCTGATACAGCTGCGGCATGGCGCGCAGCAGCGCGGTGACGGCACCCAGCTGCGGCAACTTCATCGGTGCCCACAGCATCCACTGCGGCGACCGCGCGAAGTGCAGCAGCCTGCCGGCGGTGGGCTGCAACGCCGAAACCACCTGCACGCCGGTCGACCCGGTGCCGATCACGGCGATGCGCTTGCCCGCGGTCTCGAGTTCGGGATCCCACCGGGCGGTGTGCACGACGGTGCCCTCGAAGGCGTCCATGCCGGGGATGTCCGGCGTGAAGGGGTGGTGCAGCACGCCCGTGGCACAGATGACGAAATCGGCTGTCAGCGTCTCGTTCTGGGTCGTGACGGTCCAGGTGTGTTCGTCCTGGTTGTAGTGCAGCGCCGTGACCTCGGTGTTGAGGCGCAGGTGCTTGTCGAGCCCGAAGCGCTCGACGACGTCGCGGTGATACTCCTGAATCTCCTGGCCACCGGCCCAGATATGGCTCCAGTCGGGCTTGGGCGCGAAGGCGAACTGGTAGATGTGCGACGGCACATCACACGTCAGCCCGGGGTAGCGGTTCCAGTGCCACACCCCGCCGACGTCCGAACCCTTCTCCAGGATGGTGAAGTTGGTGAACCCGGCCTGCTGGAAGGTGTACGCGGAGGCGATCCCGGCGACGCCGGCGCCGATGATGACGATGCGCGGATCACGTGTGCTCATCAGGACTCCCAGGCTCGACGCACCGTGTTCGGTGCGGTGGTCATGGCGGATTCGAACGCCGCGCGCCGCTTGCCGCGCAGCATGAAGTTGGCACCCAGGCCGGCCAGATCGTCGGCGTCCGGTTGGATCACGACGACCTCGATGCCGCGGGCCCGGGCGGTGGCGACTTCGGCATCCAGCACGGTGGACATCGGGCGGCGCAGCAGTCGGTGTTCGAGGATGCCGCCCAACCCCGGTGCGCGAACGCCGCTTTCGGAGGCCATCGGCGTGATGACGTAGATGAGGTCGGCGTCGTCAGGGCTGATGAGGTCGACCGACGCGGTGGACGCGGCGCCGCCGTCGACGAACGTGCGATCGCCGATACGGACCGGTGGCATCCAGCCGGGGACACCCCATGACGCCCGGAGTGCTTCGCCCGCCGTGGCTTTCGGCGCGCCGGGGGCGCCGAAAGCCACCCGCTCGCCGCGCTGGTAGTCGAATGCCACCATGCGGGCGCCCGGGTGATCCAGCCAACCCGATTTGTTGGCGAAGCCAGATGCCAAGTGCTGCAGCCAGTCTGCGTTGCCGCGGCCGGTCGGTGCGATGCCGGTGACCGCGGCCAGGCCGTTCTGACTGCGCAGAAGTGCGGGGTTGAGCAGGCGGGGTGCCGGCAGCGGCGGCAGGCTCGGCGGCGTCGCCTCGATGTGCCGGCGCAGACGTTCGTCGGTACTGGTGCCGCGGTGCATCGCGACCAGGTCGTCGACGGACGCGCCGCCGCCGAGCATCGTGACGATCTCGGCGCCCGCCGAGGTGCCCTGCAACACCGAGGCTTCCCGCGGGTCCCAACCGGTCTGCTCCTGGAGGGCGTGCAGGGCCGCGACGATCCAGGCGCCGCCGATGGTCCCGCCGCAGCCGATGACGAGCGCCCGCTTCATCGGCGCGCTTCCGAGTTCGACTCGACATCATGGTCTTTCGACTGCCGCTCGATCCGATCCAGGTAGGCCGAACGGCCGACGGGGTCGAGGGCGGTCAGGGCGCGGCGATCGTCGATGAGCGCGCGTGCCGCACGCTGGACGAACTCCGGCACCAGCGCGTCGACCAGAGCCCAGCCTGGTGCCACCCATTGGGGTACCGAGGTCCGGGCGGCCTTGGTGCGCAACGTCTTGAGGACCGCCTGCGCGACATCTTCCGGGTCGACCGTCGGCATGCCGCCGCCGAGTTGGACGCCGGAGGACAGTTCGGTGCGGACTGCTGACGGCAGCACCGCGCACACGGTGACGCCCGTTCCGGCGTATTCGGTTCTCGCCGCCAGCGACGCCCCGACGGCGGCGAACTTGCTGGCGTTGTAGGTCACCATGCCCGGGACGGGAATCATGCCCGCCATCGATGCGATGTTCACGACGTGGCCGCTGCCGCGCGTGATCATCAGCGGGATCACTGCCCGCATGCCGTTGAGCACGCCCCGGACGTTGACGTCGAGGATCAGGTCGGTCGTGGCCTCGGCTTCGGACTCGAAAGCGCCCAGCGGCATCACGCCGGCGTTGTTGATAAGGATGTCGATGCGGCCGGACTCCTTGACCACCTGCCCGACGAACTGGTCCCAGGAGTCACGCCGGGTGACATCGAGGCGTGCGCTGCGACAGCGGGGGATTTTGCGGGCCGTCTGCTCGGCGATGTCGGCGTCGACGTCGCCGATCCACACGGTGGCGCCGTGCTGAGAGAACAGCTCGGCGGTCTTGGCGCCGATGCCCCTGGCACCTCCGGTGATGATGACTGTGGCGCCGTCGAGTGACATGGCGCGTCGTGCTAGCTGCATCGATAGCCTCGAATCTGCTGGTAGGAGCCTTGCTGGCTCGTTCGAATACTCACGGTATCCGAATTCTCCGAGTAAAGCCAGTACTCCCGGTATCGCAAACCATTAATATCAACGCATGCCGCGATTGACCAGGGTGCAGCGTCAGGAACAGACGCGTGCCGAACTGCTCGACGCGGCGAAGGCCCGGTTTCTCGAGCACGGTTATGCCTCCACGAGCCTCGAGGACATCGCCGACGACGCCGGCTACAGCAAGGGCGCGGTGTATTCGAATTTCGGCAGCAAGCCGGTCCTGTGCCGGGAGGTGCTCGAGGCCATCCACCGCGAGAAGTTCGCCGAGATGTCAGAGCTGGCGATGTCGGATGCCGATGTGCCGAGCCGCGTCGAGGCGGTGAACGCCTGGCTGGAACGGACCGCCGGCGACGTGGGCTGGACGATGCTGGAACTCGAATTCGTGGTGCTGTCGCGCAACGATCCCGAGTTGGGGCAGATGGTCACGGACCTTCGCAACGAAGCCGCTCAGATGGTCGTCGACGTATTGCGTTCGCTCGCGGTCGATTTGGGGCTCGGCGAAGAGCAGATGGTCGCCGCCGGGGTGATCGACAGCTTCGACGACATCGGCAACCTGTTTCTCAGCGCCGGCATCGGGCTCGGGATTCAGCGTGCCGTCGATCCGACACTGCCGGCCCGGCCGGTCACCGGCGCCATCACCCGGTTGATGAATCTGCTTGCGCTGCTTGCCGCTACGCAGGACTGACGACCGCCGGACTACGGAACCAGGACCCGCAGCGCGTTGGGCACCGCGGACACCGTCACCGGCAGCGGGCACACGTATTCGCCGTCGGCATAGGCGTTGATGCCCGGCACGTCGATGGTGACGGTTCGGGCCCGCCGCGTGGTCACCTCGTCGAGGTGGACATGCGTGCCCTTGAACACCGTGGGGAACAGCCGGATCAGTTTGGTGCGCGACGCCGAGGCCGCCATCGTGACATCGAGCAGGCCGTCGCCCAGGTCGGCGCCCGGGCAGATCAGCATGCCGCCGCCATAGCTCTTGCCATTGCCGAAAGTCGCCAGTGTCACGGGGATTTCCTGCTCGGGACCGCCGTCGAAACTGACCCGCGCCGTGTGCAGCCGCAACTGCGACAGCTCGACCAGCATGGCCGCGTTGTAGCGCATCCGGCCCCGCGGCCACGTCATCCGGTTGGCGCGATCGGTGACCAGCGAGTCGAAGCCTGCTGACATCACCGTGCCGAACCAGCGGACGGTGCCGTCGGCGCCCTCGATCCGGCCCAGGTCGATGGTGCGGGTGCGGCCTGTCGCGATGATGTCGGCGGCGGCTTCCGGGTCGTCGCGCGGAATCTCGAACTCGCGGGCATGGTCGTTGCCGGTGCCGGCCGGGATGATGCCGAGCGGCACGTCGCCCTGCGCAAGTGCCTGCAGCGCAAGGGAGATGATGCCGTCACCGCCGGCCACCACCACCGCGTCGGTGCCGTGGTCGAGTGCCTCGTCGAGCAGTTGGCGGGCATGGGCGGCGTCGGACCCGATCAGCTCGACCACGTCGACACCGCGGCGTTGCAGCCGCACGACGGCGCGCTGCGCTGCCGCCGAGCCGCGTCCCTGGCCCGAGGCGGGGTTGGTCAGCAGGGTGACTCTCACGGGATCAGCTTGCCCGGGTTGAGGATTCCGCCGGGATCGAGCACGTTCTTGACGGCGCGCAGTACCTCGACGCCCAGGTCGCCGACCTCGGCCGTCATCCACGGCTTGTGGTCGGCGCCGACGGCGTGGTGGTGGGTGATGGTGGCGCCGCAGCGCACCATGGCCTCGGACGCCGCGGTTTTCGCCGCGCGCCACTGCTCGATGGGGTTGCCGCGCTGGCCGGCCACGACCGTGAAGTACAGCGAGGCACCGGTGGGGTAGACGTGCGAGATGTGGCACATCACCAAAGCCGGTGTGCCGCTTTCCTGTAGCGAGCTGGTGAGGGCCTCGGTGACGGCCGCCTTCAGCGCCGGCACGTTGGACCACGTCGTCGCGGTCTCCAAGGTCTCGCACAGGGCGCCGGCCGTGAGCAGTGAGTCGCGTAGATACGGGGCGCCGAACCGGCCGTGCTGCCACGCGCGGGCCGGGGCCTCGCCGAGCGAGGTGCCACCCTGAGCGGCCAGCAGCGCACGCGTCTCGTCGTGGCGGCTCTCGGTGTGCGCGGCCGTGCCTTCGAACAGCGTGATGGCCAGGCAGCCACCGGTGATGGTCTGCTCGCCGATGCTGTCGGTGGTGGCCAGGTTGATGCCGGTCTCCACCTCATCGGACAGGCGGATGACCGTCGGGCCGGTGCCGGTCTGCACGACGGCGCGCAAAGCCGCTGCGCCGGTGGCGAAGTCGGGGAAGGACCACGCCTCGTAGCGGGTGGTCTCGGGCACCGGGTGCACGCGCACCCGCACCCGGGTGATGACGCCGAAGGTGCCCTCCGAGCCGACGATCAGCTGACGCAGGTCGGGCCCGGCTGCCGACGCGGGGGCGCGGCCCAGGTCCAGGACGCCGGCCGGGGTGACGACGGTGAGTCCGCGCACCATGTCGTCGAACCGGTTGTAGCCGGCCGAGTTCTGCCCCGACGACCGCGTCGCGGCGAACCCGCCGATGGTCGCGAATTCGAAGCTCTGCGGGAAGTGGCCGAGCGAAAAGCCCTCGGCGCCAAGGAGTTCCTCGGCCTGGGGGCCGGTGACGCCGGCCTCGAGCTCGGCCTCGCCGGATTCCTTGTCGAGCCCGACCAGCCGGTCCAGGCGGCGCAGGTCCAGCGATACGACGGCGCTGAAGCCGTTCCGGATCGGGTCGAGTCCGCCGACCACACTGGTGCCACCACCGAACGGGACGACGGCGATGCGGTGTTCGGTGCAGTACTGGAGCACCCGGGCGATCTCGTCCTCGGAGCCGGGCAGCAGGATCGCGTCCGCTGCGTCCTGCTCGCCGGTGTCCTTGCGGCGCAACAGGTCCAGTGTCGACTTGCCGCCGGCCCGCAGCAGGCGGTCGTGATCGTCGGTTCGGCAGAACTCGTCGCCGACGATCGCCGCGAGTGCAACGCGGTCGGCGTCCGCCAGGGCGGACGGGCGCAACGTGACCTGGTCGGCCTCGAGCTCGTCGGCCGGCGTCGCGTCGATGCCCAGGGCCGCGGTCAGCAGGCCGCGGATGCCGTCGGACAGGGGCTTGGCTGCAGCGGGGTCACCCCAGGCGTTCCACTTCATCGGCGGTTCGAGGTGGTCACGTGTCGCGGTCATGCGTTACAGTATTACACATGATGTCAATCAGTAACGATGAAGCTCGGGATTCTCTGGATGCCCGAATCATCGACGCTGCGGCTGATTGCGTGATCGCCTTCGGCGTGGATCGCGTGACGTTGGCCGAGATCGCACGTCGTGCCGGCGTCAGCCGGCCGACGGTGTACCGGCGCTGGCCGGACACGCAGGCGATCCTCGCGGCGCTGCTGACGGCACGAATCACCAACGCGCTCAATGAGGTTGCCGTCACTGGCGACGACCGCGAGGCGATCGTCAAACGCATGGTCGGCATGGCGGAGCGGCTGCGCGCCGACGAAGTCATCATGTCCGTCCTGAGCAGCGCACCCGCGCTGGCGATGGTCTACATCTCGCAGCGCATGGGCACCAGCCAGCAGATCCTGCTGGAAGTGCTGGCCGGCGCGCTCGCCACGGCGCAGGCCGACGGCAGCGTCCGCCCCGGCGACCCCAGGCAACTCGCCGCCATGTGCCTGCTGATCGTCCAGTCCGCCATCCAGTCGGCGCAGATGGTCGCGCCTGTCCTCGACGTTGCCGCGCTGGACATCGAACTCGCGCACTCCCTGAACGGATACCTGAAACCATGAGCAGCAGTGCCCTCAACGCCGCCCGCCGCACAGCCGAGCTGACGGCGCTGGCGGACGGCGAGACCGTCGACGTCGTCGTCATCGGCGGCGGCATCACCGGCGTGGGCATCGCGCTGGACGCCGCGACCCGCGGACTGTCGACGGTGCTCGTCGAGAAGCACGACCTGGCGTTCGGCACCAGCCGGTGGAGTTCCAAACTCGTGCACGGCGGCCTGCGCTACCTGGCCACCGGAAACGTGGGCATCGCCCGGCGCAGCGCCATCGAGCGCGGCATCCTGATGAGCCGCAACGCCCCGCACCTCGTGCACGCCATGCCGCAACTCGTGCCGCTGCTGTCCGAGATTAACCGGGCCTCAAGGGCTTTGGTGCGTACCGGATTCATCGCCGGCGACGGCCTGCGCCGGCTGGCCGGCACATCGGCGTCGATCCTGCCGCGGTCGGGACGGGTCGACGCGGCCCGCGCGGCGGAGTTGGTGCCCGCGGTGCGCCGCGACGGACTCGACGGCGCGTTGCTCGCCTACGATGGCCAACTGATCGACGACGCCCGTCTGGTCACCGCGGTGGCGCGCACCGCCGCCCAGCATGGCGCCCGCATCCTGACCCGGGTGGCGGCGTCCGACGCCACCGGCACCTCGGTGCGGCTGACCGACCAACTCACCGGGGAAACTTTCGATCTGACGGCGCGCGCGGTGATCAACGCCGCCGGCGTGTGGGCCGGTGAGCTCGACGGCGCGATCAAGCTGCGGCCCAGCCGCGGCACCCACCTGGTGTTCGACGCCGCGGCGTTCGGCAATCCGACTGCGGCGCTGACGGTTCCGATCCCGGGCGAGCTCAACCGGTTCGTCTTCGCCATGCCCGAACAGCTCGGCCGCGTCTACCTCGGCCTCACCGACGAGGACGCGCCCGGCCCCATTCCGGATGTGCCGCAACCGACTCCGGCCGAGATCACGTTCCTGCTCGACACCGTCAACACCGCGCTGGCGACGAGCCTGGGGCCGGACGACGTCCTGGGTGCCTACGCGGGGCTGCGGCCATTGATCGATACCGGCGAGGGCAACACCGCCGACGTGTCGCGCGATCACGCCGTCGTCGTGTCCGGCAGCGGTGTGCTCAGCGTCATCGGTGGCAAGCTCACCGAATACCGGTACATGGCCGAGGATGTGCTGAATCGGGCGATGTCGCTGCGCGGGCTCGGCGCGGGGGAGTGCCGGACCCGGAATCTGCCGCTGGTCGGCGCTCCGGAGAACCCGGTGTCAGTGGATCGTCTTGCGGCGCTGCCGGAGTCGCTCGTGGCGCGCTACGGCGCCGAGGCGCCGAACGTGTTCGCCGCCGCCACGTGTGAGCGTCCCACCGAGCCGGTGGCCGACGGCATCGACGTCACCCGCGCCGAATTCGAATACGCCGTCACGCACGAAGGCGCGCTGACCGCCGACGACATCCTGGACCGCCGGACCCGGATCGGGCTCGTCGACGCCGACCGCGACCGCGTCGCCGCGGTGGCGCAGGAGTTCATCTAGCTGCCGGATCGGCGGCGTTGGAATCAGCATGATTCTGACGGAATCGCAGGCACGTCCGGTGGTCACGCCTGTCGCGGCGCCGGGATCCGAGGCAACGGCAGTTCCCGGTGACGGCGCTTGGCTCTAGATTCCGGAGAGAAGTCTGCATTCGCCACTGCTCTTCTCGTGTGGTGGCATCACGTTCCCGGGAGTTGAGACATGCCTGTTCTGACCACGACCACTCGCAACGGCAGTCGCGTCGAGTTCTCGCTGTAGACCGATGGCAATCACCCTGCACTGGTTCCTGCCGACCAACGGTGACTCGCGCACCGACCTGAGTCTCGGCAACGCGGTCGGTGGCGCAGGCAGCCGGGCCGACGCCTTCGGCGCGGATCGGGCTCCCGACCTCGAATACCTCAGCCTGGTGGCCGGCGCCGCGGAGAAACTCGGGTTCACCGGGGCGCTGACCCCGACGAGTAGCTGGTGTGAGGACGCCTGGGTGTTCACGGCAGCGCTGACGCAGCGGACCGAACACTTCAAGTACCTCGTGGCCTTCCGGCCGGGGCTGCAGGCCCCGACCCTGGTCGCCCAGGCCGCCGCCACGTACCAGCGCATCTCGCGAAACCGATTGCTGCTCAACGTCGTCACCGGCGGTGATGACATCGAGCAGCGCCGCTTCGGCGACTACCTCGGCAAGTCCGAGCGCTACGAGCGGGCCGCCGAGTTCCTCACGATCTTCCGGCAGCTGTGGTCCGGCAAGCCGGTCACCTTCACCGGCAAGCACCTGTCCGTGGAGAACGCGACGATCATCCCGGCCGAGACCTGGCCGGACATCTACCTCGGCGGCTCGTCGGCCGAAGCGCTGGAAGTGGCCGCCGAACACGCCGACGTGCACCTGACGTGGGGTGAGCCACCCGCTCAGGTCGCGGAGAAGCTCGACGCCGTGCGCCACCAGGTCAAGAACCTGGGCCGAGCGCGGCGGGCGGCCGGGGAACTGCGGTTCGGTATTCGTTTGCACGTCATCAGCCGGCCCACCGAAGAAGAGGCGTGGGCGCAGGCCAACAAACTGCTGGCGGGCCTCGATCCCGAGAGCATCAAGCGCGCCCAGCAGGTGCAGCGCAGCTCGCAGTCCGAGGGGCAGCGCCGGATGTCGGCCCTCCACGGCGGTCGGACCGACAACCTGGAGGTCTCGCCCAACCTGTGGGCCGGTATCGGTCTGGTCCGTGGCGGCGCCGGCACCGCACTGGTCGGCAGTCATGAGCAGGTCGCCGACCGCATCGCCGAGTACCACGAGCTGGGCCTCGACGAGTTCATCCTGTCCGGGTATCCGCATCTGGAAGAGGCCTTCAGCTTTGGCGAGGGCGTCATCCCGATCCTGGCGGAGCGCGGCCTACTCGCTGATCGGCGCTCCTGAGACATGGCCCGCACCCGGGCTCCCCGGAGCCACGCCGACGTCGTCGCCGTCGCGGAAGAGTTCGCGGCATCGGTGAAGCCCGGTGCGGCAGAACGTGATCGGGCCGGTGCGGTACCCCGCGCCGAAGTGGCCGAGTTCGACAAGCTGGGCCTGCCGGCCATCACGGTGCCGATCGACGACGGGGGAGACGGGCTCGGGCCGCGCACGCTGGCCGAGGTCATCAGGATCGTCGCGGCCGCGGATCCCGCGCTGGCACAGACGCCGCAGGGTCACTACCTGGCCGTGGACATCCTGCGCCTGCTCGGCACACCACTGCAGCGGGCCCGCATCCTGCCCGCTGTCGTCGACGGCGCGCGCATCGGCCCGGTGCTCGCCGAGCGGGGTGGCCATCATGCCCAAGACCTCAAGACGCGCCTGATCCGCGATGGGGCGCGGTGGCGACTCGACGGCACCAAGTACTACTGCACCGGCGCCATCACCTCGCAGTGGCTCGCGGTCAGCGCGCTCGATCCCGACGATCGTCTCGTGCTGGCGTTCGTCGAACGTGATGCGCCCGGCGTGACCATCGACGAAGACTGGGCCGCCATGGGGCAGCGCTCGACGGTGAGTGGCACCACGACGTTGGATGGCGTCGCCGTCGACGGCGACCTGGTCCTGCCCTACTGGTCGGCATTCGAGAAGCCGCAACTGCTCGGTGCCCGCGCCCAGTTGGTCCACACCGCCATCGAAGCCGGTATCGCCGAAGGCGCCCTGGCCGACGCCGCCGAGTTCGTCCGCACCCGCAGCCGGCCGTTCTTCGAGGCGGTGCGTTACGGAGCGGCGACGACGGCAAGCGACGATCCGCACATCCTGCTGCGATTCGGCCAACTCGCCACCCGCACCCGGGCGTCGACCCAGCTCTTACGTTGGGCCGCAGGCGAACTCGAGGAGATCGGCCTCGATGTCGCCGATCCCGACGCGGCCGCGCACGGCTCGATAGCGGTGGCGCAGGCCAAGGCCTTCGCCAGTGATGTGGCCGTCGACGTTGCCAGTCAGCTCTTTGCGCTGACCGGCGCGAGCGGCACGGACCGCCGTCACGACCTCGACCGGCACTGGCGCAACGCGCGGACCCACAGCGTGCACGACCCCGTCGACTGGAAATACCACCACATCGGCGCGTGGGAACTGTCCGGCGTGGCACCGCCGAATCACGGGCAGATCTGAAAGCACTTGCGATCCTGCGGATTCTGAATATTCGGACGCGGTCTGTTACCCGATAGCGTCGCGAGATGTCCGCGAATCTAGAAGAGGCACAGACCGATTCGCCATCGGCTAAATCACAGCCGTTCAAACCGGCGCTGTTCGTGGCGGTGACGGCCGGGCTGGGGTACGGCTTCGACTCGTATGCCGTCAACATCTACGGCCTGGTCCTGCCCGAGATCAAGAAGACCCTGCAGATCACCGAGGCCCAGGCCGGGTACATCGGGTCGATCTTCCTGGTCGGCTACACCATCGGGACCATTGGCTTCGGCATCGCTGCCGACCGGTGGGGACGCAAAACCACTCTGGGTGCGTCGATCCTGCTGTACGGCATCACCACGGCACTGGCGGGCATCACCACCAACCTGTCCGCATTCACCGGCCTGCGGTTCCTCACCGGAGTGGGCGGCGCCGGCGAGCTGGCGGTGGGCGCGCCCTACACCGCCGAGGTATGGCCCACCAAGACCCGGGCGATCGGCGTGGGCGGGGTGATCTTCTCGCTCTTCTCGCTCGGTTATGTCCTCGCGGCCGCCGTCGCGCTCGTGCTGGTGCCGCGGTACGGCTGGCAGTCGTCGTTCATCGTGGCCATCGTGCCGGCCATCATCTTGTTCCTTGTCCGCCAGGGCATCACGGAATCGCCGCGCTACACCGAGGTCAACGAGACGCGCAAGCGAGACGGTATCCCGCGCGCCAAACTGTGGCAGCTGCCCGGCGTACGGCGGCGGCTGGTCGTGGGCTGGCTGATCTACACGGCCAACGCGGTCGGCTACTGGGGTTCGACCCTGTTTCTCACCACGTACATCGTCAAGCGATTCCATGCGTCCACCACCGACGCGATCCGTTACGCCCTGGTGTTCTTCCTGCTGCAGGTTGTCTTCGTCTTCATCGGCACCGCGTTGGCCGACAGATTCGGGCGCCGCCCCTCGGCCATCCTCGGCGCCGTCATCGAGGCCGGTTCCGCGATTTTGGCGGCCACCTCGGATTCGCTGGCCGAATACCAGGTTTACGGCGCCATCTCCATCGCCACGCTGGGCTGGCTGTGGGGCGTCGGGGACGCCTACATTTCCGAGTTGTTCCCAACAGTGCTGCGCGGCACCGGATTTGGTGTGGCCGTCGGCGGCGGCCGCATCGTGTCGATAGCGGCGCCGACCGTCGTGGGCTGGGCCATCGGCCATTACGGCGTGCAGACGCCCTATCTGGCGCTCTCCGGCATCTGGCTGCTGACCGTGATCGGTTACCTGTTCGGGCCCGAGACCAAGGGCAAGGAGCTCGACGACCTCGCCGACGAGGCTCTGGTGGCGCGCGCCTGACTACCCCTGCTGGGCGAGCAGCAGGTCCCGGATCGGCGACCGCGTATGCCGCTGCCACATGGCCTGCACCGGGACGAGTAGTGGCGGCCGGAGGTCGACGACCGTCACCCGGCCGCTCATCACCGGACCCACCGGATGCGTCACGAACGCCACCGCTCCCGTCGTCAACGGCGCGGCAATCGTGGCCGCGCCCTGCACGCGGCTGACGACGTAGTCCGGCTCGAATCCGGCTCGGCGACAGGCGCCGAGCAGGAGGTCGCTGTAGTACGACGCGCCAGGCGGTGCCCAGAGCGCGATCCGTTCGTCGGTCAGATCGGTGAGGTCGACGGCGTCGCGCTGCGCCAGGGGGTGCGAACTCAGCACCGCCACGCACACCTGGTGATAGCCCAGCACCGCGGTGGCGAGGTCGCGGTCCGGCACCACGCCGCGGCGCAGTGCGAGCTGGATCGACCCGTCGAGGAGCGCGGGAGACAGCTGGTCCGGAAACATCTGGCGGAACGTGAAGGACACGTCGGCGAAGGCGTCGATCACCGGCTCCAGCAGCGCGTACGCCTCGATGCTCTCGAGGGCGGGGGTGTGCCCGACGACGTAGTTCTCCCGCGCGGCGCTGGCCGCGCGCTGCACGTGATCGGTGACGGTGTGGGCGGCGGCGAGCAGGGTCCGGGCATCGCTGTGCAGTTGCCGGCCCGCCGGCGTCAAGATGACCCGGCGGCCGTCGCGGTCGAAAAGCGTTGCGCCCAGCTCTTTTTCGAGTTGGCGGATCGAGCTGCTGAGGGCCTGCTGGCTCAGGTGCAGCTGGTCCGCGGCGCGGGTGAAGCCACCGGCGTCGGCGACCGCGAGGAAGTGCTGCAGCCGACGCAGATCGGGATACGGCCTGGTCATGCCGTCACCCTATCTACAACTGCTGCTTGTGGATAGGTAGAAAAGTTTCGTTTCTATTTGTGGCTGGCCGTGGCTAGCGTGGGCGACATGAGCAATCTCGAAGGTAAGTCAGCAGTCGTCGCCGCCGGAGCCAAGAACCTGGGCGGTCTGATCAGCACCACCCTCGGCGCGCGCGGCGTCAACGTCGCGGTGCACTACAACAGCGCCGCGACCGAGGCCGACGCCGACCAGACCGTCGCCGCCGTCGAGGCCGCCGGCGCCAAGGCCATCAAGGTCCAGGGCGACCTGACGGTGCCCGGCAACGTGGGGAAGTTGTTCGACGCGGCGGTCGAGGCATTCGGCGGTGTCGACGTCGCGATCAACACCGTCGGCAAGGTGCTGCGCAAGCCGATCGTGGAAACGACTGAGGCCGAATACGATTCGATGTTCGACATCAACGCCAAGGCCGCGTACTTCTTCCTGCAGCAGGCCGGCCGCCGGCTCAACGACGGCGGCTCGGTGATCACCATCGTAACGGCGCTGCTGGCGGCCTTCACCGACGGTTACAGCACCTACGCCGGCGCGAAGAGCCCCGTCGAGCACTTCACCCGGGCCGCCGCGAAAGAGTTCGCGGCCCGCGGCATCAACGTCAACAACGTCGGCCCCGGACCCATGGACACGCCGTTCTTCTACGGCCAGGAGACCCCGGAGCGCGTGGAGTTCCACAAGTCGCAGGCGATGGGCGGCCGGTTGACCCTGATCGAGGACATCGCGCCGCTGGTCGTGTTCCTCGCCGGCGAAGGCCACTGGATCACCGGCCAGACCATCTTCGCCAACGGCGGCTACACGACGCGGTAGCTACTGCCGAGCAGACGTAAAACTGTCCAAAATCAAGGTTTTTCGACAGTTTTACGTCTGCTCGCGGGTGAACTCTGCTCGCGAGTGAAGCTCAGCGGCGCCAGAACAAGTGGTGAATGACGCCGCTGGAGCTGGGTACCACGTCGCAGTGGTAGCGGTCGAGCAGCTCGTCGGGGGATTCCCAGAGTCGTGAGCCCTCGCCGAGCGTCACGGTGGGGGACACCACGATGTGCAGGGTGTCGATGAGGTCGGCGTCGAGGAACTCGCGGACCGTAGTGGCACCGCCGCCGATGCGGATGTCCTTGCCCTGCGCGGCCTCCCGCGCCTGCGCCAGGACCTCGGCCGGTGCCGCGTCGACGAAGTGGAAGGTGGTGTCCGACAACGTGAACGACGGCCGCACGTGGTGCGTCATCACGAAAACCGGGGTGTGGAACGGCGGCTCGTCGCCCCACCAGCCCTGCCAGTCGAGCCGGGCCGGCCCGCGGTAGGGGCTGAACTTGCCCGCGCCCATGATCTCTGCGCCGATGTTGTGGTGGAAGTCGCGCACGAGGTGGTCGTCGAGCCCGCGGGTGCCGCCCGGATCCGTGCGGTTGGGCCAGCTGGCGGTGGCGCCGGCCCAGGCGAACATGGTGCCCGGGTCGGCGTGGCCGAAGGGCCGCTCGAAGCTCTGCCCGACACCGGCGCCGAAGCCGTCCGCCGAGACGTTGAAGTTCTGCACTTTCACCAGTTGCGTCATGGACGTGTTGACCTCCGTGGTTACCGAAACTCATCGCGACGGTGGGGGCACCTCCCGCTTGCGGGGGAACGCAAAACTGCCCCTTTTCCAACGAAAAGGGGCAGTTTTGCGTGAGTCGCGAACGAACTACAGCGCGATGTTCTTGTGGCGACCGCGGCGGGCCGGGGCCTCGGCGAGGGCCTGGGTGATCTTCGACCGGGTGTGGGCCGGGTCGATCTTCTCGTCGACCACGCCGATCTCGATGGCCGAGTCGACGCCACCGGCGATGCGTTCGTGCTCGAGGGCGAGCTCTTCGTGCAGGGCCTCACGCTCGGCGGCGTCCTCGACGGCGGCCAGCTTGCGCTTGTGCAGGATGCCGACGGCGGCCTTGGCGCCCATGACGGCGACCTCGGCGTCCGGCCACGCGAACACCTTCGTCGCACCGAGCGACCGCGAGTTCATCGCGATGTACGCGCCGCCGTAGATCTTGCGGGTCACCAGCGTGACGCGGGGGACCACGGCCTCACCGAACGCGTGCAGCAGCTTGGCGCCACGGCGCACGACGCCGCCCCACTCCTGGTCCACACCGGGCAGGTAGCCGGGGACGTCGACCAGAACGATCAGCGGGATGCCGAAGGCGTCGCACAGGCGCACGAAACGTGCTGCCTTCTCGGCGCTTTCGGAGTTCAGGCAGCCGCCCAGACGCAGCGGGTTGTTGGCGATGACGCCGACGGAGCGACCGGCGAGGCGGCCCAGGCCGACCACGATGGACGGCGCCCACTTGGACTGGAACTCTTCGAACGGCACGCCCTCGTCGAGCAGGGCCTCCACGATCGGGTGCACGTCGTAGGCACGACGTGCCGACTCGGGCATGAGGGCCTTGATGTCGGTGTCGCCGGCCTCGGCCTTGGTGCGGTCGAAGTGGCCCTGCTGGCTGAACAGGCCGACCAGGCGACGGCCGCGCTCGTAGCAGTCGAGTTCGTCGTCGGCGACGATGTGGCACACACCGGACTTCTTGTGGTGGGTGTCGGGGCCACCGAGCGAGACCATGTCGACGTCCTCGCCGGTGACGCTGCGGACGACGTCCGGGCCGGTGACGAAGACGCGGCCCTCGGGGGCCATGACGATGACGTCGGTCAGGGCGGGGCCGTACGCGGCACCACCGGCGGCGAAGCCGACGACCAGCGAGATCTGCGGGATGTAGCCCGAGGCCCGGATCATGGCCTCGAAGACCTGGCCGACCGCGTGCAGCGCGCGCACACCCTCGGCGAGGCGGGCACCACCGGAGTGCCAGATGCCCACGATGGGCGCCTGCTCATCGATGGCGGTGTCGTAGGCGCGGACGATGTGCGCGCAGCCGTCGACGCCCATGGCACCACCCATGACGGTGCCGTCGGTGGCGAACGCGATGGTGTGCACGCCGTTGACGGTGCCGGAGGCGGCCAGGACGCCCGACTTGTCGCGCTCGTGCAGCGGCTTGACGCTGCCCGGGTCGAAGAAGGTCGAGAGCCGCAGCAGCGGGTCGCGAGGATCAAGTGATTCGGCGGCCGTCGCCTCAGGTGCCAGGGTCGTCATTTTCTAATCTCCTTGATCTCGCGGTATGCGCTTCGTCGCTCAGTACCGGCCGAATACGAGTGCGACGTTGTGTCCGCCGAACCCGAACGAGTTGTTGATCGCGTACTTGTAGTCGCCCTGCCGCGGAGCCTTGGAGACCACATCCAGATCGATCTCCGGATCCAGGTTGTCCAGGTTCAGTGTGGGCGGAATTACGCCGTCGCGCAGCGCGAGCACGGTGAGGATGGACTCCACCGCACCAACTGCACCCACCGAGTGGCCCAGCGCCGACTTGGGGGCGTACACCGCCGGCCGGTGGCCCTTCATGGCGTTGTTGATGGCCACGCCCTCGGCGACGTCACCGACGCTGGTGCCGGTCGCGTGCGCGTTGACGTGGTCGATGTCGGACGGCACGAGCCCGGCCAGTTCGATGGCCCGGGTCATGGCGTAGCCGGCCTGCTCACCGTTGGGGTCCGGCGCCACGATGTGGTAGCCGTCCGAGGTGACGCTCGCGCCCATCAGGCGGGCCAGAATGTTGGCGCCGCGGGCCTTGGCGTGTTCCTCGGTCTCGAGCACCAGCATGGCGCCACCCTCGCCGAACACGAAGCCGTTGCGGTCGCGGTCGAACGGGCGGCAGGCACCGGCCGGGTTGTCGTTGGTGTTGGACAGCACGATGCGCATCTGGGCGAACCCGGCGATCGGCACTGCCTCGATCTTGGTTTCGACACCGCCGGTGATGGCGACGTCGGCCTCGCCCAGCACCAGCTGGCGCCAGGCGTTGGCGATGGCTTCGGACCCGGACGCGCAGGCCGAGATCAGGGTGGACACCCCGGCCTTGGCCTTGCGCTCCAGTCCGACAGCGGCCGCCGCCCCGTTGGGCATGTACATCTGCACGACCAGCGGCGAAACCGCTCGCAGGCCGCGCTCGCGCATGCCGTCGTAGGCGAAGACCAGTTCCTCGGTCGAGCCGAGGCCGGTGCCGATCGACACCATCAGTCGTCGGGGGTCAACGTCCGGCGAGCCTGCGTTTTCCCAGACTCGCCGGCCGATGACCGTCGACATTTTCTGCAGATATGACAGCCGACGCAGTTCGACGCGCGTCAGTTCACTGTCGAAATCCTCGTGCAGATGCCCACCGATACGGACGGGAAGGTCGTACTTCTCGATGAAGTCATCTTCGAGAAGACGGATCCCGCTCTGCCCGTCAAGGAGCTTCTGCCACGTGGTTTCGGCATCGGTCGCCAGGGCAGTCGTCATGGCTACACCAGTGACGACCACATTGGGGAGACCATTCCCCGTTGACAACCTCTGTGCGGTTACCCCTGCCATTACTGCTCAATGTCCCTTCGACTTAATAACGCCCAAAGGCCAGGGCGACATTGTGTCCACCGAACCCGAACGAGTTGTTGATGGCGTACTTGTAGTCGCCATAACGAGGCTCGCCCGCAACAACATCGAGATCGATGGCGGGATCCGGCGTCTCGTAGTTGAGCGTCGGGGGGATGACCCCGTCGCGCAACGCGAGCACCGTCAACACGGACTCCAGCGCACCGACCGCACCGATGGAGTGGCCGAGCGCCGACTTCGGCGCGTACACCGCGGCGTTCTGACATCCGGCGACGCGGATGGCATTGGCCTCGGCGGTGTCACCGATCGGGGTGGCAGTGCCGTGGGCATTGACGTGGTCGATGTCCTTGGCGTCCAGCCCCGCGGTCTCCAGTGCACGCTTCATCGCGGCACCGGCGCGCACGCCGCCGTCTGCCGGGGCCACCATGTGGAACGCGTCCGAGGTGATACCGGCACCCAGCAGGCGGGCGATCGGCTTGGCGCCACGCGCCAGCGCGTGCTCTTCGGTCTCGATGATCATCATCGCGCCGGCTTCACCGAACACGAAGCCGTCACGATCCTTGTCGAACGGCCGCGACGCACCCGCGGGATCGTCGTTGCGGGTCGACATGGCGCGCATCATCGAGAACGCCGCGATGGGCAGTGCCTCGATGCCGCCTTCCACGCCACCGACGACGGCGAAGTCCGCGTCGCCCATGACGATCTGACGCCAGCCGTGGGCGATGGCCTCAGAACCCGACGAGCACGCCGACACCGGGGTGATGACCCCGGCGCGGGCGCCCAGCTCCAAGCCGGCGACCGCAGCCGCGCCGTTGGGCATGATCATCTGAACGGCGAGCGGGCTGACCTTGCGGATGCCGCCCTCGTTCATGGCGTCGTAGGTTTCGACGATCTTCTCGCCGCCACCGAGACCCGTGCCGATCACGACGGCGAAACGGTCGGGATCGACCTCGGGCGCACCCGCGTTCTTCCACAACCGTCGCGCCAGCACGAGCGACATGCGCTGCACGTACGAGTTACGGCGCAGTTCGACGCGGGTGAGCTCGGCCTCGAGATCGTCGACCAGGTGGCCACCGATACGCACCGGAAGGTCCCACTTGGTGACGAAATCGTCGGTCAACTCACGGATGCCGCTTTCGCCTGCCAGGAGGCCCTTCCACGTGCTCTCGATGTCAGCAGCGAGCGCCGTGGTTGCCTCCACGGCGGTCACCACGACGTTCGGGAAGCCTCCGTTAGCCGTGGAAGGCCTGGTCACTTGCTGAACTTATCGCGCAGCGCGGCAGCAGCCTCGGGGTTCTCTTCCTCGAGCTTCTGGATGTAGGCGACGACGTCACCAACGGTGCGCAGGCCGGCCAGGTCCTCGTCCGGGATCTTCACGCCGTACTTGTCCTCGGTCTGGACGGCGATCTCGACCATCGACAGCGAGTCGATGTCCAGGTCGTCGACGAAGGACTTCTCGGGGGTCACCTCAGACGGCTCGATGCCGGTGACCTCTTCGATGATCTCGGCGAGGCCGGCGATGATTTCTTCTTGACTGGCAGCCACGATGGCTCCTTCTTTTTGTTGTGTCGGCACACCGGATTTGGTGTGCCGGGTCGGTTGATTCGGGTTGGTTGCTTTTCAGGCCTACAGCCCTGTCAGAACTCGGTGAGTCCGTCCAAATCTGCGGGGGTCTTGATGGCGAAGGTGGGCACGCCCTTGACTTCGCGCTTGGCGATACCGGTGAGGGTGCCCGCCGGGGGGAACTCGATGATGCCGGTCACTTCCTGGCCTTCCTGTGCGGCACTGAAGCGCTTCCGCATCGTTTCCGAGCACAGGTCCCAGCGGACCGGGCGGGTCATCTGGGCGACCAGCTTGGCCATGGCGTCCGCGGCGTCGGCGACCGGCTGGCCGTCGGCGTTGGACAGCAGCGTGGTGGTCGGCTCGCTGGGGGTGACGGTCGCCGCGGCAGCCGCGTACGGCTCCTGCGCCGAGCCCATGAAGTGCGTGTGGAAGGCGCCGGCGGTGGCCAGGACACGGACGCGGGCCTTGGCCGGCGGATCCTCGGCCAGCTTCTCCAGCGCCGAGACGGCACCGGCCGCGACGATCTGACCCGCCGCGTTGCGGTTGGCCGGGACCAGTTCCAGGGCTTCCAGACGTGCGAGCACCTCGGCCTCGTCGCCACCGAGCACCGCGGCCATGCCGGTGGGCTCCAGGGCGCAGGCCTTGGCCATCTCGGCGCCGCGGGTGGCGGCGAGCTTGATGGCCTCGTCGGCGGAGATGACGCCCGCGATGGCGTAGGCGGCGATCTCGCCGACCGAGTGGCCGGCCACGATCGTGGTGGCACCGGCCAGGAGGCCGCGCTTGGTCAGCTCTTCGTGTGCGAGCAGCGTGGCCGCGACGACCAGCGGCTGGGTCACCGCGGTGTCGGTGATCTCCTCGGCGGTCGCCGTGGTGCCCAGCTGGGCGAGATCGAGACCGCTGATCTCCGACCAGGTGGCCAGACGGTCAGCCGCACCGGCCAGCTCCAACCATGGGGTGAGCATGCCGGGCGTCTGAGATCCCTGCCCGGGGGCAAGCAGCGCAAGCACAGGTGTTTGAGGCACGGATTAAGAAAACACTGTGAAGCGGGATTTATGCCGTGTAAGAGATTATGAACCTGGTCTTAAAGTTTTGTGGAATGTCTACAAAAACGCACGTTATGCAACGTTGGCGAGACCTGGCTGCGATGTGGATCACAGTCGGGGGTCGATAGCTACCGGCGGGTAGGTTTGCTGTAACTGTGCTGATCAGGCCGTTTGCTGGTTGGCTTGAGCGGGGGTACGGCTCAATCGACCCACTGTCGAGGCCACTCGGAGCACATAGGCGTCCCTGGGCACCATCGGATCGCGGCCGGTGAAGTCCGCGATCCGGCGCAGCCGGTACCGGACGGTGTTTGGATGAACGAACAATTTACGGGCGCACGCTTCTATGGCGCCGCCGGCGTCGAGGTAGGCGTCGAGCGTCTCTGTCAGCGCCGGACCCGCGTCTGCCAGCGGCCGGACGACCTCGAGTTCCAGGGCCGCGATGGCCGTGCGGTCCCCGAGCAGGGCGCGTTCGGGCAGCAGTTCGCGCGCGGCGACGGGGCGCGGTGCACCCGTCCAGCCGCTCACCGCATTCATTCCGGAGATGGCTTCGGTGGCGCTGTAATGGGCGGCTGCCAGCGTGGCGGCGGTCGGGCCGATGACCACCGGGGCGTCGGCGAACACGCCCATCAGTTCGCCCAGGAACCGATCGGTGGGCGAGATCTGTCCGGAGATGATGGCCACCAGCCAGGTGCCGTGGACGTCGGACAGGGCGACGCGACCGTTGCGGCTGGCGACGTCGTGGACGTCCTCGCTGGCCAGATCGGCGCGGTCGGGTTGCGGGTAGCCCACCACGACGGTGGCGGGCGCGGTGGCGTCCCAGTTCAGTGCCGCCGCCTGCGACTGCAGGCTGGTGCCGACGTCGCCACGCACCACGGCGTCGACGACGTTGGCCTCCATCCGGGTGTCCCAGGCGCCGCGGGCCTCGGCCTGATCGGCGTACGCGCTGGCGGCAGCGAACGCCAGGTCGCGGCTGTACCGCAGGATGCCCGCGGTCAGCGCCGTCAGCTGTTCCTCGGTGCGGGCCAGTAGCGGCACCACTTCCTCGAAGAACTCCATGGTGGTCCGCACCATCTCCACCGACTGCCGCAGCGCGATGCGGCGCCGCAGATCCTGGGGCACGACCTCGAAGGCCTCCGCGGTGTAGCTGACGTCGCTGTTCGGGTCGCGCATCCACTCGACGAAGTTGACGACGGCGGTCTGCACCACCAGGTGAACGCTGGCGCGCTGCGAGGCCTCCAACTCGGCGAAGAACGGCAGGCGCTCCTCGAGGGCGTGCACGGCCTGCGTCGCCAAGGTGCCGGAGTACTGCTTGAGGCGACGCAGCACCGTGTCCGGGACGTTCTCGAGGACTTCGAGCGTCGACTTGGGCGGAACGAACCGCTTACCGCCGTTCGTGTTGTCAGGCATGACTAAAAGCTACGCCTGATTTCTGGAGACTTCTGCCAATCCGGTCGCGCCGAGATGACGGTTCCTGTCGGAAACCGTCATCTCAGCGTCTGCGGACTACGCGCTGCCGGTGTCGGCGTACGACACCTCGGCGGCCGAGACGTCGTCGATCCGGTACTGCTTGGCCGCCGCGACGGCCACCGACGGGTCGATCTCGCCGTCGCGGGCCAGGGCCTCCAGCACCGCCACCACCACCGACTCGGCGTCGGTGTTGAAGTAACGCCGGGCCGCCGGGCGGGTGTCGGAGAAGCCGAACCCGTCGGTGCCGAGCGTGACGTAGGTGTTCGGCACCCACGGCCGGATCTGCTCGGGCACCGCGCGCATCCAGTCGGACACCGCGACCACGGGGCCCGCGGTCTTCGCGAGCTGGGCGGTCACGTACGGGACGCCGGCCTGCTGGTCGGGGTGGCGCAGCGCCTGCCGGTCGATGGCCACGCCGTCGCGGTTCAGCTCACCCCAGCTCGTCACCGACCACACGTCGGCCGCCACATCCCAGTCGGCGGCCAGGATGTCGGCCGCCCGCAGCGCGTCGGGCATCGAGACGCCCGACGCCAGGATCTGCGCCGTGCTGGAGCGCTTCTCCGTCGCGGCGCGGAACCGGTACATGCCGCGCAGTACGCCCTCGGGGTCGAAGTTCTCGGGCTCGGCCGGCTGGACGTACGGCTCGTTGTAGATGGTGATGTAGAAGTAGACGTTCTCGGGGTTGTCGCCGTACATGCGCTCGAGGCCGCTCTCGATGATGTACGCGATCTCGTAGGCGAACGCCGGGTCGTAGGCCACCACCGCGGGGTTGGTCGAGGCCAGCAGCAGCGAGTGACCGTCCGCGTGCTGCAGGCCCTCACCGGTGAGCGTGGTGCGCCCGGCTGTCGCGCCCAGCACGAAGCCGCGGCCCATCTGGTCGGCGGCCGCCCAGAAGCCGTCGCCGGTGCGCTGGAACCCGAACATCGAATAGAAGATGTAGATCGGGATCATCGGCAGGTCGTGCGTGGCGTACGACGTCGACACCGCGGTGAACGACGCCGTCGACCCGGCCTCGTTGATGCCCTCGTGCAGAATCTGGCCGACTTCGGATTCCTTGTACGCCAACATCAGATCCGCATCCACGGCGGTGTAGAGCTGGCCGTTGCGGTTGTAGATCTTGAGGCTCGGGAACCACGAGTCCATGCCGAAGGTGCGGGCCTCGTCGGGAATGATCGGGACGATGCGCGGTCCGATGTTCTTGTCCCGCAACAGTTCTTTGAAGGTTCGCACCGTCGCCATCGTGGTGGCGACGGCCTGGTTGCCCGAGCCCTTCTTGAGCGACTTGTAGACGTCGCGGCCCGGCAGCTGCAGCGGCTTGGACTTGGTGCGCCGCTCCGGCAGGAAGCCGCCGAGCGCCCGGCGCCGGTCGAGCATGTACCGGATTTCCGGCGACTCCGAGCCCGGGTGGTAGTAGGGCGGCAGGTACGGGTTCTCCTCGAGCTGGGCGTCGGTGATCGGCACCCGCGTCGCGTCGCGGAACTTCTTGAGGTCGTCGAGCGCCAGCTTCTTCATCTGGTGCGTCGCGTTGCGGCCCTCGAAGTGGCTGCCCAGGGTGTAGCCCTTGATGGTCTTGGCGAGGATGACGGTCGGCTGGCCCTTGTGCTCCATGGCCGCGCGGTAGGCGGCGTACAGCTTGCGGTAGTCGTGGCCACCGCGCTTGAGGTTCCAGATCTCCTGGTCGGTCATCGGGTCGACCAGCGCCTTGGTGCGGGGGTCGCGGCCGAAGAAGTGGTCGCGGACATACGCGCCGTCATTGGCCTTGTAGGTCTGGTAGTCACCGTCGGGCGTGACGTTCATCAGGTTCACCAGTGCGCCGTCCTTGTCGGCGTGCAGCAGGGCGTCCCACTCGCGGCCCCACACCACCTTGATGACGTTCCAGCCGGCGCCGCGGAAGAACGACTCCAGCTCCTGGATGATCTTGCCGTTGCCGCGGACCGGGCCGTCGAGGCGCTGCAGGTTGCAGTTGACGACGAACGTCAGGTTGTCGAGCGCCTCGTTGGCGGCAACCTGGATCAGGCCGCGGCTCTCGGGCTCGTCCATCTCGCCGTCGCCGAGGAACGCCCACACGTGCTGATCGCTGGTGTCCTTGAGCCCGCGGTCGTGCAGGTAGTGGTTGAAGCGGGCCTGGTAGATGGCGTTCATCGGGCCCAAACCCATTGACACCGTGGGGAATTCCCAGAAATCGGGCATCAGGCGGGGGTGCGGGTACGACGGCAGGCCGCCGCCGAGGCCGGCATGCGAGTGCTCCTGGCGGAAGCCGTCCAGCCGGTGTTCGTCGATGCGGCCCTCGAGGAAGGCGCGGGCGTAGATGCCGGGGGAGGCGTGGCCCTGGATGAAGATCTGGTCGCCGCCGCCCGGGTGGTTCTTGCCGCGGAAGAAGTGGTTGAAGCCGACCTCGTACAGCGAAGCCGACGACGCATACGTCGAAATGTGGCCGCCCACACCGACTCCCGGCCGCTGTGCGCGGTGCACCATGATGGCGGCGTTCCAGCGGATCCAGCGGCGGAAGCGGCGCTCGACCTCTTCGTCACCGGGGAACCACGGCTCCAGATCGGTGGGGATGGTGTTGACGTAGTCGGTGGACGTCAGCGCGGGGATGGACACGCGCATCTCCCGCGAGCGCTCCAACAGCCGAAGCATCAGATACCGCGCACGTGCGGGCCCGGACCGAGCCAACAGGTCGTCGAACGATTCCAGCCATTCGGCGGTCTCGTCCGGGTCGATGTCGGGAAGATACGACGCGACGCCATCACGGATCACCCGAACCCGGTCCGGTTCGGCTGAGGTACTGGAGTTTTGAGCCAGGTCTTGGCGCACGAACTCAGTGGTCAACTGCCACTCCTTGGTATGCGATTTTGGGGATGCTTTTGGCACTGCCCATGGTCCCCCCATCGTTCCGCAGATTAGGCGTTGGGGTGGGCTACCGGCGAGTACGCGTTCGGATGCCTGTGATTGCCGCATCGACCCTGTACGGTCAGCTGATGATGACCAGCGCGGCTAGTGTGTCGCGGCTTCGCGCAGCCGCTTTGGTATCCGGGGCCCTGGCGATGGTCGGGATGATGATCGTCGGCTGCAGTAAGTCCGTCGAAGGCAGCTCCACGGTCGACCAGCCCGGCGCGGCGGCGTACCGCACCTCGGTGTCGCTGTCCGCGGCAGCGTCGGCCAGTTCCAGTTCGTCGAGCGCCTCCGCGGCGGCGACAGAGGCTGCGTGCCAGACGTTCGTCG
The DNA here is from genome assembly GCF_055384815.1 of Mycobacterium toneyamaense. NCBI lineage: Bacteria > Bacillati > Actinomycetota > Actinomycetes > Mycobacteriales > Mycobacteriaceae > Mycobacterium > Mycobacterium toneyamaense. Next base: position 1,965,285 of record NZ_AP040333.1, read on the forward strand.
ACACCGGCAAACCGGCGATGCAGGCGGTCAACGCCTACGTCGACGCCGAGAACGCCGGTGGCACCGACGCCGCCAAGCTGCAGGCCGCGGTCGACGCACTGCACCATGCCGCGGACGCGGTGACCAAGAGCGCCACGACGGTGCAGTCCGACACCCTCAAGGCGGCGCTCGCCGGCTGGTCGGCGGCGGCCCAGGCGCTGGCGACGGCGATCAGCACCAACGCGTCGACCTCTGATTTCAATGCGGCGGTCGACTCGTTCAACAACGCCAAGTCGGCCACCGAGACCGCGTGCGGGTAACACGTGCGCTGATCTTGTCGATCAAAGATGTGTCTTGCGTCGAATGAATCGTCGTCGCGTGCGACTATTGGGTTCCACACACACGGGCTGCAAACAAGCAGGTTAGAGGAGGACACCGGTGGCCGCGGCGGACGCGCCGAACTACGCCCAGAGACTGGGCATTCACAAAGATCAGATCGTCCAGGAGCTGGGTTGGGACGAGGACACCGACGACGACATCCGCGCTGACATCGAAGATGCGTGCGGCGGAGAGCTTCTCGACGAGGATTCCGACGAAGTCGTGGACGTCGTGCTGCTGTGGTGGCGCGATGACGACGGCGACCTGGTCGACCGTTTGATGGACGCGATCACCCCGCTGGCCGATGACGGCGTCATCTGGGTGGTCACTCCGAAAACCGGCAAGGGTGGCCACGTCCAGCCCGCCGAGATCGCCGAGTCCGCGCCCACCGCCGGGCTGGTCGTCACCTCGTCGGCCAACCTCGGGGACTGGATCGCCAGCCGCCTGGTGCAGCCCAAGTCGAAGGCCGCGGGCCGGCACTAGTGGTGGTCGGTGCCCTGGCGCCGCGGTCTCGTAGGTCCGACGTGCCCGGCTCCGTGCGAGGTTTGTGGGCCGCTGTCAGTTTGCGGGCCGCTGTCGCCTCGAGTGCAACCCCACGGCGGAAAAACAGCCTGATCTCCGCCACCAGGTTGCGTTCGCGGGTTGAGTCGTGATCCCGGTCGGGTCCGTCGCGCCGGACTTCACTCTCAAAGACCAGCACGGTCGCGCCGTGACACTGTCGGCGTTGCGCGGTCGGAATGTGCTGTTGGTGTTCTTCCCACTGGCGTTCACCCCGGTGTGCGCGGGGGAGCTCGGCGAGATTCAGGAAAACCTGGCCCGGTACCGCAATGAGTCGGTGGAAACGCTGACCATCTCGGTCGGACCGCCGGCCACCCACAAGGTGTGGGCGCGGGAATCGGGCTTCGAGTTCCCGATCCTGTGCGACTTCTGGCCGCATGGCGAGGTGGCCCAGCTCTACGGGGTTTTCAACTCCGATGCCGGCTACCCGGACCGTGGGACATTCCTGGTGGATCGGGAGGGCACCGTGCGGTTCGCGGAGTGCACATCGCCTGGCGAGGCCCGGGACCAGTCGGTCTGGGTTTCGGCGCTCAACGCGCTGGAGTGATTTTCACTTGGCCGCCATCGGCGTGTAGCGTGCCCGGGGCGGGGCGCGTAGCTCAGTGGTAGAGCTCTGGTTTTACACACCAGCGGTCGGCGGTTCGATACCGTCCGCGCCCACCATCAAAATCCCATTTCAGCGGCTCGAGCCGATTTCTCTTGTGCAGCCCCGGCCCCCGTTGTGCCATGCGTGTGCCAACAGTTTCGAGTGCGGGTTCGGTGTCGTACCTGACAAGTAGTGTGCCGTCATGCGGTTCAAAGCACTAACTGTTGCCAACATCGGTGGTCTTGTAGATCAGCGTCTCGAACTACCAGAATCGCCGGTCGTGGCATTCGCAGGCCCAAACGGAACCGGTAAAACCAAATTACTTGCGGCATTGCTCGGCTTCTGGGCGGGAGACCTTCCAACACCACGCTCCAAGACAAAGGCTCTGGTGACTCTGGAGGCGACGCTCGATCAAACCGATCGCGTAGCCCTCGACGCACTCAGCCGTGAAATGGGTTGGGGCGAAGTAGCGGTGCCAGAAACCGTCACTCTCAAGACCTCGCAGAGCGAGATGGCTGGCATGGCACGCAGCGCCGAGCCGGCGATGACTGTCGTCGCACACTTCCCGACCAACCAACCGTTCCTGCGAAGCTCGCCGAACTTGAACCCGATGTACTTGCCAGCTGAGCGACGGCTACTTGCTGCCAGAACGGGTGGCATCGATCTTGCCCAGCTCGCTGAGGCCTTTGCCTTCCAACAGAGTGAACAATCGCGTGCCGCAATCAAGAACTATGGCCGCCTCGACGACCAGGAGTTTGAGCAATTCGCCAAGGCCTTATGCGTTGCACACAGTCTTGAGGATGATCCCAACGAAGAACCAGCTGCACCCCTGTCGCGAATCCAATGGCCTGAATTTCTCGATACGGTCAACGCTCTCCTGCACCCAAAAAAGCTGCTGCCCCTCAGCAGGCAGCACGCCGATCAATTGCGCATACAGCTCCCGAACGGTGACGTCCATGCCGTGCCGGACCTGTCCAGCGGCGAACGTCAGGCGCTAATCATCATCAGCCGCGTGCTCCGGGCGGGTGCGGGTCACAGCGTCGTAATCATCGATGAACCGGATGCGTACTTGCATCCCAACCTCAGTCAGCGCCTTATCCAGGCTCTCCAACGCGGAACGGGTAACGCAGGGCAGCTGATTGTTGCCACCCACAGCCCGGCGATCCTCGATCGCATCCCGACCGACTCGATCGTGAGGCTTAACTACGACACGGCTGCTACACGAGTCGGCAACGAAACCGGATTGATTGAGCTATATAGGACGACCGGCTTCAAAGCCAGCGCGTTGACGCAGTCAGAACTGCTGGTAGTAACTGAAGGCGATTCAGACGATGTCGTGCTTAAAGCGATGTTTCCGTGCCTTGCTCGTGCGTCAGTCCAACAGGGCCAGGGTCGGCGCGGAGTGATTCAGCGAGTCCAGCACCTACTCATCTACAACATTCCCGTGATCGGATTGATCGATCGCGACGTCGCGCCGCCAGCCCTCGACCCAGCGATCGAGTCTCACGTTTGCGTACTGCCCACTGCGGATCTCGAAGGCGCATTCCTCTCTGACGATGCCGCGCTTCAAGTCATGCTTGATGAGCGTTATGTGAAGCCGGAATATCGCGACATCGCAAGCATCCGCGCCGTTCGCGACCGCTTGTACGTGAGCAAACGTGACAACACAATCGCCGAACTAGTGTCCTGCGCCGTAAATTAGTTGATTAATTGTAGAATTGGCGGGTGGGAACCAGGGGTAGGCCGGTAGTCGAGTTGGTGTTGACCGACGACGAACGTGAGACGTTGCAGCGGTGGGCCCGTCGATCGAAGTCCTCGCAGGCGTTGGCCCAACGTTGTCGGATCGTGTTGGGTTGCGCGGCAGGGAAATCCAACAAGGAAGTCGCCGCTGATGAAGGTGTGTGGCCGCAAACGGTCGGCAAATGGCGTGGACGGTTCCTGGAGGCGCGACTGGAGGGTCTGGCCGATGAGCCGCGTCCTGGTGCGCCGCGCAAGATCACCGACGAGGCGGTCGAGCAGCTGATCGTGGCCACGTTGGAGCGTCAACCCAAAGGCGCCACGCACTGGTCGCGGTCTTCGATGGCGGCTGAGACCGGGTTGTCGAAGTCAACGGTCGGACGGATCTGGAAGTCGTTCGGCCTCAAGCCGCATCAGGTGGACACCTTCAAGATCAGCAACGACCCGCAGTTCGTCGACAAGGTCCGTGACGTCGTGGGGTTGTATCTGGACCCGCCGGAGAAGGCACTGGTGCTCTGCGTCGATGAAAAATCGCAGATCCAGGCCTTGGATCGCAGCGCGCCGGTGCTGCCGATGATGCCCGGCATGCCCGAGCGCCGCACCCATGACTACGTGCGGCACGGAATCACCACCTTGTTCGCCGCCCTGGATGTGGCCACCGGCGAGGTCTACGGCTCGATTCACCGCCGGCACCGCGCGATCGAGTTCAAGAAGTTCTTGACCAAGTTGGACAACACCGTGCCCGCTGACCTGGACGTCCATCTGATCTGCGACAACTACTCGACGCACAAATCGCCGACAGTAACCAAATGGCTTGCCGCCCATCCCCGATTCCACATGCACTTCACCCCGACCTACTCGTCGTGGCTCAACCAGGTCGAGCGGTGGTTCGGGTTACTCACCGACCAGAAACTGCGCCGCGGCGTTCACCGCTCAATTCAGGCCCTCGAGAAGGACATTCGCGAGTGGATCGCAGACTGGAACGACAACCCCCGCCCGTTCAACTGGACGAAGACCGCCGACGAGATCTTCGAACGACTCGGTTCATATCTTCAACGAATTCCCGGCGCAGGACACTAGCTCAGCAAGAACTCCGCAATGCCTTCGGTGTGCGGTGGCCGAGTTCTCGAGGCGATGACGCGCTTGCGTTACTACGCGCAACGTCCAATCTAGCCTCAACTCCGCCTGTGGCCAACGTGGAAGAGGCAATAACGAGGGCGACTGCCTTATGGGATGCAAATGCCGCGACTCCCTGGAGGCTAGTGCGTGGGAAATATATCCTGGGCGAATTCACTCGGACGTGTACCAACTGGACCAAAGGTTCCACGCTGCTTGAGGCGGTAGCGGGTAAGCGGCCGAAACTTACTGCACTGCAACAGTTTACGGAGAGAATCGACACTCTCCTCGCTTAGCGTCGCGGGCCTGAACGTGCCACAAGAAAATGACTACCACGGCGCGTCTCGGGTATCGATACCGAGAGCAATCTCCTTGGTGCCGAACGGCTTGACGACGGCACGCGTGTTCTCCTTGGCCTGGACTACTTCCGCGAGCACATCAGCCTCGGCTACGCCACCGTGCACTCCGCCCTAGGAATCACCGCCGACACCAGCCTTGCCGTCCTGCGCGAGGACGCCAACCGTAGCCAGCTCTACGTCGCTATGCCTGCGGACGCCACGCCAACATCGTCTATATCTACGGACGCGGCTCTCAAGCAGACGAATTCAGCCACCGCGACGCCACCGCAATTCAAGTCGCCCGACGGCGTGACACTCGGGAAGCCGCCATCGTCGTTCACGGCATATTGGCCAACGACGAACGGGCCACCTCGGCCCACGATTATGCGGCGCGGGGCTCGGGCGAGGCACTACCCCCTGTCGATGACCTCATCAACATGCGCGCGCAGCCACCGATTACCGGCGCGACAGCTATCAAGCGTGGAAGGCCTGACGCAAGAACAGGGCCGCAGCGCGGACGAACGTTGAGCGCAGGACATTGACGAAAGCTAATATCGTAGTGCAGATTACAGATTCGAACTCGGACGAGGTGACACAAGTCCTTGTGACAGACCGCGGTGAGGATTCTGTACTGAATCAAGTTTGCTGCGTACTAGTTGTCCGCGAAGAGCTCGGTCTCAAGTGCATCGAGTCGTTGCCGTGCGGTCGCGATGAACTTGCGGGCACAGTCCGTGCAGTAGTGGGGCTTGTCACGATCGACCTTGACGATCAGGATCGGATCACCTTTGAGCAGAACGTGATTCGCGTTGGTTCTACAAGTGTGTCGCTTACCGGCCGTGCCCGCTGACACGGACCGTAGTAGTGACCGTTGACCACTCATTTGTTCAACCTTTTCTCGACAGTCTCTACGATCTGGGGCAGCTGGTCGATGAGGTAGTCACAGTCTTCGGAGGTGTAATCTTTGCGGGCTGTCGCCCCACTGGGCACCAGTTCTTTGATCCGCCTGTCGATCGCGGCCTTGACAGCTTTGAAGTTCTCCTGGGTCTTGTCGAGGTCACGGCCGGCGTGCTTAAGGCTGTTCTCGGCCAAGAACTTTCCAGCCGCAGTCTTGACCAGCTCGTCGAGCAGGGCGCGTTTGGCCTGGCGCGACTTCTGTTTCGTGGGCTGGATTCGTTGCAGCTGATCAAACTGGGTGCCGCCCGTGATGCCCTTGCCCCGCAACACTTCTAGCGCCTTCACTACCTCGGGATCGGCACTGATGCTGATCAAAGAAAGGGACTCCAGCTGAACATCGTCCTGGGCGGTGATCACCGGCTGCGGGTTGTCCGTTTCGCGCGGGCCGGTGGGTTCGCGGGTGGGGGTCGGCTCCACGACGGTCTCGTCGATCAGCTGAGCGAAGAAACTCTGATCGGCCTCGGCGAATTCCTGGAAGTCGTTCCAGACTCCGGTGACATTGCCGCCCACGTGGAATACGACGACCCCCTCGTTGACCGGATCGAACGCGTCGACGTTGGGGATGACCCGCATGATACGGCCAACGAACTGCATGAACGGCCCCAAGTTGCCGAAGATGCTAAACACCGCCGCCACACTGAGATAGGGATGATCGAACCCCTCGCCGAGCTTGCGGACCTGGACGATGACATCGAGTTGATGGTTGTCGAGCTTGTCGTGTACTCGATCGTTGGCCTTGCCGTCCTCTTTGCTATGGACGTAGTCGGCTCGCAGGCCCAGTTCGCGGTACTTTGCGACGACCTGCTTGCAGTGCTCCATGTTCAGCGCCGAGGCGATGATCTTCAATCGGTTCTCGCCGGTCTTCTCCCTCAGTTCGAACAGCTTCTGGCGGGAGGCCTCGGCGATGGTCGTCAAGCTGGCTTCGGAACTGACGATGCTGCGCCGGAAGCCGGAATCGGTCTCCCCCAGGCGGCGGACCTCTTCGAGCGGGACCTCGACTTCGGCCGCGCCGTCCCGGCGCACGTAGTGCAATGTTGTGGGGTTGAGCCGGTAGCCGTTGATGCGCTTGACGTAGCCCTTGTCGACTGCGCGGGAGATCGGGTAGCTGTAGATGATCTCACCCGCCATCACCAGCCCGTCAGCGCGGGTGGGGGTCGCACTGACATTAAGGATTCGCGCGGTCGCGAAGTGCTGGCGCAGCGTGTCCCAGCTCTCGGCGACGTTGTGGTGACCCTCGTCGAACATGATCAGGTCGAAGAAATCGCCTGGCAGGGCGGCCAGCCAGGTGTTGTCATCGCGCTGCAACTGCTGGATGTTGGTCACCACGATGTCGGCTTCCTCCAGATCGCCCACGTTCGTTTTCGGGCCCCGGATCTCGGCTGGCTCGGGGAACGGCGGCCCGCATAGGACCCCGCGCTTGGCGTAAAAGTACTTCGGGTCGCTCGGGGTGAGGTCCCTGAGCAGTTGCTCGGCAATCTTGACATTGGGCGCTACCAGCAGAGCCCGCCTCGACTGTGTTGCGAAGGGCGCCAACGCCAGAAGGCCCGACTTTCCGCAACCAACTGGCAGCACCATGGCCACCTCGCGCTGGTCAGGCTGGCCGAAGTCGTGCTGGGCCAGCGCGTCGAACGCGTCGATCTGCGGCTCCCGCAGGTTCGCGTTGCCGTCGATGCAAGGCCGCAGGCTGATGTACTGGTCAGGCTTCACTGTGGTCTCCAGTCCGTGAAATAGTCTGATAGATAACGTATTTTGTGATGCGGCCGCGCCATCGTGGTCGGTCCATCACCGGGCCGTGCGCAACAACTCGACACCAGATCGCACGCCCGGCGGCAGAGTCCGGAGAGCGAAGTCGCTGATTGACCACTCCACTGCGTCGGGGTCAGCGGCCCGCAACGCCTCGATGGCGGCCATGGCCGCTTCCTCTTTCTTCACGTCCTGCAGGATGCTCACGACGACGTCACGTACGTGCCAGCGGTTGTGGTAGTGGCCGAGACCGAGCAGGGCTTCGACGGTCATGCGCAGGATGTCAGCGTCCTTGGTCTCGATAACGGCGCGTTTGCCGAAGTCGGCTAGCAGGTCGCAGTATTCGAAGGAGAACGGTGTGTGTTGCACATGGTCGGCGAACCGCTGATACACCCGTCGGAAGGTAGTGCGGTGGTTGTTCCACAGGTACTTGACCGCTGGTCTCCGGCACCACGGCAGCACCCTGGTCAGCGCCTGCATGTCGTCGTGATCAGACTCGTTCAGCGCGGCGGCCCATTCGATCATCTCGACCAAGTCGGCGTCGGTGATTGAGGGACTGCGCATCCGGTCTCGCAGCCGCTCCGCGGCGTCGTCCTGCGATTCGTACGAGGAGAGCTCTTCGTGGGCGTCGACCGCGCGCTCAAGTGCTTCCATGAACTGGTCGACGGAACGATAGCGGGCATCGGGCTTGTTGGCGATCGCGGTCTCGACAACCGCGCGCAGTGGCCCAGCCGGGATCTCGGTATTGACCGGAGGTTCCTGGGTGACCAGCTCCTGCAGGATCTTGCCCAGGCTGAAGATGTCGGAGCGGTGATCAGCGCTCCGTGCTTTGGCCCACTGCTCAGGCGCGGTGTACAACCAGGTGCCCATCCCGGCCCGCAGTGTTGAGGTCACGGGGTTAGAACCGCGCTCGGCTTGGACCGCCAGTCCGAAATCCGACACGGCCCAGTCGCCGTTAGCCAATCGCAGCACGTTGGCCGGCTTGAGGTCGCGGTGATACACGCCTTCTCGGTGCACATGACTCAAGCCCGCACACACCTGGCGCATCACCTCGACGATCAGCTTTTCCTGATCTTCGAAGGTGCCCACAAAGTCGGCCAGGCTGCCCTGCGCCAGCGGCATCGCATACCAGATGTCGTTGTCATCGGTCTGTCCATGCCCGATCACGGAGATCACGTTCGGATGGTCCAACTTCTCCAAGATCTTGAGTTCGCGTTGGAATCGGTGAATCGCCTCAGGATTCATGGCCGCGGTGTCGCGCAGCACCTTCACGGCGGCGAGTTCGCCGGTCTTGCGGTCGGTCGCGCGGAAGACCTCAGCGAAGCCGCCGTCGCCGATGGGGTCGGGCTCCAGCACGAAGCGCTTGCCCAACGTCCTGTTCGCCACGTCAGCTTTCGGTCGGCCTGCCTTCGTCTGTCGCAGGCCAGATCCATTCCATGCGGCCACCACGTCGAGGTCCCAGATGGGCCCCTGCGCGATCTCGGCAATGGGGTCGGGGAAGTCTTCGCGCTGCCTGATGGTCGCGAAGCGCTGGGCACTGATTTTGAGTAAGTCTGCGACCTCTGCAGATCCGCCGAGCGGCATGAGTCACCTCCAAATGGTTGTTCTTAACCCAACCATATCAGCTTAATGCTTGAGCTCTAATCAACTATTAGCGCAGTAACCTCGTTGGGCGCCCGTGAGGAGCGCGCTCGTCGTATGGCAGCGGCATTGCCCGGTCGCAGACCCTCACGGCCGAGCGGCGATCGGAGATCGCGCGCCAAGCGGTCGGCGCGACCGGAGCGTGGATGCGCCGCCGGCCATTGCCGGCTTCGATCAGCCGTTGACGATCGAGGCTGTCCAGCTTCGCCCAGTCCTTGGGGGCCAGACTTGGGAACGCTGGGGACGTAACGCTGCGAAAGAGCTGACCGGTGGCACCGAACTGCGTGAGGTCATCGGCAGGCAGATCGACGGGCTCCTCGGCCGCCATCCGGGCATGCAGCTCCCGAAACGCTCGCCAGGGAGCAGTCGGCCCCGGCCTGAGCTTTCGTTTTCGAGTCAGTCCACCGGGCTCATATCGTCGGCACTCCACCGCACCGCGGTGACCGCAGGTGCCTTGATGACATCGGCAAGCGCGGCCTCGATGCGGTGGTCGTCGCGTTCGTCGGCGATGACGGTGGCGGTGATGCGCACCCCTTCGTCATCGGGCAGATCGACCGCGGAAATGGAGCGCACCGTGAGGTTGGGGTGCGAGATGGCATCGAAGATGAGGCTGCGGATGTGCAGCTCGGCGGTCGTGGCGCACCGAACCTCGAACCGGTATTCGGCGGAGGACTCTTCGGCGCCCGGGCGGCGGTGCCGGTCCAGCGTGCGTCCGACCGGCCGCAGGAAGATGTTGGCGGCGATCACCGCGCAGCTGCCGATCACGGCGGGCCCCAGCAGGCCTCCGCCGGCCAGGGCGCCGATGGCGGCGGAGGCCCACAGGGTGGCCGCGGTATTGAGTCCGGAGATCCTCGCGCCCTGCTGCATGATCACGCCGGCGCCGAGGAAGCCGATACCGGACGCGACCTGGGCGGCGACGCGGGTCGGGTCGGCGTGTTCGCCCGCGAACGTGTAGCCGCCCATGATGACGAACAACGTCGACCCGAGGCTGACAAGCGCGGCCGTGCGCAATCCGGCGTTACGGGACCGCCACTGACGCTCCAGCCCGATCGCCGCGCCGAGGCCGAGGCCGGCGGCGATCCGCAGCGCGGTATCCAGTGTGTCGATCACGTTGTGCTCCTGTTGCTTTCGAATCCCGCGGGGCGCGCTCTCGGCGCGTCCGCGGCTGCGACGGCAGTAGGGGCGGATGGTAGGGATCGACTACGAACTCAAGGTGAACGGCGGGCGACCCGCCGTTCACCTTGAGGCGCGGATATCGTTGAATCAGTGCGTATTTCGCTTAGCTGGGGTCGCCTGTGAATTACCTTCGGCTGTGCTGGGCCTCAGGCGGCGGCCTGCGATGTCGACGCGGCCTTCTTGCCCGGGGTCTTCTTGCCGGACTTCGACTTCGGCTTCTTCGGGGTGGTCTGCTTCTCGGCCTTGCTGCCGGTGTCCGACGATCCCGAGCCGGCGTTCGAGTTGGTTGCCGCCCCGGTGGTGTCGGGCTTGGTACTGGCGTCGGTGTCGTGCTTCGTCGTCGAGACGGTGTCGGGCGCCGTTGAATCCTTGGTGTCTGTCGGATCTTTGGTGTCCTTGGGGTCCGTCGCCGTGGGCTTGGCCGCCGTCGGCGCAAGTTTGACCGTGGGCTTGACCTTGGTCGTGGTGATCTTCGGTATGGCGGTGGCTTCGACCCCGGATGCCGCGGTCGGCGCGGGCGTGTCGACCGCGGCGACGGCCGCGGGCTTCGTCGCGAGCGCGTTGGCAATGGTGTTCTGCGCGAAGGCGATTCCGTCGATGACGTTGGCGGCGCCGGTGTTGAGGCCCTGGACGACGAGTTTGACGCCGTCGACGACGGCAGTGACGAGATTGCCGATATTGATGGGCAGTAGGGCCGCCACGACGTTCTGGGTGGCGATGATCGCCGAGGTCGCGAAAGCGTTGAATCCGCCGAGCAGACCGGTGCCGAGACCGATCAGCGCTACCGGTACTGCTTGCACCAACGCCTGGTCCACCGCCAGCACGCGTTGGTCGCGCGCGATCATGGACACCAGGAGCGGTCCGCCGATGACGGTCACCGCACCGATGAGTCCGGCTTCGACGGTGCCGAGGGCGCCGATGAAGTCTCGGGCCAGAACCTGCTGCGCGACGGTGACCACGAGCCCCGGGATGGCGCTGATGGTCTGACCGACGCCCTGGCCTGCTTTGGCCAGGCCCGCGCCGATGGTCACGAAGTCGGTGATCTGGTTGGCGACCCACTGCTTGAACGCGGGGAACTGCAGGATGTCGGCGATGGTGGCAGTGAGCTGGATGTCCGGCGTCTGCACGCTGTGTATCACCGGTGCGGGCAGGGCCCGCAACACCGGTGGCGGGGGAGCGGTGACGATGATGCCCGCGGCCATCACGGCAGCGGCGGTGGGCAGGCTCAAACGGGCGGTGAGTGTATGCATGTGAAGCTCCTGACCGAAGGGGAACTCAAGCAATATTGACGGTAGCGACAAAATTGCCACGGCGTGGAGCTATCGGAATGTTGGTGACGCGACGTCGCCGCGCCTAGTGCTGTGGTCGGTGCCCGTCGGGGTGGAAGGTCCCCGGCGCCATCTTCGGCGCCTCGGGTTCGGAAGCCAGGGTCCGGCGCAGGCGCTGGCCCAGTTCGTGGTTCTGCACCGGCTTGCCGACGTGCGGAGCGAGCGTGCGGGCGATGGCCTGCAGTGCGGGCTCCCGCGGCGGGATCGGATAGAAGTGATCGCCGATGACCAGCCAGCCGTTCCCGCCTGCGGCCGCCCCGCCGATCAGCTTGCCGACCAGATCGGGAAGGTCGATGCCGCCGGCCGGAACGTGCAATTGGGCGAGCACCGACACGGTGTTGTTGTAGCGATTGGTCACGTAAATCCGCGAACCGTCGGGTGAAACGGCAACTGCCCCCGCATAATTCCCGATGTTGACGGTGTCTGACACGGTCATGGTGGCGGCGTCGATCCGGCTCACATCGCCGGTCAGTTGGCTGGCGTAGATGGCCGAACCGTCGGGCGCGACAGCGATGTCGGTGAGCTCTTCGCCCAGGGGGTAGGTGATGCCGGTGGTGACCGTACCGGTGGCGACGTCGACCACGGTCACGTTGCTGGTGGTCACACCGAACTGGACCTCGCCCAAGACGTAGAGGCGACTGCTGTCGGGGCCGACGACGAATCCGCCGATCGGCTTGTTGAACGCAAACGTTTTGACGACGCTGTGGCTGACGGTGTCGACGGCCCAGATCAGTTCGTCGTTGTAGCCCGAGACGTAGAGCCGGGCGCCGTTCGGGCTGACGGCCAGGTAGTACGCCCCGTCGACTTCGATGGTTCCGGCCACGGTGTTGGTGGCGGTGTCGATCACCATGATCTTCGGGTCGGGATTGCCACTGCTGTCCCCGCCCGACGCGACGTAGACGGTGGAGCCGTCGGGGTGCATCGCTATCTGCCCGCCCCACGAGAACGGAACCACGGCCACAACGGATTTGGTATCGATATCGATCACCGACATCCCGCCGAAGCCGTTGCAGTACAGCCGTTTACCGTCCGGGTGCACGATCAATTGCTGTGGGCTCTGCAGTCCGGCGCCGGGTCCGATGGTGTCGACGACGGTGTTGGTGACGGCGGCGACGACCGAGACCGTCAAGCTCGCGGAGTTCCCCACGTAGATGCGGTCGCCGCTCGGGCTCGGCGCGGGCGCGGTGGGGCCACCGCTCACCGGAATCGTGGCAATTACCGCGAGCATGGCATCACAGGGATTCGATGACCCGCGTCGCGGTGGGCAGGTCGACGCCGGCCTCGTCGCGGTATGCCTTGACGGCGGCGATCTTGTTGCCGGCGGCAAGTAGCTCGAGCACGCGGTTCGACACCTGTGTTTGCGCCATCGACCGCACATCGGGCAACGGGATGCCGGTCTGCGCGTAGAGATGTCGGACCAGCTGTTCCAGTGCGCCGAGTCGCTCGTAGACATCGTTCGTCGTCACGTGGCCAGTGTGGCACCTATGCGCCGGCTGTGGGCCGAAAGCGCCATCAGGTATCGGCGGACTCGGGGCCGAATTCGTTGGCCAGCACCGCGACTTTGTCGGCGGGGAAGCCACCTCGGCGCGCGTGCTCGCGGATCGCGTCCTCGCTGGGTGCCTCGTGGATGCAATAGATCCTGTCGCCCGCCACATAGCTGGTGATCCAGCGATAGGGCACGCCGAGGTTCGCCACGACTTCGTTCGACTTCGCCGCGATGTCGGCCAGCTCCGCTTCGGTCAGCTCGCTGGCTCCCGGAATCTCCCGCTCGATGAGGTAGCGCTTCATGATTTCTCCGTCCCTGGTGCTGCTGTCCGCGACGGTCGCCGCGGTCGTCTCGAACAATGCGCTCGGTCGATTGCCGTGGCTTTGACGGAATCCTGAAATCTGCAGGTCACGGTGGTGCCTGGCAGGTCGCCCGGCGCAGTTTCGCGTGCCGGTGTTTCACAACTGCTTCAGCCGCACGCAACGGCCCAGGTGCACCGTCGAACCGTCCGATGGCTTCGTCGGGCAGCGACCTGATCGGGAACGGAGAAGACGGTGGTGGACATGAAGTCAGTCGGGTGGGTGGGCCCGCCGGTGGTCGCAATGGGTATTGGAATTGCCATGCTGCCAATGTCATTCGCCTCGCAGGAGGCGGCGCCGGCACTGCCGCGCCACGTTGATGTGGTGACAGTGCGGGCCGCGGCGAAGGAACCGGTCCGAGCTGCTGCGGGCCGGACAAATCCGGCTGCGCCGCAAGTGCCAGTGGAATCCATTGCGGGGCAGCGGCAGTCAGACGTTCCGCTCGACAGTTCTCCGGATGTCGCGAGCCGTCCATCGCACCACGAACCACGGGTGCGCGTCGCGGGCGACACGGCGCTCGTCTTCGGTCCCGCGCCGCTCGCTCCCAAGACGGTGCGCACGGTCGCGGGGAACGGGGCGCCGACGGCACTTCAACCCGGCGTCGGCGGCAATCCTCTCGGCGAGCTTGTCGGCATCTTCGTGAGCAACGGCGACGCACCGGGTGAGAACGGCGGGCTGTTGATCGGCAACGGCGCAGACGGAGCCGCGGGTCAGAACGGCGGCCGGGGCGGACTGCTCTTCGGCAACGGCGGCAAGGGCGGCGATGCGACCGCAAACCAGGGACCGGGAAACGGCGGCAACGCGGGCTTGTTCGGGAACGGCGGCGACGGCGGCGCGGGCGCCAACGCGTCGTCGGCCGACGGCGGCATGGGCCATCCGGGCGGCACCGGCGGGAACGGTGGCACCATCGCCGGGAATGGGGGCAACGGGGGTCGGGGTGGCAACGCCACCAATGTCGGTACGGCGGTGGGTGGCACCGGCGGACATGGCGGCAAAGCCGGGACGTTCGTCGGGACAGGCGGCCGCGGGGGTGACGGCGGCAACGGCGCGAGCAGCCAGGGCCAGGGCGTCGGTGGGAGCGGCGGCGCGGGCGGCGACGGTGGATTCTCCGGGACCGGCGGCGCGGGCGGAGCCGGTGGCAGCGGAGCGGGGGTGAGCGCCAGCGGCGGCTACGCCGGTTCCGGCGCGAATTCACAAGTCGGACGGGGTGGCGCCGGTGGTACCGGCGGTGCGGCGTCGTCGACGTCGGGCGCGGCGAAAGCGGGCGGTGGCGGTCACGGCGGCAACAGCGGCCCGCTGGGCACCGGCGGCCGTGGTGGCGACGGCGGAAATGCAACCACGAAAACCGGGACCGCCAAGGGCGGCGACGGCGGTGACGGCGGTAGCCCGCGAGGTACTGGCGGTACCGGCGGCCAGGGCAACAACGGCAACGGCAACAATGGCAGCAACGGGTAGGTGGTGCACCGGCACTGATTGCCGCGATTGCCGGGCGTCGCGCCGAAACTTGGAGGACGCTGTACGTCGATGGCGGTGGAGTTTCGGGTGCTCGGCGACGTCGAGGTGCTGGTCGATGGCCGGCGCCTCGATGTCGGTCATGCGCGCCAGCGGTGTGTGCTGGTGTCGTTGGTGGTCGACGTCAATCGTCCGGTGTCGTCCGATCAGCTCATCGACCGGGTGTGGGCCGATGAGCCACCGCACAAGGCGCGTAATGCGTTGGCGGCGTATATCTCTCGACTGCGTCAGCTCTTCTCGGACGCCGATGGCGTGCAGATCGTCCGGGGGCCCGCCGGCTACGCGCTGCAGGCCGATCCGCGTACCGTGGACGTGCATCTCTTCCGGGACATGCTGGCCCGGGCCCGGGCGGCGTCCGCCCCGGCCGAGGCCGCCGGCCTGTTCGACGCCGCACTGGCGCTGTGGCGCGGGGAGCCGTTCGCCACGATCGACACGCCGTGGGCCAACGAGGTACGGGGTTCGCTTGAAGCCGAACGGTTTTCGGCTGTGCTCGATCGCAATGACGCGGCGCTCGGCGCGGGGCGCCACGGTGAGTTCCTCAATGAGCTGACAACGACGCTGCAGGCACATCCGCTCGATGAGCGGGTGGCCGGACAGCTGATGCTGGCGCAGTACCGGTGCGGGCGACAGGCCGCCGCCCTCGATACGTACCGCGCGATGCGCGAACGGCTCGTCGAGGAATTGGGTGTCGACCCCAGTGCCGCCCTGCAGGCCGTCCAGCAACAGATCCTCGACGGCAACCCGGCTCGTCGGTCGCGACGACGACGTGCGGCGCGTGCTGTCCGCGTTCGGCGACGGGCCGGTCGTCACCCTCACGGGAGTCGGCGGCGTCGGCAAGACCCGGCTTGCCCTCGAAACGGCGGCGCGCGAAGAGAGCAATTTCGTTGACGGCGTGTGGGTTTGCGAGTTGGCGCCGCTGAGTGACGGCTCGGCCATCGGCCGCGCCGTCGCTGCCGCGCTGCGGGTGCAGGCCGGGTACGGCCAGGACGTCGATGATGCCGTGATCGATCATCTGCGTCCGCTGGCACTGCTGCTGGTCATCGACAACTGCGAGCACGTCCTCGCCAACGCGGCCGCCCTGATCGACCGGATCACCTACGAGTGTCCCGGCGTGCGGGTATTGGCAACGAGCCGAGAATCCCTCGGGGTGGAAGCCGAACGCCTCGTGCCGGTGCATCCGTTGTCGGAGGACGACGCCGCCGTGCTGTTCGTCGATCGGGCCAGGGCCAGCCGGCCCGACTTCGATCCCGATCGCGAGCCGGTGGGCGCAGTGGCGGAAATCTGCCGGCGGCTCGACGGCGTGCCGTTGGCCATCGAGCTGGCCGCCGCCCGGATGCGGGCGATGTCGAGTGGGGACGTCGCCCGCCGACTGGACCGGTTACGCCTGCTCAGCGGCGGTAAGCGCGGCGCGCACCCGCGGCAGCAGAGCGTCACCGCGACAATCGACTGGTCCTACCGATTGCTCTCCGAAACCGAACAACAGTTGTTCGCGCGATTGTCGGTGTTCGCGGGCGGGTTCGATCTCGACGCGGTTCACGGTGTGTGCGCCGATGCCGGCACCACCGACGACGACGTGTTGGACATGCTCATGGGCCTGGTCGACAAGTCGATGGTCATGGTGCGCACCGGCCCGACCGGCACCCGCTACGACGTCCTGGAGACATTGCGCGCGTACGGGCGGGAACGCCTGCAGGACAACGGGACCGCCGACGCGGTGGCGTCGCGCCACGCGACGTACTTCGTCGAACTCGCCGAGCGCGCGTCGGCGGGAATGCGCGGCCGTGACGAAGCGGCCTGGGTGCAGCGGGTACTGCCCAAGGCCGGAACAACTTTTGTCGCACCGGATTTCGACAATCTGCGGACGGCATTCGAGTTCGCGATGGCGAGGCACGACATCGACCTGGCGCTGCGGCTGGCCACGTCGCTGCCGGAGATCCATCTTCGGGTGGGTTATGACCCCATGGACTGGGTGGAGCGGGCGATCCAGGCCGCCGACCGCCAACATCCGTTGTTTCCGGCCGCGGTCGGCACCGTCGCGCGCGGCTACCAGGTACTCGGGGAGTTCGCACACGCGCGGACGATCATCGCCTTGGCCGAAGGCCGCGAGCCGGCCGCGGGTGTGTCCTTTCTCGCGTACCCGGCCGATGTGCTCGCCGACGTGGTGATGAATGACGGCGACTTGTCGACCAGCACAGCATATTTCGAGGACCTGTTCTTCCGGTCGGGCGAAGGCACCGATCCACTGCGGAGGCTGCTGGCGGCGGAGCGGATCTCCCTCGGATACCAGGCGATGGAGACCAACGACGCGGCGTTGCCGGCCGCGCGGGAAGCGGTGCGGATCGCGGACAGCGTCGGGAACCCCACGGGACGGGCGTTGGCGCGCTGCGCGCTGGCGCGGGCGCTTGCCGTCAGCCGGCCGGACGATGCGTTGCCGATCATCAGCGACGCCCACGAGTTGGCCTCCGCCGTGGAGAACACCTGGCTCATCGCCATGGCCGAAATGGAGTCGGCGACCATTCACGCCGCCCGCGGTGACCGGCGCGCGGCAGCGCGGGGCCACCACGTGACACTCGAGATGTTCGTGATCGCCGGACCGTCCAAAGTCATTCCTTTGCAGTGGGACAACCTGGGACGCATGGCGCGGTTCCTGCTGCAGGCGGGCGCCACCGTAGAAGCCGCGGCGCTGCACGGGGCTGCCGTCGCGGCAGGCCGGCGACCACCGCTCAACGCCGCCGAGGTGGCGCAGTTGGACGGCGTCGAGGGCGTTGTGCTGACGGGTACGGAAATCGTCGACTACGCGCGAACGGCGTTGCGCCGCTTCATGTGAGACATCCACAATTTGTCGGACCCTTCTGCTTTGATGGTGTTATGTCCAGCAGCGCAGCGGCTTTCGATGTTGAGTCGTCGCCGTGTGAGCGTATGGATGCGTTCTTCGCCGAGATCGGTGAGCTGACCGGTCAGCGCAATGCGATCGACGCGCGGCTGGTGGAGATTGCCGCCGAGATCGATCGTGGCGGGCTGTGGGGCGCGACGGGTGCCCGGTCGATGGCGTCGTTGATGGCGTGGAAAACCGGGGTGTCGCCGCGTAATGCGGAAGTGATGGTGGCGGTGGCGCACCGGCTGGAGGAGTTCCCGCGCTGCGCTGAGGCGATGCGTGCGGGCCGGTTGTCGTTGGATCAGGTTGGGGTGGTCGCCGAGCATGCCGCCGACGGTTCGGATGAGCATTACGCCCAGTTCGCCGAGAGCGCCACGGTCACCCAGTTGCGGACTGCGGTGAAGTTGGAGCCGCGCCCCGAGCCGGAGTCGGCGCCGGAGCCGGAGCGGTCGATCCGCAAGACCAGCCATGAGGACGGGTCGGCCACGTACAAGATCCGGCTGCCGAAGTTGGAGGCGGTGAAGTTCGATGCCGCGGTGGCGTCGCATCAGGATGCGTTGGTGGCGGACTGGAAACGCGACCACGAGAATTCAGAAACCGGTGACCCGGTGTGGGATGTGGTGCCGCCGTTCCCGAACCAGGTGGATGCGTTCATGAGCCTGATCGAATCCGGCTGGGACGCCGACGTGGAACGTCGTCCGCATGGGCAGCACACCGCCGTGGTGGTGCACTTTGACCTCGAACAGCGCACGGCCGCCTTGCATCTGGGGTTGCTGCTCACCGACGACGAACGCCGGCTGTTGTTGTGCGATGCCACCTGCGAGGTGTGGTTGGAGCGGCGTGGTCAGCCGATTGGCGCCGGGCGCAGCACCCGCACCATCAGCCGGCGGCTGCGCCGCGCGCTGGAACACCGCGACCGCTGCTGCCGGGTACCGGGTTGCGGGGCGACCCGGGGCCTGCACGCCCACCACATCATTCATTGGGAGAACGGCGGTGCCACGGAACTGCACAACCTGGTGTTGGTGTGCCCGTATCACCACCGGCTGCATCACCAGCGGGTCATCACGATCACCGGACCCGCTGATCGGCTGGTCGTCACCGACGCCGCGGGCCGACAACTCGACGGTGGATCCCTTGCGCGGCCACCCACCACAGCCCGCCCTGAGGTTCCGCCGTGCCCCGGGCCGACCGGTGAACGCGCCCAATGGTGGTGGTACCAACCCTTCGAACCACCACCCACACCACCGGCAGCCTAGGAACAGCACCCGTCGCAGATGCCGGGCGCGGTGAAGTCCTTGGTGATCTGCTGGCTGATCTGCGTCCGCGCACCACCGTCGGCGTCGATGAATGTTGCCGCGGCATAGATCTCGTCGAGGTCTTCGCCGGTGACCCGGTCGGGGTCGTACCACTTGGTGCCGTCGGCATCGAGGTCGTAGGTGCGCACCGACAGCTCGCGCTGATACTCCAATCCGCCAGGGCCGGCTCGGAGGAATCCACCCGCATCCGAATGCCGATGCGGCACTTGAAGGTAGGCGATGCTGCTGTCTCCTTCGTGGCCATGGCCGTCGTCGTCCTGGAGGTAATATTTCATGTGGCCCGGCTTGGCCGGATTGTCGTCGATGTGGATGAGGTAGCCCTCGGCGTCGGCCTGCGTCATCGGGAAGACGCCGCGGATGGTCACCCGGTAATAGCCCGGCTTCCCGAAATCGGGGCAGAGGAAAAGCGTTGCGCCGCTGGGCTTGGGAGCTGCGACCGCGGGTGCGGTGGCAACGGCGGTCAGCGCGAGAACGGCTGCGGCGAGTTTCACCGGCCATGAGTTGTTGTTCATTGTCGTGTTCCTCGTGTCTCAGTGGCAGCAGCCGTCGCAGATGCCGGGCACCTCGAAATTGCGCGTGATCACCTGCGTCACGGCACGCCGTTCACCCCCGCCGCCGTCGCGGAACGTCGCGACGGCGTAGACCTCGTCGACGTCGTCGTCTGACCCGGGCTGTCGGTAGTCCTCGTTGAAATTCGGTCGGGGAACGACCATTTCGCGTCGATACTCCAGACCACCGGGACCCGCCTGCAGATAGCCCTCGCTGGTGGTCTGGGTCGTGGGGTAGAAGCCGTAGCCGATGTCGTAATCGGAGTTGTTGCCGGGATTGTCGGCCTTGAGCTGAACGCGCAGCCCGCCGGGACCGGAGCCACCGGGATGATTGCCGTCGTTCATGTGGATCAGGTAGCCGGCCGCGTCGGGCTGCTGCATCGGATAGGCGCCCTTGACCGTGATCCGGTAGCTGCTGGGGTTCCCGACGTCCTGGCAGATGTAGAGCATGGCGCCGTCGGTCTGCGCGGGCGCCGCTACGGCGGTGCCGGTGCCGAGGCCGACGATCGTGGCGACGGCGGCCACGCCGCCCAGGTGGATGATTCCGTTCATTGCTGCTCTCCTTCGGCAGTGGTCGTTGTCGGACTGATGGTGCGCGCGTGGCGTTGCCCGCTGCTGAAGAAGTCGTGAAAGGCGCAGGTGGCCGGCATGCGCCGACGGCGGAGGCGGCGCCGCACGAGGTGGGCGTGCCTGTCGGCGACCGCGTTGACCTCGGCATTTCATAGCGGTGCAACGTTTGGTGCAGAGCGGGGACGCATCGTCGGGTGACTACCAAACCGCACTACCCGAGAGGAACTCCCATGAGCTCGACCCCGCCGCCGGATGTTGTTGCCGGACCGAAGATCACCAGTCGTCCGGTGCTCCGTCACCCCACCCACCGGCCCGACGATCGACCGGGAGTCCGCGCGGCCGCGCTGGCCTACGGCGCGGTGAGCTACGCGTTGTTTCTCGGTGTGTTCCTGTACGCCATGTGGTTCGTCGCCGATGTCATCGTGCCGCGCACCGTCGACCGCGCAATCCACGCGCCGGTCGGACAAGCGGTGATCATCGACCTCGGCTTGTTGAGCGTTTTCGCGGTCCAGCACAGCGTGATGGCCCGGCCGGCTTTCAAACGGTGGTGGACCCGTCTCGTGCCGGTCGCCATCGAGCGGAGCACCTACGTGCTGTTCGCCTCGGCGACGCTCGCCCTGGTGTTCTGGCAGTGGCGCTCGATCGACGCGGTGGTGTGGCGGGTGGATTCCGAGCCGGCTGCCGTGGCGCTCTACGCACTGGCGACCGTGGGCTGGATGACGGTGCTTGCGTCGACGTTCATGATCGACCATTTCGAGCTCTTCGGCGTCCGTCAGGTGGTGCTCGCGTGGCAGTCGAAAGCCCATGTGGACAAGGGCTTCCGCACGGTGCTGCTCTACCGTCTGGTGCGGCACCCGCTGATGCTCGGATTCGTCATCGCGTTCTGGGCCACGCCGACCATGACGGCCGGGCATCTGCTGTTCTCGCTCACCACGACCGCGTACATCCTGGTGGCGATCCAGCTCGAGGAGCGCGACCTGACGGCCGCGCTGGGCGATCAGTACCGCACGTATCGCGACCGGGTGCCGATGCTCGTGCCGAAGCTGTGGCGGTGATCAGCCGCCGGTCAGGCCTCCAGCCTGGCCCGCACGCTGGCGAGTCGTTCCTGCAACTCGGCTTCGCTGATGACACCGCGCGCGACCAGTGAATGTGCGAGTGAAACCAGCTGGCTCTCGGGGTACGGCAGGCTCGCATACACGCTGGCCGAGAGGGCGTCCTCCTCGTCGCGGCGGTCCTTGAAGTTGAGCACCCCGGTATCGCAGGCCGAATGGTCCAGTGCGTCACACAGGCCGTCGAGGCTGGTTTTCCATGGGGGAACAGGGTTTTCGACGCCCCACTTGGCGGCCATGCGCGACCACACCTGGTCGCGGGCCACGATGTCCCGCAGCGGCGCGATCTCACTCATCCGGCCGTCCCCGGGTGCATGGCCGGGCGCGTCGTCACGATCGCATTGGTGGTCACGCCCGGCTTGGGGAGTGCCACGCCGATCAGGCAGTCGCGCGTGATGATCTCGGCGAGTTGATCTTCGGTCCACCCGTCGGTGCCCTCGGGGCGCATCGGCATCACCATGAACCGGTGCTTCTGGTTGGAGTCCTCTACCCGGACTTCGATGTCGTCGGGCAGATAGAGCCCGAACTCGGCCAGCACCTGACGCGGCCAACGGACCAGGCGCCGACGGTAATTGGGCGTGCGGTACCACTCGGGGGAGTTCCCGAGGATCGGCCGCGGATAGCACGAGCACAACGCGCAGACGATGACGTGATGCACCGTTGGCGTATCCGCGAGAATCTGGAACGCGACGAAATCGCTCGGGGTCCCGAAGCCCGTCGGCTCCAGCCAGTCGACGCCGACGGCCTTGCTGGCGGCCAGCGAATCGTTGACGGCCAGTTCCTTGAACTCGGGATCGAGCCACGCGCGTGCGACGAGCCGGGCTGCCGGGGTGGGGCCGATCTGTTCGGCGAACTCGGTGAACCGTCGATGCTCCTCGGCGGTGAAAATGCCCTTTTCGATGCACAATTCGCGCAGGGCGATCTCGAGGACCTCGAAGTCGGTGATCTCGTCGACCATGGGCTTCACGGTGCGGGCGTGGTCGTGGTCATGATCGTGATGGTGATCCGACATGCAAATCCTTTCTGGCTGAGGTGATTCGAGCTAGGTGGCTGCTTCCAGCCAGCGTTCGGGGATTTCGGTGCGCAGGGTGTCCTGCGACGTGCCGGTGTAGTCGTGCCACAGCTCGGACTGGTTGAACTCGACGACGTAGAACCACTCGGGCGGCGCCTCGGGGATGTCCCAGGTCTCGTCCTCGGGCGCCGGACTTTCGTAGGCCAGCACGGCGATCTTGCCGGTCGCGCCGCGCACGTACTCCGGGGTGCGGGTGTAGAAGATCACCGGCAACTCCCGCACCCGCACAGCGTCGCCGACCTTGAACTTCGGGTTGCCGGCCTTACCGGCGTAGATCTGCGGATCACCGATGCCGACGGCTTCGATGTGGTGCTTGTTGCGCTTGACGTTCGCGCCGTCGCCTTCGGACCGGGGCGTCGCCTCGAGCGTCTTGCCGTCGAGCCCGCCCTCGTAGCGCGCCTTGACCTCGGCCATGCGCTCCATGAGCTCGCCGAGGCTGATGTGGTGTTTCTCGATCAGCACCCGGGCGACCGACAGCAGCCAGCGGCCGTAATACGGGAGGCCCAGGTACTCCGCGCGGCCGACGTCGACGTTGCCGATCCGGCGGCGCTCCTCCGACAGCCAGATGCCGCGCCAGGCCAGCACCTCGCAGATCACGTACGTCATGTGTTCCCACAGTTCGTACTGCTTGTTGACGTACTCCATGGGCGCATCGGGCTCACCGCCCACGTCGTGCACCGGCTTCAGATACGCCTGGATCCGGGCCGCGTCCAGCATGTCGGGGTACGGGGCGTCGGGAAGTTCCGGGTAGGACGATTTCAGTCGGGACACCAAGCCCAATTGGGCTGCGCGCTCGGCCGCTGTGCTCATGGCAGCTCCTCGGGTTGTGCTGACGCAACAAACTGACGCGAGGGCCGATTCGGCATCCAACACGTGCTGAGGAACGAACGCACCCCCGCGTCCTGGCTCACATGACTACGTACCGACGATAACTCTGCAGTGTCGGTCGCGGGCAGGTTTGGTCGTATTCGTCAAAGGCATTGCCATGCAACGCTATTCAATGTTCACGCGACAGTATCGGACGGGTTGCTGCCGCAGGTGTGGTCCGGCGGCCGTACCGATCGAGTTCGCCGTGGCACTCGCCGGCAAATCTCGTCTTTCGTCGGCAGGCATGACGTGTGATGCTGTGCTCGGGGATCGGCGGAAGGGCCTGGCGGTGGACGTGAGCACGATCGGCGACGACATGCGGGAATTGTTGGAACGCGCACTGGGCCCCTTGCCCGACCCCTGCGATCTGCCACTGCCGCCCATGGGTCTGTCGGTCGAAGAGGAACGCGAGCAGCGCAAGCGCGACCTCGCCGTCGCGTTCCGGGTGTTCGGCAAGTTCGGGTTCTCCGAAGGTGTCGCCGGGCACATGACCGCTCGCGACCCGGAGCACCCGGAACTGTTCTGGGTCAATCCGTTTGGCATGAGCTTCAACCAGATTCGTGTCAGTGACCTGATCTGCGTCGACCATCAGGGTCGCGTCGTGCACGGTACGCGGCCGGTCAACGCGGCGGCGTTCACGATCCATGCGCAGGTGCACAACGCCCGGCCCGACGCCGTCGCCGCCGCACATACTCACTCGCTGTACGGCAAGGCGTTCTCGGCGCTCGGCATCCCGCTCGAGCCGCTCACGCAGGATGCCTGCCCCTTCTATGAAGACCAGGGGCTGTACCTCGACTACCGCGGTGTGGTTCTCGCGGAGGAAGAGGGCAAGAACATCGCCGCCGCGATCGGTGACCACAAGGCGGCGATCCTGCGTAACCACGGCCTGATCACGGTCGGCACGTCAGTTTCGGCGGCTGCGTGGTGGTTCGTCACCATGGAGCGGTCGTGTCAGGCGCAACTGCTCGCGATGGCTGCGGGCACACCCACCGTCATCGACCACGACACCGCCAAACTGGTGCACAGCCAGATCGGCAGCGACCTGGTCGCCTGGTTCCAGTTCCGGCCGCTGTGGGAGCAGGTCGTCGCGAGCCAGCCGGACGTCTTCGACTGATGGGCCTCTTCCCGGGGTTCACCGACGAACGGTTGGCCGTCAACGGCGTCGAGATTCAGGCCGTCATCGGCGGCGCCGGCCCGCCGCTGCTGTTGCTCCACGGCGCACCGCAGTCCCACGTCATGTGGCACCGTCTCGCGCCGCGACTGGCCGAGCGGTTCACCGTCGTCGCGACGGACCTGCGCGGCTACGGCGACAGCTCGAAACCACCCGGCGGTGGCGACCACGCCGACTACAGCTTCCGGACGATGGCCGCCGATCAGGTCGCGGTCATGAACCAGTTGGGCCTGGGCGAGTTCAGCGTGGTCGCGCACGACCGCGGTGCGCGCGTGACGCACCGGATGTTGCTCGACCATCCCGAGGCCGTCACCCGGGCCGCGCTGCTCGACATCCTGCCCACCAAGTACGTCTACGACCACACGGACCGGGCCCTGGCCACCGCCTACTTCCACTGGTTCTTCTTCATCCAGCCGGCGCCGCTGCCCGAACTGATGATGGAGTCGAACGCCACGCTGTTGCTCAAGGCCTTTCTCGGAGCCTTCGGCGGCACGGACTGCTACGACCCCGCGGCCATGGCCGAGTACGAGCGCTGCTTCGCCACCCCGGACGCCATCCATGCGATGTGCGAGGACTACCGCGCCGCGGCGAGCATCGATCTGGTGCACGACGCCGCCGACGCGGGCCGGAAGGTCGAGTGCCCGTTGCTGATCCTGTGGGGGACGCGCGGCGTCGTCGGGCAGCTCTACCGTCCGCTCGAGGTGTGGCAGCAGTACGCGAGCGATGTGCGCGGCCAGGGCATCGACGCCGGCCACTTCCTGGCGGAAGAGCGCCCCGACGACACACTCGTGGCGTTGGCGGCATTCCTCAGCTGACCGTCGCGCCCAGCGTCTTCATATCAAGATCTGAGCTGATTCATGGCTGGGCCGGTCACTGTGGGCTCATGTCCACAACATCCCGTTCCCGGCGCTGCGGCGTCGTCACCCTCGCCGGATTCGCTGCGCTGTCCCTGGCGGCATGCGGATCATCGAGCACCCCGTCGGCCGGCTCGACCGCCGCGGGCAGCTCATCGCCGTCGTCCACCAGTCCGGCGCCCCAAGGTCCGGGCGGCAAAGACCGGCTGTCGGGTCTGGTCAACTCGGTCTCGGGCGGCACCGTGTCGATCACCGGGAAAGACGGACCGGGGACCGTGGACATCACGCCCTCGACCCGCATCACGCAGCTCGGCCCCGGTCAGCTGACCGACGTCACGGCCGGCGAGTGCGTCGCGGTCCGCCCGGTCAAGGGCGCCGACACCGGTTCCGCGGTCACCGCCGCCAACGTCCTCGTCGGCCAAGGCGGCAACGCACAATGTGGTCAGAAGGGCGGCAAGCGCGAGCACGGGATCAACGGCACGGTCGCGTCGGTGAACGGCAGCACGATCATGGTCACCGACGCCGACAACGCGCAGGTCACCGTCACGGTGACGCCCGATACCCGCTACACCAAGAGTGCCGCCGCGGACGCGAAGGTGATCGCGGCCGGGATGTGTCTGGGCGCGCGCGGCACCAAGGACGGCAACGGCGCCCTCCAGGCGACATTCGCGATGGTGCGGCCGGCCGTGAACGGGGCGTGTGGCGGCGGGCACCGCTGACGGTCACTCCGGCGGCGCGAAGAACTCCAGGGCGATGCCGTCGGGGTCGCGGAAGCTCAGGCCGGAGCCGTAGGGCGCGTCGACCACGCCGCCGTGGGTGATGCCCAGCGCCTCGAGTTTGGCGGCCCAGTCGACGAGCTCGCCCCGGGAGGCGCAGCCGAAGCCGACGTGGTCGAGGCCGGCCCGGAACTCGCTGAACTGGCCCGGTTCGATGGCGCGGTCGTGCTGATGGATGCCGAACAACGTGCCGCCGGGCAGTGCCCACACCAGGTGTCGGTAGCCGGCGTCGGTGTGTTCGTCGAGCACCGGATCCTCGCCGATCAGGTTGCGGTACCAGGGGCCGCTGACCGCCATGTCGCTGACGGTGACCGCGACATGGTTAAGGGCCGCAAATGCCATGAGATGCCTCCTGATCGTGAATGTTGTTTCATACCACTGGTTTTCCGCGCCGGGCGCGCGACCGCATGTCCCACAGGTACAGCCGGTAGCCCAGCAGCCAGACGTCGCGCGGGATCACCCGGTCGGCCAGCCGCACCGCCGTCAGCAGCCGGTCGAACCAGCGCTGCTGGGTGGGTGTCCACGCCAGCTTCATGTGGGTGCGGAACTCGGCGGGCAGGAAGCCCGTCGTCGCGAACAGGTTGAAGGGACCGGCCAGCTGCCGCAGTGGGGTGGGCAGGAACGCCAGGGCCGCCACGCCGTGCAGGTGTTGGCGGACGGGCTCGTCGATCTGCAGCTCGTCGAGCGTGCGTTTCCAGTACTCGTCGAAGGCGACGCGGTCGGCCGGCCACATGCCCTCGCGCACCTGCAGCGTGGTGCCGAGGGTGCGGGCGTCCTGATAGATGGCGTCCGCGGCCGCGGCCGCGGGGCTCAGCGGGCCGTAGAGGAACTCGTGCTGGTCGATGTAATAGCGGTAGAGGCACGACGCCACCCACAGCTGCAGCTTCGGATCGAACGCGGTGTATTTCACGGGGCTCGACGCCGTCGACCGCACCAGCGCGTGCACCCGGTCGACTTCGCGGCGGATCAGCGCGCGGTCGTCGTCGGTGCCGTACACCGCGGCCGCGAGATAGGTGCCGGTGGTGCGGGCGCGTTTGAACGGGTGCTTGTAGACGTTGCCGCTGTCGACGGGACTCTCCAGCACGCCGTAACCCACGCCGGGCAGGGCCAGTTGCATGATGACGTTGGCCGCCGGCGCCAGTGCCGCCGCGGGGTTGATGAGGTCGACAACCCGCTTCGGATGCCGAGGTGGACCGAGCCGCATGGTGCCGAGTAAACACCCTGTGAGACGCTGCCCGGCGTGTTTGACAGAAGCGCCCCGCGGGCGGCCGGTCTGGCGCTCGGCTACCTGGCCGACGTGTGCTGGGCCGACCCCCGCCGCGGCCATCCGGTAGCGCTGTTCGGGACGACGGCCGCCGCCCTGGAACGGCGTACATACAGCGACAACCGACTGGCGGGGGCCGCCCACACCGCGGCGCTGCTGGTCGGGCTGGGCGCACTGGGTCTGGGCCTGGAACGCGTCGCGCGGGGTCCGGTGGCGAAGACGCTGGTGACCGCCGCGGCGACCTACACCGTGCTGGGCGGGACGTCGCTGGCCCGGACCGGCGCCGACATGGCGGCGCGGCTCGAGCGCGGTGACGTGGCTGCGGCGCGCGAGCTACTGCCGTCTCTGTGCGGGCGTGATCCGTCGGCGCTCGACGCCGACGGGCTGGCCCGGGCCGCGCTGGAGTCGGTCGCGGAGAACACCTCCGACGCGCAGGTGGCACCTATCCTGTGGGGTGCGGTCGCCGGGGTGCCGGGCCTGCTGGTGTACCGCGGCGCCAACACCCTCGATGCCATGATCGGCCACCTCAACTCGCGCTACACCCGGTTCGGTTGGGCGGCAGCCCGATTCGACGATGTCCTCAACTACCTGCCGGCCCGCGTGACGGGGCTGTGCGTCATGGCGGCGTCGCGCCGGCCCGCCGCGGCGTGGCGGGCGTGGCGCGCCGACGCGCACAAGCACCCGAGCCCCAATGCCGGGGTGGCGGAAGCGTCCTTCGCCGGCGCACTGGGCGTGCGGCTCGGGGGAGCGACGCAGTACGCGCACCGGCTGGAGATGCGGCCGACCCTCGGTGCCGGGCCCGCGCCGGTGCCCGCCGATCTGCGTCACGCGGTACGGCTGACCCGCCGGGTACAGGCGCTGGCGACGGTCGTGGCCGTCGGGCTCAGCGGCGCCGGCCGTAGCGGTCGGCGAGCTTCTGCTCGGTCTTCTCCTCGGCGGTGAGTGGCGTGGCCGGTTCCTCGGGGTCGGGCCCGCCGGAAGTGTCGGTGGCCGAGCCGGATTGGGCCTTCTCCAGCCGGCGCTGCCGGATTTCGGCCATCACGAAGTAGCCGAGCCCGATGGGTGCGACGATGCCGAACGCGATCCACTGGATGCCGTACGACAGGAACGGGCCGGCATCCAGATGGGGGAGCGCGATGACCCCGAGACCGCCCGGCTGGCCGTCGACGAGCTGCAGGTACTCCGCCGTCAGCGGCACCCCGGTCAGCTGCGAGATCTGCGTCGGGGCGATCGAATAGACCTGCTGGATGCCGTCCTGCTTGAACGGTTCCTTGCCCGACATGACCGGCTCGGCGTCGCGTAGGCGCCCGGTGATCGTGACCGTGCCCGTCGGCGGCGCGGCGAACGGCGGCACGCCCGGCCCGTCGCCCTGCTTGACGTAGCCGCGGTTCACCAGCACGGTCGGGCCACCGTCGACCGCGAACGGGGTCAGCACTTCGTACGACGGGTCGCCGTCGTCGGTCCGCAGCCGGACCAGCACCTGCGCCTCGGGGCGGTAGTGGCCCGTCGCCGTGAGCCGTCGCCACTGCGCGTCCGGGGCCGACGAATCCTGGTGCGGCAGGACCGAGATCAGGGGCGCGGGTTCGGTGTTCAGCGACGACGCGATCTGGTTGTTCTCCCGCGAGGTGCGGGTGTTCTTGCCCAGCTGCCACGGCGCGAGAACCGTGAAGCACAGGTAGGCGAACGCGATCACCACGACGAACAGCGCCAGCCACTGCGGCCGGAGCAGGAACCCGAGCCGGCGCATCAGTCGCCTCGCTCCGCCAGCTGCTTGTCGACCCAGTCGTGCAGGCCCGGCAGCGCGGCCTCGATGACCGCGAAGGTCTCCTCGAAATCGTCGATGCCGCCGTAGTACGGGTCTTCGACGTCCAGGGCGTGGGCGCCCGAACGCGGGTCGAACGAGCGCATCATCCGGACCCGGTCCGGGTCGGCGCCCAGGTCGCTCAGGATGCGGGTGTGGTTGCGGCCCATGGGAACGATCATGTCGGCGGCGAGATGGTCGTCGTCGATCGCCGCGGCGGCGTGCGCGGTGGGGTAGCCGTGCGCGCGCAGCACCCGCTCGGCGCGGCTGTCGGCCGGGTCACCCGCGTGCCAGCCGCCGGTGCCGGCGCTGGTCACCCGGACCAGGTCGGCCAGCCCGCGCTCGTTGATCTGGTGGGCGAACATCTTCTCGGCCATCGGCGACCGGCAGATGTTGCCCGAACAGATGAACGTCACGTGCACGGGGTCAGACACCCAGCACCTCCCGTAGCTCGGCGACGGTGGCGACCCGCCGGACCGTCGAATCGTCGGCGAAATCGGTTGCGCCGTAACCCCAGTCGACGACGACGGTGTCGATGCCGTGGTGCGCGGCGCCATGCACGTCGTGCGACCGGTCGCCGACCATCAGCACCTGTTCGGGTACCGGGGCCAGCTGGGCGAGGGCATGGGCGACGACATCGGCCTTGGCTGACCGGGTGCCGTCCACGCTGGCGCCGGCGACGACCTCGAAGTGCTCGTGGATACCGAAGTGCTCGACGATGCGCCGGGCGGTCGGTTCGGCCTTCGACGTCGCGACGGCCAGGCGCACTCCCGCGGCCCGCAGGTCCGCCAGGAGATCCTCGATGCCGTCGAACATGCGGTTCATGGACCAGCCGCGGGTGGTGTAGTCGGCGCGGTAGGCGGCGATGGCGTCGGCGGCCTTCTCGCCGAGGCCCAGCGAGCCCAGCGTCACGTGCATCGGCGGGCCGACGATCCGTTCCACGAGGTCACCGTCGGGGATGTCGGCGCCGACAGCGCCGAGCGCATGACGGAAGCTGGCGACGATGCCCTCGGCGGAGTCGGTCAGCGTCCCGTCGAGGTCGAATAGCACCAACTGCGGGGTCACGGTGTCATTGTCCCTGATGTGTCTGGCCGCCTGCGCCGCGCATTAGGGTCTACCTGTGGAACTCGGGGCGCGCTATCACGGCGATCAGGCGGTGGCGCCCGGCATGCTCGACTTCGCGGTGAACGTCCGCGGCGCCGGTCCGCCGCAGTGGCTGGCCGACCGCCTCGCGGCCCGGCTGGCCGAACTGGGCAGTTATCCGGCCTCCGCCGACGTGGCTGCAGCCCAAGCGGCCGTGGCGGCCCGGCACGGCCGTGACCTCGACGAAGTGGCGCTGCTGGCGGGCGGCGCCGAGGGTTTTGCGCTGCTCCCGTTGCTGCAGCCCAGCCTGGCGGCGCTCATCGCGCCGTCGTTCACCGAGCCGCAAGCCGTCTTCGACGCCGCCGGCGTGCCCGTCGCGCACGTGGTGCTGGACGCGCCGTTCCGGCTGTCCGGCGCGGCGGTGCCGGCGGACGCGGACCTCGTGGTTGTGGGCAATCCCACCAATCCGACCGGCGTCCTGCACCGCCGCGACGAGATTCTGGCGCTGCGGGCACCCGGTCGCATCGTCGTCGTCGACGAGGCCTTCGCCGACGCGGTGCCCGGTGAACCGGAGTCGCTGGCCGGGCGGTCGCTGCCCGACGTCGTGGTGCTGCGCAGCCTGACCAAGACGTGGTCGCTGGCCGGGCTGCGGGTCGGCTACGCGCTGGGCGCGCCCGAGGTGCTGGCGCGGCTGACGGCGCAGCGGCCGCACTGGCCGCTGGGCACGCTGCAGTTGGAGGCGTTGACGGGGTGCAGCACGCCGGCCGCGGTCGCCGAGGCCGAGGCCGGGGCGCGCCGGTTGGCCGACCTGCGGGCCGAGATGGCGGCGGGTCTGACGGCGGCGGGTTTCGCGGTGGCCGACGGTGCCGCACCCTTCGTGTTGTTCTCGGTGCCGGACGCCGAGCTGGCCCGGAAGCACCTGGCGGAGAAGGGGATTGCGGTGCGCCGCTGCGACACGTTCGTCGGCCTGCCCGGCGGCTACCTGCGCGCCGCGGTCCGCCCGGAATGGCCGGTCCTCGTCGAAGCCCTACAGGAGGTGCCCTGGTGAGTGTGCCGCTGCGTGACGTCATCGCCGCGCTGGACCGCGCCTACCCGCCGGCGCTCGCGCACAGCTGGGACTCCGTGGGCCTGGTGTGCGGTGACCCGTCCGAGGCCGTGGAGTCGGTGACCGTCGCGGTCGACGCCACCGCGGCCGTCGCCGCGTCGGTGCCCGAGGGCGGACTGCTGCTGGCGCACCATCCGCTGCTGCTGCGCGGCGTCGACACCGTGGCCGCCGACACCGGCAAGGGCGCCCTGATCCACTCGCTGATCCGCCGCGGCGCGGCGCTGTTCAGCGCGCACACCAATGCCGATGCGGCCGCGCCCGGGGTGTCGGACGCCCTCGCCGAGGCACTGGGCCTGCAGGTCGAGGGTGTGCTCGACCCCGCCGAGGCGCGCGCTGACCTGGACAAATGGGTCGTGTTCGTGCCGCACGTGAACGCCGACGCGGTGCGGGACGCGATGTTCGCCGCCGGTGGCGGCCAGATCGGCGACTACTCGCACTGCAGCTGGGCGACCATGGGCGTAGGCCAGTTCCTGCCGCACGAGGGCGCGACACCGACCATCGGCATGGTCGGCGCCATCGAGCAGGTCGCCGAGGACCGCGTCGAGGTGATCGCGCCGTCCCGGCTGCGGCGGGCGGTGCTGACGGCGATGCGCGCGGCGCACCCCTATGAGGAACCGGCGTTCGACGTGCTCACGCTGGCGCCGCTGCCGTCGGACGTCGGGATCGGGCGCATCTGCTCGTTGCCGGAGCCGGAACCGTTGTCGGCCTTCGCGTCCCGCGTCGCGCGCGGCCTGCCCACCACATCGTGGGGGGTACGGGCAGCGGGCGATCCGGACGCCCTGGTGTCACGCGTCGCGGTCTGCGGGGGCGCCGGCGACTCGCTGCTGGGCGCGGTGACGAGGTCGGGAGTCGATGTCTACGTGACGTCCGATCTGCGCCATCATCCCGCCGACGAGCACCGCCGCGCATCGGACGTGGCGCTGGTCGATGTAGCGCATTGGGCGAGTGAATTTCCGTGGTGCGAGCAGGCCGCCGGGGTCTTGCGTGCACAATTCGGTGATGCGTTGCCGGTGCGGGTCAGCCAGATCCGTACCGACCCCTGGAACGTCGAGATAACCTGCTGAGAGACGTGAAGATGAAAGCTGAAGTGTCGCAACAACGTTTGTTGCTCGAGGTGGCCGAAGTGGACGCCGCGCTGACCCGCCTGACGCACCGGTCGACGCACCTGGTCGAGCAGCAGCGCTTCGACGCCGTGCAGGCAGAGCACCGCGAGGCCAACGATCGGTTGGCGGCGCTGAGCATCGCTGTCGAGGATTTGGACGCGCAGATCGCCAAGTTCGAGTCCGAGATCGACGCCGTGCGTCAGCGTGAGGCCCGTGACCAGAAGCTGATGGACAGTGGTTCGGTCGGCGCCAAGCAGGTGGCCGAACTGCAGCACGAGCTCGAGACGCTGCAGCGCCGGCAGGCCGCTCTCGAGGAGCAGCAGCTGGAGATCATGGAGCGTCGGGAAGAGCTGCAGGGTGAGCGGAACGAGGAACTGGCCCTGATCGACGCGTTGCAGGGGGATCTGACCTCGGCGCAGGTCGAGCGCGACCAGGCGCTGGTGTCCATCGACGAGTCGCGCAAGGTCGCTGCCGACCGGCGCAAAGCGCTGCTGGACTCGGTGTCCCCGGAACTTGCCGAGATGTACGAGAAACAGCGCAAGCTGGGCGGCCCCGGCGCGGGGCTGCTCCAGGGCAGCCGCTGCGGCGCCTGCCGCATCGACCTGGATCGTGGTGAGCTGTCCCGGGTTTCGGCGGCCGCCCCCGACGACGTGCTGCGCTGCCCCGAGTGCGGGGCGATCCTGGTGCGGGTCAAGGACTTCCGTGCGGGAGAAACCGGTCTGTGAGAGTTCTGGTCGAGGCCGACGGTGGGTCGCGCGGCAACCCGGGACCCGCAGGCTATGGCGCCGTGGTGTTTTCCGCCGACCGGGCCGAGGTGCTCGCCGAGAGCAGCGCCTCCATCGGCGTGGCGACCAACAACGTCGCCGAGTACCGAGGTCTGATCGCGGGGCTGGAGGCCGCGGCCGCACTGGACGCCGACGACGTTGCGGTGTCGATGGATTCGAAGCTCGTGGTCGAGCAGATGTCGGGCCGCTGGCAGGTCAAGCACCCGGACCTGATCCCGTTGAACCGCGAGGCGGTGGCGCTGGCCCGGCGGTTCGGGCGGGTGAGCTACACGTGGATTCCGCGGGCGCAGAACGCGCACGCCGACCGGTTGGCCAACGAGGCCATGGACGCCGCGGCGTCGGCGCCGGTGGCGGCCCCGGTGCCTGTGGTGGTTCCGGAGCCGAAAGCCACTGCGGCACAACCGGCGGCCCCCGGGTGGACCGGTGCCGTCGGGGCGCCGACGCGGTTCCTGCTGCTGCGCCACGGGCAGACCGAGCTGTCGGTGCACCGCCGCTACTCGGGTCGGGGCAACCCTCCGCTCACCGATTTGGGGCGCGAGCAGGCCGCGGCGGCCGCGGCGTATGTCGCTGGTATCGAGGGCATCTCGGCCGTGATCAGCTCTCCGTTGCAGCGGGCGCTGGACACCGCGAAGGCGGCGGCGAGTGCGCTCGACCTTGATGTCACCGTCGACGACGACCTGATCGAGACCGACTTCGGTGCCTGGGAAGGCCTGACCTTCCGCGAAGCGGCCGAACGGGATCCGGAATTGCACCGCAGCTGGCTGGGGGACACCAGCGTCGCGCCGCCGGATGGGGAGAGCTTCGATACGGTGACGCACCGGATTCGCCGCGCCCGCAACCGGATCATTGCCGAGCACGGCGCGACGACGGTACTCGTGGTCTCGCATGTCACGCCGATCAAGACGATCCTGCGGCAGGCGCTCGATGCGGGGCCCGGCATCCTGTACCGCCTGCACCTGGATCTGGCGTCGCTGAGCATCGCGGAGTTCTTCGGCGACGGCGGTTCCGCGGTCCGGTTGGTCAATCAGACCGCTTATCTCTAAGCCGGTCTGTAGCTCCGGCGGTTTGCTGACTCACAGATTTGTCGTGTCAGGACAGAGCAGAGCGGGCGACGCTGGTTTTTTCGTCGGTTGCGGACATAGGTCGAAAGCTGTCGCCCACGCAGAATCTGCGTAGCAACATTTCAAACGGTTGTTGAACGCGCATCGGTCGCAGCTGGGCAGAGCTGCCGCGGGTCCGACCCGTCTGGCCGCGCACACCGCGGAACATGTTGGCACCAGTCCCGTTTTCGACCTCGAGGCAGGGGAGTGAATGGCCACGCTCATCGCCGGGCACGCTGCGACGACGACGGGAGCGGACCGCCTGCACTCGCTAGGCCGCAATCTTCGCGATCCCGGCGCATACCACGAGCTGGACCGGCAACTCGACCGCTTCCGCCGCCGCCTCGAACGCCAGCGCAGTGCCGGCACCGCGACCGAAGACGTGTTGGCCGGCGTCCAGCGGCTCCGTCGTGAGCTGAGCCGTCGCGCGGTGGCCCATGGTGCCGGGCGCGTGACCGCCATTCGCCACGCCGTCGATTCGTTGCGCGGCACCTCGTCGCGGGAGACCATCAAGGCCGCCATGACACTGCTGTGCCGGGACTTCGGATTCAGCCGCGTCATGGTCTCCACGGTCCGCGAGCACGATTGGCTGCCGCGGCATCTGCATGGCCGCGGTGCGACATCGCTGTCCTTCCATGGGTTCTCGGTGGGCGTGCCCGTCCGGTTCGAGGAAACCGAGGCAGAGGCCGCCCTGATCCGCGGGCGACACGGCGTCGTCGTGTCCCGCCCGACCGCGTCGGCCCGGCTGGACTACCTCGCGGCACCGATCACCGTCGGCGGCGCGGTGATCGGGATGCTGCACGCCGATTTCCCCGAAGCCCCCGGCACCACGGTCATGGATCAGTTCGATCTGCTCGAGGCATTCGCCGAATGCCTGGCCGTGGTGTACGAGCGGGCCGTTCTGGCAGAGAAGGTCTCGCAGCAGCGCGTCGAGGTCGACAAACTCTGCGCCACAATGGATCACCTCATGACGCGGCCCGCACCGGGTGGCGCTGTCGTGTCGGATGCAGGCGAGTGCGAGCCGGATGTCCAGCCGACGAGCGCGCCCGTCGTCGCGGCCGAGCTGACCCCGCGTGAGCGGGAGGTCATGTCCTACGTGGCGACCGGAGCCACCAATCGCGACATCGCGCGCTGTCTGGAGATCTCCGAGGGCACCGTCAAATCCCATCTCAAGCGCATCGCCGAGAAATTCGGCACCACCAACCGCGCGGCCGCCCTCGCGATGTATCTGGCCATGGATGCCGGCGTGGGGAGCGGACGGTCGCGATGACGCGCCGTGCGATGGTGACCAGGCTCAACCAGATCGACGGACACCTGCGCAGCGTGCTCAACCTGCCGAGACCGGCCGATCGCGATCAGCTGATCGGACAGGTCGTCACCAACCTGAACACCGTGCTCGGCACCTTCGGCGGCAAGAGCGACAAGCTCGACAAGGCCGTGGTGTCACTGTCGGAGCTGGTCGACCGGCTGGCACAACGCAAGACCGACATCTCGCAGGCCGTGGCCTACACCGACGCGGCGGCCAACTCGATCGCCGGCCTGCTGACCGAGGCCCGGCCGCCACTGGCCAAGACCGTCCACGAAGTTGACCGGACCGCCGGAATCGTGCTGGCCGACCACGACTACTTCGACAACTTCATCAACACCCTGCCCGACAAGTACAAAGCCCTGACGCGCCAGGGGATTTACGGCGACTTCTTCAGCTTCTACTTGTGCGACGCGGTACTCAAACTCAACGGCAAAGGGGGACAACCGGTTTACGTGAAGGTGGCCGGACAGAGCACGGGACGGTGCACGCCGAGATGAAACCTTTTGCCGAGCGAAGTCATTTCGCCCTGGGCGCGATCGGGATCAGCGCCGTGGTGGTGATCGCCACCGTCGCGCTGCTGTTCCAGAAGATCCCGTTCGTCAGCGGCACCACCACGTACTCCGGGTACTTCGAAGACGCCAGCGGCCTGCACACCGGTGCGCCCGTAGACATCTCGGGGTTTCCGGCCGGTCGGGTCGCCAGCATCGACCTCGACGGTCCGCGCGTGCTGATCAAGTTCACCGTCGACGACAACGTGCATCTCGGCGAGCGCACCGAGGCCGCCATCAAGACCAAGGGGCTGCTGGGCAGCAAGATGCTGGAAGTCGTCCCCAAGGGCGACGGCGACCTCAAGGGCACCATCCCGCTCGAGCGGACCGTGTCCGCATACCAGCTGCCGGACGCCCTCGGTGACGTCACCAACGCGATCAGCGGCCTGGACACCCATCAGCTGTCGGACTCGCTGGCCACGGTCTCGGAGGCGTTCGCGAACACCGCCCCGGATCTGCGGGACGCGGTGAACGGCATCGCGCGGTTCTCCAAGACGCTGAACGATCGTGACGCGCAACTGCGCGGCCTCCTGGACAACGCCGCCAAGGCGACGACGGTGCTGGCCAAGCGCAGCGATCAGGTGGTCAGCCTGGTGAAGAACACCAATGCGCTTCTCGTGCAACTGCGTTCGCAGAGCGCCGCGGTGAGCCGGCTGTGGAACAGCCTGTCGGCGGTCTCCCAGCAGTTGAAGGGACTGATCGCGGAGAACAAGACGCAGCTGCGGCCGGCGCTGGACAAGCTCAACGGCGTCGTCACGATGCTCGACAACCGCAAGGAACGGCTGCAGGAGGCCGTCAAGCGACTCAGCCAGTACGCCATGGCACTGGGTGATGCGGTCGGTTCGGGCCCGTTCTTCAAGGCGCACATCGTGAACCTGTTGCCGGGCCAGTTCGTGCAGCCGTTCGTCGATGCCGCGTTCTCGGACCTCGGGGTGGACCCGAACACGAAACTGCCGTCGCAGCTTCAGGATCCGCAGGTCGGCCAGCCGGGCACCCCGCCGTTGCCGGTGCCGTTCCCGCGGACCGGCCAGGCCGGCGACCCACGCATGACCATCCCGGACGCGATCACCGGCAAGCCCGGCGACACCGCGTGTGGCCCGCCCGGAATCCCGCTGCCCGGGCCCGGCTGCTACCCGGCTCGGGAAACGCAACCGGCGCCGCCGCCCGGTGGGCCGCCGCCCGGACCGCCGGCGCTCGCACCCGGCCAGACCGCCATGCCCGAACCACCGAAAACCCCGCCACTGCATGTGTCGGACCCCGTTGAAGTACCCACACCGACGCCAGGAGGACAGTGATGAGCAAGCTGTCCACGCGTCTGCTCGCGGTGGCAGCCGCACTGGCCCTTGTCGTGGGCGGTGGCTATTTCGCCGT
Organism: Mycobacterium toneyamaense; assembly: GCF_055384815.1. Classification (NCBI taxonomy): domain Bacteria; kingdom Bacillati; phylum Actinomycetota; class Actinomycetes; order Mycobacteriales; family Mycobacteriaceae; genus Mycobacterium; species Mycobacterium toneyamaense. The sequence continues at coordinate 2,002,803 of NZ_AP040333.1, forward strand.
GACGGCGTTCCAGCGGGCGTCACGCATCCCACGGTGCCGTTCCCGAGCGACACCATCGAGAAGTGGCAGCGCGGCGACTACGCGAACCTCACCGCGATCGTCGACCTCACCCTCAGCCGCATCGATCAGGCGTTCTTCACCGGTACCCGCTGGGAGTGCGACCTGACCGAGCTGGAACTGCAGTGGGGCCGCACCATCGGCCAGTTCCCCAGTCCGTGCACCGCCGGCGGGCCGAACAACCCGGGTAATCCGCTGACCATTCCGTACCGCTGGGATCAGGGGCCGTAAATGCATCTCGACAAACGCGTGAGAATTCAGCTCGCGATCTTCGCCCTCGTCGCCCTGGTCGCGGTGACGATGATGAGCCTGATCTATATGCAGTTGCCCGCCAAGCTTTTCGGCATCGGGCGCTACGTGGTCAAGATGGAGTTGCCCGAGACCGGCGGCCTCTACGCCACCGGCAACGTCACCTACCGCGGCACGGTGGTGGGCCGGGTGCAGTCTGTCGGGCTCACGCCCACCGGGGTGCAGGCCGAGCTGTCGCTCAATTCGGGCACCGACATTCCGTCCGACGTGCAGGCCGACGTGCACAGCCAGATGGCGATCGGTGAGCAGTTCGTGTCGTTGACGCCCCGGGGTACCGGCTCGCGACCACTGAAGGACGGCGACGTGATCCCGCTGGCGCACACCTCGGTGCCGCCCGACATCAACACCGTCATCGACTCGCTGACCAAGGGGCTGCAAGCGGTGCCCAAGGACAACCTGAAGACGGTCATCGACGAATCCGCCACGGCTGTGGGCGGTTTGGGGCCGGAGCTCTCCCACATCGTGAAGGGCGGCAGCCAGCTGGCCATCGACGCGCGCGCCAACCTCGACCCGCTGCTGAGCCTGATCGATCAGGTCAAACCCGTGCTCGACTCGCAGAACAACACCTCGGGTGCCATCCAGGCGTGGGCGGCGAACCTCGCCACGGTGACCGGTGAGCTGCAGGCACAGGACAAGGCCGTGGGCACCCTGCTCGACAAGGGCGGACCGGCATTCGGCGAGATGGGGCAGTTGTTCAACCGGCTGCGTCCGACACTGCCGATCCTGTTGCAGAACCTGGTGTCCATCAACAAGGTGGCGATCACCTACCAGCCGAACCTCGAACAACTTCTGGTGCTGCTGCCGCGCACAACCGAAGCGGCGCAAGGCGTCACGTTGGCCAACCGCGACACCAAGCAGGCCTACAAGGGCGCGTATCTGAGCTTCAATCTGAACCTCAACCTGCCGCCGCCATGCACCACCGGGTATCTGCCGGCGCAGCAGATGCGCAACCCGGCCTTGGAGGACTACCCCGAGCTGCCGGCCGGTGAGCTGTACTGCCGGACCCCGCAGGACGGCATGTTCAACGTGCGCTGTGCCAAGAACCTGCCGTGCGAGACGGTGCCCGGCAAGCGCGCCGCGACCGTCAAGCAATGCGAGAGCAACGAGCCGTACGTGCCCCTCAACGACGGCTACAACTGGAAGGGCGATCCCAACGCCACCTGGACCGGGCAGGACGTGCCACAACTGCGGCCGGGCGCGGCCCCGCCTCCGGGCGCGCCGCCACCGCCACCGCCACCGGTCGCCGTGGCCGAGTACGACCCGGCCAGTGGGTCGTATGTCGGCCCGGACGGAAAGACCTATACCCAAGCCGATCTGGCCCACACGGCTCCGAAGGAGAAGACATGGCAGAGCATGATGACGCCGCAGCCGGGGAGCTGACCGACGGCGGTGGGGTCGCCGTCCTCGACCCCGAGATCGATGACATCGACGAGACGGATGCCGATGACGCCGGTGACACGGACGGTGCCGATGAGCGCGTCGACGAGCCCGCGAAGCCGAAGCGGGTGCGCCGGCTCGCGGCGGTGCTCGGGCTGGTCCTGGTGGTCGCGCTGAGCACGCTGGTCGGCTGGCTGGTGGTCCGCACGCACCGCGCGACCGACGTCGACGAGCGGCAGAGCCAGATCGTGCAGGCCGCCCGGCAGGGCGCCCTGAACCTGACGACCATCGACTGGCAGCGCGCCGACGCCGACGTCCAGCGCATCCTCGACAGCGCGACCGGCGAGTTCTACGACGACTTCGCCAAGCGCTCAGCACCTTTCATCAATGTCGTCAAGGAGGCGAAGTCGACGTCCACCGGGTCGATCACCGAGGCCGGGCTGGAATCGGAGTCTGGCGACTCGGCTCAGGTGCTGGTCGCGGTGGCCGTCAAGACCTCCAATGTCGGTGCGCCGGAACAACAACCACGCGAGTGGCGGATGCGCCTCGCGGTGCAGAAAGTCGGTGATGTGATGAAGGTGTCGAACGTGGAGTTTGTGCCGTGAAACTGATCAAGACCAGCGGCGGCGAGGCCGCAGCCGAAAAATCTTTCGAGGCAACGGCATCGGTGGATGAGCTCGCCGCCGATGAGGGTGAAGGTGCGGCCGAGTCCGATGCCGCAGAGACCACCGACGCGGCGCCTGCCGCCGGGCGGCGCCGCGTCGCGTGGGCGAACGTGGCGGTCTACGGACTGCTGCCCGCCGTCGTCCTCGCGCTCGGTGGCGCGGCCGGCTACCTGCAGTGGAAAGACGTGTCGCTGAGCCGATCCGACACGGCCAAAAAGGAATCCACGAAGGCCGCCACCGACGGCACGGTCGCGCTGCTGTCCTACAAGCCCGAGACGGTCGACAAGGATCTGGAGGCCGCCAAGAAGTACATGACCGGCAACTTCCTGAACTCCTACACCTCGCTCACCCGCGACGTGGTGATCCCCGGGTCCAAGCAGAAGAAGATCTCGGCCGTCGCCACCGTACCCGCAGCCGCCTGGACGAAGGCGACGCCGAACCATGCGGTCGTGATGCTGTTCGTGGATCAGACGATGATCATCGGCGACAGCGCCCCGACGAGTACCGCGTCGAGCGTGCGTGTGACGCTCGACAAGGTCGATAACCGTTGGCTCATATCGCAATTCGATCCGATGTGAGCGCCATGATTCGACGCTGGACCTGTGGGCTGCTCGCGGCGGCGACGCTGGCCGTCCCGGCGGTATCCGCGCCGTCGGCTCATGCCGATGCGACGGCGTATCTGATCGGTGTGACCGTGCGACCGGGCTACAACTTTCCCAATGCCGATGCGGCACTGGGCTATGGCTACGGCATCTGCGACAAGGTGGCGGCCGGCCGACCGTTCGCCGAGGTGATGGGCGACGTACGAGGCGATTTCGGCACCGACGACGACTATCAGGCGTCCTACCTCGTCTCACAGGCCGTCAACGAACTGTGCCCCGCGCAGATCTGGCAGCTGCGCAACTCCGCGGCGCACTACCAGTCACCGCCCGGTGTTCACCCCTGATGCAAAGGAATTCACGATGAGGTGTCGGCCGCTGGTGATGTCCGCGTTGACCGTCGTGCCCGTCACCGCGGCGCTGTGCGCGCCGCTGGCGCACGCCGACAACGGCAACACCCTCATTCCGAACAACAAGCGGCTCAACGATTCCGTCGTGTCGAACGTCTACACCGTGCAGCACCAGGCCGGTTGTACCAACGACATCGCCGTCAACCCGCAACTGCAGCAGGCCGCCGCGCGGCAGGCCCGGGACATGATGGCCAACCGGGACCTGGACGGGGACATCGGTTCTGACGGATCGACGCCGCAGATTCGGGCCGAGCAGGCGGGCTACCGCGGTGGCCCGGTGGCGCAGACGGTGGCCACCAACCCGGCGCTCGCGATCAGCGGCGTCGAGCTGATCAACCGGTGGTACTACGACCCCGTCATCAAACAGATCATGTCCAACTGCGCCAACAACCAGATGGGGGTGTGGTCCGAGAACAGTCTGGACCGCACCGTCGTCGTCGCCGTCTATGGCCAGCTGCCCGAGCCGCCGCACCGCGACGAGAAGGAAGGCGGCGGCAACAACGGCTTCGACCCGAGCCCCGACTACGACGGCAGCGACGAAGTCGAGCATTTCTTCAACTGGTTCCCCTGGATCCTGCGCGAGGTGAACCCGCCGCCGGCGTATCCGGCGAACTAGCCGGACCGTCGCGGCATGTCCGCATTGGTTCTGCGCTGGGGGCGACAACTGTCGAGTAGATGCCGCCCTGGCCGCAGGGTCGATTGTGGTGCCTGGTTGATCCTGCGGTTGTGGCGGGAAAAGCCGAGTGCCTGACGCCGCTGACGCAGAGCCAACGACCGTGCTCAGTTGCGGATGTGCAGCTTCTCGCCATGCGGCCCGAAGATGGCGATCGCCTCGACGGGGCCGTCCACGGTGCCGAACCAGTGCGGGGTCCACGTCGAGAACTCCACGGCCTCACCGGGTTTGATGGTGAAGTCGCGGTCGCCCAGCAACAGTCGCAGATTGCCCGACAACACGTAGAGCCACTCCTGGCCGTCGTGCACCGGCAGCTCGGCAGGTGGCGTCCGGCGCCGGGTGCTCACGCGGATCTTGAAGGTGTGCAGCCCGCCGGCCGGCCCGCCGCGGGTGAGCGGCCAGTAGGTGATGCCGTCCCGGCTGTGTGACGCCCCACGGACCCGCGGGTCCTCGGCCTCGGGTGCGCGCATGAGTTCGTCGGTGCTGATCGACAGTGCCGCGGCGAGCCTGGGCAGATGGTCGAGCGCGAACCGCCGCTTGCCCGATTCCAGACGGCTCAACGTCGAGATGTCGATATCGGCCGCGCGCGCAACATCTTCCAGCGTCATGCCGCGTTGCGTGCGCAGTTCCCGCAGTCGCCGCCGGACCCGCGCTTCGATGTCGTCGTCCTCAGGGTTTGCCTGCATGGCAAATCAGCTTGGCATTTTCGCCGGCGCCCGGCAAGGTCGATGTCATGAACAACGAATGGGAATGCGCCATCGTCGGTGGCGGCGCGGCGGGGCTGAGCGCCGCACTGGTGCTCGGCCGCGCGCGCCGGCGGACGCTGGTCATCGACGCCGGCGAGCAGAGCAACCGCGCGGCCCACGGCATCGGGGGTCTGCTGGGACAGGACGGACGGCCGCCTGCCGAGCTGTACGCCGACGGCCGCCGTGAGCTGACCAAGTACCCGTCGGTGCAGGTCGTCGAGGGGGAAGTCACCGGTGCGACGGCGCAAGAGGGCCCCGCGTTCCGGCTCGAACTCGCCGACGGCTCGGTGCACCACGCCCAGCGGGTACTGCTGGCCGGCGGCATGCAGTACGACGCTCCCGACATCCCGGGGTTGCACGAGCACTGGGGCCGGGCGGTGTTCCACTGCCCGTTCTGCCACGGCTGGGAAGCGCGCGACCAGGCGCTGGCCGTCCTCGCCGACGGCGACCGGGCCGTGCACATGGCGCTGATGCTGCGCGGCTGGACCGACGACGTCGTCGCCCTCACGAACGGTTCCTCCGGCCTGGACGACGCCCAGAACCGCGCCCTGGCCGACGCCGGTGTGCGGGTCGACGAACGCAAGGTCGTCGAATTCGCCTCGCGCAATGGCGAATTGGCTGCCGTGGTGTTCGCCGACGGCGACGAACTCAAGCGCGAGGGCGTGCTGGTGGCCAGCGCGTTGCGGCAGCGGACCGACCTGGCGACGCAGCTCGGTGTGCGGATCGCCCCGCCCGGCCCGGTCGTCGTCGACGCCGTGAAGGTCGACCCGATGCAGCGCACGTCGGTGCCCGGCGTCTTCGCCGCGGGCGACGTCTGCGCTCAGATGCCTCAGGTGGCGGCGGCGATCGCCACCGGTTCCGCCGCGGCCGCCGCGATCGTGCAGAGTCTGCTGCACGACGAGTTCGGCCTACCCGTCATGCCCTGGCCCCATTTCGATCAGCAGGAGGATTGATGTCCACGACGGAAACGCCCCAAGAGCACTGGGAAAGCCGGTACGCCGAGAAGCCACAGATGTGGAGCGGCCGGGTCAACGCCCATCTCGCGAGGATTGCCGGCGAGTTGAGCCCGGGCCGGGCGCTGGATCTGGGGTGCGGCGAGGGCGCCGACGCGATCTGGCTCGCCACCGAGGGCTGGCAGGTCGTCGCGGTCGACATCGCCACCAATGCCCTCGACCGGGCCCGCAGCGCGGCCGAGGCCAGGGGAGTGGCCGAGCGCATCGACTTCCAGCATCACGACCTGTCCCACAGTTTCCCGGCGGGCAGCTTCGATCTGGTGTCGGCGCAGTTCCTGCATTCCACGGTCCATCTCGAGCGCCGGCAAATACTGCAACAGGCGTCAGCGGCCGTCGCTCCCGGCGGCACGCTGCTGATCGTCGACCATGGCGAGGCGCCGCCCTGGGCCGCCAAACACGTCCATGACCACCACTTTCAGTCCGCGGACGAGGTCGTCGCAGAGCTGGACCTGCCCGACGAAGGCTGGCAGCGGCAGCACGTCGGTACTCTGGAACGCGAGGCGATCGGCCCCACTGGCGAAGCCGCCGTTTTGCGGGACAATCTGATTGTCCTGCGCCGCACGCACTGATCGGAGGTCACCAGGTGGTCAAGCACCGGCTCGACGTCCGGCTGATTGCCGAGTCGATGCTCCTGGTGACCGCGTGCCTGTGCCTGCTGTTGGGTGGTCACCAGGCCATTCAGCTGCTGACCGATGCCGTGGGAAACTCACTGGCCACCTCCGGCGACTGGTCGCTGGGTCCGGCTGCCGCGCTGCTGGTGTACGGACCGCGGCAGGTGTGGTCGGAGTGGGCGATCACGGTGCCGCTGATCCTGGTGCTGGGCATCGGCCTGGCGCTCGCCCGCACGCATCGCGACGGGCCGCGCTGGCTGGAACAGGTGCTCTTGGCGTACGGCGCGGTCGTCGTCCTGGACTCGTTGGTCGCGGCGCTCTGACCAGCTGATATGGTGGTCGACGCGGACGAGTTGGCCGGGCGGCCGCGGGACCGGAAGGTTTCGAGGAAAGTCCGGACTTCACAGAGCAGGGTGATTGCTAACGGCAATCCGAGGTGACTCGCGGGACAGTGCCACAGAAAACAGACCGCCGTCTGAGCCTGGTGCGAAGACGGTAAGGGTGAAACGGTGCGGTAAGAGCGCACCAGCATTCCGGGTGACCGGAGTGGCTAGGTAAACCCCACCCGAAGCAAGGCCAAGAAGGCCGCAACCTGGTTGCGGCCCGCGCAGGTGCCCGAGGGCTGCTCGCCCGAGCCTGCGGGTAGGCCGCTCGAGGCACCCGGCGACGGTGTGCCCAGATGGATGGTCGCCGCCCCGGCACCAGTGATGGTGGCGGGGAACAGAATCCGGCTTACAGGCCAGCTCGTCCGCCCGCCACCGTTTAACAGGCAATATAAGGCCGCTGGGCCCAGCCGCTACGCAGAGGCTACGCACGGCAGATTACGATCCCGTCTCGTGAGCACACCGGGCGTGAAGCGTCGTTCCCCAGGGGCACGCGTTGAAGATCAATGGCACCGAGTACCCCGTAAGGGTGAGCAGGTGTTTTACCCCGCCGACAACGCAGACGGCGCGTTGTGGTGCACCGACCGCACCCACTTCAAAACGCCCGGCACGATGGTGTGTACCAAGCTCCATGACAAGGGCCGAAGGTGGCGTTGCCGGTGGGTCGATGAGACGGGCAGGGAACTCACCAAGTCATACGCGAAGCGCGCCGAAGCAGATGCGCATAAAAGGCAAGTTGACTCCGACTTGCACACCGGCAGTTACATCGACCCCGGCGGCGGGACAGGTCACGTTCCGTGACTACGCGGAGGCGTGGCGCAAGCGACAGGTTCACCGGGACAGCTCAGCGGACCACGTCGAGAGCCGCTTACGGCTCCACACCTATCCGGTGTTCGGTGACCGCCCGATATCTGCGATCCTCCCGAGTGAGATACAGGTGTTGACGACGCCTGAAAACTGACCCCCTGTCGACGGGTGAATTTTGACCCCCGTCATTGATAGGAGGGTGATTTCAGTGGAGCAGTGGGCGGAGATCCGCCGTTTGCATCGCACGGAGCAGGTGCCGATTAAGGAGATCGCGCGTCAGCTCGGTGTGGCCCGTAATACGGTGCGGTCGGCGTTGGCGGCCGATGCGCCGCCGCAGTACTCGCGGGCACCGCGGGGTTCGGCAGTGGATGCGTTCGAACCGCAGATCCGGGCGTTGCTCAAGGACCATCCGCGGATGCCAGCGACGGTGATCGCACAGCGGATCGGGTGGACCAGGTCGATCACGGTGCTCAAAGACCGGGTGCGGGTGATCCGCCCGGAGTACCGCGGCCTCGATCCGGCTGATCGAGTGATCTACGAGCCGGGGGCCTGTTCGCAGTGGGACCTGTGGTTCCCCGACTACCGTATCCCGTTGGGCCACAACCAGTTAGCGATCTTGCCGGTGTTGGTGATGACGTTGGCGTATTCGAGGTTCCGGGCCGGGTTGATGATCCCCTCGCGCCAGGGCGGCGACATTCTGGCCGGGATGTGGCAGCTGCTGAGCCGGATCGGCGCGGTGACCGCCAAACTGGTGTGGGACCGCGAGTCTGCGATCGGCGGCACGGGCCGGCCCACGGTGGTGGCCACGTCGTTTGTTGGGACGTTGGGCACCCGCCTGGAGCTGGCTCCACCGGCGGACCCTGAGTACAAGGGCATGGTTGAACGCAACAACAGGTTCTTTGAGACCTCGTTCCTGCCAGGCAGGGTGTTCGGTTCGCCGGCCGATTTCAACACCCAGTTCGAGGCGTGGCTGACCGAGCACGCCAACACCACTCGGGTGCGTTCGATCCGGGCCCGTCCGATCGATCTGCTGGCCGAGGACCTGGCCGGGATGACACTGCTGCCGCCGGTACCCCCGGCGACCGGCATCTGCCATCGGGTGCGCCTGGCGCGGGACTACTACGTGCGGGTCGCCGGTAACGACTACTCGGTGCATCCGGCGGTCATCGGTCGGCTTGTTGATATCACCGCCACCCTCGATCGCGTGATCGTCACCTGCGAAGGGCAGGTAGTCGCCACCCATCAGCGGTGCTGGGCCCGGCACATGACGCTCACCGACCCGCAGCACGTGGCCGCCGCCGCGCTGCTGCGCCGCCACTACCACCAACAACGCACCACCGGCGATAGCGGTCGGGTGCGCACCCACCGTGACGGGCACCTGGTGCCGATCCGTTCCCTGCCCGATTACGACGACCTGTTCGGCGTTGATTTCACCGTCCTGGGAGAACCATCATGAACGACCCAAACATGCACGGCCACAGCGAGATTGGTAAACAGATCGAGTATCTGGCCCGGGTGTTGAAAACCCCGACGATCCGGCGGATGTGGGCTGAGCTGGCTGAGCGGGCTCGCGCCGAAACGTGGAGCCACGAACAATATTTGGCCGCGGTCCTGGAGCGCCAAGTCAACGAACGCGAAGCCAACGGCACCGCATTACGTATTGCCGGTGCCCGGTTCCCGGCGACAAAAACGTTGGAAGACTTCACCTTTGACCATGTACCGTCATTGCCGCGGGATGTGATCGCACACTTGGCGACAAGCACATGGATCGCCAAGGGCGACAACGTGATTCTGCTCGGACCACCCGGGGTCGGCAAAACTCATCTGGGCATCGCTCTGGGCATCAAGGCCGCCCAGAGCAGCTACCCGGTGCTCTTTGATACCGCGACCGGCTGGGCGGCCCGGCTCACCGACGCCCACAACAGCGGCCGCCTGCCACAAGAGCTCAAACGGCTGCGCCGCTACCGACTGCTGATCATCGACGAGATCGGCTACCTGCCGTTCGATTCGGACACCGCCAACCTGTTCTTCCAACTGATCGCCAGCCGCTACGAACAGGGATCGATCCTGATCACCTCGAACATGCCGTTCGGCCGCTGGGGCGAAGTCTTCGCCGACGAGATCGTCGCCGCCGCCCTGATCGACCGACTGGTCCACCACGCCGAAGTCATCACCATCAACGGCGACTCCTACCGGACCAAAACACGCCGAGAACTGGTCAGAACCAGCAAGTAACCACAACCAAGGGGGTCAAAATTCAACCGACGCTACGGGGTCAATTTTCGACCGTCGTTGACAACAGGCATGGATTGCCGGGGTTGAGCTGGCACCTGCGACCGTGGGGGTTCTCCACGGCGTCGTGTTCGGCATCTTCAAGGATGCGGTGCGCGACAAGTGCATCGCGTCTAATCCGTGCGATGGCACCAAGCTCCCGAAAGCGGAACCCAAGCGGGTTGTGCCGCCGACGACTGAACAATTCGAGATTGTGCGGAGCAAGTTGCCCGTAGAGCTGCAAGTGTTGGCGACGTTCGCGGCTGGAACCGGGATGCGGAAAGGGGAGTGCTTCGGCCTGGTCGTAGATCGGCTTTACCTGCCCGAGAAGCCCGGCGACCGTAGTGGCACCGTGAAAGTTGACCAGCAACTCGTCCGAGCGAACCCCCTGACGTTGGGGCCGCTGAAAACGCGGGCGAGCTACCGGACTATTCCGCTGCCCGATGTGGTGGTGGCGGCACTAAAAGAGCACTTGGAACAGTTTCCGCCCGGTCCCGATGGGCTGGTGTTCACGTGGCGCGGAAAGCCTATCCCTCGTTTGTCAATGGCCAGGTTGAAGTATCCACTGGTGGCCGGAATAAAGTATCCGCCCCGTGTTTGGTGATTGTTAGGTCGGTGGTGGGTTCTCCTTTCGGTGTTGGGCGTCTTTCATGCGGTAGGAGTCGCCGTCGGTGATGACGACGGTGGCGTGGTGCAGGAGGCGGTCCAGGATGCTGACAGCGGTGGTCTGCTCGGGCAGGAATCGACCCCATTGTTCGAAGGGCCAGTGCGAGCCGATGGCCAGGGAGCGGCGTTCGTAGGCGCCGGCAACCAAGCGAAACAACAGTTGGGTGCCGGTGTCATCCAGCGGGGCGAAGCCCAGCTCATCCAAAATGATGAGGTCGACCCGCAGTAGGGATTCGATGATCTTGCCGACGGTGTTGTCGGCCAGGCCGCGGTAGAGGGTTTCGACGAGGTCAGCGGCGGTGAAGTAGCGGACCTTGTGCCCGGCGTGAATCGCGGCGGTCCCCAGCCCGATCAGGGTATGGCTTTTGCCGGTGCCGGCGGGGCCGATGATCGCCAGATTCTGGTGCGCCCGTATCCATTCCAGGCTGGCAAGGTAGTCGAGAACTTTCGACTGGATCGACGAGGCGGTGACGTCGAAGGACTCCAGTGTCTTGGGTACCGGGAAGGCTGCGGCCTTGAGTCGGTTGACGATGTTGGAGGCATCGCGGGAGGCCAGTTCGGTATCGATGAGGGTGCGCAGCACTTCCTCAGGGGTCCAGCGTTGCGTCTTGGCGGTGAGCAGAACCTCCGGTGCGCTGCGTCGTATCGCGGCCAGCTTCAACCGCCGCAGCCCGGCATCCAGATCAGCGGCCAGCGGTGGGATCGAAGGTGGTGCAACAGGTTTGGCGGATATCACCGATGATGTCTTGGTCATGGGGTGGCCTCGCCGTCGAGGGCGGGGGTGATTTTGTAGGCGTCCAGGGAGCGGGTCGGGGCCACGGGTAGGTCCAGGATCAACGCATCGCCGGCCGGTCGGGGTTGCGGTGTTCCGGTGCCGGCAGCCAGGATCGAGCGCACGTCAGCAGCCCGAAATCGCCGAAACGCCACCGCCCGGCGCAGTGCGGCCACCAACGCCTGTTCACCGTGAGCGGCACCTAGGGCGAGCAGGATTTCCAACTCCGCGCCCAGGCGGGTGTTGCCGATCGCTGCCGCGCCGACCAGGAATGCCTCGGCCTCGGCGCCGAGTTCGCAGAACTGTTTCTCCACAGTGGTTTTCGGTCGCGGGCCACGGCTGGGTTCGGGCCGTGGCCCGTCGTAGTGGTCATCGAGAATCGATGCGCCGCCAGGGGCAACCAGTTCGTGTTCAGCCACGATCATTCCCGTACTGGGTTCGACCAGGCAGACCGCGCCGTGATCGACCACCACCGCCACGGTGGACCCGATCAGCCGGACGGGTACCGAGTAGCGGGCCGAACCGTAACGGATACACGAGAGCCGGTCGACCTTGCGGAGCACCGACGGCGCCCCGATCTGCAGCCGCAACGACGGCAAGCGTTGCAGCAGTTCACGTTCGGCTATCAGCCGCTCATCGGGGATCGCGCAGATCTCCGAGTGCATCGCGGCGTTGACTTCGGCGCACCACGCCGCCGCAGCAGCATTGGCGGACCGCAGATCGACCGCCACGCCATCAACAGCGGCCTGGGTCAACAATGGCACCGCGAGGTCGCGTTGGGCATACCCGCACAGGTTCTCCACAATGCCCTTCGATTCGGGATCAGCTGCGTGGCAGAAGTCCGGGGCGAACCCATAATGAGACGCCAAACGGACGTAATCAGGCGTGGGGACAACAACATTGGCGACCACACCACCTTTGAGGCAAGCCATCCGGTCGGCCAGCACCCGCGCCGGGACCCCGCCGATCGCGGCCAGGGCCTCGCCGATCAACGCCAACGTCGTCGACGCCCGCTGATCGGCGGCGAACCGCACGAACCGCCATCGGGAGAACGCCAGCACCGCACAGAACAGGAACAACCCCGGCGCGGCCTGGGCCCAGTCGATCACCAGATACTGTCCCGGTGACCACACCGCCGGGCGGCGGCCACGGTGATTCTCACTGCGCCACAACGCTTTCGCATCAGCGACCAGGCGCCGAAAGTTCCGATCAGAACCGACATAGCCGGCGGCCACCGCGATCGGCAGCAGTCGCTTGGCCGAGATGCGGCCCTGCGATTTCTCGACACGCTCGGCGACCAGGTCGGCCACCGCATCGTAGTTGTGGGTTCGTTCGGCCCGTGGTTGCGGCGGCACGCCCGCCTGGTCGGCTTCGAACCTGTCCATGACCTTCTTGACGGTCCGGTGAGTGGTGCCGCACGCATCGGCGGCGGCTCGGTACGACCCGAGCTGTTGATAGGTAGAAATGATGTCCATACGGTCCCTCGCAGACTTCAATGGAACTCCCCGGTGGTGACGGCGATTGGTTGGCGCCTTCACCGTCACCATCGGGGCCCGCAGTTCCTGATCGACACGACGAACACAGGGTGGATACTTTTACCTGGCCAAAACTGGATACCTCTACCTGGCCACCAGTGGGTACTTTTTCATGGCCGCGGACATCGTTCGTCGTTTAGCTACCACTGGAACGTGGGGGCGCGAGCTGCGAAGCTCCCGCCACGTAGCGGGCTGCATACCTTGAGGCACTACTACGCAAGCTTGCTTATCCGGTACGGGGAGTCTGTCAAGACGGTTCAGGCCCGCTTAGGCCATGCGTCGGCGGCGGAGACGCTGGACACCTATTCGCACTTGTGGCCGGACTCAGACGACCGGACGCGGGACGCGATTGACTCAGTGCTCAAGTAGGGCGACGCGCCGACATGAGCGCGGTGTGCCGCCGTCGCACACATGTTCGGTACACTTCTCACCAGTGGACGCCCACAGCAGCTAGAAACGACAGCTAACCCAGCAACTTCACGTAACCCCGGTGTCCAGTGCGCAACCGCGCAACGCCTATACGGCACGGGTTATTCATGGTGCCGAGGAAGCCAGGGTTAGAAAGTGTCAGATCAGCCATTTATTGATGCTGCCGGTATCGCTGGGGTCTGCGGTCGGAGCATCGACACTGTGCGCTACTGGGAACGGCTAGGTCAACTCCCCAAATCGGCCAAGTTGGGCCGTCGTCGCGTATGGAAGCGCGATGAGATTGTGGCGCATTTCGACGCCATGTTTAGCGCCGCTTAGCTGCGCTTAGCAGGTTCGGCAATTAACTAAGCGCATCTCTATTTGTGCTGCAAAATATGAAAGATGGACGATGAATAGTGATGAGTTCTTCCTGAACTCTGGTAGTGAACAGTTAGAAAAAATTCATGGATGGGCGAGGGCACGTTATGCGGCACCGTGGGCGGTGTTCTTCGGCGTGTTGTTGCGGGTCGCTGCCAGCGTTCCGGCTGCCGTGCAATTGCCGCCCGTTATTGGTGGTCGTGCCAGCCTGAATCTGTTTTGTGCATTTGTGGGTAAGTCGGGCAGCGGTAAGGGTGTTAGCGATAGCGTGGCGCGGGCCGCATTGCCCGGTGACATCTTTGAATTGCCGCTAGGTTCTGGCGAAGGTATAGCGCAACAGTTCACGAACGGTAATAACGACCCGGTTATTTTCACGGTGTCCGAGATTGACAAGCTGGCCGGTATCGCGGGCCGGGCAGGCAGCATCCTATTGGCGGAACTTAAAGCGGCTCTTCACAGATGAGGGTGTAGAGGTGGTTGGCGCGTCGTTGCCGGGATAGAGGTCGAGGTCTCTCGAAAATGAGGGTTCCTACACTCCTCATCCGAAAGACCTCGACGTGCCTGACGCTACCGGTCGGGCGGGCTTCGCCTGCGCTGACCTGACGACTTTCTGCCGCCTCGACGAACTTGGGCTGCAGGTGACCGGACAACGCCTTGAGCCCGGCCGTGCTGTGCTGGCGTGCCGGGTGACCGACGAGGACCGGTGGTGTCGTCGCTGCGGCGAAGAAGGCATCCCACGCGACAGCCTCACCCGTACTCTGGCCCATGAGCCGTTCGGGTGGCGCCCCACCACACTGCTGGTGACCATCCGTCGCTACCGGTGCGCCGGCTGCGCCCACGTGTGGCGACAAGACACCACCAGGATGGCCGAACCACGTGCCAAGCTGTCGCGGCGTGCTCTGCGGTGGGCGCTGGAAGCCATTGTCTGCCAGCATCTATCCGTGGCTCGCATCGCCGAAGCGCTCGCGGTGTCGTGGAACACCGCCAACAACGCGGTGCTGGCAGAAGGCCGACGGGTGCTGATCGCCGATCCGGCCCGTTTCGACGGCGTGGCGGTGATCGGCGTCGATGAGCACGTCTGGCGGCACACCCGTCGCGGTGACAGGTACGTCACCGTCATCATCGATCTCACCCCTGTGCGTGACGGGACCGGTCCGGCTCGGCTGCTCGACATGGTCGAGGGTCGCTCAAAAAAGGCGTTTCAGGACTGGTTGGCCGAGCGGCCGCAGGACTGGCGTGACGGCGTGGACGTTGTTGCTATGGATGGCTTCTCCGGGTTCAAGACCGCTACCGCCGAGGAACTGCCCGAGGCGGCGACGGTGATGGACCCTTTCCACGTGGTGCGCCTGGCTGGCAACGCCCTCGATGAGTGCCGCCGCCGGGTGCAGCTGGCGACATGTGGGCACCGCGGCCGCAAGTCCGACCCGCTCTACACCTGCCGACGCACCCTGCACACCGGTGCCGATCTGCTCACCGACCGCCAGCGCACCCGGCTGGCCGCCTTGTTCGCCGCCGACGCCCACGCAGAAGTCGAGGCCACCTGGCAGATGTATCAGCGCACCGTGGCCGCGTATCGTGAACCCGACCGCACGAAAGGCCGCACGATGATGGCGGCGCTGATCACCACGCTGAGCACCGGCGTTCCCAAGCCGCTGACCGAACTGATCACCCTGGGACGGACCCTGAAGAAGCGTGCCGCCGACGTGCTGGCCTACTTCGACCGCCCCGGCACCTCCAACGGGCCCACCGAAGCGATCAACGGCCGCCTCGAACACCTGCGCGGATCCGCGCTGGGCTTCCGCAACCTCACCAACTACATCGCCCGGTCACTGCTCGAGACCGGAGGCTTCCGAACTCAGCTCCTTGCACCTCGGCAGTGAAGAGTCCTCAACGCATATTCGACGCGGCCAGAGCGTCATTGGTCTCGGTCACCGAGAAACGATCGGGGTGCCAGCCTCGGGGCAGCCAGTCGCGCATCTCCTGCGCACCCAGCCCCATCGGTGTTGCCCGCGGGTCGTACCCGCCACGAACCCACGCAGCCAATTCCTCATAGCCGCCCAAGCCACCACAATCCTCCGGCGGGCAGGCCATCTTGCCCGCCAGGCACACCGGAGCCGAAGGTGGATCATCGAGAACGTCTTCGACCACCAGCACGTGCTCCCATCCGTCGCCGAAGTCGTAGTCATAGAACAACCGGTCGCCCTTACCGGAGACCACCTGATCCAGGCGCACACCGTCCTCGACGAGACCGTCGTCGCCTTCGCTGAGATCAAATCTGGTGACGAAGTAGACACGGGTACGCCGGTCCGCCCCGACACCGAACTTATGCAGATGACCGTCCTGCCAGCCCATCGCAACCTGCAGCACGTCATGCAGCTCATCGAGCACGAGGTCACCCGGCAGGACCAGACGACGCCAGATCGGCGGCTTGGCGTACATCAGGTCGACCCGCACCCGGAAACCCCGCACACGCTCCGGCACAGCTCCCACCTCGGGTGTCGGTTCATCGAACACTCCCGCGAACAAATCCCGGCCAGCATCGGCCATCAGCTGTTGCAGCATCGACAGGTCCACACCACCCCCGGACACCGCGCTCTTCCTCTTACTCTTCCGCTTCTCCTCCGGCACACACCCAGCCAACCAGACACCCCAATCACAGGCCGACAGCAGCTGACCGTTCTACACCCTCAATCATGAAGAGCCCTTAAAGCTGCCGCGATGGGTGAGCCGATTGGGCAGGCGAATGCCAAGGCCGACACCCGCCGGATAGTTCCTGCACACTCCTACCGCATGTGCCTGTCCGTGGGGGCACAGCCCGGCCATACAGGCGTCATCTTCGGCGACACGACAGGTGGTACGCCGCAGCGGTTCTTGTGGGCACCGACCACTGACCCGACTTAGGACATTTGGCTTAGTACCCCGTTTTGATCCCGAGTGAGTCGAGAATGTGGCGTTGATGTGGGGGAATGTGTGGCGGGAAGGTTTGGGTGGTGCCGTTGATGGTGATCGTGGCGCTACGCAGGGGCCGGAGCTGTTTGACGACTTGGGCTATGGATAGGCCGGTGCGGGACTGGATGGCGTGGGAGACGGCCAGGGCGGTGAACACGATGCTCAGGTGCGCTTCGATCGAGTCACGGGTGTGGTGGAAGATCGGTCGGGCCGCCAGGTCAGACTTGGACATCCGGAACGATTTCTCGACTTTCCAGAGGTCGTGGTATTTGGCGATCACCTCGGTGCCCGCCATCACGGTGACGGGCACGTTGGTCACATAGCCTTTGAGGCCGACCAGAGACTGCGCCCGCGCCAGGGCGGTTTCGTCGAGATGGCGGTCGGAGCCTTTGACCTTGACGAAGCGTACTGACTTGCTGGATCGTTCGCCGTCGACGATGGCGCGGGCGCGTTCCTCCTGGGCCGCCAGAGTCTTCTGGTCGCGGCGGGCCCGGGTGGCCGAGTAAGCCCAGATCGCCCGCCACGCCTTGGGATGCTGATCGGGATCCCAGACCGGTTCGGCCCTCAACGCGGTGTCGTTGACTTCGCTGTTGCCGTGCCGCGGGGTCACGGTGTCCACGATCTGCCCGTCGGTGAAAACGTCGCCGTTCCAATGGAAATGGGATTCCAGGTCCCCCGGAGCCTTGGTGGTGCGGGAGCCGACGATAAAGGAGCAGCCGAGCTCGTCGAGAGCTTTGAGGTTGGCCGCCGACAACATCCCGGCGTCGGCGGCCACCACCACCGGCGTGCCCTCCAGATGGTGGCGTTGCACGAAGGTGGTGATGATCGGCACGATCGTGGTGGTCTCGGCGGTATTACCTTCGTGGCAACTGATTTCGAGCGGGAACCCCGTACGGTCGACCAGCAGCCCGACCACGATTTGCGGGTCCACCCGCCGTTCCTTGGAATAGCCAACCTTACGCAGATCGTCCTCGCGCTCGGCCTCGAAGTACAACGTCGTAGCGTCATAAAGGATTAAGCTCAACCCACCGCAATCCGATGAATAGACGAAGCATTTCGCGGCGATCATGTCCCGGTACCGGCCCTCGATGGTCTTGACCAGATGCCGCTGAACGCTGCGGTAGGACACCGTCTTGACACCCAGATCGGCCAACACCCTCGCCGAGTCAAGCTTGCTGGTCGGCTCAACGATCCGGGCGATCGGAGGTTCCCCAGTTTCAGTGGACACCTGAGATAGCGGGACGGTGTCCTGCTGGAAGGATGTCGATATGTCGCGGACGCGTCGGTCGTTCACACCGGAGTTCAAGGTGGAGGCTGCTCGTCGGGTGATTGACAGGGGCCGGCCGGTCTCGGAGGTGGCCCGCGAACTGAACCTGCACGAGAGTCTGCTGGGCAAGTGGGTGCGTCAGGAGAGGGTCCGCGACGGGGTGGCCAGCGATGCCCGCCATGGGCCGCCAGAAGGCGATCTGACGGCCCGTGAACGCGCCGAATTGGTGCGGCTGCGTGCGGAACTGGCCGAGAAGGACCGAGATATCGCCTTCTTGAAAAAAGTATCGGCGTACTTTGCGGCACAGCAACATCGGTGAGTCGGTTTGAGCTCATCGCCGCGGAGTGCGCCGACCACGACATCGCCACACTGACCGAGCTCCTCGACGTCTCACGCTCGGGCTATTACGCCTGGGAAGCACGGCAGCGACGCACCGAACCCACGCCGCGGCAGCAGTGGCGCCGCGATCTCGAGGTCAAGATCCTGGCCCACTGGCAAGAATCCCGACGCACTTACGGTTCACCACGGATCACCGCCGACCTGCACGCCGCTGGGGTCTCGGTGTCGGTCAACACCGTCGCGGCGATCATGGCCGAGATGGGCATCGAAGGCATCAGCCCGCGCACCTTCAAGGTCAAAACCACAGTCGTCGACCCGGCGGCGTCTTTCCCACCCGACCGGGTGGGCCGGGTCTTCGATCAAGGCCGCCTCGATGCGGTATGGACCTCCGACATCACCTATCTGACCTGCGGTGAAGGCGATGCCTACCTGTGCGCGATCCGCGACGAGCACTCGCGACGGGTGCTGGGCTGGTCGGTGGCTGACCACATGCGCACTGAGCTCGTCGAGCAGGCGGTGGACGCGGCGGTGTTCACCCGCGGCGGGTCGGTGGCCGGCACCATCTTGCACTCGGACCGGGGCAGTCAATACACCAGTCACGACTTGGCCACAGTCTGCTCCGATCACGGCCTGCGCCGCTCTATGGGGGCCACCGGCATATGTTGGGACAACGCCGGGTCCGAATCACTGTGGTCGACGGTCAAGCACGAGTACTACAAGCGGCATGCCTTCACAACGTATGCGAATCTTGCTGCGGGACTTGACAATTACCTTCGCTACTACAACCATGACAGGCGGCATAGTTCACTGGGAATGATCTCACCTATCGACTTCGAGATCACCGCACGGATCAATCAGCAATCAAGCTAACCGTGTCCACTTTTTCAGGGGAACCCCAATCACCAAGTCCCGGAACACCGGATCATCGACGACATCGAAACCCAACCAGTCATAGACCGCGCCGAGCACCCCGTAGAGCAGCCGGGAACCGGTACCGGTGGTGCGCCCCGGCGGCGCGACCAACGCCCGGCCCGCCGTCGATGCCTTCAGCAGCGCCGCCTCGCGGTAGTCGGCGACGTCGGTCAGCGACTGCGCGCGAGCGCTGACCTCAAAATCGAGACTCTGCTGGCCATCGGCCACCACCTCCTGGGCGCGCGCCAACAGAACCCCCAGCTCGGCATCGGTATGCGCCGAACCCAAGTGCGCCAGCACCACCACCCGACCGTTGTCCTTGCGCGCGACCTGCACCGCGACCGCGCCCGAGGTCGTGCGCACCTTCCGCACGTACGCCACGGCCCAAAACTACTCGCCTAGTACCCCCAGCACCGAACCCCACCCAGAGAACCCGCAGGTCAAACCCACGCGCGCCAAGTTACCAACCGGTAATGTCCTAACTCAGGTACGACGCGGCGACGTGGGACCCAGTGCTGCGAGTTGCAAACTCTAGACGTAACGATCAGCGCGGCCCATAATGACGTGGAATCGGTCTGCAATCGGGAGGACTTGTGCCGGTATCAGTTTCGTTGACGTCCATAAAGTGCAATCAGAAGGCCCTGCAGGGTGACTACGTAGACCATATTCTGGTCTATCTGGAAACAATCAACACCAGCGGCGATCGTGTGGGCACTCCGCGGGCGATCGTGATTGGCGCGCCGAAGCCCATGGGCTTCAAGCCCTCGGTAGAGGCCACATTTGACGACAAAATGACGCTTAGCGTTGACGGTGGGCCAGCCCAGCAGTGGGAGCCGGGATTGACCACAGTGTATGAACCCGTTCCTCACTCAGACTCTCACTCCCTGCGCGTGACCGTCGTTAACGTTCGTGGGGTCGATGACCCGTACAAGCTCGCGAAAGCGCTGCTATTGGTGGGCTCTGCGGCAGCGGCGGCAGCCGCAAGTGCCGCCTTGTATAAGGCCCTAGGGGCACTCTTCGCCGCCGAGAAGGGAAGCGACATCCTTGATCTGACCAAGAAGATCGTCGCTGGTGGAGGTGGTGGTTTGGTAGAGGCAGGCATCGAGTACTTGGCTGGACTGCTCACCGACATCTTCGATGACTGGCCTGACTGCAGCGGGACAGTACTGGACGGAACTATTTCGTTCCAAGAGCCTGGCGGGACGAACTTCACGCTGAAAACCGAATTAGACAGGGAGTTTCCCAAAGGCTGCAACCAACCGAGCTACGAGGCCGAGTTGTACGTCCACTTCGACGACACGCTGCCGCCGGTGAAGCCTGTCAAATGGGACTGCCGCTATCGCCCTCACACGAACGTCAACGTTCGAACCTTCACGCCCTGGTGGCGTAGCCGCGAGGGCACCCGAACTACGTCCTACGCCGTCATTGACCATTCCCTAGAAGGAACGCCCATCAAGGTGTTCATTGAACCGACGCAAGACGGCACGCTCGACGTACATGTCATCGAGAAGTCGCGTGACGGCAAAGGTAACGTTCTCGACCAGACAGTTAGCGGTGTCAAACCGCAATTAGCCGGGGTACGGATGAATTCACCAATTGCCGTGCGACTTAAGCCCGATCCTGGCGAGGACGAAGGCTCTCGGCGACCGCTGGGTCTTACTCATCAAGTGGACACCACCGAGGTCAAGTTGAAAAGAGGGCAGCTTCCATGGTGGCAGGCACCGATGCTGCGGGTCCAGAATCCAGACCGGTTCGTTTCCCGAATCACGCTGCCTGACATAGATGTTCAGATGGATCTCTACGAACGGTTTTGCACCGCCAAGGACGATGCCGGACACGACAGATATCAGACCGAGACCGTGATCTACTACCGCCGCGGCGGCCGAACTGCTCGACAAGCACAGGGCAACCCCGGATACACGGTGTCGACTGCCACTCTGGTCGTCACTACCCGTGCCCCGGGTTAGCCGACACTTTTAACACGCACGCATCAGCCTCACTCGCGACAGTCTGTCAGTTCGTCTACATGCTGAGAATCTGGTTACTCTGCTTCATGATGGTCCCCTTGCTGTAGGAGTTCTTGGCGGAACCCTGCGTGTCAGGGTGAGTTGAGTCCACTGGTTCATAGCAAACCGGCCTGACGCAGGGCGGAGGAATTGTCAATACCTGTGGATCGGCTTGTTTCAGGCGACCTCCGTTCCAGTTGATTCGGTCGGTGCCGAGTCCGCCGACGGGGTGATGTCGGTGGGTCGCTCGAGCAGTTTGCCTTTGTGGAAGATCGCGCCGGCCCGGACCAGAGCGACCAGGTGCGGTGCGTTGACGGCTCGCCAGCGGGCTTGCGCGGCGTCGATCAGCTTGTAAGCCATGGCCATTCCGGCGACGCGTGAACCCGGCCCCTTGGTCACCTTGGTCCTCAAACGTACCGTGGCAAACGTTGATTCGATCGGGTTGGTAGTGCGCAGATGGACCCAGTGCTCGGCCGGGTACTTATAGAACTCCAGCAGCACATCGGCGTCATCGACGATCTTGGCGACCGCCTTGGGGTACTTGGCGCCGTAGTCCACCTCGAACGCCTTGATCGCCACCTGCGCGTGGTCGATATCCTCGGCGTTGTAGATCTCCCGCATCGCCGCGATCGCCCCCGGATGAGCCGACTTTGGCAGGCAGGCAAGAACATTGGCCTGCTTGTGAAACCAGCACCGCTGCTCGCCGGTGGCCGGGAACACCTCACGCACGGCCTTCCAGAACCCCAGGGCCCCATCGCCGACGGCCAGCACCGGTGCGGTCATCCCGCGACGTCGGCACGACCGCAACAGATCAGCCCACGACTCGGCCGACTCCCGGTACCCGTCGGTGAGCGCGACCAGCTCCTTGCGGCCGTCAGCGCGCACACCGATCATCACCAGCAAACAGAGCTTCTCCTGCTCCAGGCGCACCTTGAGATGGATGCCGTCGACCCACAGGTAGACGTAGTCGGTGCCCGACAGATCACGGGCCTCGAAGGCCTTGGCCTCGTCCTGCCACTGCGTGGTGAGTCGGGTGATCGTCGTGGCCGACAAGCCGGCACCCGAGCCCAGGAACTGCTCCAACGCCGGACCGAAATCACTGGTCGACAAGCCATGCAGATACAGCAACGGCAACACCTCGGTCATCTGCGGCGACTTGCGCACCCACGCCGGCAGGATCGCCGAGGAAAACCGTTGCCGCTCACCAGTGTCCGGGTCAACACGTTTGTCATTGACCCGCGGCGCGGTCACACTCACCGCGCCCGCCGCGGTGAGCACCTCGCGCTCGCGGTGATAGCCATTGCGCACCACCAGCCGGTGCCCGTTCTCATCAAGCTCACCGGCATGAGCCTCGATGTAGGCGGCGACCTCAGCCCGCAACGCTGCGGCCAGCATCTGGCGGGCACCGTCGCGGACAATCTCATCGAGCAACGACCGCGACGAGCCAGCATCCTCGTTGGATGAATCCGCATCGTGAACTACCGTGAGCATGGGCGTACCTTCCCGAACCAGCGCGCCAACGCCGGCTCTTGATCAGACCTTCGACATTCAGATCATCCTCGGGAAGGTGCGCCCTTTCCTACGCCGCCTCGCCGAGGCTCATCCACAGGTTCTGATCATTGCTCCGCAGGGCGAGATACGGATCGGCACATCATGACGAGCTCCACGATTATCCCGGTGAACGACAATGAACGGATGGATCCGACTCACCCGAGAGCTGACGGGCCGCGGCGGCGTCGCGTGTTCACAGCGTCCGAGAAGCTGGCCCATTTGCAGGGCTACGAGCAGGCGTGCGAGCACGGCGACGGCGGTGCCTATTTGCGGCGTGAGGGGTTGTATTCGTCGTTGATCTGCGAGTGGCGCAAGCAGCGCGACGCCGGGGTGCTGGCAGGCAAGAAGCCCGGTGAAAAGGTCGGCAGACTCACCGCCGAGCAGGCCGAGATGGCTCGGCTGCGGCGGGAGAACGCCCGAATGAGCAAGCGGTTGAGCACCACCGAAGCCGCCCTGGACATCATGGGAAAAGCGCACGCTCTCTTGGAGACTCTCTCCGAGAGAGCGGATTCCGACGAGCAGCGCAAGAAGCGATGACCGAAACCTACGTGTCGCTGATCGCCGGCGGTGTGCCCACGAGACGGGCAGCGGGGTTGACCGGGATGGTGCGCTCGACGGCGACCCGGCGGCGCACCGCCGCTACCGCGCCCACGCCCGCGGTGGCGGCCCAACCAGCGCCCGATCCGGTCAACAAGCTGACAGAGCTGGAACGGCGGCGGGTCCTTGAGGTGCTCACCAGCGACCGGTTCGTCGATCTCGCGCCGTTGCAGATCTATGCCCAACTGCTCGACGAGGGCGTCTACCTGTGTTCGGTGTCCACGATGTATCGGGTGTTGGCAGAGAACACGCTGGTCGCCGAACGCCGCCGGCTGGCGCGGCACCCGGCCAAGGTGTGCCCGGAGTTGGTCGCGACCGCTCCGCGGCAGGTGTACAGCTGGGACATCACCAAACTCGCAGGGCCGGTGAAGGGCACCTACTTCGATGCCTACGTGATGATCGACATCTACTCCCGCTACATCGTCGGTGTCGATGTTCATGCCCACGAATCCGGGGTGCTGGCCAAGGAACTGATGGAGCAGATCTTCACGGTGCATGGTGTACCGCAGATCGTGCACGCCGACCGGGGAACGTCGATGACCAGCAAGACCGTCGCCGCGCTGCTCGCCGATCTGGAGGTCACCCGGTCGCATTCGCGGCCACGGGTGTCCAACGACAACCCGTACTCGGAGTCGCTGTTCAAGACATTGAAGTACGGGCCGCAATTTCCTGAACGCTTCGGATCACTCAGTGAGGCAAGGCACTTCATGAACACCTTCACCAACTGGTACAACCACGAGCATCGGCACACCGGCATCGGACTACACACACCCGCCGACGTGCACTATGTGGTTCCCCCGAAATCGTGGAGGGTTTCCTATGCCGCTTGCGGCTTGGTCTTGGATTCCCTGATCTCGTAGTTGACGGGCGAGAGCCCGTCGGCGGCACTGTGCCGGCGTTGGTGATTGTAGAAGGTGTAGCACCAGTCGATAACCGCCGCCTGCGCATGAATGGTATCACGGAAACTATTGCGCGACAACACTTCCCATTCCAGTGAGGAAAAGAACGCCTCGGCGGCAGCATTGTCGAAACACGACCCGACCCGGCCCATCGACTGCCGAATCCCCAACTGCCGGCACAGCGTGGTGAACGCGTTCGCGGTATAGGTGCTGCCGCGGTCGGTGTGGAAGATCACCCGATCGGACTGCTCATCGCGCCAGATCACCTGGCGGCCGCCGCGCGCGGCCACCGCCATCTTGATCGCCGCACACGCCAGCTCAGCATCAGGATGCAGGCCCATCGCCGCCCCCAACAACCGGCGGCTATAGAGGTCGATCACGGTCGCCAAATACAATTTCTGACCGGACTCAGTGGGGATCTCGGTCATGTCACCGACCCACTTGCGGTTCGGCGCCGCCGCGGAGAAATCTCGTTTGACCAGGTCAGGGAACTTCGGTGCGGTCTTGTCCTGCTTGGTGAGCCCGTTACGGCGTTTGATGCGGCGCGCCACCAAACCCTGGCGGCGCATCGAGTCGGCCACCGACTTCTCCGAGACCTGCCAGCCCAGATCACGCAGGTCGGCGATCAGCCGCGGCGAACCATGCAGCCCCTTGGCCGCCGTGAACGCCGCCGCCACTGCCGTATCGAGGCGCGCGCGGCGCCGATCGGTGTCGGTGTGCAACCCATCGGTGAACTCAGCGCGGGTGATCCACTTGTAGAACCACGACACGCTCACACCCAACAGCACGCACGTCATCGTATGCGGCACTCGGTATTTGGTCCTCTGGTCGGCGATGAAACGTGCCACGCTCACTTCGTCGCCTCCTTCACCCACAGGACCACTGATCGCTTGAGGACATCACGCTCCATCCGCAGCTCAGCATTCTCGCTGCGCAGGCGTTTGAGCTCCTCGACATCGTCGCGAGTCAACTCACCCCGGCCCTCCCGGGCCTCGCGGTCCTGGGCCACCCAATTGCCCAACGTGCCCTCGTGGACGCCAAGATCCCGCGCCACCGCCGCGATCGACTTACCCGTCTCACGCACGATCCGAACAGCCCCCTCACGGAACTCCCGGTCGTACTTCTTCCGCTTCTCTGACATCACTACCCCTTATCCTGGATTCACCGATTGAGGTGGTGTCTGGGGCGGGTTGAATCAGTGAAATGCCCTGTCGTAGTGAGAGAATGAGATTTCTCTAGGATCAAATTCGGCCACTACGAAGGGCATCTCGTAGATGCAACTATCTCATACTCGGCCCGTCGCGTCGGCTATCTTCGATGACCCGAACCTGGTGTCGTGCGCCGGGCTGGTCCCGATCGCCGCGTTGGCCCAGCAGTGCGGTCTCAAGGCTTTGACTGACGAGCACCTCAGCGTGCCGACCGACAAGGGCGCCAACGCCGGAGCGAAAGTCAGTGCGCTGGTCGCGGGCATGATCGCCGGCGCCGACAGCATCGACGACATGAGGCTGCTGCGCCACGGCGCGATGGGCACCCTGTTCGACCGCCCGTATGCGCCCTCGACGCTGGGATCGTTTCTGCGGGAATTCAGCTTCGGCCACGTCCGCCAACTCGACGCCGTGGCATCGCGGCTGCTGGCCGGCCTGCACGCCCGTACGCCGCTGCTGGCCGGGATCGACGGCGCGGTCATG
Organism: Mycobacterium toneyamaense; assembly: GCF_055384815.1. Taxonomy (NCBI): domain Bacteria; kingdom Bacillati; phylum Actinomycetota; class Actinomycetes; order Mycobacteriales; family Mycobacteriaceae; genus Mycobacterium; species Mycobacterium toneyamaense. The sequence continues at coordinate 2,028,691 of NZ_AP040333.1, forward strand.
GTCGATGTCGACGACACCATCATCGAAGTGCATGGTTATGCCAAACAAGGATCGGGATACGGCTACTCCGGGGTCCGCGGGCTCAATGCGCTGATCGCGACCATCACCACCGACGAGGGCGCACCGGTGATCACCGGCCAGCGCCTACGCAAAGGATCCTGCGGCTCCCCACGCGGGGCGGCCCGGATGATCGGCGACACCCTGGCCACCGTGAAACGGCTGCGTAGCACCGAGGCCACCGGCACGCCGCTGCTACGGGCTGACTCCGCGTTCTACGGCCATCGGACCGTCGCCGCAGCCCTGCGCGGCGGCGCCGAGGTGTCGATCACCGTGCGCCTGGACTCGACAGTCAGGACCGCGATCGCCGCCATCGACGACGACTCGTGGACCCCCATCGAGTACACCGACGCGATCTACGACGACACCACCGGCCAGTGGATTTCCCGGGCCGAGGTCGCCGAGATCGGATTCACCGCGTTCAGCTCCAAGAAAGCCAGCCAGCAGGCCCCAGGCAGGCTGGTGGTGCGCCGCATCCCCGACCTCAACCCCACCGCCGACAAGCAGGCCACACTGTTCGACGTATGGCGTTTCCACGCCTTCTTCACCACCACAGACCTCGACACCGTCACCGCCGACAAGACCCACCGCGGCCACGCCATCATCGAGCAGGTCCACGCCGACCTGAAAGACTCCGCCCTGGCCCATCTGCCCTCCGGACGATTCGCCGCCAATAGTGGCTGGTTGGTGCTGGCGGTGATGGCATTCAACCTCACCCGCGCCGCGGCCACCCTCACCGGGCCGGCGCTGGCCAAGTCCCGCACCGCGACCATCCGCCGCACCCTGATCAGCGTGCCGGCACGCATCGCGTCCTCAGCCCGACGCCTCCGGCTGCACCTACCGCGCGGCTGGCCATGGGAAACAGCATGGAACACGCTGTTTAACAGCCTGTTTGGCAGAAACCAGCCGATCATCGCCTAACAGAACACCCCGGCCGCTCACCCGACACGAAAAACCCACAGGAACAACCCGATACCGAGGTCGGGCGATCACCCACGCCCTCACCACCGCGCACCCACAATTCAACGCACATAACCGAACTCGACTCCACAACCACAGCCCATCGGTGGATCGAGGCTTATAGCTGATGCCTCCACGGTTTCGGGGGAATACCACTACGGGTTGGCCACCGACAAAGCCGCCGACCGGCACACGGTACTGACCCAAGCCCGCGCCCGACACCCGCACCGCTTCGGCACCACCCACGCGCCGAAGATCCTCGACCTACCCGACACCGCCTGGATCAACCGACCAGCCGAAAACACCACCCAGGAGACCGACACGACAGCCGCTTAACTCATCCACCTTGACAAGTTCCGGAAGCCCGATACCTACCACACGGCAGGTTTCGAGCAGGGGACCGCCACCTCAACTTCTACGAGACTCGGGACAACCTCAAGACGATGGCCGGTGTCAGAGTCAGCGCTTAACCTCAACCCATGCTCGTAGCTTCGCCGGCTCCAGGCCTCGCCGCCCAATGGCATCACGCGTTGAACGTTGCGGCCGCCAAGCTCGCGGTCGCCGCAGGCGTCGCACCCGACTTAGGACATTTGGCTTAGTACCCCGTTTTGATCCCGAGTGAGTCGAGAATGTGGCGTTGATGTGGGGGAATGTGTGGCGGGAAGGTTTGGGTGGTGCCGTTGATGGTGATCGTGGCGCTACGCAGGGGCCGGAGCTGTTTGACGACTTGGGCTATGGATAGGCCGGTGCGGGACTGGATGGCGTGGGAGACGGCCAGGGCGGTGAACACGATGCTCAGGTGCGCTTCGATCGAGTCACGGGTGTGGTGGAAGATCGGTCGGGCCGCCAGGTCAGACTTGGACATCCGGAACGATTTCTCGACTTTCCAGAGGTCGTGGTATTTGGCGATCACCTCGGTGCCCGCCATCACGGTGACGGGCACGTTGGTCACATAGCCTTTGAGGCCGACCAGAGACTGCGCCCGCGCCAGGGCGGTTTCGTCGAGATGGCGGTCGGAGCCTTTGACCTTGACGAAGCGTACTGACTTGCTGGATCGTTCGCCGTCGACGATGGCGCGGGCGCGTTCCTCCTGGGCCGCCAGAGTCTTCTGGTCGCGGCGGGCCCGGGTGGCCGAGTAAGCCCAGATCGCCCGCCACGCCTTGGGATGCTGATCGGGATCCCAGACCGGTTCGGCCCTCAACGCGGTGTCGTTGACTTCGCTGTTGCCGTGCCGCGGGGTCACGGTGTCCACGATCTGCCCGTCGGTGAAAACGTCGCCGTTCCAATGGAAATGGGATTCCAGGTCCCCCGGAGCCTTGGTGGTGCGGGAGCCGACGATAAAGGAGCAGCCGAGCTCGTCGAGAGCTTTGAGGTTGGCCGCCGACAACATCCCGGCGTCGGCGGCCACCACCACCGGCGTGCCCTCCAGATGGTGGCGTTGCACGAAGGTGGTGATGATCGGCACGATCGTGGTGGTCTCGGCGGTATTACCTTCGTGGCAACTGATTTCGAGCGGGAACCCCGTACGGTCGACCAGCAGCCCGACCACGATTTGCGGGTCCACCCGCCGTTCCTTGGAATAGCCAACCTTACGCAGATCGTCCTCGCGCTCGGCCTCGAAGTACAACGTCGTAGCGTCATAAAGGATTAAGCTCAACCCACCGCAATCCGATGAATAGACGAAGCATTTCGCGGCGATCATGTCCCGGTACCGGCCCTCGATGGTCTTGACCAGATGCCGCTGAACGCTGCGGTAGGACACCGTCTTGACACCCAGATCGGCCAACACCCTCGCCGAGTCAAGCTTGCTGGTCGGCTCAACGATCCGGGCGATCACCAAGTCCCGGAACACCGGATCATCGACGACATCGAAACCCAACCAGTCATAGACCGCGCCGAGCACCCCGTAGAGCAGCCGGGAACCGGTACCGGTGGTGCGCCCCGGCGGCGCGACCAACGCCCGGCCCGCCGTCGATGCCTTCAGCAGCGCCGCCTCGCGGTAGTCGGCGACGTCGGTCAGCGACTGCGCGCGAGCGCTGACCTCAAAATCGAGACTCTGCTGGCCATCGGCCACCACCTCCTGGGCGCGCGCCAACAGAACCCCCAGCTCGGCATCGGTATGCGCCGAACCCAAGTGCGCCAGCACCACCACCCGACCGTTGTCCTTGCGCGCGACCTGCACCGCGACCGCGCCCGAGGTCGTGCGCACCTTCCGCACGTACGCCACGGCCCAAAACTACTCGCCTAGTACCCCCAGCACCGAACCCCACCCAGAGAACCCGCAGGTCAAACCCACGCGCGCCAAGTTACCAACCGGTAATGTCCTAACTCAGGCGGTATCGCTGGGGTCTGCGGTCGGAGCATCGACACTGTGCGCTACTGGGAACGGCTAGGTCAACTCCCCAAATCGGCCAAGTTGGGCCGTCGTCGCGTATGGAAGCGCGATGAGATTGTGGCGCATTTCGACGCCATGTTTAGCGCCGCTTAGCTGCGCTTAGCAGGTTCGGCAATTAACTAAGCGCATCTCTATTTGTGCTGCAAAATATGAAAGATGGACGATGAATAGTGATGAGTTCTTCCTGAACTCTGGTAGTGAACAGTTAGAAAAAATTCATGGATGGGCGAGGGCACGTTATGCGGCACCGTGGGCGGTGTTCTTCGGCGTGTTGTTGCGGGTCGCTGCCAGCGTTCCGGCTGCCGTGCAATTGCCGCCCGTTATTGGTGGTCGTGCCAGCCTGAATCTGTTTTGTGCATTTGTGGGTAAGTCGGGCAGCGGTAAGGGTGTTAGCGATAGCGTGGCGCGGGCCGCATTGCCCGGTGACATCTTTGAATTGCCGCTAGGTTCTGGCGAAGGTATAGCGCAACAGTTCACGAACGGTAATAACGACCCGGTTATTTTCACGGTGTCCGAGATTGACAAGCTGGCCGGTATCGCGGGCCGGGCAGGCAGCATCCTATTGGCGGAACTTAAAGCTGCCGCGATGGGTGAGCCGATTGGGCAGGCGAATGCCAAGGCCGACACCCGCCGGATAGTTCCTGCACACTCCTACCGCATGTGCCTGTCCGTGGGGGCACAGCCCGGCCATACAGGCGTCATCTTCGGCGACACGACAGGTGGTACGCCGCAGCGGTTCTTGTGGGCACCGACCACTGACCCGGATATGCCCGAATTGACGACCAACCCGCCGGCCTCACTGGACGTGGTGCTACCGCCATGGGAACCCGGTGAGGATGGCGTGGTGGAGGTGGTCTACGGGCCACCGGAGATAGGACAGACGCTTGTCTCGGCTCATCTTGCGCGGCAACGCGGCGAAGGCGACGCTCTGGACGGGCACGCCTTGCTCACTCGCTGTAAAGTCGCGGCGCTGTTGGCGATCATGCACGGGCGTCTCACGGTGAGTCAGTGGGACTGGGACCAGTCAGCGACGGTGATGGCGGTATCGGAGCAGACGCGCACCGAACTTGTCGCGTATGAAGAGCAGGCGCGGCTGGAGCATGCCCGGCGCGAAGGCGAAAAGCGTGCCGTGATAGGCGCTGCACAGGACGATGCCATGTTGCTATCTACTAAAAGCAGCATCGTTGGCTTCCTTGGCGAAGGTGAGCAGTCGGGCGGTGACCTCAAGCGCAGGTTGGGTAGCAGTACCGGGCGGGGTAAGTGGTTTGATTCGGCGGTTGCGGAGTTAGCTGCCGAGGGCGTCATAGAGGCGGTTTCAGTTCCTGGCGGAAACCGCTATCGACTCACTAATGCTGGTCGTGGTGACCACGACGGTCACCCCCGATATTTGCAGTTCAACACCGGTGACCAGGTTGGTCACGGTGACCACGCCGGTAATGTCGTAAGTTTGCAAAATAGCAGGTCACGAAAAAGGGGTCAGCCCAAGCTGTCGTGCCAGAAGTGGTTCGACCAACACATAGCGGAGTTGGTTGCGTCAGGAAAATCCACCGCCGAATCGTTAGCCGTGAACGAAGCCGGGCGCGCTGCGGGCTACAGCGACATCAGCCTCAACGTCGCCAAGACGAAGCGTCCTGACATCAAGGTCATCGAACGTCGTGGCCGTCGCGGGAGTACCTGGTCGCTGACCGACGTGGCGTAGGGGTCGTACCCGAGTACATGCGTGCCGTCGCGGGCCGCGTACTCGGGATACAGCCGCATTTTCCGGAGAGAAAAGACACGCTGGCCATACGAGGAGGTTGACAGCTCGTTGCTTTGGGCACCCCCCAGGGGGTCGTCGCAGCGAGCCTGTCAGGCCGCGTAGTTGTAGACGGTCTGACGGCTGATCCCGTACTCACGGGCGAGGGCGGTGACGGACTCACCGGCTGCCAGGCGTGCACGAAGCTCACCGGCCTGGTCGTCAGTGAGGGATGCCTTGCGGCCCTTGTACTTGCCAGCAGCCTTGGCAATAGCGATGCCTTCGCGCTGACGCTCAAGGATCATTGATCGCTCGAACTCCGCAACGGCTCCCAGCATCGACAGCAGCAGCGTGTTCATGGGCGAGTCGTTCCCGGCGAAGATCAGGTTTTCTTTGACGAACTCGACTTTCACGCCCTGGCCGGTTAGTTCCCTCACCAGACGACGGAGGTCTTCGAGGTTACGTGCGAGCCGGTCCATTGAGTGCACGACGAGCGTGTCACCTTCGCGTACGTAGTCGATGGCGCGGGCCAGCTCGGGGCGGTCGGTGTTCTTGCCGCTTGCCTTGTCGGTAAACACCTTGTCCAGCTCGACACCATCGAGTTGCCGGTCAGTGTTTTGGTCGACTGTGCTGACCCGCTGGTATCCGATGCGCTGTCCCATGTCCATCTCCCTCGCTGGCCGAACTGTCAAGTTAGATTCTATGGGGTTGATAGACATGTGTCAATCAATTGGCCAATGGACTCTATTTTGACATATCGGGAGGTGGCGGCGAGTGTCGAATATGGGCGTACCTCAATTGGATATCGGTTGTCGCCGATACGTCCCACAGGGCACGTCCGCCCTCGTGCGTCATGGGCTCGCCCTGTAGGCGACAGTCCGGGCCGGCTCGATGCGAGACAAGCGCGTCGGGGTGGCAAGCTTCCGCGATGTCATTTGGTTTACCGCCACGCCCGCTGGCATACGCCGATTGAATGCCCCGTCGCATTACCCTGATCAACACCACTACCGTCGTCATCGATGGCCAGGGGAGAGCTGGAAGGCCATGACGCATGTTGGACCAAGACCTCGACTCGCTGCTCCGATGCATCGACACGTGCACATCGCGAGCTCTAGAGGCATTGGACGGTGACGGCGGCCCGAGGGAGGCTCAGCAGTGGGTGATTCGTATACGCAAGTCTGTGTTTGACTTCGTGATCGCCAACGCGCCAGAAGGCGACGAGAGTTGACTCTCGCATCGTCTATCGACGCCAGCCCACATCAAAGGAGGAGATACCGATTCCAACGTTACCGCCGTTGACCTTGGAGCTGTTTCAAGCGGCTGCAACCGAGTTCGCTGATCAGCTATCAGTGACGCCACTGCCAGCAATCTACGGCGCGACCGACGGCAAGGCTGTGGGAACGTTGGTGGAGGCGATGTTTAAGGGCTCTTCATGATTGACGGTGTAGTTGGGGTCTGAATCCGCCGGTTTCGAGTAGGGATCGGGCGATGTAGTGGGTGAGGTTGCGAAAGCCCAGGGCGGAGCCACGGAGGTGTTCGAGACGGCCGTTGATCGCTTCGGTCGGTCCGTTGCTGGTGCCGGGCCGGTCGAAATAGGCCAGCACATCGACAGCCCGCTTGGTCAGTGTGCGTCCGAGGGTGATCAGCTCGGTCAGCGGTTTGGGAACGCCGGCGCTCAGCGTGTCGATCAGCGCCGCCATCATGGCTCGGCCTTTCGTGCGGTCGGGTTCGCGGTAGGCGGCCACGGCGCGTTGGTACATGTGCCAGGTCGCTTCGACCTCCACATGAATGTCGCCGGTGAACAAGGCTGCCAGCCGGGCTTTCTGGCGGTCGGTGAGCAGATCGACGCCGGTGTGCAGGGTGCGTCGGCAGGCATAGAGCGGGTCGGTCTTGCGGCCGCGGTGCCCACACGTGGCCACCTGGATACGGCGGCGGCAGTCGTCGAGAGCGTTGCCGGACAACCTCACCACGTGGAAGGGATCCATCACCGTGGCTGCCTCAGGAAGTTCTTCGGTGGTGGCGGTCTTGAACCCGGAGAAGCCGTCCATGGCAACAACTTCGACACCGTCGCGCCAGGGCTGGGGTCGCTCGGACAGCCAGTCGGCGAACGCCTTCTTGGAGCGGCCTTCGACCATGTCGAGCAGCCGGGCAGGGCCGGTCTGGTCGTGGACCGGGGTGAGGTCGATGATCACGGTGACGTACTTGTCGCCGCGACGGGTGTGCCGCCACACGTGCTCATCGACGCCGATCACCCGCACGCCGTTGAAGCGGGCCGGATCGGCGATCAGCACTCGCTGCCCTTCGGCCAGGACGGCGTTGTTGGCGGTGTTCCACGACACCGCCAGCGCTTCGGCGACGCGAGCCACGGTCAGGTGTTGGCAGACAATCGCTTTCAAGGCCCACTGCAACGCACGCCGGGACAGCTTGGCGCGTGGTTCGGCGGCGTTGCCGAGGTCTTGGCGCCACACATGGGCACAGCCGGCGCAGCGGTAGCGGCGGAGGGTGACCAGCAAGGTGGTGGGCCGCCACCCGAATGGTTCGTGGGCAAGCTCGCGTGTCACGCTGTCGCGGCTGACGCCTCGCTCGCCGCAGCGGCGGCACCACGAGTCGTCGTCGCTGACCCGGCATGCCAATACCGCACGATCGGGGTGCAGTTGCTGGCCGGTCACCTCCAACCCGAGGTCGTCGAGGCGGCAGAAAGTAGTCAGGTCAGCGCGGGCGAAGCCCGCCCGACCGGTAGCGTCAGGCACGTCGAGGTCTTTCGGATGAGGCGTGTAGGAACCTTCATCTTCGAGAGACCTCGACCCCTATCCCGGCAACGACGCGCCGATGACCTCTACACCCTCAACTGCGAAGAGCCTGTTTAAGGCGCGCTTGATCGAGAAGTACGACATCGCGGTCGGCAACGCAGCGAATGGATTGGATTTCCCTACGCTTAACACCGACTTGAAGGTGACTTCACTCAAGCAGCCACAATCCTCATCGCCGTTCAAGGCTGCTACCCAAAAGATTTACGGGCTGGGCTATAACCTGCTTGTAATCGTGTATGTCAAGAACGACGACGCCGCCGAGCGGGCTGCATACCTCGATATCCGGCAGAGGAATTGTCAATACCTGTGGATCGGCTTGTTTCAGGCGACCTCCGTTCCAGTTGATTCGGTCGGTGCCGAGTCCGCCGACGGGGTGATGTCGGTGGGTCGCTCGAGCAGTTTGCCTTTGTGGAAGATCGCGCCGGCCCGGACCAGAGCGACCAGGTGCGGTGCGTTGACGGCTCGCCAGCGGGCTTGCGCGGCGTCGATCAGCTTGTAAGCCATGGCCATTCCGGCGACGCGTGAACCCGGCCCCTTGGTCACCTTGGTCCTCAAACGTACCGTGGCAAACGTTGATTCGATCGGGTTGGTAGTGCGCAGATGGACCCAGTGCTCGGCCGGGTACTTATAGAACTCCAGCAGCACATCGGCGTCATCGACGATCTTGGCGACCGCCTTGGGGTACTTGGCGCCGTAGTCCACCTCGAACGCCTTGATCGCCACCTGCGCGTGGTCGATATCCTCGGCGTTGTAGATCTCCCGCATCGCCGCGATCGCCCCCGGATGAGCCGACTTTGGCAGGCAGGCAAGAACATTGGCCTGCTTGTGAAACCAGCACCGCTGCTCGCCGGTGGCCGGGAACACCTCACGCACGGCCTTCCAGAACCCCAGGGCCCCATCGCCGACGGCCAGCACCGGTGCGGTCATCCCGCGACGTCGGCACGACCGCAACAGATCAGCCCACGACTCGGCCGACTCCCGGTACCCGTCGGTGAGCGCGACCAGCTCCTTGCGGCCGTCAGCGCGCACACCGATCATCACCAGCAAACAGAGCTTCTCCTGCTCCAGGCGCACCTTGAGATGGATGCCGTCGACCCACAGGTAGACGTAGTCGGTGCCCGACAGATCACGGGCCTCGAAGGCCTTGGCCTCGTCCTGCCACTGCGTGGTGAGTCGGGTGATCGTCGTGGCCGACAAGCCGGCACCCGAGCCCAGGAACTGCTCCAACGCCGGACCGAAATCACTGGTCGACAAGCCATGCAGATACAGCAACGGCAACACCTCGGTCATCTGCGGCGACTTGCGCACCCACGCCGGCAGGATCGCCGAGGAAAACCGTTGCCGCTCACCAGTGTCCGGGTCAACACGTTTGTCATTGACCCGCGGCGCGGTCACACTCACCGCGCCCGCCGCGGTGAGCACCTCGCGCTCGCGGTGATAGCCATTGCGCACCACCAGCCGGTGCCCGTTCTCATCAAGCTCACCGGCATGAGCCTCGATGTAGGCGGCGACCTCAGCCCGCAACGCTGCGGCCAGCATCTGGCGGGCACCGTCGCGGACAATCTCATCGAGCAACGACCGCGACGAGCCAGCATCCTCGTTGGATGAATCCGCATCGTGAACTACCGTGAGCATGGGCGTACCTTCCCGAACCAGCGCGCCAACGCCGGCTCTTGATCAGACCTTCGACATTCAGATCATCCTCGGGAAGGTGCGCCCTTTCCTACGCCGCCTCGCCGAGGCTCATCCACAGGTTCTGATCATTGCTCTATCCGGCACGTCATCTACATCGACCAGACACGTACCGGGGATGCGACCCTGACTCGCCGCATTCGTGAGCTTGCCGCCGCAGCGCCCAAGACGCCAGCGGGGCGTGAAGTGCTCATCGAGGACCTCGACGCGCTGCTGGAGGACAAGAATGTCCCTCTCGATGAAGTTAGCCGTCGGCAGTTAGCTGAGCGAATTGCCGACGATCTACCGGAGCTAGGCGTGCTTACAATCTCCAATGCCCTGCAATGGCGACTCCAGTATGGGCGAGCCATCGTCGCAGCGAGTGATCAAACCTACGTACCAGAGGTGGTCGACCTTCGTGCCTAACAATGAGTTCGGTGACTTTCAGACCCCACCACAGTTGGCGCAGTTGTGCCTCAAACGTCTCGATATACCCCAGGTCGCGGTTCGGGTGTTGGAGCCGACCTGTGGTCTTGGCTCCTTCCTACACGCGGCATCGCAGGTTGCGCCAGACTCCGAACGCCAAGGGATCGAGATTCAGCGTGAGCATGCCGCAGTTGCTGAAGCCTATGGCCACGTGGTGGTGGACAACATCTTCCACATGCGGCTTGCAGACGATGTCGTTTGGCAGACGGATGGCCCGCTCTTCATTATCGGGAATCCTCCGTGGGTCACATCGTCGGAACTAAATCGGATGGATTCGACGAATCTGCCGACGAAGGAGAATTTCAAAGGTGCGCGGGGATTGGACGCCTTGCTCGGTTCATCGAACTTCGATGTATGCGAGTACATCATCCTCAAGCTGCTCGATGAGTTCCGCAAGGAGCCTTTCACTTTGGGCATGTTGTGCAAGACCCAGGTTGCGCGAAATGTCATCGAGTATGCAGCGTCTGCCGGTTACCCATTGAGTGGGTCTGCGATCTACCGCATCAATGCGATGGAATGGTTCAACGCGGCGGTCGACGCCTGCTGGTTCGTCGTGCATTCGGACCCGGGGTCTGCACACGATTACACGGCGGAGATTCACGACAGTCTTACGGCCACCAGTGTCACGCCGATTCGGTTCGGTGTGGTGGACGGACGCCTAGTGTCCGATGTCGACCGCTACCAGGCCCTGCGTGAGGCAGACGGCAAGAGTCCGTTTGAGTGGCGCTCTGGGCTCAAGCACGACGCGGCTGCTGTGTTCGAGTTGACTGCTAATCCCGCGCCGATGACGAGGGATGGCAGGGCCCTTGATGTCGAGGGCGAGTACTTGTTCCCGTTCCTCAAGAGCACCGATGTGTTCCGAGGGCGGCACACTGCTCTAGCTCGGTGGGTAGTCGTTCCGCAAATGACATTCGGCGAGAACACTGCGCATCTCAAGCACACTGCGCCGAAGCTGTGGGCATACCTTGATTCTCACGGCGATTTGCTTGATAACCGCAAGTCCTCGATCTATCGCAACCGCCCGCGATTTAGCGTCTTTGGTCACGGCGACTACACCTTCGCGCCCTACAAAGTTGTTGTCTCCGGTTTGCACAAAGAGCCGGTATTTCGGCTTGTAGGCCCGATGGACGGCAAGCCTGTGGTGCTTGATGACACTTGCTACTTTTTGCCTTTCCTGGACGGACGTGAAGCTGCTGTCGTTTGGGCTTTACTTAACAGTGAACCGTGCCGAGAGCTGATCGAGTCTCTCGTCTTCTGGGACTCGAAGCGTCCACTAACGAAGAAGCTGCTGGCGCGTATCGACCTCAACCTCCTGCCGGTCGACCGCGAGTCGATCCTCAGCACCGCTCGTGTGGAGGCTGCGCAGCTTGGCATCGATATGAACGAGCTACCGACGGAATCTGCTCTCAAGATACTTAGCGGGGAACCAGCCGCTACGACGTTGTTCTGACTTGTTGGACAGAGGCTCGCCCGGGTGAAAACCGGGGTGCTCACGGCGGTTAGCACCCGGCTCCTGTGGCCAGGTGTCCGTTGACGTGTTGACGTAGGCCAACAGATGGCCCACGCCAGCTCATGTTTCCACATGTCGCGCCGTGTTGACGCATTAATCAAAGGTGCTGGTAATCAACGTTATTCGCGGCTTCAATTCCCGGCAGCTACTGGATCCTCCAATCGTCAGGCTGCCGGTTGGCGGTGTTCCCACTACGCAGGCGCTACGCACAGCACCACTCTGCGTCCACTGGTGGCAGCTTGAGGCGGGCCGAAAAACATGCTCTGAACTGCGTAGTCAATCTGGCGTCCACAACTTGCCACCACTAGCACCAAATTGCGTTGAACTGGGAATATGGCGAAAGACAATTTCCGGCTTACAGGCCAGCTCGTCCGCCCCGCTACTTCTTCACCTTGCGCATCGCGCGGGCCAGCGCCTTGAGCGACGCGTCCAATTGCAGCCGGGCGTACTCGGCGACCTCGGCCTCCTGCTGGTACAGGATGCCGTAGGTGAAGGTGTCCTCGCCCGCGGCATGGGCGGCCTCGGCCTGCTGGACCAGATGTCCGCGGCTGACGTAGCTGTCCTGGTGGTCGCCCAGGAGCGTCTGGATGTCCTTGGCGCAGTCGGCCACCTTCGACTCGCCCATGGCGGCAGCGGTGTAGCGAAGCCGCTTGGCGCCCTTGCGGATTCGGTGCAGCGCTTCCTCGCTGTCCTCGGCGCCCTCGGCTTCCGCCGATTCGGCCCGCCGCACCGACTTGCGGACGCGGCGGTAGGCGCCGCCGACGGTCACCGGCTTGGCGTCCTCGTCGGCGGTGGCCGGCTGGGTGTTGTCGACGACGATCGCGTCGAGCGCGTCGAGCAGCCGGAAGTACCGCTCCGACCGCATGGCCGTCAGCGACCGGCGCAGCCCGGACTGGTAGCGCCGCTGCGAGCCCTCGACGAGGCGCTCGCGCACCTGCCCACGAACCAGCTCCGGCGCCAGCCCCTTCAACGCGTCGTCGTACCGCATGGCGAGCACCTCGGCGTCGCGCGCCGTGCCCAGTACGGCGGCCAGCAGTTTCAGCTCGTCGAGCACCCACTCACGCTCGCCGAGATTCCCGGTCTCCTGCAGCAGGCTGCGGATCTTGCGGATCGTGACCCGCATCTGGTGCACCGAATCGAAGGCGTCGGCGCGGACGGCGCGATCCCAGTCGATCAACTCGGCGATGTGTGCCGCGATGGCGCGGTGCACCTTGTCCGTCGGCTCGGGCGCCGCCTGGGGCGCGTCCCCGCCCCGCGCCGCGGCGAGGACCTTGGCCAGCTTGGACCCGTGCCCGGCCGGCTGCGCGCCCGCGTCGAAGAGGCGGTTGGCCAGCCGGTCGAGCACCTCGGGACCCGAGTCGGCGGCCTCCGAATCCGCGCCGACCAGCTCCAGCTCCCACTCGCGCCAGTTCTGCAGCGACTCGCCCGCCGTGGCGGTGACCCGGTCGTCGCAGAACTCGGCCAGCTCGGTGTCGTCCGGCGTGTAGAGCATCGAGACGGTGCGCTCGGTCTCGATGCGGGCGACGGGCTGCAGTGAGCGGTCGCGCACGATGGCCAGCACGATGTCGCGCAGTTCGTCAGGCACGCTCTCGCGCGCCGCGGTGATCGGCAGCCGCACCTCGGTGCGGGCGTCGGCGCCGGCGGGCAGCTTCAGGTGCCAGCCCGCATCGGTGCCGCCGGTGCGCCGGCGCAGGGTGATCTTGTGCGCCGCCAGGTCATGATCCGGAGTGTCGAAGTACACCGCGTCGAGGTGCGCGACGGGCAGTTGCTCGACCCGGCCGACGGCGGACAATCCGTCGAACGACGGGGACACCGTGCTGTCGACCACCGCGAACTTGCGTTCAATCTCGGTGTGGCGGGACGGTTTACGCTTGCCAGCGGCCATGTTCACCTTCATTTGCGACCCGGGACGGGCAGTACCAACGCTGCCATTAGGGTGCCATATCGCGGCGCGGCACCCGCTGCCGATAACGTCTTGAAGCGTGACCGAATTCGAGACACTGAAGTTCGCCCAGTCCGGTGCCGTCGTGAATATCGTGCTCGACCGGCCCGAGGCGGCCAACGGCATGAACGACGCGCTGACCCGCGACCTCGCGAAGGCTGCCGCGCTGTGCGACACGGCCGGCGTGAAGGTCGTCACCCTCACCGGCGCCGGCCGGTTCTTCTGCGCCGGCGGCGACCTCAAGGCGATGGCTGCCGCCGAGGACCCGGGTGCGTTCGTCAAGGGCATCGCCGACGACCTGCACCGCGCCATGTCGACGTTCGCCCGTATGGACGCCGTGCTGATCACCGCCGTCAACGGCGTCGCCGCCGGGGCGGGCTTCCCGCTGGGCGTATCCGGTGATCTGGTGCTCGCCGCCGAGTCGGCGTCGTTCACCATGGCGTACACCAAGGCCGGCCTGAGCCCCGACGGCGGATCGTCGTATGTGCTGCCGCGGTTGATCGGCCTGCGCCGGACGCAGGAACTCATGATCACCAACCGCGTGCTGAAGGCTGCGGAGGCCGCCGACTGGGGCCTGGTCACGCGCGTCGTGCCGGACGCCGAACTGCCTGCCGCGCTCGACGCGCTGGCCGCCGAGGTCGCGACGCAGCCCGGCGGTTCGAACGCCGCCGTCAAGCAGCTGCTGCTGACCACCTACGGCGCCGACTACGAGACCCAGCTGGAACGCGAGGGCCGGCTGATCGCCAAGTGTGCGTCGTCGGCCGACGGCAAAGAGGGCGTCGGCGCGTTCGTCGGCAAGCGCAAGCCGGAATTCGCGTAGGGATATCTCGCGACAAGACGCAAAACTGCCCTTCTTCTCGAGAAGAAGGGCAGTTTTGCGTCTTGTCGCGGCTGACTCAGTAGGAGTGTTCCTCGGCCGGGAACACGCTGGACGCCACCTCGGCGGCGTATTGCCGTGCAGCACGGCCCAATTCGGCCCCGACGTCGCCGAAACGCTTGACGAACTTGGCGGTCTTGCCCGCCGTCATGCCCGCCATGTCCTGCCACACCAGAACCTGCGCGTCGCAGTTGGCGCCGGCGCCGATGCCGACGGTCGGGATGGTCAGCTTGCCGGTGATCTGGGTGGCCAGCTCTGCCGGCACCATCTCGAGTACGACGGCGATGGCACCGGCCTCGGCGACGGCGATGGCGTCGTGGATGGTCTGGTCGCCGGCCTCACCGCGGCCCTGGACCCGGAAGCCGCCGAGCCCGTTGACGCTCTGCGGGGTGAAACCGATGTGGGCCACGACGGGGATGCCGGCCTGGGTCAGTGCGGCGATCTGCTCGACCATCCGCTCACCGCCCTCCAGCTTGACCGCGTGGGCGCCGGTCTCCTTCATGAAGCGGGTCGCCGTCGCGAGAGCCTGCTGCGGGCTCGCCTCGTAGCTGCCGAACGGCAGATCAGCGACCACCAGCGCGTGCGGGGCACCCTTGACGACCGCGCGGGCCAGGGGGATCAGCTCGTCGATGGTGATGGGCAGCGTGGTGTCGTAGCCGTAGACCACGTTGGCCGCCGAATCGCCGACCAGCAGGACGGGAATCTCGGCGTCGTCGAAAATGCGGGCTGAGGAGTAGTCGTAGGCCGTGAGCATCGCCCACTTGTGGCCTTCGGCCTTCCATTTCGCCAGGTGGTGGGTACGAATCTTGGTGCGCGGGGTCGTACAGACAGACTCCGGGGCAGCGCCGTAAACCTGATCAGACATCGTCGTCCTCAAATGTGTTGGTCGGTACGAACCTCGAGGCCCATATCGGGTCCCCGGGACGTTTGACGCCGTCAAGTCTGCCACCATCGCACCCCCAAGGTGAACGACACATGAAGTGGAATGCCTCACATTGGGTAATCCGGGCCGCCTACGATCACGCCCATGCCCGGATACCAACGGCTCAGCGGACTCGACGCCAGCTTCCTCTATCTGGAGACCGCCGTGCAGCCCCTGCACGTGTGCGCGATGCTGGAACTCGACGCCGCCACCATTCCGGGTGGCTACACGTTCGACAAGATGCGCCAGATGCTCAGCGAGCGCATCGCGGCCATGCCGCAGTTCCGCGAGAAGCTGGCCGACTCGCCGCTGAACCTCGACCACCCCGTGTGGGTCGAGGACCCGGATTTCGACATCGACCGGCACGTCCACCGGATCGGGCTGCCGGCCCCGGGCGGCCGTGTCGAACTGTCGGAGATCTGCGGCCACATCGCCGCGCTGCAACTGGACCGCAGCCGCCCGCTGTGGGAGATGTGGGTGATCGAGAACATCGCCGGCACCGACGCCCACGACGGCGGCCGGCTGGCGGTGATGACCAAGATGCACCACGCCGGCATCGACGGCGTCACCGGCGCCAACCTGATGTCGCAGCTGTGCACCCTCGAGCCGGACGCACCGGCGCCCGAGCCGGTCGCGGCCGCCGGCACCGCCTCCGAACTCGAGATCGCGGTTGGCGGCGCGGTCAAGTACTTCACTCGGCCGCTGAAGCTGGCCAACGTGCTGCCCTCGACGGCTACGACCGTCATCGACACCGTCCGCCGCGCCGCCAAGGGACTCACCATGGCGGCGCCGTTCGCCGCACCCAAGACGGCCTTCAACGTCAACGTCACCGCGCACCGCAACGTCGCCTTCGCGCAGCTGGACCTCGCGGACATCAAGACCGTCAAGAACCACTTCCACGTCAAGGTCAACGACGTGGTGCTGGCGCTGGTGTCGGGCGCGCTGCGGCGCTACCTGGCCGAGCGCGACGCGCTGCCGGAATCGACCCTCGTGGCCATGTGCCCGGTGTCCGTGCGCGACAAATCCGACCGCCCGGGCCGCAATCAGGTATCCGGCATGTTCGCCAAACTCGAAACCACCATCGAAGACCCGGCCGAGCGCCTGTGGGCCATTGCCGACTCGAGCACCGTTGCCAAACAACACAGTTCGGCCATCAGCGCGACGTTGCTGCAGGACTGGTCGCAGTTCGCCGCGCCGTCGGTGTTCGGCGCCGCGATGCGGGTGTTCGCATCGACGGGCCTGGCCGAGGCCAAGCCCGTGCACAACCTCGTCGTCTCGAACGTGCCCGGTCCGCAGGATCCGCTGTACATGCTCGGCGCCGAGGTCAAGGCGATGTACCCGCTGGGCCCGCTGTTCCACGGCTCCGGGCTCAACATCACCGTGATGTCGCTCAACGGCACGCTCGACGTCGGCCTGATCTCCTGCCCGGAACTGGTTCCGGACCTGTGGGACATGGCCGACGAGTTCGCCGCCGCGTTGGATGAACTGGTTGCCGCCGCCACCGTCTGACGGCGCGCGGCAACGCCCTCATCAGGTCAGACCAGCGCACATGGCACCATGGTCGACCATGAACCTCAGACGGGGGAGTCTCGCCGCAGCAATGGTGCTCGTGCTGGCGACAGGCTGCAGCCAGGTGATCGACGGACGCGCCACCCGCGCGGTGCCGAAGCCGGGCGCGCCCCTGCAGTGGTCGCCGTGCCAGACCACATCCCCGGACTCGCAGTCGCGCATCCCAAAGGGCGCCGAGTGCGCGATGCTGTCGGTGCCCGTCGACTACAGCAAGCCCGACGGCGACGTCGCCCAGCTGGCGCTGCTGCGGATCAAGGCGACCGGCGACAAGATCGGTTCGCTGGTGATCAACCCCGGCGGTCCGGGGGAGTCCGGCGTCAGCGCCGCGGTGTCGTTGCTCAACAACATTCCCGACTCGGTACGGCAGCGCTTCGACCTTGTCGGCTTCGATCCCCGCGGCGTCGGGTCCTCCAAGCCCGCGGTGTGGTGCAACTCCGACGCCGACAACGACCGACAGCGCGCCGACCCACAGGTCGACTACTCGCCGGCCGGTGTCGCGCACATCGAGGCCCAGACCAAGGAGTTCGTGCAGCGCTGTGTCGACAAGATGGGCAAGGAGTTCCTCGAGAACGTCGGAACGGCCAACGTCGCCAAGGATTTGGATGCCATCCGGGCCGCCCTCGGCGACGACAAGCTGACCTACCTGGGTTACTCGTACGGCACCCGGATCGGCGCGCAGTACGCCGAGGACTACCCGGACAAGGTGCGCTCGATGATCCTCGACGGCGCCGTCGACCCCAACGCCGATCCGATCGAAGCCGACATCAACCAGGCCGCCGCGTTCCAGACCGCGTTCAACAACTACGCCGCCGACTGCGCCACCAGCCCGGACTGCCCGCTGGGGACCGACCCGGCCAAGGTCAACGACGTCTACCACAGCCTGGTCGACCCGCTGGTCCAAAAGCCTGCTCCCACAAAGGATCCGCGTGGTCTGAGCTACAGCGACGCGTTGGTCGGCACCATCCTGCCGCTGTACTCGCCGGCGATGTGGAAGGACCTCACCGCCGGCCTCACCGAGCTGGCGGGCGGCCACGGCGACATCATGCTGCGGCTCGCCGACGCCTACATGGGTCGCGACCCCGACGGCCACTACGACAACTCGACCGATGCCCGGGTGGCGGTCAACTGTGTCGACGAACCGCCGATCACCGACCGCGCCAAGGTGATTGCCGAGGACAAGCGCACCCGCGAGGTGGCGCCGTTCATGAGCTACGGCCAGTTCACCGGCGACGCACCGCTCGGCACCTGCGCGTTCTGGCCGGTGCCGCCGACGTCGAAGCCGCACGAGATTTCGGTCAAGGGCCTGGCGCCGACGCTGGTGGTGTCGACGGTGCACGACCCGGCCACGCCGTATCAGGCCGGCGTGGACCTGGCCAAGGAACTCGGTGGAAGTCTGCTGACGTTCGACGGCACGCAGCACACCGTGGTGTTCCAGGGCAACAGCTGCGTCGACGACCACGCTGCCGGCTATCTGGTCAACGGGACCGTGCCCGAGGCCGGCGCGAAATGCTGAGTCGCGAATAGCGGCATCGCGAAAAACGCGGTGCCGCCGGGAGATAACCGTTCGGTCACCGTCTGATTGCCGGGTTGTCTCCCTCCGGAACCAGGCTTCGGCTCGGCTGTGCGCCGTGCGACCATGTGTGCCATGTGGCGGGCGGGCAGTCGAGGACGACGGTGTGCGGTAGGGGTCGTCGGATTGCTGGTGGCCATCAGCGCCGCACCGGGATCGGTCGCGCACGCGGCTCCCGAATCTCTGCAGTCCTACTACGAACAGGCACCGGCCTGGGGTGGCTGCGAACCCTTCATCGGTGACACCACGGACCTGCCGACGGCGCGGTGCGCCAACATCAGCGTCCCCGTCGACTACGCGGATCCGCAAGGGCCGCAAGCGAAGCTGGCCGTCATCCGGGTACCGGCATCGGGCCAGCGGCTCGGCGTGCTGCTGGTCAACCCGGGTGGTCCGGGCGCGTCGGCCGTCAACACCGTCGCGGGTATGGGCGCCGTGCTGTCCGACACCGAGATCGGCCGCAGCTTCGATCTCGTCGGCTTCGATCCGCGTGGCGTGGGGCATTCGACGCCGCAGTTGCGGTGCCGCAGCGACGCCGAATTCGACGCGAACCGCCGCGACCCGATGGTCGACTACAGCCCGGCCGGTGTGGCGCACATCGAAGCCGTCAGCCGCCGCACGGCGCAGGACTGCCTGCAACAGATGGGCAGCAGCTTCCTGGCCAACGTCGGAACCGCCTCGGCGGCAAGGGATATGGACGTGGTGCGGGCCGCGCTCGGGGAGTCGCAGATCAACTATCTGGGTTTCTCCTACGGCACCGAACTCGGTGCGGCCTACGCCGAACGGTTCCCCGACCGGGTGCGCGCCATGGTGCTCGACGGCGCCGTCGACCCCAATGCCGATCCGGTCACCGAGAACCTGCTCCAATTGGCCGGATTCCAAACGGCTTTCAACGACTATGCGGCGGACTGCGCGCAGTCGGTCGGCTGCCCGCTGGGGACCGACCCGACGCAGTTCGTGGCGCGGTACCAGCAGTTGGTCAATCCGCTCGCCCTGCGTCCGGGCCTGACGTCCGATCCGCGGGGCCTGAGCTACTCGGACGCGATCACCGGCACCATCAATGCGCTCTATACGAAGAAGTACTGGAAGTTCCTGACCAGCGGGCTGATCGGACTGCAGCGCGGCGGCGACGCCGGCGATCTGCTGCTGCTGGCCGACGATTACCAGCACCGTGATCAGAACGGTCGCTACGCGCCCCTGCAGGACGCGTTCACCGCGATCCGGTGCGTCGACGCGCCGTTCCCGACCGATCCCGCGACCTGGGCGGCCGCCGACCAGCGCGCGCGCCAGCTGGCGCCGTTCATGAGCTACGGCCAGTACACCGGCTACGCACCGCGCGACGTCTGCGCCATGTGGCCGGTGCCCGCGACCTCCCGTCCGCACGCACCGGCGTCGCCCGGCCCGGGCAAGGTCGTCGTCGTCTCCACCACGCACGACCCGGCCACGCCGTACCAGGCCGGGGTGAATCTGGCGCGCGAACTCGGCGCCTCACTGATCAGCTACGAGGGCACCCAGCACACCGTCGTGTTCAACGGCGACCGGTGTGTCGACACGGCTGTGGTGGCGTTCCTGCTCCAGTCCGTGCTGCCTGCGGCGGGATTGCGGTGCTGACCTGAGCGTCTCACCAGCGAAACATGCCGAACAGAGTCCACTTGGTAACACGGATTTAACAGCTACTGCCTACGCTGCGGACATGGATCGCCAGAAGGAATTCGTGCTGCGCACGCTGGAAGAACGCGACATTCGCTTTGTCCGGTTGTGGTTCACCGACGTGCTCGGATACCTCAAGTCCGTGGCGATCGCGCCGGCCGAGCTGGAAGGCGCCTTCGAAGAGGGCATCGGCTTCGACGGATCCGCCATCGAGGGCTTCGCCCGCGTCTCCGAGGCCGACATGGTGGCCCGGCCGGATCCGTCCACGTTCCAGGTGCTGCCGTGGACCACCAAGAGCACCGGCAAGCACTACTCGGCCCGCATGTTCTGCGACATCACCATGCCCGACGGCTCGCCGTCGTGGGCCGACTCGCGGCACGTGCTGCGCCGCCAGCTGGCCAAGGCCAGCGATCTGGGCTTCTCCTGCTACGTGCACCCGGAGATCGAGTTCTTCCTGCTGGAGCCCGGCCCCAACGACGGCTCGGTGCCGGTGCCGGCCGACAACAACGGCTACTTCGACCAGGCCGTGCACGACTCGGCACCGAACTTCCGCCGGCACGCCATCGAGGCCCTCGAGTCGATGGGTATCTCGGTGGAGTTCAGCCACCACGAAGGCGCGCCCGGTCAGCAGGAGATCGACCTGCGTTACGCCGACGCGCTGTCGATGGCCGACAACGTCATGACGTTCCGGTACCTGGTCAAGGAAGTCGCGATCAACGAAGGCGTGCGGGCCACGTTCATGCCCAAGCCCTTCAGCCAGTACCCGGGCTCGGCGATGCACACCCACATGAGCCTGTTCGAGGGCGAGACCAACGCCTTCCACAGCGCCGACGATCCGCTGCAGCTGTCGGACGTCGCCAAGTCCTTCATCGCCGGCATCCTGACGCACGCCAGCGAGATCAGCGCCGTCACCAACCAGTGGGTGAACTCCTACAAGCGGCTGGTGCACGGCGGCGAGGCGCCGACCGCCGCGTCGTGGGGGGCGGCCAACCGCTCCGCCCTGGTCCGGGTCCCGATGTACACGCCACGCAAGGCGTCGTCACGCCGTATCGAGGTCCGCAGCCCCGACTCGGCATGCAACCCGTACCTGGCGTTCGCGGTGCTGCTGGCCGCCGGCCTGCGCGGCATCGAGAAGGGCTACGAGCTGGGGCCGCAGGCCGAGGACAACGTCTGGAACCTGACGCCCGAGGAACGGCTCGCGATGGGTTACAAGGAGCTGCCGTCGAGCCTGGGTGTGGCGCTCGGCGAGATGGAGAAGTCCGAACTCGTCGCCGAGGCGTTGGGGGAGCACGTCTTCGACTACTTCCTGCGCAACAAGCGCACCGAGTGGGAGAACTACCGCAGCCACGTGACACCGTTCGAGCTCAAGGAATACTTGTCGCTGTAATGGCCTAGTGGTGCGCTAACGTCGGGTGGTGCCCACCCCCGCGACGCAGCGCCCCAAGCAGCCCAGCGTCGGCCGGCTCGGGCTGGTTGCGCCCACGGCGCGGGCGGATCTGGACCGGCTCGGCTGGAACACCGACGCGCATGTTGCGCTCTTGTGGTCGCTGTCGCGCGCCCCTGACGCCGACAGCGCGTTGCGCGCCATGGTGCGGATCGCGGACGCCCTCGAAGGCGACTGGGCCGAACTCAGCGCACTGCTGGTGACCGACACGGCCCTGCGCGGTCGGCTGTTCGCCGTGCTGGGCTCGTCGCTGGCCCTGGGCGATCACCTGGTGGCGCACCCGCTGTCCTGGCGACTGCTGCGCGGCGACATCGCGCTGCCGTCCCGCGCCGAGATGCTCGACGACTTCGAGCGGTTGGCGGCCGAAGTCGCCGGTACCCCAACGGCTTCCGCGGTATTGCAGACCTACTACCGCGACCGCATCCTGGTGCTGGCCGCGCTGGACGTCGCGCCGACGGTCGAGAACGAGCCGGTGCTGCCGTACGTCACCGTCGGGGAGCACCTGTCCGATCTGGCCGATGCGGCACTCGGGGCGGCACTTGTCGTCGCGACCCGGACGGTGTGCGGCGACGAACCCGGTCCCCGGCTCGCGGTCATCGCGATGGGTAAATGCGGTGCGCGCGAACTGAATTACGTCAGCGACGTCGACGTCATCTTCGTGGCCGAAGCGGCGGACTCGGTGACCACGCGGGTGGCCGGCGAGATGATGCGGTTCGCCGGCGAGACCTTCTTCGAGGTCGACGCCGCGCTGCGGCCCGAGGGCAAGGCCGGGCAACTGGTCCGCACCCTGGAGTCGCATGTCGCGTACTACCAGCGCTGGGCCAAAACCTGGGAATTCCAGGCACTTTTGAAGGCCCGCGCGGCCGTCGGCGATGCCGAGCTGGGCGAGCAGTACATCGACGCGCTGATGCCGATGGTCTGGACCGCTTGTGACCGTGAGGATTTCGTGCCCGACGTGCAGGCCATGCGCCGCCGCGTCGAGGAACTGGTGCCGGCCGGGGTACGCACGCGGGAACTGAAACTGGGCAAAGGCGGCCTCCGGGACGTAGAGTTCGCGGTCCAGCTGTTGCAGCTCGTGCACGGCCGCAATGACGATTCGCTGCATGTCGCCTCCACGGTCGACGCATTGGCCGCGCTCGGCTCCGGCGGTTACATCGGCCGCGATGACACCGCGAATCTCACGGCGTCCTATGAGTTTCTGCGGCTGCTGGAGCACCGGCTGCAACTGCAGCGACTCAAGCGGACCCACCTGCTGCCCGAGGACGGCGACGACGAGGCGTGGCGCTGGCTGGCGCGGGCGGCGCACATCCGGCCCGACGGCCAGCACGACGCGCTCGGGGTCCTGCGCGAGGACCTGAAGCGGCAGAACATGCGGGTGTCCCGCCTGCACGCCAAGCTCTTCTATCAGCCACTGCTCGAAGTGGGGAACCAGTTCGGTCCGAGCCTGACCACCGCCGCGGCCGAAAGGCAGTTGGCCGCACTGGGTTACGAAGGCCCGCAGAGCGCGCTGACGCACCTGGCCGCGCTGACCAGTGCCAGCGGCCGCCGCGGCACGGTGCAGCAGGTGCTGCTGCCGACGCTGCTGGACTGGCTGTCGGACACCCCGGATCCGGACGCCGGCCTGCTCGCGTACCGGCGGATCAGCGAGGAACTGGGGGACCAGCGGTGGTTCCTGTCCACACTGCGTGACGAGGGCGCCGTCGCCAAGCGGCTGATGCGGGTGCTCGGCACCTCGGCCTATGTGCCGGAGCTGCTGATGCGGGCGCCCGAAGTCCTGCAGCAGTACGCCGACGGTCCGCAGGGGCCGAAACTACTTGAGGTGGAACCAGATGCGGTGTTCCGCGCGCTGGTCGCCTCGGCCGGCCGGCACGCCGACCCGGTGCGGGCCATCGCCGCGGCGCGCACCCTGCGTCGCCGGGAACTGGCCCGGGTGGCGTCGGCGGATCTGCTGGGACTGCTCGAGGTGGTCGATGTCTGCAAGGCGCTGACGTCGGTGTGGGTCGCGGTGCTGCAGGCCGCGCTCGATGCGGTGATCCGGGCGCGCTCCCGAGCCGACGGCCCGCTGGCGCGCATCGCCGTCATCGGCATGGGCCGGCTCGGCGGCGGGGAGCTGGGCTACGGATCGGACGCGGACGTGATGTTCGTCTGCGAACCGGTTGCGGGCGTGGAGGATTCGACTGCCGTGCGCTGGGCGATCGGCGTCGCCGAACAGGTACGGACGCTGTTGGGGCAGCCCAGCAGCGACCCGCCGCTGGAGGTCGACGCCGGGCTGCGGCCGGAGGGCCGAAACGGCTCACTGGTGCGGACGCTGGCGTCGTACGAGTCGTACTACGCGCAGTGGGCCCAGCCGTGGGAGATTCAGGCCCTCCTGCGGGCGCACCGGGTGGCCGGCGACCTGGAACTGGGCGAGCGCTTCCTGCTGATGGCGGACAAGACCCGCTACCCGCCCGGTGGTGTCTCGGCGGATGCGGTACGGGAAATCCGGCGGATCAAGGCGCGGGTCGACGCCGAGCGGTTGCCCCGCGGCGCCGACCCCAACACCCACACCAAGTTGGGCCGCGGTGGCCTGGCCGACGTGGAATGGACCGTGCAGCTGCTCCAATTGCGTTACGCGCACCAGGTTCCCACGCTGCACAACACCTCGACGCTGCAGGCGCTGGACGCCATCGAGGCGGCCCAGCTGATCGAGGGTGACGAGACGGACACCCTGCGGCAGGCCTGGCTGACCGCGACCCGCGCGCGCAACGCCCTGGTGCTGGTCCGCGGCAAGCCGACCGACCAACTGCCCGGACCGGGCCGTCAGCTCAACGCGGTCGCCGTGGCAGCCGGATGGCCGAGCGGCGACGGCGGCGCCTTCCTCGACAACTATCTGCGCGTGACTCGTCGTGCCAAAACCGTGGTGCGCAAGGTGTTCGGGGAGTAGGCGGCGTGAGTGATTTTCCGTTCGACGTGATCAGCGATGCCGAATACGAGCGTCAGCTGGCGGTGTACCGGCCGTTCACCGACGCGGTGCGCCGGCTGATCGACGCCGGCATCCGGACCGGTGTCGACGACGCCACCATCGCCGAGGCGCAGGCCGCGATCGAAGCGGTCACCGAGCGACTGGCCGAGGTGCAAGACAGCAGCACCTCGACGCTGCGCAATGCCGACACCGGACGGCCGCTGGCGTACACGAATCCGGGTGTGGGCGTGCGCAACGCGATCGCCCCGCCGATGGAGATTCACCATGAGGGCGGGGCGGGGGACGGCGGCCGGTGCTGGGCCGAGTTCGAACTCGGCCTGCCCTACGAGGGACCGCCCGGCCTGGTGCACGGCGGTATCTGCGCGCTGGTGCTCGACCATATCCTCGGGGAAGCCGCCAGTGACGGGCTGACCAAACCACATTTCACGGGAACCATCACGCTGCGATACGTGCGGGGGACCAAGCAGGGGCCCGTCCGGGCCGAGGCCTGGATAGACCGAGTCGACGGCATCAAGACGTTCGCCCGCGGCACGCTGTCCGATGCCGAGGGTGTCAGCGTGGAGGCCGACGGCATCTTCATCAAGCCCTCCTGGGCGCGCGAGTGAAGTTCTACGTCTCCCTGGCGTTCCTGGACATCAGTGAACTGACCGAGATCGCCCGGGCCGCAGACGAACTCGGCTACGACGGCATCGCGATCCCGGACCATGTGGTGAACCTGGAGACGCTGAGCACGCCGTACCCGTACACGCCCGACGGACAGCGGCGCTGGCAGCCGTTCACGCACTGGCCGGATCCGTGGGTGCTGGTCGGCGCCCTCGCGCAGGTGACCAGCCGCGTGAAATTCGTGACGACGGTGTACATCCCGGGGATGCGCGACCCGTTCTCGGTCGCGAAGTCGGTCGGGACCGCGGCCTGCCTGTCCGGCGGCCGCGTGGAGTTCGGCGTCGGTGTGGGCTGGTGTGCCGACGAATTCGCCTTGATGGGGCAGACTTTCGAGCGCCGCGGCAAGCGCACCGACGAGATGCTGGAGCTGATCCGGCAGCTGTGGCAGCCCGGCTGGACATCGTTCGACGGCGAGTTCTACCAGGTGCCGCGGCTCGAGATGGAGCCGACGCCGCCTCCGGTGCCCGTCTACGTCGGCGGGCTCAGTGAGATCGCACTGCGCCGCGCCGCGTGCCACGACGGCTGGATCGGCGACTTGATCACCACCGACCAGGCCATCGCCGCGGCGACGCGGGTGCGCGAACTGCGGGTCGAAAACGGTTTACCGCTCGAGGGTTACGAGATCCTGACACCGCTCGCCGACGCCTATCTGCCGGAGCATTTCGAGCGCGCCGCGCGGGCCGGCATCACCGGCAACATCACGATGCCGTGGATGTTCTACAGCGGTCCGACGGCCACGCTGGCCGAGAAGATCGACGGACTCAAGCGGTTTCGCGTGGACCGAGGTCTGTAACTAGCGTTTGCGCAGCGCGTCCAGCGCGATGGCGCCACCGCCGGTGAACACCAGCAGGAACAGCGCGAAGCAGTAGAGGACCGCCGGCTCGCCGCCATTGGCGATGGGCAGCAGGCCCTTCGGCTGGTGCGCCATGAAGTAGGCGAAAGCCATTTCGCCGGAACCGATGAAGGCGGCGATGCGGGTGGCCAGACCGGTGAAGACCAGGATGCCGACGATCAGCTCGATGGCGCCGGCATACCAGCCCGGGAAACTGCCGAAATCCGGTGCGGCCATACCGGGATTGGTGTCGACGGGCCACTTGAAGAGCGTGGTGGCGCCGTGGATCGTGAACAGGAAGCCGATGACCATCCGGAACACGGAGAGCACGATGGGAGCTACAGCGTCGAGCCGGGATTCGATGTCAGTCTGAGCCATGGCGACATCATATGAGGTTCCTGTGACGCGCCAGGTGCTGCGAGATTGCGGAATGGGAGCAAATTCTCGCGATTTGCCTCACAGCGCCGCGGCGACGGGTGATGAGCCACCGGGCTGCCCCTCCCTGGAGGGAGAGACGACCCGGCTACCGGTCATCCGATAGCGGCCCGGCCGTAGTTGTCCGCGTAGGCATTCGCGACTCCGGGCAGGATCTCGACGATGGCGAAATACCGGTCCCACAGCGGTGTTTCGCGCAGCTCTTCGACCGCCAGCTCGTACTCGTGCGGGTCGGCGGCCGTCAGCATCCAGACATCGGTGACCCGGGCGGTGTAGAACTCCGTGTCGTACCACGTGAAGTTGACCGACTTGTGGCGGTCGAGGATCGGCTGCAGATGCAGGGTGAGTTCGTCGAACCGTTTGGCGACCGGGAAACCGAGCCACTCGGGATTCGTCTTGACCAACATGAAAACCGTGAACATGGGTGAACCTCGTTCTCTCGCTTGTGAATAGGGCTGGAGAGAAACGAAAAGGCCAACGAATCTCTCCGTTGACCTGTGAGGTTGTCAGCACCGCGAGCAGCGACGCTCGCGATGGTTAGGCTACCGTACTTGTTCGTGGTGGGCAAGCGGGCACCCCCGACGTCGTCACCCCGATACAGAACTGCCCCTCTCCCGGAGGAGAGGGGCAGTTCGTGTGCTCGCGACTCAGCAGTCGTAGTAGAGCGAGAACTCGTACGGGTGAGGGCGAATCTGCACCGGCAGGATCTCGTTCTCGCGCTTGTACGAGATCCAGGTCTCGATCAGGTCCTCGGTGAACACGCCACCCTCGGTGAGGTAGTCGTGGTCTTCCTCGAGCTTGTCGATGACGCTGGCCAGCGAGGTCGGGGCCTGCGGGATGTTGGCGGCCTCGTCCGGCGGCAGCTCGTAGAGGTCCTTGTCGACCGGGGCCAGCGGCTCGATCTTCTTCTTGATGCCGTCGATACCGGCCATGAGCATCGCCGAGAAGGCCAGGTACGGGTTGCCCGAGCTGTCCGGGCAACGGAACTCGAGGCGCTTGGCCTTCGGGTTGTTGCCGGTGATCGGGATACGCACACACGCCGAGCGGTTGCGCTGGCTGTACACCAGGTTGATCGGGGCCTCGTAGCCCGGCACCAGACGCTTGTAGGAGTTCACCGTCGGGTTGGTGAACGCCAGCAGCGACGGGGCGTGGTGCAGGATGCCGCCGATGTAGTGGCGTGCCATGTCGGACAGGCCCGCGTAGCCGGACTCGTCGTGGAACAGCGGCTTGCCGTCCTTCCACAGCGACTGGTGGGCGTGCATGCCCGAGCCGTTGTCGCCGAACAGCGGCTTCGGCATGAAGGTGACGGTCTTGCCGTTCGCCCACGCGGTGTTCTTGATGATGTACTTGAACAGCAGCACGTCATCGGCCGCGGCGAGCAGCGTGTCGAACTTGTAGTTGATCTCGGCCTGGCCGGCGGTGCCCACCTCGTGGTGGCCGCGCTCCAGGGTGAACCCGGCGTTGATCAGGTTGGTCGACATCTCGTCACGCAGGTCGACGTAGTGGTCGTACGGCGCGACGGGGAAGTAGCCACCCTTGGGGCGGACCTTGTAGCCGCGGTTGGGGGAGCCGTCGGCCTCGTAGGGCTCGCCGCTGTTCCACCAGCCCGACTCGGAGTCGACTTCGTAGAACGTGCCGTTGATCTTCGAGTCGAAGGCGACGGAGTCGAAGATGTAGAACTCGGCCTCGGCACCGAAGTAGGCGGTGTCGGCGATGCCGGTGCTCTTCAGGTAGTTCTCGGCCTTGCGTGCGACGTTGCGCGGGTCACGGGAGTAGGCCTCACGCGTGAACGGGTCGTGCACGAAGAAGTTCAGGTTCAGCGTCTTGGCGGCGCGGAACGGGTCGATGCGCGCGGTATTGGCGTCCGGCAGCAGCATCATGTCGGACTCGTGGATGGACTGGAAGCCGCGCACGGACGAACCGTCGAACGCGAGGCCGTCTTCGAAAACGCTCTCGTCGAAAGCCGAAGCCGGGATCGAGAAGTGCTGGACAACACCAGGCAGATCGCAGAAACGGATGTCGACGTACTCGACGTTCTCGTCCTTGATCAGCTTGAAAATGTCGTCAGACGTCTTTTCTGCCACGTAAGTGATCTCCTTTACTGGTGTTACCCGCGGTTGAACCTAGGGACACGATGTTGCACGCCAATCAACCGTATGTTTCGCGGACGTTACGCGATCGGTGGTTCCTGGAACCGTGGACCACCCGCCGCGCGGTTCGGTTGCATGAGCGCGCACGCCTATCCTGACACCATGGCAGGTGCTGATGAATTCCGGCTCGGTTCGTGGCTGTCCGGGCCCGAATCGCAGCGCCCCGTTGATGACTCCACATACCCGGGTAAAGCCCTCGGCCTGCCGGAAACCGGCCCGGGTTCCCTCGCCCGATTCGGGCGCCGCTTCGCCGCGTTGTTGGTGGACTGGCTGATCTGCTACGGCCTCGGCACCCTGAGTGTGGTGTTCGGCGGATTGAGCGAATACGAATACCAGTACGTCTGGCACGGCACACCCGCGGTGATCGCCTGGGTCGTCGTCGGCACGGTGTCGGTGCGGCTCTTCACCTTCACGCCGGGCCAGTTCGCACTGGGGCTGCGGGTCGTGTCCGTCGGCCGGAGCCAGTACGTCGGCCTCGGCCGCGCCTTCGTCCGCATGCTGCTCGTGCTGCTGGCCGTGCCCGCGCTGTTCACCGATGCCGACGGCCGCGGGCTACAGGACCGGCTGACCAACACCGCCGTCCTGCGCCGCTGACCAAAGCGATTTGTGCACGATTTTCCGCGGTCAGCGCGGTGTTCTGTTTCGGGACATCGCTGACACATGGATGTCTCGGGACATCGCTGACACCTGAGTGAGGTTGTGGACCCATCGTGGTTCATGGCCCAGAAGGTGACGGCGATGGATATTCGTGCCGCGACGGCGTTGGCCGGGCAGGTCGAGAATGTGGCGGCGTTCTGCCGGGATCAGCAGATCAGTCGGCAGACGTTCTACAAGTGGCGAAAACGGTTCGGGCAGCTGGGGCTGGCCGGACTCGAACAGCGGTCACGTCGGCCGATGTCGTGTCCCGGACAGACCGCGGCCGCGGTCGAGGAGCTGGTGCTGCGCCGCCGCAAAGAACTGTTGGAGGCCGGCCGGGATCACGGCGCGCACTCGATCCACTGGACCCTGCAGCGTGAGGGCCATGCTGATGTGCCTGCACCGGCCACGATCTGGCGGATCCTGACTCGCCATGGTGCGATCACCCCGCAGCCGCGTAAACGCCCCAAGTCAGCGACCAAACGGTTTGTCTTCGATCGCCCGAACGACTGCTGGCAATCAGACTGGACCGAATGGGCACTGACCGACGGCACCGCGGTGGCCATTGCGGGCAGCCTTGATGATCATTCTCGCTACCTGGTCGGGTTGGCCGCCGCGGCCGGGCCCGGCACCGGTGAGTTGGTGTGGTCGGTGGTGCTGGCCGGTATCGGTGAGTGTGGGATTCCGTCAATGTCGTTGTCGGACAACGGACTGATGTACACCGGGCGGCGGCTCGGGTTTGAAACGACGTTCGAGGCCAACCTACGCGCCCTGGGAGTCAAAACGATCAACTCCACTCCCTATCACCCGCAGACCTGCGGCAAGATCGAGCGGTTCTGGCAGACCCTCAAAAAGTGGCTCCACGCGCACCCCACCCCGGACACGGTCGCTGATCTCGACGATCTGCTCGAGGCGTTCCGACACTTCTACAACCACCAACGACCACACCGAGCACTCGGCGGAGCCACTCCCGCAGAGGCTTTCGCCGCCACCGAACGCGCCCGCCCCGCCGACCGGCCCTTGCCGGCCCCGGTGTTCGTCACCACCGGCACCGTCAACGACACCACCGGTCGGGTGTTCGTGCCGCCCTACGTCATCAACGTCGGCCGGTACTGGGCTGGGCACCACTGCGACTGCATCCGCGACGGCGACCACATCGCCATCTTCAGCGGCACCACCTTGATCCGCGCACTCACCGCCGACCCAACCCGCCGCTACCAGCCCGGCGACAAAACCACGCGAACCTACCGCACCCGCGCACCCAAACCCGCACACTGACTGTCAGCGATGTCCCGAGACATAAGTGTCAGCGATGTCCCGAGACACCACTCCGCGGTCAGCGCGGAAAATCGTGCACAAATCGCAGGGGGCGGGCTACTTGCGACGCGCGGTGCGCTGCATGCCCTTCATCTTGGCGCCCGCGGGCAGCGGGCCCTTGGGCAGGCCGCCGGGGCCCAGCTTGGTACCGAGGGCGGCCAGACGGGACTCGAGCGCGTCCATCTGCTTGGTGGTGATGTTGGCGGGCAGCTTGGTCAGGTGCCGTTCCAGCTTGGCCAGCGGCACCTGGTCCTCTTCGTTGCCGACCACGATGGTGTAGATCGGCACCTCGCCGACCAGTCGTGCGGTGCGCTTCTTCTCCTGCGCCAGAAGCGGTTTCAGGCGCTGCGGCGAACCCTCGCCGACGAAGATCACACCCGGCCGGCCGACCACGCGGTGCACGGCATCGAAGCTGCCGGTGGCGGCGACGCCCTGCGTGACGCGCCACTGGCCGCGCATGTTGTCCAGTGCCCAGGCCGCCGCGCCGGTCTGGCCGTCAGCCTTGCTGTAGACCGACTTCTGCGCGCGTCGGCCGAAGATGATGAACGCGACCAGCGCGCCGAGCAGCACACCCAGGATGGGCAGCGTGATCCAGCTGAAGATGCCGCCGGAGTACGCGGCCATCGCGACGGCGAGGCCCACGATCAGGACGAACGCGCCGATCATGTACGGCAGCAGCCGCTTGTCCTCTTTGCGCTGAATCTGGAACGCCTGCCAGAGCTGGGCGCGGCGCTGCTTCGAAGCGGCCTTGCGCGCCGCCTTCGCCTCGGCCTTCGCGGCCTTCACAGCGGCAGGATTGGTGGTCTTCGCCATGCCACCAGGATAGATTCAGGAAACCGGTGGCCGTAACCGGGCAGCCTGGGCGTACAGCTTGCCGGCCCGGTAGGACGACCGGACCAGCGGTCCGGCCAGGACACCGGCGAACCCGAGACCCTCGGCGAACTGCTGGTGCTCGACGAATTCCTCCGGTCGCACCCACCGCTCGACGGGGTGGTGCCGCGGCGACGGACGCAGGTACTGCGTGATGGTGACGATGTCGCAGCCCGCGTCGTACAGGTCCTGCAGGGCCACCCGGATTTCCTCGGGCGTCTCACCCATGCCGAGGATCAGGTTGCTCTTGGTCACCAGGCCGTAGTCGCGGGCGGCGGTGATGACGCCGAGGCTGCGCTCGTAGCGGAACGCCGGGCGGATGCGCTTGAAGATGCGCGGCACGGTTTCGACGTTGTGCGCGAACACTTCTGGGCGCGAGTCGAAGACCTCTTCGAGCAGTGCGGGCACACCGTTGAAGTCGGGCGCCAGCAGCTCGACACCGGTGTTCGGGTTGAGCGCGTGGATCTGGCGGACGGTCTCGGCGTACAGCCAGGCGCCGCCGTCGGGCAGGTCGTCGCGGGCCACGCCGGTGATGGTGGAGTACCGCAGGCCCATGGTGTGCACGCTCTCGGCCACCCGGCGCGGCTCGTCCCGGTCCAGTTCGGCGGGCTTGCCGGTGTCGATCTGGCAGAAGTCGCAGCGGCGGGTGCACTGCTCGCCGCCGATCAGGAAGGTGGCCTCGCGGTCCTCCCAGCATTCATAGATGTTGGGGCAGCCGGCCTCTTCGCAGACGGTGTGCAGGCCCTCCCGCTTGACCAGGCTCTTGAGGTCCTTGTACTCGGGGCCCATCTTGAGCTTGGTCTTGATCCACGGCGGCTTGCGCTCGATGGGCGTCTCCGCGTTGCGGACCTCCAGGCGGAGCAGCTTGCGGTTACCGGGATCGACGCTCATGGTGTCGATGTTAGTGCCGCGGCGCCGAGCGCCTTGACGGACGGAGCGCCGAGTACGTCGCACACTGCCTCGGCCACCCGGTCGATGACGTCCTCGGGCGCGATCTCGCGGCCCAACTCCTTCGTCAGCGACGTGACGCCCGCATCGGCGATGCCGCACGGGACGATGCCGCCGAACGCGCTCAGGTCGCAGTTGCAGTTCAGCGAGAAGCCGTGCAGCGTCGTGCCGCGGGCGACGCGGATGCCGATGGCGGCGATCTTGCGTTCGGGCCGCAGGTCGTCGGCCGGCAGCCAGACACCGGACCGGCCGTCCACCCGGATGGTCTGCAGGCCCAGTTCGCCGCACACCGTCATCAGCGCATCCTCGAGCAGCCGAACGAATCTCACGACGTCGAGCGGCTGGGCCAGGCCGATGATCGGGTAGCCCACCAGTTGCCCGGGGCCGTGCCAGGTGATCTTGCCGCCGCGGTCGGTGTCGATGACGGGGGTGCCGTCGATCGGCCGCTCGTGCGGTTCGGTGCGGCGGCCGGCGGTGTAGACGGGCGGATGCTCGAGCAGTAGCAGCGTGTCGTTGCCGCGCTCGTCGGAGCGGGCGGCGGCGAGCTCGCGCTGCAGCTCCCAGGCGTCGTTGTAGTCGATGGTGCCGAGGCGGCGCACGTCGATCGGGCCGCAGGCAGATCGGATCGTCACTGAACTGACGCTACGCCTGCCGGAGTCAGGCCGCGTTGGGGGCGGTGACGTACGACAGCGCCTCGCCGATGGTCCGCTGGTGGAACTCGAAGCCGGCGTCCTCGAGCGCGGCCGGGATGGCCCGCTGGCCGCCGAGCAGTCCCTCCTCGGCGAACTCGCCGAGTGCGGCCCGCAGCGCGAAACCGGGCATCAGCAGCGGGGTGGGGCGGTGCAGCGCGCGTCCCAGCGCCTCGGTGAACTCGCCGTTGGTCACCGGCGCCGGGCCCGTCAGATTCAGCGGGCCGGACAGGTCGTCGTGATTGAGCGCGAACAGCAGGGCCCGCACCTCGTCCTCCAGCGTGATCCACGGCATGTACTGGCGCCCGCTGCCCAGCCGGGCACCCAGGCCGAGTCCGAAGACCGGGCGGAGCCGGGCCAGCATGCCGCCGGCCGGTGCGAGCACGAGGCCGGTGCGCGCGAGCACGACGCGGACGCCGGCGTCGGCGGCCGGCCGGGTTGCGGCCTCCCAGTCCAGACAGAGCCGGGCCAGGAAGCCGGTGCCGGCGGGGGATCGCTCATCGGCGATGCGGTCGCGCGTATCGCCATAGAAACCAACGGCACTGGCGTTGATGAGCACGGGCACCCCGGCGTCGACGACGGCATCGGTCAGCACCTCGGTCGGGACGATCCGGCTGTCACGCAGGCTCTGCTTGAACGCTCCCGACCAGCGGCGCGCCCCGATGCTCACGCCGCACAGGTTGACCACGGCATCGACGTCACGCAGCGTGCGCCAGTCGAAGTCGCCGGCGTCGGGGTTCCAGTACACCTCGTCGGCGTTGGCCGGCTGCCGGCGCACGATGCGCACCACCCGGTGGTCGGTGGCGCGCAGCGCCGACACCAGTGCGGAACCGATGAGTCCCGACGAGCCCGCGATGGCAATGACCGCGTGCGCCATGGGATTACAGCCCCAGGTCGGCCTCGAACGCACCCTCTTCGAGACGACGTTTGATGGTGGTCACGAACCGTCCGGCGTCGGCGCCGTCGATCAGGCGGTGGTCGTAGGTCAGCGGCAGGTAGCAGACCGACCGGACACCGATCGACTCGTTGCCGCTCTCGTCGACGACAACCCGCGGCCGCTTGACGATGGCACCGGTGCCGAGCATGGCCGCCTGCGGCGGAACCAGGATCGGGGTGTCGAACAGGGCGCCCTGGCTGCCGATGTTGGTGATCGTGAAGGTGCCACCGGCCAGCTCGTCGGGCCGCAGGTTGCCCGAGCGGGCGCGGTCGGCGATGTCGACGATCGCCCGCGCGAGGCCACCGAGGGACAGGTCACCGGCGTTGTGCACGACCGGCGACAGCAGGCCCTGCTCGGTGTCCACCGCGAAGCCGAGGTGCTCGGCGTCGTAGTAGGTGATCTCCTTGGTTTCCTCGTTGTAGCTGGCGTTGACGTTCGGGTGGATCTTCAACGCGTCGATCACCGCGCGGGCGATGAACGGCAGGTAGGTCAGGTTCACACCCTCGCGCTCGGCGAACGAGTTCTTGGCGCGCGCCCGCAGCGAGACGATGCGGGTCATGTCGACCTCGTGGGTCTGCGTCAGCTGCGCCGTGGTCTGCAGCGACTCGCGCGTCTTCTTGGCCGTGATCTGCCGGATCCGGGTGGCCTTCTGCGTGGTGCCACGCAGGTGGGCCAGGGCCGGAGCCGGTGCGGTGGCCGGGGCCTTCGCCGCCGGAGCTGCGGGGGCCGGGGCGGACGAAGCGGCGGCAGGTGCGGCCGGGGCCTTGGCGGCCTCCGCCGCGGCGAGCACGTCCTGCTTGCGGATGCGACCACCGACACCGGTGCCCTGCACCGATGCGAGGTCAACGTTGTTCTCGGCAGCCAACTTTCGCACCAGCGGGGTGACGTACGGGCTGGCGTCGTCCGACGACGACGCGGCCGGGGCCGCAGCAGCCGGAGCCGCGGGCGCCGGAGCGGCCGGGGCGGGAGCGGGTGCGGGGGCCGGCGGCGGGGTCGGTGCGGCCGGAGCCGGGGGAGCCGGCGGTGGCGTCGGCGCGGCGGCAGGCTCGGGGGCGGGTGCCGGTGCCGGGGCCTCGGGGGCCGGGGCGGCGGCCGGGGCCGAACCGGCGGCACCGATCTTGGCGAGCTCGCCACCGATGGACACGACGTCGTCCTCGTCGGCGGTGATGGACAGGAGCACGCCGGCGATCGGCGATGGGATTTCGGTGTCGACCTTGTCGGTGGACACCTCGACCAGGGGCTCGTCGACCTCGACGGAGTCGCCGACCTTCTTGAGCCAGCGGGTCACGGTGCCCTCGGTGACGGACTCGCCGAGCGTCGGCATCACGATCGAGGTGGCGTCGGTCGCGTCGGAGGCGGCCGGGGCGGGGGCCGATGCGGGTGCCGGCGCGGGAGTTTCGGCGGCCGGAGCCGGGGCTTCGGCGGCGGGCTCGGGAGCCGGGGTGGGCTCCGGCTCGGGTGCCGCGGCGGGCTCGGGGGCGGACGGAGCCGGGGACTCGCCGGCCTCACCGATGACGGCGAGCTCGCCGCCGATCTCGACCACGTCGTCTTCCTGCGCGACGATCTTGGTCAGGACACCGGCTGCCGGCGACGGGATTTCGGTGTCGACCTTGTCGGTGGACACCTCGAGCAGGGGCTCGTCGACCGCGACGGTGTCGCCCTCCTGCTTGAGCCATCGAGTGACGGTCCCCTCGGTAACGCTCTCACCGAGTGCGGGCATCTGGACGGAGATGGCCATTACGTTGACTCCTCGAAAAGTCGCTCGTCACTTCGAATGTCTACAGGGCCCATCCTGTCATGCTCGCGCAGTCGAGGAGGGGCGGGTCGGGACTTTGTCCCGCTGTGTTGACACCCTCGCTGAGCAGGCTACTGTCGCAATCGAACCAGTACCGGCGGTACGGGATACTTTGAGGTCAGGCGGGTGTGGCGATGCAGTTTGTGGACAGTGCCGACGGGACGCGGATCGCGACCTACGACGAGGGCAACCCCGAGGGCCCGGTGATGGTGCTGGTGCACGGCTGGCCCGACTCGCACGACATGTGGGACGCCACGGTGCCGCACCTCGCCGAGACCTACCGGGTGATCCGCTACGACAACCGCGGCTCGCGCAATTCCGGTGTGCCCAAGAAGGTTTCGTCGTACACCATGGCGCACTACGCCGACGACTTCGCGGCCGTCATCGCCGCCTTGGCGCCCGGTCGGAAGGTCCACGTCCTGGCCCACGACTGGGGCTCGGTCGGTATCTGGGAGTACCTGTCGCGACCGGAGTCGGTGGACCGCGTCGCGTCGTTCACCTCGACCTCGGGGCCGAGCGCCGACCACACCCGGCGCTTCATCATGGAGGGTCTCAAGCGGCCGTATCGGCCGGCGCGGTTCCGGCAATCGGTGTCGCAGTTCCTGCGGCTGACATACCAAGGTTTCTTCTCGATCCCGCTCGTGGCGCGAGTGCTGGTGCGCGCCAGCGTGCCGACCATCATTCCGCTCCTGCTGAAGTGGCTGGATGGCATGTCCGACAACCAGATTCGGCATTCGGACACCTTCGCGACCGACGCCGCGAACAGCCTCAAGGTGTACCCGGCCAACTACTGGCGCACCCTGTTCTCGGGCCGGCGCGACCACTACGTCACGGTGCCCGTGCAGGTGATCGTCAACCGCGGCGACCAGTTCGTGCGCCCGTACCTCTACGACGAGACGCCCCAATGGGTCTCGCAGTTGTGGCGCCGGGACATCGAGTCGGGACACTGGTCGCCGATGTCACATCCGGAGCTGCTCGCCACCGCCGCCCGCGAACTCGCCGAGCATGTCGCCGGCGCCGCGCCCACGCCAGAGCTGCAACTGGCTCAGGTCGGCAGCAAAGCCGGCTAGGGCGGCCTATCGGGGCGGCTCGCCGTTGACGTTGACGTTGTGCGTGACTTCGCCCTCGTGGTTCACGTTCACGTTGACCGTGGGATTGCAGGCCGGGTTCTGGAACGCGACGCTGTCGCACGGCATGCCGTTGTTGTAGAACAGGCCGCCGCCGTTGTTGTCGCCGTTGTTGTATCTGGGGTCGCACTGATCGTCGCCGCCCAGCCGGTCGATCACATTCCGGAAGGGACACAACTGGTCGGCGATGATGTCCTCGTCTTCGGGATCGGCAAGCGCCTGTGTGGCGCCGCTCATCCCGGCTAATTCCATGCCGATAACAGTGGCTGTGACGGCAGCCAGCTGAATGTACTTATTCATGCAGGAACGGTACGCCTCGGACAAGCTCGGCGGTAGAAAAATTCGGTAACTGCCGTCGTCTCAGCTACCGCCGAGCCGTCCTTGTGTGCGTGATCAGCCGTTGGCGGCGATGTCCTCCAGCACGGCGAACATCGTGCGGGTCGGGACGCCGGTGCCACCCTTGCCGGTGTAGCCCCACGGGCCGCCGGTGTTGTATGCCGGGCCGGCGACGTCGAGGTGTGCCCACTGCACGCCGTCGGCGACGAACTCGCGCAGATACACCCCGGCCACCAGCATGCCGGCGTTGCGCGCGCCGCTGACGTTCGCCAGGTCGGCGACCGTCGACTTCAGGTCGTCCTTGAGCTCTTCCGGCAGCGGCATGGCCCACGCGTTCTCGCCGACCTGCTGCGACAGCTTCGCGACCCGGTCGCGGAACTCGTCACTGCCCATCACGCCCGGGGTACGCGTACCGAGCGCGACCAGCTGCGCGCCGGTCAGCGTCGACGTCTCGATCAGGTAGTCGGGGTTGTCCTCGCAGGCGCGGACGATGGCGTCGGCCAGGATGAGCCGGCCCTCGGCATCGGTGTTGAGCACCTCGATGGTGGTGCCGCCGTACTGCGTCAGGACATCGCCGGGCCGCTGCGCCGTCGACGACGGCATGTTCTCGGCCATGGGGACGGTCGCGGTGACGTCGACCGCCAGCTTCTGACGCGCTGCCAGCACGACGGTCGCGATGACGGCCGCGGCACCGCCCATGTCGGAGGTCATGTGGTGCATGTTGGCGGCCGGCTTGATCGAGATGCCGCCGGTGTCGAAGGTGATGCCCTTGCCCACCAGCGCCACCTTCTTGGCGTTCTTCTTGCCGGAACGGTAGGTCAGCCGCACCAGGCGCGGCCCGCGGGACGAACCCTTGCCGACACCCACGATGCCGCCGTAGCCGGCGTCCTCCAGTTCCTTCTTGCCCAGCACCTCGACCTCGAGGCCCGCCGACTTACCCAAAGCCTTTGCGCGCTTGGCGAATTCGCCCGGGTACAGGTGGCTCGGCGGGGTGTTGACGAAGTCGCGGGCCGTCGCCACGGCAGTCGCGACGTCGACGCCGCGGGCCGCTGCGGTCTCGGCGTCGTCCGCAGTGGACAGCACCGTCAGCGCCGTGAGGCCCGTCTCCTTCGGGGCGGTCTTCGCGCTGCGGAATTCGGAGAAGCGGTAGGCGCCGAGGATCAGGCCTTCGACGGCCGCGGCCACGTCCACTTCGGACAGGGTGGTCACGACGGTCTCGGTGCCGTTGAGGGAGCGGGCCGCCACGCCGGCGGCGCGGCGGATGACGTCGGCCGGCCACTCGTCGCGGTCCTTGCCGAGGCCGACGGCCAGCACGCTGGCCACCGGCAGCGACGGCACGAGCACGCGCGTCACCTGCTCGGTCGAGCCCTTCGCGCCCAGGGTCTTCAATGCCACCTCGATCTCGCCGGTGGCTTCGGCGTCCAGGAACGGGTTGGCCAGAACCGTGGCCTCGTCGTTCTCGCCGGTGATGACCGGCACGATCAGCACCGCGGCGTCCAGATCGGACGGCAGGGCGGATGCGACGGTGACGGCGGGGGACTGGTAACCGGGTGCGCTGCTCACCGGTCCCACCCTAGTCATCAGGCCTGCCGGGCCGCCCGCTCAGCCTCCGGGCACAGCTCGAATGCGGTCACCGGGTCGTTGAAGCCCTTGAGCACCAAGGGCTCCCGCGGCGCCACCGGCCATTTGCCCGGCATGTCGTACCACGGCGCGGCCACCAGGATCTGCCCCGGCTCGGCTGCGGCCACCAGGCGGGCCGCCAGATTCACTGGATTGCCGAAGTAATCACCACCGGTGGCCACCACCGAGCCGAAACTCAGACCGGCCCGCACGCTGATGTGGGCCATCTTCGGCCGTGGATGGTGCACCAGGTCCATGGCGACCCGCGCCAGCGACTCGGGTGTGGCGCTGACCCACATCACCGCATCGCCGATGAACTTGACCACCCGGCCGCCGTCGGCGTGCACCACGTCGTTGGTGATGGCGTTGAACTCGTTGAGCAGACTCGTCAGGTCGGCGGGCGTGAGCCGTTGCGTGAGCTGCGTGAAATTGGACAGGTCGGCAAACCCGACACCGCAGTCCACTGTCAATGGCTCGTGGCGGGCGACGGCATCGAAATACGTTCGGGCAGCGAACAAATGGTGGCGGTGAAAAGAGTCGATCATGCCGCCGATGCGCGGAATGAAGGCGGCCGCCGATCGGTAGGCCTGCGCCGTCACGAGTTCGTCGTGGCTGTGGGCCAGGTCGAGCTCCGGCAGACCGGCGCGGCTCATCGACGCCAGCGCCTCGGCCACCCGCGCCACACTGGCGCCGATCACCCGGAGGAAGCCCGTCGCGGCGTCGTCGCCGATCGCCGTCCGCAGGTCGGCCCAGGTGCGCAGCGCCTCGATGTCGTTGTCGGTGAGCGTCGGTGTGTTCGGGTCGGCGACCGTCAGGCCCAGCACCGCCCAGGCCTGCTCAACGTCGGCCAGCGGTAATC
Organism: Mycobacterium toneyamaense; assembly: GCF_055384815.1. Taxonomy (NCBI): domain Bacteria; kingdom Bacillati; phylum Actinomycetota; class Actinomycetes; order Mycobacteriales; family Mycobacteriaceae; genus Mycobacterium; species Mycobacterium toneyamaense. The sequence continues at coordinate 2,068,462 of NZ_AP040333.1, forward strand.
CGAGCGCCTCGGCGGCGGCGGTCAGGCTGTGGCTGGGCTGCCCCGACCACTGCACGACGTCGCCGGCCAAGCCGAACAACCGCCCCTGGCGCTCGGCCGCGACCATCTGCTCCGCAGTGAAGCCCAGGCCGTCCAGATACTCGATGAGCGGCGCGCGCCGGCGGGCATCGGCGATGCCCGCGGCTTCCAGGGCGTCGAAATCGACCACGAAACGAGTCTGCCAGCTACCGGGGGACCGGCGGGGCGATCCGCGATCATCGGCTCTGGTAGCCGGAGGGCCGGTGTCATCTAGTCGGGGAGCCGTTCGAGGGCGCGCTTGGCCAGTTTGCGGACCTGCGCGCTGGGGTCGTCGACATAGCGCTCGACACGAGCGCGGACGCCGGTTGCTTTCATCGCTATGAGGGCCTTGATCGCCGACTGCACGTACCTGCCGTCCAGCCAGTTCAATGCAATCTCCTGCGCCTCAGCGGTTTTCACGCGGCCGAGGTATTCGATGAGGGAGCCGCGCGTGAACCTGGGCGGCAGCTCTTCCATGATTGCCGCGATAGCAGGCAAATCTGCTGCAGTCGCGATGCGCGCAAGTGTTGGTTCGGCATCGTCTTGGACTCTTCCGGTCGGCGGCGGCCGGCGCCGGAGTTGATCTACCACCGCATCGATTGCGTCCCGGTTACCCCGGGCGGCCGGGTCGTCCAGCGCGCGGATGAGCCCGATTCGGAGAAGTTCGCGATGTTCGGTTTCGGGCCCGGGGACGCGAACTTCGAGGTGATTGAGCCAGTCGACGAAGATCGGGATACCTTGCGGGACGGTTCGGGCGCGGTCGGCCAGGTCGTTTAGCGTGTAGCACCGGACCCCGACAGCGGCGAGTTCTTTGCAGATGCGGCGGTCGAAGCCTTTGTGTCCGTCGCTATACCTGGCCGGCCGGTTGTCTAACCAGTCGTCGCCTTCTGGCATGCCCTGATACGTGATTGGTGGCCAGGTGCCGTCGGGGTTCTTCTTCGGTTTGGGTCGCCGTTTCGGTACCGTCCGGCGTTTCCTCGCCTCCGGCGATAAGCGTGGGAGGTCGGCACTCGTGGCTTCGATGGCCCCGATCGCCTGCCGCAAATGCGCGATCGTGTCGCTGTGGTCGACCACGACACGAGTCTGCCAGTCACGCGGGTCGTGGGCACGATCCACAACGCCTCGGATCACAGCCACATACCGACTGCGATCCGAGGCGCAAGCACTAGGCTGACTGGCCGTGAGCGAACTGTTGCAGGGCCCGCTGGAAGACCGTCACCGCGAACTCGGGGCGAGTTTCGCCGAATTCGGGGGCTGGTTGATGCCGGTGTCGTACGCCGGCACCGTGGCCGAGCACAACGCCACCCGCGAGACCGTCGGGCTCTTCGACGTCAGCCACCTCGGCAAGGCGCTCGTGCGTGGCCCCGGCGCCGCCGAGTTCGTCAACTCCGCCTTCACCAACGACCTGCGCCGCATCGGCCCCGGCAAGGCGCAATACACGTTGTGCTGCAACGAGTCCGGCGGGGTGATCGACGATCTGATCGCTTACTACGTCTCCGACGACGAGATCTTCCTGGTGCCCAACGCGGCCAACACCGCCGCCGTGGTCGCCGAGCTGCAGCGCGTCGCCCCGCCCGAACTGACCATCACCGACGAGCACCGCTCCTACGCCGTGCTCGCGGTGCAGGGGCCGAAGTCCACCGAGGTGCTCACCGCGCTCGGGCTGCCGACCGACATGGACTACATGGGCTACGCCGACGCCGAGTACAACGGCGTCCCGGTTCGGGTGTGCCGCACCGGCTACACCGGTGAGCACGGCTACGAACTGCTGCCCGAGTGGGACCGCGCGGGCGTGGTCTTCGACGCGCTCGTCGCCGCGGTCAAGGATGCCGGCGGTGAACTCGCCGGGCTGGGCTCGCGCGACACCCTGCGCACCGAGATGGGCTACCCGCTGCACGGACATGAACTGTCGCTGGACATTTCGCCGCTGCAGGCCCGCTGCGGCTGGGCCATCGGCTGGAAGAAGGACGCCTTCTGGGGCCGCGACGCGCTGCTCGCGGAGAAGGAAGCCGGGCCGAAGCGGACGCTGCGCGGCCTGAAGGCTGTCGGACGTGGCGTGCTGCGGGCCGGTTTGACAGTGTTGGACGCCGGGGCGAGCGAAGCGACGGGGGAGGTACCTGCCAAGCCGGTGGGCATCACCACGTCGGGCACCTTCTCGCCGAGCCTCAAGGTCGGCATCGCGCTGGCACTGCTCGACACCGCGGCCGACATCGCCGACGGCGCGCGGGTGACCGTCGACGTCCGCGGCCGGGCGCTCGAATGCGAGGTCGTGGCGCCGCCGTTCGTGGCGGCCAAGACGCGTTAGCCGCGGCGAAAACGCGCTAGCCACGGGCGATACAATCGGCATATGACCGATGGCCCCCTCGAATTCACCGTTTCGCGCGCGAGCAACCCGGCGAGCGATGAGGTAAGGGCTCAGGTTCTGGCCGACCCCGGATTCGGGCGGTTCCACACCGACCACATGGTGGCCATCGACTACACCGTCGACCGTGGCTGGCACGACGCACGGGTCACCGAATACGGGCCCATCGAGCTCGATCCGTCGGCGATCGTCCTGCACTACGCGCAGGAGGTCTTCGAGGGTCTGAAGGCGTACCGCTGGAATGACGGCTCGATCGTGTCGTTCCGTCCGGAGGCCAACGCCGCCCGGCTGCAGTCGTCGTGCCGGCGCCTGGCCATCCCGGAGCTGCCCGGCGACGTCTTCGTCGAGTCACTGCGCCAGCTGATCGCCGTCGACAACGAATGGGTGCCGGCCGCCGGTGGTGAGGCGTCGCTGTACCTGCGCCCGTTCATCATCGCCACCGAGCCCGGCCTGGGTGTGCGCCCCGCCAACGAGTACCGCTATCTGGTGATCGGTTCGCCCGCCGGCGCGTACTTCAAGGGCGGCATCAAGCCGGTGTCGGTCTACCTGTCCACCGAGTACGTGCGGGCCAGCCCGGGCGGCACCGGCGCGGCCAAGTTCGGCGGCAACTACGCCGCGTCGCTGCTGGCGCAGGCGCAGGCCGCCGAGATGGGCTGCGACCAGGTGGTCTGGCTGGACGCCATCGAGCGCCGGTACGTCGAAGAAATGGGTGGCATGAACCTGTTCTTCGTGTTCGGCAGTGGTGGTTCGGCACGACTGGTCACCCCCGAGCTGTCCGGCTCGCTCCTGCCCGGCATCACGCGGGACTCGTTGCTGCAGTTGGCGGTTGACGCCGGCTTCGCCGTCGAGGAACGCAAGATCGACATCGACGAGTGGCAGAAGAAGGCCGCCGCGGGGGAGATCACCGAGGTGTTCGCCTGCGGTACCGCCGCCGTCATCACGCCCGTCGCGCATGTGAAGTACGGGCACGGCGAATCGGCCGGCGAGTTCACCATCGGCGACGGCCAGCCCGGTGAGGTCACCATGGCGCTGCGCGACACCCTGACCGGCATTCAGCGCGGCACCTTCGCCGACACCCACAACTGGATGACCCGCCTGGGCTGATCACGGCCAACGTGAAGAAGATCGCGAGAAATCTCGCGATCTTCTTCACATTCGGCGGCTAGTGGACGGCCAGCCCGAGGGCAGTCAACGTGGTCGTGACTTCGACGGCCGCACCCAGTACGTCGCCGGTGATCCCACCGAACCGGCGGACGCAGTGCGCCACCAGTAGTGCGGTGATTCCCAGCGCGACCAGCACGGCCACCGGACCCTGCCACAGCCGCGGCGTCGCCCACGCGGACGCCGCGGCCACCGCCACCGTCCACGCCGCGACCACCCCCACCGGCTGACTGCCGGCGACCATCGCGCCCAACGTGCTGCCCGGCGCGGCCGGTACCGACGTGCGGCAGGCCGCCAGCGCGGCGACACGGCCCGCGGTGACAGCGACGACGACCGCCACCGGGCTCAGCGCGGCGAACGTCATGCTCTGCGCGCCGATCGCCACCACGATCGCGGCCACCCCGAACGGGCCCGCGGTGCCACCGCGCATGACGGCCAGCGCCCGCTCGGGCGGTCCGTAACAGCCGAGGCCGTCGACGGTGTCGGACAGCCCGTCGATGTGCAGGCCCCGGGTCAGTAGAAGTAGTACCGCCACCGCGAGCAGCCCGGCCAGTGGGCCGGTCACGTACACCTGCCCGGCGCCCCAAACGACGGCCGCGGCGATACCACCGAGAACGATGCCGACCGCTGGAAGCGCAGTCAGTGTGCCCCGCCCGAACGGCCGGTCACTGCGCACCGGCAGGACGGTGCTGAACGCGAAAGCCGAAGCGAGGGAACCGATCACAGTCAGTGTGCGGGCTTGTCGGTGACGTTCGCCTCGCCGAACGTGGCCATCGACGCCAGCGTCGCGACCGCGGCCCGCAGCACGGGCAGCGCCACCGCAGCGCCGCTGCCTTCGCCCAGGCGCATGCCGAGGTCCAGGATCGGCGTCAGTTGCAGGCGCTGCAATGCCACCGCATGCGCGGGTTCGGTCGACAGGTGGCCGGCCTGCCACCACGCCTTCGCGCCGGGGGCCAGCCGGTCGGCGACGAGCGCCGCGGCGGTCACCACCATGCCGTCGAGCAGCACCGGGGTGCGCCGCAGGGCGGCCTGGGCCAGGAAGCCCGCCATGGCGCCCAGATCCGCACCGCCGCAAACGGCAAGCAGCGCAACGGGATCGGCCTTCACCTGACGCGCGCGGAACAGCGCGTCGCGGATGGCCGCCGTCTTGCGGGCCCAGCCCTCGTCGTCGACGCCGGTGCCGCGGCCCACCACGGCGACGGGTTCGGTCGCCGTCAAGGCGGCGACCAGAGTCGTTGCCGGAGTGGTGTTTCCGATGCCCATGTCGCCGGCGATGAGCAGGTCGGCGCCGGCGTCGACCTCCTGATCGGCAATGGTGCGGCCCGCCGCGATCGCCGCGATGGCCTCCTCGGTCGACAGCGCGTCCTCGACAGCGATGTTGCCGCTGCTGCGTCGCACCTTGTGGGCGCCGATCGCGGGGGAGTGGGCCTCGCCGTCGACGGCGATGTCGGCCACGCGCACGGTCGCGCCGGCCACCTCGGCCAGCACGTTGATGGCGGCGCCGCCGGTGTCGAAGTTCGCCACCATCTGCGCGGTGACCTCGGACGGGAATGCCGAAACGCCGGACGCCGTCACGCCGTGGTCGCCGGCGAACACCACGACCCGAGCACGCTCGAATTGCTTTGGCGGACAGGCACCTTGGCACGCCGACACCCAGACCGACAGATCCTCGAGACGTCCCAGGGAGCCCGGCGGCTTGGTCAGGGTCAGCTGGCGCGCGAGGGCGGCCTCCCGCACATCGGCGTCCGGTTTGGTGAGGTCGGGGAACTGGGCGCGGGGATCGCTCATCGGGGCTCCTTGACGGTGAGAGGCTGGCCGGCCACCACCAGCACCACGCGGTCGCAGACGGCGGCCAGGCGCTGGTTGAGCGCGCCCAGCTCGTCGGCGAACCGGCGGCCCGACTCCGTGGCGGGGACGACGGTCAGGCCGACCTCCGGGCTGACCAGGGCCAGTGGCGCGGTGAATTCGTGGACCGCAGAGGTCAATTCGTCGATATCGGTCCGAAGGGAGGCGCCGGACCGAGCCCCTTCCCATGCGCCGCGCCGGTCCATGGCGGCGACCAGCCAGCCGCCGATGTCGTCGACCATGGTGGCGGCAGCCGAGCCACGCAAAGTCGTTGCCACATCGGCGGATTCGACGGTCGACCAGTGTGCCGGCCGGCGGTTCCGGTGTGCCGAAACCCGGGCCGCGAAGTCGGCGTCACCGGCGACGGAACCGGTCGCGACGTAGCGCACCGATCCGCCCGGACCCGCCGCACCGGCGACCCAATCCTCGGCCCACTGCGACTTGCCCGACCGGATGCCGCCGAGCACCAGGGTGCGCACCGGGCTCAGTCGACCTTGTCTCCGCGGTTGACCTGCGGCTTCGGCACGCGCATCCGGCGCAGCTGCGAAGCCCGGCTGGACGCGTAGAAGCCCAGCTTCCAACCGCTTTCGGTGTTGCCCGGGAACTTCGCGTCGACCCGCTTGTTGATGCGCCGGCTCAGCAGCACACCGTCGATGGCCATGATCACCATCAGACCCAGCATCGCGACCGACAGCAGGCCCTGGGTCTGCACGGGCGGCAGCGCCATCATGAAGAACACCAGCACCAGCGCCGACGGCATGAACAGCCCCAGCACGTTGCGCCGGGAATCGACGAGATCGCGGACGTAGCGCTTGACCGGACCCTTGTCGCGGGGCAGCAGGTAGGCCTCGTCGCCGGCCATCATCTTGGCGCGGCGCGCATCCATGTCGGCGCGGCGGGCCACTCGGTCGGCCTTGCGCTCTTCCTTGGTCTTCGAGTTGCGCAGTTCCTTGCGGCGCTTGCGCGCCTCGGCCGTCGTCATCGGCGCCGGTGCGACCGGGCCGCGCTTGCGGTTCGCGCTCTGCTTGGGGGTCGGGCGGCCCTTGGGCGCCGTGGTGCGGGCCCCGGCGTCGTCGCCCGAGTCGACGGTCACGTCGACGTCGTCAGCATTGCCGCTCTCGTCTCCGGAGTCGGCGTTGTCCTTCTTGCGGCCCAGCAGATTCACGGTGTCAGGTTACTTCGGTGGCCGGGCTCGGCCGTCATGCACCCGAGCTGTGGGCGGCTTAACCTGCTCCGATGAGAGTTCTGGTCGCCCCCGACTGTTACGGCGACAGCCTCACCGCGGTCGAGGCCGCGGCGGCGATCGCCGCGGGCTGGGCCGCCGCGCGGCCGGCCGACACGCTGGTGCTCGCCCCGCAGTCCGATGGCGGCCCGGGCTTCGTCGACGTCCTGGCCGAGCGGCTGGGCGGGCTGCAGACCGCGACGGTGCGCGGCCCGCTGGATCGCGACGTCACCGCGCACTGGGTGCTGCACCAGGACACCGCCTACATCGAGTGCGCGCAGGCCTGCGGATTGGCGCTGCTCGGCGGGCCGCCGACGGTGCGGACCGCGCTGGATGCCACCAGCTTCGGCGTAGGCCAGCTTGTCGACGCGGCGCTGACGGCGGGCGCGCAGAAGGTGGTCGTGGGCCTCGGCGGCAGTTCGTGCACCGACGGCGGCCTGGGGCTCGTCGCCGCATTGGGCGGGCTGACGCCGGCATGTCAGAGGCTGGCCGGTGTCGAGGTCATCGTCGCCTCCGACGTCGAACACCCACTTTTGGGGCCGATGGGTGCGGCCGCGGTGTTCGGTCCGCAGAAGGGGGCCGATCCCGCCACGGTGGAGCTGCTGGAGCAGCGGCTCACGGCGTGGGCCCGCGAACTCGAATCGGTGGCCGGCCGGGACGTCGCCGTCGAACCGGGAGCCGGCGCTGCCGGCGGCCTCGGCGCGGCACTGCTGGCGCTGGGCGGCCGGCGCGAGTCGGGCGCGACGGTCATCGCCACACACACCGGGCTGGCCGCGGACCTGGCTGCCGCCGACCTCGTCATCACCGGTGAGGGCCGGTTCGACGACCAGTCGCTGCACGGCAAGGTGATCAGCGCGCTGGTGGGCCAGGCCGCCGGCACGCCTGTGCTGGTGCTGGCCGGGCAGGTGACGCTGGACCCGTCCGCGCTGGCCGCCGCCGGGGTGACGGCCGCGTATTCGATCACCGACCACGCCGGGTCGGTGGAACTGGCCATGAGCGATGCGGCCAACCAGCTGACCGGATTAGCTACGGGCGTAGCCGCTGAACTCGGGAATACCGGCCCGACAAGGTACCGTTGATGGTGCCTGGATAGTGCCAGGCAATCGATGCACCAGGGAGATGCAATGACTGTTGAGGACGCGACCAGCACCGGTACCTCGACCGAGACCCACGGCGTGATCTTGTCGGACGCGGCGGCCGCCAAGGCCAAGGCTCTGCTGGACCAGGAAGGCCGTGACGACCTCGCGCTGCGTATCGCCGTGCAACCGGGCGGCTGCGCCGGCCTGCGTTACAACCTCTTCTTCGATGACCGCACCCTCGATGGTGACCTCACCACCAACGTGGGCGGCGTCAACCTGACCGTCGACCGGATGAGTGCCCCGTACGTCCAGGGCGCCACCATCGACTTCGTCGACACCATCGAGAAGCAGGGCTTCACCATCGACAACCCGAACGCCACCGGCTCCTGCGCCTGCGGCGATTCGTTCAACTGAGATAGCCGACCGTGCTGGTCCGGCGGTCTCCTACAGGGAGTCCGCCGGACGCGGCAGGTACGAGCAGACCAGGGTCTCGCGCGGCTGCACCAGCAGCTGTGCGACAGCCTGCAATTCGTTGTTCTTCGGTCCCGAACCGCGCGGCAGCCGGCCCGACGGCGCCACCTTCATGGTGAACAGCACCTGCGCCTGATTCGGTGACAGCATCACGATCTTGTCGATCGACGTCACATCCGCCTGACCGAACTGCTTGCGGAACGCATCACTGGCCAGATTCGCCACCGTGAAATCCGTGGCGTGATCCTTGATGCCGTCATACAGGCCGCACAGGGCGTGGCGTGCCACCGTCTGCTTGTCCTGCTGCAACAGCGCGTTGAGATAGCCCTGGATGGCGGACTTGGCGGAGGCGTCGGTCAGGCCGCGATCGCTGGTGCTGCGCACCGCGAAGATGATGCCGCCGATGACGGCGACGACCGCAAGCACAGCGCCGACGACCAGCAGGATTCGCTTGGTGTTGTTACCGCCGCCCGACGGGTATTCCACGGCCGGTGGGAGAGTCGTCGGGTACGACGTCGGCGGGCCGCTGTAAGGGGCACCGTAGGTGGAGTTCCCCGGACCCGGCTGCGGGGGGATCGATTCCGGGTACGGATATGCGCCGTCCATGTTGTCCACAGGCTAGCGCACCCGCGCAGGGCAGCCCGGACCTCAGCCTGGGTAAGCTCGCCGAATGACCATTGCCGTGACCGGATCGATCGCGACCGACCATTTGATGCGCTTCCCCGGCCGATTCGCCGAGCAGTTGCTGGCCGAACACCTGCAGAAGGTGTCGCTGAGCTTCTTGGTCGACGACCTGGTGGTGCACCGCGGCGGCGTCGCCGGCAACATCGCCTACGCCATCGGCATCCTGGGCGGTAGCCCGACGCTGGTCGGCGCGGTGGGCAAGGACTTCGACGATTACCGCGGCTGGCTGACGTCGCACGGCGTCGACTGCTCGCAGGTGCTGGTGTCCGACTCCGCCTACACCGCACGATTCGTTTGCACCACCGACGAGGACATGGCGCAGCTGGCGTCGTTCTATCCGGGTGCCATGTCGGAGGCGCGCAACATCAAGCTTGCCGATCTCGTCGCCGCTCAGGGTGAGCCCGAGCTCGTGATCATCGGGGCCAACGACCCCGAGGCCATGTTCCTGCACACCGAGGAATGCCGGAAGCTGGGTCTGTCGTTCGCCGCGGACCCCAGCCAGCAGCTGGCCCGCCTGTCGGGCGAGGAGATCCGTCGCCTCATCGACGGCGCCGCCTACCTGTTCACCAACGACTACGAGTGGGACCTGCTGCTGCAGAAGTCCGGCTGGTCCGAGGCCGAGGTGATGAGCCAGATCGAGCTGCGCGTCACCACGCTGGGGGAGAAGGGCGTCGACATCGTCGGCCGTGACGGCTCGTTCGTCCACGTCGACGTCGTGCCCGAGAACGAGAAGGTCGACCCGACCGGTATCGGTGACGCGTTCCGCGCCGGCTTCCTCACCGGCCGCGGCGCCGGCCTGAGCCTCGAGCGGGCCGCTCAGCTGGCCTCGCTCGTGGCCACCCTGGTGCTCGAGGCCCCGGGTCCGCAGGAGTGGACCTGGGACAAGACGACTGCGCTGCCGCGGCTGTCGGCCGCGTTCGGCGCCGAAGCGGCCGACGAGATCGCCGCAGCGCTCGCATAAGCACTACGCCGAAAGTGCGGGAAACGACCGAATTCAGTGCGAATTCGCGGTCGTTTCCCGCACTTTCGGCGTAGTGGTCAGAGTTCGACGGGGTAGACGGGCTCGCTGATCTGCGGCGTGACGCTGCCCTCGATGAAGATGGCGTGCCACAGCATGAAGATCAGCACCGTCCACAGCCGGCGGCTGTGATCGCTGACGCCGCCCCGGTGCTCCTCGAGCATCTGGCGGACGGCGTCGAGGTCGATGAGATGCCCGGCCTGCGACGCGTCGACCGTCGCGTAGGCCCACTCCAGCAGTTCGCCCGAGCGCAGCCAGTGCCGGATCGGCACCGGGAACCCCAGCTTCGCGCGGTGCAGCACATGCGCCGGGACGATGGGCTCGAGGGCCCGCCGCAGTGCGTACTTGGTCGTGGTGCGGGTGATCTTCTGGTCGTACGGCAGCTTGGACGCGACCGCGAACACCTCGGGATCCAGGAACGGCACCCGCAGTTCCAGGGAATTGGCCATGGTCATCTTGTCGGCCTTGACCAGGATGTCGCCGCGCAGCCAGGTGAACAGGTCCAGATGCTGCATGCGCGCCACGGGGTCCCAGCCCGCGGACTCGGCGTAGATCGGCGCCGTCACGTCGGTGTGGGTCCACTCCGGGTTGAACTGCGCCAGGGTTGCCTGCAGTTGCTCGTCGGAGAAGCTGCGGGCGTTGCCGTAGTAGCGCTCCTCGAGCGTCAGCGACCCGCGGTGCAGCAGGCTCTTGCCGCGCATGCCGTCGGGCAGTGACTTCGAGGCCTTGCCGAGCCCGCGCCGCAGTCCCCGCGGGACACGGTCGAAGGCCTTGAGCGACAACGGTTCCCGGTAGATGGTGTAGCCGCCGAACAGCTCGTCGGCGCCCTCACCGGAGAGCACCACCTTGACGTGCTTGCGGGCCTCGCGGGCGATGAAGAACAAGGGCACCAGCGCCGGGTCGGCCACCGGCTCGTCCAGGTACCAGACGATCTCGGGCAGCGCCGCGACGAACTCGGCCTGGCTGACGACCTTGGTCACGTGCCGCGCCCCGATGGCCTCGGCGGAGGCGACGGCGACGTCGACCTCCGAAAAGCCTTCGCGCTCAAAGCCCGTCGTGAAGGTGATCAGCTTGGGGTTGTGCCGCATCGCCAGCGCGGCGATCGCGGTCGAGTCGATGCCGCCGGACAGGAACGCGCCGACGGTGACGTCGGCCCGCATGTGCTTGGCGACGGAATCCTCCAGGACGGCGGTGATCTCGTCGTACCGGGCCTGCTCCTGCCCTGTGACAAATGGCACAGCGGCGAACTTCGGCTTGAAGTAGCGCGTCACCTCGGGCTGCTGGCCCGGGCGAATCCGGGCATAGCTGCCCGACTCCAGCCGCCGGATCCCGCGCTGCAGGGTCTCGGGTTCGGGCACGTACTGCAGCACCGTGTAGTGCTGGACGGCACGTTCGTCGATGCTCAGGTCGACGCCGGCACGGGCCGCCAGGTCGAGAATGCACTTCTTCTCGCTGCCCACGATGGTGCCGCCCGGGCCCGTCGCCAGATACAGCGGTTTGATACCGAACGGGTCCCGCGCGCAGAACAACTCGCGGGTCTCGGTGTCCCACAGCGCGAAGGCGAACATCCCGCGCAAGCGGTTCAGCGCCGCGGTGCCCCAGTAGTGGTAGGCAGCGACGATCGCCTCGCTGTCGCCCTCGGTGGCGAACTCGGCACCGAACTCGGCGCGCAGTTCCTCGCGCAGCTCGAGGTAGTTGTAGATCTCGCCGTTGAACACCAGCGCGTAGCGATTCGGCGCCTCGGGCGGACCCCAGCGCAGCGGCTGGTGGCTGTGCGCGATGTCGATGATCGACAGTCGGTTGAAGCCGAACACGACGGTGTGATGACCGTCGCTCGGATCGCTGTCGTCGGCCCAGGCGCCCGACTCGTCCGGACCCCGGTGGCGCATCGGATGCGTGGCATCCGAGACCGCGTTCACCAGGTCAGTGGAATGGTCGGCAACAGGGTCGGCCAGGTAGGCCAGCAGTCCGCACACGGCGCCAGTATGCCTGTTCAGGCAGGTGAACTCAGAACCGACGTTGCCGATTGGCCGGTCGCTTCGCTCGGCGCTGCGGGCGTGGTCTACGCTGCGTAGTATTCGACCGGCTTGACCGACTCCTAGGAGGGCCTCAACGTGACCGCTCGCGGGCTCCGTTTGGTGGCGTTGTCCGCCATTCTCGGCGCGTCGACGCTGCTGCTCAGCGGATGCAGCTGGCAAGAAGTCTTCGGCCTGGGTTGGCCGACCGGCATCACGCCAGAAGCGCACGCAAACCGTGACCTCTGGGTGTGGTCGGTTATCGCTTCGTTCGTCGTCGGCGCCATCGTTTGGGCGCTGATCTTCTGGGCGATGGCGTTCCACCGCAAGAAGAAGACGGACACCGAGCTGCCGCGCCAGTTCGGCTACAACATGCCGCTGGAACTGGTGCTGACCGTCGTGCCGTTCCTCATCATCTCGGTGCTCTTCTACTTCACCGTCGTGGTGCAGGAGAAGATGATGGACCACAGCAAGCCCGCTGAGGTCACCATCGACGTCACCGCGTTCCAGTGGAACTGGAAGTTCGGCTACCAGAAGGTCGCCTTCAAGGACAACACCTTCTCTTACGACGGCGCCGACGCGGCCCGTAAGGAAGCCATGAAGTCCAAGCCCGAGGGCAAGGACGAGCACGGCGAGGAGAAGGTCGGCGCGATCCGCGGCGAGAACCCCGAGGACCGCAGCTACCTGAACTTCGACAAGGTCGAGACCATCGGCACCAGCACCGAGATTCCGATCCTGGTCCTGCCGAAGGGCAAGCGCATCGAGTTCCAGATCGCCTCGGCTGACGTCATCCACGGCTTCTGGGTGCCGGAGTTCCTGTTCAAGCGGGACGTCATCCCGAACCCCGAGGCCAACCACTCGGACAACATCTTCCAGGTCAGCGAGATCGAGAAGACCGGTCCGTTCGTGGGCCGCTGCACCGAGATGTGCGGCACGTACCACTCGATGATGAACTTCGAGGTGCGCGTCGTGGAGCCGGAGCAGTTCAAGGCTTACCTGCAGTACCGCATCGACCACCCGAAGGCGACCAACGCCGACGCCCTGGTGTCGATCGGCCTGCCGCCGGTGGCCCAGACGACCCATCCGTTCGACTCTCGCCGCGGCGAGCAGGTCGGTTCGCCGGCTCAGGCGAGCAAGTAGGGGATACGCCATGCATATCGAAGCCCGACTTTTCGAGATTCTGACTGCCTTCTTCGCCTTGGCGACCGTCGGCTACGGCGCGCTGACCGCGCTGTACGCCAACGGTGGCATCGAGTGGGCCGGCACCACCGCGCTGGTGCTGACCACCGGTCTGTCGCTGATCATCGGCACGTTCTTCCGGTTCGTGGCCCGTCGCCTCGACACCCGGCCCGAGGACTACGAAGACGCCGAGGTCTCCGACGGTGCCGGCGAGCTGGGCTTCTTCAGCCCGCACAGCTGGTGGCCGCTGCTGATCGCCCTGTCGGCCTCGACCACCGCGGTCGGTATCGGCCTGTGGCTGCCCTGGCTGATCGTCGCCGGCGTCTGCTTCGTGCTGGCCACCGTCGCCGGCCTGGTTTTCGAGTACTACACCGGTCCCGAGAAGCACTAGACACCTACGGCCCCTGTGACCTGATCGCTCTGCGGTCAGGTCACAACCGTATGTCAGATGGTCCTCTGGCACCGTCCGGTACGGCCATGCCGGGCCCATGTTGGGTAATGTCTGCCAAAGGCTGGACTGTCGCCGCAAGCGGCGTTCACCAGCTACAGCGACACAGTGGTCGAGAGGGATAGGCGTACGTGAGCGGGTCACATTCCCCGGGCTCGGATGATGCGGCCCGGGAGTCATCGGGAGTCGGTGAAGGCACCGGCGAAACCGAGATCTATTCGCAGGCCTACTCTGCGCCCGAGTCCGAGCACTTCACCATCGCGCCGTACGTGCCGCCGGAGCCCGCGCTGTACGACTACGACAGCTACGAGGCCAAGTCCGAAGCCGACGACACCCCGCCGCCGCGGTGGCCGTGGGTTGTCGGCGTCGTGGCGATCATCGCGGCCATCTCGCTGGTGGCGTCCGTCGCCATCCTGGTGACCCGCAACACCGATTCCGAGAATGTGGCGACGCCGTCGACCAGCACCACCTCGGCGCCGCCGTTCCAGGACGAGTTCACCACCACGACCACGCCGCCGCCTCCGCCCACGACAACCGAGGCGCCCCCGCCGCCACCACCTCCGCCGCCCCCGTCGACGGTGACCGTGACGCAGCCGCCGCCACCTCCGCCGTCGGAAGAGCCGCCGCCTCCGCCGCCCAGCTCCGCCGCGGCCGCGCCGCCGGCGACGACGTCCGCGCCGCCGACCGGGCCGCGCTATGTCACGTACCGGATTTGGGGCACGAAAGCGCCGCTGGACCGCATTTCGGTGACGTACACCGACGCCGCGGGACGCCAGCGCACCCAGCAGAACGTCTACATCCCGTGGATGATCACTCTGACACCGATCTCGATGTCCGACGTGGGCTCGGTGCAGGCCTCCAGCCTGCTGCGGTTGAGCCACCTGAACTGTTCGATTGTGACGAGCGACGGCCAGACACTGGCCTCGCAGACCAACGATGATTGGCAGACGAGCTGTTAAATGCCGTACAACGCTGAGACTTCAACCCGGTCGCGAGTGACCGGCGGTAGCCCCGACCAGTTGGACCGTCTTCTGCTCGGCGGCTCGGTGGCCGTGTGGCTCGCGGCCCTGGGCGCCGGCGTGGCCGCCGTCGTCGCGATGGTCGACCTCGGCACCCGGCACCCGTCGGGTGCCGGGTCGTCGCACACGCCGTGGCTGCTGTACTCGGTCATCGCGGTATCCGCGGCGGTGATCGTGGGCGCCATTCCGCTGTTGTTGCGCGCCCGTCGCGGTGGGGCAGCGCCGCTGCCGCTGCTCGGCGGCGGGCCGTCCGAGGCCGACGACCGTCGTCCCGCCGGTGAGCTCCCGCAGAGTGCCCTGCGCTCCTTCGACGATCCGGTCGTGCGCCGCTACTCGGCGTCGCCGGCGACGAGCATGCTGGGCTTTCCGGTGGCGGCGGTGGATCAGCTGTGGCTGCGCTGCACGCTCGGGATCGCCGCGGCCATGGGTGGCGCGACACTGTTCGTCTTCCTGGGCGCGTACATGCTGGCCGACCGCCACGACGAGTTGGCCTGGATCCTGTACGGCCTGGCCCTGATCATCACGGCTGCCATGGTGGCCATTCCGTGGTACTGCCTGCGCAGCCTGCACGCCGTGTTGGAGGCGTCGGCCGAGGACGCCCGCGCGGCTTAGCGTTCCGCGAACGCACGGATGGTGCGCCGCGCGGTCTCACTCAGGTGGTCGGGCGTGATCGCGTCCGCGGTGAAGAGTGCGCGGAAATAGACCGGACCCGCAGCCATCTCCAGCACCGCGCGCGGGTCGGTGCCCGGCGGGATTTCGCCGCGGGTGATCGCGCGGTCGACGACAGCGCCGCTGCGCCGGAAGCGTTCCTCCCAGAACCTGGTCTGCGTGGTTCGCACGTCGTCGCTGTCGTCGGCGCCCGTCAGCGCGGCGTAGAGGACGGCGCGGATGGCCCGGTCGGACAGTGCGGTGACGATGTCCGAGAGCAGCTGCTCGAGGTCTGCCTGCAGTGACCCGGTGTCCGGCGTCGCGACATTGCTCTCCGTGAAGCGCGCCAGCAGGTCGGCGACCAGGGCGGCCTTCGTCGGCCACCGGCGGTAGACGGTCGTCTTGTTCACCTGCGCCCGCTTGGCCACATCGGACAGTTGCAGGTTGTCGTACCCGATCTCGGTCAGGAGTTCGAGGGTCGCCGCGTGGACGGCGGCAACAACACGCGCGGACCGGCCACCTGGTCGCGGCCGGGGGACTGCGGAGTCTTGACTGGGCATCGCACTCCATCATATAAAAGCAACTACAGATGCTTTTAGTGTAGGAGGTGTTCGCATGCCGGACCAGACGCTCACCATCGACGCCGTGATCGGGGGGCGTGCGGTAGCTCGCGACGAGGTGCTCGCCTGGGAGGCCAGGCGCCTGCCGAAGGCCGCCGGCAAGATCGGTCTGCCGGTGCCCGCCGGGGATATCGCCCGGCAGCGAACAGCTTTCGCCGACGCCAAACTGGCTCTGGGCGCCGACGACATCCGTTGTCGCTTGGCGCGTGACATCCGGGCGGCCGGCGTGGTGGCCCGTGGTACGACGCGGTTGTCGTTCGGACGTCGTGCGACGAGTGTGTGCGACCTGTACGTGACCGGCGGCAGCGCCCGCGCGTTCGTGGACTGGTTCACCGACGACGGCCGAGCCGACTACGCGCGCAGCATGATCGCCGCCAACCCCGACCACTTCCTCATCGACACCGCCCCGGACGGCCGGCAGGAGGTCATCGAGACGACCGGCGGAAGTCCATTGGCGACGCGGTTCTTCGTCGACTACGACGACACGTCACCGCTCGTGACGCCCCGTGACCCCGCGTTCCCCGTCGAGGCGGCGGGGGTCGCGCGTACCGAGGGCGGCTTGGCGATCGGCGGCGTCCGGCATGAATTCCGCGACGAAGCGGGCGGCTTCCATGCCCGGCTGTGCGTCGAATTCCCTTGGCTCACCGCGCCGTACCTGATCGCACAGCATCGCTGGCACCTGGCGTGCGAGTTCAGCAACTGGATCGAGGCGGCGTTCGCGGCAACCGGATAGGCGTGGGTCACCGGGGTAGGGGAGTGGACCCGAAAACGACTTCGGCCCGGTCTGGTGAAAAACCAGACCGGGCCGAAACCGTAGATCGAACTAGTGATGCCCGTTGGAACCGTTGGGCGAAATCTCGTCCTGGTATTCCTTGAGGGCGGTGAGTGCCTTGTGCTCGGCGGCGTGTTCGGCGTCGGCCAGGGCAGCCTGCTCGACGGCGGAGTCGGCGAACAGGAAGCTGCCGGTACCGGGCGAGCCGGCAGAGCCGAGCTTGTTCATGCGCTTGGGCAGTGCGGCACCCTGGTACTCCAGCGGGATCGGGTGGCCGTGGTCGTCGACCGGTCCCAGGGGCTGGTGCAGTTCGACGTAGGCGCCGTGCGGCAGTCGCTTGATGATGCCGGTCTCGATACCGTGCTCGAGGACGGCGCGGTCGCTGCGCTGCAGGCCGACACACCAGCGGTAGGTCAGGTAGTAGACCACTGCGGGCAGGACGACCATGCCGATGCGGCCGATCCAGGTGGTGGCGTTCAGGGAGATGTCGAACTTGAGCGCGATGATGTCGTTCATCGCGGCCAGGGTCAGCACCATGTAGAACGCGATGGCCATGGCACCGATGGCGGTGCGGACCGGCACGTCACGCGGACGCTGCAGCAGGTTGTGGTGCGCATCGTCGCCGGTGAACTTCTTCTCCAGGAACGGCCAGGCGATCAGCAGACCGAACACCAGACCCATGATCACGGCGACACCCATGACGGCCGGGATGGTGTGGCCGAACGGGTAGAACTCCCAGGCCGGCCAGATACGCGCCAGGCCTTCGGTCCACATCATGTAGAAGTCGGGCTGGCTACCGGCGGACACCTGCGAGGGCTTGTAGGGGCCCAGCTCCCAGATCGGGTTGATCTGCAGCAGACCACCCATGATGCCCAGGATGCCGGTGACCATGGCGAAGAACGCGCCACCCTTGATCGCGAACACCGGCATGACGCGCACGCCGACGACGTTCTTCTCGGTGCGGCCGGGGCCGGGGAACTGGGTGTGCTTCTGGAACCACACCAGCGCCACGTGAGCGCCGATGAGGGCCAGGATGATGCCCGGGATCAGCAGGATGTGCAGGGCGTACATCCGCGGGATGATGATGTTGCCCGGGAAGTCGCCACCGAACAGGGCCCAGTGCATCCAGGTGCCGATGACCGGGATGCCCAGGGTGATCGACGACAGCGCGGCGCGCAGACCGATACCCGAGAGCAGGTCGTCGGGCAGCGAGTAGCCGAAGTAGCCCTCGAACATCGCGAGGATCAGCAGCACCGAGCCGATCATCCAGTTGGCCTCACGCGGGCGGCGGAACGCACCGGTGAAGAAGATGCGGGCCAGGTGGACCATGATCGACGCGGCGAACATCAGCGCGGCCCAGTGGTGAATCTGGCGGACGAACAGGCCACCGCGGACCTCGAAGGAGATTTCGAGGGCCGATTCGTAGGCGCGCGACATCTGGACGCCACGCAGCGGCTGGTAGACGCCGTTGTAGATGACCTCGGTCATCGACGGGTCGAAGAACAGCGTCAGGTACACGCCGGTGAGCAGCAGCACGAGGAAGCTGTACAGCGCGATCTCACCGAGCATGAAGGACCAGTGCGTCGGGAAGACCTTGTTCAGCTGCCGGCGTACGGCGGCCGACGGGTGGTACCGCGAGTCGATCGCATCGCCTTGTGCGGCAGCGATGTCAGCGAGCTTGGGACTCATGATTTGCGCTCCCAGAATGCCGGTCCGACGGGTTCGATGAAGTCGCCGTTGGCGACCAGGTAGCCCTCTTTGTCAATCGTGATCGGCAGCTGCGCCAGGGCGCGGGCCGCCGGACCGAAGATCGGCCGCGCGAAGTGCAGCGCGTCGAACTGCGACTGATGGCAGGGGCACAGGATGCGGTAGGTCTGCTGCTCGTACAGCGACGAGGGGCAGCCCAGGTGCGAGCACACCTTGGTGTACGCGAAGAAGTCACCGAAGTTGAAGCTCTCCTGGCCCTTGCGCTTGACCACGCGGGACAGGTCCTCGGGCTTGATGCGGATGAGCATCACCGGGTTGCGCACACCGAGTGCGATCTCCGACAGCTTCTCGTGCGACTCGAGGGTGGTGCCGTCGCCGTCGGACTCACGCCACGGGAACACCGTCTCCATGCCGCCCGCGTCGATGTCCTCGGGGCGCATCTTCACGAAGGGGGACTCGCCCGGCAGGCCGGTGGCCCGAGCCAGGTAGATGGTCTCGCCGTGGAAACGCGGGGTCCAGCCGGACGTCCACAGGACGGCCTTCTTGCCCTCGGCGGTCGGGACGACCGGCTTCCACGGGTTCTTGATCAGACCGCCGATGAAGGCGACCGCGGTGCCCAGGCCGAACGCGCCCAGGCCGACGCCGAGCGACAGGCCGATCAGCTTGCGGCGCTTGAGGGTCGAGCCCTCGAGCGCGTCGGTCAGGTTGGCCGCGACGGTGGCGCGGTGGACCTCGGGGGAGGCGCCGTCGTGGCGGTCCTGGATCGAGATTTCCTCGGGGATGAACTTCTTCTGGAAGAGCACCGCACCGATGCCGATCGCCAGGATCGACAGGCCGAAGGTCAGGCCGTACAGCGGGGTCGCCAGCGAGTAGATGAACTCGCCCTCGGACTCGAACGGCTTGTACTCCCACGGCCAGAACAGGAACACCAGCAGCAGGGCCAGGCCGGACAGGCCGCCGAGCAGCAGCCAGGCCGCGACCTGACGCTCGGCGCGCTTCTCCGCCTTGGTGCCCTCGACGGGCCAGCGCGGCTCCTTGAAGACGGTCGTGACGCCGTCGATCTTCCCGCCCAGTTCGACGAGCTCCTCGCGCGACATCTCGCGCAGTTCGTCGTCACTGGGAATGTTCACGTTCTCGCTCATGCGCGAGCTCCGATCCACATAGCCGCGCCGATCACGGCGACCATCCCGATAATCCACATCGCCATGCCCTCGGGCGCGGGGCCGAAGCCACCGAGGCCGTAGCCGCCCTGGCTGCGGGCGTTCGCCGACTCGTGGACGTAGGCGACGATGTCGCGCTTCTCCTCCGGGGTCAGCTGACGATCCGAGAACTTGGGCATGTTCTGCGGGCCGGTGAGCATGGCGGTGTACACCTGCGCCGGCACTTCGGCGGCCTTGCCGAGGTCAGGCGCGTACTTGCCCGACGACAGCGCGCCGCCCTTGCCGGTGAAGTTGTGGCACGACGCGCAGTTCAGACGGAACAGGTCGCCACCGCGGGCGACGTTCTCACCGATGAACGAGTGCTGGTTGATCTGACCGTTGGCGTCACGCGGGACCTGAGGTCCGCCGCCGTTGGCCTGGATGTAGGCACCGAGGGCGTCGATCTGGTGCTCGTCGAACGCCGCGTCCTTACGGGGCGCCTGCGCCTCACCGCGCATGGCGGGCATGCGGCCGGTGGACACCTGGAAGTAGACGGCCGCGTCGCCGACACCGATGAGGCTCGGGCCGCGGTCGGTCACACCCTGCAGGTTGGCGCCGTGGCAGGAGACGCACGACGTTTCGAACAACTGCTTGCCGGTGCGCAGCAGAGCCAGCTGCGACTCGTCTGCCTTCGCGACCTGAGGCCGCGGAGTCAGGGTGGCCGCCAGGCCACCAGCGACTAGAAGTCCGAGCAGCAGCAGCATCGCTGCCGAGAGGCGCCGGTGTAGCCGGCGACGGGACTTGCTGGTCATCGAACCCCTTCTCATAGGAAGCATCGGCGAGCCGATCAGCGAACGAAGTAGATGGTGGCGAACAGGGCGATCCACACGATGTCGACGAAGTGCCAGTAGTAGGACACGACGATGGCAGCGGTGGCCTGGGCCGGCGTGAACTTGCTCATCTTCGTGCGGGCCAGCAGGTACACGAATGCGACCAGACCACCGATGACGTGCAGACCGTGGAAACCGGTCGCCAGGTAGAACACAGACCCGTAGGCACTGCTCGGAATCGTGGTGCCCTCTTCGACGAGCATGAAGTACTCGAACGCCTGGCCACCGACGAAGAACGCGCCCATCAGGAGGGTGATGACGTACCACCGGCGCAGGCCGAAGACGTCACCGCGCTCGGCGGCGAACACGCCCATCTGGCAGGTGAACGACGACGCGATCAGCACCAACGTCACCGGAACGGCCTCGGCCAGGTTCAGGTGCGTGGGGGGAGGCGGCCATACGCCGCCTGCCTGGGCGCGCGCGGTGAAATACATTGCGAACAGTCCAGCAAAGAACATCAGCTCACTGGAAAGCCACACAATGGTGCCGACACTGACCATATTCGGCCGGTTCAGCGAATGCACCCGCGACGTGATCGCGGTTCCGGAGGTACCTACAGCGCTCGTCACAGCGGTAAGTATGACGCTTTGTAGTTGTTGAACTCCACCCGGGTGCCGACATTGGCCATAATCGGGTCCGTGCCAACCACCGATCCTCATCAGGAACCGACCACCGACGGGCCGTTGTGGCCCCAGATCCTGGGCCGGCTGACCACCGGCCAGAACCTTGCCGCGGGTCAGGCGGGGTGGGCAATGGACCAGGTCATGACGGGTACCGCCACGCCGGCGCAGATCGCTGCATTCGCCATTGCGATGAAGATGAAGCGACCCACCTCCGCGGAGGTGTCCGAGCTCGCCGATGTGATGTTGCGACACGCCCGAAAAGTGCCCGCCGACGCGCTCGCCGCGATCGGCAGCGATGTGGTCGACATCGTGGGGACCGGTGGGGACGGCTCCAACACCGTCAACCTCTCCACGATGGCGTCGATCGTCGTCGCCGCGTGCGGGGTGCCGGTGATCAAACACGGGAACCGCGCGGCGTCGTCGTTGTCGGGCGGTGCGGACACCCTGGAGGCGCTGGGCGTCCGGATCGACCTGTCGCCGGGCGACGTGGCCCGCTCGGTCGCCGAGGTGGGGATCGGCTTCGCCTTCGCCCCGCAGTTCCATCAGTCGTACCGGCACGCGTCGTCCGTACGCCGGGAGATCGGGGTGCCGACGGTCTTCAATCTCCTGGGGCCGCTGACGAATCCGGCCATGCCGCGCGCCGGCCTGATCGGCTGCGCGTGGGCAGAGCTGGCCGAGGTGATGGCCGGCGTGTTCGCCGCGCGCGGCTCCAGCGTCCTGGTCGTGCACGGCGACGACGGGCTCGACGAGCTGACCACCACGACGACGAGCACCATCTGGCGGGTGCAGGCGGGCACCGTCGAGCGGCTGACGTTGGACCCGAAGGCATTCGGTTTCGCGCGGGCCGACCTGAGCGAGTTGCGCGGCGGTGACGCCAAGGCCAACGCGGAGTCGGTGCGGGCGGTGTTCGCGGGCCAGAAGGGTCCGGTCCGGGATGCCGTGGTGCTCAACGCCGCAGGGGCCATGGTGGCTCATGCCGGGCTATCCAGCGACGCCCAGTGGGTGCCGGCGTGGGAGCGGGGCCTGGCCCGAGCCACCGAGGCGATCGATTCGGGTGCGGCCGAGCAGCTGCTCGCGCGGTGGGCTCGGTTCACCCAGAAGGTCTGACCGCTCTGCCTGCTGCGCTGCCGCCCGGGCCGACCGGGCGGTGGCGGCCCACTCGGCCCACCGGCCCGCGGCGGTGATCGGCGAGCAGTAGCCGACCTCCGGCCCGGCGCCGGAATCGGTGCGCACGATGCGCACACCGGGCGCGGCGAGCCAGCGCACGATCAGTGCGACCTCCTCGACGGGCGCGCCGCCCAGTGGCCGCTCCGATGTCAGGATCACCTGTGCCGCAGCGGATATCGCGTCGACGACGGGCATCGGGGGGACTCGCCGCGGCGCATTGCCTGCGGCTGCCAACTGGCCGTACCGGACCACGACGAGATGCCAGCCGCCGGCGCCGTCGGGCCGGGCGGCCACGAGTTCGGGGAGCGCCGTCAGGGCGCGCAGGCGCTGGCCGCGCCACAGTCCGTCGATGACGGTTGCGGCGTGGTCCCGGAGCCGCGCCGCGCTCTCGAAACGGCCCTCGGCCGCCAGCTCGTCGATGTGTTTCACTGCCGCGCAGAGCGCGGAATCGTCAACGCCGGCAATGTTTTCCGCGGCCCGGTCGGCGAATTCGGCGTAGGCGCCGGCGGTGATGCCGCGGGGCGCCGGACATGGCGACAGTTCCCGCTCCGGACACTGCGGGCCGTGTTGGGCGGCGCGCGCCAGCCGCGTCGTACAGGTCCGCACGCCCGTGAAGCGCGCCAGCAGCAGCGCGGCGTCGACGGCGTCGGCATGGGCCCGGAACGGGCCGACCGCCCGGTCGTGTCGCGGTGCGCGCACCACGCTGAACCGGGGGAAGGCCTCGTCGGTGAGCACCGCCCACCACCACTTGTGCGGTGCCTTCGAACGCCGGTTGTAGGGCGGCGCGTGCGCGGCGAGCAGCCGCAGTTCGCGCACCCCGGCCTCCAGCTCGTGCGCGCACTCGACGTGGTCGACGCGAATGGCAAGGGACGCCATCTCTTTCATACGGGCGCGGGGGTCGGCGCCGGTGAAGTACTGCCGCACCCGGCGGCGCAGATCGACCGCGGTGCCCACGTACAGCACCTCCTCGGACGGTCCGCGGAACAGATAGACGCCGGGGGAGTTGGGCAGTGCGTCGGCGAGCTTGCGGTTGCGGCGCTGTGCCCTGGTGACGTCCGGGAGATAGCCGCGCAGCTCGGCCACGGTGTGCACGCCCTGATTGCCGATGCGCTCGAGCAGTCCGTGCAGGACGTCGACGGTGGCGCGGGCGTCGTCGAGGGCGCGGTGTGTGGGTGTGGTGGTGGCGCGGAACAACCGGGCCAGCTCCGAGAGCCGAACACTCGGCGCCTCGTCGCGCGTGAGGACCCGGCGGGCCAGCTTGACGGTGCACAACACCGGCGGGTTGGGCCAGGGCAGCTGCGCCCGCTCGGCCGCGGCCCGCAGGAATCCGATGTCGAAGCCCGCGTTGTGGGCGACCAGGACCGCGCCGCGGCAGAACTCCAGGAATGTGGGCAGCACCGATTCGATGCGCGGGGCGTCGCAGACCATGGCCGTGGTGATGCCGGTCAGCTGCACGATCTGCGGCGGGATGGCGCGACCCGGGTCGATCAGGGTGGCCAGTTCGCCGATGATCTCGCCGCCGCGCACCTTGACCGCGCCGATCTCGGTGATGGCGTCCCAGCCGCCTCCGGTGTCGTCCGCCCGGGCGCGGCCACCGGTGGTCTCCAGGTCGACCACCACGAATGTGGTGTCGCGCAGCAACGCCTCGTCGAGGTCGAAAGCCAACTGGTCGGTGGCGCTGCCGGAGCCCATGACGTGACAGTAGGGGCCGGCACCGACAAGAAATCCCATCGATGTCATTCCGTTATCCGGTTGCTGATCACCCGCACTTTTTTGTCGGTGGACGTCGCTAGCGTGCGCCTCAACCGATGAAGGAGTCAGAGATGAAGTTCGACAACGGGCCGGTCAAGATCGACTGCGACGACTGCGCGGTGCGCGGTCCCGGCTGCGGTGACTGCGTGGTCAGTGTTTTGCTGGGCGTGCCCGAGACACTGCTGGACGACGAGCGCCGCGCGCTCGAGGTGCTCGCCGATGCCGGCATGGCGCCGCGGCTGCGGTTGGTTCCGATCGGCCGACCCAAGGGAGGGGTGGGTACTCAAAACGAGACAAAGTCAAGCACTACGGGCGTAGCGTGACGACCCTCACATTGTGATGCTGGTTAACGGGATCGGGGGACGGGCTGATAGATTGGCCATTCCCGTTGGACAACGCCGATGCCGTTTCGTAACCTATTCGAGACCTCACTGAGTTCGAAGCGGCTCGAACCCGCAGTTGAAGGACGCGAAATCTTGAGTCTCCACCGCACGCACCGCACCATTTGCGGTCTTAAACGACCAGTAGCCGGTGCGATCGCGGGGCTCACCATACTTGGTAGTGCCTTTGCGGGCAACGTCCAGGCCGATCCGGCGGACGACGCCGTAGCAAAGCTCAACGAGCTCTCGCGCCAGGCTGAGCAGACCACTGAGGCCATGCACGCCGCGCAGCTCGATCTGGACAAGAAGCTGGCTGCTGCCAAGGCCGCCGACAGCAAGCACGAGGCTGCGGCCGCCGCCGCGGAGGTCGCCAAGAACGACCTGGCTACCTACCAGGACTCGGTCGACAAGATTGCTGCAGCGCAGTACATGGGTGGCCGCACCGACGGCATCGACGCCATCCTCACCGCCGATTCCCCGCAGGGGCTGATCGACCAGCTCTCGGTCCAGCGCGTGATGGCCGGCGAGATGGCCGTGCAGATGGCCAACTTCCACAGCGCCTCCGACTCCGCCACCAAGGCCGAGGCCGACTCGGCCAAGCTGGCGTCCGAAGCCAAGACCGCGGCCGAGCAGGCTGCCGCCGTGCGTGCGGATCTGCAGTCGAAGCAAAGCAAGCTGCAGGTGCAGATCGCCATCGTCAAGTCCCGCTACACCGCGCTGACGCCGAGCCAGCGGCAGGCGCTGGCCGCCCTTCCGCCGGCTCCGGCCGCTGCGCCGCCCGCCCCGGCCCCGGACGGCCTCCCGCCGAACCCGGACGCGGTGCCGCCGGCCCCGGGCCAGGATCCGTCCATCAACGCCGCCGGCCCCAACCCGCCCGTCGAGGGTCTGCCCGCCCCGTCGGATGGCAGCGGCACTGCTGCCGGCGCCATCGCGGTGCAGGCCGCGCTGACCCGCATCGGCGACCCCTATGTCTGGGGTGCCGCGGGTCCCGGCCAGTTCGACTGCTCAGGTCTCGTGATGTGGGCGTTCCAGCAGGCCGGCATCTCGCTGCCGCACTCGAGCTACGCGCAGGCCGCCGGCGGACAGCCGGTGTCGCGCGACCAGATGCAGCCCGGTGACGTCGTGAGCTACTACTCCGACGCCTCGCACGTGGGCATCTACATCGGCGACGGCATGATGGTCCACGCCTCGACGTTCGGTGTGCCCGTGCGGGTGGCGCCGGTCGACAACGCGCCGATCTACAACGTGCGTCGCTACTGAGCGTCTCCCGTCGCGTAGTTCTCGGCCTTCTCGCCGCAGAGTCGGCTGCGGCCGCATTCGTGCTGAGCCGCGGCCATGCGGCTGACGTGCCGGCCGCCGCACCACCGTCCGTGCCACCGACGGCGCCACCGATGCCGACGGCGCCGACCACCATCCGGCTGGCCGATGGCCGGACCGCTGAACTGCTGGTCCTCGATCCCGGGTCGACGCTGCCGGGGCGCATCACCGCCGAACTCGACGGCGCGGCCGCCGCGGTCACCGCATTCTGGGGTGCCGACTGGCGCCGTCAGATCACCATCGTGACCACCGGCACCGACGAGGAGTTCCGGGCACTGGCCGGCGGGAAGGAAGAATTCGCCGCGGCCACCACCGTCGACCGCATCGTGTTCGCGCCCGGCGCCGCCGCGATGGGGCCCGGCGCGCTGCGAATCGTGTTGCGCCACGAGCTTTTTCACTACGCCTCCCGGCCCGTCACGGCAGCCGACGCGCCCTGGTGCCTGACCGAGGGCGTCGCCGACTACGTCAGCCGCCCGCGCACCCCGCGACCGGCGCCGGCCGGCATGGCGGTGCTGCCCACCAACGCCGACTTCCAGGTGGCCGGACCGGCGCTGTCGCTGGCCTACGACCGCGCCTGGTGGTTCGCCCGGTTCGTCGGCGCGCAGTTCGGCGATCCGGTCCTGCGCCGGCTGTATCTGGCGGCGTGCGGCGCCGGGCATCCCGACCTCGACACCGCGCTGACCGCCACCCTCGGCACGGATCGCGACGCGTTGACCGCTGCGTGGCAGCGGTGGCTCGCGGCCCGGGGCTGACGCGATAGCCTGACCGCGATGTCTCGGGTGCTGCTGTTGACCAACGATTTTCCGCCCCGCCGCGGTGGCATCCAGTCGTATCTGGAGAGTCTGGTCGGCGAGCTGCTCGTCCGCGGGTCGCACGAGCTGACGGTGTACGCCCCGAAATGGAAGGGCGCGCCGGAATACGACAAGGCCGCCGCGGCCGCCGGGTACGAGGTGGTCCGCCACCCGACGACGTTGATGGTGCCCGAGCCGACCGTCGCGCTGCGGATGCGCCGCCTCATCGCCGAGCACGACATCGACACCGTGTGGTTCGGTGCGGCCGCGCCGCTGGCGCTGCTGGCGCCGCTGGCCCGCGATGCCGGGGCGACCCGGGTGGTGGCCAGCACGCACGGGCACGAGGTGGGGTGGTCGATGCTGCCCGTCGCGCGAAACGCGTTGCGGCACATCGGAAACAACACCGACGTGGTGACCTTCGTCAGCCACTACACGCGGAACCGGTTCGCCGCGGCGTTCGGGCCGGACGCGGCGCTGGAATACCTGTCGCCCGGGGTCGACGTCGACCGCTTCGTCCCCGACGAGGTGGCCCGGGCCGAGTTGCGGACCCGGTACGGGCTGGGGCAGCGGCCGGTGATCGTCTGCCTGTCCCGCCTGGTGCCGCGCAAAGGGCAGGACATGCTGATCCGGGCACTGCCCGAGATCCGGCAACGGATCGACGGCGCCGCACTGGTGATCGTCGGCAACGGGCCGTACCGCGACGACCTGCAGAAGCTGGCGCGGCGCTACGACGTCACCGACCATGTGGTGTTCACCGGCGGCGTGCCCGGCGACGAGTTGCCGGCCCACCATGCGATGGCCGACGTCTTCGCCATGCCGTGCCGGACCCGGGGCAACGGTCTCGATGTCGAGGGCCTCGGGATCGTCTTCCTCGAGGCCTCGGCGTGCGGTGTGCCGGTGGTCGCCGGTGACTCCGGGGGCGCACCGGAAACCGTCGTGGAAGGCGAGACCGGCCACGTGGTCGACGGTCGCGACGTCGCCGAAATTGCGGCCGCCGTCAGTGACATCCTCGCCGACCCCGACCGGGGCGCCGCGATGGGCGCCGCCGGCCGTCAGTTCGTCGTCGACAACTGGCAGTGGAAGCTCAAGGGCGAGCGGCTCGCCGAGCTTCTCTAGCTAGCTGTAGAGCGCCGCGATCTCGGCGGCGAACTTCTCGGCCACCACCTTGCGCTTGACCTTCAGCGTCGGCGTCAGCTCGCCGGTGTCCTCGGTGAAGTCGACCGGCAGAATCCGGAACTTCCGGATGGCCTCGGCCTTGGACACCGTCTGGTTGGCGTCGTCGACGGCCTTCTGGATCTCGGCGACCAGGGCCGGGTCCGCGGCGAGGTCGCCCACGGATGCGCCGGCGTCCTTGTTGTTGCGCTGCTTCCAGCCCTCGAACGCCTCGGGGTCGATGGTGATCAGCGCGGCGATGAACGGCTCCTGATCGCCGACGCACATGGCCTGGCTGATCAGCGGGTGCGCACGCATGACGTCTTCCAACGGGGCCGGGGCGACGTTCTTGCCGCCGGCGGTCACGATGATCTCCTTCTTGCGCCCGACGATCGACAGGTAGCCGTCGTCGTCGATGGCGCCGAGGTCACCGGTGTGGAACCACTCGCCGGTGAAGGCCTCGTCGGTGGCGGTCGGGTTGCCCCAGTAGCCGCTGAACACCACGCCGCCGGAGAGCAGCAGCTCGCCGTCGTCGGCGATGCGCATGCTGTTGCCGGGCACCAGCTTGCCCACCGTGCCGACCTTCAACTCGCCGACCCGGTTGACGGTGATGGCGGCGCTGGACTCGGTCAGGCCGTAGCCCTCGTAGATGGTGACGCCGACGCCGCGGTAGAAGTGGCCGAGGCGGGCGCCCAGCGGCGCGCCACCGGAGATGGCGCCGACGCAGTTGCCCCCGAGGGCGGCCTTGAGCTTGCCGTAGACCAGCTTGTCGAACACCGTGTGCTTGAGGTTGAGCAGCAGGCCGGCGCCCCCGGTGTCCTGCGCCTTGCTCCACTCGATGGCGGTGTCGGCGGCGATCTGGAAGATCTTGCCCTTGCCGTCGTTGCGGGCGTTCTGCTCGGCGGTGTTGTAGACCTTCTCGAACACGCGGGGCACCGACACCACGAGCGTCGGCTTGAAGACCCCGAGGATCGGCACCAGGTTCTTGATGTCGCTGGTGAAGCCCAGGGTCACCTGGTTGCTGAAGCCGGCCACCGCGACGGCGCGGGCCAGCACGTGCGCCAGCGGCAGGAACACCAGCAGCTTCTGGCCCTTGGCCAGCAGGTCGGGGAAGCAGGCCTTGACGCCGCGCAGCTCCGACAGCAGGTTGGCGTGGGTCAGCTGGCAGCCCTTGGGGCGGCCGGTGGTGCCCGAGGTGTAGATCAGGGTGGCCGGGTCGCTCGATTTGATGGCGGCCAGGCGGGCGTCCAGCTCGGCGCGGTCCACGCCGGCGCCGGCGTCGGCCAGCTGATCGAGGGCGCCGCCGTCGATGACCAGCACCTCACCTAGCGCGGGCACCTCGGACCGGATGGACTCGATCTTGGCGGCGTGGGAGTCCGCCTCGGCGAAGGCCAGGACGGCGCCGGAGTCGGCCAGCACGTGCCGGATCTGGTCGGCGGCGGAGGTTTCGTAGATGGGCACCGTCACCGCGCCGATCGACAGGATCGCGAAGTCGATGATCGGCCATTCGTAGCGGGTCGCCGACAGCAGCACCACACGGTCACCGGCCTTGACGCCCTTGGCGATCAGGCCGAGGGCGGTGGCCCGCACCTGGGCGGCCACCTCGGCGCTGGTCACGTCGGTCCAGGTGTCTCCGACCAGGCGCTGGATGGCTACGTGTTTGGGGTCATCGCGCTCGAGGGAGTACACCGGGGCGACGACGTTGTCGTATTCGCCGATGGTGAACGATGCGGGAACGCTGAACTCACGCACGGTGTGGCCTTTCGGGTCAGGGCAAGGCGGTACTGGCAGCAGTGCCGTGACAGCAATGCCGTGCTCAGCGTAGTCGGGTGCTTCATCACACTGTGGAGGCGTATGTGAAGCTGGTCGGGATGAACAGCATCCAGATCGCCGACGAGACCTTCGTGTGCGCCGACCCAGCCGCCGTCGGTGCCGCCGTGGCGAACCAGAGCAGCTGGCGGCGCTGGTGGCCGGACCTCAAGCTGACGGTCGTCGAAGACCGCGGTCCGGCGGGGCAGCGGTGGACCGTCACCGGTGCTCTGACCGGGACTATGGAGGTGTGGCTGGAGGCCGTCATGGACGGTGTCGTGCTGCACTACTTCCTGCACGCCGAGCCGACGGGCGTGTCCGGCGCCGCGCTGGCGGAGCTGAACCTGGCGGACCTCAATCACCGTCGCCGGGTGGCCGGTAAGAACATGGCTTTCGAGATCAAGACCGATCTCGAGCGGACCCGCCCGGTGGGCGTGTCCCGGTTGGCCTGAGGTCCGGCATCACCCCGCCAGTGCCGGGTGCTGGCGGTACATTGAGAGCTCGGCAGACGGGCGTCCGACGCCCGCGCCGGCATCGAAAAACTCGGGGAAGTGGACACGTGGCAGACAAGACTGCGCAGACCATCTACATCGACGCCGATCCGGCGACCGTGATGGACGTGATCGCCGACATCGGCTCATATCCCGACTGGGTCGCCGAGTACCCGGAGACCGAGGTCCTGGACGTCTACGCCGACGGTTACCCGAAGACGGCGCGGATGGTCCTCGACGCCACGGTGCTCAAGGACACCATGGTGTTCGCCTACCAGTGGCCCGCCGACCGCAAGTCGGTGAGCTGGTCCCTGGTGTCCAGCACGCTGCTGAAGGCACTCGAAGGCACATACCGCTTGTCGCCCAAGGGTTCTGGCACCGAGGTGACCTACGAACTGTCGGTCGATCTGATGATTCCGATGATCGGATTGCTCAAACGCAAGGCAGAGCGGCGCCTGACCGACACGGCGCTCAAGGACCTCAAGAAGCGAGTCGAGTCTGAGTGACACGGACCCTGCTGGGCGTGCCAGGATCAGTCTGTTCGTCGGTAAGGGTGGAGTAGGCAAATCGACGGTGGCCACGGCCACCGCGGTACGCGACGCCCGGGCCGGGCAGCGGGTCCTCATCGTGTCGACGGATCAGGCCCATTCCACCGGTGACGTGCTCGGCGCGGACGTCCCGCCGACCGGACTGCGGACGCCGACACAGGTCCCCGTCGACGACGGTGCCGGCGTCGTGCTGGATGCCCTGGCGCTCGACACCCTGGCGTTGCTGGAGGCCCGGTGGCGCGAGGTGGCCGCCGTGCTGGTCGCCCGGTTCCCGGAGTCCGATGTCGGAGACGTTGCCCCGGAAGAACTTTCGGCGCTGCCCGGGATTCAGGAGGTGCTGGGCCTGCACGAGGTCGCCGAGCTGGCGGCGTCGGGCAACTGGGACCACGTGATCGTCGACTGCGCCTCGACGGCCGACGCGATGCGGATGCTGACGCTGCCCGGCGCGTTCGCCCTCTACCTGGAGAAGGCGTGGCCGCGGCACCGGCGGCTGTCGGTCGGTCTGGCCGATGCGAAGACGGCCGCCATGGTCATGCTCGTCGAGCGGCTCGCCGCCGCCACCGAGGCGCTGGGGGAGTTGCTCGACCAGCCGGACGTCACCGCGCATCTGGTGCTCACCCCGGAACGGGTGGTGGTGGCCGAGGCGGTGCGGACGCTGGCGTCCCTCACCTTGATGGGCGTGCACGTATCCGAGCTGATCGTGAATCAGGTTCTGATCCAAGACGATTCGTACGAGTACGTGAACCTGCCCGCGCACCCCGCGTTCGACTGGTACGCCGAGCGGATCGCCGAGCAGCGCAGCATGCTCAGCGACCTGGATGCAGCCGTCGGCGACGTGCGTCTGGTGCTCGTGCCGCACCTGGCCGGCGAACCCATCGGGCCGAAGGCCCTGGGGGAACTGCTGGAGGCATCGCGGCTGCGGCACGGCGCCCCGCCGCCCGCGCCGCCGCGGCCCATCGTCGACCGCGAATCGGGCTCAGGATTGGCCGCTGTCTACCGGCTCCGGATAGAATTGCCGCAAATCGACCCGGGGTCTCTGACGCTGGGCCGCGTCGACGACGACCTGATCATCGGCTCGGGTGGCACCCGGCGCCGGGTCCCGTTGGCATCAGTCCTGCGCCGTTGCATCGTGACCGGCGCGTCGTTGCGCGGCTGTGAACTGACCGTCCGTTTTCGCCCTGACCCGGAGGTGTGGCCCAAGTGACGCACACCGATTTCGGGGCAGACGCTCTGGGCGACCTACCGGTGGACCTGCGGCTGCTGGCCCAGGCGCTTCTCGACAAGATCGACCCCGTCGTCCGCCTGTCCGTGGCCATGCTCGCCGACGGCGAGAACCCGAGCGACTGCAACCAGGTGTGGTGCCCGGTGTGCGCACTGGTCGCCCTGGCCAACGACGAACAGCACCCGATGCTGACGGCCATTGCCGAACACAGCACGACTTTTCTCGACGCGGTGCGCGCCGCGCTCGCCGACAAGGGGCCCGTCGGCCCGCACCCCGAGCCGCCGACGGACCCGTCCGGTCCGGGCGGCAGGCACCGCCAGGCCGACGATCCGGACGGCCCACCAGGGCCGGGTCGATACCAGTCCATTCCGGTATCTGTGGAGGAATGACCAGTCCGCTGCGGGCTGTGGTCGGGCCGACAGTCGGTGGGTAAAGTTGTCGGGGGCACCGTCCGGGGGCCCTCAGCGGGAGGTTCGATGTTCTTCTGGTTCTACAAGTACATCTTGATGGGCCCGTTGCTGCGCCTGCTGGGCCGTCCGAAAGTGACGGGGCTGGAATACGTTCCCGACGAGGGGCCCGTTCTGCTGGCCAGTAACCACCTGGCCGTCGTCGACAGCTTCTATCTGCCGCTGGTCCTGCGCCGCCGGATCTTCTTCCTGGCCAAGGCCGAGTACTTCACCGGTACCGGCATCAAGGGCAAGCTGATCAAGTTCTTCTACTCGTCGACCGGCCAGGTGCCGATCGACCGCACCAACGCCGATTCCGCGGCCGACGCACTGGCCGCCGCCGCCAAGATCCTCGACCAGGGCAAGCTGCTCGGCATGTACCCCGAGGGCACGCGCTCGCCCGACGGCAAGCTCTACAAGGGCAAGACCGGCCTGGCCCGCATCGCACTCGAGACCGGCATCCCCGTCATTCCCGTCGCCATGATCAATACCGACGTCGTGAACCCGCCGGGAAGCAAGATGTGGCACTTCGCGCGCGTCGAGGTCAAGTTCGGCAAGCCGATGGACTTCCGCCGTTTCGAGGGGCTGGCCGGTAACCGGTTCATCGAGCGCGCGGTGATCGACGAGGTCATGTACGAGCTGATGCGGCTGTCCGGGCAGGAGTACGTCGACCTCTACGCGGCCGACGTCAAAGAGGGCAAGACACCGCCGCCCGCGATCAAAGCCGGCTGAACACGCCACAACGCTGAGCCGAGGATTGCCGTCACCAAACGGCAGTCCTCGGCTTACGTGATTTCGTGGGCCGGCACGCCGCGTCGCCAACGTGACGCGGTGGCGGAAAATCGGCTCTCGGACCGCCGTGTCGTCACCGTCGCGCCGGCCGGGCCCCCGGCGCGGTCAGTTCGTCGCCGAGACCGGTGCGACGTGCTCGGCCGCGTCGGCTGACGGCGTGCCGCGGCCGGTGATGGTGCCCGCCGCGGCGATGACGGCCAGCGCCCACCACACGTACGAGCTGCCGATCACCTGACGCCACACCGTCGCGTCGACCTCGTGGTGCTCGGGCAGCAGCCGGATCGGCGTGAAGATCAGCAGGAACGCGCCGAGCGCGCTCACCGCGGCGAGCGTGGCACTGCGTTCGCGGTAGGCGATCACGGTGATGGTCACCATGGTCGGCAGGGCCCACACCCAGTGATGCGACCACGACACCGGCGACACCACCAGGCCGAACATCGCCACGCACATGAGAGCCAGCACCGGCTGTCCCGCGCGGAGCACCCGATGGGCCGCCCACACCGTCAGCGCCAGCACCGCGAAGCACAGCAGCACCCAGAGCACGAATCGCGGCGTCGCCGACATCCCGAACCGCGCCAGCGTGCCGGAGATGTTCTGGTTGGTGTTCAGCGTCGCGGTGCCGATGCGGTCGGTGTTGCGGACCGTCTTGGTCCAGTACTCCCACGAGTCGCCCCAGGCCAGCGCGAACGCGACAAGCGTGACCACGACCGACGACGCCACCGTGGTGAGCAGCGCGCGGAAATCGCGGCGCAGCAGGAAGTACAGCAGGAAGACGGCCGGGGTCAGCTTGAGGGCGATCGCCACGCCGAGCAGGACGCCGCGCGGCCACGGCGTACGGCGGGGGACGCAGTCGGCGATCACCAGCGTCATGAGGACGACGTTGATCTGACCGAAGTTGAAGTTGGACCGCACCGGTTCGAGGAACAGCACGGCCGGCCCGACGATGGCGACGGCAAGCCAGCAGCGGCGGGCCAGGGCCGATCCGCCGAGCCGCGACTGCGGCCAGACATCCAGCCGGGTCAGCACGATCACGATGGACACCAGCAACAACACGAACGTCGTCACCGTGATGGCCACGCTTGCCGCGGGCAGGGGGAGCCAGGCGAACGGCGCGAACATGATCGCGGCCAGCGGCGGGTAGGTGAACGGCAGGTCGATGCCGGCCTCGGTGCGGAAGATGGTGCTCTCGCTGTACAGCGGCGTGTTGTTCAGCCAGGCGCGGCCGCCCATGCGGTACACGTCGATGTCGATCCGGTACGGCGTATGACCCAGCAGCCGCCAGGCGCCCCATACCAACGTCAACATGGCCAGCAACTGCAACAGCAGCCAGGCCAGCCGTTGACCGGAGGAGGGCCACGACCAAGTTCCCATACGCATCTCGCCGGACAGCCTATCGGGGGGACCGGCGCGTCGACGCCCTGCGGGGCAGTGACACGCATGCACGGGCGTAAGTTTCTGCCCGTGCGGTCGCCCTTACCTACGGAGTTCGTATCGAGTGGGCGGCTGCCACTGTTGTGGTGCCTGATTGCGTTCATCCTGACGTTTTTCGTCACCCGCACCGTGGTCCGGTATATCCGGGCCCACGCCGACAACCCGGCGCCGCGCAAGTGGTGGCAGCCGCGCAACATCGGGCACGGCGGCCTGCACATCCATCACGCGGTGATCGGCGTGGTGCTGGTGATGGTGTCGGGCGTGACGATGGTGACGCTGGCGGTCGACGGCGGCGTCCCCGAATTCACCGTGGCGGCAATCTTTTTCGGTATCGGTGCGGCCCTGGTCCTGGACGAGTTCGCGCTGATCCTGCACCTGTCCGACGTGTATTGGGCCGAGGACGGCCGCACCTCGGTCGACGCGGTCTTCGTCGCGATCGCGGTGGCCGGCCTGCTGATCCTGGGGTTCAACCCGCTGTCGTTCTTCGACATCACCGTCTGGCGTGACGATCAGGACGTGGCGGCCCGCGTCATGGTCGTCGCGCTGGCCCTCATCACGCTCGCCATGGCCGTCATCGTGCTGCTCAAGGGCAAGGTGTGGACCGGTCTGATTGGGATGTTCATCACACCGCTGCTGGTCATCGGCGCAATCCGGCTGTCGCGACCGCACGCGCCGTGGGCCCGCTGGCGGTACACGAGCCGGCCGCGCAAGATGCACAAAGCGCTGGAACGCGAGCGGTGGCTGCGCCGGCCGGTGGTGCGGGCGAAGCTGTGGTTACAGGATGCGATCGCCGGTATGCCAAAGTTTCCCGACGACGCGGACGTGGACCAACAGCTCGACCGCGAGATCCACGCGGCACCCGCGCCGCTGGACCGAACGCCGACCGAGGTTGCCTGAATGAAGTTTTTTTACGACACCGAGTTCATCGACGACGGTCGCACCATCGACCTGATCTCGATCGGTGTGGCCGCCGAGGACGGGCGCGAGTACTACGCCGTCTCCTCGGAGTTCGACCCCGACCGGGCCGGCTCCTGGGTGCGCAAGAACGTGCTGCCGAAGCTGCCGTCACCGTCGTCGCAGGTGTGGCGGTCGCGGCGGCAGATTCGGTCCGAGCTCGAGGACTTCTTCAACATCGACGGTGACGAGCCGATCGAACTGTGGGCCTGGGTCGGCGCGTACGACCATGTGGTGCTGTGCCAGCTGTGGGGCCCGATGGCCGACCTGCCGCCGGCGATGCCGCGCTTCACCCGCGAACTGCGGCAGTTCTGGGAGGACTGCGGCAGCCCGCGGATGCCACCGCGGCCGCGCGATTCCCACGACGCGCTGGTCGACGCCCGACACAACCTGCACCGCTACCGGCTGATCGCCGAGATGATGACGGCGCCCCGGTAGCTCAGGTCACCAGGCCCGGAACGGCACGCTGGTGACGGTGGCGTCGTTCGGGCCGAACTGGACCGTCAGCTGCAGCGTCCACAGTCCCGGCCGCGGCGCGGTGGCATACGTGCTGTGCCAGTGACCGTCGGGACCCGCCGTGAAACGCACCGGCAGAGAGGCGATCTCGGCGCTCGACAGAGTGCCCCGCAGCCCGGTGGCACCGGGCACCGCGACGTCGATCGGGATGGCGCCGTGCCGCGTGGTGTCCAGATGCACCTGTGCCTGCCGACCCTCATCGAGTGCGGCGGTGGCGGTGAACGCGGGGCCGTACGTGGTGCGGGCGGGCGGCTCGCCGGTGAGCACCGTGGTCATGATCAAGACCAGCACCGCGAGCGCGGTCTCCCACGGTACGGTCCGGCGCAGCCGCTCCGGGGTGAGCCGGCGCCGGCCGAGGTAGGCCAGGGCGGCCATGAGCGTCACCAGGAAAACCTTGGCGCACAAGGCCATTCCGTAGCCGGTCGACCAGAGTGACTCGATCGGCGACACCTGCCGCCAGGCCTGATACTCGCCGGTGAGCAGGACCGCCGCGACGCAGCCGAACGCCACCCGGGACCACCGCTGCAGCTCGTCGCTGCGCCGGGCGGGCAGGACCACCAGCATCAGCACGGCCAGCCCGCCCAGCCACAGCGCCATGGCCAGCAGGTGGACGGTGGTGACGGTGGTGGCGAGCCACGGGTCCGGGCCTGCCGAGGCGTGCCCGGACGCGGCGACACCGGCCGCGAGTGCCGTAGCGATCACGACGAACAGCGCGGTCCCGGCGCGGGTGGTCGCCGCGAGCAGCACGAGCAGGGCGGCCTGCACGTAGAGCTGGATGTCGGGGCCGGTGGTGACGGCGTTGATGACGGTCGCGGCGGCCAGCAGCAGCCAGCCGATGCCGGCCAGGATGCGGGTGCGACGCAGGGCGAGCGCCCACGTCCACACCAGCCGGGCCGCCGCGAGCACACCGACACACAGCACCAGGCCGGCATACGTCAGACCGCGAGCGACATCCGACGCTACCGACGACGACGCGACCGGACGAACCTCCGGCGGCGCGTCCGGCGCCTGCTGCACACCGAAACTCACCGAGCCGGACACCTCGTGCCCGTCTGCCGACATCAGCCGCCACGTCGCGGTGTAGCTGCCGC
Organism: Mycobacterium toneyamaense; assembly: GCF_055384815.1. NCBI lineage: Bacteria > Bacillati > Actinomycetota > Actinomycetes > Mycobacteriales > Mycobacteriaceae > Mycobacterium > Mycobacterium toneyamaense. Next base: position 2,105,280 of record NZ_AP040333.1, read on the forward strand.
GCGGCAGGTCCGGCGGCAGGTCCAGTTCCACGGTGGTGTTGCCCGACCGCTGCCGCACCTCCCGGTCGACCCGCGCGCCGGAGTTCGAAATCACCTGAACCGCACCGGGAATCAGGCGAACCGGCTCATCGAAGCTCAAGGTGACCCGGCTCGGCGCGGCCGGCAGGGTGGCGCCGTCCACCGGATCGCTGGAGACCAGGACGGCGTGCGCGTGTGCGAGGGGAGCCGGCAGCAGGAGCGCGAGCAGAGCCGCGAGCAGCGCTGCGACCGGTCTCAGTTTTCTAGTCGTGACTCGTCTTTCGTCGGGAGGCTGCCAGGCTAGCGATCGCCACCAGCAACGCGACCACCGACACGGCCAGCGCCGTCAGGCCCGGCCACGTCGGCGCCGCAGCCGCCGGAGCCGCGGCCGCGGGCCGGTCGTGGTCCCCGCCGCCGGCGGGCTTGAGGTGCAGGGCCGGCGCCGGGTGCTCGGGCTCGGGCTGGCCCGGGTTGGCCTTCTCGTTCCAGTTGACGGTCTTGCCGTCGCTGTAGGTCTGGACCGCGGGCAGCGTCAGCGTGTTGACCTTGGGCAGCGGGCCGGCCGAGATGGCGAAGACGTTGAACTGATGCGGCGGAATGGGCGCGTCCGGCGCGGTGGCCTTCCACTCGACCGACGAGACGTACTCGGTGACCTCGGCGCCGTCGTCGTCCTTCTGCGGAGCGGGAAGCTTCTTCTTGGTGATGGTCGCCGTCCAGCCGGCCTTCTGCTGCGTGCTGACCGAGATGATCGGCTGGTCGTCGGGCAGCACGACGAGCAGGCCGGTGGTGGACGCGGTGTCCGACTCGGTCGGCACGCGGAAGTTCAGCACGCCCCAGCCACCCTGGGTGGCGTCGCCGGTGACCTTGACGTGGGCGGCGGCCGGTGCGGCCAGCGCGACGGCGCAGGCCATCGTCGCGGTGACGGCGGCGAGGGTCTGGATCAGCTTGGGCATGTTGTCCTTAAGTTTGTAGTTGCAGTTACTTCGTATTGCTGAGCGTTACGTTTGGCTGTGACCCGGGTGGGTCGGGTATGGCTGCCATGTTGGTGCCGGCCCTGGTGGTGCGGCTTGAAAGGACTGGCCGCCCGGCCTGCCTGGACTTCCTCGGGCCGCTGATTGAGATCTGCGATGCGATCGCTTGTTTAAGGAAATGCCGGCGAGGTCGTCCTTGGGGATTCTGTTGGCAGACAAGCGAAAAGAGGTCCGGTGACCGAAGACCAGGTATGGGCTGGCGTCGACGTCGGCAAAGAACATCACTGGGTGTGCGTCGTGGACGGCAACGGCAACATGGTGTTCTCGCGCAAGGTGGTCAACGACGAGCGCACGATCCGCGACCTGGTCGCCGAGGTCGAAAAGCTTGCCGGTGAGGTGTCCTGGGCGGTGGACTTGAGCAACGCGTACGCCGCACTGGTCCTCACGGTGCTGGCCGATGAAGGCAAGACGGTGCGTTACCTTGCGGGCCGGCAGGTGTGGCAAGCATCGGCCACCTACCGGGGTGGTGAATCCAAGACCGACGCCAAAGACGCCCGGGTGATTGCCGATCAATCCCGGATGCGCGGTGCGGACCTGCCGGTCCTGCGTCCCGGCGATGACCTGATCACCGAGCTGCGCATGCTCACCGCCCACCGCGCCGATCTGGTGGCCGATCGCACCCGCACCATCAACCGTCTGCGCCAACAACTGCTGGCCGTATGCCCGGCCCTCGAACGCGTCGCCGAGCTCAGCCAAGACCGGGGTTGGGCGGTGCTGCTGGCGCACTATCAACGGCCGAAAGCGATTCGCCGAACGGGTGTTTCGCGGCTGACCAAAGTTCTGGCAGCGGCCGGGGTGCGCAACGCCGCCACGATCGCGGCTGCCGCGGTGACAGCGGCCAAAGCTCAGACCGTCCGCCTCGCGGGTGAAGATGTTGGCGCCGGATTGGTCGCCGAGCTGGCCCAAGGGGTGATCAACCTCGATGAGCGCATCAAACACACCGACGCGGACATCGAGGAACGATTTCGCCGCCATCCGCTCGCCGAGGTGATCACCAGCCTGCCCGGCATCGGCTTCCGACTCGGCGCCGAATTCCTTGCCGTGGTCGGCGATCCCGCACTGCTCCAATCGCCTGACCAGCTCGCCGCCTGGGCCGGCCTGGCGCCGGTATCCAAAGACTCCGGCAAACGCACCGGCCGGCTGCACACGCCCAAGCGCTACAGCCGCCGCCTGCGCCGGGTGATGTACATGTCCGCGCTGACCGCGATCCGCTGCGATCCCACGTCGAAGGCGTACTACCAGCGCAAACGAGACCAAGGCAAACGCGCTATCCCGGCCACCATCTGCCTGGCCCGCCGACGCGTCAACGTCCTTTACGCCCTCATCCGTGACAACCGGACCTGGCACCCCGACACGCCCCAAATCGCCACTGCGGCGGCTTGACACGGTCATTGAGAGTCCTTTCGAGAGGGTCAGACGGCCATGACGGCGAAGGCGGCGCTCATGCCGAGCGCCATGAGCAGGTCGGCGTACGGGCGCTTCGGCCCGCGCACCAGCAGGTAGAACCACCACAGCGCGGCGGCGCAGAATCCGATCGCGAGCACGATGCACACCACGGTGAACCAGCCGGGGGGAGTCACGGCGACGGCGCCGTGACCCAGGTGGGCGCTGTGGTGACCGGAGGCTTGAGCTGTCGAACCGGCCGCAGCCACCGGAACGCCCGCATTGGGCGCCATCAGCAGGCCCATCAGTGCCATCGCGGCCATCATCGTGCAGTGGTAGACGGGGTGCGGTAGCTCGAAGCCGAACAGGGCCAGGTAGGCGAAGTACAGCGCCCCGGCGGTGAACACCAGCACGTACAGCAGCGGCGACACCTGCATGCCCGCCGGCCAGAGCATCGCGATCATGCCCACCGAGGCCAGCGCATGCAGCACCCCGACGCCACGCTGTCCGGGCACCCGCCGTCCGGCACCCACGAACAGCAGCGCGGCCACCGCGAACACGGCAGTCAGCGCCCAGCGCAGGGCAGAGTCGGCGATCACGCTGTCATTGGTCGTACGAAAGGGGGCTTCAGTTCCCGGCGGGCTTGAACCGCATGTCGGGCTGGGACCGTTCCAGCGGCGTCAGCACCACACCCAGCCAGCAGACGGCCAGCACCGCGGCAGCGACGAAACCGGCCAGCGGCCACCACACCGAGACTCGCGCCGGTGACGTCTGGCACCACCAGACCGCGCCGAACCCGGCGGCCGTGGCCACGCCCGACAGGTACAGCGCCGCGCAACAAACGCGAAACCGCTTGCGCCACAGCGCCGTTGCCGATGCAATCGCGGCCAGCGTGAACAGGATGGCGACGACCTTCAGTACCCACCGATGTGATTCCGACCAGCTGACCCCGGCAGACAGCACCAGCACGACGATCGCGACGGCGGTGGGGTAGCGGCGGGCGGGACCGATCCAGACCTCGTCGAACACCCGGCGCCCGATGGCGCTCAGGGTGTGCTCGAGATCGATCGCGTGGCGGGTGGACAAGCCGAACTCCGTTCAGTCTGTAGACCAGTTTCGCAGAGTTGGTCGGACGCGCGGCAGTGTGGGTTCCGCGGTGGGTCGGCCGACGCTCTCGCCCGGGGCCTACCGCGGAGGAGCTCCTGCTCGGATCGTGCGGCTCACGCGGCCGAAATCATCGATCGCTGCGCGCTGATCCGGAATACGACTGGTGAATGCGGAGATCATGGCGGAGTACTCCGCCCAAGCCGCTTCACCGAACTGCAGCCGGACCTGTGATGGTGACATCAATTCGCTGTTGTTCGTGAAGTACTTGGGCGAGATGTCGGCATTCGGTCCGGTCGCCGTCGCGCGGGCGAAGAGGTAGTTCAGTTCGGTTTCTTCGATTCCCTGGGACCAGCCGGAGTTCGGGTCAACGGAGCGCACACCGGCTGTCGCGGCAAGTGCGGTCAGGCGCGCGACGGCCGCCACAGGCTCGCTCAGCGCTTTCGATGCGCCCGGCTGACGCCGGATGACTTCAGACAAGCTGTCCTGATACCTGGCTACCTGCCGGTCGATCGCCTGCCCGAGTATCAATGAGCTTGTCGGGTCGCTGGCGAGGACCGCAAGCAAACTGCGAGTTTTGGGCATTGCGCTGTCGAGTGCATCCAGCGGTGGAAACTGGGGTGTCAGTTGATCCTCGGTGACCAGGCTTCCGAGGTACGGGACGATAGCCAGCGTGTAGCTCTGAGTGAGGCCTGGGTTTTCGTTGCCCAGCTGCTCGAGAGAATCCGAATTGGCGGCGAGGTAGGTCGCAATGGTGTGAGCCGTCTCGGCCGCGAGTGCCCGGTCATCAGGGTTGGGTCCGGTTGCGGCCGCGGGTATCCATTGGAACCAAGCGGTGACGCGATTGGATTGATCGCCCCATTTGTATGTGGAGACTGATTTCAGGAACTTTTGCCCGGCCGGGCCGGGGGCGATCTGGTGTATGGATTTCGGGTCGGAATCCCCGGGCAGGTCCGGTGCGGACGGCGGATGAGAACACCCAGGCACGAATACGAGGGTTGCGAATACTGCCGCAAACCACCGATGACCGTAGCGAACATTTAGCAAGTGATTGCTACTTCCTGGCGGGAGGGATTTGATCCAACGGTGCGTGGTAATTCTTGCCGAAATTTATAATCGACGAATCGAGAGAACGTTGTTGATTCGCGAAGTAGCGTTCTAGCGCGGCAGAATAATCGGACCATCCGGCTTCTCCGTATTTCACTCGAACTTCGGCAGGCGTCATCAACACTCCGGAACCGTTGTTGGTGAAGTACTCGGGCCCGATGTCAGCATTCGGTGTGTGTACCAGCTGAGCTGCGACTGTGTATGCGACTTGGGTGGACGCGTTCCCCAATCCCTGGCTGCCGCTTGGGGTGTCAATGTCAGGGGTGGAGTAGTCCCCGGGGAAACTGTCGATTTTCGGCTCTTTACCGATCATCGCGTCTTGGAAAGCCGAATGCGCGCGGTCGAACCCCGGAAGGTTCTCGCCAACCACGTCCCAAGCCAACTTCTTCATCTCCCACGCGTCATGTGCGCGGTCAAATGCACTTGCCTGGGTATTGTTGCCGTGCTGCTGTACTTCCATGAAAACTCCGGCATCAACGAGGCCGATTAGTCGACCCGCTCTGTCGAGGTCGGCTCGATGGGGGCTTGTACCGGTAATATTCGGATCCGTTTTTGCGGCTTCGGCGAATGATTTTTCGTAGTCCATGGCAGTTTTGTACGCATGGGCATTGAATTCTTTGGCTGCGTCGGGATTCGAGTCCATTACCGCGAACAGTGATCGGGTGTTATGTAGATTGCTGCCGAGTTGGTCCAGTGGTTCGAAGCCATGCTTATTCTCGCCTACCATGTCGGACTGGTAGGGCAGGAGTCCATGAGCCATGCTCTGTACCAACTTTGGATCCATCTCGCCGAGGCTGTGGTGACCGGGAAGATTGAGTAACTCTCCACCATGCACGCCGACGTAGTTGGCGTAGGCGTGGGCAGTTTTGGCGGCAATATCGGAATTCGGACCATTCGCCTCCTCGTTTGTCCAACTGAACAACGATCCCGCCGCAGCACCGTTGTCCTTCCAGGCATGAGTGGTGATGTCGTGGATGAAATCGTTGCCTTTGTTGCTGGTGACGAGGTCGGATACCGCAGTATGGTCGCGGCCCGCCGACTCGAAAATGCTGGAAACCGCGGGATCGATCCATGGGTCACGTTCACCCTCGCCCTTGACGCTCGCCGGGTCGTGCTCCCAAATGGGGGTATCCATTATTCGATCGGCTTTGTTGAGCATTTCCCGATCCAAACTGGTTCCCGCTTGTAGCGAGGAATTGCCATCCTTGACAATTCCCGAAATATCGTGCATTTGGTCTATATATTCTGCGCCAGGCGATTTTATCGCTGTCTGTACGCTTTGTGGAAGATTGTTAAATCCACCCTTCGTCATATCGTTCGGGTTGTCGAGGTCGCCCGGGTGTAGTGGAGTCTTCGGGAACTGCACCTTGTCGTTGCTCATCAATTGCCAGGAATTGGCGATGATGCCCTTTTGGTCGCCGAGGCGTTGTTCTGCGGCCTTGAGATCTTTGATGCTCATGCCGTTCTGCTGAGCCTGCATCTGACTGAGATACGAGCCTTGTTCGGGACTCAGCGGCTGTCCTGGCTTGATCGTGTCGAGTACATCACCGACCCGCTTCGCAGCTTTCTGGTCGCCGGCCAGCGCGTCATGCACATCTTTTTCCGCTCTCCGGCGAGCGTCGTCATCCTTCTCGCCCGTGAGTTTGTCGACGCCATCTTTGTCGCCGGGGCCTTTATCCTTCGGATCGCCGCCTAGCTCGTCCCAACCGGCTTTGAGGATATCTACTCGCCCCGCGATAGACGCCATTTCATTGTGCGTGCGTCGAATAATCTCGGAGATCTCGCTGCTGCCTTTAGAAACCACCGAGAACAGCTGTGCGTCTCCAGCGGCGGTTTTTGGCAAACCGGCGGCCGCATCGTTCACCCATTGGCGTACTGCGTCTAATTGTCGCCGACCTGCTAACACGGCATCGGCCGAGCGGGTGATCTCCACACCCATTTTCTGATCGAGTTCGGCCATGCGGCCGAACTTACGGGCGCGGGCGTCGTTGGCGTCGGCGTACGCATCGGACGCTGAGCCGGTCCAGTGAGAACCCGGCGCAGCCGACTGAGTTTGAGATTGGAGGTCGCGGAATTGGGAGCTCTTGTCGTATCCGCTGCCGTCCACCGGGACGCCCTCACCGAACGTAGCCCGCGTTTGGCCCCAAATCGCATTGAAGGCATCCAATGCACCCACAGCAGTTGACCTCCCCGCACTGTTGTGGGGTTCAGTCTATGGCGCCCTACGTCAGGTCAGGCCCGCCAATTTCGCAGCGACTCAGCCCGCGCTCTGGTCCTGATTCCCCGCCCGCAGCAGATCGTCGCGGGCCCGGGCGACCCGGGAGCGGATGGTGCCGACGGGGCAGCCACAGATTTCGGCGGCCTCGGCGTAGGACAGGCCCAGCACCTGGGTCAGCAGCAGCGCTTCCCGGCGGTCGGCGTCGACGCCGTCGAGCAGCATGCGGATTTCGACGATGTCCTCGAACCGGGCGGTCGGCTGGTGCATGTCGATGACGGTCTCGGGCTCGATGGCGGCGCTGCTGCGCGGCCGGCACTGCTTGCGCCGGATGTGGTCGACGACGACGCGGCGCGCGATCGACAACAGCCAGGTGCGGGCCGTCGACCGGCCGCGGAACCGCGGCAGCGAGCCGAGGGCACGCAGGTAGGTCTCCTGCGTCAGATCGTCGGCGCTGCCGGGCTCGTCGAGGTAGGCGACAGTGCGCCAGACATCGCGCTGGGTAGCCTTGATGAACTGCTCCAATGCGGCGCGATCGCCCCGGCCGGCCGCCAATGCGAGGCGGGTCACCTCGTCGTCGTCGCCGCGGCTGTTCACAGGCCGACCATATGCGACGGTTGCCGGGAACTCACAGCCGGGCACGTCCGACCATTGATTTGGTAGCCCGCACAGCGCAGGACACGACCGGGGGACAATAGGAGGATGATGACGGCCAGCACAGCGGTCGGCAGCGCGGTCGACGCTGCCGCAGCTGCCGACGACAGTGCGGCCGCGCGCCGGGTGCAGCTCGACGTGACCGGCATGACGTGCGGCGCCTGCTCGGCGCGGGTCGAGCGGACGCTCAACAAGATGCCGGGTGTCCGCGCCTCGGTGAACTTCGGCACCCGCGTGGCCACGGTCGACGCCCTTCCCGAGATCGCCGATTCCGACCTGTGCGACGCGATCCGCAAGGCCGGTTACGAAGCCGAGCCCCGCTCCGGCGTGATCGCCGGCGACCGCGACGACGAGGATCTTTCGCACGCCCACTACCTGCTGCGCCGCCTGCTGGTGGCCGCGGTGCTGTTCGTCCCGCTCGCCGATCTATCGGTGATGTTCGCCGTCGTCCCCAGCACCCGTTTCACCGGTTGGCAGTGGGTGCTCACGGCGCTGGCGCTGCCGGTCGTGACGTGGGCCGCCTGGCCGTTCCACCGCGTCGCGTTGCGCAATGCCCGCAATCGTGCGGTCTCCATGGAGACCCTGATCTCGGTCGGCGTGTCCGCGGCCACGGTCTGGTCGCTCTACACGGTCTTCTTCGGACACCACGCCACCGAGGCCACCGGCATCTGGCAGGCCCTCGTCGGCAGCGACGCGATCTACTTCGAGGTCGCCGCCGGCGTCACGGTGTTCGTGTTGGCGGGACGCTATTTCGAGGCCCGCGCCAAGTCCAAGGCGGGCAGTGCGCTGCGGGCGCTCGCGGCACTGAGCGCGAAGAACGTCACGATCCTGCTGGCCGACGGCACCGAGATGGTGATCCCCGCCGAGGAGCTCGCCGAACAGCAGAAGTTCGTGGTGCGGCCCGGTCAGACGATCGCGGCCGACGGACTCGTGGTCGAGGGCTCGGCCGCCGTCGACACCAGCGTGATGACGGGTGAGGCCAAGCCGGTCCGGGCGATGCCCGGCAGCAGCGTCATCGGCGGCACGATCGTGCTCGACGGACGCCTGATCGTGGAGGCCGCGGCCGTCGGCGCCGACACCCAATTCGCCGGCATGGTGCGGCTGGTCGAGGAAGCGCAGGCGCAGAAGGCCGAGTCGCAGCGCCTGGCCGACCGCATCGCCTCGGTGTTCGTGCCGTGCGTCTTCGCCATTGCCGCACTGACCGCGCTGGGCTGGGCCCTGGCGGGCGCGGGCCCGGACAAGGTGTTCGCCTGCGCGCTGGCGGTCCTGGTCATCGCCTGCCCGTGCGCGCTGGGCCTGGCCACGCCGACGGCGATGATGGTGGCGTCCGGACGCGGTGCCCAGCTCGGCATCTTCCTCAAGGGGCACCGGTCGCTCGAGGCGATTCGGGCCGTCGACACCGTCGTCTTCGACAAGACCGGCACCCTGACCACCGGGCACCTGGCCGTCACCGCGGTCACCGCCGTCGACGGCTGGGCAGACGAGGACGTCCTGGCTCTCGCCGCGGCCGTCGAATCGGCGTCCGAGCACGCCGTCGCGGTGGCCATCACCACGGCAGCGCCCGAGCATGAGGCCGTCACCGATTTCCAGGCCGTTCCCGGTCGCGGTGTCGTCGGCACCGTGGGGGAGCGCGAGGTACGCATCGGCAAGCCGTCCTGGGCAGCTGGCCGTGCCGCGGTGCCCGCGGCCCTCGCCGAAGCGCGGCGCGGCGCCGAATCCCGCGGCGAGACAGTCGTTTTCGTGGCCGTCGACGACGAGCTGTGTGGTGCCATCGCGGTCGCTGACGCGGTGCGCGAATCGGCGGCGGGCGCCATCGCGGCGCTGCACGAGCGTGGTCTGAAGACCATCCTGCTGACGGGCGACAACCCCGCGGCCGCCGCCGCGGTGGGTGCCGCGGTGGGGATCGACGACGTCATCGCCGACGTGCTGCCGGACGGCAAGGTCGACGTCATCCAGCAGCTGCGCGACCGCGGCCGCATGGTCGCGATGGTCGGTGACGGCATCAACGACGGCCCGGCGCTGGCCTGCGCGGATCTGGGTCTGGCGATCGGCCGCGGCACGGACGTCGCGATCGGCGCCGCCGACATCATCCTGGTCCGCGATAGCCTGGATTCGGTGCCGCAGGCCCTCGACCTGGCCAAGGCGACCATGCGCACCATCCAGATGAACCTGGTGTGGGCCTTCGGCTACAACATCGCCGCCATCCCGGTGGCGGCGGCCGGGCTGCTCAACCCGCTGATCGCGGGCGCGGCGATGGCCTTCTCGTCGTTCTTCGTGGTGTCGAACAGCCTGCGCCTGCGCAACTTCAAGTGATTTGTGCACGATTTTCCGCGCGTGCCGCGGAAAATCGTGCACAAATCCCTGGTTGACGGCGGGGTTACTGCTGGCCGCGCTGGCGGGCCAGTTCGCGCAGCATCGCGTTGTAGGCATCCAGGTCGTCGTCGGCGTAGTCCGCGTCGGCGTGCCGGTCGGCACGGGAGGCGGCGCGGCGATCCTGCCGGGCCCACTGCGCCACGAGGGCGATGACCACCAGGATCACCGGCAGTTCGCTCGAGCCCCACGCGATGGCGCCGCCGAGGTGCTGGTCGGCACCGATGCTGGACAGCCACGGCAGGCCGACGAACTTGTAGAACGGCCCGCCGATGGTGTCGGTCATGGTCATGGTCGCGATGCCGAAGAACGCGTGAAAAGGCATGACCGCGAACAACAATCCGAGCCGACCCAGGAACGGTAGGCGCTTGGGGCCCGGGTCGATGCCGATGATGCCCCAGTAGAAGAGGTAGCCGACCAGCAGGAAGTGCACGCTCATCAACTCGTGGCCCCAGTGGTAGCGGACCAGCGTGTTGAAGATCGGGGTGAAGTACACCGCGTACAGCGACGCGACGAACAGCACGAACGCCACGATCGGATTCGACAGAGCGGCGGTGACTTTCGAGTGCACGAGCCACAGGATCCATTCGCGGGGTCCGGGCGGGGCGCCCTCGCCGGCCGGGGGCAGGGCGCGTAGCGCCAGGGTCACCGGGCCGCCCAGCACCAGGAGCACCGGGACGAACATGTTGAGCGTCATGTGCTCGCCCATGTGGACGCTGAACATCGCCGAGCCGTAGGCCCGCACACCCGAGCTACTGGTGAAAAGCAGTGCCGCGCAGCCGATCAGCCACGCGAGCAACCGGCCCACCGGCCACTCGTCGCCGCGGCGCCGCAGCTTCAGGTAGGCGTAGAGATAGGCGCCGGCAAGCACCAGCGCACCGATGCCGATGAACGTGTCGAACCGCCAGACCGTCAGCAGCCGAACCACATTCGGCGGGTCGGGCAGCTCGTAGCCGAGGAAGACGTCCCAGGTCGTGTACTTGTGGTGCAGCAGGCGCGGCGCGGTTTGCACCGCCATCGCGGACACCGCGGCGAGCGCCGTGAGCGCGGGCAGGCAGGTCGCCAGCCGGGACGGCTTGGCGCGGCGCAGCGCCGCGGCATCGGTGATCCACGACGCCGCCAGCGCGATCGCCGCGACGATGGCCCACCGTCCGTAATCGCTGCCCGTCAGCCCGGGCGGGCCGAGTTGTTCGGCCAGCAGCAGCACGCCGTAGATCAGGGCCGCGGTGCCGCAGGCCACCTGGATGATCAGCACGCGCCGGTAGAGGTCGGCGGCCGGCGGGCTGATGACGGCCGCGATCTTCGTACCGGCCAGCACGGCCAGCGCCACCGCGAACACGATGACCGCGCTGGTCGTGTAGTCGTGGTCCGGCCCTTCGCTGGCATTGCCGGTCACTGGCAGCGCCAGGACGCCGATCACGCTCGGGAGCAACAGCACGACCATGGCGATCCACCGCACGCTGAACCGCAGCGTCAGGGCCACGACGGCGGCGCACAGGGTGGCGGCGATCCAGCCACGGGCCATCTCGGACGCGCCGATGGCCTCACCCAGCCGGCCGCTCTCGACCAGCCGCAGGGCCGGCGCGCCGGCGTCGGTCGCTGCCTGCACCACCACCATGAACGCTGCGGCGACCAGCCAGACCAGCGAAACCCGTTCCAGCACAAGGTGGATGCGGTAAGTGGGTGGGTCGATGACGCCCTTGGAGTCGGGCCGGGCGGTGGTCACGATGTACAGCAGGCCGCCGAGGCAGATCGCGGCGGCGAGGACGGCCGTGAAGTAGCCGACCGGTTCGGCCACAGCGGTGAACGTGCCGGGGTAGCTGTCGCCGGTGGCGACGAAGCGCTGGTCGCCCGAGATGAGTGCGTAGGTGACCAAGGCGGCGACCGCGGCCAGATAACCCAACAGCGGCAGCGTGATCCTGCCCGCCCGGTCCGAGCCCATCGAAATACCGGCCTTCCACCTGAAGAACTGATCAGGCCCAGTCTACGACCAGGTGTCGTAGAAATTTTCCGGGCGCAGGAACTCCTGGCGCCGCGGGCCGACCAATACAAGTTGTGAGTCACACCCAACTGCCCGAATCGGACGTTGCCGTCGCGTCCGATCCGTCGGCGTGGAAGCGCTTCCGCCCGGCATTGCTGCGGCTGCACTTCTACGCCGGCCTGTTCGTCGCGCCGTTCATCCTGATCGCAGCCGTCACCGGGCTGCTGTACGCGGTGATCCCGCAGATCGACAGCGCGGTGTACCGGCACGAGCTCACCGTCGACCACGTCGGCGACCGGCAGCTGCCGCTGGCCGCCCAGCTGTCGGCTGTCCGTGCCGCGCACCCGGAGGGCACCGTCACCAGCATCCGGCCGCCGGCCGCGCCGGACGAGACGACGCAGGTGACGCTCGCGGTCGACGACGTCCCCGCCGACTACGCGCGCACGGTGTTCGTCGACCCCTACACGGGCGCGGTCCGCGGCGCCCTGACCACCTACGGCCAGTGGCTGCCGGTGCGGGCGTGGTTCGACGAACTGCACCGCAACCTGCACCTCGGAGCCTTCGGCCGGAACTACAGCGAGCTGGCGGCCAGTTGGTCGTGGGTGATCGCCGGCGTGGGTCTGCTGCTGTGGATCGGGCACAACCGGGGACAACCGCGGCGGCTCGTCGTCCCGGATGTGCGGGCGACCGGGCGGCGCCGGCTGCTGTCGTGGCACGGCACCCTCGGGGTCTGGGTCCTGGCGGCGGTCGCGCTGCTGGCGGTGTCGGGCATGACGTGGTCGCGGTTCGCCGGGGAGAACGTGGCCCAGTTGCGGACGCAACTGAGCTGGACCAGCCCGTCCGTCGACACCGCACTGCCGGGACAGGCCGCCGGCGCGACGCTCGACGAGGCCGCCGCGCTGCGCGGCGCCGACGCGGCGCTGCAGGTCGCCCACGATGCCCACCTGCGGACACCGATGTGGATGTATCCGCCCACGACGGCCGGCCAAGGCTGGCAGGTCGCCGAACGCAAGCGTGACTGGCCGACGCAGTACGACGCGATCGTCGTCGACCCCACCACGAACGCCGTGACGGCGCGCCTCGACTTCGCCGAGTGGCCGCTGATGGCCAAGATGACCGACTGGGTCATCGACCTGCACATGAGCGTGCTGTTCGGCCTGGTCAATCAGCTGGCGCTGATCGCGGTCGCCCTCGCCATGATCGTCGGAATCGTGCTGGGGTACCGGATGTGGTGGCGCCGGCGGCCGACCCGCGGCGCCGGGTTCACCCTGCCGACCGGGCAACGGCGCGGTGCGCTGTCGGCCCTGCGGCCCTACGAAGCGGCGCTGCTGGTGCTGGTTCTCGCCGGTGTCGGGTGCTTCGCCCCGTTGTTCGGCCTCACGCTGGCCCTGTTCGTCATGGTCGACGTGGCACTGGGCTGGCGCCGGCGGCGGCAGGCGACGCGGTGATCGCCGACATCTGGCTCCGGTTGCTCGTGACTGGGCTGTTCCTGTTCAGCGCGGCCCAGTGCGTCTACGCCCTCGTCACGGCCCGCGAGAACCGGACGTGGGCCGACCAGACCAGCCGCGCGCTGCACCTGGTGATGGCCGTGGCGATGCTCGTCATGGCGTGGCCGGCCGGGATGTGTGTGCCCAACCGGCCGCCGCTGGTGTTCTTCCTGCTGGCGGCCGGCTGGTTCGCGGTCCTCCTGGTGGTGCGCACCGGCCATCGGGTGGCCGACGCCTATCACGCGGTGATGATGCTGGCGATGGCGTGGATGTACGCCGTGATGGACGGGCGGGTGCTGCCCGGTCAGTGCGCCGGGACCGCGGCCGACGCGCCGCAGTCGGCGTCGTCGATGCCGTCCATGCCGGGCATGGACATGTCCGGGACGACGGCGCATGCGGGTCCGATGGGCGGCTGCGGGCACCCGTCGGCGTGGGTCGACGCCGTGAACTGGGTGGTCACCGCGTTGTTCGGGGCCGCTGCGTTGTGGTGGGCCATCCGCTACTTCACCGTGCGGCAGGAGCGCCCCGACGCCCCGGCCCGCCTGTGGTTCGCCGTGGCGTGCCAGGCCATGGCGGCGGCCGGCATGGCGATCATGTTCGCCGTGATGATCTAGGCAGCGTTGCCGTCGGTGGGCCACAGGTGGCCCCGGCGGCGGCCGCGGGAGGCGTTGTCCGGCAGCGTGATGTCGTCGAGCGTCGGTGCCGCGTCGCGGTCCGGCCGCGGTGGCTCGCCGGTGTGGCGGCGCCACACCAGCACCGTCAGCACCACCCCGGCCAGCGCCGGCAGATGGCTCAGCATGCGGACCGCACCGACTGCTCCGGTCAGTCCGTCGACGACGACGTAGCCGGTGAGCACGAGGGTGAACACGCCGCCGACGATCGCCAGGCCCATCGCCGCGGCCGGGCGGGCGGCCGCGACCAGCATGCCGACGCCGAGTGCGACGGACCACGCCGTCGACTCGTTGACCACATGTCCGCCCGCGGCATGCCCGACGTGCACGCCGATGCTGACGCCCGCCGCCTGCAGCACGGCCAGGACGATCTGGATGGCGCCCACCACCGCGAGGCCGATGCGCAGCCAGTCGAGGCCGGCGCGGGTTTCGGGGAGCGCGGTCTGCGAGACCGTGTCGGCCACGGCGGTGATCCGGGTGCGGTCGGCGGCGATCAGCCCGCGCAGCAGCTGCATCTGGCTGTCCAGTTCGTCCTGCCACTGCCGGCACTCGGGGCAGGACGCCAGGTGCTCGTCGACGCGGCGCGCGGGGACGGGTTCGTGCTCGCCGTCCATGCGCGCGGACAGCGCCTCCCGGGCAATCTCGCACTCCACATCGTCAATAGTCGCGCACCGGGCCCGGTTTTCTCCCGGCAGTCCCGAATCCGTCGATCGGTGCCGTTTTGGTGGGTAAATAGTCGCTGGTCGGCGCCGGTACCATAGACACGTGAACTGGACCGTCGACGTACCCATCGACCAGCTGCCCGAGCTGCCCCCGCTGCCCGAGGACCTGCGCACGCGCCTTGCCGACGCGCTGTCCCGTCCGGCCGCGCAGCAGCCCAGCTGGCCCGCGGACCAGGCTGCTGCGATGCGCAAGGTGCTCGAGAGCGTGCCGCCCATCACCGTGCCGTCCGAGATCGAGAAGCTCAAGCTGCAGCTGGCCGACGTGGCGCAGGGCAAGGCGTTCCTGCTGCAGGGCGGTGACTGCGCCGAGACGTTCGTCGACAACACCGAGCCGCACATCCGGGCCAACATCCGGACCCTGCTGCAGATGGCCGTCGTGCTGACGTACGGCGCCAGCATGCCGGTGGTCAAGGTGGCCCGCATCGCGGGGCAGTACGCCAAGCCGCGTTCGTCGGACACCGACTCGCTGGGCCTGACGTCCTACCGCGGCGACATGGTCAACGGTTTCGACCCGGACCCCGCGGTGCGCGTGCACGACGCGTCGCGTCTGGTGCGGGCCTACGCCAACGCGAGCGCCGCGATGAACCTGGTGCGGGCGCTGACCTCGTCGGGCCTGGCGTCGTTGCAGCAGGTGCACGAGTGGAACCGTGAGTTCGTGCGGACCTCGCCGGCGGGTGCCCGGTACGAGGCGCTGGCGGCCGAGATCGACCGTGGCCTGAACTTCATGACGGCCTGCGGCGTCAACGACCGCAACCTGCAGACCGCCGAGATCTACGCCAGCCACGAGGCCCTGGTGCTCGACTACGAGCGCGCGATGCTGCGGCTGTCCACCGAGTTCGACGAGCCGCGTCTGTACGACCTGTCGGCGCACTACGTCTGGATCGGCGAGCGCACCCGCCAGCTCGACCACGCGCACATCGCGTTCGTCGAGACCATCGCCAACCCGATCGGCATCAAGATCGGTCCGACGACGACGCCCGAGATGGCCGTCGAGTACGTGGAACGCCTTGACCCGCACAACATTCCGGGCCGGCTCACGCTGGTCAGCCGGATGGGCAACGGCAAGGTGCGCGACGTGCTGCCGGGCATCATCCAGAAGGTGGAGGCCTCGGGCCACCAGGTCATCTGGCAGTGCGACCCGATGCACGGCAACACCCACGAGAGCTCGACGGGCTACAAGACCCGGCACTTCGACCGCATCGTCGACGAGGTGCAGGGCTTCTTCGAGGTGCACCGCGCGCTGGGCACCCACCCGGGTGGCATCCACGTCGAGATCACCGGCGAGAACGTCACCGAATGCCTTGGTGGCGCGCAGGATATCTCCGACGACGACCTGGCCGGCCGCTACGAGACGGCCTGCGACCCGCGCCTGAACACCCAGCAGAGCCTGGAGTTGGCGTTCCTCGTCGCGGAGATGCTGCGCGACTAGCTTCACCCCGCCGAATGGCCACCCGGCGCATTGGTTTTCACGCGAAACCCGTGCGGCAGGTGGCTATTCGGCGTTTCTAGAACAGCCCGTCGATGTTGGTGCCGAGGGTCCAGGCGCCGGCGGCGACCAACGCGGTCAGCGTCAGCACCGCGATGAGCCAGAACAGCACGGCGCGCCGCGACCGCTGCCGCGCCCAGGCGAAGTCGTCGAGGTCGATCCCCGCGAATTGTTTTGTCACCACCGGTGATTCGAGCAGTGCGGGGTCCATCGCAGGGTCCATGGTGAACTGCAGGGTGTGCTGCGGCGCCGGCTTCGGGGCTGCTGCCCGGCCCGTCGCGACCGTGGTGTGCTCGGCGCGGCCGCGCTGTGCGGCCGCCGCGGTGTGTTGCGCCGAGTTCGTGGGTGCCGGCACCCGGAATTCGGGCAGACCGAGGTCGGTGACGATCGCGGCGAGTTCGGCCGCCATGTCGCCGGCATCCAGGTAGCGGTCGTCGGCCAGGCGGGCCGTCGCGCAGGCCACCAGGTCGTCGAATTGCTTTGGCACACCGGCGATTGCCGAACTCGGCGGCGGCACGTCCTGGTCCAGCCGCTGATAGGCGACGCTGAGCGGATTGTCGCCGGTGAACGGCGTGGTGCCGGTCAGCAGCTCGTAGGCCAGGATGCCGACGGAGTAGACGTCGCTGCGCGGGTCGGCGTCACCGGTGCTGACCTGTTCGGGGGAGAGGTACGCCGCGGTGCCGAGGATGACGCTCGTCGACGTGATCTTGGCCTCAGCGACAGCGCGCACCAGCCCGAAGTCGGCGATCTTGACCTCGCCACTGTCGGAGATCAGCACGTTCTCGGGCTTGATGTCGCGGTGCACCAGGCCCGCCTGGTGGGCCACCGCCAGGCCGTCGAGCATCGGGGCCAGCACGGCCGCCACGGCGTGCGGGGGCATCGGGCCACGTTCGCGCAGCAACTCGCGCAGCGTCCCGCCCTCGACGAGTTCCATCACCAGGAACGGGTGCCGACCGTCGAATCCCTGGTCGTAAACCGCAACCAGCCCAGGGCTTTTCAGTCCGGCGGCGGCGCGGGCCTCGCGCTGGAAGCGGGTCAGGAACTGCTGATCGCCGGAGTACCGCGAATCCATGACCTTGAGTGCCACCAGGCGGTCGAGCCGGGTGTCCAGCCCGCGGTACACCGTGGACATGCCGCCACTGGCGATGGGTGCGTCCACGCGGTAGCGCCCGTCCAGCACCGCACCGATCAGTGGGTCCGGTTGTCGGGATGGCTGCACCTGGCAATCGTACGGCTCTAGAATCTCCTGGGTGAGCAGCATTCCGGCCGCCGAGGACGTTATCGATCCCGATGAAGCGGTCTACGACCTTCCCGCAGTGGCATCGATGCTGGGTATTCCGGTGACGAAGGTGCACCAGCAGTTGCGGGACGGACACCTCCTCGGAGTGCGCCGGAACGGTGCCATCGTGGTGCCCAAGATCTTCTTCGACGACAAGGGGCATGTGGTCAAGCAGCTGCCGGGCCTGCTCGTCGTGCTGCGCGACGGTGGCTACCACGAAACCGACATCGTGCGGTGGCTGTTCACCGCCGACGAGTCGCTGACGCTGACGCGCGACGGCACCACCGAGCGCGTCGTCAACGCGCGTCCGGTCGACGCGCTGCATTCGCACCAGGCCAGGGAAGTGCTGCGGCGCGCCCAGGCTATGGCGTACTAGCCGGCTCGGCCGCCGTCGTCTTCGGCTCCGGCGCGTGGGCCAGCGAATACCACGCGGCCACCGCGCATCCCGTCGCCAGGATGACGTGCAGCCACGAGTACATGCCGTGCGATCCGTCGGGTTTGAAGATCACCATGATCCAGGTCGAGAACCCGGCGATCGCGGCGACGGCCGACCGGCTCTGCGCCAGCGCCGAGACGATCGCCAGCGGCCAGGTGTAGTACCAGGGCAGCGCGGCCGGCACGAACAGCACCACGACGGCCATCACCAGCGCGATGCCGATCAGCGCTTCCCGGTCGGTGTGCCGGAATCGCCACCACAGCAAGGGAAGTGAGATGGCGATGATCGCGATGCCGATGATGCGGGTGACGTCGAGCACCGCGTAGAAGCTGACGGTGGTGAACAGTCCGCCGATGGCATGGATCAGGTTGGCCACCGCCGTCGGGATGGTCAGCCAGTTGACGATCTTCACCGAACCGGCCAGTGCCGTCAGCCAGCCGAGCCCGACCCCGGCCGCCACCGTCACCACGGCGAACACCACGGTGAAGATCACCCCTGACGCCGCGGTGGCCACCAGCCACGCGCGGACCTGACCCCACGGGTGGCGTTCGCGCAACTGGCGCATCCAGACCCACACCATGAACGGAAGTGCCAGTCCCGCGGTGGCTTTCACCGCCACCGCGAGCGCGATCAGGCTGACGCCGGCGATGGGATGCCGTTCGAACGTCAGCGCGATGGCGGCCATCATCAGGCCGACCATCAGCATCTCGTTGTGGACGCCGCCCATCAGATGGATGATCACCAGCGGGTTGAGGACGCAAATCCACAGGGCGGCAGCGCTGTTGGCGCCGACGTGGCGGGCGACGCGGGGCGCTGCCCAGATCAGCATGACCAGGCCGGGCAGCATGCACAGCCGCAGCAGCATGGTGCCCTCGACCACGTGGTCGCCGACGATCATGGTGACGAACTTGGCCACCAGGATGAATGCCGGCCCGTAGGGCGCGGTGGTGGTGGTCCAGATCGGACTCACGTTGTCCAGCAACGAGTTCGGGTTGTCGACCGGCCCGACGAGGTAGGGGTCCAGCCCGTCGCGCAGCAGGGCGCCCTGCGCCAGGTAGGAGTAGGTGTCGCGGCTGAACACCGGCACGCTCAGCAGCAGCGGCGCGAGCCAGAAGCCGGTCGTCGCGATCATCGTGTAATCGGTCGCGGTGCGGTCCACGACGCGCCGGCCCAGCGCGAGCCAGGCGATCAGCATCAGGGCGACGCCGGTCCACAGCAGGATCGACGACAGCACCAGCCCGTGGCCGAACCGGAACCACGACAGGTGCATCGACTCGAGCAGGGGATCGTGCTGCCGGGTGCTGCCGGCGCCGAGGCCGCCGAGGGCGATCAGGATGGCGCCGGCGAAGCCGAGCAGCGCGGGGCGGCCCTCGTCGGACCGTCCGAAGGCGGTGAGCCGGGCCAGCGCCCCGGGAGCCGTGGTCGAAGTCGACATCGTGGCCTACGCGGACCGGTTGGACGCCCGCCGGGCGAGTTCGGTGAGTCCGGCCTTGGCGCCGTTGTCGATGGGGGCCGCGGCGAGGGCGTCCAGTCCACGCTGGGTGAGCAGCGTGATGCGCTCCTCGACGGCGCTCAGTGCGCCGACGGCCTCGATCACGCCGCAGAGTTCGCCGACCTGGGCGTCGGTCAGATCCGTGCCGATCAGGTCGCGCAGCAGGGCCGCCGCGGCCGGGTCGGAGCTCTCGGCCAGTTCCACGGCCTCGGCCAGCAGCACGGTGCGCTTGCCCGAGCGCAGGTCGTCGCCCGACGGCTTGCCGGTGACGGCCGGGTCACCGAACACCCCGAGCACGTCGTCGCGCAGCTGGAATGCGATGCCGAGGTCGGTGCCGACCGCGTGGAAGATCTTCTGCACGTCGGGCCGGTCGGCGGCCGCTGCGGCGCCCAGCTGCAACGGCCGGGTGACGGTGTACGACGCGGTCTTGTAGAGGTTCACGTTCATGGCCGAGGCCACGGTGTCGGCGCCGCTGGATTCGGCGACGATGTCGAGGTACTGGCCGCCGAGGACCTCGGTGCGGATGTGCGCCCACACCTCGTTGACGCGCCGGCGGGCGTCGGCGGACAGGTCGGCGTTCGCGACGATGTCGTCCGCCCAGGACAGGGCCAGGTCGCCGAGCAGGATGGCCGCGGACAGCCCGAACTGCTCGGACGAACCGCGCCAGCCCTGCTGGCGGTGCCGCTCGGCGAACAGCCGGTGCACGGTGGGCAGGCCTCGGCGGGTCGCCGAACAGTCGATGACGTCGTCGTGCACCAGGGCGCAGGCCTGCAGCAGTTCCAATGCGGAGAACAGGCGCAGGACCGCCGGGTCGGCCGGGAGGCCGGGGTCGGGGGCGACGGCACGCCAGCCCCAGTACGCGAAGGCCGGGCGGACGCGCTTGCCGCCGCGCAGGACGAACTCTTCGAGTGCTCCGGTCACATCGGCGTAGGCGTCACCGATGTAGGCGCTGTCCCGCCGGCGTTCGGCGAGATAGTCGCGCAGTTGATCTGTGATGGCATTCGCCAGCTCGCCAGCCGACGGACCTGCGGCATCGACGCTCAGCGCGCGTCCCCTCTCCTGACCCCGAAATGGTGCATCCAGATTAGAGGGTGCCGAGTCGGCGGTCGGACACAGTGACGAAGTCACTCATCGGACACCGCGGCCAACTTGGGGGATCGGTCGCGGCTCCAGTAGGCGACGCCGCCGATCACGCCGGCGACCGCGAAGGCCAGGATGGCCATCCAGATGGCGGCCGTGGTGAAGGAGCGCGCGCTCGGGTCGGTGTAGCGGGCCTGGGCCTTCATGGTGGTCACGACGCCGGGCTTGAGCTTCCACTGGACGATGTCGCTGGCCACCCGCTCGCCGTTGGTCGACGTGACGTCGCCGGGGAACGCCACCGACAGCGTCACGTCGGAGTCCGGGTCGCTCAGCGTCGTCAGGTCGACGCGACCTTCGAGGATCACCAGGTCACCGGCGCGGCGCAGGGAGATGTCGGCACCGGCCGAGTCCCGGCTGAGGTTGGCCAGCTGCGGCACCTCGGAGAAGTTCAGGTCCGAGAACACCGCCTCGGAGCCGACGTAGTCGTCCTTGTGGTAGTCCGAGACCACCACCTTCTGGGCGAACGGCAGGTTGTTGGTCAGCTGAGGACCGTTGTCGTCCGCGTTCTTGGCCTTCGCGGCGGCCACGATCTGACCGGACACCCGGTCGTCGGGCGAGATGGTGAGCGAGGTGTGGACGCGCACGCAGCCGACGGCCAGGGGGAGCAGCATCAGAAACAGCAGCAAGGCGCGCAGGTGGCGGCGGCGGTTCACGCCGTTATCGTGCCAGATCGCGGCAGGGACAGCGGCACGCCGGATGGATCACAGTGGCAGGGCCCGGCCCAAAATGGCGAACGGCCGTGGATCACCCGGGAAGAAGTAGCTGCGCATGACGTCGTGGAAATCGAGCCGGCGGTACAGCTTCCAGGCCCGGTTGTCTTCGCCGGTGATCTCCGGCGTCGACAGCAGGACGTGGGATTCCGTGGCGCCGGCGAGCAGTCGGCGGGTGAGCGCCTCGCCGAGTCCCTGCCCCTGGGCCCGCGGGTGGATGTGCAGCTCGGTGAGTTCGAAGTATCCGTCCATCAACTGGCCGATGCGTTCGCTGGGGGTGCCGACGTGCCGCAGGCCCGTAGCGACCTGTTGGTACCACCACTGATCGGGCGCGCCGCGGTACCCGTAGGCGACCCCGAGCATGGGGGCGGACCGCAGGGCCGACTCCGGCTCTTCGTCGGCGGTGGGCACGTCGAACGCCGCGACTCCCGTCCAGCCTTCGCGGCGGGTGTGTTCCAGCCACATCGCGGCCCGCTGGCGTTCGGTGCCCCGCGGGTAGCGCATCGCGTCGACGTACACCGACAACGCGTCGTCGAGGCGGAGCTGCATGTCAGCCGGCGACAGATCGGTCAGGAGCGTCGCCACAGTGTGAGCCTTTCGGTGCCGCAGAGAAGTCTTGAGAGGTCGGTGGGAACGATTGTGTCGGGTTGCTGAACAGGCGCTGTCGCCCGGCCGACGTCCCAGTCTTACAATTCGGGAGTCTGAAGTATGTGGTACGTGTCTGTGTGACCTCGTATCATGACTGTTAGGTATCCGTGACCACGGGTGCAGACGTCAGGAGCCGCTGCGGGCAGCGGTGTGAGTTGGGAGGCGCGGATGCCACTCTCCGATCATGAGCAGCGCATGCTCGACCAGATCGAGAGTGCGCTGTACGCCGAGGACCCGAAGTTCGCTTCGAGCGTCCGGGGCGGCACGCTGCACGCGCCGTCGGCGCGACGGCGACTGCAAGGCGCGGGGCTGTTCGTCCTGGGTCTGGCGTTGCTGGTGCTGGGTGTGGCCTTTCGGATTCTGTGGATCAACCAGCTGCCGATCCTGAGCGTCATCGGTTTCGTGGTGATGTTTGCCGGTGCGGTTTTCGCCGTGACCGGGCCGCGCGTGCTCTCCAAGGAGAAGTCGGCGCCGTCGGGCGGCAAGTCCAAGCGGGCCCGGGCCGGCAACTCGTTCACCAACCGCATGGAAGACCGGTTCCGTCGCAGGTTCGACGACTAGACGCGCAGGCGTGACGCAGGGGTAGCCGATTCGGCTGCCCCTGTTTTTATTTGTTGACGCGCCCCGCGGCGGTGTGACGCGCGACACGCCGGGCTGGTAGCGAAATTTGCCGGCGGCGATGCACGCCGCGATTTTCCAGGGACTGTGCTCCGCGGTTCCCCACAGTGCCCCACCAAACTCCCACGGGCGCCTCAAGCTGCGATTTTGGCGCACATCCAGGCTCTTTGAGGCCGCCCTCCACCTCTGATTCGGCGTGATTGCTGCGTCGGGTGGGGCAGATAAGGCGATTTTTAGACTTGAGATGGAGAGAAGTGGGGGATTGTGGGGTAATGTGGCGGACATCGGAGAGACCGGACTCCGGAGTGGTGGGAGGTGCCTGATGTTCCTGGGTACCTACACGCCGAAGCTCGACGACAAGGGGCGACTCACGTTGCCCGCCAAGTTCCGCGATGCACTGGCAGGAGGGTTGATGGTCGCCAAAAGTCCAGATCACAGCCTCGCCGTGTACCCGAGGGCCGAGTTCGAAGAAGAGATCGCCCGCCGCGTGGCGAGCACTCCCCGGAACGATCCCGCCGCTCGTGCCGACCTGCGCGTTTTCGCAGCGGGCGCCGACGAGCAGCACCCAGACGCGCAGGGCCGCATCACGCTGTCCGCCGATCACCGTCGCTACGCGAGCCTGACCAAGGAGTGCGTCGTGATCGGTGCGGTGGATTACCTCGAAATCTGGGATGCCGCGGCCTGGCAGAACTACCAAGAAACTCACGAAGAGAACTTCTCCGCGGCAAGCGATGAAGCGCTCGGCAGCACCCTTTGACCTGCAGGCCCGTGCAGCGTGGCCTCTGCCCGAACCGGCCCTGGCGTACTTCCCCAACGTCAGGTTCGCGAACTCGGACAGAGACCTCGCTGCGGGGGCCGCACAAATCCACCAGCTGAAGCCTTTTGGGGGTGTTGCGTTGACCGATCGTCGTCCGCACATTCCGGTGCTGCTGGACCGCTGCGTCGAGCTGCTGGCCCCCGCGCTCACACGCAACAGCGCCGACGGTGCCGGCGCCGTCATGATCGACGCGACGCTGGGCGCCGGTGGCCACTCCGAAGCGTTCTTGACGCGGTTCCCCGCGGTGACGCTCATCGGCCTGGACCGCGACCAGACCGCGCTGCGGCTCGCGGGGGAGCGTCTCGCGCCTTTCGGTGACCGGGTGCACCTGGTGCACACCCCGTACGACGGCATCGACGAGGCACTGACCCAATCTGGTTACCGCCCAGGAGAATTGGATGCCATCCTGTTCGACCTCGGGGTGTCCTCGATGCAGCTCGACCAGGCGGAGCGCGGTTTCGCGTACGCGCAGGACGCGCCGCTGGACATGCGGATGGACCAGAGCTCGGGACTGACCGCGGCCGACATCCTGAACACCTACGACGCCAAGGCACTGACCCGCGTGCTGCGGGAGTACGGCGAGGAGAAGTTCGCGCCGAAGATCGCCCGGGCGATCGTCAGTGAGCGGGCCCGCCGCCCGTTCACGACGACGACCGAGCTGGTCGAGCTGCTCTACGCGGTGATCCCGGCGCCGGCCCGTCGTACCGGTGGGCATCCGGCCAAGCGGACGTTTCAGGCGCTGCGCACCGAGGTCAACGGGGAGCTGGACTGCCTGCGGGCGGCCATTCCCGCCGCGCTGGACGCACTGCGTCCCGGCGGCCGCATCGCCGTCGAGGCGTACCAGTCGCTGGAGGATCGAATCGTCAAGGGGTACTTCACCGATGCCATCGCATCGCGTACCCCGGAGGGCCTGCCCATGGAGCTGCCCGGCTACGAGCCGCTCTTCACCTCGCTGACCCGGGGCGCCGAGCGGGCCGATGAACACGAACTCGAATTGAATCCGCGTAGCGCGTCGGTTCGCCTGCGCGCTCTGGAAAAAGTTGTCACAAGGGGAGGTCTGTGATGGCAAAGCGGCCAGCACCGGTACGCGGCGGCAGTGCTCGACGGGACTCCGACCCCGATCCGCGCCGCCGTGCCACGCGTCGCGGTGCCGACGAAGCGGTGTCCCGTCGCGAGGGTGGCAAACGGGAAGCCAAGCGCGACAACAAGACTGACGCGCGCGTCAAGCGCGGTAAGCGCGACGTCCGGCCGCAGCGGTCCAAGCCCACCGGTGCCGGCCCACAGACCACGCCGTTCGCCCGGCCGACGGCGGCGCCGTCGCGACCCAAGAGCGCCTCACAGGCCAAGGCCCGCGCCAAGGCTCGGAAGGCCAAGGCGCCCAAGGTTGTTCGCACCCCGCTGCGGGAGCGGCTGCTCATCCGCATCGCCGAGATGGACCTCAACCCGCGGCATCTGATCGCGCGTGTGCCGTTCGTCGTGCTGATCATCGGGGCTCTGGGCATGGGCCTGGGTGTCACGTTGTGGCTGTCGACCTCCGCGGCCGAACGGTCGTACGAGCTGGGCCGCGCCAAAGAGATCAATCAGGCTCTGCAGCAGCAGAAAGAGGCGCTCGAGCGCGACGTGCTGGTCGCGCAGGCCGCGCCGGCCCTGGCCGATGCGGCGCGCAACCTCGGCATGATCCCGTCGCGCGACACCGCGCACCTGGTGCAGGACCCCACCGGCAACTGGCTGCTGGTCGGCAGCCCGAAGCCGGCGCAGGGAGTGCCGCCACCACCGCTGAACACGCCACTGCCCGAAGCGGCCCCGCCCGCCCCGCCTGCGGCCCCGCGCCCGGCCCCGGCTGCCGCGCCCGCCCCGCAGCCGGCACCTGCTGCCGCTCCCGTCCCCGCTCCGGCGGGTATGCCAGCTGTTCCGGCTCCCGCCGGTGTTCCGGTCCCGGGTGCCGCTCCGGCTCCCGCCGGTGTTCCGGCCCCGGCCGCCGCTCCGGCGCCCGTCGTGGTCGACCCGCGCGAGCAGGTCGTGCACGCTCCGGCGCCCGCGGCTCCGGCGCTCCCGGTGCCTGGGCAGGGCACGCTGCCCGGCCCGGCGTTGCAGCCTGAGGCCGCGCTGCCGGCGCCCGTCGCACAAGCCCCGGTCGCACAAGCCCCGGCTCAGGTCCCGGCCCCGGTCGCCCCGGCTCCCGTTCCGGTCCTGGCCCCGGCGCAGCCAGCCCCCGGTCTGCCCGCATGAGCGGCACGCGACCGCGCAAGACCGGTACCGCGCGGACGGGCGCGCCCCGCAAGCGGCCGGCCGCCAAACCGCGCCCCGCGCAACCGCATTCGGCGCACGACCGGCGGACCCGTGAGGCCGTCGTGCCCGAGGGCCGGACCGGCTCGTTCGGGTTCCGGCACAAGGCCGGCAACATTGTCATCGCGGTGGTGCTGCTGGCCGCGGCCGTCCAGCTGTTCTTCCTGCAGGGCCCGCGGGCGGCCGGTCTGCGCGCCGAGGCCGCCAGCCAGCTCAAGGTCACCGACGTGCAGAAGGCGGTGCGCGGCAGCATCGTCGACCGCAACAACGCCAAGCTGGCGTTCACCATCGAGGCCCGCGCACTGACGTTCCAGCCGAACCGGATCCGCCAGCAGCTGACCGAGGCCAAAGCCAAGACCCCGGCGGCGCCGGACCCCGACAAGCGGCTAAACGAGATCGCCGTCGGCGTGGCCGGCCTGCTGAACAACAAGCCCGATGCCGCGACCCTGGCCAAGAAGATCACCGGCCGCGACTCGTTCGTCTACCTGGCGCGGGCCGTCGACCCGGCGATCTCCGACGCCATCACCAAGAAGTACCCAGAGGTCGGCGCGGAGCGGCAGGACATCCGGCAGTACCCCGGTGGCTCGCTGGCCGCGAACGTCGTCGGCGACATCGGCTGGGACGGCCACGGCCTGCTCGGCCTCGAAGATTCCTTCGACGCAAAGCTTTCCGGCACCGACGGCTCGGTCACCTACGACCGCGGCTCGGACGGCGTGGTGATCCCCGGCAGCTACCGGGACCGGCACGATGCCATCAACGGCGCCACCATCCAGCTCACGCTCGACAACGACATCCAGTACTACGTCCAGCAGCAGGTGCAGCAGGCCAAGGACATGTCCGGCGCGCACGACGTGTCCGCGGTGGTCCTGGATTCGAAGACCGGCGAGATTCTCGCCATGACGAACGACAACACCTTCGATCCGGCCCAGGAGCTGAGCCGGCAGGACGACAAGCAGATGGGCAACCTGCCTGCGACGTCGCCGTTCGAGCCGGGCTCGGTGAACAAGATCGTCACCGCGGCGTCGGTCATCGAGTTCGGGCTGTCGAATCCCGATGAGGTGCTTCAAGTTCCGGGCAGCTACAACATGGGTGGTGTCACCATCCGCGACGCCTGGGGCCACGGCACCGACCCGTACACCACCACCGGCGTCTTCGGGAAGTCCTCGAACATCGGCACCCTGATGCTGGCCCAGCGGGTCGGCCCGGAGCGCTTCGCCGACATGCTGACGAAGTTCGGCCTCGGCCAGCGCACGGGTTCGGGCCTGCCCGGTGAGAGCGCGGGTCTGGTCCCGCCGATCGACCAGTGGTCGGGCAGCTCGTTCGCGAACCTGCCCATCGGACAGGGCCTTTCGATGACCCTGCTGCAGATGACCGGCATGTACCAGGCCATCGCCAACGACGGCCTGCGCATCCCGCCGCGCATCGTCAAGTCGATCGTCTCGGCCGACGGCACGCACCAGGACCAGGCGGCGCCCGAGGGCGTGCAGGTCGTGTCGCCGCAGACCGCGGCGACACTGCGCAACATGTTCCGCGCGACCCTCCAGCGTGACCCGCGCGGCACCCAGCAGGGCACCGGCTGGCCGGGCGCTGTCGAGGGCTATCAGATGGCCGGCAAGACCGGCACCGCCCAGCAGATCAACCCGGCGTGCGGCTGCTACTACGACGACGACCACTACTGGATCACCTTCGCCGGCATGGCGCCGTCGGACGACCCGCGCTACGTCGTCGGGATCATGGCCAACAACCCGCAGCGCAACGCCGACGGCACACCGGGCCACTCGATGGCGCAGCTGTTCCACAACATCGCGGCCTGGCTGATGCAGCGGGAGAACGTGCCGCTGTCGCCGGACCCCGGTCCGCCGCTGGTCCTGCAGGCCACCTGACGGGCGGGGCGCCCGTCACCGGCCCGGTACTGTGTCATGGCCATGTCTTCGCCTACCTTGCGCCCCGCTGACCCTGTCGGGGCCGCGCTGGGCTCGTTGGCCGACCACGTCGTCGCCGCGCTGCCGTCCGAGTCCCAGGCCGGTGAGCTGCGTGTCACCGGTGTCACGCTGAGCAGTCGCGACGTCGTCGCCGGTGATCTGTTCGCGGCGCTGCCGGGCTCGGCCGCCCACGGCGCGCGGTTCGCCGCCGACGCCGTCGCGGCCGGCGCCGCCGCGGTGCTGACCGACCCGGAGGGCCGGGAGCTTCTCGACGTGGATGTGCCCGTCCTCGTGCACCCCGACCCGCGGGCGGTCCTGGGCGAAGTCGCCGCCGAAATCTACGGCCGCCCCTCGGAGCGGCTGCGCGTCATCGGCATCACCGGGACGTCCGGCAAGACCACGACCACCTATCTGGTGGAGGCGGGGCTGCGCGCCGCGGGACGGGTGGCCGGGCTCATCGGCACCGTCGGCATCCGGATCGACGGGCGCGACCTGCCGAGCTCCCTGACCACCCCCGAAGCGCCGGCGCTGCAGGCGCTGCTGGCCACCATGGTCGAACGCGGTGTCGACACCGTCGTCATGGAGGTGTCGAGCCACGCGCTGTCGCTGGGCCGGGTGGACGCGCTGCGCTTCGCCGCCGGCGGTTTCACCAACCTGTCGCGCGACCACCTCGATTTCCACCCCACCATGGACGACTACCTGGACGCCAAAGCCCGGCTGTTCCAACCTGATTCGCCCACCCATGCCGAAGTGTCGGTCGTCTGCGTGGACGACGACTGGGGCCGCAAGATGGCGGCGCGGGCCGCCGATCCGGTGACCGTCAGCACCACCGGCGACGCCGACTGGACCGTCACCGACATCGATGCGGACCGCGGCGGCCAGCAGTTCACCGCCGTCGGGCCCGACGGCGCCCGGCACGCGCTGCGGATCGGCCTGCCCGGCGGCTACAACGTCGCCAACGCGCTGCTGGCGGTGGCACTGCTCGACGCCGTCGGCGTCACACCGGAGCAGGCGGCACCCGGTCTGGCGACCGCCACCGTGCCCGGCCGCCTGCAGCCCATCGACCGCGGGCAGGACTTCCTGGCCCTCGTCGACTACGCGCACAAGCCCGGCGCCCTGGAGGCGGTGCTGCAGACGCTGCGCCCGCAGACCCAGGGCCGGCTGGCCGTGGTGTTCGGCGCCGGCGGCAACCGGGACGCCGGAAAGCGCGAACCGATGGGACGCATCGCCGCGGAACTCGCCGACCTGGTCGTGATCACCGACGACAACCCGCGTGACGAGGATCCCGACCTCATCCGGGCCACCATCGCCGCGGGCGCCGCCGACGGTTCGGCCGAGGTGGTGGTGATCGGTGACCGCCGGGCCGCCATCGACCACGCCGTCGCCTGGGCGCGTGCGGGCGACACCGTCCTGGTGGCGGGCAAGGGCCACGAGTCTGGCCAGACCCGCGCCGGCCAGACCCGGCCCTTCGATGATCGTGATGAGTTGGCCGCCTCGCTCGATGCGGCGGCCGGGAAAGCTGGGGAGTCACCCGCATGATCGACCTGACCCTGGCAGAGATCGCCGACATCGTCGGCGGCGAACTGTCCGACATCACGCCGGAGGCTGCCGCCGCCACGCGTGTGACGGGCACCGTCGAATTCGACTCGCGGGCCGTCACCGCAGGCGGGCTGTTCCTGGCGTTGCCGGGCGCCCGGACCGACGGACATGACTTCGCCGCGGGTGCGGTGGCGGCAGGTGCCGTCGCGGTGCTGGCGGCCCGGCCGGTCGGCGTGCCGGCCATCGTCGTGAAACCGGTTGCCGGACAGGTCGATTCGGCGTCGGGCGCGCTGGAGCACGACACCGACGGCTCGGGTGCCGCAGTGCTGGCGGCACTGGGCAAGCTGGCCCGCGCCGTGGCCGACCGGCTGGCCGCCGGGGGTCTGCGGATCATCGGCGTCACCGGCTCGTCGGGCAAGACGTCGACCAAGGACCTGCTGGCCGCGGTACTGGCGCCGCTGGGTGAGGTGATCGCGCCGCCCGGCTCGTTCAACAACGAGCTCGGCCATCCGTGGACCGTGCTGCGCGCCACCGGCGACACCGACTTCCTGGTGCTCGAGATGTCCGCGCGGCACCCCGGCAACATCGCCGCGCTCGCCGAGATCGCGCCGCCGTCGATCGGTGTGGTGCTCAACGTCGGCACCGCGCATCTCGGCGAATTCGGCTCACGCGACGTCATCGCCGCGACGAAATCCGAACTGCCGCAGGCTGTCCCGGCATCCGGTGTCGTCATCCTCAATGCCGACGACGGTGCCGTCGCCGCCATGGCGGACATCACCCGGGCCCGGGTCGTGCGGGTATCCCGCTCGCCGGGCGCAGACCTGTGGGCCGGTGACGTCACCCTCGACGAGTTGGCCCGCCCGCGGTTCACCCTGCACGCGGGGGAGCAGCAGGTTGACGTCGCGCTGGCCGTGCACGGCGACCATCAGGTGTCCAACGCGCTCAGCGCCGCCGCCGTCGCGCTGGAATGTGGCGCGACGCTGCCGCAGGTGGCCGAGGCACTCGCCGGCGCCGGCCCCGTCTCGAAGCACCGCATGCAGGTCACCACCCGGGCCGACGGCGTGGTCGTGGTGAACGACGCCTACAACGCCAACCCCGACTCGATGCGGGCGGGTCTCAAAGCACTGGCCTGGATGGCCAAGTCGGCGCGTGCCGAATCCGGCGCGCCGGTGCGTAGCTGGGCGGTACTCGGCGAGATGGCCGAACTGGGTGACGACGCGATTGCCGAACATGACAGCATCGGTCGACTGGCCGTGCGTTTAGATGTGTCACGACTGGTCGTCGTCGGAACCGGGAGGACTATGGGCGCCATGCAACACGGCGCGGTGATGGAAGGTTCGTGGGGCAGCGAGGTATCGCCCGTCCCCGATGCCGAAGCCGCGCTTGATTTGCTGCGCGCCGAGCTGGAGCCCGGCGACGTCGTGCTGGTCAAGGCCTCGAACTCCGCGGGGCTCGGCGCGCTGGCCGAGGAGCTGGCGCGGGAGGGGCAAGCATGATCCAGATCCTGTTCGCCGTCGGTATCGCGCTCGCGGTGTCGATCGTGCTGACGCCCGTGCTGATCCGGCTGTTCACCCGCCGCGGCTTCGGTCACGAGATCCGCGAGGACGGTCCGGCCAGCCACCAGAAGAAGCGCGGGACGCCGTCGATGGGTGGCGTCGCGATCATCGCCGGCATCTGGTGCGGGTATCTCGGTACCCACCTCGTCGGCTTGCTCGTCGACGGCGAGGGGCCGTCGGCCTCGGGCCTGCTCGTGCTCGGTCTGGCCACGTCGCTGGGTGCCGTCGGCTTCATCGACGACCTGATCAAGCTTCGCCGGGCCCGCAACCTGGGTCTGAACAAGACCGCCAAGACCGTCGGCCAGCTGGTGTCGGCCGTGCTGTTCGGTGTGCTGGTGCTGCAGTTCCGCAACGGCTACGGGCTGACGCCGGCCAGCGCCGGCCTGTCCTACGTGCGCGAGATCGCGACCGTCACCCTGGGCCCGCTGCTGTTCGTGCTGTTCATCGTGGTCCTGGTCAGCGCGTGGTCCAACGCCGTCAACTTCACCGACGGTCTGGACGGGCTGGCGGCCGGCGCCATGGCGATGGTCAGCGCGGCGTATGTGCTGATCACGTTCTGGCAGTACCGCAACGCGTGCGCCACCAGCCCTGGACCGGGCTGCTACAACGTCCGTGACCCGCTGGACCTGGCGCTGGTCGCGGCCGCGACGGCGGGCGCATGCATCGGCTTCCTGTGGTGGAACGCCGCGCCGGCGAAGATCTTCATGGGCGACACCGGCTCCCTGGCGCTGGGCGGCATCATCGCCGGCCTGTCGGTGACCAGCCGGACCGAGACGCTGGCCATCGTGCTCGGCGCCCTGTTCGTCGCCGAGGTGACCTCGGTCGTGGTCCAGATCCTGGCCTTCCGCACCACGGGGCGGCGGGTGTTCCGCATGGCGCCGTTCCATCATCATTTCGAGCTGGCCGGCTGGGCCGAGACCACGGTGATCATCAGGTTCTGGTTGCTCACCGCCATCGCTTGCGGGCTCGGGGTGGCGCTGTTCTACAGCGAATGGCTGTCGGCGGGCGGCCGCTAGACACGCGGCTCCCAGCCGACATTCAGCATTTGCGCGGTGGTGCCCGAGGCCGCTGTTAGGGTTCGCGCCATGAGTGTCGAGAAATACCTGGTCGGGCCGGTTGTCGTGCTGGCGGGCGCGGCGCTGATCGCCGGTTGCGGCGGTTCGGACGGCAAGTCCGGGAACGGTGGCCAGGCCGCGGCGAAGTACGACATCTCCAAGGTCGGCAGCGCCAAGAGCAGCCTGCCGCCGGGTTACGACCCGATGGATCTGGAGGCCGACACCGTCACGCAGGAGAAGCTGGACGCACCTGGTGTCGGGGCGCTCACCACCACGCCGCCGTCGATCGTCACTCCCGCCGAGTGCGCGTCGCTGCTCAAGCCGCTCGCGCCAGCCGGCGTCGGCGCCAAGACCGCGGGCTTCATCGGCAGCAACCAGGAGGGCCACACCGTCATCGTGATGGCGGCGGAGGCGGCCGGCACCGTCGGCGAACTCGGCCACGCGGGCTGCGATCAGTTCACCGTCGACTCGACCGACGGCGTCACCGCAACGGTCGACCGCGTTCCCGGCCCCGACATCGCGGGCGCCAAGACCATGGGCGTACAGGCGCACATCGCCGCCAATGGCAAGGTCATCGAGGAAACCACCTACACCGCCGTCCTGGGCGACAAGACGGTGGCCGTCGTCCAGGCCGACGTCGATCCGCAGGTCGCCAAGGAGTTGCTCGTCAAGGCCGTCGCGGCGATCAAGAGCTGATTTCTCTCCGACGCCGCGGCCGCCGCGAATGTGACCAGGTGGCGGCAGAACGCGCCGAATCTCGCCGTGACGTTGCATTCGTGGCGGCGGGCCGCTGACCGTGCGGCCGCGGCGCAGTGTCAAGGAGCCACGGCGGCCTCGCGGGCCGTGTGATGAGGGACTCCTGGCAAATCGCCCCATTCCGGCGACACGCGCCGGATGTGCCACGCCCTGCGGGTGCGACAGGGGAGGATTTTGGGATGCAAGGGACAGTTGTGGTTTCTGTGACCAATGTGAACGACGAGGTCGGGTAGTCACATGCCGGACATCCTTGCAAAGCTGCGCCGGGGCAAAGCCGGCCCGGAAACTCCGCAGGCCCCGGACGAGAAGAACCCGAGCGCCTCCGACGCCGGCGGCAAAGACGCGGGCAAAGACGCGGCCGCGGAGTCGACGGCGAAGGCCGCTCAACCCAAGCGACAGGGCCCCCGGGCCCGGTTCGGGGCCTGGCTGAGTCGGCCGATGACGTCGTTCCACCTGGTCATCGCCTGTGCGGCACTGCTGATCACCCTGGGCCTGACCATGGTGCTCTCGGCCTCGGGCGTGCATTCGTACGACGAGGACGGCTCGCCCTGGACGATCTTCGCCAAGCAGGTGCTCTGGACCGTCATCGGCCTCATCGCGTTCTACGTCGCGCTGCGGTTGCCTATCGCGTTCATGCGCCGGATGGCGCTGCCAGCGTTCATTGTCAGCCTCGTGCTGATCGCCCTGGTGCTGATCCCGGGCATCGGCCACCTGTCCAACGGCGCCCGCGGCTGGTTCGTCGTCGCCGGTTTCTCGATGCAGCCGTCCGAGCTGACCAAGATCGCCTTCGCGATCTGGGGTTCGCACCTGCTGGCGACCCGCCGCATGCAGCACGCCGGCTGGAAAGAACTGCTGTTCCCGCTGGTGCCCGCGGCGGTGCTGGCGCTGGGCCTGATCGTGGCCGAGCCCGACCTCGGGCAGACGGTGTCGGTGAGCATCGTCCTGCTCGGCCTGCTCTGGTACGCCGGTCTGTCACTGCGGATCTTCCTGAGCTCCCTGGTCCTGTGCATCGGTGCGGCCGCGATCATGGCGGTCTCGGCCGGCTACCGCTCCGACCGCGTGCGGGCGTGGCTGGACCCCGACTCCGACCTGCAGGGCATCGGTTATCAGTCGCGGCAGGCCAAGTACGCGCTGGCCAACGGCGGCATGTTCGGCGACGGGCTCGGCCAGGGCACCGCGAAGTTCAACTACCTGCCCAACGCGCACAACGACTTCATCTTCGCCATCATCGGCGAGGAACTCGGCTTCATCGGCGCCGCGGGCCTGCTGGCGCTGTTCGGCCTGTTCGCCTACACCGGCATGCGTATCGCCCGCCGGTCGGTCGACCCGTTCCTGCGGCTGCTGACCGCCACCACCACGCTGTGGGTGGTCGGCCAGGTGTTCATCAACGTCGGCTACGTGCTCGGCCTGCTGCCGGTCACGGGTATCCAGCTGCCGCTCATCTCCGCCGGTGGAACGGCAACGGCCACAACGCTTCTGCTGATCGGGCTGATCGCCAATGCGGCGCGCCACGAGCCTGAGGCGGTGGCCGCACTGCGCGCCGGCCGCGACGACCGGATGAACCGGATCCTGCGGTTGCCGCCGCCCGTGCCGTATTCGCCGACCACGCTGGACTCGGCCCGGGACCGGCTGCGTGGCCGCGGCGACAAGCCGGTCCGCAAGCCTGCCGCCCGGCAGGCCAAACCCACCAAGCCGGCAAAGCCCACCAGGGCTGCCCGCCCCACCCGCCAGGCCACCCGGCAGGAGCCGCCGGGCCGGCAGCGCCGGACCGACGCCCCGCGGCGCACGCGACGCACCGAGGAACCGGACCGGCGCTCGGACCGCGCCCGCCGAAACCCCGTACCGGCCGACGGTGCCGGACGGCGTGCAAGGCAAAATGGTGACCTCAAGGGTCAACAAAGACGTGACCCGCGCCGGTCGGACCCACGGGTCCGCACATTGGAAGGTCAGCGGTACGGGTGAGTGTGAGTTCGGGCCGGAGCGACGGGGGAGGCCCCCGCATCTCGGTGGTTCTGGCCGGAGGCGGCACCGCAGGTCACATCGAACCCGCGATGGCGGTCGCCGACGCACTGGTGGCGCTGCGGCCCGACGTCCGGATCACCGCCCTCGGCACGGCCCGCGGGCTGGAGACCCGGCTGGTGCCCGAACGTGGCTACGACCTCGAGCTGATCACGCCGGTTCCGTTGCCGCGCAAGCCTTCTGCCGACCTGGCACGGCTGCCGCTGCGGGTCCGGGCCGCGGTGCGTGAGACCCGCGACGTGCTCGACGCCGTCCACGCCGACGTCGTCGTGGGATTCGGCGGCTACGTCTCGCTGCCGGCCTACCTCGCCGCCCGCGGTGGGGGACTGCGCCGGCGCCGTACCGTCCCGGTCGTGGTGCACGAGGCCAACGCCAGCGCGGGCTGGGCCAACAAGGTCGGCGCCCGCTCGGCGCGCCGGGTGCTGGCCGCGGTACCGGATTCGGGTCTCAAGGGCGGCGAGGTCGTCGGAATCCCGGTTCGCGAGTCCATCACCTCGCTCGACCGGGCCGCGCTGCGCGCGCAGGCCCGCGAGTTCTTCGGTTTCGCCGACGACGCCCGCGTGCTGCTGGTTTTCGGCGGCTCCCAAGGCGCGCAGTCGCTCAACCGCGCCGTTTCCGGTGCGGCGAAAAGCCTCGCCGCGCAAGGTGTTTCGGTCCTGCACGCCTACGGCCGCAAGAACACCCTCGAGCTGCCGGAGCCGGCGCCGGGCGCCCCGCCGTATGTCGGGGTGCCGTACCTCGACCGCATGGATTTGGCTTATGCGGCTGCCGATCTGGCGATCTGCCGGTCCGGCGCCATGACCGTCGCCGAGGTCAGCGCCGTCGGTCTGCCCGCGGTCTACGTGCCGCTGCCGATCGGCAACGGCGAGCAACGACTCAACGCACTCCCGGTGGTCGACGCCGGCGGCGGCCTGCTGGTCGACGACGCCGAGCTGACCCCGGACTTCGTCACCGAACGGATCGGAAACTTGATGCGCGACACCGCCGCACTGGATCAGATGACGACGGCGGCCGCGCTGGCCGGCCACCGCGACGCGGCCCGGAGGGTGGCGCAGATCGCCCTGGAAGTCGCGGGCGTCGCGGCCGGATCGGATGCCCGGTGACGGCGCGGGAGCTGCCACCCGAGCTCGCCCGGGTGCACATGGTCGGTATCGGCGGTGCCGGGATGTCCGGCATCGCCCGGATTCTGCTGGACCGCGGCGGCCAGGTGTCCGGTTCGGACGCCAAGGAATCCCGTGGTGTCGCGGCGCTGCGGGCCCGCGGGGCCGAAATCCGGATCGGGCACGACGCGTCGTCGCTGGACATGCTGCCGGGTGGTCCGACCGTCGTGGTCAGCACGCACGCCGCCATCCCCAAGGACAATCCTGAGCTGGTGGAGGCCCACCGGCGCGGCATCCCGGTGATCATGCGCCCGGTCGTGCTCGCCAAGCTGATGGACGGCTACCGCTCGGTGCTGGTGACCGGCACGCACGGCAAGACCACGACGACGTCGATGGTGATTGTGGCGTTGCAGCACAATGGTTTTGACCCATCGTTCGCCGTCGGCGGCGACCTGGGCGAGGCCGGCACCAACGCGCACCACGGCAGCGGCGACTGTTTTGTCGCCGAGGCCGACGAGAGCGACGGCTCGCTGCTCGAGTACACGCCCGACGTGGCGGTGGTGACCAACATCGAGGCCGACCACCTGGACCACTTCGGCAGCGTCGAGGCCTACACCGCGGTGTTCGACGACTTCGTGGCCCGGCTGCGTCCCGGTGGCGCGCTGGTGGTGTGCGCCGACGACCCGGGCGCCGAGGCGCTGGCCCAGCGGTCGGCGGAGCGCGGCGTTCGTGTGCTGCGGTACGGCATGGGCAGTGCACAGCGCACGGATCTGGAAGCGACGCTGCTGACCTGGCAGCAGCAGGGCACCGGCGGCGTGGCGGCCATCCAACTCGCGGGCGAGCCGCACCGCCGGGGCATGCGGCTGTCGGTGCCGGGCAAGCACATGGCGCTCAACGCGCTGGCCGCGCTGCTGGCGGCCCGCGAGGTCGGTGCGGATCCGGAGGCCGTGCTCGACGGTCTCACCGGGTTCGAAGGTGTGCGGCGCCGCTTCGAGGCGGTCGGAACCGCTTACGGCGTCCGGGTTTTCGACGACTACGCGCACCATCCCACCGAGGTCCGGGCGACGCTCGAGGCGTTGCGGGCAGTGGCCGGCACGTCGCGCTCCATCGTGGTGTTCCAGCCCCACCTGTATTCGCGCACACAGACTTTCGCGAAGGAGTTCGGCCAGGCGCTGGATCGTGCCGACGAGGTGTTCGTCCTCGACGTGTATGCCGCGCGGGAGGCCCCGCTGGCCGGCGTCAGCGGCGCGAGCATCGTCGAACACGTTTCGGCCCCGGTGCATTACGTGCCGGACTTCTCCGCGGTCGCCGAGCAGGTGGCGGCCAAGGCCGGTCCCGGTGACGTCATCGTCACCATGGGCGCCGGCGACGTCACGCTGCTGGGCCGCGAGATCCTGACCGCACTCGAGATCAAGGCGAACCGCGCAGCTCCGGGACGGCCCACGCCGTGACCGTGGAGGACGGCTCGGGGGAGCCGGCTGCCGAACCTGTTGCGGCGCAGGACGATAC
This sequence comes from Mycobacterium toneyamaense, assembly GCF_055384815.1. Taxonomy (NCBI): domain Bacteria; kingdom Bacillati; phylum Actinomycetota; class Actinomycetes; order Mycobacteriales; family Mycobacteriaceae; genus Mycobacterium; species Mycobacterium toneyamaense. Next base: position 2,142,391 of record NZ_AP040333.1, read on the forward strand.
CGTGCCGGGCGAGGTGGCGGCGGAGGTGGCGCCGGACGCGGCGGCAGAAGCGCCCGCGGACGAGGCGGCGCCGGACGCCGCGTCGGCCGATCCCGCATCACCCGACTACGAGGGGCCGCGTCGCCGGGCCCGGCGCGAGCGGGAGGAACGCCGGATCGCGCTGGAGCGGGCCAGGGCTTTGGAGCAGGCGCGTCAGGAGGCGCGGCGCCGCGCGGCAGGCCTGTCCGAGCAGCCCAAGGCACCCACACGGGGCGTCATCCGCGGTCTGAAGATGTTGCTGTGGTCGGCGGTGACGGCCGTCGTCGCCGTCGCACTGGGTCTGGTGCTGTACTTCACGCCGATCATGGCGGTCCGCCACACCGTGGTCACCGGTCTGGGCACCCTGACCGAGGACCAGGTGACGGCGGCGGCCGCGGTCAAGCCGGAGACGCCGCTGCTGCAGGTCAACACCGACGCGGTGGCCGAGCGGGTTGCCACGATCCGGCGGGTGGCAAGTGCCCGGGTGCAGCGCGAGTACCCGTCGACCCTGCGCATCACGGTGCTGGAGCGGGTTCCGGTGGCGGCCAAGGAGTACCCGGACGGTCCGCACCTGTTCGACCGCGACGGGGTTGATTTCGCGACGGAGCCCCCGCCGCCGGGCCTGCCGTACCTGGATGCCGACAATCCCGGCCCCAAGGACCCGGCGACGCTGGCGGCCCTCGAGGTCCTGCTGTCGCTGCGTCCCGAGGTGTTCAGCCAGGTCGCGCGCGTCGGGGCGCCGTCGGTCGCCGGTGTCACGCTGACGTTGAACGACGGTCGCGAGGTCATCTGGGGGACCACCGACCGCACCGAGGAGAAGGCGCTCAAGCTGGGCGCGCTGCTCACGCAGCCGGGCCATACCTATGACGTGTCCAGTCCCGACCTGCCGACTGTGAAGTAGCTCATCGACTTCCCGTCGCTGAGCTCGCCCAGGCCAAGAAAAATCACGTGAACTCTCGGCGCGCCTGCACGGCTGCGGCGTGGCCGCGCCCTACCGTTCTGTTTGCGCGGAACAACTTGACATAACTCTAACCCTATGGTTGAGGTTTAGGGTTTTGATTCGAGAAGTTTTGCTCAGGACAAACCGAGCCAGGGAGGAAGACGTCAGATGACACCCCCGCATAACTACCTCGCCGTCATCAAGGTGATCGGTGTCGGCGGCGGCGGCGTCAACGCCGTCAACCGCATGATCGAACAGGGCCTTCGCGGCGTCGAGTTCATCGCGATCAACACCGACGCGCAGGCGCTGCTGCTCAGTGAGGCGGACGTCAAGCTCGACGTCGGCCGCGACTCGACGCGTGGCCTGGGTGCCGGCGCCGACCCCGAGGTCGGGCGCAAGGCCGCCGAGGACGCCAAGGACGAGATCGAGGAGCTGCTGCGCGGCGCCGACATGGTGTTCGTCACCGCCGGTGAGGGCGGTGGCACCGGTACCGGTGGCGCGCCCGTCGTCGCCGGCATCGCCCGCAAGCTCGGCGCGCTGACCGTCGGTGTCGTGACCCGCCCGTTCTCCTTCGAGGGCAAGCGCCGCTCGAACCAGGCCGAGCTGGGCATCCAGGCGCTGCGCGAGAGCTGCGACACCCTGATCGTCATCCCCAACGACCGCCTGCTGCAGATGGGCGACGCCGCCGTCTCGCTGATGGACGCGTTCCGCAGCGCCGACGAGGTGCTGCTCAACGGTGTGCAGGGCATCACGGACCTGATCACGACCCCGGGTCTGATCAACGTCGACTTCGCCGACGTCAAGGGCGTCATGAGCAGCGCCGGCACGGCGTTGATGGGCATCGGTTCGGCCCGCGGCGACGGTCGCGCGCTCAAGGCCGCCGAGATCGCCATCAACTCGCCGCTGCTCGAGGCCTCGATGGACGGCGCGCAGGGCGTGCTGATGTCGGTGGCCGGTGGCAGTGACCTGGGTCTGTTCGAGATCAACGAGGCCGCGTCGCTGGTGCAGGATGCCGCCCACCCCGAGGCCAACATCATCTTCGGAACCGTCATCGACGATTCGCTGGGTGACGAGGTTCGCGTCACGGTCATCGCGGCCGGGTTCGACACCGCCGGCCAGAGCCGCAAGCCCGTCACCTCGGCGGTGCCGGGCGCGACGGCGTCGGCGACGCCGGCTGCCGGCGGCGGCGCGCACCGGGCGCAGACCTTCGGGGCGGCGAGCGCGGGCAAGCTCGGTGCCTTCAACGCCGACCCGGGCAGTGTGCCGGCGGCGACCAATGGTGTGACGGTGAGCGTCGGCGGCCGTGGCGACGACGATGACGACGTCGACGTGCCGCCGTTCATGAAGCACTGACGATGACCGAGTGGCGCGGGCACACCGGATTAAGTTTGGAATCGTGACGTTCCGTATCCGCAGAGTGACCACGACGCGTGCGGGCGGGGTCTCGAAGGCCCCGTTCGACACGTTCAACCTGGGTGACCACGTCGGCGACGAGCCAAAGGCCGTGGCGGCCAACCGGACTCGGCTGGCCGAGGCCATCGGGCACGGCCCGCTGGTGTGGATGAACCAGGTGCACGGTGACCATGTCGAAGTTGTCGAGGGCCCTGGAACTGGAGCCGGGGGAGCCTACGACAACACCGATGCACTGGTCACCGCAACGCCGCGGCTTCCGCTCGCGGTGATCACGGCCGACTGCGTGCCGGTGCTGTTGGGTGATGCGCGCGCTGGTGTGGTGGGCGCCGTGCATGCCGGACGGGTCGGCGCGCAGAAGGGCGTGGTGCTGCGCACGGTCGAGGCGATGCAGAAACTCGGTGCGCAGGTGCAGGACATCTCGGTGCTGCTGGGCCCGGCGGTCAGCGGGCGCAACTATGAGGTGCCCTACGAGATGGCCGACGACGTCGAGGCGGTGCTGCCGGGCAGTATCACCACCACCGCGCGCGGCACGGTCGGTCTGGATCTGCGGGCGGGCATCGCCAGGCAGCTGGCCGGTCTGGGTATCAAGGCCATCGACATCGACCCGCGCTGCACGGTCGACGATCCGAATCTGTTCAGCCACCGACGTGGCGCCCCGACCGGGCGGCTGGCGTCGGTGGTGTGGATGGAATGACCAGCGCGCCGCGCGAGGCCGAACTGGCCGCGTCGCTGGCCCGGATTCAGGCGCGGATCGACGCGGCGGCGGCGGCCGCCGGCCGGGATCGGGCCGACATCGAATTTCTTCCGGTCACCAAATTCTTTCCGGCGAGTGATGTTGTCGCACTGTTCGGATTGGGCTGCCGGGCATTCGGTGAATCGCGCGAGCAGGAAGCGGCGGGCAAAGTCGCTGAGGTGTCGGGCGTCTTGTCGGACAAGAAATTGATCACACCGCCGGGCGAATTGTTGGATGCGTCATCGAACATAGAGTCGAACAATGTAATTCGGTGGCACATGATCGGCCGAATTCAACGCAACAAAGCGCGGGCAGTGGCGCGCTGGGCCGCGGTGGCGCATTCGGTCGACACCGCGCCGTTGATCGCCGCGCTGTCGCGCGGCGCGGTCGAAGCATTGGACCAAGGCCGCAGGTCCGAGCCATTGCAGGTCTATATCCAGGTCAGCCTCGACGGGGATCCGGCGCGCGGCGGCGTGCCGGTGGACCGACCGGACCTGGTCGACGAACTGTGTGCGGCCGCGGATGCCGCGCCGGGCCTGGGTCTGGCGGGCCTGATGGCAATCCCGCCGCTGGCCAGCGCGGCCGACGCGGAGTTTGCGCGACTGGAGGCTGAATTGCTCAGGGTCCAAACGCAATACCCATACCGGCTGGGCCTGTCCGCGGGCATGTCGAATGACCTGGAAGTTGCGGTGCGACACGGGTCAACGTGTGTGCGTGTCGGTACCGCGTTAATGGGACCGCGTCCTCTAACGTCACCATGAGTAGTCACTCCAGTCACACTTACATCACAGTCACCAGACACCACATTTTTAGCTAGGGGCATCCGATGAGCACACTGCACAAGGTCAAGGCCTACTTCGGTATGGCGCCGATGGACGACTATGACGACGAGTACTACGACGACGAAGAGCGTCCATCGCGCTCCTACCAGGCCCCGCGCCGCCCCCGCGACGAGCGTTTCGAGGACGAGGACTACGGCCGCGGTGAGCCGCGCGGCTACGACGACCGCATGGGCCGCGAATACGAAAGTGCCCCAATGGGTTACCGCGGTGGCTACGACGAGATGCCCGCCCGTGGCCCGCGTGAGTTCGAGCGTCCGCGCTTCAACACCCTACGTGGTGCCACCCGTGGCGCCGTCGCCATGGAGCCCCGCCGCATGGCCGAGCTGTTCGAGGCCGGCAGCGCCCTGGCCAAGATCACGACCCTGCGTCCCAAGGACTACAGCGAGGCCCGCACCATCGGTGAGCGCTTCCGCGACGGCACCCCGGTGATCATGGACCTGGTGTCGATGGACAACGCCGACGCCAAGCGCCTGGTCGACTTCGCCGCCGGCCTGGCCTTCGCGCTGCGCGGCTCGTTCGACAAGGTCGCCACCAAGGTCTTCCTGCTGTCGCCGGCCGACGTCGACGTCAGCGCCGAAGAGCGTCGCCGGATCGCAGAAGCGGGCTTCTACAGCTACCAGTAGCACCCCCGGCATCACCGAACAGCTCTACGCAAGACCCCTTCGGCCCCCGGCCGGAGGGGTCTGCGTTAGGTAGGCTCGCTCTCAAGCGCCGACAGCAGTCGGCGCTTTTCCCGCGCTAGTGAGGTCTGTTGCATTGACCCTGTTCTTCGACATTCTGGGTTTTGCGCTGTTCGTCTTCTGGCTGCTGTTGATCGCCCGTGTGGTGGTGGAGTTCATCCGCGGATTCAGCCGGGACTGGCAGCCGAGGGGACTGACCGTGGTGATCCTCGAGGTGATCATGACGGTGACCGATCCTCCGGTGAAGCTGTTGCGGCGCTTGATCCCGCCATTGACCATCGGGCCGGTCCGGGTCGACTTGTCCATCGTGGTGCTGCTCATGGTGGTGTTCATCGGCATGCGGCTGTCTTTCGATCAGGTCGGGGCCTGACCGCGACGTTCCCCTGACCTGCAGAAGCGCATTAATTACATTTATGTAATTAATGCGCTTCTTTCGTTTTGGTCAATTCGGTGTCGAGCGCCGGGCAGCGTTGCCGAATTCCAATGAAACATTGAAATTCGTTCTTAATTCCGGACCTCGCCTGCAACCGCCGGGTCTGCTGTGACAGGATGGACGCCAGTTACTCCACGATCGCTCTACACTTTGATCGCTCTACACTTTGACACCGATTGACGGTCCAGACTGCAAGGGGGCAGAAGATGCCGCTAACTCCGGCTGACGTCCACAACGTCGCATTCAGCAAGCCGCCGATTGGCAAGCGCGGTTATAACGAGGATGAGGTCGATGCATTCCTCGATCTCGTCGAGACCGAGCTGACCCGGCTGATCGAAGAGAACAGCGATCTGCGGCAGCGGGTCGCCGAGCTCGACGCCGAGCTCCAGTCCGCCCGCACCGGCCAGCCGGTCGCGGCGCCGGTCTACACCCCGCCCGCACCCGCGCCCGAGCCGGAGCCCGTCGCGGCGCCCGCGCCGGTGGCCGCTCCTGTCGCCGCGCCGGTCGGCGAGGACCACCACGTCCGTGCGGCCAAGGTCCTGAGCCTGGCCCAGGACACTGCCGACCGTCTCACCGGTTCGGCGAAGGCCGAGGCCGACAAGACCCTCGCCGACGCCCGCGCCCAGGCCGATGCCCTGGTCAGCGATGCCAAGCGCACCGCCGAGACCACGGTCGCCGACGCCAAGGCGCGCGCCGAGGCCATGCTGGCCGACGCACAGACCCGTTCGGAGGCGCAGCTGCGCCAGGCGCAGGACAAGGCCGACGCCCTGCAGGCCGACGCCGAGCGCAAGCACACCGAGATCATGGGCAACATCAACCAGCAGCGCACGGTGCTGGAAGGCCGCCTCGAGCAGCTGCGCACGTTCGAGCGCGAGTACCGCACGCGTCTCAAGACCTACCTGGAGTCCCAGCTCGAAGAGCTCGGTCAGCGTGGCTCTGCCGCTCCGGCCGATTCGGCGGCCGGTGGCGAAGGTGCTGGCTTCGGCCAGTTCAACCGGGGCAACAGCTGACGGCTGACCAATGCTGATCATTGCCCTGGTCCTTGCCCTCATCGGGCTGACCGCGCTGGTGACCGCGATTGTCACCAGCAATGAGCTGATCGCCTGGGTGTGTATCGGCGCCAGCGTCATCGGGGTGCTGCTGCTCATCGTCGACGCGCTGCGGGAACGCTCGCGCGGCGGGGCGGCACCGGCCGACGCCGGCGGTACCGATGTCGATGCCGCGGCCGATACCGCGGTGGTCGAAGCCGTGGACTATCCCGAGGATGACGCCGAGGCCGAGCCGGAAACGGTTGTCGCCGAAGCGGTTTCGGACGACGAGGCAGTTTCTGAGGATGCCGACGCCGAGGCCGATGTGGCCGAAGCTGAAGAGGCTGAGGGTGACGAAGCCGAGGCTGCGGACGAGTCCGCGGAATCCGAAGAGACCGAGGACGCAGAAGCTGCGGACGCCGAGGAGGCCGACGAGCCTGAGGCCGCCGGCGCGGACGAGGCCGAGGAAGCCGAAGCCGCCGACGAAGCCAAGGCAGACGACGACGCCAAGGCCGATGAGGACGAGGCCAAGAAGGCCTGAGGCGCCCCCAATTTCACACCGATCACCGCCGCGACGGATTGCCGTCGCGGCGGTGCTTTTTTGCCCGGTGTTGACCCGGCCGGAGAAGTGCACGGCTTCACTCGCCACGCGTTTCAGCGGCCGTTATTGAAGCCAGGTACTTTCTCCGGCCGCCTGAGGTCCCTGAGTTCAATAACTGCCGCGGACCGCCACCACGATTGAATTCACGTACTTCCCGGCCACTCCACCGAGATTGACCACCTGATCAAGACTGCCGTCGGCGGCCATGCGCCCCGCCCGACCGTTCGCACTCCACATTTCGTGCTTGTTGCGTCGATACGTCGGCTGTGAATCGCGCGGGTCACCAACCACAGGGTCCTCCAAGTGAGTGCCTATTGACTTTGCTGACACCGAAGGGCAACAGCTGCGGCATGGGGCGTCCGTACATATGTAGCCAACCAATTTCCGCACTGGGAGGCCTGGAGGCACTGTGAGTCTGTTGAGTCGTAACCGCGACATCGAGCACTGGGATGCTGAGGATGTTGCTGCGTGGGACGCGGGTAACAAGGACGTCGCCAAGCGGAACCTGATCTGGTCGATCTTCGCCGAGCATGTCGGTTTCTCCGTATGGAGCATCTGGTCGGTGATGGTGCTGTTCATGCCGCAGGCGGTCTACGGCATCGATGCGCTGGGCAAGTTCGTCCTCGGCGCGGTGCCGATCGCGGTGGGCGCCTTCATGCGCATTCCCTACACCGTGGGACCGGCCAAGTTCGGCGGCCGCAACTTCACGATCTTCAGCGCCTTGATGCTCGCCATCCCGTGCGCGCTGACCATGTACTTCATGATGCATCCGGGTACGTCGTACACGACGTTCCTGATCGTCGCCGCGGTCGCCGGTTTCGGTGGCGGTAACTTCGCGTCGTCGATGACGAACATCAACGCCTTCTACCCGCAGCGACTGAAGGGCTGGGCGCTGGGCCTGAACGCCGGTGGCGGCAACATCGGTGTCCCGGTCATCCAGATCATCGGCCTGGTCACCATCGCCACGCTCGGCAACCGTCGTCCCGAGGTCGTGTGCGCCATCTACCTGGTGCTGCTGGCCGCCGCGGCCCTCGGTGCCGCGCTGTTCATGGACAACATCCAGGGCCAGAAGTCGAATCTGTCGGCGATGGTCGAGGCCATGAAGTTCCGCAACTCGTGGGTGATGTGCTTCCTCTACATCGGCACGTTCGGTTCGTTCATCGGGTTCAGCTTCGCGTTCACCCAGATTCTGAACATCAACTTCACCGCCCAGGACGTCGCGCCGCTGCTGGAGAAGTACCACGTCGCGTCGGTGGCCAAGCTGCCGAAGGAAGCCGCCAAGGAGCTGGCCAAGGCCAACTTCGACGCTTCCATCCACACCGCGTGGATCGCCTTCCTCGGCCCCCTGCTCGGCTCGATCTCGCGTCCGTTCGGCGGCAAGCTGGCCGACAAGATCGGCGGCGGCAAGATCACGCTGTACACCTTCGGGGCGATGACGGCCATCACCGCCGTCCTGGTCGGTGGCGGCATGTGGGACGACGCCACCAAGGGGCCGGCCACGGGCGCCCAGATGGCCGTCTACATCACGGCTTTCATGGTGCTGTTCGTCCTGACCGGTATCGGTAACGGCTCGACGTACAAGATGATCCCGTCGATCTTCGAGGCCAAGGCGCAGAGCAAGGACGAGCTCGGCGCGACGGAGAAGATGCTGTGGTCGCGCAGCATGTCGGGCGCCTTGATCGGCTTCGCCGGCGCGGTCGGCGCGTTCGGCGGCGTGCTCGTCAACATCGTCCTCCGGACCTCTTACGCAGGCCCCTCGCACTCGGCGACCACCGCGTTCTGGGTGTTCCTCGCCTTCTACGTGATCTGCGCGGTCGTCACCTGGTTCGTGTTCCTGCGCCAGCCGCACCTGCGTGCGGCGACGGGCGAGCACGTCGGCCGGGCGGTGGTGCCTGCCACCTAGTCAATGCGCCGGAATGCCCCGCGGGAGGTTTCCCGCGGGGCATTCTCGCGTTTGTGATCCAGATAACTGGTCCAACCAGTTGACCAGTTGTCGTTGCGAGCCCGAGCATTGACCCCATGGACATCGCACCCGTCGCGCGGTCGGCGGTCAGTGACTCGGTCTTCGCGCACCTCGTCGACGAGATTCTGTCCGGACGCGTCGCGGTCGACGACGCGCTGCCGTCCGAGCGCGAGCTGGCCCTGGCCTTCGCGGTGAACCGGCACGCCATTCGGGAAGCGCTCAAGCGGCTGCAGCAGGCCCGGCTGGTACGGATCAGCCACGGCGGCAAGACGCGGGTCCAGGACTGGCGGCAGACGGCCGGTCTGGACGTGCTCAGCACCCTCGCTGCCACCGGAGCCGTGCCGGCCCTGCAGATCGCCCGCGACATCATGGTGATGCGTCGGTCCGTGGCCGCCGACGCGGCCCGGCTGTGCGCCCGCAACGCCACCGCGGAACAGCTCGCGTCGATCGCTGCCGCGGCCGCGGCGTACCCGGCGCAGCGCACCGACGAATCGTTCGCGGTGGACCTGACGTTCTGGACCGCGATCATCGACGGCAGCGGCAACCTGGCCTACCGCCTGGCGCTGAACACGCTGGTCGCAGCATTCACCGACATCGGCTTCGACTCGATCGCCGACCTCGGCATGGCGGCCGAACTCGTCGACCGCGAGGCCCACATCACGCTGGCCGAGCACCTCGTCGCCCGCGATGCCGATGCCGCGCACCGCGTGGCCGACGAGCTGCTGGGCCGCGTCGTCGACACCCTTTCCGCTCGGCAGTAGGAGTCATTGCCCATGTTCGATCTGATCCTGCACGCCGTGCCGGTGTTCGTGCTCTGTCTGGTCCTCGAGGCGCTGTCCTTCCGCTTCCTGCCGGACGATGACGAGGTCGGCTACGAACTCCGGGATTCCCGAACGAGTCTCACAATGGGCATCGGCAACGTCATCATCAACGTCGGCTGGAAGCTCGTGGTTCTGGCGGCGCTCAGCGCGGCGTACCTGGTGGCGCCGGTACATCTGCCCGCCGACAATCCGCTCACCTGGATCGCGCTGTTCATCGCCGACGACTTCGTCTACTACTGGTATCACCGCACCCACCACACGATCCGGGTGTTCTGGGCCAGCCACGTCGTGCACCACTCCAGCGAGCACTACAACCTGTCGACCGCACTGCGGCAGACGTGGACACCGTTCACGGCGCTGCCGTTCTGGTTGCCGTTGGCTTTCCTCGGCTTCTCGCCGTGGATGATCCTGCTACAGCAGTCGGTCAGTCTGCTCTACCAGTTCTTCATCCACACGGAGCGGGTCGGGAAACTGTGGCGGCCCATCGAGTTCGTGATGAACACGCCGTCGCATCACCGGGTCCACCACGGCTCCAACGATCAGTACCTGGACACCAACTACGGCGGCATCCTCATCATCTGGGACCGGCTGTTCGGCAGTTTCCAGCCCGAGGGCGAGCGCGTCGTCTACGGTCTGACCAAGAACATCAAGACGTTCAACCCGCTGCGGGTTGCCACGCACGAATACACCGCGATCTGGCAAGATGTGCGCGCGGCGAAGACGTGGAAGCAGCGCTTCGGACATACGTTCCGCGGCCCGGGTTGGTCGCCCGACAGCGCGTAACGCAGCTCACAGATTTCCGGCAGGTTTCCATCACGATTCCGGCGTGAAACATGTTGCGCACCAGGGCCTGCCGGCCATGTGAGCTTGGGTTGACGCGTAGTACATGGTCGCGCAACGGTTGCGGCATCGGCGGCCCGTAGAACTGAGGGCATGACGCCCCCCGGAGCACACACCACGCGCACCGCGTGCTCCTACTGCGGTGTCGGGTGCGGTATTTCGGTCGAGACCCGCCCCGACGCCGGTACCGGGCTGCCCGTGATCGCGCGGGTCTCTGGGGACCGCTTGCACCCCACCAACTTCGGACGGTTGTGCACCAAGGGCGCCACCCACGCCGACCTGATGGCCGCGGACGACGGCCGACTCACGACGGCGCTCGTGCGACGCAACGGTGAGATGGTCAGCGTCACAACTGACGACGCCACCGCCGAAGCGGGCCGCCGGTTGCGGGCCATCATCGACGAGCACGGCCCCGACGCTGTGGCGCTGTACGTTTCGGGCCAGATGACCATCGAGGCCCAGTACCTGGCCAACAAGCTGGCCAAGGGCTTCATCCGCACCGTGCACATCGAATCCAACTCGCGGCTGTGCATGGCGAGCGCCGGCACCGGATTCAAGCAGTCGCTCGGCGCCGACGGTCCGCCCGGGTCGTACGCCGATTTCGATTCTGCCGACCTGTTTTTCGTGACCGGCGCCAACATGGCCGACTGCCACCCGATCCTGTTCCTGCGCATGGCCGACCGCATGGCCAAGGGCGCCAAACTGATCGTCGTCGACCCGCGCCGCACCACGACCGCGGAAAAAGCCGATCTCTTCTTGCAGATCAAACCCGGCACCGACCTGGCGCTGCTCAACGGCCTGCTGCACCTCCTGGTCGAAAGTGGTGCGGTCGACCACGAATTCATCGCCGCGCACACCGAGGGCTGGGAGACCATGCCGGCGTTCCTCGCCGACTATCCGCCGGCCAAGGTCGCCGAGATCACCGGAATCGCCGAAGCCGACATCCGCCGCGCCGCCGCGATGATCGCCGAGGCAGGGGAGTGGATGTCGTGCTGGACCATGGGTCTGAACCAGAGCACGCACGGCACCTGGAACACCAACGCCATCTGCAACCTGCACCTGGCCACCGGTGCCATCTGCCGGACCGGTAGCGGCCCGATGTCCCTGACCGGCCAGCCCAACGCCATGGGCGGCCGCGAAATGGGTTACATGGGACCGGGTCTGCCCGGCCAGCGCGCCGTGACGTCGGCCGAGGACCGGGCGTTCACCGAAGAACAGTGGGAGCTGGAACCCGGCACCATCCGCACCGACGTGGGCCCCGGCACCATCGAGATGTTCCGGCGGCTGGGCGCCGGTGACATCAAAGCCGTATGGATCATCTGCACCAATCCTGTTGCGTCCGTGGCCAATCGGCAGACCGTCATCGACGGCCTGCAGGCCGCCGAGCTGGTGATCACGCAGGACGCCTACCAGGACACCGCGACCAACGCCTACGCCGACATCGTGCTGCCCGCGACATTGTGGGCCGAAGCCGAAGGCGTCATGGTCAACTCCGAACGCAACCTGACCCTGTTGCAGCAGAGCATCCCCGCCGCCGGTGACGCGCGCCCCGACTGGGAGCTGCTCTGTAATGTGGCCCGGCACATGGGCTTCGGCGATGAGTTCGACTACAAGTCCAGCGAGCACGTATTCGCCGAAATCCGCCAGTTCACCAACCGCCGGACCGGTTACGACATCAGCGGTGTGACCTACGAGCGCCTGCGGGAGACCCCGCTGCAGTGGCCCTGCCCGCCGGACAGTGGCGATCGGAACCCGATCCGCTACCTCAACGACGGCGTCAGCCAGGACCTGTTCGTCGCCGCGGACGGGCGCCGGCCGCGGCTGGCGTTCCCGACGCCCTCGCGGCGGGCGGTGTTCCACGCGCGCCCGCACCTGGACGCCACCGAGTTGCCCGACGACGATTTCCCCTTGGTCCTGAACACCGGCCGGCTGCAACACCAGTGGCACACCATGACCAAGACCGGGAAGGTCGAGAAGCTCAACAAGCTCACCGGGAAGCCGTTCATCGAGATTCATCCCACCGACGCGGCCGGCCTCGGCATCGCCGACGGAGCGTCTGTCGAGGTGTCGTCGCGCCGCGGCACGGCGGTCCTGCCGGCCGTCCTGACGGACCGGGTGCGGCCGGGCAACTGCTTCGCGCCGTTCCACTGGAACGACCAACAGGGTGACCAGCTCACGATCAACGCCGTCACCAACGACGCGGTGGACCCCGATTCGTTGCAGCCCGAATTCAAGGTGTGCGCGGTGCGATTGGCACCGGTGGCGGCCGAGCCCGCCGTCCCGCCTGTCGCCGCGCCCGCTACTACCGGGACCCACCCGCTGGCCGCCGCACTCGGCCTGACCGGGCCGCCCGCGCTCAACGACACCGAAAAGGTCTATCTGTCAGGGTTTTTCAGCGGCATCGGACACTCCGCCGGGGTGCCGGTGCTACCCGTCTCAGCGCCAGTCAGCCCCCTGGTGCGACTGTGGGTCGACGGGGCGCTGGCCGGTGCGCACAGCGTCGCGGGTCCGGCTGCCGCCATCGATGTCCGGCCGCAGCCGGCGCCTGCGCCCGCGGGTCCGTTGGTGCTGTGGGCGTCGCAGACCGGCACCGCCGAGGAGTTCGCCACCGGCCTGGCCGCGAAGATCGCCGGGGCCCGCCTGCAGGTGCTGGACGACACGGCGCTGGACGAGGTCGCCGCCGCAGGCGAAGTCTTGGTCGTGACAAGCACTTTCGGGGATGGCGGACCGCCCGACAACGGCGCCGACTTCTGGGCTCGCCTGAGCGCGGCCGATGCGCCGGACCTGTCCGGGCTGCGGTACTCCGTGCTCGGGATCGGCGACCGCGCATACGACAACTTCTGCGGCTACGCCAAATCCCTCGACGGCCGCTTCACCGAACTCGGTGCCACCGCGCTGCTGGACCGCGCGGACTGCGAGGCGTACGACGACGAGCCGATCGCGCAGTGGTCCGACGCTGTGGTCGAACTGGCCGCGGCAGCCCCGCTGGCGCCGACCGCACCCGTCGCTCCGGCCGCGCCTGCCAAGCCCGCTCCCAGGCCTGCCAAGCCGTTCACCCGCAACAGCCCGCTGCCGGTCCCGTTGTGCCGCAACACCCTGCTGACCACCGGTGGCACGAAGGAAGTCCGCCAGATCGGCTTCGACCTGTCCGGCCACGACGTCAGCTATGGCGTCGGCGATGCGCTCGGGGTGGTGGTGGCCAACTGTCCGGAGACCGTATCGGCGTGGCTGGCGGCCACCGGGCTCTCCGGTGACGAGGTCATCGAGATCGACGGTGGCGAAGCCGCACTTCGCGATGCGCTGACCACGTCGTACGACATCTGCAAGGTGTCGCCGACCCTGATCAACTTCCTGGCCGATCGCAGCCGGGCCAAGGTGCTGCGGGCGCCACGTGAAGAACGCGACCGCTGGCTGGACGGCCGCACCGGCCTGGACCTGGTGGAAGAGTTCAAGGTCCGCGCCGCACCCGAGGAGTGGCGAGATGCGTTGGTGCGCCTGGCGCCGCGCTCGTACTCGATCTCCTCCAGCCCGCTGGTGAGCCCCGATGAGGTGCAGTTGACCGTGTCGGTGGTCCGTTACGAGGGCGCCCGCGGCGGTATCCGGCACGGCGTCGCGTCCACCTACCTCGCCGACCGGGCGCAGACGGTGCCGGTGTTCCTGCAGTCGGCGCCCCACTTCCGGCCGCCCGAGGATGCGCTGACCCCCATGATCATGGTCGGCCCCGGCACGGGCATCGCGCCGTTCCGGGGCTTTCTGCACGAGCGCCGGGCACTCGGGCACACCGGCCGCAACTGGCTGTTCTTCGGCGACCAGCACCGGGCCGAAAACTATTACTACCAAGACGAATTGGAGGCCTTCGCCGCCGACGGTCTGCTGACCCGGCTGGACACCGCGTTCTCGCGGGACCAGGCGCGCCGGGTGTACGTGCAGCACCGCATGCGCGAGCACGGCGAGATTCTGTGGCGCTGGCTCGAGGACGGCGCGCACTTCTACGTGTGCGGCGACGCGGCGCGGATGGCCAAGGACGTCGACGTGACGCTCACCAACATCATCAAGGCCCACGGCGGCATGTCGGAATCGGCAGCGCACGAATACAAGCGTGAGCTGATCGCCGACAAGCGCTACGTCCGCGACGTCTACTGATCTGCCTGCCGGCCAGGCGGTCCGGCGGTACCGCTGCACGCCCGGCCGTTTCGGGGTTGACTGGAGCTTGCCGGAAGGAGCGATGTCGATGGTCCTCGAATCAGATGCCGCATCGGGGCCACCGCGTGCGGTCCCGCCCCGGGGCTCTGCCCGCCACATCAGGCTGACGTCCCACAGTGGTGCCGCCGACGCCCTGCCGATCCACTGGGGTGCGGCCACTGCCGCCGAGCGTGGACCGGTGATCGGGACCACGACCACGCGAGCGCACCGCAACGTGATCGGCACCCACAGCGGGTCCTACAGCGTCTACCGGGCACTGGCGGTGGCGGCGGGTGCGCTCTCGCCCGAGCACCGCGCCGACCTGACCAACACCGCACCCACCGATGTCATCGGCCCGTATCCGCAATGGTCCGATCCGGGGGCGATCGTGAGCCTGGACCCGTGGGGTGCCATGGTCGCGGACGCGTTCACCGCCGAACTGGCCGGCGGATACGACATCCGGCCGACCATCGCCATCACCAAGGCCCATGTGATCCTGCCGGAGGTCGCCGAGGCGATCGGCAGAGGCCGGCTCCGCCCCGACGGTCGCGTGTTACTGGACAACGGCGCTGCCCTGGTGACCAAGGCCGCCATCGAACCGGTCTGGTTCCTTCCCGGGGTCGCGGCACGATTCGGTTGCAGCGAAACGGAACTGCGGCGCGTGCTGTTCGAGGAGACCGGCGGCATGTACCCCGAACTCGTCACGCGCGGCGATCTGGAGGTCTTCCTGCCACCCATCGGCGGGCAGACCCTCTACATCTTCGGCCAGCCCCGCGACCTCGCCGACCCCGGCGTGGAGCTGACCGCCCGCGTGCACGACGAGTGCAACGGGTCCGACGTGTTCGGCTCCGACATCTGTACCTGCCGGCCGTACCTCACCCACGCCATCGAGGAGTGCATCCAGGGCGCGCAGCGCGGCGGTGTGGGGCTGGTGGCCTACTCCCGCAAGGAGGGTCGCGCGCTGGGGGAGGTCACCAAGTTCCTGGTGTACAACGCGCGTAAGCGTCAGGTCGGCGGCGACACCGCCGACCAGTACTTCGCCCGCACGGAATGCGTTGCCGGCGTGCAGGATATGCGTTTCCAGGAACTGATGCCCGACGTGCTGCACTGGCTGGGTATCCGCACGATTCACCGGCTGGTGTCGATGAGCAACATGAAGTACGACGCCATCACCGGCTCGGGTATCGAGGTCGTCGAACGCGTGAACATCCCCGACGACCTGATCCCGGCCGACGCCCGCGTCGAGATCGACGCCAAGACGGCCGCCGGTTACTTCACCCCCGGGCCGGTGCCCGACGCCGACGAACTCAAGATCGCCAAGGGCCGCGGACTCACGCCATGACGATCAGCACCGGCACTGGCACCGACAGCGCCGTCGCGGTCGGCATCCTGCGGAGCACAGGCGCCGTCCGCGAACGCGCCGAATTCCTGCTGCGCCGGGCACGCGCGGGGGAGTCCCGCTGGTTCGTGGTCGATGACGACGCACTGGCGCAGGCCGCTGATCTCGTCGCCGACGTCACCCGCACGCGCTACCCGGATTTGGTGATCCCGTACCACAGCCGCTGGCGCCATTTCGAGGCCGGCGGCGTCGACCGCACCGCCGACCTGCGCGCCCGGCTGGCCGGATTGGATGCCGCCGCCCAGGCCCGCGCCATGATCGACCTGGCCGTGGTCAGTGTGCTGCTCGACGCCGGTGCGGGCCCCGACTGGGGCTACACCGAACCTGTTACCGGTCAACGCTTCACGCGGTCCGAAGGCCTCGGGGTGGCCAGTTGGCATGCCTTCGCCGACGGGCTGTTCTCCAGTGACCCGGCCGAGCCCTGGCAGGTCGACGCCACGGCACTGTGCGCCATCGACGACGCCGCCCTCGGCCAGGCATTTCAGGCCGCGCCGGACAATCCGCTGGTCGGACTCAGCGGCCGGGTGCAGCTGCTGCGCCGCCTCGGTGCCGCGCTCGAGGATCGTCCTGAGGTCTTCGGGCCGCTGGGGCGTCCCGGCGGCCTGTTCGACGTGCTGGCCGGCCCGGAAGTCCACGCGCACGACATCCTGGTGCGGCTCTTGGGCACCCTTTCCGGAGTCTGGCTGGCCGACAACGACATTGGCGGTATTCCACTCGGTGACTGCTGGCCGCATCCGGCGGTGCCGGGACCGGGGCTGTCGCGTGGGTGGATGCCGTTCCACAAGCTGTCGCAGTGGCTGACATACTCGCTGCTGGAGCCGTTCGAGTGGGCGGGGGCGCCGGTCACCGGGCTGGACGCGCTGACGGGCCTGCCTGAATATCGCAACGGTGGCCTGCTGCTCGATGCCGGGGTACTGCGCTTGCGCGATCCGGCGGCCGCGGACCGAACCTGGTCGGTGGCCGACGAATTGGTCGTCGAGTGGCGAGCGCTCACCGTCGCGCTGCTCGACGAACTCGCGCCGCTGGTGCGCGCCGCGCTCGGCCTCGACTCCGCGGCCCTGCCGCTGGCGTGCGTCCTCGAGGGCGGCACCTGGGCCGCCGGGCGCACCCTGGCGCAGCAGCTGCGAGGCGGCAACCCGCCGCTGTCCATCAGCAGTGACGGCACGGTTTTCTAGGAGGGCGCCATGGGTAACCTGCATCTCGTCGACCATCCGCTGGTTCAGCACAAGCTGACGCTGATGCGGCAGAAAGACGTGTCCACCAAGGGTTTTCGTGCGCTGCTGAACGAGATTTCCATGCTGATGACCTACGAGGTGCTGCGCGACATCCCAGTGCACGAGGTCGAGATCGACACGCCGCTCGAAGCCACCACCGGCATGGTCATCGACGGCAAGAAGCTCGTCTTCGCCTCGATCCTGCGGGCGGGCAGCGGCATTCTGGACGGCATGCTCAGCGTCGTTCCGGGCGCGCGCATCGGCCACATCGGTCTATATCGCGACCCGAAAACCCATGTCGCCGTGGAGTACTACTTCAAGATGCCGAGCGAGCTGCACGAGCGCGACATCGTGGTGTGCGATCCCATGCTCGCCACCGGAAACTCGGCCGTGGCCGCGATCGACCGGCTCAAGGAGTACCAGCCGCGGTCCATCAAGTTCGTCTGTCTGCTGACCTGTCCGGAGGGCGTCGCGGCCATGCAGGCGGCCCACCCTGAGGTCCCGATCTACGCCGCGGCGCTGGACCGGCAGCTCGACGAGCACGGCTACATCGTGCCGGGACTCGGCGACGCCGGTGACCGCATCTTCGGTACCAAGTAGCGATGCCGAACCCGAACCGACGGACCGTGCTGCGCGGCGCCGGAATAGCCTTCGGCGCCTCGGTGGCGGCCGTCGGCGTCGCCGGTCCGGCAGCAGCGCAGCCCGATCCGGATCCGCAAGACCTGGCCCACCTCCGGCGTACCTTCGTGCTGGCCGAGCAGGCACGTCAGGCCGGCGGCGCCCCCTACGGTGCCCTGGTGGCCGATGCCGCCGGCAATGTGGTCTCAGAGCACGGCAACACGTCGTCCGTCGACGGCGGGGATCCGACCGATCACGCCGAGATGGTCACCGTCCGCAGCGCCTGGCGCGCGCTGGGCGATGACGGCATGAGGTCGGCGACGCTGTACGCCAGCACCGAGCCGTGCACGATGTGTGCGGGCGGCGCCTACTGGAGTGGCATCGGCCGGGTGGTGTACGGCATGTCCAACACCCGGCTCCTGCAGTTCACCGGCGGCGATCCGAACAACGCGGGGTACGCGCTGCCGTGCCGGGACATCCTGCTGCACGGCTACCGCCCGATCACCGTCATCGGACCGCTACTGGAAGACGAAGCGGCACAAGCCCATCAGGGCTACTGGCGCTGACGTCCCGGGCCGCGGTGGCTCAGGACGACAGTGCGTCGAACAGCGCAGACATCTGCGCCGGCGAGACCGACATGCCACCGCACTGACCGCGCAGCGTCGTCAGGGGCCGGGCGATGTTCTTCAGGTCGAAGAATTCGCCGGGGTGCGCGGTGAAGTACGCCCGGACGGCGCCTTCGGCGTCGCCCGACGAGCTCGCGTTGGTCAGGGCGTCGTTGGCGCCCGGGTGCGCGTCGAGGTAGGCCCCGGCCTGGGCCAGGACGGTCCCCGCGGTGCTGGCCAGTCCGCTGGCGGAACACGGCGCTGCGGTCGCGTTGGGGATGGCGATCGTGAGCGAGGCGAACCCGGCGAGCGCGAGCATGGCAGTCAGTTTCATACCGCTGATCCTGCTGGAAACCCGGCGATCTCGGGCGCATTGCGGGGAATTCGGCCCGCGTGTTGGGACCTGACTCAGCGCAGTGCGACCGTCGGCCCGTTCACATCCAGCGGCGCGCAGCTGTCCTTGCCGACGGTCGTCGAGCACTTCGCCGCGGGGATCACGGGCCGGTACGCCGGCGGCGTCCCGCCGTCGCGCGTGATCTGCGTGTAGGTCTGGACGGCGTCGGTCGGGACCCGCCGCAATACCGGATCATTGGCTGCGTCAACCGAATACAGGCCGAAGCGGGGCCGGTAGCTGCCCCACTCGTAGTTGTCGATCAGGGACCAGTAGTTGTAGCCGATGATCGGGATGCCGTCGGCCTTGGCGCGCTGCAGCCAGAACACGGTGTCGCTGAGGTACTGGGATCGGGTTACGCCGTCGGTGCGCGGTTTGGCGTTGTCGGTGACCATGCCGTTTTCGACGACATAGATGGGCAGGCCGGGGTAGCGCTGGGCGTAGTGCCGCGCCACGTAGTAGATGTCCTCGGGCTGCAGTTTGGTGTCCCACCGTGCCGCCATGCTCTGCGCCGATGCCGGATTGTCCGCGGCCGTGCCGGTGTAGTAATCGAATCCGAGGTAGTCGAGCGTGTCCTTGACACGGTCGAAGAACGAGCCGTCGATGCCCTTGATGCCGAATCCGGTGAACTGCGCCAACACTTCCGGCGGGATGTAGGCCTCGTTGGTGGTGACCTTTGCCTTGGGGTCGGCGTCATGGGCGGCGCGGTACACGGCGCGGTGGGCGTCGGCGACGCGGTCGAGGAATGTGCCGAACTGGTCGGGTTTGATGGCGCCGGTGCGCACCTCCATGGCGCCGAAGGCCAGTGGCTCGTTGATGCTCACCCACAGCACGCCCTGTCCCGCATACCGTTTGGTGATCGCCTTGGCGAAGTCCTCGAACGACGCGACATTGTTGAGGAAGCCGCCGCGGTCCGCGATCCAGCCGGGGTAGACCCAGTGCATCAGCGTGATCATCGGTGTCATGCCGTTGGCGAGCAGCGTCGCGACCACGTCGTCGTAGTAGGCCAGCTCCTTCTCGTCCCACACGCCGGGCTGCGGCATCACCCGCGCCCATTCGACCCCGAAGCGGAAAGTGTTGACGCCCATGGCGTGCGCGTTGGCGATGTCTTCCTTGTAGCGGTGCCGGAAGTCGTCGGCCTGCTTGTACGGCTCGACCGCGCCGAACGGATCGGTGACGGGCTTGCCGGCCGTCCGGTCGACGTATCGGCGCCAGTTGCTGTCGGGAGCGGCGCCTTCCACCTGGTAGCCGGCGGTCGCGGTACCCCAGTAGAAGTTGCGGTTCCAGGACGGACTGCTGTCCGTCCGCTCCTGCTTCACATCCGGCTTCGCACCGCAGGCGGAGAGGCCCAGGGACAAGACAACGGCTGACGCCATGACAACCCGGTTCCACTTCATGCAAAAAACCATACACTGCACTGTTTTGCTCAGGCGAGTAATGCTGCCCACACCGCGCGCACGTGCGCGCCCATGTCGATCGAGCGGTCGGACATCCACTGGATCTGGATCCCGTCGGCCGCGGCGATCAGGGCCGCGGCGGCGAACTCGGCGTCTACGTGTGCGGGCACGGCGCCGGCCTCCTGGCGGCGGCGCACATACTCGGTGATGGTCGCCCGCATTCCTTCGTACCGCCGGCGCAGGTATTCCGCGGCCGGATGGGATGGATCGACTGCGGCGGCTGCGGCCAGCGACAGATACACCGTGCCCGAGCCCGGCTTTGCGGCCTTGTCCACCATCGCCTGTGCCATGACTTCGCCCGGGTCGATGTCGATGTCCGAATTGCGGTACCACTCTTCGAATTTGGCGTCACCGTCGCGCTGCAACTCGGTCAGCAGGGCATCGCGCGTGGGAAAATAGTGCATCAGGCCCGCCAGGCTGATGTTCGCCTCATTGGCGATCACCCGCATCGACGCACCGGCCTCACCGTCGCGCTCCAGCACCGCGAGCGCGACGTCCTTGATCTCCGCACGCTTGGCCTCACCCTTGGCGTACCGACCCACAGTTGGCATGACGTGAGGCTAACGACAACTCTGGTTGGAAGTGTCCGGAGCCGGGTTGTTCCGCGCGCGACTCGCTACTGTCGGCCGGCGCTGATCATGTCCGCGCGGGGCACCACCTTGACCCGTTCACGGCCCTGTTGCGCGCCGAGGGCCATCTCGTGCGCGTCGAGGCGTTCCCATTCCGCCCACGTCGTGTAGTCGATGCCGTTGCCGGCGAGGTGCTCCAGGATGGCATCGGGTTTGCCGATCTCGGGCGCGCGGAGCCCGGGCAGATCCGCGAGCAGGCTGGTGATCGTCTCGGACGCATCGGATTTGGTGTGTCCGATGAGCCCGATCGGTCCGCGTTTGATCCAGCCGGTGACGTAGGTTCCCTCGATCAGCTCGCCGTCGAGGTCCAGTACCCGGCCGGCGTCGTGCGGGACCACGCCGGCGTGATGGTCGAACGGCAGGTCGGCCAGATGCGACGAGAGGTAACCGACCGCGCGGTACACGGCCTGCACCGGCCAATCGGTGAATTCTCCTGTGCCCCGGGCGGTTCCGTCGCCGACCAGCTCCGTGCGTTCGGTCCGCAGCCCTTTGACCCGTTCGGTGCCGAGCACCGCGACCGGGGATTGGCACAGATGGATGTGGATGCGGTGCGGCGCACCGGTGGGCTCGACGTCGAGGTACCGCATCATGGTGTTGACGACGAGCTTGGTGGACTTGTTGGTGTTGATGGCGTGCTGGCTGGCCTCGTCGATCTCGAAGCCCTCCGGGTGCACGATGACGTCGACGCTGGGGGAGTGCGACAGCTCGCGAAATTCCATCGGCGAGAACTTGATCTGGGCAGGGCCACGCCGCGCGAACACGTGCACATCTGTGGCCTGATTCAGCGAAAGGCCTTGGTACACATTGCCGGCGATCTCGGTGCTCAACTGCTCGTCGGCGGGCTTGGCCAGCATCCGGGCGATGTCGAGCGCCACATTGCCCGCGCCCAGGACCGCAACGCTCTTGGCCTCCAGCGGCCAGGTTCGCGGCACGTCGGGATGGCCGTCGTACCAGGACACGAAATCGGCGGCGCCGTAGCTGCCGGGCAGTTCGATACCGGGGATGTCCAGCGAGCGGTCCGCGCGTGCGCCGGTGGAGAAGACGACCGCGTCGTAGTAGCGCCGCAGGTCGGACAGCTTCAGATCGGTGCCGTAGTGCACGTTGCCGATGAAGCGAATCTCATCGCGGGAGAGCACCCGGCGAAGTGCCTTGATGATCTCCTTGATCCGGGGATGGTCGGGCGCCACGCCGTACCGGACCAGCCCGTACGGGGCCGGCAGTCGATCGAACAGGTCGACCCTGGCCTGCGGGTATTCATCGACCAGGATGTCGGACGTATAGATTCCGGCCGGACCTGCCCCGATCACCGCCACGCGGATGTCACGCATACAGCATCTCCTTGAATTAGGTAAGGCAAGCCTAAATTGGTACGCCGGTACCGCAAGGCCTACGTCGTGGCGACGGCCGAGATGCTCGTCACAGCCGGCTGCGCACCAAGAAATCACCAAGGCGCCGGCCGCAGCCTTGGGATGACCGACGACGAACCGCCAACACCGAACGGCATCACCATGACGCACTCTTCAGCGCAGAAGCAGGCCACGAAGCTGATGAAGCCGGCCCTGATCGCGACGCAGATTTTCGTGGCCGTCGCGACCACCGTGGCCGTGGCCGCGTGCTCGACGACCGGCGCGCCCGCCGTCAGGGCCGACCCGCAACCGACTCTCGGCCGTGCCTGGAACCCGAGTGCGCGGGGCTACGGCACGGTGCAGCCGGCCCGGGTCTTCAACGGCGGCGACCCGACGGGCGATATCTGGGGCATCACCTGGTCCTCGTGGGGTGGAGAACAGGCCACGGGGACGGGCACTTCGTACGGCATGCCGCCGGGCGTCGTCAGTGTCTCGCAGTCGGTCAAGGAATCGGCGACGATCGTGGCCTACAACCTCGGCTATTGCGATGGCCAGCTCATGTACCAAGCGGCGAAGTGGTACTTCCCCGGTTACGGCGAGACTTTCAACCCGGCCGGGCACTACAACATCTGCACCGGCGACTACGTCGACGGCCTCTGAACAACCCTGAGCGGCAACGGGTTCCGCTACATCGCAAAACCATTCCAACCGATTCAAACTGAACGAATCGGTTGACGATGTCCCGGCGCGGACGATTGTGTCTGAGCCATGAAGAGTTTCCTTGCCGGCGACGCATTCGCTGATCGGACGGTCGTCCTCATCGGCGGCGGGTCCGGAATCGGTTTCGCCGTCGCCAAATTGGTGGTGTCCGGTGGGGTGCGGTGGTGCTGGGCGGGCGCCGCGCCGGGGCGCTCGAGAAGGCCGCCGCCGACTTGGGGCCAGCGGCGACCTGGCAGGTCATCGATACCGCCGACGAGCGCACCATAGACGCTCTGTTCGCCCGGCTCGACGCCGTCGATGCCGTCTTCACCACCGCGGCCACCTACGTCACCGGATCGATGCGCGAACTCTCGCTGGCAGACGCCGCGTCGCCGTTCGACTCGAAGTTCTGGGGTCAGTACCGCGTCGTCAAGGCCGCGCTGCCGGTGCTGACCACCGACGCGTCCGTCGTTCTGATGGCCGGGGCGGCCAGCGTGCGGCCCGCCGGGGCGGCGCCCGCGTATGTCGCGGCCAACGCCGCCATCGAGGGACTGGCACGCGGATTGGCCGTTGAACTCGCGCCGGTTCGGGTGAACGCGATTTCGCCCGGCACCGTGGACGGCAACTTGTGGAATCAACGCCCCCGGGCGGTCCGGGACGCGGCGTTCGCTCATTTCGTCGAAACCTCGACCACCAGGAAACTGGCGCGGGAGGACGAGATCGCGGCCGCCGTCGTCCATCTGTTCCTCAACGGCGCGACGACGGGTTCCACCATCTATCCCGACGGCGGGTACAGCTTGCGTTGACGCGGCTCGCCACCTCGGCTGACGCCGCGAAAAATGTTCGTGCTGAGCGCAATCGGTGTCTGATCCGCTCGGTGGGGGCACCGTGGAAGAGTGACCCGACAAATTCGCTTCAACGCCTTCGACATGAACTGTGTCGCGCATCAGTCGCCCGGACTGTGGCGGCATCCAGAGGATCAGTCATGGCGCTACAAGGACCTGGAGTACTGGACCGAACTGGCGAAGTTGTTGGAGCGCGGCAGGTTTGACGGCCTCTTCATTGCCGACGTGCTCGGTACCTACGACGTCTACGGAGCCAGCGACGAGGCCGCCATCCGGCAGGCCGCGCAGATTCCGGTGGGCGACCCGCTGTTGTTGGTATCGGCGATGGCGTTGGTGACCGAGCATCTGGGTTTCGGCATCACCACCGGCACCGGGTTCGAGCACCCGTACCCGTTCGCGCGCCGGATATCGACGCTGGATCACCTGACCAAGGGGCGGATCGGCTGGAATGTGGTCACCGGTTATCTGCCCGCCGCCGCGCGCAACATGGGGCAGACCGACCAGCCGGCCCACGACGCCCGGTACGACCACGCCGACGAATATCTCGAGGTGCTCTACAAGCTGGGGGAGGGCTCCTGGGAGGACGACGCGGTGGTCCGCGACCGCGAGCGCGGGGTGTTCACCGATCCGGAGAAGGTGCACCACATCGGCCACGCCGGAACGCATTTCAGCGTGCCGGGAGTGCACCTCGCCGAGCCCTCGCCGCAGCGCACCCCGGTGATCTACCAGGCCGGTTCCTCGCCGCGCGGCGTCCGGTTCGCCGCAGAGAACGCCGAGGCGATCTTCACTGCGGCGCCGACCAAAGCGATTCTGGCCGAGACGGTTTCGACCATTCGCCGGGAGCTGGAACTGGCCGGCCGGGATCCGTACTCGGCCAAGATCTTCAATCTGTCGACAGTGATCACCGCGGCCACCGATGACGAGGCGCACGCCAAGCATCGCGAGTTGCTCTCCTACGGCGACCCGGAAGGCGCGCTGGTGTTCATGTCCGGGTGGATGGGCGTGGACCTGGCCCGATACGGGTTGGACGAGCCGATCGGCAACGTCGACTCGAATGCGATCCTGTCCGCGGTCAAGGCATTTCAGTCGGCCGACCCTGACGGCCGCGAGTGGACGGTCCGGGACATCGCCGAGTGGGGCGAGATCGGCGGTATGGGTCCACGGATCGTCGGGTCGGGCGCTGCGGTGGCCGACACCTTGCAGGAGTGGGTCGATGAGACCGATGTCGACGGTTTCAACCTCGCCTATGCGATCACCCCGGGTTCCTTCGCCGACGTGATCGAGCACGTGGTTCCGGTGCTCACCGAACGTGGTGCCTACCAGGCGGATTACCAACCGGGGTCGTTGCGGCACAAGCTGCTCGGCAACGGTGACCGGCTGCCGCAGGAGCACCGCGGCGCGCGGTACCGCGTCGGTGGGCCGTCATCGACGATCATCGACCGTCCGTCCACGTTGCCGTCGTCGTCGGCATCGACCGCGGCACAACCGGCGCGCGGCCGCTGAGTGGTCAGCCGAGACGAAGGAACCCCGGTCCAAAGACCGGGGTTTCTGTCGCTGGTGTGTGATCGCGGCTGCGCCGCTCAGTCGTGTGTCCGAGGGGGCTTGGCCACTTACGACACGGGTTGTGGTTTTTTGAATTAGATCGTTGAACAGCAGTTTTCCTACGGCTGGCGACGGAACGCGCTAAACAGCCCGGCGGTAGTCATGTCGTGGCGAAGGCCGTCGCGAGAATCGTCGACACGACGCAATGGGCGTGGGCGAGCGCAGAAGAACGGGCCCCTGTCGGGGATCGCGGCGGCGCTTTCCCCTTCTGCGACCGTCGGTCAGCTGCGGGTCCGCGGGTCTGGGAATCCCATCGTGGTGTAGCCGGGTGCTCGTTTCTTCAGCGATGAGGCGATGACTGGGGTGAGTTCGTCGTGGTAATCGTGCACGGTCGCGGTGGTCTTGCCGGGGTACGGCCGTGTCACGCGGCCGACGTACTGGACGAGACGATTCTTGAAGGTGATTGGCGCGGCGAGGAAAAGGGTGTCGAGGGCGGGGCAGTCGAAGCCTTCGCCGATGAACGAACTGGTGCCGACGATCAGGAGTGGCTCCGCATCGGGTGTCCTGGTGGCGAGCATTTCGGTGATGCGGCGCCGTTCGGCGGCTTTCATGCCGCCGCTCAAGACGGTGACCGACCGTCCTGCCGCGGAGAGCCGTTCAGCGATGGCGTTGAGGTGGTCGACCCATGTGGTGAGGACGAGGATGTTGGCGCCTTTGCCGGCAGCGGTCAGGACGTCGCCGACGATTTGGTCGAGCCGTTGCTCATCGGCGACCAGCGTCCGGTAGATGTCGGCCATCCCGCCTGGTTCTCGTGGGTCAGCGTCGCCGAGGTAGCGGAATTGTGTCGGATGGAGTTGCAGTACCGGGTGCGGTGTTGACAGTTCGGCGCTGTCGGTGGGCAGTTGGCCTGCGGTGGGTCTTTCAATCTCTACGTGGTGTGAGCCGAGTTGGTGGTAGATCAGGTCTTCGAGTCCATCTCGCCGTTCCGGAGTCGCGGTCAGGCCCAGCCAGAATCGGGCGGGAATCTGGCCGAGGACGTTGAAGAAGGCGCTTGCCGCGACGTGGTGGCATTCGTCGACGATGATGAAGCCGTATCCGGCCGTTAATTCGGAGATGTTGTTGCGACGCGCCAGGGTTGGCAGTAGTGCGATGTCGAGAACTCCGGTGGTCTTGGATCGTCCGCCGCCGATCTGGCCGCATTTGAAGTCGAGGTGTTGGTCAATCCGGTCTCGCCATTGGTCGGCAAGTGCTTTGCGGTCGACGAGAACGAGCGTTGAGGTGGCACGGGCTTCGATGGTCGCGCAGGCGATGACCGTCTTTCCGGTTCCTGGCGGTGCGATCAGTACGCCCGTGTCGTGGTTGAGGAGCTGGTTCAGGGCATCTGACTGGGTGTCGCGCAGTGTTGTGGCACAGGTGAATTCGTGATGCTCACCGATGACGCGGTGGTCTTCGATCTTGAGGGTGCTGTCGGCTGAGCTGACAAGGTCGCTGAGCAGTTGGTGCAGGCCGCGAGGCAAGGTGAGGTTGCCGTCGGCGGTTTCGTCGTAGCTATAAAGGTATCGCGGGGTATCCCAGGTGCTTCGCCGTGCCCGCTGCCGTACGTCGAATTCGGGGTTGCGGATGGACGCGGCGTGTTTGACCGCCGAAATCATGGCGGGGCCGAGATCGCTGGACGTCAGGGTGATTCGTGAACCGAACGCGGCTCGCACGATTGCAGCCGGGCGGGGGACGATTTTCGATGAGGTCGGCAGTTGCAGCCGCCGAACGCTGTGCCCGATCTGGGGGCTGGGTAGCTGACGGGCAAGGGAAGTGATTTCTTTGGCGGACAGCCGTGCGATGCTCGACAGATATGCCCACTGGTCCTCGTACGGTTCGAGGGTTGCCGGATCGAGGAAGACAGTGGTGCCGTGCTGGCGGCGTTTGCCGTTGAGTGGTGCCGCGATGAGGTTGCCGACTCCGCGGCCGGTGTGCACGTCCTGGGAGGGAAACAATCGGTCGTAGCTGCTCAGGTGCATGCTGCCGCGCAGCCGGAACGCTTCGCCGAGAAGACTGGTGGCGATCCCGCGCGCGACGGAGGCTGATGTCGCGTGCGCGAAGAAGATCCACACGTGGGCGCCGCGGCCGGACTGGGACACTTCCAACGCTGCCGGAACATGATGGGAGCGAGCGGCTTTCAGGTAGGCGAGGGCGTCGAGCATGGCCGCTTCTTTGTCGAAGTCCGCCGCGACCCACCAGCATGTGTCGTCATCACCCAGCGGATACAGACCGATGTGGACGTCCCCGCGGAGATGCGAGCTCACTACCTCAGGGGTCAACGTCAGATAGGGGGCATCGGCACGGTTCATACCTTTGCGCCAATAGCCTTCGATCGCCGGCATCCAACCTGATCGGCCGTCTTTGCGGTTCTCCCACCGCTGAGCGTAAACATCTGTGCGGCAACGGAATAGGTCGAAATAGAACCTGACCTTGTCAGCGGGGCTGGACTCCATGCAGACAGGTGGCGTCGGGGCACCGGTTAGGGTGGCCTGGTCGCTGCGGGCGGCGCGGGCCTGTTCCTCGGTCAATTCAAGTAAGTGCCGTAGGCGCGCGTTGTCAGCTCGCAGTTCATCCAACTCGCCGGGAAATCGTTCACAGCCGCCAGTGATCTTCATTGATATCCCTCCGCTGGGTACGGACCCGGTCTCGCGCCGGTAGATGCCGGTGTTTCACTCGGATCCGTGGCGAAAGACTGGATCGAGGTGGGCGGCAACGAGAGCGATTTGGTCGTCGAGGTTTTGTTCACAAGCTGATTCGAGGTGTTCCTTGCGTCGCCATGCCGCCCATTTCGCTTGTGCGGCAGCGCCGTAACCGGCTAGTCGCGGTGCGACGGGTTCCAGATTTACTCCGCGATAGACGGCGACCGCCCGCGCTGAGCGGAGCAGTTCGTCCGAATCGATGCCGGCGCGAGCGAGTTGCACGATGTCGACGTAATCACGCCAGCGGGTACTGGTGATTCCGCGTTCGAGGATGGTCACGCCCTTTTCGGCGATCGTCGTTTCCGGTGCATATCCCAGGAGGGTGATCGGTTCGCCGAGGATCCGATCGATGGTCACGTGCCGTGGCGGCGGGACGATCGGATCACCAGTGGACACGTCCCACGCCGCTACCCCTTTCCACGGCCCAACGGTTACGGCGATTCGTACGCGCAGACCGGGATACTCTGACTGTTCACGGATCTCCTGGACGGCGATCGTGGCGAGATCGAACTGCAGTCCGTCATCTGTGGCGACTGTGGCGACGTCACGAACCACCTGTATGAGGTGCTCGGCATCGACATCGGCACTGATCGCATTGGCGTCGGCGTCTTTGGTGGGACGCCGAACTCCATAGGCGGCCAACAAGATTCCGCCTTTGAGTACAAAATCCTTGGCGTGAGTTGTTCGGGTTAGGCGATCCAGAAACGATTCGAGTACGTGCCGTATCAGGTATTCCTGTGTCGGTGCACCGGCTCCGCTCTGTGCTGCGGCGGCCCGTGCGGTGCCCTGGATGTGGCGGAACACCTCGTCGCCGCGGCTCACGTCAACATCTCTAGTGCTTGCAGGACAGGGGTTTTCGCGCGAGGCAGGCGCGCGGCGATGTCCATGAGCAGTGCCGGTTTGCCGCCTGCGCGCAGCCACTGCCGCAGCGCATCACGAGCGAGCTCGTAGCCGACAGAGCCACGCAGGCGGAACGTATCGGCGATGCAACGTTCAGGGGAGTAGATCCCGATCGTTTGATTCGAGCCGGGGATCGTCATCTGGTCGCGTCCGATGTCGAATGTGGCCGCATCGAAGTGATGCCAGGTGATGGCAGCGCGGCCAGCCGGTGTCCGGGATCCGCGCGGGATCGCGACGTCCACGGTGGCGGGTATCTCGTCGGTGAGGTCGTAGTGGGCCAGCGCGGAGGTCAAGCAGATGGTCGCGTCAGGTCGGCGCGTTGAGGCTTCGATCAGATCCCAGTCCATCGCTGGGGCCTCGGCGGGAAGGTATATGCCTCGTGCGATGCGGTCGAGGCGGCCTTCGCGTGCGTCCCTGTAGAAGGCGCCGCGCGACAATCCGACCTTCTGTGCGGTGCGTGGGGTTAGTGCTTCCATGGCCGTTGACACCTCCGATCGCATACAAACTGTTTACAGTTAATAGTACGTGTATGCGGATTGTTTCGCTTTGTGACCGTGCTTCGCGGCGGGCATCATCGCCGGTGAGGGTGCGTTTCGCTATAAGGCCAGGTCGACACGAGTGTCAACGAGGCGCCCATGATGACCTTGCGTGGGTAATCAGGTCGCAGCGACCGCTGGATTCAGCCGTGTTGCCGGCCGTGTCCGAGGGGGTGTCGAGAAGGCGACTCGGCCATCTGCGACACGGATTCGAGGGCATTAGTCGCAAGCGTTAACCATACGGCAAATGCATAAAACAAGTTGTAGAGCGTATTTGCTGTATATAGCTAAAAAACTGTGTCCGAGGGGGGACTTGAACCCCCACGCCCGTTAATAGGGCACTAGCACCTCAAGCTAGCGCGTCTGCCATTCCGCCACTCGGACCTGCCCTGCCGTCTGGCCGGGCAGCTTAGGCTAACGGATCGAGGTGCCCAGTCCAAAACCGAGGGTGGTACGAATGTGACTGTGACTGCGCCCGAGGATGAGGTTGTCGACCTCGTCAGCTCTCTTATCCGGTTCGATACGTCCAATACCGGCGAGCCGGAGACCACAAAAGGCGAGGCCGAATGTGCTCGTTGGGTGGCCGCTCAGCTCGAAGAGGTGGGGTACGAAACCGAGTATGTCGAGACGGCGCCCGGCCGCGGCAACGTGTTCACGCGGCTGCCCGGCGCCGATCCGAGCCGCGGCGCCCTGCTGATCCACGGTCACCTCGACGTCGTCCCCGCCGAGCCCGCCGACTGGAGCGTCCACCCGTTCTCCGGTGCGGTGAAAGACGGCTACGTGTGGGGCCGCGGCGCGGTCGACATGAAAGACATGTGCGGCATGATGATCGCCGTCGCACGGCATCTGAAGCGCGCCGGAATCACCCCGCCCCGCGACCTCGTCTTCGCCTTCGTGTCCGACGAAGAGCACGGCGGCACCTACGGCTGCCAATGGCTCGTCGACCACCGGCCCGACCTGTTCGACGGCATCACCGAGGCCATCGGCGAGGTCGGCGGGTTCTCGTTGACGGTCCCGACCAAGGAGGGCGGCGAACGTCGCCTGTACCTCATCGAGACGGCCGAGAAGGGCCTGTCCTGGATGCGGCTGACGGCGCGCGGCCGGGCCGGGCACGGCTCGATGGTGCACGACGACAACGCCGTCACCGAGATCGCCGAAGCCGTCGCCAAACTGGGCCGGCACCAGTTCCCGCTGGTGCTCAGTGAGTCGGTCGAGCAGTTCCTGACCGCGGTGTCCGAAGAGACTGGCTACGACCTCGACCCGACCTCGCCGGACCTGGAAGGTTCCATCGCCAAGCTGGGCGGCATCGCGCGCATCGTGGGCGCCACCTTGAGGGACACCGCGAACCCCACCATGCTCAAGGCCGGCTACAAGGCCAACGTCATTCCGGCGACGGCCGAGGCCATGGTCGACTGCCGCGTGCTGCCGGGCCGCAAGGAGGCCTTCGAGCGCGAACTCGACGCGCTGCTCGGCCCCAACATCACCCGCACGTGGGAGCGGGACCTGCCGAGCGTGGAGACCACCTTCGACGGCGACCTCGTCGACGCGATGAACGCCGCGATCCTGGCCGTCGACCCCGACGCCCGCACGGTGCCCTACATGATGTCGGGCGGCACCGACGCGAAAGCGTTTGTCCGCCTGGGCATCCGGTGCTTCGGCTTCGCGCCGCTGCGGCTGCCGCCCGAGCTGGATTTCGCCGCGTTGTTCCACGGGGTCGACGAACGGGTACCCGTGGACGCACTACAGTTCGGCGCCAAGGTCCTCGAACACTTCCTGACGCACTGCTGACAGCTCTGCCCGCCATCGAAAGGACTCTCATCATGACCGCTTCGCCGTATGACAACCTGCCGCAGCTACCGACCTTCACCCTCACCTCGACGTCGCTGACCGACGGCGGCCCGCTGGCCAACGCTCAGGTCAGTGGCATCTTCGGCGCCGGGGGAGAAGACGTCTCGCCGCAGCTGAGCTGGTCGGGCTTCCCGGCCGAGACCCGCAGCTTCGCCGTCACCGTGTACGACCCCGACGCCCCAACCGCGTCGGGCTTCTGGCACTGGGCCGTCGCCAACCTGCCGGCCGACGTCACCGAGCTGCCCGCCGACGCCGGCAACGGCGACGCGCTGCCCGGCGGCGCCATCACCTTGACCAATGACGCCAGCCTCAAGCGCTTCCTGGGCGCCGCCCCGCCGGCCGGCCACGGCCCGCACCGGTACTACATCGCCGTGCACGCGCTGCCCGTCGAGAAGCTCGACATCCCCGAGGACGCCACCCCGGCGTTCCTGGGCTTCAACCTGTTCATGCAGGCCATCGCGCGGGCCGTCATCCACGGCACCTACGAGCAGAAATAGGCCGCTCGCGCCGAGTCGCGACCACCCATCACCCGACCTACTATCGGACCGAGGCCGGCGGCAGCGACGCCCGCCGGCCTACCGACGCGAGGGGGCCATCGGCTTTGTCCACACCTACCCCGGTGAGCAAGCACTCGACACCGACGGATCAGGACCGCCTCGACTACATCGACCAGGCCACATTCCTGTCGTACCGGGCCAATGGCCGGGTCCAGGTCGGCATGGCGCTGTGGTTCTACGAGGGGCCGGTGGACCTCGACGGGTTGCGCCGGTTCAACGAGAACTTCGGCAAGGGGATGGTGGCGCGGTACATCGAGCGCTCCCCACTGCCGTTCGGCCGCCATCGTTGGGTGGCCGCGTCAGGCGCGCCGCGACCGGTCGACGTCGCCGAAACTCCTTGTCCACGTTCAGGACTGAGCGACTGGCTGGAGGAGCGCGCCCAGATCCCGATCGATCCCGAGCGCGGGCCGGGCTGGCACCTGGGGGTGCAGCCTTTCACCGATGGCTCGACGGCGGTCGCGATAGTGCTCTCGCATTGTCTGATCGACGGCAGCGGCTCGGTCGTCGCGTTCATGGACGCGGTCCTGGGAAACGAGCGCGACCTCGGCTACGAGCGGCCGCGGTCCCGGACCCGACTGCAGGCGATCCGTTCCGACCTGCGCCAGACCTTCAGGGACCTGCCTGAGGTCCGCCGGACGGTCAAGGTCGCAGCCAAACTGGCCCGAGAGCGGCGCAGTGAGATGACGGCGACGCCCTCGACAGGAGGGTCTGCCTCCGGTGACGAACTCGTGCACGTGCCGTTCGCGTCCGCCATCATCGACCTCGATCACTTCGACGCGCGTGCAGCAGAGCTCGGCGGCAATGGCCATTCACTGGTCGCGGCGTTCGCCACCCGCCTGGGCGTCCGGATGGGTCGCCAGCGCGCGCGGGACGGCGCCATCTCGCTGATGGTCGCCATCAACGACCGCACCTCGCTCGAGGACACCCGGGCCAACGCGATGACCTTCACGACGTTCACCGTCGATCCCGAGTCGGCCACCACCGATCTCACCGAGCTGCGTGGGTCGATCCGGACCGCGCTGCGCACCGCCAGAGACCAGCCGGACGAGTCTTTCCAACTGCTGCCGCTGACGCCGTTCATCCCGCGGCGGGCGGTCCGCCACACTGCGGCCATGGTGCTCGGCGAGCTGCCTGTCACCTGTTCGAATGTGGGCGACGTGCCCGACCTGGTCGGCCGCATCGACGGGGTCCGCCAGGCCGATTA
The DNA here is from genome assembly GCF_055384815.1 of Mycobacterium toneyamaense. NCBI lineage: Bacteria > Bacillati > Actinomycetota > Actinomycetes > Mycobacteriales > Mycobacteriaceae > Mycobacterium > Mycobacterium toneyamaense. The sequence continues at coordinate 2,175,410 of NZ_AP040333.1, forward strand.
CGTGATCTGCTGGGGCGTCGAGCAGAACGTCAAGAAACGCGACATCGAGCAGCCCGGCGGTCTGTTGGTGGTGACGGCGCTGCGCCACAACGGCAAGGTCACCATCGGCATCGTGGGTTACCAGGTCGGGGCGGAGAACACCAAAGCCGTTCTCCGCGAGCACGTACAGCACACCCTGCACGAGCTCGGCGTCACGCCGACGGAGATCTACTAGGCCGAGCTAGGCGCCCGAACCCACCGCATCGGCCAGCGACGCGAAGCCACCGGCCTTCAACTTCGCGGCCACGCCGTCGTGAATGTGCTTGGCCCACAGGCCGCCGCCGTAGATGAATCCGGTGTAGCCCTGCACCAGTGAGGCACCGGCAATGATGCGCTCCCAGGCGTCGTCGGCGGTCTCGATGCCGCCGACGCTGATCAGCACCAGCTGATCGCCGACGCGCTTGTGCAGCCGCCGCAGGATCTCGAGCGACCGCGCGGCCACCGGGGCGCCGGACACGCCGCCCGCGCCCAGCTCGGCGACGCCGGGCGTCAGCAGCCCCTCGCGGGAGATCGTGGTGTTGGTCGCGACGATGCCCGCCAGCCCCAGTTCGACGGCCAGGTCGGCGATTTCGTCGACGTCGTCGTCCGACAGGTCAGGCGCGATCTTCACCAGCACGGGCTTGGTGGTCTCGGCGCGCACGGCGGCCAGGATGGGCCGCAGCGACGCCACGGCCTGCAGGTCACGCAGCCCGGGCGTGTTCGGCGAGCTGACGTTCACCACGACGAAGTCGGCCAGCGGGCCGCACAGCCGGGCGCTCTCGGCGTAGTCGTCCACGGCGTGTTCGGGCGGGGTGACCTTGGTCTTGCCGATGTTCACGCCGATCGGCACGGTGGACTGGCTGCGGGTCAGCTTGATGGCGAGCTCGCCGGCCCCGTGGTTGTTGAAGCCCATGCGGTTCAGCAGGGCGCGGTCCTCGGGCAGCCGAAACAGCCGCGGTGCCGGATTACCCGGCTGCGCCTGCGCCGTCACGGTGCCCACCTCGGCGTAGCCGAAACCCAGTGGGCCCCAGGCGTTGATGCCGCTGCCGTTCTTGTCGAAGCCGGCCGCCAGGCCCACGGGCCCCGGGAACGTCACGCCGAACACCGTCGTCTCCAGCACCGGGTCCGACGGGGCGAGCCACTTGGCCAGCAACCGGCGGCTGACGGCCGTCCCGGTCGCGATGCGCAGCAGCGCGAACACCCAGGTGTGAATCCGTTCCGGCGGGACACGGAACATCACCCAGCGCAGGGCGCGATACATCAACGGCTCCTCACATCGACGGCTGCTCGGGCGCCAACCTATCGGGCAGCTGTTCCGGAGCTTCGCCCGCCCTGATCTTGCGGCGGCGCAGCAGCACCCGGCGCGAACCGTCGGTGTAGAGGCGCACCCGGGTCAGTTCCCACCCGCGATATTCGGCCTCGATCGACAACCGGGTGGATGCCGTCAGCCTGGTCACCTCCGGGGGCAACCGGAGCGGAATCCATTCGTAGTCGTCGGACAGGTCCTCCGCCCACGCTGCCGGCATCCGCCCCCGCTGCATCAGTGGCCGCCCGACCCCGGCCCCGCGGCGGCGTTCGCGATCACCTGGACCCCGGCGCCCGACCCCGACACCACGAACAAGGTGCCGGTGCGATCGTCGAAGGACAGGACGTCGGGCTGCTGCACGGTGCGATATCGGACTTTCTCGACGGGGATACCAGTCGAAAGATCGTAACCAACCACGCTGTTTGTCGCGGTCTGTGAAACCCAGGCGAGTTTCGACGATCCGACGATGCCGTACGGCGCGCCCCGCACCGGCGCCTGCTGGCGCAGCATGAGCGGCGTCGTCCCGAAGACCAGCAGGCCGTCGCCGCGGGTGTCGGCCACCAGCACCCGACCGGCGGGGTCGGCGGCCAGTGTGGTGGCGCCCTCACCGGCGCGCAGGGCCTGGGCGACGTCGGTGCCGTCGGCGTTCACCTCGGTCACCGACGTCTGCCCGCGGTCCAGGACCACGACGGTATTGCCTTGCGCGGCAAGCCCGTCCACGCGGGCGAAGGCTTTCATCCGGGACCGCACGGCGCTGCCGTCGACGATCAGGACCGCGCCGTCGGCCGTTCCCAGCGCGAGTTTCCCGTCGGCCCGCCGGGCGATCGAGGTGAAGTCGGTGCCCGCCTGGCCGTCCACCGTGACCGCTTGCACCGCGCGCTTGCCGATGTCGAACCGCAGGTAGCCGCCGCGGGTGGACAGAAACGCCGTGCCCGCGCCGTCGCCCGTCACTCCCGTGGCGGCCGTCGGCAGCACCACCGGCGGGGTCCCGGGGACCGTCACCACCGGACGGCCGGTGCCGTCGGTGCCGAGTACCACCAGCGATGACGTCGCCGCGTCGAAGCTCGCACCGGTGCCCGCCCCGGGAAGGAGATGGACGACGCCGTCCGGGGCGCCCGTGACCGCGGGCGACACCGCGGCGTGGGCGGGGGAGATGGTGGGTGGCGGGGTCTCGGCCGGATGCGACGAGCAGGCCGCCAGCGCGCCGATGGCCAGCGCAGCTGTCGCGAATCTTGTTACGTTCACCCCATATTCACGCAGCCGACAATAAATGGGATGGTGATCCATTGACACAGGCTGTCTTTCGGTTCGGTGAACGGCGGGGGGACCCTAATTGCCAGTTTAGGCAAATATATTGGCGTCAATTATCGGCTTCCGGCGGGTACGTCACGTACCGGAGGGGTATGGTCGGAGACATGAGCATTGCCACCGACGGCGATCTGGCCAACGGTAATTTTGCTATCGAAGACCTTTCGACAGGTCTACGGGCCAGCGGGTTTGGCCAAGTCGGCGACGGCCGGAGTTTTTCCTTTCGCCTGGACGACAAGCGCGTGCTGATTGTGGAGATCTACCGCCCCCGTTTGTCGGGTCCGGTGCCGCAGGAAGAGGACGTCGTCGCGGTGTCCTCGCGAAGCCTGGCGCACGTCGACGTGCACGACGAGCGCAGTCTGGCCGCCGCTGTCCGTGACGCCGTCGCCGACGCACAACCGGTGCAGCGCAACCACTAACGCCTCAGTCCGCCGCTCACGGTACGGTCGTCGGCGTGACTGACGTGGCAGCCATGAGCTGGTGGCAGACGATCGTGCTGGCCGTCCTCCAGGGGCTCACCGAATTTCTGCCCGTGTCGTCGTCGGGCCATCTGGCCATCGCCTCCCGGCTCTTCTTCGCCGGTGACGCCGGCGCGTCGTTCACCGCCGTCACCCAGCTCGGCACCGAAGCCGCGGTGCTGATCTATTTCGCCAAGGACATCTGGCGCATCCTCACCGCCTGGTTCGGCGGTCTGACCGACGCCGCCCGCCGTACCGCCGACTACTGGCTGGGCTGGTGGGTCATCATCGGCACCATCCCGATATGTGTGATGGGACTGCTGTTCAAGGACCAGATCCGTTCCGGCGCCCGCAATCTGTGGGTCGTCGCCACCGCGATGATCGTCTTCTCCGCGGTGATCGCCCTCGCCGAGTACGTCGGCAAGCAGACCCGCGACGTCGAGCAGCTGACGTGGAAGGACAGCGTCATCGTCGGTCTGGCACAGTGCCTGGCGCTGGTGCCGGGGGTGTCGCGGTCCGGCGCGACGATCAGTGCCGGCCTGTTCCTCGGCATGAACCGTGAGCTGGCGGCGCGCTTCGGCTTCCTGCTCGCCATCCCGGCGGTGCTGGCCTCCGGGCTGTTCTCGCTGCCCGACGCCTTCAAGCCCGTCACCGAGGGCATGAGCGCCACGGGAGCCCAGCTGGCCGTCGCCATCGCGATCGCGTTCGTGGTCGGCTACGCCGCGGTGTCCTGGTTCCTGAAATTCCTGGTGCGGCACAGCATGTACTGGTTCGTCGGTTACCGCGTCGTGCTCGGCGTGACGGTGCTGGCGCTGCTCAGTACCGGGGTGGTGGCCGCACAGTGACACTCGAGGGAGCCAGATGACCGTCATCCTGCTGCGGCACGGGCGCTCGACGTCCAACACCGCGCACACCCTGGCCGGCCGGTCCGAGGGCGTCGACCTCGACGACAAGGGACGTGCCCAGGCCGAGGGTGTCGTCGCCAGAATCGGCGAACTACCGGTCAAGGCCATCGTCCGCTCGCCGCTGCTGCGTTGCCAGAACACCGTCGCCCCGCTGGCCGCGGCGCTCGGCCTCGAACCGCGCGTCGACGACCGGCTGACCGAGGTCGACTACGGCGGCTGGACCGGCCGCAAGATCGCCGAACTGGTCAAAGAGCCGCTGTGGCCTGTCATCCAGCAGCAGCCCAGCGCCGCGGTGTTCCCCGACGGCGAGGGGCTGGCGCAGGTGCAGTCCCGCGCCGTCGCCGCCGTCCGCGAGATCGACCGGGCGCTGGCACAGGAGCACGACGGCGACACGCTGTGGATCGCCTGCACGCACGGCGACGTCATCAAGGCGGTGCTGGCCGACGCGCTCGGCGTGCACCTCGACGGCTTCCAGCGGATCGTCGCCGACCCGGCCTCGATGAGCGTCATCCGCTACACGCCGCACCGCCCGTTCGTCCTGCACGTCAACCACACCGGCACGGATCTCAGCTCGTCGCTGCGTTCGCAGCCCGAGGAGCCCAAATCCGACGCGGCCGGCAAGCCCGATGATGCTGTCCCGACACACGACGCAACCGTCGGCGGCTCGACCGATTAGACCGGTGAACCGGTATTTTGAAAGGTGCCATGGCTCGCGCAATTCACGTCTTCCGATCTCCCGACCGCTTCGTGGCCGGGACCGTTGGGCAGCCTGGTAACCGGACGTTCTACCTGCAGGCCGTGCACGAGCAGCGGGTCGTCTCGGTCATGCTGGAGAAGCAGCAAGTCGCGGTCCTGGCCGAACGCATCTCCGCGCTGCTGGTCGAGATCAACCGCCGGTTCGGCACGCCGATCCCGCCCGACACCGGCGAGGTGACCGACCTCAACCCGCTCGTCATGCCCGTGGACGCCGAATTCCGGGTGGGCACCATGGGCCTCGGTTGGGACTCCGAAGCGCAGACCGTGGTGGTGGAACTGCTGGCCGTCACCGACTCGGAGTTCGACGCGTCCGTGGTGCTCGACGACGCCGAGGAAGGTCCCGACGCCGTGCGGGTGTTCCTGAGCCCGCAGTCGGCCCGGGACTTCGCGAACCGGTCGAACCGCGTCATCTCCGCCGGCCGGCCGCCGTGCCCGCTGTGCGAGGAACCTCTCGACCCCGAGGGCCATATCTGCGTGCGCACCAACGGATATCGGCGTGGCGTGCTCGATGCCGACGGTGATGAGCCGGATGACGTCTCCTGACGCTGAACAGGTTCTGCAACGCGGTGAGCTGACGGCGCTCGGGCGCATCAGGTCGGCGAGCAACGCGACGTTCCTGTGTGAAGCCGAGCTCGACGGCGCCCTGCTGCATTGCGTGTACAAGCCCATCTCGGGCGACGCGCCGCTGTGGGATTTCCCCGACGGCACCCTGGCCGGACGGGAGCTGGCGGCCTACCTGGTGTCGGCCGCGCTTGGCTGGAATCTGGTGCCGCACACCATCATTCGTGACGGCCCGGCCGGCCCGGGCATGGTGCAGCGCTGGGTCGACCAACCCGGTGACGCGCTCAGTGAAACCGAACCCCCGCCCGGCCCGGACCTCGTCGACCTCGTGCCGGCCGGCCACGTACCGGCCGGCTACCTGCCGATCCTGCGGGCCTACGACCACAAGGGCGACGAAGTGGTGCTGGTGCACGCCGACGACGCCCGATTGCACCGGCTGGCGGTGTTCGACGTGCTGATCAACAACGCCGACCGCAAGGGCGGCCACGTGCTGGCCGGCGCCGACGGCCAGGTGTACGGCGTCGACCACGGCGTGACCCTGCATGTCGAGGACAAGCTGCGGACGGTGCTGTGGGGCTGGGCCGGAAAACCGATCGACGACGACGTGCTCGGTGCGGTGGCCGCATTGCGGGACGCCCTGCGCGACGGCCTCGCCGCGACGCTGGCTCCGCACCTCACCCGGCATGAGATCGCCGCGCTGCAAGCGAGAGTTGTTGGGCTGCTTGACAATCCGGTCATGCCCAGCCCGGATCGGCACCGGCCGATCCCGTGGCCGGCCTTTTGATCGCAGTTTGCACACAGGTAGCGATTTGCGTAGTGATTTCGGCAGCCCTACCGATCGGTAGTGCTCTAGGCTCGTCGGCATGACCGACCACGACAAGGCCGCAGCCCGCCGCGAGATCACCGATGCCCTCCAGAAAGCGCTGGACCGCCGGCACGAGGTGCTCGACGTCATCGTCGAAGCCGACAACAAGGCCGCCGCCGTTGAAGCCATCGCCAAGCTGCTGGGCACCTCGCATGCCGGCGGCGAGCAGGTCATGGCGATGTCCTTCGATCTGCTGACCAAGGACGCCCGCAAGCGCATCGCCGACGAGCTCGAAGATCTGAACAGCCAGCTGTCCTTCACGGTGAAGGACCGCCCCGCCAGCTTCGGGGACAACCTGTCGCTGCGTCCCTTCTCCGGTGCCGACGACCGCGACATCTTCGCCACCCGCACCGCCGATGTCGGCGCTTCCGGTGACGGCTCGGGCCGCGCCGCCGGCGACCTGGACGACGAGATCAAGGCCGCGCTCGCCCGCGTCAATGCCGAGGAAGCGGTGTGGTTCGTCGCCGAGGAAGACGGTGCCAAGGTCGGCATGGTGTTCGGTGAACTGGTCGGCGGTGAGGTCAACGTCCGGATCTGGGTCCACCCCGAGTACCGCCACCGTGGCTACGGCACCGCGGCGCTGCGCCGGTCGCGGTCGGAGATGGCGTCATACTTCCCGGCCGTGCCCATGGTGGTCCGCGCGCCGGGAGCCACCCCGAGTTAGGCTGTGCCCCAACGTGAAAGGGCTCCGGGAATCTCCCGGAGCCCTTTCACGTGCCCGTGGTCGGCTCAGCCGGAGTACGGCTTGGCCTTCACCGGCGGGGAAGCGACGGTGACGGGCTCGACGCTGCTGGGCGTCGTCGGCGTCTCCGTGGAGCCCATGTTGATGCCGGCGACCGTCGGCTGGTTGTACTCGCCGGTGGTCGAGCCGTGGCCCGACGAGGCGACGGGAGTGTTGTCCGGCGCAGGTGCGTTGGTCACGCCGAGTACGCCCATCGTCACTGCTGCGGCGATGCCCACGAATCCGAATGTCTTCGCCACCTTCATGACGTCCTCCTTGCTGACTACCCGGTAAATAGTTGTCCGAAATGCTATGAGGCCTATTTCGGCAGGACCTGCCAGCAGCCTGCAACGTGCCTGTGAATGGGCGATTTCGGCTGTGACGTTGCCCTCGGCGATACTCATGGGCATGGCGGACAGTGGCAGGGCGCAGACCGATGTCGCACTGGCCGCCGAGGTCGCGCAGGAGGCCGGGGAATTCCTGCTGTCGGTGCGCGACCGGCTCGGCTCCCACGATCCGTACACCCTCGGCGCGGCCGGCGACCGGCACGCCAACACGCTGATTCTCGATCGGCTGCGCACGGCCCGCCCCGACGACGCCATCCTGTCGGAGGAGGCCGCCGACGATCTGGTGCGCCTGCGCTCGGACCGGGTGTGGATCGTCGACCCGGTCGACGGCACCCGCGAGTTCGGGCGCGGGCGGCCGGACTGGGCCGTCCACATCGCGCTGTGGCAGCGCGACGGCAGCCCGGACGGGTCCATCACCGACGCGGCCGTCGCGCTACCGGCGCACGGCGAGGTGCATCGCACCGACACCGTGACCGGACCGCCACCGCGTCGTCCCGGCCCCATCCGCGTTGCCACCAGTACCTACCGGCCGCCGGCCGTCGTGTGGTGGCTGCGCGATGTTCTCGACATGGAGCTCGTCGGCATCGGCTCGGCCGGCGCCAAGGCGATGGCCGTGGTGCGCGGCGACGTCGACGCCTACGTGCACGCCGGCGGGCAGTGGGAATGGGACTCGGCGGCACCGGCCGGCGTGGTGCAGGCGGCCGGGCTGTTCGCGTCGCGTCTCGACGGCTCGCCGCTGCGGTACAACCGGCCCGATCCGTACCTGCCGGACTTCGTCATGTGCCGCCCGGAGTTCGCCGATTCGTTGCTCGAGGCGGTGCGCCAAGTGTCTCGTGGACCGAGTTGACGCGGTCGATGCGCTGTGCGCCGTCGGGCGTGAGGGCCAGGACGCGGTCGGACAGGACGGCAACGAGGCTCATCGCCGCCGCGTGACTGTCGAACGCGCCGGGGGAGACGTTCGGGCATTCGAGCCACCAGGTGGCGCGTGCCGCGAGCGCACGCAGTTGGTCATCGGCGAAGAGCGCCAACGGAATTCGCGAGTCGGACGCCCAGTCGACGAGTTCTTTTGCCCATCGGCCATGGCGCCGGAACGACATCGCGATGACGAGGTCCCGCCCATCGAAGTCCGCGATGTCCTCGGCGACGGACTGACCCGAACTGGGCGCCAGCCAGGTGTCGGGCCGGATCTGCGCGAGGTTCAGCCTCAGCAGCGTTGCCGCGGCCAGGCTGCTCCGATAGCCGCAGATGGCGATGCGACGGGAGGCGGCGATCTTCTCTGCGATGGCCTCGACCACCGCCTCATCCAGCAGCGCGTGCATGGCGTGCAGGTTCGCGATGTCCTGCGAGATGATCGCGCTGACATCGGGCGTCCTCTCGATGGCGAGGGGCACACCCGATCGGCGCAGGGCGCGTAGGTGCTCACGCATGGCATCGAAGTTGGTGAATTCCAGGGCGCGTACCAGCCGGGAGAACGTCGCCTTCGAGACGTCGGCCATGGTGGCGAGTTCGCTGGCGCGATAGGTACCGGCATCACCAGCGTGCGCGAGCAGCACATCGGCAGCGCGGCGTTCCTGTGGGCTCAGCGACGCATAGCAGTTCGCGATTCTCGCCTCCAGCGAGTCCGGCTGGTCCGCGCGCATCAGCTGCCCCGGTACGTGGTGTACGCGAACGGGCTGAGCAACAGCGCGACGTGCGTGTGGCCCGCTCCGATTGTGACGTGTACGTCGACGGCGGGGTAGAACGTCTCCCGATCGGCACCGGCGAACCAGGCGCCCGTCGCGAAATGCAGTAGGTAGTCACCGGGATTCAGTGGGACTTCCCAACGAATTCGGCCGTCGTCGTCGGTGTGTGCGGTCGCCACCTGCTCGTTCATTCGGCTCAGGACGACCTCGAGAGCCGCGGCGGGTTTCCCGCGGGCGGCGTCGAGCACATGAGTGGACAGGGACGTCTGCGCGGCCGGCGATGTCATGGCGTCACCCTTTCTGCCAAGCGGAGCAGTGCGATCTCCCGGAGCTGGCCGATGGCGATGGCGGCTTCCTCCTCGGGTTCCAGCGACAGCCGATATCGCAGGGCGTCATAGATGTCCGCGGCACTGCGACCCTTCGCGCGGATGAGGAAGATGCGCCCGAACTTCGCCTCATAGTCCGCGTTGGCCCTGGCCATCGTTGCTGCCAGCCCGTCGGGCATGGCCGGCTGTTCGCCGCGGGAGAGACCGGACTCGACCGATGGTCCGTCGGCTCGTTCGCCGATGCGCGGGTGCTGTGCCAGCGCCTGGTCCAGGTCGTCGACGCTCCAATCGGCTGCGGCGCGCGCGGCCGCCGACTCGAGTTCACTGATGGTCGCAAAAGGCCGCGCGGCGACAACCGCGCTGAGCCAGGACGCAATATCGGCGCAGGGACGCAGCACCTCTTCGGCTTCCTCAGGCAACGCAGAGTTGAAGGTCTGAAGATCCATGGACTGAATCTAGCGTTGCAGCAAAGATTCGCCCTGACGAGATTGTTACGATCCGTTTACGTCCAGGTCCAGGCCATTTCGGCCGTCTGTGGAGCGGAAAACACCGTCACACGGTTGAAACGAAATGGTGACGCCCCAACAAAAACTGAAACGTACGTTGCAGCGGTAAGCCGTTCAACGTGCGTCAGGGGAAATCGTGGCAGTGGGTGACATCGTCCTCGGGTCGAATCAGTACGGCAAGGCGGAGAACCGCCTCGTGCGCATCGTCCGGGACACCCCCGTACATCGCATCATCGATCTGAACGTCACCTCGCAGCTGCGGGGCGATTTCAGCGCATGCCACTACGCGGGTGACAACTCGCACGTCGTCGCGACCGACACGCAGAAGAACACCGTGTACGCCTACGCGAAAGAAGTGGGCGTGAAGTCGCCCGAGGATTTCCTGATTGCCCTGGGCCGGCACTTCGTCGGTGATTTCGAGTGGGTCACCGGAGGTCGTTGGGAGGCAGAGGAATACGCGTGGGAACGGATCGTCGTCGACGGCGAGCCGCACGACCACTCGTTTGTCCGGGCCGGCAAGTTCGTCCGGACGACGGTCGTCCAGATGGCCGGCGACACGACGTGGGTGGTGTCCGGCATCAAGGACTGCGTCGTGCTCAAGTCGACCGGATCGGAGTTCCACGGCTTCCCCCGCGACAAATACACCACGCTGGCCGAGACCGACGACCGCATCATGGCCACGTCCATCACCGCATGGTGGCGCTACCTCAGCACTGACACCGACGGCACCGACCTCGACTTCAACGCGCTGCACGAGGCCATCACCGAGGTCGTGCTCGCCACGTTCGCCGGCGTCCACTCACTCGCGTTGCAACAGACGCTGTTCGAGATCGGCAAGGCGATCCTCGAGAAGTTCGATGTGGTCGCCGAAGTGAAGTTGTCATGTCCCAACAAGCACCACTTCGTCGTCGACCTCAGCCCGTTCGGTCTGGAGAACCCGAACGAGGTCTTCTACGCCGCCGACCGGCCGTACGGCTTGATCCAAGCCACCATCACCCGCGAAGGCGCGGAGCAGGCGCCGGAGGCGTGGGCCACGATTCCAGGTTTCTGCTGAGCCATGGACCTGCACACCGTCAGCCGGTACCGATTCGCGCGCACCCGCGACGACCTGCGCCTTGCCGACGGCGAGTCCTTCGTCGCCGGCGGGACGTGGACGTTCTCCGAACCGCAGGCCGAGCTCGCCGGTGTCGTCGACCTCACGACCATGGACTGGTGCCCGATCGAGCGCACCGGCGACGGACTGCGCATCGCGGCCACCTGCACCATCGCCGAACTCGTGCGCTACCCGCGCCGCGCCGAGTGGCCCGCCCAGCAGCTCTTCGGCGACTGCGCCAATGCGTTGCTCGCCTCGTTCAAGATCTGGAACGTCGCCACCGTCGGAGGCAACATCTGCCGGTCGTTCGCGGCCGCGTCGATGGTGTCGCTTGCCGTCGCCCTCGACGGCGTGGCCGAGATCTGGACTCCTGACGGCCAGACCCGATGGGACCCGGTCGCGGATCTGGTCACCGGCAACGGGACCAACTCGCTGGCCCACGGCGAGGTGCTGCGGGCCCTGCACCTGCCGGAACGGGCGCTGCGTTCCAGGGCGGCACTGCACACCATCGCGCTGGCCGAGTACGGACGCTCGGGTGCCGTCGTCAGCGGCCGCCGCGACGACGACGGGTCGGCGGTCTTCACGGTCACGGCTGCGACGCTCGCGCCCACCGTCTTTCGCTATCCGGAGCTGCCCGGCGCCGAAGCTCTCCGGTCCGACGTCCTGGCCGCGTCCGGCTATTACACGGACCCGCTCGGGTCTGCGGACTGGCGCCGGGCCGTCAGCGCGGTTCTCGCCGTGGACATTCGCTCAGTAATTTCTTCTCGCCTGGAGGTGGGCCATGCCGATTGAGACGGACCGAGCCGACGTCGCGCGCAAGGCCGTGCATCCCGTCGACGAGGTGCTGCCGATTCCCAAGCTCGCGGTGTACGGCATGCAGCACGTGCTGGCGTTCTATGCCGGCGCGGTGCTGGTTCCGATCATCGTCGCCGGCGCCCTGAAGCTGTCGCCCGAGCAGACGATCCACCTCATCAATGCCGACCTGTTCACGTGTGGCATCGCGACGATCATCCAGTCGGTCGGCTTCTGGAAGGTGGGCGTCAAACTCCCGTTGATCCAGGGGGTGACCTTCGCGGCGGTCAGCCCCATGATCGCGATCGGCACAGCCGGCGGGTTGTCGGGGGTCCCCGGCCTGCTGTCGGTGTACGGGTCGGTGATCGTCGCCGGACTCTTCACCTTCTTCATGGCGCCGTACTTCTCGAAGCTGCTGCGCTTCTTCCCTCCGGTCGTCACCGGATCGGTCATCACGATCATCGGGATCGCGCTCCTGCCCGTCGCGGCCAACGACATCGTCGGCGGCACGACCACCGAGGCGATGAAAACGGATGTGGCACTGAAGGATCTCGCGTATGCCGCGGGCACGCTGCTGATCATCATCGTGATGCAGCGCCTCTTCCGCGGGTTCCTCGCGACGATCGCCGTGCTGGCCGGGCTGGTCCTCGGCACCGCGGTTGCCGCGCTGCTCGGGGATGTCGATTTCAGTGCCGTAGGTACGTCCCACTGGCTCGGCGTGACCACGCCGTTCTACTTCGGCTGGCCCACATTCAGCGCCACCGCGATCATCTCGATGATCGTCGTCATGATCATCACCGCGGTGGAAACCACGGGTGACGTCTTCGCGACGGCCGAGATCGTGGGAAAACGCGTGGGCGCCAACGACATTGCCAGAGCGCTGCGCGCCGACGGCATGGCGACCACGATCGGCGGCGTCCTCAACTCGTTCCCGTACACGTGCTTCGCGGAGAACGTCGGGCTCGTTCGCTTGACGCAGGTCAAGAGCCGCTGGGTGGTGGCCACCGCGGGCGTCATCATGATCGTGCTGGGCTACCTACCGAAGGCCGCGGCCGTCGTGGCCGCGATCCCGCACTCGGTGCTGGGCGGGGCATCGCTGGCGCTGTTCGCCACGGTGGCCGTGGTGGGCATCCAGACCCTGTCGAAAGTCGATTTCAACGATCACCGCAACGCGGTGATCGTCGGCACCGCACTCGGCCTGGGCATGCTCGTCACCGCCCAGCCGCTGCTGAAATTCAGCTTTCCCGCCTGGGCCCAGATCATCTGCGGTTCCGGGATCACGCTGGGCGCCATTGCCGCGATCGTCCTGAACATCGTGTTCTTCCACATCGGTCCGAACCGCGGCCCGATGGTCGCCGGCACGCCACGGACCGGCGAAGTCGGACTCGATGCCGTCAACAAGATGACGCAGGAGGAGTTCGTCAAGACGTTCTCGGTCCTGTATCAGGGCCTGGCCTGGCCGGTTGAACGCGCATTCGCGCAACGTCCGTTCGCCGACACCCGCGCACTGCGTGGCGCCGTCCAGACCGCGCTGCTCGCGGCCACACCCGCCGAGCAGATGGAGCTGATGCAGGCGTATCCGGGCCTGTCCGAGACACAGGAACACAACATGTCGAAAGTCGATCTGGCCTACCTCGGCCTCGACGGTCTCACCGAGGAGGAGGCCGAGGAATTCAGCGAGCTGTCGGCTGCCTACGAAGCGAAATTCGGCTTCCCCCTCATCATCTGCCTTCGGGATCTGGAAAGTCGCGAACACATTCTGACCCTCGGCTGGCGGCGACTGGACAATTCTCCGCAGGTCGAGCACATGGCGGCGCTCAGTGAGATCTCGCGGATCGCGGCGTGGCGATTCGACGACCTGGTTGCCGACGCGAATCCCATCGCCTCTGCCCGACGCCTGCGAATCGCGCGATGACCACCGGCCGGCGGCGACGCACCATGGCGTGCGTATGAGATTCGGTGTCAACGGCACGACCGTCGAAGTTGATGCGCGTCCGGGGCAGTGCCTGCGCACCCTGCTCCGGGAAACCGGACACCTCGACGTCAAGAAGGGCTGCGACGCCGGCGACTGCGGAGCGTGTGCGGTCATTCTCGACGGCGTACCGGTGCACTCCTGCATCTATCCCGCCGCCCGGATGGGCGGCCGTGCGGTCACCACGGTTGCCGGGCTCGCCGACGGCGACGATCTGCATCCGATGCAGCGTGCGTTCTGCGACAGCTTCGCCTTCCAGTGCGGCTTCTGCACCGCCGGGATGATCGTCACCGCGTCCACCCTCGAGCCCGACGACCTCGGTGATCTCGACCGGCGGATGAAGGGCAACCTGTGTCGTTGCACCGGCTACCGGCCCATTCGCGAGGCGATCCGGGCGGGGGTCACCGGCAGTGGCGACGGGGTGGCCCCGGCCGGCCCGGCCATCGGACAGTCGTTGCGGCCACCCGCCGGCCGGCGGATCGTCACCGGGTGCGAGCCCTACACATTCGACATCGATGTGCCTGGGCTGCTGCACATTTCGGTGCTGCGGTCACCCCATGCACACGCCCGGATCGTGGCAATCGATACCGAGGCCGCCGAGGAGGTGCCCGGCGTCGAAGTGATCCTCACGCATCTCAATGTCGCGACGCCGCGGTTTTCCACCGCGCGCCACGAGATCCGGACCGACGACCCCGACGACACCCTCGTGTTCGACCCGATCGTCCGCTTCATCGGACAACGGGTCGCCGCCGTGGTCGCCGACACGCTCGCGGCCGCGCAGGACGCGGCCCGCCGCATCGTGGTCGAGTACGAGGTGCTGCCCGCGGTGTTCGATCCGGAGGAGGCACGGTCGGCGGGCGCGCCGCTGTTGCATCCGGACCGGACGCTCGAAGACGGCGTCGCCGACGCGTCGCGCAATGTGATCGCGGCGATGCACGAGGGCTTTGGCGGTGACGTCGACGACGCCCTGGCGGACTCCGACGTCACGGTCGGCGGTACCTGGCGGACCGCGCGGGTCACGCACGCGCAGCTGGAGACCCACGGCACCATCGGCTGGTTGGACGACGACGGCCGGCTCACCTTACGCACCAGCTCACAGGTTCCGTTCCTCGTTCGGAAGGAACTGTGCCTTCTGCTCGATCTGCCCGAGGACCGGCTTCGCGTGTACACCGCGCGCGTCGGGGGCGGTTTCGGCGGCAAGCAGGAGATGTTCACCGAGGACCTCGTCGCGGTCGCCGTGCTGCGCACCGGGCGGCCTGTCGCGTACGAGATGTCGCGGACCGACGAGCTCACCGCGACCGCCCATCGCCATCCCATGCGCGTCGACGTCACGCTCGGCGCCCGCTCCGACGGCACATTGACCGCGATGAAGCTGGCCGTGCTGAGCGACGGCGGCGCCTACGGAAATCACTCGCCAGGCGTCATGTTCCACGGCTGTGCGGAGTCGGTGTCCGTCTACCGATGCCCCGTCAAGCGCGTCGACGCCGAGGCCGTCTACACCAACAATCCGCCGTCGGGCGCGTTCCGCGGATACGGGCTCGGTCAGGTGATCTTCGCCATCGAGAGCGCTCTCGATGAGCTGGCTCTGCAGCTGGGCATCGATCCCTTCACCATTCGCCGCACCAACATGGTGCGCGACGGCGACGACTTGCTGATCGCCCATCCCGAACCCGAACCGGACCTGATCTACGGCAGTTACGGACTCGACCAGTGCCTCGACCTGGTCGAACAGGCGCTGGCCGGTGCCGATGGCGAGACCGCCCCGGCGGGGGCCCAGTGGCGGACGGGGGAGGGCATCGCATTGTCGGCCATCGCGACGCTGGCTCCGCGGGGCCATTTCTCCTCGGTCAACGTCCGGCTCACTCCGAGCGGCGGCTACGAAGTCGGCATCGGGACGGTGGAATTCGGCAACGGAACCACGACGGTCCACACACAGATCGCCGCCACCGCACTGGCCACCACACCGGACCGCATCACGCTGCGCAACGGCGATACCGATGCCGCTGACTACGACACGGGCGCCTTCGCATCCGCGGGGACCACCGTTGCAGGCAAGGCGTTGTACGCCGCGGCGTCGGCCATGCGAGAACTGATGCTGGACACCGTCTTCCGGCTGACCGGCGAAGTCGGTGCGCTGGGTGAACACGGGGTGCAGGTCTCCACCGGGTTGGTGCGCTTCGGCGACATCATCGCGGCCGCGCCCGCGCAGTATCGGGTGGGCGACGGCCTCCAGACGACCGGAGCCGAAACGGGTGAACTGCGTTCGATCGCGTTCAACGTGCAGGGATTTCGCGTCGCGGTCAACACCGAGACCGGGACGGTCAGGATTCTGCAGTCGGTGCACGCCGCCGATGCCGGCGTCGTCGTCAACCCGGCCCAGTGCCGGGGCCAGGTGGAAGGCGGCGTCGCCCAGGGCATCGGCTCTGCGCTCTACGAAGAGATCATGATCGACGACGCGGGCCGGGTGACGACACCCACGTTCCGTGTGTACCGCGTGCCCCAGATGGCAGACATTCCGACGACGGAAGTGCTGTTCGCAGAGACCGCCGACGATCTCGGTCCCTACGGCGCGAAATCGATGAGCGAATCCCCGTACAACCCCGTGGCGCCCGCGCTTGCCAACGCGATTCGTCGCGCCCTCGGCGTGCGTCCATTCGAACTCCCCATGTCGAGGGATCGAGTCTGGCGGCTGGCTCAGGAAGGAACACCACGATGAACGTTTCCACCGGCATTGATCCCAAGTGGCTCACCGTCGCGATAGACCTGGCGACGGCCAATGTCGAAGCCGGCGGCGGGCCGTTCGGTGCGGTGGTCGTCGGTGCCGGTGAGCTGGTTTCGACCGGGCAGAACCGGGTGACGCAGAACCTTGATCCGACCGCACACGCCGAGGTGATGGCGATCCGCGCCGCCTGCCAGCAGGTCGGGAGCTTCAGCCTGGCGGGCCACACGCTCTACTCGTCGTGCGAACCCTGCCCGCTGTGCCTGTCCGCGGCGCTGTGGGCCAGGGTCGACCGGATCGTGTTCGCAGCGGACCGCCACGACGCGGCAGTCGGCGGATTCGACGACCGGGCGTTCTACGAATTGTTCGACAGGCCACGGGAACACTGGGAGGTCCCCGTCCAGCAGCACCGCTTGCACCACTCGTTCCTGCCGTTCGAGACGTGGATCGGCAACAGCAACCGGGTGCAGTACTGACCATGGACGTCATCGAGAATTTGTTGACCCGAATCGGGCTCGGGGAGTCGGTGGCGTTGTGCACCGTGGTCGCCGTCAGTGGATCCACGCCGCGCGGGCCGGGTACGTCGATGCTCGTGGCGGGTGACGGCAGCGTCGTCGGCTCCATCAGCGGCGGTTGCGTGGAGAGCGCGGTGTACGAGGTGGCTCTCGAGGTGCTGTCCTCGGGCGAGCCGAGGCTCGTCAGCTACGGCGCCGGCGATGAGTCGGTGTTCGCTGTCGGCCTGCTGTGCGGTGGAACGATCGATGTCTTCGTCGAGCGCGTCGGCCCGTCGAATGCCACCGAATTCGAGTTCGCTGTGAAAGCCGCCGACCGGGGTGAGACCGCTGTCCTGGCGACGCTGATCAGCGCCGGCGAGCCGGCCCGGTCAGGTGGCGGTCCCGGCGGACACCTGGCGATCGCCGACCGGTCGGTGAAGGGCAGCCTCGGCGTCGGCACGCTGGACGACGCGGTGGTGCGCGCTGCCGACTCGTTGACCACCAGCCGCACGCTGACCGGCCCCGACGGCGACGTCGTCTTCGCGCGCGTACTGGCGCCCCGGCCGCGGCTGATCGTCTTCGGTGCAACCGACTTCGTCGCCGCCGTTGCGCACGCGGCAGCATTCGTCGGCTACCGCGTGACGGTGTGCGATGCGCGACCGGTGTTCGCCACGAAGGACCGGTTCCCGATGGCCGACGAGGTCGTCGTGGACTGGCCCGATCGCTACCTCAGGCAACAGGCCGGTGCCGGGCTGATCGATGCGCGGACCGCGATCTGCGTGCTGACGCACGACGACCGCTTCGATGTGCCGCTACTGGAGGTCGCCCTGGCGCTGCCCGAGATCGGCTTCGTCGGCGCGATGGGTTCGCGCAGAACCCATGACGACCGGGTGGCACGGCTGCTCGAGCGGGGGATCGATGACAGCCAATTGGCTCGGCTGTCCTCTCCCATCGGGCTGGATCTGGGCGGACGAACTCCTGAAGAGATCGCCATCGCGGTCATCGCGGAGATCATCAGCCTGCGTGAAGGCGGAACAGGTCGTCCACTGGGGAACCGCGACGGCGAAGTCCGTCAGCGGGCGGGTGTGTCGGTATCTGTTCCCGTCGCCAGGTCCTCGCACGGAACATGAAGCACGCCAACGCTGTTCAGGTATTCGCGCGCGCCGTGGTCGCCGCGGGCGCTGGTGCGGATCCGGTCCCAATGACTGCGGCCGATCAGGACGGGGTGCCCGGGCGTGCCCGAGTAGGTCGCCCTGGCAAGCCGGTCCCGACTGGCCAGGGCACACAGACGCGAGACGACGTCCGGACCGACGTCCGGCAGATCCACGAGATGAATCAGCGCGGCCTCGCCGTCGATCGCCGCGAGTCCCGCACACAACGACGCCGCGACGCCTTCCTCCCATCCCGCAACCTCGACGATCGCCGCCGTGTCGGGCACGAGCGCTGCGGCGCGCTCATATTCGGCGCCGAGCGCGACGGCGACAGAGGCACAACCACCCGAGAACAACACGTCGACGGCGCGCTCAACTGCACCGGGCACCAAGGCTTTCGGCATGCCGAACCGGCGGCCCGCGCCTGCGGCCAACAACAACCCGGCGACCCGGGGATGATCAGGCGGCCCCATCGTGCGGACGATACCGGGCCGGCGTAACCACCGATGAGGAGTACTCGAATGGAGCTCGTCCCGAGACTGCTCGACGTGATCGAGTCCGACATCCTTCCGTTGACCGCGCAGGGCGTTGCCGCGGGCAACAAGGTCTTCGGGGCCGCGCTGCTGCGTAAGGCGGACCTGTCGTTGGTGCTGGCGGGCACCAACGCGGAAACGCGCAACCCCCTCTTTCACGGCGAGATCAATACGCTCAACCAGTTCTACGAGATCGCAGATCGCCCGGCGACGCATGACCTCCTGTTTCTGAGCACGCACGAGCCCTGCACCTTGTGCATGTCGGCGATCACCTGGGCCGGCTTCGACAATTACTACTATCTGTTCAGCCACGAGGATTCGCGTGACAGCTTCGCGATTCCGCATGATCTGCGAATCCTCAAAGAACTGTTCGGTCTGGATCCGGGCGGCTATCGACGGACCAACGCGTTCTGGACAGCGCACGGGATTCGCGAACTTGCCGATGCGCAGCCGGAACCGCGCCGCGGTGACCTGCACGATCGCATCGCGCGGATTGCACGGCGGTATCAAGAGCTTTCGCAGCGCTATCAGGAGTCGAAGCCGGGCAGCGGCATTCCACTGAGTTGACGACGGCTAAAGTCGACGTCATGCGATCGTGGCTGGCGCCCAGCGTCCCGAGCCTGCCGGGCCGGCCGAAACAGGCCGGCCCCGAACTCCGGCTCTACGACACCGCCGACCGTCAGGTCCGGCCGGTCTCGGCAGGCCCGAAGGCCACCATGTACGTCTGCGGTATCACGCCGTACGACGCCACCCATCTCGGGCACGCCGCCACCTATCTGACGTTCGATCTGGTGCACCGGTACTGGCTCGACGCCGGGCACGAGGTCCACTACGTGCAGAACGTCACCGATGTCGACGACCCGCTGTTCGAGCGGGCCGCCCGCGACGGCATCGACTGGCGCGCTCTCGGCGACCGCGAGACCGAGCTGTTCCGGCAGGACATGGCGGCGCTGCGGGTGCTCCCGCCGCACGACTACGTCGGCGCCATCGAGTCTGTCGCCGAGGTCGTCGAGCTCGTCGAGAAGCTGCTGGCCTCGGGCGCGGCGTACGTAATCGACGACGCCCAGTACCCCGACGTCTACTTCCGGGCCGACGCCACCACCCAGTTCGGCTACGAGTCGGGCTACGACCGCGACACCATGCTGGCGCTGTTCGGCGAACGCGGCGGCGACCCCGACCGCGCCGGCAAGGCCAGCCAGCTGGACGCTCTGCTGTGGCGGGTGCAGCGTCCCGGCGAGCCGAGTTGGCCGTCGCCGTTCGGCGCGGGCCGGCCGGGCTGGCACATCGAGTGCGCCGCCATCGCGCTGAACCGCGTCGGGCCGGGCCTGGACATCCAGGGCGGTGGCAGCGACCTGACCTTCCCGCACCACGAGTTCTCGGCCGCGCATGCCGAATCGGTAACGGGGGAGCGGCGTTTCGCCCGTCACTACGTGCACGGCGGCATGATCGGCTGGGACGGCCACAAGATGAGCAAGAGCCGCGGCAACCTGGTGCTGGTGTCGCAGCTGCGCGCCGACGGCGTCGACCCGGGCGCCATCCGGCTCGGTCTGATGGCCGGGCACTACCGCGCCGACCGCTTCTGGAGCCCCGAGGTCCTCAGCACCGCTCAGGTGCGGTTACAGCGCTGGCGGGCGGCCACCGCACTGCCCGCCGGGCCCGATGCCACCGATCTGCTCGCCCGGGTCCGCCGCTACCTGGCCGACGATCTCGACACCCCGAAAGTCCTTGCCGCCCTTGATGGCTGGTCGACGGACGCGCTCGAGTACGGGGGGCATGACGCCGCTGCGCCGCGGTTGGTGGCCGACACGGTCGACGCGCTGCTCGGGGTGACCCTCTAGTCACTTCGCCGTGGGGGTAGTTTTCCGACCATGTCTTCTGTGTACGGAAAAGTCGTCTTCATCACCGGTGGTGCTGCGGGGGTCGGGGCCGAGGTGGCCCGCCGGTTGCACCGCAAGGGCGCCAAGCTGGTGCTGACCGACGTCGACGCGGCGGCGCTGGACGCCACCGCCGCCACGCTCGGTGACGATGTCCTGACAGTGGTCGCCGACGTCCGTGATCTCTCGTCGATGCAGGCCGCCGCCGATGCAGCCGTTGAGCGCTTCGGCGGTATCGACGTGGTGATGGCGAACGCCGGTATCGCGACCTACGGCTCGGTGCTGCAGGTCGATCCCGAGGCCTTCAAACGGCTGCTCGACATCAACGTCCTCGGCGTTTTCCACACCGTGCGCGCCACACTGCCGTCGGTCATCGACCGCCGCGGCTACGTGCTGATCGTGTCGTCGCTGGCCGCCTACACCGCGGCGCCCGGCCTCGCGCCGTACAACGCCTCCAAGGCCGCTGTCGAGCACTTCGCCAACGCGCTGCGCCTCGAGGTCGGCTACCGCGGCGTCGACGTCGGCTCGGCGCACATGTCCTGGATCGACACCGCCATGGTGCGCGACACCAAGTCCGACCTGTCGACGTTCGCCGAGATGCTGACGAAGCTGCCGTGGCCCATCAGCAAGACCACGTCGGTCGACAAGTGCGGCGAGGCCTTCGTCGCCGGTATCGAGGGCCGCAAGACGCGGGTGAACTGCCCCGGCTGGGTCGGCGCGCTGCGCTGGCTGCGGCCGCTGCTGGCGACGCGTATCGGCGAGGTGCCGGTGGCCAAGTTCGTGCCCGATCTGCTGCCCCGCATGGACGCCGAGGTGGCCGCCCTGGGCCGCTCGTCGAGCGCGCACACCGAGCAGCTCGACAAGGGATGACGGTGCGGGTCGGCATCGTCTGGTTCTGCCTGGCCGCCCTGTTGCTGGCGGTCACCGGGTGTGCGGACGAGAAGTCGTCGAGCCCGTCCCCGTCGTCCCCGCCGACGCCGGAGCAGGTGCGCGCCATCGCGAAATCCGCGTACACGTACGGGTTTCCGATGGTCGACAACTACCGGGTCCAGTACTCGTACTTCGCCGACAAGGCCGGGCCCGAGTACAAGGGCGCCTGGAACCAGATCCACAACGTCGCGCGCGTCTTCACTCCCGAGGACAAGGCGATCCAGACGCCCAACTCGGACACGCCGTACTCGTTCCTGGGTGCCGACCTGCGCGCCGAGCCGCTGGTGCTGAGCGTGCCGGACGTCGAGCCGGGCCGGTACTACTCGCTGCAGTTCGTCGACGGTTATACCTACAACATCGCGTACGTCGGTAGCCGCGCCACGGGCAACGGCGCGGGCAAATACCTTCTGGCCGGGCCGAATTGGCACGGTGCGACGCCGCCGGGGGTCGAGCGGGTGATCCGCAGCTCGACCGAGCTGGCCTTCGTGCTGTACCGCACGCAGCTGTTCGGGCCGACGGACATCGAGAACGTCAAGAAGGTTCAGGCCGGTTACCAGGTGACGCCGTTGTCGGCGTTCCTGAAGCAGCCGCCGCCACCGCCGGCGCCGGCCATCGACTTCGTCGCTCCGCTGTCGGCGCAGGACGAGCGCACGTCGCCGAAGTTCTTCGAAATCCTCAACTTCGCAATGAAGTTCGCGCCGGTGCAGGCCGCCGAGGAAGTCATGTGGAAGCGCTTCGCCACCATCGGCATCGGTCCCGACGGCTCTTTCCGTGCCGACCAGCTGACGCCCGAGAACCGCAAGGCCGTGGCGGACGGGATGGCGGACGCCTGGGCCGCGTTCGACACGTTCAAGAAGGACAAGTTCGACACCGGCGAGGTGACGTCGGCCCAATTGTTCGGCACCGCAACGGATCTCAGGGGCAATTACCTGTACCGCATGGCCGGCGCGGTGCTCGGGATCTACGGCAACACTGCCGCCGAGGCGATCTATCCGAGTGCTGTCGCCGACAGCACCGGCGCGCCACTGACCGGCGCCAACAACTACACGCTGCGGTTCGCGCCCGGACAGCTGCCGCCCGTCAACGCCTTCTGGTCGGTGACCATGTACGAGATGCCGCAGAGCCTGCTGGTGGCCAACCCCGTCAACCGCTACCTGATCAACTCGGCGATGCTGCCGACCCTGATCAAGGACCCCGACGGCGGCATCACGCTGAACGTGCAGAACAGGTCGCCGGGACCGGCCCGCGAAGCCAACTGGCTGCCCGCACCCGCTGGGCCGTTCGTCATCGCGATGCGGCTGTACTGGCCCAAACCCGAAGCGCTCGACGGCACCTGGAAGGCCCCCAAGCCCGTCCGGGTCTAGGAGCCTGCTGAATAAGGCGGTTTTGGGGCGGGGTGCCTCAAGGCGCTCTGTGGCGCGTGTGTGTTGTGAGTCAGACCCGAGGGTCGACAATTCGAGGGTCACCCCGCCGCATTGAGCGTGGCATCTGGTGCCGCGGGTGGCAATGCCCGGTCGTGTCAGGCGATGGCCCAGTGGGTGCCGGTGTGGGTCAGGCCGAGGGTGATCAGCCGGCGCAAGTTGAGGGCGGCGGCGCGGTGGTGCAGCCAGTGGTCGTTTTTGATGGCGCCGCGGTAGCGGACTTTGCGGTTGCCGCGGGTCAGCCAGGCGATGGAGCGTTCCACCATGGGCCGGTGTTGGCGGTACTCGTCCCGCCACCGGGGAGTGCGCGCTGCTGCGCGGGCGGCACGTAGCAGCGGTTCATGCTCGCTGATAGTGAGGTTGCGTCCCCGTGACGCGGTGGTGCACTGGGCCCGTAATGGGCAAGTGCGGCAATGCTTCTCAAATCTCGCGCCACCTTTAGGTGCGATATTGACGGTGTGCCCAGCCGGGCAGGTCACGGTGCGGGCATCGAAATCGATAGCGAAGTCATCGCTGGTGAACCCGCCGGGCACCGGGGCCCGCAACGGCAGCGGTTTGATCACCGCGACATGCTTGAGTTCGGCGAGGGTGGCGCGGGCCGCGCCGGTGCCGTAGGCCGAATCACCGAGCACCCGCACCCCGGCCGGCTCCTCCTGCAGCAGGGCCAGCCCGACGACGGCTTCGTGGTTATCCGGGCCACTGGCTTTGGTCAGAGCGCAGTCGGTGATGATCCCGGTATCGGGTTCGATCGCGATATGGGCCTTGAAGCCGTCCTGCCGCCGGTGCACCGTCTTATGGGCGTGGCGGGCATCAGGATCCACGGTCGAGACGACCCGATCCGGAGCAACGTTCTGGGCGATGCGCCACTGCCCGTCGGTGCCATCAGAGCCTTCGACCGGTTCGACATCCTGCCCGGCGATCAACGCCAACAGCGCCACCGCCTCAGCGGCCCGCGGTCCCAGCTCCTGCTCGGGCAGATGCCCCAGGACCCGATGCGCGTCAGTAACCAGGGCGTCGATGAGCTGATCGCGGGCAGCCTTGTCGTTCCAGGCGATCGCCGGCTTACCCGGGTCGTGGTAATTGTGTGCCGTGCAATGAGTCTCGATCACCTCGGCGGCGCCGGGGACGTCGCGGCCCACGCGGCGGATCGCGGCGATCAACTGGGTCACGGTGTCCTGGGTGGCCACCGCGTCATCGAGGACCGTGGAATCCAATGCCCGCCGAGTCTTGCCCGCCAGTACCGCGGTCTGCGCGACCACCGTTCTGACCGCCTCGAAGATCCGGTTAGGGCGATCAGAGGCCGCCAGCCGGCGCCGCCAGTACGTCAGCGTGGTGGAGTGAAACGCCGGCGCGGTGACCGGCAGCCCGCACGCGGCTTTCCACCGCAGATCGAAGGTGACCGCATCCACCGTCTCGTTGTCGGAGAGCCCGTGCAGGGCCTGCAGCGTGATCACCGAGGCCATCACCTCGGCCGGCACGCTGGGTCGCCCCCGCCGTGACGGGAACAGATCAGCGAACATCTCCTCCGGGAACAGCTCGTGGCGATGAGCGGCCAGGAACGCAAACACGCTGTCGGGCTTCAGAAGATGCCCGGCAACCGATTCGGCATCCAACAACTCACGCTGATCATCAGAGCGACCCTGCACCCACCAATTATCAGCGAAATCCCAGGTCAACCCCGGCCGCCACACCGATTAATTCAGCAGACTCCTAGCGGCCGCGGCGCTTCAGGTACCGCTCGAACTCCGCCGCCAGCGCGTCGCCGTCGATCTTGCCGAGCGCCTCGTTCATGTCGACCTCGGCGTCGCCGCGTTCCTCGAGGGACTGCACGTACTCGGCGATCTCCTCGTCGTCGGCCGTCATCTCGGTCACCGACTGTTCCCACTCCTCGGCCTGCGCCGGCAGATCGCCGAGGGGCACCTCGACGTCGAGGGCGTCCTCGACGCGCCGCAGCAGCGCGACGGTGGCCTTGGGACACGGGGGCTGCGACACGTAGTGCGGTACCGCCGCCCAGAACGTGACGGCCGGGATGCCGGCCTGCACGCAGGCGTCCTGGAAGACGCCGGCGATGCCGGTCGGTCCCTCGTAGCGGGTCTCTTCGAGCCCGAAGAACTTGGCCGAGTCGGCCGAGTACGCCGCGCCGGACACCGGCACCGGGCGGGTGTGCGGGGTGTCGGCGAGCAGCGCGCCCAGGATGACGACGGTCTGCACGTTGAGTTTGTCCAGGATCGCCAGCAGCTCGGCGCAGAAGGTGCGCCAGCGCATGTTCGGTTCGACGCCGTGCATCAACACCACATCGCGATCCGAGCCCGGTGGGCGGCAGTGGGAGATGCTCATCGACGGCCACACCAGCTCGCGCGTGACGCCGTCGACCTGGCGGATGACGGGGCGATTCACCTGGTAGTCGTAGTAGCTCTCGTCGTCGATCTCGACGAGGTTCCGGGCCTCCCACATGGCATCGAGATGCTCGAGGGCGTCACTGGCGGCGTCTCCGGCGTCATTCCACCCCTCGAACGCCGCGACGACGACGGCATCGTGCAGTTCGGGCAGGTCAAGTCCCTGGGGCAGGGGCCGGTCGGACGGGCTCACAACGCCAGCGTAAGCCCTTCTCGGCG
Organism: Mycobacterium toneyamaense; assembly: GCF_055384815.1. NCBI lineage: Bacteria > Bacillati > Actinomycetota > Actinomycetes > Mycobacteriales > Mycobacteriaceae > Mycobacterium > Mycobacterium toneyamaense. Next base: position 2,200,763 of record NZ_AP040333.1, read on the forward strand.
CCCGCGAGCGCTACCCCTGGGCGGGTCGGGCCGAGAAACCGGTTTGGTGACTCCACCTACCATGGTGATGTGACTGCACTGGACAATCGACTGTCCAACGTGGGCGTCCGAACGTCTGTCGGCTGACGACGTAGACTCTTTGGCGTCGAGAGGCGTTGCAACGGATCCGGGTTTTCCGGTGTCCGCCACGCTCGGCAGAGTTAAGGACGCCTTCCGCAATGGAAGGAACGCATGTGACTGCCGCCCCGGTGAAAACCTTCGCGCCGAACATCCGCCCGGACTGCACCGATGAACTCACGGCTGCGCTGGGCCGGCGGATCATGGTCATCGACGGCGCAATGGGGACGGCGATCCAGCGCGACCGGCCCGACGAGGCCGGCTACCGCGGCGAGCGGTTCAAGGACTGGCCGAGCGATCTGGTCGGCAACAACGACCTGCTCACGCTGACGCAGCCGCAGATCATCGAGGGCATCCACCGCGAATACCTCGAGGCGGGCGCCGACATCCTCGAGACCAACACGTTCAACGCGAACGCGGTCTCGCTCGCCGACTACGGCATGGAGGAGTTCGCCTACGAGCTGAACTACGCCGGCGCCGCCCTGGCCCGCCAGGCGGCCGACGAATTCAGCACCCCCGAGAAGCCGCGCTACGTCGCCGGCGCTCTGGGGCCGACGACGCGCACCGCGTCGATCTCGCCCGACGTCAACGACCCCGGCGCCCGCAACGTCTCCTACGACCAGCTGGTCGCTGCCTACCTCGAAGCCGCCAACGGCCTCGTCGACGGCGGCTCCGACATCCTGATCATCGAGACGATCTTCGACTCGCTCAACGCCAAGGCCGCGGTGTTCGCCGTCGAGACACTGTTCGAGGAGCGCGGCCGCCGCTGGCCGTTGATCATCTCCGGCACCATCACCGACGCGTCGGGCCGGACGTTGTCCGGACAGGTCACCGAGGCGTTCTGGAATGCGATCCGGCACGCCAAGCCGCTCGCGGTCGGCCTGAACTGCGCCCTCGGCGCGCCCGAGATGCGACCGTACATCGCCGAGGTGGCGCGTATCGCCGACACCTTCGTCTCCTGCTACCCGAATGCGGGTCTGCCCAATGCTTTTGGCGAGTACGACGAGTCCCCGGAGCGTCAGGCCGGCTACATCGAGGAGTTCGCCGAGGCCGGTCTGGTCAACCTGGTCGGCGGGTGCTGCGGCACCGCGCCGCCGCACATCGCCGAGATCGCCAAGGTCGTCGAGGGCAAGACACCCCGCGAGCTGCCGGAGATTCCGGTGGCGACCCGGCTGTCGGGTCTGGAGCCGCTCAACATCACCGAAGATTCGCTTTTCGTGAACATCGGTGAGCGCACCAACATCACCGGTTCCGCCCGGTTCCGCAACCTGATCAAGGCCGAGGACTACGACACCGCGCTGTCGGTCGCGCTGCAGCAGGTCGAGGTCGGTGCGCAGGTCATCGACATCAACATGGACGAAGGCATGATCGACGGCGTCGCCGCGATGGACCGCTTCACCAAGCTGATCGCGGCCGAGCCCGACATCAGCCGCGTCCCGGTGATGATCGACTCCTCCAAGTGGGAGGTCATCGAGGCGGGCCTGAAGAACGTGCAGGGCAAGCCGATCGTCAACTCGATCTCCATGAAGGAGGGCGAGGAGAAGTTCATCCGCGAGGCGCGGCTGTGCCGTAAGTACGGCGCCGCCGTCGTCGTGATGGCCTTCGACGAGCAGGGCCAGGCCGACAACCTGGAGCGCCGCAAGGAGATTTGTGGACGCGCGTACCGGATCCTGACCGAGGAGGTCGGCTTCCCGGCCGAGGACATCATCTTCGACCCGAACTGCTTCGCGCTGGCGACCGGCATCGAGGAGCACGCGACCTACGGCATCGACTTCATCGAGGCCTGCGCCTGGATCAAGGAGAACCTGCCGGGCGTCCACATCTCGGGCGGCATCTCGAACGTGTCGTTCTCGTTCCGCGGCAACAACCCGGTGCGCGAGGCGATCCACGCCGTGTTCCTGTTCCACGCCATCAAGGCGGGCCTGGACATGGGCATCGTCAACGCCGGTGCGCTGGTGCCGTACGACGAGATCGACCCCGAGTTGCGGGAGCGCATCGAGGACGTCGTGCTGAACCGGCGCGAGGACGCGGCCGAGCGGCTGCTGGAGATCGCCGAACGGTTCAACACCAAGGGCAAGGAAGAGGACCCGGTCGCGGCGCAGTGGCGCAGTCTGCCGGTCCGCGAGCGCATCACGCACGCCCTCGTCAAGGGCATCGACGCCCACGTCGACGACGACACCGAGGAACTGCGCGCCGAGATCGCCGCCGCCGGCGGGCGGCCCATCGAGGTGATCGAGGGCCCGCTGATGGACGGCATGAACGTCGTCGGTGACCTGTTCGGCGCGGGCAAGATGTTCCTGCCGCAGGTCGTGAAGTCGGCCCGCGTGATGAAGAAGGCCGTGGCGTACCTGCTGCCGTTCATCGAGGCGGAGAAGGCCGAGAATGGGACGGCTGACAGCAAGGACACCAACGGCACCATCGTGATGGCGACCGTGAAGGGCGACGTCCACGACATCGGCAAGAACATCGTCGGGGTTGTTCTGCAGTGCAACAACTTCGAGGTGATCGACCTCGGTGTGATGGTGCCCGCCCAGAAGATCCTGGACGCCGCCAAGGAGCACAACGCCGACATCATCGGGCTGTCCGGCCTGATCACGCCGTCACTCGACGAGATGGTGAACTTCGCCGTCGAGATGGAACGTGAAGGCCTGGAGATTCCGCTGCTGATCGGTGGTGCGACGACCTCGCGCGCCCACACGGCCGTGAAAATCTCGCCGCGCCGCAGCGGTCCGGTGGTCTGGGTCAAGGACGCGTCGCGGTCGGTGCCGGTGGCGGCCGCACTGCTCGACGACAAGCAGCGTCCCGCCCTGATGGAGGCCACGGAGAAGGACTACGCGGCCCTTCGCGAACGGCACTCGCAGAAGAACGAGCGGCCCATGCTGACGCTGGAGAAGGCGCGCGCAAACCGCACACCGATCGAGTGGGACGGCTACGCGCCGCCGGTGCCGGCCCAGGGCGTGGGCGTTCGCGAGTTCCTCGACTACGACCTCTCCGAGCTCCGTGAGTACATCGACTGGCAGCCGTTCTTCAACGCCTGGGAGATGAAGGGCAAGTTCCCCGACATCCTCAACAACCCGGCGTCGGGCGAGGCCGCGCGCAAGTTGTACGACGACGCCCAGGAGATGCTCGACACCCTGATCAAGGAGAAGTGGCTGCGCGCCAACGGCGTGATCGGTTTCTTCCCCGCCAACGCCGTCGGCGACGACATCGAGGTCTACACCGACGAGACCCGCACCGAGGTGCTGACCACGCTGCACAACCTGCGTCAGCAGGGCGAGCACCGCGACGGGATCCCGAACAAGTCGCTCGGTGACTTCATCGCGCCCAAGGACACCGGCCTGGCCGACTACGTCGGCGCCTTCGCGGTCACCGCGGGGCTCGGCAGCCAGGACAAGATCATGGAGTTCAAGGCCGCCCTCGACGACTACAGCGCCATCCTGCTGGAGTCGATCGCCGACCGGCTGGCCGAGGCGTTCGCCGAGCGGATGCACCAGCGGGTCCGTGAGGAGTTCTGGGGATACCGCCCCGACGAGCAGCTCGACAACGAGGCGCTCATCGGGGAGAAGTACGTCGGCATCCGCCCGGCGCCCGGTTACCCGGCCTGCCCCGAGCACACCGAGAAGACGACGCTGTTCTCTCTGCTGGACGTCACCGAACGGACCGGCATCGAGCTGACCGAGTCGATGGCGATGTGGCCCGGCGCCGCCGTCAGCGGCTGGTACTTCTCGCACCCGCAGTCGCAGTACTTCGTGGTCGGCCGCTTGGCCCAGGACCAGGTCGCCGACTACGCGCGGCGCAAGGGCTGGACCTTGAAGGAAGCCGAGCGCTGGCTCGCCCCCAACCTCGGCTACAACCCGGAGGACTGAGGTAGATGTTCAAAGCTGTCCTGTTCGACATGGACGGCACGCTCGTCGACTCCGAAAAGCTCTGGGACGTCGCGATGCACGCCTTTTATGCCCAGAAGGGCGGCGTGCTGACCGACGCGGTGCGGGAGACGACGGTCGGCGGCTCGGCGGAGAACGTCATGCGGATCGTCTACGACGACCTCGGCCTGGACCCGACGCCGGAGTCCATGGCCGAGTCCGCGGACTGGCTGCACGTCTACACCGGTGAGCTCTTCGAGCAGGGGCTACCCTGGCGTCCCGGCGCGCAGGAGTTGCTGGAAACCTTGGCCGCCAGCGGCATTCCGCTGGCGCTGGTGACCAACACCCGGCGCACGTTGACCGAGCAGGCGCTGAAAACCATTGGCAGCCACTACTTCACGGTCACCGTTTGCGGTGACGAGGTGCCCGACGGGAAGCCGCATCCGGCTCCGTACCTGCGGGCCGCAGAACTGCTGGGCGTTGCGGCGGAGGACTGTCTGGCGATCGAGGATTCAGTGACCGGCGCGCAATCGGCGGACGCCGCGGGCTGCGTCGTGCTGGTGGTGCCCAACGACGTCGCGGTGCCCGACGGACCACGCCGCCGGCACATCGAATCGCTGGCCGGGCTCGGGGTCGCCGACCTCCGTGACATCTACACCGAAATGTGTTCGTAGCCGCGAGTTCTGGTCCTGCAGCGGGCCCTGTTGTGCGATTGTTGACGCACCCCACGCAGCGCTGCGAAAGGACGTCCGATGTCCCATGGCCCGATCGGTGACGACACCACGGCGATCTTCGCCGACGAGGAGTTCGACTCCGGTCGCGGTGCGGTGCGCATAGCGTCGGTGGCGGCTCTCGGCGGTCTGCTGTTCGGCTATGACAGCGCCGTCATCAACGGTGCGGTGAAGTCGATCCAGATGCACTTCGCGATCGACGACCAGTCGTTGGGGATCGCCGTTGCCTCGGCGCTGCTCGGTGCGGCCGTCGGCGCCATGACGGCGGGGCGGCTGGCCGACCGCGCCGGCCGTCTCTCCGTGATGAAGCTGGCCGCGCTGCTGTTCCTGATCAGCGCCATCGGGGCCGGGCTGGCCTGGAACATCTGGGTGCTGGTGGCATTCCGGGTTGTCGGCGGCCTCGGCGTGGGCATCGCGTCGGTGATCGCTCCGGCCTACATCGCCGAAACGTCACCGGCGAGCATCCGCGGGCGCCTCGGATCGCTACAGCAGCTGGCCATCGTCAGCGGCATCTTCCTGTCGTTGGCGGTCGACGCACTGCTCGCGCATCTGGCCGGTGGGGCGAGCAACATCCTGTGGCTGGGGCAGGAGGCCTGGCGCTGGATGTTCATCCTGATGGCCATCCCGGCCATCGTGTACGGCCTGCTGGCCTTCACCATTCCCGAGTCGCCCCGGTATCTCGTTGCCACGCACCGGATTCCGGAAGCCCGCAAGGTGCTCACCACGTTGCTGGGGGAGAAGAACCTGGAGATCACGATCGGTCGCATCCAGCAGACGCTCGAGTCCGAACAGAAGCCCACGTGGCGCGACATGTGCCGGCCCGGGGGCGGACCGCTGAGCCTTTACGGCATCGTCTGGGTCGGTCTGGCGCTGTCGGTGTTCCAGCAGTTCGTCGGTATCAACGTGATCTTCTACTACTCGAACGTGCTGTGGGAGGCCGTCGGTTTCGATGAGAGCTCGTCGTTCCTCATCACCGTCATCACCTCGGTGGTGAACATCCTGACGACCGTGATCGCGATCATGCTGATCGACAAGATCGGCCGCAAGCCCCTGTTGCTCATCGGCTCGGCCGGTATGACGCTGACGCTGGCCACCATGGCAGTCATCTTCGGTACCGCCCCACAGGTGAACGGGGTGCCGCAACTCAGCGGCATGGAGGGGCCCGTCGCCCTCGTCGCCGCCAACCTGTTCGTGGTGGCATTCGGCATGTCGTGGGGGCCTGTGGTGTGGGTGCTGCTGGGGGAGATGTTCCCCAACCGCATCCGAGCCGCGGCGCTCGGACTGGCCGCGGCCGGCCAATGGGTCGCCAACTGGGCCATCACCGTCACCTTCCCCGAACTGCGCAGCACGCTCGGCGTCGCATACGGCTTCTACGCGCTGTGCGCGTTCCTGTCGCTGGTGTTCGTCGCCAAGTGGGTTCGCGAGACCAAAGGCGTTGCGCTCGAGGACATGCACGCCGAGTTGCTGGCAAAATGAGGCTGCCGGTTGCCCGGCAGCAGTGACTGGCTGATTTCACTGACTGACTCAATTCAGCGACGGACTGAATTCAGCCGCGCCCCGGAATCTCCGTCAGATGGCTGATGCCCATCCGTATTGACGTACGAGACAATTATCGGCGGTGAGCGTTGGTGCTGCCGTGGTTCTGACGCTCCTTCGTGGAAGGGGTGCGCAATGGTCAACGCCGGCTCTCGTTGTGTGGCTCGTCTGAACCGTATGGCTCGTCCGAACGGTGTGGCTCGTCTGAACGTCGGTGTCGCGGTCGCCACCGTCGCAATCGTGGTGCTCGGCTTTGTGGCCGCGGCCCCGCCGGTGCGTGGTGTCATGTTCGACGCCGGCGCCGTCCGGGTGGCGGCTGTGAATACCGCGATGTCGGCGCACTGGGCGGCGCTGGAGCAGTTCGTCGACACTCATGCCGACGTGGTGGCAGCCGCGGTGCGCGTGGTGGGCGGCGGCAGCTCGGGTGTCAGTGCTGCAGCCGCGACGACGCCGACGACCGGATCCCTCACGGCGCCAATGCCACTGGCGGCAACGGCACTACCCGCTCCGCAGCCGGCCGGGGCCGTCGCCGTCATCGAGCAGGCAATCGTGTCGGCGCTGTCGACGGCGTTCTTGACGTTGGCCCAGCCATTGGTCAGTACGCCTGAGCTGGCTGCTGTCTTCGGCCCGTTCGTGTTCTTGGGCATCATCCTGTACGGATTGGTCGTGGGTGTGCCCCTCACAATTTTCAACTCCATCGCTGCCCCGATACTCAACTTGCTGCCGTTCGCGGCGGTGCCGGCACCGGTGTCCGCGACGCCCACGCCGACGGCGGCCGTGTCGACCGGTCCTGTCGCGCCCACCGCGACCGTCTCCGACCCGGTGACGCCATCTCTCAAGGCGACACACTACGGGCGGGTGTCGCCGACGTTGCGGACATCGAAGCGCGCAGCGACGGCGTCGGATACGACCGGTGACGACGTGGCAGGGCAGTTCAAACCGACAGGGCGGCAGTCGGTGCGGCATGGGCCGATCACGGCTGCCGGCCAATCCCAGGATCGGAATGCCGGCGGCCAGAATGCCGGATCGCAGGCAGGCCTTTCGAAGGGAACCGGCAAGGCGGGGGCATCGCCGTCGCGTAGCTCGAAGCTGGGCCACGGCAGCCGGTCGGTTCGCGATCACAAGGGCAACTCCTAGGCGCGGTTCGTTTCGGCGTGGACGTAAGCGGCACGACGTAGGTGGCGGCGGCGCGTGCGGTACCGCCGCCGTGGTTGGTCGGCGTGGCCTTCCGGCGCCGTTGGGCGCCGGGTCAGCTTGTGGGACTGTCGCTTTCGCCGCCCTCGTCGCCACTCTCGGCCGGGTAGAGCGTCGGGTGGTGAGACTGGTTCGTCCTGGGTTGGCCGACGTCGAGTAGTGGTGGTGGGGTCCAGTGGGTGCGGCCGTCGGGGCCCATGGTGGTGCTCCAGCCTCCGGTGTCGACCAGGCGATTGTCGCGCCCGCACGCCAGGGTCATAGTGTCGACGTTGGTCAGGCCGTCATCGCGCCAGTTGGTGACGTGATGCGCCTGGCTGCGGGAGGCGGGGGCGGTGCAGTTCGGTCTGGTGCAGCCGTGGTCCCGGCCGAACAACGCCAACCGCTGCGCGGTGCTGGCGGTGCGGGCCGCCCGACCCAGATAGAGCGGTTGGCCGGTGTGCTCGTCGAAGACGGCGAGGTAGTTGTCTGAGCCTTGGGCGGCCATCCGGATCAAATCCCTGATCGGCAGTTTCGTGCCGGTGTGGGTGAGCGCCACCCCGGTGCGCTTCTCCAGGTCGGTGACGGTGCAGTTGGCGACCACCGCGACCGGGAACCCGTTGTGCACCCCCGAGGTCCCGGTGGCGAGCATCATCCGGCCCACGAACGTGAACGCGTCGTACTGGCGCTGCGCGAGGGTGCGGGTATCCGCATCGATCTGCTCTTGGGTCGGGGTACCCGAGTAGCAGGGCTGCGGATCGGCCGGGTTGCACATGCCCGGGGCGGCGTACCTGTCGAACAACACCTCCCAGTAGGCCCGCCCCTCCGGATCGAGTTGGGCGGTGACGTCGGTACGGCCGTCGGGCCGCTGCTTACCCATCACGAACGAGCGTTTGGGGTCGGGTTCGTCGTCGTCGGGTTCGGGCCCGTCCTGATCCAACTCGTACAAAAGTTTCTGCGCGGCGCGGCGCAAATCCTCGGGGGTTTTGACCCGAGCGTCGGCCACCAGATCCGCCTCACACTGGGCCATGGTGATCGGGTCGGCTGCCCACAGCGGCAGCTTGCCGAAGAACCAGGTGATCACCTGTACGTGCTCGGCATTGATCGCACCCTCTGCCAGGGCGGCGGCCACCAGTTCCCACACCGGGCCGAGCGCCTCCCCGGTAATCGCGGACCGCGGGCCCAGGTGGTCGCAGTCCCGTACCCGGCGGCGGGCTTCCTCCCGGCTGATCCGGTGCCGGACATGCAGCACCTCAGGCCAATCCTTCGCCCCGATCTCCTTGGCCGTCGCCCGCGTCTGCGCAGCAGCCAGGATCCGGTGATCGACCGCCTCGGCCGCGCACCTCAACGTTTCCCGTCGCGACTGCAACTCCAACAATGTCCGCACATCCAGGCCGGTGTAGTCCAGGGCTGCGAGCCGGGCCTGCGCAGACTCGTAGGCGGCGTAGGCCTCCTCGACGGCGGCTGGATCGGTCAATCCCATATTCGAACAATAGTTCGAAGGTCCGACAAGAAATGGCCTGGAATGTGACGCTAGTTACCCACTGTGACCAGTGCAAACAAAGTGACCAAAGTTTTTTCGGGACCCGCGGTAGCCCCGACATGTGACCCGAGGCAGCCACGTGCACGGCCCGTGCCCCCAGCGTGAAACAATTGCAGCCCGTGAAGACCTTCGATGCGCTATTCGCCGAGCTCAGTGAGCGAGCGAAGACCCGGCCGGCCGGCAGCGGCACCGTCGCGGCGTTGGACGCCGGGGTGCATCATCTGGGCAAGAAGATCATCGAAGAAGCCGGCGAAGTGTGGATCGCCGCGGAACACGAGAGCGATGACGAGCTGGCGGGCGAGATCAGTCAGCTCCTGTACTGGACGCAGGTATTGATGATCAAGCGCGGCCTGACCCTCGACGACGTGTACGGCAAGCTGTGACCGGCGCATCGTCCAACGGCCTCCTGCGCGTCGCCGTTCCGAACAAGGGCGCACTGAGTGAGTCGGCCGCCCACATCCTGTCCGAGGCCGGATACCGTCGCCGCACCGATCCGAAGGATCTGACGGTCGTCGACCCGGCGAACAAGGTCGAGTTCTTTTTCCTGCGGCCCAAGGACATTGCCATCTACGTGGGGTCCGGGCAGCTGGACTTCGGCATCACCGGTCGCGACCTCGCTGCCGAGTCGATGGCCCCCGTCAGCGAGCGGTTGGCCCTGGGTTTCGGATCCTCGACGTTCCGCTATGCCGCGCCAAAGGGACGGGACTGGACGGTCGCCGATCTGGCCGGCAAGCGCATCGCCAGCGCCTACCCGAACCTGGTGCGGAAAGACCTGTCCGACAAGGGGATCGAAGCCACCGTGATCCGCCTCGACGGCGCCGTGGAGATCTCGATCCAGCTCGGCGTGGCCGACGCCATCGCCGACGTCGTCGGATCCGGCCGCACTCTGGCGCTGCACAATTTGGTGGCCTTCGGTGAATCGCTGTGCGATTCGGAGGCGGTGCTGATCGAGCGCGCCGATGTCGCACCGGACCCGGCCCGCGACCAGCTCGCGGCCCGCATCCAGGGTGTGGTGTTCGGGCAGCAGTACCTGATGCTCGATTACGACTGCCCCCGCAGCGTTTTGGAGCAGGCAACGGCCATCACGCCGGGTCTCGAATCGCCGACCATCGCGCCCCTGGCTGACGCAGACTGGGTTGCGGTGCGTGCCCTGGTGCCGCGGCGGCAGGTCAACGCCATCATGGATGAGCTGGCGGCCATCGGGGCCAAGGCGATCCTGGCGTCCGATATCCGGTTCTGTCGCTTCTGACCCGTGCCGGTGTTAGCGTCCCCGTAAGGTCTGCATCCTGACGGAGGTCAAGTGACACAAGCACTGATTCTGCTGTTCGCCTTACTCATCGGTGTAGTCGCGGGCCTGCGGGCGCTGACTCCGCCCGCGGTGGTGGCCTGGGGCGCCAAGCTCGGTTGGCTGCCGCTGGTGGGTACCTGGGCCGAATGGGTCGGTAACTGGATCACGGTGACGGTGCTGACCGTCCTGTTGGTGGTCGAGCTGATCACCGATCAGTTGCCCAAGACGCCGGCACGAACGGCGCCGGCGCAGTTCGGGGCCCGGTTGCTCACCGGCGCGTTCGCCGGTGCGGTCATCGGCGCCGGGTGGCACCACACGTTCATCGGCATGGGCGGCGGCATGATCGGCGCGGTCATCGGGACGCTGGCAGGCTTCCACGCACGTCGAATCCTGGTGGCGCGCAACGGCGGACATGACCTGCCGGTGGCGCTCGCCGAGGACGTCCTCGCGGTCGGTGGTGGCTTCGCCATAGCGGCCGTCGCGCTGAGTGCCATCGGTCCCTATGTCGTCGTCTGAGAGCACCGCGTTCGACGCCATCATCGTCGGCGCCGGACAAGCGGGACCGCCCTTGGCCGGCCGACTCACCGAAGCCGGCCAGACCGTCGCCGTCATCGAGCGCAAGCTCGTCGGCGGCACCTGCGTGAACTACGGCTGTATACCGACCAAGACTTTGGTCGCCAGCGCTTACGCCGCACACCTGGCCCGCCGCGGCGCCGACTACGGCATCGGAACCGGCGACGTCACCGTCGACATGGCAAAAGTCAAGGGCCGCAAGGACGGGATCGTCACCGAGGACCGCGAAGGCGTCGAGAGCTGGCTGGAAGGCATGGACGGCTGCACGCTGCTACGCGGGCACGCACGCTTCCTCGACCCACACACGCTGCAGGTCGGTGACCAGCAGATCACCGGTGAGAAGATTTTCCTCAACACCGGCGGCCGTGCGACGGCCCCGGATATCCCCGGTCTGGCCGACGTCGATTACCTCACGAACGTCGGCATCCTCGACCTCGACACGGTGCCAGAGCATCTGGTGATCATCGGCGGCAGCTACATCGGTCTCGAGTTCGCGCAGATGTTCCGCCGGTTCGGCGCCGAGGTCACGGTCGTCGAACGCGGGCCGCGACTTGCCTCGCGCGAAGACGACGACGTCTGCGCCGCCATCAAGGACATTCTCGAACGTGAGGGCATCACAATCCACCTGGGTGCCAGCGATATTCGGGTAGCGAAAGACGGCGACGGGGTGGCGGTCAGCACCGGCAGTGCCGTTGTATCGGGCTCGCACCTGCCGGTCGCGGTCGGGCGCGTGCCCAACACCGACGACCTTGGTCTCGAAAAGGCCGGCGTGGCAACGGACTCCCGGGGATACATCACCGTCGACGATCAGCTGCGGACCACTGTCGACCACATCTGGGCCATGGGCGACTGTAACGGCAAGGGGGCGTTCACCCATACGTCGTACAACGACTTCGAGATCGTGGCGGCCAACCTGCTCGACAACGAACCGCGGCGGGTCAGTGACCGGATCCCCACCTATGCGCTGTACATCGATCCGCCGCTCGGGCGGGCCGGGTTGACCGAGGCGCAGGTTCGGGCGTCGGGGCGAAAAGCGTTGGTGGGTAAGCGCCCGATGACCCGCGTCGGCCGGGCGGTCGAAAAGGGGGAGACGCAGGGCTTCATGAAGGTCGTTGTCGACGCCGAGACCAACCAGATTCTCGGCGCCTCCATCCTCGGTGTCGGCGGCGACGAGGTGGTGCACTGCATCCTCGACCTGATGGCCGCCAAAGCCCCGTACACGACCATGACGCACACCGTGCACATCCACCCGACTGTTTCCGAGCTGGTGCCGACGATGCTCGAGGGGCTCAGGCCCCTGCAGTGACGGGCTCGGTAACAGCCTGTGCCACATCGCGTCCGGCGACCAATTGCCGGGTGACCTCGGCGACGCGCCGACCCAGGTGCTCGCAGGTCGCCGTATCGGATCGGTGCACCTGGTCTGGGTTGGCGTCGACATCGGTCGCCGCCGCGGCACCCAGCCAGAAGCCCAGCCGGTTCAGTTCGTCCGCGCTTGCGGTCGAGTGATTCCAGCCCGGGCCCAGGCCCAGATTGACCCAATGCATGTGATGCTGGGCGGCGAAGACTGCCAGTGAGACAAGCGAATTGAGCTTGTCGCCGCTCTTGCTTCCCGAGTTGGTGAACCCGGCGGCGACCTTGTCGCGCCACGCGCCCTGCTGGCAGCGGCGGCCCGTCTGCTCGGCGAACGTCTGGAACGCCGCCGACACATTGCCCATGTAGGTGGCGGTGCCGAAGATGATCGCGTCGGCGGTATCCAGCGTCTGCCAGTCGTCGTCGGTGAGGTCACCCAACCGGATCAGGGTGACGGCCGCGCCGCCGGACCGGGCTCCGGCGGCGACTGCCTTGGCGAGGAACGCGGTGTGGCCGAACCCGGACTGGTAGGCGACGACAACCGAAGGCGCTTCGTGAAAGGTATTGTCCGACATCATTAACTCCTAGGGGTTCGGGCCTGCGGGCGGGGCATCGAGCGGGCTGTGTCCGGCGATCTCGGCGTATCGCTCCAGCCAGCCGGGCAGGGGAGTGCCGTCGAGCAGGGCCTGCAGCCGGTCGAGGAAAGCCTGTGTGCCGGGCCGGAATCCGTTGGCATTGGGCACGCCGAGGCCGCGATGGGTCATCCGGAGCAGAGTGCCGCTGCCGTCGGCGGTGAGCTCGTAGCGGACCACGCCGGGTTCGACGATCTGTTGGTGCCACTCATGCTCGAACACATGCGGCGGATCCCAGACCAGGATGCGGCCCGTCATGCGTTTCATATCCGGTGGCACGGGCGGGCCCGAGGCGACAGTCTCGATCGAGCCGCCCGCACGGCCGTCGATGACGGTCTTGCCCATCCAGATGTCGCGATGCGCGGGTTCGGTGATCGCTGCCCATACCCGCTCGACGGGGTGTTTCAGTCGTCGCTCGAATGTCAGCGTGGCGCGGTCGCCGTCCACCGTGACGACGCCCTCGAGTTCATCGGTTGTCATGTCCCTCCTCGAATGTCGAATCCAGATGCCGCTCAAGGGCGTCCAGATGGTCGGTCCAGTAGCGGCGGTAGCGGTCGATCCATCGGTCCATCTCGACCAGGCCGTCGGCGCGGAGCGCGTAGATGCGCCGTTGGGCATCGGGCCGCACCTCGACCAGCCCGACTTCCCGCAATACCCGCAGGTGACGGGAGACCGTCGGCTGCGTCAGGCCGGGGAGGGTTGCGACGAGTTCTCCGGCCGTGCGCTCACCCTCGGCGAGTACGTCGAGCAGGGCACGCCGGTTCGGTTCGGCGACTGCTTCGAAGACGTCCATGGGCCCAGTATGCCGAGCCATCTATATAGATGCAAGTAGATATACGCAGACGGCGATCAGGGTGAGGCGGCGAGGGTCGACCTCGGCTCCGTGTAGTTGTCTTGCGGTCACCGTGCGGTGCGTGGCTGCGGTGGATCGGGAGGGGTGTACTTTCGCAATCTCACTGTGGTGCAGACTCGTTCAGGTTGGCGATATGGAGACCGTAGGGTATGGCTTTGACGAGTGTGACCTTCATCGGGATGCCATTGGGCAGTCGGTAGGTGCGCCGTTGCCCAGCGCATGCACCCGTAATGGCGGCGCCCAACGGGGATTCGATGGGGCGGACGGGCATGTCGGCGTATTCGGTGCCCTGGATGCCGAGCAGAAATGTCTCGAAGTCCCCGGTGGCATCGTGACGGATAGTGACCACCATCCCGGGTTCGGCAATTCCGTCGTTGGGCGGATCTTCGCCGACGACGGCGTTGATCAGCAGGTCATTGATCTGTTGAATACGTTTCTCCCACGCGCGTCGCACCGCTGCCGCGTTCTCGTCGATATTCTCATCGGCTTTTCCCGCGGAGTGCAGAAAACGCAGAGTGTCCAGTTCGCGGTGGAGCCGCTCGTGGGCTTGCGGTGAGATCCAGACCCGTGTCGTGGTGGCCATGTCAAGTCCTTTCGTGGCGCGAGTCCCGTTGCGAGGTGGGATATTTCAGGTCGCTTACGCGGCTCCGGATTTCGAGTTGGGTGCATGTATTCCGTAGGGGACCGCCTTGAGTAGCGTGACGGGCACGCTGGCCCCACTGGGAACGGAATAGGTACGCTGCTCGCCGGCATGTGCGCCGGTGATCGCGCTGCCCAGCGGTGATTGCAGTGAATACACATCGATATCGGGGCCTTCGGCACCGCGCACACCGAGCAGAAACGTCTCGATCTCGCCGGTGTCGTCGTAGCGGACGGTCAGCACCATTCCCGGTTCCGCGATCCCGTCGTCGGGCGGGTCTTCACCGACGACGGCATTGGACAGCAGATCTTGAATCTGGCGCATGCGGGCTTGTCGCGCCAAGTACTTCTCGACGAGGTTGTCGTCGGTGTCCATGAAGTCGTCAGGAACTTCGATACCGGGCTGTGAACGCAGCGTGACCAGTTCGTCCTGCAGCCGCGTATGAGCCTCATGCGTCATCCAAAGACGTTCAGTGCTGGTCATTTTCGGTGATCTTCTTTCGTTGAAGTAGGGGTTGCCGTCAGGGGCGGGCCGTGGTGGAAGCGCCGCCCCTGACGACTTGAGCGCCCGTGGTGTGGGCTACACGGGCGGTGTGGATCAGCGATCGGCGGATCTAGCGGCCGGTTCGGCGCAGCGGGTCGAAGTCGCGCAAGGCTTCGGGTTGCTTGCCGGTGGTGATCTGTTCGGCCAGCAGTCGGCCGGTAACCGGTCCGTGCGCCAGTCCCCACATGCCGTGGCCGCCGGCAACGTAGACCCCGCGCGACACCTCTCCGATGAGCGGGCGGCCGTCGGGGGTTACCGGGCGCGGGCCCACCCAGACCTCGCTGCGTTCGGCCCACCGCACGCCCTGTAGCAGGGGACTCGCGGACGTGACGATGGCATCCGCCCGCGCCGCTATGGCCGGGTCGTGCGGGTCGCGGAATTCCATGGTTCCTGCCACCCGCAGCGCGCCGTGGTAGGGCGTACATGCCACGCGTACATCGGGCAGATAGATGGGCCCGGGGACGGGGTGATCCACCGGCACCGTGAACGAGTAGCCGCGGCCGGCCTGCACGGGCACGTGTATGCGACTGCCCGCGAGCCGGGATAGCCATGCGCCGGTGGCGATCACCGCGGTGTCGGCGGTCAACGGCTCGCCACTGGGCGGGTAGACGCTGACCCCGCTGCCGGAGCTGGACACGTCGCGCACCTCGAGTGTGCGCATCGTTGCGCCGCGCTCCACAACGGCTTGACCCAGCGCGTGGACGAACCGGCCGGGATCGACGAAGCGTTGACCGTTGATGCTCAGGGCGGCCGTGATCGCCCGCGATGCCAGCGGTACTTGCTCTCGTAGCGCCTCGCCGGCCAAGCCCGTGACAGACATTGTCTGTCCGGCTTTTTCGAGATGCCTGAGTTCGCGCATCATGCGTTCGGCTTGTTCGGTACTGCGGAACAGTGCGGTGATCGGGGCATCGGTCACCGGTGCGTCGACGCCGTTGGCGACCAGGACGTCGAAGGCTTCGATGGCTTCCTCGTTGAGTGGCACGTTGGCGCGCACCGCCCGGTTCCACGATTCACGCCGGCAGTTGGCGACGAAGCGCATCAAGAAGGCCCCGAGCTCGGCGTCGGCGGTCAGGGGAATGTGCAACGGGGCAGCCGGATTGACGAGTGCGCGCAGCCCGTATCGCAGCACGCTCGGTGAGTTCAGCGGAAGCGTCAGGGCCGGTGCGATCCAGCCGGCGTTGCCCCACGATGCCCCGGCGGCCACGCCGGTGCGGTCCACCACGGTGACATCGAGGCCGCGCTCCTGTAGGAACCACGCCGTCGACAGCCCGACGATGCCTGCGCCGACCACGATCGCCGACCGGGGCCCGCCGTCAATACGCTCGCCGCCGCTCATCACAATCCTCCACATCTGAGCTTTCGTTGTTGACTCCATGGTGGCTTCACGAGGCAGGGTGCATTTGCTGAAATCCGACAAGCGGCCGGTGGCCGGTTGTCGGGATTCGACAACGCCCTCGTCATCGCGGCCGGTACCGCTTGGAGTAGAGCAGGCGCCGGCGACGAGCGCGTGATTCATGAGGTCGACGGCTTCTGACGTAGGGTCAGGAAAGGCTGTGCCACTTCGTATTATCCAGCGGCAGCGGTTACCGGATTCGAAGCGGCGCGACCATCACGCATAGGCGTGAATGCGCCAACCCGGCCGAATGTACCCAGGCCGCGACTGCATCCGGGGCGACTCTTTCCGCAACCGACTTCGACGCTTCGTGATGCACTTTGCTGGTCGCGTGCGGCCCGCCGGGCTGGGAATGGACGGCTTGCGACAGCGGGCGGTCAAGGCTGCCTGGGCTTGTGCCCTTCGTGGCTGATCAGGGCGTCGATCCCGTTTTGCCATCCGATGGCGCGGATCCGGTTACACAACACGCGGACAGCGCCCAGCAGGAGCGCGGCAGTGGTTGTGACTGCCGTCCACGCGAACAGCGCGGCGGTCACCGCATCTATCTCGGCGCGGCTGGCCGGGGTGGGTTCGTCGGTCAGCGCCCCGGTGTTGTCGACCCAGATCGTGACGTGGTCGCCGGGCTTGGCCGCCGTATGCGTCGTGACCGCTCCGGTGTGTTCGGCTCCGGCAGCCGACCATCGGGCGGTCATGGTGACGGTGTTGGTACGCGAGATCTTGTGGGCCGCAGGGTCGTCGGTGATCGTCGCGGTGACGGGCTGACGACTGTGATGCTGCTGGGCGTAGGTGGCACGTTGTGCATCGTGAACGGCCGTGCCGAGCGCGCAGGCCACGGAAATGGCCAGCAGCGACACGATCACAGCCACTGCCATTGCCGCCGCCTCGATCCGGTCGCTGGCGCGCAGCAGCGGATTGCGACGAAACGCCTCGAAGACGGGCCATCGTGGGAGGCCGATCCGGAAAGTCTCCAGAACTTCGTCGGCCTCTGCAGCAGTGCCGACAGGCCGGTCATGCGGACGCGGGACGATCATCGAAATTCCCTAGCGGTGAGTCGCTTTGGCACGCGAATGCGCCGTCGGCGCAGGGCGGCCGTATGCGTCGTCCATCATGAGTGTCCACCTCCGCACCATTGGCTGGAACTCTCTCCATGGTGGTGGGCTTTTCGTGGCTGGGCTTGCCGGCGCGGAACAATGATGTCGCCGCGCTTTGTCGCGTTTCGACAGCCCGAACTGGTCAGTCGGTGTCGGTGGCGGCGAGTTCGATCATCATGGCCAGCCGCTTTTTGGCGTCATCGAGCGGCAGATTGGTGATTTCGGCCATCTTGCGAAGTCGGTAGCGCACGGTGTTCTCATGCACGCCCAGCCGGTTGCCCGCTTCGGTGGGGTCGCCCTGAGCCTCCAGCCAGGCCCGCAGGGTGGGCAGGTAGTCGGTGGCGTGGTCGCGGTCGTGCCGGCGCAGTTCAGCCACCGGTCGGCGATCGGGGGAGCGGCCTGAGCGCGCCGCACTGCGCAACCGTTGCAGCAGGATGTCGTCCCAGGACTCGTCGTAGGCCGGAGGCGCGACGCCGGTCGGCGACGTCTCGTGCAACGCCAGACACTCGTCGGCCTCGTGGCGTGCCGCCACCAGATCAGCGGCCCCGGCGGCACCGCTGATACCGGCCAGCAGCGTCATCCGCTCGGGTAACGCCGCCCGCAGACCGGAAACCCATTTCCTGGCAGCATCTGATTCTTCACCGGGCAGCAGCGTGTAGACGGTGTTGCCGGCCAGGGCGCTGCGGCCGGGCCGTGACCAACCGAAGCCGGTCGTGGCTCGCTCAAACGCCAGCAGCAGTGCCGCATCTCGTTCCGCGCCGATGAAGGCCTGCAGCGCGATCACCCGAAACGGGGTGGGTGGAAGGCCCAGTCGGCTGGCCGAGGTGGTGGCATCGGCGGTGCCCTCCAGCAACTGGATCACCAGATCGGATTCCACTTGCCGCTCGAGGTCGGCACTGGCACGCGACCGCAACAGGTGCAGGGCCACAGTGCGGGCACCGTCGGCCAACGCGGTGAGCGTGGGCTCGGCCAGCGGTGCCGCGCACTCGACCCACACCGATCCCATGAGCTGACGACCCGATCGCACCGCCACCACCATGCGCCCAGTGACGCCGTGATCAGTGTCCGGGCCGACAAACAGCGGTTCGTCGGAGGACGCCAGATGCGCGTACACGCCCCGAGCGTCAAAGAAGGCCCGCAACTCCTCCGGCGCCTGGCGCTCGACGATGGTCGCCACCCGCGCCGGGTCGGCGCCTCGCTGGCGCCGTGAGTATGCCAACACCCGCGAGAGCTGGTCCTCGATGATGACCGCCCCGCCCGCGGACTCAGCCAAACTGTCTGCCAATGCAAACAGGTCCGTTGGGCCGCGACCCGATTCGGTTTCGCGGCCCTCCAGGACCAGCCCGAAGACAACTGCCGCCAACTCGCTCCAAGATATCGCCGGGTCGACCACCATCACCGCCACGCCTTCTGCCGCTCCGGCGAATGCGGTGTCGTCATCGTCGTCGCCGCGAATGAGTACGACCACCGCACGGGCTTGTGCAGCCCAGCGCACCGCCTGTTTCACCGATTGCGCGCCGATGCCCAGCAACACGTCACCGACGACGGCACGGTCCTCGGTGAGTTCGTGCAACGCGACACTGCGCAATTCCGTGGACCGCGGGACAGGACAAAACCGCAACCGCACGCCATAGCTGCCCAGCACATTGACCAGGCGGTCTAACGTGATCACGGGCCGCTCCCTATACCGAATCAATCCCAGCGTATCGGTCAGGAGCCAAACCACTGCCATCGTTCGGGGCACGATCGCTGTGTGCGAGCGACGGAATTTGGTGTCGAGTGCGTTGTTTGGTTGCTTGTAGCCTGAAAATGCCCGGCGCGAAGCGTCATCGAGCACTGCGCCGGCGTGGGGGAGACATGGCGAAACGCTCATCAGTTGCGCAGGCGTGGAAGGATGCGCTGCGCCCGGCGTGCCGCGATCGGGGGATGAGGTTCGTCAGCGGTTCCGGGTTCGTGGTCGATGACAGCTATCTCACCGAACTGTGTTATCCGCGGGTTTTTCATCCGGACAAAGACCCAGACAGGCTGCGGGTCATCTGGACTGTCGATGTCAAACCGCTGGCCGTCGACGAAATCCTCTGGGACGCTTTCCTTCCTGACGTCGCTATGGGCCCGCAGATGCGGATCAACCGCCGGGTCAACGGGGCTTTCAGGGTCCAGCCGCTGCGCATCGAAGAGGGCTCACTCGACGTCCTGGTGACCGACGAGCCGAACTGGAGCCCGGTGCTCGACGCGTTCGACCGCGCCAGAACTGAGTTCATCGCCGCGTATCCCACCGTGGCCGACTACGTGTCGGCGCTCGAGCAGCGCGGTGACGGCATCGCTTCGAACCGGGCACTGACCCGCACGGTCACCGCGCTGATCGCCGCGGGCCGCGCCGATGAGGCGGCGCGGGTGGCGGACGAAGCCAGCTCCGCCGGCGAGAGCGGCGGCATGTCGTCGACGGTCGACGTGCTCGAGTACTTGTCCGCGTGGGCGAAAGGTCCGCAGGCGTACTCCGACTTCAGGGTCAGCCTGAAGCCCACCCATGATTACTCGGCGATGTACGAGACCAAGCGCAGCGACATGTCCGTCGACCTGAGCCGGGCACACCACCGCGGCATGATGGACTGTCACCTGCGCGACATGGACGGCTCCGATCCGTGGGCCATCGTGCTCAGCGCTCGCCCACCGGCCGGGGTGGAGGTGGACTTCTCCACTTCGCACTACCTGCAAGCCGCCGGCAGCGCCGAGGCGATGACGATCGAGTACTGCGTACCCGGGGGAGCCGAAATCGGTGCGGTGTCAGTGCGTTCAGTGGTTGGCCATCCGCGTGAGAGTCCCGGCGAGCATGACGTCGACATAGTGTTACCACGCAGCGTCGAGACGATCAGCCGCCACGAAGTGTTCACCTCGCAGGAGGCTGCCGAGATGTTCGAGCGGTTCTACCGGACCGACACCATCGGCGACGACTATGTGCTGCGTGCGGTCGAGGGCTACCGAGCTGACGGCAGACTCATCGACCTGCGTCAGCCGCCGGTTCGCGGACACGAGCACTGCTGAAGGAGTTCGACAACGTGAACCGCGCCCTGTGTGCAGTGATCACCATCGCGGCGGCAACCGTACTGGCGGGATGCGACACGCTGAACGCACTCGCCAACGGCGTGCTCCATCCGATGACACCGCAGCAGTCCAGGAGTCAAGTCGTCGACGCTGCAGCAGAAGTCAGCCTGCTCATCGCCAAACCCATTGAATCGGCGTACTTTTGGCATGGGTCGTGCAGCGACGGCGACCAGGGCCCGTTTCGCGGCGAGGTCAGAATCTCCTATCGCCCGCCCGCTGACCCCCGGGCTGCGGCGGCGGAGTTCGAGGACATGACTCAACGTCTCCGTCGCGGCGGGTGGGCCGCGGACAGCGACTTTCTGAGCCACTCAACCGCTTTGAAAAAGGGAGCTGTCAACGCGCTGCTGTCGCCGCCGGATGCCAGCGTCGCGATGGCATCGGTCGAACTCCTCGGCGAATGCCGCGATACGACGACCACCAAGGCCACCAAAGGCGACGTCGAGGACCTCCGACTCAGTTGATGTCCACGGCGGCAACCGGATTCAGCATGCTTACCGCGTCGGGCAGTTGTGGACCAGGACGGCTGCGGTGAGGGTGGCGATGTAGAACGTATGGGTGTTCTCGACGGTCAGATCCCACATGTCGGCCGTGCCGAATACCGGCGTGCTGCCTGCGACGTGTGCAACGCTGTCCCGGAAGGGGGTGGCCAACCGATCGCCGGGGTGCAGGTCTTTCGCATCGATCCATTCGGCGCTCGGCCGCTCGGCTGTGCCAGTGGTGGCGGCCAATCCGACAACCTCAGACGACGACGCCTGGGCGCGGTCCGTGCTGTAGAAGGGGTGGTTGGCGGTGGTGTGTATCACCGAGGTGACATCGGCAGGGTTGGTGATCGTGAGGTCGATCAGCTCGGTGTCGTGGTTGACCAGGACCGCCTGAACGAGCTGACCGCTGGTGTGCCCGGTTTCCGGATCGAAGGACCACACACGTTCCCCGGCCTTGAGCTCGGCGATGGGACGTTTGGTCCCGTTGGCCAGTAGGACCAGCGTGTCCGGGCTGAACGACTGGCCCGCGCACGGAGCCTGCTGGGATAAAGGCCGCGCCAGCGAGAGGCCAGCGCCTTGTTCCGAGCGTGGACGATCGAGGCCGGCCAACCAGAGGATCCCGCAGATCGACAGAATGATGGTGACCACCAAAGCCACTGGCACCCGCCACCAACGGCTACGACGCCACCATGACCGTTCACCGGCCGCAAAGTCCACCACGACGATTCCCCTGAATACACCAGTTCTGATATCCGTCGGAAATGTCGGACACGTTCTGCAGGTGTAGTCGGAAGCCCGTCCCGAAACCGAATGTCATCCGACAGTGATCTAGCGCACACGATCGGTCGCGCACAGTGGCCGTCGGGACATGAAAGCAGGTCCGGTGCAACGCCTCGTGCTGGATCGGACAGCGTCACTACGGCTGTATCAAACCTGCTGGGCCACCGGCGCGCGTGAATCCGGCTCGTGTGCGGCGCCCGTCACGTCGCCCGGCGGCTGAAACCGTCGGCCGGGTAGCGCAAAGACTCCGGCGGCAGCCGCCGCGTAGCACAGTGCCGCGACGACCGAGCACGCCGTGGTGATGCCGCCGAGGAACGAATGTTGCACGGCAACAAGGAGTTCGGGGTGCGCAGTGGCAATGCCGAACGCGGTGGGTACGGAATCGCCGGCCTCGCTGGCCTTTCCGGTTGCGGCGAACGCGCTGTCGGCGACGCGGGCACTGAAGATCGAGGAAAAGAGTGAGCCGACGATGGCCACGCCGAGTGTGGCACCCAGCTCGCGCGTGGCGTCGTTGACCGCCGAACCGATACCGGCCCGGGCCGGCGGCAGCACGAGCATGATGGATTCTGTTGCGGGAGTGGAGACCAGGCCGATGCCCAGGCCCATGAGCACCATCTGCGCAACGATGGTGGCCCAATAGGGGGTGTCGGTGTCGATGCTCCCGGCAATCCAGGCCATCGCGGTGCCGAAGGACGCCAGTCCGCTGACCACCACGGCGCGGGTGCCGATGCGTGGGGCGAGCCAGCCGCCGGCGATGGAACCGATCGCGATGAAGCCGGCGACGGGCAGGATGCGGGCGCCGGTCGAGAAGGGGCTGAACCCGCGCAGCACCTGAAAGTACTGCGTGATCAGAAAGATGAAGCCGGACAACGCGAAGAAGGTGACGGCCACCGACGCGCTGGCGGCGCTGAATCTGCGGTCGGTGAACAACCGGACATCGAGCATGGGGTGCTCTGCTGACTGCTCGATCGTCACGAAAGCCAGCGTCAGCGCTGCCGCGGCGACGAAGCCGAACAGTGTCGCGGGGCTGTGCCAGCCTCGGGCAGGGGCTTCGATGATGGTGTAGACGAGCACTCCGAGCAATGCGGTCGAGGTGATCAAGCCCCGGATGTCGAGCGGTGGCGAGCAATGATCAGAACCTGTGGATGAGCCTCGGCGAGGCGGCGTAGGAAAGGGCGCACCTTCCCGAGGATGATCTGAATGTCGAAGGTCTGATCAAGAGCCGGCGTTGGCGCGCTGGTTCGGGAAGGTACGCCCATGCTCACGGTAGTTCACGATGCGGATTCATCCAACGAGGATGCTGGCTCGTCGCGGTCGTTGCTCGATGAGATTGTCCGCGACGGTGCCCGCCAGATGCTGGCCGCAGCGTTGCGGGCTGAGGTCGCCGCCTACATCGAGGCTCATGCCGGTGAGCTTGATGAGAACGGGCACCGGCTGGTGGTGCGCAATGGCTATCACCGCGAGCGCGAGGTGCTCACCGCGGCGGGCGCGGTGAGTGTGACCGCGCCGCGGGTCAATGACAAACGTGTTGACCCGGACACTGGTGAGCGGCAACGGTTTTCCTCGGCGATCCTGCCGGCGTGGGTGCGCAAGTCGCCGCAGATGACCGAGGTGTTGCCGTTGCTGTATCTGCATGGCTTGTCGACCAGTGATTTCGGTCCGGCGTTGGAGCAGTTCCTGGGCTCGGGTGCCGGCTTGTCGGCCACGACGATCACCCGACTCACCACGCAGTGGCAGGACGAGGCCAAGGCCTTCGAGGCCCGTGATCTGTCGGGCACCGACTACGTCTACCTGTGGGTCGACGGCATCCATCTCAAGGTGCGCCTGGAGCAGGAGAAGCTCTGTTTGCTGGTGATGATCGGTGTGCGCGCTGACGGCCGCAAGGAGCTGGTCGCGCTCACCGACGGGTACCGGGAGTCGGCCGAGTCGTGGGCTGATCTGTTGCGGTCGTGCCGACGTCGCGGGATGACCGCACCGGTGCTGGCCGTCGGCGATGGGGCCCTGGGGTTCTGGAAGGCCGTGCGTGAGGTGTTCCCGGCCACCGGCGAGCAGCGGTGCTGGTTTCACAAGCAGGCCAATGTTCTTGCCTGCCTGCCAAAGTCGGCTCATCCGGGGGCGATCGCGGCGATGCGGGAGATCTACAACGCCGAGGATATCGACCACGCGCAGGTGGCGATCAAGGCGTTCGAGGTGGACTACGGCGCCAAGTACCCCAAGGCGGTCGCCAAGATCGTCGATGACGCCGATGTGCTGCTGGAGTTCTATAAGTACCCGGCCGAGCACTGGGTCCATCTGCGCACTACCAACCCGATCGAATCAACGTTTGCCACGGTACGTTTGAGGACCAAGGTGACCAAGGGGCCGGGTTCACGCGTCGCCGGAATGGCCATGGCTTACAAGCTGATCGACGCCGCGCAAGCCCGCTGGCGAGCCGTCAACGCACCGCACCTGGTCGCTCTGGTCCGGGCCGGCGCGATCTTCCACAAAGGCAAACTGCTCGAGCGACCCACCGACATCACCCCGTCGGCGGACTCGGCACCGACCGAATCAACTGGAACGGAGGTCGCCTGAAACAAGCCGATCCACAGGTATTGACAATTCCTCCTCCAACGCCGGCCCTTGATCAGAACCACTTGGACCTTCAGATCATCCTCGGGAAGGTGCGCCCTTTCCTACGCCGCCTCGCCGAGGCTCATCCACAGGTTCTGATCATTGCTCCGTGCGATGCCGTGAACCCAAATACGTTGTGCGCCTCCTACTCAGTAACGGCTAGCGAACAATGGCTCGCCTGGGCCCGGCCGCCTAAGCTGCTTGCTTCGAGGAAGCGGGTAGCAGTTCCGTATCGTCGTTAGTCAGAAATCGAGCGGTGAATCCGCGCCACAACTCCTCTACTGCAGGAGTTTTAGCGGCCAAAGCGGGCTAACAACGATGCCGAACTCGGTGCGAAGGCCGGTCGAGCCGGGCTGCGCTGCTATCTAACGTACCGCGTAGTACAGTTTGCGTACCGGAGCTCGGCTTTGGCAAGCGTTGGGAGCACACGCATGGAGTTGTCCGACGTTTCCCGCTAGCGGTTGAGCCGAAGTGGCGCCCCGCTGGTGATGCCGACAGCTTCGGAAGGGTAACGATTCGAGGCCAGCAGCGAATACCACCTTCCCGAACTCACGACTTCGTTAGTTGGCCAACGTCGAGGTGTTAGCCGCAAGGCGGCACGTATCGACTCCACGACATCTGCAAAGGAACGATCATGAAGATCAGTACCGTTGGGCACTGCTCAGCGCGCCCGCAGGCCGGCGCGAGGTTAGCCGCTGCGAGTCTTTCCGTCATTGCGATGCTCATTCCGCAATCCCCGGCTACCGGAACCGCTGAAGCCGAACTCGAGTGCCCCTATGCACAAATAATTTTCGCTCGCGGCACATTCGAACGGCCAGGCGTGGGTGCGACCGGGCAAGTCTTCATCGACGCCTTGAGTGGTCGCCTAGACGGCAAGTCCGTCGACGTGTATGCGGTGAATTACCCAGCGTCGCTGGACTTCAAGCACGCGGCTGAAGGCATCGTCGACGTCCGTAACAAAATCGAGTCCACCGCAGCGACGTGCCCCACTACAAAGATCGTCCTCGGCGGTTACTCGCAGGGTGCAGCGGTGGCTGGCTATACCCTCGCGGACACGATTCCGGCCGACTATGAGCTACCGACCGGCATCACCGGTCCCATCCCCGCGGCGATGGCAAACCACGTCGCAGCGGTGGCGCTGTTCGGCACGCCAGGTGCCAGTTTTATGGCATTCTTCCAGCGCGACGCACCACCTATTAGCATCGGCAGTACCTTCCTGGCCAAGACGATTCAGCTCTGCGCGCCCGGCGATCCAGTTTGTTCTCCCGGCGGCCTCGATCGCGCAGCCCACAGTTCCTATACGGACAACGGAATGGCAGTGGAGGCAGCGGAATTCGTCGTTCACGAGTTGTCGGAGGTGGCTACCGCCTGAATATGGGTTACGCGCCTAATTCGTCGTGGGGTCGCACGGATGCCGCGTTCTCGCAGGGCCTCCACGCCTAACTCACCGGACCAGGGCCGGGTAGCAGAGCAGGCGAAGCGGTCCTACGGACTGACGTTGGCACTCAACGCGAGATGATTTTCGCCGTGTACCGGGGCAACAGGTCGAACAACAGCCGAAGATAACACGTTGGTGTCCACAGCAACCCCCCTTTGAGGGGTACAGCCTTCCTTCTGGGAAAATGGCTATAAGCAAATCCGATATCTCAATGAAAGCATCGGTTTTACACCACCGATTGTCTGCTGCTTTGGGATCGCGGGTTCTTTAATCGCGGTGTACCTTCTCTTCAGGGTCGCCGTGACATATTAATTTTACCCCTGTCCCCATCGCTGAACTCGCGAGATGTTTCCCGTCCGGTAACTGCATGAACGGAAGGTGTCACTTGTGGCTACGGAAATTAAAGCGGTTAATACAAAGTTGATAACTGCCGAGCCAGCGGTCAGCGCTGTGGGGAATCTCGTCGCTCGCTATGGCTTGGCGCTCGTTATCGGATGGATAGGGGTCTGTAAGTTTTTCACATACGAGGCGCAAAACATCCGAGGAATTGTCAATACCTGTGGATCGGCTTGTTTCAGGCGACCTCCGTTCCAGTTGATTCGGTCGGTGCCGAGTCCGCCGACGGGGTGATGTCGGTGGGTCGCTCGAGCAGTTTGCCTTTGTGGAAGATCGCGCCGGCCCGGACCAGAGCGACCAGGTGCGGTGCGTTGACGGCTCGCCAGCGGGCTTGCGCGGCGTCGATCAGCTTGTAAGCCATGGCCATTCCGGCGACGCGTGAACCCGGCCCCTTGGTCACCTTGGTCCTCAAACGTACCGTGGCAAACGTTGATTCGATCGGGTTGGTAGTGCGCAGATGGACCCAGTGCTCGGCCGGGTACTTATAGAACTCCAGCAGCACATCGGCGTCATCGACGATCTTGGCGACCGCCTTGGGGTACTTGGCGCCGTAGTCCACCTCGAACGCCTTGATCGCCACCTGCGCGTGGTCGATATCCTCGGCGTTGTAGATCTCCCGCATCGCCGCGATCGCCCCCGGATGAGCCGACTTTGGCAGGCAGGCAAGAACATTGGCCTGCTTGTGAAACCAGCACCGCTGCTCGCCGGTGGCCGGGAACACCTCACGCACGGCCTTCCAGAACCCCAGGGCCCCATCGCCGACGGCCAGCACCGGTGCGGTCATCCCGCGACGTCGGCACGACCGCAACAGATCAGCCCACGACTCGGCCGACTCCCGGTACCCGTCGGTGAGCGCGACCAGCTCCTTGCGGCCGTCAGCGCGCACACCGATCATCACCAGCAAACAGAGCTTCTCCTGCTCCAGGCGCACCTTGAGATGGATGCCGTCGACCCACAGGTAGACGTAGTCGGTGCCCGACAGATCACGGGCCTCGAAGGCCTTGGCCTCGTCCTGCCACTGCGTGGTGAGTCGGGTGATCGTCGTGGCCGACAAGCCGGCACCCGAGCCCAGGAACTGCTCCAACGCCGGACCGAAATCACTGGTCGACAAGCCATGCAGATACAGCAACGGCAACACCTCGGTCATCTGCGGCGACTTGCGCACCCACGCCGGCAGGATCGCCGAGGAAAACCGTTGCCGCTCACCAGTGTCCGGGTCAACACGTTTGTCATTGACCCGCGGCGCGGTCACACTCACCGCGCCCGCCGCGGTGAGCACCTCGCGCTCGCGGTGATAGCCATTGCGCACCACCAGCCGGTGCCCGTTCTCATCAAGCTCACCGGCATGAGCCTCGATGTAGGCGGCGACCTCAGCCCGCAACGCTGCGGCCAGCATCTGGCGGGCACCGTCGCGGACAATCTCATCGAGCAACGACCGCGACGAGCCAGCATCCTCGTTGGATGAATCCGCATCGTGAACTACCGTGAGCATGGGCGTACCTTCCCGAACCAGCGCGCCAACGCCGGCTCTTGATCAGACCTTCGACATTCAGATCATCCTCGGGAAGGTGCGCCCTTTCCTACGCCGCCTCGCCGAGGCTCATCCACAGGTTCTGATCATTGCTCGAAACATCCAACCTCTTGTGTCTAACAGTCCGTTTATGGGCTGGATTTACCGCTTACTCAGCATTGATGATTTTTCTATGATGCTGGGCATTGTTGAAATCGTTACCGCCCTACTGCTGGCTGTGAAACCGTGGTTTCCCGCGATTTCGCTCGTTGGAAGTCTGGTGGCGGTCCTGCTCTTTGTGAGCACTCTGAGCTTTTTGGTAACTACACCTGGTGTGGGCGAGGCGTCAGCCGGCGGCTTCCCGCTACTGTCGATGACTGGCCAATTCCTCATTAAAGACATTGTCTTACTAGGCGTGGCGATATTTACGCTCGCCGACGCAATGAGGGCACTCAGCTCCGGTGCATCGCTGACCGTCGATCACGAAGAAGCGCAGCAGTGACATAT
Organism: Mycobacterium toneyamaense; assembly: GCF_055384815.1. NCBI lineage: Bacteria > Bacillati > Actinomycetota > Actinomycetes > Mycobacteriales > Mycobacteriaceae > Mycobacterium > Mycobacterium toneyamaense. The sequence goes on from NZ_AP040333.1 coordinate 2,228,911, forward strand.
CGGTGTCGCCGATCTTCTTAACTAGATTCGGCTGAGGGAATTTAGACACCATCGCTCGTTCGAGCGGCGTGTGAAACGTCCGTGTGCCTAGCGCCATATTGATGGGCCCGCAAGTCATTTGCAGGAAGATCGAAATGGCCCGGTACGCGCGCAGCACGGCCCTTTGCCTCGGTAATCATTCGCGACTTATGTTCGTTTGGTCAGACCTGAACACCTCAGATATTACGAGGGCTACCTAGTTATTAGATGAAGAGGACTTTAGTCGATTTGGCGTCACATATGAGCATTGATGCGACGGACCGCCACGCGGTCATCTCGGCGGGACTCTTGATCCTCACATTAACGACCTGGCATTCGGCAGAGTTCGCTAACTCAGACCTGCTCTCCCGAAGTTCCCGTCAGTGACACCCCTGATACCTCATTGCAGCACGGAAGCGGTGCTGAATCCGGCGACCGCGGTTCGACCTGAGCCTAAGGTGGGATGTACCCCTGGGCCCGTGTCGGCTCTAGCCGAGCGGTTCGAACGTGAAGCCATTCCCTACCGCGCCACCCTCCTCTGCACCGCCCGGCGACTTACACATCGGGAGGTTGATGCTGAGGACCTGGTTCAGGACACAATGGTGAACGCGTTTTTGGGCTTCGAGCGTTTCCAGCCCGGCACCAACCTGAAGGCGTGGCTATTTCGGATCATGCACAACCGATGGATCAGCGCCTACCGGATGAAACAATCTCGCCCAGAGACCTATTGCCTCGATGCGATGGCTGGTATCGCTAGCACGGGCCTTGCCCCCATGTAGTGGACACGGGATTTGTGGTTAGGCAGCTTCGGGCAGCGTAGCGGGTGTCAGGGTCCTTTCGTAGGTGGCGGGGCTGGAATGACGGCAGCGGGAGTGGCGTCGTTTGGTGTTGTAGCGGGCCAGCCAGCGGAACACCTCACGACGGCAGGCCGCTGCGTCGATCCAGCAGGTGCGGTCTTGCAGGATCTCGCGCTTGAGGGCGGCGTTGAACGATTCGGCCAGGGCATTATCGGCACTTGACCCCACGCCGCCCATAGACTGAGTGACGCCCAGTTCTTTGCAGAGGTTCGCGAAATCTCTTGAGGTGTACTGACTTCCGTGATCCGAATGGAATATTGCACCGACCAGACTGCCGCGCAACGCCGCGGCGGCCCTGAGGGCGTCCTCGACCAACTCGGTACGCATGTGCTCAGCGATCGCCCACCCCGCCACCCGCCGTGAGCAGCAGTCGATCACCGTGGCCAGGTACAGATTGCCGCCGGTCGCCAGGGGCAAGTAGGTGATATCTCCGACATAGGCGACATTGACTGCCGACGCGGTGAAATCCCGCTTGAGCAGATCGGGCACCTTCTGGTTGGCCGGATCCGGCACCGTCGTCTTGACGCGGCGTCTGCGCCGGTAGCCGGCGATCTGCGCGCCGCGCATCACCCGGGCGACCCGCTTGTGGCTGACCCGCTTCGCCTCGGGCACACCGTCGTTGAGCTCAGCGGTGATCCGCGGCGCCCCGTAGGTGTTGTCCTCGTCATGCACCACCCGGATCCGCTCGACGAGCGCCTCGTCAGCAGCAGCGCGGGCATCCCGGCCTTCTGCTGCCGCGCACCAGGCGTAAAACGACGAACGCGCGATCTCAACCACGCTGCACAGCCACTTCACCTCGAAGGCGTCCCGGTGGTCGGCGACGAACTGGAAGCGGCTCACCAGTTCGTCTCCCCGGCGAAATACTTGGCCGCCGACCGCAGAATGTCCCGCTCGGTAGCCAGCTTCGTCTTCTCCGCTTGCAGGTCCTTGACCTGGGCGCGTAGCCGGGCCAGCTCCTGCTCCGGGGTCTCCACGCCCGGTGCAGGCACACTGGCCGATCCGGGCTTGCGGTGGCGGACCGGCACGCCGGCGGCCTTGCACCACGCCGACAACGTGGCCTCGCTGACACCGAGTTCGGCAGCAATCACGGTGATCGTCGCACCGTCGGTGTCCCGGTACAACGCGACCGCGTCACGCTTGAACTCATCGGGGTAATTTTTCCTTGCCATCGAGTTGGATCATCTCGCTTCCCCCAGGCATTCCTGGGATTAAGCGTGTCCAACACACGGGGTCAAGTCCCCACCGCTTCGCGTGCAACTTGGTTCGCGCGTTCGGCAGAGGACGAGGCCGTGGACGGTCTATCCGACCACGGCTTGGAAGAAGCACTTCGGTCGCTGCCGGAGGGGTTCCAAAAGGTGCTTTACTACGTTTGCGTCCAGGGTTTCACATATGCCGACACTGCGACCCTTCTGGGGGTTCCAGTTGGCACGGTCAATTCCCGCCTATCGAGGAGTCTCGGTCGACTCCGTGCTCAGCTGGCTGACAACACGGACGGTCCAGGCGCTCGGTCAAATCGCCGTCCGCCTTCCCAACAGCCATTGCCGCCAGTGGTTATCACTATCGAGCGTTAAAAAGGATTGCGAGGACTCAACGTTGGCGATGTCTGCCCCGAACGATGGCAGCGGCCACTGCACGTGACCATGGGTCGATAGTGATCGCAGCGAAGCTGCCGGAACACTAACGGATGCGCCGACGTTGCCGCATTCGGAACCGCAACTGGCTTTCTGTCGGCTTTCTATGAAGCAGCATGATCGTCATTGTGCTCAGGCTTCGGACACGATCGCCCCACGCTTGAACTGTACGGAATGGTACAGTGCAGCGGTCGGCGACTGTTGGTACTGGCCTGGCCTGGCCTGGCCTGGCCTGGCGTCGTGTCCGGACGCGGGTGTATCAGTCGGACTCCAAGGCGCATCGCCGCTGACCGCTCAGAGCCTTGGCTGGATGCGAAACTGATTCAGCTCCTACGGTTTAAGGAGTTTCTGCCAATGACCTTGCCATCGGGCATGACGTTCGCCGGCAGCAGTGCCCCGCTTGCAGAAAAGTTGGGGACGCCACCCGGTTTCGAGGCGCGAGCCCTCTTTACGCAGAGTTGCCCCTGTCCAAACCACGATTGGGTGGCCGCGCGAACCTCATACACTCTGTCGGAGTTGGGGTTCGATGTCGGCGGGGTGTGTCCCTAGATGGAGCCCCGTGTCGAGATTCGGCATCTCCGTGCATTTGTCGCAGTGGCGGAGGCCGGTAGCCTTTCGGCTGGTGCTCGCAGCCTGGATGTTAGCCAACCTGCAGTGTCCCAGAGCGTCGCGGCGCTAGAGGAGTCACTCAATATGCGCCTGCTTGTGCGGGGGTCCGGCGGTACATCACCGACTCCGGCTGGGACCGTATTGCTGAGTGAGGCGCGCATCTTGATTGGCCGGTTCGAAACGGTCCTCGCTAAGATGGCGAACCTGTCGCTGGAAGTCGATGCCCCATTGCGGATCGCCGTTCCCGGTGAGATGGCGGTCCAGCCGCTTACGGATGCCCTCTCGAAGCTGGCAGCCTCACGCTTTCGCAGTACAGATGTTCAGCTCACTCAAGTGCCCTGTCCTGCTCAATTAGCAGCGCTGAGAAAAGGCACGTTGGATTTGGCGCTGATAAGGGAACGGCCCACTGACGACAACCTCGATGTCGCCCTGGTCGCCGAGGAGCCTTTAGGCGTCCTCGTAGCCACCGAGCAGGCTCAGCGTTTGAGGCTGGGAACGGCGGACTTACGGTTGGACGACTTGGAGCGTCTGCAATGGTTGGGATTCCCTAGGTCAGATAGTCCGGCATGGCACGACTATGTGTCGGCTGTCCTTCGGACTCATGGAATTGGGACAGGGGCAGAGACTGCAGATCTTCGAGAGCAAGTGCTGGAGGTCAAGCTTGCTCGATTGAGCATGGGTGGACGGTTTGCGCTGGTTCCACGTGGATATCTGCAGCACTTTCCCGACTCGTTGCTGTGGATACCACTAGTTGGCGAACCGCTGGTGCGCCGGACGTGGGCTGGATGGCCAGCCTCGTCGAAACGCCGAGATGTGGCTCTGTTGGTCGCGGCAATGGAGGACCCACTCAACTCGGTAGCTTCAGGCGAGGTTGGTGGCGGCCGGGCCTAACAGTGGCGCGACTGTCGAAGGCCTGGATCGCACTGCTTCAGAACAGGTTACGGTTGCATGCTCTGGGAGGGCCCTCATGGCCGTGCTATCGCGACGTGTGCCAACCCTGAGAGGTTGACGATCACTTCTTGCGGCTTTTGGACGATGACAGCGAGCATGCCCTGGCAATGCTCGCATCGCAGGACCGCCCCGATCGCGGTCACAAAGGCGTGGGCGCGCGCAAGTTCGAACATGCGACGGCAGCTTCCGCATCGTCCGGTTGCGGCGGTTATCTCGATGCCAAGAGTGTCGGCGAAGAGTCCAGCGAGCGCGTTTCCGTCGAGGTGGGTCATCAACTGCCTCCGAAGCGTTCCGTGCGTATCCGTTTGGGGTCGTGGCCGAGTTGGAGAAGCCAACCGGCAATCGTCTCGACGAACGGTGTAGGTCCGCAGACGAAGATGCGCGGTGTCGCTATGGCGGGGAAGGCGAAATCGGCGACCGACTCTCGAGTTAGTCGTCCGGCGGCGCGCGGCGATCCCGGGGGAGATTCCCGCGTATGCACGATGTCGACGGTGGTGTGTGAGAGCGCCGAGAGCTCGTCGGCGAAGAATACGTCCGCGGGCGTCCGGACCGAGTACAGCAGCCGGAAGTCGGCATGGTCTGCCTCGTGCTCACGGGCCGCGGCCATCGCGAACAGCGGGACCACGCCGGATCCGCCGGCGATGAGCTGAACCGGGGAATGGTCGTATTCTGATGGGATCCAGACGAAGTATCGTCCCAGAGGGCCGTGCACCTCGAGCTCGTCGCCTTCCGCGAGCTGGTGCACGAGGTAAGGCGAGACTTCACCTGCGGGGACTTCGTCGACCGCCAGGATGACTCGCGTCGTCCCGCCCGGCGACGCAATCGAATAGGACCGGGTCGCCTGATAACCGTCAGGGGCGGTGAGGCGGACGTCGAGGTGGGAACCGGCGGGGTTTCCCGGCCAGGTTGGCACATCTAGATCGAGGCGGACCGCCGACGCGGTCTCTCGACGGCGGCCGACAACGCGTCCGACGTGCCAGCTCGCCCGGATCGGAGAAGTCACCAGTAACGTTCCTCCCGCCACGGATCACCACGGAGGTGGTATCCGTTCTGTTCCCAGAACCCGGGCTCATCGCTGTGCATCATCCGTATCTCGCGGACCCACTTCGCGCTCTTCCAAAAGTAGAGGTGGGGCACGAGAAGACGCGCGGGTCCCCCATGCTCGGGGGTCAAGGGTTCACCCTGTGCCTCGGTCGCGATCCACGCTTGGCCGTCGAGTAGGTCGTCGAGGGGCAGGTTCGTGGTGTAGCCGCCGTGGCTTCGGACCATGACGTAGTCGCAGGAGGTGTCGACGTCCTCAAAGAGTCGGTCGAGGGGCACCCCGCGCCACGCCATGTCGAGCTTCGACCAATGGGTGACGCAGTGGATGTCGGTGACGATGTCTTCCAGGCCGACGTTCTGGAGCGCGTTCCAGTCCCATCCGTGCTTGGTGCCCGTCTCGGTGGTGATGGTGAACGTCCACTCGGGCGCCCCGATACCGGGGGTCAGGCCGGCCGTCAGGACCGGCCAGTCGTCGACGAGCGTCTGGCCCGGCGGCAACCGTAAGTCGCTGTCGCCGCGACGGTTACCAAATCCGCGATTGATCACTGCCATGGGAAGCTCCTTCGCGTGTCACGCGCGTTTGGGTGTGCTCGTGGGCACGTCGACGGCCACGGGGACGTCCGACGCCCCGCAACCCTTGACCCGTGGTCCGCTCTGCACTGTACCGCGAAGTACATCATGCTGTCATGAGATCGCACTGCCGGCTCTTCGGCCCTGTTGTGGCGTGCGAATGACTATCGAACGCGCGCGGCGGAGAGGGCCACTCGGTGGACCGGCGACAATGTGCGCGCGAAAACCCGATCGGTGCGCGCGGTACCCGAGGGCCGCGGCGAGGCAACGGCCGGTGGAGCGCCGCTGAATGAAGGCGATCCTGCGAGTGGGCCCAGCTCATACGGCAATGAGATCCCGATAGCTTGGTCCAGGAGATCGTCGCCACCGTGCAGGGTGGGTTGAAGATGACCTGATTGCACGACGGCGGAAGGCTTTTCGACTATACGGTCGATAGCCAGGCTGCGGTCCTTGTCGCAGGGAAACGCCCGGCGACGGCAGGTCGCGTCGAAGAGCTGACTGAACCGGTTCCGGGCCCGTTGACGAGAGATCGCACTCAGACCTGGTAGCGCCGCAGCGCCGCCACCGCGTCGTCGAGCACGTCACGGATGATTTCGATCCGGCCGTGGACCGAGGCGAGGAAGTATCCGCCTTGCAGAGCCGCGAGGAGGCTGGTGTTGACCGTCTCTCGGGATGGCGACCACGCGGTGGTCATTCGTCATTGAGCTTGTCGATGTGACTGTTGGTGTGGTCGCCGGGTTGATCTTGGTCGTGTGCACCATCAGTGTGACGAGGAATTGATGGGTCGCGCGGCACCCCGCTGAAGTCTTGGCGGGCTCGCAGGGTGCCGCGCTGTAGTGCACGGAGGCACTGATGGTGACGGTAGAGGCTGATCTGGTCTGCGTCGAGTCCCGGCTGGCGGCGGGCCTGATCAGATGCCCGGCGTGCTCGCAGGGCGTGCTGGGTGGTTGGGGATTCGCCCGCTCTCGCCGCGTGGTGGGTCTGGCCGGTGCTGTGCGGCCGCGGCGGGCGCGGTGCCGGTCGTGTTTGGTGACGCACGTGTTGTTGCCGGTCACGGTGCTGCTGCGCAGAGCGTATGCAGCCGAACAGATTTGGATGTCGCTGTTGGTGCGGGCCGCGGGGGTCGGGCATCGCCGGATCGCTGCCCGGCTCAACATTCCGGCGACCACGGTACGGGGCTGGCTACGCCGGGCCGGCGGCCGATTGGAGGCGATCCGGGGATGGTTCCTTGTGGTGGCGGTCCAGACCGGGATCGACGTGGCGATCCCCGACGGCCGGTGCTGTGGCTGGGGTGACGTGGTGGCGGCGGTCGAGGCCGCAGTCGCGGCGCTCGGGCAGCGGTTCGGGCCGGTCGGGTTGGTGGGCGCGGTGACGCCTGCGCAGGTGATGGTCGCGGTCACCGGCGGCCGACTGCTGGCACCGGACTGGCCGACGATGCGGTAGCCGCCGGTGCGCAACACCAGTTGCCCCTGATGCGCCACGCGGTGATCGGTGATCCTCGCGAAGGCACCTGCCCGACAGACGGTTTCGGGCGGGGCCTTCGAATGTGAGGAGAACACCGCAGTGTCGTTGGAAGAACACAAACGCCGGGAGCGGGCCCAGGCGATCGGCTTGTTCCGCTATCAGTTGATCTGCCCCGCCTTGGATGCCGGGTTGTCGACCAAACAGCGTGGCCGGCTGGTCCGTGAGATCGCCGAACGCCACCATGTGGATCCGTTCGGTTCCCGGGTACAGATCGCACGACCGACCCTGGACCGCTGGATCCGGCGCTACCGGGCCGGCGGGTTCGAAGCCCTGGTGCCCGAACCGCGGCGGCTGGCCACCCGCACCGACATCCAGGTGCTGGAGCTGGCGGCCTCGTTGAAGCGGGAGAACCCTGCACGCACCGCGGCGCAGGTGGCCCGGATCCTGCGCACTGCGACCGGGTGGGCGCCCTCGGAATCCACTTTGTTGCGTCATTTCCACCGCTGCGAACTGATGGGTCCGGCAGCCGGTGTGAGCACCGAGGTGTTCGGCCGGTTCGAAGCCGCTGACCCCAACGAGCTGTGGGTCGGCGACGCCCTGCACGGGCCGCGGGTCGGAGACCGCAAAACCTACCTGTTCGCCTTCCTCGACGACCATTCTCGGTTGGTGGTCGGGCACCGGTTCGGGTTCGCCGAGGACACCGTGCGCCTGGCCGCCGCCCTCAAACCGGCGCTGGCTGCCCGCGGCGTGCCGACCTCGGTCTATGTCGACAACGGCTCGGCGTTCGTCGACGCGTGGCTGTTGCGGGCGTGCGCGAAACTCGGTGTTCGACTGGTGCATTCCGCGCCCGGCCGGCCGCAAGGACGGGGCAAGGTCGAACGGTTCTTCAGGACGGTGCGTGAGCAGTTCCTCGTCGAGGTCACCGACACCACCACCGAGGACCTCACGGCCGCCGGGGTCGACCACACCGCGGCATTGTTGGAACTCAACCGACTGTTCATGGCCTGGGTGGAAACCGAATACCACCGCCGCACCCACAGCGAGACCGACCAGTCACCGCTGGCCCGGTGGGAGAGCGGCTGGGACCGGCTCGGTCATGCCCCGGCGTTGCCGACCGCGGCGGATCTGACCGAGGCGTTCTTGTGGTCGGAGTTTCGGGTGGTGACCAAGACCGCCACCGTCTCCCTGCACGCCAACACCTACCGGGTCGACCCCGCCCTGGCCGGGCGCCGGGTGGAGTTGGTGTTCTCCCCGTTCGACCTCGAGACGATCGAGGTCCGCCACGGCGACCGCAGTTACGGCCAGGCCATAGCCCACACGATCACCCGCCATGCCCACCCCAAAGCCCGACCCGAGACCGTCGAGACCCCGCCGGTGACGACGGGAATCGACTACCTGGCGTTGACCGCCGCTGCCCACCACGACCAACTGCGCGACGACGAACGCATCGGTTACCACGCCCTCTACGGACCCGACACGGACAGCGAGCGGGCTCCCGGGCAGCTCTCGATCACTGACCTCACCAACATCGATGGCGAGTTCGAGGATGGGGTGTCGGCGTGAGTATTCAACGACTGCAATCACATTGGGGATTCACCCGGATGCCGTTCGGACGTGACCTGGCCCCCTCGATGCTGCACCGCCACCCCGGCCACAGCGAAGCGATCGCCCGGATCGGCTGGTGTGTGGACCAATGCGCCATCGGGGTCATCACCGGTGAAGTCGGCGCCGGCAAAACCGTAGCCATCCGCGCCGCAGCCACCTCCCTGGACCCCGCCCGCCACGTCATCATCTACCTGGCCAACCCCACCATCGGAGTGCGCGGCATGCTCACCCACATCGTGGCCACCCTCGGGCACACCCCGGCGTTTCACACCGCCCGACTGGCCCCCCAGGCCGCCGACGCACTGGCCGCCGAACACGCCGAACGCGGCCGAAACCCCGTGCTCGTCGTCGATGAGGCCCACCTGCTCGACAATCATCAGCTCGAAGCGATCCGCCTTTTGACCAACCACGACATGGACTCCGGATCACCGTTCGCCGCCGTGCTCGTCGGGCAACCCACCCTGCGGCACCGACTGCGCCTGGGCGTGCTGGCCGCGCTGGATCAGCGCATCGCGGTGCGCTACACCCTGCCCGGGATGAGTCCGGCCGACACCGCCGACTACATCGCCCATCACACCAAGATCGCCGGCCGCTCCGATGCGCTGTTCGCCGACGACGCGATCACGCTGATCCACAACGCCTCCCGCGGGCACCCCCGCGCAGTCAACAACCTCGCCCTGCACGCCCTGACCGCCGCGTTCGCCGCCGGGCATTCCATCGTCGGGGAGAAAGCCGCACGCATCGCCATCAGCGAAACAGCAACCGACTGAACCAAATCCACGTCACCACGGCGACGACCACGCCACCGCGACAAGGATCCCGTCACCGAGATCACCAACGCCCCGCTCGCCACAAGCGAGCGGGGCGTTCTCATCAATGCATCATCATCAACGCCGATGACGCCGACATCTTCATCGTCAGCGACGGCCAACAGCTGGCGGCGAGGCGGTCTGGATTGGCATCAGGGTCCAGCTCACCGCGCTCCTGGATGCGGCGCAAGCCTGCTGCCAGGTGTCCCTCCCAGGTGCGGAAGGCAGCACTCAACGCAGGTCGGTACTCCGGGGAATTTTCCAGTTCGGTCGCCAACGTTGCGAGGGGACAAGCGAACCGATCACCGTCGCCGGGTTGTGCGTCGACAACGCGCGACACCCACGTGTCGAGCCCGTCCCACGATAAGATCGCGTCGGCGGCGTACTGACTGCTGTCGAGTACGCCCGTGAGTTCCCGGTCTATGACCGTTTGGACTAGTTCGGTCTTGTCGCGGAAATGGCGATGGACCTCCAGGTGTGGCATGACCTCGGTGCCCTCCTTGTCCTGGTGCGCGGTCCTAGCACGAAGCGGGATTCGCGAGGATCACCGTCGACGTACCGCTCAATCAGCGTCGGCGGATCCTGCACCAAAGCGCCGCCGGGTCCTGACTACAGATCCTGCAGCCGCAACGGGTGAGCTGTCATCACCCCAATCGGCCATTCACCCGGGTGAACGGAGGTGGAGCTACCCACTCGCGCCTGCTAGGTCTCGTTCTTCCTCGGCCCGTGGGCCCCGGGCGTGGCGCGATCGTCACGGCCGGGAGCATGCAGTGGTGCTGACAACTCCGCACCGGAGGGTCAATACCGTTCGGAACGGCCCTCAAGCGCCCCGAATGTAGTGGGCCGCGCCGCCGTCCACCCGACGGTGTGCGCGCGGTGATAGATGCACGAATCTGCGAGGTAGCCGTCGAACGGATACGAGCCGACCTGCGCGGCCGTCGCCGGCCTAATCGTCGAAGAGCTCGCCATCGCTGTCGGCGCTGTCTCCGTCACCGTCCCAAAGGTGGATGACGGGTAGCTCACGGAGAGTCGCCGCGCCAGACTTTCATGTGTGCGTGCCTCTGTGCTGGGTTGTCTGCGTAGCTGTGCGGCAATCTGACCAGCGTCGCGAGCACTGCCTCGGGTAGTGCCGTCCTGCTGGTCGCCACGGAGGACAGGATGCGCGCGATCGCGAGATATTCTTCCTCGCAACCCAGTTCGACACATACCATCGCGCGCTCATGGCGACTCAGTCATGGGCCTGCCGAGCCACAGGCGTGCTCAGGTGTGGGCGTGGATTCAGGCGTGTTACAGAAGACCGAGTTCGCGGGCGCGGGTGATCGCGGCGCGGCGGTCTTCAGCGCCGAGTTTGCGATAGAGGGCGCGTTGGTGGGTCTTAACGGTGTTGAGTGACACGTACAGTCGTTGGCCGATCTCGCGGCGTGAAAGTCGGGTGGCCAGCAGCCGTAGGACTTCGAGTTCCTTGGGGGTGAGCTCCGCACCGGCCGGCGTGCCGTGGGCTCGGCCGATGGACGTGACATCCTCGGAATCGGCGGTGATCAGCAGCCCGTGAACGATGCCCGTATCGGTGCAGTCCCGCAGCCACGTAGCAGCCTCGCTGCGGCTGTCCTGGGCGGCGGAGTGCTCTCCGAGGCGCCCAAGGATCTCGGCGGAGATCAGCAACGCGTGGGCCACCTCGAGGACCCCTGCGCCGCGACGGGCCAACACGACCGCCATCTCGACGGCCGCCGCGGCCGCGGCCGCGTCTCCGCGCATGTCGAGGATGATGGCTGTGGCAAGGGAGACCATCATCTCCACAAAGTGCTCGTCGTCGGACAAATCTCTGCTGCTGCCGGTCGCACGATGGATCTGCTGCTCGGCCTCGACCAGCCGACCTTGGCTGGCCGAGATCATCGCCAGATAGCCCAATGCGTATGTGCGGGCGAGGTGATTACCTGAGTTTTCGGCCTTGCGCACCGCTACGCGGAAGGCGCCCTGGGCGTCGGCGGTTTCGCCCGAGAAGTACAGCGCGGAACCATAAACGCAGTAGGCGGCCGCCGCACCCAGGGGTGCGTCGCCGAGGTCGAGGGTGATCGCCCGCCTCGCCGCGGCGAGCGCCTCGGCGAGGTCACCGGACTTGAAACGGTGCGCCGCGGCCAGGACGGCAACTTGCCCGCCGATGAGGTCGACATCTGTGGTGCCGTCCGACAATGTTGACTCAACCGCCTCGATCCAGCTGCCGGCCTCGTCGAGGCGACCGAAATCCAGGGCGATCCACGCCCTCGCCACACCCAACCGAGCATCGCCTGACACGGTCTCGGAAGGCAGCAGATCCAGCCAGCCCGAGACCGTCGACAATTGTCCCTGGTTGAAAATGGAGGCCCAGTGGGTGGCAATCAGCTCCGCGGTCCCCGCTAGATCACCCGCAGCCACCAGATGGTGAGCAGCGTCGTCGATGAAGCCCTGCTCGGCTAACCAGGCCGCGGCTCGTTGATGCAGGCCCCGAATGAGGTCAGGCTCGGTGCGGTGCATTTCGGTGCGCAGCAATTCTGCGAACAGCTGGTGATAGCGATACCAACGCCGAGAGACATCCAAGGGCTGCAAGAAGAGGTTCTCCCGCTCGAGAACCTCCAGCACCGATGCCGAGTCGCCGGTCTGCAGCACCGCGTCGCACAGCGCACCGTTGAGCCTGCGCAGCAGCGAGCTGCGCAGCAGGAAGTCGCGCCGTTCAGGCGACTGGCCGTCGAGCACTTCTGCGATCAAAAAGTCGACGATATGCCGGTTGTCCCCGGCAAACGTCTCAATGAACGATGCGACATCGGAGCGCCCGGCCAGCGACAGCCCGGCCAGATACAGGCCGGCGGCCCACCCCTCCGTGCGGCGAAACAACAATTCAACTTGGGCATCGGTCAGGTCCAGCCCGAGCACGACGCGCAGCAGTTGATCCGTTTCACCTACCTCGAAGCGCAACTTTTCGGCCCTTACCTCCAACAGTTCACCGCGGGCCCGCAGTCGCGCCAACGGCAACACCGGGTCCGAACGTGTCGCGATGAGTATGCGCAACGTCGGCGGCATCCGCTCGATCGCGAACGCCACCTGCTCGTGTACGGTCCGGTTTTCCACCAGGTGGTAGTCGTCGAAGATCAACGCGACCTGACAGTCCAGGGCGGTCAGTTCGTTGAGCAGGGTCGGCACCACCACCTGCACAGGGTCCGCCCCCATCCGTATCAGCTCGAAGGCGCGCGGCGCCACACCCGGGCTGGCCTTGCGCAGCGCAGCAATCACGCAGCTCCAAAATCGCGTCGGGTCGTTGTCGGACACATCAAGAGACAGCCAACCGCGCCGATCTTTGTCATCGGCGCCACTCACCCACTGCGCCAACAATGTCGTCTTGCCCCAACCCGCGGGTGCACTCAGCAACGTGAGCCGCCGGAATGGCTCCGCCGACAACACCCCGATCAAATCAGCGCGCTCAACGAGCCGGGCGCGGATCGCCGGCGGAGCCGACTTGGCGGCGAGCAACACCGCTGGCTCACCGCCCTCCCCGTCGCCAACCACCTTGGCATGGTGAGTCTTATCCGATCGCGACGATACGTCCGGCCGCTGACTGTCGCTCGTCGCCGTCCTCCTTAGACCGCCGCCCAAGACCGAACCGGAAGACTCCGGTCCCGCGCGATGCTAAACGTACTGGGCGCTCTCACCCGGGTGAGTTCCATCGCCGGGCGATGACCACTCACCCCGCGACGGTAAACGATGGATCACCAGATGACGCGCGGAAGGTCAACGTGGAGCCAATGGTGTACCAGATCTGTGTTCGCGGTCGCTTGACCGCGCGACTGGCCGCGGCGATGGAAGGGATGACCATGCAGGCGGGTGCGGTCGACACGGTGTTCACCGGCGAGGTCCGAGACCAATCCGAGCTGTACGGACTCCTCGACCGGCTGCGCGATCTTGGCTTGGAGCTCATCAGTGCGCAACCACAAGCTGCGGCTCGTCAGGATCCCGACGCGTAGGACGGCGCGCGATGATGACTGCACACCGGCAATCGTTGCCGAACCCAGCCGACACGCATCGCGACGACGGAAGGCGATCGCAGCTACGTGGGCGTGAACGTATCAGCACGGCATGAACGGCCGACCGCCGGACATGATCGCGTCATCAGCTCCGAGGGAGCTGACTCGGAGGCGCCGCTGCCCGAGAGCGGTGTCCATCGTAGATCTGTCCGCAAGGCAACGCCCGCTGCGCGATTTGATGACCAGCTCTGCCCCAGCTTGGAGCGGGTCTTCGACAATTCCTCGCATAAGGGGGCGTTGATGCTGCTCACCTACACCTTGGCCGGTCAGGCAGCTCTCGCGCCGAGTGGCGACCCGGCCGAAAGCTCGACTTTGTCGTTCACGGCTACCCGGTAGTGGCTTCGCAAAATTGCTCTGACGCGATCACCCGGTCGCTGGCGGCATCACCAATTCATCTGTGTGGGAGTATATTTCGATCATTGGATTCATGTGTACTGCACCTTGTCTATGCCCCGTAGGGCATCGAGGTAGATTTCGTCGGCATCGAGCCTGCGCATATCCTCGGCCAAGCAGTCGCGGGTCTCTCTACGCGCCAGCGGAAGTTTGGCGTCGGGTTTGGCGGTCCGGCTCAGGGTGGCGGTGACCCCTTGCTGGGGGCGACTCAGTGTGATGGTCTCGCTGGGGCGGACCAGTTCGATTTTGAGGTCGCCGACCGTGCGTTGGACGGGGCCGTCGATGCGGCTGGCCAGCCAGCCCGCCAGAATGTCCAGTGCGGGTTCCTCCTTGCGGCCGGAGACCAGTGCGGACTCAACCGGTTCGTGTGGGCCGTGGTCCAGCGCTGAGGTGAGCATCGCCCGCCAGTAGGTGATCCGGCTCCAGGCCAGGTCGGTGTCCCCGGCCGTGTAACCCCCCAGTCTGCTCTTGATGCAGGCCAGCGGGTCGACGCCGAAGGTTGCATCGGTGATCCGCCGGATCGCCAACTGCCCCAACGGGTCCTGTGCGGGCGCCCGCGGGGCGAGACCCGGCCACCAGACCACCACCGGGGTGTCGGGCAGTAGGAACGGGGTCACGGTGCTACTGGCCTGCGCGGCCAACGGTCCGGACAGCTTAAGCACGACGACTTCGCCGGCGCCGGCGTCGTGGCCGACCCGGATCTGTGCATCGAGTTTCGCCTCGGCGGCATCCCTGTTCACTGGGAGTGCGACGATCACCCGGCACGGGTGCTCGCGGCTCGCGGAGTTGGCGGCCTCGATGGACTCCTCGAGGTCAGCCTCGCTATCGGGTGCGATGACCAGGGTGAGCACCCTGGCCAAGGTGAACGCGCCACCCTCCTGGCGCAGTGCGTCCAGTCGCTTGTTGATCGCGTTGGTGTTGGTGGCTTCCAGCTCGACGATCATCGGTGTCCTCGATTCTTCGCGCAACCGCTCATCAGGGCCTCCGCCATTCCCGGCCGGTCCGGCGCAGCATCTCGAACGCCGAACCGGGTCCCCAGTCACCGGACTCATACGGGTCGGGTCTCCCATGGGCAGCCCAGTATTCGAGCGCGGGGTCCAGTATCTCCCATGATAATTCGACCTCATGGTTGACCGGGAACAACGACGGCTCGCCGAGCAGGACATCCAGGATCAGCCGCTCGTAGGCTTCCGGGGAGTCCTCGGCGAACGCCGACCCGTAAGAGAAATCCATATTTACATCGCGGACTTCCATCGAATGGCCGGGCACCTTCGAACCGAACCGCAGCGTGACGCCCTCGTCGGGCTGCACCCTGATCACCAGCGCGTTCTTGCCGAGCTCATCGGTCATCGTCGCATCGAACGGCAGGTGCGGAGCCCGCTTGAAGACCAGGGCGATCTCAGTGACTCTGCGGCCCAGGCGTTTTCCTGTCCGCAAGTAGAACGGCACGCCGGCCCAGCGGCGGGTGTCGACCTCGAGGGTGATGGCAGCGAAGGTCTCGGTGGTGGAGGTCTTGGAAAACCCCTCCTCCTCGAGCAGCCCGATCACCTTCTCGCCGCCCTGCCAGCCTGCGGTGTATTGGCCGCGAGAGGTATTCTCGTCCAACGGTTCCACCAGTCGTGTCGCTGAGAGCACTTTAATTTTTTCGGCCTGAAGTTCAGCCGGGCTGAAGCTGACGGGCTCTTCCATCGCGGTCAGCGCGAGCAGTTGGGTCAGGTGGTTCTGGATGACATCCCGTGCCGAGCCGACACCGTCAAAATAGCCGCCGCGGCCCCCTAGACCGATGTCCTCCGCCATGGTGATCTGGACGTGATCGACGTAGTGGGCATTCCAGATCGGGTCGAACAGCTGGTTGGCGAACCGCAACGCGAGGATATTCTGCACCGTCTCCTTTCCCAGATAGTGGTCGATTCGGAACACCGACTCTTCCGGGAAGGCGCTGTTGACCACGTAATTGAGGGACTTCGCGCTCTCCAAGTCGTGCCCGAACGGCTTCTCAATCACCACGCGACTCCAGCGGCCGCCTTCCGGCCGAGCTAGGCCAGACCTGGAGAGCTGCTTACACACCGTCGGGAAAGCCTTCGGCGGAACCGACAGGTAGAACGCGTGATTGCCGCCGGTACCGCGCTCGGCATCGAGCTCGTCCAGCGTCTCCTTCAACGAGGCGAACGACGCCTCATCGTCGAACGCGCCCTGCACGAAGCGGATGCCCTCGTTGAGTCGGTCCCAGACCTCCTGCCGAAACGGTGTGCGCGCGTGCGCCTGCACCGCGTCATGCACAATCTTGGCGAAATCCTGATCCGCCCAGTCGCGCCGGGCGAACCCGATCAGGGCGAACGTCGGCGGCAGCAACCCACGATTGGCCAGGTCGTAGATCGCAGGCATCAGCTTCTTGGTGGCGAGATCGCCGGTGACACCGAAGATCACCACTCCGCACGGGCCTGCGATCCGGGGCATCCGCTTATCACGCGTGTCCCGCAAAGGGTTTACCCAAGCGGTGGTGGCGGTGTCGGTCATTTCTTCTCGTCGAGCTGACCTTGGGTGGCCTCGAGAAGCTCCTGCCAGGACTTCTCGAACTTGTCGACGCCCTCGTTCTCCAGCACGATGAACACATCGGTGAGATCGATACCGACGGCCTCGAGTTTGTCGAACATCTCCTGGGACGGGCCCGCGGTACCGGTCAGGGTGTCGCCGGTGACGACGCCGTGGTCGGCGACCGCATCCATCGTCTTCTCGGGCATGGTGTTGACGGTGTTCGGCCCGACCAGCTCGGTGACATACAAGGTGTCGGAGTAGCCGGGATTCTTCACGCCCGTCGAAGCCCACAGCGGCCGCTGCACCAGTGCACCATCGGCTTTCAGCACCTCGAACTCCGCACCCCCCACGAAGACCTCTTCGTAGGCGGCGTACGCGAGCCGGGCGTTGGCGACGCCGGCCTGACCACGTAGCGCCAGCGCCTCCTCAGTGCCGATCTTCTCCAGCCGGGCGTCGATCTCGGAGTCCACGCGGGAGACGAAGAACGACGCCACCGAATGGATCTTCGAGAGGTCATGTCCGGCCTCCTTGGCCTTCTCCAGGCCCTTGAGGTACGCGGTCATGACCAACTTGTGCCGCTCGACGGAGAAGATCAGCGTGACGTTGACCGAGATGCCTTCCGCGATGACCGCGGTGATGGCGGGCAGACCCTGCTCGGTCGCGGGAATCTTGATCAGCACGTTGGGCCGGTCGACGATCTTCCAGAGCTCGATGGCCTGCTGGATCGTCTTGTCGGTGTCATGGGCCAGGCGTGGGTCGACCTCGATGGAGACCCGGCCGTCGACGCCGCCGGAACTCTTGTAGATCTCGGCGAAAACGTCGCAGGCGTTGCGGACGTCGTCGGTGGTGACGGTACGGATGGTGGCGTCGACGTCGGCGCCGTGCTCGGCGAGTTCGGCGATCTGCTCGTCGTAGGCGTTGCCCTTGGACAGGGCGGCCTGGAAGATCGACGGGTTGGTGGTGACGCCGACAATGCTCTTGGTATCGCGCAGTTCGATCAGGTTGCCCGATTTCAACCGGTCGCGGGACAGGTCGTCGAGCCATACCGAAACCCCGGCAGCGCTCAGGGCCGCCAGGTTGGAATTCTGTGTCATTTCGCTTGTCTCATCCTCTGGTTATCAGTGTCAGCTGGTGGTCGGTCAGAACTAGTTGGCGATCGAGCGTTCCGCGGCGGCGGCGACGGCTTCGGGGGTGAACCCGAATTCTCGGAACAGGGTCTTGTCGTCGGCGGATTCGCCGTAGTGCTCGATCGACACGATCTCGCCAGAGCCGCCGACCAGCTTGTGCCAGCTCATCGCCACTGCCGCTTCGACCGCGACACGGGCCGACACCTGGGGAGGTAGCACGCTGTCGCGGTACTCCTTAGGCTGGCTCTCGAACCACTCGACGCACGGCATGGAGACGACGTAGGCGGTGATGTTTTTCTCCGCCAACAACTTCTTCGCCTCCACCGCCAACTGCAGCTCCGAACCGGTCCCGATGATGATCACGTCGGCGTCGTCGGCCGGATTGCCGCCACCGAGGACGTATCCGCCCTTGCTGACACCCTCGTAATTCGTTCCTTCCAGCACCGGGATCCCCTGCCGGGTCAAGATGAAGCCAGCTGGCCCGCTGCCGTTGCCCCGCGCAATGATGTTGCGCCAGGCGTACGCGGTTTCGTTGGCATCGCCGGGACGCACCACGGACAGGTTCGGAATTGCGCGCAGCGCGGCCAGGTGTTCGACCGGCTGATGGGTGGGACCGTCCTCACCGAGCCCGATGGAGTCGTGCGTCCAGATGTAGATGGTGTTGATGTCCATAAGCGACGCCAGCCGGACCGCGCCGCGCATGTAGTCGGAGAACTGCAAGAAAGTTCCACCAAACGCGCGGGTCGGTCCGTGCAACACGATGCCCGACAGGATCGAACCCATCGCGTGCTCGCGGATGCCGAAGTGCAGCACCCGGCCGTACGGGTCGGCGGTGTAGTCCTTGGTCGAAATTGACCGAGGGCCAAACGATTTCACGCCCTCGATGGTGGTGTTGTTGCTGCCCGCCAGGTCGGCCGAGCCGCCCCACAATTCGGGCAGTTTCGACGCCACGTCGTTGAGCACCTGACCGAACGCCGCGCGGGTGGCCAGCGCCTTGGATTCGGGTTCCCAGTAGGTCACGTCGACGTCCCAGCCGTCGGGCAACTCCCCGGCGAGCAGGCGGTCGAGCAGCTTCTTGCGCTCGGGCTCACGCTCGGCCCAGGCGTCGAATTCCGGCTGCCACTTCTCGTGGGCTTCCCGGCCCCGGTCCACCAGCTTGCGGGTGTGCTCGATGACCTCGTCGCGCACCTCGAAGGTCTTCTCCGGGTCGAAACCGAGGATCTCCTTGGTGGCGGCCACTTCCTCGTCGCCGAGAGCCGAGCCGTGCACACCGCCGGTGTTCATCTTGGTGGGGGCGGGATAGCCGATGATCGTGCGCACCGAGATGAACGACGGCTTGTCGGTGACGGCTTTCGCCGCTTCGATGGCTTCCTCGATGCCGGTGACGTTCTCGCCGCCCTGAACCTCTTGGACATGCCAGCCGTAAGCCCGGTAGCGGGCCGGAACATCCTCGGACAGCGCGATATTGGTGTCATGCTCGATCGAGATCTGATTGTGGTCGTAGAACACGATCAGATTGCCGAGCTCCTGGGTGCCCGCCAGCGACGACGCCTCGCTGGTGACGCCTTCTTCCATGTCGCCGTCGGAGGCGATCACGTAGACGAAGTGGTCGAACGGGCTGGTGCCGGGGGCGGCGTCGGGATCGAACAGGCCCCGCTCGTAGCGGGCCGCCATCGCCATCCCGACCGCCGACGCCAGGCCCTGGCCGAGCGGGCCGGTGGTGATCTCGACGCCCTTGGTGTGCCGGAACTCCGGGTGACCGGGAG
The DNA here is from genome assembly GCF_055384815.1 of Mycobacterium toneyamaense. Classification (NCBI taxonomy): domain Bacteria; kingdom Bacillati; phylum Actinomycetota; class Actinomycetes; order Mycobacteriales; family Mycobacteriaceae; genus Mycobacterium; species Mycobacterium toneyamaense. The sequence continues at coordinate 2,248,339 of NZ_AP040333.1, forward strand.
TCTTCGACTTCCAGGTCCGCAACGACTCGATGTCTTCGAGCTCGAGCCCGAATCCGCCGAGGTAGAGCTGGATGTACAGCGTGAGGCTGCTGTGGCCGCAGGACAGGATGAACCGGTCGCGGCCGAGCCAGTGGACGTCGGACGGGTCGTGCCGCATTTGCCGCTGGAACAGCGTGTACGCCAACGGCGCCAAGCTCATTGCAGTGCCGGGGTGGCCGTTGCCGACCTTCTGAACCGCGTCTGCCGCCAGCACGCGCACCGTGTCGACGGCGACTGAGTCGACGTCGGCCCAGTCTTCGGGATGGTGCGGTTCGGTGAGGGCCGAGATCTCTTCCACTGTGGTCACAAGCTCACTCCTCGATGGCAAATCATTTGTCCCCGATTGACTTTCACAATGCGGTCTCCAGATGGATGTGTCGCGTGTGCGACGGACTGGTGGGTGGATCTACTTCTGTTCGGCATGGCCGCCGAATTCGCTGCGCATGGCTGACACGATCTTGTCGGTGAAGTTGCCGAGTTGTCGGGACTCGAATCGCTCGAAGAGTGAGGTCGTGATGACAGGAGCCGGAACACCCTCGTCCACTGCGGCGAGGACCGTCCACCGGCCTTCGCCGGAGTCGGATACCCGCCCGCTGAATTCGTCGAGTTCGGGTGAGCGGGCCAGCGCGTTGGCGACCAGGTCGACCAGCCATGATCCGACCACCGATCCGCGCCGCCAGACCTCGGCCACCTCGGCGATGTCGATGTCGTATTGATAGGCCCACGGGTCGCGCAGCGGGGTGGTCTCCGCGTTCACGGCTTGGGTTGCCTTGCCGGCGTCGGCGTGCTTGATGATGCTGAGGCCCTCGGCGATCGCGGCCATCATTCCGTATTCGACCCCATTGTGGACCATCTTCACGAAATGCCCTGCCCCACTTGGCCCGCAGTGCAGGTACCCGTCGGCGGCGGTGCCGGCGCGGCTGTCACGGCCCAAGGTCGGCTCGGCGGATCCGGCGCCGGGGGCGATCGTCTTGAAGATTGGGTCGAGTCGGTTCACGACTTCGGATTCCCCGCCGATCATCAAGCAGTAGCCGCGATCGAGTCCCCACACCCCGCCGCTGGTGCCGCAGTCCACGTAGTGAATGGCCTGGGTCACCAGCTGCTTGGCCCGGGTGATGTCGTCGCGATAGTAGGAGTTGCCGCCGTCGATGACCGTGTCACCGGGCTCCAACAGGGGGACGAGGTCGTCGAGGGTCGAGTCGACGATGGCCGCTGGCAGCATCAGCCACACTGTCCGGGGCTGTTCCAGCTTCTCGACGAGGTCCGCCAGTGATGCGGCCCCGGTCGCCCCGTCGTCTGTCTCGAGCTTCTCGACCGCGTCGGGGTTGACGTCGTAGACAACGCAGCGGTGCCCGTCGCGGATCAGGCGCCGAACGAGGTTGGAGCCCATCCGGCCTAGCCCGACCATACCCAGCTGCATTGAGGTGCCAGTTGCCATGTTCTTCTTTCTCACTTGAGTGATCGGTAGCGCCGGATCAGCTTGTTGGTCGACGAGTCGTGGTCGAGTTCGGGTTCGGCATCGCTCTGCAACCCCGGCAGGATCGCCACGGCCAGTGCCTTGCCTAGCTCGACGCCCCATTGGTCGAAAGAGTTGATGCCCCAGATGGTTCCCTGCGTGAACACGCTGTGCTCGTAGAGCGCCACCAGTGCGCCGAGGATGTGGGGGGTCAACACCTGCGCCAGCAGCACATTGGTCGGACGGTTTCCCTCCATGACCCGGTGCGGCACCACCGCCTCGGGAGTCCCTTCCGCGCGAACCTCCCCCGCGGTTTTACCGAAGGCGAGTGCCTGGGCCTGGGCGAAGACATTCGACGACAAGATGTCGTGGTGGTCGCCCAGGGGGTTGAGGCCCTGCGCGAAGCCGATGAGGTCAACCGGTATCAGCGAAGTTCCCTGGTGGATCAGCTGGTAAAAGCTGTGCTGGCCGTTAGTGCCAGGCTCACCCCAGTACAGCGGGCCGGTCTGGAAGTCCACAACCGTGCCATCGAGGGTGACGTGCTTGCCGTTGGACTCCATCGTCAGCTGCTGCAGATACGCGGGAAAACGCTTGAGGTACTGGTCGTACGGCATCACGCCGACCGCAGAGGCCCCAAAGAATTCCACGTACCACACAGTGAGCAGGCCCATGAGCACAGGGAGGTTTCGAGGCAGCGGCGTGGTGCGGAAGTGTTCGTCCATCGCGTGCAAACCGGCCAACATTTCGTTGAACTGATCAGGCCCGAGTGCCACCATCGTGGACAGGCCGATGGCCGAATCCATCGAATACCGACCCCCGACCCAGTCCCAGAAGCCGAACATGTTCGCGGTGTCGATCCCGAACTGCGACACTCGCTCGGCGTTCGTCGAGACGGCCACGAAGTGCTTGGCGATCGCGGACTCGTCGCCCAGCTGGCCGAGCACCCAATCCCTCGCCGAGGTGGCATTAGTCAGGGTTTCCAGGGTCGTGAACGTCTTTGACGACACGATGAACAGCGTCTCTTCTGCCGACAGGTCCCTGGTGGCTTCCGCGAAGTCCGTCGAGTCCACGTTGGAGACGAACCGGAATGTCAGATTGCGCTCGGTGTAGTGGCGCAGCGCCTCGTAGGCCATCACCGGGCCCAGGTCGGAACCACCGATGCCGATGTTGACGATGTTGCGAATCGGTTTGCCGGTATGGCCTTTCCAGTCACCCGAGCGGATCTTCGTGGCGAACTCGGCCATCCGGTCCAAGACGTCGTGCACCTGGGCGACCACGTCGACCCCGTCGACGATCAACGCGGCGTCTTTCGGCATACGCAGTGCCACATGCAGAACCGCACGGTTCTCGGACACGTTGATCGGCATCCCGGCGAACATCGAGTCGCGACGCTCCTCGAGACCGCACTGCTGGGCCAACTCCACTAGAAGATCGACGGTTTCATCGGTGATGCGGTTCTTGGAATAGTCCAGATAGAGCCCAGCCGCCTCGGCGTTGAACCATTCGCCGCGATCGGGGTCGTCGGCGAACAGGTCACGTAGATGGCGGTTCCCGATCCTGGCGTGGTGTTCGGCGAGAGCGGCATAAGCGGGGCGAACACGCAACGGTGAATCTGGCATATGAAGTCCTCTTCGTGGGTCGGCGTCGGTGGGTCGGTGGCTCGTCGGCGTGCAGTTCCTCACGGGTCAGGTCGGGGAAGGCCTTGCGGTGGCCCTCGAACGTCGTGTCCCACGCCCGCAGGGGCTGGTCGCCGCGGGCGGTAATGCTCGAAGGCGAAACTGTCGTAGACAGTGGCGGGGGCATGGAAGTCGGCCTCCACGCCCTTTGTCGTCGGCATTCAGGATGGCTGCGCGACGCCCGAATCATGTTGATCATGACGGTATCAACGTCGGGTCCACATGAATTAGACTGTGCACCAACAGAAGTGTTAACACCTACCAGATCAACCACTGAGCGAGCTCGAGGAGTGGTCCGTTGGGGTCCGTGTTCACCTGGGGTGCTCATTGGTCTCTTTTCTTCACTCCGTGGTCTGTAGCGTGGTCGGCCCGGCGGTGGTGATGAGTCGTCTAGGTCGGTGCGGCGGCGGGGAGGAATACTCCGGCGCTGTCTGATGCTTCTTGGGACCGGATGACGTGCACTACGGCGTTGATCAATGCCAGGTGCGTGAACGCTTGGGGGAAGTTGCCCAGATGCCGGCCGGTGCGCGGCTGGATCTCCTCGGCGTAGAGGTTGAGCGGACTGGCAAACGACAGCAGCCGTTCACACAGCTGCCTGGCGCGGGTGATCTCACCAATCTCCACCAGCGCCGAGACCAACCAGAACGAGCAGATGACGAATGCGCCTTCCTCACCGTGCAATCCATCGTCGGTCTCCTCGACGCGGTAGCGCAGCACCAGGCCGTCTTCGGTGAGCTCATCGGCGATCGCCAGCACGGTGGCACGCATCCTCGGGTCGTCGGCGGGCAGGAAGCGGAGCAGCACGGCCAGCAGCAGCGCCGCGTCCAGCGCGTCGGAGCCGTAGCGCTGAACGAGCACACCTCGGGAATCGACGCCGTTCTTCAAGACGTCGGCCCGGATTTCCTCGGCGATCGGGCGCCATTTCTGCACGTAGGCCTGTTCACCGCGAATCTCGGCCAGTTTCGCCCCACGGTCCAGCGCGACCCAGCACATGATCTTCGACGACGTGAAGTGCTGGGGTTCGCCGCGGACTTCCCAGATGCCGCGGTCCGGGTCGCGCCAGTGCTTTATTGCCTCCTCGACCTGTTGTATGAGCATGAGCCACAATGTTTCTGGTATGTCATCGCGTGACTTGGCATGCAGATACACCGAGTCGAGGATCGTGCCCCAGATGTCATGCTGGTCCTGGTTGTAGGCGCCGTTGCCGACCCGCACCGGGCGAGCCCCGTCATATCCCGTCAGATGAGTGAGCTCATCCTCGACCAGTGCCCGCTCCCCGCCGACGCCGTACATCACTTGCAAGGGACGGTGTTCATCGCCGTTCGCGCAGGACACCTCGGCGATGAACGAGAAGAAGTCGTCCGCCTCCCGGTCCAGGCCCAGCGTGTACAGACCCCACAGCGCGAACGTCGAATCGCGCACCCACGCGTAGCGATAGTCCCAATTGCGTTCGCCGCGTGGCGTTTCTGGTAATGACGTGGTGCTCGCCGCCAGCAGCGCGCCTGTGGGGGCGTACGTCAGCCCTTTCAGCGTCAGCGCGCTGCGTTGTAGATATGTCCGCCATGGGTGATCCGGAAAGTTCCCCGAATTGATCCATTCCCGCCACATGTCGCCGGTCTTCCACATTTTGTCGGCGGCTTGCTCATAACCTGGCGGGGGCGGCGGTTCCGACCAGGACAATGCGACAAACACGTTGTCGCCCTCTTTCATTCGGGTACGCGCGTGGGCTTCGCGGCCCTCAATACCCAACCGCAGATTGGTCGTGAGCCTGAGCCTCGGGTGCGTGTCGGGATCGTCTTGGGCCGAAGCGATTGCCTCGCCGTAAGCGGGCCCGCAGTATTCCCAGCGGGCACCGACCCGGTGGTAGTCGAATGACGGTGCGCAGTTCACCACCAGGTCGACGGTGCCGCTGACGCATCGCACGGTGCGCAGCAGGGTGTGCTCGGCGTCCCAGTCCATCGGGGTGCGGCGGTGGGTGGGTGACCGCGAGCCCACGTCATGCCAGGGACCCATCACCAGCGCGTCGCGCACGATGAGCCATCCTGTGTGGGTCTGCCAGGTGGTTTCCAGGATGAGGCTGCCCGGCAGATAGCGGCGTGCAGCCGGAACCGATACCCCTTTGGGGCCGACCCTGAAATGGCCGGCAGATCGGTCAAGGAGTGCGCCGAATACGCTAGGTGAGTCCGGTCTAGGCACGCACAGCCATTCCACCGACCCGGTGGATGAGATCAGACACGTGGTCTCGCAGTCCGACAGGAAGGCGTAGTCGGCGATGGGCGGGAACGGATTTCGGCTAGAAACTGTAGCGATTTCAGGAACCGTATTGGTGTCCAGCATCTGCGATGGGTCGACCCCTGTGTCCGTCGCGCTTTTTAGCCGGGTCAAGAGATATCAGGCTCATCGAGCGTGGTCATCGAATCCTAACGACTGTAGGCAATTTGACTCTATCGGTCTGAGGAATGCGACCCGACCTGTCTCAATTTGGCGGGTCACCAGAAGGAAGAACCAGCGGCGCAATGGCTTTGAAACGAAACTTTCCCAGACCGCCGCCGAAATGGAACGCGACGGCCGACTCACCGACACCCGGGGTGGTGAAGGGCAACAGACGGTGGACACGCAGGCTGACCAGCAGGGCGTCGGTTCAGGGTCCTCCAAAGAGTCGACGAGAGGTCATGCGGCTTGTATGGCCGCGTCCAGCAAATGCTCGATGGGGCCGGGCTGAGCATGCGCGTCACCGTGTGACGCTTCTGATGCTCACCAAACTGCCTCCAATCAAGCACTGTGACAACAAGTCCCGATCTAGCGATGAAGTTTGTGGCGGTAGCACATTCAAGATTGATGCCAATGCAGCCAAACCGTACCACGCAGTACGTTCGCGGGCTGTACTGAACAGTACAGTACGTCGTGCGGACTTATCATGCGAACCGATGTCCTCGTCGCCGCATTACAGGATTCGTAGCGACTCGATGGCTCGGTCGAGGGGCATCGACGGATGCGCCCACTGGCAGACGCCGTTCTGCGGGGAAACCGGATTGGGGCGGTGGGCGGCTGTACGCTCGCGGATATGGTCCCGGGCCGCGACCGAACCGACGTGTGTCGTCGTGCACTATCAACTTTGTTGCGGTTGTGCGCCTCCGCATGACAGAAGCCGTCGCCCAAATGCTGTGCAAGTGAGAATTCTCGGAAAACGTACAATTGCGATAGCGGGATGCTGCTCCCTATCGTCAATTCTCCTGTCCGGTCATCGACAGCACATTGGCCGGGCCGGCAGGATGCGAACAGGTCGTAGCCGTAGACAGGCAGGGTTCGGGGGTTGATAGTTCCGGCTGGCGAGATCATCTCGACGCTTGCACGCCCGCGCCCGTCACTCCGGCAGACACGGATTCGGGTGACCAGTCAGCCCCAGGGCTGCGATCTGGCGCATGCCGTGCTCGAAACCGCACACCGCGATCGACGCGGGAGCCATCGACACGCGAATCCCATCGCTGACTGGCATCTCCATCCACCGCATCAGTATCGAGCGGGAAAAGTGACCGTGGCCGACGAACACGATATCGCGGGAGCCGATGTGCGACAGGGCCAGTGCGACGGCGCGGTCGGCGCGCACCGTTACGTCGGAGACGCTTTCCCCGCCGGGGCTGCCATGCGTCCACACCGTCCAGCCGGAAACGGTCTCGCGGATCTGCGGCGTGGTCAGCCCCTCGTAATCGCCGTAGTCCCACTCGGCGAGAAGGGGGGTGACCTTGCTGACTGTCAACCCCGCCAGCTCAGCGGTTACTAGCGCCCGACGTCTTGGGCTGCTAAGTACCAGCGGGTCCGTCAGCTGTAGAGCGGCGAGCGCTTCGGTGGCCAGCCGAGCCTGGTCTCGGCCGACGTCGGTGAGTTCGAGGTCGGTGGTCCCGGTGTGCCGCCCGTTGGCCGACCACTCGGTCTCGCCGTGGCGCAGTAGGAACAATCGGTGCCGTTCGATGGTCACGCCACGACTCCGGTGTGCGGTTCACTCGTACGCGCGAATTGGGCTTTCGTTACACGATGATGTCGTGTCAGCGGACCTCCGTCAGCGGGTCGTGACATGCGAGTGAGCAGCCGCCTCCGACATTTGTGCTCAGAGTGGCATGTTGCAGATGAACTAGCGGAACGTGATTCGAGTGCATCGTCGCTGCGTTGCGGATCTCGGTGACGACTAAGCCACGCATCGCGGTCGCTCCGTGAAGGCGCGGAACGTCCAGAGCCTGGGCGTCGACTACGTCGGTGTGTCGGAAATACTGGCCCGCGTCGATCGCGCCCCTTCACCGCCAAGTCGATATTCACCGTGCCGCCCCAGTGCGGTTCGACGAATCTCACTGAGGGTCTGGCATATTCAAACGCAGGCACGCATCAAAGTGTACTGCCCGGTACGGTTTGAGCAACATGAGGGCTATCTTTTACCCGAGCCTCGACCCATCGGCCGACCCAGGTGAGGTGCGGGGGTTGGTTTCTAGAATGTTTCGGTGGCCAGCAGGTATCTGCTGGGGGCGGACTCTAGCCGATTATGTTGCGCCACAACTCAGGCCAGTGATTCGGAGCAATCCATAGTCGCGTCGCGACCCTGCCGAGGTGGCCCGGCTGATGATCTAGTGCGTGGCCGCGCGTGCTGAGCGTGAAGAGGAACGTTTCATTACTATCTCAACCGCCGCCGGTTAACTCGGTTGAGTTGGCTACACGACGGCGGCACGCGCAGTGTAGGCGACCCCAGGATGAATCTGCTGATCAGTTGCGCACACGCGTATCAACCTGTGGGACCTTCACCGTCGGAACCAATTGGTTGATCCACGGGTTGTTGCTGCGGTCACGGCCGTAATAGTTCGAGTCTCTGTCGCGTCCACTGTTACCGACACCGCGATCGTCAGCCTGTGCTGGTCCAGCAAAACCGACCACGGCAGCGAACAGTGTGCCAGCAACGATGCCGACCAATCCGTTTACTATCTTCATTGAATCTCGTCTCTTCCCTTTATCAGCCGCACCGCGTCCTCGTGCTTTACGTCCGTACAGTCTGTCCCCGAAGGTTCCGTTCGCCTGAGTATTTCGTGTCGATTGCGCAGTCGAAGCCGCGCACGCGACGCATCTGCCGCCGCTAGGCCGGTGCCTCCCCCTCAATCGCCTCGGGAGAACCCAATGCGGGCGCATAAAGTCGCACGTGTAGCCGTTGGGTAGGTGATCAAGTGGCTCTGGTGCTCCGGCTCGGCTCTCAAAACGATCCGTCGTTTTGCGTCGGGTCGAACAAGATCGGGCGCCCCGATATCGGGGTCAGGCCGGCCGTCAGGGCCGGCCAGTCGTCGACGAGCGTCTGGCCCGGCAGCAACCGTGAGTCGCTGTCGCCGCGACGGTTACCGAATCCGCTTTCCATCAGGTGCTTCGCGTTCACGCCGGACCATGTGAACCGGACCGTCGTCGGGCAAGAAGGGGGTTCCATACCTGGTTGACCGACGGGTGTGGCGCAACGACGTGGCGGAGTGTCTCGATCGGCACTTTGGCGACGACAGCGAGTGTGGCCGCTTGGGCGAGTTCGGCGAACTCGGGTCCGACGAAGGTTGCGCCGAGCAGGGTATCGGTGTCGGCGTCGATGACCAGTTTCGCCCAGGCGTCGAAGCCGTCGCGGAAGATGGCGAGGTCGGGTACGGCTTCCGGGTAACGCGCGACGGTCGTCGTGACCGCGAAGCCGTCTGCGCGCGCTTGGTTTTCAGTGCGGCCCACTTCGACGACCTGGGGGTCGGTGTAGACGACCTGGGGAAGGTTGTGTGGGTCGCGTGCGATGAGTTCGTCGGCGCCGAGTTGGCGGCCTCGCGCGCGGGCGGCGATGATGTCGGCGACGACGACTGCGTGGTATTGCGACAGGTGCGATAAGAGTGCGCGCCCGGTGGTGTCGCCCATCGCGTACAGCCAGGTGTCGTCCACTCCGAGTGCGTGCAAATGGTCGTCCACGGCTACAAACTCCCCGGGACGCAACCCAACGGTTTCCAAGCCAAGGTCATCGGTGTTGACGATCCGTCCGGCGGCTACGACGATCTCGTCGACCTTGATGTCCTGGTCGCCGACGGTGGCACTGACGGTGCCGCCCGCTACGGGTCGGGTCACGCTCGAAAGCTGAGCTTGGAAGCGAAGGTCTACGCCTTTGCGCCGCAACGACTCGGTCACCATCTCGCTGGCGACGGTCTCGGAGTTGCGCAGCAAGGTGTCGCCGCGTGCGAGCAGGGTGACTTTGGAGCCCAGGCCGGCCAGTATGGTGGCGAACTCGACACCGACGACGCCGCCGCCGAGGATCAGGGTTCGTGGTGGCACGTGCGTCATGTTCGCGAGATCGCGGTTGGTCCAGGGGCGCGCCTCAGCGAGTCCCGGGACGTCCGGGATGGTGGGGCGGGTACCGGTGGCGAGCACGACCGCCTGACGCGCTCGGACGGTTTCCTCGCGGTTGTCGGGGTGGGTGACAGTGACCTCACGGGGGCCGCCGAGTCGGCCGTGGGCGTGGATTACCGTGAGGCCACTCTGCTGCAGCTCAGCGGTCACGCCCCCATCGTTGAGATGGTCGACGATGACATCGCGCTTGGCGAAGACGGCGGCGGCGTCGAGCTGGCCCAACCCCACGGCTTCCCGTACGCCGGGAACAGCCTTCGCCAGGGCCAGCACCTCGATCGGACGCAGAAGCGCCTTGGTCGGATTGCAAGCCCAGTAGTGGCACTCGCCGCCGATGAGGCGTTCCTCCACGAGTGCCACCTCGAGCCCTTCGGATACGAGGTATTGCGCCGCCGAGGAGCCGCCGGGGCCACCGCCGATGACCACTACGTCGAATTCTGAATCTTGAGTCATGTCAGCCTTTGTCTTCGTCTGCTCGTGCTTCAGCGGTATGAATGGACACTTCGGAACGCAGGGTGCGATGCACCGGGCATCGGTCGGCGATGGCGAGCAGCTTGGCGCGTTGGTCAGCGTCGAGCGGGCCGATGAGGGTGATGTCGCGTTCGATTCGGTCGATCATCCCCGTGGCGGTCTCGCATTCGGCGCAATCCTCGGCGTGGATGCGGGAGTGGTGCGAATCGACGACGATGCCTTCGAGCGGCCACTGCTTCCGATCGGCGTACATCCGCACCGTCATCGACGTACAGGCGCCGAGCGCGGCCAGGAGCAAGTCGTACGGCGTCGGGCCGGCGTCGTCGCCGACGGGGTGCGGTTCGTCTGCCGTCAGCCGATGCCGGCGCGCACTGATCTGCTGGGTGAGTCTGCCGGGTCCGCTCTCAGCGACTCGCACCGCATCCTCAGCCGCGTCATCGGCGTTCAGATCGGCGGTCGTCGTGTAAGCCGTTACGTACTTACTCGACCAGGCGGCAAGGACGTTCGCCGCGTAGTCAGCGTCAGCTCGATTGCCGAGAAGGTGATCGGCGCCGTCGAGCGCAATGAACGACTTCGGATGCCGCGCAGTGTCGAAGATGATCCGCGCGTTGTTCACAGACACCACTTCGTCGCTCGGGGAATGCATGACCAGCAGCGCGGCATCGAGAGCGGAGATCCGCTCGCACTGAGGTTGCATCGCGATGTCGTCGAGAAATTGGCGACGCACCTGAAACAGTCGACCCCCAAGCGACACCGTGGCTTCGCCCTCTTCGACGACGGGTGTCATGTCGCCCAGCAATCCGATGACGTGGAAGGGGTCAGCCGGTGCACCGATGGTGACGACTCCGCGAACGTCGGGGATCTGCGGTGCGGCTGCCAACACTGCCGCTCCGCCCAGCGAATGCCCGATCAGCACCGCTGGGGCACTGAACCGGTCTCGGAGATGTTCGGCGGCGCAGACCAAGTCCTCGACGTTGGAACTGAAGCTGGTCGCCGCGAAGTCGCCTTCGGACTCTCCCAAACCGGTGAAGTCGAATCGCAGTACCGCGATACCCTGACGCGCCAGCGCACGCGAGATCCGGCCTGCTGCAACGTTGTCCTTGCCGCAGGTGAAGCAGTGCGCGAACAGAGCCCAGGCTTTCGGGGCGCCGATCGGCATCTCTAGCTTGCCGGCTAACTCTCCGCTACTGCCACGGAAGACCATTTTGGTTGAGGTGCTCATGCGCCTCCCTAGGCATGCAACGATTGCGGATGAACTGTACTACACAGGACATTGTGCCTACAGTCCGCCGATACTTCGCCGGGGAGTAACCCTTGCCTGTTTCAGGATTGGGGCAACCGTACCTTTGTTATGTACTGGAGGGTACACCTTATGACGCTCACCCTCGCGTCGTATTCGGCTGGCTCGCTGGGTTGAGAAGGTCCACGTACGTCGGTGCCGTATTCCTTGGCCGAGTCCGGGTACTCGGCCCATACCTGGCTGACCTGATGGCACACTGCTGAAACACTTTTCGGTAGACCAGTATGGAGCCACTCCTCAAGCCTGCGGCGCCGGTCGGATCGTTAGTTGGCACGGGCTGTCAACAGTCGACCGATCAGCTCGGGGCCGCTGGGAAGGCGGTTCGACCGAGTTGTGTAACGGATGCCGCCCAGCCCGGCACTCACCTACGTCTGATCAATCGTGCGGCGCCCGTGGAGCCGAGCCGCCGTCACAGCTCCGTGGTTGGCGAGGTTCCGCATGAATGATGAATGGAGAGTTCCGATGAACGAATCATCGACCCCACCCGCCGCCAGCACGTCGGTCCCACCGCATCACCGGCACGTACGTGCGGCGATCGTCAATGCGGCCGCCTCGATGATGCACCACCGCGGCGTCGCCGCGACGTCGATCGGTGACGTCGCCGACGCCTCCGGTGCAGAGGCCAAAGAGCTTCACCGCCATTTTCGCGACAAAGCGGAACTCGTCCAAGCGGTCATAGACCGGGAACTCACCCTAGTCCTTGCCGGCCATGATGCCGCCGACGCGATCATGTCGTGGGACGGGCTCGAAACGTGGGCGTCACAGGTGGTGGACGCACAATCGGCTGAGGACGGTCCGTTCGCGTGTCCCCTCGGGACCTTGGCGACCGAATTGCGAAGCGCCCCGGAATACCGACCTGCGCTGGCTGCTGCATTCCGCACCTGGGAGGGACATCTGGCGGCCGGCCTCCGCCGGATTCAGCAGCGCGGCGAGCTCGACGCCGACGCCAATCCCGACCGCCTCGCCGCCAGCCTTCTCGCGGCCCTGCAGGGCGGATACCTATTGGCGTCAGTCCACGGCCGGATCGAGATCATGCGCGACGTGCTCGATGATGCGCTGGCGGCACTGCGGCGCTACCAGGTTTAAGCCGGCGTCTCGTCAACCGGGCCGCAGCGCGGCGTGTCAGCCCTTCGCCGCGACCGTCCGCCGCCGCGGTGTTGCTCTGCGACGCAAGGACTGTAATGCGTTCTCCACTGCGTCCTCGAAAACTGTTCCATCGGCGTGTATTTGGGCCATCATCAATCCGCCCTGTACGGCGGCGACCAGTGATTGGGCCAATCTCTCAGGATCTGATTGCCGTGCCAGCTGACCCCTCTCGCGCATGACTTCCAGGCCGCGCGCCAGCGGCTCCTCCCATCGCCGGAAGGCGGCGTCCAGGTGTGGAAGATATGCGGGATCGTTCTTCAATTCAGCGGCCATCGTCCCGAGCGGGCAGGCGAACGGCCCATCAAGGACACGATGGCTCTCCACCACCTGATCAGCCCACCGCTTCAGACCGGCCCAGGAGTTGGCGTGATGAATCGCCGGTTGGGCGGTCAAGATGAGTTCGACCTGGCGGTCGATGACCGCCCGAATGAGGTCGGCCCTGTCGTCGAAGTAGTGGTACAGCTGCGACTTACCGCAGCCCGCGGCCGCCAGAACGTCATCGAGGCTGGTCGACGCCACACCACTTTGACGCATCATGGTCGCGGCTGCGTCGACGATAGCTGCACGGCTGCGCAGCCCTCGCGGGGACAGCGACGGCTTTGGGCTCTCGCCCCTTGCCGCCTTCTCGGGCGCCCGCGTTGCTGCCATCTGTCCCACGATAGCGTCTCGGCCAGTCGGACTTCACTCGTCGAACGACAGCACCGGTCTGGAGTCCGTGTGAACTCGTCGCCGGTCCAGCGAGTGGTGCCATGCGATCGCTTCACAGCACGCTGTACTTAGCCGTACATTCGGATCGCACCACCTCGCCAGGGAGGCGGCGAGTCCGAAGCATATTCCGCAACCCGGTGCCTGTAACGAGTTGCGGGTGGCTCGACACACATCTGTATGACCCGGCCAGCCTCGTCCCTATTCATGACCATCAGGCATACGTCCCGACATATGCCAACTACTGTGCTGTGCACTGGCGACGTGGTGGCCAGGGCGCGACGACCGGGGCAGCCGTCGCTCACTCGCCGCCGACGAGGGGATGCTGACATGCAGGAACCGGTGGGCGCAGCATCTGGAGGAATTGTCAATACCTGTGGATCGGCTTGTTTCAGGCGACCTCCGTTCCAGTTGATTCGGTCGGTGCCGAGTCCGCCGACGGGGTGATGTCGGTGGGTCGCTCGAGCAGTTTGCCTTTGTGGAAGATCGCGCCGGCCCGGACCAGAGCGACCAGGTGCGGTGCGTTGACGGCTCGCCAGCGGGCTTGCGCGGCGTCGATCAGCTTGTAAGCCATGGCCATTCCGGCGACGCGTGAACCCGGCCCCTTGGTCACCTTGGTCCTCAAACGTACCGTGGCAAACGTTGATTCGATCGGGTTGGTAGTGCGCAGATGGACCCAGTGCTCGGCCGGGTACTTATAGAACTCCAGCAGCACATCGGCGTCATCGACGATCTTGGCGACCGCCTTGGGGTACTTGGCGCCGTAGTCCACCTCGAACGCCTTGATCGCCACCTGCGCGTGGTCGATATCCTCGGCGTTGTAGATCTCCCGCATCGCCGCGATCGCCCCCGGATGAGCCGACTTTGGCAGGCAGGCAAGAACATTGGCCTGCTTGTGAAACCAGCACCGCTGCTCGCCGGTGGCCGGGAACACCTCACGCACGGCCTTCCAGAACCCCAGGGCCCCATCGCCGACGGCCAGCACCGGTGCGGTCATCCCGCGACGTCGGCACGACCGCAACAGATCAGCCCACGACTCGGCCGACTCCCGGTACCCGTCGGTGAGCGCGACCAGCTCCTTGCGGCCGTCAGCGCGCACACCGATCATCACCAGCAAACAGAGCTTCTCCTGCTCCAGGCGCACCTTGAGATGGATGCCGTCGACCCACAGGTAGACGTAGTCGGTGCCCGACAGATCACGGGCCTCGAAGGCCTTGGCCTCGTCCTGCCACTGCGTGGTGAGTCGGGTGATCGTCGTGGCCGACAAGCCGGCACCCGAGCCCAGGAACTGCTCCAACGCCGGACCGAAATCACTGGTCGACAAGCCATGCAGATACAGCAACGGCAACACCTCGGTCATCTGCGGCGACTTGCGCACCCACGCCGGCAGGATCGCCGAGGAAAACCGTTGCCGCTCACCAGTGTCCGGGTCAACACGTTTGTCATTGACCCGCGGCGCGGTCACACTCACCGCGCCCGCCGCGGTGAGCACCTCGCGCTCGCGGTGATAGCCATTGCGCACCACCAGCCGGTGCCCGTTCTCATCAAGCTCACCGGCATGAGCCTCGATGTAGGCGGCGACCTCAGCCCGCAACGCTGCGGCCAGCATCTGGCGGGCACCGTCGCGGACAATCTCATCGAGCAACGACCGCGACGAGCCAGCATCCTCGTTGGATGAATCCGCATCGTGAACTACCGTGAGCATGGGCGTACCTTCCCGAACCAGCGCGCCAACGCCGGCTCTTGATCAGACCTTCGACATTCAGATCATCCTCGGGAAGGTGCGCCCTTTCCTACGCCGCCTCGCCGAGGCTCATCCACAGGTTCTGATCATTGCTCCAGCATCTTTGGCCGACCAACTGCGCAACGGCGATCCGGAAGCCTTCAGCAAGCTGCTCGACCTCTACGGGTCGTCGATGCAACGGGTAGCGCGCGGATACGTGTCCAGCCGCGAGCTGGCCGAGGACGTCGTACAGGAGACGTGGATCGCAGTCTTCAGGGGCATCGACAAATTCGAGGGCCGAGCGTCGCTACGGACGTGGATCTTCACCATCCTGATCAACGTCGCCAAGAAGCACGGCCTGGCTGAGCGCCGTCACACCGACACCGCCGTGCGCGTCATGACCGGCGGCACCGTTGACCCGGACCGATTCCGCGACGCCGGCGATCCCCTGCCCGGTCACTGGAAGGAACCACCCGCCCCGTTCCCGGACACGCCCGAGGGATCGCTGCTCAGCGGGGAACTCACACGAGTCGCGACCGCGGCTCTGCGCCAGTTGCCGACGCGCCAGCGTGAGGTGGTCACTCTGCGGGACGTACAGGGGTTCACTTCCGAGGAGGTATGCCAGATGTTGGACATCAGCGCCGTCAACCAGAGGGTCCTGTTGCACCGCGGCAGAGCCGTAGTCCGCCAGGAGCTGGAAAACTACCTTGGGACGATGGCATGAACACCGACGAGATCATCTGCGAACAACTCGTCGAACTGGTGACCGACTACCTCGATGGTGTGCTCGATCCCGTCGTCGCCGCTCGGTTCGACGTACACCTAATGGAATGTGACGGCTGCACCAACTACCTCGAACAGTTCCGGTCGACGATCAGCACCCTGGGGCGCATTCCGCCCGATCAATTCGACGAGAGCTTCCGAGAACGCCTGCTCGACACGTTCCGCGGATGGACGGCTTCCCCCGGGGACGAACACGACCGTCTGCAACCCGACACGTGACCGCTTAGATTCTGCTCGCCGCTGCGAACGTTCAGTGCCCGGTATGATGGTGGTTTCTTCTCGTCGTTCGAGGAGCCCGATCTCGTGACGCGACGGAACTGCGGCCTCGCGCGGAAGTGCTCTCACCGCCGCTGCAATGGGGCGCACAAGACCAGCACGAGCAAGATGCGGTCGTTTCCGTTCTGAATCGACGCATTGCAGCCCACGAAGATGGCGAAGGCGACCGCGGCGTCGATTGGTCGCCGCCGGCCGACGCCACTTCACATGAGATAGACGAGAATCGCTGCCGTTGGTCGCGATCCGCGATGCCGCCGTAAATGTGGTCACTCCACGTTCTGTGCCGAATTCGCTAGTAGCTAACGGACCTGATTTCAGATCTCTCGCCGGCAACGCGTCCGGAGACGCCGGGGAGTCTTTCACACGTTGTCACGGGCCGGGATGCGGACGGTCATCGCCTTCGCGACTTGGCTCCACGGGCGGGCAGCGACCGCCCGTGAGGCTATCGCTTGCACGGACGCCCGGCAGTTCTGTTTCCTTCGCACCCCGTGCCAGCAGCAGGACGGCCAGTCGTGGAAAGGCGATGACTGACAACAACCCCGCGGCGACTAACGCTGCGTAGTTGGCCGGTTGCATCAGGCCCAGTTCCACGCCGATCCCCCCGGCCACCACCGGAATGCTCAGCGAGGTGGCCTGCAGCAGACCTACGGCCACAACGTCGCGGCGATGGCCGAGCAGCGGACGGTAGAAGATGGCCGGTAAGGCTCGCACGACCAGAAGGGCGACGAGGAAGACAGGGATCTTGGCCAAGGACGAAACCTGGTCAACGAGGGCCCGAACGTCGAGTGACACCCCGGTGGCGACGAAGAAGAACGGGATGAAGACACCAAATCCGACCGCATGCAGCTTGGTATAGAACTGGGTGTGGGTCATGTCGTCATCGCGATCGAGCAGAGTCAACGCCGCCCCGGCGAGGAACGCCCCCAGGATTGACTCGAGGCCGAACGCCGTTGCGAGAGAGGCGAAGACCAATAGCAGCGCGACGGTTCCGCGGACTCGAATCTCGGCGGTGGTGTCCTGCAGGTCGAGTAGCGTCTTGCAGACGGTGTGGGCACGCTCCAGGCCGAGAACGACGACGATGACGGCACCGGTGAAGCCGAGAAACGCCGCCAGCAGCGTCAGCTTAACCCCCAACCCTGCCGACGTGTCTTCGGAGAACAACAGGGAGAGAAGAATAATGGGCACGATCTCGGCAATCGACGCACCGGCCACGATGACTTGCCCTGCCCGGGTCTCGACGATTCCCGCGTCCTTCAGGACCGGAAGGATGATGCCGAGTCCGGTTGCCGAGAGGATCACGGCCATCAGCACCGGCGACCGAGCGAGACCCAAAATTCCCAGGCCTGCACCCACGGCCACCGCGAGGACGAACGACACCACGAAGGCGCCCGAGGCGCGCCGCAGCACAGGCCCTCTCAGCTGGCGGACGTCGATCTCCAGCCCGGCGAGCAACAGGAGGAAACTCAAACCGATCGTCGACAACACCTGGAGCGCGGCGTCCATGTGCACCCAGCCCAGCATCTGTGGACCGACGATGACGCCGAGAAGAATCTCAAGCACGATCGCTGGCAAAGGCAATCGGAGCAACCTGACGCTGAGCGGCGACACCAACGCGACGACCGAGACGAGCGCTACCGCAGTCAACGAGACGATGAGGGATCCTCTCTGGCTGTTCCATGCGTAATGAGCCGACGACTGCGCATGTTGAGTCAGGGCTAGTTAAGATGCTCAGCTCATCGTCTTGGCTTCCGCGTGCAGTCGATTGGTAGAAGTCAGCTGACTCAGATAGTCGATCACTGTACCGCAGCGTACAGTTCTTCGGAACGCCTCCGCCATACGTACCCGTTCAGCAGTCAAGGCTCGATGGTGCGTCGGTGGTGGTCTGATCGCTAACATCCAGCGAAAGGTTATAGCGTGTCAGCACAGGACCGAAACAGTATTCGAGCGCGCTATCTCAGTGTTGAAACTCCCAACGTCAGCGACGTACTCGATGAGTTCGGATTTCCAGGCCAGGCTTTGTCAGCCGACTTTGCGCCTCGTTCAGGCTCGCAGCTAGCAGGCTGGGCTTTTACGATCAGCGGCGATTCCGTTGCTGGCGGCCCGCCTACCGACTTGGCAAAGGTGCAGGCTTGCAGCGAGGTACAGGACGGAGACATAACCGTTTGGGCCGGAAACGGAAATGGTGCTTGTTTTTTCGGGGAACTCATAGCCTTGGGCCTGCAGGGGCTGGGCTGTCGAGGCGCTTTGATCGACGGCGGTGTGCGTGATCTCGCATGGCTCGAACAGGCCGGCTTCGCGACGTTTTCCACCTACCGCACGCCGGTTCAGTCGATCGGTCGGTGGCAGGTGCAGAGTTGGGCTCAATCTGTCTTGCTACCTGGCGCAACTTGTCGCACTGTCGAGGTCGGTCCCGGAGATTTTATCCTCGGCGACATTGATGGCGTCGTGGTAGTGCCAGCGGCACACGTTTTGCCTGTCCTTGAACGCGCCGAGGCGGTGACCCTTCGGGAGCGGGGAATCCGGCAGGGCCTCAAAGATGGCATGTCTCTTCAGGAAGCGATCGCCCGTTACGGCGCAATCTGAAAAGTCCTAAACGATTACACCGGTATGGGCCTTTCGTAACTGTGGTGTTCGCCCCGAGTCTTGTCCCGACTGACATAGTGGAGCGGCCGCGCGGGTGACTCTCTCTTTCGCCGCCGGATGACGGGAATCCCTTGCCAGAACGCCTGTCTGCGCCGCGGACGATGCAGGTCGAATGGTCGCATGGCCTACCGAAGTGAAGTAACCCGGAAGCAGGCGCGGGCCGCCAAAGTGGGCGAACGCCGACGAGCCTTGTGCCGTAGAGGGTGTGGCGGCCAATCGAATCTGGACACTTTTGGTAGGCGTATCCGACGTTCGGCTCAACACCGGGCGCCCCCTTCCCGCGCGCCGTTCGTAAGCGTCCAGGTTGGTAGGTCAGCGTCGACGGCTCTTCTTGACCCTCTATGCGTTGCGAGATAAGTACCGCCTGCTGCAAGGGGAGAACATCCGCTTCATCAGCACCGATGTGCTCGTCCACTGTCACAACAAGATGATCGTCGTCGACGGTAAGCGCGTCTTGGTTAGCTCGCAGAACTGGTCGGACTCGGCCGTCACCAAGAACCGTGAGGCAGGGCTGTGGATCGCGCAAGCCAAGGTGGCGAAGTACTTCCAGGGGATCTTCGAAACCGATTGGAACGTCGCGTTCCAGGCGTTACCCTGAGCGACCCGACGAGACGTCGTGACGCCGCAGTCCATCAGTGGCGGAGGCTTTGTCAAAGTCCAGCCGGCCGACTATCAGGAGGTATGAGCCAAAGGGCCGCGTCAGCTCCGCGTACCGGGTGAGGTGGTAGTCGGAGTCGCACGCCAACCCGAAGCACTCGCCTCTACACACCGTTGTTCATCACCTTCAGCCTCGTCGAAGCCACCTTCTTCATCAACGTCGCGTTCATGGCCCTGTTCGTGGAATCCATGCCGCCGCGGCGGGTGTCGATGCCGATCACGCACCCGGTGTCGGTGAGCCATCGACGACTACGAGTACCTCATCGCTCACCTGTCTGAGATCGTCGCCCACGCCGAGGAGCAGCTACGTCATGGCTAGACAAAGGTCACTGCTTAGAACGGTCTCGGTCAGCACGGCGGGTCGCAGACACTCCTGCCGCTCCGACGACTCCCACGTCCTGCTCAACGGCGACACCATGCTCGTCGTCAAGGTCGACCGCGACAAGTTCCACTACTGCACCCAGTGCGCGCTGCTGTTCATCGACACCGCCCGCCGGACGCTCAACACTCTGGCAGAGCAACTCGGCGAAGGACCCGCTCAGCGCCCCTCACCCGACCCGTCGCGACCAGCGCCCCAGCAGGACAACGGTGTCATGGTCATCGAGGGCGCCCCGCGGCGCCGCGGGATCCGAGGAGACCCTGGATCATCAGCGTGCCTCACGGTGTGCGCAGGGGCGATCGCGTGGTCAGTTGCGCAGCCACGGACGGGACGCCGCGGTGTTCGTGACCGCCTACACCACCGAGGGCACCGCGACCCAGCGTGACCTACTCGACGCAATCACCGTGCAGGTGCTCCCGGATTGGGGCGGCCGCCTCGGGCGCACCATGACCGTCAAAGTCATCGAGGACATCCGGATCCACGACTGACCGCCGATTTCCCGGGCCATCCCGCCGCCCCTGGCCCCGATCTATGCCGCACTTTGGGGCACATAAAGTGCGACATAGGTCGGTGAGGTGGCGTTTTGCCAAGCAACGTGCGGCATGGACGTGGCCGGGTGTACGGGACGTGAGACTCGACCGTGGGTCCGCTCAGGGGTCCAAGTCATGGCGGGCGGTGATGGTGAGGCGGTACGGGTCGGGGCGGCCGGTGATGAGCCAGTGAGCGTCGACGTCGAGGACCTCGGCGAGACGGACGAGTTCGACGGAGGAGAAGGGTCGGCGGTCGCGCACCGATTCGGAGAGTTCCTCGTCGGTCAAGCCGATCTGCGCGGCGACCTGGGCTTGGGTGCGGGTGTCCGCGGTGATGCTGTCGGCGACGCGTTGCGCGATGCCTTCCTGGCCCTTCATGGTTACGACGCTACGGGGAGCTGCGATCTCCACAACTCCCCGTAGCACGTGACGATCAGCTGGCCAGGTCGTGCACCGGCTGGGTGACCAACCTGTCGATCAGGTCGACGAGGACCGCACCGATGTCGAGCAGAGCGTCGGTGTGGCCGGTGAGCATCGCCACGACGCACACCCCCAGCCAGGCCAGGACGATGACCACCAATGTGGCCAGCACACGGTTGAGCGCGGTCAGCAGACGAGAAGACATGCTTCCCCCTCACAGGGGTTGAAGAGCAAGACGACCGTGGTCGTCTCCGCCGCGGCCCGACTGGCCCGGTAACTCTTCCCGCTTGCTGGAGGGCGTTTCACAGGTGCGAACCACGTATGGGCTGCTCAGAGCGGTGATCAATACCGCATTGACTTGTATGCCCAATAGGCACACAATGGGTGGATGGCTATCAAGACCGAACGTTTCGCGGTGCGCCTGACTGCTGAGCAGGACGCGCTGATTCGTCGTGCTGCGGAGGTGGAGGGGACCGATCTGACCAACTTCACGGTGACCGCGACGCTGGCTCACGCCCGTGACGTGCTCGCCGATCGCCGGCTGTTCATGCTCGACGCTCCGGCCTGGTCGGAGTTTGTCTCGGTGCTGGACCGGCCGGTGTCGCACAAGCCGCGGCTGGAGAAGCTGTTCGCGGAGCCCTCGATCTTCGACGAGTGAGCGGCTACAGCGCGCCGCGGCCGATCACCGGCGGCGATGAGGTCGCCGACTTCGACAGCGGCGAGCCCAGCCTGGACGACTACCTGCGCGGGCGGGCGCTGGCCAACCACGTCGAGGGCGCCTCACGGTGCTTCGTCACCTGCTGCGAGGGCCGCGTGGTCGGGTTCTACGCGCTGGCCTCAGCGGCGGTGGAGCGTGCGGATACGCCGGGACGGGTGCGCCGCAACATGCCCGACCCGGTGCCGGTGATCCTGTTGTCGCGGCTGGCGATCGACGCCAAGCACCAGAGCCAGGGCCTCGGTGCGCAGCTGCTGCGCGACGCGATCACCCGCGCCGTGGCGGCCGCGGAGATCATCGGCGTGCGGGCGCTGCTGGTGCACGCCCTGCATGAGCAGGCCCGCGCGTTCTACGCCCACTTCGACCTCGAGCCCTCACCGACCGACCCGCTGCACCTGCTGCTGCTGATCAAAGACGCCCGCGCCCTGCTCGACCCGCAGAGGTGACCGCCGATGCCCGACGACGCGGATGCACCCCACCCCGGCCAATGGCGTTCAGGTGCCACATTCCGGGAGCTTCTCGACCACATGAACGAGTTCTGGCAGACCCCCGAGGGCCAGCGGCTCCAAGCTGCCCAGCAGGCCGAGGAGGCCGACCTGCAGGCGTGGCTGGCTGATCAGCCGGGTGTCGTGGTGCACGACCACGGCGGCTACGCACCCGAGCAGTGGAACGGCGTGGTCGACGGGCACAGCTTCTACTTCCGTGAGCGCGACACCGAGTGGGACATCGAGATCGATCTCCGCCCGAGTGGGTCCATGCGGGTCGCGGACGGCACCCACGACGTCGGCACCACCCGCTACCGGCAGCACGAGGTCATCGAGGGCGACGTCATCGCCACCGGCACGATCGCGGCCCCGGGCTATGGCGCCAATCCGCGGGAGCGCGCGGCGTTCATCGTCACCACCATCCGGGATCATCTGCGGCGCAAGCGGGTCGCCGAGATCGCCAGGATGGTTGCCGAACGCTCGGCGGAACTCAATCACCGACTCTCCTAGGGACTTCCAGCATGGACTACGCCTACCGGGTTGAATGGTCGCCCGAGGACAACGAATTCGTCGGGCTCGTCGCCGAGTTCCCCTCGCTGTCCTGGCTGGCTCCCACCTCCGTCGAGGCGATGCAGGGCATTGTCGGCGTCGTCGAGCAGGTTGCGGCGGAGATGGCCGATGCCCGCGACGTCGAGCGCGGCGGGGGGATCTGATGGCGGACGTCACATGGGACCCAGAGCTGGTCGGGTCGTCGGCCTTCCACAAGCTCACGCATGGGTTCGCGATCCGAGACCGGCTGCGTGACGTGCTCGCCGAGCAACAGGCGATCGAGCGGCGGTACCGCCGGCGCGACAACAGCAGTGAGTACACCTCGCGCACGGTCTGGGCGGAGTGGGTGTTGGAGTCAGAATCTCAATTACACCGAGTCGGTCCTGCTCATGGGGGACTTCATCCACAATCTGCGCGCCGCGCTGGATCACGCCGTGTGGGCGATCACCCCGGCCCACATCCAACAGACCAGACCGACCGAGGTGGCGTTTCCGCTGCACTCGACCGAGAAGCGTTACACCGCGTGGGCGAAGAAGCGCGAGGACTGGTACGGGCCAACGGTTTTCGAGTCGTTCAGAAGCAATCAGCCGTTCAACGCGGTCGGCACCGGGAAGCTGCATCCGCTGCACATCTTGCAGTTCCTGTCCAACACCGACAAGCACCAGCTGCTCAACATCGTGGCCAACAACCAGGTCGACCTGGGCGGTGTCAGCATTGTTCCGGAGCCCCCCGGCGGGGTGGTCTCCACCGTCAACCAGGGGGTCGTCGCGAAGGGATTGGTACTGGCCCGGGTCGAGTTCGCCAGGCCCAAGGGTCCGGGCAAGACGTCGATCACGCTGCGACCAGTCTTCGCGTTCGAACAGGTCTTCCGGTACGTCAACCAAGACGGCGCCGAGAACTGGTTGGTCGTCGGCGACGCGATGAACGAGATCGGACCCGATGTTGTCGAGGCCGTCACATATCTACTTTCGGCGCATAAACGCGACTGTGAGAACACATGACGAAAAGGGATGGAGCCGAGGAGTGAACCTCTACCAACTACGGGACCTGATCGAGAACTCCAGCGCAGCCGAGTGGGTGAAGGTCGAACCCGCAGGGCCGACCTACCGCTACCGGTTCGAAGTATCAACTGATCGCGATGGCGGCGAACAGATCTCCGTGGAGAGCCACCGAGTGGTCTCGGAGGTCTTGTGCAGAGGCGACCCGCGAAACGACCCCCCGGGTGCTCCCCGGGGGTCGTTGGCGTTGATGGGCGCGGTGCATCCGGCTCGACACGGTGATCGCCCGTGAATGTGAACCGGGCGCGAACGAACCAGGGGAAACTGTCGTCACCAAGACATGACGATCACGACGACGGCGGGTTCTACGACCATGATGCCGGACCCAGATGACGGTATCGACCCTTCACGCGCTCACGGGTGTGGATCACTACGAGGTGCTGTTGCATTCCGACGACGAGATGGCCAAGCCCGGAGCGGTACCCGCGGCTGCTGAACATGTCGGGAGCGTTCATGTTCCGCGCCGTGGTCCGACCCGACACCCCGATCAGCCCCCGAGCACGTCACCATCCAGATGAACGCCGCTGGCAGCGACGCCAGGCTGCGGATCGTGGCCTATATCGGTGGCAGGCTGTGGACGAGCTGCTGCCAGCGGTCACCGAATTCGGGGTCGGCCATGCCGAGCACTGGGATTATCTGCGAGACAACTAATTTCGAGAAGAATTCGAAGCTCGGCGTGTAGTCCCGACCTAGCAGGCCGATGATGGCGTTGGCGTGGTACTCGGCTATGACCATGCCCGGATGGTCTTCTAAGTCGCGGTCGTCACTGACGATGGCCTCTGCTAATGGCTGTGCGATCAACTGCACCCACCGCCGCGGGACCGTCTCCACCTCGAACAAGTTCGGGTACCGGAATAGTTCCTCAACCACGCGGTAGACCGCAATCGCCACCCGGTAATCCGGGGAAGAAAGCTCCCGCTCGATGTCCCTCGCAATTTGTCGGCGTACACGACGCATCGACCGATCTAGAACCTCGCCCAACAGCTCGGCAACCCCGTGCTCGAACTGGTAGTAAAAGGCGGTCGAGCTGACCCCGGCCTCCTTGCAGATCGATGCGACGGTGATCTGCTGCTGAGCCCGCCGCGGCGCGGTGACATGGTGCATAGCGCTCTCGAACAGCCGGGCTTGCGTCCGGCGATTCTTGGTCTGCGCCGCCTTCTGCCGCGCTATGGCAGACCGATCAAGCGTTCGCTGCTCGCTCATAGATCCTAAGGATAGCGCGCCAACGCGCGCCAAACGCTGTAGACCCCCACTCGGTATACCCTCCCACTGGGCGTTGACGCCAAGTGGGGTATATGCCATATTGAGGTGGGTCGGCACGACGACAAATGGAGAACACGATGAACATGTTGGCGTACCGAAGGAGAGACATACCGATGAAAACCCTGATCAATCGGGGCGCAAGGAAACGCCCGGCAACGGCCCTGCTTGCTGGCTTGTGGGGGTTGGGGAGCGTTCTGGGTCTTGCGACCGCCGGTCCTGCACACGCGCAGGATTACATCGACCTAACTCAGGTTTGCAAAAACCAATACAATCAACCGGCCGCGGTGGTCCAGCAAGTGGACGGCAACAACGACGCGTACTCCTACGAGTGCGTTCTTCCGTACCTGGACAGTTACAGCGCTGGTGCCAACGTCGATAGGGGCGGTCCCGGTGTCTCGGCCGGCATCAACTTTGGAGGCGGTCAGCGGCTCGGGGGTCTCGATGTCCAAGGCTGGTGCAACAAGTACATGGCCGGCCTTCCTGCTACGGCCTGGGAGGGGTCGAACCAGTGGACATGCGGAGACGGCTCAGTGTCCTTCTAGGCTTCGATTCACGCTTAGGAGTTGTCCTCACGACGGCGCTGGTGGGTCAAATGACCACCAGCGCCGTTCGTTTTCTTCGTTTTGTCCTGCGATGACTTCCCAAGAGCACCTCCGAACGGGCTGACCGAGCAGCACAACGTCTGCCGATAGGCCGTCGACCAAGGACCGCCTGGGCCAGCCTGGCGGTGCCCAAACTCGCCGCGAAGACCGCCGTGGCGTTTTGCAAGAAGAGTGGCCGCGCGGTCGACCCCCGTGTCGCCAAGCTCGCGGACTCCTAGGAACGCTCCGATTCGTCGTCGCGGGCCCGATGATCTACGGACCGCTGCTCGGCGTAGCGCTGCACGTCTTTGGCGATGAGCGGGTCGTTGACGAGCTGATCGATCCGCGCGTTGGCACTGCGGAAACGCATCCGATCATCCATTAGACCCGTCTCTTTCAAATCCTGGTGGCCACCCGAGCATCCTGACCGTGAGGCACCTAGCACGACTAGCTCTGCTAGCTAGCATCCTCGATCGGTCCAGCTCGACAGCGATCTCCCGCCCCAGTCTTGCCCTCGGCCCCGAGTCTAGATCGGTGTGGGTTTGTCCGTGGAGGGCGACCGTGTGGGTCCAGCGTTGCCCGTCCCACCACCGGTGGTGGAAGCGGGAGGTGGGATCGGGGTACCAACCCGGCCCGGGTAGTGGGGTGGGTTGCTGCGGGATGGTCGCAGGTGGGGTCATGAAGATGTCGTTGGGTAGGTCGGTGATGTGGTAGCCCATGTGGACGATTTGTGAGAGCGCGGCCTGTTCTGTCAGGGAGTTCTGATCGGTCATTGCGGCGGCGGCGAAGCTGCGGACGTCGATGAATGTGTGGTCGCCGCTTGGCCCGGTTCGTTCGCTGAACACGACCATCCACCGGTAGCCGCGGTCATACAGGTCGGCGGCATCGGGGCCGGCTTCAGCTAGTGAGAAGACGCGAGTGGGGCAGTACTCGTCTATCGCTTCGACGTAGTGCTGGTACCAGCACTACGCGAGGCATGAGTTCAGGGTGTTGACCGTCTCTCGGGATGGCGACCACGCGGTGGTCA
Organism: Mycobacterium toneyamaense; assembly: GCF_055384815.1. Lineage (NCBI taxonomy): Bacteria > Bacillati > Actinomycetota > Actinomycetes > Mycobacteriales > Mycobacteriaceae > Mycobacterium > Mycobacterium toneyamaense. The sequence continues at coordinate 2,274,611 of NZ_AP040333.1, forward strand.
TTCGTCATTGAGCTTGTCGATGTGACTGTTGGTGTGGTCGCCGGGTTGATCTTGGTCGTGTGCACCATCAGTGTGACGAGGAATTGATGGGTCGCGCGGCACCCCGCTGAAGTCTTGGCGGGCTCGCAGGGTGCCGCGCTGTAGTGCACGGAGGCACTGATGGTGACGGTAGAGGCTGATCTGGTCTGCGTCGAGTCCCGGCTGGCGGCGGGCCTGATCAGATGCCCGGCGTGCTCGCAGGGCGTGCTGGGTGGTTGGGGATTCGCCCGCTCTCGCCGCGTGGTGGGTCTGGCCGGTGCTGTGCGGCCGCGGCGGGCGCGGTGCCGGTCGTGTTTGGTGACGCACGTGTTGTTGCCGGTCACGGTGCTGCTGCGCAGAGCGTATGCAGCCGAACAGATTTGGATGTCGCTGTTGGTGCGGGCCGCGGGGGTCGGGCATCGCCGGATCGCTGCCCGGCTCAACATTCCGGCGACCACGGTACGGGGCTGGCTACGCCGGGCCGGCGGCCGATTGGAGGCGATCCGGGGATGGTTCCTTGTGGTGGCGGTCCAGACCGGGATCGACGTGGCGATCCCCGACGGCCGGTGCTGTGGCTGGGGTGACGTGGTGGCGGCGGTCGAGGCCGCAGTCGCGGCGCTCGGGCAGCGGTTCGGGCCGGTCGGGTTGGTGGGCGCGGTGACGCCTGCGCAGGTGATGGTCGCGGTCACCGGCGGCCGACTGCTGGCACCGGACTGGCCGACGATGCGGTAGCCGCCGGTGCGCAACACCAGTTGCCCCTGATGCGCCACGCGGTGATCGGTGATCCTCGCGAAGGCACCTGCCCGACAGACGGTTTCGGGCGGGGCCTTCGAATGTGAGGAGAACACCGCAGTGTCGTTGGAAGAACACAAACGCCGGGAGCGGGCCCAGGCGATCGGCTTGTTCCGCTATCAGTTGATCTGCCCCGCCTTGGATGCCGGGTTGTCGACCAAACAGCGTGGCCGGCTGGTCCGTGAGATCGCCGAACGCCACCATGTGGATCCGTTCGGTTCCCGGGTACAGATCGCACGACCGACCCTGGACCGCTGGATCCGGCGCTACCGGGCCGGCGGGTTCGAAGCCCTGGTGCCCGAACCGCGGCGGCTGGCCACCCGCACCGACATCCAGGTGCTGGAGCTGGCGGCCTCGTTGAAGCGGGAGAACCCTGCACGCACCGCGGCGCAGGTGGCCCGGATCCTGCGCACTGCGACCGGGTGGGCGCCCTCGGAATCCACTTTGTTGCGTCATTTCCACCGCTGCGAACTGATGGGTCCGGCAGCCGGTGTGAGCACCGAGGTGTTCGGCCGGTTCGAAGCCGCTGACCCCAACGAGCTGTGGGTCGGCGACGCCCTGCACGGGCCGCGGGTCGGAGACCGCAAAACCTACCTGTTCGCCTTCCTCGACGACCATTCTCGGTTGGTGGTCGGGCACCGGTTCGGGTTCGCCGAGGACACCGTGCGCCTGGCCGCCGCCCTCAAACCGGCGCTGGCTGCCCGCGGCGTGCCGACCTCGGTCTATGTCGACAACGGCTCGGCGTTCGTCGACGCGTGGCTGTTGCGGGCGTGCGCGAAACTCGGTGTTCGACTGGTGCATTCCGCGCCCGGCCGGCCGCAAGGACGGGGCAAGGTCGAACGGTTCTTCAGGACGGTGCGTGAGCAGTTCCTCGTCGAGGTCACCGACACCACCACCGAGGACCTCACGGCCGCCGGGGTCGACCACACCGCGGCATTGTTGGAACTCAACCGACTGTTCATGGCCTGGGTGGAAACCGAATACCACCGCCGCACCCACAGCGAGACCGACCAGTCACCGCTGGCCCGGTGGGAGAGCGGCTGGGACCGGCTCGGTCATGCCCCGGCGTTGCCGACCGCGGCGGATCTGACCGAGGCGTTCTTGTGGTCGGAGTTTCGGGTGGTGACCAAGACCGCCACCGTCTCCCTGCACGCCAACACCTACCGGGTCGACCCCGCCCTGGCCGGGCGCCGGGTGGAGTTGGTGTTCTCCCCGTTCGACCTCGAGACGATCGAGGTCCGCCACGGCGACCGCAGTTACGGCCAGGCCATAGCCCACACGATCACCCGCCATGCCCACCCCAAAGCCCGACCCGAGACCGTCGAGACCCCGCCGGTGACGACGGGAATCGACTACCTGGCGTTGACCGCCGCTGCCCACCACGACCAACTGCGCGACGACGAACGCATCGGTTACCACGCCCTCTACGGACCCGACACGGACAGCGAGCGGGCTCCCGGGCAGCTCTCGATCACTGACCTCACCAACATCGATGGCGAGTTCGAGGATGGGGTGTCGGCGTGAGTATTCAACGACTGCAATCACATTGGGGATTCACCCGGATGCCGTTCGGACGTGACCTGGCCCCCTCGATGCTGCACCGCCACCCCGGCCACAGCGAAGCGATCGCCCGGATCGGCTGGTGTGTGGACCAATGCGCCATCGGGGTCATCACCGGTGAAGTCGGCGCCGGCAAAACCGTAGCCATCCGCGCCGCAGCCACCTCCCTGGACCCCGCCCGCCACGTCATCATCTACCTGGCCAACCCCACCATCGGAGTGCGCGGCATGCTCACCCACATCGTGGCCACCCTCGGGCACACCCCGGCGTTTCACACCGCCCGACTGGCCCCCCAGGCCGCCGACGCACTGGCCGCCGAACACGCCGAACGCGGCCGAAACCCCGTGCTCGTCGTCGATGAGGCCCACCTGCTCGACAATCATCAGCTCGAAGCGATCCGCCTTTTGACCAACCACGACATGGACTCCGGATCACCGTTCGCCGCCGTGCTCGTCGGGCAACCCACCCTGCGGCACCGACTGCGCCTGGGCGTGCTGGCCGCGCTGGATCAGCGCATCGCGGTGCGCTACACCCTGCCCGGGATGAGTCCGGCCGACACCGCCGACTACATCGCCCATCACACCAAGATCGCCGGCCGCTCCGATGCGCTGTTCGCCGACGACGCGATCACGCTGATCCACAACGCCTCCCGCGGGCACCCCCGCGCAGTCAACAACCTCGCCCTGCACGCCCTGACCGCCGCGTTCGCCGCCGGGCATTCCATCGTCGGGGAGAAAGCCGCACGCATCGCCATCAGCGAAACAGCAACCGACTGAACCAAATCCACGTCACCACGGCGACGACCACGCCACCGCGACAAGGATCCCGTCACCGAGATCACCAACGCCCCGCTCGCCACAAGCGAGCGGGGCGTTCTCATCAATGCATCATCATCAACGCCGATGACGCCGACATCTTCATCGTCAGCGACGGCCAACAGTTCAGGGGAGCCTGTGGCGTGCAGCTCGGACGCGCTGATGAGGCCGGCTCTGTACAGCTCGCGCTTGGTTAGGTAGTCGATGTCGTCATTTGGGCCGGCGGCGGGCCACCTCGGCGACGATTCTTCGACGCTTGGCTTCTGACTCAGCTGCTCTGCGCGCGAAGTAGTGAGGGTCGGCGGGGTCAGTCATGGGGTCCTGTAGACCTGTGACAAAGAATCTTGGTCGAAATCGTCTCACGGTGGGGTTGTCCGCAACCGCAGCCCAATCTCCAAGCGCCTCAATCATATCCGCGACACCGCGGCCAGCTTCTTCGAAGACGGCTAGCGCGCCGGCGGGTGCGGCACCGTCTCGCCGGAGGCGGGCAGCACGGTGGCGGCAGCGGGCGGTGTGGGTGAGTTGTCGGCGATGACGGTGACGGCGAACGTGCCGAGCAGTAGTACTCCGAGGGCTTGGGTGAGGAGTGCGAGGACCAGGAATCGGAATTTGGTGGTGTTGCCGGCTCGGAGGGTGCGAATGGCGTTGATGTTGAGCTTGGCTGTTTCGTTCCGGGCGTCGATGGGGTGGTAGCCCCATAGTTCGGCGCTGAGCATGCGGGTCATGTCGGTGGTGCTGGCGATCCGGAATTTGCTTGCGGTGGCCCCGGCGAGGATGCCGAAGATGGCTGCGGTGAGCAGACACACCAGGGCGCCGCCCAGGAGCCACACCGTCCAGGCTGCGAGGCCGACGGTGTAGTGCTCACCTCTGATCACCGCGATGACGGCCAGGGAGATGGTGACCAGGGCTGTGGCGCTGGTGATGGAGGCCGCGGAGCGGGTGTTGATGGTGTCGCGGCGGGTGTATTCGCGGTCGAGTTCTTTGCCGATGAATTCGACCCATTCGCGACCCTGGTCGGGGTCGGGCGGATCATCCGCTGCGGGTGGCTGGGGGTCAGTCACTCTGGTCGCCGCGGACGACGGTTCGCACGACGTCGAGTGCGGCCGTCCTCAGCGACGCAGGGTCTTCGCTGCGGGTGGTCAGCTCGGTTTCCCACACGATGGGTGTAGGTGGGGGCCGGCCCGGTGGCGGTGGTGGGGGTGGAGTCTCAGGTGGGGCCTGCTGGTCATCAGCCATCCCGAGCCTCGCTTTCATGACGAGTTCGTCTTGCACTGGGCGGTGCCGATTTGCGCCACCTGCTGCTTCCGAGGGTACGACGAACCGGACGTCCGGAATGCTGGACACACTCGTCTGACTGGCGTGTCCGGCGCGCGGGGTCATTTCGTCGAATCTGGGTCGTCATCTGGTTTCTTGATTTCGTGCAGGTGGGTGATGCCGCCTTGGTTGATGCAGTACTCGGCAAGCTCGTACACCTGGCGGTGGAAGGCGTCGTCGGCGACCGCGGCGTTCATCGTGAGCTGCACCCTGGTGAACGTCCCGAGTGGGGTGGAATTCCCATCGTAGGTTTGGTCAGAGTTATCGACGGTCAGGATCATGAGGGCACGGGGGCCGGTCCACTCGATGCCGACGGAGACTTCGTACTCGGAGTGACCTTGGGTTTGGGCGATAGCGCGAATCAACGCCGTGAAGTCTGCGACTGCCGCCTCGATGGTGCGTGCGGCGACTTCATGGCCCTCGAACTGTGATGAGGGGCCGGTGGGGTATGCGCCAATGGCCGCCGCCAGGGCCGCAGAACCGTCGTGGTGCACACTTGCCCACGCCTGTTTCCAGTACCAGCTCTTGTGCATCGACGAGGGTGGCGCGGTCCACCGTTTGAGCCCTGGGCGTGGGTTGTGCAGTTCGAGGTTTTCCAGGGGGTGCGTCGCCCGGCGCTGGGAGTAGCTGAGCGCGATGTTGCCGGCTATCTCGAAGATCTTTCGAGCGTCGTCGTGGGATGGTCGGGTGAGGACACCGGGAACGCGGGGATGCGCTACTGCGATCAGCCATGCGCGTTGGTCGGTGTCTCGTCCCGCCGCTGTCTCCACGTACAGCGAGTCGAGCGCTTCGGTGGACCTTCGTCGCTCATCGAAGCGGGCGCGGTAGGCCGCCTCGATCTCGCGTTCCTTCATCCACTCGGTGTCGGCGTTGTTGCGGCGTGGGGCGCCGAAGTAGTCGTTGCGGTAGATCAGGTGTGGGCCGTCGACACTGGCCGGGACGATCACCGCCGCCGCCCGCGGGTTGGTGCCGAGGTGGTGCACCTGCAGCCCAAACACTGGCGGCGTGATCGCCGTGACCGCGACTTTGCGATAGGTCCGCTCATGGTTCTCGGTGAACTCACCGGTGTCTTTTCGCTCGGTCGCGGCCTTCTGCTCCTCCTCGATGCCGTACACGATCATGCCGCCGCCGCTGTTGGCCATCGCGGCGATGTCCTTGGGCACATCGGTTTGAGAGAGATTGCTGGCGGGCGGCAGTTCCGACTTCCAGTCCAGGTCGTCGGTTTCGACTACGCCGGTGGCCACAGCCTCATCGAGCATCGCATCAGTAAGAGGACCGGGCGGCAGCCCCAGCGCACGGTGTAGCGCGGTGAAAGTCATGAGAAACAACCTAGGCAAACGCCGCCGTCGGGGCGCTTCGTCTGCGCGTTACGAGCCGACCCGGGCGGGCATCGAGCTAGGGTACCCGCGGGATCCGGCGCGACGACGTCTCCGGCTTATTACCATCGGGGGATGGTCGACGCGGTGGTGTGGTGTCAATTGCACGCCTTGGCCGCCGACCAGTTCGGTCTATTCACTGCAGCTCAGGCCCGCCAGAGAGGGGTGGCTCGCTACGAGCTCACTCGACGGATCGCTGCCGGTGACCTGTTCCGGGCTCACCACGGTGTGTATGGGTTCAGCGAGGATTCCGCTGATATGTTCGCTTTCGAGGATTGGGCGGCGCAGTGGTTGGCGCTGCGCCCCAGTACGGACGTCGAGTTGCGTCGCACCGAGCCAGATTGCATCGTGAGCCACGACAGCGCTGCGGTGATCCGCGAACTGGGGGCCGTCGTCGCGCGGGGACTGTTTCTGACCGCGCCGCGGCGCATCAACACGCGGTCGGCACGGGTGCACACCTACCGCCGCGACATCGGTGACGCCGGAGCGGATTGGGACATCGTCGAGGGCCTACCCGTGGCGATGCCCGGGCGGATCATCGCCGACCTGGCTCGCGATCACCTCGACGGAGCCCATCAGGGCACCGTCATCGCCGATGTCCTGGAGGCGGGTCTGATGACGCTCGACGACGTGGGTGCACGACTGGATCCGTACGTCCATCAGTGGGACGAGGCAGATGGAGTGTCGTTGGCGCACCGGTTCTTGGTGGCGGCGGGGCGGCCGGCGCGACTGCGGGCGTAGTGCTCATCCTGTGGGCCACCGAGCCCACAGCTCAGCGGTGGTGGTCGTGCACGTGTTGATGCGCCGAGTGGCGTAGTTCCCCGCCGGCTGGCACCGCGTGTGCGGTCGATCCACACTGCTGCATCGTCGCTACTCGACGGCACTGGCGAAGAGGAGGCGAAGCGCTTCCACCCGCTGCCACGTTTGACGCGGTGAAGGCCGTGGACGTGACGTGGGTTCTCCCTCCACGGTGACCTCCCCCCGTGCCTTGGTTCATCGCAAAGAGGCCAAGCCGCCGAGCCGCAACATTGCAAAACACCAGACGGCGAAAGCCTGCCCGGTTAGCGCCGCTGATCGGATTGCGGCGACAGCCCTTCCTGGCCAGGATCACCGGCGTCAAGAGTGGACGGCGCACATCACGACCTTTACGTGCGTTTCCCACCTCGCGGGTCATCCAGTCAGGACGATTGTCGACCATCTGCCAGCGGATTCACGACTCGGCGTCATCGTACGGATATCGCTTTGAATACCGTCCATTTTTCTCACAAGCAGACAAATCGATTCACAGCTTTAGGCGCAGAATGGTTGAGTCGCAATGACTATTGGATCGCATAATCGAGCGACCATGCGCCGCAGGCGCAATTAGTGTGTTAATAATAATCGATTTCTAGCAAACTCGCTCCACGCACGTTGTCAACGCTGGCAAGTCACGATCTGCAGATATCAGCAACCGACAGTGTCGATCATGTTGGCGCCAGAGCCGCTTTTCACGTCGAAATACGGCTTTTAAAAGCCCTTTTGAGAGGCCCGCAGTCGTCTACCGGGTTCGCACGGGCGGCGTACGGGGCGCGCGACATGTCACCCCCTGCAGTACACACTGTTGCAGCAGTCCAACATTGCAGCTAACCTCGATCAGGCATCATTGATTTAGGCGTTGATGCCATTACTGTCCGCGAAAGGGGCGTGGTGAATGTCGGATTTCGTCCTCGAACGAATGCCTCCGTCGAGTGGTTTCGCGCTGGCGATTGGCCCAGCCACCGAGTATTTCGTGGCGCAGCTTCATGGGCTACTCCGTCGCTGTCCCCGCAAGGGGAAAACTGCGCTTACCGTAGGGGGCAAGAATGGCAAACGCCTACACGAAATGCTGACCGCGCGAGCCAAGGCCACGGGAAAGTCGATGAACGGCAAGTCGCTGTCCCAGTGCTACAGGTATGTGAACGGCGTGAAGAGCCCGAGCCTTGAGGTGCTCGTCGACATCGCCGAACTGTTCGCAGTGTCGCCCCACTACTTCCTTCTGCCGGACGGGGACGGCAACGACTCCTCCTACGACTCCAATGAGGGAGCCAGGCAATGACGTCGTGGACGCGCCTGTGATCCCGAGCGCCGCCGTACCCGACGACGGGTATCGAATTGAACTAGGAGGCAGGGGATTACACGGAGCCCGATGGTCCAGGGGTATGTCACTCGACCCCGGTAGCGAACAATATCGCGAAGTGCTGGAAGCGCTGCTTCTCCGGATCCCCTCACATGCGGACCGATGGATCGCCTGCGCGCCGGGGTGGTTCCCCCTCATCGCAGAGTTGCACGATCACCTGCTCGATCTGGACCCCAACTACGTCGTGCTTCAGGTCAAGGAGAGGTTCGCCGCGCTGCGGTATCGCGGCGGCACGTCGAGCAATGATCCCCTTGTTCAGGAACGATTTTCGGCTCTCATCGAGGTCGCCGAACGACTTTCGAAGACGATGTGCGAGCTGTGCGGCCATCTCGCTCGGCTGTCGGTGTGTGACGACCACGACGGTCCGAGATACAAAACGATTTGCAGGGCCTGCGCCATGGAGCTCGCTGCAGCGGGTGGAAGCTTCTATCAACCCCATCCGCCACGGTCGATGCGAGGCCCGCTGTGGTGAACGCCCTGCGCCCCAGCCGATGTTGTCACCTCGACGTCGACGCGGCGTGGGCCATCCACCTCGACGGCAAGCGCCCGGATCTGCTCAGGAGCTACGCGCCTAGGCGTCGCGCAGCAGTTCGACCACCGGCACGTCCAACGCATCCGCGATGTCGAAGAGCCGCTCGTAGAGCAGGCCCCGGCGGCCGTACTCCATCGCTATGAGAAGCGTACGGTCCACACCGCTCTTCTCGGCTAACGACTCCTGGGTCAGCCCACGTTCGGTCCGCACCCTCCGGATCGCTTCCCCGACCGATCGGCGGCGTCGCTCCCACTGCTCGACGCGGCGCGGATCGTTTTCTCTAGGTCGGGTGGGCACCTACACAAGAAGCAGCCATGAGCGGGCGAAAGTCTGTAGCACTAGTTCAACATTGGCCCTATTGGTAGCGGGGAGATGACATGACCACAGGCCAGCTTCCACTGTCACAACAGGTACGGACCCTGCCCATCCGGGTCGCGCCGCTACCCGGGGAGGCCATGGACTCGTGGCTCGAAACCCTTGCCGCGCGATCCCACACGACCTGGGGTGACCTGCTCATTGCGGTCGGGTTGAAGGGGCCAGGACATGGCCGCTCACTGCTGCGCTACCCCGTTATCGACTCGACGTCCAGCGCGATCGTCTCCATCGCCACGGCCACCGGGGTCCCCGCTCAGGCGATCAAGGCGATGGCGTTGGACGCCGTGGTGCCGGAGGTGGCACACCCGGGTCGCGTGATTCCGGGACGAGGAAAAACCCGAGAACCACTGCGAGCAGCGCCAACGGAATGAGTGCCCAGAACACGCTGCTCCACGAGAAGTGTTCGAGCAGAAGGCCTCCCGTGACCGGGCCGGCGGCGACACCGACGCCGACCACCGCGCCCCAGCCGCCCAGTGCCGCGGCGCGTTGGCGTCGGTCAGAGAAGGTGTTGGTGATGATCGACAGGGTGGTGGGGAAGATCAGCGCGGCGAAAACTCCCATGCCGAACCGCGCCGCGACGAGGGACCCGGTGCTGGTGGCCAGTGCGCCCATCCCGCTGGTGACGGCGAATCCGAGCAGACCGATCAGCAGCGCCGGCCGGCGACCGTAGCGGTCCGACAAGCTGCCTGCTGCCAAGACGAGGGCCGCGAAGGTCAGGGTGTAGCCGTCGACGACCCATTGCAGGCCGCGGGTATCGGCGTGCAGTTGGGTCGCGATGCTGGGCAAGGCGACGTTGACGATCGTCACGTCGAGATTGATGGCCAGGACTGCTACGTAGACGGCAGTCAGAATGCCCGCCTTGCGGCGCGGGTCGTTTTGTCGGTCTGGGATTGTCATGGCAACCTCCGCTCGGTAGTTGATATAATCAGGTGCACTTTAAAAAATCAAGTGAGTGATGATGAGTAAAGATTACGGCCAGTACTGCGGACTCGCCAGGGCGTTGGACGTGGTGGGTGACAGGTGGAACCTGCTGATCGTCCGTCAGCTCCTGATCGGGCCGGCGCGCTTCGGTGAGCTACGTGAGGGGCTGCCGGGGATCGCGACGAACCTGCTGACCGACCGGCTCCGCGATCTCGAATCCGCTGGTGTGGTGGCACGGCGCCTGTCGGACGGGGCCAACGCGATCACCTACGCCCTCACCGACTGGGGCGCCCAACTTCGCGAGCCGATCTACGCCATGATCCGCTGGTCGACGCCGCTGATGATCCGAGGTCCGGAAGGCGACAGCTTCCGCGCCGACGGGCTTCTCCTGGCGCTTCCGGCGCTGTTCGCCGGGCGCGTCCCCGGCGACTCGTCGACCGTGGTGGGAATCGTGGCGGACGGCGTCACCGTCCAACTGAGCGCGGCCGAGGCCGGCATCGACGTGGGCTGGCCCGACGGGCGCAAGCTCGACGCCGTGCTGACGGCCGAGGCGCAGATCGTTCTCGGGCTCGCGGCAGGCTTGCTCGCCCTTGACGACGTCGCCCCGCTCGTCGACATCACCGGCGACCTCGCGGCGTTGCGCGTCTTCTTCGACGCGCCCACGTCCGCCGTCGACGTCGCGAAGTGATCGCGGGACGTCAGCGCCGCTGGACCAACAGCGTCTGCGCTGACGTCCCGAAGAAGCCCTGTTCGTCGAACAGCTCGGCCGTCGTCGAGCCGAGGCCGTCGGGGCCGATCGAGCCGCGGGCCCGGAGACAGAACTCCGGGCCGACGGGGGCGCGGTGCAGGTGCACCGTGGTGTCGGTGTTCATGAACATGAATTCGTTCGGATCCAGCGCCGCGCCAACGCCATTCGCGGAATCGACGACCATCGCCAGCTGCTGCAGGTCAGTCGTCTTCTCGTCATCGACCAGCGATATCAGCGGCCGCATCCACACCACCGACGCGTTGGCGTCGTCGGGCTGCGGCACCCAGGTGACGGTCTCCAGATAGCCGGGCCGGCCCTGCCAGTGATGCCGGAAACCGGTGTCGGGCACCCGGGGCATCGGCGGGTACCGATCCAGGACCGCGTCGCGCGTATCGGTCACCGCAAGAAGCCACGCCGACATCCGCGCCACCGCACGTTCGGAACCGTCGCGCTGCGCGGCCGTCATCTCCGCGGTCATCATGCAGATGCGCGAGCCCGGCCGCGACACCCAGGCCCGAACCGCAACGGGCGCAACGGGAATGGCGCCGAGGATGTCGAGGGTCAGCCGGCCCACCTGCATGCCGCTGCCGGCAGCCAGTTCTTCGATGGACTTGGTCAGCAGTGCCAGCGGCGGTGACCCGTGCTGGATGCTCTCGTCCCAGTTGCTGCCGGTGCCTTCGGTCGATTCGAAGCGCTGCAGATCGCCGTCGGCGTCCAGCCGACGGTAGTAACAGTCGATCATGCGGCCCCGAAGTTCTCGGGCCAGCCGGGGTACGGCGGGGGAGTGCCGCCGAAGGCGGGGCACAGATCCTGGTGCGTGCACCACGAACACAGCTTGGACGGGTTGGGCCGGAAATCACCGGTCTCGCCCGACTTCTGGATGGCGTGCCAGATGGCCATCAGGGTCTTCTCGAACCTTTCCAACTCGGCCAGATCAGGGCTGTAGTCCAGCACCTGACTGTCGGCGAGGTACAGCAGCCGCAGCCGCGCGGGTACCACGCCCCGCAGCCGGAGCAGCGCCACCGCGTAGAACTTCATCTGGAACATGGCCTTGAACTCGGCCAGTGCCCGCGCTTCCGGAGGGGCCTTCCCGGTCTTGTAGTCGACCACGCGGAGCTCGCCGGTCGGCGCGACGTCGATCCGGTCGACGAAACCGCGCAGCAGGGTGCCGTCGGACAACTCGACCTCGACGCGTTGTTCGCAGCTCTGCGGATCGAAGCGTGTCGGATCCTCGAGCCGGTAGTAACCCGACAGCAGGGCCCGCGCTTCCTTCAGCAGCGTCTCCCGCAGCTCGGGCGCGATCTCCTCGGCCAACTCGGGCTTCTCTGCCACCACGGCGTCCCACGCTGGCGTCACCAGGGACAACGCGGTCTCCGGCACGCGGTCGGTGGCAGGCAGCGCGTACAGCTGCTCCAACGCGGCGTGCACCACCGAGCCGCGCAACTGCGCGGTCGACGGCGGCTCCGGCAGCCGGTCGATGGCCCGGAACCGGTACAGCAGCGGGCACTGTTTGAAGTCACCGGCCCGCGACGGCGACAGCGCCGGCCGCCGGGTGGGCGCAGTGGGGGTGGTCATGCCAGCAGCTTAAGTGGGGGCAACGACAAAGTTGCCGAACCCCGGCCGTCCGCCCGGGCGGGTCGGCTGGCAGGCTGGCCCGGTGAGAATCACCGGACCCTTCACCGTCGGCGACCGCGTCCAACTGACCGACGCCAAAGGCCGGCACTACACGATGGTGCTGGCGACAGGTGGGGAATTTCACACCCATCGCGGCATCATCGCCCACGATTCGGTGATCGACCAGCCCGAGGGCAGCGTCGTGAAATCCACCAACGGTGACCCGTTCCTGGTGCTGCGCCCGCTGCTGATCGACTACGTCCTCTCGATGCCGCGCGGTGCGCAGGTCATCTACCCGAAGGACGCCGCGCAGATCGTGCACGAGGGCGACATCTTCCCGGGCGCAAGGGTTTTGGAGGCCGGCGCCGGCTCCGGCGCGTTGACGTGTTCGCTGCTGCGGGCCGTCGGCCCGGGCGGTTCGGTGACGTCCTACGAAGTGCGCGACGACCATGCCGTGCACGCGGTGCGCAACGTCGAGACCTTCTTCGGCGAGCGGCCGGAGAACTGGAATCTGGTCATCGCCGATCTCAACGACTACGACGGCGGCGAGGTCGACCGCGTCGTGCTCGACATGCTCGCGCCGTGGGACGTGCTGGAGACGGTGTCGAAGGCACTGGTGCCGGGCGGCGTCCTGATCGTCTACGTCGCCACCGTCACGCAGCTGTCGAAGACGGTCGAGGCGCTGCGCGAGCAGCAGTGCTGGACCGAGCCGCGGTCGTGGGAGTCGCTGCAGCGCGGCTGGGACGTCGTCGGACTCGCGGTGCGCCCGCAGCATTCGATGCGGGGCCACACCGCGTTCCTGATCAGCGCGCGCCGCCTCGCGCCGGGCGCGGTGACGCCGCAGCCGCTGCGGCGCAAGCGCAACATCTAGTCGTCGCTGCTGACGAGGCCGCGCCGCACGGACAGCAGTTCGATTTCCGGGCGGCCCGCGACCTGACGTTCGGCGGCATCGAGCACCTCGACGACGTGATGGCGGTCAGCCGCCACGACCGACACCCCGATGGCCGCCCGGCGGTGCAGATCCTGATTTCCGCTCTCGGCTGCGGACACGTAGAACTTGCGCTGCAGTTCGGCGACGATCGGCCGGATCACCGAGCGCTTCTCTTTCAGTGAGTGCACATCGCCCAGCAAGAGGTCGAATTCCAGCCACCCGACCCACATTCGACAGCTCAGCGACCAGGCGTCGGTGCCGCGCCCGACGCGCCCGGTCCGCCGGGTTGACCCAGCTTGAGCAGCAGGTTGGCGGTTTGCCGGTTCAGCTGCCAGGCGTCCCGGATGGGGCTGAATTCCATGGGGAACGTGAACGTGTTGTCCGGCGCGGCGACCGAACTGATGGTGATCGTGGCGATGATGTCGCCCGGCTGCCCGGCCGACCACAGCAGGTCGGTCGCCGTGACGTTCATCGGGTTGAAGCCGTTGTCGCGAAGCGCCCTGGTGAAGTTGTCGAGCCCGGCCTGGTCCTCGGCGGTGCCGTATTGGATCAGCCCGATCTTTTGTGCCGACGGCACCGCGGGGTCCGCGATCTTGTACAGCACCGCGGTGATCGCGTCGGGTGACGGCAGCGGCGCTGCCTCGGGCGCCTTGGCGTCGGTGGTCAGCAGTGAACGGGGCATCGGGTCGGCCGGCGGCTCGACGTGTTCACTGCACCCGGCCAACCCGATCGCCGCCACGACGACGGCGATCAGGGTTCCTCGGGTCGGATTCACCGGGCTGGTCCTGGCGCCTACTTCACCGAGGACAGCAGGGCCATGGCCGACCCCTTGGACAGTTGCCAGCCGGTGGGGCTGGGGCCGGCGACGAAGGTCAGCGGCTGGGCTGCGGTGGCGCCGGTGGCCGCGGTGGCGGTGACGTTGGCCGTCGCGGTGCCGTCTCCGAGGTCATCGATGTCGGCAACGGCGAAGCTCATGGGGAACACGCCCTGCTTCACGGCGTTGCTGTAGGCCCGGTCGGCGGTGATGGCCTCGAGCCGCCCCACGCCGCCCTGGATGTAGCTGCCCTTGGACCCGGCGAAGCTCCCGGCGGCCGTCAGCCCGTTGAGCGTCGAGACCAGCGACGACTGCAGGCCCGGCGCGGGCGCCTGCGGCAGCGGGACCTGGCGGACGACCGGCGCGACCGCGGTCGACGTGCCGGTGGTCGGGATGGCCGTCTGCGAAGCCACGGTCGTACCGACTGCTGCGGCGCCGACGAGGGCGGTGGCTGCGATGCCGGTGACGAGGGATTTGACGATCACTGCGGTCCTTTCGATGAGCCCGACTCGGGTATGAGGTTAACAGCGCGGTCAGAGGGACACCCGTGTGTCGCAATTCCTTCGACGCCCACGATCGGCAGATCGCCGGTAGCGTTGAGGTATCCGCCGCACCAACTTCCGGTGTGGGAAAGGAGCAGCAAGATGTCTGAAATGGATCGCCCGGACGCCTTCGGCAGCCCGGGCACATCTCGTCAGAACCCCATGTCCAGCACCGATGCCGCCGAGTTGGCGCGGCTTCGCAGCGAGACGGCGGCGCTGCGAGAGCAGCTCACGAACGCGGCCGCGACGCATCGCGGACCGCGTGACGTGCAGCAACTCGAAGCCCGCATCGATTCGCTGACGACCCGCAACGGCAAGTTGATGGACACGCTCAAAGAGGCGCGGCAGCAGTTGCTGGCGCTCCGTGAGGAAGTCGATCGGCTGGGGCAGCCGCCCAGCGGGTACGGCGTCCTGCTGCTCACCCACGACGACGACACCGTCGACGTCTTCACCTCCGGCCGCAAGATGCGGCTGTCGGTGTCGCCGAACATCGAGGTGTCCGAACTCAAGCAGGGCCAGACCGTCCGCCTCAACGAGGCGCTGACAGTGGTCGAGGCCGGCTCGTTCGAGTCGGTCGGCGAGATCAGCACGCTGCGCGAAATCCTGAACGACGGGAAGCGTGCCCTCGTCG
This sequence comes from Mycobacterium toneyamaense, assembly GCF_055384815.1. NCBI lineage: Bacteria > Bacillati > Actinomycetota > Actinomycetes > Mycobacteriales > Mycobacteriaceae > Mycobacterium > Mycobacterium toneyamaense. The sequence goes on from NZ_AP040333.1 coordinate 2,289,749, forward strand.
TCGGCCATGCCGACGAGGAGCGCATCGTCTGGCTCGCCGAGCCGCTGGTCGCGCTCGAATTCCTCGACCCCGAGGTCGCCGAGGTGCTCGAGGGCGTCGACGACCTGGCCGACGAGCGGGCGCGCAAGCTCCGCCCGGGCGACTCGCTGCTGGTCGACAGCAAGGCCGGGTACGCCTTCGAGCGCATCCCCAAGGCCGAGGTCGAGGACCTGGTCCTCGAAGAGGTGCCCGACGTCGCCTACAGCGACATCGGTGGCCTGACGCGGCAGATCGAGTTGATCCGCGACGCCGTCGAGCTGCCGTTCCTGCACAAGGACCTGTACCGGGAGTACGCGCTGCGGCCGCCGAAGGGCGTGCTGCTGTACGGCCCTCCGGGTTGCGGCAAGACGCTCATCGCAAAGGCCGTCGCCAACTCGCTGGCGAAGAAGATGGCCGAGCTGCGCGGCGACGACGCCCGGGAAGCGAAGAGTTACTTCCTGAACATCAAGGGTCCCGAGCTGCTCAACAAGTTCGTCGGCGAGACCGAGCGGCACATCCGCCTGATCTTCCAGCGGGCTCGCGAGAAGGCCTCCGAGGGCACCCCGGTGATCGTGTTCTTCGACGAGATGGACTCGATCTTCCGTACCCGTGGCACCGGCGTCAGCTCCGACGTCGAAACCACCGTGGTGCCACAGCTTCTCAGTGAGATCGACGGTGTCGAAGGCCTGGAGAACGTCATCGTCATCGGCGCCTCCAACCGCGAGGACATGATCGACCCGGCCATCCTGCGGCCCGGCCGCCTGGACGTGAAGATCAAGATCGAGCGGCCGGACGCCGAAGCGGCGCAGGACATCTTCTCGAAGTACCTCACCGAGGAACTGCCGGTGCACGCCGACGACCTCGCCGAGTTCAACGGCGATCGCGCGCTGACCATCAAGGCCATGATCGAGAAGATCGTGGACCGGATGTACGCCGAGATCGACGACAACCGCTTCCTCGAGGTCACCTACGCCAACGGCGACAAGGAGGTCATGTACTTCAAGGACTTCAACTCCGGTGCCATGATCCAGAACGTCGTGGACCGGGCCAAGAAGTACGCCATCAAGTCGGTGCTGGAAACCGGGCAGCGCGGTCTGCGGGTGCAGCATCTGCTGGACTCCATCGTCGACGAGTTCGCCGAGAACGAGGACCTGCCCAACACCACCAATCCCGATGACTGGGCACGGATTTCGGGCAAGAAGGGCGAGCGGATCGTCTACATCCGCACGCTGGTCACCGGCAAGAGTTCGTCGGCCAGCCGGGCCATCGATACCGAGAGCAACCTGGGGCAGTACCTGTAACAGGACAGCAGGTGTGGGGGCCGTGCGCGCAATACTCCGGAATTGCGCACACGGCCTCACGCATGTCTGAGGTCGGCGAGGTAGCGGTCCCGTGCGTCGAGCCGGCGGCGCAGGCTGTCGACCTGTGGGTCGACGAACTCGGCGCGGTACTCGGCATCGGTCGTGGTGCGCGCCGTGATGTACATGAAGGTCAGGGCGCCCAGGAAGAGCGTCGTCTGGATCAGTGACTCCGGAATGGGCAGTGTCATGCCGAAGATGGTGCCGTCGGGCGAGCCGTTGTTGCGCGTCCATTCCGCCAGCAGCTTCGGGCTGATGAGGATCAGGCCGAGCACCAGGAAGATGAAGGCCGTCACCAGCGCGACGATCAGCAGTTGCAGCACCTGCGACATGGCCAGGACGAACACGACGTTGACACGTTCGATGCGCGACAACGGGATTCGGTGCGCGGGCGCGGGCAGGTGCACGAACGGGGTGTCGGCCAGTACCGCGTCCTGGGCCTCGGGGGCGTCAGGCGCCGACGCCGTCAGGATCGGCCGGACCCGGTCGATGGTGGTCGCGATGACGAATGCCACGGCGATGAGCGACAGAAAGCCCAGCGCGGACCACAGCCGGGCCCGGCTGATGATGGCTGCCATCAGCCAGACGTAGGTGTTGAAGAACACCAGCACCGTCAACAGCATGATCGGTAGGGCGCGCACGAAGAGGCTGCCCACGAGTGTCAGGTTGTGCGCCGTGGTGTCCAGGGCCCAGCCCAGGATCGAGCCGATTCCGGTCGCGGTACAGATCAGGATGACGGCGACGATCACCCCGACGTAGATCAGATTGCCGCCGACTTTCGGACCGGGACCACCCAGCACCGCGCCGACGGCGCACACGGCCACCGACACCACGGCCACGCCGGCACGATTGCGCCACGACGCGATGCGCGACACCAGCCAGCCCGCCAGCGCGGCCACCGGCGCCACCAGCAGGAGCAATGCCAGGACGAACCATTCGGTCCGGGTGGGCTGGCCCTCGATGTTGATGGTGTGTTTTCCGGTGACGGCGGTGACGAGGATCGAGTTGGCCATGAACACCGCGAACGCGGCCAGCGCCGGGGCCGAGCGTTGCCACAGCCGTCGCACCAGCGCCCCTGGACGCAGCACCGCGGGCAGCCCGCGCCGCAGAAACCAGGTCTCGGCGGCGACCCGGTCTGCCGGTGATGTGGTCATGCGGCTAATCGTCGCGTATCGACAGCCGTCTAGTCTTGGCGGCATGCAACGGATCATCGGAACTGAGGTCGAATACGGCATTTCGTCGCCGTCTGATCCGACCGCGAACCCGATCCTCACGTCCACCCAGGCGGTGCTGGCGTACGCGGCCGCGAGCGGCATCCAGCGGGCCAAGCGCACGCGGTGGGACTACGAGGTCGAGTCCCCGCTGCGCGACGCGCGTGGCTTCGACCTGAGCCGCTCCACGGGCCCGGCCCCGATCGTCGACGCCGACGAGATCGGCGCGGCCAACATGATCCTCACCAACGGCGCCCGCCTGTACGTCGACCACGCCCACCCGGAGTACTCCGCTCCCGAGGTCACCGACCCGATGGACGCGGTCATCTGGGACAAGGCCGGCGAACGCGTCATGGAGGCCGCGGCCCGCTATGTCGCCAGCGTCCCGGGCGCGGCCAGGCTGCAGCTGTACAAGAACAACGTCGACGGCAAGGGCGCGTCGTACGGCACGCACGAGAACTATCTGATGAGCCGGCAGACGCCGTTCAACTCGGTGATCGCCGGGCTGACGCCGTTCTTCGTGTCGCGTCAGGTCGTGACGGGTTCCGGCCGGGTCGGCATCGGGCAGTCGGGGGATGAGCCGGGATTCCAGCTGACGCAGCGTGCCGACTACATCGAGGTCGAGGTCGGACTCGAGACGACGCTCAAGCGCGGCATCATCAACACCCGCGACGAGCCGCACGCCGACGCCGACAAGTACCGCCGGCTGCACGTCATCATCGGTGACGCCAACCTGGCCGAGACCTCGACGTACCTCAAGGTGGGCACCACGTCGCTGGTGCTCGACCTCATCGAGTTCGGGCCGGCCGAGGGCATCGACCTGTCCGACCTGGCGCTGGCGCGTCCGGTGCACGCGGTGCACGTCATCAGCCGGGACCCGTCGCTGCGCGCGACCGTGGCCCTGGCCGACGGCCGCGAGCTGACGGCCCTTGCCTTGCAACGCATCTACCTGGACCGGGTGGCCAAGCTGCAGGAGCGGCGCGACCCCGATCCGCGCGCCGACCACGTCCTCGAGACCTGGGCGCACGTGCTGGACCTGCTGGAGCGTGATCCGATGGAATGCGCCGACCTCCTCGACTGGCCGGCCAAGCTGCGCTTGCTGGAGGGCTTCCGCCAGCGGGAGAACCTGAGCTGGAACGCCCCGCGCCTGCACCTGGTGGACCTGCAGTACTCCGATGTGCGGCTGGACAAGGGTCTGTACAACCGCCTGGTGGCGCGCGGCTCGATGAAGCGTCTGGTCACCGAGCAGCAGGTGCTGGACGCGGTGGAGAACCCGCCCACCGACACCCGGGCCTACTTCCGTGGCGAGTGCCTGCGCCGGTTCGGTGCGGACATCGCCGCGGCCAGCTGGGACTCGGTGATTTTCGACCTCGGCGGCGAGTCGCTGGTGCGGATTCCGACGCTGGAACCGCTGCGCGGAAGCAAGGCCCACGTCGGTGCGTTGCTCGATTCAGTGGACAGCGCGGTCGAGTTGGTGGAGCAGCTCACGACGTAAACGCTTGTGTTCCCGGGGAACCCGGGCGCGGACCGGTAGTGTGAAGTCAGAGAATCGAGCAATCAGGAGGCGGCGATGGCTCAGGAACAGACCAAGCGCGGTGGCGGCGGCGGCGAGGACGACGACCTCTCCGGCCCGTCTGCCGCAGGTCAGGAACGTCGCGAGAAGCTCGCCGAGGACACTGACGATCTGCTCGACGAGATCGATGACGTGCTGGAAGAGAACGCTGAGGACTTCGTGCGCGCGTACGTCCAAAAGGGCGGCCAGTGACGCCAGCGTTCGGGCCTTTCTCTGATCGACTGGATGTCACCTCACCCCACCTGAACCTGTCCTCGTTTTCGGACTTTCTCAGCCGGCAGGCGCCCCACCTGCTGCCGGTGGGGGACCTGACGGGCACTTCAGCGGGTGACGTTCGATCCGGTGCCGACCTGCCCCACGGCACGACGATCGTCGCGATCAAGTACCCCGGTGGTGTGCTGATCGCGGGCGACCGGCGCGCCACGCAGGGCAACATGATCGCCAGCCGTGACGTGCAGAAGGTGCACATCGCCGACGACTACACCGCGACCGGCATTGCCGGCACCGCGGCCATCGCGGTCGAGTTCGCGCGGCTGTACGCCGTCGAACTGGAGCACTACGAGAAGCTCGAAGGCGTGCCGCTGACGTTCCGCGGCAAGGTCAACCGGCTGGCCATCATGGTGCGCGGCAATCTCGGCGCGGCCCTGCAGGGCTTCGTCGCGCTGCCGCTGCTGGTGGGCTACGACCTGGACGACTCCGACCCGGGCAATGCGGGCCGCATCGTCTCGTTCGACGCCGCCGGCGGCTGGAACATCGAGGAAGAGGGCTACCAGTCGGTGGGCTCGGGCTCGCTGTTCGCCAAGTCGTCGATCAAGAAGCTGTATTCGCATGTGACCGAAGCCGATTCGGCGCTGAAGGTCGCCATCGAGTCGCTCTACGACGCTGCCGACGACGATTCGGCCACCGGCGGACCGGATCTGACACGTGGCATCTATCCGACCGCGGTACTGATCGGTGCCGAGGGCGCCGAAGAGGTCACCGAGGAGCGTATCGCCGCGCTGGCCCGGGAAGTCATCGCCAACCGGACCCGCGCGAGAGGTAATGCCTGATGAGCTTTCCGTATTTCATCTCGCCCGAACAGGCGATGCGGGAACGTTCCGAGCTTGCGCGCAAAGGCATTTCGCGGGGTCGCAGCGTGGTTGTCCTGGCTTACGACGGGGGCGTGCTGTTCGTGGCGGAGAACCCGTCGCGCTCGCTCCAGAAGGTCAGCGAGCTGTATGACCGCGTCGGTTTCGCGGCGGTCGGCCGGTTCAACGAGTTCGACAACCTGCGTCGCGGCGGCATCCAGTTCGCCGACACCCGTGGCTACGCCTACGACCGGCGCGACGTCACCGGCCGCCAGTTGGCCAACGTCTACGCCCAGACCCTCGGCACGATCTTCACCGAGCAGGCCAAGCCCTACGAGGTCGAGCTGTGTGTCGCCGAGGTCGCGCATCACGGCGAGACGAAAGCTCCTGAGCTGTACCGGATCACCTACGACGGGTCGATCGCCGACGAGCCGCATTTCGTCGTCATGGGTGGTACGACCGAGCCGATCATCGCTGCGCTGGGCGACTCCTACCAGGAGAACGCGAGCCTGGCCGACGCGGTGAAGATCGCCGTCGACGCGCTGCACGCCGGGGCCGGCGATCGCGTGCTGGGGGCAGCGACGCTCGAGGTCGCGATCCTCGACGCCAAGAAGCCGCGCCGCGCGTTCCGCCGGATCACCGGTGCGGCGCTGGATGCGGTTCTGCCGAAGACCGAGGCGGAAGCTGAGGACGGGGACAAGGCCACCGACGGCGAGAGCAAGCCCGAGGGCGACGCGGCCGAGTAATCACTCGGCCGACGGGACCGCCGCCAGTCCGCGGAGTAGCACTCTGACGCCGAATTCGAAGGCGTCATCGGCGCGTTCGGGTTTGGTGGTGCCGGTGGCCAGTGCGGCCGCGAATTCCGGTGCGACATCGGCGCCGGCCTGCCACGGTTCGTCGGGCGCGGCGACATCGAGCGCCGAGCCCAGCACGAACGAGTCGATCAGGGTGATGGCCCGCAACGTGTCCGCGGGATCGAACCCGGCCCGGTCGAACGCGACGGCCAGCACGTTGTACATGGTGAGGGCGTGGTCGCTGTTCACCGCGTGCGAGGTCAGTAGGGGAATGAGCCGCGGGTAGCGGGCATAGCTCTGGCGGTAGGACCGCATGATGTCGGCGACGACGTCGGTCCACGGCCGCTGCGGGTCGTCGGCCGGCAGCGCGACGTCGGACATGGCCCGCTCGCGCAGGAGTTCGACGATCTGTTCCCGTCCGGCGACGTGGTTGTACAGCGATGACGGGCTGACCTTGAGGGCCCGGGCCAGTTCAGGCACGGTGAAGCCGCCGGTCTTGTTGACCAAATCCATTGCTGCACCGGCGATGCGATCCGTGGATAGCAGCGGTTTGGAGGGGCGGCCCATGGAATCTTTCTACTACCTCTTTACAAGCACGGGTAAGTGGGGCCACAATAAAACGAATTCAATTCGTTTTAGGAGTCCCGCTGATGATCACCCTGACCGCAACCGCGCCCGAGTCGCTGTCCCGCAGCACCGAGTCGACGCGACCCCCGGTACGGGTCGGTCTGGTGCAGCACCGCTGGCGTCCCGATGCCGATGAGCTCGCCAAGGTGCTGCGTGACGGCATCGACCGCGCGGCCGGAGAGGGCGCCGCGCTGGTCTGCCTGCCGGAGATCACCCTGCTGCGGTATCCCGCCGACACCCCGGCCGGCCCGAACCCGGGGGATACCGCCGAAGATCTCCTCGACGGACCGACGTTCGCACTCGCCGCCGAGGCGGCCCGCGCCAACGGCATCTTCGTGCACGCGTCGCTTTACGAAAAGTCGCCGGCGGCAGACGGTTTGGGCTTCAACACGGCGATCCTGGTCTCCCCGTCGGGCGAGCTCGCCGGCCGGACCCGCAAGATGCACATCCCGATCTCGGCGGGCTACTACGAGGACACCTACTTCCGGGCCGGTCCTGCCGAGGGCAACCCCTACCCGGTCTGCGAACCGGAGGGCCTCGGCGCCAAGCTCGGAATGCCGACGTGCTGGGACGAATGGTTCCCCGAGGTGGCCCGCAACTACTCGCTCGGCGGCGCCGAGATCGTCGTCTACCCGACGGCCATCGGGTCCGAGCCGGTCTTCCCGGCGTTCGACACGCAGCCGCTGTGGCAGCAGGTCATCGTCGCCAACGGCATCAACAGCGGCCTGTTCATGGTGGTGCCCAACCGAATTGGCGCCGAGGGCACCGTGACGTTCTACGGCTCGTCGTTCATCTCCGACCCCTATGGCCGGGTGCTGGTGCAGGCGCCGCGCGACGAGGAGGCGGTGCTGGTCGCCGATCTGGACCTCGACCAGCGCCGCGATTGGCTGGAGCTGTTCCCGTTCCTGCTGACCCGCCGGCCCGAGAGCTACGGCGCGCTGACCGCACCGGTTGACGCGCAGCGTCCGTACGGCGCCGGTCACGAGGCCACCGCGGTGGTGAAATGACGAACTACGTGATGCCTGCGGAGAGCGCACCACAGGACCGGGTGTGGATGGCGTTCCCATCGGAAGGATATTCGTTGGGGGACAACGCAACCGAACACCACGAGGCGCGCTCGACATGGGCCGCCGTCGCCCACGCGGTGCTGGAGTTCGAGCCGGTGACCGTCGTGGTGGACCCCGCGGAAACGGCTGCCGCGCGGCGGTATCTGTCCGCCGAGGTCGACATCGTCGAGGCACCGCTGAACGACGCCTGGATGCGCGACATCGGCCCGACCTTCGTGCATGCCGCCGACGGTTCGGTGGCCGCGGTGGACTGGGTGTTCAACGGCTGGGGTGGCCAGGACTGGGCGCGCTGGGATCGCGACGCGAAAATCGCTGCGGCGGTGGCGGATTGGGCCGGGGTTCCGATGGTCAGCTCGCACCTGGTCAATGAGGGAGGCGGCATCCAGGTCGACGGGCAGGGCACGGTGCTGGTCACCGAGACCGTTCAGCTCGACCCCGGCCGCAATCCCGGCGCCACCAAGGCCGACATCGAGGACGAGCTGGCCCGCACCATCGGCGCCTCGCACGCCGTGTGGTTGCCGCGCGGCCTGACCCGCGATTCGGAGCGCTTCGGCACCCGCGGGCACGTCGACATCGTCGCGGCCATCACGTCACCGGGGCGCCTGCTGCTGCATGCGCAGCGCTCCGATGTGCATCCGGACCACCTGGTGTGCAAGGAGATTCGCGAAGCGCTCGCCGACACCTGCGACGCCGCGGGCCGGCCGTGGGACATCGTCGAACTCCCGGCGCCGGATCTGCTGACCGACGCCGAGGGCTACGTCGACTACAGCTACATCAACCACCTGGTGGTCAACTGCGGCGTCATCGCATGTGCGTTCGGTGATCCGCGCGACGCCGACGCGGCCGCGATCCTGGCCGAGCAGTACCCCGGCCGGCGCGTGGTCAGCGTCGACGCCCGGCCGCTGTTCGAGCGCGGCGGTGGCATCCACTGCATCACGCAGCACCAGCCGTCGGCGCAGTGATCTGATCTCAGCCATTTGGCTGATGCCCCAGCTGCCCGGGTGGTGCTTTATTGAAGTCATCGCCCCATGGACGCCGCTGATGTTCGGGAGGTCGCGACGGCTCCTCGGCCGCGACCCGCAGTGCCCGACAACTGACTTCAAAGGCGGCTTCTCATGAAATATCTGGTGCAATGGCATGCCATCGATCCGGCTCGGATGCGGGCGACGGCCGAACACTTCCTGCAGACGGGTGCGAAACCGCCCGACGGAGCGACCCAACTCGGCAGGTGGTTCGGCCTCAACGGCAGCGGCTGCTCGGTGATCGAGGCTGCTGACGCCAAGCCGGTGTTCGAGCTCATCTCCGAATGGCAGGAGTATCTCCAGATCGAAGCCACCCCGGTACTCGAAGACGACGAGTTCGGCGCGATCGTCGCCAAGCTGTACAGCTAGCGGCGGTGTCACGGCGACCGACGGTCCCGGGTTTGGTCAGTGCCCTGCTGGGTAGCATCCGGGATATGGCCATCAAACTCGAGAACGTCGGCATCGCCGTGCGCGATCTCGACGCGACCATCGCGTTCTTCACCGACCTCGGGCTCACGGTGGTGGGCCGTGCCACGGTCAGCGGCGAATGGACCGAGACCGCCGTGGGTCTCGACGGCAACCACGCCAATATCGCGATGCTCGAGACGCCCGACGGTCACGGCCGCATCGAGCTGTTCGAGTACATCCATCCCGAGGCGAACGAGTCGGAACCCACCCGCCCCAACGACATTGGGATGCACCGCGTCGCATTCTCGGTAGACGACATCGACGCGGCCCTCGAGATCGCCGCCCGCCACGGGTGTCATCCACTCCGTGGCGTGGCGACCTACGAGGACATCTACAAGCTGACGTACGTTCGTGGCCCCAGCGGCATCATCGTGATGTTCGCCGAAGAGCTCAAGAAGAGCTGACGGCCATCAATCGGCTGACCGCCGCGCTCACCCGGTCGCGGTTGCCCGCGCCGTTGCGCACCACCCACGACGTCAGGTGTTCGAGCAGCTCCCGGATCTCCAGCAGCTCCTGAATGCGCCCGCTCTCATCGGTCTTACCGGTCAGCACCTCGGACCACAGGGTGTCGAGATCGAGGATGTCGCGCACCGTCGCATACGCCATCGCGACATCGGCCGTACTCACCGACAGCCGTTCCTGCATGCGGTAGATGGTGCCGGGACCGACCCGGTTGATCAGCTCGCCGGCGACCGACGTGGCGATGATCTCGCGGCGCAGCGGGTGCTTCGCGATCTCGGCCCGGGCGTGCTCGGCGATGCCGGCCGGGAAGTACTGCGTCAGGCGGTCGACGAACATCTCGTGATCCGGCACGTCGGAGGCCAACAGCTCCTGCGACACCAGATTCTTGGATTGTGCCAGCAGCACGGCGATTTCGGGACGGGTGAGCCCGAGTCCGACGAGACGGCGGCGGTCCAGTTCCTGCTTCGACGGCAGTCCTTCGACATCGGGGTCGACACCGGCCACGTCCTGCAGGTTGCCGATCAGCCGGACGTGCCGCTCCAACAGCGTGCCGGCCTCCGCGGCCGCCATGCTGATTGCGAGAATCTGGTCGGCGTTGTCGGCCAGCACCCGCGCGGCGACGTCGTCGGTGGCGTCGGCGAGCAGTGTATTGCGTTGTGCGGTGGCCATATTGCCGGAGTCCAGCGCGATCTTGAGGTTGACCTCGAGGTCGGAGGTGGCGACCCCGGCGGCGTTGTCGATGAAGTCGGCGTTGACTCGGCCGCCCTTCAGCGCGAACGCGATGCGGGCCTGCTGCGTCAGGCCGAGGTTGCCGCCCTCGCCGATCACCTTGCAGCGCAACTGCGATGCGGTGACGCGGACCCGGTCGTTCGCCTTGTCCTGGGCGTCGGCATCGGTCTCGTCGTCGGCGCGGACGTAGGTGCCGACGCCGCCGTTCCACAGCAGATCGACCGGTGCCCGCAGCACCGCGCTGATCAGCTCGTCGGGGGTGCATTCGGAGGCGTGGAAGCCGAGGCTTGTCCTGGCCTGCTCCGACAGCCGTATCGACTTTGCGGTGCGCGGCCACACGCCACCGCCGGCGGAGATCAGTGCCGGGTCGTAGTCCTGCCAGCTGGACCGGGGGAGCCGGAAGAGACACTCGCGCTCGACGTACGAGGTCTCGGGGTCCGGATTCGGGTCGAGGAAGATGTGCCGGTGGTCGAATGCCGCGACCAGTTTGATGTTGCGGGACAACAGCATTCCGTTGCCGAATACGTCGCCCGACATGTCGCCGATGCCGGCGACCGTGAACGGTTCGACATCGATGTCATGGCCGGCTTCGGCGAAGTGCCGCCGCACCGACAGCCACGCGCCGCGGGCGGTGATGCCCATGGCCTTGTGGTCGTATCCGGCCGATCCGCCCGACGCGAAGGCGTCGCCCAGCCAGAAGTCGTATTCGGCGGCAATCGAATTGGCGAGGTCGGAGAAGGTGGCCGTGCCCTTGTCGGCGGCCACCACGAGGTAGGCGTCATCGCCGTCGGGGCACACCGTGCGGTCGGGGTGACGGACGGTGCCGTCGACGATGTTGTCGGTGACATCGAGCAGGCCGCGGATGAAGGTGCGGTAGCCCGCTGCAGGATCAACGGAAGTGGGATCGGCCGCAGTCGACCGCAAGACGAAGGCGCCCTTGGCACCGGTCGGCACGATCGGGGCGTTCTTCACGGCCTGCGTCTTCATCAGCCCCAGTACCTCGGTGCGGAAGTCCTCGGCGCGGTTGGACCAGCGCAGCCCGCCGCGGGCGATGGCACCGCTGCGCAGGTGCACGCCTTCCACGGTGTCGGAGTGCACGAAGATCTCGCGGTAGGGCACGACGGGTCCGGTGATCGACAGCCGCGACGAGTCGATCTTGAACGACACGTAATCCTTGGGCTGGCCATCGGCGCCGACCTGGAACCAGTTGGTGCGCAGCGTCGCAGTGACGAAGGCGTGCAGCGCTCGGCGGATCCGGTCGTCGTCGAGTGAGGTGGCGGCTTCCACCAGACCGGCGACATCGCGATCCGCCTGCTCGATGTCGGCGTCGGTGTCCGGGTTGAACCGGGCATCGAACAGGGCCAGCAGCGCGTTCACGAAATCGGGTGCGGCGACGAGGGATTCGATGATGTAGTCCTCGGAGAATCCGAGCCCCGTCTGGCGGAGGAATCGGCACGCGGCGCGGATCAGCACCGCACGGCGCCAATCGATCCCCGCCGCGGTGATGAGCATCGCGTACCGGTCGACGTTCCAGCGGCCCGCGATGGCGGCCTCGCAGGCCTGCGCGACCAGGTCACGTGTCGCGCCGGAGAGCGAGAGGTCGCCGAACTCGTAGCAGTGCCCGGCGTCGTCGGAATGGTGGTAGGACGCGACGCGCAGGCCGAAGGACTCGAACATCGCGCAGACGTCGGCCAGCAGCGGGGGCTGGCCGGGCCACTGGATTTGGGCGTGGTTGTTCAGCCCGTCGGCGTCGAAAGACACCCGGGCAGCGTTGTTCTGCATGGGGAGGACTACTCCGGTCTATTTACTTGGATGTCTGTTTTGGAGGGGAGTGGGAAAGTTGTTGCCGCGCAACTACTGAAGGGCGATGTACTTGGTCTCGAGGTATTCCTCGATGCCCTCGCTGCCGGCTTCGCGACCGATGCCGGACTCCTTGATGCCGCCGAACGGTGCGGCCACGTCGGAGATGACGCCGCGGTTGACGCCGACCATTCCGGCCTCGATCGCTTCGGCGACGCGCAGCGCCCGGTCCAGGCCCTGCGTGTAGACGTAGGCGGCCAGGCCGTATTCGGTGTCGTTGGCGGCATCGATGCCGGCCTGCTCGCCGTCGAATCCGATGATCGCGGCGACCGGCCCGAAGATCTCCTCGCGCAGGAGGCGGGCGTCGCTCGACACGTCGGCGAGCACCGTCGGCGGGTAGAAGAAGCCTTCGCCTTCAACCGGTTTGCCGCCGGTGGCCACCGTGGCGCCCTTGTTGACGGCATCCTGCACCAGCTCGTCGACCGTCGCGCGCTGCTTGGCGGTGATCAGCGGTCCGACCTGGCTGCCGGCCTGGTCACCCGGACCGGTGGCCAGTGCCGCCATGCGGGCGGCGAGCTTCTCGGTGAACTCGGCGCGCACGGCGTTGTCGACGTGGATGCGGTTGGCGGCGGTACAGGCCTCACCCATGTTGCGCATCTTGGCGGCCATCGCGCCATCGACTGCAGCGTCCAGATCGGCGTCGTCGAACACCACGAACGGGGCGTTGCCGCCGAGTTCCATCGAGGTGCGCAGCACCCGATCCGTGGACTGCGCCAACAGCTTTCGGCCGACACCGGTGGAGCCGGTGAAGGTCAGCTTGCGCAGGCGCGCGTCGGCCAGGAGCGGGCCGGTCAGGCCGGCGGCATCCGTGGTCGGCAGGATCGACAGCACGCCGGCGGGCAGGCCGGCGTCGGCGAACACCTGGCCCAGCAGCAGCATGGTCAGCGGGGTTTCGGCCGCGGGTTTGACGATCATGGTGCAACCCGCAGCCAGCGCCGGGCCGATCTTGCGGGTGCCCATGGCCAGCGGGAAGTTCCACGGCGTGATCGCCAGGGTCGGTCCGACGGGCTGCTTGGTCACGAGGATGCGGCCGGTGCCGGTGGGGGACTGCGTGTAGCGGCCGTTGATCCGGACCGCTTCTTCGGCGAACCAGCGCAGGAACTCGCCGCCGTAGTTGACCTCGCCCTGGCTCTCGGCCAAGGGCTTGCCCATCTCGAGGGTCATGGTCAGGGCGAAGTCGTCGCGGCGCTCCATGACCAGTTCCCAAGCGCGCCGCAGGATTTCGGCGCGTTCGCGGGCCGGGGTGGCGGCCCACGACGCCTGGGCGGCGACCGCGTCGTCGAGGGCGCGGGCACCGTCGGCGGGCGAGGCGTCGGCGACCTCGATGAGCACGGCGTCCGTGGCCGGGTCGTGCACGGCGAAGCGGGCTCCGGTGGACGCCGGTACCTGCAGGCCGCCGAGCCACAGCTCGGTGGGCATGGACTCCAGCAGCGTGGTGCGGTCGATCATCGAGCTGCCGCCATTTCGCGCACGATGTCGGCCAGGACCGCGATGCCCTCGTCGAGCAGCTCGTCGCTGATGACCAGCGGCGGGAGCAGGCGGATGATGTTTCCGTACGAGCCGCAGGTCAGAAGGATGACGCCGCGCTTGAAGGCCTCTGCCGCAATGGCTTTCGTGAGAACCGGATCCGGCTCATTGGTACCCGGTTTGACGATCTCGATGGCCAGCATGGCGCCGCGGCCGCGGACGTCACCGATCACTCCGGTGTCGGTCAGGGCCTGCAGCTTGGGCACGACCGCGGTTTCGATGGCGCGGGCGCGGGCGGGCAGGTCCATCTCGGCCATGGCGTCGAGCGTGGCGAGCGCCGCGGCACAGGCGACAGGGTTACCGCCGTAGGTGCCACCCAGGCCGCCGGGGTGCACGGCGTCGAGCAGGTCTGCCCGGCCGGTGATGGCGGCCAGCGGCATGCCGCCGGCGATGCCCTTGGCCATGGTGATGATGTCGGGGACGATGAGGTCGTGCTCGGAGGCGAACCACGATCCGGTACGGGCGAAGCCCGTCTGCACCTCGTCGGCGATGAACACGACGCCGTTGGCCTTGCACCAATCGACAAGGGTGGCAAGGAATCCCGGCGCGGGCACGATGAAACCGCCCTCGCCCTGCACGGGCTCGATGATCACCGCGGCGAGCGACGCGGCGCCGATCTGGGTCTCGATGCGGCTGATGGCGGCCTTGGCGGCGGCCTCGCCGGTCAGCCCGTCACGGTACGGGTACGACGCCGGCATGCGGTAGATCTCCGGCGCGAACGGACCGAACTGCGTCTTGTACGGCATGGCCTTGGCGGTCAGGGCCATCGTCATGTTGGTGCGGCCGTGGTAGGCGTGGTCGAAGGCGACGACGGCCTGCCGGCCCGTGGCCAACCGCGCGACCTTGACCGCGTTCTCGACGGCCTCGGAGCCCGAGTTGAAGAATGCGGTGCGCTTCTCGTGATCGCCGGGGGTCATGGCGTTGAGCCGCTCGGCGAGTTCCACGTAGCCCTCGTACGGCGTGATCATGAAACAGGTGTGGGTGAACCGCGAAGCCTGCTGAGCCACGGCAGCGGCGACACCCGGGTGCGATGCGCCGACGCTGGTGACGGCGATACCCGAACCCAGGTCGATGAGTGAGTTGCCGTCGATGTCGACGATGACGCCGCCGTCCGCGTCCGCGGCGTAGACCGGTGCCGACGAGCTGACGCCACCCGCCACCGCGGCCTGGCGGCGCGCCGACATCTCGGCCGATCGCGGACCGGGCAGCGCGGTGACGATGTTGCGCTTCTGCGCCAGTCGATAGGTGATGTCGGTCATCGGTTGCTCCTGGTGATCGAACGGCTTGTGTACTGCTGATTCTCTGCGGTTGTGGCGCGGATAACTATGTCCACTTTGTCGATTTCGAGCGCATCGAGCACGCCATTTTGTCGTGGGGTGCGAGCGCTTGCGGAAGCCGACCAGCGCGGGGCTAACGCGGCCTGCGGAAGTAGCTCGGCGCCGTGCCTTCCCAGCGCTTGAAAGCGTGGGTGAAATTGGCCGTTTCGGCGTACCCCAGGTGCCGGGAGATCTCCTCGACCGAAAGGTCCTGCTGGAGCAGCTCGAGGGCCAGCTGGCGGCGGACCTCGTCGAGCAACGCGCGGTAGGAGGTGCCCTCGGCGGCGAGCCGACGGCGCAGGGTGCGCTGGTCGATGTGTAGTTCGTCGGCGATGGTCGGCATCGACGGCAGTTCGCCGGGGTTGTGCAGCAGGCGGCTGCGGACCTGGCCCGCCACGCCGACGCGAGAGAGTCTGCGCTCGAGCAGGTCCCGGCATTGCTGCTCGATCTTGCGCGCCGTATTGGCGTCGGCGAGCGGCGACGGCATCTCCAGTACTTCGTGGGTGGCGGCGATTCGGTTGGTGCACTGGCCGGAACGTACAGCGGATACCGGAAGCCCCCACAGTTCGGCGAGCTTTTCGGCGCGAGCGGCGTCGAGTGTCGTGTCCGCCCAGGCCGGTGTCAGCGCCAGGTTGGCGCCCTGTGTCGCGGCGACGAATCCGGCGAGGTCCCGCTCGACGATGAACGCCCTGACATCCGTGGGTAATTCGCTGTCGTCGGCGACGAGGTATCCGTACTGGTCGTCGGTCTCCACCGAGAACCGCAGGTGCGTGGGGGACAGCGCGAGATAAGGCAGGATCAGTTCGACCCCCTGTCGGAGATTGGGGCTGGCCAGGATCAGGAACCCGAGCAAGCCGGCCCGTCCCAGGGTGGAGTGCACTCCCACCTCGATGCCGACGCCCGGTCTGTCGCCAAGTCCCGCAATGAGATTGCGGATGACGTCGAATTCCTGATGCGCCCAGATTTCGGCGTTCTCGTCGTCCAGGTCGGCTTCGGTCAGTCCGCTACCTGCCAGACATTCGGCGGCTGTCATCCCATGCGCGATGGCGCCCTGCACCATGATGCGGACGCCTTCGGTGCCCCGCGGCACCGCCCAGACCGGGGCCATTCCCACTGTCCGAAAATACCAAATCAACGTCCCGTTGGAACATTCAGTCGCGTCGGCCCCGTCCGTAGCGTTTTTCGGCAGACGCAACCAACGAGGGTTGCCCGAAAGACGGAGTGTCGAATGTCGTCAGTCGAAGTGGCCGACCGGGCAGAAAGCCAACCCGCCGCGCGAACGGCGTTGCCCGATCCGGGCGAGCAGGTGCCGAAGTTGGCATGGCCGACTGTCGCGCTGTTTCTCGCGGGCGCCGCGGCATTCGTCACGTCGACCGTCGCTTATCTGGGCGGCGCCGCTCCGATGTGGGTGCCCATCGTGGTCAACGCGGTGGTGACCTTCACGATGTTCACCGTCGTCCACGACGCCGTGCACTATGCCATCAGCTCGACGCGCTGGGTCAACGGCTTGTTCGGACGGCTGGCTGTGCCGTTCGTCCAGCCGCTGATCTCGTTCCCCTCGTTCGGGTTCATTCACATTGAGCACCACCGGCATTCGAACGACGACGAGAACGATCCGGACACCTTCGCCTCCCATGGGCCGGCGTGGCAACTGCCGTTCCGCTGGGCCGTACTCGACGTTTCGTACGGCACTTATCTGATCCGCAAGGTTCGCGGTCGTCCCAAGGCCGAGGTCGCTGAAACCCTGGCATGCGTGGCCATTTCGGTGGCCGGGTTGATCGTCGCGATCATGTCGGGCCACTTCTGGACGCTGGCCGTCGTCTTCGTCATTCCGCAGCGCATCGCGGTGGTCGTCTTGGCGTGGTGGTTCGACTGGATGCCGCACCACGGGTTGGCGGACACTCAACGCAGTGACCGCTACCGGGCGACCAGAACCCGCGTGGGGATGGAGTGGCTCTACACCCCGTTGATGCTGTCGCAGAACTACCACCTGGTGCACCACCTGCACCCGTCGGTGCCGTTCTACCGCTATACCAAGACCTGGCGCCGCAACGAGGAGGCCTACCTGGACCGGAACGCCGCGATCTCCACGGTGTTCGGGCAGGGGCTCGACTCCGGCGAATTCCGGGAGTGGAAGCAACTGAACGGCAAGCTCGGTCGGCTGCTGCCGGTGCGGATGCCGGCGCGCTCGAGTTCATCGCACGCGGTGTTCCACCGGATCCCGGTGGCCGCGGTCGACCCGATCACCGCAGACAGCACATTGGTGACCTTCGCCGTTCCCGAGGCACTGCAGGACCAGTTCCGGTTCGAACCCGGCCAGCACGTCTCGGTGCGCACCGACCTGGGGGGCGAGGGCGTGCGCCGCAGCTATTCGATCTGCGCGCCGGCCACGCGGGCCCAGCTGCGGATCGCGGTGAAACACATTCCGGGAGGGACATTCTCGGGATTCGTGGCCGAGCACCTCAGGGCCGGCGACGTCCTGGAGGTGATGACCCCGGCCGGCAGCTTCAGCTCTGCCCTGCATCCGCTGCACCGCAAGCATTACGTCGGGCTGGTGGCCGGCAGCGGCATCACCCCGGTGCTGTCGATCCTGGCGACCGTCATGGAGCTCGAAACCGAGAGCCGGTTCACGCTCATTTACGGCAACCGCACCAAAGAGTCGACGATGTTCCGCGCCGAACTCGACCGTCTCGAATCCCGCTATGCCGACCGCCTCGAAATCCGGCACGTGTTGTCGGCCGAGCCGCGGCATACCCCGGAGCTGTCCGGCCGCATCGATGCGCAACGCTTGGCCCGCTGGCTCACGGGCGACCTTCATCCCGAGAGCGTGGACGAGTGGTTCCTGTGCGGCCCGGCCGCGATGTCCACCGGTGCGCGCGAGATGCTGATCGGGGTGGCGTCGAACCCGAGCGGATCCATCTGGAATTGTTCACCGGCTTCGACCGCGGCGACGCGCCTGTGCGCGACCACCAGTCGGCCACCGTCACCGTCCAATTATCCGGAAAGAAGCAGACTTTCGGTCTCGCCGCCGGCGACACGATCCTGGAAAGCGCACTGCAGGCGGGAATTGGCGCGCCCTACTCGTGCATGGGTGGTGCGTGCGGCACCTGCCGGGCCAAACTGCTTGGCGGCACGGTCGAGATGGACCAGAACTTCGCCCTCGGGTGCAACGACCTCGACGCCGGCTACATCCTCACCTGCCAGTCACATCCGACCAGCCCGACGGTGTCGGTCGACTACGACGGCTGACCGGGTACTTGTCTGGCCGGTTTCGCGCCGGCCCGGGCGTTGACTCTGCGCCCTGGCACACAGTTACTCGACGATTCGCGCCCAGGTTGCAGGGTGAACCCTGGGACGGCGTTGATCCTGCGCCTACGCACACGGTTACTCGACAATTCGCGCCCAGGTTGCAGGGTGAACGTCGGATGGCGTTGATCCTGCGTCTACGCACAGGGCTACTCGGCAATTCGCGCCCAGGTTGCAGGGTCAACAGGGGCATGCTCGGCCCGGGCGTTGACTCTGCGCCTACGCATACGGCTACTCGACAATTCCCGCCCAGACCGCAGAGTCAACCGGCACAGGGCAATTGGCCGGCCGAAAGAGAAGCGCACCGTCATGCCGAAGCATGACGGGGCGCGTCCGAGTTCACTCAGGGCAGCGGGGGAGTGTCCATGGTCAGGGTCTCGCCCCGGAAGAACGCCGGCTGGGTGGCGCGCATGCCGAGCATGAGCACCGCGCCGAAGATCAGGATGCCGAAGCCCAGATAGAACACCAGCCCGATGCCGCCGATCTCCGCGCCGCTGCCGCTGGCCGTCGGATCCATGCTGACGAGCACTGATTTGACGAACACCGACAGCAGCATGATGCCACCGAGTAGCGGGAACACCAGCTTGTAGATGATGTTGTGCGCATTGAGGAACAGTTCCTTGCGGAAGAACCACACACAGGCGAACGCCGTGATGCCGTAGTACCAGCAGATCATGATGCCAAGGGCGGCAATGGTATCCAGCAAGGTGCGCTCGGACAGCAGCGTCACGATGGTGTAGAACGCGGCGGTGACCACGCCCGCGACGACGGTGCTGAACACCGGCGACAGTGTGCGGGGGCTGACGCTGGCGAACCGCTTGGGGAAGGCGCCGTAGGTACCCATCGCGAGCATCGTGCGGGCAGCCGGCAGCACAGTGGTCTGCAGACTGGCGATCGACGATGCGAACACCGCCAGCAGCAGCAACGGGCCGCCCCAATCGCCGAGGACCGGATAGGCCAGCGCGCCGAAGACGTTGGCCGCGTTGTCCTTGTTGCCGAGCCCCAGGCCGGTGTCACCGATCCCGGCGTACATCATCACCGCGACCGCGACCAGGAGGTACGTCAGCAGAATAGACAGGACGCAGAGCAATCCGGCGCGGCCGGGGACCTTGGTGGGGTCCTTGCATTCTTCACCGAGGGTCAGACAGGTGTCCCAGCCCCAGAACGCGAAGATGGAGCCGATGAGCCCGATCACGAAGGCGCTCATGGTCAATCCGGTGAACGGGTCGAACCAGTCGATGTCGAAGTTCAGGTGGCCTTCGACGCCGCCCGAGCGCACGATCGCGACGATCGAGAACGTGATGAGCACGATCATCTGGAAGCCGACCAGGACGTACTGCACCTTCTCGCTGGTCGTGATGCCACGGCACGAGATGTAGGTGGCGATGGCCAGCAGCGCGACGGTGGACCCGATGTTGATCCAGACGTTGTCGGCCGAGAGCGTGGCGAGCTTCTGGTTGTGCAGCACGCTGCCCAGGAATTCGTAGCCGAACTGGACGCCGATCGAGGCGAGATTGGACAGCACGATGATGGTGGCGATCACCATGCCCCAGCCACACATCCAGCCGACATACGGGCCGAAAGCCTTGGTGGACCAGGTGAACGATGCGCCGCAGTCGGGTGCCCGCGAGTTGAGTTCGCGGTACGCGTAGGCGGTCAGGAACATGGGGATGAAGCCGGCGATCAGGATGGCCGGCATCTTCAGCCCGACCGCCGCGACGATCAGGCCGATGCTGGCCGTGAGCGTGTAGCCCGGCGCCACGGTCGAGATACCGAGGATTGCCCCGGTGATGGTGCCGATTCTGCCTGCGGCGAGGCCCTTGGCGACGAGGCCTTCTTCCCGCTCTACGCGAGCGAGGTCGGAATCGGCCAGTTGTTCAGTCATTATCAGCCCCTTCATCTTTCGGAACCACGATCATGGGGACCTGCAGGACGCGCAGCATCTTGGCCGCGGTCGATCCCAGGAAGAGCCGCCGGGGCTGTGCGAGCCGGCTGGACCCGACCATGATCACGTCGCCGTCATGCCAGCCGAGTTTGTTGACGGCGTCCTCGACACCTGCGCCGGTGGCTACGCGCGACGTGACCGGAATATCTTCCGGCAGAAATGCTTTCGCCTGGTCGAGGGCTTTCTGTGCGTGCTGCTGGGCCAGTTCCAGGTCGTCGGCGTCGTCGACGGCGACCAGCGACACCAGGCGCAGCGGTGTCCCGGTGTCCCGGCAGAGCCGCAGCGCGGCATCCAACAGCAGCTTGGCGCCCGGCCGGGTTCCGACGGCGCACGTGACTTCACGGATCCGTTCGTCGCGCTTCAGGCGGGCGCCACGCGGTGCGATGACCACCGGAATCGGCGATGCGTGCACCAGATCGTTGACCACCGATCCGAGCGACAGCGAGCCGGCGATACCGCCGCCGGCGCCGCCGACCACCAGGGCCTCGGCTCCGGCGGCTTCGGCGGCCGCGATCAGGCCCGCCGTGCTGGACTCGTCGAAGCTCAGATGGGTCGTCACCTTGAGGTCGCTGGGGACGCCGGCCGCGGCTGCGGCGAGCCAACTTTCGGCTTCGCGCTGCAGGATGCCGCCGGGCGTGGTGGCCAGCGCCGACCGGTCGCGCGGCAGCACCATGCACAGGTCGATCTCGGCGCCGAGGGTGCGGGCGATCTGCTCGCCGGCGTCGTCACCGCCGGGTGTGGCGAGATACGCGACGGCGATTCGTGGATTGCTCACGGGCTAGCCTTCTTCACAGTTGGACGACGTGTGGCAGGCCTTCGGCGGTGTCGGTGCCACATCGATCGAGGGGTTGCGATCGAAGAAGCCGACGGGCTTCAGCCAGAAGTTGACGGTGTCGACCGGCATGATCGGCCAGTCTTCCGGTCGGGTGATGTGGTGGATGCCGAAGACGTACCACAGCACGACGTCGGTGTTCTCGATCGAGCGGTTGGCCTCGGTCCACATCGGCAGACCGGTGTCTTGCTTGCTCTGCGTGACGAATTCGCCTGCGGGCCAGCGCTCGTCAGGAGAGTTGGGGGTGACCCACACGGTGTGCTCGATGGCGCGGCAGCGCGCCAGGACGGGGGAGTTCGGATCGAACATGGCCGGGAAGGCGCCGCCGGGCACCAGCTTGTAGGCCGGCGGGGTGCCGATGCCGTTGCGGACGTTGTCGTTGACGACCTTCCATGCCCGCTGGGTCTGGAAGTTCATGTCCTGCTTGCCCTCTGCCTCGGTGCGCAGCGGGGTGTTGCGCTGGCGCAGCGACAGCCCGTAGGGGTTGTCCGGCCCCATCGGTTCGATCTCGGTCTCGCTGGCGTACACGGTGTTCTCGGTGCCGTCGACGTCGAGGTCGAGTCGGGCGACGAGGAAGTGCTGGTGGTAGGGCGCGTAGGTACGGTGGTCGACCAGCGTGCCGTGCGGGTGGGCCTGCCCCTCCGGGAAGTTGCTCACCACCATGATTCCCGTTGCGCGGACCTCACATTCGATGTTGCCGTCCTGATAGAACCGCCAGTAGGTGAGGTACTCGTAGTTGGCGACGGTGACGTGGAACGACACCGTGAGTCGGCGCATCCGGCGCACCTCGGCGCCGTGGTGGTGGTCGACGTGCTTCCACAGCACGGCGTTGTCTTCTTCGTGGATGCAGATGGCATTCTTGATGGTGTACGGCTCGCCCTTGCTGTTGTGCAGCACGGCGTCCAGGTAGCGGATCTCGCCGAGACAGTCACAACCCAGCTCCAGCGAGGTGGTCATGAAGCCGATGCCCCACTCGCCGATGTCGAAAGCCGTTCGGCGGTAATGGTCTTCGCAGTGGTCGCGGTAGGGGACCATCATCTCGGCGAACGACATCCGGTTGGCCACCGACCGCACGTTGCCGTTGTCGTTGTAGCTCACCGCGTGCAGCGTCATGCCCTCGCGGTAGTTGAACCCGACGCGCAGTGACCAGTTCTGCCACTTCAGCAGGTTGCCCTCGAGCGTGAAGGAAACCCCTTCGGGCTGGGTGATGTTCAGCGGCTGCAGCGGCTCCCGGGTACCGACGTTGCGGATGCGCTCGGGAATGTGCTGCGGCACATACTCGCCCATCATCTCCGGCCGCTCGACCGTGAAGGTGTCCTCGATCTCCAGCAGCTCCATGGTGTTCATGTCGATGACACAGTGGAAGCCGTTGACCGGACCGGCGTAGGGGTTGGCGCCGTCGGCGGCCCGTACCCAGGTGTCGGTCCAGCCGAGGCGGCGGTCCTTGTACTTCTCCGGCATCACGACGTCGCCGTAGGTCCAGGTGTCCATGAACACCAGGTCCATGTCGGTGAACCCGCGTTTGGCCAGGGCCGCAATGACGTCCGGGTGCTTGCGCAGCACCTCGTCGGCCTCTTCCCACTCATCGACGGTGAAGTTGGGCTGCACGCCCGGGATGTGGTCCCACGACAGCACCGACCCGGCCGTCAGCGATACGACGCTCTTGTAGGTGCGGTTGTTCGACGTGTCGAGCAGCGTCGCCAGGGCACGTCGGTCCGGCACCGTGCCGGTCGCGTCGAACGCGGCGACCTCTGCCTTGGCGGGTTCCACCATCTCGATGGAGGTGTATCGCCAACCCTCACCGACACCGTGTGCGGCAGCGAGAATCTCGGCGACCTTGGCGAATTCGGGTGCGGTCAGGGGGTCGAGGGGATGGAAGGTGTTGGACATCGAGGGGGCTCCTGTCGGCAGGGTGGATTCGGGTCGCGAGGAGAGAACTCGCGGGGGAGAAAAGCGACGGTCGGATCAGTCGTGGGCACTCATGACGTGCTTGATCCGGGTGTAGTCCTCGACGCCATAGATCGACAGGTCCTTGCCGTAGCCGGAGTACTTGAATCCGCCGTGGGGCATCTCGGCGACCAGCGGGATGTGGCAGTTCACCCACACCGCGCCGAAGTCGAGTGCACGGCTGAACTTTTCGGCGGTCGCGTGGTCTTTCGTCCAGACGCTCGAGGCCAGGGCGTACCGGACGCCGTTGGCCAGTTCGATGGCCTGGTCGTCGGAGTTGAACGGCTGCACCGTCAGGATGGGCCCGAAGGTCTCGTCCTGCACGATGGCGTCGTCCTGTCGGACGCCAGTGATGACAGTCGGCTCGAAGTAGAATCCCTTGTCGCCCAGTTGCTTTCCGCCCGTGACGATGGTGGCGTGCTCCGGTAGCGCGGAGATCTTCTGGCTGACCGTGGTGAAGTGGTTGACGTTGTTGAGCGGCCCGTAGAACGCGTCGGCGTCGTCGGGGAGTCCGGGCCGCAGGGTCTGTGCCGCCTCGACGAGGGCGTCGACGAACTGGTCGTGGATCGACTCGTGCACGATGACGCGCGTGGCCGCGGTGCAGTCCTGGCCGGCGTTGAAGAACGCGGCCTGCGCGATACCGGTTGCGGCCTTGGTGATGTCGACGTCGCCGAACACCACGGCGGGCGCCTTGCCGCCGAGCTCGAGGTGACTGCGCTTGAGCTGCTGGGCGGCTGCCGACGCCACGGCGACACCGGCACGGACAGACCCCGTGATGGACACCAGGCCGAGGGCCGGGTGGTCGACCAGTTCGGCGCCGGTGGCGCCGGTGCCGAGAACGACGTTGAACACGCCGTCGGGCAGGATGCCCTTGCTGATCCGGGCCAGCACCAGCGTGCTCTCGGGAGTGGTGTCGCTAGGTTTGAGGACGACGGTGTTGCCGGTGGCCAGGGCCGGGCAGATCTTCCAGATCGCCATCATGAACGGGTAATTCCACGGGGTCACCTGACCGACGACGCCGATCGGCTCGCGCCGCACATAGGAGGTGAAGCCTTCCATGTACTCACCGGCGGACAAGCCTTCGACCATGCGGGCGGCCCCGGCGAAGAAGCGAACCTGATCGGCGCTCACCGCGACCTCCTCGGCCGCGATCATCGCCTTGAGCTGGCCGGTGTTGCGGCACTGTGCCTCGACGATCTCGTCGCTGTGCGCCTCGATGGCGTCGGCGAGCTTCAGGAGCGCCTGTTGCCGCACGCTGGGCGTGGTCTTGCCCCAGGTGAGGAAAGCGCGCTCGGCGGCGGCCACCGCGGCGTCCACATCGGTGCGGTTGGACACGGGGGACTGTCCGACCACGGAGCCGTCCACCGGGCTGATCAGGTCGATGATCTCCGACGACGACGAATCGACGAATTGGCCGTCGATGTAGTTCTGTAGAAGTCCGTCGGGCATCTCGTACCGTCGCTCTCTTGCTGGGAAGGCCGTCATGTCTCTGGCGGCCTTAGTGTGCGCCAGCACACACTCTTCAGCATCGGACAATTACGGGATTTTCGGTGGAGTTTTTCGACATTCTGTACATTCATGCCGGTGACGGTTCCGGTGCGATGGGTACTGGACCAAGCTGATCTGCGGATGCGGCTGCGCGGCGGTGCCGCCGGCGTCGGCGGCGAGATCAGTTTGGTCCTGACCACCGAATTGGCTGACCCGGCCAAATGGCTGTCCGGTGGTGAGCTGGTGCTGACCACCGGCATCAGTCTGCCGCCGGCTGCCGCGGACCGGCGGCAGTACCTCCGGCGCCTCCACGAAAGTGGCGTCGCCGGAGTCGGATTCGGCACCGGGCTCACCTTCGACGAAGTGCCCGAAGAACTGGTGTCCGCCGCCGACGAGCTGGGACTGCCGCTGCTGGAGATTCCGTTGCGGACGCCGTTCGCGGCCGTCGTTCAGCGGGTCGGCTCCCGCATCGCGGCGCTGCAGTACGACGCGGTGCTGCGGGCGTCCCGGGCGCAGCCACGGATCACCCGGGCTGTCGTCAGTGGTGGCCCGCAGGAGGTTGCGGCCGAACTGGGGCGGGCGCTGCGGGCCAGTGTGGTGGTGCTGGATCCGTCCGGCACGGTGATCGCGTCCCACCCGCGCAATCTCAACGTCACCACCGTCAACCTCGTGCGTGATGCGATCGAGCCCGGGGCCGCGTCGGCCGTCGCGGTGCTGGCAGAGGGTGTCACCGTCGCGCAGCAGTCCATCCGCGTCGGTGGCCGCTCGCACGGGGTGCTCGCCGTGGTCAGTGAAACGGCGTTGAGCCCGGTCGATCAGGTGCTGCTGGGCCACGCGAACTCGTTGCTCGCCTTGGATTTCGAGAAACCGGTGCGCCTGAAGGAGGCGCAGCAGCGCCTCAATGAGCAGGCGCTGGGCCTCATTCTCACCGGTGAAGCCAACCTGGAGCCGGCCTGGGCGCAGCTGGCTCAGGCGGCCGATCACCGCGGCCGGATCAGGGTGCTTGTCGTCCAGGCGGATTCGGATACGAACGCCGAAACCGACACCGCGAACCTGCTGAAGAAGGTGAACACAGCGATCCTCGATGAGCTGGACCAGGCCGGCCAGCCGGCGTTCGTGCATGGCGCCGACAAATGGCTGGCGGTGCTGTTGCCAGGAGCGGAGGCCGAGGAGATCGCCGCCGCACTGGTGACCCGGATCGATGCGTCGTTGCGCCGAACGATTCGTCTGGGCCTCAGTGGAATTCAGCC
This sequence comes from Mycobacterium toneyamaense, assembly GCF_055384815.1. Lineage (NCBI taxonomy): Bacteria > Bacillati > Actinomycetota > Actinomycetes > Mycobacteriales > Mycobacteriaceae > Mycobacterium > Mycobacterium toneyamaense. Next base: position 2,315,616 of record NZ_AP040333.1, read on the forward strand.
GCTGGCCAAACTGGGCGAGGCCGTCGACAACGCCCGGCTGGCGGCCTCCGTCGCCGAATGCGGCCGGCCGCCGATCGAATTCTCCGCGCTGGCCGGCAGCGCACTGCTCGCGTTCGGGGAGAGTCGGGACGTGCTGGTTGCGCTCGGGGCGGCCGTCCTGACCCCGGTCCTCGACCACGACGCCGAGTTCGGCACGGGACTGCTCACGTCGCTGCGGGCTTTCCTGGAAGCCAACGGGCACTGGGAATCTGCGGCCGCGGCCGTCGGCGTGCACCGCCACACGATGCGCAAGCGCATCGAGACCGCCGAGGCGCTGCTCGGATGCGATCTGGCCGTCGCGCGGGTCCGCGCCGAGCTGCTGCTGGCGATCCTCGCGCGGACGCCGGGCGACTGATCTGGGGAAACCCTGCCCCCTAGGGTATTTACGCGCCCGGGCGGCGACCCGCGCAGTTGTTGACACATACCCCGCGGGGTATGTACAAAGGTAACGGTTGCCCGCTCCTCGGAAAGGCTCAAAGATGTGTCAACCCAAGCGTTGTTCGGTGTGTGGCAAGACCACCTGGTCGGGTTGTGGCATGCACGTGGACGCCGTCAAGGCGGCGGTGCCGGTTGGTGAGTGGTGCGACGGTCATCCCAAGGCAGATCGGCCGTCCCGGCTCAAGTTCTGGAAGTAGGCCGGCCCATCGCTGATACCCTATGGGGTATGGCGGTTCGGCCCGCGAACCAACGAAAGGTAGGTGCGACATGGTCGGCGATGAGGAGGCCATGGCCGCTGTCCTGGCCCGGCTGCGTCGGGCGCAGGGTCAGCTGGCCGGCGTCATCTCGATGATCGAGCAGGGCCGGGAGTGCAAGGACGTCGTCACGCAGCTCGCGGCGGTATCCAAGGCGCTCGATCGCGCCGGGTTCAAGATCGTCGCCACCGGGCTTCGTGAGTGCCTGAGCGGGAACGTCGAGGAGGGCCGTGCCCCGATGACCGAGGCCGAGCTGGAGAAGCTGTTCCTGTCGTTGGCCTGAGGCGGCTCAGCTGGTTGGCCGCTTGATGATGGTCAGCGACTGGTCGATCTTCTTGAATTTCGTGAAAGTGTCCGCAGGGACACCGAACACGACGCTCAGCACGTCCGGCGGCAGCTTGCTGATGGACGCGCCTATGCCGATGTCGTCTTCGCCCTCCTGCGTGCTGGCGTTGAACACGATCAGCAGGCTCAGATTCTGGGTGCCCTTGTTCTCGAAGTAGTGCAGTGAGCCCTGCGGCGCGAACACCACGTCGCCGACGTTGGCCTCGAACTGCTCGGCGTGCCCCAGCGGATCGAGCAGGGTCCAGGTCGCCACACCGCCGGTGATGACGTTGATCTCCCAGGCGCTGGGGTGCCAGTGCGGTTCGCGGATGCCGCCCGGCTCCAGGGTGACCATCACGACGCTGGCTTCCTGTCCGGTCAGTATCGGCCAATTGCCTTCGTAGGCCTGGCGCAATGTGCCGCCTTCGAACTGAGTGGGTGCCAGGGCGCCGAGGTGGAACATGTGCGGCTGCGCCGTGTTCAGTTCGGCCGGGATGCGGGGGTTGCCGAAGCGGGCGGCATTGTCGGTCATGGTGGCGTCCTGAGTTTCGTTGCGGGACAAGGGGGATGAGAACGCGCGGTCGGCGCCGGCGCCGGCAAGCGCCGCCACCCCGACCGCGCCGGCGCCGCCGAGCATCGTCCGTCGATTGATCATCATGCCGACAGATTTGTCGGTCGCCCGGCCCGTTGTCGTCAGCGCTGGCACCCAATTGCGTCTTCCGGCTAGCTGCAATACGGAACGGGTGCCTGCCGTAGCGACTTTTGCCTGTTCGGAGCCGACGATGAATGCAGTCCGGAAAGCGGATGAGCCCTTCGACAGAAAGCGCCGATCATGAAGAATCCGATCAAGTTCATCGCCCCCGCAATGGCAGCGGCCGGCATCGCCGGCGCCCTCCTGCTGGCGCCGATCGCCAGTGCCGACACCGATCCGCTGATCCCCAACGGCTCGGATCCGCATTCGTCGTACGTGTTGGGCGAGCACTTCTCCAACCACGACGAGGCCAACCAGAGCGCGGGCTACCTGGATACGTCGTTCTGATCCCGCCGAGTCGGCACGGCTCCGTCCGCCACCCACTGCGGGTGGCGGACGGAGCCGTTTCTGGTCGGGCGTCAGAACCGCCGGACGAAATCGAGCGCGATGTCGGCGACCTCGCGCCACCCGCTGTCGACGACCAGAGAGTGGCCACGTCCCGGGACCTCGACGATTTCGGTGGTGTTCGCGTTCTTCTGCTGCCGCTTGTAAGAGGCGTTGGCGATGGCCCACGGCGCGGTGTTGTCCTTCTCGCCCGAGATGATCAGCAGCGGACCGCGTTCCGGGTTCCTGGTGTCGACCTTGGCCTCGGTGCCCGGGTGGAAATTGGCGGTGGCCGCCTGGAACAGCGGGACGCCCGACCCTGCGACCGAGTACTTCTCATACAGGCTGTTCGACTCCTCTTCCGAGACCGCGTTGCCGAACCCGAACCGGAACTGCTTGGGGGTCAAGGCGATTGCCCGTCCGCGGTTGCGCGGATTCTTGAGGACGGGAAAAGCCGCGCGCAGTGCCGAGAGCGGCAGCGGCAGCACCCCGCGGAACGGCGCCGGATCGATCGCGACCGCCACCTTGGCCAGGCCGAGGCCGGCCAGTTTCTGGGTGATCAATCCGCCGAACGAGTGGCCGACGATGATCGGCTTGCGATCGAGGGCGCCGATGACGTCGGCGTAGTGCTGCGTGATGTCGCCGACGCCCTTGTGTGCGAAGACCGACGGATCGCGACGGGCGTCGGCGACGGTCGACGGGTCGTCCGGCCAGTCGGGGGCGATGGTCACGAAGCCCTGTTCCTCGAACATCGTCCGCCAGCTGTTCCAGCTGTTCGGCAGCAGCCACAGGCCGTGGACGAACACAACCGGTTGCCGCCCGGAGGTGTTGGCGCGGTCGATGTCGGCCTGTTCGCGGGTGCTGATCGTCGTGGGCATGTGCGGTCTCCTCTAGTAGAAAGAACGGTCGTTCTGCCTCTGTAACCACGATGGCCCGCCAGGTGTTCCCAAATCAGAAAGAACGTTCTACCTCGTGACTACGATGGCGGTATGGACGTCGCTGAATCGGCCCTACGGCCACGCGAGCGACTGCTCCGCGTCGCCGCTGAGCTGTTCTATCGCGAAGGAATCCACGCCGTCGGCGTCGACCGGATACTCGCCGAAGCGGGCGTCACGCGCGCCACGATGTACCGCCACTTCAAGGGCAAGGAAGGCCTCGTCGAGGCATACCTCGGGCTCGAGGACGAGACCATTCGCGGCTACTTCCGCGACGCCGCGGCCACCGCCGGCCCGGATACCGACATGCTGGAGCTGGTGATCGACGGCATCGCCGAAGACATCGCGAGGTACCACACCCGCGGTTGTCCGTTCATCAACGCCGCCGCCGAGTACCCCGCGCCGGACAGCCCGGTCCGGCAACTCATCGCCCGGCACCGCAACTGGTTTCGCGGTGCGCTGCAGGATGCGGCCGGCGAACGCGACAACCCTGAGCAGATCGCGGCATCGCTCGTGCTGCTGCGGGACGCCGCGCTGGTCGGCGGATACCTCGACGGAATCGACTCGACCAAGACCGCCTTCGTCAGAGCGGCCCGGCAGGCCGCCGGTATCTCTGCGTGATGCCCGGCCTGTTGCCCACCTAATACCCATTCCCAACCCGTAAGCTCGATTATGTGCAGCGACGGATCATGGGAATCGAGACCGAGTTTGGCGTGACCTGCACTTTTCATGGTCACCGTCGGCTCAGCCCTGACGAGGTAGCGCGGTATCTGTTCCGGCGAGTGGTGTCGTGGGGCCGCAGTTCCAACGTGTTCTTGCGAAACGGTGCGCGGCTGTACCTCGATGTGGGCAGCCACCCCGAGTACGCGACCGCCGAATGCGACAACCTCGCGCAGCTGGTCACCCACGATCGCGCCGGTGAGCGCGTGCTCGAAGACCTGCTGGTCGACGCCGAGCAGCGGCTCGCCGACGAGGGCATCGGCGGCGACATCTACCTGTTCAAGAACAACACCGACTCGGCCGGCAACTCCTACGGCTGCCACGAGAACTACCTGATCGTGCGAGCAGGCGAGTTCTCCCGGATTTCGGACGTGCTGTTGCCGTTCCTGGTCACCCGCCAGTTGATCTGCGGTGCGGGCAAGGTGCTGCAGACGCCGAAGGCCGCGACGTTCTGTCTGAGCCAGCGCGCCGAGCACATCTGGGAGGGTGTCTCCAGCGCGACCACGAGATCACGCCCCATCATCAACACCCGCGACGAGCCGCACGCCGACGCCGAGAAGTACCGCCGGCTGCACGTCATCGTCGGCGACTCCAACATGTGCGAGTCCACCACCATGCTCAAGGTGGGCAGCGCCTCGCTGGTGCTGGAGATGATCGAGGCGGGCGTCCCGTTCCGGGACTTCTCGCTGGACAACCCGATTCGGGCCATCCGCGAGGTCAGCCACGACCTGACCGGCCGGCGTGCCGTGCGGCTGGCCGGCGGGCGGCAGGCGTCGGCACTGGACATCCAGCGTGAATACCACTCGCGTGCCGTCGATTACCTGCAGACGCGCGAGCCCAACGTGCAGCTCGAGCAGGTCGTCGACCTGTGGGGCCGTCAGCTCGACGCCGTCGAGAGCCAGGACTTCGCCAAGGTCGACACCGAGATCGACTGGGTGATCAAGCGGAAGTTGTTCCAGCGGTACCAGGACCGCTACAGCATGGAGCTGTCCGACCCCAAGATCGCGCAACTGGACCTGGCCTACCACGACATCAAGCGCGGACGCGGCGTGTTCGATCTGTTGCAGCGCAAGGGATTGGCCGCCCGCATCACCACCGATGAGGAGATCGACGCGGCGGTCAACACCCCGCCGCAAACCACGCGGGCCAAGCTGCGCGGCGAGTTCATCACCGCCGCACAGGAAGCCGGGCGTGACTTCACCGTCGACTGGGTGCACCTCAAGCTCAACGACCAGGCGCAGCGCACGGTGCTCTGCAAGGACCCGTTCCGGTCGGTCGACGAGCGGGTGAACCGGCTGATCGCCAGCATGTGAGCCCTGCCGCCGCGCATGTAGGCGCGGCGGTCAGCTCGCAGTCCACAGCAACCACTTAGTCTGTTGGGCGTGACGACGTCCAAGGTTGAGCGGTTGATGAACCTCGTCATCGCGCTCCTGTCCACCCGTAGCTACCTGTCGGCGGAGCAGATCCGGGCCAACGTCACCGGCTACCAGGACCCGCCGACCGACGAGGCGTTCTCGCGGATGTTCGAGCGCGACAAGAACGAGCTGCGCGATCTCGGCATCCCGCTGGAGACCGGGCGCGCCTCGATGATGGACGTCAACGACGGCTACCGCATCAACCGCACCGCCTACGAGCTGCCGCCCGTCGAGCTGACGGGCGACGAGCGGGCCGTCGTCGCGATCGCGACCCAGCTGTGGGAGTCGCAGGAGATGGTCACCGCCACACAGAGCGCGCTGCTGAAACTGCGGGCGGCGGGTGTGGACGTCGACGCGCCAGACGCGGGTGTCGCGATCACCACCGGCACCACCCAGGGACTGCGCGGTTCCGAAGAGGCCCTGGGAATCCTGTTGTCGGCCATCGACTCCGGCCGTGCCGTGCAGTTCGCACATCGTCCCAACCGGAGCTCGCCCTACGTCGACCGCACCCTGGAGCCCTGGGGCGTGGTCACCTACCGCGGCCGGTGGTACGTCGTCGGCCACGACCGCGACCGCAACGACGCGCGCACCTTCCGGGTGTCGCGCATCGCCGGCGAGGTGCGCGCCGTCGGACCCGACCACGCCGTCACGCGGCCCGAGGGCGTCAACCTGCGGGACATCGTGCACCGCGCGGTTGCCGAGTGGCCGGCCGGCGAGCAGGCGCGGATCTGGGTCGCGGAGGGGCGGGCTACGGCGTTGCGCCGGCAGGCCGTCAGCACGTCACCGAGTGTGCGCGGCGGTCGCAGTGGCGACGAGATCGTCATCGACATCGGCATGGTCGACCGGCTGGCCCGGGAGGTCGCCGGCTACGGCGCCGACGCCGTGGCGTTGGAGCCGAAATCTTTGCGGGACAACGTAATCGGTCGGTTGCGTGCGCAGGCGGGGGAGAGCCTTCACAAGTGAGCAACGTATCCACCCGCCTCGTGCGGCTGCTGAACATGGTCCCGTACTTCCAGGCCAATCCGCGGGTCAGTCACACCAAGGCCGCAGCTGACCTCGGCGTGACGCGGAAGCAGCTGGAGGCCGACCTCTGGCAGCTGTTCGTCTGCGGGCTGCCCGGCGGCGGTCCGGGGGAACTGATCGACCTCGACTTCGAGGGCGACACCATCGAGGTGATCTTCTCGGCGGGGATGGACCGGGCGCTGCGGCTCACCTCACCGGAGGCCACCGGAGTGCTGATGGCCCTGCGGGCGCTGGTCGACGTGCCCGGTGTGGTCGATCCCGACGTGGCGCGCAGTGTGATCGCCAAGATCGAGGCCGCTGCCGGGACCGCCGGTGCGACCGCGGCGGCGGTGCCGGCCCCGGATGTCACCGGCGACGTCGAGAACAAGGCGACCGCGACGGTGCGGGCCGCCGTCCGGGACAAGCGAGCGCTGTCACTCGAGTACTACTCCGCTTCGCACGACACCGTCTCGCAGCGCGTCGTCGACCCGATCCGGGTGGCCCTGATCGGTGATCACAGCTACCTGGAGGCGTGGTGCCGCACCGCCGAGGGTGTGCGGCTGTTCCGCTTCGACCGCGTCGTCGACGCGACCGCACTCGACGAACCGGCCGCGCCACCGGCGCCTGCGGTGCAGGCCGGACCGGACACGTCGCTGTTCTCGGCCGAGACCGCGGACCCGACGCTTCCGGTGGCGACGCTGCTGATAGACGCGTCGGCGGCGTGGATGTTCGACTACTACCCGCTGGCAGTGCAGCGCGAGATTCCCGACGGCAGCTGGGAAGCCACGATGAGTTACGCGTCGAATGACTGGATGGCCCGTTTCGTCCTCGGTTTCGGTTCGGCGGTCCGGGTCCTGGACCCGCCGGCGCTCGCCGACCGCGTACGGGAGTCCGCAGTGGCGGCGCTGGCGGCGTATGAACCCGGCCTTGGCGAGTAGACTCGGCCTCAACTTCTGGAGGTGACCCAAATTGGGCGGTTTGCAACCGTGGCACTGGTTGATCGTCATCGCGGTGTTCGTGCTGCTCTTCGGCGCGAAGAAGCTGCCGGACGCCGCGCGTTCGCTTGGTAAGTCGATGCGCATCTTCAAGTCTGAGTTGAAGGAAATGCAGTCGGACGGCACGTCGGAGCAGCCTGCGCCGCGCCCGATCACTGCCGAGCGCGTCGAGAACCCGGCGCCTGCACCGCAGGCAGCGCCGGACGCCGCGGACAAGCACCCGGCCTGACCTTTGCCGTGATCCCGCCGCGGGCCAAGCGCTCGCGGCGGTCGGCCTATTTCACACTCACGTGCCAGTAACTGGAATCTTCCGAAAGCTCGACCCGCGCCGCCGACGGTCGCGGGTCAACCCTGACGGCACCATGTCGCTCGTCGATCACCTCGAGGAGCTCCGGACACGGTTGCTGATCGCGGTCATCGCGGTCCTGTTGACGACCGTCGTCGGCTTCCTCTGGTACGGGCACGGCTTCTTCGGATTCCCCAGCCTCGGTGACTGGCTGCGCGGCCCCTACTGCTCGCTGCCGGCGTCGTCGCGTGCGTCGATCGCGCCCGACGGGGAGTGCCGGCTGTTGGCGACCGCGCCGTTCGACCAGTTCATGCTGCGTCTGAAGGTCGGCATGGCGGCGGGCATCATCCTGGCCTGCCCGGTGTGGCTCTATCAGATCTGGGCGTTCATCACCCCCGGCCTGTACAAGAAGGAACGGCGCTTCGCGTCGCTGTTCGTCGGCGTCGGCGCGCTGCTGTTCGTGTCCGGCGCGGTCCTGGCCTACGTGGTGCTGTCGACGGCACTGTCGTTCCTGCTGACCGTCGGCAGCGATGTGCAGATCACCGCGCTGTCCGGTGAGCAGTACTTCGGCTTCCTGATCAATCTGCTGATCGTGTTCGGCATCAGCTTCGAGTTCCCGCTGCTGATCATCATGCTGAACCTGGTCGGGGTGCTCACCTACGAGAAGCTCAAGGCCTGGCGCCGCGGGCTGATCTTCGGCCTGTTCGTGTTCGCGGCGTTCGTGACGCCCGGCTCGGACCCGTTCTCGATGCTGGCGCTGTCGCTCGCGCTGACGGTGCTGCTGGAGATGTCGATCCAGGTGGCACGGCTCCACGACCGGCGCAAGGCCAGGCGCGAAGCCGAGACCGTTCCCGACGACGAGGCCGCCCCGATCGGGCCGGTAGAACCCATCGATGCGCCATCTGCCGTGCCGACGCCGACCCGGCTGACCATCGATGACGACGCCACCTGACTCGCAGGAGGCGGCCCCGGTCGAGCCGGGGCCGCAACTGCGTGACTTCGCCGCCGGCCTGTCGTTCACCCTGGACCCGTTCCAGACCAACGCCTGCGTGGCGCTCGAGAACGGGCGCGGCGTTCTGGTCTGTGCCCCGACCGGCGCCGGCAAGACCGTCGTCGGCGAATTCGCGGTGCATCTGGCGCTGGCCGCCGGGCGGAAGTGCTTCTACACCACCCCGATCAAGGCACTGAGCAACCAGAAGCACAACGATCTGGTGGCCCGCTACGGCCCCGAACGCATCGGCCTGCTCACCGGTGACCAGGCGATCAACGGCGACGCCGACATCGTGGTCATGACCACCGAAGTGCTGCGCAACATGCTGTACGCCGATTCGCCTGCGCTGCACGGCCTGGCGTACGTCGTGATGGACGAGGTGCACTTCCTCGCCGACCGGATGCGCGGCGCGGTGTGGGAGGAAGTGATCCTGCACCTGCCCGACGAGGTCCGGCTGGTCAGCCTGTCGGCGACGGTGAGCAACGCCGAGGAGTTCGGCGGCTGGATCCAGACGGTCCGTGGTGACACGACCGTCGTCGTCGACGAACACCGCCCGGTGCCGCTTTGGCAGCACATGCTGGTGGGCAAGCGACTCTTCGATCTGTTCGACCTGTCCAAGGGTGCGGCCCCCGGCAAGGGGAAGGCGCGCGTCGACCCGGAGTTGTTGCGGCACATCGCGCATCGCCGCGAGGCGGACCGCCTGATGGACTGGCAGCCCCGCGGCCGCGGCCGCGACGGGCATCGGGGTCGGCCCGCCATGTACCGCCCGCCGAGCCGGCCCGACGTCATCGGCACCCTGGACCAGGCCGGGCTGCTGCCGGCCATCACGTTCGTGTTCTCCCGCGCCGGGTGTGACGCCGCGGTCAAGCAGTGCCTGCGATCGGCGGTGCGGCTGACCAACAAGACCGAGCGCGACCGGATCGCCGAGATCGTCGACCGGCGCTGTGCCGATCTGGCCGAGTCCGATCTGGCGGTGCTGGACTATCACGAGTGGCGCGAAGGCCTGCTGCGCGGATTGGCCGCCCACCACGCCGGGCTGCTGCCGGTGTTCCGGCACACCGTCGAGGAGCTGTTCACCGCGGGCCTGGTCAAGGCCGTTTTCGCCACGGAGACACTGGCTTTGGGCATCAACATGCCGGCCCGTACCGTCGTGCTGGAACGGTTGGTCAAGTACAACGGCGAGCAGCACGCCCCGTTGACGCCGGGGGAGTACACGCAGCTGACCGGTCGCGCCGGACGCCGCGGCATCGACGTCGAGGGCCACGCCGTCGTGCTGTGGCATGCCACCGACGAGATGGCCGATCCGGCCCAGGTCGCCGGCCTGGCGTCGACCCGAACCTTCCCGCTGCGCAGTTCCTTCGCGCCGTCGTACAACATGACGATCAACCTGGTGCAGCACATGACGCCGGCCGCGGCGCACCGGTTGCTCGAGCAGTCGTTCGCGCAGTACCAGGCGGACCGCTCGGTCACCGGGCTGGTGCGCGGCATCAAGCGCGGTGAGCGGATGCTCGCTGAGATTGCCGCCGAGCAGAGTGACGACTGGGAGTCCGTGCTCGAGTACGCCCGGCTGCGGGCGAGCATCACCGAACGTGAGCGGGCACAGTCCCGGGCCGGTCGCCTGACGCGGCGCAAGGGCATCAACGACGCGCTGGCCGGGCTCAAGCGGGGCGACGTCATCGCCATCGGCCTGGGCCGCCGCAGTGGACTGGCCGTGGTGCTGGAGCCGGCGTTCGACGCCGACGACCCCCGCCCGCTGGTGTTGACCGAACATCGTTGGGCGGGAAGGATTTCCGCCGCCGACTACGCCGGGACGTCGCAGCGTCTGGGCAGCATGTCGCTGCCCAAGCGGGTGGAGCACCGGCAGCCGAAGGTGCGCCGTGATCTGGCATTGGCGCTGCTGCGGGCGGCCGACAGCCTCGATGTGCCGTCGGTGCGGCGCAGCCGCGGCGCCACGGAGGCGACACCGGACATCGATCCGGAGCTCGCCGGCCTGCGCGAGCAGATGCGCCGGCACCCCGCGCATCAACTGCCCGACCGCGAAGCCCGGGTGCGCGCCGCCGAGCGTTACCTGCGCATCGAACGCGACAACGACCAGACCCAGCAGAAAGTCGCCGCGGCCACCAACTCACTGGCGCGCACCTTCGACCGCATCGTCTCGCTGCTCAGCGAGCGGGGCTTCATCGAAGGCGCCGAAGGCGAGCCTGCGGTCACGGACGACGGACGGCTCCTGGCCCGCATCTACAGCGAGAGCGACCTACTGGTCGCCGAGTGCCTGCGCGGCGGCGTGTGGGACAGCCTCAATCCGGCCGAGCTGGCCGCGGTCGTGTCGGCGGTGCTGTTCGAATCGCGCGGCGACGGCCCGACGGTGCCGCCGGGCTCCGAGCAGGTCACCGACGAGGTACGGCGGGCGCTGGCCAAGACCCGCCGGCTGTGGACCGACATCCGCGGCGACGAGCGCCGGCACCGGCTGCCGTTCAGCCGGGAACCCGACGCCGGTTTCGCCGCGGCCATGTACAGCTGGGCGACCTACGGCGATCTGACCGCGGCGCTGCTGATGTCCGACAACGGCAACGGAAACGCGCTGCCCGCAGGTGATTTCGTGCGGTGGTGCCGTCAGGTGCTTGACCTGCTGGACCAGGTGCGGCTCGCCGCGCCGTCGCCGCAGCTGCGGGCCACGGCCAAGCGGGCCATCGGCGCCGTGCGTCGCGGTGTCGTCGCCATCGACTCCATGTGAGCTGCCGCCGGCTCAGGCCAGACTCAGATCCAGCCAGTCGTCGACCATGAACCGGTCGCCGCGCGCCACGATGGTTGCGCCGCCGTGGCCGGCATAGTGCGCCGGCACCACCGCCGCCCGGCGCCGGGATGCCTCGGTGAACACCCGCTTGCGGGTGACAGTCGCTTCGGCCGCGTTGACGTCGTAGGCGCATGGATCGTCCGGCCGGGGAATCTGGATGGGGCAGTGCGTCAGGTCGCCGACGAACACGGCCGGCTTGCCGGCATCGAGCCACAACACCGACGAGCCGGGTGTGTGGCCGGGCGCCGGGCGCAGCCATACCGAGTCGCTCAGCTGATAGTCGCCGGAGAACAGCTCGGTCTGGTCGGCCACGGGAATCACGCTGTCCTCGAACACCGTTCGCATCTCGTCGGTGGTCTCGGGGTTGTCGGGCGCGAAGAACCGGTGGTCGGCCTCGGGCATCAGGTACCGGGCGTTGGGGAACGTCGGGACCCAGGCGCCGTCGACCAGTTGGGTGTTCCAGCCGACGTGATCGGTGTGCAGGTGCGTGTTGAGGACGACGTCGACGTCCGCCGGGTCGATGCCGGCGGCGCGCATGTTTTCGAGGAACGGCGTGCTGAGGTGATCCAGCGGCGGCATGCGCGGCCGGTGCCGATCATTGCCCGCGCCGGTGTCGATGACGATGATCAGCCCGTCGACCTGCAGCACCCAGCTCTGGATCGCGATCCGGAACAGGTCGGTCTCGGGGTTCCAGAACCGTGGCGCCAGCAGTTCGGCCTCGGCGTGCCAGGCCTCCGGCGGCGTGGACGGCCACAGCGTGGTCGGGATTTGCACCTGGGTTTCCGCGACGCGGGTCAAGACGGCATTGCCGAGCCGGATTTGGTCCGTCATACCGCGAGACTAAGGCCGGCCGGGTCAGGTGATGCCCAGACACGCGCCCCGCGTGCAGGTCATCCAGGAACGGCGGCACCGGTAGTGTGGTTGACCAGCAGCCCGGATGACGTCCGAGTAGTAGAGCACCGAGGGAGAGACGATGAGCGGTCCAGAGGGAACTGATCCGTCACAGCAGTGGCAAGGTCAGCAGCCCGCTTGGGGTCAGCCGGCGTCCGGCGCCGAGCAGCCGACCACTGCCGCCCCGGCATGGGGACAGCAGCCGGCCTACAACCCGGAGCAGTACCAGCAGCAGTACCCGGCCGTTCAGCCCGGTGCCGCGCAGCCTGGGGCGCAGCAGGTTCCGGGCTACCCCCAGCAGCAGTACCCGGGCTACCCGCAGCAGGGCTACCCGCAGCAGGGTGCCTACGGTCAGCCGCAGTACGGCCAGCCGGGTCAGTACGGTCAGCCCCAGTACGGCCAGCCTGGTCAGTACGGTCAGCCGCAGTTCGGTGACGGTGCCGCGGGGCAGCAGTTCGGCGCCCCGGCCGCCAAGAAGGCCAGCAGCAAGACGCTGATGATCATCGGCGGCGTCGTGGCCGCCGTCATCGTCGCGGTCGTCGGCGTCCTCGGGTTCCTGTGGCCGGGCTTCTTCGTCACCACCAAGCTCGACATCAACGCCGCGCAGTCGGGCGTGCAGAAAATCCTGACCGACGAGACCAACGGCTACGGCGCCAAGAACGTCAAGGACGTCAAGTGCAACAACGGCAGCGACCCTGAGGTCAAGTCCGGGCAGACGTTCGACTGCGACGTGAACATCGACGGCACCAAGCGCACCGTCAAGGTCACCTTCAAGGACGACAAGGGCACCTACGAGGTCGGCCGCCCGAAGTAGTTCCACTCAACTCTCACCAGGCCCAGGCCGGAACCTCTACGTCATATGTGACACGAGGGTTCCGGCCTGAGTCGTTTACGCCGTCGAGCGTGCGGCTGGATCGCCCCACCGAGCAGATCTGCGATCTGACGGCACACTCGTCGCATGAACCGGCGGATTACAGCTTGTCGAGCGCCTTCTGCAGCCGCGCGATGGAATTGGTGATGCCGTACTTTCCGGCCAGGTCGGCCACGCGCTGCGGGTCGCGGGCCGCGAGCGGCAGGGCGTCGGACTCCGTCGACAGGGACACCGGCGCATCGGTCGCGACGAGGACGACGGGCAGCGCGGCCGTGATGTAGTCCGCCGCGGCCAGGATTTTCTTGCGTTGCGCCGCAGCCATTTTGGAGGTCGGGTCCTGGGCGGCCGCCTCGATGGCGGCCAGTGAACCGTAGGTCTGCAGCAGGGTTGCCGCCGTCTTCTCGCCGATGCCGGCGACGCCCGGCAGACCGTCGGACGCGTCGCCGCGCATCAGGGCGAGTTCGGCGTATGCCGCGCCCGCGCGATCCAGCGGGACGCCGTAGGTCCCGGCGACCTCGGCAGGCCCGTACAGCACCGCCTTGGCCAGGCCGCGGCCGATATAGAACACCCTGATTCCAGGTCCGTCATCACTGGCCAGCTGCAGCAGGTCGCGGTCACCGCTCACCACGATCGCGGGGTCGGTCTGTTCCCGGGTCGCCAGCGTGCCCAGCACGTCGTCCGCCTCGAAACCTGGTGCGCCCGCGGTGGCGATGCCGAAAGCGTCGAGCAGCTCCATGATCACGGCGACCTGGGGTGTCAGATCGTCGGGCACCTCCTCGATATCGGGCTCGCCGTCCGGGTTCTCCTCGAGCACGCGGTGCGCCTTGTAGGACGGGATCAGGTCGACGCGCCACTGCGGCCGCCAATCCAGATCCAGGCACACCACCAGGCGGCCGGGACGGTGCTGGGTGACCAGGGCCGCGATGTTGTCGATGAAGCCGCGGACCGCGTTGACGGGGCGGCCGTCCGGCGCGGTGATCGAGGACGGCACCCCGAAGTACGACCGGAACCACATGCTGGCTCCGTCGAGCAGGAGGATCGGCTGGTTCATGCTCAGGCCCGCCTGTCGCGGATGTCGGTCGGCATCGCACTAGCCTATTGCTATGCGGGCGAGCGAAGTGACGGGGAATGTGACAGCAGGTCGATTCAACACCGACGTCTATGCCGCGCGTCTGCGCTCGGCCGCCGCGGCCGCCCAGGCCGCCGGCCTGGCGGGACTCGTCATCACCCCGGGGTACGACCTCCGGTATCTGGTGGGGTCGCGGGCGCAGACATTCGAGCGGTTGACGGCACTCGTGGTGCCCGCCGACGGTTCGACGCCGACGGTCGTGGTGCCGCGGCTGGAACTGGCGTCGCTGAAGGAGTCGGCGATCCTGGAACTGGGCCTGGCGGTGCAGGATTGGGTCGACGGCGACGACCCCTACGCGCTGGTCGCCGCGGCGCTGCCGGGCAGTGCCGTCGCGGTGACCGACGCGATGCCCGCGCTGCACCTGCTGCCGCTGGCATCGGTGCTCGGCGCGGTGCCGGTACTCGCCACCGACGTGCTGCGGCAGTTGCGAATGATCAAGGACGCCAGTGAGATCGACGCCCTGACGAAGGCGGGCGCAGCCATCGACCGCGTCCACGCGCGGGTGCCCGAATTCCTGAAGCCGGGCCGCACCGAGGCCGACGTCGCCGCGGACATCGCCGAAGCGATTGTCGCCGAAGGGCATTCGGAGGTGGCATTCATCATCGTCGGCTCCGGACCGAACGGTGCCGACCCGCACCATGAATGCTCGGACCGTGAATTGCAGGTGGGGGACATCGTCGTCGTCGACATCGGCGGGCCCGTCGAGCCCGGCTACAACTCGGACTGCACCAGGACCTACAGCATCGGCGAGCCCGATCCCGCGGTGGCACAACAGTATTCGGTGCTGCAGCGGGCGCAGGCCGCGGCGGTGGCCGCGGTCCGGCCCGGGATGACGGCCGAGCAGATCGACGCCGCGGCCCGCGACGTGCTGGCCGCCGAAGGGCTGGCCGAGGTGTTCGTCCACCGCACCGGTCACGGCATCGGCCTTTCGGTCCACGAGGAGCCGTACATCGTGGCGGGCAACGCATTGCCGCTCGAGCCCGGCATGGCGTTCAGCGTCGAGCCCGGTGTGTACTTCGCCGGGCACTGGGGCGCCCGGATCGAGGACATCGTCGTCGTCACCGACGACGGCTGTGTGTCGATGAACAACCGGCCGCACGATCTGGTGGTTGTCCCGGTTTCGTAGCGGGCTGTTGTCAAGATCGGCTAAGAAAGCCAAGATCGAGGCCATGGCTGAAATCCGCCGTGGCCGCACGGGACGTGCCGCCAAGCTGGCAACCCTTCCTGCCGGGATCGCGGGCCGCGCCGTCCTGGGCGTCGGCAAGCGCATGGCCGGCAAGTCGAAAGAGGACGTCAACGCCGAGCTCGTCGAGAAGGCCGCCGAACAGCTCTTTCAGGTGCTGGGGGAGCTCAAGGGCGCGGCCATGAAGCTGGGGCAAGCACTTTCGGTCATGGAGGCCGCGATCCCGCCGGCGTATGCCGAGCCCTACCGCGAGGCCCTGACCAAGCTCCAGAGCGACGCCCCGCCGCTGCCCGCCGAAAAGGTGCACCGCGTGCTCGATGCCCAGCTGGGCACCAAGTGGCGTGAGCGTTTCCAGTCGTTCGACGACACGCCCGTCGCCTCCGCCAGCATCGGGCAGGTGCACAGCGCGGTGTGGAGCGACGGCCGCCGCGTTGCGGTCAAGGTGCAGTATCCGGGCGCCGATGAGGCCGTGCGCGCCGACCTCAAGACGCTGCGCATGCTGACCACACTGTTCAAGCAGGTGGTTCCGGGCGCCGACGTCAAGAGCATCATCGACGAGCTCATCGAGCGCACCGAGGAGGAACTGAACTACCGCATCGAGGCGGACTATCAGCGGGCGTTCGCCAAGGCCTTCGCGGGGGACCCGCAGTTCTACGTCCCGGCGGTCGTCGCGTCGTCACCGAAGGTCGTCATCACCGAATGGATGGAGGGCCGCAAGCTCTCCGAGATCATCGCGGGTGGCACGGAAGACGAACGCAACCGGTGCGCGCACCTGCTGCTGGAGGTCACCATCAGTGCTCCGTACCGCTGCGGGCTGCTCCACGTGGACACCCATCCCGGCAATTTCATGCTGCTCGACGACGGCCGGTTCGGTGTCATGGACTTCGGTGCCGTTGCGGTTCACGAAGGCGGTCTGCCGCGCGCGACCGGCCCCATCCTGCGGCTCGCGCGCGACGAGAAGTGGGAGGAGATGACGGCGTATCTGCGCGAGGAAGGCTTCATCCCCGCCGGGGCCACCGTCTCGCACGAAGAGATCAACGCTTATCTGCTGCCGTACATCGAGCCGTTGCGCCACGAGAGCTTCCACTTCAGCCGCAGATGGCTGCAGGGCATCGCCGCCACCGCCGCGGACATCCGCAGCGAGCAGTTCGCCGCCACTTTCAAGACCAGCCGCCAGCTGAATCTGCCGCCCAACTATCTGATGATGTTCCGGGTGCTCGGCGGTCTACTCGGGATTGCCGCACAGCTGGACGCGACCATCAACTACGCCGAGATCGTCGACAAGTGGGTGCCCGGCTTTCACGAGGACTGAAGATCGCGCGGTAACTCCGGAGTCGTTGCGGCTGGTGGAACACCTTGCTGGGCAAGATGTTTGACCTCATTGGTCACTTTCGGCACAGGCGTCCCAAACTGCGGAAACTTGTCGGTGATTCGAACTAGTGTGGCGCTCCACGGGTTTTCGTGGGCGCCTTTGCGCTGTTCAGGGGCTATTTTAGGTTGTGCGCCTGGGGTTTTGAGCGTGTCGGCGGCGAGTTGAAGGACGCGCACGCGGTGTCCCTCTAGGTTTCGGGGTTACCACACCAACCTCAACCGCCAGGAACGATCCGCGTGCGCGTCAGTACTGCATTTAACCGAATACTTCAGGTCCCCGGAGCCAACGTCACCGATGTCACCATCGGCGACCGCGATATCGAAGTCACCGTCGGCCTTAAAGCCCGCTCGATGCGCTGCCCGTGCGGCAAACGTGTGCGGGCCGGTTATGACCGCCGGCGCCGGCGCTGGCGCCATGTGGATCTGGCCTGCAAGAAACTGTGGCTGGTCTACGACATCCGCCGCACGAACTGCCCACGCTGCGGCATCGTCACCGAGCAGGTGCCGTGGGCTCGTCCCGGTGCCCGATTCACCCGAGACTTCGAAGACACGGTGCTCTGGCTGGCCCAACGCACCGACCGCACCACCGTGGCCACGCTCATGCGGTGCGGCTGGGAATCGGTCACCGCCATCATCAACCGCGGTGTCGACGAACTGCTCGACCAACGACGACTCACAGACCTGTACCGGATCGGCGTCGACGAAATCTGCTACCGCCACCCGCACAAATATCTGACCATCGTCGGCGACCACGACACCGGCACCGTCATCGGAGTCCAGCCCGGACGCAGTGAAGAATCGCTATCGAAATTCTATGAACAACAACCTGATTCGACACTAGAGACGATCACCGCCGTGAGCATGGACGTGAGCAAGGCGTTCCGCGGAGCCACCCGAACCCACCTACCGGAAGCCACCATCTGCTTTGACCCGTTCCACATCATGCAATGGGTCAACCGGGCATTGGACCGGGTCTTCGCCGCCGCCGCCAGCGGACCGGACAAAGTCGCCATGACCTCAGCGCAGTGGCGCCAGACCCGATGGGCGCTGCGCACCGGCGAAAACAAACTCACCGACAACAAACGTGAACTGGTCAACCAGATCGCCCGCGCGAACCGTCACGTCGGCCGGGCCTGGGCCCTCAAAGAACAGCTGCGCGACCTGTATCGACTCCCACACGAACCCGGTGTCGCCCGTCAACGACTCAAAGCCTGGATCACCGCCGCCAAACGCAGCCGTATCCCGTCCTTCATCGAACTCGGCAAACGACTACAGGAACACTTCGACGCCGTCATCGCCGCCGTGGAACTCGGCATCTCCAACGCCCTCCTCGAAGGCATCAACGCCAAAATCCGACTCATCAACGCCCGCGGCTACGGCCACCACTCCGCCCGAACACTGACCTCAATGATCTATCTCTGCCTGGGCGGGCTCCACCCTCAGCTACCCACGAGAAGGTGAGGAGTAGCACTAGTGTTCGATGTATGGGATTGACCGATCCAGCCGCCGTCGAGGAGGCGTACGCCGCGTACGAGGCGGCGCAGGCCCGGCTGGCGTCCCTGGACTACACCGGCCTGGATGTGCCGACATTGTTGGAGTTGCAGTCCCGCCGGGAAACGTTGAGGTGTGCGGCCGAGGCCGTCGATCACCAAATTTTGGCGGCCGCACAGACCCAGGCCACGGCCAAAGACATCGGGGCCAAGGATTGGCCTGAGGTGTTGCATGTGCGGTTGCGGATCAGCCGGGAGGAGGCCCGCCGGAGGGTGCGGGACTGCGACCACCTGGGCCCGCGCTCGGCGATCACTGGGGAGCCGTTGGGTCCGGTGTGGGAACTGGTGGCCGCCGCGTTGGCTGAGGGTGCGATCAACAGTGAGCACGTCGCGGTGATCACCTGGTTTTTCGGCAAGGTGCCGTTGTGGGCGGCGGACCCGGTCACGTTGTTGCAGTGCGAGACGGATCTGGTGGCCGATGCCCGGGTCAAAACCCCCGAAGACCTCCGCAAGGTCGCGGCGGACCTGTTGTACAAGCTGGATCAGGACGGCCCCGAACCCGACGACGATGAGCCGGATCCGAAGCGGTCGTTCGTGATGGGTAAGCAGCGGCCTGACGGGCGTACCGACGTCACCGCCGAACTTGATCCGGAAGGGCGGGCTTACTGGGACGTGTTGTTCGAGAAGTACGCCGCCCCGGGTATGTGCAACCCGGCCGATCCGCAGCCCTGCTACTCCGGGACCCCGACGCAGGAGCAGATCGACAACGACACAAGGACTGTGGCGCAGCGGCAGTACGACGCGTTCAAATTCGTGGGCCGGATGGCGCTGGCCTCAGGGACGTCGGGTGTGCACAACGGGTTCCCGGTCGCGGTGGTCGCCACCTGCACCGTCGCCGACCTGGAAAAGCGCGTCGGGATGGCGCTCACCCACACCGGTACCAAGCTGCCGGTCAAGGATCTGGTGCGGATGGCCGCGCAAGGCTCGGACAACTACCTCGCCATCTTCGATAACCACACCGGCCAACCCCTCTATCTGGGCCGAGCAGCCCGCACCGCCAGCACAGCACAACGGTTGGCGTTGTTCGCCCGCGACCACGGCTGCACCCGACCCAACTGCACCGCCCCCGCCTCCTGCTCGCAGGCTCATCACATCACCAACTGGCGCGACGACGGACTGACCAACATCGACACCATGACCCTGGCCTGCGGCCGCGACAACCGCCTGGCCGACACCGGCGGCTGGACCACCACCATGGGCCCCCACGGCCGCACCCACTGGACCCCACCACCACTACTGGACGTCGGCCAACCACGAACCAACCACTACCACCGTCCGACACTGTATCCAGCCGAGGGCGACGCTAATGATGGTGAAAGCGACAGTCCTGCAGAGTGATTCAGCGCCGATCGACGCGCGATGACCCCCGGCAGCACGAGACCAGGTCGCGCTGCGGTAGCTGCGCGTCCGGTCGACCGTGTCGGCATTCCCGCGTACCGTTGGCCGATGCCCGGTTTCCTGGCCGCGACCCGCGACGGCTACGACCGTGCGGCCGCGCACTACGTCGCTCGGTTCCAAGACCATCTCGACGACCGGCCGGTGGACCGGGCCATGATCGGCGCGTTCGCCGAACTGGTGGACCGCGGGGCCAGCGTGCTGGACGTGGGCTGCGGCACCGGTGTGGCCACTGCGGCACTGGCAGCGGCCGGCCTCGACGTCACCGGAATCGATCTGTCTCCCAACATGATCGCGCAGGCGCGGCAGCACAATCCGGCTCTGGAGTTCCGCGTCGGGTCGATGCTCGACCTCGACGTGGCCGAGGGCAGCGTCGGCGGGCTCTGTGCCTGGTACTCGATCATCCATGTTCCGGATGAGTACCTGTCGCGAGTCTTCGCCGAGTTCCACCGGGTCCTGTCGCCGGGCGGGGTGTTGCTGTTGGCATTTCAGGTCGGTGATGAGCCGCGGGTGCTGACGGACTTCGACGGCGAGTTGGTGGACCTGACGTTCATCCGCCGGCGGCCCGAGTTCGTCGCAGACCTGTTGTCGGGCAGCGGGTTTCGCGTCTATGCGGAAACGGTCCGGCAACCCGACGAAGACGCGGCCGAATCCACGCCGCAGGCCTACCTCATTGCGCGTCGAGCAGCTTGATCAATCGCTTGGTCGCGACGAGCCGGAACGATGCGTCGAGCAGTTCTCGGACCTCGTCCCAGTCGACCTTCGCCGCGGTGAAATCCAGCCCGAGCCAGCCTGACGGACCCATGTAGGCGGGGTAGTAGAAGCGCGAATCCTGTTCCAGTGCTGCGCGGTCGGACTCGTCGACCTTGACCAGCAGGGAATGCGGGTAGGCGACCATCTCGCCCGTCGCCTTCGAATTGCCGCCGTACATCGCGAACATCTTGGGCGCACAGAACACCGGCCGGCCCCACGACACCTTCTCGAAGGCCTCGGGGAAGCTCAGCGCGACCGCGCGCAGCTCTGCCAGGCCGGGGTCGTCATCGTCGAACATGATCGGATGCGGCACGTTGCCACGGTAACCCGCGGCGGGGCAGAGGGTGCCCAACCTTCGAGATGACTGTGCATCAGGTTCGCGATTCCTGTGCGGCCGATAATTGTCGCGCGTTATACATTCCGGATGACAGCGGGAAGATGCATTGGCCGGGTCGGGGGACTGGCGGTCGCCCTGGGGATCGGAACCGCGCTCGCGGGGTGGAGCGACTGCCCGGCCTGGGCTGACACCACAGGGGCGGGAGCTGCAGGGTCGGGATCGACATCCCAGACCTCCTCGACCTCGCAGGCATCCCAGGCGGCAGCCGCTCCCGCCAAGAAGCCGAAAAAGCAGCGCAAGCCCGCCAAGTCGAAGTCGAAGCCCGCCAACGAGGAACAGGCCGGAAAGCCGGACAAGAAGCGCGACAAGCCCACCGCCGACAAGCCCGCCGCTGACCTGCCCGCCGCCGACCAGACGAAGGCCGCCGAGCGCACCAAGCTCGCGCCGTGGACAGCCCCGCCGCGCGTCGCCGGCCTCAACCGCGAAGAGCACCCGACGGCCGCGGCCAAGACTGCCGGCACGCCGACAGTCACCGCCGCGATCTCGACGCAAGCGAGCTCCGCGCAGCCCACGGTCAAGGTGGCCGCGGTATCGACAGATCCCATCGCCAAACTCACCAGGGCCCTGCGGTCGCTGCAGGCGCCGGTGTCTCCGCTCAGCTCGACATCGGTGCTGGTGGCCCTCGCTGCCGTGCGCGACGAACTGGAACGCAAGACCCTCAAGCCAACCAGCGCCGTTGCGCCGCAGTCGGTTTCGACGCTCGCTGACACCACGCCCAATGTGCTGGTGATCGGCGTCGATGGCACCAATCTGAGCCGGGTGCTGGCCGACCCGGCCAACGCCAACTTCTTCCAGCTCATGCAGGGCGGCACCACGGCGCCTGCGAGCATCGTCGGGCACACCACGATCAGCAATCCGTCATGGACCGCCATCCTCACCGGCGTCTGGGGTGAGAGGACCGGCGTCATCAACAACATCTTCAATCCAGCGGTCTACAACCGGTTTCCGACGGTGTTCAACCAACTGGAGACGTTCAATCCCGGCATCCAGACCACGGCGATCGCGAACTGGGACGTCATCTCGGCCATCGCCGTGTCGGGTTCGGTCGGCGCCGACCACGTCGTCAACATCTCGCACATCGCGGGTGACTCCAACTGGTCGCTCACCGACGATGCAGTCGGCGACGCGACCGAGGCCGCGATCGCCGCCGCCGACCCGAACAAGCCGAACTTCGTGTTCAGCTACTTCGTCGGCGTCGACGAGAACGGGCACAACTACGGCGGCGCGTCCACGGCATACGCCGAGGCGGTGCGGAACGTCGACCGCAACATCGGCGAGATCATGCAGTCGGTCAACGACTGGGAAGCGGCGACCGGCGAGCAGTGGACCGTCATCGTGGTCACCGACCACGGTCACCAGGACAGCAAGGGCTTCGGCCATGGGTTCCAATCACCCAATGAGACATCGACTTTCGTCATCGCCAACAACCCCGATCTGTTCACCGCCGGTGGCGTCAACCTGAAATACCAGATCGTCGACGTCACGCCGACGGTCGTGACGTTGTTCGGCGGCACACCGGCGCCCAAGTCCGACGGCGTCTCGATCACGGGCCTCGGCGGCAGCACCGTCACGCCGATCGACGACGACGCGGCACTGCGGGCTGCGGTACTGGACGTCATCGGCAAGTACGGGTACCCCAACATCGGCACCGACCTGACGCTCGGCGTGCGCACCGTCGCCGCGTCCGTGCCCTACTTCCTCAACCAGGCGTTCCAGCAGGTGACGGCGCAGTTGCGGTCGATCGCCGAGAAGAACATCTTCGTCATCAGCCCGCTGGCACAGGCGATGACCGTGCCCGTGCAGCTGGTCGGCAGCCTGACGTACGCCGCGACGAACGTCGTCGCGCAGGTCGTCGCCAGGCTGACCGGAGTCACCGGGGCCAGCCTCGTGCCGATCTTCATCCCGCCGCTGCCGCCGCTGGTCGGTACCGAGGACCCGGCCCCGGCAGCTGCTTGCACGGTCCTCGTGGCATGCGGCACGTCGGCGGGGATCATCGCGGCTTGATGTCACAGCCCTTCGCTAGCCTTACCGGGTGAGCTCACCCGATCCCGACGTGCGCCGGCAATGGCAGGAACTGGCCGAAGAAGTCCGCGGTCACCAGTTCCGCTACTACGTCAAAGATGCACCGATCATCTCCGACGGTGAGTTCGACAAGCTGCTCGGTGAATTGCAGGAGATCGAAGAGCGGTACCCCGAGCTGCGGACGCCGGATTCGCCGACGCAGCTGGTCGGCGGCGCCGGGTTCGCGACCGAGTTCGGCGAGGCACAGCACCTGGAGCGGATGCTGTCGCTCGACAATGCCTTCAACACCGATGAGCTGACGGCGTGGGCCGCGCGGCTCACCAACGAGCTGGGCCGCGAACTCGAGTACCTCTGCGAGCTCAAGGTCGACGGCGTCGCGCTGGCGCTGGTCTACCGCGACGGCAAGCTGGTGCGTGGCGCCACCCGCGGGGACGGCCGCACGGGCGAAGATGTCACGCTCAATGCCCGCACCATCACCGACGTCCCCGAGCAGCTGACCGGCACCGACGAATTCCCGGTGCCGGCGGTGCTGGAAGTCCGTGGCGAGGTGTACTTCCGCGTCGAGGATTTCGCCGCGCTCAACGCCAGCCTTGTCGAGGAGGGCAAGGCGCCGTTCGCCAATCCGCGCAACAGCGCCGCCGGGTCGCTGCGGCAGAAGAACCCGGCCGTCACCGCGCGGCGTCGGCTGCACATGATCTGCCACGGTCTGGGCTACACCGAAGGCTTCGAGCCGGCATCGCTGCACGACGCGTACCGTGCGCTGCAGGCGTGGGGCCTGCCGGTGTCGGACCACACGACCCGCGTCATCGGCATCGCGGCGGTGGCCGAACGCGTCGCGTACTGGGGCGAGCACCGTCACGACGTCGATCACGAAATCGACGGTCTGGTGGTCAAATTGGATGACCGCACGCTGCAGCGCCGCCTCGGCGCCACCAGCCGGGCGCCGCGGTGGGCCATCGCGTACAAGTACCCGCCCGAGGAGGTCACCACCAAGCTGCTCGACATCCGGGTGAGTGTGGGCCGTACCGGCCGCGTCACGCCGTTCGCGTACATGGAGCCCGTCACCGTGGCGGGATCGACCGTCGGGCTCGCGACGTTGCACAACGCCACCGAGGTGAAGCGCAAGGGCGTGCTGATCGGCGACACCGTGGTGATCCGCAAGGCCGGCGACGTCATCCCCGAGGTGCTCGGCCCGGTCGTCGATCTGCGTGACGGTACTGAACGTGAATTCGTCATGCCCGCAACGTGTCCCGAATGCGGTAGCACGCTGGCGCCGTCGAAGGAGGGCGACGCCGACATCCGCTGCCCCAACACCCGGTCCTGCCCCGCGCAGCTGCGCGAGCGGGTTTTCCATGTCGCGGGCCGCGGCGCCTTCGACATCGAGGGCCTCGGCTACGAGGCGGCCACCGCACTGCTGGCCGCCGGCGTCATCACCGATGAGGGCGACGTCTTCAACCTCACCCAAGACGACCTGCTGCGCACCAGCCTGTTCAAGACCCAGAAGGGCGAGCTCTCGGCCAACGGAGCCAGGCTGCTGGCCAACCTCGGCAAGGCCAAGCAGCAGCCGTTGTGGCGGGTGCTGGTGGCGCTGTCCATCCGGCACGTCGGTCCGACGGCCGCTCGGGCGCTGGCCGCGGAATTCGGTGACCTGCAAGCGATCACCGAAGCCTCCGAGGAGCGGCTGGCCGCTGTCGAGGGCGTCGGTCCGACCATCGCCGCCGCCGTGATCGACTGGTTCACCGTCGACTGGCACCGTGCCATCGTCGACAAGTGGCGCGCCGCGGGCGTGCGCATGGCCGACGAACGCGACGCGAGCATCGAGCGCACGCTGGAAGGCCTGTCGATCGTGGTGACCGGCTCGCTGACCGGCTTCTCGCGGGACGAGGCCAAAGAGGCGATCCTGGTGCGCGGCGGCAAGGCGGCCGGTTCGGTGTCGAAGAAGACCGCCTACGTGGTGGCCGGCGACGCGCCGGGATCCAAGTACGACAAGGCCGTCGAACTCGGCGTGCCGATTCTCGACGAAGACGGCTTCCGGCGGTTGTTGGAAGAGGGGCCGGACGCGCTCTGAGCTCGATGGCGGCGCCGATGTCCCGCAGAATCCCGGCAATCACCACGCGATTCTGGGTGAGCAAGACGTTGATCACCGCCGCATCGGTGTTCTGGCCGGATTACCTGTACGACCACCTGGGCCGCTGGATCGCGACAACGTTGCTGGTGGCGGCATGCGCCGTGGCGCTGTTGGTTCAACTGCGCGCAGACCGCTTGCGGCCGTGGGCATTCTGGCTCGCGATGCTGGCGACCAGTGCGGTGGGCACGGAGATCGCGAACGGGTTGCACGTCGCGTTCGGTCTGCGGTACCCGGCGATCGCTGTCGTTTGTCTCGCCGGCGTCGTGGGACTGCTGGCGCTCGGGCATGCGCACGTCGGAATGACGGAGTTGATCGCCGTCCGCACCCGGCGAGCCGAATGCTGGTTCTGGGCAACCGCTTTGGTGGCGTTCGGAATCGGGACTGCGCTGACCCACATGACGCCGGCTCCCATCTTGCCGCACCCAGTGTTGCAGCTCGTGCTGTGGGCTGCGCTGATCGCCGGTGTGGCGATGGCGTGCCGCTTGTCCGGTGGCATGTCGACGGCGGGCTTCTGGGGTTGTTTTGTCCTGACTCGTCCGTTGGGCGCGGCGGTCGCCTTCCTGCTGACCAACGCAAGTCAGGCCGGTGGGCTCGGCCTGGCTCGGCCCGCGGTCAGCGCGGCGCTGACCGCGGTGCTCATCGGCTCGGTGCGCTACCGCTGACCGCTACCGCACGATGGTCGCGACGATGCCGGCGAGATACCCGAGCCGCGCGACCTCGGACGGACGGAAGGCCGGCCCACCCGGGCGGCCCAGCATGATCGCCGTGTGGGGGTCACCCAACGGCGCGGCGGCCAGGGTGGTGTCGATGTCCCGCCAGAACTGCGGCACCCAGTCGCCGGTGGCGTCCAGTGCGGCGGCATGCTCGAGCGGCAGCCACGGCGCTGAGCTGGCGAGCGTCTCGGGCGCGCCCGGACTGCCGGTGATGCGATGGGGCGCCACGCCGTCCTTGCCGCCGGCCACCACGACACACCACCCGACCCGCAACACGCGCGGTGCCTCGTCGGCCAGCGTCTGGAGGCGCGCGGCCTTGCCCTTGGCGGCCGCCACATGGTCGATGAGTTCCAGCTCGCGATGGGCCTCGAGCAACCCGGTGTGGGGCCGAATGCTGTCCACGTACACGCCCTTGAGGGCCTCCGCGGCGGTGATCAGGGCGTCGGGCATGGACCCGAGCGGCAGTTCGACCACCAGATCGTCGATCGCGTAGCCCGGACCGCGCTCGACGACGTCGAGCGACAGGATGTCGGCGCCCACCGACCCGAGAGCCACCGCCAGCGAGCCGAGGCTACCGGGGCGGTCTTCGAGCTGCACCCGCAGCAGATAGGAGGACACGCGACAACTGTTGCACAGCGTCGTGGCGATGGCAGGACGTGCCGGTGCGGCGCGTGTCACGGATACGTTCCCCGTCGCGGCGCCCATCGGGCTCCCCACTAGGCTGTTTCGACGTGTCGAAGATTTCCCGGGACGATGTCGCCCATCTGGCGAATCTGGCCCGGCTCGCCCTGACCGATGGTGAGCTGGACAGTTTCGCAGGCCAGCTCGATGCCATCCTGGCGCACGTCGGCAAGATTCAGGCCGTCGACGTCACCGGTATCGAGGCGACCGGCAATCCGCTCAAAGAGGTCAACATCACCCGGCCCGACGCCGAGGTGGCCAGCCTGACGCAGGACCAGGCGCTGGCGCAGGCCCCGCGGGCCGAGGACGGCCGGTTCGCCGTGCCCCGCATCTTGGGAGAAGCAGAGTGAGCGACCTGATCCGTTTCGACGCCGCCACGCTCGGCGAGAAGATCGCCGCGGGCGACGTGTCGGCCACCGAGGTCACGCAGGCGCACCTGGACCAGATCGCCGCCACCGACGAGACCTACCACGCGTTCCTGCATGTGGGTGCCCAGGAGGCACTCGCCGCCGCCGCCGCGGTCGACAAGCAGGTGGCCGCCGGCGAGCCGCTGGCGTCGCCGCTCGCCGGTGTTCCGTTGGCGCTCAAGGACGTTTTCACCACCACCGACGCGCCGACCACGGCCGGCTCGAAGATTCTCGAGGGCTGGCGGTCGCCGTACGACGCGACCGTGACCGCGAAGCTGCGCGCGGCCGGCATCCCGATCCTCGGCAAGACCAACATGGACGAGTTCGCCATGGGGTCGTCCACCGAGAACTCGGCCTACGGCCCGACCCGCAACCCGTGGGACGTCAACCGCGTGCCGGGTGGTTCCGGTGGCGGTAGCGCCGCGGCGCTCGCCGCGTTCCAGGCGCCGCTGGCGATCGGCACCGACACCGGTGGCTCGATCCGTCAGCCCGCCGCGCTGACCGCGACCGTCGGCGTCAAGCCCACCTACGGCACCGTCTCGCGGTACGGCTTGATTGCCTGCGCGTCGTCGCTGGATCAGGGCGGCCCGTGCGCCCGCACGGTGCTCGACACCGCGCTGCTGCACCAGGTGATCGCCGGCCACGACCCGCGCGACTCCACCTCGGTCGACGCGCCCGTGCCCGATGTGGTCGCGGCGGCCCGGGCCGGCGCCGCGGGCGACCTCAAGGGCGTCCGGATCGGTGTCGTGAAGCAGCTGCACACCGGCGAGGGTTACCAGCCCGGCGTGCTGTCGTCGTTCAACACCGCGGTGGACCAGCTGACCGAGCTCGGCGCCGAGATCACCGAGGTCGACTGCCCGAACTTCGACTACTCGCTGGCGGCCTACTACCTGATCCTGCCGTCCGAGGTGTCGTCGAACCTCGCGCGCTTCGACGCGATGCGCTACGGCCTGCGGGTCGGCGACGACGGCACCCACAGCGCCGAAGAGGTCATGGCGCTGACGCGTGCCGCCGGATTCGGGCCAGAAGTCAAGCGCCGCATCATGATCGGCACCTACGCGCTGTCGTCGGGGTACTACGACGCCTACTACAACCAGGCTCAGAAGGTGCGCACCCTGATCGCGCGCGACCTCGATCGCGCCTACGAGAAGGTCGACGTGCTGGTCACCCCGACCACCCCGACCACCGCGTTCGGGCTGGGCGAGAAGGTCGACGACCCGCTGGCGATGTACCTGTTCGACCTGTGCACGCTGCCGCTGAACCTGGCCGGCCACTGCGGCATGTCGGTGCCGTCGGGCCTGTCGCCGGACGACAACCTGCCGGTCGGGCTGCAGATCATGGCACCGGCCCTGGCCGACGACCGGCTGTACCGCGTCGGCGCGGCCTACGAAGCCGCCCGCGGCGCCCTGCCCACCGCGCTCTAGAGGCGACCCCGCCGCACATTCGACGAGAACGAGAACCCGCGAGCGGGCAGTATGGGGTCATGCGGATAGGTGTGCTGACCGGTGGTGGTGACTGTCCTGGCCTGAATGCGGTGATCCGGGCGGTGGTTCGCACCTGCGATGCCCGGTACGGCTCGACGGTCGTCGGGTTCCGGGACGGCTGGCGTGGGCTGCTCGAGAACCGCCGCGAGCAGCTCAAGAACGACGACCGCAACGACCGGCTGCTGGCCAAGGGCGGCACCATGCTGGGCACGGCGCGCGTCAACCCCGACAAGCTGCGGGCCGGGCTGGACCAGATCAAGCAGACGCTCGAGGACAACGGCATCGACGTGCTGATCCCGATCGGCGGCGAAGGCACGCTGACGGCGGCGCACTGGCTGGCCGAAGAGAACGTCCCCGTCGTGGGTGTGCCCAAGACCATCGACAACGACATCGATTGCACCGACGTCACTTTCGGCCACGACACCGCGCTCATGATCGCCACCGAGGCCATCGACCGGCTGCACAGCACGGCCGAGTCACATCAGCGGGTGATGCTCGTCGAGGTGATGGGGCGCCATGCCGGCTGGATCGCGCTCGGCGCCGGCATGGCCGCCGGCGCGCACATGACCCTGATCCCGGAGCAGCCGTTCGACGTCGAAGAGGTGTGCCGACTGGTGAAACAGCGCTTCGTACGCGGAGATTCGCATTTCATCTGCGTCGTCGCCGAAGGCGCGCGGCCGGCCGAGGGGTCAATGCAGTTGCGCGACGGCGGAATTGACGAATTCGGGCATGTGCGATTCACCGGGGTCGCCCAGCAGTTGGCCATCGAGATCGAGAAGCGGATCCGCAAGGAAGTCCGCACCACGGTGCTCGGTCACGTGCAGCGCGGCGGCACGCCGACGCCCCATGACCGGGTGCTGGCGACCCGGTTCGGGATCAACGCCGCCGACGCCGCGCACGCGGGGGAGTACGGGATGATGGTGTCGTTGCAGGGCCAGGAGATCGGCCGGGTGCCGTTGGCCGACGCGGTCCGGCAACTCAAGCTCGTGCCGCAGAGCCGTTACGACGACGCGGCCGAGTTCTTCGGCTAGCGGTAGGCCTTCGGTAGTGGCATGCCGAATTCGGATTCCACCGCGCGCAGCCGGCTCGGATAGTCGGTGATGATGCCGTCGGCGCCGGCCGCGATCTGTGCCTTCATGGTGTCGGCGTCGTTGATCGTCCACGGAATCACCTTGAGCCCGCGCGCATGTGCGCGATCGATGAATGCGCTGTCGGCGACGAGAGCGAAATCCGGATCCTTCGGCGTCAGGCCGTAGGGCACCGAGTAGCCGGGCGACAGGGTGTTCGCGCCGACCGACGCCGCCCCGGCGATCGGATCGGTGACGACGGCCGGGTTCACGTCTGCCGTCCACGCCGAGTTCGGCACCCAGGTCGTCTCGTCCCACAGCGCCACCAAGGGGATACCGGGTTCCTGCTGGCGGACGAGCGGCAGTGTGCGCCAGTCGAAACTCTGGATCTCCACCTTGTCGACCTTGCCGGCAGCCCGCACCGTGGCGAGGATGACGTCGACGAATTGCTGTGGCGTGGCGGAGGTTTCGGGCTTGTCGGCTTCGATCTTGGTTTCGATGTTGTACCGGACGCCCGCGTGGTGCGCGTCCGCGAGCGCGAAAACCTGATCCAGGGTGGCGATCTTGTTGCCGGTCACCACTTCGGCGTCCGGGAATCCGTCGAGCAGCTTGCCGCAGTTCAGCGTGTGCAGCTGGGCCCGCGTGAGGTCGTGGACGAGCTTGCCGACGTACGGGTATTGCGGGTCGCCGGGGAAGGCTGGGCCGGTGTCGGTGCACTTCTCGGGCTGGATGGCCGGGTCGTGCCACACCATCGGCGCACCGTCCTTGGCGAGGACGATGTCGAGTTCCAGCGTCGTGACACCCAGCTCGATGGCCTTGGTGAACGCGCGCAGCGATTCCTCGGTGGTCTCGCCGCGCCCGCCGCGGTGCGCTTGCAGGTCGAAGTCGCCGGAATCGGCCGATGCGACGGGCATGGCCGTCAGCGCGAAGGTGGTCAGCAGGGCGCCGATGCGTGCGAGCATCCGCGGAGGGTAACCGGCCCCGGGAAATGGCCGGTGAACGACAACTAGGATCAGGCGCATGGCTGACGCAGACCTTCTCGACTACGACGACGTCCTCGCGACGTACGAGCCCGTCATGGGCATGGAAGTCCACGTCGAGCTGTCCACCGAGACCAAGATGTTCTGTGGTTGTGCGAACCGGTTCGGCGCCGAGCCGAACACGCTGGTGTGCCCGGTGTGCCTCGGTCTGCCCGGTGCGCTGCCGGTCGTCAACGAGGCGGCCGTGGAGTCCGCGATCAGGATCGGGCTCGCGCTGAACTGCGATATCGCGCCGTGGGGCCGGTTCGCCCGGAAGAACTACTTCTACCCGGATCAGCCGAAGAACTACCAGATCAGCCAGTACGACGAGCCCATCGCCGTCAACGGCTACCTCGATGTCCCGCTGGAGGACGGCAGCACCTGGCGCGTCGAGATCGAGCGCGCCCACATGGAGGAGGACACCGGCAAGCTGACCCACCTGGGCAGCGACACCGGCCGCATCTCCGGGGCCACGACGTCGCTGGCCGACTTCAACCGGGCCGGGGTGCCGCTGGTCGAGATCGTCACCAAGCCCATCGAGGGCGCCGGCGAGCGCGCCCCGGAGATCGCCCGCGCCTACGTCACCGCGCTGCGGGACCTGTTGCGCGGCTTGGACGTTTCCGACGTCCGTATGGACCAGGGCTCGATGCGCTGCGACTCCAACGTCTCGCTCAAGCTCAAGGGCGCCGCGGAGTTCGGCACCCGTACCGAGACCAAGAACGTCAACTCGCTCAAGAGCGTCGAGGTGGCGGTCCGCTACGAGATGCGCCGGCAGGCCGCCGTGCTGCAGTCCGGCGGCACCATCACGCAGGAGACCCGGCACTTCCACGAGGACGGGCACACCACGGCCGGCCGCAGCAAGGAAACCGCCGAGGACTACCGCTACTTCCCGGAGCCGGACCTGGAGCCCATCGCGCCGTCCGACGAGCTGGTGGAGCGGCTGCGCGGCACCATCCCCGAGCTTCCGTGGTTGGTGCGCAAGCGGATTCAGGAAGACTGGGGCATCTCGGACGAGGTCATGCGTGACCTCGTCAACGCCGGCGCGGTCGAGCTGGTGGCCGCGACCGTCGAGCACGGCGCATCCAGCGAGGCGGCCCGCGCGTGGTGGGGCAACTTCCTGGTGCAGAAGGCCAATGAATCCGGCATCGAACTGGACGCGCTGGCCATCACCCCGGCCCAGGTCGCCGCGGTGGTCAAGCTGGTCGACGACGGCAAGCTGTCCAACAAGCTGGCCCGCCAGGTCGTCGAGGGCGTGCTGGCCGGCGAGGGTGAGCCCGAGCAGGTCATGAACGACCGCGGTCTCGTTGTGGTGCGCGACGATTCGCTCATCCAGGCCGCGATCGACGAGGCGCTGGCGGCCCAGCCCGACATCGCCGACAAGATTCGCGGCGGCAAGGTCCAGGCCGCGGGTGCGATCGTCGGCGCGGTGATGAAGGCCACCAAGGGACAGGCCGACGCCGCGCGCGTGCGCGAACTCGTGATCGCGGCCTGCAGCTAGCGCAGCGCCGGCTGCGGCGCGGGCGTGGCCTGCGGACGCAGTGACGAGACGCCCGCGACGCAGTAGCCCGCGATCACGAAACACACCGCGGCGCAGGGCAGATTGCCGGTCGGCGTGCCCGCACCGGTGACGCCGTCGATGGCGCCGGCGAAGTCGGGCAGCGCTGCCAGCCAGAGCACCGTGAACGTGAGCAAGTACAGCACCCCGAACACCCGCACGTACGGACTCGGGTGCTGCGTGCCGACGCGGCGCGTGATCCGCCAGTCCTGAATCAGGACCGGCACCGTCACGAAGAAGAACACCGCCACCTCGACACCGAGGACCGCGTACTGCGTCGCGCTGTGCTGGGCGGAGAGCAACGTCGGCAGGCTGAGGAGTCCCATGATCACCGGTGCCAGCACGCTGATGACCGGGATGCGCCAGGCCATCGACACCGCACCCGGTGGTGTACCCGCGGCCACTTGGCGCCCGACCAGCACATGCACCAGGAACGCGACCGCCGCGGGCCCGACCACCGCGAGGCTGACCCAGCTGCTGACCGGCACGCAGCCGAGCGTCGGGTGATTCAGGGGATTCGCGGTGTTCCACACCCACCAGCGCAGCTGCGGGCCGAGGTGGTCGAACACGCCGTAGACGCAGCCGTGCACGAAGCCGACACAGATGGCGCCGATGACCGCGCCGCGCCGTTCGAAAACCCCGGTGGCGCGGACGATGTCATAGGCGAGCGTGATGGTCGCCGGGTACAGCGCCACGATGTACAGCGGTAGCCGCCCGTCGACGAAATCGACGCTGAACACGTTGTGCACCAACATGACCCCGAGGCGGGTGCCGGCGAAGATGTCCGGTGGATGCCGGGGGAGTTCGGTCACCAGCGCATAGACCACCGACGCCAGCCAGATGGCGATGCCGGTCGGGTCCCGCCGGACGCGCCGCAGCGCGTAGGCCAGGGCCAGTGCGGCGCCGACCAGCATCAGCAGCTCGACGACCGGCATGGTCCAGTGGGCAAGGGTCAGGGGGTTGCGCACCTTGACCCAGGAATCGTCGTCGCAGGAAAAGCCCAGGTAGCCGGCCAGCCGAGCGAAGTCGGCCGGGCAGGCGCGCATCATCGAGCGACCCTCATGTCGGGCGCCAATTACGTCTTGTCGTCCGTGCTACGCGGGAATCCGCCCTGCGGGAACAGCGGGAACACGACGTCGTCGAACTTCTCCACGTCGCCGGCCGTCTTGTTCACCGTGGCGCCCCAGACATTGCCGTCGGGGGAGAGCTTCAGCGCGAAGACATGGCCGTGGGTGTCGGTGCGGAGCGCCTCGGGGTCGCCCGTGACGGCGCCGGTCTCCTTCGACAGCCGCACGGCCACCGTCTTCTTGGTGTTGACCAGATTGACCATGACGGTGTCGTCGGTCGCGACGCAGCCCGCGACGCCGGGACGGTCGGGCCAGTTCCACACCGTCGACACCTTGGAGTCCTTGGTGATCCGCTGCAGCCGGTCCCCGGTCGGGGTTCTGTCGGTGACGTACAACGAGCCGCTGGCACCGTCGATGCACAGCCCGCCGCCGGAGCCCATGCCGGACAGTGCGGTGGTCGGCGGCGCCTGGCCCACCGTCGTCGGCTGCTCGATGCGCAGCAGCTTGCCCGCCAGCGAAGCCGGATCGGCTGCGGCAGCGGGGTTTCCGGCGTCCCCGGTGAGCACCACGAGGGTCGTCGGGCTGGTGAAGATCAGCGCTCCGGTGTTGCCTGTGGGGCCCTTGGGAATCCCGGTCAGGATCGGCTTCGGCACGTCGCCGTCGGCGATGCGGACCACCCGGTTGTCGGTCGGCGTGGTGATGTACGCGTACATCAGCCGGTCCTGTTGGTAACTCGGCGACAGCACGATGTCCATGAGCCCGCCGTCACCGGAGGCGTCGACCGGGATCACGGTCTTGACCTTGGGTTCCGCCGTCGTCGAGATGTTCTTGACGGCGCCGGTGACGCGTTCGGCGACGATCGCCGACTTGCTGTCGCCGCCCATGATCAGGCCGCTGGTGCTCTCCAGGCAGCCCTGCAGCACGGCCGGCGCCGGGCACGCCTTGGGGAACGGGTTCGGCGGCAGCGGCGGCGGGGGCGGTGGCGGCGAGCTGGGGGCCCCGCCGAGGTCGGGCTCGATGGTGAACGGCTCGGACGCCGCCGAATCGAAACGGGCGCAGCTGGGCAGCGCCAGCAAAGCGATGGCGCACAACGCCAGGACCCGTCGAGCGGGTGCAGAGCCGGAACGCTCAGGCCGGTGTCGAGGCCTCGTCAGCGCAGTCTGCGTCGACCGCCGCAATGTCATGCCCGCCAGGTTACGGACTGTTCGAGGATGCTCGCCACGTCGGGGCCGCGCGCCGGGCCGGGCAAATCCCGTGAACAAGCCGGTCAAACCACCGCTTAAATCCACGGTCAGCAGTGCAGTTGCACTTACCCTGGCAACTATGACCAGTACTTCCCATGACTCGCGCGCATGGCGACGGCCCGACGAGTCGGCCGCCAGGCCCGCGTCGGCACGCCTGGTCGATCCAGAAGACGACCTGCCCATCACGACCTACCGCGGCAGTGGCGGCGCAGAGGGCGGTGAGACCGCCGCGACCACTGCCATCCCGCGGTTCGACAACGAGTCGTCCGACGAGGCGACCGAGGTGACGCCCGCGTCGTCGACGCCGTCCTCGATGGCATTCGATCTCATGCACGAACCCGAGCCGCTGCCGTACGTGCAACCCCGGGAGCGGCGTGCGGAGCAGACCTCCGATGCGTTGGGGCCCGCCGAGATCGAGCCCGACCCCGAGACCGACGCCCGGGTACGCGTCGCCAAGCGCCGCGGCACCCAGGACCTGGGACTCATGGTGCTGCGTGTCGGCCTCGGCGCCTGGCTGGTGGTCCACGGACTGCAGAAGGCATTCGGCTGGTGGGGCGGCCAGGGCCTGAACGGGTACGAGCACGCGCTGGCCGCCGCCGGCTTCCAGCACGCGGGGATACTGACCTATCTCGCCACCGGGGCGCAGATCGGCGCCGGTGTCCTGCTGGTGCTGGGGTTGTTCACCCCGGTCGCCGCCGCGGTCGCGGTGGGCTACCTGCTCAACGCGCTCGCCGTGGAGGTGGCCGCACAACCCGTGCACGGCTACTTCCCGTATTTCCTGCCCGAGGGCCATGAGTACCTGGTGACCATGATCGTGCTCGCCGCGGCGCTGACCCTGACGGGGCCGGGTCTCTACGGCTTCGACGCCGGACGCGGCTGGGCCCGCCGGCCCTTCATCGGGTCGATCCTGTGCCTGTTGCTCGGCATCGGCGCGGGCGTCGGCGCGTGGCTGCTGCTGAACGGATCAAACCCGCTGCACTGAGCCTGCTCGGGCGCGGCGCCGGCTCACTCGTTGTACGGATTGGGCACGACGCCGCCGCTGGCGGCGGTCAGCACCGGCAGTGACGCGAACGTCACACCGGGCAGGCGCAGGTCGGTGCCGTCGGTCAATTCGGCCTTGGCCCACTTGGAGCGGTCGAACCGCAGTCCCTTGATGTCCTGCCACGTCACCGTCCGGCTGCCGAGCAGCGACCGCGCCGTGACGCCCTTCTTGTCGGCGACAGTGCGGTAGCGAATCACCATCGCCGACAACACGATCGGGATGACGAGCAGCACCGCGCACCAGGCCGGGCCGGCGAACACCAGAGCCAGCAGACCGATGGCGAAGAACCCCACCGCCAGATGGGCGACCCCCGGGATCTTGATCACGACGGGTTGGGGTGCGGTCGAAGCGGTTCGGCGGCTCACGCCATTCATCTTCCCAGGCGGCGGGTCGGACGGTTGCCGGGTGTGTCCGGCAACAGAACTGATTTGACCTGCGTGCGCCGCGAGGACTACCGTCACCGTTATGCAGACCTCGGCATTGCTTGTAGTAACTGGGCGCGTTGGTGCGTGACCAGGCTGACTAAGCCGACTACAAGCATCGACGCGCAACCCTCGTACAGCAGCAGACGCTGACGGGGGTTTTTTGTTTGCCCGGGAACGCCAAAACCGCAACACGATCAAGAGGACAAGAGTGAGCGCACCCACCACGCGACCGCCAGAGTCGACGCCGCAGCCCAACGGAGCCGGCGGCCTCGGCGGCACGGCCAATGGTTCTTCCAAAGCCGTTGCACTGCAACAGATGACCGGTGCCCAGGCCGTCGTCCGGTCGCTCGAGGAACTCGACGTCGACACGATCTTCGGCATCCCCGGTGGTGCCGTGCTGCCGGTCTACGACCCGCTGTTCGACTCGAAGAAGGTGCGCCACGTGCTGGTGCGGCATGAGCAGGGCGCCGGCCACGCCGCGTCGGGCTACGCGCACGCCACCGGCAAGGTCGGCGTGATGATGGCCACCTCGGGTCCCGGCGCCACCAACCTGGTCACGCCGCTGGCCGACGCGCAGATGGATTCGATCCCGGTCGTCGCGATCACCGGCCAGGTCGGCCGTGGGCTGATCGGCACCGACGCCTTCCAGGAAGCCGACATCTCCGGCATCACCATGCCGATCACGAAGCACAACTTCCTGGTCCGCAACGGTGACGACATCGCCAAGGTGATCGCCGAGGCGTTCCACATCGCCGCCTCCGGCCGGCCCGGCGCCGTCCTCGTCGACATCCCGAAGGACGTGCTGCAGGGGCAGTGCACCTTCAGCTGGCCGCCGGTCATCGACCTGCCCGGCTACAAGCCGAACACCAAGCCGCACAGCCGCCAGATCCGTGAGGCCGCCAAGCTGATCGCCGCGTCGCACAAGCCCGTGCTGTACGTCGGCGGCGGCGTCATCCGCGGTGAGGCGTCCGCCGAGCTGCTGGAGCTCGCCGAACTGACCGGCATCCCCGTCGTCACCACCCTGATGGCGCGCGGCGCGTTCCCCGACAGCCACCCGCAGCACATGGGCATGCCCGGCATGCACGGCACGGTCTCGGCCGTGGCGGCGCTGCAGAAGAGCGACCTGCTGATCGCCCTCGGCACCCGCTTCGACGACCGCGTCACCGGCCAGCTGTCGTCGTTCGCGCCCGACGCCAAGGTGATCCACGCGGACATCGATCCCGCCGAGATCGGTAAGAACCGGCACGCCGACGTGCCGATCGTCGGTGACATCAAGAACGTCATCGTCGACCTGCTCGCGGCGCTGCGCCGGGACGGTGTTGCCGCCGACACGCTGGACCTGGCCGACTGGTGGACCTACCTCGGCGGCGTCAAGGACACGTACCCGTTGAGCTACGGCCCGCAGAGCGACGGCAGCCTCTCGCCGGAGTACGTCATCGAGAAGCTGGGCCAGATCGCCGGGCCGGACGCGCTGTACGTCGCGGGCGTCGGTCAGCACCAGATGTGGGCCGCGCAGTTCATCAAGTACGAGAACCCGAAGACCTGGCTGAACTCCGGCGGTCTCGGCACCATGGGCTTCTCCATCCCGGCCGCGATGGGTGCCAAGTTCGCCCGCCCGGAGGCCGAGGTGTGGGCCATCGACGGCGACGGCTGCTTCCAGATGACCAACCAGGAGCTGGCCACCTGCGCCCTCGAAGGGGCGCCGATCAAGGTTGCGCTGATCAACAACGGCAACCTGGGCATGGTGCGGCAGTGGCAGACGCTGTTCTACGACGAGCGCTACTCCAACACCAACCTGTCGACGCACTCGCACCGCATCCCGGACTTCGTGATGCTGGCCGAGGCGCTGGGTTGCGTCGGTCTGCGCTGCGAGCGCGCCGAGGACGTCGAGGACGTCATCCGGCAGGCCCGCGAGATCAACGACCGCCCCGTCGTCATCGACTTCATCGTCGGCGCCGACGCGCAGGTGTGGCCGATGGTCGCCGCCGGCACCAGCAATGACGAGATCATGGCGGCGCGGGATATCCGTCCGCTGTTCGACAACGAGGATCAGGTGTAAGGGACATGGCGACTACTCACACACTCTCGGTTCTCGTCGAGGACACCCCCGGTGTGCTCGCCCGCGTGGCGGCACTGTTCTCGCGGCGTGGCTTCAACATCCAGTCGCTCGCGGTCGGCGCCACCGAGCAGAAGAACATGTCCCGGATGACCATCGTCGTCTCGGTCGAAGAGCAGCTGCCGCTGGAGCAGATCACCAAGCAGCTCAACAAGCTGATCAACGTCATCAAGATCGTCGAGCAGGAGCCGGACAACTCCGTCTCCCGCGAGCTGGCGCTGATCAAGGTGCGGGCCGACGCCACCACCCGTGGCCAGGTGATCGAGGCCGTCAACCTGTTCCGCGCCAAGGTCGTCGACGTGTCGACCGAATCGCTGACCGTGGAGGCCACCGGCACCCAGGAGAAGCTCGACGCATTGCTGCGAGTGCTGGAGCCGTATGGTATTCGCGAGCTGGTGCAGTCCGGTGTGGTCTCGCTGGCGCGCGGCCCGCGCGGCATCGGCGCGGCCAAGTAACCGAGCTGGACCCCGAACTAAAACTTCGAACAACAGAAACAAGGGTAAGGAAAAGCAAGTGGCAGTTGAGATGTTCTATGACGACGACGCGGACCTGTCGATCATCCAGGGGCGCAAGGTCGGCGTCATCGGCTACGGCAGCCAGGGACACGCGCATTCGCTTTCGCTGCGCGACTCGGGTGTGCAGGTCAAGGTCGGCCTGAAGGAGGGCTCGAAGTCCCGCGAGAAGGTCACCGAGCAGGGCCTCGAGGTCGACACCCCGGCCGAGGTCGCCAAGTGGGCCGACGTCATCATGCTGCTGGCGCCCGACACCGCGCAGGCCGAGATCTTCACCAACGACATCGAGCCGAACCTGGAAGACGGCAACGCGCTGTTCTTCGGCCACGGCCTCAACATCCACTTCGGCCTGATCAAGCCCCCGGCCAACGTCACCATCGGCATGGTCGCCCCGAAGGGCCCCGGCCACCTCGTGCGTCGTCAGTTCGTCGACGGCAAGGGCGTGCCCGCGCTGATCGCCGTGCACCAGGACCCCAAGGGTGAGGGCCAGGCGCTGGCGCTGTCCTACGCCAAGGGCATCGGTGGCACCCGCGCCGGCGTCATCAAGACCGACTTCAAGGAAGAGACCGAGACCGACCTCTTCGGTGAGCAGGCCGTCCTCTGTGGTGGCACCGAGGAACTGGTCAAGGCCGGTTTCGAGGTCATGGTCGAGGCCGGTTACGCCCCGGAGATGGCCTACTTCGAGGTGCTGCACGAGCTCAAGCTCATCGTCGACCTGATGTACGAGGGTGGCATCGCCCGCATGAACTACTCGGTGTCCGACACCGCTGAGTTCGGTGGCTACCTGTCGGGCCCGCGCGTCATCGACGCCGACACCAAGGAGCGCATGCGCGCCATCCTGAAGGACATCCAGGACGGCACCTTCGTCAAGCGCCTCGTCGCCAACGTCGAGGGCGGCAACAAGGAGCTCGAGGGCCTGCGCAAGGCCAACGCCGAGCACCCGATCGAGGTCACCGGCAAGAAGCTGCGCGACCTGATGAGCTGGGTCGACCGGCCGATCACCGAGACCGCCTAGTTTCAACCGCCGACAGGCCAGTTGTCGCACGCGATTCACGAAAAAGCGTGCGGTGACTGGCCTTTCGGCTTTTCAGTAGAGGGTGTACCCGATGCCGGCCAGGGCGCGGGCGACGTTGCGGCCGTCGGCACTGCCGGGCAGCTTCACGGACCGGTCGATGTCGAGGCCCTCGCCCGCCACGCCGTAGAAGTCGGTGGACACGGGATCGTCGGGTTCGGGCGGTTCGATGCGGCCATCGGGGTAGATGGCCTGCGCGCGCATGGCCCACATGCTCCGCTCGGCGGCGATCACGTGATACCCGCACAACGGCGGGCGCATCTGGTAGAGCTCCAGATCGCCGACGGCGAACCACCGGTCATTGGGTACCGCGCCCACCAGACGGGCGGTTCCTACGAATGTCACCTCATCACGCTAAGCCGGGCCGGCGGGGTGTTCCGACGCCAATTTTGGTTGCCGAAGCTGTCGTTGCTGGTAGATGACGCGTGTTCCGAGTGGATCACCGCGCCCTGACCGCAGAATCACCAACGCGTGCATTGACTCTGCGCCAGCGGCATTGGCCACTCGAACGTTCCAGCCACAGCCGCAGGGTCAACCAGTCACCGCGATCGACTCTGCGGCCACGGCGGCGTCCTCTCGACATTTGTCGCCCTCAGCGCGGAATGAAAGCGGACCGCCCTGACGGTGCGCACTGATCATCACAGCACGCGACACGCCGGGCGCGGGCGGCGAGCGACGAACTACCCGCCCAACCGGTCCGCGACCGTGACGACCCGCCGCGCCAGGTGGTCCAGCGCCGCGTAGGTGTTGTCGTCGAACTGGCGGATGTTGTCGTGATTGGCCAGCAGGCTCACGCCGTAGGGGTTGCCGTCGGCGAACTTGAGTGGGTCGGTGTAGCCGGGCGGCACGATGATGCCGCCCCAGTGCATCAGCGTGATGTAGAGCGACAGCAGCGTCGTCTCCTGGCCGCCGTGTGCGGTGTTGGTGGAGGTGTAACCGGCGTACACCTTGTCCGCCAGTACGCCCTTCGACCACAGGCCGCCGAGGGAATCGAGGAACCCCCGCAGCTGCGACGCGACCGAGCCGAAGCGGGTCGGCGAGCCGAAGATCACCGCGTCGGCCCAGACGATGTCGTCGCCCGTGGCGGCCGGAAGGTCTTTGGTCGCTTCGTAATTCGCGGTCCAGGCCGGGTTGTGCGCGAAGGACTCGGGAGTGGCGGTCTCGGCGACGGGCCGCAGCCGCACCTCGGCCCCCAGCGATTCGGCGGTGCTCGCGATGCGCTGCGCCATGGACGTGCCGTGCCCGGTCGCGGAGTAGAAGATCACAGAAAGCTTGGCCATGCGCCAAGCCAACACTATGGCGCGAGCGACGGCAGCGTCTTCACCCCGAATTCACGACGCAGTACGGTGCGCGCGGCGTACAGGCCGGCCATCCCGTGCACGCCGGTGCCCGGCGGGGTGGCCGACGAGCAGAGGTATGCCTTGGGGATTGGCGTGGTCCACGGGTTGGCCCGCAGCGTCGGCCCGATCATCGCGGCCTTGAGCGTGGCGCCGCCGACGATGATGTCGCCGCCGACGTAATTCGCGTTGTGCTGCGACATCTCGGCCGCCGGTACCGCGCGGGCCGCCAGCACCAGATCGCGGAATCCCGGTGCGGCGTCCTCGAACAACGCGATCACGGTCTCGGTCTGGTCGACGGTCGAGCCGGCGGGCACATGGCAGTAGGTCCACAGGGGCCGGCGGCCCTGTGCGTCGATGCGCGACGGATCGGCGAGGTGCGGCAGCGCGGCCAGCGTCATGGGGTGCTCGGCGTGGCGGCCCTGCCAGATCTCGCGTTCGGCGTGCGCCATCTGGGCCCGGGTGCCCCCGAGATGGACGGTGGGGGACGACGCCATTCGCGGGTCACGCCAGGGGATTTCACCGGACAGCACGAAGTCGATCTTGCACACGCCGGGACCGAACTTGTAGCGGCGCAACGCTTTTGCGTAGCGGCTGGGAACCGCCGGTCCGTAGATGTCGAGCAGTGCGGTCGGCGAGGTGTCATAGATGACCACGCCGCCGGGCGGGCTCGTCACGGGGGAGCCGGTGACGAGCTCGCCGCCGTGCGCGCGCAGATCGGCGATGAGCGCATCGGTGATCGTCTGGGTGCCGCCGACGGGCACAGGCCAGCCCGCCGTGTGCGCGACGGTGCTGAGCATGATGCCCGCTCCACTGTTGACGGGCGACGGCATGGGGTGGATGGCGTGGGTGCCGACGCCGGTGAAGAGCGCCTGGGCGTCGTCCCCGCGCAGCAGGTGCCACGCGGGACTGCCCTGGGCCAGCACACGCAGTCCGGCACGCACGGTGCTGGGCAGGTCCGGCGGCAGCGACCGCTTGTCGCCGAGGAAGAACCCGAGGACGCCGTCGACGTGCTCGACCAGCGGGCCCAGCAGCCGGCGCCACGACGAGCCGTGTTCGA
Organism: Mycobacterium toneyamaense; assembly: GCF_055384815.1. Taxonomy (NCBI): domain Bacteria; kingdom Bacillati; phylum Actinomycetota; class Actinomycetes; order Mycobacteriales; family Mycobacteriaceae; genus Mycobacterium; species Mycobacterium toneyamaense. Next base: position 2,357,375 of record NZ_AP040333.1, read on the forward strand.
GCTCCGCGCACGTGCGGTCCAGCGAGTGGTAAGCGATGGCGGCTCCGCCGGAAGGCAGGGGATTGGCGTACGAGATCTCCGGCGTCACCATCTGTACCCCGCGGGCCGCGAGGTCGAACTCCGCGAAGAACGGCGATGCCACGCCCAGGGGATGCACCGCCGAGCAGACGTCGTGCAAAACGCCTGGATACTCGGGGTCCGGGGCGCTGCGGGCGCCGCCGCCGGGAGTCGGCTGACCTTCGATGACCCGGACCGACAGCCCGGCTCGCGCGCAGATGACGGCCGCGGCCAGGCCATTCGGTCCACTACCGACGACGGTGACGTCCACCACTTGATCCTAGGGAGCGGGAAGTCAAGGTAACCGCGATTGGAATGCGCGCAACCTGGACCACTAGTCTGTGCGCGTGAGCCTTCCTGTCGTACTCATCGCTGACAAACTCGCCGAATCGACCGTCGCCGCCCTCGGCGACCAGGTAGAGGTCCGTTGGGTCGACGGACCCGACCGCGAAAAGCTGCTGGCCGCCGTGCCGGAAGCCGACGCCCTGCTGGTGCGCTCGGCCACCACGGTGGACGCCGAGGTGCTGGCCGCGGCACCCAAGCTCAAGATCGTCGCCCGCGCCGGCGTCGGCCTGGACAACGTGGACGTCGACGCCGCCACCGCGCGTGGCGTGCTGGTCGTCAACGCCCCGACCTCGAACATCCACAGCGCCGCCGAGCACGCCCTGGCGCTGCTGCTCTCGACGGCCCGCCAGATTCCGGCCGCCGACGCCACCCTGCGCGAGCACACCTGGAAGCGCTCCAAGTTCTCGGGCACCGAGATCTTCGGCAAGACCGTCGGCGTCGTGGGCATGGGCCGCATCGGCCAGCTCGTCGCGCAGCGCCTCGCCGCGTTCGGCGCGCACATCGTCGCCTACGACCCCTATGTCTCGCAGGCCCGTGCCGCCCAGCTCGGTATCGAGCTGCTGAGCCTCGATGAGCTTTTGGGCCGCGCTGATTTCATCTCGGTGCACCTGCCCAAGACCAAGGAAACCGCCGGCCTGATCAACAAGGAAGCGCTGGCCAAGACCAAGCCGGGCGTCATCATCGTCAACGCCGCCCGCGGTGGCCTGATCGACGAGCAGGCCCTGGCCGACGCGATCACCAGTGGCCACGTCCGTGGCGCCGGCCTCGACGTGTTCGCCACCGAGCCCTGCACCGACAGCCCGCTGTTCGAGCTGCCGCAGGTCGTCGTGACGCCGCACCTCGGCGCCTCCACCGAAGAGGCCCAGGACCGCGCCGGCACCGACGTCGCCGCGAGCGTGAAGCTGGCGCTGGCCGGCGAGTTCGTGCCGGACGCCGTCAACGTCGGCGGCGGTGTCGTCGGCGAAGAGGTCGCGCCGTGGCTCGACCTGGTGCGCAAGCTGGGCCTGCTGGTCGGTGCCCTGGCACCGGCGCTCCCGGCCTCGCTGAACGTCGAGGTGCTCGGCGAGCTGGCGTCGGAAGACGTTGAGATTCTGAAGCTTTCGGCGATGCGCGGCCTGTTCTCGGCCGTCATCGAGGACCAGGTGACGTTCGTCAACGCGCCGGCGCTGGCCGCCGAGCGTGGCGTCGAGGCCGTCCTCACCAGCGAGACCGAGAGCCCCAACCACCGCAGCGTCGTCGACGTGCGCGCCGTGGCCGCCGACGGCTCGGTCGTCAACGTGTCGGGCACCTTGAGCGGCCCGCAGCTGGTCGAGAAGATCGTCCAGATCAACGGCCGCAACCTGGACCTGCGCGCCGAGGGCATCAACCTGATCCTCAACTACGGCGACCAGCCGGGCGCCCTGGGCAAGATCGGCACCCTGCTCGGTGCGGCTGAGGTCAACATCTTGGCGGCCCAGCTGTCGCAGGACGCCGACGGTTCGGGAGCGACGATCATGCTGCGCCTGGACCGCGAGGTGCCGGCCGACGTGCTCGGCGCGATCGGCGAGGCCGTCGGCGCGACCACGCTGGAACTGGTGGATTTGTCGTGAAGCTCGCCGTCATTGCCGGTGACGGCATCGGCCCCGAGGTCATCGGCGAGGCGCTGAAGGTTCTCGACGTCGTACTGCCGGGCGTCGAGCGCACCGAGTACAACGTCGGCGCCAAGCGCTACCACGAGACCGGCGAGACCTTGCCCGACGGCATGGTCGACGAGCTCAAGACACACGACGCGATCCTGTTGGGCGCCATCGGCGATCCGTCGGTGCCCAGCGGCGTGCTCGAGCGCGGTCTGCTGCTGACCATGCGGTTCGCGCTGGATCACCACGTGAACCTGCGGCCGTCGCGGCTGTTCGCCGGTGTCGACAGCCCGCTGGCCGGCAACCCGGACATCGATTTCGTCGTCGTCCGCGAGGGCACCGAGGGTCCGTACACCGGCACCGGTGGCGCCATCCGCGTCGGCACCCCGCACGAGGTGGCCACCGAGGTGTCCACCAACACGCGCTTCGGTGTGGAGCGGGTCGTCCGCTACGCATTCGAGAAGGCCCGGACGCGGCGTAAGCACCTGACCCTGGTGCACAAGAACAACGTGCTGGCGTTCGCCGGCTCGCTGTGGAAGCGCACGGTCGACGAGGTCGCCACCGAGTACCCGGACGTCGAGACCGCTTACCAGCACATCGATGCCGCGACCATCCACATGGTCACCGATCCGGGCCGCTTCGACGTGATCGTCACCGACAACCTGTTCGGCGACATCATCACCGACCTGGCCGCGGCCGTCTCCGGCGGCATCGGCCTGGCGGCATCGGGCAACATCGATGCGACGGGCACCAACCCGTCGATGTTCGAGCCGGTGCACGGCAGCGCGCCCGACATCGCGGGTCAGGGTCTCGCCGACCCGACCGCGGCCATCATGAGTGTGGCGCTGCTGCTGACCCACCTCGGTGAGACCGACGCCGCGGCCCGCGTGGACAAGGCTGTCGCCGAGCACCTTTCGACGCGTGGCGACGCCAAGCTGTCGACGTCGGAGACCGGCGAGCGGATTCGCAGCTTCCTGTAGTGCCGTGAGCGGCATGACCGGCCTTGCCACCCTCAGCAGGCAGTGTTGGCTTTTCGCCATCGGCTCGACGTTCTTCGCGCTGGCCACGGCGCCGGGGTTTCCCTCGGTGGCCGGGGCCGGAGCGGCGAACGTGCTGTGCTTCATCGGGTCGTGGTTCTTCACCACGGCCGCCCTGATGCAATACGTGCTGGCCCCGCCGGGGATCCAATGGTGGTCGGCGGCAATCCAATTCATGGGCACGGTGTTGTTCAACGTGAGCACCGGCGCGGCGGTGTGGGCGCACGCCGTGCTCGCCGAGCGCCGCTACGTGTGGGCGCCCGACGCCGCCGGGTCACTGGCCTTCCTGCTCAGTGGGCTGCTGGCCGTCATGGTGGTCGGCCTGTGGTCGCCGAAATCCGTTGCCTGGCAGGCATCGTGGATCAACATGATGGGCTGCGTCGCGTTCCAGGTCTCGGCGCTGGCGGCGTTCGTCCGCAAGACCGGTGTCACGATCGACGAGCGGATGGCCAACTTCGGGACGTTCGTCGGAGCACTGTGCTTCCTGGTGGCCGCGCTGTTGGTGCGGCCTGGGCGGTCAGCCGTGTGACTGGCGCGTTGCCGCCAGGCTGCCGAGTAACTTCAGTCGTTCCGCCGTCGCTGAATTCGGTTCCGCCGTCATGACATAGAGCGTCAGACCCGGATCGGCGGCAAGTTCCAGCCCATCGAAGGTCAGATCGAGCTGGCCGACGTCGGGGTGCTTGAACGCTTTCGGGCCCGACTGGTGTGCGCGGATGATGTGGGCGCCCCAGCGGACCCGGAATTCGTCACTGCGCGTGCTCAATTCGCCGACGAGCTGGGTCAGCCGGTCGTCGTACGGATCACGGGCCGCGGCACTGCGCAGAATCGCGACGGCGTTGTCGGCCTGCTGATTCCAATCGACGAAGAATTCCTGCGCGCGGCCGTCCAAAAACACGAATCGGGCGAGGTTGGCCTGTCCGGGTCCGTCGATGGCGACGCGGTACAACTCCGCGGCGATGACGTTGGCGGCCAGGATGTCGAGGCGGTCATTGCTGACCCAGGCCGGCACTCCGACCATCGCATCCAGGATCAGTTGGACACTCGGCCGAAGCCTGCTGCCGGCCTTGCGCGGGGTCCGCCGCGGCCCTTGGCTGACTTTGATCAGGTTGAACAGGTGCGCGCGCTCGGTCTCGTCGAGTTGCAGGACGGTCGCCACCGAGTTGAGTACCGAGTCGGAGACGCCGGTGAGATTGCCGCGTTCGAGCCGGGTGTAGTAGTCCACGCTGACTCCGGCCAACAGAGCGACCTCTTCGCGGCGCAGGCCGGGGACTCGTCGTTTGGCGCCGTAGTCGGGCAGGCCGGCCTGCTGGGGAGTGATGCGGGCGCGCCGGGACGTGAGGAATTCCCGGATGTCCTTGCGCTGGTCCACGTTCTCGACAGTAGTGGGCTCGGCAGCCGGGAGAGGGGGTTTGCTGGACCCCGGACAACTCGGCCCTGACTGACCGGACCGCGCCCGGCCTACCGTCGTTTCTGACACCACCTCTCGACGGAAGGAACCGCACATGTCCGATGACACCGCAGCTCAGGAAGCGTTCGACGGCTTTGTCGCAATGTGGACCACCGGAACCACCGGCGGACGGCGCGCGCCAGTGCTACGGAGCCCAGATGAGGTCGGGCTCGACTACGAAGACGTGTTCTTCCCGTCGATGGACGGCGTCCCGCTGGAGGGCTGGTTCATCCCGGCCGACTCCGACCGGCTCGTCATCCATAACCACTTTCTCCCCGGAAACCGCTACGGCTACCCCGGGCACCTGCCGGAGTTCGGCGGGCTCGGCGGCTTCGAGGTGAATTTCCTGCCCGAGTACAAGGCGCTGCATGACGCCGGTTACAACGTTCTCGCGTACGACATCCGTAATCACGGCCGCAGTGGCCAGGGCAACGGCGGAATCGCGGGCATCGGTCTGACCGAATATCGCGATGTCATCGGCTCCTTGCGCTACGCCGGCGCTCGGCCGGACACGAAATCGATGAAGAAGGTGCTGCTTTCGGTGTGCCTGGGCGCTGATTCGACGGCGGTGGCCTGGTCGAAGCATCCCGAGGAGTTCGCGGAAATCCAGGCCATGGTGATGCTGCAACCGGTGTCGGGTCGCTACATCGTCGAGGAGTTCGTCAAGGCAGTCGGGATGGCCGACGGCTACGTGAAGTTCGATCAGGCCGTGCACGAACGAACGGGATTCCGGATCGCCGAGCAGTCACCGCTCGAATACGTCAAGGCCGTGACCGTGCCGACGCTCGTCGCCCAGGTCCGCGACGACACGATGACGCGCCCGCAGGATGTGCAGGACATCTACGACGCGATTCCGGTCGCCGACAAGAGCCTGCACTGGATTGAAGGAACCAACAGGCGATTCGACGGCTACAACTACCTCGGTGTCCACCCGGAAGTGGCCATCGACTGGTTCGACAAGTACATCGCCTGACGTCATCTTTGCTGACACCACGGGATCTGTTGGGGCCCAACGCACTGCAGGCCGGCGGGGTGCCGGAAGGGCACCCCGCGTTGGCGTCTTTCGTCGATACATGGTTGGCTGAATATGTGGGGGTATCGCTGAGCCGACGGGATTTCATCGTCGGGTTGGCCGCGACGGGCGTGCTGGCAGGGTGCCAGCCCACCAAGGCGGACGAGCCGACCAACTTTGCCGATCTGGAAGATCGCTATCAGGCGTTAATCGGCGTCTACGCAGTTGATCTGGAGTCTTCGGCGACGGTCGAGCACCGTGCTGACGAGCGGTTCGCGATGTGCTCGACCTTCAAAGCGTATGCGGCGGCCCGCATCTTGCAGATGGCCACGGCGGGCAAGGCGAATCTCGATGCCATGGTGCCCATCACCGCCGGTGACATCGTGGTCAACTCGCCGGTGCTGAGCGAGGCGGTGGGGGCGCGGATGGCGTTGCGAGAGATTTGTGCCGCGGCCCTGAGCCAGAGTGACAACGCGGCAGGCAACATCATGTTGCGGACCATCGGCGGGCCCTCGGCGCTCACGGATTTCGCCCGCTCGATCGGTGATTCGCAGACCCGGCTGGATCGCTGGGAACCGGCCCTCAACGAAGCGGCGCCCGGCGATCTCCGCGACACCACCACGCCGCGGGCGCTGTGCGGCGGGTATCGCGCCATTCTCGCCGGCGACGCGTTGTCCGGTGCGGCTCAGTTCCAACTGCGTCGGTGGATGGAGGAGACCGCGACGTCGACCCGCCGTTTTCGCGCGGGTCTGCCTGAGGGATGGACCAGCGCGGACAAGACCGGCGGCGGCGACTACGGGTCGACCAACGACGCCGGGATGCTCATCGGCCCGAAGCGGGAACGGGTCATGCTGACGGTGCTGGTCCGCACGCGCACCGTGCGGCGGGACGCCGGGCCGTTCAACGAGGCGATCGCGGAGTCGGTGCGATCGGTGCTTGCGCGCCTCGGCCACAGTTAGTGTTGGATCGTGGGGATCCGGAAGCTGGCACTTGCCGTGGTTACGTGCGGGTGCGTGGTCGCGGGCTGTTCGACGACCACGACCGGCACCTCGCGGTTCGGCGGTTCACTGAGCGACCCCGAACCGGACGTCAGCCAGCTGCGGACCGGTAACTACCAGATCAAGCCGAGCACCCCGTTCTTCAGCGCTGGACCCAACCCGCTCACGCAGTCGATCGTCGAATCGACCCGGATGGCCGAATACGTCGTGGGCCCTTGGGAAATCGACGCGTCGGTGACGAAGCCCGGGGCCATCGGGACCGGCACCATGACGTCGGAGTTCGGTGTCGACAACATCCTCGGGGTGTCCAAAGACAATGTGATGCAGGGCATTGCCAGAGCACACGGTCTGGTCGCCGGTTTCGGGTCGTACCGGTCATCAGGGTCCCGGGACTCCGATCTGGAAATCCAGAACGCGGTCCTGATGTTTCCCGATGATGGCCAAGCAGCGGCGGCCGCGGCAGAATTCACCGCACAGTTCGGCCCCGTCGTGGCCACTCCGTTTCCGACATATCCCGTCCAGATCTCGGTCGGTACCGGCACGGTGCCGGCGGTCGGCGTGGATTACGGCACCGGGGCCAGTGGCGTCGCGGCGTACACCGCGCAGGGACGTTTCGTGCTGTACCAATTCGTGAGCGCCAAAGCCACCAAGCTGACCAAGGCACCGCTGCGGGCTCAGTTGCTGACGTCCGACCTGCTCAGCAGGCAGCAGTCGCTCATCAAGAGCTTTGTGCCCACCGATCCCGCGAAACTCGCTGACCTGCCCAAAGATCCGAGCGACGATCAGTTGCTGTCGAAGACCATCACCACTCCCGATCGGCAGCAGGGCGTACTGATCGGGACGTGGCGACCGCGGGCGTGGCTGCATTTCGAAACCGATCCGGTGAGCATGACGACCCAGTTCGAGCGCGCCGGCGTCCAGTGGGTGACACAGCGGTGGGGCCGGGTCTACCAGGCGCCCAATGCGGATTCGGCCGCGCAGCTGCTGGACGCCACCAGCGCTCTGATCATGAAGAATCCGGATGTGCAGATGGCCGGGCCGGTGCCGGGGTTCCCCGGTGCGCGCTGTTTCGAGCACCTCCGCGACTATGCGCAACCGGACGCGACGGTGACATGGCGCATCCTGGGGTGGCACTACAGCTGCCTCGCCCGCACCGACAGATTTGTGTTCCAGGTCTTCGCCGACGATGAAACCGCTGTGGACCAACAGATTTCGGCGCAGTACCGGGTGCTGTCCGGGAAGTAGCCGGCCGCGCCGATGAGTTTCACCGAGTCCGCTGGTCTACCTCATTGACACACACCACCGACTCACCAGGAGCTGGAAATGGGCCAGATTCACCTCGCGTTGTTCGCCACTCTCGACCTCGTCGGGCAGGCGCCCGGCGGTCCCGGAGAAGACCCCGACGGGGGTTTTCCATTCGAAGGCTGGCAGGCACCGCTGATCGACGAGGTGTCGGGGGAGCAGGTCGGCGCCGCGTACGAAGGCACCGACGCGCTGCTGCTCGGCCGGCGGACGTACGACATCTTCGCGGGCTACTGGCCGCACCAGGACGACGAATTCGCGGCCATGTTCAATCGCATCCCCAAGTACGTCGCCTCCCGCGGCGAGCCCGATCTGTCGTGGTCCGGCTCGACGCAGATCGGCACGGATCTGGTCAGCGAAGTGCGGGAAATCCGTGATCGCCACGAGCACGTGAAAGTGGTCGGGAGTTTGAACTTCGTGCAGACCCTGTTGCGCGAAAAACTATTTGATCGCATCGACCTCTGGGTGCATCCTATTGTCCTGGGGGTAGGCAAGAGGGTATTCGATGGCGGTCCGGTGCCGTCGAACCTGACGCTGCTCAAGCCGCCGGTATCGAGCCCGGCCGGCATCGTGTACCTGCAGTACGGATTGGCCGAGGGCGTACCGGCGACGGGGGACATGAGCGAACCGGATCGGGGGGACGTTTGATTGGTACGGACTGGACCCGCGGCGTACTCGCCGGAGCGGTCTCAGGGGGAGTCGGCTGGGGTCTGTTGGCGGTCGGGGCCATGGGCCCTGGTGATGATCCGCACCTCGACCGGGTCGCCGGAACGAATTTGACTGCAGCGGTTAGTGTTTCGCTGATATGTCGACTGATTGCAGCACTGTTGTTGCGCGCGCGGGTACTCAGCAGCGTCGCTGTGGCGCTGGTGGTCGCACCCGTGAGCGTTTGGTGCATTGTCGGTCTGCTGTACCTGCAGGCCGTTGCCACGGTGACGGTGTGTCGCTGACCAGAGGAGGTGCGCATGTCCTTCGAGCATGAGAGCACGCTCGACCCGCGGATCGAGCGCGAGGTTGATCCGCGATATCTGTTCGGCGGCTACGCGCTCGGCCTGGTCGTGATGTCCCCGGCGCCGCTGTTGTACTACTGGCTGTTCGCGCCGGCGGGCGCGTTGCTGGTCGCCGCGGCCGCGGTTCTGGTCGCGACGGTGCGGCCGCGGTTTGACGACGTGGCATGTGGCGCATTCTTTGCCGCCCTGTTCGGCCTGGTTGCGGTGCTCGTGCTGTTCTTCGTCGGCGCGCAGGGCTGATCGCCACCGACCGTCTGGCCTGCTGAAAAATACGTTGCCGGCCAAGCCTTTTCCGCTCATCATGGTTCGGGCCGAGAAACGAACGCTCGGCCGGTGCCATCAGGAGCGAGGTGAAATCATGAAGTTGGCAGAAGCTTTGTCGTTGCGTGCGAACGCAGTTCGCCGTATCGAGCAGTTGCGCGTGCGCGTCGTGGGTAACGCACGGTTCCAGGAGGGCGAAGTGCCTGCCGAGGACGCCGCGGCGCTACTCGTCGAGATCGACGGCGCGCTGGACGAATACGAATCCCTGATCCGGCGGATCAACCTGACCAACGCGGCCAACTCGGTCGGGGCGGACGGCACGCTGACCGACGCCCTCGGGCGGCGCGACGCGCTGCGCTTGCGGTACCACGTCCTGACCACGGCCGCGGATGCAGCCGCGGGTGCGGGCGCGGGCCAGTACGGCTACTCGCGGCAGCTGCGTTCGGAGCTGAAGATGTTGTCCGCCTTGTCCGTTGGCGATCTGCGGGCGCGGGCCGACCAGGTGGCGCAGGAGTTGCGCGAGCTCGACGTCCGGATCCAGAAGGCGAACTGGGAGATCGAGCTGCTGGACTGACAGCAGCATGGTGTAGCAGGTAGTTGTCGCGGAGGCGTGCACAAAACCGCAAACGGCTCCAACCGTTCAGGCGCACGGAGGGCAGTGCAACGGGTTCGATTCCCACGCGCACACCGCAGCCCAGCAATGCGCACAGGTGACAGAGCACGAGGCACAACGCATCACCACGTGCAGATCTACGACAACGAGGGTGGGTGCGGGGTTACACCGCGATTTCAGTGCCAGGTTCTGGTCGGGCCGCGCCCGTTCGCCAAAGACAGGTCAGGCGCCGGCCAGCACTTCCGCGTTTACCCCGAGGGCGTCGTAGGTTGCCTTGGCTCTGGCATCGCGAGTGACCAGGACTGCACCGTGCTCACGAGCGGCCAACGCGACCAAGCCGTCATAGGTGGCGCCGCCCGCGACGCCACAACGGGCGAATTCGTGATGGGCACCGCGTCCCGTGTCGGCACCCAGTTGAAGGGGCTCCGGGAAGTTGTCGTCGATCAACGCCACCGCGTCGGCAGGGTCGACACGAGCATCGCCGGGCAGACGCGTCAGAACCGAGTATGTCTCGGCCAGCGCATGCCCGCTGAGCCCAAGACGTCGGCCCATTGCCCATTGCGAGACCGCGACGTGCTGCGGATGCGAGGACACAAGCAAGGGCACCGCGACGCTGGTATCGATTGCCGTGACCTGCTGCGACGTCAGCGTCGCCCCGAATCGATGAGCGCGAACATCATTTCATCGGTGACGACTGTGTCTGCGTTGGCGACGAGGCGTCCGTCCTTGTTTCGCACGAGGCGCGCGGAGCGGCCGCCGGGGACAATCTGCAGTCCAGGGCCATATGCCGAAATATCGACCGTCGAACCGGGCGTCAGTCCCAACGCGTCGCGGAGTTGCTTGGGCACCAAGATGCGGCCGCCCGAGTCGATTACCGCTTCCATGGGACTATGGTACCAGTGAAATCCCATTTTTGAGTTTGCGCTGTGCAGAAACGCTCGACACTGTGGAGAGCCTTGTCAGCCCTTCCGGCTAGTCTCGCAGCGTGGCGATAACGTCCGCGGTCCTGCGCTTCCGGCGTCTACAGCAGGAGGCGCCGGAATGGTCGCTGCTGAGGGCCCGAAACGCCGGGCTCATCATCGCCGTGGTCCAGGACTACTTTCCGCCGGAACGTCGTATACGCCCGGCGGCCGAGGTGGTAGCCGAACTCGATCATGATCTCGAACTCCTCCGCGAGACCGGAGCTGAATTCGAATCGACGGCAACAGGATACGTCGCCGCATGGGTGCACGACGGCTACTTGGTCCGGCGTCCCGGCCAGACGCGGGGGACCGAAACGTTGGTGCCATCGGCGGCAGCATTGAACGCTGCCGCAGTGGTGAACGGAATCGATGCGCCGCAGCGCGCCGCGTCGGCGTCACGGCTGGGGTCGATTGCCGCTAACCTCATTGCACTGCAACGTGATTCAGACCCGGTTTCGGCATCGCGGCTGGCACTGCTGCAGTCCGAACGCAAGGCCGTCGAGCAGCGCATTGAAGAAGTCGAACGCGGCGAGTTCGCTGTGCTCGACGCGGAGACGGCAAAGGAGCGGGTCGCCGAGACGCTCGGCCTGGCGCAGGAGATACCCGTGGATTTCGCCCGGGTGCGGTCGACCATCGAAGAATTGAGCCGGGACCTCCGGGCCAAAATCCTTGACGACACCGCTGAGGGCGGTGCGACGTTGAGCAACGTTTTTCGCGGGGTTGATCTGTTGGCGGACTCAGAAGCCGGACGTTCCGTGAACGGCTTCTACGACGTGATCCTCGATGCCGAACAGTCGACCCGTCTTCAGGAAGCGATCACCGCCATCCTGTCACGGGACTTCGCAGCCGAGTTGACCCCTCAGACGCGTACGGACCTGAGCACTCTCCTCACCCGGCTGGAGAACGAAGCAGCCACGGTACGCCAGACCATGATCCTGCTATCGCGATCGCTGCGACATTTCGTGCTCTCGCGCCAATACGAAGAACATCGGCGGCTCCGCCAACTGATTCAGCGCTGCCAGTCGCTGGCTGTTCGAGTGAGTGCACAGCACCGACCCGAGAAGTCAATGAACTTGGAACTCACCAGAATTGGCATGCAGGTTCGTTCGATCGCCGCCCTCAAGCTGCACAACCCGGGCGAAGGCCGGGTGCCTACGGAGTTCGATCGGCATGACACCGACGAGGTCGACTTCGCCGAACTCGCTGCGCAGGCACATGAATCCGACATCGATTTCGAGGAACTCCGCAGCAACATCGTCGCCAGCCTCAGCCGGTCGGCTGGACCGGTCACCGCAGGGCAGGTCCTGGCCGAGTTCCCTGCCACCCAGGGCCTCGCCAGCATCGTCGGCCTGATGGTTCTCGGCGCTGAGCACGGTGCCGTCTCCGCCGACACCAGCGAACGGGTCGCCATGGACCGACGCACCGTTGTGCTTCCGACCATCACCTTCAGCCCCGATGCATTCGAGGATCACCGGTGAATCCCGAAGAGACCTTTCCGTTCGAGGCAAAGCGTGCGCTGGTCCAACTGCTCCGCGGTCCGGTGGTGACGCATGATGCGCATCGACAGCAATGGTCGGCAATTCTCGCCCACCGCAGCGAAATCGAACGCCGACTGGCCGACGTGTTCCTCGACCTCGTCCTCGACGAGGACGACGGCATCGCGTTCACCCGGCCGCAGCCCGCACCCGATGACCCCAAATTCGCTCCACCGCAGGTACTTCGGACAGAGACGCTGACCTTCATGGACACGCTGGTGGTACTCGCGTTGCGCTACCAGTTGCTCGTGGCACCGCCTGGACAACGGGTGATCGTCGATTACGACGACATCGCCGCCGACATGGAGCCCTACCGCGGGCGCTACACCACCGATGCGGGCGGCTTCCGGAAGCGGATCAACGCGTCATGGGAAAAGATGAAGAAGTACTCGCTGATCGCCGCCGCTGACACCGCGGGCCGGTTCGAAGTATCGCCCGTGCTCCGTCAGTTGTTCGACGCGGACGAGGTTGCCCTGGTCGAGGCGGAGTACCAGCGGCTCTTGGACGCCGGTAGCGACCAGGACTCCGATACCGAGGCCGACGATGAGTGAGGACGTGTTCCGGCATGGTCAGCACCGCCTGGCACGTGTTCAGCTGTTCAATTGGGGCACCTATGACGGCTATCACGACCTGTCCGTGGCGCGCCGGGGCTTCCTGATCACCGGTCCCTCGGGCTCGGGTAAGTCCACGTTGTTGGACGCGATCTCCACGGTGTTGGTGCCCCCGACGAAGCTCAGTTTCAATGCGGCCGCGCAGGGCCGCGGCCGCACCGTGGCCTCCTATATCCGAGGTGCGTATGCGCGCGGATCCGACACGGACACCCGCGAATTGCGGTCGCGCTACCTGCGGGAAGGTGCGACCTGGAGCGCCGTCGGGTTGACGATGGCCACTGCCGATCCTGATGGGGATACCGTCACCACCTTGGTCGCGCTGTTCCACCTCAAACGCGGCAGCAATGATCTTGGCGAATCGGGCCGCGCGTTCCTGCTTTTCGACCACGACCTGGACATCACCGAACTCAGACACGTGGTGTCTGACGGCATCGACGTCCGCGGGTTGAAGAAGCGCTGGCCCGATGTTCTCTACAACAAGAGCTACCCCCAGTTTGGTCAGCGGCTCCGTGCCCGGTTGGGAATCGCCGACGAGAACGCGCAACTGTTGCTGCACCGGGCGATGTCTGCCAAAGGGCTCGACAGCCTCGACCGGCTGTTCCGCGACTACATGCTCGACGAACCCGACACTTTTGCCGAAGCTCGTCGCGCCGTCGAGTTCTTCGCCGACCTCGACGAGGCGCATCGCAGGGTCGTGCAGACGCGTGAGCAGATCGCCGCACTGACACCGCTGGAGGAGTGGACCGAAACGCGGGACCGAGAGGCGCAACGGACTCAGGAACTCGGGGAGGAGCAGACAGCGCTCGACGGCCTCGCCGCGCGCTTCGAGCTGCACCTGGCGCAGGGTTGGCACGCCGACGCTGAGGCCGCGCTCGCTGACGCCGTCACGCGTGACGAACACGCGAGTGCGGCCCGTCATCGTGCTGCCACCGCGCTGAAGGACGCCGAGCGTGCGCGTGACGGAAATCAGTCCCTGCGTGAGCTCACCGATGCCCTGGATAGCGCCGACGAAGCGGTCCGTCGGGTGGTCACGCAGCGCGCCCGATTAGGTGTGGCTTTGCGGTCCTGGGACACGACCGTTCCCGATACCGCCGAAGGCTTCGCCACCATGTGCTCGCAGATCGCAAGGGAGGCAGCTGAACTAGAGGCTGGAGCCGGTGCGCACGACGCCGCCCACAGCGCCCTGATCCTCGCTGCCGCGCGCGCCGACGAACAGGTTACCGACCTCAAACAGCAGATCTCTTCGCTCGCCGGGCAGAAGTCGAACCTGGACCACAAGCTGCTGGCGGCTCGTGAGCTGGTCATGCGCGCGACCGGGCTGCCGGCGCGATCGTTGCCGTTCGCCGGCGAGTTGATCGACGTCATCGATGCGAATTGGGCGGGCGCCGCCGAGCGGGTGCTCGGCGGGCTGGGCCGCACAATGCTGGTCGCCGACGAGCACGCCGCTGATGTCGCCGCTGCCGTCGATGCTGCCCATCTGGGTACGCGGCTGGTGTGGCGGCGCGTGGATGTGCATCGCACACACCGGATTTCGGCTGTCGATGCCGATTCGATCGTGAATGTGCTCCAGATCGCCGAGGGGCCATGGCAGCACTGGCTGCATTTCGAACTCGTATCCCGATTCGACTACCGCCGTGTTGCCGACGCGCGAGAACTGGGCCGGCACCACCGCGCCGTGACCCGCGCCGGACAGACCCGCGACGGCGACCGGCATATCAAGGACGACCGGTCGGCGATCGACGACCGACGGCACTACGTGCTCGGCACCAGCAATGACAGCAAGCTCCAGGCCCTGCGCGACGCCCTGCGCAAGGCTGAATCCGATGCCGGCTCCGCACACCGTCGCGCGCGTGCCGCCCGTGCCGAATCCGAACAGCGTCGGGACCGGGTCCAGTCAGCTCCAGGGATCGTCGCTGTCGAATGGGACGAGCTCGACCTGTTGGCCGCGGAAGCCCACCGTCTCGATGTGGGTGAACGTCTTGCGGCGCTGCGGGGTGACGCTGAGATCGACCGCCTGGAAGCTGCCGTGGTGGCTGCGCGAGGCGAGGCGACTCGAGCTGAAAAGGCATACGACGACGCGCACGAGGCGCTGTACTCAGCGCGTCAGCACGCACAGAATGTCGCATCGCGCATCGACGACCTGAAAGGAACAGCGGCGGCGAGCGACGAGCCGTCTCCCGAACTGACCGAGCGCTACCGCGCTCGATTCGACGATGGCAAACGTGCGGCCCTGCGGCTCAACGGCTTTCCCGCTGCAGAACGGGCGGTGGCGAACCAGATTCGGGGCGAATATTCGGCGGCCGAGAAGAAGCTGCTGCAGGCGCAGCACGCTATCGAGACTGTGCTGCAGCAGTACCTCAACCGCTGGCCGCACCCCGAACTTGCTGCCGAGCACGGATACGCCGACGATGCCGTGGCATTCCTGCGCCGGCTGCGTGCCGATGACCTGCCCAGCGTGGAAAATCGATTCTTCGATCTCAACGATCGGCAGTCGAATCAGAACCTCGGCACGCTCGCGCTGCGAATCCGGCGCGCGCCCGGCGAGATCCGTCGCCGGATCGATGAGGTCAATTCGTCACTGGCACATTCGGAATTCGACCGTGGACGGTTCCTGAAGATCGACGTCCGCGACTCCCTGCATCCGGACGTGACGGAGTTTCTGGCGGCCATCGCACGCGTGCAGGAGGGGTCGCTGCTTGCTGACGATCGGCAAGCTCAGGAGCAACGATTCGAGCGGATGCGAGAGCTGCTCGGGCGGCTCGGATCGTCCGATCCTGGTGACGTGGTGTGGCGCAATCGGTGTCTGGACACGCGGCGCCACGTCACGTTCGTCGGTATCGAGATGGATGCCGAGGGCACGGCGGTCAACCACCACGATTCTTCGGACGCGCTGTCCGGTGGGCAGGCGCAGAAGTTGGTGTTCTTCTGTCTGGCCGCGGCCCTTCGGTACCAGCTCGTCGGGTCGGATGCCGACGTGCCCAAGTACGGCACGGTGATCCTCGACGAGGCATTCGACCGGTCCGATCCTGAATACACCCGCCGTGCGGCAGATGTGTTCGATCAGTTCGGTTTTCACCTCGTGCTCGCCACACCACTGAAGATGATCAAGACATTGCAGGACTACGTCGGCGGGGTAGCCACTGTGTCGATCCGAGATTCGAAGGCGTCCCGGCTGGGCGTTGCGTCCATCAGCGAGGCAGCAGGTGGCTGAACCGAAGCTGCTGATGCCCAACGACGTGACAGTCAGAGCGCGACGGACGGTGGACCGTCACCTCAAATCGTGGCTTTTCGGCGCTTCTGTCGATGCGTTGACAATAAGACTGGGTAGCCCGAGCGAGGCGGCCGTCGCCGCCCATCGTACGGTCGTCGAGAACTGGGTCCACGCCTGGCAAGCCTCGCGCCTCGATGTCCGCTGGGAGGAGCGGCGCTGGGCCAGCCTGGGTAGGCAACTGCTTCCGGTTGCGGTGACCATTGAAGGGGCTGACGCGATCGTCGCAGCCGCGGGCGAGACTCGACGCTGGCAATCTCTGCTACAGCGCTGCGCGCGGTTACGGGCGCTGGATGACGAGCCGCAGTGGCCGGCTCTGTTGTCCGAGACATTCCGTTACTGGAATTCCTTGGCCGACAACGACTTCGACCGGCTCCTGGCTACGGTTCGCTGGCTACGTCAGAATCCGAACTCCGGCCTGCTGATCCGGCAGCTCCCGATACCCGGTGTTGACACGAAATGGCTGGGTACACACCGCACTGCGGTGACCGCGCTAGCGGTGCCGCTCGGTGTGCCTGAGCATCTGGGACTGCGGGAGCGTGAACTACTGCGGGCGGTCGTCATCGCTGATCCTGCTCTGCGGCAAGGTCTTCCGCGTATCTTTGCTGCCCCGGACCGGGAGTTGGCGGGGCTTGACCTGGCGGCATCGCAGGTCGTGGTTGTCGAGAACCTACAGACCCTCGAAGCGCTACCTGACGTGCCCGGCACGGTCGCGGTGTTCGGTTGGGGCGACCATGCCACCGGGGTGGCCGGATTCCCGTGGGTTCGGAATGCGCCGCGTGTCGTGTATTGGGGCGACCTGGACACGGACGGATTCGACATTCTGGCCCGTTTCCGGGCCGAATGTCCTTGTGAGAGCTTGCTGATGGATCACGCCTCGCTGGAGCGCTGGCATGACCTTGCCGTGCCACACGCTGCGAGTGGGTCAGTCGATGTGGCGTGGTTGACCGAGACCGAGCGCGCAGCATTGGACGTGTTGCAGCGCAATGGCCTACGTCTGGAGCAGGAGCGCATTCCGATTGGCGCCGCGGTGGAGTTGTTGATGGCGGCTGGATCAGTCCGGCCGCGGTGAGGTATCCAGCTGTAGCGATGTATGCCGCGCGATCGCGTCGAAGTCGCTGTCGGAGTGCAGGATTGGAATCTGTTCGCGTATGGCATGCGCGGCGATGAGGCAGTCGATCACTTTGCGTACGGTTTCACCGCGACGCCGACAGACGCGGTAAATGGTTGCGGCGTCTTCATAGTCAGTGGGGGATGTCGGTAGAGTTTGTGCGCGTGCCAACAGGCCACGAAGATCCTTGAGGTGGCGGTCGTTTCGGGCCCCGGCGAGGATTTCCATCTGGACGGGAGCGCAGATCGCGATCGGCTCGGCGAGTAGCTCGTCGACTCGCACGCACACACCGCTCCCGGTGTTCCTTAGAAACTCGATCCAGGCTGACGTGTCAACGAGGATCATCGGACGCGGTCGCTGCGCAATTCATCGAGATCGGCGTCCCATCCGGACCCGCGGAGTTCTCGGGCCGCTTTGAGGTCCAATGCTTCCTGGGCGAGATTGCGCAACGCGAAGTTCACCGCGTCTCGCTTGCTGGTCAAATGGAACCTTCGCATGACGACCTCGCACGCATGGTCGTCGATGTCGATGTTTGTGCGGGTCATACACCAAAGATACACCAACGGTTGTGTACCTGCGCTCGAATCCTTCACTGTTCGCTGAACGATGGGGATGCAGGTTGGTGTCAACCGGTTTCGTGGGTGGCGCGTCAATGCGGCTGCGAGCGCGAACGGGTCGAGGTCATCAAAGGTTGGGAAGCGCTGTGTCAACAGGCGCCCGCGAACACGGCCACGGCCTGGCGCGAGCTTCGCACTCGGCCAGATCATCTCGTGCCGACCGGCCGGCACCACCAACTCAAAGGTCGCCTGGCGACGGCAGCGCATGGCGGTGTCGAGATGGACCAATGGCAGTACGAAGTGACCGGCGCGGGGCGACTTTGGTACCTCACGCCCAGCGTTTATGTAGCACGTCTGACAGCCCGAGGGCCATGGTGGCGGTACGTCGATTACGCCCGGCGGGACAACTCCCGCGGACACCCGCGAGTCGGCAGAATGCCGTACGAGCTGTGAAGGATTACCTCGACTACACGGCGTTTTCCCGAACAGGCCTGATCAGGTAATTGGTTTCGGCGGAGCACTACACCGTCGACGATGCGACGTACGCCGTCGACAGCCTCGCCGTTGACTGGAACGTGCAGGCCGCGAAGTCCGCGCGAAGCTAGCTCTCCTCAAACCCAGACTGATCGAACTTCAGCGTTTTGGCGTTCTCGGCGACCGTGCGAATCTTGTTCTCGTCGAACCCGTTTGAGTCGACAGCCTCGATTTCGATTCGCACCACTAGTTCAATTCCTTGGTCGCGCAGGTTTGCGATGACCTCATCCGCGATGTTCTTGAAATCGAGCGCGATCTTGTCCGAGCTGAGGGTCTTCACGCCGTAGAAGCGGGTCTTGGCCGGCGGGAACCCGACGTCGACGCCTGGTCCCTTGGCCGGCTGCGGTTTCGTTGGCGACGGACTGGGATCCCCAGATTCGGGGGCAGGCTCTTCTTCGGCACGCTGCTTGGTGGCAACATCGGGGCGCACGAGCAGGAGCGAGTCCGTGGCAACCGGTGCGGAATTGGCATCGCCAGGAATCCACAAGCCGACGTACCGGCCGTCTTGGTAGCCGGTGGCCAACGCGAAAGCATCGGTCTCCCAGATCAGGGGAAGCTCACGGACGCCTTCTTGCAACACTTTCCGATCGCGGAGGCGCGGCATATAAGGATACTGGCAGTACAGCTCCCACAGCGCGCCGAGCGTAACGTGCCCGTCTTTCCAGATCTGTGGGACCTTGTTGATGGCAAGCCGAACGGTCACGGCGGCCTGCTGTGTTGACAGATCCCCGTCGCTGCCGAGACGACGGGACACTCGTTCGGCCAGTGACTCCGACTGTCCTTCCACCTTGGTCTCGCGCAGGATGAAAGGCGCTCCCGGATCGGGCTGTGACGGAATGAGGGCCCACGTAAATGTTTGCAGCAGACGCGATTTGACCGTCTGGTCGGCCGTTGCCTGCCGCTGGGTGGCCTGATCCTTCTGGTTCGTGGTGAGATCCAGATCGGCCTCGTTGGCCAGGACGTGGCTCCAGCCGAGGTAGTCGCGCACCGCGTTGTCGAGCTCTTCGAGTCGTGCTTCGTCGGCGGCCAGATACACCAGCATGTTGCGATTGATCCGATTGGCGTTGCCGCGCTGTTCGGTTGTTTTGTGTGCGAATGCCTTTGCCGCAGAATCGGTGCCGCGTTTGTGAGCGACCTTGGGATGCAGGATCACCAACCGCGCTTCGTCGGTATCGGGGATGTCGATATTGGATTCCGGGCACACGTGGACGCCGGCGAAGTCACCGCGGGTGTGGGCCTGGGCTTGCAGCCGCAGTGCGATTTCGGCCCAGACGTCTTCCTTGTGGAGGCGTTCGGCCTGATCCTTGGCGGCACGAGTGATGTTTGCCTGCAGGTCATACCAGTATTTGCCGGAGCCAGAGTAGAAGTAGGTCGCCCGATCACCGAGCTGAGTCAGTGCGGCATGGAAATTCCCGGGGGTGTCATCGGGCCTCGCCGTGCCGAGAAACACCCGCGAGCAATTGTCAATACCTGTGGATCGGGGTGTTTCAGGCGACCTCCGTTTCGGTGTGCTGATCGCCGTCTGACGGTGGTGTCGGTGGGGTGATGTCGGTGGGTCGTTCGAGCAGTTTGCCTTTGTGGAAGACCGCTCCGGCGCGGACGAGGGCGACCAGATGTGGGGCGTTGACGGCCCGCCAGCGGGCCTGCGCGGCGTCGATCAGCTTGTAGGCCATGGCCAATCCAGCGGCCCGCGATCCCGGACCCTTGGTGACCTTCGTTCTCAAACGCACTGTGGCGAAGGTACTTTCGATCGGATTCGTGGTACGCAGATGGATCCAGTGCTCGGCGGGGTAGTGGTAGAACTCCAGCAGGACATCGAGGTCGTCGACGATCTTGGCGACCACTTTCGGGTACTTCGCGCCGAAGGCAACCGCGAAGGCCTTGACCGCGACCTGAGCTTTGTCGATGTCTTCGGCGTTGTAGATGTCCTTGATGGCCGCCAGCGCGGCCGGATGCGCTGACTTCGGCAGCCCGGCCAGGACGTTGGCCTGCTTGTGGAACCAGCAGCGCTGCTCCTTGGTCGACGGGAATACCTCCCGCACCGCCTTCCAGAACCCGAGCGCGCCATCGCCGACGGCCAGCACTGGGGCGGTCATGCCGCGGCGTTTGCAGTCGCGCAGCAGATCCGCCCACGACTCGCATGACTCCCGATAGCCGTCGGTGATCGCCACGAGCTCTTTGCGGCCGTCAGCGCGCACGCCGAGCATCACCAGCAGGCACAGCTTCTCCTGGTCCAGGCGGACCTTGAGGTGAATGCCGTCGACCCACAGGTAGACGTAGTCGCTGCCGGACAGGTCCCGGGCAGCGAACGTACGGGCTTCGTCTTGCCACTGCGCGGTCAGACGGGTGATCGTGGTGGCCGACAACCCGGCACCCGAGCCGAGGAACTGCTCGAGTGCGGGCCCGAAGTCGCTGGTCGATAGGCCGTGCAGATACAGCAGCGGCAGCACCTCACTCATCTGCGGAGACTTGCGTGCCCAGGCCGGCAGGATCGCCGAGGAAAACCGCTGCCGCTCACCAGAATCGGGGTCGACACGGCGATCGTTGACCCGCGGCGCCTTCACCTGCACGGCACCGGCCGCGGTCAACACCTCACGCGGCTGGTGATAGCCGTTGCGGACCACCAGTCGGTGACCGTTCTCGTCGAGCTGATCAGCGAATGCGGCGACGTACGCGGCGACCTCGGCCTGCAGTGCAGCGGCCAACATCTGCCGGGCTCCGTCGCGGACGATCTCGTCCAACAACGACCGGCCGGCCTCGCCGCCGTTGGCCTCCTCGGCATCGTGAACTACGGTGAGCATGGGCGTACCTTCCCAACCAGCGCGCCAACGCCGGTCTTGATCGAATACCTGATTCCGTGATGATCATCCTCGGGAAGGTGCGCCCACTTTCAGGCCGCCTCCCCGGGCCTCATCCACAGGTATTGATCATTGCTCAACACCCGCTGGACCTCCAGGCCTTTGTGGGCCGAGCCGATGGTGGGAACGGCGCCGAAGAAGACAGTTCGGGCCAGACGCTTAGTCAGCGACCGCTGACCAAACAATGGTTTCGCGACGTCGACGCGGGCCGGTTCGGAGTTCGGGCCGTCGACGTCAGCGTCGATCACTGCCTTCCATGAATCTGGAAGGTAGCTGGTCAGCTCCGAGTTCACCCGTCCTACCGACAGTGGGATCGAGCCGGGCATGATCAACGACGCAGTGTCATTTTCGATGTTCCAGAGCGCGTGGATCACGGTGCTCATCAGACGCAGGACTCCGCGGGTGCGCTGGAACCGCTCCAGTGATGACCACTCCTCATAGAGGCGGTCGAAGAGCTCGGGGTGAATGGGATAGGTCCGTTTGATGCGGTCCTCGTAGGCAGTGTCGCGGCACTCGCGGGGGAAGTCGTCGCTGTACTTGCGGTAGAAGTCGACGTAGGCGCGTGCGGTGGCCCCGATCGATGCCAGCGCAGCGGCATCGGGCTGTTGGAACAGTCGCTGCCTGACGATCTGGTACGCCTCAAGCGATGAGGCCGGGCGCCATTGGTCGGCGACGCGCCCAACGACGCGCTGCAGGCGATGTAGGGCTTCCAGTCCGTTCGAGCCGCCGACTTCCTCGGCGCTTCCGGCGATTGGCTCCGCACTGTCGATGGAATTGGAAGCCGGTATCGAAATCACCAGCAGCACACCAGACGTTCCTGTGGCGGCCTCGGTGAGCGATTGCGCGAAGGTGAACTGATCATCGAACGTGCCACCGGCGAGGTCATCGCGTCCGACGAGTGAGCGGGCGTAGGCAACCCATTCGTCGATCAGGATGACCGCGGGGGAGTACTTCGCCAGCAGTTCGTGGAGGGCTGCGCCCGGAGGCGTTCGGTTGACATCGGCTTCGGCGACAAGTGCGTACGCCTCCGCGCCGCCCAGCTGCCAGGCCAACTCGCCCCAGAGCGTGTTGACATGAGGGCCGCCAGTCTTGGGTTCGCCGGCTGGGCTGAAATGATTGCCGACGATCGCGACGCGGTTCACCATGCCGGCTTGGTAACCGTTGGCGGTGAGCAAGTCTGCGGTCTCCTGCGGGAAATCACCCACCGGAAGCCCGGCAGCGACATGCCACAAGGCCAGCATCGAGTGGGTCTTGCCGCCACCGAAGTTGGTCTGCAAGTTGATCACCGGTGGCGCGTTGTCGTCTCCGGCCAGGCGCCGAACGGCTCGGCCGACGAGATCGGTCAGGCCTTCGGTCAGGTAGGTACGCCGGAAGAATGTCACGGGATCGGCGTAGTCCGAATCCTGTTCTCCGCCAAAGGCGACCTTGTGCAGATCGGCCGCGAACTCGGAGGACGCGAAGTTGCCCGTCGCAACATCATCGTGCGGTGGCAGCACTTCCCGCCACGGCTTGAGTCCGGTGGCCTCAGGGTTGTCGACAGCGGCTTTGAGGACCTTCTTGTCGTCCTTATCGGCGGTGACCCGGCGCAGATTGCGCTTGATGGTTTGGACTTCGTCGGCCTCGGCGCCGCTGCCGATCAACCGGAGCAGGCGCTCGGCGGTGTCCAGAGTGCGGTAGGCGTCGTCGTCGCTGAATGAACCGTTGTGCGCCCAGGTGTTTCGCGCCTCCCGAAGTTCGATGGCGAAGGACTCGCCAGCCTTGCCGAGTGCTTCGTTGAACGGATACCAGCCTTTTCTGAATCCGCCGGTGATGTTGCCTTCGGTGAGCATCCGCAATTGCACCTGCGGGTCGAGCGGCTCGTATGTCTTGGTCGACGGGGCGCCGTTTTTAGAGTCCTTGTTCTGGACGAGTTTGGGCCACGCCGCGCCGAGCGCCGGGTCGCCTTGCCCGATCACCGAGGATATGAAGTCATCCAAGGCAGGCGCGATGACCTCGAACATGCGGTTGATGCGGTCGCGGTTGCTCAGCGCCATGTCAGTCGTCCCCCTCGTCGTAGTCCAACGTGCCCTGCGCGCTGGTTGTCGGAGCATCAGCCCGTGCCACGTCAAGAATTTCGGGCCAGCTGGTGACCAGGCTGTTGAAGCTCAGCGCGTCCTTGGTCCAGCCGTTGCTCTCGGCGATCCGGAAGAGTAGGTGGGCAAGCTCTTTCACCAGATCAGCATCGATTGCGGCGTCCGGCCGGGTCAACGCAGTGCGTAGGAATTCGCCGGCGGGGGTGATGCCGTCGCCTTCCAGCTTCTTGATCAGGTGGTGCAGGACTTCCCAGTTGCTGGTGTGCAGATCGGCGAGTACGTCGTAGTCGGAAGCCAAGTCGGACGGCTTGATCAGCTGCACCTTCCCGGCTCGGCTGATCAGGATGCCATCGCGATCCATGGCGTCGACGGAGGTGTTGCGGGCGTTGGCCAGGTTATTGGCGTCGCCGAAAGTGCCTGTGTCGTAGCCATGTTGGCGATACCAGGCGATGGCGAACCGACTGGTCGAGTCGAAATCGCCTTCTTGCTCATTGAGCACCTGGTCGAGAATCTCGTTGATGCGTGCGAGCGCGGACCGCACGGACATCTTGGAGCCGTCTGGTTCGAGGACCGCCAAGTAGCGAGAGAACACGGCCATGCCAGGGCCGATTGCTGCCTGAGGCAGGTCAACCGGGGCGATCGCGCCTTGTTGCAACTCTCTGAGCGCGGAGGGCAATTCGGCCTTGAGGGCCTCGATGAACGCGCGGCGGTCGGTCTGTGGCGCCTCCTCAGGACGAGGGCGGAGCGCTAAGACGATTGACGAGGCAAGGGCATTGGTTCCCTGGGAGAGCATCCGATTGCTGAGCTCACTGCGGAGCGGCCAAGTGGCGGTGACCGCCCAACCTGAGCGGATCATTCCTTCCAGCAGGGTTTCCCAGCCGGACGATGCTTCGCCAGCATCTGTGGTCTCGGATTGTTTGAAGGCGTAGTAGACGGTGATCGGGTAGTCGGGGAGCGCGGATTCGCGTGCCCGTCTGAAAACCTCTCGGAACCCGTCTTCAAAGAATCTATGCGCTCCCTCTCGCCCGCCGTGGCGGTAGGGGTTCGCGACAAGCTCTTCCGACTTGGGCACCAGCATCGTGCTGAGCAGCTCGGGGTGGATCGCCCGTAGCGAGCGGCGCAGCCACACGTAGAAGAAGTCCGATAGGTCCGAATAGCCGATGTTGTCGTAGTACGGCGGGTCAGTGGAGATCAGCAAGCCATCGAGAGGGCGGTCGTCAGCCGATGCTTGCCTGGCCTCTCCGATCGTGTTGCCAGCGACTTGGATGCTCTTCACGATGCTGTTCAGACTGACTGTGTATGAACCCGCTGCCTTTCCAAATGGAGTCGTATCGGGGAAGTCCCAGATCATCGGGATGGCCTGGCGAGCAAACAGATTGCGAATCTGTTCTTTGGTGTTCTCCCAGCGGCACAGCGCGTTGGCTATGTCGGCAAGTCTGCTGACACCTAGTCCGAGATACGTCGCTACCGCGTCGGCGTAGGCAGCGGCGCCGGTGCCGCCGGGTTCGAGGCGGTCGCCCTCGGGCATGCCTGCGGCGCACGCGTCCGCGAGTACGTGCTCACGTGCCTCCGTGACCAGGTCGCCGAGCGTGGTGAGCGCGGTGAGCTGTCGCGGAGTGAACAGGTCGGCAAATGTTGTCATGCCATAGTTTGGAGTCTTGAAGTCGCGCGGATTGTTCGGCAGTTCACCTCGTGGCACGTCGTCGGGACGCGGAACCTGTGCCGCAGCTTCGTGCTCAGGCGTTGGTTTCAGGTAGATGCGGGTGCGGTTGCCCTCAGCGACAGTCGTCATCAGTTGTGAACCCATCCGTCCCGCGCGGCCCTCGGCCCGAATGTATTTCAGCTCAACGGCTGATCCGCAACCGATACACGTTGCGCCGGTTCGCCCGACAGTGCCGTCGGTCTCTGTTGTCGGCGCAGTCTTCGGATCGTGGCCGATGGAGAAGCTGACCTTGCCGTCGACCACGGACGGCACGACGTACGCCTCTTTGCCTTTCTTCTTACCGAGCCACCACGACCGCACCAACGGCATCGCAATACGACACGCGGGGTTGGGGCAGGTGACGGTACGTGCCCAAATCCAGGCAATGACAGTCGCTTTCGACCCATCCGGCAGGGCTGCCTTAGGGTACAGGTGCCCGATCCGCTTTTCGGCCTCATCGCGCATCCACGCCCCATAGGCCCGCACATCGGCGGCCAGACCTTCGGCGCCTTTCCATGAGCGGATCTCGGATTCAGCGAGGCCCGGGAACACTGGCGGCAGGTCGCGGAACTTCGGCGGAATCTCGATCAGCGCCTTATTGATCAGTACCGCAACGGGATTGAGGTCCGATGCGTGCGCCTCCAGGCCGAGCCGCTGTGCTTCGAGCGGTATCGTGCCGCCACCGGCGAACGGATCGAGGATGGGTGGGGGATTGCCACCAGTGGATTTGAGAATCTCCGCGTGTGCTTCGGCGAGTAGCTTCTCGTCGCGAATGTTCTCCCAAACGACGAGGCGCTCGATCAGTTTGTGCAGACGGTCGCGTTCCTTGCGCTGCAATTCTTCGGTGGGGAACTCTTCGGGATTCGAGGACGGGTCATCGACGAGTTGCGCAAACAGCACGGCGCGGGCAGCAGCGAGCGGACGGCGAGCCCACCACAGGTGCAGTGTTGACGGGTGACCGTGGCGGATCGACTTCTCGCGGGCCGATTCCTTGTTGATGGCTTCCAGCGGAAGCGCAACCTCGATCAGTTTGCGCTTGGGCGCGTTGGTATCAGTCATCAGAATGGCTCGGTTCCCTTGTCCCACATCTTTTTCCAATCCCCACGTATGCCGGTCGCATCGAATCCGCCGAGATCCGTCGAGGCGAATGGATTGTCGAGATACCGCACTTCGTCGTGTTCGGCGCCGCGCGGGTCGACCCGCACCAGCGCCAGTCGGTACCGCGGCGCGGCATTCTTGCCGAGAATCACCTCGTTGTGGGTGACGAAGAAGTCGGTGGCGCCGTCGATGCGGGCCTTCACTTCGACGCGGTAGGTGTCGCCGTCGGCATCTGAGGACAAGATGTCAAAACCCTTGTTGTTGAAGGCTTGTTCGACCGGATCACGTCCCAGCGCTCGTTCGACACCCAGCACCAGATCGACGCCGCGGCGCTCGACTTCCTTGGTCTCCTTGGCATGCATTGGTGCAGAGGGCGGTAGCTCGTTATCTACCATGCCCACCGGAAGCACCAAGGCCGCGGTGACGATGCGCGGCGGCTTGGTCGACATCAATGCCTGCCGGTCCAGCAGCTCTAACCGTTTACGGAGCCGGGAATCAAGCTCGACCGCCTTGCGATTGAGGCTCTCCGACGACTCCTTGGGCTTCGCTCCGGTCTGCTCCTTCTCGGACGCCACGAGCGCCTCGAGCAGTAGCCGATCGCGTTCTTCCTCGAGGCGTTTGGTCACCAGTTCGCGGGTCTTGGCGAGTTCGGCGGCACGGCGCGGCTGTACCTCTGCCAGGTATTCGGGTAGTTGGGTGGTGATGATCCAGCTGGTGGCGCGGTCTTCGGCGTCGGCAAGCCAGGACAGTTGGCGGGCTGCGGTGACTGCCGGCGTCTCCGGCGCAGCGACACAGTCCAGGTAGGGAGCGGGTCCGGCCGGTCTGACGGCGCACTGGCTGTCCACGTATGCATAGCCGAACCGCCTGGACACCGAAGCGCCGGTAGCGTCGGTCACCTCTTCGGTGACACCCACAAGGAGCTGCGGCTCGTCCAGCGTCGCCGACACCAACACCGTCCCGTCGGTGAGAGTTTCCCCGAAGCGGCGGATCGCTTCGCTCATCACTGCGTCATGAAGCGGGTGGCCTGGGGCGAGCAGATCGGCGCGGGTGAGTTCTTCGGAATGTACGTGTCCCAGGTCGAAGGTCACGCGGTCGTATCTGGTGGGAACGGGCCCGAACTTGCCGTCGCGTAATGGTGCTGGGACGTTGGTGATTTCGTATCGGCCGCGCTCGCGTTTGGTGATGCGTCCGCCGAGTCGGGTGAAGGCCGCCTTGAAGGCCATCTCGATGTAGTGGGGCTGCAACCGGCGTGCTCGCGCGTCGTCCATGGCCGCGCGTAACTTCTCCAGCTCGGCCTCGGCGAGATGGTCGGACGCCAGGGCACGTTCTTCGAGCAGTTCCTTGAGCCCGTCGGAGACGTTGTGATCGATGACTTGCTGCATCTTGGCGCGTGTCTCGGGCAGCTCGCCGTAGCGAATGGCCTCCAACAGCAGGTCGCGCAGCGGGGTCTCGTTGAACGCTTCGCCTAGTACATCGAAAACCTTGCCGCCGTAGGCTTCCCGCTGTTCTTCGATCTTTTCGAGCAGGCGGACGAAGACGTCACCCTCGCGGGTGTTGCTGGCCACGATGTTCCACAGCCGGCAGACTTCCTCCTGGCCGATGCGGTGGATACGGCCGAACCTTTGTTCGATGCGATTCGGGTTCCAGGGCAGATCGTAATTGACCATCAGGTGCGCGGCCTGCAGGTTGAGTCCCTCGCCGGCGGCATCGGTCGCCAGGAGGATTTGGCAGTCTCGGTTCTTGGTGAATTCTTCGGTGATCTGGCGGCGCTCACGGCGCCGGACCCCACCATGAATGGCCTGCACGGCAGCAGGTTTCCCGAGCAGCGAGCGGATCCGGCCGGCCAGGTAGTCGAGGGTGTCGCGATGTTCGGTGAAGATGATGAGCTTGCGCGGCCATCCGTTGGTATCCGTCGTCAGTGCCTCGTCGTGAAGGATGTTGCTCAGCTCGGTCCACTTGCGATCGGTACCGGAATCGCGAACTTGTTTGGCGGCGCGGGTCAGCTCCGACAGTTCGAGCAACTCGGCGTCGAGTTCGTCCACCGTCTGCGCTGCAGTAGCGGCATCGAGCAGTTCCTCTTCGAGCGCTTCGATCTCTTCGGAGTTGTAGTCGTCGGTGTCAAGGGCATCGACATCGACGGTCGGTTCGTTCTCGACGTAGGTGCCGTTGACGATTTCCTGCTTCTTGCGCTCGAGCCGTTCGGTTCGGCGGACCAGGCTCTTGTAGATCGCCTCGGGGCTGGACGCGAGTCGTCGTTGCAGCACGGTGAGCGCGAATCCGACTGTGTTCTTGCGCTTTCCGCCCACCCGGTCGGCGCGGTTCATGCCTTCGCGGACGTAGGCGGTGACCTGCTCGTAGAGCGAATGTTCAAGGGCGGTCAGCTCATAGGGCACTGTCTCGGCACGGCGCTCTGGGAACAGCTTCTTGCCGTCGAAGGTGAGGAGGTCCTCCTTGACCATTCGGCGCATGATGTCGGCGGTGTCGGTGGCCTTGGTGTTCCTGCCCTCGAACCGGTCACGGTCCAGCAGAGTCAGGAAGAGATTGAAGTCCTCGTTCTTGCCTGAGTGCGGCGTCGCCGTCATCAAGAGGAGATGACGCGTGATCCGGCCGAGAAGCTCGCCGAGCTGAAAACGCTTGGTCTTCTCCAGCTTTCCGCCGAAGTAGTGGGCGCCCATGCGATGCGCCTCGTCGACGATCACCAGATCCCACTCGGTCTCCGTGAGCTGAGCCTGCAGTTCCTCGTTGCGGGACAGCTGGTCCATACGGGCGATGAGCAGCGGGTTGGTCTCGAAGACGTTGAGGTCGACGTGGGCATCGATGAGCTGGTTGGTCAATAGGTTGAACCGCAGCCCGAACTTGAAGAACAGTTCGTCCTGCCACTGTTCCACCAGGCCACCCGGGGCGACGATCAGGCATTGGCGGACGTCGTCACGCAGCAGGAGTTCCTTGATGTAGAGACCCGCCATGATGGTCTTGCCGGCACCGGGATCATCGGCGAGGAGGAATCGCAGCGGCGTCCGGGGGAGGAGTTGTCCGTAGACCGCGCGGATCTGATGCGGCAGTGGACGCACGTCGCTGGTGGCCACCGCCAGCATCGGGTCGAAAAGTCCTGCGAGGCTGATTCTTTGGGCCTCGGCTACCAGTTTGTAGTCAGATGCTGATGCGTCGAATGGTCGGCTGGCCGCCGCGGCTGCACGCAGCTGGTCCTGGTCTTTCCTGAAGACGACTTGCTGACCGAGCGCACCGTTGTTGGTCCGGTACGTCAGCTCGACTGCCTCGGTGCCGTGCTGTTGGGCGGCGAGCACGGTGACGATTTCAGCGGGGATCAGTCCTTCGATGCGGAGTCCCGATTTGAGCTCTTCTAGCTGCACACGACCTCCAGGCATGACTTCTTGGAGGTGTTCGCTGTCGTCTGCAAACCGGTGTCGCCCGAGAGCGCGTTGCGCGCAGGGGTATGCCAACCGTCAGACATGTCGACTGGCCACCCCGACGCTCCCTTCGTCCGTCGGGAGAGCCATGTATAGATGGTGCAGCCGACAAGTCGGCATATTACGCCATCTATAGATGGTCGACGCCGGAATGGCGTATCGGCAGATTGCAGGGGTGCCGCAGTCCGAGATCGAGCGAAAGCTCGCTGGTGCTCTCGGTCGACGGTTGGCGGGGCTCCGGGAGGAGCGTGGACTCACTCAAGAAGCCCTGGCTGAAGCCAGCGGTATCAGCCGGAATCACTACCAGCTGCTGGAAAGCGGCATCAGCAACCGAAAGACCAAGCGCCCGGCCAATCCGCGGTTATCAACGTTGGTGGCGCTCAGCGATGCATTGGGTATGTCGGCAGCGGAGTTGGTGGCCGAAGTCTTGAGTGAGCGCGACTGAACTGGGTTCATTCCATTGGGTGGGCGCCGATCGACGCCAAGTAGCGTCTCCGATGTTCCGGCGCCCGAAGATGAGCTTGTATGGGTGCCCGGTGGCCTTGACCGGCTTGGCGCCACCGTGACACCTTCCGGACCCGTGGTTTCGAGCCCGATCCGATACCAATCCGTAAGCGAGGAGCGATTCGCTCACCCTCCGTCCGTTGGCAACAACCTACGCTGGCCGGTATGTCCAAGTCCGCACGTGGCAAGCAACCCAAGCGTCACCTTCGGTCGGTGCCGACTCCGCCTTCGATCAGACCTGAGGACCAGCCGCTGTTCCAGGCGCTGCGTACTGCGTTGCGCTCCGACCAGCCTCTGGCATTGCTCGAACTCGTGAGTGGGCTGATCACTGCCACCGATCCGCGCTCTCGCAATCCCTGGGCTCGCGATGACGATGGCCCCAGTCTCGACGCCCTGATCGAGTCGTTTATCGGTACCTCGTTCGCGCAGACCACGGCCGCGTTGTCCGTCATCCGCGAGCTGGTCCCGGACCAGGCGATGGCGGCGCGTATCGATCGCGAATTGGCCGCGCGCCGCCAACCGTTGCCGAATTGGCTTGACGCACTGGCGAATACCCGCGCCGACCCGGAAGTGTGGTTCCTGACGCACGTTCTTGGCGACGGTGACGACTACTTTTTCGGCGCGACGCTGCCCGACGGCCGGCAGCTGACGGCGCTGGTTTATGTCGACCACAACATGGGCACGGTGGTCAAAGACGCATTCGTCGTTCCGGAACCGATTTCAGTCGTGCTGGAGCGGCTACAACCGTCGATCGAAGACGGGCAGTCACTGACACCGTTCGACCCGGCTGAGGCGCGGGCGATAGTCGAGAAGGCGATCGATTTCGGATCCCGATTGTTCCCGCCGTTGGAGTCGGAGTCCTGGCCCATGTGCCGGCCTCTCGTGGAGTGGCTGGTGCGTATGCAGCCGGCCGGAGGCGCGGTGCCGGAACGTCATGAATGGACCGACGAGGAGAGAACGGCAATCGCCGACGATTTCTTCGCCTCGCGGTTCGGTGACGCCATGGACACCGCCGATGCGCGTGGTCTGCTGGACTCGATCTTGTGGTTCGCGACCGAATGGGGACCCGGTGATCCCTACCGGTGGAGCCCCGTCAACGTTGAAATCCTCCTCGTGGACTGGGCTCCGCGAAAGATAGTGGCGGACACGGGGTATCTCGCACAGCTACCGAACGTGTTGCGCTCATTCATCGCCTACTGCCATCTCCGCCAAGGCATCAGCGCCACCCTCACGGCCGAGACCTTGACGTCCGTCGGTAGATGGGAAGGCGAATTTCAGCGGATGATCCGGACGGATCGTCCGCAGGGTGCGGCGGCGCTGGCCGCCCGGTTGCTGGGGGAGGGCTTCGGCGGATTCGACGATGACGACCCAAGCCTCGCAGAGATCATGCTCGAGCGCTTGGACGCGATGGTCGGCGGCCATTTCCAGTTGCAGAATCTGACCGACGAGCCATTGGATGATGAGCCGTTTGACTGGGCGGGCATAGCCGACGACATCCGGCCCGCCGTCGAGACGGTGCTGGCCCTGTGCGACCGCTGCGCGGATGAGCTCTTCGATGTCGAGCACCGGACGGCGATGCGTCGCTTCCTGGGCCGTGCTGCGGTGGCCGATCCAGCGATCTTCCGTCGTAAGGCATCGTTGGAACGCGGAGCGGCCGCCGTGGCCTGGGTGATCTGCCGAGCCAACCACTCCATCGGCCGATTCGGCACGCCCCCGGTCACTGAACTGCTGGGGTGGTTCGGGGTCAAGGGCAGTGTTTCGCAGCGTGCCGAGCCGTTGTTACGTGCGAACGGGGTTGCCCCACATTCGGCTTACGGTGACATGAGACTCGGCGCGGCGGACTTGCTGACCGCCGCGCGACGTCGATCGATCATTCAAGTGCGAGATCGCTACCAGGGGAGTGCGGGGTGAACGTGGCGGTCTTCGTCTCTACACCGAGCGTGGGGGTTGCCGAGCTTCGCTTCGGCGTGTCGGCTCGTCAGGTCCCACGGTCGGCTTGAGATGGGCCGATAGCACCGGCGATACCGCATCCCAGATGGGTATGCAGCAAGCAGACCGGGACTGGAGTGACGGCTGTGACTATTGCCGACCGGGCCGCTTTTGACTGCGCGTCAGCGCAGACAAAGTGCGAGTGGTGACCTGCGTAGACGCACACTCAATGCTCGGCGGGGGCGGGAACGGGCTTGGCGCGCAACGGGTCTGCAGCCACCGGGACCAACGGCACGGCCAGCACCGGGAACAGCGCGCACACCGCGAACGCGGCCGGGAACCCGAAGGCTCCGATCAGGGCGCCGAACACCGGCGGCACGATGCCTGCCGTCAGCAATTGCGTCGTGTTCTGTACGCCCAACGCCCGCCCGCTCCAGAACGGCCCGGCGATCTCGGCGATCGCGGTGAAGGACAACCCGTTATCGGTCACGGTCACCACCGACGCCACCACCATCACGAACACCGCCACCGGCCAGTGCAGGTAGTCACACAGCGCCAGCAGGCCCATGGTGACACCGGCCAGAACCGCGATGACCCGCACCGGATGCAGCCGCGAGCCGGCCAGATCCGACCACCGGCCGGCGCCGATTCGCCCTGCAGCACCGCATAATTGGGCCACCGTCACCATCGTGCCCGCAGCGCCGGCCGACCAGCCGTGCGCTGTCATCAGCCACACCAACGAGAACGTCCACACCAGGCATTGCGGCACGACCAGCAGCACCGACACGGCGTGGATGCGTGCCAGCGCCGAGGAGCCGCGGTAGGGATTGGCCAGATCGGTTGCGGGAGCGGAGGATCGGGGCGGCCGGGGCGGGTCGATGACGCCAACGACGGTCACCACGGCAGCGACCAGACAGGCTATCGCGGGGAACAGCAGTGCGGCGGACACTCCGGATGACTCGGCCAGGCGCGGAATCACCAAGGCGCCCAGTCCTACTCCCAGCGGCTGCGCCGTCTGGCGGATGCCCATCACCAGCCCGCGCTGCTCCGGCGGGAACCAGCCCACGACCAACCGACCGCTGGCGGAATTGGAACTCGCGGCCGCCATGCCGCCCAGCAACAGGAAGGCCCCGACCGCCACCAGCGAGTCGGCCCAGGCCGCAGCGAACGCCGCCAACGACGTCAACAGCGACCCGACGACCAGAACGAAACGTTCACCGACCCGGTCGACGACCCAGCCCCACGCGATCAGCGTCAGCACCATGCCGAAGCTCGGCATGGCCGACACCAGGCCCGCGCGCGACAGGTCCAGTCCGCGTTCGCCGTGCAGCGTGGGGATCAGGAAGGCGGCGCCGTTGATGAAGACGTTGGCGCACATCGTCGAACCGAGCGCGATCACCAGCATCGACCAGCGGCGGACGGCTGAGACGTTGGTGACCATGGCTTCATGGTGCCACCGTGGTTCTCAAGATATGAATCTGTTTCTCAATATTTGAGAAGGCTACAGTTCGGGGCATGGCTCTGCGGGCGAATATCTTGCGGTTGACGGCGGCTTTCGCGGTCGGCTTGGCGCTGGTGACGGCACCGATGCCCGTGGCATCGGCCGCCGCGCCGAACTGGTCGGGCCTGGACGCCGGGGCGTTCGCCGACCGGGTGCCGCCGCCGGGCGGGCTCATCCGGTCCGTGCCGTTGAACCCCGAGCTGTCGGTCACCGCTGCGGCGCGCGCCTATCGGATCCTGTATTCGACCACCGACCAACACAATTCACCCGCGGTCAGCACCGCGGCGGTGTTCGTGCCGAAGGGTGAGGCCCCGCCGGGCGGGTGGCCCGTCATCGCCTGGGCGCACGGCACCGTCGGCCTCGGCGACGACTGCACGCCCTCGGCGCAGCCCCGCAGCGCGCGTGACAACGAATACCTGTCCCACTGGCTGGATCAGGGTTACGTCGTCGTCGGCTCCGATTACACGGGTCTGGGCACCCCGGGCCTGATGAGCTACCTCAACAGCGTCGCCACCGCGCACGCCATCATCGATTCGGTGATCGCCGCGCATCACCTCAACCTGCCGCTGTCGCCGAAGTGGGCGCTCGTCGGCCAGTCCCAGGGCGGCGCGGCGGCGGTCGCGAGCGCGCGGTGGGCCACCGAGTTCAGCAAGGGGAGTGGCCTCGACTACCGCGGCGTCGTGGCGACCGGCACCCCGGCGAACATCGACGACGTCATCATCACGGCCGGTCCCGACATGGTGCTGCCGCCCGGGCTGGGTCCCATCGCGTCGGCCTATACGGCCTACATCCTTGCCGGCTTCCGGGAGCTCCGTCCCGACGTCAACAGCGTGCTCACGCCGGCCGGTCTGGCCGCTGCCGACAAGGCCGAAACGCTGTGCACGGCACCGTTGAGCGCGGCTGTGACGGGTCTGACACCGCCAGAGTTCTTCTCCGCCCCGCTGGCCTCGCTGCCGGACATGCGCAGCGCGCTGGCCGACTTCATGGGCACGCCGATCGCCGGCTACGACCGGCCGATCTTCCTGGGCGTCGGGCTCAAGGACCGTGACGTGCCGCCGTCGTCGACCCTCAAGTTCGCCGATCAGCTCAAAGCCAACGGCCAGGACGTGGCGTTGTACGTCTATCCCGAAGACGACCACTCCAGCACCGTGCTGACCTCGATGGCCGACTCCACTCCGTTCCTCCAAGCCCAGTTCGCGGGCTGACCAGCGGGCCTCACTAGGCTGGGCGGATGCGCCTAGGTCGAATTGCCAGTCCAGACGGCGTCGCTTTTGTGGTGATCGAGGGCGACCCGAACTCCGATGCGGTCTGCAAAGAAATCGCTGAGCAGTACCTGTCCCGCAACCCCACCTTCACCGGGCGCTCCTGGCCGCTGGCCGACGTCCGGCTGCTGGCGCCGATCCTGGCCAGCAAGGTGGTCTGCATGGGCAAGAACTACGCGGCCCACGCCCGCGAGATGGGCAGCGAGCCGCCCGAGGATCCGGTGATCTTCCTCAAGCCGAACACCGCGATCATCGGGCCCAACATCCCGATCCAGCTGCCCGCCGACGCCAACCCCGTGCACCACGAGGGCGAGCTGGCGGTCGTCATCGAACGCCCGGGCAAGGACATCCCGGCCGCCAAGGCCAAGGACTACATCCTCGGCTACACGATCGCCAACGATGTCTCGGCACGTGACCAGCAGAAGAAGGACGGCCAGTGGATGCGGGCCAAGGGGCACGACACGTTCTGCCCGGTCGGCCCGTGGATCGAGACCGCGGTGGACCCGGCCGATCTGGACATCCGCACCGAGGTGAACGGTGAGAAGCGGCAGGACAGCAACACCGCGCTGCTGCTGCACGACGTCGGCGCCATCATCGAATGGGTCTCGGCCGTCATGACGCTGCTGCCCGGCGACATCATCCTCACCGGAACCCCCGAGGGCGTCGGCCCCATCGAGGACGGCGACACCGTCAGCATCACCGTCGAGGGTATCGGCACCCTCTCCAATCCTGTTGTGCGTAAAGGGAAATAACGTGACCACACCTGTCAGGGTTCGCTTCTGTCCGTCGCCGACCGGCACGCCGCACGTCGGCCTGGTCCGCACCGCCCTCTTCAACTGGGCGTACGCGCGACACACCGGCGGCGACTTCGTCTTCCGCATCGAGGACACCGATGCCGCGCGCGACAGCGAGGAGAGCTACAACGCGATCCTCGACGCGCTGCGCTGGCTCGGGCTGAACTGGGACGAGGGTCCCGAGGTCGGCGGCCCCTACGAGCCGTACCGGCAGTCGCAGCGCGGCGATCTCTACCGTGACGTGATCGCGAAACTGCTTGCCGCGGGCGAGGTTTACGAGGCCTACTCGACGCCCGAGGAGGTCGAGGCCCGGCACCTCGCGGCGGGCCGTAACCCCAAGCTGGGCTACGACAACTACGACCGCGACCTCACCGCCGAGCAGAAGGCCGCATTCGAGGCCGAGGGCCGAAAGCCGGTGCTGCGCCTCAAGATGCCCGACGAGGACATCACCTGGGTGGACCTGGTGCGTGGCGAGACGACCTTCGCCGCCGGTGTGGTGCCGGACTTCGCGATCACGCGCGCGAGCGGAGAGCCGTTGTACACCTTGGTCAATCCGGTCGACGATGCGTTGATGAAGATCACGCACGTGCTGCGCGGCGAGGATCTGCTGCCGTCGACGCCGCGGCAGATCGCGCTGTACCAGGCGCTGATCCGGATCGGTGTCGCCGAGGCGGTGCCGCAATTCGCCCACCTGCCAAGCGTTCTCGGTGACGGCAACAAGAAGCTGTCCAAGCGCGACCCGCAGTCCAACCTGTTCCTGCACCGCGATCGCGGATTCATCCCCGAGGGTCTGCTGAACTACCTGGCGCTGCTGGGCTGGGGCATCGCCGACGACAACGACCTCTTCAGCCTCGACGAGATGGTGGCGGCCTTCGACGTGGCCGACGTCAACTCGAACCCGGCGCGCTTCGACCAGAAGAAGGCCGACGCCATCAACGCCGAGCACATCCGCCGGCTGGCCCCGGAGGACTTCGCCGCCCGGCTCAAGGCGTACCTCGACGCGCACGGCCATGACACCACGTTGGATGCCTTGGGTTTCGCCGCGGCGGCCGAGTTGATCCAGACCCGCATCGTCGTCCTCGGCGACGCGTGGGACCTCGTGAAGTTCTTCAACGACGACGCCTACGTGATCGACGAGAAGTCGGCGGCCAAGGAGCTCAAGCCCGAGGCTGCCGAGGTCCTGGACGCGACGCTGAGCGCCTTGGCGGGCGTCGGCGAGTGGAACACCGCCAACATCGAGGCCGCGCTCAAGGCGGCGCTGCTGGACGGCCTGGAACTCAAGCCCCGCAAGGCGTTCGGTCCCATCCGGGTGGCGGTCACCGGCGCGACGGTCAGCCCGCCGCTGTTCGAGTCGATGGAACTGCTGGGCCGTGAGCGCAGTCTGGCGCGGTTGCAGGCGGCCCGAAACGGCCTGTGAGCGGGCGATTTAAAGGCAGGGCCATCTGTTTGGTAGTCTGCTCGTCGGCCCGGAAAGCGCAAAGCGGCGAACATCCGCTGAGGTTTTCCAGGCCGAAGATGCCCGTGATCTGCGGTGATGGGCATCAAATGGGGTATGGTGTAATTGGCAACACAGCTGATTCTGGTTCAGCCATTCTAGGTTCGAGTCCTGGTACCCCAGCTGCCGGAGCGATTAGGTCAGCCAGCGCAACTGAGCTAAGCTATCGCTCCGGAAGTTCTAGCCCCCGTCGTCTAGCGGCCTAGGACGCCGCCCTCTCACGGCGGTAGCGTGGGTTCGAATCCCATCGGGGGTACGTACGAACGCCGGACCTGACAACAGGTCCGGCGTTTTGTCTTTCTCGGGGTTGTTACCGGCCGCCGGCCAGGAACCCGAGGTCCCGCCGTCCGCGGCCGACCGACGGCTCCGGATCCGCGCCGAGGGTGCCGTGGAGCAGTTCGTGATAAACGTCACGGAAGTCGACGGTGGTCTTCAGATCGCCGTCGGTGAGATCGGTCAGGCTCGGCTCGTCGCCGTAGAAGCCGCCCCTGACGGGGGTGCCGGCGATGAACACCGGGCCGGAGGTGCCGTGGTCGGTGCCCTGTGAGGCGTTGGCCGCGACGCGCCGGCCGAATTCGGAGTACATCAGCACCACGACGTTGCGGCCGTAGGGAGTGCCCTGGAGTTTGTGGAAGAAGGGCGTCAGCGCGTCGTCGAGGGTCTTGAGCAATGCCTGCTGAGGGGCGCGCTCGTCGGCGTGCGTGTCGAAACCCAGCAGCTGCGTCATGTAGACCTGCGTGGGCACCCCGGCGCGGATGCAGCGGGCCACCAGTTCCAGGTCACTGGCCAACTGGTTGTCGGCCTGGCCGATGGTCTGCAGGCGGCCGTTGATGACGGGCGCGAAGCGGCTGTTGGTGGCGTGGTTGGCGCGGTAGGACTCACACACCTGGCTCATGGCGGTGGTGTCGTTCGGGTCGTCGGCGCTGAGCGCGGCCAACGTGCGCGCCATGTCGGGCGGGATGGCCGGCACGAAGTCGGAAAGCGATGCCGCGACGTGCTTTTGGCCGACGGCCAGGGGCGGCAGCACGGTGCCGATGTTGACGGCCCGGATCGGGTCGTCGCCGGTGGTGTCGAGCCAGCGGCCGATCCAGCCGCTGGTGACGGCGTCGACGGGGCTGGCCGTCTGCCAGATGTCCATGGAGCGGAAGTGGCTGCGGTCGGGCTTCGGGTAGCCGACTCCGCGCACGATCGCGAGCTTGTTGGACTGCCACAGCTTCGACATCCCGGTGAGCGCGGGGTTGAGCCCGAACGCCGGGTCGAGGTGGAGCACTTCCTCGGGTTTGTAGGCGAGCTCGGGGCGGGCATCGTGGTAGGCGTTGTCGGCGTACGGGATAACGGTGTTGAGGCCGTCATTGCCGCCGTAGAGCGTGACGATCACGAGGATGCCCTGGTTGGTCTGCAGCGGCCGGTCCTGACCTTCGCGGAGCAGGTCCGGCAGGGTCACCGCGGCGACACCGCCCAGCAGACCGGCGGCGCCGGCCCCGGCGCTGGCGATCAAGAATTTTCGGCGATTGAACTCGGGCATGGGGATCTCTTCAGGACGTCACGTACTCGGGGGTGATGACGGCCGCTGCCACCAGCCGGTGCGGATCGGAGACCAACGGTTTGAGCGCGGCTGCCGAGCGATCCGACCAGGCGCCGATGCCGAACAGGTAGCCCACGCCGTCGATCCGCTCGCTGGACGCCATCTGCTCGACGGCGCTGATGTCGCTGAGCGCCAGCAGCCGGTTGGCGGCCCAGACGCGTGCGGCCGCACTGTTGGTCGACAACCAGAGTTGGCCGCGGGGCCAGCCGCCGACGTCCGGCGGATAGAAGGGGCGCTGGCCCATCACCCGCAGCACCTGGTCGAGATCGGCGAGGACATGCTCGTCGTCGAGCGGAACCGCGAGCGACCGGACGATGCCCATCAGCCATTCCACCGGAGTGCTGACGACAGTGCCGGCGGCCTTGGTGAATTCGGGATCGAGCACGACGGCCTTGGTGAGCGCCTTGAGATCTCGGTTCGGGCCGTATGCGGCGACCAGGCGGGTCATGGTGTCGGGGGCGGCCGGCTGGTCCGAAGCCAGCAGGCGCCAGAGGGTTCCGGCGACGAACGCGGCGGAGGCGGGCTGACGCAGCACGATGTTGCAGAAGTCGGAGTCGGTGAGGTTGCCGGTGACACCGAGCACGGTTTTGACGGACTCGTCGTGATGTTCGGCGTAGACGGCCGTGCTGCCGTCGGGCAACAGATGCCGGCCGGTGAGGGTCTTGGCGCCCTCTTTGACGTCGATCTCGGTGTAGCCGTTGGCATGTCCCATGGTGAACAGTTCCATGAACTCGCGGGACAGGTTCTCGTTGGGCGCTGCCGCGGTGTTCACGTCACCGTCGAGCCAGTGCAACATCGCACCGTCGGTGAGCATGGCCCAGGCGAGGCTGCCGAAGTCACCGAGCTTGAGGGTGCGCAGCTTCTCGTTCTGTTCGCCCATCAACTGCGCGGCATTGACCTTCTCTGCCGAGGTGGCAAAGTGGTTGTGCCACAACAACGTCAGCTTCTCATGGATGGGCTGTTGCACTGCGGCCATGCGGCGCAACCACCAGCCCGACAGTTCCTGCATGCGCGCCACGAGGCCCTGGCCGAATTCGGCGATCTCGGTGGCCGAGGCGCCCGATGGCGGGTACTGCGGGATGGGGGATTTCGGCATCGGGGTCGCGATGGCACCCGGGTCGGCGTTCGGATCGAGGCTCAGCGCCCAGTCGAGATATGCCGACCAGTCCTGCTTGACGACAGCGTCCACCTGGGCTCCGGTGGTTCCGAAGCCGGTGCGGCGCAGCATCCGTGCGGTTGCCAGCCACTGTGGTGGCTGCGACACGATGAAACCTACTTTCCTACAGCGGTACGTTCCCCGCCGGCGCTGCCGGGGCCACTTAGGAACTTAGGTGATCGGCGCCACCGTCGTCACCGTATGCGGCGGATTCAAAGGTTTGCTGGTTCGTCTCACAGGCGGCGGGTGAGCGCTTCGGCCGCGGCCAGCAGATCGCTCGCCCAGCGCACGCCGGGGCGGCGGCCCATCCGGTCGATCGGCCCCGACACCGACACCGCTGCGATCACCGCACCGCGGTTGTCCCGCACCGGTGCCGAGACGCTGGCCACGCCGGGCTCGCGCTCGGCGGCGCTCTGTGCCCAACCGCGCCGGCGGACCTCCGCCAGTACCCGGTCGGTGAACTTCGCCGTCGGCAGCACCGCCTGCTGCGTCGCGGGATCGCTGTACGCCAGCAGGACTTTGGCACCGGAGCCGGCGGTCATGGGCAGCCGGCTGCCGACCGGCACGGTGTCGCGCAGGCCCGACGGTGGTTCGAGGGCCATGACGCACACCCGGGCCATGCCTTCCCGGCGGTAGAGCTGCACGCTCTCGCCGGTGATCTCGCGCAGCCGGGGGAGCACCGCGCCCGCCGCGCTCAGCAGCGGATCGTTGACCTGCCCGGCCAGTTCGGTCAGTGCCGGGCCGAGCCGCCACCGTCCCTCGTTGTCGCGGGCCAGAAGTCGGTGGACCTCGAGGCCTGCCGCCAGTCGGTGGGCGGTCGCCCGGGGCAGCCCGGTGCGGGTGCACAGTTCGGCCAGTCCACACGGTGACTCGGCCACTGAATGCAGCACACCCACCGCTTTGTCGAGGACGCCGATGCCGCTATCCTGTCTCACAGGGAGATACTAACGTCTCGCATTGTGGGATGGTAGGTCAGCCCTCCCGGGTATCGCGGAAGGAACTGCACAGTCATGACGAACAAGCCACGCACCATGGCGGAGAAGGTCTGGGCGGACCATGTGGTGGTCGAGGGTGCCGGTGAAGGTGCCGCCCGCGAACCCGATCTCATCTATATAGATCTTCATCTGGTGCACGAGGTCACCAGCCCGCAGGCATTCGACGGCCTGCGCCTGGCCGGTCGTCCCGTCCATCGCCCCGACCTCACCATCGCGACCGAGGACCACAACGTCCCCACGATCGACATCGACAAGCCGATCGCGGATCCCGTGTCCCGCACTCAGGTTGAGACGCTGCGGCGCAACTGTGCGGAATTCGGCATCCGCCTGCACCCGATGGGTGACGCGCAGCAGGGCATCGTGCACATCATCGGACCGCAGCTGGGTCTGACCCAGCCCGGTATGACGGTGGTGTGTGGTGACAGCCACACCTCGACGCACGGTGCCTTCGGCGCGATCGCGATGGGCATCGGCACGTCCGAGGTCGAGCATGTGCTGGCGACCCAGACGTTGCCGCTCAAGCCGTTCAAGACCATGGCGGTCAATGTCGACGGCGAACTGCCGCCGGGTGTCAGTGCCAAGGACATCATTCTCGCGGTGATCGCCAAGATCGGTACGGGCGGCGGTCAGGGTCACGTCATCGAATACCGCGGCAGTGCCATCGAATCGCTGTCGATGGAAGGCCGCATGACGATCTGCAACATGAGCATCGAAGCGGGCGCCCGCGCCGGCATGGTGGCGCCCGACGAGACGACGTTCGAGTTCCTCAAGGGCCGTCCGCATGCGCCGCAGGGGGCGGATTGGGACGCGGCCGTGGCGGCCTGGACGGCGTTACGTACTGACGAGGGTGCCGAATTCGACACCGAGGTGCACGTCGACGCGGCCACCCTGAGCCCGTTCGTCACCTGGGGTACCAACCCCGGGCAGGGCGTGCCGCTGTCCGCGAATGTCCCTGACCCAGAACAGATGTTCGATGAAGGCGACCGGCTGGCCGCCGAAAAGGCGTTGGCCTACATGGACCTTCGGGCCAATACGCCCATGCGGGATATCGCGGTGGACACCGTGTTCGTCGGGTCCTGCACCAACGGCCGGATCGAGGATCTGCGAGTGGTGGCCGACGTGCTGCGTGGCCGCAAGGTCGCCGATGGCGTGCGGATGCTGGTGGTGCCCGGATCGATGGCGGTGCGCGCACAGGCCGAATCCGAGGGTCTGGGCGAGGTTTTCACCGCCGCCGGCGCCGAATGGCGGCAGGCCGGATGTTCGATGTGCCTGGGCATGAACCCCGATCAGCTGGCTCCGGGGGAGCGCAGCGCCTCGACATCCAACCGGAATTTCGAAGGCCGCCAAGGCAAGGGCGGCCGCACCCACCTGGTGTCTCCCGCTGTCGCCGCCGCCACCGCGGTGCGCGGAACCCTGTCCTCACCCGCTGATCTGAGCTAGGAGCGCACTGTAATGGAGGCTTTCCACACCCACACCGGAATCGGCGTTCCGCTGCGCCGGTCCAATGTCGACACCGACCAGATCATCCCCGCGGTGTACCTGAAGCGGGTCACCCGAACGGGTTTCGAGGACGGACTGTTCGCCGGCTGGCGGACCGATCCGTCGTTCATCCTCAACCTCCCGCCGTTCGACCGCGGCTCGGTTCTGGTCGCCGGACCCGATTTCGGCACCGGCTCGTCGCGCGAACACGCGGTGTGGGCATTGATGGATTACGGATTCCGGGTCGTCATCTCGTCGCGCTTCGCAGATATTTTTCGGGGAAATTCTGGCAAGGCCGGATTGCTCGCCGCGGAGGTCGCACAGGACGATGTCGAACTGCTCTGGAAGCTGATCGAGCAGAACCCGGGGCTGGAAATCACTGTGAATCTTCAAGATCGGAATTTGACCGCGGGAACGGTCGTGCTGCCCTTCAAGATTGACGATTACACCGCATGGCGGCTGCTCGAAGGTCTTGACGATATAGGCCTTACGCTGCGGAAACGCGACGAGATCGAGGCCTTCGAGCAGCGTCGGCCGAGCTACAAACCGCGCACTCTGCCGGCCTGACCAAGGGGCTCCGCAGGCCCCGGCGGAGGGCCTGCGGAGCAATTTCGGCACTCGGGCGCAGCTCGAATCCCTGCCCCCGCAACCACGTTTCGAAACCTCTCAACCACCTCCCAAGTGGGCCAACCGGATTGCCGAATTTCGTCATAGCTATGCCCGAAACCGGGCGTGGCTCTTGGAAATCGGCGGGTACTGGGTTTACCGTGTGCATTAGTCGGTCCACCCAGGGCCACTGAAATCGGAGGTTTTGGATGAACAAAGCAGAACTCATCGATGCCCTGACAGAGAAGTTGGGCACCGATCGTCGTCAGGCCACCGCGGCCGTCGAGCACATCGTGGACACCATCGTCCGCGCCGTGCACAAGGGTGAGAGCGTCACCATCACCGGCTTCGGCGTCTTCGAGCAGCGTCGCCGCGCCGCCCGCGTCGCGCGCAACCCGCGCACCGGTGAGACCGTCAAGGTGAAGCCGACGTCGGTTCCGGCTTTCCGCCCGGGCGCTCAGTTCAAGGCCGTTGTCGCTGGCCTGCAGCGTCTTTCGGCTGACGGCCCCGCCGTGAAGCGCGGCGCCACCGCAGCTCCGGCCAAGCGTGGCGCTGCCAAGAAGGCCGCCCCGGCCAAGAAGGCCGCTCCCGCCAAGAAGGCCGCCGCCACCAAGGCTCCGGCCAAGAAGGCCGCTCCGGCCAAGAAGGCCGCTCCGGCGAAGAAGGCTGCGGCTCCGGCCAAGAAGGCCGCTCCCGCCAAGAAGGCCGCTCCGGCGAAGAAGGCTGCGGCTCCGGCCAAGAAGGCCGCTCCCGCCAAGAAGGCCGCACCGGCGAAGAAGGCTGCGGCTCCGGCCAAGAAGGCCGCTCCCGCCAAGAAGGCCGCACCGGCCAAGAAGGCTGCTCCCGCCAAGAAGGGCCGCCGCTAAGCCCTATCCGATAGGTCCGACTCGGACACGCCGTGGATCAACCGATCCACGGCGTGTCTGTGTGTGGAGTGTCAGCGCTTCGTCGGCAGTGGGCTGCCGATGTGATCCGCGGCGACGAGCGCGTCACCGTGCAGTGACATCACCCACATGCTGCCCTTGCGATTACGCGATTTGTCGGGCCGGATGCCGCTGCGCTCGCACCACCACGAGATCAGATCCGGGA
The DNA here is from genome assembly GCF_055384815.1 of Mycobacterium toneyamaense. Taxonomy (NCBI): domain Bacteria; kingdom Bacillati; phylum Actinomycetota; class Actinomycetes; order Mycobacteriales; family Mycobacteriaceae; genus Mycobacterium; species Mycobacterium toneyamaense. The sequence goes on from NZ_AP040333.1 coordinate 2,401,204, forward strand.
TCACCTTGCCCTGCGTGCAGATGACGGGGACCGTTTCGTCATCTGCCTTTGCGGCGATCTTCAGCACCCGCTTGCGGGCCGCGTCGGCGTCGCCCGCGAAGGCCTCTTCGGTCAGCGTCGGTTCATCCCGTACCCGGACACCGAGCTCCTGCGCCAGCGGTTCCACGGTCTGGTGACACCGGGTGCGTGACGCCGCGTGGACCTCGGTGGCACCGAAAGCGAGCAGTTGGCCGACAAGCGATTCCGCCTGTGCCCGGCCTTTCTTGTCGAGCGGCCGCAGCCGGTCGTCGCCCTTGTACCGAGCCTTGCGGCCCGCGGTTGCGTGCCGGACGATCAGCACGGTGCGGGTATCGGCGGGCCGACGGGTGAAGCGCCGCAGAACTTGTCGGTCATGCGGATATTGCAGCCGGAGCATGGCCTCGGCCACCGGCAGCCAGTCGAGCTTGTCGACCTCGGCATTGGGGCTGAACCCGCCGCCGGTCGTGCGGGCCGCCCAGTAGCGAACCTTCTTGGTGCCGTACTCCAGCGGATAGCTGACGGAGGCCAGCCGGCGGCCCAGCACCGACTCGTACCCGGTCTCTTCCAGGATTTCCCGTACGGCGGTAACCGGTTCGGTTTCACCGGGATCCACCTTGCCCTTGGGCAGAGACCAGTCGTCGTAGCGCGGTCGGTGGACGACGGCGATCAGTGGCGCGCCGGATTCGCCGGGGCGCCACAACACCGCCCCCGCTGCCAGCACCGGCGTCGCGCGGGTGTCATGCGCCGTCTTGTTCGGCACCTGTGCTCCTGGATGTGGTTGTCGGGATCAGGTTTTCGCGGTGCGTTGCTGCCGGGCGAAAACTACGGCGTGCGATGCCGCTCCATGATCGACACCTGGTGATCCCGGACCTTCTCGCCTTCGCGCGGCAGCGCGGTCCAGTGTCCGTCCGGACCCAGCTCCCAGCAACGGGTGGCCGGATCCATCGCGGAATCGAACACCCCGCTCAGCTCCTCGGTCAGTCTCGGGTCCTTCACCTGCGCCATCACCTCGACGCGTCGGTCGAGATTACGATGCATCATGTCGGCGCTGCCGATCCAGAATTCATTGATGGCGTTGAAGTGAATAACGCGTGAATGTTCAAGGAAGCGGCCGAGAATCGAGCGCACGACGATGTTCTCGGAGAATCCCTCGGCGCCCGGACGCAGCGCGCAGATACCCCGGACCACGACCTCGACCCGCACCCCGGCCTGCGACGCCCGATACAGCGCATCGATGACCTGTTCGTCGACCAGGGCGTTCATCTTCATCCGGATCCGGCCGTCGCCGCCGGCCCGCTTGGCCTCGATCTCGCGCTCGATGCGCTCGATGATGCCGCGCCGCACGCTGTGCGGAGCGACCAGCAGGTTGCGGTACGACACCTTGCGTGAGTAGCCGGTCAGCGAGTTGAACAGGTCGGTGAGGTCGGCGCCGATCTCCGGCGAGGCCGTCAGCAGGCCGACGTCTTCGTACAGGCGTGCGGTTTTCGGGTTGTAGTTGCCCGTGCCCACATGGCAATAGCGGCGGATGGTCGAACCTTCGCGACGCACCACCAACGCCGTCTTGCAATGGGTCTTGAGCCCGATGAGCCCGTACACCACGTGCACGCCCGCCTGCTCCAGCGCGCGGGCCCACTTGATGTTGGCCTGCTCGTCGAACCGGGCCTTGATCTCCACCAGCGCCACCACCTGCTTGCCGGCCTCGGCGGCGTCGATCAGGGCGTTGACGATGGGGGAGTCACCCGAGGTGCGGTACAGCGTCTGCTTGATGGCCAACACATTCGGGTCGGCGGCGGCCTGCTCGATGAAACGCTGCACCGTGGTGGAGAACGAGTCGTACGGGTGGTGCACCAGGACGTCGCCGTCGCGGAGCGTCGAGAAGATACTCTTCGGTGTCTCCCGCTCGCCGAACGCCGGGGGCGTGGCCGGCACGAACGGCCGGTCCTTCAGGTCGGGCCGGTCGACGCCGTAGATCTGCCACAGTGACGAAAGGTCCAGCAGTCCAGGAACTTCGATCACGTCGCCGGGGTGCACGTCGAGCTCGCGCAGCAGCAGGTCGAGCATGTTCTCGGTCATGTCGGTGGCGACTTCGAGCCGAACCGGTGAGCCGAACCGCCTGCGCGCCAGCTCGCGTTCCAGCGCCTGCAGCAGATCCTCGTCGCGATCTTCTTCGACTTCGAAGTCGGCGTTGCGGGTGATCCGGAACGCGTGGTGCTCGACGATGTCCAGCCCGGGGAACAGCACCGGCAGGAACGCCGCGATGAGTTCTTCCATCGGCAGGAACCGCACGCGCGACTTCACGCCGTCGCCCGTCGTGCCCGGCTCGGGCAGCTCCACGAACCGATCGACGTTGTCCGGCACCTTGATTCGGGCGAAGTGCTGGGTGCCGTCGTCGGGATTGCGCACGGTGATGGCGAGGTTGATGCTCAGGCCGCTCACGAAGGGGAAGGGGTGCGCGGGGTCGACGGCCAGCGGCGTCAGCACCGGGAACACCTGATCGTGGAAATACGTGGAGAGCTTGGACTGCTCGTGCTCGTCCAGCTCGCTCCAGTTGACGATCGTGATGCCCTGCTCGGCCAGTGCCGGGCGCACCACCTCTCCGAACACCGTGGCGTGTCGGGTCGAGATCTGCTGGGTGCGTTCACCGATCCGGCGCAGTTGCTCGCGCGGCGACAGCCCGTCCGCCGACCGGACCGAGAGCCCGGTCTCGTCACGGCGCTTCAGCCCGGCCACCCGGACCATGTAGAACTCATCGAGATTCGAGGCGAAGATCGCCAGGAACTTGGCCTGCTCCAACAACGGCAGCGACCGGTCGGCGGCGAGCGCCAACACCCGGGCGTTGAAGTCCAGCCAGCTCAGCTCGCGGTTGAGGTACCGGTCATCGGGTAGCGCGCCGTCCGTCGGATCCGCGGTGGCAGCGGGCAGTGTCTCCGGGTCCGAGTCGACGGGTGTGCGGTCGGTGTGTGCTGAACGGGTGTCGGCTTCGGTCACCCCGACGATCATTCCCTATCTGCTGGGTGCAGGCCACATGGTTGGTGAACGCCGGTGGTCAGCCGACGATCCGCGTCGTGGCCGGGCCGACACCGAGCCGGCGCGCCGTCTCGAGGTCGTCCGGGGTGTCGATGTCACAGCGCAGGCCCGGCCAGTCACCCGGCAGTTCCACCGCGCCCGAATCGGCATGGCGCCGTGCGGAATCGGCGCCGAACTCGGGAACGAGTGGGGCACCGAAGGCGAACAGTGCCGCGGTGCCGGTCCGGTGCCGGTCGGCGATGAAACTGCGGGCATGCCGACTGGCGCCGGCGATCGCGTCGGCCAATTCCGCGGTGCGCAGCGCGGGCAGGTCACCTTGCAACACCGCGACGTTCGTCACCCGGTCCCGCAGCACGCGCTCGGTGGCGGCGAGTGCGTGATTCAACGGATCGGGGTGTCCGGCCGGCGTGGGGTCCAGCAGCACGCCGGCACCGAGTTCGCGCACCGCGGCGGCGGCGTCCGGGTCGGGCGTGACGACGGTCACCGAGCCGACGGCCGGCACGGCCAGGGCCGCGGTGATGGTGTCGAGCAGCATCGCGAGCACCACCTGCTCGCGCAGATCGCCGGCGAAAACCGGGGCCAGTCGGGTCTTGGCCGCGGCCAGCCGTTTCACCGCGATGATCAACCCGACACCGGCGCCATCGCCGGCCGTCTGCACCCTCGGGTCGCCGCTCATGACCGCCATACTGCCAAAGGGCCGGCGGGGCTACTGTTGACGCGTGGTGGAGGCAGCGGTGATGGGTGCCGGCGCGTGGGGGACGGCACTGGCTAAAGTCCTGGCGGACGCGGGCAACAATGTGACGTTGTGGGCGCGCAGCGCGGAGGTGGCGCGCGAGATCAACGAGACCCACCGGAACTCGAAGTATCTCGGTGACCGGACGCTGCCGGCGTCCATCAAGGCGACGGCGGATCCCGCCGAGGCGCTGACGGGCGCCTGCACCGTGCTGCTTGCGGTGCCGTCCCAGACGCTGCGCACCAATCTGACCGCCTGGACCGGATACCTCGGTGACGACACCACGCTCGTCAGCGTGGCCAAGGGCATCGAGCTCGACAACCTGTTGCGCATGAGCCAGGTAATCGTCCAGGTCACGGGTGCCGACCCGAGCCGGGTCGCCGTCCTCAGCGGACCCAACCTGGCCAGCGAAGTGGTCGACGAGCAGCCGGCCGCCACGCTGATCGCGTGCACCGATTCGGGACGTGCGGTCGCGTTGCAGCGCGCCTTCGCCACCGGCTACTTCCGGCCGTACACCAGCGCCGACGTGATCGGCGCCGAAGTGGGCGGGGCCTGCAAGAACGTCATCGCGCTGGCCTGCGGGATGGCGGCGGGCGCCGGGTTCGGCGAGAACACGGCCGCCGCGATCATCACCCGCGGGCTGGCCGAGATCATGCGATTGGGAATCGCGCTCGGCGCCAAGGGCGTAACGCTGGCCGGACTGGCCGGCGTCGGTGATCTGGTCGCCACCTGCACCTCGCCGCAGTCCCGCAACCGCAGCTTCGGCGAGCGCCTGGCGCGCGGCGGCACCATGGAGTCGGCGACGGCCGCGGCCAGCGGCAAGGTCGCCGAGGGCGTCACGTCCTGCCAGTCGGTGCTGGCGCTGGCCGAGAGTTACGACGTCGAGATGCCGCTGACCGACGCGGTGAACCGGGTGTGCCACAAGGGTTTGTCGGTGGACCAGGCGTTCGCGTTGTTGCTCGGCCGCAGCACCAAGCCGGAGTAGGGCCGTGGACGGCCAGCTCGGCGACTCCACCCGTACCGTCAAAGCGACTGCGTCGCAACGGGTTCCAGGGCTGCCGGTGGCGCCGCCCCCGGTTCCGGTGGCGGCGTATCACCTGTCCGACGATGAATCGGACGGTCTGGACTTCTACGGCCGCAACTCCAATCCGGCCTGGCGTCAACTGGAATCGGCCCTGGCCGAGCTGGAGGGCGCCACCTCGGCGCTGACGTTCTCCTCGGGGATGGCCGCGATATCGTCCGCGCTGCGGGTGCTGGCAATCCCCGGCACCACGCTCGTGGTCCCCGCCGACGGCTACTACCAGGTGCGCCGATACGCGGCCGAGCATCTCGCGGCCCGTGGCGTCACGGTGATCGAGGCGACCGCCGCGCAGATGTACGACGCCGCCGCGGGCGCCGACGTCGTGCTCGCCGAATCTCCCGTCAACCCGACGCTGGATGTCGTCGACCTGCACCGGTTGTCCACGATCTGCCGCTCGCGCGGCGCGACCCTCATGGTGGACAACACCGCCGCGACCCCGCTGGGGCAGCGGCCGCTGTCGCTCGGCGCGGACCTGGTGGTGGCCAGCGCGACGAAGGGGCTGTCCGGGCACAGCGACCTGCTGGCCGGCTACGTCGCCGGGTGCCATCGCGACCTCATGGCTGCCATCGAACGGGACCGTCTGCTGGCCGGCGCGATCCTCGGCCACTTCGAGGCCTGGCTGGCGCTGCGCAGCCTCGGCACCGCCGGTCTGCGGTTCGAGCGGCAGTGCGGCAACGCGCTGGCGCTGGCGATGACGCTCGACGCCCACCCCGCCGTGCGGACCGTGCGTTATCCGGGCCTGCCGACCGACCCGGCGCACCCCGTCGCCCGCGATCAGATGCGACGTTTCGGCGGCCTCATCGCGATCGAGCTGGCCGACGCCGCCGCCGTCCGGGAGCTGGTGAACCGCAGTCAGCTGCTGGTTGCCGCGACCAGTTTCGGCGGTATCCACACCTCGGTCGACAGGCGCGCACGCTGGGGCGATGCGGTGGAGCCGGGTTTTGCGCGGATATCGCTCGGGATCGAGGACACCGACGACCTACTGGCCGACATCACGGGTGCGCTGGGGTAGCCAGGTAGCCTCTCCAGATTGTGACTGCCCCTCAATCCTCAGCAGCCGCCGGCCGTACCCGGGTCGCCGTCGTTTACGGCGGACGCAGCTCAGAGCACGCCATCTCCTGCGTTTCGGCCGGGAGCATCCTGCGCAACCTGGACCCGGCCCGCTACGAGGTCGTCGCCGTCGGCATCACCCCGGAGGGTTCCTGGGTGCTGGGCGACGGTCGTCCGGAGACCCTCGCCATCACCGACGGGCAGCTGCCGGGTGTCACCGAGGCGTCCGGAACCGCTCTGACGCTGGCCGCCGATCCGAACCGCCGCGGCGAACTGCTGTCCCTGCAGGACGGCGTCGCGCAGGTGCTGACGGCCGTCGACGTCGTCTTCCCGGTACTGCACGGCCCGTACGGCGAGGACGGCACCATCCAGGGCCTGCTGGAGCTGGCCGGGGTGCCGTACGTCGGCGCGGGTGTGCTGGCCAGCGCGGCCGGGATGGACAAGGAATTCACCAAGAAGCTGCTGGCCGCCGACGGCCTGCCGATCGGCGACCAGGTGGTGCTGCGGCCGCGCGACGCGACGCTGAGCCTCGACGACCGGGAACGTTTGGGGCTGCCGGTGTTCGTGAAGCCGGCCCGCGGTGGATCCTCCATCGGCGTCAGCCGGGTCGCGTCGTGGGACGAGCTGGATCAGGCCATCGCCTATGCGCGCCAACATGATCCGAAGGTGATCGTGGAAGCCGCGATGCCGGGCCGCGAAGTGGAATGCGGCGTGCTGGAGTACCCGGACGGCCGGATCGCGGCCAGTGAGCTGGGTGAGATTCGCGTGGGTGGCGGGTTCTACGACTTCGCCACCAAGTACCTCGAGGACGCCGCCGAACTCGACGTGCCCGCCAAGGTCGACGACGAAACCGCAGACGAGATCAGGCAATTGGCCATCCGCGCGTTCAAGGCGCTCGACTGCCAGGGCCTGGCGCGCGTCGACTTCTTCCTCACCGAGAACGGGCCGGTGATCAACGAGATCAACACCATGCCCGGCTTCACCACCATCTCGATGTACCCGCAGATGTGGGCGGCCAGTGGTGTCGACTACGCCACCCTGCTCAGTGTCATGGTCGATACCGCGGTCGGGCGGGGGACCGGGCTGCGCTAGCGGGCCGGTGCCGGGTCCAGCGGCCGGGGCGGCATCACCTTCTCGATGAGCTCGGAGATGGTCTGGATCGGTGTCGGGCCGGAGCCCTGCGGCAGGGTCAGCGCGACGTAGGTGGCAGGCGTGCCGTGGTCGACGGCATACCAGGTGCTGGCACCCGCTCCGCTGGCCTCGAACCACGACACCGCATTCACCATCTGCAGCGGGGCGCCGACCACGAAATCGTCGGGCCGCTCGACACCGCAGCGCAGCACCACCGTGTCGATGCCGGTCGGGCCCAGCCACGCGGCGGCGCCGGGCGGGGCGGGGTCCGCGAGCGTCGCCCGCCGGAAATCGCCCATGGTGTCGGGCAACGCCGCGAGGAGTGCCCGGCACTGGTCGCTGTCGGCCTGCGGCGCCGGCGCGCCGGCGAGCGGGAGCGCAACGGGCTTGTCCGCGGGCGCCTGCCGCAGTGCCGCATACGCGAGCAGACCGACGATCGCGGCGACCGCCACGACGACAGCCGCGATGATGGCGCCGCGGGGCGGCCCATCGAGATCGCCGGCCAGGGCGCTGTGGTCGCCGGGTTCGGTCATGACGGCAACTCTAGAGCGCCCGTCGCCCCGGGCGGCCGACGGCGGTCGTGCGCCATAGACTCCACCACCATGAGCAGCGCGGAATCCCGGGAGACCCTGGCGGGGCTCGGTGAGTTCGCGGTGATCGGGCGGATAACCGCTCGCCGCACCCAGCCCGCCGAGGTCGTCGTCGGCCCGGGTGACGACGCCGCGCTGCTGACGGCCGCCGACGGCCGGGTCGTGGTGTCGACCGACATGCTGGTCGAGGGCCGGCATTTCCGGCTGGACTGGTCCACACCGCATGATGTGGGCCGCAAGGCAATTGCGCAGAACGCCGCGGACATCGAGGCCATGGGCGGCCGGGCCTACGCGTTCGTCGTCGGCTTCGGGGCGCCGGTGGACACCGAGGCCGCCGACGCGCAGCGGTTGTCTGACGGAATGTGGTCGGAGGCAACGAAATTCGGTGCCGGAATCGTGGGCGGTGACCTGGTGGCCGCACCGCAGTGGGTGGTCTCGGTGACGGTGCTGGGCGACCTGGGTGGCCGCGCGCCCGTGCTGCTGTCCGGTGCGCAACCGGGGGACACCGTCGCGGTGATCGGTGACCTCGGCTGGTCGGGTGCCGGATATACCTTGTGGCGCAAAGGCATCCACGAGTTCGACGAGTTGCGCCGACGGCATCTGGTGCCGCACGTGGCGTACGGACAGGGGGCGGCCGCCGCGGTGGCAGGCGCGACCGCGTTGACGGACGTGTCCGACGGGCTGGTCGCCGACCTCGGCCACATCGCGTCGGCCTCCGGCGTCGCCGTAGACCTGTCCATGGCCGCGCTCGAGGTCGACGTGGCGACGCTGACGCCGGCGGCCGCGATGGTCGGTGGCGACGCCCGTGACTGGGTGCTCGGCGGCGGTGAGGACCACGTGCTGGTCGGCACTTTCGGTGGCGCACTGCCGGCGGGGTGGCGGGCGATCGGAACCGTCGGGCCCGGCGAACCGCGCGTGACGGTCGACGGCGCGTCATGGCATGGAGCCGGCGGATGGGAATCGTTCGGTCAGTAAGGTACTGGCGTGAGCGCCCGACCCCTGCACGACCTGATCGACCCCGGCTGGGCCACGGCCCTGGCACCCGTCGCCCCGCAGATCACCGCGATGGGTGAATTCCTGCGCGCCGAGAACGCGGCCGGTCACGGCTATCTGCCGGCGGGGGAGAATGTGTTGCGCGCCTTCACCTTCCCCTTCGACGAGGTGCGGGTGCTGATCGTCGGCCAGGACCCCTACCCGACCCCCGGGCACGCCGTCGGGCTGAGTTTCTCGGTGGCGCCCGACGTGCGGCCGCTGCCGCGCAGTCTGTCCAACATCTTCACCGAGTACACCGCGGACCTGGGTTACGAGCCTCCCAGTTGCGGTGACCTGAGCCCGTGGTCGAAGCAGGGCGTCATGATGCTGAACAGGGTGCTGACGGTCCGGCCGGGCAATCCCGCGTCGCACCGCGGGAAAGGCTGGGAAGCCGTCACCGAGTGCGCGATCAACGCCCTGATCGCGCGGCCGCAGCCGCTGGTGGCGGTGTTGTGGGGCCGCGACGCGCAGACCCTCAAGCCCATGCTCACCGGCGAACGCTGCGCGAGCATCGAATCGGTGCACCCGTCACCGTTGTCGGCGTCGCGCGGTTTCTTCGGGTCCCGGCCCTTCAGCCGGGCCAACGAGCTGCTGACGGGTTTGGGCGCGGAACCCATCGACTGGCGCCTGCCCTAGGTACACCTCCCGCGAGCGACCGTGTTTGTACGGCGACACGCCGGTTTTGGTGTGCACTATCCGGCCGCTCGCGGGCCGCGAACTTGGCCCGAAGACACACGAAAGCGCTGCACGGAGTACGTGCAGCGCTTTCGTGTGAAGCTTTCAGTTGTCAGGCGGAAGCAATCCGCCCGGCGGTAGCCGAAACTAGCCGCGGGTGACCTTGCCGGCCTTGAGGCAGGAGGTGCAGGCGTTGACGCGCTTGCGGTTGCCGCCCGGACGGTCCACGGCACGCACGGTCTGGATGTTCGGATCCCAGCGGCGGTTGGTCCGACGGTGGGAGTGCGAGACGGACATACCGAAGCCCGGTCCCTTTCCGCAGATGTCGCACACGGCGGCCATGAAGAACTCCTCGAAAATCAGTACTTGGGGTCTGAGTCCGACGGCCGCAGCGTTGTGCGGCGCGAACAGACAACCTGACCAGGATACCGGGCCGCCCGACGATCACCAAAATGGGTTTGGCGGCCGCTGTTCCATGGGAGTTGGTCAGGAGATTTGTCGGGGCCTGTGGCTAGGCTGGCGGGGCACTGAGGGTCGAGGGCGGACGCGATGGAGGTCACATGTCAGCTGGCGTGGGTCGCACACCCCGTCCGCTGGATGGGATCGCCTTACGTGACTGGGCGCACACCGCGGTCCTGCACCTGATCGCCCACACCGACGAGATCAATCGGCTGAACGTCTATCCCGTCGCCGACTCCGACACCGGCACCAACATGTTGTTCACCATGCGCGCCGCCGCCGCCCAGGCCGACGAGGCCGTGAAGGCGGCGGGCAACGACGTGGTGGCGGTGTCGGCCGCGTTGTCGGCGGGTGCGCTGCACGGCGCCCGGGGCAACTCGGGCGTCATCCTGTCGCAGATCCTGCGCGGCGTGGCCGACGTGGTCGCCGAGGCCGCGTTGCAGCGCGGCGAGGACAGAGAATGCGGCGAGATCACGGCGCCGGAATTCACCGCGGCCCTGCATCACGCCCAGGTGCTGGCGGTCGCGTCGGTCGGGCAGACCGTGCCCGGGACCATCGTCTCGGTGCTGCAGGCGGCCGCATTGGAGGCCGAGAAGCACGACGGCCTGACGGACCTCGCGACCATCGCGGCGACGGTCGCGGACGCCGCCGCGGCAGCGCTCGAGCGGACCACCGACCAGCTCGACGTGCTCGCGGAGGCGGGTGTCGTCGACGCCGGTGGGCGCGGTCTGCTGGTCCTGCTCGACGCGCTGACCGCGACGCTGTCCGGCGGCTCGGCGCCCCGGCCGCAGTACCAGCCGGGGCATCCTCGGCCCGAGCACGGCCACCACGGCCAACACGATCATCACGAAATCAATGGCGCGGCACCACAATTCGAGGTGATGTACCTGCTGGGCGACTGCGCCCCGGACAACGTCGAGGTGTTGCGCGCCCGCCTGCTGCGGCTCGGTGAATCGGTTGCCATCGCCGCCGCGAGCGCCGGTGCCCACTACAGCGTGCACGTGCACGCCGACGACGCCGGCGCCGCGATCGAGGCGGCCCTCGACCTGGGTACCGTCAGCAGGATTCAGGTCACCGCGCTGATCGGGGCCGCCGGGGCCCGGCCGTCGGGCGGCTGGAGCCGGGACCGCGCCGTGCTGGCGATCGTCGACGGCGACGGGGCGGGGGAGTTGTTCGGCGGCGAGGGTGCGCACGTGTTGCGGCCCGTCGACGGTCAGCCGGTCAGCGCGCAGCAGTTCCTCGCCGGGCTGGTCGGCACCGGCGCCGCGCAGATCATGGTGCTGCCCAACGGTTTTCTGGCCGCCGAGGAACTGGTGGCCGGCTGCGCCACGGCCATCAGCTGGGGCATGGACGTGGTACCGGTACCGGCCGGATCCATGGTGCAGGGATTGGCGGCACTGGCGGTGCACGACGCCACCCGGCAGGCCGTCGACGACGGTTACACCATGGCGCGCGCCGCAGCGGGCGCCCGGCACGGATCGGTACGAATCGCCACCGAGGCGGCGCTGACCTGGGCCGGCCGGTGCCGTCCGGGTGACGGACTGGGCATCGCCGGCGACGAGGTGCTGATCGTCGGGCACGACCTGGTCAGTGCCGCCAGCGGGCTGATCGACCTGCTGCTGTCGTCGGGCGGAGAACTGGTGACGGTGCTGACCGGTGCGGGCGTCGACGCCGAAGTGGGGGCCGCGCTCGCCGAGCACGTGCGCCAGGAGCACCTGGCGGCCGAGTTGGTGACCTATCACACCGGTCACCGCGGCGACGCACTACTGATCGGGGTGGAGTAGCGGTGGTCGCGCTGACCGACTCCCTGGTGCACGTATTGGGCGCGAAATCGGCTGCGCCGCTGGAAGAATTCTTCGGTATCCGCACCGTCAACGATCTGTTGCGGCACTATCCGCGCAAGTACAGCCAAGGCATGACGGTGCTCGGTGAAGACACCGAGCTACCGGAGGAAGGCGACCACGTCACGTTCGTCGACGTCATCACCAAGGCGGAGACGCGCTGGACCAACCGGGCGCCCAAGCGCGAATACCTGGTGGTCACCCTCGGCAATCGCAATCCGAAGGTCACCGCGACCTTCTTCAACGCCAAGTTCCTCAAGAAATCGCTCGTCGAGGGCACTCGGGTGATGCTGTCTGGTGTCGTCGGATTCTATGGGCGCACAATGCAACTGACGCATCCCGCGCACCTGGTCCTCGGTTCCGCCGGGGGCCGCACGTTCGGGTCGCCGGCGCTGAAGAAGATCGCCGACGCCTCCGAGAAGATGCACGGCGAACTGCAGATGTCGGCGTTCGAGCGGGAGTTCTTCCCGATCTACTCGGCGTGCGCCAAGGTGCAGAGCTGGGACATCTACGCGTGCATCCTGCAGGTGCTCGCGGTGCTGGACCCGGTATCCGACCCGCTGCCGGAATCCATCCGCGCGCAGCGGGGCCTGATCTCCGAGGATCAGGCGCTGCGCGACATCCACCTCGGCGAGCGCGAGGCGGACCGCGAACAGGCCAGGGAACGGCTGACTTTCGACGAAGCCGCCGGGCTGCAATGGGCGCTGGCCGCCCGTCGGCACGGCACGCAGTCGCAATCCGGTCCACCGGCGCCGCCGAGGGACGACGGTCTGGCGGCCGCCCTGCGTGACCGGTTGCCGTTCGAGTTGACCGCGGGTCAGCGTGATGTGCTCGAGGTGCTGTCGACCGAGCTGTCCGAGTCCCGGCCCATGAACCGGATGCTGCAGGGCGAGGTGGGCTCGGGCAAGACCATCGTCTCGCTGCTCGCCATGCTGCAGATGGTCGACGCCGGATACCAATGTGCGCTGCTCGCCCCGACGGAAGTGCTTGCCGTGCAACATGCGCGGTCGGTTCGCGACGTTCTGGGGCCGCTGGCCATGGCGGGACAGCTCGGTGCCCCGGACGATGCCACGTCGGTGGCGTTGCTCACCGGGTCCATGACCGCACAGCAGAAACGGCAGGTGCGCGACGAGGTGTCGAGCGGGCGGGCCGGCATCGTCATCGGCACCCACGCCCTGCTGCAGGACGCGGTGGAGTTCGACCGGCTCGGCATGGTGGTTGTCGACGAGCAGCACCGGTTCGGGGTCGAGCAGCGAGATCGCCTGCGCGCCAAGGCTCCTGAGGGCCTGACGCCGCACCTGCTGGTGATGACAGCCACCCCGATCCCGCGTACGGTCGCGCTGACCGTGTACGGCGATCTGGAGACCTCGACCATGCGGGAGTTGCCGCGGGGCCGCCAGCCGATCGACACCAAGACCATCTTCGTCAGCCAGAAGCCGGCGTGGCTCGACCGCGCGTGGGCCCGTATCCGCGAAGAGGTCCAAGCGGGCCGGCAGGCCTACGTGGTGGCCTCCCGGATCGACGAGAACGACAAGACGAGCGAGAACAAAGAGGCCGGTCCGCCGCCGGTGACGGTCGTCGAGCTCTACGACAAACTGCGTACCGGGCCGCTGCACGGACTGAGGCTGGGGCTCATGCACGGCCGGCTGCCCGGCGACGAGAAGGACGCCATCATGTCGGCCTTCCGGGCCGGACAGATCGATGTGCTGGTGTGCACCACGGTCATCGAGGTCGGCGTCGACGTGCCCAACTCGACGGTCATGGTGGTGATGGACGCGGACCGCTTCGGCATCAGCCAGCTGCACCAGCTGCGGGGCCGTATCGGTCGTGGCTCGCACGCCAGCCTGTGCCTGCTCGCGACGAAACTGCCGGAGGGATCGAAGGCCGGTGCCCGGCTGCAGGCCGTCGCCGGCACCCTCGACGGTTTCGAACTGGCCGATCTGGACCTGCAGGAGCGTCGCGAGGGCGATGTGCTGGGCCTCAACCAGTCCGGCCGGGCGGGGCACCTGCGGTTCCTGTCGCTGGCCGACCATCAGGAAGTCATCGAGTCGGCCCGGGCCTTCTGCCAGGCGGCCTACGCGCAGAATCCGGATGATCCGGGCATGTCCGCGCTGGCTGCCCAGTTCGTCGACACCGACCGCGTCGAGTACCTGGACAAGGCGTGAAACGACTGCTGTGGCTGGTGGCGGCAGTGGTACTGGCGGTGGTGGTCGCGATCCAGGTCGGTACGGCAGACGAACCGGCAGCGGTCGCCGACGGCGTCGACGGTGCCGTCGTGCCGACCGTCGCTCCCGGTACCGACATCCTGGCGGGCGTGGCCGTCATCGCGCGGCGCGTGCGCGATCCGAACTACCGGCGCGCGGCGTTCGGTGAGGCCTGGACCGACGACAACCCGGCGCCCGAGGGCCACAACGGCTGCGACACCCGCAACGACATCCTGAACCGGGACCTCACTGACAAGACTCTCGTGTCGCTCAAGCGCTGCCCGCAGGCGGTGAAGACCGGGGTACTGCGCGATCCCTACACCAACGACACCATCGCGTTCACGCGCGGCAACCAGGTCGGCGCAGCGGTGCAGATCGACCACATCGTGCCGCTCGCGCTGGCCTGGGACCTCGGGGCCAGAGACTGGAACGACGAGCTTCGGCTCCGATTCGCCAATGACCCGGCGAATCTGCTCGCGGTGTCCGGGAAATCGAATCAGGACAAAGGCGACAAGCAGCCGTCGGACTGGATGCCGCCGAACCATGGTTTCTGGTGCCAGTACGCCGTGCAGTACGTCGCGGTGTTGCGCGGCTATGGGCTGCCCGTGGACGCGCCGTCGGTGCCCGTCCTGCGCGATGCCGCGGCCACCTGCCCGACGAGCTAGGAGCCATTCTCAGTGACAGAACAGAACCCATCCGCGGCGCTTTTGTTGCCTTCCGGACCGTCGCTGCACAACAGCGGGTACTCACCAGTTAGCCGACAATCCGCAAGGCGGAAATACCGCTAATTCGGTGGCGATCGACATGAATGCGCAGATATTGGTTGCCGAGCTAACGCGCCCGGCAACCAATATCCAATTCATCCTATTAACGGCTGCGATAAATAGCTGGCAGCGCGGCAACAGGGTTCCGTTTCAGAAATGCTGCCGTTCCGGCAACCGATCGCTATTGCGCGCGGTGCTTCGCCGATTCGCTGTTCTGCCTTTCGTTCGGAGGCTGTTAACGGCGTCCGAATAAGCCGCCGATTGTCTGGATGGTGCCATTGAGTGCGCCGCCGATGGTCTTGACGGTGCCGTTGGTTGCGCCGCCGACGGTCTGGACGGTGCCGTTGGTTGCGCCGCCGATGGTCTTGACGGTGCCGTTGGTTGCGCCGCCGACGGTCTGGACGGTGCCGTTGGTTGCGCCGCCGACGGTCTGGACGGTGCCGTTGGTTGCGCCGCCGACGGTCTGGACGGTGCCGTTGGTTGCGCCGCCGACGGTCTTGACGGTGCCGTTGAGCGCCTGGCCGATGCTGTCCACCGGGCTGGTTGCCGCTGCCACCTTCGGCGCGGTGGCGGCCTTTGCGGTCGACTTGGCTGCGCCGGCTGTGGTCGTGGTGCTGTGTGTCGTGGCGCCCCCGGAATGGGAATGTGACTTGTCAGCCTGTGCTGTGCCCGTTGCGCATGCAAACATCAAGGCGCCCATTCCGATTGTTGCCGCGCCTATTGACAAGCGACGGGTGATGTCGGCTATTGTCGGCATCGTTAATTCTGCTGTGCTACCGAATTGATGAATCATTTGTCGAAACCCCCTGCTTCGATGCTGCGCGATTACGTCGGGTTTGGAAAAACCCGATATCAAATTAACCCACTAGACGTAATCGGAAACATCGTTAATGCAAATAAATTGCTGGGTGTTGCGCGATGGTCGGCCACACGCGGCGCTTTGGACACATCTGTGACAACTCAGCACCGGCGGGTCCGGTTCGCGCATCCGGCCGTCGGCCGTGGCAATCAATATGGCCGTTCCCCGGGTGTGGGAAACGGCCATATTTTGTGTCAAATGCGCGCCTGGGCGGCCTCAGATGCCGGTGTAGGTGGCGGGGTCCGGACGGTAGCGGGTGCCGTCGTCCAACCCGTTCAGGCTGTCCATGTGCTCGGCGGCGAGTTCGAAGCCGAACACGTCGAGGTTCTCGGCGATGCGCTCCGGCGACGACGAGCGGGGGATCACCGAGTTGCCCAGCTGCAGGCTCCACCGGATCAGCACCTGCGCCGGGGTCTTGCCGTACTCGGCGGCGATGGACTGCACGGTCGGGTGGGTCAGCAGGTTGCCGACGCCCAGCGGGCTGTAGGCCTGCGTGACGATGCCCCGCTCGGCGTGCACGGCGCGCAGCGCGGACTGGTTGAGCAGCGGGTGCAGCTCGATCTGGTTCACCACCGGGCTGACGTAGCTCAGGTCGATGATGGTGGACAGGTCCTCGTCCGTGAAGTTGCAGACGCCGATGGACTTCGCGGTGCCGTCGTTGTGCAGCTTGATCAGGGCGCCCCAGCTGTCCACGTACTTGCTGATGTCGCCGGCGGGCCAGTGGATCATGTACAGGTCCACGTACTCCAGGCCGAGCTTGTCCAGGCTGACCTTGAACGCATCCTGGCCGGCCTGGAAACCCTGGTCGGCGTTGGCCAGCTTGGTCGTCACGAAGATTTCGGCGCGCGGGATGCCCGACGACGCGATGGCCCGCCCGACGGCTTCCTCGTTGCCGTAGACGGCGGCGGTGTCGATCAGGCGGATGCCCATCTCGAGCGCGGCCGAGACGGCGCGCTCGGTGTCGGCGTCCGACAGCTCGCCGACACCGAGACCGAGCGCCGGGATCGTGTTGTCGTCGTGGAGCGCCACATTGGGAATCTCTGCGGAGGCCATGTCACCTACCCTGTGAAGTTGAATGTTCGTGGATCCGGGCCCAGGCGGGTGCCGTTGTCGAGGGTCGCGATGGACGCGATGTCCGCTTCGCTCAGCTCGAAATCAAACACGTCGAAATTGCTCGCAATCCGGTCTGGGTTCACCGATTTCGGGATGACGATATTACCCAGCTGTATATGCCACCTAATCAGCACCTGTGCTGGCGTTTTTCCGTGTCGCTCCGCGATGGTGGTGACGATCGGGTCCGCGAGCAGGGAACCCTGGCCCAGCGGGCTCCAGGCCTCGGTGGCGATGCCGTAGCGGGCGTGTGTTTCCCGCAGCTCGGCCTGCGGCAGCCGCGGATGCAGCTCGATCTGGTTCACCGCGGGCACGATCCCGGTGGCATCGATGAGCAGTTTGAGGTGCTGGGGCTCGAAGTTGCTGACGCCGATCGCGCGGATCCGGCCCTGGTCACGCAGGTGGGCGAAAGCCTTGAACGTGTCGATGAACAGGTTCTGGGCGGGCGTCGGCCAGTGGATCAGGTACAGGTCGAGGTAATCGAGCCCCAACCGCGCCATGCTGGCGTCGAACGCGGTGAGGGTCTTCTCATAACCCTGGTCGGAGTTCCACAGCTTGGTGACGATGAAGACGTCCTCGCGCGGAATGCCGGAGGCGGCGACGGCCCGGCCGACGCCGTCCTCGTTGCCGTAGGCCGCGGCGGTGTCGATATGGCGATATCCGGCGTGCAATGCTGCACTGACGGCGCGTTCGGTGTCCTCGGCCGGTGTCTGCCACACCCCGAGACCCACCACGGGAATGGACGTACCGTCGTTGAGCGTCAGTGTTGGACTCGGAGCACCT
This sequence comes from Mycobacterium toneyamaense, assembly GCF_055384815.1. Classification (NCBI taxonomy): domain Bacteria; kingdom Bacillati; phylum Actinomycetota; class Actinomycetes; order Mycobacteriales; family Mycobacteriaceae; genus Mycobacterium; species Mycobacterium toneyamaense. Next base: position 2,418,561 of record NZ_AP040333.1, read on the forward strand.
GAAGGATCAGCCATGACAATGAGCATGCCAGGCGACGCTGAGCTGTCGGCAGCGACAACCGACGCCGAACTGGTCGTCCGGCCCGAGCATCCGGTCGGACGGCCCAACCGCCTGCGCCTCGCGGTCCTGACCCGGGCCGGCGGCATCGCCCTGCGTGTCCTCCCCAAGATTCCCGACCGGCTGAAGCGCGTGCTGCTCGGCGGGCGTCGCGTCACGATCGACGGCAACACCCTGGACACCACCCTGCAGCTGATGCTGGCGGCGCAGAACGCCACCGGCGCCGGGGGCCTGGTCGTGAGCAGCGACATCAACGTCTCGCGCACTCAGCTGCTGGCGTTGTCGCAGTACCTCGACCCGGCCATCGCTGTGACGACGACCGACTTCACGGTTCCCGGTCCGGTCGAACCCCTGCGCGCCCGCCACTACCGGGCCGACACCACCGGGCCCGCGCCGCTGCTGGTCTTCTTCCACGGCGGCGGATTCGTCGTCGGCGGCATCGAGTCGCATGACGGGCTGTGCCGGCTCATCAGCCGGGACGCTGGCGTGCACGTCGTCTCCGTCGAGTACCGGCTGGCCCCTGAGCACCCGGCTCCGGCCGCCTCCGACGACTGCTACGCCACCTATCTCTGGTGTGTGGAGAACGCGGCGCGGCTGGGCGCCGACCCGGCAAGGATCGCCGTGGGTGGCGACAGTGCCGGCGGCAACCTGGCGGCCGTCGTCTCCCAGCTGGCCCGGAACAACCGCGCGCCGCTGCCTGCCCTGCAGTTGCTGATCTATCCGGTCACGAATTTCGCGGGCGACACCCGGTCGAAGGTGCTGTTCGCCGACGGCTACTTCCTGAGCAAGGTCGACATGGACTGGTTCCGGGCCAACTACCTCGCCGAATCGGCGCTCGATCCGGCGGACCCGCGGGTGTCGCCGCTGCTGGCCGACGATCTGTCGGGTCTGCCGCCCGCGCTCGTGCTCACCGGTGGGTTCGATCCGCTGCGCGACGAAGGCGACGCCTACGCCGCGGCGCTGGCCGCCGCCGGCGTGCCGGTGGACCACCGCAGGTACGGATCCCTGGTCCACGCCTTCGCGAACTTCTTCCCGCTCGGCGGCGACAGCGCGGTCGCGACGGCGGACTTCATCTCCGCGTTCCGGGCACACCTCACCCGCTGAGGTACGGCTCCGGCCGAGTTCGGGGACGGCGTCGGTACCCTTGACGCCGTGCCGTCGAAATCGTCGAAGTCATCGAAGAACGCCAGCTATGACCTGAAGGCTGCGGACCGCAAGCGGGACTGGGTGGTCAAGGGCGGGCTGACCGCGCTTGTCATCATCTTCGCGGTGGTACTGGTGGCGTACATCGTCATGAACGGCAAGCCCAAGGCCGACCCGCACAAGGTGCAGGCGGTCCAGATCGCGGCGAGCAACGTCGTCACCAACCCCGGCACCAAGGACCCGAAGGTCACCCTCGCGATCTACGAGGATTTCCTCTGCCCGGTCTGCGGCGTCTTCGAGAAGACGTACGGCCCGACCATCGCCAAGCTGATCGACAACGGCGACATCGCCGTCGACTACAACATCGTCTCGATCATCGGCCGTGGTGACCCGAAGTCGTACTCGACGCGCGCCGGCGCCATGGCGTACTGCGTCGCCGACGAGGACAAGGCCGCGTTCCGGCGCTTCCACGAAGCGCTGTACAAGAACCAGCCCGAGGAGACCGCGGCGACGTTCCCCGACAACGCCAAGCTGCTCGAGTACGCACGCCAGTCCGGTGTCGCCGTCGGCCCGAACGATCCGGTCAGCAAGTGCGTCGAGAACGGCGTCTACACCGAGATGGTCAACAACATGGCCCGCAACGCCGAGATCCAGGGCACCCCGACCATCAAGATCAACGGCACCGAGACCAGCCTGGTCCCGAACGGCGACCCGAACAGCCTGATCGAGAAGATCAAGGCCGTCGCGCCCGATCTGCCGAACCTGCCCGCCGCACCGGCAGCCCCCGCCGCTCCGGCCCCGGGCGCCCCGGCACCGCAGCCCGCTCCGGCACCGCACCAGTGACCGACGTCGACACGTCGCAGCGGCAGGTGGGGGTGGCGGTCAGCCGCCCCGCCGCCGTCTGGATTCTCCTCGCCGGCATCATCGGCGAGGTCGCCGCGTTCGTGCTGACCGTCGAGAAGGTCCGGCAGCTGCAGAACCCGTCGTACGTCCCGTCGTGCAGCATCAACCCGGTGCTGTCCTGCGGGTCGGTGATGCTGACCAAACAGGCCTCGCTGTTCGGATTCCCGAACCCGCTCCTGGGCATCGCCGCCTTCAGCGTGGTGATCGTGACCGGCGTGCTCGCCGTCGCGGGCGTGCGGCTGCCGCGGTGGTACTGGGCGGGTCTGGCCGGTGGCACGCTGCTGGGTGCGGTGTTCGTGCACTGGCTGATCTACCAGAGCCTGTACGAGATCGGCGCCCTGTGCCCGTACTGCATGGTGGTCTGGGTCGTCACCATGGCGCTGCTGATCGTGGTGGCGTCAATTGCGTTGCGGCCCTTGGCCGCTGGCAACAAAGTGGCGGACACCCTGTACCAGTGGCGGTGGCCGCTGTACGCCGTGTGGATCACCGCGATCGCCCTGCTGATCCTTGATCGATTCTGGAGTTATTGGTCCACGCTGATCTAGTGCTTCAGCTGGCCGTAACCGCTAGGGTCACTGGGTGATTTCCAAACTCCTGGTGGCCAACCGCGGTGAGATCGCGATCCGGGCCTTTCGCGCAGCCAACGAACTGGGTATCGCGACCGTCGCGGTGTACCCGTTCGAAGACCGCAACTCGCTGCATCGGCTCAAGGCTGACGAGTCGTATCAGATCGGGGAGAAAGGCCATCCGGTCCGGGCGTACCTGAACGTCGACGACATCGTCGCCACCGCGTTGGCATGCGGCGCCGACGCGATCTACCCGGGCTACGGCTTCCTGTCGGAGAACCCCGAACTGGCGGCCGCGTGCGCCGCCGCGGGCATCACATTCGTCGGACCCAGCTCCGACATTCTCGAACTGACCGGCAACAAGGCGCGCGCCATCGAATCGGCCCGCGCCGCGGGGCTGCCCGTGCTGGCTTCGTCGGAGCCGTCGTCGTCGGTCGACGACCTCCTCGCCGCCGCCGAGCAGATGCAGTTCCCGTTGTTCGTCAAGGCCGTCGCCGGTGGTGGCGGCCGCGGTATGCGCCGCGTGGCCGACCCGGCCGACCTGCGCGAAGCCATCGAAGCGGCGTCCCGCGAAGCCGATTCGGCGTTCGGTGACCCGACGGTGTTCCTGGAGCAGGCCGTCGTCAACCCGCGGCACATCGAGGTGCAGATCCTCGCCGACACCCACGGCAACGTCATGCACCTGTTCGAGCGCGACTGCAGCGTCCAGCGCCGGCACCAGAAGGTCATCGAGCTGGCGCCCGCGCCGAACCTGGATCCCGAACTGCGGGAGCGCATGTGCAACGACGCCGTGGCCTTCGCGCGGCAGATCGGCTACACGTGCGCCGGCACCGTCGAGTTCCTCGTCGATCAGCGCGGCCAGCACGTGTTCATCGAGATGAACCCGCGCATCCAGGTCGAGCACACCGTCACCGAGGAGATCACCGCGGTCGACCTCGTCGCGTCGCAGTTGTGTATCGCGTCCGGCTCGTCGCTCGAAGAGCTGGGTCTGAGCCAGGAGACCATGCAGGCCCGCGGCGCCGCGCTGCAGTGCCGCATCACCACCGAGGATCCCGCCAACGGCTTCCGGCCCGACACCGGCCGCATCACCGCCTACCGCACCCCGGGTGGCGCCGGCATCCGGCTCGACGGCGGCACCAACCTCGGTGCCGAGGTCTCGGCCCACTTCGACTCCATGCTGGTCAAATTGACCTGCCGCGGAAGGGATTTGACGACGGCCGTGGCGCGCGCCAAGCGGGCCCTGGCCGAGTTCCGCATCCGCGGCGTCTCGACGAACATCCCGTTCCTACAGGCAGTGCTCGACGACCCCGACTTCGTCGCCGGCAAGGTGACGACGTCGTTCATCGACGAGCGTCCGCAGTTGCTGACCGCGCGCAGCAGCGCCGACCGTGGCACCAAGATCCTCAACTACCTCGCCGATGTGACGGTCAACCAGCCGCACGGGCCGCGCCCAGCGGCGGTGTACCCGCGCGACAAGCTGCCCGCCGTCGATCTGAAGGCGGCGCCGCCCGCGGGGTCGAAGCAGCGGCTGGACGAGCTGGGGCCCGAGGGCTTCGCGCGCTGGCTGCGTGACACCCCCGCCGTGGGTGTCACCGACACCACCTTCCGCGACGCGCACCAGTCGCTGCTCGCCACCCGCGTGCGGTCCACGGGTCTGCTGGAGATCGCCCCGTACATCGCCCGGTCGACGCCGCAGCTGCTGTCGGTCGAGTGCTGGGGTGGCGCCACTTACGATGTGGCCCTTCGCTTTCTGAAGGAAGATCCGTGGGAGCGCCTGGCCGCACTGCGTGAGGCGTTGCCCAACATCTGTCTGCAGATGCTGCTGCGCGGCCGCAACACCGTCGGCTACACGCCGTACCCGGAGCTGGTGACATCGGCGTTCGTCGAAGAGGCCACGGCGACCGGCATCGACATCTTCCGGATCTTCGACGCGCTCAACAACGTCTCGTCGATGCGTCCCGCCATCGAGGCGGTGCGCGAAACCGGTTCCGCGGTGGCCGAAGTCGCGATGTCCTACACCGGCGACCTGATGAATCCCGGCGAGACGATCTACACGCTGGACTACTGGCTCAAGCTCGCCGACGAGATCGTCGAAGCCGGTGCGCACGTGCTGGCCATCAAGGACATGGCCGGCCTGCTGCGACCGCCGGCCGCGGCAAAACTGGTGTCGGCGTTGAAGTCTCGCTTCGACCTGCCGGTGCACGTGCACACGCACGACACCCCGGGCGGGCAGCTGGCGACGTACATGGCCGCCTGGCAGGCCGGCGCCGACGCCGTCGACGGTGCCTCGGCGCCGCTGGCCGGGACCACCAGCCAGCCCGCGCTGTCGTCCATCGTCGCGGCGGCCGCGCACACGCAGTACGACACCGGGCTGTCGCTGGAGGCGGTCTGCGACCTCGAGCCGTACTGGGAGGCGCTGCGCCGGGTCTACGCGCCGTTCGAGTCCGGCCTGCCGGCGCCGACCGGCCGCGTCTACACCCACGAAATCCCCGGTGGCCAGCTGAGCAACCTGCGCCAGCAGGCCATCGCGCTGGGCCTGGGGGACCAGTTCGAGGAGATCGAGAACGCCTACGCCGGTGCCGACCGCATCCTCGGCCGCCTGGTGAAGGTGACGCCGTCGAGCAAGGTGGTCGGTGACCTGGCCCTGTCGCTGGTCGGTGCGCACGTCACCGCCGATGACTTCGCGGCCGACCCGTCGCGCTACGACATCCCGGACAGCGTCATCGGATTCCTGCGCGGCGAGCTGGGTGACCCGCCCGGCGGCTGGCCGGAGCCGTTGCGCAGCAAGGCATTGGAGGGCCGCGGCCCGGCCCGGCCCGAGCAGCAGCTGACCGCGGAGGACGAGGCCCAGCTGGCGACCCCCGGCCCTGTGCGCCAGGGTGCCCTGAACCGGCTGCTGTTCCCCGGCCCGACGAAGGAGTTCCTGGCGCACCGCGAGGAGTACGGCGACACCTCGAGGCTGAGTGCCAACCAGTTCTTCTACGGCCTGCGCCGCGGCGAAGAGCACCGCGTGCAGCTGGAGAAGGGCGTCGAGCTGCTCATCGGCCTGGAAGCGGTTTCCGAGCCCGACGAGCGCGGCATGCGTACCGTGTTGTGCCTGATCAACGGGCAGCTGCGGCCCGTGCTGGTGCGTGACCGCGCCATCGCCGCGGACGTGCCGGCTGCCGAGAAGGCCGATCGCACCAACCCGGACCATGTCGCCGCCCCGTTCGCGGGTGTCGTCACGGTCGGCGTCGCGGTCGGTGACCAGGTCGATGCGGGCCAGACCATCGCCACCATCGAGGCCATGAAGATGGAGGCGGCCATCACCGCACCCAAGGCCGGTACCGTCGCGCGGATCGCCGTCACCCCCACCGCGGGCGTGGAAGGTGGCGATCTGCTCGTGGTGATCAGCTGACCCGGATCATCGGCGGCCGCCACGGCGGCCGCCGGATCTCGGTGCCCGCCAAAGGGACTCGACCGACGACGGACCGGGTCCGCGAGTCGCTGTTCAACGTGCTGGCGGCCCGGGTGGACTTCGACGGGGCCCGGGTGCTCGACCTGTACGCCGGATCGGGGGCGCTCGGGCTGGAGGCACTGTCGCGCGGTGCGGCGTCGGCCCTGTTCGTGGAGGCCGACCGGCGCGCCGCGGCGGTGATCTCGCGCAACATCGCCGAACTCGGGGTCGACGGCGCCGTCGTCCGGTGCGGGACGGCGTCCAGCGTGACGGCGACGACGGCGCCGCGGCCGGTGGACCTGGTGTTCGCGGACCCGCCCTACGACGTGCCGGCCGCCGACGTGGAAGCCGTTGTCGGGCAGCTCGTTTCGGGTGGCTGGCTGGCCGAGGGTGCCGTCGCGGTGATCGAGCGCCCGGCGTCCGGCCCGGCCCTCGTCTGGCCGGACGGCTGGACCGTGCTGCGCGAGCGGCGGTACGGCGACACCCGGCTGGAAATGGCGGAGTGGGCAGGCTGAGCACTGGCATTGCCCGGGCCTTGTACCGTCTTGGGCTATGAGCGGTGCGGTCTGCCCGGGATCCTTCGATCCGATAACCCTTGGTCACCTCGATGTCTTCGAGCGGGCAGCGGCCCAGTTCGACGAGGTGGTGGTGGCGGTGCTGGTGAACCCCAACAAGAAGGGCATGTTCACCGCGGAGGAACGCATCGCGATGATCGGCGAGGCGACGTCGCATTTGCCGAACCTGCGGGCCGAGGCCGGTTCCGGGCTCGTCGTCGACTTCGCCCGGGCGCGCGGGCTGACGGCCATCGTCAAGGGTCTGCGCACCGGTACGGACTTCGAATACGAGCTTCAGATGGCACAGATGAACCGGCACGTCGCCGGCGTCGACACCTTCTTCGTCGCGACCAAGCCGCAATTCTCGTTCGTGTCGTCGTCGTTGGCCAAGGAGGTCGCGGCCCTCGGCGGCGACGTCACCGACCTGCTGCCGCCGGTCGTGAACAAGCGACTCCAGGCCAAGCTGGCCGGATAGGTCGCGACACACCGGCCCGCAAAGCCGAGTCACACGAGTAACAACAGGCACACTGGTAACAACCAACTACGCCTGGAGGATGTTGCCGTGTACCGAGTATTTGAGGCGCTGGACGAGCTCGGCGCGATCGTGGAAGAGGCACGCGGAGTGCCTATGACCGCGGGCTGCATGGTGCCGCGGGGCGATGTCCTGGAACTTCTCGACGACATCAAGGACGCCATCCCGGGCGAGCTGGACGACGCCCAGGATGTCCTGGACGCCCGCGACGGAATGCTGCGTGAGGCCAAGCAGCACGCCGACTCGATGGTGTCGTCGGCCACGGCCGAGGCGGATTCGCTGGTCAACCACGCCCGCGCGGAAGCGGACCGGCTGTTGGCCGACGCGAAGGCGCAGGCCGACCGCATGGTCTCCGAGGCGCGTGCGCACAGCGAGCGCATGGTCGTCGAGGCCCGCGAAGAGGCCAATCGGATCGCCAGTACCGCCAAGCGGGAGTACGAGGCCAGCACCAACCGGGCCAAGGCCGAGGTGGACCGGCTGTTGGAGAGCGGCAACCTGTCCTACGAGAAGGCCGTGCAGGAAGGCATCAAGGAGCAGCAGCGCCTGGTGTCGGAGACCGAGGTGGTTCAGACCGCCCACGCCGAGGCCACCCGCATGATCGATTCGGCGCACGCCGAGGCCGACCGCCTGCGCGGCGAGTGCGACATCTACGTGGACACCAAGCTCGCCGAGTTCGAGGAGCACCTCCAGGGCACGCTGCGCTCGGTCAGCCGGGGCCGGCACCAGCTGCGTACCGCCGCCGGCACACACGACTACGCCCAGCGCTGAATCGCTTGGCGGGAATGGCGTCCGGTCGACGATCGGCGCCGACGTAAGATTGAGCAATGCCTGGCCCGAGTCCGCTGACCATTGACATTGCGCGATTGGGCCGTCGGCCCGGGTCGATGATGACGCACGTCGAAACCGTGCCCAGTCCCGAGCGGATCGGCCTGGATCTGATGGCGATCGCGGCCGGGGCGCCGATCGACCTCGACCTGCAACTGCAGTCGGTGTCCGAGGGCGTGCTGGTGACGGGGTCGGTGTCCGCGCCGACCATCGGTGAGTGCTCGCGGTGCCTCAACCCGCTGTCGGGGCACGTCACCGTCGACCTCACCGAGCTGTTCGCGTATCCCGACAGCACGACCGAGGCCACCACCGAGGAGGACGAGGTCGGCCACGTCGTCGATGACGCCGTCGACCTCGAGCAGTCGATCATCGACGAGGTCGGGCTGACGCTGCCGTTCTCGCCGTTGTGCACCCCGGACTGCCCGGGACTGTGCCCGGATTGTGGGGTACGCCTGCTCGACGCCGAACCGGACCACCACCACGACAAGATCGACCCGCGGTGGGCGAAGTTGTCGGCGCTGCTGCCCGACACCCCCGATACCGACGGGGCTTCGTCGGAGGGCGGTTCGTGACGGTAGATCGTGCGCCGCTGCTGGCAGCGCTGGGCGTGCAGTTGCCCGACGATCTGCTGACCGTGGCACTGACCCACCGCAGCTACGCCTACGAGAACGGCGGTCTGCCGACCAACGAGCGGCTGGAGTTCCTGGGCGACGCCGTGCTCGGATTGGTGATCACCGCCGAGATTTTCCGCCGCTACCCGGACCGCAGCGAAGGCGAGCTGGCCAAGCTCAAATCCGCGGTCGTGAACACCCAGGCGCTGGCCGAGATCGCACGCACCCTCACCCCTGACGGACTCGGCAGCTATCTGCTGCTGGGCCGCGGCGAGATGGCCAGCGGCGGTGCGCAGAAGGCCAACCTGCTGGCCGACGGACTCGAATCACTGCTCGGTGCAACGTATGTCCAGCACGGCCACGAGGTGGCCCAGACCGTGGTGATGGGGCTGTTCAGCGCCGCGCTCGACACCGCGGCGAGCCTCGGGGCGGGCCTGGACTGGAAAACCAGCCTGCAGGAACTGTCCGCGGCCCGCCGGATCGGCGTCCCGTCCTACGTCGTGACGTCCACCGGACCGGAGCACGACAAGGAGTTCACCGCGCGCGCGACGGTGGGTGGCATCGACTACGGCGAAGGCATCGGTCGCACGAAGAAGGAAGCCGAACAGCACGCCGCCGCGGCGGCCTACCAGGCGCTGGAGGCCAGCCCCGAAGTCGACCCTGACGCCGACGCCGTCAGCAATGCCTGAACTTCCCGAAGTCGAGGTCGTCCGCCGGGGCCTCGAATCACACGTCGTGGCAAAGGGTTTCAGGACCGTGCGGGTGTTGCACCCGCGCGCGGTACGACGGCACGACAACGGTCCCGCGGATCTGGCCGGCCGGCTGGCCGGACGCCGGATCACCGGCACGGGCCGCCGCGGCAAGTACCTGTGGCTGACCCTCGACGGTGACGAGGCGCTGGTGGTGCACCTGGGCATGAGCGGCCAGATGCTGATCGGGCCACCGGCCCGGCCGTCGCACCTGCGCATCGCGGCCGTGCTCGACGACGGCACCGAGCTGAGTTTCGTCGACCAACGGACTTTCGGTGGTTGGCAGGTCTGCGACCTGGTCGAGGTCGACGGCAGCGTCGTGCCCGTGCCGGTGGCGCACATCGCCCGCGACCCGCTGGATCCCGCATTCGATCCGGACGCCGTGGTGAATGTCTTGCGGCGCAAGGACTCCGAGATCAAACGTCAGCTGCTGGACCAAACCGTGGTGTCCGGTGTCGGCAACATCTACGCCGACGAATCGCTGTGGCGGGCGCAGGTCAACGGGTTCCGCCCGGCGTCGGCGCTGGCTCGGCGCCGGCTCGGGGAACTCCTCGTCCACGCGGCAGACGTGATGAATTCGGCTCTCGCGCAAGGCGGCACGTCGTTCGACTCGCTGTATGTCAACGTCAACGGCGAGTCCGGGTACTTCGACCGGTCTCTGGACGCCTACGGCCAGGAAGGGGAGCCGTGCCGCCGCTGTGGCACGGCGATCCGGCGGGAGAAGTTCATGAACCGGTCGTCGTACTACTGCCCGAAATGCCAACCGCGGCCACGCATCCCGCGCCCGATCTGACGGCCCGGGCTACTTCAGCCCGGGAATGCCCTTGAACTTCGGCGAATCGGTCATGCAGAACTTCCACTCGCCGTCTTCTTTGCGCAGCGGAACGTTCGTGACCCCGGTGGACGAACTGACGTTCACCGTCGCCCGATCTCCGTTGACATCGATGTCGGTGATCTCGGCGCGTTTGGTCGAACCTGGGCCGGCGTCTCCGGCGCTGCCGCCCTTGCCGAACTTGCCCGCGATCGACGGCACCTTGTCGTAGAGCTTCACGTCGTTCGCGCAGGAGTGCGCCTTGAAATCGTCGAAGGTGTCGATCTGCGACGTCATCAGGTCGCGGATCTTCTCCTGGTCCGAGGACGACGCACCGTTCGTCACCTCGCCACCGCTGGACGCCGTATCCGAGCTGGAGCCGGAGTCGGAACGCGACATCACCAGGGCGAACACCACCCCGATCACGAGCACGACGGCGAATATCCCCGAACCGATGAGCGCCCACTTGCGGGTGTTGTTGGGCGGAGGCGGCGGCGGGAACCCGGGCTGTCCCGGGAAACCCGGCCCCATCGGGTAGCCGGGCGGCGGTCCGTAGCCCGGATATCCGTATCCGGGCTGGCCGTAGGTCGGCTGCCCATAGGCGGGTTGCCCATAGGCGGGCTGGCCGTAGGCCGGCTGTCCATAGGCCGTTGGGCCGTACGCAGGCTGGCCGTATCCCTCGGGCGGCTGCTGTGGCGGCTGCCAGGGCTGGGCGCCCGGATCAGAGCCGGACGGGGGATAGGTCATGTCTGCGCGCTCCCTGTGAACTGTGCTTGGTATCCAACGTAACACCAGCGCCACTACCCGAAATGCCAACCGCGGCCGGGTAAGTCACAGGTTCATCACTTCATGCCGGGCAGATTCTGCAGCTGCTTCAGCTGCGGTGAGTCGGTGAAGCAGATCTTCCACTCGCCGCTCTCTTTGCGGAAGTAGAGCGTGCCGGACCGCTCCAGGCCGGTGCCCGACGTCGCGGTGACTTCGGCGGTGGCGGTATCCCCGGTCACGTTGACGCTGTCGACGGTCGCCTTGCCCTTGGCGCCGGTCGGATTGGTGCCAGTGCTGTCGGCGATGCCGGGGAACTTGCTGAAGAACTTCTGGTCGTTCTCGCACGCGCGTTCTTTGATCGACGACGGCCCCGAGCTCATCAGGCTCCGAATCTGGTCCTCGTCGGAGTTGCCGCCCAGTGCGCTGAGCCCACCGCCGGAATTCGAGACCAGGACCACGGCGAGCACGATGCCCACGACGATGATCGCCGCCAGCCCACCGATCAGCGCCCACTTCGGGCCGTTCGACTTGGGTTGCGGCGCACCGGGGAATCCCGGGCCCATCGGGTAACCCGGCGGCTGTCCGTACCCGGGCTGGCCGTAGGCCGGTTGACCATACGCAGGCTGACCGTACGCAGGTTGCCCATAGGCAGGCTGGGGCTGGCCGTATCCCGGCTGGCCGTAGCCGGCCGGCGGGTACCCGGGTGCCGGCTGCTGCGGCTGCTGCGGCTGCTGCCACGGCTGGCCGCCTGGCTGGGGCCCGAGCGGGGGATAGGTCATGTCTGGTCGCTCCCTGTGAACTGTGCTTGCAGTCCAAGTTAACACCGCTGGGCCGTCTACCTCCGGAAACGCCGGTCAGCCTCGGGCGTTTACTTCATCCCCGGCAGCTGCTGCAATTTCTTCATCTCGGGGGAGTCGGTCAGGCAGTACTTCCACTCACCGCCTTCCTTGCGGAAATAGACGGTGGCGGAGGCCTCACGCCCACTCTCGGCACGCGTGGTGACGTTCACGGTGGCGCGCTCGCCCGTCACGTCGACACTGTTGACGGTGACCTTCACGTTGGGCTTGATCGGCGCCTTCTTACCGTCGGCGAGCCCGGGGAACTTGCTGAAGAACTTGTTGTCGGCTTCGCACCGGTGGTCCTTCAGCGCCGTCGGTTCGCTCATCAGGCTGCGGATCTGGTCCTCGTCCGAGTTACCGCCCAGTGCGCTGAGCCCACCGCCGGAGCCCGAGGTCCACACCACCACGCCGATCACGATGCCGATGACCGCGAGCAGGGCCAGCCCACCGATCAGCAGCTTCTTGTTGTTGTTCGGGGTGGGCGCGCCGGGATAGCCGGGTCCCGGGGGAAACCCGGGTGCCTGGCCGTATCCAGGGCCCATCGGATACCCGGGCGCCTGCCCATAGCCGGGGGCCTGTCCATACCCGGGCGCCTGCCCGTAGCCGGCCGGCGGGTACCCGGGTACCGGCTGCTGGGGCTGCTGCGGTTGCTGCCACGGCTGGGGGCCCGGCGACCCGAGCGGGGGATAGGTCATTGTCTGGCGCTCCTTGTGAAGTGGTGCGTGAAGGCGAAACCGGCGGCGGCGAGCCGTGATCTCAGCGGGTTCCGGGCAGATTCTTGAACACGGGATTGTCGGTGGAGCAGAACTTCCACTCGCCGCCTTCTTTACGCAGCCAGAACGCAACCTGCGACGACCCCGGGGGTTTGACCGTGGCGCGGTCGCCCGTGACGGTGATGTCGAGGGCCTGCATGCTGTCCGCGTCACCTGCGACCTTCGGTATCTGCATGCTGCCGAATGCGCCGCCGCCTGCCTGGCCGAAGAACTTGCGGTCGTTGGCACAGGAGATCGATGCCATGTCGCCGCCACCGAAACTGGCCAGGAACTGGCGAATCTCATCCTCATCGGAACTGCCGCCACCCGACGACCCTGGCGTGGTGGCCTCGTCCGTCGGATCGGTGCTGCCCCATGAGCCTTTGCGCTTGCCACTCGACTGGCTGCTCGCTGATGTCGACTGGTCGTCGTCGGAGGAACCGGTCAGCGCGTAGATTCCGACGCCACCGAGGACCAGCACCAGCACGACCGCGCCGGCGATCAGAATCCACTTGCCCGGACCGCCGGAGTTCGGCGGTGTGGCACCGGGATAGCCGTACGGCATCGGCTGACCGGGCATCGGACCGTATCCGGGCGGACCATATGCGGGATAGCCGGGAACAACCGGCTGGCCGCCGTACGGACCCTGCTGCGGGTACCCGGATGGTCCTGGATTCGGACCCGGGTATGGGTACGTCATGTGAACTCTCCCCCCGAGAGTGTTGCGTGAATTCATGACTTTACCTGGGGCCCAGCAGGGTTCCCGCCGGACATTGAGCGGCGGCGCGGTACAAATGTGCCATGACGGAACTGTGGGTCGAACGGACTGGGGTGCGCCGCTACACCGGGCACAGCTCGCGGGGGGCCGAGGTCCTCGTCGGGTCCGAGGACGTCGAGGGTGTCTTCACCCCGGGTGAATTGCTCAAGATCGCACTGGCGGCCTGCAGCGGCATGAGCAGCGATGCGCCGCTGCGGAGCCGACTCGGCGACGACTACAAGACGACCATCCGGGTATCGGGGCCGCCGGACCGCGAGAACGAGGTCTACCCGCTGCTGCAGGAGTCCATGGAGTTGGACCTCTCGAGCCTGTCCGAAGACGAGATCAAGCGCCTCAAGATCGTCGTCGAGCGGGCCATCGACAAGGTCTGCACGGTGGGCCGCACCTTGAAGGCGGGCACCGAGGTCACCTTCGGGTTCGCTGAGTGACCGAGGCAGTCCGGCTGTCGGCCTGGGTGCACGGCCAGGTGCAGGGGGTCGGGTTCCGCTGGTGGACCCGCGCCAGGGCACTCGAGTTGGGCCTCACCGGTTACGCCAGCAACAAGCCGGACGGCCGGGTGCACGTCGTGGCACAGGGCTCGCGCGCCGACTGCGAGCAGCTGCTGGCCCTCCTGCGCAGCGGCACCACCCCGGGCACGGTGACGACCGTCGTCGACGATTGGGCCGCCGCAGGTGACCCGATCGACGGTTTTTCCGAGCGTTAGAAGCCCAGGGGTCCCCGGCATTTAACCGGCGCGACGGTAGGGTTTCACCCCATGCATCTGAAGAGTCTGACGCTGAAGGGCTTCAAGTCCTTCGCGTCGCCGACGACTCTTCGCTTCGAACCCGGTATCACGTGCGTGGTGGGGCCGAACGGTTCGGGCAAATCCAACGTCGTCGACGCCCTGACCTGGGTCATGGGCGAGCAGGGCGCCAAGACCCTGCGGGGCGGCAAGATGGAAGACGTCATCTTTGCCGGCACGTCGTCGCGGGCGCCGCTGGGCCGGGCCGAGGTGACGCTGACCATCGACAACTCGGACAACGCCCTGCCGATCGAATACTCCGAGGTGTCGATCACCCGCCGGGTGTTCCGCGACGGCGCCAGCGAGTACGAGATCAACGGCAGCAGTTGCCGGCTCATGGATGTGCAGGAACTGCTGTCCGACTCCGGTATCGGCCGCGAGATGCACGTCATCGTCGGCCAGGGCAAGCTCTCGGAAATCCTGGAATCGCGCCCCGAGGACCGTCGCGCCTTCATCGAGGAGGCCGCCGGTGTGCTCAAGCACCGTCGGCGCAAGGAGAAGGCGGTCCGCAAGCTCGACGCCATGCAGGCCAACCTGGCCCGCCTGACCGACCTGACCACCGAACTGCGCCGTCAGCTCAAGCCGCTGGGCCGACAGGCCGAGATGGCGCGTCGCGCGCAGACCATCCAGGCCGATCTGCGCGATGCCCGGCTGCGCCTGGCCGCCGACGACCTGGTGACCCGGCAGGCCGAGTTCGACGACACCAACCAGACCGAGACCGCGCTGCGGCGCGAGCACGGCGAGGTGGCCGAGCGCCTCGAAGCCGCGTCGGCCGAACTGGCCGGCCACGAAGCGGCGGTATCGGGCCTGTCCGGCCGCGCCGAGGCCGCGCAACAGACCTGGTTCCGGCTGTCGGCGCTCGCCGAGCGGGTCAGCGCCACCGTGCGGATCGCCACAGAACGCACCAACCTGCTGGACTCAGAGCCGGAGGTGTCGACGGGGCCGGACCCGGACGCACTGGAGGCCGAGGCCGAGGCCATCGCCGAGCACGAGGAACAGCTGCTCGCCGAACTCGCCGAATCGCGGACCCGGCTCGAGGCCGCTCGCGGCGCGCTGGCCGAATGCGAACGTGCGGCGGCCGACGCCGAACGCGCCCAGATGGCCGCGGCCCGTGCCGAAGCGGACCGGCGCGAAGGACTCGCGCGGTTGTCGGGACAGGTCGACACCATGCGTACCCGCATCGAATCGATCGACGAGAGGGTGCTGCGCCTGGCCGGCAGCATCGAAGAGGCAGCCGCCCGGGTCGAGCAGGCCAACGCCGAGTTCGAACTCGTGCAGAGCAAGGTCGGTGAGCTGGATGCCGGCGAGTACGGGCTCGATGAGCACCACGATCGGACCATCGCGGCCATGCGTCAGGCCGACCAGCGCGTCGACGAGCTGCAGGCGGCCGAGCGTGCGGTCGAGAAGCAGGTCGCTTCCCTGCGGGCTCGCATCGATGCCCTGTCGGTGACCCTCGACCTCAAAGACGGGTCGGCGTGGTTGCAGAAAAACCATGACGGCTCAGGGCTTTTCGGCTCGGTGGCCGAACTGGTCCGGGTGCAGCCGGGCCATGAGGCGGCCATCGCAGCGGTGCTGGGCGCCGCCGCCGACGCGCTCGCGGCCGAGAGTTTCGATGCCGCACGCGCCGCGGTGGAAGCGCTCAAAAAGGGCGACGGCGGTCGTGCCGCCATTGTGCTCGGCGACTGGCCGGTTGAATCCTCCTCGCCGCGTGGGGATTTGCCGTCCACTGCGCAATGGGCGCTGGACCTGGTCGACGTGCCGGCCCGGCTCTCGGGCGCGATGCACGCCATGCTGGCGCGGGTCGCGGTGGTCGCTGATCTGCCTGCGGCGCTGGAGCTTGTGGCTGCGCGTCCGGAACTGCGTGCGGTGACGGCTGACGGTGATCTGGTCGGCGCCGGCTGGGTCAGCGGCGGATTCGATCGCAAGCCGAGCGCCTTGGAGATCACCTCGGAGATCGAGAAGGCCCGCGCCGCGCTGATCGACGCCGAGCGTCAGACCAGTGAATTCGGTGCCGCGTTGGCGGGTGCGCTGGCCGAACAGTCCGCGCGTCGCGATGCCGTCGAACACGCGCTGGCCGCGCTACACGAATCGGACGCCACCATCTCGTCCGTCTATGAGCAGTTGGCGCGGTTGGGTCAGGAGGCCCGGACGGCCGATGCCGAATGGCAGCAGCTGATGGCCCAGCGCGACGAGCTGGAAGCCGGTCGCGGCCGCACCCTGGCCGAGCTGGCCGAGCTGGAGGACCGGTTCCACAACGCGCAGCAGGAGCCGATGTTCGACGTCGAGTTCGTCGACCGCTCCGAGACGACGGCAGCCGCCGAAGAGGCGCGTGCCGTCGAGGTCGAGGCCCGGCTCGCGGTGCGTACCGCTGAGGAACGTGCGAATGCCGTTCGCGGACGGGCAGATTCATTGCGCCGGGCCGCGGCCGCCGAGCGTGAGGCGCGAGTGCGCGCGGCGCGGGCGCGTGAAGCCCGGGAGAACGCGGCGAAGGTCGCGGCCGCTGTCGCCGATTCCGGCCGGCTGGTGGCCGAAAAGCTAGCTGCCACAGTGAGTCTGGCGGCACGCAAGCGTGATGCACTGGCCGCCGAGCGGGCTCAGCGTTCCGAAGGTCTGACGCGGGTCAGGGCAGAGGTGTCCGAACTCAGCGCCCGCGCCGGCGCGCTGACCGAGGCGCTGCACCGCGACGAAGTCGCCAAAGCGCAAGCGGCCCTTCGTATCGAGCAACTCGAACAGCAGGTGCTGGAGCAGTTCGGTATGGCCGTCGCAGACCTGGTCGCCGAATACGGACCGGACGTGCCGCTGCCGCCGACCGAACTCGAGATGGCCGAGTACGAGCAGGCCAAGGAACGTGGTGAACAGGTCAGCGCGCCCACCCCGATGGCGTTCGACCGGCCCACCCAGGAGCGCCGCGCGAAGAAGGCCGAGAAGGAACTGGCCGAGCTCGGTCGGGTCAATCCGCTGGCGCTGGAGGAGTTCGCCGCGCTCGAGGAGCGCTACAACTTCCTGTCCACCCAGCTGGAGGATGTCAAGGGCGCCCGCAAGGACTTGATGGACGTCATCGCCGACGTCGATGAGCGCATCCTGCGGGTGTTCACCGAGGCCTACGCCGATGTGGAGCAGGAATTCACGCAGGTCTTCTCAACGCTGTTCCCCGGCGGCGAGGGCCGGCTGCTGCTGACCAACCCAAGCGACATGCTCACCACCGGCATCGAGGTCGAGGCCCGGCCACCGGGCAAGAAGGTCAAGCGGTTGTCGCTGCTGTCGGGCGGTGAGAAGTCACTGACCGCGGTGGCGATGCTGGTGGCGATCTTCCGGGCGCGGCCGTCACCCTTCTACGTCATGGACGAGGTCGAGGCCGCGCTGGACGACGTGAACCTGCGCCGTCTGATCAGTCTGTTCGAGCAGCTGCGGGAGAAGTCGCAGCTGATCGTCATCACCCACCAGAAGCCGACCATGGAGGTCGCCGACGCGCTCTACGGCGTCACCATGCAGGGCGACGGCATCACCCAGGTGATCTCGCAGCGCATGCGCGGCCAGGAGTTGGTTTCCAGCCAGTCATAGGCGGGGTTCGGCGTGGCCCTTTTGTGGCACGTGTCGGTCCTTGATGGCATGTTCGAACACATGTGCTACTCCTCACCTTCTCGTGGGTAGCTGAGGGTGGAGCCCGCCCAGGCAGAGATAGATCATTGAGGTCAGTGTTCGGGCGGAGTGGTGGCCGTAGCCGCGGGCGTTGATGAGTCGGATTTTGGCGTTGATGCCTTCGAGGAGGGCGTTGGAGATGCCGAGTTCCACGGCGGCGATGACGGCGTCGAAGTGTTCCTGTAGTCGTTTGCCGAGTTCGATGAAGGACGGGATACGGCTGCGTTTGGCGGCGGTGATCCAGGCTTTGAGTCGTTGACGGGCGACACCGGGTTCGTGTGGGAGTCGATACAGGTCGCGCAGCTGTTCTTTGAGGGCCCAGGCCCGGCCGACGTGACGGTTCGCGCGGGCGATCTGGTTGACCAGTTCACGTTTGTTGTCGGTGAGTTTGTTTTCGCCGGTGCGCAGCGCCCATCGGGTCTGGCGCCACTGCGCTGAGGTCATGGCGACTTTGTCCGGTCCGCTGGCGGCGGCGGCGAAGACCCGGTCCAATGCCCGGTTGACCCATTGCATGATGTGGAACGGGTCAAAGCAGATGGTGGCTTCCGGTAGGTGGGTTCGGGTGGCTCCGCGGAACGCCTTGCTCACGTCCATGCTCACGGCGGTGATCGTCTCTAGTGTCGAATCAGGTTGTTGTTCATAGAATTTCGATAGCGATTCTTCACTGCGTCCGGGCTGGACTCCGATGACGGTGCCGGTGTCGTGGTCGCCGACGATGGTCAGATATTTGTGCGGGTGGCGGTAGCAGATTTCGTCGACGCCGATCCGGTACAGGTCTGTGAGTCGTCGTTGGTCGAGCAGTTCGTCGACACCGCGGTTGATGATGGCGGTGACCGATTCCCAGCCGCACCGCATGAGCGTGGCCACGGTGGTGCGGTCGGTGCGTTGGGCCAGCCAGAGCACCGTGTCTTCGAAGTCTCGGGTGAATCGGGCACCGGGACGAGCCCACGGCACCTGCTCGGTGACGATGCCGCAGCGTGGGCAGTTCGTGCGGCGGATGTCGTAGACCAGCCACAGTTTCTTGCAGGCCAGATCCACATGGCGCCAGCGCCGGCGCCGGCGGTCATAACCGGCCCGCACACGTTTGCCGCACGGGCAGCGCATCGAGCGGGCTTTAAGGCCGACGGTGACTTCGATATCGCGGTCGCCGATGGTGACATCGGTGACGTTGGCTCCGGGGACCTGAAGTATTCGGTTAAATGCAGTACTGACGCGCACGCGGATCGTTCCTGGCGGTTGAGGTTGGTGTGGTAACCCCGAAACCTAGAGGGACACCGCGTGCGCGTCCTTCAACTCGCCGCCGACACGCTCAAAACCCCAGGCGCACAACCTAAAATAGCCCCTGAACAGCGCAAAGGCGCCCACGAAAACCCGTGGAGCGCCACACATGTTCGAACATGTGGGTGTCGGGGCCGGCGGTGTGCTGGTTCACGATGCCTCTGTGGTCGATGCGGTGGTGCATTTCGCGCGGGTGTCGAATGTCGCTGAGTGCGGGAAGTTCCGGGCGATCGCTGATCTGGTGGCGTTGCGTGTCGATGACGAAGATGGCCGGCAGTGGTGGGCCTGTGATGGGTGGGATGCTGCGGTCGCCGAGGTGGGGGCGGCGCTGGGTATCGGGAAGCGTGAAGCGTCGGGGCAGTTGTCGATTGCGGTCGCGTTGCGGTTCCGGTTGCCGCGGGTGGCGGCGGTGTTCGCCGACGGTGGGGTGTCGGCGCGGACGGTCGGCGCGATCTGTTGGCGTACCCGTTTGGTGGAGGATCCCAATACGCTGGCGGTGATCGATGTTGCGTTGGCGGGGGCGTTGTCGGAGTGGGCGGGGTTGTCGCGCAAGAAGATTGAACGCAAGATCGATGGTTGGGTGCAGAAGTTCGACCCGGCTGCGGTGATCAAGGTGCGCTCGGCTGCGCGCCGGCGTGGGGTCGGGGTGGGCAAGCCCGATGATGAGACCGGGGTGGCGTCGATCTGGGGTGCGCTGTTGGCCACCGATGCCGATCTGTTGGATCGGGTGCTGGACGAGATGGCCCGGCAGGTGTGTGAGGACGATCCGCGGACGTTCGGGCAGCGGCGGGCTGACGCGTTGGGGGTGTTGGCGGCTCGTGGGGATCGGTTGGTGTGCCAGTGTGGCAATCCGGATTGTCCGGCGGCGGGGCCTGATGCGCGGGTGGCGGCGGTGGTGATTCATGTGCTCACCGATCGGCTGCCGGTGCCGGTGGCGGATCCGCTGCTGCACGGGGATCCAGCCGCGCCGCTGACCCCGGTGCCAGAACCGGATCCCGCACCACAACCGAATCCCGCGCCTGAGCCGGTCTTCACGCCCGAACCTGAGCCTGAGCCCGCGCCGGCGGATGACCTGGCGCCCATGCCCACCCCTGAAGCTCATGCGGCGCACCCGCCGGTCCGGACTTCCGCTCCGACTTCTACCAAGCCCCCGGCGCCGGTGCGCACACCGGTCGGTTATGTCCTCGGCGGCGGTGTGGTGCCCCCGGCGGTGCTGGCGGACCTGGTGGCCCGGGGCGCGAAAGTGCGCACCGTGGCTTCGGCTGCGGATCTGGACGCGGTGTCGCGGTATCGGCCGTCGGCGGCGATGGATGAGTTCGTGCGGGTGCGGGCGATGACGTGCATGTTCCCGGGCTGTGATCAGCCTGCCACCGCCTGCGATGTGGACCATACGATTGCGTGGCCGGTGGGGTCGACGCATCCGGGCAACCTGAGCCCGAAGTGCCGCAAACACCATCTGCTGAAAACGTTTTACGGCGGGCCGGATGGGTGGCAGGACCGTCAACAGCCTGACGGGACGATTGTGTGGACCGCGCCCACCGGTCACACCTACATCAGCGTGCCCGAAAGTCGAATCCTGTTTCCCCGCACGGTCACCGACACCCCGCTGCCGAACCCACCACCAGACATCGCCGATCTGGACATCACCGCGGCTCCCGGCCGGGGTGTGATGATGCCCATCCGGCGCCGCACCCGCGCCCAGAACCAGGCTCAGCAGATCGCCTACGAACGTGCCCTCAACCAAGCCGACATCGACGAGCGCCAAGCCGCCCAAGAAGCCTTCGCCCGCCGGCGCAAAGAACGCCAAGAACGCGAAGCCGCAGAAACCGCCGAAGCCGCGGCGGCACCGGTATCCACCGAGCAACGCCAACCCGCTGAAAACGGCATCCCACCACCACGGTGAGCACCCAGATCGATTGGCGTCGCCGCCCGAGACGATCGTTGTGCCGATCTGCACCGGCCGGGAGGACGTCTGCCACCCGCGGCAGAACTTGGTGCGGCTGACAGAATGGCACGGTGTCGGAAGGTCTCTGGATCGCGATAGCGATCGTTGCTGTTCTCGTTGTCACCGCTCTGGTGGTCGGATTCGTCCGCTACCGGCGCAGCAGGATTTCGCTGTCCGCGCCGGAGGAGACGCCGAAGCTCGACCGGTCCGGCGGCTACACGGCGTCATCAGGCATCACGTTCAGTAGTTCGGACACCGCGGAGAAGCTGCCGACCGTCGGCGACGACGCCGAGATTCCGCGAGACTCGCGCAAGCGCACCATCGCCGACGTCCAGCTGCCCGAGCCGGAGATCGTGACCGAGCCGGAAGCGGTCGCCGACGTACCGGAAGCGGTCGCCGAGCCGGAAGTGGTGGCCGAACCCGAGCCGACCGTCGCGCCCGAACCCGAGGCAGCGCCGGAACCCGAGGCAGTTCCCGAACCCGAGCCCGAGCCCGAGCCCGAACCCGAGGTTGCGCCGCGCGACGAGATCGCACCGACCGCCGGCCGGCTGGAGCGCCTGCGTGGCCGCCTGGTCAAGTCGCAGACCACGCTGGGGCGCAGCATGCTGGGCCTGCTGGGCGGTGGCGACCTCGACGAGGACTCGTGGGAGACCATCGAAGACACCCTCCTCATCGCCGATCTGGGCCCGGTCGCCACCGAATCGGTCGTCACCGCGCTGCGCAGCCGCATGGCAGAGGCCAACGTGCGCACCGAGGCCGACGCCCGCGCCGTGCTGCGCGAGGTGCTGATCAAGGAACTGCGGACCGACCTGGACCGGTCCATCAAGGCGCTGCCGCACGCCGACAAGCCGTCGGTGCTGCTCGTCGTCGGTGTCAACGGCGCCGGCAAGACCACCACGGTCGGCAAGCTGGCCCGCGTGCTGGTCGCCGACGGGCGTCGCGTCGTGCTCGGCGCGGCGGACACCTTCCGTGCCGCGGCAGCCGACCAGCTGCAGAGCTGGGGTGCTCGCGTCGGCGCCGACACCGTGCGTGGCCCCGAGGGCGCGGACCCGGCCTCGGTCGCCTTCGACGCCGTCGACAAGGGCATCGCAGCGGGCGCTGACGTCGTCGTGGTGGACACGGCGGGCCGGCTGCACACCAAGACCGGTCTGATGGACGAACTGGGCAAGGTCAAGCGCGTCGTCGAGAAGCGCGCCAAGGTCGACGAGGTGCTGCTCGTGCTGGACGCGACCATCGGCCAGAACAGCCTGCCGCAGGCCCGGGTCTTCGCCGAGGTGGTCGACATCACCGGCGTGGTGCTGACCAAGCTCGACGGCACCGCCAAGGGCGGCATCGTGTTCCGGGTACAGCAGGAGCTCGGTGTACCGGTCAAGCTCGTCGGCCTCGGTGAGGGTCCGGACGACCTGGCGCCGTTCGAGCCCGCCGCCTTCGTCGACGCGCTCCTGGGCTAGTCGCTGCCATTCGCCTTCAGAACCCGAAACTGCCCTATTCCACCCGGAATAGGGCAGTTTTGTGTCCGCCGGGCAGGAACTCACAGAGCAGGCCAGGGCCTGCGAAGAGGGCATTAACCGCGCCGAAACGTAACTGGTCGATCCGTTCACATACGTGAAACGCCCGCGCGCCGTCGGCGAAACAACCGATGCGCAAAGTTCTGGCCTAGGTCATCGGCGTCTGCCTGTGACATGGGTTAAGGAGGAAGCGGCCAGTGGATGGATTCCCTATCTTGGGCACGCCGGACACCGGTGATACCGCATGGATGCTGGTGAGTTCAGCGCTCGTGCTGTTGATGACACCGGGTCTGGCGTTCTTCTACGGCGGCATGGTGCGCCGTAAGGGCGTGCTCAACATGATCATGATGAGCATCAGCGCCATGGGTGTCGTCACGGTGTTGTGGGTGCTGTACGGCTACTCGATGGCGTTCGGCAATGACAAGTGGAGCTTCGTCGGGGATCCCACCCAGTACTGGGGACTCAAGGGACTCATCGGCGGCAACTCGCTCGTTGCGCACCTGCCCGCGGGAACCACTGCGGCGGTGCAGATTCCGCTCGCGGGGACCATCCCGCAGCTGGTGTTCGTGGCATTCCAGCTGATGTTCGCCATCATCACCGTCGCCCTGATCTCGGGCGCGGTCGCCGACCGCCTCAAGTTCGGCGGCTGGCTGCTGTTCGCCGGGCTGTGGGCCACCTTCGTCTACTTCCCGGTCGCCCACTGGGTCTTCGCCTTCGACGGCATCACGGCCACGCACGGTGGCTGGATCGCGAACCAGCTCAAGGCAATCGACTTCGCCGGTGGTACCGCGGTGCACATCAACTCCGGTACCGCGGGCCTGGTGCTGGCCATCATCCTGGGCAAGCGCTCGGGCTGGCCCACCACTCCGATGCGTCCGCACAACCTGCCGTTCGTCATGCTGGGCGCCGGCCTGCTGTGGTTCGGTTGGTACGGCTTCAACGCCGGCTCGGCACTGACCTCTGACGGTGTCGCCGCCTCGACGTCCATCACCACCACCGTGGCGACCGCCGCCGCGATGCTGTTCTGGTTGCTGACGGAAAAGATTCGTGACGGCCACGCCACCTCGCTCGGCGCGGCGTCGGGCATCGTGGCCGGCCTGGTGGCCATCACCCCGTCCTGCTCGTCGGTCAATGTCATCGGCGCGCTGGCGATCGGCGCGGGCGCCGGTGTGGTCTGCGCTCTCGCGGTCGGACTGAAGTTCAAGCTGGGCTTCGACGATGCGCTCGACGTCGTGGGCGTTCACCTGGTCGGTGGTCTGTTCGGCACCCTGATGGTCGGCCTGGTGGCCACCAAGGAGGCTCCGGCCGCTGTGGCGGGTCTGTTCTACGGTGGTGGGTTCGACCAGCTGTGGCGTCAGGCCGTCGGCGCGTTCGCGGTCCTTGGCTACTCGGCGATCGTTACCGCTATCTTGGCCTTGATCGTCAAGTACACCATCGGCCTCCGCCTCGACAAGGAGGACGAGGCCAACGGTATCGACGAGGCCGAACACGCGGAAACCGCTTATGAATTCGCGTGATCGGGAAGGATTTACGGTGACATCCACGAGTACCGCGGTTATTTGGAAGGAATTGATCAAATGAAGTTGATCACGGCGATCGTCAAGCCGTTCACGCTCGAAGACGTCAAGACCGGTCTGGAGCAAATGGGAATCCTCGGGATGACCGTCAGCGAGGTGCAGGGCTACGGCCGCCAGAAGGGCCACACCGAGGTCTACCGCGGTGCTGAGTACTCGGTGGACTTCGTGCCCAAGGTGCGGGTCGAGGTCATCGTCGACGACGCGTCGGTCGACAAGGTCGTGGATGTCATCGTGCAGGCCGCACGGACGGGCAAGATCGGTGACGGCAAGGTGTGGGTCACCTCTGTCGAGACCGTGGTGCGCGTCCGTACGGGTGAGCGGGGCAGCGACGCCATCTGACGTCGGCTGACCACCAGATGACAATGCAGACACCAGATTCCGCTGCCGGAGCCGACGATCCTTCGGTTTCGTCTGCTTCGGCACCGGGATCAACCCGTCCGGCCAGCGACCTGAGTGCTGCTGTCGAGCAGTTGCTCAACGGCGGCGCACGCCGCCTCGATTCGGTGGCGTTGCGCGAGGCGCTGGTTGATCTGTACGAATTCTGGCTTGCCGCAAAGGCAACCGAGATCGGTATCACCGAGACCAGTGGCTTCTCCATAGTGGCGACCGGTGGTCTCGGGCGCCGGGAGATGCTGCCGTACTCGGACCTGGATTTGATGCTGTTGCACGACGACCTGCCGCAGGCCGCTGTCACGGAGGTCGCCGAGGCGCTCTGGTACCCGTTGTGGGACGCCAACATTCACCTCGACCACAGCGTCCGGACGGTGCCGCAGGCACTCAAGACCGCGGCCGGCGACGTCTCCGCCGGGCTGGCCATGCTCGACGCCCGGCACATCGCGGGCGATTCGGATCTGTCGTCCCTGTTGGTCGGCGGCGCCCGGCGGCAATGGCGGACCGGGATCACCTCCCGCTTCACCGAATTGATCGAACACGCCGCGGCGCGGTGGGAACGTTCCGGTCAGATCGCGCACCGCGCCGAACCGGATCTGAAGAACGGCCGCGGTGGGCTGCGCGACGTGCAGCTGCTCAACGCACTGGCCATGGCGCAGTTGGCCGACGTCTACCCGAGCCGGTCCGTGGCGTCGCCCATCGGCACGCTGGGCGACGCGCATCTCGCACTGCTCAACGTGCGCACCGAGCTCCACCGCGTCTCGCACAAGGGCCGTGAGATGGTGCTGGCCCAGTACGCCGACGAGGTCGGCGCCGCACTGGGCATCGGTGACCGCTTCGACCTGGCCCGCATGATCAGCGATGCCGCCCGCACCATCAGCTTCTACGTGGACGCCGGCGTGCGGACCGCGGGGAATGCCTTGCCGCGCAGAGGCTTTGCGGCACTCAAACGACCCGTCCGGCGGCCGCTGGACGAGGGTGTACTGGAATTCGGCGGCGAGGTCATCCTGGCCCGCGACGCCAAACCGCAGCGCGACCCGGGCCTGATCCTGCGCGTGGCCGCCGCGGCAGCCACCAACGGACTGCCCATCGCGGGATCGACCTTGGCGCGGCTGGCCGAATCGGCGCCCGAATTGCGGGCGCCGTGGCCGAAAGAAGCGCTCAACGACCTGCTCGTGATGCTGGCCGCCGGGCCGGGTGCGGTGGCCACCGTGGAGGCCCTGGACCGGACCGGGCTGTGGGGCCGGTTGTTCCCGGAGTGGGGCGCGATCCGCGACCTGCCGCCACGTGATGTCGTGCACATCTGGACCGTCGACCGGCATCTGATCGAAACCGTCTCCCGGGCAAGCGCTTTCACCACCCGCGTGGACCGGCCCGATCTGCTGGTGCTGGGTGCGCTGCTGCATGACATCGGCAAGGGCCGGGGCGGCGACCACAGTGTGATCGGAGCCGAACTGGCCAATCAGATCGGCATCCGGCTGGGCTTGTGGCCGGCCGATATCGAGGTGCTGGTCAAGATGGTGCGCTACCACCTGCTGCTGCCGGAGACCGCGACGCGTCGAGATCTGCAGGACCCCAACACCATTGCATCGGTGGTCGACGCACTGGGTGGCGATGGGCTGCTGCTGGAGCTGCTGCACGCGCTGGCCGAGGCGGATTCGCTCGCCACGGGTCCCGGCGTGTGGGGTGACTGGAAGGCCTCCCTGATCGGCGATCTGGTCCGGCGGTGCCGGCTGATGATGGCGGGGGAGGACCTGCCGCACCCCGATCCCATTGATCCGCAACTGCTTTCGCGCGCCAGTCAGAGCGGTGTCCACGTCGAACTCACCGCGGCGGACAGTGCGCACCTGTTCAACGTCACGATGCTCGCCCCGGATCGGCGCGGTCTGCTGTCGAAAGCGGCCGGGGTGCTGGCCCTGCACTCGCTGCGGGTGCATTCGGCGTCGGTCAACAGCCATGAGGGACTGGCGATCAACACCTTCGTGGTGTCACCACACTTCGGCTCCCCGCCGGCCGCGGAACTGCTGCGTCAGCAGTTCATCCTGGCGCTCGACGGCGATCTCGACGTGATCGCCG
Organism: Mycobacterium toneyamaense; assembly: GCF_055384815.1. Classification (NCBI taxonomy): domain Bacteria; kingdom Bacillati; phylum Actinomycetota; class Actinomycetes; order Mycobacteriales; family Mycobacteriaceae; genus Mycobacterium; species Mycobacterium toneyamaense. Next base: position 2,445,076 of record NZ_AP040333.1, read on the forward strand.
CGCTCGAGCAGCGGGACGAGGAAACTCCGGCCCCGACCCGGCGCGCCGGCGAGGTTCCGGCGGCCGTGCCCGGCTACCACACGGTCGCGCCGCCCCGCGTGCGGTGGTTCGAGGGGTCCTCGGACGACGAGTTGGTCGTGCAGATCCGTAGCGCCGACCGGCCCGGCCTGCTCGCCCGCCTGGCCGCTGTGGTCGAGCGCAAGGGCGCAGATGTGGCCTGGGCCAAGGTGACGACGCTGGGCGCCACCGTCGTCGACGCGTTCGGTCTGGTGGTGCCGGAGGACTTCACGGCCACCGAGGCCCGGGCAGCGTTCGAACAGGATCTGTATGCGGTGTTGCCCGCGCCCGCGCCGGTCAAGCCTGCCGTGATCACTGCCGAGGTGAGTTAGCGAGTTCCGCGCTGCCGCACCACTTCCGGACGGCGGCCGGGGCGTCGGTGGCCTCGCCGGCCCACGCGACGTAACCGTCGGGCCGGATCAGCACGGCGGGCGGCAATTGGTCATCGCCGGTGACCGCGCAGGTGACGTCGGTGCGGTCGAGCGTCAGACCGCCCTTGGTCAGCAGTAGGAATCGGCCGTCACGTAGCAGTTCGTAGACCCGGGTGCCCGCGCACGCGATGTCGGGCATGCGGCGCCCGACCAAACGGTGATCGTCGCGCTTGCGGGGATAACTGATGGCGATTCCGCTGAGGCGGCCGCCCATGGCACGCCTGGTGGGCCCGGTGCTCAGGAGCGCGGTGATCGCGATGCGCCGCAGGAGTCGCCGCGGCAGGCTGCGGCCCAGGACGAGCTGATTGAACGCATCGGTCAGTTTGAGCACGTTGGCGCCGACGGCATGGCGTTCACTCTGGTAGCTGTCCAGGAGCCAGGCCGGTGCGGTGCCCTTGACGGCCGACGCCAGCTTCCAGCCCAGGTTCATCGCATCCTGGATGCCGGTGTTCATGCCTTGTGCGCCCAGCGGCGAGTGGACGTGCGCCGCATCGCCGGCGATGAAGCAGCGGCCGACGCGGTAGCGGTCGGCCTGGCGTCGCTCGGACAGGAACCGGGTGCTCCAGCGCATCTCGCTGACGCCGAAGTCCGTTTTCACGATGCGGCGCAGTGAGCCCGTGATCTCGGAAAGCGGTACCGGTTCGCCGAGCGGCACGTCTTCCCGGGTGCGGTCCCACGCGATGGCGCGGAACCAGCCGTCGCCGAACGGGACCAGCAGCACGACGCCGTCGGGACTGTTCGCGGCAGCCAGCCCGCCGGCCGGCGGGCTCGTCAGCTGGACGTCTGCCAGCAGGATGTGGGTCTGGTACTGCTTGCCGGCGAACCCGATGCCCAGCATCGTGCGCACCGCGCTGTGGGCACCGTCGCAGCCCGCGAGGTAGCCGGCGCGCACCGTGCTGTGGTCGGCGAGGCGCACGGTGACGCCGTCCTTGTCCTGCGTCAGACCCGCAACTTCGGCGCCGTAACGGATTTCGACGCCGAGTTCGATGGCGCGTGCGGTCAGCACCCGTTCGGTCAGGCTCTGCGGTGCCATCAGCACCATGGGGTAGCGGGTGGGCAATTCCCGCAGGTTGATCGCGGCGCCCGGGACGGGGCTCACGCTCTGGACGGGGAGCCCGCGCTGCACGAGTTCGTCGGCCAGGCCGCGGGCGTCCAGCAGTTCCAGCGTCCGCGCATGCACGCCGAAGGCCCGGGTGATGTTCGGGATGTCACGGCGTCGTTCGAGCAACTGAACCGCGACGCCGCGCATCGCCAGTTCGCACGCCAACGCCAGACCCGTCGGGCCGGCACCGACAACGACGACGTCAGCGCTGTTCATGGTGGTCATCTCAGGCTCCTCGTTAATTCATCAAGCAATGAATTCATCATGTGATGAAATACTGCGCGCCCGGGTATCGCCGTGTCAAGGGGACGGTGGTGCCGAAGTACCGGCGACGGGCGCTGCAGTTAGGCTTAACCCCGTGTTTGAATCCCTGTCCGACCGGTTGACCGGTGCGCTGTCGGGTCTGCGCGGCAAGGGCCGGCTGACCGACGCCGATATCGACGCCACCGCCCGCGAAATCCGCCTGGCCCTGCTCGAGGCCGACGTGTCGTTGCCGGTCACGCGCGAGTTCATCGGCCGGATCAAGGAACGCGCCAAGGGCGCCGAGGTCTCCGGTGCGCTGAACCCGGCGCAGCAGGTCGTCAAGATCGTCAACGAGGAGCTCATCGGCATCCTCGGTGGGGAGACGCGCCAGCTGGCGTTCGCCAAGACCCCGCCGACGGTCATCATGCTCGCCGGTCTGCAGGGTTCCGGTAAGACGACCCTCGCCGGCAAGCTGTCGAAATGGCTCAAGGATCAAGGACATACGCCGCTGCTGGTCGCGTGTGACCTGCAGCGCCCCGGCGCCGTCAACCAGCTGCAGATCGTCGGTGAGCGGGCCGGCGTCAGCGTCTTCGCACCGCACCCGGGAGTCTCGCCCGACGGCGTGACCATCGACCAGATGACCACCGGCGACCCGGTGTCGGTCGCCGCCGCGGGTCTGGCCGAGGCCAGGGCCAAGCACTTCGACGTCGTGATCGTCGACACCGCCGGCCGCCTCGGTATCGACGAGGAACTGATGGCCCAGGCCGCCGCGATCCGCGACGCCGTCAAGCCTGACGAGACCCTGTTCGTCCTCGACGCCATGATCGGTCAGGACGCCGTCACCACCGCCAACGCCTTCCGCGAGGGCGTCGGGTTCACCGGTGTCGTGCTGACCAAGCTCGACGGCGACGCCCGTGGTGGTGCCGCGCTGTCCGTGCGCGAGGTCACCGGCGCGCCGATCCTGTTCGCGTCGGCCGGCGAGAAGCTCGAGGACTTCGACGTCTTCCACCCGGACCGCATGGCGTCCCGCATCCTGGGCATGGGCGACGTCCTCACCCTGATCGAGCAGGCCGAGCAGGTCTTCGACCAGAAGAAGGCCGAAGAGGCCGCCGCCAAGATCGGCTCCGGTGAACTGACGCTCGAGGACTTCCTCGAGCAGATGCTGATGATCCGCAAGATGGGTCCCATCGGGAACCTGCTGGGCATGCTGCCCGGTGCCGGTCAGATGAAGGACGCCCTGGCGGCCGTCGACGACAGCCACCTGGACCGCATCCAGGCCATCATCCGCGGCATGACCCCCGCCGAGCGGTCCGACCCGAAGATCATCAACGCCTCCCGGCGCCTGCGCATCGCCAATGGATCCGGTGTCACGGTGGCCGAGGTCAATCAGCTGGTCGACCGCTTCTTCGAGGCCCGCAAGATGATGTCGCAGATGGCCGGCCAAATGGGAATGCCGTTCGGCCGCAAGAGCTCTCGCAAGGCCGCCAAGGGCAAGAACAAGCAGGCCGGCAAGGGCCGCAAGGGCGGACGCGGCCCGACGGCGCCGAAGGCGGCCGCCAACCCGTTCGGTCTGGACCCGAGCGCGCTGCCGGGCGGTTTCCCGGACCTGTCGAACATGCCGCAGGGGCTCAACGAGTTGCCGCCGGGCCTCGCCGACTTCGACCTGTCACAGCTGAAGTTCCCGAAGAAGTAGCCGCCGTGCGGGCGCTGCACATTCGCGGTCGGGGACTGCCCGACGGCGACGAGGTGCAGTGGTGGATACATCAGGGCGTGCTCTCGGCCGAGCCGATCGCGAACGCCGACACCATCTTCGACGGTGGCTGGATCATCCCCGGGCTGGTCGACGCGCACTGCCACGTCGGCATCGGTCCGGGTGGCCCCGTCGAACTCGACGAGGCCGAGCGCCAGGCCGAGACCGAGCGCCAGGCCGGTGCGCTGCTGCTGCGCGACGCCGGGTCTCCGGTCGACACCCGCGACTTCGACGACCGCGACGACCTGCCGCGGATCATCCGCGCGGGACGGCATCTGGCCCGGCCCAAGCGCTACCTGCCCGGGTTGCCGATCGACATCGAGGACGAATCGCAGCTGCCGCAGTACGTCGCCGAGCAGGCCCGGCGCGGTGACGGCTGGGTGAAGCTGGTCGGCGACTGGATCGATCGGGGAGTGGGCGACCTGGCGCCGCTGTGGTCCGACGACATCCTCAAAGAAGCCATCGACGCCGCCCACGCCAACGGTGCGCGCGTCACGGCGCATGTGTTCGGTGAGGAAGCGTTGCCGGGGCTGATCAACGCCGGTATCGACTGCATCGAGCACGGCACCGGGATCACCGACGACATCATCGAGCTGATGCTGGCCCACGGCACGGCGCTGGTGCCGACCCTGATCAACATCGAGAACTTCCCCGGGATCGCGGAGAAGGCGACCAAATTCCCGGCATACGCCAAACACATGCGCGATCTCTACGCGACGTGCCCGCAGCGCGTCGGCGCCGCGCACGAGGCCGGCGTACCCATCTACGCGGGCACCGACGCCGGCGGGATGATCGCCCACGGCCGCATCGCCGACGAGGTCGCCGCCCTGGGCCGGGTGGGCCTGAGCCCGACGGACGCGTTGGGCGCGGCAAGCTGGAACGCACGAAAGTGGTTGCAGCGCACCGGCTTGGAGCACGGCGCCTCGGCCGATCTCGTCTGCTACGCCGACGATCCGCGACTCCCGGGCGTCCTCGACCATCCCGACCTGGTGATCTTGCGCGGCCGGGTCTACTGACTCAGGTGTAGTGGCTGAAGCCCCAGTCGAACAACTGTCTCGCCTGCGGGTAGAGATTGCCGGTGCCGTACATCTGCACCACGACCAACCGGTGGTTCCCGCGCTGCGCGGCGCCGACGTACGTCTTGCGGGCCCGGTCCGTGTAGCCCGTCTTGCCGGCGAAATCGCCGGGGTACCCCGTCAACAGCTCGTTCTGACTGGTCAGGGTCTTGCCGGGAAACTGCGCCGACGTCTGCCGGAAAATCTCGGCGATCACCGGGTAGGTCAGCGCCGCCCGGTAGATCACCCCGAGGTCGCGCGGCGTGGTCAGCGATTCCCAGCCGGGACCGTCGAGTCCGGACGGTGAGCCGGCGCGGGTGCTGCGGGCGCCGAGCGCCGCGGCCTTGCGATTCATGGCCGCCACCGTGACGCGCTGGCCGCCGAGCATGTCGGCCAGCATGTTCGCGGCGTCGTTGCCCGACACCATGAGCAGGGCATCGAGGAGCTGGCGGACCGAGTACACCTGGCCGGGTTTGAGCCCGACGCACGAGCACTCGACCTTGGTGTGCGACTCGTTGGCCCGTCCCAGCGCGTCCGGGCGCAGGTTGTCCAGGACGACCATGGCCAACAGCGGCTTGATGGTGCTGGCCGGCGCGTACGAGCCGCCCGGATCCTGCGACGCCAGCACCTGGCCGGTATCGAGGTCGGCGACCAGCCAGGCTTTGGCCGGGCCGTTGGCGAATGCCTGTGCGCCCGTGGGTTGCCCGGTGGGTTCGGCCGTCGCGGACGGTGTGGCGATCGGCGTCACCAGTAGTGTGCCGAGGGCCAGCGCGGTCGCCGTGAACAGTTTGCGCACGAGCGCCGACGCTACGGAACCCAGGCTGCGATCAGCTCGCGCCGAGATTCCGGTCGGGTCTCGGTTGGTTCGGTCTACAGCGAGCCGACGCTGACCGAGCGGTCCTGCGCGAAGCCCCAATCGAGCAACTGCGAGGCCTGATCCCAGTAGGTCGGCCCGCCCTCGCGCACCATGCCGTACATCATCGCGATGACCAAGCGGCGGCCGCCGCGGTCGGCGGCGCCCACGTAGGTCTTCTTGGCGGCGTTGGTGAACCCGGTCTTGCCGCCGATGGCGCCCGGATACCGCTGCAGCAGCTGGTTCTCGTTGACGATCTGCTCGTTGCCGTTCTTGCCGGGGAACGTCGCGGCGGGCTGCGCGGTGATCTGCGCGAAGTACGGATTGGCCATCGCGGCCCGGAAGATGATGGCCAGGTCCCGGGGAGTGGTCCAGCCCGAACCGCCCGCGCCGTCGAGGCCCGACGGGGTGGCGGCGTGGGTGTCGACGGCGCCGATGGCGGCGGCCTTGGCGTTCATCTTCGCGACGGCGACGTCGTAGCCGCCGATCATGTCGGCCAGGGCGTTGGCGGCGTCGTTGCCCGAGGCGAGCAGCACCGCGTCCAGCAGTTGGCGCGCGGTGTACACGTGGCCGGGGACGATACCGGCGCAGTTGCACTCCACCTGGGTGTCGGCGACGGTGCCGGCCACGGTCGCGTCCAGGTTCGGCAGTTCACTGAGCGCGGTCAGCGCCAGCAGCGTCTTGATGGTGCTGGCGGGCGGATGCCGCAGGTCGATGTCCTGTCCGGCGAGAATCTGGCCCGAGTCCATGTCGGCGACGATCCACGCCGGGGCCGGCCCTGCCGGGATCTGTACCGTGCCGACCGGCTGGATGTCGGGGTCAGCGGCCGCAACCGGCGGCGCGCCGAGGAATACGAGCGTCAGGGTCGCCATGACGGCGGTTGCGAACCTTCCCATGGAGCCAGCAGCCTACTGGTGGTGTTCAATCGGTTCATGCTGAGTCTGGAAGAGATCTCGGACCGTCTGGAAATCCAACAGCTGTTGATCGCGTACTCGACGGCCATCGATACCCGCCAATTCGATGATCTGGCAAAGGTTTTCACGCCGGATGCCTACATCGACTACCGCGCGATGGGCGGCATCGACGGGCATTTCCCCGAGGTCAAGGAATGGCTGGCGCAGGTGCTGCCGAATTTCCCGGCCTATGCGCACATGCTCGGCAACTTCGACGTCACCATCACCGGCGACACCGCGAAGTCACGCACCATCTGTTTCAACCCGATGGTGCTGCCCGCGGCGGACGCCGACGCACAGCCCCAGGTGCTGTTCTGCGGCCTCTGGTACGAGGACGAGTTCGTCCGCACCGCCGAGGGCTGGCGTATGACCCGCCGCGTCGAGACTAAGTGTTTCGACCGGGTGGTCTGAGTCGCCGTTCACGGGATTTGGGCCGGTCGCGGCTGCTCTGGCAGAATGGTCGGCTGTCTGTCCGCGACCCGTTCAATGCGCCGCGCGGCGGTCACACACGTGAGGCAAGACCGGACCGGGCAATCCGCCCGAGTCGCTGAATTGCAGCGTGGCAATCATCAGGAGAAGTGCAGAACATGGCTGTCAAGATCAAGCTCACCCGGCTTGGCAAGATCCGCAACCCCCAGTACCGCATCATCGTCGCCGACGCGCGCACCCGCCGCGACGGCCGCGCCATCGAGGTCATCGGCCGGTACCACCCGAAGGAAGAGCCGAGCCTGATCGAGATCGATTCGGAGCGCGCGCAGTACTGGCTGGGCGTCGGCGCACAGCCGACCGAGCCGGTCGCCGCCCTGCTGAAGATCACGGGTGACTGGCAGAAGTTCAAGGGCCTGCCGGGCGCCGAGGGCACCCTGAAGGTCAAGGAGCCCAAGCCGTCCAAGCTGGACCTGTTCAACGCCGCGCTGGCGAACGCCGACGCCGCCCCCGGTGGCGAGGCCGTCACGCTGAAGAAGCGCAAGGACAAGAAGGAAGAAGCGGCTGAGGCTGCCGCCGAGACCGAGGCTGCCGAGGCCACTGAGGCCGAGGCCGAAGCGCCCGCCGAATGAGCAGCGTCGTCGTCGACGCCGTAGAGCACCTGGTCCGCGGGATCGTCGACAACCCCGACGATGTCCGGGTCGACATGGTGACCAGCCGCCGCGGTCGTACCGTCGAGGTGCACGTGCACCCCGATGACCTGGGCAAGGTCATCGGGCGCGGCGGCCGCACGGCCACCGCGCTGCGGACACTGGTCGCCGGCATCGGCGGCCGGGGCATCCGCGTCGACGTGGTGGACACCGACCAGTAAATATGGACCTCGTGGTCGGCCGCGTCGTCAAGGCGCACGGCATCAGCGGCGAGGTTGTCGTCGAAGTACGTACCGATGATCCCGGCGAGCGTTTCTCGCCGGGATCATCGCTGCGTGGCAAGCCCGGTGCGCGTAGCATCGAGCGCGCCGAACGTACCTATGTGATCGACGCCGTTCGTGAGCACGGCGGGCGGCTGCTGGTGAGGCTGGCCGGTGTGAACGATCGCAATGCGGCAGATGCGTTGCGCGGCACGCTGTTCCTGGTGGACTCCGCCAGCCTGCCGCCCATCGACGAGCCCGACGAGTTCTACGATCACCAGCTCGAGGGCCTCAAGGTCCGCACCGTCGACGGTGTCGACGTGGGTGTGGTGACCGAGGTGCTGCACACCCCGGGCGGCGAATTGCTGTCCATCCGAACGGAATCCGGTGCCGAGGTGCTGGTGCCGTTCGTCACCGCGATGGTGCCGACGGTGTCGCTGGCCGACGGTCTGGTGGAGATCGATCCGCCCGACGGCCTGCTCGAGTTGGATTGATACCCATGCGGATCGACGTCGTCACCATCTTCCCGGCGTATCTCGACGCGCTGCAGCAGTCCCTGCCGGGCAAGGCGATCGCCAACGGCACCGTCCAACTCGGTGTGCACGACCTGCGGAACTGGACGCATGACGTCCACAAGTCGGTCGACGATTCGCCGTACGGCGGCGGGCCCGGCATGGTGATGAAGGCGCCGGTCTGGGGTGCCGCCCTCGACGAAATCTGCACGCCGGAAACGGTTTTGGTGGTCCCGACGCCGGCGGGCCGGCTGTTCACACAGGAACACGCGCACCGCTGGACCGGCGAGAAGCACCTGGTGTTCGCGTGCGGCCGCTACGAGGGCATCGACCAGCGGGTCGCCGACGACGCCGCCCGGCGCATGCGGGTCGAAGAGGTTTCGATCGGTGACTACGTGCTGCCCGGCGGTGAGTCCGCGGCGCTGGTCATGATCGAGGCCGTGGTGCGGTTGCTGCCCGACGTCCTGGGCAATCCGGCGTCACACCAGGATGATTCGCATTCGGCGCACGTCGGGGGAGTGCTGGAGGGGCCGAGTTACACGCGGCCGCCGGTCTGGCGTGACCTCGAGGTGCCCCCGGTGCTGTTGTCGGGCGACCACGCCAAGGTCGCCGCCTGGCGCCGCGAACAGGGTCTGCAGCGGACGCGCGAGCGCCGGCCGGACCTGTTGCCCGACTAGCCCGGCTAGTTGATCCGCCCGCCCGGGAACATCGTCTTCACGGCGTTGGTGATGGTCGCGCGTGCCGTGGCGTCATCGGTGGGCTGCAGTGAGCCGATCGCCATGACGTAGCGCCGGTCGGCGCCGATCACGCCGGTGGACATGTGCATCCAGTTGTTGCCGCCCCAATCCGGCATCCAGCCCTGCTTCACCGCGACCGGTTCGCCGTACAGACCGTCCGGGATGCCGAAGCGCTGCGGGTAGCCGTCGGCGCCGGTGGGCGTGGACGCGGCCAGGTTGGCCAGGATGATGCTGGCCCGCTCGGGCGGGAGCCCGCCGGAGCCGTTCAGCAACTGGTCGTAGTAGTGCACCAGGTCGGTGGTGGTGCTCATGGTGTTCCACCACTTGCCGTCGTAGGGCACCGAGGTCCCGGTCAGCCCGTAGCGGGCCGCGACGCGGCTGACGACGCTGTTGCCGCCGCTGCGATTCCAGAACACCTCCGCCGCGGAGTCGTCCGACGAGCGCAGCATGGTGTCCAGCGACTGACGGTCGGCCGCGGTGAGCTCGATCTGGCCCTTCGCCTCCTGCAGCAGCAGATCGTCGGCGATGAACAACTTGGCCACCGACGCGATGGGCATGGCGGACTTGTTGCCGGCGGCGATCAGCTGGCCGGTGTTGCGATCGAGAACCGCGGCGCTCATCGACGCGCCGGCCGCCGCCGCATCACTGGTGGCGGTCCGTTCGCGGGCATCGAGGCCCGCCAGGGCAGCGGCGGGCTCGGTGGCCGGGGCCTCCGGCATCTCCAGGGCGGTGACGACCGGTACGACGGTCAGCGCGATCCGGTTCGGCGGCGGCGCCCCGTAGACCTTGGCCTCGCAACCAGCTGTGAGCATCACCGTTGCCGCGGCAGCGGTGATGGTCAGCAGCTTCACGTGCTGCGGGCGCATGGGTCTCCTCAGATCACGGTGGATAAAAATCTGATTGATCAGCGTAACCGGTAAACGTGTGTTGGGTGTGACGACTGTGACGGTGCCGCGTGTGATGTCGGCTGCACCGGCCCGGCGGGGGTCACGATTTCGTCACCCGGCGGCTGTCTGGCACAATTGAGCAGTTGTCTGCGCTGGGCGCGGGGTCGGCGTCTGTTTCGGATGTGTCCCCGCCCGCTACGGCATCCGACCAACGTCCGTAAAGAGAATGGCTTTTCCGTCGCGCCGCATGGTGTCCGGCGGCTGTAGCCCGCGAGTTAGCAAGGAAGTGTCACCGATGAAAACGCTGGACTTCGTCGACCAGGCGTCGCTGCGCGACGACATCCCGGCCTTCAACCCCGGCGACACCCTCAATGTGCACGTCAAGGTCATCGAGGGCAACAAGCACCGCATCCAGGTGTTCAAGGGCGTCGTGATCCGTCGTCAGGGTGGCGGCATCGGTGAGACCTTCACCGTCCGCAAGGAGAGCTACGGCGTCGGCGTCGAGCGGACCTTCCCGGTGCACTCGCCGAACATCGACCACATCGACGTCGTCACCCGCGGTGACGTCCGTCGCGCCAAGCTGTACTACCTGCGCGAGCTCCGTGGCAAGAAGGCCAAGATCAAGGAAAAGCGCTGAGCTTGTTCGGCGACTCTTCCGCCGAGCTGATTAGCCTGGTGCCGTGACCGGCCCAAGCGAAGACAGCACCACTCCGGACAGTCCGGCGACGGACGACGCCGACACGACAGCGACCGCCGACTCGGTCAAGGCAGACGAGGCCCGCAAGGCCGAAGATGCCGACGAGAAGCCGAAGTCGAAGCTGGCCGCGCTGCGTGAGGGCGTCGTCCTCGTCGTCACTGCGGTGCTGCTGTACTACCTCGTGCTGACGTTCGTCGCGCGGCCGTACCTGATTCCGTCGGAATCCATGGAGCCCACGCTGCACGGCTGCAGCGGCTGCGTCGGCGACCGCATCATGGTGGACAAGCTGACCTACCGGTTCAGCTCGCCGGAGCCGGGCGACGTGGTGGTCTTCAAGGGCCCGCCGAACTGGAACATCAGCTACAAGTCGATCCGTTCGGACAACCCGACGATGCGCTGGATTCAGAACGCGCTCTCGGTCGTCGGCTTCGTGCCGCCCGATGAGAACGATCTGGTGAAGCGCGTCATCGCCGTGGGTGGTCAGACCGTGCAGTGCCGCAACTCGACGGGACTGACGGTCGACGGCAAGAAGCTCAAGGAGCCGTACCTGGACCCGGCGACCATGATGGTCGACCCGGCGACAAATCCGTGCCTGGGCAACGAGTTCGGCCCGGTGAAGGTGCCGGACGGTCGGCTCTGGGTGATGGGCGACAACCGCACCCACTCGGCGGACTCGCGCGCGCACTGCACGAACACACCGGCGGACGCCATCAACGCGCTGATGTGCACCGGTGACCCGACCGCGGGCACCGTGCCGGTCGCCAACGTGATCGGCAAGGCCCGGTTCATCGCGTGGCCGCCGTCGCGCTGGGGTGGTGTCGTCACGGTCAATCCGCAGACCGGTCAATAAGGTTCTTCGGTGTCCGTTTGGCCGCCTCGCACGGTGATCCGCAAGTCCGCGGGCCTGCGCACGCTGGAGTCGGCGCTGTACCGCGGTGGCCTCGGTCCGGTGGCCGGGGTCGACGAGGTCGGCCGTGGGGCCTGCGCCGGTCCGCTCGTCGTGGCGGCCTGCGTGCTGGGCCCGAATCGGCTGGAAAGCCTGGCCGCCCTTGATGATTCGAAGAAGCTGAACGAAGCCGAACGGGAACGGCTGTTCCCGTTGATCCGGCGTTACGCGCTCGCGTACCACGTGGTGTTCATCCCGTCGGTCGAGGTCGACCGGCGCGGGGTGCACATCGCCAACATCGAGGGCATGCGCCGCGCGGTTGCGGGCCTGTCCGTGCGGCCGGGGTACGTGCTGTCCGACGGGTTCCGGGTGCCGGGCCTGTCGGTGCCGTCGCTGCCGGTGGTCAGCGGGGACGCCGCGGCGGCCTGTATTGCCGCCGCCAGCGTGCTGGCCAAGGTGAGCCGCGACCGCCTGATGGTCGAGATGGACACCGTGCACCCGGGCTACGGGTTTGCGGTACACAAGGGGTACAGCACCGCTGCCCACACCGCGGCGCTGGCCGAACTGGGGCCCTGCCCCGAACACCGGTTCTCGTTCGCCAATGTGCGCAAGCTCGCTGCCAACCCGGCGATAGGGCAGCGCTGCCGATCCGGGTAGGGGAAAATGGGAACCGGCCGCCGATCCGAACAAGACATGGCCCTGCAACACCGAGTAAACCGAAGGACCGCTGAACTGATGAGTCTGTGCCGATGAGTGCCGAGGATCTCGAGAAGTATGAAACCGAGATGGAGCTCTCGCTGTACCGCGAGTACAAGGACATCGTCGGGCAGTTCAGTTACGTCGTCGAGACGGAGCGGCGGTTCTATCTGGCCAACAGCGTCGAGCTGATCCCGCGCAACGCCGACGGAGAGGTCTACTTCGAGCTGCGTCTGGCCGACGCCTGGGTCTGGGACATGTACCGGCCGGCGCGGTTCGTCAAGCAGGTCCGGGTCATCACCTTCAAAGATGTCAACATCGAAGAGGTCGAGAAGCCCGAGCTGCGCCTGCCCGAATAGCCCGTGCCGACCCTCGGCGAGCTGTTCGCCGTCATCGACCTGGCCGGCGTCCTGACCAACGCGATCCTGGGCGGCATCGTCGCCCGCGACGAGCGCATGGATCCGATCGGTTTCCTGACGCTGGCACTGCTGTCCGGGCTGGGCGGCGGCATCATCCGCGACACCCTGCTGCAGCACGGACCGCCGGTGGCGCTCACGGACTTTCGCTACGCGCTGTGCGCGGTGATCGGCGCGGCGATCGCGTTCCTGATGCCGATCGGCGGTCGCGGCTGGCAGGCGGTGTTTCCCTACGTGGACGCGCTGGCCCTCGGTTGTTGGGCGACCGCCGGTGCGCAGAAGACGTTGGCGCTGGGGCTCGGCTGGGTGCCGGCCCTGCTGCTGGGCACCATCACGGCGGTCGGCGGCGGCGCATTGCGGGATCTCACGACGCACCGGGTTCCGCAGATTTTCGGTGGCAACACGCTGTACGCGACGAGCGCGCTCGCGGCCAGCGCGGTGGTGGCCGGGTTCTGGAACCTCGGGCTGGCGCAGACCGGCGTCCTGGTGGGCACCGCGGTCGGGGCCGGACTGTGCCTGATCTCGCGTCGCCGTGGCTGGCAGCTGTGGGGTGGACTGTCGTGGGAGTACAGCTTCAGCCGCAAGCCGGGGCAGCGGCTGCCGCATGTGTCGGTGCGGATGGTGCGGGACGACGCCGGTGGCGCCGCCGGCGACGGTCAGCGGTAGCGCAGCTCCAGTCGTAGGTGTCGGCGGACCATGAGGCTCGGCACCCATTCGGCGCCGGCGAGCTCGAACCAGTTGGTGGCCTCGAGCAGCGTGGTGATCCCGATGCGGGCCTCGGTGCGGGCCAGCGCCGCGCCGACGCAGAAATGCAGGCCCTTCCCGAACGCCAGGTGATTGCGCAGGTTCGGCCGGCCCAGTTGCAGCCGGTCGGGGTCGTCGAAGGCCGCCGGGTCGCGGTTTGCCGACCCCCAGAGCAGGAGCAGGTGACCGTCTTTGGGCAGCGGAACACCCGCCAGCGTGGTGTCCCGCCGGATGTGCCGGTGATGGTTGCGAAACGGCGACTCCAGTCGCAGCGTCTCCTCCAGGAGGGCGGGCACCAGTTGCGGGTCGCGGCGCACCTGTTCCTGGACGTCGGGGTGGGTGGCGAGGAGCCGCGCCGCGTTGCCCATCAGCCCGGCGGTGGACTCACCGCCGGCGCCGACCAATTGCAGCAGCATCAGCACCGCCACCTCGGCCGTGACGGTGTTCTGGGCCACCGCGCGGGTGAGGTCGCCGAGCAGGTTGTCGCCCGGATTCGCCTGTGCTTCAGCGAATTTGGCGTACAGGTAGCCGGCGAGTTGTGCCGACGTCTCGACGGCGGCGCCGATGTGCTCGAGGTCGAAGACGCCGCTGAGCAGTTCGGTGCTGCCGTAGCCCCACTGCACCAGCTGCGGCACGTCGCCGTCGGGCAGCCCGATGAGCCTGGCCACCAGCGTCATCGGCAGGCGGTCGCCGATGGCGGACATCCACTCGATGCGGCCGTCGACCGCCGCGTCGTCCCACAGCTGCCGGGCGATGTCGGCGATCGCCGGCTCGAGGGCCCGAATCCTCTTGGCCACCAACGCCGGTAGCACCAGTTTGCGTTCGTGCGCATGACGCGGGTCGTCGCCGGTGGCGAGGACATGTCCGGCGGTGTCGACGGCTCCCATGTCGAAGGTTCCCGGCCGAACCGTCCCGTTCTGCGCTCCGGCATTTACCAGCGTGGCGGTCAGGTTGGAGGAGAAGTCCGCCGGGCGGCCGACGGCTTCCTGTACGGCATCCCAGGTGGTGGCCAGATAGAAGTCGGTGCCGGGCACGCGGTGTACCGGACCGGCCAGGCGGAGCTGCGCATAACAGTCATACGGATCGTCCAGCGTGGCCGGACTGAGCAGATCTGAAACTAGTTGCACGCCTTGAGTTTTGGGCTCACGTAGCGGCATGTCAAGGCCGGAATTCGGCTGTCTCACGCACGGTATGCGAGCTGCGGTGATGCAGACGGTTTGAGAAATTTCGTCTCGCTGTGAGACAAATCAATGGATTAGTATCAGGCCGATGGACTGGCTGATCGGCGCCGACCGCCGCGACGCGGGCATCGAACGCATCTATGCCGCCGCGGCCGCGAGCGCCGCGGCCCGAGGCCTGGACCGGTTGAACATCGACGAGGTCGCCGCCAGCGTGGGGTGTTCGCGCGCCACGGTGTACCGGCACGTCGGCGGCAAACAGGCGCTGCGAGACGGGGTGCTGGCGCGTGCGGTCATGCGGGTCGGGCAGGAGATCGCGCAGGCGGTGGCCGGGCAGACCGGGCCCGAGCGGATCGCGGCGGCCGTGCTGACGTCCCTGCGGGTGGTCCGGGCGGACCCGCTGGCCTCGGGTGTGGTGCGTGGCGGAGCCCTCGTCGACTTCGACTCACCCCGGCTCTCGCAGGCGGCGGCCGAGCTGACGGGCATCACGGATCCGCTGCTCGCGGACTGGATCGTGCGGGTTGTACTGTCGTTGCTGTGCTGGCCGTTGGCCGACGAAAAGGCCGAAGAGCTGGTGGTACGCCGGTATGTGGCCGCCGTAGCCCCGCCGGCGGGTGGTAAATGACTGTCCCGACAGGCGGTCATGACTGGGGCCTTTGCGGCAATGGATTGTTAGGCTAAACAGATGGCAAGCAAGCCGCAGAGCAAACCGTCGCTGGCGGCGACGAGTTGGACGCTGCTGGGCATGTTGTCGTACGAAGAGGAACTCAGCGGCTACGACATCAAGAAGTGGATCGACTGGAGCGTCGGTTTCTACTACTGGAGCCCGTCGTACAGCCAGATCTACACCGAGCTGAAAAAGCTTGAGGGACTTGGCTATCTCGAGTCCCGCGTCGAGCAGGACGAAGGCCTGCGCACGCGCCGTCTGTACAAGATCACCGAGTCCGGCATGGCTGCCGTGACCGACTGGACCAACAACGCTCCCGTCGACCCGCCGGTGCTCAAACACAGTGTGCTGCTGCGGGTTACGTTCGGCCACCTGAGCAACCCGACCCGGCTGCGGGAGCTGCTCGAGCAGCACGTCGCCTACTGCGAGGCCATGGAGCGGCAGGCCGCCGAGGACTCCGACGGCGCCAAGGCCCAGCCGGTGTGGGCGTATTCGGTGATCGCGCTGCGCTGGGCGGCCAAGTACTACGCCGCCGAGCGGGAACTGGCGCTCGAACTGATGAAGGACATCGACGACGCCGACGCGGTGCTACAGACCGCGGCGAAAGGCGTTGCGGGCATGCCGCGTTCGATGCCGGGCCTGTGGCGTGAGGTCGAGCGCGAGGTTCAGGGCCGCCACGACGTCTAAAGGATCGCGGCGATGTCGTTCTTGAGGGCTTCGGAGTCGGTGCCGAAAACCGCTTGGACACTGTTGCCGACCTCAATGACGCCCGCGGCGCCGAGACTCTTCAGCCGGTCCTGATCGACCTTGCTCGTGTCGGCGACCTCGATGCGCAGCCGCGTGATGCACGCGTCGACGGCGACGAGGTTGCCCCGCCCACCGAAGGCCGCGATCACCTGCTCCGGCCTCGAGTCCGCGCCGTCGCCGAGATTGGCCTGCTCCTCGGCTTCGAATTCGGTATCCGGCTCCCGGCCCGGGGTCCGCAGATTCCACTTCGTGATGGCGAACCGGAACAGCACGTAGTAGACGACGAAGAAGACCACGCCCATGCCGATGAGCAGCGGGATGTTCTTCGCGGCCGGGGCGGTGCCGTAGAGGAGGAGGTCGGCCAGTCCCGCGGAGAAGGAGAAGCCGAGGTGGATGTCGAGCAGGTACGCGACCGCCAACGACAGCCCGGTCAGCACGGCGTGGATGACGTACAGCGGGAACGCCACGAACATGAACGAGAATTCGAGCGGCTCGGTGACCCCGGTCAGCAGCGCCGTCAGCGCCGCGGCCGACAGGATGCCGACGGCGACCTTCCGCTGTTTCTTGTCGGCAACGTGGATCATCGCCAGGGCGGCGGCCGGCAATCCGAACATGAGCACCGGGTAGAACCCCGATGTGAGGATGCCCGCGGTCGGGTCGCCCGAGGCGAAGCGTGTGAGTTCACCCGTGACGACGTGGCCGTCGGGGGTCTGATAGTCGCCGTAGAGGAACCACACGTAGGAATTCGGGATGTGGTGCAGGCCCAGGGGGATCAGCATGCGGTTGGCGAATCCGTAGACGAAGGCGCCGAAGGCCCCAGAACCGCCGATGAACCTGCCCAGGCCGGTCAGGCCCGCGTCGAACAGCGGATAGCAGTAGCTCATCGCGAACGCGAGGAACAGGCACGCGATCGACACCACGATGGGGACGAACCGCCTGCCCCCGAAAAACCCGAGGTACGCGGGCAATTGGATGGTGTGGTAGCGGTCGAAGAGCCACGCGGTGAGCAGGCCGACCACGATTCCCGCGAACACGCTGTAGTTGATCTGGGCCTGGGCGCCTGCCTTGTCGACCTCGCCGGCCAGCACGACGGGCGACATGGTCTTGAACACCGACTGCACCACGAGGTAGCCGACGACGGCGGCCAGAGCTGTCGAGCCGTCGGCCTTCCTGGCGAACCCGATGGCCACGCCGACGGCGAACAGCAGCGGGAGGTTGGTGAACAGTGCGTCGCCGGCAGCGCTCATCGCGTGGACGAACGGCCCGATGACGGGGGCCTTGATCTTGCCCAGCAGGTCGTCCTGGCCCAGCCGGAGGAGGATTCCCGCCGCGGGCAGCACGGCGATCGGCAGCATGAGACTCTTGCCGAGCCGTTGCAGTTGAGCGAAGCCGGGGATGCGCAGGTCCGACTTTTCCTGTGCACCTGAGATTTTCGCTGTGCCGTTCATGTGCGAGACCCTTCTCTGCCGCAGAAACGCCACTCGGCGCGAGAGCTTTGCGGCAGCTTAGACGAGAACATGCGTCCGTGAGAGCTCGTTCGGCGGCGCTCGTATTGTGGGAGCGCACGAACAGAGGAGATGCGCCAGTGAGTCAGACGTCAGTTCTCGCCCCGGTCGCCGGGCGCGCGGTTCGGCTCGAGGACGTCCCGGACCCCGTGTTCTCGGCGGGCATGGTCGGCTACGGCGCCGCGATCGACCCGCCGCGCGGCGTGATCGAGGCCGTCGCCCCCGTCACCGGCAGACTCCTGAAACTCATGCCGCACGCCTACGTCGTCCTGACCGCGGACAACGTGGGCGTTCTCGTGCACCTCGGCCTGGACACCGTCAGGCTCAACGGTGACGGTTTCACGGCTCATGTCAGTCAGGGTGACGACGTCACCGCGGGGCAGGTCGTCATCGGCTACGACGTGCCCGCGGTCGAGGCCAGGGGGCTCAATCCCATTGTCGCCGTGGTGGTGATGGACGAACGTGTGCCGGAGAACGTTACCTTGTCGGCCGCGGTCACTTCCGGTGCGGACATCGAGTGCGGGGCAAGCCTTTTCACCGCGAGCAAGGTAAGGAAGGATTGACCGGTGGCAGATCGCAATGTGCTCGGTGCTCCGCTGGAACCGTGTGGCACCGAACCGCTGACGGGCTTCTACCGTGACGGCTGCTGCTCGACCGGGCCCGAGGACGCCGGCCGGCACACCATCTGCGCCGTCGTGACCGGCGAGTTCCTGGCGCACCAGCGTTCGATAGGCAACGACCTGTCCACGCCGATGCCGGAGTACCGCTTCCCGGGCCTGTCGCCCGGCGACCGCTGGTGCGTGACCGCGGTGAACTGGCTGCGCGCGCACAACGACGGCTACGCGGCACCGGTGGTGCTCGCCTCCACACACGAGCGGACGCTCGAGGTCGTGCCGCTCGAGGTGCTCCAGGCGTACGCCGTCGACGTGCCCGACGACCTCGGCGGGCTCTGAGCTCTCACAACTTCCCGGCGGCATCCCGTCCGGCGATGTAGCCGTACACCAGGCCCTGCGCGATGGTCGCGCCCGCGCCCGGGTAGACGGCGCCGAAGGCGTTGGCCGCGGTGTTCCCCAGTGCGTACAGGCCTTCGACGACGCCGCCGTCCTCCCTGCGCACCCGGCCGCGCTCGTCGGCCACCACGCCACCGCAGGTGCCGAGGTCGCTCAGCGTCATCTTCACCGCGTAGAACGGGCCCTTGACCAGCGGGCGCAGGTTCGGGTTGGGCGTCACCGTCGGATCACCGTAGTAGCGGTCGTAGGCGCTCAGACCACGGTCGAAATCGGGATCGATGCCGGCGGCCGCGCTCTCGTTGAATCGCGTCATGGTCCGCTCGAAATCGGCGGCCGGGACTCCCATCTGGGCCGCCAGATCGGCGAAGTTGGTGGCCTTGGCGGCGATACCGGCCCGGTACCAGGACTTGGGCAGCGGCATCCGCGGGAACGAGCCGGCGGCGAAGACGTAGCTGTTGCGGTACTTCTGGTCGAACACGATCCACATCGACTCGACGGGCGTGCCGGCCCGCTCGAGTTCGAGCACGCGCTGGCCGAACGACATGTAGTCGGTCGACTCGTTGGCGAAGCGCTTGCCGTCCTGATCGACGATGAGTGAGCCGGGCAGCGAGCGCTCGGCCAGCAGCACGGCGGGCGGGCGACCGTTCGCGGACGCGACGGCCGGGAACCACCAGGCCTGGTCCATCAACGCCGTGGCGGCACCGAGGTCGGTGGCCGCGCGGATGGCCTCACCGGTGTTGGAATCGGCGCCGAGGCTCTCGTGGTCGCCGAGCGAATCGGACTGGTACTTGTGGCGCATCGCCATGTCGTGATCGAAGCCACCGGCCGCCAGCACCACGCCGCGTGTGGCGGTGACGGTGACCTCACCGCCGCCGTGCGACAGCACCGCGCCGGTGACGCGCTGACCGTCGCCGGTCAGCCGGACCAGCGATGTCTCGGTCCAGATGGGGATGCCGGCCCGCAGCACACCGGCGAACAGCCCGGCCGCCAGCGCCTGGCCACCGGCGATGTACTCGCGTCCCAGCAGCTTGCCGCCGACGCCCTGCGCGAGCCGTTTGGCGATGAGCGGCAAGCCTTTTCGCGGCACCCGCGCCATCAGGTTCATCCATTTGTAGTCCGCGCCGGTCGTCGGCATCGGGACCTTGACCTCCATGACACCGCCGCGCAGCCGGTCCCGGTAGGCGCCCAGCACGCCGGCGTCGAGCGGGCGGCATTCGCAGGTGCGCCCGGTGGCGCGGCCGCCCGGTCGCTCGGGGTGGTAGTCGGAGTACTCGCGGGCCCAGAACAGCCGCATCGGGGTGGTGCGGCCCAGCATGTCGACGGTCGCGTTGACGTGCTGCAGGAAGCCCGCCGAGCGGGCCGCCGGTGCGGTGCCGTCGACGACGGCGTCGAGGTACGTCGCGGCGCGGTCGGCGGTGTCGGCGGTGCCCTTGTCGGTCAGCAGGGGAGTCGTCGGCAGCCACAGGGCGCCACCCGAGCGGGCGGTGGACCCGCCGATGTCGGAGGCCTTCTCGACAACCAGGACGTTCAGCCCCGATTCATGACCGCTCAGCGCGGCGGCCAGGCCGGTACCGGAACCGATCACCAGCAGATCGACGGTGGTGTCGGTGATGTCGAGGCCGGCCGGAATCGTGGCCGCGGCAGATGTCGTCACGGCCGCCAAGCGTATTGCGACAGACCGATTTCCGGCCTCGCGCGTCCCTGCCAGCGGGAGAACACGTGCATTGCGCACCCCGTTGCTGTTAGACCTGAAACATCAAACTGCAGCCCAGTTTTCAATGTGAGGATGGTCATCAGATGTCGGTGGAGGATGTCGATGTTCGCCAGATCGAAGCCGGTGAAGCGCCGACCCGGTTCGCCCGTGGCTGGCACTGCCTTGGCCTGACCAAGGACCTCGGTGACGGCAAACCGCACTCGATCAAGGCCTTCGGGCAGAAGCTCGTCGTGTTCCGCGGCGCGGACGGCCGGCTCAACGTGCTGGACAGCTACTGCCGCCACATGGGTGGTGACCTGAGCCAGGGCACTGTGAAGGGCAATGAGATCGCCTGCCCGTTCCACGACTGGCGCTGGGGCGGCGACGGTAAATGCAAGTTGGTGCCGTATGCCAAGCGCACCCCGCGGCTGGCACGTACCGCGAAGTGGGAGACCCTCGAGCAGGACGGGATGCTGTTCATCTGGAACGACCCCGAGGGCAGCGCGCCGCCGGCGGAGAACTACATCCCGCGCATCGAGCAGGCGGGCAGCGATGAGTGGACCGATTGGCATTGGTACACAACGGTTGTCAACGTCAACTGCCGCGAGATCATCGACAACGTCGTCGACATGGCGCACTTCTTCTACATCCACGGCGCGGTGCCGTCGCACTTCAAGAACATCTTCGAGGGCCAGGTCGCGACGCAGTACATGAACGGCGGTGGTCGCGAGGACATGCAGGGCACCGAAGGTGCGAAGATGCTCGGCTCGACGTCGGTGGCGTCGTACTACGGGCCGTCTTTCATGATCGATGACCTGACGTACCACTACCCGGACGCCGACCACAAGACCATCCTGATCAACTGTCATTACCCGATCGACTCGAATTCCTTTGTGCTGCAGTACGGAATCATCGTGAAGAAGATGGCGGGCCTGCCCGAGGAGGCGGCCGTGGCGACGGCGCACGCGCTCGGTGACTGGGTGAAGCAGGGCTTCGAGCAGGACGTGCAGATCTGGAAGAACAAGGCGCGCATCGACAATCCGCTCCTGGTCGAGGAGGACGGCCCGGTCTACCAGCTGCGCCGGTGGTACGAGCAGTTCTACGTCGACGTCGCGGATGTGGTGCCGGAGATGACCGACCGTTTCGAATACGAACTGGACACCACCGTCCCGCGTGAGGCGTGGACCAAGGAGATGGAAGCCAACATCGCAGCAGCACGGGCCGCGGAGTCGGTCTGATGACCGCGCGGCCCGACATCCGGCTGGCCGATATGCCGATGGTGCCGGTGGCCTGCCGTGCCTGTGGCGCAGAGGTGTTGGCGCGCAAGGGCAGCTGGCAGCAGACCAGCGTGCAGTGGACGCGCGAGTCGGCTGCGCGGTGCGAGGAGCGCCGGCGGGCCGAGTGTCTGCCGGGCCGGATCTTCCTGGCGTGCGGCCAGTTGAAGGAGTCCATCGCGGATGCGGTGGCGGCCGGTGTCGTGCACGTCGTTGAGGACGAACTGGGCGTGGCACCATAGCCGCATGAGCTCAGACAAGCGGGTCGCGGTCGTCACCGGTGCCAGCCGGGGCGCCGGCAAGGGTATTGCCGCGGCGTTGGTGGCCGACGGGTGGACGGTGTACCTGACGGGCCGTACCGTCACCGATCCCGGCGACGGCGGTATCGCCGTGCCGGTGGATCACCGCGACGACGACGCCGTGGCCGCGTTGTTCGCGCGGGTGGCCGACGAGGCCGGACAGCTCGATCTGCTGGTCAACAACGCCGCCGTGGTGCACGACAACCTCGTCGACCCGAAGCCGTTCTGGGAGAAGCCGATCGGCCTCGGTGACGTGCTCGACGTCGGTCTGCGGTCGGCGTATGTGGCGTCGTGGCACGCCGCCCCGCTGCTGGTGGCACGGGGCCGTGGCCTGATCGCGTTCACGTCGTCGCCGGGCGGGGTGTGTTACATGCACGGCCCGGCCTACGGCGCGCAGAAGGCCGGCGTGGACAAGATGGCCGCCGACATGGCCGTCGACTTCCACGGCACGGGGGTGTCGACGTTGTCGATCTGGATGGGCATCCTGCTCACCGACAAGTTCAAGCAGGCGTTCGACGCCGAGACGCTGGCCAAGGCCGCCGGTAATTTCGAGACGCCGGAGTTCATCGGGCATGTGATCAACGCGCTGTATCAGGACCCGGACCTGGACGGCATCAGCGGGCAGACCGTGATCGCCGCGGAAGAAGCCCAGCGCTACGGCATCACCGACGTCGACGGGCGCACGCCGCCGTCGCACCGGGCGATGCTTGGTGATCCGCGGGTGCCCAGCGACGTGGTCGTCCGCTGAGCACCCGCGGAAGTTCGTGGCGCGTCAGCAGTGCGCGCCGCCGTCGATCCGGATCTCGGTGCCGGTGAGGAACGCGCCGTCATCGGAAGCCGCCATGGCGACCACCGCGGCGACCGCGCTGGGATCACCCAGGTTCGCGTCGTTGCCGGTGTTGAGCATCGGGACCTGCTTGGTCCACAGCCCGTAGTCGGTGCCTTCCGGCATCTTGGCGAACGTGCCGTTCGCCAGCGGGGTGGAGACACCGCCGGGCTGGATGTTCACCGCGCGCAGTCCCTGCTTGGCGTATTCGAGCGCCAGTGAGTGGGTGAAGCTCAGGATGCCGCCCTTGCTGGCGGAGTAGGCCGCCATATAGGGGTGGGCATAGCTCGCCGAGGTCGAGGTGAAGTTGATGGCCACCCCGCGCCCCGATGCCAGCAGCGCGGGCAGTGCCTGGCGGGTCATGAGGAAGGTGCCGGTGAGGTTGACCGCGATGATGCGGTTCCAGTCCGCCAGCGTGATCTCGTGGGTGTGTGAGCACGTCTCGATCGCGGCGACGTTGACCAGCACGTCCAGGCCGCCCATGTCGGCGATGGCGGCGTCGACGCCCTTGATGACGTCCGCTTCGGACGAGATGTCGAGCACCGTGGTGGTGAGACGCGCTGCGGTGCCGGCCTTTTCGGCGGCTTCCTTGGTACGGGCCAGGCCTTCGGCGGAGATGTCGCACGCGACGATGGTGCCGCCCTCGTCGAGCAGACGGGCCACGGTGGCCTGTCCGATGCCGGACCCGGCGCCGGTCACGATGACCCGGCGGTCGCTGAATCTATCCATGCTGCAAGTCCTTTCGTTGCCGAAGGATTCTTGCGGCACCGGTGTCCGGCTGGACGGCTGTGGTCCGGTCACCGGGATGTCTTCTCAGCCCGCGGTCGGCGTCAGCTTGCGGACGGTGCCGAAGAGGTCGGTGCTGTACAGCGCCTGCGGGTCCCAGCCCGGGCCCGCGCCGAAGCGCACCGAGGTACTGCCGAACATGCCAGAGGCCAGGATGCACGCGGCGTGGCGTTCGGGATCGATGCGGACGATGTCGCCGCCGTCCATCGCCAGGTAGATGAGGCCGTCCGGACCGACCGTGAGGTCATCGGGGAATCCGAACAGCCCGAACAGGCCCAGGTTGACGGTTCGGATGTGGCTGGGGTCGGTGACGTCCACGATGGCCAGGGTGCTGACGGGTTGCAGGTCCATCGAGGCGATGACGGTGTGGTGCGCGGTGTCGTATGTCAGGCCATTGGCCATGGTCACCGAGGGTGCGAGGCGGCTTTCGCGGGTGCCGTCGGCACTGATCCTGGTCAGCCCGGTGGTCCAGCCGATGTTGCGGGAGACGACGAACGAACCGTCGGGCAATCGGACCATGCCGTTGGGCATGGTGAGTTTGGTCGCGACCGTCGTCAGCACGCCGCTGCCGAGATCCACGCGGGCGATGCCGCCGTCCTTCGCGCCGAAGACTCCGGAGAGAAAGCTGTTGCCGGTGGTGAAGTATGCCGCCCCGTCGGCGACGGTGATGCTTCCCGGCGCAGCAACATTCGGTACGAAGGTGCTGCCCTTGCCGTCGGGGGTGAGGCGGTACAGCTGCCCGGAACTGCCGACGGTGCGTGAGACGAGCATGGTGCCCGCGCCGTCGAACGCGAGGTTTTCCAGGGAGCCCAACCCACTTGCGACGGTGGTGGCGCGCCACGGGCACCGGGTGATCGCCACGGCGGACGCCGGTGCCGGCGGTGCGCCGACGACGGCCAGCAGCGCCAGCGCCGCGGCCGATGCCAACCGGGCGGCGGTGCCGCGTCTGCGGCTTCGGATCGCACGAATCATGGTTTCCCCGTCTGTGAGTACGAGGTCGTACTCGCACGTCAGGGCACAGTACGATAACGTACTGGGATGCGCAACACCGAGGACGACGACGCCCGTCAGCGATTCGTCGACGCGCTCGCGGCATTGATTGGCGAACGCGGCTACGCCGCGACGTCCGTCGTCGACATCGTGCGCAAGGCGCAGGCCTCCAAGACCACCTTCTACCTGCACTTCGCGAACAAGCAGGAGTGCTACCTGGCGCTGCTGGCCTCGGTGACCGATGATCTGGTCGCCGACATCCGGGCGGCCGTCGATTCAGATGCGCACTGGCACAATCAGATTCGGCAGATGTTCACGGCCTACATCGCGCATCTCACGGCGCGCCCGGCGATTTCGCTGAGCTGGATACGCGACCTGCCCGCGTTGGGCGCGGCCGCCCGTCCGATTCAGCGGCGAAACTTCGCCGAACTCGCCGCTCTGCTCGGCGAACTCGCCGCCAACCCGGGATTTCAGCGGGCCGGGCTGCCGCCCATCACCGGGCCCAAGGCCGTGATGCTGCTGGCCGGCGTGCGCGAGCTTGCCGCGCAGACCGCCGAAGACGATCTGGACATCGAGACCGTCATCGGCCCGGCCACCGACATCGCGATCAGCATCCTGTCGGCAGGGCAGTGATCCGGTTCAGTTCTCGATCGCGTCGGCGGGAACACGACTGTCGACGCTCGTCGGCGCCGGGGTCGCGGGCTCGGCGTCAGGGGTGTTGCGCCGTCGGACCACCTCGAACGAAACGAGGATGACGGCCAGGGTGACACCGCTCATCAGGAACTGCGAGCGGGTGTCGGGGAGGAACGCCATCGCCAGGATGACGGTCGCCATGAGCGCGATGGTGGCGTAGCTCAGCCACGGGAACAGCCACATCGTCAGCTTCAACGTGCCGGGCCGCGTCCGCTCGATGCGGCGGCGCAGGACGACCTGCGATATCGCGATGATCAGGTAGACGAACAGGGCGACGGCGCCGTAGGAGTTGATCAGGAAGTTGAACACCACGTCGCCCCACACGTAGGTCGCGGCGACCGATGCGTAGCCGACGGCGGTGCCCAGCAGGATCGCACGGCGCGGGACGCCGCTCGGGGACAGCTTGGTGAAGAACCGGGGCGCGTCACCAGAGGTGGTGAGCGCGAACAGCATTCGCGACGTCGTGTACAGCGCGGAGTTGAGGCAGGACAACACCGCCGTGAGCACGATGAAGTTCATGATCGTCGCGACGCCCGGGATGCCCAGAACGGTGAGCACCGAGGCGTAGGGACTGATGCTGACGCTCTTGGTGTTCCAGGGCTGGATGGCCACTACCACGAGGATCGAGCCGACGTAGAACCCGATGATGCGGAAGACGATCGACTTCATCGCCCGCGTCACCGCCCGCTCGGGTTCGTCGGATTCGGCGGCGGCGATGGTGACGATCTCGGCGCCCGTGTAGAACGCGACGCACGGTACGACGGCCGCCAGGACCGCGCCCCAGCCCAGCGGCGCGAAGCCGCCGTGGTCGATCAGGTTGGCCAGGCCGGGTGTGGAGTGCGGCCACAGTCCGGTGATCCACAGCGCGCCCATGCCCAGGAACACCACGATGGCAATGACTTTCACCGACGAGAACCAGTACTCGAACTCGCCGAACGAGCGCGCCGAGACCAGGTTGCTTGCGGTGAGGGCCAGCATCAGACCGAGGCTGAGCACCCACAACGGCACCGCGGGCAGCCAGAGATGCAGGATGCGGCCGCCCGCAACGGCTTCGACCGCGACCACGATGACGAAGAAGTACCAGTACATCCAGCCGGTGACGAAACCGCCACGGCGCCCGAGCGCCTGCCTGGCGTAGACGTAGAACGAGCCGACCACCGGTTGCGCCACCGCCATCTCGGCGAGCATCCGCATGATCAGCAGGGTGATGATGCCGGCGATCAGGAACGACACGATGGCCGCGGGCCCGGCGCTGCCGATCACGACGCCGCTGCCGACGAAGAGCCCCGCGCCGATCACTCCGCCGAGGGCGATCAGGTTCAAATGCCTGCGCCGCAGGCCTTTCGCCAGCTGCGCATCACTGGCCTTGATCTCTGAACTCACCACTGACGCGACGATGCCGCAGTTCGGTGCGCCGGCCCATGGTTGTGGTCACCGTGCGTTAATCCCGCGTCAACCGCGGACCGGCACGGCGAGCGCCCAACCCAGGACGGCGGTGGCGGCGGTGTTGGCCACTGCGCGGATAATGTTCCAGCGCACCCACGACGACTCGAACTGCTGGCGCAGTGACGCGAGATCGGCGGCACTGGTCGAGCCGGCCGCGGTGGTGAGCTTGTCGTTGAGCGGCACGTTGACCACCGATGTGACGGCGAGACTGGCGAGGTTGAGGGCCAGGCCGATACCGATCCAGATCAGCACCGGACGGGCGCCGGGCTTGACGTAGAACGCCCCGGCCAGCGCGGTGAAGCCGACCGACCCGAGGAAGGTCAGCAGGAACGGCGGATTGACGATGACGACGTTGATCTTGTTCATGACGTCGATGAAGGTCCGGTCGTCGAACGCGCCGAGTGCGGGCAGCACCGACACCGCGTATGCGTAGTAGAGGCCCGCGAGCAGCCCGGAGGACAACAGCGCGACGATGAGCGCCGTCGTGCCGAGCGGCTGGGGGAGCTTGGTGAATGTCATGAGCTGACGGTATTGCTCGACCCGCCGTGGTCGCTGCGCGTGCAGGACCGCGCGCCGCTCACCATCGTGGTGGTCGCCCGCGGGTCGGCGACCGTCATCCCGGATGGTGCCGTCGGCCGGCGACTCGAAGCGGGCGACATCGCGATCTGCCGCGGGCCCGACTGCTACACCGTCGCCGATGACGCGGCGACCGCGCCCGAAGTCGTCGTGCACCCGGGGCAGGTCACCACGACCATCGATGGTGAACCACTGTGTGAGGCACTGAGTCTGGGGATCCGGAGCTGGGGCACCCGACCTGACGCGCAGACCCTGTTGATCACCGGCGCCTACGAAGAAGTGGGTGCGGTCTGCCGCAGGCTGCTGACCGCGCTGCCACCGCTGGTGGTGATCCGGCGGGGCGAGGTCAACACCATGCTGGTCGATCTGCTGCTCGACGAGATGGCGCGCGATGAGCCGGCCCAGGGCGCGGTGCTCGACCGGATGCTCGATCTGCTCACGATCGCCGCTCTGCGCAGCTGGTTCTCCCGTGCCGAGGCACCGGCCTGGTATCGCGCGTATCGAGATCCTCAGGTGGGCACGGCACTTCGGCTCATCGAGAACAATCCGGCACATCCCTGGACCGTGGGGTCGCTGGCCGCCGAGGTCGGGCTGTCCCGGGCGGCCCTGGCGCGGCGGTTCACCCAACTCGTCGGCGAGCCGCCGATGGCGCTCCTCACCGAGATTCGCCTGGCGCTGGCCGTCGACCTGCTGCGCGGTTCCGATGCCACCATCGAAGCCGTCGCCGGCCGCGTGGGCTACGGCACCGCCTTCGCGCTGAGCACCGCGATCAAGCGCCGTTACGGCATGAGCCCCAAGGCAATCCGCGCCCAGGGGTAGGCCGGTGGGCGGTCAGCGGGTCTTGGCGAAGCGGCGATGCCGCCACACATACCGCGGAATGCCGCGCAGCGGCACACCTTTGGGCCAGCCGTCGGGCCGGAAGTAGGCATCGGTGCCGCCGTCGACGAAAATGACACTGCCGCAGAGGAAGTCGGCGGAGTCCGACAGCATGAAGACGATCCAGTTGGCGAGGTGCACGGGATCGCCGAAGTTGCCGGTCGGGATCGGGAAGGCGCGGACGGCCTTGCCCTCGCGCGGCGAATCGAGCTGCGCCTGCAGCAGCGGCGTCATGATGGCCCCGGGCGCCAGTACATTCAGCCGGATGCCGCGGCCGGCCCAGTCGGCCGTCACCGCGGTCTGCCGGACCCAGCGGGCCACGGCGATCTTGGACGCGGCGTACATGAGCGCGGAGGCGCCGCCGCCGAAGAACCGCACGGCGCGGGCTGCCCGCTCGGCGTCGCCGGCCACCAGTGCGCGGATGGCGCGGCGGGGTACCGCGGGCACCGTCGTGCTGGAGTTGCTGCCCAGTGCAACGACTTTCGCGTTACCGGCGGCCGCCAGTGCGGGCCGCCAGGCCGTCAGCAGGTCGACGGTGCCGAGGTAGTTGATCTGGGCGATCAGGCGTGCGCGGTCGGCGCCGGCACCGGGCCCGATCCCGGCGGCCAGTACGGCACCGTCGAGCGTGCCTTCGGACAGTTCGAGCACCCGCGTGGCGGCGGTACGCCGGCCGTCGGCGGTCGACAGGTCCGCGATGACATCGGCGTCCTTGAGGTCGACGCCGATCACCGTATGGCCCTGATCGCGCAACTGCTTCGCCGCCTGGTATCCCATGCCCGATGCCGAACCGGTCACAGCGTAGGTGCCGATGATGATCTCCTCGATTGGTTGGGGAAGCGCCGACTAGTCGGCGAGCAACTTGGTCAGTGCGTCGGCCACGTCACGACGGGCCCGGTGCGCGATGTCGAGCACCGGCATGGTCAGGAAACCGTGGATGGCCCCGTAGTACAGCTCGGTCACCGGTACCTCGGCCTCGCGCAGCGCTTCGGCGTAGGCGAGGGCCTCATCCCGCATCGGGTCGTAGCCCGTGACGACGAGCACGGCCGGGGCTACGTCCTCGACGGATGCGGACAACGGTGCCGCATAAGGGTTTTCGCGGTCGGTGGTGTTGGGCACGTACTGGTCCCAGTACCACTGCATGGCGGCCGTGGTGTTGTAGTAGCCGGTGCGGAACTCGTGGTAGGAGCCGTAGGTGAAATCGGCGGTCAGCACCGGGTACAGCAGTACCTGCGCGGCCAGCGGCGCACCGCCGCGGTCGCGGGTCATGAGCGCGGTGACGGCGGCGAGGTTGCCGCCGGCGCTGTCGCCGCCGACGACGAGCTTCGCCGGGTCGCCGCCGAGTTCGTGGGCATGGGCGGCGGCCCACTGGGTGACGGCGTAGACGTCTTCGGCGGCGGCCGGCCACCGATGTTCGGGTGCCAGCCGGTAGTCGACCGAAACGACCACGGCGGGAATCGAATTCGCGAAGCTGCGGCAGAGGCCGTCGTGCGAATCCAGATCGCAGAAGACGAAGCCGCCGCCGTGTGCGAAGACGAAGATCGGAAGCGGGCCGTCGGCCGCGGGGCGGTAGACCCGGACCCCGATGCCGTCGACCTCCGTGTTGGTGACGGAGGCGACCGCTTCGGGTTCGGCAGGTGCGACGAATCGCGCGCGAATGGCGGCGCGCGCCTGCGCCCCGGTCATGTTCGGCAGGTCGGGGAAGCCGCTGTTGAGTGCCTCGAGGAGGCCGGCGATCTGGGGGTCCAGGCTCATGCGCGATCCGCTAGCGCTACTCGCTGGCGGCTCATGCGTACTGCAACGCCGGGCCCATGCGCAGCGGCCGCATCGGCTGCAGCGTCGGCGCGACCCGGGAATCCTCGGCGTTGCGCCAGATGCCCATGGCGGTCATGCGCACCGGCGCGGTCAGCTGTTCGAAGGCCATGCGGTTCATTGGACCACACACCGAGACGGCGGCGACGGCCTCACCCTGGCGGCCGATCGGCGCTGCGACACAACCGAATCCGGGCACCGACTCCTCGCGCTCGAAGGCGACGCCGTGGGCGCGGACCTTGGCCAGTTCGGTGGCGAGCTGGGCGCGGTTGGCGATCGAATACTTGGTCTTGCGGCTCATGAGGTCGACCTCGGCGTCCTGGTTGTAGGCCAGGATGGCCTTGCCGACGGCGGTACAGTGCGCCGGCTGGCGGCCGCCCACCCGCGACGGCAGCACCGTCATCATGCCGTTGCCGACCTTCTCCAGGTAGACGACGTCACCGCCGTCGAGCACGGCGAGGTGCACGACGAGCCCGGTGGCGCGGTGCAGCTCGTGCAACAGCGGGCCGGCGGCGCGGTGCATGCGGTCCTGATGCACGGCCAGCGAGCCGAGCTCCACCAGACGCATCCCGAGTTCGTAGTCCCGGCCGTTGCGGCGCAGCCAGCGCAGCTGCACCAGACGCTCCAGCATCCGGTGCGCGGAGGAACGGGGCAGGCCCGTGCGGCGCACGATCTGCGCCAGGGTCAGGCGGCCGGGGCCGTCGAACGCGTCGAGGACCAGCGATACCCGGTCGATGACCGCGCTGGGGGTGGTGGATTCGACTGTTGCTGTCATGTCGGCCTCCAAGCTCCGTTGCTCCGTGTCGATATTCCTATTAGGAATATGCCTGTTTGTATCACACGGCGGTGGGGCTTGTCACACATTTCGTCGGAGCGCGGCAGAATATATGCACGACGAGGCGCCCCGAGCCGGGTTGGCAAGGGACGCCTCGTGTATCAATTTTGCAGCTCATGGCCCAGATTTGGGACACGAGCTCGTGGTCATTCCGGCGGCGACACGCGGGGTGGCGACACGCCGGGCGGGCTCAGTTCTGCGCCGCGGACCTCCCGGCGCGGCGCCCGTAGAAGCTGCCGTCGCCCAGCGACACCCCGCTGGCATAACCCCAGGCAGACAGGCCCGCTGAGCACCGGCCGGCCGCGAACAGCCCCGGAATCGGCTCACCGCCGACGTGCAGTACGCGGCCGTCCAACGTGGTCAGCAGGCCGCCGAGGGTGAACCCGCCGGTGCTGTTACGCAGGTCGATCGCACCGACCGGCGACCCGATCGGGCGCAGCCACTGCGGCTTCTTGTGCAGCAGCGGGTCCGCGCCGTTCGCGGCGTGCTCGTTGTAATAGGCCACGGTGTGCTGCAGCACGCCGGCGGGCAGGCCGATCTCGGCTTCGAGCTCGGCGACCGTCTCGCACACCCACGTTGCCGGGCGGCGCAGGAACGCTGTCGCCGAGGTGGCGGCCATGGCCTCTTCCATGGCGTCACCGTCGATGATCAGGTACGCCGTGTTGTCCTGGTAGTACAGCGTCTGCTGGCCGATGCGCCCCGCGTAGGTGTCCTCGGCGATGTAGCGCTGGCCCAGGCCGTTGACCAGGATGCCGCGGACCAACTGCTGCGGGTCGCAGAAGAACGCCACCTCGGTGGCGTCCATGTGTGCCAGGTCGGCGCCGAGCGCCTGTGCCATCCGGATCGCCCGGCCGTCGTGCTGCTCGATGCTCGCCGCAGGGCGGCCCGCGATGCGGGGTGCGTACTGGGCGACCATCGCGTCGCTGTAGGCGAAGCTGCCCGAGGCCAGCACCACGCCGCGGCGCGCCTTGATCGCCACAGTGTCGCTGTACCGGCGCGCGACGATGCCCACCACTCGGCCGTCGGCCTCGGTGATCAATGACTGCACCTCGGTGTCGTACACCGACCGGACGCCCTGCGCGGTGGCGGTTTCCACGAGCGGCTTCATCAACATGTAGCCGCCACTGCGCTCACCGGCGACCTTGTCGGTCATCTGCGGCACGTGACCGCGCGGCGCGGGGGAGGCAATGGTGTTGTACGGGAAGGCGTTTTCGCCGCCCGTGAACATCAGGCCCTCGTCGCTCGGTGGCTCCCAGCCCGGTTCACCCCAGAACACCGGCTTGAACGGCACGCCGCAGCTCACGAGCCAGTCGTAGTGGGCGACACTGCCGGCGCAGTAGTCGTCGATCCGTTCGGTGTCCGCGCCGGGACCCATGGCCACCTTCAGGAAGGTGGCCATGTTCTCCACGGAATCGTCAAAACCGCAGGCCTTTTGGAGATCGGTGCCACCGCCGAGGTAGATGAATCCACCGGCCATGGCGGCGGCGCCGCCCCAGCCGCCGGTGCGTTCGACGACCAGGACATCGGCGCCCGCAGCCGAGGCCGCCACGGCCGCGGCCGCGCCGGCGATGCCGTAGCCGACGACCACGACGTCGGCCTCGTCATCCCACGCGGTGATCGACGATGCCGGGACCGGTTTGAGATCGGCGCTCATGGCAGCATCGCCCGCGGCGGCACGCCCATCCACTCATGGCCCCAGTAGCTGTCGGCGGTGATTTCCTCTGCGGTGTAGTACCGTTCGTCGACCTTCATGCCCTCGGTGCCGAACTCGATGTCCCAGTCGCCGGGTGAACGCACGTAGAACGACACCATCTTGTCGTTGGTGTGCCGGCCCAGCGTGGAGGAAAGCTGGAAGCCGTCGCGGTTCACGCGGTCGAGCGCCTGCCCGACGGCGTCGAGCGTGTCGACCTCGACCATGAGGTGGATCAGCTTCGGGTCGCGCAGCGTCGCGGCCGGGCAGATCGCGAGGCTGTGGTGCCGCTCGTTGATGCCCAGGAACTGCACGCGCAGGGGGCCGAACTCCGGGGGAGCGGGCACCCGGAAGGCGCCGCGGGGCAGGAAGCCCAGCACCTCGGTGTAGAACGTGAACAGGCCCTTGGCGTCCTGCGCCGGCAGCACCACGTGGCCGAGGCCCAGACCCTCGGTGACGAAGCGGGCGCCGAACGGCGTGACGACGGGGCTGTGGTCCAGCACCGCGCCGTGGAACACCTCGACATCGTTGCCGGCCGGGTCGACGAAGGCGATGACCTCGTCGACGCGACGGGCGTCGGCCTCGTCCAGCGACAGCTGCTTCCACGGCACACCGGCGCCGTCGAGGGTGGCCTGCACCCGGCGCAGAGCGGCGCCGTCGCGGACCTCCCAGCCCACGGTGACGATGCGGTCGGCATCGCCCGGCACCACGATGATGCGCGCGGTGCGCTCGTCCATCCGCAGGTACAGCGCGTCGGGATCGGGACCGCTGCCCTTCGCGAAACCCAGTACTTCGAAGGCGAATTGGCGCCAGCGTTCGATGTCGGCGGTCTGGACCTTCACATAGCCCAGGCTCTTCAGGTCACTCACGTCAGATCATGCCTCGCAGCGGGCCCTGCGGATCCACACCCAGGCTGCTGAGTGCCGACGCGTGGTAGGTGGTGCCGGGGACGTGGATGGCGTGGGCCTGGCCGACGTGTGCGTCACGCCAGTAGCGCTGCAGCGGCTTGTCCATGCGGGTCGCGTTGCCGCCGCAGCGGGCGAAGATCTCGTCGACCGCGGACACCGCGCGCCACACCGACCGGATCTGGGTGCGCCGGCCGGCGGCGCGGTCCTCGAAGGACACCTCCTTGCCGGCGGCGACCATGTCGTAGATCCGGTCGACGTTGGCCAGCAGCTCCTGGCGGGCGGCGTTGATGTCGGCGGCGGCCTCACCGATGGCGTACATGACGTACGGGTCGTCCTTGATGGCCACGCCACTGGAGTTGACGCGCTCGCGCTGGTAGTCGAGCGCGGCGGCCAGGGCGCCTTCGGCGATGCCGATGACGGCCGACGAGATGCCCAGCGGGAACATGGTCGACCACGGCATCAGGTACAGCGGCGAGGTCATGCCGGCCTCGATCTGCGCCCGGCCGTCCATCACCTTGGTGGCGTCCATGGTGCGGTAGGTGGGGACGAAGGCGTCCTTGACGATGACGTCCTTGGAGCCGGTGCCGCGCAGGCCCACCACGTTCCAGGAGTCCTGGACGATCTCGTAGTCGCTGCGGGGCAGGATCATGTGCAGCATCTGCGGCGGCATGACGGGCTTGCCCTCGGCGTCACCGAGCATGGCGCCCAGGAAGATCCACTCACAGTGGTCGGTGCCCGAGCTGAACTGCCAGCGGCCGTTGAAGATGTAGCCACCATCGACGGGGCGGGCCACGCCCTGCGGCGCGTACGGCGAGGCGACCCAGGTGTCGGTGTCCGATCCCCAAATCTCAGCGGCGACCTTCGGGTCGGCATAAGCGAGTTGGTACGGGTGCACACCGACGACACCGTTGATCCAGCCGGCGGCCGGGTCCAGCGCGGCAGTCGCCATCACGGTCTCGGCGAACTCGCGCGGGTGCACCTCCAGGCCGTCATATTCCTTGGGCTGCAGCAGCTTGATGTTGCCGGCCGCCTTCATCAGCTTCACGGTCTCGTCGGGCAGCTGGCCCAACTTCTCTGCCTCCCAGGCTTGTTCGCGAAGCTGGTCGGCGATGTCACCGAGTCTGTCGATAACCCGCTGGGTCATGGTCGTTTTCCTAACTCCTGTGATGGGCTAATCAATGGTTTACCGCACCCGCAGCGCACCGGGAGGCGCTTCCCGGTCAGCGGGCGAAATCCTTCACCCGAAGCCGATTCGGGCGCTTCCTGGTCGCCGCGGACCCCGCTGGCCGGGACGCGCTCCGCCGGGTCGTCCGTTCACCGGGACGCCTCGTACTGGGTTGTGTGGCGGACGGCTAACTTCGCACTATGAGCAGCGCAGAACAGGTTGACGTCGTAGTAGTCGGTGCCGGGTTCGCCGGTCTTTACGCACTGCACAAGCTGCGGTCGGAAGGTCATTCGGTCGTGGTGTTCGAGGCGGCCTCGGACGTGGGCGGCACGTGGTTCTACAACCGGTACCCCGGTGCCCGGTGCGACGTGGAGAGCATCGACTACTGCTACTCGTTCGACAAGGATCTGCAGCAGGAGTGGACCTGGACCGAGAAGTACGCCACCCAGGCCGAAATCCTCACGTACATCAACCATGTCGCCGACCGGTTCGATCTGCGCCGCGACATCCGGCTGAACACCCGCGTGGTGTCGGCGACCTTGAACGAAGAGACGCTGCGCTGGACCGTCACCACCGACACCGGTGAGACGGTGGACGCGCAGTTCTGCGTCATGGCCACCGGCGCGCTGTCCGATCCGCTGCTGCCGGACATCCCGGGCGTCGAGACCTTCGCGGGCGAGACCTACCACACCGCGAACTGGCCGCACGAGGGCGTCGACTTCACCGGCAAGCGCGTCGGCCTCATCGGCACCGGTTCGTCGGGCATCCAGACCACGCCGATCGTGGCCGCTCAAGCTGCCGAACTCGTTGTCTTCCAACGCACTCCGAACTTCTCCGTGCCGGCCGGTAACGAGCCGCTGACGCCCGAACGCGAAGCCGAGGTCAAGGCCAACTACGACGAGCGTCGCGCGCTGTCGTGGCGCAGCGGCGGCGGTTCGCCGCACATGGCGCACCCCAAGCGCACCATGGAGCTGTCGGCGGAGGAGCGCCGCGCAGAGTTCGAAAAGCGTTGGCAGCTGGGCGGTGTGCTGTTCAGCAAGACCTTCCTGGACCAGATGGTCGACCCGGTGGCCAACGCCGAGACCAAGAAGTTCTACGACGAGAAGGTCCGCGCGGTGATCGACGACCCCGAGGTCGCCGACATGCTGATCCCGAACGACCACCCGATCGGCGCCAAGCGAATCTGCACCGATACCAACTACTTCCAGACGTTCAACCAGCCGCACGTGAAGCTGGTCAGCGTGAAGAAGACGCCGATCGAGCAGATCGACGCCACCGGCATCACGACCACCGAGGCCCGGTTCGACCTGGACGCCATCATCTTCGCCACCGGGTTCGACGCGCTCACCGGCGCGCTGGGGCGTATCGACATCACCGGCCGCGGTGGTGAGAAGCTCAAGCAGAACTGGGTCGACGGGCCGCGCACCTACCTGGGCCTGGGGGTCGACGGCTTCCCGAACATGTTCCTGGTGAACGGACCCGGCGCGCCGGCCGTGCTGGCCAACATGGTGCTGCACGCCGAAGCGCACGTGAACTGGATCGCCGACGCGATCGAGTATGTCGGCAAGAACGGCTATGCGGCCATCGAGGCCACCACGGACGCGGTCGACGAATGGGGCGCCGAACTGGTGCGCCGCGCCGACCAGACGCTGTTCCCGAAGGCGAACTCCTGGTACATGGGCGCGAATGTGCCCGGTAAGCCACGGGTTTTCATGTTGTTCATCGGCGGCTTCGCCGCCTACAACGACATCTGCGCCGAGGTTGCGGCCGCGGGGTACAAGGGATTCGAACTGACCAAGGCCGGCTGATGTCGGGGCTGCTGAACAAGGTCGCCCTCGTCACCGGTGCCGCCCGCGGCACCGGCCGGACCCACTGCGAGCGGTTCGCCGACGAGGGCGCCGACATCATCGCTCTCGACGTCGCCGGTGCGGCAGCCGATTTGGCCGACCTCGCCGACGCCGTGAAGCAGCGCGGTCAGCGCTGTTTCACGGCTGTGGCCGACGTGTCGTCGTTCGACGAGGTGCAGGCCGCGGTCGACGAAGGGGCCTGGGAGTTCGGCCGGCTGGATGTCGTGGTCGCCAACGCCGGCATCCATTCGGCGTCGGCGCCGTCGTGGGAAGTGACCGCCGAGGACTGGCAGCGCGTCATCGGCGTCAACCTGACCGGGGTGTGGCACACCGTCAAGGCCGCGATCCCGCATTTCGGCCCGGCCGGCGGATCCGTGGTGATCATCAGTTCCACCAACGGACTTCGCGGCACCGCGAACACCGCGGGGTACACGTCCACCAAGCATGCGGTGGTGGGTCTGGCCCGCACTCTGGCGAACGAGCTGGGGCCCAAGCGGATTCGGGTCAACACCGTGCACCCTGGCGCGGTCGGCACCCCGATGGTGCTGAACCCGGAGACCTTCAAGCGCATCCGGCCCGATCTGGAGAACCCGACCGCCGAGGACGTCGCGGAAGTCCTTGCCGCACGCAACCTCTTGCCGGTGCCGTGGGTGGAGCCCGAGGACATCAGCAACGCGGTGGTGTTCCTGGCGTCCGATGAGGCCCGGTACATCACCGGCACGCAACTGGTCGTCGACGCCGGGCTGACGCAGAAGGCCTGACCCGTCGGGCTAGCTGCGCTCGACGAGCCCGGCCGCGATCTCGAGCTCCACTAGCGCCGGCTCGATGGCGTCGGCCATGGCGTCGATGTCGTTGGCCATCTCGGGAGTGGTGACGAAGCCGAAATCGATGCGGTCGCGGTAGCTGAAGCAGGTGACGTTGAGCCCGACGTCCATCACCAGGGGACCCATCGGCATCATCTGTTCGAGGACGGCGCCGGCCATGTACAGCGGCACGGGCGGTCCGGGCACGTTGGACACGACGAGGTTCATCGGCTTGAGGGTGCCGCCGAGCTTGCTCGCCGTGTACGCCCGGGCGGCCAGGGCCACCAGGCCGGGTGGGGTGGTGTCGGTCAAGCCCATGATCTGGTGTGCGGTAAGCGCTTTCGCCATCTCCTTGGCGCTCTGGGAGCTCGCGTAGATGGCCTTGATGCGTTCGGCGGGGTCGACGATGTCGGAGGCCAGGGACACCGACATCGCGCTCACCTGATTGCCGACCTGGTCGCTGGAGCTCTCGGTCCGGGTGGACACCGGAACCTGCGCGATGAGCGACTTGTCGGGCAGCTCGCCGCGGTCCTCCAGATACGTGCGCATGGCACTCGAGACGAGCGCCAGCACGACGTCGTTCACCTTCACGCCGAACGCTTCCTTGACCGCCTTCACGCGCTCCAGCGACACGCCGGAATTGCTGACCCGCCGGTGCGGTGAGATCGGGCCGTTGAACCGCGTGTGCGGTGCGTCGAAGTAGCCGGGCGGCTTGTTGGCGACGCCGAGCGCCGCAACCTGCTGGCGCACCGTCTGCTCGAGGAAACGCACGACGCGATAGGGCGTCTTGATGCCGATGTTGATCAGGCCGCCCAGGGCCTGCAATTCGATCCCGGGTGCCTTGACGCCGACCAGTGACCTGCTCGGCTCGGCCGCCGGCGGCCGCGGGGTGGGCGTGATATCGAGCAGAATCTCACCGAGCCCGGCTCCCGAGACGCCGTCGATGATGGCGTGGTGCATCTTCATCAGCACGGCGACCCGGCCGCCCTCGACGCCCTCGATGAACCAGAGCTCCCACAGCGGCCGGGACCGGTCCAGCTTGTAGGACATCAGCCGCCCCACCAACTGGTCGAGTTCGCGGCGGCCGCCGGGTGCGGGGACCGCGATGTGGCGGACGTGGAAATCGAGGTCGAGTTCCTCGTCTTCGACGAACCACGGCCGGTCGAGGCCGAGCGGTGCGCCGGTCACCCGCCACCGCAATTGCGGCATCTCCGGCAACCGCGCCGCGATGAGCGCCTTCACCGACTCGAAGCTGAAATCCGGTGCGTCGGTGGGGTCGTAGATCGACGAGGCGGCGACATGCATATGCCAGCTGTTGGTCTCCGCGAACCAGAAGGTGGCGTCGGCACCGGACAAGCGATTCATGGGCCTGATCCTAGGGTGCGTGCTGCGCGCGGCGCGTGAAATCGGCGGATTGGTACGAATTTCGGCGTGTGACGGTTGTCTCCGCGCGCCGTGGGTCGGCAATCAAGTTGGGACACAACGAGACCCGCTGGTCCGGCAGTGGCGGTCGATGTTGCATGCCGGTCAATTGGTAAGCCGGGCAATATATTCCGGTGGCCTCGATGCAGACGAGCGGCCGCGTACCGCACACCATCGAACCGGTGTGCGGACGCGGCCGCCCGTGAAGACGATCAGCGCTGCAGGAAGCCCAGCACCGTGCTCTCGAACGCCTCCTTGGCCTCGATCATCGCCCAGTGTCCGCAGTTCGGGAACACGTGCAGCTCGGCGTTGGAGATGGTGCGCATCGGGATGAGCGCCATGTCCAACGGGCTGACGCGGTCGTCGCGGCCCCACGTCAACAGCGTCGGCGCCTTCACCTTGTGCATCTGGGCCCAGGGCTGCGGCGGTGCGTCGGCCGACCGCATGAACTTCATCATCATCTTGAAGGCGGCCTTGCCGTACATCCGGCGCGCCGACTCGAGCGTCTCGGGATCGGAGGCCAGCTTCAAGCGCTCTTCGATGAGTTCCTCGGTGACGATCTTCTCGTCGTAGACCATCGAGTGGAGCCAGTCGATCAGCCGTTGCCGGGTCGGGTCCTCGGTGAACTCCTGCAGCAGCCGGATGCCCTCGCTCGGGCCGGGGCTGAAGATGTTGGTGCCGATACCGCCGATGGTGACGAGCTTGCCGATGCGGTCGGGGTTGTTGATGGCGAAGTTGATGCCGACGCCACCGCCCATCGAGTTGCCGACGATGTCCACCTTCTCGATTCCGAGTGCATCGAGGAAGGGCACCACCGCGGACTGGGCGTCGATCATCGGGTGGCCACCGAAGTCGTCGCTGACGCCGAAGCCGGGGAACTCGAGGATCAAGCAGCGAAAGTGCGCCGCGAACGTCGGCAGGATGCCGCGGAAGTTCCGCCAGCCCGTCACGCCCGGGCCGGAACCGTGCAGAAACAGCACTACAGGCCCACTGCCCTCGTCGTAATAACGCAGCGTTCCGCGCTCGGTCTGGACTTCCTTCAGCTCAGTCATGCGTTCCAAATTACGGTGCGGATGTCACGCGGTCGCCACCACCTCCCGTCCGGCGGGACGCGCCGCGGCCGGGGGCGCCCGGTTGTGCTGCGGGTGGCCTTTATGGTGTCCAGATGACCGTGCCAGAGTCCGCGCGTCCACTGGCGGGCGTGCGCATCGTCGAAATCTCCAGTTTCGTCGCGGTGCCCCTGGCGGGGATGACGCTGACGCAACTCGGCGCCGAGGTCATCCGGATCGATCCGATCGGCGGCGCCGCCGACTACCACCGCTGGCCGGTGACCGATGGCGGCGAGAGCATCTACTGGGCGGGCCTCAACAAGGGCAAGCGATCCGTCGCGGTGGACATGCGCTCACCGGAAGGTCAGGACCTGGTCACCCGGCTCATCGTCGACGCCGGTGTCTTCATCACCAATGTGGCAGGCCGGCAATGGCATTCGTACGAGACCCTCTCCGCGCTGCGGCCCGACCTGATCCACGCCGAGGTGTCCGGCCGGGCCGACGGCGGCACGGCCGTGGACTACACCGTCAACGCCGGGCTGGGCTTTCCGCTCGTCACCGGTCCGCCCGAGCTGCATACCCCGGTGAACCACGTGCTGGCAGCCTGGGACGTGTCGTGCGGCCTCTATCTGGCGCTGGCGGTGACGGCGGCGCTGCGGCACCGCGACAGCAGCGGCCAGGGCCAGCAAGTCAGCATCCCACTGGAGAACGTGGCCCTGGCGACCGCCGGGAATCTCAGCTTCCTGACCGAAGTGATGGTCAATGGGGTCGGCCGTGAACGCATCGGCAACTCGATCTTCGGACAGTACGGGCAGCAGTTCGTCAGTGCCGACGGCGCCGCGTTCATGATCGTCGCGCTGACCGGACGCCATTTCCGGGATCTGGTTGAGGTCACCGGCACCACGAAAGCCGTTGCGGCGCTGTCGGAATCGCTCGGCGCCGACTTCACCGACGAGGGGCATCGTTACCTGCACCGCGACGCGCTCACCGGTCTGTTCACCGTCTGGTTCTGCGGGCACACCGCCGAGCAGATCACGGCGGCGTTGGGTGCGACGTCGATCCTGTGGGAGCGCTACCGCGGCTTCAGCGAGGTGGCCGCGAGCCCCAAGGTGACGGACAACCCGCTGTTCACCGAACTCGACCAGCCGCGCATTGGCCGCCACCTGGCGCCGGGCCTGCCGCTGCGGATCGATGGTGAGTATCCGCCCGCGCGGCCGGCGCCGGCGCTCGGCGACGACACCACCGCCGTGCTGACCGAGCGGCTCGGGCTCACCGCCGACGACGTCGCCCGGCTCGAAGCGGCGGGGACCGTGGCATGACGGTGCTGCCCGGTCTGTTGTGGGTTTCGCCCGGAGATGGAGACGACGCCTGGGTGGGCAAGGCCGGCGGACCGGACGGCAAACGGGCCTTCGGCGGCCTGCTGATGGCGCAGAGTCTGTCCGCCGCATGTCAGACCGTGAATCCGGAGATGCGCCCGACGGCCATGCACCTGCAGTACCTGCGTGGGGGCGAGGCCGGCGCGACCACGGACTACACGGTGGTCCGGGTGTACGACGGACGAACGGCGGCGGCGCGGCGGGTCGAGGCCTGTCAGGCCGGACGGCTGCTGACCGTCGCGACGGTGTCCTTCTCGGTGGACCTGGCCGGCCCCCAACACGGTGAATCATGTTCACTGCCAGAAGATCCCGAGCTGCTGCCGTTGACCGGGCCGCCGGGGCCGGCACCCGCGGTGCCGCTGGACGAGATCGACATCCGGATCGTCGACGACCAGTCGTCGGGCGAGTTCGTCCGGCGCATGTGGTGGCGGGCCACGGTCCCGATGCCACCGGAACAGTTGCCGCACATGATGATTGCCTGCTACATCACCGACCTCTACGGGATCGACCCGGCGCTGCAGGTCCACGGTCATTCCATGCAGGCCCGCACCCACCGCAGCGGCACCACCGATTTCTCGATCTGGTTCCACCACCCGATCCGGGCCGACCGCTGGAATCTGCTGGAATCGAGATCGCCGGCCGCGGGTCGAGGCCGCGGTGTGATCACCGGGAGTCTGGTCGACGCGGACGGCACCCGGGTCGCGACATTGGTGCAGGAAGGTCTGATCGCGGACCGGTAGTACCGTCGTCGGCAGGCTGTCGACGGAACCCGGCGAAGGAGAACGATGAACGGCGCACAGGCACTGATCCGCACGCTGGTCGACGCCGGCGTCGACGTCTGCTTCGGTAACCCCGGAACCAGCGAGATGCACTTCGTCGCGGCATTGGATTCGGTGCCCGAGATGCGTGGTGTGCTCTGCCTTTTCGAGGGCGTGGTCACCGGAGCCGCGGATGGGTATGCCCGCATGGCCGAGAAGCCGGCGGCCACCCTCCTGCATCTGGGCCCGGGA
Source organism: Mycobacterium toneyamaense (assembly GCF_055384815.1). Classification (NCBI taxonomy): domain Bacteria; kingdom Bacillati; phylum Actinomycetota; class Actinomycetes; order Mycobacteriales; family Mycobacteriaceae; genus Mycobacterium; species Mycobacterium toneyamaense. The sequence continues at coordinate 2,486,911 of NZ_AP040333.1, forward strand.
TTGGGCAACGGCATCGCGAACCTGCACAACGCACGGCGGGCCTATTCGCCGGTGGTCAATGTCGTCGGCGACCATGCGCTCGGCCACAAGAAGTACGACGCACCACTGGAATCCGATATCGATGCGATGGCCGGCACGGTATCGGGGTGGGTGCGGCGGTGCGAGAAACTGGCCGACGTCGCCACCGACGCGGTGGCCGCGATCGAGGCCGCGCAGCAGGGACAGGTGGCCACGCTGATCCTGCCGGCCGATGTCTCGTGGACCGAGGGCGCCGAGCCCGCGGTGGGGGAGCCGGCTGTCGGTCCTGCCACGTTCGACTACCAGGCGGGCGTCGACCCCGATGAGCACCAGCTGCTCGACGCCGGTGCCGAGGTCTTCGGCCCCGGCACCGTCCTGTTGCTGGGTAGTGCCGCGTGCCGGGAGCGCGGCCTTCGCGCCGCAAGCCGGATCGCCGCGGCCACCGGGACCAAGGTGTTGATCGAGACCTTCCCGGCCCGGCTCGAACGGGGTGCCGGCCGGCCCAACTTCGAACGCCTGGCGTATCTCGCCGAAGCTGCCCAGTTCCAGCTGACCGGTACCGAGCACCTCGTGCTGGCCGGCGCCCGCTCCCCGGTGTCGTTCTTCGCGTACCCCGGCAAGGCGAGTGATCTCGTGCCCAGCGGCTGCCAGATCCACACCGTGGGCGGCGACGTCGTCGCACGTCTGGAAGAGCTGGCCGATGCGGTGGCGCCGGGTACGGAGCCGGTGCTGACCGAGCTGAAAGTGGCGGAGCTGCCGTCGGACTCGGCGCTGACGACGCAGAACTGGGTCGAGGTGGTGGCTGCGACGCTGCCCGATGACGCGATCATCGTGGACGAGTCCAACACCAGCGGATTCCTGCTGCCGCAGGCGACGATGAGCGCGCCGCGGCACGACCTGCTGACTCTGACCGGCGGGGCCATCGGCTTCGGCCTGCCGAGTGCGGTCGGTGCCGCCGTGGCGTGTCCGGACCGTCCGGTGCTGTGTCTGCAGGCCGATGGCAGTGCGATGTACACGATTTCGGCGTTGTGGACCATGGCGCACGAGCAGCTCGATGTGGTGACGGTGCTCCTCAACAACGCCGCTTACGCGATCCTGCGCATGGAGCTGCAGCGCGTCGGGGCCGAGGCCAGTGGTCCGAAAGCCGCGGCGATGCTTGACCTCTCGGGCCCGACGACGGATTTCGCGGCGCTGGCGGCGGCCATGGGCGTGCCGTCGGCCAAGGCGACGACCACGGCGGAGTTGGCCGACCTGCTCCGCGTGGGCTATGCCACACCGGGGCCGTACCTCATCGACGCGGCGGTGCCGGCGCTGCTGTAGCTCAGTAGCCGCTGAGCAGCGTGCGCAACCGGCCCAGTTCGAGTGGGCCTGCCGCGCTGCGGATCCGGCCGGGATCGGCCGGGCGGCGTCCCCACAGGAGCAGCACGCGGGTTGCCGCGTCGGTCTCGATGGTCGCCGCTCCGTCGGGCGGGGCCAGAGTGATGGCCGTGTTCTCGGCGTCGACGGTGACCACGACATCGTCCTCGTCAGCCACGCGGATTCGTGCTTCCACCCGCTCATTGCCGTGCAGCGCCAGGATGTCTCGGCCACGCCGCAGCAACGGCACACCTACCGCGTGGACGCTGTGGTCGGTCATCCACGGTTGCGCCAGCCGGGCGCGAGCGGGCGCGTCGTCTCCGGTGACGTCCCAGCTGTGCAGTGCCAGTTCCTCGCGCATGTGCTCGGCGAACCAGGGCACCTTCATCGTGCGGCCGGTCCACGCGACATCGGTGTCCTCGGGTAGCTCTTCCGCGGCAGCCGCGACCCGTCCGAGGTGCGTCATGCGGTCGTTGAACGCCGTCCACAGGTCGGCATCGTTGAGCGCCCGGTACGGCCGTTCGCGCTCCCCGAAACCGCGGGTCGCGACGGGGTCGCCGGCCAGGTGTCGCTCCAGTACCCGGGCGAGCTCTTCGGCGTTGCCGGTCTGATGGATGACGATGTCGCGCACGGTCCAGGCCTCACACCAGGTGCCTGTCTCGGGGTTGCGCCGCTGTACGGCTGCGGCGAATTGCGCGAACTCGGGAAAGCGGTCGATGTCGACGGTGTCCATATGTCCATCGGTACCCCGCAAGTGTTTCGGTGCCCGCCGAACTGACGGTCGGCGGGCAAAAAAATTCGGGGCCCCTCGGTGAGGGGCCCCGAATCCTGCTGACGCTCAGCGGCTCTGGTGCACGCTGTTGTCTACCTGCGGCGCCTCGGCGCGCGGGTGGATGTCGTTGACCCAGTCGTGGTGGGAGTAGTCCGCCGATGCCGGCGCGGCCAAACCCAGGACGGCTGCTGCCAGTCCGTTCGCCACCAGTGCGGCGATTCCGAGCTTCTTCATTTTCCCCAACTCCTTGTATCCGAAGCTTTGATGCTCGGTTCAACGGGTCAGGGCCCGGCGGTATTTCAGCAGATGGGGCGATGGCAGCAATTGATTGTTCCTCGGCAGTAATCAGTCTTTTCGGACCGCTCTCGATGGTCGCCTGGTTGCGCAACGACGGCCGAGGGCAGATGTCAGTTCAGGTCACGGCCCGTCAGCGCCACGCTGAGGTCCCACAGTTCGGCTGCCTTGTCGCGGTCCATCGCGTAGGACTTCAGCCCGGTACCGTCCGCGCCGGCCGGGCCTGCGACGTCGCAATCCTCGAGGTACAGACCACCCCGGTCTGCCAGCTGTGGGCTGGTCGCCGCCCAAAGACCGGTTGCGGCGCCCTGGGACACGGTCTTGAACGTTTGGTCTGCGACGTTGCCCTGCTCGTCGATCCAGCCGCGGTCGACCATTTCGGCCGACTCGAGATGGCGTTGCAATGGAGTGAGGATGGAACCCGGATGCAGAGAAAACGCGCGTACGCCCGTACCCACCGCGAGTGAATCCAGGTGCAATGCGAACAGGATGTTGGCCGTTTTCGCCTGACCGTAGGCCTGCCACTTGTCATAGCCGGTGGTGAAATGTGGATCATCCCACCGGATATCCGAAATATGGTGGCCGGCGGACGAATACGCAATCACACGGGCCCTTCCGCGCGCCAACGCGGGCCACAGTTCCGCGACCAACGAGAAGTGGCCGAGGTGATTGACGGCGAACTGGCTCTCCCAGCCTTGACCAACCCGCCGCAGGGGAGTGGCCATGATGCCGGCAGCACCGATGAACAGGTCGATCTGAGTCCATGTATCGCGGATGTGCTGCGCGCACCTGGACACCGAATCGAGGTCGGCAAGGTCAGCGTCGATCACCGTCACGGCGTCGCCGAGATGGTCGACGGCGCGAGCGGCGGTGTTCACGCGACGGGCCGGCACAATGACGTGCGCTCCTGCCCGGACCAGATGGGTGGTGGTTTCCAACCCCAGGCCTGAATAGCCGCCCGTGACGGAGGTTCCCCAGTTTCAGTGGACACCTGAGATAGCGGGACGGTGTCCTGCTGGAAGGATGTCGATATGTCGCGGACGCGTCGGTCGTTCACACCGGAGTTCAAGGTGGAGGCTGCTCGTCGGGTGATTGACAGGGGCCGGCCGGTCTCGGAGGTGGCCCGCGAACTGAACCTGCACGAGAGTCTGCTGGGCAAGTGGGTGCGTCAGGAGAGGGTCCGCGACGGGGTGGCCAGCGATGCCCGCCATGGGCCGCCAGAAGGCGATCTGACGGCCCGTGAACGCGCCGAATTGGTGCGGCTGCGTGCGGAACTGGCCGAGAAGGACCGAGATATCGCCTTCTTGAAAAAAGTATCGGCGTACTTTGCGGCACAGCAACATCGGTGAGTCGGTTTGAGCTCATCGCCGCGGAGTGCGCCGACCACGACATCGCCACACTGACCGAGCTCCTCGACGTCTCACGCTCGGGCTATTACGCCTGGGAAGCACGGCAGCGACGCACCGAACCCACGCCGCGGCAGCAGTGGCGCCGCGATCTCGAGGTCAAGATCCTGGCCCACTGGCAAGAATCCCGACGCACTTACGGTTCACCACGGATCACCGCCGACCTGCACGCCGCTGGGGTCTCGGTGTCGGTCAACACCGTCGCGGCGATCATGGCCGAGATGGGCATCGAAGGCATCAGCCCGCGCACCTTCAAGGTCAAAACCACAGTCGTCGACCCGGCGGCGTCTTTCCCACCCGACCGGGTGGGCCGGGTCTTCGATCAAGGCCGCCTCGATGCGGTATGGACCTCCGACATCACCTATCTGACCTGCGGTGAAGGCGATGCCTACCTGTGCGCGATCCGCGACGAGCACTCGCGACGGGTGCTGGGCTGGTCGGTGGCTGACCACATGCGCACTGAGCTCGTCGAGCAGGCGGTGGACGCGGCGGTGTTCACCCGCGGCGGGTCGGTGGCCGGCACCATCTTGCACTCGGACCGGGGCAGTCAATACACCAGTCACGACTTGGCCACAGTCTGCTCCGATCACGGCCTGCGCCGCTCTATGGGGGCCACCGGCATATGTTGGGACAACGCCGGGTCCGAATCACTGTGGTCGACGGTCAAGCACGAGTACTACAAGCGGCATGCCTTCACAACGTATGCGAATCTTGCTGCGGGACTTGACAATTACCTTCGCTACTACAACCATGACAGGCGGCATAGTTCACTGGGAATGATCTCACCTATCGACTTCGAGATCACCGCACGGATCAATCAGCAATCAAGCTAACCGTGTCCACTTTTTCAGGGGAACCCCAGACGACAGCGACGGCGCCGGCGAGGTCCACGCCGGCCATGACGTCCTGGCTGGTCGATTCATGTCCAAACCCAGACAGGATCGGTTGCTGTGTGGTGGTTGCAGTCATGCCGCCACGCTAGAATCTAGAGTGCGCTCTAGGTCAACCTCTGGGGATGAATATTCTTATGACACAGACTTTTACGATCGGGCAAGTGGCAGAACGCACCGGCCTGAGTGTCCACACCCTCAGGTTCTATGAACGCGAGAACCTACTCGTCAGTGACCTCACGCGAACAAGCTCCGGCCGCCGCCGCTACACGCAAACCGATATTGATTGGCTGGAGATCTGCGTCCGACTACGCGAATCCGGAATGCCGCTTGCCCAGCTCGCCGAATTCGCCGCCCTGGTACGCCAAGGGCCAGGTAACGAAGTCCAGCGCCTGGAGCTCCTACGGCGACATGAAGCCCACGTCCGTGCGCAACTCGCCAGCCTTCAGCACTGCCTCGACGTCATCGAAATGAAGGTGACCATCTACGAGACGCAAGTCGAAGATTCCTCGGCGCACGGGCTGTGGGACCCCACCGCTTCGCAGCGCTGAAGCCGCCGGCGGTCAGCACGCGGGCCGTCCTGTGGATGAATCGCGCACTGTGCATAACTGTCTTCCGGGCGCCGGATCCGGGGGTCTTCGTCCCGTGATCTGTCGGTGGCTCCGGCCACCGTGACGGCATGAACACACCACCACGCATGACCCGCGCCGAGATCGGAGCACTCGGTGAACAACTCGCGGTCGATCACCTGATCTCGCTCGGAATGACGGTCCTGGCCCGGAACTGGCGTTGCCGGTGGGGTGAGCTCGACGTCATCGCCACCGAAAGGGACCACAGTGCGGTGGTTTTCGTCGAGGTGAAGACCCGCACCACGACCGAGTTCGGCGGTATCGAGGAAGCGGTGACGCCCGAGAAGGCCCGTCGCCTGCGTCGGCTGGCCAGTGTTTGGCTGGCCGAGCAGAACGCCCACTGGCCCGATGTGCGGATCGACGTGGTCGGTGTACGTCTCGGCGGCCGGGAGCCGGAGCTGGTGCATCTGAAAGGTATCGGCTGATGGCGCTGGGACGGGCCTACTCGGTGGCCATCCGCGGCCTCGACGGCGTCATGGTGGAGATCGAAGCGGACATCACCTCGGGGCTGCCGGGGGTGCATCTGGTCGGCCTACCCGACGCGGCGCTGCAGGAGTCGCGGGACCGGGTCCGGGCGGCGATCACCAACTGCGGCAACAGCTGGCCGATGTCGCGGCTCACTCTCGGGCTGTCGCCGGCCACGCTGCCGAAAGGCGGGTCGATGTACGACCTGGCGATCGCCGCATCGGTGCTGTCGGCGCATCTGAAGACACACTGGGAGCGGCTGGAGAAGACCGTCCTGCTGGGCGAACTGGCGCTCGACGGGCGGGTGCGCCCGGTCAAGGGTGTGCTGCCCGCCGTCATGGCCGCCAAGCGTGAGGGCTGGCCGTCGGTGGTGGTGCCCGCCGAGAACCTGGCCGAGGCCAGCCTGGTCGACGGCATCGAGGTGTCGGGCGTTCGCACGCTCGGGCAGATGCAGGCGTGGCTCAACGGGAAGGCGGCGCTGGACGGCCGGGTCGACACGACGGCGCCGGCCGCTGACGACGGCGTCGACCTCGCCGATGTGGTGGGGCAGACGCAAGCGCGGTGGGCAGTGGAGATCGCCGCCGCGGGCGCGCACCACCTGATGCTCACGGGGCCGCCAGGAATCGGCAAGACGATGCTGGCCCAACGGCTGCCGGGGCTGCTGCCGGACCTGACCGAGGAGGAGGCCCTGGAGGTCACCGCCATCCATTCGGTGGTGGGGCTGCTCACCGGTGATACGCCGCTGATCACCCGCCCGCCGTTCGTCGCGCCGCATCACACGTCCAGTGTCTCGGCGTTGGTCGGCGGCGGCTCCGGGATGGCGCGCCCCGGTGCCATCAGCCGGTCGCATCGTGGCGTCTTGTTCCTCGATGAGTGCGCGGAGATCGGGACCAGCGTGCTCGAAGCCTTGCGAACCCCGTTGGAGGAAGGCAAGATTCGGTTGGCCCGTCGTGACGGCGTGGCGTGCTATCCGGCACGGTTTCAGTTGGTGCTCGCGGCCAATCCCTGCCCGTGCGCGCCGCCGAACCCGCGGGATTGCGTATGCCCGTCGGCCGACCGGCGCCGATATCTGGGCAAGCTGTCCGGGCCGTTGATGGACCGAGTCGATCTGCGCGTCGACATGCATCCGGTACTCGCCGGGGCGTTCGGTGACCATGCCGCCGAATCCACCGGTGCTGTCCGTGCCCGGGTCGCCGCCGCCCGCGCGGCCGCCGCCGAGCGATGGCAGGAAGTCGGCGTCCGCACCAACGCCGAGGTGCCTGGGCCCGTGCTGCGCCGCAGATTCCGGCTGAGCCGGGACGCGATGAAACCGCTACGAGAATCGTTGGATTCCGGGCGGTTGAGTATCCGGGGCGTTGACCGCACCTTGCGTGTCGCGTGGTCTCTGGCTGATCTGGCGGGCCGCGATTCACCCAATCTCGAAGACGTCAGCACGGCTTTGGGTTTCCGAGAGGGAGAGCTCCGATGAGTGACGACGATCTGGAACGACGAGCGTGGGCGTATCTGTCGCGCGTGGTGGAACCGCCGTGCCCGCGGCTGACGGCATTGGTGGCCGATCGCGGCCCGGTCGAGACGGCGGACATGATTCGCCGTGGTCAGGAGGACAAGGAACTCACCGGCAGTGTCGCGGCCCGCCGTGAGGTCGATTGTGCGGCCCGGGATTTGGAGATTCTCGATCGCCGGGGTGGGCGGCTGATCACTCCCGACGATGACGAGTGGCCATACCTGTCGTTCGTCGCGTTCGGGAATAAGGAGGTGCGGGCGCGGCCATCGGGTTATCCGCCCATGGTGTTGTGGGCGCTCGGCCCGGCCCGCCTCGATGACATCGCCGAACGCGCCGCCGCGATCGTCGGCACCAGGGCCTGCACGTCGTATGGCGAGCATGTCGCTGCCGAGATCACGGCGGGCCTCGTCGAACGTGACGCCGCGGTGGTTTCTGGGGGCGCCTATGGCATCGACGGCGCAGCGCACCGCGCCGCGCTGGCGTCGGACGGCGTCACCATGGCGGTGCTCGCCGGGGGTGTCGACGTGCCGTACCCGTCCGGGCATTCGGCGCTGCTGCACCGGGTGGCCACCTCGGGGCTGCTGCTCAGTGAGTATCCGCCGGGGGAGCGGCCGACCAGGTACCGGTTCTTGACCCGAAACCGCTTGGCGGCGGCGCTATCCGGCGCCACCGTGGTGGTGGAGGCGGGTTTGCGCAGCGGGGCGGCCAACACCGCGGCGTGGGCGACCGCGATGGGGCGCAAGGTGTGTGCGGTGCCCGGCCCGGTGACGTCGGCCGCTTCGGCAGGATGCCACGTTCTCATTCGCAACGACGCCGTTCTGGTCGACCGGGCGGAGCAGGTCGTCGAATTGATCGGGCGGATAGGCGAACTCGCCGGCGAACCCGACCATCCGGAGACACCGCTGGATGGCCTGACCCCGGACCAGCTTCAGGTGTACGAGGCGCTGCCGGCGCGGGGTTTCCGCAGCCTCGAGCAGATCTCGGTCGGTGCGGCCCTGCCGCCCGAACGTGTGCTCGGACCGTTGGCGCTGCTGGAGATCAGCGGGCTGGTGGAGAAACAGGATGGGCAGTGGCGGATCAGGAGGGCGGGGTGAGCTGTTCGGTCTCCGGGACTAGGCGGCAATCAGCTTGAGCGGCAACCGTTCGTGGCGGCGGATGATGTTGTTGATCGCCCATTTGGGCGTGCCGGTCAGTTCTATCCGGTCCACGCGCTCGATCAGCGCCCGCAACATCGCCGTTGTCTCCAAGCGGGCCAGGGCCTGTCCGGCGCAGGCGTGCGCTCCCTGCCCGAAACCGACGTGGCGGCCGGCGTCACGTCGGATGTCGAAGACCGCGGGGTTCTCCCACTCTCGTTCGTCGCGGTTGGCGGAGGCATAGATCACCAGGACTCGTGCGCCCGAGGGGATTGGCCATCCGGCGATTTCGGTCTGCTGCGCCGTGCACCGCGCAAAGGCGCGTAGCGGTGGCTCGTAGCGGACGATCTCATTGACGGCGTTCGCCATGAGGCCGGGCTCATCCTTGAGTAGTCGCCACTGGTCGGGGTGCCTGGCGAAGAGGTACAACGCGTTGGAGATCGCGCTCATGGTGGTATCGATCGACGGGGCGATGTAGTCGACGAGCAACGGCGGGCATTCGTCGTGCGCCAGTTGGCCTTCGTCCGCCGCGGCGAGTAGCTCATCCGCCATGCTGCCCTCGATGACGTTGCGCTCCCGAACCACGCGCCGGGCGAAGCGCAGCATGAGCAGGGTGTTGGGCACCGCTTTGATCGCCTGCCAGTTGAGCGGGCCGAGTACATCGAATGTCGCTCCGGCCCAGGCAATCAGGTGATCGCGTTGATCACGCGGCCAACCGATGAGGTCGGGTACGACCGCCAGCGGTAGCGCAGCCGCGAGGTCGTTGACACCGTCGACATCTCCCTTGCCGAGCGCTGTCTCGACGACCCTGCGAGCCGTGTCGTCGACGGTGTCGCTGATGGCGCGCAGAGCGCGCGGCAGCATGCGGTGCGCGACGCGCTTGCGGCGTTGTTCGTGCTCGACGCCGTCGCTGTTGAGTGTGGTGCCGTGCGACATCCGGTTGGTGATCGGGTTGAGCGCCACGCCCTGACCCGACAGAAAGGTCTTGTCGTCGCGCAGTACCGATTTGCACTCGGTGTAGCGCGGCAACGCATATGCCCGCTGCTTCGCCAGCCATACCACCGGACCGAGGTCACGCATCCTCTGGTAGTGGGGATAGGGGTTGGTGATGGCGTCGACAGCGTAGATGTCCGGCGCGTAGATCGGCAGGCCGGCGGGTGGGCGTCGCATCGATGTTCCTCTCAGGACGTCGGCAGTGGACGATTGGTGGCTGTTGCTCGCGCTGAAGGAACTGTTCTCTCCTCCGGGCGATACCGGCAGATTGGCATTGTCATACCGCGGGCGACGGGTGGTAGCCGAGGCGCAACTGTCGGCCGTTGAGCGAGCGACGTCGCTCGGTCACAAACAGGGTTGCGACCGCGGCGCCGATCATCCAGACGGCGAGTTCGAGCGCCCCGCCGATGGTGGTGTTCGACCCGATGATCACTCCCCGCAGCGCGAGAATCGCTGCGTGCGTGGGCAGTACGTCGCCGATGCTGTGGAGTGTCGGGGGAATCGTGGAGGTCAGGCTGGTGACGACCGCGAGAACCAGCACGGCGATGCAGACGAACCGGCCCGCCAGACCGAACGCGGCGGTGGCGGCCTGGTTGAGAGCCGTGAACGCCAATGCCGTCATTATCGCCACCCCGAGCAATCCGAACCACCTGCCCGCAGATAGATGGAGCACCGGTATGAGTGTGAGGCTCAACAGGATCGCGGACACCACCGCGATCGCGACACCTGGCGCGATCGCGTTCGCCACGATCCGTCGCGTGGACTGCCGCGATGTGAGAACGGCGTTCGGCAGCGGCGGGGCGCTGATGAACATGCTGAGCGCGCCGGCCCACAGCGCCAGGGTTACCGCTACTGCGGCGACGGCAGCGCCCAGATCGGTGCCGTCGGTTACCGCAACGGCGGGCGTGGCCGCGACATTGCTCATGCGTTCCCGCTGTGCCTTGTCGTAGGGGGGTACCTGATCGCGGCCCTGCGCGAGTTGGGTCGCCAATTCGTGTGCGCCACCGGACAGTTGCCGCAAACCGCCCTCCAACTGATGCGCACCGGAATCGAGTTGATGGACGCCATTGATGGCGGTGCCGATCTGCCCGGTGAGTGCGTCGACGCGGCCGGTGATCGCTGCCGGCGGTGGGGGAGGCGGTGGTAGCTGAAGTTGATCCTGCAAGCCGGAAGCTGCCGTCCGTACCTGGTTTACCTGGGCTTGGGCCGCATCGAGTCCCGAAGAAAGCTCACTGGTTCCGGCCGACAGCTGTGCTGCGCCCGCCGTCAGTTTGTCTGCCCCGTCGGCCAATTGGGATGCGCCGTCCGCTGCGGCGTCGAGCTGGTCGTGGATGGTGCCGAAGGACATGTACACCCGGTCCAGGTAGGTCTGGACGATCTGCTGATTGAGGGTTCGCAGCACCACCTGGGCGATTTGGCTGGTGACCAGCGGGTCCGCGACACCGGTGGCATTGGACGCCTGCACCCGGACTTCGGCTTGACCCGCATCGAGCGGATTGCTGCTCGCCGATGATGTCGCCTTGGCGGAGAAGTCTTCCGGGATGGTGACGACGGCGCCGTAGTCGCCGCGTGCCAGACCGTCGCGAGCATCTGCGGCGTCCGTCAGGATCCAGGTGAAGGCAGCCTTCGACGTGGTGAGGTTGCTGGCCAATTGCCGCCCCAGCGGGATGGTCTGGCCATCGACGGTCACGGGCTTGTCGTTGTTGACCACGGCGGCCTTGGCGGCGCCGTGGTTGGATTCGGGCGCCCAGAACGCCCACAGGAACAGGCCCATCACGAGCACCGGTAGCAACAGCAGACCGAACCAAGTGCGCCACAGGAGCTTTCCGTGCGCTACGGAGTCGCGGGTGAGGCTGGTGAGAGAGGCGATCATTTTGTCGCTCCGGCGGTTGCAGGGTTGAGGTCCACGGTGTGGACGCCGTCGGTGTCATCGGGCAACAGGTCGGCGATGCGGGCGAGGTCCTGGCAGGTCACCACGAAGGTGACAGGGCGTCCGGATGTGCTGTGGCGGTCAGCGAGGACTTCGCGCAGCCGGTCCCGCGAGGTGGTGCGGATGACGACGTCGGCGTCGTCGATGAGAATCAGCTCGACGTCGTTCGCGAGCGCCTCGTCGAGCGCGGCTTCCGGCGCGGCGGTGTCGTGGCAGGTGACCACGGCGACCTGTCGGCGGACCGTCCGCATATGTTGCGGCAGAACGTGTCCCAGTACTTTGAGGTCACCGGCGATGCGGCCGACACGGCCCGCCAGGGTGTACAGCAGCGCGGTCTTTCCGGCCGGACCGGGGCCGTGTAGCACGAGGACGGAACCACGCGGCACGGCCAGATCGATGTCGGCGTAGACGGTGCAACCGCGGTCGTCGGTGCGCGTCAGACCGGCGGCATCGATGGCATCGTCGCAACCGGGTTCGGGCCAGTCCGCCAGCCGCAGTTCGTGCATGAGGCCGTCGCCTTCGGCGTCGAAGATGGGCAGGCGGCGGTCGATGGCGCCGGGCAGGTGCCACGCGCGCCGGCCGAGCAGTGCGAGCACCGCCGGGACCAGGGTCATGCGGACCAGGAACGCATCGACGAAGACGCCGACGGCGAGGCTGAAGGCGATCGGTTTGATGACGGCGCTGCCCTCGGGGACGAACGCGGCGAACACGGCGAACATGATGACAGCGGCGGCGGTCACGACGCGCGAGGCGGAGACGAATCCGGATTGGATCGCCTGCTGCGGATCGCCTTCGTGCACATAGCTTTCCCGTATCCGCGAGACCAGGAACACCTCGTAGTCCATGGCCAGGCCGAACAGCACACCCATGAGGATGATCGGCAGGAAGCTGACCACACTGCCGACCCGGTCCACCCCGAGCGCGCTCGCCAAGTGGCCCTGTTGGAAGACGAAGGAGGTCGCCCCGAAGGCGGCACCCACTGACAGCAGATATCCGGCGGTGGCTTTGACGGGCACCCAGACCGAGCGGAACACCATCGCGAGCAGGACCAGTGACAGCCCGACGACCAGCACGCCGAACGGCACCAGCGCGGCGCCCAGTTGGGCCGACACGTCGACACCGACGGCGGTGATGCCAGTGACGGCGGTGTCGATGCCATAGGCCTGCTTGAAATGCTCACGCTGGGCGCGCAGCGTGTTCACGAGGGTCTCGGTTTGCGCCGAGTCCGGGGCTGTGGTGGGTACGACTTGGATGATGCCGGTGTCCGCCTTGGGGTTTGGGGTGGCGAGCGGGACACTGGCCACCCCGGGCAGGTGCGCGATGTCTTCGGCGATCCTGTTGACCACACCGATCGGGTCGGTGCTGGCGATGATGTCGGCCGTGACGATGAGCGGGCCGTTGTAGCCGGGGCCGAAATATTCGTCGATGACATCGTACGTGTCGCGGGCGGGGCTGCCGTGTTCTTCGGAACCGTTGTCGGGCAGAGCAAGTCGCAGCTCAGTCGCCGGTAGCGCGCACACGGCCAGGCCGGCGACGATGACGACGACCGTCACCAACGGCTTGCGGGTGGCCAACTGCACCCACAGTCGGCTCCATTCGATACGGCGGGGTCGCGTCTTGGTGGCCGTTTTTGCCTGCGTCGGTTTGGTTTTGGGCCGCAGACGTTCGCCGGCGAGAGCCATCAGCGCGGGGATCAGAGTGACCGCGATCGCGACGGCGATCGCCACGGCGGAAGCGGCCGCCAGACCCATCGTGGTCAGGAACGGGATACCGCCGACGAACAGGCCCAGCAGCGCGATGATTACCGTCAGACCCGCGAACATCACGGCCGATCCGGCCGTGGCGGTGGCGCGGGCCACCGACTCCGCGACGTCGAGACCTTCGGTGAGTTGGTCGCGGTGCCGCGACAACAGGAACAGTGCGTAGTCGATGCCGACGGCCAGCCCCAGCATCACCGCCAGCATCGGCGCGGTCGACGACACGGGAGTGACGGCGGTGGCGGCGTAAATCAGCGCCACCGAGATCGCGACACCGAGGATCGCGGTCAGTAGCGGCATACCGGCGGCGATCAGGGACCCGAACACCACCAGCAGCACCAGCAGCGCGATGAGTAGGCCGATCCCTTCGGTGGGGCTGAGTTTGGGGACCGGATTGCTGAAGGCGGGCCCACCGACGTGCACGCTCACGCCGTGGCCGATCGCGGTGGCCAGGTCTTGTCCGATATGGGTGATCTGATCGCGGGTCTCGGGCGTGACGTCGGCGAGTGCGACCGTCAGTTGGGCGGTGAGGATCGCGGCGCGATGGTCGGTCGAGATGGGTGCCTGAATCCGGGGTTGTGGGCTGCCGGGCGGGGTGTCGGTCTTCGGGGCGGGATCGAACGGGTTGATGACCGAGGCGACCTGGTGCAGCTTGGTGAGCTGGTCGACGGCAGTCGCGGTCGGTGCGGCGCTCAGCGCAGTGACGTCCTGGCCGGCCGGGGCGACGATGACCAGCTGGGCCGAGGAGCCGCTGGTTTCGGGGAACACGCGCCCGAGGTAGTCCAGGGCGTCCTGAGATTGGGTGCCGGGCACCGAGAAGGTGTCGTCGGTGCCCTTGTTGAAGCCGGCCAGGCCGCCCGCGACGGCGAGCGCGAGCAGCCAGGCCACGATGACCCAGCGGCGCCGGCGCACCAGCAGGTGGCCCAGTTGGTAGAGGAAGGACGACATGACGATCGCCTAACTGGTGGTCTGGATGGGTGGCTGGGCGTTGCGAGCCTGAGCGAATGACGTGAAACCTGGTATCGCGGCACAGAGTTTCGACACGTCGCGGCCCGCGCACATGACCGTCCGATCTGGCCGGACTACGGCAGCGGTCGCATGTCCGTGGCGCAGCCACCGCTCCAGTTCGCCCCCGGGCTCGGCGACATGAACGACGATGCCGTGCTCATCGAGCGCGGCGAGCTGGAACGCCAGGGGACGCGTCGTGGTGACGAGTGCAAAGCCGTTGCCCAACACCGTGTCCAGGCGCCGGCCGTCGGCCAGTACCGGGTTGGGGCACAAGGTGCCGGCAAGGTGGCGGGGTCTCCGGCTCTTGATGACCAACGCAGACTCGTGCAGCCGGGGGGTCGTGCCGTGGGTGAGCTTGTCGCGCAGGCCGGGTATCAACCGGAGCCGGGGTGTGACGGTGCGCCGCACCAAGTTTCCCGCATGACCACCGGCCGTCATTGCCCACCCCATGGCCAATGCCAGGCCGATCATGCTGCGCGCGTGGGGTTTCCGCTCCTGCTCGTAGGTCGTCAGCAGTGCTTCGGGTAGTTCGCCGTCGATCACACCGGCGACTTTCCACGCCAGGTTCATCGCGTCACGCAGGCCCGCGCCCATGCCCTGCCCGATGAAGGGCGGCGTGAGGTGGGCGGCGTCGCCGAGGAGGAACACGTTGCGGTCCCGCCATCTGTCGGCGATCTGTGCGCGAAACGTGTACTCGGTGACCCGCACCAGGTCGAGGTCGTCGTCGGCGACATCGCCGATCCACGGTGCGATCAAGGGCCGAAGGGTCTCGATCGTGCTGAAGTCGGCGGCTGTTTCCGGCGGCAGCAGTCGAAACTCCCACCGGTAGCGGTTGGGGCCGATCCGCATGTACGTCGCAGCCCGAACGGGATCGCAGACCTGGTGCACGCCATCCCACTGCTCGAGTTCGGCTTCGGTGACGACGTCGGCCACCAGCCAGCGCTGCTCGAACCGCAGGTCGTCCATGGCCGCACCGATGGAGGCTCGCACGATGCTGTTGGCTCCGTCGCAGCCCAGCACGTAGCTGGTTTCGACGACGTGCTCCGTCCCGGTGGCGCGGTCGGAGTAGGTCACCCGGACGCGGCCCGGTTCGTGTTGGGTGATGCCGGTGACCTCGGAGTTGCCGCGCAGCTGCACATTTGGTCGCGTGGCCAGGTTGGCACGCAGCAGCTGTTCCAGTTCGGGTTGGTCGAACATGTTGGCTTGCGGGAAGCCATGCCGGCTGCGGGCGGGGTCGCGGTCGAACTGTGCCAGCGTGTGGTGGTTCTGGTCGAGCAACCGTAAGCCGAGCGCTGGGCGGGAAATCGTGGCGAACTCTTCGGCCACGCCGAGGCGGGCAAGAATGCGATGAATCTCGTCATCGAGGTGCACCGCGCGGGGCTGGGGATAGACCGATTCCCAGCGGTCCAGAACCAGCGTCGGCACGCCGTGGTCGGCGAGCAACGTCGCGGCAGTGACACCGGTCGGTCCCGCTCCGACGACGACAACGGGCACGGATTGCGTTACAGGGTCAGGCATTTCGATCCTCGACTCGAATCAGCCGATGATCGGCATGCGGTTGGCGACGAGTGCGTCGAGGCGCGTCTGCATGGCGGCCTCGATTCGGGACGCGAAGTCCTCGGCGGTTTCCCCGGGATTCGCGGTCATCGGGGGCAGGACCGCGGTCACCAGCTTGGTCGGCAATGCGACGTAGGGGAGCATGCCGGCGACGCCGATATTGAGTCCCCACGGAATGGTGACGCTGATGGGCAATGTCTTCATGCGCAGACGCCGGTGCAGGCCCAATCGTCGGGCGAGGCCTCGGCCGTCGGACACGACGAACAACGAGTCACCGGCGCCGGCCGTCACGACGGGGACCACCGGGACGTCATGAGTCATGGCCAGGCGGGCGAACCCGCAGCGCTCATCGAAATGCACCTGATTGCGGTCCCGCCAGGACTTCCCGGCATCGACGTCGCCGCCGGGGAACACCAGCACGTTGTGCCCGGCGGCGAAGGCGGCGTCTGCCGATTCCTGGCTTGCGGGCCGGCCGTCGAGAAACTCGGCGATGCGGCCCGCGCCGACCGTCCACGCCACCTGGTGAACGAGCGCGGTGGTCGGCCGTTTGAGTGCCGCTTTCTCGCGGACGGCGATCATCGCCAGCACGTTGAGGTCCGCCAGGCCGCCGAAGCCGTGATTGGCGACAAGCAACGCCGGCTCGGGAATCTCGGCGTCGATGTGGATTTCGTGGCGGTGGTACCACCGCAGATAGTTCGGGACCGCCACGCACATTGCGGATTTGAGTGCGGATGCCGTCGAGGAGGGGTCGGTCATGGGATCAACTGCTCGTCAGCAGCGAGCGCCTGCCCGAGGCAAGAACACGCACGAGGAGGCGGTTGGGAACAAGGCGCGCGATACGGGTGACAACCCGGGTTGGCCACCCCGGGATCACCGTCCCGCAGTCGCGATCGATGGCCTCGATGCCGGCTCGTGCAACGTCGCGGGAGGACATGTACATCATTTTGGGCAACCGGAATACATCGTCGTCAGCGCCTGCGGCAGAGAGGAATTCGGTCGCCACAGGCCCTGGGCACAACGTGGCGACAGTGACGCCGGTGCCCGCGAGCTCTCCGCGCAGTCCTTCGCCGTACACATGGGTAAATGCCTTGGTGGCGGCGTAGCCGGCCTGTGTGGGTGTCGGCATGAACCCGGCGCTTGACCCGACGTTGAGGATGGCGCCGCGGCGGCGGGGAACCATCTGCTGTACGGCGCGGGTCGTCAGGTCGATGACAGCCTCGACATTGACGCGGACCTGGTTGATTTCCGCATCCACGGACGAGTCGACAACTGCGCCAATGGTTCCGATGCCCGCATTGTTGACCAGGATGTCGACCTGCAGACCGCGCGTTGCGATGGTGCTGAACAGTGCGGCCCGCTGCGTCGGATCGGTGACATCGCACCCGATCACTTCGACATTGACTTCTGACGAGAGCTCCGCAGCAAGTGCATGCAGCCGGTCTTCGCGGCGGGCCACCGAGGTGACGTTGTGGCCGCGGGCGGCGAGTTCGCGTGCGATGTCGGCGCCGATGCCGGATGACGCGCCGGTGACGACGGCAGTCGACGACGGGTTCGGGGTGGGCAAGCTCATGGGGTCGTCCCTTCGATGAGGTTGAAAGATGTGGTTCGAGAACGGCCGATCACCGGGACGGTGCGCTCCACCGCATAGCCGTGCACTGCGGTCAGCACGGTGTGCTGCGTGTCGAGCACCTCGGCCAAATTGTCGTGTGTGAGAAGCTCGTCGAGCGCGGCGCGATCGTCCACGCCGAAAAACACCGCTGCGTGGTACCGGTGTTGGGGCGGGTTGTCGTGGGCGACGCCGGGCGATCCGCCGAGAAGCGGGGTATACGGTAGGAAGGCGTAGGACCGTAGATCCCTTGCGCCTGCTGCCATCAGCGCCGGGCTCAGCTGCTGATGCACAAAGGAACGAAACATCCTGGCGGCGACACCCATTCGGCGGCGCAACAACAGTGCGACGTGCTGCTGGGCGGAGTTGTCGTACCCGTCGGTGAACCAGCGTCCGCCGCGCGGCCCTGTGTGGTGGGCCAACACCCGGGTGAAGACGTTCTGCTCATCGAGGAACACCTCGCGCGAGTGCAGGCCGGTGCGCAGCATGGCCGCGGCGCTGGTGAATCGGATCTCGGCGCAGCCGTCGAGGTGCCATGTGCGCGGTATCGAGGTACCTATGCCGGCGGTGGCCGGCCAGAACCCGTGGTCGGTGGACGAGAACAGCCGTTGGTTGTATTCGAGGAGATGTGGCAAACGTATGACCTTGTCGGCGTGCGTCTTTGCCCAGTATGTGGTGGCTGCGTCACGCGAGAGATCGCTACGCAACATGAGTGGAGCAAGCAGCGACGTGGTGCGGGTTGGCGTCACGGTGCTCACTCCGCATCCACCAGCCGCCACGTGAGGGCGTAACGGCCCAGGATTGCCTCGACCGGGGCACGGTCCGTGCCGGGGGCCACGCGCACCGTGACAACCGTTGCTGCGTCTTCGGTATCCGCGGTCACGCCGCGCACGCCGTCGACATCTGCGACGGCGTCACGGACCGCGCTTCGGGCGGCGTCGGCCCGCAGCGGCAGCTTGTACGGCTTACCGACGGCGGTGACGGGGATGGCGTCGATCGCGATTACCGATTTCGGAGCGGCCGCGCTCTCGGCGACGTGCTCAACGGCCCACTGCCGCAACAAATCCGGAGTTGTGGCAGCGTCGGGCCGCAATGTGACATACGCGACCGGTACCTCACCGGCGTGCACGTCGGGCCGGCCGACCGCGGCCGCGCCGGTGACGTCGGGATGCGCCAGCAGTGCGTCTTCGATCATTGCCGGGTCGATGTTGTGCCCGCCGCGGATGATCAGGTCCTTCGCGCGCCCGCAGAGATGGACGAAGCCGTCGTCGTCGACCCATGCGAGGTCGCCGGTGTCGAGCCAACCGTCGACGAGCTTGCCGTTGCCGTCGAGGACGAAACCGTCAGAGCTGCGGTCGGTGACGTAGCCCGGGAACACGGTGGGGCCACCGACCACGTGGGTGCCGATCTGGCCGGCCGACAGTTCGTGCCAGTCGCCGTTGTCGTCGATGTCGACGGTCTTGAGTTGTTGGTAGGGGAGCCGCTGACCGGCCGAGCCGGGCCGGGGATGGTCGGGGAAGCTGCGCGCGCTGGCGCAGGTGGCCTCGGTCAGGCCGTAACCTTCCAGCAGGGGGACACCGGTGTGCGACTCGAAATCGCTGCGCACCGCAGGCGGCAGCGCGGAGGCACCGACAATCGCCATCCGCAGACTGGAGATGTTGGCATCGACGGGGAGCAGGCTGAGCACGGCGTACACCGTCGGTACCGCGCTCATGGTGGAGATCCCGTAGCGCTCAATGATTTTCCAGAAGTTGCCGTAGAGCGACATATCCCGGTAGCCGAGCGGGCCGGCCCACAGCACCTGCTGTCCGCGCAGCAGCGGCGCCAGTAGCGTCACCACGAGGGCGTTGACGTGGAACAGTGGCAGCGCGGCGAACAACACCGGGGTTTCATCGAGCACCGTGTTGGCGGCGATCATCCATGCATCGGCCACCTCGTTGGCGTGCGTGTGGGCGGCCAGTTTCGGCGCGCCGGTGGTTCCGCCGGTGTGGAACAACGCGGCCAGATCGGTGGATTCCGGTGCGGCGCCGTGGAATCGGGTGCCGTCGTGTGCCGTGGACAGTCGCGCCAGGTAGTCGACCTTGGCTCCCGCCACCGTGGGGACGTCGATCGCCGTCGCGCCGGTCGGCCCGATCAGCAGGATGGTGTCGATCAAGCCGGCACTGACGAGACGCTCTGCCACCGCCCATGCCGAGGCGTCGAGCTCAGCGTCCGCCGTGATGAGGACTCGGGCGCCGGATCGCCGCACCAGTTCACTGACGTGCTCCGGGGAGAGCCCGCCGTTGATGGGCGCCGCGATGCCGGCGAGCTGAGCCGCCAGCGTCGCGGTGATCAGGTCATCGCAGTTCGGTGCGATGAGCGCGACGGCATCATGGCGCTGAACACCCAAGTCGCGCAGTAGGTTTGCGCTCTGGTGCACGTCGTGCAGCAGTTGGCTGAAGGTGCGCTCAACGGGCTTCTCCCAACGTTCGCCGTCGGGCACGACGCTGACGGCGATCCGGTCCGGCCACATCTGTGCCGCGCGCGCCAGCAGCGCGTAGGTGGAGGCCGGCAAGCCCCGCTCGGAAAGTGGGACGGCTTCGATGTCGGCCAGGTCGCTCGGGCTGGAGTACCTGGGCCACAACAGGTTCGCGCTCATGCGTACTTCACGATGTTGCGCTGGGCGCCGAGGTCGATGGCGCCGTCATCGGTGGCGATGGTCGTCTCGACGACGTCACCGTCGTGCAGGTATTTCGGGTTGCGCGCCTGGCTCTTGAAGAAGGCCTTCCATTTCACGGCGGGCGGCAGCAGCGACCCGATGAACGCGACAGCCTTGTGCGGCGCACTCAGCGCGGTGCCCACGGGTGTGCCGGTCAGAATCAGGTCGCCGGCACTGAGGTCTTGAAAGCGGGTCAGCGATTGCAGGGCCTGCAGCGGCGGGTAGATCATGTCGCCGGCAACGCGCATGTCTTGCCGCAGTTGGCCGTTCACGCGCAGCTGTAGTCGCAGCTCGCCGAAGCGCTTGAGCTCGGCGGCGGTCAACAGCACCAGGGCCGGGCCGACGGGCGTAAAGGTGGGGTAGGACTTGGCCTCGTAGAACTGTGTCTGGGGCAGCTGGATGTCGCGCGCGGAGACGTCATTGGTGACCACCAGTCCGGCTACGTAGTCGGCGAGGTTGGCCTCGGTGATGGTGCTGCCCACCGGGATGTCGGTGCCGATGACCAGACCGATCTCCACTTCGTAGTCCAGGAACTGCACGTGGCTGGGTTTGACGATCGCGTCCGATGGGCCCGTGATCGACGCCGACGATTTACGGAAGAAGGTCAACGGGATCGAGGCCGGTTCCATCCCGGCGTCTTTGACGTGCGAGGCGAAGTTCGTCATCTGGGCGACCACCCGGCAGGGTACGGTCACGGGAGACACGAGTTCGAGGCTGTCGACCGGCACCGTGGCGGTGTCGGCGGCAGCGGCTTCGATGGCGACGCGGTCGGCGAGCAGGGCGCCCGTGGTGGTCGCATCGGTGGCGATCTTGGCGGCACCGGTGGCGGTGTGCACCCACCAGGCGTCGGCGGTGCGCAGAACGGAGATGGTCATGACTTGGCTGCTTTCAGTAGGCCGATGAGGCGGTTGACGTCGAATTCGTTGTTGCTGCGCAGGGCGGTGAGCAGTTCTCGTACCTCGCCGCGCGCGTGCCGCGGACTGGTGCCGAGGAAGTCGGCGGTGGCCGGCGGTCCCCATTGCGCCAGGCCGGAGGCGGTGAACTCGGCCCATCCGGGTTCGAGCGTGCTGTCGAACATGTCGCCGTCGGTGAAGTGCTCGACCATGAACCCGTCCGGGTCACGCCAGTAGTCGAAGATCTGGCTGCCCTGGATGTGCCGGCCGATGCCCCAGGAGCGTTGGTAGCCATGGTCTTTGAGGTATTCACCACCGGCGGCGAGGGCGTCGAGGTCACTGACCTGATAGGCCGAGTGGACGTAGCGGTTCGCGGGCCCCAGCGCCAAGGCGAGGGTGTGGTGGTCGGTCGGGATCGAGCCGCGGTCACACCGGATGAAGCTCATGGTGGGGCCGCGTTCGCGCTGGCCCGGGAAGTACAGGAAGTCGCTGACGATCAAGCCGAGCGTATCGAGGTACCAGTCCAGCGCGGCACGGTATTTGGTGGACTGGACGACGACGTGGCCGAGGCGTTGCACCGTCGTCGGCACCCGCGGCGGCCGTTGAGTGGCGTTGATCCGGACGACATCGTGGCCGAGGTTGAAGGTGTGCGGTGCCTGGGCCGGCAGCGGGCTCAGCGGATGCGTACCGGACACCACGTGCACCGGAATACCGCTGGGGTCGGTCAAGTGCACACCCAGCCCGCCGATCGCCTCCGGTAGCGCGGTCACCCGGGCGCCGGTCTTGTCGGCCAGTCGGACCAGGTCTGTGTCGTCGCCGGCGGCGAACGCCATGCCGCGGAAACGCGTCTGCGCGCCACGCCGGATGAGGACACACGGGGCGTCGGGATCGCTGCCGCGCAAATGCAATTCGGTATCGGTGCGCAGCGCGGTGCCGAAGCCGAATGCATGGGCAAAGGCCTCGGCGCGCGCCAGGTCGGGTTTGTCGAATTCCAGCCAGGCGACGTCCGTCACCTTGATCAGTGGGTTGCGGGAGCGCCCAGGGTGCTCGCCGGCCAGTGCCCCCTGCGCGCTGTGCAGGCCGTTGTGGGCGCCAATGGTGTTGCTGCTCATCGTGCGTACTCCTTTCGTGACGCTGTGACCGCGGCGCCGACCGCACCCCGGACCTTGTCGATCACGGCCAGCGCGTCGGCGGGGCCGTGGTCTCCGCGCCATGCGACGTGCTGATCGGGACGGATGAGCACCAGGTCGCGCTCGTAGAGCTTGCGGGTGTGTGCGTCGCGGACGTCGACGACGGTCAGTGGGACACCGCGGTCGTCGGCCGCCGCCATCAAGTCGGTGATATCGATATCGGTGAAACGCAGCAGGGTGAATCCGGGGCCGAACAGATCGAACAACGCTGTGCCATCGGGCAGGAAGACACTCGGCGGGCGGGCACCCGGCACGGTGCTCGGGATGTACCGATGTGAGGGGCCGGCCGGCGGGCAGCTCGGTTCCGTACAGACGACCGGTGAGGTGTCATAGCGGTATCCGTACTCGATTCCGTCGGCCTCGTTTTCGAGGTTGCCGAGATCCAGAATCTCGCGTCCCAGGCGTGCGCGGTCGCGTTCACCTGACCAGTTCTGCCCGGAAAGCGAAGCGCGGTTTGCCATTTGGATGGCCAGGCGCACCATGGTGTGGCGTGCTGAGGCATCCCGATTGGCGATCCCGACGCCGCGGCGTTCGGCCGCGTACGCACTGAGCAGGCGCGGACCGCCCCAGCCGTTGACAACGGCGGCCAGCGCCCAGCCCAGCCCGACCCCGTCGCCGACACCGGTGTTCATGCCGTAGCCACCGTTGGGCACCACCTGGTGGGCGGAGTCGCCGGCCAGCCAGACTCGGCCGTGCCCGTACGAGTCGGCCAGCGACAGCCGGGGCCGCCACTCGTTGGCAACGATGATGTCGCAGTCGAATTCGACTCCCAGGCGGGCGAACAGGAACTGCTTCGGATCGATCGCCTCGGTCTTCACTCCCACGCCGATCAGCGTGTGCAACGTCCAGGTGTCACGGTCGTTCTGCGAGATGAGGGTCCAGCCTTCGGGGGACTGGGTGTGCCAGGTGGTGCCGAACCGCTCCAAGATCTCGCGGGCCGGGGAAGTGAAATGCACCATGTACACGCGGCCGTCCATCGGGGTCTGTCGCTGGTCCATGAATGCCCGCACCGTGCCCGCGACCATTTTGCGCAGCCCGATTTCGCGGGCGGCCATACGGCGGATATCGATGTCGTGCAACGCGATTCCCAGTTCGCGTCGCACGATGCTGCCGGCGCCGTCGCAACCGGCCAGATAGTCCGCGCGTACGGTCCGGGTCTCGCCGGTGGCGCTGCAGTTGATGACGGCGTCGACGCCGCCGGCGTCCTGGCGGAACGACTGCAATGCCCACCCATACCGGACGTCGACGCCGGTGCGCGTCTCCAGGATCTCCTTCAGCGCCGGTTCGAGAATCGCCTGGGAGACCCGCATCGGGGGCTCCAACGCCATGGTCCCGTCGATGCAGGCCCGGATGGCGTCGCGGCGCGCGGCCACCCCGGGGTAGCGGAATCGCGCCAACTCCCACCCACTGAGCTTGGTGACCCACGCGACGTCGAACGGATTGTCCTCGGGGACAGCCACTTTGCGTAGTTCGTCGGCGATGCCGAGTTGCCGGTACAGCTCCATGCTGCGGCCATTGGTGATGTCCATCTTGGGGTGCGTCGTCGTCGACGGATTGCGTTCGACGAGTAGTGCCGGCACGCCCTGACGGGCCAAGGTCAGCGCCAAGGTGAGGCCGACCGGCCCGCCGCCGGCGATCAGTACCGGGATCCGGTCAGTCGGGGAGGGTTCGATCATCGTTGATCCCTTCGAGTGGCAACAACTATGTATCGAATTGAACAGAAGTGTTCAACACAAGTCAAGGGTGTATTTTGAACAAAGTTGTTCAGAAGATCGATGATGTGTGCAATCGCTGTTGCTATCGTTATGGATTGGACAGGTGATGCAGACGGTGCAGGAGAACTTGAAGGAGCCGCGCCATGACCACAACTGACGACCGGATCGTGACGGCGGCAGTGCGGCTCTTCGTCGAGAAGGGCACCACGCAGGTCACCATCAGTGAGCTGGCGCAAGAGGCGAACGTGGCCCGCGGCACCCTGTACCGGAACGTCGGCTCGATGGACGATCTGTTCGATCGCGTCGTCAGTGAGGTCACCGCGGACCTGCATCGGCGCGTTTCGGCTTCGTTCCTGGCGGCGGCGACCGATGATGCCGCGACGAGGCTGGCCACGGGCATTCGGATGTGGGTGCGCTATGGGCACGAGAACCCCATGCTGGGACGGTTCGCCGTCAAGTTCGGCCTCAGCGAAGAGACGCTGCGCACCTGGATGGCCGGCCCGCCGAGCAGTGACGTCGACGCCGGCGTGGCGGCCGGCCGCTACCAGCTGGGTGAGATCGGAGTCGACAGCGTGGCCTCGATGGTCATGGGCGCCACGGTCAGCGCCATGTGGATGGTTCTGGAAGGTCATCAGACCTGGCGTGAGGCAGGCTCGGCCACTGCGGAACTTGTGTTGCGCGCCTTGGGGATCGACACCCAAGAGGCGCACCGCATCGCGACCGAGCCGCTGCCCGCACTGCAGCCGTCCGCCTGAATGCCCGCTGGCATGGTTCGCGCTCGCCGCTGTTTTCGGTGGCTCGCTGCCGTCATCGGATTGGTCGTCGCGCTGCTAGCGGGCGAATGCGTGTGGGTGCGGCCTTCGCTCGTCGCGATGCCCGCGGTGCCCGACGCCGGTTATGGATTCAGCGTCGGCGCGCCGCAGTCCTGGATGAGCGACGCCGACGCCGACCGCGAACTCGATGCCGTGGCCCGAACGCGGGCGGAGTGGATGCGGGTGCTGATCGACTGGCACATCGTGGAACCTGTTAAGGGCCAATACAATTGGCACTACGTCGACCACTGGGTGAACGGCTCCAAGAAGCGTGGCCTGAAGGTGCTCGGCCTGATCGCGTACAGCCCCACGTGGGCTCGGGCGCCGGGTTCGTATTTCAGTGCGCCACCGGTGAATCCGGCGGACTACGCCGCCTTCGTCACGGCCGTCGTGCAGCGCTACGGCGACCGCGTCGCCGATTGGGAGATCTGGAACGAGCCGAATCTGCCGCTGTTCTTCGGATTCACCGACAACCGCGCTGCCGTCTACACCGAGCTGCTCAAGGCGGCCTATCCGGCGATCAAGGCCATTCAGCCCGACGCCACGGTCATCGCCGCCGGGCTCAGCCGCGCCACCGGCCCGGACGCGCCGACCAAATTCCTCGCCGACATGTACGCCAATGGCGCGCGGAAGTTCTTCGACGCCACCGCGATGCACCCGTATGTGTTCCCGGGCGGCATCGCCGAAGACGGCGACAACGGGTGGTCGGACCTGGTGCGCGTGCACGACCTGATGACCGTCAACGGCGACGGAGACAAGAAGGTGTGGATGACGGAACTGGGCGCCTCGACGTGCGCGCCGCAGGCCCGGGGCGTCAGCCAGGACGAGCAGGCGCGCCAGATTCTGCAGGTGCTGTCGGGCGTGGCGGGGACGGGTTGGAGCGGCCCGGCCTTCATCTTCGCGGTGCGTGACACCGACACCGCCAAGCGTGACGACCTCGAATCCAACTTCGGTGCGTTGCTGACGTCGGACTGGAAGCCCAAGTACACGGCGGCGGTGCTGGCTCGGTAGCCCACCACGGCGGCCGCGCCGCTCGTATAGTCGAGGCGTGGCAGGCCGTCCGATTCATACGTTCGAAGTACTCCGCACCCAGCGCCTGACCCCGCACATGATTCGTGTTGTGTTCGGCGGCAACGGGTTCGACACCTTCACTCCCAAGGAATTCACAGATTCCTACGTCAAGTTCGTCATCGTGCCCACCGGTGTCCAGGTGGCCGATCTCGCGCAGCCGCTCACGCTGGACAGCTTCGAGGAGCTGCCGGCCGACCAGCGCCCGACGGTGCGGACCTACACCGTGCGCAGCGTCGACGTCGAGCAGCGCGAACTCACCGTCGACTTCGTCGTACACGGCGACACCGGCGTGGCCGGGCCGTGGGCGGCGTCGTTGGCGCCAGGCGACCCCGCGTATCTCATGGGACCCAATGGGGCATACGCGCCCAACCCGGCCGCCGACTGGCACCTGCTGGCCGGCGACGAAGCCGGGCTGCCGGCGCTGAGCACCGCGCTGGAAGCGTTGCCGCCCAACGCGATCGGCCAGGCCTTCATCGAAGTCGACGGACCGGACGACGAACTCGAGTTGACCGCGCCGGCCGGCGTGAAGATCCAGTGGATCCACCGCGGCGGCCGCGCCGACCTCGTGCCCGATGACCAGGCCGTCGACAACGCGCCGCTCATCGCGGCGGTCCGGGCGGCCGACTGGCTGCCCGGCCAGGTCCAGGTGTTCGTGCACGGTGAGGCGCAGACCGTCATGCACAACCTGCGGCCCTACCTGCGCAAGGAGCGCGGCGTCGGCGCCGAATGGGCGTCCATCTCCGGCTACTGGCGCCGCGGCCGGACCGAAGAGACCTTCCGGCAGTGGAAGGCCGAGCTGGCGAAGGCCGAAGCCGAGGCATAGGCCGGAAAGCCGACGCGCAGGCCGACGCTAATGTGCGATCCTCAGCCGAAGTTTGCGACGGAAGGGCGGCCTGATGGCGTTCGGTGACTATCAACTCGAGATTTACCTGCAGGGGCTCGGCGGTGTCGTCCCGACGCTGCCGATCTCGTTCGCGGAACTCGAGGAGCGCGCCCAGGCCGCGATGCCGCCGTCGATCTGGTCGTACGTCGCCGGCGGCGCCGGTGACGAGCGGACGCAACGCGTCAACGTCAGCGCCTTCGAGCGCTGGGGCCTCATGCCGCGGATGCTGGTCGGGGCCACCGAGCGGGACCTGACGATCGACCTGTTCGGGCTGAAGCTGCCATCGCCGTTGTTCCTCGCGCCCATCGGCGTCATGGGCATCTGTGCCCGCGACGGCCACGGCGACCTGCATGCCGCGCGGGCTGCGGCCCAGACCGGGGTGCCGATGATGGTCTCGACGCTCACCAGCGATCCGCTGGAGGACGTCGCCGCCGAATTCGGTGATACCCCAGGCTTTTTCCAGCTGTACACCCCGAAAGACCGCGATTTGGCGGCGAGCCTCGTCAGCCGTGCCGAAGCGGCGGGGTACCAGGGCATCGTCGTCACCCTCGACACCTGGGTACCCGGCTGGCGTCCCCGCGACCTGTCGACGGCCAACTTCCCGCAGCTGCGCGGCCACTGTCTGTCCAACTACACCAGCGACCCGGTCTTCCGTGCCAAGCTGCCCGCGCCGCCCGAGCAGAACCCACAGGGCGTGGTGATGCAGTGGGTGCAGGACTTCGGCAACCCGCTGACCTGGGACGACCTGCCCTGGCTGCGATCGCTGACGAAGTTGCCGCTGCTGGTCAAGGGCATCTGTCACCCCGACGACGCGCGGCGCGTCCGCGACGCCGGCCTCGACGGCATCTACTGCTCCAACCACGGCGGCCGGCAGGCCAACGGCGGAATTCCGGCCATCGACTGCCTGCCCGGCGTCGTCGCGGCGGCCGACGGACTGCCGGTGCTGTTCGACTCCGGCGTCCGGACCGGCGCCGACGTCGTCAAAGCGCTGGCGCTGGGGGCGACGGCGGTCGGCATCGGCCGGCCGTACGCGTACGGCATGGCGCTGGCCGGCACCGCCGGCGTCGTTCACGTGGTGCGGTCCCTGCTGGCCGAGACCGACCTGACCATGGCCATCGACGGCTACCGCTCACTGGCCGAACTGACGCCGGATGCCTTGCGTCGCGTCGACGCCTGAGCGAACAAGTGGATGCAACACCCAATCTTACATCCACTTAACCGATAAATGGATGTAAGGTCGCAGTGTGCATCCACTTAGCGCTGTTACTTACGAGGATGTGCGCTGGGAGCCGCAGGTTCATTACGCAGGTATGCCACCCAAACACGGCACCTACCATCCAGCAGTGCCGGCAAGCATCGCCGAGCTGGACCTGGTGTTGCCTGACGCGGTCTTGGCCGAGGCTGAAGCAGCGAGATCGCCCGGTTCGACGCCGAACTAGGCGGCGAGATCGCACCGTTCGCTGCGGTCCTGCTGCGGTCGGAATCTGCTGCCAGCTCCCAGATCGAGAATCTCTCGGCGTCGGCAAGATCTGTCGCCGAGGAAGAGCTCGTCGGTGGCACTGGCAAGCGCAACGCCGCCGACATCGTCGCCAACACCGCCGCGATGCAGGCTGCGTTGGATCTCTCGGGGACCATCGACGCCGCAGCCATCCTCGCGATGCACGCCGCGCTCATGGTCAATCAGCCACGGCACACCCCGGGGCAATGGCGTACCGAGCCGGTGTGGATCGGTCGTGGATCGACACCTGTCGGTGCGACATTCGTAGGCCCACGTCACGAACTCATTCCCGCTGCGATCGACGACCTCATCGCGTTCACGAGGCGCACCGACACCGCAGTACTGCCGCTGATCGCGGTAGCCCACGCTCAATTCGAGACGCTGCACCCGTTTACCGACGGCAACGGTCGCACCGGGCGTGCGCTGGTCCAGGCAATGCTGCGCAATAAGGCACTGACTCGTCAGATCACTGTGCCGGTGTCGGCGGGGTTGCTGGCCGATACGGACGGATACATCGGGGCACTTACGGCGTACCGGGAGGGTGACGCCGCGCCCATCGTGGAGCGATTTGCCGAGGCAAGTCTGCGCGCCACGGTCAACGGTCGGCAGCTGGTCACAGACCTGCGTACCATCCGCGCCAGCTGGAACGACAGGATCACCGCGCGTGCGGATTCAGGAGCGTGGAAGGTGGCCGACCTACTGACCAGCCGCCCCGTGATCAATGCCGCACTGCTCGTGGACAAAGGCATTGTGGCCCAGACTGCACACGCCCAGCGCGTACTGACTCCATTGGTTGAGGCAGGCGTGATCATCGAGACCACCGCTGGGCGCCGCAATCGCGTATGGCGATCCCCGGAAGTTCTTGCTGCGCTCGATGCGTTCGCCGAACGTGCGGGCAGGCGCGTCGACGCCTGAGGTCACAGCTCGGAAACCGACGGGTGGCGTGACGGGCGATCGGCCGAGCGTTCTGCCAACGTAGGGGAGTGCACCAGGCGGTTCTCGACGAGTTCGATCAGTACCTCGAACTCGAATGCGGGCGTTCCGAGCACACGCGGCGCGCCTATCTCGGTGACCTGCGGTCGTTGGGGGAATTCCTCGGCGACGACGCGACCCTCGCGGACCTGGACCTCATGACGCTGCGGTCGTGGCTCGCCGAACAGGCCGCCAGGGGCGCCGCCCGGACCACGCTGTCCCGCCGGACCTCGGCGGTCAAGACCTTCACTGCGTGGGCCGTGCGGCGCGGGCTGCTCGAGACCGACCCGGCCGTCCGGCTGCAGACCCCCAAGGCGCATCGTGCGCTGCCCGCAGTGCTGCGTCAGGACCAGGCCGTCGATGCCATGTCGGCGGCGAATTCCGGTGCCGAACAAGGTGATCCGGTGGCGCTGCGGGACCGGCTGATCGTCGAGATGCTGTATGCCACCGGCATCCGTGTCAGCGAGCTGTGCGGCCTGGACATCGATGATGTCGACCAGAGCCGCCGGTTGCTGCGCGTGCTCGGTAAAGGCGACAAGGAGCGCACCGTGCCCTTCGGGGAACCGGCCTTCAACGCGCTGCGGGCCTGGCTGTCCGACGGCCGCCCGGCGCTGGCGGTCGCGACGTCCGGCCCGGCGCTGCTGCTCGGGGCACGGGGACGACGCCTCGACCCCCGACAGGCGCGAACCGTCGTGCACCAGACGATCTCGGCGGTGGACGGTGCACCCGACATCGGGCCGCACGGCTTGCGCCACAGCGCGGCCACCCACCTGCTGGAAGGTGGTGCCGACCTGCGCGTGGTGCAGGAGCTACTGGGGCATTCATCGCTCGCGACGACGCAGCTCTACACGCACGTGACCGTCGCCCGGCTGCGCGCCGTCCACGACCAGGCCCACCCTCGGGCCTAACTCGTCGTCGCGAGCATTTTGGGGGCCGCTCGCGGCCGGCGAGGGTGCGCATCGTGCACGCGAATAGCGGCGTGTCGCCGTACAAACACGGCCGCTCGCGGTCAAAGGGGCTTGAGGCGGATCGGGGTGGTGGCGAGCAGGCCGAGGGGATCGACGTAGTCGGCGTCGGACGACGCGCCCCACATGGCGCCCCAGTGCAGACAGCTCGCGCAGCCGGGGTGCCCGGCCAGCAGCGTGCCGAGCGGCGTACCCGCCGCGACGACGGCGCCGGCGCGCACCGCCGCCCGGACGGGCTCGTAGCTGGTCCGCAGCCCGCCCGGATGAGCGACCGACACGACGGGCCGGCCTGCGAGCTCGCCGGCGAACACCACGGTGCCCGGGCCGGCGGCGTACACCGTCTGGCCGGCGGCACCGGCGAGGTCGACGCCCCGATGCCCGCGCTGCCAGTTCGGCCGCGGCGCGTCGAACGTGCGCACGACGGCCGGTCGCGGCCGCAGCGGCCAGTCCAGGCGGTCGTCGGTGGCGTGCGCCACGCCGGTCGAGCCGAGTCCGGCGAGCAGGAGCGCCAGTAGAGTCCGCATCAGGCCAGTTCAGCGCTTCGGCGGCGGCTTCGGCACCCCCAGAAACCCGATCTGTGGATAACCCGCGCACTGTGGACAAAAGCACCCCCGGCGAGCGTGTAAACTTCCACCTGCAATCCGCATTCGTGGGTTGACTTCGCGCGCCTGCACAGCGGCTCGATCTCGGGTCGCCACCGCATGCCGGGCGGTCCCACCTCGGACAACCGAGTTGGGTCCGGCACGCAGCAGACGCCAGGGTCCGGAATCACCCGATACCGGACGACAACCGATAACTGAGTGAGGCACCAACATGGCCGTAGTGACCATGAAGCAGCTGCTGGACAGCGGCGCACACTTCGGGCACCAGACCCGTCGCTGGAACCCCAAGATGAAGCGGTTCATCTTCACCGACCGCAACGGCATCTACATCATCGACTTGCAGCAGACGCTGACCTACATCGACAAGGCGTACGAATTCGTCAAGGAGACCGTTGCCCACGGCGGCACCGTGCTCTTCGTCGGTACCAAGAAGCAGGCCCAGGAGTCCATCGCCGACGAGGCCACCCGCGTCGGCATGCCCTACGTCAACCAGCGCTGGCTGGGCGGCATGCTCACCAACTTCTCGACCGTTCACAAGCGCCTGCAGCGCCTGAAGGAACTCGAGTCGATGGAGCAGACCGGTGGCTTCGAGGGTCGCACCAAGAAGGAAATCCTCATGCTGACGCGTGAGAAGAACAAGCTCGAGCGCAGCCTCGGCGGTATCCGGGACATGCAGAAGGTTCCGTCGGCCATCTGGGTCGTCGACACCAACAAGGAGCACCTGGCCGTTTCCGAGGCCATCAAGCTCGGCATCCCGGTCATCGCGATCCTGGACACCAACTGCGATCCCGACCAGGTCAACTACCCGATCCCGGGTAACGACGACGCCATCCGCAGCGCCGCGCTGCTGACCAAGGTGATCGCCTCCGCGGTTGCCGAGGGTCTGCAGGCCCGCTCGGGTGCCAAGACCGAGGCCGAAGGCGCCGAGCCGCTCGCCGAGTGGGAGCAGGAACTGCTCGCCGGTGCGACCGCCGGCACCGACGCTGCCGCTGAGACCACCGAAACCACCACCACAGAAAGCTGAGATGGCTAACTACACCGCTGCTGACGTAAAGCGACTGCGGGAGCTCACCGGCTCCGGCATGCTCGACTGCAAGAACGCACTGGTTGAGACCGAGGGTGACTTCGACAAGGCCGTCGAGGTCCTGCGCATCAAGGGTGCCAAGGACGTCGGCAAGCGCGCTGAGCGCGCCACCGCCGAGGGCCTGGTCGCCGCCAAGGACGGCGCCCTCATCGAGCTGAACTCCGAGACCGACTTCGTCGCCAAGAACGCCGAATTCCAGGCTCTCGCGGACCAGATCCTCACCGCTGCCGTCGCGGCCAAGGCCAACGACGTGGAGACCCTCAAGGCCGCCACCGTCGACGGCACCACCGTCGAGCAGCTGGTCGCGGACCTGTCCGCGAAGATCGGCGAGAAGCTCGAACTGCGCCGGGTCGCCTACTTCGACGGCACCGTCGAGACCTACCTGCACAAGCGTGCCGCGGACCTGCCGCCGGCCGTGGGTGTGCTGGTCGAGTACAACGGTGCTTCCGAAGAGGCCGCTCACGCGGTCGCGCTGCAGATCGCCGCGCTGAAGGCCAAGTACCTCACCCGTGAGGACGTGCCCGCCGACCTGGTCGCCAACGAGCGTCGTATCGCCGAGGAGACCGCCAAGGAAGAGGGCAAGCCCGAGGCCGCACTGCCGAAGATCGTCGAAGGCCGCGTCACCGGCTTCTACAAGGACGTCGTGCTGCTCGACCAGCCGTCGGTGTCCGACAACAAGAAGACCGTGAAGGCCCTGCTGGACGAGGCCGGCGTCACCGTGACCCGCTTCGTGCGGTTCGAGGTCGGCCAGCAGTAAGAACTTGGGCAGCACACCCGCTGCTCACTGACAAAACCCCGCGCACAAACCCGGCGATCCCGGAGTGCGCGGGGTTTTGCTTTTGTCCGGCTAGGGCCGGGGCAGCTTGCGGTGCAACGGATTCGTCGTCACCGGCGCGCGGCGGCGACTCGTGGGCAGGCTCTGGACGACATCGGGGCGGTCCGCCGTGGCGCGGGTGGCGTCCTGCGCCCGCATGCCCGGCGAGTTGCCGGCGCCCAGGGCGGGCGCTCCGATTCGGCGCCTGGCCGCGCCGCTGCATCTCGGACACGGCGTATCGGCGGGCACGCTCGCCATCGAATGTTGTTCGGTGAAGTCCGGGCAACCCTGTCCACACCGGAATACGTAGGTAGGCACAACGACACCATAAGCCCTATCCGCCAACGTCATCCGGATGTAACTTGCCCGAACCGCAGACGAGACACCTTCAGTATTGAATACTTCCATTCGGAAGCAAGTGTGTTTGTGTCGCTAGGAGGTCAATGTGCCGGAATTGCTGTTCCCCTTGGATTCGGCGAAGAAGTTCACCGACCAACAGTTGGTCGGCCACAACCGATGGCACCCGGACATCCCGCCGGCCGTCACCGTCAAGCCGGGGGACAGCTTCCGGGCGCACTGCCGCGAGTGGTTCGACGGTGCCATCCACAACGACGACTCGGCCGAGGACATCCTCAACGCGCCACTCAAGGGCGTGCACTGCCTGTCCGGGCCGTTCGCGATCGAGGGCGCCGAGCCGGGTGACCTGCTGATCGTCGACATCCTCGACGTCGGGCCCATTCCGCAGGAAGACTCGGGGCCGCTGGCTGGGCAGGGCTGGGGATACACCGGCATCTTCGCCAAGCAGAACGGCGGCGGGTTCCTCACCGACCAATTCCCCGACGCCTACAAGGCGATCTGGGACTTCTCGGGGCAGAAGGCCACCTCGCGCCACGTGCCCCATGTGAAGTACACCGGCATCGTGCATCCCGGCCTCATGGGCACCGCGCCGTCGGCGGCGCTGCTGGCCAAATGGAACGCCCGCGAAGGCGCGTTGATCGCGACCGATCCCGACCGCGTGCCGCCGCTGGCATTGCCGCCCGAACCGCAGGACGCGATCCTGGGCTCATTGCGCGGCGATGCCTTCACCAAGGCTGCCGCCGAGGCCGCCCGCACCGCGCCGCCCCGCGAGAACGGCGGAAACCAGGACATCAAGAACCTCACCAAGGGCAGCCGGGTGTTCTATCCGGTGTTCGTCCCCGGCGCGAACCTGTCGTTCGGCGACCTGCACTTCTCGCAGGGCGACGGCGAGATCACGTTCTGCGGCGCGATCGAGATGGGCGGGTTCATGGACCTGCACGTGGATCTGATCAAGGGCGGCATGGAAACCTACGGCGTGCATGAGAACGCGATCTTCATGCCCGGCAACACCGACCCGCAGTACTCGGAATGGCTGGCGTTCTCCGGCACCTCGGTGACGCTCGACGGCGAGCAGAAATACCTCGACTCGGATCTGGCCTACCAGCGCGCATGTCTGCACGCCATCGACTACCTGACGAAGTTCGGCTACAGCCCGGAGCAGGCCTACCTGCTGCTCGGATCCGCGCCGATCGAGGGCCGGCTCTCCGGCGTGGTGGACATCCCGAATTCCTGTGCGACGGTGTACATCCCGACGGCGATCTTCGATTTCCCGGTGGCGCCGTCGGCATCGGGGCCCTACCAGATCGATCCCGGAATGGGCGCGCCACACGCCAGTTTCTGATCCCGCAGCCGGCAGCCAGTTCCCCGATTACCTTGGGGGACTGGCTGTTTGGCGGGTACCGGTGTCAGCCGCGCAGGTCTGCCGGGGAGCTCGAACCCTGCAGGACGCCCAGCAGCTCGGTCAGGGCTTCGGGCTGCAGCGACG
The DNA here is from genome assembly GCF_055384815.1 of Mycobacterium toneyamaense. Taxonomy (NCBI): domain Bacteria; kingdom Bacillati; phylum Actinomycetota; class Actinomycetes; order Mycobacteriales; family Mycobacteriaceae; genus Mycobacterium; species Mycobacterium toneyamaense. The sequence goes on from NZ_AP040333.1 coordinate 2,521,269, forward strand.
CTGACGTGCACAGCGCGGCCAGCTGTTCGGACTTGTTGAGCCGATCCCGGATCTGGCGGTACAGCGCGCTGCCCCGGCGGGTCTGGTAGACCAACACCCGCCGGCGATCGACCACATCGGCCTTGCGCAGCACCAGATTGTCGTCGACCATCCCGTCGACGAGCCGGGTCAGACTCGGCCCGGGCAGCAGCGTCACCTCGGCCAGTGCCGTCATCGGCTTGCCGGCACCGCCTTCGAGCGCGGCCAGCACATGCCACTGACGCACCGTCAAACCGGCCAGGTGATCTGTCACCACGCGGTCGAGTTCGAACGCAACCGACTTCACCAATCGAGCGAGTTCCTCGACGGTGTCGGCACGGGCGCCGGGCTTCATTTCCATGGTGGCGCCCAGCCTACCGTGGTGGGGCCCCTCATCTCGCCGTGAAACAGCGCTGATCGGGAGGTATCTTCAAATTGAATTCTGGTCACCCGGGTGGCGGACGTCGTGGTCGTCGCGATCGGAGTTGCATGGCTGGGCCCGTGTCCCAAGGTGAGGTGATGGTGAATCCGAAACCCGCGACGATTCCCGCGCGCCCCGACCGGGATGTGGTCGACATCGCGCTCGTGGTGCCGTTGAGCGGGCCCGCCGGGATGTTCGGACCTTCGTGCGAGGCGAGCGCCGAACTCGCCGCCGAGGACATCAACGCCGCCGGCGGCATACTGGACCGGCCCGTCCGGATTCATCCGGTGGACGCCGGGGCGCCGCTGCGTGAGCTGGCGGACGAACTGGGCCGCCTGGTCGCCCAGCAGCAGATCGACGCGGTGGTGGGCTGGCACCTGTCGAATGCGCGGCGCGTCATCGCGCCGCAGACGGCCGGTCGGGTGCCCTACGTGTACACCACGTTCTACGAGGGCGGCGAGAGCACCGACGGGGTGTACATGGTGGGGGAAACCCCAGAGCAGCAACTGTTTCCGGCGTTGACGTGGTTGCGTGAGCACCTCGGGCTGAAACGCTGGTGCATCGTCGGCAACGACTACATCTGGCCGCGGCAGACCGCCCGCGTGACCAAGGAGTACATGTGGCGATCGGGCCTCGAATTCGTCGGTGAGGCATTCGTTCCGCTGGGCGGGCGAGATTTCCGGCCCATGCTCGACGTCATCGCCAGCTCGGAGGCCGACGGGGTGCTGGTGTTGATGGTGGGCGCCGACAACGCGGCGTTCAATCGCGCGTTCGCCCGTGCCGGTCTGGACCAGAGCGTCGTGAGACTGTCGTTGATGATCGGTGAGGATGTGTTGTGCGCCAGCGGAAGTGGGGCGACCACCGGCCTGTACACCGCGTGTGGTTACTTCGAGAGTCTGCCCACCGAGGTGAACATGGGCTTCGGCTCGCACTATCTGCAACGGTTCGGCAGTGCCGCCCCGGCGCTCAACAACATCGGTGAATCCTGTTACGAGGGACTGCTTCTGCTCACCGCGCTGGCTCAGACGGCCCGCAGCCTGGAGGTGGCCGCGATCGATCGGGCACGCGCCAATGTCGCGTACCAGGGCCCGCGCGGCGAGGTCGTCATGCGTGGTGCCCATACTCGTCAACCGGTGTACCTCGCCAGCGCCGACCAGCTCGAATTCGATGTGATCGCCGAGCTGACGCCCTGACCGATGGTCATGGCCCCGCCCGGTGCTCAGGGCGAGGCCATGACAATTCATCAGCTCGACTGCGGTGTAACCGCAGTCTTCAGTTCCTCCGTGCTGGTGGAATCGGTGTAGCCGTCCTTCTTGCACATGTCATGGCAGTCCTTGGTCAGCGTGCAGGTCAGCGAGGACACGGTGCCGTGGTGAAAAGGACAGTCGTGCACCATGTCCGGCAATTCGTAGCGCTTCTGGTCGACGACGTCCAGCAGCGTCTGACCCGCCCACAGCGGCTCCTTCTCGATCTCCTCACGAAGTGGATTGCGCCGTGCCAGGTAGTACTTGCCCTTGGTCGCGATACACATCACCGGGGACAGTACGAACGACAGTGTCAGCGCCAGGTACGGCGACCACGCCGCGAGGAAATCACCGAAAGCGTGGTAGAAGGCCAGGATCGAGAACACCGAACCCACCAGCATCGAGACGAACCCGACGGGATTGATGCTGTAGAGGTAGGCCCGCTTGAACTCGACGTACGACGGGCTGAGCTTCAGCAGCGGCTTGTTGATCACCAGGTCGGCGACGATCGCACCGATCCAGGCGATCGCGACGTTGGAGTAGAACCCCAGGATGGTGTTGAGCACGGCGAACATGTCGCTGAGCATCAGTGCCAGCGCGATGGCGATGTGCAGGCCGAGGTACACCACCCGGCCCGGGTGCACATGCAGAATCCGGCTGAAGAAGTTCGACCAGGACAACGAGCCCGAGTACGCGTTGGTGACATTGATCTTCACCTGCGACAGCAACACCATCAGCGTGGCCAACCCGAGGGCGAGGGCGTCGTTGTGGATGACCGAGCCGAAGCCGCCGAGGAACTGCTCGATGGGTTCGGTGGCGGCCGCGAAACCGACCTTGCCCGCGACGTAGAAGGCCAGGAAGGCGCCGCAGATCTGCTTCGCCGCGCCGAGGATCACCCAGCCGGGCCCGGCGGCGAGTACCGCGGCCCACCACCGCAGTGGCGGCGTTTCCGACTTCTCGGGCATGAAGCGCAGATAGTCGACCTGTTCACCGATCTGGGCGATGAGTGACAATGCCACGCCGGCGCCCGCGCCGACCCCGATCGCGGTCACCTGCTCGCTGCCGCCGTTGCCCGCCCAGCTCAGGAACCCGTGGAAGCCCGCCGGATCCGCCGTCGCGATGAAGGCGATGGGGGCGACGAACAGGATCAGCCACAACGGCTGGGTCCAGACCTGGAACTTGGCCAGGGCCGTCATGCCGTAGAGCACGAGCGGAATGATGATCAGTGAGCCGATGATGTAGCCCAGCGCCAGTGGAATGCCGAACGCCAATTTCATCGCCTGCGCCATGATCGCGCCCTCGAGCGCGAAGAAGATGAAGCAGAAGCTGGCGTAGATGAGGCTCGTCAGGGTCGAGCCGAAGTATCCGAAACCCGCTCCGCGCGTGAGCAGATCCATGTCGATGTTGTACTTGGCGGCGTAGTACGCGATCGGGATGCCCGTGAGAAAGATCGTGACCGCGGCGACCAGGATCGCGACGACCGCGCTGGCCGCGCCGTGGGTGACGGCGATCGAGGCGCCGATCGAGTAGTCGGCGAGGTAAGCGATGCCGCCCAACGCGGCCACGGCGCATGCCATCGGTGACCATTTGCGAAAAGACTTGGGCGCGTAGCGAAGTGAGAAGTCCTCGATGGTGTCCTGGTTGGCCCAGGTGACAAAGCGGGACCACGGGCCGACGCGGGCCGCGGCCATCGGTTGGCCGTGCACTTCGTCTAAGGATTGCTCGGTAGTCATGAAGGCGTTTCCTGTCGAATCCGTCGTAATCGCCAGTGATGCAATGCATCAGGCAGGCAGGTCGGATGCGGGCGCCGATGACCGGACCGGTCCGCGACCTGCAGCGGCCGGGTCGAACGGAAATTAGCACCAGTTACTTCCATATGGCAGTAGTCCAAATGGAACGTTACGGCCGGGAAACTACGTGTTTACACTGCGCGTTCGCGCGCGCGGCAAGCCGGTGTCCGGACTCACAACGTGAAATCTGAGGGTAAGGCGGGCTGGTGGTACTGCTTGGTACCGTGGGTGCCATGACACGCATCAGCACATTCGGTGACGACGCCCTCGGCGACCTCGACGCGGTCGGTGTCGCCGACGCGATCCGCAGCGGTGCGGTGTCGGCGGTCGAGGTGGTGCAGGCGGCGATCGCCCGGACCGAGAAGGCGCAGCCCGAACTGAACGGCATGGCGTACGAAGCCTTCGAGCAGGCTGTTGAAAAGGCGAATGCGCCTAGACCTTTCGGGGGATTCTTCGACGGGGTACCGACGTTCATCAAGGACAACGTCGCGGTCGGCGGCTGGCCCACCATGCAGGGCGCCGACGCCTGGGCGCCCCGGCCGGTGCCGGCCGACGGGGAGTGGGCGCGCCTGTACCTGTCGACGGGGCTGCTGGCCCTCGGGAAGACACAGCTGTCGGAGTTCGGTTTCAGCGCCTCGGCCGAGCATCCCCGGCTGGGCCCGGTGCGCAACCCGTGGGACACCATGGTGACCGCGGGCGCGTCGTCGTCCGGGTCGGGGGCGTTCGTCGCGGCCGGCGTGGTGTCCATCGCCCACGCGAACGACGGCGGCGGTTCCATCCGAATCCCGGCTTCCTGCAACGGATTGGTCGGTCTCAAGCCCACCCGTGGCCGCTTGCCGCTGGACCGTGAGACCCGGATGCCGCTGCAGATCGTCGCCAACGGCGTCCTCACCCGCAGCGTCCGGGACACCGCGGCGTTCTACCGCGAAGCCGAGCGCGTCTACCGGAACCCGAAACTGCCGGCCATCGGCGACGTCACCGCGCCCGGTCGGCGCCGGCTGCGTATCGCGGTGTGCACGAGCTCGATCGGCCGGGAGGCCAGTCCGGAGATCCGGGGCCTGACGATGCAGACCGCGGCCCGGCTCGAGGAGCTCGGCCATCGCGTCACCGAGATCGGCAACCCGGCACCGGAGCGGTTCCGCGACGACTTCCTGCTCTACTGGTCTTTCCTGGCCTTTGCGCTGGTCCGTAGTGGAAAACGCACCTTCGGCCCCAGCTTCGATCGCGGCAGGTTGGACAACCTGACCCTGGGACTGGAAGCAAAGGCGGCGCGCAATCTGCACCGCGTGCCGGCCGCCATCGCCCGGCTGGCCGCGTCACGGCGCATTCCGGCGCGCCTGGCCCGCGACTACGACGTGGTGCTCACCCCGACCCTCAGCGAGGTCACCCCGCCGATCGGGCACCTGGACCCGACTGCCGACTTCGACCAGGTCATGTCGCGGCTCATCGACTGGGTCGGCTTCACGCCGCTGCAGAACGCCAGTGGCGCCCCGGCGGTTTCGCTGCCGCTGGCCCGGTCCGCGTCGGGACTGCCGGTCGGCATGATGTTCGGCGCGGCGGCGGGGCAGGAGGCGACGCTGCTGGCACTGGCGTTCGAGCTCGAGCGGGAAATCGGTTGGCCGTCGCTCGCGGCGCGCTGACGTCGACCGGCCGGCGGGGCTATTTTTGCTCGACGCAAGCAGCGGCAACGGCCGCTTTGTCGGGCGGCCAGCCTTATGCTGTCTCACAGGTTGCGTCAATTGGGGGTGTGCATGACTGTCGGGCCCGAGAACGGGGCTGAAAGGCAGCCGTGGAAGTCGTCGGCTCAAGGCGGCGGGCCGGAGCCCGCGCCCGGGTCCGAGCCGAGTTCGCCGCCGGTGCCCCCGGCACCCCCGGCAGAACCGCAGGGTTCCGTCCGCTGGCAGGACCCGGCCACCGCCAAGCCGCGGCAGCCGACCGTCGCCGAGGCCCGGGCCCGCGACAAGGCCAAGAGGGCGCGCGAAGCCGAAGAAGAGATCGAACGCGTCAAAGCCGAGAAGGCGCGCAAGCGCGCGGCCACCGGCAAGAAGGTCCTCATCGGTTCGGCGGTCGGCGTCGGCGTGGTGGCGGTGGTCGCCGCCGGCTACGCGATCTTCCATCGCGATGATCAGATCAGCGCGTCCTGCGTCAAGGACGGCAGCAACGAAGTGGTGCCGGACAGTTACTGCAGCAGCGGCACCAACTACGGCGGCGGCAGCACGTTCTTGTACATGGGATCGCCGTACCGGTACTACTACGGCGGCTCCAACTCCGGCGTCGGCAGCATCGCCCACGGTGGCACCCTGACCCTGCCGAAAGGCACTACGGCCACAACGAAATCCGGCACCTCCATCTCCAAGTCGGGGTCATCGGTGTCGCGCGGCGGCTTCGGTTCGTCGAGCCACGGAAGCTCCGGTAGCTGATGCGGCGCGAACGTCACGCCCCGCGACCGGGGTGGCAGCAGATCGTGGCCAGCCAGGGCATGTGTTTCGACACCCCGGCCACCGACGCACACGGGAATGACCGTCCGTACTGGGACGAGTCGGTGCACTACGTGTTCGACATGGACGAGGTGCTCTCGATCGAGGCCTCGGTCGAGGTGCTGCACTCGATGTGTCTGGAAGCCGTCGAGAACATCGTGCTGACCGAGCGCTACCGCGACTTCGGGTTGCCGGAGTGGAGCTGGCCGCACATCGAAAAGTCTTGGCGCCGTAGCGATCCGCACCTCTACGGTCGCTTCGACCTCCGTTACGACGGCCGCCGGCCCCCGGTTCTGCTGGAGTACAACGCCGACACCCCCACGTCGCTGCTCGAAGCCGCGATTCTGCAGTGGTATTGGAAGACCGATGTCTTTCCCGCCGACGACCAGTGGAACTCGCTGCACGAGAAGCTGGTGGAGCGGTGGAAGGAAATCCAGGATCGGTTGCCCGGCAACGAAGCCCACTTCACCTGGTCCTCTGCGGACACCAGCGGTGAGGACAACGTGACGCTGGCCTACCTGCAGGAGTGCGCCGCCGAGGCCGGGATGAACACCGTCGGCCTGGCCATCGAGCAACTGGGCTGGGACCGGGACCTGAATCGCTTCGTCGATCTGGAAGACGCCCCGATCTCGACGCTGTTCAAGCTCTACCCCTGGGAATGGGTGCTCGACGACGAATTCGGCAAGTACGCAGCCGAATCCCTGCCGGAGACCATGTGGATCGAGCCGCTGTGGAAGTCACTGCTCAGCAACAAGGCCATCCTGGCGGTGCTGTGGGAGATGTACCCGGGGCACCCGAACCTGCTGCCGGCGTACATCGATGATCCGCACGAGCTGACCGAATACGTCCGCAAGCCCAAACTCGGGCGCGAGGGGGCGAACGTCACGATCGTCGGCGCGGGTTACGAGACACAGACCGGCGGCGTGTACGGCGAAGAGGGCTACGTGTACCAGTTGCTCGACCCGCTACCGCAGTTCGACGACATGCGTCCCGCGCTGGGCGCCTGGATCGTCGGCGACGAATCGGCCGGCCTCGGTATCCGCGAGACCTCGGGTCTAGTCACCGACAACGGCGCAGCCTTTGTGCCCCACCGCATCCCGCAGTGACCGGAAGGAAACGAACTTCATGACCCTGACCGCTCTTGGCAACGACTACTGGTCCATCGTCGGACACGGCGCGTCGGCCATCGCGCTGTACGCGATCGTCGGCGGCGCGCTGATGATCCTCGGCTTCTTCGTGATCGACTGGACCACGCCGGGACCCTTGCGCGAGCTGGTCCGCTCGGGCCGGCCGAATGCCGCGGCGGTGGCCGCCTCGGGTGTGCTGTCGATGGCCTTCATCGTGGTGCTCGCCATCTACAGCTCGACGGGCGACCTGGCCGGCGGCCTGATCAAGACGCTGGTCTTCGGCCTCATCGGCATTGCCGCACAGGCGCTTTCGGTGCGCCTGATCGGCGCCGTCAAAGGCCTCGACATCGGCGAGATGCTCCACGAGGAGAAGTTCTCCCCGGTCGTGCTCGACGTCGCGGCCGCGTACCTGGCGTTCGGCCTGATCGTCGCCGCCGCGATCCTCTAGTCGGGCGGCATCAGGCTCGTCAGCGTTTCGCGGAACTGCCGGCGCTGGGCCGGGCTCAAGTTGGCCAGCAGGGCGTCGTCGGCGGCGCGAATCCCGGCGTCGGTCTTGCCCAGCAGGGTGCGGCCGGCCCGGGTCAGCTCGGTGGGCCGGGAGCGTCCGGCTGCGACGGTCGAGGGCCGGGTGATCAGGTCGCGGTCCTGCAGCGCGCGCACCACGATGTTCATCGCCTGTGGTGACACCCCGATGAAGCGTGCCATCTCGGCATTGGACATGCCGGAGCGGTTGTCCAATATGCGCAGGCAGACGTACTGCGGGAAGCTCAGGCCGAGTGGTTCGAGAACGTTGGCGGTGATCTCGGCGCGCAGCGCGTTGGCGATACGGCTGAGTAGATAGCCCAGGGGAGCGTCTTCACCTTCGAACATGTCAATTATATTGACATATATCAAGCCCGTTGATAAACCGGAGGTATGACCAGACCCACAGATGCCATGTTCGAAAGCGCGTACCGCGGTGAGGCTCCCGAGATGGGTGCCCGGCCGCCGTGGAGCATCGGCGTGCCGCAGCCCGAGATCGCCGCGCTGATCGACGCCGGGAAGGTGCACGGCGACGTCCTCGACGCCGGTTGCGGCGAGGCCGCCACCGCGATCTATCTGGCCGAGCGCGGCTTCACGACCGTGGGTCTGGACCAGTCGGCCACCGCCATCGAACTGGCCCGGGCCGAAGCTGCCCGGCGCGGCGCCCACAATGCCAGCTTCGAGGTCGCCGACATCAGCGACTTCACCGGGTATGACGGCCGCTTCGGCACCATCATCGACAGCACGCTGTTCCACTCCATGCCCGTCGAACTCCGGGACGGCTACCAGCGCTCGATCGTGCGGGCCGCCGCGCCCGGCGCCACCTACATCGTTCTCGTCTTCGACCGCGGCGGCATGCCCGCCGGCCCGGCCAACCCGGTGACCGAGGACGAGCTGCGCGACGTCGTCGGCAAGTACTGGGTGATCGACGACATCTCCCCGGCCCGCATCCACGGCAACATGCCCGACGGTTTCGGCGCGACCGGCGCACCCGGCAGAGGTTTCGCCGACGTCGACGTAAGGGACGAGCCGAACGGACTCAAGTCGGTTCGCGCGTGGTTGTTACAGGCGCACCTGGGGTAGTCCGTCGGGTAGCCGCCCGCCCATCGGGTTCCACCCTCCTTGCCTCCGGCGCGATCGCCATGAGGCAGGATGGAGCCGCTGCCGATCGCCGGGGCAGTTGTGACTTGTGGGGACCGAAGGAGTCTGATGGGCAGCCCAGACAACGAGGCAGACAACGGTGGCCAGGGTTTGATCCGGCCGGCCTACAAGCGGGTATTGCTCAAGCTCGGTGGTGAGATGTTCGGCGGCGGCGCGGTGGGCCTGGACCCCGACGTCGTCGCTCTGGTCGCCCGGCAGATCGCCGAGGTGGTCCGCGCCGGTGCCCAGGTCGCCGTCGTCATCGGTGGCGGCAACTTCTTCCGCGGTGCGCAGTTGCAGCAGCGCGGCATGGAGCGGACCCGCAGTGACTACATGGGCATGCTCGGCACCGTGATGAACAGCCTTGCGCTGCAAGACTTCCTGCAGAAGGAAGGCATCGACACCCGCGTGCAGACCGCCATCACCATGGGACAGGTCGCCGAGCCGTACATCCCGCTGCGGGCGCGCCGGCACCTCGAGAAGGGCCGCGTGGTCATCTTCGGCGCGGGCATGGGCCTGCCGTACTTCTCCACCGACACCACCGCCGCGCAGCGCGCGCTGGAGATCGGTGCCGAGGTGGTCCTGATGGCCAAGGCCGTCGACGGCGTGTTCACCGCGGACCCGCGTGAGGTGCCCGACGCCCAGATGATCACCAGCATCACCCATCGTGAGGTGTTGGAACGCGACTTGAAGGTCGCCGATGCCACCGCGTTCAGCCTCTGCATGGACAATGGCATGCCGATGCTGGTCTTCAATCTGCTGACCGAAGGCAATATCGCGCGCGCGGTCGCGGGTGAGAAGATCGGAACGCTGGTTTCCAGCTAGGGCTGGGGCCGGGCGAGCGGGACTGACGGGAGAAGATGAAGTGATCGAGGAAACCCTCTTCGATGCCGAAGAGAAGATGGACAAGGCCGTCGCGGTGGCCCGTGACGACCTCGGGTCGATCCGTACCGGCCGGGCCAACCCGGGCATGTTCAACCGGATCAACATCGAGTACTACGGCTCGATGACGCCCATCACCCAGCTGGCGAGCATCAACGTCCCCGAGGCGCGCTTGGTCGTCATCAAGCCGTACGAGGCCAACCAGCTCAAGGCCATCGAGGACTCCATCCGGAACTCGGACCTCGGCGTCAACCCGAGCAACGACGGCAGCGTCATCCGCATCTCGATCCCGCAGCTGACCGAGGAACGCCGCCGGGAACTGGTCAAGCAGGCCAAGGGCAAGGGCGAGGACGCCAAGGTGTCGGTGCGCAACATCCGTCGCAAGGCGATGGACGAGCTGTCCCGGATCAAGAAGGACGGCGAGGCCGGCGAGGACGAGGTCGCGCGCGCCGAGAAGGATCTGGACAAGACGACCGCCACCTACACGGCTCAGATCGACGAGCTGGTCAAGCACAAGGAAGGCGAACTGCTCGAGGTCTGAGGATCTCCAGCCGTCCGCATCCGCACATTCGTGGCCACCGAAACCACCCCCACGGGGGAGCCCAAGAAGACATCGCGCGCCGGGCGCAATCTGCCCGCCGCCATCTCCGTCGGCGTCCTCCTCGGCGGCACCGTCATCGCCACCCTGCTGTTCGTCCCGCAGCTGTGGGTGGCGCTGGTGGCTCTGGCCGTCGCGCTGGCCACGCACGAGGTGGTGCGCCGGCTACGTGAGGGTGGCTATGCCGTCCCGGTGATCCCGCTGCTGATCGGCGGCCAGGCGATGATCTGGCTGACGTGGCCCTACCGGGAAGCCGGCGCCCTCGGGGCGTTCGGTGCCACGGTCGCGCTGTGCATGATCTGGCGGTTGTTGTCCGGCGGGCTCAAAGCGGCGCCGGTCAACTACACACGCGACGTGTCGGTGACGATCTTCCTGGCGTCCTGGGTACCGCTGTTCGGCGCCTTCACGGCGCTGCTGATCTACCCGCACCAGGGCGGCTACCACGAGGGTGCCATGCAGGTGTTCTGCATGATGCTGGGCGTCGTGGCCTCCGATATCGGCGGCTACACCGCGGGCGTGCTGTTCGGTAAGCACCCGATGGTGCCGGCGATCAGCCCGAAGAAGTCCTGGGAGGGCTTCAGCGGGTCGCTGCTGTTCAGCATCGTCGTCTCGGTGCTGTCGGTGCACTACCTGGCGGGCCGGCCGCTGTGGGTCGGTGTGCCGCTGGGCATCATGCTCGTCATCACCGGCACGCTCGGCGACCTGGTGGAGTCGCAGGTCAAGCGCGACCTCGGGATCAAGGACATGGGCACTCTGCTCCCCGGTCATGGCGGTCTGATGGACCGGATCGACTCGATTCTGCCGTCTGGAGTGGCGGCGTGGCTGGTGCTGGAGTTGCTGGCCTGACGGTCCGCGCCACGGCCCGCGAATTGAGCCAGCAGGCCAGCGCGCCGAGCACCAGACCGACCACCACACCGAGGTCCGGGCGCTGGCCCAGCAGCAGCCACGACAGCACGCCGGCGATGGCCGGGATGACCGCGAACAGCATGGCCACCGCGGCGGCGCCGTAGCGATCGATGGCCCGCACGTACATCGTCATGCACAACGTCGCGTTGAGCAGCACCACAGCCCCCACCGCGAGGACCGCGGTGTGCACGTTGGTCACCGTCCACGGCATGACGGCGGCCAGGATCGCCACCGGGACCAAGGAAGCCGCGTTCTGCACCGCAGCGGTGGCGCGGAAATCCACGCCGCGGCAGAACCGCTGCTGGTAGACGCCGCCGGAGGCCAGCGCCAGCAGCGAGACGACCAGCAGCACGATCACCGCGTCGACGCCACCGACCATCAGCAGCCGCTGGGCGCACGCGGCCAGCACCGCCAGTGCGCCGAGGATCAGGGCGACGACGCGCATGGCGGTCAGACGCTCGCCCAGGAACACGGCGGCCAGCAGCGCGGTGGCGACCGGGTTCATCGAGATGACGACGGCACCCAGCACCGCGGGAGCGCCGTGCATCAGTGCCAGGTACAGGCAGATGAACTGCACGGCCTGCGTGAGCAGGCCACTGATCACGACGTGCACCAGCCGCGTGCCAGTGGGCCATTTCACACGCGCCGCCAGGGCCCACGTGGACAGGATGGCGGCGGCGAGGCCGAACCGGAACACCAGCGTCGCCATGGGTGTCAGGGCCGAAACCGCAAGGGCGCCAATGGGATAACCCAATGCGTAGACGAAGGCCAGGAGCGACGCGGGACGGGGCGGCATGGGCTCATGGTGAGTGTTCATAGACGCCGAGTCCAACGATTTTCGGCTGTGATTTCGTCCCGGGGGTGCCGTCGGTGCGATACTGAAGCCCGTTATGGCCGTTTCCCTTCCTCTGGTGTTCGATGCACCGCGCCGCGGCATGCCGCCGCGGCACCTGGCCGACCTCGATGCCGAGGGACGCGTGGCGGCCGTCACCGAGCTGGGATTGCCGAAGTTCCGGGCCAAGCAGCTGGCCAACCAGTACTACGGGCGGTTGATCGCCGATCCGCACGAGATGACCGATCTGCCCGCATCGGTGCGCGATCAGGTGGCCTCGGCGCTGTTCCCCGACCTGATCACCCCCGCGAAGCAGATTCAGTGCGACGCCGGGGAGACCCGCAAGACCCTGTGGCGCGCGGTGGACGGCACGACGTTCGAGTCGGTGTTGATGCGCTACCCGCAGCGCAACACCGTCTGCATCTCGTCGCAGGCCGGCTGCGGCATGGCGTGCCCGTTCTGTGCCACCGGTCAGGGCGGCCTGAAGCGGAACCTCTCGACCGCCGAAATCCTGGAGCAGGTCCGCGCGGCGTCGGCCGCCATGCGCAACGAGCACGACGGCCGGCTGTCCAACATCGTCTTCATGGGCATGGGGGAGCCGCTGGCCAACTACAACCGGGTCGTGGCCGCCGTGCGCCGGATCACCGCGGCGCCGCCGGAGGGTTTCGGGATCAGCGCCCGGTCGGTGACGGTCTCGACGGTCGGCCTGGCACCCGCGATCCGCAAACTCGCCGACGAGAAGCTGGGCGTGACGCTGGCGCTGTCACTGCACACCCCCGACGACGAGCTGCGCGACACGCTGGTCCCGGTCAACAACCGGTGGAAGGTCTCCGAAGTTCTCGAGGCCGCACGGTATTACGCCGACGTCACCGGTCGCCGGGTGTCGGTGGAGTACGCGCTGATCCGCGATGTCAATGACCAGCCTTGGCGCGCAGACCTTTTGGGCAAGAAACTGCACCGCGCGCTCGGTCCGCTGGTGCACGTGAACCTGATTCCGCTGAACCCGACCCCGGGCAGCGAGTGGGACGCGAGTCCCAAGCCGGTCGAGCGGGAGTTCGTGCGCCGGGTACAGGCGGCCGGGGTGTCCTGCACGGTGCGCGATACTCGCGGCCGCGAAATCGCCGCTGCCTGTGGGCAATTGGCGGCCGAGGGCTAGTCTCTCAGCGCAAACCGACGGCGTGCCGCAGCTGCGCCAGTAGTTGCTCGGTGTCGTCGCTCGGGACGAGGTAGTGCGACACCGCGATCCGGATGGCCGTTGCGGCCTTCAGTTCGGCGTTCGGCCCCGACAGTAACTTCTGCAGGCGCGCGCGCATGGTCGGGACGACGTTCGGCAGCTGGGCGAGCACGGCCTCCGGTTCGATGTCGATGACCCGTACGCCGGAATAGGTCTTCTGGTACTGCACGATGAATTGCAGTGCGGCATCGAGCTTTTCGTTGCCGCGCAGCCCTTCGGTGGCCGCGGTCATGCCGTCGACGAACAAGTCGCGCTCGTACCGTCCGAACGACTCGAGCAGCGCCTCCTTGGAGGCGAACCAGCGGTACAGGGTGGGCCGCGAGACGCCGGCCTGCGTGGCGACCTCGGACAGGCTGAGCTTGGTCTGGCCCTGACGGGCAAGCACTTCCGCGGTGGCCACCAGGATTCGGCTCGGGGTCGAGGCGTCCTCGACGGAGCTGCCCTGATTGCTCGCCGTGCTGTCCACGAAACCGATGGTACTACCCGGTAACTTAGTCGACGGTTCCGGTGAGTCCGAGTTCGGCCAGCGCCTTGCGGGTGGAATCAGCCAGTGCCGCTTTGGTGTTCGTCTCGCCCGGTTCCCATGCGGTGACCGTCACGATCATCGACGTCGGTGTCTGGCACAACACCAGGAACAGGTGGCCGTTCAGGCGCTCGAGGTCCACCGGGGTCAGGCCCGGCTCGACCAGGCGGGCGTGGAAATTGTCGGCGTCGGTCCCGTCGGGCCGGTTGAACGCGGGCGGGAACTGGCCCAGGTTGGAGCAACCGATGGGCTTGCCGACCTTGAGCACCATCTTCTCGAGCCGCCGCACCGCGAACTTCGGCACCAGGGGAGTGAGGGGAAGCGGCGTGAGCATCATGCGGGTCCACTCGTCGACACCGGCCAGTTCGCGCTTGACGTCGCTGCGCAACTCGGACAGGTCGGTGCTGACCTTTTCCGGATCCGCCATCACGGTGATGGTGCTGAGGGCATTGCCCCGGGTGTCGCCCTCGGTGCGGATGTTGACGGGGAACGACAGCATGGCGCGGCCGTCGTCGCCCAACCGGCCCACCACCAGCCCGAGCCGGGCAGCGAGCGCGGCGAACAGCACGTTGCTGGTGCCGCCGAGGGCTTTCGCGCGCTGGTACCACTCGTCGATGCCGATGTGGACGACGACGAACGGCGGCGTCACCGGAGTGGTGATCCCGCTGGACACCGGCGCGCTCACCGATTTGGCCGACGCCGCCAGGTCGCCCTTCTGATCGCGGGCGATCTTGACCGCGCCGACCACGGCCTTGAACCAACTGGGCACCGAGCGCACCGTCTGGCGGAGGTCTTCGCGCAGGGCCTCGCGCCGGGTGCGGGCCCCGGCGATCGGGTAGCCGAGATCGCGCGGCGACCCGTTGACCGCGTCGGCGACGGCCTCGGCAATGGCCAGGCCGTCACCGACGGTGTGCGACACCACGAGCGACACGGCCGCGCCGCCGCCTTCGAGTTGCTGCACGCCGAGGTGCCACGGCGGACCGTGCTCGGGGTCGACGGGGATGTAGCCGCGTTCGTTGACCCAGTCGTTGATCTCGGAGACGGGCCGCGTCCCGGGAGCGACGTCGAGGTCAACCGGTCCGGTGGAGCGGACCCACCGGTGGCGGCCGAACGGCAGGGGGGACCGTTCGATCCGGCGGCCCAGCAGGCCACCGCTACCCAGATTGCGGTGCAGGCGGCGCAGGCCATCCAGGTCGACCGGATGTTCGTAGATCCAGGTGTATTGGATCAGCGGGCCGCGGCCCAGCGCCCGTAAGCCGGTGAAGGAGGCTTGATCGCCCAGGTCGATCGTGTTGTCGGCTACGGTCATGTCGCGAATGTTACCCAGCCCACAATATTTTGCTGCGCGAGCCTGTGGGTTGTCTGGGGGGAAGCTGATCCGGCGGATCGGTCTGACGCGCTATGATGGATTGAGAATTTCTTCAATCCATCAATTAGGGGTGCGGCAGATGGTCGACAGCGTGCTCGACGGTCCCGAACGGCCGCTGTACGAGATCAAGGCGAACCTCTTCAAAGCGCTGGCGCATCCGGCGCGCATCCGGGTGCTGGAAATTTTGTCGACCTCTGACGGTCCGACGCCGGTGAGCGACATCCTCGCGGCCAGCGATATCGAGCCGACGCTGCTGTCCCAGCACCTGGCGGTGCTGAAGCGTCATCACGTCGTCAGCGGGTATCGGGCCGGCAACGCCGTCTACTACACGCTGGCCCATCCGAAGATCGCCGAACTCCTGCTCATCGCGCGGACCTTCCTCGCCGATACCCTTGCCGCCCAACGTGATCAGCTCGACGCCGTCGGCTCGCTGCCGCCGATCGGCACCAGCCGATGACCGCGCTCGCCGCTGACCGCATCACCAGGTTGCTGCCGTCGCGCGCGGACTACGTCGGCCTGGGGCACTCGTGGCGGCGTGACGTCCTCGCCGGGGTGACGGTCGGGGTGGTCGCGTTGCCGCTCGCGCTGGCGTTCGGCATCAGCTCGGGGGTCGGTGCGGCGGCCGGTCTGGTCACCGCGGTCGTGGCAGGGCTGGTCGCGGCGGTGTTCGGCGGGTCGCACGTGCAGGTGTCCGGGCCGACCGGGGCGATGACGGTCGTGCTGGCGCCGATCGTGGCGCAGTACGGACTGGGCAGCGTCGCCGCGGTCACCATCCTGGCCGGGGTCGTCGTCGTGGTGGCCGGCGTCACCGGCGTCGGGCGTGCGGTGACGTTCATTCCATGGCCGGTGATCGAGGGATTCACCCTCGGCATCGCCGCCATCATTTTTCTGCAGCAGGTCCCGGCGGCATTCGGGCAGGCGGCACCCGCCGGACGGTCCCCGCTGGTGGCCGCGGGCGTCGTCGTCTCGCACATCGACACGGGTGCGGCCCGGCCGGCCCTGCTCGTCACGGCGCTGGTGGCGGTCCTGATGATCGTGCTGCCCAGGTTGCATCCGGCGGTGCCGGCCTCGCTGGTGGCCGTTGTCGCCGCGACCGCGCTGGTGGCCGGTGCCGGGTTGTCCGCCATGCGGATCGGGGCGCTGCCGTCGCGGCTGCCCGCTCCCGTCTGGCCGCACGCCGACCTGGCGGTCCTGCACTCCCTGTTCGGTGCGGCGCTGGCCATCGCCGCACTGGCCGCCATCGAGTCACTGCTGTCGGCGCGGGTCGCGGCGACGATGTCCCCGACCGGGCCCTACGACCCGAACCGGGAACTGGTGGGGCAGGGACTGGCGTCGGTCGCCTCCGGGGTGTTCGGCGGCATGCCAGCCACCGGGGCCATCGCCCGCACCGCGGTCAATGTGCGGTCCGGCGCGCGGACCCGCGTGGCGGCCATCGTGCACTCGCTGGTGCTGCTTGCCGTGGTGTACCTGATCAGCGGTCTGGTGGGGACCATCCCGCTGGCGGCGCTCTCGGCGGTGTTGATGGTGACGGCGTTCCGGATGATCTCGCCGCACACCGTCACCCGGATCATGCGGTCCACGCGTTCGGACGCGGTGACTTTTCTGCTGACCGCGACGGTCACCGTCTGCTTCGACCTGATCCAGGCCGTCGAGATCGGCATCGCGGCCACGGCACTGTTCGCGCTGCGCGCGCTGGCCCGCCGCAGCAGTGTCACGCGGGAGGAACTGCCGGGGCCCTATCTGCCCGGCGACGAGCGCATCGCCGTGCTGCGGCTCGACGGCGCGATGTTCTTCGGTGCGGCCGAACGGATTTCGACCGCGATCACCGACGGCAACCATCCCGAGACGTCCGTCGTCATCATCAGGCTGTCGCAGCTCGGCATGCTCGACGCGACAGGCGCGCACACCTTGACGCAGATCGTCGAAGACCTCGAGGCGCGCGGCATCACCGTGATCATCAAAGGGGTCAGGCCCGAGCACCGGGACCTCCTCGCGGGCGTCGGCATCATCGACTCCCTGCGGCACGAGAACCATCTCATCGAAAACTTGGACGATGCCATCGCCCACGCCCGCAGCCACACCACCCGCAGCGCCTCGAAAACCCATCCAGGAAAAGGAAACCCGATATGAGTCTGATCGACGAGCCACGCCTCGGCGACGACGTTGCCGTCCACCGGAAGGCGTCCGAGGTACGCCCGGGCTCGGGTGTCCTGGTGATCAACCGCGGTCCCGGACCCGGCGGCCAGTTCCTGCTGGCCGACGAAGTCGTCGCCGCCGGCCGGCACCCCGACAGCGCGGTGTTTCTCGATGACATCACCGTCAGCCGGCACCATGCCGAAATCCGTTGGCTGGACGACGAATACTGGATCATCGACGCCGGCAGCCTCAACGGCACCTATGTGAACGGGACCCCGGTTCAGGCCCTCCCACTCACCAGCGGTGACGAAATCCAGATCGGCAAGTTCCGCCTCGGCTTCACCTGCCGGTCGCAGGACCGGTGACCGCGCCGGTCTGATCTGGGCCGTCCGCCGACCCTGCCGTATATAATGTGCCGGTGGATGAGCAGTCGCCAGACAGGGTTGTGAGCAAGGAAGCCGCCATCGGACCGGAGGCCCGGTTGTCGTGGCTGTTGTCGTGGTTGGCCGGCATGATCGGCGCGGTCGCGTTCCTGCACAGTGCCGGATACTTCGTCACCTTCATGACGGGCAACACCGAACGCGCCGTACTCGGCTGGTTCGACGTCGCGGAACGGCAGAAAGTGTCCGGAGCCGGGCCGCAGGCGGCGTTGTGGTTGATGGCCTGCTTCCTGGCGGGGGTCTTCGTGGCGTCGTTCCTGCGGCGCAGGTACTGGCAGAACCATCCGCACGGGGCCACGGCCCTGGTGACCTTCGGCCTGTTGGTGGCGTCCGTCGTCGAGCTCTATGAGGACGGCTGGTACTACGAGGACGTCAACTTCACCGGCATCCTCATCATCTGTTTCTCGGTGGGCGCGCTGAACACCAGCTTCGTCAAGAACGGTGAAGTGGCGGTACCGCTCAGTTACGTCACCGGAACGGTCGTCAAACTGGGCCAGGGGCTCGAACGGCACATCTGCGGCAAGGGCACCGTCTACGACTGGCTCGGTTACCTCGCCCTGCTGGGGTCGTTCATGATCGGCGCCGGCGTGGGCGGCGGGCTCGCCGACCGTCTCACCGGCCCGCAACTCATCGGCACCGTCGGGATCATCTGCGGCGCGACGACACTCGTCACGTTCTTCCATTCGGACAAGAGGCACCGCGAGCCCGAGCAGGCGCCGGAGCCCGCCGCCTAGGACCCGCCGACGACAAAGGCCACGAACTCGAAAGGAGTTCGTGGCCTTTGTCGTAAGGCTGAGGTCAGCGGATCCAGCCGCGACGACGCAGCCACCAGCCGCGCACGACGATGACCAGCAGGAGGATGGCGAAGCCGATCAGCCAGGCGTCCTCGACGTGGCCGACGTGGTTACCGCGCAGCATCACCAGCAGGAAGATGGCGGACAGGATGCCACCGGCCTGAATCACGGCGCGGTTCATCTTGGACCAGCCCCACTCGGCAGAGGGGACGTCCTCGACATCGACGCCGGTGCTTCGTTCGACCTCGGTGGTGGCCACGGCAACTCCTTAACGATCCGGTGGATTGCCGACATTCTTACATACGACGCTCGGTCGTATTTGTTGGTGGCCACGTTGTCGCCGCGCGTTTATCCGGTCGACCACCGTTACTCGAATGTGGGCATCGGGCGGCACAATAGAGACGTGAGTGAGCGGCTACGAGTCCTGGTGCTCGGCAGTACCGGGTCGATCGGTACCCAGGCCCTGGAGGTGATCGCCGCCAACCCGGACCGGTTCGAGATCGTCGGCCTGGCGGCCGGCGGCGGCAACGCGGAACTGCTGGCCCGGCAGCGCGCCGAGACCGGGGTCACCAACATCGCGGTGGCCGATCCCGCCGCCGCCGAGCGCATCGGGGACATCACGTACGCCGGCGCCGACGCGGCCACTCGGCTGGTCGAGGACACCGATGCCGACGTCGTCCTGAACTCCCTGGTCGGTGCGCTCGGTTTGAAGCCGACGCTGGCCGCGCTGCACTCGGGTGCCCGTCTTGCCCTGGCGAACAAGGAATCGCTCGTCGCGGGCGGACCGCTGGTGCTCAAGGCGGCGCAGCCCGGTCAGATCGTGCCCGTCGACTCCGAGCATTCGGCGCTGGCGCAGTGCCTGCGCGGCGGCACCGGTGACGAAGTGGCCCGGCTCGTGCTCACCGCGTCGGGCGGCCCGTTCCGCGGCTGGGCGGCCAAAGACCTCGACGACGTCACCCCGGAGCAGGCCGGTGCCCACCCGACGTGGTCCATGGGCCCGATGAACACGCTGAACTCGGCGTCGCTGGTCAACAAGGGCCTGGAACTCATCGAGACCCACCTGCTGTTCGGCATCGACTACGACCGCATCGACGTCGTGGTGCACCCGCAGTCCATCGTGCACTCGATGGTCACCTTCACCGACGGCTCGACGCTGGCACAGGCGAGCCCGCCCGACATGAAGCTGCCCATCGCGCTGGCGCTGGGCTGGCCGGCCCGCGTGCCGGGCGCCGCCCTGGCATGCGACTGGACCACGGCCTCGACCTGGGAATTCGAGCCACTGGACGACGACGTCTTCCCGGCGGTCCGGCTGGCCCGGGAGGCCGGCACCCGTGGTGGTTGCCTGACCGCGGTGTACAACGCCGCCAACGAAGAGGCGGCAGCCGCGTTCCTCGACGGCCGGATCCGGTTCCCGGCGATCGTGCGGACCGTTGCTGATGTGCTGGGCGCTGCGGATCAATGGGCCGCCGAACCCAGTACCGTGGATGACGTACTTGATGCGCAGGATTGGGCCCGGGACCGGGCACGGCGCATCGTCGCACAGGAGGTCGTGCCCGCCCGATGATGTATGCGATCGGCATCGCGCTGTTTGCGCTGGGTCTGCTGGTATCGGTGGCCCTGCACGAGTGCGGCCACATGTGGGTGGCCCGGGCCACCGGGATGAAGGTGCGGCGGTACTTCGTCGGCTTCGGCCCGACGCTGTGGTCCACGCACCGGCCCAACCGGCTCGGCTCGACCGAGTACGGCATCAAGGCCGTCCCGCTGGGCGGCTTCTGCGACATCGCGGGCATGACGTCGGTCGACGAGATCGCGCCGCAGGACGAGCCCTACGCGATGTACAAGCAGAAGGTCTGGAAGCGCGTCGCGGTGCTGTTCGCCGGGCCTGCGATGAACATCATCATCGGCCTGGTGCTGATCTACGGCATCGCGGTGTCGTGGGGCCTGCCGGACCTGCATGCACCGACCAGCGCCGTGATCGGCGAAACCGCTTGTGTGGCCCCGCAGGTGGCGAAGACAGGCGACAACCTGTTCGGGCCGTGCCCGCATCCGGGCGCCGGACCCGCCGCGGCGGCGGGCCTGAAGGCCGGGGACACCGTCGTCAAGGTCGGTGACAAGCCGGTGAGCACGTTCGAGGAGATGGCGAAAGCGATCCGCGGCATGAGCGGCGCCGTCCCGGTCGTCTACGAACGCGGCGGCCAGACGCTCACCACCACGGTCGACATCGAGCAGACGCAGCGCTTCACCGACAAAGAAGCCGCGACGGCGACACAGGTCGGCGCCATCGGCGTGACCGCGGCGCCGCAGCCGGGACCGACGCAGTACAACGTGCTGACGGCCGTGCCCGCGACGTTCACCTTCACCGGTGATCTGTCCGTCGAGCTGGGTAAATCCCTGGCGAAGATTCCGACCAAGATCGGCGCCCTGGTCCACTCGATCGCCGGTGGCGAGCGCGACAAGGAGACCCCGATCAGCGTCGTCGGCGCCAGCCGGATCGGCGGCGAGACCGTCGAACACGGCATCTGGGTGATGTTCTGGTTCTTCCTGGCGCAGCTGAACTTTGTCCTGGCGGCGGTCAACCTGCTGCCGTTGCTGCCGTTCGACGGTGGCCACATCGCGGTGGCGACCTTCGAGAAGGTCCGCAACATGATTCGCGCGGCCCGCGGCAAAGTCGCCGCGGCGCCGGTGAACTACCTGAAGCTGATGCCGGCCACCTATGTGGTGCTGGTGGTGGTCGGCGGCTACATGCTGTTGACCGTGACGGCAGACTTTGTGAACCCCATTCGACTTTTCCAGTAGGAGACCGTGATGACCTCCATCGGTTTGGGCATGCCGGGCGTCGGCAGCGAGCCGCCGGCCCCGCCGACCCTCGCGCCGCGCCGTAAGACCCGTCAGCTGATGGTGCGCGACGTCGGCGTCGGCAGCGACTACCCGATCGCGGTGCAGTCGATGTGCACCACGAAGACCCACGACGTGAACGCCACCTTGCAGCAGATCGCCGAGTTGACGGCGTCGGGTTGCGACATCGTGCGCGTGGCCTGTCCGCGGCAGGAAGACGCCGACGCGCTGGCCGAGATCGCCCGGCACAGCCAGATCCCGGTGATCGCCGACATCCACTTCCAGCCCAAGTACATCTTCGCGGCCATCGATGCCGGCTGCGCCGCCGTGCGCGTGAACCCGGGCAACATCAAGGAGTTCGACGGCCGGGTCAAGGAGGTCGCCAAGGCCGCCGGTGCCGCCGGCATCCCGATCCGCATCGGTGTCAACGCCGGCTCGCTCGACCCGCGGCTGCTCGAGAAGTACGGCAAGGCCACGCCGGAGGCGCTCGTCGAGTCGGCGCTGTGGGAGGCCTCGCTGTTCGAGGAGCACGGCTTCGGCGACATCAAGATCAGCGTCAAGCACAACGACCCCGTGATCATGGTGGAGGCCTACCGTCAGCTGGCCGCCAAGTGTGACTACCCGCTGCACCTCGGCGTGACCGAGGCCGGTCCGGCGTTCCAGGGGACGATCAAGAGCGCCGTCGCGTTCGGTGCGCTGCTGAGCGAGGGCATCGGCGACACCATCCGCGTGTCCCTGTCCGCGCCGCCGGTCGAAGAGGTCAAGGTCGGCAACCAGATTCTGGAGTCGCTGAACCTGCGGCCACGCGGCCTGGAGATCGTGTCGTGCCCGTCGTGCGGCCGCGCCCAGGTGGACGTCTACAAGTTGGCGAACGCGGTGTCGGCAGGCCTCGACGGGCTCGACGTGCCGCTGCGCGTCGCGGTGATGGGCTGCGTCGTCAACGGGCCGGGTGAGGCGCGCGAGGCCGACCTCGGCGTGGCGTCCGGCAACGGTAAGGGCCAGATTTTCGTGCGCGGTGAGGTGATCAAGACCGTGCCCGAGTCGCAGATCGTCGAGACCCTGATCGAAGAGGCGATGCGAATCGCCGCCGAGTCGGGAACCGATGCGAGCGGTTCGCCCGTCGTAACCGTAAGCTGAGCACAGTCTTGTGATCGCGGTCACGGGCAGACGCAAATAGCAAACCAGGTCACACTCGCAGAAGGTCGGTGAATGTCGGCACCTCCGCTGTTCCGGATCGCAGATGCGCGCCGGATATCAGTGGTGCGCGAGGTTGCCCAGGTGCAGCAGGTCTTCGACGAGGACCCGGTCGGCACCTGCATGGTCGCCGCGCGCGTGGGCGACCACGGCCTCGATCCGGTGGCCATCGGCGGCGAGCTGTGGACCCGTAGCCAGCCCACCGAGTCGCTGTGCTTCGCCGGGGTGAATCTGATCCCGATGCGGGGCACCGCGGCCGACATGATGGTGTTCGCCGACAAGGTGATGAGCGCGCCGCGGCGGTGTTCGTCGCTGGTGGGGCGCGCCGAGCTGGTGCTGCCGATGTGGCAGCAGCTGGCCCAGGTGTGGGGCCCGGCCCGCGAGGTCCGGGACTGCCAGCCGCTGCTGACGCTGTCCGACGCTCCGCAGTGCCCGGTCGATCCCGCCGTGCGTCCGGTCCGGATGGACGAGTTGGACGCGTATGTCGTTGCGGCAGTGGACATGTTCATCGGCGAGGTGGGAGTCGACCCGCGGATGGGCGACGGCGGCCGCGGCTACCGCAGGCGGCTGGCGGGGCTGATCGCCGCGGGCCGCGCCTGGGCACGGTTCGAGGACGGCCAGGTCGTGTTCAAGGCGGAGATCGGCGCCCAGACGTCGCGGGTCGGTCAGATCCAGGGTGTGTGGGTACACCCGGACTGGCGTGGCCGCGGTCTCGGTGCCGCCGGCACCGCGGCGTTGGCGGCGGCGGTGCTGCGCAGCGGCCGGACCGCCAGCCTCTACGTCAACGACTTCAACGCCCCGGCCCGGGCGATCTACCGGCGTATCGGGTTCGGTCAGCTGGGCACCTACGCCACCGTGCTGCTGGACTGACGCGCATCCGCGTGCGGTGATGCCGCTGGTTCGGTTGCCCCGGGATTGCCGGTTCGTGAGCGGACCGCCGAGAGCGCGCAGACGACGACGGCGCCGCCACCAAGGACCGTCGGCCAGGTGAGCCGTTCGTGGAGGAGCAGCGCTGCCCAGAGGATGCTCAGCACCGGCTGCGTCAGTTGGGTTTGGCTGACCTGTGCCATGGGTCCGATCGCCAGTCCGCGGTACCACGCGAAGAATCCGAGAAACATGCTGACCGCGGCGAGGTAGGCGAACGACGCCCATTCCGTCGGGCCCGCGACGGGCGGACCCGTGGCCACCGACACCGCGGTGAGCGCGACCATGAGCGGGGACGCAGCCACCAGGGCCCACGAAATCGTCTGCCACGCACCGAGTTCGCGAGTCAACAGACCACCCTCGGCGTAGCCGACCGCCGCGGCCACCACCGCGCCGATCAGCAGCAGATCCGAGATGTGCAACGTCCCCAGGCCGTCGCCCTGCAAGCCGGCGAAGGCGACGGCGGCGACCGCGCCGAGCGCTGCCGCGAACCAGAAGCGGCTCGGCGGACGTTCCCCGGTGCGCAGTACCGAGACGACGGCCGTTGCCGCGGGCAACAGCGCGATGACGACGGCACTGTGCGCGGCGGACGTGGTGGTCAGCGCATACGTCGTCAGCAGCGGAAAGCCGATCACCACGCCGCCGGCCACGATCAGCAGACGTCCCCACTCGACACCGCGGGGCAGCCGCTGCCGGGTGACGGCGAGGGCTCCGGCGGCCAGCAGCGCGGCGACGACAGCTCGACCCGAGCCGACGAACAACGGAGACATGGCCCCGTGCTGCACGGCGATGCGGGTCAGGGGGACGGTGAACGAGAATGCGAGGACACCCAGCATGCCCCAGGCAAAGCCGGAGTTCGCGGATAGCGGTTCCAGCCGATTATGGATAGCGCTACTTTGTACTTTCACATTTGACGATGGCAGTAGCGCCCGGGCGTGAGCCATTGAAATTTGGGCCGCCGGGGCCGCGGCGTCAGGTCAACTGAGCGGCCAAAGCCTGCCCGAGCACGCGCACGCCATCGGCGAAGCGCGCGGGATCCGCGCCGGCGTAGCTGAGTCGCGTGTGGTTTCCGACCGGTTCGGCCGGAAACCACTCGATGCCATCGGGGATGAGGAGGTCGGCGCCGGCGCAATCGCGTACCAGTCGGTCCAACTCCACGTCGTCGGGCAGCCGGACCCAGAGATACAGGCCGCCTGCGGGAAGGTGGTCCACGACGGCTTGTGGTGCGTATTCGGCCAGGCAGTGCGCAAGCAGATCGCGGCGCTCCCGCAACTGCCGGCGCAGGCTGCGGAGATGCGTTCGCCATGCCGGCTGCAGGACGACGTCCAGGGCGGCCGACTGCAGAACGCCACTCACGTACATGGACTCGGCGGCCCGGTCCGCCAGGATCCGGTCGCGCACCGGGCCGCGGGCGATCACCGCACCCACCCGCACCGCCGGTGACATGCTCTTGGTCAGCGACCGCAGATACACCACATGCCCGACGTCGTCGTACGCCGCCAAGGGCAATGGGGTGCTGTCGATGCCGAAGTCGTGGGCCCAGTCGTCCTCGACGAGGAAGGCGCCGTGCTCTCGCACCACCGCCAGGATTTGTTCGCGCCGGGCCGGAGACCATTGCGCACCAGTCGGATTCGCGAAGTTCGGTTGTGCGTAGAACACGCGCGCACCCGTCTCCGTGAAAGCCCGGGCCAGGTCGTCGGGGTCAGGGCCGTCGCTGTCGCCGGTGACCGGGGCTGTTCGCACGCCGGCGTGTGCCGCCGCCAGGATCGCGCCCCAGTACGTCGGCGATTCCATGATCAAGGGCTGTCCGGGTCCGACCAGCGCGCGGAAGATGGAACTCAGCCCACTTTGCGTACCGGGGACGACGATGACATCGCGCGGCGCGGGCGCGGCGACTCCGGCCGGCGTCACCGCGGCCAACTCGTTGGCGAACCACGTCTGCAACGCCGGCAGTCCCGTGACGGGGGACCTGGTCATCGCGGTATCGGCGCGCGCGGCGCGAGCCAGCGCGGTCCGCACGGCGCGGTCGGGGAGCAGGTCGACGGCGGGGAAGCCGGAGTGCAGCCCGATCGCGTCCTGGGTGATGTCGCGCAACGCGGTGGGCAGGCTCGGGGTCCGGGCATTGGCGCTTCGCAGGGCGCCGGCCTGCCAATTGACATTCAACGGGCGCGCGGCGCGAGCGCCCCTGACGAAGCTGCCGGCGCCGGGCCGGCTTTCGACCAGGCCGAGGCCGATCAACGTCTGCATGGCCCGCTGCACCGTCACCGGGCTGGCCTCATACCGGGCCACGAGTGTGCGGCTCGACGGGAGTTGCGTGCCCGGCGCGGCATCGCGGATCCAGGTCCGCAGGTCGGCGACGATCCGGTCAGCGCTGCTGTGCCCCATCGCGGAATGGTAGCGCTTTCCTGGGACATCGTTTCGCTCGTCGCGCTGCCGGCCGGCTGATCGACTGCGTCCCCGGGCCGATGCCGTCCCAGGGTCGACGGATCTCACAAAACTGTCACGGTTGCGTCTCGGTGTGCCTCCGTGCCGCGCGCTGGTCACACTTCTAACATCAGCCCCAATGGCAACGCACACATCATCCGTTTCACGCTCGGCCGCGTTGTTGTCGGTGGTGGCGGTCGCAGGAGCGATGACGGCCTGCACCCCGAAACCCAACGGCCCCGAGCCCACCGCGCAGGCGTTCTTCGCCGCGCTCGGCCGCGGCGACACCGGCGCCGCCGCCGAGCTGGCCGACAAGCCCAACGATGCCCGCACCGCGATCAATCAGGCCTGGTCGGGTCTGCAGGCGACGAAGCTCGACGCGCAGGTGCTCGGCTCCAAGTACACCCAGGACACCGGCAAGATCACCTACCGGTACACCTGGCATCTGCCCAAGGACCGCACCTGGGCCTACACCGGGCAGCTCAACATGATCCGGCAGGACGGCCGGTGGCAAGTCCGTTGGGGCAGCACGGATCTGCATCCCAATCTGGGGGAGCACCAGAGCTTCCAGCTGCGCGCCGACCAGCCGATCCGTGCCTCCGTCAACGAACTCGGCGGCACGAACGTTCTGGTACCGGGGTACCACTACAACTACGCGCTGAACGCGCGTTCCGCGGCGGGCGAGCTGATGCGGACCTCCCGCGTGGTCGCCGATGTCCTGCGGCAGTTCGACAACACCATGGACGCCCAGCGGCTCGCCGAACAGGCCAGCTCGTCGACCGGGCCGCTGAACCTGATCACCCTGCGCCGCGAGGACAACGACAAGGTCTCGGGTGCGCTCGGCCACCTGCCGGGCGTGGTGATCACCCCGCAGCCGGAGATGGTGCCCACCGATCCGCGGTTCGCGCCGGCCATCGTCACCGAGGTCAAGAAGCAGGTGGCCGATCAGCTGGTCGGCCAGCCCGGCTGGCGCGTCGTCAGCGTCAACCAGAACGGCGCCGACATCGACGTGCTGAACGAGGTACCGGGTAAGCCGGCCCCGTCGATCACCATCAGCCTGGACCGCAACGTGCAGAACGCCGCCCAGGATGCGGTGAACATGGTGGGCCGCAAGGCGATGATCGTCGCGATCAAGCCGTCGACCGGCGAAATCCTGGCGGTGGCCCAGAACGCGGCAGCCGACGCCGACGGCCCGACCGCCACCATGGGCCTGTACCCGCCCGGGTCGACGTTCAAGATGGTCACCGCCGGTGCCGCCATCGAATCGGACATGGCCGGACCCAACACCCTGCTCGGGTGCCCCGGCACCATCGACATCGGGCACCGGACCATCCCCAACTACGACCGGTTCGATCTGGGGGTGGTGCCGATGTCGCGAGCCTTCGCGAACTCGTGCAACACCACCTTCGCCGAGCT
This sequence comes from Mycobacterium toneyamaense, assembly GCF_055384815.1. Taxonomy (NCBI): domain Bacteria; kingdom Bacillati; phylum Actinomycetota; class Actinomycetes; order Mycobacteriales; family Mycobacteriaceae; genus Mycobacterium; species Mycobacterium toneyamaense. The sequence continues at coordinate 2,548,515 of NZ_AP040333.1, forward strand.
CGCCAGCCGGATGGCGCCGCGGGCTCTGACCAACGCGGCGGCCCAGTACGGCATCGGCGCCGATTACCAGGTCGCCGGCATCGACACCGTCACCGGAAAGGTGCCGCCCACGGTGAACCTGGCGGAGCGCACCGAGGACGGCTTCGGGCAGGGCAAGGTCGTGGTGAGCCCGTTCGGGATGGCGCTCGCGGCTGCCACCGTCGCGGCCGGCAAGACGCCGCTCCCACAGCTCATCGAGGGCCGCCCGACAACGGTGTCCGGCAACACCGCGCCGATCAGCCCGAAGATGGTCGACGGCCTGCGGCCCATGATGCAGCTGGTGGTGACCAGCGGTACGGCCAAGGATCTGCACGCCAGCGGCGACGTTCGCGGAAAGACCGGTGAAGCCGAATTCTCGGGTGGCTCACATGCCTGGTTCGCCGGCTACCGTGGCGACATGGCCTTCGCGGCCCTGATCGTGGGCGGCGGCGGGTCGGAGACCGCGGTGCGCATGTGCCGGGACATGTTCAAGGGACTGCCGCCGGATTATCTGGCCTGAGTAACCTGTTTGGGTGACCAACAGCGACGAGATCGCGGTCCTGCGCGTCTCCGACGCCGACCGCAACGGCACGCTCCGGCGGCTGCACAACGCGGTGGCCCTGGGGCTCATCGACATGGACGAGTTCTCCGAGCGGTCCGCGCTGGTCGCCCTCGCCCGGCAGCAGGCCGAGCTGGCCGTCCTGGTCGGCGACCTGCCCGCGCCCAACGCGATCGTGACGGGCTCGGCCGACCGCGTCGAGCTGCGCGGTGTCATGGGGTCGCTCAAGCGGCAGGGTGAGTGGGTCGTCCCGACCCGGCTCGCGCTGGTCCGCCGCGTCGGCTCCATCGACCTGGATCTGACGCGGGCCCGGTTCGGCGGGCCGATCGTGGTCATCGAACTCGATCTCAAGTTCAGCTCGCTGGACCTTCGGCTGCCCGACGGCGCCAGCGCCTCCATCGACGACGTCGAGGTGGCCGTCGGCAGTGCCACCGACCACCGCAAGGACGCGCCCGCCGACGGCACTCCGCACGTCATCCTGACCGGGCGGGTGGTCTTCGGTTCGGTCGACATCCGCGGACCGCGCCGGACCTGGTTCGGCCGCGGCGACCGCTAACTGCGGCGCCCGTTAAGCTGGGATGATGTCAGTTCGTACCGCGCTTCGCCCCGGCGAGGTGTCTCCGACCCTGCCGGTGCCCAAGTCGATCCCGCGTCCGGAGTACGCGTGGAAGCCGACGGTGCGCGAAGGCAGCGAGCCCTGGGTGCAGACCCCTGAGGTGATCGAGAAGATGCGCGTCGCCGGCCGCATCGCAGCGCAGGCGCTCGCCGAGGCCGGCAAGGCCGTCGCACCCGGCGTCACGACCGATCACCTGGACAGGGTGGCGCACGAGTACATGCTCGACCACGGCGCCTACCCGTCGACGCTGGGCTACAAGGGTTTTCCCAAGTCCTGCTGCACCTCGCTGAACGAGATCATCTGCCACGGCATCCCCGACTCGACGGTCATCGAGGACGGTGACATCGTCAACATCGACGTCACCGCCTACAAGGACGGCGTGCACGGCGACACCAATGCCACCTTCCTGGCGGGGGACGTGTCGGAGGAGCATCGGCTGCTGGTCGAGCGCACCCACGAAGCCACCATGCGGGCCATCAAGGCCGTCAAGCCGGGACGGCAGCTGTCGGTCGTCGGCCGGGTCATCGAGTCGTACGCAAACCGGTTCGGCTACAACGTGGTTCGCGACTTCACCGGGCACGGCATCGGCGAGACCTTCCACAACGGCCTGATCGTGCTGCACTACGACAAGCCCGAGGTCGAGACCGTCCTGGAGCCGGGCATGACCTTCACCATCGAGCCGATGATCAACCTCGGCTCGCTGGACTACGAGATCTGGGACGACGACTGGACCGTCGCGACCGTGGACAAGAAGTGGACGGCGCAGTTCGAGCACACCCTCGTGGTGACCGACGACGGCGCCGAAATCCTGACCCTGCCCTGACGTGACCGGCGGGGCGCTGCTGGTCGCCGGGACGACGTCGGACGCCGGCAAGTCGATGGTGGTGGCCGGCCTGTGCCGGCTGCTGGCGCGCAAGGGCGTGCGGGTCGCGCCGTTCAAGGCGCAGAACATGTCCAACAACTCGGCCGTCACGGTCGAGGGCGGCGAGATCGGCCGGGCCCAGGCGATGCAGGCCCGTGCCGCCGGATTGGCGCCGAGCGTGCGGTTCAACCCGATCCTGCTCAAACCCGGCGGGGACCGGACGTCGCAGCTCGTGGTGCGTGGCGTCGTCTCCGGCACGGTGGCAGCGGGGGACTACTTCACCCGGCGGACCCAGCTGGCCGCCGTCGTGGCCGACGAATTGGCTTCGTTGCGAAGCGAATTCGATGTGGTGATCTGCGAGGGCGCAGGCTCGCCGGCAGAGATCAACCTGCGGGCGACCGACGTGGCCAACATGGGGCTGGCCCGCGCCGCGAACCTGCCGGTGGTCGTCGTCGGCGACATCGACCGGGGCGGGCTGCTGGCGCACCTGTACGGCACCGTGGCGGTGCTCGAGCCCGATGACCAGAAACTGATCGCCGGCTTCCTGGTCAACAAGTTCCGCGGCGATCCGGCGCTGCTGGAACCCGGTCTGCGGCAACTGGAATCGCTCACGGGCCGCCCGACCTACGGCGTGCTCCCGTACTGCGACGACCTGTGGCTCGACGCCGAGGACTCGCTGTCGGTCACGCCGCGCGGACAGCTGGGCCGGCCGGCGGCACCGCGGGGCGCGGAGGCACTGACCGTCGCCGCGGTCCGGTTGCCCCGCATCTCGAACTCCACCGACGTCGAGGCCCTGGCGTGCGAGCCGGGTGTGCACGTCCGCTGGGTCGACACCGCGGCCGAGCTGGCCGGCGCCGACGTGGTGGTGCTGCCGGGCAGTAAGGCGACGGTCTCGGATCTGAATTGGCTGCGCGACCGGGGACTCGCGGAAGCCGTTGTCGCGCATGCCCGGTCGGGCCGCGCGGTGCTGGGCGTCTGCGGCGGGTTCCAGATGCTGTGCTCGACGATCCACGACACCGTCGAGTCCGGCGCGGGCCGGGTGGCCGGTCTGGGTCTGCTCGATGCCGACATCGAGTTCGACGCCGACAAGACTCTGAAGCACTGGGATACCCCGTTGTACGGCTACGAGATTCACCACGGCCGCCTCGCGCGGTGCGCGGAGCCGGACTGGCTGGGGGTCGGCATCCGGCGGGGTCAGGTGTACGGCACCCACTGGCACGGGCTGCTGGACAACGACGCCGTGCGGCGGACCTGGCTCGCCGAGGTGGCGGCCGGTGCCGGCCGCAGTGGGTTCGTGGTGTCCGACGACGTGAACGTCGCGGCCCTGCGCGACGCGCAGCTCGACGTGATGGCCGATCTGCTTGCCGCACATGTGGACATCGGCGCCGTGCTGGGACTGGTCGAATCCGGTGCGCCGGCGCGTCCGGTTATCGCGAGCAGCCTGCTCCCGTGATCAGCTCGGTTCGCCCACGGGCTCCAAGGGGTCGAGCGGCTCCTCGACCTGCTTGATGGGGCCGGTGAACCAGTTCTTCACCGACACGTGCCAGTAGACGTAGAGCAGCAACAGGACGCTACCGACCAGCAACGGCGTGTAGTTCACGAACTTCCACTCGAAACTCGGGTCCCACGGCACCCCGCCGAGGGATGTCGGGAACATCGCGATGACCGAGGTGATCGTGATCTCGGCCAGCGCGACCGGCGCCATCCACCGGTGGTGGCCGCGCAGATTCCAACTGCCCGTTTCGAATTCGTCACCGGCGCGCCAGCGGTAGTAGATCGGCACCGCGAAGCACAGGTACACCCCGACGACCCCGATGGAGACGACGGCGTAGAACGCCACCGGGGTGGGCGTGCCGTTGATGTCGACCTTCACCAGGGCCGGCAGGGTCAGCGCGGCGGCCACGACCGCGGTGATCGTGACGCTGTGTGTCGGCACCCGGTGCTTGTTGACCTCCGACCACCACCGGTGGCCCGGCACCGCGCGGTCGCGGCTGAAGGCGAACAGCATCCGGGATGCGCTGGTCTGGCAGGCGACGGCGCAGAAGAACTGGCCGGCCGTCGAGATGAACAGCACCGCCGTCGCCCAGCCCGAACTCATCGCCTGGTTGAAGATGGCGGCCACGGCGCCGCCGCCCTTGGACACGCCGTCGGCGTCCTGCACCGCAAACAGGAAGGCCAGCAACAGAATCCAGCCGCCGACGGCCGAGTAGAAGATGGACCGCCAGATACCCTTGGCGGCCGCGCCCGCCGCGCTCTTGGTTTCCTCCGACAGGTGGGCCGACGCGTCGTAGCCGGTGATCGTGTACTGCGTGAGGATCACCGAGATCGGCAGCACGACCAACAGCCAGCCCGCGCCCGAGGTGGCGCCGCCGAACATGCCGCTGTTGTTGATCGTCTTGGCGAAGACGTCCGAGAAACTCGCGTGGTGGCTCGGCACGAAGATCAGGATGCCGATGACGGCAGCCGCACCGAAGACGTGCCACCACACCGAGACGTTGTTGATGATCGCCAGCAGGTGGCTGGAGAAGATGTTGATCAGCGCCGAGATACCGAGGATGGCCACGAAGATGACGAATGTCCGGGTGAGGCTGTATCCCGCCAGCCAGTCGGCGCTGAGGGTGCCCAAGGTGAGGTCGATGAACGTCGCGCAGCCGTAGGCGACGGACGCGAGGATTGCCACCAGGCCGATGAGGTTGAGCCAGCCGGCGTAGAAACCGGCCTTTGCGCCGCCGAGTTTGGCTGCCCACCAATAGATTCCGCCGGAGGTGGGAAAGGCTGACACCAGCTCGGACATACAGAGGCCGATGACGAGGATGAACGCCGCGACGATGGGCCAGCCCCAGGCGATCGCGGCCGGTCCGCCGTTGTTCCAGCCCAGCCCGAACGAGGTGAAGCACCCCGAGAGAATGGAGATGATCGAGAACGAGATGGCGAAATTGCTGAAACCGGACCAGGAGCGCTGCAGTTCCTGGCTGTATCCGAGCTTGGCCAGTAGCAGCTCGTCCTCGGTAAGTGCTTCGTGTCCTTCTGGCACTGCGGCCTCCTTAGGCGCCCCCGGATGTTGAAGAACAATATGGCGCGTCCGGGTTTCGCGCTGGCCAACCGGTGCCGGCGTTACGGCGATGTTTCGGCCCCGCTCAGCCGTGCAGGATGCGGTATTGCTCGATCGCCCCGGGGTGCAACGGGGTTCGGCCGGTCTGGATCATCGACGGGGGTTGCAGGTACTGCAGACCGCGAACCTCGGGGGGCATGAGTTGGGTTGCGTCCGTGGCCAATACATCGACGGCGGCGGCCACCAAGGGGTTCGGCAGGCCGGGCTGGCACAGCAACAGATCGGCGGAGCCGATGGTGTACACGTTCGCCGGAACGTAGGCGCCGATCGGCGCGCGCAGCAGCAGGTAGGGGTAGGACGCCAGTTCCGACATCGGCGCGACCCATGGCGTCAGGTCCAGGATGCGCAACGGCAACGTCTTGTCGAGCTCGGCGATGGCGGGCGTCGGGATACCGCCCGACCAGACCAGCGCGTCGATGGTGTGGTTGCCCAACGCGGCCACTGCCTCGTTGAGGCGCATTTCGGTGCGCCGGAGCCGGTCGGTCAGGTTCGCCGCACGAAAGAGCACCGTGGTGACGGCCGCGACGCCGGAGCCGGCCGGTCCCGTTGAAACCGTCAGTCCGGCAAGGTCGTTCACCTGGCGGATGGCGGAGTGGTCGGGGACGACCAGCTGTACGTAGTTCTCGTAGACTCGCGCGACCGCCAGTGGCGCATCGGGAGCCGGCCCGGATCGCAACCGCTGCTCGACCACGTCTGCCTGCGCGAGCGCCATGTCGGCCTGGCCGGACCGCAACAGCTCGAGATTGTCGACGCTGCCTGCGGTGGACATGACGGTGACCGTGATGCCGGGATACCGCACCCGTAGGCGCTCGGCGAAGATTTCGCAGACCGCCAGGTACAGACCACCGCGATCACCCGCGGCCAGCCGGATGGTGCCGCGCGTGCCGTTCGGCAGGCAGGCCGCGACGACCGTCGCGGCCGAGGAGGCGAGGAAAGCGCGCCGGGTCAGGGTCATGACGTGCTCGCCGGTAGCTGATAGCGGACCGCGAGACCGCCGTCGGGGGAGCGGCCAACCGACGCCAATCCACCGTTGGCGGCGGCGATTTCGGTGGCGATGGCCAGACCGAGGCCCGTGCCCTGGCTGTCGTCGTGCCCGCGCCAGAAGCGGTTGGCCGCCTGCGAGACGGCGTCGGCGGGTAGGCCGGGGCCGTTGTCGCTGACGGTGAGATCGATACCGGCGTCGGTGGGCACCGTCGACACGATGACGGTGGTACCCGTACCGGAGTAGCGCAACGCGTTGTCCAGCGCGATGTCCAAGAGCTGCTCCACATCGTGGCGCGGCATCTGGACGGCGAGGTGCGGGTGGGCGGTCTCGAAGCGCAGTCGCTGCTCGTTGGGGTCGGCGGTGGTCTGCCAGAAGTCCAGCCGCTGTTCGACGACACTGTCCAGATCTGTTGAATCATGAACTGCCGCAGCCAGACCGGTGCGGTGGCTGTGACTGGCTTCCTCGGCGCGCGCCAGGCGCAGCAATTGGGCCAGCAGGTTCTCCAGGCGGTCCAGCTCCGCCGACATCGACTCGTAGGTCGGGCGTCCCGAGTCGGCGACGTGGTCCTCCAGGGTGTCGGCCCGCAGCCGCACGGCCGCCAGCGGGTTGCGCAACTGGTGGGAGGCATCGGCGATGAGCCGGCGTTGATGGTCGAGCGAGGCGTGCACGGCCTGTGCCATGGCGTTGAACGCCGACGTGAAGCGCCGCAGCTCAGGCGGTCCCGACACGTGAGCCGGCTGGCCGGCGATGCCGCCGGCCATGTCCTCGACGGCCCGCTCCAGCCCGACCAGCGGCCGCAGCACCCACCGGGTCACGCTCTGCGCGGTGACGGCCGCAACCCCGAGCAACACGATGCAGCCCGCCGCGATCCACAACCAGTCCACGGTGATGTCGTGTGCGGCGGTGGCCGGGTCGACGCCCAGGACCACCGCTCCGACCAGCTCGCCGTTGCGCCGAATTCCCTTGGCCTGCAGCATCGGTCGCCGGTCCCACGGCATGATCCGGCTCCGCGGTGCGGCGGGAGCGTCGGACAGCGCGCGCTCGGCGGCCGTCGTCACCCCGGGATCGGTGACCGACAACCCGGCGGCGGCGAGCGTCCGGCCGTCCGCGTCGACGATCAGCACGCCTTCGCCGTACACCCGGTGGTAACGCTCGACCAGTTCGGTGTCGAGTGCGCCCGCGCTGGCAGCGACGTCGGCCAGCGTCGTCAGTTGCCGCTCGCGTTCGGTGTGCAGCACGTTGGTGCGGTGGTCGGCCAGGCTCAGGGCAAGCGGGATCGCCAACGCCGCCGTCGCGATGAGCAGCAGCGTCATCAGCAGCGCACGAACCCGCAGACCCACGTCAGTGATCCAACCGGTAACCGAAGCCACGCACGGTGTGCAGCGGTATTCCGGCCAGCTTGGACCGAATCTGGCCCACGAAGAAATCCAGGGACCGGGAGCGGCCCACCACCGCGGTGCCCCAGCACTCGAGCATCACCTCTTCACGGCTGACCGCCTCACCCTGACGGGCGGCCAGCGTCGCCAGAATCTGGTACTCGGTCTTGGTCAGCGCCTGCGCCTGTCCGGCCACGGTGACCTCGTGCCGGTCGCGATCGATGGTCACCGGCCCGGCCACCACGGGCGGGCGCGCGACGGGACCCGTGCCACGCTGCACGCGTCGCATGACGGCCTCGATCCGGGCCAGCAGCACCGCCTTTCGGACGGGCTTGACCAGGTAGTCGTCGGCCCCGGCGCGCAGCCCCAGCACCACGGCGCCGTCGCTGTCGCGTGCCGTCATGATGATGACCGGTGCGGTCGACGCCCGGCGCAGCGTGCGCAGCACGTCCAGCCCGTCCATGTCGGGCAGGCCCAAATCCAGTAACACGAGGTCGCAGCCCTTGACGCGATTGAGTGCGTCGTCGCCACGAGTGGTGTGGGTGACGGTGAGCCCGGTCTGTTCCAGCAGCTCGACGAGCGCAGCGGCGACCCCCTGGTCATCCTCGACGAGCAGCACGCGCATGGGCCGATGGTAGGGCGCGTGCTGGGCGGACCCGCTGATTTCGCGCCGAATCTGAGGATCGTGCAAGGAAAGACCCGGCGCGGGCCGCGGAGTCTTCCGGTGGACCCGGCGCGCGGAAACCATGTGCTCATCAACAGGCACGAGGAGGTCACGATGTACGCGAACACCCATTTCTCCCGGGCGGCGGTCTCCGTCGTGGCAGGTGCCCTGATCGCCATCGGCGCCCACGGGTCTGCCTGGAGCACAACTGGATTCATGCCCGCGGCGGATGCCGTGGCGACCGGTCATTCCTGCGACGTCGTGGTCGTGGCGAACACGCTGTGTCAGAGCGGGCAGCACCGGCACGGCACGGCGCCCACGGTCGGCCGGGCCTACCTCGACCTGAACCCGCGGCCGACGGCCTGAGTGACGAGCGGACGGAGCAGATCATGAACGTGGCACTCGCAAGCAGCGCGGCTCGGCTGGCAGCCGTCGCAAACCAGGACTCCTCGTGGATCCCGATGGTCGTGTGCTTCGCGGTCGTGGGCATCATCGTCGGCATGGCGATCCTGATGGGCCGGCGACAGCCCGCCGCCGCGCGGGGACAGGCCGGCGCGCGGGCGCGGCCGGCGCCTACGGCTACGGCTACGCCGGCTCCGATGGCGGCGGCTGGGACGCCGGCGGGTCCGCGTGCTCGGACGGCGGTGGCTCGAGTGGCTGCTGCGGCGGCGGAGGTTGCGGTGGCGGCGGGTGCGGGGGCGGCGGTGGCTGCGGCGGTGGTGGCGGCTGCTGAATATCGGTACCGGCGGTCCGGTGGTGTTCGCTACGGTGGCGTCATGCCAATCATCCCGACCGTCGACGGTTTCGGCGCCACCGTCGACGTGTCTGGCCCCGACGCCGCCACGACAGTCGTCATGCTCACGACCAAGCCGGCGACGGGCGCCCTGTGCGAATTGCTGCACACCGCATCGCTACGCACCGTGGTGATCGAGGCCGACGACCGGCTGACCGTGAATTCGGTTGTCGGCATTCTGGATACGCTCGGGGTGAAGTGGGCACTGTTGTTCGCCGACGGCGGTGCGGGAGAGCTGGCCTGGCGGCTGGCGGCCACCCGACTGGACCGGTTCACCGCCCTGGTGGCCATCGACGGCAGCCATCCGCGCGCCGCCGGGGACGCGGGCGACGGGTGCCCGCCGGTCGAGATCAACACCACCGTCGTTGTAACCAGCGCCGATGCCCGCGCGCGGGCGCAGGCCGGGCAACGGTTCATCTATGGCGAATTCCGGATGTCCGAGCTCATGGGCCGGCGCAGTGCCGAGGAGTTCACGGCCCAGGTGGCCAACGAGATCGTGCTGCGTAGCAGTACCTGGTGACCGGCCGGCCACTGTCGGTCCCGGCCGTTATCGTGACGACATGGAAGGCACGGACTCGACGGCCGGGCTAGCGCTCGCGCCACACGAGTTGCTTCGTGCCTTCAACGCACAGACCCTGGCCCGCGGCGAGACCTATGCGAACCAGGGGCGCGTGGTCGCCGCCAGGTACGACCGGGTCGACGGCACGCTCACCGGCTCGTGCCTGGGTTCGAAGTCCGAGTACTACGACGTCGAAGTGGCGTTGTCGGGTCCCCGCACCGGCCTGGAGATCGAGTACACCGTCTGCACCTGCCCGGTGGGGCGGTACTGCAAGCATGCGGTGGCCCTGCTGTTGGCGGCCGTCCCGAGCGCACCCGACCGCGCGGCCCCACAACGCTGGCAGGTGGTGCTGGGTTCGCTGCTCGACGAGATGACCGGCGCCGACACCGACACCGGCGGCAAGCCGCTGGCCCTGGAGTTCGGGATGCTGCCGGCGGGCCGGTACCACACGACGCCGATCGCGACGCTCCGGGCGCTGACGGTCGGCAAGCGCGGAAACTGGATCAAGAGCGGCATCAACTGGCGGCGCCTGTTCGACACGGCCGATCCGGGGGAGTTCGACCGGGACCAGTACAGCGCGCTGCGGGCATTGGTGCTCGCGGTGCCCGGTTACTATCCGTACAGCAGCGACCAGTTGGTGCTTTCGGCTGTGGGACAGAGCTTTTGGGCCGATCTGGACCAGGCTGTGGAGGCCGGCGTCACGCTGCTTCCCGGCGCGCAGATCCGGGCCGTGGAGTTCGCCAAGGACGTTCGGCTGCGGCTGGACTTCGCGGTATCCGACACCGGCGGCGCGCAGATGTCGACGGTGCTCGTCGTCGATGGCGAACCGCGGTCGCCCCAGGGCATCGGGCTGGTGGGCACCCCGACGCCGCACGGCTTCCACCAATTGGTGGACGGCATCCTGCATCTCGGCGCCTTCGCACCGGCGCCCGGTCCCACGCTGCTCCGGCTGATCGCCGGCGGCGAGAAAGTACAGATCCCGCCCGAGGCGCTGTCCGAGTTCGCGGTCGACGTGCTGCCGCGGCTGCGCCGGACGGTGGCCGTCGACATGCCCGAGGGGCTGTTCGCCGAACCGGACATCGTGGGGCCGTTGCCCGTCCTGAGCATCACGGCCGGCGAGGTCGACGGCCACGTGAAGTGGCGCACCCGCTACGAGGTGAACGGGCAGCGTCAGGAGTTCGACGCGGTGGGCGTCACGCGCACGAGCGGTATCCGGGACAACGCCGCCGAGGACGCGATGTGGCGGGCGATCGCGCCGGCGCTGGAACTGATCTCGGGTCTGTCGGCGACGGACGATCCGCTGGCCTCGCTGCTGCTGTCGCGCCGGCTGTCCCTGCCCCAGATCGCGGTGTTGTGCCACGAGGTGCTGCCGCAGCTCGCCGGGTACGAACAGCTCATCGTGGAGATCGATGAGCGGGCCGCGGCATTCCGGCGCTCGGTCGCCGGCGCGCAACTCGGATTCGGCACCGCGTCCTCCGACGAGGCGCCGGCGCAGGACTGGTTCGACCTGCACATCACCATCGACGTCGACGGCCACCCCGTGGCGCTGTCTGCCGTCATCGCCGAACTGGCCCTCGGCGCCACCCACATGCTGCTGTCGAACGGGGTCTACTTCCGGCTCGACACCCCCGAGCTGCTCAAGTTGCGCTCGCTGATCGACGAAGCCCAGGCGCTGGGCGAGCTCGACGGCGACCGGGTGAATGCGGCATCGCTCAACGCGACGTTGTGGGACGAGCTGCTGGGCCTCGGCGTCGTCGACCGGGAACTGGCGCAGTGGCGCGACAACATGGCCCGGCTGGCCGCGGCACAGCCGCCCGTTGCCGTGCCCACGCCCGCCGGACTGCAGGCCGAGCTGCGCGACTACCAGCGCGACGGGCTCAACTGGCTGGCGTTCCTGTGGGACAGCGGACTGGGCGGGGTGCTGGGCGACGACATGGGGCTCGGCAAGACGGTCCAGACCCTGGCCCTGATCAGCCGCGCCGTCGAGCAGGGTGCGGGCAAGTTTCTCGTCGTGGCACCGACCAGCGTGGCCTCCAACTGGGCCGCCGAGTGTGCGAAGTTCGCACCGGGACTCACGACCGTCGTCGTGTCGAGTACCGAAGCCCGCGGCGCGGTGCCCATCGCCGAGCAGGTCGCCGCGGCCGACATCGTCGTCACGACCTACACGCTGCTGCGGATCGACAACGACAAGTACCGCGAAATCGCCTGGGCCGGAATGATTCTCGACGAGGCGCAGTTCGTGAAGAATCACCACAGCAAGACGCACCAGTGTGCGCGTCGCCTCGATGCGCCGTTCAAACTGGCCATCACCGGCACTCCGATGGAGAACAACCTGATGGAGCTGTGGTCGCTGCTGTCGATCACGGTGCCGGGCCTGTTTCCCAGCCCGAAGATTTTCGAACGCTACTTCCGCAAGCCCATCGAGTCCGACGGCGAGCCCGGCCGCCTGGCGCTGCTGCGGCGCCGCATCAAGCCGGTGTTGTTGCGCCGCACCAAGGATCAGGTCGTCAAGGAGCTGCCGCCCAAACAGGAGCAGATGCTGGCCATCGAGTTGTCGGCCAAACACCGCAGGATCTACGACACCCGGCTGGCGCGTGAGCGGCAGAAGGTGCTCGGCCTGCTGGGGGAGTGGGAGAAGAACCGCTTCCAGATCTTCCGGTCTCTCACCCTGCTGCGGCAGCTCAGCCTGCATCCCGGCCTCGTCGATCCCGAGACCATGGAGGCCGGGTCCACCAAGGTGGACTTCCTGATCGAACAACTGGACCAACTGGTCGCCGAGGATCACAGCGCGCTGGTGTTCAGTCAGTTCACCGGTTTTCTGGCGATCCTGCGCGACCGTTTGGACGCGGCCGGGATCGGGTACAGCTATCTGGACGGCTCGGTGGACGCGCGGGGCCGGGCGCAGGCCATCGACGACTTCAGCGGCGGGCGGACCAAGGTGTTCCTGATCAGTCTGAAAGCCGGTGGTTTCGGACTCAATCTCACCGCGGCCGACTACTGCTTCCTGTGCGACCCGTGGTGGAGCCCGGCCGCCGAAGCGCAGGCCGTCGACCGGGCGCACCGCATCGGTCAGCAGCGGCCGGTGAACGTCTACCGGCTGGTCTCCGAGAACACGATCGAGGAGAAGGTCATCGCGCTGCAGGAGCGCAAGCGCGCGCTGTTCGCCGCGGTGATCGACGACGGCGACATGTTCGGCACCGCAATCACCGCCTCCGACATTCGCGAACTATTGCGCTGAATCGCCTTACCCGCCATGGATTTTGTCGCCACTATGCGGGGTCTGCGAAGGCGGGCTCGGTGAGTTTTGCCGACCAGCGTTCTTCGACGTTGCCGAAACGCCACACGGCCAGCGCGGTGAGCCAGGAGACCACGAACAGGGCGACGATGCCGTAGCCGACGAAGTCGAGGTTGATGTTGGCAATCCAGGCCAGGGGCCCCGCGTCGATTCCCAGGCGCTCGGCGATGACGCCGACGAGTTCGATGGTGCCGATCACCAGCGCGACGGCGACGGAGATCGAGGTGATGGTCAGGTTGTAGAACACCTTGCGTACCGGTTTGGCGAAAGCCCAGCCGTAGGCGTAGTTCATGAACACGCCATCGGTGGTGTCCATCAGGCACATTCCGGCCGCGAACAGGATCGGTAGTACCAGGACGGCGTAGAAGGGCAGATTGAACGCCGCGGCGCCGCCCGCGAGGACGAGCAGGCCGACTTCGGTGGCGGTGTCGAACCCGAGCCCGAAGAGCACGCCGATCGGATAGATGTGCCAGGGCTTGGTCACGGATTTGGTCAACCCGCCGAGGAATCGGTTCATGAAGCCGCGGGAGGCGAGGTGCTTTTCCAGGGCCGCCTCGTCGTAGTGGCCGCGGCGGATGTCCCGGAAGACCTTGATGATGCCCACCAGGGCAACAAGGTTCAGGATGCCCAGGATCCACAGAAAGATGCCCGAGACAGACGGCCCGATCAGCGCGGTGACGGTGTGCAGTGTGGACCGTTCGTCTTCGACGGGCCCGACGAGAGCCTTGACTCCCAGTGCCAGCAACAGGGACAGGGCGAACACGATGGTGGAGTGCCCGAGGGAAAACCAGAACCCCACCGAGAGCGGCTTGCGATCCATCCCGTTGTCGAGGTTGTCGGCGATCAACTTGCGGGTGGTGTTGTCCACCGCGGCGATGTGGTCGGCGTCGAAGGCATGCCGGAGCCCGAGGGTATAGGCCAGGATTCCCACGCCCACCGTGAAGACCGGATGGTCTCCGCCCAGGTGATAGTTGTTGGGCGCGATGAACGCGAAGAGCACCACGAAGCCCACCGCGTGCAGTAGGACGATGAATCCGTACATCCCCCAAAGGGATTGCTTGTCGCCCCGGGACAGGCTGCGGCGGAACTGGGCCAGCCCGGATGCGGTTCGATCGGTCACGTCGCTGGTTGTCATGTGACCGTCCCCCATCGTGGTGTGTCCGTGCGGGCACCCACAATCGGGGCTCAGGAGCACTTTCGGATCAGGCTATCCACCACCTGTTCACCTGTCCACGTGAACAGATATCTGCCATCAGCCGTGCTGTGCGCCGAGCCAGTGCAGCAATTCGTGCACTGTGTCATCGGCCAGCCGGTAACTGACGGTGCGCCCCACTCGGGTGGCCGTCACCCAGTGCTGGCTGCGCAGAACGCGCAGTGCCTGGGATACCGAGTTCTCAGATCGGCCGACCGCGGCGGCGAGATCGCCTACGCAGATTCCGGGAGCGCGATGCAGCGCCAGCAGGATGTCCAGACGATGCGGGTCCGAGAGGAGTTCGAACCGCATCGACCATGCGGCTGTGTCGACGTCGGCACGAGCAGACTTCGCCGAATCGACTTTCGCCGCATCGACCTTTGCGGCTGCGTCCGAGTCGCTCATCAGCACAATCTAGCCATAGCGCTCGGCGACTGGCACGGCGTCAGACCAAGCCCAGCAGCGCGTTTTCGATCACCTCGGACAGCGCCGGGTGAATCCAGTACTGGCCGCGGGCCACGTCCTGTGCCCGCTGTCCGAACGACATCGCCTGGATCAGGGGCTGAATCAGTGACGACGCCTGATAGCCCATCAGGTGCGCGCCCAGAATCCGGCCGGTGCCGCGCTCGCCGATCAGTTTGACGATGCCCGTCGTGTCCTCCATGGCCCAGCCGTACGCGGTGTCGCCGTACTCCTGCACCTTGACCACGACGTCGAAACCGGCTGCGCGCGCCTCGGCTTCGTTCATGCCGACCATCGCGACCTGCGGGTCGGTGAACACCGCGGCGGGCACGAACCGGTGGTCGCTGGCCACCAGCTCGCCGTCCCAGTCGCGCAGCAGGTTCTCCTTCACGGTCCGGGCCTCGTGGTTGGCCACGTGCTTGAGCTGGTGGTGCGACGAGACGTCACCCAGCGCGAAAACCCCACGCGCCGTGGTGCGTTGGAACTCGTCGACGACGACGTAGCCGTCGTCGTCGAGGCCCACCCCGGCGAGCTGCACATCGAGCAGATCGCCGTTGGGCACGCGGCCGGTGGCGACCAACAGGGCGTCGGCACGCAGGGTCTCGCCGTCGTCGAACTCGAGCACGACGCCGTCACCATCGCGCTGTGCGCCGACGACGTTCTCCTGCGTCCGCAGATCCCATTTCTTGCCGACGACCGTGCTGAACCGCCGGCAGATCTCCTCGTCGCAGCGCCGCAGCAGCCGGTCGCCGCGCAGGACGATGGTCACCTTCGAGCCGAGGGACGAGAACACATGCGCGAACTCCACCGAGATGAAGCCGCCGCCGATGATCACCAGATGGTCGGGCAGCGCCGGGATGCGCATGATGTCGTCGCTGGTGAAATACGGGACGCCGGAGCCGGCGATGTTCGGGGGAATCCAGCTGCGCGAGCCCGCCGCGATGACCACCTTGTCGGAGCTGAACTCGTCTCCCGCGGCGGTCCGCAACGTGTAGGTGCCGTCGGGCAGCGTCGGCCCGAAGCGGGTGTGGCTGCCGTAGACCGTGACGTTCGGCAGTCCGCGGCGGTACTCCTCGCCACCGGCCGCGATGGGGTCGATTCGGCCGAAGACGCGCTCGACGATGTCCGGCCAGCGCACGCCGTCGAGGTGCGAGTCGACGCCGAACGTCGCGCTGTGCCGGATGGTCTGCGCCACGTCGGCGGCGTAGACGAACATCTTGGTGGGGATGCACCCGACGTTGAGGCAGGTGCCGCCGAAGGTGCCCTGCTCGCAGATCGCGACCTTCAGACCGTCGTACCGCTCGTCGAGCACGCTGTTGCCCGAGCCGGTTCCGATGATGGTGACGTCGTAGTGCTCCATGAGTTCAGGCCTGTTCGTGTTGCGTTGTGCGGGAGACCGCTTGGGGGAGATACCAATCCAGCCAGTGGTTCAGCTCGCCGAACGCGACGGCACGCGGCGCCGGGAGCGACAGGAACACGTCGTGTTTGGCGTCGGGGACGGGGACGACGGTGCTGCGGCTGCCGACACATCCCGCCCAGCGGGCGATCTGGCTGACGTCCAGCACGGCGTCGCCGCGCTCCATCCCGACCGAGGTCGTGGTCTCGGCGACGGTGTGGTCCGAGCGCAGAATCAGATTCGGCACCCCGACGTCGAGTCCGCGATGCAGCTGCAGTTGTCCGCGCCGGATGGCGTTGATCCAGCCGACGGTGACCGGGAAGCCGCCCAACGGTTTCCAGTCCAGGTTGTAGTCGAACTCGCCGCCGTGGTCGCGGTGCAGGCTGGTGCCGTAGCCGCCCTCGGTCGGCTGGCGGATCACCGCCAGCTTGCGGAAGCGGGCCAGTGCCCGCAGGGTGCCGGACACCGGAGCCGAACGCAGGACCGCCGGCCCGTGCAGATCGAAGAACGGGCTGTTGAGGATCAGGCCCGTCACGCGGTGGGCCGCCAGTGCGCTGTCGCGGCGCAGTCGGTCGGCGAACAGCGTCGCGATCAGTCCGCCGGCGGAGTGGCCGTACAGGCACACCCGGGCGCCGGCGGTGTCCGCGGCGATGAGCTGCAGGGCCCGACGGAGTTCGCCGTGGTATGACGCCAGGTCGGTGGTGAAGTGCGGGGTCTGTCCGGGGCGCCGCGACCGTCCGCACTTGTGCAGGTCTATCGCGTAGAACGCCATGCCTCGGGCGGCGAAGCGATCGGCGAGCTCGGTGTGGAAGAAGTAGTCGGTGTAGCCGTGGACCACCAGCACGGCGTGCTCGGCCCGGCCCGGCTGACCGCGCCGCACGACGGTGGCGACCAGGTCGCCCTCGCCGTCGGGGTCGGGACCCAGTGCGATGGTCTGCTGCCAGTACCCGGGCAGCACGTCCGGCTGCCACTCGGGTTGTCCCTGTGGCTCCTGCGGCGTCACGTGTTCAACCCTAACTGCGACGAACATCATGGTCGATGGGAGGAGATAGCGCGTCAGCGGCGAAAGCGGTCGCGATAACCTTGAGCACCGAGCATCCGTCAATACCGGCGGGTAACCCGAGTGCGAAGGACGAGCGATCACGTGTCGAATGCAAACGTAGCTGGGAGCGCACAGACCGACGTCGTCCTCGTGGGCGCGGGGATCATGAGCGCCACCCTCGGGGCACTGATCCGGCTGCTCGAGCCGGAGTGGTCCGTCACCATGATCGAGCGCCTCGACGGCGCCGCCGCCGAGAGCAGCGATCCGTGGAACAACGCGGGCACCGGCCACTCGGCGCTGTGCGAGCTCAACTACACGCCGCAGAACTCCGACGGCACCATCGACATCAAGAAGGCCGTCACCGTCAACGAGCAGTTCCAGGTGACGCGGCAGTTCTGGGCGTACGCCGTGGAGAACGGCGTGCTGCCGGACGTCAAGAGCTTCCTCAACCCCATCCCGCACGTCAGCTTCGTGCACGGTGCCGACAACATCGACTACCTGCGTAAGCGGCGCGAGACGCTGGTGACCAACCCGCTCTTCTCCACCATGGAGTACATCGACGACAAGGACGAGTTCGCCCGCCGGCTGCCGTTCATGGCCGAGCAGCGCGACTTCAGTGAACCGGTCGCACTGAACTGGACCACCGACGGCACCGACGTCGACTTCGGTTCACTGTCCAAGCAGCTCATCGGGTTCGCCGCGCAGCGCGGCATGGAGACGCTGTTCGGGCACGAGGTGACCAACCTCAGCAAGCAGTCCGACGGCAGCTGGAAGCTCAACGTCGTGAACCGGCGCACCGGCGACCGGCAGAAGATCAACGCCAAGTTCGTGTTCCTCGGCGCCGGTGGCGGTGCGCTGCACCTGCTGCAGAAGGCCGGCATCCCGGAGGCCAAGGGCTTCGGCGGTTTCCCGGTCGGCGGCGCGTTCCTGCGCACCGACAACCAGGACCTGACGGTCAAGCACCAGGCCAAGGTGTACGGCCAGGCATCGGTCGGCGCCCCGCCGATGTCGGTGCCGCACTTGGACACCCGCATCATCAACGGCCAGTCCTGGCTGCTGTTCGGGCCGTTCGCCGGCTGGTCGCCGAAGTTCCTCAAGCAGGGCTCGATCACCGACCTGCCGTTGTCGGTCAAGCCCAACAACCTCGCGTCGATGCTCGGTGTGGGCGTCACCGAATTGGGCCTGGTGAAGTACCTGCTCGAGCAGCTGGCCCTCAGCGAGGGTGAGCGGGTCGATTCGCTGCGCGAATTCGCCCCCAGCGCAGTCGATTCCGACTGGGAGCTGGATGTCGCGGGTCAGCGCGTGCAGGTGATCCGCCGCAAGGGCATCGGTGGCGTGCTGGAGTTCGGCACCACGGTCCTGACCGCCGAGGACGGCCGGATCGCCGGTCTGCTCGGTGCGTCGCCGGGCGCCTCCACCGCGGTGCCGGCCATGATCGAGGTGCTCGAGCGCTGCTTCGGCGACCGCTACCAGACCTGGCTGCCCAAGCTCAAGGAGATGGTGCCGTCGCTGGGCGTGAGCCTGTCCGGCGAACCCAAGCTGTACCGCGAGGTGTGGGACTGGGGGACCAAGGTGCTCAAGCTCGACCAGCCGGCCTGATCGCGCATGACGGTCGCGCCGAGGCGCAGCTGGGCCAAGGATCTCGATGCCGCAACGCTTTACGAGCTGCTCAAGTTGCGGGTCGAGGTCTTCGTGGTCGAGCAGGCGTGCCCGTACCCCGAACTCGACGGCCGCGACCTGCTGGCGGAAACCCGGCACTTCTGGCTGGAAAGCCCTGACGGAGAAGTCATCTCGACGCTGCGGCTGATGGAGGAACATCCCGGCGGTGAGAAGGTGTTCCGCATCGGCCGGGTGTGTACCAAACGCAGCGACCGGGGGCAGGGCCACACCACCCGGTTGATGCAGGCGGCCCTGGCCGAGGTGGGTACCTACCCCTGCCGGATCGACGCCCAGACCTATCTCGAGGACATGTACGCCCGCCACGGATTCGTCCGCGACGGTGAAGAATTTCTGGAGGACGGCATACCGCATGTGCCGATGATCAGACCAGGTCTGGGAGCGGGGCAGCAGTAGTGACCTATCCGTTCAGCGCGCTGGTGGGCCAGGACCAGCTCCGGCTGGCGCTCATCCTGTGCGCGGTGCGTCCCGATATCGGCGGCGTGCTGATCCGCGGCGAGAAGGGCACCGCGAAATCGACCGCGGTGCGTGGTCTGGCCAAGGTACTGGCCGCCGTGGACGCCGACGCCCGACTGGTGGAGCTGCCGATCGGCGCGACCGAGGACCGCGTGGTCGGGTCGATCGACCTGCAGAAGGTGCTGCGCGACGGCGAACACGCCTTCTCGCCCGGCCTGCTGGCCCGCGCGCACGGCGGCGTCCTGTACGTCGACGAGGTGAACCTGCTGCACGACCACCTGGTCGACGTGCTGCTGGATGCCGCTGCCATGGGTCGGGTGCACATCGAGCGTGATGGCGTCTCGCATTCGCACGAGGCCCGATTCATGTTGGTGGGCACCATGAATCCAGAGGAGGGGGAGCTGCGTCCGCAGCTGCTCGACCGTTTCGGATTGACCGTCGACGTCTACGCCTCCCGGGACGTCGACGTCCGGGTCGAGGTGATCCGGCGCCGCATGTCCTACGAGGCCGACCCGGCCGGTTTCGCCGAGCGGTACGCCGTTGATGACGCCGAGCTGGCCGGCCGGATCGCCAAGGCCCGTGCCGCGGTGGCGTCGGTGTCGTTGCCGGACAACGAGTTGCGCCGGATCGCGGCGCTGTGCGCGGCGTTCGACGTCGACGGCATGCGTGCCGACCTGGTGGTGGCCCGCACGGCCGTCGCCCACGCCGCCTGGCGCGGCGCGTCCGCGGTGGATGCGGAGGACGTCCGGGTCGCCGCGGAACTCGCGCTGCCGCACCGGCGCCGTCGCGACCCCTTCGACGACCCGGGCCTGGACCCGCAGCAGCTCGACGACGCCATGGCGCAGGCCGAAGCCGAAGCGCAATCTCAGCCGGAGCCGGATCCCGAATCCGATCCGCCGGGCGGCGGCGTCTCCGCGGACAGCTCGGAAGAGGCGGCGCCGCAAGGAAACTCGGCCGGGCCCGGCAGTGCGTCGCGGCCCAGTGCGCCGCCGTCGGCGACGTTCCGGACCCGGGCGCTGGTGGTGCCCGGCGTGGGGGAGGGCGCTCCCGGCCGGCGGTCGCGGGCGCGCAACCGCACCGGCACCCCGATCTCGGCGACTGACGACGCCCAGGCCGGACACGGCGTGCATGTGTTCGGCACGCTGCTCGCCGCGGCCGACCGCAGGCCACAGGCCGGACGCCTGCAGGTGGCCCCCACCGACGTCCGCCACGCGATTCGCGAAGGGCGCGAAGGCAATCTGGTGATCTTCGTGGTCGACGCGTCGGGCTCCATGGCCGCGCGGGACCGCATGTCCGCGGTCAGTGGCGCGACGCTGTCCCTGCTGCGTGATGCCTACCAACGCCGCGACAAGGTCGCCGTCGTCACCTTCCGCGGCGCCGAGGCCGCCCTGCTGTTGCCGCCGACGTCGTCGGTGCACATCGCGAGCCGGCGCCTGGCCCGTTTCGACACCGGCGGGAAAACTCCGCTGGCGCAAGGGCTTCTGGCCGCGCGGGATGTGGTGCTGCGCGAGAAGACCCGGGACCGGGCCCGTCGTCCGCTGGTGGTCGTGCTGACCGACGGCCGCGCCACGGGTGGCCCCGATCCACTCGGCCGGACCCGGACCGCCGCCGGCCTCCTCGTCGCCGAGGGCGCAGCCGCCGTCGTCGTCGATTGCGAAACCTCCTATATTCGACTGGGATTGGCGCAGCAGTTGGCCGGCCAGCTCGGTGCGCCCGCCGTGCAACTGGCGCAGCTGCGCGCCGACAACCTGGCCCGTGTGGTCCGGGCCGGGCAAGCCGCCGCGTAAGGAAACTGTTATGCCACAAGGACAACCGCTCGTCGTCCCCAACGACGGACTGACCACCAGGGCGCGCCGCAACGCGCCGATCCTGGCCGTGCACACCGGCCCGGGCAAGGGAAAGTCCACCGCCGCCTTCGGGATGGCACTGCGCGCCTGGAACCAGGGCTTCGACGTCGCGGTGTTCCAGTTCGTCAAGAGCGCCAAGTGGAAGGTCGGCGAGGAAGCGGCATTCCAGACGCTCGGCCGCCTGCACGACGAGCAGGGCGTCGGGGGACCGGTGCAGTGGCACAAGATGGGCTCGGGCTGGTCGTGGACGCGCCGGCAGGGCTCCGACGAGGACCATGCCGCTGCGGCCGTCGAAGGCTGGGCCGAGATCTCGCGGCGGCTGGCCGCCGAGCAGCACGACTTCTACGTACTGGACGAGTTCACCTACCCGCTCAAGTGGGGCTGGCTCGACATCGATGAGGTGGTGTCGACGCTGACCCGGCGTCCCGGCACCCAACACGTCGTCATCACCGGCCGCGACGCCCCGCCGCAGCTCCTCGACGCCGCCGACCTGGTGACCGAGATGACCAAGGTCAAGCACCCGATGGACGCGGGCCGCAAGGGCCAGCGCGGCATCGAATGGTGAGTTCTCCCGCGGGGACGAAGTGACCACGAATCCCGTCCCGGCGGTCGTGATCGCGGCGCCGGCGTCGGGTAGCGGCAAGACCACCGTGGCCACCGGCCTGATGGGTGCCCTGCGCCGCGCCGGCCACACGGTGAGCGCCGCGAAGGTCGGCCCCGACTTCATCGATCCGGGCTATCACGCACTGGCCACCGGCCGGCCGGGCCGCAACCTGGACCCGGTCCTCGTCGGCGCCGAACTGATCGGTCCGCTCTACCGGCACGGCAGTGCGGGCGCCGACGTCACCGTCATCGAGGGCGTCATGGGCCTGTTCGACGGCCGCATCACCGAGCAGGCGATGTCGCCGGCGCCCGGGTCGACCGCCCACGTCGCCGGGCTGCTCGGCGCGCCGGTGGTGCTGGTCGTCGATGCCCGGGGACAGAGCCAGAGCATTGCCGCTCTGCTGCACGGCTTTTCGACGTTCGACCGAGCTGTGCGGATCGCCGGGGTGATCCTCAACAAGGTCGGCTCGCCGCGGCACGAGGAGGTCTTGCGGCAGGCCTGCGAGCAGGCGGGCGTCCCGGTGTTCGGCGCCATCCCGCGCAACAGCGGGCTGGAGATTCCGTCGCGGCATCTCGGTCTGGTCACCGCCGTCGAACACGGCCGCCGGGCGCACGAGGCCGTCGACGTCATGACCGAGCTCGTCGCCCGCCACGTCGACATCGAGGCGGTGGCCCGGTGTGCCGGGATCGGCACTCTTGAACCGCAGTGGGCTCCTGAGCTGGAGTCCGGTCCGGCCGCAACGGTCGCGCTCGCCGCCGGCAAGGCCTTCAGTTTCGGGTACGCCGAGCACGCCGAGCTGCTCGAGATGGCCGGCGCCGAGGTCGTGGCCTTCGACCCACTCAGCGACCCGCTGCCGGATGGCACGCAGGCGCTCGTCATACCCGGTGGTTTCCCCGAGCAGTTCACCGCGGAACTGTCGGCCAATGCCGTTGTCCGCGAACAGATTGCCGCGCTGGCGGCCTCCGGCGCGCCGGTGCATGCCGAGTGTGCCGGGCTCACGTACCTCGTCGACGACCTCGACGGGCACCCAATGTGTGGCGTGCTGTCCGGCTCGGCGCGCTTCACCGAACGGCTGACACTGGGCTACCGCGATGCCGTGGCAACGGTCGACTCCAGCATGCACGCCGCGGGGGAGCGCGTCACCGGCCACGAATTTCACCGCACCACAGTCGAATTCGCCGAGCAGCAGCCGCCGGCTTGGGTTTTCCGGGGCGCTGGGCAGGCCACCGTGCACGACGGGGCCGTCCGCGGCGGCGTGCACGCGGGCTACCTGCACACCCATCCGGCCGCGCATCCGCACTCGGTGCGTCGGTTCGTATCGGCGGCAACTAAACTCGCCGAGTGATACTGCGCACGCGAGGAGCAAAATGACGTCCCAGCATGCCTACCTCGTGGGGCTGCATCTGTCCGGCAAGAAGGTCGTGGTCGTGGGTGGCGGCAGCGTCGCCCAGCGCCGCCTGCCGCTGCTGATCGCCAGCGGCGCCGACGTCCACGTCGTGGCGCCCGCTGCCACCCCGGTGGTCGAAGCACTCGTCGACAACCCCGACGGCACCGGCATCACCTTCATCTCGCGGGAATTCCAGACCGACGATCTCGACGGTGCCTGGTACGTCCTGGCCGCGACCGACGACGACGCCGTCAACGCCGCGGTGGCCGCGGAAGCCGACCGCCGCCGCATCTTCTGCGTCCGCGCCGACGCCGGCCAGGAAGGGTCGGCGGTGACCCCGGCGTCCTTCGAATACGACGGGCTGACGGTCGGTGTGCTGGCCGGCGGCGAGCACCGGCGCTCGGCGGCGCTGCGCACCGCCATCCACGAGGCGCTGCAGCGCGGCGCCATCGGCGACGCCGCCGAACCCGACAGCTACCGCGGTGTGGCCCTCGTCGGCGGTGGCCCGGGGGACCCCGAGCTGATCACCGTCCGCGGTCGCCGGCTGCTGGCCCACGCCGACGTGGTGGTGGCCGACCGGCTGGCCCCGCAGGAGCTGCTCGCCGAACTCGGCCCGCACGTCGAGGTGATCGATGCCGCCAAGATTCCGTACGGCCGGGCGATGGCCCAGGACGCGATCAACGCCGTCCTGATCGACCGGGCCAAGGAGGGCAAGTTCGTGGTCCGGCTCAAAGGCGGTGACCCGTTCGTCTTCGCGCGCGGCTATGAAGAGGTGCTGGCATGCGCCGACGCCGGCATTCCGGTCACCGTCGTACCCGGTGTGACCAGCGCCATAGCGGTTCCGGCCCTGGCCGGCGTTCCCGTCACCCACCGGGCCGTGACGCACGAATTCGTGGTGGTCAGCGGCCACGTCGCGCCCGGGCACCCGGAATCGTTAGTGAATTGGGACGCACTGGCCGCGATGCGCGGCACGATCGTGCTGCTGATGGCCGTCGAGCGCATCGAGCTTTTCGCGAAGGTTCTGCTGCAAGGGGGCCGACCTGCGGAAACACCGGTGCTGGTGGTTCAACACGGGACGACGGCGGCACAGCAGACGCTGCAGACCACGCTTGCCGACGCGGCGGAGGACATCCGTTCGGAGGGCATCCGGCCCCCCGCGATCATCGTGATCGGGGACGTCGCGGCCTTCGCAGGGTTAAAGAAATCTTAAGATTACTGTAAGGTAGCTTTCCATGACGGCTCTCAACGACGCTGAGCGCACCGCCATGGCACACAGCCGCCGCGAACCGCTCACGATTCACGTGGGGCAGACCGAGGACGAACGAAAGAGCTGGTATCCAGCTTGGCTTCCGTCCCCCCGCTTTCTTTCCGCGGTCATCGCCATCGGTGGCATGCAGCTGCTGGCCACGATGGACAGCACCGTCGCCATCGTTGCCCTTCCTAAGATTCAGGACGAGCTCGGGCTTTCCGATGCCGGCCGCAGCTGGGTGATCACCGCTTATGTGCTGACGTTCGGTGGTCTGATGCTGCTCGGTGGCCGCCTCGGCGACACCATCGGCCGCAAGCGCACCTTCATCGTCGGTGTCGCGCTCTTCACCATCGCTTCCATCCTGTGCGGTGTCGCGTGGGACGAGACGACCCTGGTCATCGCCCGGCTGCTGCAGGGTGTCGGTTCGGCGATCGCCTCGCCGACCGGCCTGGCGCTCGTCGCCACCACCTTCCCGAAGGGTCCGGCCCGAAACGCCGCCACCGCGATCTTCGCGGCCATGACCGGCGTCGGCTCGGTGATGGGCCTCGTCGTCGGCGGCGCGCTGACGGTGTTCTCGTGGCGCTACGCGTTCCTGGTGAACGTGCCGATCGGCCTCGTCATGATCTACCTGGCCCGCACCACGCTGACCGAGACGTCCCGCGAGCGCATGAAGCTCGACGCGGCCGGCGCCATCCTGGCGACCCTGGCCTGCACCGCGGCGGTGTTCGGCTTCTCGATGGGGCCGGAGAAGGGCTGGCTGTCCCCGCTGACGCTGGGCTCCGGCGCCGCGGCGGCCGTGCTGTTCCTGGCGTTCCTGTTCGTCGAGCGCAGCGCCGAGCACCCCGTCGTGCCGTTCAGCCTGTTCCGGGACCGCAACCGCGTGGCCACCTTCGCCGCGGTCTTCCTCGCCGGTGGCGTGATGTTCACGCTGACCGTCCTGATCGGCCTGTACGTGCAGGACATCATGGGCTACAGCGCGCTGAAGGCCGGCATCGGCTTCATCCCGTTCGTCATCGCGCTCGGCATCGGTCTGGGCCTGTCGTCGCAGCTGGTGGCGATGTTCTCGCCGCGCGTGCTGGTGATCGCCGGCGGCATCCTGGTGCTCGCCGCGATGATCTACGGGTCCACCCTCAACGGCGGTATCCCGTACTTCCCGAACCTCGTCATCCCGATCACCGTCGGTGGTTTCGGTATCGGCATGATCGTGGTGCCGCTGACCGTCTCGGCCATCGCCGGCGTCGCGCTGAGCGACATCGGTCCGCTGTCGGCCATCGCGCTGATGCTGCAGAACCTGGGTGGGCCGGTCGTGCTGGCCGTCATCCAGGCCGTCATCACGTCGCGCACGCTGTACCTCGGCGGGACCACCGGTCCGGTCGCCAAGATGAACGCCGCGCAGCACACGGCACTCGACCACGGTTACACCTACGGCCTGCTCTGGGTCGCTGCGGTGGCGGTGATCGTCGGCGTGGTGTCGCTGTTCATCACCTACACCGCCGACGAGGTTGCGGCGGCGCAGGACACCAAGGAAGCGCTGGACGCCGGCGAGCTGTAGCTCGATCTCGACGTAGCTTCCTGGAGGATCGGCGTGCCTTCGTTCGTCACCCATGCGTCGCTGACGCATGGGTGGCTTCCGTTTCTGATCCAGCTACTGACTTTCGCGGCACTGTGCTGTGCGGTCGGGCGACGGTCGCGGCAGTGGAGCATCAGCCGGCTGCCGTGGGCACTCGCGGTCGGCGTCGCGTGCGCGGCCGGTCTGTACTGGTACATCACTTCGCTCGGTATCGCCGGCGACCCGGCCCCGGTACTGCTGTGGATCTGGACGGCGCTCGGCGGGTTCGCCGCCACGGTCCTGATCCTCGGCTGGCGCGGATCCCCCTGGCGGCGCCGCGGGGTGGCCCTGCTCGCGGTGCCCCTGTGCGCACTCTGCGCGCTGCTGATGATGAATGTCTGGGTCGGGTACTTCCCGACCGCGTACGTGGCGTGGCACAAGTTCACCGTCGGCAAGGTGCCCGACGAGGTGGACCGCTGGACGGTCACGGCCATGCAGCTCAAAGGCATCCGGCCGCCGCGCGGTGTCGTGGTGCCCATCGTGACCACCTCGCAGGAATCGAACTTCACGCACCGCGCCGAACTCGTCTACCTGCCACCGGCATGGTTCGCGAGCAATCCGCCGCCGCAGCTGCCGACGGTGATGATGATCGGCTCGCAGCTGAACACCCCGGCGGACTGGATCTGGGCGGGCAACGCCAAGGCCACGATCGACAACTACGCGGCGGCCCACGGCGGTGAGGCGCCGGTGTTCGTCTTCGCCGACGCCACCGGCTCGTTCAACAACGACACCGAATGCGTCAACGGCAGCCACGGCAATTCGTCGGTCCACCTGACCAAAGAGGTCGTTCCGTATCTCATCTCGAACTTCGGCGTCAGTCCCGAGCCGGAGAAGTGGGGCATCGTCGGCTGGTCCATGGGCGGCACCTGCGCGGTGCAGCTCACGACGCGCCATCCCAACCTGTTCAGCGCGTTCGTCGACATCGCCGGGGACCTGAGCCCGAACATCGGCAGCAAGGACCAGACCATCGCCAAGCTCTACGGGGGTGACGCGGCCAAATGGGCCGAGTTCGATCCGAGCACCGTGATGCGGCAGTACGGCCGGTACCACGGCATCTCCGGGTTGTTCGAGATCCCCGGCACCGTCGCGGCCTGCCACGCACCCGGCCCCGGTGTGCCGCGCGATGCGCGCGCGAATCCGGAGGGCCAGGACATCGCGGCCGGCACCTTGTGCGAAATCGCCCAGCAGCACGGCATCAACGCCGACATCCGGGCCCTGCTCGGCCTGCACGACTGGGGCTTCGCCAACGAGGCCTTCGCGGATTCGCTTCCGTGGGTGGCAGGCAAGCTGCGCACGCCGGGAGCCGCGGCACCGGCCGGCTCGCACGCCGTCCCGACGCTGTAAGGGCCGTCTGCTTCGTCGCCCGGTGGCCCGCGCTCCAGGTTGCGCTGCTATTGATGGTGCATGACTGCAATGCGAGCCCGAGCTGTGATCGTGGCGGCTGTGCTCGCCGCGACGGTGATCACCGGGTGCCAGCGCCCGCCGGCTCCCGGGCCACAGGCCGGTGCGCTGACGGGCGCCCCGATCCTCAACACCGTCACCGCGCAGGCCGTGGTGCGGGACATGGGTGCCGCGGGACTGCCGGTGGCCCACCCGCGGGATGTGGCCAAGCAGAAATGCCCCGACATCAAGTGCATCGAGGCCATCGAGACCGACACCGTGACGGTGCTGGTGTTCTCCACGACCGGCGCTGCCGAAGGGTATGCGGGAGCGACGCCGGGCACGTTCCAGGCGATGAACATCGTCCTGCAGTTCGGCCCGACGGTCAGCGTGGCGGACAAGACCGCATACGAGCAGGTGGTGAACAAAGCACTGCTCTGAGCACGTCGGACGCGCCGCAGTGCTATGCATGAGGCATGACCGCCAGGGGGGTTCGACATGGTCGCGGGGGCCGAATCATGATGCTGCGGCAGGAGATTTCGGATGCGGTAAATCCGCTGGGGTGGCGCCTGGTGCTCGGTGCCGTCTACACGGAGGTGCCGGTGGTTGGCTTGGGCGCGGCGGCGGCGCTCGCGGCCGCGGTGGTCGAGGAGACCGGCCCAGAGGCGCAGGGCCACTTGACGGTCGACGTTCGCGCCGACCGGATCGTCATGCGGCTGCGCTCGGCCGACGGGGTCACCGCGCACGACATCGCGCTGGCACGCCGCATCTCTGAATCACTCGCCGAGCGCGGCGCGGCGACCACGCCGGGCGACGTCGCGGTACAGGCGATCGAGATCGCGATCGACGCCATGGACATCCCCGCGGTGCGCCCGTTCTGGAAGGCCGTCACCGGCTACGTCGACGAAGCGGGGCCGTCGGATCTGAGCGGGGGACTCGTCGATCCCGCCGGCCGTGGCCCCGCCCTGTGGTTCCAGCAGATGGATGTGCCACGGCCGCAACGCAACCGCATTCACCTCGACGTCGACGTCCCGCACGACCGGGCGTCCGCACGCATCGCGGCGGCACTGGCGGCGGGCGGGGTGCTGCTCAGTGATCGGGCGGCACCCGCGTTCTGGGTGCTCGCCGACGCCGAAGGCAATGAGGTGTGTGTCTGCACCTGGCAGGGCCGCGATTAAGCTGGCCACCCGTGATCACCCGCATGTCCGAGCTGTTCCTGCGCACGCTGCGCGACGACCCCGCCGACGCCGAAGTGCCGAGCCACAAGCTGCTGATCCGGGCCGGCTACGTCCGCCCGATCGCGCCCGGCCTGTACAGCTGGCTGCCACTGGGCCTGAAGGTGCTGCGCAAGATCGAGGACGTCATCCGCAGCGAGATGAACGCCATCGGCGCACAGGAGATCCTCTTCCCGGCGCTGCTGCCGCGGGCCCCCTACGAGGCCACCGACCGCTGGACCGAGTACGGCGACAACCTGTTTCGCCTGCAGGACCGCCGCAAGAACGACTACCTGCTGGGGCCCACCCACGAGGAGATGTTCACCCTGACGGTCAAGGGTGAGTACTCGTCATACAAGGACTTCCCGCTGCGGCTGTACCAAATCCAGACCAAGTACCGCGACGAGGCCCGCCCGCGTGCCGGCATCCTCCGTGGCCGCGAGTTCATCATGAAGGACTCGTACTCGTTCGACATCGACGACAGCGGACTCAAGGACGCCTACCACGCCCACCGCGAGGCCTACCAGCGCATCTTCGACCGGCTGGCGGTCAAGTACGTCATCGTGTCCGCGGTGTCGGGCGCCATGGGGGGCAGTGCCTCCGAGGAGTTCCTGGCCGAGAGCGAGGTCGGTGAGGACACCTTCGTGCGCTGCCTGCAGTCCGGCTACGCGGCCAACGTCGAAGCCGTCGTCACCGCGGTGCCCGATTCGCTGCCGATCGAGGGCCAGCCCGAGGCCGTCGTCTACGACACGCCGGACGCCCCGACCATCGCCACCCTGGTCGAGTGGGCCAACACCGTTGACCTCGGCCGCGAGATCACCGCCGCCGACACATTGAAGAACGTGCTGCTGAAGGTGCGCCAGCCGGGCGGCGAGTGGGAACTGCTGGGCATCGGCGTGCCCGGCGACCGTGAGATCGACGAAAAGCGCCTGGCCGCGGCGCTCGAGCCCGCCGAGTACGCGCTGCTCGACGACGCCGACTTCGCCGCCAACCCGTTCCTCGTGAAGGGCTACGTGGGTCCGAAAGCCTTGCTGGAGAACGGCATTCGATTCCTGGTGGACCCGCGCATCGTCGACGGTTCGTCGTGGATCACCGGCGCTGACGCGCCCAACAAGCACATCGTCGGCATGGTGGCCGGCCGCGACTTCGTCGCCGACGGGACCATTGACGTCGCCGACGTCCGTGACGGCGACATGTCACCCGACGGCGCCGGCCCGCTGGTCTCGGCGCGCGGTATCGAGATCGGGCACGTCTTCCAGCTCGGCCGCAAGTACACCGACGCCTTCAGCGCCGACGTCCTCGGCGAGAACGGCAAGCCCGTCCGCCTGACCATGGGCTCCTACGGCATCGGCGTCTCGCGCATGGTCGCGGTGATCGCCGAGCAGCACCACGACGAGCTCGGCCTGCGCTGGCCGAAAGCCGTCGCACCCTTTGATGTGCACCTCGTCATCGCCAACAAGGACGCCGAAGCGCGCACCGGCGCGACCGAGCTGGCCGGGGAACTCGACCGGCTCGGCCTCGACGTGTTGCTCGACGACCGCACCTCCTCGCCGGGTGTGAAGTTCAAGGACGCCGAGCTGCTGGGCGTGCCGTGGATCGTCGTGGTCGGCCGCGGCTGGGCCGACGGCACCGTCGAGCTGCGCAACCGGTTCACCGGCGAGAAGACCGAGGTGCCGGTCGACGGCGCCGCGGCTGCCATCACGGCTGCGCTGGCGGGGTAGTCGTCAACGCCGCGGATTGCAGTCACCAGGTGACTGCAATCCGCGGCGTTGACGTATGACGGGGTCAGGCTGCCAGATAGAGGCGGGTGTATTCGCATCCCGGCCCACAGGCATGGCCACTGACGCCGATCCCATGCTGTCGCATCACCTGAGCGATCTTGGCGGCAGTCTGACACGATCGGTCGAACACCTGTTGATAGGTGAGCCGGACGGTTGCCCGGCCATCGACCGCGGCATCGAGGTCGCGCTCGAAATCTTTGTTCCGTGCGCATGCCGAGTCGTGAAACAGGCGGCCGTCGAGTTCGACAACGAGCCGTTCCGCGTATTCGGTGTCGCGGTAGACCACGCCGGCCGAGGAGACGGAGCGGGTCTGCCGCTTGGCCCGAGGCAGGCCATGCGCTCGCTCGATGCGATTGCGGTATCCGTATTCGAGAACTGAGCAAGTTCCTTCGGCAATGTCGACCAGAACTGCGCGCAGCCACCGCCGACCGCGTATGCGTTGGCGGGCATCGAGGACTCGCAAAAGACGGTCTGCCGTGGTGCGCCGCGACTGGCAGGCATCGGCCAACACCGCGACGGCATCCAAACCCGTTGCGCGGGAAGCAACGTCAAGCGCGGCTTCCTCGTACCGCAACCGTGGCGGCCCCACGTTCCACAGCACCCGGCCGTCCAGGTGGTCGACGTGGTGGATACGTACTCCTTCCGGTTCGACCAGCTTGGCCCGATGGCGCGAGACTGCGACATGGATCAGCGGGCCTTCGATCGTCAAGGCGGACTCGAGACACAATGCGGCCGGCGCCGCGTAAAGAACCGCAGCCCACGCACGTTGCAGCCAGGTCAGAGGTCCGGTGTGGTCGATGTAAACGCCGGGGTGGACCCGTGCCCATTCGTTACGCCTGAGCAGTCGTCGGATGTGGTGGTCCTGCAGCCCGGCATCGATGACTTGGCGACGCGAAATGACGCCCGCCTGCTGGCGAACCACTTCATCGATGTCCACGCGATCGATGCTGGCCGATCGACGCTGTCCGGACCAGTCTCCTGGTCGCCGGCCTGTGGATAACCACTTACGCCGCGGATTGCAGTCACCAGGTGACTGCAATCCGCGGCGTTGACGGCTAGGACTGCTCGGCGCCGCCGGGGAACGCCACGACGGCCGGCGTCACGCCGAGGGCCGCGCGCCACCGGGCGGCCAGCACCGCGCAATCGGTGAGGGCCTTGACGGCGAGGGTCCGGTCTTCGGTGGTGGTGGCCTGCTCGGCCACCGCGCGCCAGGCGACGGCGGTGTCCTCTTCCATCTGCAGTGCCAGCTTGCTCGCGTCGGCGGGGTTGTTCGCGTCGATGGGCAGCTGATAGCCCGCGGCCGGCAGCGGAGCCGGCACCGATCGACCGGCCAGCGCGGTGATACCGGCTTCGCGGTTGGCCCGGTGCTTGGCCATGGCCTCGGCCACCAGATCGTTGACGTCCGGCGTGGTGTGCGCCGACACCAGGCCATAGCCGTAGATGGTGCCGTGCTCGGTGGCGATCGCGTCGTACAGCGCAGCGTCGGCGGCGCTGCCCGGGCGGGTCGGGGTCGGTTGCGGGCTGGTCATGGCGCGGCCTGTCCGGCGAGGGTGACGGTGTGTGCCGCGGTGCACGCGGCGGCGATCGAGGCCAGCAGCCCGGCCCGGTAACCAGATTGGCCGGCCGCGGCGCGGCCCGCGCTGTCGGCGGCCTGCTCCAGCGCCGCCACGACTTCCTGCGGTGCCGGGGGCGCGGGTGCGGGGGTGGCGCCAGGCGTCGTCGCCGCACTCGTGGTGGGTGACGTCTCGGTGGTGGACGACGGTGCGGCGGGCGGCGGGCTGCCCATCCGGGTCAGTTCGTCGGACAGTGCGCGGGCATGTGCGTCCCGCAGCGCCGCGACGGACGTGAGCGCCGGCGCCGACTGCGGCGGCACGCCGGTGGCGGCGGAGGCGGCCAGTTGACTGTCGCGGCGGGCGCGGTCGAGTTCGGCGGTCAGGATGTCCAGGGCGGGATCACGCTGCGGTGCCGATCCGCAGGCCGACGCCGCGCCGCCGAGCAGCGCAAGTGCCGCCGTGCCCAACAGGACACGCCGTCGGCTGACGGTGGTTTCGGTGTGCGGCACAGCCACATCCTGCCATTGCCGACAGCGCCTTCCCGGCACCGCGGCGCCGGATGTTCTCCGGTGCCGCGGTCGCGATTGCCATTCGGCCATGCGCTGCTGGCGTATCGTTGTTACCGGGTTCACCCTTCTGGGGGCCCTGTCCGCACAACTCAAGATGAGGAGCTCGCCGTGGCCCGGGACACGCCGGAACGACCGCTGCAACCCAGTCGGTTACCGACCACAGGCCAGGTGCTTGAGCTGCTCAGCAGTGCTTTTGCGGACGCCGGATACGACATCGAAGATGTGCGGGTGGACGCTGCCGCACGGCCGCCGCGCATCGTCGTGGTGGCCGACGGTGACTCGGGTCTGGACCTCGATGCGGTCGCCGATCTCTCGCGCGTCGCATCCGAACTGCTGGACCAGGTGACCGCGGAATCCGAGCCGTATGTGCTGGAGGTCACCTCGCCCGGCGTGGAGCGTCCACTGACCGCGGAGCGGCACTACCGCCGCGCCCGTGGTCGCAAGGTCGAGCTGACCCTGGCCGACGGCACGTCGCTGACGGGCCGGCTGGGCGAGCACGACGGCAGCGCGATCCAACTGGTCGTCGCCAACCGCGGAGTGCTGTCGGTGACGACCGTCGCGCTCGCGGACATTACGAAAGCTGTTGTACAGGTTGAATTTTCACCACCCAATCGCCGGGAACTGGAGCTGGCGGGTATGACCGGAGAGGGGGCCGACGGATGAACATCGACATGGCGGCACTACATGCCATCGAGGCGGACAAAGGAATCAGCGTCGACGTCGTCGTCGACACCATCAAGACGGCGCTGCTGACCGCGTACCGCCACACCGACGGGCACGAGCCCGACGCGTACATCGACATCGACCGCAAGTCGGGCATCGTGCGGGTGATCGCCCGCCAGACCGACACCGACGGGACCGTCATCCACGAGTGGGACGACACCCCCGAGGGATTCGGCCGCATCGCGGCGACCACCGCGCGTCAGGTCATCCTGCAGCGGTTGCGCGACGCGGAGAACGAGAAGAACTACGGCGAGTTCTCGGCGCGTGAGGGCGACATTGTCGCCGGCGTGATCCAGCGCGACGCCCGGGCCAACGCCCGCGGCCTCGTGGTGGTGCGGGTCGGTACCGAGGCCAAGGGGTCCGAGGGCGTCATCCCGGCCGCCGAGCAGGTGCCGGGGGAGAGCTACGTGCACGGCGACCGCGTGCGCTGCTACGTCGTCGGGGTCACCCGTGGCGCACGCGAACCCGTCATCACGCTGTCGCGGACGCACCCCAACCTGGTCCGCAAGCTCTTCTCGCTCGAGGTCCCCGAGATCGCCGACGAGTCGGTCGAGATCGTCGCGGTGGCCCGCGAGGCCGGGCACCGGTCCAAAATCGCCGTCGCGTCGCGGGTGCCGGGGCTCAACGCCAAGGGTGCGTGCATCGGCCCGATGGGTCAGCGCGTGCGCAACGTGATGAGCGAGCTCTCGGGCGAGAAGATCGACATCATCGACTACGACGAGGACCCGGCGAAGTTCGTCGCGAACGCGCTGTCGCCGGCCAAGGTCGTGTCGGTGACGGTGATCGACGAGGCGCAGCGCGCGGCGCGGGTCGTGGTGCCCGACTTCCAGTTGTCGCTGGCGATCGGCAAGGAGGGCCAGAACGCCCGCCTGGCGGCGCGACTCACCGGTTGGCGCATCGACATCCGCAGCGACGCCGACGGTCAGGGCGCGCCGGCAGCCCCGGGAGGCCGCAGCAGCGGCCACGATCGCTGAGGCGAAAACCCGCAGTTACCGGCGGCGTGTCGGGGCCGCGACCGCGATTGAAGTTCAAGGGCCCCGAGACGGTAGACTGCACTGTGATCCAGCGCGAGACTCCGACAGCTCCGGTGCGTACCTGCATCGGCTGCCGGAAACGAGAGCTGGCCGTCGACTTGCTTCGAGTGGCCGCTGTACGCGACGGGAACGGTAAATGCGCCGTCTCGGTCGATTCAGCGGGTAACCTGCCGGGTCGGGGTGCGTGGTTGCACCCGGTTCAGCAGTGCCTCAACGCGGCAGTTCGGCGGCGAGCATTCGCCCGAGCGTTGCGCATCACCGGTTCGCCGGACACCTCTGCGGTCGAAGAGTTCTTCAGTGCCTTACCGGCCTGACGGACCCGGAACGCCACAGCAACAGAACAGGTAGCGAAGAACATGAGCACACCGTGAAGTCCCGATGACCATGCGTCATAGCTAAACCGAGGCGCGGCCTACCCACCGCTGACGCCTCACGACGAGGAGAGAAGTGGCAGCAGGTAAGGCACGCGTACACGAGTTGGCCAAAGAACTCGGTGTCACCAGCAAGGAAGTGCTCGCCCGACTGAGCGAACAGGGCGAATTCGTCAAATCAGCATCGTCGACCGTCGAGGCCCCTGTGGCCCGCCGGTTGCGCGAGGCATTCGGCGGCGGCAAGCCCGCCAAGTCCGAGGCACCGGCCGCCCCCGCGGCCAGGCCGTCGGGTGCCCCGAAGCCCGGCGCACCCAAGCCGGCTCCCGCCGCGGCACCCGCCGCGCCGGCGCCGGCAGCTCCGGCCGCAGCAGCTCCGGCACCCGCAGCACCGGCAGCTCCCGCCGCCGGTGGCCCCAAGCCCGGCGCACCCCGCCCCGCGGCTCCGCAGGCCCCGGCTCCGGCTCCCGCAGCGCCCGCCGCTCCGGCAGCGTCCGCGGCCCCGGCCACCCCGGCTCAGCCGCGTCCGGCCACCCCGGGCGCGACCCCGGGTCCGCGTCCCGGCGCACCCAAGCCCGCTCCGCGGGCTCCGCGTGTCGGCAACAACCCCTTCTCTTCGCAGCAGCCGGTCGAGCGCCCGGCCCCGCGTCCGGCTCCCGGTCCCGGTGGCCCGCGTCCGGGTCCCGGCGCCGGCGGTCCCCGTCCTGGCGGCGGCCCGCGTCCGGGTGTCACGCCGGGCAACATGCCCCCGCGTCCGCCGGGGGCCCGTCCGGGTGCCGTCGGTCGTCCGGGTGGTCCGCGTCCTGGCCCCGGTGGCGGTCCGCGTCCCGGTGGTGGCCCTCGTCCCGGCGGTGCCGGTGGCGGCGGTAACTACCGCGGCGGTGGCGCCGGCGGCGGCGCAGGTGCCGGTGCCGGTGGTGGCTTCCGCGGTCGTCCCGGTGGCGGCGGCGCTCCCGGTGGCGGTGGTCCCGGTGGCGGCGGCGGTCGTCCCGGTCAGCGCGGCGGTGCCGCGGGTGCCTTCGGGCGTCCCGGTGGCGCGCCCCGTCGTGGCCGTAAGTCGAAGCGCGCAAAACGCGCCGAATACGAGAACATGCAGGCCCCGATCGTCGGTGGCGTGCGGTTGCCGCACGGCAACGGCGAGGTCATCCGCCTCGCTCGCGGCGCGTCGCTGAGCGACTTCGCCGAGAAGATCAACGCCAACCCGGCTTCGCTGGTGCAGGCGCTGTTCAACCTGGGCGAGATGGTGACCGCCACCCAGTCGGTGGGTGACGACACCCTGGAGCTGCTGGGCAGCGAGATGAACTACGTCGTGCAGGTCGTGTCCCCGGAGGACGAGGACCGCGAGCTGCTCGAGTCGTTCGACCTCACCTACGGCGAGGACGCCGGCGACGAGGACGACCTGGCCAGCCGGCCGCCGGTGGTCACCGTCATGGGCCACGTCGACCACGGTAAGACGCGACTGCTGGACACCATCCGTAAGGCGAACGTCCGCGAGGGCGAGGCCGGTGGCATCACCCAGCACATCGGCGCCTACCAGGTGCTGACCGAGCTGGACGGCAACGAGCGTCTGGTGACGTTCATCGACACCCCGGGTCACGAGGCGTTCACCGCCATGCGTGCCCGTGGTGCCAAGGCCACCGACATCGCGATCCTGGTGGTCGCCGCCGACGACGGCGTCATGCCGCAGACGGTGGAGGCCATCAACCACGCGCAGGCCGCTGATGTGCCGATCGTGGTGGCGGTCAACAAGATCGACAAGGAAGGCGCGGATCCGCAGAAGATCCGGGCGCAGCTGACCGAGTACAACCTGGTGGCCGAGGATTACGGCGGCGACACCATGTTCGTGGACATCTCGGCCAAGCAGGGCACCAACATCGACGGTCTGCTCGAAGCTGTGCTGCTCACCGCGGACGCTTCGCTGGACCTGCGGGCCAACCCCGACATGGAGGCCCAGGGTGTGGCCATCGAGGCGCACCTGGACCGCGGTCGCGGCCCGGTCGCCACGGTGCTGGTGCAGCGCGGCACGCTGCGCGTCGGTGACTCGGTGGTCGCCGGTGACGCCTACGGCCGCGTCCGCCGCATGGTCGACGAGCATGGCGAGGACGTCGAAGAGGCGTTCCCGTCGCGTCCGGTCCAGGTCATCGGTTTCACCTCGGTGCCCGGCGCCGGCGACAACTTCCTGGTTGTCGACGAGGACCGCATCGCCCGCCAGATCGCCGACCGGCGCAGCGCGCGCAAGCGCAACGCGCTGGCCGCACGCTCGCGCAAGCGCATCAGCCTGGAAGACCTGGATTCGGCGCTGAAGGAAACCAGCCAGCTGAACCTGATCCTGAAGGGCGACAACTCGGGCACCGTCGAGGCGCTCGAGGAGGCCTTGATGGGCATCCAGATCGACGACGAGGTGGAACTGCGCGTCATCGACCGCGGTGTCGGTGGCGTCACCGAGACCAACGTCAACCTGGCGTCGGCGTCGGATGCGATCATCATCGGCTTCAACGTGCGTGCCGAGGGCAAGGCGACGGAGCTGGCGAACCGCGAAGGCGTGGAGATCCGGTACTACTCGGTGATCTACCAGGCCATCGACGAGATCGAGAGCGCGCTCAAGGGCATGCTCAAGCCGGTCTACGAGGAGAAGGAGCTCGGCCGCGCCGAGATCCGCGCCATCTTCCGGTCGTCGAAGGTCGGCAACATCGCTGGTTGCCTCGTGCAGTCGGGCATCATGCGGCGTAACGCCAAGGCCCGCCTGCTGCGCGACAACATCGTCATCGCCGAGAACCTCACGGTGTCTTCGCTCAAGCGTGAGAAGGACGACGCCACCGAGGTGCGCGAAGGTTACGAATGCGGTCTGACGCTGACCTACAACGACATCAAGGAAGGCGACGTCATCGAGACGTACGAGCTCGTCGAGAAGGCTCGGACGTAGGTGGCGGATCCAGCACGCGCCAAGCGATTGGCCAAGCGCATTTCGACGATCGTCGCTTCGGCGATCGAGTACGAGATCAAGGATCCGCGGCTCGACGGCGTGACGATCACCGATGCCAAGATGACCGGTGATCTGCACGACGCCACGCTGTACTACACGGTCATCGGGACCAGCCTCGACGAGGAGCCGGATTATGCCGGTGTCGCGGCTGCCCTCGAGAAGGCCAAGGGTGCGCTGCGCTCGAAAGTCGGTGCGGGAACCGGGGTTCGGTTCACCCCGACGCTGACTTTCGAGCGTGACACCGTGCCCGATGCGGCTCTGAAGATGGAGGAGCTGCTGGCCCGGGCCCGCGCCGCGGACGAGGACGTGGCGCGCATCCGCGAAGGTGCCAAGCACGCCGGTGACGCCGATCCGTACCGTGTGGTGGGGGACAGCGATTCCGAGGATGCAGGTGACGGCGATCGAACCGACGACTGAGATTCGGCCGCAGGGCGCGCGGGTTGACGCGCGCGGTGCGGCCGATCTGCTCGGTGCGGTCGACAGCGTCAGCGTAGTTGCCCACGTCTACCCCGACGCCGACACCATCGGGGCGGGCCTCGCGCTCGCATTGGTGCTCAGCGAAGCCGGCAAGGATGTGCAGGTCGGCTTTGCCGCTCCTGCGACCGTGCCGGACTCGCTGCAGACCCTGCCCGGCGGGCACCTGCTGGTGCCGCCGGATCAGATGCGGCCCGACGCCGACCTGGTGGTCACCGTCGACATCCCGAGCGTCAACCGCCTGGGGTCGCTGGCCAAGCTGGCCGATCCCGGGCGGCAGGTGCTGGTGATCGATCACCACGCCTCGAATCGGTTGTTCGGCACCGCGAATTACGTTGACCCGTCGGCTGATTCGACCACCATGCTGGTGGCAGAGCTGCTGGACGCCTGGGGTAAGCCGATCGAGCTGCCGGTGGCGCACTGCCTGTACGCCGGGCTGACCACCGACACGGGGTCGTTCCGCTGGGCCAGTCCGCGGGCCTACCGGCTCGCGGCCCGGCTGCTGGACATCGGCGTCGACAACGCCGCCGTCAGCCGCGCGCTGCTCGACACCCACCCGTATTCGTGGCTGCCCATGCTGTCCCGGGTGCTGTCGACGGCGTGCCTGGTGCCCGATGCCGCCGGCGGCAAAGGCCTGGTGTATGCCGTTGTGTCACACCAGGAATACGTGGCTGCCCGATCGGAAGAGGTCGAGAGCATCGTGGACATCGTGCGCACCACGTCCGAGGCCGAGGTGGCCGCGGTGCTCAAGGAGATCGAGCCGGGGCAGTGGTCGGTATCCCTGCGGGCCAAGACCGCGGTCGACGTGTCGGTGCTGGCGAGTCCCTTCGGCGGCGGCGGCCACCGGTTCGCGGCGGGCTACTCACCGACCGGAACCACCGAAGACGTCGTCGCGGCCCTCGTCGCCGCCCTTTCTTGATCCCGCGAGCGGCCGTGTTTGTACGCCGACACGCCGTAAATTGCGGGCATTTCGGGGCCGCTCGTCGGCCGCGACGGTGCGCATCATGACCACTGAGGTCACCGGCCGGCGGATCGCGGCGTTGGCTTTCCCGGCCCTCGGGGTGCTCGCCGCCGAGCCGATCTACCTGCTGCTCGACACCGCCGTCGTCGGCCGGCTGGGCGCGCTGCCCTTGGCCGGTCTGGCCGTCGGTGGACTGATCCTGAGTCTGGTCGGGTCGCAGCTGACGTTCTTGTCGTACGGCACGACGTCGCGGTCGGCCCGGAGTTTCGGCGCCGGTGACCGGGCCGGCGCGGTCGGGGAGGGCGTGCAGGCGACGTGGCTGGCGCTGGCACTCGGTGTGCTGATCGTCGTCGTGGTGCAGGCGCTGGCCCCGTTGCTGCTCACGGCCATCGCCGGCTCGCGGGGCGGCATCGCCGAGACCGCGTTGCCGTGGCTGCGCGTGGCGATCCTGGCCGTGCCGGCGATCCTGATGTCGATGGCCGGCAACGGCTGGCTGCGCGGCGTGCAGGACACCGTGCGACCGCTGCGGTATGTGCTTGTCGGCGTGGGTATTTCAGCGGTGCTGTGTCCACTGCTGGTGTTCGGGTGGCTCGGATTGCCGCGGCTGGGCCTGACGGGCTCGGCGGTGGCGAACCTCGTGGGGCAGTGGCTCGCCGCGGCGCTTTTCGGGTATGCGTTGTTGTCCGAACGGGTTTCGCTGCGGCTGCGGCCCGACGTGCTGCGCGCCCAACTGACCATGGGGCGCGACCTGGTGCTGCGGTCCCTGGCGTTCCAGGTGTGTTTCCTATCTGCCGGCGCGGTCGCGGCCCGGTTCGGTGCGGCCGCCGTCGCCGCCCATCAGGTGGTGCTTCAGCTGTGGAATTTCCTTGCGCTGGTGCTGGATTCGCTGGCCATCGCGGCGCAGTCGCTGGTCGGCGCGGCCCTCGGCGCGGGGGAGCCGGCGCACGCCAAGACGGTGGCACGGCGCGTGACGGTCTACTCGGCCGCCGCGGCGACGGTGCTCGCGGCCGTGTTCGCACTCGGCTCCGGCGTGCTGCCGGCAGTGTTCACCGCCGATCATGCGGTGCGGGACCAGATCGGCATCCCGTGGTGGTTCATGGTGGCCCAATTGCCCATCGCCGGAATCGTTTTCGCCCTCGACGGGGTGCTGCTGGGCGCCGGTGACGCGAAGTTCATGCGCAACGCCACCCTGATCAGCGGGCTCGTCGGCTTCCTGCCCCTGATCTGGCTGTCGCTGGCCTTCGGGTGGGGCCTGGCCGGCATCTGGTCCGGGCTCAGCACATTTTTGGTGCTGCGACTCGTCTTCGTCGGCTGGCGCGCGTTGTCCGGCCGCTGGGCGTGACTGGCCCGCCACCGCGAGTGTGCCCCATGCGCGAGCGTGCCTGTCTGCGCGCGACAAACCGAGGGTTCCGTACAGAAACGTCCCGCTCAGCGCTGGTGAGCGGGACGTTCTTGTACACCTGGAGCGGCGTGTCGGCGTACAAACACGGCCGCTCGCGGGGGGTCAGACCTGGGTGCGGCCGCGCTGCATGACGGCGTCGCGGTTGGCGGCGATGTCGTTGCCGCTGGACGCGTCCATCCACTTCCGGGCCGACGCGGCTTCGATCCACAGCCCGGCGTCGGTCTGGGAGCCGTCGATCTTGTGGTACGAGTCCAGCAGCGCGCGCACGGCGTTCTGGTTGTTCCCGACGATCGAGGCGGCCACCCGGCGCGCCGTCGGGAGCAGCTCGTCGTGCGGCACCACCTCGGTCACCAGCCCGGCGCGCAGCGCCTCGGCCGCCGACAGGTAATCGCCGGTCAGGCTCATCCTGCGGGCCAGGCCGACGCCGGCCTTCTGCGGCAGCCGCACACTGAGGCCCCACGTCGGCAGCAGCCCGACGCGGGCGTGGGTGTCGGCGAACTTGGCGTTCTCGGAGGCGATCAGGATGTCGCAGTACAGGGCCAGTTCCAGGCCGCCGGTGACGGCCGCGCCGTTGATGGCGCCGATCACGGGCTTGGTCATGTTGGGCCACTTCGGCGAGATGTCCGGCAGATCCGCGCCTTCGCCGAGTTCCTTGAGGTCGAGGCCGGCGCAGAACACCGGGTCGGCGCCCGTCAGGATCACCACGTCGACGTCCGGGTCGGCCTCGGCCTGGCGCAGTGCGCCGTAGAAGGCGTCGCGCAGTTCGTACGACAGCGCGTTCCGGGACTTGGGCCGGTTCAGCGTCAGGGTGCGAACCCGGTCGGTGGTGTCGATCAGTAGGACGTCGGTCACGTTGGCTCCTTGCGTTGCGGTCACCCACCGACACCGTAACTTGCGGCTTGGACGGGCCTATCGTGGAGGGCATGTGCCGCAACATCACCGAACTGCGTGGCCTGGAGCCGGCCGCCACGGCCGAGGAGATCGAGGCCGCCGCGCGTCAGTACATCCGTAAGGTCAGCGGGATCACCCGTCCCACCGCTGCCAACGTCGATGCTTTCGAAGCCGCTGTCGCCGAGGTCACGGCCGTCACCGAGAGGCTGTTGGACCAGCTGCCGGCCCGTCGGCAGCCGCCCAAGACGGTGCCGCCGCTGCGGCGGCCCGAGGTGCAGGCGAGGTTGGCCGCCAAGTGAATTCGCCCGCACTCAAGGAGTGGGGCGCGGCGGTCCAGGCGCTGCTCGACGGGCGGCAGACGGTCCTGTTGCGCAAGGGTGGCATCGGGGAGAAGCGTTTCGAGGTATCGGCGCCGGAGTTCGTGTTCTTCCCGACGGTCGAGCACAGCCACGCGCAACGGGTCCGGCCCGAATTCACCGATCTGCTGAACCGGGCGGCCGGGGACAGCACCGATACCGAGGTGGTTGTGCGCGGTGGCGCGAAAGTCGTTGCCGCCGTGGCAGTCGAGCGCCCGGAGCAGTTGGACGCCATCGCCGATCTTCATATCTGGACCGCTGAGTCCGTTCAGAACGACCGGCTGGATTTCCGGCCCCGGCACCGGCTGACGGTCCTGGTGGTGCAGGCGAAACCGCTCGTGGCTCCGGTGCGGCTGCCGCGCACGCCGGACTACGCCGGCTGCCGCAGCTGGGTGGAGCTGCCCGTCACACCCGAGTGGGGCTCGCCGGTGCACGACGACGCGGCGCTGGCCGCCGTCGCCCAGCGGGTGCGTGACTCAGTCGGCTGACAGCGCCACCGTCGGTAGCAGCAGCCGTGACACCCCGCCCGTCCCGTGATGGATCGTGTGCGTGGCCGGCACCATGCGCTCGCCGGAGACGACGGGCTCGCCGGTGCCGAGGTTGCGGTCGTAACGGGGGTGGCAGCCGCCCGCGACGATCACCCGTAGCCGGGACCCGGCCGGGATCCGGTGCGCGACGGCGTCGAGCTCGAGCCGGATGGTCTCGGGTTCGTCGGAAGGTGTTGTGAACCTGCGGAATCCATCGCTGACGTTGCGGGACTTGCCGTTAACGTCGACCACGCTGAGCCGGACGAAGATGTCCCGGTTGGGGTTGTCGCAGGACTGCGTCAGCTCGATCACCGGCGTGCCGACCAGGTACAGGTCTTCGGTGAGCGGCTCACCGGTGAAGTCGACGACGTCGGGCCGCCGGCTGAGGGCGGAGTCCTCCTGGTAGCCCGCCGACGACGACAGCAGCCGGCCGCCCAGCGTGGGCGTCGGCGCCGCGGGATCGAAGGTGAACCGTGACGGCGGTGCGGTATCGGCGGGCGTGGCGGCGCTGAGCCGGTGCGCCGGTTGCAGGTGGAGCTCGAGTTCGGTGGCAGCCGGTGGCCAGTCCGGCATGGTCAGCCAGCCCTGTCCGTTGACCTCGACCCGGACGGCCGCCCGTTCGGATGCCGGCGCGCGCTCGGCCAGGTGGGTGTCGAGCCACGCCAGGGATTCGCGCAGCACCGTGGCGCCGCCGCGGGTCATCACCTGGGTGTGGGTCCACGATCCGATGGTGACGGCGGTCGGCACGCCACGCGATTTCAGGCGCTGGAACTGCGTCAGGGTCTGCTCCAGGAAAAGGTCCTGCCAGCCACCGATGAGGAGCACCGGCACGTCGACCTTGTCGAGCGTGTCGCTGAAGGCCATGTTCTCCCAGAACGGGTCGGTGCCGTCGGGGTGGCTCAGCCAGGATTCGTACCAGGTCGCTCCGGAACCCAGTAGCCGGCGTCCGGCGGCTCCGGCCGGAGCCTGTGTGTGGGTGCGGGCGACCAGGCGCGGTGCCAGGAACCGCCGCAGCACCACGGCCAGCGGCCGATCTTCCTGGTGCGCCATCATGTCGCTCCAGCCCAGGAAGTTGTCGAGCGTGAACGCGCCTGTGCCCCAGGCTGATTCAGCGAAGTCGTGAGGGCCCACCATGACGATCGCGGCCTTCAGTTCGGGTGGGGGATCGGTGAGCAGCGCCCACTGGGTGAAGCCCAGGTACGACAACCCGATTGTCGCGAACGACCCGGTGAACCACGGCTGATCGCGCAACCAGGCCGCGGTGTCCACGGCGTCGGCGATCTCGTTGACCATCGGTTCGAAGTCGCCACCGGAGCCGAACGTGCCGCGCACACTCTGCAGCAGCACGTGGTAGCCGCGGCGGGCGTATGCAGCGCCGAACACCGGGCCGAAGGGGAAGCCGCGGCCGTAGGGGCACCGAACCAGGAGGGTGCCCTTCGCGGCGCCGGTGGGTGCGTAGTGGCTGCCGACGAGTTCGACGCCGTCGCGCATCGGGGTGGTGACGCGGCTGACGGTGTAGTCCGTCGTGGGCGGCGGGACGTCGAGGATGCGGCTCAGCAACCGGGAGCCGAGATGGGCGATTCGGGAGCTCACCCTTCGGATGGTACCGATCCGTACCGTGCGGCGCCGTCCGCGAGCTCGACGGGCGGCCGACAATCAGAACTTGTAGAACGGCACCAGCTGGTTGGCGCGCTGCAGGTTGGTCTGCAGGCAATCCGGGCGGTCCGGCGACTCGATCGGTGAGTAGAACAGCGACTGGTTGATCAGGCCGTAGCTGGTCTTGAAGGTGATCATGCACGTCACCCACCACCGGTCATTCCAGTCGGTCGGCTTCATGATCCAGTACTGCGCGGCGCGGTGTCCGGCGATGTTCAGCTCGACGGCGTCGGCCGGCAGCGTCTGCTCGTAGGTGCGCCACACGATCGGCTCGACGGCCATCTGGTAGTTACCGGCGTCGTAGTGGCAGCGCAGGCCGTCTTCGTGGTCGGGCGGGGTGAAGCCCAGGCCCATGGCGTTGATGGCGTCGAGCGGAATCTGGTCGCACGGGT
The DNA here is from genome assembly GCF_055384815.1 of Mycobacterium toneyamaense. Classification (NCBI taxonomy): domain Bacteria; kingdom Bacillati; phylum Actinomycetota; class Actinomycetes; order Mycobacteriales; family Mycobacteriaceae; genus Mycobacterium; species Mycobacterium toneyamaense. The sequence goes on from NZ_AP040333.1 coordinate 2,592,539, forward strand.
CGAATGGGCTCGGGTTCGTCGTGGCGATGATCGGCGACTTGATGGTGCTGCTGAGCGGGGCGGAGGTGGAGCGCAGCTCGACGTCGTCGCCGGCGGTCGGTGACACCGGGTTGGTCTGTGTGACCACCACGCCTGCCGTCACGAGCGCACACAGCGCCGACACGAGCCGCAGTTTCCCGGCCATCGCTGCCATGACACCCCTTAGATCCGAGCAATACTGCGGGGAGTCTACAAGTCGCCTGCGTCACACCGGACAGGATGGGAGAACCTGTTCTAGTTTCTCCCGCTGCGCGGGACGGTTGGCACTCCAGCGGGCGTTGCTGTCGCCCAAGTAGGCTGGATTTTTGTGTCGACCCAGCCGACCCTTTGGGCAATCAGTGACCTGCACATCGGGCATACCGGAAACAAGCCGGTCACCGAGTCGCTGCACCCGGCCTCGCCCGACGACTGGCTGATCGTCGCCGGCGATGTCGCCGAGCGCACCGACGACATCCGATGGTCCCTGGACCTGCTGCGCAAGCGTTTCGCCAAGGTCATCTGGGTGCCCGGCAACCACGAACTGTGGACCACCAACAAGGACCCGATGCAGATCTTCGGGAAGGCCCGCTACGACTACCTGGTCGACATGTGCGACCAGATGGGCATCGTGACCCCCGAGCACCCGTTCCCGGTCTGGACCGGCCCCGGAGGCGCGGCGACGATCGTGCCGATGTTTCTGCTGTACGACTACAGCTTCCTGCCCGCGGGCACGGCGACGAAGGCCGAGGGGCTCGCGCTGGCCAAGGAGCGCAACGTCGTCGGCACCGACGAGTTCCTGCTGTCGAGCGAGCCGTACGCCACCCGGGACGCGTGGTGCCGGGACCGGCTGAACGTCACCCGCAAGAGGCTCGACGACCTGGACTGGATGGAGTCCACGGTCCTGGTCAACCACTTCCCGCTGGTGCGCGAGCCCTGCGATGCCATGTTCTATCCGGAGTTCTCGCTGTGGTGCGGCACCACCGCGACCAAGGACTGGCACACCCGCTACAACGCCGTCTGCTCGGTGTACGGCCACCTGCACATCCCGCGCACCACCTACTACGACGGGGTGCGGTTCGAGGAAGTATCGGTCGGCTATCCGCGAGAGTGGCGGCGCCGCAAGCCTTATCGGTGGATGCGCCAAATCCTGCCGGACCCCCAGTACCCACCCTCTACCTCAACGACTTCGGTGGCCACTTCGAGATCACCCAGGAAATGCGGGAGCACGCGCAGAAGATGCAGGACCGGATCAATTCGAGGCGGTTGTGATGAGCGACGCCCTGTTATCGCAGGTGCTGCCCGACGTGGTGGCCACCGCCGAGACGTATTCGGACCCGGCCGATCTCGTTCCACTGCCGGAGGAAGAGCCCCTGATCGCGCGTTCGGTGGCCAAACGGCGCAACGAGTTCATCACCGTGCGGCACTGCGCCCGTGAGGCGTTGAGCAAGCTCGATGTCGGCCCGGTCCCGATCCTCAAGGGGGACAAGGGTGAACCGTGCTGGCCCGACGGCATCGTCGGCAGCCTGACGCACTGCGAGGGCTTCCGCGGCGCCGTGGTGGCCCGCGCCACCGAGGTGCGGTCGGTCGGTATCGATGCCGAACCGCACGGCGTGCTGCCCAAGGGCGTGCTGGGCGCGGTCGCGTTGCCTGCCGAGCAGGACGCCGTGGCGACGCTGCAGGGTGACCTCCACTGGGATCGAATCCTGTTCTGTGCCAAGGAGGCGACGTACAAGGCCTGGTTCCCGCTGACCCATCGCTGGCTGGGTTTCGAGGACGCGCACATCACCTTCGAGCTGGATTCGTCGGGGACCTCGGGCACGTTCCTGTCGCGCATCCTGATCGACCCGTCCGCCGAGTCCGGGCCGCCGCTGACCGAACTGCCCGGGCGCTTCACCGTGTCCAACGGCCTTGTCCTGACGGCGATCTCGCTGTGAAAGCTGCATCGAAGCCGGCCCCGCCGCCGGGTCTGGTGATCGTCGACAAGCCTGCCGGGATGACGAGCCACGATGTCGTCGGCCGGTGCCGGCGACTGTTCGGGACCCGGAAGGTCGGGCATGCCGGCACGTTGGATCCGATGGCCACCGGCGTGCTGGTGGTCGGCATCGAACGGGCCACCAAGATCCTCGGGCTGCTGACCGCCACCGACAAGCAGTACATCGCGACCATCCGGCTCGGCCAGACCACGTCGACCGAAGACGCCGAAGGCGAAGTGCTGGAGACGGTTTCGGCCGCGCACGTGACCGACGACAAGATCGAGTCGGCGGTCGCGGCCTTGCGGGGCGAGATCGACCAGGTGCCCTCGGCCGTCAGTGCCATCAAGGTCGACGGCGAGCGCGCGTACAAGCTGGTCCGCGAAGGGAAGGCGCCGGAACTGGCGGCCCGCCGGGTGCGCATCGAACGCTTCACGGTGGACGCGGTCCGTCGCGTCGAGGAGTTCGTCGACGTGGACGTCACCGTGGACTGCTCGTCGGGCACCTACATCCGGGCGCTGGCCCGTGACGTCGGCGCCGCGCTCGGCGTCGGTGGACACCTGACGGCGTTGCGGCGCACCAAGGTTGGTCGCTACGGCTTGGACGAGGCGCGCACGCTGGAACAGTTGAACGATGCGGCCGAACTGAGCTACTCGCTGGACGCTGCGTGCCTGCTCGGGTTCCCTCGCCGCGACCTGACCGATGACGAGACCGAGGACACCCGGCATGGCCGGGCCCTGAAGCCGGCCGGCATCGACGGGGCCTACGCCGCCACCGCACCCGACGGGCGGGTCATCGCGCTGCTGGAAGACGGGCCAAAGCGCACCAGCAGCGTCGTGGTCCTGCGACCGGCCACGTTGTAGCGGTGGCGCATTCCGATCCACGAAAGCCGCCTTTGACCGGTCGAGCCCGGCCGGTCATCGGACTTGCTCCAGGTCATTGCGCGACAGATCTTGGAGTCATCTGAGCTGTCCGGAACTCAAGTGGTGTGACACCCGCGCGATGCCGGAAGAACCGAGTGAATGCGGTCGGTTCAGGGAAGCCCACGGCGCGGCCGACGGCTTGCACGGATGCGGTGTCGTGGACGAGGAGGCGTTTGGCCTCGAGTAACGCTCGCTGATCGACGAGCTGTTTGACCGTCAGGCCGGTGTTGCGTAATGCGCTGCGATTGATCGTGCGCGCCGAGTAGCCCAGTTGTCGGGCGTAGTCGCCGGTGTTTCTCGTGGAGGCAAAGTTGGCGTCGATCGCCGCGGTTAGAGCGCTGAAAAGGTCTTCTGATGTTCCATGTGCAGGCTTCTCCGCCGGATCGGCGAGGGCAAGTTCGACTACCAGCATGCCCAGCATCCGGGCCAGGAGCTCTTCCTGCATGCTCGGTGGCAGCGAACGTGCTGCGGTTTCGATGAGGTCGTCGAGTCGGCGGCGGGCGGGAGACGCGTGCGCAGCCGCCCGGGACCACAAAGACCGCGGTTGAACTGATCCACTCAGCGCGCGCGCTCGCTCGTCAAGCCGGGTGGGTTGAAATAGCACGATGGTCGCGGCGACATCCGCGTAGTCGATGGCCTGCAGCGCGTGTGACGCGATAACGGCGGACGACTGCCATTCCTGGACCTGGCCGGCACGCACCCAGAGCACGTCTCCCGGACTCAGCACGTACTCGACGAAATCCACGGTGTGGCGAAACGTTCCCGCGTCGCACACCACCAGCAGATCGAAGTCCACTCGCTGAGGCCGCAAGAACTGATCCGTAATCGGCCGGGCACGTAACCGCAATTCGCTGAGAGACATCACTTCGATCGAAAGCCGACTCGTCGAGTAACGGACGTTCAAGATGCTCGAATGTCCAATTTTGTTCATCGTATGACCTCGAATCACCATGACAATGCCTTCGGTGAGCCCAAGGATAGGTTCAATATCGTTGTCACAGATCGAGGATCCATGAACAATCCGTCGCTCGCCGTCACCGGATCGACCGGTCATCTCGGCGCGATCGTCGCTCGTCGGCTCGCGAACGAAGGGGCTGCGCTGCGGCTGCTCTCCCGCAATCCGCAGAAGGCTCCCGCACTCGCGGGTGCAGTAGCGGTCCAGAGCTCATATGCCGACGACGACGTCACGCGTGCCAGTTTGGTCGGCGTCGATGTTCTGTTCATGGTGTCGGGCGCCGAGAGCGCCGACCGCCTCGACCAGCATCGGGCGTTCATCGATGCGGCGGTCTCCGCCGGCGTCCGTCACATCGTCTACACCTCGTTCGCCGGCGCAGCGAGTGATGCCGTCTTCACCTTGGCGCGTGACCACTGGGGCACCGAGCAGTACATCCGCGCCAGCGGTATCTCGTATACGTTTCTTCGGAACAACTTTTACGCAGACGTGCTCCCGGAGTTCGTGGGTGAGGACGACGTCCTGCGGGGTCCCGCCGGAGACGGGCGGCTGGCTCCTGTCACACGTGCTGACGTAGCTCGTGTTGCCGCAGCTGTCGTCAAAGAGCCGGCCGCACACGCCGACGCGACCTATACCCTCACAGGTCCGGAAGCCCTGACGTTGACTGAGGTCACCCGGATCATCTCTGAGGTCTCGGGACGCTCGGTGACCTACCACAACGAGACGATAGAAGAAGCCTATGCGTCACGCCGACGACTCTGGAACGTTCCACAGTGGCAGTACGACGCCTGGGTATCGACCTACACTGCAATCGCCGCCGGCGATCTCGCCGACGTCACCAACGACGTCCGCGCGGTGACCGGACATGCTCCCGAGAGTCTGCGCCAGTACCTGCAGTCTCGAACGTGAGACGAAAGTCGTTCTCTCGCAGGTGCAGTCAAAGTCGGTGCCAGCCGAATGCCGAGGCGCTTCTCGTGGAGCCGGGTTCGCCGTCGAGTAGGCACTGAGCAGGCGGCTCGCCGTGTTGCCCAGCGGCACATTTACATACCGATTCGCATCGTTTATCGTCCGGGCTGGATCTGCGTCCACGTAAGATGCAACGCGTGACTGCAGGTGTGGAGGGGCAGGCCAAGCGCCGTACCCAGGCTGAGCGCAGTGCCGCAATGCGCACCCGCCTGCTCGACGCCACAGTCGAATGCCTGGTCACCTACGGATATTCCGGAACCACGACGCAACGGGTCGCGGAGATCGCCGGCGTGACGCGTGGGGCGCAGGTTCACCATTTCCGCTCCAAGGAAGACCTGGTGGCAGCCGCGGTCGAGCACCTGGCCGAGCAGCGGGTGCAGGCCGCCGTCCGCGACCTCGGGCGGGTGCAAAGCAACCCTGACCCGGTTTCCACGATGCTCGACTACCTCTGGGAATCGCATCAGGGGCCGGTCTTTTTTGCGACGCTCGAACTCTGGGTGGCGGCGCGTACCGATCCGGGTCTGGCCGAGCACATCGACCGCGTCGAACCCATTGTCACCAGCGCATTGGTCAGCGCGCTGGCGCAGCTGGTTCCGAATCGGGCCGCGCAGAAGGACTTGCGCGACTTGGCGTTCACCGCCATGGACGCGCTGCGGGGGATTCTGCTCTCGAGCTTTGTGGACCGGGACACAGATCGGGCCAGAAAGCGCTGGAACCGGGTGTGCGGCCAGCTGCACGGCATGTTTGTCGAAGCTCTCGACGGGAACGCCGTCAACTCCGAAATAACCTCCTAAGTAACACTTTTCGCCGTGTCGCGGCGGCAAACTCGGTTGGTTTGCCGCCACCTTTCGCTACCCTCTTGTAAAGATACAAACAGGTTGGTATGTTTCTGTCACCGCACAGAAAGAGAGGGTTCATGCCCAACAAGGTGTATGTGATCGGCGTCGGCATGACGAAGTTCGAGAAGCCCGGCGCTCGGCTCAATCCGGACGGGTCACCCTGGGACTACCCCGACATGGCACGCGAGTCCGGCTCAAAAGCATTGGCAGACGCGGGAATTGACTACCGTGAGATTCAAGAGGCGTACGTCGGCTATGTGTACGGGGAGTCGACGTCGGGTCAGCGGGCGGTCTACGAACTCGGCATGACGGGCATCCCGGTCGTCAACGTCAACAACAACTGCTCGACGGGCTCCACCGCGCTGTATCTCGCGGCACGGGCGGTGCGCAGCGGTCTGGCGGACTGCGCCCTGGCGCTCGGGTTCGAGAAGATGCAGCCCGGATCGCTCGGTTCGACCTACGACGATCGCGAGCAGCCCATGGCCAAGCACATCATGGCCATGGCCGAGATCTCCGAGGTGCTGTTCCCGCCGGCGCCGTGGATGTTCGGCGCGGCCGGTCGCGAGCACATGAAGCAATATGGTTCCACCGCTGAGCATTTCGCCAAGATCGGCTACAAGAACCACAAGCACTCGGTCAACAACCCGTACGCGCAGTTCCAGGACGAATACAGCCTCGAGGACATCCTGGGCGCGCGGATGATCTACGACCCGCTGACCAAGCTGCAGTGCTCGCCGACGTCCGACGGCTCCGGTGCGGCGATCCTGGCGAGTGAGGCGTTCGTCGACAAGCACGGACTGGCCGACCGCGCGGTGGAGATCGTCGGACAGGCGATGACCACCGACTTCGACAACAGCTTCGACGGCACCTGTAAGGCGCTGATCGGCTACCACATGAACGTCGCTGCCGCGCAACAGGTTTACGAACAGGCCGGCCTGGGCGCCGAGGACTTCCAGGTGATCGAGCTGCACGACTGCTTCAGCGCCAACGAACTGCTGCTATACGAAGCGCTGGGGCTGTGCGGCGAAGGTGAGGCCGCGAAGCTGGTCGACAACGGCGACACCACCTACGGCGGACGTTGGGTGGTCAACCCGTCGGGTGGGCTCATCTCGAAGGGTCATCCGCTGGGCGCCACGGGCCTCGCGCAATGTGCCGAACTGACCTGGCAGCTGCGCGGCACCGCCGACAAGCGTCAGGTCGAGAACGTCACGGCCGCGCTGCAGCACAACATCGGCCTGGGCGGGGCGGCCGTCGTCACCGCCTACCAGCGCGCCGAGCGCTGAACCGAAACATCAACGAACACAACACAACCGATCAGCAAGAACTAGGAGTACAACCATGGGACACATCGAAGCCACCAAGCAGCTGTCGGCCAGCCCGGAGGCGCTGTGGTCGATCGTTTCGGATCTCTCCACCTGGGACAAGTGGTTCACCGTCCACGAGAAGTGGCTGAGCGACGTACCGGCGACCGTCACCCCGGGCACCACGCTGACCGCGAAGATCGTCATGCTCGGTATGGCCAACAAGATCGAATGGACGATCCAGAAGATGGACGCCCCGACCTCGTTCGCGTTGTCCGGAACCGGCATGGCGGGCGTGAAGGCGCTCTTCGAGTTCACGGTGACGCCGTCTGGTGACGGTTCGGAGTTCAAGGTGGCCGGCGATTTCGAGGGTGCGCTGGTGAAGGGCGCGCTGGCCAAGGCCGTGGAGAAGGACGGCGCCAAGCAGCTCGACAAGACGCTCGAGCAGCTCGATGCCCTCGCCACGGCGGCGGTCTGACATGCCGGATGAGGAACTGGTTTTCGACGATTCCGGCCTGAACAAATGGACCGATGAGGATCACTTCGAGGTCACCCGCGACCATCTCATCGACTACGCCAAGGCCACGAACGACCCCATCTCGGCACATCTGGCGGGTGATGTCGCGCCCCCGATCTTCGCGATCGTGCCGGTGTTCGAATCGCTGCTGACACCCACCGTCGACGTGGCGCCGGTGGAGTTGATTCCGCGGGTGGTGCACGGGGAGCAGGACTTTCACTTCCACCGGCCGATCTACCCCGGCGACAGGCTGGTGTCGCGCGGCATGATGCTCGGGTACGAAGGACTCGAGAACGGCACCCGCGCAGCTGTCTACCTGGAATGCCGAACGGACGACGGCGACCTGGTCAACGAACAGTACGTGACGTGCTTCTTCCGCGGATTCAACGCAGGCAAGAAGATCGGCGAGCTGGGTCCGTCGCACAAGTTCGATGCCGCACTGCGTGACCAGCCGCCGCTGGCCACCGTCATCCAGCACGTCGATGCGGACCAGACGTTCCGGTACTCACCGGCATCGGGTGACCCGATGCCGATCCACCTCGACGAAGAGGTGGCCAAGGACGCGGGTCTGCCGGGCATCATCGCCCATGGCCTGTGCACCATGGCGTTCACCTCATGGGCCCTGCTGACCGAGGTCGGCGGGGAAGACGTCAACCGGCTCAAGAGATTTGCCGTCCGGTTCTCGAAGATGGTCTTTCCCGGAGATGACCTGGAGACCCGAATCTGGAAGGCCGGTCGCGGCAGTCACACGACGCGGTACGCGTTCGAGACGGTGCGAAGCGGCAGCGCCGGCGAGGAATTCGCCATCACCGACGGCCTGGCCGTCTTCGCCGACTAGTTGACTTGAAAGGACTTCAGACATGGGAGCTTTGGCAGGACGGATCGCCGTCATCACCGGCGCCGGGCGCGGCATCGGCCGCGAACACGCGCTGCTGTTCGCGCGAGAGGGGGCCAGCGTCGTCGTCAACGACCTCGGCGGGAGCAACTCCGGTGAGGGCGCCGATGCCGGCCCGGCACAGGAAGTGGTCGACGAGATCGTCGCCGCCGGCGGAACAGCCGTCGCCAACACCGACAACATCGCCAGCTGGGCGGGCGCGGCCGGTCTGATCGATCAGGCGGTCAGCGAGTTCGGTGGTCTCGACATCGTGGTCAACAACGCCGGGATTCTGCGTGACGGTTTCATCCCGACGCTCGAGGAATCACAGTGGGACGCTGTGGTTTCGGTGCACCTCAAGGGCCACTTCTCGGTGCTCCGGCACGCCGCCGCCTACTGGAAGGCGCAGAGCAAGGCCGGTAACCAGCCGAACGCCTCGGTCATCAACACGGCATCGGGGTCGGGCCTGACCATCCCCAACGCGGGCCAGGCGAACTACGGCGCGGCCAAGGCGGGTATCGCGGCGTTGACGTTGGTGGCGGCGGAAGAACTCGAGCGCTATGGCGTGCGGGCCAACGCCATCGCCCCCATCGCGCGCACCCGGCTCACGCTCGCCACCCCGGGCATGGGTGCCCTGATGGCCGAACCCGATGAGGGCGAGGTCGACCTGTTCAGCCCGGCGAACATCTCGCCGCTGGTCGCCTACCTGGCGACCGAGAAATGCCCCGTCACCGGAAAGGTTTTCGCGGTGCAGGGCGGTGCGATTTCCGAACTCGGCGGCTGGCACGACGTGTCGACCATCGAGACCGACGGCCTGTGGGAGATCGACGACATCGCGGCGAGGTTGTCATGATCGAGTGGTCTGAATCCGATGAACTCATTCGCGAGAGTGTCCGCGAGTTCATCGACAAGGAGATCGAGCCGCACCGGGACGGATTGGAGCGCGGCGAGATATCGCCGTATCCGGTCGTGCGGAAACTGTTCAGCGAGTTCGGACTTGACGCGGTGGCCGCGGAAGCGGTCAAGACCATGCTGGAGAAGGAGCGGGCGAAGGCCGCCGCGGTGGCTGCGGGGGAGCCGAAGCGGGAGAAGCGCGCGGGCTCGTCCGCCGGCATGGGCGATCTCGGTGGGCAGATGTCGATGGCCGCGGTGCTGGTGTCCGAGATCGCCGGGGTCAGTATCGGTCTGCTGAGCACCGTCGGTGTCAGCCTGGGATTGGGTGCGGCCACCATCGCCAGCCGCGGCACCTTGGCGCAGAAGGAGCGCTGGCTGCCCGAGCTGGTGACGCTGGAGAAGATCGCGTGCTGGGCGATCACCGAGCCGGATGCCGGCTCAGATGCGTTCGGCGGCATGAAGACCTACGTCAAGCGTGATGGGGCCGACTACATCCTCAACGGCCAGAAGACGTTCATCACCAACGGCCCCGATGCCGACGTGCTGATCGTGTACGCCAAGCTGGATGAAGGCGATCCCGATGCCGATCGCCGCAACCGCAAGGTGCTGACGTTCGTCCTCGAGGCGGGGATGCCGGGGCTGACGCAGGGCAGGGCCTTCAAGAAGATGGGCATGATGTCCTCGCCGACGGGCGAGCTGTTCTTCGACAACGTGCGCATCACGCCGGACCGTCTGCTCGGCGAGACCGAAGATCACGGCGGCGGCGACGGGCGGGAAAGCGCCCGGGCGAATTTCGTCGCCGAACGGCTCGGCGTCGCGCTGATGGCGTTGGGCATCATCAACGAATGCCACCGGCGTTGCCTCGACTACGCCAGGACCCGCACGCTCTGGGGCCAGAACATCGGGCAGTTCCAGCTGATCCAGCTCAAGCTGGCCAAGATGGAGATCGCCCGAATCAACGTGCAGAACATGGTGTTCCAGACGCTGGAGAAGGTGCAGGCCGGGAAGATTCCGTCGCTGTCGGAGGCGTCCGCGGTCAAGCTGTACTCGTCGGAGGTCGCGACCGAGGTGGCCATGGACGCCGTGCAACTGTTCGGTGGCAACGGTTACATGGCCGAGTACCGCGTCGAACAACTTGCCCGGGATGCCAAGTCGCTGATGATCTATGCGGGCAGCAATGAGGTCCAGGTGACCCACATTGCGAAGGGGCTGCTCGCCGGATGAGACCCGCGGCCCCACTCACCATGATGGCGATTGTCGATCGGATGACTGCGAACTCGGCTGCACGCATGACTTTCGGTGTCGCCCTGCGGCTGCTGACCGCCAACCCGTGGTTGATCACCCGCCTGCGGCCGGCCGCGAACACCGCGATCGTCGGCCTCAGCCCCGTGGTCGCCGGAACCCGGGTCGAGCCGGTCGACGCGCCACTGCGTGGTGAGTGGGTCCGCGCTCCGGGCGCCCGCGACGACGCGGGCGTTGTGCTGGTACTCCACGGCAGCGGCTACCTGATCTGCTCACCGCGCACGCATCGCGGGTTCGCGTCGTACGTCTCGCAGCATTCGGGGCTGCCGGCCTTGGTCATCGGTTATCCGCTGGCCCCGGAGAACACCTTTCCCGCGGCCGAGGACGCGGCGATGGCCGCGTATCGGTGGCTACTGGTCCAGGGTTACGACCCACGCAAAGTCGTGATCGCCGGCGATTCGGCGGGCGGTCACCTCGCGGTGGCGACGGCCCTGCGGGCAAAGCGGGAAGGGCTACCGGCACCCGCGGCCCTGGCGTTGTGGGGCCCGTTGATCGACCCGGCCTACCGAGCGCCGATGGCTGACCCGAGGGTGCGCCGGCAGCCGTTCGATCCACGGGGAGCCGCCCGTGCCGTGGCGTTGTACGTGGGTGGCGCCGATATCGAGGACCCACGGCTGTGCCTGCTTAACGCTGACCTCGAGACCCTGCCGCCCATTCAGTTGCACTATGGCACAAGGGAAGTGATGCGTGCCGATGCCGAGGCGTTCGCTGCCCGGGTCGTGGCCGCCGGGGGCCACTGCGAGCAACGCGTCTGGCCGGGACTGGCGCACGCCTATTGGATGTTTCCGCGCAGCCGCGACGGAAGTCTGGACAGCATGACGGCAGGCGGTGAGTTTCTCCGGGCGGCCGTGACGCAGCCCGGCCAGCCCGTGGCACAGGACTGAAGGACGTGATGACACAGCTACTGGATCAGGTGCGCGATGTGGTCGAGGCCGCCATCGTGTTGCAGCGCAGGGGATTGGTGGACGTCTGTCGACCGCTGGACGCGATAGCCGCGTCCCGGGGCCTGCGGCGCTACGGGTCGTTCGGTGGGTTGGTGGGACACGTCGCATCGCGTTACGGCGATGCCCCGGCACTCACCGATGAGGACGGCACGCTGAGCTTCGCCGACCTGGAAGCGACGTCGAACGGATTGGCGCGGGGCCTGGCCGGCCGCGGGATCGGGGCAGGCGCCGTGATCGGCCTGATCGCACGAAACCACCGCGCGCTGATGCTGTCGCTGTTCGCCGCCGGAAAGGTCGGCGCCAGAGTGGTTCTGCTCAACACCGGGTTCGCGGCGCCGCAGCTGGCCGACGTGTGCAAGCGGGAGAACGTCACCGCGGTGATCGCCGACGACGAGTTCACCGACCTGATCGACGTCCTGCCGTTCGAGGTCGACCGCATCGGCTGGTCCGGCGTGAGCGGCCTGGCGGCGCTCGCCGCGGGCCGGTCGACGGCACCGTTGCCCGCGCCGGCCTCGGTCGGGGGCATGGTCCTGCTGACCAGTGGCACCACCGGCACGCCGAAGGGTGCGCCGCGGAACAAGGTCAGCCCGTTGCAGTCCGCGCAACTACTGGACCGGATTCCGTGGCCGTCGGGCGGTGCCTACTACGTCGCCGCCCCGATGTTCCATGCCACTGGATTGGCCACCTGCGCTTTGGGTTTGGCGCTCGGTAACCGTGTCGTGCTCGCGCGCCGGTTCGATCCCGAGGCGACGCTCGCGGCGATCGAACGCCACCGGGTGGGGGCGCTCATCGTCGTGCCTACGATGCTGACCCGGATTCTCGACCTCGGCCCCGAGGTCCTGGCGCGTCATGACACGTCGTCGCTGCGGGTCGTGTTCGCCGCGGGTTCGGCGCTGTCCCCGGATCTGTGCCGCCGCACCATGGACGCTTTCGGTGACGTGCTCTACAACCTCTACGGGTCGACGGAGGTCGCCGTCGCGGCGGTCGCCACCCCGAGCGAATTGCGCAGCGCGCCGGGCACTGTGGGGCGCCCGCCGGTCGGCTGCACCCTCGCCGCGTATGACGAGCAGCGCCGCCGGATCACCGAACCCGGCCGCAGCGGAACACTTTTCGTCGCCAGCGGTCTCAGCTTCGCCGGTTACACCGACGGCGGTAACAAGGAGTCGGTCGACGGCTTGTTGTCGTCGGGTGACACCGGCCACTTCGACGAGAACGGATTGTGGTTCGTCGACGGCCGGGAGGACGACATGATCGTGTCCGGCGGCGAGAACGTCTTCCCGTTGGAGGTCGAGAATCTGCTCGCCGGCCATCCCGCGGTGGCGGAAACCTCGGTGGTCGGCGTGGACGACGCCGAGTTCGGAAAGCGGTTGTGCGCGTTCGTGGTACGCCGCCCCGGCGCCGAACTCGACGCCGACGAGGTCAAGAGCTACGTCCGGGCCGGCCTCGCGCGGCACAAGGTGCCGCGCGATGTCGTGTTCGTCGACATCCTGCCCCGCAACGAGACCGGCAAGGTGCTCAAGGCGCAATTGCAGAAGGTGATGGAGCGATGACCAAGAAGCACAACGATATTCGCGGCCGGGTGGTGGCAATCACCGGCGGTGCCAGGGGCATCGGACGCGCAACCGGCCTGGCGTTCTTGCGCGCCGGTGCGCGGGTCGCCCTCGGTGACGTCGATGTCGAGCTGGTCGAGAAGACGGCCGCCGAATTCGCCGCCACTGGCGAACAGGTCTGCGGACTACACCTCGATGTGACGAGCCGGGCGTCGTTCGCGGATTTCCTCGACGACGTCGAGAGCCGGTTGGGTCGCGTCGATGTCCTGATCAACAACGCCGGCATCATGCCCACGGGGCTGTTCGCCGACGAGACCGACGAGATGACCGACCGCATGGTCGCCATCAACCTCGGAGGCGTGCTGAACGGATCGAAACAGGCCGCCATCCGGATGCGTGGGCGCGGCGGCCACATCGTGAACGTCGCCTCACTGGCCGGCGTCAGCGCGTTCCCCGGTCTCGCCACCTACTGCGCCACCAAACATGCCGTCGTCGGATTCACCGAGACCCTGCACCTCGAACTCGCCGCCGCCGGCATCGCCGTCACCGCGGTGCTCCCGGGTGTCGTGCACACCGAGCTCTCGGCGGGCCACAGCGCCCCGCGGTGGATTCAGCCCATCAGCGAAGTGGAACCCGACGACGTGGCGGCGGCCATCGTCGAGGCCGTCACGCGAGGTAGATCGAAAGTGGCTGTGCCGCAAGCACTCGGCGCGATGATCAAGATCCTGGGCGCGCTGCCGGACGGTGCCCGGCACTGGATTTCCCATGCCGCGCACTTCGACACCGCGTTCACCCACACCGACGCCGCGGTGCGCGCGGCGTACCACAGCAGACTCCAGCATTGACCGAAAGGCGCCAACGTTGACTTCAGCCACGGCCACCATCACGGTCTGTTCTCCGGCTGATGGCCGGGTCATCGATTCGATACCGGCGATGAGCGTCGAGGCGGTGGCCGCGGTGATCGCGGACCTCCGTGTCGAACAGGCCGGGTGGGCCGGCCTGTCGCCGCGAGCGCGGGCAGCGCATCTGCTGAAATACCGGGACTGGTTGCTGGACAACGAATGTCGGCTGGCGGTGATGCTGCAGCGCGAGACCGGCAAGCCATGGGCCGAGGCCAATCTCGAGATCCCGTACATCGTGGATGCGATCAACTACTACGCGCGGACCGCACCCGGATTGCTCGCGGACCGCACGCCGCCGCGCCACGGCATGATCGCGGCGACCAAACGCCAACTTCTGGTGCAGCGGCCGTACCCGGTCGTGGGTGTGATCACCCCGTGGAACTTCCCGCTGGGGCTGTCGCTGCTGGATGCCGTGCCCGCGTTGCTCGCCGGGGCCGCCGTGGTGGTCAAGCCCTCGGAGTTCACCCCGTTGACGGTGGCAGCGGCGGTTGACGGCTGGAAAGCCGTTGGTGCGCCGCGGGTTCTGGAGTGCGTGACCGGTGGGGGTGAGACCGGTGCGGCTGTCGTCGACAACGTCGACTACATCCAGTTCACGGGCTCGACGCGAACCGGTAAGACCATTGCGCATGCGGCTGCCGAGCGGTTGATTCCGTGCGGTCTGGAGCTCGGTGGCAAGGACGCGATGATCGTGCTCGACGACGCGGACGTGGCGCGGGCGGCGAATGCGGCGGTGTGGGGCGGCATGGCCAATTCGGGCCAGATGTGTACCTCGGTCGAACGGGTCTACGTGCAGGCGGGTGTGTACGACGAGTTCGTCGGTCTCGTTGTCGAGAAGCTGAAAGCCTTGCGCGTGGGGGAGGACGACCAGCAATTCCGGTATGACGTGGGGCCGTTGGCCACCGAGGCGCAGCTGGCGATCGTGCAACAGCACGTGGACGATGCGGTGGCCCGCGGCGCCACGGTGCTGACCGGCGGCGCACGGGTCGAGAGCACCGGCTTCTTCGAGCCCACGGTCCTGGTCGAGGTCGACCACTCGATGCTGTGTATGCAGCGGGAGACGTTCGGTCCGACGCTGCCGATCATGAAGGTGCGGGACGAAGACGAGGCGGTCCGGCTGGCCAACCACTCGGATTACGGCTTGTCGGCGACGGTGTTCTGCGGCAACAGAACTCGGGCGGAACGAGTGGCGTGCCGGCTCGATGTCGGCGCGGTGAACATCAACGACGTGTTCGGCAATCTGTTCACGCTGTCGTTGCCGCAGGGCGGCTGGAAGCAGTCCGGGCTGGGCCGCCGTAACGGCGCCGATGCCGTGCTCAAATACGCACGGCCGCAGGCGATCGTGTCCGCTCGTGTGCAACCGGACAGCGAGTTCATCTGGTACCCGTACACCGCGATTCGCGGGGCCATCGTGCACCGCGTGGGGCGTCTTCTCGGTGCCCGCGATCTGCTTCGCAGGCTCGGCTGACCGGCACAACGGCAGGCCGACAGGGCCACCTGGATCAGGCGACGACCCAGATCGCTTCCGCCGCCGGGCTGCCCAGGTCGACGGTCGTCGTGTCGTCGTTCACGGCGTCGGCAGCCGTGACCGCCACCGAGATCATCCCGGCGAAGTCGCGCCGGGCCACCACGCGCAGATGTGAATCGAGCGTGATCCCGACGCTGTCGAAGTACCGCAACATTTCGGGGTCGTGATCGGAAATCCGGGCGACCGTGCCGGCGTCGCCGTCCGCGCACGCGGACAGCTGCCGGGCGGGGGGAGTCGGCACCTGGCCGTCGGCCGCGGGGATCGGGTCGCCGTGCGGGTCGCGGGTGGGGAAGCCGAGCTTGGCGTCGATGCGGTCCAGCATCCGGTCCGACACCGCGTGCTCGAGCACCTCGGCTTCGTCGTGCACCTCGTCCCAGCCGTAGCCGAGCTCGCGCACCAGGAACGTCTCCATCAAGCGGTGCCGTCGCACCATGGCCAGCGCCGCGCTGCGGCCGGTGTCGGTGAGCGTCACCGCGCCGTACTTCTCGTGGTGCACCAGGCCCTGATCGGCAAGCTTGCGAATCGACTCGGAGGCCGTCGAGGCCGACACCCCGATGCGTTCTGCCAGCATTTTCGTGCTGACTTTCTCGCGCGACCACTCCTGCGCGGTCCAGATGACCTTGAGGTAGTCCTGGGCAACCGGGGATAGATCCGGCGGGTTGCCACCGTCTTCTGCAGGACTCACAGCACAAAGTTTAGGCAATCGTCACCTCATCCGGGGATCTCACGGTGCCTGCCGCGGCGGCGCGCCGTAGGCTTGCGGTCGTGCAACGCTGGCGTGGGCAGGACGAGATCCCCACGGATTGGGGCCGATGTGTGCTCACCATCGGAGTGTTCGATGGCGTACATCGTGGACATGCAGAACTGATCAGCCATGCGGTGAAGGCCGGCCGGTCTCGCGGCGTACCCACGGTGCTGATGACGTTCGATCCGCATCCGATGGAAGTGGTCCTCCCGGGCAGTCATCCCGCGCAGCTGACGACGCTGACCCGCCGGGCCGAACTGGTCGAGGAACTCGGCGTCGACGTGTTCCTGGTGATGCCCTTCACCACCGACTTCATGAAGCTGACCCCCGAGCGGTACGTGCACGAGCTGCTCGTCGAGCGCCTGCACGTCCTCGAGGTCGTGGTCGGCGAAAACTTCACCTTCGGCAAGAAGGCCGGTGGCAACGTTCCACTGCTCCGCAAGGCCGGCGAGCGCTTCGGCTTCGCGGTCGAGGGCATCTCGCTGGTGGCCGAGCACCACCAGGCCGAGACCGTCACCTTCTCGTCGACCTACATCCGGTCGTGCGTGGACGCCGGTGACATGGCCGCCGCGACCGAGGCCCTGGGCCGCCCGCACCGCGTCGAGGGCGTCGTCGTCCGGGGTGACGGCCGCGGTCGTGGGCTGGGCTTCCCGACCGCCAACGTCGCCCCGCCCATGCACTCGGCGATCCCGGCGGACGGCGTCTACGCCGCGTGGTTCACCGTCCTGGGGCACGGTCCGTCGGTCGGCACCGTGACGCCGGGGGAGCGCTACCAGGCCGCGGTGTCGGTGGGTACCAATCCGACGTTCTCCGGCCGTACCCGCACCGTCGAGGCCTTCGTGCTCGACACCGAGGCAGACCTGTACGGACAGCACGTGGCGGTCGACTTCGTCTCGCGGATCCGCGGCCAGGAGAAGTTCGAGTCGGTGGACGACCTGGTTGTGGCCATGGACCGCGATACGCAGCGGGCTCGCGCGATTCTGGTTCCGCAGTAGCTTCCTGATAAACTGCCCGACGCGCGTGCTGCAGTTCGCGGCGGCCGCGCCCTCGTTGTTCTTCGCGGACCGAATTGATGGAGTTGTTTCGTGGCACTCACTGCCGAGCAGAAAAAAGAGATCCTGGGTCAGTACGGCCTGCATGAGACCGACACCGGTTCGCCGGAGGCTCAGGTCGCCCTGCTGACCAAGCGCATCTCGGACCTGACCGAGCACCTCAAGCAGCACAAGCACGACCACCACAGCCGTCGTGGCCTGCTGCTGCTGGTCGGCCGTCGCCGCCGGCTGCTCAAGTACGTCGCTCAGGTCGACGTCGCGCGGTACCGCTCGCTGATCGAGCGTCTGGGTCTGCGTCGCTGACGCACCACTGATTCACGACCATCGCCAGGTCTGCTCCGGCAGGCCTGGCGATGGCTGTTGGTACGGGTAGTAACATAAAACTGTTTTGGGCCCAGCGCCCAAGACGTCGGAACGTCACACAGCGTCCGCCTGAACCTCGTGGGGCGGTCTTCGGTAGTGGCTGCCGGGGCATGAACCCCGGCCGCTTCGATCGACGGCCGTCAGCAGTAAGCGGGATGGTTTTCGGGTTTTCTGGATGCTCGCGTGTGACGATGCGACAGCAGTAACAAAGAGGAACCAGAAAAAACGGAACCCGCATAGGGCGGGCCCAGAGAGGTTATTGCGACATCCATGTCTGCAGTTGAAATTGAAGAGGGCGTGTTCGAGTCGACCGCCGTCATCGACAACGGGAGCTTCGGCACCCGCACCATCCGCTTCGAGACCGGCCGTCTGGCACGTCAGGCCGCCGGCTCCGTCGTCGCCTACCTGGACGACGAGACCATGCTCCTGTCGGCCACCACGGCCAGCAAGAGCCCCAAGGACCACTTCGACTTCTTCCCCCTGACGGTGGATGTCGAGGAGCGCATGTACGCCGCGGGCCGCATCCCCGGCTCGTTCTTCCGTCGCGAGGGCCGGCCCTCCACCGACGCGATCCTGACCTGCCGCCTGATCGACCGGCCGCTGCGCCCGTCGTTCGTCTCGGGCCTGCGCAACGAAATCCAGGTCGTCGTCACCGTGCTGAGCCTGGACCCCAAGGACCTGTACGACGTCGTGGCCATCAACGCCGCGTCGGCGTCCACCCAGCTGGCCGGTCTGCCGTTCTCCGGTCCGGTCGGTGGCGTCCGCGTCGCGCTGATCGAGGGTCAGTGGGTCGCGTTCCCGACCAACGAGCAGCTCGAGAAGGCTGTCTTCGACATGGTCGTCGCCGGCCGCAAGGTTGAAGGTGACGTCGCGATCATGATGGTCGAGGCCGAGGCCACCGACAACGTGATCGACCTGATCGCCGGTGGCGCCGGCGCCCCCACCGAGGCCGTCGTGGCCGAGGGCCTGGAGGCCGCCAAGCCGTTCATCGCCGCACTGTGCACCGCCCAGGCCGAGCTGGCCGAGGCTGCCGCCAAGGAGACCGGCGAATTCCCGCTGTTCCCCGACTACGCCGACGACGCCTTCCAGGCCGTCGCCGCGGTGGCCACCGACGCGCTGTCGCAGGCGCTGACCATCGCAAGCAAGCAGGAGCGTGAAGAGCGCACCGACGAGATCAAGGTCGAGGTGCTCAGCCGGTTGGCCGAGACCTATGCCGGCCGCGAGAAGGAGATCGGCGCGGCGTTCCGCTCGCTGACCAAGAAGCTGGTTCGCCAGCGCATCCTGACCGACCACTTCCGCATCGACGGCCGTGGCATCACCGACATCCGCGCCCTGAGCGCCGAGGTCGCCGTGATCCCGCGGGCGCACGGCAGCGCGCTGTTCGAGCGCGGCGAGACCCAGATCATGGGTATCACCACGCTGGACATGATCAAGATGGCTCAGCAGATCGACTCGCTCGGTCCCGAGACCACCAAGCGCTACATGCACCACTACAACTTCCCGCCGTACTCGACCGGTGAGACCGGCCGCGTGGGTTCGCCCAAGCGCCGCGAGATCGGCCACGGTGCGCTGGCCGAGCGGGCCCTGATGCCGGTGCTGCCGAGCGTCGAGGAGTTCCCGTACGCCATCCGTCAGGTCTCGGAAGCGTTGGGCTCCAACGGTTCCACCTCGATGGGCTCGGTCTGTGCCTCGACCCTGGCGCTGCTGAACGCCGGTGTGCCGCTGAAGGCCCCGGTTGCCGGTATCGCCATGGGCCTGGTGTCCGACGAGGTCGACGGTGAGACCCGCTACGTCGCCCTGACCGACATCCTGGGCGCCGAGGATGCCTTCGGCGACATGGACTTCAAGGTCGCCGGCACCAAGGACTTCGTCACCGCCCTGCAGCTGGACACCAAGCTGGACGGCATCCCGTCCAAGGTGCTGGCCGGTGCCCTGGCCCAGGCCAAGGACGCGCGTCTGACCATCCTGGACGTCATGGCCGAGGCCATCGACGAGCCGGACGAGATGAGCCCGTACGCGCCGCGCATCACCACCATCAAGGTGCCGGTCGACAAGATCGGTGAGGTGATCGGGCCCAAGGGCAAGGTGATCAACCAGATCACCGAGGAGACCGGTGCGAACATCTCCATCGAGGACGACGGCACCGTGTTCGTCGGCGCCTCGAACGGCGAGGCGGCGCAGGCGGCGATCGACAAGATCAACGCCATCGCCAACCCGCAGCTGCCCAAGATCGGTGAGCGGTTCCTCGGTACCGTGGTGAAGACGACGGACTTCGGTGCGTTCGTCTCGCTGCTGCCGGGCCGTGACGGTCTGGTGCACATCTCCAAGCTCGGCAAGGGCAAGCGCGTCGCGAAGGTCGAGGACGTCGTGAACGTCGGCGACAAGCTGCGCGTGGAGATCGCGGACATCTCCGCGGACAACCGTGGCAAGGGTCAGAAGATCTCGCTGATCCTCGTGGATGAAGAGGGTGCGGCAGCGGCGGATTCGACCGCCGATGCTGCTGCCGAAACGGAGACTGCACCGGCAGATGCCGCGCCTGCAAACTCCTAAATCGACAACGCGCGACGGCCGGGGTTCTGCAGCGACATCGCTGCAGGCCCCGGCCGCCGTGCGCAAGACCAACCTCCCGGGCGGGCTGCGGGTCGTCACCGAACACCTGCCGCACGTGCACTCGGCGTCGGTCGGCGTGTGGGTCAACGTCGGTTCACGCGACGAGGGCCCCAGTGTCGCCGGGGCCGCGCACTTCCTGGAACACCTGCTGTTCAAGTCGACCCCGACGCGTACCGCTGTCGAGATCGCCCAGTCGATGGATGCCGTCGGCGGTGAGCTGAACGCCTTCACCGCGCGCGAGCACACCTGCTACTACGCCCACGTGCTGGACAGCGATCTCGGGCTGGCCATCGACCTGGTATCGGACGTCGTGCTCAACGGCCGTTGTGCCGCAAGCGATGTCGAGCTGGAACGCGACGTGGTGCTCGAAGAGATCGCCATGCGCGACGACGATCCCGAGGACACCCTCGCGGACGTCTTCCTCGGCTCCATGTTCGGCAACCACCCCGTGGGTCGTCCGGTGATCGGCAGCATCGATTCGATCACGTCGATGACCCGCAACCAGCTGCATTCGTTCCACGTCCGCCGGTACACCCCGGACCGGATGGTCGTCGCCGTCGCCGGCAACGTCAACCACGACGAAGTTGTGTCCATGGTGCGCAAGCACTTTCGGCCGCACCTTGTGCGTGGCCGCAAGCCCGTGCCGCCGCGTAAGGGCGCCGGCCGCGTGCCGGGCACCCCGACGCTGCAGTTCGTCAAACGTGACTCCGAGCAGGCCCACATGTACCTGGGTGTGCGTACGCCGGGGCGCAACTGGGAACACCGCTGGGCGCTGTCGGTGCTCAACACCGCGCTCGGTGGCGGGTTGAGTTCGAGGCTGTTCCAGCAGATCCGGGAGAACCGTGGTCTGGCCTACTCGGTGTACTCCACGATCGACACGTTCTCCGATGCCGGTGCGCTGTCGGTGTACTCGGCGTGCCTGCCCGATCGCTTCGACGAAGTGGTCCGCGTGACCACCGACGTGCTGGAAGACGTTGCGCGCGAAGGCATCACCGCCGACGAATTGCGCATCGCCAAGGGCTCGATGCGCGGCGGTCTGGTGCTCGGGCTGGAGGATTCCGGTTCCCGCATGCACCGCATCGGCCGCGCCGAGCTGAACTACGGCAACCACAAGTCGATCTCGGACACGCTCGCGTCGATCGACGCGGTCACCCTCGAAGAGGTCAACGCCGTTGCGCGCGAACTGCTGACGCGGCCTTTCGGTGCCGCGGTACTGGGCCCGCACCGGTCCAAGCGCTCACTGCCGAAGCAGCTGCGCGCCATCGGCTAGGGATTTGTGCACGATTATCCGCGCAGGCCGCGGATTTTCGTGCACAAATCACGTCAGCGGCTGAGGCGAAGCGAGTTGTCGCGGCGCAGCACGAAGAAATACGGCTGTGCTTCGCCGCGGAGATCCATGGCGCCCAGGACGGCGTCGTCGGTCAGCTTGCGGAACACGTCGTTGATGGGCAGCTGGTCGTAAACCATTGTCGCGGTGTCGACTCCGCGGTAGCGCGTGGTGCGCAGCCGAGCCTTGGCCGAGCGGGCCTGCAGTAGCGGGCGTAGCGCGGTGATGGTCTTGGCGACGGGAAGTCGGTGCAGGGGCACCTTGTTCGCCAGTCCGGCGCCGGAGAATGCCAGCACCGGGTTCAGGGGCCACAGCGTTTCGCCGGAGGCGTCCGGGAACAGCAGCGGGTGGACGGTCTCGGCGTCGATGAACTGCTTGCCCCACCAGCCGCTGGCTTCCAGCAGGCCGTCCATCGGATGTCCGGTGGGCACTTCGGCGCCGTGCCAGGTGCCGATCATGAAGTCGGGTTCGATGGCCGGCGCGGCATCGAAGATTTCGAGGGCTTGGGCCGCCGTGGTCGGCGGGGCGGGCAGCAGTTCCTGCAAGAGCATGGCCACGACGATACTTGACACCTGTCAAGAACGGCAGTGCCGGGCGCTGAAAAGTCATCGCCCGGCCAGCGCGACGCTGCGCTGACCGGGCGATGGGTATCAGGTTCGGGGGCTACAGCGCGACGCGGCCGAGCGGAATGTCGAGGTCCGCGGCGACCTGGCTGCACAGCAGCTCGCCGTCGTGCGTCGACAGGCCCTTGGCCAGCGCGGCGTCGTTGCGGCACGCCGCCTGCCAGCCCTGGTCGGCGAGCTTGAGGACGTACGGCAGCGTCGCGTTGGTCAGTGCGTAGGTCGACGTGCGCGGCACGGCGCCGGGCATGTTGGCCACGCAGTAGAAGACCGAGTCGTGCACGGCGAAGGTCGGGTCGTCGTGCGTGGTGGGCTTCGAGTCCTCGAAGCAACCGCCCTGGTCGATCGCGATGTCGACGAGCACGGAACCCGACTTCATGTGCGCCACAGTCGAATTGGTCACGAGCTTCGGTGCCTTGGCGCCGGGGACCAGCACCGCGCCGATCACCAGGTCGGCCTGCTTGACGGCGTCTTCCAGGTCCAGGCTCGAGGAGTACCGGGTGTGGATCCGGCCGTTGAACTCGGCGTCGATCCGACGCAGGGTGTCCAGGTTCAGGTCGAAGACGGTGACCTGCGCGCCCATGCCGCTGGCGATCTGTGCCGCGTGGAAGCCCGCGGTGCCACCGCCGATGACGACGACGTTGGCGGGGGCGACGCCGGGCACGCCGCCCATCAGGACGCCGCGGCCGCCGTGGCTGCGCATCAGGTGGTAGGCGCCGACCTGGGCCGACAGCCGGCCTGCCACCTCGCTCATCGGGGCGAGCAGGGGCAGGCGGCCGTCGGCAGTCTGAACGGTTTCGTAGGCGATCGACGTGGTGCCCGAGGCCAGCAGTGCGTCGGTGCACTCACGCGAGGCGGCCAGGTGGAGGTAGGTGAACAGGGTCTGGCCCTTGCGCATGCGGTGGTACTCGGCCGCGATGGGTTCTTTGACCTTCAGGAGCAGGTCGGCTTCGGCCCAGACCTGGTCCGCGGTGGTGACGATCTGCGCGCCGGCGGCCTTGAAGTCGGTGTCCGCGATCGCGGATCCTTCGCCGGCCCCGGCCTGGATCAGCACCTCATGGCCGTGCTTGATCAGTTCGGCGACGCCGGCCGGGGTGATGGCCACCCGGTACTCGTTGTTCTTGATTTCGGTCGGGATGCCGACGTGCATCTGGGGTTCTCCTCAGGGCGGATCAGGTGGTGTCCTAAGTGTGAATAAACGTCGACTGACCTGCAATATCTGTGATTATAATTCTCAATATGGCGCCTGCTAGTGAACGATCTTCGAATCCGCCGTTCCAGGAAGGGTCCCAGCCGAAGGATGTTCAGCCCGTCGAGCTCGACGACATCGACCGGCAGATCGTGACCGCGCTGCATGCCGACGCACGCATCCCCAACAGCGCGTTGGCGGAGCTGGTCGGCATCGCCGCTTCGACCTGTCACGGCCGGGTCCGCCGGCTACAGCAGCTCGGGGTGATCCGCGGTTTCCACGCCGACATCGATCCGGCGGCCATCGGCCTGGGTCTGCAGGCGATGATCTCGGTGAGCCTGCAATCCGGGGCCCGCGCGCGCATTCGCGACTTCATCGCCCATATGCGGCGGCTGCCGCAGGTGATGGACGTCTACTTCCTGGCCGGCGCCGACGACTTCATCCTGCACGTCGCCGCGCGCGACACCGCGCACCTGCGGGCGTTCGTGGTCGAGCACCTCAACGCCGACGCCGATGTGGCCGGCACCCAGACGTCGCTGATCTTCGAGCACCTGCGCGGCGCGTCACCGCTGTAACCGGTTGCCGCAGTTCAGGATTGGGTGGCAGCCTTGAGTTCGGCGAGTGCCTCGCGGATGTGCTCGGCGAGGCTACGCTCGGCCGGATCGGCGAGCCACTGGTCGAACGCGACCTTGAAAACCGCGATACCGGTCTCGGCGACCAGGCCGGCCGCGGGGTCGGCGACGCCGCGGCGGCGCAGCGCGTCGGCGATGCTCGTCGCCAACGACGCGAGCTTGATGAGTTCGCGCTCCTGCAGGCTGGGGTTGGCGCTGATCACCGTCTGGCGTCGGCGCGCGTGTGGGCGGCGCTCGGCGAAGAAATCCGACACCGATTCCAGTGCCGCGGCGACGGCGTCGAGCGGCGCGGTGGCTGCGGGGGCGTCGTCGATGGCTGTCTCGAGTGCGTCGGCGAGTTCGCGGCCCCGAAACAGCACCTCGCGCTTATCGGTGAAGTGCCGGAAGAACGTGCGTTCCGTGAGGCCGGCGCGAGCGGCGATCTCGGCGACTGTCGTCTCGTCGAAGCCCTGCTCCAGATACAGCTCCAGGGCGGCCTGCTCGAGGCGGCCCTGCGCGTTCGGTTCCCATCGGCCCACGGGCGGATTGTAGGCGATGTCAGTGACTGTCAGCACGACTGATGACAGTGGCTGACATCGGGTGTACGTTTGGTGATGTCATGGACTGACATCACCTGAGGAGTTGAAACCATGCGCATTTTCGTCACCGGCGCCAGCGGGCACATCGGATCCGTGGTCGTCCGCGACCTGCTCGAAGCGGGTCACCACGTCACCGGCCTGGCCAGATCGGACGCCTCGGCCGCCGCCGTTGCCGCCGCGGGCGCGCAGGTGCACCGCGGCAGTCTGGATGACCCGGACGGCCTCGCTGCCGCGGCTGCCGCTTCCGACGGCGTCATCCATCTGGCCTTCAATCACGACTTCGCCAATTACGCCGACTCGCTCCAGTTGGACCTGCGTGCGGTAGAGGCCATGGGAGAGGCTCTGGCAGGCTCGGGCAAGCCGTTCGTGAACACCTCGGGCACGCTCATGCTGGCCTTCGGTGAGCCGGGCCGGCTCGGTACAGAGGACGCCGACGTGGACCGGTCGGCACCGCGGGGCGCATCAGAACGGGCGACGCTCGCGCTGGCCGAACGCGGCGTGCGGTCATCGGTGATCCGGCTCGCCCCGACCGTGCACGGGGACACCGATCACCACGGCTTCATCCCCAGCCTCATCGAATTCGCCCGTGCAGCAGGACGATCCGGATATCAGGGTGACGGCTCTAATCGATGGCCGGCGGTGCACACCGTCGACGCCGCGCGGCTCTACCGGCTGGCCGTGGAGTCGGCGCCCGCCGGTTCGGTTTTGCACGGCGCTGCAGAACAGGGCATCGCCTTCCGCGATATCGCGCAGGCGATCGGTGACGGTCTGGGCGTGCCGGTGCAACAGATTCCGGCGGACGAGGTCCCGGCCCACTTCGGTTTTCTCGCGGGCTTCGCCGCGCTGGACAACCCGACCTCCAGTGAAAAGACGCGGGCCCTGCTCGGCTGGGATCCCGTACGTCCGACCCTGCTCGAAGACCTCAAGGCCGGTCACTATTTCGCGCACCGGGCCGGCTGAGGCAGCGGGCGGCTAGACGCCGACCAGCTCCGGGTGGAACTTGGTCACCAGACGGCGGATGCCGTCACGCCAGTCGACCGACGTGCCGCCGATCAGTTCGTGCATGCGGGTCGTGTCGGTCGGGCCGCCGCGCAGCGCGTTCGGGTCCTCGGCGAAGACCGGCTCGCGGCCGACCAGCTCACCGATGTAGGTACACCATTCCTGCAGGCTGACGGTCTGATCGCCGCACCAGTTCACGGTCGTCGCGGGCACCGATGCCACGTCCAGCAGCTTCGGCAGCGTCGCCAGGATGTCGTCTTCGTGGATCGGGTTGTACTGCGCCGGCCCACCCGGCGGCACCGGGATCGGGATGCTCGCCAGGATCATCTCCATCTGGTAGTA
Source organism: Mycobacterium toneyamaense (assembly GCF_055384815.1). Taxonomy (NCBI): domain Bacteria; kingdom Bacillati; phylum Actinomycetota; class Actinomycetes; order Mycobacteriales; family Mycobacteriaceae; genus Mycobacterium; species Mycobacterium toneyamaense. Next base: position 2,618,473 of record NZ_AP040333.1, read on the forward strand.
CGGCCAGCCGCCGTTGTCGCCGTACGGCACGTTGAACCGGGCGATGGTGGCCGGCAGATCGAGGACCCGCGACATGGTGCGCACGACCGTCTCGCCGGCGATCTTGGAGATCGAATAGGTGGGGAAGAGGTGCTTGTGGTTGTCGCCCAGCGCCGCCGACTCCGAACGCGGCTCGTCGCCGGGCGGGTCGTACACCGCCGCTGACGAGGTGTGCAGGAACGCCTTGGCGTCGCGACAGTGCGCCATGAGCAGACCGACCGACTCCGCATTGGCCGCGAGGTCCTTGTCCCACCGGCCGCTCTTGGCCACCGCGAGGTTGACCACGTAGTCGAAATCGGTTGGCAGGGCACTGAAGTCGCCGACCGCCAGGTTGACCGCCGTGCACCGGACACCGCCCTGCTCCAGGTTCTGCCGGGCCTGCGGGTTGTTGAACCGGGCGACACCCCACACCTCGTTGTCGGCCGCCAGGGCCGTGGCGATCGGGGTGGCCACCTGGCCGGTGACTCCGGTGATGAGGATCTTGGCGCCGCGCATGGGGCTGATAGTAGGGGGCCGCTAGGGTTGACCTCATGCGAGTCGGAGTTCTGGGTGCCAAGGGCAAAGTCGGTGCGACCATCGTCGACGGTGTGGAAGCCGCTGACGATCTGACGTTCACCGTCGGCGTCGACGCCGGTGACGAGCTGAGCCTGTTCACCGACAGCGGCACCGAGGTCGTCGTCGACTTCACGCACCCCGACGTCGTGATGAACAACCTGAAGTTCCTCATCGACAACGGCATTCACGCCGTCGTCGGAACCACGGGCTTCACCGCCGAACGCCTCGACCAGGTTCGCGAGTGGGTGGCCGCCAAGCCCGGAGTCGCGGTGCTGATCGCCCCGAACTTCGCCATCGGCGCGGTGCTGTCCATGCACTTCGCCAAGCTGGCCGCCCCGTTCTTCGAGTCGGCCGAGGTCGTCGAGCTGCACCACCCGCAGAAGGCCGACGCCCCGTCGGGCACCGCCACCCGCACCGCCCAGCTGATCGCCGAGGCGCGAAAAGGCCTGCCGCCCAACCCCGATGCCACCAGCACCGGCCTGGAGGGCGCGCGCGGCGCCGATGTCGACGGCATCCCCGTGCACTCGGTGCGGCTGCGTGGTCTGGTGGCGCACCAGGAGGTGCTGTTCGGCACGCAGGGCGAGACGCTGACGATCCGGCACGACAGCATCGACCGCACGTCGTTCGTGCCCGGAGTGCTGCTCGGTGTCCGTGAGGTCGCCAAGTACCCCGGGCTGACCATCGGCATCGCGAAGCTCATGGGGCTGTGACGGGGCGGTGATGACGAAACCGAGCTCGCAGGTACTCCGCATCCAGCTGGTCGTCGCATTCCTGTGCGCGGCACTGGTGGTCTACTTCGTGATGCTCGGGCGCTCCGGCGTCATCCTGATGCAGTCGGGAGAGGCCGCGGCGATCGGCCTCGGCATCGGTATCTTCGTGCTGCCGCTGATCGGCCTGTGGGCCATGGTTGCCACGCTGCGCGCCGGTTTTGCGCACCAGCGGCTGGCCCGGCTGGCCCACGAGGAGGGCGTCGAGCTCGACGTCAGTGACCTGCCCAAGCGCCCGTCGGGCCGCATCGAACGCGACGCCGCCGACGCACTGTTCGAGTCGGTGCGCGACGAAGTCGAGGCCAGCCCTGACGATTGGCGCGGCTGGTACCGGCTGGCCCGGGCCTACGACTATGCCGGGGACCGGACCCGGGCCCGCGAGACGATCCGCAAGGCCGTCCGGCTGGAGCAGGCATCACGATGAAACTCCTTGTCGTGCACCACACTCCGTCTCCGCACTGCCAGGAGATGTTCGAGGCGGTGCTCGCCGGAGCAACCGATCCCGAGATCGAGGGCGTCGACGTCGTGCGCCGTCCGGCGCTGACGCTGTCGGCCGCCGACGTGCTGGAGGCCGACGGCTATCTGCTCGGCTCGCCGGCGAACCTGGGCTACATGTCGGGTGCCTTGAAGCACGCGTTCGACCAGATCTACTACCCGTGCCTCGATGCGACACGTGGCCGGCCATTCGGTCTGTGGCTGCACGGCAACGAAGGCACCGAAGGCGCCGAGAAGGCCGTCACCTCCATCACCACCGGGCTGGGGTGGGTGAAAGCGGCTGAGTACGTGGTGGTTTCGGGCAAGCCCAGCAAGGCCGACGTGGAGGCCTGCTGGAATCTGGGCGCGACGGTCGCCGCGACGTTGATGGGTTGAGTCAGCTCGTTATCAGTGCCCAGAACCGTTGACCCCGACGTGACGGCGCACCGCACTCGAACAAATGCGCCCTGGGTCCAGGATCAAATCTCAAAACGCCGTATGGTGATTGACGTTTGCGTCGATAGGGAGGGGCCGACATGGGAATCGCGGACCTGGCGTTGGGAGCCGCGCCGCTCGCCGGAGGCGCGCTGCTGGGAGCCGTCGCGGGCAACCTGAAGCCACCGGACGTGCGCGCCGCGATCAAGGCCGACATGGACCTGCTGGACCGGCTGCCGGCCGAGCAGGTCGAGCGTCGCGCCGAGTTGCAGCGCACCATCGACATGCGGATCGACGAGGTGATCGCAGCTGTCGACCGCAGCCGCCAGCTCAAGTCGACCGCGATCGGCTACGCGTTCAACCGCGAGGGCCGGCTGCGCGACATTCTGGTCTTCATCCTGGCGGTGCTGTTCACGATCATCTGGTGGAATCTCAAGCACTCGCGCACGGGCTGGTTGCCGATGTTCATCGCGCTGATCGTCTTCACCGTGCTGTCCGGCTGGTACGCACTGCGCGGCATCGCCCGGGCGTTCTCGTCGGTGCTGCACCGGAACAAGAAGGCCGGGGACGCCGCTCAGTAGTGGTAGGTGTCCGACGGCGCCGACACGTGGTCGGGGTCGTCGCCGAACATCGACGGGTGAATGCCGTAGGCCTTCGCCAGATCGAGGATCTTGTTGGCGCGCGCGATACGCGGCAGGTCCGAGCCGTTGCGGATTTCGCCGCCGTCGCGCTCGAACTCCGCGAAAAACTCCTGCGCCCAAGCGATCTCGTCGAGTGAGGGGGACAGGCCCTCGTTGACCGTGCCGCACTGCTCCGGAGTCAGACAGATCTTGCCGGTCATGCCGAACTCGAGAGACACCGCGGTGGCCTCGCTGAGCTTGCGCGAGCTGGAACCGATGGTCGGACCGTCGATGGCGCCGGGCAGGTGCGCGGCCTTGGCGGCGATGGTGAACCGCGAGCGGGCGTAGGCCAGCGTCGCCGGGTTGTCACCGAAGCCGGTGTCACGCCGGAAGTCACCGATACCGAACGCCAGCCGGAACGTGCCCTTGGCCGACGCGATCTCGGTGATGCGCTCGAGCCCGCGGGCGGTCTCCACCAGCGCGACGATCGGCACGTTGGGCAGCCGCTTGGCGGTCTCGGTGACATGGTCGACGGACTCGACCATCGCCAGCATGATGCCGCCGACGGACGTCTTCGACAGCATCTCCAGGTCGTCGGCCCACCACGGGGTACCGAAGCCGTTGACGCGCACCCAGTCGGTGTTGCCGCCGCCGAGCCAGCGCGCCGCGTTGTCGCGGGCGGAGTCCTTGTCCTTGGGCGCTACCGCGTCCTCGATGTCGATGATGACGATGTCGGCGCTGGAGCGCGTCGCCGGTGAGAACCGGTCGAACTGCGATCCGTTGACCAGCAGCCAGCTGCGCGCGAGTACCGGGTCCAGGCGGGATCCGTGCTCGTTGGCATCAGGTTCGTAGGTGCTGGTCTGGTCGTACACCCGTCAATCGTCCCGCACAGCGGGAGCAGCCCCCGCCCCGGGGGTTACTTCAGTGCCGCGCCGAACACCCGCTGCATCGCATCCCAGTGCCGCTTGGCCGCGGCTTCGTCGTAGGCGCCGACGTTGTCGGGCACCGCGAAGCCGTGTGCGGCGGGGTAGAACTCGACGGTGTGCTCGACGCCGGCGTCGGTGAGCGCGCGGTCCAGAATCTCGCCCTGCTCGGCGGTGAAGGACCCGTCGTTCTCGGCGGCGCCGACGTAGACGACGGCGCTGATCCGGTCGGCGCGCAGGTGCGGGCTGTCGTCGGTGTCGGTGACCAGGCCACCGCCGTGGAACGACATCGCCGCGGCGACGCGGTCGGGCAGCTTGCCGGCGACGACGAACGACGTGCGTCCGCCCATGCAGTAGCCGGTGGTGCCGAACTTGTCGCCCGTGACATCGGGCCGGGCCGCCAGATAGTCGAAGAAGGCGCCGGCGTCGGCGGCCATGACGTCCTGTGTGACGTTGCGCATCATCCCGAACAGCCGCGCCCGCTCGTTCTCGTCGGAGAAGGCGGTGGCCATGTCGAACGGCGCCCACCCGGCCTCGCGGTAGTAGATGTCCGGCACCAGCACCACATAGCCCAGCCCGGCGAGTTGTGCGGCCATGTCGTCGAAGGTCTGCCTGGGGCCGCCCGCGTCGGGGTACATGACGACCGCGGGCCACGGTCCGGTGCCTTCAGGGGTGGCGATGGTGACGGCACAGGTGCCGTCGGCGGTGGTGATGGTGTCCTTGGTCACTGGCATGGCTTGGTCCTCTTCCCGTCGCTTCGCTCGCCCATTACGTTCTACTCCTCGGCCCAGAACGTAAGCTGGCAGTGTGGCTGTGCCGACTCCCTATGAAGACCTGCTGCGCCTCGTGCTGGAACAGGGCACGCCCAAATCTGATCGCACCGGGACCGGCACCCGGAGCCTGTTCGGCCATCAGCTGCGCTACGACCTGGCCGCCGGGTTCCCGCTGCTGACCACCAAGAAGGTGCACACCAAGTCGGTGATCTACGAACTGCTGTGGTTCCTGCGCGGCGACTCGAACGTGCGCTGGCTGCAGGAGCGCGGCGTCACCATCTGGGACGAATGGGCTTCGGAGACAGGCGAACTCGGGCCGGTGTACGGCGTCCAGTGGCGGTCGTGGCCGACGCCGTCCGGCGAGCACGTCGACCAGATCAGCGCGGCGCTCGAGATGCTCAAGACCAACCCGGACAGCCGGCGCAACATCGTCTCGGCGTGGAACGTCGGCGAGATCGCCCAGATGGCGCTGCCGCCGTGCCACGCGCTGTTCCAGTTCTACGTCGCCGACGGCAAGCTGAGCTGCCAGCTGTACCAGCGCAGCGCCGACCTGTTTCTCGGCGTGCCGTTCAACATCGCCTCCTACGCGCTGCTGACGCACATGATGGCCGCCCAGGCGGGCCTCGAGGTGGGCGACTTCGTGTGGACCGGCGGCGACTGCCACATCTACGACAACCACGTCGAGCAGGTGCGGCTGCAGCTGTCCCGCGAGCCCCGGCCGTACCCGGAACTTGTTCTCGCGCCGCGTGATTCGATCTTCGATTACCAGTACGAGGACATCGCGATCGTCAACTACGACCCGCACCCGGCCATCAAGGCACCCGTTGCGGTCTGATGCCGTGAAGCTGATCTGGGCCCAGGCCAACGGCGGCGTCATCGGCCGCGACAACGAGATTCCGTGGCAGCTGCCCGAGGACATGGCGCGTTTCAAGGAGCTGACGCTGGGCTCCACGGTGGTGATGGGCCGGCTCACCTGGGAGTCGCTGCCTGAACGCTTCCGGCCGCTACCGGGCCGCCGCAACGTCGTGGTCAGCCGCGACGCCGGTTATGTCGCCGAGGGCGCCGAGGTGGTCACGGCGCTGCCCGCCGAGGTCGACGGCTGGGTGATGGGCGGGGCGCAACTGTACGCGCTGGCGCTGCCGTCGGCGACGCTGTGCGAGGTCACCGAGATCGATGTCGACGTGCCGGACGGTGACGCATTCGCGCCGACGTTGGACGACTCCTGGACCGTCACGCACGGCGAGTGGCAGACCAGCAGAACCGGCCTGCGCTACCGGTTCTGCACCTATCGGCGGTAGCCGGCGAGCCGCCGGACGTCGTCGTCAGGATCGTGGGCGGCCAGGTCGGCGATCCGGGCGCTCAGTGCCGCGACGTCGTCGGGGTCCAGACCTTCGGGTCCCATGGGCCCGATCAGTTCACCGAGAACGACGACGGCGTGCCGGCGGATCACCGGCTCGGCGTGGTCGAGTCCCCGCCGGGCGCCGGGAAGGTCGGCGGCATCCAGCGTGCAGTAGCCCTGACCAGGCGCCAGTTCCTGCGCGATCAGTGCTGCGATGGCCGGGTCGGCCAGTCCCGCGGCCAGGAGTGCGTAGTCGAGCGGCCGATGGCTGCGGCCGTGATCGCGGAACGACCGATACGGCGCCGTGACGGCGGCCGCGCGGCTGGCCGCGGGCAGGTCGCTCTCCAGCACCTGCGGGCCGCAGTCCAGCCGCCCCAACGCGGTGGCCGCCCAGTCGTGGCCGGGGCCCGGCAGGGGCACCGCCGCCCACAGCGCGTCGATGACGTCAGCCGATGCGATATCGAGGTCGGCCAACAGCTTGGCGCCGAGCCAGGCGGTATCCCGACGTTCGAGGGCCGCGACGGCGACCGGCACCGCGGCGGCGCCGAGATCGAGCAGCAGGGTCCGCGCGCGTTCCTGACCCAGGTCGCCCGGCGGTCCGGGCACCAGCCCGGCAGCAGCCGCGAGCGCCGCGACCCGCTGTTCGACCGGCAACGCCAGCACCGCCTGCTCGGCTTCGTCGGCCGCGAGGTACTCGGGGAAGTGTCGCCGCAATTCGTCGGGCGTCAATGAGCGCACCAGCAGGTCGCCGTCCTCGTCATCGAGGTAGACGACGACGTCGGCCGGCAGGGTGCCGTCGGCGACCAGCACCGCTCGCACGCCGGCGGCGATGGTCAGCATCGCCTGCGCGAACCGCTCCCAGGCCTGGTCCCACTGTGCGCGCGGCAAACCCGACACCGCCTCGATCAACCGGTCACCCCAGTCGCCGGCGCTGTCGCTCCACTCGTAGTCCTGGTGCTCCCAGTCCGGCGGGCTGAACCGGCAGGACGGCTCCGGCACCGACTCCTCGGTGCCCAGCGCCAGATTGGGCAGGTAGATGACGCCCGTGGTCTCGGCGTAGAACTCGCTGAATGCCACCGCGTACGGCTGTTGTCCGGACGCCGCGCCGACCAGCGCCCGGACGGCCGTCACCGCCGCAGCGGTCAGGTCGGTTTCGAATCCCGCCCAGTCGAACTGCACCGGTGCCTACGCCTCGGCAGGCACCACGTCGGCACCCGTGCCCTTCACCGAGGACTTCGCGCGCTTCTCGGCACGCACCGCCTTGCCGTTGCGCACGAACCCGGTGGGGGAGACCGCCGCCGACAGCAGCGCGTCCTCGCCACCCACGAACGGATGGAAGCCCACGCCGGCGCCGCCGCGGCCCTTGACCGGGATGTCGGCGACTTCGGTTACCTTCCAACCCTTTTCGGACGTCGACAGGATGGCTTCGCCGTTGCCGCACGTGATCGGCAGCGCGGCGATGACTTCGTCGCCGTCGCCCGCCAGCTTCACGCCCGCGACGCCATTGCCCGCCGCGCCCTGCGGGTTCACCGCCGTCGGGTCGATGCGCAGAATCTTGCCGCGGCGCGTCACGAGTGCCAGGTGATAGCCCGGCGTCAGCACACCCGAGCGCAGCAGCCCGGTGATGTCCGGGGCCACCGGGATGTCGCGGGTCTTGAACGGCAGGCCGTTGCCGTTGGTGAACTTGATGCGCCCGTCGGTCCACACCGCCCAGCCCAGCCCGGCGGAGAGCAGGTCGCCGTGGGTGTCGGAGAACACGCCGCGGTCGTCAAGCCGCCAGTTGGCGTTGACCTTCTTCTCCCGCGGGCCGTCGTCGTCGGAGCTCGACGCCGTCGGGGTGCCCTCGAAGTCCAGGACCGTGCGGCGGTCGAATTCGGGCCCCGCGAACAGCTTCGCCGTCTCTTTCAATTCGTTGTCGATCACCACGCGCCGGGCGTCGGGGTTCGACACCAGCTCGGTGAGTTCCGCGAACTCGGCGTCCAGCTTGTCCGCTTCGGCCTGCAGCTCGATGACGTCGAGCTTGGTCAGTCGCCGAAGCTGCAGTGCCAGCACGTAGTTGGCCTGTTCCTCGTCGATGCTGAACCGTTCCTGCAGCCCGCGGCGGGCGTCGTCGACGGTGTCGGAGCCGCGGATGACCGCGACGGCGGCATCGATGTCGAGGTGGATCTTCATCAACCCGGCCACCAGATGCCTACGGGCAGTGACCTTCTCGAGCCGGTACTGGCTACGGTGCAGGACGACGGAGTCGCGCAGGTGCAGGAAGGCGCCGATCAGCTCGCGCACCGTCCACCAGCGCGGCACGCGGTCCTCGTCGAGCGCGACCAGGCTGGCGGCGAACGTCGACTCCAGCGGGGTCAGGGCGAGGAGCTGGTCGCGGATGGTCTCGGCGGCGTGGCCGCGTTTGGCGGTGACGACGATCCGCAGCCCGTTGCGGCGGTCGGTCAGGTCGGACATGTCGGCCACACCGGCCAGCTCACCGGACTCGACGAGCGCCCGAATCCGGTCCTGCACAGTGTTGCTCGCGACGCCGGGCGGCAGCTCGGTGATGACGACGTTCTTGCCGTCGATCGACAAGGTGCCGCGCACGGTGAGCGCACCCCGGCCGGTGGTGAGGTACTCGCGCAGCCCGGCCGTGCCGACCACCGTCGCCCCACAGCCCCAGTCCGGGCCGGGAATGAGTTTGGCCAGCCGGTCGTCGGTCATGTTCGGCGTCTTCAGCAGCGCCCGGCAGGCCGCCATGATCTCGCGCGGATTGTGGGCGGGCACCTTGGTGGCCCAGCCTTCGGCGATACCGACGGCACCGTTGCAGAGCAGCACCGGCCACTGGGCCGGCAGCATCGTGGGCTCGATCCACTCGCCGTCGAACGTGGGCACCATCGGTACCGCGTGGTCGTCGAGTTCGGCGGTCAGTGCCGCACCGGGAGCCGACAGCCGCATCTCGGTGTACCGGTCCGCGGCGGGGATGTCGCCCTGGATGCGCGGGAAAGCACCTTGTCCGTCAATGACTTTCACGCGCTGGAACTCGGCGGCCATCAGCGCCGCGGCGCCGTACATCGAGGCGCCGCCGTGCGGGTGCAGGTTGCCGGTGACGGCCGAGCACACCTTCGAGGACTTCTGTGGCTTGTTGCCGGGCAGCAGTTTCGAGTCGTGCATCTGGTACAGCAGCCGGCGCTGGCCCGGCTTGAGGCCGTCGAAGGCCGACGGGATGGCGCGGTCGCTGACGCTGTAGAGCGCGAACGTCAGCTGGTAGTGGTTCCAGTAGTCGTCGGCGCTCTGGTCGAGGACCAGGTCCGGATTCTGCTCGGGAACGTCCAGGGTCGAGGTCACGGTTGACTCTTTCTAGTCCAGGTCCAGCGCGAGGGTGTCGACGACGGCGGCCACCTCGGCCATCCACGTGCGCCGGCCCTCGGGCGGCCCGCCGAACAGGGTGTGGTGCAGCTTCTTCTCCGCGTCGTCCGGGTGCACGCGAATCACGGTGCGCCGCTGCGGATCCAGCACGGTGTTCCAGAAGTCGTCGGCGTCCATCTCACCGAGACCCTTGTTGCGCTGCACCTCCACCCGGCGTTTCGAGCGGGCTTTCAGCTCGGCCACGGCGGTGTCGCGCTCGGACTCGTCCTGGCAGTAGATGCGCTCTTGGCCGTCCTTGACCACGAACAGCGGCGGCAGTGTCACGTAGACCATGCCGGCCTCGACGAGCGGGCGGTAGAAGTCCAGGAACATCGAGATCAGGCTCGAGTTGATGTTGCCGCCGTCGGGGTCGGCGTCGGACGCGAACAGGATCCGGTCATAGCGGCACTGTTCGGGGTCGCAGTTGTCGCGCACGCCGCAGCCCAGGATGCGTTCGATGGAATCGAACTCGTCCTTGACCCGCGCCTTGTTCACGGTGAAGCCATAGACGTTGGGCGGCTTGCCTTTCAGCGGGAAGGCGGCCTGGAAGGTGGCGTCGCGCGCCGCTTTGATGGTGCCCAGTGCCGAGTCGCCCTCGCACAGGAACAGCTCGGCGCCCGACCCGCGACCGGTCTCGCGGCTGGGCAGCAGCTTCGGCGGCAGCGACAGGTTGGTGCCCAGCCCCTTGGCCTTCGACGCCGCGCGGGACCGTGCCTTGGCGCCCTCGGCGCTGCGGCGCGCGCGGGCCGACTCCAGCGCCAGCTTCGTCCACAACGACACCGTCTCGCTGTTGGCGGGATTCGCCGCCCAGACGTTGACGCTGCGCGTCACATCCGGGGCCATCGCGACGTTCAGCGAGCGCGACGAGACCGCGGTCTTGGCCTGCGAGTCCCAGCCCACATCCGGTGCGCGGGTGTCGACGGCCAGCGCGGTCACCGCGGCGAAGTCCTGCGGTTCGGGTCCGTCCTCGCCCTTGGCCAGGCCCAGGTCGCGGATCCGGGACGCGCGGTCGGCCAGTGCCTCCGTGAGTCCCTTGATGGCCGCGGTCAGGTGCGATCCGCCGCCCGGGGTGCGCACGGTGTTGCAGAACGCGGCCACGGTGGTCGGCTCGGCCGGTCCGGCGGTCATCGACCAGCGGAACGGGGTGGGCCCGCGCCCGGTGGTGTATTCGCCACGGCCCTCCACGACGGCGCGCACCGGCGGCAGGGGAGTGCCGGCCGAGGTGCACATGAGGTCCAGCAGCGCCTCGGTGCCCCAGGGGCCGTTGAACGGCTGCAGCAGGGCGGCGGGGACCTCCTCGCCGGGCCAGCCCTCGTCGACGACGGTCAGGTGCACACCGGGGCACATCCGGGCCGCGGCGTGCGCGCGCAGCAGGACCTCGGCGATGTCCACGCTGGCGTCCGGCACCACGGCCTGGTCGAACAGAATCCGGACGGTCGTGCCGTGGGCGTCGGGTTTGCGGTTGCCGACGCCGCGCAGCTTCTGGTTGTCGGCACGCGTGAACTCGGCGTTCGGGTCGAATTCCTTGCCCTCGAACGTGCCGGGGTAGCCGTGGCCGAAACTCTGCAGGTAGGTCTTGCCGGCCCGGCGCACGGTGACGTCGGTGCGGGCGGAGATGAACACCGCGGCCGCGGCGCCGATGCCGTTCAGGCCGGCGCCGGTGCTGCTGGCGTCGGCGTGGGCCGAGAACTTGCCGCCGGCGCGCGCCGTCCCGAGGGTCTTGACGATGCCGTTCTTGCCGGTCACGGGGTCGGAGTCGATGGGAAGGCCGCGTCCGTCGTCGGCGACGCTGACCGAGCCGTCGGCATGCAGGGTGATCGTGACGGTGGAGCCGCCGTGGCTGGGGTCGGCGACCTCCTCGACCGCGTTGTCCACCAGCTCGCGCAGGGCGGTGTTGAGCACATCCAGGCCCAGGTTGACCGCCGGTCGCAGGCGGGTGTGCTGAACATCGTCGAGTTCGGTGATGTCCGCAGCGTTGTAGCTCACTGCTGGTCCTTTCCGTCAGGGCCGGCCGGGTGAGACCGAAGCCCCAATACAGGGTGTGCCGCAGGAATGGTAGGCGGTTCGGCCGACAACCTTGCAGATCCATGCGCGAGTTTGTCGGTGGTCTGCGCCACGATGTGACAGTGGCAGCACTCACCACGGTCCAGGCCCGTCGCATCGCCGTCGCCGCCCAGGGCTTTCACGAACCCAAGCCGTCCGGGGCGGTAACCCGGGCACACCTGAAGCGTTTGATGTCCAGAATACAAGTGCTGCAATTGGATTCGGTATCGGTCTGCGTGCGGGCGCACTACGCGCCGGTGTTCAGCAGGCTCGGTCCCTACAATCGCGACGCGCTCGACGCGCTGGCGTGGAGCCACAGCGCGCGGTCGCCGCGGCAGTTCATCGAATATTGGGCGCACGAAGCGGCGTTGTTGCCCGTGGAGGACTGGCCGCTGCTGCGCTGGCGGATGCGTGAGTACACCCACGGGCGCTGGGGCACCGAGATCGTCAAGCGCAACGGTGAGCTGGCCGAGAAGATCGTCGCCGCCGTCGCCGAACTCGGGCCGTCGACGGCCGGACAGATCGAGGCCCACCTCGAAGCCGAACCCCGTGGCGCGAAAGGGCCCTGGTGGGGGCGCAGTGACACCAAGTGGGTGGCCGAGGCGCTGTGGTCGGCTGGCGTGCTCACCACGGCCACCCGCGCCGGGTTCGCACGGCACTATGACCTGGTCGAACGGGTGCTGCCGGCGGAGGTGCTGGCCCGGGAGGTCTCCGACGACGAGGCGGTCCGGCAACTGGTGCTCAAGGCGGCCGGGGCGCTGGGCGTGGGGACCGAGTCCGACATCCGCGACTACTTCCGGCTGGGCGCCCGTCAGGTGAAGCCCGCTTTGGCGGCGCTGGTGGCGTCCGGAGAGCTGGAGCCCGTCACGATCGATGGGGCTGCGGCCTACCTGCGCGCCGGGCAGAAAGTACCTCGTACGGACCGGGGCACCGCACTGTTGTGCCCGTTCGACCCGCTGATCTTCTTCCGGCCCCGCGTCGAGCGGCTGTTCGGCTTCCACTACCGGATCGAGATCTACACCCCGGCCCCGAAGCGCCAATTCGGTTACTACGTCTGGCCTTTCCTGCTCGACGGCCGGCTGGTGGCGCGCGTCGACCTCAAACGCACGGCCGACGCGCTGCATGTCGTGGGCGCGTTCGCCGAGGACGGCGAGGACCGCGTGCGGGTGGCCGCGGCCCTGGTGCCGGAACTCAGCTCGATGGCGGCGTGGCTCGGCGTCGGCGACGTGACGGTCGGGGACCGCGGGGATCTGGTCGCCGAGCTGGGACGGCGGGTCTAGCGCCGGCTAGTTCGCGGCGTGGTACGCCTCGACGATGTCGGCCTTGATGCGGCCGCGGGCGGCGACGTCGTAGCCGTTCTCCTGTGCCCACTCACGGATCGCGGCGAGCTGTTCCTTCGAGGACTCGGCCTTCTTGCCGCGGCGGCGCGACGTGCCGCTCTTGGCGGCCCGAGTGCTCGGCTCCGCGACCTTCTGGGTCCGGGTGCGACGGCCGCCGACGCGGGTCGCGGCGTCCAGATACGGTGCCAGCGCCTTCTCGAACTTCGCCACGTTCGCAGCAGAAAGATCGATCTGGTAATCAACCCCGCGTACCGAGAAGTTAATCCGCTCACCCGTGTCGTCGGTGATTTCAGTGCCGTTAATATCGTCAACAAGTTGGACGACAATGCGTTCGGCCACGAATGATCTCCTTTATCGGGGGTGTTCGGCCGGAAGTGTAACGATAAAAAATAAGAAGGGCACCCCGGAGTCTTCATTGCCGGTAGTGGTACGCCCGCTCAATGCTTTTTCGCGGCAATCCTGCTGAATATCGAGAATTCAATTGGGCGGGTAATTCCCACGGCCCCAATATGATTCACTGCGCATTCCCGCGCGAACGCGATCACTGCGCGTCGTGGTGGCACACCACTTCCAGCATCATGCCGAACGGATCCAGCCAGAACATGGCGAAGTAGGGCGGCGGATATTGCGGGAACGGCTGTGGTCTGTGCAACACCTCGCCACCGGTCCGCTGGACGAACTGATGGACGCCCTCGACCGCGGATCGCGTCTTGACCATAAAGGCGAGGTGTTGCAGCCCGGTGCGGTGCCGCGAGTGATCACCGGGCGCTGCGGTCGGATAGAAAAACAGGTAGGTGCCAGGTTTGCCGCCGGCCGGGCGAAAGGCGAACTCGTCGTCGGCGGCAATGAAAGGCTCGAAACCTACCAATGGCATGAATTCGTCGTAGTAGTTCTTCGCGGCCGCAAGGTCGGGCACGTTGATTCCGAGGTGTCCCAGCATCATTGGAATCTAGACCGTCCCGGCATCCGGGTGGCAAGGTGGTGAAACGGCGCGGTAGCTCGCCGTCACGCCGAACTTATCGGCTTTGTTGCCGTAGGTGAGTGAGGTGTATTGCTCCGCAGCGGCATTCGTAAGGTACTTGCGGTGTGTACTTTCCCCTGCCGCACTTGCCGCGCCGCTGCATTGCTCTGATGGCTGCCCGCGCGTTCCGCTCGTTGGGGAATGACTGTTTGTACGGGGTGGGGCAGCACGATGCGATGCTCATCGACCGCCGATCACCTGAGTGACCGTCGCCTGGAGATTGGCTCCTTCGGGGCCGTCAATGGTTGTCTCCCGGTCGAAGGTCGCGGTGCCGTTCTTGTCGATGGAGAAGTTGCCGATCTGCGTCTGATCGCCGCCGGTGACTTTGAAAACCACGGTGGTCTTCGTCGGTAGCGCCGCGGTCCCGGTGTAGTGCGGGTCGATGGTGTAGTGGTAGCTGCAGCCTGCAGAGCCAAAGCACTTCTGTTCGGTGACCAACACGTCCACCCGAAAGTCGCCGGGCCGCGGCGAGGCCACCTCGCTCACTGAATCGGAAGTGTCCGACGTGCTGCCCACGATTGACGGCGTTGCGCCGCGCGTGTCTGTCGACACCTGTGGTGCGCACCCAGCGCACCACGCGGCGGCGATGATGGCGGCGGCGGCCTGAGTTTTGTTGATCATGTTGAATCCCTTCATTTCTGGATCGTCATCCGGGCGGTAGGGTCGTGTGACGAGCCTTGATCCCGCTGTCCGGCGCGGAACGTGACAGTTAAGCGCAGCGGTCCGACAAGTTCGGATCAGGCGACGGCGCCTGACTCGTGAGGTTGGTCGGCCGGCACTTCCGTGAGCGCCTCCAGAGCATCGGTGAGTAGGCGCTGGATCCCGGCATTGATGCCGGTGCAGTCGTTCTCGATCTTGGTGGCGTTCTTCTGGATCGAGCTAGCCAGCTTCTTGACTCCGTCGATCTTCTCGAGCTGCTTGATGGCCTCGGTGATCTTCTCCTCGGCAGTGGCGATCTCGTCCGCGCCGCGGCGGCTCGAAGCCGCCAGGGCGCTGGCGCGCAACAGCATGACCACCGTGCGCAGCAGCGCCGGATCATCAGCCTCGGGCTTGAAGGCCATCACAACTCGGCGGGGCCCCAGGACCCGGATCGACTGACCGCCATTCTGTTCCGGCGTCGGAACGATCCCGAGAGAGGCGTTGGCTTCGCGGTTCCGTTCGGCCAAGTCGAGGTACGGAGTCCATTGGCGTTCCTTGATCGAATCGGTCACCTCGATCACCACCTGTGCGGTGCCGCCGCCCACCGTCCAGACGCCATCGCCCTTTTGGCAACGCGCGATGACGCCGGTCGTGTTGCGGGTGTCTGTGTACTCGTCGCCCATGCCGGCTGCGATGTCCTGCAGGAGCCCGCCGAGGACATCCTCGAACGCTGCTCCTTTCCGAGTGGTCCGGGTGGTCACCGAGTTTCTAGCCTCTTGGATTTTCAGCGCCACCACGACTTCGTCGACCTTCTTGGCTAGGTCGGAGTGGTTGTCGGCGATCAGCTTGGTCAGCTTCTCCTGCTGGGCGTCCAGTGCCTTGGCGTGTTTGGCCATCGGCGAGGTCGGATCGGACGGGTCGAACTGCTTGGCTGCCTTGGCGAGCAGGTCGCCGGTTCCCACCTTGACTTTCGCGTCGAGGTCGGCACCGAATTTGTCCAGCACCGGCTGCAGCTTGTCGATCAGTTCGGGATTCGTGCCGCCGAAGATGCGGCGGAGTTCGGCATTGAGGGACTTCTTCGCGTTGTCGACCGACGTGGTGAATTCCTTGCGGCTGGCGGCGTCGGCCTCGGTGATCGCCTTCTTGGCATCATTGGCGGCCTTCGCCATTGCTTCGGCTGCCGTCTTGGTTGCGCGCTCAGTCGTCTCCACCGCCTTGGTGGTCGACTCGGCCGCCTTTTCGCCGACATCCTTGAGCATCTGCTGCAGAGCCTTGGCGTCGTGGGCCTGCCCGGCAGCGGACAACGCGTGCGCGCCGATCTTGATGGCCTCGGTGACGAAGGTGGTGAGGTCGGCTGCGGCGAGGACGTCAGGGTCGTCGATGACGGGGCCACGTTCGCCCGCCGTCCATCGCTGCGCTTCGTGCGCAACGTCCTTGTCGCGCACGGTGAGTCGTTCGATCTCGATCCCGGTGAGGGCGTCGTCGAAGTGGGCGGAGTTCTTCTTAGCCGGCATTTGTGCCTCCTGGGTTTGGTGCCTCCACGGAGCGCGGAAGCGGTATGCCCGAGAATCGGCGCTACGGCTGGGTCACGTCAATATCTACAACTGATAAGCGGGCTTATCAGTTGCATACGTTGGATTTGATGGCAAGACGGTCTACTTTGATGGAGAGCGCCGAAAGGAGGCCCCGTTGAACACGCTGACGCTGCAAGACATCGCTGACCTTGCCGAGGTACAGCGGCCCGTAGTCAGCATGTGGCGAAAGCGGCCAATGGTGCGTGGCGTGTCGATGCCGTTCCCGGACCCGGTGGATACCGTCGATGGCGCTGCGCGTTTCTCTCGGCACGAGGTCGTGGACTGGCTGGCCCGGACCGGGCGCGGCAACAACACCGAGCACAACTATGACGCTCCGGCGATCGCAGTTCCAGACGGTGTTGCACTTGTAGATGTGGTCACGCTGTTGTGCTGGCACGTGCTTACAGGTAGAGAGCTCACCGGTCTGTCGAAGGCGGCTCTCATCACGTCGGCAGAGCAGTTCGATCCCGACGACACCTTATTGGTCGCCGAGCTACGCGCACTTGCCGTGTCGGATGAGTTGCTCGGCTATGTCGACGATCTGTTGGAAGCCTCGCTCGGACCGGCTGATGCGCTTCAACGTGTGGACTCCGGGCGGCTCAAGCGTGATCAGCAGTTGCGCGAATTCACCGACGAGGCCGTAATTCTGTTGCGCTGCGTCATCGAAGCTGCCGCGATTCATCTCGAACACGATGAGGTGGTGCTGCGCACCGACGGCTCATCGATGGCACTGGATGTTGCGGAGGCACTGGAACTTGACGTTGTAACCAAGGACCGTCAGATGCGCCGCCGGGCAGTGATCCGGGGAATCCACGTGCGAGAAGGCATGTCACGCAAGCAGGTCTCGGCGGTATCCGTCGTGGGGCTCGACAACAGCGATGCGCTTGATCAGGCAGACGAGGTGATGCTCAGTCTGCAGCCGGGTGACATCGCGATCGTTGTCGGTTCGGCGGCCGTGCTTTCCGATGAATTGGCGGGACCGCTGCAGAATCGCCGCGCAGAAATCTTGCGGGTGGGCAACCTTGTCGCAGCTATGCGAATGCCGCGCGGGTTCTGGCGTGAGGCGCACCGGCAAAGCCTTGCGGTATGGGTTTGCGTCGGCGGGGCCCAGGCTGAGCAGATTTGGGTCGCGGACCTCGCGGCGGTCGAGCATCTCGAACTGACCGATGTCGCCGCCGATGTCGCCGGCGCGCTCGATCAGACAGACAATCGTGCCTTCCGTTACGCGCGCCGTATTCCGCTGTCGGGCGTGCTCGCCGGGGCAGCGGCAGTCGTTCCGCGAGGCGTGCGTGCGGTGCAGTTCCGTGAGCGGGACGAATCCCAGCACCTCGACCGCGTCCACCGCGTCACGATGGTGACGACGACGCCGCTACCGGTGCTGGATGTGCTTGTGGCGCAGGCTCCGGGCAGAATCCAGCTGGCTCATCGGTCGCTGGCGGAACTACGCGCCGGCAAGCGACTGGAGGTCAAGAGGGGCAGGCGCATCGACATCGGGCATGGATCGCCGGAAGGCACGGTGCGGGTAGTGCCAGAGGAATTGGTCGGAGTCCTGGCTTTGGACCCATTCGATGCGGTGGCGAAGTATCCCAGGGCGGCGCGTACCGAGCCCGGGGATGTGATCTTCCTCGAGAAGCCACGCCCACGGGCTTGGGTCGATCGGGTCGGCGGCGCCATGGTGGCGTCGCCGGCGAGAATTATCCGGTTGCGAGACACCGCCGAGGTCGGGCCGATGGTACTCGCGACGGTTATCAACCAGATGGCTGCTCCCGGAACTGAATGGCCGACGTGGAGCGTGCCGGTGCTTCGGCGCGATGAAGCCGAGCGGCTTGAAGCGGCATTGCTGGAAGCTGAGAACTACGAACAGGAAGCGTGTCGCCGAGCCGAAGCGGCGCGCGAGTTGAAGACGGCGTTGATCAACGGGGTGGCTGCGGGCGCCCTGACGCTCGACGCGCAACCCACCACACCCGGTGTTGCCGCGGTGTCGAGATAGGAAGGGCCACGATGCCTCCCCGGAAAAAGACTGAGCCACAGGCACCGTCGACCATGAAGGAACTGAAAGACACGCTCTGGAAGGCCGCCGACAAGCTGCGTGGATCGCTGTCGGCTAACCAGTACAAGGATGTGATCCTCGGTCTGGTGTTCCTCAAATACATCTCTGATGCCTACGACGAACGTCGCGAGGACATTCGCACCGAGCTTGAAGCCGATGGGATGGACGAATCGCAGATCGATGATTTGATCGACGACCCGGAGGAGTACCACGGGTACAACGTGTTCGTGGTGCCGCCGATCGCGCGGTGGAAGTTCTTGGCGGAGAACGCAAAAGGGAAACCGGCCACCGATGGCGAGGTTGCCAAGAACATCGGCCAGCTCATCGATGAGGCGATGGACGCGGTGATGAGAGAAAACCCGACACTGGTCGGCACCTTGCCGCGACTGTACAACCGTGACAACGTCGACCAGCGACGCCTCGGTGAGCTGATCGACTTGTTCAACAACGCCCGGTTCAGTCGACAGGGTGAGCACAAGGCCCGCGACCTCATGGGCGAGGTCTACGAATATTTCCTCGGCAATTTCGCTCGCGCCGAAGGCAAACGGGGTGGAGAGTTCTTCACGCCGAGGAGCGTGGTCAGGGTGATTGTCGAGGTGCTTGAGCCCACTCGTGGGCGAGTGTATGACCCCTGTTGTGGTTCGGGTGGCATGTTCGTACAGACCGAGCAGTTCATCCATGAGCACGACGGCGATCCGAAAGACATCTCGATCTACGGGCAGGAGAGCATCGAGGAGACGTGGCGAATGGCGAAGATGAACCTGGCCATCCACGGCATCGACAACAAGGGTCTCGGTGCTCGATGGGGCGACACCTTCGCGCGCGATCAGCATGCCGAGGTGCAGATGGACTACGTGATGGCCAATCCGCCGTTCAACATCAAGGATTGGGCGCGCAACGAGGAAGATGGGCGTTGGCGCTACGGCGTGCCGCCGGCGAACAACGCGAACTATGCGTGGCTGCAGCACATTCTGTCGAAGTTGGCGCCCGGCGGAAAAGCTGGCGTGGTGTTGGCCAACGGGTCGATGTCATCGAACTCCAACGGCGAAGGCGATATTCGGGCGCAGATAGTCGAAGCAGACTTGGTGTCGTGCATGATCGCGTTGCCGACCCAGCTGTTCCGCAGCACCGGTATCCCGGTGTGCCTGTGGTTCTTCGCGAAAGACAAGACAGCGGGCAAGCAGGGGTCGGTAGACAGGTCTGGGCAGGTGCTGTTCATTGACGCCCGCGAGTTGGGCTACATGGTGGACCGGGCCGAGCGCGCGCTGAGCAATGAGGACATCGTCCGGATCGGCGACACGTACCACGCCTGGCGCGGGTCTTCGTCGGCAGCCGCGAAAAAGATTACGTACAAAGATGTTCCGGGCTTCTGCAAGTCGGCGACGCTGGCGGAGATCAAAGCCGCCGATTATGCGTTGACGCCGGGCCGGTATGTCGGGGCCGCCGAAGTCGAGGACGACGGCGAGCCGATTGACGAGAAGATCGCGCGGCTGAAGGCGGAATTGCTTGCAGCGTTCGATGAGTCGGCGCGGCTGGAGAAGGTCGTGCGGGAGCAGCTGGAGCGGGTCGATGGGTGAGTGGGTTCGCACAAAATTTGGGAAGTTGGGCGAGCTGTTTGATGGCCCACACGCGACGCCCACACGTCGCTCAGAAGGTCCCTACTTCCTGAATATTTCGAGTCTGCAGTCAGGGAGACTCGTTTTGTCGCAATCGGACCATGTATCTGAGTCTGACTTTGTGAAGTGGACTCGACGAGTGACACCAGAGGCGGGCGACCTTCTGTTTTCGTATGAAACGCGGATTGGTGAAGCAGCGCTGATGCCGGCAGAAGTTCGGGCTTGCCTGGGGCGCCGGATGGCGCTGCTACGGCCGAATCGTTCACAAGTCAATCCGAGGTTCCTCTTGTACTTTTATCTAAGTCCCGATTTTCAGAGAACGATTGCGAAGCACACCATCCATGGCGCCACGGTTAGCAGAATCGGCCTCGCTTCGATGCCAGACTGGGATATTGAGATTCCGAGTTTGGGCGACCAGCACTCAATCGCCGAGGTGCTCGGCGCTCTCGATGACAAGATCGCCGCAAACGAGCGGCTGATGCATGTGGCTCGCGACCTGGCTAATGCCAGGTTTTCGCACGCATTAAACGGGGGCCTGGAGATCCGTGTCGCCGACGCTGCCGAGATGTTAAGTCGAGGCGTAAGTCCGAAGTATGTCGAGCGGGGCGGCGTGACCGTTCTGAACCAGAAGTGTGTTCGGAATCAGCGGGTGTCATTGTCGCCAGCCCGGTCGATGGCACCGCTGTCGACCCGGTTGGATCGGCTACTTCGGAAGAACGACGTTCTGGTGAATTCAACGGGCGTCGGGACGTTGGGCCGAACCGCTCGGTGGACCGATAGCGTCGAGGCAACCGTTGACTCGCACATCACGATAGTGCGGTTCGACGACGCGGTCGTCGACCCGGTCTGTGCGGGGTTCGGACTTCTCCGTTTGGAGAGTGCTATCGAGTCGCTCTCCGAAGGAAGCACAGGACAGACTGAGTTACGGCGAGATCTGCTTGGCAACTTGCGACTCCTCGTCCCACCACGAGCAGCGCAACGCCAAACTGCTGAGGAACTCGACAAATTAGATGCGCTTGAGCGTTCATCTGCGATCGAATCCGCCAAACTCGCTCGCACTCGCGACGAACTTCTTCCGCTACTTATGTCCGGCAAGGTTCGGGCCAAGGATGCCGAAACTGTCCTGTCGCAGGTGTTGCCATGAGACGCAGTCAATTTGGTCATTTTTGGACTCCTTTTTCTGTCGGTAGTGGCTGCGATACTGGAACGAAATACGCGGGCGTACATGGACGTTCGCGTGCGATCCGGTATCGGGGCGCTTATTCGAGACCGATGACGTGGGGCGATTCATCATGAGCAAAGACGAGAGCACAAGCGACCAGGCGAGGTTCCCTGCAGCACATGGCAGCGAGAGCGTTCCGAGCTGGTACCCGGAGCTGCTGAACGCGGTTGCCAACCGCGTACAAACAGGCCGTAAGCGTGCGGTGGCAGCGGCCAACCAAGAGTTGGTCGCCACATATTGGGCCGTCGGCAAGGAGATCCTCGCCCGCCAGGATGCTGAGGGCTGGGGGACCCGCGTCATCGACCGGTTGTCGGCAGATCTCCGTGAACGCTTTCCAGACGCCAAGGGATTCTCGCCTCGCAGCCTGAAGTACATGCGTGCTTTCGCCGCGGCGAGGCAGGACGCGGCAATTGTGCAGCGCAGCGCTGCACAATTGCCGTGGCGTCAACACATGGTGCTGTTGGACAAACTCGACAGTCCCGACCTGCGGCTGTGGTATGCGCAAGCGGCCATCGAACAGGGCTGGAGCCGGAACGTCCTGGTTCACCACATCGACAGCCGACTCCATGAGCGAGCTGGGCAGGCCATTACCAACTTCGCTCGTACGCTGCCGCCGGCCGATTCGGACCTCGCGCAGCAGGCCACCCGCGACCCGTACTTCTTCGACTTTGTCGGCATCGCCGACATCCGCCGCGAGCATGACCTCGAACATGCGCTGACCGAACATGTGGAGAAGTTCCTTTTGGAATTCGGTCAGGGATTCGCCTTCGTCGGCCGTCAGGTCCACCTCGAGATCGGCGACGCCGACTTCTACGCCGACCTCATCTTCTACCACTTGAGGCTGCGCTGCTTCGTGGTAATCGAACTAAAGGTGGGCGACTTCGACCCCAGCTACCTTGGGCAGCTGGGCATGTACATGGCGGCCGTCGATGACTTGCTGCGCCACCGCGACGACAAACCCACTATCGGGCTCATCCTCTGCAAGACCAAGAACAACGTCGTCGCCGAATACGCGCTGCGCGGATACACCGCGCCGATCGGTGTTGCCGAATGGAAGACCGCAATCACAGCGAATCTGCCCGCCGAACTCGAAACCAGCCTGCCCACGGTCGAAGAACTCGAGGCGGAACTGGAAAGCGGTACCTATCAAGGAGATGCACCATGACCGGATTCAGCGAAGCCGATTGGGAACTGGTCACCCTCGACACCCTCGGTGAGCACGAGTGGACGGTCATGACTGGAACCCAAATCGCCCCCGGCACCGAGAACGGCCGGGAGTCCTGGGCCGACATCGTGCTGCCCGACCGCATGCTCGCCAAGATGCGCGAACTCAATCCCGATGTGCCTGGCGAGTACCTGGACCAGGCCCGGGCCGCGATCATTCAACCGCGGTCGCAGGAGGCCATCGCCGAAAACTTCAGATTGCACATGTATCTGGTGGAGGGTTACCGCGGTATCAGCTATATCGACCATGACGGGATCGAGCAGAACCCCACCATCAGGCTGGTGAGTCACCGCCCTGAAGAGAATGAATTCCTTGCTGTGCAACAGGTTACGATCCGCACCACGGAGAAGCATCGCCGCTTCGATATCGTGCTCTACCTCAACGGAATGCCCGTCGCCATCATCGAACTCAAGCAGGCGGGCGCCGAACATGCCGACATAACCGCCGCGCACACCCAGTTACAGACTTATCTACGGGAATTTCCGATGGCGTTCCGGTTCGCGGTGCTCACCGTCGTCAGTGACGGCATCTCCGCCCGTTACGGGACTCCGTTCACCCCCCTGGAACATTTCGCGCCGTGGAACGTGAACGATGATGGCAAGCTCATCAAAGTCGGTGACCTGGGCGTTGACGAAAACGTCCCCATCGAACTCGAAACGCTCATCGATGGCTTGTTCAACACCGAGCGGTTCCTGCAACTGCAGCGCAACTTCACCGCCTTCGACGAGGACGGCGACGGTCTGACCAAGCGAATCGCCAAGCCGCACCAGTATTTTGCGGTGACCAAGGCGGTCGGGTCGACGGTGCAGGCTACCGAGACCAACGGTAAGGCCGGCGTGGTCTGGCACACCCAGGGCTCGGGCAAGTCAATGGAGATGGAGCTCTACACCCACCTCGTCGCCCAGCAGGCCAAGCTCAAGAACCCGACCATCGTCGTCGTCACCGACCGCAAAGAACTCGACTCCCAGCTCTACGAGACGTTCAACCGGTCCCGGCTGCTCGCCGAATCCCCGGTCAAGGCCACCAAGCGTGCAGAGCTACGCGACGAGCTGTCCAACCGCGCCACCGGTGGCATCTACTTCACCACGCTGCAGAAGTTCAACCTCACTGCACAGGAACGTGAATCCGGGGCCGACCACCCCCTGCTGACCGACCGGCGCAACGTCGTCGTCATTGTCGACGAAGCGCACCGCAGCCACTACGACGACCTGGACGGCTATGCCCGGCACATCCGCGACGCCATGCCCAACGCCGTGTTCATCGCTTTCACGGGCACACCGATCTCCGGGGTGGATCGCGACACCCGCGACGTGTTCGGTCCCGATATCGATGTCTATGACCTCACCCGTGCTGTCGCGGACAAGGCGACGGTGCCAGTGTTTTTCGAGCCGCGGCTGGCCAAGGTCGGCTGGTCGAGGGATTTCAGTGAAGACGATCTCGATCACGCTGTCGATGAGGCGACTCTCGGCCTCGACGACGTGGAACGTGCCCAGATCGAGAAATCCGTTGCCGTCATCAACGCGATTTACGGTGCACCCGAGCGCCTTGCCAAGCTGGCCGAAGACATTGTCACGCACTGGGAAGCTCGCTCAGAGGCGATGCGCCCCTTCATCGAATCACCGGGCAAGGCTTTGATTGTCGGTGCTACCCGAGAGATTTGCGCCCGGCTCTACGACCAGATCATCCATCTCCGACCCGACTGGCACAGCGACGCTGACAGCGAGGGCGTCATCAAAGTCGTGTACTCCGGCTCCCGCCAGGACTCCGAGCACATCGCTGCACATGTGCGCCGAGAAGCCCAGAACAAGGCAATCCAACAGCGGCTGCGCGATCCGGCCGACAAGCTGCAGATCGTCATCGTCAAGGACATGATGCTCACGGGATTCGATGCACCGCCGTTGCACACGCTGTATCTGGACCGGCCGCTGAAGGGTGCACTGCTGATGCAGACTCTGGCCCGGGTCAATCGGACCTTCCGCGGCAAACCGTCGGGTCTGTTGGTTGCCTACGCCCCATTGGTCGACAACCTGGCCGCCGCGCTTGCCGAGTACACCGAGACCGACCGCAAAGAGCAGCCCGTCGGCAGGGACATCGACGAGGCTGTCGCGCTCACCACGGCACTGATCGGTCAGCTCGACGAGCTCTGCGGCGGATACGACTGGCGGACGAAAGTTGCCTCGGGCCAAGCTAGTTGGCTGAAGACAGCGGTCAACCTCGCTGGCTATTTGCGCGCACCCAGCACGCCCGGAAACCAGACGGAGCCCACACTCGGGGACCGGTTCCGAACGCTGTCCGCACAGCTGGCGCGGGCGTGGTCACTGTGCGCTGGAAACCAGACCTTGGACGAGTTGCGGCAGACCGTCAAGTTCTACGAGCAGGTGCGGGTGGTGATGGGAAAGTTCGACGCCCAGCAGCGCCAGGCCGAAGGTAAGCCGATCCCCGAAGACATCAAGAGGCTGTTGTCGGTTCTTGTCGATGAGTCGACGGCCGCCGGTGGCATTGTCGACATCTATCAGGCGGCCGGCCTTGACAAACCCTCGCTGTCGGACCTCACGCCTGAGTTCGAAGCCAAGGCGCGTGATTCGGAGAATCCGCACCTGGCCATCGAGGCGTTGCGGGCCCTGCTGACGAAAGAACTGGGTGCCGTCACCAAGAACAACCTCGTGCGCCAGCGCGCCTTCTCCGACCGGGTTGCCGAGCTGATGCGCAAGTACACCAACCAGCAGATCACGGCAGCCGAAGTGATCGCGAAGCTGGTCGAGATGGCCAAAGAGGTTGCCGCTGAGGGCGACCGCGGAAAGAAGTTCACACCGCCGCTGTCCCATGACGAGCTCGCGTTTTACGATGCGGTCGCCGACAACGAGTCGGCCGTCGAGATTCAAGGCGAGGACGTGCTGGCCCAGATCGCCCGCGAACTGGTGGCAGTGATGCAGCGCGACACCAAGACCGACTGGACGGTCCGTGATGACGTCCGGGCGAAGCTTCGGTCGTCGATCAAGCGGCTGCTGGTCAAGTACAAGTACCCGCCGGACAAACAGCCTTCTGCCATCAAACAGGTGATCGAGCAGATGGAGGAACTGGCGCCCCAGTACGCCGAGCGGGCGCGCCGATCGACAGAAGGGGAGAGGCATGGCTGATCGACTGTCTCGGGTGTTTGCCACGGTGCAGGAGCGTTATCTGCGACGTTCAGACTTCGCGGGTGAGGAAGCTGCTGCGGCTCACGTCGATCGGTTGCGTGAGATAACGCGGCGGACCATTGAAGAGTTGCGGGCCTCGGGAGCTGACCCCGACTGGCTTGACGAGCGCGCCGAGGATCTGGTGATCGCACGGGAGATCATCGGCAGGTTGCCGCCGCGACTGGTACACGAGGTGCGGAACAATTGGGCGTATCTCGAAGCTGAGGTGACGGTCCCGGTTGATACCTCGATTCCACATGACGAGCTCAGCACCCTGCACTGGTATGACCGCGCTGCTGAAGCAAAGGTGGATTTGCCTGCGCCAGTAGGTAACCCCGCAGACTATGAAGGTGCTATCGAGGACGTCGCACTACCCCCAACCGTTCGCTGGACGGACGCCGACCAGAAAGCGGCTTTGGAGTACGCGATCGACATATTTGGCGTGGAGCCGGGGCAATGGGTTGAGCTTGAATGGCCGCCGGCTGCTCATCTCTGGGATCCGGGACGCGTGTATCAGACGGATTTCGAACCGTGTGAAGCCCACGTCGACGAGGAGAGCGAGGGCTGCGCAGCCTGTGACGAGTCAGTCCAACAACTCACCGAACGGAACGCTCAGTGGAAGTGGACGACGACCTTGCGGATCAACGAGATCGCTTTCGATCGCGATGGCAAGGAGTACTCGACTGAGATCTACAGTGACCAGGCCTTCGAAGTCGCCACCACGGAGCAGGACCCGCGCGAAATTGTGATCGGAACACCTGGACAGGGGAAGCAGTGGTGACTGCGCCCGCGGGCACAGCGGGCGGCGGTGCAAAACCAGGGCGAACCAGCGGGTAATCTTTCGCCCGTGAGCACCACCGGAATTGATGTCAGCGCACGTGTGGGCACCGTGCTGACTGCCATGGTGACGCCGTTCGGCCCGGACGGCTCGCTTGATCTGGCTGGTGCGAAGAAGGTAGCCAAGTATCTGGTCGACAAGGGGTGTGACGGCCTCGTCGTCTCCGGCACCACCGGTGAGTCGCCGACCACCACCGACGACGAGAAGGTCGCCCTGCTCGAGGCGGTTCTCGAAGAAGTCGGCGACCGCGCCCGGATCATCGCCGGCGCCGGCAGCTACGACACCGCACACAGCGTCCACCTGGCGAAGGCCTGCGCCGCCGCCGGCGCGCACGGTCTGCTCGTCGTCACGCCGTATTACTCGCGGCCGCCGCAGGCCGGTCTGCTCGCGCACTTCACGGCCGTCGCCGATGCCACCGAGTTGCCGGTGATCCTCTACGACATCCCGCCGCGGTCGTCGATCCCGATCGAGTGGGACACCATTCGCACCTTGGCGCGGCACCCGAACATCGTCGCCGTCAAGGACGCCAAGGGTGACCTCAACGGTGGCGCGCTCATGATGGCCGAGACCGGCCTGGCCTACTACTCGGGTGACGACGCGCTCAACCTGCCGTGGCTGGCGATGGGTGCCACCGGATTCATCAGCGTCTGGGGCCACGTGGCCGCCGCGGAGCTGCGCGCGCTGCTGTCGGCGTTCAACTCTGGTGACATCGCCACCGCCCGCAAGATTCACCTGGGGCTCAGCTCGTTGAGCGAAGCGCAGAACCGGCTTGGAGGCGTCACCATGAGCAAGGAAGGGCTGCGGTTGTTGGGTATCGAGGTCGGTGACCCGCGATTGCCCCAGGTGCCTGCCAGTGCCGAACAGCTCACGGCGCTCGAAGCGGACCTCCGCGCAGCATCGGTGCTTGCGTGACCAGACCCGACTTCGCACCGCCCGGCCCCTTGGAGCCGGGCGGTCTGCGTGTGACGGCCCTGGGCGGCATCAGCGAAATCGGCCGCAACATGACCGTTTTCGAGCACCTGGGCCGGCTGCTGATCATCGACTGCGGCGTGCTGTTCCCGACGCACGACGAGCCCGCCGTCGACCTGATCCTGCCGGACATCCGGCACATCGAGGACCGGCTGGCCGATATCGAGGCGCTGGTGCTCACGCACGCGCACGAGGACCACATCGGCGCGATCCCGTATCTGCTCAAGATGCGGCCCGACATCCCCGTGGTGGGCTCGCGGTTCACGTTGGCCCTGGTGGCCGCGAAGTGCCGTGAGCACCGGATCAAGCCCAAAGTGCAGATCGTCGCCGAGGGGCAGCGCAGCACCCACGGGGTGTTCGAGTGCGAGTACTTCGCGGTCAACCACTCGATTCCCGACGCCCTCGCGATCGCCGTGCACACCGGTGCCGGCACGGTGCTGCACACCGGTGACATCAAGCTCGATCAGCTGCCGCCGGACGGCCGGCCCACCGACCTGCCCGGCATGTCGCGGCTCGGCGAACAGGGCGTCGACCTGTTCCTGTGCGACTCGACCAACGCCGAGATTCCCGGGGTCAGTCCCTCCGAGAGTGAGGTCGGCCCCAACCTGCACCGGCTGATCCGCGGCGCGGACGGCCGCGTGATCGTCGCGTGCTTCGCGTCGAACGTCGACCGCGTGCAGCAGATCATCGACGCCGCCGTGGCGCTGGGGCGCAAGGTGTCCTTCGTCGGCCGCTCGATGGTCCGCAACATGGGCATCGCCAAGGAACTCGGCTTCCTCAACGTCGACGACGATGACGTCGTCGACATCGGCGCGGCCGAACTGCTGCCGGCCGACCGGGTCGTGCTGATCACCACCGGCACGCAGGGTGAGCCCATGGCGGCGCTGTCCCGGATGTCGCGCGGCGAGCACCGCAGCATCACGCTGACCGCCGGCGACCTGATCATCCTGTCCAGCTCGCTGATCCCCGGCAACGAGGAAGCCGTCTACGGCGTGATCGACTCGCTGGCCAAGATCGGCGCCCGCGTCGTGACCAATCAGCAAGTGCGCGTGCATGTTTCGGGCCACGCCTACGCCGGCGAGCTGCTGTTCCTGTACCGCGGGGTGCGGCCGCGCAACGTGATGCCGGTGCACGGCACGTGGCGGCACCTGCGCGCCAACGCCAAACTCGCGATCCGCACCGGGGTGCCGGAGGAGAACGTCGTCCTCGCCGAGAACGGTGTCAGCGTCGACCTGATCAATGGGCAGGCCCGGATCGCCGGCGCGGTGCCCGTCGGCAAGGTGTTCGTCGACGGCCTGGTGCTGGGTGACGTCGGTGACGCCACGTTGGGCGAAAGGCTCACGCTGACATCGGGTTTCATCGCCGTCACCGTCGTGCTCAGCCGCGAGACCGGCAAGCCGGTGGCTCCGGTGCATCTGCACTCGCGCGGCTTCTCCGAGGACCCGAAGGCACTCGAGCCCGGTGCGGAGAAGGCGCAGACGGCGCTGGATGCCCTTGTCTCCGAGCAGGTCGCCGACCCCGCACGCATCGCCCAGGCGGTCCGCCGGGCCGTCGGCAAATGGGTCGGCGAGACCTACCGGCGCCAGCCGATGATCGTGCCGACCGTCCTCGAGGTCTAAATCTTCCGGGCCAGCGCCGACCACTCGAGACTCGAGGTCGGCAGCGCCCGGCCGGTCGGACGCACATAGCGGTCACGCGCCTGGTCCGGCCCCAACTGGTCGAGCAGTCGCCAGCCGTAACCGTCCAGGAACCGGTCGATCTCGTCTGGTCGGAGTCCGTACTTCCAGACCTCGCTGCGCTCGCGGAACCGGCGGTACAGCGATGGCGCGGCGGCGATGTCGACGCCGTCGATGAAATCGCGCTGCACGTAGGTGAAGTCGAGTCGGCTGCCCGCCGGCGCGGAGCGTAGTTGCGCGAGCGTGGCATCGACCGCTTCGGCGGTCAGGTATTGCGTGACGCCCTCCCAGATGAAGAACGTGCGGGCATCACGGCGGTACCCCGCAGCGGCGAGGGCGGCCATCAGGTCGTCGTGCTCGAAGTCGACGGCGACCACCGGGTGGCCGCCACCAGTGTGCGAAGGCCCGGCGGCAGGAAAGATGCCGCCAGGTCGTCATCGACCAGACGACGACCCGGCGGCTCGTGCTGCTCGATCGCGGCGAGCACCATCGGCCCGAAAGCCGTCTGCGCCGCGGCATTGCGGGCCATGTCAGCGCTTGTTGACGAAGCCGGCGTCCACCGGCAGGGTCACGCCGGTGATGTACCGCCCGGCGTCCGACACCAGCCACGCCACGGTGTTGGCGATGTCCTCGGCCTCGAGCACCTGCACGGGCAACGCGTTGGTCATGTTCGGCGCTGATTTGGCCGCTTCGGAGTCGGAGGTCAACTGGCTCAACCACTTCCGGGTGAACTCGTTGTCGATCATCGGGGTGTCGACCCCGGCCGGATGGATCGAGTTGACCCGGATGTTCTGCGACGCAAGCAGATTCGCGTAAACCCGCATCAGTCCCACCATGCCGTGCTTGGCGGCGGCATAGCCCACCGACCCGGCCATCGGTGAGGCCAGCCCGACCAGTCCGGCCACCGAGCTGATCAGCACGATCGATCCACCGTTGCCGGCCTTGACCATCGGCCGCATCGCCACGTCCAGCGTGTTGTACACGCCCGTCAGGTTGACGTCGATGACGTCCTGCCAGGCGTCTTCACCGGCCATCGGCGCGATCCCGGCGTTGGCGATGACGATGTCCAACCGTCCGCCGAGTTCCTCGACGCCGGCCTTGAGCGCGGTCTTGAGGGCATCGCGGTCGCGGACGTCGGCCTGGCCGGCGACGATCCGTGCGCCGTTGTCCTGGACCAGTTTCACCGTCGCGGCCAGATCGTCGGGCGTGGCCATGGGGTAGGGGACCGACGCGATCTGGTCGCACAGGTCGACGGCGATGATGTCGGCGCCCATCGACGACAGCTTCACCGCATGCGCGCGGCCCTGGCCACGCGCCGCGCCGGTGATGAAGGCGACCTTGCCGCTCAGCTCACCCATGGCTACTGCCCCCGCAGCCGGCCCTTGGCCGGATCGCCGGCGACCACGGGAGCCAGCATCTTGATGTCGGGCGCACCGTCGAGGTGCTCGCCGATGGCGCCGAACAGCTTGCCGATGGCCGGGGCGGTGCTGTGGGTCTTGATGGCGTCCGCGTCGGCCCACTGCTCGACGAACACGAAGGTGCCGCCCTCGGCCTCGTGCAGTGAGTAGAGCTCACAGCCCGGTTCGCCGTGGACGGCGTCGACGGCCTCGACGCACGCGGCGCGGACCAGGTCGACGGACTCGGGCTTGGCTTTCATGGTGGCGACGACGACGACGGGCATGAACGACTCCTCGATAGCTAGCTGACCTAGACAGGTGTCCACGTTAGACCCGGCCGCGCGGCGCGTGTGACGTGGCTCCCACTGCGGCATGACCAGCGGATATGTGGCCGGGGTCGTGACCCAAGCGTTACTTGTGTGGCAGATGGTGCAGATGGGGTAATTGCGACTAGGCTGGCAGCCATGGCGAGTAAAACCGCAACGAGCTCAGCTAACCGGGCCAAGGCCGGGTCGGCGAATCGTGGCGCAGCCGGTTCGGGGGCGCGTTCATCGAAGTCAGGCAGTGCAAAGTCGGGCCGGCCGGCGCGTCCGCCGGCCCCGAAATCGCCCGCCCGCAAGCCGGCCCGCAAACCCGCGCCGCATCCGTCTCCCGTCGCGACCGCCGGCGCAGCGGTGGGTCGTGGCGCCCGCGCCGGCTGGCTGATGCTCGCCAAGGGTGCCGGAACCACCGCCCGCAGCGTCGGCCGCGCCCGCGAACTCGAGCCCGGACACCGCCGTGACGGCATCGCGCTGGCGCTGCTCGGTGTCGCCTTCCTGATCGCTGCGAGCTCCTGGTTCGACGCGGCCCGGCCGGTCGGTGCCTGGATCGACTACGGCGTCCGCACCGTCGTCGGATCCGCTGTCGTGGTGCTGCCGGTGCTGCTGCTCGCGCTGGCCGTCACGCTGATGCGTACCCACCCGAATCCCGACGCCCGGCCCCGGCTGATCCTCGGTGCC
This sequence comes from Mycobacterium toneyamaense, assembly GCF_055384815.1. NCBI lineage: Bacteria > Bacillati > Actinomycetota > Actinomycetes > Mycobacteriales > Mycobacteriaceae > Mycobacterium > Mycobacterium toneyamaense. Next base: position 2,649,569 of record NZ_AP040333.1, read on the forward strand.
GCGATGATCGGGCTGCCGGTACTGGGCCTGTGGCACATCTGGGCCGGCGGGCCCACCGAGCCGGGGGAGCGCCGCGGCGCCGCCGGCTTCGTCGGCTTCGTCATCGGCGGGCCGCTGTCGGACGGCCTGACCGTCTGGATCGCCACGCCGCTGCTCATCATGGGCGTGCTGTTCGGCCTGCTGCTGGTCACCGGCACGACGATCCGCGAACTGCCGGACACGTTGCGCTACATGGTTTCCGGTCGCCTGCACGGCGAGCATGACGAGGACGACGACGCGCCGGCCGGTTTCGTCGACGACTTCGCCGATGACTTCTCCGACGGCTACTACGACGACCCGACGTACAACCGGGACGAGCCCGAGGCCTGGCCCGGTTCGGACCAGTCCACCGCGGCGATGACGCGGCCGCTGGGCCGCACGCCGATGGACAACTACCCGGTCGAGCCGGCCGCCGACGAGGCGCCGACGACTCCCGAGCCGGCCGCCAAGCCGCGCCGCCGCAAGGCGCAGAACGTCGCGGATCCCGTGCCCACCAAGGCCAAGGCCGTGGAAAAGGCGCCGGACGACGGCTTGTCGATCGACCGTGTCATCGAGGGCGACTACACCCTGCCGCCGCTGGACCTGCTCGCCGACGGCGACCCGCCAAAGCGCGTCGGCCGCGACAACGACCGCATCATGAACGCCATCGCCGAGGTGATGGAGCAGTTCAAGGTCGACGCCACGGTCGTGGGATTTCAGCGCGGCCCGACCGTCACCCGGTACGAGATCGAGCTCGGGCCCGGTGTACGCGTCGAGCGGTTCACGCAGCTGCAGCGCAACCTCGCCTATGCGGTGGCCAACGAGCACATCCGACTGCTCGCCCCGATCCCCGGCAAGTCGTTGGTCGGTGTCGAGGTCCCGAACAGCGACCGCGAGATGGTCCGGCTCAAGGACGTGCTGAACGCGCCGACCACCCGCAAGGACCACCACCCGATGGTGTTCGGCATCGGCAAGGACGTCGAAGGCCACTTCATCAGCTACAACCTGGCCAAGATGCCGCACCTGCTGGTGGCCGGCTCCACCGGTTCGGGTAAGTCGAGCTTCATCAACTCGATGCTGGTGTCGCTGCTGCAGCGCGCCACCCCGGACGAGGTCCGGATGATCCTCGTCGACCCGAAGATGGTGGAATTCCCGCCGTACCAAGGCATTCCGCACCTCATCACGCCCGTCATCATCGACCCGAAGAAGGCCGCCGCCGCGCTGGCCTGGCTCGTCGAGGAGATGGAGCAGCGCTACCAGGACATGAGCGCCAGCGGTGTCCGGCACATCGACGACTTCAACAAGAAGGTGCGCTCGGGCGAGATCACCGCACCGCTGGGCAGCGAGCGGGTCTACAAGACCTATCCGTACATCCTGTGCGTCGTCGACGAGCTGGCCGACCTGATGATGCAGGCGCCGCGCGACGTCGAGGACGCCATCGTCCGCATCACCCAGAAGGCCCGCGCCGCGGGCATCCACCTAGTGCTGGCCACCCAGCAGCCGGTGGTGTCGGTGGTGACCGGTCTGATCAAGGCAAATGTGCCGTCCCGCATGGCATTCGGCGTCACCAACGCGACCAACTCGCGCGTCATCCTCGACCAGATCGGTGCCGAGAAGCTCACCGGCAAGGGTGACGGCCTGTTCCAGCCGTCGGAGGCACCCAAGCCCATCCGTGTGCAGGGCGCCTTCGTCAGTGACGACGAAATCCAGGCCGTTGTCGCCTTCACCAAGCAGCAGGCCCAGCCCGAGTTCATCGACGGCGTCACGGTCAAGACCGTCGAGAAGCGCGACATCGACAGCGACATCGGCGACGACATGGACGTCTTCCTGCAGGCCGTGGAGCTCGTGGTGTCGAGCCAGTTCGGCTCGACCTCGATGCTGCAGCGCAAGCTGCGGGTCGGGTTCGCCAAGGCCGGCCGCCTGATGGACCTGATGGAGACACGCGGCATCGTCGGACCGTCCGAGGGCTCCAAGGCCCGCGAGGTCCTGGTCAAGCCCGACGAGCTTGCCGGCACCCTGATGCTGATCCAGGGCGGCTCCGACGCCAACGGCTCGGCGGGCGACGACCCGGGCTTCTGACCGGTGTTGCCGGGGTCACACCCGGGCTGATCGGCGGTGCGGATAACACCGACGATCGGTGGCTGACGGCGCCGACTGTGGGAGGCTGGACTCCTAAGGAGGCTTTGCCGTGGTTGACATTTCGCGCAGCGCAGCGACGGAAGCGGAGCTCGACGCCGAGTACGAATCCGGTGGCCGCAGCCGGCCCGCGCTGACGGCGTTCACCGACTTCGGGTTCCGGAAGTCGACGGCGCAGCACGTGGTCCCGCTGTTGTACGGGCTCGTCATCGCCGGTGCGGTGGTTCTGTACCTGACGGGCGCCGTCGTGGCCTTCGAGTTGTCCCCCTGGCTCGGCGTGTTCTGGCTGCTGCTCGCCGGCCCCGTGACCTGCGTCGCGATCGTGTTGGTGGCGCGGGTGGTCCTCGAGTCGCTGAGCGCCTTCATGGCGATGGGCCAGCAGGTCGACGAGCTCAACGAACTGGTGCTGGAGATCGCCGAGCTGATGATCGGGGTCTCGGACAAGATCGAGGTGATCCCGACACTGCCGTCGTTCGGCCGGGGCGGGCGGTCCCGCCGGCGGGCCGCGATCATGGACATGCGGGACCGAATCGTCGCACGCCGCAACGCCGCGGCCGACAGCGCCGATTAGCTACAGCGTGACCAGCATCCGGGTGTTGCCCAGGGTGTTCGGCTTGACGTAGGAGAGGTCGAGGAACTCCGCCACACCGGTGTCGTACGAGCGGCACATCTCCTCGTACACCTCGGCGGTGACGGGCGTGCCCTCGATCTCCTTGAAGCCGTGGCGGCTGAAGAAATCGGTCTCGAAGGTCAGCACGAAGACGCGCTGCAACTGCAGTTCCCGCGCCACGTCGAGCAGCTTGGCCACCACGGCGTGCCCGACGCCCATGCCGCGCACCTTGGGGTGCGCGGCGACGGTACGCACCTCACCGAGGTCGGCCCACAGCACGTGTAATGCGCCACAGCCGACGATCTCGCCGTGCAGGTCGGCGACCCAGAACTCCTGGACCGCCTCGTAGAGGGTCACCAGGTTCTTTTCCAGCAGGATCTTTCCCGCGTAGATGTCCACGAGGGCCTTGATTCCCGGTACATCGGAAGTCCGGGCGCGGCGAACCACCAGCCCAGTGGTGGCGGGTTTCGGTGCGTCGCTCACATGTGGAGGGTATCGGCTGCGTATCGCCCGGTAGGTGACCGGATATCCTGTGTCGGTGACAGGCCAGTCAGATACCGATCCGCGCGCCTCGCGCGCCGGCGTGGCGAACATCGCCAATCTGCTGACCGGACTGCGCATCGTGCTGGTGCCCGTGTTCCTGGCCGCGCTGTTCGCCGGAGACGGTCACGAAACTCGTTGGCGGATAGCCGCTTTCGTCGTGTTCGCGGCCGCCGTCATCACCGACCGGTTCGACGGCGAGATCGCCCGCAGCTTCGACATGGTCACCGAATTCGGCAAGCTGGCCGATCCCATCGCCGACAAGGCGCTGATCGGCGCCGCGCTGATCGGGCTGTCGATGCTCGGCGACCTGCCGTGGTGGATCACGGTCGTGATCCTGGCCCGCGAGCTCGCGGTGACGCTGTTGCGCTTCGCGGTGATCCGGCGCGGCGTCATCCCCGCCAGCCGCGGCGGCAAGCTCAAGACGTTGGTGCAGGCCGTGGCGATCGGCCTGTTCGTCCTGCCCCTGCACGCCTGGCCCGCGCCATGGCTGACCACCGCCTGGGTGTTCATGTGGGCCGCCGTCGTGCTGACGGTGCTGACCGGCATCGACTACGTCGTCTCCGCTTTTCGCCGGCCCTGATCCGGCAGCCCGGGAACCAAAGCGGTGCGTCGCCACGTTGGTGCCTACAAGACCGTGTAGAACGGGTGGTCCGGCCGGGCTGCGCGGCTGCTGTTACTTCAGGGCGAAGGGAAACACGATGACGACATTGCTGCGTGAGGTCATCGGCGACGTGCTGCGTCAGGCCCGTACCGGGCAGGGACGCACACTGCGCGAGGTGTCCGACGGTGCTCGGGTGAGCCTGGGCTACCTGTCCGAGGTCGAGCGGGGCCGCAAGGAACCCTCGAGTGAACTGCTCGGTGCCATCTGCGGCGCCCTGGACGTGCCGCTGTCCCAGGTTCTGGCCGACGCCGCCGAGCAGATGCTGCACACCGAGCGCGCCGAGGCCGACCGCACGGTGGCCAACATCGACGTCGCGACCAAGGTCGTCATCCCACAGGCTCTCGCCATGGCAGTTGCCTGAGTCGCCGGGGCCGGAACCGCAGCTCGAACGCGTCTGGCATTCGCCGCGCCGTAATCCTGCATGCGGGCTGCGTCCGGCTGTCCATACCCACTAGGTTGGCTGTAGACGCGCTGCCACCGTGTGGCCGGCAACCTGACAACCGATCCCGAATCAACGAACGACACGAAGGCGGACCGATCTCATGGCCAATCCCTTTGTCAAGGCCTGGAAGTACCTCATGGCGCTGTTCAGCTCCAAGGTCGACGAATACGCCGACCCGAAGGTGCAGATTCAGCAGGCGATCGAGGAGGCCCAGCGCCAGCACCAGGCCCTGACTCAGCAGGCCGCCTCGGTCATCGGCAACCAGCGCCAGCTGGAGATGCGCCTGAGCCGTCAGCTCGCCGACATCGAGAAGCTGCAGGCCAACGTCCGTCAGGCGCTGACCCTGGCCGACCAGGCCACCGCGGCCGGCGACGTCGCCAAGGCCACCGAGTACAACAACGCCGCCGAGGCCTTCGCCGCCCAGCTGGTGACCGCCGAGCAGAGCGTCGAGGACCTCAAGGGGCTGCACGACCAGTCGCTGCAGGCCGCGACGCAGGCCAAGAAGGCCGTCGAGCAGAACGCCATGGTGCTACAGCAGAAGATCGCCGAGCGCACCAAGCTGCTGTCGCAGCTCGAGCAGGCCAAGATGCAGGAGCAGGTCAGCGCCTCGCTGCGTTCCATGACCGAGATCGCCGCGCCGGGCAACACCCCGAGCCTCGACGAGGTGCGCGACAAGATCGAGCGTCGCTACGCCAACGCCATGGGCTCTGCCGAGCTGGCGCAGAACTCGGTGCAGGGCCGCATGATGGAGGTCCAGCAGGCCAGCGTGCAGATGGCCGGGCATTCGCGCCTGGAGCAGATCCGTGCCTCGATGCAGGGCAACTCCCTGCCGTCCGGCGGCGCCGCCGCACCGGCCACTCCCGCGGCTCCGGCAGCCAACCCGGCTCCGGAAAATCCACTGTCGCAGTAACTTTCGAGATGTGAGGGGGCAGCGGTGAACGCCCAGTCGGCCGGCCGTCCCGGGGAGACCCGGGGCTGGCAGGCAGTCCTGCAACGCAGCATCGACACCGCTGCCGAATTGTCCGACCTGGTGGCCCAGCGCCTCGGCGCCGCCGCCGACCCGCGGGCGCGCCTGCTGCGCAAGCGCCGCTGGGCGCTGCGGTTGGGCTGGCTCTTCGCCGGCGCCAGCGCCTTCTGGATCGGGCTGACGGCACTGCTGGCGGCCTGGAGCACGCCGTTCTGGGTGCTGATCATCACCGGCCCCATCGCCGGCGGCGCCGCCTTCCTGGCCACGCTGTGCTTCCTGCGGTACCGGTGGCTGCGCGGCGAGCCCCTGCCGCCCGCGCGGACTTCACGGCGGCTGCCGCCCAGAGGCTCGGCGGCCCGGCGTCCGATGGAGACCCTGGCATCGGCCGAACGCGGGCTGTACTCGCTGCTGAGCGTCATCCAGCGCGGCCAGTTGCTGCCGGCCGGCGAGATCGCCGAGGTGACCGCCGCGGCCAACGTGTCGGCTGCGGCGCTGGCCGGTACGGCCGCGGAAGTCGTCGCCATGGAACGCGCGGCCGGCTCGGTCCCGCAGTCCCGCGGACATCTGGTCCCGACCATCAAGGCGTACACGGCCCAGCTCGAGGCAGGCGTGCGGCAGTACGGCGACATCGCCACGGCGGCAGCACAATTGGTGTCCGCGGCGAACAGCGGTGCGGGCTCGGCGCGGTCGATGTCCGAGCAGCGTTACCGCAGCGAACTGGTCGCCGCCACGGACCGGCTCAGCGCCTGGGCGCAGGCCTTCGACGAACTCGGACGGCTGCGCCAGGCCTGACGGCCGCTAGATCGTGGTGCTGCCCGTGCCGTCGTCGGACCGGCGGCCGTACCGCTCTTCGTAGGCCGCGTGGATGTGGGCGTTCTTCTGCCGCAAGGACTCTTCGAGCAGCTTCGGGTCGATGCCGTGCTTGACCAGCATGTGGCGGCGCCAGATCTTGTTCAGGGCGTGCGAGAAGTAGATCACCGGGATCAGGATCGGCACTGTCGCGCTGAGGCGGATGACGAGATCCTGCCCTCCGGTGATGCCGAGGAGCTCGGGCAGGAACCAGATCGGGATCAGGATCAGAAACGCCGGGACGAACATGCGGATGACGATCCGCAGCGTCGCGCCCTTGCCGATGAGGTCCTCGGTCACCCACGCCCGCATCGAGTCGGGCAGCCGGCCGCCGTAGCTGTACTTGATGTACTGCCAGGCGTTGGGCTTCGGGCGGTTCTCATTGGCCATGGTGGCCGATTTTACCGGGGGTCACATGGTCGGACGCAGAGCCGGGACGACGGCGCCGATGAGGCCGCGCAGCGTGGCCTTGGCCATGTCGAACATGTCGAAGTAGTCGCGCCACAGCGTGATCTTGCCGTTGTGCACCTCGAAGACCCCGCAGACCCAGAACTGCAGGCGCACGGGACCGATGACCAGCGCGTCGGTGCGCTCGTTGAGCACCGTCGTGCCCTCGCCGACGATGCGGTGGAACTTGACCTCGAAACTGACCGGGCTCTTCTTCATGGGGCGGAACAGCTTCATCGCGCGCGTGCGGCCGTGGATGGTCGGCAGCCCGACGTTCTCGTAGACGAGGTTGTCGTCGAGCAGGCAGTCGGCGGTGTCCATGTCCTCGGCCTGCAGGGCGTAGAGGAAGGATTCGACGATCTCGGCGTTGGTCTGGGTCACGGCCGGTGTGCTCTGTGTCATACCGGCCACGGTAGTGCGCCTGCCCGCCGGCGCACAGGCCCCGGTGTGACAGGGTGACCCGATGCGCGTCGCCGTCGTTGCCGGGCCGGACCCCGGCCATGCCTTTCCGGCCATCGCGCTGTGCCTCCGGTTCCGGGCTGCCGGCGACCATCCGGTGCTGTTCACCGGCCGGCAATGGCTCGACACCGCACGGCAGGCCGGCGTCGATGCGCGGGAGCTGCTCGGGCTGGATCCCGAGGACGGCGACGACGACCTCGACTCGGGCGCCAAGATTCACGAGCGTGCGGCCCGGATGGCGGTGCTCAATGACTCGTCGCTGCGAGAGCCGGCGCCCGACCTGATCGTGTCCGACGTCATCACGGCCTGCGGCGGGATGGTCGCCGAGTCGATGGGCCTGCCGTGGGTCGAACTGACCCCGCACCCGCTGTACCTGCCGTCGAAAGGATTGCCGCCGCTGGGCAGTGGCCTGGCGCCCGGCGTCGGCGTGCGGGGCCGGCTGCGGGACGCGACACTACGGTTCCTCACGGCTCGTTCGGTGCGTCAGGGCAACCGGCAGCGGTCCGCGGCGCGCGTCGGGATCGGCTTGCCCGCAACCGATCCCGGGCCTGCGCGGCGGCTGATCGCGACCCTGCCCGGGCTGGAGGTGCCGCGGCCGGACTGGCCGGCCGAAGCCGTCGTCGTGGGGCCGCTGCACTTCGAGCCCACGACCGCGGTGCTCGACATACCGCCCGGTTCGGGGCCGGTCGTGGTGGTGGCGCCGTCGACCGCGACGACGGGGATGCAGGGCCTGGACGACCTGGCGCTCGAGACGCTGATCCCCGGGCAGACGCTGCCCGACGGCGCGCGCGTCGTCGTCTCGCGGCTGCGCGGTCCCGACGCGCCGGTGCCGCCGTGGGCCGCCGTCGGGCTCGGGCGGCAGGACGAACTGCTGAAGCGGGCCGATGTCATGATCTGCGGCAGTGGCCACGGCATCGTGTCCAAGACGCTGCTGGCCGGGGTACCGCTGGTCGTGGTGCCCGGTGGCGGTGACCAGTGGGAGATCGCCAATCGGATTGTGCGACAGGGGAGTGGCGAGCTGATCCGGCCGTTGACCGCCGAAGCACTGGTGGCGACAGTGGGCCGCGTGCTGGCGACGCCGTCGTACCGGGAGGCGGCCCGGCGCGCCGGTGCCAGCGGCGCGGACGTCGCCGACCCGGTGGCCGTATGCCGAGCGGCGCTCGGCGGCGCCGCTGAGTAGGTTGGTGCGGTGCGACTGACCGAATTCACCCTGCTGATCGAAGAGCAGTTCGGTGCGGCGCGCGGCGCTGCGTTGGTGTCGGACCATGTGCTGGCCGCGCTCGGTGGCCGTACCCCGGCGCAAGCGATCGAAGCGGGCGTCGAACCCCGCGACGTCTGGCGCGCCCTGTGCGCGGACTTCGACGTCCCGCGCGATCAGTGGTGAGCGCCGGTCTTTTGGTCTCTCCGCACGGTTCACGCTTCGGTGTTTGTCGGCCGACGACATGGTGTTCGCCGAGAGTGCCCCGATAGCGTCGTGCGTGAACCCCACGATGGAAGGACGACAACACGCCGATGAGCGCCAGCATTGCCGTAGTCACCGGAGCTGGGCGGGGAATCGGCCTCGCCATCGCGAAAGCCCTTGCCGCGGCGGGACACCGCGTACTGATCACCGACGTCGACGGGGACGCCGCACAGCGCGCGGCGGAGTCCGTCGGGCGCGGTGCGTGGGGCGTCGCCCAGGATGTGCGCGACGTCGCCGGCCATGAGGCCGTGGCGGCACTGGCTGCGCAGCAGGGCCGACTCGCGGTGTGGGTCAACAACGCCGGTGTGCTGCACGCGGGGAACTCCTGGGAGCAGCCCGCCGAGCACGTCGTGCAGACCCTCGACGTCAACGTCCGCGGCATGATGGCGGGCTGCATGGCGGCGGTCAACGCCATGGGAGCCGGTGGCGGTGTCATCCTCAACATCGCGTCCATCTCGGCGCTGACGCCGGTGCCGGGGCTGGCCGTGTATGCCGCGAGCAAGGCGGCGGTGCTGTCGTACACCACCTCTCTGCAGGGCGAACTGCGCGGCGCGGGCCTGCCGATCCGGGTCAGGGCGCTGTGCCCCGATGTGGTGAACACCGAGATGGTCAACTCGCGGACCCACGACCCCGGTGCGGCGCTGCTGTTCTCGGGTCCCAAGCCGCTGGCGGCCGACGACATCGCACGAGCTGCCCTGGAGCTGATGGATTCCCGTCAGATCTTCCGTGTCGTACCGCGCTGGCGCGGCGTGATCGCCCGCGGTACCGACGTGGCACCGGCCGCCGGTCTGCGCGCGCTGTCCCTGATGAGGGCGCTGGGCCTGCGGCGCCAGCGTTCACTGTGACCTCGAAGGCGATGACCACGAAGACCGTGGCGATCACCGCGTGACCGGTCATTGATCGGCGTGTCCGCTTGAAGTCGAACATCTGTTCGCTACTGTGGTGTCAGTTCGAAAAACTTGTCGGTGGCCTCATCTAGCGTCACGGCCAACCGATCGGAAACCCGATCAACGGACACCCACGAGGACGGAGACCACCATGGCAGCACAGGCCCCAGATCGCGAGAAGGCACTCGAGCTCGCGCTGGCACAGATCGACAAGAGCTTCGGCAAGGGCTCGGTCATGCGGCTGGGAGAAGAGTCGCGCCAACCGATTTCGGTCATTCCGACCGGATCCATCGCACTGGACGTCGCGCTCGGTATCGGTGGCCTGCCGCGTGGCCGCGTCGTCGAGATCTACGGCCCGGAGTCCTCGGGTAAGACCACCGTGGCCCTGCACGCCGTGGCCAACGCCCAGGCGGCCGGCGGCATCGCGGCGTTCATCGACGCCGAGCACGCCCTGGACCCCGAGTACGCCAAGAAGCTCGGCGTCGACACCGACGCGCTGCTGGTCTCCCAGCCGGACACCGGTGAGCAGGCGCTGGAGATCGCCGACATGCTGGTCCGCTCCGGCGCCATCGACATCCTGGTCATCGACTCGGTCGCCGCCCTGGTGCCGCGCGCCGAGATCGAGGGTGAGATGGGTGACAGCCACGTCGGTCTGCAGGCCCGCCTGATGAGCCAGGCGCTGCGCAAGATGACCGGTGCGCTGAACAACTCCGGTACCACCGCCATCTTCATCAACCAGCTGCGCGAGAAGATCGGCGTGATGTTCGGTTCGCCCGAAACCACCACGGGTGGTAAGGCTTTGAAGTTCTACGCCTCGGTGCGTATGGACGTGCGCCGTATCGAGACGCTCAAGGACGGCACCGACGCGGTCGGTAACCGCACCCGCGTCAAGATCGTCAAGAACAAGGTGTCGCCGCCGTTCAAGCAGGCCGAGTTCGACATCCTCTACGGTCGCGGTATCTCGCGTGAGGGCTCGCTCATCGACATGGGCGTCGAGCACGGCTTCATCCGTAAGTCCGGTTCGTGGTTCACCTACGACGGCGAGCAGCTGGGGCAGGGCAAGGAGAATGCCCGTAACTACCTGCTGCAGAACGCGGATGCCGCCAACGAGATCGAGAAGAAGATCAAGGAGAAGCTCGGTATCGGTGCAGTGGTGACCGATGGTGCGGCCGATGACGTCCTTCCCGCCCCGGTCGACTTCTGAGGCCGAGCCGGCGCAGCCGCAGCGGCGTGAGGAGCAGGCGCGGGACGTGTGCCTGCGTCTGCTCACCACCCGGGCGCGCAGTCGGGCCGAGCTCGAAGCTCAGCTGACCAAGCGCGGCTTCCCCGAGGATGTCAGCGCCCGGGTGCTGGACCGGCTCGCCGAGGTCGGCCTCGTCGACGACGTGGCCTTTGCCGAGCAGTGGGTGCGTGAACGTCGCACCAATGCGGGAAAAGGCAAGCGTGCCTTGGCTTCTGAGTTGCGGACCAAAGGAATCGACGCCGACGTGATCGCCGAGACGCTCGACAGCGTCGACGCGGGTGAGTGGCGGGTGCGCGCCGAGGAACTGGTCGCCGCGAAGCTCCGGCGGGAGAACCTCGACGACGAGATGAAGGTGACCCGGCGCCTGGTCGCGATGTTGGCACGCCGCGGGTACAGCCAGGGCATGGCCTTCGATGTGGTCAACACCCAGCTCACGCAGGAACGGCAGCGCCGCGCGGTCTAGCCTTTGGCCGCTCCCTTGGGTTGCGGGTGCGTGATCTTGGGCAGCGACAGCTTCGGTAGCGACAACTTGGGCGCGGAGAACTTCGGCGCCGAGAACTTGGGTGCCGACAACTTCGGTGGCGCGAACTTGCCGGCCGGTGGGTGATCGATGTCGCCGGCCGCCACGTCGACAAGTTGGCGGGGCTTCTTCGGCGGCGCCGGGAGCTTGGGTGGCTTGGGGCTGAACGTCGAGGCGATCGAATCCTGTTGCATGGTCGGTGTTTTCGTGGGGGCCAGTGTCTTCGGTGTCTGCGGGACGTCAATGGCTGCGGTGGGATTCACCGCAGCGATCGTTGTCGGCACTGGTGTCCCCAGCATGTTGTGGGTGAACTTTTCCACTGACGTGATCACCGCTCGTGCGAAGTCCGCCATCTGCTGTGTGACGTTGAGGCCGAGTGTGGTGGTGTCGACGACGAACTGCTGACCGGGTCCCGAGTTGAACGGCGGGAATGCGGACAGGGTGGTGGCTCGGAACTGGAGCTGGAACACCGCGATGTCCTGGGCGAACCCGACGAGATCGCGTCCGGCCTCGAACTCGATGTCGGCGAACGCACTCAAGGCTTGCGCGGCGGCAGCCGGTGGCGGCGTGCCACTGCCGATGGCCGCCACGAAGTTCCCCGGTATCTGCGCCTGGCGCTGGAACAGGGCGGCGCCGGTGGTGACCCAGTCGACCAACAGCCCGACGTTGAACATCACCTGCTGGTTGAGCAGATCGAGCGGCAGCGGCTGCGCCGTCAGCGAGATGCTCGGTTCGGTGAGCACCGGCACCGCTTGCGCGGCGGCGCGCCCTGGCGACGGTGCCGCGGTGAGAACCAGGCACGCGGTGCACAGCGCCGCGACGGTCTGGGTTGGAGCTGGAACTGCTGTGAACGCACGTACCGCGACGTTCATGACGCCTCCCGGGATCGAGTGAACCTCCATCAGGGACACGACATGCATGCCCGCGGGGTTCACCGGGAAGGCGAACCCCGCGGACTGCTGCGATGACGCGGCGTCAGATCACGAAACCGCCGTCGATGTTCCAGCTGACGCCCGTGACGAACCCCGACTCGGGGGACGCCAGATAGGCGACGGCGCTGGCCACGTCGCGCGGCTGGCCGTAGCGGCCGACGGCGATCAGCGGGCGCAGGGACTCGGCGAGCTCGCCCTCGTCAGGGTTCATGTCGGTGGCGATCGGGCCCGGCTGGATGTTGTTGATGGTGATGCCGCGTGGGCCGAGCTCGCGCACCAAGCCACGCGTCAGGCCGGCCACGGCCGCCTTGGTCATGGAGTAGACGGACAGGCCGCCCACCGGCGACCGGTCGCCGTTCACACTGCCGATGGTGATGATGCGTCCGCCCTGGCCGAGGTGCGGTACCGCGCGCTGGATCGCGGCAAACACCGCGCGCACGTTGATGTTCACCAGGCGGTCGAACTCTTCCAACGGGAAGTCGTCGATCGGGGCGATGTGCGCGACGCCGGCGTTGTTGACCAGGATGTCGAGGCCGCCGAGCCGCTCGACGGCTTCATCCACGGCCGCGGCGACGGCCAGCGCATCGGCGCTGTCGGCTTTGATGGCGGCCACCTTGGCGCCGGTCGCTTCGAGTTCGTCGACCAGGTCCTGCGCGGCATCGGGCGACGACTGGTACGTGAACGCGACCGCGGCGCCGTCGGCGGCGAGCCGGCGCACAGTCGCGGCGCCGATGCCGCGAGAACCGCCGGTGACCAGTGCACGTCGGCCGGCAAGTGGTGCTTCCGAGGTGGTGCTCATGAGCTCTCCAAGTCGTGGGGATGATTCTTTCGAACCGATCGGTTACTAAGTACGCTCAGGACAAGCTGCTACGGCGGGACTTCATTCCGAACTGTGGCCCGGATCACACAAGGGGGGCTGATGGCGATCGGCAGACCTCGCATGTACGACCCGGAGTGCGTCCTGGACATTGCGATGCGACTGTTCTGGGCGCACGGTTACGACGGAGTGTCCATCGCCGATCTCGCGGCCGCCACCGGGGTGAACCGGCGCGGGCTGTACGCCGAATACGGTTCCAAGGCCGACCTTTTCCGGGCCGCCGTGCGGCGCTACCAGGCCGGACCCGGTAGGTACGCGGAACGGGCGCTGGCCCTGCCCACCGCATGGGATACCGCGTACGCCATGGTGCACGGCGCCGTCGACGCGTCAGCGGGGACAGCGGGTCCGCGGGGCTGCCTGCTGGTGCAGAGCGCCCTGGCCTCCGGCGACGAGGCGGCGGCATTGCACGCCGAACTGGCGCAACTGCGCGAAGACGCCGTTGCTCACATGGCCGAACGGTTCACCGCAGCCCAACGTGTGGGCGAACTACCCGGGGCGGACCCGGAGGTGCTGGCCCGCTGGATCGGGGCGGTCTGTCAGGGCCTGGCAGTCCAGGCCAACAGCGGTGCCGACCGCGACGAATTGCACGCGGTCGCCGATCAGGCGCTGCGCGCCTGGCCCGAACCGCGTCAGGCCGGGGTTCCCGGCGCATCCTCCTGAACCCCGGTCTTGATCTGCAGTGGTTCGGGGCTGCGCCGGGACTTGCGCAGCCGGGCTTCGAGGCGGGTCGCCAGTGCCGACAACGCGAAGTTGAGGCTGATCATCAGGGCCGCGATCACCAGCAGCGCGGGGATGTAGTTGCTGTACGCCGAACCGATGTTCGTGCCCTGGCGCACCATCTCGACGAAGGTGATCTGGTAGCCGATCGCGGTGTCCTTGAGCACCACCACCATCTGGGACACCAGCACCGGCAGCATCGACGTCACGGCCTGGGGGAGCAGGATCAGTCGCAGGGTCTGACCGGGCCGCAGACCCAGTGCGACGGCGGCCTCACGCTGGCCGCGCGGCAGCGCGTGCACACCGGCCCGCACGATCTCCGCGATCACGGTGCCGTTGTACAGCGTCAGGCCGGTGATCACGCCGGCCAGTGCCAGTTGGCGCGACGGGAAGACGTCGTACAGCGCGTACAGGAAATACGCGAACAACATCATGATCAGGACCGGGACGGCACGGAAGAACTCGACGACCACCGAGCAGACCCAGCGCACCGGACGAGCATCCGACAACCGGCCCATGCCCAGCGCCAGACCTAGGACGAGCGCCAGCACGATCGAGACCGCGGCCGCCGTCAACGTGCCGGCCACCCCGGGCAGCACGTACGTCGTCCACAGGTTCGCCGTCAGGAACGGGTGCCATTTCGCTTCGGTCAGTTGGCCTTTCGACTCGAACTGCCACAGCACCCAGCCGGCCATCGCGATGATCACCGCGACGATGACGGCGGCGAACAACAGGTTGCGCCGCTGCGCCCGTGGGCCCGGGGCGTCGTAGAGGACGGAAGCTTCGCTCATCAGTGCCCGCCCTTCGCGCACGCGCTCAACCGGAGTCCTCTGTTCTTCGCGCAAGCGCTCATCACCGCACCACCGCGTATCGCTTACCCAACCAACCGAACAACAGCCCCAACGGCAACGTCAGGACCACGAAACCCGCGGCGAAGATCGAGCCGACCGCCAGCAGCGCCGCGGTGTTCTCGATCATTTCCTTCATCAGCAGCGCCGCCTCGGCCACGCCGATGGCCGAAGCGATGGTGGTGTTCTTCACCAGGGCGATCAGCACCGAACCCAGCGGATTGATCACCGCGCGAAAAGCCTGCGGCAACAGGATCAACCGCAGGTTCTGCCCGAAGCTCATGCCCAGCGAGCGCGCGGCCTCGGCCTGCCCCAGCGGCACGGTGTTGACGCCCGAACGCAGCGTCTCGCACACGAACGACGCGGTGTAGACCGTCAACCCGAGCGCCGCGAGCCGAAAGTTGCTGTCCACCACGGCCGTCGGTGAATGTGGATCGACCAGGGTGATCCGCAGGGTGTTCCCGATACCGAACGAACAGAACAGGATGATCAGCGTCAACGGGGTGTTGCGGACCACGTTGACGTATGCCGTGCCCAGCCAGCGCAGCACCGGCACCGGCGACAGCCGCATCGCCGCCAGCACGGTGCCCAGGATCAGTGCCCCGGCCGCGGCGAGCAGCGTCAGCTGGATCGTCGTCCAGAACGCCTTCACGATCTTGCCGCCGTAGGTGCCCCACAGATCGACGCGCTTGGCGCCGCCGGCGCCATTGATGTTGGTGTCCAGCGGAGGAGGCGGCGGCGCCGACAACCCGGCCGGCCCCAGGTTGCGGTCGAACGCGGCCTGCCACTCGCCGGTCTTCTGCATCTTCTCGATGGCGTCGTTGATCTTCTGGCGTAATTCCTTGTCGCCCTTGAGCAATCCGATGCCGTACTTCTCCACCGAGAACGGCTTGCCGACGAGTTTGAAGGCACCCGGCGTCTGCGCGGCGTAGCCCGCCAGGATCACCTCGTCGGTGCTGAGCGCGTCGATGGCGCCGGTCTTCACCGCCTCCAGGCACGCCGAGTAGGTGTCGTATTGCTGCAGCTGCACGCCCGGGTACTTGTCCTTGATGCGTTGTGCCGGTGTGGAACCCGACACCGAGCACAGCTTCTTGTGGTTCTGCAGCGACTCGACGCTGGTGATCTCGTTGTTGTCGGCGCGCACCAGCAGGCTCTGGCCCGTGACCAGATACGGTCCGGCGAACGACACCTTCTGCTTACGGGCGTCGGTGATCGAGTAGGTGGCGACGATGAAGTCGACCTGGTGGTTCTGGATCAGGTTCTCGCGCTGACCCGACGGTGCTTCTTTCCACTCGATGTCGTCGGGTTTGTAGCCCAGCTGCCCGGCCACGTAGGTCGCGACGTCGATGTCGAAGCCGGCCAGCGTGCCGTCGGGCTTCTTCGCGGCCAGGCCGGGCTGGTCGAACTTGGTGCCGATGGTGATCTTCTTGCTGTTGGCGCCGCACGCGCTCAGCGACAACAACGCCACGATCAGCACAGTGACGGCGGCCAGGCGGCGCAGAGTGCGCGTCACGAACCTCTGCCCAATCGATCGTTCCACGATCAGTGGTCCAAGATCTTGCCCAGGAAGTCCCGGGCCCGGTTGGACTTCGGCGCCGTGAAGAACTCGTCGGGCTCGGCGTCCTCGACGATGGTGCCGTCGGCCATGAACACCACCCGGTTCGACGCGCGGCGGGCGAAGCCCATCTCGTGCGTCACCACGATCATGGTCATGCCCTCGGTCGCCAGCGACGTCATCACCGACAGCACCTCGTTGACCATCTCGGGGTCCAGCGCGCTGGTGGGCTCGTCGAACAGCATCACCTTGGGGCCCATGGCCAGGGACCGGGCGATCGCGACGCGCTGCTGCTGACCACCGGACAGCTGCGCCGGGTACTTGTCGGCCTGGTTGGCGACCCCGACCCGCTCCAGCAGCTCGAGCCCCTTCTTGCGGGCCTCGTCCTTGTTCTTCCGCCGCACCTTCATCGGCGCGAGCGTGACGTTCTCGAGAATTGTCTTGTGCGCGAACAGGTTGAACGACTGGAACACCATGCCGACCTCGGACCGCAGCGTGGCCAGCTTGCGGCCCTCTTCGGGCAGGAGCTCACCGTCGATGTGGATCGACCCGGAGTCGATGGTCTCCAGCCGATTGATGGTGCGACACAACGTCGACTTACCCGAACCTGACGGCCCGAGCAGCACCACCACCTGTCCGCGCGGGACTTCGAGATTGATGTCCTTCAGCACATGCAGTGCGCCGAAGTGCTTGTTGACCCCCTTGACCGAGATCATCGGGGTGGCAGGTGACTCGCCGGTGACCATGCGCACAGACACTACCCAGGTAAGCCACGGCGCGCGGATCAGTCACAGAAACCCGGAAACCCTTCGGCAAATTTGGTATAAATCGCGCCGCCCGTACGATTGGCACGTGATTTCGACAGCGACTCCGGACGTGGAAGCTGACGCCACGGAGTCCGCTACGGGTTCCGGCGCGGGACGCACCTACCAGGTCCGCACCTACGGGTGTCAGATGAACGTCCACGATTCCGAGCGGCTCGCCGGCCTGCTCGAAGACGCCGGATACCGGCGTGCCGAGGACGGCACCGACGCCGACGTCGTGGTCTTCAACACCTGCGCGGTGCGAGAGAACGCCGACAACAAGCTCTACGGCAACATCAGCCACCTGGCGCCGCGCAAGGAAGCCGACCCGAACATGCAGATCGCCGTCGGCGGCTGCCTGGCGCAGAAGGACCGCGACACGGTGCTGAGCAAGGCGCCGTGGGTCGACGTGGTGTTCGGCACGCACAACATCGGCTCACTGCCGGTGCTGCTGGAACGCGCCCGCCACAACCGCGAAGCCCAGGTCGAGATCGTCGAGGCCCTTCAGGAGTTCCCCTCGGCGCTGCCGGCCACGCGCGAATCTTCTTACGCCGCTTGGGTTTCCATCTCGGTGGGCTGCAACAACACCTGCACGTTCTGCATCGTGCCGTCGCTGCGCGGCAAGGAAGTCGACCGGCGTCCCGGCGACATCCTCGCCGAGGTGAAGTCCCTCGTGGACCAGGGCGTCCTGGAGATCACGCTGCTGGGCCAGAACGTCAACGCGTATGGCGTTTCGTTCTCGCAGGACGAACGACTCCGCGAAAATCCGGACGCCTGGACCGACATCGAGCGCGACCGCGGCGCGTTCGCCAAACTGCTGCGCGCCTGCGGCGACATCGAGGGCCTCGAGCGGGTCCGGTTCACCTCGCCGCACCCCGCCGAGTTCACCGACGACGTCATCGAAGCCATGGCGGCCACCCCGAACATCTGCCCGACGCTGCACATGCCGCTGCAGTCGGGATCGGACCGCATCCTCAAGGAGATGCGCCGCTCCTACCGCGCCGAGAAGTACCTCGGCATCATCGAACGGGTGCGTGCCGCGATCCCGCATGCGGCCATCACCACCGACATCATCGTCGGGTTCCCCGGGGAGACCGAAGAGGACTTCCAGGCCACCCTCGACGTCGTCGAACGCGCCCGGTTCTCCAGCGCCTTCACGTTCCAGTACTCCAAGCGGCCTGGTACCCCGGCCGCCGAGCTGCCCGACCAGCTTCCGAAAGAGGTTGTGTCCGAACGGTATATGCGGCTCATCGAGCTGCAGGAGCGCATCTCCTGGGAGGAGAACCTGGCACAGGTCGGCCGTGAGGTCGAGCTGCTGGTGGCCACCGGCGAAGGCCGCAAGGATTCCGCGACCGAGAGAATGTCGGGCCGTGCGCGCGACGGCCGGCTCGTGCACTTCACCCCGGGTGACGCCGACATCCGTCCCGGCGACATCGTCGCCACGACCGTCACCGGTGCCGCCCCGCACCACCTGATCGCCGACACGCCGATCATCAGCCACCGCCGCACCCGCGCGGGCGACGCGCACGCCGCGGGCCGCAAACCCACCACCGGCGTCGGGCTGGGCATGCCGCAGATCGGCGCGCCCCCCGTCACGCCCGTAGAGCAGGGATGTTCACGATGAACGACACCAAGCCCGGACAGCCCAACGGCGGCGCGAACGGCGAATTCGAGGAATTCAAGGACGACATCGACGCCGCCGAGCAGCGCATCGCCCGGGAGATCGACCCGGGCGGCCGCGCCATGGTCGTGGCGATCTGCGTTTTCGTCATCCTGCTGTCGTTTGTGCTGCCGCACACCGGTGGCGTCAAGGGCTTCGACGTCCTGCTCGGCGATCAGGCCGCCCTGGACGCCAAGATTCTGCTGCCGTCGCGGGTGTTCGTCTGGCTGATCCTGGTCTTCAGCGTCGGCTTCTCGATGCTGGCGCTGCTGACCCGCCGCTGGGGCCTGGCCTGGATCGCGCTGGCCGGCTCCGCCGTGTCGTGCTTCCTCGGGATGCTGGCCATCTGGTCGCGCAACACCGTCGTCAAGCCCTACCCGGGACCCGGATTCGGGCTCTACCTGGCATGGATCGCCGTCATCCTGCTGACGTTCCACTGGGCCCGCGTGGTGTGGTCACGCACCGCGGTGCAGCTGGCCGCCGAGGCGCAGCGCCGCGAATCGACCGCCGAGCAGCAGAAACGCGGGCTGCTCGACGGCCCGGACGAACCTACTTCTTGATCGCGGCGGAAGCCGCGTCGGCCCACTCACGCCACTGCGCCGCACTGGCCCGCGCCTTCTCGGCATCCTTCGTCTTGCCGGCGGCCTCGGCCTTCTCGGCCTGACGCTCGAACTGCTCGGCGCGCTCGCGGAACTGGTCGGCCCGGGCCTGCGCCTCCGGGTCGCTCCAGCCGCTCTGCGCGGCGTCGCGGATCTTCTTCTCGACGGCCCGCAGCCGGCGCTCCAGCTCCGCGGTGCGGTCGCGTGAAGCCTTGCCGATGGCGTCCCACTTGTCGCCGATGGCCCGGAATGCCGCGCGCGCGGCCTCGACATCGCTGATGTCGATCTTCTCGGCCTCGGCCAGCAGCTCGGCCTTGGCGTCGGCGTTGGCGTTGAACTCGGCGTCCTTCTCGGCGTTGACCGCGTTGCGGGCGCTGAAGAACGTGTCCTGGGCGGCCTTGAACCGCTTCCACAGGGCGTCGTCGACGTCCTTGGCGGCGCGGCCCGCGGCCTTCCACTGCGTCAGCAGATCGCGGAATGTCGCGGAGGTGGCGCCCCAGTCCGTGGAGCTGGACAGCGCCTCGGCGCGTTCACACAGCGCCTCCTTGGCCTGACGGACGCCGACCCGCTCGCGATCGAGCTCGGCGAAGTGCGAGCCCCGGCGCCGGTTGAACGCCTCGCGGGCCGCCGAGTAGCGCTTCCACAGCGCGTCGTCGACCTTGCGGTCCAGGCCGGTGATGGTCCGCCACTCGTCGAGGATCGCGCGCAGCCGGTCGCCGCCGGCCTTCCACTGTGTGGAGTTGGCGCCGATCTCCTCGGCCTCGGCGGCCAGGGCTTCCTTGCGGGCAGTCTGGGCGGCCCGGTGCTCGTCGCGCTTGGCCCGCTCCTCCTGCGCGCTGGCGCCCGCCTGCTCGACGATGGTGCTCAGCCGGGCACTCAGGGCATCGACATCGCCCAGTACCGAGGCCTCCGGCAGCGATTCCAGCAGCGTCGCGGCGGCCGACTTGATCTTGCGGGCGTCGCCACTACCGCTACCGAGCCGGTGCTCCAGCAGCGCCACCTCGGTGCTCAGGTCGTCGTACCGGCGGCCGAAGTGGGCGTACGCGGCCTCCGCGTCGCCCGCCTGCCACGACGCGATCTTGCGCTCGCCGGCGGCGGTGATGAGCCATACCGTGCCGTCGTCGTCGACGCGGCCGAAGCGGTGCGGATCGCACGTCGGCGCGGCAGCCACAGGTGGCGCCGGAGGGTGGTGCGGGATGGCGCTCGGTTTGGGACCGGGGCGCGGCGGACCGGGCCGAGGAGTCGGTTTCGGGGTGTTGCCGGGTTCGGTGGTGGTCATCTCGTGCTCCTCATGCCCGCGCGTGGGTGACCCACGCTTCTGCCGCGCGACGCGGCGCCGTCATCTGGTACTCGCACGCTATTCAAACAGGTCGACCCGCCGTCTGCGCAGGCGTTTGCCGGACTCGTTAGCGTGGACGCGTGCGTAGCGCCGGCCTGACACATATCGCCATCGTCCCGTCGGCCCCCATTCTGGTGCCTGAGCTGGCGTCCGGCGCGGCGGTCGAACTGGCCGACCTGACGGCGGCCGTGCGCGGGGCGGTGCAGGACCTGCCGTCGCGTTGGGTGGCGGTCGGCGTCGGTCCGGAGGATGGCCGGGTGCCCGGCGACGCGGTCGGCACCTTCGCCGGTTACGGCGCAGACGTCCGGGTGACGTTCACGCCGGCCGCGGACGGGGAGGTACGGCCTCTGCCGCTGTGCGCGCTGATCGCCGGCTGGCTGCGGGGGAGTGTCGACGCGGGAGCGACCGTCGACGTGCGGGTTTTCGCCGACGGTCTGGCGTCGGACATCGCGCTGGAGCGCGGCCGTGCCCTGCGCGCGGAGCTGGACGCGGTCGCTGACCCCGTCGGCGTGCTGGTGGTCGCCGACGGCGCGAACACCCTGACGGCCGCGGCGCCCGGCGGCTTCGATCCGGATTCCGTTGCGCGACAAGCACAGTGGGATGACGCGTTGGCCACCGGTGACGTGGCGGCGATCGCGGGGCTGTCCGGCGTCCTCGGCCGCGTCGCCTACCAGGTGCTGGCCGGGCTGGCCGGACCCGACCCGAAAGCGACGGAGCTGTATCGCGGCGCGCCCTACGGCGTCGGCTACTTCGTCGGTACCTGGACCGCGCAGTGAGGCCCATCGCGGTCGTCGGCCCCACCGGCACCGGCAAGTCGGCCCTGGCACTCGACCTCGCCGAACAGCTGGGCGGCGAGATCGTGAACGCCGACGCCATGCAGCTCTACCGCGGCATGGACATCGGCACCGCCAAGCTGACGGTGCCCGAGCGGCGCGGCATCGTGCACCACCAGCTCGACGTCCTCGAGGTCACCGACAACGCGACCGTCGCGAAGTACCAGGCGGCCGCCGCGGCCGACATCGAGGACATCGCCGCTCGCGGCGCCGTGCCGGTGATCGTCGGCGGATCGATGATGTACATCCAGGCACTGCTCGACGAATGGTCGTTCCCGGCGACCGATCCCGCGGTGCGGGCCCGGTGGGAGGACCGGCTGGCCGAGGTCGGGGTCACCGCCCTGCACGGCGAGCTGGCGCGCGTCGACCCCGAGGCCGCCGCGTCGATCCTGAACACCGACGGCCGGCGCATCGTGCGGGCGCTCGAGGTCGTCGAACTCACCGGGCAGCCGTTCGCGGCGTCGGCGCCACAGATCGGGGCCCCGCGCTGGGACACCCTGATCGTCGGATTGGACTGGGACACAGAGGTTCTCGATGACCGGCTGCAGCGCCGTACCGACTTGATGTTCGCCTCCGGGCTGGTCGAGGAGGTGGTGGCGCTGCGTGCCCGCGGCCTGCGCGACGGAGTGACGGCGGCCCGGGCCCTGGGCTACGCGCAGGTGCTGGCGGCGCTGGACGCCGGGGGCGACCCCGCTACGGCCGATGCCGCGATGGCAGAAGCCAAGGAGCGGACGTTCATCGGCACCCGGCGCTACGTGCGCCGGCAGCGGTCGTGGTTCCGGCGCGATCACCGGATCGTCTGGCTGGCCGGTGACGCTCCGGACAACGCAGCCGAGGTGGCGCGTCGGTGGCGCCACGTATCCTGAAGCTGTGCGGTTTTCGAAAGGGCACGGCACCCAGAACGACTTCGTGGTGCTGCCCGATGTCGACGCCGAACTGAACCTGACCCCCGCGGTCATCGCTGCGCTGTGCGACCGGCGCCGCGGACTCGGGGCCGACGGCCTGCTGCGCGTCACCAAGGCCGGCGCCGCGCAGAACGCCGGTGTGTTCGACGACCTTCCCGACGGCGTCGCCGCCGACGACTGGTACATGGACTACCGCAACGCCGACGGCTCCATCGCCCAGATGTGCGGCAACGGTGTCCGGGTCTTCGCGCACTACCTGCGCGCGTCCGGGCTCGAGCACCGCGACGAATTCGTGGTCGGTTCCCTGGCCGGGCCGCGTCCGGTGGTCGTGCACGGCGCCGACGCGGTCAACGCCGAGGTGACGGTCGAGATGGGCAAGGCCCGTTCGTTCGGGCCCGGCAAGGCCGTCATCGCCGGGCGCACCTTCGCGGGCCTGGCGGTGGACGTCGGCAACCCGCACCTGGCCTGTGTCGACCCGTCGCTGAACATGGCCGGGCTCACCGCGCTGGATGTCGCGGCGCCGGTGTCCTTCGACGCTGACCAGTTCCCCGAGGGCGTCAATGTCGAGGTGCTGACTGCGCCCGCCAACGGGGTCGTCGCGATGCGGGTGCACGAGCGGGGCGTGGGCGAAACCCGCTCCTGCGGAACCGGAACCGTCGCTGCCACGTTGGCAGCACTGAACCACATCGGCGCCGACACCGGCAGCCTGCGGGTGGTGATCCCCGGCGGCGAGGTCAGCGTGACCATCACCGAGGACACCAGCTTCCTGCGCGGGCCGTCGGTGCTGCTGGCGCACGGTGAACTCGCCGCCGAATGGTGGCACGAGAACGAAGGAAATTCAGATGCGTCCCGCTGACTTTGCGGGCACCATCGATAACTACCTATGACCTCTCCTTTCGATCCTGACAACACCCCCAGCGTCGGTGAACTGGCGCTCGAAGACCGCGCGGCACTGCGCCGCGTTGCCGGCCTGTCGACCGAACTGGCCGACATCTCCGAAGTCGAATACCGCCAGCTGCGCCTCGAACGCGTGGTGCTGGTCGGCGTGTGGACCGACGGCACGTCGGCCGACGCCGACAACAGCCTCGCCGAACTGGCCGCGCTCGCCGAGACCGCGGGTTCCGAGGTGCTCGAAGGCCTGATCCAGCGCCGTGACAAGCCGGACGCCTCGACCTACATCGGCTCCGGAAAGGCCCTGGAGCTGCGTGAGATCGTGCTCGCCACCGGCGCCGACACCGTCATCTGCGACGGTGAACTGAGCCCCGCCCAGCTGAACTCGCTGGAAAAAGTGGTGAAGGTCAAGGTCATCGACCGCACCGCGCTGATCCTCGACATCTTCGCCCAGCACGCCACCAGCCGCGAAGGCAAGGCCCAGGTGTCGCTGGCCCAGATGGAGTACATGCTGCCGCGACTGCGCGGCTGGGGTGAGTCGATGTCCCGGCAGGCCGGTGGTCGTGCCGGTGGCGCCGGCGGCGGCGTGGGTACCCGTGGCCCCGGTGAAACCAAGATCGAGACCGACCGGCGGCGGATCCGTGAGCGGATGGCCAAGCTGCGCCGCGAGATCAAGGACATGAAGAAGATTCGCGACACCCAGCGGCACAGCCGCCGGGCCAGCGACACCCCGTCCGTCGCGATCGTCGGCTACACCAACGCCGGCAAGTCCAGCCTGCTCAACGCCCTCACCGGCGCCGGCGTGCTGGTGCAGAACGCGCTGTTCGCCACCCTCGAACCCACCACGCGCCGGGGCCAGCTCGACGACGGCCGGCCGTTCACCCTGACCGACACCGTCGGGTTCGTGCGGCACCTGCCGACGCAGCTGGTCGAGGCGTTCCGGTCGACGCTGGAGGAGGTCGTCGACGCCGACCTGCTCGTCCACGTCGTCGACGGCTCCGACGCCGATCCGCTGGCGCAGATCAACGCGGTCCGCACGGTCGTCGGGGAAGTCGTCGCCGAGTACGACATCGCCGCCCCGCGAGAGCTGTTGGTGGTCAACAAGATCGACGCCGCCGGCGATCTGGCGCTGGCCCACCTGCGGCGCGCGTTGCCGGACGCCGTGTTCGTGTCGGCGCACACCGGTGAGGGGCTGGACCGGCTACGGATGCGCATGTGCGAGCTGGTCGAGCCGACCGACGCCGCCGTCGACGTGACCATTCCCTACGACCGCGGTGACCTCGTGGCTCGTGTCCACGCCGAAGGTCGTGTCGAGGCCACCGAGCACACCACCGACGGCACCCGGATCAAGGGCTGGGTGCCGATGGCGCTGGCCGCCAGCCTCGGCGAGTTCGTCACCGCCTAGTTCACGCGGCGGCCTTGGCCGGCTTGTCGGCCTTGTCGGCGGCCGGCTTCACGGCCTTGGGGGCCTTGACCTTCTTGTCCTTCTTCGGCTTCTTGGTCTTATCGGTGGTCTTGTCGCCGGTCTTGTCATTGGTCTTGTCGGTGGCGCCGGTCTGACCGTCCTTGGCCGGGTCGGTGCCGGGCTTCGGGTCCTGCTTCGGGCCGGTGGTGTCGGTGGTCTTTGGATCCGTCACCTTGGTGTCCGGGGTCTTGGTGTCGGTGTCCTTGACGGCCGTGATCTTCGTGTCGCCGTCCTTGGTGTCGGTGTCCTTGGTGTCCGGGGTGGTCGAGAGCTTCGGAGCAGTCACGGGCGCGAGCTTGGTGTCACCGGTCGGGGTGGCGGAAACCGCCTTCGGTGCGGTCGAGCCGGACAGGGCCGCGACCGTCGCCGGCGCGGGGGTCGGGGTGGTCGCGGCGATGGGAAGCTGCACCTTGCCGCCGGTGATGTCGCTGATCGCGGCCTTGACACCCTCGCCCGCGGCGTTGATCAGGTCCACCGTCAGCGTGATCGGGTTGATCAGCGGGATCAACCGGAACGGCGCCGGGACGCCCGGGCTCAGGCTGCGGTCATAGCCGGTGTCGATGAGCACCCGCAGCACGGGGGAGACCAGGTCGACGATCGGCTTGATGATGAAGCTGGTGTGGGTGAAGCCGCCGAACTCCAGGAACGGCCGCACGATCGGCAGGGTCTTGGTCGGGATCGTGATGTAGGTGGTGTCGCCGTACACGGTCTGGTTCGCGGGGTCCTTCAATGCGGCGTCGAGCTCTGCGGGCGTGTACTCGAGGTCGGGGATCTCACCGGGATCGCTGTTCTCGTTGGGCGCCAGGTAGGTGCCGTGGGTGTACCAGAAACCGGCGATGGCGTTGAGGTCGGCGAGCAGGTTGATCGGGTAGAGCGGGAAGTCGGACACGCCGTCGTACTCGAACGCGATGTCGGTGGTCTTGATGCCGGTGTTGGTGGGTGCCGGCAGACCGAAGGTGACATCGAGGATCGGCACCGTGCCGAGGAAGGCCAGTCGCTCGAACAGACCGCCGTTGGGCCGGTTGGTGTTGCCGATCATCACGAAGGCCAACGAGGCCTTCTGCGCGTCGGTCAGTCCCGACAGCGTGGCCTTCTCGCGGCTCACGATGTTGCCGCCCTGGGAGTAGCCGAAGATGATGACCGGATTGGCCGGCGTCGCGGTCGGCAGCAGGCCGGTCAGTGCGGTATCCAGGTTGGCGATGCCCTGTCCGGTCGAGTCGTTCCACTTGGCGCCGGACAGGCCACCCCAGCCGGGCAGCGGGATCGGCCAGAACTGGGCGGGGTAGTTGATACCCGTCAGGGTGCAGGTGGGCTGCGTGCACAGCGGGTTGAAGGGCGCGATGTAGTAGTTGTCGGCGTTCTCCTTGTACCCCGCAACAACATTCGCGTTCGGGGTGCCGGTGCCCGGGACGATCAGCGCGGTCGCGGCGAGGGTGAACGCGGCCGTCACCATCGAGACCACGCCCAGCAGAACCGTGCTCAGCACCGTCAGCATCACGGCCACGGCTGCGGGGATGGTGCGTCCGAAGTTGCGCATGGCCTCGCGCCCTTTCGACGTCGCCGATCCGATGATCGGCACCTGTTTCGCATCGTCGCACTGTGACCGGACCGGGACCGGGTGTTTGCCGAAAATTTGTCGAGCGTGTCGATTCTCTGGTACGGCAGCGCGCGGATCGTGGGTGAAATCACACCACCGCGATACTCATTGCGGGACAGGGCTTTTCGTCCCGCGACCGGCCGTACCGATTGCCGTGGTCGGCGACGGGCGATGTTCGGTACTAAGCTCTGACTCAACATCAGTTGCGCTCCTTCGCAGGACACGCCCGCTGATCACGTCGTGGAACGGCTGAGAGCCGTGTCAGTCCATCTGCACCAGCACTTCTCGCGGCGACCGATACTGCCGCCGGCATTGTCGACCCTCCGTGCCGGAAAGGCTGTACTCATCCATGTCTGCAGAACAATCGTCGTCCTTCGCTGAACTCGGCGTCCCGGAGGCGCTCGTCGCCTCGCTCGCCGGCCGCGGCATCGCCGCGCCGTTCCCAATCCAGGTCAGCACCCTGCCCGACACCCTGGCCGGCCGGGACGTCCTCGGCCGCGGCCGCACGGGCAGCGGTAAGACGCTCGCCTTCTCCATTCCGCTGGTGGCCCGGCTGGTCGGCGCCTCGCGACGTCCGTCGCGGCCCACCGGCCTGGTGCTGGCCCCGACCCGCGAGCTGGCGACCCAGATCGCCGCGACCGTCGAACCGCTCGCCACTGCTGTGGGACTCAAGGTGACCACCATCTTCGGTGGCGTTTCGCAGAACCGTCAGGTCGACGCGTTGCGCGGCGGCGTGGACATCGTCATCGCCTGCCCGGGCCGTCTCGAAGACCTCATGAAGCAGAAGCTGGTGAGCCTGGACGCCGTGCAGGTCACCGTGCTGGACGAGGCTGATCACATGGCCGACCTGGGCTTCCTGCCCGGCGTCACCCGGATTCTGGCGGCCACTCCCGCCGGCGGCCAGCGCATGTTGTTCTCCGCGACGCTCGACAACGGCGTCGACAAGCTCGTGCGGCGCTTCCTGTCCGATCCCATCACGCATTCGGTCGACGAGATCGATGCGCCGCCGCCGGCCATGACGCACCACGTGTTCCACGTCGCCGGTGTCGCCGAGAAGCGCGACCTGGTGCAGCGGCTGGCGTCCGGCACCGGCCGGCGCATCCTGTTCATGCGCACCAAGCACCAGGCTCGCAAGCTGGCCCGGCAGCTCACCGAATCCGGTGTGCCGTCGGTCGACCTGCACGGCAACCTGTCCCAGCCCGCGCGGGACCGCAACCTCGCCGCTTTCAGCTCGGGAGAGGCGCGCGTCCTCGTCGCCACCGACATCGCCGCGCGCGGTGTGCACGTCGACGAGGTCGAGCTCGTGGTCCACGTGGACCCGCCCGCCGAGCACAAGGCGTACCTGCACCGCTCGGGACGTACGGCCCGTGCCGGAAGCGCCGGCGACGTCGTGACCGTGGTGCTCCCGGAGCAGCGCAAGGATGCCCAGCAGCTGCTGCGCAAGGCCGGCATCACGGCCCGGCCGCAGGAAGTCGTCGCCGATTCGGCGTCGGTGCAGGCGCTGGTCGGAGAGATCGCGCCGTACCGCGCGCCGGCCCCCAAGGAGGCGCCCGCGCCCCGGGGCGGCAACCGTCCGGCCAAGACGGCGACCGCCGGGCAGGCGCAGCGCCGCCGCCGGCGTTCGAGCGGTGGGCTGCAGGCGCCCGGGCGTACCCAGGGTGGTCGTTCGCAGGGGCAGCCGGGCCGTTCGCAGTCCGGCCGCAGCCAGGCGAGGTAGTCGCCACCCGGCGACGCGCCGGGTGTGGGCCCGCTCACAACCAACCGCCCGGTTGGGATAAGTTGTTGCAAACTTATCCAGTACCGGAGGTCTCACATGGGTGTCATCAAGTACGACCGCACGTTGTTCGAACCCGAGCACGAGCTGTTCCGGGAGTCGTACCGCGCGTTCCTCGACCGCCATGCCGAGCCCTACCGCGAGGAGTGGGAGAAGGCCAAGATCGTCGACCGCGAGGTCTGGCGCGAGGCGGGTAAACAGGGTTTTCTCGGCATGGCCGTGCCGGAGGAGTACGGCGGCGGCGGAAACCCGGACTTCCGCTACAACGTCATCGTCAGCGAGGAGACCGCGGCGGGACGACACAGCGGTCTGGGCTTCACGCTGCAGAACGACGTCATCGCGCCGTACCTGCTCGAGCTGACCAACGACGAGCAGAAGCAGCGCTGGCTGCCCGGTTTCTGCAGCGGCGAACTGATCTGTGCCATCGCGATGACCGAACCGGGCACCGGTAGTGACTTGCAGGGCATCAAGACCCGTGCGGTCAAAGACGGCGACCACTACGTGCTCAACGGCTCGAAGACGTTCATCACCAACGGTATTCACGCCGACCTGGTGATCGTCGTCGCTCAGACCGACCCGGACAAGGGCGCGCAGGGCTTCAGCCTGCTGGTGGTCGAGCGCGGCATGGCGGGTTTCGAGCGCGGCCGTCACCTCGACAAGATCGGCCTCGACGCGCAGGACACCGCGGAATTGTCGTTCACCGACGTCAAAGTCCCGGCCGAGAACCTGCTGGGCGTCGAGGGCATGGGGTTCGTCTATCTGATGCAGAACCTGCCGCAGGAGCGTATTTCCATCGCCGTGATGGCTGCCGCGGCGATGGAGGCCGTGCTGGAATCGACATTGCAATACGCCAAGGAGCGTAAAGCGTTCGGCAAGCCGATCGGCAGCTTCCAGAACAGCCGATTCGTGTTGGCGGAACTGGCGACAGAGGCCACGGCGGTGCGAATCATGGTCGATGAGTTCATTCGCCTGCATCTCGATCGAAAGCTGACAATCGACCAGGCGGCGATGGCCAAATGGTATTCCACAGAGGCGCAGGTTCGCCTGGTCGACCGGTGTCTGCAGCTGCACGGCGGCTACGGCTATATGCGCGAATATCCCATTGCGCGGGCATTCCTGGACTCGCGCATCCAGACCATCTACGGCGGGACCACCGAGATCATGAAGGAGATCATCGGCCGCGGATTGGGCGTTTAACAAATTGCCGCGCGAATTTATTCGCATATCGAAGCGCGACACACTGGTGCGTCACCGCCCGATATCCCGCACGATGGGCATGAACTGAAGCAAAGTTGACAGAATCTCTCAATCAAGAGAGTTTGTCTGACGGAATTTTGTATCCGGAGTTTTGCCGACCGCGGGAGGAATTCGATGACCGGGCTGCGAACCCGTGGCGGATGGGCTGGTGTCGGGGCCCTTTCTGTCGCGGTGGCATTGCTCATGGCTCCGACGGCATACGCGACACCGGAAAGCGACGCCGACGCGGCGATATCCCACACGTGGGATGCCGCGGGCGGTGACACGGGTGAGCTGGGTGCCAAGGACGGTGACGTCTACCAGGTCGGCGCGGGCTTTGCGCAGAACTTCGCGGGCGGCAAGATCTATTTCAGCGAGGGCACCGGCGCCCATCTCATTTACGGCGCGATCCTCGACAAGTACCAGGCCTTGGGCGGCGCCGCGGACAGCGATCTCGGCTTCCCGACCATCGACGAGGGCGCGGGCAAGGCCACTGACAGCCGCAACAGCACCTTCAGTGCCGCTGACAAGCCGGTCATCTTCTGGACGCCCGACAACGGCGCCTGGGTGGTGCGCGGCGCCATCAACGCCGCCTGGGACAAGCTCGGCGGGTCGGCCGGCACCCTCGGCGTACCCACTGCCGACGAGTCCTGGAAGGGCGACGTCGTCACCCAGCCCTTCACCGGCGGTGAGGTGAGCTGGAACGCCAAGACCAAGGCGTTCACCACCACGCCGGCCGACCTGGCCGGCCAGCTGACCGGCCTCGACGTGCCGGGCGACGCGACGACGGCCATCGCCGCCGCACGACGGGCAGCCGGCGGGCCGCAGGGCACCCTCGGAGACGAGCAGGGTGCCCAGTACAAGGTCGGCGACGGCGTGGCACAGAACTTCGCCGGCGGCACCATCTTCTATTCACCGGCGACCGGTGCGCACGCGATCACCGGCGACGTACTGGCCAAATACCGCGCGGCCGGCGGCCCGCAGGGCGATCTCGGATTCCCGGCGAGCAACGAGACCGACGGCGGCATCTCGCCCACGAGCCGCATCGCCACGTTCGCCGCCGCCGACAACCCGGCGATCTTCTGGACGCCCGAGCACGGCGCGTTCGTCGTCCGCGGCGCGATGAACGCGGCGTGGGACAAGCTCGGTGGCGCGACCGGCAAGCTCGGCGCGCCGACCGCCGATCAGACCGTCAGCGGCGACGTCGTCAGCCAGAAGTTCACGGGCGGTTCGATCTCGTGGAACAAGTCCAGCCGTGCGTTCAGCACCGAGCCGGCAGAACTGGCGTCGCAACTGAGCGGCCTCCAGGTGCCCAGTGTCGATCTGCCGGGTGGCGTGACCTCGCAGGCCGATGAGTCCGGCAAGTGGTACCAGTTCCACTGGTGGTGGCTGCTGGCGATCATCCCGCTGTTGCTGGTGGTGGTCGGCATCGTGATCGCGGCACTGCTGCGGCGCCGGCGGAATGCCGGTCAGGACGCCATCGACGACCAGGACGCGTACGACTACGACGACCACGAGTTCGGCGACGGCGAGTACGGCGACCCGCAGTATGCCGATGGCGGCGCCGACAGCGAGTACGGCGACGAGTACGCGGCCGAGGACCAGCAGTTCGACAACCCGCACGGCGGCCCCGCGTTCCAGAGCAACCCTGATGTCATCGACACCGCGCCGACGGTGTACCCGGATTTCACGGCCGAACAGCCCACTGAAACGCCGGCCGAGACGGCCGAGGGTGAGCGGTCCGAGGAGGTGCCCGAGGCGCAGGCCGAAGCCGAGGCCCAGCCGGTGGACGCGGCCGAGCCCACCGAGCCGGAGCCGGAGCCGGACGCCGACGAATCCGCCGACGAGCCGACGACATCGGTGCAACTGCCCGACGCCCTGCGTCGCGGCGGTGCGGCGGCAGGCCTCACCGCGGCCGGGTTGGCGGGCTTCGCGGGCCTACGGCCCCGGGACCCCGGCGACCGCGTCTGGGCAGCGCCGGCCGACGGCCGCGACGCCGACGCCCAGGCCGGTGACGAGTGCGCGCCCGAGCCGCAAGAACAGGCCCCCGAGGTCGAGGCGGCTGAGACACCGGCAGCGGAACCGGCCACCGAGACGCCCGTGGACGAGCCTCCTGTGCACGAGCCGCCTGCGGTCGCGACACCGCCGGAGGAGACGGTGGTGGCCGGTCCCGCCAGCGGCAGACACCATGCGCTGGGGGCCGAGGAACCCGAGACCGCGCAGATGTCGTTCCGCGTGGCCACCGGTGCCGAGCCGCCCGAGGGCTATGACATCAAGGCCAATACGGAGTCGGGTTTGTACTGGGTGCCGGGGTCTCCCGGATATGCCGAGGCGCCTGTCCAAATCTGGTTTGCCAGTGAGGAATTCGCGGTCACCAACGGGTTCATCCGCGGCTGACCGGAGTCACGACTGAGCCCCGCTGCGAGCGACTGCAGCGGGGCTCATCTGTAGGTCTGGCCGGCGTCAGATCTTGCGGATGACGGTCACGACCTTGCCGAGTACGACCGCGTCGTTGCCCGGGATCGGATCGAACGCCGGGTTGTGCGGCATCAGCCACACCTGGCCCTTCGTGCGCTTGAAGGTCTTCACCGTGGCCTCGCCGTCGATCATCGCCGCGACGATGTCGCCGTTGTCGGCCACGTTCTGCTGCCGCACGACGACCCAGTCGCCGTCGCAGATCGCGGCGTCGATCATCGACTCGCCGACGACCTTCAGCAGGAACAACGAGCCCTCGCCCACGAGTTCGCGGGGGAGCGGGAAGACGTCTTCGACGGCCTCTTCGGCCAGGATCGGGCCACCGGCCGCGATCCGGCCGAGCACCGGGACGAAGGTCGGCTCGGGCAGCGCGTCCGAACCGGCGACATCGGTGGTGATGGTGGCTCCGGTCGAATCGTCCGCGCCGCGCACGTCCACCGCGCGCGGGCGGTTCGGGTCACGGCGCAGGTAGCCCTTCTTCTCCAATGTGCGCAGCTGGTGGGCCACCGACGATGTCGAGGTGAGACCGACGGCGTCACCGATCTCCCGGATGCTGGGCGGATAACCGCGCGTGGTGACCGAGGTGCGGATGACATCGAGGATGGTCCGCTGGCGCTCGGTGAGGCTGCTGGACCGTCCGCCTGCCTGGGTGTCCGGGGTATCGGTGCTGTCGCTCATGGAGACGAATCTAGCCCAGCGCACCCGATTCATCAAACATGTGTTCGAGATCGGGCGGCTCGGCGTGTCGCGGGCGTGATCCGGTGGTGACGTCGTGAAAGGGGTGGCGGAGTCGGGGTACGGAACTTGTCGGTGGGTGGTCGTATCGTTCGCAACAGTTCGATCACATGTTCTACCCTTCGAACATTTGGGCGATATAGTCGAACACAAGAGCGATCGAACCTATGTACGAACTCCTGAGAGGAACCGACATGACCGTCATCACCCGCGAATACCCGACCGACGTCGTCGTCCGCACCGTGCCTCGGCGTTCAGATGTCAACCGGCACCGCCAGGCCCGGCTGCGGCCGGCCGGCGCGCGTCCCTCGGGCGCGGCCTTCCGGCACCGGGGTACGGGCGTGCTGACGTCGCGTGCCTCGCACCGCCGCAATCCGATCACCCCGTTGACCACGGTGATGCTGGCCCTGGTCGCGGCCGGGATCACGGTGTGGCTGGGTCTGGTGGCGCAGTTCGGCGAAGCGGTCCAGCCGACTTCTTCGACGGCCTCCGTGCCCGCGCAGCTCGCGGTGGTCCGGGTGCAGACGGGGGAGTCGATCCAGCAGGTCGCGCGGCGGGTGGCGCCCGACGCGCCGGTCAGTGCCGTCGTCGACCGCATCAAGGAGCTGAACAAGCTCCCGTCGGTGGCCCTGAACGCCGGGCAGACGCTGATCGCGCCGGTCGGCTGAGGACAGTCCGTGCGCGCGTCGATCGGCACGGCGCCCGGCCGCGTCAGAGCGGCACGGGTAGGCTCGAGACCGTTCGAAACGGTCGATTGTCGGTGCGGCGAAGGAGCGGTGATGCACTGTCCGTTCTGCCGGCATCCGAACTCGCGTGTAGTCGATTCACGAGAAGCTGACGAAGGGCAGGCGATTCGGCGTCGCCGGTCATGCCCGGAGTGCGGTCGCCGGTTCACCACGGTGGAGACCGCAGTCGTCGCGGTGGTCAAACGCAGCGGCGTCACCGAACCGTTCAGCCGGGACAAGGTGATCAAGGGCGTACGGCGCGCCTGCCAGGGGCGGCAGGTCGACGACGATGCCCTGAACCAGTTGGCGCAGAAGGTCGAAGATGCGGTGCGGGCCACCGGATCTCCCGAAGTGCCGAGCCATGAGGTCGGGTTGGCGATCCTCGGTCCTCTGCGTGACCTCGATGAGGTCGCCTATCTGCGGTTCGCGTCGGTGTACCGCTCATTCTCGTCCGCGGAGGACTTCGAACGCGAAATCGAGGCGCTGCGGGCGCACCGCGGTGTGACGTCGTCGGGCTGACGGCAGCTAGGTCGCGCTGCGCTCGTCGGTCTCCATGGCGTCGAGAACCGCATACTTCGTATCTTGCGGGGCGTCGATGGACTTCGCGGTGACACCGGTCTGCAGGAGTCCGCGCAGCGCATCACGGTCGTAGACCGACGGCGCCGTCGTGTCGATGAATTCCTCGATGAGTTTCACGAACCGATCGGGGTCGTCGTGAAATGGGAAATGTCCTGAGTTGTCGAAGAACTCGAGCCGGGAGCCCGGCATCGCGGCGTGGGCGAGTTCTCCGTGGGCGGCCGGGATGACGGCATCCTGGGTGCCCCAAACCAATTGCACCGGAATGGCTTCGGTCAAATAACATCGGTCCAGCATCGTGACCACCTGGCCGCGCCAGTCGACCACTGCGCGCAGGGTCCGGGCGAAGGCGGATGAGGCCTTGGGTTCGGGCAGGTCGTTGAGGATGCGCAGCATGTTCGGCAGGTCGTGGCCCAGGCCGGTCGACCCGAGCAGCGCTCCGCCGAGACGCCCGGCGAGCTGAAGGGCGGGCAGTACCAACGGGATTCGCAACAGTGCCAGCGCTTCGGTGCCCAGCGGCAGCGCCGCGAGTCGCAGTGCGATGTTCACGTCGCGGGTGACACCGCCGGCACCCACCAGCACGAGGCGATCGACCAATTGCGGGAACTGATAGGCGAACTGCATGGCCACGCCGCCGCCCAGTGAATGGCCGATGACCGTCACGCGTTCGATGTCGAGCACGCTGAGCAGGTCCCGCATGCCGTTGGCGTACGCCGCCACCGAGTAGTCGGCGCGCGGCTTGTCGGACTGGCCGTGGCCCAGCAGGTCAGGGGCGATGACGGTGAACCGCTGGGCGAGGCGCGTCTGAACGGTTTCCCACGTGGTGGAGTTGTCGCCGATGCCGTGGATCAGCAGGATCGCCGGCCCCGAGCCCGCCACCCGGTACGCGCGGCGGTAACCATGGATGGTGCGGTACTCCAGCCGCGGCGTCACGTCGCGCACCGAGTGCAGGTTGGGCTTTCCATCGGACATCGTCCCAGCTCCTTCCCATGGTGTCGGCCAAGCCGACCGCGTGGTCAGTCGCCGACAGTGCCGTCGTCGCCGGCTTGGGGATCGGAGAATCCGTCACCGGACTGTTCGGCGAGGAACTGCTCGAACTGTGCGCCGAGTTCGTCGCCGCTGGGTAGTTCCTCGTCACGTGCCAGCAACGACCGATTTTCCTGAGCAGCGACGAACGAATCGTACTGTTGTTCCAGTGCACTGACCACTTGAGCGACTTCGGCGCTGGCCTCCACCTGCTCGCTGATCTTGGCGTACACCTCGGCGCCCGCCTCCGACAGCGCGTGCAGCGGAATCTGCAGCGACGCGATCCGGGAGACCTCACCCAGCAGCGCCTCGGCGGCGGGCGGATACGCGGTCTGCGCTAGGTAGTGCGGCACATGCACGGTGAAGCCGAGGGCTTCGTGGCCGTGCTGAATCATCCGGTACTCCAACAGGTTCGACACGCTGGCCGGAACCTGTACCTCGCCAACCCACGGCGTGTGATCGGCGATCAGCTCCTTGTTGCCGGCGTGTGCCGTCATGGTGACGGGGCGGGTGTGCGGGACCGCCATCGGGATGGCGCCCAGCCCGATGATCTGCCGGACCCCGAGCCGCTCGGACAGCAGCCGCACCGCCGTGATGAAACGTTCCCAGCGCAGATCCGGCTCCATCCCGGCCAGCAGCAGGAACGGCGTCCCGGCGGTGTCGTGCAGCGCGTACAGGTTCAGTTCGGGATCGTCGTACTTGGTGAAGTGGTCGGTGGTGAACGTCATCAGCGGCCGGCGTGACCGGTAGTCCAGCAGTTCGTCGATGGCGAACGACGCGACCAGTTCGGTGTCGAGCGTGTTCTTCAGGTGCTCGGCGGCCAGCCGGATGGCGTGACCGGCATCGGAGAAGCCTTCGAGGGCGTGCACCATCACCGGTCCGCGGCCGTCGGCGGCGGACAACTGGGGCGCGGGGAATTCCAGCTCGTACATACCGCTCTGCTCGGGCTGATACTGCTGGCCCCGGCTGTTGTCGGGCCGCTGGCCGCTCGCGTTGCGCGCGTTCCCGTCGTGCTCGCTCACCTTCACACTCCTTGCCGTCGTGCGTTCACATCTCGCCGGATGTGTCTCCTACAAGTGTCGCGCATTCTTGTGTTGTTCCCGGTGTCGGCCCGCAGTACGCATGGTGCACCAGGTGCTGCTCGTGCCGTCGGTATCGGGCAAGATCGGACAGATGCTTCGCACCCGACTGGCCGTGAGCGCATTCGCCGCGCTGCTGGCCACCGCGTGCAGCCCGCCTGCGATCAAGGCCGATCCCCGTGCCGGCGACCCCGGTACGGTCGCCGCCGGCGCGGCCGTGGTCCCGGGACCCCGGCCCGATCCGCGCGTCGGAGCGGTGTTCCTGGGCAGCGATTCCGTGCACACCTGCAGTGGCGCGGTCCTCGACTCGCTGGCCGGGAATCTGATCATCACGGCCGCACACTGCCTGGACGCGGCGTTCGACGCGACGTTCGCGCCCGGTTACCGCGGCGGTGTGCCCGGCGACTTCTGGCACATCGATGCGGTGTACCTGGACCCGCGCTGGGTTCGCAGCCAGGACCCGGCCGCCGACTACGCGATCGCCCGCGTCAGCCACGGCGGCGCGGCCACGACCGAGACGCTGGAACGTCACGCCGGCGGCGGCTTCGTGCTCGGCGCCGCACCGGGCCCCGACGTTCCGATCACGGTGACGGGATACCCGCTCGGTGACGGCGGGGACCAGGTCAGCTGTAGTGCGCCGACATCACGCCCCGACCGCGGGTTCCCGGCGCTGCGCTGCCCGGGCCTGGTCGACGGCACCAGCGGCTCGCCGTGGGTGTCGGCGACCGAGGTCAGGGGAGTGGTCGGCGGCCTGCAGGGCGGTGGCTGCAGCGGCAACGACGTGTCGTACTCGTCACCCTTCGATGTGCAGATCCAGCTGCTGTATCAGCGAGCCCAGGAGGGCGGTCCCGCGGACCGCGCCACCGGCGCCCCTGACGACGGCTGCAGCGCCTAGCGTCTGAACTGGTTCAGCGCCCGCAGCTTGTTCATCACGTCGAGCGCGGCGACCTTGTAGGCCTCCGAGAAGGTCGGGTAGTTGAAGACGGCGTCGACCAGGTATTCCACCGTCCCGCCGCACCCCATCACGGCCTGGCCGATGTGGACCAGTTCGGTCGCGTTGGAGCCGAAGATGTGCACGCCGAGCAGCGTCAGGTCCTCGGTGGACACCAGCAGCTTGAGCATGCCGTACGAGTCACCGGCGATCTGCCCGCGCGCCAGTTCGCGGTAGCGCGACACCCCGACCTCGTAGGGAATCGAGCTGTCGGTGAGATCGACTTCGGTGGCGCCGACGTACGACACCTCGGGAATGGAGTAGATGCCGATCGGCTGCAGGTCGGTCATGCCCTTACAGGGCTCGCCGAACGCGTGGTACGCCGCCAGCCGGCCCTGGTCCATCGAGGTCGCGGCCAGCGCCGGGAAGCCGATGACGTCACCGACGGCGTAGATGTGGTCGACCTTGGTCTGGTAGTTGTCGTCGACGAAAATCCTTCCGCGACTGTCGACCTCGAGGCCCGCCTGGCCGACGTCGAGGTGCTCGGTCTGCCCCTGCCGGCCGGCCGAGTACATCACCGTCTCGGCGGGGATCTGCTTTCCGCTGGCGAGCGTGGTCAAGGTTCCGCCGGGACCCACGTCCACCGCGGTCACCTCTTCGCCGAACCGGAAGGTCACCGCGAGGTCGCGCAGGTGGAATTTGAGGGACTCGATGATCTCGGAATCGCAGAAGTCCAGCATTGTCGGGCGCTTCTCGATCACGGTCACCTTGGTGCCGAGCGCCGCGAACATCGACGCGTACTCGATACCGATGACTCCCGCGCCGACCACCACCATCGACTGCGGCAGGCTCTTGAGGTCCAGGATCCCGTCGGAGTCCAGGACGCGTTCCTCGTCGAACTTCACCCCGGCCGGACGGACCGGCTTGGTACCGGTGGCGATGACGACATACCGCGCCCTGATGTTGACGTTCTCGTCGCGGGTGGGGTCCTCGATGACCAGGGTGTGCGGGTCGAGGAACCGGCCGTGGCCTTCGAACAGCTCGACCCCGTTGCGCAGCAGCTGGTTGCGGACCACGTCCTGTTCCCTGCCGATGACGTGCGTGGTGCGGCGCAACAGATCGGCGGGGGTGATCCGTTCCTTGACCCGGTAGCTGGAGCCGTACAGTTCGCGCTGACTCATCCCGGTGAGGTAGACGACCGCCTCACGCAATGTCTTGGACGGGATGGTCCCGGTGTTCACGCAGACCCCGCCGAGCATGCGCCCACGCTCGATGACTGCGACGGATTTTCCCAGCTTGGCGGCGGCGATCGCAGCCTTCTGCCCGCCGGGACCGGATCCGATGACGACGAGGTCGAACTCCTGCGTGGAACCCATGACAGCCAGGTTGGCACGGCACGCGTGATCATGCAGCCGGATCATCGGCGAACTTTGCGGAAACACCACGGGTGCGGCCCGTTATCCACAGATCCGAGTTCATCCACAGCCGGGGTCGCCGGCGGTGTCGGCCGACGATTCCTGACGGACCGTGCTGCCACGTTCAGGGCATGACAACTTTCAGCTCATTCGATTTCCAACTGAACCGGCCCGGCGCCCTGATCGCGGCAGTGCCCGCGGTCCTGGGGTTCGCGCCCGAGAAGTCGCTGGTCCTCGTCACCATCATCGGCGGTGAGATGGGCGCGGTCCTGCGCGTGGACCTCTCGGCAGGATTCTTCGAGGCCCTGCCCGAGGCCCTCGGCCATCTCTCCGGCATGGCCGCCGCGGCAGATGCGGACGCCGCCGTCGGGGTGATCGTCGACGAACACGGCGTCGACTGCGTGATGTGCGCGGACATGTACCGCGACGTGACCGACGAACTCGAGGAGGCGCTGGCCGAGCGCGGCATCGAACTGCTCGCGGTGCACGTCGTCGACCGGGTGGCGGCCGGCGGCCGCTGGCAGTGCGCCGACGGCTGCGGGAACGCCGGCGTCGTCGAGGATCCCGAATCGTCACCCGTCACCATGGCCGCGGTGCTCGACGGCCGGCGCCTCTACGCCCGGCGCGCGGACCTCGTCGACGTCGTCGCCGTCACCGACGCGCGGCGTGCCGAGGCGTTGCGGCCGGCGATCGAAAAGCGCGCTGCCACAGTGGATTACCGCGGGCGTCCCGATGCCGAGGTGCGCGCCGATATCGAGCATGCGGTGGCGTGTGCCACCGGGTCCCCGGACGGCTCGCCACTACCCGACGACGACGCGGTGCGCCTGGCG
Organism: Mycobacterium toneyamaense; assembly: GCF_055384815.1. Lineage (NCBI taxonomy): Bacteria > Bacillati > Actinomycetota > Actinomycetes > Mycobacteriales > Mycobacteriaceae > Mycobacterium > Mycobacterium toneyamaense. The sequence goes on from NZ_AP040333.1 coordinate 2,688,636, forward strand.
TGCGCGGTGACGGATTCGCGGGTGCGGGACACGCTGTACGCGTTGGCGGTCGGGGAGCGCGCGGCCGCGGCCGAGTCGGTGTGGGCCGCGCTGACCCGCACCCTGCCCGCGCCGTGGCGGGTGGAGGTATTGGTGTTGCTGGCGTTCAGCGCGTACGCCCGGGGCGACGGACCGCTCGCCGGGGTGGCGTTGCAGGCCGCACTGGACGTCGACAGTGGGCACCGGATGGCGGGCATGCTCGACGCTGCCCTGCAAAACGGTATGCGGCCGGACCGCATCCGCGAGTTGGCGCTGACGGGCTACAAGCTGGCCGAGCGCCTCGGCGTGCAGATGCCGCCGCGGCGCATCTTCGGCAGGTCGGCGTGAGCCTCGTGGGCCCGGGTCAGACCTTCTCGACGCGAACCGCGTGCGCCATGTGATGCGGCAGCTCGACCTGTTCGTGGCCGGGGATGACGATCAGCACGCTGCCCTGCTCGGTGGCCTGCACGGTGACGCGCGCGTTCGGCACGACGCCGGCGTCCTTGAGCCGGGCGATCAGCTCGGTGTCGCCCTGGACGTGTTCGGTCAGCTGACGCACGCGGACCGCGACCGGGAATCCGGTGGGCAGCTCGGTGAGCCGGACGAGGCTGACGTCGGAGTCACCGGTCGAGATGACGCCGAGTTCGGCGAGGCCGGGGATCGGGTTACCGAACGGGGAGGTGGTCGGATTGTCGAGCACCTGGACCAGCCGGCGTTCGACGTCCTCGCTCATCACGTGTTCCCAGCGGCACGCCTCGGCGTGGACTTCCTCCCACGGCAGGCCGATCACATCGACCAGCAGACGCTCGGCAAGCCGGTGCTTGCGCATCACCGACACGGCCAGCGAGCGGCCCTTGTCGGTCAGTTCGAGGTGGCGATCACCGGCGACGTGCAGCAGCCCGTCGCGCTCCATCCGCGACACCGTCTGGCTGACGGTGGGGCCGCTCTGCTCGAGTCGTTCGGCAATGCGCGCACGCAGCGGCACCACGCCCTCTTCTTCGAGGTCGTAGATCGTCCGCAGGTACATCTCGGTCGTATCGATCAGATCGTTCATGCCAAATTCCTCCAGGCCTCCGCCGGTGCCCAGCTTACCGGTTTGGCCGGGTCAACAGGCATCCACCACGGCCGATCGACGCTGTGATTGCTGCGGCGGACAACGGCGGGCAGACCGGCCGGAAAAAACGGTGCCCGCCGGATATTCCGGCGGGCACCAGGGTGTGCAGTTGTTGGGTGGCGGCGATCAGCTCGCGTAGGCCCGCAGGCGCTCGGCGCGCTCGCCGTTGCGGAGCTTCGACATGACCTCGCGCTCGATCTGGCGGACCCGCTCGCGGGACAGGCCGAACAGCTTGCCGATCTGGTCCAGGGTGCGGGGCTGGCCGTCGTCGAGGCCGAACCGCAGCCGGATCACCTGCTGCTCGCGCTCGTCCAAGGTGGCGAGCACGTGCCGGATGTCGGTGTGCAGCAGCTCCGAGATGACGGCGTTCTCGGCAGAGAGCGCCTCGGAGTCCTCGATGAAGTCCCCGAGCGGAGCCTCCTCGTCGGTGCCGACCGGCATGTCCAGGCTCACCGGGTCGCGGCTGTGCTCGAGCAGGTCGTTGATCTTCTCGACCGGGATGCCCGACTCTTCGGCGAGCTCTTCGTCGGTGGCCTCACGTCCCAGGCTCTGGTGCATCTCGCGCTTGATCCGAGCCAGCTTGTTGACCTGCTCCACCAGGTGGACGGGGAGCCGGATGGTCCGGCTCTGGTCGGCCATGCCGCGGGTGATCGCCTGACGAATCCACCAGGTGGCGTACGTCGAGAACTTGAAGCCCTTGGCGTAGTCGAACTTCTCCATCGCCCGGATGAGGCCGAGGTTGCCTTCCTGGATCAGGTCCAGCAGCGGCATGCCGCGGCCGGTGTAACGCTTGGCCAGCGACACCACGAGGCGGAGGTTGGCTTCGAGCAGGTGCCGGCGTGCGGCTTCGCCGTCGCGGACGATGGCGGCCAGGTCACGCTTGCGGTTGTCGCCGAGTCGCTTCTTGGTCTCCAGCAGGTGGGCTGCGTACAGGCCGGCCTCGATGCGCTTGGCCAGTTCCACCTCGTCCTCGGCGTTGAGCAGAGCGGTCTTACCGATGCCGTTCAGGTACACGCGCACCAGGTCCGCGGCGGGACTCTGGGCGTCAAGATCGGAATCGATACGGCTTGTGGTGGCGTTTGCCATTTGCGGCCTCCTGCTCGTGCTCAGCTCGAACTGTCACTTGCTTCAACGCCCCAGCGGCAGGAGAAGTTCCCGAGGCCCTCTTGGCTCATGGCCTCTGACCAGCGGTTTTTCGAGGTCGACCTGAGAATGTCCTTAGAAAGGAGAAAGAAGGAAACTCAGGTAGAGGTCAAGACTCGATATCCCCGTCGATGACGGGGTGCCGGTCCTCGATCGCGGGCCGCTCGGCAGTGGGGAACATCGGCGCCCGGCGGGCCGCGTCGTAGCGGCGCGGTTCCTGCGCGGTGCGCGGTGGGCGGTCGTTGGCGATCAGCACCGCGATCCACGGCAGGGGAATGGATGCGATCAGGATGCCCAGCGAGATCAGGCCGTTGTGCCAGATGCTGTAGGCCAGTGCGGCCAGCAACAGCGCCGGCACGCGGAACGACATGATGGTGAGGTAGCGACGGACGCGCGCGCGGTGCTGCTCCTCATAGGCGGGTGCTGCGCGAGTGATGAGGACCGGCCGACCGTCGTCGTCGAAACTCAGCTCAGGGCCGTGTTTCATAGCTCCACTGTCCCACATCTGGCTCAGTGCCGCCGCGACCGGTTCGCCTGAGGTGCCACAATGAATCCATGCAGACCGACACCCTCGAACGCACCGATTCCGATGAACAGGTCGACGACGGTACGGACGACGACCGACCTAAGCACTTCCACTACGTCAAGAAGGACAAGATCGCCGAGAGTGCCGTCATGGGCACCCATGTCGTCGCGCTGTGCGGCGAGGTGTTCCCGGTGACCAAGTCACCCAAGCCCGGGTCGCCCGTGTGCCCGGATTGCAAGCGCATCTACGAACAGATGAAGAAATAGCCGCAACCGGTCAGGCCGGCGGCTCGGCCACCCGCTCGGCTGGTTGATCGGTGGGCTGATCGCCCGTGAGGGTCTCGGCTTTTTCTTCGAGCCATTCGCGCAGGCGCCGGGCGTGGGTGTCCGGCGCCGGCCATTCCTCCTGGATCGCCGCGTTGAGTTCGGCGCCGATCATGATGGCGAATCCCAGCGCGAAGGCGAACAGGAGGAACGCGATCGGCGTCGCGAGCGCGCCGTAGGTGTAGCCGGTCGCGGTGATCCAGGTCAGATAGAACCGCAGGCCCACCGTCGCCACCACGAAGACCACGGTCGCCAGCACCGCGCCGAACAGCAGCCGATGGGTCGGCAGCGGTTGGGGCAGCGCAACGCGATACAGCACGGTCACGGCCAGCACGATGCCCAGCAGTAGCGCGGGCCAGTACCCGTACTTCATCGCGTTGGACCACGTCTGGGGAATGTGCTGGGCGATCTTCATCGGTCCGATGGCGGCCACCGGGGCCGTCGCGATCACGAACAGCAGCATCACGAGATACAGCCCGAGCGCGTAGAAACGCTGCCGCACCGGGTGGCGCAACGGCGTCTGATCATGGGCCTCGACGACCGCGTCGACGAATGCCGAGATCGCGGACGAGCCCGCCCACAGCGAGATGACGAACCCGAGGGACACCACCTCGCCGCGGGCGCCCACGGCGATGTCGCGCACCGTGGGTTGGATGATCTCGTTGATCACGTTCGGCGAGAAGAAGTTCTTCGCCGTCCCGATCAGTTGTTCCTGGATCATCGGCAGCGTCTCGGGGCCGAACAACGGCGCCACGTACGCCAAGCTGCCCAGCATGCCCAGCAGCAAGGGCGGTAGGGACAGTGCCGACCAGAACGCAGCCTGAGCCGACTCGGAAAAGATCGAGTCGTCCCAGCTTTTCGACAGTGCGCGTCGGATGACCCGTAACACGTGGTGACGTGTCGGCTTGATCGGCTTCGTCTGGTCGTTCATGACCAGACCAGCATTACCGAAGAGATCCCATCAGGACCGTATTTGAGGTGACCGGCGGGTCACTCGGTCTCGGCGCTGACCACCAGCACAGCGGCCAGCTCGACCAGCTTGGATTCGTGCTCGTTGGCGTGGTGCTGGCAGAACAGGAGCTCCATGCCGGACGGCAGGGTAGCGCGAACGCGGGCGGCAGCGCCGCACCGGTCACAGCGGTCGGCCCGTGTCAGTGCCGGGCCCGTCAGAGTTGCGTTCATGGCGCCTCCTTCTGCTCGTCGCCGCCTGGGCGCTTTGCCGGTTACACATCTCTACTCTCTCAGACGATTTGGATTCCAGCGTTGTTCCCCAGGTGTTCACGGGTGTGTCGTGTCTCACCTATCGCTGGAGTTGCGGGCGCGGCAGGCTGACCGCATGATCGCCGCGCCCACAGTCCTGGTCCATCTGTGTAGTGAAACGGATTGGGCGCGTGCCCAGTTCGATGGCGAGCTCAGACCACCCTCACTCGACGAGGTGGGGTTCGTGCACCTGTCGGCTCCGGAACAGGTCCACCTGCCGGCCAATCGGCTCTACCGCGGGCAGTCCGACCTGCTGCTCTTGGTCTGTGACCCGGACCTGCTCGGGTCGCCGGTTCGCTGGGAGCCCGGGGTGCCTACGGATCCGGCCTCGATGCTCTTCCCGCATCTGTACGGTGCCCTGCCCGCCGGCGCGGTGACGCGCACCGTGCCCTACCGGCCTGATGCCGAGGGCGTTTTCCCTGTTCTGCCGGCAAATTTCGGGGCCGGCGCCGTTGGTTAACGGAAAATGAACGACACTGTGAGAAATCTGTCCACTCATCGGGATTGTGGCCCGAGTCACCGTCCGGGGATTGACACGATCGCGCGCGTAAATATCCCCGACACGGTGAGGACATGATCAACCACACGAATTCTGAAGACGCGACGGGTAAGCGCCGTCGCGCAAGAGGACTGAAGGGACTCGGTGTCGCACTGACGGCGAGCGCCCTTCTAGTCATGTCGGCGCTGCCGGCATGGGCGGCCGAGAACATGACGATCACGTTCATCCGGCACGGTCAGTCGTACGGCAATACGTCGGGCAACATCGACACCCAGGTGCCGGGCCCGGTACTGACGCCGGACGGTCAGCAGCAGGCCAAGGACATCGCGGCCAAGCTGGGCGACCGGAACTTCGATGCCATCTACGCGTCCACGATGGTTCGGACGCAGCAGACGGCGACGCCGTTGTCGCAGTACCTCGGTCTGCCGATCCAGGTGTTGCCGGGTCTGCGGGAGATCGAAGCCGGCAAGTACGAAGGCACCCCGGAGCGCGCGGGCATCTTCGGCTACCTGACGGCACCGCTGGCGTGGGCGGGCATCACCGTGACGCCGCCGCCGAACATCGCCTTCAACCCGACCACCCCGAACCTGGACGCGTTCATCCCGTCCGCGGCCGATCCGACCACCGGTCTGAACGGTCACCAGTTCGAGGACCGGGTCAACGGCGCGTTGCAGACGATCTACGACAACGGCGACCGCAACGCAGCGGTGTTCTCGCACGGCGGCACCATCATGATCTGGACGATGATGAACGCCAAGAACCTGAGCGCCGAACAGAAGATCATGCTGTTCACCCAGCATCCGCTGGGTAACACGGGCGTTGTCGTCGTCGAGGGCAACCCCGAGGACGGCTGGAACCTGGTCGAGTGGAACGGCGTCAAGATCGCCGGCATGCAGAAGGGCCCGATCGAGAACGTGCTGACGCAGGTCCGCACGCTGTCGCGTCAGCTCAACTCGGTGGTGCAGGACGTCGCCGCGGCGTTCCAGACCGGCAACGTCGGCAAGATCCTGACCGCGATCAACCACGGTGCCGCGGACGCGCTGTTCTCGACGGCCAAGTTCGTCCGGGCCATCAACGCCCAGGTCATCGGCGGGGTCACCACGGCCATCGACAACCTGCAGAAGAAGCTGGCCCCGCCGGCTCCGGCTGCGGGCACGCAGACCACCGCCCCGACCTCGGGTGCTGCGGTCTCGCCGGCCGCGTTCTCGGCTCCGGCTCCGGTTGCGGCCAAGGCTCCGGCCGCGGCGCAGGCGGGCGACTCGCCGGCCAAGGTGGCGGACGCTCCGGCGTCGGACAACAAGGTTGACGGTCAGGTCAAGGCCGAGGCGGCCAAGGCCGACGCCGACGCCGCCAAGGCGGAGGGGCAGGCCAAGGCTGACGACGCCAAGGCCGACGCCGATGCCGCCAAGGCGGAGGGCCAGACCAAGGCCGACGAGGCCAAGGCCAAGGCTGACGCCAAGAAGGCTGCGGCCGAGGCCAAGAAGGCCGCTGCCAAGGCCAAGGCCGAGGAGAAGAAGGCTGCCGCCGAGGCCAAGAAGGCGGAGGCCAAGGCCAAGGCTGACGCCAAGAAGGCTGCCGCCGAGGCCAAGAAGGCCGAGGCGAAGGCCAAGGCAGAGTCTGCGAAGGCCACTGCCGGCGCAAGCGCTGGAAGCACCGACTGACAGCTCGCTGTCGGGTAACCACAGATCGGCCCCCTTCTCCCTCGGGAAGGGGGCCGATTTGCGTCGTCGAGGTTTCGTCAATTGTGACGAAACCTGTCCACTGGCCGGGATTGTGGCCTGTATCACCATTACCGGGCTGGCACTGTCGCGCGGGTAAATATCCCCCCGAGACAGTGAGGACATCATTAACCACACAAATTCAGGCGCGGGACATCGTCGTCGCGCGCGTGGGCTCAAGGGACTCGGTGTCGCTCTGACCGCGGGCGCCCTTCTGGTCATGTCGGCGCTGCCGGCATGGGCAGCCGAGAACATGACGATCACGTTCATCCGGCACGGTCAGTCGTACGGCAACCTGTCGGGGGTCGGTGACACCTCGACACCCGGGCCGACGCTGACCGACCTCGGCCAGCAGCAGGCCAAGGACATCGCGGCCAAACTCGGTGACAACAACTACGACGCGATCTACGCCTCGACGATGGTCCGGACGCAGCAGACGGCCGTGCCCATGTCGCAGTATCTGGGTCTGCCGATCACGGTGTTGCCGGGCATCCAGGAGATCGAAGCCGGCATGTACGAGGGCACGCCCGAACGGGCAGCGCTGTTCGGCTACCTGACGGCACCGCTGGCGTGGGCGGGCATCACCGTGACGCCGCCGCCGAACATCGCCTTCAACCCGATCACCCCGAACCTGGACGCGTTCATCCCGTCCGCGGCCGATCCGACCACCGGTCTGAACGGTCACCAGTTCGAGGACCGGGTCAACGGCGCGTTGCAGACGATCTACGACAACGGCGACCGCAATGCGGCGGTGTTCTCGCACGGCGGCACCATCATGATCTGGACGATGATGAACGCCAAGAACCTGAGCGCCGAACAGAAGATCATGCTGTTCACCCAGCATCCGCTGGGTAACACGGGCGTTGTCGTCGTCGAGGGCAACCCCGAGGACGGCTGGAACCTGGTCGAGTGGAACGGCGTCAAGATCGCCGGCATGCAGAAGGGCCCGATCGAGAACGTGCTGACGCAGGTCCGCACGCTGTCGCGTCAGCTCAACTCGGTGGTGCAGGACGTCGCCGCGGCGTTCCAGACCGGCAACGTCGGCAAGATCCTGACCGCGATCAACCATGGTGCGGCCGACGCGCTGTTCTCGACGGCCAAGTTCGTCCGGGCCATCAATGCCCAGGTCATCGGCGGGGTCACCACGGCCATCGACAACCTGCAGAAGAAGCTGCACCCGCCGGCGCCTGCGGCCGGCACCGAGGCTCCGGCTGCGCACTCGGGTGCAGCGGTGTCGCCGGCCGCGTTCTCGGCTCCGGCTCCGGCTCCGGTTGCGGCCAAGGCCCCGGCCGCGGCGCAGGCGGGCGACTCGCCGGCCAAGATGGCGGACGCTCCGGCTTCCGATGCCAAGGCTGCCGAGGTCAAGCCTGCGGAGGTCAAGGGCGACGCCGTGAAGGTCGACGCGAACGCCAAGGCCGACGACAACCAGGCCGACCAGGCCAAGGTCGACGGGCCCACCAAGGCCGAGGCCGCCAAGGCCAAGGCCGAGGAGAAGAAGGCTGCCGCCGAGGCCAAGAAGGCGGAGGCCAAGGCCAAGGCTGACGCCAAGAAGGCGGAGGCCAAGGCCAAGGCTGACGCCAAGAAGGCTGCCGCCGAGGCCAAGAAGGCCGAGGCGAAGGCCAAGGCAGAGTCTGCGAAGGCCACTGCCGGCGCAGGCGCTGGAAGCACCGACTGACGGTCACCGTCGCGCGATCGGCCCCCTGCTCCGCGGAGGAGGGGGCCGATTCGTGTCAGCTGTTCGAGCGGGCGGCCAGCAGCAGGTCTCTGGTGATCTCCATGTGCCCGACGTGCTGCGCGATGTCGTGCAGGATGTGCAGCAGCGTCCACTCCGGGCTCGCCGTGGCCAGCACCGAGGCGCGCGTGGTGCCGCCGCGCACCCCGTCGGCCAGCTCGCGGTCCCGGATGCCCTCGGTGACCGCCACCTCGACCCAGCCGGGGAAGCGCTGCTGCAGGGCCGTCAGCCGTGCCAGCAGCTCGTCGACCGGCCCGGTGGCGGTGAACTCGCTGTCGCGGTCGCGCGGGATGCGTTGTCCGGCAATGAAAGAGCCGGCCCAGTAGTCGACCACACCGATGCAGTGGTTGACGATGGCGTAGCAGCTGTTTGCACCGGGCAGGTCGGGCCGGCGGTTGGCGAGGTCGTCACCGAGCACGGTGAGGATGTCGGCCATCGCGGCGAAGCATTCGGACGAGACGTCCAGCATGGCCTGGCCCAGCGGGTGCTGCGAGATCGGCATGCACGAAAGCCTTTCACACGCAGGACTTTTCCCGCTTCCGGTTTTTCGGGGGTGTCGCGCACGCGGCCGCTGGAACCCGCGCAGACGACGACTGCCCCGAAACCGGAGTTTCGGGGCAGTCGTCGTTGAAGCGGGGGACTAGTCCAGGTAGTCGCGCAGGACCTGCGAGCGCGACGGGTGCCGCAGCTTGCTCATGGTCTTGGACTCGATCTGGCGGATGCGCTCACGGGTGACGCCGTAGACCTGGCCGATTTCGTCCAGCGTGCGCGGCTGGCCGTCGGTCAGCCCGAACCGGAGGCGGACGACGCCGGCCTCGCGCTCGGACAGGGTCTCCAGCACCGACTGCAGCTGGTCCTGCAGCAGCGTGAACGACACGGCGTCCACGGCCACGACGGCCTCGCTGTCCTCGATGAAGTCACCGAGCTGGCTGTCGCCTTCGTCACCGATGGTCTGGTCCAGCGAGATGGGCTCACGCGCGTACTGCTGGATTTCCAGCACCTTCTCCGGCGTGATGTCCATTTCCTTGGCGAGCTCTTCGGGCGTGGGTTCGCGGCCCAGGTCCTGCAGCAGCTCACGCTGGATACGGCCGAGCTTGTTGATGACCTCGACCATGTGCACCGGGATACGGATGGTGCGGGCCTGGTCGGCCATGGCGCGGGTGATGGCCTGACGGATCCACCAGGTGGCGTACGTCGAGAACTTGTAGCCCTTGGTGTAGTCGAACTTCTCGACCGCGCGGATCAGGCCCAGGTTGCCTTCCTGGATGAGGTCGAGGAACGCCATGCCGCGGCCGGTGTAGCGCTTGGCCAGCGACACCACCAGACGCAGGTTGGCTTCCAGCAGGTGGTTCTTGGCGCGGTCGCCGTCGCGGCAGATCCACTGCATGTCGCGACGCTGCGCGGCGGGCAGCTTCTCGCCCTTCTCCATCAGCTCGGACATCAGCTGCGTGGCGTAGAGGCCGGCTTCGATGCGCTTGGCGAGCTCGACCTCCTCCTCGGCGTTCAGCAGCGCGACCTTGCCGATCTGCTTGAGGTAGGCACGCACCGAGTCGGCGGACGCGGTGAGCTCGGCATCCTTGCGGGCCTGCCGCAGCGCCTCGGACTCTTCCTCGTCCCAGACGAAGTCGCCGGAGGCCTTGTCCTTCTCGGACGGCTCGTCGGTGTCGTCGCCGTCGGCGGCCTTCGGCGCGGCCTTGGTGCCTTCGGTGTTGGCTTCGGCTTCGGACTCGCCTTCTTCGGCGTCATCCTCGTCGTCATCGTCACTGACGTCGTCGTCGGCCTCGAGGTCGTCGTCGAGTTCCAGGTCGGCGTCGTCGACGTCGATCTCGTCGGGTTCGACGGCGAGGTCGTCGACGTCGGTCACGTCGTCAGCGACGCCACCGTCCTCGGGCTTGGTGGTGGCCTTCGCCGCGCGCTTGGCGGGCGCCTTCGCGGCGGCCTTCTTCGCGGGTGCCTTGGCGGCGCGCTTGGCCGGCGCAGCCTTGGCGGCGGCCTTCTTCGCGGGGGCTTTGGTGGTGCGCTTCACCGGCTCGTCGGCTGTCTCGCTGGCTTTGGTCGCTACCACGGCCACCCTTTCGGTCTTTCGTACAACGGTGGCGTGGGCATGCGCCACCGAAAAGCGTCGGCTGTCGAATATTGGCGTCGATCTTCGATCGGATGATCACCGCTATCCGTTCAGGCGGCCGCCGTTGACCATTGTAACGACATAGTGGCCAGAAGCCGTATCAGCGCCGGTCTCGGAGCGTTGGCGGCCGTCAACGGCCCGTCAATGGCGATGCAGGGCGCCGTCGGCGGCCATCGCGGCGCCGACGATGCCGGCCGAATTCTGCAGCGTCGCGGCGACCACCGGGGTGCGGTTCTTCAGCAGCGGCACCCACTTGTCGGCCTTCTTGCTGATGCCGCCGCCGACGATGAACAGGTCCGGCCAGATGGCGTTCTCGACCGCCACCAGCACCTTGGTGACCTCCTCGGTCCAGCGCTCGTACGACCAGTCCTTGCGCTCCTTGACCGACGACGCGGCCCGGTGCTCGGCCTCCTTACCGCCGACCTCGATGTGCCCGAACTCGGTGTTGGGCAACAGAACCCCGTCGTAGATCACCGCCGAGCCGATGCCCGTGCCGAACGTCAGCAGCACGACCAGTCCGCTCACCTCGCGGCCCGCGCCGAACTTCTCCTCGGCCAGTCCGGCCGCGTCCGCGTCGTTGAGCACCGTCACGTCCTGGCCGTCCAGCCGCGACGCGAACATGTCCCGCACGTTGGTGCCGATCCAGCTGCTGTCGACGTTGGCCGCGGTCCGCACGATGCCCTCGGTCACCACGCCCGGATACGTGACGCCCAGTGGTCCGGTCCAGCCGAACTCACGCACGACGGCGGCCACGGTCTCCGACACGGCTTCGGGCGTCGCCGGCTGCGGGGTGGGGAGACGGAAGCGCTCGCCGATCAGCTGGCCGGTGTCGAGGTCGACGATGCCGCCTTTGACGCCGCTGCCGCCGACATCGATCCCCAGCGCTCGATGCTGTGAGGCGTCGGTCGCGGCGGTGGGCGTCTCGGTCATCTGCACTCCTTGGAGGGGGTGGGCAAGAGGGCGCGACCCACACCCTAACCGCGTGTGCTGCGATAGGTGTCATGACAGCACGCGAACCCGGAAGTGGCACCGCACCTGCTGCACTGCGCGCACTCGCCGAGCAGTTGGCCACCGAGGCCGCCGCCTTCGTCCGCCGGCGGCGCGCCGAGGTTTTCGCCGGTGCCCAGCAGGACGACGGCGCGGTGCGCACCAAGAGCAGTCCGACCGACCCGGTGACCGTGGTCGACACCGAGACCGAGCGGCTGCTGCGCGCGCGGCTGGCGGTGCTGCGCCCGGATGACGCGATCCTGGGCGAGGAGGAAGGCGGTGCGGCGCGGGCGCCCGCCGGCGTGCCGGTGTGGGTGCTCGACCCCATCGACGGCACGGTGAACTTCATGTACGGGCTGGGCGCCTACGCGGTGTCGGTCGGGGTGCAGATCGACGGCGTGTCCGTGGCAGGCGCGGTGGCCAACGCGGCGACCGGCGAGGTGTTCTCCGCCGCGCGTGGCCACGGGGCCGTGGTGACCCGGGACGGGGCGCGGGCGGCCTTGCGCTGCAACGTCATCGACGAACTCCCGATGGCGCTGGTGGCCACCGGGTTCGCCTACGCGCGGGAGCGGCGGCGGCAGCAGGCCGGCGCCGTGGCCGAGCTGCTGGCCGAGGTGCGCGACATCCGCCGGGTCGGGTCGTGCGCCCTGGACCTGTGCATGGTCGCCGCGGGCCGGCTCGACGCGTATTTCGAATCCGGTGTGCACGTGTGGGATTGGGCGGTCGCGGCGCTGGTCGCCGAGGAGGCGGGCGCGGTGGTGCGGCTGCCCGCGCCGGGTGCGGACGACGACGACCTGGTCATCGCCGCGGCGCCTGGTGTCGCCGCGGCGCTGGCCCGGCAGCTGGCGCGGGTCGGCTACCGCTAGCTAGCAGGTCCCGCTGTGGATCTTCGGCAGCAGCGAGATGTCGGCGGGCTGCGTGGCGTCGGGCTTCAGGCTGGCCAGCATGGCCTCGATGTCGTCGCTGTGGGCGAGCTCGTTGAACTCGGTGCCGATCGCGAGATCGACGGAGTCGTCGGGGCGCTGGTCCTGGAACAGCTGGGTGCACGGCGCGACGAGCCACAGCGCGGCGGCCGCGGACTTGCCGGCCGGGCCGAACCGGATCTGGCCCTGGCATTCCATGCGGGTGCTGGCGTACACCGGGTCATTGCTGGCCGCGGGCTGGCCGAATCCGAGGTCGCGCAGCTCGCCGGCGACCTCGCTGGCCTGGCCGCCCTGGCCGCTGGCGTTGAGCACCTTGATCTTGGTGTCGGCGAGCTTGGCCGGCACCACGTTGACCATCGAGGACTGCGACACCTCATCGCCGAGCTTCGGCTGGTTCGGGTCGGTCGGTGCGGGCGGGGGATTGCAGGTGATCGCCTGGTGGATTTCGGCGGGCTGGTTCGCGACGACGAGCCAGGCGATCAGCGTCGCCACGGCCAGCACCGCGAACAGGACCGCGGCGGGCACGTAGTTGCGGCGGCGGAACGGCCGACCGTGCTTGTCGAAGGCCGTGCCCTCGGTGATTTGTGCGACCACATGAGCACTGTAGATGCACCGCACCCTGCGTGATTACGAACCACCTCTTGCTCATGTGATGCAAATCACATATAGTCGGCGCGCTTTTCGGGCACGAATCATTTGGCGGAAGCGTTCGACGCTGGTACAAAGCTCTGCTGCAAGGTAACGGAGGGGATGACCATGGCTACCGATTACGACGCCCCGCGGCGTTCTGAGACTGACGAGGTTTCCGAGGACTCTCTGGAGGAGCTGAAAGCACGGCGCAACGAGGCACAGTCCGCCGTCGTCGACGTCGACGAGACCGACTCGGCCGAGAACTTCGAGTTGCCGGGCGCTGACCTGTCGGGCGAGGAACTCTCGGTCCGTGTGGTGCCCAAGCAGGCCGATGAGTTCACCTGCTCGAGCTGTTTCCTGGTGCAACACCGCAGCCGTCTCGCCAGTGAGAAGAACGGCGTGATGATCTGCACCGACTGCGCCGCCTAGGGATTCATCTTCACGTCAGTGGCCGGTCTCGCACGCATACCGTGCGGGGACCGGCCATTCGGCGTCTTATGGGGCCGCGTCAGCGACCCTGCAGCGCTGCCAGGATCCGATCGGGATGACGGGTGCTCACCAGCCAGTACGGCGTGGGGTCGTCCGGGTCGTCGAGAACCACGAGGATCAACGGCCCGACCCAGGCCCGGTGCACGACGTACGCGGCCGGGTCCAGCTGGCGTCCCAGTGCCGCCGACTTCGCCGAGCGCGGCACCTCGGCCGACCGCGAGATGACGCCGGTCGGGATGTGCGCCGGCCCCACCCACAGCTCGGTCTCGGCGTCCGGCCCGGTTCCGGTGCTCACCACGCGCAGCTCGATGCGCCCCATCCACACCAGCGTCGCCGCCGCGACCGGCAGCAGGACGGCGAACGGCGCCCAGGTCGGTACGCCCGACACGCCTTGCACCACTTCCAGCGCGATCAGGGCCGCCAGCCCGAAACCCGGTAACCACCACCACAAAGGCACCGTCAACCGCTCCCGATAGCGGACGGTTTGGGTGGCTGCTCGCGTGTCTGACACGCGGCCAAGGGTAGTCTGTGCGGTCGTGTCCACCTCTCTGGCGGTAGTTCGGTTGGACCGGGATCTGCCGATGCCGGCCCGTGCTCACGACGGCGATGCCGGCGTCGATCTGTTCAGCGCGATCGACCTCGAACTGGCCCCCGGTCAGCGCGAATTGGTGCCGACGGGGATCGCCGTCGCGATTCCGCACGGCATGGTCGGCCTGGTGCATCCGCGATCGGGATTGGCCATCCGCGTTGGCCTTTCGATCGTCAACGCGCCCGGGACCGTCGACGCCGGGTACCGCGGTGAGATCAAGGTGGCGCTCATCAACCTCGACCCCAGCGAGCCCATCATCGTGAAACGCGGTGACCGGATCGCGCAGCTGCTCGTGCAGCGGGTCGAGTTGCCCGAGCTGGTCGAGGTCACGTCGTTCGACGAGGCGGGGCTGGCTGACACCTCACGTGGCGCGGGCGGCCACGGTTCCTCCGGCGGACATGCGAGTTTGTGATGGCATTCGAGTTCAACCCCGAAGAAGACGGCCCCTTCGACATCGAGGACTTCGACGACCCGGCCGACGCCGAGGCGGCCCGCCTGGACCTGGGTGGCGTGCTCGTCCCGGTGCCCGACGGTTCGCAGCTCAACGTCGAGGTCAACGAGCAGGGCGTGCCGAACGCCGTCTGGATCATGACGCCCAACGGGCGGTTCTCCGTGGCCGCGTACGCCGCACCCAAGACCGGCGGGCTGTGGCGTGAGATCGCCGCGGAACTGGCCGAATCGCTGCGCAACGACAACGCGCAGGCGCGCATCGAAGACGGGCCGTGGGGCCGGGAGGTCGTGGGCCTGCCGGTGCCGCAGCCCGGCCAGCCGCAGGTCGTGATGCGTTTCATCGGAACCGACGGCTACCGGTGGATGGTGCGCTGTGTCGTCGTCGGCACCGAGGAGACCATCGACGCCATCGCCGACGAGGCGCGAACCTCGTTGGCGGACACCGTGGTTCGTCGTGGTGACACCCCGCTGCCGGTTCGCAGCCCGCTGCCGGTGCAACTGTCCGAGCCGCTGCTGGAGCAGCTGCGCGCCGCGGCCCAGCAGATGGCGCAACAGCAGATGGAGCAGGCTCAGCAGGCGCTCGAACAGCTGCAGCAGCAGTTCGGGCAGCAGCAGCCCGAAGGGGAGCCCGACGCCCGTCGTAGCGAGCAGGGCTCGGCCATGCAGCAGCTGCGCACCCAGCAGATGGGCACCATCACAGGAGGCTGACGGCCTCCCGCAACGCGGCCACACAGGCGTCACCGAGCACTGTCGGCTCTTCGCCCATCGCATCGAGGGTGACGGTCCGCAGCGCGGCCCGGGGAGCCGCCACGGCCCACTCCGCGGCGACCGCGACGGGGTGCACGGCGTCGTCGACCGCCCCGGCGACACCCATCGGCACCTGCAGCTCGGCGAGCTGTTCGCGCGTCGGCCCGCCATAACCGGCCGCTTCTTCCATCGCATCCGGCAGGCCCGGCCACTGTGCCGTCCACGACCGTGTCAGTTCGTCCGCGAGCCAGGCCGGGCTGCCCGCGCGCATGCCGGCGACCGCCGCATCGAGCCCGATCTCGCGGAGCTGCTGCGCCGAGTAGCGGGCGGCCTGGGCGGCCGGCGCGCCGTCGGACTCGCCGGTCCAGGCGGGCAGGGCGGCCAGGACAGCAATGCACTGTTCGGGATGCTTGAGCGCCCAGTTCGTGGCGACGGCAGCGCCCAGGGACACGCCGCCGACGATGATGGGGCCGTGCTGCGCGGCGGCGTCGAGCGCCTCGACATAACCGGCGATCAGGTCGCCCGGCAGCGGCCGCGGGGCGATCACCACGGCACCCGCTTCGAGCAGGGCGCCGCCGAAGGCCCGGCGGATGTAGTCGTCGTCCGATCCCGTCCCGGGCAGCAGTACCGCGGTCATCCCCTGCAAGTTGGCCGTCATCCCTCGATGGTGCCCGGCGGCCGGGACGGCGCACGCAAGGGGGTCCGGGCGGGCGTGCCGTCCAGTGAGCGGGATAACGAAGATATATCCCGTGCCGAAATGGCGAATCGGAACCAAGAGGTCTAGCGTGACGTTGGTTAGATAGCGGGTCCACGGTGGATTCGCAGCAAGTCTCAGGAGAGACCATGGCTACGGCGGAAGGCTATTTACGCCGACTCACCCGGCGGCTTACCGAGGACCTCGAACAGAGCGATGTCCAGGAGCTGAACGACGAGGCCCTGAACACCGGCGCCATGCGAGCGGTGGACTGCACGCGCGGACAGGAAGTGACGATGGTCGGCACGCTGCGGTGTGTCGAGACCAACGGCAAGGGCTGTTCGGGCGGCGTGCGAGCCGAGCTGTTCGACGGCACCGACACGGTCACGCTGGTCTGGTTGGGTCAGCGGCGTATCCCAGGCATCGAATCCGGGCGCACCCTGCGGGTGCACGGACGACTCGGCAACTTGGACAGCGGGGCCAAAGCGATCTACAACCCGCATTACGAGATTCAGAAGTGACCTTCCCCGACAAGGGGACCGCGAACGACGCGCAGGCCGAAGCCGACATCGAGGCCCAGCAGGATGACGGCGACGCCAAACTGACGGCGCACGTCCTGCTGGAGCAGATGGGCGGCCTGAGCGGCCTCATCTATTCGTCCCTGCCGGTCCTCGTTTTCGTCCCCGTCTCGAGCTTTTTCGGGCTGACCGCCGCGATCTACGCAGCGCTCGGCGTCGCCGCCCTGGTTCTCATCTGGCGGCTGGCGCGGCGCGAATCGGTGCAGCCGGCGGTGTCGGGCTTCATCGGCGTCGGGATCAGCGCGCTGATCGCCTACGTGATCGGCGCCTCGAAAGGCTATTTCCTGCTTGGCATCTGGTCATCGCTGATCTATGCCGCGGTGTTCGCGATCTCGATCGTCATCCGGCGTCCCCTGGTCGGCTACGGCTGGAGCTGGGTCACCGGACACGACCGCAGCTGGCGCGACGTCCGGCGGGCGGTGCTGGCGTTCGACATCGCGACCGCGGTGTGGGCGCTGGTGTTCGGGGCACGCTTCCTGGTCCAGAACCACCTGTACGGGCTGGACCAGACGGGTCTGCTCGGGGTGGCCCGGATCGCCATGGGCTGGCCGCTCACCGCGGTCGCCGCGCTGGCGTCCTACCTGGCCATCCGGACGGCCCAGAAGGCCATCCGCGACGCCGAACACCACGTCACCGAGGATTAGCCCGGATTCAGCACCTGGTTGCGCAGATCCTGCTCGACCTCGGCGACCGCGACGAACAGCAGCTCGTCGCCGCCCTCGAGCGGCTCGTCCGATTCGGGCACGATGACGCGCGGGCCGCGCAGGATGGTCACCAACGTGGCATCCCGGGGCAGTTGGAGGCGCTTGACGGCCTTGCCGCCCCACGGGGTGTCGTCGGGCAGAGTGATCTCGACCAGGTTGGCCTGGCCCTTGCGGAAGCTCATCAGCCGGACCAGGTCGCCCACCGACACGGCTTCTTCGACCAGCGACGCCAGCATGCGCGGCGTCGACACGGCGACGTCGACGCCCCAGCTGTCGTCGAACAGCCACTCGTTGCGCGGGTCGTTGACGCGGGCCACGACGCGCGGGACCGCGAACTCGGTCTTGGCGAGCAGGCTCACCACCACGTTGGCCTTATCGTCGCCGGTGGCGGCGATGACAACGTCGAACTCATGCAGCTTGACGGACTCGAGCAGCGAGATCTCGCAGGCGTCGCCGAGGCGCCACTGCGCCGCGGGGACGGCGTCGACGTCGATGTGGTCCGGATTGCGTTCCAGCAGCGTCACCTCGTGGTGATCGACCAGTTCCCGCGCGATGGAGCGGCCGACGGCGCCGGCGCCCGCGATTGCGACCTTCATGTGCGCTCCTAGTGGCTTTCGACGTCGTCGCCGGGCGGCAGTGATGCGATGGCGATGGCTTCGGCGACACGGCCCGACACCGCGGCCATGTACACCTGATCGCCGGCCTGGATGACGGTCTTGGCGTCGGGCAGCACGCCGCTGCCGAACCGGATGAGGAACGCGACGCGGCCGCCGGTCGCGCCTTCCAGCGCGGTGACGCGGTAGCCGACCCAGTCCTCGTGCAGGGACAGTTCGGTGACGCCGACGTTGCCCGACGGATCGCGCCACTTGGTGGTCTCGGTCTCGCGGGTCAGCAGATTCAGCAACCGGTCGGTGGTCCACGGCACCGTCGCGATGGTCGGGATGCCCAGCCGCTCGTACACCGCCGCGCGCTTGGCGTCATAGATACGCGCCACGACGCGCTGCACACCGAACGTCTCGCGCGCGACGCGCGCCGAGATGATGTTCGAGTTGTCACCGGAGGACACCGCGGCGAAGGCACCGGCCTCTTCGATACCGGCCCGCTCCAGCACATCCCGGTCAAAACCCATGCCCAGCACGCGTTCTCCGGGGAATTCGGGGGACAGCCGGTGGAACGCCGTCTTGTCCCGGTCGATCACGGCGACCTCATGGCCGATGCGGGCCAATCCGTCCGCCAGCGATGCGCCAACGCGGCCGCAGCCCATCACGACTACTCGCACCAGCCGATCCTTTCTGGGCCGGAAGCCGGCCCTGAAGCGAATTTCATGCCTCAGCTCAGTCCGAACGCTACAACCCGGGCCCTTGGGGCTTACCCTTGGCTCTCGTGTCCAAGCTTTCGACCGCGACGCGCCGGTTGGTCCTCGGCCGACCCTTCCGAAGCGACAAGCTCGCCCACACGTTGCTGCCCAAACGTATCGCTCTTCCGGTGTTCGCGTCGGATGCGCTGTCGTCGGTGGCCTACGCGCCGGAGGAAATCTTCCTGGTGCTGTCGGTCGCCGGTCTGTCCGCCTATTCGATGGCGCCTTGGGTCGGTCTCGCGGTGGCCGCAGTCATGCTCATCGTGATCGCCAGTTACCGGCAGAACGTGCATGCCTATCCGTCCGGTGGCGGCGACTATGAAGTGGTCACGACCAACCTCGGGCACACCGCGGGGTTGACGGTGGCGAGCGCGCTGCTGGTCGACTATGTGCTGACGGTCGCGGTGTCGACGGCGTCCGCGATGTCCAACATCGGATCGGCCGTACCGTTCATCGCCCAGAACAAGGTGTTGCTGTCGGTCCTGGCGATCCTGATCCTGGCGTCGCTGAACCTGCGCGGCATCCGGGAATCGGGTACTGCCTTCGCGGTTCCCACCTACGCCTTCATGATCGGCATGTACATCATGTTGGCCTGGGGCTTCATCCAGATCTTCGTGCTGGGCCACCCGCTGCGGGCCGAGTCCGCCGGTTTCACCATCAAGTCCGAGCACGGCGACGTGCTGGGCTTCGCGATGGTCTTTCTCGTGGCCCGGGCGTTCTCGTCGGGCTGTGCCGCCCTCACGGGTGTGGAAGCCATCAGCAACGGCGTGCCGGCGTTCCAGAAGCCCAAGTCGCGCAACGCCGCAACGACGCTGCTGCTGCTCGGCGCCATCGCGGTGTCGTTGTTCATGGGCATCATCGTGCTGGCGAAGCAGATCGGCCTGAAGATGGCCGACAGCGTCGACCAGCTGGAGGGCGCGCCCGCCGACTACCACCAGAAGACGGTCGTCACCCAGCTGGCCGAGGCGGTGTTCCAGGGCTTCCCGGTGGGGCTCTATCTGATCGCCGGTGTCACGGCGCTGATCCTGGTGCTGGCCGCCAACACCGCGTTCAACGGTTTCCCGGTGCTGGGCTCGATCCTGGCGCAGGACCGCTACCTGCCGCGGCAGCTGCACACCCGCGGTGACCGGCTCGCGTTCTCCAACGGCATCCTGTTCCTCGCGTTCGCCGCCATCGCCTTCGTGGTGGCGTTCAACGCCGAGGTCACGGCGCTGATCCAGCTGTACATCGTCGGCGTGTTCGTGTCGTTCACACTGAGCCAGATCGGCATGGTGCGGCACTGGAACCGGTTGCTGCGCACCGAGACCGAAGCGTCCGAGCGTTGCCGCATGCAGCGCGCGCGGGTCGTCAACACCATCGGATTCATCTGCACGGGCGCCGTGCTGCTGGTGGTCATCGTGACGAAGTTCCTGGCCGGCGCGTGGATCGCGATCCTGGCGATGAGCCTGCTGTTCGTCCTCATGAAGGCGATCCACAAGCACTACGACACCGTCGCCCAGGAGCTGCGCTCCCAATCGGGGCCGGACGAGGACGTGGTGCTGCCCAGCCGAAACCACGCCGTCGTGCTGGTGTCCAATCTGCACCTGCCGACGCTGCGGGCCCTGGCCTACGCGAAGGCGACCCGCCCGGATGTCCTGGAGGCCATCACCGTCAGCGTCGACGACGCCGAGACCCGCGAGCTGGTGCACAAGTGGGAAGACAGCGACGTGTCGGTACCGCTCAAGGTCATCGCCTCGCCGTACCGCGAGATCACCAGGCCCATCCTCGATTACGTCAAGCGCATCACGGCCGAGTCGAAGCGCACCGTCGTGACGGTGTTCATCCCGGAGTATGTGGTGGGCCACTGGTGGGAGCACATCCTGCACAACCAGAGCGCGCTGCGCCTCAAGGGCAGGCTGCTGTTCATCCCGAATGTGATGGTGACATCCGTTCCGTGGCAGCTGAATTCGTCCGAGCGCGTGAAGGTGACCATGACGCCGGGCTCGGCGCCCGGTGACACCCGACGGGGCATCATCGAGTGAGTGAAGTAACACTGACCGTGGGCCCGCCGGCCAACGGTGGCAGCTGCGTCGCGCGCCACGACGGCCGCGTGATCTTCGTCCGCCATGCCCTGCCGGGCGAGGTGGTGCGCGCCGAGGTGACATCCGAGCGCGGGTCGTACTGGCACGCCGACGCTGTCGAGGTGCTCGAGCCTTCGCCCGACCGGGTGGCATCACTGTGCGCGATCGCCGGTGCACAGGGATCCGGTTGCTGCGACCTGGCTTTCGTCGATCCCGCCGCGGCTCGGCGGCTCAAGGGCGAGGTGGTGGCCAATCAGCTGGCGCGCCTCGGCGGCTATGAGGCGGGCGACCTCGTCGCCGAAGAGGTCGGCACCGTCGGCCCGACCGGGTGGCGTACCCGGGTGCGCCTGGAGGTCGGCGCGGACGGCCGCGCCGGGTTCCACCGGTATCACAGCGACGAACTGGTGACCGACCTGTCGTGTGCCCAGGTGCCGGCCGGGATGTTGGACGATCTGCCGTTGCAACCGCCCGGCGCGCACCTGCATGTCGTGCTCGACGACGCCGGACACCGGCACGTCGTGCGGTCCGTTCCGCACGCCAAGAAGGGCGCGGGCAAGAACGCCAAACGCGGCCTGACCGAGGTGGTCTCGGGCGAGTACGAGGCCGTGCAGCGCGTCGGCGATCGGGAATGGCGCGTGCCCGTGACGGCGTTCTGGCAGTCCCATCGTGACGCCGCCACCACCTACAGTGCCCTGGTCACCGAGTGGGCGGAGCTGTCCGAGGGCCAGACGGCATGGGATTTGTACGGCGGCGCAGGCGTTTTCGCGGCGGCACTGGCCGGCGCGGTGGGGGAGTCGGGTCACGTGCTGACAGTCGACACGTCGCGCGGATCGGCGCGCGCGGCCCGGGCCGCGCTGGGCGACCTGGGCAGCGTCGAGGTGCTGACCGATTCGGTGCGCCGGGCGCTGGGCACCCAGCGGGTGGCGGCCGACGTCGCGGTGCTGGACCCGCCCCGGACCGGCGCCGGGCACGAGGTCATCGATCAGCTGGCCGCTGCAGGGGTGCCCCGCGTGATCCACATCGGTTGTGAGGCAGCCTCTTTCGCGCGCGACATCGGTCTCTACCGTGGACACGGTTACGAGGTGGCGAACCTGCGGGTTTTCGACTCGTTCCCGCTGACGCACCACGTCGAGTGTGTGGCGCTGCTGACGCGCTAGCGGTTTCGGAAGTAGAAGGGCTGCCTGATGGCCACCGTGGATGTGTCTGTGGAATGCGTCATTGCGCGGCCCCGCGGTGTCGTGGCCGCCTACGCCGCCGAACCCGACAACGCCCCACAGTGGTACGTCAACATCCGGTCTGCGAGTTGGGTCACCGCCCGACCGTTGGCGGTGGGGTCGCAATTCACCTTCACCGCCTCGTTTCTGCGCCGGACGCTGACGTACACCTACGAGGTCGTGGAGTTGGTTCCCGACCGCCGTCTCGTCATGCGCACCGCCGAAGGCCCATTCCCGATGGAAACCGTCTACGAGTGGACCGATGTCGACGCGCAGACCACGCGGATGCGGCTGCGCAATCGCGGTGCGCCGAGCGGTTTCTCGCGCCTCGTCGCGCCGCTGATGGCTCCGGCGATGAAGCGCGCCACCACCAATGACCTCAAGCGGTTGAAGACCATCCTCGAATCGGAGGTCACGTAGCGCAGCGACGCGGACCGCTGTCGGTGCTCGGCCCGGCTGCTAACTTAGCGGGCAGGTGTGCCGGGAAGCCTGGTCGGCGCCGTTCAACGCTGCCCAGGAGAGTCCCGATGACCAACCGCAACACGCGCCGGCGCCTGCTGACCCGGGGCAGCTGGCCCGAAGCCCAGCGGTTCACCGAAATCCTCCGCAAGGAGACCGTCGGCGGCATCCTGCTGTTGCTGGCGGCGGGCGTCGCCCTGGTGTGGGCCAATTCGCCTGCCGCGCACAGCTATCACGCACTGTCCGAATTCGCAGTCGGCCCGGACTCGTGGCATCTGCACCTGAGCCTGTCGGCCTGGGCGGCCGACGGGCTCCTGGCGATCTTCTTCTTCGTCGTCGGCGTCGAACTCAAACGCGAGTTCGTCGCGGGCGACCTGCGGGACCCGGCGCGTGCGGCGCTGCCCATCGCCGCCGCCGTCGGCGGCATGCTGGCGCCCGCTGCCATCTTCGTGGGCCTCAACCTGGCGCTGGGGCACCCCGAGAATCTGGACGGCTGGGCGGTGCCGATCGCGACGGACATCGCCTTCGCCCTCGCCGTGCTGGCCGTCATCTCCACGCACCTGCCGACCGCGCTGCGCACCTTCCTGCTGACGCTCGCCGTGGTCGACGACTTGCTGGCCATCATCGTCATCGCGTGCTTCTACACCGATCACCTCAATCCCACGGCGCTGGCGCTGGCCGTCATCCCCGGTGGGTTGTTCGTCGCGGCCGTGCAGCGTGGCATCCGGCACTGGTGGCTGCTGTTGCCGCTCGCGGTGGCGACCTGGGCGCTGGTGCACGCGAGCGGCATCCATGCCACGGTGGCCGGCGTGCTCCTCGGGTTCGGGGTACCCGTTCTGGGCAAGCACGCCTCGGCCGAGGCGTTCGAGCACGCGCTGCGGCCGCTGTCCGCCGGGGTGGCGGTGCCGGTCTTCGCGTTCTTCGCGGCGGGCGTCAGCGTCGGTGGCTGGCCCGGCCTGGTTGACGCGATCACCCATCCGGTGACCGGTGGCGTCCTGCTGGGGCTGGTGTTCGGCAAAGCCATCGGTGTGTTCAGCACCACATTCCTGCTGGCGCGATTCACCGGCGCCGAACTCGACGAGGGCCTGGGCTGGCTGGACGTCGCCGGGGTGGCGATGCTGGCCGGGATCGGCTTCACGGTCTCGCTGCTGATCGGTGAGCTGGCGTTCGGTACCGGCACGGCCACCGGCGCCGATGCCAAGATCGGCGTGCTCGCCGGTTCGGTGATCGCCGGGATGCTGGCCGCGGTCGTGCTGCTGTCGCGCAACGCCGCATACCGCCGCATCCACGAACGTGAGACCGCCGACGACGACGGCGACGGTGTGCCGGACATCTATCAGCCTTGACCGGCTCTACCCGGGGTGCGTGCGTAGACTGTCGGAATGCTTGAACAGGTCCGCGGCCCAGCTGATCTGGCGCACCTGTCGCAGCCTCAGCTGACGGAACTTGCCGCCGAGATCAGGAAATTCCTGGTGCACAAGGTGGCCGCCACCGGCGGGCATCTGGGCCCCAACCTGGGCGTCGTGGAGCTGACGCTCGCCCTGCACCGCGTCTTCGATTCGCCGCACGACCCGATCATCTTCGACACCGGTCACCAGGCCTATGTCCACAAGATGCTGACCGGCCGGTGCCCGGACTTCGAGACCCTGCGCATGAAGGGCGGCCTGTCCGGCTACCCGTGCCGCGCCGAGAGCGAACACGACTGGGTCGAGTCGAGCCACGCCAGCACCGCGCTGTCCTACGCCGACGGCCTGGCCAAGGCCTTCGAACTCTCCGGCTACCGGAACCGGCACGTCGTCGCCGTCGTCGGTGACGGCGCGCTCACCGGCGGTATGTGCTGGGAGGCGCTCAACAACATCGCGGCCGCCAACCGGCCCATCGTCATCGTCGTCAACGACAACGGGCGCAGCTACGCGCCGACCATCGGCGGCCTGGCCGACCACTTCGCGGCACTGCGCCTGCAGCCCGGCTACGAGAAGGCACTGGAGCGGGGCAAGCACGCGCTGCGCGGCGTGCCCGTCGTCGGCGAGTTCTGCTACCAGTGCGTGCACAGCATCAAGGCCGGCATCAAGGACGCGCTGGCACCGCAGGCGCTGTTCACCGATCTGGGGCTCAAGTACGTCGGGCCCATCGACGGGCACGACGAGCACGCCGTCGAGGCGGCGCTGCGGCATGCCCGCGGGTTCAACGCGCCGGTGATCGTGCACGTCGTCACCCGCAAGGGCATGGGTTACTCGCACGCGGAGAACGACGAAGCCGAGCAGATGCACTCGACCGGCATCATCGACCCGCACACCGGGCGGTCCACGGCCGAGTCGGTGCTGGGCTGGACGTCGGTGTTCTCCGAGGAGCTGATCAAGCAGGCCACCAAGCGGCGCGACATCGTCGCGATCACCGCGGCCATGCCGGGGCCGACGGGCCTGTCGGCGTTCCGGCAGCGGTTCCCCGACCGGTTCTTCGATGTCGGTATCGCCGAGCAGCACGCGATGACGTCGGCCGCGGGTCTCGCCATGGGCGGGATGCACCCCGTCGTCGCCATCTACTCGACGTTCCTGAACCGGGCGTTCGACCAGATCATGATGGACGTGGCGCTGCACAAGCTGCCCGTCACCATGGTTCTCGACCGCGCCGGCATCACCGGCAACGACGGCGCCAGCCACAACGGTGTGTGGGACATGTCGATGCTCGGCATCGTGCCCGGCATGCGGGTCGCCGCACCGCGCGACGCCGCCCGGCTGCGTGAGGAACTCGGCGAGGCAGTGGCCGTCGATGACGGGCCGACCGCCATCCGCTTCCCGAAAGGCGCTGTCGGCGAAGACATCCCGGCCGTCCGCCGCCAGCATGGCGTCGACATCCTGACCGAGCCCGCCGACGGCCTGTCCGACGACGTGCTGCTGGTCGCCGTCGGCGCGTTCGCCCGGATGGCGCTGCTGGTCGCCGACCGGTTGCGCAAGCAGGGCATCGGCGTCACCGTCGTCGACCCCCGCTGGGTGCTGCCCGTTCCGACGGCCATCGCCGATCTGGCCCGGGCGCACAAACTCGTTGTCACGCTTGAGGACAACGGTGTTGCCGGCGGCATCGGCTCCGCGGTCTCGGCCTCGCTGCGTCGTGCCGAGATCGACGTGCCGTGCCGCGACGTCGGTGTGCCGCAGGAATTCCAGGAGCACGCGACTCGCAGCGAGGTTCTGATGTCGGTCGGCCTGACCGATCAGGACATCGCCCGCCAGGTCACCGGGTGGGTCGCCGCCATCGGCAGCTCGGTCGACATCGCCTCGCAGTAGTAGCTCACTTCCCGCGAGCGGCCGTGTTTGTACACCCAAACCCGGTGTGTCGCGTGCATTTTGGGGCCGCTCGATCGAGCGGAGGGACATTTCTGCCCGCGCCCTTCGTGCTGTACAAGTTCGGCAGGCGCACACTCGAGTTCGGGTGAATCGAAACGAATTTCGCCAAGGATCGAGTGCACTGCCGCGAGCCCAGCTCCCCGCCGTGTGCGCGCAGATTGACCGGTGCCGTCGTCGTTTGGCTACGACTGGGGCGGTGAAATTGCCGTCGGCGACCGTTGCCTGGCGGCCCTATCATTTTCTGTGGGGGCTAGTTTGAGGGGGTTTACGTGGCCGTGCCGAGCGATCCGTTGAAGGTCGATCCAATCGAGCTGCGAATGACTGCTGACCGCTTGGATGGTCACAGCAGTGATTTCTCCACCGAACATCTCAAGGCGCATGCTGCGGCAAGCCAAGCGGCGCTGGGCTCGGGACTGTCGGCCGCTGCACTGCCGGAAATGTTGGCTGCTTGGGAAGCGGACGGCGCACATTTTGGTGAACGCTTCGCGTCACACGCGGAGGGACATCGCGGGGCTGCGGGCGCATATGAACGCACCGATAGTAGTGGCGCGGCGCGAATCACCGACACAGGGTTGTGATCTGAACTCGTGTCGCTGCAGGTGCTGCGGGAGTGGGTTCCTGAGATCGCAGGGCTGGCCAAAGCTACGCGTGACGCGTCCGTCAACCACGCGAACTCTGCGGAGCTCTACCAACAGTTGGTGAAAACCTCCACGTGGCAAGGTCAGGCTGCGCAGGAGGCGATGATGTCGATGTTGATGAGCGCCGCGGCTCACAACGTCAGGTCAGAGGACTTGTCATCGGCGGCGGCCGCGATGGACCACGCAGAAGAAGATGCCACCGCCCTCGCTACCACTGTGAAAGCGATTCTCGACGATGCGGCCGCAGCACCGGCGGTGGAAGTTGATCAAATAACCAACAAGGTGAGCGTTCCAGCGAACTACGACTATCTCGATGATGAGACCAAACTGAAAGTATCGAAGAAGATCGCCGATTTGGAGGCACGGATCGCTGACGCGCAGGCCGAAGGCGACCGAATCGACGCTGATCTGGCCAAAGCGATTGCGAAGGCGACAGGGTTGCCGGAACCGACGAAGACGCCGACGACACTGGCAGAGCTGCTGGGACTGACCGGTGAGGGGCCGCTCGCACCCGGTGAGGTCCGAAACATGGGGCCGATCGCCGGGACCGACAGCCCCGACGCTATCCCCGGGATTCGCGCAGCGGACTTGGGCGAGGTCATCACGCTGCCGGACGGCACAAAGGTGGCAATTTTCGGGGACTCCTATGCCAACCCTCAGGTCGGTGGACCTGGGAATGAGCACTATCCCTCAGTTGCGGTGCCTGTGACGTTCGACAAGAACGGCAAGCCTCATTTCGGTGCGCCGCTGACCGGGACCAACCTCAACAGCGGGTTGCCAAATGAATCACCGGGACCGCATACCCTCTTCCCGATACCCGATGCGGCTCGTGCAGCGGGAGCCAACAACGCGCTGCCGGCGGGCAGCGTCAAGATCGGCAACGACACCTACATGATGGTTGTGGGCACGAACACGAGCGAGGGCCTCAGTCCGAAGGGCTCGTGGCTGGTAAAGGTCACGAACGATCCGGCCGCCGGCTGGAAGCCGATCGAGGGCAGTTATAGGTCTGTCGCCGACAACCCCACGTTGCCAACTCAATTCAGCGGCTACCAAGGCAGTGACGGCAAGGTGTACATCGCCGCGGATGCGTTCGACCGCAGCCAAGGCGTCTCCATGTATCGGGTTGATCCCGCGCACATCAGCGACCGCGGGGCGTGGGAACCGTACGACCCGGGCAACAACACCTGGGGCGCGGCGGGACAGCCAGCGACCTCGACAATCACACCTGACGGTCAGAACTGGGGAGAACTGAGCTTCCGGGAGGTTGAAGGTAAACCGGTTCTCGCAGGCACGAACCTCCATAGTGGCGACGGTGATACGAACATGCCTACAGTCGAGGTACACGTTGGCGACAATCAAACTAACGTCGTTAGGCCGGGTGGAGTGTCGTCGGTCACGTAATTCCCCAGGGGTTGCTGTCACGTAATTCCCCAGGTGTGGGCCTCGTGTTGGTCTTACCGGTCGGGGCGGGCGTTGTCTAGGTGGTGGTGCGGCCGGGTCGTTTCCGGGGTCGGTAGCTGGGTCCGTCCATGAGGACTTGGTGGCTGGTGTTGATCAGTCGGTCGAGTAGGGATTCGGCCACGACGGGGTTGGGGAACAGCGGGTACCAGTCTTTGGGGGCGCGGTTGCTGGTCAGGATGAGGGGTTTGCCAGCGATGGCCCGGTCGGAGACCAGATCGTAGAGATCGTCGGATTGGGTGGTGGTGTGCTCACGCATCGCGAAGTCATCGACGATCAGTACCAGGGGCCGGGTGTACTCGCGCATGCGCTGGCCGATGGTGCGGTCGGCGTGTCCGCCGGCAAGGTCGGCGAGCATGCGGGCGCATTTGACGAAGCGGATGTCCCCGCCGCGGCGGGCTACGTGATGTCCGAGTGCTTGTGCCACATGGGTTTTGCCGACGCCGACGGGGCCGTAGAGGATGACTGATTCGCCGGCGTCGAGCCAGCGCAGGGCGGCCAGGTCGCGCAGCATCGCGGCGGGCAGTTTCGGGTTGGCGGTGAAGTCGAAGTCTTCGAAGGTGGCCTGTTCTTCGAACTTGGCGCGGCGCAATCGCCGTGTGAGAGCGGCGGATTCGCGGCGGGCGATCTCGTCTTGACAGAGGGCTTGCAGGAATTCGAGGTGGCCGAGGCCGCCGTCGCGGGTTTGGGCGAGCCGGGCATCGAGGGTGTCGAGCATGCCGGACAGTTTCAGGGTGCGCAGCGCGGTGCGTAGCGCCGGATCACAGATAGACATGGTGGGCTTCCTTTGAAGGTTGATTATGTTGCAGCAGTGTGGAATTGGTGACGATCAGGCGATGATGCCGGTATCGGTGCCGAACTGGTCGGGGCCACGCAGAAACGCCCCCGCCGCGCCGGTGCTGGCGGGCGGTTCGTCGCCGGCGTGTTCGGTGCCGGCGGCCAGGATGCCTTTGATGGTGCGGTAGGACGGGTCACCGACGGCGATGGCGCGGGCGCACGCGGCCTCCAACCGGTCGCAGCCGTGTTTGTCGCGCAGCCCGAGCACTCCTTGCGCGGCGCGCAGATGGTGGATGGCGTTGTCGGCCATGAACGCGGCGATCACCGCGACGCAGGCCGGGCCGACCAGTTCGGCGGTGCGCCGGCACCAGGTCGGGGTTTTCATCGCGAACGCGACCTTCTCCGGCGGGTAATGGGCGAAGTCGGTCGAGCGCCCCGATGGGCGGCGCACGTGGATGGCCACCACCGCATCGGCGTGAAAGACCTGTACCACGTCGCCGGCGGTGCGGGCATGCAGGCGTTGCCCGATCAGCCGCCACGGCACCGAGTACAACGCCTTGCCGACCTTGAGGTGCGCGTCGGTGCCGACGGTGCCGATCGACCAGGTGGACAGTTCAAATACTCTGGGCGGCAACCCGATCAACGCGCTGGCTTCGATCGCTTCAAACACCCGCAACGGCGGCGCGCCCTCCAGTGCCCGACACGACCTCGCCCCGGCCACCTCGATGCTCCAGCGCTGGGCGTCGGTTTGCATCGCGGGCAGCCCGTCGAACTGGCGGCCGCGCCAGAACGAATCCCGGATGTATTGCATGGGCCGTTCGACGCGGGGTTTGTCTTTGGGTTTGAACGCCCGCGCCGGGTCGATCAGGGTGCCGTAGTGGGTGGCCAGCTCGGCATAGGCGCGGTTGATCTTCGGGTCATACAGGTCGGGTTTGTCCACCCCGGTCTTGAGGTTGTCACACACCAACCGGGCCGGGACCCCGCCGAAGAACTCGAACGCCGCGACATGGCAAGCGCACCAGGTGGTTTGGTCCATCCGGATCACCGGGCGCACGAACAGGTGCCGCGAACACGCCAACACCATCACGAACGCCCACACCGCCACCCGGCGGCCCACCGCGGGATCGAACCACATGCCCAGGCGACCGTAGTCGATCTGCGCTTCACTGCCCGGCTCGACCGGCCCGCGCGGCACGGTCACCTTCGCTCGTGCCACCTCTTCCGCGAAATGTGTTGCGATCCAACGCCGAACCGAGGACTCCGACACCGCTACCGCATGCTCGTCCCGCAACCGCTGAGCGATCGTGGCGATCGTGACATCGGCATCGAGCCAGGTCTTGATCTGGTCCCGGTGCGGTTCGATCAGCGGCCAGGTCAGCGCCCGCGCCGCAGGATCGGACAGTTCCGGGAACCACCCGCCGATCAGCTCCGACCACTGTGGCGCGGTCAGCGGCTCCGTACCCGGGCCGATACCCGCCGCGACCGCCGGAGCCAAATATTTGCGGACGGTCTTGCGGTCAATGCCCAGCGACTCCGATAACTGGACCTGCGAACGGCCCGCGTGCCAGTGGGTGAACAACTCGACCAAATCGAGCATCACGATACTTCTCCTCGCCATCAGCGCCCTTCCATCCACCATCAGATGGATGCAGAGCGAACCGGTAAACGAGGCCCACACCAGGCAGACACACCGCCCAGGGTGGGGAATTACGTGACAGCCAGGGTGGGGAATTACGTGACGGACAACCCCTCAAACCTGGGGAAATACGTGACCGCTGACAGGTGGAGCCCCGATTGTGGTGATGGACAATACCTCGGGAGCACCGAACCACGTGCCAGCGCCGTACGGCGGCTACATTCTGCCCGGATCGACACTGGATAATCTCGGTTTGTTTGGCAGCCAGTGGTTTCAGCCGGTAGATGCGGACAAGCATCCTATCGGTCCGGTGCATTACGACGTGCAGGATATTCATGTCAATGTCAAGCCCCGCTAGGGGTATCCGCAGCTACCACCATCGAGAGGAACGATCAAGATGATTCGGTTCGCACTTACTCTGGTGCTTCTTGCGTCGATCGTCTTGACTTCCGCTTGCACCGCTTCTGCGGAACCACATGAATCTGGTGGACCAGTGGCATTCCCCGATATGAGCGGCTACACACCCGCAAACCCTGATGACTATGCGCAAGCGCTCGACAACCCGGGCCGCCCCGAAAAACTCATCAAATACGCGTTCGATACTCCTGATGGGGTTCGATGCAGTTTTGGGAAACCTGCCTCAGCGTCCTGCGGAGGTAACAACCTTCCCGCAGTTTCTCCCGCAACATGCGATTCCGCGCAAGGTATCTACCGCTACAACGTAATGAGTACGAGTCGAGGTCTGCAGCAATGGCCTAGAGGTAGCTCGAATTGCTCGGAGGATTCGCCGCCGCACAAAGTTCTTCCTCCATTCCACACACTGACGGTCAACGGTGTGGTTTGCGGTGTGGATGACAAAGGCATGACGGCTTGCAAGGACCCGCAAGATCAAGGTTTCGTATTGTCTCCGTCCTGGTCGGGCTGGATACCAAAGGTGTGAATGAACCGCCCCAGGTTTGATGCCGCTGCTGTTTGAGTCCGGAAGGATGAGCAGCATGCCCAAGAAGATCGATCCTGCGTTGCGTGACCGTGCGGTGCGGTTGGTGACCGAACATCAGCAGGAGTACTCGTCGTTGACCGCGGCCTCCGAGGCGGTCGCGCGCCAACTCGGCGTGGGCAAGGAATCGGTGCGTCGCTGGGTGGTCCAAGCCCAGATTGATGGCGGACAACGCCCGGGTGTAACGAGTGAAGAAAACGACGAAATCAAACGACTGAAAGATGAAAACCGAAGGCTGCGTGAGGATGTCGCGATTCTGAAAGCGGCAACGACTTTCTTCGCGGGGGAGCTGTGCGCCACGAGGCGCTGGGTATATCGAGAGGCGGTGAGAGACCGTCTCCTTCGGGTCGTCGCAGCGGCCTGAGGAAGCATCGGGGCAGCCGATCGCCGGGAACGACGGTGATCGGTGGCAAGCGGTCCCGAGAAGGCAAGCCGTGCCGGCACTGCCAGACGGTGCGGGCTTGTCGAGCAAGGTCAGAAGGTGCAGCGTAAGCGAACCAGTGTCAGACGCTCCGTAACCGCGAAGCCGGCTCCAATCTGGTGGATATGGGCCGGTGTGCAGTGCACGAACCCGAGCGGGTGGGGTTTGACTCCGAAGCCGTTTAGTTCCAGCGGTGGGGAGGCCACGGTGAAGGCCTGCGGCGTAGCCGTGGCGATGCTGCCGGAGTAGAGCTGGGCGCCTCCCTGACCAATCGATGACCTGGTGAACGTGGGAACCACCCTGCGGGACCGCTCATTTCGTTTCCGGCAGCCAGTCGGGGCGGGTGTGACGACTCGGGTTCGGAGTCAAGGAACCGCATTTCAGGGTGGGGCGGAGGCCTCGTAGTAGTCGCGGGCGGTGACGTGCCCGTCGTGGAGACCGAGAAAGGCGGTCACAGGGCGAAGGGGGCCAGCAAGACATGCAGTGCGGAAACTGGAAGGTCAGGAGAGGAAGTTATGTCGCCGGTGAATACCGACGAGCTGGAGTTGGCGCTGATGCTGGCGCGGCAACGGGTACTGAAGATCCAGACCAAGCTGCACCGTTGGGCACGCGATGATCTTGATCGCCGGTTCGACGATCTGTTCAACCTCGTCGCCGATCCCGCGTTCGTGTTGGTGGCGTGGGATCGGGTCAGCGGGAATAAGGGTGCCGCCACGGCCGGGGTGGATCGGCGCACCGCGTCGTCCATCACTGCCGGGCAGGGCATCGAGGTGTTCCTCGATGAACTGCGGTCGCAGTTGAAGGACCGCAGTTTCCGCCCGTTGCCGGTGCGCGAGCGGATGATCCCCAAGACCGGTGGTGCGTTGCGCCGCTTGGGGATTCCCACCGTGGCCGATCGGGTGGTCCAGGCATCGTTGAAGTTGGTGTTGGAGCCGATCTTTGAGGCGGATTTCCTGCCGTGTTCCTACGGTTTCCGTCCGAAGCGCCGCGCTCATGATGCGGTGGCCGAAGTGCGTTATCTCGCAACACGTCCCCGGTGTTATGACTGGGTTGTTGAGGGAGACATCAAGGCCTGTTTCGATGAGATCGACCACACCGCTCTGATGGGGCGGGTGCGTCGACGCGTCGGTGACAACCGTGTCTTGGGGTTGGTGAAGGCGTTCCTCAAGGCGGGCATCCTCACCGAGGACGGCCTGCTGGCGGACAGCACCGCCGGAACTCCGCAGGGTGGGATTCTTTCGCCGCTGTTGGCCAATGTGGCGTTGTCGGTGCTCGATGAACACATTGCCGGGTTGCCGGGTGGTCCGGCTACCGGCTCGGTTGAGCGCGCTCGACGACTTCGTCACGGGCAGCCGAACTTTCGGCTGGTCCGCTATGCCGACGACTGGTGTCTGATGGTGCGGGGCACCAGAGCCCACGCCGAAGCACTACAGGAGGACATCGCCGCCGTGTTGGCGACGATGGGGTTGCGTCTGGCACCGGACAAGACCCTGATCACCCATATCGACGAGGGGCTGGACTTCCTCGGGTGGCGCATCCAGCGTCGCCGCAAGCGGGGCACCAGCTGCAGCTACGTCTATGTTCATCCGTCCACGAAGGCCGTGTTGGCGGTCAAACGGAAGATCAAGACGCTGCGCCGAACAGTTGAACTCAACCAGCCGCTCGATGACCTGCTGCGCCGCATCAACGCGACGCTGCAGGGATGGGCGGGCTATTTCCGGGCCGGGGTGTCCTCGGCGACCTTCTCCTACCTCAGTCACTACACGTGGCAGACGGTGTGGCGCTGGCTCCGACGAAAACACCGCAAGTCGACCTGGAAAGACCTGCGCCGCCAATATTGCGGCGGCGGCTGGTGGCCAGCCACCGAGGACCGTGTGCTGATCGATCTGGAGAAGATCGGCACGACCCGCTACCGCTACCGCGGTGCGGTCATTCCCTCGCCCTGGCCGACCGACGAGGAGGACACCACAGCAGCCTGACCGGGTCTTGTGGAGAGCCCGGTGCATTGAAAGGTGCACGCCGGGTTCGGGAAGCGGCCCGGGAAAACGGAACAGCCCCAACGGTTGTCACCGCGTCCCGGGCCGACTTTCACCGACCCCCGCAACCGTTGATCGCCGCGTTCATCGACGATCAACGCGCCGCCGGGCACGCGGTCGAGTCGATCTGCCGGGTCCTGCACGAGCAGGGCTGTCAGATCGCCGCGCGCACCTACCGGTCCTGGAAGCAACCAGGCCGGGCCGTAGCGGCCCGCACCATCACCGACGCCCAGGTCATCGACGCTGTCCACGAGGTCGCCTGGTCGACTAACGCTGCCGGGCAGAAGGTGCTGGCGCCGGAGGCGTCGACATGGCCGCAGACGCAAAGTGGCTCTTCATGATTGAGGGTGTAGAACGGTCAGCTGCTGTCGGCCTGTGATTGGGGTGTCTGGTTGGCTGGGTGTGTGCCGGAGGAGAAGCGGAAGAGTAAGAGGAAGAGCGCGGTGTCCGGGGGTGGTGTGGACCTGTCGATGCTGCAACAGCTGATGGCCGATGCTGGCCGGGATTTGTTCGCGGGAGTGTTCGATGAACCGACACCCGAGGTGGGAGCTGTTGTTGCTCGTCGCTGAGGGTGCAAAGGATGGCGTCATTCTCGTTGCCGGTGATGTCGAAGTGATGAAGGCCCTGCCCGCGTGAGCGGGCAGGGCCTTGGTCGGATCGGTGACGGCGTCGTCGGGTCGGTGACGTCGCGTGGTTAGTGATTCAGTCGTGGCCGGTTTCGGTGACGGCGATGCGAGCTGATTTCTCGTCGACGATCGCTGTCTTGGCGGCGAAGGCGGCGGTCAGGGCGTGTAGGGCGAGGTTGTTGACTGCGCGTGGGTATCCGCGTGCGGCGTTGTGGATCACGGTGATCGCGTCGTCGGAGAACAGCGGGTCGGTGCGGCCGGCGACCTTGGCGTGATGGCCGATGTAGTCGGCGGTATCGGCAGGTGTCATCCCGGCCAGGGCATAGCGCACGGCGATGCGTTGATCGAGTGCGGCCAGCACGCCCAGGCGTAGTCGTTGACGCAGGGTGGGTTGTCCGACCAGCAACGCGGCGAACGGTGACCCGCTGTCCATGTCGTGGTTGGTGAGCATGCGGATGGCTTCCATTTGCGCGTTGTCGAGCAGGTGAGCTTCATCGATGACCACGACCGGGGTTCGGCCGCGTTCGGCGTGCTCGGCGGCCAGCGCGTCGGCGGCTTGCGGGGCCAGGGTAGCGGTGTAGAAACTGGGCACCCGCCCCAGTGCTGTGACGATGTGGTGCAGCATGCCGCGTACTCCGACTGAGGGGTTGGGTAGGTAGATGATGACGTGGCGCGCCGGATCCAGGGCGGCGGTCGCGGCGCGGATCGCCACAGTCTTGCCGGCGCCGACTTCTCCGGTGATGACTCCGATAGCGTGCTGATCCACACACCAGGAGATCCGGGCGACGGCTTCGGCGTGGCCGGGGTGGCGGTGCAGCATCGCCGGGGCCAAACCCCGCCCGAACGGCATCCGGGTGAAGCCGTAATAGGATTGCAGCCGTTCGATACTCATGCTGATGCCTCGTCCTGGTCGTCGATGCCGGTGATGCTCGGTAGTTCGCAGGCTTTGGGGGTGTGGGCGCCGAAGAGAGCGTCGTAGCCGATGCGCCGATCGGCGCGGATCTGCTCATGATGAATAGCCGCGGTCAACTGCAGATAGTCGATCCCTGTCGCCGGCGGCGCAGCATTCTCGGGAGTTTCGGGCCGGGCCTTGGGATGGACGTGTCGAGTGATGTTGTGGGGCAGGGCTTTGCCGTAACTGGTGTCGTGGTAGCGCACTTCGACGGTTTCTAGGTCAAACGGGGAGAACACCAACTCCACTTTGCGTCCCACCAACCCTTGATCGACCTGGAAGGTGTTGCCGTGCAACGACACTGTCGCGGTCTTGGTCACCACCCGGTATTCCGACCACAGAAACGCCTCGGTCAGATCAGCTGCGGTCGGCATCGCCGGGGTCCGTCCCAGCCGGGACCATCCCTGCTGCCAGCGATCGGCTGGGGACTGCCCGGTCTCGGTATGAATCCGCTGGTGGTACTCGGTTTCTACCCACGCGGTCAGCAACCGGTTGAGCTCGATGAGCGCGGTGCGGGCCTCGAGGCCGGCCGCGGCCAGGTCCTCGGCGCTACTGTCGGTGATTTCGACGAGGAACTGCTCACGCACGGTGCGGAAGAACCGCTCGATCTTGCCCCGTCCTTGGGGCCGGTGCGGGGTGGAATGCACCAGCCGAATCCCCAGTTTCGCGCACGCCCGCAGCAGCCAGGTATCCACGAACGCCGAGCCGTTGTCGACATAGACACTGCCCGGGACTCCGCGGCTGGCCAGCGCCGGCTCGAGTGCAGCGCCGAGCCGCACAGCGTCTTCGGCGAACCCGAACCGATACCCACACAGCAGTCGGGAATGATCGTCGATGAAAGCGAACAGATACGTCTTGCGCCCGCCGATACGGGGGCCGTGCAGGGCGTCCCCGGTCCAGCGGTCATTGGGGTTTTCGGCTTCGAACCGGCCGAACACCGCCGGCTGTTCATCGAGGTTCGGGCCGATCAGCTCGCAGCGGCGGAAATGGCGTAGCAGCGTCGATTCCGAGGGCGCCCAACCCGCGCTGATCCGCAGGATCCGCGCGACTTGGGCGGCGGTGCGGGACGGGTTCTCCCGCTTGAGTGCAGCCGCCAACTCCAGGGTCGCGGCATCGGTACGCGGGGCCACCGACCGGGGCGAGGGAATCAACTCATCGAATCCGCCGGCCCGGTAGCGGCGAATCCAACGGTCCAGAGTGTCACGCGAGTAGCGCACCCGGGCCCCGAACGGATCGGTGTGCGCCCGCGCGGCGATCTGGCGGACCAGCCGACCCCGAGCCTTGGTCGATAGTCCGGGATCGAGCGCCGGGCAGATCAACTGATACCGGAACAACCCCACTGCCTGGGCACGTTCACGTCGCTTGGCCTCTTCGCTTGTCAATCCAACATCTCCTCAACAAGTGATGCCGCCCAAACCCGTTGCCGGGCAGCCATCCCCGCGACGATGAACCATTCCCACCGCGCGCGGCAGAGGCAGCTGGTGTTGCATCACCACGCCACCGACGCCGGTGGCCACCCCCGACAGAGCAGCCGAGCACCGCTACCAGCCACAGCCACCGCAGCAGCCGTCACCGCGCCGAGCAGCATCCCCGGCCCGAACCGTGTAGTGATCGCCTCGGTCGCCGTGCTGATCGCGGCCAACACATCCCCGCACCCTGAGCCGGTCGACTTCGGGATCGACACATCCACCCCCGCAGTGAGCGCGATCGTCACGAACCAGTGCCGCACCGCCTCGGCCCGAGCCGCGATGACCCGCAGCCACCCCCGCACCGTGCACGCCGGGACACCGAGTTTTGCCGCGATCCCGCGGTGCCCCACACCGGCAGCCTTGGCAGCCAACGCCTCCCAGATCACCTCCGCGGCATAAGCCCTACGCAGCAACAACGTCACCGGCAACAACACATGAGTCACCGCACACGTACGGCATCGAGACCGCCGCGGCCGCACCGACCCGGCCGTCCCGACCACCCGACGAGAACGGGCATAGCCCCACCCGGCCAGAACCCCGCCCACACACGACGGACACCGCAACTCCCCAGCGGCCAACCGTGACTCGACGCGCGCAGAATCGACCTCTACCGTGACCATCAGTGCCTTTCGCACTACGCACGGCGCCGCCGGAGAGATCTGCCAAGAATTCAGCGGTGGCGCCGTGCACCCATCAGTTCCTCGTCACACTGACGGTGCAGACCACCAAGATCAAACCCACCCCAAAGCCCGTCCCCGCATCGGCAGAATCAACGACGACTCCAAGCCTCATGGTCGTCACGCCCAGAGACGCTCAACAGCTGTGCCGGAGCGTGTGCGGGGTTTCCGGGTGCGGGTCGACCTGATGTACGCCAAGCCGCCGATCTGGCGTCGTCTGGTCCTGCCGGGTGACCTCGTGCTCGATGAGCTGCATGACGTGCTGCAGGTTGCGATGGGCTGGCAGGACGGTCATCTGCATAAGTTCGGTGTCGGGGCGGACCGGCGTACCCGTGCCTACTTCGTCACCAGATTTGATCTCAGCGAAGGCGACGACGGTCTCGTCGAGGACGGTGTGCGCCTGGATCAGGTGGTCTCCGGTAAGGGCGACCGGTTGTTCTATGACTACGACTTCGGCGACGGATGGGAGCACGTGCTGGTGGTCGAAGACGTTCTCGATGATCCACCTTCGGCTCCGGTGTGCCTGGCGGGCAAGATGGCCTGCCCGCCGGAGGATTGTGGTGGCTTGGGCGGCTATGAGGAATTGGCTGCGTGGGTTCGTGGCGGGTACGACCCGCGGGCAACACCGATGGGGCTGGGTGCGCAGGAGATGCGCGACTGGCTGCCCCGAGGCTGGCACCCCGATCGTTTCTCGGTGACCGAGACCAATGACGCTCTGGCCGCGTCGAATATGCGTTGAGGACTCTTCACTGCCGAGGTGCAAGGAGCTGAGTTCGGAAGCCTCCGGTCTCGAGCAGTGACCGGGCGATGTAGTTGGTGAGGTTGCGGAAGCCCAGCGCGGATCCGCGCAGGTGTTCGAGGCGGCCGTTGATCGCTTCGGTGGGCCCGTTGGAGGTGCCGGGGCGGTCGAAGTAGGCCAGCACGTCGGCGGCACGCTTCTTCAGGGTCCGTCCCAGGGTGATCAGTTCGGTCAGCGGCTTGGGAACGCCGGTGCTCAGCGTGGTGATCAGCGCCGCCATCATCGTGCGGCCTTTCGTGCGGTCGGGTTCACGATACGCGGCCACGGTGCGCTGATACATCTGCCAGGTGGCCTCGACTTCTGCGTGGGCGTCGGCGGCGAACAAGGCGGCCAGCCGGGTGCGCTGGCGGTCGGTGAGCAGATCGGCACCGGTGTGCAGGGTGCGTCGGCAGGTGTAGAGCGGGTCGGACTTGCGGCCGCGGTGCCCACATGTCGCCAGCTGCACCCGGCGGCGGCACTCATCGAGGGCGTTGCCAGCCAGGCGCACCACGTGGAAAGGGTCCATCACCGTCGCCGCCTCGGGCAGTTCCTCGGCGGTAGCGGTCTTGAACCCGGAGAAGCCATCCATAGCAACAACGTCCACGCCGTCACGCCAGTCCTGCGGCCGCTCGGCCAACCAGTCCTGAAACGCCTTTTTTGAGCGACCCTCGACCATGTCGAGCAGCCGAGCCGGACCGGTCCCGTCACGCACAGGGGTGAGATCGATGATGACGGTGACGTACCTGTCACCGCGACGGGTGTGCCGCCAGACGTGCTCATCGACGCCGATCACCGCCACGCCGTCGAAACGGGCCGGATCGGCGATCAGCACCCGTCGGCCTTCTGCCAGCACCGCGTTGTTGGCGGTGTTCCACGACACCGCGAGCGCTTCGGCGATGCGAGCCACGGATAGATGCTGGCAGACAATGGCTTCCAGCGCCCACCGCAGAGCACGCCGCGACAGCTTGGCACGTGGTTCGGCCATCCTGGTGGTGTCTTGTCGCCACACGTGGGCGCAGCCGGCGCACCGGTAGCGACGGATGGTCACCAGCAGTGTGGTGGGGCGCCACCCGAACGGCTCATGGGCCAGAGTACGGGTGAGGCTGTCGCGTGGGATGCCTTCTTCGCCGCAGCGACGACACCACCGGTCCTCGTCGGTCACCCGGCACGCCAGCACAGCACGGCCGGGCTCAAGGCGTTGTCCGGTCACCTGCAGCCCAAGTTCGTCGAGGCGGCAGAAAGTCGTCAGGTCAGCGCAGGCGAAGCCCGCCCGACCGGTAGCGTCAGGCACGTCGAGGTCTTTCGGATGAGGAGTGTAGGAACCCTCATTTTCGAGAGACCTCGACCTCTATCCCGGCAACGACGCGCCAACCACCTCTACACCCTCATCTGTGAAGAGCCCCCAAACCCGCTGTGTCGCGTGCACTTTGGGGCCGCTCGCGGCGGTCGCGGTAACGCATTCGACCGAGACTGACCGCGCGGCCGTTATTGGCTCGATTTTCCGCCACCAGGTCAGGCTCGCGGTCGACGTGCGCCTAGGCGACGCCGCCCTGGGGCGCGGCATTGGCCCGGACAGTGTTGAGGATCGACACGATGTTGTCGACGTCGGCCTCTGGGAACACCTCTTCGGGGCCGGTCGGCGCCTTGTCGGTATAGGGGGAGTCATAGAGTCGCGCGACGGCGACGACGCCCGTCGCCGTCAGTTCGGTGACGATGAGATTGATGAACCTGATCTGGTCCGCAGTGAATCGCGATCCGTCGAGGTAGGCCCCGAACGCCTCTGTCGCTGCGGCACGATCCAGACCCACGAGCGACCGGACGAAGAGCCCGAGCCCATCGACCTTCGCCAAGTCGATGTCGGCGGGTTCACCCACGCCGCTGTCGATCAGCATCCGCTCCAGTGCGACCAGGTCGTCGGGCGTCAGCGGCTTGTTGCGGTACAGACGTTGCAGCGTGATGTGGTCCAGGTGGGACCTGAGGTACGCCCTGGCTTTCGCCTTGAACCGGTCCCAGTTGGTCCCCGGAGTGACGTTGGGTAGATCGACCAAGGTTGCTTCACCGAGTTCGTCCTGAAAGTCGGTGTATACAACGGTCTTCTGGGCGGGGTCCAGGAAGCGGACCAGTGCACGCACCCGCAGCCGGACGAGTTCGAGCATGGGCAGGGTGACGTCGACCCACCACTCGTCGGCGCAGATGTCGTCAAGGAGGGCCTGTTGCGCCGCGACCGACGGAATCGAGGTCTTGGTGAGCAGTCCTTCGGCGATTCCCTGAATTTTCGTCCGGATCCGTTCAGCCGCTACGGCATCGCCCTCGAGCTGTGCCAGTTGGCGGCGCAGGATCAACAGGTCGAACCGCTTGGCCTGTTCGTCGGTGTCCAGCTCCGAGGAAGGCAGGCCGGCGAGTTGGAGGGCGACGTCGCTCGCGGCCTCGTGCGTCAACGACGACCATGCCGGCCACTGCGCGTACTGTTCGACGAGTCGGCGGTGGGGCCGGACCAGCACGTTGTCGAGGTTCATGCCGACGACGATCTTGTGCAGGCTCCATGCGGTGTCGACGCGGAGCCCACGTTCGGATTCGGTGCCATGACGGGACTTGACCCCGTGTGTTGGACACGCTGAATCCCGCAAGGTTGGCGGGGGAAGCGAGATGATCCACCACGATGGCAAGGAAAAATTACCCTGACGAGTTCAAACGGGACGCGGTAGCGCTGTACCGAGACACCGAGGGCGCCACGATCACGCAGATCGCCGACGAACTCGGCATCTCCGGTGTGACGCTCTCAGCGTGGTGCAAAGCCGCCGGGGTGCCGATCAGGCACCGCAACCCCACCGCAGCAGCACAGCCGAGCCCCGGCGTTGAGACCCCAGAGCAGGAGCTGGCCCGGCTACGGGCCGAGAACAAGGCGTTACGCGCCACGGAGGCTCGGTTGTCTACCGAGCGTGACATTCTGCGGTCGGCGGCCAAGTATTTCGCCGGGGAGACGAACTGGTGAGCCGCTTCCAGTTCGTCGCCGACCACCTGCACACCTTCGAGGTGAAGTGGCTGTGCGCAGTCGTCGAGGTTGCGCGTTCATCGTTCTACGCCTGGTTGGCCGCTGCCGACGGACGCGCCGCCCGCCAGGCCGCTGACAAGGCGCTGGCCGCGCGTATCCGCACCGTGCACGATGAGGACAACACCTACGG
Organism: Mycobacterium toneyamaense; assembly: GCF_055384815.1. NCBI lineage: Bacteria > Bacillati > Actinomycetota > Actinomycetes > Mycobacteriales > Mycobacteriaceae > Mycobacterium > Mycobacterium toneyamaense. Next base: position 2,729,963 of record NZ_AP040333.1, read on the forward strand.
GGCGCCGCGGATCACCGCTGAACTCAACGACGGTGCACCCGACGGTGAGCGGGTCAACCACAAGCGGGTGGCCCGGGTCATGCGCAGTGCCGGGATCGCCGGCTACCGCCGCCGGCGACGGGTGAAGACCACCACGCCGGATCCGGCCAAACAGAAAGTCCCGGACCTGCTCAACCGGGACTTCACCGCCGCGGCACCCAACGTCAAGTACGTCGGCGACATCACCTACCTGCCATTGGCAAGCGGTTCGAATCTGTATCTGGCGACCGTGATCGACTGCTTCTCCGGACGGGTGGCGGGGTGGGCGATCGCCGAGCACATGCGCACCGAACTGGTCGAAGATGCCCTCAAAGCCGCTGCGGCGCTGCGCGGCTCCCTGACCGGTGCAGTGTTCCACACAGATCACGGAAGTCAGTACACCTCAAGGGATTTCGCGAACCTCTGCCGTGACTTGGAGGTCACCCAGTCTATGGGTGGCGTCGGGTCAAGTGCCGATAACGCGCTGGCCGAATCGTTCAACGCCGCCCTCAAACGCGAGATCCTGCAGGACCGCAGCCACTGGCCCGACGCTGCTACCTGCCGCCGCGAAGTGTTCCGCTGGCTGGCTCGCTACAACACCAAACGACGGCACTCCCGGTGCCGCTATTCCAGCCCTGCGACCTACGAAAGGACCCTAACACCGGCTACGCTGCCAGTAGCCGCGTAACCACAAATCCCGTGTCCACTACATGGGGGCAAGGCCCGACCTTCCGGCGGATTGGTTCCTGGCACAGCGGAATCCAGCGCGGTGACCAGCCCGACGCGAGTTTCGAACAGGCGCTGATTCAAGGACTTTTGCAGTGAGCCCTGCGTACCCGGCAGATCCTGGCTGAAGAATTCCAGGTTTCCACAGCAATCGAAGACGTAGAAGTTCTCTTTGTCCTGTCCGAGTCCGAACAGGTTGGGGCGCAACCGGGTACCTCGGCCGATCATCTGCCAGAACTTGCTCTTGGACCGAACTTCTTTGAAAAAGACCAGGTTCACTACATCCGGCACATCGACACCGGTGTCCAGCATGTCGACGGAAATGGCGATGTGCGGTGCCTTGTCGGTGACGGAGAAGTCGTCGATGAGGCTCTGAGCGCGCTCGGTGCTGTGGGTGATGACGCGCGCGAATGTACCGGCGTACTCGGGGTATTGGATGTTGAACCGCTCGGCGATGAACTGTGCATGGGCTTGGTTCTTGGCGAAGATGATCGTCTTGCCGAGTCGGTCGCCGCCGGCGACCTTGTGCCCCTGCGACATCAGCTGCGCCAAGATCTTGTCGACGGTGTCGGCGTTGAACCAGAAGCGTCCCAGCTCTTCTGCCGACATGGCGTCGGGGGTGTCATCATCACCCCAGTCCAGGGAGTCCCATTCGTCCTTCTGGGCCTCGGTCAACTCGTCGTAGCGAATACCTTGGCGCAGGAACTTGGTGCCAACCGAAATTCCCACGGCGGGAACAAGAAAGCCTTCCTTGACAGCGTCGTCCAAACCGTAGGCGTCGGTTGGCATGCCGTCTTCGAGGTTGAACAGCCGGTAGGTGTTGTGGTCAACCTCGTCTTTGGGCGTCGCGGTGAGCCCTACGAGCAGTGAGTCGAACCAGTCGAAGATGGTGCGGTACTTGTGATACACCGAACGGTGTGCCTCGTCGATCACGACGAGGTCGAAATAGCCTGGACCGAAAGGCCGTAGCCCGTCGTCGACGGAGTTGATGAGGTTCATCATCGTGGGGTAGGTGCTCACGTAGACCCGGCCATCGGTGATCTTCTCGGTCACCAGGTTTACCGTTGTGGCGTTGGGCAGGTGCTGCTTGAATGCGCCGACGGCCTGATTGACCAGGGCGGTCCGGTCGGCCAGGAACAGCACTCGCTTGACCCAGCCGGCTTCCATAAGCTGCTTGACCAGTGCGATGACGGTGCGAGTTTTGCCTGATCCCGTCGCCATCACCAGAAGCGCCTCGCGCTTGTGCGCGGTGAATTCCTCACCAACTCGGCGGATTGCGTGAATCTGGTAGTGCCGCTCGACTATCGCCGAGTCGATCTCTGCGTCCGCCAACGACCTGCGGGTTGTGCGCCGCGAAATCGCCAGGGCCAGTTCGTCGGCGGTGAAGAAACCTTGGACCTGGCGGGGCGGATACCCGCCGGCGTCGTCCCACATCCAGTGGTCGTAGCCGTTGGTGTAGAAGATGATTGGCCGTCGGCCGGTCATCTGCTCCAGGCAGTCGGCGTATTGCTTGGCCTGTTCCTGGCCGACGTGCGGGCTCTTGCTGGTTCGTTTGGCTTCGACGACCGCGAGTGGCAGGCCGTCTGCGCCCCACAGCACATAGTCGACGTAACCCTTGCCTCCGTCGGGCATCCCGGTGACTTCGAACTCGCGGTCCCGCGGTTGGTCGAGGGCCCAACCGGCCTCGGCGAGATCGAGGTCGATGTACTCGGTACGAGTTTGTGCTTCGTTGTAGTCGCGGTCGTCGGGCTGCTGCTTCGCGGCCTGGGCTGCTTTGATCTGCTCACGCAGCGCGGCGATCTCGGCGTCTTTGGCCGCGGCAAGCTCGTCTTTCTGCGCCAGCGCCTTGGCGTGTGCTTCGTCCTGCGCCTTGAACTTCGTGGCCAGCTGGGCGACCTCGTCACGGCTCAGGGGCGCGGCCTTCGCCGCCAGCTTGGGATCGAACGGCAGCTTGAGTGGCGCGGCCTTGGGATAGGCCGAGTGGTGGTAGACGGCCCACACCGTGACGTGGTGAAGTTCCCGCAGGACCGCGAGCGCGATGTTCGGCGCGATGGCGCGCCGTTCGTGCACCGCCGCGTTGCCGGCTTTGCGAATCAGGTTGAGCTTGTGAACGATTGCCGGCGGCACTTGGGTACTGAACGGACGTTCGTTGATCCGGGCGGCCAGGTCGTCTTTGTATGGCAGCGGGAGATCCATCACGTCGTAAAGCAGGCCGACGAGTTGTTCGATGGCGCGCCGGCCGTAGATGCAGGCCGAGCGCGGATCGGAGGCCAGGTAGCTCTCGGCGCGGGCACAGTCGGATTGGATGTCGGGCCATTCAGCGGCACCGATGAATGCGAAATTGCTCATCCGCGCTCAGCCGGAATGTTCATTCACGAACGAGGAATTGTCAATACCTGTGGATCGGCTTGTTTCAGGCGACCTCCGTTCCAGTTGATTCGGTCGGTGCCGAGTCCGCCGACGGGGTGATGTCGGTGGGTCGCTCGAGCAGTTTGCCTTTGTGGAAGATCGCGCCGGCCCGGACCAGAGCGACCAGGTGCGGTGCGTTGACGGCTCGCCAGCGGGCTTGCGCGGCGTCGATCAGCTTGTAAGCCATGGCCATTCCGGCGACGCGTGAACCCGGCCCCTTGGTCACCTTGGTCCTCAAACGTACCGTGGCAAACGTTGATTCGATCGGGTTGGTAGTGCGCAGATGGACCCAGTGCTCGGCCGGGTACTTATAGAACTCCAGCAGCACATCGGCGTCATCGACGATCTTGGCGACCGCCTTGGGGTACTTGGCGCCGTAGTCCACCTCGAACGCCTTGATCGCCACCTGCGCGTGGTCGATATCCTCGGCGTTGTAGATCTCCCGCATCGCCGCGATCGCCCCCGGATGAGCCGACTTTGGCAGGCAGGCAAGAACATTGGCCTGCTTGTGAAACCAGCACCGCTGCTCGCCGGTGGCCGGGAACACCTCACGCACGGCCTTCCAGAACCCCAGGGCCCCATCGCCGACGGCCAGCACCGGTGCGGTCATCCCGCGACGTCGGCACGACCGCAACAGATCAGCCCACGACTCGGCCGACTCCCGGTACCCGTCGGTGAGCGCGACCAGCTCCTTGCGGCCGTCAGCGCGCACACCGATCATCACCAGCAAACAGAGCTTCTCCTGCTCCAGGCGCACCTTGAGATGGATGCCGTCGACCCACAGGTAGACGTAGTCGGTGCCCGACAGATCACGGGCCTCGAAGGCCTTGGCCTCGTCCTGCCACTGCGTGGTGAGTCGGGTGATCGTCGTGGCCGACAAGCCGGCACCCGAGCCCAGGAACTGCTCCAACGCCGGACCGAAATCACTGGTCGACAAGCCATGCAGATACAGCAACGGCAACACCTCGGTCATCTGCGGCGACTTGCGCACCCACGCCGGCAGGATCGCCGAGGAAAACCGTTGCCGCTCACCAGTGTCCGGGTCAACACGTTTGTCATTGACCCGCGGCGCGGTCACACTCACCGCGCCCGCCGCGGTGAGCACCTCGCGCTCGCGGTGATAGCCATTGCGCACCACCAGCCGGTGCCCGTTCTCATCAAGCTCACCGGCATGAGCCTCGATGTAGGCGGCGACCTCAGCCCGCAACGCTGCGGCCAGCATCTGGCGGGCACCGTCGCGGACAATCTCATCGAGCAACGACCGCGACGAGCCAGCATCCTCGTTGGATGAATCCGCATCGTGAACTACCGTGAGCATGGGCGTACCTTCCCGAACCAGCGCGCCAACGCCGGCTCTTGATCAGACCTTCGACATTCAGATCATCCTCGGGAAGGTGCGCCCTTTCCTACGCCGCCTCGCCGAGGCTCATCCACAGGTTCTGATCATTGCTCTTCACGAACATAGTCGGACTCACAGGGTCACTGTACTGGTAGTGAGCAACATGATCGTCAATTTCTGTCGGCCAATGGTCGAGGTGTTGTCACGAGTTGTCACGATGCGAATTCCTTTGCTGACGGGCGAACCGAGCAGTGTTGCATGTCGAGCCGACAAGTTGTGACTGATTGGTTGCTCGGTTCAAAAACTAGGACGGCCCGCCTATTCGTCGGCTTCGCGCAGGGTGCCGCGGAAGGTCCGTTCGGGCTTGCCTGCTTCAGTCCACTCGCGATAGCTGCGCACGGCGTGTCCGAAGACCTTCGTCAGGTGTTTCCCGTCGCGTCGGTTGACTGCTCCCTCTACGAGGTCTGTTGGCTTAGTCATGGTTTCGCGCATCGGAAAGTCAATCGCAGGTAGGTATGCGTCGGCCACGGGGAGGGCCACCCATGTCCCTTCACAGGCACGGCGAAATGTTTCGCCAACGTAGTAGACGTACCTCATGGTCGTGTGGACGTTCTCGAGCGAGAAGGCGCTTCGATGGTTGTCGTACAGGTCGAGGAGCTTCTGTTCGACTATCGCCAAGCTCGCTTCGGTGTACATCTGCTCGCGTATCTCGGGGACGTCGTAGTACGGGAATTCGATCTCCATGACGGCTTCCTGCATCTTCAGCCAGCCCAGGAACTGTTCGTTGGACTGTGCATCGCGGAACGCTCGAGTGAGTTGCGTCGGGACGTAGTCGAAGGACTCACCCATGACGATTCTTCAACGTCAGCCACTCATTCCTCGCGCAAGGTGCCGCCAAACTCCCTTGGTGGACGACCCTTTTCAGCCCATTCGTCATAGAGACGCAGAATGTTGTTGTACACGCGCGTGATCTCCAGGCCTGTTCGGCGGGTGAGTGCGAATCGGATCAACAGCAAGGGTTGAACCAACATCTCGTCGAAGAGCACGTCGATGGCCGGGAGCAACGCTCCCGGTTGGCCTTTCTGGCTGGGCGGCGGCAGTGCTACCCAGGTTGCTTCAATGGCGCGTCGGACTGTTTCGCCAACGTAGTACGCGTAGCGCATCGTTCGGTGAACAGCTTCCTCATTTGCATAGGCGCTGGGATCGTCGGGGTACAGCTCCATCAGCTTCTGTTCGACTACCGCAAGACTGTCTTTGGTGAACATGATGTCGCGCACGTCCGGTAGGTCTTCATAGGGAAATTCGATTTCCATCGAGGCTTCCTGCATCTTCAGCCAACCCAAGAACTGTTCGTTGGTTTGCGCTTCGCGGAACGCCTTGGTGAGTTGCACGGGGACGTAGTCGAACGACTTACCCATCCTGATTCTCCCTGTTGGTCACAGTCGATTCACCGTGAACTGGTCTGGATATCTGTCTTGCAGACTCTGGAGCGCAGCGATCTCCGCTGGGCTGTACGGATAGTTTGCGTTGAGGTTGTAGGTGAGCTGATGACCGAGGGCTAGAACGCGTTCGTCTTTGGCCAGCTGGTCCATGTCGAGGCGTCCACTCTTGTTCTCGATGAACTCGTTGAGATCGGGACTCACCCAGTCCCAGCGACGACCGGGGACGATCGTCTGGTCTGAGTATTGCGAATGCCATCCGTCGTCCTTGCTGTAGCCCATCACTTCGGCCGCGTATTTGTCGAACCACCAGCCGTTTGCAGAGTTCTCTTGAAGCTGGTCGTAGTTGGAGCTCCAGCGATTCCAGTCCCACTCCTGGCCGCCGCGGTGCAGATAGTTCTGCCAGGCCAGCCACTTGGACAGAGGAATGCGATGGTGATGGGTCTTGGTGCCGTCGGGATCGTAGATCTCGATGTCAACGAACTTTTGGTTGTCAAGCAGACCTTTTTTGGCCGGGTCGAGTGCAACTGTGAGTGAGTCAATGGCTGTCGCAGCGGTTTCTACCGCGGCGATGTAGCTCCGGATGTTGGTGCCGGCCTGGTTGAGCCTCCAGCGCATGGCCGCGGGCACGGCCCGGAATGACGCGCCGCCAGTGACTTCCGACGACAGCACCACGACTGACGCGGCCCCGCCCATCCACATCGCGGTGCTGTTGACCTCACTGGCGATGTTCGCGCGCATCGCGCTGGTGGCTGCAGAGAAGCTGTGCGTTAGGGCACTCAGTGTGCGGCCGTCGGCGGCGACGGCATCCGCGGGAGCGCTCAGATTGGCGATTGTCTCGTAGAACGCGGTGGCGTCGGGCATGTCGTGGTCCGGTCGTCTGACCTGATTCACCACGTCACTGACAGCTTCAGCGACCGTCGTTGCGAACCGTTGCCACATGTCCGAAGCGGCGTCGAGGCCCTTCGTGTCTGCGTTCGGAGTTTCCTTGCCGACCGCCTCGACCAAGCCGGGAATGATGTCGGTCAGACCGACGCCATTGGCGCCCACGGAACTGGAGATCGTCGACGACGGTTCAGAGATCGCCGGTCGCGGTGGCAGATTGGCCGGGACGGGAATCTTGCGACGGCCGGCGTGGAATTCAGCCCACGCATGGTTGACTCCGGCTTGGTAGACGCGTCCAGCCAGCGAAGACCAGGCTTGTGCCAGCGAATCGGCGCCACCGACAGCATCGCGCGCGGCGCTGTCATACCGCGATCCCCATTTCGTGCCGACCGGGTCGTTGCCGGCCATGTGGCCGGACCCGTGCGATGCGCCTGAGACCACGCCGGCAGCACCAGCCACCTTCGATCCCGCACGGCCGAGTATCGCCGCGGTCAGGAAATACCAGTCTGAATCGACAACCCAAGTACCCATGGATGCTCGCTACTTGCCGGCCATGCGCAGATTCATCGCCATGACGGTCCGGTAGGCGTCTTCGGCCTGGGTGGACCACGCGGTGAAGTCCGCGAGCGCGGTGCGCATGTCGTGCGCTGACCGCACCCAGTTCCGGTGGCGAGCCTCGTATGCTTCGGCGGCTGCACCGTCCCACGACTGTGACACCTGACCGATAAGCGATTCCACCCGGCTCAACGATGTCTCGCAGTGCGCTAGGTAGGCCTGCATTTTCGACCGCAGTTCATTGAGCGCGTCGACGTCGACGGTGTACCCAGTCATTGCGACCTACCGCTCATCCCACGCGCTGCGAACGATCGATCCACCGCGCTCATCCTGTGCTGCGTAGGCCGCCACGCTTTGGACGACCCGGATCGCGATTTCGTCGGCGTCGTCGACGATGTTCGTCGCGGCGGCGCGAAACTCATCCCAGTCGCGGCCGAACATCCGAGCGGCCTCACCGCGCCACGAACCTTCGACGACGTCATCGACCGACGCGACGAGCTGGCGCAGTTCTTCACGCAACTCATCGGCGATGGTCCGAAACTCGTCCGCAGCTGCTTTGACCGGCTCGGTCTCGATGCGCAGCCGTGCGCCCCCCACGTCCGCCATGCGACCCCCTTCGCCGACTTCAAGCGCCAGTCTAGCGAGGCCGACGATCAATGCCGGATGTCCCACAGGTGCACATGCCCGGGCATCTGTTGGTCCGTGAACCATTCCCAGTCTTCGTATCGGTCGGCCGCGGACCGCCAATGGTCGGCCTCGGTGTCGCGGCCGACCGCCCGCAACACCGCGGCGACCCATCGCTGGAGCTCCTGGCTTTTGTCGTGGAAGCAGACACCGTCGAGCATCTCGATTGCCTCCCGCGTGCTGCCGTCGATCGCGGAATCCATATGCTGTGGCGCGATTTCGGCGAAATCCAGCTCTGCCAGCGCGAGCCGGTACGCCGCATCAGCTGCCCGCATCGGGTGGTACATCTCACGGCGTTCGATCAGATTGGACGCCATTTCCTTGGCCAGCGCCACCGATTCCTCGGAAGGCGGCAGGAAGTCGATCAACGCCCAAAAGGTGTGCAGCAACAACTCGGGATCGCGAGCGTCGACCTGCCGGGCGAGCACCACGGCGGATCGATATGCCGACTCGGCCTCGTCCAGGTCGCCAAATTCCTCATACGCCGCGCCGAGTTGGGTGCTGAGGTGGGAGGCGAGATTGAGCCGACCCGATATCAGATGCTCGTCCATCTCGACCCGCAGGTCCGCGATCCGCTCGCTCAGCGTCTTTGGCGGATTCAACTCGTCCACGATCGTGCGGATCTTCTGATTCAACCGGGTGCTATCGGTGCCGTAAGTAGACATCGACTGCGAGTCGAGATCGTTGCCCGCCAACGCCATCGTCAGTGCATCGCAACGCAATCGCCGCGCTTGACTGTAGTGATCCAGAGCCTTCTCGAATTGTCCTGCCCCGGCCGCCTCATCGCCGAGGAATTCGCATTCCTCAGCGGTCGGTTGCTCGCTCATCTCCCGACCTCGGTTCCGTCCACGCCCGCCGCGAGCAGGATGACGTCGTCGAGGGCCTCCGATAGCAGCGCTCGGTCCTCGGGGCCGTCGCATTGGGCGGCCATCCGCGCCTGCACGTAGAGCAACTGGATGAGGCGGTCGAATACCAGATCATCGTTCGTGCGGGTCAGTGCACGGATGACCCGATTGCCCCAATTCACCACCAGATTCACGAGGTTGCCGTACCCGGGCGATGCCGCATCGATCTGCCCGTGTCCGATGAACACCGCGGGCAGGTCCGTGGTGGGAAACTGGCGCACCACAACGCGAGCACCAGATGCTTTGAGCGCCCGGGTCGCTCGCTGTTCGAAAGTCAGAATGTCGCCGACCGCGTCTGTGGGCGGTACGGCGAGTGCGGCGACTTCGGAAGCGGGGTAGGCGCGGGTGACCGTCACTCCGGAAAGGACCTGCGGCAGCATCAGCAGCACCTCCTGGTCCAGTGTGTGGCCAGCGTTGACGACGAGTCGTCCGTCGGGGTTGAAGCTGGCGATGGTGTGAAATTCCTTGACGGACACGGCATAGAGAACGTTCGGACTGTGGGCGACCACGTCGGTCAGGCGCATCTGCCCTGCTGTCGTTTGGACCGTCAGCATCGGTAGGACGACTTCGGCAAGCTCCAGATTCTCGCCGTCTGCGTCACGTGTGGCCGCCGAGCGCAGCTCCAGTTCGTTGTCGGCGACGAAGTCGGAGAACCGCTGCGGGTCGGTATCTGCCAAGGTGCGCAACCACTTCAGCGCTGCCTGCCCGAGCTTGCGTCGGGTCGCGACCAGCGCCGCGTTGTCGACGATGGCCTCACGGCTGGCTGTGGGCTCCAGTGTGGTCGAGTTGGCTACCGCCCAGGCAAAGAACGCCCATGACGGAAGCAGCGTCGCGTCCACGTCGTCAATCAGCATGTCGTTGACGTACACCCGGTTTCGGGCGCTGGACTTCGATTTGCCTACCGCCGTACCGATGTAGGCGACGGCATCCAAACCGAGGCCGGCGTCGTTGATCGCAACGACGTCGAACTGGCGCCCCACTCCGACCCCGCCGTACACGGGTGGAACACCCTGCTGCACGCTGGAGCGGTGGGATCCGAAGTCGTCAGCCCAGGGGTACCGGCGTGAAACTTCCCTGTTTCCTTGACTTCTCAGCACAGTGATGTCGATCGGCAGAAACTCGGCGTAGCGCTGGACCAGGGGAGTCACCTGCTCCGCACGGGCCCACCCGATCATGTCTGGACGGGGCCGAAGCTGGACGGTGGTGCCGACGGCGACGTCGTCGGAGATGGGTCGGACGGTGTAGGTCCCATCGCTGTTGCCGATCCACTCGATCGGCGCGGAGCCGTCGGCGCTGCGCGAGATCACGGTGATCTCGTCGGCGATCAGAAAACAGCTCAGCAGGCCGATGCCGAACTGCCCGATGTAGGTGCGCCTGCTGCGGGCCAACTCGTCACGCTTGGAACTCGCGCCGACGGTGGCCAGGAACTGCTCGACTTGATCGGCGGTGACGCCGATGCCGGCGTCGGTGATCGCGAATTCATTGGCCGGGGAGTCCGGAGAGGTGACGCCGAATGGCGAGATGGTGATGGTCCGCGGGGTCGGCGTGTCGCTGAGTGCGTCGCGGGCGAGGGTGGCGTCGTAGGCGTTCTGAATCAATTCGCGGACGTACACGCCCGGGCTGGAATAGAGGTTCTTGCTGAGCAGCGAGATGACGCCGCCGAGATCCACTCGGAAGTTCTGCTGCTGAGGTGCGGACATGTGCGGTATCTCCTGCATCGGTTCGGTCGAAAGCCGCATAGCGTCGCACGAGCCACCGACAAGTCGGGCTCGATAGCCCGTCGCCTGTCTGAATGACGGAGTCGGCGTGTATGACTGAGTGACGAATTGGGGAGGAGTCGATGATGCGCGTCAAACTGTGGGGTGGCGGACCGACACTGGCACTTGCTGATTACTGGCAACAGAGCGCGCTGCTGCCCGACGATCCGCCCGGAACTCAGGCGTTCGGCTACCTGTTCAGTGACGACGCAACGGGAACCGTGACGACGCGGCCCTACCCGGCCAAGTACGCGATGCCGCTGAACAAGGACCAGATGATCGACGGCATCCTCGAAGCCGACGCCGTCGTTGCCGGACAGGCCGGGCTGATCGAGGTCGACGTCGAGCGGACGTCAAGCGGGGTGCCGTTCGTGTACAGCCTCATGAAGATCAAGCAGGAGTCTGGCGGTGTGCAGTACAACCTGACATTGCACCTACACGCCGAGCATGTGCAACAGGTCCAGGGTTTCTTCATCGAAGGCCACACCACCGGCATGCGCGACGCTGCGGTGTATGAGATTGCGCGGCAGAATGATTGGCTCCAGCAGCCCACTGCCGACGACCCGATGGGCGGCTGGGCCCGCGACCCCTACACCGGACTGAAGACGGGCTTCGTGATGAACATGAGCGAGCTGCCCGATTTCGACGACCAGTTTCCGGCCCATCCGTTGTCGATGGCGCGCGAGGTTGTCACCGCTGTCCGAGAGAGTTGAGGGTCGATCGTGACACCAGCGGACGCCTAGCGCGATTGGCCTGTGCAGGAACCGAACCATGTAGTGGAGTACGTATGAGCGGCAAGAAATACAAGACAGCAACCCGCCGTCAACCGCTGGTCTTCGGGGAAATCGAAGAGCTGAGGCGAAAGGGTTTCAACCAGACCGAGATTGCGGATATTCACGGTGTGTCGCGACAGGCTGTCTCGTGGCACAAAACGACATACGGGGGACAGAAGTCGACCCGTCAGATCGTCAACCAGGCGTGGCCGTGGGAGACCAAAGGCCCACACGGCAAGTCTGCGGCGTATCAACGCCTGCGTGACCACGGCGAGTTTATCGCCACGGGCGGTCGAGACATGTCCGACTTCAAGCGGGGACGCCATGCTGCTTGGTTAAAGATGATGCGCCGGAACGACTATGTACTCGAGTTCGACCCGAACATCCCGCCTACACCTGGTGTGGCACCAACAGGAGGATTCGCCTACCGCAAGCGCAATCCAAGGATCGACGGGTTTGAACTGCTGATCCGGGTGAACGAGTTCACCAATCTGACTCCTGAGGGGCGCCGCCTCTGGAGCTACGCGCCGGGTACGTCTCCACACGCAATTGGGCCCTACGCTGCCCCGTAGTTGTTCCCTAGACGACACATACCGATCGCCCCCGTATCGCCGCCGTCCAGCCAGCTAGGTCGACGGGGACGAAACGGTACCGGTGCCCACTGATCACCATGAACTGGTCGAGATGATTCTCAATGCCATACGACGGGATTGCCTGTGGCTGCCGATGCCGCGAAGAGGCGATGGAGGCGCTTGAGCGTCCACCATGCTTCCGTGAGCATGACCCTGCGCTCACCGACGATCAGAGTCTCGGGATACACCAGAGCAGGTTCAGGCTCATCCCTATCGGCGTTCGCCAGTACTCTGCCGAGTCGGGGTAGCCGTGTCGATACTCCGAACGACCGCACCGTCACCGATTCCTTGGTTTGCAGGTTTGTGAATGTGATGCGCGACGTCGGGCGGCCGTCCGGCGCCGGGCCGAACTCAACAGATTCGGGGTCCCACTTCTGTTCCAAGATTCGGGTGCGCAGCAGTTCATCGGCAGGCTCTTCGCGGCTGCGTACAACGAATTCGTAACCGATAACTCCTAACTCGACAAGGTCGGGCCACGGGGACTCGTAGTATGGCGACGGACCGAGCGAGTGAAATTCGTCCAACATGATTGGCCCCCAGTCCAATTTGTCCTCAACAACGAACCCGTTCAGGGCGCTGATTGTGCGGGTTGACCCCAGATGATCTTCCTGCAGAAGCAATTCCAGTTCGGGGAGGGCTCGGCGTATCTCGCTGGCTGGTGTGTAACTATCCATCAGTCCACTGAGTCGAGACAGGATCCTGGCTAGCTTGCCGAAGCGCTCAGGGTGGAGGCCAGCGGCCACACTTCGCAGCCACGCCACACCAGAAATGTTTCCGACCCACTCGCTGACGAGCACCATGTCCTCGTGCGCGCACGCGTGAATCGTCCAGTCGTAGACGTCGTTTGCCACATCTACGTCGCAGTTCTGCTCGTCGATCAGTTCAACATCGCCGCATTCGTTGATCGTGAGCATGGTTCGGGGAACTGGCGGTTCGGTGCACAGTCCGTCGCGAAAACAGTTGCACGCCACGTGCGCATCGAGTCCCATGTGGGTGACGCTAGACGGCGGGTGATTGCCGGGTGCCGAAAGTCAACGCCAGGTCCCACGGCGCGAGGCCCCACGTCTCGATGGCATCCAGCATGATCAGGGGAGCGACTTCGATGGTGTCTGCATTGGCTGGTGCGGACAACGTGGTGCTCTCATGTCCGGCCACAATGTGCGGTGCCCAAATTTCTGAACCCGATGGCGCAGGGGCGGTTTCGATGATGCTGACGAAGCCATCGCCGTCGGGAATGACAATGAAAAGGCAAAATGGCTCCGGCGGCGCGTCCCATCCGCCGTGCTCGACCAGCAGATATTCGTTGTTGTTCAGCGCATGGCCGATCGCTTGGGTGAGAAGTTCGCGTACATCGTCGTAGGTGGATTCCGACGGTTCATGGGCGGGCTGCAGTTCGATAATGCTGCCCTGGACTTGCAACGTGCCATCGTCGGTTGGTGACGGGAATCGGGATTGGAGCCACAGGGTGAGCAATGATCAATACCTGTGGATGAGGCCCGAGGAGGCGGCCTGAAAGTGGGCGCACCTTCCCGAGGATGATCATCACGGAATCAGGTATTCGATCAAGACCGGCGTTGGCGCGCTGGTTGGGAAGGTACGCCCATGCTCACCGTAGTTCACGATGCCGAGGAGGCCAACGGCGGCGAGGCCGGCCGGTCGTTGTTGGACGAGATCGTCCGCGACGGAGCCCGGCAGATGTTGGCCGCTGCACTGCAGGCCGAGGTCGCCGCGTACGTGGCCGCATTCGCTGATCAGCTCGACGAGAACGGTCACCGACTGGTGGTCCGCAACGGCTATCACCAGCCGCGTGAGGTGCTGACCGCGGCCGGTGCCGTGCAGGTGAAGGCGCCGCGGGTCAACGATCGCCGTGTCGACCCCGATTCTGGTGAGCGGCAGCGGTTTTCCTCGGCGATTTTGCCGGCCTGGGCACGCAAGTCCCCGCAGATGAGTGAGGTGCTGCCGCTGCTGTATCTGCACGGCCTATCGACCAGCGACTTCGGGCCCGCACTCGAGCAGTTCCTCGGCTCGGGTGCCGGGTTGTCGGCCACCACGATCACCCGTCTGACCGCGCAGTGGCAAGACGAAGCCCGTACGTTCGCTGCCCGGGACCTGTCCGGCAGCGACTACGTCTACCTGTGGGTCGACGGCATTCACCTCAAGGTCCGCCTGGACCAGGAGAAGCTGTGCCTGCTGGTGATGCTCGGCGTGCGCGCTGACGGCCGCAAAGAGCTCGTGGCGATCACCGACGGCTATCGGGAGTCATGCGAGTCGTGGGCGGATCTGCTGCGCGACTGCAAACGACGCGGCATGACCGCCCCAGTGCTGGCCGTCGGCGATGGCGCGCTCGGGTTCTGGAAGGCGGTGCGGGAGGTATTCCCGAAGACCCGAGAGCAGCGCTGCTGGTTCCACAAGCAGGCCAACGTCCTTTCCGCACTGCCGAAGTCAGCGCATCCGGCCGCGCTGGCGGCCATCAAGGACATCTACAACGCCGAAGACATCGACAAAGCTCAGGTCGCGGTCAAGGCCTTCGCGGTTGCCTTCGGCGCGAAGTACCCGAAAGTGGTCGCCAAGATCGTCGACGACCTCGATGTCCTGCTGGAGTTCTACCACTACCCCGCCGAGCACTGGATCCATCTGCGTACCACGAATCCGATCGAATCCACCTTCGCCACAGTGCGTTTGAGAACGAAGGTCACCAAGGGTCCGGGATCGCGGGCCGCTGGATTGGCCATGGCCTACAAGCTGATCGACGCAGCCCAAGCCCGTTGGCGGGCCGTCAACGCCCCACATCTGGTCGCCCTCGTCCGCGCCGGAGCGGTCTTCCACAAAGGCAAACTGCTCGAACGGCCCACCGACATCACCCCACCGACACCACCGTCAGACGGCGATCAACACACCGAAACGGAGGTCGCCTGAAACACCCCGATCCACAGGTATTGACAATTGCTCCCACAGGGTGCCGGTGTCCTCGGAGAGGATCGCCACTTCGCGGAAGCGGTGCTCTTCACGCGCCGTGCGGGCGATGGTTCCGGATCCCATGACGGAACGCAAGTACTCGTCGTCGGGCACCGACCACAACCGGGACGATTCGGTCCAGGTGCGCACCAGCCCACCGGCGCACAGGCTCAACTGGGCGACAGTTCCGGTGTCGCCGGGTTTCAGAGGAAAGTCGTTCGACATGCTGGCTCCTTCGATGTAGTTAACCGGCATGTATATCGGACGGGACCGACAATGCTAGGGCAGCAAGCTCCACAACACCGGAACATCTTGGCCGAAAAGCAGTTCCAGCCGCTGGCGCAGATGCTTCGTGGGTACGGAGGAGTCAGACAGTCGTACGATCACGTTGGCGGCGCGAATCATCGACTCAGTTTCGTCCGGGAGCATGAGCAACTGTCGCTGTCCCAGCCCTTTAGCCCCCCACCATGTTGCTTCTGCGGTGGGAATCGCCCACGCTTCGGCTAAAGGTTCGACGCCCAAGTCGTCCCACCTAAGTTGTCGGACTCCTGCAAGACCTTCGGCGATGAGCTGCCACAACGCCGCAGGATCGTGGTTGCCCGACTCGGCGTCATCCAGCCAGTCTGCTGGAAGCGATGCCGCCACAATTGGTTTCGCATGGGCGATCGTTTGTAGCAGCAGTGTCAAATCGAGCATTCTCTCTATTGAGGCCGACCCATCTTGCGTGTCGGTGTCCACATCGAGCGAGGGGAGGAGTGTCGCGAGCGCAGCGGTGATGGGACGGATGGCGTCGCGCTGCACTGGCAATTTTTCCAGCGCTCGTGTGACGCCGAACATGATGCGTCGCCGTAGCCAATCGAATGGTGTGTAGTCGACGTCGAAACTCGCGTGCCCGGTAAAAGTCCGCCGCAGCGCGGCCACGCTGTCTGCGTCTGCGATTGGGGCGACGAACTGGAGGTTGTCGTCGGCTGAACTCACCGCGGCGCCGTGCTCGCCGTCACGGTTCGCGGCTTGGGCGGTCCAACCGCACTCATTGACTCCGATCAGGAGAACGCCGTCGGCCTGGTCGATATCAGGGACGGCCGCGAGATCCAAGCCAATGGAGTTGGCTGCGTAGTTCACGGCAACTTGCGAGAGTTGTTGCAGTTGACCGCTATCGGTGCGTGCATACCCGATAAGCATCTGTCCCCGCCTATTCGCGTTGTTCGCAACGACTTCCCGCGTCAGGTGCAACAGGGCCTGAGGATCGTCGGCTTGCCAGCGAGCACGCATGCGCTCTGCCGGAGACACATCGTGGTTGCTAACTGCCCGTTCGAAAGCGCCGAGCATGCTCCACACGTTGCCCTCGGCGATCGGATATTTGACCTTGAGTGCGGACAGACTCTGCTGCGTGGTGGGGAGGTCTACCAGCTCCAGGCACCCGATGCCTTGGGACGTCCACCAACGGGCCGCGTCGTCGGTGTAGCCGAGATCAGTTGCCAGCGTTACGGAATCCAAATCCGACCAGTCGAGCCGGCCGAGAAACGGGGCGAAATCATGGAGCTTGTACCACTCGTCCTGCCCTTCGGTCACCACCGCGATGTGAGGATTCGCTGCTCGCCGTAGCGTCGCGATGCGCTTCGCGATGCCGAGTCGCAGGTTCTCGTCGGCTTGCCAATACGTGGCGCCGCTATCGACAAGGCCACTGCAGGTGACCTCCGTGACGAAATCCTTCAATGCGGCACGCACTATCCAGTTATCCGGTGAATGACCACCTGGCAGCATCGGTGTGTCCCAGGCGATTCTGCTGAGCGCCAGATACGTCATTCGGAAGTTGGATGCGCCGTCGACGACGGACTGGATTGGTCCGCTGTTGTCCCCGATTAGTGCACAGTGCGATCCGTCTGGCCAGAACACGAACGCGAGAAAGTTGACGCCTGATTTTGCCGGTCGGTACCGCGCGTAGACGACGGTGGCCGTCGGGACATACGACAAGCCAATGAGCGGGTCGCGTGCGCCCTGTACCGGAAGGGTGACGGTGTCCCACTTCGGGGTCGAGCCTGGGAGGATTCGGTAGAGGACATGGATGCCCTGCTCGGCGTTGTCCGCGCGCACCCTTTCCAAGAATTGGACCATCCAGTGCTCGTCGAACACGATCTCCCCCTAGAAATTACTGTGCCGCTGTGGGATTCACGATGCCGCCCGATACGTGGCGAGCATTTTCTCGAACGCCGCTTCGCTGACCACCGGAATCCCGTACTGGCGCGCCTTGGCAGCTTTGCCGCTCTGCGAGTCAGGATCGGCCGCGACGAGCAGACGCGTCGATTTGGAAATGCCGCCGGAGGCAAGCCCCGCGGCGCAGATCGTCGAAACCCATTCGTCGCGGCCACGATTCATCTCGCCGGTGAACACGATCCGGTCGCCCGGGCGTAGCGTGAATGCAGTCGCTTCCTCTATGGTTTCGGGCGCCTCTGCAGCTGCCCAGGCTAGCGCTTCATCGACGTAGGGCGGGCCGAAACCCAGGGCAGCGGCGACAGCATTGAGCTCGGACCGCTCCTCGTCGGTGACTACGCCGTCGGCCAGCGCTTCCTTCGCTACAGCACGCAAGTAGTCCTGGTGCAGCCGCGCTACGGTTCCCCGGGATAGGCCAGCCGCTTCGGCGGAGGCCAGCAGCTGTTTGCCCTCGCTGCGTGAGATCTCCCGGTCGAGCAAGGCGCTATCCAGCACAACCATGTAGGACGCTTCATCTTCAGGAGTGGCGGGGACCCAGGCGGCTCCCAGGACGGACCGCAGCCACGAGTACGGGTCGGCAGATGACTGTCCACGATGAGCGACGACAGGTTGCGGCGCATCTCTGCGGGCAGCTGGCCAGCCGAAGGTCGCCGACCGGTCCAGGTCGGAGCGCCACTCGGGGGAGCTGCCGTGGAATGCGAGCAGGTGTGGCAGGAGTTCAGCGGTTGCGTGAGCATCACCAATTGCCGAGTGCGCGTTGATCAGTGAGATTCCGAGTGCTTCGCAGCAGTGGGCGAGCTTGGCGGCCCCCGTCATGCGCCCGCCCCATTTTCGTGTGCAGAGCGCGGCTGGTCGTTCGGGGATCACATACTGGGCCCGCTGGAGCTCCCAATGCAGAAACCGCATGTCGAAACTGGCGTTGTGCGCGACGACCACACGGCCAGTGAGCATTTCGAGCAGGTAATCGCTGATGGCGGCGAAGTCAGGTGCGTCAACGACGTCGCAGGCCTGGATGCCGTGGACGTGAGTAGCCCCGATGTCGCGATGCGGGTTGACCAGGGTGGTCCATTCGTGCTCGATTCGGCCGCAATCATCAGTGAGGGCGACGCCGATCTCCACCACGCGGTCGGTGCGCTCAGGAACCAGACCCGTTGTCTCAAAATCGATTACGGCGAACGGCATCAGAGTTCACCTCGGAAGGCGCGGGACCGGAGGGAGAGCAAGAGATGATCGCACGCGCTGACTGACGCGGCAACGGTGGCACGCTGAGCGTTGATTGACCGGATCAGATCGAGGTAGCGTAACTGGGCTTCGGCAGTTGGTACGTGGACTGGCAGAGCCTTCAGCTGTGTCATATTGATCGATGCGATTCCCGTGGTCTGCTTTGCAGATTTCAGGAAGTACGACCGTGATTGGTTGCTGGAGATGAAGGCCGACAGATAGTCGGGGTGGAGCGACGAACTATCCTGAATGCGGACGCGGAAGATATGGTTTTGATGCAAGCACAGCGGCAACTCGTCGCGCCAGACTGTTCCTCTGCCGAGCTTGTCGGGATCTCCACCTTCGGTGAGGACCAGATCGCCAAACTCTAGTCGGTAGCGCTCAATTTCGGATGACGTTGCATCAATCGTTTTGACTGAACCTAGTTCAAGGCGCCCGGCCTGGACGTTTGCGACCGCCAGGTAGGGTATTGGCGATGTTGCATCATTAGTCCTGCGCCCCTTCGTGATTCCTGACGACACTGTTGCAACGTCATTAAGTAGCGCCGATGGTTCCGGCGCGTGACCGAAACAGTCGATGAATGCAGCGTCGGTCAATTCGGCCAGCGCTCGGATGGAGCGCCTACGCATGACTCGCAGGGCGTCGGCGTGGTCGAGGATCGCGGCGATACGGCGCTGCTCAGATAGCGTGGGGAGGGGGATATCAATCCGCTCTAAGTCCGACTTCCTGAGTGATGGGACTGTGGTGGAAGTTGCATACTGGTAGAGGTCAACAGATTGCAAAAACCGGAACAGATAGGCTGGATCAACATTGGTTCCGGGTATAGCAGCCATCGCATTGTTGTCGATGAGCATTGGCTGTGCGGCGATAACCCGATGGTTTTGTCTAATTGCCTCGCCGATCTTTGCGAAGAGCGTGCTGCCTGGAGCGATTGGTTGCGTGCGCAATTGTTTTAGATCGGAATTGTCGACGTAATGGTCGGCTGTGCGAATGTACTGCTTGCCGCTGCGGCCATGTCTGGAGATGTCGCCCACTTTTGCGAACGGAAGATCGCCACTGACGCGTCCTTGCAGCGCTGGGGGAAATCCAACACCGGCTTGGAATCGAACGACCTCTCCTATTGGAACGGTCGGCCGCTTCACGACAGCATCGCCTTCAATTGTGCCAACCCGCTTGCGATCTCGCCCTCCAACTTCTCGATCTCCGCGATGATCGCCGGCGGTGGCCTGTGCTCGACAATGTCGTGCACGATCTCCTTGTACCGGTTTAGTGACAGGTCGTAGCCCTGGGCCACGATGTCGGCGATGGGCACGCAGAACGATTGCTCTGTCCGCTCCCGCTCCAATTCCGAAGCGTCGCGTAACGCCCACCGCGACAAAGCGTCCGACAGGTCGTTGGCCTCGACAGGGTTCCGCTTGTCATCGAGCGAAAAACCGTCGGCCGTGACGTCGTAGAACCAAACGTGTTCGGTGCCACCAGAATTGGTCTTGGTAAACAGTAGGATCGCCGTCGACACGCCCGCGTAGGGACGGAACACTCCGGACGGCAATTTCACAATGCCATCGAGCTTCTGGTCCTCAACCAACATCCGGCGAAGTTCCTTGTGCGCCTTCGACGATCCGAACAGTACACCGTCAGGCACGATCACCGCAGCCCGGCCGCCGGGCTTCAGCAGCTTCAAAAACAGCGCCACGAAAAGCAGTTCGGTCTTCTTGGTCTTGACCACCCGCTGCAGATTTTTGGACGTGGCCTCGTAATCCAGCGAGCCGGCGAAAGGAGGATTGGCGAGGATCAACGTGTACTTCTCGGCGTCCTCCGACGCGCCCTCGGACAGCGAATCGCGGTACCTGATGTCGGGAGCTTCGATGCCGTGCATCAGCATGTTCATCGAGCCGATACGGAGCATGGTCGAATCAAAGTCGTATCCATGAAACATGCTGTTGTGGAAGTGTTTCCGTTGGGAAGCGTCAGTCAGGACCGACTCATGCGTGTCACGCACATACTCCGATGCAGCCACCAAGAAGCCAGCGGTACCGCACGCCGGGTCGCAAATCTCGTCCGTCGGGCCGGGTGCGGTCATCTTCACCATCAGCTCGATGATGTGGCGTGGCGTGCGGAACTGGCCGTTCACGCCGGCCGATGCGATCTTGGACAGCAGATACTCGTACAGGTCGCCGTTGGTGTCCCGGTCAGCCATCGGGATGTCGTCGAGCATGTCGACGACCTTCGACAGCAGCGCCGGGGTCGGGATGGTGAAGCGGGCGTCACGCATGTGCTCGGAATACGTCGACCCGTCACCGCCGAGTGCCCGTAGAAACGGGAACACCCCGTCGGCGATGAGGCCGTACATGACACCGGGCTCGTCGTTCTTGAACCGCGACCACCGCAGATCCTGCTGGTCGGGCCCGAACCGCAGCCCCTCGGACGACCCGGTACGTCGGGCCTTGTTCTCGGCGAGGGTTTCCAGGTCGTCGAGACGGCGGATGAAGAGCAGATAGGTGATCTGCTCGATCACCTCAATTGGGTTGGAGATACCCCCCGACCAGAACGCGTCCCAGACGCGGTCGACCTTGCTCTTCAACTCACCGGTGATCACGGCGCTCCTTACCTCTCATGCGAATCTGAACAGGACTGTATATAGGAGGCCACCGACAACGGCCGATCTGTCAGCGCTGCGAGTGTCGGCGTCAGTCCCTCGCCACCCGCTGAACAGTTGCAACGCCCTACCTCTCGTGGGATCACGACGGTGGCGTTGGATGGCGAAAGCCGGCTCATTGAGCATCGCCCGGACGGCAACGCGTACGCAGTCGATTCCAATCGCTGATTGTCCAGTATCGTACGTCAACGTACAATTTGCTAATGCCCACGATCAGCGCCAGCACCGCGCGCGAGACCCTTCCCGCCCAGCTCGACCGCGTTGAGAGGGGAGAAGAGGTCGCGATCACCAGGCACGGGCGCGTTGTCGCCGTGCTGGTGAGTCCTGATGTGCTCAGGGCGCGCCGCGCTTCGCCGGTCTGGAATGAAGCCGATCGCATCGATGACCTACTTCAAAGGGCACGATCGGAGCCACTTCGCGGACCGTCACTCGAAGCTGACCGTGCGGACGAACTCGTCAAGGCGGTGCGCCGCAGTCGTAGCGGCCGATGAGCCCAAAGACCGCCTTCGACGCCGATGTCTTGATCTACGCGGCGGCCAAAGACCATCCGCTTGGTATTAGGGTTGCCGCGCTGTTCGCGGATGCCGCTGCGGGCGAAGCGGTAGGTGTCGGTTCCGTTCTGCTGCTCACTGAGGTCCTGGCGAAGCCGATGCGGGATGACCCCGAATCTGGTGAATGCGCAGCACTTGTGAGCCTGCTGAGTCGACTGGAGCTTCAGCCATTTGACGCGCCCACCGCACGCGTGTCCCTCGCGTTCGCGGTGTCCTATGGTCTGCGAGCCGCGGACGCGGCACACCTGGCAACCGCAGTCGCAGCGGGTGCTGATCGCTTTCTGACCAACAACCGCAGGGACTTTCCGCAGTCCATCGCGGAGATCGACATCGTGTATCCCGAAGAGTTGCCGTCCGCAGAGTCGAGTGCTTCCCAGGTCGAGCCGTCTGACCTGCCGAAGTAGCGGCCCACTGCGTCAGCCGCCGCCCGCTCGACCTCTGATCTCCTGATATGCAGCAGCAAGACCAGTGATCTTGTCGACCGACGACGACGGGGTCTGAGCCGGTGCCGCCTCGACCCCGTACAACCTCGCGGCCATGCGGCTGCGGATGTCGTCGCGCTTTTCCGCGAGCTGTGCCCGGGCGCGGTCGTCGCGCAGCGACTGGTCGATCTCCTCGGCCTTCTCGGCGCAGCCCTGCAGGGCATACACCCGCGCCCACGACCGTGACCCCAGCTCCCGAACTTTCGTCCGGGCGTCCTCCAGCATCGCCAGATCGTCGGAATCGGGCTCGGCGATCCCGCGGAGCTCTGTGATCAAGCCCTTGAGTTCTTGTGTGGCACGGCAGTTTTCACGGATTGCCGTCAGGTCGGCGGTGAAGTCGAGGTCGTTACCGAGCCAGCCGTCGACCGCGGCTTCCGAGCGCTCGATCCGCTCGATGGCGGCCTGTGCGCCGTCGAGCAGCTCGACACCATCGTCTCCGAACTCCTCAACGAGCCGGGCACGTTCGGTCTCCTGTGGTGACCGTTCGCGCGCAGTCCCGGCCCGACTGTCGATCACGATGTGCATGATCAACAACCCGATGGCGGCGATGCCCATGGCGGGCAGAAGCAGGATGCCCTCCGTCGCGACACCGACCAGGAGCACCATGGCGATGCACAGCAGCCAGGCCCGTGTCATGGCCGGCAGGGGGCGGCGTGCCTTGCGATCGGAGGTGAAGACTGCCCCGAGCGCGGCGCCGCCGAGAATCATGACGACAGCGAGGATGACCGCGACGACGCCGAGCACTAGCAGGAGCCGAATCATCCCGATGTCCTTCTCTGTTCCGTGCTCCCAATGGTAATTCGGCGTGCCAACATGCCTGGCTGACGCGGTGCGGCGACGTCAGACTGTCCGCGGCCTACGCTCAACCCATGCACGACGAACTCGAAGCCTGGAAGTCCGCCGGCCAGTATTTCGACTACCTCGGATTCGACATCTTCTACCGCCAGGACGGGCTGAAATTGGGCACCGGACCGGTGCTGCTGCTCATCCACGGCTACCCGTTCAATTCCTGGGACTGGTCACTGATCTGGCCGACGCTCACCGAGAAGTTCACCGTGATTGCGCCGGACATGATGGGCATGGGTTTCTCGGCCAAACCGTCCGCGTACCAGTACTCGGTGCACGACCACGCCGATATGCACGAGGCGCTGCTGGACCACCTCGGCGTACAGACCGCGCACATCCTGGCTCACGACATCGGCGACTCGGTGTGCCAGGAACTGCTGGCGCGCAACCGGTTCGGCGATCAGTCGTACGGCAAGCTGAACATCGAGTCGATCACCTGGCTCAACGGCGGGCTGTTCGTCGAGTCGTACACCCCGCGGCTGCTGCAGAAGGCGCTGTCGAGTACGCCATTGGGCGACATCATCAGTCCGCTGCAGGGCACGCCGTTGTCGCGGCGACTGGCCGACCCGACCATCAACGAGATGTTCGGCGTCAACACCAAACCGTCGAAGGAACTGATGGACAAGTTCCACGAGATCCTCGACTACAACGACGGCAAGAAGGTCATGCACCAGGTCGGTCGCTTCATCAACGACCGCTACGTTCACCGCAACCGCTGGGTGCGTGCGATGCGTGAGACGACGATCCCCATGCGATTGATCGACGGCCCGTCCGACCCGAATTCGGGCGCCCACATGGCCGCGAGGTACCGCGAGGTCATCCCGAACCCGGATGTCGTGATGCTCGCCGACGACATCGCGCACTGGCCGCAGATCGAAGCGCCCGAGGCCGTGCTCGAGCACTTCCTGGAGTTCGTCACGCCGCTGTTGTGGCGGCCGTTCGGCGCCCGCTGACCCTGCGCGCTTTTGCGCGCACAACGCGGCGCCAACTGGTTCACTTGCGGCATGCGCGTCCACCGCCCGGATCTGGTGGCGGTGCTGGCTGTCCTGTTGATCAGTGCGTGCGAATCCGGGACGCCGACCGTCACCTCGATCGTCTTCGACGGGGAACCACACACCATCAACACCGGCACGGTCGTCTGCACCCGGCAACTCGCCGGCGGCGGCTTGGTCATCCTGGCCCAGGGCAAGACGGGTCAGCTGGTTCGGATCCAGCTCACCCAGGTCGGCCGTGTCGTCGTGCAGAAGGTGGGCTTGCGCGACGGCGACGTGACGGGTTTCATCGCCGACCCACAAGAGGTCACCGGAATCAAAGTCGACGACACCTACACCGTCAGCGGGCGCATGCCGCCGAATCCGGGTGAGTCCCAATGGCATACGTTCAAAATCCAGACCACCTGCCCCGGCTACCAGGACGCGCATCCGCATGACACCGTCCCGGCGATCGGTGCCCCGTGATTGGTTGAGCCTGCGCCAGGGGTGCGACCTTCTTGAACTCTTGCGCCCTAGGTACAGGGTGAACGCGCACCTAACCCAACGCAGTAGCCAAGACCGGGCCACAGAGCTCGCGCTGCCACGGGCGGGCGCCGGCTGCAGCCAGGAACTCCTCGACCGCAGCAGGGACGTCAGTCACGGGCTGCCAATCCCAGCACAGCCGCCGCACGGTCTCCGGCGTCACCAAGTTCTCGGAAGGAACCGAAACCTTTTCGGACAGTTCGGAGAGCCCGCCGCGGCAGGCTTCCAGCCGCTCGAACGCCTCGGGTTTGCGACGCGACCACCGGGCCGGTGGCGGCAGCCCGTTGTTCGGTTCGGAAGCCGGCGGATCGGCTTCGCGGGCCCGGGCCAGCGCGTCGAGCCACACCTGGGCGCTGCGCTTCTGCCGCGAGCCGCCGAAAATCGGTAGTGCCGTGAGCTTTTCGATCGTGTCGGGATTGGCGACGGCCGCCGAGATGATCGCCGCGTCGGGCAGGATGCGGCCGGGCGCGATGTCCCGCCGCTGCGCGATCACGTCGCGCGTCTGCCACAGCTCGCGCACGGCCGCGAGCGCCTGTCCGTTGCGGACCTTGTGGATGCCCGACGTCCGACGCCAGCGGTCGCGCCGCGTCGGGGCGGGCTCGACGGTCCGCATGTACTCGAATTCCTGTGCGGCCCATTCGGTTTTGCCCTGGGACTCCAACTCGGCGGCCACCGCGGCGCGCAATTCCAGCAGCACCTCGACGTCGAGCGCCGCGTAGTTCAGCCAGTCTGCGGGCAGCGGGCGCTTGGACCAGTCGGCCGCGCCGTGCCCCTTCTTCAGGCCGAGGCCCAGCAGCCGCTGCACCATGGCCGCCAGGTTCACCCGGTCGTATCCGGCGAGCCGGCCGCCCAGTTCGGTGTCGTACAGCGACGGCGGCTTCATACCCAGTTCGGCAAGGCACGGCAGATCCTGGTCGGCCGCGTGCAGAATCCACTCGTCGGAATTCACGACCTCGGCCACCGGCGCCAGCGCCTTCAGCGGGTCGATGCCGTGGCTGACGGGGTCGATCAACACCGTGCCGGCGCGCGCGCGCCGAATCTGGATCAGGTAGGCCCGGTTGGAGTAGCGGAAGCCCGACGCCCGCTCGGCGTCGATCGCGAAGGCGCCGTGTCCGGATGCCAGAAGCTCACCGGCGCGGGCGATGTCGCTCGCGTAGATGGCAACGGGAGGCACGCCGTCGGCGGGTGCCAGCAGGGGAGTGACGTCGGGATCGTCGTCAGACGTCTCGACCGGATCAGCGTCAGTCATGCGGTCACGCGCGCGTGCGCGAACCCAGATCGGTCACACCGGCAGGCGGTAGTCCGGCAGCGTGCTCGAGCACCTCGCAGAACGCCTGCACGTGTGGTCCCAGCTCCAGCGATGTCGCGGTCCACGACGCCCGCAGCTCCAGCTGGTGGGCGCGCGGCGGGCCGGAGATGTCGCCGTAGCGCACCGACGTCGTCGCGGTGACGGTGCCGCCCAGCGCGGTGACGCCGTCGGCGTGCGACTCGAGCGCATCGACCAGCCAGCTCCACGCCACCTCGGGCAGCAGTGGGTCGACGGCCTCGGTGGAGTCCAGATCGGCCTGGATGTAGGCGACGAGACGCATGGTGCCGTCCCAGGCTTCAGCGCCTTCGGGATCGTGCAGCAGGATCAGACGTCCGAAGGCATCGCCCTCAGAGCTCTCCGGAACGACGGAGGCGTCGGGATGACGCACCTCTGCGCCCAGCGCGTAGCTGAAGGGAGCCAGCCGCTGCGGCGGACGGATCGGGCCGAGTTCGATCTCCTGGCGCACGGTGGCGGCGTTCATTGCCGCAACAGCAGTGCGGAACTGGGCCGGCTCGGCGGAGGTCACATTCTGGGACGCTAGCCCGATCCGGCCGGTCGCGTAAGCAGGCGCGCCGATAGCCCGATATTTGGCCGCGCGACAGGGTATAAGCGACCGAACCGGGCATGGCAGCATTAGCAGTGATGAGCACCCGTCGTGAACTGCCGCAATCGCCCTATCTGGCTGCCGCCACCGGCCGCACCCCGGACCGGACCCCGGTGTGGATGATGCGGCAGGCGGGCCGGTCCCTGCCCGAATACCGCGCCATCCGCGCCACCCACACCATGCTCTCGGCGTGCTTCAACCCCGAGCTGGTCTGCGAGATCACCATGCAGCCGGTGCGCCGTCACGGCGTCGACGCCGCCATTTTGTTCTCGGACATCGTGGTGCCGCTCAAGGCGGCGGGCATCGACCTGGACATCGTCCCGGACGTCGGGCCGGTGATCGCCCACCCGATCCGGACGGCGGACGACGTGGAGGGCATCAAGCCGCTCGAGCCCCACCAGGTGGCGCCGGTGGCCGAAGCCATCGGCCTGCTTACCAACGAACTGGGTGAGGTTCCGCTGATCGGTTTCGCCGGCGCACCGTTCACGCTGGCCTCGTACCTGGTGGAGGGCGGCCCGAGCCGCAACCACGAGAAGACCAAGGCCATGATGCTCGGCGAATCCGCGACCTGGCATGACCTGATGGCGAAGCTGACGGATCTCACCATCGAGTTCCTGCGCGCCCAGCTGGGCGCCGGCGTCGACGCCATCCAGCTGTTCGACTCGTGGGCCGGCACCCTGTCGCTCGCCGACTACCGGGACTACGTGCTGCCGCACAGCTCCCGCATCTTCGCCTCCCTGAAGGACCACGGCGTCCCGATGACGCACTTCGGCGTCGGCACCGCCGAGCTGCTGGGTGCCATGGGCGAGGCCGGCGCGACAGTCGTCGGGGTCGACTGGCGCACCAACCTCGTCGACGCCGCACGTCGGGTCGGCCCCGGCAAGGCGCTACAGGGCAACCTCGATCCCGTGGTGCTGCTGGCCGGCTGGCGCGTGGTCGACGACGCCGTCCGCCAGGTTGTCGCGGACGGTCGCCGGGCCGTCGAGGCCGGTGCCGCCGGGCACATCTTCAACCTCGGCCACGGTGTATTGCCGTCGACCGATCCCGGTGTGGTCACCGAAGCGGTGGCGCTGGCCCACTCGCTGTGAGTCTGTAGATGAGCAAGACGTATTGCGTTGTCGGCGGCGGCATTTCGGGTCTGGTCGCGGCCTACCGGTTGCGCCAGGCCGACCCTGCGGCACGCATCACGATCTTCGATCCGGCCGACCGGCTGGGTGGTGTCCTGCGCACCGAACGGCTCGCCGGTCAGACCCTGGACGTCGGCGCCGAGGCCTTCGTGGCCCGTCGGCCCGAGGTCACTTCGCTGCTGAAAGAGCTGGGCCTGCGGCAGATCGGCACCACCGGCGTCCGCCCGCTGATCTACAGCGGCGGCCGGTTGCACCCGATGCCCGAGGGCACCATGCAGGGCATCCCCGGGCCGGGCGCGAACCTGCGCGGCCTGGTCGACGACGCGACACTGGCGCAGATCGCGAGCGAGCCGAACCGACCCCTCAACTGGCAGCTGGATGCCGACCCGACCGTCGCACAGTTGGTGGGTGACCGGTTCGGCGCTCAGGTGGTGACCCGGTCGGTCGACCCGCTGCTGGCCGGCGTCTATGCCGGCTCGGCCAAGACCATCGGCATCCGCAGCGCCGTCCCGGCACTGGCCGCCGCGCTGGACCGCGGCGCGCCGAGCCTGACGGCCGCGGTCGCCTCGGTGCTTGCCGCGGCGCCACAGACAGGCGCGCCGAGCGCATCGGTGTTCGGCGCGGTCGACGGCGGGTACGCCGTGCTGCTCGACGAACTTGTCCGCCGGACCGGCGCCCAGTGGGCACAGGTCGGTATCGAGGGAGTCGCGTCAGCGGGCCGCGCCTGGCAACTGCGTGACGACGAGGGCAAGTACTGGTCGGCCGACGCCGTGGTGCTGGCGCTTCCGGCGCCGCGCGTGGCCAAGCTGCTCGAGAACGTCGCACCGGGCAGCGCGGCCATGGCACGGTTGATCCCGGTCGCCTCGGCCGCGGTGGTCGCGCTCGCGCTGCCGGGTGGGACGCCGCTGCCGCAGCAGTCCGGAGTCCTGATGGCCGCGGGAGAAGCGTTGCACTCCAAGGCGATCACCCTCACGTCACGCAAGTGGGGGCGCGGCGGCAACGTCGAGCTGCTGCGGTTGTCATACGGCCGGTTCGGTGACGATCTGGCCCACAACGTCGGCGACGACCGGCTGCTGGCATGGTCGCTGGAGGACCTGCGGTCGCTGTTCGGCATCACCGCCGAGCCGGTGGACTACCTGGTGCAGCGCTGGATCGATGCCATGCCGCAGTACGGTCCGGGACACCTCGAACTGGTCGACGAGCTTCGTGCCGGGCTGCCTACGGGACTGGCCGTCGCGGGCGGTTATCTGGACGGTATCGGGGTGCCGGCGTGTGTGGCGTCGGGAACCCGGGCGGCCCAAGAGGTGGTCGGAAGCCGCGTGGCACGATAGGGGCATGGCCAAGCTCGACTACGACGCCCTCAACTCGATGACCAGGTACATGATGATCTCGGTCTTCGCCGTGCAGCCCGATGAGCTGCCGGCGGACGAGAAGTCGCGGGCCGCCATCGCCGCCGATACCGCCGCCTACCTCAAGAAGCGCGAGGACGCGGGCGTCGTGGTCCGCGGGCTGTACGACGTCGCGGGCTTCCGGGCCGACGCCGACTTCATGATGTGGACCCACGCCGAGCGCGTCGAGGACCTGCAGGCCACCTACACCGGCTTCCGTCGCACCGCGCTCGGCGCCGCCACCGAGCCGGTGTGGAGCGTCGTCGCGCTGCACCGCCCGGCGGAGTTCAACAAGAGCCACCTGCCGGCGTTCATCGCGGGCGAGGACCCGGGCGACTACATCTGCGTCTACCCGTTCGTGCGGTCGCTCGACTGGTACCTGCTGCCCGACGACGACCGCCGGCGCATGCTCGTCGAGCACGGCATGGGTGGCCGCGAATACCCCGATGTGCGTGCCAACACCGTGCCGGCCTTCGCGCTGGGCGACTACGAGTGGATTCTCGCGTTCGAGGGTCCGGACCTGGCCCGCATCGTCGAGCTGATGTGGAAGTTGCGCTACACCGACGCCCGCCGTCACGTCCGCGAGGAGACGCCGTTCTTCACCGGCCCCCGGGTCGGTATCGAGCAGTTGGTCGCCAACCTGCCCTGACGGGTTACAGGTCGGACTCTGCGGTGATCCGTCCTGCGTCGACGGCTTCGCGCAACGCCGCGTAGTCACGCTCGTTCTGGTCGGCGTAGGCCTCCGCGAAGCGGGCCAGTGCCGTGTCGGCGGCGTCGCTGCTGCCGAGGTAGGCGGCGATCGCGATGCGATCGCCGGTGCGGGCGTGGGCCCGGGCCAACGCGTGGGCGCAGGCCTGTCCGTAGTCGGCCAGCAGCTTCGGGCTCGACCTCTGCACCGACACCGCACCCTTCCAGTCGTGTAGCTGGCGGACGTAGTAGTCCGCCTCGTAGCCGTCCGGCCCGACGGCGTGCAGCCACCCCAGCAGGATGTCGCTACTGGCCTGCATCAGCCGCTGTCCGACCGAAACCCGTTGGGCGGCATTCGGATACGGACTGGCACCGAGAAAGCGTTCCAGGACGGAGGGCTGGGCCTCCTTCATCTGCAGCAACAACGGATCGTCGCCGTCGCGCCCGGTCAGCAACACGATCCACGCCCGCAGACCGACACTGCCGACCCCGACCACCTTGCGCGCCATCGTCACGTAGTGGAAGCGGTCGATGAGGACGCGCCGACTGTCTTCCAGACTGTCGCGGTAGCGCTGCATGAACGGCGTCATCTGCTGCTCGTACTGGCGGGCCCGCTCGGCGCCGACCAGTTCCTCGATGGGAACCACTAGTGGGGGACGGCTGATCAGCCTGCTCTGGCCGTCGACGGTTTCGGTCAGTTTCGCGACCGCCTGGAGACTGTCGTGCGCGCGGGCCTTGGCCGCGGTCTGCTGGATCTCGCGGGCGAACTTGGTGTCGACGCTGTTCTGCAGCTCGGCGTCCACGGTCGTCTGGGTGTACCACGCCGCCAGCTCGCCCATGCCGGCCAGCTCCTGCATGCGGGTGCGGTAGCCGCTGACGCAGCGGCGGATCACGTCCGCGCGATCGTCGGCCTGAAAACCGTTGTCCCGACCGGCGATTGCCAGACTCGCCACCAACCGCTTCACGTCCCACTCCCACGGCCCCGGCAGGGTTTCGTCGAAGTCGTTGACGTCGAACACCAGATTGCGTTCCGGCGAGCCGAACAGTCCGAAGTTGCACAGATGAGCGTCGCCGCACAGTTGCGCCGTCAGTCCGGTGTGCGGGCCGGCCGCCAGATCAGACGCCATGATCAGGGCCGCGCCCCGGTAGAAAGCCAGGGCCGAGGTCAGCATCCGGCCGTATCTGATCGGGACGAGTTCGGCGATCCGGGACGTCGCCTGCGACTCCAGCAGGGCCACCGGGTCGGGACGGTCGGCGGTGAGGTGGACGTCGGCCAGCGCGGCTCGGGGCAGCCTGGCGCGGGCGGCGCGTCCGGCGTCGCGGCGTTCCGGCACGGACTGGTTCATCAGCCGACCGCAGTGCCGAACAACAGGCCCAGTCCATAGGTCACCGCGGCGGCCCCGTAGCCGATCATCAACTGGCGCAACGCCCGTCGTAGCGGCGGCCCGCCGGAGAGCAGGCCGACGATCATGCCCGTCGTCAGCAGGGCCAGCCCGACCAGGACCGCCGAGACGACGACGGCGACGACACCGGTGAGCCCGAACAGGTAGGGCAGCACCGGGATCAGTGCGCCGGACGCGAAGAACATGAAGCTCGACGCGGCCGCCTGCAGCCCGGTGCCCACGGCTTCGTGCTTCTCGGTCGAGACCTCGCCCAGTGGTGAGTCGGCCAGGGCGCCGGCCCGCAGGCTGGCGAACACCTCGGCGGCGCGGTCGGCGGCGTCCTCCGGGCTCATCCCGCGGGCGCGATAGACGAGTTCCAGTTCGTTGGCGTCGACGTCGAGCGCCTGCACCGCGGTGCCGGCGGTGGCGCTGGGCGTCGACGCCTCGAGCAGTTCGAGTTGGGAGTTGACCGAGACGTACTCGCCGGCGCCCATCGACAAGGCTCCGGCGATCAACCCGGCCAGTCCGGTGGCCAGGATCGTCGCGCTCGAAACCCCGGTGGCGCCGATGCCCAGGACCAGCGCCAGATTGCTCACGAGCCCGTCGTTGGCGCCGAAGACCGCCGCCCGGAAGCTACCGGACAGCTGGTCGCGGCCCCGGCTGGCCAGGGCGCGGACGACCTCGCCGTGGATCCGTTCGTCGGCCGCCATGGTCGGCGTGGCGTCGACGTCGGTGTCGTACTCCGAGCGCGCTTCGGCCCGTTGCGCCAGGGCGAGGGTGAACACCGAGCCGAGGTGACGGGCGAGAAAGCCGAGCAGTCGGGTCCGGACGTCGGGACGGTGTGGCTTCCCGACCTGATCGCCCAGCAGCGTCAGCCAGTGCTTCTCGTGCCGGCCTTCGGCGGTGGCGAGTTCGAGCAGGATGTCGCGTTCGGCGCCCTGACGGCGCTGGGCCAGATCGCGGTAGACGGCAGCTTCGGCACGTTCATTGGCCAGGTGCTGTCGCCACCGCCGCAATTGCGCGTCGGTGGGCTGCGCGACCACGTCTCAGCTCTCGGCCGGAACCAGGCGAAGCGAGATCGAGTTGATGCAGTAGCGCTGGTCGGTCGGGGTCGGGTAACCCTCGCCCTCGAAGACGTGGCCGAGGTGGCTGTGGCAGTTGGCGCACAGCACCTCGACGCGGCGCATGCCGAGGCTGTTGTCGGTCCGCAGGATCACCGCGTCCGAGTCTGCCGGATCGAAGAACGACGGCCAGCCGCAATGGGATTCGAACTTCTCGGTGCTGCGGAACAGCTCGGCACCGCAGGCCCGGCACTGGTAGACGCCCTCGGTCTTGGTGTCGGTGTATTCGCCGACGAACGGACGCTCCGTCCCGGCTTCACGCAGTACGTGGAACTCGGCGGGGGACAGTTTCTCGCGCCACTGAGCGTCGGAGAGTTCGACCTTGGGAGGCGGGATGCTCATGCGCCCACGCTACCCGCGGCGGCCCCTTGTGGCTTGGAGTCGGACAACCACAACGGGTCGATGCCCTGGTCCAGCCGGCCGTCCTTCTTGGCGTCGAGGTAGCGGAAGTACAGCACGCAGAACACCACGACGAGCATCAACGACCAGCCGTAGGTGATCTTGATGTACTCGAGGAACCGGCCGGTCGTCGGCCACCGCCACATGAGCCAGCGGTCCATGGTGAGGAAGCCGTACACCGCGAGCCACGCCGGCCAGCTGCGGATCGTCGACCGCGGCAGTACCACCGTCATCAGGAACGGGAACAGCATCATCGAGTAGTAGCCCTGCGCCAGCGACAGCACCAGCCACGAGGTGATCAGCAGGACACCCGACGACGTCAGCATCCAGAACAGCTGGTCGCGCTCGCGGTAGTAGCGGTACAACAGCCACAGGCTGGCCGCGGCGAGCACCACGAAGGCGATGCGCAGCAGCATGATCAGCCACATCGGCAGGCCGTAGTAGATGCCGTTGCCCAGCACCGAGCTGTTGAAGTAGTCGCGGGTCTGGAAGATGTACGGCACGGTGTTGCGCACGAAGCCCATCGGGTCGGCCGACAGCGGCCAGGCCACGGCGTTGAAGACCAGGGGTACCGCGAACGCGGCGACCAGGGCCCGCCACTGCCGGTTCAGCAGGGGCAGCAGCAGCAGGACGCCCAGCAGTGGCTTGAGCACCAGCGTCAGGCCGATGGCGGCTCCGGCCAGCCATTCGTGGTTCTTCTTGCCGTCCAGCAGCCAGGTGAAGAACAGCACCTCGGCCAGCAGGATGCAGCCGTTGACGTTGGTGAAAACCAGTGTGTTGGTGACCGATTCGGTGCAGTACATGGCCAGCAGGAGGGCCGGCAACGCCACCGACGTCAACGAGAACTTGAACAGCCGTACCAGAAGGCAGGCGGCGATGATGATCGCGATCGAGTTGATGGCGACGAACCAGAACCGCGACGCGAACTCCGGCAGGAACCCGAACGGCGACAGCAGCAGGGTGCCGCCGGGCGGGTACAGGTAGTGCGGGTCGACGTAGTTGAAGTGCTCGTTGTAGATGGCCCAGTGCCGCCGGAAGTTCGACACCGCGCGGTACACCGGACCGAAGTCATCGGTGATGTAACCGTTGGTCGTCAGCACGTAACTGCGGTGGATGATCGACACGATCGCGATGGGCCACAGCGCATTGCGAACGATATTCGCGGTGCTCTGTGGGCCGGTGCGGGGACCGAAGACGCTCAGGAGCGATAGAGGGCGCGTCACCACCGAACCCTATAACGGGGTGTCGGACCGGCTTGCTAGGCCGGGCAGAACGTGTCGGTGTCCGGCAGCTTGCCGGTGGTCAGGTAGCCCTGCACCGGGGGTAGGGCACACGCCGTCGTGTAGACGAGGGTGCCGTGGCCGGTGCCCTGCCACATGACACGGCGGCTGTTGTTGCCCGCGTTGATCGCCATGGCCGCCACCGCGGCGACGCCGTCGCCGCCGACGATCGCGTCGTTGAGGGTGCCCAGCAACAGGATCGGCACCTTCAGTTCCTTGGGGGCCGCGGGCGCGGGGCTGCTGGGCCAGCTCAGGCACGGCGCCAGGCTGAGCGCACCGACGGCGCCGAACTGCGGGTACTTCTTGGGCCAGGCCACCAGCAGTTCACGGACGCGGTCCGGGGTGGGGCGGTTGACGGAGTCGTCGCACCGGTTGACGAACTGTCCGTCTGTCTGACGCGTGTCCTCGGCCGTCTTGCTCAGCGCGTTGAGCGCCGTCGCGTCGCCGCCGCGGGCGGCGGCCAGCGCGCCGGCGAGAGACAGGGTGTTGGCCAGCCCGTCGCCGCGCGGGTAGCCCAGTGCTGTGGTGATCGACTCGACCAGACCGGCCGTCGACGCGCCGCCGGCACCGCGCCCGGCGCGGGCCTCGGCCAGCATGCCGTCGATGGCGCCCTTGGGATCCGGGCCCAGTGGGCAGTTGTTGGCCACGCATTGCGCGGCGAACGCGTCGAGCGCCGCCTGCTGGCCCTTGACCCGCTGCTCGGCCGTCGCTTCGGCGGAGATGCCCAGCGGCAAGGGGGAGTCCAGCACCAGCCGGGCGACCTTGGTGGGGTGCGACGCCGCGTAGGCCAGGGCGATCTGGGCGCCGTTGCCGATGCCGAGAACGGCCAGTGCGGGCACGTCCCAGGTGCTGCGCAGCCGCTCGAGATCCTCGGCCGAGTGCGCGTTGTCGTAGGCCGACTCTCCCGGCGCGATGCTGTCGGTGCAGTCGGTGGTGGCCGAGGTCGCGACCTTCGCCAGGTTGGCCACCTGGTCGTCGCCCGACAGGAACTGGGCCTGGTCCAGCAGGTCCTGGCGATCATTGCTCGACACACAGCTCAGCGGGCCCGACATGCCCATGCCGCGGCGGTCGACGGCCACGACGGGGCGCGTCTTCAACAGGTCGACGCCGCCGCGCTGCAGCCACACCGGCAGTTGGTGCGACGTCGGGATGTCCGATCCGGTGGTCATGACGATCGGTCCGGCATCGGCCGGGGTCGTCGCCAGCCGGGCCCGCACCACACCGATGCTGACGGTCCCGGCGGAGCCGCCCAGGGAATCGAGATCGGCGTCGTAGTCGGAGCAGTCCAGGATGACGCCGGGCACGGCGGGCACCGTCGCGTCGCCGAACACCCGGGACGTGCATTCATGCCACGTCATGTCCTTCTTGGGCACAGCGATCGGCGGCGGCCCCTCGGGAGTCTTGGAGGTGGTCGCCGCGCCCTGCGGGCGGGCGCCGGAGTCGGTGACGTAGCGAGGGTTGGCGGCCAGCAACGGAGCGCATCCCGCGACGACCGTAGACAGCACCACGGTCGACAGGCTCAGGGCCGGGAGCAGCAGGCGGCGACGCATGGCCACCACAGTAGCGATGCCGGTGGGTGAGACCGGTCAGCGGACGTAGCGCGTGTACAGGTAGCCCGCGGTATCGGTGAGGACGTGGCTGCGGCGTAGCCGGGTGTGTGCCTCGCCGGGGCCCGAGGCGATCCGCCGGGCGAATCCACCGACCAGGATCGGCGCGATGGTCACGCACATCTCGTCGATCAGGTCTTCCTCGATCAGCATGTTCAGTACGGACGGTCCGCCTTCGGTCAGCACCCGCTTGAGCCCGCGCTCGCCGAGGATGCGCAGCACGACGTGCGGGTCGACGCGGTCGGGGGCGGTGCCGGAGGCGTCGATGACCTCGGCGAGCCCGGTGAACCGGCGGCAGGTGTCGTCGATGCTGTCGCGGCTGGTGAGGATCAGCGGCGGTACTTCGGTGCGGGTGAAGAACTTGGCGTCGTGCGGGATGTCGGCGCTGTGCGTGATGACCGCGATGGGCGGCACCTCGGCCTGGCCGCGGAGCTGGCGGGCCTGGCGTTGCGGCGCGGACATCTGAGCGCCGGAGTAATTCTCGATGCGCACGGTCGCCGCACCGACCAGGATGACGTCGGCCTGCTGGCGCATATAGCCGAACAGTGCCCGGTCTCCGGGGCCGGCCAGGCCGCCGGCGCGGCCGTCGTCGGTGGCGCCGCCGTCCAGGCTGGAGATCATGTTGGCCCGCACCCACGGCCGGTCCAGCTCCGCGGGGTAGCTGTAGAACGGCGCCAGCAGCGTGTCGTCGCCGGTCTCCGGGTCGGCCGGGAAGGCAGCGCCTACCGCGCTGAGCTCTGTGAGCTGCGTCGCAGCGTCGGGATCGGACACGTGAATCATTGCAACACGCCGCTATGGTGCGTTAATGCCTGGGGCCAGCGAAGTCGCGCACCTGACCGATCGTCATCCGACCGTCACGCCGGAAAGACTGATCGCCGAACTGGTCCCGCCGCCCACGTTCGCCGACGTCAGCTACGACTCCTACCGGCCCGATCCGAACGAGCCGTCGCAGGCCGCCGCGGTGGTCTCGGCGCGCAAGTTCTGCGAGGACGCGGTCCGCCAGCGGGCCGGCAAGAAGAAGCTGTTCGGCAAGCGTGAAGCACTGCCCGGGGTCGGCATGTACCTCGACGGCGGCTTCGGTGTCGGCAAGACCCACCTCCTGGCCTCGACGTACTACACGCTGGCCGGCGCGAACGCGGGCCCCGCCGCGTTCGCCACGTTCGGTGAGCTGACGCAGCTGGCCGGCGTCTTCGGCTTCACCGAGTGCATCGACCTGCTGTCCGACTATGTGGTGGTCTGCATCGATGAGTTCGAGCTCGACGATCCCGGCAACACCACGCTGATCTCCCGGCTGCTCTCGGCGCTCGTCGAGCGCGGCGTGTCGATTGCGGCGACGTCGAACACGCTGCCCGAACAGCTCGGTGAGGGGCGCTTCGCCGCGCAGGACTTCCTGCGCGAGATCAACACGCTGTCAAGCATTTTCACCACCGTCCGCGTCGAAGGACCCGACTACCGGCAGCGGGCGCTGCCGTCGGCCCCGGTGCCGCCGTCGGAAGAGGACGTGCGGACCTGGGCGGTCGGCGTCGACGGCGCCACGCTCGACGAGTTCGATGCCCTGTGCGCACACCTGGCCACCATGCACCCGTCGCGCTATCACGCGTTGATCGAGGACGTGCACCAGGTTTTCATCACGGGCGTGCACATGGTGTACGACCAGTCCGTCGCGCTGCGCCTGGTGTCGCTGATCGACCGGCTGTACGACGCGGGCATTCCCGTCGTGGCGTCGGGGGAGAAGATGAACACCGTCTTCAGCGAAGAGATGCTGGCCGGCGGCTTCCGCAAGAAGTACCTGCGCGCCACGTCCCGCCTGCTCGCGCTGACCCACGAGGGCACGCAGCTGCACGCCTGAGGTCTACAGCGGCCGCACCAGCACGTAGTCGCTCTCGGTCCGGGCGCAGAGCTGAAACGTCTTGGTGCCGGTGACCTCGAAGCCGTGCTTGCGGTAAAAGCGTTGGGCGCGTTCGTTTTCCTGATTGACGCCCAGCCAGACGCAGCGGGCGCCGAGCTCCCGCGCGCAGGCGACCGACGCGTCCATGAGCGTTGCCGCGACGTCTCCGCCGTGGACGTCGGGCAGCACGTAGCACTTGGACAGTTCGACGGCCGGTCGCTCCGGCACCGCGCGTTGCACGTCGGCGTCATCGGCCACACCGCGAATCAGCATGGTGTAGCCCAGGATTCGCGCGTCGTCGTGCGCGACGAACACGGCACGGTCGGGATCGCGCAGGTACTCGCCGAACCTCTCGGCGGACAGCTGCGCGGCGATGAAGGCTGCGATGTTCTCCGGCGTCGACGAGGGCGGGCAGGCCAACGGGAACGTCGCGGCGGCCACCTCGGCGAGTTCGGCCAGATCGTCGGCCTGCGCCTGCCGCACCTGCACCGTCATCGGGGTCTCCTTGTCCACGAACAGAAACTGCCCCTGTCCTCGAGGGGCAGGGGCAGTTTATGTCCGATTGTCGGAGCCTCAGGGCAGCTGGTCACCCGGCTGCCAGATGTTCCACTGCGCGAGGTGCGTACCGGTGGCCGGGTTGAGCATGACCACGTTGGTCACCAGACCGCGGTAGACGTCCCAGTAGACGACGTCGTCGACGGTGGCGCCCGCGGGCGCGCTCAGCAGCTTGAGCTCCAGCGCGTTGGGATCGTCGGTGTGCTTGGAGGCGTAGGCGTCGGCGTAGGGGGTGACACCGCTGAAGGTGACCCCGGTGGCCATCCAGTGCGGGTTGGGTGTCGAGATGACGTGCACGGTGACGTCGGCCTTCCAGGGGCCACCCTGGTTGCGCCAGCGCGGCGAGCCGTTCCAGGTCCAGCCCGGCGGCTCGTCCGACGGCAACACGTTGTGGACGGTGACGTCCGCGACGAGGCCCTTGTAGTCGACGCGGAGGGTCTGGCCGAGGTTGCCGATACTGGTCTCGGCTGCCGCCGAGGGCGCCAGCGTGGCCGCCAGCAGGGTCAACGCACCGAGCAAACCCGCCAGCCAGCGGTAGGTCCTGTTGCCGTTCACGCCCGTGCTCATCGCGTCCTCTCTCGTTACAACTGCATCGCATGATGGCACACCGCCATCACGGCCTCGCAGGAATGGAGCAGATCTCGCCGGTTCGTCCCTGTCAGTGGACACTCACGCCGGCCCGGACTCTTCCGCTACCGACTGCTGCGCGGCGACGAAGTCGGTGAGCATCTTGTCGAGCTCGGCTTCGAGGCGGCTCTTGTCGACGCCGAGGCGGTGCAACGGGCCGTCGGCGTCCTCGGATTCGAGCAGCGCCAGGAGGATGTGTTCGGTCCCGATGTAGTTGTGCCCCAGGCGAAGTGCCTCGCGGAAGGTCAGTTCGAGCACCTTCTTGGCGGCGCCGTCGAATGGGATCAGGGCCTTGGGTTCGGCGGTGCCGACGGGTACGGCGGCGGCCGTGCGGATCTGGTCGGCGGTGATGCCCTGATTGCTCAGCAGGACCATGGCCAGTGACCCGGGGTCGGTCAGCAGTCCCAGCAACAGATGGTCGGGGGTGATCTCGGTGCTGCGCGAGGTGTGCGCGGCTTGCTGGGCTTCGACGACAGCGGTGCGGGCGCGCGGGGTGAACCGGCTGAATCCGTCCTTGGGATCCATGGTGTCGAGTCGGGGTTCCTTGGGGACGAAGCGTTTCTGCGCGGCCTGCTTGGTGACGCCCATGCTGCTGCCGATGTCGGTCCACGACGCCCCCGAACGGCGTGCCTGGTCGACGAAGTGGCCGATGAGATGGTCGGCGATGTCGCCGAGATGCTCGGCCGCGAGCATCGCGTCGGTGAGTTGGTCGAGCGGTTCGGTGTGCACCTTCTTGATCGCCTCGATGAGGTCGTCGAGACGGATGGTGCCGGCAATCGGATTGGGAGTGGAGGTGTGTGCGGATTCAGCAGATGTAGCCATGCGTCAACCGTAGGTTGACGAGGAGAAATCGTCAACCACAAGTTGACGAAGTTACGAGTGTCGCAGGGTGTCCCAGTCGTGCTCGGTTTCCAGCTGCTCGATCGCCTTGGCGGTGCGCTCTTTGAGCACGATGGTCACCGTCAGGGCCAGCAGGCCGCCCACCAGCAACGCAACCCAGGAGAACCGGGCCAGCCACTTCTCGGCGGCCACACCGAGGTAATAGACGACGGCCGTGGTGCCGCAGGCCCACACGATGCCGCCGGCGGCGTTGGCGGCCAGGAAGCGCGAGTAATGCATCTTGAGCGCGCCGGCCAGCGGGCCGGCGAAGATGCGCAGCAGCGCGACGAAGCGGCCGAAGAACACGGCCCAGACGCCCCAGCGGCTGAAGAGCCGGCGGGCGAGTGCGACGTGGCCGGGGCCGAAGTGTTTGGGGAACCGGCGGCCCAGGCGTTCGAACAGCGACATGCCGAAGCGGCGGCCGATGCTGTATCCGATCGAGTCGCCGATGATGGCGCCGGCGGCGGCGGACAGTCCGACGCCCACCGGGTCGATGTCCAGCGTGTGCCGGGACGACATGACGGCGGCCGTGACCAGAATGATCTCGCCCGGCAGGGGAATGCCCAGGCTTTCGAGCCCGATCACGAGCCCGACCACGAGATACACCGCCAGCGGCGGGATCGATTGCAGCAGCGCGTCGACGTCCATGCCGCTAAGGATGCACTACTACGGCGTGGCTGGCGGTGCAGGCGCCGCTGGTGCGGGCGCGGGTGCCGGCGCGGGAGCACCACCGCCTCCGCCGAGGGTGCCGAGGATCGCGATCGCGGCGCGGGCCTGCGGCGAAATGTTGGGTCCCGGTCCGGCGGAGTCCGGTGCCGCGTCGGTGACGTGCCAGGACCGGCAGCCGCTGGTCTTGAACGCCTTGTCGGTCTCATCGATGAGCACGACCTGGGGCTTGGCGGTCATGGCGCTGTCGATGACGTTGTTCTTTGCGTGCGGGTCCACGTTGTTCATCCGGCGCCAGTAGCAGCGCTTGTCGCCGACCGGTCCGGCGGTGGCATAGGTGCCGGGCGCGATGTCCTTGCCGACGATGAACAGTCCGTCACCGTCGATGCTGGTCTTCAGGCCTCCGGCGGGCGCCGCGGGCCCGGGCGGTGCGGGCGTGGGGTCGGCCACGGCAACCGCCGCCGATGCGCCCCAGCTCACCACGGCCAGTGCCGCGGCAGCGGCGATCGACGTCTTTGAGCTCATGAGGTCAAAGTTTAGCTCTTCTAGCTATGTGCGTGGGGCGCATAGTGGCCGAGAAAACAGCGCAGGGCGCGGGCCGTTGCGGCCCACGCCCTGACGATGTGTTGCGCGAAATCAGTGCTGCGGTGCGAAGACGCCGCCGACCAGGCCGACGAGCTGCTGGGTGGTGTACGTGCCGAGCTGACCGGCGCCCTGGTTGTAGTAGGTGCCCGCCGTGCCGGCGGCCTGGTTGTACCACGTGCCGGCCTGGCCCAGGGCCTGCTCGTTCTGGGTGCCGAACGTGCCGATGGCCTGGTTGAGCTGGGTGCCGAACTGGCCGATCTGCTGGATCGGGTTGGTCGGGGTGTTGGTGTCGGCCGATGCCGCGCCCGCGCCGGCGAGCGCGATGACCGCGGCGCCGCCAGCGAGAGCAATCGATCCTGCGATGCGAGTGGTGATGTTAGCCATGATTGGTGTCCCTCCTGGAGCGAAACTCGCTTACAGCAAACATTTGTAGTCCACATTCGGGCATTGCGCAACCAATTGAGCGAACTTTGCTGAAATGTTGATGTAACAGATTTGGATTTGCTGACTGAAAGTACGAGTCGGCCCGCCTGTTGCCTGATGGGGCTGGTGTGGCACGGGGCGGATTCACTCGGCCGATCGCGGAGATTTGGGCGGCAAGTGATGTGAACTGCGCTGATGCCGGTGTCGTTACGTCAATTGAGTAGGCGGCCCGCCGACCGGTGCGCGCGGCTGCGCAGGTGTCCGCGGTGAATTAGCTGGCGGATCCGTCAACATCGGCCGATGGCTATTGGTAGCACCGTCCTGAGCTAGTTCATCGAAGGTCGGCAGTAAATCGTTACGCACCGGCTGAGGTAAATCCTTCAGCGTTCACTGTGACAGCGCCTTCGGGGCGTTGAGTGGTGGTGGGATGCCCTGGCGGAGAGGGCTGCAAACACGTAGGCTATGACTGTCTGACCAAAGGAGTCATAGCTATGGCGGTGGCGTTCACGTCCGACGAGAAGGCGCGCATTGCGGGCACCCTGGTCGATACGGCCGAGCAGCTCTTCGCCGCCCAAGGGCTGAAGAAGACGTCGCTGGATGAACTCGTCCGGCCGGCGGGGATCGCCAAGGGCAGTTTCTACGCGTTCTTCGACTCGAAGGAGTCGCTCTATCTCGAGGTGATGCTGCGGCGGGCGCCCCGGATGGGAGCTCGGCTCAGAGAGGTGCTGGGTCGGTCGGTCGACGAGGAGAACCTCGTCTGCCTCATGCGTGCCATCACTGATGTGCTCGTCGACGATCCGTTCTATCGGAGGCTGCTGACGCATGCCGACGAGCTGACGGCGGTCAGCCGCCGCGTCGGGCCCGAGCAACTCGCGCGCGTCATGCCGCAGATCGTCAGCCCGGTGCTCGATTACCTCGCGGCCGGCCAGCGGGATGGCGTCTTGGTCGACGACATCGCCCCGGACACCCTGCTGGGCGTCATCCGGACCGTCGGTCTGCTGGTGATGAACCGTGACCGGTTCGGCGCCGGCTACGACGACGTGCTCGAGGCGACCATCCGAACTCTGGCGAGGGGAATGCTGCGATGAAGCTCTTGGACAAGTACGCCCGCGCCGCGGGCATGAGCGACGAGGCCTGGCGGCGCCACGCCAACCCATGGAGCGTGTGGACGCGATTCGCCGCCATCCCGCTGATGATGCTCGCGATCTGGAGTCGCGTCTGGATCGGCTGGTGGGCCCTGGTGCCCGTCGGCGTGGTCATCGCGTGGTTGTGGTGGAACCCGCACGCGTTCGCGCCCGTCGACAAGCCGGTCGCCTGGTCCTCCCGCGGCATCTACGGCGAGCGGCTGTGGATGCAGGACCGGTCGCAGATGCCGGCGGGATTCGCTGTCGTCCAAAGAATTTGGGTCGCCGGCGCGGTGACCGGTGCCGTGTTGCTGACGTGGGGGCTCGGCGCGCTGCTCATCTGGCCGACCGTGTTCGGCGCCGTCCTGGTGGTGTACGGGCAGCTCTGGCGGATCGACCGGCTGGGCATCTTCTACGACGAGGTGGCCGCCGGTCGGTGACCGGACTCTGTTATCTCGTTTCGGCATCGTGTGGGGGAGCGCTGCGCGAGAATATGTCGATGCGCGAGTTCAGCGAAGAGCGAGCGATCGACGACGTCGTGGCACGCCTGGCGGCGCGCTATCCGGCCCTTGATCCCGCGCAGATTGCCACCGCGGTTCGGCGTGCGCATGAAGGCTTTGCGTCCTGCACGGTGCGGGACTTTGTGCCACTTCTTGTCGAGCGGCACGTCCGTGAAGAACTGGATGAAGGCCTGCGGGCCGCCGCGGTCTGAGCCCGCGGCGGCGGGCTCCGCTCAGCCCTCGCAGGCGATGCCGTCGTTGTCGCGGTCCTGGGACGCCTTGTAGTCGGGATCGCCCTGCGGAATGTTGTACCGACCGTCGGCATGAGCTGCCGAACAGTTCTTGTATCCGGATGCCTGCGCGACGGGGGCGATGGCCACGCCGGCAGAGGTGATCAGGGCAGCAACGATCAACGCACGCAACATTTCGACCTCGGAGAGTTAGCTCGGTTCGGCAATATGCCGATATTGCGAGCTGGACGTTACAGCCATCATCACTGGCCTGTACGTGGATTCGAGGAAAAACAGCGCGATGGTACGAATATATTGCGGGTTGCTGGGTGCGGGTAAAAGAAAGGCCCGATTCGAAAACCGGGCCTGTCGTGAAACTCTGGTGCGCGATACTGGGATTGAACCAGTGACCTCTTCCGTGTCAGGGAAGCGCTCTCCCGCTGAGCTAATCGCGCCGGGTTGAAACTCTTGGAGGTGGAGACGGGAATCGAACCCGTGTGCACGGCTTTGCAGGCCGTTGCCTCACCACTCGGCCACTCCACCACTGGGGCTGATGCCATTCGCACCTTCGAGCGGATGACGGGATTCGAACCCGCGACCCTCACCTTGGCAAGGTGATGCGCTACCAACTGCGCTACATCCGCGTTTCGCTCCGGTTGAACTTTGTTCGTCCGTTGCGATGCAAGACATTAGTGCACGAATGCGAGCAGATACAAATCGCGTGAAAACCGCTGGTAAACGGCCTGGTTCGCAGAGGTGACGGCGTCTTGGCCGGTGTTTCGGGCGTTGTGTCCCGTGACTCCTGAGGCGGCGTGGTGGTGGGTTCGGTCGGTCCCGGCGGGCGTGGTCCGGCGTCGGCGGGACGCGATTCCCGTTCGGGTCGCGGGACGTGTTAG
Organism: Mycobacterium toneyamaense; assembly: GCF_055384815.1. NCBI lineage: Bacteria > Bacillati > Actinomycetota > Actinomycetes > Mycobacteriales > Mycobacteriaceae > Mycobacterium > Mycobacterium toneyamaense. The sequence continues at coordinate 2,773,798 of NZ_AP040333.1, forward strand.
TGTCTGTCGTCGCACCGATCCGGTCGGTGAGATTCCCCGGTCTCGTAGCTCAGGGGGAGAGCGTCCGCCTCACACGCGGAAGGTCACTGGTTCGATCCCAGTCGGGACCACCACACAATCCCACCGTCACGCATCGTCGGGCATGACGGTTTCCCATTGCCCGAACTGCTGCAGATTCACACTGACGGCCAGCTTGATCGAGGCGGCATTGTCCAGCCGGCATCGGTATTGCGGCTCGAATCCCTGCGTGAGCGCGTAGCGAAACATCTCACGTACCAACGTGTTTGCGTGTCCTCGGCCTCGTGCGGAGTCCAGAGTCAGTACTCCGATGTCGGCCAGCGGAACCACGTCGTCCCACGGGTACATGCTGCCGATGCTGGCGAGGCGCCCGTGTCCGTCGAATGCGCCGAACACGGCCCAGTGGTCGAGCTCGACGTACGCCTCGTCCCAGTCCCGTTCCGGCACAGCCGCTTTGAACGACGCAAAGATGTCGGCGTCGCGATCGGTCAGTGGGCGGACGTTTGCTGATCCGGTGTCGCGGAGAATGTCGTCGGCCGCCGATTCTGAGAGATAAAACACATTGTCGGCGCCGTTCAGCATGACGCCCCGGGTGGCCAGTGTGGCTCTGATGTCGGCCTCGGTCGGATTGCCGAGTGCGGCAATGTCATTGGTCAGCGCGTCGGCGACAGCGGGGCTCACGGCGATCGACACCAGGTCGTCGTCGGCCGTCCGCAGGATCGCGGCGCGATCGTCGTGGGCGCGGTCGGGGTTGACGGTGATCGTCAGATGTTCGTTGGTGTGCAACGTTTTTCCGCTGAATGCGGCGGCCCAGTAGTCGGTGATGACCGGCGAGAAGTCGGACACGGCTGAACTCCCGGGGGCGCTGGCGGGTTGACCTGGACAAGTCGCATCTTTCAGAGCCTTCGCTCGATCGGCAACGCATTTTCTCGGACTGCGGCACCCGCCTGCTAGCCTTAATGAATATAGTTTTCATTATCGTTAACGGGGCGGGGGATGCGTGATGGCAATGCCGGTGTGGATGGCGTCGCCGCCGGAGGTGCATTCGGCACTGCTCAGCAGCGGTCCGGGTCCGGGTCCATTGCTCGCGGCCGCCGCCGAATGGTCCTCGCTCGGCGCGACCTACACGGCAGTCGCCGAGGAGCTTCGGGCCGTCCTCGCGGCTACGCACGCGGGAGCGTGGCAGGGGCCGACCGTCGAGAGATATGTGGCCGCACACGTTCCGTATCTGGAGTGGCTGACCCAGAGCGGCCTGGAAAGCCACGCCCGCGCAGCCCGACATGAGGCCGTCGCCGGCGCCTACAGCGCCGCGTTGGCCACGATGCCCACACTCGCCGAACTGGCCGCCAACCACGCCACGCAGGCAGCACTGGTGGCCACAAACTTCTTTGGTATCAACACGATTCCCATCGCGGTCACCGAAGCCGACTACGTCCGCATGTGGGTACAGGCCGCGACCGCGATGGCGACGTACGAAGCCGTTTCTGAGGTGGCAACGACATCCGCGCCGCACTCCACGCCCGCACCGCAGATCGTGGCGCACGACGACCACGATCACGACCACGACCATGACCATGACCACGACCATGGCCACGGCGATCTGGACCCGACCGATCTGGAATGGTGGTTCGACGTCGGCGCCGAGATGGGCGAGCACCTCGAACTGTTGTGGAACAACTTGCTGACCGACCCCGCCGCGCTGCTGACCAATCTGCCGATGGTGTTGGCGGACGTGACTTTCCATGCCTCTCAACTGGCTTCGGTGCTGGGCCAGTTCGCGCCGGCGTTGATTCAGCCGGCACTTGGCCTGGCGATCGCCAACCTCGGTTGGGTGGCCGGTTTCGCGGGGCTGGCGGGCATCCAGGTGCCCCCGACGGCGATCGGTGCGGAGCCGCTGCCCGCGGCGCAGGAAACGCCCATGCCCGCCATCGCCACGGCCCCGACGCCGAGTCCGGTGTCAACGGCCGCCCCCGCGTCCGGCCCGGCAAGTGCCTCTGCACCGGCGCCGACCGGCACGGTGTCGTCGCCCGCCACACCGGCACCCAGTGCACCGCCGCCAGTGGGCGACCCCGGCTTCCCGTATGCGGTCGGTGACGGTTCGGGAATCGGCGCGAGCGCGTGGCTTCAGCGTCAGACGCGTGTCGACGCCGCCGCGTCGGCGCGGGAGTCCGCGACGGCCCGAGAAGCCTCGGCTGCTGCGGCGGCGGCCCGGCAGGCGCGCCGACGCCAACAAGAAGGTGACGCTGTCGAATATATGGACCTCGACGTCGCCCCGGAATGGGCATCCGGCGCATCGGACAGCGGCGCCGGCCCTATGGGGTTCACCGGAGCCGTATCGAGGGCGGGAACGACCCCGGCCGGATTGACGGCGGTGCCCGGCGACCAGTTCGGCGACGGCGCGCGTGCGCCGATGCTGCCGAGCACCTGGAGTCCCGATCACGCCGACTGACGGTCAGGCTGACACCCAGCCGCCCCACTCCTCACCGCGGAACACCCGACCATCGTCAATATCGAAGTGCCGCAGGAAGATTTGCAGGGCCGGCTGCATCTGGAAATGCAGGTCCGTCATGGCTTGCGCGATCTCGGGCGTCATCGGATCGTGGTCGGGCGGCTTCTGCGCCGGGATCAGGCCCAGCGTCAGCGCCATTTCGATCTGGTAGAAGGTGAAGTCGCCGTACGGCCGTTTGGGGTCGGCGCCGGGGATGTCCTCGTCGTCGTAGGGATCCGACAGCTCCCAGCTCATTCGCGCGAGTAGGGCGCGGTGTCGGTCGGTGAAGTCGAAGTCCGCTTCGTCGGTCAGCTGCGCGACAAACGGCGAATATCCGATATCGGCCGGGGGTCGCCGATATCGATACGTGCCGGTCGCGCACCCGCCGTGGGCAGCTGCAATCCGCAGCAGGTGCAGATCGTCGGGCTCAGGTTCCCAGCCCGGCGGGAAGCACGGCGCACCGGCCTCGGTGCCGTCCCAGCCGACCACAACGCGGCGAAGCCGTTCCGTATGGTCTGTGTTCCAACGGATCTCCATGCGCGTCTAGGCGGATTCGTTCTTCTCGACCTTGTCGGCTGCGGCCAATGCGTTCAGCTGGTTCTGCAGCAGCTGCATCGAGGTGCGCGCGTAGATCATCTGGCTGGTGATCGCCATCTGCGCGCGCCCGCGGCCCAGGAAGGTGACGAACCAGGTGAACAGTGTCGTCACGCGGTTCTTGTATCCCACCAGATAGACCAGGTGCAGCACCAGCCACGACAGCCACGCGAACGGTCCGGCGAATTCCAGCTTCTTCTTGGTCAACGGCACCGGCACTTGGGCGACCGCGTCGAACCGCGACACGGTCGCCATGCTGCCCTTGTCCCAGTACTTGAAGGGCTCGCGGTTGGCCGGGTCGTCCTGGCCGGCCAGGGACCGCTTGATGATGTCGGCGGCGTAGGTGGCGCCCTGGATCGCACCCTGCGCCATGCCCGGCACGCCTGGGACGGCCATGAGATCGCCGATGACGAAGACGTTCGGGTGCCCCTTGACCGTGAGGTCGGGTTCGACCACGACGCGCCCGGCCCGGTCGGTCTCGGTGCCGTCGGACTGCTCGGCGATGAGCTTGCCCAGCGGGCTCGCCTGCACACCGGCCGACCAGACCTTGCAGGCGCAGTCGATGCGGCGCTCGGTGCCGTCCTTGTCCTTGACGGTGATGCCCTTGTAGTCGACGTCGCTGACCATCGCGTTGAGCTGGATCTCGACGCCGAGCTTCTCCAGGCGTTTCTGCGCCTTGGCGCCGAGCTTGGGACCCATCGGGGGCAGTACCGCGGGCGCGGCGTCCAGCAGGATCACGCGGCAGTCCTGCGGCTTGATGCTGCGGAACGCTCCGGCCAGGGTGCGCTCCGCCAACTCGGCGATCTGCCCGGCCAGTTCGACGCCGGTCGGCCCGGCGCCCACGACGACGAACGTCAGCCGGCGGTCGCGTTCCGCCGGGTCGGTGACCACCTCGGCGGCCTCGAACGCCCCCAGGATGCGACCGCGCAGTTCGAGGGCGTCGTCGATGGTCTTCATACCGGGCGCGAACGTCGCGAAGTGGTCGTTGCCGAAGTAGGACTGCTGGGCGCCGGCCGCGACGATAAGGCTGTCGTACGGCGTGACCGTCACTTGCGACATGAGCTTGGAGGTGACGGTCTGTGCCTTCAGGTCGATGTGCTCGACCTCGCCGAGGCGGACCGTGACGTTCTTCTGCTTGCGCAGGACCAGTCGCGTCGTGGGCGCAATCTCGCCTTCGGACAGGATGCCGGTGGCGACCTGGTACAGCAACGGCTGGAAGAGGTGGGTCGTCGTGCGTGAGATCAAGGTGATGTCGACGTCGGCACGTTTGAGGGCCTTGGCGGCCTGCAGGCCACCGAATCCCGATCCGATGACGACGACGCGATGACGCTGGGACGCGATGGTCATGTGGCTCCTTCGGGCACAACGTAGGACCGAACGACAGGGCCAACATACTGGGAGTTGACGAACTATGGGCGGCAACGGGTTGACCTGCGGTGGAACGCCATTGGCCGGAACACGTTTGCGGGCGGGCTGAGCGGGAATCGCAATAACGATGAACCATTGGCACTACGGCAATTACGCCCCACCGCACCCGATCCCGCCGGCACTGCCGAGAGCGGACCGGGGCGACTTCACGGTGGCCGGGCATTGGCTCCTTGCCAGACTCGGGAAACGGGTATTGCGGCCCGGCGGCATGCATTTGACGCGCGCGTTGCTGGACGATGTGGACGTCAGCAATGCCGATGTCGTCGAATTCGCGCCCGGCATGGGGCGTACCGCGGCCGAGATTCTGGCCCGTGCCCCGCGTTCGTACCTGGGTGTGGAACAGGACCGTGATGCCGCCGACACCGCCGCTCTGGTGGCGGGGCAAGACAATGTGCGGGTCGGCGATGCCGCACATACGGGCTTGCCCGACGGCAGCGCGGATGTGGTGATCGGCGAGTGGCTGCTCACCCTGCACGACGCGGACGCCAAAGAGGCGATCGTCGCGGAAGCCGCGCGGTTGCTGCGCCCGGGTGGTCGCTATGCGGTGCACGAATTGGCGATGGCGCCCGACACCCACGCCGAGGCTGCCGACATCGCGGGTCAGTTGGCCGGCGCCGCGCTGACCAAGATCCGGCCGCTGACGGTGGCAGGGTGGGAGCAACTGCTGGCGGATGCGGGGCTGACGGTCGAGCGGGTGCGGATCGCGCGCGCCTCACCGCTGGCGCTGCGACGCCAGATCGCCGACGAAGGTGTCTGGGGCGCAATCCGTTTCGTCGCGAAGCTCGCGGGGCATCCGGAAGCCCGTCGCCGGGTCAGGCAGTTGCGGGTGTCCTATGCACGACATCGCGCGCATCTGGCGGCCGTTGGGCTGGTTGCCTACAAACCGGCCGGCTAGCGGGCAGCCGGCAGCTCGATGCCCATCTGCTGCAAGGCTTTTCGCATGGAGCTGTCGCCGCGGTCCAGGTAGCCGCTCAGCTGGTCGAGCGACGCGTCCGCCGTGCCCGGCGTCATCATCGTGCAGACGCGGGCGAACGACCGGAAGTTGTCGATGCTGTCCTGCAACGACGAGTTGACGTCCGCGTCGGGAGTCGGCAGATTCTTGCTGAGATCGTCCAACGTGCCTTGCAGTTTCGTGCAATCCCGCGACATGGCGACGAAGTCGTGCGCGGTCATGGCTTCCCCGACCGTGCCGAGCGTGCCGCCCAGGCTGGAAACCGAATCGGTGATGGGGCGTTGCCACTTGAGGTCACCTGGCGCGCCGGCCTGTCCCGGCACGGTCTGCGTGCAGGCACTGAGCAGTACGCCTGCCACTGCGAGTGCCGCGATTCGACGCATATAGCCAGCGTAGGCGAGTTGGTGGTCGCATGAGAGTCTGGCTGCATGAGACGCACAGTGTTCGCGGCGGCGTCGGTGCTGGTCGTGGCGGTGGTGGCAGCATGCAGCTCGCCGCAGGAGAAATCCACGCCGAAGGCGCTGACGGTGTGCAGCACCGGCGATTATCGCCCGTTCACCTACCGTGACGCCGCCGGCGAGTGGAGCGGCATGGACATCGATCTGGTCCGGGATTTCGCCCGAGAATCCGGTGTGGACCTGCATCTGGTGCCCACCACCTGGCCGACGCTCATGGCCGACCTGGGGCAGAAATGTGAACTGGCGGTCGGAGGCATCAGCGTCACCGCAGACCGGGCCGCCAAGGCGCTGTTCTCCGACCCGTATCTACGCGACGGTAAAGCTGCGATAGTGCGGTGCGCCGATGCCGCGAAGTACCGCTCGCTATCCGACATCGACCGTGGGGGAGTGCGAGTGGTCGCAAATCCCGGCGGTACCAATGAACAATTCGACCGCGCCAATCTGCAACACGCCACCATCATCGAATATCCGGACAACAACACCATTTTCGATCAGGTCATCGAGGGCAAGGCCGACGTCATGATCACCGACGGCAGCGAAATCCGCTGGCAGGTCACGCAACATCCGCAATTGTGCGGAGTGTCGACAGACCAGCCGTTCACCGTCGCGCAGAAGGCCTACCTGATGCCCAAGGATGCCGTGTCGCTGCAACAGCGAATCAACAAGTGGCTCAGCACTATTCAAGGTGATGGCAGCTACGCGGCGGTCAGCCGCAGGTGGCTGGGTGCGGACATCGGGCCGAAGTAGCCGGCCTAGCGCAGCGCGCCGTTGATGACCGGTTTGTCGATGATGCCCATCTCCACACCCCATTTGGTGGCGATCTCCCGGTATTCACCGGTCTGCATCAGATGTTTGAGCGCCGCCTGCAACGCGGCAGCGAGCGACGAGCCCTTGGCCACCGGCCACCCGTAGGGCTGCGCATCGACGATGCCGCCGGCCGCTTCCAGCTTGCCGCCGCTCAGTTTGATGGCGTAGCCGGTGACGGGCGAGTCGGCGGCCATGGCGTCGACGGTGCCGGCGAGCAGTGCAGCGGTGACGCCGTCCTGGCCGGCGATCGGGACGATCTCGATGGGTGCCACGCCGGCCGCCACGCATGCCGCGCTGCGGGCCGGCAGGTGGTCGGTCTCCTCGACCGAGCCGAGGTGCACGCCCACCCGTAATCCGCACGCCGCGTTGGGATCCACACTCGATCCGGCCCGCCTGGCCCACAGCACGCCGGCCTTGAAGTACGTCACGAAGTCGGCTGACTTCTCCCGCTGTTTGGTGTCGGTGGTCGAGGACGCCCCGACCGAAATGATGCCGTCATGCACCGAAGCGACGATCTTGGAGATGCCGATCTCCCGGAACTCCGGCTCGAGCCCGAGGACCCGGCTCACCGCCGTCATCAGGTCGACGTCGAAGCCCGTGAACTTGCCGTCGGGCGCCTTGAATTCATTTGGCGCATAAGGAATGTTGACTCCGACGACCAGTCGGCCCGAATCCTTGAGATCGGCAGGTAGCTTGGCGGCGATCGACGGCACCGAACCCGACGGCCCGACCTGGTGTTGCCGGGACCAGTAGAGCCATGCCGTTCCCGCGCCGGCGGCCAGCACGATCACCGCGCCGACCGCGACGACGATCTGCCGGGTGCGGCGCTTCGGTTCGTCGGTCTGCACCGCATGGCGTCCCGAGCCCGTGCGCGTGCCGGTGCGGCCCGATACGCGGACCTGCGCGCTCAGTGCGGCGCGGGCGTCCGCGGCGAGTTCACCGGCGTGCTGGTAGCGCTTGCCGGGTTTCTTGGCCATGCCTTTGGCGATCACGTCGTCGAATGCCGCGAGCCGCCGGTCGACGTCAGAGGGCTTCGGCGCGGGCGCGCTGACGTGCCCGGCGATCTGGTGCTCGAGACTGTCGGCCGGGTACGGCCGCCGGCCGGTGAGGCATTCGTACAGCACGCAGGTCAGTGCGTAGATGTCCGAGCGGGGGTCGGCCTGGCCGCCCTCGAACCGCTCGGGCGCCATGTACGCCAAGGTGCCGAGAGTGCTTCCGGCCGTGGTCAATCCGTGCTCACCGGCGGTGCGGGCGAGGCCGAAGTCGATCAGGTAGGCGAAGTCGTGATCGGTCACCAGGATGTTGGAGGGCTTGATGTCCCGGTGGATCAACCCGGTTCCGTGCGCGGCATCCAAGGCTGCGGCGATCTGCTCGATGATTCGGACGGAGAATTCGGGGCTCGGGCGATGCTCGGTGTCGGCCAGGATCTCGGCGAGGGTGCGGCCTTCGATGAGCCGCATGTCCAGATAGAGCTGGCTGTCGATCTCGCCGTAACCATGAATGGGGACGACGTGCGGCTCGTTGAGGCCCGCGGCGGCCTGCGACTCGCGCTTGAACCGCTCCTGGAACACGGGGTCCTTGGCGAGGTGCGGCGGCAGCACCTTGAGCGCGACGGTGCGCTGGGTATTCGTGTCGTAAGCGACGTAGACCTCGCCCATGCCGCCGCGGCCTATCAGTTCGCGCAGCTCGTACTGCCCGAATCGCGTCGGCTCCACCCAGCACTCCTTGGCGTGTCAGTTTCGTGTGAAAGCTACAACACGTGGTCAGCAGTGGCTGGGTGAATCACAGTCAGGTCGTCTGGCAGGGGGTGTGCGGGCTGATCGGCCGGAGGTGTCGCGTTGGCCCCTCTTCGGTCCCGCCGACGCGCGCCATTGCAACAGTGCCTCCGCTGCCTGTCAGAAGTTTGAATCAGTAGAAGCATTGTGATTCGAACATGTGTTCGATACAATTGGGCATGGGAATCGCACCGGATCTCAGCACCAGCCTCGACGCCCTCCGTGGCGTGCAGGTCCCCGACGAGATGTGCCGCGACGATGCCGTCGCGGTTATGCGGGTGCTGCTGCTCATCCGGGGTGTGGTCGATTATCTGGCGGCGACGGTGACCGGGGTGTTGGATCGCCGCGGGGCGGCCGCCGCGCAGGGCCGGACACCGCGGGAGCTGTTGATGGCGTTGGGGTGTGCCCCGTCGGTCGCGCAGCGGCTGGTCCGGGTCGGCGCCGCGTTACCGGCATTACCCACATTGGCGGCCCACGCCGCCGACGGCGCGATCTCCGGGGAACATGTCGATGCGATCGTCAAGGGCATCAACCACATACGCGCCCGCGCACCCGGACCGGTCGACGACGCCGCCCGCTTCGCGCAGGTGACCGATCTGCTGGGGCAGTTCTTCTCCGGCGCCACCCCCGCCGACATCGACAAACGCGCCCGCCGGTTGGGCAACCGGGTCGCCGCCGCCGGAGGCGGGCTGCCGGCTGCCGAGGACCGGTCGATCAACACCGCCGACCACCGCATCACCAGCGACGGGCGCGTGCAGATCCGCGCGGACCTGGATGCCGAAGTCGGGGCCAAGTACATCGCGGCGATCGAACAAGGGTCGGCGCCGCGGCCCGAATCCGACGGCACCCCCGACATCCGCACGGCGGGCAGGCGGCGGGCTGATGCCCTGGAGGCGGTGTTGGACATCGCGGCCCGCGGCGGGGACGTCGCTTCCGCGCCGCGCACGCAGCTACTGGTGACCGTCCCGGCGGACGCCCCGGATTTGGCCACGTTGGAATTCATCGGGTCGATCAGCACCATGACCCTGGAACGAATCTGCTGCGACACCACCGTCACCACGATCATCGTCGACGGCGAACACGTACCCCTCGATATGGGGCGCGAGAAGCGGTTGTTCCCGGCGCACCTGCGCAAAGCGCTGTATCTGCGGGATCAGTGCTGCATCAAATGCGGCGCCCCACCCGGACGCACCCACGCCCACCACATCATCCACTGGACCCACCACGGTGAGACATCACTAGCCAACGGGTGTCTGCTGTGCCCGGCCTGCCACGCCAACGTTCACCACGACGGCTGGGATGTGGTCATGGGACTGGACAAACACCCCTGGCTCATCCCACCCGCGGCCGTCGACCCACACCGAAAACCCATCCCCGCCTACAACCGCCGCACCATGCACCTCGACCACGCAGCTGCCTAGCACGCAAAGCATTGCGCACCTTGACAACTCAACAGTGACAACACATCGCGGGCCTGCCGCTTCAGCGGCGGAGCGGCAGGCCCGCGCACCGGCCGAGCCGCCCGATCGCTCAAACGGCGCGCAGGTAGCGCTGCGCGATCACCCGCTGGGCGACCCGTGAGACCGGAGCTCCAAGCCGGCTCCACCAGAGCGCCGGCCGCGAGAACGCTGTCGCTTCGGCGAAGACTGCGTCGGTGGCCGGGTCGTAGCGCACGCTGAACAGTTCCTCGCCGGATTCCGGGTGACCTGGCAGTGTCCCGTACGCGAATCCGCGCCGGTCGGGTTCGTCGACGACGTACACCACGCGGCATGGGACCTGCACGGGTCCGAGACGGCCCAGCATGTCGGTGCCCGCCGCGGCGGTGACGGTGGTCGCCTCCACCCGCATGCCGACACCCCGCTGCATACCCCACCGCAGGACCGCGCCGGCCGCCTCGTCGAATCGTGCTCGACCCGAACCGATCCGGGCCTCCGCGTGCACGTGGTGGTAGCCCTCCGGCAGTTCGCCGGCGGTCGCCCCGACGTCGGGGTAGGTGAATGCCAGCCCGGCCAGGTCGCTCAGTCGCATAGGGCCACCTTGCCACCGTGATAAGAGAAACAGGTGGATAAGCATGCCGGTGGAGGATTCAACCCGCCCAAACCGACCACCCAGGGCGGCCCGGACTACGGCAGGTTCGTCGAATCCGTCCGCATGGCCGGCGACCACGCGCGCGGCGCTGATGCACCGGACGACGTCATCACCGAGGCCGCGAACCTCATCGAACAAGCCAACGCCCTGCTGGCGCCGTACCGCGCCGACGAGTGGCACTCACCTTCGGGCCGTCGGCTCGACCTGCCCAACCGCGGCAACGTCCTGAACGTGCCGTCGGATCTCAAGGTCACCGATGACGGCCGGATCGCCGGTCCCGTCCGCTTCCGGCGCTTCCACCTCGGCCGCAACGGTGCCGCGCACGGCGGGTCCATCGGGCTGCTGTTCGACTCGGTGCTGGGGCATGCCGCCTACCGCCTGACCGACAGCCCGTTCCAGCGCACCGCCTACCTGCACATCAACTATCGGCAGATCGTCCCGGTCGAAAAAGACCTGCACGCCACCGCGACGCTGGAGCGCGTCGAGGGCCGCAAGATCTTCATCACCGGCGCGCTGCTGGACGGCGACACGGTGCTCGCCGACGCCGAGGCCCTCTTCGTCAGGCTCAAGCCGGGTCAGCCTTGAGGCGGCGCTGGCCCGCGAAGCGATGACCGGTGCCGATAGCATGGTCGCGATCGTCACCTAACCAGTAGGAGTGTCTCGATGACCGCCGTCGCCAGCCCCGCACCAGCAGCCCCGATCCGGGTCGCTGCCGGGACTACCGCCGGCGCCGCGGTCCGCGAGGCCGGGCTACCGCAGCGCGGCGAGGTCGACGCCATCGTCGTCGTCAAGGACGCCGACGGCCGCCTGCGCGACCTGTCCTGGACCCCGGACGTCGACGTGGAGGTCATCCCGGTCGCCGCGAACACCGAGGACGGCCGCAGCGTCATCCGCCACTCGTGCGCCCACGTGCTGGCCCAGGCCGTGCAGGACCTGTTCCCGGAGGCCAAGCTCGGCATCGGCCCGCCGATCACCGACGGCTTCTACTACGACTTCGACGTCGCCGAGCCGTTCACGCCGGAGGATCTGGCCAAGCTCGAGAAGCGCATGCAGAAGATCATCAAGGATGGTCAGCTGTTCGACCGCCGCGTGTACGAGTCCAAGGAGCAGGCCCGCGAAGAGCTGGCCAAGGAGCCGTACAAGCTCGAACTGGTCGACGACAAGTCCGGCGACGCCGACATCATGGAGGTCGGCGGCGACGAGCTGACGGCCTACGACAACCTCAATCCCCGTACCCGCGAACGGGTTTGGGGCGACCTGTGCCGTGGCCCGCACATCCCCACCACCAAGCACATCCCGGCGTTCAAGCTCACCCGCAGCAGCGCCGCGTACTGGCGCGGCGACCAGAAGAACGCCAGCCTGCAGCGCGTCTACGGCACCGCCTGGGAGTCGCAGGAGGCACTCGACAAGCACCTCGAACTCATCGAGGAGGCGCTGCGCCGCGACCACCGCAAACTGGGCGTGGAGCTGGACCTGTTCAGCTTCCCCGACGAGCTGGGCTCGGGCCTGCCGGTGTTCCACCCGAAGGGCGGCATCGTGCGCCGCGAGCTGGAGGACTACTCGCGCCGCAAGCACCAGGAAGCCGGCTACGAGTTCGTCAACACCCCGCACATCACCAAAGAGCAGCTGTACATCACCTCGGGTCACCTGGAGTGGTACGCCGACGGCATGTACCCGCCGATGCACATCGACGCGGAGTTCAACGAAGACGGCACGCTGCGCAAGCCGGGGCAGAACTACTACCTCAAGCCCATGAACTGCCCCATGCACCACCTGATCTTCCGGTCGCGGGGGCGGTCGTACCGCGAGCTGCCACTGCGGCTCTTCGAGTTCGGCAGCGTGTACCGGTACGAGAAGTCGGGCGTCGTCCACGGCCTGACCCGCGTGCGCGGCATGACGCAGGACGACGCGCACATCTACGTCACCCGTGACCAGATGCGCGACGAGCTGACCACGCTGCTGCAGTTCGTGCTGGATCTGCTGAGCGACTACGGCCTGGATGACTACTACCTGGAGCTGTCCACCAAGGACCCGGACAAGTACGTCGGCTCCGACGAGCTGTGGGACGAGGCCACCGAGACCCTGCGCGAGGTCGCCGAGGCCTCCGGACTGGACCTGGTGCCCGACCCGGGCGGCGCGGCGTTCTACGGCCCCAAGATCTCCGTGCAGGTCAAGGACGCGCTGGGCCGCAGCTGGCAGATGTCGACCATCCAGCTGGACTTCAACATGCCCGACCGGTTCGAGCTGGAGTACACCGCGGCCGACGGCAGCCGGCAGCGTCCGGTGCTCATCCACCGCGCGCTGTTCGGGTCCATCGAGCGGTTCTTCGGCGTGCTCACCGAGCACTACGCCGGCGCGTTCCCGGCCTGGCTGGCACCGGTGCAGGTCGTCGGCATCCCGGTCGCCGACGCGCACCTCGACTACCTGTACGACGTTGCGGCGCAACTGAAGTCGCGCGGCATTCGCGTCGAGGTCGACGGCAGCGACGACCGGATGGCGAAGAAGATCGTGAACCACACCAATCAGAAGGTGCCGTTCATGCTGCTCGCCGGTGACAAGGACATCGAATCGGGTGCCGTCTCCTTCCGGTTCGGTGACCGCACCCAGGTCAACGGCGTCCCGGTGGCCGAGGCCGTCGATCTCATCGCCGGGTGGATCGCGCGTCGCGAAAACGCTTTCCCGACGGCAGATTTGGTGAACGAGGCGCGGGGCGCACAGGCGTGACCGAGGATCGGAGCATCGTGGACCCCGGCGTCGGAGACGCCATTGTGGACCGGGGTGTCGGTGACGTCGACTACCTGCAGCGGCTGTGGACGCCGCACCGGATGAGCTACATCGTCGACGCTCCGATGAAGGGCGGCGAGGGCACGTCCGCGGGCTCGAAGCAGCCCTTCATCGACATTCCCACGATGTCCGACGAGGAAGGCCTGATCGTCGCGCGCGGCGAGCAGGTGTACGCGGTGCTCAACCTGTACCCGTACAACCCGGGACACCTCATGGTCGTGCCCTACCGCAAGGTGTCGGAGCTCGAGGACCTGACCGAGGCCGAGAGCAGCGAGCTGATGGCGTTCACCCAGAAGGCAATTCGCGTGATGAAGGCCATCTCGAACCCGCACGCGTTCAACGTCGGGCTCAACCTGGGCACCTCGGCCGGCGGCTCGCTGGCCGACCACCTGCATATGCACGTGGTGCCGCGCTGGGGCGGCGACGCCAACTTCATCACCGTCATCGGCGGTACCAAGGTGATCCCGCAGCTGCTGCGCGACACCCGCAAGCTGCTGGCCGACGAGTGGGCGGCGCAGGACGGGGCAGGGGCGAGCGGAGCGACGGGAAGGACTGAGGACGCCCCGTGAGCGACTTCTACCTCCTGACCCGCGCGGCCTACACCAAGTTGAGCCGCCCGCTGGCCCGGGGAGCGCTGCGCATCGGCCTGACGCCGGACAGCGTCACCGTCCTGGGCACCACCGCGTCGGTCGTCGGCGCGCTGACGCTGTTCCCGACGGGGCACCTCTGGTACGGCGCCCTGGTGGTCTGGTTCTTCGTGCTCGCCGACATGCTCGACGGCGCCATGGCCCGCGAACGCGGCTACGGCACGCGACTCGGTGCGGTGCTCGACGCGACCTGTGACCGCATCGGTGACGGCGCCGTGTTCTGCGGCCTGCTGTGGTGGATCGCGTTCGAGATGCACGACAAGCCGCTGGCCGTCGCCACGTTGATCTGCCTGGTCACCTCGCAGGTCATCTCGTACATCAAGGCCCGTGCCGAAGCCAGCGGACTGAACGCCGACGGCGGCTTCATCGAACGCCCCGAACGGCTGATCATCGTCCTGGTGGGCGCCGGCTTCTCGGACCTGCCGATCCATCCGCTGCCGCTGGCGCTGCCCATCGCGATGTGGCTGCTGGCGGTGGCCAGCATCATCACGCTGGGCCAGCGGGTCGCCTCGGTGCGCCGTTCGCCGGGCGCCGACCAGCCGCTGCCGTCGAGTGCGCCGTCGAAGGAGCAGCCATGAGCGTCCCCACCGGCGGTGTGCCGTCCTTCGGGGGTTTCGACGTCCCGATGGGCGAGCAGCTCAAGGACCTCGGCTATGCCGCGGGTTGGGGGCTGATCCGGACCATGCCGGAGTTCGCCGCCCGCAACATGTTCGACGCCGGTGCGCTGTATGCGGCGCGCGGCGGTGGTCCCGAGCAGCTGCGCAAGAATCTGGCCCGCGTGCTGGGTGTGCGGCCGGCCAAGGTGCCGGGCCGCGTCATCCGCGCCTCGCTGGCGTCGTACGGCCGTTACTGGCGGGAGGCCTTCCGGCTGCCGTCGATGAACCAGCGCACGCTCGGGGAGAGGCTCCGGCACTGCCTGGTGGGTACCGACCACATCGCCCGCGGGCTCGAGAACGGTAACGGCGTCATCCTGGCGCTGCCGCACAGCGGCAACTGGGACATGGCCGGTGTCTCGGTGGTGCACCAGTACGGCAAGTTCACGACGGTGGCCGAGCGTCTCAAACCCGAGTCGCTGTACAACCGGTTCGTCGAGTACCGCGAGTCGCTGGGATTCGAGATTCTGCCGCTGACGGGGGGAGTGCGCCCGCCGTTCGACGTGCTGACCGAGCGGTTGGAGGCCAACCGCATCGTCTGCTTGATGGCCGACCGGGACCTGTCCCGAAATGGCGTGCAGGTCAACCTCTTCGGCGAGCCGACCCGCATGCCCGCCGGCGCTGCCAAGCTCGCGCTGAAGACCGGTGCGACGCTGCTGACCGTGCACTGCTGGAACAAGCCCAACGACTGGCAGTTCGACATCTCCGGGCCGGTCGACACCTCGAGCGGCGACGTTGCGACCATCACGCAGGCTCTGGCCACCCGCTTCGAAGCGGGCATCGCCGCGCACCCCACGGACTGGCACATGCTGCAACCGCAGTGGCTGGCCGACCTGTCCGAGGAACGTCGGGCCCGGTTGGCCGGGAACGACTGATGCGCATCGGCATGGTGTGCCCGTACTCGTTCGACGTACCGGGCGGCGTTCAGGCACACGTGCTGCAACTGGCCGAGGTGATGCGCGGCTACGGCCACACGGTCAGTGTGCTGGCGCCCTCGTCGGCCGAGACGCACGCCGACCTGCCCGACTACGTCGTCTCCGGCGGCAAGGCCGTGCCCATCCCGTACAACGGGTCCGTGGCGCGGCTGCGATTCGGGCCGGCCACCCGCCGGATGGTCAAGCGCTGGATCGTCGAGGGCGACTTCGACGTACTGCACCTGCACGAGCCCAATGCCCCGAGCCTGTCGCTGCTGGCGCTCATGGTGGCCAACGGCCCGATCGTCGCGACGTTCCATACGTCGACCACGAAGTCGTTGACACTCAACGTCTTTCAGGGAATTCTGCGGCCCTGGAACGAGAAGATCATGGGTCGCATCGCGGTGTCCGATCTGGCACGGCGCTGGCAGATGGAAGCCCTTGGCTCGGATGCTGTCGAGATTCCCAACGGCGTCGACGTGTCGGCGTTCGACAACGCGCCGCTGCTGCCCGGCTATCCGCGGCCCGGCCGCACGGTGCTGTTCCTCGGCCGGTTCGACGAGCCGCGCAAAGGCATGCAGGTGCTCGTCGGCGCGCTGCCCAAGCTCGTGGCGGCCTGCCCGGACGTCGAGGTGCTGGTCGTCGGCCGCGGCGACGAGGAGGCACTCAAGGAGACCGTCGGCGAGCATGCGGGGCACCTGCGGTTCCTCGGTCTGGTCGATGATGCCGAGAAGGCGTCGGCGATGCGCAGCGCCGACGTCTACTGCGCCCCGAACACCGGCGGCGAGAGCTTCGGCATCGTGCTGGTCGAGGCCATGGCCGCGGGTACACCCGTGGTGGCCAGCGACCTGGACGCCTTCCGGCGCGTGCTGGACCAGGGTGCGGCGGGCCGGCTGGTGCCGGTCGACGACGCCGAAGCCCTCGGCGAAGCGCTGGTCGAGATGCTGTCGAACGACGCCGCCCGCCGCCGGTACGCCGAGGCGGCCGCCCAGGCGGTGCGGCGATACGACTGGTCGGTGGTCGCGCAGCAGATCATGCTGGTCTACGAGACGGTGGCCGGATCGGGGATCAAGGTCAGGGTGGAGGCCTGATGAGCTGGCTGCTGATCGTCGCACTGGTCTTGCTGGTGCTCACGGTCCTGTTCACCGTCGTGTGGGCCTATCAGACCGCGCATCGGCTCGACCGGCTGCACGTCCGCTACGACCTGTCGTGGCAGGCTCTGGACGGGGCGCTGGCCCGGCGCGCGGTGGTGGCCCGGGCCGTCGCCGCCGACGCGTACGGTTCCCGGCCGGCGGGCCGCCGTCTCGCGGCGCTGGCGGACGAAGCCGAGCGGGCACCGCGCGCGGCCCGCGAGGCCGCCGAGAACGAACTGTCGGGAGCCCTGGCGCAGGTCGATCCGGCATCCATCCCGGTCACCCTGGTCGCCGAGCTCGCCGACGCCGAGGCCCGGGTACTGCTGGCCCGCCGCTTCCACAACGACGCCGTGCGCGACACCCTCGCCCTGCGCGAGCGCACCCTGGTGCGCTGGCTGCACCTGGGTGGAACCGCGGCCATGCCAACGTATTTCGAGATCGTCGAGCGGGCGTCGCGGCACGAGCCCGGCGCGGTGGGACGACGCACGTCGGCCCGCGTGGTGCTGCTGGACCAGGACGGGCAGGTGCTGCTGTTCTGCGGCAGCGACCCGGCCGCCGACCCGCTGATGGCGCCGCGGTGGTGGTTCACCGTCGGGGGAGCGGTCGAACCGGACGAATCGCTGCCCGACGCGGCAGCCCGTGAGGTGGCCGAGGAGACCGGGCTGAAGGTCGACCCGGCCGATCTGATCGGCCCGGTGTGGCGGCGTGAGGCGGTGTTCGAGTTCAACGGGTCTGTGATCCGCAGCGAGGAATTCTTCTTCGTGTACCGCACCTCACGATTCGAGCCGGTGACCACCGGTCACACCACGGTCGAACGGCAGTCGATCCACGCCCACCGCTGGTGCGACGCGGCGGTCATCGCCCGGCTGGCCGCCGATGGTGAGACTGTCTACCCATTGCAGCTCGGCGAATACCTTTCCCTCGCAGGCGAATTGGCGGACGGGAAGGCTCCGGCGGCGATGGCCGGCCCGGCGCCGCAGACCATCCGCTGACCTGCGCGGATAACCGATTTGGTACGGCCACTAGACTTGGCGGGTACCAAATTCTTGAGGGAGATTGCAGTGGATACCGCAGCGGACAACAGCGGTCAGACGGGCACCGCCCGGGTCAAGCGCGGCATGGCCGAGATGCTGAAGGGCGGCGTCATCATGGACGTCGTAACACCCGAGCAGGCGCGCATCGCCGAAGGCTCAGGCGCCGTAGCCGTCATGGCGCTCGAGCGCGTGCCCGCCGATATCCGCGCGCAGGGTGGCGTCTCGCGGATGAGCGACCCGGACATGATCGAGGGCATCATCGACGCCGTCACCATCCCGGTGATGGCCAAGGCCCGCATCGGCCACTTCGTCGAGGCGCAGATTCTGCAGAGCCTCGGCGTGGACTACATCGACGAGTCCGAGGTGCTGACCCCGGCCGACTACACCCACCACATCGACAAGTGGAAGTTCACCGTGCCGTTCGTGTGCGGCGCCACCAACCTGGGTGAGGCCCTGCGTCGCATCAACGAGGGCGCGGCCATGATCCGCTCGAAGGGTGAGGCCGGCACCGGTGACGTCTCCAACGCCACTACGCACATGCGCAAGATCGGCGGCGAGATCCGTCGGCTGACGTCGCTGTCGGAGGACGAACTGTACGTTGCCGCAAAGGAATTGCAGGCGCCGTACGAGCTGGTGGTCGAGGTCGCGCGGGCCGGCAAGCTGCCCGTGACGCTGTTCACCGCCGGTGGCATCGCCACCCCGGCCGACGCCGCGATGATGATGCAGCTGGGCGCCGAAGGCGTGTTCGTCGGTTCGGGCATCTTCAAGTCGGGTGACCCGGCCGCTCGTGCCGCGGCCATCGTCAAGGCCACGACGTTCTACGACGACCCGGACACGCTGGCCAAGGTGTCGCGCGGTCTGGGTGAGGCCATGGTCGGCATCAACGTGGAGGACGTGCCGGAGCCTCATCGGCTCGCAGAGCGTGGCTGGTAAAACCAACAGGTGGCAATCGAGCAGATACTCGACCTCGAACAACTCGAGGTCAACATCTACCGCGGCAGTGTCTTCAGCCCGGAATCGGGTTTTCTGCAGCGCACTTTCGGTGGCCACGTAGCCGGTCAGTCGTTGGTGTCGGCGGTGCGCACCGTGGAGCCGAAGTACCAGGTGCACTCGCTGCACGGGTACTTCCTGCGTCCCGGTGACGCCCGCGCACCGACGGTGTACATGGTGGAGCGCATTCGCGACGGTGGGTCGTTCTGCACCCGCCGCGTGAGTGCCATCCAGCACGGCGAGAACATCTTCTCGATGTCGGCGTCGTTCCAGACCGACCAGTCCGGCATCGAGCACCAGGACGCCATGCCGGTGCCGCCGCCGCCCGACCTGTCGAAGGGCTTCCGGTCCGCCGGGGCGTTCGACGACGCCGGGTTCGCCCAGTTTGCCGAATGGGACGTGCGCATCGTGCCGCGCGACCAGGTCGTCCGGGTGCCCGGCAAGGCGTCGCAGCAGCAGGTCTGGTTCCGGCACCGCGACCCGCTGCCCGACGACCACGTCCTGCACATCTGCGCCCTGGCCTACATGAGCGACCTGACCCTGCTGGGTTCGGCGCAGGTGAATCACCTTGAGGTACGCAAACATATGAACATCGCCTCGCTGGACCACGCCATGTGGTTCATGCGGCCGTTCCGGGCCGACGAATGGCTGCTGTACGACCAGTCGTCGCCGTCGGCGTGCGGCGGCCGCGCGCTGACGCAGGGCAAGATTTTCAACCAGTACGGCGAGATGGTGGCCGCCGTGATGCAGGAGGGGCTGACCCGCTACAACCGCGGCTTCGTCCCACCGGCCGAGTGAGCCCGCACGTCGGTGTCCTGGCCTTGCAGGGGGACACCCGAGAGCATCTGGCTGCCCTGCGCGAAGCGGGCGCCGAGGTGTCCACGGTCCGGCGCCTCACGGAGCTGAATGCCGTTGACGCCCTGGTGATCCCGGGCGGCGAGTCCACCGCGATGAGCCACCTGCTGCGCGAGCTGGAACTCCTCGAGCCGCTGCGCGACCGCCTGGCCGCGGGCATGCCGTGCTACGGATCGTGCGCCGGCATGATCCTGCTCGCCACCGAGATCAACGACGCCGGTGTGCCGGGCCGTGAGGCCCTGCCGCTACGCGGGATCGATATGACGGTGCGGCGCAACGCCTTCGGCCGGCAGGTCGACTCGTTCGAAGACGACCTCGATTTCGTCGGCCTCGACGATCCCGTGCACGCGGTGTTCATCCGGGCGCCCTGGGTCGAGCGCGTCGGGCCCGACGTCGAGGTGCTGGCCCGCGCGGCCGGACACCCCGTCGCCGTCCGTCAGGGCCGCATGCTCGCGACGTCGTTCCACCCCGAGGTCACCGGCGACCGGCGCATCCACAAGCTCTTCGTCGAGTCCCTCTGACCGCGACAACCAGACGCGCAGGCGCTCGTAGATCCGCTCGTCGTTCAGCAGCGTGAAGTGGTGCGCCTCCGGTAGATGCAGGCGATTTTCGCGGTCAAACCCCATGTCGCGCTTGCGGCTTCGGCCTTGCGCGCTGCGCACCTGCACGAGTCCGTCGCCGAGTACCCAGCCGATCGGGTTGGCCGGCGTGCGGGCGATGGTCGCGGTCACGCAGTAGTACGAGACCCCCTCGAGCAGTGGCACGTCGATCGGCGGCTGCTGCGCCCGCAGGGCGTCCGGTTCGCAGTCGCGCCAGTCGCGTTCGTCGAGTGAGCCGAACCGCAAGTCTCTGATCCCGGTGCTGCGCCGGCGCAGCAGGTTGCCGAACGGGCGGGTCTCGGGCAGTGCGCTGAGCGCCGCCGACCCGTAGTGCACGACCTTCTCCAACGGTGCGCCGGTGTGCGGGGTGCCCAGCGTGACGACGGTGCGCACCCGATTCACCCATGACGCGCCGGGCACCGCGCACGCCGATCGGACGACCAACCCGCCCATCGAATGGCCGACCAGGGATATCGACGTGACCGGCACCGGCCAGGCGGCCACCAGCTGGTCCAGCAGTTCGGACAGCAGCACGCCGTTGTCGGAGATGTGCAGGCCGGTGTTGTAGCGAATCTCGACGCCGGTGATGCCGATGTCGGCCCCGAGCCGCTGGGCGTACGTCGGCCGCTTTCCCAGGGCCCAGAAGGCCTCGGTCTCGATCAGGCCGTGGAGGAACACCACGACGTCACCCGTCGCGGCCGGATAAGCGGCGCGCAGGCTGTCGGTGTCGAGGGTGACCGGCCGGCCGTCGACCCGCACCGACATCGTCGTCGCCAGCACGGAACCCTGCTCGTGGAGCTTGTCGCCGATCAAACCCTGCAGCACCGCGAGGACGCGTGCGCCACCGGCCTGATCGGACAGCTTGCCTGCGGTCTGGTCGTGCACGGCTTTGCCGGCGATGGGCGCGGCCGTGGTGGCCACATGGCTGATGGTGGAGTAGACGCCGTCGGTGATGGCGTCGTAGACGACCTTCACGGGCTTGGCGGCCGGGCCGACGCCAAGGCCCACCAGTCGGAAGACCCGCTCGGAGATGGCGCGCTGGACCTTGTGGATGCCGTCGACGGCGGTGCCCAGCTCGTTGAGTCCGAGCTCGGTGAGGGCGGCGGCTTCGCTGGCGAGAGGGTCGTCCATAGGTTGAGTGTACGACTGTTCACTGGAGGGCCTTCTGTGAATCCGCTGATTGTGAGCAGTTTCATCACGTCCGCACGTCATAGCGGCGGCTCGCCCGCTTCACAGCTGGGCCATAGCTGGGGCTGCCTTAATGGTCGGGTGACTACGACATCCGCCGCCGTCCTGGACGCCCCGATGGCCGAGCCGGAGATCACGGCACCCACCAAGACCCGCGAGCGCGCGGCGCTGGCCGTGCTGCTGATCGTGACGGCCGTCGGCTACCTGTGGAACATCACGGTCAACGGCATGGGCAACCAGTTCTATGCCGCCGCCGTGTGGGCCGGCTCCCGGAACTGGGAGGCGCTGTTGTTCGGCTCCATCGACCCGAACAACGTCATCACCGTCGACAAGCCGCCGCTGTCGCAGTGGGTGATGGCGCTGTCCGGGCAGATTTTCGGCTTCAGCAGCGCGAGCATGTTGATCCCCGAGGCGTTGATGGCCGTCGGCTCGGTGTGGCTGCTCTGCGCCGCGGTACGACGGGCCAGTGGTCCGGCGGCCGGGCTGCTCGCCGGTGCGGTGCTCGCGCTGACCCCGGTGTCCGCCATGATGTTCCGCTTCAACAACCCCGACGCGGCCATGGTGCTGCTGATGACACTGGCCGCGTACTTCACGGTCCGTGCGCTCGACAACGGTGCACATGGCGCGGCTCGCCGCGGCGGCGCCAAGTGGATGGCCCTTGCCGGTGTCGCACTGGGTTTCGCGTTCCTGGCCAAGATGCTCGAGGGTCTGATGGTCATGCCGGCGCTCGGTCTGACGTACCTCGTCGCCGCGCCCGTCGCGCTACGCGCCCGGCTGTGGCACCTGCTCGGTGCACTCGCGGCCATGCTGGTCTCCGCCGGCTGGTTCGTGGTGTTGACGATCCTGTGGCCGGCGTCGTCCCGGCCCTACATGGCCGGCTCGACCGACAACAGTTTCATGAATCTGGTGTTGGGCTACAACGGCTTTGGTCGCGTGCTCGGCAAGAACCACATGGGTAAGAGCGACCCCGACAAGCCGTCGACGGTGCACACCCTCACCGGGGAACACGCCGGACACGCCGCCGGTGAGACGATCAAGACCGCCGGGCACCATGGCTTCGGCATGGGTGATCAGACTCAGGGCCTGCCGCGGCTGTTCACCGGTGAATTCGGTTTCGAGATCGGCTGGCTGGTGCCGGCCGCGCTGCTGGCCACCGTGCTCGTACTGATCTCGCGCGGTCGCGCACCGCGCACCGATCGGGTCCGGGCCGGCGCCATCCTGTTCGGCGGCTGGCTCGTCAGTGTCGGCCTGGTGCTGAGCTTCATGAAGACCAACGTGCACCCGTACTACTGCCTCGCGCTGGCTCCGGCCATGGCGGCGATGTTCGCCGTCTTCGTCATCGAGTTCTGGCGCCGCCGGGACTCCCGGTTCCACCGGATCGGCTTGGCCGCAGTGCTTTTGGCCAGCGGGATGTGGGGCTTCGTGATTCTCGGCCGCAACGCCGACTGGCTGCCCGCACTGCGCTGGGTGATCCTGGCTGCCGCCGTCGTCGGCACGGTCGCATTCGTGTGGCCCGGGCGTCAGCGGGTGGCGGCAGCCGCGGTGGCGTTGGCGATGTTCGGCGCTGTCGGGGGTTCGGTGGCCTACTCGCTCGCGACCTTCGGCCAGCCGCACCTCGGCGGCGGGCCTTCCGTCGGCCCCGCGGACAAGGACGACAAACACGGCGGCTGGGGTCAGCGTGACGAGAACCCCCAACTGAACGCGCTGCTCAAGGCCACGAGCACCAAGTGGTCCGCGGCGATCGACCGGTCGTCGCCGGCCGCCGGTCTGGAGCTCGACACCCGCACGCCCGTCATCGCGATCGGTGGCTTCGGCGGGTCCGATCCGGCGCCGACGCTGCAGCAGTTCCAGTCCTACGTGGCGGCCCACGAGGTGGCGTACTACATCGTCTCCGACAACAAGGGGCACTGGGGCGCCGATGCGCACAGCGACATCGCCGACTGGGTGGGCGTCAACTTCGCGCCGATGAAGGTCGGGTCGGACACCGTCTACAACCTGCTGCAGCCGGTCCGGAAGTAGTGATTGACCAGGCCTGTCGGGGCCTCCGATTCGTCCACGTAAACTGATCAGCTGACGTTTGATCAGAAAGAGGGCGTACACGCATGAGCGGCCATTCCAAGTGGGCGACAACCAAGCACAAGAAGGC
This sequence comes from Mycobacterium toneyamaense, assembly GCF_055384815.1. Taxonomy (NCBI): domain Bacteria; kingdom Bacillati; phylum Actinomycetota; class Actinomycetes; order Mycobacteriales; family Mycobacteriaceae; genus Mycobacterium; species Mycobacterium toneyamaense. The sequence continues at coordinate 2,797,349 of NZ_AP040333.1, forward strand.
CGTCATCGACGCCAAGCGCGGCAAGATGTTCGCCAAGCTGATCAAGAACATCGAGGTCGCGGCCCGCGTCTGCGGCGGCGACCCGGCCGGTAACCCGACCCTGTACGACGCCATCCAGAAGGCCAAGAAGAGCTCGGTACCGAACGACAACATCGAGCGGGCCCGCAAGCGCGGCGGCGGCGAGGAAGCCGGCGGCGCCGACTGGCAGACCATCATGTACGAGGGCTACGGCCCCAACGGTGTCGCGGTGCTCATCGAGTGTCTGACCGACAACCGCAACCGCGCCGCCGGTGAGGTCCGCGTCGCGATGACCCGCAACGGCGGCAACATGGCCGACCCGGGTTCGGTCGCCTACCTGTTCTCCCGCAAGGGCATCATCACGCTCGAGAAGAACGGCCAGACCGAGGACGACGTGCTGATGGCCGTCCTCGATGCCGGTGCCGAAGAGGTCAACGACCTCGGTGACTCGTTCGAGGTCATCTGCGAGCCCACCGACCTGGTCGCGGTGCGTACCGCGCTGCAGGACGCCGGCATCGACTACGACTCGGCCGAGTCCGGCTTCCAGTCGTCGGTGTCCGTCGAGGTCGACCTCGAGGGCGCCCGCAAGGTGTTCAAGCTCGTCGACGCCCTCGAGGACAGCGACGACGTCCAGAACGTCTACACCAACGTCGAGATCCCGGACGACGTCGCCGCGCAGCTCGACGAGGAGTAGCCGCTCCGGCGGTAGCCTGCCGAGCATGTCCGAGCCGCCTCCGTTCAGCCCGACTGTCACGCTGCTGACCGTCAGTCGGGTGTGGGACGCCGCATTCGCCGACGCTCTCAAGCCCCTCGGGCTGACGACGCGCAAGTACGGACTGCTCGGGCACATCCGGGGCAGCGCCGGCATCTCGTTCAGTGAACTCGCCCGGCGTTCGCGCATCACCGTGCAGAGTGCGCACGCGGCGGTCGCGGCGTTCGTCGAGGCGGGACTCGTCGACGACAGCACGGCGCACGCCGGTGCTGCTTCTACGTTGCGCGTGACGGCCGCGGGGGAGTCGTTGCTGAACCGCGCGGCTGACGTCGTGGCCCGTCTGGACACCGAGTTCGCGGCACAAAACCCTGAACTGACCGACGCATTACGCGAGTACATGAGACGAGTCATGTCCGCTTCGCCATAACCTTCAGTTAGACTGAAGGTTATGCAAGCGTTGTTGCTGTCCGTCCACGTCGTCGCGGGCATCCTCTTCGTCGGGCCGATCGCCGTGGCCACCAGCCTGTTTCCCCGCTACGCGCCGGCCGGCGGACCGTCGGCGAACGCGGAACGCAACGACGGCGTCGCCCGTGCGCTGCACCGCATCACACGCGTCTACGGGGTGCTGGCGCTCGTTGTGCCCGTCGTCGGCCTCGCCCTCGCCGGTGTCCAGGGGCGCTCGACCGAGGTCTGGATCATCGTGGCCATGGTGCTCACGGCCATCGCCGGCGGACTGCTCGCGTTCCAGATCGCCCCGCGTCAGCGGGCGGCGCTCGCCGCGCCCGACGATGGGCGGCAGTTGCGCACCCTCGGCATGGTGACCGGCATGTTCAACCTGCTGTGGGTGATCGTCGTGGTGCTGATGGTCGTGCACCCGGGCTCCAGGTACGTGTGAGCATCCGACCCGGCGTGTCACATCGGTGTCGCGCAGCGGAAACCCGCAGCCGCACTGCAAGATGTCCCGATGGCAGCGGTGACGGATCCGGACGGGGTGGAGTGGCGCGTGCGCCGGCGCTGGTGGCCGTTCTGGGATGTGTTCGACATCGTCGACATCGCGTTCCTGGATTGGGTGGGCGTGGTGCTGGCTCTTCCGCTGTTGATCCTGTGGCCGTTCTGGCTGCTGGCCAAGCTGTTCGGGGTGCGCTGGAAGATCATCGTGGAACACGGTGGCGCCGAGACGCACCGTGAACTCGTCCGCTGGTGGGGAGCGTCGGAAGCGCGCATCGCCGAACTGACCCAGGAGATTCGGCAGGGCGCGCGGTCGGGGTACTTCCAAATCTGAGCGTGTCCCTGGCGCAACCTGTCGCCACCGCCCGCTAAGCTATCGAACAGCTGTTCGGGACCTAGTGAGGAGTGGGCGTGCGGGTGATGGGCGTCGACCCTGGTCTGACGCGCTGTGGTCTCTCGATGATCGAGGGAGGCACGGGGCGCAAGGTGACCGCGCTCGATGTCGACGTGGTGCGCACCCCGTCCGACGTCGAACTGCAGCGGCGGCTGCTGACCATCAGCGACACCGTCGAGCACTGGATGGACACGCATCGTCCCGACGTCATCGCCATCGAGCGGGTCTTCGCCAACCAGAACGCCAACACCGCCATGGGCACTGCACAGGCCGGCGGCGTCATCGCGCTGGCGGCGGCGCGCCGGGGCATCGACGTGTACTTCCACACGCCCAGTGAGGTGAAGGCCGCGGTCACCGGAAACGGTCGTGCGGACAAGGCTCAGGTCACCACCATGGTCACCAAAATTCTTGGGCTGCAACAGAAACCGACTCCGGCCGACGCGGCTGACGCGCTCGCGCTGGCCATCTGCCACTGCTGGCGGGCGCCCATGATCGCCCGGATGGCCGCGGCGGAGGCCAAGGCCGCGGAGTTCAAGAAGCAGTACGCAGCGAAGGTGAAGGCGGCGCGCGCATGATCGCATCGGTCCGTGGCGAGGTCATCGACATCGCGCTCGATCACGCGGTGATCGAGGCCGCCGGTGTCGGCTACAAGATCATGGCCACCCCCGCGACGCTGTCCACGCTGCGCCGCGGCACCGAGTCACGGCTGATCACCGCCATGATCGTGCGCGAGGATTCGCAGACCCTGTACGGCTTCGCCGACTCCGACGCCCGCGACCTGTTCAACACGCTGCTCGGCGTCTCGGGCGTCGGCCCCAAGATCGCGCTGGCGACCCTCGCGGTCTACGACGCCCCGACCCTGCGGCAGGCGCTGGCCGACGGCGACGTCACCGCTCTCACCCGGGTGCCGGGCATCGGCAAGCGCGGCGCCGAACGCATGGTCCTGGAACTGCGCGACAAGATCGGTGCGACGACGGGTGCCGGAGCGGGCGTCGCCGGTGGCCACTCCATTCGCGGTCCCGTCGTGGAAGCCCTTGTCGGACTTGGCTTTCCGGCCAAGCAGGCCGAAGAGGCCACCGACAAGGTGCTGGCCAACGATCCGGACGCCAACACCGCCACCGCGCTGCGGTCGGCCCTGTCGATGCTGGGTAAGAAGTGAGCCGGTTCGAGGACGAGGGCACCGAGCCCGACGAGCGGGACGTCTCGCCCGCACTCACTGTCGGCGAGGGCGACGTCGACGCCAGCCTGCGGCCCAAATCGCTACGCGAGTTCATCGGCCAGCCCCGGGTCCGCGAGCAGCTGCAGCTGGTGCTCGAAGGCGCCAAGAACCGCGGCGGTACCCCCGACCACATCCTGCTGTCCGGCCCGCCCGGTCTGGGCAAGACGTCGCTGGCCATGATCATCGCCGCCGAGCTGGGGTCGTCGCTGCGTGTCACCTCCGGGCCTGCGCTGGAGCGCGCCGGCGACCTGGCCGCCATGCTCAGCAACCTGGTCGAGGGCGACGTTTTGTTCATCGACGAAATCCATCGCATCGCCCGGCCCGCCGAAGAGATGCTGTACCTCGCCATGGAGGACTTCCGGGTCGACGTGGTGGTCGGTAAGGGACCCGGCGCGACGTCGATTCCGCTGGAGGTCGCGCCGTTCACCCTGGTCGGGGCGACGACAAGGTCGGGCGCACTGACCGGCCCGTTGCGTGACCGGTTCGGGTTCACGGCACACATGGACTTCTACGAACCGCCCGAGCTGGAGCGGGTGCTCGCCCGGTCGGCCGGCATCCTCGGCATCGAACTCGGTGCCGAAGCCGGTGCCGAAGTGGCTCGGCGGTCCCGCGGCACGCCCCGTATCGCGAACCGGCTGCTGCGCCGGGTCCGGGACTATGCCGAGGTCCGTGCCGACGGCGTCATCACCCGCGACGTGGCCAAGGCCGCACTCGCCGTCTATGACGTCGACGAGCTCGGCCTGGACCGGCTGGACCGGGCCGTATTGACCGCGCTGACAAAGAGTTTCGGGGGCGGCCCGGTCGGGGTCTCGACGCTGGCGGTCGCGGTCGGGGAGGAGGCCACCACCGTCGAGGAGGTGTGCGAGCCGTTCCTGGTGCGGGCCGGGATGATCGCCCGGACGCCGCGGGGGCGCGTGGCGACGCCGCAGGCGTGGACGCACCTGGGCCTGCAACCGCCGATAAACGGACTTGGACAGGCCGGGCTGTTTGAATAGGACCCATGCTGACCGCAGGGTTGATCGTTGCCGGCCTCGCCGCGCTGCTGCACGTGTACATCTTCGTGATGGAGTCGCTCACCTGGACTTCGCCGCGGACCCGAGCCACCTTCGGGCTCACCGAGCAACAGGCGGTGGACACCAAGGAGCTGGCGTTCAACCAGGGGTTCTACAACCTGTTCCTGGCGATCGTCACCGCCGTCGGTATCGCGGCGATCATCTTGGGATGTAACGCGGTCGGGCTGGCGCTGATCTTCGCCGGCATCGGGTCGATGGCCGCCGCAGCGCTGGTGCTGTTGCTGTCGTCCCCGGAGAAAGCGCGGGCCGCCATCACGCAGGGCATCTTCCCGGTGCTCGGCATCGTCGCGTTGTTGATCGGATCGCTGGGGTGATTCGTCGCTGCGCGACCGTCGCTGCCGCCGTCGTGTTGGCCTTCACCGGTGGCGGCACGTCCGCCGCGGATCCGCCTCCCGACCCGGTGCAGCTGGCCGACACGCTCGTCGCCGACGAGCAGGCCGTGCGGGATCCGGCGACGCCGGAGCCCGCGTTGATCGACGCTGCGCACCGGCAGCAGGTCGCCTATCGCGAGATCGCCAGGCATCCGGAGTGGGATGCGGTCATCGCGCCGCGCATCCCGCCGGCACTGGCCGCGGCGTACGGCCGCAACGTCGACGCCGGCCGGCAGCTGGCCGGGATGACACCTCCGCGCGACAACCTCCCGCCGTGGACCATCCAGCCGCCGGCGCCCGCCGACGAACTGCTCGGCTACTACCGCGAGGCGCAGGCGGCATCCGGGGTCGACTGGACGTACCTGGCGGCGATCAACCTGATCGAGTCGCGGTTCGGCCGGATCAACGGCGACAGCACGGCCGGGGCACAGGGGCCCATGCAGTTCCTGCCGTCGACGTTCGCCGCGTACGGCTCCGGTGACATCCGTTCGCCGCGCGATTCGATTCTCGCGGCGGGCCGCTATCTGGCGGCCAACGGTTTCGCCACCGACCATGACGGCGCCCTGCACCACTACAACCATTCCGGCGCGTATGTCCGTGCCGTCAACGACTATGCGGCAGTGCTGGCTGCCGATCCCGCCGCGTTCGCGGGCTACTACCAATGGCAGGTCTACTTCCGGACCACATCGGGCGACGTGTTGCTGCCGGTCGGCTATTCGGCCTGAGCCGTCAGTGATGTGACAGCAGGTGCGTGCTCACCTGATCGCCGCCGGCGCGTTTGGCGACATACATGGCGTGGTCGGCCGACGCCAGGAGCTGGTCCATGACCGGCCGGCTGCCGGCCGGCGCGTGGGCGATCCCGAAGCTCGCCGTCATGTACCACGGCTTCGTGGCGATGCTCCGGCGTAGCCGCTCGGTGAAGCGCAGGGCAGTGGCCTGATTGCCACGGATGGCGATGACGAACTCCTCGCCGCCGATCCGAGCCGCGACCGCACCTTTGGGCAGGGCGTTCATGATGGCCCCGGCGACGTCCATCAGAACCCGGTCGCCGACGGCGTGCCCGAGCGTGTCGTTGATGCGTTTGAAGTCGTCCAGGTCCAGGAGGATGACGCTGATCTCGGATTCGGCGTGGGGACCGGCGAGCAGCGGGCGGATGGCCTGTTCGAAACCGCGGCGATTGGGCAATTGCGTCAGTGGGTCCAGGTGGGCCACGGCGGAGTCGTCGCCCAGCAGCATCACCAGCACATGCACGGCGAGCGGGAGCAGCAGCGTGTTGGCGACGAGCCCGACGAACACTGCGGCAGCCAGCTGCGGATCGCCTTGCTCCGCCAGTCGGACCCCGCAGGTCGCGGCGGTCAGGATGGCGGTCACGGCCACCGACGCCAGGTATTTGGACGTGTGGAAGGACGCCACGTACGCGGCGAGCAGCGCGAACACAAAGCCGCCCAGAGCCGCCGCCTTGGGGTCGCGCTGCACCAGACACACGCCGGCGATACAGAACTGCAGCAGGATCACGATCACGGTGGACTGGCGCCGGCGCGGCCAGCGCGTCAGCCACACGATCGAGCACCCGATGGCGACGACACCGGCGACGACCGGCACCGCGACGGAGAAGACGGTCGCCGGGCCGGACGGACTCCAGATCGTCGCGAGGCCGACCGCGCCGCCACTGAGGACGATCAGTCCGACGATGATGCGGGTGTAGGGCTGCAGGCCACGGTTCTCGATGTACGCGGACAGCCATTCATAGTGGTCGGGCCGGTGCCACCATTGCCGAATTCGCTGCCAGGCCAACGTCCCGAACCTCCCTCACACCCGGGAAAAGCTAGCGCATTGTTAACTGGATTGCACGGCGTAGAGGCTTATCCGCACGAAATTCCCATCTTACTTTCGCGAAAATAATTGCTAGTGCGATGTCCCGCTTGATGGGTCGTGGAATCGCACGCGGTGTGGTGGTCGGCGTTGACGCCCTTGATGGCACACTGGTCTCTACCGCGGCACGGCGTACGGCTGGTCCGGCCCGCTTGCCTGTTCACAGACTCAACAGAACGAAAGATTTTCGCTGTCATGGATTTGGTCGTCTTCCTGCCGCTGCTCCTGGTCATGGGTGCCTTCATGTTCTTCGCGTCGCGGCGGCAGCGGAAGCAGATGCAGGCCACGATCGACCTGCACAACTCGCTGAAGGTGGGCGACCGCGTGCACACCACGTCCGGTCTGCAAGGCACCATCGCCCGGATCGACGACGACAACGTGGATCTGGAGATCGCTCCCGGCGTCGTCACCACCTGGATGAAGCTCGCCGTGCGCGACCGCATCGAGCCCGAGACCGAGGCCGCCGCTGAGGACGTGACCTCGGCTGCCGTCGAAGAGGGCGCGCCGAAGACCGAAGGCTGACATTCCCGCTCCAACACGTACCCTTTGCGGGGCTGACGTACCGATCTCAAGGAGACCCTAGAACCGTGGCATCGTCTTCGGCGCCGGTGCACCCATACCGCTATTTGTCGTTGTTCCTGGCGCTGCTGATCGGCGCCTACCTTCTGGTGTTTCTCACCGGCGACAAGCAGGCCAAGCCCAAGCTGGGCATCGACCTGCAGGGCGGTACCCGGGTCACCCTGACTGCACGTACCCCTGACGGCTCGACGCCGACCCGCGAGGCGCTGATCCAGGCCCAGGAGATCATCGGCGCCCGTGTGAACGGCCTCGGTGTCTCGGGTTCCGAGGTTGTGATCGACGGTTCGAACCTGATCATCACGGTGCCCGGCCAGGACGGCAGCGAGGCCCGCAACCTGGGCCAGACCGCGCGGCTGTACATCCGGCCCGTCGTGCACGTCATCCCGGCGCAGGGCGCGCAGCCCGCGAAGCCCGCCGCGCCGGCTGCTCCGGCTCCCGGTGGCATCCCCGGCGGGCCCGGTGGTCTGCCCGGCATGCCCGGTATGCCGCCGCTGATCGCGCCCGCCGAGCCGGAGGCCCCGGTCGTCCCGCCGACGCCGGGCATGCCCGCGCACCCGGCCTCGACCGAGCCGGCACCCGCCCCGGCCCCGCAGCCGCGGCCCTTCCCGGAGGAGCCGACCCCGGCGCCGTCGGACACCTCGGCCACGCCTGCCCCGCCGGCACCTGCCGCTCCGGGTGCACCTGAACCGGGTGCCCCCGCCGCTCCGGCCCCGGGCGCACCGGGCGTCCCCGCACCGGGTGCCCCCGCGCCCGCGCCGGGAGCGCACGGCCCCAAGGCCGAACTGGCCCAGCGCATCGCCGACGAGAAGGCCCTGCGTCAGAGCACGCAGCCGCAGATCCAGCTGCTGGCTCTGCAGTTCCAGGCCACCCGCTGCGACCAGCAGGACGTGCTGGCCGGCAACGACGACCCGAACCTGCCGCTGGTGACCTGCTCCAAGGACCACAAAGAGGTCTACCTGCTGGACAAGTCGATCATCAGCGGTGACGAGATCAAGGACGCGTCGTCCGGTCTGAACCAGCAGCAGGGCGAGTACGTCGTCGACGTCACGTTCAAGGAGAAGGCCGCCGAGGTGTGGGCCGACTTCACTGCCAAGAACATCGGCACCCAGACCGCGTTCGTGCTCGACTCCCAGGTCGTCAGCGCGCCGGCCATCCAGGAGGCGATCCCGGGCGGCCGCACGCAGATCACCGGCCACTTCAACGCCTCGACGGCGAAAGACCTGGCCAACGTGCTGAAGTACGGCTCGCTGCCGCTGTCGTTCGAGTCGTCGGAGGCGGAGACGGTGTCGGCCACGCTGGGCCTGACGTCGCTGCGCGCCGGCTTGTGGGCCGGTCTGATCGGTCTCGGTCTGGTGCTGCTCTACTCGCTGGCCTACTACCGGGTCCTCGGCCTGCTCACCGCGCTGTCGCTGGTCGCGTCGGGCGCCATGGTGTTCGCGATCCTGGTGCTCCTGGGCCGGTACATCAACTACACGCTGGACCTGGCGGGTATCGCGGGTCTGATCATCGGTATCGGTACGACCGCCGACTCGTTCGTGGTGTTCTTCGAACGCATCAAGGACGAGATCCGAGAGGGACGCAGTTTCCGCTCGGCCGTGCCACGTGGTTGGGCACGCGCCCGCAAGACCATCGTCTCGGGTAACGCGGTCACCTTCCTGGCTGCCCTGGTGCTGTACATCCTGGCTGTCGGACAGGTGAAGGGCTTCGCGTTCACCCTGGGCCTGACCACGATCCTCGACATCGTGGTGGTGTTCCTGGTGACGTGGCCGCTGGTCTTCCTGGCGTCGAAGTCGGCGCGGATGGCCAAGCCTGCGTACAACGGTCTCGGCGCCGTGCAGCAGATTGCGCGCGAGCGGCGAGCGGCCAGCCTGACGGGACAGGGGTAACACCGACATGTCGAAGCACTCAACTGACGACACCGACCTGGAGCTGACCGAATCGGCTGCGGCCGAAGAGGATTCGGCCACCGAGATCGAGGAAACCACCGCCACCGAGCCGGGCGGCAGCCTGCCGCAGCACGGATTCTTCGTCCGCCTCTACACCGGTACCGGTGCATTCGAGGTCATCGGCAAGCGTCGTATGTGGTACGCGATCAGCGGCGTGATCATGCTGGTCATGATCGCCAGCATCCTGATCCGCGGTTTCAACTTCGGTATCGATTTCGAGGGCGGAACCAAGATCGCGATGCCGGTGGCGGGTGTGTCCACCACTGCCACTCCGCAGGCTGTCGAGGACGTCTTCAACAAGACGCTCGGCCATGCCCCCGAGTCGGTGGTGCGCGTCGGCAACGGCGACTCGGCCACCCTGCAAATCCGCACGGAGACCCTGTCGACGGCGGACACCGAGAAGGTGCGCAACGCCCTCTTCGACGCATTCCAGCCGAAGGGCGAGGACGGCAAGGCGTCCAAGGCCGTCATCAGCGATTCGGCGGTGTCGTCGACCTGGGGTGATCAGATCACCAAGAAGGCGCTGATCGCGCTGGTGGTGTTCATCGTCATCGTCTCGATCTACATCACCATCCGCTACGAGCGCTACATGGCGCTGGCAGCGCTGGCCTCGCTGGCCTTCGACCTGCTCAGCACGGCGGGTGTGTACTCGCTCGTCGGGTTCGAGGTCACGCCGGCCACCGTGATCGGTCTGTTGACCATCCTCGGCTTCTCGCTCTACGACACCGTGATCGTGTTCGACAAGGTCGAGGAGAACACCCACGGCTTCGAGCACACCACCCGCCGGACGTTCGCCGAGCAGGCCAACCTGGCGGTCAACCAGACCTTCATGCGGTCCATCAACACCAGCCTCATCTCGGCGCTGCCGATCATCTCGCTGATGGTGGTCGCGGTGTGGCTGCTGGGCGTGGGCACGCTCAAGGACCTGGCGCTGGTCCAGCTGGTCGGTGTCATCGTCGGTACCTACTCGTCGATCTTCTTCGCCACCCCGCTGCTGGTGTCGATGCGCGAGCGCACCGACCTGGTGAAGAACCACACCCGCCGGGTGCTCAACCGCCGCAAGTCGTCGATCGAGCGCGGCGTCACCGGTGGCGACGAGGTCACCGTCGGTGCGGTGAACGCACCGGAAAAGCCGGCGCCGGGGGCCAAGCCGTTGCGGCCCACCGGTAAGCCGTCGGGTAAGCGCACCCGGGGCTAGCCCTCGATGCCCGCCCGGTTCCGCCGAACCGCCTTGGCCGGTGCGGTGATGTTGGTGGCCGGTTTCGGCCTGTCCGGTTGTGACAGTTCGGCTGACGCCGTCGACTACATCGTCGACGGCGCGCTGCCCACCTACAACACCGCGTCGGTCGTCGGCGCGGCTTCCGGTGCGCCGCAAGCATTTTCGCGGGTACAGACGGGGTTCAACTATCGCGGGCCCGACGGGCAGGTGGTCGCCGATCGTGACTTCGGCACCGTTTCGGTGATGGGCCGGGCGCCACTGACGCTCGACTACAAGATCAACGACAGCGCCGTCTACTCCGACGGCAAGCCGGTCACGTGTGACGACATGGTGCTGGCCTGGGCGGCGCAGTCGGGGCAGTTCCCGGCGTTCGACGCGGCCAGCCGCGCCGGCTACAGCGACATCGCGGTCGTCGACTGCACCCCGGGGCAGAAGCGCGCCAGGGTGACGTTCGTCCGCGACCGCGACATCACCGACTACGGCCAGCTGTTCGCGGCGACGTCGATGCTGCCGGCGCACGTCCTGGACGACGCGCTCGGTCTCGGCGACGGCGGCGTGACGAAGGCGCTGCAGAGCGGTGACGCGCCGACCATCGACAAGATCGCCGACGCCTGGAACACCACCTGGGATCTGAAGCCCGACACGGACCTCAAGAAGTTCCCCTCGGCCGGCCCCTACAAGCTCGCGTCGGTGGCCAAGGACGGCTCGATCACGTTGGCGGCCAACGACAAATGGTGGGGCGCCAAGCCGGTGATCGGCAAGATCACGGTGGCGCCGCGGGGCGCCGACATCGCGAGCCGGATCAAGTCCGGCAAGGCCGAGGTCGTCGACATCGCCGCCGGCGTGGTCGGCAAGGACGATGTGCCGTCGAGCTACGTGCGCAGGGACAGCGCGTCCGATGACATTCAGCAGCTGATCTTCGCGGCCCAGGGTGTGCTGGCCGATCCGGCCGCGCGCCGCGCCGTCGCGCTGTGTACGCCGCGGGACGCGATCGCCGCCGCGGTCGGCGTCTACGTCAGCAATGCCCGGCTGAATACGGCGTCGGATGATTCCCTCGCGGTGGCCGAAAACGTCGACGCCAGTGGGCAGTTCGCCGCCGCCGACGTGGATGGGGCGCGCGCCGCGGCGGGCGGCCAGCCCCTGACGGTGCGGCTGGGGTATCGCGGGCCGGATGCCCGGCTGGCCTCGGTGGTCGCCGCGATCACCAAGTCGTGCGCCGCCGCAGGCATCACCGTGCAGGAGATCGCGTCGCCGACGGTCGGTGCACAAAGCTTGCGCGCCAACGACATCGACGTGCTCCTGTCCGGTGGCGGGGGAGCCGCGGGCAGTGGCTCCAGCGGTTCGTCGGTGGTGGATTCGTACGCCCTGCACAGCGGCAACGGCAACGACCTGTCGGGCTACGCCAACGAACGCGTCGACGGCGTCATCGCCGCCCTGGCCGTGACCACCGACCCCAAGGAACAGGCGCGCCTGCTCGGTGAGGGAGCCGGGGTGCTGTGGGGCGACCTGCCGACGCTGCCGCTGTACCGCCAGCAGCGGACGCTGCTGGTGACGAAAGACCTGACGCTCGTGCGCGCCAACCCCACGCGGTGGGGCGCCGGCTGGAACATGGACCGCTGGGGGAGCAAGTGACCGATCTCAACGCCCTCTTCACCGAATTGGTCCGTGAGGTGCCGGACTTCCCGGAGCCGGGCATCCAGTTCAAGGACCTGACGCCGTTGCTCGCCGACGGCCGCGGGCTTGCCGCGGTGACGGCCGTACTGGCCGAGGCCGCCGACGGTGTGGACCTGGTTGCCGGTATCGACGCACGCGGGTTCCTGCTGGGTGCCGCGGTCGCGACCCGGTTGGGTACCGGAGTTCTCGCGGTCCGCAAGGGCGGGAAGTTGCCGCCGCCGGTGCACAGCCAGTCCTACGCGCTGGAGTACGGCACCGCCACGCTGGAGATTCCCGCCGATGGGATCGATCTGACCGGCCGGCGCGTTGTCGTGATAGACGACGTGCTCGCCACCGGTGGAACGGTTGCTGCGACGGTCCGGCTGCTGCAGGCGGCAGGTGCGACGGTGACCGCGGCCGCGGTGGTGCTTGAACTGAACGGCCTCGGTGGACGCGCTGTGCTGGAACCGTTGCCGGTCACCAGCCTGTACGTCGTCTGAGGAGCTATTCTCGACAAACCAGGTGTAGGAGGTGTGCGGCGTTGGCTGACGACAAGGTGACGCAGGTCCAGTCGGCGCCGCCCGAGCCGCCGCAGGCGGCGTCACTGGAAGCGGCCAAGGGCACCGTCAGCGCGTCCCGCCGTGTCCGTGCCCGGCTCGCCCGCCGCATGACCGCCCAGCGCAGCCTGGTCAATCCCGTCCTCGAGCCGCTCGTCGCGGTGCACCGCGAGTACTACCCCAAGGCCGACCTGGCGATCCTGCAGCGTGCCTACGAGATTGCCGAGGAGCGGCACGCGCCGCAGTTGCGCAAGTCCGGTGATCCGTACATCACCCATCCGCTGGCTGTCGCCAACATCCTCGCCGAGCTCGGCATGGACACCACGACGCTCGTCGCCGCGCTGCTGCACGACACCGTCGAGGACACGGGCTACACGCTCGAGGCGCTCACTGCCGAGTTCGGCACCGAGGTCGGTCATCTGGTCGACGGCGTCACCAAGCTGGACAAAGTGGTGCTGGGCTCGGCGGCCGAGGCCGAGACCATCCGCAAGATGATCATCGCCATGGCGCGCGATCCGCGCGTGCTGGTGATCAAAGTCGCCGACCGGCTGCACAATATGCGCACCATGCGGTTCCTGCCGCCGGAGAAGCAGGCCCGGAAGGCGCGCGAGACGCTCGAAGTGATTGCGCCTCTTGCCCATCGGCTCGGTATGGCGACCGTCAAGTGGGAGCTCGAGGACCTGTCCTTCGCGATCCTGCACCCCAAACGGTACGAGGAGATCGTGCGGCTGGTCGCCGACCGGGCGCCGTCGCGTGACACTTACCTGGCCAAGGTGCGTGCCGAGATCGCCAATTCGCTGCAGGCCATGAAGATCAACGCGACCGTTGAAGGGCGGCCCAAGCACTACTGGTCCATCTACCAGAAGATGATCGTCAAGGGCCGCGACTTCGACGACATCCACGACCTGGTCGGTGTCCGCATTCTCTGCGACGAGATCCGCGACTGTTACGCCGCGGTCGGCGTCGTGCACTCGCTGTGGCAGCCGATGGCCGGGCGGTTCAAGGACTACATCGCGCAGCCGCGTTTCGGTGTCTACCAGTCGTTGCACACGACGGTCGTCGGCCCGGAGGGCAAGCCGCTGGAAGTGCAGATCCGCACCATCGACATGCACCGCACCGCCGAGTACGGCATCGCCGCGCACTGGCGGTACAAGGAAGCCAAGGGCCGCAACGGGTTACCCGCGGGCGGACATGCCACCGAGATCGACGACATGGCGTGGATGCGCCAGCTGCTCGACTGGCAGCGTGAGGCGGCCGACCCGGGCGAGTTCCTCGAGTCGCTGCGTTACGACCTTGCCGTGCAGGAGATCTTCGTGTTCACGCCCAAGGGTGACGTGATCACGCTGCCGGCCGGTTCCACACCCGTCGACTTCGCGTATGCCGTGCACACCGAGGTCGGACACCGCTGTATCGGCGCCCGCGTCAACGGCCGCCTGGTGGCGCTGGAGCGCAAGCTCGAAAACGGTGAAGTGGTCGAGGTTTTCACCTCCAAGGCGCAGAACGCCGGTCCGTCGCGCGACTGGCAGACGTTCGTGGTGTCGCCGCGCGCCAAGGCCAAGATCCGGCAGTGGTTCGCCAAAGAGCGGCGTGAAGAGGCGCTGGAGACCGGCAAGGACGCCATCGCCCGCGAGGTGCGCCGCGGCGGAATGCCGTTGCAGCGGTTGATGAACGCCGAACTGATGGCCGCGCTCGCGCGCGAACTGCGCTACGCGGACGTCTCGGCGCTGTACACCGCCGTCGGTGAGGGACATGTCTCGGCCCGGCACGTCGTGCAGCGGTTGGTGGCCACGCTCGGTGGTGACGACGACGCTGCCGACGAGATCGCCGAACGGTCGACGCCGGCCACCATGCCGGTGCGGCGCCGTACGAATGACGATGTGGGCGTGGCGGTTCCAGGTGCGCCCGGGGTGCTGTGCAAGCTCGCCAAGTGTTGCACGCCGGTGCCCGGCGACAACATCATGGGGTTCGTGACCCGCGGCGGTGGCGTCAGCGTGCACCGGACCGACTGCACTAACGCCGCGTCGCTGCAGCAGCAGGCCGAGCGCATCATCGACGTGAAGTGGGCGCCGTCGCCGTCGTCGGTGTTCCTGGTGGCCATTCAGGTCGAGGCGCTGGACCGGCACCGTCTGCTGTCCGACGTCACCCGCGTGCTGGCGGACGAGAAGGTCAACATCCTGTCGGCATCGGTCACCACGTCCAACGATCGAGTTGCGATCAGCCGCTTCACTTTTGAAATGGGCGACCCGAAGCACCTCGGACACGTGCTGAACGTGGTGCGCAACGTCGAAGGCGTGTACGACGTCTACCGCGTGACTTCGGCCGCCTAGCGCGCTTTTCCGCTGTCGCTCGTGACTTGAGCAAACTCGTACCCAGCGCTGCGCAAGATTGGTGCAGGACTGGGGTTGGTGGTGCGGGTAATCTCAGATGCGGGACTGTCCAGATGTGGGGGTGGACGCGTTGAGCGGTGAGTTGAAGATCGACCTGGAGACCTTGTCGTGGTCGGCGGCTTCGGTGCCGCCCCTGGGTTGGGTGCATCTTCCTGCACACGGTGATCCGGTCAGCTTGATGCTCTCGTCGTATATCCCAGGATTGGTCGACGGCGCCAACGAGAAGGTCGCCGCTGCGCAGGCGGAAGATCAGGCCTTTGCGGGCAAGGTCTCGTCGGCCAAGAGCGCTTATCAGAACGCTGACGATGCCGGCGGGCAGACGATCCAGAAGGCCGCCGGCGACAGCCTCAATCCCGCATCCGCCGCGGGCAAAGTTGGCGGCGGTGCCGACGGTGGAATGGGCCAGTTTGGCCAGATGATGGGCATGGCGATGCAGGCCTTCCAGGCGCCCGCGCAGGCCATGCAGGCACTCGGCTCGGTTCCGCAGACCGCGATGCAGGCGGCACAGCAGATCGGACAGCAGGTCCAGCAGCTCGCCGGACAGGCCGGTAAAGACGGGGCCAAGCCGGCAGACGCAGGTACCGGGGGAGTCGGTGGTGCTGCCGGTCAACAGCTCAAGCCGGAGGAGCGCAAGCCGGGCGACGAGAAGGCCCGCGAGGAGAAGCGGGACGAGAAGCCTGAGGAAAACAAGGACCGCGAGGCCGACAAGAAGCACGCCGCTGCCGGGCCCAGCAGCGGCCCGGCCGCGCCGGTGCCGCCTTCCAAGCCTGCGCCGCGGTCGGGGCGCCACGCCGCAAACCCTGCGGTCGATGTGTAATTTTCGGTCTTGACTGTTTTGCGTTGAGTTTCTGAGGGAGGGCGATCTGTGACGCAACCGCCGACGTGGGGTGCGCCCCCGCCGCAGCAGCCGGGTGGCCGGCCGGGCCAGCCAGGACCGGGTGGGCAGTGGGGCCCGCAGCAGCCGTGGCCGGCTCCGGTTCCGCCGAAGAAGGGCGGCGCCGCCAAGTGGGCCATCGGGGCGGTATCGTTGGTGGCGGTCATCGCGGTGACGGCCGTAGTCGCAGTGTCGTGCACGAAGAACAGCGGTGACGGCAAGGGCGGCGGCACCAAGACCTCAGCTGCGCCGTCCGATGTCGCGAGTGCCAATGACACCGGTCCGGTCGGGATCATCACCGAGGACCCCTCGTGTGCGCCGTGGACACCGATTCAGGCAACGTTCGCCGCGGCTGGACGCAACGGTTGGGCACAGAGAGATCAGTCCTTGCCCGCGTCTGCCTGGACACCGGAGGTGCGCGCGCAGTATGAAGCGGTTGCAAAAGTCATGCGCACGGTTGCGGATCAAGCAGTACCGTTGGCAAAAATGACTACACACCGCGTTATGCGGGAGTTATACGGTCAGTTCATCGTGTATGCGCGCGCTTACGCGGATAGCATTTCCAAACTGGACGCATATCGTCCGGTAGATGACAATCTGGCACAGGCGACCTCTACTGCTGGAAACGTTATCGGGCATATTTGTAGCGCTGTGTTTTCAGGGGCTGCCGCCGCACGAGCCTCGTTGATTCCTGCGCTGGCTCCGCCCAAGTCGATTGCGCCGGTCGGAGTCCCGTCTAATCCGCAAAGAATGTTTGAATCCCCTGACCCGGTATGTCGGGACCTCGGCCCTACTCTCGACCAATTATTGCAGAACCCGGATTTTAAGAAATGGTTGAATACCGATCCGAAAATACCGGCGGGCAATTGGTCGCCGGAGCAGGAATCTCTCACCACTATGGTCGTGGCGGTCATGAGTTCGACCGCCAGTGCACTCGAGGAGCTGGCGCAGCGGAGTCCTAACGCGATTGTCCAGGATTTGATCCTGTTGGGGGTCCAGTATAGGCGTACATATATTGAGGCTTTGCCGACTTACCAACCGAACGATTCGAGTATCTACCTCGCGGGTCAAATGTCGCCTGGAATTGTTCTGGCTGCTTGCGATGCCATTACCGGTTAGGAGTGAAAATCACATGCTCTCGTACGTATTTGACGACCGGCGTTTGTCTGCTAGTGAATCTTTGATTTTTCTCATGATGACTCCTGCGGTGTATTCAACCGAATGGTGATTTAGGATGGCACCAATTGAGCGCTATCAAGGCGGTAAGTACGGCGAGGCCACCGTCGTTCCACCGGCATTCCCGGACATCGATGAGAATGCGCTCAATGACATTGCCGTGAGACTCATGGCGTTGGGCGACCACCTCGATGGGGAGCTGATTCCACACCATGCGCACCAGCGGATGCAGTTATCCGACTGGGAGGGGGAGGCCGGTCGGCTTGCGCAAGCTGCAGCCACCGGCGTTCTAGGCTCGTATGGGGACGCATGCAAAGCCGCATACGACGCTGCGAGAAAAGTCTTCCGCGCCGAGTCTGCGGTAGTGCAGACCAAGAACGAGGTGAATCGAACTGCCGAGCTTATTCAGCAGGCGTGTCTACAGTTCGAGCAAGCGTCTAAGAACATGCTGGCGGCTGCACATGCGGCGAATCAATCTGGTGATACAGCCGCGGCAAATGCGTTTTTCAACTCGGCGGCTCTGTTCACCAAAATGATTGAGACGATGAAGGCCCTGGGTCTAGCCGAAAACACCGCCGCGGTGGCTAAGTGTGCAACTGCCCTGGCCCAGGAATTGAGCGTTCCGGCCGGTACACCCGGCGCGGACGGCAGGGTGCCTGGGCCGGTATCTCCTCCACCAGTGGGTAGTCCTGGCTCCCCCGGCACTCCTCAGGTCGGGCAGCCACCGGGGCCACCTTCGACCGGAGGTGGCGGTGGGCAGGGCGCCGGAGGAATGAAGGACGCCGCCGGGGGAGGTCCGTCGCCCTCGCAATTGGCCAATGCCGGTACATCCGACCCGCCCCGTGGTGGTGGAGGAGCGAAGGACGGCGCCGGGGACGGTCCTTCGCCCTCACAATTGGCGGCCAACGCGGGCACGTCTGATCCGGCCCGCGGTGGTGGAGGAACGAAGGATGCTGCGCCCGCGAAGCCCGCGACTCCTCAAGTGAACGTACCGCAGACGCCCGCAAACCCTGACGCATCGGGCGCACCGGCACCTGCTGCTGGCATCAACACGGCAATGGGATCACCGGGATCGCGTCCGATGCCGCCAGGGGCAACTCCGACCGGCGCGCCATCAACTTCGTCGGTTGGCACGTCGACGTCTGGCAGCCCGTCGTCAAGCGCCCCGACCGGCCAGGGCACAGGCCAGGGCACAGGCCAAGGCACAGGCCAAGGAACTGGCCAAGGCGCCGGCCAGCCAACCGGTCAGCAAGCCCAAGGCCCGCAGGCTCCGAAGAACCCGTTCGGCCAACTGCCGACTCAACCGTTGTCCGCGGCGGCGAATGCTGTTCCACTCACGACGCCCGAACCCGCCACCCAGACGGGCGCAGCGTCGGGCACTCCGGCCGCTGCAAGTGGGGCGGCGACAGGCACCGGCGGCGCGGGTGCGGCACCAGTGACTCAGGCAGCCGGCGCGGCAAGTGCCGCCGCGCCGACCGGCACACCCGCCGGCGCCGCACCGGCCGCCCCGCTGGGCCCGGCACCGACGCCGTCGCCGGCCGCGCCGGTCGCGCAACCCGGCGCAGGTGCCGGTGGTCCGGGTGGTCCGGGCGTCGCGCCGATGTCGACCAACCAGCAGCAGAACGCCGCTGCCGCGGCGCCGATCCCGGTGACGGCGGCGCGCGCCGAACGTGACGCGATGGCTGCCGCGGCGCGGGCCGGTCTGGTGCGCAAGTCCGCGGGTGACGCGGATGTGCAGTTCGCCGAGCGAATCGCGGCGGCATTGCACGCGCCGCCGTCGATCCCGGCTATGGCGTGGAACTTCGTGTGGGCGGTGGGCGTGACGACCGACGGCGAGATCATCGCCGCGAATTCCTATGGGGTGTCGTTCATTCCGGACGGCATGTGCCTACCGTCGCAGGTGATCTTCGTCAGCGCTGACGAGCGCATCCCGGCCGGCCAGCGCGGCCGGTGGGTCCGCGAGCCGTTCGTCGCCCTGCAGGCGTGGTGCACCTTCCATGAGAAGACGCTCAAGGTGATCATCGGCACCGAGCAGGAAGTGCAGCCGTTCGCCGGCAGCCTGCAGACGAGAGTCATTCCGCCCGAGGACATTCCGACGGACGGCCTGATGAAGGGCCGCACCCGCTTGGAGGTCATCGCTCCCGAGGCCGCCGCGAAGCTCGCGGGGTGGCCGGACGCGCAGCTGCATGAAGCGTTGCCGCCGCAGCCGGTTCAGCTGGTCCCGCCGGACCCCGCGGCCATCGGCAAGGCATGGATGGAATCGATCCGCCCGCTGATGCAGACGACGGGCGAGACGTATCGGACGGCACACCTCGAGAAGCTGGCTGCCTACGGCCGCCTGCAGGAGTCGGCGGCGCTGTACCGCGCGTACACCGCGCCGTACGCGGCCGACCTGCGGGCAGCGATCACCGATTGGGTGTGGTGGCAACAGTTCTCGACGATCCAGGGTGACGCCCAGCTGGTGGAACTGGGCGCCTAACCGCGCGGCAGCATCGCGAGCTGCCGGCTCTGGACGACCACCTGGCCGGTGGAGTCCAGGATGACGTGGTCCTCCTCGAACCACGTCTCGCCGACCACGGTCGAACTGGCCTGCACCCGCAGCCATCCCGGCGCCGGCCGCCGTCGCACGTACGTGGTGAGCTGCACGGTGGGCGTCCAGCCGAAGTGTCCCTGATTCATGGTGACCGGGGGAGTGATGTCGCCTGCCATCAGCGCGAACAGCAGGGCGGTGTCGGGATTGGCCTCGTCGTCGGCGAAGGGCCGCAACCACATTCGGTTGACGGGGTCGCCCTCCTCGCCGGACAGGAACGGCGTCGCTGCGTCGAGCAGGAACTCGCACCCCTGTGCCACGTGGACGATCGCACCGACCGCATGGCCACCGGTCACCGGTACAGCATCCGCAGGTGGTTCCACCGGCAGGTAGGACACCTCGAGCGATTCCTGATGGCGCGGCGGCTTGGCGTCCAGCGGTCCGAGCGTCACCGCGCAGCTGACCGCTGCGCGACCGTTCTGCGACAGCTGGACATCGACCAGGGCGACCTGGCGCCCATGCTTGCGGACCGTTGTCGTCAGCTGCACCTCGCCGGGGTCCGGCGCATTCAGGTAGTTGGCGCTCACGGCGACAGGTGCCAGGTCGGATTCTGCACCGATGGCCTGCTGCGCGGCCGCGGCACACACCGCCATCATGCAGCCCCCATGCACCTTCGGGCCGATCGTCCACACCGGGTCGATGGTGGCGGTGAAGGTGCCGTCACCGACCGCGGTGACGGTGGTGAGGTCCGTGAAGGGGTGCGCTGTCATTTCATCTCCAACGGTGACGCGATGGTTGCTGATTCCGGAATGGGCAAAGCTCACGACCGATTCAGCCGGATCTCGATGTCACCTGCGGAAACGGTGGCAGCATTTGGATCATCAGTGACGATCACGCCAACCCGGTTGCCCGACTCCCGGTCGACGAAGCACAACGGACCGCGTCCGCCCTTCTGCAGATGCTTGTCGCCCCACTGACTCATCGCCAGGTACACCGGCAGGAGGTCTTCGCCGGCCTCGGTCAGCCGGTATTCGTCCCGCGCGCGCTTGCCGGGCTCCTGATAGGGCACCCGCACCATCAGTTGTGCGGCCTCGAGTTGTTTGAGCGCGCGTGACACCGCGGGTGCGGACGTTCCGATCCGCTCGACGAAGTCTTCGAATCGCGTTGTACCGAAAAGGCTTTCGCGGACAGCGAGAAAAACGGTCTTGGTGCTGAGCAGGTCCAGCAGCTTGGCCACCGAGCAGCCGTCCTTGATCGACCACTGGCGGTCGCGCAGTCTTTCCTCGAACTCCATCACACCCTCTTTTTGGATAACGCTTGCGTTACTCAGATATCCGTGCTTCCATCTTAGTAACGTCATCGTTATTCAGCAAGGGAGCTTCAGATGGTCGCAGTGGCAGGCAAGGTGGTCGTGGTGACCGGCGGACGGCGGGGTCTGGGCGCCGCACTCGTCGACGAACTTCTGGCCAGGGGAGCGCGCAAGGTCTATTCGACGGGCCGGTCGCCGTTCACCGATGAGCGCCCCGAAGTGGTCCCGGTCGAGCTCGAAGTGCGTTCGGAGGCATCGGTTTCCGCGTTCGCCGAGCTCGCGCCGGATGCCGAGATCATCTTCAACAACGCGGGCATCCTGTTGCCCGGTTCGCTGCTGACCGGCGGTTTCGACGATATCGAGGCGACCTTCGATATCAACGTCTTCGGGCCGCTGCGAGTGGCTCGGGCCTTCGCTCCGATTCTGGCGGCCAACGGCGGTGGCGCCCTGATCAACATGCATTCGGTGTTGTCCTGGGTGGCCGGAAGCGCGGCGTACGGCGCCTCGAAGGCCGCGATCTGGTCGGTCACCAACTCGCTGCGCGGCGAGCTGGCGGCACAAGGCACGCAGGTGGTCGGGGTGCACGCCGGGCTGATCGAGACCGACATGGTCGCCGATATCCCGGGTCCGAAGACGACGGCGGTGGACATCGCGACCCGCATCATCGACGGACTTGAAGCGGGTGCGGTCGAGGTCCTGGCCGATGAAGTGTCGGTGGGTGTCAAGTCGGCGTTGTCGGGTCCGGTGGAGAACCTGACCTTCGCGATGGCGGTCTGACGGCATGCCGCTGTGGACCATTCACCACACGCCGGACTTCTTCACCGCCGAGGACAAACGTGCGCTGGCGCGCAGCATCACCGATCATTACGAGAAAGCGGGGCTTCCGCGGTTCTACGTCGTGGTCATCTTCAACGAAACCCGTTCGGGTGACCTGTATGTCGGTGGTGAGCAGACCGACGTCGGGCTGCGGGTGGTCATCGACCACATCGCCCGCCGCGCCGCGGACAAGGACCATCGCCACCGCATTGCCCACTGGATCAAGTCGATCCTCGGTCCGTATTTGGAAGCGCAGGACAACCCGCACTGGGAGTTTCACGTCGATGAGACCAGTGAGGACCTCTGGATGATCAACGGCTTGATCCCGCCGCCCATGGGCTCGGACGCCGAAAAGCGTTGGGTCGCAGACAACGCGGTGTCCGTCTATTGATCGTCAGGACCCCAGCGGCAGCATCGCCATTTGGCGACTCTGTACGACCACCTGGCCGTTGGCATCGACGATGAGGTGGTCCTCCTCGAACCAGGTGTCGCCGATGACGGTGGAGCTGGCCATGACTCGCAGCCATCCGGGTGCGGGCCGGCGCCGCAGGTAGGTGGTCAGCTGGACCGTCGGCGTCCATCCGAAGTGTCCGCGGTTCATCGTGACCGGCGGTGTGATGTCACCGGCCATCAGCGCGAAGAGCAAGGTCGCATCTGGATCGGCTTCGTCGGAGGCAAAGGGACGCAACCATATCCGGGTGACAGGCTCGCCTTCGGCGCCGGTCAGGAACGGTGTTGCCGCGTCCAGACGCATGTCGCAGCCCTGCGCGACGTGGACGACGTGCCCCAGCGGATGGTCGGCGGTCACCGGTACCGCATCAGCCGGCGGCTCGACCGTCATGGAGCAGACTTCCAGCGGCACCTGATGGCGCGGCGGCTTCGCATCCAGTTGTCCCAGGGTGACCGAGCACGTGACGGCGACCCGGCCGCGTTGTGACAGCTCGACCTCGACCAGGTTCACCTGTCGGCCGCGTTTGCGGATCGTGGTGCTGAGCCGGACCTCGCCCGGATCGGGCGCGTTGAGGTAGTTGGCGCTCAACGCAATCGGGGCCAGGTCGGCGGCGTCGGGAACACTCTGGCGAGCGGCGGCGGCGCACAGCGCCATCATGCAGCCCCCGTGCACCTTGGGGCCGATGGTCCACCTGCCGTCGATGTTGGCGGTGAACACACCGGAGTCGATCGCGGTGACAGTGGTCAGATCGGTGAAGGGACGCAGCTTCATGCCATCTCCAATTCCGGTGTTGTGCTGGTGGTTTCAGCGGCACGGGCGGGACGGCTCCGGACCTTCAGTGGCCACCAGAACCAGCGTCCGAGCAGTGCCGCGATCGACGGGGTGATCAGGGAGCGCACCACGAAGGTGTCGAACAGCAGGCCGAGTCCGATCGTGGTGCCGATCTGGCCGACCGACCGCAGATCGCTCGCGATCATCGAGATCATGGTGAACGCGAACACCAGGCCGGCGGCGGTGACGACGCCACCGGTGGCGCCGGTGGCACGGATCAGTCCGGTGCGCAGGCCGGCGCTGATCTCCTCCTTGAAGCGGGACACCACCAGCAGGTTGTAGTCGGAGCCGACGGCCAGCAGGACGATGACCGACATGGCGATCACCAGCCACTGCAACTCGATGCCCAGGAAGTACTGCCAGATCAGCACCGACAGACCGAACGACGCGGCCAGCGACAGCACCACGGTGCCGACGATGACGATCGACGCGACCAGGGCCCGGGTGATCAGCAGCATCACCACGAAGATCAGGATGATGGCGGCGAGGGCGGCGATCAGCAGGTCGTAGTGCGCGCCCTGCTGGATGTCCTTGTAGGTCGCGGCGGTACCGCCCAGATAGAACTTCGCGCCGGCCAGCGGCGTGCCCTTGACGGCCTCCTTGGCGGCCTGCAGTTCGGCATCGACGTGCGAAATGCCCTCCAGGGTTGCGGGATCAACGTCATGAGTGACGATGAAGCGGGCCGCCTTGCCGTCGGGGGAGAGCATCAGTTCCATGCCGCGCTGAAAGTCGGGGCTGCTGAACGCTTCTGGCGGCAGGTAGAACATGTCGTCGTTCTTCGCGTCGTCGAACGTCTGACCCATGGCCGCAGCGGTGTCGGTCATGCGTTCCATCTGGGTGACCATGCCGTCGAAAGTGCTGCGCATGGTCTGCATCAGGTTGCGGACGTCCGTGGACAGGCTGATCAGGGGTGGCAGCTGGGCGGCGATCTGCGGCGTCACCACGTCGAGCTTGCCCATGGCGTCCGACAGTGCCCTGGTGTTGTCGGCCAGCCGGTCGAAGCCGTCGGTGGCGTCGAACACCGAGCGCATCGCGTGACAGACCGGAATGTCGAAGCAGTGCGGCTCCCAGTAGAAGTAGTTCCGCAGCGGCCGGAAGAAGTCGTCGAAATCGGCGATCTGGTCCCGCAACTCGGCGGTGGTCGCCGACATGTCCTGCGCGGCAACATCTCCGGCATGCGTGGCATCGGCCAGCTGCACGCTGAGGTCGTGCATGTGCCGCATGATGCCGATCATCGAGGTGAGGTGGTCGGTCATGGTCTGCACGTCGCCGAGGCGGGCCTTCAGGAACTGCAGGTTCTCGTTCATCGAGACGGCCTGCGCGCTGATCTGGAACGGCACCGAGCCGTGTTCCATCGGTGGGCCGAGCGGGCGCGTGATGCTCTGCACCCGGGCGATACCCGGAACCCGGAAGATGTTCTTCGCGATCCGGTCCAGCACCAGCATGTCCCGGGAGTTCCGCAGGTCGTGATCGGCCTCGACCATCAACATGTCGGGGTTCATCCGCGCGGAGGTGAAATGCTCTTCGGCCGCGGCATAGCCGATGTTGGACGGCACGTCTTTCGGTACGTAGAAGCGGTTGTCGTAGTTGGTGCGGTATCCGGGCAATGCCAGCACGCCGACCAGCGCGGCGGCGGTGGCCGCGACCAGGATGGGCCCGGGCCACCGGACCACGGCGGTGCCGACCCGGCGCCAGCCGCGGGTCTTGTTGGCACGCTTGGGGTCCAGCAGCCCGAAGTGGGTGCTGACCACCATCACGGCGGGTGCGAAGGTCAGCGCCATGACCAGGATGACGGTCATCGCGGTCGCACACGGCAGCGCGAGGGTGTTGAAGTAGTTCAGCCGGGTGAACAGCAGGCACATCATGGCGCCGGCGATGGTCAGGCCGGAGCCGAGGATCACGTGGTAGACGCTGGAAAACGTTGAGTAATAGGCGGTTTCCCGGTCCTCGCCGGCATTGCGGGCCTCGTGATAGCGGCCGACCAGGAATATCCAGTAGTCGGTGCCGGCGGCGATCGCGAGCGCGGTCAGCACGCTGACGGCGAAGGTCGACAGACTGATCAACTGGGCATTACCGAGGACGGCGACCAGCCCGCGGGCCATGCTCATCTCGGTCAGTACGACCAGGAGCGCGATGAATGTCGTTGCGATGGAGCGGTATACGACCAGCAGCATCAACGCGATGACGACGAGCGTCACGACCGTCATCTTGACCATGCTCTTGTCGCCGGCCTCGTTGGTGTCGGCGACCAGGGCGGCCTGGCCGGTGACGAACGCCTTGACCCCGGCCGGCGGATGGCTGCGGTCGACGATGTGCCGCACCGCATCCACGGATTCGACACCCTCGGTGGACCCTTGGTCACCGCGCAGGTTCACCTGGACGTAGGCCGCCTTGTGGTCCTCGCTCTCGGATCCGGCCGAGGTGATGCGGTCGCCCCAGAAGTCCTGCACGTGCTCGATGTGTGCGGTGTCCTGCTGGAGCTGGTGCACCAGGTCGCCGTAGTACTGCCGTGCGGTGTTGCCGAGCGCCTGATCCGACTCGATGATGATCATCAGCACGCTGTCGGAATCGAATTCGCCGAATGTGGTGCCGATGTGTTTGGTCGCGATGACCGATGGAGCGTCCTGCGGGGAGAGCGACACGGCGTTGTTCGCGCCGACGACCTCGAGTTTGGGCACCAGCAGGTTGGTGGCCGCGGTGGCTGCCAGCCAGATCAGGATGATCGGCACCGACAGGATGCGGATCAGCCGGGGATAGCGGCCCCGGCTGCTGTGCTGGCCGCTCATGCTGCCTTCACCAGGCAGAACGTGGTCGCCGAAGCGCCGTCGGATGACTGATGGTCACGCAGCTCGCCATTGACCGTGATGCGGCAGGTCAGTCGGCTGCTGTCGCCCTGTGCGACGAGGTTGGCGAACACGCTCGGCACCGTGGTGGTCAGGGTTTTCGACCAGGGCAGTGAGGTGAAGCGCTCGCGTTGCGGCTGGGCCCGCTCGTCGACGTAGCTGATCATCCCGCTGGTGTCGGAGGGTCCGTCCACTTCGTACGTCACGTACTTCGGGATGGTCGAAACGATGTTGTCCGTGCGGGTTTCGGCGGAATGCTGGCTGCCGAACACGCCGTGGAAGCGGTCGATGACGAAACCGCCGACCGTGACGACCCCGACAACCGTCAGCAGCACCCAGCCGCGCCGCGCGGTCTTGAGCAACCAGTTCATGACGAGCACCATACGACTGTATATATACGCATGTATAGTTACGGGCGGTGGCGACCATCACACCTCGTCACGACGACGATTAGGGTGAAGGCATGGCGGGCTCGACACGGCAGCGGAATGTGCGAGGGCAGGGCGCGCTGCTGCGCGACGAAATCCTGGCCGCCGCGATCCGGGTCGTCGACTCATCGGAGTCCACGAACGAGGTGTCGTTGCGGAGCATCGCGCGTGAAGCCGGCATCTCGAACATGTCGGTGTACGCCCATTTCGACAGTCGCGAGGACGTGCTGGCCGCAGTGGCGGAGCTGAGCTGGGATCAGGTGAACCAGGACATCGCCGAGCAGGTGCAGAGCGGCAAGACGCGGCGAGAGCGCCTACTGCTCGGCTGCCGTGCGTATGTCGCGTTCGCCCAACGCTTTCCGTTGCGATACGTCCTGATGGTCAAGGTCGACGAGATCACCCCGTCGGCGCGCCAGGCGCTCGAGGTCGTGACGCGCGGCCTGTTGGCCGCCGGCGGCATGGACCCAGACTCCGAGCCGGGGCCCGACGCGAAGCGGGTGGCCGCGGCGCTGTCGGTCGCGCTGCACGGCGTTGCGATGCTGCACCGCACCGACACGCCGCATCTGTGGATGAGCGATTTCAGCACCTGCGAAATCATCCAGACCATGGTCGACGCGGCCATCCTGCAGCTCGAGCAGGCGGCCGCGGCGCCGCGGCCGTAGCAGCTACTTCTTCTTGGCCTCGCGCCAACCCCGTTCGAACGGCAGCCGCCAGGCGTTGGGCGCGATCAGTTGGTGGATGGCGTTGGGGCCCCAGGTACCGGGCTGGTAGTTCTTGACCGGCGGCGGATCCGCCAGCAGCGCAGCCGAATTCGCCCACAGGGACTCGATGCCCTCGGCAGTGGTGAACAGTGTGTGGTCGCCGCGCATGGCGTCGAGGATCAACCGCTCGTAGGCCTCCAGTACCTGGTCGGCGCCGTCGGCCTCGGTGGCCGAGAACTGCATCGAAAGCTTCTCGAGCTTCATGCCCGGCCCGGGCCGCTTGCCGTAGAACGACAGTGACACCTTCGAGTTGTCGGCCAGGTCGAAGGTCAGGTGGTCGGGTCCCTGGGAACCGACGCCCGAACCCGACGGGAACATGGTGCGCGGCGCCTCCTTGAAGGCGATCGAGATGATGCGCATGCCCTCGGCCATCTTCTTGCCGGTGCGTAGGTAGATCGGCACGCCGGCCCAGCGCCAGTTGTCGATGCCGACCTTCAAGGCGATGAATGTCTCCGTATCGGAATCCCTTGCCACGCCCTCGAGTTCGCGGTAGCCGGTGAACTGCCCACGGACGACGTCGGACACCTTCACCGGCAGCATGGACCGGAAGACCTTGTTCTTCTCCTCGCTGATGGCGCGCGGTTCCAGCGCCGTCGGCGGCTCCATCACCACGAACGCCATCACCTGGAACAGGTGGGTGACCACCATGTCCTTGTAGGCGCCGGTGCTCTCGTAGAAGTTGGCGCGGGCATCCAGCCCGAGCATCTCGGGAATGTCGATCTGGATGTGGTCGATGAAGTTGCGATTCCAGATCGGCTCGAACAGGCCGTTGGCGAACCGGAACGCCAGGATGTTCTGCGCGGCTTCCTTGCCCAGAAAGTGGTCGATCCGGAAAATCTGTGCCTCGTCGAACGTTTCGTGAACGAAGTTGTTGAGTTCGACGGCGCTGGCCAGGTCGGTCCCGAACGGCTTCTCCATGACGACGCGGGAGCGCTCGACCAGGCCGGCCTCGTCCAGGGTCGCGATGACGGCGCGCGCAGCTTTGGGTGGTACCGAAAGATAGTGCAGGCGGCGCACATTCGGGCCCAGTTTCTTCTCCGCGGCGGCCACCGCAGCCGCCAGACCAGACGGCCCGGCGCTCTGCGGGACGTAGGTGAGCGTCGCGGCGAACCGTTCCCACTGTTCGTCGGTCAGGTGGTGGCTGCCGAATTCGTCGATCGCGGCCTTGGCCAGCGCGCGGAACTCGTCGATCGTCAGGTCCTCCAACGAGGTGCCGACGATCTGGATGTCGGGTGCCAGTTCGGACTGGTCCAGATAGGCCAGACCTGGCAGCAGTTTGCGTTTGGCGAGGTCGCCGGTCGCGCCGAACAGCACGATCACGTGTGGATCGACGGCGACATCGTCGTGGCGGTTCGGCCGCGAGCCGGGCGCCGGGTACGAGATGGTCTGCGGTTTGGTGTTCGCCACGATCCGCATGATTCCACCGCTGCCGGGTCCGCGCAGGGCCTAACACGAAGAAGGCCCGGTCACCGTGGTGACCGGGCCTTCTTCGTGAACTGTCAGTCGAGCTGGATGTACTTCACCGTGACCGGCTGCGCGGGCTTGCCGTCGCCGCCGCCGCCCTCGATGCCGTTCTGGGCGATCTTGTCCAGGGTGGCCAGGCCGGTCGCGTCGACGGTGCCGAACGCGGTGTAGCCCGGAGGCAGCTGCGAATCCTGGTAGACCAGGAAGAACTGGCTGCCGTTGGTGTTCGGGCCGGCGTTGGCCATCGCGAGCGTGCCGCGCGGGTAGACGACCGGCTGGCTCAGCGCGGGGCTGTCGGGCTGGTACTGGTTCGTCGGGTACTCGTTGGCGAACTGGTAGCCGGGGCCGCCCATGCCGGAGCCCGTCGGGTCACCGCACTGCAGGACGTCCAGGCCGCCCTTGGTGAGCCGGTGGCAGGGGGTGTCGTTGAAGTAGCCCTGCTGCGCCAGGCTGGCGAAGCTGTTGACGGTGCACGGCGCCTTGGCGTTGTCCAGCGTCAGGCCCAGGTTGCCCTGATTGGTGCTCATGCTGGCCGTCACCGTCGGCGGGGTGGTCGGGATCTTGCCGGTGCGCGGCGGGTTGACCTTCTTGCTGGCCTGCTCCGACGACGCCGGGTACTGGCAGTTCTCACCGAGGCCGGCGGGCGCCACGAACGGCGGCAGCTTGCCGTCGGCGGGCGGGTTCTGCGCCGGGGCGGTCGAGCTCTCGGTCGATGCCGAGGCCGTCGCCGACGAGGAGTCGGAGTCCTTGTTGAGGTAGATGACACCAAAGACGGCGCCGCCGATCACCGCGAGCACCGCGACCACCGACGCGGCGATGGTGATGATGCGCTGCTTGCGGGCCTTCTCGGCCCGGCGCTCCAACTGCCGTTCCAGCTTGCGCTTGGCGGTCTCCCGCCGTTGTTCATTCGTCGGCACCGCCGAAGCCCTCCTCGTCACGGTCGGGGGAATTGCCCCGACGTACAGCTGGTCGGCACCGAGTGTGCCAGGTCACCCTGAGACGTTCTTGAGCTGGTCCAGCAGCGCCTGCGGATCGGGATGCAGCAGCACGGCGTCCCCGATATCGGTGCCGTTGAGCAGGACCGTCGGCGTCGAGCTGATGCCCGAGCTCTTCACCGCGCTGTTGACCATGTCGCGGTACTTGCCGCCGGTGATGCAATCGGCGACCGAATCCGGGGCGCCGGTCTTCTTCGCCTGTTCGACCAGCTCGTCGTCGGCCGGGAACGTCTGCGCCGACTCGTCGGGTTGATGCGCGAACAGCGCGGCATGGAATCGCTGGAACGCCGCGGTGTCGGCGTCGGCCACGCAGTACGCCGCCGCGCCGGCCCGTACCGAGTACGACGTCAGGTCGCCACGGCCCAGGATCGAAACCATGGTGTAGTCCACGGCGACGCGGCCGTCGGTGATCAGCTTGCCGATGGTCGGGCCGTAGACCTGCTCGAACCGGCCGCAGAACGGGCACAGGAAGTCCTCGTAGACCGTGAGCGTGGCCTTCGGCTCGGAGCTGCCCGGCTTGGTGACGACGTTGGGCGCCGCGAGGCGGATCGAGCGCAGCGGCGTCGGACCGGAGTCAGCGGACGATGTCTCGGCGGCCCCCCCGACGGGCACGTTCTTGTGCCGAAGCACGATGACGGCGGCGACGCCGGCCGCGATCAGCGCGATGACGGCGATCACGGCGAACATCACCCAGCCGGTGCGGGACTTCTTCGGTGGCGGAAAGCCCGGAACGTATTGCGGCGCACCGTAGTACTGGGGCTGGTCGGGCGGCGGGGGTCCCCACGGTCCTGGCTGCGTCATGGAGGCAGTTTCCCACGTGGGAAAATGGCTACGTGTTGTTGACGGGGTTTCCGGCCGGGATGTTGCAGTGCAACTGCTACATCCTCGCGGCGCGCGCCGGGTCGGACGCCATCATCGTCGACCCGGGCCAGCGGGCCATGGGCCGCATCCGCGAAATCCTGGATGAGAACCGGCTCACCCCGTCGGCGGTGCTGCTCACCCACGGCCACGTCGACCACATCTGGTCGGCGCAGAAGGTGGCGGACACCTACGGCTGCCCGGTGTACATCCACCCCGAGGACCGGTTCATGCTGACCGATCCCATCAAGGGGTTCGGTCCGCGGTTGGCGCAGCTGGCGTTCGGGGTGCTCTTCTCCGAGCCCAAGCAGGTCGTCGAACTCGACCGCGACGGTGACAAGCTCTACCTGGGCGGCATCACCGTGACGGTGGACCACACGCCGGGGCACACCCGGGGCTCGGTGGTGTTCCGCGTGACCGACGGTCCCGCCGAACTGGCATTCACCGGCGACACCTTGTTCAAGCAGTCGGTGGGCCGCACCGATCTCCCGGGCGGCAGCGGCCGGGACCTGCTGAACTCGATCGTGACAAAACTGTTGGTGCTCGACGACGACACCGTGGTACTACCTGGGCACGGCCCACAGACCACGATCGGCGCCGAACGCCGTACCAACCCATTCCTCGAAGGCTTATCAAGTTGAGCGATTTTCAGGCGCCCAAGGGCGTCCCGGATTACCTGCCCCCGGACTCGGCGGAATTTGTCGCGGTACGTGACGGACTGCTGAACGTCGCGCGGTTGGCCGGGTACGGCCACATCGAGCTGCCGGTCTTCGAGGACACCGCGCTGTTCGCCCGCGGTGTGGGCGAGTCCACCGACGTGGTGTCGAAGGAGATGTACACCTTCGCCGACCGCGGCGACCGCTCCGTCACGCTGCGGCCCGAAGGCACCGCCGGCGTCATGCGGGCCGTCATCGAACACGGACTGGACCGCGGAGCGCTGCCGGCCAAGCTGCGGTACTCCGGACCGTTCTTCCGGTACGAGCGGCCGCAGGCCGGCCGGTACCGCCAGCTGCAGCAGGTGGGAGTCGAGGCCATCGGCATCGACGACCCGGCGCTCGACGCCGAGGTGATCGCCGTGGCCGACGCCGGCTTCCGCTCGCTGGGCCTCGACGGCTTCCGCTTGGAGATCACGTCGCTGGGCGACGACACCTGCCGCCCGCAGTACCGGAAGCTGTTGCAGGACTTCCTGTTCAAGCTCGACCTCGACGAGGACACGCGGCGCCGCGCGGAGATCAATCCGCTGCGGGTGCTCGACGACAAGCGGCCGCACGTCAAGGAGATGACGGCCGACGCCCCGGTGATGCTCGATCACCTGTCGGAGGCCGCCAAGGAGCACTTCGACACCGTGCTGGCGCACCTGGACGCTCTCGGCGTGCCGTACGTCATCAACCCGCGCATGGTCCGCGGCCTGGACTACTACACCAAGACCACGTTCGAGTTCGTGCACGACGGCCTCGGCGCGCAGTCCGGCATCGGTGGCGGTGGCCGCTACGACGGCCTCATGAAGCAGCTGGGCGGGCAGGACCTGTCCGGCATCGGCTTCGGCCTCGGTGTGGACCGCACGGTGCTGGCGCTCAAGGCCGAGGGCAAGACGGTGGCGTCTCCGGCGGCTGTCGATGTGTACGCCGTGCCGCTGGGTGCGCCGGCCAAGCTGGAATTGGCGAAGATCGTTGCGGCCCTGCGTGGTTCGGGTGTGCGTACCGACATGTGTTACGGCGACCGCGGCCTCAAGGGTGCGATGAAGGCCGCCGACCGCTCCGGCGCCAAGGTGGCCCTGGTCGCGGGTGACCGCGACATCGAGGCCGGCACCGTGGGCGTCAAGAACCTGTCGAACGGTGAGCAGGTCGATGTGCCCATCGCCGACGTCGCCGCCCGAGTGGCCGCACTGCTTCCTTAGCTGCGTATTTTGGGGCCGCTCGTCAGCGCTGAGCGTCCCCAAAATGCACGCCCGACACGGCGTGTCGGTGTACAAACACGGCCGCTCGCGGGAGAAGGCTCAGTGGGTCATGCGGCGGAGCATGCCGTCGCGCAATGTCAGGGTGTGGAACAGGATGGCGCTGACGTGTGCCGCGATGGCGGCCACCAACAGGTAGGCCACCACTGAATGTGCCTGCCGCAGAACGCCGTACAGGTCGCCGTCGAAGGGGACGAGGCCGGGTAGCGTCAGTCCGAAGGCCCGCACCGGGGTGCCCGAAGCCGACACCATGGCCCAGCCGACCAGTGGCTGCGCCAGCAGCATGGCGTACATCGCCAGTTCGGACCCGGCGATCAACTTGCCTTCCAGCGGTCCCACCGTGTCGGGCCACTTCGGCGGCTTGTGGGTGAATCTGTTTGCCGCCCGGACGATCACGATGACCAGGACGCTGATGCCCAGCGTCATGTGGACGGCGACCAGGGCCCCGTGGGAACCGATCCGGTTGGTCATGGTGAAGCCGATCAACAACGCGGCGAACACGGCGACCGCGGTCAGCCAGTGCAACACCCGGGTGCGGACGGGGAAGCGGCCGGTCATGGCACAACCTGAACGGCCGGAGCGCTTTTCGGCTCGATGGTCCGGGCCCGGTACGACCCGGCGTACACCGCCGACCGCGCGCTGAGCAGCGGGTCGTCGGACGGTTCGATGCCGTCGGGCAGGACCAGCGGATCGAAGTTGATGTCGCGGGCGTTGCCGGCGGCATCGGTCTGGGCTTCGGTGAGCGTCAGGACGCCCGCGTCGATGACCTGCCGGTCGGCCGGCCACGGCAGTGTCGGGTCGGTCGGATCGCCGTCCCGTCCGACCGTCAGTCGCAGATTCCACTGCAGCGGAGCCTTTTTCAACTGCAGGATCAGCGCGTCGAACAACGCGTTGGGATCGTCGGACTTCGGTGGCAGCGCCGTCTGCTGCGGTACGAACGACCAGCGGACCGGCGTGCGGACGCCGGCCTGGCTAACCAGATAGAACTTGTGCAGACCCGCGAATGTGCTGTCGGCGAAACCCGGCGTGGGCGGGCTCTTCTTGACCAATGCCATCGCGGCCGCGGTCTCGGGGTGCCGGCCGAGGAAGTCGGCCATGACCTTCGGGTCGGGCTTGCCGTCGGCGACCGGTTTGGAGGCCAGCAGCCGGTCGTAGAAGCCCTGTGGTGAATTGTCTAGGAACACCGGGATGTTGAGCATCGCGGTCCGCCACTGGCCGGGGCCGGGGAAGCCGATGGCCAGGCCGAGCCCGCGTGCGGCGCCGGGAGTATCGGCGACGGTCGGGTTGCCGCCGGCCAGCGAGAACCGACCGGAGACGGGCATCTCACCCGGACCGAAGACCGCGGCGCGGGACAGGGCGGCGGCGTTGCCGTTGCTCATGAAATGGCCGACCACCGAGACGCCCTTGGCGTGGTTCTTCCGGAAGCCGGGGTGGGCGCCGAAGACGCTCCGGAAACCGTCCAGGAACGTCTGGCGGGTCAGCGTGCCGGCGCGGCTGGTGTACGCGACGAGTCCGAGGTCGACGGCGAGGAACGCCCCGACGGCGCCGAGGCCGACCAGGACCGAACGCCGGGTCAGGGGAGT
The DNA here is from genome assembly GCF_055384815.1 of Mycobacterium toneyamaense. Classification (NCBI taxonomy): domain Bacteria; kingdom Bacillati; phylum Actinomycetota; class Actinomycetes; order Mycobacteriales; family Mycobacteriaceae; genus Mycobacterium; species Mycobacterium toneyamaense. The sequence goes on from NZ_AP040333.1 coordinate 2,831,170, forward strand.
ACCGCGCCAGGATGGGCCGTCCATGACCACCACAGGTACCACAAACTGCTGTGGCAACATCTGCGAACGTGCGGGTACTGGTGCAGCGGGTGACGTCGGCGCGGGTGACTGTCGACGGGCAGACCGTCGGTGAGATCACCCCGAACCCTCAGGGCCTGGTGGCGCTCGTCGGTCTGACACATACCGACGACGCCGCGGTGGTGCGCAAGATGGCCGACAAACTGTGGCGGCTGCGCATCCTCGACGGCGAGCTCAGCGCCGCTGACGCCGGCGCCCCGATCCTCGTGGTCAGTCAGTTCACCCTGTATGCCGACACTGCCAAGGGACGCCGCCCGTCCTGGAACGCCGCGGCTCCCGGGCCGGTCGCCGAGCCGCTCGTCGACGAGTTCGCTGCGGCACTGCGGGCGCTGGGCGCCGAGGTCGCGACCGGGCGGTTCGGCGCCCATATGCACGTCGAGCTCGTCAACGACGGGCCGGTGACAGTGCTGCTGGAGCTGCAGGCGGGGTGATACGTCTGATGCAGGGTGTAACAGTCCGGTACGGTCAGTCGATATGACCGGCATGCGTAAAGCGACAGTCAAGTTGTCAGTGGTGTGTGGCGCGGCAGCAGTGGCGGCCGCTGGGCTGATGGCGCCGGTGGCGTCTGCCGCCCCGGCCGGCCACGAGGTCCGGTACACGCTGTCGGTGGGCGGCCCGGCCACCTTCGACCTGCTCTATCTGGTCAATCAGCCGGCGAACAAGGCCGCCTACAACGCCGACGCCTACGCCTACCTCAAGCGCGAGACGGTCACCGTCGGTCCGGACGCCCCGTGGGTGTTCACCACGACGCTCGCCGACCCGCAGTGGGCCATCTTCACCGTCAGCAGCACCACGCACGGTGGCCAGGCCGCCCCGGACTCGACGTGCGACATCGCGGTCGACGGGCAGTCGGCAGCGCACCAGACCGCGCCGTACAACGTGCAGTGCCAGCTCGGTCAGTGGTAGTCCGCTAGCGGCGGCTCGCCCGCCGGTTGGCCTTCTCGATCGCGTCGACCAATTCGTCCTTGTTCATCGTCGACCGGCCCCGGATGTCGAGCCGGCGCGCGACGTCCATGAGATGTTTCTTGGTGGCCTGGGTGTCAACGCCCTCGGCGGTCTTGCCGCGGGCGTTGGGCCCGCCGCTGCGCGCCCGCTCGTCCGAGGGGCCCTTGTGGTCCTTCTTCTCCCAGTGGTCGCCGACCTTCTCGTAGCTGTGCTTCAGGGCTGAGTACGCGACGCGGTGGGCGCGTTCACCTTCGCCGTATTCCTCGGCCGCCGAGTCGTGTGCTTTCGCAAACGTGCGTTGCGCCTTGGGACTCGACTTCTGCAGTGTGCTGGGCAGCTCACTCTTCTTGGCTTGCCCTGTCTTCGTGGTCTTCGGCATGACACTCCTCCTCACGGTGTTTGATTGGTGTCCGAATCGTCGTCCACGACGGGGAAGAACGAGGCGTCCTCCTCGGTGTCCGGCCGGACCGGGCCGTCGAGCACATCGGGCTCCTCGGCGGCGAGCTTGTCGTCGAGCGATTCGCCCTGCTCGGCTTCGTCTTCGAGCAGACCGAATTGATCGGCTCCATGCCAGCCTTCGGGTGGCTCGACGGTTTGGTCGCCGTCGCGGTTGTGCAATTCGTCGGAGTCGGTGGACTCGCTCGGGGTGAGCATGTTGTCGTCAGACATCAGGCAGGCACCGCTTCCGTCGCCCGGTTCCAGGTCCGGTGCCGCCGGATCGTGTCGACGAACGCCTCGATGAACAGTTCGTCGAGCGAGCCGCCGTGCGATGTCGTAGTGACAACGCCTCTGTCCGTGTGGGTTTCGGCCAGTCCGGCGGATTCGGGATTGATCCCCGCGGCGCGCAGCAAGCCGACACCCGCACCGAACGCGGCGATGGGCTTCAGGTGCTTGTAGGCCTCGGTGACGAAATGGATCGCCGAACCGTCCTGTGCGAGCAGCTCGACGGAGTTCTGCGGTCCCGGCACCAGCACCGCGTCGTACAGCGTCGACGACGTGGTGTTGAGCCCGAGATCCACGCCGAGTTCCTGGCCGGTGTCGGTCGCGATGGTGCCGCCACCGATCAGGCCGATGATGTCGACGGTGGCGCCCAACTCCCTGAGCGCGGCGGCGGTCCGCTCGGTGCCGCGCAGGTCCACGCCGTCGGCGGCCAGGACGGCGATCCGGCGGCTGACGATGGAATCGGTCGCGGTGTTCATCTGCGACAGCGCCGGCGACGGCGTCACATGGTCGGGGACGGCGACCTCGTCCGGCGCCAGCAGTCCGAGCTTGGCGGCGACCCGCTCGGCCAGCTCGTGGTCGATCATGTTGAGCTGTGCGATGACTCGTTCACGGATGCCGGTCTCGGGGCCGACCTTGCCGAGTTCGAACGAGAATGCGGCGACGATGTGGTCCTTCTCGACGGTCGACATGCTCAGCCAGAACATCCGGGCCTGGCTGTAGTGGTCCTTGAAACTCTCTGCGCGGCTGCGGATCTTGCGACCGTCGACGCGTTCGGTGTAGTGCCGGTAGGCGTCTTCGTCGGCCAGCGCGGGACAGCCACCGCCGAGGTTGTTCTTGAGGTAACTCGTGGCGCCCTGGGGGATGGTGTGCTGGCCGTAGCCGTCGCGCTGATTGTTGGTCACCGCTGCGATGGGCCGGTTGACCGGCAACTGCGCGAAATTCGGCCCGCCCAAGCGGATCAGCTGGGTGTCCAGGTATGAGAAATTGCGGAGCTGCAGCAGGGGATCGTTGGTGAAGTCGATACCCGGCACCACATTGGCGGTGTGAAACGCGACCTGTTCGGTCTCGGCGAAGAAGTTGTCCGGGTTGCGGTCGAGCACCATCCGGCCGACCGGGATCACCGGAACCCGTTCCTCTGGAACAAGTTTGGTCGCGTCGAGCAGATCGAACGGGAAGGCGAACTCGTCGGACTCGGGGATCAGCTGAACGCCCAGCTCCCACTCGGGGTATTGGCCGGCCTCGATGGCGTCCCACAGGTCGCGGCGATTGAAGTCCGGATCCTTACCGGCGATCTGCTGGCATTCCTCCCAGAGCAGTGAGTGCACACCGAGTTTCGGCGTCCAGTGGAATTTCACGAAGACGCCCTCGCCGGCCGCGTTCACCAGCCGGAAGGTGTGCACGCCGAAGCCCTGCATCATTCGGTAGCTGCGCGGCAGGGCGCGGTCGGACATCAGCCACATGATGGTGTGCAGCGTTTCCGGCTGCAGCGACACGAAGTCCCACAGCGTGTTGTGGGCAGACGCGGCTTGCGGAATCTCGTTGTGCGGCTCCGGCTTCACCGCGTGGACGAAGTCGGGGAACTTGATGCCGTCCTGGATGAAGAAGACGGGGAAGTTGTTGCCGACGAGGTCGTAGTTGCCTTGCTCGGTGTAGAACTTGGTGGCGAAGCCGCGGACGTCGCGTACGGTGTCGGCGGAGCCGCGGGACCCCGCGACGGTGGAGAAGCGCACGAACACCGGTGTGCGCAGGCCCGGCGTGGTCAGGAATTTCGCCGTGGTGAAGTCGGCCAGCGAATCGTCGTACGGCTCGAAGTACCCGTAGGCCCCCGCGCCGCGTGCGTGCACGACCCGCTCGGGAATGCGTTCGTGGTCGAAGTGGGTGATCTTCTCCCGCGCGTGGAAATCCTCCATCAGGGTCGGGCCGCGCTCACCTGCGGTGAGGGCGTCGTCGGTGTGCGGAACCCGCACCCCCTGTTGGGTGGTCAGGTACCCCGCATTGTTGTCGACCCGCGTGGCCTCGAGTTGCTCTTGCTTTGCATTCGATGTTTTGTCCACCGTGTCTGGTTACCCAGCGCGATGGTCAACAAACGCGGCGGTGGGCAGCCCTGATTCACAATGATGCGGCCGACGGATAGTCCGCTGCGTCGAGGTTCGCCGCGGGCGTGACCTGCTTGACGAACTCGCCGATGTAGTGGATCGCCCGCCGCCCTTCGGGCAGGACGGGAGCGGCAAGCGGAAAGTCGTGGATCTGCCCGTCCCACATGTGAAGTTCGCACTGTGCCCCCGCGGCGGTCAACCGCTCGTACATCAGTTCCGCGTCGGGCCGGAGAAACTCGTCGCTGCTGACGTGGATCAACACCGGCGGCATCCGGCGCAGGTCCGCGTCGACGGGCGAGGCGATCGGCTGCCCGGACGGATTCTTCTCACCGTGCGCGGCGACGTAGCGCATGAACGACGTCATGGCGCGTGCCGTGAACATGGCGCACCGGTCCTTGCCGCTGGGGGATTTGTCGCGCGGCTTCAGCGTCGTCAGAGGGGAGATGGCGGCCACGCCGGCGGTGGGCGGGTTACCGTCCCGAAGCAGATCGGCGGCGGTCTGCAGGGCCAGATATCCGCCCGCAGAATCTCCGGCCACCACGATGTCGGACCAGCGGTAGCCGCGGCGCAGCAGCCAGCGGAGCCCGTCGGCCGCGTCTGCCAGTGCCGCCGACAGTCCGTGAGCGGGCAACATGCGATAGCCGACATTGAGTACTTCGGCGCCTGCGCTGCGGGACAGCTGGGCGGCAAAGGATCGGTGCGTGTTGAGACCACAGGTGAGAAACGCCCCGCCGTGTAGGTAGAGGATGGCGCGCCGGGCCGACGAGTCGGTGGTGCCGATCAATTCGGCCCGGCAAGACGGCAGTCGGACTGGCTCAACCGTCGCCGATCTCGGCAGCGGGGCCAGCGCGGCGACCTGATCGATGGCACTGAAGGGCCAGTGCAGATTCGGCTGCAGGGCCCACATCCGTACCGCGTTCTTCACGAACACCCGGCAGAAGGCGCCGATTGCCTGAGATTGTGGGCTGCGTCGGCGGTGATGGTGCCGTACTCCCTGGCCATGCCGAATATTTCGCATTGTGATCAACTCCTGGGCACTCGATACCCACGCCGGATTTTGATCAAACGTTGCGCCGGAGCAGGTTTCCGATGGGCGTAGACCAGGTATGTCGGTAGTGCCGGATTGTTCAACGGAATCAAATGCGCCGAGCAGGCCGAGGTGCTGCTCGCCAAGCGCGCGAACACAAGGAGGAAATGCAGTGGGAGAGAACAAGAGTGGTCCTGAAGAGGGCATCAAGGGCACCGTCGAGGGTGTCAAGGGCAAGCTGAAGGAAGCTGCGGGTAGCGTCGTCGGCCGGGATGACATGGTCCGTGAGGGCCAGGCCCAGCAGGACAAGGCCGACGCCGAGCGCGATGCGGCCAAGAAAGAGGCGGAGACCGAGTCGGCCCGCTCCGGTGCGCAGGCCGCGGAGAAACGGCAGCAGCAGAACCAGTGAACCAAGAACGGCCCGGCCTCCTTTCACGGTGGGGAGGCCGGGCCGCTTCTTGCGCGAAAACTATTGTGCGCGAGCGGTATCGTTGCGTCCGCTGTTCTGCATGGCCAAAGGCACCAGCACCCAGAACGTGCAGAAGCCGGCCAGGCCGATGCCGCCGGCGACCCAGCCCGCCACCTGGCCCGCGACGGTACCGAAGATCAGTTCGGTCACTCCGGTAAGGGCCATACCGAGCAGGAGTAGGCCGTAGAAGGCGCATCGGTGGGCTGCGGCGACGATCAAGGACATGCGTCGTTGTCGAAACAGTATGCGGTGCATGCCAACTGGTGCTATCAGTAGAATCGCCGACGCGACCGAGAAGGCCACGGTCGCCAGGTAGACGGTCTGGCTCTGGTCATCCAGTGTGGTGAACCGTTGCTGGAACGGCAATGTCATCAGAAAGCCGGTGAGCAGCTGCACTCCGGTCTGAGCGACGCGGAGTTCTTGCAACAGACTCGACCAATTGCGGTCCAGCCGTTCGATTTCCGTCTCGTGACGGGCCATCCGGTCCCAGCGCTGGTCGGATGGTCCCTCGTCACCGTGCTCGCCCGTCATCAGACACATCGCTCTTACGCCGAACTTTTTCCTTGTCGACCACGATGATGCGGTCATCGGGTCCCGAACCGTAGAAGCTGAAGATGTCCTTGTAGGGCGAGGAGTCCACCTGGATCTCACGGACCGTGAGCCAACGGCCACCCGCCGGGTCCTCGATGACGTCGCCCTTCGTGACGTCCGCGGGCCGGACGGCCTCGATCTTCGTTTCAGTGGTCATCGGAACCCCTTTCCTGTCAAGGGGTTTCGAACGTGAACGTGAGGACGGCGAACCCGGCGATCAACAGGGCCCAGGCGACCAGCGGTACGACGATGCCACGCCGGGTGCGTGCGGTCACGAATGAGATCGCGATGGCCAGCACCGCGACCACCGGTGCGCCGTACTCGATCAGCCCGAATACGAACGGGCTCGGGCCCAGCTTGGCGCAGGTGCGTTCGGAACAACCCGCGGTCGCCAGGACCTGGGCGTATTGATACAGGATGATGGCGAGGGCACCTGGCACGGTGAGGCCGGCCAGTACCCAGTTGATGACGGTGCGTCGCCGGTGTCCGGCTCCCTGTGCGTCTGCATCGTGTTGCGCGATCGCCCCGGCCTGGACCTCAGACATCGACACCTCCCGGGTGGTAGCGGTTTCCTTGGGACTGTCCTGTTGAGGGCGTACCCGGGCGGCCGAACCGCGAAACGCCTGTTTCGTCCGGTACCTCACGGGTACCACGCCAGGATGACGATGACTGTTGGGGACTACCTGCTCGAGCGGCTGAGGCAATGGCATGTCCGTCACGTATTCGCCTATCCGGGTGACGGCATCAACGGGATCGTTTCCGCATTCGGCCGGAGCGATGATGTGCCGCAGTTCATCCAGACCCGCCACGAAGAGATGGCAGCGTTCGGCGCCACGGGATACGCCAAATTCGGTGGTGGGCTCGGTGTCTGTATGGCGACATCGGGGCCGGGCGCCATCCACCTGTTGAACGGGCTGTACGACGCCAAGCTCGACCGCGTTCCGGTGGTGGCGATCGTGGGCCAGACGGCGCGCAGCGCGATGGGTGGTAGCTATCAGCAGGAAGTCGACCTGCACAGTCTCTTCAAGGATGTCGCCAGTGATTACCTGGTCGATGTCAATGTCGCCAACCAACTACCCAACGCGCTCGACCGGGCGATCCGCATCGCGCTGGCCCGGCGGGCGCCGACGGCCCTGGTGATCCCGTCGGATCTGCAGGAGCAGCCATACGAACCTCCGCAGCACGCGTTCAAGCAGGTGCCGTCGAGTGATCCGGAGTATGTGCCGCCGGCGGTGTATCCACAGAACGAACAGGTCCGCCAGGCAGCCGATGTGCTCAATGCCGGTGAGCGCGTGGCGATTCTGGTCGGCCAGGGTGCCCGCCAGGCCGCCGACCAGGTGCGCGAACTTGCGGACAAGACGGGCGCCGGGGTCGCCAAGGCGCTGCTGGGCAAGGATGTGCTATCCGACGAGCTGCCGTACGTCACCGGGTCCATCGGGTTGCTCGGGTCGCGGCCGAGCTACGAGATGATGCGCGACTGCGACACCCTGCTGATCGTCGGATCGAATTTTCCCTACAGCCAGTTCCTGCCGAAATTCGGTCAGGCCCGGGCGATTCAGATCGACATCGACGGAACCGCGATCGGCATGCGGTACCCGACCGAGGTGAACATCGTCGCCGACGCGAGTGCCGCGCTCGGTGCGCTCCTGCCGCTGGTGGAACCGAAGACCGACCGGAAATGGCGAGACACCATCGAGCACAACGTGTCTCGCTGGTGGGACACCGTCGAGCGCCAGTGCATGTTGTCGGCCCGCCCGGTGAATCCGATGCGGATCGTGTGGGAGCTCTCACAGCGGATACCGGCCGACGCCATCGTGACGGCAGACTCCGGTTCGTCCACCAACTGGTATGCGCGGTGCCTGAAGTTACGCGCTGAGATGCGCGGTTCGCTGTCGGGCACGCTCGCCACCATGGGGTGCGGGGTGCCGTACGCGATCGGTGCGAAGTTCGCGCATCCGGACCGTCCGGTCGTGGCGCTCGTCGGCGACGGCGCGATGCAGATGAACGGCATGGCCGAGCTGCTGACCATCAAGCGCTACGCGGAGCAATGGTCCGACCCGCGCCTGGTGGTGTGTGTCTTCCACAATGGCGACCTCAATCAGGTCACCTGGGAGTTGCGGGCAATGGGCGGAGCGCCCAAGTTCGTGCCGTCACAATCGCTACCGGACGTCTCGTATGCCGAGATTGCCTGTGCCATGGGGCTGGATGGCATCGCGGTCGACGATCCCGACCGGCTGGGCGAGGCCTGGGATCGGGCGCTGGGTGCCGATCGCCCCGTCGTGCTGGACGTCAGGTGCGACCCCGAAGTGCCGCCGATCCCTCCGCACGCGACCTACGAACAGATCAAAGACCTGACCGCCGCGGTGTGCTCAAGGGTGATCCCAACGGCTGGCACCTGGTGTATCAGGGGATGAAGACCAAGGCGCAGGAGTACATCGCCCGTTCCGGTGGTGGCGCCGGGTAGCCCCGTGTACTGTGAGAAGCACGACGCTGTTACAGCGTGGCCGCTTAGCCAAAAGCGGCGATAGTCGAGGGTACTGCAGCTCGGCGCGTGAATCCGGTCCAGAGCGGGGCCTCCATTCTCAGGATTCGCCGATTGCAATTGGGCTCGACTTCGGCAGATTGCCGTTCCGCCCCCACGGCGGAAGCCAGCACGTCGCGGACCAATTAGCTATGCCGTCAATCGGTGGTGTCGCGCGTGCTGTCACACCCTGGAAGGGGTGCTGCATGTCAGTTTCTGTGTTGGAAAACGACTTTCGTGAAGCGAGCGAGCCGGTAGAGGCCGGCGCAGAGCTCGAACAAACTCCTGACGAATATGCGGATGTGGTCGCGATGGTCGTGATGCTCCGTCAATTACCGCCCGGCTCGGCCGCCTATGCCCGTCAACTCGAACGCATCGTGCTGCGGTGCTGCCCGCTGGCCGACCGGGTGGCACGCCACTTCGACCGCCGCGGCGAGAATCTCGAAGACCTGATCCAGGTGGCTCGGGTGGGGTTGCTGCAGGCCGTCAACCGGTTCGACCCCGCGCGAGGATCACGATTCGTGGCGTTCGCCCTGCCCACGATGATGGGAGAGCTGCGCAGATACTTCCGAGACTATGGCTGGAAAGTCCACGTACCCAGGAGAATTCGCGATCGGCAGCACGATATTTCCTGTGCCACTGCGTATTTGACCAATGACCTGAGGAGAGCGCCGAGTATCGAGGAGCTCGCCGAGGAGCTGGAGATCGACCGTGACCAGGTGGTCGAGAGCATCGTGGCAGCCAAGGCGTATCAGCCCCAGTCGCTGGATGTGAACGTCGTCGACGATGACTCGCGAGCGCAGGCGCTCGGCGACTCCCTTGGTGAGATGGATGCCGGATTCGACCGCGTGACGGATCGTGAGTCGGTACGGTCCCTACTGGCGGCGCTGCCTCGACGCGAGCAGAAGGTGCTCTATCTCCGGTACTTCGGTGCCATGACGCAGCGGCAGATCGCCGACTCGATCGGCGTTTCCCAGATGCATGTGTCACGGATTCTGGACCGCACCCTGCGCGATCTGCGCGCTCAAGTGGGTTGCGCCTGATCGGCGCCGGCCTTTCGGCCATCGGCGGTAGACCGGTTCTGCCGCCGATGGCTGGTGTCGCACCACGGATAGGTCTTGCTGCGTTGACAGCAGCAGATCGCGACCATGAATCTGTCAGAGCACACCCGGGTCCCGTCTTCGAGTTCGACCTCGACCGGCCCCTGGATCAGCATCGGGCCGCGGGGCACGATGCGCACGGTTCTGCGCGCGGGACTCATGGCTTCACCGCTTTGATAACAACCAGTTCCTCGGTGCGCCGCCCGGGTGTCAGTCGACCGGAGTCCTCCAACCACCGTGCGCGAGCGGTCATCACGGGCCCGAATGGGATGGTCCGGCGCGCCACCACGTCGACCTGAAGGCCGCCGCCTCGCAAGGCGGCGACGCTGCTCGCGACATCGGCGAACTCGGAGTGGACGATGAGCGCTGCGCCGCCGCGCCTGAGCAGCGCGGGCGCCGCGGCGCAGAGTGGATCGAGGATGAGCCGGCCGTCAGGGCCGGCATTGAAGGATGTGGGCGGACCACCGGCGCCGACGATCACCGGTTCGCTCGCAGGCTCGGGCACATACGGCGGGTTGCACAGCACCAGGTCGAAGGGCTCGAGCCCCAGTGCCGCCGACCAGGAACCGAGCCGCGCATCGATGCGGCAACCGGCCAGCCGTGCATTGGCGCGGGCCGCCGCGACGGCGGCTTGCGACGTATCGAGGGCGACGACGCTGTGCGCTCCGGCACCGGAGGCAGCAATCGCTGCCACCCCGCTGCCGGTACACAGGTCCGCGACGCGCATGCCCGCCGGGTGGCAGCAGCGGTGCATGGTCTCGATCAATAATCGCGAATCATGTTGCGGCAGATAGACGTTTGCGCACTCAGGCGAGATTTCGGAGCTCAGCATTCGGGCTTCCTCTCTGGATCCAACCTCTCCGATATAACCGGGATGCGGCATGGGCAAACGCGTCAATTCGGTAACGCCGCATGACCTGGGCGGTTTTGATGCGGGCGGAAACGGGTAACACCCGTCAATGCCGGGTCACGGTGACAGCCAGCGGGCGGTGATCCGAGAGTTCCACCTCCGGGGTGGTGTGTCGGAGCACGGCCAGTTGCCGGTCGTCAGTGAGAAGGTGGTCGAGCTGCTGGGCCGGTGCTTCAGCCGGAAACGTGTTGGCACAGGCCAGCGAACGCATGCCCGACCAGCGCTCGGCTGGTTCCGCCGCCATGTTCAGGTCTCCGGCGATGATGTGTGGCCCGGGCAGCGCGCGGACTGTGCGGGCCAGCTGCCGCAGCTGATGTCGATTCCAGCCGGGTACGAACGACAAGTGGGTCCCGGCGATCGTCATGGCGCCCAACGGCGTCTCGAGCCGTGCGAGCACAGCGGCGCGGGGCTCTTCGTGCACGATCATGAACCTGCCGGGCACCGGCAGATACATCGGAAAGCGGGTCGGTATCCGGGGCAGCCGCAGCACCTGCCAGCTGGTCGCCGGATACCGCGAGAGCAGAGAGATGCCGTACGCCGCCGATTCGGGATGTTCCTCACCGGTGGCCGCGATCCAGGTGGCGCCGGGCGTTCCGGTGATGGCGGCGACGAACCGGTGGGAGACGGCGTTCATGACCTCAGCTGCGATGGCGGTCAGATCCGCCCGGCCGGAACGCGTTTGATCGAAATCCACCTCCTGCAGCGCCAGGATGTCCGGGTCGAGGATGCTGATGCTGCGACGAAGCCGGTCGAGATGGACCCCGTCGCCGACGGTGCGGCCGTGCAGGATGTTGAAGGTCGCGAGGCGCATCGAAGTCATGATGACTCGTTACCCCCGAACGCCGACTTTGATTGCTCGGTGCGTCATGTGTCCTGAGCGCACCCAGCTGAGAAACGCACTGCGCGCCGCGGCAAGTGCCTTCAAGGCGAACGGCCAGAGTTTCGCCCTTGCCGGCAGCTACGCGCTGTGGGTCCACGGCGCGCCGGAACCCGACCACGATGTCGACTTCGTCGTGCCCGAGCCGGACACCGAGGCGGCGGTGAAGATCTTGGGCCAGAACGGATTCGACATCGAGCGAACACCCGAAGACTGGCTGTTCAAAGCGTACTTCAAGGGCGTGCTCGTCGATGTTCTGCACCGACTCAACGGCGTGCCTGTGGACTCCGCTCTTCTCGCCGGGGCCGTGGATCGCGAGGTACTGGCCATCTCGATGCCGGTCCTGACGCCCGATGCGGTGATCACCCAGAAGCTGCTGACGCTCAACGAACATCACTGTGACTTCGCTCCGCTGCTGCCGGCGGTGCGCGCGGTCCGTGAGCAACTCGACTGGCCGCGAATCCGGGAACTGGCGGCCGGAAACGACTTCGCCATGGCCTTCATCGAGCTGGCGGCCCGACTTCGGCTGGACCGGTAAGCACCGGTCGCGGGTTCTTTTTCTCGCGCGTTAGTTTGCCATCACGCACCCATGGGTACTTCTTTCCATGAGACCAGAGAGGTCTGTCTAGGAGGAGCCATGTTGCGAGGAAGCGTGGGCGTCATCGTGGTGGTCTGGCTGTTGATCGGGGTGCTGGCGGCCTGGCAACGCGACTATTTCCGCGGCGGCGACACGAGCTGCGGCTCGGCAGGGCGTATCGCGCTGACCGTGGTCGCCGGGCCGTTGAACTACGCCGGGGTCAATCCGAAGGTGGTCGATTGCCGACTGCCGCAACCGAGTGCCATGCGGTGAACCGCATCTGAGAAAAGGAATCGATCATCATGATTGCTTTGGGAGTAGTCCTGCTCATCCTGGGCTTCGTCTTCAACGTGTATCTGCTGTGGGTCCTTGGCATCGTGCTCGTCGTGGTGGGCGCGATCTTCTGGCTCCTCGGGGCAGCCGGTCATGCCGTCGCCGGACGCCGGTACTGGTATTGACGTGACAAGAGGGGCGAAAGCCCGGGCCTCAGGCCCGGGCTTTCGCCTTCTTCGCGGTGGTGACTGCGGTGTCGGCCAATTCAGACGCACGCGCACTGGCTTTCCGGTACGCGGATTCCGCGTAGGGGGCGGCCTTTTCCAAGCCGTCTCCCACCGTGTCGGCCAACTCCGAGGCGCGGGCGCTGGCTTTCCGGTAGGCGGATTCCGCATACGGGGCAGCCTTCTCGAGCCCGCCTTCCAGCTTCTCGAGCGCGACGCCGGCGAGCTCACGGCCGTGCTCGAAGCCGGTTTGGACGCCGTGGCCCAGCTTTTCGCCCACTTCCGGCATGCGGGCGAGCGCAACTTCCGTCCTGGACGGCACCGTCGATGAGAGGGCCTCGGCCGCCCGTTTCGCGGCGCGCCGACCCCGCCATCCCAGCGACGGCTTTCCGGCGGTATCCGCGGAGGCGAGGATCAGACCGCCGAGCAGGCTCAGGTCGGCCAGGAAGCCCCGGCGTTTGGCGGCTTTCGCCTCGGGATCGTCCTCGGCCCAGAACATGTGGTTACCGAGGTTTGCGGGAATCACCGTGGCCGCGAGAACTGCCGAGGCCACGCGCGGAATGCGTCCGGTGGCCAGCAACAGCCCGCCGGCGACCTGAGCGGCCGCGGTCGCCTGCGCCACGGCGACGGCGTTGGAGGGCACATTGCGTGCGACGGGTTCCGGCATGTCCTTCAGTCCGTCGAGCGCCGGCTGTACGGCCTGGGCGCCGGAGTCGGTGTTCAACAGGGTTTCGACGCCCTGTCCGATGAACGCGGTGGCCAGAAGTGGACGGGCGATCCTACGAATGATCATGGGGCAGGGATTTCCCGTGCGGGACCGGCCCAAACATCATCCCGGCATCGTCTCGCCGCCGAGGGGCGCCAGCACTTCACCGCTGTAGTACGACGACAGTTGGTCGGCGGCGAAGAAGACGTACGACGGCGCGATCTCGTCCGGCTGGGCCGGCCGCCCCAACGGTGCGTGGGCGCCGAATGACTCGACCTTCTCCTGCGGCATGGTGGCCGGGATGAGCGGCGTCCAGACCGGCCCGGGGGCGACACAGTTCACGCGGATGCGGCGTTTGGCCAGTGATTGGGCCAGCGCGTAGGTGAACGCGATGACGGCTCCCTTGGTGGCCGAGTAGTCGATCAGCGACGCATTGCCGCGTAGCCCGTTCACCGACGCGGTGTTGATGATCGCGGCGCCGTCCGGGAGATGCGCCAGGGCGGACTTGGTCACCTGGAAGTAACTGTCGATGTTCACGGCGAACGTCCGCCGCCACTGCTCATCGGTGATGTCGGTGAGATCGTCTGTAGGCGCCTGATATGCGGCATTGTTGACGACGATGTCCAGCCCGCCGAGCTCGGCGAGGGTGCGCGCCACCACCTCTCGGCAATGGGCGGCCTCGCCGAGATCACCGGGGAACAGGGCGCACGTCCGTCCGGCCGCGCCCACGATGCTCGCGGTGTGCGTCGCGTCGTCGTGCTCTTCGAGGTAGGCGATGGCGATGTCCGCACCTTCCTTGGCGAACGCCGCCGCCACCGCGCGCCCGATGCCGGAGTCGCCGCCGGTGATGAGGGCCCGGCGACCTTTCAGCAGCCCGCGGCCGACGTACTGGCGCATCTCATCATGCGGCTGTTCTGCCATGTCGGCGGTGTGCCCGGGATAGGGGATCGGTGTTTCCATCAGGCATCGCGTCCGAAATCGTCCTCGTCGGCATCAATTTCGACATCCGCGGTCTGCTCCAACCAATCGTGTGCGGCGGCCTCCGGCGGCGGGTTGTCGCGGCCGGTGACCGCGGCCTCGTCATCGAGGACCGGTTCTTGGACGTCACGCGACTGCTCGACGGCGTCTGCGTCGGGGACTGCGTCCGGGAACTGTTCTGGTGTCATGTCAGAGCGGATACCCGTCCCACGCGCCGGAAAACACTTCGGGTGTTTAAGTGCCGAACCCTCGGGTACCTCGGCCCGCATGACAGCAGACCGCGAGCAATCGGTGCTGGTGTGGCATGTGCACGGCGCCTGGATGGAGTCGTTCGTGGCCGGCCCGCACCGCTACCTCGTGCCTGTTGGGGCTGCGGCACCCGATCGTGACGCGCGTGGCTTGTGTGGCCGGAGTTGGCCACGAGCACAAGAGATTCCGCTCTCGGAACTGGCTGCTGCCGATGTCGACCTGGTGGTGTTGCAGCGGCCCGGGGAACTGGACGAAGCACAACGGTGGCTGCGGCGGCGTCCCGGAGTCGACGTGCCGGCCGTCTACGTCGAGCACAACGCGCCGCGCCCGAACGCGGTGGACAGTGTGCATCCGCTCGCCGACCGGCGGGACATCCCGCTGATCCATGTCACCGAATTCAACAGGCTGATGTGGGACAACGGAATTGCACCGACCAAGGTCATCGATCACGGCATCGCCGATCCCGGCCCGCTCTACACCGGTGACATCGCCGGGGCCGCGGCCATGATCAACGAGCCGCTACGCAGATGGCGCACGGTGGGCGCCGACCTGCTCGGCGAGCTGTCGCGAGCTGTCCCGATCGAGGTGTGGGGGATCGACACCAAGGAACTCAACCGCCGTCAGGCCGACCCGCGAGATCGATTGCGGGGCAAGGGCGATATCCCCGCGCCCGAGCTGTGGCGTCGAGTCGCACGCCGCCGCGTGTATCTGCATACCGCGCGATGGACATCCCTGGGACTGTCGTTGGTCGAGGCGATGTACCTCGGCATGCCGATCGTGGCGGTCGCCTCGACGATGGCGCCGCTGGTGGTGCCGTCCCGCGCGGGTGTCGTCGGCGCCGACGTGAAGGTCCTGTCGCGAGGCCTGCTGGACTTCGTGAACGATCCCGCCGCGGCAGCGCTGGCGGGCAAGGCGGCCCGCGAGTTCGCTGCCGAGCACTTCGCACTTGACCGGTTCCTGGCCGACTGGAACCGCGTGATCGATGACGTCTGCCACTGACCGGAAGAGGGAACGATGAGAATTGCCATGGTCTCCGAGCACGCCAATCCGCTTGCGGCACTTGGCGGGGCCGACGCGGGCGGGCAGAACGTCCACGTGGCGGCGTTGTCGGCGGCGCTCAGTCGACATGGGCACCGGGTCGACGTGTACACCCGTCGGGACGATCCCGACGTGCCGGAGCGCGTCATCGCGCCGGAGGGGTACACGGTGGTGCATGTGCCCGCCGGCCCGCCGCGCCCGGTTCCCAAGGACGACCTGTTGCCGTACATGGGGCAGTTCGGCGGGTTTCTCCACGATGAGTGGGCACAGACCCGTCCCGACGTCACGCACGCCCACTTCTGGATGTCCGGCGTTGCCACGCAGTTGGCGGCGAAGAAACTGAATTTGCCTGCCCTGCAGACGTTCCACGCGCTGGGTGTGGTCAAGCGGAGGTACCAGAAGGACCAGGACACCAGTCCGCGGGAGCGGCTCACCTTGGAGAAGCTGGTGGCAAGGGAAGCCACCTGGGTGGCGGCGACATGCACCGATGAAGTTTTCGAGCTGATGCGTCTGGGCCGCGAGCGGTCCCGGATCTCGGTCGTGCCGTGCGGCGTCGACCTCAAGTTGTTCCGTCCCGACGGGCGGGCCGCCGCCCGTAAGGCGCGCCCACGCATCGTCAGCGTCGGCAGATTCGTGCAGCGCAAGGGATTCGATGTCATGATCCGTGCGCTGCAGTGGATACCCGACGCCGAACTCGTCATCGTCGGTGGTCCCGACAAGGCCGCGTTGCGTGCCGACAGCGAGGCACAGCGGCTACTGGCGCTGGCCCGCGAGCTCGGCGTCGCGAAGCGGGTGCGGCTGTACGGGTCGGTGGAGCGTGCTGATATGCCCGCGGTGCTGCGTTCGGCGGATGTTGTCGCGTGCACCCCGTGGTACGAGCCGTTCGGGATCGTCCCGCTGGAGGCGATGGCCTGTGGCGTGCCGGTGGTGGCGTCCGCGGTCGGTGGCATGCTCGACACCGTCGTGGATGGTGTCACCGGCCGCCTGGTGCCGCCGCGGCGTCCTGATCTGCTCGCCGATGTCCTCAACGAACTCCTGGCGGACGACTCGCGCCGCCGGGCCATGGGGGAGGCCGGCTGTCATCGCGCGCAGGCCCGGTACTCCTGGGACCGCGTGGCGGCGGAGACGCTGAGAATCTATGACCGGTTGGCGGCGTCGGGCTTCTGGTTCGATGCTCGTCCCTCTCGGCCGCGGGCGTTGTCGGGATGAGGGGCCTCCAGCAGACGGACGGCCGCCTCGACCTCCGCGGGCAGCAGCCGGCGCCCGCTCAGCACGGCCGGCACCCGCAACAGCGCCTCCAGGGCGGCCCGCGCGTACTCCCGGTCGTTCATGGCCGCCCGGAGCAGCGTGGCCGTGGCCTCGGCACACTGCTTGGCCGGGCGGCGCAACCAGGTGGTCAGTGTGGCGTTACGCAGCGCACGGGCATCCTGCGCGGCCGTCGGCGGCCGGACCGTGGACGGGCGGTGTATCGCGGTCAGCTCGGCGCAGTAGCACAACTCCCAGCCCAGGGCGGCGAGATCCATTGCCAGCAGCTGTTCTTCACCTCGGAAGTGCAGGATCGGGCTGAAGCCACCCGCGGCCTGGAAGGCGCATTTGCGCACCATCGCCGAACACGACAGGAATCCGAGCACCGGCGGCCCGGGCAGACCGGAACGGCGCGGCAGCGGGCTGGCGGCCAGCATGCTCGACACCGGGTCCTCGCGATCACCGGGCCAGACCACGGTCCGGGCGGCGATCAGGCCGATGTTCGGTTGCGTATCGAAGATTTCGGTGGCCCGCGGTACCGCGTCAGCGGCCCACCACGAATCATCATCGCAGAACGCGACATACGGAGTTCGGCAGGCGGCGACGCCGATATTTCGGGCCACGGCACCGAGGTTCGAGCCGAGCGGAAGCACACGGAGCCGGTCGGTGGTCTGCTCGAGCTGACGCATTCGGGCAACCGAACCGTCACGAGAATGGTTGTCGACCACGATGATCGGACAGCCCGTCGTCTGCAGCAGTCGCTCGACGACGGCAGCCAGTTCGCTCTCGCGATCACGTGTCGCGATCACGAACGTGAGTTTTTCTTCGGTGCCCTGGTTCACAACGGCTCCCACTACCCGCCCAGCAGAACGGCAAACGCTCATGGCTGATCGACGACGCGCACTCGTGACCGGAGGCGCCGGCTTCCTCGGCACGCATCTCTGCCGGCGACTGCTCAGCGACGGCTACGAGGTGACGTGCGTGGACGACCTCAGCACCGCAGGTGATGCCGGAATCGGCCTGGCCGCACAGTATCCGGGCTACCGGTTCGTCCAGCTCGACATCGCCGACAAGCTGGATCCGAGCGTCGCGGGCGGGCCACTGGACGTGGTGTTCCACCTTGCGTCCCCGGCGTCACCCATCGACTACCAACGGATGCCCGAGCAGACGCTACGTGTCGGTTCGGCCGGGACGTCCAACGCGCTGGGCCTGGCAGCCCAAACCGGCGCGCGGCTGGTGCTGGCCTCGACGAGCGAGGTCTACGGTGACCCGCTCGAGCATCCACAACGCGAATCCTATTGGGGCAACGTCAATCCCATCGGCCCTCGCAGCATGTATGACGAGGCGAAGCGGTTCGCGGAGGCGCTGGTGTTCACACATCGGCGGACGTACTCGGCGGACGTGGGTGTGGCGCGCATCTTCAACACCTATGGACCCGGCATGCGCGGTGACGACGGACGTGTCGTCCCGACGTTTTGCCGGCAAGCCTTGGCGGGTACACCCTTGACGGTGCACGGCACGGGTCAGCAGACGCGGTCGCTGTGCCATGTGGACGACACGGTCGACGCGCTGGTCGCGCTCGGCGAATCCGATTGTGCCGGACCGGTGAACATCGGCAACCCCGACGAGCTCACGGTCCTGCAGATCGCCGAGCTGATCCGGGAGCTCGCCGGCAGTTCCTCGCCCATCGAGTTCGAACCGGCCGACGCCGACGACCCGCACCGGCGCTGTCCGGACATCAGCACCGCGATGGCGCTGCTGGGCTGGAGGCCTCGGGTCAGCTATCGCGACGGGTTGTCGGAGACCATCAAATGGTTTGCCGGGCAGGGGGTTTAGCAGTGCGAATACTCGGAATCAATGCGGTCTTCCACGATCCGGCCGCTGCCGTCGTGGTGGACGGCCAGATCATCGCCGCGGCGGAGGAAGAACGGTTCAGCCGTCGCAAGCACGGCAAGTCCGCGGTGCCCTTCGCGACGTGGGAGGTCCCGGTACAGGCGGCCCGATGGTGCCTGGAGCGCGCGGGGCTGGCGCCGTCCGACCTGGACGCGGTCGGATACTCGTACGACCCCCGGTTGATGCGCGACATCCCTGCCGACCGCGGCGGCCTCGACCGGGACTGGGAATACCTCCGCACGCTGTATGCCGAACGTGCCCCACATTTCCTCAAAACCGCACTGCCCAGGCTGGATCCGGCCAAGGTGCGGTTTGTGCGGCACCATGTCGCGCACGCGGCGTCCAGCGCCCTGGCGGCGCCCGACCCGGATTGTGCTGTCCTGGTCGTCGACGGTCGCGGCGAAAGCACGTCGATGCTCGCGGGCAGCTGCACCGACCACAAGCTCGACATCCTTGCCGCCCAGGACCTTCCGCATTCATTGGGACTGCTGTACGAGGAGCTCACCGAACACCTCGGGTTCAAGCGGTCGTCCGACGAGTACAAGGTGATGGCGATGTCGTCCTACGGCAAACCGCGATTCGCCGATCAGCTGCGGGAATCCGTATACGCCACCGGCGATGGCGGCTTCTGCACCTGGCCGGTCGACTGGGCGTCGTTCGGCACCGATTGGGACGACAGGGTCGATCTCGCGTGCAGCGTGCAGCGGGTCGTCGAAGACGTGCTGCTCGAACTGGTGCACTGGCTGCGCGACGCGACCGATCACGAGAACCTCTGCCTGGCCGGCGGTGTCGCACTCAATTGTGTCGCCAACACCGAGATCCACCGCCGCGGCGGGTTCCGTCGCGTGTGGGTGCAGCCCGCCGCCGGTGATGCCGGGACGGCCCTCGGTGCGGCGCTGGCGCTGGCCGCCGAAGCCGGCGAACCGATCGTCCCGATGGCGTCGGCGGCCCTCGGCCGGGACTGGTCCGACGAGCAGATCGCCGAAACCCTCACCACCGCAGCGGTTCCGTTCGAGCGCCCGGCCGATCTGGCCGGCACCGTCGCCCGAGCGCTTGCCGACAACAATCTCATCGGCTGGTTCCAGGGACGGTCGGAGTACGGCCCGCGGGCCCTCGGCTGCCGGTCCCTGCTCGCCGATCCGCGACGCTCGGAGAACCTGGAGCGCCTGAACGATGTGAAGGGCCGCGAGCAGTTCCGGCCCGTCGCGCCCATGGTGCTCGCCGAGCGGGCCGACGAGATCTTCAGCGGTGGCCCGATACCGAGCCCCTACATGCTGTTCGTGCACGACGTCGCGCCGGACTGGCGCCCGCGCATCCCCGCCGTCACCCACGTGGACGGTACCGCGCGAATCCAGACCGTCGACGCCACCGCGCAGCCGTTGCTGCACGCGACCATCGCGCAATTCGCCGAGCTGTCCGGAGTCCCGGTGGTGGTGAACACCAGCTTCAACACCGCCGGCCGGCCCATGGTCGACAGTCCACGCGACGCCCTCGAATGCTTCGGCAGCGCACCGATCGACATGCTCGTCATCGGTCCCTACGTGGTGCGCCGCGCACAGGGGCTGCGATGAACCCACACCTGGACGCCGCCATCGTGATCCCGACCATTGGCCGAGCATCCCTGCATGACCTCATTGCCGCACTGGATGATTCGCCAGGCATCAGCCCGGCGGAGGTGATCATCGTCGACGATCGCCCCAGTTCCGTGCCGGCACTGCTGCTGCCGGTGTCGAGGGTGCCGCTCACGGTGCTGCGCAGCGGCGGACGCGGTCCAGCGGCCGCGCGCAACGTCGGTTGGCGCAGTGCGACGGCGCGGTGGATTCTGTTTTCTCGATGACGATGTGGTGCCCGCCGACGGGTGGCTGGCCGCGTTGAAGGGTGACCTGGCGGCCGCCGACGCCGATGGTGCCGTCGGCTCTCAGGGGCGGATCGCGGTTCCGGTGCCGACGCAGCGCCGGCTCACCGACGACGAGCGCCGCACCGAGAGATTGGCGGGCGCCCAGTGGATCACCGCGGACCTGGCCTATCGCCGCTCGGCTCTGGTCCAGGTCGGCGGATTCGACGAGCGGTTTCCGCGGGCCTACCGCGAAGACTCCGACCTGGCGCTGCGCATCACCCGGGCCGGCGGCAGGATCGACTGGGGCACAAGACGATCCATCCACCCGGTGGCTCAGTCGACCATGCTGAGTGCGGTCCGCGCACAGGTCGGCAACACCGACGACGCGTTGATGCGCCGCAAACATGGTCGCGGCTGGAGAACCGCGATCGGGGAGGGCCGTGGCCGTATCGCAGCGCACACCGTCACCACGGCGGCTGCCCTGACCACCGTGCTGGGCGTCCTGGCCCGGCGCCGCCAGCCGGTGCGGGTGGGTGCTGCGGTCTGGGCCGCGCTGACCACCGAATTCTGGCTGCGCCGTTACCTTTCCGGGCCGCGCGGGCTGTTCTGGGCGGCCCGCCTGCTGATCACCAGCGTCGTCATTCCGCCGGTGGCGGTGCGCCACCGGCTCCGCGGCACGTGGATGTTCTGCCGTGCCCGCAAGGAGCCGCCGCTGGCAGTGCTGTTCGACCGCGACGACACCATCATCGAGGACGGCCCTTACCTCAACGACCCGGCCGGGGTGGTGCCGGTGCCCGGCGCCGCGATGGCGCTGAATCGGCTGCGCGAACAGGGACTGCTGCTCGGCGTCGTGACCAATCAGTCCGGTGTCGCCAGCGGACTGATCAGTCCGGATCAGCTGGAGAGCGTCAACGCGATGGTCAATTCGCTGTTGGGGCCGTTCGATTCCTGGCAGGTGTGCCCGCACGCCTCCGACGACGGCTGCTTCTGCCGCAAACCGTCGCCCGGCATGGTGCACGCAGCCGCCGAAGCGCTCGGTGTACCCGCGTCGCGCTGCGTCCTGATCGGGGACACCGGCAGCGATGTCGACGCAGCGCTGGCCGCGGACGCCGAGGCCATCTTGGTCCCCACGGCCCGCACGTTGCCGCAGGAGATCGAATCTGCTTGCCGCCGAGCGCGAGTGGCGTCGACGCTCACCGACGCGGTCAATCTCGTACTGCGGGAGTGCCGATGAGCACGACGGTGTTCGCCAGGCTGGACAGCGCGGGCGATGTGTTGATCACCGGGCCGGCCGTCCGCGCCGTCGCCGCCCACAGCAATGTGACCATGCTGGTGGGTCCCCGCGGCCGCGCCGCCGCCGAGCTGCTCCCCGGAGTTGACGACATCGTCGAGTGGCAGGCACCGTGGGTCGACTTCGACTCACCGGATCTCACGAGCGAGCACGCCTTCCGGCTGATCGCGGCGCTGCGGGCCATCGCGCCGCAGCGGGTGTACATCTCCACCTCGTTCCACCAGTCGCCGCTGCCGCTGGCACTGCTGTGCCGGATGGCGGAGGTGCCCTGGATCGGCGCCATCTGCGACGACTATCCCGGGACCCTGCTCGATCTCCGTCACCATGTGACGCCCGACGTTCCCGAGCCGTTGCGGGCCCTTTCGCTGGTATGTGCCGGTGGCTGTCAGCTACCCGACAGCGACGACGGCGCGCTGCGGGTGCGACACCGGGAGCTGCCGGAGCAGCTGGAGGGTGAACTCGGTGGCGGGGGATACGTGGTGTTCCACCCGGGTGCGGCGGTTCCGGCCCGCCGGCCCAGCGCGGCGCGCAGCGCGGCGATGGTGCGGGCCCTGGTGGGCGCGGGGCATCGCGTACTGGTCACCGGGAGTCCGGGCGAACGTCGGCTCACCGCGCAGGTCGCGGGAACGGCGGCACTGGATTTGGGCGGCCGGACCACTCTCGGCGAATTGTCCGCGGTGTTCCGGCACGCCAACGCGGTCGTCGTACCCAATACCGGACCCGCGCACCTGGCCGCGGCGGTCGGTGCGCCAGTGGTGTCGCTGTTCGCCCCCGTGGTCCCCGCCAGTCAATGGAGTCCATACACGCGCAACGTCATTCGGCTCGGTGATCAGTCCGCACCGTGCCGGGGCACCCGGGCCCGCACGTGCCCGGTGCGCGGCCATCCCTGCCTGGACGGCATCTCCGACGCGGAGGTGCTGGCGGCAGTCACTCAGTTGGGAGAATGCCATGATCACAGCGCACATCTCGGCGTTGGCGCAGGCCGTTGACCGGATCGGCATCGAGGCGCCACGGTTGAGCCGATGGGGCTGCCGACTCGCGGACCTGCTCGACGGCGGAGGGCGGCTGCTCGCCTGCGGCAACGGTGGTAGCGCGGCCGAGGCCCAGCATCTCACCGCCGAGTTGGTGGGCCGCTTCCGTGACGAGCGGAACCCGTTGTCGGCCATCGCCTTACACGCGGATACGTCCGCACTCACCGCGATCGTCAACGACTACGGGGTCGAGGAGATGTTCGCCCGCGGGGTACGTGCGCACGGCCGACCGGGAGATGTGCTGGTCGCCTTGTCCACCAGCGGTTCGAGTCCCAACGTCCTGGCGGCGGTGAAGGCAGCCCACGAGATCGGGATGACCACCTGGGCCCTGACCGGCCCGGCGCCGAATCCGTTGGCCGCCATCTGCGAAGACGCCATCTGCGTGGAGGCGCCCTCGACGGCCACCGTCCAGGAACTGCATCTGTTCCTGGTTCACGCGCTGTGCATCGAGGTCGACGAGCGGCTCCAGGTGGTGCCGCGTGGCTGATTCGATTGTGATCGTCGGCGATTCACTGCTGGACGTCGATATCGACGGGGCGGCCGAGCGGCTGAGTCCGGACGCCCCGGTGCCCGTGATCGACACCGAGCGGGTCTGGCATCGTCCCGGTGGCGCCGGTCTCGCGGCGCTGCTGGCCGCCCGGTCGGCCGACGACGTGACGTTGGTGACCGCTGTCGCCGACGACCGCGACGGTCGTCAGCTGACCGGGCTGTTGTCCAGCGCGGGTGTCCGGGTGGTGCCGCTGCCGATGCTCGGCGGCACCGTATGCAAGACCCGGGTGCGGGCCCGCGGCCAGTGCGTGCTGCGGATCGACCGGGGTTCGGGTACCGCCGCTCCTGACGAGGTTCCCGCCGAGGCAGCGGATGCGATCGCGCATGCCGCGGTGATCTGCGTGGCCGATTACGGGCGCGGCGTCACCGCGCATCCCGGGCTGCGGGCGCTGTTGTCGGCGGCGGCACAGCGGGTGCCGGTCGTGTGGGATCCGCATCCCCGGGGAAGCGACCCGGTTCGCGGGTGCCGACTGGTCACGCCCAACCAGGCCGAAGCGGTCGGCCGCTCGGCGGCGTCCCTGCGCAAGGACTGGCAGGCCGCCGCGGTCTGCGTCACGTGTGGCGCACAAGGTGCGGTACTCGATACGGAACCACTTGGCACCGTGCAGATTCCATCGCTCGTCGGCCGGGTGTCCGGAGGTGATTCCTGTGGTGCCGGCGACCGGTTCGCGGTGTCGGTGGCAACTGAACTGGGTAACGGGCAGGACGTGCGCTCGGCCGTCACCACCGCGGTCGGTGTGGCCGGGCAGTTCGTCGCGGCCGGTGGCGCCGGCGCGGTGTCGACGCCGGTGACCGATGTGCCGGATGACGGCGGTGAGTTCGAAGCGCTGACCGGTGACATCGAAACCGTGCGGCAGCGGCTGCGGGCACGTGCGACGACGGTGGTGGCCGCGGGCGGTTGCTTCGACCTGCTGCACACCGGCCATGTCCGGTTGCTGCGCCAGGCCCGGCTGTTGGGCGACGCGCTCGTGGTCCTGATCAACTCGGACCGTTCGGTGCGTGCCCTCAAAGGCGCGGGCCGGCCGGTGATGGCAGCGGCCGACCGCGCCCGCGTGCTGTCGGCATTGGCCTGCGTCGACGCGGTGCTGGTGTTCGACGAAGACTCGCCCGCGCAGGCACTGGCCCGGCTGCGCCCCGATGTGTGGGTGAAAGGCGGCGACTACGCCGACGCGCCACTGCCCGAGGCCGAGGTCGTCCGCCGGTACGGCGGTGAGGTGGTCCTGCTGCCGACCGTCGCCGGTTACTCGTCATCCAATCTGATCGCCGCAGCGCGATCGTGAACGAAGGGAACAAGCCATGATCGGTAACGTCATCATCACCGGCGGGTCCTCGGGGCTCGGCGCCGCGACCGTGAAAAGGATTGCCGCGCAGGGTGGTCGGCCCATGGTGATCGATCGCGACATCCCGTCGGTGCCGGTGCCGTTCCAGTGCGCGGACCTTGCCGACGCCGATGCGGTCGAGGCCGCGGTGGCCCTGCTGGCGGACGAGTGCGGCGGGCAGGTGGACGGACTGTTCACCGCGGCCGGCATCGATTCGTGCGGCAAGCTGGCGGACGTACCGGTCAAGGACTGGGAGCGGGTCGTGCACGTCAACCTGCTGGGAACCGCGGCGGCGGTGCGGTCGGCATTGCCGTATCTCAAAGCGGCACATGGACGCATCGTCACCTGCGCGTCGACGCTGGGCCTCAAGGCGGTCAGCGACGCCACGGCGTACTGCGCGTCGAAATTCGGCGTCATCGGCTTCAGCCGTGCGCTCGCCGCCGAGCTGGCCGGAGAGGTCGGCGTCACGACGCTGATCCCCGGCGGTATGCGGACCGCGTTCTTCGACGACCGCGACGAGCAGTACAAGCCGCCGCCCGACGCCAAACTGAACGACCCCGAACACGTCGCCGACACCGTGATATTCGCGTTGTCGCAGCCGGCCGGATGCGAGATTCGGGAGTTGGTCGTGTGCCAATCGACGGAGCCCTCGTGGCCGTGAGGTGGGCCGACACCATCGGTGCACCGCGCGACATCCTGGTGTTGCGTGCGCTCGGTCTCGGTGACCTGCTGACCAGCTTTCCGGCCCTGCGCGGACTGCGCCGGGCCTACCCGGATGCACGGATCGTGCTGGCCACGCCCGAACCCTATGTCTGCCTGGCGTTGCTGTCCGGTGCGGTCGACGAAGTCGACGCGACACCGGAGCTCGGGCGGCTGCACCCGCGGCGCCGCCCGCCCGATCTGGCCGTCAATCTGCACGGCAGCGGCCCGGAGAGCATCGCTGATCTGGCCGCAATACGCCCGGGAGCGCTGCTGACTCACCGGCATGATGCCTTTCCCCAATACGCGGGACCACCGTGGCGTGAGGACGTGCACGACGTGGCGCGCTGGTGCGGGTTGCTGGAATGGGCCGGCATCGCCTGTGACCCAGGCGATCTCGCCATCAGCCGACCGCGTGGATATCCGGACCGCTCCGGCTCGGTGGTGATCCATCCCGGGGCCTCGGCGCCGGCCCGGCGATGGCCGGCCGAGCGCTTCGCAGCCGTCGCCGCGGCGCTGCACCGGGCCGGCGAGCGCGTCGTCATCACCGGGTCGAGCGCTGAACTCGACCTGGCCCGAGCGGTCGCCGCGGGCGCCGGATTGCCCGACAGCGCGGTGCTGGCCGGCCGCCTCGGGCTCATGGGCACGGTGGCATTGATCAGTGACAGCCGATTGGTCATCTGTGGGGACACCGGCATCGGCCACATCGCCACGGCGACGGGGACGCCGTCGGTGCTGCTGTTCGGCCCGACGCCGCCGGCTCGGTGGGGACCGCCCGGCACCGGCCCCCACATCGTGTTGTGGGCCGGTGATCAGGGCGACCCGCACGCCGACCGGCCAGATCGGGGATTGCTGCTCATCACCGTCGAACGGGTGATCGCGGCGACAGAAGGCGTACTGAAGGAACGCGTATGACGGCGGGCACGGTCGGTGCGGGCTACGTCGGCCTCACCACTGCGGTGTGCCTGGCCGAGCGGGGACATCGGACTGTGTGCGTCGACACCGACACCGCCCGGGTGGCGCAGCTGCGCCAGGGTATCGCCACGCTCGACGAACCCGGCCTGGCCGAGCTCCTGACCTCAGGTCTTTCTGACCGAACCCTGTGCTTCAGTGCCGATTTCGGCGCATTGTCGGATTGCGACGTGGTGTTCGTGTGCGTGCCGACACCGAGCGGTGCCGACGGCGCCGCCGATCTGAGCGCGGTGTGGTCGGCCGTCACCGAACTGCGGCAGGTCCTGTCGCCGGGCAGCGTGATCGCGGTCAAATCCACGGTGCCGGTCGGTACCACCCGAGACATCGCCACCGCGGTGCGCGACAAGGGGATCCACGTGGTATCCAACCCGGAGTTCCTGCGTGAGAGCCATGCCGTGGCCGATGCCCGCGAGCCGGACCGGGTCCTCATCGGCGCCATGGATGACACCGCCGCCGACCGGGTCGGTGCCCTGTACGGGGCGACTGCCGATTCGGTGCTCCGGATGGCGCCGGAAAGCGCAGAGCTGGCCAAGTACGCCAGCAATGCCTTTCTGGCGGTGAAGCTCTCGTACGTCAACTCGCTGGCTGCGCTGTGCGCCGAGGTCGGCGCGGACATCGCCGACGTCACCCGCTGCATGGGCGCCGATGCCCGCATCGGTGGGCAGTTCCTGCAGCCCGGACCCGGCTGGGGCGGTTCCTGCCTGCCCAAAGACAGTGCGGCGCTGTTGTATACGTCGCGGCTGCACGGCGTGGCGCTGCGCGAGGTGGCCGCCTCGCGCGACACCAACGCGGCGCAGGCCCCGCGGGTAGTGCGGGCGTTGTCGGCGGCCATGGCCGAACCCGTCGCATCGGCGCGCATCACGGCGCTGGGCCTGACCTTCAAGGCCGGTACCCCCGACGTCCGGGATTCGCCGGCGCTGACCATCGCGGCAGCGCTGGCCCGGCAGGGCGCGGAGGTCCGGGGATACGATCCGCAGCTGGCGGTGATCGACCCGAAAGTATTGCGCGACAACGGGGTCACCGCGGTCGACGATGTCTACACCGCGGCCAAGGGGGCCGACGCGCTCGTCGTACTGACGGAATGGCCGGTGTTCGGGGACCTGGACTGGCCGCGCATCGCGCAACATGCACCTGACGCTGTCGTGATCGACACCCGGAACGTGCTCGACTCGCGGACGGTGACCGCCGCCGGTCTGCGCTACCTGGGCAACGGGAGGAGCCCGGGTTTCTGAGTCAGCTCGTCGGCGGCGTCCGCGGCGCACCGGGGTGCGTGTCGAGGTAGTCGAGTTCACGGCGCCGGATGCGGCGGTGCCGCGCGTAGAGCCAGGCGCCGCCCCCCACGGCCAGCACTGCCGCGATCGCCAGGGCCACTCCACCGGTGTCCGCTCGGCCGTCGGCGAAGAAGTACAAGCTCACGACCAAGGTCGCCACCGCCAGGCCGACCGCCACCAGGCCCGGGGCGTTCGTGCCGTCCTTGAAGGTTTCGCCGGCATGCGGCCGGGTGGTGCGAGCATGGTCGACGGGGTCTTTCATGGGATGCCTCCTGGGGATCAGTCCTCGACGTTCTAATGCCCGGTGCCGGGCGGTTCTACACCCGCGGTGCGGTGACCCGCACCGATTTGAGCTCGGGATCGGCGGGGTCCGGCAGGTACATGCCCGCGGCGATGCCGGTCCGCAGGTAGTCCAGGACCTCGGCGTTGATCAGTTCGCCGGGGACGACGGCCGGTATACCGGGCGGATAGGGCGTGATCTGTTCGGCCGAGACGCGTCCGGCCGCCATCTCGACGGGCACCGTCTCCACCGGGCCGAAGAACGCGTCCCTCGGTGATTGGATCGTCTCCAGCTGCAGGTCTTCGGGCGCCGGCAGCTGGACGTGCGGCGGTGGTTCGAAATCCGCAGCGGCCGTGGGTAACTGGCGCAGCGCCACCACCAGCGGCCGGATCGTCTCGCGGTCGTCGGCCATCGACAGCGTGATCAGGATTCGGCGGTGATCCGCCAGGCCGACGTCGATGTGGTGTTGTTTCCGCAACCACTGCTGGGCCTGGTAACCCGACATGCCGGTGGCCGATACGTCGACCAGAACCTGGAGCCGGTCCAGGTCATGGGACGCCTCGACGCCGAGCAGTTCATCCTCGAGAACATGCAGGCCGTCGATGTGTTCGAGATCGCGGCGTAGCTCGTCGGACAGCCGGAGCGCGGCACCGAGCAGTCGATGCCCGTCCTCGACCATCTGTCGCCGCCAGCCGTCCATCGCCGCGTACATGGGCACGCTGGGACTGGTGGTCGTCAGCAGGTCGGCGCAGGCGGCAAGCCTGCGGTCGTCGATCAGGTCGCCCTGCACGTGAAACACCGAGCCCTGCTCGAATCCGGCACCCATCTTGTGCACACTGACCACACAGATGTCGGCGCCGGCATCCATTGCCCATGTGGGCAGGTCCTCGTGGAACGGCAGGTGCGCACCCCAGGCCTCGTCGACGATCAGCGGTTTGCCCTCTGCGTGACAGACCTCTGCGATGCCCGCGAGGTCGGCACAGGTGCCGTACGGGGACGGGCTGACGATCAGTGCGCCGGCGGCGTCGGGGTACCGCTTCCAGCCGTCGGCGACGTCCTGCGGCGACGGCGGGTGGGACAGGTGCCGTTCGGCATCCCAGCGCGGGCTGATCCAGCGGGGGAGCACCCCGGAGAACACCAGGCCCGCAACGATCGATTTGTGGCTGTCGCGGCCCACCAGCAGGCTGCCGTCGCCGCCGGCCACCGCCATCATGGCGGCCTTCACCGACAACGAGCTGCCGCATGTCGAGAACCACGCCATGTCGGCGCCCACGGCGGCCGCCATCAGGTCCTCGGCGTGCCGCAGATATCCATTCGAGTTGCGGTGATCGTCCAAGCCGCCGCTGGCCAGCACGTCATTCCAGAACGGCTGCGCGCCCAGGGCATCCAGTACGCGGGCATCGGTACCACGCCCCTGTCGATGGCCGGGAGGGGTGAAGCCGTACTCGCCGATTGAGCGATAGCGGACAAGCGCATCGAGCAGGGGTGTCTCAGACTGATTCATGATGTCTCGGGGATACCCGTAGTGCCGGCGTCTACACGTGGGCCGTGGCGCGAAGCGGGTTTAGCTTCCCACGCCTGCGGGTATCGGGGAGGTCTCATGTGCACAGAAGAACTTGTTCAGCCTTTGCTACCGGACCCCCGCGGTCCCGTGTCCAGTGTCGTCATCGGACTGCTGGGCGAGCGCCTGCCCACGCAGTATCTGGCGCGGATACAGTTGCCGCTCGCGAACGCCGATCCCTTTGGCCTCGACCTGCAGTTGGCGCTGTACGTCTGCTACGAACTGCACTACCGCGGCTTCGCCGGCACCGACGAAAAGTGGGAATGGAACCCCGCCCTCCTCGATGTTCGTCATCGCATCGAGGAGCGGTTCCTGGCCGCCGTGAGAGAGCTCGTCGGCCCCATCAGTCCGGACAGCACGGCGCACGCCGAGCTGGCTCGCTGCGACACCGAGCCTGTCGATGATTCGAGTCTGTCCGTCTACCTACAAGACCAGGCGACGTGGCCGCAGATGCAGGAGTACTTCGTGCATCGCTCGCTGTACCACCTCAAGGAAGCCGACCCGCAGTCGTGGATCATTCCGCGGCTGACCGGTCGCGCGAAAGCCGCGTTCGTGGCGGTGGAATACGACGAATACGGCGGCCGTGGCGGGTACGCGTCCATGCACCAGCGGCTGTTCGCCGATCTGCTCGATGCCGCGGGTCTGCGCAGCGACTATTTGCACTACCTCGGCAATGCGACGGGCAGCACCCTGGCCGCGGTGAATCTCATGTCGATGTTCGGTCTGCACCGCCACCTGCGTGGCGCGGCCGTCGGGCATTTCGCCGCAACCGAACTGACCTCCTCGCCGGGATCGCACCGAATAGTCAAGGGCCTCAAGAGACTTGGCGCTCCGCGACCCTGCGTCGACTTCTATCGGGAACACGTCGAGGCCGACGCGGTTCACGAACAAGTGGTCCGCAAGGACGTCGTGGCAGACCTGGTGTCGCGCGAGCCCGGCCTGGAACGGGACATCGTTTTCGGTATTCGCGCCTTCGACGCGATCGAGGGACGGCTCGCCGATCACATGCTGTCCAGCTGGGCGGCAGGGTGCCCGTCGCTGCAGCACTGGCCCGTTTGACCGCCGGCGCACCGGGTAATCGGTGAGGGACGCGCTCACGGCCCGAGCGCGTCTGACGTTCTCACAGGAGGAAATATGGCTTCACACGCCCTCAAATCCCCGTCTGATGTGATCGATCTCCTCACTGATCAGCACGAGCAGATCAAGTCACTGTTCACCGAGACCCTGGTGCTGGCCGGCGACGAGAGAGCGAGGTCGTTCCGGGATCTGCGCCGGCTCCTCGCGGTGCACGAAACCGCCGAGGAGGAGATCGTGCACCCGCGGGCGAAGCAGAAGCTGCCCGGTGGCGAGAAGGTCGTCGATGCCAGGCTGGAAGAGGAGCACGAGGCGAAAAAGCTACTCGCCGAACTGGAGTCGCTCGACGTCGACAGCAAGGAGTTCACCGGCAAGCTGACGAAACTCCGCGACGCCGTGATCGCGCACGCCGAGCACGAGGAGGCGGAGGAGTTCGCCAAGCTCGGAACCGAGCTGTCGCAGCAGGAGCTCGAGCGTATGGGCGAGATCGCCAAACTCGCGGAGGCAGTCGCGCCGACCCGGCCACATCCCGGCGTGGAGTCCCCGGCCGCGAACCTCATCGTCGGACCGTTCGCCGCGATGCTCGACCGTGTGCGGGACGTGATCTCGAGCGTCCGCTGAGTCCGATGATCCAGCTGCTGCAGGAACTGTTGTGGGCGTACGGACCCTGTGGCCAGGAGGACGCCGTCCGTGAGATCTGCCTGCGCGAGCTGGCGCCGGTGGTCGACAGCGCCTGGGTCGACAAGGCCGGCAACGTGGTGGGGCGGGTGTCCTCGTCGGCGCGCGACGAGGAGCACTCGCCCATCCGCGTGATGGCTCACATGGACGAACTGTCGATGCTCGTCAAGCGAATTCAGCCGGACGGCAGAGTGCGGTTGACTCCGCTGGGCACGATGTACCCCGCGAACTTCGGCCTCGGACCCGTGCTGATGCTTGGTGACCGGGAACACGTATGCGGTGTCCTCACAGTGGGATCCGAACACACCACCCAGGAAAGTCCGCAGATCTGGCAGACCAAACCCGACGGTGGTGACCGGGCGCTGAACTGGTCGGATGTGTACGTGTTCACGGGCCGCACACCGGACCAGTTGGCCGAAGCCGGCATCCGTCCCGGCGCTCGCGTGTGCGTGCACCGAAGCAAGCGGGAACTCGTCGAGATCGATGACTATCTCGGGTCCTATTTCATGGATGACAGAGCATTGCTGGTGGTGCTCCTGTCTGCCGCGCGCGAGTTGCGCCAACGGCCGGAAAGACCGCCCCAGGACGTGTATTTCGTGTGCACGGTCAGTGAGGAGGTCGGCGGCCTCGGTGGCTCGTACGCCAGCCGGGCCCTGCCTGGTGAGTTGACCCTGGCACTCGAGGTCGGCCCGACCGAAGCCGAGTACGGCACCACCGTCACAGGTGGGCCCATCGTCGGCTACAGCGACGCGCAGTGCGTCTACGACAAGGGCGTCGCGGACCGGCTGGTGGACGTGGCGACCGAGTTGGGCACCGATCCGCAGCCGGCGGTCCTGGGCGCGTTCGAATCCGATGCGTCGCATGCCAAGTCGAACGGGCACACGGCCGCGGCCGGGTTGCTGTGCCTGCCCACGCTGAGCACTCACGCGTACGAGGTGGTGCCGCGCGATGGCATCGGTGCGATGTCAGACGTGTTGGTGGAGTTCCTGATGCAGCCGGTGCCGTTTGCCGAGGGCACGTCCCGGGTAAACAGGGCTGCACCACGAAAGGACGCGTCATGACCGTCTCCGAAAATCCCGACCCGGACGTGATGCCGTCCGGCGTGTCCGACAAAGTGTCCATGTTCGACCGGTTCGCCACCACCACGGCCGAAATCGTTTCCCGGGCCTGGTTCTTCCTGGCGTGCGTGCTGCTGGTGATCGTGTGGGCGCCGACTTTCGCCCTCATGACCGTCGATACCTGGCAGCTGGTCATCAACACGATCACGACGATCATCACGTTCCTGTTGGTCGCTCTGCTGCAGAACACCCAGAGGCGTTCCGATGACGCGATTCAGCACAAACTCAACGCCATCGCCGACGCACTGGCAGATTTGATGCACCACCAGGGCGATGAGAACGACGGCATCCGCGACGACGAGAAAGAACTGCGGGAGGCCGTCGGACTCGAAGAACGGGAAAGCACCGGCTGACCATGAACGCCGTCAAACCGGGTGCCCGGGCGATGGACGCCATCATCGGTTGGGCCGGTTCGCTGCGCATCAGCGTCGCTGTTTTCGTGGCGGTCGCCGCAGCCCTGCTGGCCGGCATCGTCACACGCTTCCCGCCCTGGTGGCAAACCGCCGTCTATGCCACCAACGCGCTGGTTGCCCTGGTGATGCTCTTCGTCATTCAGCACACCACCAACCGTCAGACCGGCGCGATACTGCTCAAGCTCGATGAACTCATCGTCACCTCGTCGACAGCCCGCGACGACGTCATCGACGCCGAACGCCGGGACACCGCCGAACAAGAGAAATTGCACGACCGCCTGCACCACTGATGGTCAACGGCCCACATGCGACTCGGTGCGCATCCGTTCGGTCATGTGCGGGTAGTGCAGCTCGAAAGCCGGTCGCTCCGAACGGATTCGGGGCAGTTCGGTGAAGTTGTGCCGGGGTGGCGGGCAGGTGGTGGCCCACTCCAGGGAGTTGCCGTGGCCCCACGGGTCGTCGACGACGACGGGCTCGCCGTAGCGCCAGCTCTTGAACACGTTCCAGACGAACGGGAGCACAGACAGCGCAAGGATGAACGACCCGATGGTGGAGACCAGGTTGAGGGCGTCGAAACCGTCGCCCGGCAGGTAGTCCGCGTAGCGCCGCGGCATGCCCTGGTCGCCCAGCCAGTGCTGCACCAGGAACGTGGTGTGGAAGCCGATGAAGGTCAGCCAGAAGTGCAGCTTGCCCAGGCGCTCGTCGAGCAGCCGTCCGCACATCTTCGGGAACCAGAAGTAGATGCCGGCGTAGGTGGCGAACACGATGGTGCCGAACAGCACGTAATGGAAATGCGCCACAACGAAATACGAGTCCGTGACGTGGAAGTCCAGTGGCGGGCTGGCCAGCAGTACACCCGAGAGTCCGCCCAGCAGGAAGGTGACGAGGAAGCCGACCGAGAACAGCATCGGCGTCTCGAAGCTCAACTGCCCCTTCCACATGGTGCCGATCCAATTCCAGAATTTGATGCCGGTGGGAACCGCGATCAGGAACGTCATGAACGAGAAGAACGGCAGCAGCACGGCGCCGGTGGCGAACATGTGGTGCGCCCACACCGCGACCGACAGCACCGTGATGCCCCACGTCGCGTAAACCAGTGTGGTGTAACCGAATATCGGCTTGCGGGAGAACACCGGGATGATCTCGGTGACGATGCCGAAGAACGGTAGCGCGACGATGTACACCTCGGGGTGGCCGAAGAACCAGAAGAGGTGTTGCCACAGGATCGCGCCGCCGTTGGCGGCGTCGTAGACGTGTGCCCCCAGATGACGCTGCGCCAGCAGACCGAACAGGGCCGCGGTCAGGATCGGGAAGGCCAGGAGTATCAGCACGCCGGTGGCGAGGATGTTCCACGTGAAGATGGGCATGCGGAACATGGTCATCCCGGGGCAGCGCATGCAGACCACGGTCGTGATCATGTTGACCGCACCGAGGATGGTGCCGAGGCCCGACACGATCAGGCCCACCGCCCACAGGTCCCCGCCGGAGCCCGGCGAGTGGACCGCGTCGGACAGCGGGGTATAGGCCTTCCACCCGAAGTCCGCTGCGCCGCCGGGAACGACGAATCCGGCCAGCACCAGCAGCCCGCCGAACAGGAACAGCCAGAACGACAGCGCGTTGAGCCGCGGGAAGGCGACGTCGGGTGCGCCGATCTGCAGGGGGAGCACCAGATTCGCGAAACCGAACACGACGGGCGTCGCGTACAACAGCAACATCAAGGTGCCGTGCACGGTGAACAGCTGGTTGTACTGCTCGTTGGACAGGAACTGCAGGCCGGGCATGGCGAGCTCGGTGCGCATCAGCAACGCCATGATCCCGGCGCTGAAGAAGAAGGCGAACGACACCGCCAGGTACATCTGGCCGATCAACTTGTGGTCGGTCGTGCTGACGAGTCCGTACAGGACGGCGCCCAAACGCTTTCGGCGCGCCGGAAACGGCCGCCCAGGCGTCAACGGCACTTCGACAGCGGTCACCCCGGGGCGGTACCCGGGTGCCGCCGGTACTAAACGGTGTTTGTCCCGGATGCCGTAGGGGTAGAGGCAGGCCATGAGCGAATTCACCATTCCAGGCCTTTCCGAAGAGCAGAGCAGCCGGATCCGGGTGCTGCTCCAGATTCAGCTGAGCACGTACAACGACCTGCACCTCACCCTGAAGCACGTGCATTGGAATGTCGTGGGCCCCAATTTCATCGGCGTGCACGAGATGATCGATCCGCAGGTCGAGCTGGTGCGCGGATACGCGGACCAGACCGCAGAGCGGCTGGCGGCGCTGGGCGCATCGCCGGACGGTACGCCGGGGGCGATTCTCAAATACCGCACGTGGGACGACTACTCGATCGGCCGCGATACCGCGCAGTCGCACCTCGCCGCGCTGGATCTGGTCTACGACGGCGTCATCAGGGACGCGCGCAAGGCCATCCAAGAACTCGACGAGCTCGATCTGGTCACCCAGGACATGCTGATCGGTCAGGTCGCCGAACTGGAGAAGTTCCAGTGGTTCGTCCGTGCCCATCTGGAATCGGCCGGCGGCGAGCTCGCCAGCGGCGGTGCGCACACCGAGCGCCAGGCGGCGGCTCAGGCGTAGGCCGAGGTCTGGAACTCCGGGAGGACGTCGCGCTCCCAGGCGTCGAAGAAGCCGTCCATGTCCGGGCCGATCTGCTGGACATAGATCTCGTCGACGCCGGCATCCACGTACTTGCGCACCTGCTGGACGTGGGCGTCGATGTCGGGCCCGCACACGATGGCATCCGTCACCGCTTCGCGCGTCACCAGACTCGCAGCGGACGCGAAATCCGTTGGCCGGGGCAGTATCTGGTTGAGCTGGCCGGGTAGTTGCTCGGTGGCCCACAAGCGCTGCGCCGTGTCCGCCGCGAATTCGGGGTCCAGGTCCCAACAGACCTTCATGCCGGCCTGCACGGGCTTGCGGCCGCCGCCGGCCTCCCGGAAGAGCGCGACCCGGTCGGCGTCGGGCATGGTGATGCAGTAGCCGTCGCCGATCCGCCCGGCCAGTCGGGTCGCCTGCGGGCCGAACCCCGATACGTAGATCGGTATGCGGTGATCCGGCAGGGTGTAGATGCGGGCGTCCTGGACCCGGTAGTAGCGGCCGTCGTGGTTCAGTTCTTCCCCTCGGTGCAGCGCCCGGATGAGCGACACCGCTTCCGCGAGCCGGTCCAGCCGTTCTCCGGCCGACGGCCAGGGGTCGCCCAGGATGTGCTCATTGAGCGCCTCTCCGCTGCCGACACCCAGCCGGAAACCACCGCGCAGCTGAACGGCGGCCGTGGCGGCGGCCTGCGCGATGATCGCGGGGTGCATCCGGAACGTCGGGCAGGTGACCGCGGTGGTCACCGGCAGTGCCGTCACCTCGGACAGCGCGCCGAGAACGCCCCAGACGAACGGACTCTGGCCCTGTTCGTCGTTCCACGGATGGAAGTGATCAGAAACCCACAGCGCGTGGAAACCGGCTTCCTCGGCTCGTCTGGCCTGAGCGATCAGGTCATGGGGATCGAACTGTTCACAGGAGAGGAAATAACCGATATGCGTCATGTCGGCCTCGTACCCGGCAAGCCGGACGGAGAATCCCGGTAGCGCGTTACGATGGCTATGGCTACCTGCCACCCACAACGACATGAGTGAAACCGACGGCGAAATCGCCGATTCCGAATCCTGGGACGTCGCTGCCGTGTTCGGCGGCGGCGCTGCGCAACATGTCGGTAGCTTTCAGTTCCATGTCGCCGAGCAGCGCTGGGTGTGGTCCGAAGCGGTGGCCCGCATGCACGGTTATGCGTTGGGGGAGGTCGAGCCCACCACCGAGTTGCTGCTGAGTCACAAGCATCCGGACGACCGCGCCAAGGTCGCCGAGATTCTCGAGCGCGTGCAGACCGGTGGGTTGTTCAGCAGCCGGCACCGAATCGTCGATTCTGCTGGAAAAATCCATTGGGTCGTGGTCGTCAGTGACCGGATGACCGACGAGGACGGCGAGATCACCGGCACCCACGGCTACTACATCGACGTCACCGCCGGCATCCAGTCCGACCTCTCCGTGGCCATGGCCTCGGTGGTGGAATCGCGCTCCGTGATCGACCAGGCCAAGGGCATCCTGATGGCCGCCTACGGCATCGACGCGGACCGCGCTTTCGAGATTCTGAAATGGCGTTCGCAGGCCACCCAGTCGAAGCTGCGGACCGTTGCGGCCCGCTTGTTGGAAGCCGTGATCCGCGAGGGGCTGGCCCCCGAGACCGTCACCGCGATCGACCATCTGTTGCTCATCGACGGACCAGCCGAGGCTTGACAAACACGTCGAACAAATGTTCGAATGAAGTGTGCGGTGGGACGGGCAGGCGGTGGCGCGGGCAGAAGCGGACGGAGCCTTACCGGGCCTTGAACGGCTCGGGCTGGTCCGCAGTGTCCGGGTTCCCAAGTTCGACGGCATCACGTTCCACGAGGTGCTGTGCAAGTCGGCGCTGAACAAGGTGCCCAAGGCGTCGAATCTGCCGTTCCGGTACACCGTCAACGCCTACCGCGGATGTTCGCACGCGTGCGACAACTTCCCTATTAACTTGACGTGTTATTGCAGGTGATGTTGTGACACGTGAGGTGAATGTTGGGCAAGTTGTGGACAGTCCATTGGGTGTCCGATGCGGTGCGGCCGAAGGCTAGTAATTCGGTCGGGGCCGGTTGGGACGATCTGGTAGCGCGAGAGCGGGCAGCTCGGATCGGCGTGGGTGATCCATTCATGGTGGATCCGCGGTGTCGGGTCGACGGACGGTTGAGCCGGTATTTCAGTCGGTCGGGATTCACGAGGCTGGCCGAGTCTACGAAGGTGTCTTACACCAACGACTATCGGGTGTTCTTCAACTTCCTGTGGCTGCGCGGAACGTATTGGGATGCTGCGACTTCCGATGACCTTATGGATTTCGAGGACTGGCGGAGGCGGTCGCCGGACAACCCGGTGCGAGTCAGTGGAGCGAAATGGAATCGGGAGCTGGCAGCTTTGCAACGGCTGTACCGGTGGGCCGACCGGCAAGGGTATGTCGACGCAAATCCGGTGTCGACGAAAACGGTTCGCGATCGATACGGCGATCTGGTTCAGGTTCCCGAGGCGTATGCGACTGATGTGCGATCGAGCAATGTGCGATGGCTGACTCCGCGCGCGTTCCGTTTGTGGCGCGATGTCGGGCTGCGGGGCTACGACGCTGGGGGGCGCCGTGATCGATCGTTCCGTGGCCGTCACGACGACCGCAATGCGGCCTTCGCCGATGTGCTGTTTTCCAGCGGGTTGCGCCGCACTGAGGCCGGGTCGCTGTTGACCACTGAGCTGCCGAGGCTGCTGGGGGAACCGCAGCGGTATTACGACGCACGGTTGGCGTCGGCCACGGCCAAACGCGGCAAGTCGCGCACGTTCTACATCTCGACGGCGGCATTGCGGGCGGTTGAGGCCTATTGCGCGACAAGTCGTCAAGCTGTGATCCGTCGTGCGCAAGTTGCAGGGCGCTACGAGCAACTGGATCGGGTGCGGGTGGTGACCGGCCAGTCGGGACGGCTGCGGACGATTCTGCATTGGAGAGACCGCGACGGCGTTGTAGGGCAAGCAACTGCTGATGCTCTCAGTCCGAGGGAGCGTCTCGGATTATTCATTGAAGGCCCAACAGGGTTGGAGCCATTGTGGTTGTGGTTGGGAGCGGACGGCACCCCATTCATGCCGCATTCATGGGAGGCAGTGTTCCGCGCCGGCTCGCAGCGCTGCCGGAATATATTGGGACAGAATATGTCTCATCCACCTTTCGCCACTCCGCACATGTGCCGCCACTCGTTCGCGCTGCACATGCTGGTGGCGCTGCATCATGTGATGGACAACCGGTTCGAGTTGACCGCCGAACAGCGTAGAGATTTCCACCAGCTCTATGGCGACCCGTGGCGGATGGTCAAGGACTTACTCGGACATTCGAGCGAGCAAGTGACACGTGACATTTACCTTGCACCGGTGTCGGACTTACAGGTCCGTTCGCTGCTGATCGACGACGATAACCCCGGTATTGGTGAGCTACTCGGGCGGATCGTGGCGACGTCCGAACGAGTCCTCGACACGGACGAGGCGACCTCGTGACCCGGGGGAACTCGGCCGCCCTACCGGCCACGCCGCACCGCCGACGAGCTATGTCGGACGAGTCGGCGACGGTGATAGTGCACGTCGATGAGAAAGGTGATCGCCGAGCTGTCTACGATTTCGCGAGGCTGCCGGTGTCGAGTGAAATGCAACGGTCCCTGGCGGCGTTGTTCGCCGACCGGCTGGGTCCGGCTGGACCCTGGCGGCAGATCGCGACGAGCAAAGAGGTCTTCGGCTTGCTCGTGACATTCACCGGGTTCCTCGCCGCATTCGACGCGCCGCCGCGCGACATCTCGTCGATCACTCCGGCGATCTGGCGATCGTGGGTGTTGAGCCGGGATGCGAACAGCATGGGTGCCAAACAGATCAGCAAGGTCGCTGCCTTTCTACGGCAGGATCCGAGGCTGCCCGTCGCGACACGGAATCTGGTTCTGAAACCCTCCCGCAGGCCGATCCCGACCGAAACAGGTTACAGTCCAGATGAATTCGAACGGATCACTCGGGCTGCGACCCTGAATTTCCGCACCGCATGGCAGCGTATCAGCGAGAACCGTCGCCTCCTGATGGCGTGGCGGTCGGATGAATTCGCCACTGGCTCCGATGCTTGGAGGATCGGCCAGATCCTCGATCACCTAGCCTGTCATGGCGACGTCCCGTCCCGCGTCAAACCCAACGGTCAGCGCCAGGTGTACGGCGAGGTGGCTGGTGTGCTGGGTGGCTCAACTGCTGAATTCACCTGGCGACGACTGTATTTGTCAAACATCGAGATCGTATCGCTGGCGGTGCTGCTGGTCGCGAGACACGGCTGGAACTCCACCTCGGTCGCTGAGTTGCCCGCTCCGGAGATCCTCGCGACAACCGAGGAGGATCAGCAGATCACGTACCGCATCGAACTGGAGAAGCGACGCCGACGACCACCGCACCGCTACGAGACCCGCAACCTGACCGACTGGGGCCCGAATTCCTCAGGCAGATTGATCACCCGCGCCGTTGAAGCTACCGCGGCGGGGCGGGATCTGCTCGCAGCTAGGGGAGAACCGACCGACCGCCTATTGGTGTCGCGGCTCAGCAGGATCCAGGCAGGGGAGGTCGGGATGCGGCTCGGATACCGCGACAACGACATCAAACAATGGGGTGTCGTGACCGGTCTCCAGGTGAATCTGCGCAGGATGCGTCGCACGGTCGTGGTCACGCACCGGCGCACGCCGACCCAGCACAGCCAAGACACCCACGACCAGGCCTACGTGTTGCGTGACCCGGCAACTCACGAGGAGGCGGCGCCTATCATCGCCGAGGGTGTCGCCGAGGCGATCAGCCACGCTCGGCAGGTGGTGAGAGCCCGCGTCGAACGTGACGAGCACGCCAGCGATAGCTCCGCAGACACGGCCACCGCCAACTGCAGCGACTACGAGCACAGTCCGTTCAGTCCGCACGGCAGCCCATGTCGCGCATCGTTTCTGCTCTGTCTGGCCTGCCCGAACGCTGTCGTCACCCCGCGGCACTTGCCGCGGTTGGCGTATCTGCACGCCGTCCTCGAGCAGCTACGCGGCGTGTTGACTGCTGCGGTGTGGGACCACGACTGGCGCGATCACTACAGCCGTTTAACTGATCTGCGCGACACAGCGTTCACCCCGGTCGAATGGGCGGACGCGCTGGTGGGGCTGTCCGCCATCGACCGGGCTGTCATCGACGACCTGCTGCAACGGGGGTTCGACGCATGACAACCCCGCAGCAGTCCGCCCCGCTGCTGGTCCTCCCATCGCCGAGCACCCCGATCATGGACCCGGCCACCGTCCCCGAGCCGCGCCGACACCGAATCGTCCGCTACGACGCACCATCATGGCCAGTCACCTTCACCAGCGATGCACCGTCGATCAACGAACGCACGTGGCACTGGTCGACATTTCCGGAACCGTTGCGTGAGCAGATGCGGCTTGCTGCGTGGACAATGCTCAACCACCCGGTGCCGGATCCACACCTTCGTCCCGCCCGTATCCGCCGCGGTACACCGATGCGGGCACGCCTGAGTGAACTGCGCACCTTCTACACCGGCACCTACTGGAGGCTGTTCGCCCACTGGCTGGCTGGACAAGGTGTGATCAGCCTCGGCGACGTCACCGCCGACACCCTCGCGGACTACTGCCGCTACTTGTCATCGCAGCGGAGGGTCGCACGCGCCACCGCAATAAACCAGCTCAACGGGATCAGCAGGCTGCACGCCTACGCCCCGCTATTGCCCGTCGAGCTGCGTATCGCCGAACCACCATGGGAGACAGAAGGGCTCGACGACTACCTGCCCGCGGCTACGGCCGCCGGCGAGAACGAGACAGAACCAATCACCGCGGCCACCATGGGACCGCTGCTGATATGGGCACTGCGGTTCGTCGAAGACTTCGCACCCGACATCCTTGCCGCCAGCGCCGAGCGCCAGCGGCTCCAGGAGGTTGTGGCCGACCTGACCGGCGATGAGGACGACACACGGCTGCTCGCCTATCTCCGCCGGCTGAGATCTGGCAGAAAACCGCTGCCGACATTCACCGGAGGCAAGGTACCCCTCGCCACGAGCGCGACCTACATCGCGGCGATCACTCAAACGTCAATCCCACGAGTTAACGCCGTGTGCAAACGTCTGGAATGGCGGCAATACCGCGACCAACACCCTGGCCCATGCCCGCTGGATATCCCGATCACTGCCTCTGTTGACGGTGCACCGTGGATCGATGCAATCGACTACCACGACGTCGAGATGCTCATTCGCCACTTGAGGACCGCCGCGTTCGTGGTGACTGTGTATCTGACCGGTATGCGGACCAGCGAGGTACTCGCATTAGAACCAGGATGTTGCCCCGACCCGCAACAAGCAGGTGACACCGGGGAAGCCCGCCGTTACCTCATCCGCGCCCGTCACTTCAAAACCGCCCGCGACGAACATGGCAACCATATGTCCGCCGGAACGCTGCGTGAGGCCCCATGGGTCGCAGTGCCACAGGTGGTCGCGGCGATCCGAATCGCTGAACAGCTCACCGACTGCGGACTGTTGTTCCCCAGGGACCGGGCCAGCCATGACGGCCGCTCTATGTCGTTCTCGGGCATGAATGGCCGCATCGAGGGCTTCATCGCGTGGATCAACAACCATACGAAGACATCTGACGGTGAGCCCGCGATCCCTCCCGACCCACACGGCAAAGTTGGGAGCTCCCGCTTCCGCCGTACGCTTGCCTGGCATATCGCCCGTCGACCGGGCGGACTCATCGCGCTCGCGGTCCAGTACGGGCACCTGCGGACCATCGTCAGCCAGGGGTATGCAGCCCGGCAACGTGGCGGTATCCATGAACTGCTCGACTTTGAAACCGCTCGCGCCGCCGCCGAACACCTCAGCGACGTCCATGACGCTCTACAACGTGGAGAGGGCGTTTCCGGTCCCGCGGCTCAACGTCTCATCGCCGCCGCCCGCACCGAACACCATCAATTCGGCGGGATCGTCACAACCCACCGACAAGCCAAGGCTCTGCTCAACGACCCCGCACTGACCGTGTTCGAGAACCACGAGGCATACCTCACCTGCAACTACGACCCCAGCCGGGCTCTCTGTAATCCCAACAACGACAACGGGAAAGGCGCCCAAGCGCCGAGCCTGGACCGTTGCCGAAACAACTGCCCCAACATCGCACGCACCGACACCAACGCTCGTCAACTGCGCATCAAGGCCGAACAACTCCGCGCCCAGGCCGCCGCCGCCCTGACCCCTGTCCCGGTCGCCGACCGGCTCAGCCAGCGCGCGAGACGGCTCGATGAGATAGCCGACACCCACGACCACACACGCATCACCGCGCCGGAGAAGGACAACACATGACCGCAACAGCTGAACGAGACGGAATCCGAGCCGCCATGGGCAGACTGCTCGCCGGCACACCCTTACGGTCGGACGGTGCCCTAACCGTTGTGTCGCTCGCGGCAGAAGCCGCCGTCAAACGACACGTCCTGACCCACCGCCACACCGACCTCAAGGACGAGTTCTACGCGCGAATCCGTGCCCAAGGACACACCCCCGCAAGCGAACTCGCGCTACGAGAAGAGCTTGCGGCACTGAAGGATAAGCTAAACAAGGCACGTGAAGAACTCAATGAGCTGCGTGAAACCAACGAAACCTACGCTCGGATCGTCAACATCCTGACCACCGAGAACGAGCAGCTCAGGCAATCCGTCAACCGGACGCTGCCTAACGTCACCTCGATGCACACGAGCAGGCAATCACGATGACAAGCATCTCCAAGTGGTCGAAGCTCCTTGCGTGGCGTCGATCGGCTACCTCTCGTTCACGCGGAGTGCCGTTGCGACTCGACTGCGGCCGCCGCGAGTTTGGGTTTCGCATCCCACGTCCGTCCATCGAGTACGCGGCCGTTGCGCTTCGGGGTACGGCCGCCCCACTGCTTAAAGAAGAACGGCACGGCGGCGTGACCGCACTGGTCGCGGATATCCAGCGCCCACCCAGCTTCCATTGGGCGAGCGTTCGGACCAGACTCGCCACCGACGATCACCCAATC
Source organism: Mycobacterium toneyamaense (assembly GCF_055384815.1). Lineage (NCBI taxonomy): Bacteria > Bacillati > Actinomycetota > Actinomycetes > Mycobacteriales > Mycobacteriaceae > Mycobacterium > Mycobacterium toneyamaense. The sequence goes on from NZ_AP040333.1 coordinate 2,874,429, forward strand.
GATGCTGTCCAGGTTGAGTTGGGGGATCGGGCCCAGTAGTGGCTCGCAAGACAGGAAGCGCGTCGTGGCGGGCACCGTCCGTAGGTGGTCGATACGGTCGACAGCATCGGCAGACTCCACCGACACCCCCATCCAGACGTTCGGTGGCCAGTCCAGTTTGTCGGCAATACGGCTGAGGCGAAGTGACCTCTTCGTGAGAATCTGATACGTGTGGTGGGGAGTTTCCCGCATGACCGAGAACACGTCGCGGATAAATCCGATCGGAACTTTGGCATGAAATAGATCGGACATCGAGTTCACAAATATGAGCCGCGGCTTGGTCCACCCAAAAGGTTGGGCAAGCGCAGCCGGGTGAATCGTCACTCCGAAGCCCGGGCCGGAAGTCCGGGGGTCGCCGTCGTTCACGTATTTCTCCGACCCCATCGCTTTCAATCTTTTCGCAAGGGTCATCGCGTAGCAATTTTCACAACCGGCGGCCACACGGTCACAGCCCGTAACGGGATTCCATGTCAATTCAGTCCATTCGATATTGCTGGCCGCCATAATCAACTCCTCTAATTCAGCCCGTATTCATTTATCCGGCAGCTCAAATGGTATCAAGAATCCGACTGTTTATCTAGATTGGAGACGCGAACCGTTGACGAAATACGAATTTGCTTGCCGCCGGTGTCGGATTTGAGGAATCCTGAGTCGACCAACGGTTTCAATGCCCTGATGACATGCTCGGGCCGGAAAACCGTGTTGAATAGCGCGTAGTCGCGCAGTGCTACCACGCGCTCTTGCTGGGTCTGTTGAAGCCGTGTCTTCAGCAGGCGCGTCAGCGGGGCAAGTTGCGGATCCTCGAACTCGAACAGCGCTTCGAGCTGCTCATCGCGCGGATCGCGAAATCCGACCCCGAAGGCTTTGTCCACTTCCCAGAGGCTGTCCTTCATCTTCTCCACCCCTCGGCGGTGGTTGGTTGCGAAAATTAAGTACAGCGAGTCTCCTCGACGGTCGATGAGTTCGAAGTCGAGTAGGTAGGCGAATCCGGCGTTGTTAAGTGCCTTGCGATAGCAGTCGAGGATGAACTGTCGCTTTTGGCTGCTGTCGATTGTCCCGGCCTGACGCCACGTTCGGTCGCCGCCAAATACATCGTCTGCATTTTCGCCAAGGTCAGCTACGAACCGGACGAAGTGTTGCGGTTTGAAGGTGATTACCACTTCTGATCCGCGGTTTTCAGCGAGTCGCTGCATGAGTCGATAAGGAACCGGGCTGTTGCCCCACGAGTCGAGGACGGCGATAATAGGCGTGCCCCAGGCGCCCATTTCGTCGAGTTCGGATTCGAGGATGTCTTGGCACTTGCCGAGCTTTATGGAGACCGGCATTTCCGGTTTTGGCCGCGGTCGCTGAGGAAAAGCGCGTGTGAGCTGTCCCGGGAGCATGTCGATGCAGCGTTGATCATCGTCGATGAACAAGAACCGCGCGGTTTTCGCGGGGTTGGACACTTTTTCAGTGAATGCACGGATCGCAATGATGGGCGACCCGTCTTCGCCGCCGGAGTAGACGCCCGGACCGGCGAATCCTTCAACGTAGGTTGCGGATTTCCACGAATCGTCACTGAGGATGATAGGAAACCAGCGGTGCAGATAACGGCTATAGATATCATGCTTGGCTGCTGTATGTTCAACACGTTCCCACGGCACCCGTCCGTCGACTGGCATAGGTGATTACCCCCTCGTGCATATCAGCCATCAATGGCGGGGCTCTCTGGGTCCGATGATGTGCCCGATGCATATTGGCGGACAATCTCACTCACAGAGTCCCGCTACGTCCTATCGAACCCTATCCGGCCAGTAGCAGTGGTCACGACAAGAGTGGGTGCCTAGCGACACAACTGTGACCCCGCATTGCCGATTCGCATCGAATCTGGCAAGTCGCCGTGCACAGCGGCGTCATCGGTGGCCCCGGGGGCGCCAGTCGGGTGCAAGTGCAGCTAGGATCTCCGCGGCGTGTCCAGTCAATATGCACTGTGGAGGACAAAGCCGTCTTCGCTGTAACGGCTTTCCGATCATCATGGCGATATGGTTCCTGCCTGGATACTGGGTCGATACCCAAACTAGGCCCACGAGATGAAAGGCGCGCAATGACAGTTGTGCCCTGGGGAAGCATTGAAGGGAACACGGTCGAAGACTTTGTGGCCGCGCTGATACTTCTTCGTTTTCCTAACGGAACCCGGATCACACCATCCCAGGGTGATCAGGGAGTTGATATCAAGGTTCCCACCGATGGCGGCTATGACATCTACCAAGTCAAAAAGTATGCGTCAGCTCTAAAGTCTGACCAGGCGGCTAAGGTCAAAGCGTCGTGGCGACGCGTGAACGATGAGTTCGGCGCGGAGAACTCGATCACCGCTTGGTACCTCGTCATGCCCTGGGACCCAACTGCTGAGCGTGAGCAGTGGTTCACTGAACTCACCGCTGACGCCTCCTTTCCCTGCGCGTGGAAGGGGTTGTCCCATATCAACGGATGGGCCGCAGAGAACCCCCGCCTGGTCGACTACTTCTTTGGCGAGGGCTACCAGCGGCTTGAGCAGATGATCGCCGCTCTAACCTTGAATCCGGATGAGGGCAATGGGGATTCGGGTGATGCACGAATCGATGCGGTCGCCAAGCGCTACCGCGAACTTCAAGAGACCATCGACGACATTAGTCCGTTCTATCAGTATCGTCTGACCCTCATTCCAGCGGCCGAACTCGAGCAGTTACTCAAGGATTTACGCCCCAGCAACGACTCGCGTTCGAGCGTCACAACGTACCGTCGAGTAAGCGCTGACTATTACATCGAACTCTCGATCACCCCTATCTCAGAGCAGGCGGCCGCGTACGACCCAATCAGCTTGCGGGTGAAAATCTCTGCCGACGAAACGAACACCGCTGAGCTGAAACGCTTCTATGAGTACGGTATTGCTCCGAGCGATCCCGTTGCCGCAGAGGTCGTTGAGGCATACGGTCCGCCCGGATCAATCCCACAGCTAGCCACTCCGGCTTCGCTTCGCCTCACTGACGCTGTTGTCCCAAGCCCGTGGGAATCGCTCGCCTTCTACAGCTTTCCGGCTGAACCGAACCACAACGACCTCATGATTGTTGAGTTGGGCCTGCTCGTGACGACGGAGGGGCGCGGGGGCCGCGCGATGCGCGCGGAGGGCGATGCCATCGCAATGGAACTACGCGTCGAGCCAGCCGGCGGAACCATGTCACTGAACAGCTGGGAGGTGTCGATCGGAGGCAAACTACCTCATCGTGTCCTCCCAGAACTGAGGTTCGCGCAGCGACTTTGGTCGGGTCAGCACAAAGTGGCAATCTCGGTACCGAATGGCCCGGCGCTCGTGAACGCGGAGCAACCACCAGCTAGACCTGAAGACGCCAAATCCGCTGAGCTATGGGCAAATATTGCCCACGCCCTCTCCGTACTGCAACGATTTACGTTCCAGCAGTTGAAGATGCCGCACAAGCTGTCGGCAAAGGAATCGCACACCATTCGGTCCGCTGCCGAGTTGGTAATCAATGGAGCGGCGGAACGCACCTGGGAAGATTTCCGCATAGTCAGTCCGACTATGCCGCTGAACGGCGCAGCAGCCATCATTGCCTTCCAGCCTCTGCGGATCGCCTACGACGACCAGACCTTCGACTTCGATGTCACGATCCGTCAGGAATGCGACATGGTCGAGGCCGTCGAGGTGACCGCAGATTACATCGTAGTGCGGCCCAAAGACGGTGCAAAGCTCCGCCAGAGCCTAGTCGCAAGAAGCGAATACGATCATCGCGTACTATCGCGGCCGCTGGACGACCCTAATCAAAACACTCCCATGGGATCTGGCTCCCAGGTGGTGTATCGGACACGGGACGACCTGTTACGCCTCTCTGTTCGGGAGTTGAGGACACTCGCACGACAAAGCGGCGTCACCGGATACTCACGACTCCGCAAAATGGACCTAGTCGGTCTGTTGACCACTGAGCCCGCCGCTACACCTGAAAGTCGGTCCTGATAAAGATCACTGGCGATGTCAACTTGATTTGGCTCCGGGTGGACGGCACGAAATGGCCCCTCCTGGCGTTGTTGGACGGAAACGACGACAAGCTGAGTGAGGCGTTGATCGTGGAAAGCGGCAAGTGAGGTGGCTCGGTTAGCGCCATCACCTGTGCCCTCGGGCGACTGAGGTGGTCAGGAGACGATCTCGTAACCGACAATGGGCGAGGTGGTCATCGAACACTGGTGATCCGTTGGGGCGGCAACTGGGGGTTGGATGTCTGATAAGTCGGGTTTTCGTAGCGCGGAATCGCGAGATCGCTATCTGGCTGTCTATGACCGTGTGCGGCGGCTAAGCCCAGTGCCAGATGCTACCCACGATGTTGCGACTGAGTTCGGGATCGTTCGGGCGTATCAGCACGGACCTGACGGCGGGATTCCGCTGGTGTTGTTGCATTGCTTTTGGGCGACCTCTGCGATGTGGGCAGAGCACATACCTGCCTTGGTAGGTGAATTCACGGTCTATACGGTCGATTTGCTCGGTCAACCTGGTGCAAGTGTGCAGACCAAATCGATGACGACGGCGGATCATTGTGCCCAGTGCATAAACGAGATTCTCGACAGGCTGGGCTTGGATGGAGTGCACCTTGTTGGGCACTCGTATGGGGGTTGGACGGCTGCCCAGACCGCAGGACGGATGCCCGAGCGGCTGGCGTCGGTGACGCTCATAGAGCCGTGCAACACCGTGGCCCGATTGTCTGCGAAATTCTGGCGAACCGGAGCCCTGCTGCTGCTTCCAGGCGCTGAACGTAAGGAGCGCACCGTAGCGGAGCTGCTGGGTCGACCCGTGCCGGGCAGCCTGCTCGATAGAGTGATGCAGCTGGTGATGACTGCCGGTTCTGCCTTCGCTTCTTTCGGCACGCCGTTTCCGCGATTCACCCCCGACTCTATGCTGCGATCGATCGATGTGCCGGTACAGGTTCTATTGGCGGGAAACACCATTCACGACTCTGCGAAAGGAATTGAGCGGATGCGTAGTGTTGTGCCGTCCTGGAATCATCGACTGTGGCCGCATGCGTCACATATGTTGCCCTGTGAGGACGTCGCCGACGTCAGTGCCTGTATACGCGACTTCGCGCAGCAGCACACCGCGGGATAGTGGGCCAGGTTGTCAGCAGGCCGCAGTGGTATTTCTGGTTACGGGTATGGGCCAGCCGGTAAGACTTGGTTCTAGTCTCAATGATGGTGCCACCGAACGTGAGTCGGTCGCTAACACCTGGAACAGCCACTCGGCGCCGCGTTTGCCGAGTTCCATGTAGCCCAGCTCGTCGAGCAGTACAAGATCGACCTGTCCGTAGCCGGTTGATGGTCTTGGTGAGTTGCTTGTCGTCGGCGGCCGCGACGAGTTCGTTCACCTATTGCGTGGCCAAGGTGCAGCGCACCCGGTATCCGCGTTCGGCCCGGCGGTGCCCGTCATCTTGGCGATGTTGGCCGTCGGGAATGCGATGAGTAGGGACTCTTGCCGGTGCCGGAGTAGCCGATCAGGCACTGGGGTTGGCCCTTGCTGATCCAGTCGCCGGTGGCGAGTTGGTGGATGGTGGCCGGGTTGATGTTCGAGTTTGGCATCGAAGTCGAAGTCCGACAACCGCTCTTTGCCGGAACCCAGAGAACCCGCACATAGTCACGTTCGTCGAATACGACAACTGCTCCGCACCGTGTTCCTTCGATCAGCGGATGCAGAATCGAAACTTGCTACCGCACCAAATCAACCTGTCACAGTCAGATCACGTCGGTCCCCTGAATTCCTGGCAGCGCATTCGCAACATGCGTGGACTTGACAGGGAACGGTACTGTTTCGCCCGCCCCACGCACGAGTATCTGGACTTCGACTCCGGAAATGATTTCGACCGTGAACTCGTGGTGAAGACGAACGTCGCGGAAGTGTTGCGGCGGGAGCTCTTTCGGCGCTCGTGGACGCGCGACGCGGTCGCGCTTGGCACCAATACCGATCCCTATCAGCGGGCCGAGGGCCGGTATGCGCTGATGCCGGGAATCATCGCGGCACTGACGGATTCGGGGACGCCGTTCTCGATCCTGACCAAGGGCACGCTGCTGCGCCGCGACCTGCCGCTGATCGTCGAGGCGGGTACCCGGGTCGGGGTCAGTGTCGCGGTGTCGCTGGCGATGCTGGACCCGGACCTGCATCGGTCGGTCGAACCCGGAACCCCTACGCCCGCCGCGCGTTTGGAGCTCATCTCGGCCATCACGCAGGCCGGGCTCGACTGCCACGTGATGGTCGCGCCCGTATTGCCGTACCTGACCGATTCGGAAGCACACCTGGAGGCGCTGCTGGCGCGGATCGCGGCGGCCGGTGCCACGGGCGTGACGGTCTTCGGGCTGCATCTGCGCGGCGCGACCCGGGGCTGGTTCCTGGCGTGGCTGGGCTCGATCTATCCGGAACTGCTGCCCCGATATCGCGAATTATACGGGCGCGGTGCGTATCTCGGCCCGGAGTACCGCGAACAGCTGCGCAAGCGGGTCGCGCCGCTGGTGGCGCGATACGGACTCGGCGGCCGGGCCAACAGACTTGACACCATGCGTACCGCCCCGGCGGCAGTGCCCGCCGGGGCGGTGCAGCCTGCGTTGTTCTGAGTCAGCCGACGTGCAGGACCGCGGCGCCAGAGATGCGTCCGGCCGCCAGATCGCCCAGGGCGCGGTCCGCCTGATCCAGGGGATAGACCGGGGCGGTGACGTCGATGCGGTGGGTGCCGGCGAAGGCGAGGAATTCCCGGGCGTCGGCGCGGGTGTTCGACGCCACCGACCGCACCTGGCGTTCCTGGAACAGGTGCCGCTGGTAGTTCAGCGCGGGGATGTCACTGAGGTGGATGCCGGCGATCGCCAGGGTGCCGCCACGATCGAGGGCCTCGAGCGCCGGCAACACCAGATCGCCCACGGGTGCGAACAGGATCGCGGCGTCCAGGTCGACGGGCGGCCGGGCCGTGGCGCCCTGGGCCGAGGCGGCACCGAGATCGAGCGCGAGTTGCTGGGCGGCCTCGCCGCGGGTCATGACGTGCACCTCGGCGCCGCGGGCGAGCGCCACCTGCGCGGTGATGTGTGCGCTGCCGCCGAAGCCGTAGATGCCGAGCCGGCCACCGGCCGGCAGGTCGGCCCGAAGCAGCGACCGGTAGCCGATGATGCCGGCGCACAGCAGCGGCGCCAGTTCGGCATCGGTGTAGCCCGCGGGCGGCCGGTGGACATAATCGGCTGGTGCCGTGACGAATTCGGCGTAGCCACCGTCGGCGTCCCAGCCGGTGTAGCGAGAATTCGGGCAGAGGTTCTCCGCGCCCCGCAGGCAGAATCGGCAGCTGCCGCAGGTGTGCCGGAGCCAGGCCACCCCGACCCGATCACCGACGGCGAGCTGCGCATCGGTGTGTTCGCCGAGCGCGACCACCTCGCCTACGACCTCATGGCCGGGGATGACGAGCGGTCGGTGGACCGGCAGGTCGCCCTCGGCGATGTGGAGGTCCGTGCGACACACGCCGCACGCCCGGACGGCGATGAGCACTTCACCGGCACCGGGCGCCGGGACCTCGACAGAGCCGAATTCGAGCGGGCCGCGCCCGATCGGCGCGGGCTCACGCACCCGCCATGCGCGCATGGGCTCAGCCTACGTCGAGGTCAGCCGGCCCGGACGTGGAAGACGTCCGACAGCGGACGGCGCGGCGTCGGCGGTGGCACGTCGTCGTGTACGGGCGCGACGCCGATTCGGACGAGAACCTGCGGTAGCGGATGGCCCGTGAGCGTACCGATGATCTCGCGGGTGGCGGGATGCTCGGTCACATGGGTCAGGGTGCAACTTGCCAGCCCGGCGCCGGTGGCTTCGATGAGCACCGCCGACAACGTCTCGCCACACGCCAGGATGCTCTGCGGGGTGTCGTCGAGCGCCGAGATCACCACGATGGTGGCCTGATCGTCTCCGGTGTGCCGGCGCCGTTCCCTGGTATGCGTCACCGGAAAGTTTCGCCCGACCTCGACCCGATCGGATTCCGCGGCCGACACCAGGGCGCTGTGCGGAATTCCGGTGGTGGCCCCGAAAGGAGCTGTCCACCAGGCCAATTCAGCGTGATATTCCGTGTCGTACATGCGTAGCGCCTCGGCGAGATGCGAGGCTTCGGCTACTTTGTCCCGCTGCTGCGGCGCGAGCAGGTCGACATACGCCGGGCGGTCCTCGACGGCCAGGCGTAGCAGCGTCTCGAACGCCGCGAGGTTCTCGACCGGGCCGTAGGGCAGCCGGTCGGAGCGCCGGCGCGCGACAGCGTCGGCGTCCCTGCGCTGGGCAGTGGTGATGGCGGCCGATTGGCGGAAGTCGATGTCGGCCAGGTGGTGCCGGTTGTTCGGATTGGGAAAGCGGTCGACCAGAATCTCCCAACCGTGCGCCGCCATGACCACGCGCAGATGGTCGAGTGCCGCGCCGCAGCTCAACAATGCCTGACGGCCGGCGCTGTCGGTGTCCACCAGTTGGTCGGGATCGAGAAAAAGCCGCAACGTGGTCGATTCGAGCACCCACATCCATGGCTGGCTGTTGTGGAACGACGGTGCGTGACAGGCCGAATGAACTGCGTCCTCGATTTCTCCAAGTGTGACGGCGGTTTTCATCATGAGGCCACCCTGCCTGCCGTGGAGCGGCTCAGACAGGGCCGGAAGTCATCAGTTCTCCAGCGCGCGCAGGCAGAAGGCGTAGATGCGCTCGCTGCCGATCGGGGTGAGTTCGAGGCCCGGTCCGAGGGCCCGCAGCCGCAGGGCGCCGAAGATGGTCTGCATGACCAGAGCCGCGGTGGCTTCGACGTCGAGGCCGGGGGCAAAGGTGCCATCGGCCATTCCGCGTTCGACGATGTCGACGATGAGCGCGTGCAACGGTGTCAGCACGCGGCCGTAGTCGTCGGGCATCGTCTCGGCCAGGCGATCGTGGTAGAAGGTCAGCCCGCGATTGATGCTGTCCTGCGTGCTGGACGCGGGCGGCACGCAGATGCGGTCGACCAGCTCACGTAGCGCCTCCGCGGGGCTCAGCCCGGCCGCCTCGGCCTGCCACGTGGTGGTGAACTCGGTCAGCATCGCGTCGATCAACGCCAGCACCAGCTCGTCCTTGGTGGCGAAGTGCTGATAGAAGGCCCGCAACGACGTCTTCGACCGCTCCACGACCTCGAGCACCGTGAATTCCGTGCGGCCGGTCTCGCCGAGGATGTCGAGGGCCGAGCGCATGAACTGTGTGGCGCGCGCCTGCGCGTCGAGACTGTTGTTTGCCACCCCGGCGTTCGACTTCGCCATGGCGACTGAGGTTACCCGGTCAGATCTTGAGATAACCCTTGTCTGCCGGGATTTGCGCAGCCGTCACCAACGACGACGCGTCGCTCGCCAACCACACCACGATGTCGGAGATCTGATCCGGCTTGATCAGTGAATCCGTCGGCAGCGCGCCGGGGGAGAAGCTGTGGATGTACTGCGGATGATCCTGCAGGACCTGGTACATCGACACGTCGTTGCCCATGGGGGTGTCGGTGCCGTACGGGTGTACCGAATTCACGCGGATGCCGAACTCGCCCAGTTCGACGGCCAGCGCGTTGACCATGCCCACCACGCCGAACTTGCTGGCGCAGTAGTGCCCGCAACCCGGCACGGCCTTGATGCCGGCGGCCGAACTCGTGGCGATGATGGACCCACCGTTGCCGGCCGCGATCATCGCCGGCACCACGGCACGGATGGTGTTCCACATGCCGGTCAGGTTGATGTCCAGGGTGTCCTGCCACTGCTGCGGAGAAATCTCCCAGAGTCGCCCCCAGTTCAGCACGCCCGCGTTGGCCACCACGATGTCCAGCCGGCCGAACTGTTCGATGGTCTCGGCGACCACGCGCTGCTGGCCTTCGGCGTCCCGGACGTCGACCTGCTTCGCGTAGATCTTGCGGCCCTCGCCTTCGACGAGGTTCACCGTCTCGGCCAGATCCGCGGGAGTCGCCGGCGCGTACCCGTTGGCCTCCGCCACGGGCGCGCAGGCGTCGATGGCGACGATGTCGGCACCGGCTCGTGCCAGCCGGGCACAGTGCGAACGGCCCTGTCCGCGCGCGGCTCCGGTGACGAACGCGACCTTGCCGGCCAGCGGTTGATCGGTCATGCGCTGAGCTCCTCGCTCATCGTGGCCGCCTGGACGGCGCTGAACTCGTAGTCGGTGAGCGGCGATCGCCGCGCGAAAATCCTTGCCCCGGTGATGGTCTGCGGCCGGTAGTACGGCGTTTCGTGCTGGGAGTTGACGAAATAGGTGCGCAGCGCCGATTTGCGGGTGTAGTAGGTGTGCGCGGTCCGGCCGCGGCGGTCCATCAGGGCGTTCCACTTGTGGAACGCGTCGCCCGTCACCGCGACGACCGGGGCGTGGGCGCGGTCCCGGGCTTCTGCAATGATCCGAACCGCATGGGCGGCAACGGTTTCCACGTAGTCCATCCAGGCGAACCCGACGAACCCGAGCGGGCCGACGATCTCCCAGCGGTTCGGCAACCGGGGGTGGGCCGTGCCGGCGTAGGCGTGCAGGCCGTGGGCGCGGTAGTACTCGGCGAGGTCGAACCCGCCTGCGCCCGTGATGGTTCCGGGCCGGTAGGTTTCCGGGTCGGTCCACAGCTCGTAGCCCGTGGCGGCGACCAGCAGGTCGGCCGGGTGGTCCACGCCGTCGGCCGTGCGGATCCCGTCGCGGGTGATGCGTTCGATGGGTGTGGTGATGAGGTGTGTGTCGGGGTGGTTCAGGGCCGGCAGGAAATCGCTGGAGATCACCGGCCGTTTGGCCATGATGCCGTAGCGGGGGAGCAGCGCCTTGCGGGTCGCCGGGTCCTGCACTGTCGACCGCAGCAGCAACCGGTAGAGGTTGCGGCTGTTGCCGTCGTACAGCGGCATGAGCCTGGTCAGCACTGAGCGGGGCAGCCGGGAGAAGACGTGGACGATCGGCACGACCATGGCGACGTCCATCAGCAGCCGTCCGAAGACGTTGGCCGCGCTGACGACACCGGGCACTCTGAGCACCCGCCGCAGCCACGGCGGGATGTCGAAGTCGACCTTGGGCAGTACCCAGGCCGGAGTGCGTTGGTACACATCGAGATTGGCGGCGACCCCGGACAATGCCCCGGTGATCTGCACTCCGCTGGAGCCGGTGCCGATCACCGCGACGCGCTTGCCGCGCACGTCGTAGTCGTCGTCCCAGTCGTTGGGGCGCAGGATGGTGCCCTCGAAATCCTCGATGCCGTCGATGTCGATGACGTTCTTGGCGTTGACGTATCCGCCGACCGAGCTGATCAGGAACCGGGCCGTCACGTCGGGCTGGTTGCGAATCGACAGCCGCCACAGACCGGCGTCGTCGTCCCACTGCTGGCGCAGCACCTCGGCACCCGCACGCAGGTGCGGTCGCAGGCCCAGCTTGTCGGCGGTGTCGCGCAGGTAGGCGTAGATCTCGGGCCCCGGCGCGAAGAACCGGGACCAGTTGGGGTTGGGTGCGAACGACAACTGGTACCACAGCGACGGGATGTCGACGGCGAGCCCGGGGTAGTGGTTGTCACGCCAGGTGCCGCCGAAGTCGTCGCCCCGGTCGAGGATGACGAAGTCGTGAATCCCCTTCTGCTGCAGCAGGTGGGCCGAGGCGATGCCGCCCGGCCCGGCGCCGATGATGACCACTTCGTGGTCGGGTGTGGTCATGGTGCCTCTCCGTTGAGTCCATTGATGATGTGGTCGGTGACGAAGCGCCGGATGGCGCGGGGATTGTCGAGGTTGACGCCGATGGGCGGGAGCAGTTCGAAGCTCAGCAGCACCCGGACGATCCATTCGCCGGCGCGCGCCGGGTCGACGCCGGCGCCGATCTCACCGTCGCGCTGCGCGGCCTTGACGCGCGGCTTCCAGAGTTCGACGGCGCGCTTCATGAGGTCTTCGCCGATGTTGCGCAACAGCAGGACGACAATGCCCTCGTTGATGCCCTTCTGCGGCGCCGAGGGTGAACTCTGCCGGTGCGCGCAGATCAGGACGGCAGCTGCGGCCACCTGGTCGGCCAGCGTGGACTGCTTGTCGATCTCCGCGGCCATGCCGTCGACGAACCTGGAGGCCAGATGGTCCAGCGCGACGCTGATGGCGTGGTCACGACCGCCCAGCGCGTTGTAGACGGTGCCACGCGAGACGCCGGCGGCTTCGGCCACCGCGGTGAGGCTGAATTGCCTTGGGCCCAAACGATGGAGCGTCTCCGCAGTGGCTTCGAGTAGTGCCGGCGAGATGGTGCGCGGCGTCGGCGGCTTGGCGGGCATTTGCACACATTAACGAAATTTGTTCAATGTGGTCAGCGATTCGGGATATCGATTTCGTGGTGGCACTTGTCGGGGGCAAGGTGTATATTCGAACATATGAGCGAAGCTTTGGTGCTGAACCCGGACGCTGACGAGGCGGTGTTGTCGGGTCGCATGGCGGAGCTCGAGCGAGCGAAGGCGCGTGCGGCGGCAGAGCAAGCGCGGATTGCGGTGGCGTTGGAGGCCCGGCGGGTGGCGGCCGCCACGGCGGGTGGGCCGCGGGTGTCGCGGGCCGCGCTGGGTTCGGAGATCGGTTTGGCGCGGCGCGAGTCCCCGCATCGGGGTGAGCGGTTGATGGCGATGGCCCGCATCCTGGTCGCGGACATGCCGTGCACGCTGGCCGCGTTGGAGTCGGGTGTGCTCTCCGAGCACCGGGCCGAGCTGATCACCAGAGAGGCGGCGTGCCTGTCGGTGTTGGATCGCCGGCTGCTGGATGCCGAGTTGTGTGGGGATCCGGGCCCGCTGGCGGGGTTGGGGAACGCCGAGGTGTCGGCGGAGGCCGCGCGGATCGCCTGTGAGCTGGATCAGCAGACCGTGGTGGAGAAGATGAGGCGGGCGCGGTCCGCGCGGCATGTGCGGTTCCGGGTGGCCGCTGACGGCATGATGTCGATGACGGTGCTGATGCCGGCGGCCCAAGGGCAGTTGGTGCGCCAGGCGCTGGCTCGTGAGGCGGCGTCGGCGGTGGCGGCGGGTTCGGAGCGCAGCCGTGCGCAGGTGATGGCCGATGTGGTGGTGGAGCGGGTCACGGGTCGTGATCCGGTCGCGACACCGGTGCCGGTGACACTGAACCTGGTGATGTCGGATGAGACGCTGCTGACCGGGGGCGAGCAGCCCGCGCAGTTGGACGGCTATGGGCCCATTCCGGCGGCGCTGGCTCGCGACATGGTGCTGGCCGCGGCGGCCGATGCGACGGTGGGGGCGGCGTTGCGGCGCCTGTACGCCCAGCCGGGTACCAACAAGCTCGTCGCGATGGAGTCGAAGGCGCGGGCGTTTCCGAAAGCGCTCGCGACGTTCATCGGGTTGCGGGACCAGATCTGCCGGACCCCGTACTGCAATGCGCGGATTCGGCACACCGACCACGTCACGCCCCATGCCAAGCGTGGGCCGACGAGCGCGCACAACGGCGATGGCTTGTGCGAGCACTGCAATTACGTCAAGGAAGAACCGGGTTGGCAGGCGGCGGCGAGTTATGACCGGTACGGCCGGCACACCATCGCGCTGACCACGCCATCGGGCGCGGTGTACACCTCAACGGCGCCGCCGACACCGGACGGGTTGCGCATCTTCACCCGCGATGTCCACATCGCGCGGATCAGCCCTGCGGCTTAGCCCAGGTCCTGCGCGTTGTACGTGTCGCACTGCTTGGGGTCACCGGTCTGGTAACCGGTGGTGAACCACTTCTGCCGCTCGGCCGACGAGCCGTGCGTCCACGACTCCGGGTTGACGCGTCCGGTGGCCTGCTTCTGGATGTGGTCGTCACCGACCGACGATGCCGCCGACAGCGCATCGGCAATGTCCTTGTCGCTCAACGGCTGCAGGAACGGCACGCCGGTGCTCTTCTGCTTCACCGTCGACGCGTAGTGCGCCCACACGCCGGCGTAGCAGTCGGCCTGCAGCTCGGTGCGCACGCTGTTGCCCTCGGCGCCCTTCGGTCCGCGCTGCGCCTTGCCGATGTCCCCGAGCAGGTTCTGCACGTGGTGACCGAACTCGTGGGCCACCACGTACTCCTGGGCCAAAGGGCCGCCGCTGGAACCGAATTCGTCGACCAGGGTCTGGAAGAAGCTGGTGTCGAAGTAGGCGACCTTGTCGCCGGGGCAGTAGAACGGGCCGACCGAGGTGTCGGCCGGGCCGCATGCGGTGTTGACCTGCCCGCGGAACAGCCGAATCTTCGGCGGCGTGTAGCCCTTCAACAGCTGTGACCACACGCCGTCCACCGAGTTGCCAGTGGCCACGATGCGGCACTCGAGGTATTTGTTGGCATCCGCGCCGGTCTTGCACTTGCTCAGGTCGTAGGCGCTGGACCCCTCGCTGGATTGGGGTGCCTGGTTCTGGTTGCCGAGAATCGAACTGGGATCCACACCGAGGAACATGGCGACCACCACGATCACCAAGCCACCCATGCCGCCGCCGATCGCCATCCCGCGACCGCCGAAACCACCGCCCCCGCTGGTCGACGTGTTGCTCGTGTCGATCTGCATACCTTCGTTGAAGGACATCACCGCTCCGTCCGGGCCTCGAATACGACTGGATGTCAGCTTTCCACACTAGGATTTCCGGTGTGGCCGTCCAGCCCGAAACCATCGACCGTTCGACCATCGTTCACACCGTCGCCGGCGCCCTCAGAGGCACCACCGAGGGCAGTGTGCACGTCTGGCGTGGCGTCGGTTACGCCGAGCAGCCCGTCGGGCCGTTGCGGTTCCGCGCACCGCAGCCGCTGGTCCCATGGTCCGGCATTCGCGACGCCATCGATCACGGACCCATCCCGCCGCAGGGCAAGTCGTTCGTCGGCGGCGGCCGCGACGACCCCAAGATGCGCGACGAGGCCTGCCTGACCGTCACGGTGTGGTCACCCGATGTGACGGGCTCCCTGCCGGTGATGGTGTGGATTCCCGGCGGCGCATTCGTGTTCGGCGCCGGTCAGTTGCAGCTGTACAACGGGTCCCGGCTCGCGGCGAACGGCAACGTGGTGGTCGTCAACGTCACGTATCGGCTCGGCGTCTTCGGCGGTTTCGAACTCGGCGACCTCGGCCCGGGATTCGACGACAACCTGTGTCTGCGGGACCAGATTGCGGCACTGCGGTGGGTGCGCGACAACATCGCCGCGTTCGGCGGCGATCCAGAGCAGGTCACCGTCTTCGGCGAATCCGCGGGTGCAACATCGGTGCTGGCGCTGCTGGCAAGTCCTGCGGCCGACGGACTGTTCGGCCGGGCCATCGCGCAGAGCCCGGCGCTGCCGCTCATCGCCGACCGTGAGACCCGGGCCCGCCAGGCTCACGAGTTCGTGCGCCGCCTCGACGTCCCCATCGACGAGATCGTCGCGCTGCCGCAGCGCCAACTGCGACGCGCCGCCGGTCAGTTGCAGGGGGAGAGCGCGGCCAACAGTCCCAAACTGGCGTACGGGCTGACGTACGGTGTCGACCTGCTGCCCGCGCATCCGGTGCTTGCCGCCCGCGCCGGGGCCGTGGCCAAGGTGCCGTTGATCGTCGGCACCAACAGCCGCGAGGCATCGATGTTCGCGTGGGGCAGGCCGCCGATGCTGCCCACCACTGTGCCCATGGTCGACGACTACTTCGCGCGTATCGCACCCGACGCCAAAGATGCTGTGCTGCAGGCCTATCCGAGCTACCCGCGGCGCCGGGCGCTGATCGCGATCGGCTCCGACGTCATGTTCGGCGCCCCGACGTGGGCCTTCGCGGACGCCTACAGCGGCCACGCGCCGACGCACGCCTACCGGTTCGACCACACGACCTGGACGCTGAAGGTGCTGGGCCTCGGTGCCACGCACGGCAGCGAGATCGTGCACATCCAGCACAGCTACGGCTCATACCTCGGCCGCATGCTGCATCCGCTCGGGCGTCAGGTGCAGCCGTCGGTCGGCCGGCGGATGCAGCGCACCTGGCTGGATTTCGCGACGGCGGCGCCGGCCAACTGGCCGACCTACGACACCGGCCGTCGGGCCACGCGGGTCATCGGCTCGATGCGCGACGAGACCATCGACGACCCGGACCAGGCCCGCCGTGTGGTCTGGGAAGGGCTCTACGCGCCGTAACGCTCGTCCCCGTAGCGCTCGTCACAGTAGCGGCGCAGATTGTGCAGGAACCGCTGGAACAGCCAGCCCATCATGGGGCCGCCGGCCCGCATGCCCAGCTCGCCGGCGAGCCCCTTGGGCTTCATCGCCATGACCCACGTCAGGTGACAACCGTCGGCGGTTTCCTCGACGGTGTAACCCTCGGCGAAGGCCGACAGCATGTTCGAGGTGCTGGTGTTGAACCGGAACGCCATGTAGGAGAACGGTTCCCAGCCGATGAACTCCTCGTCGCCGACAATGTGGCCGCGCATGGTCACCGTGCGGGTGGTGCCCACGCCGTACGGTTTCGGGCTGGTCCACTCCACGTTGGTGATCAGCGTCGCCCAGCGCGGCCAGGACGTCTCATCCGAGAAGACTTCGAACAACTGCTCCGGCTTGATCGCCAGATCGACTTTGCTGACGAAGCGGAACGGTGCGCTGTCGATGAAGTCGACGCCGACGGGCTCGCACTGGTAGGTCCTCATGAGTAGACACCCTAGAACAGAGTGTCTACTGGATCACGGAGTCCAGACCATCAGGTCTTCCATACCGTTGTTCATTGTCACCGTCGTGGGGGCGGGTCCGGTGACGTCGAAGTGGATCTTTCCTGTCGATTGCCCGCCTTGCGGGATGGTGCCACCGCTGATGTTGACGGGGCTCGCGACCATCCACAGCACGCGGTACGCAGCCTGGTTCGGTGCGACGGCGTTGAACTGTGAAATGCCCGGGGTGACCGGGCCGCTCAGGGCCCGGACGGTGGCGGTGGCCTCCCAGAGCTTTCCGGCGACCCGGTAGCCGGGCATGACGTCGGAGCTCGGCTTGAGGTCGGAAACCTGCCAGCTCAGCTGGACCTGGCCGACGCTGTCCGTCATGGTCATGGCGCTACCCAGCTTGCCGACGAGTGGATAGCCGGCCGACGCGATCGGCGCACTGGCGATGCCGATGACCGAGAGAACCGCAACAGCTGCTCCGGTGACCTTCACTTCTGCCTCCTCGAAACGGTTTTCATCTGACCTGTCAATTACGGATTACCACTCAAAAGCGCTGATGGGAATAGGATCGGGACTACGCGACACCATGCATCGAGGCGCGTCTTTCGTGATCGTTCAGAAGCGGGGCGCGTATTGGCCGGTCTGCTGACGGCGTACCGCGGCAGGCGCGATGTCGTCGTGCTCGGTCTGGCCCGTGGCGGTGTGCCCGTCGCCCAGGAGATCGCCGGCGCGCTCGACGCGCCGCTGGACGCGTTGATCATCCGCAAGTTGGGCGTCCCCGGCCACGAGGAGTACGCGATGGGCGCGATCGGCGGCGGCGGTCACGTCGTCGTCAATGCGGATGTGGTTGGGCCACTGCAGATTTCCGAGGAGACGCTGTCTGAGGTCGCAGCGGCCGAGGGTCGCGAGCTGCAGCGCCGCGAAACCGATTACCGGCAGGGGCGGCCGCCGCCGAACGTCAAGGGGCGCACCGTGATCCTCGTCGACGACGGCATGGCCACCGGCGCCAGCATGCGCGTCGCCGCCGAAGTGGTGCGCGACCGCGGGCCGCGGACGCTGGTGGTGGCGGTGCCCGTCGGCGGCGAGGCGGCGTGCCGCCAGCTCATGGGAATCGCGGACGACGTGGTGTGTGCCGATATGCCGACGCCCTTTGCGGCGGTGGGGGAGTCGTACCGTGATTTCGATCAGGTCAGCGACGCCGAGGTACGCCGGCTGCTGAGTTAGGGATTGACGACGGTTTCGCCAGGCCCGGACTCGACGGTTTTGCCAGAGCCGATGGCGACGGCGTGGCTGTCCGGACCTTCGGCACTGACCGTGTTGGACGTGCCGAACGCCGCGGCGGTGCTGTCGTTCCCGTGCACGTCGACATCGTTGTACGAACCGTTTCCGGCCTCTGCGGCGCTGTTGTTCCCGTTCACCTGCACGCTGTTTCCGGAATCTGTCGATGTCAAGCCGGCCTTGGCGGAGCTGCCGTCGCCGCAGACCTGCGCGCTGCTGAAGTCGCCGAGGGCGTCGGCCGTGCTGTGATCTCCCTCGATCCAAGCGGTGGTGTGGTCGCCGATGGCGCTTGCCGTGTTGCTGTCGCCGACCACGTAGGCAGAGCTGTGGGGGCCAACCGTCGCCACGTCGTTACTGTCGCCGCTGACCGAGGCGCCACTGTCGACGCCGTCGGTGGATACGTCGTTGTGGTCGCCGGTGACTCGCACGGTGACGGTGCCGGTGTTCGTGCTGCCGCTGCTGGTGACGTCGTTGTCCGAACCCCGCACGACGACGACATTGCGGGCCCCGGTCGCGGCCACCGTGTTGTCGGATCCGATCAATGAAACGGTGCTGTCCAGACCCGTGGCATCGACGGTGTTGCGGGAGCCGGTGACGGTGGCCTCGCTGTCGATACCGGAGGTGCGCACGGTGTTGTCGGACCCGCTGACGGTGGCCGCGCTGCCGGAACCGGAGGCGGTGACGCGGTTCCCCGTTCCGCTCGCGGTGGCCGTGGCTCCGGTGCCGCTGGCGGTGACCTTGTTTCCTCCGCCGGCCAGGCAGGTTTCGCATGCGCGCGTGTTGATGATGGCGGTGGCGCCGTCGCCGCGGGCGATGGCCAGTGAGCCCTGGCCACCCGAGGAGATCGCCGTCGCGTCGGATCCGCGGGCGATGGCCACCGAGCCCTTGCCGTCGGAGGTCGCGGTGGCGTCGCCCCGCTGGACTCGGGTGGTGCCGTTGGTGGCGACGGCCATGTTCTGGCCGGGAGAGGTGGGTGCGGTGGTTCCCGGCCCATCCGACGTCGGCGAAGACGGAGCCGGCTTGGCCGAGGCCACGCCGGGTGCGACGGCCAGTCCTACGCCCAATGCCACCGCAAGCGCCCCGATCCGCCCGATGTGATTGGCATGGCCCATGATTCGCCCCTTCCGCCTCCGCCCACCGCCGGCGATCGCGCCGGTGATTGGACGGTAAGGCGGCCGACCGCCCGGGACTGAGGTAAGGCCCTACCCCAATCATCTAGCCCAGCTATTGTTTGCTGTCGGCCAACCTGGCAGCATCTGATGCAAATGGTGTGAGTTTGCTGTGGTCCGGGGGTGATCGGTCAGTGCTCCACGAATGGCCCCTGCACGGTCGAGCCGACGAACTGCGCGCGATCGAGACTGCGATCAGACGCCCGGATCGGGCCCGCGGCATCGTCCTGTCGGGTGCCGCCGGTGTCGGCAAGACCCGCCTCGCGCGTGAAGTCATCACGGCCTGCCGGCCGCCGGGGCGGTCGCGGTGGATCGCCGGCACCGCGTCGGCCCGCAGTATCCCGTTGGGTGCGTTCGCGGACATTGCCAGTGACTTCGGTCCCGATCCACTGCGGCGGGTGCGGGAGGTGATCGATGGAGTCATCGGCGCCGCGCCGACGGGTGCGGTGGTCGTCGGTGTCGATGATGCGCATCTCCTGGATGACCTGTCGGCCTTTGCCGTACACCAGCTTGTGTCGCGCAAGCTGGCCACCGTCGTGCTGACGTTGCGATCGGGTGAACCGGCGCCCGACGCCATCACCGCGATCTGGAAAGACGACGTACTGGAACGCATTGAACTGCAACCGCTTTCCTCATCTGCCATCGCGAAGCTCGTCGAACGCATCCTGGGCGGGCCGGTGCATTCACGGTGTGTGCAACAGCTATGGCAGTACACGCAGGGCAACGTCCTGTATCTGCGCCACCTGTTGGACACCGAGGTGAGCGCCGGCCGGTTGACGCAGCAATCGGGGGTGTGGATGTGGCAGGGCCAGCCACGGCTGACACCCACGCTCGCTGAACTGCTCACCACCCGGATCGGCCAGATCCCGGCGGCCGCGCGCAATGTGCTCGATGCCCTCGCGGTTACCGAACCACTCGACATCGAAACCCTGGCAGCGGTGACGGATTCCGATGCCATCGCCGAGACGGAAGCGCTCGGGTTGATCCGCATCGACAGCAGCGCGACGCCGGCGTCGGTGCGGCTGGCCCATCCGATGCTCGGTGAGGTGCGGCGTACCGACTCGCTGCGGATGCGTCGGCTGCACGGGCAGATCGCCGCCGCGCTGATTGCCCGTCCCGCCGGCGATCCGCGTGATCTGGTGCGCCGCGCGGTGCTGACGCTCAACTCCGATCTCGACCCCGACCCGGCGATCCTGAACGCGGCGACGTCGGCGGCGATCCAACTGACGGACATGCGGCTCGCCGAGTCGCTGGCCGAGCGGGCGGTGGCGGCAGGTGGCGGCCTGGAAGCCGATATCGCGCTGTCGCTGGCGCTGATCTGGCAGGAGCGCGGCGAGGAGGCCGAGGTCATCTTCGCCCGGCTCGCCGCCGACACCTCGGGCCCGCTGCGGGTTCAGGTCGCGTTGCTGCGCGCCCTGAACTTCGCGGTGATCCTCGGCCACACGGCCCGTGCCGAAGCCGAACTCGACAACGAGATACCGGCGGGCGACGCCACCGTCGCGGCGACGGCACTGGCGTTGCGCGCGTCGATCGACGTGGCGCGTGGCCGGTCGGCGGCCGCCATCGAGCAGGCGCGCAGAGTTGTCGACGATCCGGCCGCCGATCCCGTCGCACGGATGCTCTCGACGTGGGCGCTGGTGAGCAGTCTGGGGGAACTGGGCCGCATCGACGAGGTCGAAGCCGTCGCGGAGGCCGGCTACCGGCTGGCCGACAGCAGTCCGGAGGTATCGCACCTGCGCCTACCTCTGGCATTTCTGCACCTGCACATGCATCGGCTGGCCGGCACTCTCGACCAGGCCGACGTGACCATCGCGCGCATCCGCCGCGACACCGTCGACGTCCCGATCGAGGGGTCGTGGCAGGTGGCCGAATCGTGGCACGCATTCGTGGCGGGGCTGTCGGCCATCAGCCGGGGCGCGCTGGCCGATGCGCACCGGCTGTGCCTGGAATCGCTCGCCGACTTCAGCGCCCGAGACAGCGGCAGCATGCGCAAGATGCTGGCTCGACTGTGGCTCGTCAGTGCCGACGCGATGTCGGACCGCGCCGACGACGCGCGCCGCGAGTTCGCCGCCACGCCGTGGTGGCAGGCCGATCCGGACGCCTGCGCCCGCGACCCTGACCGCACTCTGGCCCACGCCTGGGTGTGCGCCGCCGAAGGCGCTGTGTCCGAGGCGATTTCGATAGCCCGGACGGCCGCCGCGCGGGAGCGTCAGCTCGGCCGGCTGGGCTGGGAGGTCATGCTGCTGCAGACGGCCACGCAGTTCGGCGATCGCACCACGGCGCCCAGGCTCGCCGAGCTCGCGCTGACGGTGCGGGGGCCGCGCGCGGCGGCCGCCGCGGCGCACGCCGTCGCGCTCGCCGCAGCCGACGGCGACGGCCTGGTGGCGGCGGCCAAACACTACGAGTACTTCGGCGACCGGGTGGCGGCCGCCGATGCCGCCGCGCAGGCCGCGGCCGTGTACCAACAGGCCGGACTGCGTGGGTCGGGACTCGGCGCGGCAAGCACCGCCGCCCGGCTGGCGGCCGAATGCGGTGGAGCCGATACCCCGGCGCTGCGCGCCGCGGCCACCCCGCTGGCGATTACGGTCCGGCAACGCGAGATCGTCGCGTTGGCGGCCAAGGGGCTGAGCAACACCGCCATCGCGGAGCGACTCGGGATGTCCCGTCGCTCTGTGGAGGGGCACATCTTCCGGGCGTGTCAGCGCGTCGGCGTCAACAGCCGCGACCAATTGGTCGAGCTCGTCTTCGGCCGGCGCTAGCCCGGTCCGTCGCCGGCCGCGGCGAGCAGCGGCACCAGGACGTCACTGATCGGGGTGGGGATGCCGTGCGCGGCACCCTTGCGCTGGATGACGCCATTGCGGATGTCCCACTCGAGCGGACGGTGTGCTTCCCGGTCGACGAGCATCGAGGTCGCCATGTCCGTGGGCGCCTGCTTGAGCATGTCGGCGATCTCGTCGACGACGCCGTCGGGCAGCGTCGCGCCCTCGGCCCGCGCGACCGCGAGGCACTCGGCCAGGTACCTGCGGGCCAGGGCGGCGACATCGTCGCGCCGGAACATCCCGGAGCGCCGGCCGGACAGCACCATGAATCCCACCACGGCGTTGACCAACAGCTTCCGCCATGCCTCGCTCAGGAAGTCCGGGTCCAGCTCGACGGCGATCCCGCTGCCGTCGAGGTCCGCGGCCAGACGGGCCGCGGCCGCGTTGTCGGGCAGCACCAGCCGCGGGGCGCTCAGCACCTGCACCCAGCCCTCGGGGCGGGTCTCCGCGGCGATCCAGATCGCCGCGGGTACGACGGCCGATTCGGGGCAGTAGGGCCGCAGCCGGTCCGCCTGCTCGACACCGTTCTGCAGCGCACAGACCACGGTGTTCGGACCACACAAACGGGCCAGCCACGACGCGGACGCGGCGTACTGGGTGTCCTTCACCGCCAGCAGCACCACGTCGACCGGTCCGGCGACGGTGTCGGGATCGGTGTGCACCGGGCCGGGCACGACGATGGGCGCGCGGCCGTCCACCCGAACCTCGATCGCCTCGCGCGGCGTCCGCCCGCACAGCAGCACCTCATGGCCCGCGGCGTACAGCAGCGCGGCGATAGTTGATCCGATGGCACCCGGTCCCACGAGGGCAAAGCTCACTGTCGCCAAAATACCGGTCGAGGCTCCCCTTAGACTTAGCGGTCGATTCAGACGTCAGAGGAGATTTTCGTGTTGCGCAGCCACGCCGCCGGTTCGTTGCGGTCCACCGATGCCGGTCAGACGGTGACCCTCGCCGGATGGGTGGCGCGCCGGCGCGACCACGGCGGCGTCATCTTCATCGATCTGCGTGACGCCTCCGGGGTCTCCCAGGTGGTGTTCCGCGACGCCGCCGTGCTGGAGCAGGCGCACCGACTGCGCGCCGAGTTCTGTGTCCTGGTCACGGGCGTCGTCGAGGTGCGGCCGGACGGCAACGCCAACAAGGACATCGCCACG
The DNA here is from genome assembly GCF_055384815.1 of Mycobacterium toneyamaense. Taxonomy (NCBI): domain Bacteria; kingdom Bacillati; phylum Actinomycetota; class Actinomycetes; order Mycobacteriales; family Mycobacteriaceae; genus Mycobacterium; species Mycobacterium toneyamaense. Next base: position 2,897,489 of record NZ_AP040333.1, read on the forward strand.
GGCGACATCGAGGTCAACGCGAAGACGCTGGAGGTGCTGTCCGAGAGCGCGCCGCTGCCGTTCCAGCTCGACGAGGCCCCGGGCGAGGAAGCCCGTCTGAAGTACCGCTATCTGGACCTGCGCCGGGAAGGCCCGGGCAACGCGATCCGGTTGCGCTCCAAGGTCAACGCCGCGGCCCGCGCCGTGCTGGACAAGCACGACTTCGTCGAGATCGAGACGCCGACCATGACCCGGTCGACCCCCGAGGGCGCGCGCGACTTCCTGGTGCCCGCGCGCCTGCAGCCCGGCTCGTTCTACGCGCTGCCGCAGAGCCCGCAGCTGTTCAAGCAGCTGCTCATGGTGGCGGGCATGGAGCGTTACTACCAGATCGCGCGCTGCTACCGCGACGAGGATTTCCGCGCCGACCGGCAGCCCGAGTTCACGCAGCTGGACCTCGAGATGAGCTTCGTCAACGCCGACGACGTCATGGGCGTCGCGGAAGAGGTGCTGGCGGCGCTGTGGCAGCTGATCGGCGTCGAGCTGCCGTTGCCGCTGCCGCGCATCAGCTACGACGAGGCCATGCGCCGCTTCGGTTCGGACAAGCCGGACCTGCGCTTCGCCGTCGAGCTCGTCGAGTGCACCGACTACTTCAAGAACACCCCGTTCCGGGTGTTCCAGGCGCCGTACGTCGGCGCGGTCGTCATGCCGGGTGGGGCGTCGCAGCCGCGCCGCACCCTCGACGGCTGGCAGGAGTTCGCCAAGCAGCGCGGCCACAAGGGCCTGGCCTACGTGCTCGTCGGCGAGGACGGCGAGCTGGGCGGCCCGGTGGCCAAGAACCTCACCGACGACGAGCGGGCCGGTCTCGCCGCGCACGTCGGCGCGCAGGTGGGGGACTGCATCTTCTTCTCGGCCGGTCCGGCCAAGGGCGCCCGTGCCCTGCTGGGCGCGACGCGCATCGAGATCGCCAAGCGCCTCGACCTGATCGATCCGAACGCCTGGGCCTTCACCTGGGTGGTCGACTGGCCGCTGTTCGAATCCGCCGACGCGGCCACCGCATCGGGCGACGTCGCCGTCGGTTCGGGTGCCTGGACCGCGGTGCACCACGCGTTCACGGCGCCGCAGCCCGACTCGATCGCGACGTTCGACACCGACCCGGGTTCGGCGATGGCAGACGCCTACGACATCGTCTGCAACGGCAACGAGATCGGCGGCGGCTCGATCCGTATCCACCGTCGCGACGTCCAGGAGCGGGTGTTCGCGATGATGGGTATCGACGAAGCCGAGGCGCAGGACAAGTTCGGATTCCTGTTGGACGCCTTCACCTTTGGCGCGCCGCCCCATGGCGGTCTGGCCTTCGGCTGGGACCGCATCACCGCGCTGCTGGCCGGGGTGGACTCGATTCGCGACGTCATCGCGTTCCCGAAGTCCGGCGGCGGCGTCGACCCGCTGACCGACGCCCCGGCGCCGATCACGGCGCAGCAGCGCAAGGAGTCAGGTATCGACTTCAAGCCCGAGAAAGGCGCGTAAGGCTTCGGCCATCTGGGCGCGGACGGGCTCGCCGGATACGACGAGGTCGACCATCGTCATCGACAGGTGCGTGTGGCCGCGGGCCTGTACGTGCTCGGTGGGCACGCCGGCCGCGGCCAGCGCGGCGGCGTAGGCGTTGCCTTCGTCGCGCAGCGGGTCGAACTCACACGTCACCACCATCGCCGGGGGCAGGCCGGCGAGGTCGCCGCGCAACGGTGACCGCCGCTGATCGTCGGCGGGACCGGCGTAGAGGTCGGCGAACCACTGCATGAGCGGAGCGGTCAGTCCGTAGCCGTCGGCGTTCTCCTGATACGACGGATACGGCCGCGCGTCGGTCACCGGCGTGAGCAGGAGCTGCCCGCCGATGCGCGGGCCGCCGTGGTCGCGCGCCCACTGGCACACGGTCGCGGCGATGTTGCCGCCCGCGCTCCAGCCGGCGACGGCCAGCCGGTCGGGGAGGCCGCCGAGCGCGGCGGCGTTGTCGGCCACCCACTGCAGCGCGGCGACGCCGTCGTCGAAGGCCGCGGGGAACGGATGCTCGGGCGCGTGCCGGTAATTCATCGAGAAGACCACCGCGTCGGCCCGCACGCACAGGTCGCGGCACAGCGGATCGTCGGACGTCGCGTCGCCCAGCACCCAGCCGCCGCCGTGAAAGTAGACGATCACCGGGTGCGGCCGCGGCGTCGCCGGGCGGTACAGCCGGTACTCGAGTTCGCCTGCGGCGCCGGGGAATCGGCCGTCGATGACCTCGCCGACATCCGGCCCCGGCGGTCGGGTGGCATTGGCCTCGACCATGGCGGCGCGCGCCACGTCGACCGGAAGTGATTCCAGCGGCGGCGGATTCAGCGCCGCCACCATGTCGAGCACCGACTGCACGTCCGGTTGCAGCCGCCGGACGACGCCGTCGTGGCACTGCGCACCGGCCGGTCCGGACAGTTTGAAGCCCAGGTAGTCCCGGCCGACGACGTCCGCGCAGGCCGCACTGTAGAAGTCGACGCCGGCCGCGTAGGGCATGAAGACGCGGGGCTTGCCGGGGATGTTGGCGCCGACGTACCACGAATTGGCTTGCGGGAACATGGTGATGGCGCCGGCATCGGCGACGTGCTGCATCCAGCCGGCCTCGGCCGTCGGCGTCGGCTCGATGGTGTCGAAGCCGTGCTCGCGCAGATATGCCATCGTGTCGGTGACGAGTTCGACGTGCTGCTCGATGGACACCGCCATGTTGGAGAGCACCGACGGACTGCCCGGTCCGGTGATGAGGAACAGGTTCGGGAATCCGGTGGTGGTGAGGCCGAGGTAGGTCGACGGCCCTTGTGCCCATTTGTCTTTCAGTGCGAGCCCGTCGCGTCCGACGATGTCGATGGCCGTCACCGCACCGGTGATGGCGTCGAACCCGGTCGCGAACACCAGCGCGTCGAAGTCGAACGATTCACCCACGGTCTCGACGCCGCTCGCGGTGACGCCGACCAGCGGCTGGGTCCGCAGGTCGACCAGCCGCACGTGGGGTTGGTTGAACGTGGCGTAGTAGTCGGTGTCGAGGCACAGCCGTTTGGCGCCGACCGGATAATCCTTGGGACACAACAGGTCCGCGGTCTGTGGATCATGCACCGCGGCGCGGATCTTGTCGCGGACGAAGTCGGCGAACGACTCGTTGGCGGCCGGGTTGCTCATCAGGTCCGAGAACATGTTGAGCGTTTCGAGGAGTTCGCCGATCTCCCAGGCGCGTTCGTACCGCTGCTGACGGTAGGCCTCGGGCACCGCGAATGTCGGGATCAGTGTGCGTTCCTGGGGCACGCCGCCGAACGACGCGCGCGCCGCCGCCCGGTACGCGGGCTCGTCGGCCAGCGCGGCCTGCTTCTCCTCCGACACCGGCCCGTTGTGTGCGGGGATGGAGAAACACGGCGTGCGCTGGAAGACGGTCAGCTGCGCCGCCTGCGCGGCGATCAGCGGAATCGACTGGATACCCGACGACCCGGTGCCGACCACCCCGACGCGCTTACCGGTGAAGTCGACCGGTTCGTGGGGCCAGCGATTGGTGTAATACCTTTCGCCCGTGAAGGTTTCGATGCCCGCGATGTCGGGCTCCTTGGGGATCGAGAGGCAGCCGGTGGCCAGCACCAGATGACGGCACGTGACGTCGTCGCCGTGGTCGGTGCGGACGCGCCAGCCGCCGTCGGTCCAGTGCGCGCTGGTGACGCGCGTGCCGAACGTGATGTCGCGGCGCAGGTCGAACTTGTCGGCGACATGGTTCAGGTACCCCAGGATCTCCGGCTGGGTGGCGTACTTCTCCGACCATTGCCAGTCGCGGTGCCAGTCCGGGTCGAAGCTGAACATGTAGTCGAGGCTGGGGATGTCGACGCGCGCGCCGGGGTAGCGGTTCCAGTACCAGGTGCCCCCGACGTCGTCGGCGGCTTCGAAGACGCGGACCGACAAGCCGTGTTCCCTGAGCCGGTGCACCAGGTACAGGCCGGCGAAACCGGCTCCGACCACAACTGCGTCCGCATCTGGCGTCATCGGCACCTCTGTCAATATCAGGCAAGTATCGCGCCGTCACGGGAACATTTGGGCCGGTTTACGAGGTTGGCTGAGGCATGACCGAATTCACGGACGCCGCGTCCTTCCATGCCTTCAATGCCGCCATCGTCGACGAGTTCCGCGCCAACGGCGGCAAGGTGGGTGGCCAGTTCGAGGGTGGCAACCTCCTGCTGTTGCACACCACGGGCGCCAAGTCGGGCCAACCGCGCATGTCGCCGCTGGCGTACCTGCCGGTCGACGGCAAGATTCTCATCGTCGGCTCGAAGGCCGGCGCGCCCACCCACCCTGACTGGGTGCACAACCTGCGCGCCAACCCGGCTGCCCGCATCGAGATCGGCGACGACGAGTACGACGTCGTCGCGCGCGAACTGCCCGATGACGAGCGCGAGGCCACGTATCCGCTCATCACGGCCGTGGCCCCCGTCTTCGCCGAGTATCAGGCGAAGACGTCGCGCGTCATCCCGCTGTTCGAGCTCGTGCGCGCCTGAGCGCTACAGCCGCTCGATGATGGTGGCGTTCGCCATGCCGCCGCCTTCGCACATCACCTGCAGGCCGTAGCGTCCGCCGCGCTGGTCGAGGGCGTTGACCAGCGTGCTCATGATGCGGGCGCCGCTGGCCCCGAGCGGGTGGCCGATGGCGATGGCGCCGCCGTTGACGTTGGTCTTGGCCAAGTCCGCCCCGGTGTCGGCGGCCCATGCCAGCACGACGGGCGCGAACGCCTCGTTCACCTCGAACAGGTCGATGTCCGACAGTGACAGGCCGGACCGGGCCAGCACCTTCTCGGTCGCCGGGATGACGCCGGTCAGCATGTATAGCGGGTCCGATCCCACCGCGGTCATGGTGTGGATGCGGGCCAGTGGCGTGAGCCCGTGGCTGCGGGCGAAGGCGCCACTGGTGATCATGACCGCCGCGCTGCCGTCGGACAGCGGCGACGAGTTGCCGGGCGTGATCTCCCAACGGATTTGGGGGAAGCGCGCGGCGTAGGCGTCGCTGTAGAACGCGGGCCTCAGGCCCGACAGCGTCTCCACCGAGGTGCCCGGCCGGATGATCTCATCGGCGGTCAGGCCCGCCACCGGCACGAGTTCGTTGTCGAACAGCCCGTCCTTGGCGGCGCGGGCGGCCTTCTCGTGGCTGGCGGCGGAGAATTCGTCCAGCTCGGTCCGGGAGAAATTCCAGCGTGCCGCGATCAGTTCGGCGCTGATGCCCTGGGGGACAAGACCCTCGGGATAGCGCTCGGCCATGCCGACGCCGAACGGGTTGCTGCCCGGCAGGACGGCCGCGCCCATCGGGACGCGGGACATCGACTCGACGCCCGCGGCGATCACCGCGTCGTACGACCCGGCCAGCACGCCTTGCGCTGCGAACGAGATGGCCTGCTGCGAACTGCCACACTGGCGGTCGACCGTGGTTCCGGGCACGCTCTCGGGAAAGCCGGCGCCCAGCAAGGCGTTTCGGGCGATGTTGGCGGCCTGGTCGCCGGCCTGGGTGACCGCGCCGGCAATGACGTCGTCCACCAGTACCGGGTCGACGCCCGTGCGTTCCACCACGGACCGCAGGCTGTGGGCGAGCAGATCGGCGGGGAGGACGTCGTGCAGGGCGCCGCCCGCCTTGCCCTTGCCGACCGGCGTGCGGACCGCCGCGACGATCACGGCATCGCGGTCTGTGTATCCCGACATGAGAATCCTCCTGTAACTCCACGCTGAGTACTGCTTCCTATACCCAGATCTAACACCTGGGTATGGCAAGAGCAACCCAGCGGTAGAGTGATCCGCATGACAGCGCTGCAGGGTGTGCTCGCCGAACGCGACAAGTGGTCGGCGGTCGGCCAGTGCGCCATCGAGAAGACGATGTCGCTGGTCGGCACCAAATCCGCCATGCTGCTCATGCGTGAGGCCTACTACGGCACAACGCGTTTCGACGACTTCGCCAAGCGGGTCGGCATCACCAAGGCGGCCACCTCGGCGCGGCTCGCCGAACTGGTGGCGGCCGGCCTGCTGACCAAACGGCCGTACCAGGAGCCGGGTCAGCGCAGCCGCGACGAATACGTGCTGACACAGGCCGGCACCGACTTCATGCCGGTGGTGTGGGCCATGTTCGAGTGGGGCCGCAAACACCTGGGCGACACCGGCCTGCGGCTGACGCACCTGGGCTGCGGCGCCGATGCCACCGTCGAGATCCGGTGTGCGGACGGACACGAGGTCCCGCCCGAGGAACTCGGGATGAAGCTGGCACGCCGCCGCGGTCGGTAATCTTCGGCCGTGCTGCATCTACGCGTGATCACCCCGCCGGAACTCGCCGATTCGGTGCTCGAGCTCTACCGGCACCACGGCGGCATCGCCAACGTGGTGGCCCACCCGGGCGCGGCGATCGATCCGCGCGGTGACGTCATCACCGCCGACATCGCCCGTGACGCCGCCGACGGGCTGATCAGCGGGCTGCGAGCGCTCGGCATCGATCAGGACGGCGCCATCACGATGGAGGTGCTCGACACCGTGCTGTCGACGGCCGCCTACCGCGCCGAGGACGAGATCGACGGCGACGGCGAAGACGCGGTGGTCTGGGACGAGCTGGTGCTGCGCACCCGCGAGCAGAGCAGCCTCGGCATCTCCTACATGGCGTTCCTGTGCATCGCGTGTCTGCTGGCCGCGGTCGGCGTGCTGACCGATTCGGCGATCACCGTCGTCGGCGCGATGGTCGTGGGCCCCGAATTCGGGCCGCTGGCCGCCCTGGCGGTGGCGGTGGTGCGACGCAAGGGCTATCTCGCGAAGCGCGCGGCGCTGGCCCTGCTCATCGGATTCCCGGCGGCGATGCTCGTCACAGCGGTGGCCACGCTCGGCTTCGAGGCGCTGGGCTGGGTGACGTTGCGCAGTATCCACGAGCTGCAGAACGTCGACTTCATCTTCCAGGTCGGGCCGTTCTCGTTCGTGGTGGCGCTGCTGGCCGGTGCGGCCGGGATGCTGTCGCTGGTGACGTCGAAATCGGCTGCGCTGGTTGGGGTCTTCATCTCGGTGACGACGGTCCCCGCGGCCGGGATGTCGGTGGTTGCGGCCACCACGCGCGACTGGGATGTGGCCCTGGCGTCGGCGGGGCAGCTGGCCGTCAACATGGTCGGCATCGTGGCGGCGGGGGTGCTGGTCCTGGCCGGGTACAACCGGGCCCGCCGCCGCTAGTTTTCTCCGCCCTGCGACCTGCCCGTTCTTGTGGTGGGATCGATCGCTATGGCAATCAAGGTGGCGCTGGAGCACCGCACCAGCTACACGTTCGACCGGCTGGTCAAGGTGTACCCGCACGTGGTTCGGTTGCGCCCCGCACCGCACTCGCGGACGCCGATCGAGGCCTATTCGCTGCAGGTCGAGCCCGCCGACCACTTCATCAACTGGCAACAGGACGCCTTCGGTAACTTCGTGGGGCGCTTGGTCTTTCCGAACCGCGCCACCAAGTTGAGCATCACCGTCGGACTGATCGCCGACCTCAAGGTCATCAACCCGTTCGACTTCTTCATCGAGGAATGGGCCGAAACCGTCCCGTTCGCCTACCCGGACAACCTGCTCGACGACCTCAAGCCCTACCTTCGCCCCGTCGACGACGCCGACGATCTGACGGCGGCCTGGGTCCGGAACTTCGACGTGGTGCCCGGCACCGGCACCATCGACTTCCTGGTGTCGCTGAACCGGGCGGTCAATGCCGACGTCGGCTACAGCGTTCGCCTCGAACCCGGTGTCCAGACACCGGATCACACCCTGCGCACCGGCATCGGCTCGTGCCGGGACTCCGCCTGGCTGCTGGTCGCCATCCTGCGAAAGATGGGCTTCGCCGCCCGCTTCGTGTCCGGCTACCTGGTGCAACTGGCCGCCGACATCGAGGCGCTCGACGGACCGTCGGGCCCCGCCGCCGACTTCACCGACCTGCACGCCTGGGCCGAGGTGTACATCCCGGGCGCCGGCTGGGTCGGCCTCGACGCGACCTCGGGTCTGCTGGCCGGGGAGGGCCACATCCCGCTGTCGGCGACGCCGCACCCGGAATCGGCCGCCCCGATCACCGGCGCCGTCGAGCCCTGCGAATCCACGCTCGACTTCGTCAACGTGGTGACGCGGGTGCACGAAGACCCGCGCGTCACCCTGCCGTACACCGAACAGGCATGGGAGTCGATCCGGGCCCTCGGCGCCGTCATCGATGAACGGATGGCCGAGCGCGACGTGCGGCTGACCGTCGGCGGCGAACCCACCTTCGTCTCGATCGACAACCAGACCGACGAGGAATGGACCACGGCCGCCGACGGCCCGCACAAGCGCGTGCTCGCCTCGGCGCTCACCGCCCAGCTGAAAGCCGCCTGGGCCCCGGACGGGCTGGTACAGCGCAGCCAGGGCAAGTGGTATCCGGGGGAGCCGTTGCCGCGCTGGCAGATCGGGCTGATGTGGCGCACCGACGGGACGCCACTGTGGACCGATGCGGCGCTGCTGGCCGATCCGTGGTCCGGTGAATCCCATGAGGTTTCACCGGATGCCGCGCGCCGGTTGCTCACCGAGATCGCCGACGGGCTCGGGCTGCCGGACAGTCAGGTGCGTCCGGCCTACGAGGACGCCCTCGCCCGGCTGGCCGCTGCTGTCCGGCGTCCGGACGGGGACCCGGTCACCGGCGATCTGACGGACGACGGTGCCGCCCAGCGGAAAGCCCTGGCGGACAAGCTCGATGCCGCGGTCACCGAACCCGCGGCCCACGTCCTGCCGCTGCATCGCCGTGAGGACGACACCGGGTGGGTCTCCGCCGACTGGAAACTGCGCCGCGGGCGATTGGTGCTCATCGGCGGCGATTCGCCTGCGGGCCTGCGATTGCCGCTCGACTCGATCAGCTGGCAGCCGCCGCGATCGGTGCCCGACGCCGACCCGCTGGCGCCCGCGCGCGTCGACACCCCCGCCAGGCCCGCGACCGTCGTCAGCGCCGACGGCGCACCTCCCACCGCCCTGGTCGCCGAGGTCCGCGACGGTCTGCTGTACGTATTCTTGCCGCCCACAACGGCATTCGACGATTTCGCCGATCTGGTCGGCCGGATCGAGAAAGCCACTGCCAATCTCGGCGTCGCCGTCGTGATCGAGGGCTACGGACCGCCGCCGGACGCCCGGCTCCAGCAGATGACCGTCACTCCCGACCCGGGTGTCATCGAGGTCAACGTGGCGCCCACCGCCGGCTTCGCCGAGCAGGCCGCACAACTGGAGACCCTGTACGAGGCGGCCCGGCAGGCCCGGCTCGGCACGGAGTCCTTCGACGTCGACGGCACCCACGGCGGCACGGGCGGTGGCAACCACATCACCCTCGGTGGCGTCACCCCCGCCGACTCACCGTTGCTGCGCCGGCCCGACCTGCTGGTGTCGATGCTGACGTACTGGCAACGGCATCCGGCGCTGTCGTACCTGTTCTCCGGCCGGTTCGTCGGCACGACGTCGCAGGCCCCGCGCGTCGACGAAGGACGCCTCGAGGCGCTGTACGAGCTGGAGATCGCGTTCGCCGAGATCGAGCGTGTGGCCGAGGGAGCTCCGTGGGCCGTCGACCGCGCCCTGCGGCACCTCCTCACCGACATCACCGGAAACACGCACCGCGCCGAGTTCTGCATCGACAAGCTCTACAGCCCCGACAGTGCCCGCGGCCGGCTCGGCCTGCTGGAACTGCGCGGCTTCGAGATGCCGCCGCATTTCCAGATGGCCATGGTGCAGTCGCTGCTGGTGCGGTCGCTGGTCGCATGGTTCTGGGACGAGCCGCTGCGGGCCCCGCTGATCCGGCACGGTGAGAACCTGCACGGCCGGTACCTGTTGCCGCACTTCGTCATACAAGACATCGCCGAGGTCGCCGCCGACCTGCGGGCGCACGGCATCCCGTTCGACACCAGCTGGCTGGATCCGTTCACCGAGTTCCGCTTCCCCCGGATCGGCAGCGTCATTCTGGACGGTGCCGAGTTGGAGCTGCGCGGCGCCATCGAGCCGTGGAACACCCTCGGCGAGGAATCCACCGGCACCGGCACCGCCCGCTACGTCGACTCATCGGTGGAGCGGCTGCAGGTCCGGCTCATCGGCGCCGACCGGAACCGGTACCTCGTCACGGTGAACGGGCACCCCATCCCGCTGCTGGCCACCGACTCGCCCGACGTGCAGGTCGGCGGCGTCCGGTACCGGGCCTGGCAACCACCGAGCGCGCTGCACCCCACCATCACCGTCGACGGACCGCTGCGGTTCGAACTCGTGGATGGGTTCACCGGTTTCTCCAAAGGCGGCTGTACCTACCACGTCTCGCATCCGGGAGGCCGCGCATACGACACCCCGCCGGTCAACGCCGTCGAAGCCGAGTCGCGACGGGGCCGCCGTTTCGAGGCCATCGGATTCACCCCGGGCGCCGTCGATCTGGCCGATCTCCGGGAGAAGCGGGCCCGTCAATCCACCGATGGCGGAGCGTCGGGCATCCTCGATCTGCGCCGGGTGCGTACCGTTCTGCGGTAATGGTTCTCCGTACACACACATCCCCAGAGCTGGCCGAGGAGGCGGCGCCCGTCGGCGACCCACTGGCCGGATATCGGGCCGACCGGGCCCAGGAGCCGTTGTTCGACGTCCGCGACGTGGCCGGTGTCGGTTACGACGAGCTGGTCGATGAGTCGGGCGCGATCAGGCCGGCCTGGCAGGAGCTGACCGACTGCGTCCGCGACCGCGGTCGGGCCGGCCTGGACCAGCTGCGTGGCGTCGTCCGGGAACTCGTCGACAACGACGGCATCAGCTATGTGCAGGTCGACCGGGACGGCGAGACCGTCACCGACATCGACGGCACGCCGGTGGTGGACACGTGGCAGCTCGACGCCCTGCCCCTGGTGTTGTCCGCGGCGGACTGGCGCACCCTCGAATCCGGATTGGTGCAACGTTCCCGCCTGCTCGACGCGGTGCTCACCGACCTGTACGGCGCGCGCCGCGCCATCACCTCCGGCGTGCTGCCGCCGGAGTTGTTGTACGCCCATCCCGGTTACGTGCGGGCGGCCCGCGGCATCACGGTGCCGGGACGCCACCAGCTGTTCCTGCACGGCTGCGACGTCAGCCGCCATCGCGACGGTGGCTTCGCGGTGAACGCGGACTGGACGCAGGCGCCGTCGGGCGCCGGGTATGCGCTCGCCGACCGGCGGGTCGTCGCGCACGCGGTGCCCGAGCTGTACGAGAAGATGGCGCCGCGCCCGGCGTCGCCTTGGGCACAGGCCCTGCGGCTGGCACTGATCGATGCGGCACCGGAAGCCGCGCGCGAGCCGGTGGTCGTCGTCCTCAGCCCCGGCAGCCACTCCGAGACCGCCTTCGACCAGGCCTACCTGGCCGGCGTGTTGGGTTTCCCGTTGGTCGAGAGCGCCGACCTCGTGGTGCGTGACGGCAATCTCTGGATGCGCTCGCTCGGCACCCTCAAACGGGTCGACGTCGTACTGCGCCGGGTGGACGCCGAGTACGTCGATCCCTTGGACCTGCGTCCGGATTCCCGGCTCGGTGTCGTCGGCCTCGTCGAGGTGCTGCGCCGCGGGGCGGTGACGGTGGTGAACACCCTCGGCAGCGGCATCCTCGAAAGCCCGGGTATCGCCCGCTTCCTGCCGGAGCTGGCCGAACTGCTCACCGGGGAGACCCCGGAACTGCCGAGCGCCCGATGTTTCTGGGGCGGCATCGACGCCGAACGTTCGCACCTGTTGAGCAAACTGTCCACCCTGTTGATCAGGCCGGTGACCGGCGGACCGGCGATCGTCGGCCCCGCCCTGTCCAGCGCCAAGCGGGCCGCGCTGGCGGCCCGGATCTCCGCCGCCCCGTGGCAATGGATGGGCCAGGAACTGCCCGAGTTCTCCACGGCCCCCGTGGATCTGCTGCCCAGCGGACTGTCCGCCGACAGCGTCGGGATGCGGCTGTTCACCGTCGCCCAGCGCGGGGGATACGCGCCGATGATCGGTGGGCTGGGTTACGTGCTGGCCCGCGGGCACGCCGCCTACGGCATGGAAACCGTTGCGGCCAAGGATGTCTGGGTGCGATCGCCCGACCGGGCCGCGGTGGTGCAGACGCAGGCCGTCGAGCTGCCGGCCATGACGGCGAGCCCGACCCGCGCGGTGAGCTCGCCGCGTGTGCTCTCCGACCTGTTCTGGCTGGGCCGGTACGCCGAACGTGCCGAGTTCACCGCCCGGCTGCTCACCGTCACCCGCGAGCGCTACCACGAATTCCGCTACCGGCGGGACCTCGGCGGCAGTGATTGCGTGCCGGTACTACTGACCGCACTGGGCCAGATCACCGGCACCGACACCGGCGCCGACGGCGACTACGCCGAACAACTGGCCATCACGCCGACCACGCTGTGGGCACTCACCGCCGACCGGCACCGTCCGGGCTCGCTGGCGCAGTCCGTCGAACGGCTGGGCCTGGCCGCGCGCGCCGTCCGCGACCAGATGTCGAACGACACCTGGATGGTGCTGGCCGCCGTCGAACGCGCGGTGCTGCAGCCGTCCGACCGCGCTCGGCAGCGCCAGGGCACCGCGCTGCCGCCGCCGGATTCGAAGACCAAGGGGGAGGCGTACCTGTCGACCGCGCCCAGCCAGACCCTGGCGGGGATGCTGGCCCTGTCCGGCGTGGCGGCCGAATCCATGGTGCGTGACGTGGGCTGGACGATGATGGACATCGGCAAGCGCATCGAGCGCGGTCTCGGCCTGACCGCGCTGCTGCGGGCCACCCTCACCACCGCCCACGGTGCCGAGACCGAACGGACCGTCAGCGAGTCCGTGCTCGTGGTGTGTGAATCGGCGGTGATGTATCGCAGGCGCATGCTGGGACAGGTGAGCGTGGCAGCCATCGCCGACCTGGTGCTGTTCGACGAGGAGAACCCGCGGTCGCTGGCCTTCCAGTTCGAGCGCCTGCGCACCGACCTGCGGGCACTGCCGTCCTCGACGGGATCGACCCGCCCGGAACGGATGATCGACGAGATCGCCGCCCGCCTGCGACGCCAGGATCCGGCCGATCTCGAGCACGTCACCGACGACGGGCGGCGCGCTGAACTCGCCGAGCTGCTCGACGGTATGCACACCGATCTGCGGGAGTTGTCCGAGCTGATCCGGGCCGCGCACCTGGCCCTCCCGAGTGGCATGCAGCCGCTGTGGGGCCCCGACGAACGGCGGCAGATGCCATGAGCCGCGAGTACCAGATCACCCATCGCACGCGGTACCGCTACTCCGACGTCGTCACCAGCTCGTACGGCCGCGGATTCCTCACCCCGCGCGACAGCGGTCAGCAGCGCTGCCAGTCGTACCGGCTCAACATCGACCCCGAACCTGCCGACCGTTCCACGAGCCGGGACGCGTACGGCAACATCAGCTCGTATTTCCATGTGACGCAACCACATCACGAACTCGTCGTGACGGGACGCAGCATCGTGGAGGTCGACCCGCCGCCCGCCGAGTGGTACGCCGCAGGTGCGGCGCTGGCGCCGTGGGAGCAGTCCCGGCCGACGGGGCCGGACGGTGCGCTGGCCACCGAATTCGTGCTCGACCTGCAACCCGCGGAGATCACCGACGAGGTGCGGGATTACGCCGCACCGAGTTTCGTGCCGGGCCGTCCGCTGATCGAGGTGCTGCGCGACCTGAACTCGCGCATCTTCGCCGACTTCACCTACCGGTCCGGGTCGACGACGGTGTCCACCCGGGTCGCGGAAGTCCTGGCCGCCCGCGAAGGGGTGTGCCAGGACTTCGCCCGCCTGGCCATCGCCTGCCTGCGCGCGAACGGTCTTGCCGCCAGCTATGTTTCGGGGTATCTGGCCACCGACCCGCCGCCGGGCAAAGAACGTATGGTGGGAATCGATGCCACCCATGCCTGGGCGTCAGTGTGGACGCCGCAGAACAACTGGCTGGGGCTGGACCCGACCAACGACCAGATGGTCGACGAACGCTACATCGTGGTCGGGTTCGGGCGCGACTACGCCGACGTGCCGCCGCTGCGCGGCATCATCTACACCGACTCAGAGAGCAGCATCATCGACGTCTCCGTCGACGTCGCACCTATTGCGGGAGGCGAACTGCGTGCGTGACTTCAACTGCCCCAACTGCGGCCAGCGGCTGGCCTTCGAGAACTCGGTGTGCCTGGGCTGCGGCAGCGCCCTGGGGTTCTCGCTGGACGACATGGCGCTGTTGGTGATCGCGCCGCCGGACGGTACCGGCGACAGCGACCACGCCGGAGCGGTGGCCTCGACCGACTACCAGCTGTGCGCGAATCTTCATCTGGCGCAATGCAACTGGCTGGTCCGGATCGAGCCGGTGCGGCAGCTGTGCCCATCCTGCGCGTTGACCCGGACGCGCCCCAATGACGACGACACCAAGGCGCTGGCGGCCTTCGCGGTCGCCGAGCAGGCCAAGCGCCGGCTGATCGCCGAACTGACGGAGCTGGGCCTGTCGACCGAGGGCCTGGCCTTCGACCTGTTGTCCAGCGAGCAGCAACAGGTGTTCACCGGGCACCAGAACGGCGTCATCACCCTGGACCTCGCCGAGGGCGACGACGTGCACCGCGAACAGCTGCGCATCGCCATGGCCGAGCCGTACCGGACGCTGCTGGGCCACTTCCGCCACGAGATCGGGCACTACTACTTCTACCGGCTGGTCGAGCCGTCGCCCGATGCCCTCGCGCGGTTCACCGAATTGTTCGGGGACCCCGACGCCGACTACCAGGCGGCGCTGGACCGGCACTACCGCGACGGTGCGCCCGCCGGGTGGGAGGAGCAGTACGTGTCGTCGTACGCCACGATGCATCCGGCCGAGGACTGGGCCGAGACGTTCGCGCACTATCTGCACATCCGGGACGCCCTCGACACCGCGGCGGCCTTCGGTTTCGCGCCCGCCGGCGCCACCTTCGAGCGGCGGGTGCTGGGCCCCAGCGGATTTGACACCCTGATCGAGCTCTGGCTGCCGCTGGCCTGGGCGTTGAACATGGTCAACCGGTCGATGGGCAAAGAGGATCTGTATCCGTTCGTGCTGCCGGCCGCGGTGCTCGAGAAGATGCGGTTCATCCATACGGCGGTGGACGAGGCGGGCGCCTCCCGCGCGGCGCGTTGACGCGGTCACGGCGATAGAGCACGATCGCGCCCATGATGCGCGTACGGGTGGGGGCAGCGGTGCTATTGGGTCTGGTGGCCCTGTCACCGGCCGGGTGTAGCTCGAAAACCACGGTCAAGGCCGACGACGCCGCCAAACAGGTGGTCAAGCTGGTGTCGGATCAGAACAAGTTCACCCCCACCGACGTGAAGTGTCCGTCCGACGTGGAAGCCACCAAGGGCGCACAGTTCGACTGCCACTTCACCGGTCCGCGCAAGGTCCAGTACGTCGCCCACATGAAGATCGTCAAAGTCGACGGTGAACGCATCACCTGTGACATCAAGGTCGAGAAGGCCCCGTAACCGGTCTGTGACGAAAACACGGGTGGCGCAACCGGATCTGGCCCGCGATCGTTCCTAGGATCGGTGCCGTGAGCGACCGATACGGATCCGATGTACTGGCCCGCAACCCGAACGCCAGAAAGCGTTCGACCGAGCAACCCGCCGAGAAGGGGCTCGTGGTGGAGTGCGCCACGACCGGCTTCGTGGGCGCCGTGATCTCGGTCGAGTACGGCCGCATGGTCCTCGAGGACTTCGACGGCTACCGCAAGCCGTTCCCCATCGGCCCGGGCTATCTGGTCGACGGCAATCCCGTCATCCTCACCGCGCCCAAGCGCACCGCGCCGGCCGCGCCCACCCGCACGGCCTCGGGTTCGGTTGCCGTGCAAGGACATCGGGCCCGCACCGCGCTGGCCAGCCGCATCTACGTGGAGGGCCGCCACGACGCCGAACTGGTCGAGCAGGTGTGGGGACACGATCTGCGGGTCGAGGGCGTGGTCGTCGAATACCTCGGCGGTGTCGACGACCTGGCCGCCATCGTGCGCGAGTTCCGGCCGGGACCGGGCCGCCGGCTCGGCGTGCTCGTCGACCACCTGGTGTCGGGCTCGAAGGAGGCCCGGATCGCCGAACAGGTGCGCCGTGGTCCGGGTGGCGAGCACACGCTGGTCGTGGGCCACCCGTTCATCGACATCTGGGAGGCCGTCAAACCCGCCCGCATCGGGCGTGAGGCGTGGCCCGTCATCCCGCGCGGCATCGAATGGAAGCACGGCGTGTGCGACGCGCTCGGCTGGCCGCACGCCGACCAGGCCGACATCGCCCACGCGTGGCAGCGCATCCGGGGCCGGGTGCGGGACTGGAACGACCTCGAACCCGCGCTGATCGGACGGGTCGAGGAACTCATCGACTTCGTGACCGCACCTGCCGACTGAACCGCCGGTCGGTGCGGCGTGGTAAGCCTGAACCGTGTCTGATGGGCTGTTCGACGTAGGGGGCGAACCCGACGTATCGTCCGCCGCCCCCACCCAGGCACCATTGGCGGTGCGGATGCGGCCCGCCGGCCTCGACGAGGTCGTCGGCCAGGATCACCTGCTCAAGCCGGGTTCGCCCCTCCGCCGCCTCGTCGAGGGCTCGGGCGCGGCCAGCGTCATCCTCTACGGGCCGCCCGGCACCGGCAAGACCACCCTGGCGTCGCTGATCTCGGGGGCCACCGGCCGCCGGTTCGAGGCGCTGTCGGCGCTGTCGGCCGGCGTCAAGGACGTCCGCGCGGTGATAGAAGAAGCACGTCGAGGCGCGATTCACGGCCGTCAGACCGTGCTGTTCATCGACGAGGTGCACCGCTTCTCCAAGACGCAGCAGGACGCCCTGCTGGCGGCCGTCGAGAACCGGGTCGTGCTGCTGGTGGCGGCGACCACCGAGAATCCGTCGTTCTCGGTGGTGGCCCCACTGCTGTCGCGCTCGCTGATCCTGCAGCTGCAACCGCTCACGGCCGACGCCGTCCGGACCGTCGTGCAGCGGGCGATCACCGATCCGCGCGGTCTGGGCGGTGCCGTCGAGGTCGACGACAACGCCGTCGAGCTGCTCGTGACGCTGTCGGCGGGTGATGCGCGGCGGGCGCTGACGGCGCTCGAGGTCGCCGCCGAGACGGCCGGAGACGGGCCGGTGTCCATTGAAGTCATCGAGCAGTCCCTCGACAAGGCTGCCGTGCGCTACGACCGCGACGGGGACCAGCACTACGACGTCGTCAGCGCGTTCATCAAATCGGTGCGCGGCTCGGACGTCGACGCCGCGCTGCACTACCTGGCGCGGATGCTGACCGCGGGGGAGGACCCGCGCTTCATCGCTCGCCGGCTGATGATCCTGGCCAGCGAGGACATCGGCATCGCCGATCCGACGGCCCTGCCGATCGCCGTCGCCGCCGCGCAGACCGTGCAGCTCATCGGGCTACCGGAGGCCCAACTGACCCTGGCCCACGCGACGGTGCACCTGGCGACGGCGCCGAAATCCAACGCGGTGACCGTCGCCCTCGGCGCGGCGATGGCCGACATCAAGGCCGGCAAGGCCGGCATGGTGCCCGCGCATCTGCGCGACGGGCACTACGCCGGTGCCGCCGCACTCGGCCACGCCCAGGGCTACAAGTACGCCCACGACCACCCGGGTGGTGTTGCGGCGCAACAGTATCCACCCGATGAGCTGGTCGGGGTCGACTACTACCGGCCCACCGCGTACGGGGCGGAACGCGAGATCGGCGGCCGGTTGGAGAAGCTGCGCGCCATCATCCGGCGCAAGCGCTAGACCAGTTCGGGTACCCGCAGGTGGGCGATCGCGAGATCGAATGCGCAGTCGGCGATCTCCGACGCCCCGGCGGCCTGCACCGATTCGACCTTCAGTGCCGTGGCCTGCTGCCAGTAGTCCGCCATCAACTCGCGGGTGCGGAAGGACGCCGACGACACCGCACGGCCCGAACCGCGGTCGACGAGCAGGCTGGCGCTGCAGAACCCCGGCAGGTGCTCGATCTGCCGCAGCACGGTGTCGCGGTAGTAGTCGATGCCGGCCTCCATGAGATCCGGCGGCACGGTGAGCCAGGTGGCCCGCACACACGCGCCGTTACCGTGCTCACGGTGCAGAACGGCGATCTCCCACTCCTCGACCAGCGGGGCGCCGCCACCGAAGCGTTCGGCGGCGAGATTGCGGAGCCGGCGGCCCTCGCCGGCGCTGTAATGCAGGGCGTCCTCGGACTCCCACGCGCTGGTGGCGATGCACCGGCCGGATTCCCGGTCGACCAGCAGAGACAGGCCGATGGAACCGGGAAGTTCCTGCAGCACGGGCATGACCTCGTCGCGGATATAGGCAATGCCGTCATCGATCTGGTCAGGGCTCGCCATCATCGTGGTAGAACGTGCGAACACGGTCCACCCCCTCTTTGTTCAGGGCGGCGCTCCGGTGGCGCCACCGGATAGACACAACTGTCCGCCGCGGCGGCGCTGCGCACAAGGCCGACCGGTACTGTTATCCGGGCAACTACCCGGTCCCCAGACGGACAACAGAAGGACAACAGCACGTGCAGACACACGAGATCAGGAAACGATTCCTCGATCATTTCGTGAAAGCGGGCCACACCGAGGTGCCGAGCGCATCGGTGATCCTGGACGATCCGAACCTGTTGTTCGTCAACGCCGGCATGGTGCAGTTCGTGCCGTATTTCCTGGGCGACCGCACCCCGTCGTATGACAAGGCAACCAGCGTCCAGAAGTGCATCCGCACACCGGACATCGACGAGGTCGGCATCACCACCCGGCACAACACGTTCTTCCAGATGGCCGGCAACTTCTCGTTCGGCGACTACTTCAAGCGTGGCGCCATCGCGCTCGCCTGGGACCTGCTGACCAACCCGGTGTCCGAGGGCGGCTACGGCTTCGATCCCGAAAAGCTCTGGGCCACCGTCTATCTCGATGACGACGAGGCCATCGGGCTGTGGGAGGAGATCGCCGGTCTGCCGCCCGAGCGCATCCAGCGCCGCGGCAAGGCCGACAACTACTGGTCCATGGGTATCCCGGGGCCCTGCGGCCCGTGTTCGGAGATCTACTACGACCGCGGCCCCGAGTACGGCATCGACGGTGGTCCCGAGGCCAACGAGGACCGCTACATCGAGATCTGGAATCTCGTGTTCATGGAGAACGAGCGCGGCGAGGGCACCAGCAAGACCGACTTCGAAATCCTCGGCCCGCTGCCGCGCCAGAACATCGACACCGGCATGGGTGTCGAGCGCATCGCCTGCCTGCTGCAGGGTGTCGACAACGTCTACGAGACCGACCTGGTCCGCCCGGTGATCGACATGGTCGCCTCGGTGGCGCCGCGCCACTACGGCGTGGGCAACCACGCCGACGATGTGCGCTACCGCGTCATCGCCGACCACAGCCGCACCGCCGCGATCATCATCGGCGACGGCGTCACCCCGGGTAACGAGGGCCGCGGCTACGTGCTGCGCCGCCTGCTGCGCCGCATCATCCGCGCCGCCAAGCTGCTCGGTGTCGAGCAGCCGATCATGAGCGACCTGATGGCCACCGTGCGCGACACGATGGGTCCGTCGTACCCGGAGCTGGTCACCGACTTCGAGCGCATCAACCGCATCGCGGTAGCCGAGGAGACCGCCTTCAACCGCACCCTCGCGTCGGGTTCGCGGCTGTTCGAGGACGCGGCGGCCGCCACCAAGGCCGCCGGCAAGACCGTCGTCTCCGGTAGTGACGCCTTCACGCTGCACGACACCTACGGTTTCCCGGTCGAGCTGACGCTGGAGATGGCGGCCGAAGCCGGCCTGACCGTCGACGAAGAGGGCTTCCGGGGCCTGATGGCCGAGCAGCGCGCCCGCGCCAAGGCCGACGCCGCTGCCCGCAAGCACGCGCACGCCGACCTGTCCGCCTACCGCGACCTGGTCGACGCCGGCCCCACCGAGTTCACCGGTTTCGACGAATTGACCTCCGAGGCACGGATTCTCGGCATCTTCGTGGACGGCAAGCGGGTGCCGGTGGTGACGCACGGCAGTGAGGGCTCGGATCGCGTCGAGCTCGTGCTGGACCGGACGCCGCTGTACGCCGAATCGGGTGGCCAGATCGCCGACACCGGAACGATCACCGGCACCGGGTCGTCGGCCACCGCCAAGGCCGCGGTCACTGATGTGCAGAAGATCGCCAAATCGCTGTGGGTGCACACCGTCAACGTCGAGTCCGGCGAGTTCGTCGAAGGCGACACCGTCACCGCCGCCGTCGACCCGACCTGGCGCCGCGGTGCCACGCAGGGCCACTCCGGCACGCACATGGTGCACGCCGCGCTGCGACAGGTGCTGGGCCCGGGCGCCGTTCAGGCTGGTTCGCTGAACCGGCCGGGCTACCTGCGCTTCGACTTCAACTACCAGGGCGCGTTGAGCGACGCACAGCGCACCGAAGTGGAGGAAGTCACCAACGAGGCCGTGCAGGCCGACTTCGAGGTGCACACCTTCCACGAGAAGCTGGAGAAGGCCAAGGCGATGGGCGCCATGGCGATGTTCGGCGAGTCCTACCCGGACGAGGTCCGCGTCGTCGAGATCGGCGGCCCGTTCTCGCTGGAGCTGTGCGGTGGTACGCACGTCGAGCGCTCGGCGCAGATCGGCCCGGTGACGATCCTCGGTGAGTCGTCGGTGGGTTCGGGTGTGCGTCGTGTCGAGGCCTATGTCGGGCTCGAGTCGTTCCGGCACCTCGCCAAGGAACGTGCGCTGATGGCCGGCCTGGCCGCGTCGCTGAAGGTGCCCTCGGAAGAGGTGCCCGCCCGCGTCGCCACCCTGGTCGAGAAGCTCAAGGCCGCCGAGAAGGAACTCGACAAGGTCCGCCTGGCCGGTGCCAAGGCGGCCGCCGCCGACGCCGCGGCCGGTGCCGAGGTCATCGGCAAGGTCCGCGTCGTCGCCCAGCGGATGGCCGGCGGCATCTCCGGTGGTGACCTGCGCACCCTGGTCGGCGACATCAAGGGCAAGCTCGGCTCGGAGCCCGCGGTGATCGCGCTGATCGCCGACTCGGGCGAGTCGGTGCCGTACGTGGTGGCCGTCAACGCCGCCGCGCAGGACCTCGGGTTCAAGGCCAACGAACTGGTGCAGCAGCTGGGCGCCGCCGTCGGTGGCCGTGGTGGTGGAAAGGCCGATCTGGCACAGGGTTCCGGTAAGGGGGCAGCGGGTATCGACGCGGGTCTGGCCGCGCTACGCGCTGAACTGGGCCGGAGCTAGCTTTGGCTGATACCGACCGCATGCCCGACCGCCCCGGCGCCGACGACCCCGGTCGCGGCCGCCGGCTGGGCATCGACGTCGGCACGGTGCGGATCGGTGTCGCGGTGTGCGACCCCGACGGCATCCTCGCGACGCCGCTGGAGACGGTGCGTCGCGACAAGACCGACAAGCACCTGGGCCGGCTGGTGAAGCTGGCCGGTGAGCAGGAGGCGGTCGAGATCGTCGTCGGGCTGCCGCGCACACTGAAGGACCGGGCGAGCAGCTCGGCGCGGGACGCGATCGAGGTGGCCGACGCCCTGGCGGTGCGGGTGGCCCCGACTCCGGTACGGATGGCCGACGAACGGCTGACGACGGTCACCGCGCAGCGCTCGCTGCGGGAGGCCGGGGTGCGTGCGAAGGGGCAACGTCAGATGATCGATCAGGTGGCCGCCGTCGGCATCCTGCAGAACTGGCTGGACATGCGCCGCTCGGTGCTGGCCGCCGCAGAGCGCGAGGTCGGCGAATGACTCCGGCCGAGGACATGCGCCCGGACGCCCCGGGCGACGACGACGAGTGGGGCAGCAGCACCCGCATCAAGCCCGAATCGGTGGGCCGGCCGCGCCGCGGCATGAGCCGGGCCGAGCGGGTCCGCGCCGAGCGCAACCGCAAGCGCCGCCGGCGCCGCAGCATGGTGGCGTTGACGGTGTTCATCGTCGTCGTGGTCAGCGCGGTGTTCCTCGGCTCCCGGCTGTGGCACGGCATCTTCGGCTCGGGCAACGACTACTCCGGTGACGGCAACAACGACCTCGTCGTCGAGGTGCATCAGGGCGACTCGACCACCGCGATCGGGCAGACCCTGTTCGATCACGGCGTCGTGGCGAACGTGAAGACGTTCGTCCTGGCCGCCGAGGGCAACAAGGCGATGACCGAGATTCAGCCCGGGTTCTACAAGCTGCGCACCGAGATCTCGGCCGCCAACGCGGTGTCCCGGCTCACCGAGAAGAACAATCGGGTGGGCCGCCTGGTGATCCCGGAGGGCCGCCAACTCGACGACACCACCGACGTCAAGACCAACAAGATCAACCAGGGCATCTTCAGCCTGATCTCGGCGGCTTCCTGCGTCGACCTGGACGGCAAGCGCAAGTGCGTGTCCGCCGACGAGCTGAAGAAGGCCGCCGGTGCCGCCGACATCTCGGCGTTGCTCGTGCCGAGCTGGGCGGCCGGACCGGTGAAGTCGCTGGGCCCCGACCACCGCAGGCTCGAGGGCCTCATCGCGCCCGGCACCTGGAACGTCGACCCGGCCGGCACGCCGACGTCGATTCTGGCGAGCCTGATCAGCGCAAGCGGTCACCAGTACGAAAAGGGTGGCCTGCTCGATGCCGGCGCCGCCGCCAACCTGAACCCGTACCAGATCCTCATCGTGGCATCGCTGGTGCAGCGCGAGTCCAACCCGCAGGACTTCGCCAAGGTGGCCCGCGTCATCTACAACCGGCTGGCGACCCCAGACCATCGCAGGCTGCAGTTCGACTCGACGGTGAACTACCCGCTGGACCGGCAGGAAGTGGCCACCACCGACGCCGACCGCGAACAGCCGACGCCATGGAACACCTATGCGCGCGAAGGACTTCCGGTCACGCCGATCTGCTCGCCCGGCCAGCCCGCCGTCGTCGCGGCGCAGGACCCGGCGCCGGGGGACTGGCTGTACTTCGTGACCATCGACCTGCAGGGCACCACGGTCTTCACCCGCGACTACCAGCAGCACCTCGCCAGCATCGAGCTCGCCAAACGCAACGGCGTGCTCGACAGTGCGCGATGAGAGCCGCGGTTCTGGGTTCGCCCATCGCGCATTCGCGGTCCCCGCAGCTGCACCTGGCGGCCTACCGGGAGCTCGGGCTGACCGACTGGACCTACGACCGCATCGAGTGCACCGAGGAACAATTGCCCGGCCTGGTGGGCGGTTTCGGCCCGGAATGGGTCGGGGTCTCGGTCACGATGCCCGGCAAGTTCGCGGCGCTGCGCTTCGCGACCGAACGCACGCCGCGCGCTGAGCTCGTCGGCTCGGCCAACACCCTGGTACGGATCGACGGCGGCTGGCGCGCCGACAACACCGACGTCGACGGCGTCGTCGGCGCCCTGGGCGAGGTATCCGGAGCGGCGGCGGTGCTGGGCTCCGGCGGCACCGCGCCCGCGGCCGTCGTGGCCTTGGCCGAACTCGGTGTGCGGGACCTGGCGATCGTTGCCCGCAATGCCGACAAGGCCGGGGCACTCGTGGAGCTGGGGGAGCGGCTGGGCGTCGCGACGCGCTGGGTAGCCCTCGGCGAGAAGCTGAATTCCCTTGGCGTGGTGGTCAATACACTGCCTGCCGCGGTGGCGGGTGAGATCTCCGGGACCGTGGCCGACACCGCCGTGCTGCTCGACGCCATCTACGACCCGTGGCCGACGCCGCTGGCCGCCGCCGTTTCCGCGGCCGGTGGCCGGGTGGTCAGCGGCCTGCAGATGCTGCTGAACCAGGCCTACGCCCAGGTGGAGCAGTTCACCGGGATGCCCGCGCCCCGCGAGGTGATGGCGGCGGCGCTCGCGGCGTCCTGAATCCAGTTTTGTGCGCGGCTCGGCTGGTAGAGCCGAAAATTGGGGCCCAAGAAGTCCGTGAGTGCAATCGACGTGGTACTTCCCTGGCCGGCACCCTGTGGAACATTCGTGTCGGGACGCCCTGCGCAACGCCCTTAGCCTCGAAAGATGGGGGCGGGCTTGGCTATTGGTGCCTGGATGATCGCGTTGTGTGCCTATGACCTCCGCGAGCGACGGCTGCCGAACTGGCTGACGCTGCCGGGCGCCGCGGTGATCGTCGCGGCCGGCGTGATCACGGGCAAGGGGACTGCCGCGGCGTTGGGGGCCGCGGCTTTGTTCGCGCTCTACCTCCTGATCCACCTGCTCAGCCCACGGGCGATGGGCGGCGGCGACGTCAAACTCGCACTCGGCCTCGGCGCATTGACCGGCATGTGCGGCGCCGGCGTGTGGGTGCTCGCCGCGATCGGGGCGCCGCTGCTGACCGCGGGGTACGCGGCGCTGATCCTCGTGCGGCGAGCCGGACGCACCGTGCCACACGGACCGTCGATGTGCCTGGCGAGCGCCGCGGCCGTCGCGCTCGGTACCTTTGCCTCACCATGACCACCCGCACCGCCACCACCGCCGACCTGCCCGCGATCGCCGACATCTACGCGCATTACGTACGCAACAGCGTGGCGTCGTTCGAGCTCGAGCCGCCCACGGCCGAGGAGTGGCAGGCGCGGTTCGCCAAGGTCTTCGCCGCCGGGCTGCCGTTCCTCGTCGTCGAGCGCGAGGGCAAGGTCGCGGGGTACGCGTACTGCTTGCCCTGGAAATCCCGGCCGGCCTATCAGGGCACGGTGGAGGACTCGATCTACCTGGCGCCGTGGGCCACCGGACAGGGTGCCGGCAAGGAACTCCTCGGCGCGCTGCTGGACGCCGCCCGCGCCGCCGGCGTGCGTGAGGTCATCGCGGTGATCGCCGACAGCGGCGACCCGTCGTCCGTCGCACTGCACAAGAAGGTGGGTTTCGACGAGGCCGGCCGACTGCGGCAGGTCGGGCACAAACACGGCCGCGACATCGACACCGTGCTGCTGCAATGCAGCCTGGGCTGACGGATTTCAGCCGGTAAACCCCCTCATGGGACAATGGGACACGTGTTGCGATGGACCACAGCAGGTGAATCCCACGGTCGTGCCCTGGTGGCCATGCTCGAAGGCATGGTGGCCGGTCTCTCGGTGACCTCGGACGACATCGCCACGCAGTTGCAGCGGCGTCGTCTCGGCTATGGCCGCGGTGCCCGGATGAAGTTCGAAAAGGACGAAGTCACGCTGCTCGGCGGCGTTCGGCACGGCCAGACGCTCGGCGGCCCGATCGCCATCCAGATCGGCAACACCGAGTGGCCCAAGTGGGAGACCGTCATGGCCTCCGACCCGGTCGACCCGGAGGCGCTGGCCAACACCGCGCGTAACGAGCCGCTCACCCGGCCCCGGCCCGGGCACGCCGACTACGCCGGCATGCTCAAGTACGGCTTCGACGACGCCCGCCCGGTGCTCGAGCGCGCCAGTGCCCGCGAGACCGCGGCCCGCGTCGCGGCCGGCACCGTCGCCCGCGCGTTCCTGAAGCAGGCCCTCGGCGTGGACGTCGTCTCGCACGTCATCTCCATCGGCGCATCGAAGCCCTACGACGGCCCGGTCCCGCAGCCCGAGGATCTGGAGGCCATCGATGACAGCCCGGTGCGTGCCTTCGACAAGACCGCCGAGGAAGCCATGATCGCCGAGATCGAGGCCGCCAAGAAGGACGGCGACACCCTCGGCGGTGTCGTCGAGGTGGTGGTCAGCGGACTGCCCGTCGGCCTCGGCTCGTTCATCAGCGGTGACAACCGGCTGGACAGCCAGCTGGCCGCCGCCGTCATGGGCATCCAGGCCATCAAGGGCGTCGAGATCGGTGACGGCTTCGAGACCGCACGGCGCCGCGGCAGCGTCGCACACGACGAGATCTACCCGGGCGCCGACGGCATCACCCGCTCCACCAACCGCGCCGGCGGTCTGGAAGGCGGCATGACCAACGGCCAGCCGCTGCGGGTCCGCGCCGCGATGAAGCCGATCTCGACCGTGCCACGCGCGCTCGCGACCGTCGACATGGCCACCGGCGAAGAGGCCGTCGCCATCCACCAGCGTTCCGACGTGTGCGCCGTGCCCGCGGCCGGTGTGGTCGTCGAGGCCATGGTGGCACTGGTGCTGGCCCGGGCCGCGCTGGACAAGTTCGGCGGCGACTCGCTGGCCGAGACGCGCGCCAACGTCGAGAACTACCTGCGTGCGGTGCATGAGCGCGAACCGCAGATGTCCGGATAACCCGATGGCGCCCAAGGCTGTACTGGTCGGCATGCCCGGTTCGGGCAAGTCGACGATCGGTCGACGGTTGGCGAAGGCGCTGCAGGTGCCGATGCTCGACACCGACGCCAAGATCGTCGAGACCACCGGTCGCAGCATCGCCGACATCTTCGCCGAAGGTGAACCGGTGTTCCGCAAGATCGAAGCCGACGTGATCCGCGACGCGCTCGCCGAACACGACGGCGTCGTGTCGCTCGGCGGTGGCGCGGTGACGACCCCGGAGGTGCGGGAAGCGCTCGTCGGCCATACCGTCGTCTACCTGGAAATCAGTGCGGCAGAAGGCGTTCGGCGCACCGCGGGCGGCGGACGCCCGCTGCTCGCCGGCGACGACCCGGGCGCCAAATACCGCGAGCTGATGGCGCAGCGCGTGCCGCTGTTCCGGCAGGTCGCCACCCTCCGCGTGAACACCAACCGACGCAATCCCGGTGCGGTGGTCCGCCACATCGTGCACCGGCTCGAGCAGCCGCGCTGCGACGAGCACTCCCGGCGCCGCCGCCGCTCGGCGTGGCGCCGGCTGCCCACGGTCCTGAACCCCGGACCGACCACCGAGGCCCCGCCGAGCCCTGCGGCACTGGCGAAACGATTGAAAGGCTCGCAATGACTGAACCCGTCGTCGTCGAGGTGAACGTCGACCGGCCGTACCCGGTGATCATCGGGACCGGTCTGCTCGGCGACCTCGGCCGCGTCCTGCAGGGCCGGCACCGCGTCGCCATCCTGCACCAGCCGGTGCTGAACGAGACCGCCGAGGCGATCCGTAGTTACTTGGCGGCGGGCGGAATCGACGCGCACCGCATCGAAATCCCGGACGCCGAGGCGGGCAAGGAACTGCCCGTTGTCGGGTTCATCTGGGAAGTGCTGGGGCGCATCGGGATCGACCGCAAGGACGCCATCGTCAGCCTCGGCGGCGGCGCGGCCACCGACGTCGCGGGGTTCGCCGCCGCCACCTGGCTGCGCGGCGTGGACATCGTGCACGTGCCCACGACGCTGCTCGGCATGGTCGACGCCGCCGTCGGCGGCAAGACCGGCATCAACACCGACGCCGGCAAGAACCTCGTCGGCGCATTCCACCAGCCGCTGGCCGTGCTGGTCGACCTCGCGACGCTGGAATCGTTGCCGCGCAACGAGATCATCGCCGGCATGGCCGAGATCGTGAAGGCCGGCTTCATCGCCGACCCGGTGATCCTGGACCTCATCGAGGCCGACCCGGAGGCCGCGCTGGACCCCGCCGGCACCGTCCTGCCCGAACTCATCCGCCGTGCCATCGCCGTCAAGGCCGAGGTGGTCGCCGCCGATGAGAAGGAATCGGCACTGCGCGAAATCCTCAACTACGGCCACACTTTGGCGCACGCCATCGAGCGCCGGGAGCGCTACCAGTGGCGGCACGGCGCCGCCGTGTCGGTGGGCCTGGTGTTCGCCGCCGAGCTCGGCCGGCTTGCCGGACGCCTCGACGACGACACCGCGGACCGCCACCGCCGGGTGCTCACCGCGCTGGGCCTGCCGGTCAGCTACGACGCCGACGCCTTCCCGCAACTGCTGGAATCGATGGCGGGGGACAAGAAGACCCGTTCGGGCGTGCTGCGCTTCGTGGTGCTCGACGGCCTGGCCAAGCCGGGCCGCCTCGAAGGCCCGGACCCCTCGCTGCTGGCGGCCGCCTACTCGGTGGTGGCGAAAGACTGAGCTGCGCTCAGTAGACGGGGTTGAAATAGTCGGTGCCGCCGACCGGGCATTCGACCTTGGCTTTCCACGTCGTGCCGGTCTGGATGCCCGGGAACCACAGATTGTGGCTCTGGTTTGCCTGCAGCTGGAACGGCACCTTGTACACCGGCAGGGGCTTGACCGACTTCCATCCGAACCACGGCTCCGCGGAGTAGAAGCACAGGCCTTCACTTCCGGTCGAGTTGATGTGGACCGTGACGCCCGCCGCGTCGCTTGTCGTATCGATCGACGACGCGGCCTGCGCGGTTCCTGTTCCGGTTCCGAGGGCGATCATCGCCAGGGCAGCTGCGGCGGTGACGAACTTCGTGCGGTTCATGATGTGCTCCTGTTTGGGATTTGCGGCTCCGGTTGAGCCGCTCTCACAGGTAGGAGCAGTTACGCCGCGGAAGTCTTACAACTTTTCGGCAAAAAAGATCGCGGCCCGTCTGATGACGGGCCGCGGCCTTTTTGCGTGGCTGCTCAGGACTCGGGGTTGGTCTTGGGCCTGGTCTCGATGACCTCGGTCTCGCCTTCGTGACCCTCGACGGGGACCGCGACAGCGACCGCGGCGAAGACGTCGGTGTCGGCGCGCTCGCTCTCACCGGCGTGGTCGTGCTTCGGCGGCGGCGGGGCGTTGCGGTCGACCAGGTAGCGGCCGAGCGAGACACCGCAGATGCCGCCCACGAAGACGATCAGTGCGGTGAACGCGGCGAAGGTGGTGAGCTCGGCGGCCAGGGCGTCGACGTAGATGTTGTCGTAGAACTGGCCGATGAGCCAGGAGAAGAAGCCGCTGACGACGCCGGCGAACAGACCGCCGACCAGCCAGGCCATCGCCAGGTCCTCGCGGCGGTCGGGGTCCGGCTGCGCCTTCGCGTCGCTCTGGCCGTCGAGGACGCCCCAGGCAAAGGCAGCGAGGATGTACAGCACGACGAGCGTGACGCTGATGATCAGCGACTGTTTTTCCCAGGCACCGATCATTGCGCCTTGCAGCAATCGGACGATCACCATCAACGCCGCAAAGACGATTCCGCGCAGCAACCACTTACTCATGAGCAGACAGCGTAGCGAGTAGCGTCACATATCGTGACAATTTCCCACCGGCGCCACATGCTGCGTCGCCACCTGGCGGCCGCCGAGCTGGATGCGATCCTGATAACCGACCTGGTCAACGTGCGTTATCTGTCCGGATTCACCGGCTCGAACGCGGCACTGCTGATTCCCACTGAAGGGGAGACGCCCATCCTCGCCACCGACGGGCGGTACCGGACGCAGGCGGCGCAGCAGGCCCCCGACGCACAGATCCTCATCGAGCGGGCGTGTGCGCCTCAGCTCGTGCGCGCCGCGGCGGCGGCCGGCATCAAGCGGCTGGGCTTCGAGAGCCACGTCATGACCGTCGACGCCCACGCGGCGCTGCAGCGGGTCGGTGGCGACGACCTCGAACTCGTCCGGGCGCCCGGCATGGTCGAAGTACTGCGCGAGGTCAAGGACGCCGGTGAGATCGCGATCCTGCGGCTGGCCTGTGAGGCCGCCGATGCGGCACTGAAAGATCTCGTCGAATCGGGTGGGCTGCGTGCCGGCCGCACCGAGAAGGAGGTCGGCCGCGAACTCGAGGCGCGGATGCTCGACCACGGCGCCGACGGCCCGTCGTTCGAGACCATCGTCGCGACGGGCGCCAACTCGGCGATACCGCACCACCGGCCCACCGAGGCCGTGCTGGCGGCCGGTGACTTCGTCAAGATCGATTTCGGCGCGCTGGTCGAGGGCTACCACTCCGACATGACGCGCACCTTCGTGCTGTCGCCGGTGGCGCAGTGGCAGCGCGACATCTACGACCTGGTCGCGACGTCGCAGCGGGCCGGCCGGGAAGCGCTGGCGCCGGGCACGACGCTGTCGGCCGTCGACCGGGCATCGCGGCAGGTCATCGTCGATGCCGGGTACGGCGAGCAGTTCTCCCACGGGCTCGGGCACGGCGTCGGTCTGCAGATTCACGAAGCGCCGGGAATCAACTCCGCCGCCGCCGGTACACTGCTTGCTGGCTCCGTGGTCACCGTGGAGCCCGGTGTCTACCTGCCCGGCCGGGGCGGTGTCCGGATCGAGGACACGCTCGTCGTCAGCGGCGATACGACACACACACCTGAGTTGCTTACCCGGTTCCCCAAGGAACTGGCCATCCTCTGATGACAGAGAGCTAGGAGCAGTACCCACCGTGGCATCTACCGCCGACTTCAAGAACGGTCTCGTCCTCAACATCGAGGGCCAGCTGTGGCAGATCATCGAGTTCCAGCACGTTAAGCCCGGCAAGGGCCCGGCCTTCGTGCGCACCAAGCTCAAGAATGTGCTGTCGGGCAAGGTCGTCGACAAGACCTTCAACGCCGGTGTGAAGGTGGAGACCGCGACCGTCGACCGTCGTGACGCCACCTACCTGTACCGCGACGGCGCGGACTTCGTCTTCATGGATGCCGAGGACTTCGAGCAGCACCCGCTGTCGGAGGCCCTCGTCGGCGACGCCGCCGGCTTCCTGCTGGAGAACCTGCAGGTGCAGATCGCGTTCCACAACGGCGCGCCGCTCTACCTGGAACTGCCCGTCAGCATCGAGGTCGTCGTCGCGCACACCGAGCCGGGCCTGCAGGGCGACCGCTCGAACGCCGGTACCAAGCCGGCCACCCTGGAGACCGGCGCCGAGATCCAGGTGCCGCTGTTCATCAACGTCGGTGACAAGCTCAAGGTCGACACCCGCGACAGCAGCTACATCAGTCGGGTCAATGCCTGACCGTCGCTCCGACAAGGGCCGGCACCAGGCGCGCAAGCGCGCCGTCGACCTGCTGTTCGAGGCCGAGGCCCGCGGGATCACTGCGGCCGAGGGCGCCAAGCTGCGCAACACCCTGGCCGACAGCGACCCCGAGGTGTCGGCGCTGAACCCGTACACGGTGACCGTCGCCAACGGCGTCACCGAGCACGCCGCCCACATCGACGACCTGATCTCGGCGCACCTGCAGGGCTGGACGCTGGAGCGGCTGCCCGCGGTGGACCGCGCGATCCTGCGTGTCGCGGTGTGGGAGCTGCTGCACGCGACGGACGTGCCGGAGCCGGTCGCCGTCGACGAGGCCGTCGAGCTGGCGAAGTCGCTCTCCACCGATGAGTCGCCCGGCTTCGTCAACGGCGTTCTCGGCCAGGTGATGCTGGTGACGCCGCAGATTCGGGCGGCGGCCGCGGCGGTCCGGGGCGAGTAGTCATGGACGAGCCGCAGGACTGGGCGCCGTACTCGAGTGTCGACGATGCGGCGAAGGTCTATCTGCGCGATCCGGAGCTGGCGCTCGAGCAGCTGCGGTCGGTGGTCGACTTCCGGTCCATCAAGTCCTTCATCATGTCGCGCGGCGCGTCCGAGGAGTCCTGGGGCGACGCCGTGTGGCAGGAGGTCGTCCTCACCGACGGTGAGCGACTCATCATGTGGCGGGCCGACGACGACGCGAGCGGCGACGACGAGCACCTGCGCCGGACGCTGGACACCTCGGTGCGGACCATCCTGTTGTCGACCATCACCGACCACATCCTGACCACGCAGTTCGAGGTGCTGGGCGACGGTACGCGGCGCCTGGCCGAGGTACGACTGCGGATGTACACCCAGCTGATCACCCGCAGCCGGCAGAAGTCGGCCATCGACACCGACTTCTTCTGCGAGTCGTTCCGGTACACCAAGTCCGTCGATGACGGTGGCCTGGCCCAGATGCAGCGGCTGCTGCAGTTCGGCCGGGAGCTTTCGCACGCGTTGTAGCCCGTCTCCCGGATATCGGGAGCAATCGTGACCCACGTCTCAGTAACGCCGTTACAGTCGGACGATGGGAACCCAGCCACGAATGATCGCCGGAGTCGGCGAAGACGGTCTGCACCTGCACGCCTGCTGCCTGTGCGAAGCCATGTGCGGCTTGGAGATTCAGGTGTCGGACGGCAAGGTCGCCGGCGTCCGGCCCAACAAGGCCGACGCGTGGAGCGCGGGCCATATCTGCCCCAAGGGCGCTTCCCTCGGCGCGTTGCACGAAGACCCCGACCGGATCCGCCGCCCGATGATCAAGGTCGACGGGCAGTGGCACGAGGTCGACTGGGACACCGCGTTCCGCCGCTGCACCGAACTGCTGGCGCCAGTGATCGCAAAGCACGGCATCGGGGCGGTCTCCGCGTACACCGGAAACCCACTGGCGCACTCGTTTTCGCTGTCGCGGTACGCGGCGATCCTGCTCGGCTTGTCCGGCATGCCGATCACGTACTCGCCGGGCACCATCGATCAATGGCCCAAGAACCTGTCGTCGCACCTGATGTACGGCAGCTGGTGGGCGTTCCCGACCCCGGACCTGGAACGCACCGACCTGCTAGTGGTGATGGGCGCCAACCCCGCGGCGTCGCAGGGCTCGCTGCTGGCCGCCCCAGACATCATGGGCCTCATCGGCGGAATCCGTAAGCGCGGCAAGGTGATCGTGATCGACCC
Organism: Mycobacterium toneyamaense; assembly: GCF_055384815.1. NCBI lineage: Bacteria > Bacillati > Actinomycetota > Actinomycetes > Mycobacteriales > Mycobacteriaceae > Mycobacterium > Mycobacterium toneyamaense. Next base: position 2,929,764 of record NZ_AP040333.1, read on the forward strand.
GGTGCGCACCCAGACCGCGGCCAAGGCCGACGAGTGGCTGCCCATCACGCCGGGCACCGATGCGGCGCTGCTGCTCGGCGTCATCCACACCGTGTTCGACGAAGATCTGGTGAACCTCGGCGAGCTCGAGCAGCACCTCGACGGGGTGGCCGAGCTGTGCCGGGCCGTCGCCGACTGGTCGCCTGAAAGGGTCTCTGCCGCAACGGGTATCGACGCGGAGCGGATCAGGGGACTGGCGCGCGAACTGGCCGGCACGCCCCGCGCCGTCGTGTACGGCCGCATCGGTACGTGCAACCAGGAATTCGGCAGTCTCGCCAGTTGGCTCATCGACGTCGTCAACATCGTCACCGGCCACTTCGACGTCCCCGGCGGCGCGATGTTCGCCACGCCGACCGCCTGGACCGTCACCAGCCAGACCATCCCGGGACTCGAGGACGGGGCGCCCAACTTCGGCCGCTATCAGACCCGGGTCCGTGGCGCCAAGGAAGTGCTGGGTCAGGTCCCGGTCTCGTGCATGCTCGAAGAGATCACCACCCCGGGCGAGGGCCAGCTCAAGGCCCTCATCACCGTCGCGGGCAACCCCGTGCTGTCGACGCCGGGCGGTGACAAACTCGACGAGGCGCTGCCGCAGCTCGACGCGATGATCTCGGTGGACCTGTGGCTCAACGAGACCACCCGGCACGCCGACGTCATCCTGCCCGGCCCCTCGGCGCTCGAGCAGGCGCACTCCGCGGACCTGCTGCTGGGCGCGGCGATCAACAGCTTCGCCCGGTATTCGCCGCCGGTTTTTCACCGCGAGGACCCCGACGCGCCGGAGGAGTGGGAGATCCTGATCCGGCTCACCGGGCTGTGCACCGGCACCCCGGCCGAAGACGTCGACGTCGCCGCGCTCGACGACGGCTGGTTCGACTACCTGTGCTTCACGCAAGGACTCGACGGCGCCGAGATCCGCAAGAAGTACGACCACGGCGGTCCCGAGCGCATGCTCGACCTGACGCTGCGGACCGCCGCGTTCGGCGACTGGTACGGCGAGAATCCCGACGGGCTGACGCTCGAGAAGCTCAAGGCCCATCCCGACGGCATCAACTACGGCCCCATGGTGCCGCGCGTGCCCGAGGTGCTGGGTACCGCGGACAAGAAGATCCGGGTGGCCCCGCAGTACCTGCTCGACGACCTGCCCCGGCTCGCCGCGCGGCTGGAGCGCCCGGCCGACGAGTTGGTGCTGGTGAGCCGGCGCCACCTGCGGTCCAACAACTCCTGGCTGCACAACGTCGGCGCGCTGATGAAGGGCCGCGACCGCTGCACGCTGCTCATGCACGCCAGCGACGCGGCCGCGCGGGGTATCGCGGACGGCGACAACGCCGAAGTCGCTTCTGGCGCAGGCAAGATCGTCGTACCCGTCGAGGTGACCGACGCGATCAAGCCGGGCGTGGTGTCCATGCCGCACGGCTGGGGACACGGGCAGCCCGGCACCCGGCTGGGGATCGCCAACGCGTCGCCCGGGGTGAACACCAACGTCCTGTCGCTGCCGGACTTCCTCGACGAGCCGTCCGGCAACGGCGCGCTCAACGGGATTCCGGTGACGGTGTCGGCCGCGGGGAGTTAGCGGCCGCGTTCTGCGTGTTGACTGTGCGGCCCGTCGAGTGCGCGGAGAGGTCCTTGGTTTCAATCGCAAGACACTGTTGGACGTTCTGATTGAAGGCAGGTACTTCTTCGGGGCGTCAGCGATCCCTGAGTTCAATCACCACGGCGGATTGTCATCACGATTGAACCCACGCACTTTCGCGGAGTCGAAGGTTGTGGCCGCCGGTGAACGCTGTTGAATTCATCGAGATTCGAACTATCGGCCGTTCTCGAGGTGGCGCAATAGCCCGCGAACTCAGGGTTTCCGCAGGTCAGGTGTGGATTGAGGCGGCGGAATGCGGGTACCGTCGAGACACCCGATTCGGGGGTGCAGACCTGATGGCGCTGGGTCCCTAGGTTCAACCGCATGCCCGAGTCCTCCCCGTCGCTTCGCTCGCCCCAGGCGACCGATCCGACCCCGCTACGCCGGCGCGCCGACCGCGCCCGCCAGGTGGCCGACGTGCTGCGCCATCAGGTGCGCGACGGCGTCTACGCGGCGGGCCTGCCCGGTGAGGCCGAGCTGGTGGCCGAGTTCTCGGTATCCCGCAACACCGTGCGCGAGGCGCTGGCGATCCTCAAGGCCGAGGGGCTCATCGACCGGGGTCCACGCGTCGGCACCCACGTGGCGCAGCGCAAATACGATCACGGCCTGCACGCGCTGGTCGGGCTGAAGGAGACCTTCAAGGACTACGGCGAGGTCCGCAACGAGGTCCGCGCCGCCACGCACTTGCCGGCGCCCGCTGCGGTCGCGCGCCGCCTGCAGCTGACTCCCGGTGAGCCCGTCGTGTTCATCGAACGGCTGCGCTATCTGGGCGACCTGCCGCTGAGCCTGGATCTGACGTACCTGGTTCCCGATATCGGTGCCGCCGTCCTCGAGCACTCGCTGGAGACCAACGACGTGTTCGCGTTGATCGAGCAGGTCACCGAACAGCGGCTGGGCTCGGCCGACATTGCGCTGGAAGCGGTTTCGGCCGACCCGCACACCGCGGCCACGCTGGACATCCCGGCGGGCGGCGCGATCCTGATGCTCGAACGGCTCACGACCCTCGACGACGGGCGTCCCGTCGACCTCGAATACATCCGACTGCGTGGTGACCGAATCACCATGCGCGGCAACCTGTTACGGAGTGAATCATGACGCTGGTCAACAACCAACGAGCCGATGTCCCGGTCACGATCGACGAGTCGCTGTGTATCGAGGGCTGCACCCTGTGCGTCGACGTCTGTCCGCTCGACTCGCTGGCCATCAACCCCGACAACGGCAAGGCGTACATGCACGTTGACGAGTGCTGGTACTGCGGTCCGTGTGCTGCGCGCTGCCCAACCGGCGCCGTATCCGTCAACATGCCCTATCTCATCCGTTAAGGACCACCATGAAACGCCTTACCGCCCTGGCCGCCACCGTCGTCCTCGCCGCCACCGGCTGCTCGGTCGATTCGGCCGGCAAGGACGACAACACCGTCAACGTGGTTGTCGGCTACCAGTCCAAGACCATCAACACCGTCACCGCCGGAACGCTGCTGCGCGCCCAGGGCTACCTGGAGCATCGGCTCGATGACATCGGCGCCAAGACCGGCAGGAAGTACCACGTCGAATGGCAGGACTACGACACCGGTGCGCCGATCACCGCGCAGATGGTCGCCGAGAAGATCGACATCGGCTCGATGGGTGACTACCCGATGCTGATCAACGGATCGAAGACCCAGAGCAACGAACGTGCCAAGACCGAACTGGTGGCGGCCACCGGGTCCAGCCCGACCGGGGCGCTCAACATGGTTGTGGTGTCCCCGGATTCACCGGTTCAGTCACTGAACGAGCTGGCGGGACAGAAGGTCTCCGCCAGTGTCGGCTCGGCCGGTCACGGCACCTTGGTCCGGGCGCTGTCGAAGATCGGCATCGACCCGAAGACCGGCGTCGAGGTACTCAACCAGCAGCCGCAGATCGGCGCGTCGGCGCTGGAATCCGGTCAGGTCAAGGCGCTTTCGCAGTTCGTCGCCTGGCCGGGGTTGCTGGTCTTCCAGAACAAGGCCCGGCTGCTGTACGACGGCGCCGAGCTGAACTACCCGACCTGGCACGGCGTCGTCGTGCGACGGGCCTACGCCGCAGCGCATCCCGAGGTGCTCGATGCGTTCCTGCAGGCACAGCTCGATGCCACCGATTTCCTCAACACCAAGCCGCTGGAGGCGGCGAAGATCGTCGCGCAGGGCAGCGGCCTGCCGCAGGAAGTCGTGTACCTGTACAACGGCCCCGGCGGCACGCGGTTCGACACCACGCTCAAGCCGTCGCTCGTGGACGCGCTGAAAGGTGATGTGCCGTACCTGAAGTCGATCGGTGACTTCGCCGACCTCGACGTCACCAAGTTCGTCGAGGACGGACCGCTGCGCAAGGCGCTGTCGGAGCGCGGGCGCGACTACAACGCCGAGGTTGCCCGCACCGCGAATCCGTCGGTCGTGCACGGAACCGACCCGGTGTGCAACATCCCGGTCGACAACCCCGCGCTGGCCGGTGAGCTGTGGCTCGACGGTTCGGACAGCACACAGCCGGCGGCCAACCCGACGTGCCTGCTGAAGGCGATCCGGGCCGCGGAGGCCAAGGGCGCCAAGGTCCGCGCCGCGTACGTGCCGGACGCCGAGCTCGGAACCCGTTGGCTGGCGGACAAATCCGTGTGGGTGCAGCAGGGCGCGGACTTCGTGCCGTTCGACACCGACGCCGGCGCCCGCCGCTACCAGGCGGCCCATCCCGGTTCGTCGGTGGTGACCTACCAGCAGGCTCTGGTGGGTGTGGCATGACGGCGATAGCCGCGGTGTCGGCGGCACCGGTGCTGCCGGTCGAGGCTGACCTGCCGCGGCAGCGCGGATCCGCAAAGTGGCGCAGTTACCTCGTCAAGGCGCTGTCGGTCGTTGCGGCCGTGGGCATCTGGCAGCTGCTGACGGCCAATCACGTCCGGTTCTGGCTGCGTTTCGACAACCTGCCGACGGTGACCCAGATCGCCGCGAAATTCGTCGACCGCCTCGGCGCCACGCAGTACTGGCTGGACCTGACGCAGTCGGTGATCCGGATCGTCAGCGGCTTCGGGCTGGCGGCGGTGATCGGCGCCGCCGTCGGTATCGCGCTGGGCCGGTCGCGGTTGTTCGCCGACATCGTGGGGCCGCTGACCGAGTTGGCGCGGCCGATCCCGGCCATCGCGCTGGTGCCGGTCGCCATCCTGCTGTTCCCGACCGACGAGGCCGGCATCGTGTTCATCACGTTCCTGGCGGCGTTCTTCCCGATCATGGTCAGCACCCGGCACGCCGTGCGGGCGCTGCCGACACTGTGGGAGGACTCGGTGCGGACGCTCGGCGGCAGTCGCTGGGATGTGTTGCGGCAGGTCCTGTTTCCGGGTGTCCTGCCCGGGCTGTTCGGCGGTCTGTCGGTCGGTATGGGCGTGGCCTGGATCTGTGTGGTGTCCGCGGAGATGATCTCCGGCCGGCTCGGCGTCGGGTACCGCACCTGGCAGGCGTACACGGTGCTGGACTACCCGAGCGTCTTCGTCGGCATCATCACGATCGGCGCGCTGGGCTTCGGCACGGCGGCTGCGGTGGAACTGATCGGCCGGCGACTGACCCGCTGGTTGCCGCGCGGTGAGGAGAATGCGCGATGACTGCGGTACTCACTGCGGGTCTCCGGCTGGAGTTGGATCGGATTCGGCTGTCCTACACCGGCGAGCCGGTGGTGGACGGGTTGAGCCTGACGGTCCAGCCGGGGGAGATCCTGGTGCTGACCGGCCCGTCGGGCTGCGGCAAGTCGACGGTGCTGCGGGCGCTGGCCGGGCTGCTGAAGCCCGACGCCGGGCGGGTGCTGGCGGACGGTGAGCTGGTGACCACCACGTCGCGGGACCGCGGCATGGTGTTCCAGGACAGCGCGTTGTTGCCGTGGCGCACAGTGCGATCCAACATCGAGCTGGCGCTGCAGCTGCGCGGGGTGCCGCGCGCCGGGCGCCGCGAACGTGCCGAACGCTGGATCGACGAGGTCGGGCTCACCGGGTTCGCCGATTTTCTGCCGAAGAGCCTGTCCGGCGGTATGCGCCAGCGGGTCCAGCTGGCGCGTGGTCTGGCCGGTGCGCCGCGGGCCGTTCTGATGGACGAGCCCTTCGGCGCCCTGGACGCCAAGACCCGACATGCCATGCAGGCGTTGCTGATCGACACCTGGCAGGCCCATCCGACCACCATCGTGTTCGTCACGCATGACGTCGACGAAGCCCTCGCCCTGGGTGACCGGGTGGCGGTCCTCGGCCGCGCCGGCCAGCCGCTACGTGCGCTGCTGGACGTCCCCAGCCCCCGCGACGCCGAAATCTCCCGCACCGAACTGCGGGCCGAAATCCTTGGAGCACTACACCAATGAGCACGCTGGAGATTCCAGACCTCGCCGATGCCGTCCGCCTCGACTGTGACGTCCTGGTGATCGGCGGCGGCACCGCCGGCACCATGGCGGCCCTGACCGCCGCCGAGAACGGCGCCCAGGTCCTGCTGCTGGAGAAGGCGCACGTGCGCCATTCCGGTGCTCTGGCCATGGGTATGGACGGCGTCAACAACGCCGTCGTCCCGGGCAAGGCCACCCCGGAGGACTACGTCGCCGAGATCACCCGGGCCAACGACGGAATCGTCAACCAGCGCACCATCTATCAGACCGCGACGCGCGGTTTCGCCATGGTGCAGCGTCTCGAGCGCTACGGCGTGAAGTTCGAGAAGGACGAGCACGGCGAGTACGCGGTGCGTCGCGTGCACCGCTCCGGCTCGTACGTGCTGCCGATGCCCGAGGGCAAGGACGTCAAGAAGGCGCTGTACCGCGTGATGCGGCAGAAGTCGATCCGGGAGAAGCTGCGCATCGAGAACCGGCTGATGCCGGTGCGTGTCCTGACCGCGAACGGGCGGGCGGTGGGCGCGGCCGCGTTCAACACGCGCACAGGCGAATTCGTCACGGTGGCAGCCAAGGCCGTCATTCTGGCGACGGGGGCCAGCGGCCGGCTCGGCCTGCCCGCGTCCGGGTACCTCTACGGCACCTACGAGAACCCGACCAACGCCGGCGACGGCTACTCCATGGCGTATCACGCGGGGGCCGAGCTCTCCGGTATCGAGTGCTTCCAGGTGAACCCGTTGATCAAGGATTACAACGGCCCGGCCTGTGCCTACGTCGCGAATCCCTTCGGCGGATACCAGGTGAACGCGCTGGGGGAGCGGTTCGTCGACTCGGACTACTGGTCGGGCCAGATGATGGCCGAGGTCAAGAGCGAGATCGAATCGGCGCGCGGCCCGATCTACCTCAAGGTCACCCACCTGCCGGACGAGACCATCACCGCGATGGAGAACATCCTGCACACCACCGAGCGACCGACGCGCGGCACCTTCCACGCGAACCGCGGCCACGATTACCGCACTCACGACATCGAGATGCACATCTCGGAGATCGGTTTGTGCAGTGGGCATTCGGCGTCCGGCGTCTGGGTCGACGAGCATGCCCGCACCACCGTGCCCGGGCTGTACGCGGCCGGCGACATGGCGTGCGTCCCGCACAATTACATGATCGGCGCGTTCGTCTACGGGGACCTCGCCGGCGAACACGCCGCGTCCACGCTCGCCGATGTCGAAGCGCCCGTGGACCTTCCGCAGGACCAGCTGGCCGAGGCGCACGAACTTATCTACCGTCCCCTGCGGCATCCGGACGGGCCGCCACAGCCGCAGGTCGAATACAAGCTGCGCCGCTTCGTCAACGACTATGTGGCCCCGCCCAAGACGGCCACCAAGCTGTCGATCGCGGTCCGCACGTTCGAGCGGATGGCCGAGGAGATCGAGCAGATGGGTGCCCGCACCCCGCATGAACTGATGCGGACGGTCGAGGTGTCGTTCATCCGGGACTGCGCCGAGATGGCGGCCCGGTCGTCGCTCACCCGGACCGAATCACGGTGGGGTCTGTACCACGATCGTGCCGACATCCCCGAGCGCGACGACGAGCAGTGGCGCTATCACCTGAACCTGCGCAAGGGCCAGGACGGTGAGATGGAGTTCCTGAAACGGCCGGTGGCACCGTATTTCGTGCCGGTGCCCGACCTGGACCACCTGCCGTCGGACCATGCAGTGCAGCATGTGCACCAGCCGGATCTGGTCGGCGGCAAGGCACCGGCGACCGCAGGCTCGCGGCTGCGCCCGGCCGACCCGGCGACGCCGCCGTCCCCGCGCATCGCTGCCGTGGTGGCGCTGGAAGAGCCGGTGCTCTCCGACCTCACCGAATACCTGCAGGACGCCGACGCGGGTGTCCGGCGAGCTGCCGTCGCCGTGCTGGTGGAGAACCTGCCGGACGGCTACCAGCCGGACCTGGTCGCCGCGCTCGGTGACGCCGACGGCGCGGTGCGCGCGGAGAGTGCCCACGCCTTGCGCGAACTCGTCGAGGTGCTGCCCGACCCCGCGGCGGTCGCGCCGTACCTGACCTCCGCCGACCCGGTGGTGCGGGCTGTGACGCTGTACGTGCTGAGCTCGCGCCGGGTCGGGGCGGCCCCGGATTACCGTGCCGCCGTGACAGATTCGGATCACCGCGTGCGGATCGAGGCCGTGCGTGCGCTGGTCTCCGTCGATGACGTCGACGGGGTGGCCGCGGCCGCCGCCGACGACAACCGCGAGGTGCGGATCGCCGCCGGGAACGGCCTGGCCACGCTCCGGTCGGGTGCCGACACCGTGCGGCAGCTGGTGGCCGACCGTGACCCGCTGGTGCGGGCGGCGGCGCTCGCCGCGCTGGCCGCCGTCGGCTGTGCCGAGCAGGACGTGCCGGAAGTGCAACGCGCCCTTCGGGAGCCAGCGTGGCAGATTCGTCAGGGTGCGGTGCGGGCACTGTCGGGCGCGGCACCGGAGGTTGCCGTCGAACCCTTGTCGCAGGCGCTGCACGACCCGCACCTGGACGTGCGCAAGGCCGCGGTGCTGAGCCTGACGCGGTGGGCCGACTCCGAGGAGGCCGCGCGGACCGCGCTCGGTATCGCGCTGGAAGACGGCGACGCCGACGTGCGGGCCTACGCCCGCCACGCGCTCGGTGACGCCGCGCGGCACGTGCTGGCGGGTTCCTGAATCCGCGCGAACGGCCGCTCGGCTTCCAGGAGGAAGGCCAGTTCGAGCAGCGTGCGCTCGTCGCCGTAGGCGCCGGACAGTTGCACGCCGACCGGTAGGCCGTCGGGAGACTGGTGCAACGGCAACGAGATCGCCGGTGTACCCGCGATGTTGTTGAGCGGCGTGTAGGCGACATACCGGCGCAGGCGGTCGATCAGCTCGGGGAAGTCGACGGTCGGTGCGATGTAGCCGAGCCGCGGCGTGGTGTGCGAAAGCACCGGCGACAGCACGACTTCGTGCCGAGCGAACATCTGCGCGTACTGGTGGGCGACGCGCCGTAGGCGCAGCAGCGCGCCTGGGGTGCGGTGCAGGTGGCGCCGGTGGTGCGCGCGCAGCCCCAGGCTCAGGCCGTCGGCCTTGGCCGCATCGAACGACCGGTCGAGGATCAAGCGGCCGGTACCGACCGCGAGATCGGCCAGCAGCGCCCAGTACTGGACGAAGTCGTCGGCGAACTGGGCGGTGACCGGCAGCGTGATCGGCTCGACGATATGACCGGCGGCCTCCAGCACCGCCGCGGTATCTTCGACGGCCGCGCGGGTGGCGTCGTCGACCGGCTCGCCGGTGACGCTGTCGAACAGCACACCGACGCGCAGGGTCCGTTGCGCCGGCCCGCTCACCCGGCCGATTGGTGCGAGTTTCGGATTACGCCAATGGTTCTCGCACGCGGCGACGAACGCGGCGGTGTCGCGGACGCTGCGGGTCAGGACGCCCTCGGAGATCATGTTGATCGGCAGATGCCGGGCCTGCTCGCCGTCGCGGTGCCGGCCCCGGCTCGGCTTGAGCCCGACCAGGCCCGCGCAGGCGGCGGGAATGCGGATGGAGCCGCCGCCGTCGTTGGCGTGGGCGATGGGCACGACGCCCGCGGCGACCAGGGCGGCCGATCCGCCCGACGAGGCGCCGACGGAGTATTCGGTGTTCCAGGGGTTCCGGACCGGCGGCTCCGTCATGTACTCCGTGGTGGCGTTGAAACCGAATTCGGGCATCCGCGTCTTGCCCAGCAGCGTCAGCCCGGTACTGAGCAACTGCGCCGCGTATGCGCCGTCCCGCTTCGCAGGCCGGGCCGTGAACGCCTCCGAACCGTGCGTGGTCGGCAGCCCGGCGACGTCGGTGTTGTCCTTGATGAAGGTTGGCACACCGAAGAACTCGGCACCCGGGTCGGTGCCGTGCCGCGGCGGCAGCTCGCATGCCACCGCCCGCAGCTCGGGGTCGGCCAGCTGCGCCCGGGCGTGCGCGGCGGCAGCCAGTTCGTCCGGGCTGACCTGCCGGTCCCGCACCAACCGGGCCAGGCCGACGGCGTCGTGGTCACCGAGCGCGTCATCGCCGAAGGCGTGGATCGTCGTCATGCGTGCCCTCATTCTCCGAGTACCCGGTGCAGGTAGTCATTTGTGAATGTTCTTCTGGGGTCGAGCTTTTCGCGCACCGCGAGGAAGTCGTCGAACCGCGGGTAGGTGTCGCGCAGGTCCGCCGCGGTGCGGCCATGCATCTTGCCCCAGTGCGGACGCCCGTCGTAGCGGCGCATGATCTGCTCGACCGCGCGGAAGTACTCGGTCGGGTCGTCGCGCACATAGCGGTGCACCGCGATGTACGCGCTGCGGCGGCCGTACGCGGTGGACAGCCAGTTCTCGTCGTCGGCGGCGGCACGGACCTCGATGGGAAAGCCGATGCGCCAACCCCGTTGGGCGATCAGGCTGCGCACCTCGTCGAATGCGGCGCCCACCGACTCGTAAGGGACGGCGTACTCCATCTCGCGGAACCGCACCCTTCGTGGTGAGGTGAACACGCGGTCGGAGCGCTGGGTGTGCTCACGGTCGGACAGGAACCGGGTGACGGTGCGGTTCAGTGTGGGCACGGTGGACGGCAGCGCGCTGCCGACGGCGCAGATCGCTCCCAGCACGCCGTTCTCGATCAGTTCCTCCTCGACCCATTGCGACACCCGGTTGGTGGACTCCAGCGGGGTGTAGGCGGGCAGCCGGATATTGGCCTTGGTGAACGCGGTATCGGTGTGCGGAAACCAGAAGAACTCGAAATGGTCTGTGTGCGTGCAGCGTTCATCGAATGTCGCGACGACGTCGTCGATCGGTTCGACGCGTTCGATGGCGTGGATCGCGAAGCTCGGGACGCACTGCAGCGTCACCTCGACGATGATGCCCAGTGCGCCCAGGCCGACGCGCGCCGCCGGCAGCAACTCGCTGCTCTGCTCCTCGTCGATGCGGACCAGTTCGCCGGTGCCCGACACCAGGGTCAGCCCGACGACCTGCGTCGCCAGGCCGCCGAAGGCCAGGCCGGTGCCATGCGTGCCGGTCGAGATGGCGCCGGAGATGGTCTGGCGGTCGATGTCGCCCATGTTCTCGAGCGCGAGCCCGTGCCGCGCCAGTAGCTGCGTCAGCTGCCACAGCGGAGTGCCGCCGCCGACGGTGACCTGCCTGCGCTCCCGGTCGACGCTGATCACGCCGGCCAGGGCGCCCAGGTCCACCTGGATGTCGGGAGCGACGGCGATGCCGGTGAAGCTGTGCCCGGACCCGACGACCTTGATCAGCCGGCCGGTCGCCGTCGCGCGGGTGACGGCGTCACACACCGCCTCGATCGTGCTGGGCCGCAGGACTTCCGTCGGGTTGGCGGTCTCGCAGCGTCCCCAGTTGGTCCAGCTCACAGGAACGTCTTCCCTTCGCCTCGATAGGTGAGTGCCGTGCCGACGGTCGTGCCGGCATCGACCATGGCGAACGCGTCGACGTGCTCGCTGAGCTCGCCGGCCTTGCAGTGCCGGAACCACACGCGGTCACCGACGTTCAGTGCGGCAGCGGATTTTCCGGCCACGGGCGTCTGCACTTCGCCGGCCATCTCGGCGGACAGCAGACTCAGCCCCGGTGGCCAGACCGGCAGCGGCACGCGGTCCCGGGCCGGTGGTCCGGAGGCGATCCAGCCGCCGCCCAGCACTGTCGCGATCTGCGGCGTGGGCTTGCGCACCACGGACAGCGCGAATGCCGCGGCCGGGGCCGGGGTGAAGCCCTGGTAGGTGTCGAACAGGTGCGGGCCGAAAAGCCCACTGCCCGCTGCGATCTCGGTGACCGCCGGATCCGAGGCGGTGAATTCGATGGACCCGGTCCCGCCGCCGTTGACGAATTCGAGCTCGGCCACCTGCCGGACTGCGGCCACCGCGAGGCCGCGGCGCTCGAGCAGTTCGTCCTTGGAGCGGCGCTGCATCCACCGGATGAGCTGGGACCGCGCGGCCTGGCCGCGGACATCGTCACCGACCCCGGCGATCTGGGCCTCGTAGGACATCAGGCCCACCAGCGTGAAGCCGGGGCGGCCGGTGATCGCAGCGGCCAGGGCGCGGGCCTGCGCCGCGGTGTGCACGGGGGAGCGGCGCACCCCGAGGTGGCCGAGTACCGGTGCCTGCCACGAGGCGTCGAGGTCCAGGCAGACGCGCAGTGCCGGACGCGTCGACGGCGCGGCGACGCTGTCCACCAGGTCGAGCTGGGCGAGGGAGTCCACCATGAGCGTCACGCGCGCCGCCAGCTCCGGTGCCGACGCCAGCCGGGCGATCGCGGTGCGGTCGGCCGTCGGGTAGCCGACGACGACGTCGTCGTGCGGTGGGTGCTCGGCGTCGCCTGCGGCCAGCCACAGGGCTTCGGGCAATGTGAACGCCAGTACCCCCGCGTAGCCATCGAGGGCCGTGACGGCGTCCAGGATCGTCCGTGACCGGACCGATTTGGACGCCACTCGGATCGGCGTTCCTGCCGCGCGGCGGCGCAGGTCGTGCGCGTTGTGGTGCAGCGCAGCGAGATCGACGGCGGCGAGCGGCGTCTCCAGGTGCGCGGTGGCGGCGGTCAATGCCGGCCAGTAGATCTCCGGACGTGCCCACGACCCCTCGACGGAAGGCGGCTTCGACAGATCGACCGGCATTGACCACACCATGGATCGGGAGCTAACCGCATGTCGATGGGTGCGCACGAGGGCATCGGTGACCACAATGGGGGGAAATCCGGACACGTGTTGGAGGTGGGGTGGACAGGCACAGCGCGGCGTTGATCCCGACGTCGGTGCTCGTCAACGTCGTCGACGTCGCCGATCGCGCGGGTCTGCCCACGGAGCGGTGGCTGGCCGCGGCCGGCCTGACGGCCGCGACGCTCAATTCGCCCGAAACGCGGGTGTCGTTCCGGCAGGCGGCGCTCGTGCTGCGGCATGCGGTACGCGCCATGCCGGACCGGGGCCTCGGCATCGACGTCGGGGCCCGCGACATGTTCGTGTCCTTCGGCGTGCTCGGGCTGGCCATCCGATCGGCCGAAAACCTCGGCGCGGCAATGCAAGTGGGCCTGGAACTGCACCAGAGCGCGGGTAGCTTGATGGACGTCGGCGCCGAGCTGATCGGCGACACCTTCGCCCTGCGCGCCTACGAGCGTTCCCCGGAACCCGAGCTGCTGCCGTTCCTGTGTGAAGAGCTGTTCTGCAGCGTGCTCGTCACCGTCCGGACCGTGCTCGAGCTGCCGCAGCAGACACCGGAGTACGTCCAGGTCAATTACCCGCCGCCGGTGTACGCGCAGCGGTACCGCGAGTTCTTCGGCTGCCCGGTCCTGTTCAATGCCGACGCCAACCGGCTGGCGTTCCCGGATCCGCTGTGGTCGCAGCGGCTACCGCGCGCCGATCCGACGACGCACGCCGTCGCCGTCGCCGCCTGCCGTGACATGGTGACCCAGGGCGACCAGCCGACCGACGTGGTGCAGACCGTCGAGACGATGCTGCGCGAGAGCGTGCGCGATCCACTGACCATGGCCCAGGTCGCCAAGCGGCTCAACATCACCGAACGCACCCTGCGGCGGCGCCTCAGCGCCGATGGGCAGCAGTTCATCGCGTTGCGCGACAAGGTGCGCAGTGAACGCGCGCGATACTTGGTCCGTGAGACCGCGATGCCCATCCACGCCATCGCCGCCGAGGTCGGGTTCACCGACCCGCGGGAGTTCCGTCGCGCCTACATCAAATGGACCGGGCACGCCCCGACTCACGACCGATAGTCCGGCAGGTCGATCGACTCGGCGGTAGAGAACCATTTGCGCGCGGCCCAGGGCCGCAGCGGCCACCGCTGCACCCACTTCATGACCGCCGCCCCGATGGCGATGTCACGTTCGGACTGCGGCGCGTAGCCGTCGAGGCCGGCCGGCAGGTCCTGACACCGGTCGACGTACGGCCGCATGACGGTCTCGTAGCGGCGCAGTGCCGCCGCGATCCCTGTGGCGTCGAATGCCGCGGCCGGCCCGAGCTCACCGGCCAGCACGTACGCCCCGACCAGCGCCAGGCTGGTGCCCATGCCGGACAGCGGCGACGCGCAGTACCCGGCATCCCCACACAGGGTGACGCGGCCGGCCGACCAGGTGTCCATGTGAACCTGCACAAAATCGTCGAAATAGAAATCGTCGGATTGTGCTGCGGCACTCAGCAATTCATCGCAGTACCAGCCGGCGTCGCGGAACCGCTCGGCCAGCAGCGTCAGCTGCGCATCCATGTCGCGGCGGTCGTAGTCGATCGGCCCGGAACGGAAGGCCAGCCCGGCCTTGGCGGTCGACTCATCGTGCGACGGCCGCAGCGAGGCGTTGAGCCCGCCGGCGGCCTGGAACATCAGGAACCAGCCGTCCAGGCCGATCATGTCCGGTGCGGTGAACCAGGCGTTGTATCCGCCGAGTCGGCGGATGAACCGCTCCTCCGGGCCGAAAGCCAACTGCCGGACCGCGGAATGCGGACCGTCGGCACCGACGACCAGGTCGACCTCGACCACGGAGCCGTCGGTCAGCGTGGCCCGCACCCCCGACTCGTCTTCCTCGAGCACGGAAACCCGCGTGCCGAAGCGGTATTCGGCCACGTCGCGGGTCGCCTGGTAGAGCACATCGGTCAGGTCACCGCGCAGAATCTCGAGCGCGGAGACAATCCCGTTGCCGCCGAACGCCTCGACCGGCATCTCGGCACGGCGGGTGCCGTCGGCGCGCACCCAGGCGATGCCGCGCTGAAACAGGCACCGCTCGGTCATCGCAGGCAGCAGGCCCATTCGCGTGACCACCTCGCGGCCCGCGCCACGCAGGTCGACCGTCTGCCCGCCCGGGCGGATGCTCGGCGCCGCCTCGACGATCACCACCCGGTAGCCGTTACGTGCCAGCCAATGCGTCAAGGCGGGTCCGGCGACCCCGGCGCCGCTGATCAACACGGTCGGTTGCACCATGGCGAAAGCCTATGCGCACTGACAGCATTCACTCCTAGGCTGGCCCCATGGCAGACATCGACCGGCGCACAGTTCTCAAAGGCACGGCGGCGGTAGCGGGGGCGGCCGCGGCGGGGGTCGGTGGCTACCAGCTACTGTCGCGGGGCGGCCGCGAGCACTCGGCAAGCAGGCCCAACATTCTGGTGATCATCGTCGACCAGATGCGGGCGCCCCAATGGTTTCCCGCTGCCAGACAACTCGGCGAACTGCTACCCAACCTGGATCGGCTGCGACAGCGCAGCGTGTCCTTCGAGTCCCACTACTCGGCATCCAACATGTGCACGCCGTCGCGCGGCGTCCTGACCACCGGGCTCTACTCGCATCAAACGGGTTGCCTGTACACCGGGGAAGGCCCCACCGAATCCACCCTGGCGCCGCGCTTCCCGACGTGGGGCACCATGCTCCGCGACCAGGGCTACCGGACCTGGTGGTGGGGGAAGTGGCACCTGGGCCACATCTCCGACACCACCCCCGACGGCCTTGACGCTCACGGTTTCTCCGGCGGCACGTACCCGTCGCCCAACGGTGGCCCGAACCAGGGGCTCCAGGTCGACCACACCATCGCCGACCAGTTCGACGGCTGGTTCGCCGACCACGCGGGCAGTGGCCCGTGGTGCACCACGGTGTCGCTGGTGAACCCGCACGACATCTGCTGGTGGCCGAGAAACCCACTGCCGGACGATGTTCCGCGGGTGTTCTCCGGCACACCCGTCAACTTCGAGAACGCCGACGACCTGCGGCGGCGGGGCAAGCCGCAGCTGCAGATCGACTACATGAACTTCATGTCGCCGCTGATGACCGGCCCGGTGCCGTACTCGGGTCCCGACATGGCAGCGCAGTGGGCCCGGTGCCTCGACAACTACCTGTGGCTGCATCAGCAGGTGGACGTCCAGATCGGCCGCGTCCTGAACACTCTCGCGTCCCGCCCCGACGTCGAGCGCGACACCGTCGTGGTGTTCACCTCCGACCACGGCGAGTACGCCGGCTCGCACGGCCTGCGCGGCAAGGGCGCGGCCATCTATGAGGAGTCGATCCGGGTGCCGCTGTACATCCACGACCCGGCCGGTCACCTGACCCCCAAACCCGGCGAGCGCCGGCGGCAGCTCACCTCCAGCGTCGACATCGCACCGCTGCTGCTCACCATCGCGGCCGGCGGCAACGGCTGGCGCTCCGACAGCCGTTACGCCTACCTGCAGGCGCGCGGCGACATCGCCGCCATCGCGGCCGACCCGGGTGCAGCGGGCCGTCGGTGGGTAGCCCACGCGACCGACGACATGTCGGTCGAGGAAATGGCGACGCTGATGAAATCGCCTGCGGTGCAGAAGATGTTCGGCGGCGGCGCGGTGCCCACCGAGATTCCGACGTCGGCGCCCAGCCACATCGTCGCCGTGCGGACGCCCGACGCGAAGCTCGGCCGCTACGCGTACTGGCAGCCCGGCGGCATGGAAGCCGACCACAGCCGCAAGATCGACTACGAGCTCTACGACTACGAATCGCCCTCGGGCGCACACGAACTCGACAACCAGGCGGGCCGCAGCAGCAAGCAGGCCACGCTGCAGGGGTTGCTCGAAAACGAGGTGGTGCCCGAGCTGCGGGCCCCGCTGCCGGCCTGGATGCACGACGCCCAGGAACAGGGCATGGCAGACATGCAGCGGCTCACCGCAGCGCGGGCCGGCTAGTTACAGCCCCAGCGCCTGGTACGTCCGCTTCACGAATTTCGGTCGCGCCGAACGGAGTTTGGCCTGCGAGGCATTGCCGGCGACAGCTGCCGCGGCATCCACGCTGAGCTCCGGCTGATTCTGGATCAGGTAGATCAGGATCAGGTTCGCGTTCGGGTCGGCCTGCCACCACGTGCCGAAGGCGCCCGGCCAACTGAACGTGCCGGGGCCGCCGGGACCGAAGAACGGCGTCGCCTTGGCCTCGTCGGTGACCAGCGACAGGTTCAGCCCGAAGCCGCGGCCGATCCAGAACGGCGCACCCAGGAAGTTCTGCGACTTCTGCTCGGCGGTCAACCGGTCGGTCCGCATGGACCGCACGGATTCCTCCGACAGCACCCTTACTCCGTCGACCTCGCCGCCGGCCAGCAGCATCCGCGCGAACGTCAGGTAGTCGTCGACGGTCGACCAGAGTCCGCCGCCACCGGCGCAGAACGTCGGCGGCATCACCTGCGGTGGCCCCATCTTCCCGGGCTGCAGGCGCAGGGCGTCCCCGTCGGCGGCCAGCTGGTACATGGTCGCCGCGCGCCGCCGGCCCGAATGCGTCACCGCAAAACCGGTGTCGACCATGTTCAGCGGTTTGAAGATGCGCTCCGCCAACACATCTGGCAGCGGCTTGCCCTCGACGCGCGACAGCAGGAAGCCCAGCACGTCGGTCGACTGGCTGTAGGTCAGCGCGTCGCCGGGCTGGTGCGCCAGCGGCAGCTGTCCCAGCTCGGCCAGCCAGCGGTCGGGATCCTGCAGCGACTGCAGCTTGTTGTAGGCCCGGCCGAGTGGCGGCGGCACGGTGAATCCGTAGGCCAGACCGCCACGGTGGGTCATCAGATCCTCGACGGTGATGGGCCGCCGGGCGGGCACGGACCGGTCCAAGGGTCCGTCGAGGCTCGTCATCACGCGCGGGTTGGCGAGTTCGGGAATCCAGTTCGCGATGGGATCGGTCAGGGCGAGCCGGCCCTCGTCGACCAGCGTCATGGCCGCCGCGACCGTGATCGGCTTGGACATCGACGCGATACGGAAGACGGTGTCGCGCTCCATCGGCAGCTTGGCTTCCACGTCGCGGTGGCCGAGCGTGTTGACCTGCCGCACCGCGCCGTCCTGCCACACCAGCGTGACCGCGCCGGCCAGCAGGCCGGTGTCGATCGCCGCGCTGACCGATTCGGTGTTCGCGTCGAGATTCACCCCGTCACGTTAACCGGTGGGGGTGGGATGGTCGCGGTACCGTCCGAACCATCGGGAAGGTAGGCGATACTGCCTGACGTGGCTGCAGACGTGTCGACCCCGAGCACACCGATGAACAAGGTGGCGTTCGCCAGTTTCATCGGCACCGCGATCGAGTTCTACGACTTCTACATCTACGGGACGGCCGCGGCGCTGATCTTCCCGCAGGTGTTCTTCCCGAACCTGCCGCCCGCCATGGCGACCATCTCGTCGCTGGCCACGTTCGCGGTCGCGTTCCTGGCCCGCCCGATCGGCGCGGCGGTCTTCGGCCATTTCGGAGATCGGCTGGGCCGCAAGAAGACTCTGGTCGCGACGTTGCTGATCATGGGATTGTCGACCGTCGGCGTCGGCCTGGTGCCCAGCTCGGCGTCGATCGGTCTGGCGGCGCCCATCATCCTGCTGACGCTGCGGGTGTTCCAGGGCTTCGCCGTCGGCGGGGAGTGGGCCGGTTCGGCACTGCTGAGCGCGGAGTACGCCCCGGTCGGAAAGCGCGGCATGTACGGCATGTTCACGCAGCTGGGCGCCGGCGCCGGGTTGGCCGTCAGCAATCTGGTGGTGCTGATCGCCAACGTGACGATCGGGGAGAAGAGCCCGGTGTTCCTGGACTGGGGCTGGCGGCTGCCGTTCCTGTTCAGCGCCGTGCTGCTGGCCGTGGCGCTGTACGTGCGGCTGACCATCGACGAGACGCCGGTGTTCGTCGCCGAGCAGAAGCGGGGCACCGTGCCCCGCGCCCCGTTCGGGGAGCTGGTGCGCCGGCAGAGCAAGCAGGTGCTGCTCGGTGCCGGCTGCATGGTCGGCATCTTCACCATGAGCTTCCTCGGCGGCACCTACCTGATGAGTTACGCCAGCACCCGCATCCACCATCCGCGGACGCTGATCCTGTCGGTCGGGGTCCTGGCCGGGGTGTCGCTCATGGTGTTCTCGGCGATCTCGGCGGTGCTGTGCGACCGGTACGGGCGGCGCCGCGTCATCCTGGTCGGCTTCGGGCTGGCACTGCCGTGGGCATTCCTCGTGATGCCGCTCATCGACTCCGGGTCGCCGGTGGCCTTCGCGGTGGCGATCGCCGGCATCTTCTGCATCTTCGGGCTCGCCTACGGGCCCATCGGGGCGTTCCTGCCTGAGACGTTCGCCACCCGATACCGCTACACCGGCGCGGGCATGGCCTTCAATCTCGCCGGGATCGTCGGCGGCGCGCTGCCGCCGCTGGTCGCCGGGCCGCTCGTCGCCGCCCTCGGGAGCTGGGCCGTTGGGCTGCTGATCGCCGTCTTCGTGCTGGTCAGCATCGTCTGCACGCTGGTGTTGCCGGAAACTCGGGGCACCGAGCTCGACGATGCGCAGGATGACATGCGTGACGGTGACGCCGTGGCGGCCTGCTAAGCTACGCGGCTAGTTAGACGTCCTTTAACGATCCGTCCAGAGAGGCGGAGAAGGAGGTCCGGTGTCTCGTGGGTGACTCCACCGACCGGGAATTGCTGTCCGCTGCCGACGTCGGCCGGACCATCTCGCGCATCGCGCACCAGATCATCGAAAAGACCGCGCTCGACGCGCCCGACGCCCCGCGCGTGGTGTTGCTCGGCATCCCGACGCGCGGCGTCACCCTGGCCGCCCGCATCGCCGAGAAGGTCAAGGAATTCTCCGGTGTCGAGCTGCCGGCCGGTGCGCTCGACATCACGCTCTACCGCGACGACCTGAACTTCAAACCGCCGCGGGCACTGGCCTCGACCTCGATTCCGGAGGGCGGCATCGACGACGCGACGGTGATCCTCGTCGACGACGTGCTGTACTCCGGCCGCTCGGTGCGCTCGGCTCTGGACGCGCTGCGCGACATCGGCCGCCCCCGCATGGTGCAGCTGGCGGTCCTCGTCGACCGCGGCCACCGCGAGCTGCCCATCCGCGCCGACTACGTCGGCAAGAACGTCCCGACGTCGCGCAGTGAGAACGTCAAGGTGCGGCTGTCGGAGACCGACGGCGGAGACGACCACGTCTCCATTGCCCCCTACGGAGGACCCACCAGGTGAAGCATCTGCTGTCCGCCTCGGACCTGAGCCGCGATGCGGCGACGGCCATCCTCGATGACGCCGACAAGTTCCGCGAAGCGCTGCTGGGCCGCGACGTCAAGAAACTCCCGACGTTGCGCGGCCGCACCGTCATCACGATGTTCTACGAGAACTCCACCCGTACCCGGGTGTCGTTCGAGGTGGCCGGCAAGTGGATGAGCGCCGACGTCATCAACGTCAGCGCCTCCGGCTCGTCGGTCGCCAAGGGGGAGTCGCTGCGCGACACCGCGCTGACCCTGCGCGCCGCGGGCGCCGATGCGCTGATCATCCGGCACCCGGCTTCCGGTGCGGCACAACAGCTTGCGGCGTGGACCCGTGAAGAGCACGGCGGGCCGTCGGTGATCAACGCGGGCGACGGCACGCATGAACACCCGACGCAGGCGCTGCTCGACGCGCTGACCATCCGCCAGCGCCTCGGCGGTCTCGAGGGCCGGCGCGTGGTGATCGTCGGCGACATCCTGCACAGCCGGGTGGCGCGCTCCAACGTCTCGCTGCTGTCGACGCTGGGCGCCGAGGTGGTGCTGGTGGCGCCGCCGACGCTGCTGCCGGTCGGGGTCACGGACTGGCCGGTGACCGTTTCGCACGACCTGGACGCCGAACTGCCGGCCGCCGACGCGGTCCTGATGCTGCGGGTGCAGGCCGAGCGGATGAACGGCGCGTTCTTCCCGTCGGCGCGCGAGTACTCGGTGCGCTACGGGCTGTCCGAGAAGCGCCTGGCCGGGTTGAGCGAGGACACGGTGGTGCTGCACCCCGGTCCGATGCTGCGCGGCATGGAGATCGCCTCTTCGGTCGCCGACTCTTCGCAATCAGCTGTACTGCAACAGGTTTCGAATGGGGTGCATGTTCGCATGGCAGTGCTGTTCCAGCTTCTCGTGGGTGCTGGGCCTGAAGGGGTGGGGGTGATCTCATGACGGTTTTGATTCGCGGGGTCCGGCTGTACGGCGAGGGTGATCCGGTCGACGTGTTGATCGCGGACGGCCAGATTGCCGAGATCGGTACCGGCCTGACCGCTGACGAGGTCATCGACGCCGCCGGCCAGATCATGCTGCCCGGCTTCGTCGACCTGCACACCCACCTGCGCGAGCCCGGCCGCGAGTACGCCGAGGACATCGAAACCGGTTCGGCGGCAGCCGCACTCGGCGGTTACACCGCGGTGTTCGCCATGGCCAACACCGATCCGGTCGCCGACACCGTCGTGGTCACCGACCACGTCTGGCACCGGGGACAGCAGGTCGGCCTGGTCGACGTGCACCCGGTCGGCGCCGTCACCGTCGGGCTCGAGGGCAAGCAGCTCACCGAGATGGGCCTCATGGCCGCCGGTGCCGGGCAGGTCCGGATGTTCTCCGACGACGGCATCTGCGTCGATGACCCGCTGGTGATGCGCCGGGCATTGGAATACGCTGCGGGACTTGGGGTTCTGATCGCGCAGCACGCCGAGGAGCCGCGCCTGACCGTGGGCGCCGTCGCCCACGAGGGCCCGAACGCCGCCCGGCTGGGACTGGCCGGCTGGCCGCGCTCGGCCGAGGAGTCCATCGTGGCCCGCGACGCGATCCTGGCCCGCGATGCCGGTGCCCGGGTGCACATCTGCCACGCCTCCACCGCGGGCACCGTCGAGCTGATCAAATGGGCCAAGGCGCAGGGTATTTCGATCACCGCCGAGGTCACCCCGCACCACCTGCTGCTCGACGACAGCCGGCTCGCGGACTACGACGGCCGTAACCGCGTCAACCCGCCGCTGCGCGAGGCCAGTGACGCCGAGGCGCTGCGGCAGGCGCTGGTCGATGGCGTGATCGACTGCGTCGCAACCGATCACGCGCCGCATGCGGAGCACGAGAAGATGTGCGAGTTCGCCCACGCCCGTCCCGGCATGCTCGGCCTGCAGACCGCGCTGTCGGTGGTGGTCGAGACCATGGTGGCGCCCGGACTGCTCAGCTGGCGCGACGTCGCCCGCGTGATGAGCGAGGCCCCGGCCGCCATCGTCGGCCTGCCCGACCAGGGTCGCCCGCTGGCGGTCGGCGAACCCGCCAACCTGACCGTGGTGGACCCCGACGCGACCTGGACGGTGCAGGGCACCGGCCTGGCCAGCCGCTCGGACAACACGCCGTACGAGTCGATGACGCTGCCCGCCACCGTCACGCTGACGATGCTGCGCGGCAAGGTGACCGCGCGGGATGGGGTCAGTCCGGCGTGAATACAGGGACTCTGATCACCTACCTGGTGCTGGCCGCCGTCGTGGTGGTGCTGCTGGGCTTCGCGATCCGGCAGATGCTCAAGGGCTGGGTGCACCGGGTGCAGCGGCAGGCCGGCGCCGTTGGCCTGCTGCCCGCGCTGCCCGACACCGTGGGACCGGCGATCGTGCCGGCCACCAAGGGCATGTACATCGGCAGCACCTTCGCGCCGAGCTGGCAGGACCGAATTGCGGTGGGCTCACTCGGGTTTCGCAGCAAGGCTGTGCTGACGCGCTACCCCGAGGGCATCATGCTGCAGCTCACGGGCGGCAGCCCGATCTGGATTCCCGACGAATCCATCACAGCGATCCGCACCGAGCGGGCCATCGCCGGCAAGGTGCTCACGTACGACGGGATTCTCGCCATCCGGTGGCGGCTGCCGTCGGGTACCGAAATCGATACCGGATTCCGCAGCGACGACCGTCGCGAACTGGCCAAATGGGTTGAGGAGGACAGTAAGTGACGAGTGACCAGACCGCCGTACTGGTGCTGGAGGACGGCCGGGTGTTCACCGGGACACCGTTCGGCGCCGTGGGCCAGACGTTGGGTGAGGCGGTGTTCTCCACCGGCATGTCCGGCTACCAGGAGACGCTGACCGACCCGAGCTACCACCGGCAGATCGTGGTGGCCACCGCGCCGCAGATCGGCAACACCGGCTGGAACGGCGAGGACAACGAGAGCCGCGACGACAAGATCTGGGTCGCCGGCTACGTCGTCCGCGACCCGTCGCCGCGGGCGTCCAACTGGCGCGCCACCGGCACCCTCGACGACGAACTGGTGCGCCAGGGCATCGTCGGTGTGGCGGGCGTCGACACCCGCGCCATCGTGCGGCACCTGCGCAACTTCGGGTCGATGAAGGCCGGTGTCTTCTCCGGCCCGGCCCTGGCCGACATCGACACCCTGGTGGACCGCGTCCGCAACCAGCCGTCGATGCTGGGTGCCGACCTGGCCGGCGAGGTCAGTACTGGCGACCGCTACGTCGTCGAACCCGTTGGTGCGGAGCGCTTCTCGATCGCGGCCATCGACCTCGGGATCAAGACCAACACCCCGCGCAACTTCGCGGCCCGCGGCATCCGCAGCCACGTGCTGCCGTCGTCGGTGACGTTCGACGAGGTCGCCGCCCTCAAGGTCGACGGGGTGTTCCTGTCCAACGGCCCGGGTGACCCGGCCACCGCCGACCACATGGTCGAGTTCACCCAGCAGGTGCTCTCGGCCGGAATCCCGTTGTTCGGCATCTGCTTCGGCAACCAGATTCTGGGCCGTGCGCTCGGTCGCTCGACCTACAAGATGACCTTCGGCCACCGCGGTATCAACATCCCGGTGGTGGAGCAGGCCACCGGACGCATCGCGATCACCGCGCAGAACCACGGCTTCGCGCTGGAAGGCGAGGCCGGGGAAGAGTTCGACACCCCGTTCGGCCGCGCCGTGGTCAGTCACACCTGCGCCAACGACGGTGTGGTGGAAGGTGTTTCGCTGCTCGACGGGCGCGCCTTCTCGGTGCAGTACCACCCGGAGGCAGCGGCCGGTCCGCACGATGCCGAGTACCTGTTCGACAAGTTCGCCGATCTCATGGCAGGGGAGAAGTAATGCCACGCCGCTCAGACCTCAACCACGTCCTGGTGATCGGGTCCGGCCCGATCGTCATCGGCCAGGCCTGCGAGTTCGACTACTCGGGCACCCAGGCCTGTCGCGTGCTGCGCGCCGAAGGACTGCAGGTCAGCCTGATCAACTCCAACCCGGCGACGATCATGACCGACCCGGAGTACGCCGACAACACCTACGTCGAGCCCATCACCCCGGCATTCGTCGAGAAGATTTTTGCGCAGCAGGCTGAGCGTGGAAACAAGATCGACGCGGTGCTCGCCACCCTCGGCGGGCAGACCGCGCTCAACACCGCGGTCGCGTTGCACGAGAACGGCGTCCTCGAGAAGTACGGCGTCGAGATGATCGGCGCGGACTTCGATGCCATCCAGCGCGGCGAGGACCGGCAGAAGTTCAAGGACATCGTCGCCAAGGTCGGTGGCGAATCCGCCCGCAGCCGCGTCTGTTTCACCATGGACGAGGTCCGCGAGACCGTCGCCGACCTCGGCCTGCCGGTCGTGGTCCGGCCGTCCTTCACCATGGGCGGCCTGGGTTCGGGGATGGCCTACACCAACGAGGACGTCGAGCGGATGGCCGGCGACGGCCTGGCCGCATCGCCTTCCGCCAATGTGCTGATCGAGGAATCGATCTACGGCTGGAAGGAATACGAGCTCGAGCTGATGCGCGATCACCACGACAACGTCGTGATCGTCTGCTCGATCGAGAACTTCGATCCGATGGGCGTGCACACCGGTGACTCGGTGACCGTCGCGCCGGCCATGACCCTGACCGACCGCGAGTACCAGATCATGCGTGACCTCGGCATCGCGATCCTGCGCGAGGTCGGCGTCGACACCGGTGGCTGCAACATCCAGTTCGCCATCAACCCGGCCGACGGCCGCCTCATCGTCATCGAGATGAACCCGCGTGTATCGCGCTCGAGCGCATTGGCTTCCAAGGCAACGGGTTTCCCGATCGCCAAGATCGCCGCGAAGCTGGCCATCGGCTACACGCTGGATGAGATCGTCAACGACATCACCAAGGAAACCCCGGCCTGTTTCGAGCCGACCCTGGACTACGTCGTCGTCAAGGCACCGCGGTTCGCCTTCGAGAAGTTCCCCGGCGCCGACCAGACGCTGACCACCACCATGAAGTCGGTGGGCGAGGCGATGTCCTTGGGCCGCAACTTCATCGAGGCGCTCGGCAAGGTGATGCGGTCGCTGGAGACCAAGCGCGCCGGGTTCTGGACCGGAACCGATCCCGACAAGACGCTCGACGAACTGCTCACCGGACTGCGCACCGCGACCGACGGCCGGCTGTACGACATCGAACAGGCGCTGCGCCTTGGTGGTTCGGTCGAGGTCGTCGCCGAGGCCTCGGGTGTGGACCCGTGGTTCGTCGACCAGATCGCCACCCTGGTGGCGCTGCGCGGCGAACTCGTCGACGCGCCCGTGCTCAACGAGCGTCTGCTGCGCCGCGCCAAGCACAGCGGCCTGTCCGACCGCCAGATCGCCGCGCTGCGACCGGAATTGGCGGGCGAGGCCGGTGTGCGCGCGCTGCGTGAGCGGCTCGGCATCCGGCCGGTGTACAAGACCGTCGACACCTGCGCGGCCGAGTTCGACGCCAAGACGCCGTACCACTACAGCAGCTACGAGCTGGACCCGGCGGCCGAGACGGAGGTGGCGCCGCAGACCGAGAAGCCCAAGGTGCTGATCCTGGGCTCGGGCCCCAACCGCATCGGGCAGGGCATCGAGTTCGACTACAGCTGCGTGCACGCGGCAACCACGTTGAGCCAGGCCGGTTTCGAGACCGTCATGGTGAACTGCAACCCGGAGACGGTCTCGACCGACTACGACACCGCGGACCGGCTGTACTTCGAGCCGCTCACCTTCGAGGATGTGCTCGAGGTCTACCACGCCGAGCAGGCCTCCGGCGCCGGTGGCCCGGGTGTGGTCGGCGTGATCGTGCAGCTCGGTGGCCAGACCCCGCTGGGCCTGGCCGACCGGCTGGAGAAGGCCGGGGTGCCCGTCGTCGGCACCAGCCCCAAGGCCATCGACCTGGCCGAGGACCGCGGCGAGTTCGGTGAGGTGCTGCGCGCGGCCGGGTTGCCGGCTCCGCGCTTCGGCACCGCAACGAGTTTCGAGCAGGCCCGCCGGATCGCCTCCGACATCGGCTACCCGGTGCTGGTGCGCCCGTCGTACGTGCTGGGCGGCCGCGGCATGGAGATCGTCTACGACGAGCAGACCCTGCAGGGCTACATCGAGCGGGCCACCGAACTCTCGCCCGAGCACCCCGTGCTGGTCGACCGGTTCCTGGAAGACGCCATCGAGATCGACGTCGACGCGCTGTGCGACGGCACCGAGGTCTACATCGGCGGCGTGATGGAGCACATCGAGGAAGCCGGCATCCACTCCGGCGACTCGGCCTGTGCGCTGCCGCCGGTCACGTTGGGCCGCACCGACATCGCGGCCGTGCGCAAGGCCACCGAGGCCATCGCCCACGGCATCGGCGTGGTCGGTCTGCTGAACGTGCAGTACGCGCTCAAGGACGACGTGCTCTACGTCCTGGAGGCCAACCCGCGCGCCAGCCGCACGGTGCCCTTCGTGTCGAAGGCCACCGCGGTGCCGCTGGCCAAGGCCTGCGCCCGGGTCATGCTGGGCGCCACCATCGCCGAGCTGCGGGCCGAGGGCATCCTGGCCGCCGAGGGCGACGGCGCCAGCGTCGCGCCCAACGCGCCGATCGCGGTGAAGGAAGCCGTCCTGCCGTTCCACCGGTTCCGCAAAGCCGATGGCTCGCAGGTGGATTCGCTGCTCGGGCCGGAGATGAAGTCGACCGGCGAGGTCATGGGTATCGACAGCGATTTCGGTACCGCGTTCGCCAAGAGCCAGACCGCAGCCTACGGCTCGCTGCCTTCGGGCGGCACGGTGTTCGTGTCGGTGGCCAACCGCGACAAGCGCTCGCTGGTGTTCCCGGTCAAGCGTCTGGCCGACCTCGGCTTCCGGGTGCTGGCCACCGAGGGCACCGCGGAGATGCTGCGCCGCAACGGCATTCCGTGCGAGGTTGTGCGCAAGAACTTCGAAGAGCCCAGCCCGGACCGTCCGGCGATGTCGGCGGTCGACGCCATCAAGGCCGGCGAGGTCGACATGGTGATCAACACGCCGTACGGCAACTCGGGTCCGCGCATCGACGGCTACGAGATTCGCTCGGCCGCGGTGTCGGCCAGCATCCCGTGTGTGACGACGGTGCAGGGCGCGTCGGCCGCGGTGCAGGGCATCGAGGCCGGTATCCGCGGGGACATCGGCGTGCGGTCGCTGCAGGAGCTGCACAGCCAGTTGGGCGCGAAGTGAGCTTCGGCTCGCGGTTGCGGGCCGCCATGGCACAGCGGGGTCCGCTGTGCCTGGGCATCGACCCGCACCCCGAGCTCCTGAGCGCCTGGGGTCTGCCGGTGTCGGCCGACGGTGTCGCGGCGTTCAGTGACATCTGCGTCGAGGCGTTCGCGGGCTTCGCGATCGTCAAGCCGCAGGTCGCGTTCTTCGAGGCCTACGGTTCGGCGGGCTTCGTCGTGCTGGAACGGACCATCGCCCGGCTGCGGGAGGCCGGTGTCCTGGTACTGGCCGACGCCAAGCGCGGTGACATCGGCTCGACCATGGCCGCCTACGCGCAGGCGTGGGCAGGCGATTCGCCGCTGGCTGCCGACGCGGTGACGGCGTCGCCGTACCTCGGCTTCGGCTCGCTGCAGCCGCTGCTCGATGTCGCGGCCGCCCACGGCCGCGGGGTGTTCGTGCTGGCCGCCACGTCCAATCCGGAGGGTGCGTCGGTGCAGCGCGCGGTGGCGGGCGAGCGCACCGTGGCGCAGACGATCGTCGACGACGTCGCCGCGGTGAATGCCGCGGGCGACGGCTCGGTCGGTGTCGTCGTCGGCGCCACGCTGTCCGAGGTCCCCGATCTGTCGCAGCTCGGCGGACCGGTGCTGATGCCCGGCGTCGGCGCGCAGGGCGGTCGCCCGGACGCGCTGGCCGGTCTCGGCGGCGCTCAGCCGGGAACCCTGCTCCCGGCGGTGTCGCGTGAGGTGCTGCGGGCCGGGCCGGACGTCGCGGCCGTGCGGGCCGCGGGGGAGAAGCTCCGCGACGCTGTGGCCTATCTGGCCTGACGCCGGCGGCGCCACCAGAGCACCGCGACCAGCGCCGCGGCGCCGAGTGCGGCGGCGATCAGCGCCATGCCCGTGACGTCGCCGTGGTTGCGGGTCCGGTAGATGACCTGTGCGTAGTCGGCATCGGTCGTCGCACGCGTGAACGTGTAGTCGCCGTCGATGCGCTTCGGCTCATCGAGGTAGTCGGTCCACCTGGTCAGATAGCGACCCCGATACTCGGCGAGCGCCGGTGTGTCGACGCGTCCGGCGTACTGCAGCGTCGGCGCGTTGCCGGGCACGGGCACCGCGCGGGGATCCATCCGGTGGTCGGCCAGCACGTACAGATCGACCCGCTGCGG
Source organism: Mycobacterium toneyamaense (assembly GCF_055384815.1). Taxonomy (NCBI): domain Bacteria; kingdom Bacillati; phylum Actinomycetota; class Actinomycetes; order Mycobacteriales; family Mycobacteriaceae; genus Mycobacterium; species Mycobacterium toneyamaense. Next base: position 2,958,045 of record NZ_AP040333.1, read on the forward strand.
CGCCGTCGCCGACCGGGACAGCCGCATCGGGTAGACGGCGGTGTCCGAGGCGAACGACAGCCGCAGGGGCTGCAAGTTCCCCGACAATGTCGCGCCGGCGGCATCGGGGGCGAGCTGGACCGCGACGATCTCCCAGCGGTCCGCGACGTACGGGGCCAGGTTGGCATCGAGGCCGTCGGGGTGAGGGAAGCCCTTGGCTGTCAGCCACCCGGCCAGGGCCGCGGGGTCGTCGCCGGCCAGGCGCGTGACGTCGAACGGGCCGATCCGCTGATTGCCCAGCACGCTGACGCTGCCGGGACGCGCACCCGCGCTCTCGAGCGCGCCCCGTGAACCCCCGGTGAGCCAGTCGAAGGTGGGCCACCAGCTGTCCCGGTATTCGGTCCGCGGCGCGGTGATACGCGCCAGCTCGGTGAACACTCCCGCATCGCCCAACGTGACACGCGCGGCCGTCGGCACGGGCATCACCCACGCGGCCCGATCCGAGGCGCCGCGCACCCCGAACGACATCAGGATGTCCTCGGTGCTGCCATCCCAGGCGATCAGGGCCCGCTCGTCGACGACGGCGGCGCCGGCGCGGTCCGGAATGTAGGCACCGCAACCGCAGGCCCATGCCGGCGCCGCGATGTTCGCCGTCAGGGTGGCGAACATCAGGATCAGGACGCACAGGAACCGGTACGCGACAGCCATCGGCATGAACGTACCGGCCGTGCACCTCAGGTCACAGCGGAATCCAGATCGGGCCGAGCCAGAAGCCCCACGCACTGAATCGCGGCTCGAACACCGGGTTCACCCATTGACCGTTGTAGCTGAACGGCTGGTGGTCGAACCGGCCGTCATCGATGCCGCGGCCACGCCAGTCCCGGCCGCGATCGTCGCGCCAGCCGTCCCGGTCCTGGTGCCAGTCGACGCCGCGCTGCCAGCCGCCACGGTCGTCGCGGTGGTCATCGTGGCCCCAGCATGGTGCGCCCGGCCCGCACCACGGGTCGGCACTCGCTGTCGCCAGCCCGATGCCGAACAGTCCGGCGGCGCCGATGCCGGCTGCCAGGGTGGATGCGGTAACTGCCTGCTTGATCTTCATACCGCTGACGCTATGGCGGTTCGATGGGCGTGCAATTAGCTGTACTTAGGTGTTTGCTGTGCGTGCGTGGGAGCCGGTTTCGCGCGCTGCCTGGAAGACGACGAGACGGCCCACCACGGGACGTGGCGGGCCGTCTCGTGGTGGGCACGATCAGCGGGTGGCGATCACAGCGGAATCCAGATCGGGCCGAGCCAGAAGCCCCACGCGTTGTGGCCGTTGTCCCACACCGGGTTCACCCACTGGCCGTTGTAGTCGAACGGCTGGTGGTCGAAGCGGGCGTCGTCGATGCCGCGGTGCTGCCAGTCGCGGCCCTGGTTGTCGTGCCAGTTGTCGTCACGGCCGACCGGCGCCGCCGGGCCACGGTTGTCACCCGGGCCCCGGTTGTCACCCGGTCCGCGGTTGTCGTGCTGGCCGCACGGCGCGTTCGGCGGGCAGCCCGGGTCGGCGTTCGCGCCGGCCAGGCCGACGCCGAACAGCCCGGCGACGCCGATGCCGGCTGCCAGGGTGGATGCGGTCAACGCTCGTTTGAGGTTCATCGTTGCTCAGTCCTCCTCGTGATGGGTTCGCCATTGAAGTTAGGACCGCCTAATGTGCGCTCACTTTGGCGTCGTTAGGTGTGTGCTGTGTATGCCGCAACGGTTCGGTCACCCGGCGCTGATCGTTGGCTGTGGGGAAGGCGTCCATCTGGGAAGACGTTGGGCGGGAAACGGTTTCGTCGCAAACCGACCGTCGGGGCGTTGTGTGGCGGGCCGGTCGAGTCGGTTGTCCGCGCCGCGCCTGAGTTTGCGGAGGTTGCGTGGTGGCGCTCATCCGTGTTTCACCGGCCGCGCCGGAGGGTGCTGAAGCGGCCGTCCAACCGGCAAAAAGCCCTCGATTTGGGCGGTTCAACCGCCCAAATCGGCCTCCGGGCGCGCGGGCGGTGCACCGACCGGTTCGGCCCGCCACCGACACGCCCGACACGCCGTGACCTGCGAAAATTTTCCTGACAAACCCCGGATGGCGGCCCGAAAATCGGCCGGGCGCGGTACCGGCCGCGCGGCGGTCATCCCACTGAGTGCTCAAAACCCTTGATACGCAGGCAGATCTGTGGCGAAGATGCCCCGAAACGGGTCTTGCCGAGCTTGCACTTCGCGGCCACCCGGAGCCGCCGTTCGCACTACACGCTGGGGTTTTAGCTTCGTTACCCGGGGGGTGGGGTTAGCGCTTGTCGGGAAGCGTGGGTACGGTCGTCGTCGCTGGCTGGTTCACCCCAGCCGTGACAGAAATTATTTGACGGAGAATCGGAGGAACCCCGTGGCCCTTCCCCAGTTGACCGACGAACAGCGCGCGGCAGCGTTGGAGAAGGCTGCTGCCGCACGTCGAGCACGTGCCGAGTTGAAAGACCGGCTCAAGCGCGGCGGCACCAACCTCAAGCAGGTCCTGACGGACGCCGAGACCGACGAGGTCCTCGGCAAGATGAAGGTTTCCGCTCTGCTGGAAGCTCTGCCCAAGGTCGGCAAGGTCAAGGCTCAGGAGATCATGACCGAGCTGGAGATCGCTCCGACACGCCGTCTGCGCGGCCTGGGCGACCGTCAGCGCAAGGCCCTGCTGGAAAAGTTCGACTTTTCCTGATCTGACGCAAGACTGACGAGCAGTAGGGGCCGGACGGCGATGAACCGTGTTGTTGTGCTGTCCGGCCCCTCTGCCGTGGGCAAATCCACGGTCGTGCGCTGCCTGCGTGAGCGGGTGCCCGACCTGCATTTCAGTGTCTCCGCCACGACGCGTGCACCGCGTCGGGGCGAGGTCGACGGTGTCGACTACACATTCGTCTCGGCCGACGAGTTCCAGCGCCTCATCGATGACGGCGAGCTGCTCGAATGGGCCGAAATCCACGGGGGACTGCAGCGCTCCGGCACCCCCGCCCGTCCGGTCCGGGAAGCCATCGCCGCAGGTCGGCCCGTCCTCATCGAGGTCGATCTGGCCGGTGCCCGGGCCGTCAAAGAAGCCATGCCCGAGGTGCTGACGGTGTTCCTCGCGCCACCCAGTTGGGAGGCGCTGGAGAGCCGGCTCATCGGCCGCGGCACCGAGAGTGCCGAGGTGCAGGCCCGTCGCCTGGATACCGCGCGGGCCGAACTGGCCGCTCAGGACAGTTTCGATGTGACTGTTGTGAACAGTCAGTTGGAATCCGCCTGTGCAGAATTGGTATCCTTGCTGGTGGGCCGCTGAGCGGTCTGCGCCTTACCGCACAGATATCGCTGATAGCGACACCAATCTTCACACCGAACGCCGGGAGAATCCTTCGTGAGCACCACTGTCGAGAGCATCGACTCCGACGCCGCCATCGCCTACGACACGCCGCTGGGTATCACCAACCCGCCGATCGACGAGCTGCTGGATCGGGTGTCGAGCAAGTACGCGCTGGTCATCTACGCCGCGAAGCGGGCGCGCCAGATCAACGACTACTACAACCAGCTCGGTGACGGCATCCTCGAGTACGTCGGCCCGCTGGTCGAGCCGGGCCTGCAGGAGAAGCCGCTGTCGATCGCCATGCGCGAGATCCACGGCGACCTGCTCGAGCACACCGAGGGCGAGTAAGGCCGCGTAGGCGCCGGACATGGCCGACCGCAAACGCATCGTCGTCGGAGTCGCCGGAGGTATCGCCGCCTACAAGGCGTGCACCCTGGTTCGTCAGCTGAGCGAGGCCGGGCATTCGGTCCGTGTCGTGCCGACCGAGTCGGCGCTCAAGTTCGTCGGCGCCGCCACGTTTGAAGCACTGTCCGGCAATCCCGTGCACACGGGAGTGTTCGAGGACGTCTCCGAGGTGCCGCACGTCCGGTTCGGCCAGCAGGCCGACCTGGTCGTGGTCGCACCGGCGACCGCTGACCTGATGGCGCGCGCGGTGGCGGGGCGCGGCGACGATCTGCTCACGGCCACGCTGCTCACCGCGCGCTGTCCGGTGCTGTTCGCCCCGGCGATGCACACCGAGATGTGGATGCACCCGGCCACCGTCGACAACGTCGCGACATTGCGGCGTCGGGGCGTCGTCGTGCTGGACCCGGCCTCAGGGCGTCTCACCGGCGCCGACAGCGGTGCCGGACGGCTGCCTGAGGCCGAAGAAATCACCACGTTCGCGCAGCTCCTCCTCGAGCGCGGCGACGCGCTGCCCCGCGACCTGGCCGGCGTCAAGGTCGTCGTCACCGCGGGCGGAACCCGCGAGGCCATCGATCCGGTGCGCTTCATCGGCAACCGCAGCTCCGGCAAGCAGGGCTACGCCGTCGCACGCGTGATGGCCCAGCGCGGCGCCGAGGTCACCTTGATCGCAGGCAACACCGTCGGCCTGGCCGACCCGGCGGGCGTCGACGTCGTGCACATCAGCTCGGCGGCCCAGCTGCGGGACGCGGTGTTCAAGTATGTGTCCGACGCGCACGTCCTCGTGATGGCCGCCGCGGTCGCGGACTTCCGTCCCACCGAGGTAGCGACCACCAAGATCAAAAAGACGCACGGCCCCGGTGAAACCGACGGCGCCCCCGTCATCGAACTGACCCGGACCGACGACATCCTCGCCGGCGCGGTGCGCGCCCGCACCGACGGTCAGCTGCCGAACCTGCGCGCCATCGTCGGATTCGCCGCCGAGACCGGCGACGCCAACGGCGACGTGCTGTTCCACGCCCGGGCGAAGCTGCAGCGCAAGGGCTGTGACCTGCTGGTTGTCAACGCGGTGGGGAACGGCAGGGCCTTCGAGGTCGACGTCAACGACGGTTGGTTGCTGGCGGCGGACGGAGCCGAGTCGGCGCTGGAGCACGGGTCCAAGACCTTGATGGCCAGTCGCATCGCCGATGCGATCACGGCTTTCCTGCGCGGCAAGGACGAATGAACATCGCCTGACCGCGCCGCGGGACGGGTTTGCTGTGCAGGGGTACCCGACAGTTGTTGGCCGGGCGTGGATATTATGCGCCGGACTAAGTTTTGGAAGGGATTTGCGACGTGAGTGAAGGTCGGCTGTTTACCAGCGAGTCAGTGACCGAAGGACATCCGGACAAGATCTGCGACGCCATCAGCGATTCGGTGCTGGACGCGCTGCTCGCGCAGGATCCCAAGTCGCGGGTTGCGGTGGAGACCCTGGTGACCACGGGTCAGGTGCATGTCGTGGGCGAGGTGACCACCAGCGCCAAGGAGGCGTTTGCCGACATCCCGCTGATCGTCCGGGACCGGATCCGCCAGATCGGTTACGACCACTCCGACAAGGGCTTCGACTACGCCACCTGTGGCGTGAACATCGGCATCGGCGCGCAGTCCCCGGACATCGCCGCGGGCGTCGATACTGCCCACGAGGCGCGCGTCGAGGGTGCCGGCGACCCGCTGGACGCCCAGGGCGCCGGCGACCAGGGCCTGATGTTCGGTTACGCCATCAACGACACCCCCGAGCTGATGCCGCTGCCGATCGCGCTGGCGCACCGGCTGTCGCGGCGCCTCACCGAGGTCCGCAAGAACAACACCGTCGACTACCTGCGGCCCGACGGCAAGACCCAGGTCACCATCGAGTACCGCGACAACGTCCCGGTCCGCCTGGACACCGTGGTGCTGTCGACCCAGCACGCCGAGGGCGTCGACCTGGACAAGACCCTGGCGCCGGACATCCGCCGCCACGTCGTCGAGACCGTGCTGGCCGACCTGGCCCACGACACCATGGACACCTCCGACTTCCGGCTGCTGGTCAACCCGACCGGCAACTTCGTCGTCGGCGGCCCGATGGGTGACGCCGGTCTGACCGGCCGCAAGATCATCGTCGACACCTACGGCGGCTGGGCCCGCCACGGCGGCGGCGCCTTCTCGGGCAAGGACCCGTCAAAGGTGGACCGCAGCGCGGCGTACGCGATGCGCTGGGTGGCCAAGAACGTCGTCGCCGCCGGCCTGGCCGACCGCGTCGAGGTCCAGGTTGCCTACGCCATCGGCAAGGCCGCCCCGGTGGGCCTGTTCGTCGAGACCTTCGGCACCGAGCACTTCGACCCGGCCCGCATCGAGAAGGCCATCACCTCGGTCTTCGACCTGCGTCCCGGGGCGATCATCCGCGATCTGGACCTGCTGCGCCCGATCTACGCGCCGACCGCCGCGTACGGCCACTTCGGCCGCACCGACATCGAACTGCCGTGGGAGCAGCTCGACAAGGTCGACGACCTGAAGGCCTCGGTCTAGTCTTTCCGAGCAACACAAATGCCCCCGCACCCGCGGGGGCATTCGTGTTTGGTCAGGCGACCGGCTGTGGCTCCAGTCGACGGCTCCGGTACAGCGCCAGGGCGACCAGCAGGCTGATCGCCGTGAGCGACAGCCAGATCAGCTCCGGCCGGCCGGCATGACGCGCCGTCTCCATCAGCGCGCCCGTGGCGAGATTGCCCACCAGAATGCCGATGCCGACGATGGTGTTGTAGAAGCCGTAGTACGTCGCCACCAGCCGGTCGCCGGCCAGTGACACCACGGTGTCCATCTCGAACGGATACACCGCGGCCGAGCCGACGGCCAGCAGCGCGGCCGTCAGCAACAGCGCCGCCACCGCGGCCGGCAGACCCCACCGGTCATCGGGCACCACGATCAGCGGGACGAACGCCGCCGCGAGCACCAGCACGCCGATGGTCAGCGACTGGACGCGGCCGTAGCGTGCCGTGAACCAGGCCGTGATGCGGATCTGGCCGCCGATGGCCACCAGCCCCGACACCGCGAAAACTGCCGCAACGATGGCCGATTCGGTGTGCGGCGACAGCACGGCGGCGTGCAGCGGCAACGCCAGGTACACCTGGAACGTCACCACGTAGGTGCCCACCATCGACGCCGCGAACAACAGGAAGGGGCGGTTGGCCAGCACGGTGCGCCAGTCGTGCAGGACCGAGACCCGTTCGGCGACAGCGTGATCGGCGTGGTCCTTCGGCAGCGCGAACAGCTGCGCGATGGTCAGCACCGCGAACACCACGGCCGCCATGCCCGCCGTCACCCGGAAGTCCAGCGCCATCAGGGCCAGGCCCACCAGCGGGCCGGCGAGGATGCCGCCCTGATAGAAGACGTTGAACACCGTGAACGCCGCCACCCGCCGGTCGCCGGAGTCCGCGGCCAGGTAGGCCCGCACCGCCGGGTTGAACAGTGCCCCCGCGAAACCGGTTGCCGCCGAGGCGATCAGCAGCACCGGGAGGGACTGTGCCACCGCCAGCAAGCCGAATGCGGCTGTCCGCAACAGGCAGCCCGCCACGATCAGCGGCTTGTAGCCCAGCCGGTCGGCCAGCGTCCCGCCGACGATGAACATGCCCTGCTGCGAGAAGTTCCGTACCCCGAGCACCAGCCCGACGGCCCAGCCGGCCAGGCCGAGCGGGCCGGCCAGGTACCCGGCCAGATACGGCATCAGCATGTAGAAGCCGAGATTGATGCCGAACTGGTTGAGCATCAGCACCCGGCTGGGCCAGCCGAAGCTGCGGAACTGGGTGAGCACCTGCATCACAGTGCCGCCGCGTCGGGCCTACGCACCGTGGTGCACCGGGTCCAGGAATCCACCACGCGCTCGGTGTGGTCGGCGATCGCCGCGGGCTCGGCGGGCGGCTCGATGCCGAGCAGGCCGTGCTGGCGGCAGTAGTCGTCGTTGTAGACGGTGTCGAAATACCGTTGCGGCCCATCGGGAAAGATGGCGGCGATGGTGGCGTCCGCGTCGTGGTGGCGCGCCGCCCAACCGGCGACCAGTGCCACCGCGCCGCCGCTCCAGCCGCTGCTGGCGTAGCTGGTCGAGGCCAGCGCCCGGCACGCCCACACGGCTTCGGCGGGTGCCACCCAGTGCACTTCGGAGAACGCGTCGTAGTCGACGTTGTCCGGATAGATGCTCGACCCCAGGCCGCGCATCAGCCGGCTCTGCGCGGGCTGGCCGAAGATCGTCGACCCGATGGTGTCGACGCCGATCAGCTTCAAGCCTGGATTGAACTCGCGCAACACTTTTGCCACCCCGGCCGAATGCCCGCCGGTGCCGACCGAGCACACCAGGACGTCGACGGTGCCCAGCTGCGACTGCAATTCGAGCGCGAGGTCGCGGTACGCGTCGACGTTGTCGGGGTTGTTGTACTGGTCGGGGTACCAGGCGGTGGGGTCGCCGGCCAGGATCTGGGCAACCCGGTCGCGCCGGGCCTGCTGCCAGCCGCCGGTCGGGTGCGGCTCGGTGACCAGGTCGATGTCGGCGCCATATGCGGCCAGCATGCGCAGCATCATCGGTTCCATGCCCGGATCGGTCACCAGCGTGACCGGGTGCCCGTACACGGTGCCGGCCAGGGCGAGGCCGAGTCCGAGTGTGCCGCTGGTGGATTCGACGATCCGGGCGCCGGGCAGCAGGTCGCCGCGGGCCCGGCCGCGTTCGACCATGTACATGGCGGGCCGGTCTTTCATGCCGCCGGGGTTGACGCCTTCGAGCTTGGCCCAGAAGCCGCGGTCATCGGTGGTGAACGGGGCGGTGATCCGCAGCACCGGAGTGCCGCCGACCATGGTGCCGGGCCGGTCGTAGCGGGCCAGCCGGCATGGCCCCGAAGCCGGCCGAGCGGATTTTCTGAGCAGGGTGAGATTGGTCGAATTGTTCATGGGTGCATCACTTTTCGCGTCATGCCGCGATGCGGCAGCGGGATCGGGCAGCAGACACCGACCAGCCACGAAACGCGGCCGATCTGCGCTGACCGATCAGCGTCGGGAGATGCAGAGCCGGGTCAGGACCGCCCGGCCGGTGTGGATCGCCGCCGCCTGACGGGGCGGTCCGCGGCTGGTCACCGGCGTCAGTGCGCACCAGCACACCATCGCGACGCAGACGGCCAGCGCGAGGCCGAGAGCCAGGAGGGTGGAGGTGGTCCGGGGGAGGCCGATCATCAGATCCGGGGCCGACGGGATCGAATTGTCGCGCAGGTGTGGATGTTCGGCGGTCACGGACGGCAGGGTGTGGCCCGGTGCCACGAGGACGGGGGCCGCATGGGGATGCGTCGCGGCAGCGGGCTTGATGCCCAGCTGCGTGCCGATCCCGAGGCCCAGCAGCGCGACGAGCAGCAGGATCGCCGCCCGCCATCGCATCGGCCTGGTCGTCACCTTCGCGACTGTACCGACGTTTCAGCGCCTATAGCCGTGCCGATGCCGGCGCATGCGGAAAAGTTACCGGGTTCAAATCACTTTCATATCCGCATCGGCCGGAGGCTCAGGCGCTGAACTCGTAGTCGTCGAGGTCGAAGCGGCGGCTGCGGACGTAGGCCTCCACGGTGGTGGCGGGCCGTAGCGGCACGTCGCCGTTCTTGTCGAAGTAGTAGCTGTTGGCCGACTGGCAGCTGTCCTGCCAGAACACCTGGCGGTGGCGCTTGCGCATCATCTCGTCGAAGTAGCGGTCGTTGGCCTCCTGCGAGACCTCCACCCGGTGGGCGCCAAGCTTTTCCGCGCGCTGCAGGCACCGCACGATGTGGTGGGTCTGGGCTTCGATCAGCGCGAAATACGACGAACCCACGTAGCCGTACGGCCCCATGACGGTGAAGAAGTTCGGGAAACCGGGGATGCTGACGCCCTCATAGGCCTGCAGCCGCTGCGTCTCCCAGAACTCGCCGAGGGTGTGGCCGCCCGCACCGGTGACGGGGAACGTCGGCACGCTGTCGACGTCCATCACCTTGAACCCGGTGGCCAGGATCAGCACGTCCACCTCGTGTTCCCGGCCGTCGGCGGTACGTACCCCGGTCGGCGTGATGCGCTCGATGGATTCGGTTACCAGACTGACGTTTTCGCGGTTGTACGTCGCGAGGTAGCTGTTGTGGAAACCCGGTCGTTTACAGCCGACCGCGTAGCGCGGCGTCAGCTTGTCCCGCACCACCGGGTCGTGGACCTCGCGTCGCAGGAACGACCGTCCCATCCGGGCGGCGCCGTCCGCCAACGGAAAGACGCTGTAGTACTGCGCCGACAGCGGGAAGGTCAGCTCGACGTAGGCCTGACTGGCCAGCCGCTGCAGCGTCTTGCCGCCGGGAATGCGCATGGCCCAGCGGGCCGGGGCCGGCAAGGGGAGGTCCAGTTTCGGGAAGCACCAGATCGGCGTGCGCTGAAACACCGTGAGGTGCGCCACGATCGGGGCGATCTCGGGGATCACCTGCACTGCCGAGGCACCGGTGCCGATGATCGCGACCCGCTTGCCACGCAGGTCGATGCTGCTGTCCCAGCGTGCGGTGTGCAGCGTGATGCCGGCGAAGTCCTCGACGCCGTCGATGTCCGGTGGCTTGGGCACCGTCAGGACGCCGCTGCCGTTGATCAGGAACCGTGCGGTGACGGTGCCGCTGCTGGTGTGCACGCGCCACAGGGCGGCGTCGTCGTCGTACTCGGCGCCGGTGACCTCGGTGCCGAACCGGATGCGGTCCCGCAGCCCGTACTTGTCGACGCAGTGCTCGGCGTAGGCCTTGAGTTCGTGGCCTTTGGCGTAGGTGCGCGACCAGTCGGCGCTCTGCTCGAACGAGAACTGGTAGGAGAACGACGGAATATCCACGGCGACACCGGGATAGGTGTTCCAGAACCAGGTGCCGCCGGGGCCGGAGCCGGCTTCGAGGATTCGGTAGTCACCGAGCCCGGCCCGGTCGAGCAGGATGCCGGCCCCGATCCCGGAGAACCCGGCGCCGACGATCACCGTTTGGACATCAGGCGTTGTCATGGGTCCATACTTGCGGAAATTCAGGCGTAGAGGGCGGCTTTCAGGGCCGCGAGTCCACGGTTGGTGGCCTCGGTCGCCACCGGAGAAGCCAGGGCCAGGCTGACGAACCCGTGCACCATGGTCGGCTCGTTGCTCAGCTCGACCGGAACACCGGCTGCGGCAAGCAATTTGGCGTATTCGGCGCCGTCGTCGCGCAGCGGGTCGTGCTCGGCGGTTCCGATGTACGCCGGCGGCAGACCTGCCAGCGACTCGGCGTTCGCCGGGGCCAGGTCGGTCGGCAGGGCCGACGCGTCGCTGAGGTCCATGCCCGGCAGGTACCAGGTCAGGAAGGCCGCCGTCACATTGCTGTTGAGCATGGGGGCGTCGGCGTTCTCGGTGAACGACGGCAGCGTGACGTCACCCGTCACCACGGGGTACCAGAGCAGCTGGAACGCCAGCTTCGGGCCACCGGCGTCACGCGCCCGCAGCGCCATCACCGCGGAGATGTTGCCGCCGGCCGAGTCGCCGGCCACCGCGAGGCGCGCCGGGTCGCCACCCAGTTCGGCGGCATGCGCGCCGACCCACTGCAGCGCGGCCCAGGAATCCTCGATGGCGGCCGGGAACGGGTGCTCGGGCGCCAACCGGTACTCGACCGACACGACGATGGCGCGGGCGCCGACGGCGTGGGCGCGCGCCACATGGTCATGGGTATCCAGGTCGCCGATGGCCCAACCGCCGCCGTGATAGAAGACCACGACGGGCAGCGGCCGGGTCTCGCCGTCGATGGGCGGCCAGTAGATACGGACCGGAATCTGGCCTGCCGCACCGCAATCGAGCGTACGGTTCTCGATCCGCAGGTCCGGCAGCATCGCCGCCGGCGGCCGCATCGCGGCGATCTTGGCGCGCGCCACCTCGACACCGTCGTCGATGGTGAACTCCAGTGGCACGGCGTCCAGGAGGGCTTTGAGGATCGGGTCGATACCAGGGCGGTCAGCGGACGTCACAGCGTCGCTCTCATCCAGGGTCATGCCTCAGGCTAACGCTGCCTTCAGCGCGGCGATTCCGCGGTCGGTCGCCTCGGTCGTCGCCGGCACCACGCCGTGGTACCCGAGGTAGCCGTGCACCAGGGTCTCGGCGTTGTGCACCTCGACGGAAACCCCGGCCGCGGTGAGCATCTCGCCGTACCGGATGCCGTCGTCGCGCAGTGGGTCGTATCCGGCGACGGCGATGTAGGCCGGGGCCAGCCCGGCCAGCGACTCGGCACGCGCCGGGACCAGGGCGGCCGGTGGGTTCCGCAGGTCGACGCCCGTGGCATACAGCAACGAGAAACCGCCGACGGCGTCGCGGCCCAGGACCGGGGCGTCGGCGTTCTCGGTGAACGACGGCAGCGACGTGTCCCAGGTGGTCGCGGGGTACCACAGCAGCTGGGCGCGCAGCGTGATGCCGGCATCGCGGGCCAGCTGCGCGACCACGGCGGCGAGGTTGCCGCCGGCCGAATCACCGGCCACTGCAAGACGATTCGGGTCACCGCCGATCTCGTCGGCGTGGGCGGCCACCCACTGCGTCACGGCCCAGACGTCGTCGACCGCGGCGGGGAAGGGGTGCTCGGGAGCGAGCCGGTAGTCCACCGACACCACCACGGCGCCGGCCCCGGCGGCGTGCAGGCGGGCGGTGCCGTCATAGGTGTCCAGATCGCCGACCACCCAGCCGCCGCCGTGGAAGAACAGCACCACCGGCGCCGACGGTTCGATGTCCGCGGGCCAGTAGACGCGCACCGGCACGCCGTCGATGACGCGGTCCTCGGCGCGGACCTCCGGGAACACTGCCTTGCGGGGCAGCTCGCGGAACCGGGCCCGGGCGGCTTCGACGCCACCGTCCATGGTCAATTGGAACGGAACCGCTTCCAGTACCTTTTGCAGAATGGGATCGAGCGGGGGACGCGCAGTGTCCGACATGAGTTCACCGTACGCACCGCGCCGGCGGCTGTGGCTGGCGGCCGCCGTGATCGCCGCCGGCTATGGCATCTTCCTCATCGCAACGGCGCTGCGGTTGCCGTCGGGAGCCGACCTGATCGGCCAATTCGCCCTGCAGCCCATGGTCAAGGCACTGCCCGCGCTGCTGCTGGCGGCGGCCGCGGCGAGCCATCCGATCGTCCGCGAACGCAACTGGCTGGTCGCCGCACTGGTGTTCTCGGCCGGTGGTGACTTCCTGCTGGCCGTGCCGGGCTGGCCCATGGGCTTCGTGTTCGGGCTCGGCTCGTTCCTGATCGCGCACCTGTGCTTCCTGGCCGCCCTGCTGCCGTTGGCCCGCCGCACCCCGGCGGCCACCGCCGGCGCCGCGGTCCTGGTCGTCATCTGCCTCGGGCTCATCGTCTGGTTCTGGCCGAGCCTGGTCGCGCAGCAGATGACCATCCCCGTGACCGTGTACATGGCGGTACTGGTGGCCATGGTGTGCACGGCGCTGTTCGCCGACCTGCCGACCCGCTGGACCGCCCTCGGCGCGCTGTGCTTCGCGGTGAGCGACGGCATGATCGGCATCAGTAAGTTCGTGCTCGGTGACGAGACGCTGGCGGTCCCGATCTGGTGGGCCTACGCCGCGTCGTTGCTCCTGATCACCGCTGGATTCTTCGCCGGCAGGACGGTGTCGGCCGCGTCTGCTACACCGGCTGCGTGACCGTCACCAGACAGCAGGCCGAGCACGAGCCCGTGGCTCGGGTGCTGCCGATGCTGTCGGTGCCGCATCTGGACCGCGAGTTCGACTACCTGGTGCCGGCCGACCTGTCCGACGACGCCCAGCCGGGCGTGCGGGCCAAGGTCCGGTTCAATGGCCGCCTCGTCGACGCGTTCATCCTCGAAAGGCGTTCGGACACCGATCATTCGGGCAAGCTGGGCTGGCTGGACCGGGTGGTCTCGGCCGAACGGGTGCTGACCCCGGACGTGCAGCGCCTCGCCGAGGCGGTGGCCGCCCGGTACGCCGGCAGCCGGCCCGATGTGCTGCGCCTGGCCATCCCGCCGCGGCATGCCACCGTGGAGAAGCAACCGCCGCCGGAGCTTCCGCCGTTCGTTGCACGCGACGTCGACGCCGGCGCCTGGCAGCAGTACGGCCGCGGCGAGCAGTTCCTCGAAGCGCTTGCCGAGGGCCGGGCCGCGCGCGCGGTGTGGCAGGCGCTGCCGGGGGAGGACTGGGCCCGGCGGCTGTGCGAGGCGGCGGCTGTCGTCGTCAACGCCGGCCGCGCGGCACTGCTGATCGTGCCGGACCAGCGCGACGTCGACGCCGTCCACGCCGCGGCGCTGACGCTCGTCGACGAGTCCCGGGTCGTGGCATTGTCCGCCGGCCTCGGCCCGTCGCAGCGCTACCGGCGCTGGCTGTCGGTGCTGCGCGGTCAGGCCCGGCTCGTCATCGGCACCCGCAGCGCGGTGTTCGCCCCCGTCGCCGACCTCGGGCTCGTCGTCGTATGGGACGACGGCGACGACTCGCTCGCCGAACCGCGTGCGCCGTATCCGCACGCCCGCGAGGTCGCCATGCTGCGGGCGCACCAATTGCGTTGCGGCGCAGTCATCGGCGGCTTCGCGCGCACTGCCGAGGCGCAGGCCCTGGTCCGCAGCAAGTGGGCGCACGACCTGGTGGCGGGCCGCAGCGTGGTGCGCGCCCGAGCGCCACGCGTCGTCGCGCTCGACGACGATGCCCACACCCACGAACGCGACGCCGCCGCCCGCACCGCGCGGTTGCCGTCGATGGCCCTCGGCGCGGCCCGGGCGGCGCTGAGTGCCGGCCGGCCCGTGCTGGTCCAGGTGCCGCGCCGCGGCTACGTGCCCGCGCTGGCCTGCGGTAAATGCCGGACCATCGCGCGGTGCCGCCACTGCACCGGTCCGCTGTCGCTGCCGGACCGCGACACCGTCGGCGCGGTGTGCCGCTGGTGTGGCCGTCAGGACGTCGCGCTGCGCTGCGGCCGGTGCGGTTCGGACGCGGTACGCGCGGTTGTGGTCGGGGCCCGGCGCACCGCCGAGGAGCTGGGCCGGGCCTTCCCGGGCGTTCCCGTCGTCACCTCCGGCGGTGACGCCGTCGTGACCGAGGTGCCCGCGCGCGCCGCCGTCGTGGTGGCGACCCCGGGCGCCGAACCGCGGGCCGACGGCGGTTACGGCGCGGCGCTGTTGCTGGACGGCTGGGCGCTACTGGGCCGTCAGGATCTGCGCGCGGCCGAGGACACGCTGCGCCGGTGGATGTCGGCAGCGGCCATGGTGCTCGACCGCGCGGCCGGGGGCACCGTCGCGGTGGTGGCCGAATCGTCGATCCCGACGGTGCAGGCGCTGGTGCGCTGGGACCCCGTCGGGCACGCGGAGTCCGAGCTCGACGGCCGTACCGAGGTCGGGCTGCCCCCCGCGGTGCATCTCGCTGCCGTCGACGGTGTCCCGGAGGCGGCCGACGCGCTGCTGGAGGCCGCCGCCCTGCCGCCCGATGCCGAGGTGCTGGGTCCGGTCGACCTGCCGTTCGGCGCCCGTCGTCCACCCGGAGTGGACCCGGACGCTCCCGTGCACCGCATGCTGGTGCGGGTCTCGCGTGATCGCGGGCTGGTGCTCGCGGCGGCCCTGCGCCGGGCGACCGGCGTGCTCAGCGCCCGCCACGATCAGACGCCGGTGCGGGTGCAGATCGATCCGCTGCACATCGGATGAGTAGGTTCGGCCGCCGCACAAGTAGCCTGGTGGATCGTGCGTATCGTCTTCGCCGGAACCCCGGAACCCGCGCTGCCGTCGTTGCGTCGGCTCATCGCGTCGCCCCGCCACGAGGTGGTCGCGGTGCTGACCCGTCCTGACGCGGCCTCCGGTCGCCGTGGCAAGCCCGCGCCGTCCCCGGTCGCGGAACTTGCTCTGGCCGAAGGCATTCCGGTGCTGCGTCCGGCCAAGCCCAACGAGCCCGAGTTCGTCGCCGAACTCGCCGCGCTGGCCCCCGACTGCTGCGCCGTCGTCGCCTACGGTGCGCTGCTGCGCGACGAGCTGCTGGCGGTGCCCCGGCTGGGCTGGATCAACCTGCACTTCTCGGTGCTGCCGGCGTGGCGCGGCGCCGCCCCGGTCCAGGCCGCCATCGCCGCGGGCGACGAGGTGACCGGCGCCACCACGTTCCAGATCGAACGGGCCCTGGACTCCGGGCCCGTGTACGGCGTGCTGACCGAGGCGGTGCGGCCCATCGACACCGCGGGCGACCTGCTGGCCCGTCTGGCCGACGCCGGCGCCGGTCTGCTGGAGACGACGCTCGACGGTGTCGAGGACGGCGAGCTGACCGCGGTGCCGCAGCCCGCCGAGGGCGTGACTATCGCACCCAAGGTGACCGTCGAGGACGCGCGCGTGCGCTGGGACCTGCCCGCGCACGTCGTCGACCGCCGCATCCGCGCGGTCACGCCGAACCCGGGTGCCTGGACCGAGATCGGCGACCTGCGGGTGAAACTCGGGCCGGTGGTCCCGGTCGAAGCAGAACCGTTGGCGCCCGGGGTAATTCGCGTGCAGAAATCCGGCGTGCTGGTCGGCACCGGCAGCACTCCGGTGCGCCTGGGCATGGTGCAACCGCCGGGGAAGAAACTGATGAATGCGGCGGACTGGGCGCGCGGTGCCCGGCTGGACGAAGGTGTGGTGGCCCGGTGACCGAACGGAGCGGACGAGGCGGACGGCAGGGCCGGCCGAACAACCAGGGGCGTACCGGCGGCGGCCACCGGCAGCCGGCGGCCCGGGCACAGGCCCCCCGCGGCCCGCGCCGCAAGCCGCTCGATCCGGCCCGCCGCGCCGCGTTCGACGTGCTGCGCGCGGTGTCGCAGCGCGACGCCTACGCCAACCTCGCGCTGCCGGCCATCCTGCGCGAGCGCGACATCACCGGCCGCGACGCGGCCTTCGCCACCGAACTGACCTACGGCACCTGCCGCTGCGTCGGGCTGCTGGACACGGTGATCGAGAGTGCCGCCGGGCGCCCCACCGACCGGATCGACCCGGTTCTGCTGGATCTGCTGCGGCTCGGCGCCTATCAGCTGCTCCGCACCCGCGTCGACGCCCACGCCGCGGTGGACACGACCGTCGAGCAGGCCGGCATCGAATTCGATTCGGTGCGTGCGGGTTTCGTCAACGGCGTGCTGCGCGCCATCGCGAGCAAGGACGAGGCCGCCTGGGTCGCCGAGCTCGCGCCGTCGGCCGCCGCCGACCCGATCGGCCACACCGCGTTCACCCATGCGCACCCGCGCTGGGTGGCGCAGTCCTTCGCCGACGCCCTCGGCGCCGACGCGGGGGAGCTCGACGCGATGCTCACCAGCGACGACGAACGCCCCGTCGTGCACCTCGCGGCCCGTCCGGGAGAGATCAGTGCCGAGGAGCTGGCCGCGGCGATCGGCGGCGACGTCGGCCGCTTCTCGCCGTACGCGGTGTATCTGCCCGGCGGCGACCCCGGCCAGCTGGACCCGATCCGCGACGGCCTGGCGCAGGTGCAGGACGAGGGCAGCCAACTGGTGGCCCGCGCACTGACCGAGGTGCCGGTGGAGGGCAACGACAGCCGGTGGCTGGACCTGTGTTCGGGTCCCGGCGGCAAGACCGCGATGCTGGCGGCCATCGCCGCGCAGTGCGGCGCCACGGTGACCGCCGTCGAGCCGACGGAACACCGTGCCGATCTGGTGGAGCGCAACACCGCCGGCATGGGGGTCGAGGTCCTCCGGGTCGACGGCCGTGAGTCGGGCCTGGCGCCCGGATCCTTCGACCGGGTCCTGGTCGACGCCCCGTGCACCGGTCTGGGTGCGCTGCGCCGCCGGCCCGAGGCGCGGTGGCGCCGGCAGCCGTCGGACGTGCCCGGCCTCGCCCGGCTGCAGCGTGAATTGCTCGCTGCGGCAATCAAACTCACCCGCCCGGGCGGTGTGGTGCTGTACGCGACCTGTTCGCCGCACCTGGCCGAGACTGTCGGGGTGATCGCCGACGCGGTGCGCCGTCAGCCGGTCGAACAGATCGACACCCGCCCGCTGTTCGCGCCGGCGGACCGGCTGGGACCCGGACCACATGTGCAGTTATGGCCACATCGGCATGGCACCGATGCGATGTTCGCGGCCGCGCTCAAAGTAGTCTGACCGCCATGGCAGGACCACTGATCGCCCCGTCCATCCTTTCGGCCGACTTCGCCCGGCTCGCCGACGAGACCGCGGCGGTCGAGGGCGCCGACTGGCTGCACGTCGACGTCATGGACAACCATTTCGTCCCCAACCTGACGCTGGGTCTGCCGGTCGTCGAGAGCCTGCTGAAAGTCACCGACATCCCGATGGACTGCCATCTGATGATCGAGGACCCCAAGCGCTGGGCTCCGTCGTACGCCGAGGCCGGCGCCTACAACGTGACGTTCCACGCCGAGGCCACCGACGACCCGATCTCCGTCGCCCGCGACATCCGCGCGGCCGGCGCCAAGGCGGGCCTGAGCGTCAAGCCCGGCACCCCGATCGAGCCCTACCTGGAAATCCTGCGTGACTTCGACACCCTGCTGGTGATGTCGGTCGAGCCGGGCTTCGGTGGCCAGAAGTTCATCGCCGAGGTGCTGCCGAAGGTGGCGCTGGTCCGCAACCTCGTCGACTCCGGTGAGCTCACCCTGGTCGTCGAGATCGACGGCGGCATCAATGACGACACCATCGAAGCCGCCGCCGCGGCCGGCGTGGACTGCTTCGTCGCCGGCTCCGCGGTGTACAACGCGGCGGATCCGGGTGCCGCGGTGGAATCCCTGCGGCGTCAGGCCGCGGCCGCGTCACCGCATCTGGTGCTGTGACGCCGGAGGCCATCGAAGCGGCCATGCGGCTGGCCATCGGCCAGGCCGACGCGGTCAAAGGCACGACGTACCCGAACCCGCCGGTCGGCGCGGTGATCCTGGACCGTGACGGCGAAGTGGCCGGTGTCGGCGGGACCCAGCCGCCGGGGGAGGCGCACGCCGAGGTCATGGCGCTGCGGCGGGCCGGTACCCGCGCCGCGGGCGGCACCGCCGTGGTGACGCTCGAGCCGTGCAACCACCAGGGCCGCACCGGCCCGTGCGTGGACGCGCTGCTGGACGCCGGGGTGGCGGCCGTGGTGTTCGCCGTGGCCGACCCCAATCCGGTGGCCGCGGGCGGCGCCCAGCGGCTGACCGATGCCGGCGTGACGGTGACTTCGGGTGTTCTCGCCGACGAGGTCAGCGGCGGGCCGCTGCGCGAATGGCTGCACCGTCAGCGCACCGGCCGACCCCATGTGACGTGGAAGTTCGCGGCCAGCCTCGACGGGCGCAGCGCCGCCGCCGACGGCACCAGCCAGTGGATCACGGGCCCCGCCGCCCGGGCCGACGTGCACCGGCACCGCGCGGCGGCCGACGCCATCGTCGTCGGCACGGGGACGGTGCTGGCCGACGACCCGACATTGACCGCCCGGCTGTCCGACGGCACCCCGGCGCCCCGTCAGCCGCTGCGGGTGGTGGTCGGGGAACGCGAAATCTCGTCGGAGGCCAACGTCCTGAACGATGATTCCCGGACCATGGTGATCAGGACGCACGATCCGCTCGAGGTGCTGCGGGCGCTGTCGGACCGCACCGATGTGATCCTGGAAGGCGGGCCGACGCTGGCCGGGGCATTCGTCCGGGCGGGACTCGTGGACCGGATTCTGGCGTATCTGGCGCCGACGCTGCTGGGCGGACCCATCACGGCGATCGACGACGCCGGGGTGTCGACCATGTCGCAGGCCCGCCGCTGGCGTTTCGACGGCGTCGAGACCGTCGGGGCCGACGTGCGGCTCAGTCTCGTGCCGAACTGATTGCTCGGGCGCTTCCAGCGAACTTTTCGCGCCGTGCGCGGCGGTTCGGCGCAGGCGTACGGCGGGTCTGAAGGCCCGAACTGATTCCCGATTGTGGCTGAGATGTGCGATTCACCGTGACGCTCAATGTGAGTGGGCTCACCGCGGCCCATCTTTAGTTTTGCTAATCGTTACCACTTCGAGATCAACGCCGCGACATTCGCGCAGGAGGCCGCGATTTCGCATCCGTAAAATTGAGGGCAGACACCGGATCATCTGGATCCGGCTGAAATATCGCGCTCACCGATGTCGTTAGAGCGAAGGTGATCACGAGCAAAGGATAAGAGCATGACTGCACTGCAGGACTGGCTCAGCTTCCGTCCGAGTGAAGATGGCATCCGGGACATGATGTTCCGCCGGCCCCTACGGGCGGTGCTGAGTGTCGTCGAAGAGTTCGACGAAGCCGTGGACGTCGCGCTGGAACGCCTCGCGGCCCACGCGAACGGATCCCACCCGGATCCGGCGCCCGCGCCGACCCCGGCGTACATCCCGGACAACGTGGTGCTGATGCGCCCGGGCGTAGAGCGGTGCTAGTGCGCTGCCGCTGACGGCCGATACAACGCCGAGACAACGGAGCCGCAGAGTCGATCGACTCTGCGGCTCCGTTGTCGTTACGGCCTACGCCACCGGCGCGGGATCGACCTCGGGAGCGGTCTCGGGCTCCTCGGCCTGCTCGTGGCGACCGGCGATCAGCAGACCGGCCAGCGCACCCACCACACACACGATCGCGGTGATCAGGAAGATCGAGCTGTACTGCATGGTGTAGGCGGTCTTCACGTTCTTGGCGATCTGCTCCGCGGCGTCGGCAAGACTGCCGCCCTTGGCCGGCGGCAGGGCGGCCAGGTTCTGGTTGAACTTGTACAGACCCCATGCGGACAGCGCCGCCATACCGATCAGCATGCCGATCATGCGGGACACCACGACCGCCGCCGAGGCGATGCCGTGCTGCGCCGTCGGGACCACGCGCAGCGTCGCCGACGTCAGCGGTCCGATGACCAGACCCAAGCCCAGGCCGGCGATGATCAGATCGGTCGGCAGTGTCGGGAGCTTCACGATCGCGAGGTCGTGGGTGGCTTCCAGCACGTTCATGTCCCAGTGCGAGACCAGCAGATACGCGGCGGCTGCGATGAGCAGACCGACGAACGCGACGATCCGGTCGCCGATCCGGGTGGCGATCCACCCGCCGACCAGCGCGCCGACAGGCAGCGCACCCAGGAACCACGCGAGCTTGAAGATCGCATGCGCCTGGTCGATGCCGAGCACACCGCGGCTGAACAACTCGACGTTCACCAGCGTGACCATGAGCGCCGCGCCCGCGCACAGCGACGACGCCAGGCCCGCCAGGAACGGCCGGAAGTGCACGCCCACCGGATCGATCAGCTTGGTGCGGGCCATCTTCTCCCACACGAAGAACGCGACCGCGACGACCGCGGCGGCGATCAGCAACGGCGGGCCGTTTTCCGGGAGCACCTGCTTGCCGTCGGGGTTGGGGTTGTACAGGCCCCACGTCGCCAATCCCAGGGCGACGGCGAGCAGCACGCCGCCCAGGACGTCGATCTTCTCGGGCTTCTCGGTCTCGATGCGTGACGGCAGGCTGAAGTGGATCATCACGATGGCCGCGAGGGTCAGCGGCACGTTGATCCAGAAGACATCCCGCCAGTCGTGCAGCAGCCACACCACGGCGACGCCGTACAGCGGGCCGAGCACGCTGCCCAGCTCCTGCGCGGCACCGATGCCACCGAGCACGCCGGCGCGGTTGCGCGCGGCCCACAGGTCGGCCGCCAGCGCCAGCGTCACCGGCAGCAGCGCGCCGCTCGCCACACCCTGGATGGTGCGGCCGACGATCAGCTGATTGAGCGGCTCGATCAGCTCGTTCGCCGGGATGAACATGCCGGCCATCGCCGTGACGATCGAGCCGACCGCGAACAGCGCGAGGCTCGCCTGGAGCACCAGCTTGCGGCCGAACCGGTCGGACGCCCGGCCCAGCAGCGGCATCGCCGCGATGTAGCCCAGCAGGTACCACGT
Source organism: Mycobacterium toneyamaense (assembly GCF_055384815.1). Classification (NCBI taxonomy): domain Bacteria; kingdom Bacillati; phylum Actinomycetota; class Actinomycetes; order Mycobacteriales; family Mycobacteriaceae; genus Mycobacterium; species Mycobacterium toneyamaense. The sequence goes on from NZ_AP040333.1 coordinate 2,979,595, forward strand.
GACGACGGGCGTGACCTGCTGGATCTTGTTGATCGGGATGCCGATCCCGTCCGGCGGGTCCTTCATCATGTCGGTCATGATCGTCACGACGACGTAGGTGTCGAGCGCGCCGAGCAGGACCGCGAGACTGCCCGCGGCTATGGCGACGTGGCGGTTGCTACCCCCGGCCATTACTGAACGTCGGGCTTGTTGACGGTGACCGGCTTACCCCAGTCCGTCAGCGTCATCTGCAGGTTGTTGCCCGGGCTCGTCTCCAGCTGCGCCTGCGCGAGCTGGTGGTTGCCGCCCTCTTCGATCCAGGCGGTGCCCGGCAGCGCGGTGGTGACCTTCAGCTGCGGGGCGATCTTGTTGACGGCCTCGGCGCTGACGGTGCCGGTGACCTTGACGGTCTTCACGCCGTTGATGTCCTCGCGGCCCACGGCCTTGGCGTCGGTGAAGTTGTCCAGGATGTTGGCCAGGCCGGTCTCCGGGCGCAGGATCGCCGAGATGTCGTAGATGGCGTCGGCGGGGCCGAAGTCGGACAGCGGGCCACCGGACGACAGCGAGGCGTACAGGTGGTTGTCGTAGACGACGAACGGCGCGTCCTGGACGCCCATGCCGCCCACCGAGAGGTTGGCCTTGCCCTGGCCGGCGACGGCGGGGGTGAGCGTCATGTCACCGGTCAGCTTGGTGACCGTCAGCTTGGCGATCTTGCCGTTGACCGTCAGGACCAGGTGCACGCTCTGCTGGCCGCGGGTGGTGTCCGCGGACTGCTTGAGCAGCGCTGCGGCGTCGGGCAGCGGCGTCGAGGGGGCCTCGGACTTCGAACATCCGGAGACCAGGAGCACCCCGGCCATCACGGTGGAGAGTAGGGAAACAAGCATGGCGGAGCGTTTGCGCGTCTGCATGTCCTGCATCGTAATAGGTGCGCCCGACCAACAAGTTGCCTCGATCGGCCGGCCCGGCGCCAATAGCTAGGCTGAGGCCCATGTTCACCGGCATTGTCGAAGAGCTCGGCGAGATCGTCAGCAAGGACCAACTGGCCGACGCGGCGCGGTTCGTCATCCGCGGCCCCTTGGTCACCACCGATGCCGGGCATGGTGACTCGATCGCGGTGAACGGCGTCTGCCTGACGGTCGTGGACGTGCTGCCCGACGGCGCGTTCTCCGCCGACGTGATGGCCGAGACCCTGAACCGGTCGAGCCTCGCCGGCGTCGAAGTCGGCGGCCGGGTGAACCTGGAGCGCGCCGCGGCGATCAACAGCCGCCTGGGCGGGCACATCGTGCAGGGTCATGTGGACGGCACCGGCACTGTGTTGTCGCGCACACCGTCCGAGCACTGGGAGGTCGTGCGCATCGCGCTGCCGCCGCAGCTGGCCCGGTACGTGGTCGAGAAGGGCTCCATCACCGTCGACGGGGTTTCGCTGACGGTGTCCGGCCTGGGCCGAGACGAGCAGGGCGACTGGTTCGAAATCTCTCTGATTCCAACGACGTTGCAGCTGACGACGCTCGGCCGCGCCCCGGCCGGGACCACCGTGAACCTGGAAGTGGACGTCATCGCCAAATACGTCGAACGGCTGCTCGGCCCGGCGCAGTAGCGCCCGGTTCTACCGTGTCCGCTGAGCGGACCGGCGGGAGTAAGTCGGCCCGTACCAGTGGTTCATACTGGTAGGTGATCAACATGGCCCTGATGTGGCCACGGCAAGGGTGGTGGAGATGACGAGGCTTGATTCCGTCGAGCGGGCGATAGCCGATATCGCGGCGGGCAAGGCTGTCGTCGTCATTGACGACGAAGATCGCGAGAACGAAGGCGATCTGATCTTCGCCGCGGAGAAGGCGACGCCGGAACTGGTGGCCTTCATGGTCCGCTACACCTCGGGCTACCTGTGTGTGCCGCTCGACGGCGCCATCTGCGACAAGCTGGGCCTGCTGCCGATGTACGCGGTGAACCAGGACAAGCACGGCACTGCCTACACCGTCACGGTGGACGCGAAAAAGGGTGTGGGAACCGGCATTTCGGCTTCCGACCGCGCCAAGACCATGCAGCTGCTGGCCGATCCGGACGCCGTCGCGGACGACTTCACCAAACCCGGACACGTAGTCCCGTTGCGCGCCAAGGACGGTGGCGTGCTGCGCCGCCCCGGCCACACCGAGGCCGCCGTCGACCTGGCCCGGCTGGCCGGTCTGCAGCCCGCCGGCGCGATCTGCGAGATCGTCAGCCAGAAGGACGAGGGCTCCATGGCCCAGACCGACGAGCTGCGCGTCTTCGCCGACGACCACGACCTGGCGCTGATCTCCATCGCCGACCTCATCGAATGGCGCCGCAAGCACGAGAAGCACATCGAGCGCGTCGCCGAGGCCCGGATCCCGACCCGGCACGGCGAATTCCGGGCCGTCGGCTACACCAGCATGTACGAGGACGTCGAGCACGTGGCGCTGGTGCGCGGCGAGGTTTCCCCGGAGAACGGTGACGACGTGCTGGTGCGCGTGCACTCCGAGTGTCTGACCGGTGACGTGTTCGGCTCGCGGCGCTGCGACTGCGGCCCCCAGCTCGACGCCGCCATGGAGATGGTGGCCAACGAAGGCCGCGGCGTGGTGCTGTACATGCGCGGACACGAGGGCCGCGGCATCGGCCTGCTGCACAAGCTGCAGGCCTACCAGTTGCAGGACGCCGGCGCCGACACCGTCGACGCCAACCTCGAGCTGGGCCTGCCCGCCGACGCCCGCGACTACGGCATCGGCGCGCAGATCCTGGTCGACCTCGGCATCCGCTCCATGCGGCTGCTGACCAACAACCCGGCCAAGCGCGTCGGCCTGGACGGCTACGGGCTGCACATCATCGAACGCGTGCCGCTGCCCATCGGCCCCAACGCCGACAACATCCGGTACCTGATGACCAAGCGGGACCGGATGGGCCACGACCTCATCGGCCTCGACGATTTCGCCGGTGACGCAACAGACGGAGAAGGTAAATGAGTGGTGTCGGTGTGCCGGACATGCCGGCGCTCGACGCGTCCGGGATCAAGCTGGCCATCGTCGCCAGCACGTGGCACACCAAGATCTGTGACGCGCTGCTCGACGGCGCCCTCCGGGTCGCCACCGCATCGGGTATCGCCGAACCGACCGTGGTCCGCGTGCTCGGTGCCATCGAAATCCCGGTTGTGGCACAGGAATTGGCCAAGAACCACGACGCGGTGATCGCGCTGGGTGTGGTGATCCGCGGTGGCACACCGCATTTCGACTACGTGTGCGACGCCGTCACGCAGGGCCTCACGCGGGTGTCGCTCGACGAGTCGACACCGGTCGCCAACGGTGTGCTGACGGTCAACACCGAAGAGCAGGCCATCGACCGTGCGGGCCTGCCCGGCTCGGCCGAGGACAAGGGTGAGCAGGCCGCGTCGGCGGCCCTCGCCACCGCGATCACGCTGCGCGACCTGCGTCGATGACGAAGGAAACCGGCAGCTGGGACCTGGAGGTCCGGCCGCAGCGCGTGAAGTACGTCGCGTACGCGGCGGCCGCCGTCATCATCGCCGTGCACGTCACGGTGGGGGCGCTGCTCAAAATCGGTGCCACCGGGGTGATCTTCCAGACCGCCGACCAGGTGTCCATGGCGCTGCTCGGTGTCATCCTCGCCGGTGCGGTGCTGTTGCCGACACGGTCCCGGCTGCGGGTCGGCCCGGCCGGCATCGTCGTCCGTAACGTCTTGAGCGACAAGACGATTGCCTGGTCCGACATCGTCGGGGTGTCGTTCCCGCTGGGCGCCCGCTGGGCGCGGGTGGATCTGCCCGACGACGAGTACGTCCCGATCATGGCCATCCAGACCGTCGACAAGGCGCGGGCCGTCGACGCGATGGACCGGCTTCGGGAGCTGGTCGCGAAATACCGCCCGGACCTCAGCTCAGCGTCAAAGACATCGTGAGTTCGTCTGCCGGGCCCGGGCTTCGGGAACCCTCCGCCGGGTCGGCCGTGGCGACGAATCCGAAGGCGCGATAGACCCCGAGCGCGGCGGTGTTGTCGCGGTGCACCCGCAGCGTCACGGTGCGCGCTCCCAGACCGCGACCCCAGTCGATGGCCGCGGTCAACAGAGTGCGCGCCACCCCGCGGCCGCGGGCGACCGGATCGGTCCACAGCGAGTACAGGTACACCGAGCTCGGGCTGGCCCGATGTGCCGCGATCAGGCCCACCAGCTGGTCCTCCTGAGCCACGGCGAACTGCGCGTGCGCCCGCAGGCGACGGCGCCACTGCGTCCCGGTGAAGCTCATCTCGGCGCGGTACTCGGCATCGTCGGTGCCCGCGGAATCGGCCAGCGCGCGCAGCCGCAGCGCCGCGAACACCCGCCAGTCGGCTTCGGTGAGCCGGATCACCCCCACCTGGGTGCTCCCTCCCATGGGATAGAATTTGCTGATAGTGACCGATTTTCGCATGCCTTCGCCGCCCGACGCCGTGGCGATCGCACCCGATGAACTGGTCGGCCGCCTCGGTGCGTACCCGACGGTGACCGTGCCGATCTACCAGGGCCGGACCGTCGACACCCCGTCGCTGTGGCAGCACCTCGCCGAACCCGCGGACTACTTCGGGCTGACCATGCCTGCCCGCGCCGATCTGGACGCCGCGCTGGCTTCCTTCTCGACCCTGCCGGGACTGGTCGCCGCCACGGTCACGATCACCGACGGCGGCCGGTGCGCGGTGACGGGCCTGCCCTCGCAGGTCTGCACGCCGAAGCCGGTACGCATCGGATGGCGCGACAGCGGCTGGACCCCGCCGGCGGCGACGGACGAGCCGTGGCTGCGGATGGCGGCCCGGACGACCAGCCTGGGCACCGTGGACCTGCTGCTGCGCCGGCTGGCCGAACAGGGCTGCGTGGACGGCATCGCACCCGGTCCCGAGATCACGCCGGCCGTGGTCGGCGCGTTGCTCCTCGACATCGGCGCCGAACTGGTCGGCGTCGAGAATCCGGAGCCGGTCTCGTTGGTGGACCAGCTGCAGACGTGTGGCGTCGTGCGCGGTGTCGAGCGCCGTGCTTCGGTGCCCGCCGACCAGGTACTGCGCGCCTGGTGGATCTCGCCGCAGTACCGCACCCACCCGGTCGCACAACTCGGCGACCATGCCGTCCCCGTTGATCCCGCCCACCCGCCGTTCCTGGAGCAGCTGTGACCGAACCTTTTGTCCCACAGTCCTACAAGTCGTTCCGCATCGACGGCTACGACATCGAGGGCGGTGTGTTCCACGGGCGCTACACCATGTGCGGGGCCGACTCCGCCGACGATGTCAGCTTCGCCGAGACCGTCGATTTCGGCGACACCCTGGGCGGTGGCCGGCCCGACGACCGGCTGCTGCGCCTCCTGACGCTGACCTGCTCGTTGAGCTACTACAAGGCGGCAGCGCCGCCGCAGATCGAAATCGCCTTCCCGACTTACGATTTCGAACGCGAATATCTGCGGCAGGTGTTGGCAGGTGGCCTGGGTGAGTACGCGTACCGCAACAACCTCCCGGGCGCACTGAGCCCGGAGATCACCGGCGACCGTGCCGAGATCGGCGAGCCGCGGGCGGATACCTGGAATCCCGACGCGGCGCCGCTGGTGCCGGTCGGCGGCGGCAAGGACTCGGTGGTGACCATCGAAGCGCTCGCGCCGCTGCGGCCGGTGTTGTTCAACGTCAACAAGTTCGACCCGATCGACCGGTGTGTCGAGATCAGCGGGCTGCCGCACGTGCGCGTCATGCGGACCATCGACCGCACGCTCATCGACGTCAACGCCGCCGGCGCCTACAACGGGCACATCCCGGTCACCGCGATCAACAGCATCATCGGCCTCATCGTGGCCGACGCCAACGGCCTGGGGCCGGTCGTGCTGTCCAACGAACGCTCGTCCAACGTCGGCAATGTCGAATGGATGGGCCAGGACATCAACCACCAGTGGTCCAAGAGCGTCACCTACGAGACGCTGTTACGCGACACCCTCGCCGCGTACGGACTGAACCCGGACCGGTACTTCTCGCTGCTGCGTGGCCTGTCGGAGTCGCAGATCGCCGACCGGTTCGCCGCCAGCCCGCAGTATTTCCGCGCGTTCATCAGCTGCAACCGGCCGTTCGCGCTCGACGCCGGCCGCCGCGGCGCCACCTGGTGCGGGCACTGCCCGAAGTGCCAGTTCGTCTTCGTGCTGATGGCGCCGCGGCTGGGCCGCGCCGAGGTCGAGGCGATCTTCGGCCGAAACCTGTTCGAGGGCACCGACAGCCGTGCCGAGTTCGAGGACATCCTCGGGGTGGGCGCGCACAAGCCGTTCGAGTGCGTCGGTGAGTACTACGAGGCCGCCGAGTCGATGCTGACGATCCTCGACGACGAGGCCTGGGCCGGCCTGCCGCTGGTCGAGCAGTTCCGCAGTGCGCGAGCCGATCTGGAGCGCGTCGCCGCCGACCACGACGACAGCCCGGCGGTGCAGTACGTGCCCGAGCGTTACCGAGCCGCCCTGGACGCGCGGCCATGACGGCACAGCGCCCGCAACTTTCGGGTGCCACCGTCGGCATCTGGGGTTTCGGCAAGGAGGGCCAGTCGCTGGCCCGGACCGCGGCTGCCGCGGGAGCGGCGCGGATCGACGCCGTCGACGACGCCGGCCGCGGCACCCTGGACGCACCGACCGACATCGCCAACCTCAACCTGTGGCGCGGCGCCGAACACCTGACCCGCCTTGCGGACTCCGACGTCGTCTTCCTCAGCCCCGGAATACCTTGGCACCAGCCATTTTTCGCCGAGTTACGCGCCGCCGGCGCCACGCTGTCGAGTGCCGCCGACTGGTATCTGCGCCGGTACGCCGCGCAGACCGTCGGCGTCACCGGGACCAAGGGCAAGAGCACCACCGCATCGTTCCTGTCGCACCTGCTGTGCCGGCTCGACGCCGATGCCGTCGTCGCGGGCAACATCGGCACCCCGCTGTCGGACCTGGATCCGGGACCGGACGCCGTCGTGGTCGCCGAGCTGTCCAGCCAGCAGTTGGCACTGGTGACGGCGTCACCGCGGATCTCGGTGATCACCAACCTCTTCGAGGACCACCTCGACTGGCACGGCGACATCGACGCCTACCACGGCGCGAAAGCCAACATCTTCGCCCACGGCGGTGAGGTCCTGGTCACCACGCCACAGGTGCTGGCCGCCCTCGAGCGGCTGGGCATCGCGTTGCCGCCGGTGGTGCGCACCGTCGACCCGGCGGACGTGACGCGTCCCGAAGGTGACTACGTCATGGCCTACGAGCACAACGTCGTCAACGGCGCCCTGGCTGCCGCCGCGGCGGCAGAAGTGCTCGGCCGGGCTGTGACCGAGGACGAATTCCTCGGCGCGGTAACGACATTCGAGGCCCTCCCGCACCGGCTGCAGGTCGTGCGCCGCACCGGGGACGTGCGCTGGATCGACGACACCCTGGCCACCACGGGGGAGAGCGTGGTCGCGGCCCTGCGCTCCATGCGGCCCGACGACCGGGTGGCGCTCATCGTCGGCGGCATGGACCGTCAGCTCGACTACGACCAGATCGACGACTATCTGCTCTCGGGCGCACGTGACGTTCACCTCATCCAGGGACCGACCAACGGGACCGCGATCGGCCGCCGCTTCGCCGCGGCGCGGCCCGCGTCGGTGCACCCCGTGGACAGTCTGCAGGCGGCGGTGCAGGTCGCGGCCGCCGTGCCGGGGGTGACGGCCGTGCTGCTGTCGCCGGGCGCGGCGAGCTACGACCTGTACGCGAACTACGTGGCCAAGGCCGCGGCGTTCTGCGAGCTCATCGATGCTGTCAGCCGGCCGAACTAACCTGTAACGGTGCCTGATCCATCGACGTACCGGCCTGCGCCGGGGACCATCCCGTTGGAGCCGGGGGTGTACCGGTTCCGGGATCCGCACGGTCGGGTCATCTACGTCGGCAAGGCCAAGAGCCTGCGCAGTCGGCTGAACTCGTACTTCGCCGACCTGTCGGCGCTCGCGCCGCGGACCCGGCAGATGGTGACGACGGCCGGCAGTGTCGAGTGGACGGTCGTCACGACCGAAGTCGAAGCGCTGCAGCTGGAATACAACTGGATCAAGGAATTCGATCCGCGCTTCAACATCCGGTACCGCGACGACAAGTCGTACCCCGTGCTGGCGGTGACCCTCAATGAGGAGTACCCGCGGCTGTTCGTCTACCGCGGTCCGCGCCGCAAGGGCGTCCGGTACTTCGGTCCGTACTCGCACGCCTGGGCCATCCGCGAGACGCTGGATCTGCTCACCCGGGTGTTCCCGGCGCGCACCTGCTCGAACGGAGTGTTCAAGCGGCACAACCAGATCGGGCGGCCCTGCCTGTTGGGCTACATCGACAAGTGCTCGGCACCGTGCGTCGGCCGGGTGACCGCCGCCGAGCACCGCAAGATCGTCGAGGACTTCTGCGACTTCCTGGCCGGCAAGACCGACCGGCTGGCGCGGGACATGGAACAGCAGATGGCCGAGGCCGCCGAGGAATTGGAGTTCGAGCGCGCCGCGCGGCTGCGCGACAACATCTCGGCGCTCAAGCGGGCACTGGAGAAGCAGGCCGTCGTGCTCGGTGACGGCACCGACGCCGACGTGGTGGCCTTCGCCGACGACGACCTGGAAGCCGCCGTGCAGGTCTTCCACGTCCGGGGCGGCCGGGTCCGCGGTCAGCGCGGCTGGGTCATCGAGAAGTCGGGCGAGCCGGGGGAGTCCGGTGAGGACTATCTGGTGAGCCAGTTCCTCACGCAGTTCTACGGCGATCAGGCCGAGCTGCGCGGCGCCGGACCGACCGACGAGACCACCAACCCGGTACCGAAAGAGGTTCTGGTGCCGGTACTTCCGGACAACGCCGGCGAACTCGCCGACTGGTTGTCGGGCCTGCGGGGGTCGCGGGTGCAGTTGCGCGTGGCGCAACGTGGCGACAAGCGCGCCCTGGCCGACACCGTGCAGCGCAACGCGCAGGACGCGCTGGCGCAGCACAAGCTCAAGCGGGCCGGTGACTTCAACGCCAGATCGGAAGCATTGCAGAGCATTCAGGACTCGCTGGAGTTGGACGACGCGCCGCTGCGCATCGAGTGCGTCGACATCAGCCACGTGCAGGGCACCGACGTGGTGGCCTCGCTGGTGGTGTTCGAGGACGGGTTGCCGCGCAAGTCCGACTACCGGCACTACGCGATCCGGGAGGCCGCCGGCGACGGCCGGTCCGACGACGTCGCGTCCATCGCCGAGGTCACCCGCCGGCGCTTCGCGCGCCATGTCGCCGATACCCAGGTGCTGGAGAACGCCGACGTGACCGACGCCACCGAAACCCCGGTGCGGCCAAAGCGTTTCGCCTATCCGCCGAACCTGTTCGTGGTCGACGGCGGCGCGCCCCAGGTGAACGCGGCGGCCGCGGTGCTCGACGAACTGGGCGTCACCGACGTGGCGGTCATCGGGCTGGCCAAGCGTCTGGAAGAGGTGTGGGTCCCCGAGCAGCCGGACCCGCTGATCATGCCGCGCAACAGCGAGGGCCTGTATCTGTTGCAGCGGGTGCGTGACGAAGCCCACCGGTTCGCCATCACCTATCACCGCAGCAAACGGTCGAAGCGGATGACGGCGTCGGTGCTCGACGCGATCCCGGGTCTCGGTGAGCACCGGCGCAAGGCGTTGGTCACCCACTTCGGTTCGGTGGCACGGTTGAAGGAGGCCGGCGTCGACGAGCTGACGGCGGTGCCGGGCATCGGGGCGGCGACGGCGCAGGCGGTCGTGGATGCGCTGCGCTCGGATTCCCCGGGGCCCGATTCCCCGCCGGAACCGGGGGCGGCGCCGACGGTTATCGGCAATGATCGGACAGAGCAGTGAGCGCGCAGCACCAGCGGATGAGCAACGGGGGACGGACGAAGTCGTGACGGACGATCAGATGGACGGTGCTGCCGGCGAGATCGACGTGGTTCTGGTCACGGGTCTGTCCGGTGCCGGCCGCGGCACCGCCGCCAAGGTGCTCGAGGATCTCGGCTGGTACGTCGCCGACAATCTGCCCCCGGAGTTGATCACCCGGATGGTCGAGCTGGGTCTGGCCGCCGGTTCGCGCATCACCAAGCTGGCCGTGGTGATGGACGTCCGTTCGCGCGGCTTCACGGGCGACCTCGATTTCGTGCGCCGGGAATTGGCGACCCGCAGTGTGTTCCCCCGGGTGCTGTTCCTGGAGGCCTCCGATGACATCCTGGTGCGCCGCTACGAGCAGAACCGGCGCAGTCACCCGCTGCAGGGCAACCAGACGCTCGCGGAAGGCATTGCCGCCGAACGGAGATTGCTGGAGTCGGTGCGCGCCACGGCCGATCTGATCATCGACACGTCGACGCTGCCGGTGCCGGCGTTGCGCGCCAGCATCGAGCGCGCCTTCAGCGGGGAGGCTGTCGCCGGCACGAGCGTGACCGTCGAGAGTTTCGGCTATAAATATGGTCTGCCGATGGACGCCGACACCGTGATGGATGTCCGGTTCCTGCCGAATCCGCATTGGGTCGACGAGTTGCGGCCCCATACCGGGCAGCATCCGGCGGTTCGGGACTACGTGCTGGGACAAGAGGGCGCCGCCGAGTTCCTGGACACCTACCATCGGCTGCTGGGGGTTGTGATCGACGGCTATCGCAGGGAGGGGAAGCGCTACATGACCGTGGCCATCGGCTGCACCGGCGGCAAGCATCGCAGTGTCGCGATCGCCGAAGCGCTGGCGGGCCGGCTGCGTGGCGGTGACCACCTGACCGTGCGCGTGCTGCACCGGGATCTGGGGCGCGAATGACGGAAGATCGGGCTCCCGCACGCATCGTGGCGCTCGGCGGCGGGCACGGCTTGTACGCGACGCTGTCCGCGGCGCGCCGGCTGACGCCGCATGTCACCGCTGTCGTCACCGTCGCCGATGACGGCGGTTCCTCGGGCCGGCTGCGCTCCGAACTGGACATCGTGCCCCCGGGTGATCTGCGAATGGCGTTGGCGGCCTTGGCATCCGACAGTCCACACGGGCAGTTGTGGGCCACCATCATCCAGCACCGGTTCAACGGCAGCGGCGCGCTGGCCGGTCATCCGATCGGCAATCTCCTGCTCGCCGGCCTCAATGAGGTCCTGGCCGACCCGGTCGCCGCGCTCGACGAGCTGGGCCGGATCCTCGGGGTCAAGGGCCGCGTGCTGCCGATGTGTCCCATCGCATTGCAGATCGAGGCCGACGTGTCGGGGCTCGAGGCCGATCCGCGGATGAGCCGCGTGATCCGCGGTCAGGTCGCGGTCGCCACCACACCGGGCAAGGTGCGCAGGGTCCGGCTGCTGCCGGGCGATCCGCCGGCGACCCGGCAGGCCGTCGACGCCATCATGTCGGCAGACCTCGTGGTGCTCGGTCCGGGTTCCTGGTTCAGCAGTGTCATCCCGCATGTGCTGGTGCCCCAGCTGCTGGCCGCGCTGCAGGCGACCGAGGCACGCCGGGCCCTGGTGCTCAACCTCGCCGCCGAGCCGGGGGAGACCGCCGGGTTCTCCGCGGAGCGTCATGTACACGTGCTCTCGCAGCACGCCCCGGGCCTGACGGTCCACGACATCATCGTCGACGCCGCGAGCGTCCCCAGCGAACGGGAACGCGACCAACTGCGCCGGGCGGCGTCGTTTCTCGAGGCTCAGGTCGAGTTTGCTGACGTATCCCGACCTGGTACACCTTTACATGACCCGGCACGGCTTGCGGCTGCGCTGGAGCGGGTGCGTCGTGGTGGCAGCGCACCGGCCCGGCCCGCATACGAGCCATCTACTCCCGCCGCTCGGTCGGCCGACGGATTACTCCGTCAGCAGCCGGCCCCTGAAGGACCAAGAGGTGACGATTCGTGGCGATGACTTCGGAAGTGAAGGACGAGCTGAGCCGGCTGGTCGTCAACTCGGTGACCGCACGCCGGGCCGAGGTGGCGTCGCTGCTGCGGTTCGCCGGCGGCCTGCACATCGTGGCCGGACGCGTCGTCGTCGAGGCCGAGGTCGACCTGGGCAGCATCGCCCGGCGGCTGCGCAAGGACATCTACGACCTGTACGGCTACAACGCCGTCGTACACGTGCTGTCGGCCAGCGGCATCCGCAAGAGCACCCGGTATGTGGTGCGCGTCGCGCAGGACGGTGAGGCGCTGGCGCGTCAGACCGGGCTGCTCGATCTGCGTGGCCGGCCCGTGCGTGGCCTGCCCGCCCAGGTGGTCGGTGGCAGCGTCGGCGACGCCGAGGCGGCGTGGCGAGGTGCGTTCCTGGCGCACGGTTCGCTGACCGAGCCCGGGCGGTCGTCGGCGCTCGAAGTCAGTTGCCCCGGACCGGAGGCGGCACTGGCGCTCGTCGGTGCGGCCCGCCGGCTCGGGGTCAGTGCCAAGGCCCGCGAGGTCCGCGGCAGCGACCGCGTGGTGGTGCGCGACGGCGAGGCCATCGGCGCGTTGCTGACCCGCATGGGCGCCCAGGACACCCGGCTCAATTGGGAAGAGCGGCGCATGCGCCGCGAGGTGCGTGCCACCGCCAACCGGCTGGCCAACTTCGACGACGCGAACCTGCGCCGGTCCGCACGGGCGGCCGTCGCGGCCGCGGCGCGGGTCGAACGGGCGCTCGACATCCTCGGCGACACGGTGCCCGACCACCTGTCGGCCGCGGGCCGGTTGCGCGTCGAACACCGGCAGGCCTCGCTCGAGGAACTGGGCCGGTTGGCCGACCCGCCGATGACGAAAGATGCTGTGGCAGGCCGGATTCGGCGCCTGCTGTCGATGGCCGACCGCAAGGCCAAGCTGGAGGGCATTCCGGACACCGAGTCGGCCGTCACCCCGGACCTGCTCGACGACGCCTAGCGCGAGTCTCCGGTACCGCACGTGAGGTCCCTCACCGCACTAGGCTGGCTGAGGATTCACCGCATGACCTGTCCAGGAATACCGGCGAGGGAGCACAGCAGTGACTATTCGGATCGGCGTCAATGGTTTCGGGCGTATCGGGCGTAACTTCTTCCGGGCCCTGGATGCGCAAAAAGCGGGGGGGAAGAACGCCGATCTGGAGATCGTCGCGGTCAATGACCTGACCTCGACGGATGCGTTGGCGCATCTGTTGAAGTTCGATTCGATCCTGGGCCGGCTGCCGTACGACGTCCGCGCTGATGGCGACACGCTGATCGTGGGTGAGACCAAGATCAAGGCCCTGGCGGTCAAGGAAGGCCCGGCGGCGCTGCCGTGGGGCGATCTGGGCGTGGACATCGTGGTCGAGTCCACCGGTATCTTCACCGACGCCGCCAAGGCCCGCGGCCACCTGGAAGCGGGTGCCAAGAAGGTGATCATCTCCGCGCCGGCGACCGGTGAGGACATCACCATCGTGATGGGCGTCAACGACGACAAGTACGACGGCAGCCAGGACATCATCTCCAATGCCTCGTGCACCACGAACTGTCTGGGCCCGATCGCCAAGGTCCTCAACGACGAGTTCGGGATCGAGCGCGGCCTGATGACCACGATCCACGCCTACACCCAGGATCAGAACCTGCAGGACGGGCCGCACAAGGATCTGCGCCGGGCCCGGGCGGCGGCGATCAACATCGTGCCGACCTCCACCGGCGCGGCCAAGGCCATCGGCCTGGTGCTGCCCGAACTCAAGGGCAAGTTGGACGGGTACGCGCTGCGGGTGCCGGTGCCCACCGGGTCGGTGACCGATCTGACCGCCGAGCTGGGCAAGTCGGCGTCGGCGGCGGAGATCAACGCCGCGATGCAGGCCGCGGCTGAGGGGCCGCTCAAGGGGATTTTGAAGTACTACGACGCGCCGATCGTGTCGTCCGATATCGTCACCGACCCGCACAGTTCGCTGTTCGATGCGGGACTGACCAAGGTCATCGACAACCAAGCCAAGGTCGTGTCCTGGTATGACAACGAATGGGGCTACTCCAACCGCATCGCTGATTTGGCTGCGCTGGTCGGCAAGTCGCTGTAGACGCACGTGAGAGAAAGACAGGTATGAGCATCAAGACCCTCGATGAGCTGTTGGCCGAAGGCGTAGAGGGGCGGGGCGTCCTGGTCCGCTCCGACCTGAACGTCCCGCTCGACGAGAACGGCAACATCACCGATCCCGGCCGGATCATCGCCTCGGTCCCGACGCTGGCCGCGCTGGCCGACGCCGGTGCGAAGGTCGTCATCACCGCGCACCTGGGCCGGCCCAAGGGCGGACCGGACCCCAAGTTCTCGCTCGCGCCGGTGGCCGCCGCGCTCGGAGAGAAGCTGGGCCGGCACGTGCAGCTCGCCGGTGACGTCGTCGGCACCGACGCGCTGGCGCGTGCCGAGGGTCTGACCGACGGCGACGTGCTGCTGCTGGAGAACATCCGCTTCGACCCGCGCGAGACCAGCAAGGACGACGCCGAGCGCGCGGCCCTGGCCCGCGAGCTGGCGGCTCTGGTCGAGGGTCCCGACGGCTCGCCCGGCGCGTTCGTCTCCGACGGCTTCGGTGTGGTGCACCGTAAGCAGGCCTCGGTGTACGACGTCGCGAACATCCTGCCGCACTACGCCGGCACGCTGGTCGACGCCGAGGTCAAGGTGCTCGAGCAGCTGACCAGCTCGACCGAGCGGCCCTACGCCGTCGTGCTCGGCGGCTCGAAGGTGTCCGACAAGCTCGCCGTCATCGAGAACCTCGCCACCAAAGCCGACAGCCTCATCATCGGCGGCGGCATGTGCTTCACCTTCCTTGCCGCGCAAGGCCTTTCGGTCGGTACCTCGCTGCTGCAGGAGGAGATGATCGACACCTGTAAGCGGCTGCTGGACACCTACGCCGACGTCATCCACCTTCCCGTCGACATCGTGGTGGCCGACAAGTTCGCCGCCGACGCCGCGCCGGAGACCGTGGCCTCCGACCGCATCCCGGACGGCAAGATGGGCCTGGACATCGGCCCCGAGTCGGTCAAGCGCTTCACCGCGCTGTTGTCCAACGCCAAGACCGTGTTCTGGAACGGGCCGATGGGCGTTTTCGAGTTCCCGGCCTTCGCCGACGGCACCAGGGGCGTCGCCGAGGCCATCATCACCGCCACGTCCAAGGGCGCGTTCAGCGTCGTCGGTGGCGGCGACTCGGCTGCCGCGGTGCGCCAGCTCGAACTCGCCGAGGACGGCTTCTCCCACATCTCGACCGGCGGCGGTGCGTCGCTGGAGTACCTCGAGGGCAAGACCCTCCCGGGCATCGAAGTGCTGGGGTCGTAAACCATGGCGCGTAAGCCGCTCATCGCCGGCAACTGGAAGATGAACCTCAACCACTTCGAGGCCATCGCCCTGGTGCAGAAGATCGCATTCGCCTTGCCGGACAAGTACTTCGCCAAGGTCGACGTCACCGTCCTGCCGCCGTTCACGGACCTGCGCAGCGTGCAGACCCTGGTCGACGGCGACAAGCTGCTGCTCACCTACGGCGCCCAGGACGTGTCCCAGCACGACTCCGGCGCCTACACCGGTGAGATCAGCGGCGCGTTCCTGGCCAAGCTGGGCTGCACGTTCGTCGTCGTCGGGCATTCCGAGCGCCGGACCTACCACCACGAGGACGATGCCCTGGTCGCCGCCAAGGCCAAGGCCGCGCTCAAGCACGGCCTGACGCCGATCGTGTGCATCGGCGAGGGACTCGACATCCGCGAGGCCGGCAACCACGTCGAGCACTGCACCGGCCAGCTGACGGGCTCGCTGGCGGGGCTGTCCGCGGACGAGATCAGCCGCGTCGTCATCGCCTACGAGCCCGTCTGGGCCATCGGCACCGGCCGCGTGGCCAGTGCCGGCGACGCGCAGGAGGTGTGCGCCGCGATCCGCTCGACCCTGGGCGAGCTGGCGTCACCCGAGATCGCCGCGACCGTGCGCGTGCTCTACGGCGGCTCGGTCAATGCCAAGAACGTCGGCGAGCTCGTGGCGAAGCCCGACATCGACGGTGCGCTGGTCGGCGGCGCATCACTCGACGGTGAGCAGTTCGCGACGCTGTCGGCGATCGCCGCCGGCGGGCCACTGCCGTGAAACGGCGAATTAGACCCCTGCCCTGACGGGCTAGTTCGCGGGCTCCAACACCATCGTGGGCAGGTTGCCCCTGTTGATCCCTCCGGGCAGTGGTCTGCTCGTGGTGGTCAACGGGGCGTCCGCCGCCTTGGCCGGTGGCGCGTGGCACCCGGTCTCCGGATCCATGCCGGGGATGCCGCCGGACTCGATGCAGCACAGATCGGCATTCCGGACGGTCTTCTTCATGCAGTTGTCGTACGCCTCGACATCCCAGGTGTCGTCGCTGGGAGCGGCGAGCGATATTGCCGGTGTCGTCAGCGCGGATGCGGCAGACAGCAAAGCGGCAGAAGCGATCTTGAGCGCTTTCACGGTGGCCTCCAATCAGGCCCGATGAGCAGTGGTTGACCAGTCCATGGTGCGCCGATGCCGGGCGTTGTGGACGGGAACTGCGAACTTCCTGAGCGAATCTGGCAAACCGGCGGTGGCACGGGCTGCGACGCGACGGCGGACCGTGGCCGGACCACGGCACTCCACCCGGTAAGCTGTGGCTCATGATTTTGGCCCTGCAGATCACTTTGATCATCACCAGCGTGTTGGTTGTGTTGCTGGTGCTGCTCCACCGGGCCAAGGGTGGCGGTCTGTCGACGCTGTTCGGTGGCGGTGTGCAGTCCAGCCTGTCCGGCTCCACGGTGGTCGAGAAGAACCTCGACCGGCTGACCTACTTCATCACCGGCATCTGGTTGGTGTCGATCATCGGCATCGCGCTGCAGATCAAGTACGGCGCCTGACCTCAGACTTCCGAACCGGCCACGCCCCTCGGGCGTGGCCGGTTCTGTTTGCCCAGCTACTGACAGGAATCGTCCAGCTGGTGCTGTGCCGGCGCTTATCCCGATGACAGGGCGCGCATAGCGCCGGCCCTTAATCTCGCCTCGTGGTGCATGTTCTTCGTATCGGCTCCGGCGCGCTGGTGTTGCTCTGCGTGGCCGGTGGTGCGGCTCCTGGTGTGGCCGGCGCCGATCCGCTCCCGGTGGCCGACGTCCGCCAGGCCGTCAACACCGAAGACGGTTGGCGCCTGGGGGTTTCGCTCACCCAGATGACCGTCAACTCGGTGCCCAACATGGCCGCGACGGCTTTCACGCGAGAAGGTTTCGTCACCGGCCGGGCCGAGGCCACCATCGATGGCAGCGGCTCGTCGGCGGTCAACAACGGGACGTTGGTCGTGGGTCTGCAGCTCGGCTGCCAGGTGGATCTCAGCGAGGGTGCCAGCGTCGGCGGCGACGCCGACATCGGCATCAACCCCGGCTTCAGCGGAAACGTACTGAATGCCATCGGCCCCTATGCGGATCTGGAAGGCAACGTCTCGGTGAACCTGCTGCCGGGCACGATCACCAATGTGGTGCTGGGCAAGAAATCGCTCAAGGGCCGCTCCGGCGGCATCACCGTGCACGACGCCCACGTCAAGGTCGACGCCTGCGGCGGGGCGGTGGCGATCCGGTTCTTCTCCACGGTGACCATCGATACCGACAAGAACGACGACAGTGTGAACGCCTACGGGGACATCCTGCAGCTATGAGCGTCGTACGAATGGTCGGCGTCGCGGCATCGGCCTGGTTCTTGGTTCTGGCACCGGTCGCTCGGGCCGACTGCACCGGCGCGGGAGACTTCGGCGCCGGATCGGGCTGCGCGCCACCGGGTGGCGGCAGCTCGTCGGCGAAGGCCTGGCCGCCGACATCGGTGGACTGGCCACCGAACGTGGATGCAGACAACTCAGGCGGGGACGGCGACGGCGGCGATTCGCACCCAATTGTGTTGCCCGACGGGCAGAAACCATCGGCCACGACGCCGCGTACGAGCGCCCCGGCCACGCCCACCACGTCGTCGACGCCGATCGTCCCCGTCGGTGCCCCGTGACCGGGTCGGTCGCCGTGCTCTGCGCCAACCGCGTGTGGCGTCGATACTGAAGTGATGGCCGAGGTTCCCAACGCTCCCGACACCACACTGCTGCCGATCGGATCGGTTCAGCGCACCGAACTGGGCCGCGAGGCCACCGAACCGATGCGCGAAGACATCCGCCTGCTCGGCGCCATTCTCGGTGACACGGTGCGCGAGCAGAACGGTGAAGCCGTCTTCGATCTGGTGGAACGGGCGCGCGTCGAATCGTTCCGGGTGCGTCGTTCCGAGATCGACAGGGCGGAGCTCGCAGCGCTGTTCTCCGGCATCGACGTTCATCAGGCGATCCCGGTTATCCGGGCATTCACCCATTTCGCGCTGCTGGCCAACGTCGCCGAGGACATCCACCGGGAACGGCGGCGTGCTCTGCACGTGGCAGCCGGCGAGCCGCCGCAGGACAGCAGCCTGGCCGCGACGTACCGCAAGCTGGACGAGGCCGGGGGACTGGACGCGGCGGAGGTCGCCGATGCGCTGCGCGGTGCGCTGGTCTCGCCGGTGATCACCGCCCACCCCACCGAAACCCGCCGGCGCACCATCTTCGACACCCAGAACCGGATCACCGACCTGATGCGGCTGCGGTTGCACGGGCACAGCGTGACGCGTGACGACCGCGACATCGAGACCGAGCTGCGCCGCCACATCCTCACGCTGTGGCAGACCGCGCTGATCCGCTTGTCGCGGTTGAAGATTCAAGACGAGATCGCCACGGGGCTGCGTTACTACCCGGCCGCGTTCTTCGATGTCATCCCACGCGTCAACGCGGAGGTGCGCGGCGCCCTGCAGGCCCGCTGGCCGGGTGAGCCGCTGCTGGAGACACCGATCCTGCGGCCCGGTTCGTGGATCGGCGGTGACCGCGACGGCAACCCCAACGTCACCGCAGACGTGGTGAGGCTGGCCACCGGCAGTGCGGCCTTCACCGCGTTCGACCGCTACTTCGCCGAACTCCTTGCGCTGGAACACGAATTGTCGATGTCGGCGCGGCTGGTCCGGGTCACCGATGCGCTGCAGGCGCTGGCCGACCAGCATCCCGAACCGGCCCACGCCGACGAACCGTACCGCCAGGCGCTGCACGTGCTCCGCGGGCGCCTGACGGCCACGGCCGCCGAAATCCTCGACCGGCAGCCCGAGCACGAGCTGGACCTCGGCCTGCCGCCGTACACCACGCCGGCCGAGCTGCTGGCCGATCTCGACGTCATCGACGCGTCGTTGCGCGCCGGCGGCACCAGCGTGCTGGCCGACGACCGGCTGGCCCGGTTGCGAGAGTCCGTGCGCGTCTTCGGTTTCCACCTCTGTGGCCTGGACCTGCGGCAGAACTCCGAAGTGCACGAGCAGGTGGTGGCCGAGCTGCTGGCCTGGGCCGGTGTGCACCCCGACTACGCGTCGCTGCCGGAAGATGAGCGGGTCGCCGTCCTGGTGGCGGAGCTGTCCACGCGCCGGCCGTTGGTGGGCCGCGACGCCCAACTGTCCGAACTGGCGCGCAAAGAACTGGACATCGTCGCGGCGGCGGCCCGGGCCGTCGAGGTCTTCGGGCCCGAGGCCGTCCCCAACTACATCATCTCGATGTGTCAATCGGTATCCGATCTCCTCGAGGCCGGGGTACTGCTCAAAGAGGCCGGCCTGCTCGATGCGGCGGGGCCCGAGCCGTACAGCCCGGTCGGCATCGTGCCCCTGTTCGAGACCATCGACGACCTGCAACGCGGGTCTTCCATTCTGGAAGCGGCCCTTGCCATTCCGCTGTACCGGTCGATCGTCACCGCCCGGGGCGACCATCAGGAGGTCATGCTCGGCTACTCCGACTCCAACAAGGACGGCGGTTACCTGGCGGCCAACTGGGCGCTGTACCGCGCCGAGCTCGATCTCGTGGAATCGGCCCGCAAGACCGGAATCCGGCTACGCCTGTTCCATGGCCGCGGCGGCACCGTCGGCCGCGGTGGCGGCCCGAGCTACGACGCGATCCTCGCCCAGCCGCCCGGCGCGGTCCGGGGCTCGCTGCGCATCACCGAGCAGGGTGAGGTGATCGCCGCCAAGTACGCCGAACCGCATGCCGCACATCGCAATCTGGAGACCCTGCTCGCGGCGACGCTGGAGTCGACGCTGCTCGACGTCGAAGGGCTCGGCGACGCCGCGGCACCCGCCTACGACGTGCTCGACGATCTCGCTGCCCGCGCGCAACGGGCCTACAGCGAATTGGTGCACGAGACACCGGGATTCGTCGAGTACTTCAAGGCCTCGACTCCCGTCAGCGAGATCGGTGCGCTCAACATCGGAAGCCGCCCGACGTCCCGCAAGCCGACCACCTCGATCGCCGATCTGCGGGCCATCCCGTGGGTGCTGGCCTGGAGCCAGTCGCGCGTCATGCTGCCCGGCTGGTACGGCACGGGGACCGCGTTCGAGGAGTTCGTCGACAACACCGACGGCGGCCTCGAGGTGCTGCAGGACCTGTACGCGAAGTGGCCGTTCTTCCGGACCGTGCTGTCCAACATGGCGCAGGTGCTCGCCAAGTCGGATCTCGGTCTGGCGGCGCGGTATTCGGAGCTCGTGGACGACGAGGCCCTGCGCCACCGGGTGTTCGACAAGATCGCCGCCGAACATGAGCGCACCATCCGGATGCACGCCCTGATCACCGGCCACGACGACCTGCTCGCGGACAACCCGGCCCTCGCCCGGTCGGTGTTCAACCGGTTCCCGTACCTGGAGCCGCTCAACCACCTCCAGGTCGAGCTGCTGCGCCGCTACCGCTCGGGCGACGACGCCGAACTCGTGCAGCGCGGCATCCTCCTGACCATGAGCGGGTTGGCCACCGCGCTGCGCAACAGCGGGTAGCCGACTCAGGCTGCGCGGTCGGCCAGTGTCACCGCGACGGATCCGTCGATCATCTTCGCCTCGATCACGATGCGCGCGGACGGTGTGGTGCGGCCGCGGAGTACACACTCGGCTGCCGGTGCGATGAGATGGGATCGGATGGTTCGGCGCAACCCACGGGCACCGTAGATCGGGTCGAACCCACAGTCTTGCAAGAACTGCACCACGGCTTCGTCGACACGGAGTTCGACCGATTCGCGGGCCAGCCGCGCGGTGAACAACTCCACTTCGCGCCGGGTCACCTGCCGGGCCGTCGAGGTGCTGAAGGGCTCCATGACGACGGTTTCGTCGATCCGGTTGAAGAACTCCGGGTCGAAGAACTCCTCGACCGCGGCGGTCACCAGACCGTGCATGTGGGTCACCGGATGTCGGCGCCACCGGGACGACCACCGGTGTGCGCGCTGGGCCGTGGCGACGGCCTTGGAACCCAGGTTCGACGTCATGAAGACGTAACTGTTGCGGAAGCTGATGCGTTCGCGCCCGTTCGCGAGCCTCAGCTGGCCGCTGTCGAGCACGTGCAGCAGCGCACGGATCACCGTGGGATCCGCTTTCTCGACCTCGTCGAAGAGCACGATGCCGGGTGTGTACGGATCGCCTTCGATCTTGTTCTTGTCGAACAGGGTGAAGGATTCCTTGCTTCCGGCGTATCCCGGTGGTGCCCCGGAGAACGACGCGGCGTAGTGCTCCTGGGCCAGGGCGGCCATGTCGATTCGGCAGAGGTCGTCGGGCCCGGTGCGGATCTCGGCGGCGACCTGGCGGACCAGTTCGGTCTTGCCGATCCCGGTCGGCCCGACCAGCAGCACGCTGGCCAGCGGGCGACCGGGATCTGCGATACCGGCATGCGCGATCGACAATGCCCGGGCGACGGCGCCGACGGCCTCCGGTTGACCGAGTATCCGCTGCCCGAGTCGGTCGGCGAAGGCATCGGGATCGAACCTGGTGACCGATTTCACGGCGACGTCGTTGATGCGCTGCGGCGTCGCGTTCTGATCGTGAAACATGTCGGTGAGGTAGGGCACGTCGCTCTCTTACGCCTCGACGGTCCGCTCGACGGGCAGGTTTCCCACGCGACAGTCCGCCACACCGACGGTGTCCCGGGTGATCGATTCGACGACTTCCTGAGCCTTCTGCGCGTCGGTCACCCACAGCTTGTAGAACTCGAACGGGCAATCGGCGACACCCTTGTCGCCGTCACCGGCCGCGTGCACGCCGGAGTAGCCGCGGTGCAGCAGTTTGAACAGGTGGTTCTGCGACTGGTCGTTCTGGCGGGCATCTCGAATCGCCGACAGCGACAGCTGCGCGTACTGGATTCCGTACTCTTCCTCGCCGGTTTCGCCCAGGGTGCGGCCGTCGAACCCGACGATGGCCGAGTGCCCGAAGTAGGAGTACACCCCGTCGAAGCCGGCCGCGTTGGCCACGGCGACGTAGGTGTTGTTCGCCCACGCCATCGCCTTGGCCATGAGCACCTGCTGCTCCTTGGCGGGATACATGTACCCCTGGCAGCGCACGATCAGCTCCGCACCCTTCATGGCGCAGTCCCGCCAGATTTCGGGGTAGTTGCCGTCGTCGCAGATGATCAGCGAGATCTTCATGCCCTTCGGCCCCCGGGAAACATAGGTGGTGTCTCCGGGGTACCAGCCCTCGATCGGACACCAGGGCAGGATCTTTCGGTACTTCTGCACGATCTCACCGGTGTCGTCGATGAGGACGAGGGTGTTGTACGGCGGCTTGTTCGGATGGTCTTCGTGGCGCTCACCGGTGATGGAGAAGACGCCCCACGTCTTGGCCTTCCGGCACGCCGCGGCGAAGATGTCGGTTTCGTCGCCGGGGATGGAAGCCGCGGTGGCGTACATCTCCTCGGGGTCGTACATGATGCCCTGAGTCGAGTACTCGGGGAACACCACGAGATCCATGCCCGGCAGCCCGGACTTCATTCCCACGACCATGTCCGCGATCTTGCGGGCGTTGTCGAGGACTTCTTCCCTGGTGTGCAGCCGGGGCATCTTGTAGTTGACGACGGCTACGCCGACGGTGTCCGGGCTCGACGAAATGTCACCATGGCGCATGGCGGTTCTCCTCAAAAGGTAAGGGCTCGAACGGAATACGGACGGAACACAACTGTGGCGATGCCGGGACCACGTCGACACCGGGCACGGTTGCCACCTCAAAAAAGATTCAGATGAAATATCTTCAATTGAAATTAAATGCCCGTTGGCACGGTGTCAACCCGAGCCGGCTGAACCATCGGCCGTCACAATGCGGTCAGGGTGGTGAGCACATCGAAGTCGTATCCGTCGGCCACAGCCAGGTGCACCGGTTGCACCGTCGCGTCCGCCCGGTAGTGCACGGTGCCCCTCGGACCGTCGTACGAGACCCGATCGCTCGTCGCTATGTCGGTCAACTGCCCTGAGCGATGAATGAGTCGGGACAGCAGTTGCAGTCCCTCGTAACAGGATTCGGCGATACCGCTCAGCGGTGGCGCGGTGGGGCCGTGCAGGTCGTGGTAGCGGCCTGTCAACTCCATTGCATTGGCGTCCACCAGCGAGGAAAAGAAGGAGGCGGCGACGAACAATCCTCGGGTGCCGTCCGCCCCGCTGCCCAGCAACATGCTCTCGTCCATCAACGGGCTGAACCGAAGGAACGAGTCGGCGGCACCGAGTGCGGCGCAGGCGCGGTTGAATTCGACCGCGTCCTGGCCCACCAGCAGCATCAACACCGCATCGCATTCCGACGCCATGGCCGCTCTCACGGCCTCCGACATGTCAGCGCGGCCCAGGTCCACGAACCGGTGCCCGACGAGGTCGAGACCGAGATCGCGGGCATACTCACGGACCGCGGCCACCGACGATCGCGGCCACACATAGTCGTCGCCGACGATGAACCAGCGCCGCACCCCGGCGTTCTCCCGCAACCAGCGCAACGCCGGCGCGATCTGGCGGTCCGGAGTCTCGCCGCAGCAATAGATGTCGCGGCGACGCTCGCCGCCTTCGTAGAGGGCGGGGTACACGTAGGGCACCCGGCCCGCGATCACCGGAGCGAGCGCATTGCGTACGGAGGAGATGTGCCATCCGCTGACTGCGTGGATCGTGCCCGTTGTGATGAGTTGATCGATGCGCCGGGCGACCAGGTGCGGGTCGGCCCCACCGTCGACCACCTCGATCTGCACTTCGCGGCCGAGGACTCCGCCGTCGACGTTGAGGTCGTGGGCCGCCAG
Organism: Mycobacterium toneyamaense; assembly: GCF_055384815.1. NCBI lineage: Bacteria > Bacillati > Actinomycetota > Actinomycetes > Mycobacteriales > Mycobacteriaceae > Mycobacterium > Mycobacterium toneyamaense. The sequence goes on from NZ_AP040333.1 coordinate 3,003,541, forward strand.
CTCGCTGACGGCCTCACATGCCGGCCCGAAAACGCCGCCCGGACCCTGCAGGGGCACCACCATGGCCACCCGCCATGCCTCGCCGACAGTGCTGGTGGCCTGCGAGTTCATGACCATTACGTCCTTTGCCGCACCGTCCGCGGACCGGCTATCATCATTTTCAATTGAAAGTATTGCGCTACCCGGCCCAGCGGGCAACACGTAGGAGTTGGTCATGGCGAGCACGGTGTCCCAGCACGACATGACGACGTCGATCACCGCCACGCTGCTTCGCGCAGCCCGCAATCTGACCGCCTGCCTGGATGCCGAACTTCAGGACACCGGGCTCGGCGTCGACCACTGGCTGGCACTCGACGCCCTGGCCGCCGCCGCCGGACTCACGATGGCAGAACTGCAGGCGCTGACGCCGACCCCTGGACCCACCCTGACCCGGGTGGTCGACCGGCTGGTCGTCCAGGCACTCGCATACCGGGAGGTCGACCAATTCGACCGCCGTAAGGTTCGGGTCTTCCTCAGCGAACGCGGCACCCTGCTGCACGACAGCTTGCGTAGCCGGATCGAGCCCGTCGAAGCGCAATGGGCGGCGACCAATCGCCGGCAGCTGTCTGACCGACTCGCCTCGCCGTAGTCCTACGGGGCCCAGTCGCGAACCGACTTCAGGACGCCGCGCAGGACGTTCTCCGTGACCGTGATGGGCGACAGCACCGTCTCGGCGACCCCGACGATGGCCTCGACGCGCGTCACGATCGCCTCCATGCGGTCGACGACGCCGAAGATGCGCGGCGCGAGTTCGTCGATCTGAGTGATGGTCTCGTTGAACCGCGACATCGTGGTGTCGAGGTCGCCGGTCAGCGTGCTGAGGGTCGCCAGGGTGCCTTCCATGTCGACCAGCAGTGCGTCGACCTGGGACACCGTGACGTCGGCGTTGAGTGCCGCCTGCGTGAGCGTCCGGATGCGGCCGCCGACCGGACGCGCGCGGCCATCGCCTTTGTCGACCATGGCTACAGTTTCGCTGCCGCGGCCTCGTCGAGCAACCACACCGTCGCCTCGGTGCCGACGGCGCCGGCCGCTGGAATGTCTTCTGCCGCAGCGCCACCGACCGCGGCCGCGACCGCGTCGGCCTTCTCGGCGCCGGCCACGACGAGCCACACCTGACGGGCCCGCCGGACCGCGGGCAGCGTCAGGGTGATCCGCCGCGGCGGGGGCTTGGGGGAGTCGGTGACGGCGACGACGTACCGTGCCGTCTCGCGCACCGCGTCGGTGTGCGGGAACAGCGAGTTGACGTGCCCCTCGCCGCCCATGCCCAGCAGGTGGACGTCGAATTCCGGTGTCGGCGAACCATTCCCGGCGACCAGGGCCAACTCGTGTTCGTAGGCGGCGGCCGCGGCGTCGATGTCGTCGCCGAACTCGCCGTCGCTCGCGGCCATCGCGTGCACGTTCGCGGCCGGAATCGCGACGGAATCCAGCAGCGCCTCGCGCGCCTGCTTGATGTTCCGGTCGGCATCGTCGGCCGGGACGAAACGGTCGTCACCCCAGAACAGGTGCACCTTGGCCCAGTCGATCGGATGTCCGCCGACGTGCTTGAGCAGCTTGATGCCGGTGCCGCCGCCGGTCAGCACGATGTACGCGACACCGCGGGCCGCGATGGCACCGTTGATGGCCGACACCAGGCGGTCTCCCGCCGCGGTCACCAAAGCGTCTGCGTCGGCGTACTTTTCGATGATCTGCTCAGACATAAACAACCTTGTCCAGGCCCACCAGGGCGCGATGGTAGATCTCGTCGGCATCCAGCCGGCGCATCTCTTCGGCGAGGCAGTCGCGAGCTTCCCGGCGGGCCAGCGGAATGCGGGCCTCCGGCCGGCCGGTGCGGGTGAGCGACGCGGTGACACCAGTCTGCGGGCGGCTCAGGGTGATGGTCTCGGTCGGCCGGGTCAGCACGACTTTGAGTTCGCCGACCGCGCGCTTGACCGGCCCGTCGATGCAGGCCGCCAGCCAGCCGGCCAAGATGTCCAGTGCCGGTTCCTCTTTCAGCCCCGACACCAGTGCTTCGGTGATCGGTTCATACGGGGCCTGATCCAGTGCGGCGGCGAGCAGCGCCCGCCAGTACGTCACCCGGCTCCAGGCCAGATCGGTGTCCCCGGACGTGTAGCCGGCCAGCCGGCTCTTGATGCACGCCAGCGGGTCTTCGCCGTTGGTAGCATCGGTGATCCGCCGGATCGCCAGCTTGCCCAGCGGGTCGGCAGCCGGCACCGCCGGCGCCACATCGGGCCACCAGGTGACCACCGGGGTGTCCGGAAGCAGGAAGGGCGTCACGACGCTGCTGGCGTGGCCGGCCAGTGGACCCGAAAGACGCAGCACCACAACCTCGTTGGCGCCGGCGTCGCGGCCCACCCGGAGTTGGGCGTCCAGGCGCGCTTCGGTGGCCAGCCGGTCGCCCGGGATCACCACGATGACGCGGCACGGGTGTTCGCGGCTGGCGGTGTTGGCCGCGTCGATCGCCTCTTCCAGCATGGCTTCGGTGTCAGGTGCCACCACCAGGGTCAGCACCCGCCCGAGGGTGATGGCGCCGCCCTCTTCGCGCAGGGCGACGATCTTCTTGTTGATCGCACCGGTATCGGTGTCGGGCAGTTCGAGAATCACGGCCGCCTCCATTCGCGGCCGGTGCGCCGCAACATTTCGAACGCCGATTCCGGCCCCCAGGTGCCTGCTTCGTAGGCCTCGGGCCGGCCGCCGGCGCGGTCCTGCGCCGCCCAATGTTGGAGCACGGGATCCAATATCTTCCAGGACAATTCGACTTCGGCGTTGACTGGGAACAGCGACGGTTCGCCGAGCAGGACGTCGAGGATCAGTCGTTCGTAGGCTTCGGGGGAGTCCTCGGCGAACGCCGAACCGTACGAGAAGTCCATGCTGACGTCGCGGACCTCCATGAGATGACCCGGCACCTTCGAACCGAACCGCAGGGTGATGCCTTCGTCGGGCTGCACCCGGATCACCAGTGCGTTCTGCCCGAGCTCGTCGGTCATCGTCGCATCGAACGGCAGGTGCGGGGCCCGCTTGAACACCAGCGCGATCTCGGTGACCCGGCGCCCCAACCGTTTTCCGGTGCGCAGGTAGAACGGCACGCCGGCCCAGCGCCGCGTGTCGACTTCGACGGTGATGGCGGCGTATGTCTCGGTGGTGGACGTCTTCGAGAAGCCTTCCTCGTCGAGCAACCCGACCACCTTCTGTCCGCCCTGCCAGCCGGCGGCGTACTGACCGCGTGCCGTGGTCTCGTCCAGCGGCTCGGCCAGGTGCGTTGCCGACAGCACCTTGATCTTCTCGGCTTGCAGTTCATGCGGCGAGAAGTTGACCGGCTCCTCCAGCGCCGTCAGCGCGAGCAGCTGCAGCAGGTGGTTCTGGATGACGTCGCGGGCGGCGCCCACTCCGTCGTAGTAACCGCCGCGGCCACCGAGACCAATGTCTTCGGCCATGGTGATCTGCACACTGTCGACGTAATGGGCGTTCCACACCGGCTCGAACAACTCGTTGGCGAACCGCAGGGCCAGGATGTTCTGGACGGTCTCCTTGCCCAGGTAGTGGTCGATGCGGAACACCGATGACTCCGGGAACACACTGTTGACGACCCCGTTGAGCGCTTCGGCGCTGGCCAGGTCGTGACCGAACGGTTTCTCGATGACCACCCGGCTCCAGGACCCGTCCGACTTGTTGGCCAGGCCGGACGTCGACAGTTGCTCGCACACCTGCGGGAACGCGTTCGGCGGAATCGACAGGTAGAACGCGTGATTGCCGCCGGTGCCGCGTTCCTCGTCGAGCTTGTGCAACGTGTCACGCAGCCGTTGGAACGCTGCGTCGTCGTCGAACGTGCCCTGCACGAACCGGAATCCCTCGGCCAGTCGGTCCCAGACCTCCTGCCGGAACGGTGTCCGAGCATGTTGTTTGACGGCGTCGTACACGACCTTGCCGAAATCCTCGTCGGCCCAGTCACGCCGGGCGAACCCCACCAAGGCGAACGACGGCGGCAGCAGCCCGCGGTTCGCGAGGTCGTAGATCGCCGGCATGAGCTTCTTCCGGGCGAGATCGCCTGTGACACCGAAGATCACGACCGCGCACGGGCCGGCGATGCGGGGCATGCGCTTGTCACGCTTGTCCCGCAGCGGGTTCACCCAGTCCGTCGGCCGCCCGCTGCTGTCGCTCATTTCAGCGCGTCGAGCTGACCCTGAGTGGCCTCGAGCAGCTCGCCCCAGGACTTCTCGAACTTCTCCACGCCCTCGACCTCGAGGACGTTGAACACGTCAGCAAGGTCGATACCGACGGCCGAGAGCTCGTCGAACACGGCCTGTGCGGCCGCAGCCGTGCCGGTGATGGTGTCTCCGGTGATCTGACCGTGGTCGGCGACGGCCTCCAGCGTCTTCTCCGGCATGGTGTTGACCGTGTCGGCGGCGACCAGCTCGGTGACGTACAGCGTGTCCGGGTAGTCCGGGTTCTTCACGCCGGTCGACGCCCACAGCGGACGCTGCACGCGAGCGCCCTCGGCCTTGAGGTTCGCGAACTGCGGGCCGCCGAAGACCTGCTCATAGGCCGCGTAGGCCAGCCGGGCGTTGGCGACGCCGGCCTTGCCGCGCAGACCCAGCGCCGAGCCGCCGATCTTCTCCAGCCGCGCGTCGATCTCGGTGTCCACGCGGGACACGAAGAACGAAGCGACGGAATGGATCTTGGACAGGTCGTGGCCGGCTTCGCGGGCCTTCTCGAGCCCGGTCAGGTAGGCGTCCATCACGGCCCGGTGCCGCTCCACCGAGAAGATCAGGGTGACGTTGACCGAGATGCCCTCGGCGATCACCGCGGTGATCGCCGGCAGGCCCGCCAGCGTCGCCGGGATCTTGATCAGCAGGTTGGGCCGGTCGACGATCTTCCACAGCTCGATGGCCTGCAGGATCGTCTTGTCGGTGTCGTGCGCCAGGCGCGGGTCGACCTCGATCGACACCCGGCCGTCGACGCCGCCGGTGGCCTCGTACACCTTGGCCAGCACGTCGCACGCGTTGCGGACGTCGTCGGTGGTGACGGTGCGGATGGTGGCGTCGACATCGGCGCCGCGCGACGCCAGTTCGTGCACCTGCTCGTCGTAGGCCGTGCCCTTCGACAGCGCGGCCTGGAAGATCGAAGGGTTGGTGGTGACGCCCACAACGCTGCGGGTGTCGATCAGCTGCTGCAGGTTTCCGGTCTGCAGCCGCTCACGCGACAGGTCGTCGAGCCACACGGAGACACCGGCGGCGCTCAGCGCCGCGAGGTTCGGGTTCTGAGTCATGAGGGTGCTCTTTTCTGAATCGGTTGTCAGTTGTCCAACGAGCGTTCTGCGGCGGCGACGACGGCCTCAGCGGTGAAGCCGAACTCCCGGAACAGGGTCTTGTCGTCGGCCGATGCGCCGTAGTGCTCGATCGAGATGATCTCGCCGGTGTCACCGACCAGCTTGTGCCAAGGCTGCGCGATGCCGGCCTCGACCGCAACACGTGCCGAGACGTCGGGCGGAAGCACCGCGTCGCGGTACTCCTTCGGCTGCGCCTCGAACCATTCCAGGCACGGCATCGACACCACGTAGGCGACGATGTCCTTGTCCGCCAACAGCTTCTGTGCCTCGACGGCCAGCTGTACCTCGGAGCCCGTCGCGATGATGATGACGTCGGCGTCGTCGGCCGGGTTACCGCCGCCGAGCACGTAGCCACCCTTCGCCGCACCTTCCGACGACGTGCCCTCGAGGACGGGTACCCCCTGGCGGGTCAGGATGAAACCGGTCGGGTTGTTGCCGTGGGTGCGCTGCAGGATGGTGCGCCACGTGTAGGCGGTCTCGTTCGGGTCGGCGGGACGGACCACCGACAGGTTCGGGATCGCGCGCAGCGCGGCCAGGTGCTCGATCGGCTGGTGCGTCGGGCCGTCCTCACCCAGACCGATGGAGTCGTGGGTCCAGATGTAGATCGGGTCGATGTCCATCAGCGCGGCCAACCGCACCGCCGGGCGCATGTAGTCGGCGAACTGCAGGAAGGTGCCTGCGAACGGACGCGTCGGGCCGTGCAGCACGATGCCGTTGAGGATCGAACCCATGGCGTGCTCGCGGATGCCGAAGTGCAGCACGCGGCCGTACCAGTCGGCGGTGTAGTCCTCGGTCGAGATCGACGGCGGGCCGAACGACTTCACCCCGTTGATGGTGGTGTTGTTGCTGCCCGCGAGATCGGCTGAGCCACCCCACAATTCGGGCAGCTTGCCGGCCACGTCGTTGAGGACCTTGCCGAACGCGGCACGCGTCGCGACGGCCTTGCTGCCCGGCTCCCAGTACGTCAGGTCGGCGTCCCAGCCCTCGGGCAGTTCGCCGGCCTCCAGGCGGTCCAGCAGCTTTTTGCGCTCGGGCTCCTTGGCGGCCCAGGCGTCGAACGCGACCTGCCACTCGTCGTGCGCCTTCTTGCCGCGGGCGACCAGTTCACGGGTGTGTTCGATGACCTCGGGCTTCACCTCGAAGCTCTTGTCCGGGTCGAAGCCCAGCACCTTCTTGGTGGCGGCGACCTCGTCGGCGCCCAGCGCCGAACCGTGCACCCCGCCGGTGTTCATCTTGGTGGGCGCCGGGTAGCCGATGATGGTGCGCACCGAGATGAACGACGGGCGGTCCGTCACCGCGCGCGCCGCGGCCAGCGCCTCTTCGATCGCGACGACGTTCTCGCCGCCCTCGACCTCCTGCACGTGCCAGCCGTAGGCGCGGTAGCGGGCGCAGGTGTCCTCGGACAGCGCGATGTTGGTGTCGTGCTCGATGGAGATCTTGTTGTTGTCCCACAGCACGATCAGGTTGCCCAGCTGCTGGGTGCCGGCGAGCGACGACGCCTCGCTCGTCACGCCCTCTTCGATGTCGCCGTCCGAGGCGATCACGTAGATGAAGTGGTCGAACGGGCTCTCACCCGGAGCGGCGTCGGGGTCGAACAGACCGCGCTCGTAGCGGGCGGCCATCGCCATGCCGACCGACGACGCCAGACCCTGGCCCAGGGGACCGGTGGTGATCTCGACACCCTTGGTGTGGCCGTACTCGGGGTGGCCGGGGGTCAGCGAGCCCCAGGTGCGCAGCGCCTCGATGTCGGCCAGCTCGAGGCCGAAGCCGCCCAGGTACAGCTGCAGGTACAGCGTCAGGCTGGAATGTCCACACGACAGGACGAAGCGGTCACGGCCGATCCAGTGGGTGTCGGACGGGTCGTGGCGCATCTGGCGCTGGAACAGGGTGTAGGCCAGCGGGGCCAGGCTCATGGCGGTTCCGGGGTGGCCGTTTCCGACCTTCTGAACCGCATCCGCGGCCAGCACGCGCACGGTGTCGACGGCGGCCGAGTCCAGCTCGGTCCAGTCGTCCGGGTGGTGCGGGCGGGTGAGTTCGGAAATCTCTTCGACTGTGGTCACGGGCGCACTCCTACTGAGGGACGTCTCGGGCTCGGCAAATCGCAAGCGAGCTGCATGACTACCCTAGTGCGCGCCGCTGGTGTGGTGCAGACCGCTTCACCTTTGGCCTGTCCGTGATTGGGTTTCCGTTCACCTGAATGCACCCTGCGGTGTGGAGCACTCAGGTGCGCGGTCTACCATCGTCTGTAGTAGAGGCTGCGCGGCCGTGACTTCCGAGGAGATATCTGCGTGAGCATTCGCGAGCGCCGTTCCGTCCACGGGGCACACGGTTTCGGTCCCGGAGCTGCGGCGTCTGACGAGCACGACGCTGCTTCGGGGACCAAGTCGCCGAACCGCGTTCGGGACACGTTGCTGGCCTACATCGCGCTCACCAAGCCGCGTGTCATCGAGCTGCTGCTGGTTACGACGATCCCGGCGATGCTGCTGGCGCACCGCTTCGACGTGGTGGCCAGTCAGGGTCCGATCAAGCCGCTGTTGATCCTCAACACCCTGGTCGGCGGGCTGCTCGCGGCGGCCGGCGCCAACACGCTGAACTGTGTTGCCGACGCCGACATCGACAAGGTGATGAAGCGCACCGCCCGCCGGCCGTTGGCCCGCGCGACGGTGCCCACCCGCAACGCGCTGATCTTCGGCCTGGTGCTCACGGTCACGTCGTTCCTGTGGCTGTGGCGTAGCTCGAATCTGCTGTCGGGCCTGCTGGCGCTGGCGACCATCGCCTTCTACGTCTTCGTCTACACGCTGCTGCTGAAGCGCCGCACCTCGCAGAACGTGGTGTGGGGCGGCGCGGCCGGCTGCATGCCGGTGATGATCGGCTGGTCGGCGGTCACCGGCACCATCCAGTGGCCGGCGCTGGTGATGTTCCTGATCATCTTCTTCTGGACGCCGCCGCACACCTGGGCGCTGGCCATGCGTTACAAGGAGGACTACGAGGCGGCCGGCGTGCCGATGCTGCCCGTCGTCGCCACCGAGCGCGCGGTCACCAAGCAGATCCTGATCTACACCTGGGCCACGGTCCTCACGACGCTCGCGCTCGCGTTCGCCACCGGCTGGCTGTACGCGGCCGTCGCGCTCGTCGCCGGCGTCTGGTTCCTGGTGATGGCGCACCAGCTGTACTCGGGCGTGAAGCGCGGTGAGCCGGTGAAGCCACTGCGCCTGTTCCTGCAGTCGAACAACTACCTCGCCGTCGTGTTCTGCGCGCTGGCGGTCGACTCGGCACTCGCGCTGCCGATGCTGTTCCACTGACCCGCTAGCTTGGGGGCATGCCCCAACCGGTGAGCCCCGACAATTTCGCCCGCGCCGAATCGGACCTGTACTTCTCCGGCATCGTGAACGACGGCGGCGTCGGTGGCTTTCTTCATCATCGCGAACTGAGCTCGATCGATCACCAGGTCGTCATCCGGCAGAACCGCGACACCCTCTACTCGGCCGCGGTGTTCGACCTCGACGCCGGACCGGTCACCGTCACCCTGCCCGACAGCGCGGGCCGGTTCATGTCGCTCCAGGTCATCAACGAGGACCACTACACGACCCAGGTCGCCTACGCCCCGGCGACGGTCGACCTGACACGCGAGGCCGTCGGCACCCGGTACGTGGCGGTGGCCGTCCGCACGCTGGTCGATCCCAACGATGCCGCCGACCTGGCCGCCGTACACGCGCTGCAGGACGCCATCGCCGTCGGGCAGGATGCGCCGGGCACCTTCTCCGTTCCGGAGTGGGACGCTGCCGCCCAGAAGACCGTGCGCGATGCGCTCGTCACACTGGCTACCACACTGCCCGACACCGAGCGGATGTTCGGCACCGCCGCCGACACGGACCCGGTGCGGCACCTGATCGGATCGGCCAACGCGTGGGGTGGCAACCCGCAGCGAGACGCGCTGTACCTGACTGTCGTACCGCCGCGGAACGACGGCACCACAGTGCACCGGCTCACCGTCAAAGATGTTCCGGTGGACGGTTTCTGGTCGGTGACGGTCTACAACAAGGACGGCTACTTCACTGCCAACGAGCAGAACGCCTACTCGCTCAACAACATCACCGCCGTCAAGGACGCCGACGGCTCGACAACGATCCAGTTCGGCGGCTCGGGTGCGGCCAACGTGCTGCCGATCACCCCGGGCTGGAACTACACCGTGCGGCTGTACCGGCCGCGGGCCGAGATTCTCGACGGCGGCTGGACGTTCCCGGTGGCAGAGCCCGTTTAGGGCACCAGCACCACCGAGCCGACGGTCAGGCGGGCCTGCAGGTCGGCGTGTGCGCGGGCGGCGTCGGCCAGGGGGTAGCGCTGGCTGACCGTCACGTTGATGGTGCCGTCGGCGACGGCCTGCAGCAGTTCGCCTGCCCGCCAGGAGAATTCGTCGGCGGTGCGGGTGTAGTGGGCGAGCGTCGGCCGGGTGACGAACAACGAGCCCGCGCTGTTCAGTCGTTGCAGGTCGAACGGCGGCACGGGTCCGCTCGATGCGCCGAACAACGCCAGGGTGCCGCGGACCGCGAGGCTGGCCAGGCTGGCCTCGAACGTGGACGCGCCGACGCCGTCGTACACCGCGGCGACGCCGTTGCCGCCCGTCAGTTCGCGGATCTTCGCGCCGAACTCGGCGGGGTCGTCTGGGTAGTCCAGCACCTCGATGGCACCCGCCTTGCGGGACAACTCGGCCTTGTCCTGGTTGGAGACGGTCGTGATGACCCGAACGGCCATGCTGGTGGCCCATTGCGTGAGGATGAGTCCGACGCCGCCGGCGCCGGCGTGCAGCAGCACGGTGTCACCCTGCTGCACCGGGTAGGTCGACTTGATCAGGTAGTGGGCCGTCATGCCTTTGAGGAGTGCCGCGGCGGCCACCTCAGGCTCCACGCCCTCCGGGACGTAGGCCACGTAATCGGCTGGTGCGACGCAGTATTCGGAGTAGGTGGCGTCTGCCGCGGCGGTGACCACCCGGTCGCCGACCGCCAGCGCGGCGACATCGTCGCCGACCGCGGTGATGGTGCCGCAGACCTCCTGGCCCGGGATATAGGGGACCGGACGCGGGTACAACCCGGAGCGGAAGTACGTGTCGATGAAGTTGACGCCGATGGCCTCGGCCTTGATCAGGACCTCGCCCGGGCCGGGGGTGGGCTCGGGGCGTTCGACGAAGGACAGGACTTCCGGACCGCCGAGTTCGGCGACTTCGATGGCGTGCATGGCACCTATCATTCCAACGTGAAACTCGCGCGGCCCGATATCCGGCATCCCCGTGTCGTTTTGGCAGGTTGTCAGGCCCTCGTCGAAGGTGACGGGGACGACGACGGATTGGTCAAGGCACTGCGGGACCGCGGCTTGCACGCGCACTGGCTGGCGTGGGACGACCCGGCCACGCTGCAGGCCGATCTGGTGATCCTGCGGGCCACGTGGGACTACACCGAGCGGCACGACGAATTCCTGGCATGGACCAGGAAGGTGCGCAATCTGCTGAACGCGCCCGAGGTGGTCGCGTGGAACAGCGACAAGCGTTACCTGGCGGATCTGGCGGCGGCCGGGGTGCCAACGGTGCCCGGCAGCTTCTTCGCGCCGGGAGAGGCGGTGACGGTGCCCGCGGGCGAGGTGGTGGTCAAACCCGCGGTGGGCGCGGGTTCGGTTGGCGCGCAACGATTCGCCGACGCCGGCGCGGCCGCTGCGCATGCCGCCGCGCTTCAGGCCGACGGCCGCACCGCGCTGGTCCAGCCGTATGACGCGCGCATCGAGGCGGGGGAGACCGCGCTGGTGTTCCTGGGCGGCAAGCAGTCGCACGCCTTCGTCAAGGGGCCGATGTTGCCGCCGCCCGGCGGCAGTGTGGAGATGCACGAGTCCGGCACGTATGCCGAGGAACAGCTGCGGCCGGCCGACCCGGATTTCGAGTTGTGGGACGTCGGTTATGCGACGCTGGCCGCGGCGGCGCGGCATCTGGGCATCGCGCCTGCGGAGTTCCTGTACGCCCGCGTGGACGTCATCGGGGACCGTCGGGATCCGCGGCTACTGGAACTCGAACTCGTCGAACCGGGGCTGGGCTGGCGGCAACTGGCCGAGCCCGAACGTGCTCTGGCGCAACGGCAATTCGCTCTCGGTGTCGAGTCGGCTCTGGAGCGGCTGGGGCTCGGTCCGCTGTCGCCGTAGTTACGTCTCGGCGACGGGATCGACTGTGCGCAGTCCCAGGGCAGCAGCCACCCGCAGCACGCCGGCATCATGACTGACCATGACCGTGCCACTGCCCAGGCTCAGGGCGGTGGCCAGGTGAATCGCATCGAGGGTCTTGACGTGCTCAGTGATCGATTCGGCTGTCGTGAGGACGGACTCACTCAGCGGCGCGGTGGCGATCTTGTCCAACAGGTAGTCACGCTCGAGCACTGGGCGCTGCTGCCGACGCAGGACTCGCGTGAGCTCGGTTTGCAGGATGCGCGACGACACCACCTCGTGCTGTTCGGTGGCCGCGTCGAACCAAGCCACCGCACGTCGGTGACCTTCGATCGCGTAGACGGCGACGGACGTGTCGAGGTAGTAGCGCGTCAACGATCCGATGCCATTTCGGCAAGGAGCGCGTCGATCTGCTTGGCGGACTTTCGGGGCAGATGTCGCTCGGCGAGACGCGGAGCGGCCGGATTGCGCGGCGGAATGATTCCCGACGACTCCGAATCCACCGGAACCAGGCGGGCGACGGGGTGCCGGTGCCGAGTGACCACGTAGGTTTCGCCGGCGGCAACGTCTTCGAGCGCCGCGGTCGGGTTCTGCCGCAGCTCGGCGACGGTGATCGACTTCATGACGATGATTGTAGATATCATATCTACAATCATCTAGGTTAGCGTGTCATCGCTGTAGCACCATGCGGTATTCATTTAGATGTGGTCTGTGCCGTATGACGAGCCGCGTGACGACCATGACCGCGGCATTCCGGACTACCGAGGCCTGGCCTCCCACATTGGGCACAGACTTGCCGCCAACGGGCCGAACATCATCGCTCCCAACGGCCGCGCGTTCTGGAAGCTCACCGACGCCGACAGTGGTGCGCTCGCGTGGCTGGCGTTCACTCGGCCGAATGGCTCGGCGTTGGCCCGGCGCAAGGTGTGGACATTGATCCCGCGTCTGCAGGTTTTCATCGCCAACTGGTTCGTCAGCGTCGACCACCAGCTCACCGAGGTTCGGTGGGTACACACGAACATCGACATTTATGAGGCGCGCGAAACAGCGCTGTTGGTGCCGGAGCCGTCAGCCGACGATTTGAAGCGAATCACTCGACCCGAGGCAGTGCTGACCCTGGATGACATCGACCGGCACAAGGTGACGACGGTGCTGGGCAAGGGAACGGATCATGCACTGAAAGGGCGACGATGACGCACCTGGACAAACAGGAATTTTACGCGTGGGCTTACCACGACCTGCTGGCAAACACGACCCGCGGCGTCCTGGCCGAGTACATCGTTGCGAGAGCGCTCGGCATCGACACCAAGAAAATCACGCGTGTCGAATGGGATAAGCACGACCTCGAAGTCGACGGTATTGGCGTGGAGGTGAAATCGGCTGCCTACGTCCAATCGTGGCATCAAGATCAAGACCTGTCTTCGATGATCTCGTTCAACATCGGCCCCGCGAAGTGGTGGGACGCCCGTACCAACACCTATGCCGCTAACGCGGAGCGAAGCGCCGACGTGTATGTCTTCTGCTTGCTCAACGGCACGAAGCGCGACGACATCAATCCGCTCGATGTCACACAATGGGCGTTCCATGTCCTGGCGACGAGCATCCTCAATCAAAAAGCAGTGACACAGAAGACGATTCGGCTCGGACCGCTCATCGCCCTCGGTGCACAACAGTGCGCGTGGGACACGCTGGGGGATGTCATTCGTGAGAAGGCTTTGGCCAACCGCGAGCACTCATTGCCAGAACGTCGACCCGCCCGTCCCGGGTTCGACACCTACACTGCGACGACGACCGCCGCCGGCACCGCCGCGATCTGCGACGCCGAACCCGCGGACGGAACTGTCACCCCCGGGCATTCGAATCCTCGGAAGAGTTCTGCGAATGACGGAGCTGCAGGTCCGTAACTACGCGTCCGAAGAACTCGCAGCGTGGTTTGATGGGTATGCCCGGTACACCCGCGACTGTGTGAAGCGAGCGAGACTGGAGGGCCGCAGCATCCGACCGGACTGCACCCACGAGGACTGCCTGCGATGTTCCTCCCCACCCCTTGGAGAACGGAGGCACGATGGCCTACAAGTACTTGGCTGACGGTGATTACGCGGTGTGGCGATTGGGTGATGGCCCTGTCGCCCCGTGGATCGAGACGTTCAACCCGATCAGAGGCTGGATCGCCGCGGACCTTCCTCGGCAGGCCGGTGATGCACAGCCTGTTTCCGAGGCTGAGGCAATGCAGGTGTGCGACGCGCTGAGGCGACGCGTAGCTGCGAACCGCATCCGCATGACCGCACTCGAAGCGGCGAAAGCGATCGCTCACCGCGAACACTCCCACCAATCTGACAAGGCCGGGCAGCCGTACATCGGGCACGTGTCCCGTGTCGCCGCACAAGTGTCCGACGACCACGACGCTGAGACAGTGGCATGGCTGCACGACGTCGTCGAGGACACCAGCATCGAACTGTCCGATCTAGGCGACGAATTCGCGCCGCACATCGTCGCAGCTGTCGATGCGATCACCCGCCGCGTAGGCGAAGCCCCAGCCGACTACTACCGACGGGTCCGCGGTAATGACCTGGCACGCCGTGTAAAGCTCGCCGACATCGCCGACAACTCTGACCCTGTCCGTCTAGCTGGCTTGGATTCGGCGACTCGTGAACGCCTTGAACGCAAGTACCGACAGGCGCTGGAAGCTGTATCGGCCTAGCCCACTGTTCTGAATCGGGGCACACCGGTGATGCACTGTCGTTGCCTACTGTCCGGAGTTGCCAGTGCTAGCGCCTGCAAGTCGGGGCTACGCCTAAAGTTGTCAGTGGTCAGGTTTACCGTCGCGATCGAAAGGGGGTGCCATGGCGCAGCCGATTCTGAAGTTCCCCGACTACTGGTCCGAATCCGATCTCAACGATCTACCTGCGGACGGGCACCGCTACGAGATCGTCGATGGGAGCCTGCTCGTGACGCCGCCGCCGTTGGACAGTCACCAGGGGATAGGTGGCAATTTGTACTTCATCCTGCGGAGTGCGGCTCCGGTCGGCTGGCGGGTGCTGTACGAAGTCGGTGTCCGCGTCCCGGGTGGAAATTTCATCCCAGATCTGGTTGTCCTCAAGCCTGATGCCGCCCGCGGAGTCGAATGGCGCGAGTCGTCCGACGTTGCACTGGTGGTCGAGATTGCTTCGCGCTCAACTGAACTCGTCGACCGGAGTCTGAAGGTCATCAAGTACGCCGAAGCGGGAATCCCAAACTACTGGCGGATTGAGGGCGACGGAACGGTCGAAGTTCGCGCGCTCACCGACGGTCAGTACGTCATGAAGGGCACGATTGCGCCCGGGGAACCGGCACACCTTGCCGAGCCCTTCAGTGTGGAATTCGACCCCGCGAATCTCACTGATTAGCGGAGCTTGGGGCGCAACGCGACCGCATCGACGCCCATAGCGCCGCAGTAGCCGCGGTGCAGGCGCCGGCGCCCGCGACGTGGATGGCGACGAGAACCGCGGGTACGCCGGTGTAGAACTGGACCGCGCCGACCGCGCCCTGCGCGAGCACCAGCCCGGCCAGGACCGCCAGCCGCAGCAGGACGGGTTTGGGGGCGCGCACCGCCAGCAGGGCGAAGCCCAGCCCGATGACGAAGCTCAGGTAGGCCACCAGCAGCGACGAGTGAAGGTGCGCCAGATCGGTGATCTCGACCTGCAGGCGCTTGACCGGTTGAAGGGCGCTCTTGTCGCCGGCATGGGGTCCGGCGCCGGTCACCAGCGTGCCGGTCACCAACACCGCGGACAACGTGACGGCGGTCAGGGCCGTGAACCAGCGCAGCGGCCGCGGTACGACGAGTTGGTCGGTGCCCGAATCGGGTTCGCCGATCTTGACGTAGAGCAGCACCGCCAGCCAGACCATCACCATGGACACCAGGAGGTGGACGGCGACGGTCCACCACAGCAGCCCGGTACGGACCGTGATGCCGCCGATGATTGCCTGCACCACCGTCGATGCGGGCATCAGCCAGGCGTAGAACTTGACCTCGCGGCGGCGGCCGGCGCGGATGACGGCCAGCACCGCCAGCGCGGCGGTCAACACCACACCGAACGTGAACATCCGATTGGTGAACTCGACCGCCTGGTGCACGACGGGTACCTCGGCGTGGGGCACCGGCACGAAGCTGCCGGGGAAGCACTGTGGCCAGGTCGGGCAGCCCAGTCCGGATGCCGTCACGCGGACGATGGCCCCGGTGACGGCGATGCCGCCCTGGGTCAGGATGACCAGGAACGCGATGAGCCGCTGGACCCGAAGCGAGGGGATGGGCAGCTTGTCGAGCACAGGCTGATGGTAGATCAGCGTTAACTACGTGGCGTAGTAGGGGCGACGAACGGCACCAGCACCTGATCGACGAGGTCGACGACGAGGTCGTCGGTGATGGGGTCGCCGGTGATCAGGAGTCGGTGCCACAGGACGCTCTGGCCGAGTTCGCGGGCGATCTCCACGGGTACGTCGGCCCGGACGTCGCCGCGGGCGACTCCGCGCGCCAGGAGATCGGCCATCTCTTCCTTGCGCCAGCCAATCACGTCGGCCCGGAACGCGGCGGCGAGTTCGTCGTCCCGTGTCATGGCCGCGACCACCGCGCGCATGGTGGCGGCCTGAGGTCCGGTGAACACCGCGGCCCAGCCGCGCAGTACCGCCAGCATGTCACCGCGGTAGCTGCCGGTGTCGGTGTGCGGTATCGCAGCTTTTGCGTTGCGCAGCAAGGTGTCTCGCAGCAGTGCGGCGCCGTCGGGCCAGCGCCGGTACAGCACGGGCTTGCTGGTCCGGGCCGCGGTGGCGACAGCCTCCATCGTCACGCCGGCCGGTCCCTGCTCGGTGAGCAGTGTCATGACCGCGGCGCGGATCGCCGCATCGAGCTCGTCGCCGCGTCGTCGCATCAGACCTCCTCGAAGAAACGCTTGCGTATCTTAACTGGCCAGTTTAGCGTAGTGATCAAGAAACGGAACCGTATCTTGGAGGAGCTATGAGCCGACCGATCCTATATCCGCTGCGGTCCGTCGACACCGCGACCGTCCGCTACTTCGGCGCACCCCACGGCCGGCGGCGGGTGACCATCGAACATCGGCCGCTACCTGGGGTGACGCCGCCGATGCTCCTCGATTGGTTCACGCACCTCGGCGGCACCATGCGCTACGGCGACCAGATCATCGACCGGTACCTGGCGTGGCATCCCGTCGACCACATCCGGTGGGAACTGGCCCGCCCGGCCAGAACTGGTGGCGCGGCCGAAGGTGCCCGGTTTCGCATCGTCGAGGCGTTCGGCGGCCGGCCGGAGTACCGCGTCGACGTGGTGGACACGGTGGAAAAGCTCGACGAGACCGGCATCCGGTTGGTACAGCGGGTGGCCGGCGTCATCGTGTTCAGCCTTGAACACACCTGGTCAGCGGGCACCGAAGGGGCGCACTATGTCAGCGTTCTCGACGTCGGTGCGCGGTCGGCGCTCATGGCGCCGGTCAACCGGCTGCTGCTCCGGCGGTTCCCCGACGACATGGTGCGTGCCTGGGTGAAGCACAACATCGAAGAGGTCGGTCAGCTGGAATTCCTGCTGCCGGAGTTGGCCGCGGTGGTCTGAACAGCGGTCAGCTGAACCGGAACCAGCGCAGCGCGGCCAGTCCGGCGAGCACGCCCCACGCGGCCAGCACCGCAATGCCGAACCAGTCGACCGACAGCGTCATCGCCTGGGTCAGTGATTCGGTGAGCGCGCCCGACGGCGTCAGTCGCGCCACCCAGCGCAGCGCTTCGGGGACGACGCGGTGCTCGATGGTCAGGGCGCCGAGCCCGGCCAGGATGAACCACAGCAGGTTCGCCAGGGCCAGCACGATCTCGGCCTTCAGCGTTCCGCCAAGCAGCAGGCCCAGGGCTGCGAACGAGGCGGTGCCGAGCGCGATGACCACCGCGCCCAGCAGCAGGCTCAGCGGGCTCGGCCGCCAGCCCAGCGCAATGCCGATGCCGCCCAACAGGATTGACTGCAGGAACACCGTCGTGACCACGGCGAGCGACTTACCGGCGATGATGCCCCACACCGGCAACGCGGTGGCGCCGAGGCGTTTGAGCGCGCCGTAACGCCGGTCGAAGGCGACGGCGATGGCCTGCCCGGTGAAGGCTGTCGAGATCACCGCCAGCGCCATGATCGGCGGGGTGAACGTCCCCGGGCGGTGGTCGCCCAGCGAGCCCAGCGGCAGCAGGGTGAGCCCGACCAACAGGGTGATCGGGATGAACATGGTCAACAGCAGTTGCTCGCCGTTGCGCAGCAGCAGCTTGAGCTCCAGGCTGTACTGCGCCGCGAGCATCGCGGGGATGGCTGCGGGCCGCGGGTCCGGGGTGAACGTTCCCGGGGCGAACCGATTTGTCGCTGTACTCATGCGCGATCCGCCTTCGCTACTCGCTGGCCACTCATGACCGCAGCTCCCGTCCGGTCAGGTCGAGGAACACGTCCTCGAGGCTGCGCTGCTCGACGCGCATGTCGGTGGCCAGCACGTTCAGGCGGGCGGCCCACGCGGTGACGGTGGCCAGCACCTGCGGGTCGATGTGGCCTTCCACCAGGTACTCGCCGGCGGCGGCTTCCGTGGCGCGGTAGTCCTCCGGCAGCGCGGAGATCAACAGCGACAGGTCCAGTTTGGGCGGGGCCGAGAAACGCAACTGGTTCTCGGCGCCGCCCCGCATCAGGTCGGCGGGTGTACCGGCGGCGACCGCGGCGCCGTGGTCGATGATCACGATGCGGTCGGCCAGTTCCTCGGCCTCGGTGAGCTGATGTGTGGTGAGCACGACGGTGACACCGTCGCGGCGCAGGCCTTCGATCAACTCCCACACCACGATTCGGGCGTGGGCGTCCATACCGGCGGTGGGCTCGTCGAGGAACACCAGCTCAGGGCGTCCGACGATGGCGCACGCCAGCGCCAGGCGCTGCTGCTGCCCGCCGGACAGCCGGCGGTAGGTGGTGCGCGCGGCTTCGGTCAGGCCGAGGGTGTCCATCAGCCACTGCGGGTCGAGCGGATTGGCCGAATACGCCGCGACGAGGTTCAGCATCTCGCCGGCTTTGGCGGCCGGGTAGCCGCCGCCGCCCTGCAGCATCACGCCGATGCGGGCGCGCAGCTTGGCGTTGTCGGCCGTCGGGTCCAGGCCCAGGATCGAGATGCTGCCCGAGTCGGGTTTGTTGAAGCCCTCGCACATCTCGACGGTGGTGGTCTTACCGGCCCCGTTGGGTCCGAGCAGGGCCAGCACCTCGGCGCGCTGCACCTCCAGATCCAGATTGTTCACGGCCTGGATATCGCCGTAGCGCTTGCTGACGCCGCGCAGCAATACGGGCGTCTCACCGGAACTCACGGGGATTCAGCGTAAGCGTCGGACCTGGCAGCGGCGCTACCAGGGGCGTCACCGTTGTCGGATTCCGGCAATCCGCGCCAGGGCAGGCGACCCCGCGTCGCGGCGATCAGCAGCAGCACGATGACGGTACTGGCCAGGGTGGCGTCGAGGATCTGGAAGAGCGCGAACCGGTCGCCGTTGGCCGTCGGGCCGAAGACGCCGACGACGAACGTCACCACGATGGTCGTGCCGCGGAAGCCCGGCCGGGTGGCCCAGCAGGCCAGCGGGATGATCGCCCACAGCAGGTACCAGGGCTGCACGACGGGGAACAGCAGCACCGTCGCGCCCATGGCGACGCCGAGGCCGCCCAGTGGGTGGAGCCGCCCCCGCAGCACCGACAGCAACAGCCAGCTCACCAGCACGCCGATGACGAAGACGCCGATCCCACGGGTCAGCCCGAGGACCGCGGTCGTGTGATCGCCCAGGCCGAGCAGGATGCCGACCTGTCCGGTACCGAGCGCGACCAGTGTCGGCGGCGACATCCACGACCGCACCACGTTGGCGGTGCCGAGTGTGAACAGCCAGCCGAAGCCCAGGCCGCTGGCCCAGCCGATGAGCGCCATGACCGCGAGTGCGACGGTGCCCAGCGGCACACAGGCCTGGAAGAAGGCCTTGACCGTCCCGCCCAGCCGGCGCGCGAGGGCCATCGCCACGAAACCCAGAGCGAGCAGCGACGGCAGCTTGATCTGCGACGACATGGCGATGAGCACCGTGCCGGTGAGCAGCATCGCCAGCGGATACCACGCGGCCCAGTCGGCGCGGTGCCGCGGCCAGCCCAAGGGCCGCGGGAGGAAGGGGTGGGCGGAATCGATGCCGCGCATGGCGAATTCGGTGCCGGCGAGCATCAGTCCGAGCATCGGCGCTTCGTTGTGGATGCCCGCGATGAGGTGCATGAAGAGCAGGGGATTACACGGTCCCAGCCAGAGTGCGCTGACTTCGGCGACACCGCAGCGGCGCGCCAGCCGTGGCGTTGCCCACACCGTGGCCGCGACCCCGAGCAGCACGACCAGCCGGTGCGAGAGCACACCGGCGACGATGTTGTCGCCGGTGAGCTCCGAGATCCCGCGCCCGATCCACAGGAACAGCGGTCCGTAGGGCGCCGGTGTTTCCCGCCACAGGCTCGGCACCGTCAGGGTGAAGACGTGGCCGAGCCCGAGCCCGGTCGCCGGGCCGACGCGGTAGGGGTCGAGACCGATGCTCGCGATCTGGCTCTGCGCCAGATAGGAATAGACGTCCTTGCTGTACATCGGCGGCGCGATCAGCAGCGGCAGCGCCCACAGCAGCAGCGTCTGGTCCAGCTGACTGCGCGACATGCGCCGTTTGCCCAGCGTGTAGCGGCCCAGCAGTAGCCACGCCAGCGCCATCATGACGGCGCCGGTGGTGGTCATGGTCAGCGAGACGGTCTGGATGCGGGACGGCAGGTTCAGCAGGCGCACCCCGAACGTCGGGTCCTGCACGACGGGCCGGGCGCCGGCGCCGAGCGCGCCGATGGCCATCAGTACCGTTCCGGTTGCCCCGAACCGGCGGGTCCGGCGCAGGGAGGCGATCTCGGACGCGTTGAGCGGGGAGCCGACGGACGGCTCGTCGGCATGCCAGTGCGCGACGGCCGTGCTCAGGTGCTGAAGGCGGTCGGGCATCAGAGCAGATTAGCCGTAGGCCTGTTTGGCCCCCGCCAACTCGGTGATAAGGGTTACCTTCCTAGATTCGGTTTCTGAATTCCGTCACAATGGTGTTGTGAAATTGCCGTCCGGAGCTCCCGAAGCTGTCGGCACCGCGACCGCGGTGGCGTCGGCAACGGCTGTTTCTGATGGTCACACCCGCTCGGCGATCGTGCAGTTGCTGCTGGAAGGCGCCGTGACCGCGAGCCAGATCGGCGAGCAGCTCGGCATCTCCGCGGCCGGCGTGCGGCGTCATCTCGACGCGCTCATCGAGGCCGGCGACGCCGAATCCAGTGCCGCCGCCGCGTGGCAGCACAACGGCCGTGGCCGCCCCGCCAAGCGCTACCGCCTCACCGCCGCCGGGCGCGCCAAGCTCGGCCACACCTACGACGACCTCGCCGCGGCCGCCATGCGTCAGCTGCGCGAGATCGGCGGTGACGACGCCATCCGGACGTTCGCGCGTCGTCGCATCGACTCGATCCTGTCCGGCGTCACCGCCACCGACGACATCACCGATACCGCGGATCAGGTGGCAACGGCGCTGACGAAGGCCGGCTACGCCACCACGACGACGCCGGTGACGGGCCCCATCGGCGGGGTGCAGATCTGCCAGCACCACTGTCCGGTCTCGCACGTCGCCGAAGAGTTCCCCGAGCTGTGCGACGCCGAGCGCGAAGCGTTCGCCGAGGTGCTCGGTACGCACGTGCAGCGCCTGGCCACCATCGTCAACGGGGATTGCGCCTGTACGACGCACGTTCCCGTCATCCCCGAGCACGCAGTCCACTCGATCCACCCCGCGACCCAAGAAGAAGGAGTGTCGCAATGACGACCACCCCGGAACAGTTGACCCAGGAGGAGACCATTGCCTCCCTGGGCACGTACGGCTACGGCTGGGCTGACAGCGATGTCGCAGGAGCCGCGGCGACCCGTGGGTTGAACGAGGCTGTCGTGCGCGACATCTCGTCGAAGAAGAACGAACCCGAGTGGATGCTCGACTTCCGGCTCAAGGCGCTGCGCATCTTCGACAAGAAGCCCATGCCGCGGTGGGGCAGCGACCTCGAGGGCATCGACTTCGACAACATCAAGTACTTCGTGCGGTCCACCGAGAAGCAGGCCACGTCCTGGGAGGAACTGCCCGAGGACATCAAGAACACCTACGACCGCCTGGGTATCCCGGAGGCCGAGAAGCAGCGCCTGGTCGCCGGTGTCGCCGCGCAGTACGAGTCCGAGGTCGTGTACCACCAGATCCGCGAGGACCTCGAGGCGCTGGGCGTCATCTTCCTGGACACCGACTCGGGCCTGCGCGAGCACCCGGAGCTGTTCAAGCAGTACTTCGGCACCGTGATCCCGTCCGGTGACAACAAGTTTTCCGCGCTGAACTCCGCGGTGTGGTCGGGCGGCTCGTTCATCTACGTGCCGCCGGGCGTGCACGTCGACATCCCGCTGCAGGCCTACTTCCGGATCAACACCGAGAACATGGGCCAGTTCGAGCGGACGCTGATCATCGCCGACGAGGGCTCCTACGTGCACTACGTGGAGGGTTGTACCGCGCCGATCTACAAGTCGGACTCACTGCACTCGGCCGTCGTCGAGATCGTGGTGAAACCCGGTGCGCGCGTTCGGTACACGACCATCCAGAACTGGTCGAACAACGTCTACAACCTGGTCACCAAGCGGGCCCGCGCCGAGGCCGGCGCGACCATGGAGTGGATCGACGGCAACATCGGTTCCAAGGTCACCATGAAGTACCCGGCGGTCTGGATGACCGGCGAGCACGCCAAGGGTGAGGTGCTCTCGGTGGCGTTCGCGGGCGAAGGCCAGCACCAGGACACCGGTGCCAAGATGGTGCACCTGGCGCCGAACACGTCGAGCAACATCGTCTCGAAGTCGGTGGCGCGCGGTGGTGGCCGGTCGTCGTACCGCGGTCTGATCCAGGTCAACAAGGGCGCGCACGGCTCCAAGTCGAGCGTGAAATGCGATGCGCTGCTTGTCGACAACGTGAGCCGCTCCGACACCTACCCGTACGTCGACATTCGTGAGGACGACGTCACGATGGGTCACGAGGCCACGGTCTCGAAGGTCAGCGAGGATCAGATGTTCTATCTGATGAGCCGCGGCCTGACCGAGGACGAGGCCATGGCGATGGTGGTGCGCGGCTTCGTCGAGCCCATCGCCAAGGAACTGCCAATGGAATACGCGCTCGAGCTGAACCGGCTGATCGAGCTGCAGATGGAAGGCGCTGTCGGTTAGTGAGTAATTTGACTGAGGCGACGGAAGGCATCGTCGCCAACAAGGGTGAGCTGTTCACGTCCTACGACGTCAACGCTTTCGAGGTTCCCGGCGGCCGTGACGAGCTGTGGCGGTTCACCCCGCTGAAGCGTCTGCACGGGCTGCACGACGGGTCGGCCGAGGCCACCGGCGCCGCGCGCGTCGAGGTTTCCGAGCGTGACGGCGTCACGGTCGAGACCGTCGGCCGCGACGACGAGCGGCTCGGTCAGGGCGGCGTGCCCGCGGACCGCGTTGCCGCACAGGCGTATTCGTCGTTCGACGAAGCCACGATCGTGTCGGTCGGTCGCGACGTCCAGGTCGCCGAGCCCATCGAGATCGCCATCGCCGGACCGGGTGAGGGCAAGACCGCGTACGGCCATCTGCAGCTGCGGGTCGCCGAGCTGGGCGAGGCCGTCGTGGTCATCGACCAGAGCGGCAGCGGAACCTACGCCGACAACATCGAATTCGTCGTCGGTGACGCGGCCCGGTTGACCGTCGTGTCGATCGCCGACTGGGCCGACGACGCGGTGAACATCAGCACCCACCACGCCACGCTGGGCAAGGACGCCGTGCTGCGGCACGTCGCGGTCACTCTCGGCGGCGACGTCGTGCGGCTGACCTCGCGGACCCGCTACCTGGGTCCCGGCGGCGACGCCGAGATGCTGGGTCTGTACTTCGCCGACGAGGGGCAGCACTTCGAGTCGCGCCTGCTGGTCGACCACGCGGTGCCCAACTGCCGCTCCAACGTGCTGTACAAGGGTGCGCTGCAAGGGGATCCGGATTCGAAGAAGGCCGACGCCCACACCGTGTGGATCGGCGACGTGCTGATCCGCGCCGCCGCCACCGGTACCGACACCTTCGAGGTGAACCGCAACCTGGTGCTCACCGACGGCGCCCGCGCCGACTCGGTGCCCAACCTGGAGATCGAGACCGGCGAGATCGTCGGCGCCGGACACGCCAGTGCCACCGGACGTTTCGACGACGAGCAGCTGTTCTACCTGCAGGCCCGCGGCATCCCCGAGGACCAGGCCCGCCGCCTGGTTGTCCGCGGCTTCTTCGGCGAGATCATCCAGAAGATCGCCGTGCCGGAAGTCCGCGAACGCCTCACCGCCGCCATCGAACACGAACTTGAACTGACTGAAGGACGCAACAACTCATGACCACACTGGAAATCAAGGACCTGCACGTCTCGGTCACCGCGCCCGACGGCGCCGACGTCCCGATCCTCAAGGGCGTCAACCTGACCGTGAAGTCGGGCGAGACCCACGCGGTCATGGGCCCCAACGGTTCTGGCAAGTCGACGCTGTCGTACGCCATCGCCGGCCACCCCAAGTACACCGTCACCTCCGGCTCCATCACCCTGGACGGCGAGGACGTGCTGGAGATGAGCGTCGACGAGCGCGCCCGCGCGGGCCTCTTCCTGGCCATGCAATACCCCGTCGAGGTGCCCGGCGTCTCGATGTCGAACTTCCTGCGTACCGCGGCGACCGCGGTCCGCGGCGAGGCACCGAAGCTGCGCCACTGGGTCAAAGAGGTCAAGACCGCGATGTCGGAGCTGGACATCGACCCGGCGTTCGGCGAGCGCAGCGTCAACGAAGGTTTCTCCGGTGGTGAGAAGAAGCGCCACGAAATCCTGCAGCTGGGTCTGCTGAAGCCGAAGATCGCCATCCTCGACGAGACCGACTCGGGCCTCGACGTCGACGCGCTGCGCGTCGTGTCCGAGGGCGTCAACCGGTACGCCGAGGCCGAGCACGGCGGCGTCCTGCTGATCACGCACTACACCCGCATCCTGCGCTACATCCGTCCGCAGTTCGTGCACGTCTTCTTCGACGGCCGCATCATCACCTCCGGTGGTCCGGAGCTGGCCGACGAGCTCGAAGAGAACGGCTACGAGCGCTACACCACCGCGGCTGCTGCCGAGGCGTGAGATGACGGCGTCAGTTGATCTCGACCTGACGCGAATCAGGGCCGACTTCCCGATTCTCGGCCGCGTCATGCGCGGCGGGAATCAGTTGGCGTACCTGGATTCCGGGGCCACGTCGCAGAAGCCGCTGCAGGTTCTCGATGCCGAGCGGGAGTTCCTGACGACGTCCAACGGCGCCGTGCACCGTGGTGCGCACCAGCTGATGGAGGAGTCGACCGACGCCTACGAGCAGGGCCGTGCCGACATCGCGGCGTTCGTCGGTGCCGACGACGACGAGCTGGTGTTCACCAAGAACGCCACCGAGGCGCTGAACCTGGTGTCGTATGCGGTGGGGGACAACCGGTTCGACCGCGCCATCGGTCCCGGCGACGTCATCGTCACAACGGAGCTGGAGCATCACGCAAACCTGATCCCGTGGCAGGAACTGGCCCGCCGCACCGGTGCCAAACTGCGCTGGTACTCCGTGACCGACGACGGCCGAATCGACCTGGATTCGCTGCAGCTCGACGACCGGGTGCAAGTGGTTGCTTTCACCCATCATTCGAACGTCACGGGTGCGATCGCGCCGGTCGCGGAGATCGTGCGTCGGGCCAAGGCTGTCGGCGCGCTGACCGTGCTGGACGCCTGCCAGTCGGTGCCGCACCAGCCCATCGACTTCCACGCTCTCGACGTCGATTTCGCGGCGTTCTCGGGCCACAAGATGCTGGGCCCCACCGGCATCAGTGTGTTGTACGGACGCCGGGCACTGCTCAACGCGCTGCCGCCGTTCCTCACCGGCGGGTCCATGATCGAGACCGTCACCATGGAGTCGGCGACCTACGCGGCCGCGCCGCAGCGCTTCGAGGCCGGCACCCCGATGACCTCCCAGGTTGTCGGATTGGCCGCTGCCGCACGGTATCTCGACGCCATCGGGATGGCTGCCGTCGAGGCGCACGAGGCCGAGTTGGTGGCCGCGACGCTGGCCGGGCTGACCCAGATTCCGCAGGTGCGGATCATCGGGCCGACCACGACCGAGCACCGCGGCTCGCCCGTGAGCTTCGTGTTGGACGGCGTGCATGCGCACGATGTCGGCCAGATCCTCGACGACGAAGGCATCGCGGTCCGGGTCGGGCATCACTGCGCGGCGCCGTTGCACCGGCGGTTCGGCATCGCCGCGACGGCGCGCGCGTCGTTCGCGGTCTACAACACGCTCGACGAAGTGGACCGATTGGTCGCGGGCGTCAAACGCGCTGTGGAGTTCTTCTCATGAGAATGGAACAGATGTACCAGGAAGTGATCCTGGACCACTACAAGCACCCGCATCACCGCGGGCTGCGTGAACCGTTCGGCGCGCAGGTGCACCACGTCAACCCGACGTGCGGTGACGAGGTGACGTTGCGGGTGACGCTGTCCGACGACGGCGAGACCATCGCCGACATCTCGTACGACGGGCAGGGCTGCTCGATCAGCCAGGCGTCGACGTCGGTGCTCACCGACCAGGTGATCGGCCAGAGCGTCGACGAGGCGCTCAAGACCGTCGGCGCGTTCACCGAGATGATTTCCTCCCGCGGCAACGTCGAGGGGGACGAAGATGTGTTGGGTGACGGCATCGCGTTCGCCGGTGTCGCCAAGTACCCGGCACGGGTGAAATGCGCGCTGCTGGGCTGGACTGCATTCAAGGCCGCGCTCGCCGAGGCGAGCGCCAAAGACACGGCGCTCGCGTTGGCGAGTGCATCGGACACGGCGCTGGCAACGGCCGGCACCAATGCGGAGGACAAGCGATGACTGAAGGCACCCCCGAAGCCACCACCGCGGCCAATGTGGTCGACGACCCCGAACTGCTCGACGCCGTCGAGGAGGCCATGCGCGACGTCGTCGACCCCGAGCTCGGCATCAACGTCGTCGACCTCGGGCTCGTCTACGGCATGACCCTCGAAGAGGGCGACGAAGGCACCGTCGTGAAGCTGGACATGACGCTGACGTCGGCCGCCTGTCCGCTGACCGACGTGATCGAGGACCAGTCCCGGACCGCCCTGGTCGGTGCCGGCCTCGTCAGCGACCTCAAGCTGAACTGGGTGTGGAACCCGCCGTGGGGCCCGGACAAGATCACCGACGACGGCCGCGAGCAGCTGCGGGCGCTCGGCTTCACCGTCTGATTCCCGCTACTGACGTAGTTCGATCACGTTGGCAGACAAGGTGCCGCCGAACGCTTCGAGCGTGCCGACGTTGCAGCCGCCCTTCACCCCGGTGGCTCCGACGCTCAAGTCGTGGCCGCCCGCTGTCTTGGTGTAGGCCGGCGGGGCGGTGACTGTGCTGCCGGGTCGCGCGATCGCGGGTGCGGCGATCTGGCGGCCATCGAGGTAGAAGCGCACGACGATGTCCGAGCACCCGTTGGCGTCATTGGTGAACGATGCCAGCACCTTCTCGGCGATGTGGGCATCGAAGTGGATCGACGGCCTGGCGTTGCAGTCCTGACCGTTCGGCGGCGAACAGTAGCCCCGGACGTATTCCTCGACCACGTCGGCCGCCGCAGCTGGTGCCAGCGCGATGCCCGCGGTGCCGATGCTGCCGATCAACGCCATGGCGACGCCGCCGCAGCGCCGGGTGGATACGAACATGTCGGTCCCTCTCTGCCGGCTGATGAACTCGACGCTAAGGCGGCGAGACCGCCGGGCATATAAGGGAATTCCCTACATTTCGGAAACCGGCGGCTGTGGATAACTCCGGGTTCCGGACCCGCGCCAGGCGTTTCTTGTCGGATGCCTTCTCTAGCTTCCAGCGCAACAGGACCAATCAGGTCCGCTGCGACCGGAAGGCAAACACCATGAACGCTGACATCGAACGGCTGCGGGCCGCGTGCGAACGTGACCTCGACGATCCGGCCGGCTGGCCGGCGCCCGTCGGCTATCCGAATTCCCTGGCGCTCTGCATCATTGATGCCATCTACGCCGCAGGCGCCCGGCACCTCACCGTCGACAAGATCGTCGAGCGGTACCGCAGCTACCGGGCCGGGCAAGGCGGTGACGCCGACACCGACGGCGCACCCGAACTGCTCGCGAACGTCGAGGCACTGGGTGGTTCGGAGCAGTGGGCCGCCCAGATCGGTAATCGGCGGCCGACATCCACCAGGAAAGACGCACCGCTGCGCTCGGTGGCGCTGACGGAGGTCGCGCAAGCCTTTGTCGCACTGGGGATCAGCACCACCGAAGACCTGCGGGTGATCGCCGCGGACCCCGAGTTGGCGAAGGAGGCCAAGCGGGCGTGGTGCGCGATACCCGGTCAGCGCTCGGGCTTCACCTGGCGCTTCCTGCTGATGCTGGCGGAACTGCCCGGCACGGATCCGAGCGTCGCGGGATACGTCGCGCGCGAAATCGGTCGCGACGGCCCGATCGACACCGCGGGCCTGCTCGCCGCCGTTGCCAATGCGGCCGGCTGGCACGCCGATGCGCTGCACCAGGCGATCTGGCGGTTCGAAGCACGCCGCGCACACGAGCTGCCGTCATCGGCATGACAGCAGACAACTGACCGGCAGCCGGGCACCGGCGGAATCGGTTGAGCCGTCACGGTGTTGCATAGGCTCATGACCGTCGATGCATCTGGACTCTTCGCCCCACTGGCCCTGCGGAACCTGACCGTACCCAACCGGTTCGCGATGGCGCCCATGACCAGGCAGGCGTCGCCCGGAGGCGTGCCGGGGCCCGACGTGGCGGAGTACTACGCGCGTCGGGCTGCCGGCGGCGTCGGCCTGATCATCACCGAAGGCGTGCGGGTGGGTGACCCGTCGGCCGCCGGCTCGCCGGACATCCCGACGCTCGTGGGCGCGGCGGCGCTCGACGGCTGGCGCAACGTCACCAGCGCGGTGCACCGCCACGGTGCGACCATCGCCGCCCAATTGTGGCACCAGGGCGCCGAGCGTGGTGACCGCGACGGGGTGGCGCCGGTCAGTCCGTCGGGAGTGAACGGACTGGGCGAGCAGATCGGCCGTGCCCTGGCGGCCGACGAGCTGCCCGCCGTCGCGCAGTGGTACGCCGAGGCGGCACGCAACGCCAAGGAGGTCGGCTTCGACGCCGTCGAACTGCACGGCGCCCACGGCTACCTGCTCGACCAATTCCTGTGGACGAGAACGAATCTGCGTACCGACGAATACGGGGGTTCGGTGCAGAATCGCACCCGCTTCCCGGCCGAGGTCGTCGCGGCGGTGCGTGCGGCGGTCGGCCCGGACTACCCGATCATCTACCGCTTCTCGCAGTGGAAGGGCACCGACTACAACGCCACGCTGGTCGACGACCCGATGCAGCTGCAGGAACTGCTGGCGCCGTTGGTCGACGCCGGTGTCGATGCGCTGCATCCCTCGACCCGTCGCCACTATGTGCCGGCGTTCCCCGACGCCGACCCGGCCCTGACGCTGGCCGGCTGGACCAAGAAGGTCACCGGGACGCCCGTCATCGCCGTCGGTTCGGTGGGCCTGCAGACCGCGTTCCGGTCCGAGAAGCCCGGCCAGGTCATCGAGCCGGGACCGGTGGACCAGTTGGTGGAGCAGTTCGACGCCGGCGAGTTCGACATGGTCGCGATCGGGCGGGCGCTGCTGGCCGATCCCGGTTGGGTGAACCGCCTGCGCAGCGGCACCCTGGACGGGTTCAATGGCTACGACGCGGCCAGTGCGCTGGCACGATTGAGCTGACCAGATACTGGGAACAAGCAGGTACACCGCAATGTTGGGAGAAGCGTGAGCACCAAGGACATCACCGCCGCCGAATTCAACGGCATCATCAGCGACAACGACATCGTGCTGGTGGACTTCTGGGCGTCATGGTGCGGGCCGTGCCGGGCGTTCGCTCCGACGTTCACCGCATCGTCCGAGAAGCACCCCGACGTCTTCCACGCCAAGGTCGACACCGAGGCCGAGCAGGCGCTGGCCTCCGCGGCCGAGATCCAGGCCATCCCGACCCTGATGGCGTTCAAGAAGGGCCAGCTGGTGTTCCGGCACTCGGGCATGCTGGCGGCCAATCAGCTCGACGAGGTCATCAGCCAGATCAAGGAATTCGACATCGACGCCGCGATGGCCGAAAAGGGCGACGGCACCGACGTCTGAGCGCGGCCGAGCACTGCCGGCGGGTGTGACATTGCGCACCCGCTAGCGTGCAGGGCGTGACCGAACAGAACCCACTGGTACTCGTCGACCGCCCGCGCCCTGGCGTGGCCCTGGTCACCCTGAACCGCCCCGAGCGGATGAACTCGATGGCGTTCGACGTCATGGTTCCGCTCAAGGCGGCGCTCGATGACATCACCAACGACAACGATGTCCGCGCGGTCGTCCTGACCGGCGCGGGGCGCGGGTTCTCCTCGGGCGCCGACCACAAGTCGGCCGGTTCGGTGCCGCACGTCGCGGGACTGACCCGGCCGACGTTCGCGTTGCGGTCCATGGAAGTGCTCGACGACGTCATCCTCGCCCTGCGCAAGCTGCACCAACCGGTGATCGCGGCGGTCAACGGAGCGGCGATCGGCGGTGGCCTGTGCCTCGCGCTGGCGTGCGACATCCGCGTCGCCGGCGAGGGCGCCTACTTCCGGGCCGCGGGCATCAACAACGGTCTGACGGCCAGCGAATTGGGCCTGTCCTATCTGCTGCCGCGGGCCATCGGCACATCGCGGGCGTTCGAGGTGATGCTCACCGGCCGGGACATCGACTCGGCCGAGGCCGAGCGGATCGGTCTCGTGTCGCGGACCGTCGCCGACGATCAGCTCCTGCAAACCTGCTTCGACATGGCCGAGCGCATCGGCTCGTTCTCCCGCCCGGGAATTGAATTGACCAAGCGGACTCTCTGGAGTGGACTGGACGCCGGTAGTCTGGAGAGCCATATGCAGGCCGAAGGCCTGGGTCAGCTCTTCATCCGACTGCTCACCGCCAACTTCGAAGAGGCGGTTGCCGCGCGCGCCGAGAAACGACCCGCGGTCTTCACGGACGACAAATGAGCTAGGAGGCAGCTGCGTGATCACCGCAACGGACCTGGAGGTCCGCGCCGGAGCGCGCACGCTGCTGGCCTTCGAGGGCTCCGCGCTGCGGATCCAGCCGGGCGACCGGATCGGTCTGGTCGGCCGCAACGGAGCCGGCAAGACCACGACGCTGCGCATCCTGGCCGGTGAAGGCCAGCCGTATGCCGGGACGGTCGAGCGCATCGGCGAGGTCGGTTACCTGCCGCAGGATCCGAAGGAAGGCGATCTGGACGTCCTGGCCCGCGACCGGGTGCTCTCGGCCCGCGGCCTGGACACCCTGTTGGCCGACCTGGAGAAGCAGCAGGCCATCATGGCCGAGGTGGTCGACCAGGCCGCCCGCGACAAGGCGGTGCGCCGGTACGGCGTTCTGGAGGAACGGTTTTCGGCCCTCGGTGGATACGCCGCCGAGAGCGACGCCGGCCGCATCTGCGCCAGCCTGGGCCTGCCGGACCGGGTGCTTACGCAGCCGCTGCGGACCCTGTCGGGTGGTCAGCGTCGTCGTATCGAACTGGCCCGCATCCTGTTCGCGGCCTCGGAGGGCTCCGGCTCCAACACCACGCTGCTGCTGGACGAGCCGACCAACCACCTCGACGCCGACTCCATCGGTTGGCTGCGCACGTTCCTGCAGAGCCATACCGGCGGTCTCGTGGTGATCAGTCACGACGTCGAACTGCTCGCCGATGTGGTGAACCGGGTGTGGTTCCTCGACGCCGTGCGCGGCGAGGCCGACGTCTACAACATGGGCTGGCAGAAGTACCTCGACGCCCGCGCCACCGACGAGCAGCGCCGCCGCCGTGAGCGCGCGAACGCTGAGAAGAAGGCGGGTGCGCTGCGGGCGCAGGCCGCGAAGATGGGCGCCAAGGCCACCAAAGCTGTTGCCGCGCAGAACATGCTGCGCCGTGCCGAGCGCATGATCGCCGAACTCGATGCTGAGCGGGTGGCCGACAAGGTCGCCAAGATCAAGTTCCCGACGCCGGCGCCGTGCGGCAAGACCCCGCTGATCGTCAAGGGCCTGACCAAGACGTACGGCTCGCTGGAGATCTTCACCGGCGTGGACCTCGCGATCGACCGGGGTTCGCGGGTCGTCGTCCTTGGCCTCAACGGCGCCGGTAAGACGACGCTGTTGCGCCTGCTGGCGGGCGTGGAGACCGCCGACGCCGGCGGCATCGAACCGGGCTACGGCCTCAAGATCGGTTACTTCGCGCAGGAGCACGACACCCTCGACAACGCCGCGACCGTGTGGGAGAACATCCGGCACGCCGCCCCCGACACCGGGGAACAGGATCTGCGTGGCCTGCTGGGTGCGTTCATGTTCACGGGCCCGCAGCTGGATCAGCCCGCCGGCACGCTGTCCGGCGGTGAGAAGACCCGGTTGGCGCTGGCCGGCCTGGTCGCCTCGACCGCCAATGTGCTGCTGCTCGACGAGCCGACCAACAACCTGGACCCGGCGTCGCGCGAGCAGGTGCTCGACGCGCTGCGCAGTTACGCGGGTTCGGTGGTGCTCGTGACGCACGATCCGGGCGCGGCCGAGGCGCTCAATCCGCAGCGGGTGCTGTTGCTGCCGGACGCCACCGAGGACTTCTGGTCGGACACCTACCGCGATCTCATCGAATTGGCGTGACCTGATTCACCGAATCGCCCGCGCCGAGCGAGCGCTGTTCTTACGCTGATTTCCGTCAGCCCGGCATACCGCCGGGGGGAGAGTCAGGGGACCGGCGATGAGGCAATCCAAGGCATCTCGCGACCAGATGATGACCCAGCTGCGTAACGCCTACGAGAGCGGCGCCAGTATCAGGTCATTGGTGGCCACGTCCGGAAAATCCTATGGGTCGGTGCACAGCATGCTGGTGCAGTCCGGCGCGGTGATGCGCAGCCGCGGCGGTCCGAATCACCGCAGCCGCAAGATCGCCTGAACGACCCTGCGGCCCAGCCGCTTTCGCCGTGAACGGATAGTCGCGGCGTAACCCGTTGGTGCGCCTTAGATCTCGTCGGTCAGCCGGACCGGGGCGATCATGTCGAAGAGGTCGCCCGGGCCGGGGTTGGTGGGCGAGGTCGACCCGCCGAACTGGTCCATCACGGCCCACACCGCGTTGAGTGCGGTGGTGATCGCACCCTCCGCCCAGCCCGCCGTCCACGAGATGTCGTCGCCCGCCAGGTAGATGCCACGATGCCGCGCGTCGAGGTCACGCTGCATGAAGTGCGTGTACAACAGCTCCTGGTAGCGGTAGTGGCCCGGAAGGTTCGCCTTGAACGCGCCCATGAAGTTGCGCTCGGTCTCCCATGAGACCGTCTTGGGCGTCTCGATGATGTGGCTGCGGATGTCCACGTTCGGGTAGATCGCCTGCAGTGACTTGAGCATCAGATCCATGCGCTCGGTGGCGCCCAGCGGCACGATCTTCCGGGAGTCGTCCTCCCAGGTGTACGACAGGCAGATGACGCCGGGCTTCTCGTTGCCGTCGGCGTCGAGCCCCTGGTCGAGCAGATAGGTGCCGCGGCTCATCCGGTCGGTCAGCGTCATCGACATGACGTCGCGGCCCTGGGCGTCCTTGTCCTTCCAGAACGGCCGGTCGACCAACACGAAAACCTTCGACGAACCCATGTAGTGCGTCTGCTCGATGGCCGACCACACGTTGGACGGGAACAGGTCGTCGTCGCAGCGAATGTTGTTGAGCAGCATCCACGATTGGGCGGTGACGATGACGGCGTCGTAGGTGCGCGTCTCGCCGTCGGCGTCGGTGATGGTGTAGCGGTTGGGGTGCGTGCGCCGGATGTCGGTGACGGCGCCGCGGGTCCGGCCGCCGTGCAGCGATTCGAGCGAGGTACCGGCGGGCCAGTGGGCGAGGCGCTGCGGGGAGCGCTTCCACAACCGCAGCGGCAGCTGCTGCGATCCGCCGACCACGCCGCGGTGGTTGTCGTCGGCCTCGGTGAGCACCACGCGCAGGATTTCGAGCATCGAGCTCGGGTAGTCGGTGTCCCAGCCGCCCGTGCCGAAGCCGACCTTGCCGAAGATCTCACGCAGCTCGAACGACTTGAAGTGGTGCGACTTGGTCAGAAAGCCCCAGAACGTCTCGTCGTCGAGTTCGCGAACGAGCTTGCCCCAGGCGGACTTCAGGGCCTGGGTGTCGCGTTCGCGGATGGCGTTCTGGATCGCGTGCAGGTCGGCGCCGTCCTCGAGCGTCTTGCGCCAGGCGTCGGCGACGTCGGTGAAGGCCTGCGGCAGGTCGGCGAGTTTCTCGGCGTAGTACGTCTGGCCCTTGAGGTCGACGACGGTGCTGGGGGTCGCGGGGCCCAGCGGGTTCGGGAATTCGATGGTCTCGATGCCGACCTTGTCGAAGTACCGGTACAGCGTCGTGGACGTGGGTGGGAAGCGCATGGCGCCCATTTCGGCGACCGCGTCCGGGGCGTGCTCGAACGGGATGGACCGCATCCGGCCGCCGATCTGATCCGCCTCGTACACAACGGGTTTCAGGCCCATCTTCATGAGTTCGTAGGCGGCGGTGAGGCCCGCGCAACCGGCGCCGACGATCGCGATCTCGGTGCCGTGGCGGTCGGCAGGGATCGCGCCGAGGCCGTCGGCTGAGGACACGTAGTCGTCGTACGCGAACGGGAAGTCGGGACCGAACATCGTGATCGGCTTGTCGGACGACCGTGGTCCGGTCTCCGACAGCTGCGTCTCTTCGGTGGGCTGGGGGACGGTCATCGGGTCTGGTTCTCCTGGTAGAGATCTCGGCGGCGATCGCCGAGATGGGTGTTGACGGCGCGGGACACGGCCACCGCGTCGGGATCGATGTGGGTGACGAGGAGGTCCTCGGTCCGGCCGGCGCGACACAGTTCGGTCGTGTCGGGCGCGATGGTGCAGCTCAGTCCGCAGTACTCGAGGCCGTTCTCGAAGCCCGTGCGGTTGACGTACGACAGGAACAGCTGGCTCTCGTAGGCGCGCGCCGGAACGATGTGCGTCGCAACGAAACTCCACGGCTCCATGAGCCCGGTGGGGACGACGAGCCACTGGGTGCCGGCGTCGGCGTGCGCGCGGGCGTTCTCCGGGAATTCGATGTCATAGCAGATCAGCAGTCCGCAGGTGACGCCGTCGAGTTCGAACTGCGCGACCCAGTCGGCGCCCGGGGTGAAGAACTCGCGGTCGAAGCCATACAGGTGGGTCTTGCGGTAGTTGGCCAGGGCTGCACCGTCCCGGTCGACGACCTGGACGCTGTTGTACGGCTTGCCTTCTGCGACCTCGGGATACCCGTAGACGAGGGCGATCCCGTTGTCGCGCGCGATGTTCCGGACAGCCTGGAAGATCGGGCCGTCTGCGGACTCGGCGCGGGCGGCGATCTCGGTGCTGATGTTGTAACCGGTCGCCGACATCTCGGGCGTGACGAGAATCCGGCAGCCCGCATCGGCGGCCCGCCGCGCCGCCGCGGCGATGGCCTTGAGGTTCTCGGCGACGGTCCCCGATTCCTGCGGGCCTTGGAACATGCCGACGGTGATCATCTACGCGACGTCCACGCGCAGCTTGGACTTGCGGATGCTGTAGCCGAAGTACACCGCCAGGCCGAGGGCACCCCAGATGCCGAACGCGATCCACGTCGCGACGGGCAGGGCCCACATCAGGTAACAGCAGAACAGGAAACCCAGCACCGGTGCGACGGGGAACAGCCGCAGGCGGAACGTGCGATGCAGGTCGGGGCGCGTGCGCCGCAGGATGATGACGGCGACATTGACCAGCGCGAAGGCGAAGAGGCAGCCGATCGAGGTGGCGTTGGCCAGCTCACCCAGCGACACGAAACCGGCGAGCAGTGACACGACGACGCCGCAGATGACGATGTTCCAGGTCGGCACGAAGGTCCGCGGGTTGATCTTGGCGAACAGCGCGGGCACCAGGCCGTCGACGGCCATGGTGTACAGGATGCGGGTCTGACCGTACTGGACGGCGAGGACGACGCTTGCGATGGCGATGACGGCGCCGATCGACAGGATGATGGCCGGCACATTGCTGCTGGTGATGCCGCTGAGGGCGACGGCCAGGGTGGCGCCTTCGTCGGCGCTGAACTTGGTCCAGCTCATCGCGCCGAGGGCGGCCAGCGCCACGGCGAGGTACAGCACCGTGACGATCAGCAGCGAGGCCATGATGGCGCGCGGCAGGTCCCGCTTCGGGTCCTTGGCCTCGTTGCCCGCGGTGGATGCAGCGTCGAACCCGATGTACGAGAAGAAGACCTGCGAGGCGGCGGCGGAGACGCCGAGGAAGCCCAGCGGCATGAACGGCGTGAGGTTGCCGGCCTTGAACGCCGTGAACGCGACGGCGCAGAAGAACACCAGCACGACGCATTTGAGGATGACCATCGCGGTATTGACGACGGCCGACTCGGACGCGCCCCGCAGCAGCAGTATCGAGGCGAGGACCACGATCGTGATGGCCGGCAGGTTGATGACGCCGCCTTCGCCGGGTGCGCCGGTGACGGCGGCGGGCAGCTCGATGCCGAACAGCTGGTGGAGCAGCGTGTTGATGTAGCCGCCCCAGCCGACGGCGACGGCGGCGACCGAGACTCCGTATTCGAGCATGAGGCACCAGCCGCACACCCAGGCCCAGAACTCGCCCAGGGTGGCGTACGCGTAGGAGTAGGAGCTGCCGGAGACGGGGATGGTGCCCGCCAGTTCGGCGTAGGACAGCGCCGAGAACAGCGCGGTGACGGCGGCGAGGATGAACGACAGCAGGACTGCCGGACCGGCTTTCGGCACGGCGGCGCCGAGGATGACGAAGATTCCGGTGCCGAGCGTCGCGCCGATGGACAGGGCGGTCAGATGGATGAAGCCCATCGAGCGCTTGAGGTGGGGGCCGTCCGGGGTTTCGTTGGCGGCGACGATGTCGTCGACGGATTTTTGTGCGCTCATGGCGCGCAGGATGCCCGGCCGTGGGGCCTCGGTGATGGCCAAGTGGAGCTCCGTGGAGAGGAGGGCGCCACGAGATTTGTGACTCGCGCAACAGAGTGCGGTACGTCACTCCCATCTGTCAACATGTGGAGTGAGCTAAGAAACAATTGTTGCCTTTGGCGACAGTGAATGCCTACTCTGAGGCCAGTGATCTGAGCCACATCAAAGGGGATGCCATGGCAGGTGCAATCGAGACCCGGTCCATCGACTGGATCCCGACCGGGGAACGCAGGGGCAAGGTGCACCACCAGGCGCCGTTCTGGTTCACCGGGAACTTCGTGCTGACCACGATGGTCACGGGCTTCCTCGGGCCGGCCAACGGCCTGTCCGCGGGATGGTCGGTGCTGGCCGCGGTCGCCGGCGCCTGCTTCGGGACGCTCTTCATGTGCTTCCACGCCAACCAGGGCCCCTCGATGGGTCTGCCGCAGATGATCCAGTCGCGTGCGCAGTTCGGCTCGCGTGGTGCGCTCGTCCCGTTCGTCGCCGTGATCTTCGTGTACATCGGCTTCAACGTCTTCAACACCATCCTCGCCACGTCGGGCTTCAAGACGGTTTTCGCGGGCCCGAACTGGCTCTGGTACCTCGGGCTGATGGTGGCGGCCATCGTCATCGCCGTCGTCGGCTTCGACCTGATGATGGTCGTGCAGCGGTGGCTGACATACCTGCTGATCGTCGTGTTCGGCGTGCTCACCGTCTACGCGTTGTCGACCCTGCACCTGAATGCGGCGGTCCCCGACGGCGGCAAGTTCTCGCTGACGGTGTTCCTGATGCAGTTCGCGGCGGCGGCCGGATACCAGATCTCGTATGCGGTGTACGTGTCCGACTACTCGCGCTACCTGCCGGAGAACACCTCGGCCAAGCACGTCATCTGGTGGACGTATCTGGGTGCCGCGGGTTCGTCGGTATGGCTGATGTCTCTGGGTGCGGTGCTGGCGTCGATCGCGCTGGTGACCATCATGTCCGTCAACGCCTACGGCGCGAGCCTGACGAGCATGAGCGCACTGGACGCCTTCCGGCCGATCACGCCCACCGTGCGCCTGCGGGTGCTCGGCATCGCGCTGACGTCGTTGGTCGCGTTCGTCGTCGCGCTGTCGCTGCCCGAGGGTTACCTCGAGTCGTTCAACACGTTCGTGCTGCTGATGCTGTACTTCCTGATCCCGTGGACGGCCGTCAATCTGGTCGACTTCTATTTCGTTCGGCGCGGCCACTATTCGATAGTCGACATCTTCCGGCCGGACGGGATCTACGGCCGGTGGTCGTGGCGCGGACTGGCGGCGTACCTCATCGGCATGGTGTCGATGGTGCCCTTTGTCTCACTGCACTTCCACGAAGGTCCGATCGCCAAGCTGCTTGGGGGAGTGGACATCTCGTTCATCGTCGGCCTCGCGGTGTCCGGGCTGGTGTACTACGTCCTGACCCGTGGCGTGGACCTGGCGCCCGAGCATGCCGCCGTCGAGCGCAGCC
This sequence comes from Mycobacterium toneyamaense, assembly GCF_055384815.1. Classification (NCBI taxonomy): domain Bacteria; kingdom Bacillati; phylum Actinomycetota; class Actinomycetes; order Mycobacteriales; family Mycobacteriaceae; genus Mycobacterium; species Mycobacterium toneyamaense. Next base: position 3,041,702 of record NZ_AP040333.1, read on the forward strand.
GCCAGGAGCTGACTGCCGCCTAGCTATTCGGCGGCCTCGGCCAGCCGCCGCTGCGTCAGCGCCGGGGTCAGCACCCATAACACCTTCGCGCCGGACTGCGCGTCGGCGTGGAAGGCGTGCGGACGGTCGGCTTCGAAGGTCAGGGCGTCGCCCGCATCGAGGGTGATGCGGCTGCCGTTGCCCTCGACGAAGTCGATGTGCAGCCGGCCTTCGGTGACCATGGCGAACTCCACCTCGGCCGGCAGCGAATAGGTGTCGCTCCCGCTGCCGCCGCCGGGCGCGATGTCGCTCAGCAGGACCTGGAATCGGCGCTCGCCCGTCGGTGTCAGCTGGAATTCGGTCATCCGGGTGCCGCCGAACTCGATGGGCGGGTATTCGCCGGCGCGGACCACCTCGCCGACGGGGGTCTCGTCGAACAGGGAACCGACCTGGAGTTCGAGTGCGTCGCAGATGCGGATGAGTGCGGCGACGGACGCGTTGGACTGGCCGCGTTCGACCTTTGACAGGTAGCCCTTGGTCACGCCGCTGGCGGCGGCGAGCTCGTCGAGGGTCATGCGCTTGGCGCTGCGGGCGGCCTTCAACCGGGCAGCGATCGTTAGTTGCGTTGCCGGCGAACCGCCCACGATTTCCTCCTAGGAAACAAAGGTTGACAATAATTCTACTGCCGGAAACAATGAGACCCAAGCCACACGCCACGACTTTGGAGAACTGATGAGCTTCGACCGGTACATCACGACCACCGCGCCCGACGGCCGCGAGATCATCGGCCAGGTCGATGCGAGCCGGTTCCCGCGCTACGCCGAGCCGGCCACGTTCGCCCGGGTGCCGCGCCTGGACCAGGTGTCCGCGCCCGACGTCACGATCCTCGGCGTCCCGTTCGACACCGGCGTGTCCTACCGCCCGGGCGCGCGCTTCGGCCCGGGCCACATCCGCGCCGCGTCCAAGCTGCTGCGGCCCTACAACCAGGCGCTCGACGTGTCACCGTTCGCCAATCAGCAGGTCGCCGACGCCGGCGACATCGGCGTCAACCCGTTCAACATCAACGAGGCCATCGAGACCATCGACACCGAGGTGACCGCGCTGCGCAAGGACGGCAGCGCCGTGCTCACACTCGGCGGTGACCACACCATCGCGCTGCCGATCCTGCGGTCACTGCACCGCGACCACGGCCCCATCGCCGTGCTGCATTTCGACGCCCACCTCGACACCTGGGACACCTACTTCGGCGCCGCCTACACCCACGGCACGCCGTTCCGCCGGGCCAGCGAAGAGGGCCTCATCGACATGGAGCGGTCGCTGCACATGGGTATCCGCGGGCCGCTGTACAGCAAGAAGGACCTCGAGGACGACGCGATCCTGGGCTTCCAGGTGATCCGCTCCGACGACTACCAGGTCGACGGCGTCGCGAGCGTGCGGGAGCGCATGGTCAAGCGGCTGGCGGGCGGTCCGGTCTACGTCTCGGTGGACATCGACGTGCTGGACCCGGCGCACGCGCCCGGCACCGGGACGCCGGAGGCCGGGGGACTGACGTCGCGCGAACTGCTGCATTCGCTGCGTTCGCTGACCGGTCTGAACGTGGTGGGCGCCGACATCGTCGAGGTGTCCCCGGCGTACGACCACGCCGAGCTGACGGGCATCGCCGCCGCACACGTCGGCTACGAGCTGCTGTCGGTGATGAGCGCGAACCGCGGAAAGGGTTGAGCCGCTAGGGCTTTCGGCGGACCGATGCCTCGACGATGTCGAGGACGGCCGCCAGATCCTCGCCGGTCTGCCCTGAGGCCAGCCGCGCGATGAGGCCGTCGAGCACCAGGTCGAGATAGATGTGCAGCACTTCGGTGGGCACGTCGTCACGCAGCGTGCCGGCGGCCTTCTTGCGCTCCAGGCGCGCGATGGTGGCCTGGTTGAGTTCCTCGTAGCGCTGCTGCCACTCGGCGCGGAACTCGGCGTCGGTGCGCAGCCGGCGGGCGATCTCCAGCCGGGTGCCCAGCCACTGGTAGTTCTCCGGCTTGGCCAGCATGTTCCGCATGACCTGCACGAGGCCGTCCTTCTCGACGGTCTCGGCCATCCGCTCGCCGTCTTCCTCGGCGAGCGCGAAGAACAGCGCGTCCTTGTCGCGGAAATGGTGGAAGATCGCGCCGCGCGACATCGCGGTGGCTTCTTCGAGAAGCCGCACCGTCGCACCTTCGTACCCGAACTCGGAGAAACAGCGTCGGGCGCCGTCGAGGATCTGCGCTCGACGGGCGGCGAGATGATCGTCGCTGACTTTGGGCACCAGGACTCCTACCGGCGTTCGGTTGGGCAGCCCGGGGGCTGCCCAACCGAATCAGCCAGTTGTCAGGCCTCGCTACCCGACCGCAGCATGTTGCGCAGCACGTACTGCAGGATGCCGCCGTTGCGGTAGTAGTCGGCCTCACCGGGGGTGTCGATGCGGACCACGGCCTCGAACTCGACCTTGGTGCCGTCCTCCTTGGTGGCGCTGACGTGCACGGTCTTCGGCGTCTTGCCGGCGTTGAGCTCCTCGATGCCGGTGATGTCGAAGGTCTCGGTGCCGTCCAGGCCCAGCGACTTGGCGCTCTCGCCGGCCGGGAACTGCAGCGGGATGACGCCCATGCCGATCAGGTTCGACCGGTGGATGCGCTCGAACGACTCGGTGATGACGGCCTTGACGCCGAGCAGCGTCGTGCCCTTGGCGGCCCAGTCACGCGAGGAGCCCGAACCGTATTCCTTGCCGCCCAGCACGACCAGCGGGATGCCGGCCTTCTGGTAGTTCATGCACGCGTTGTAGATGAACTCCTGCGGGCCACCCTCCTGGGTGAAGTCGCGGGTGTAGCCACCCTGCGTGCCCTCGAGGCCGATGGTGTCCAGGATGCGGTTCTGCAGGCGGATGTTGGCGAAGGTGCCGCGGACCATGACCTCGTGGTTGCCACGACGGCTGCCCAGCGAGTTGTAGTCCTTGCGGGCCACACCGTGCGCGTCCAGGTAGTCCGCGGCCGGGGTACCCGGCTTGATCGGGCCGGCCGGGCTGATGTGGTCGGTGGTCACCGAGTCGCCCAGCAGCGCCATGACGCGCGCGCCCTTGATGTCCGTGACGGGCGCGGGCTCCATCTCCATGCCGTCGAAGTACGGCGCCTTGCGGACGTAGGTCGAGGCGTCGTCCCACGCGAAGGTGTCGCCGTCCGGGGTCGGCAGGTTGCGCCAGTTGTCGTCGCCCTTGAACACGTCGGCGTAGGACTTGCGGAACATGTCCTGGCTGATCGCGCTCTTGATGGTGTCGTCGATCTCCTGGGCCGACGGCCAGATGTCACGCAGGAAGACGTCGTTGCCGTCGGTGTCCTTGCCGAGGGAATCCGTCTCGAAGTCGAAGTCCATGGTGCCGGCGAGGGCGTACGCGATGACCAGCGGCGGCGAGGCCAGGTAGTTCATCTTGACGTCGGGGGAGATGCGGCCCTCGAAGTTGCGGTTACCCGACAGCACCGCGGTGACGGTCAGGTCCTCTTCGTTGACGGCCTTGGAAATCTCCTCCGGCAGCGGGCCGGTGTTACCGATGCACGTGGTGCAGCCGTAGCCGCCCAGGTAGAAGCCCAGCTTCTCCAGGTAGGGCCACAGGCCGGCCTTCTCGTAGTAGTCGGTGACGACCTGCGAGCCCGGGGCCATGTTGGTCTTGACCCACGGCTTGCTCGACAGGCCCTTCTCGACGGCGTTGCGGGCCAGCAGGGCGGCACCGATCATGACCGACGGGTTGGAGGTGTTGGTGCAGGAGGTGATACCCGCGACCGCGACGGCGCCGTGGTCGAGGATGAACTCGCCGCGCTCGCCCTTGACCCGGATGGGCTTGCTCGGGCGGCCCTCGGAGCCGTTGGCGGCGGACTGGACGTCGACGGCACCGTCGTCCGCGAAGGACAGGGCGGCCGGGTCGGAAGCCGGGAACGACTCCTCGACGGCCTCGTCGAGCTTGGTGTGGTCGGCCGGGTGCTGCTCCTCCACGTAGTTGTGGATGTCCTTGCGGAAGGCGATCTTGCTCTCCGACAACAGGATTCGGTCCTGCGGGCGCTTCGGGCCGGCGATGGACGGCACGACCGTCGACAGGTCCAGCTCGAGGTACTCCGAGAAGGCCGGCTCGCGGTCGGCGTCGTGCCACATGCCCTGGGTCTTGGCGTAGGCCTCGACCAGCGCCAGCTGCTCGTCGGTGCGGCCGGTCAGGCGCAGGTAGTTGATGGTCTCTTCGTCGATCGGGAAGATCGCACAGGTCGAGCCGAACTCGGGGCTCATGTTGCCCAGGGTGGCGCGGTTGGCCAGCGGCACCTCGGCGACGCCCTTGCCGTAGAACTCGACGAACTTACCGACGACGCCGTGCTTGCGCAGCATGTCGGTGACGGTCAGCACCACGTCGGTGGCGGTCACGCCCGGCTGGATTTCGCCGGTCAGCTTGAAGCCGACGACGCGCGGGATCAGCATCGAGACGGGCTGGCCCAGCATGGCGGCCTCGGCCTCGATACCGCCGACGCCCCAGCCCAGCACGCCCAGGCCGTTCTCCATGGTGGTGTGGCTGTCGGTACCCACACAGGTGTCGGGGTAGGCCTGGCCGTTACGGACCATCACGGTGCGGGCCAGGTACTCGATGTTGACCTGGTGGACGATGCCGGTGCCCGGCGGGACGACCTTGAAGTCGTCGAAGGCGCCCTGGCCCCAGCGCAGGAACTGGTAACGCTCGGCGTTGCGCTCGTACTCGAGGGCGACGTTCTTCTCGTAGGCGTCGGCGGTGCCGAACACGTCGAGGATGACGGAGTGGTCGATGACCATCTCGGCGGGCGAGAGCGGGTTGACCTTGTTCGGGTCGCCGCCGAGGGCGGTGACGGCCTCACGCATGGTGGCCAGGTCGACGACGCAGGGCACGCCGGTGAAGTCCTGCATGATCACACGGGCCGGGGTGAACTGGATTTCGATGCTCGGCTCGGCCGACGGATCCCAGTTGGCCAGCGCCAGGATGTGATCCTTGGTGATGTTGGCGCCGTCTTCGGTGCGCAGCAGGTTCTCCGCAAGCACCTTGAGGCTGTAGGGAAGCTTCTCGGTACCCGGAACCGCGTCGAGGCGGAAAATCTCGTAGCTGTTTTCCCCGACAACGAGCGTGTCACGGGCTCCAAATGAATTGCTGCTCACATCAACTCCCGGCTAGATCTCGCCGCGACGGGCTGTGTCAGCGGCGCGTTGCTACCCTAACAGTACGCTTGTCCTATGAGCGCCCAGGGGGTGGCTACAGTCTTGTCGGGTTCCGGGTGCGCCGTCAGGGAGTTCGGCGAAATTCCAGTACCGTTTGCCGCGTGACAACTTTCGCGGCATTCATTCCGCCGGACGTCTGCGCCACGGTCGGGCAGGACCCGGCCAAGACCCCTGTCGACGTGTGCATGGCGACTGTGATCACGCAGGTGCGTGACGGTGGGGTCAGCGCGCCGGGCATCGCGCCCTCCAAGACGCCGGCCACGCCGCAGGAAGCGAAGCAGGCCGCCGAGGCCGCGCAGGAGGCCGCCGCCCTGCGTCAGGTCGTCGCCGACGCCCACGCCAAGGGCATCGACCTCAAGATCGTGGTGCTGCCGACCAGTCCGGGCATCGACACCCCGCTGCGTGACATCGCCGCGGACGTCGGCCGGGTGTATCCCGAGTCGACCGTGCTGACCCTCAGTCCCGGCTTCGCCGGCTCGGTCAGCCCGACTTATGACCGGTCGCTGTTGGAGGCCGGTCAGGACCTCGCGAAGACGCCGAGCGTTGTGCAGAACTCGAAGAATTTTGTGAGCCAGCTGGAAACGCCGATATTTCCCTGGACGTCGTTCACTGTGGTGGTCATCCTCGGCGTGGTAGCGGCTGCCGTCGGCACCCGGTTTCTGCAGGTCCGGGCCCGGAAAGCGGCCGCAGCTGCGGCGCCGCAGGACGCCGTCGCGCCGGCATCTCGGTAGCTGCGCGCGGGGCGCCGCGAATTCGAATATCACTATTCGGTCACACCTTTTTCAATTACAACGGTGTGGTTTGTTACTAACGTTTCATTTGTGCAACCTGTGACGTACGGTGCAGTTGGTACCGCATGTTGCAGTTGTGATGATTTGTGATTTCTGCGACTTACGGGACCAACGGATCGAGCCCGCTTCTGCCTTAGGCGGGCACCAGCGCGCTGGAGCCTTAGGAGACCTGAGTCAATGGGACGCAGCATTCGCCCCTTTAGCGGTGGGCTGGCCACCCGGCTGGGCAGTCGCGTCGGCACCGGGTCGCTCGTGTTCGGTGTCATGACCGCGTCCGTGTTCGCCTCCGGTATCGCGTCGGCGCAACCCGGCAGCAGCGAGATCGCCGCCCTCGTCACCGATCTCGCCAATGCCAACCAGAAACTGCAGGACCTCGGCGCCGCCATCCAGACCCGGCAGGAATCGGTCAACAAGGCCATCGCCGACGTGCAGACCGCCCGGGACGACGCCGCGACCGCCCAGCAGGACATCGACACCAGCCAGACCGGTCTGAAGGACGCCAACGCGGCCATCGCCGCCGCCCAGGCGCACTTCGACAAGTACGCCGAGGCGGCGTACATCAACGGGCCGTCCGCGTCCTACCTGACCGCGACCGATCCCGGCGAGATGATCAACACTGCCGCCACCGGCCAGGCGCTGACCATCAGCTCGCAGGAGGCCATCGCCGATCTGCAGCGCAGCCGCACCGAACTGGCCAACCGCGAATCCGCTGCCCGCCTGGCCAAGCAGAAGGCCGACCAGGCCGTCAAAGATGCCCAGGCCAGGCAGGACGACGCCGTCAGGGCCCTGACCGACGCCCGGACCACGTTCGCCGACCAGCAGACGCAGCTGGACCAGCTGGTCAGCCAGCGCGACGCGGCGCAGGCCAAGCTCAGCGCGGCGCGCACGCAATGGGCGGCGAGCGCCCCCGCGTCCGGAACTCCCGCGGCCGACCCCGGCCGGTATGCCGCCAACTGGGACGGCGCGCCCGCCGCGGCCGGCCCCCGCAAGTGGGACGACGGCGGCTGGGACCCCACCCTGCCCAAGATCCCGAGCGCCAACATCCCCGGTGACCCGATCGCCGTCATCAACAACGTGCTCGGCATGACCGCGACGTCGGCGCAGGTCACCCAGCAGATGGGCCACAGCTTCCTGCAGAAACTCGGCCTGGTGCCCGCCACCGTCACCAAGTCGGGCTACACCAACGGCGCCATCCCGCGCGTCTACGGCAAGCAGGCCTCGGAATACGTGATCAAGCGCGCCATGTCGCAGATCGGCGTCCCGTACTCCTGGGGCGGCGGCACCGCCGCCGGTCCCAGCACGGGCATCGACTCGGGTGCTGGCACCGTCGGCTTCGACTGCTCGGGTCTGATCCTCTACGCCTTCGCCGGAGTCGGCATCAAACTGCCGCACTACTCCGGCAACCAATATGAGGCGGGCCGCAAGATCCCGACCTCGCAGGCCCGCCGCGGGGACGTCATCTTCTACGGCCCGGGTGGGAGCCAGCACGTGACCCTGTACCTCGGCAACGGGCAGATGCTCGAAGCGCCCTACACCGGTTCCAACGTCAAGGTGTCGCCGGTGCGAACCAGCGGCATGACGCCGTACGTGATCCGCTACATCGAATACTGATACAGGGGTTATTGCATTGCAGGGCAAGGAATTTCACCGGAGAGACCTCCTCGCGGGCGTGGGCGCGCTGGCGCTGGCGCTCGCGTTCGGGCCTGCGCCGAGTGCGGTTGCCGAGCCCGACGGCGGGTGGGACCCGACACTGCCCATGCGGGCCAGCTCCGGCGCCCCCGGTGACCCGGTGGCCATCGCCAACGCGACGTTCCAGGCCAGCCAGCTCGCCCTGCAGACCACCCAGAACCTCGGCCAGAGCTTCCTGTCGAGCCTGGGCCTGGGCGGCAAGCCGAGCGGCGGTGGCGGTGGCAGCGCCACGATGATGCCGGGCGGCCGCGTCGGCGGTAAGCAGGCCATCGAATACGTCATCCGGCGCGGCGGCTCCCAGATGGGCGTCCCGTACTCGTGGGGCGGTGGCACCCTGACCGGTCCCGGGCCCGGCGTGGACTACGACGCCGGCAAGATCGGCTACGACTGTTCGGGTTTCACGCGCTACGCCTACGCGGGTGTCGGCGTCCAGATTCCCAAGTACTCGGGCGACCAGTACAACACCGGCCGCGCGATCCCGCCGTCGCAGGCCAAGCGTGGCGACCTGATCTTCTACGGCCCGGGTGGCAGCCAGCACGTCACGATCTACCTCGGCAACGGAAAGATGCTCGAGGCGTCCGGCAGTGCCGGCAAGGTGACGGTCAGTCCGGTCCGGACGGCCGGCATGTCGCCGCACCTGTCGCGCATCATCGAGACCTGATAATCACCTAAGTCCGTCGTGGCAACGTCGACGGATACGCAGCCGCCTGGAATAGTTGACTCCGGGCGCGCCGCTATATTGGCGGCTACCCGCTAGACCAGCGATTTTGTGCCGGACACCCGGCCGAAACAATTGTGGGAGGAAGCTAGATGACGTCACCGAGTGGGCCGCCCGACGGCGCCGGAGGCTACCCAGGCCCGGCACCCACGCAGGGTTACCCGCCCGGGGCGCACGCCGCCCCCGCCGCGCAGCAGCCCGTCAGCGCGTCGTTGCAGTCCGAGGTGCACACCCTCGAGCGCGCCATCTTCGAGGTCAAGCGGATCATCGTCGGCCAGGACCAGCTGGTCGAGCGGATGCTGGTCGGCCTGCTGGCCAAGGGCCACGTCCTGCTCGAAGGTGTGCCGGGTGTCGCCAAGACCCTCGCCGTGGAGACCTTCGCCAAGGTCGTCGGCGGCTCGTTCGCCCGTATCCAGTTCACCCCTGACCTGGTGCCCACCGACATCGTCGGTACCCGCATCTACCGCGTCGGCAAGGAAGAGTTCGACATCGAGCTCGGCCCGGTCATGGTGAACTTCCTGCTCGCCGACGAGATCAACCGCGCGCCCGCCAAGGTGCAGTCGGCGCTGCTGGAGGTCATGGCAGAGCGCAAGATCTCCATCGGCGGCAAGACCTTCCCGCTGCCCAGCCCCTTCCTGGTCATGGCGACCCAGAACCCGATCGAGCAGGAGGGCGTGTACCAGCTGCCCGAAGCGCAGCGCGACCGCTTCCTGTTCAAGCTCAACGTCGGCTACCCGTCGCCCGAGGAAGAGCGCGAGATCATCTACCGGATGGGCGTCAAGCCGCCGGAGCCCAAGCAGATCCTCACCACCGAGGACCTGCTGCGCCTGCAGGACGTGGCCGCCAACACCTTCGTGCACCACGCCCTCGTCGACTACGTGGTCCGCATCGTGACCGCCACCCGTGAGCCGGAGAAGTTCGGCATGCCCGACGCCAAGACGTGGATCGCCTACGGCGCCTCGCCGCGTGCCTCGCTCGGCATCATCAGCGCCTCGCGTGCGCTGGCGCTGGTGCGCGGCCGCGACTACGTCATCCCGCAGGACGTCGTCGAGGTCATCCCGGATGTGCTGCGGCACCGCCTCGTGCTCACCTACGACGCGCTCGCCGACGAGATTTCCGCCGAGACCGTCGTCAACCGCATCCTGCAGACCGTCGCGCTGCCGCAGGTGAATGCCATTCCGCAGCAAGGACATTCGGTTCCGCCCGTGATGGCCGGCGCAGCTGGGGCCTCTGGTCGGTGACCGCCCCCGGGTCTGATCGTTCGGCTTCGCCACAGACGGGCCGGTCCGTCGATCTGCCGTCACTGCAGCGCGGCCAGATTCGGGATCCCGAGCTGTCGGCCGCACTGCGCAAGCTGGAGCTCACCGTCCGGCGCAAGCTGGACGGTGTCCTCCACGGCGACCACCAGGGCCTGATTCCCGGGCCCGGCTCGGAGCCGGGGGAGTCGCGGCTCTACCAGCCCGGCGACGACGTCCGCCGGATGGACTGGTCCGTCACGGCCCGCACGACGCATCCGCACGTGCGGCAGATGATCGCGGACCGGGAGCTGGAGACCTGGCTCGTCGTCGACATGTCGGCGAGCCTGGATTTCGGCACCGCGGGCTGTGAGAAGCGTGATCTGGCGGTCGCCGCGGCGGCCTCCATCGCGTTCCTCAACAGCGGCGGCGGTAACCGGCTGGGCGCGGTCATCTCGAACGGCGACACCGTCCGCCGGGTACCGGCACTCTCCGGCCGGCTGCACGAGCAGGAGCTGCTGCGCGCCATCGCCACCACACCCAAGGCCCCGGCAGGGGTCCGCGGTGACCTGGCCGCGGCCATCGACGCCCTGCGCCGCCCGGAGCGGCGCCGCGGCATGGCGGTGATCATCAGTGACTTCCTCGGCCCCATCAACTGGATGCGGCCGCTGCGGGCCATCGCGGGGCGGCACGAGGTGCTGGGCATCGAGATCATCGACCCGCGTGACGTGGAGCTGCCGGCGGTCGGGGACGTGGTGTTGCAGGACGCCGAGTCCGGCATCACCAAGGAATTCACCATCGACGAGCAACTTCGGGACGACTTCGCCCGCGCCGCCCAGGCGCACCGCGACGAAGTGGCCCGCACGCTGCGCCGATGCGATGCCCCGCTGCTCACGCTGCGCACCGACCGCGACTGGATCGCCGACGTCGTCCGGTTCGTTGCGAACCGGCGCCGCGGTGCCATGGCAGCGGCTCGGTAGCTGTCAACACACAGAGTCCATTGGACGGCCCCGCCGTCGCGGCGAGCCGATTTCGGCCTGCACCGGCCGAGACGATAAGTTGACCAGCATGAGTGACAGTGCTGCCACTGAGGCTGCTCCCGGCCGTCCGGCCTTCGTTTCCCGTTCCGTGCTGGTCACCGGTGGTAACCGGGGTATCGGCCTGGCCATCGCGCAGCGCCTGGCCGCGGACGGACACAAGGTCGCGGTGACCCACCGCGGTTCCGGTGCCCCCGAGGGTCTGTTCGGCGTCGAGTGTGACGTCACCGACACCGAGGCCATCGACCGCGCGTTCAAAGAGGTCGAGGAGCACCAGGGCCCGGTCGAGGTGCTGGTGTCCAACGCCGGCATCTCGAAGGACGCGTTCCTGATGCGCATGACCGAGGAGCGGTTCACCGAGGTCATCAACGCCAACCTCACCGGCGCGTTCCGGGTGACGCAGCGCGCGTCACGCAGCATGCAGCGCAAGCGTTTCGGCCGCATCATCTACATCGGCTCGGTCTCGGGCATGTGGGGCATCGGCAACCAGGCCAACTACGCCGCGGCCAAGGCCGGCCTGATCGGCATGGCGCGCTCCATCTCGCGCGAGCTCTCCAAGGCCGGCGTCACCGCCAACGTCGTCGCCCCCGGTTACATCGACACCGAGATGACGCGGGCCCTCGACGAGCGCATCCAGGAAGGCGCGCTGGAGTTCATCCCGGCCAAGCGCGTCGGCACCGCCGAAGACGTCGCCGGTGCGGTGAGCTTCCTGGCCTCCGAGGACGCCGGCTACATCGCCGGTGCGGTCATCCCGGTCGATGGCGGCATGGGCATGGGTCACTGACCCGAAACTCTTTGGCTTACCCGAACTTTCGTTTAAAAGGAGTCAGCACAATGGCAGGTTTGCTCGAAGGCAAGCGGATCCTGGTCACCGGGATCATCACCGACTCGTCCATCGCGTTCCACATCGCGAAGGTCGCCCAGGAGCAGGGCGCCGAGCTGGTGCTCACCGGCTTCGACCGGATGAAGCTCATCCAGCGCATCGCCGACCGGCTGCCCAACCCGGCACCGCTGCTGGAGCTCGACGTGCAGAACGAGGAGCACCTGGCCTCGCTCGGTGAGCGTGTCACCGAGGTGATCGGCGCGGGCAACAAGCTCGACGGCGTCGTCCACTCCATCGGCTTCATGCCGCAGAGCGGCATGGGCATCAACCCGTTCTTCGACGCGCCCTACGAGGACGTCGCCAAGGGCATCCACATCTCGGCCTACTCGTACGCCTCGCTGGCCAAGGCGCTGCTGCCGATCATGAACGAAGGCGGCGGCATCGTCGGCATGGACTTCGACCCGACCCGCGCCATGCCCGCCTACAACTGGATGACGGTCGCCAAGAGCGCGCTCGAGTCGGTCAACCGGTTCGTCGCGCGCGAAGCGGGCAAGTACGGCGTGCGCTCCAATCTCGTTGCGGCAGGCCCCATCCGGACCCTGGCCATGAGCGCCATCGTCGGCGGCGCGCTGGGCGACGAGGCCGGCCAGCAGATGCAGCTGCTCGAAGAGGGCTGGGACCAGCGTGCGCCGATCGGCTGGAACATGAAGGACCCGACGCCGGTCGCCAAGACCGTGTGTGCGCTGCTGTCCGAATGGTTGCCCGCGACCACCGGCTCGATCATCTACGCCGACGGTGGCGCAAGCACCCAGCTGCTCTGATTCGATTTGTTTTCCGCCGAAACGGCGTTCCAGCAGGTTTCGACTGCCGGGACGCCGTTTCGCGTCTGAGGAGGGGACAAACCCGTGGATTTCGACGCACTGATGCTGTTGTCGTTCGGCGGACCCGAGGGTCCGGAGGACGTCCGCCCGTTCCTGGAGAACGTCACCCGTGGACGCAACATCCCGCCGGCGCGGCTCGACGAAGTGGCCGAGCACTACCTGCATTTCGGTGGCGTGTCGCCGATCAACGGCATCAACCGCGCGTTGATCTCGGAGCTTGAGGCGGCGATGCCGGATCTGCCGGTGTATTTCGGCAACCGCAACTGGGAGCCGTACGTCGAGGACACCGTCATCGCCATGCGGGACAACGGAGTTCGCCGGGCAGCGGTGTTCACGACGTCGGCGTGGGGCGGCTACTCGAGCTGTCGGCAATATGTCGAGGACATCGCGCGCGGCAGGGCTGCGGCGGGACCGCAGGCGCCGGAGCTGGTGAAGGTGAGGCAGTACTTCGACCATCCGCTTTTCGTCGAGATGTACGCCGAATTCGTTTCGCAGGCCTTGCATGCCGCGCCTTCGGGCGCGCGCCTGGTGTTCACGGCGCACTCCATACCGCTGGCCGCCGACGAACGGTACGGACCGCGGCTGTACAGCCGGCAGGTGGCGTATGCGGCGCGTCTGGTCGCTCAGGCCGTCGGAGTGGGCGACTACGACCTGGTGTGGCAGTCTCGGTCCGGCCCGCCACAGGTGCCGTGGCTGGAACCGGACGTCGGCGACCATCTCGCCGCGCTCGGGGACGCGGGCGCCAGCGCTGTCGTGGTATGTCCCATCGGATTCGTCGCCGACCACATCGAGGTGGTGTGGGACCTGGACAACGAGCTCGCCCAACAGGCCGCCGAGGCCGGAATCACGTTGGTGCGCACCGCAACTCCCAATGCCGACCGGCGTTACGCGAAGCTGGCGGCAGCGCTGATCGAGGAGTTGCGCACGAGCGCCGAGCCGGCTCGGGTCGACGGTGACGATCCCGTGCCCGGTTACGGCTGCAGCATCAACGGCGCACCCTGCTCGCCGCAGTGTCCCGGCTCGTGAGTTTCTCTCGCGAACTGACATGAAACTGTGCGAGGGCCCTCGCTCGGCGTAGGTCAACTTGAGCCGAATGCCGAGTAGCGAGCTGCCAAGACGCACGGTCAATTTCCGGCGACACGCCGCGGCCACGGCCGGTGCCAGTAGGGGACGCCTACCGCTCCCAGGCGGAGTGCAGGATCGCCGTCACGGCAGCCAGCCGTGCGGAGCGCACGATGTCGGTCAGCGGCCGCATGGCCTCACTGGCGATCTGCATCTCCGAGGCGCTCTGCAGACCGATGGGCGCCAGCCCGGCGCTGACCGTGACGATCGCGTCGATGTGGGCCGCGGTCTCGAGCACCCGCACCGCGCGCGCGGGGGCATGGTCGGGCAGCCGGTGCAGATGTCCGGCCTCGAGCAGCTGCTCGACCATCTCGCGCGGATCCTCGATGTCCGAACCCGGTTCGGCGCGCAGGCGGCCGAGGGCGTCGGCCGCGGACCGGACCGCGTCACGCAGCCGGTACTCCTCTTCGCCGAGGTCGAAGTACCCGGCCACGGGCGCGCTGGGCAGTGAATACACCGTCCAGGACAGGGCTTTGACCTCCGCGTCGTCGGTGTCGTCCTCGTATTCGAAATCGGGGACCAGCCCGACGGCCTCGCCGTAGTTGGAGGTGACGACGACGGCTTCGCCCATGTCGACGGCGTCCTGCTGGAACTGGGTGCCGGGCGTCAGGCCGCGGACATCCCCGGGTACGGGCAGTACCAGGTTCAGGGCCGGCTCCGAGCGTGCGGCGCCGGCCGCGTGCCGCAGCGTCTGCAGCAACGTGACGCCGCCGTAGTTGGTCAGATCGGGCCACGGCAGGCCCGTCCGGCTGGCCGCCACGGCGTCGTAAGCGGCGATGGAATGCCTTGGTGCCCACGGCGATAGCGCATCGAGGACATCGTCGGGTGCGGCCAGGCCGGCATGCCAGGCATTGGCCCACACCGTCAGCGAAACACTTGGACACCACATGATGCACGCAGTGTAAAGCGCTCCGGCCGATTAAGCCTGCAAGGCGCTACTCTGGTCGCATGCCGGTGCCGTTGCTGTGGCTCATCGTGGCGATCGGGCTTGCCGGTGCCGAAGCGCTGACCGGTGACATGTTCCTGCTCATGCTGTCCGGCGGTGCCCTCGCGACAGCAGGTCTGAGCTGGGCCACCGACTGGCCCATCTGGGCCGACGGCGTCTCCTTCCTCATCGTGTCGGTGCTGCTGCTGGTCCTGGTGCGGCCGGCCCTGCGCAAACGCCTGGGTGCCGCCGGTCTGCCCGAACCGGTGAAGGCCTTGGAGGGCAAGTCGGCGCTGGTGCTGGAACGGGTGACCCGCCATGAAGGACAGGTAAAACTCGACGGCGAAATCTGGACGGCCCGCCCGATGGCCGACGACGATGTCTTCGAGCCCGGCGATCACGTCACGGTGATGCGGATCGACGGTGCGACCGCGGTGGTCTTCCGGGCCATCTGAACGCAAGGGGAGCTGAAATTGACTGGTGCACTTGTCCTTCTGCTGATCCTGGTGGCGTTTGCCATCGTGGTGGTGGTCAAATCGGTGGCGCTCATCCCGCAGGCCGAGGCGGCGGTCATCGAGCGGCTGGGCCGCTACAGCAAGACCGTCTCGGGGCAGCTGACGCTGCTGCTGCCGTTCATCGACAAGATCCGGGCCCGCGTGGATCTGCGTGAGCGGGTGGTGTCGTTCCCGCCGCAGCCGGTGATCACCGAGGACAACCTGACGGTCAACATCGACACCGTCGTCTACTTCCAGGTGACCAGCCCGCAGGCCGCGGTGTACCAGATCAGCAACTACATCGTCGGCGTCGAGCAGCTGACCACCACGACGCTGCGCAACGTCGTCGGCGGCATGACGCTGGAACAGACCTTGACGTCGCGGGACCAGATCAACGCCCAGTTGCGCGGCGTACTCGACGAGGCCACCGGCCGGTGGGGCCTGCGCGTCGCGCGCGTCGAACTGCGCAGCATCGATCCGCCGCCGTCGATCCAGGACTCGATGGAGAAGCAGATGCGCGCCGACCGCGAGAAGCGCGCCATGATCCTGACCGCCGAGGGCACCCGGGAGGCGTCCATCAAGCAGGCCGAGGGCCAGAAGCAGTCGCAGATTCTGGCGGCCGAGGGCGCCAAGCAGGCGGCGATCCTGGCCGCCGAGGCGGACCGGCAGTCCCGCATCCTGCGGGCCCAGGGTGAACGCGCCGCCCAGTACCTGAACGCCCAGGGCCAAGCCAAGGCCATCGAGAAGACGTTCGCGGCCATCAAGGCCGGCCGCCCCACGCCCGAGCTGCTGGCCTACCAGTACCTCCAGACCCTGCCGCAGATGGCCAAGGGCGAGGCCAACAAGGTGTGGGTGGTGCCCAGCGACTTCGGTTCCGCGCTACAGGGTTTCACCAAACTGCTCGGGGCGCCGGGCGAGGACGGGGTGTTCCGCTACACGCCGTCGCCGGTCGAGCCGACGCCCGCGGGGGCGGACGACGACGCCGACGAGGTCGCCGACTGGTTCTCCACCCAGACCGACCCGGCCATCGCGCAAGCGGTGGCGAAGGCCGAAGCCGAGGCCCGCCGGCCGGTGCAGCAGCCGGGTTACGGCGCCCCGCAGACGCAGCCGCTCGAGGCTCGGCAGACCCCGGAAATCGACCCGCCCGCCGGGCAACACTCGAGGTGACCATG
This sequence comes from Mycobacterium toneyamaense, assembly GCF_055384815.1. Lineage (NCBI taxonomy): Bacteria > Bacillati > Actinomycetota > Actinomycetes > Mycobacteriales > Mycobacteriaceae > Mycobacterium > Mycobacterium toneyamaense. The sequence continues at coordinate 3,057,806 of NZ_AP040333.1, forward strand.
AGCGCACTGACCTCCCCGAAGACCTACACGGCCCTGGCGGTGCTGATGGCCGGTGACGCGGCGGCGTGTGCCGTGCCCGTCGCACCCATCGAGAAGGCGCTCAACGGAGTGCACTTCCCGCTCGAGTACCGCTGGATTCTCGTCGGTTCCAAAGCGGCAGCCGCTGTGGGTCTGCTTGCCGGACAGCGCAATTCGGCTCTGGCTCGGCTGACCACCGCGATGCTGGCGCTGTACTTCACGCTGGCCGTCGGCGCGCATGTCAGGGCACATGACAAGCCGGCCAACGCCGCGCCGGCCGTGCTGTTCCTGGCGCTGTTCACCGCGATGACGGCCAAGGGACTGCCCGAGCGCGAACGTTAGGACTGCAGCCGCAGTTCGACCATCGGCAGCGGGACGTCGCGGTCGCCGATCGGCCGGCCCAGCGTCTGTTCGAGCACCGGGCGGAACTGCTCCCAGTACTTGGGGTGGCGGGTCCGGTAGTCGCTGAGTGTCCGGTCGACTTCGGCCTGTTCGAGTACGCGTGCCGTGGCACGTGCGGGCGCGTGGCTGCCGATCTGGACCCGGACGTGTGGTTCGGCGCAGACGTTGCGGAACCACTGCGCCGTCGTCCCGAAACCCGAGGCGACCACGAAGCAGTTGTCGCGCGGTCGGTCGACGATTTCGAGTACGACGTAGCGCCGTTGACCGGAGCTACGGCCGAGGTGTTCGAGCATCAGCATGCGCGGGCCCAGCAGCGCCCCCAGCCGGGCGCGGTACAGCCAGATCGGGGCCCGCACCAGGTGGCGGTTCCGCAGAATCCGGGCGCCGAGGCCGGCGAGTGCGGTCACGGGCCCACGCTGTCGAGTGCGGCGGCGTGCGCACGGCGATGGAGCCGGATCTCGTAGATCAGTCCGCAGATCCCGATGGTCGCGGTGCAGGCCGACACCACCAGCAGCGACGGCCGAATCTGGCCGGTGAGGGCGTCGCCGAGGATGACGACGGCCGCGGTGCCGGGCAGCAATCCGAAGAACGTCGCGAACGCATACGGCACCAACCGGACCGATGAGGCGCCGGCAGCGTAGTTGAGCACCGAGAACGGCACCGCGGGGATCATGCGCATCGACAGGATCGCCGCCCACCCGCGTTCCTTGAGCCGTGCGTCGAGGCTGTCGATGTGCTTGTGCGAGAGCTTGCTCAACTGCCAGCCCAGCACCCGGACCAGCCAGAGCGCGATGAGCGCGCTCAGCGTGCTGGCGACGACGGCCAGCGTGACGCCGAGGGCGGAGCCGAACAGCAGGCCCGCGGCGAGGGTGAATGCGGTGCGGGGGAACGGCAGCACCGTGACGACGGTGTGCGCGACCAGGAACGCCAGCGGGAACCAGGGGCCGGCCGCGGCAGCCCAGTCGCGCATCTGCACCGCGCTGGGCAACGGCACCCAGATGGCAATTGCGACAAGAATCACAATCGCCGTTCCGATGCCCACGGCCCGCCGCAGCGGCATCTGTGCCGCAGTGGCTTGCACCGCAGACAGGACCGTGCGCAGCGCGCTGACAACGGAGTTCACGTCTTCCAAGGGTACGGGGCGACCGCCTGATCATCGCTGTCAGGAGCAGGTCCACGAGACGGTCGATGGCGCCGACCTGTCGCCGTCAGAGTGGTGGGCGTCCGGTGTGCGGTGGAGCTACTGGGTAGTAGCGACCTGCGTGATTTAGCCTGAAAATCAAGTGTGATAGGCATTTCTGCATGCAGTGCCATATGTCCGATGGCCGAAAGATTGGGAGTCGCCGGTGACTGTCGACGTGTCCACTGTTCGGGACCGCTACGCGCGGTGGCAGACGAACGTCGCCGGTGTGCTCGCCAAGAGCACGCGCAAGGCTGTCGAGGATCTGCCGGCCGATCCCGAGCGGTTGCTCGATTCGCCCACCTACGACGGCTTCCCGGTCCGTCCCCTGTACACCAGCCTGGACGGCCTGGCCGAGCCCGCGCTGCCCGGACACTGGCCGTTCACCCGCGGCGGTGACGCCCACCGCGACGTGCTCGCCGGCTGGAAGGTGGCCGAGTCCTTCCCGATCGCCAGCGATGCCGACGTCGCCACGGTCAACGGTGCCATCCTGCTCGCCCTGACCGACGGCACGAGCGCGCTCGAGGTCCGGGTCGGTTCGGGCGGCGTGCCCGTCGACCAGCTCGACCGCGTATTCGAGGGCGTCTTCCTGGATTTGGTTCCGGTGCTCCTGGATGCCGGTGCCGATCTGGCGGGTGCCGCCGACCAGTTGCTGACGTTGGTCAAGCCGTTCGACGCCGACCAGCGTGCCCGGCTGTCGATCGACCTGGGTGCTGACCCGCTGACCGCGCCGCTGTCCGGCCGCGCCGCCGCGGCCGAGGCCGAGGTCGTCGCCACCGCCGCGAAACTGACCGACTACGACGGGGGAGTGCGCGCCGTCACGGTCGACGCCGCCGCGCTGCACAACCTCGGCGCGAGTGCCTCGCTGGAGCTGGCGGGTGCCATCGCCGCCGGTGTCGCGTACCTGCGTCTGCTCACCGAGAGCGGACTGTCGGCCGCCGACGCGCTGCGGCAGCTCAGCTTCCGCTTCGCCGCCGACGACGACCAGTTCGCCACCATCGCCAAACTCCGTGCGGCGCGCCAGCTTTGGGCCCGCGTGGCCGAGGTCGCCGGCGCGTCGGACGCCGGCGCCGCGACCATTCACGCCGTCACCTCGAAGGCCATGATGTCGCAGCGTGACCCGTGGGTGAACATGCTGCGCACCACCCTCGCGGCGTTCGCCGCCGGCGTGGGCGGCGCCGACACCGTGCTGGTCGAGACGTTCGACGCCGCCATCGACGGCGGATTGCCCGGTACCGCAGTCACTTTCAGCCGCCGCATGGCGCGCAACACGCAGCTGCTGCTGCTCGAGGAGTCGCACCTGGGCCGTGTCGTCGACCCGTCGGGCGGCTCGTGGTTCGTCGAGGACCTCACCGATCAGCTGGCGCAGCAGGCCTGGGCGAAGTTCCAGGAGCTTGAGTCGCTGGGCGGTTTCGTCGCCGCCCGTGATCACCTGAGCGCTCAGATCGCCGAGGTCGCGGCCCGTCGTGCCGACGACATCGCCCACCGCCGTACGGCGCTCACCGGTGTGAACGAGTTCCCCAACCTCACGGAAACCCCGCTCGCGCAGACGGATTCGTTCCCCGGCGTCGTGCGCTACGCCGCGGCTTTCGAGGCGCTGCGCAACCGTTCCGACGCGTACCTGGCCAAGACCGGCAAGCGCCCGCAGGCCGTGCTGCTGCCCGTCGGCCCGCTCGCCGAGCACAACATCCGCACCACGTTCGCCGCGAACCTGCTGGCTTCCGGTGGCATCGAGGCCGTCAACCCCGGCACCGTTGATGTAGCAGCCGCCGCATCCGCCAGTGCAGGCCATGTCGCTGCTGTCCTCTGCGGCACCGACGCCCGGTACGCCGACGAGGCGAGCGATGTCGTCAAGGCCGCCCGCGCGGCCGGCGTCGCGCACGTCTACCTCGCCGGGCCGGAGAAGGCCGTCGCGGATGCGACCGACAAGCCCGACGAATACCTGACCATGAAAATCGATGCCGTCGAAGCGCTTTCGACCCTGCTCACCCGATTGGGGGCATGACCATGACCGCTTCCGACGTGACCACCATCGGCAGCTTCGCCGACGTCCCGCTGCAGGGCGAGGCGCCCGCCGCGCCCACCGCCGACGCCGTCGACACCCATGTCGCCGACGCGGCGCAGGCGCACGGCTACACCGCCGAGCAGCTCACCTGGTCGACGCCCGAGGGCATCGACGTCAAGCCGGTGTACATCGCCGAAGACCGGGACGCCGCGACGCAGGCGGGCTACCCGCTGGACAGCTTCCCGGGCACCCCGCCGTTCATCCGCGGGCCGTACCCCACCATGTACGTGAACCAGCCGTGGACCATCCGGCAGTACGCCGGGTTCTCCACCGCGGCCGAGTCCAACGCGTTCTACCGCCGCAACCTGGCCGCCGGCCAGAAGGGCCTGTCGGTGGCCTTCGACCTGGCGACCCACCGCGGCTACGACTCGGACCACCCGCGCGTACAGGGTGACGTCGGAATGGCCGGTGTGGCAATCGATTCCATCCTCGACATGCGTCAGCTGTTCGACGGCATCGACCTGGGCAGCGTCAGCGTCTCGATGACGATGAACGGCGCCGTGCTGCCGATCCTCGCGCTCTACGTCGTGGCCGCCGAAGAGCAGGGCGTGCCGCCGGAGAAGCTGGCCGGGACCATCCAGAACGACATCCTCAAAGAGTTCATGGTTCGCAACACCTACATCTATCCGCCGAAGTCGTCGATGCGGATCATCTCGGACATCTTCGGCTACACCAGCACCAAGATGCCCAAGTTCAACTCGATCTCCATCTCGGGCTACCACATCCAAGAGGCCGGTGCCACAGCGGATTTGGAGCTGGCGTACACGCTGGCCGACGGCGTCGAGTACATCAAGGCCGGGCTGGACGCCGGCCTCGACATCGACAAGTTCGCGCCGCGCCTGTCCTTCTTCTGGGGCATCGGCATGAACTTCTTCATGGAGGTGGCCAAGCTGCGCGCCGGCCGACTGCTGTGGAGCGAGCTGGTGGCCGAGTTCGGTCCCAAGAGCGACAAGTCGCTGTCGCTGCGGACCCACTCGCAGACCTCGGGCTGGTCGCTGACGGCGCAGGACCCGTTCAACAACGTGGCCCGCACCTGCATCGAGGCCATGGCCGCCACACAGGGCCACACGCAGTCGCTGCACACCAACGCGCTCGACGAGGCGCTGGCGCTGCCCACCGACTTCTCGGCCCGCATCGCGCGCAACACCCAGCTGCTGCTGCAGCAGGAGTCGGGCACCACGCGGCCCATCGATCCATGGGGCGGTTCGTACTACGTCGAGTGGCTCACCCACCAGCTCGCCGAGAAGGCCCGCGCCCACATCAAGGAGGTCGCCGAACACGGCGGCATGGCCCAGGCCATCGGCGAGGGCATCCCCAAGCTGCGCATCGAAGAGGCCGCGGCCCGCACCCAGGCCCGCATCGACTCCGGCGCCCAGACGGTGATCGGCGTCAACAAGTACCAGGTGGACGAGGACCAGGAGATCGAGGTCCTCAAGGTCGAGAACAGCCGCGTGCGGGCCGAACAGCTCGCCAAGCTCGAGCAGCTGCGCGCCGACCGCGACGAGGCCGCCACCCAGGCGGCACTGGCCGAATTGACCCGTGCGGCAGGCGAATCCGGTACTGCGGGCGAGGACGGCCTGGGCAACAACCTGATGGCGCTGGCCATCAACGCGGCCCGCGCCAAGGCCACCGTCGGCGAGATCTCCGACGCGCTGGAGAAGGTGTACGGCCGGCACCAGGCCGAGATCCGCACCATCGCCGGCGTCTACCGCGACGAGGTGGGGAAGACCGGAAACGTGAGCACCGCAACCGAATTGGTCGAGAAGTTCGCCGAGGCCGACGGCCGCCGCCCCCGCATCCTGGTGGCCAAGATGGGCCAGGACGGCCACGACCGCGGCCAGAAGGTGATCGCCACCGCGTTCGCCGACATCGGCTTCGACGTGGACGTCGGCTCGCTGTTCTCCACGCCCGACGAGGTGGCGCGGCAGGCGGCGGACAACGACGTGCACGTCGTCGGAGTGTCGTCGCTCGCGGCCGGGCACCTGACGCTGGTGCCCGCGCTGCGCGACGCACTGGCCGAGGTGGGGCGTCCGGACATCATGGTCGTGGTCGGCGGCGTGATCCCGCCGGGCGACTTCGACGAGCTGTACGAGGCGGGCGCCGCGGCGATCTTCCCGCCCGGGACGGTCATCGCCGACGCCGCGATCGGCCTGTTGGGCAAGCTCGCCGAGCGGCTGGGCTACAAGCTCTGAGGGGGCGGGCATGACGGCCCCGGTGCCTGAACTCGCAGCCAGGATCCGCGCCGGCGACCGGGCGGCGCTGTCGCGTGCCATCACGCTGGTCGAGTCCACCCGGGCCGACCATCGTGATGCCGCGCAGCAGCTGTTGCTCGAGCTCACACCAGAGGCGGGCAGCGCGCTGCACGTCGGCATCACCGGCGTCCCCGGCGTCGGCAAGTCGACGACCATCGAAGCGCTCGGTATGCACCTGATCGAGCGCGGACACCGCGTCGCGGTGCTGGCCGTCGACCCGTCGTCGACCCGTACCGGTGGGTCGATCCTCGGCGACAAGACCCGGATGGCGCAGCTGGCCGTGCAGCCGGAGGCCTACATCCGGCCGTCGCCGACATCGGGCACGCTCGGCGGGGTGGCCAAGGCCACCCGCGAGACCATCGTGCTGCTCGAGGCGGCCGGTTACGACGTGGTGCTGGTCGAGACCGTCGGCGTCGGCCAGTCGGAGGTGACGGTGGCCAACATGGTCGACACCTTCGTCTTCCTGACGCTGGCCCGCACCGGTGACCAGCTGCAGGGCATCAAGAAGGGCGTGCTGGAGCTCGCCGATGTCATCGTGGTCAACAAGGCCGACGGCGAGCACGCCATCGAAGCCAAGGCCGCGGCGCGGGAGCTGTCCGGGGCGATCCGGTTGATCTATCCGCGCGACACCCTGTGGCGGCCGCCGGTGCTCACCATGAGCGCACTGACCGGCGACGGTCTTGCCGCGATGTGGGACACCGTGCTCAAACATCGTGAAACACTCAGTGCCGCAGGCGAATTCGAGGCGCGGCGGCGAGCCCAGCAGGTCGACTGGACCTGGACCATGGTGCGCGACACCGTGCTCGACCGGGTGCTCTCGAATCCGGCGGTCAAGGCGAATCGCGACGAGGTGGAACGCCAGGTGCGCGAGGGTGAGCTGACGCCGGCGCTGGCGGCACAGCGCATCATCGACCTCGCGAATTGACGCCTGCCGCGCCCGTTCCGAGATTGCGGGCGAGTTTGCCGGCGCAATATCGGAACCGGCCTGCCGGGTATTCGGGCGGGCCGTTGGCGAAACGAAATTCGGGACGGACCAGCCGCCGGCCCGAGTTGCGGGCGAAACGCGATCATGGCAATTCGGCTATCGAAATAGTGCCAGGTTTGGTGGTCGGACCTCTGGATTCGCGATCATGGCGATGACTCCGCAACGGGTTACGCCGGCGTAAGTGTGATCTTGAAGTGGATATGCCGGACACGCCCAACCTGTGTATCCAGACTATTTAGCTAACAGATTGATAACGTCGGAGATGATCTGCGGCAGGCGCACGTCATCATTTGGTAATGACCAACGCAATTCGCCGGGAGCGCAACGTCGCGCCTCTCCGGTCCGCCGGCGGACCTCTTCCGCAGGGTGTTCACGGTGCCGCTGACCCGAGTTTCGCAACTGTGGTGCGGGCCTTTTCCGCCATGTTCCCCAGCCGATTCCTGGGCGGCGGCGCCCTCTCGGTGTACCTCGACGGCGTTCCCGTCGTCGACGTGTGGACGGGGTGGGCCGACCGGTGGGGCACCCGGCGGTGGGACGCGGACACCGGCGCCATGGTGTTCTCGGCGACCAAGGGCCTGGCCTCGACCGTGATCCACCGCCTGGCCGATCGGGGCCTGATCGGCTACGACGTGCCCGTCGCCGAGTACTGGCCGGCCTTCGCGGCCAACGGCAAGGCCGGCGTGACGGTGCGCGAGCTCATGCGGCACCGCGCCGGGCTGTCGCAGCTCAACGGCGCCACGCGCGACGAGCTGATGGACCACCGCCTCATGGAGCAGCGGTTGGCGGCGGCACCGATGAGCTGGATGAAGGGGCGACCGGCGTACCACGCCATCACCTACGGCTGGCTGTTGTCCGGGCTGGCCCGCGCGGTGACCGGGCAGAGCATGCGTGAGCTGTTCCGTACCGAGCTCGCCGAGCCCCTCGGCATCGACGGTCTGCACCTGGGCCGGCCGGCCGCCGACGCGCCCACGCAGCCGGCGCAGATCATCGGCCCGCAGTTCCGCATCCGCAATCCGCTGTTCGACGTGGTGGCGCCGCACGTGGCGAAGTTGCCGTTCTCTGGCGGCTTCGGCTCGATGTACTTCACCGGCATGCGGTCGATGGCCCAGGGTGACACGCCGCTGCTGGATTCCGAGATGCCGGGCGCCAACGGCGTGGCCACGGCGCGTGCGCTGGGCCGCGTGTACGGCGCACTGGCCAACGGCGGCCAGATGGACGGCCTGCGGTTCCTGTCGGCCGGTACCGTCGCGCAGCTGCGGGGGACCGGCAGCGTGTTCCCCGACCTCGGCCTCGGCCTGCCGATGGATTTCAACCTCGGTTATCACGGGCTGCCGTTCCCGGGCCTCATGCCGGGGTTCGGCCACGTCGGCCTCGGCGGGTCGCTCGGCTGGGCCGATCCCGATCGCGGCCTGGCTTTCGGCTTCGTGCATAACCGCCTGTTGACGCCGCTGATGGTTGCGGATCAGGCTGGTTTCGTAGCACTTGGGGCAATGGTGCGACACGGTGCTGCGCAGGCGCGCAGCAACGGTTTCTGCCGGGTCGCGGAGTTCGGTGCGCCGTACGCGGATCCGGCCCCGGTTGCGGGCTGACGGAGTTTGCGCGCGCGAGATATGCGGCCGCATCGGAGGCGATGCGGACCGCCCTCAGCACCGGACTTTCGAATACGCGCAGATGTCGGGCATGTTGATTTTTTGCCCGTATCGAGCGGAGTTCGTCACACCCGATATTTCATACCATGCGTATCGATCATTGCCGACAATACGATTTTATGGCCACAGCCTGTAGTTCTGCGATTTTCATTGTGTTGCTCGAATTTCAATAACCATATCCACGCAAACATTTGCCCTGTCGCGGCGTCCGCGTGCGCACGGTGCTGGGGTGAACGATGTTCGCTACGGACCGCTATGCTTCCGGCCCGTGGCTGGTTCGAAAAGGCTCCGAACCAAACCCCTGCGCAACGGCGCGCCGGGCGGGTTGGGTCTTCCGCGGCGAGTGTGCTGCGGATATCCGCTGCTGACGGTCACCTGGTAGCGATTCGACCGAAACGGGTAGCCCCGAATCGGCGGATCAGTTAATTTGACCCGGTAGGATTTCGAGCCAGTTTGTTTAACGCGGCAAAGACGATTTCGCGGAGATTTTTGAGCGCGGTCTGCAAAGCCACCCGGCACTGCGTGTCGGGGTCGGGCCGGACTGCACGGAGAGGCGGTAACTAAGTGGGTGGGTCACCGACGACACCCGTCGCGATCATCGGCATGGCATGCCGGCTTCCTGGCGGCATCAGTTCGCCGGACGAGCTGTGGGAAGCCCTGCTGCGCGGTGACGACCTGGTTACCAAGGTTCCCCTGGAACGATGGGACGCCGAGGAGTACTACGACCCGGAGCCCGGCGTGCCCGGCCGGTCGGTGTCCAAGTGGGGCGGTTTCCTCGATGACGTTGCCGGCTTCGACGCCGACTTCTTCAACATCAGCGACCGTGAAGCCACCGCGATCGACCCGCAGCACCGCCTGATCCTCGAAACCTCTTGGGAGGCCGTGGAACACGCGGGCATCGATCCCGCCACCCTGGCCGGCTCGCTCACGGGCGTCTTCGTGGGTATGACCCACGGCGACTACCAGCTGCTGGCCGCCGACGCCCACGCCATCGAGGGCCCGTACGGCTTCACCGGTAACAACTTCAGCCTGGCCTCGGGGCGCGTCTCGTACCACCTGGGTGCGCACGGCCCGTCGTACACGGTCGACTCGGCCTGTTCGTCGAGCCTGCTCGCCATCCACAACGCGTGCCGCAGCCTGCACGACGGCGAGAGCGACGCCGCCCTTGCCGGCGGTGTGTCGATCATGCTGGATGCGCGCAAGATGTCCTCGGGTTCGGCCCAGGGCATGCTGTCGCCGACCGGCCACTGCCACGCCTTCGACGTCGCCGCCGACGGCTTCGTCTCCGCCGAGGCGTCGGTCATGTTCATGCTGAAGCGCCTGGACGACGCGCAGCGCGACGGCGACCGCGTCCTCGCGGTCATCCGCGGCACGGCGAGCAACCAGGACGGCCACACGGTCAACATCGCGACCCCGGGCGCGGACGCCCAGGTCGCCGTCTACCGGCGGGCGCTGGACCTCGCCGCCATCGATCCCGCCACCGTCGGGTACATCGAGGCGCACGGCACCGGAACTCCCGTCGGCGATCCGATCGAATACTCAAGTCTGGCAACGGTTTACGGCAAGCAGGGGCCCGTCGTGCTGGGCTCGGTCAAGACCAACGTCGGGCATGCGCAGTCGGCGTCGGGTGCGGTCGGTCTGTTGAAGACCGTCCTGGCCCTGCAGCACGGCGTGGTGCCGAAGAACCTCTACTTCAACGAGATGCCCGCCGAGATGGCGGCCATCGACACCGGGCTGTTCGTGCCGACGGACCTCGTGCCGTGGCCGGCTACCGCCGACCACCCGCGCCGCGCCGCCGTGTCCGCCTACGGCCTGTCCGGCACCAACGTGCACGCCGTCGTCGAGCAGGCGCCGGCCGAGTCGTCGCCGCGCGTCGTCGGGTCCGAAGGACAGGGGCTCGGCGGCAAACTGCTGTTCCCCGTGTCGTCCACCTCGGCCGAGGAGCTGCGCCGCACCGCCGGCAAACTGGCCGACTGGGCCGCCGCCCAGGGCGAGGCCCTCGACCTGGCCGACACCGCCTACACACTCGCGCGGCGCCGCGCCCACCGGCCGGTGCGCGCTGCCGTCCTCGCCGAGGACGCCGCCGGCCTGATCCAGGCGCTCCGCGACGTCGCCGACAGCGAGACCCCGTACCAGGCCGCGGCCGGTAAGGGTGACCGCGGCCCGGTGTGGGTGTTCTCGGGTCAAGGCTCGCAGTGGGCGGCCATGGGCGCCGGCCTGCTGGCGGCCGAGCCCGCATTCGCGGCCGCCATCGCCGAGATCGAACCGCTCATCGAGGCGGAGTCGGGCTTCTCGATCACCGAGGCCATCACCGCCGGTGAGACGGTGACCGGCATCGACCGCATCCAGCCCGCCGTGTTCGCGATCCAGGTGGCGCTGGCCGCCACGCTGCGGTCCTACGGTGTGCAGCCCGGCGCGGTCATCGGCCACTCGATGGGTGAGTCCGCAGCCGCCGTCGTCTCCGGCGCCCTGTCGCTCGAAGACGGCGTGAAGGTGATCTGCCGCCGGTCGAACCTGATGCTCAAGGTGTCGGGCTCGGGCGCCATGGCCTCGGTGGAGCTGCCCGCCCAGCAGGTGCTCTCCGAGCTGGGCGCCCGCGGCGTCAGCGACGTCGTGCTCGCCGTCGTCGCCTCGCCGCAGTCGACCGTCGTCGGTGGTGACAAGGACGCCATCCGCGCCCTGGTCAAGGAATGGGACGAGCGTGGCGTGATGGCCCGCGAGGTCGCCGTCGACGTCGCGTCGCACACCCCGCAGGTCGACCCGATCCTCGACGAGCTCGCCGAAGCCCTCGAGGACCTCGAGCCCGACGAGCCGGCGGTGCCGTACTACTCGGCGACGCAGTACGACCCGCGCGACCCCGCCGACTACGACGCGGACTACTGGGTCGACAACCTGCGCCACACCGTGCGCTTCGGTGCGGCCGTGCAGGCCGCGCTCGACGACGGCTTCCGGGTGTTCATCGAGCTGGCCCCGCACCCGCTGCTGGTGCACGCGGTCAACCAGAACGCCGCGCACCAGGACATCGGCATCGCCGCCCTGGCCGCGATGCGTCGCGAACAGGACGTGCCGAACGGTCTGCGCGATGTCGTCGCCGATCTGCACACCGCCGGTGCCGCCATCGACTTCTCGGTGATCTACCCGGACGGCGTGCTGGTCGACGTACCGCTGCCGACCTGGACCCGCAACCACCTGATCCTCACGCGTGATCCGCACGAGCAGGCCCCCGGCGGTGCGTCACTGGCGGTGCACCCGCTGCTCGGCGCACACGTGCGGCTGCCGGAGGAGCCCGAGCGGCACGTCTGGCAGTCCGACGTGGGCACCGGCGTGCAGCCCTGGCTGGGTGACCACCAGGTGCACAACGTCGCGGCGCTGCCGGGTGCGGCGTACTGCGAGATGGCGCTCGGCGCGGCCCGCGAGGTGCTGGGCGAGGCCTCCGAGGTCCGCAACGTGTCGTTCGAGGCCATGCTGCTGCTCGAGGAGGAGACCGCCGTGTCGGCGGTCGCCACGGCCGTCCCGTCGGGCGACATCGACTTCCTGGTCGAGACCTACCAGGACGGCGAGCAGGTGCGCCGTGCGGCCGCGACGCTGCACGCCATCGAAGACGACGCCTCCCGGCCGAGCTACAACCTGGCCAAGCTGGTCGCCGCCCACACCGAAGACGTCGACGGTGGTGACCTGCGTGCCTGGTTCGCCGAGCGGGGCATCCAGTACGGCCCGGCGTTCTCCGGTCTGACCGCTGCGCACACGACCGCGGGCACCACGGTGCTCGCCGCGGTCGCGCTGCCCGGTGCCATCCGGTCGCAGCAGAGCGCCTACACCGTGCACCCGGCACTGCTCGACGCCTGCTTCCAGGCGGTGGCCGCGCATCCCGATCTGCACGGCGACACCACCGGCGCGCTGATGCTGCCGCTGGGCGTCGGCAAGCTGCGGGCCTACGAGTCGACCCGCAACGCGCACTACTGCTACGTCAAGCTCGTCAGCCTCTCGCCGACCGCGGTCGAAGCCGACATCGACGTGCTCGACGAGAACGGCGCGGTGCTGCTGGCCGTGAGCGGCCTGCGGCTCGGCACCGGCGTGTCGGAGGAGGGCCAGCGCGAGCGGCTGCTCAATGAGCGCCTGCTGAACATCGAGTGGCGCAGCCAGGACGCGCCCGTCGCCAACGTGGTCGATCCGGGTCGCTGGCTGCTGATCTCGGCCGCCGCCGACGCGGACAGCCTGACCGAGAAGCTCTCCGAGGTGCTGCAGTCCGACGAGGCCGACGTCTCCACCATGGCGTGGCCGGCCGACGCCGACCACGCGTCCAACCTGGAGTCGCTGCAGGAGACGCTGACGGCCAAGCCGTTCAAGGGCGTCGTCGTCGTCACCGGTGCCCCCGACGGCCCGGCGGCCTCGGCGTCGCTGTCCACCGCACAGCGTGGCGTGGCGCAGGTCGAGCAGCTCGTGCACATCGTGCGGGGTCTGCCGGACGTGCCGGGCCAGCCGGCGCGGCTGTACGTGCTCACCCGCGGTGCCCGCACCGTGGCGCCGGGCGACGTGGCCAACCTGGAGCAGGGCGGCATCCGCGGCTTCATCCGGGCCATCGGCATGGAGTACCCGGCGATGCGGCCGACGCAGATCGATCTCGACGTGCAGGCCGACGTGGCGCACGTCGCCGCCGAACTGCTGTCCGGCTCCGAAGAGGACGAGACGGCCTGGCGGTCGGGCGAGTGGTACACCGCGCGCCTGAACCTGAGCCAGCTGCAGCCCGAGGAACGTCGCACCACCGTCGTGCGGCCCGAGACCGACGGTGTGCAGCTGCAGATCCGGACCCCCGGTGACCTGTCGTCGGCGGAGCTGGCGGCGTACGAGCGCGTCGCTCCGGGACCGGGCCAGATCGAGGTGTCGGTCGCGGCGTCCAACCTCAACTTCGCCGACGTGCTGGTCGCCTACGGCCGGTACCCGAGCTTCGAGGGCCGGCTGCCGCAGCCGGGCGCGGACTTCGCCGGTGTGGTCACTGCGGTCGGCCCGGGTGTCACCGATCATCAGATCGGCGACCGGGTCGCGGGCATCTCGCTGACCGGTGCCTGGAAGACGTTCGTGACCTGCGACGCCAACCTGGCCGTGAAGATTCCGGACGACCTGCCCGAGGGCAGCGCGGCGGCGGTGCCCAGTGCGCACGCCACCGCGTGGTACGGCCTGCACAACCTGGCCCGTATCCAGGCCGGCGACAAGGTGCTGATCCACTCCGCCACCGGTGGTGTGGGCCAGGCCGCCATCGCCATCGCGCGGGCCGCGGGCGCCGACATCTACGCCACCGCCGGTAGCGAAGATCGTCGAAACCTGTTGCGCAGCTGGGGAATCCAGCATGTCTACGACTCGCGCAGCACCGCCTTCGCCGAGGAGATTCGTCGCGACACCGACGGCTACGGCGTCGACGTCGTGCTGAACTCGCTGCCCGGTGCGGCGCAGAAGGCCGGTGTCGAGCTGCTGACCTTCGGTGGCCGGTTCGTCGAGATCGGTAAGCGCGACATCTACGGCGACACCCGGATGGGCCTGTTCCCGTTCCGCCGGAACCTGTCGTTCTACGCGCTCGACCTGGCGCTGTTGACGCTGACCAACCCCGACATCACGCGCGGCATGCTCGAGACGATCTTCGGGCAGATCGCCGACGGTGTGCTGCCGGTGCCGGACACGACGCACTACCCGCTGGCCGAGGCCGCCACCGCGATCCGCGTGATGGGCGCGGCGGGCCACACCGGCAAGCTCGTGCTCGACATCCCGCACACCGGGGAGTTCGAGGCGGTGCTGTCGCCCGAGCACGCTCCGGTGTACCGGGCCGACGGTTCCTACATCGTCACCGGCGGTCTGAGTGGCCTGGGCCTGTTCCTGGCCGACAAGCTGGCCGCGGGTGGTTGCGGACGCATCGTGCTCAACGCGCGTTCGGAGCCGAGTGCGGCGACCGCGAAGGCCATCGAGGCCGTCCGGAGCAAGGGCGCCGAGGTCGAGGTGGTGCTGGGTGACATCGCAGCCGCCGACACCGCCGCGCGTCTGGTCGCCGCGGCCGAGTCGACCGGCAAGCCGCTGCGCGGCGTGCTGCACGGCGCCGCGGTGGTCGAGGACGCGACGTTGCCGAACATCACCGACGAGCTGATCGAACGCGACTGGGCGCCGAAGGTGTACGGCGCGTGGCACCTGCACGAGGCGACGGCCGGGTCCGAGCTGGACTGGTTCTGCTCGTTCTCGTCGGCTGCCGCCATGGTGGGCTCGCCCGGACAGGGTGCGTATGCGGCGGCGAACAGCTGGCTGGACGCGTTCACCCAGTGGCGCCGCGCGCAGGGGCTGGCGGCGACGGTCATCGCGTGGGGTGCCTGGGCCAAGATCGGCGCCGGGCAGGGCATGGCGGCCGACGAGGCCATGGCGATCGATCCGGAGGACGGCGCCTACGCGTTCGACGCGATCATCCGTCACGACCGCGCCTACGCCGGCTACGCGCCGGTGGCCGGGGCCGACTGGCTGGTGGCTTTCGCTCAGGCCAGCAAGTTTGCGGAGTCGTTCGCCAACATCGGGCGGGGTGGTGCGGGCACCAGCGAATTCCTCGCGGAGTTCCACGCCCTGTCGGAGGAGGAGCGGCCGGCTCGTCTGAGGCGCCTGATCACCGACGCTATGTCTATGATACTTAGGCGATCTGTCGATCCCGACCGTCCGTTGGCCGAGTACGGCCTCGATTCGCTCGGGGCGCTGGAACTGCGGACACGTATCGAAGCTGAGACGGGAGTCCGGATCGGTTCGTCGGACATCACGAATGTCCGAGCACTGGCAGAACGCCTGGGGGAGGCGATTTCGACGGCGATTTCGACATGACGGGTCAGAGTAGGGCGTCACAGAAGCCGCGCGCTGAATTCACCGAAGCACAGGAGAGTGAACATGGTTGCGATTAGGACCATCCATGACTGGATGGGTTCCTCGGGTGTTCTGACTTCCTGGAACCCTTCGTCTGCATCGCTTGCCAAGCTGCGCAACGCACCGGTCAGCCCGGTGCCGGTCAGCTACCAGCAGAGCCAGCACATCCGCGCGTTCCGTTCGCACGAGCGCAACGGCACGGACATGGCCCGGCTGAACATCGCCGCATGGGACATGCCGGGCAAGTGCGACGTCCGGGCCATGACGCACGTCATCAACGCCTACGTGCGGCGGCATGACACGTTCCACAGCTGGTTCGAGTTGACGGAAGACGACGTCGTCGTCCGCCGGACGGCGAAGAGCCCGCGCGACATCAAGCTGGTGGCCACCGAGCACGGCGAGATGAACGCGCAGCAGTGGCGCGACCACGTCCTCGCGACGCCCGATCCGCTGCAGTGGGACTGCTTCCACTTCGGCATCATCCAGCGCGACGACCACTTCACCTTCTACTTCAGCATCGACCACGTGCACACCGATGCGCTGCTGATGGGACTGGTGCTCGTCGAAATCCACCTGATGTACGCGGCTCTCGTCAGTGGCGCCCCGCCGATCCCGCTGGCCGACGCCGGCAGCTACGACGACTACTGCATCAAGCAGGCGGAGTTCACGTCGGCGCTGACGCTCGAGTCGCCGGAGGTCAAGGACTGGATCAAGTTCGCCGAGGCCAACGACGGCACCCTGCCTTGCTTCCCGCTGCCGCTCGGCGACCCGTCGGTGCCCTGCGGCGGTGAGATGCTGACGGTTCGGCTGATGGACAAGCACCAGTCCGAGCGGTTCGAGTCGGCCTGCCTGTCCGCGGGTGCCCGCGTGATCGGTGGCGTCATCGCGTGCGCGGCGCTCGCCGAGCACGAGCTGACCGGCCGGCCGATCTACAACGTCATCACCCCGACCACGACGCGCCGCACCCCGGCCGAGTTCATGACGACGGGCTGGTTCACCGGCGTCGTGCCGATCAGCGTCCCGGTGGTGCCGGAGTCGTTCGGCGACACCGCCCGCGCCATGCAGAAGGCGTTCGACGCCGGCATGGACCTGGCACACGTCCCGTTCGAGCGCGTGCTCGAACTGGCCGAGGGCAAGGTGCCGGGCATTCGCAAGGCCGACCCGGGCGTGCCGATGGTGTCGTACCTCGACACCAACCTGCCGCCGCTGTCGCCGGCGATCATGAACGAGTGGGAACGGCTCAACGGCCGCGTCTACAGCGACGCCCGCTCGGCGTACCAGATCGGCATCTGGGTGAACCGTTCCGAGAAGGAAACCTCGGTCACCATCGCCTACCCGGACAACCCCATCGCCCGTGAATCGGTGGACAAGTACCTGCACGCGATGCGCGCGGTGTACCTGCGGGTCGCCGACGGCGGTTCTGGTGCGGGACGTTCGGAAGCCTTGCGCCACAACGGTTGCCGCAGCGAACTGATTCGAGCTGTGAAGGGCTGAGTTGTGACGACCTCCACGCGCCCGCCGCGCGTGCCTTTGTTGCGCCGCTGGTTGGCAGACAACAACGACGGTGATGAGAGCCGCGTGCTCGACTACGTCGACCAGGCGATGTTCCTCGGCCTGCGGGCCACCGGCCAGGCCGCTGTCATGCAGTGCGTCTGGGTGTACGAGCATCCCGTCGACATGGAGGGCCTGCGCCGGTTCCACTACAACTTCGGTCACGGCCTGGCCGGTCGGCGCATCGAGCCGTCGATCCTGCCGTTCGGCCGGCACCGGTGGGTGTCATCGCTGGGGCCGCCGGCGCCGCTGCGGGTGTACGAGACCGTGCGTCCGCGGGCCGAGCTCGGCGACTTCCTCGACGAGCATGCGCAGATCCCCGTCGACCCGGAGTTCGGCCCGGCCTGGCACATGGGTGTGCAGCCGCTCGACGACGGCGCCACGGTCGTCAGCCTCGTCGGTTCACACTGCATCGGCGACGGCGGCGGTGCCATGCTGACGGTGTTCGAGTCGGTGACGGGCCAGCTGCGCGACCTCGGTCTGCCGCAGCCGCGGACCAGGTCGTCATGGCAGGCGTTGCGTGCCGATTTCCGCCAGACGTTCCGTGACCTGCCGGAACTCGGGCGCTCGATCAAGTCGGCGGCCAAGCAGGCTTACCAGAAGCGCAGCGAGCTGCGGCGTTCCGGAAAGTCGGCGGCAGCCCACCTGGATGAGGCCAGCGCCAAGGAAAACCTGTTGGTGCCGGCGATCTGGGCGTTCATCGACGCCGCGGAGTTCGACGCGCGTGCCAAGGCGCTCGGCGGGAACAGCTACGCGCTGATCGCCGGGTTCGCGGCGCGGTTGTCCGAGCGGATGGGCCGGTTCAGCGAGGCCGAGGGCGTGGTGCCGCTGGTGGTGCCCATCAACGACCGCACGCTCGAGGACACCCGTGCCAACGCGGTGCTGATCGGTGATGCCCGCGTCAACCCGAAGGGCGTCGCCGACGATCTGACGGAGACGCGGGCGGTCATCAAGGAAGCCCTGCGCAAGATGCGCGAGGAGCCCGACGAGAAGTTGGAGCTGCTGCCCCTGACGCCGTTCATCCCGAAGCGGGCCGTCATCCAGGCCGCGGACATCGCGGTCGGGTTCGGTGAGCTCCCGGTGTTCTGCTCGAACCTCGGTGTGCTTCCGGACGATCTGGCGCGTGTCGACGGGACGCCCGCCGAGTACGTCATGGCCCGCGGGGTCGACGGTCAGGTGCCGCGTGCGGTCATGGAGCACCGCAAGGGCATCCTCACCGTCATCTCGATGCAGCTGATGGGCCGGGTGTCGATGGCGGTCATCGGCTACCA
Source organism: Mycobacterium toneyamaense (assembly GCF_055384815.1). NCBI lineage: Bacteria > Bacillati > Actinomycetota > Actinomycetes > Mycobacteriales > Mycobacteriaceae > Mycobacterium > Mycobacterium toneyamaense. The sequence goes on from NZ_AP040333.1 coordinate 3,076,058, forward strand.
GCCGGGCGCCGAGAACACCAAGGCGACGTTGCGTGCGCACGTGGAAGGGACGCTGGCCGAGTTCGGCCTCACCGCGGTCTACGAATAATCCGCGTAATCCCAAGTTCGACAACCGAATAACCGAAGTGAAGGGCCAGGTCTATTTTGTCCACTGATACCCGGTCGAACGGAACCGGCCGCGGCCGGTTCGCCAAGCTGCCCCCGGAACTGGATCGTCCGCAGGACCGTCTGGACTACATGGACGAGGCGACCTTCCTGTCGTACCGGGCCAGCGGTCGGGTCCAGGTCATGCTGGCGCTGTGGTTCTACGAAGGACCCGTCGACCTCGACGGCCTGCGCCGCTTCCACGAGAACTTCGGCCGGAGCCTGGCGGCCCGGCGCATCGAGCGCTCGCCGCTGCCGTTCGGCCGGGCCCGCTGGGTGGCCGCGCCGGCCGTCGAGCGCCCGCTGGACATCGTCGAAACCGCCCGCCCGCGTTCGGAACTGACCGACTGGCTGGAGGAGCGGTCGCAGATCCCGATCGATCCGGAGCACGGTCCCGGCTGGCACCTGGGCGTCCAGAAGTTCAGCGACGGTTCGACGGGTGTCGCGCTGGCGCTGTCGCACTGCCTGATCGACGGCACCGGTGCGGTGGCCGCGATCATGGAGTCGGTGCTCGGGCAGGGCCGCGATCTGGGTTACGCCCAGCCGGGCTCCCGCACGCGCTGGCAGGGTCTGCGCGCCGACCTGCGTCAGGCGCGGCGGGACTGGCCCGAGGTCCGGCGCACGGTGGTGGCCGCCGCCAAGATGCTGCACCGCAGGCGCCACGAAATCTCCAAGTCCGGTGACACCCGGCCCGCGGTGACGGCAGGCAACCCCGACGAATACGTGCTGCTGCCGTTCGCCGGCACCCACATCGACGTCGAGCAGTGGGACGCCAAGTGCGCCACGCTCGGCGGCAACACCTACTCCCTGGCCGCGGCGTTCGCCGCCCGGCTCGGTGTGCGGATGGAACGGCATCGCAAGCACGACAACAACATTGCGCTCATGGTGGCCGTCAACGACCGGACCTCGATGGAGGACACCCGGGCCAACGCCATGGCGTTCGCCAACCTCACCGTCGACCCGACGCACGTCGCCAAGGACCTGACGGATCTGCGGGGCGCGCTGCGTACGTCCCTGTCGACGGCCAAGGAGCAGCCGGACGAGTCGTTCATCCTGCTGCCGCTGACGCCGTTCATCCCGCTGCGCGCGGTGAACAAGACGGCCGACCTGGTGCTCGGCGACATGCCGGTGACGTGCTCCAACTTCGCCGAGCTGCCGGACCTGATGTGCCGCCCGGACGGCGTCAACCAGGCGACGTTCCTGAACTGCTGGGGCGTCGAGCAGAAGGTCAAGCGGGCCGACATCGAGCGGCCCGGCGGCCTGCTGGTGGTCGCGTCCGGCCGCTACAACGGGCGGGTGAACCTCGGCATCGTCGGCTACCAGGTGGGGGCCGAGAACAGCCGGGCCATGCTGCGCGAGCTCGTCCGCGAGACGCTCGAGGAATTCGACCTCACGCCGCTGACCATCTACTGACGGGCGGTCCCGCCCAGGCCCCTAACAGGCCTGGGCGGCCTTTTCCAGCAGATCCGCGGTGCGTGCGACGCTGTCCGCGGGCTTCGTCATGCGCGCGGCAGCAGCCCGCACCCGCTCGGCGCACTCCGGCTGCAGCGCGGTGCGCAGCGCGGACTTCAGCGACGCCGGCGTGGTCTTCGAGAACCGGCGTGACGCGCCAAGCCGCAGCTTCTTGACCTGCCCGGCCCACACCGGCTGGTCGGCACTGACCCACAGCACGACCGTCGGCACGCCGGCACGCAGCCCGGCCGCGGTGGTACCGGCGCCGCCGTGGTGGACCAGGGCCCGGCACAGCGGGAACACCGCGGCGTGGTTGACGGCACCGACCAGCTTCACGTGGTCGCCCAGCGTGGTGGTGTCCGGCAGATCCCAGACGCCCGAGCTGATCAGCGCCCGCTCGCCGAGCTCGGCACACACCGCGTCGATCATCGCGACGGCCTCGGCGGGGGATTCCACCGGCATACTGCCGAAGCCGAAATAGATGGGCGGCTTGCCATTTGCGATCCACGCCATCACGTCGGCGTCGGTGTCGGTCTGCAGCTCCATCGACATGGACCCGACGAGGGGCTTGGCGTCGCCGTATTCGGCCGCCAGGCCGGGGAACAACACCTCGTCGTAGGCCTGGATTTCCAGGGCCCCACGGTCCTCGATACGGCGGACGGCCCGCACGGTGGCCGGCGGCAGCCTCAGGGTACGCCGCTGGATGTCCTCGGCTTCCTTGAGCATGCGCCAGTGGAACCATTCACCGACCGCGAAGCCGCGGCGGATCAAGGGCAGCGGCAGCGGTACCGGCAGCACCTGGCTGTTGGGGCGGAACGGGAAGTAGTGCAGCGCCGCCAACGGGATGTCGAAATGCTCGGCGACGTTGGCGGCCACCTCCTGGTAGGTGGTCCCCGCGAGCAGCAGATCCGCGTCCGCGGCGACCTCCGTGAGGGTGGCGCTCATGTCCTGCCAGCCCTGCGTCATGTAGTCCCGGAGTTCGCGGACGACGCTCACGGGGTTCTTGAGGCTCAGATGGTCGCGAAAGATGTCCGCATCCAGTTGCTGCTGAGAATCCACACCGTAGCTGGCGGGCTCGGGAAGCCCCGCCGAAGCGACGAATGAAACCAGGTTCGGCGGCACTGCCATACGGACTTCGTGGCCGCGACGCAGCAATTCTCTGGCCACGGCACCGCTGGGCTCGATGTCTCCACGCGTGCCATGGATGGCGATAGCAAACTTCACAGGACGCCAAGCATAACGGTCTGCCGCTGATCTCCGCATTGCTGGGGCATGGATGGCAACGAGGACGCCCGGCACCCGGAGGTGCGGCACAGGAGAGATGACTTCGTCAGTGGCACACCCGATTACAGCACGGCGGGGCGCGGGCGGCTCTCCGGCGGCTTCGATATTGAGGTGCCGGTCGGTGCATCAGATCGGTTTGCGGCGTGTAGCCTGTCGGGGATGCTGAAACGTGCCAGGCCAAGCGGTGCTTTGGCACATGCGGGTTTCGCCGCACTCGGCAAGTTCGTGGTGCGGCGCCCCGTCGTGGTCTTGGCGTCCTGGGTCGGCATCGCGATCGTCCTTTTTCTCGCACTTCCGACGTTGGTCGACGTCGCCAGCCGCCGCCCGCCGCCGTTCCTGCCGCCGGATTCGTCGACGCTGATCGCCAGCAACGCGATGAAGAACGCGTTCCGCGAGGCCGACGCCGGCAACATCGCGGTCGTCCTGCTGACCAACGACAAGGGCTTCAGCAAGGAAGACGAAGAGGTCTACCGGCGCCTCGTCGACAAGCTCAACGCCGACAAGACCAACGTCAGGTCGACGCAGGACTTCATCCACATTCCCGAGCTGCGCCAGGTGATGGCGAGCAAAGACGGGAAAGCGGTGCAGCTGCCCGTCAGCCTCGTCGGAAGCATGGGCACCGGCCCGGGCCAGCTGGCGTTCCGCAATGCCAAGAAGACCATCGAAGAGGTGGTCAAGGGCAGCGACCTGACGCTGAACATCGTGGGCGCATCCGCCACGTTCCAGGACATCAACGACATCGGTGCCCGCGATCAGCACATGATCGAGACGGCCACCGGCATCCTCGTCTTCTCGATCCTGATCATCGTGTACCGCAGTGTGGTCGCGATGTTGCTGCCGCTGGTCACCATCGGCGTCTCGCTGATCGTCGCGCAACAGTTGGTGGCGGGGCTGGGCCTATTGGGTCTCGCGGTGGGGCCCCAGACCCTGGTGCTGATGACCGGCATGATGATGGGCGCCGGGACCGACTACGCCATATTCCTGTTCAGCCGATATCAGGAGTTCATCAGACAGGGCGTCGCCACCGATGCCGCGCTGGTCTCCGCGCTCACCTCGATCGGTGAAGTCATCGCCGGCTCGGCCGGCACCGTCGCCATCACGTTCCTGGCGCTCTCGTTCGCCACCCTCGGGGTCTTCGCCACCATCGGACCGGCGCTGGCCGTGACCGTGCTGGTCGGCTTCCTCGCGTCCGTGACCATGCTGCCGGCGCTGATCGTCCTGGTCGGGCGGCGCGGCTGGATCAAGCCGCGCAAGGACATGACGGGCAAGTTCTGGCGGCGCTCGGGCGTCAACATCGTGCGCCGTCCGGTCACCCACCTGGCCGGCAGCCTCGCGGTGCTGCTGGCGCTCGCCGGGTGCGCCACGATGGTCCGGTACAACTACGACAACCGCAAAGACCTCGACCCCGACGCGGCGAGCAACGTCGCCTACGAGGCGCTGAACAAGCACTTCCCGATCAGCACGACGATGCAGCAGTTCATCCTGATCCAGTCGCCACGCGACCTGCGGGCGCCGAAGTCGCTCGCCGACATGGAACAGATGGCGCAGCGCGTCGCGCAGCTGCCGCACATCGACGCCGTTCGCGGTATCACCCGTCCCACCGGTGACGTGCTGGAGCAGGCCAAGGCGACCTACCAGGCCGGTGAGGTCGGCAGCAAGCTCAAGGACGCCTCGAACCTCATCAACGGCAACGACGCGCTGCTGCAGAAGCTCGTCGACGGCGAGTACCAGCTCGCCGACGCGCTGAATCAGATCCGCACGCAGGTGCTCGGTGGGATCGGCCCGGTGCGGCAGATGCTGACCCAGATGTCGGCGCTGCAGAAGCAGTACGGCGGGTCGAAGACGCTGGACGATCTCGACAAGTCGGCCAAGATGGTGTCCCAGATGACGTCGTTGGGCGACGCCGTGGGTGGGCAGCTGGTCCGCGTCGGGGATGTCTACAAGTGGTCCGGAAAGGCCCTCGAGACGCTCAACGCGACGCCGTTCTGCAACTACTACCCGGCGTGCAACGACCTGAAGATCGGGCTGCAGAACGTAAACGAGGGCAACGACCCCGAGACGGTGCAGAAGGTCATCAACCTCGGTCACATGCTGCAGCAGTACAAGAGCGACCCCGGCATGGACGACAAGGTGCGCGGGATGGGCACCAACATCGAGAGCATCACGAGCCTGCTCAAGCAGCTGCGCCTGTACGACACCGCGGATCTGGAGCGGCGCCTGCAGCAGGCGGTCGACGGCGTCAACCTGCTGGCCGATTCGAGCAAGCAGCTCGCCGACGGTGTGAAGTTGCTGGTCGACCAGGTCCGGGGGATGGGCGGCGGTCTGAACCAGGCCTCGTCGTTCCTGCTCGGTATGCGCCGCGATGCCAACACCCCGCAGATGGCCGGTTTCTACGTGCCACCGGAGATTCTGAGCCGCAACGAGTTCGAGAAGGCCGCGACGCTGTTCGTGTCCCCGGACGGACACACGGTGCGCTATCTGGTGCAGACGGCGCTGAACCCGTTCGGTACGGAAGCCATGGACCAGACCAACGCGATCGTCAAGGCGGCCCAGACGGCGCTGCCCAACACGACGCTGTCCGACGCGAAGGTGTCGATGGTCGGTCTGTCCGCGGTGAACCGCGACATCCGCGACTACTACAACAGCGACATCCAGTACATCGTCATCGTGACGCTGATCGTGGTGTTCCTGATCCTGGTGCAGCTGCTGCGGTCGGTCGTGGCACCGCTCTACCTGGTGCTGTCGGTGGTGCTGTCGTACGGCTCGGCGCTGGGCATCGGCGTGGTGTTCTTCCAGTTCATCCTGGGCTACGACATCTCGTGGAGTGTGCCTGGTATCGCCTTCCTGGTGTTGGTGGCGGTCGGCGCCGACTACAACCTGCTGCTGATATCCCGAATACGTGACGAAGCGAAATGGGGCGTGCGCTCGGCGATCGTGAAAACGGTCGCCGCGACCGGCGGCGTCATCACCTCTGCCGGCCTGATCTTCGCGGCGTCGATGCTCGCGATGACGGTCAGTAGCATCCTGGGCGCCGTGCAGCTCGGCTTCATCATCGGTGTCGGCCTGCTGCTGGACACGTTCATCGTCCGTACGGTGACGGTGCCGGCGATGGCGGCACTGCTCGGCGACGCCAACTGGTGGCCGTCCAAGTCGCCGCGACGCAAGCGGGAAGAGGCCGAGGAGGCCGAGGCCCTCGCCGCCACCGAACGGCTGCTGGCCGAGCGCAAGGCCCGCCGGGAGTCCGACGAGGTCGAACTCTGCCCGGAGTGCGGTTACGCCGCCACGTGTGATGCCTGCCAGATGACGACGGCCTTCGAGGCGGCCGGAGCGGTGCAGCACCGCGGCTTCTTCGGCTGAGCCGATATCGAATTCCGGGAAATTGAACTTTCTCGTCAATAAAGCTGGTTGAATTCCTGCTGTCCGGTGGGGGGATTTAGACGTCGATTTGTGCGAAGGGCCCGACGCGATCGCACCGCGACTCTAAAGAACAGGATATTCGATCAGCTATGGATCTCCGGAAATTCGCTGACTCATTGCGGCCACTCCCAGGATGGATCGGGGGTGGCATTCTCGACTGGTATCAACTCGGGCTCAGAAAGCCGCGAGACGCGACCACTTATTACGGGGCCACCGTGCATTGCGACCCCGTCGACTCGATACAGCGGAGCATCATCTACTACGGCGTGTGGGAACCCGCCATTTCGCGAATCATCGAAAGCAGTCTGGCTCCGGGCGATCTGTTTGTCGACATCGGCGCGAACATCGGCTACGACTCCATGCTCGCGGCGACGAAAGCCGACGTCGTGGCCATCGAGGCGGCACCGCACATCTACCGGAAGCTGCTGCACAATCTCGACCGCAACCCCGAACTCGCCGACCACATCCGCCCGGTGAATGTGGCGGTTTCCGACCGTGTGGGCGAACTCGACCTGTATGACTTCGGCCCCCGAAACATCGGTGCCACCACCACCTTGCCGTCGCGCCGCGGGAAGAAATGCGCGACAGTCGCAGCGGCTCCGTTGCTGGATATTCTCTCGGCCGAGGAATTGGCACGTATCCGGCTGATCAAGATGGATGTCGAAGGTGCTGAAACAACCATTCTCAACGACATTTTCGACCATATCGATGCGTTTCCCGAGAATATGAGCATCATCTTCGAGGCCAATCCCGAAGACGACCAACCCGCATTCGATGTGCTGTTCAAGCGAATTCAGCAAAACTTCGTGGCATACGAAGTGGAGAACGGTTACAGCAATGCGTGGTATCTGAAATGGAGAGAACGCCCGCTCACCGAGATTCGAACCACCCCGGTCCGGCGAACCGATATTCTCCTCACCCGCGCCTAGCGCAGGATCAGTCCACCGCGAATCCCGGGCCGCGCTACGCAGCCCGGGACCGGAGGTGGATCACGCGTCCAGGCGCGCCAGTTCACCCTTGCGGTACAGCTCGGTGCAGGCCTGGCGGCGGATCTTGCCGCTCGTGGTGATCGGGATCGAGCCCCGGCCGACCAGCACCAGGTCGGCGGCATTCACACCGTGCACCTGGGAGATGGCCGAGGTGATGTCGTGCTTGACCTGTGCCAGGTTCTCGCGGACCTCGTCCTCGGTCTCGCCGCGCTTCTTCATCTCGATGACGACGGCGAACTGTTCGACACCGTCCTCCTCGAAACCGACGGCGGCGGTACGGCCACCCGAGACCGCGCTGACGGTGGCCTCGATGTCGTCGGGGTACAGGTTGCGGCCGCGGATGATCAGCAGGTCCTTGATCCGGCCGATGATGAACAGCGAGCCTTCGGAGATGAAGCCGAGGTCGCCGGTACGCAGCCAGTACTCCGACGGGGTGCCCTCGGGAGCGTCCTCGAGTACGCCGCGGAAGGTCTTCTCGGTTTCCTCGGGCTTGTTCCAGTAGCCGGCACACACGTTCTCGCCGTGCGTCCAGATTTCACCGACGGTGCCCTCGGCAGCCTCGCGGCGGGTCTCCGGGTCGACGATGCGAACCAGGGGGGAGGGCGAGAAGCCGTAGCTCACGAGCGGGCTGCCGGACTCGACGCGCTCGACGATGCCGTCGGCAAGCTTCTCGGTGTCGAATTCCACGACCGTCGGCGGCTCGCCAGATTCGCGGGATGCCACGTAGAGGGTCGCCTCGGCCAGGCCGTAGCTCGGGCGGACAGACTTGCCCGGCAGCCCGAACTTGGCGAAGCGCTGGATGTAGCGCTTCACGGTGGTCGGCTGTACGCGCTCGGCGCCGCTGAAGACCGTCAGGACCGTGCTCAGGTCCTTGCCGGCCATGTCCTCGTCGGTGGTCCGCGCGGCGGCCAGGTCGAAGGCGAAGTTCGGCGCGGCGGTGATGACGTTCTTGTGGCTGCCCATCAACTGCATCCAGCGGGCGGGCTTGACCAGGAACGAGATGGGGCTGGTCATCACGGTGTGCCAGCCGCCCAGGATCGGCGTGCACACGCCGAGCAGCAGGCCCATGTCGTGGTACAGCGGCAGCCATGTCACCACGGTGCTGCCGGCCGGCGCGACCTTGCCCCACTCGGAGAAGAAGACCGCGATCATCTGCTCGTAGTTGGCCGAGACGTTGCGGTGCGAGACCATCACGCCGGCGGCGGTGCGGGTCGAGCCGGAGGTGTACTGCAGGTACGCGGTCTCGGGCCGAACTTCGCGGCGGGAGAACGGCTTACGACGCGTCTCCAGGTCCAGTTCGTCGACAGCGAGGACGACGGGGCTGCGGCCGTCGTCGTTCGGCGTCGCGTACTGCGCGACGGCGTCCTTGCTGGCCGCGGTGGTCAGGGCCACGACCGGCTGCGCATCCTTCATGACCGAGATGACGCGCTCGTCGTGGTGGCCCATGATCGGCTGGGTCAGCGGGACGGCGATCATGCCGGCCTCGAGGGCGCCGAGGAAGCCGACGACGTATTCGAGGCACTGCGGGGCGACGATCACCACGCGGTCGCCGATCTCACCGTGCTGGCGCAGTTCGTGCGCCACTGCGACGCTCTGCTGGTACAGCTGAGCCCAGGTGAGGGTCTTGGCCACGCCATCGGGGTCGGTGTCGTAGTCCATGAACGTGAAAGCCACGTCGTTGGGTTGCAGGCTGGCGCGCTCGCGCAGGACGGCCGGCAGAGACGACTCGATCACGGACACTTCCTCCTCGGGGATGTTCGGGCAGGGGTGAAGGCCGGGTGTCGTCGAAGGTGGTGAAACACAGTCAAACTGACACCGGGTGCCGGATAGCAGAGTAAGGCATCCTCGCAGATTTTGACGGATCGGGCCTTTTGCTGACGAGTCTCCGACGGTCAGCGCTGGAGGCTCAGTGGGCCGCCTTCGAGAACCACTTGGTCTTGATCAGCCACGAGTGCGCGGACGCCAGCGCGAAGACCCCGCCGCACATGCAGGCGAAGACCCAGACGAACTTGCCGTCTTCGAGGGGCTGCAGCTCGGGCACCAGCGATGTCAGGATGCGGGTGGCGCAGGCCAGGATGCCGCTGGCGGTGGCGAACAGATAGATGTTGGCGATGCGCCGCGAGTCGGGGTTCTTGCGCAACACCAGCAGGGCGCGGCCGCCGAACACCAGCAGGTAGGTCAGGGTGCCGCACAGCACCAGCCAGTACGCGGCCAGCCAGCCGTCGGTGGGCATGGTGAACAGGTCGGGGGAGTACTCGCGACCGGCCACGCTCATCGAGAAGAGCGCGAGCAGCACCGGGATGCACAGGGTCGCGGGCCGCTCGATGTACTGCGTGAACATCTTCTGCATGGCGGCGTCGTCGGCCAGGCGGCCGATGGCGTTGTAGACGATGGCCGAGGCGGCCACGATGTAGCAGTCATGTCCGAGGTAGGCGGGCAGGTTCCACACACCGGTTGCCGAGTGGATGGCGCGGCCCAGGGTGTCGGCGGCCATCGGGGACATCAGGGCGACGGCGGCGGCCTGCAGCGCGATGTTGAGGGTCGCTGCCACTTCCCAGCGGCACGACCAGGTGACGCGACGAATCCACAAACTCCACGCCATACAGGCGAGAGTGATGGTTATGAGCAATGTGAGAGCCATGGTTGGAGCCTTTGCCAGCGCCTGCGAACGCTCAGATTCTACTGGTCATAGCGGCGGCGCATCAGCACGTCGCGTCATTTCCGACAACTTTGTGGCGCGTTTGGGGACCGCCGGCGCCGCCGTGGCAACCGCGAGGGGTGCCGATTGGATGTAGTTGATGACCTCGTCGTGGCTCATCAGGCCGAACCGAACCTGCAGGTCGGGATAGCTCAACCGGAAGTGATCGGCCACCAGGCGGAGCTCTTCCGCGTTGGGATAGTCGGCCTCGTTGATTCGCCGGTAGTACGTACTGCTCGACGTTCCGAGCGCACCGTAGATCTCCCTCGCTTCGACGTCGCCGTCGAAGATGTAGTCGAGCAGCGCCTTGAGCTGTCTGCCGTTCTGGTCTGTTCGGGGCACTCTGCCACGATAGACCCTTCCCCCCTTTGGTTGCTAGCAACTGTTTTTGCGACACATAAGCCGTAATTGACATGGGCGTCACAGTTTCGGGAGCTATGTCCCAAATTTGGGAATCGTGTTGTAGTCTGCATCACATGACTCTTGCGTACGCCGGTGAGTTCGACGCCGTTCTCCCTTCTGCTGCTGCGGCGACGATGCATGTCGCCGACTACGAGTTCGGCGGCTTCGACACCGCCGGTACTGCGGTCGACATGCGGCGCCTCGAGGCCCCGCTGTCGCCGGTGATCACCGCCGAGCTCGAGGGCGCGGTCGAATACCTGGGAGTCGATGCCGAGGTGCTGCTGATCGCCGCCCTCGGCCGCGCGATCGAACGGGTCATCGGGCCCGGCCGAGCCGCGGTCGACGTTGCCGCAGCGAAGGAACGCTCCGGCGGCGGCCTGGCCGTGATCCGGCGGCTCGAGGTGGACGCGGTCTCCGCATCGGACGTCGACGCCACCGCGATGGTGCAGGCGGTCCGCGGCGCCCTGGCGGCCGCCGCGGCCGACCCGAACGACGTTGCCGACGTGTTGTTCAGTTACGGCATGTCCGCCATCGACGGCGAGCACCCGGGCCCGGCCCACACGCTCGAGGTCCGCGCGTTCCACGCCGACGACGCCTTGCACGTCGACTGGTGGTACGCCCGGCACCAGTTCGAGCCCTACACCGTGGAAGAACTCGCCGAGCAGTTCTCCTACGCCGTCATCGAGCTCGCCTCGGAGGCCCTGCCGGTCGCGGAGTAGTCCGGCGTGATCCGCGGCGGCCCGCGCCCGTTAGAATCGCTGCATTCGCATCGATCCGGCCATCACCGGGGAGCATTCGGAAGAACGGCCGGGGCCATCAACGCCGCGGCTCAGTAGAACCGAACGGGTGGGCCCGTCATCGCCTGCAGTTGAGCGGCGCACGCGTGCGACCTTCCGGGGTCGGCGGTGCGCAAGCGGGGTGGTACCGCGGCACTCGCGTCCAGACGCGAGATCGTCGTCCCCGTGCCTGGAACTGAGCACCGTTTGGTGCTGACGGCACTGGAGACCAGACGTGAGCGCGTACCCCAAGACCGCCAGTGGCACACCGAATTTCCCCGACCTCGAGACCGAGGTTCTGGAGTTCTGGGCCCGTGACGACACCTTCCGCGCCAGCATCGCGCGCCGCGACGGCGCCCCCGAATACGTCTTCTACGACGGTCCGCCGTTCGCCAACGGGCTGCCGCACTACGGCCACCTGTTGACCGGCTACGTCAAGGACATCGTTCCCCGGTACCGCACCATGCGCGGCTACAAGGTCGAGCGCCGATTCGGCTGGGACACCCACGGCCTGCCCGCCGAGCTCGAGGTGCAGCGCCAGCTCGGCATCTCCGACAAGGCCCAGATCGAGGCCATGGGTATCGGCGCTTTCAACGACGCGTGTCGGGCGTCGGTCATGAAGTACTCGAACGAGTGGCAGTCCTACGTCACGCGCCAGGCCCGCTGGGTCGACTTCGACAACGACTACAAGACCCTGGACCTGACGTTCATGGAGTCGGTGATCTGGGCGTTCAAGCAGCTGTGGGACAAGGGCCTGGCCTATGAGGGCAACCGCGTGCTGCCGTACTGCTGGAACGACGAGACGCCGCTGTCCAACCACGAGCTGCGGATGGACGACGACGTCTACCAGAGCCGGCAGGACCCGGCGCTGACCGTCGGGTTCGTCGCGACCGACGGCCCGGTGGCCGGTGCCCGCCTCCTGGTCTGGACCACGACTCCGTGGACCTTGCCGTCCAACCAGGCCGTCGCCGTGCACCCCGAGGTCACCTACGTGCAGGTGGTGGGCCCCGACGAGCAGAACTACGTGCTGGCCGAGCCGCGGCTGGCGGCCTATGCGCGCGAGTTCGGCGAAGAGCCGGTGGTCGTCGGCACCTACCTCGGCGCCGAACTGCTGGGCACGCACTACCTGCCGCCGTTCGCGTTCTTCGTCGACAGCGACAAGGCGCAGAACGCGTTCCAGGTGCTGCAGGGTGATTTCGTCACCACCGAGGACGGCACCGGCATCGTCCACATGGCGCCGGCCTACGGCGAGGACGACAAGGCCACCTGTGACGCCGCCGGGATCGTCGCCGTCACGCCGGTGGACTCCACGGGCCGGTTCGATTCGACGGTGCCCGACTATCAGGGTCAGCAGGTCTTCGAGGCCAACCCGCAGATCATCAAGGACCTCAAGAACGGCACCGGCCCGGCCGCGGTCAACGCAGCGGTCCTGCTGCGCCACGAGACCTACGAGCACTCCTACCCGCACTGCTGGCGGTGCCGCAACCCGCTGATCTACCGCGCGGTGTCGTCGTGGTTCGTCAAGGTCACCGAGTTCCGGGACCGGATGGTCGAGCTGAACCAGCAGATCACCTGGTACCCCGAGCACGTCAAGGACGGCCAGTTCGGCAAGTGGCTGTCCAATGCCCGCGACTGGTCGATCTCGCGAAACCGATACTGGGGCAGTCCGATTCCGGTGTGGAAGTCCGACGACCCGGCCTACCCGCGCATCGACGTCTACGGGAGCCTCGACGAGCTGGAACGCGACTTCGGCGTCCGCCCCGACAACCTGCACCGGCCCTACATCGACGAGCTGACCCGGCCCAACCCCGACGATCCGACCGGCAAATCGACCATGCGCCGCATCGAGGACGTCTTCGATGTCTGGTTCGACTCGGGCTCGATGCCCTACGCGCAGGTGCATTACCCGTTCGAGAATCAGGACTGGTTCGACGGTTCGGCGAGCGAAGAAGCTCACTTCCCGGGCGATTTCATCGTCGAGTACATCGGCCAGACGCGCGGCTGGTTCTACACCATGCACGTGCTGGCGACCGCGCTGTTCGACCGCCCGGCCTTCAAGACCTGTGTGGCGCACGGCATCGTGCTGGGCAACGACGGCCAGAAGATGAGCAAGTCGCTGCGCAACTACCCGGACGTGTCCGAGGTGTTCGACCGCGACGGTTCGGACGCCATGCGCTGGTTCCTGATGGCCTCGCCGATCCTGCGGGGCGGCAACCTGATCGTCACCGAGCAGGGCATCCGCGACGGTGTCCGGCAGGTGCTGCTGCCGGTCTGGAACGCGTACTCCTTCCTGGCGCTGTATGCACCGAAGAAGGGCACGTGGCGCACGGATTCGACGCACGTGCTGGACCGGTACATCCTGGCCAAGCTCGCCGACCTGCGGGACACCCTCACCGAGTCGCTCGACGCGTGCGACATCTCGGGCGCCTGCGAGCAGCTGCGCCAGTTCGCCGAGGCGCTCACCAATTGGTATGTGCGCCGGTCCCGTTCGCGGTTCTGGGAAGAGGACGCCGACGCCATCGACACGCTGCACACCGTGCTCGAGGTGACCTGCCGCCTGGCCGCACCGCTGCTGCCGCTGGCCACCGAGAAGATGTGGCAGGGGCTGACCGACGAGCGTTCCGTCCACCTGACGGACTGGCCTGAAGCGGGTGTGGTCCCGGCCGACCCCGAGCTGGTCGCGGCGATGGACCGCGTGCGCGAGGTGTGCTCGGCGGGTTCGTCGCTGCGCAAGGCCAAGAAGCTGCGCGTGCGGCTGCCGTTGCCGAAACTGACTGTGGCCGTAGATAATCCGTCGGCCCTCGCGCCGTTCAAGGATCTCATCGCCGACGAGCTCAACGTCAAGGCCGTCGAACTGTCCGACGACATCGACGCCTACGGCAAGTTCGAACTGACCGTCAACGCGCGCGTCGCGGGTCCGCGCATCGGCAAGGACGTGCAGGCCGCGATCAAGGCGGTCAAGGCCGGGGAGGGCGTCGTCAACCCCGACGGCACGCTGACCGCCGGCCCCGCCGTGCTGCTGCCGGCGGAGTACAGCTCGAAACTCGTTGCGGCCGAACCGGACTTCACCGCGGCGCTGCCTGACGGTGCGGGTCTGGTGGTGCTCGACGCCACCGTCACTCCCGAGCTGGAAGCCGAGGGCTGGGCGAAGGACCGGATCCGCGAGCTGCAGGACCTGCGCAAGGCCACGGGCCTCGACGTGTCCGACCGCATCACCGTGACGTTCGCGGTGCCGGCCGACAAGCAGCAGTGGGCGACCACCCACGCCGACCTGATCGCCGGCGAGATCCTGGCCACCGGTTTCACCGTGGTGGATGCGGGCGAGCTGGCCGACGGCGCCGACGTCGGTGACGGCGTCCGGGCCGCGATCGCGAAGGCCTGACGGCCCCGGGCGCGGGTCAGCCGCTGACCCGCGCCGACTGCCCCTCGAAGGTCACGGTGTCGCCGGGACGCAGCTGCCGTCCGCGCCGTGTCTCGACCTGGCCGTTGACGCGCACCATGCCGTCGCCGATGACCGCCTTGGCGTCGGCGCCACTGTCGATGAGGTTGGCCAGTTTGAGGAACTGCCCCAGCCGGATCGATTCGTCACGGATCGGCACGTCGTTCATGCCGAGAAGGGTATCGACATAGCATTGGCCACTGTGGATCGCTGGGTCCTGCACCTCGACATGGACGCCTTTTTCGCGTCCGTCGAGCAGCTGACCCGGCCTACGTTGCGGGACCGCCCGGTGCTGGTCGGCGGGCTCGGTGGTCGTGGCGTGGTGGCCGGGGCCAGTTACCAGGCCCGCAGATTCGGCGCCCGCTCGGCGATGCCCATGCATCAGGCCCGGCGGCTCGTCGGTGCGTCCGCCGTCGTGCTGCCGCCGCGTGGCGCGGTGTATTCGGTGGCCAGCCGGCGGGCGCTCGACGCGGTGCGTGCCGTGGTGCCGGTGCTGGAGCAGCTGTCGTTCGACGAGGCGTTCGGTGAGCCGGCCGAGCTGGTCGGTGCCGAGCCCGACGAGGTCCGGCAGTTCTGTCAGGACCTGCGGGCCGCGGTGCGCGCCGAGACGGGGTTGGTGGCCTCGGTCGGCGCCGGTTCGGGCAAACAGGTCGCCAAGATCGCGTCGGGTCTGGCCAAGCCCGACGGGGTCCGGATCATCAGTGGCGACGAGCAGGGCTCGCTGTTGGCGGCGCTACCGGTCCGCAAGCTGTGGGGAATCGGGCCGGTAGCCGAAGAGAAGCTGCACCGGCTGGGCATCGAGACCGTGGGCGCGCTGGCGGCGCTCACCGATGCCGAGGCCGCCGACGTCCTCGGCGGCACCGTCGGCCCGGCGTTGCACCGGCTGGCCCGCGGCATCGATGACCGGCCGGTTGTCGAGCGCGCCGAGGCCAAACAGATCAGCGCCGAATCCACGTTCCAGGTCGACCTGACGACCCTTGACCAATTGCGCGAGAGGATCGGGCCCATCGCCGAGCACGCGCACCGCCGGCTGCAGCGCGACGGGCGCGGTGCCCGCACCGTCACGGTGAAGCTGAAGAAGTCAGACATGAGTACGTTGACCCGCTCGGCCACGTTGCCGTACGCGACGACCGACCCGTCGACCCTGGCGGCGACGGCCCGCCGGTTGCTGCTCGATCCCATCGAGATCGGTCCGATTCGCCTTGTGGGCGTTGGATTTTCGGGCCTGACCGACGCCCGGCAGGAGTCCCTGTTCCCGGAGTTGGAGATGGCGGACGATGCCGAGGTCGCCACCTCGGCAGGTGAGGCCGGCCCGCTGAGCGCCACGCCGGCCGAATCCCCGTGGCGCGTCGGCGATGACGTGCGGCATCCGGATCACGGCCACGGCTGGGTGCAGGGCGCCGGGCATGGCGTCATGACAGTGCGATTCGAGACCCGGGCCAGCGGTCCCGGGGTGGCCCGCACCGTCGCGGCCGACGATCCGGAGATCACCCGCGCCGACCCTGTCGACAGCCTGGACTGGCAGGACTATCTGGCACAGCTGCCGACCGACGACGGCACGAACTAGTCGTGGTGGGGCCGCAAGCCGTGCCCTCGATCCGGCAAGCCGGTGCCCGTTACCGCCATATCGGCCGGTCCCGGCTCGACATGTTCGTCGTCCGCGCTGAGCAGCGGCATCAGGCCCGCAGCAACCACTGGCGCCAGTTGGACGCTCACGTCGGTCGTGAGGTGATGCCCGTCTCGGTAGACGAGGGTGTCACCGAGGATGGCCGGACAGACGGTGTCGTTGCACAAGTAGTCGGTGTAATCCAGATAGCCGAATGCGCCCCTGGCCGCCAGATCCTGTTCGGCCAGGCGGACGCGCGCGTCCAGCGCCTTGCTGTGCGGAAGTGCGCACCGCTGGGTGTCGGTGGGGAAGAGACCCAGGCAGTACGACGGCGGGACACCGGTTGACGGGGTGTCGGCGATCATCGCTACGCGCGATCGCGTCGGCAACTCGTCGAGGGTGTCTGTGAGTGCTTTCCGCCAGCGCGCTGTTGCGTCCGTGGTGTCGCGCATGTAGCTGGCGCCCCAGCCTGCCAGCAAGATCAGCGCGGGCTTGGTGTCGGCCAGGCTGTCGAGTACTCCTTCGCGCCACTGGTCGCAGCGCGGGTAGTGGGCGATGTGGATGTGTGCCGAAGGGCAGTGGCTCTTGGTGCGGTTGTCCAACCGGATCAACCCCTGGTCGGCCAACTTTGACAGCGCCGGATACCACTGTGCGGCATGGGAATCGCCGAACAGGACGACGAGCGGCGCCTGGGGGTTGGTGCCCACCGTGCAGCCGGCCGGGTCGGTGGCCCATTCGTCACGGTGGCAATGGTTGGCATAGATGACGGGTTGGGCACTTTCGCTGGCAGACAGCCGGGGATTCAGATTGCTCGGCACATACGGGGTGCCGGCGGGTTTCAGGCTCAGTTGGGTATGTGCTGCGGGTCGGCCCGCGTCCAACGTCGGGCTCTGTAAGACGGCGACAGTGAGAACCACGGCGCAGACAGCGGCCATCACGCCGGCGGTCGCGGTGAGCGTGCGGCGCGGGCGGGCCGCGTTCAGCCATGTCAGATGCTGGCCCGGTTGCTCGACGTAGCGGTAGAGCAGCCACGCCAGCGGGACACAGGCCGCGACGATCGTGACACGCAACCACAGGGGCGAGGTGTGCATGTAGCCGGTGGCGGCGACGGGCAGCACGAGCAGGGGCCAGTGCACGAGGTACAGCGAGTACGAGACATCGCCGATCCAGGTGAGCGGGCGCAGGCTCAGGAGTGCCGCGGGTCCCCGGCGGACGGGGCCGGCCGCGATCAGCAGCGCGGTGCCGAGCACCGGCACCGCCACGGCGTCGCCGGGGTATTCGGTGGCGGTGGAGAACAGCACACCGCTGCCGACGATCGCGGCCAGCCCGGCCCAGCCGGCGACGGCACCGACGCGGTCACCGAAGACGCGGCCACGAGTCAGCAGGATGAGCGCGACGAGGCCGCCGACGCCGAATTCCCAAATCCGTGCGAACAGGATGAAGAACGCGTTCGGTTGCGAGAAGCCGGTCAGCCACACGCACAGCGCGAACGATGCCGCGACGACCGCGGCGATGGCAGCCACGCGACGGCTGCGCAGCTTGACCAGGCCGAACAGCCCGACGAGCAACGCCGGCCACAGCAGGTAGAACTGTTCCTCCACGCCGAGCGACCAGTAGTGCATGAACAGCGACGGCGTCTTGTCGGCGAGGTAGTCGGTCGCGCGGTAGGCGAACAGGACGTTCGGCACGTAGAACGTCGCGGCAATGGCGTCCTTGACGACATACCCGAACTGCAGGGGAGACACCCAGCAGGCGGCTGCGGCCACCGTGGCGACGATGACGGTCAAGGCGGCCGGCAGCAGCCGTCGCACCCGCCGGGCATAGAACGCGCCGTACCGGATATGCCCGCGCTGGCGTAGCTCGCTCAACAGGTGCGTGCTGATCAGGAATCCGGAGATCACAAAGAAGACGTCGACACCGACGTAACCGCCGCCGAATCCGGGGAGCTCCGCGTGGAACAGCACGACGAGGGCCACCGCGATCGCGCGCATGCCCTGAATGTCGAGGCGTTTCTGCGGTTGGTGTCGGCTACCGAGCGCCGTCAATTCCAATGTCTTTCCCCCGGGAGTTGGGCGTGGGGGAAATTATCATTGGTTCGTCAATTTCGCGCTCGTCGACGGGCAAGTCGTCCACCCAGTGGGACAGTTTCGTCAAACCCATTCAGCGAACACGTCGGCGACGGGCATGTCCGCGGCGAGTGCCGCCATGAGCAACACCCGGGCCTGGGCGGCGCGCAAGCTGCCCGCGGACACCGCCCCGGCGTCCAGCAACGCCCGCCCGGGACCGTAGCCCGATGTGACGCGCGCGCCGGGCACCCGTGTCGCAATCGCCACCGCAACACCGGCGGCGCACAGCCGCTGCACCTCGGCGAGCACCTTGGACCCGGCATTGCCCGAGCCGAGTGCCTCGAGTACCAATCCGCCGGCGCCGGCTGCCGCAAACGCGTCCATCGCCAGCGCGTCGCTGCCGGCGTACGCGGCGACGATGTCTACCCGCGGCGCGGACGCCGCCGACAATGCGCCGAGTCGTGGCCGCTGTTTGACGCCGTCGGGAATGAACGAGCCGTCCTTGACCGACCCGACCGCGGTGCCGAGCAAACCGTGCCCGGCCTTGGTGACGCCGAGGGGCTGCCACACCTGGCCCGCCATGCTGACCAGCACCCCGAGATCGCAGGCGGACGCACTGGCGGCCACGGTGATCGCGTCCCGCAGGTTTGCCGGGCCGTCGGCATCGGGTGCGTCGCTGCTGCGCATGGCGCCGGTCAGGACCACCGGCACGGCACCGTCGTACGTGATGTCGAGCCACAACGAGGTTTCTTCCATGGTGTCGGTGCCGTGCGTGATGACGATCCCGTCGGCGTCACCGGCGGCACGCACCGCGGCAGCGATCCGGTCCCAGTCGGCCGGCGTCAGTTCGGAGCTGTCGACCGACATGAGGTCGACGGTGTCGACCTGCACCCCGGTGCCCAGGTCGTGGACCAGGTCGGTGGCACTGCGGGTCGGCCGGGCTATTCCGTGTTGGTCGGTGCTGGTGGCGATGGTGCCTCCGGTGGCGATCACAACGACGCGAGTCATGGGCGGAATTGTTCCTCACGGCGTCTTTGGGATGATGGGGGAGTGACTGATGAATCCACGGAGCCGGAGGCGACCTCGGGCGGGGAGCCGGAGGCGACCTCGGGCACCGGGCCGGAGACGGCTGAAAGCGCCGAATCTCCCGTGACCGCGCCGCCGCAGGCCCAGCCCGTCCCGCGGCGGCTGCGGCTGCTGTTGATGGTCGCGGCGCTGGTGCTGGGGCTGGATGTGCTGACCAAGGTCCTGGCGGTGAAGCTTCTGGTGCCAGGTCAGCCGGTCGAGATCATCGGCGACACCATCACCTGGACGCTGGTCCGCAATTCCGGGGCGGCCTTCTCGATGGCGACCGGGTACACCTGGGTGCTGACGCTGATCGCCACCGGCGTGGTGCTGGGCATCATCTGGATGGGGCGGCGCCTGGTCTCGCTGTGGTGGGCCCTCGGGCTGGGGATGATCCTCGGCGGCGCGGTGGGCAACCTGATGGACCGGTTCTTCCGCTCGCCGGGGCCGCTGCGCGGCCACGTCGTCGATTTCCTCTCGGTCGGCTGGTGGCCGGTGTTCAACGTCGCTGATTCCGCGGTGGTGTGTGGCGCGATGTTGCTGGTCGGCCTGTCGATGTTCGGCATCGACTTCGACACCGAAGGCAAGCAGGCGGAAACCGAAGATTCGGCCGAATCTACTGATACGCAACAGGGTTCGCCGGCATCCCCGGCGCCGGCCGCCGCGGCCGCCGACGAGGCCGAAACCGGCCGATGAGCAGCCGTTCGATGCCGGTCCCCGAAGGACTGGCCGGGATGCGGGTGGACGCGGGCCTGGCTCGCCTTCTCGGGTTGTCGCGGACCGCGGTGGCCACGATCGCCGAAGACGGTGGCGTCGATATCGACGGTGCGCCGGCGGCGAAGTCGGACAAGCTTGTCGCGGGCTCCTGGCTGGAGGTCCGCCTTCCCGAGGCGCCGGCGCCGCTGGAGAACACGCCGCAGGACATCGAGGGCATGGCGATCCTCTACTCCGACGATGACATCGTCGCCGTGGACAAGCCGGCCGGGGTGGCGGCACACGCGTCGTTGGGCTGGACCGGCCCGACGGTCCTCGGCGGACTGGCTGCGGCCGGTTTCCGGATCAGCACCTCGGGCATCCACGAGCGACAGGGCATCGTGCACCGGCTGGACGCCGGCACATCCGGCGTGATGGTGGTGGCGCTGTCCGAGCGGGCGTACACCGTGCTCAAGCGGGCCTTCAAGCACCGCACCGTGGAGAAGCGCTACCACGCGCTGGTGCAGGGCCATCCGGACCCGTCCAGCGGCACCATCGACGCGCCGATCGGCCGTGCCCGGGGCAACGACTGGAAGTTCGCCGTCACCGAAGGCGGCCGGCACAGCGTCACGCACTACGACACCATCGAGGCGTTCGTGGCGGCCAGCCTGCTGGACGTGCACCTGGAGACCGGTCGTACCCACCAGATCCGGGTGCATTTCTCCGCACTGCACCACCCGTGTTGCGGTGACCTGACCTATGGCGCCGATCCGACGCTGGCGAAGAAGCTCGGGCTCGATCGGCAGTGGCTGCATGCGCGCTCGCTGGGGTTCGCCCATCCGGCCGACGGCAGGTGGGTCGAGATCACCAGTGAGTACCCGGCGGAATTGCAGCACGCTCTGGATGTGTTGCATCGGCAGTGACCACTACCGCGACGGCCACTTCGAACCAGAACCGGGGATTGCTGCTCGGGCTCGGCGCCTACGGCTCGTGGGGTCTGTTTCCCGCGTTCTTCCCGCTGCTGAAGCCGGCGAGTGCCTTCGAGGTGCTGGCCCATCGCATCGTGTGGACGGTGCTGCTGATGTTCGTGGTGCTGGCCGTCGGTCGCCGCCTGGGTGACCTGCGCCGGTTGTCGGGCCGCACCTGGGGACTGCTGGTGTGTGCGTCGGCGCTGATCTCGCTGAACTGGGGCATCTACATCTACGCGGTCAACAACGGCCACGTGGTCGACGCTGCGCTGGGCTATTTCATCAACCCGCTGGTGAGCGTGGCGCTCGGCGTTGCGCTGTTCGGTGAGCGGTTGAATCGCGCGCAGGCGGCGGCGCTGGCCATCGCCGTGGCCGCGGTGATCGTACTGGCGGTGCAGACCGGTGAAATCCCGGTGATCGGCCTCGGCGTGGCGGTGTCCTTCGGTGTGTACGGCGCGGTCAAGAAGGTCGTGCGCGCTGACCCGCGGGTCAGTGTCGGCGTCGAAGCCGGGGTGGCCGCGCCGTTCGCGTTGGCCTACCTTGTCGTCCTCACCATTGCGGGGCAGGCGACGGTTCCCGCGCTGGGCGCGGGCCACACACTTCTGATGATGTTGTGCGGCCCGGTGACGGCGCTGCCGTTGCTGATGTTCGCCGGTGCGGCGCAACGGCTTCTGCTGGTCACCATGGGCCTGCTGCAGTACCTGACGCCGGCGTTGCAGATGGCGTGGGGCGTCATCGTCGGGCATGAGCCGATGCCGGTGGGCCGGTGGGCAGGCTTCGTGCTGATCTGGCTGGCGCTGGCAGTGCTCACCGGCAGCGCGATCGGCAGGAGGGTCGGTGGCAATTCGGCCGTCGCCGTCGATCCGGTAGTTGCTCTGTCGTCATTGCCCTGAAGAGACTCTTGGGCGATGAGACGACGGCATATCGGTCGATAGCGGTAGGCCGAAAGCAGTGCCTCACACATCGTCCGGGCGGCGCGCTCAGGCGGTAGCCGGACGGGTCGGACGGGTACTGTCGTCGTCTGGGAGATTCGGGTCAGGGCATGGCCGGTTATCAGGGGAGCGCCAATTTGAGCACGCGTTACGAGGGTGGACGCCAACGGTGTGAACGCTTGTTCGGGAGATTTGCGGCGTATCGGCTGACGCCCGCGGTGGCGGTTTGGCTCGTCGTCGCATTGATCGTGCTCTTGGTGGTACGCGCGATGGTGTCGACTTCGCTGTCTCACGATGACGCGATCACCATGCTGTCGGCGACTTGCAATCAGGGGCGCTATTCGCAATTCATTCCCATTGGTCAATGGGTATCTGTGCAGACCTGGCAGGACTATTGGAGTCTGCGGAATCCGGGATGTTTCGACCGGATTCGCACCGATCTGGCGCATTTTGACATCCATCCGCCTTTGTATTTCTGGCTGCTGCACATCTGGTTCTCGTTTTTCGGTGTCTCGATCCCGGCCGCAGCCATGCTGAACGTTGTGCTTGTTGTCATGACGGCACTGCTGCTCTTTGCGGTGTGCCGGGTGCTCGAGATCCCCACCTTCTTAGGTGCGGCCGCTGTGTTGACGTGGGCACTCTCCATGGCGGTCCGAGCGAGCGCGGTCGCTATTCGCCAGTATGCGTTGCTCGGCTTGTGGTCGACGCTACTGTTGTTGTTCGTCTGCTTGTGGTTCACCCGCCACAAATTCGGTTACCTGGTCGCACTTGCCCCTGTCATTGCCTTGGGCCTGCTGACTCAGTACTTGTTCGTCGTCCCTGCCGGGTTTGCCTTGCTGCTCGTCGGTGTCGCCATCGTGGCCCGCCGGCGGTACTGGGAGTTTGCCGGTCTGGTCGCCGTCGGCGTCGTCGCCGTCAGCGCGTTCGGCATGGGAAACCCGGGGTTCTGGGAGTCATTCCACCGTGGCGGGGAACAGGCACAGCATTTTTCCTGGCCCATGCTCGGGGTCCGGATCGTGGCGTTGCTCGGCCCGCTGTACGAGGCGTTTGCGCCGATCGATCCCGCGTACCAGTCGTACGGTGTCGAGATCGGCGCCGTCGTGGGCGGTGTCCTGACAGTGGTGGTGGTCTCGCCGATTCTGTGGATCGCCGCCAAGTGGGTGGTGCGTCGTCACGGCGGCTGGCATGAATTCGTTCCGACTGCGTCGGCAGTGCCATTGCAGATGTTCTTCAGTTGCTGGCTGGCCATCATCGCGCTGTACGTCTCTTTCATCAGCCCGGTGCATTCCATGCGTCCGCTCTATTTGTACTTCATCACCCCATTTCTATTCGTCGGGCTTGCGGTGTCGGCGCGGCGTTCGCACGTGGTGGCTGTGGTGCTGTCGGTGCTCCTCGTATTCCAGTTTGTCGGGGTAACGCTGGCTACCGTGCACGCCGGCTATCGCTACACGCAGACAACCGCGCTAGTGCCGGCATCCGACGCCGCGATCGTGATCGATTCGGATCGGCGTGGAGTTGTACCGCCGACATTGTGGTCGGTTCCGCCTGACGCGGTGACTTTCGTAGCCAGCCAGGACGAATTGATCAACCATTTTCCGGATCTGTCCAGCCTCTCGAATCGACACGTCTATTACGTGAGTAGGGTCTTGCCGGCGGACCCGTATGGGAATTCAATTGCGAAGCGGAATGAAATACTCCAGAAGTTCGCCGATCGCGGCTATGCTTCCGCGCATCTGGGCGCCAACCAACTGTTAGGCGGCGCTGACGTATACCGGCTCGTCCGCTGGTAGCAGCATCTGCTTTGCCTACGGCTAGTGTTCACTGCCAGAGGAGGTCAACGCTTGAATTACGAGGGTGATAGTTGATTCAGGTAGTAAATGTTGCGGGACGCCGCTAATCGCGGTTGGTAGTGCGCCGAACGTTCTTACTCAGGTTCGGTCTCCCAGACGTCGATCACGGCGTTTAAGTCGGCATTCGATTTTACTTTCGTGAAGACCGCCATCCGACCGACCGGGAAGAATTCTGCCACATTCTCCAGAATGTGGTAATGCGGTCTGTTGATGTAGTCGTCGACGACGACTTGCCACCCGTGTGTATCCCGTAGCAGGTTAAAGCATTTCGCGGCGCAAGCCACTCGAAAGCGCCCGTCTACTAACACCAAATCTGGTGGCACATTTATGAATCGCGGATCCGAATAGCGTCGGTACAGTGCTAGGCGCTGCTCATCTGCGTGGCCGTATGGCCGTCCCCAAGGGCCCGTGCGGCCTATATCCGCGTATACCAGTTGTTGGTTTTCGCTTTCAAGTCCGGCTGCCGCAATTTTTGCGCCGACGAGACGGAGGAAGTTGGGGTCGGACTCGACTCACACCATGTTGACGCCGCGACTGGCGGCTTGGATGGTTGATCCGCCGGTGCCGTACTCAAGATACGACTTCGCATTATTCAGTTGGTCAATAAACCATTTAGTCGATTCGGCGCTGTCGAAATGCGGATTATCGGGTACCGACAATTTAGACCAGTTTTGACGTGCTTTAAATACCCAATATTCGGCAGAATGCATTTATCCCCCTATGTACAATTTCTTACCACGGACATGTCCGCGGTGGTGCACGACCTCCATTCTAGGGTCGCACCTGCACTTGATGTGCCGATTTTTGCGAAATCGTGCCGCGACTCCCGATGGATTGCGTCGACCCCATCTGCGAGGTCTTCGGGTCCCAGGAGGGTAAAGCCAAACCGCGGGCTGAATAGTGATCGTCGCGACCGGCGAGTACGATGACACAGCCTGATTCAAAGCGGCTACCGTCGGCGAGAACTTATCCGCGATAAGGTCGAGTGGCCCACAATAGGAGTTGAAGTAGACGCCTTTGATGGCGCAGGACCGAGTTGAGAGTTCAGGCCACGCTTCTTGACGAAGCTTGACCAGATGCGCTCCTGGGAGCATAACCGCGCTGCCGGTTCTTGCCAGCGCGGATTCCGCGCCCTGGTAATTGGTCGGCAGTGAATCAGTATCCGAAGGCTTGGTCGTCGGCGTCGATGTCGCGGGCGGCGTTGATCAAGTGCACATCGCCCCAAATTCGCTGCGTCACAGGCGCTTTTGTGCCAACTATAGATCGCCTGGATGGAGACCCTAAGAACCGGCAGGTTCGCCTCGACGGGCACGCCGTCATCGGCAAGGTTACCGGCCAGAGGCTCCGCCGGTGCGGGCCACTGCGGTAGCGTCGACTCGAAGCTTGGCGGGAACGGCTGTGGCAAGAGGTTGATCGTTTCACTGAGGACGGATCCTCACAGTTCAAGAGACAACCAAACCGGGGTTGTCCCATCACGGGGTCACCACGCTACGAAAGTACCCGCCTCTCGGAAATATCGGTTGTTCATGTCGCAAGCGCCCGAGCAAGTTGCATGTTAAGCCACGTCAGCGATAGTTACCCGTGACCCAGGCTTTGAACCCATGCTTTCCGAGCAGGTAACGCAGAGATTCGTACTGTTGCTTCTTACGTTTCTTACCGCGCACATCGATGTAGTGGTGGACCACTTCGATTGAAGGGTCGAACCAGCGTTTGATGCCCTTCTTCTCCAATCGGATCGCCAGATCCTGAGCCCCATGGTTGCGCATGTTGATGTCATAGCCGCCGATCGATTTGTACGCATCGGCATAGATCAGCATGTTGCCCTCGTGCAGCCAGAAAGTCTCCTGAGCTGTTGGTGCATCCAGCACGTTCGGATAGTTCTTGACGATTGGCCGGACCGCCTGCTGAATCGTGCGGGCCAATTTGGGACGGTTGCGGATCCGGTCGAGGACTGGGGGAATCGCCGTCATGTGCGTGTGCAAACAAAACGCTGGGCCGAAATTGTAAGGTTCCTGACTTCCGTCGGTGCGGCTTACCAGCCCGCCTATCGCACCCACGCCCTTGTCGACGTAGCGAGCGGCAACCTGGCGCGCCACGTCGGCGATGTTCTCGGTCTCCAGATCCATGTCGGCATCGATGAAGTGGATGAGCTCGTCGCCATCGATCACCTTGAGGACTTGATTGCGGTTCGCTGTGCAGCCCTGGTTTTGCGGGGCGACGATCATCTGCACCTGACCGCCAAACTCCTTGACCACCTCGACACTGTCATCAGTGGACCCGTCATCGAACACATATATGCGGTCGTAGCCCTGTACCAGCACCTGTGGCAGGAGCTTGCGTAGGTGGTGGCCCATGTTGTAGTTGGGAATCGCGGCAATGACCGGCAACTCGTTCGACATTACGGTTAGTGTCCCTTCCGTACTGCGTCTCAAATGACGCCTACGCCAAAATGTTTCGGGGTGCCAACGACGCCGCCGGGCAAACCGTTGCATGGCCTCTCTGTGGCCTCTCGCGCCATGCGCAAACCTACCATCCGACTGACCACCACCTCGCGACAAGCTGTGAGGTGTGGTCAGCAGACAATGCGCTTCGGCAGTTCGACGTCGGTCGTACGGTAGCCTCACAGCGATCGGCCGTGTTAGCTGGCAATTGGAAGCGCGCGTCGGGCGAGCTCGGCCCTCAGGGCTCGCTATACCTCGATGACAGCAAGCAGAAGCAAGGAGATCAGTCGTGCGGCTGACAGTATTCGGTATGGGGTACCTCGGACTCACCCACGCTGTGTGTATGGCTGAATTGGGCCACGAGGTGCTCGGGGTCGAGGTAGATCACGACAAGGTTGCCAAGCTTGCGAATGGCGAAGTGCCGTTCTACGAGCCTGGACTGGCGGCGCTGCTGAAAAAGCACCTGGAATCCGGCCTTTTGCGTATCACCACCAGCTATCAGGACGCTGCGGATTGGGGGGCGCTGTACTTCATCGCGGTCGGTACCCCACAGAAGAAGGGCGAATCGGCTGCAGACTTGCGATACGTCGAAGCTGTTATCGATGGACTCGCTCCGCTAGTGCGCAGCGAGGTGTTGATCCTCGGCAAATCCACTGTGCCCGTGGGCACATGCGCGAAGCTCGTTGACCGAGCCCGCGCTCTGTCCACGGAGGGCGAGATCGAAATCGCCTGGAACCCTGAGTTCCTCCGCGAAGGCTATGCCGTGCATGACACATTGACCCCGGATCGGATTGTGTTGGGCCGTACCGAAGGTGGCCGGGCTGAGACACTGACCCGCGAGGTGTATGCCACGATTCTTGAGCGGGATACACCGTTCATCGTGACGGACCCGGAGACCGCCGAACTGGTCAAGGTATCCGCCAACGCCTTTCTGGCTACCAAGATCTCCTTCATCAATGCGATCGCCGAGGTATGCGATGCTGTAGGCGCGGATGTGAGAGCAGTCGCCGACGCGATCGGTTATGACGCGCGCATCGGCCGCCGTTTTCTCAACGCGGGTCTAGGCTTTGGCGGCGGCTGCCTTCCCAAGGACATCCGGGCTTTTATGGCGCGTGCTGGCGAACTAGGCGCCTCGGAGGCCCTAATGTTCTTGCGTGAAGTGGACAACGTCAACATGCGGCGTCGTACACGTATGGTCGAGGTCACTAGAGCTGCCTGCAACGGGTCGCTCCTGGGTGCGAACATCGCGATCCTGGGCTCGGCGTTCAAACCGGATTCTGATGACGTCCGTGACTCGCCTGCACTTAATGTCGCTGGTCAACTACAGCTGCAGGGTGCTTCGGTCACGGTGTACGACCCGAAGGCGATTGAGAACTCCCGCAGAGTGTTTCCGACGCTTTCGTACGCGAACTCGGTTCGTGGCGCATGCGAGAATGCCGACGTCGTCCTGGTATTGACCGAGTGGTCTGAGTTCACCGAGATTAACCCGGCTGAACTCAGTGCCATCGTGCGTCGTACCACCGTGATCGACGGCCGGCTCTGCCTGGACCGTGAGTGGTGGACCAAGTGCGGCTGGCGCTATCTGACTTGACCCGTCAGGTCAGATAGCGACTGGAATCAGTCGCCAAGCTGTCCTGTCTCAGCAGCTTGCCGGTAGTTACGCGCGGCAAGGGGGCCGAACAGCGCGCTGAGAACAACGATCCAAGCAACGGAAGCCGCGAGTGGCAGCCAGAATGCGCCAGCGCCTTGCGACAGCTGGCTCATGGCCTGAATAGCCGGGGCGACGGGCTGATATTGGGCAAGGGGACGCAGTAACGCCGGGAGTTTGGCGACCGGAATGATCGCTGCGAACGCTAAACCCATGCTGGCAGTACCTACCCATGCCAGGATTGTGCGGCCTTGGTCGTGTAATGCCAACGTGATCACGATCATCGCATAGACGACGACTACGAGACTCGGAACAGCGAGGTATGCGAGCAGTTCGATGATGTTGCCGCCAAATCGGAAGCCGAGTGCATAGCCAGTTGCCAGGATAAGTGCGCTCCCGGCGAAAGTGCGCATGGATTCGGCGAGCAGCGTCCCGATCAGCGCGCTCGCTCTTCGGACGGGCATGATCCACAGCCGGGTGAGCAGGCCGCTCTCTCGATCATGAGGCATAGTCATCCCGGCGCCCACACAACCGGACATGGCACCCGCAACCGCGCACACCGGGATCAGTACGTCAAGGCCGCTGTTGCCGGTGAGGCGGGTCATCGAGGTTCCGACTAGCAGACTATAGGCGACCAATAGAACCGTGGGAAACAGCAGCGCTTGAAGGGGCACGGTTGGGTAGCGCCGCCACTGTATGAGCAACCGGCTGGCGAATATCCAACTTTCGGTTAACAGCGAAAATTGCCGCGTTGATTGGGTATTCACTGGGCCCGCCTTTGCAACCGGAGTGCGAACATGCCGAAGACAATGAGAAGCCCAACGCACCATGCGAGGCTGACGAGCAGATTGCCTTGGTGCACGTGAC
This sequence comes from Mycobacterium toneyamaense, assembly GCF_055384815.1. Taxonomy (NCBI): domain Bacteria; kingdom Bacillati; phylum Actinomycetota; class Actinomycetes; order Mycobacteriales; family Mycobacteriaceae; genus Mycobacterium; species Mycobacterium toneyamaense. The sequence goes on from NZ_AP040333.1 coordinate 3,104,795, forward strand.
CGCTGGTGAGGCCGCGCAGCGTTTCGGTGATCTGAGAAATGGGTTGGTAACGGACAAAGGGTTGTACCCAAGTGGGGAACGATCCCAGCGGAGCGAGTCCGGTCGAAAGCAGGACCAATAGCAGCTGGGGCACCATAAGTAACTGGCTGGCAACTTCGGTCCGACCAGCCTTACTGCCTGTCGCGTCGGCGCCCAGCGACAGCGCCAAGGTGAGAGTGAGAGCCAGACCGAAAAACGCTGCCACATAGCCAATGCCGCCAGCGAATCGGAATCCGAACACTGATGCTGCAGCGATTGATGCAACTGTCGCGAGTGCGCCACGTATGATGCAGTAGCTCATTCGGGCCAAGAGTGGCGCGTATTGGGAAATGGGGAGAGTGCGTAGTCGAACACCCATACCACTGGCCTTTTCGTGCGCCGCCCGATCGGTGGTGGTGAGCGCCCCAAATAACATAGCCTGAACAACCACGGCAGGCAGTACGTACTGCGCGTAACTCATTCCGCCGGTGTTGATCACATCGCGCAGCAACAAGGTTAGGCCAATTAAGCCCAGCAACGGAGCCACCGCTGCGAAGATCAAATCTACCCGACTTCGGCTGACGATTCGGGCAGTAAGAATTGTCGGCGCGTTCATGCCGTGGTCGCCGGGGTGGTGAGGTGGAGGAACACCTCGTCGAGTGAGGGCCGGCGCAGCGAGATGTCGATGAGTTCGACGCCGATCTCGTCCATCCGGCGGAAGACCTCGGTCAGCGTCGCGACGCCGCCCGGCGCCGGGACGGACACCGTCGTCGCGTCGGTGTCGACCTCGATCTCGTCGAAATCCGCCAGGGCCGTGGCGATGCGCGGCAGGTCGTCCGGGTTGAGGGGCGTCATCTCGCAGTAGCTCGAGCCGGTCTGGCGCTTGAGCTCATCGGCCGTCCCGCGGGCGACGATCTGACCGCCGTTGAGGATGACGATGGAATCGCTGAGGATGTCGGCCTCCTCCAGATACTGCGTCGTCAGGAGGACGGTGATGCCCTGAGCCTTCATCGAGGACACCAGATTCCACACGTCGCGGCGGCTGCGCGGGTCCAGGCCGGTGGTCGGCTCGTCGAGGAACAGCACCTTCGGCGGGACGACGAGGGACACCGCGATGTCGATCCGGCGGCGCATGCCACCGGAGTACCCGCTCACCTGGCGGTCCGCGGCGTGCCCCATGTCGAATTGGGTGATCAGTTCGTCGGCCCGGCTGCGGGCTTCGCCGCGGCGCAGGCCGCGCAGGCGCCCGAACAGGACGAGGTTCTCCCGTCCGGTCAGCCGGAGGTCGAGGGCGGCGTCCTGTCCGGTGACGCCGATGGACTGGCGGACCTTCGCGGGTTCCTTTGCCACGTCGTAGCCGGCGACGATCGCCTGTCCCGAGCTCGGCTTGAGCAAGGTGGACAGGATCTTGACCGTCGTCGTCTTGCCGGCGCCGTTGTGTCCCAGCAACGCACACACAGAGCCCGTGGGGACGGAAAAGCTCACGTCGCGGAGTGCGGGAACGGACCCGCCAAAAGTCTTGGCGACGTTAATGAGCTCGATCACGGACTCATACGATACAGAGAGCGACCGTGCATTCAATTCGCACAGCGCCCGCCGCGATGTGGACATCATCACTATGCGGCGCCGGGTGAGGGCCGCATCCGGCGCCCGATTCGGTTGCCGGATCTCTACGTCGGCGACAAATTTTCAGGCAAATAGGTAGCGGGACTCGTCGCCGTCACCGAATGGGCCGCCCGTCGACCGCGGGACACGACGCCGTCTGTGCCGGTCACCGGACGGAATCGACCGCACGGCCGGGCCGCGCGGGGCAAGTCGGCCGGCCGATGGCGAGGTTGCGGTTGACCACGTATCAGCTATGTCTTAGAGTTTGCTGAATTCGTAAATATCCCCTTCTGTGCGAGGACGTGGCATGGTGCATCTCGATGTTCTCCCAGTGAAGGCAGGACGGCGCCGGGGTCGGCCGGCAGGCACCGATTCGGCACAGACACGGGCGCGTATTCTGGGCGCCGCGCGCGAGGTGATCGCGGTCCGTGGCTACCACGCCACCACCATCCAGGCCATCGCCGAGATCGCGGAGTTGAGCCGTCCCACGCTGCACTACCACTTCCAGACGCGCGAGGACATCTACCACTGCCTGCTGAACGAGATCGCCACGACGATCGACCTCTGCATCGCCCGCGCCGGCGCGGAATCCACTCTTCCATCACAGATTTCGGTGCTCGTCACCGAATTCCGCAATGCCGGCGTCCATGAACCGGGCAGTGTGGCACTGCTGGTGAGTTCCTATCTGGAGGCCGACCGGCTGCCCGCCCCGCGCAGGGACGCAAAGGCCGCCGTCCGCAAATTCATGGACCAGGCCGTGCGCGACGCCGTGGCGCGCGGCGAGTTGCCTGCCGGGACGGCTGTGGCCCCTGTTGCCGATCTGCTGTACACCATGGTGTGGGGGCTCGGGTTCTACGCCGGGCTGGTGGCCGATCGAGACCGCGTCGAGGCGGTAACTAAGCAACTGCAACAGGTGTTGCACAAGGGGTTGCTGGTGGGTCCCGGCGCAACAGCAGACGGCCCGGCTGGCGGCCCCGCGCCCGCGGCCGCCACGGGCGCGTCGCAGTCGGCCTGACGACACAGCCCGCGACACGCCGAGACGTGTCGGTGGCCCGTTTTAGACTGGCAGCCCTATGAGCCAGTTCGTGCACCTCCACAATCACACCGAGTACTCGATGCTGGACGGTGCGGCGAAGGTCAAGCCCATGATCGCCGAGGCGCTGCGGTTGGGAATGCCTGCCATCGGCATGACCGACCACGGAAACATGTTCGGCGCCAGCGAGTTCTACAACGTCGCCACCAAAGAGGGCATCAAGCCGATCATCGGCATCGAGGCGTACATCGCGCCGGCGTCGCGCTTCAACACCAAGCGCATCACGTGGGGTGATCCGAGCCAGAAGAGCGACGACGTCTCGGGTAGCGGTTCGTACACCCACATGACGATGGTCGCGGAGAACGCGACCGGTCTGCGGAACCTGTTCAAGCTGTCGTCGCTGGCGTCGTTCGAAGGGCAGCTCGGCAAGTGGTCCCGGATGGACGCGGAGATCATCGCCGAGCATTCCACCGGCATCATCGCCACCACGGGCTGCCCGTCGGGTGAGGTGCAGACCCGGCTGCGGCTCGGCCACGAGAAAGAGGCCATCGAGGCCGCCGCGAAGTGGCAGGAGATCTTCGGCAAGGAGAACTTCTTCCTCGAGCTCATGGACCACGGCATCGAGATCGAGCGCCGGGTCCGCGAGGGCCTGCTGGACATCGGCAAGAAGCTGGGCATCCCGCCGCTGGCCACCAACGACTGCCACTACGTCACGCGCGAGGCCTCGCACAACCACGAAGCGCTGCTGTGTATCCAGACCGGTAAGACACTGTCGGACCCGACGCGGTTCAAGTTCGACGGTGACGGCTACTACCTCAAGTCGGCCGAGGACATGCGGGCCATGTGGGATCACCAGGTACCCGGTGCCTGCGATTCGACGTTGCTGATCGCCGAGCGCGTCGAGTCCTACGCCGATGTCTGGAAGTTCCACGACCGGATGCCGATCTTCCCGGTGCCCGAGGGCGAGACACAGGCCACCTGGCTGCGCAAAGAGGTGCTGCGTGGCCTGGACCGGCGCTTCCCGGGCGGTCCGCCGCAGGAGTACCTCGACCGCGCCGAGTACGAGATCAGCGTCATCGTGCAGATGGGCTTCCCGGCGTACTTCCTCGTCGTCGGTGACCTCATCAGCCACGCGCGCGAGGTCGGCATCTGGGTCGGCCCGGGCCGCGGTTCGGCCGCCGGTTCGCTGGTGGCCTGGGCGATGGGCATCACCAACATCGACCCCATCCCGCACGGTCTGCTGTTCGAGCGGTTCCTCAACCCCGAGCGCGTGTCGATGCCCGATATCGACATCGACTTCGACGACCGCCGCCGCGGCGAGATGGTGCGGTACGCCAGCGAGAAGTGGGGCAGTGACCGCGTCGCCCAGGTCATCACCTTCGGTACCATCAAAACCAAAGCCGCGCTGAAGGATTCGGCCCGAGTCCACTACGGGCAGCCGGGCTTCGCCATCGCCGACCGCATCACCAAGGCCCTGCCGCCGCCGATCATGGCCAAGGACATCTCGGTGGCGGGCATCACCGACCCCAACCACGAGCGGTACAAGGAAGCCGCCGAGGTCCGCGCGCTGATCGACACCGACCCCGACGTCCGCACCATCTACGAGACCGCGCGCGGCCTGGAGGGCCTGGTCCGCAACGCGGGTGTGCACGCCTGCGCGGTGATCATGAGCTCCGAGCCGCTCATCGACGCCATCCCGATGTGGAAGCGCGCCCAGGACGGCGCCATCATCACCGGCTGGGACTACCCGTCGTGTGAGGCCATCGGCCTGCTGAAAATGGACTTCCTGGGCCTGCGCAACCTCACCGTCATCGGTGACGCGCTGGAGAACATCAAGGCCAACCGTGGCATCGATCTGGATCTCGACCACCTGAGCCTTGACGACCCGAAAACCTACGAGCTGCTGGCGCGCGGCGACACGCTCGGGGTGTTCCAGCTCGACGGTTCGGCGATGCGCGATCTGCTGAAACTGATGCGGCCGACCGGCTTCGAGGACATCGTGGCCGTCCTGGCGCTGTACCGGCCGGGTCCGATGGGTGTGGATGCGCACACCGACTACGCCAAGCGTAAGAACGGGCTGCAGGAGATCAAGCCCATCCACCCGGAGCTCGAAGAGCCGCTGCGCGACATCCTTTCCGAGACTTACGGTTTGATCGTCTACCAAGAGCAGATCATGCACATCGCGCAGAAGGTCGCGGGCTACTCGCTCGGTCAAGCAGACCTGCTGCGTCGCGCGATGGGTAAGAAAAAGAAGGAAATCCTCGACGAGGCCTACGGCGGGTTCGCCGACGGCATGAAGCAGAACGGCTTCTCGCAGGCCGCGATCACCGCGCTGTGGGACACGGTCCTGCCGTTCGCCGGCTACGCGTTCAACAAGTCGCACGCGGCCGGCTACGGCCTGGTGTCGTTCTGGACGGCGTATCTCAAGGCCAACTATCCGGCCGAGTACATGGCGGGTCTGCTGACCTCGGTCGGTGACGACAAGGACAAGGCCGCGATATACCTGGCGGATTGCCGCCGCCTGGGCATCACGGTGCTGCCGCCGGATGTCAACGAGTCGGTGCACAACTTCGCCTCGGTCGGCAAGGACATCCGCTACGGGCTGGGCGGTGTGCGCAACGTCGGCGCCAACGTGGTGCAGTCGATCATCGCGGCCCGCACCGAGAAGGGGAAATACACCGACTTCTCCGACTACCTCAGCAAGATCGACATCACGGCCTGCAACAAGCGGGTCACCGAATCTCTGGTCAAGGCAGGCGCTTTCGACTCGCTGGGCCATGCCCGCAAGGGCCTGTTCCTGGTGCACGCCGACGCGGTCGACTCGGTGCTCGGCACCAAGAAGGCCGAGGCCATGGGCCAGTTCGATCTGTTCGGCGGCGGTGACGCCGGGGATGCCGGCGATGCGGCCTTCACCATCAAGGTGCCCGACGACGAGTGGGACGACAAGCACAAGCTCGCCCTGGAACGCGAGATGCTGGGTCTGTACGTTTCGGGCCACCCGCTCAACGGTGTCGCGCACCTGCTCAATGCGCAGGTGGACACCCAGATTCCGGCCATCCTCGAAGGCGCTGTCGCCAACGACTCCCAGGTCCGCATCGGCGGCATCCTGGCGGGCGTGGTGCGGCGGGTCAACAAGCAGGGATTGCCCTGGGCCTCAGCGCAATTGGAAGATCTCAACGGTTCGGTCACCGTGAACTTCTTCCCGAAGACCTACGCGGTGTTCGGCGCCGACATCATGGACGACGCCATCGTGCTGGTGAGCGGCAAGGCCCGGGTCGAGGACGAGCGGGTGTCGATCTTCGCCAGTGACCTTGTGGTGCCGGACTTTTCGAATGCACAGGCCGACCGCCCGCTCGCAGTGAGCCTGCCGACCCGGCAGTGCACCCCGGAGAAGGTCAGCGCGCTCAAACAGGTGCTGGCCCACCATCCGGGCACCTCTCAGGTGCATCTGCGGCTCATCAGTGGCGACCGGATCACCACCCTGGAACTGGACCAGACGCTGCGCGTGACACCGTCGTCGGCGTTGATGGGCGACCTGAAGGCGCTGCTGGGTCCGGGCTGCCTGGGCGGGTAGTCGCTGCTCAGAAGCCGTAACGCAGGATCCGGGCTTTCCGGGCACCGGCGCGGGTGCGCCCCGTCAGCCGGGTGGCGATCCGCAGCACCCGGGGAAACAGGTCAACCTCGGGCTGGTGGGCCAGGCTGGCTTCTTCGATGAGGTGCATTCGGGGATTCCAGGTCAAGGGGTGCCGGGCGTCTTTGAAACCCGCGTAACCCAGTTGGCTGCCGACGTCTTTGAACATCTTCTGCGGCAGGTACTTGAACGCCGCGAGGCTGATCGGCCCGAACTGTCCGTAATCGTTGAACGCCAGCTCGCCGTGGTGGAAATGTTCGGTGACGCTGCGGAACACACCGGCTATGACGGGCTCGGTGAGGAACGCGAACAGACCGTCCGCCACGAGCATGGTGGGCCGGTCTGCGGGAATCCCTGCGGCCCAGTCTGTTTCGGCCACCGATGCCACCACCGTATGGCAGTGCGGATTCGCCGGCAACAGCTCCTCGCGAAGCGCGGAGATGCCCGCCAGGTCGACGGTGTACCAGTCGACCGTCGGCGGCGGTGCGACCCGATAGAAGCCGCTGTCGAGGCCCCCGCCCAGATCGACCACGACCGCATCGGGATGGGATGCGAGGAATGCAGCTACGCGGTCGTCGAGCATCTTGGCGCGCAGCGCGGTCTGGCAGACCACGCTGGTCTGGACCCCGAGTGCGGCGAAGTCGTAGTCGATGGCCGCCACTGCGGCATCTGCCCAGGTGTCCCCGAGAATCGGTCGGGGCCGCCGGCTGTCGAGGGCCCTCGCGTACACGGTGAGCAGGGCGGTCCGTTCCACAGGCGTCAGCGACGTGACAGCTATTCCCATCGTTCCGACCATACGCCATCATTCGAGCTGAACGTTTCGGCCAAAACGTTTAGCGCCCTGCGGATTTCGCGTCTCGCTGCACCTGAGTTGGCGGCCTGTCGTCGAGAAGTACGCAGCCGAGATCGAGGCGCTCTACGCAACGGATCCGGGTCCGACGGTCCACGAACCGAAAGCGACTGTCGCCGCGGCGAATTGACCCTCAGGCAGTGGTGCAGGCGAACTTCAGCCCCACGCCCTCGGGTGCCGGGAGCACCGGAGTCAGGCAGCCGAAGGTCTGGATGCCGGCATCACTGAACCGGACTGCGGTGCGGCGCGCGTAGTTCACGCAGACCGGCCCGGTGGCGTCGGCGCGGCATTGGTAGTCGCCGAACCGCAGGCTCTGGCCGTCTTTGAGCTTGGGGCCGGTGCCCTTGTTGAATCGTCCCGGATCTCCGTGCACGGAACCGACTTCCGCTGTCGGCCCCTCGAAGTCGACCCAGCCGCCCACCCAGTGGCCATAGGTATCGGCCGGTTGTGGTGGCGGGGACTTCAGGTGTGTCAGGCAGGCCAGCGTGCCGTTGAAACTCTTGTCGGTCATGCAGTTCGCCCCGGAGGCGGTGGTGAACGCGATGTCGGTACCCAGATCGGTGGGCGTACCGTCGCGTGTCGCGGTGTGGAACCCCGCCGGGTCGGCCGGGGTACCGGCCTCGACCCAGGCGATCACGTCGGCGACGGGGGCGCCCGCGGGCGGCGGCGTCGTGGGTGCGGCTTTCGGCGTCGGAGCCGGCGGACGACTCGTTGGTGCGGTGGCCGACAGCGATGGCTCCGAGATCGCCACGCCGGGCCGTCCGTGCTGGTCTGACGTGGCGGCACAACCCGCAACCAGGGCACATGCCGCGAGGACCACCGGAAGTCGCATGCCCGCCAGGGTAACCGGCACTACCGCAACACGCGGCTCAGGCACCCCGGTGATTACAGATTTTCGATAGTGTCCATTTATGCACGAACGTACCGTCCGCGTGACCATCGACAGCGGAACCATCGAGGGTTTCACCCGTGACGGTGTGCACCGTTGGCGTTCCGTGCCCTACGCGCGGCCGCCGGTGGGCCCGTGGCGCTACCGGGCCCCGCAACCGGTGCAGCCGTGGCGCGGCGTGCGGTACTGCCATGGCTTCACGTACTGCGCGCCGCAGGACCGCAAATTCACGATGCTCAGCGTGGGCAAGTACCAGCCGATGGGTGAGGACTGTCTGACCCTCAACGTGGTGACGCCCGAGCAGCCCACTGGCGAGCCGTTGCCCGTGATGTTCTTCATCCACGGTGGCGGCTACATCCTCGGCAGTTCTGCCACCCCGATCTACGACGGGGCCGCACTGGCGCGGCGCGGCTGCATCTTCGTCTCGGCCAACTACCGGCTGGGTGCGCTCGGCTGCTTCGACGTCTCGACCCTGGCCACTGCGGAGCACCCGCTGGACGACAACCTGTTCCTGCGCGACCTGGTGGCGGCGCTGAAGTGGGTGCGGACCAACATCGCGGTTTTCGGCGGCGACCCGGACAACGTGACCATCTTCGGGGAGAGTGCCGGTGCGCACGCCGTCGCGACGCTGCTCGCCGTGCCGCAGGCGAAAGGCCTTTTCCACCAAGCGATTGCGGAGAGTCCCGCCAGTGGCATGGTGCGGTCACCCGACGCGGCGGCCCAGTTCGCGAAGCAGTTCGCCGCACAGCTCGGCGCCGGTGAGCGCGACGGCGCCGCCGCGCTCATGGCCGCGAAACCGGCTGAGCTGTTGGCCGCGCTGGACCGCGTCATCCATGGTGCGGTGGCCGACATGCCGGGGGCCTTTCCGGCCGGCCCGGCGTACGGCACCGAGTTCCTCCCCGAGGATCCGATGGTCGCGATGCGCGAGGGGCGGGCCCACCAGGTGCCGCTCATCGTGGGCAGCAATGCCGACGAGGGTCGCCTGTTCACCAAGTTCATGCAGCTGCTGCCCACCAACGAGGCCATGATCGAACGCATCCTGGCCCATGTCCCGGCCGAGCAACGCGCCCGGATCATCGGGGCCTATCCGGGCTACCCGCACTCGGCCGACGCCTGTATCAAGCTCGGCGGCGACTTCGCCTTCGGCACGGCGGCGTGGGATATCGCCGGCGCGCACATGCGCCACGCGCCCACGTACGCGTATCGGTACGACTACGCGCCACCGGCGCTGCATTGGACGGGTCTGGGCGCCACGCACGCGACCGAACTGCTCGCCGTGTTCGACGTGTACCGGACCCCGCTGGGTTCGGTGCTGACGGCCGCCATGGACCGCAAGTCGGCGTTGCGGATCAGCAATGACGTGCAGAACCGCTGGCGGGCGTTCGCCCGCACGGGCGTCCCCGGCGCGGGCTGGCCACGGTACGACGCCGACGACCGCGCCGTGCTGGTGTTCGACCGCAAGACGCGTGTCGAGTTCGATCCCCGGGCCGAGCAGCGTCAGGCCTGGGAAGGCTTTTCACTGGTCCACGGCTAGGCCGCTACTTCTTGACCACCTGGGTGCCGCCGGCGAGTTCGTCGTGCCGGCCCTGCTTGCAGGGGCTGGAGCTGATGGTGACGGCGATGAAGATGTATGCGATGAACGCGAGCAGCCCGCCGACCCACGGGATGATGGTCAGCAGGGTGAACGAATTGCGGATGGCCGACTGCTTTAAATCGGGTTTCGGCATGCCGTGCGGGCCGCGGACGCTGAGGCCCAGCACCATCTTGCCGGGCGTCGCGCCGGCCAGCACCTCGAACAGCACGAAGTACAGGAAGGTGCCCAGCCCGGAGAACAGGCCGGTCACCATGATGTCCGACATCGAGCCGATCGAGAAGGCGCCGAAGAAGGCCAGCACTCCGACGATCAGTCCGTCGATGAACCGCGCGAAGAAACGGGGCAGCAGGTCGCCGGGATGCACCGGGGTCGGTGCGCCGTAAGCGCCTGAGGTTGGGTAGTTCTCGCCGTAGGTCATGACGTCAATTTACTGCCGATTGGCCAGCAATATCTGGCTTAACCGCGTAGTGGTGGCCTGGCCGTCCGCATTGCCGCCGGCGCCGTTCAACGCGTTCATGACGGCCAGCGTGAAACGTTGTCCGGGACCGGCGAATCCGACGGTGTTGGTCACCCAGCCGCCCTGTTCGTCGGACCAGCCGTCCTTGTTGCCGGGCGCCATGTTCGGGCCCGCGCCCCAGACGCCCCACTGCTGGATCGGATCGACGTTCTGCATGGCGTTCACGATCCAGGCGGTCTCGTTGGGCCGCAACCGGGTCAGCATGTAGTTCACCATCTGGTCCAGATCGTCGGTGGTCGACTTCTGAAAACCCCAGTAGGGGAACATGTCTCCGAATCCCCGCTGCGGTTGGACCCGCGTCATGCCGAAATGCGGGAAGTCGTTGTTGAAGATGGTGTGGTCGGGTCCGCCGTACCGCGTCCACAGGGTGTCGGCGGCGTCGTTGTCCGAGGTGTGCAGCATCTTGCCCATCAGGGCGATGTCGTTGTCGGTGAGCCGCAGCAGCCCGGCGCTCTGCCGGGCGAACAGGTCCACCACGATGCCGAGCTTGATGGTCGAGGCCGTCCAGACCATGTCTCCGGCATGCGAATTACGGTACACCGCACCGGTTTTGCGATCGCGGAGCACGTAGCCGACGGTGCCCGGCCGGGTGGCCAGGTAGGCGTCGGCCGCCGCGACGCGTTGCTGCGCATCGCAGGCACCGGTGCATTCGGCGCGCGCGGCGGGCAGCGCGGATCCGGTCAAAAGCGTTGCGACCAGCGCCGCCCTGAGCAGTTTCACGCCGGTAGCCTCCCAGATCTCGGTCAGTGTCATTCGGTGCCGACGGCCTCGGGGCGCGGCCACGTCGGGAGGGGCACCGGTCCGTCGCCCGGTCGCAGCCGGTCGAGCACGGCCCGTAGCGGCGGCCAATTGGTGCGGCCCTTGCGGGTGACGGCGTAGGCGGTGTGGATCACCGTCGGCCCGGCCAGCGGGACGACCTTGATGCCCGCGCTGGTGGGGCGTTCCAGCGGCAGCAGACCGACGCCGTATCCGGCGACGATCAGATCCTCGACCAGCTCGAGGCTGTCGATCTGATGGGCGATGCGCGGGGTGAATCCGCTCAGCGCACCCAGCGTGCGGACGGCATCCTCGTCAGCGGTGTTGCGCGAGTTGACGATCCAGGTCCGGTCCGCGTAGTCGGACAGTTCGGCGGGTCCGTGGGCTTCGTCGGCCGGCAGGCCCAGGCCCCACGGAATCGACCACAGCGCAAAGCCTTCCAGCAGCGGGCTGGGGGAGGCCGGAGCGAGGTTGTAGTCGTAGGTCAGGGCCAGGTCCAGGTCGTCGTCGGTGAGCAGCGCGAACGCTTCGATGGGCTCGTATTCGCTGATGGCGACATCGATTCCGGGGTGCTCCTTCGTGAGTTCCGCCAGGATCGGCAGCAGCGAGACGCGGATGCCGGTGGCGAATCCGCCGATCCGCAGCGTGCCGACGGGTTCGGCGTCGGAATCGAGGTCCAGGCGCGCCGCGTCGACGGCGGCGAGAATGGTGACCGCATGATCGGCCAGGCGCTGTCCGGCCGGTGTCAGTCTGACTCTGCGGCCTTCCGGTTCGATCAGTTGGGTGCCGGTCTCCTTGGCGAGTGCGGCGATCTGTTGTGACACCGTCGACGTCGTCAGATTGAGGTTTTCGGCGACGGCCCGCATCGACCCCAGGCGTGACAGCGCCAGTAGGAGGCGCAGCCGTCGGGTGTCCATCCGACCATTGTCCAGGAAATCTGCATGATTCTGCACCGTCCGGCCCGAAGTTATGAATATTTAGCCAATGTGCGACGATCCGAAAATGACCGCACGCCCCGCCCACTTCATCCCGATCGACGCCGACCGGGTCCAGCCGACCCGATTCGCCCAGAGCCTGTGGGGTGAAGACCACCTCAACGGTCCGGCGGTGGTGGGGCTGGCCGCCCACGCACTGGAGGCCGCGTTCGGATTGCCCGACTTTCTGCCGGCCCGCCTCACCGTCGACCTGTTCCGCGCCGCGCGCGGCGTGCCGACGACGACAGAGGTGAAGCTGGTCCGGGACGGGCGACGCGTGCGTAATTCCGAGTGTGACGTGGTGCAGGAGGGCGTGGTCGTCGCCCGGGCCACGCTGGTGCAGTATCGGCTCGCCGAGGCGCCTCCCGGCGAGGAGTGGTTCCGCACAACCGATTTCGAGCCGCCCACGGAGATCGACGGCGGGCTGGCGCCGTACATCAGCAGTGACGGCGTGGGCTGGACGCGGGCCATCGCCGAGCATCAGAACACGGCCCGCAAGCGCTACGTCAACCAGCCCCTCGACGTCATCGAGGGCGAGACCAACACGCCGTTCGTCCGGGCCGCCGTGGCCGCCGAGGGCACCAGCATGGTCACGAATCTGGGGACCGCGGGCATCGGCTACATCAACGGCGACCTGACCGTGGCGTTGACGCGGCTGCCGCAGGACGACTGGGTCGGTGTCGAGGCCGAGACGCACTGGGCGGACCGCGGCATCGCGGTCGGTGCCACCACGCTGTACGACAGCGCCGGGCCCATCGGTACCGGGCTCACCACTGCGGTCAGCAATCCCGCCGCTCAGATCGATTTCGGCCACAGCCGGTTCCCCGATCGGATCAGGCGGGACGTGTAGCGCTCCGATTGTGAAGCGCTGCAGAAGGTTTAGCGGCGGGACGCACGCGGTAACCAACAACTGTCCGAGCAATCCGTGGGGTGGACACCCCGCAATCATCTGATTGGAGGATCGCGATGAGGATGAAGAAAACAGCTGTCACCACTGCTGTTGCCGGTGCTCTGTTCGCCGGCGCCGCGGGTGTCGGCACAGGCATGGCCACGGCGAGCATGACGCCGCCTCCCGGGCCGACCGTGACGGCACCGCCGGCATGGGCGCCCCCGAAGCCGGCCGAACCGGCGTGGTCGATGGGTAATCCCCAGGTCTGGGATGCCGGATGGAACCACTGGGGCGTCTGGGTGAACGGCACGTTCGTTCCGACGTTCTGATCGGTTCGGTTCTGATCCGGATCACGAAGGAGCCGTTGTTGCAGTCGTTGCAGCAACGGCTTCATTCATGAATTGCGAACGATATGTCCACGATTATCACGTGGACATGAACATTCTGGTTCCCGTTCAATACAACGCATGACCACCGCAGCGGCGCGAAACGGCGCACTCATGACCGTCGCGTCCATGATGTCGGTGCAGCTGGGCGCCGCCCTTGCGGTGAAGCTCATGGACGGCATCGGGCCGGCCGGCGTGGCCTGGCTCCGCCTGGCCTGGGCCGGCACGTTGATGCTGCTGTTCGTCCGGCCGCGGCCGAAGTCGTTCACCCGCTCGGCGTTCCTGTCGTGTGTGCTGCTCGGTATCGCCACCGCCGGCTTCACGGTGCTGTTCATGGTGGCGGTCTCCCGCATTCCGCTCGGCACCGCGAGTGCCCTGGAATACCTCGGCGCGCTTGGCGTCGCAGTGGCCAAGGGGCGCGGACGCGGACGGCTGCTGTTCCCCGCGATGGCGGGCACCGGCGTCGTTCTGCTGACCCAACCGTGGGCTGCTGCCGTCGACCCCGTGGGTGTGCTCGCCGCGCTGGCTTCAGCGGTCTGCCTCGGTGCCTACATCCTGCTGACACAGCGCGTGGGCGACGAGGTCTCCGGCATCACGGGTCTGGCGGTGTCCATGCCGGTGGCCGGGCTGGTCGTCACCATGGTGGCCGGTCCGTCTGTCGTCGGCCATCTGACGCCGCACCTGCTGCTGGCCGGCCTGGGTCTCGCCATCCTGTTGCCGGCCATCCCGTTCACGCTGGAGATGCTGGCCCTCAAGCGCCTCACCGCGGCAGCGTTCGGCACGCTGATGAGCCTCGAACCCGCATTCGCCATGATGCTCGGGCTGATCGTGCTGCATCAGGTGCCGGGGCTGCCCGCCGTCGCCGGTCTCGCACTCGTCGTGCTGGCCGGTGTCGGCGCCGCCCGCAGTGGCGCTCGACCCGTGGCCGGAGCGGACCACCAGGAACCGGTCCTCGTGGTCGAATAGGGGCATGACGCCACCGGCCACCGCGCTCACCGCCTCGCCGTTCACCGGCCGCACCCCCAGCCGGGCCGGGGACCTGTCGGTGGAAACCCATGGCATCGCCCCGGTTCCGGCCGACCGGCGGTACGGCACGCCGGGCCGGTTGTTCACGGTGTGGTTCGCGCCGCAGATCAACATGACGTGCGTCTTCACCGGCGCGATGATCGGCGCGCTCGGTCTGGGGTTCTGGCTGGCGATGCTGGCGATGCTCGTCGGCACGGTGCTCGGGTCGCTGGTCGTCGGCTACCTCTCCACGCTGGGCCCGCGCACCGGTACTGCGCAGCTGCCCGGGGCGCGGCTGGCTTTCGGCGGTTTGATCGCGGTACCTGCTGTGCTGCAATGGCTCTCGTCGGTGGCATGGGACGCACTGGTCGGTCTGTTCGGCGGCGAAGCGCTCGCCGTGCTGCTCGGTATCCCGTTCTGGGCGGCGGTGCTGATCGTGCTGGGCGTGCAGGGCGCGGTCGGGTTCATCGGCTACGAGCTGATCCATCGGCTGCAGGCCGTTCTCACCGTGGTGTTGTTCGTGACGTTCGTCGTGTTCGCGGTCAAACTCGTTGCCGGACACCAGGTTGTGACGCCGGCGACCGCGCACGGCGCCGACCTCGCCGGCGCCTTCGTGCTGGCGGTTACCATTGCCCTGAGCCTGGCCGTGTCGTGGGCCAGCTATGCCGCCGACTTCAGCCGCTACCTCCCGGCGGATTCCGCACCGCGCAAGGTGTTCGGGTTCAGTTTCGCCGGGCTGGCCGCCGCGTACGTGTTCGTCGAGACCATCGGCATCGCCGCGGGCGGTCTCATCACCGACCAGACCGCCGAGGGCGTGCGGTCGGTGATGGGCGGGGGAGCACTGGGTGCCATCGCGCTGGCGGTCATCGCGCTGGCATCGGTCGGCTCGGGCGTGATGAACGACTACAGCGGTTCCCTCGCCCTACAGACGCTGGGCGTCCGCGTACGGCGGCCGATCTCCTCGCTGGTGGTGACGGCGCTGGCGTTCGGCCTCATCCTGTGGCTCCACACCGGCGACACCGCAACGCGATTCACCAATGTGCTGCTCCTGATCAGCTACTGGATTCCCGCCTTCGCGGCCATCGTGATCGTCGACTGGCGCCGCCGCAGCCGCGGCCGGCAGACGGTGGATCCCGCGGCGGAGACGACGCCGCGCGCCGACGCCATTGCCGCGCTCGTCGCGTTCGCGGTGGCCTACGGCGCCGCGATCCCGTTCATGAACACCACGCTGTTGCAAGGGCCCGTCGCCGTGGCGTGGCATGGCGCCGACATCGCGTACTTCGTGAATTTCGTTGTCGCGCTGGTGGTCTACGGCGGCTACCGGCGGTGGCGAGGGTCGCGAGTGTGAGTCCTATGCAGGTGATTTCGCGAAAATCCCTGCATAGGACTCACAGTCGTCAGATCGGGCAGCCGGCCCCCGGTCCAGCCTTCGGCTTCGAGCAATGCGATCCGATCGATATCCCACGACCGCTGCCGGCGGTCCGTCCAATGGTGCACGCCGTCGTACTCGACTGCCACTTTCCACTCGGGCCATCCCATATCGACGCGGATACGGAGGTGACGGAACTCGATCTGCGTTTGTGGCGTCGGTAGACCCGCACCGACTAGAACGAGCCGCAATCTGCTCTCCTGCGGGGACTCCGCACCGCCGTCGACCAGCCCAAGCATGGCTCGCAGTCTCGCTGCACCCGGGACTCCACGGTGTGCCTCGGCGACCGCTGCCACATCGGCCGCCGTGATGCGGGTCGCGTTGAGCACCGCGTCGACAATCGGAATTGCTTGTGGTGCAGGACGAGTGCGGCCGATGTCGAAGGCCGTCCGGGCCGCGGTGGTGACGGTGATGTCACCGACTACGCACAGTTCGCACGCGCCGACAGTCCACGACCGCACGGCGAGCCCAGCCTGAGACCGCCGATTTGCGCGCAAGATCTCCGCGGGGTCGCTTGGGTCCAACCATTTTGTGCCGAGCACCGCGGCTGCAGACAATCCGCACAGCGGCGCACCGCTCGCGAGCCAAGCGGCTTGTGCTCGGAGCTTCGCCGTCAGTTCGATATCGCGCGGTAGGTATACATCGCGGAATATCGACCGGTAATCGCGGGCCAGATCATGTCTGGTGAGCGCTCCCCGGCGTACTTCCTGACTTCCGATGAAAGGTTGCATGGCCACACCGTCGGTGGCGACACCGACGAATGTGAGTGCTGTGCACCCATAACTGGCTGCTTCTGTGCATAGACCTCACACTGGGAATAACTCAGTCGTCAGCGCACCGTCGCGAAGAACGCGCGCACGTCGTCGACGAACAACTCGGGCTGCTCGAATGCCGCAAAGTGGCCACCGCGCGGCATCGTGGTCCAGTGGGTGATGTTGTAGCCGGTCTCGCACCAGGACCGTGGCGCCCGCAGGATCTCCTTCGGGAACGACGCGACACCGGTGGGCAGCTCGACCTTCTTCTGGCCACCGCCGAACACCCGGAAGCTCTCCCAGTACAGCCGCGCCGATGACGCCCCGGTGGCCGTCGCCCAGTAGATCATCACGTCGTCGAGCATCTCGTCGCGACTCAGCGCGCTCTGCACGTCACCGTCATGGTCGGTCCACGACCAGAACTTCTCCACGATCCACGCCAGTTGCGCCACCGGTGAGTCGACCAGGCCGTAGCCGATCGTCTGCGGACGCGTGGACTGCTGCTTGGCATAGCCGGAATCGACGTCCTGGTAACGCTTCAGCGCCGCCAGCGCGTTCTGTTCCTCGGCCGTGAACTCCGTCGTGCCGGCGGCGGGGCGGCCCATGGGCATGTTGGTGTGAATGGCGATGCAATGACCCACGTTTCGCCCGATCTGGGTGGTGACCGCCGCACCCCAGTCGCCGCCCTGCGCGCCGTAACGGGTGTAGCCGAGTCGCACCATGAGCTCGTCCCACGCCCGCGCGGTCCGCTCGACGCCCCAGCCGGTGGCGGCTGGTTTGCCCGAGAAGCCGTAGCCGGGCAGCGACGGACACACCACGTGGAAGGCGTCTTCGGCCCGTCCGCCGTGCGCGGTCGGATCGGTCAGCGGGCCGATGACCTTCTGGAACTCGGCGATCGACCCGGGCCAGCCGTGCGTGATGACCAGCGGCAGCGCATCGGGGTGCGGTGACCGCTGATGGATGAAATGGATGTCCAAACCGTCGATTTCGGTGACGTACTGATCGAACCGGTTCAGCGCGGCCTCGCGGGCCCGCCAGTCGTAGCCATTGGCCCAGTAGTCGGCGAGGGCGCGCGTGTAGCGCAGCGGAATGCCCTGGCTCCAGTCGTCGACGCACTCGGGTTCCGGCCACCGGGTGTTGGCCAGACGATGGCGCAGATCCTCCAGCACGGCGTCGGGCACGGCAATCTGAAACGGTGCAATGTCAGTCACAGGATCCATTCTTACCTCGCGGCCCCGATGATCACGACGTCGAGGGTCCGTGGACCGTGCACACCCTCGACACGCTGCAGTTCGATGTCGCTCGTCGCGCTCGGCCCGGAGATGAAGGTCAGCGGGCGTGACGGGTCGAGCGCCGCGAAGGCCTGCGGCACGGTGTCGACGATCTGGTCGGCCCGGATGACGCAAATGTGATGGTCGGGCACCAGCGTCAGCGCGCGGCGGCCCTGTGCCGCACCGGCATCCAGCACGATGGTTCCGGTTGCCGCGATCCCGAGGGCGCAGCCCGTCACCACCGCAGCGACGCTGTCCAGTACCTCGAGGCCGACGGGTGGGTCGTCGACGATGGTGTGGCTGCCTGTCACCCAGTCGGGCGGCAGGTCCGCGGGAACGACGGCGGTCCCGCTGCCGACGAGAGCGCTGATGGTCGGGGCGACCGCGTCTGGCCCGACGCGGTGAACGCGCGCCCGGTAGTCGGCCACCGCCTCGGCGAACCGGTCGACGTCACCAGGGCCGGTCAGCGGCTGCCGGTCATAGTCGCGTGGCACGCGTACCTCGGCCGGCGGGGCCGATCCGAGTGCGGTGCGGATGCGCTCGAGTATCACTGCCCGCGCGTCGGTCATTGTTCGCCGCTCCGGTTGCGGGCCCACCACTGCCGGAACGTCTCGGTGGGCGGTGCCGGAACATCCCGGCTCGCAGTCCATTTCGATGCCGGCCAGGGCAGCCTGCTGATGCGGTGATCTTTCCCTGCTACCAGTCGTCCTATCCCGAGTGCCTTCTCGGCCAATCCGAACCGCGCCGCGGAACCCATGGCCCAGCCCGCGGCTTTCATCGCCAGGTCCTGTCCGCCGGGCAGCCCGCCACGTTCTGAATCGACCTGCACCGCACGCAGATGCACCAGGATCGACGGGATGTCGATGCGCACGGGGCAGGCCTCGAAGCAGGCGCCGCACAACGACGACGCGTACGGCAGGCTCGCGTTCGGGTCGTCGTGGCCGGTGGTCCCGGTCAGCAGGGGACTGAGGATCGCGCCGATGGGCCCCGGGTACACCGAGCCGTAGGCGTGCCCGCCGGTGCGTTCGTAGACCGGGCAGACGTTCAGGCACGCACTGCACCGAATGCAGTGCAGCGCAGCACGTCCCACTTCGTCGGCGAGGACGCGCGTCCGGCCGTTGTCGAGCAGCACCAGATGGAACCGCTGCGGGCCGTCGCCGGGGTGCACGCCCGTCCACATCGAGGTGTACGGGTTCATCCGCTCGGCGGTCGACGACCGCGGCAGCAGTTGCATGAACACGTCGAGATCGGTGAAGCGCGGGATCACCTTCTCGATGCCCATGACGGTGATCAGGGTTTCGGGCAGGGTCAGGCACATCCGCCCGTTGCCCTCGGATTCGACGACCGCCAGGGTCCCGGTCTCGGCCACCCCGAAGTTGGCGCCGCTGACGGCGACCTTGGCGGACAGGAACTTTCGCCGCAGATGCGCGCGGGCGGCCATGGCCAGCACGCGGGGCTCGTCGGTGAGTTCGCCGGCGCCGGGCATTTCGCGTTCGAAGATGTCCCGGATCTCCGCGCGGTTGCGATGGATCGCCGGAACCAGGATGTGACTCGGTTTGTCGTGTCCGAGTTGAACGATCAGCTCGGCCAGATCGGTTTCGATGGGCGTGATGCCCTCGGCCTCCAGGTACTCGTTGAGCCCGATCTCCTGCGTGGCCATCGACTTCACCTTGACGACCTCGTTGCTGCCGGTTCCCCGGATCAGCTCGGCGACAATGCGATTCGCTTCGTCGGCGTCGCGCGCCCAGTGCACGGTGCCGCCACGCGCTGTGACATTGGCTTCGAGCTGCTCCAGTAACTCCGGCAACCGCGCCAGCACATCCTGTTTCAGGGCACTGCCGGCGGCCCGCAGCTGCTCCCAGTCATCGCATTCGGCAATGGCGGCAAGGCGTTTGGCGCGGATGGTGCCGGTGGCATGGCCGATGTTGCGGCGGAGTTGCGCGTCGCCGAGCGCGGTGCGCGCGGCAGCCGGGAAGCTCTGGTCGCCACGGAGATTCCCCACGCCCGGCTGCCCGAGAAACACCGCGGTCATGGTGTGGCCGCCAGGATTTCAGCCAGGTGCACGGTGCGGACGTCGCTGCCGATCCGACTCAGTCCGCCGCCGATGTGCATGAGGCACGATGCGTCACCTGCCGTGCACACCGCGGCGCCCGTCGTCGCGATGTTCGCCATCTTGTCTTCGAGCATCGCGGTGGACACGTCGGCGTTCTTCACGGCGAAGGTGCCCCCGAAGCCGCAACAGGATTCGGCCTGCGGCAGTTCGACGAGCGTCAGGCCGCGGACGTTGCGCAGCAATCGCAGCGGCTTGTCACCGACACCCAGCAGCCGCAGCGAGTGACACGTCGGGTGGTAGGTGACGCGGTGCGGGTAGTAGGCGCCGACGTCGTCGACGCCGAGCACGTCGACCAGGAACTCGCAGAGTTCGAAGGTGTGCGCCGCAACCGATTCGGCGCGCGCCGCGAGCTCGGTGTCGCCGGCGCGGTGCGCCACCATCGCGTGCTGGTGACGCACCGACCCGACACACGATCCCGACGGCGCCACCACGGCATCGAATCCGCTGAAGGCGTCCACGTGGTTGCGCACCAAGGACACGGCTTCACGCAGGTAGCCCGTGTTGACGTGCATCTGGCCGCAGCAGGTCTGCCCGGCCGGGAACTCCACCTCGTGCCCGAGCCGCTCCAGCAGCCGCACCGTGGCGATGGCGGCAGCCGGGAACATGGCATCGGCCAGGCAGGTCGCGAACAGCGCTATCCGCACCGGCCGACAGTACCCCTACTGGGCGTACTGGTCCGCCACGTCGAGGGCGCGGTCCAGGATTTCCAGTCCGGCCCGGACCTCGTCGTCGGTGGCATTGCACGGCGGCACCACATGGATGCGGTTGAAGTTGGTGAACGGCATGAGGCCGTTCTCCTTGCAGAACGCGATGACGGTGTTCATCGCGGCACTGCTGCCACCGTAGGGCGCCAGCGGCTCCCGCGTTTCGCGGTCCTTGACCAGTTCGACGGCCCAGAACACACCCGCGCCGCGGACCTCACCGACACTGCGGTGCCGCTGCGCCATATCCCGCAGGGCCGGCCCGATGATGTCCGCACCGAGGTGGGCGGCGTTCTCGACGATGCCTTCGTCGCGCATCGCGTTGATGGTCGCGACGGCGGCCGCCGTCGCCAGAGGGTGCCCGGAGTAGGTCAGGCCACCCGGGTAGGCGCGCTCGGCGAAGGTCTGGAAGATGGCGTCGCTGATCGCGACACCACCCAGCGGCACATAGCCGGAGTTGACGCCCTTGGCGAACGTCAGCAGGTCCGGAATGACATCGAAGTGGTTGATGGCGAACCATTTTCCGGATCGGCCGAAGCCCGACATGACCTCGTCGGCGATCATCACGATGCCGTACTCGTCGCACAGTGCGCGCACCCCGGCCAGGTAGCCCGGCGGCGGCACCATGATGCCGGCGGTGCCCGGGATGGACTCCAGGACGATGGCCGCGATGGTCGAGGCGCCCTCGAGCTCGATGACGCGCCGCAGCTCGTCGAGGGCCCGAGCGGATTCCTGCTCCTCGGTCT
The DNA here is from genome assembly GCF_055384815.1 of Mycobacterium toneyamaense. NCBI lineage: Bacteria > Bacillati > Actinomycetota > Actinomycetes > Mycobacteriales > Mycobacteriaceae > Mycobacterium > Mycobacterium toneyamaense. Next base: position 3,125,954 of record NZ_AP040333.1, read on the forward strand.
CGGCGTGGAACACCGAGCGGTACAGGAACGGGCCGTTGAAGTGGACGACGCCGGCGGCGCCGCGGTCGTTGGCGAACCGTCGCGGGTCGCCGGTCAGGTTGATCGCGAGGTCGGTGCCGCCGTGGTAGGCGCGGTAGCGGGCCAGCACCTTGTGTTTGCCGGTGTGCAGCCGCGCCATGCGGACGGCGTGCTCGTTGGCGTCGGCGCCGCCGTTGGTGAAGAAGATGTGGTTCAGGTCGCCGGGGGTCAGCTCGGCGATCAGCCGCGCCGCCTCGGATCGGGCGGCGTTGGCGTGCTGCGGTGCGATGGTGCACAGCTTGGCGGCCTGTTCCTGAATCGCGGCAACGACTTTCGGGTGCTGGTGGCCGATGTTGGTGTTGACCAGCTGCGAGGAGAAGTCGAGCAGCCGGTTGCCGTCGCCGTCCCAGAAGTAGCTGCCTTCGGCCGCCGTGATCGTCATGGGGTTGAGCGCGCCCTGGGCCGACCACGAGTGGAAGACGTGGGCGCGGTCGAGGGCGTAGGCGCGCTCGGCTTCGGCGCGCATCGAGTCGATGGTGTGTCCGACGGGCAGGACGTGGTCCGCGGCGAGGGTCATGTCAGGTCCTCTATCTGGTTCGCGCGATCAGTTGTTTTCCGGGAAGCCCAGGTTGATGCCACCGTGGCTGGGGTCGGCCCAGCGCTGGGTGACGGCCTTGGCGCGGGTGAAGAACTGGACGCCCTCGGGGCCGTAGGCGTGGGTGTCGCCGAACAGCGAGGCCTTCCAGCCGCCGAAGCTGAAGAACGCCATGGGAACCGGGATCGGGACGTTGATGCCGACCATGCCGACCTCGACCTCGTTCTGGAACCGGCGGGCCGCGCCACCGTCGTTGGTGAAGATCGCGGTGCCGTTGCCGTAGGGGTTGTTGTTGATCAGTTCCAATGCCTCGTCGTAGGTTTCGACGCGCACGACCGACAGCACGGGGCCGAAGATCTCGTCGGTGTAGACGCTCATCTCGGGGGTGACGTTGTCGAGCAGCGTCGGGCCGAGCCAGAAGCCGTCTTCGGCGCCCTCGACGGTGAGGTTGCGGCCGTCGAGCACGACCTTGGCGCCCTCGGCCTCGCCGGCGTCGATGTAGGCGGCGACCTTGTCGCGGTGCACCTTGGTGATCAGCGGGCCCATGTCGGAGTCCTTGGCGCCGTCACCGGTCTTGATGGCGGCGGCACGCTCGACGATCTTGGCGACGAGGTCGTCGGCGATCGGACCGACCGCGACGCAGGCCGAGATGGCCATGCAGCGCTCACCGGCCGAGCCGAAGCCGGCGTTGACCATGCTGTCGGCGGCCAGATCGAGGTCGGCGTCGGGCAGGATCACGGCGTGGTTCTTGGCGCCGCCGAGGGCCTGCACGCGCTTGCCGGAGGCGGTGGCGGTCCGGTAGACGTACTGCGCGATCGGCGTGGAGCCGACGAACGAGACGGCCTTGATGGCGGGGTTGGTCAGCAGCTCGTCGACGGCGGTCTTGTCGCCCTGCAGGACGTTGAAGACGCCGTCGGGCAGGCCGGCTTCCTTCCACAGTTCGGCCATCCACAGCGAGGACGACGGGTCCTTCTCGGACGGCTTGACGACGACGGTGTTGCCGGCGGCGATGGCGATGGGGAAGAACCACATCGGCACCATGGCGGGGAAGTTGAACGGCGCGATGATGGCGACGGGGCCGAGGGCCTGCCGGATGTTGTAGACGTCGACGTTGGTGGAGGCGTTCTCGGCGTAGCCGCCCTTGAGCAGATGCGGGATGCCACAGGCGAATTCGACGACCTCGATGCCGCGGGCGACCTCACCCATGGCGTCGGAGAGCACCTTGCCGTGCTCGGCGGTGATGATCGCGGCGAGCTCTTCGCGGCGGGCGTTGAGCAGCTCGCGGAAGGCGAACAGCGTCTGCACGCGCTTGGTGATCGAGGTGTCGCGCCAGGCCGGGAAGGCGGCGACGGCGGCGTTGATGACGGCCTGCGCGTCCTCGACGCTGGCCAGCGCGACCTGGCCGGTGACCTGGCCGGTGGCCGGGTTGGTGACCGGTGCCGACTGTCCCGAGGATCCGGTGAAGACGTCGTTGTTGATCCAGTGCGAGATGGTCTGCGAGGTGGTCATCGTCGAGATTGGCCTTCCGGGTCGGGGCGGGGTGTGCACTCAGCTTGCCGCGGCGGAACCCCTGAATTGGCCGACAATCTGTATCAAGTTCGACCGCTCGATTTACACTTTGTAAATGCCCACCGTTGCCGAGATCGTCGCCCTGCCGGTCATTCAGCAGGGCGAGCCCGAGATTCTCTGCGCCACCGGATTCGACCGGCCGATCCGCTGGGTCCACGTCAGTGACGTCCCGGACCTCTCGGAAGTCCTGCAGGGCGGTGAGCTGGTGCTGACGACCGGTGCCGCGCTGCGGGCCGCGCCGCTGGAGTACCTGCGGTCGGTGGCTGCCGCGCAGGCCGTCGGCGTCGTCGTCGAACTGGGCGCCGGGGCCGTGCCGCTGCCCGTCAACGTCGGCGCGATCGCGGAAGAACTCGGGCTGGCCCTGGTGGCGGTGCGCCGGGTGATCAAGTTCGTCGAGGTGACCGAACAGGTGCACCGCGTGATCGTCGCCGACCAGTACCAGGAGGTCGATTTCGCGCGGCAGACGCACGAGGTGTTCACCGACCTGAGCATGCGCCGGGCGACGCCCGCCGGGATCGCCGAGGCGGCGGCGAATCTGCTCGGCGCGCCCGTCGTCCTCGAGGACCTCACCCACCAGGCGATCGCGGTGGCGACGGCCGGGCGCCCGACCTCAGATGTGTTGCGGGACTGGCAACGTCGGTCCCGCCAGCACGAGACCGGGGCCGAACGGACCGACGACTGGGTGATCAGCGAGGTGGGACGCGGCGAGGATGCGTGGGGCCGTCTGATCGCGCTGAGTCCCTCGGACGACGTGGCGGGCAGGTTCACGATGGTGCTGGAGCGGGCGTCGCAGGCGCTGGTGCTGCACCGGATGGCCGAGCGCGGCCGCACCGACATCGAACATCAGGCGCAGGCCGGTCTACTGGAAGACGTTGCGCGCGAACGTATCCGGTTCGAGGATGAGGCGACAGCGCGCGCCTTCGCGCTGGGCCTGCGTCCGGCGGCGCAGTACCTGCCCGCAACGCTGCGGATCGCAAGCTGGGCCGCGCAGGATGGTTCCGACACCGACCCGGTATCCGAACAACGCCGCAGCGCACGCCTGCTCGACGTGGTCACCCGGTCGGTGAAGGCGTTGGGGCACACCGGATTGTTCTCACTGCGCGGTCCCGGCGAGATCGCCATGGTCCTGTCGCTCAACACGCGCGCAGGCGGCGCGCTGGAGCCACTGGGCCGCGCACTGCGACGCGACGCCGAACGTGCCGTCGACGCTCACGGCCTGGTACTGGGCATCGGTTCGCCGGCGGCGGGCCTGATCGACGCGATTCACCGCATCACCGATGCTGCCCATGTCGCCGAGGCGGCGCTGTCGCTGCCCGCGTCGCAACGGGTCTGCTTCCGGGTCGCCGACATCAGGCTGCGCGGGCTGCTGTCGATGCTGCGGACCGACCCGCGGGTGCAGCGATTCGCCGAGGGGGAGCTGCGCGCGCTGATCTTGCACGACATGGAGACGGGTGAGGGCCTGCTCGACGTCTTGCGCGGCCACCTCGAACTCGGCGGCAACAAGTCGGCGCTCGCGTCGCGGCTGCATCTGAGCCGCCCGTCGCTCTATGCGAAGCTCAGCCGCATCGAGCAGATCCTCGACGTCGACCTCGCCGACGGTGAGTCGGCGACCTCCCTGCACGTGGCGTTGCTGATCCTGGAGACACGCAACGCTTTCGGTGGCGCCGGCGCACCGCTGTGACATGCTTCTGACCGTGTCGGGCACATCGCAGAACCGCCAGGGCAATGCCACCCGCGCCAAGTTGGTGAAGACGGCCGAGAAGCTCTTCGCCGAGCAGGGCGTGGACGCCGTCTCGGTGCGCTCGGTCAATGCGGCGGCGGGCCTCGGCGCCGCCTCGGTGCACTACCACTTCGGTTCCAAGGATGAGCTGCTGCGCGCGGTGGTGCTCGACCTCGGCGCCGCGGTGGGCTCGGCCATCCAGGCGAATGTCGATGTGCTGGCAGCGGATTCGGCCGCGCCGTCGCCCGACGCATTGGTCCGCGCCGTCACCGCACCCTATCTCGATCTGCTCCGGCGCCAGCGCACTCGCGGTATGCGCTGGATCAAGATCATGGCCCAGATCACCCAGGCCGGCCCGGCCGACGAGAACATCGAGCCCAAGCTGCGCGTCGCCCTGCTGGCACAGGTGCGGCGGGCCTTCCCGAACGCCGACGAGGCCCGGCTCGAGGCCCGCTGGGCGGTGTCGATCATGGGCTTCGTGCAGGGCCTGAGCCGCGCCGACGAATGGGACCGCGCCAAGCTGTCGGCCCCGGCCCTGGAAGCGTTCTACGAAGACCTCGTGACGTTCGTCGTCGGCGGCACCGAGCGCCTCTTGAATTCTTAACCGCGAGCGGCCGTGTCTGTACGGCAACACGCCGCAATCTGCGTGCATTTTCGTCGCACTCGTGGCTGACGAGCGCGCCCATATTTCTGGATCACTTGATCCAATCGAGTGATCGGATTACAGTCGGCCGGGCAAGCCGAGACAGCCCTCACCGAGAATCAGGAGACCACCGTGAGCAGCGTTGCCCAGTGGAGCCCGACGTCCATGAAGTTCGGGGCGTTCCTCGCCCCGTACCATCCGCTCGATGCCGACCCGGCGTTGCAATTGCGCCGCGACATCGACCTGATGACGCATCTGGACCACCTCGGTTTCGAAGAGGCCTGGATGGGGGAGCACCACTCCACCGGCGCCGAGATCGTCCCGGCGCCTGACGTTTTCATCGCCGCCGCGGCCGAGCGCACCGAGCGCATCCGCTTCGGCACCGGGGTGATGTCGCTGCCGTACCACCACCCGCTGATCACCGCGGACCGCATCACACAGCTGGACCTGCAGACCCGCGGCCGGCTGATCGTCGGAACCGGCCCGGGCAAGATCCCGCTCGACGCGCACATGATGGGCATCACCACCACCAACCAGCGCCGCATGCAGGGCGAGGCGCTGGAAGCCGTCCTGCGTCTGCTGCGCGGTGAGGTGGTCAACATGGAGACCGACTGGTTCACCCTGCGCGACGCCCGCGCCCAGCTGCCCACCTACAACCCGGCCGGCATTGAGGTGGCCACCGCCTCGACCATCTCGCCCAACGGCTCGGTACTGGCCGGCAAGCACGGATTGTCGCTGCTGTCGCTGGCCGCGAGCTCGCAGGCCGGCTACGAGTCGCTCGACCGCAACTGGGGTGTGTACGAACAGGTTTCGGCCGAGAACGGCCATGTCGCCGACCGGTCGACATGGCGTCTGGTCAACCCGATGTTCATCGCCGAGACGCGCGAGGAAGCCGAGCGCGCCGTCAGCCGCCGCATTCACGCCATCGCCGAATACGTCAACCGGCAGCAGAACATCAACCCGGATTGGGCGCAGACCCCGGCCGGCATCATCGACTACTGGCGCACCGAATCGCTCGGCGAGTTCGGTCAGGCGATCATCGGCACGCCCGAGGACGCCATCGCGCAGATCGATCGCCTGATCGAGAAGACCGGCGGCTTCGGCACCCTGCTGATCATGCACGTCGACCTGGCCGACTGGGAGAACACCAAGCGCAGCTACGAGCTGTTCGCCTCGGAGGTCATCCCGCACTTCCGCCGCCGCAACGCCGGCCGTCAGGCCAGCCTGCAGTTCGCGCAGGACAACTCAGAGGTGCTCATCGGCAACCTCGTGGGCGCGATCACCAAGGCCTACACCGACTACTACGGGCAGCCGACCGATCTGCCCGCCACCCCGGCGCCCGCCAACGAACTCAACACCGCAGGAGCACACGCATGAGGGCAGCACAGTTCATCGACGGCCAGTTCACCGTGACGGACGTGCCGGAGCCGCCGGCCACCGGTCCGGGCCAGCTGCGCATCAAGGTGGCCGCGTGCGGCATCTGCGGCAGCGACCTGAGCATGTCCAAGGACCCGTGCCGGTTCGTGTCCGTCGCAGCCGGGGCGGGCTTCCCGTTCGCGGTCTTCGACGCCACCCGTCCGGTGGTGCTGGGGCATGAATGGGCGGGCGTCGTCGTCGAAACCGGCGAGGGCGTCGAGGATTTCCAGGTCGACGACCGCGTCACGGGCCTCGGCATCACCACCGAGCAGAACGGGATGCCGACGATCATCGGCTACTCGAACGACTACCACGGGGCGTTCGGCGAGTACATCGTCGTCGACGCCTTCTGGGTGCGGCATGTGCCCGACGGCCTCTCGCTCGAACACGCGTCCCTGGCCGAACCGCTGCACGTCGGCGAGATGCACATGCAGCAGTCGGGGCTGACGCCCGCGGACACCGCGCTGGTGATCGGCTGCGGCTCGATCGGTCTGGGCACGATCCTGGCCGCGAAAGCCGCAGGCGCGCACCTCGTCCTCGCCTCCGAGCCGTCGCCGAAGCGGCGCGAGCTCGCCGCGAAGATGGGCGCCGACATCGTCGTCGACCCCACCGAACAGGACCCGATCGACGTCTACAACGAGTTGCTGGGCAGCGGCAAGACCGGCGGTGGCCTGTTGATCGCCTATGAGTGCAGCGGCCGGGTCGGCACGCTCAATACCCTGACCCACACACTGCCGTGGGGGTCGCGCATCCAGGTGGTGGCATCGCCGTTCGCGGAGGAGACCATCATCCCGGTGGTCGCGCAGATGCGACAGATCGCGATCAACTTCGGGCACGGCCCGTACGAGCAGGCCTACGAAAAGGCGCTGGGCCGGCTGGCGGCGGGGGAGATCGACGCCGAGGCACTGATCACCGGACGCACCGGGCTCGACGGCATTGCGGACGCGTTCACCGCGCTGCGGAATCCGGACGAGCACGTCAAGATCCTGGTACTGCCGTCTCGGTCGTGAGCAGCGTTACCGACGTGTAGCCGTGTCGATCACGGGACAGGCGGGCCCGGGTGCGGCACAGTTAACTGTATGGCCGGTCAAATGATTCCGAAGCCCAGCGACCTGAAGGCTGCGGCTCAGTCCGCGGTCGATGCCGCCCAGTCCGCCGTCGAGATGACGCAGGCGGTGGCCAGCGGTGCCATGCGCATCCCGCCGGCCTCCGTCCAGCTCGCCGCCCAGGTGCCCGATCTCATCGAGAACCTGGCGGTGGCCACCGAGCGGCTCAACGCGACGATCGACCGCACCGAGCGGGTCATGGCCATGGCCGATCCCATGTTCCGGACGCTCGACGCCCTGCTGCCGCAACTCGAAGCCCTGGTGAACACCGGCAACGAGGTGTTCCGGCTGCTGTCGAACATCCCCGGGGTGTCGCGGCTGAACCCCTTCGGCGGCGGACCCAAACCCCCGCAAGACAGGTGATTTGTGCACGATTTTCCGCGCCGGCCGCGGAAAATCGTGCACAAATCACGGTAGGGCGTTGAAGCGGATGGCCAATCCGTCGATGAACGCAGTCAGGGCCAGCTCGAAACCGGCCGTGTCGATCTGGTCGGCCTTGCCACGCAGCAGATGTGCCTGGCCCATGTGCGGGTAGCGGTCGCGGTAGACCTGCACGTCGTCGGTGAATCCACGTGAGAAGGAGCCGACGGTCGAACCGAGCACCAGTGACCGGGTGGCGGCACCGATCAAGGTCGCTTCCCGCGGTGGCCAGCCGGCGCCGACCAGGCCGCCGTGGACGGCGTCGGCGATCCGGAGGCTGACATCGCGACGGCCCGGCCCGGTCGCCAGGTAGGGCACGAGATTCGGGTGGGCGGCCAGCGCGGCGCGGTGGGAGCGGGCCCACGCCGCCAGCGCGTCCTGCCAGTCATCGCCGCGGTCGAACCCGGAGGTGTCGATTTCCCCGGCGACCCGACTCGCGACGGCGTCGAGCACGTCGTCCTTGGTGGGGTAGTGCTTGTACAGCGACGACGCCTGCACGCCGAGTTCGGCGGCCAGCTTGCGCATCGACAATTCGGCGAGGCCATCGCGATCGATCAAGTCCAGAGCGGTGTCACGGATGAGTTCGCGGTTGAGCAGCGGTACGCGGGGCCTGCCCATCTGCTTCTCCCTTGAATTAGCGAACATTGTTAGCTTATGGTGACGGCAACAAGCTAACACTGTTCACCACTTTTGAGGAGTTGTCTGTGAAACGCGAGGTCTACAGCGAAGAGCACGAGGATTACCGGGCCATGATCCGGGCCTTCGTCGAGGCCGAGGTGAGTCCGGTCTACGACGAGTGGTTCGAGAAGGGCCTCGTGCCGCGCGAGTTCTACTACAAGCTCGGCGAACTCGGCATCTTCGGCGCGGAAATCCCGGAGGAGTACGGCGGCGAGGGTCTGACCTCGTACAAGTTCCAGGCGATCCTCACCGAGGAACTGGCCCGCGCCGCGGTGTCGTTCGGCGGCTCCAGCGTGCACGTCGGTCTGTGTCTGCCCTACATCCGCGACATCGGCAACGAAGAGCAGAAGAAGCGCTGGTTCCCCGGCATGCTCAGCGGCGAGATCATGTTCGCCATCGCGATGACCGAGCCCGGCACCGGTTCCGATCTGGCCGGAATGCGCACCACCGCAAAGCTTTCCGAGGACGGCACCCACTACGTCCTCAACGGCTCCAAGACCTTCATCACCGGCGGTGTGCACGCCGACCGCGTGATCGTCTGCGCGCGCACGTCGGCCCCCAAGGAAGACGATCGCCGCTTCGGCATCTCGCTGCTGGTGGTCGACACCAAGCTGGAGGGCTACTCGGTCGGCCGCAAGCTCGACAAGCTGGGCCTGCGCTGCTCGGACACCGCCGAGCTCAACTTCACCGACGTCAAGGTCCCGGTCGAGGACATCCTCGGCGAGCCCGACCAGGGCTTCAACTACCTCGGCCAGAACCTGCCGCGCGAGCGGCTGGGCATCGCCGTCAGCGCCTACGCGCAGGCCAAGGCCGCGGTCCGGTTCGCCGTGCAGTACACCAAGGATCGCACCGTGTTCGGCAAGCCGGTCGCCTCGTTCCAGAACACCAAGTTCGAGCTCGCCGCCTGCCAGGCCGACGTCGACGCGATGGAAGCTGTCGTCGACCGGGCCATGGAAGCGCACGACCTCGATGAGCTGTCCGCCGCCGACGCCGCCAAGGCCAAACTGTTCTGCACCGATGCGGCCGCGCGCGTGATCGACCGCTGCCTGCAGCTGCACGGCGGCTACGGCTACATCAACGAGTACCCGATCGCCCGGCTGTACGCCGACAACCGCGTCGGCCGCATCTACGGCGGTACCAGTGAGGTCATGAAGATGATCATCGCGAAGGACATGGGGCTCTAAAAGCGCTGTCGCAGTGTGCGAAGGCGCCCGTCGGAGTAACTTGATTCCCGGGCGCCTTCTGCATTTTCGGGCCTGTCGAGGTGCCCGAATCGAGGGAACGACGCAAAGTGGCAGCCCCACGACACCACGTGCACGTGTGCGACCATCCGCTCACGCGGGGTCAGGCGCGCCGGCTCAGTCGGCGCTTCGCCGTCGCGGGAGTGCAGATCGAGCCCGGGCGCCTGCAGGAGATCGCGGCGGGCGCGGCAACCGTCGGCGACGAACACATCGATGTCGCGTTCGCCATGGTCGCCATCAGCTACGTCGCGGACCGTCGCATCGCGAAGTTGACGCGCATTCGCCGCCGGATGGGCCGCTGGCTGCTGGTGGGTGCGATGATCGTATTGAGTCTGTGTCTGCTCATCAGCTTGGCCATGGCCATCTTGACGCTGATGCAGCCGACGTTCACGGGGGTCTGAGGAGTCGAGATCGAGAACGTACTGACGCGCTGGGCGATCGGGGTCATCGCCTTCGCGATGATCGTCGTCGCTGCCGTGCTGCCGTGGTACACCGCCCACAACGACCATGGGCACGGTTCCATGAGCGGCTGGGGAATCTGGGACATCACCGGGAACCTGGGCGCCGCGTTGCGGCCGCTGCCCTTCGCCGTGCTGATCCTGCTCGCGGCCGGCACGATGATCGTCGCCGCGGTGCGCGCCATGTTCGGCACCGCGCTGGCCGCGGCCATCGCCTGCTTCGTGGTCAGTCTGCTGCCGTTGATGACGGGCGGCGCGGTCGACCGGCGGCTGGCCGGAAGTGATTCCGTCGCAGTGGTTCTCGGTCAGGCGGTCACGCCGATGATCGTCATCGGCTTCGTGGCCTGCGTGGTGAGCTGGATCGGATATGCGCGGTGCGTGCTGCGCGCGGCGCCGAGAGCCGAGGTCGAGGTCCAGCCGGCCTGACCGGCATTCCACTGATCGGACGTTCGGGCCGTCCGGGCCCGCGCCCTGCGATTTACTTCGGCCATGGGTGCACAGGAACTGTTCGGTGGTGGGATCGCGGTCATCACGGGTGCCGGCTCGGGCATCGGGGCCGGACTGGCCAGGTACGCCGCCGAGCTCGGGATGACGACGGTGCTCGCCGACGTCGACGCCGCCGCGGTCGCCGCCCTGCGCGATGAACTGTCCGCTGCCGGTGCAACCGCCGTCGACGCGGTGTGCGATGTCCGCGATGCCGAGGCCGTGCAGGCCCTGGCCGACCGGGTCAACCGCGAGATCGGGCCGGTGCGCCTGCTGGTGAACAACGCCGGCATCGAGCAGTTCGGGTACTTGTGGGATACCCCGGTCGCCAATTGGGAGCGCGTCATGGACATCAACGTCAGCGGCGTCTTCCACGGCGTACGGGCCTTCCTGCCCGCCATGCTGGCGTCCGACGAACCCGCGTGGGTGTGGAACATGTCGTCCGTCGGTGGCGTGTCGACGGTGCAGCTGCAGGCGCCGTACATCGTCAGCAAGCACGCCGTGCTCGCACTCACCGAGTGCCTGCGCGTCGAGGTCGAGCTCGCCGGCCACGACGACCACGTCACCGTGCAGGCGGTGCTGCCCGGACCGGTGCAATCCAACATCTTCACGGCGGCCGGCGGTGTCGACAGTGGAAGCGGGGACGCCGCCGACGCCTCAGAGTCCGAGCGCGCGGCGATGCACCAACTCTCTGCCATGGACCCGCTCACCGCGGCCGCGGCCATCTTCGACCAGTCGGCGGCCGGCGGCTTCTATCTGACCACCCACCCCGACGCCGTCGCCGGCGCCATGGCCGAACGCGCCCGCGTCCTCAGCGAGCAGGCGATCCCCAAGCTGCGCACCCGCCGGTTCGCCACCAAGTGATTTGTGCACGATTTTCCGCGCTCGCCGCGGATTTTCGTGCACAAATCACCCCAGTGAGGCGAGGAGCGCGGCCAGTCCGTACTCGAACACCGCGTCGTAGTCGGTCGGCGAGCGCAGGGCGTCGACCAGTTTCTGATCCGGCCAATCGTCGCCCCACAGTGAGGGGTCCTCTTCCTCGTGCTCGCCGCTGCGGATGGCCGAAAACTGCATCAGCGCAGACGAAATCACGTGTACCTCGATGGACCGCAAGGCCAGGGCCGCCTGATTGCCGGTGATCCCCAGTGCGGCAAGTTCGGCGGCGAGGGTCTGCTGCACCGGCTGGAACAGTGATGGCGTCCGGTCGCGTTCGTGCGCGATCGCCATCAGGTGCTGGCGTTCGATGAGCGCGGTGCGCTGTGCGCGGGCCAGGGATGCGATGCGATCGGCCGGCGTGTCGCCGGTGGCGGGCAGGCTCGCCATCACCTCGATCAGCCGGTCGATCAGGTGGTCGAACAGCTTGTCCCGGCCGCCGACGTGCCAGTAGATCGAGGTGACGGCGACGCCGAGATGCTCGGACAGGCTGCGCATGGAGAAGCCCTCGACACCGTCGCGTTCCAGCAGCGCCGCGGCGGTATCCAGAATGAGTTGAGCGTCAACAGGTTTCGACGGACCATCGGACCCGCGCTGGGTTGCCTCAGCCATGACCACCTCCTTCAGCCTTGCCGAACACCTAATCACACCAGGGCTGCGTCCAGTCTCTGGATCTGCCGCCCATCACGGTGTAACACTGTTACAGTACTGCCGCCGACGGATGTTCGCGGGCAGCAACGAGGGAGCAGATGTGTTCGATCTGAAGATCACCGGTGGCACCGTCGTCGACGGCACCGGCGCCGACCGGTTCACCGCCGACGTCGCGATCAAGGACGGCAAGATCGTCGAGGTTCACCGCCGCGGTCCGAACGACCCTGTGCTGTCCGGTGATTCGGCCGAGACCATCGATGCCACCGGCAAGATCGTCGCTCCCGGGTTCGTGGACATCCACACCCACTACGACGGCCAGGTGAGCTGGGACAGCGTGCTGGAGCCGTCGAGCAACCACGGCGTGACGACGGTGGTCGCGGGCAACTGCGGCGTCGGTTTCGCGCCGGTGCGCCCCGGCCAGGAGGAATGGCTGATCGCGCTCATGGAGGGCGTCGAAGACATCCCCGGCACTGCCCTGACCGAGGGCATCACGTGGGGCTGGGAGAGTTTCGGCGAGTACCTCGACGTCGTCGGGCAGCGTGAACTGGCCGTCGACATGGGCACCCAGATCGCGCACGGCGCGGTCCGCGCGTACGCCATGGGGGAGCGCGGCGCCCGCAACGAACCGGCCACCGCCGACGACATCAAGGCCATGGCCAAACTGGTCCAGGACGCGATCGAGGCCGGGGCCCTGGGCTTTTCGTCGTCACGCACGTTGGCACACCGTGCCATGGACGGCGAACCCGTGCCCGGCACCTTCGCCGCGGAAGACGAGTTGTTCGCCCTGGGCCGGGCCACCGCGGCCGGTGGGGCGGCCGTCTTCGAGCTGGCCCCGCAGGGCGCGGCGGGCGAGGACATCGTCGCGCCGCGCAAGGAACTCGAGTGGATGCGCCGGCTGGGAGAGGAGATCGACTGTGCCCTGAGCTTCGCGCTCATCCAGGTCGACGCCGACCCCAATCTGTGGCGTGAGCAGCTCGATCTGTCGGCGGCCGCGCACCAGGCGGGCAGCCGGTTGTTCCCGCAGGTGGCGGCGCGGCCGTTCGGCATGTTGCTGGGCTTCCCCGGCCACCACGCGTTCACCCACCGGCCGACGTACCGCCGGCTGGTCGCCGAGTGCACGCGCGAGGAGCTCGCCGAGAAGCTGGCCGAGCCCACGGTGCGGGCCGCGATCCTGGCGGAGGAAGACCTGCCGATCGATCCCACGAAGTTGTTCGACGGCATGTTCATGCTGGCGCAGAATGCGGCAAATCGCCTGTACCACATCGGCGAACCGCCGGATTACGAGCCGACGGTCGAGCGCACCGTGGCGGCGATCGCGGAGCGCCGCGGCGTGGACCCGCTGGCCGCGATGTACGACCTGATGCTGGAAGCCGACGCCGGCGCCATGCTGATGTACCCGATGTTCAACTACTCGGACGGCAACCATGACGCCATCCGCGAGATGCTCACGCATCCGGCCGGGGTGCTCGGGCTGTCGGACGGCGGCGCGCACTGCAGCATGATCTGCGACGCGTCGTACCCGACGTTTCTGCTGACGCACTGGGCCCGGGACCGCCATCGCGGTGAGAAGCTGCCGCTGGAGTACGTCATCCGCAAGCAGTCGCATGACACCGCCCAGCTGTACGGGATGTCGGACCGTGGCGTCATCGCCGTCGGCAAGAAGGCGGACGTCAACGTCATCGATCTGGACGCGCTGACGCTGCACGCGCCGAAGATGGTGCACGATCTGCCCGCCGGGGGAAAACGCTTGGTGCAGGGCGCAAGTGGGTACGACGCGACGATCGTCAGCGGCACCGTCACCCGACGGCACGGCATCGACACCGGCGCGCGGCCGGGCCGGCTGGTCCGCGGCATCCGCTAGCCCGGTTTGGAATCCTGATGATTTCAGGAGCATCGCGATACCTCTGGGGTCGTGCAGACGCGGCAGGCCCCGCGCGAAAACTCGCATCCCAGTGATCTGTCCCGGGTCCCCGGCACTCGCCGCGAGGCGCGCCAGGTTCAGACGCCGTCGACTGCCGCACGTCGCAAAGACGTTGGCATAGAGCCTTTTTGATGCCCCAGCGCACACGCCAACGGCCGCTCCGGCGGGCATCGACGATCCCGCCGGCCTGATCTCCGGCCGGCCGGTGCGACGGCTGAGCGTCCGTCTACCGGATGTGCCGACCGATCGGCCGACTATTCCCTGCCCTGGCGCGGACACTGCCGCAACCGCCGCGATCTGCGCGCGGCTCGGCAGAGTGGTCGTACCCCGTCAGGAAGGCAGGTTGCGATGCCTCATTCGTCGAGCCGAATCCATCTGGCCGTGGCGCTGGACGGCGCCGGCTGGCACCCGGCCGCGTGGCGCGAACCCGACGCGCGATCCGCCGATCTCTTCGGCGCCGGCTACTGGACCGACCTGGTCCTCGAGGCCGAACGCGGTGCATTGGACTTCGTGACCGTCGAGGACTCGTTGGCAGTCCAGTCCGACGACCCCTTCGTGCCCGACCAGCGCGTCGATCGGGTCCGTGGCCGGTTGGACGCGGTGTTGATCGCGGCGCGGGTCGCGCCCCGTACCCAGCGGATCGGGTTGGTGCCCACGGCCGTCGTCACCCACACCGAGCCGTTCCATGTGTCGAAGTCCATCGCGACGCTCGATTACGTGAGTGCCGGCCGGGCCGGTGTGCGCGTCCAGATCGCCGGCCGCCCGGATGTCGCCGCGCACTTCGGGCGACGTGAGGCTGCGTCCCGGTCGCGGACCGACGAGTATTTCGCCGAGACCGCCGATTACGTCGAGGTGCTGCGCCGGCTGTGGGACAGCTGGGAGGACGACGCCGAGATCCGCGATGCCGCCACCGGCCGCTTCATTGATCGCGACAAGCTGCACTACATCGACTTCAGTGGCCGCTGGTTCTCGGTCAAGGGTCCGTCCATCACGCCGCGCCCACCGCAGGGGCAGCCGATCGTCGCGGCATTGGGCCACGGCCGCGCTGCCCACGAGCTGATCGCCGGCAGCGCGGACCTCGGGTTCGTCACCCCTGGCGACGCCGCACAGGCCGTAGCTGTCGTCGAGGAAATCCGTGGGTTGCAACACGACGCCGGCCGCGGTTCCGAGACGATCCACATCTTCGGCGATGTGGTGGTGTTTCTCGATGACAGTGCGCCGGCGGCGCAGGCCCGCCGGCGCCGGCTCGATGACGTCGCCGGTGTCGAATACCGCAGTGATGCAACAGTGTTCGCCGGAACCGCCGCGCAATTGGCCGACCTGCTGACGGAGTGGCACGGCGCCGGGCTGACGGGATTTCGGCTGCGGCCGGCGGCTCTGCCGCACGACCTGGTCCAGATCACCGAACAACTGGTGCCCGAATTGCGGCGCCGCGGACTCTTCCGCGACGGGTACGAAGCGAACACGTTGCGTGGCCTGCTCGGGTTGCCGCGCCCGTCCAACCGTTACGCAAGGAGCAGCCAATGAGCAAGCCAGTCAAGCAGATTCACCTCGCTGCGCACTTTCCGGGCGTCAACAACACCACGGTGTGGAGTGACCCGGCGGCGGGCAGCCACATCGAGTTCAGTTCGTTCGAGCACTTCGCGCGGACGGCCGAGCGCGGGAAATTCGATTTCCTGTTCCTGGCCGAGGGCTTGCGCCTGCGCGAACAGAACGGCCAGATCTACGACCTCGACGTCGTCGGGCGTCCGGACACCTTCACCGTGCTGGCCGCGCTGGCCGCGGTGACGGAGCGAATCGGCTTGACGGGCACCATCAATTCGACGTTCAACGAACCCTATGAGGTGGCCCGGCAGTTCGCCTCCCTGGATCATCTCTCTGACGGCCGTGCGGCCTGGAACGTCGTCACCTCGTGGGATGCGTTCACGGGCGAGAACTTTCGCCGCGGCGGGTTCCTGGCGGAGGACCAGCGCTACGAACGGGCCAAGACATTCCTGCAGACGGCGCTGGAGCTGTTCGACTCGTGGCGCGGCGACGAAATCGTGGCGGACAAGACGAGCGGCGTGTTCCTGTCCGAACCCGATGCCGGCGCGTTCGCGCACACGGACAGCCACTTCGACATCCACGGCCGGTTCAACGTGCCACGCAGCCCGCAGGGGCGCCCGGTGATCTTCCAGGCGGGCGACTCGGACGAGGGCCGCGAGTTCGCGGCATCCGCTGCCGACGCCATCTTCTCGCGGCACAGCACGCTGGAGGCCGGGCAGGCGTTCTATACCGACGTCAAGGGCAGGTTGGCACGTTACGGCCGGCGCCATGACGAGTTACTCATCCTCCCGGCCGCGACGTTCGTGATCGGTGACACCGATGACGAGGCGGCCGACCTCGCGCACGAGGTCCGGCTCGCCCAGGTGTCCGGGCAGACCGCGATCAAGTTCCTCGAACAGCTCTGGAACCGCGACCTGTCCGACCATGACCCGGACGGGCCGCTGCCGGCGGTGGATCCCGTCGTGGGGGAGAACACCATCGCGCGCGGCCGGGCCAGCGTGCGCATGTTCCGGGACCCGCTCGCGATCGCCGCCGAGTGGCGGGCCAAGGCCGAGGCGCAGAACCTCACCACGCGCGAGCTGATCGTCGAAGTCACCGGGCGGCAATCGTTCATCGGATCGCCCCACACCATCGCGGCGACGATCGACCGATACGTCCAGGCCGATGCCAGCGACGGATTCATCCTCGTCCCGCACATCACGCCCGGCGGCCTCGACCCGTTCGTCGACCGGGTGGTGCCACTGCTGCAGGAGCGCGGCACGTACCGCACCGACTACACGGGCACCACACTGCGCGACCACCTGGGACTGGCGCCGCTGCCGCGGCCGGCGGTGCGCACCAACGTCTCCGCAGAAGTGGCGTCGTAGCTCATGGCGACTCCACTGACCGTGCTCGATCTGGTGCCGATCTCGTCGGGTTCGACTGCGCCGCAGGCGCTACGCAACAGCATCGACCTCGCCAAGCGCGCGGAGGCCCTCGGCTACGCGCGTTACTGGTTCGCCGAACACCACCTCAATCCCGGTATCGCCGGCACCTCGCCGGCTGTGCTGCTCGCGCTGACCGCGGCGGAGACCTCCACGATCCGACTGGGCTCGGGGGCGGTGCAGATGGGTCACCGGACCGCGGTGGCGACTGTCGAGGAGTTCGGTCTGCTCGACGCGCTGCACCCGGGCCGGTTCGACCTCGGCCTGGGGCGCTCCGGTGGTAAGCCGCGGGAACCGAAAGTCCCGGTGGGTGCCGCGGTGGGCGCTCCGAGTGTCCGCAACGGCGCGCGCGGGCTGCTGATTCCACCGAAGTTCGATCCGCGCCCGCTGTTGCAGTCACCCCGGTTCGCCCTCCAACGGGCACTCCTGCAGCTGCCCGGCGCGCAATCGCAGGACTACACCGACCAGATCAGCGACATCCTGGCGTTGATCGCCGGCGTCTACCGCGACGCCGACGGCTTGGCGGCGCAGGTCGTGCCCGGGGAAGGCGCCGACCTCCAGATCTGGATCCTGGGCAGCAGCGGCGGTGAGAGCGCCGAGGTCGCCGGGACCAGAGGACTGCGGTTCGCCAGCAACTACCACGTCGCACCATCGTCGGTCCTCGAGGCGACCGACGCCTACCGGGCCGCGTTCCGTCCATCGACCGAACTCGACGAGCCGTACGTCGCGGTGTCGGCGGATGTCGTCGTCGCCGACGACGAGGCCACGGCCCGCGAACTCGCCACCGGATACGGCCTGTGGGTGCGCAGCATCCGCACCGCCGAAGGCGCCATCCCGTTCCCGACCCCGGCCGAAGCGCGGACGCACACCTGGACGGCCGCCGATCGTGAGCTCGTCGCGGACCGGGTGGACACCCAGTTCGTGGGGACCGCCGCACAGGTCGCCGACAAGCTGGAACGGCTACGCGACGCGACCGGGGCCGACGAATTAATCATCACCACCATCACCCACGACCACCAGGACCGGGTGCGCTCCTACGAGTTGTTGGCCGACGAGTGGTCGCGGCGGTGAACAACTACAGATAGATGTGTAGCGGCGCAGCCATTTTCAAGGGTGCGCATAGGCTGGACCCATGACACCGGGCAGCGGCCTTTTCCAGATCGAGGACTGCGTCGACGAATCGGGGGCGGTGACGCTGCCGCCCGGCGCGACGCTGATCGCCCTGATCGATGGGAACATCGCGCATCTCCCCGACATGGTGGCATACCGCTACCTCGACTACTCCGGCACCGAAGCGCGGACTTACGAAGTGACCTGGGCCCAACTCGGGGTGCGACTGGCGGCCATCGCGGCCCGGCTGCAGTCCGTCACCGAGCGCGGTGACCGCGTTGCCATCATGGCGCCACAGGGCCTCGAATATGTCGCCGGGTTCTTCGCGGCGATCAAGGCCGGCGCCATCGCGGTACCGCTGTTCGCGCCCGAATTGCCGGGGCATGCCGAGCGGTTGGACACCGCACTCCACGATGCGCGACCGGCAGCGATCGTGACGACGGCGGCGGCGCGGCCGGCCGTCACTGAATTCCTCGCCGCGCATCCGGACCTGGGCACGCCGGCAGTCGTCGCCATCGACGAGGTGCCGGACGACGAGGGCGTTTCGTTCGAACCCGTCCACCTCGAGATCGACGATGTCTCGCACCTGCAGTACACCTCGGGGGCGACCCGCCCGCCCGTCGGCGTGGAGATCACCCATAAAGCGGTGGGCACCAACCTGATTCAGATGATCCTGTCCATCGACATGCTGGATCGCAACACCCACGGCGTCAGCTGGCTGCCGTTGTATCACGACATGGGTCTGTCGATGATCGGCTTTCCCACCGTGTACGGCGGGCACTCGACATTGATGTCGCCGACGGCGTTCGTCCGCCGGCCGTTGCGGTGGATCCAGGCGTTGTCGGACGGCTCGAAGGTCGGCCGAGTGGTCACCGCGGCACCGAATTTCGCTTACGAATGGGCGGCGCATCGTGGTGCGCCGAGCCCGGGTGACGACATCGACCTGGCGAACGTGGTGATGATCGTGGGCTCGGAGCCCGTCAGCATGGACGCCATCAAGAGCTTCAACGCGGTCTTCGAATCGTATGGACTCCCGAAGACGGCGATCAAGCCGTCCTATGGCATTGCCGAGGCAACACTTTTCGTGTCCAACATCGCGCCCGACGCGGAGGCGACGGTGCGGTACTTCGACCGCGCGCAGCTGGCGTCCGGTGTGGCGGTGCCGGTGGCCGAGGACGCACCGGGCGCGGTCGCGCAGGTGGCGTGCGGGCAGCCGGCGAGCAGTCTCTGGGTGGTGCTGGCGGACCCGGTCACCGGAACCGAACAGCCCGACGGTCGCGTCGGCGAGATCTGGTTGCAGGGCAACAACATCGGCCGTGGTTATTGGGGCCGGCCAGAGGAGACCCGAGAGGTTTTCCACGCTCGGCTGCGCAGCACCTTGCCGCTGAACAGTCACGCCGACGGCGCCGATGTCGACGGATCCTGGTTGCGGACAGGTGATCTGGGTTTCTACCTCGACGGCGAGTTGTACGTCACGGGTCGTCTCGCCGACGTCATCACGATCAGTGGGCAGAACCACTATCCGCAGCACATCGAGACGACGGCCGCCGACGCGTCACCATTGGTGCGGCGCGGCTACGTGACCGCCTTCACCGTGCCGGGCGAGGATGGCGAACAGCTCGTGATCATCGCCGAACGTGCCTCGGGCACGGCGCGCCATGATCCCCGGCCCGCGATCGAGTCGGTCCATGCGCTCGTTTCGGAGCGTCATGGCGTGACCGTCGCCGAGGTCCGGTTGCTGCCTGCCGGCGGCATCCCGCGCACCACCAGCGGGAAGCTGGCGCGCCGCGCCTGCAGAGCCGCCTATCTGGACGGTTCGCTGTAAGCGCCGGGCGCCACGCGGCCGGTTATGAATCGCCTCATATTCGGGTGCGTTGACGCACGTCCATACTGCTCGCACGCGTCGGATGCGGGCGGTTCTTGACTCCTCGATATGAACACGATCATAATTCGAGTCAATCGTTCCGCCCGTCAGGAGTCGCCCCATGCCGCCCGACACTCGCCAGTCGATGGTGGTCGCCGCCGTCGAACTGCTGCGTGAGCGGGGCGTCGACGGTGTCACGCTCGACGATGTGCTGAGCCGCAGCGGCGCGCCGCGAGGCTCCATCTACCATCACTTTCCCGGCGGGCGCGCTCAGATCATCGACGAGGCCGCGCAGCTCAGCGGTGATGCCATCTCCCGGCTGATCTCCAGGGCGGCACCGGACGGCCCGGCGGCCGTCGTCGATGCCATGACCGGATTCTGGCGGAAGCTGCTGGGCCAGAACAACTTTGCGGTCGGCTGCCCGGTGGTGTCCATTGCCGTCAGCGCCGCACCGGGTTCGGCGCTGGCGCAGCACGCCAATCAGATCTTCCGCACCTGGCACCAGCTGGTCACCGACTGTCTGGTGGCCGACGGCGTCGGCACCGTGGTTGCCCGCCGACTGGCCACCATGTCGCTCGGTGCCATCGAAGGTGCCATCACCATGTGCCGGGCCACGTCGAGCCTGCAGCCGCTCGATGATGTCAACGCCGAACTGAAGTTGCTGTTGGCAGCCCGGACGCTCTTTGCCGCAGGCGCACCTACCCCGAAGGGAAGTTGAGACCATGGAATGGACCGGTGCGGTGTATGCCGACGCCCCGACCGTCGAGGTGTCGACGTGGATCGACGCGCCCGTGGCACGGGTCTGGGAAGTGGCGTCGGACATCACGGTGATGCCCGAGTGCAGCCCCGAGCTGCAGCGGGTCGAATGGCTCGGGGACTGTGACGCACCGCGTGTGGGTGCCCGTTTCGTCGGCCACAACAGCCATCCCGCACTCGGGGAGTGGTCGACGGAGTGCGAGATCGTCGAGTACGAACCACAACATGTGATGGCCTGGGCCATCGGCGATGCCGGCAACCCGACCGCAACGTGGCGCCTGAGCCTGCAACCCGACGGCACCGGGACCCGGTTGGCGGAATGGGCCCAGATGGGCCCCGCACCGTCAGGGTTGTCTCTGGCGATTGCCCGGATGCCCGACAAGGAACAGAAGATCGTCTTCAACCGGCTGCGCGAATTCGAGTCCGGGATGCAGTGCGCGCTGGCGTACATCAAGCAGCGGGCCGAGAGCTGATGCGCGCCGCGACGACGGTCGAGGCTGCGAGCCTCGGAAACTGGAATTATCAAAGGCTTTTCGTCTCCGAGGCCGAGAAGTTGGGCCTGGACATCTGTTGGGTCGCCGAGGCGTGGGGATCCGACGCGCCGTCGGCACTCGGGTACTACGCCGCGTGCACGGAACGGATGTTGTTGGGCTCGGGCATCATTCAGCTCGGCACCCGGACGCCGGTGGCCATCGCCCAGGCCGCGATCACGCTGTCGAATCTGTCGGGCGGGCGCTTCCTGCTGGGCCTCGGCGCATCGGGACCCCAGGTCATCGAGGGACTGCACGGCGTACCGTTCGCCAAGCCGCTGGGCCGGATGCGGGAGACCATCGACATCATCCGGCAAGTTGTCGCGGGCGAGCGGGTCACGCACAGCGGCAGCCAGTTCCAGATTCCGCTGCCGGGCGGTGACGTGAAGCCGATGCGCCTGTCGATGCGGGCGGAGCACGAAATGCCGCTCTACATAGCGAGTCTCACACCCGCCATGCTGCGGCTCACCGGCGAGGTCGCCGACGGCTGGCTCGGCACCAGCTTCGTCCCCGAAGGTGCCGACGACGCCTACTTCGCCCACCTCGACGACGGTCTCGGGCGCTCAGGCCGCGCGCGTGCCGATCTCGACATCTGCCAGGGCGCCGAGGTGTCGTTCGCCCGCGACGAGGCCCATCTCAAGACGCTGATCGACGCCCGGAAGTCCGAGCTGGCGTTCAGCCTCGGTGGGATGGGTTCGGCCTCGACCAACTTCTACAACCAGGCGTACAGCCGGCAGGGCTGGGCCGAGGTCGCGGCCGCGGTCCGGGAACGCTGGCAGTCCGGTGACCGCGACGGTGCGGCGGCGCTGATCACCGACGAGATGATCCTGGCCACCACCTTGATCGGCACCGCGGACATGGTGCGCGATCGCCTTCAGGTGTGGTGCGATGCCGGCGTCGACACCGTCCGGATTTACCCGGCGGGTGACACTCTCGAGGAACGGTTCACCACGCTCGGTGCCGCCATCGACCTGGTGCATTCGATCGAGCGGTGATCCGGCCGGCCTGACGGCGGCGGGCACATCATAGGGAGTTCCCTTATTTGCCGGGCCGTGACGCGGACGTAGCGTCGAACCGTGGTTCGAGCTGGCCAGCGCACCGCGATCCGTCTGCCATGTTCCGCTGCCCGAGGAGATGTCATGCCCAGTCGAAGGCGAAATCTGAGACGCATCGTCACGCCGATTCTGGTCGCGTGTCTGTGCACGTTCGGTCTGATGCTGCCGCCGGCGGCGAGCGCCGATCAGTTGTCGAACGGGCTCACCGCGAACTGTACGCCCGACAGCGACGTCCACGTCACGTGCATCATCGGCGGATGTGCTCGCGTGCACGGTGACTACGTCATCGACGCGGTACACATCATGTGGAACGGCATCCAGTCCGAATACGAATTCAAATGCATCAACGGCGCCACCGCACGGTGGGGACATGACAACGGCGGCAAGGCTTTCAAGATCGGCGTCCAGGGCTGCCGCAAGAAGGACTTCGAAGGCGACTGGTGCGGGCCGTGGGCCGACTACAACTACACCCCGCCCGCAAAACCGCAGGAGGCGCCGGTGAATTGCCCGCCGGGATCGAAGACTTCGACGGTGCCTGCGGGACAACAGTGTGAGGCAGCACCCTTGGCGGACATCAAATGCCCGGACGGGTCGCCGACCCCGACGGTGCATGCCGGCCAACAGTGCGCCCCGATTCCCGAGGTGACCAACGCGATTCAGGCGTCGTTCGGCGCTCCGGGTGCGACGAGTATTGCCTTCAATGTCTCGAACACGTCGAATCTCGCGGCAACGTGCAACTATGTCGCCACCACGAACTCGGTGAATCCGTTGGTGCCGCGCAAGACCACCCGGCAGTTCAGCGTCCCCGCCAACGGGAACCACACCGAGACTTTCAGTGGTGCACCGACTTTCTCCACCTACAACGTCGTGCTGTCCTGCCACGACGCCGGCGGTAAGCAGAAGTCGGAGATCGGCCACGTCGAAACGTCGGTGACGTGGTGACCTGACCCGACTCGGGGGCGTCCTGCCACGGTCCGCAATGGCGCGGGCCGTGGCAGGACGGCGTCCGCCTTACGTGTAGGCGACGTGGACGTGGTGGATGTGTCCTTCGAAGGGGAAGGGCGCGCGTTCGCGGTAGTCCATCGACACGGGTGACCCCAGGCAGGTGCCGATGTCGAGGCAGTCGTTCGCGGTGAACAGCAGCGGGGCGCTGATCGGCACCTGTCCGGCGGCCACCGTCTCGCCGTCGACCGCGACGGTGATGTCCAGCGGGCCACCGGGACGCAGCTCGGCGTACTGGGTGGTGACCGTGATGGTGTGCCGGCCGGGCGCGACGGCGGCGTCGGACTGAATCTTGGTGCGTTGCAGGATGAACAGGTTGTACTCGTAGCGGACGTGGCCGTTCTCGAGGTAGCAGGTCAGGCCGCCGGCGCCACTGCCAAGGGCGTACAGGACCCCGGATGCGTTCTCCGGGACGTCGGCGTCGATGGTCACCACGTTGTTCTTGTTGCCCAGTGCCGGGGCGCAGAACTCGGGCATGCGGATCATGTCGCCGGAGAAGTGCCACTCCCGGAACGGCGGCGCGATCCGCAATTCCGGGTGGTACACCGGAACCCACAGCCCGCCGCCGACCGGCAGCACGGCGTTTCGGGCCGCTTCGATGGCGAACATCTCCCGCATCTGCGCGAGCTTCTCCGGCAGCTGCGCGGCGAGATCGTTGGCCTGCGACCAGTCTTCGTCCAGGTTGTACAGTTCCCAGACATCCTGATCGGGCGTCCACGTCGCGATGCCCGGGGGTTGCCCCGGCACCCACGGCAACCGCGGCCCACGCGCCGACGCGATCCAGCCGTCGTGATAGATCGCCCGGCTGCCCATGATCTCGAAGTACTGAGTCTTCTTGCCGCCCGGCGCGTTCCGGTCGGCGAGGGTGCGGGCAAAGCTGGCGCCGGCCAGCGGCATCTGCGGTTCGCCGTAGACGGTGCGCGGCGGCTCGATGCCGACCACCTCGTAGATCGTCGGCACGATGTCGTTGCAGTGCAGGAAGTTGTCGCGCGGCACGGTGTCGGCGGCGATCTTCGCGGGCCAGCGCACCGCCAGCGGATTCCGGGTGCCGCCCAGATGCGACGCCAGCAGCTTCATGCCCTTGTACGGCGTGCTGCCGGCCCAGGCCCAGCCCGCGTGGTACTGATTGTCGACCAGGGGAGAGCCCAGGACGTCCAGCCCGCCGAGCTCATCGAGCGCGTCGATGTGCTGGCGCACCGTCGTGGGAATTCCGTTCTGCGCCAACAGCTCTGAGATGGTGCCGTTCTGGCCTTCGCCGGAGGAACCGTTGTCGCCCCAGATGTACAGGAACAGGGTGTTGTCGCCGTAGCCGAGGGCATCGAGTTCGTCGGCGATCCGGCCGACCTGCACGTCGACGTGCTCGGCGTAGCCGGCGGCGACCTCCATCAGGCGCCGCTGGAACGGCTTCTCGTCCTCGGGGATGTCGTCCCACGCCGGCAGGGTCTCGTCGCGTTCGGTGAGTTCGCAGTCCTGCGGAATCCAGCCCTTTTCCTTGGCCCGCTCGAAGACCCGCTGCCGGTAGGCATCCCAGCCGTCGTCGAACTTGCCCGCGTACTTGTCCGCCCATTCCTTCATGATGTGGTGCGGGCCGTGCAGGCAGCCGCTCGCCCAATACATGAAGAACGGCTTGTCGGCATTGAAGGCCTTGTGCCGGCGCAGCCACGAGATGGCGTCATCGGCGAGGTCTTCCGACAGGTGGTAGCCCTCTTCGGGAGTCTTCGGCGGGGCGACCACCGTGGTGTTGCGGACCAGGTTGGGTTCGTACTGAGACGCCTCACCGGCGAGAAAGCCGTAGAAGTATTCGAAACCCAAACCGGTGGGCCAGTTCTCGAACGGGCCGGCCGCGGTGGTTTCCTCTGCCGGGGTGTTGTGCCACTTGCCGAAAGCCGAGGTGGCGTAGCCGTACTGTTTGAGAACTTCGGCGACCGTCGCGCTGGACCGCGGAATCTTGCCCGCGTACCCGTCCCAGTCGTTGGCGAGTTCGGCGATCTGCCCGTTGCCGATCTCGTGATGGTTGCGACCCGTCAGCAGCGAGGCCCGCGTCGGCGAGCACATGGCCGTGGTGTGAAACCTGTTGTACGAGACGCCTTCCGCGCACACCCGGTCGAGTGTCGAGGTGGTCACTTCACCACCGAGAGTGGACGGCAGCCCGGGACCGGCGTCGTCGATGAGGACGATGACGATGTTGGGGGTGTCGTCGTGCAACCGCTTGGGGACGGTCCGCGGCTGGTACGTCGACTCCTGCAGCGTCCGGCCGGCGATGCTGGCGGATGGAACCGGCGGGAACGGCAACACGCCACCGTCCGGCAGTACCGGTGCCACCACACTCGTGTCAGACAACTCGACCCCTCCTTCTGGTGATGCGGCAAGAGACTGCCCCCGATCCGGGGTCTACTGTGCCGTACGCCACTGACGGTCGCGTCAGCGGGGGAGATCTTTGCCGTGCCGGGTCAGCCCTGGTAGCCGTCCAGGAATCCGGTGAGTCCCGACGGGGTGTGCGGACCGATGGCGATCTGTTCGACGACGCCGATCCCGGTGCGCTCACCCATGGTCGCCTTCACGACGTTCTGCAGGTGCAGCGACGTGAAGTCCGTCGGATCGAAATCGCCCAACCGGATTGATTCCCTGCCGATTTCGTACGGGCCATGATTGGAGCCGTGGCCCCAGTGCGGGTGCCAGTAGCCGATGCCGCGCATCCGGAACGTATAGAGCTTCTCCAGTTCGATGTGTGTCTCGCCCTCGATGGGATCGGTGAACCACAGGTGGGCCCGCCGGATTTCACGCCGCCCGGGCTCCCAGTCCAGTTCGTAGCCGATGTCGTAACACTCGCGTACGCCGACGCGACTGGACGGTGACGCACCGTCCGGCAGCGGGTCCAGGACCGCGGCAGTCTCCAGCCACCGGCGGCCGTCCTCATGCTCATGGAACGCGTAGTGGGTGAATCGGTCTCCGAAATGCAATGGCGCCCAGAGCCAGAAGACCTGGAACGGCATGGGTTGGCGCAACACGGCGAGCTGTTCGCCGACCGGACGGATGCCCCACGACCGATCCCGGGTCCCCGGCACCTCACCGGCCCTGACCGCAAGGTCCTCGCCGTCGACGCTGATGATCCCTTCCCACGACCCCCATTGCGTCAGCCTGGTGTGGTCGGTCAGCACGATGCCTTCAGCGGTGCGTCGCTGTTGACGTGGCTCCTCGACGGCCACAGTGGTGGCTCGGAAGGTCAGGTCGCAGGAGATGTTCTGCTCGTTGTCCTCGACGACATAGCGGATGGTCCGCAATGGTTCGGCGACTTCGACGCGGAAAGGGCCGATGGTCGCCGACCGGTCCAGGGGCATCGCGCCCGAGGCGAAGATCGAATGTTCGACACCGTCTTTCACGACACTGAACGCGGCGTCGATGATGCCGCGAACGGGGTAGTGCCCCATGGCCGCACCGAAGTAGAAATCGCCGTCACGCTGGTGGCCGTTGAACCAGTAGCGGTCGTAGTGGTTGGGGTCGCCGCTGGCCGGCACGCCTACCGGGTCTGCCGAGGCGTGAATCGGATAGTCGTCAAAGGGCGTCAGCACGGCGGCGTCACCGTTCCGGGTCGTTGATCTTCACCAGCATCTTGCCGATGTTCGCCCCGGTGAACAGGCCGTTCAGCGCGTCGATGCTGGATTCCAGTCCCTCGTAAACGGTTTCGCGATGCACCAGCAGGCCCTGCTGCTCCCAGCCACTCAGCGCGGCGAAGGCCTCGTCGAACCGCGCCCACTCCTCGAGTGCGATGAAGCCCTGCATCGTCGAGGCCGTGGACAGCAGATTCACGTAGTTGGACGGACCGGGGTGGTCGCCGTTGAGGTACGTCGTGATGATGCCGCACATGACCACCCGCGCCCGGTGGGCGAGATTGCCGAGCGCGGCATTGAGGATGTCGCCACCGACGTTGTCGAAGTAGACGTTGATGCCGCCCGGACAGGCCGCCTTCAAGGCGGCCGGGAAATCGTCGGCCTTGTAGTCGACGCAGGCGTCGAACCCGAACTCCTCGACCACGACGCGACACTTCTCCGGGCCGCCTGCGATGCCGACGACGCGCGCGCCGGCGATCTTGGCGATCTGCCCGGCCACCGATCCGGTGGCGCCCGCGGCGGCCGAGACGACGACCGTCTCGCCGGGTTGGGGCTTTCCGACGCCCGTCATGCCGAAGTAGGCGGTCGCCCCGGTGGGGCCGTAGATCGACATCACCGCGAGAGGGTCGGTGTACCCGACGACCGGCGTGCTGAACAGGTCGTCGTGGATGATCGCATAGTCCTGCAGGCCGGTCAGCGTGGTGACCAGGTCACCGACTTTGTAGGCATCGCAACGAGATTCGACGACCTCGCCGATGCCGGCCACGCGCACCACCTCACCGAGCCCCAGCGCCGGGAGATAACCGGGTTCGCCGTCCAGCCAGGTGCGGGCAGCGGCGTCGATGCCGACATAGGTCGTCCGTAGCAGTGCTTCACCCTCTGCGGGGACGGGTGCGGGCACCGTCACCATCTCGGTGTCGTCGGGGGAGACCAGACCGTTGGGGCGGCGCCGCAGCAGGATCTGACGGTTTTCTCGGTTCATCGTGTCGTTTCTGTGGGTACCGGCGAGTTTTCATATTGATTATTAAAAGTCCTCTCGGTTATCGTCAACCCCGAATGTGGAAGTGGTCGCCAGGAGAGTCCGATGAGCGTCAACAACGCAGCACCCCGCCGGGGGCGGCCGCCGCGTGTCGACCAGAGTGCCATTGCCGCAGCGGTTTTGGAGATCGGCACCGAGAACGCCACCATGCGCCGGGTCGCCGAGCATCTCGGTATCAGCCTGCCGGGGCTCTACCATCACGTGAAAAACCAGCACGACCTGCTGCGCCTGGCCACCGTCAGTGCCCTGACGAACTCACCGCCGCCGCGGTACACCGGCGGACACTGGGCGACCTGGCTCCGCGACTATGCGTCCTACATCCGGTCGGTGCTGGCCGCCGAACCCGCGCTGGTGGAGAAGTTCGTCAGTGGTGCGGTCGGCCATGACGTCGAGATGGAGTACACCGCCGATGCAGTGGAAGCGCTTGCCGCGCAAGGTTTGTCGCCGAGCGACGCCCTCGCGGTATGGGCATCGGTGAGTACCATGGCAGTCGGCAGTGTCACCGAGGCCCATCGCGAATACCTGTACTCCGAGAGCGGGCAGCCATGGTTGGCCCGGATTCTCGCGCTCACCGCCAAACGTTCACCGTCGGAGTTTCCCACGTTGCGTGCCATCGCGAAATCGGGTGACGACCCGTTCGGTGACGAGGCCTTCCAGCATCGAATCACGTTGCTGCTGACCGGTATCGCCGCGCATTACGGACTGCCCCTCTAGCGCCGAAACGGCACTCCAGCAGAGCAAGTCTCGTGAACTTGTCTGTCGGAATGCCGTTTCGGCGGAAGGTGGATCAGCTGCGCGGGTACGTCGGGTATTCGATACCCGAAAGGAACTGCACGACACGAACAACCTGGCACGAGTAGCCGAATTCGTTGTCGTACCAGCAGTACAGGATCGCCTGATCGCCGTCGACGATGGCGGCGTTGGCGTCGATGATCGACGCCGCACGCGAACCGATGAAGTCGCTCGACACGGCGTCGGTCGCCGCGGTGTAGTCGAGGTTGCGGCTCAGCGGACCCGACAGCGACGTCTCACGCAGGTGCGTGAGCACCTCATCCTTCGTCGTCTCCTTCTTGAGCTGCAGGCTCAGGATGGCGATCGACACGTCGGGGGTAGGAACGCGGATCGAGTTACCCGTGATCTTGGCCTTGAGCTCCGGCAGCGCCTTGGCGACGGCTGAGGCGGCACCGGTCTCGGTGATGGTCAGGTTCAGCGGCGCGGAACGGCCACGACGGTCGGCCTTGTGGTAGTTGTCCAGCAGATTCTGGTCGTTGGTGAACGAGTGGACCGTCTCGACGTGACCACGGATGATGCCGAACTTCTCGTCCATCGCCTTGAGCGGCGGCACGATCGCGTTGGTGGTGCACGACGCACACGAGAAGATCTGCTGGTTGACGTCCTGGCCCAGGTGGTTGACGCCGTGCACGATGTTCGGCACATCGCCCTTGCCCGGTGCGGTGAGGACGACCTTCGAGATGCCCGGACGCAGGTGCTGCTCGAGGCCGGCGCGGTCGCGCCACTTGCCGGTGTTGTCAATCAGGATGGCGTCGCTGATGCCGTACTGGGTGTAGTCGACCTCGGACGGGTCATTCGCGTAGATGAACTTGATGACGTTGCCATTGGCGATGAGGAGGTTGTTCTCCTTGTCGACCTTGATTGTGCCGTTGAAGTGCCCGTGGACCGAGTCGCGGCGCAGCAGCGAAGCGCGCTTCTTCAGGTCGTCGGCGCCACCGCTGCGCACCACGACGGCCCGCAGGTTCAGGCCGTTGCCGCCACCGGCCTTCTCGACCAGCAGTCGGGCCACGAGGCGACCGATCCGGCCGAAGCCGTACAGCACCACGTCACGAGGGCCCTGCGGCTCGGCCTTGTTGTCGCCCGTGACGTCGGACAGTGCGTCGGCGACGAAGTCGGCTACCGAAAGGCCACGCTCGTCGGCGCGGTAGGCGTGCACCAGCAGGCCGAGGTCGATCTTGGCCGGACCCAGGTCCAGATTCGCCAGAGCCTCCAGGAACGGGAAGGTCTCGACCACCGAGAGCTCCTCGCCGGCGATCTGCCGGGCAAAGCGGTGGGTGCGCAGGATGCTGATCACCGACTTGTTCACCAGCGACCGGCTGTGCAGCAGGACGGTGACGCCGCGCGTGCGGTGCAAGGTGCCGACGATCGGAATCATCGCCTCCGCCAGGGCTTCCTGGGTGTTCCAATTGGCAAGTTCTGGTGTATTCAACTCATCTGTCCTACGGGTCGCTTGGCCGATCGCGCTGAGCAGCGCATTCATGTTAGCGATCGGTATTTCCGGCTCTGCAGGTCGTCCCGCTGGCAGGGCACGTAGGGGTTGACAGGCACGCCGGCCCGTGGGCCGAAACTGTGTCCCAGCAGGCGACTACTCAGTGGATGGCCGGCTGAATCCTGCGCAGGATGGGCACCAAACCGATCAGTGCGACGACGTTCGCCACCACGATCAGCGCGATCGTGTAGGTGGGGGAGATGTCGTAGACCGCACCGAGCAGCCCACCGGCGATGAGCAACGCGATACCGCGCAACAAGGCGAGCCAGCCGAACGCCACAGCCCGGGTGTGCACCGGGACCAGCTCGGTGACGACTGACTTCACGGTGGAGTCGAGGACTCCGTTGACGATGCCCCACACCGCAACGCCGATCCATACGAGGGTCCGGTCGCCGGTGAAGGCAATCGCGGACAACGCGGCGGCAATGGGCACCGCGACCAGAGTGACGGGCCCGCGCTTGTCGTAAACCCGACCCATCACGAGGCCGGCCGCACCGTCGACCGCCATCGCAACCGCGAAGAGGACGGGGACCTGAGCGTCAGACAGCAGCCCGGTGCGTTGGGCGTGGAATGCGAGCAACGGGAACGAGGCGACGCCGCACGACAGCACCCCGATCGTGATGACGTAGTGCCAGAACCGAGCGGGCAACCGCTTCGGTACCGCAGGGCTACCGGCGTCGGGTTCGGTTGCTTCCCGAATGGCCTCCTCTTCGTAGCTCCGCGGATCGGGAACGCGAAAGCGGAGCCAACCCAGCAGGATCAGTACGAGTACGCCCGGAACAATCAGTACTCCGAACGCCATCCGGTAGTCGCCGGCGTGAGCGCTCAACACCGCGGCCAGCAGCAGCGGCCCGGCGATGGCGCCGGTCTGGTCGAGGGCCTGGTGTACGCCGAAGGCGCTGCCGCGACCCGTGCTCGTCGACGCGTGCGACAGCAATGTGTCCTTGGCCGGCGAGCGGACCGCCTTGCCCAGGCGCTCGGTGCCATACAGCAGCAGCGCCGGTACGAGCGATCCTGTGACGCCGATCAACGGGACGCTCAGCACCGTCAGTGCGTAGCCGGTGATCGTCCAGCTCCAGTAGTGCTGGGTCCGGGCCACGGCATAGCCGGCGACAACCCGCAGCCCGTATCCGATGAATTCGCCTGCGCCGGCGACCAATCCGACGACGGCGGCGGACGCCCCGAGGGTGGCCAGATAGGGGCCGATGATGCTGCGTGCGCCTTCGTACACCATGTCGGCAAGCAGGCTCACCACGCCGAAGACGAGGACAAAGTGCCAGGGCTTGAGTGGTCGGCCGGTCACGCACCGATTGTGCACGGGACCGAGGCGGAAGTGTCACCGATGTCCTGAGACATAACACGTGACAATGGTCGGATCTGGCGGTAGACTCGAACACATGTTCGAACATTCTGGTATCGGGGCCGGCGGTGTGCCGGTCCACGATGCCGGCGTGGTCGACTTGATGATCCACTTCGCGCGGGTGGAAAACCAGTGCGCTGCGGGCCGGCTGACAGCCGTCGCCGACCTGGTGGCGCTGCGGGTCGATGACCAGGATGGCCGGCAGTGGTGGGCCTGCGATGGCTGGGACGCCGCGGTCGCCGAAGTCGGGGCGGCGCTGGGGATCGGGAAGCGCGAGGCGTCGGGGCAGTTGTCGATCGCGGTGGCGTTGCGGTTCCGGCTACCTCGGGTGGCGGCGGTGTTCGCCGACGGTGGAGTCTCGGCGCGGACGGTCGGGGCGATCTGCTGGCGTACTCGTCTGGTCGAGGACCCCAACACGCTGGCGGTGATCGACGCCGCGCTCGCGGGAGCACTGTCGGAGTGGGCGGGGTTGTCGCGCAAGAAGATCGAGAAGAAGATCGACGGTTGGGTGCAGAAGTTCGACCCCGCCGCAGTCCTGAAAGTCCGCTCAGCAGCGCGCCGCCGTGGGGTCGGGGTGGGCAAGCCTGATGACGAGACCGGCGTGGCCTCGATCTGGGGTGCACTCCTGGCTACTGATGCCGAACTGCTGGATCGGGTGCTCACGGAGATGGCCCGGCAGGTTTGCGACCAGGATCCGCGTACGTTCGGGCAGCGCCGCGCTGACGCCCTGGGAGTCCTGGCAGCACGCGGGGACCTACTGGCCTGCCAGTGCGGCAATTCCGACTGCCCGGCGGCTGGGCCTGATGCGCGGGCGACGGCGGTGATGATTCATGTGCTGACCAATGGGCTGCCGGCGCCGGTGCCTGACCCGCTGCTCAGCGGGGACCCGGCCGCGCCGCTGGTGCCCACGCCGGCCCCGTCTGCGCCGGAGCCGGTCTTCACGCCCCAACCTGATCGCGCGCCTGAGCCGGTCTTCGCACCTGCACCTGCGCCAGCAGCCGAGCCGGCGAACGACATGGCGTCGACGCCCATGCCTATGTCCGACCCTGCGCCGGTGGCCGATTCGCGGGCCGCCGAAACCCTGGCGCCTGTTGCGTTCGAACCAGCCAGCGACAGCACGTCCACACCGGTGGCCGACGCGGCGCCCACGCCGGCGACCGCGCCGGTGCGGGCGCCGGTCGGTTATGTCCTCGGCGGCGGCGTGATCCCGCCGACAGTGTTGGCGGACCTTGTCGCCCGGGGCGCGAAGGTCCGTTCGGTCGCCTCCGCCGCCGACCTGGATGAGGTGCCGCGATACCGGCCGTCGGCCGCGATGGATGAGTTCGTGCGGATGCGGGCGATGACGTGCATGTTCCCGGGCTGCGATCACCCGGCCACCGCCTCCGATATCGACCACACGGTGCCGTGGCCGGCCGGTCCCACCCATCCGGGCAACCTGAACCCCAAGTGCCGCAAACACCACTTACTGAAAACGTTCTACGGCGGCCCCGACGGCTGGCAGGACCGTCAACAACCCGACGGCACCATCGTGTGGACCGCACCGACCGGGCACACCTACATCAGCGTGCCCGAAAGCCGAATCCTGTTCCCCCGCACGATCACCGACACGCCACTGCCCAATCCACCACCAGAGACCGTTGGTCTGGACACCGCCACGGCTCCCGGCCGGAGCATCATGATGCCCATCCGCCGCCGCACCCGCGCACAAGACCAGGCGCAGCGCAATGCCTACGAACGCGCCCTCAACCAAGCCGACATCGACGCACAAGAGGCCGCCCGGGAAGCCTTCGCCCGCCAACGCAGAGAACGAGAAGAATGGGAAGCGGCAGAAGCCGCAGCAGCCGCCGAATCCGCAGGGCAACAGGACATCCCACCCCCGCGGTGAATCAGATGGCTAGTGTGCGTGGTCGAACAGCACCAAGGTGTCGGCCAGGTTGCCGTCCACGAAGTAGGCGCGGCAGGTGAAGGGGTCGTGAATCGTGCCGCCGGCTTCGGCCTTGGCGTCGATCGTCCCCGACACGTTCCACACCGTAATGCGGCTGCGGTCAACGCCTTTCAGCGGTTTGTCCATCATCAGCGGAAACATGTCCTGTCCATCCGTCTCCAGCGCGCCGGCAACCGACCGAACGCCGGAAAGTTGGGCTGAATCGGGCGATGCCAATTGCTTGCGCACGTCGGCCTGGCATCTGTCGCGGGCGACGTCTTGCGCAGCACGCGGCTCCGGACCCATGAGGCCGAAACCGCGGGTTTTCACGCCGATCACCGCGAGGACCGCCAGCGTCAGCACACACACTGCCGCGATGATGAGGAGCCGGCGCGCACGACGACGCTCTCCGTGGTCAGCTGTCATGGCCCGAACGTAACCTGCGTCGCGTCGCACCCGGTCACAGGCTTGCCGGATGGGAAGTCATGCGGGTCGACGTTCGGGATGACGGTGTCCCAGCGGTACGCGTGTTGCGCATCGGCGGCGCACCCTTCGTTGGCGGTGTCGTACAGCACCCGGAACGTATGTGGGTTGGCGCCCACGATAGCCCGGTCCTGGTAGTAGGCACGCTGATCATCGACGGCGTAATTGAACACGCTGTCGTTGAGGCGACGGAAAGTCGCCGCGTTCGCCCCGGCGATCGCCTCGCAGCGGTAGTAGGCGGTGTGAATGTCCTTGGCATAGTCCAGGTTTCGGTCGTCGGGGGAGAATCGCAGGATCTCGAAGTGCGCTGGGTCGTCCGAAATCTCGCGGTCCTTGCAATAGACACTCCGACCGTCTTTTGCCAGATCGCTGTTGATCGGCACGAAATGGTCGGGGTCGTTGCTGAGGGGCAGAGTGCCGGCCCAGATGTGGTTGCGGTCCTTGGCCCAGCCGTAATTCAGCCAGTCGAATGTGGCGGCATCGGCACCGGGGATCTGAGCCCCTCGGTAGTAGGCGTGCGACTTGTCCCGTGCGTAGCCGCTCGAGAGTTTGTGGAAGGACTCGGCGTCAGCGCCTGCCACCACCCGGGGTGACGAGTCGATGCCGGCGGTCCAATAGACCTTGCCGTCCTCGACGTAGTACCCGCCGACGACCTTGGGACTGCACGCACCGACGAGTGCGGACGCGGCGATGCACAGCACGGCAGCCAACCGACGCATGTCGACCCCTTTCGATGAACGTCCACCATCCCCCGTGGCAGAGCGTCCGGCCGGGATCACGCTACTCGCGGTGTGCCTTCGTCGACGACGATCAATGTCGGCGACCGAGTCTCGTCGCTGACGCTTCTGCGTACGCTGGCGAACAGTTCCCGCTCAATCTGGAGTTGTCATGACGATCAGCGTGTTCGATCTGTTTTCCATCGGGATCGGGCCGTCGAGTTCACACACCGTCGGGCCGATGCGAGCCGCCGGCATGTTCGTCGACGAACTCAACGCGCGCAATGTGGTCGACCGGGTCGTCGATGTCCACGTCGACCTGTACGGGTCGCTGGCTGCCACGGGCGGCGGCCACGGCACCATGCCGGCGATTCTGCTCGGTCTGGAGGGCTACCGGCCTGACACCATCGAGACCGATGAGATGGAACGGCGGCTGGCGGTCATCCGGGCTGAAGGGAAGATCCGGCTCGGTGGCCGAATCGTGCTTGCCCTCACCGAATCCGATATCGCTCTGCACCCGACGCAGCAAATCGACCGTCACCCCAACGCGATGACGGTCACGGCGACCTCTGCGGACGGCGGGGTGCTGTACCGAGAAACGTACTTCTCGGTCGGCGGTGGCTTTGTCCTCACCGAGGAGGCCATGGCCGCCTCACCCGAAAGCACCAGCGAGACCGCCGCTTTCACGTCGGCAGCCGAACTGCTGGCCCTCACCGACCGTGAGCGCATCTCCATCAGTGATGCGATGATGGCGCAGGAGTCCGCGACCCGCACCGAGGCAGAGGTGCGCGAGCGTCTGCTGCACATCCGTGACGTGATGGTCGCCTGCGCGACCAACGGGATGTCGCGCGACGGCTACCTGCCCGGCAACCTGCGGGTCCGTCGCCGGGCCAAGGACTGGTTCGTGCGGCTCAATGCCGAAGACCCGCAGCGGGATCCGGCGTTCGCCGAGGATTGGGTGAATCTGGTGGCGCTGGCGGTCAACGAGGAGAACGCCTCGGGCGGACGCGTCGTCACGGCTCCGACGAACGGCGCCGCGGGCATCATTCCGGCCGTGCTGCACTATGCCTTGCACTACACGGCGGCGGGTAAGGCCGACCCCGATGACGCGACGGTTCGATTCCTGCTGACCGCCGGAGCCATCGGGTCGCTGTACAAGGAACGCGCATCCATCTCGGGCGCTGAGGTCGGTTGTCAGGGCGAGGTCGGATCCGCGGCCTCCATGGCGGCGGGCGGCCTCGCGGAAATTCTCGGTGGCACAACGCAACAGGTCGAGAACGCTGCCGAGATCGCCATGGAACACAGCTTGGGGCTGACGTGTGATCCGATCGGCGGCCTTGTCCAGATCCCCTGTATCGAACGCAACGCCATCTCCGCGGGCAAGGCCATCAACGCCGCACGCATGGCGCTGCGAGGTGACGGCACCCATCGGGTCAGCCTCGACCAGGTCATCGAAACCATGCGCGCCACAGGCATGGACATGAGCTCCAAGTACAAAGAAACCTCGACTGGCGGCCTCGCAGTGACCGTCAATGTCGTCGAATGCTGAGCCGTTGATGAGCGAGACAGTCGCGCCGGTACGAATCGGCATCCTCGGCGCAGCCCGGATCGCGCCGTTGGCGCTCATCAAACCGGC
The DNA here is from genome assembly GCF_055384815.1 of Mycobacterium toneyamaense. Taxonomy (NCBI): domain Bacteria; kingdom Bacillati; phylum Actinomycetota; class Actinomycetes; order Mycobacteriales; family Mycobacteriaceae; genus Mycobacterium; species Mycobacterium toneyamaense. The sequence goes on from NZ_AP040333.1 coordinate 3,162,139, forward strand.
CAAGGGCCGCGGCGACGTCGTCGTGGCCGCGGTCGCAGCCCGCGAGGAAGAGCGGGCCGCCGCATTCGCCACCCGCCATGGCATCGGTACGGCGTACAGCGCCTACGAGGACCTGATCGCGGATCCCGAGCTGGACGCGGTGTACATCCCACTGCCGAACGGGCTGCACGGCAGGTGGATCCGGGCTGCCCTCGCGGCAGGTAAACATGTGCTCTGCGAAAAGCCGTTCACCGCCAACGCCGCTGAGGCGGCCGACATCGCCCAACGCGCGGCCACTTCCGACCGTGTGGTGATGGAGGCGTTCCACTACCGCTACCACCCGCTGGCGCTGCGCGTCGAGGAGACCATCGCCTCAGGCGAATTGGGGAAGCTGCAGCACGTCGAGACGGCGATGTGCTTCCCGCTGCCCAAATTCTCCGACATCCGGTACAACTACGCGCTCGCGGGCGGCGCGACGATGGACGCCGGCTGCTATGCCATCCACATGGCGCGCATCTTCGGCGGTGGCACTCCCGAGGTCGTATCGGCGCAGGCGAAACTCCGGGACCGGCAGGTCGACCGTGCGATGACCGCCGAATTGCGTTACCCCGCAGGGCATACCGGACGGATACGTTGCAGCATGTGGTCGACGAGTCTCCTCGAGATGAGCGCTCGGGTCGTCGGGGACCACGGCGAGTTGCGGGTGTTCAATCCCGTGCTGCCCCAGCTGTACCACCGCCTGACGGTCCGCACCGTGAAAGGCAAACGGGTGGAACGGTTTCCGCGGCGCGCATCCTATGACTATCAGCTGGACGCCTTCGCCGGTGCGGTCTTGCGTGGTGAACCTGTCAAGACGTCTCCGCAGGACGCGGTCGAGAACATGACCGTCATCGATGCCGTGTACCGGGCCGCCGGACTTCCGGTGCGAGAGCCTGCTTGAAGCGGCGGACCATGAGGGCCACCACGGCGCCGATGGCCAGGACGACGACCGAACCGACGGCGTTGACCAGGCCGTTGGCGACGTCGAACGGGAACGTGAAGATGATGCCGAGCAGGACGGCCACCTGAATCAGCAGGCCGACGCCGACGACGGCGCTCAGTCGGACGTGCAACGCCAATAACGCGGTGGTCGGAGTGTGCTCGGTGGTGGCCGGCATGAATCGGGCCGCGACGAACTGCGTCATGGGCTTGCCGAGCAGGCAGCTGGCGAGGAACACCGCCGCCGCCACACCGCCGACGAGCGTCTGCCCAGCCAGCACGAGCCGGGGATCGGTCGTCACCAGGGCGACGGCCAGGGTGAGCCCGAACATCAGCATGAGGTACCCGGAGTAGGGATCGAGCCGACGAACCCGCACGAGCCCGTACGCGACCGGGACACCGGCGACGACCGTCGCGGCCAGGAGCGCGAAGTACTCGGAATGCCCGGTGGCGCGGAGGCCGTAGAAGGCGACCAGCGGCGTGCCGATCTCGAGGACGGTCCGGACGATCGCGCGGCGTTTGGCGGCGGATCGGGCGGCATCCGGGCGGTCGACCGGCTCCGGTTCGATGGTGTCGATCGACATGGCGGTCATGGAGATGTCCTTCCCGGACGAGTCGGTGGCGTCGCCGTGCAGCGATGCCTACAGCGTCTCGCTCGGGCGGTCCCGGGTCTGTCGGGCGACCGGTTGATGAGGGGGAGGAAACCGATGTCCACCGATCGGCGGAGCCGCTGAAGGCGCGTACCTCCGAGCCACGCCAAAAGTCCACGTCAACCGGATTGTCCGCGCTAATGTCGTCTCGACGTCACTGCCGTAAGGAGACAGCCATGGGTAGCTATCGGACGGTCCTGGTCGGAACTGACGGCTCAGACTCATCGATGAAGGCAGTCGAGCACGCGGCTACGTTCGCCGCTCAGCAGGGCGCGAAGCTGGTGATCGCGACGGCCCATTTCCACGAAGTCGAAAAGGGCAGCTGGGCACGAGCGGCCGCACCGGAAAAGGCCAGTGATCGTCGCGCCGAGGACGTACTCGGTCGTGACGCCGGCTACCGGGTGCACGGCGACGCGCACGTGTACGAGATTCTGCGCGACGCAGGCGAACTCGCGCGTGGCGCGGGCGCCCAGGACGTGGAAGAGCGGTCGGTCATCGGCGCACCCGTCGAAGCGCTGACCACGCTGGCGCGCGACGTCGCCGCCGACCTGATCGTCGTCGGCGATGTCGGCCTGAACACGACCGCAGGACGCCTGTTGGGCTCGGTTCCCGCCGACGTTGCGCGCAAGGCCAAGATCGACATCTTGATCGTGCACACCGTCGACTGACCTTGTGCCGATGTCGACCCACGACTTTGCCACCTACGAGGAATTCGGCCGAAAGTTCTTCGAGGTCGCTGTCACCGCCGATCGCGTTGCCGATGGCTTCGGCACGATGGCCGGCGACACCTTTGAGCTCGGGCCCTTTCCGGCCGGCCCCGCCGGGATCGCGCGGGTGACGGCGCGGGTCAGCATCGAGCAGCCACAGGTGACACGCAGAGACGGCGACATGATCGCTTTCGACGTTCGCATTCCCCTCGACATCGATCTGCTCATCGACCTGCGCGTGGACCGGTCCCGGTTCGAGGTGACGGGCGAGATCGCGTTGATCGCCACGGCTCGCGCTGCCGAGCCGCTGCTGCTGATCATCGATATCCCGAAGCCGGAGCGCAAAGACATCACCGTGAACGTGACGTCGCAGACACTGCGCGGTGAGCTGCTGCGGATCGTGGCCGACGTCGACTCGGAGATCAAGCGCGTCATCGCCAAGCAGGTCGGCCGCCGGATCGAGGCGCCCGAAGCGCAGCAGGCGAAGGTCGTCGACATCGGTAAGCGCATCGCCAGCGCCTGGACCGGCGTCTGACGGCGCCGACGGGGTAGCGTGCCCGCATGACGGTGTACGCCATTGCGCAGCTTCGGTTTACAGATCGACCCGCCTACGACAGGTATCAGAGTCGGTTCATGGGCGTCTTCGCGCAATACGCGGGGACCATCCTCGCGGCAGACGAGGCACCCGCGGTCATCGAAGGCGACTGGGATCGCGAGAAGGTGGTCCTGATGTCGTTCCCCGACGAGTCGTCGTTCCGTGCATGGGCGAATTCACCTGAGTACCAGGAAATCTCGGTCGATCGCCGGGCTGGATCCGACGCCGTCGTCCTGCTCGTCAAGGGAATCGGTGCGCCGTAGTGGTGGCGTACCGAACAACCCCGTGGCCGGACGATTCGGCGACCGATCAGACCGGCGCGATGTAGTTGCTGCTGTAGAACTCCTCCGGGACTTGCGAATGCGCAGACGGTAGGTCCACGGCCAGCCACATGCCGGTGGCGCCGGCCGGGATGGGCGCCTGCAGCGTGATGCTGCCGCTGCCGAAGGCATCGGTGACGAGGGTTCCCGTGGTGATGCCGCGGTCACCGGGCAGACAACCCAGCACGGCGTGCGGTGCCGGGATCACCCGCACCACGTACCGCGCGTCGTCGGCGCCGTTCGTCAAGTCGATATGGGCGACCGCGATGCGACCGTCCGAGGTGATCTCGGCGAAGGGTTTTGCGCTTGCGCGACCCAATTGTGTTGTCACCAGCTGGAAGTCGCAGGTGTGCAGGTTGGCGAGCAGGAACATTCGATGTGCCGGCGATGCGGACGCCGACGTGGCCACCATCGTCATGGCCGCGCTCAATGCTGCCGAGATGGCCACGGCTCGCGCGAATTCGCCCCGTACGGTCGCTAAGGTTTTCACTGTGAACCTTCTTGCTCGTGCGTGAAATAGATTGGCGCACTACGTGTTCAACAGCCTATGAAGGTGAGGTGTCCGCCCGGATCGTGCCGTGGTCGGAGATCGGTCGAAGACTTCCTACTCCCGGGGTAGGTATCGACCGCCACCCACGGCACGATGCCGGCGCGTGCGGCGTGACTAGCGCGCCGGGGCAACGCCGTTCAAGACGAAGTCGATGACGGCACCGGCGACGTCGCGCTGCGTCTTTCCCGAGCCGACGGCGTTGTGCAACAGCGCTGTCATCATGACCGCCCCGAAAATGCTGACCGCATCGGTGTGTGGCTCCGCGACACGCTTCAGGGTGCCGTCGGCGGCACCGGCCTCGAGCACACGCGCGATGGGTTCGTAGAACGCATGCTGGACCGCCGAAGCGAGGTCGGGGAGTCGGATGGCGCGGCCCAGGTCACCGACCAGTGCCATGCTCGTCCCCGGCCGATTCATGGTGTGCGCGACCTGCGCGGTGATGACGGCAATGAGCCGTTCCCGCCCGCTTCCCGTGGAATCGGCGGCCGCGGCAACGTCACGAGCCAGGTCGCCCAGTGAATCCCGCAGCAGGAAGCCGAGGATGTCGTCCTTGCCGGTGAAGTAGTAGTACAGCGTGGCTTTCGGGACACCGGACGCGGCGGCGATCTCTTCGATCTTCGTGTTTTCGAGGCCCTTGGCGGCGATCAGGTCGGCCGCGGCATAGAGCTTGCTCGCCACTGCCGCGGGCACTGCGCGTCCGGTCTGTTCAACCACGAGTCGAAGTGTACGAGGGAGCGATCCGCGGGACCTCGCGACGGTGGAACCGACATCTAAACTGATATGTTGTACTCAGAGTCTAAACCGTGAGTTCTAGACCTGTCGGAAGGGATCACCATGAGCAGCGTCACCGCAGACGTCGTTGTGGTCGGCTACGGAGCCGCGGGCCTGTGCGCTGCGCTCGAGGCGCGGGCTCAGGGAGCGGACGTCCTCGCCATCGATCGTTTCAACGGGGGCGGCGCCACGCAGGTGTCCGGCGGGATCATCTACGCAGGCGGTGGCACGTGGGTCCAGCAACAGGCCGGCATCGATGACACTGCCGATGCGATGTACGAATACCTCCACGCCGAAGTCGGCGACTCGGTGCGGCCGGAAACACTGCGGCGGTTCGTCGACGGTAGCCCTGCGATGATCGACTGGCTCACCGCACACGGCGTGCCGTTCGAGGCCTCGGTATGTCCCTACAAGACGTCCTACCCCAACAACAAGTACTACCTCTACTACTCGGGTAGCGAGAACTCCGGGCACTTTCGTGCGCTCACGCCGCCGGTGCAGCGCGGCCACCGGGCCAAGGGTGCAGGCGCGTCGGGCAAAAAGATCTATCAGCCGCTGGTGGCGTCAGCGCGTCGGGCGGGCGTGCGCACGATGTTCCACACGCGAGCCGAGTCACTTCTGACCGATGCCGCGGGCCGGGTCGTGGGGGTCCGGACCAGCACCCTGGCGCAGGCTCCGGCGTGGGTGCAGCGTCGCTACGCGACATACGCCGCGCTGTCCGTGAAACCCGGTATCTACTACCCGCCGCTGCGCGCGGCGATGGACCGGCGGCTCGCCGCTCTCGAACGCCGTTACGCCCGAACGGTCGACATTCATGCCCGCAACGGGGTAATCCTTTGCGCCGGTGGATATATCGCCAATCGCGAGTTGATCCAGCAGCACGCTCCGGACTATCGCGATGGCCTGCAGCTCGGCACCAGCGCGGACGACGGCAGCGGCATGCGGTTGGCTGTCGACGTCGGTGCGGCCGTGGATCGGCTGGACAACGTATCAGCGTGGCGGTTCATCACGCCGCCCAGTGCGATGCTCGGCGGCCTTGTCGTCGACGAACACGGACAGCGCTTCATCGACGAAACCCGTTACGGCGCAGCCATCGGCAACGCGATGGTGCAAGGCCACAATGGGCGGGGCTGGATCCTGGCCGACCGGACGCTGCTCGAGCAGGCGCGCGAACAGCTTCCGCAGCAGGCGATCTGGTTCCAGCGCCTGCAGATGGAGGCGATGCTGCGGACCGATCGCGTGGAGGCGGCCACCATCGAAGCTGTCGCCGCCAAGGCGGGCGTCGACCCGGTTGGACTGTGCCGGACAGTCGCTGAGCACAACGAGGCCGCGGCAGCGGGGCGCCCGGATCCGATGGGCAAGCCGGCCGAATACGTGCACCCCATCGAACAGGGTCCGTACTCGCTGATCGCGATCTCGATCAAGCGCAGCCTGATCAATCCGTGCCCGATGTTCACCCTCGGCGGCCTCATCGTCGACGAAGACACCGGTGCCGTGAAAACTGCTGAGGGACAATCGATCGACGGCCTCTTCGCGGCAGGACGCACGGCTATCGGCATCTGTGCCAACTCCTACGTGAGTGGGCTGTCGCTCGCCGACTGTGTGTTCTCCGGACGGCGTGCCGCGCAGCACGCCGTCCGACGCGGTTCGGTCAGCGCTCGCTGAGCGACAGGTCGTCGTCGTCGAACTTCTGCGGCGACGGCCACGGGGCGGGGACCGGGCGCTGGCGCACGATCTGCGGCCACCAGAACCACTTGCCCAGCAGTGCGGCGATCGACGGTGTCATGAACGATCGCACCACCAACGTGTCGAACAGCAGACCCAGACCGATGGTCGTACCGATCTGCCCGAGGATCACGAGGGGGCTGAAGATGAACGCCGCCATCGTTGCGGAGAACACCAGACCGGCTGCTGTGACGACGCTGCCGGTGCCACCCATCGACCGGATGATGCCGGTGTTGAGGCCGGCATGCATCTCCTCTTTGAACCGGGACACCAGCAGCAGGTTGTAGTCCGCGCCGACGGCCAACAGCAGGATGATCGCGAGCGGCACCACGACCCAGTACAGATGGATGCCGAAGATGTACTGCCACACCAGGACCGACAATCCGATCGAGGCGCCGAGGGACAGCACGACGGTACCGACGATGACGGCCGCGGCCACGATGCTGCGGGTCACGATCACCATGATCAGCAGGATGAGCGCGACTGCCGCCAGCGCGGAGATCAACAGGTCGTACTTGGTGCCCTCTTGGATGTCCTTGTTGGTGGAGCCGATACCGGCGATGTAGATCTTGGCATCCGACATCGGTGTCGCCTTGAGGGCGTCGAACACCGCGTCCTTGATCGCGTTGATGTGCGGGATGGCCTCGGGGTTGTGGTGCGTCAGATTGTGACGTTCAACGAGAACCAACGCCTACGGGCCGCCGCGCGAGAACTCTTGGAGCAGGACCGGGTGACCGGCCTCGACAACGCGATCTCGTTGCGCGACCGACTGTCTTCCTTGCTGTCCCGGACCGGCCATGCCGCCGAAGGCGTTTCGGTTGCGCGTCTCGATATGGACGAGTTGGCGTTGGTGACCGCGGCCTATGGCCGTGGTGCGGGAGACGACCTGCTGAACCTGGCCGCCGGCCGTATCCGATCGAGCGTCGGCCTCGACGATGTCATCGCACGGCTGGACAGCGGGCAGTTCGCGGTACTCATGGACGGCGGTGTCGAGCGCGGCCGGGCCGTGGCAGACCGCCTGGTCCAGGCATTCGCCGACCCGTTCATCATCGACGGGCACGACCTGCTGATCCGACCGAGCGTCGGCCTGGCGGTGGCCACCGAGGGCGAAGCCGACCTGACTGCCGACGATCTGCTCGCGCGAGCGGCGGCGGCCGTTCAAATCGCCAAGAACTCGCACCTGCGAAGTGCGTACATCCACGGCAGGGACAGCGACATTGACGACGACGCTGCGACGACAACGCGCACCGCGGCCTTGGGAGCACGGCCGACCGAGACGGTCCGGCTGCTGGGCCAGCTACGCCAGGCGATCGACAGTGAGGCACTCTGCCTGTATTACCAACCGAAGTTCGACCTGATCTCGGGCGCCATGATGGGCGTGGAAGCCCTATTGCGTTGGCCCCATGCCGAACTCGGCCTGCTGGCCCCCGACCGCTTCTTGCCGTTGGTGCGTTCGCATGGCCTGACCACCTTGGTGAACGATCTGGTGATCGAGCGGGCGCTTGACGACGTTGCCCGCTGGCGCGGTGAGGGACTGGCTGTTCCCGTGGCAGTCAACGTATTCGCCAATTGCCTCACTGACATCGCCTTGCCCCGGCGGATCGCCAAGGCGCTGGAAGAACGCCGGATCTCTGCGGCCGACCTGACGCTGGAGATCACCGAGGACTTCATGCTGAGCAAGCTGGGACGCGTTCAGTACGTCTTGAACGGGTTGCGCCACACCGGAGTACGGGTCGCGATCGATGATTTCGGCAGCGGCTATTCAACGTTGAGTTACCTGCGCGACCTTCCGGTGGACGAAGTCAAGCTCGACCGGCAGTTCGTCGCATCTGTCCTCAAGGACGATCGTGCCGCCGAAATCGTCCGCTCCATCATTTCGCTGGCCCATCATCTGGGTGCCCGCGTCGTCGCTGAGGGCGTGGAAGACGGCGAAACTGCCGCTCGGCTCAAGCAATTCAAGTGCGACGTTGTGCAGGGCTATCTCTACAGCACGCCCATCGCCGCTGATCGCGTGCCCGCCTGGCTTCGTGAACGGCGAGACTTTCCGCCGAGCATTCCGCGGCCCGTCGCAGCGAGCATCTAGCGGGCCGAGTTCTGTGACCCGCGTTCTCGGAAATTGTGCGGATCTATGGGCGCACCGAGAGCGAGTAAGCGCTGAGAGTCTGCACCAATCATCGGGCCATGAGCGGCGCGAGCCACGCGAGTTCGTCTTGCATCAGTGGGTTCCAGAACGCGGGGGCGTGACCGCCGGGTGAGAGACCGCCTGCGGCGCCGTTCGGCAATTGAGCGATGAAAGCTCTGGTTGCGGCAGCGAACCCGTCGCTCTCACCGCAGTCGATCCGGATCGGAATCGAGGCCAACGAGCGCTGTCCCCATACCGAGTTCGCGGCATAGTCTTCCGGGCCGTCGAAGGCTCCCTCCGGCACCGTTTCAGGCGAGGTCCACAGTGCTGGGCTGACAGCGCAGATCGCCGCCGTCCGGGCGCGACCCAACCGGGCGCCCAAGAGAAGTGCGCCGTACCCGCCCATTGACCAGCCCAGGAACCCCACCCGCGACGTATCCAGGCCCTGCCCGGCCAGCATCGGTATCAGCTCATTGAGCACCATGGCTCCCGGGTCGTCTCCGTTGGCCCGCTTGTGCCAAAAGTTGTCGCCGCCGTCGACGCCGACGACTGCAAACGGCGGCAATCCTGCCTTCACAATCTCATCCAGGCGGTCCGGAAAGTCTGCCGACATGGTCTCGTCGAGATTGCTGCCCCTGCCGTGCAACGCGATGACAGGGCGAAGCGGCCCACCACGGCCGGGTGGCCGTGCGATGGCCCACCTGGTTGACACGCCGCCCCGCGCCTCGGAGAGGAAAGTATTGGCTCCGCTCGTTGCGGGGGCCGGATGTGCGGTGGCACGGGGCCGGCGAACAGTCGTGCCCAGTACATACGCGCCGACGGCTCCGGCGCCGGCGATGGCGCCGCAACCGATGAAGGCGCGCCGGGTCAGCTGGGCCATGGCGCCATCATGCCATCAACCCGGCGCAGCAGGCGTGGCGATTTGCCCAGAGCTGCGTAGCGACGCAAATGGAGTTCGATGATGTCGAAATGACCATCTGACGCGGGAAGTTTTCGCGTCTGCGGTAACTTTGGACCGGTGGCGACCATTATGGCGGGGAGCCGCATGTTGATGTCGATGCGAAAGCGCTGGTGGGGCAACGTGACCGGGGTGTATCGCTCCACTCCCTTGGACAGGTCTTGGTCCGGCAGTCGGATAGTTGCAGTCGTCGGACCCTTGGAGGGGCTCACCGCCGATGAGGTGCAATCCCGACTGTCGACGATAGTCACAAGTTCGGCAACCCCCAGGATTGCGATCGCGCCAAGCCAGAGCCAAGCGTGCTGGCCGTACCGTCCTGATCTCATCGACGATGCGGTTCACGTCGTGGCAGACACTGCCTCAATCGATCTCGGCGCCTTTCTCACCGGGATCGGACACCGCCAGGGTCGGCGGAATCCAACCGACGTCTTCGTCTCCGGCGGTTTCCTTGCCGTCGAATACCCACACGCGGTCGGTGACGGACATTACGGGTTGAGCATCATCGGTGCGCTGGCTGCCGGACTACCGGAGTTGCCGTCGGATCTGCCGCATACCGTGGTTTGGCGGGCGTTGTGGCGGCACTACGCTAGGCGCCCTGCGCTGCTGAGATCGCTCTGGACTCTGCGAAAAGAACAGCGGCGCAGAACTTCTGGTATTTCCGAAGCCGGCGCCGTGGCCGATTGGCGGTCGTTGAGGCGAGTCGCCACACGTCGGTTCGATGCGCGCCAGATCGGTCGATTGCAGGATTGGGTTGACAAGCATGCGCCCGACTCGACGCGGGTGGCGGTGATGTCAGCCTTGTGGCTCGCCGCGCTGCGATCAGTGCAGCTGCCCATCGACGAGCATGTGGTGGTGTTGTTCAATTGCCGGCGGTACCTGCCTCGCGAATATGCGGCCGCCCTGGGAAATTTCGCGATCGGGATTCCACTTAGGATAGGTACATTGCCGCCGGACCAGATCACGGCTCAGCTGCGCAAAGTGACTGAAACAGGATGGCCCATCATGTCCATCGGGATCGGCGCGCTCCGCTCGTTGTTGGGTGGCTTTACCCGCACGAGAGCCGCAGAACCAGACGTTGGCACAGAACGGATTCGGCTGTCCGTGAGTGATATGGGCCGGCTTCCATTCGATCACCTACCGTGGGTGCGTGATGCGCCGCAACTGGCGACTGCGTTCGTCGACCTCGATCGACCCGATGCGATGACGCTACTGATTTCCGACACCACCAACAGTCGCAACGTCTCCGTCACATACTGCGAAGCCACCGTGTCGGGGGAAGTTGTGGAGGCGGCGCTTGACCGGATGTACACGGAGCTGACGGAACTGCTGTCTGCGCTGTGATTTCGGTTGGTGATCCAACCGCGTGCTCGGCCGTCATCTGCCGGTCGGATCAACCGACAGGTGTCCGCACCGAGATGATGTTCGATGACGAAGACAACCGGCCGACACCATCTTGAGCGCGCACTCCGTACAGGTAGGTCTGGCCGGGTAGGGCCGATCGGTCGGCGAGGGTAGCCGACGATCCCGACGCCACCATGGTCCAGTACTGTCCCGAGGGGTCGCCACGCCAGAGGTAGTAACCGACGACTCCGGAACCCTGTCCGTCGTTCGATGCCTGCCAGGCCACCGTGACGCTGGTCGGGGCGACGCTGACGGCAGTGACGCCCGCCGGTGCGGTCGGCGGGGTGACATCGACGTTGCCGTCCCATTGCTGCAGCACGCGTAAGCGGCTCCACGGAATCGCGTTCATGTCGTAGTAGTCCCATGCGAGACCGGCACTTTGGTAGGCAGCCGGAATCTGGCCGGGCTTGCCGATCAGGCTCGGATCACTTTCGAAAACCACCGCGATGGACGCCCCGGCATTGTCGACGACGTACGCACCGAATGTCTGGAGTGCCTTCGCGATCACTTGTTGCCCGTAAGGCAGTGCGCCGACGTTGATCGACGGATCCAGTTGAACCCGTGAGCCTTCGGGGACGCAGTTCGCGCTTGCGTCGAAACCGTCGGTATGCGATGCGGGGTAGCGAAAGTACCCCGGACACGCGAGGCTCGATGCAATGGCCAGTGCGTGCGGAATCAAACCTGCCTGGATTTCGCGCATCCTGACGACGCCGGCGAGTCGCGAAACGTTTGTGGCTGTGGCGGATCCACTTGTGCCGCCGCCCGGCCCGATGCCCGAACCGTTTGCAAGGTCGTACGTGATGCCACCCCAGCTGGTCGAAATGGTTCCGCCGGACGGCTGCGCAGCACCCCAGAAGTCGTACGAAACAGGGGGATTCGCGGTCCAGTCGATGGAGATCAGCGCATGGTCGCTGCCTGTGTTGGGCAGTGCACCTGCCGGTAGACGCACCGCGGTGGGCAATGGGCATGGACCCCAAGCTTGTGTGCATCGAACGGAGACGACCGGCGACGAGGCCGATGCGTTGTAGATCGGTATTCCGAACTCGTTGAGATTGGCGACGTGCTGGCCGATGCTGAGTCTGGCGACGATGGCCGCGGAGTTGCTTATCAACGCCGGGTTGGATGTGATGGCGCTGTTCCACACGCTTGTGCTCGCGAATGGGCGGCCTGCGGCCCCCGTGAAAGACGATTCAGCACCTGCCGTCGGCGCGATCAGTATCGCGGTGGACGCGATGCTCACCGCTCGAGTCAGTGCCGTCCACGTTTTTGCACCCCGCCCCTTGGTCGTCATGTCAAACCCTCTAAATTGTCGATGATGGCAAATGTTCCGGGTTCAGCGGACTGTGGTCCGGGCGACATCGTGCTTTCGCCGCCAAACAATACGTTCCGAGAGTTGAAACTGGTGCGGCAGGCTAGTCACGATTTGGCTAAAACTGCTGTCCATAAGCGCACACTGGTGTTGTCGAGCCCAATTTCGTCCACTTCGCAACGGGGGGTTGGACGTGCGCGACAGACGGCGGCGATGACGCAATAGTGTGCACATACATGTAGATTGGGCAAATACTTTTGTTACCGGGGGCGCGGTGGATGGGCAGACAGGGCCGGAATCGGCCATGAGGGGGAAGCCGACGTGGTTCGGACCAGAGCGATCGCGACTGTTTGGCGTTGTGCATTCGCCTGAGGGTGGAGCTGCGCGGGCGGGCGTGATCATCTGTCCGCCGCTCGGCAGGCAGCAGCTATATTCGTATCGAGGGTTGAAGTTGTTGGCGCAGGAGTTGTGCGCCAAGGGTTTTGCGGTGTTGCGGTTCGATTACCCGGGTACCGGGGACTCGACCGGAGCGCAGTCTCGCGACAGTGCTGTGACGGACTTTGTCGAGGGCGTCCGAACCGCGGTCGACTACATGAGGTCCGCTGGGGTTCAGCGGGTATCGCTCGTCGGCGTGCGAGCCGGCGCACTGCTGGCGGCTGTGGCCGCCGAGTCGGTTGCCGGGCTCGAGTGCGTGGTCCTGTGGGACCCCGTGACCGATGGTCGTCGGTATGTGCGCGAACAGCAGTCGCTCTACCGGGTATCAGTTTCCGATGGCGGCTCGGACGAACTGCCCGACGAGGTAGGCGCAGTACAACTCCTCGGCATGCCGTTGTCGTCCGCCGCTGCTGCTGAGTTGAGCGCTTTGAAGATGCCGAGTGTGGTCAACGCTGCTCGCCTGCTGGTGCTGACCAGACCGGAATATGTCGGTGACCGTCGGCTCGCCGGCCTCGACGTCCAGGCCTGCGAAGCGCAGGTGATTTCTGGGCAACCGGAGTTTCTCGAGCCGCGAAGCGTGTTCTTCAAAATCCCGACGGATACGGTGGCTGCGATCGAGAAGTGGATGGATGCGAACAGCGCGTCGGAATCGGTACCGTTTCGTCCTGGCCTGCTGGGTTCCGCCGTCGTCGAGGTGTTGCCCGACGGTCGGGAGATTGTCGAGTCGTTCGTCGAGCTCGGGCCTGACCGGTTGTTTGGCATCAGAACTGCAATCGCCGGAACTCGTGAGGACGGTCCCACTGTATTGATCCACAACACGGCTTGCGAACATCGTGTGGGCTCAGGGCGGATCTGGCCAGATTCAGCGCGGGAGCTGGCGACGCTAGGTGTCAACGTGGTGCGCTACGACCGCCGCGGTGTCGGTGAGACGGGTATCGCGAACGACCAATACACCGGGATCCATTCAGCAGCCGCTCAATCTGACGTGACGGCTGCCGTCCATGCACTGGGGGTGCCGTCTCGCAACCTGATGATGACTGGGATCTGCTCCGGTGCATGGAATTCCGCGTACGCGGGTTCGCGATATGGCGTGCGTCTGGTGGTGCTCCTGAATCTCCTGCTGTATTCGTGGCGGCGAGTCGATGGTGTGGCCGAACGCTTCGCATACATGGCCGAGGCACCCGACAACCCACCGCGACTGAGACAGCGGACGTGGGAAACCGTCAAGAAACTGCTACGGGACGACCTGCCATATCCAGGCTGGTTGCTTCTGGGACACTTGGGTTACACGCAGGCTCCCGAAGTGCTGATGACTCCCCTTATGAAAAAGGGTGTGCGTACTGAGCTCGTCTTGTCCCCATCTGACTACGAGTGGTATCAGGCGCATCGTGGCCCAATTGGGGCGAATCGACTGGCACGTCGCGGGTCGACGCCGAAGCTGACCGCCGTGCCCGGCGGGGATCACGCTGTCCTACATCGCGGACTGCAAATATTTATGCGGAAGTACTTGGTGGATGCGGCGCGACGAGAATTTTCCGCGTCGCCGTGACGGCCGCGGTCAATTCCGCAATTGCGGAGCCGCTCTTCTTGCACGTACGCGCCCGCATGGCGTCAGCCCGATGAGCGGCAGCGGCCAGTAAGACGTACAGCACATAATTTGCGCCAAGGATTCGCCAAAATGCCGACGAACGAAGAAGATACAGGCCCACGGCGCGCCACGGCTGCCCGCCTCGGATGAGATTCTCGGCATCGTGAGCAATGATCAGAACCTGTGGATGAGCCTCGGCGAGGCGGCGTAGGAAAGGGCGCACCTTCCCGAGGATGATCTGAATGTCGAAGGTCTGATCAAGAGCCGGCGTTGGCGCGCTGGTTCGGGAAGGTACGCCCATGCTCACGGTAGTTCACGATGCGGATTCATCCAACGAGGATGCTGGCTCGTCGCGGTCGTTGCTCGATGAGATTGTCCGCGACGGTGCCCGCCAGATGCTGGCCGCAGCGTTGCGGGCTGAGGTCGCCGCCTACATCGAGGCTCATGCCGGTGAGCTTGATGAGAACGGGCACCGGCTGGTGGTGCGCAATGGCTATCACCGCGAGCGCGAGGTGCTCACCGCGGCGGGCGCGGTGAGTGTGACCGCGCCGCGGGTCAATGACAAACGTGTTGACCCGGACACTGGTGAGCGGCAACGGTTTTCCTCGGCGATCCTGCCGGCGTGGGTGCGCAAGTCGCCGCAGATGACCGAGGTGTTGCCGTTGCTGTATCTGCATGGCTTGTCGACCAGTGATTTCGGTCCGGCGTTGGAGCAGTTCCTGGGCTCGGGTGCCGGCTTGTCGGCCACGACGATCACCCGACTCACCACGCAGTGGCAGGACGAGGCCAAGGCCTTCGAGGCCCGTGATCTGTCGGGCACCGACTACGTCTACCTGTGGGTCGACGGCATCCATCTCAAGGTGCGCCTGGAGCAGGAGAAGCTCTGTTTGCTGGTGATGATCGGTGTGCGCGCTGACGGCCGCAAGGAGCTGGTCGCGCTCACCGACGGGTACCGGGAGTCGGCCGAGTCGTGGGCTGATCTGTTGCGGTCGTGCCGACGTCGCGGGATGACCGCACCGGTGCTGGCCGTCGGCGATGGGGCCCTGGGGTTCTGGAAGGCCGTGCGTGAGGTGTTCCCGGCCACCGGCGAGCAGCGGTGCTGGTTTCACAAGCAGGCCAATGTTCTTGCCTGCCTGCCAAAGTCGGCTCAT
Organism: Mycobacterium toneyamaense; assembly: GCF_055384815.1. Classification (NCBI taxonomy): domain Bacteria; kingdom Bacillati; phylum Actinomycetota; class Actinomycetes; order Mycobacteriales; family Mycobacteriaceae; genus Mycobacterium; species Mycobacterium toneyamaense. The sequence continues at coordinate 3,177,378 of NZ_AP040333.1, forward strand.
CCGGGGGCGATCGCGGCGATGCGGGAGATCTACAACGCCGAGGATATCGACCACGCGCAGGTGGCGATCAAGGCGTTCGAGGTGGACTACGGCGCCAAGTACCCCAAGGCGGTCGCCAAGATCGTCGATGACGCCGATGTGCTGCTGGAGTTCTATAAGTACCCGGCCGAGCACTGGGTCCATCTGCGCACTACCAACCCGATCGAATCAACGTTTGCCACGGTACGTTTGAGGACCAAGGTGACCAAGGGGCCGGGTTCACGCGTCGCCGGAATGGCCATGGCTTACAAGCTGATCGACGCCGCGCAAGCCCGCTGGCGAGCCGTCAACGCACCGCACCTGGTCGCTCTGGTCCGGGCCGGCGCGATCTTCCACAAAGGCAAACTGCTCGAGCGACCCACCGACATCACCCCGTCGGCGGACTCGGCACCGACCGAATCAACTGGAACGGAGGTCGCCTGAAACAAGCCGATCCACAGGTATTGACAATTCCTCCGGCATCGTAGGGAAAGGCCTCAACTCGAGTTCCCGGCACCGCGGTCCGTTGTCGAGGACACGCACTGCTGATCGCGGTGGCATAGAGAAACGCAGCGGCGGTATCGACCTTGTCCTGCTCAAAGGAAAGCATCGGGCCGTAGGGCCGGAGGTTGAGGTCGATCAGCCAGTGTTTCCCGGCCGCATCACGGATGCTCTGTAGATTGATCGGCCCGCTGAGATTCAGCGCCTGACAAAGCGCCCGGCCGACGCTGAGCAGAACTTCGTCATTGACCACTTCGAAAGCCAGTGGCGCACACGTCGGATCGGTGGGGAGTTTGACGGCCTGATGAGTCATGTCCTGGACGATCTGTCCCTGGAATACCGCTCCGGCATACGACACGATCTGACCCGCGACGTATCGCTCGAAGAAGCAGTCGCCTCCGAGATCCAACCTGGCAACGGCAGATTCGATGTCGCCGATGGTCCTCGCGATCACCACGCCCGCGCCTGACGCTCCCAGCTTGGTCTTGACGACGAGCGGTAGACCGAGTTGCTCGGCCGCGTCGGTCGGCGTGACCGCGCACGCCGCCAATTGCTGGGGAGTCTCGATTCCCAACGCGGCGGCAAAAGATGCGGCACGTGATTTGTCACTGTATGTCACCCTGCGTCGAACATCGTCGGCCACTGCCGCCGGCAGGCTGTCATAGAGATCGTCGGGCAGGCCCACCATCATGGGTTCCGTCAGGAACACCTGCGCCACGGTGAACGGCTCGAGAAGTTCCGGTAGATGTTCCAATTCCTGAATGTCCGGCAGGTAGTAGCACCGCGCATAGAGCAGCGATTGGACAAGACGTTCGAGCCTGCCGGCCGTGGCGGTGGTGATTCTGATGGATGGAATGCCGTTGCGGCGGATCAGGGCCGCTACTTGATGGAAACTGTGCCAGAGCGAGTCGTGGTCGAGGAAGACGAACACGCCGGATTGCCGGCGGGGCGGCGCGCCGCGGTGGCCCCGTGACCGCACATTAATAGCGTCACTCACGGCACACCCGGCCGATCTTTTCAGTGGATTCGCTGTGTGGTCTCGCGAGAATAGCTCACGGTGAGCTGCGATGGTGGCTTGTGGGCCAATAAACTGCCTAGACCTTGGCGAAGAGTGCCCGCAATACTGCCGTGGTAGAGGCGATGTCGAATTGCTGTTCGACGAGGCGGCGTCCGGCGCGGGCGTAGTCATCGAGGACGGGGCCGGACGCGATCAGCCGTTCCAGGGTGTCACGCAGGCTCTGTGCGTCCGCCGGCCTTGCCAACAGCCCGGTCTGTTCGGGTACCACCAGTTCCGGGATTCCCGACAAACTTGTTGACACCGTTGGTATTCCGCTCGCGAGTGCCTCCATAAGGGCGACCGGCAGGCCCTCCATCTGGCCGTTGGCTGCGATGATACTCGGCAACACGAACAAGTCCGCGTCCGCCAACGCTTGCTTCACTGCTGCCTCGGACTGTCCGCCTTGGAACCGGACGCGCTTTGAGAGACCGAGCTGTGCCGCCAGCGCCTGCAATTCATTGTCCAGCGGTCCATTGCCGATCAGATCGAGTTCGATCCGATCGACGCCGGGCCCGCCGAGGGACAGTGCGCGGAGGAGCACCTCGTGGCCCTTGTACTCCTGAAGTGAGGCCACACACAGTGCCCTGATGGCGCCGCGTTCCGGGATGGTACGGGGGCGGAATTGGTATGCGGCGGTGTTGATTCCGCAGTGGATCACCTGCACCGGGGTGACGGTGTACTTCGACAGTAGACGGCGGTTGTACTCGGACACCGTGACGATGAAATCGGCGCCGTCGAGTTTGCGGCTCAGCATAGATTGGTCCACGTAAAGGTCGTGTGCGTGCACGGTGACGCTGTAGGACACACCAGCCAGGCGTGAGCAGATCCAAGCGGCCAAGGCGGGATATGTCGCGTAGTGCGCATGGATATGCCGTGCCACGCCGGATGCGTGCAATTCTCGGGCATGAGCGGTGGCGATCGGGACGGTAGCCAAGGCGCGCAGCAACAATGCGGGCCGTCGACCGTAGCCGCGCACGATGTCGGCCAGAATCGACATGGTGATCAGCGGGTGGTGCAGGAGTGCCCACGACAGGCCGACAATGCTTCGCCCCATGCCCGGCTGCGCCAGTTTGTCGACCCATGGCCGCGCGATGTCGTGGACCTGTGGGTCAGGAGACGGGAACAACGACCGCAGCCCGACGTCCCGCTCGTCCCCGGTTGCGAGGGCGTCGAGCTCGCGGACGATGAATGTCTCCGAAATGATCGGAAATCGCGACACCAGGTAGTCGATCGCCTTGGCGCTCAACGCTTACGCTCAACCAGATCAGAGTAGAGGTTGCTGAGTCGGCGGGCCCACGAACTTGACGAGAATTCGTTGCGCGCGCGCTCGATTGCGTTTTGGCCCAGCGTTTTTCGCAAGTCAGGATTGTCCAGTAGTCGATTCACCGCAGCGGCCAGGGCTGCCGGTTCATTGGGCTCGAACAGCAGCCCAGTTCCTTCATCGAGGATGATGTCGGGGATGCCGCCGATGCGTGATGCCGCGATGGCCTTACCCGACGCCGACGCCTCGATCAGGACAGTGGGCAGATTCTCGCCGAACGTCGATGGCAGCAGCACAACATCGGCAGCGCGGTAGACGTCCGGCATGTCTGACCGAACGCCGGCGAACACGATCGACTGCTCCAAGTCGGCGTCGCTGACCAATTTCCGGAATGCGGCCTCGTCGGGCCCACCGCCGACGAGTGAAAGAATTGCGTCGGGGTGTTTGCGCAAAACCTGCGGCCACGCCTCTATTGCCACCGGGATGCCTTTGAAAAAGCGGAACGCTGCAGGTAACACGACGAGCGGCGCGGGGCCACCGCCCAATTCCGCGCGAACCGCGGGCTTGACCTCCCCGGGCTGAAAGTTGGTTACGTCGATTCCGTTGTGCAGCACATCCCAGTTTCTCGGGATGCGCCCTCGGCGGTGCACGTCTGCCCACGATGTACGGCTGGCGTCGGAAACGAACAGCACTCGATCGCCAAGCGTCGCGGCTTCAGCCGCGATCTGCTCGCGCCAGTGCGCGCGGCCGGGCCAGCGCTGCGTGACGTGATGGAACGTACATACCACCGGACGGCCGGTCAGCTTCGCTGCCGGCACCGCGAAGGTTGCCGCCATTTCAAGGTGCGTGTGCACGAGATCGTAGTCACCCCTGCGGATCTCGCGCACCAGGCGGGGAATACCGGTGGGATCCAGCAATCGGCGTACACCCAGCGAGTGAGGGTGCACGCCGGCTTCGGACAGGATCGCCATCGTCTTCTCGGCGTTGACCGAGGCACGATCGAGGCCGACGACGTCCATCTCGACCTCGGTGTCGCGCATGGCGACGGCCAAGTGCGCCAGCAGCGTTTCGGCGCCACCCATCCGGAATCCATCGATCAGGGTCAGCACCCGAATCGGCCTCATTTGAGTACCCGTAGTTTCTTCCAGGGGATATTCGTCATTCCGTCGTAATCCCATTGCAGTCCGGCTGCCGCGTATGTTTCCCCAACAGTTCCGGGCGCGGCGGAGTCATCGCGTTCGAAGCTGACACTGAGGGCGGATGCGCTGACGTCCATGATGTAGGCGCCGTATCGCTGCAGAGCCTCGGCGACGAGGCGCTCCGCACGAGTAAGGTTCAGGCTGCCCAAATCCAGGCTCGGGTCCAGCTGAACCCTGGCGCCCTCGGGCAGGCAGTCGGACTTTGTTGATTGGCCGTCGGTCTTCAACGCCGGTGGGCGAAAGACCTTGGCGCATACGTTGTAGCTCTGCATCGCGAGCGCATGGGGGATCGAGCCCTGCGCGATCTCTGCGACGCGAACCACACCAGCCAACCGGGAGGCGCCCGAACCTGTGCTGGCGCCGCCCCAGCCGGAGCCGTCGAGGCTGTTGACGGCGGCGAACCCGGTCGTCCACGAACCGTTGCCGGGCTTCGCGAGCCAGAACTCGAAAATGGTCCGGGATGCCGGGTCAATCACCACCATGGCGCCGTCCGAGCCCTCCTGCGGTCGCGCCCCGTCGGGGATCGGTACCTGAAGGCCGTCGAACGGGCAATGACCCCATTCGGGGATGGTGCACGGGACGGTGTATCGGGGCGTTCTCGGGCCGGCGGTATATATCGGTATGCCGAATTCGATGGTCGAAGCATTCGCGCTGTGGTCCCAGGCCACGGCACTGATCATCGCGGCGCTATTGGGGTCGACAGGAGCATCGGCCGGGATGAGCGTTCGGAACGGGCTGTCCGCAGCAAACGGCTGGGCAAAATCTGATGCACTTGCTGTGACATGCGAGGTGATCGGGGTCGTGGCGAGACTCGCCACCGCTACTCCGATGCCGATGGCGGCGGCCCGCCGTCGCAATCGCTTGGTCCTCATGGCTCGCATTCTGTCGACCCGATCAGTTCAGTGGCCGCCGTCAATTCATTGCTGATCGCGGCTGCTGCGACAGCCCAGGAACGTTGCACAGCGGCTCTCCCGGCCTCCCCGAGTGTGGCCGCTGACTGGGGATTCTGCAACAATTTGAGGATTGCTGTGGCGAGCATCGCAGGGTCGTTCGGAGGCACGAGCAGGCCGGTCACTTCGTCTTCGATAGCGGCCGGTAGATCGCCCACGGTGGTGCCGATGACCGGACGACCGAACGTGTACGCGAGGTGCGCGACGCCGCTTGCGCTGGCTCGGATGTAGGGCGTGACAACAACCCTGGCGGAGTCGAAGAGGTTCTGCACTTCATCCATCGCGCAGTAGCCAGGACGGGTTTCCGCGCCGACTGCTGCAGCTTTGGCAATCAGTTCGGGGCCGTTCACGTCGGCACCGATCGCCCCCGCGATGACCAGGCGGGCGGTCGGCATGCCGGTCTTGACCCGGCGAAAGGCCTCGATCAGGACGTCGATGCCTTTGTAGGTGGTCCAGGTGCCGAAGAACAGCGCGATCGGTTCCGTTTGGGTGACCGGTACCACGGGGCGGCCTCGATTGATCACGCCTGAGTCGCCGTGCGGAATGACGACGACGTCGCAGCTGGGCCGCCAATGTTCCATGACGATCTGCCGGGTCCGCGGACCGAGAACGAAGGCAGCGTCCATGTGCCGCCACGCGGCGGCGAACGATGCCTGCAGCAGGTGTCCCTGCTTCGGGGTGCTGGTGTCCTTCGCGTCGGATCGGGGGAGCGGTTCGTGGGCGACTATCGCGAACACTGTGCGCGGCAGCAGCTTGCAGATTGCGACGACGAACCACGGTTCGAAGGTGAACCGCCACTGCGAGAACAGCACGGCGCGCGGCGGCCGCCGGCGCAGCTTGACCGCCAGCGTCAGCCAGGCCAGGACAAGCCGACCCGCGCGCGTGCCACGGCGTAACAAGTAGTGCAAACGGCCACCGGCGTCGTCGTTGTCATTGGGGTGCCAGGTGGGCAATACCGAGCGGACCAGAAATCTGGCTTCCTCGGAGGTGATTTCGGGGTCCGGACCGGTCCACAGCTCAACGTGTTCGCCACGGTCCGCCAGCGCCGCCCCGAGTTGGGCAGCGAATTGGAAGAGGCCGCCCGACGGGGAAAATTCGACCAGCACCGTGCGGTTGTCCGTCACGCTGGTGCTCCAGCGGACTCGTGCTCAGCCTCGGTCGGCAGTTCGGGATTGCTGACCCGGAAGCGGCGGGCAAGGAGACCGATGGCGAGTCGGGTGAGCACCATGATCACCAGACCCCAAACCGCGGCGTAGACGATCGTCACTTTGGACCGCAGAGATACGGGCTCCAGCTGTACATCGGTTATCGCCGCGATGCTGTACTGCATGTGACCAACGTTGTCATCGATACGGGTACGCGCCACCGCCAGCGCGTTGGCAAGGTTTCGTCTCGCGGCATCGCCGTCGGAACCCGTGACGGTGAAGGTCAAAATTCCGCGGACCGGGTCGACGTCGATCTTGGCAGGGGCTTCGGTGTTGTGCATGACTTCGGCCATCGTCGGCAGGAACGCTGTGCGAGCACGGACGTTCATGGCGTAGGAGGACCACCCGTCTAGTCGGCCGGCGGGCACCACGATCGCCTTCTGGGCGGCCTGCACTGCTGGCGTGGTCCTCGTCAGCATGGTGACGCCGGCGGCTGCGGCGCCGGCGATCACCGCGACCATCCACGTTGCGGTGGTCCGTAGCATCCGCCGTTTGATCGCAGTTGGTACCGGCTCGGCAGGCCCGAGTGCGCAGGCCAGGGCCAACACGATCGCGAACGAGCGGAAGTACGCGAGGTGCAGGAAGATGCTGGCGACCGACCAAGTGACGACGCCGGTCAGCGTCGCCGCTGCCAGTGCCCGATCCACCGAAATGGGGTCCGAAGAGATCCGCAGTGCGAGGATCGTGAACACGCCACCCAGCATGATCAGCCAGGTGATCAGGCCGACGACGCCGGATTCGGCGAGCAGTTGCGCATACAGATTGTGCGGGGCCACGAGTCCTTCGTGAACCGCGGTAGACACTCTGTCGGTGTAGAAGGGGACTTGGCCGCCGAACGTAGCCGGTCCGAAACCGAAGACGGGCCGTTGCTGAAACATCTGCCAGGCCATTTCTTGTGATGCTTGGCGGCCGAGTACAGACGGATCGATATCGTACTTACGGTCGGCGCTGAACAAGTCGCTTCCCAGCGCGATGATGCGGTTGCCGATGCCAGGAATTACAAACGCCACTGCGATGGCAAGGGGAATCAATGCGAGCTTGGCCGGCTTGCCCGAAGCGATGAACCACAACACCACCGCGAGACCAGCCACCAGCAACGTGCCGCGCGATTGCGTGAGGTAGACGGCGATCACCATGGGTACGGTGGTGAACAGCCAGAACAAACTGAGCAACTGGTTGCCGGCGAGGCGACTGCGCTGTGCCAATGCCCAGCCCATGGGAAGGCCGAGGACCAACAGGCGGCCCCAGAAATTCGAGTCACCGTAGGGGCCGCCGAAACGCTGGGTTGTGATCAATTGCCCTTGTGCTTGCGAAATTGAAGCGAGCCCACCGAACGTCAGATGTCCGCCGCTCAGGTAATTGACAATCGTCAGAATCGACAGCACCGCCAGGGTGGCGGCCACCGCCATCGCCACAGTCCACGGCTTACCGGTGGCTTGGGTGAGTACGAGGATGATCAGGAGATAGACCAAATCCACCACGGATCGCCATAAGACGCCTTGTGATGCGGTCAGGTCTACAGTGCCCACCATCGCGATCAGTTGACCGGCCAGGTACACGCCGACGAGGGCCACACCGATGGCTGTCCAGCGATTGAGTCGTGCTCGGGATTCAGTATCACGTAGGGCGAAAACGACCGCGACCGCACCCAACGCCATGCTGGTCTTGAACAGCGGGGGTTTTGTGTACTGCGCAGCGACCTCGGAAATGTTGGCGATCTCCATGACCACCATGACCACGAGGACGCCGACGATCCACCGCGTGGACCAGGCCTCGGTTACGCGGTGCCGCGGCGCGAGCGTAGCCATGTCACCCCGATACCGACCACGGCGCCGACGATGAGGCCGACGATGGCGCCGGTCAGGATCAGCTGGATCGGTGACGTCGCCATCTCCACCGCGCTAGGCGGCGAGATCACGCGGAGCTGGAACGGTGCCGAAACCGCCTTGACCTCAGGCGTGGCTTTTTCGAGCAGATCGGCAACAGCGGTTTGCGCCGCGTGTTCCGACGGTGCGTCGGCCGTGATCGACACGATGGTTGTCTCCGGTACCGCGCCTGCGGACAACGTCAGCTTCGACGGGTCGACGCCCGCTGCTGCGGCGGCGCCTGCCTGCCAACGTGGATCGGACAAGACCGTCGCCGCCGTGCGCGGAACCTGTCCCTGAGTGAGCACCTCCCAATAGGCCGACGAATCCGCTGTCGTCAAGTCGGGCCCGGGAACCAGGGCCACCTGTGCAGTCGCGCGATAGGTCGCTGAATTTAGCAATTGGGTGCCGGCGACTCCGCCCAGGACCCCGCCGATGATCGCGAGGATCGCGACAAGCGGGTTCAGCCACAGGCGTTTCGGACGACTCATGGATGGCCCTTTCGAATCATTATCGCCAGCCGGTTGACGACTGGCCGAACCAGCTGAGGTGCGGTGAGACACAATGCCGAAGCATAGATAATCATGCCCAGTAGAACCAGAACGGCAAGCTGGATCGGTGCTGGTAGACGGATATGCAGAGCGTCGATACCGAATAGCGCGGCGCCCATCGGGACAGCCGCGGCCAACGGGCGGCCGATCACCGAGAGAACCGATGCCCACCCTAGGGGAATCACCTTGCGAACAACGATCATTCGGATCACGAAATGCACGACTTCCACGCTGAGAAGCGCGACGGCCACCAACGTGGCGCTGTGGCCCGCAGCCCACCAGACGGGCCCGATCAGCAGCACGAGCCGGGCAGCATTGATGGCTGTCAGCAGGCCGGGGCGGCCCGCCGCTTTGAGGACGTCTCCCGCATGAAAGGAAGCCGAGTAAACCGTGGTGTACAACGCCAGCACCACAAGGATATGCGTGGCGGCGGCATACCGTGTGCCGTACATCGTTTCCAGTAACGGTCGCGCTGTGGCGGCCAGGCCGATGCCCATCGGGATTGTCAGTGCGACAACCACACTCAACGCCTTCTGATACTGCGCCGACATCGCCCGCCGATCGTGTTGCAGGCGCGACATCGAACTGAACAGCACATCGCTGATGACCGAGCACAGACTGAGCACGACCAGCTCGGGCACTCGATACGCCAGTGTGTAGAGGCCGAGTTCGGTTGTGCCGAGCCGGGTTCCGATGGCCAGGTAGTCGACGTTGTAGATGGCGTACGCGAGCAGTGTGACTCCGGTTACCGGGATGCCGAATCGAAGTAGCGCCCGTGCTTCACTCAATTGGAATCGCGGCGCCATGAAGGTCGGAGCGCTCCACCAGTACATGACCGTGGTGATCGAGACACCGGCAATCTGGCCGTAGACCAGGCTCCATACGCCGTGGCCGGTCGCCGCGAACCAGATGGTCAACGCTGTCTTGACAACGGCCCCGACGAACTCCGGCATCAAGCGTCGCTGAAAGCTCAAATCGCGTCGCATCCAAGACAGTGGGACGACGCCGAGTGCCGAAATCCCTAGGGCGACAGCAAGGACCTGAATGAGCGGCGCGATGTCTGGGTGGTGAAGCAGGCGTGCGGTGCTGCTCGCCGTCGCGGCGAGAAGTGCACCGGTGATGGCGCCTATTCCGATCGAAAGGGTCAATCCGGTCGGGGCGATTCGTTTCCACGGGTGGTGAACCTGCACCAGCGCTGGGCCGACGCCGAGATCTTTGACGTAATCGAATAGGTTGACCAGCAACAACGCCAAGGCGAAGACGCCGAATTCCTCGGGAGTGAGCAGGCGGGCGACGACGATCGTCATCAACAGCGTGGAGCTCTTGCTCACCGCAAAGACGAGGTAGTTCCAGATCGTCTGTTTGCCAAGATTCGCCGCTTTGGCTGCCGCGGACTCCGGAAATGTGTCTTCCGGCGGATCGGCCGAGACTGGTTCCGTCACACTTTCCCTGACGGTCGCCGAATTTTCTGACAGCCCCGGTGCTGCGACCCTTCGCGCAGACGTGTGGCGTCCCATCACTTCGATCACTCCATTCAAAAGCGCTGAGACTGTCTAGCGCGATTTGGGGACGAGCTATCCTCCGGCGTGTGGTCAGTGTATTCGGAGGAGTCGAAGACTTCGCCGTCGGGGACCCACTTTCTGTGCGCTGGTCGATCATCTACATGTTTGCTTAAACTGCATCCTTGCGGTGCTTGTGTCAGGCTACCGCCGTAAGGTGGGGAACACTTCCGCTGCTGGTGTTGGGTAGGGGCGGCGTAGCGAATCGAGGCAGGTGCTGTGGTGTCGGTGACTCTGGTCAGTGCCGTCGATCCGTATCCGACCGATGCCGGCAAGAAGGTGGTGCTGGCGGGTTTCCTGGAGTATTTCCGCGAGCGGTTCGGCGCGGGCAACGTGCATTACCTGCTCGTCGGCGGTCGCGCCCAGCAGGCGTTTCCGGTCACCCTGCATCCACTGCCGCGCCCGAGCCGAAGGGCGGCGCTGACTGCGGTGTCCACCCGCCTTCCGTTTGGACGATCGACCCTACAGGAATCTTTGCTGTATTCACCAGATGTGGCACGCGCAGTAGCTGCAGCGATAGCCCGCATCGGCCCTGATTTCGAAATCTATGACACGATTCGCATGGCGCAGTATGCCGATGCGGCGCGTGCTGATTGGCAATTGTGTTATTTGGATGACCTATTTTCCGAGCGATACGCAGCGATGCTCGATGCGGGCAATCGGTACCCGGATGTGACGATCCGGCCGCTCGGCAATTTCGAGCAGCATGTGCCCGGCCCATTGCGGCCGCTGGCCGACAGCAAGTTGCCGCAGCGGATGCTTCTGCGAATGGAAGGTTTGCTGGCTCGGCGCAGCGAGGATCGCGCGGCATTGCGGTTTCGTCGCAATCTGCTGGTGAACGACGGTGAAGCAGCCCGCTTGCGGGCTCGAGTCGCGCACCGCGGAACTGCCGACGTGATGGCGGTGCCTCCGTTGGTCAAGCCGCCGCCGTACCGTGCGCGCCAATACGGTGGAGCTCCGGAATTCGTGTTTGTCGGGTTGCTGTCACTACCGCACAACGAGGATGGCGTGCGTGCGTTCCTGACTGACGTTTGGCCTTTGGTGCTGGGCCGGATGCCGAAAGCGCGGCTGCGGATCATCGGGCGAGACTGCGGACCGGAGCTGGCCGAAATCGTGGGGCGGCAGGGCGAGTCCGTGACGCTGGAGGGATACGTCGCCGATCTCACCGAGGTCCTGTCATCGGCGGCAGGCTTGGTCAATTACCTGAGGTTCGGATCAGGTATCAAACTCAAAGTCATCGAAGCGCTGGGCCGGGGATTGCCTGTGGTGTCCACGAATATCGGTGCCGATGGGTTCGCCACCGGCACGGAACACGGGGTGCTGGTGGCCGATCAGGCCGAGCAGTTCGCCGAGGCCCTCTGTGACCTGACTGATCCTGCACGCAACCGCGCGGTATCGGAGGGCGCCCGTGGACAATTCGGCACGATGTACGCGCGCGACGCCGTCTTCGCTTGCTACGACCAGGCTTTCGCAATAGGCCGGTAATCGCGGTGGTCACCGACAGCGCTCATCGCGAGGCGGCAGTGCTGGGCACTTGGCCGACCTCGATGTTCAACGCGTCGATCGCGCGCGAAAGCTCTTGCCGCTGGGGCTCTGCCACCCTGTCGTAGGGTCCGAAGCCTAAGCCGCCGTTCCACTGCAGTCTGTCCAGCAATCCTTGAACGTTGGCAAACGCCTGGTCGATGCGCTTGCCGAGCTCGGGACTACGTTGGTCGACTTCCGGCCGTACCGAACCCACCCCGACGCGGCAACCGTCCACGCCGGCCTGAACGTCCCACAAATCGGTGTGACTGAATATCTCACCGCCACCGGTGATGGCTTCCTTGGCCAATGTCGCCAGCACGGTCTGGGCGCCGTGAACCACCTCGTCGGCGCTGACTGCCCATTCCGGACTCGTCAGACCCGAATCGAGCTCTTTGACGTCGGCCAGTAACTTGTCGGCCACCGCGTTGGTATCAGGTTGTAGGCCGCTCAGCCAGAGATCCCTTTCCAGCCGGTGGAAGCCGGTCCATTTGTCGTCTGGATGCACTTCGGCCGGGCCGAGGTCGATCCGAGTCTGGAGGTTGTTCGGAAACCGCTGTGCGACAGGCGCAATGCGCTCGTAGTACGTCCGTGCCGTTGGGTACAGGTCCTGAGCGCCGGTGACGTCCCCCTTCTTGACGGCGCCGACAAGGGCCGCTGTGGCGGTCACCAGGGCGCCGGTCTGGTTGCTGACGTATCGCTTGTAGCTCTGCTCGGCCTCGTCCTGTCGGTCCGCGGCAATGGGGTTTCCGTCAACCTTGAAATCGGCGCTGATGCCGTCGCCGATCAGTGCGGGCTTGCAGGCCGTGAAGTAGTAGCCGGGTTCGTTCAGGGCCACGGACAGGTTTCGCTGCTGCCCCGGCTGAATGTTGTGGACGTCACCCAGCACCCGGGCGCCGGCACCGTACAGGTAGAACTCGGTCACTTTGGTGCCGTTGTTCGTGACAACGAAGTCGGTCCGGCCCGTCTCGGTCGAGGTTTTTGACAGCGTGCATTCATGATCGGTTGCAGCCACCGTGATCTGGTGGGGCCCTGGTTTGCCGTCGGAGGCCGGTGGCGGCGTGGGTGCGCACCCGGCCAGCGACACCGCGACCAGGCTGAGCAACACGGTGGCGGTCCCGACCGCCGTGGCATCGTTCGCAGCACGGGTCATTTGGGAGGCCTTTCGTGACTGGTGGGGCTCAAGGCGAGTAACGCCGGCCGATCATCGGTAACAACAACCTAGCCGCAAAGCTGTGGCGATACGCGCAAGTGTTCCTGCACGGCGACATCAGCTGCCTCCCGGCCGGTCCCGGTCGCCAGCTTGGCATTCTGCCGCACCGGCGTCGCCAACTCGCGTCGACCGATCAGAGCTCCGTTGCCGGGGCGATTCGGACGTCGCTGTCCGCTGTTGACGCGGAGTGCCGAGACAACGAACGAATGGTATGTTTTGTCGTGATGTGGCATTTTCAGCAAACGTAGCGCCGCATCCCGCACGTCCTCGGTTCGACGTTTCCGGGAGCTATCCGGGCCGACCCCTTGGCGCGGGGTGCTCAACCCGGACCGGGGTCGGTGGTGGCACGGCAGTTGATTGAGTCCTTGCACGTTCGCTGGAAAGAAGACGCTTGAGTACCCGACTGAATCCACGGCTCTGGATCCTCGTGGCGTTTGCCGGATTCTTGTTGGTCAGCAACTCCGCTCTCGGCGCACCGCCGACCCACGATTCGATCGACTACCGCGAGATCGCGAGCGCGGCACCCCATCTGCCCCATGGCCACATCGGCTCGGCCTATACCGGCCGATTTGTCGTCCACTACACCGTCGGGCTGTTTTCCTGGGCCACGGGGCTGCCGCTCGGCGCGGCATACGCTGTAGCCCTCGCGGGGGTGCTCGTGGTCCTCGGTGCGGTGATTCTTGCGCTGCTTCAGAGTTGCTCGTTGGGCGAATTCAGCATTGCCGCGGGCTTATTGGCTCTCAGCCCGTATGCCCTGCGGCCCTACCTCATCCAGACGAGCATGCTGGGCGATCTGGTATTTGTGATCGGGCTGGGTGCGAGCCTTTACGGCGTTCGCAGCAGACGGGTACCTCAGGTGTTGGCCGGCCTGGTCGTCGCGGTTCTCGGGCGACAGAGCGCGATCGGTGTCGCACCGGTGTTGGCGCTGTGGGTCTTGCTGGATCCGGCCTGGCGGTCATCGGTATCGATCCGCGTGCGCGTCACGATCGCTGCCGTCGCGGTCGTCTTGACCACGGCGCTCTACAGCGGAGTCAGAGCGTTTACCGCTCGCTTCACCATCCCTTACGAGCCGTCCCTCCTGCACGACTCAGTCCTGAAACGAATCGCCGACTTACCCGCTGCCGCTTCAGAACTGATCACCCACGCTGCGCGCACCATGGCCCCGTTGATCGTGCCTGTCGCCCTGATCATCGTGCTCGTCATCAGCCTCGGGTGGCGCCGTGTGACGTTCCGGTGCTGGGGTTCACTGGTTGTCGCAGCGTCATTGGTAGTTCAGCCGTTGATGATCGATCCGGCCTGGACCGGGTTCGCACACAATGAACAGCGCTTGGCCGCGTTGGCACTGTTGCCGCTGTCGTGCGCTGCTGCCGATCTGCTGGGTCTTGCACACCGCAGTGACATGCCGCGGAGCCGAATCCTGATCACGGTGGGCCTATTGGCCATCGGCTCGCTTCATCATGAGTTCAGCGTCGTCGGGCCGACGTCTCTCGGCACGTTTCTTGCCATCCAGTTCGTCGTCGCGGTGGCAGCGTGCTGGTTGGTGCTGCAGACGAAGCCCACCGCGACACCCGCTCAACCATGATGGGATCAGTCAGCCGTCACTCCCAGTCGCATCGCGCCGGATCCCTCATGCCGGGCTGGCGCCGTTCCACGTGGCCAGGAATTGCAGTGATGTCCACGGGATGTGACTCATGTTGTAGTAGTCCCATGCGATGCCGGCTCCGGTGTATGCCGCATTTCCGGGGTCCAGTTGGCCGATCAGCGCCAGGGGAGCGCCGCCGGCATCCCCGATATACCCGCCGTACGTCTGCAAGGTCTTAGCAATGACCTTCTCTCCGGCCGTAATTCCCGGAATCGCATCGACGTTGATCGACGGGTCGAGGATGAACCGGGTTCCCTGGGGAATGAGCGGCGTCGACGCCAACGCATCGGATTTCACGGCTGGGTAGACGTAGGAATTCGCCGCAAAGGACGACGAGAAGAACAACGCATGGTTGAGACCGGTGTTGTTCGCCGCCGCAGCGCTGAACTCGTCGGCCATGACGATTCCCGCCAGCCGCGAGAACCCGGTGGCGGTGGCCGAACCGGACGTGTCAATCCCGTTGCCGGTCAACGAAGTCATGCCGCCCCACGATGCCGACCAGGTATTCGACGTTGCGTTGTACTTCGCCTGCCACAGGCCGAATACCATGTTGGTGACTGGGTCGACCACGACGAGATGACCGTCGCTGCCCGTAGGAACGGGGGTGCCGAGCGGAATCGGAACCTGATACGTCCCGAACGGACTGGGCCCCCAGGCCGGGGCATTGGTGAACTGGATGGTGTAGCGGGGCGTGTTGGCCGTGACCTGAGATGCCTCGACCACGCTGACACTGTAGGCGTTGATGTCGAAGACGTGCTGACCCCCCGAAATCGCAGCGGCCCACGCTGCCGAATTGGTGTTGAGTACCGCTCCGCCTGATATCGCGTTCCAGAGCCAGGTCGCTGAATTGAATTCCGGCACAGTCGGTGTCGTCGGGGTGGTCGTGGCGAGGATAGGCACTGACACCGACACCGTGGCCGACAGGCTGCCATCACTGGCAGTAACAGCGAACACCGCGGTCTTGGCCCCGTCAGCCTGTCCGGCGGCGATTCGGGCAACAGATGTCGGGGTGAAGGTGTAGTTGCCCGCCGAAGTGACCGTGACAACGCCGGCAGTGGGCTGAGTGATGCTATAGGTGAGCGAATTGTTGTTGGGATCAACGAAGTTCAGCGTGCCACTGACTGCACCGCTGGCCGGGTCGGGTGTGCCCACCGTGGGAACTCCGGCAACGGGCGGACTGTTGAGGTTCAGCACCCGGACAGCGTTGTCGGCCATATCGGACACGTAGAGCTGCCGGCCATCCGGGCCGGATGCGATGCCGTGCCAGTTCGACTCTGGCGCGCTGTCGATGGTGAGAGCGCCCACCACCCTGTTGGTGCTGATGTTGATCACAGACACCGTGTCTGTGGCATTGGCAGCAAACAGCATGGTGCCGTCGGGGCTCAGAGCGAGACCGAGGGGCTTGCTACCCATCTGGATGGTCGACACCGACCGCGCTGCCACGGTGTCGACCACCGACACCGAGTTGCTGCCGTTGTTCGTGACGTACACCTGGCGGCCGTCGGCCGAGACAGCCACTCCGAAGGGGTTGCTGCCCACGGCAATCGAGGCCACCGTCTTGTTCGTTCCGGTGTCGACCACCGAGACCGACTTGGAATTCCAATTTGCGACATACAGCCGGGTTCCGTCGGCCGAGAGCGCCATCGCGCGCGGGCTTTTACCAACCGAAATCGTGCTCAGCACCTTCGGGGTCGCTGTCGAGGTGTCGATCACGGTTACCGAATTGGTTCCCGAGTTGCTTGTGTACAGGCGTTGACCATTCGCGGACAACGCGATGCCGTAAGCCGTTCCACCTCCGGTATTCACCGTCGCCACAACGGAGTTCGTGGTGAGGTTGACCACCGACACTGCGCCGTTTCCGGCCACATACGCGCGGCTGCCATCGCTGCTCAGCGCAATCGCCGAAGGCGAGCCGACAACCGGGATGCTGGTCACCGCGCCGGTGGTCCGATCGATCACTGACAATGTGGAACTGCCCGAATTGGCGGCATACACCTTGGTGCCGGATACTGCGAGCGCGACCGGGCCGGTGCCCACGGTGGTGGGCGTTGCCGACGGGACAATGGTCGCGGGTAAGACTGGCACGGTGACGGTTACCGATGTCGAGGTGGAGGCGTTGCTGACGGCGACTGTGAAGGTGTCCTTGGTGGCTCCGCCCGCAAGTCCGGCGAGCACTCGGCCGGCCAGACTCGGCGTGTACGTGAATGCGCCCGTCGCGGCGTCAACCACAACGGCTCCGCTGCTCGCTGTCTGGCCGGAAAGCTTGTAGCTCAACGTGTTTCCGGCGGTGTCTGTGCCGTTTATCGATCCAGTCACCACGCCCGTAGTCGGGTTCGGCGACGTCTGCGTGGGTGATGCCGTCGGCGGAGCCGTGACCGCCACCGCGGTCAACGGTCGAACTGCGGCCGTTGCGGCGACGGTAGTCGCCGCCGTCTGAGTCTGTTGGCGACGCGTCCAGGCCAGCAGGCCCAACTGCGCAGCCGAGTCGAGCGGTACGAGTGGTGTGTCCATTGGTGCGGTGGGGCCGACAGTCAAAGTCCCCGCGCTCAGATTTGTGAGCGGCGTGGTTGTTGTCAGAGAGGTGTTGTAGTGCTAGACGGCCAGTCGGTCGATGTTGGCGCCTCCGGCCACGACAGGCGATGGTGCTGGGGGCGCCGCAGCGGCGGAGGACTTCCGGGCCGCGGCTGAAGCCGCTGCCGGGCGCGGGGCGGCACTGCCATCTCGCGACGGCGTGGACGCGGTCGAGTTCACCACCGGTCGACTGCTCGGCGAATCGTCGTCGTGGCCTTTTGGGGCACTGCCGGCGCCGCGGGGCCCGGGCCGCCGCTTGGCGGGGGTGTGAGTCTTATTGGGTGCCCCGACCCTCTGGCTGCTTGTCGTCGGCGCGCCGACGGATGCGGATTTGGGCGGATTCGACGATGTCGCACCCGAATCGGTCTCTGCCGTTGCGATACCCGGCACGGCGGCGATGGCCATACCGACCCCGAGCGCAACAGCCAATGCCCCTACGCGTCCGATGCCCAATCCGATGTCCATTTGCCCGGCCTTTCGACGCTGCATGCGGTTTTGAGCTACGAGGTCCGCAGTTGTCGCAACGATGATGGCGAGCATTGACGGTGGTGTATCGAGATTCGCAAACAATTCCAAAAGTCTGAACCACGCTGCGCCACAACAATATTCGCCATAATTTGAGAAATTGACGTAGATGACGAGAAGTGTGCAGTACGCAGCCAAATCAGACCATGAGTATTTATTTGCTAGGACGTCAGTTTGATTTCAATCGGACCTGTTGGTCGGCGTGACGGCGGCGGCGGCGACGTGCAGCGCACAATCTGGTACTCGCTTTTGCTGAGACCGCGCTGGCGACCATCACTGCCGGTCACGTAGATAGGCTGCGCCTCGGCGCGGCTGATTCGTCCGGACCATGGGATCAACGGCCGTGAAGAGGCCTGGTCACCTGAGCGTAGGCGGACTGTTCCTAGTCGACGTCGCGCGAAGCACGAAATTGCGAACCGATACGGGTTCAGCTCGCCAGCACTTGCAGACTGCTCCATGGGATGTCGGGCATGCTGTCGTAGTCCCACCGCAAGCCAGCGGACTGGTATACGGCACCGATCGAATTCGCGGCCGCCGTGGTGTCCCGCTCGAAGCTTACGCTGATCGACGATCCGCCCCTGTCCATCACGTAGGCGCCATAGGTCTGCAGCGCAGTGGCGACGGTACGTTCGGCTGGCGTGAGACTCAATGACGCGAGGTTGACCGATGGGTTCAGCCGTACGCGCGCGCCTTCGGGTATGCAATTGGTTGCGGTCGAATTCCCGTCGGTCTTGAGTGCGGGGGCGCGATATATAGATGCGCAGACGTTGTCGGTCTGCAGTGCCAAGGCGTGGGTGATGCTGCCCTGTTGAATCTCGGCGACCCGAATGACTCCGGCGAGTCGCGATGCGCCCGAACCGGTACTGGCTCCGCCCCAGCCGGATCCGTCGAGGCTGTTCACCGCACCCCATGAGCTCACCCACGAGGCGCCGGACTGCCTGGCTTGCCAGAACTCGTAGATGTTGCGGCTGGCTTCGTCGATGACCACCATCGCACCGTCCGATCCTGGAGATGGAACTGCGCCAGACGGGATCGGGATCTGGTGTCCGGTGAATGGGCACGGTCCCCATGAGCTGATGGTGCAAGCGACGCTGTAGCGGGGCGTCGACGTGGTGGCCACGTAGATCGGCACCGCGTATTGAACGAGGTTTGCGTAACCGGCTCTATTGCGCGCCGCGTATGCAACCATGTTGGCGCTGTTGGGATCTACCGGTGTCGCGGTGCTCAACGCGGTGCGCCAAGTGCTCGTCGACGTGAACGGCACGCCGGCGGTCCCGGTGCCGGCCGGCACGGGCGGTGGCGTGGTCGTGGACGAACCGGCCAGGGTCATGGTGATCGTGTCGATGAGCAATGCGCGAGTGCAAGTGCTCGTCGAATTGTCATTGGTGAACGTGATCGTCAGAGCGTGTGATCCGGCAGGCACCGTGCGATTCGTGCTGAAGTTCGTCCACGTCGTCTCTTTGACACTGGTCTTGATGACTCGCGAACCGTCGATCGCGACCACCATGTTGGGTGAGCCGTTGCAGGGCACGCCTCTGGCGCGCACTGTGATGGTCGCAGCGGCGGTGACGGGCATGGACAGCGTTGCCGTCGCAGTCCCTTTGGCGATGAAGGCAAGTGCTGCTCCGCTCGTCGCGGTGCCGTCAGAGAGCGCTGTCGCGGATCCGGTGGGTGACACAGACAAAGTGGTTCCGGCGATTGCGGCGTCCGCTGCGTGGGCTGGTGCGGCTACGGCGATCGGAAACACCACTGCGACGGCGAGCGCGGTCCATCGGCGAACTGCCATGACGCGCTCCTGAGGTTGTGGCGATCAGAACGTGTCACATCCTGCAGTCAAGTCGCTATCAAAACAATGGTCCCAGCTATCACTTTGATAACAAACCGCATTTGGCGAGATGGTTTTCGCGTATTGACGGTATTGTATGTTTCTCCTCGGTTACGTGGCATTAGCCACCAATGACCACTCAGCCGTGGGTTGTTCCCGAGCACACCGCCACGACCACTGCGGCAGCGTGGCAGTCTGAGTGCGTCAGTGACACAGATATTTGGTTCCAGCCCTGCTCTGCTGCCAGCATCGCCGCAGCGCCGAAGAGTCGCAAAGCGGGCAGTCGGGCAGTCGTGACTATCTCGATTTCGCGCGGCGCAAAGGCTGCATCAGGCTGCGAAAACGCCTTGATTGCAGCCTCTTTCGCGGCAAATCGAGCAGCGAGGCGGGCCACCTGATCGGGGCCGGCGCACGCCGCCTGCTCATCGGCGGTATATATCTTGTCAAGAAACCGCTGTCCGAACGCTGACAGCGAGTGCTTGATCTCCCCGAGGCTCACGACGTCGCAGCCCACCCGAATCTGCGCGCCCGGAACCTGCGCCTCAGGCGGGTTCATTCGCATGTCTGGACGGGAACGCGGGTGATCAGATCTATCGAATCGACTGTGCCGGTGGGCCTTTCGCTGCCGCCCTCGCGCGCCAGGAGAACTTGGTGGGGCAGCCGCGGTGCCAGGTCGAAATAGTTGTCACCGGGTGTCCAGCCGGGAATGTCGACCTCGACATAACGGAGCGCGACCTCTGACGTCACATTCAGTACCCAGTTGTCGGGCGATGATCTCGACACCATGGCCGTCACTGCTGACGCGGCTTGCCCGACTCTCGGGTTGATCACCAACACGTCGCGCGCGGTGCGGGCGTTGTCGAACACCGCGACGGCTTGCACTGCGTCTGCGGACGGCGGTCCGAAGCGGAACGCATGTGACAGATCGCGAAAGTGACCAGATATCTCGGAGTCGAAGTATGTGACCGACGAAGCGGGCGGCACCGCCACACGGCACGTCGCATCGACCGCGATACCTGTGAAATTCGTTGCAGTCAATCTCAATTCGCCGTTCAGCGGCGTACTGGTGTCGTTGTGTACGTCGATCCGGATGCCGGCCAGCCCATCGTTCGCGACGATGACCGACACCGGTGCCCAGGTGCGGGCCAGCACTGCTAATGCCGCTTTGGCCCCGCCGTCGGAGTCCAGGAGGCCCCAACCGGCGCCGGGCACCAAGTCCCTGCCGGACAACACCAGAGCGCCCCCGCAACCCGAGTCGGAACGTCGCCAGAAGCCGAAACATTCGCGCATTGTGCCGGCGACGGCAAGTCGGCCCAGTTGGAGGTACCGTTCGGCACTGGTGCGCCGAACCTCCAGGACGTCTTCCCCGAAGATCTCACGGACGTAGAAATCCCGAACGTCCTCGAAGTCCCACGAGGATCCCCGGTCTCGGGGCACACCCGCTTTCCAATCCGGATGGTGTCCAGCAACGCTTGCAGAACCGAAATGCCTTTCCACATGAGCGGACTCGGGTGGATTGGAGAACGCCAGGCTCTCGGCTGCGAATCGGATCCCCGCGCTGCGCACGTCCGCCAGCGGCCGCAGGTAACCGCCCACCCCGAACCATCCGGCCACACCGGTGTCGGGGCGGATAGCGAGCTGCGCGCTGCCAGGGGCGGGTGAGGGCGAAGATCGGACATAGTGGGCATCCGAATGCTCTACGACGACCGCAGGGAGCAGTGTGTCGATGACTTCAATGGCGGATTCCTGTGCGCTCAGTCCGAGCATCTCGGGCTGCTGGAGAGTCTCGCTACCACCGCTGACCACCGCCAGTGCGGGGTTCCCTGACACTCGACGCAGAACTGATCCCAATTCGCGCGCGATCAACTCGCCCTGCTCGGCCGGAGGGTCGAACGTCGCCAACATCGCATCCTGCCAGACCAATAGACCCGCTTCCGCACACGCCTGCCAGAACTCGTCTTGTTCGAATGCCAACCCGCCGACGACCCGTACCATGTTCGCGCCAGCAGAGGCGAAAGCCATTACCTGAGAGCGAATTTCCTCGTCTTCTGCGTACATCCGGAACGGGTCCGGCGGGGACCAGGTCACGCCTCTGCAGAATATCGGGGTGTCGTTCACGGTGATCTGGAATCCGTCGGTCGATACCGAAACCGTCCGGAACCCGATCAGCTGATCAATCATCTCGACGCCGTCCGCTGCCACGCGGACCCGGTAAAGATGCTGAGGGCCATAGCCGTTAGGCCACCAGCGTACGGGGTCGGCGACCGCGACATCGATGTCTACGGCGCCATTGGTCGGTGGCACCGAATGTTCAGCAATCAGGCTGCCGGCCGGATCGAACAGGGCGATATGGATCGACTTCGCATTGGTGGTTCCGGCGATGGTCAGGATGTCGCCCTCGACCCGCGCCACGATGTCCGTGCGCAGGCGCGCCGGGATCACTTTGACTGGACGCCAAATACCCACGGGAGCAGGGGTGTTCCCATACACGGGGGCGCGCCCGAGCAATGTGGTCCGCGCCCAGCGCAGGCCCGGCGATGCGACCATTGTTGAGCGCCAGCGGCCGCGCGGGCGCCGAGTCTCCAGCCAACGGTTCAGCGAACCGAAGCGGATCACCACTTCGTGTTTGCCTGCCTCGCAATCGATCCGGACCGGTAGAAACATCGACTCACATTCGATGACAGGTGTACGGTCCAAGAACACGATCGCCGGGAACGTCAGGCCGGCGAACGCGACATCAGCTGCCTCGTCAACGGTGAACGTGGTACGGCACCACCAGTCGAAATCATCCGGGTTACCGCTCTGGAGGCCGGCCACTGTCGAGGGTGCGTCCAGAACTGATGCCGCTTCCCACTGATCGGCCAATTCGTCGGGGTGTATGAATGCATCAGGCGCGCAACGCAGGACCTGCCACCGGGCCAGCATCGGCCTAACCTACCGCGTCGGCTATGACCTGGATTCCGATCTGCCAGTCCTGGGCCATCGAATCGAGCGCCGGAGTCACGTCCACCTTGCGGCCGTTGGCGACACGAGCCATCTTGAACTGCACCGATTTGGCGTTGCTCGCCACATTGCGCAGACATCCGGCGGCGACCGCCGCGCCCGGGAACTCGGTGTCGAGATATTCGGCCAAGTCGGCGAGCAGCTCAGCGGTGGCGCCACACTGGCGCAACGAAGCGAACGCCCATAGGTGAAATCGTGCGATACCGGCCTCGGGTAGCCAGCTGGCGGCATTGTGGACGCAGGCGGCCAGTCGATCGACCGGATTGCCGCGCGGTCGGCGACGCAGGTGGTCGCGCACGATGGCGGGAAGAGCACCGGGTTCAGCCCAATGCGGGAAGTGCCGGATCACCTCCATGTATGGCGGAAGCGGCAGCGCGGATTCCGCGGTCAGGCCGAAGATGCCATCGAAATCTTCGCCGGTCAACTCGAACAGCCCCGCGTTGTGCAGGTACCGCAGCTCACGCGCGGGACGGTCGATCCAGATCGGGGTGATGGTGGTTTTGACGTGCTCTGCGCGGTACGCGGTTCCAGCCGTATCCGGCAGCCACCAGCTGTCCACCTCAACAGTGTGGAGCACACCGCGCTGTGGGCCTGTCTCCACGATGTCTAGAACGGGAAGCCACACGTTTTCTTCGCCGACCTCCAAGCCGTACAGCCGCCGCAGCTCGTCGGGTTGCTGCTTGCCGAACGTCCAGGACAGGCCGTCGTGATCGGCGGACAACAGTGCTGCGAACGCGGGAACAGGGTTCAGCCCAAGGCAATTCAGTATCTCGATCCAGAGATCCAGGTAGCAGTTGGTCTCGGTCCAGATGCGGTCGGCGCCGTGCGTGAAATGCTGTGCATGGCTGGCGGGCGTTGCGTCGATCCGCAGGGCTGTCGCTGTCTGGGGCACCGCGGCAAGTGTCACGGTCGTCACCCAGCGAGGCTGGAGACGACCGCCTCGATGTTCTTGATCGAGGCGAACGTGGATTTCTTCAGTGCCTCGTCGGGAAATTCGATGTCGAACTCATCTTCCAGAGCCAGCATCACGTTCACTGATGCATGTGACGTCAATCCGAGTTCGTAGAGGTCGGCATCATCGGCCACTCCGGTTGGGTCGACGGCCATCCGACCATGGGCCGCCAGGACCCGCTCAATAGTCTCCCGCATGGGGCTATCATACAGGCCAAACTGAATTTTGAGTTAGCTGTCAGTGCTGTAGCGAATGGCATTCCACCACGGATTCGGAATGCGTCGAGAACTTTTGGGGGAAGCGTCCATGTCCGACCGTGACGGCGTCGCAACGTTGAACCAGGCTGTGGTGCCCGGCCTCGCCGAAGCTGTGCAAGCGGCGGCCGCGGCCGCTGACGACGTTGATCGGGACGCGCGCTTTCCTCACGAGGCTGTCGAGGCTCTCAAGCACGCAAAATTGTTGTCTTGTGGCCTGCCGGTCGAACTTGGGGGCCGGAACTTCCCAATCGGCCGGTTGGCTGTCGTCGCGCGCGCCCTGGGTGGCGCCTGCAGCGCGGCGGGCATGGTCTTCGCAATGCATCAGACGCAGGCGCTGGTGCTAGCCAAATATGCCCGATCGGGGCCGCCCGCCGAGCTGACAAAGTTGATTGCAGCAAATGAATCACTTATTGCTTCAGCAACCACTGAGGTGACTACTGGTGGCGATCTGGGTGCATCCACGTGCGCGGTGGTGAGCGACGGCGATGGCGTGCAGTTGGAGAAGAACGCACCAGTCATCTCGTACGCCGAGCACGCGGACTACATCGGTGCCACGGCGCGACGCAATCCCGACGCCTCGGCGAATGATCAGGTACTACTGCTATGTCCCGCCCAGGACACGAAATTGGAGCGCACCAGCACATGGAACACCCTGGGATTTAGGGGGACATGCAGTCCGGGCTACCTTTTGTCGACTCGGACGTCGCCCGACAATGTGATCCAGGCCGACTTTGCCAGCATCCTCGCCACGACGATGCTGCCTGCGTCGCACACGCTGTGGGCGTCAGTGTGGCTGGGTATCGCCGATGCTGCCTACGCCAAGGCGCGTAGCACCGTTCGGCAAGCTGCGCGCAAGTCGCCCGGCAAATCCGTACCGCAGGCGACATTGCTGGCCGATCTGACTGTCGCGCATCAGGGTTTCGAGTCGATGGTGCAGCACGAAGTGCGGCGGTATCAGGCGCTGGTCGAGTCAAACGCCGACGAGGCCACGATCAGCTTCACCCTCGCGATGAACAATTTGAAGATCGCGGCGTCGACTGCTGTCATCGAAGTGGTCACCGACGCTCTGAGGATTGTGGGACTCAATGGATATCGTGAGGACCATGCATTGTCCATGGGACGTCTGCTGCGGGACGCGTTCGGACCGCAGCTCATGGTCTCCAATGAGCGCATTCGCTTGAATAACGCCAACCTCGTGTTGGCCTACCGGGGGTAACGATCAGCACATGGTTTCCGATTCACTCGAACTCGCCCGCAAGGAATTTCGCGATTCATTGACTGAAGCCGGGTTGCTCGTCCCGCTCGGGATCGACGGGTTGTATGGCCGCAGCGGTGCCTTCGAGAAGATCATCGATGGTATCGACATCGCGGTCCGCGCCAAAGGTGCCGAAGTGCACGGTGACAATGCGGTGGTTCTGCGTTTTCCACCGCTGTATCCGCGCGAGGCGTTTGAGAAGACCGACTATATTGCGTCCTTTCCGAACCTCACCGGCGCCGTGTCGACATTCACCGGCGGCAACGCCGAGCACCGGGCCCTGCTGGCTGATCGTGATGCCGGCATGTCCTGGGACGGGCATCTGAGTCCGGCCGGAACCATGCTGGTTTCGGCCGCATGCCACCCCAGTTATGGAACGTTGCCGAAGGTGCTGCCGGAAGGCGGTGCGCTGATGGACATCTACGGCTACTGCTTCCGGCACGAACCAGCGATCGATCCCGCACGGATGCAGGCCTTCCGGATGCATGAGTACGTTCGTGTCGGTTCGCCTGAACAGGCTGAGGTGCACCGTAATTCGTGGGTGGCGCACGGCATGGACGTACTGACATCGCTCGGGGTCGATGCCCGCTCGGAAGCTGCCAATGATCCTTTCTTTGGGCGAGCCGGCCGGATGCTGGCGGCCAACCAGCGTGACGAGAACTTGAAGACTGAGTTGGTTGTGCGCCTCTACGGGGATCTCGACGAGGGCACCGCAGTTGTCTCAGCCAACTGTCACCGTGACCACTTCGGTGAGACCTTCGGCCTCTCGACTTCCGATGGTGCGACGGCACACAGCGCCTGCGTCGGGTTCGGGATGGAGCGAATTGCGCTGGCGCTCCTGGTGACTCATGGTCTCGAGACGGATTCGTGGCCAGCCTTGGTCCGGAAGCAACTCGGATGGTGACAGGGCCGTCCATCGCTGAACCGATTGCTAACAGTCGATATGCGCTATGCGTTGATCCAACCGCTCAGATGCATCGTCCTGCCCTCACGGCATGAAGCGGAGACGGTCGACACCGGCAGTGTCGTCCAGTTTCGTGTGCCGACGACCGAGTGCGACGCCAACCATGGTGAGGATCAACATCCCGGTAACGCCGGGGAGTGCACCACTGATCAGACATCCTCCTCCCGGTATATCCGGATCTGACAGCCCCGGAATTGGTGCCTGCGAGGAGACTGTAAGGGGACTGCGCACGCCATCTGCTGGCGATGAATAAGTCGGCATGAACCGGGTGATATCGACGGCTTGTAGCGTGCCCCACCGTGATGGGCCTGCTACCACGTCGGTGTCTCTGGTGGTGGCCGGCCAGGTTCGCCCGCGGACAGCGCGCCGCACGCTCACCGGTGCGATGTCAGCCGATGGCATTGAAAGGTCGCCTCGCTGCCGTGCACTCGACTGCGGGCTGGATGTCAGCGCGGAGTTCATGGAAATCGGGAAGATCGTGGTGTCCTGCTGACGAAGCGAACGGGCATCGACTCGACTGGGTTCGTTAGATCCGGCAACTGGTTGATCCGGAGATAGCGGCGCGGTCTCCAGTGGGCGGCTCTTGTTGGTTGGTGCCTTATGCGCGGGTACGTTGGCCGTACGCAGCGATTTACGCGGTCGGGGAGACGGATTGGCGGACATCAGCGGTGTCTGCTGGGCATCACGGCCATCACTCATCGCTTTCGACACATGTGCACCGTGTACCGAATGACCATGTGAGGCGCCCGATGCCGCTGGCCGTGCATCGTTCACCAGCGGCGGCGGCTGATCTGCCTTCGCTGACGGGGAGGCGACAATTCCGACGACCAAGCCCGCGACCGTCAGCGAAAGCGCCTTGCCCTGCCGCCTGGTTGATTTCATCACAACCGTCCCGAGTCATCGGACTGTTGCCTGAAGCCGATAGTGGGCTCGGACTGGCGGCCGAGGTGCCCACGGCCGCATCTCCTCACGAGCCTGAACCTCGAGCGAAGTTGATCGGGGTCGGTCTCGCTCGAGGTCCAGGAGTTTTGTGGGTAGGTTGCCACGGTTGTCAGTAGGCGCCGCTGCCAGTCAGGACGGTACGGACAGTTTTGGCGATGATGAGCAGGTCTTGTAGTAGGGACCAGTTTTCGACGTACGAAAGGTCCAGGCGCACAGCGTCTTCGACCGCTAGGTCGGAGCGTCCGCTGATTTGCCAGAGTCCGGTGAGGCCGGGTTTGACGGTGAGGCGGCGGCTGACGAGGTCGTCGTAGGTGTCGACTTCGCGGCGGACTTGGGGTCGTGGTCCGACGACGCTCATGTGTCCGGTGAGGACGTTGAGGAATTGGGGGAGTTCGTCGATGGAGTATTTGCGGATGATTTTGCCGATGGGGGTGACACGGGGGTCGTCTTTCATCTTGAAGAACATGGCACCACCGCCGTTGGCAGCGATCAGGTCGGCTTGGCGGGTGTCGGCGTCTTGGTACATGCTGCGGAACTTGGTCATCTTGAACGGGATGCCGTCGAGGCCGATGCGCTCCGCCTTGTAGAAGATCGGGCCACTGCTGGTGAGCTTGACGGCCAGCGCGGTGACGAGCATGAGCGGGGCCACCGCCAGTAGCGCGGCACCGGCGAAGGCGATGTCGAAGGTGCGCTTGATGAGCGAATTGGCACGGCTGTATTGGGGTTTGGTGATCTCGAAGACGGCCATGCCGGCGACCGGGCGGCTGGTGAGGCGTTGGTCGGCGATGTCGATGAGGCCGGGAGCGACCATGAGATCGATACCATGAGTTTCCAGTTCCCACATGAGCCGGCGGATGTCGGTGGGGCTGAGATGGTGGGTGGCTGCCAGGGCGACAGTGTCGGCGTTGGTGTGCAGGACTGCGGCAAGGATGGCTTCGTCGGTGCCGACGATGGGGATGTCGCGGCCGGCGATGGTGATGACTTCCTTGGCGTGGGTGGGTCCCATCGGGGTGCAGAATCCGGCGACGTGGTACCCCGCCCACGGATCCTTCGCGAACTCGGTGGCGATGTCCGCGGCGGCACTCGTGGCGCCGACAACGAGGAGGCGGCTTTGGTTGTAGCCATGGCGGCGCTTGTTCGCGTGGATCTTGCGCCAGATCCAGCGGGTGGCGATCAGACCGACCAGACCCGTGGGCAGAGCGATGGCCAGGTAGCCGCGCGAGATGTCGAAGTGCAACAGCGTCGAGGCGATGGCGATGAGGCCGAACAGCTGCAGCGTGGCCGCAGCGAGGGTGACGTATTCATCGAATCCGCGGCCGACGATTTTGGCTGATCGGCTGCCAAGGGACAGAAAACCCATCCAGGCGATGGCGATGATGGCGGACACGACGAGGTAGCGGATGTGGGGACCGCCGTCGAGGGAGACGTAGACAGGGCGCGCGTCGGCACCGGCGAAGCGGAAAATCTGCCCGAGGATGACGGCAGAGCAAATAACGAGTGCGTCGCTGAAAATAAGCTGGCGTGCATATTTTGCGTGACGTTGCTCACGGATTGACCTGCCCCGGTTGCCGCTTGTGGTAGCCGGTGGTGGCTGCAGATTGAGCTGGTTTGTTGTGTCGACCTGACCGGTGGACGACTTGATTACCGACTTTACCTGCGCATTTTCTACGGTTGGTGTCGACATGGCTACCGGGGCGCTCTCTGCTGGGCGGGACTCACTCGGCGGGTTCGATCCCTGGCTGCTTGCAGGATTCACCTGCCAGTTCAGGATCCACACGCGGACCGACGGTGGTCTCGCGTGATGCTGTATCTGTTAACGAATGCGATTTTGAGCAAATTTATACCTAAGGGTTGAAACAGGCAAGTAGGACACCTAATCAACACGTGTTACGGCCATCACATCTGGCCTCAGACCCATGTGAGACGAGACCTGACTGCTCTGGGGCGTCAGGAAATGCGGATGATCTCGAGGGGGACCGTGCGCGTCAGGGTGAAACCCATCGCCTTGTAGAGCGTCTGAGCCGGGTTGTCGCTCGAGGTATGGAGGAACGGAGTTTCGCCGCGCTCGCGGATGCCGTGTGCGATCGCGCGGATCAGGCGGGATGCCAGGCCCTGTCCGCGGGCTTCGGGGGCGGTGCAGACTGCGCTGATTTCCGTGTAGCCGGTCGGACGCATCCGCTCGCCGGCCATCGCAACAAGCGAACCGTCGGCGGTACGGATGCCGAGGTACGTTCCGAGTTCGATGGTCCGGGGCAGGAACGGCCCGGGTTTGGTCTGCTCGACGAGAGCGGTCATCTCGGGTACGTCGGCCGCTGTGAGCGGTATCGCCGCCGGTTCGGGCGCGGTATCGACGCCGCTACCTTCAAATTGGACCAAACCGAATGTCTCGACGACGGACCATCCCGCGGGCAGTGGCGTGGCGCGGTCGCGAAGTACCGCAATCTTGGTGGGCCCGGCCAGGCGGGCGACGTGGCTGTAGTCCTCGTCGGTCAGCTCGCGTGGGTGACCATAGAACACCGACACGTCCGGGTGATATCGCTGGATTCGTCCGCTGACTTCACGGAATCGGCTGTGCGGGCCGTCCAGCGCGGCGTTGACGGGATCGGCGAGCACATCGGTCACGTCTCGATCATCCCAGACGGCGAGACGGCGTCAGGACGCCGCTGGCGACGGCCCTGCCGGGAAGGCTTTGGATTCACGAGGATTGAATCGCGTTTGTAGCCCTGCCTATTCCCAACCATTCTGGGCGGGGAGGCAGAAGATAGACTGCCCGACCATGCCCTCGCTTGCGACCTCGGCGCGCAACCTGTTCGCCATCACGCTCGGCGATGGTGTCTGCCCACCGGAGCCGACCGAGCATGTGGTGCTGTTCGATGAACCGCACCGCCAACTGCGGCGCTACGGCCAGTCGGACGGACGCGAGTCCGCACTGGTGCCGGTTCTGCTGGTACCACCACTGGCCGCTTCGGCGACCTGCTACGACTTGTCGCCGGGTCAATCGCTGGTGGCTCACCTGCTGGAACAGGGCCGTACCCCGTATGTGGTCGACTACGGCGAAATCGGCTGGGCTGACCGGCATCTCGGTTTGGAGGCCTTCTTCGCAGACATCCTGCCGGAAGCCATCGAGCGGGTGCTCATCGATTCCGGGGCTCAGGAACTCGACCTGATCGGTTGGAGCCTCGGCGGCACACTCAGCCTGTTCACCGCGGCTGCCAACAAGGACCTGCCCATCCGTTCGATCACCGGCATCGGCACGCCGCTGGATTACGGCCGAATCCCCGGCTACCCGGAAGTCCGACGAATCACCAAGCCCACCAACGGCTATGCGGTCACCACCGTCCTGCGCGCCATGGGCGGGGTGCCCGCTCCGGTGGTGCAGGCCGCTTACCGCGCGACGTCCTGGGATCGCGAACTCAAGCGACCGTGGTTCGTCCTCAACAACCTGGGCAACACCGAAGCCTTGGCCAGGGCCGAAGTGATCGACCGCTTCCAGGACGCGTTCCCGGGATATCCGGGGCGCGCCGTATCTCAGATGTGGGGCCGGCTGATCTACCACGACGAGATCGCCACCGGCGTCGTCAATGTCGCGGGCCGGACCCTTGACCTGACGTCATTGACACTGCCGATCCAACTGTTCGGCAGCCACCGGGACGCCATCGCGCCGTGGGAATGCGTGCACAACGGGGTGACCATGCTGAAGTCGGCCGATGTTCGGTTCGCCACTGTGGAAGCCAGCCATCTCGGCTTGGTCGCATTGTCGGCCGGTGTCACCGAGACGTGGCCGGCGATCGACGACTTCCTGAAGGAACTGGACACGCGCTAGGAGGGTCCGCCGGCGGCCGTTCTATTCGGGCCTGAGGTGGCGCCACCAGCACGTGATGTACAAGCTCATCGAGGCCACCAGTGTCACGATCACCCAGAGCACTACGGACACGTCGATCCACGTCCCGATGGGTGGAGCATCGGGTAGCGCGTTGCGCAGCGGCACCACTGCGAAAAGCATTGCGGCAAACCATGTCGTCATGGGCGGCTGAAACTTGCGGCGGTTGCGTGCGGTCTGTACGGCGACCACCGCTCCTAGTACGGCAATCGTGACGAGCGCGCCGACGAGGACTGCGGCGAATGCGGCTGTGCTGGGGGAGCGCTGCGCCTTGACCCGGTAGACACCCGGTGCGGCGTCGTTGCTGCCGGCCGGAATGTGGAACATCCATCCGGGCACCCGATCGAAGAACGCGGGCGTCACTCGTATCGGTACGTGTGACGCACCCCGGAACAGTTCGACGGTGATCGGGCCCGAGCGGTAATGGTCGAATGGATAGCTGCCAGGGTCGCCGGACAGGATCAGCGCGACGGGAAAGACGTCGGGCACCATGCCTTTCGTCCATGTGCGGCGGGTCGGTGTCACTGCGGATTGCACTGCGACACTGAGGTCTTCGGTAAGACTGTGCGTTTGCGGGTCCAGCAGCGCTGGACCGGGCACGACGGTCACGTTGGCCACCATGTCGCCTTTGACCGAATGGACCTCGTTCAGGTCGATGGTGACGGTGGTGCCATCGGCTGTCGGTATCGGCTCGCTGATTTGGCTCGGGTGTCCGAGGCCGGTCCTCGCGTACAGCGCGATTGTCGTGAGGTACAGGGCGACGACAACCGCCACACTCGCGACTACCCGGACTTTCATCGGCGACCCCTCCCGCATAATTGACAGCAGTGTAAGTCAGGTTTCTGCACGGATGCGCCGAAACCCCGATGGCATCGTCGGTGAAAGGTTGAACCAGGTTGCGGCCCAATGCTATTCGTCACAGTGACGAATAGCATTGCGGCAGGTTTCCCGAGACGGCAGGGGGGTGAATGGCGGTCGACTTTCGCCTGTTGTCATATCGATGGCCAGTCAGCGCTTGAGCCACTCATGCGCACACCGCGGCGTTGAACGGCAGATCGCCAATTCGGATCGAAAGGCTGGGCGCTGCAGTGATATTCGCGCACCCGGTTAGCCGTGGCTAAAACGTCACAGTGACAAATTGGTTCAGTCCGGCCCGCGCGCTCAAGCGTCGCTGGGGGCTGCCGAGTTGGCGGCACGGTTGCGCCTGGGCATGTTGTCCGTTCTCATTGATTCTGGGGCATTCTCATTGAATCTGGGGTAAGTGCGTGTCTTTCTCATTGAATCTGGGGCACGAGGCTTAGCGTTTATGT
This sequence comes from Mycobacterium toneyamaense, assembly GCF_055384815.1. Lineage (NCBI taxonomy): Bacteria > Bacillati > Actinomycetota > Actinomycetes > Mycobacteriales > Mycobacteriaceae > Mycobacterium > Mycobacterium toneyamaense. The sequence continues at coordinate 3,209,404 of NZ_AP040333.1, forward strand.
GTGCTGACGTCGGCTGTTTCGGCTGGGCCAGGTGTAGCGAGTGCAGTGGACTTGGAGTTCAACACCCGCGAGGGATGCACGCGGCAATCGCTGGACCGATGTGCTGCAACCCGGTTTGAGTTGGACTGTTCACCAGTGCGGAATTTCCCCTCGTTTCGAGGTCAGCGTAACTTTCCCGGGCTGTGGTGGTTCGCCACAACCGGCGCACATGTAGGTCACGAGTCCTGGGTAGAACGTGACCAGTTGATGGCGTTGGATGCCGATCCGGATGTTGTTGGTGTTCTGTCGCAACTGTCGCTTGCCAGGGTGATGGGACCACCTGATTGCCAGGGGGATGGGACCACCGTGGCGCGTTATTGAGGATGCTCGTCGGCGGGGTCTGGGTCAAGCTGAGGGCGGGTCCGTTGGCGGTAGGACGGTCCTTCGATGACCAGGGTGTGCGCGGCGGAGGTCAGTCGGTCGATGGCTGATTGGGCGAGCAGGGTGTCGGCGGTCATGGTCAGCCATTCGGCGGGCTCGCGGTTCGACGTCATGATCGTGGTCTTGGCGCGGTGGCGCTCGACGACGATTTCGTAGAAGTCGCTGGTTTCGGTGGCGTCGAGGGGGCGTAGCGCGAAGTCGTCGATGATCAGAACGTCGACGGCGGCCAGGCGGCGGATCTCGGCGTCGACGGTGTGGTCGAGGCGGGCGGCGCGCAGCCGGGTGAACAGTTTGTCGGCGCGGCCGAACACGACGGTGTGTCTGCGTCGAATAGCCATGTTTCCCAATGCTGTTGCCAGATGCGTCTTGCCAACGCCGACGGGCCCGAGGACGATCGCGGACTGGCCGGCATCGAGGAACCGTAGCGAGGTGAGATCACCGAGCAGGGTGCGGTCATAGCGCAGGTCGCCGTGGGCGGTCCAGGTATCAAACCGCATGCTCGGATCGAGTCCGGCTTTGGCCGCTCGTAGTGCCGCGGAGCGGGATTCGCGTCGGGAGACCTCGTCAGCCAGCAGTGTTTCCAGGAAGCCGATGTGGCTGAGTTTGTGTTGTCGGGCCAAGGCGGCGCGTTCGGGCAGGGTGTCAGCCAGTGCACCGAGCTTGAGGGCTTTGAGCAGTCGGAGCAGATCAGCGCCGATCGGGTCGGTAGCTCCACGGGCGGTGGTAGTCATGTCAGCGGTTCTCCTCGGAAACGATGGTCAATGATGTTGGGGTGGAGTTGAATTCGGAAGGATCACGGGCGAAGCGGGTCGCGGTGTGACCGACCGCTTTCGGCAGGGCCGGGGAGCTGGTCTCGGTGGCACGCTCGAGCATGGAGGCGATCTTGTTCACCGAGACGACATCGAGATCCAGCGACAATGAACAGGCCTGTTCGACCCGGTCGGCGCCGTAGCGGCGCACCAGACCCAGCAGCCGGTAGACGGTACGCATCTTCGTCCAGGGCAGCCGGTCATCGAGGATGCGTTCGGCGTAGATCCCGACGTTGGGGCCGTGCGCGGCGCAGGTGGCGATCAATGTCGTCACATCGCGCAGCGCGTAGCCGGTCTTGTGTTCGGGCAGATCAGCGGGGTCGGTGCTGCGCCCACCGGCCGGTTGGCGGGGATGGACCTTGACCAGCACGCCGCGGCGATAGAACTTCACCAGCTCGGTGTCGGCGCGCACGTCCAGGTACTGACCGATCCAGCATTCGGGCAGCGAATACAGGGCCTTGGCGACCTCGGCGTGGAAGTCGCGGTGGACCTTGACCGTCTTGAACACCGGCACGTCATAGACCTGCGGCACCGCCAACAGCCGGGGCTGCTCTTCGTCGGTGAACACCTCCAGCGGGCGTGCGCAGGTGGTGCCGTGGGTGCGGGTGCCCGCAGTGTCACGACACCACGCTGTGGCGGCGTCCTGCGCCTGCTGCAGACTGGTGAATGTTTCTCCGTCCCAGAAGTTTCGCCGCACGTACTGCACGGCGCGTTCCACCCGTGGCTTGTCTTTCGGCGAGGCCACCCTGGCGGGGTCGGTCAGAAACCCGCTATGCCCGGCGTAGTCCAGCCAGCCCTGGCTGAACTGCGGGTTGACCGCGTCCGCGGCGGCGATCACCGGTTTGAGGTTGTCGGGGATCAGCACGGCGAACACCCCGCCGAAGAACTCCCAGGCCGCCTCGCAGCCGGCGATCACCGCGGCCAGGGTCTGCGAGTACGACAACCACACGAACATGTGCCGGGAGTACACCGCGGTGAAGATCAGCGCGTGCACCTTGCGGCGGCGCCCGTCAGCAGCGTCGGTGAGCATCCCCAGGTAGCCGAAGTCGACCTGGCACTCCACTCCGGGATCGCCATCAGCGACCCGCACCGTGAGGTCTTTGCGGCCGAAACCGCAACGCTGGCTGGCGAATCGGTGCAACGTCCGATACGGCACCACACACCCCTGCCGGGCCAACAGGGTGTGGATCTTCGTGACCGTCAACGGCCGATGCTCACCGGTGCCGGCCACCCAGGCGGTGATCTGATCTTCGAAGCCCACCAGCTGCTCCCACGCCGCCCCGTGGCCATCGGGGCGCACCGGACGCACCGCCTCGGCAACCATCCCGATCAACGCATCATCGACCGCGCTGACGTCGTCGTCGCGACGCAAACCCGCCGCCTGGGCGGCCTCGACGTAGCGGCGCACCGTCTTGCGGTCCAGGCCGCAATGCGCGGCAATGCTGCGGTACCCCGGCGCCGGCAGTCCCACCACCCCCAGCCACACCCGCAGCACTTCCCTGATCTCATTCACACTGACCTCCCGAAAAGCCATGCCCGCCGACCTCCGTGACCTTGAGCCGTCACGGCGATCGAACGAACAAATGAAAAGACCACCGACGCGACGCGCCGGTGGTCCCATAACTGGCAATCCAGGTGGTCCCATCACCCTGGCAAAAATCAGGTCACACTGGTCCCATCCTCATGGCAGACGACAGCAACCATTTTGGATTCATTGGCGTGACGGCACGCGGCATGCTCCTGACTACTTCGTGCGGCGCCGCGATGGATCTGTCGTCGTAGTCGACGTTCGTGAGGACGACCGGATCTCTGACGCTGATCGGGACGTGTTCGATCGGTCTGCCGCCACGTGCGCGATGGTCGGTTGGGATTACCTGCGTGTCGGTTCCCTCGATCCAGTGCTGCGGGCGAATCTACGTTGGTTGTCGGGTTATCGGCATCCGCGAGTATTGAAGATCGGTTTGGCTGATCAACTGGCGGAGGTCTTCGCTCGGGTCCGTCCGTTGATGGCTGGTGTGCACGCGGTCGGGACTCCTTTGGTGGTGCTGCCCGTACTGTTTCATCTGCTCTGGCACGGCCGTTTAGTTGCCGATCTGCAAGGAGCGGCACTTGGCGACGACACGGCGATTGGCCTCGGGACCGGGTGGTGACCTGACGTGCGAACGGGTGTCGTCCGAGAGGGAGACGAAATCCGTTTATCAGCAGGTGTTTTCACCGTCGTAACCCTGTCGGGCGGATCAGCTCGACTGGTTGACGCTGTCGGCGAGCAGATTGTGGTGCCGCTCTCGCAGCTGATGGTTGATCCGGCATTGGAATTGGTGTCGGGGTCGCGACCGCCACTGTGTTCTGAGGAAATGCTGGCTGGCATTCCCGAGGCAGCCGTCGAGCAAGCACGGTGGTGGGAGCGCCACATCGTGGAGATCCTCAGCGGCCGCCCGCCTGGGACGGCCGCGGGCATTCGTCCCCGCCCAGAGTTCGACACGGCGAAACGATCTCTGCGGCAGCGTGAGCTGGCCAAGTTGGACGAGCTGCGTGCCGCCGGCCACGACGTGAGTCGGAATGCGTTGCAGCGTCGCCGATTTGCCTACGAACGGGACGGGCTCCTGGGAGTGGTTGACGGGCGCCATAATCGGCGGCGCGCGGTATTCGGCCGTGTGGACGACCGTGTCGTCGCCGCGGTGCGGGATGCGATCGAGGGCGAGACCGACCTGTCAACGGGAACGGTGCAGCGTCTGCAACGGCGGGTCGCCAAGACGCTGGTGGCCACCTATGGTGCCGACGACGCGCCCGCGATGCCGTCGCAGCCCACCTTCTACCGGCTGGTCAAGCGCCTCGCGGAAGGACGGCACACGTTCGGGTCAGCACGGACGCGGCGATCGCTGTCCAAGCAGCCCGATGGCCCATTCGGGTCGATCACCGTGGTGCGCCCCGGCGAGATGGTGGAAATCGATTCAACCCTTCTGGATGTACGGGTAGTGCTCGATGACGGCATGGTAGACCGAGTCGAGCTGACTGCGATGGTCGACAACGCTACGCGGTCCATCCCGGCCGCGGTGCTGCGACCGACGACCAAAGCAGTGGACGCGTCACTGCTCTTGGCGCGGGCATTGACGCCCGAACCGATGCGCCCGGGATGGGCCGATGCGCTGCGGATGTCCCGGTCGGTACTTCCGCACCACAGCCTGACCAGTGTCGATCAGCGCCTGGCCGATGCTGCGGCCAGGCCGGTGATCGCTCCCGAGACGATCGTCTGCGATCACGGGAAAGCGTATCTGTCCCAAACATTTCGGCAAGCGTGCTGCACATTGGGGATCAATCTGCAGCCGGCTCATCCCGACTGCCCGACCGATAAGCCGAAGATCGAGCGGACATTGCAGTCGGTGGGCACCCTGTTCGCACAGTACGTGGCCGGTTACGTCGGTTCATCGGTGGAGCGGCGTGGGAAAAACGCCGAGGACGACGCGGTGTGGTCGATGATTGAGCTGCAGGCGCTGCTGGACGAGTGGATCATCGCGGTGTGGCAGAACCGCCCCCACGATGGCCTGCGGGATCCGGTGACGCCGGGGAAAGCGTTGTCTCCCAACGAGAAATACACTGCCCTCGTTGAGGTGGCTGGCTATGTACCGGTCCCACTGGACGCCGACGACTATATCGAATTGCTTCCCGTGCAGTGGCGCACAATCAACAGTTACGGGGTCCGGATCAACCATCGCACCTATGACGCCAAGGCGCTCAACCCATACCGGCGCCAGCATTCCGGGGTCGATGCCCGTAACGGACAGTGGGAAGTGCACTACGACCCGTATGACGTGTCGAGGATTTGGGTGCGCAATCACCACGAAGACGGATGGCTGGCCGCGACGTGGACGCACCTTCGGTCCTCGCCGGTGCCGTTCGGCGAGACACTGTGGCGCCACGCCCGCTCCGTAGCCGACCGCAGAGGGGCCCAGAAGACCCAGGAAGCGGAGATTGCGGCCATCGCGGAGGACTTGCTGGACCGCGCCGCCGCTGGGCCGCAGCAGCAGACGAAAGCCGAGCGCCGAGTGACTGGACGGACCAGCGCCGCGAGCGCCGGCCGGGACTGGCCGGACCCGACGGAATCATCCGAACATCATGGCCCGTCACCGTCGGAACGGGCCGCCGACAACGAGACTTTCGACGATGACGGCGAGATGGCGGAGGTCATACCCCTGCCGGTGTTTGATGCACGCAAGGAGGCCCAAACGTGGCGACTGTGACCGAGATTGCGGCGGTGGGTCAGTTAGAGGATCGCCGCCAGCCGACCACGACGCTGGAGGGCTGGCGGCGTTTTGTTGATGCCGATCCGCCGGAGTTCACGTTGCTCGCCGACGACGAGTGGGCCAGCCTCGGTGAGGACGAGCGGACGGCCTACAACGAGGCCCGGGTTGCGCATCATTCGGAGCTGGTGGTGGTCACCACGTCGGCGATCGAAGCGATCACCCATCAGGGCCGGCTGTTGACATTGCTCAACCAGCGCGAGATCGGGGCCCGGCGCGGGCTGATCATCTCCGGCGGGGCAGCGACGGGGAAAACTACGGCGATCAAGCAACTGGGTCGGTTTCACGAATTGCGCACCCGTGCACGGTTTCCCGGCGATGAGAGCCGGATTCCGGTGGTGTATGTGACGGCCCCGCCGAAAGGGTCGCCCCGCAAGTTGGCGATGGAGTTCGCACGGTTTCTGGGGCTTCCCACGCTCAATCAGCGGATGAACGTGACCGATATTTCCGATGCCGTGTGCCAGGTGCTCATCGATGCCCGTACCGACATCGTGGTGGTCGATGAAATCCACAACCTCAACCTCGACACCCGCGCCGGCGAAGAACTGTCCGACCACCTCAAATACTTCACCGAGCATCTGCCTGCGACATTCGTTTACGCCGGGATCGAAGTGGAACGCTCGGGGCTGTTCACCGGCACGCGGGGACGGCAGTTGGCCGGCCGTTGCGGGGTGATCCACACCAGCGCATTCCCCGACGCCAAGGAGTGGCGACAACTCGTCGCCGCCATGGAAGGTACCTTGCGTCTGCATCGACACGAACCGGGAAGCCTTGTCGCCCAGGCCCGTTACCTGCACCGCCGCACCGGCGGGATGATCGGCAGCCTGGCCCACTTGATCCGGGCTTCAGCAATCCAAGCGATGCTCGACGGCACCGAGCACATCACCCGCGAGGCCATGGACGATATTTTGATCGACTACGCCGCCCACACGGCCGCGGCCCGCACGGCCAGCTGACGTGGCAACTGTCAGGCCGTGGCCGCGCGGACCACGCCAGCGGCTCCCGCGAACGATCGCACCGTTCCGTTGGGAAGCCGTATCGTCCTACATCGACAGGCTGGCCCGCGCCAACCATATCGGCGTCTCCACACTGCGCGGCCATGTCGCCGAATCATGCGCAGCCCGGCCGCGACCGGACTGGTTGGCCGTCGTCAGCGGCCAACCTGAGCAGGTAATCCGGTCCCGTCTCTGCGGGCTTGCTGGCGACCCCACCGCGCTCAAGCAATATCTCCGCCGCCCTTTGTGTCAAAGATGTATGGCACGCAAGGGAATACACGAACCCGTCTACTGCTACCTGCCTGCACATGTCTCCGTATGCCACCGTCACCGACGCTGGATCGGTTCACCAACGCGCGTTCTTGACGACCAGGTGGATCTTCGTGACCGGCCCACGGTGCTCAGTGCCGGGCGCACGCATCGGCGCTTGGCCCGTCAGTATTCAGAGGTCGACCTTCATGACGCCTTGGGCGACGCCCGCCACATCCTGGTCTTCTGGGCTCACGCAGAGCGTCACGTGGCGGCGGGGATTCTGCAGAATGGCCTAGAAGCGCACGTGGTGGCCTACCCCGATGTGATCGCCGTAGCCGCAACATTGCTCACAGCTCGCCCTCGGGTTGAACAGCCCAGGACGCCAACGGAACCCGCCTGGCCGACGCTACTGCTCGACCGCATCAACGAACGCACCGGCGCCCACCATGCCGACGCCACCCCCGTCGAGCAATGGGCGCAGTACCGACGCCTATTCGCCACTGCCGTATTGACGACACGCTCAGACGGCGCAGAACTGGCGTGTCGCGCTTAGGGGTCGGCAGTCTTGAATGTGCCTTATCAGTAAGGCACTTGTGGTGTGCATCTGACTGTGTCCGACGGTTGTATCTATCGGCTTTCTAATCGTTAGGGACAGTGGTATCTGGCTGGGTGTATCGGCCGGTGAATCATCACCGGCGGCGCTGCTTGCCGGTGATTGGCCGGCGGTGGGTGGTCCAGCACGCGGCCACCGCGCTGACCACCACAGCGAAGGCGGCAATGACGCTGGCCGGGAGGGCGTGGTCCTGCAGCCATCCGGTCGCGGTGGCCGACCAGCCGGTGAGCAGGTTGCCGCCGCTGGCGGTGTGCCCGGTGGCCGCGGGCAGCCAGTACCACGCGAGGTAGGCGCCGGTGGCGATGAGGACAACGGCGGTGACGCGGGTCCCGTGGCGGGCGAGGATACCCAGATGCCGGGTCAGGGCCGTGCCGGCGATGGCGGTGCCGACGCTGACCAGCATCAAGATGGTGGCGGCACCGGCTGTGTATGCGGTGAACACTGCCAGCAGACCGCCCCATCCGCTGGTGGCCTGGGCCTGGGCGATCACCGCGAGCAGTACCCCGAAGGTGCAGGACAGTGACGCCAGGGCGTAGCCGATTCCGGCCGCGAGCACACCACCGGCTGTTGGGGAGTCCGGCCGATGACGCGTCCGGGCAGGCATACGCAGACCGATGGTGCGGCCGGTGAGCATGAAGCCGCCCAAGATGGCCAGGGTGAGCCCGATCGTGATCCCGAGCCAGGGAGCAGCCGTCACCAGGGTCCGGGCACCGGCACTGATCGCGATACCGGCGAGGGTGAGGGTGCCGGTGAACCCGATGGTCAGGACGGCCCCGGTGCGCAGTGCCCGGGCCAGCCGCACGAGCACCGCATCGGTGCCGCCGGTGGCGATGGTGCCGGTGATCCACGCCGGTAGCAGCGCGAACCCGCAGGGGTTGACCGGGGCGAGCATGCCAGCGGTAAACGCGAGCGCGAGCAGGTTCACCGTGCGGCGCTGCTGCCGAGGGCGGCCAGGATCTGATCCTGGGACGGGGCGTGGCCGCGGTAGCTGATCTGCCCGGACGGGTCGATGACGAGGGCGGTGGTCGGCGCGGTCACCTGGTAGCGGCTGGTCAGGGCCCCGTTAGTATCGACGACCGCGGGCAGGCTGGTGCCGCCGATCTGGTCCAGGAAGTGGCGAACATCGGCGGGTTTCTCGGTGGGGACGATGTCGACGGCTAGGAACTTGGCGCTGCCTCCGGCTTTCTCCACGGCCGCCCGAGCAGCGGCCAGGGATTTACCGCCGCCGACGCATTCGCCGCACCCGTAGGAGAAGAACAGGATCGCGGTCGGGGCGGCAGCGGGCAGTTCGACGGTTTTGCCGTCCACCGTGGTCAGTGTCGCCGCCGTCGCCTGGGTTGTGGCGTTGGCGTGTGGCGGTGAGGTCGGATTGCTGGTTGTGGCCGATTGGCCGCACGCGGTCAGCGCGCCCGCTGCCAGCATCACAGCCGTAACGCCCGCCCACCTGTGGGGTGTAAACGAACGCGTTTCAGACATTGTCGATGCTTCCTTTCGTCAGGTCGTCGAGCGTGTGCGTCGCGGGTGAATGGCTGTCGGCGGGACAGCAGTGATCGCCGCGTTGACCGCGGCGGGCGAAGGCGACCACAGCCGCCAGCAGCAGCGCGACGGCTGCCCCGATGACCCATGGATTCTCGAGCAGTCCACACACGGCGGCGAGCGCGCCGCCGGCGATCAGGACTGGCGCGGCGCAACACAGGGCCGTCACCAGCACCGCTGCCGCACCCAGCAGCACGGGATTTCTTCGTGGACGTTGATTCATTGATTTCTCCTCATCAGGTTGGGTGCGGCTGGTCAGCTGCAGCAGCCGGGGTGGGCAGTTGGCGGGGTATGGAGCTGGGTAAGGATTTGTGTGGTCAGGGCTGCGCCGAGTTGGTGGGCCTCAGCGACGCTGACGATCTGACCTTCGGGGTGCTCGGCGAGCCACGGCGCGGCGTCCTGCGCGCAGGTGAAGTAGTGCACCTGGTTGCAGAATGAGGACCGGATCGAGGTGAGGTCGTCGGGGTTGACCAGCGAGACCACCGCGGTCTCGGGCTGCACGCTGGTGACACCGTTTTCGCCGACCGAGACCCTGATCGGGTGCCCGCTGACGGGTGATTCGGATTCGATGCTGGCGGGCCGGTCCAGGATGGTGGGAAAGATGAGGGTGTCCAGGGCGCACCAGGTGTAGAGCTCTTGGCCGGCCACGGTGAATCGGTGGCGGGTCGGGCGCAGGGTCAGGCCCTGGCCGACGATGCGGCCCTGCTCGTCGTATTCGGTGTCGGGTACCGCGGCCAGACGCCGGGTCACCTCGTCAACCGGGAGGCCGACGGCCGCGGCGAGCGCCTCCACGGTGACCGGCTCGCCGGCGGCGAGCAGCCGCAGCAACGGCACCAGCATCGTCGGGTCGAGCCCGGACTCTTCCGGAATGGTCAGGCGGTCAAGGAAATTGGGCATCAGGAACCTTTCGAGTGAGCCATGCGTCAGGATGCGCAGCAGGACAGTCGGGACATATCGGCGCTGAAGGACTGGGCGGCGATTTTGATGCCTTCGGCCATGGTCAGATACGGGGCCCAGGACCCGGCGACCTGGTCGACGGTCATCGCGGCGTCGAGGATGTAGACCGCGGCGGCGGCGATCTCGCCAGCATCCTTGGCGACGGCGGTGATGCCGTGGATGCGGCCGGTGCCGGCGTCGGCGACGAGTTTGATGAAACCGCGGGTGTCTCGGTTGACCACCGCACGCGGCACATGTTTTAGCGGCAGCACCCGGCAGTCGCACCGTGTCCCGGCGGCGAGGAGCTCGGCCTCGGTCGTCCCGGCCGCACCGACCGCGGGGCTGGTGAACGTCACGCGGGGCAGATGGCGGTAGTCGACCCTGCGGCCGGCGTCGGTGAAGATGTTGTCGGCGACCATCGCGCCGTGATGGGCGGCGACGTAGACGAACTCGCGGTGCCCGGTCACGTCGCCGGCCGCCCAGATCCGTGGGTTCGACGACTGCAGCCCGTCGCTCACCACGACCTCGTTGTTCTCGCCGGTTTTGACCTGCACCGCTTCGAGATTCAGGCCGTCGGTGTTCGGACGGCGGCCGGTGGCGACGAGGACTTTCGCGGCACGGAACTGCTGCGTTCCGCCGGTGATGGTCGCGGTGACCGTGACCTGATCGTCGGCCTGCTCGACCTCGCTCACCGTGGCGCGGCGCACCACCCGGATGCCGTCGTCGGCGAACACCTCCAGCAGCGCCATGCCGACTTCCGGCTCTTCCTTCGATGCCAGCGTGGAGCGGACCAGCACCGTCACCGTTGACCCGAGCCGGGCGAACAGTTGCGCCTGCTCCAACGCGACGTAGCCGCCGCCGATCACCAGCAGCGACTCCGGGACCTCGGTGACTTCCATCGCGGTGGTCGAGGTCAGGTAGGCGACGCCCTCGAATGCGGGCGGGATGACTGGGTTCGCGCCGGTGGCGATCAGGTAGTGCTCGGCCTCGATGGTGGCATCGCCGACCTCGATGACGGGCGCGTCCGGGGTTCCGGCGAACCGCGCTTGGCCCTGAATGCGCTGCCAGCCATACGATTCGGCCACGTTGAGGTACTTCTCTGAGCGCAGCGACTCCACCAGATCGTGCGTGCCGGCGATCAGGGCCGCCATGTCCACCGGGCCGGCCGTGGTGGCGATCCCCGGGAACCGGGCAGTGTCGGCTGCGGTATGCCGGGCCTCGGCCGCTGCGATCAGGGCCTTTGACGGCACGCAGCCGGTGTTGACACACGTGCCACCGAAGATGCCGCGCTCGATCATGACGACGGACTTGCCGAGCGCGGTAGCGCGGATCGCCGCGGCCATCGCCGCGCCGCCGGAACCGATGACCGCGAGGTCCAATCCCTGACTCATGCACCCATCCTTGACCTTCAAGTAGGCTTGAAGGTCAAGTGTTCTGAGGAGACATCGTGAGAATCGGGAAGCTCGCCGAGGCGACCGGGGCCACCACCGCGACGCTGCGCTACTACGAAGACGAAGGCCTGCTCCCGCCCGCCGAACGTTCCCCGGCGGGGTATCGCGACTATGCCGCCGACACGATCGCCCGGGTCGGCTTCATCCGACGGGGACAGGCCGCCGGGTTCAGCCTCGCCCAGATTCGGCAGATCCTCGACATCCGTGACAGCGGCCACGCGCCGTGCACGCACGTGCGCGACCTGCTCGACATCCGACTGACCGACCTCGACGAGCAGATCAGCGCACTGGTGGCACTGCGCGAGACCATCGCCCGGCTGCGGCAGGGCGCCGAAAGCGTCGACCCGGAATCATGCAGCGCCGATGACGTATGTCGATACCTCTAGGAGCCACCTCCGTGGCACCGGAGGCATGTATTTCGTCAAGTCCGTTGACCCCGGCAGTCGTCATGAATTTCCGCCCCACTGGAGGTCGTTGGTGCGCGGGAGCGCGGGGCCTGCTGAGCAGTAGGCTCACCCGATGCGGTGGGATTTCACTCGAAGCTGGTCGCATTGGCCGTGCTGAGCCCAGCCACACTCGTTCAGGCGATCGCCACCTTCGCCATCACCAATATCGACGACATCGTGGTCCTCGCGGTGATGTTCGGCCAGGCGCCCGGTCATCGTGGCGCAGCCATCCGAGTGACCGCCGGTCAGTACCTCGGCTTCACCGCCATCTTGGCAGTTTCGGTCGGCGGCGCACTCCTGGGTGCCACGCTGCTTCCTCCAGCCGCACTGCCGTACTTCGGGCTGCTGCCCATCGTGTTGGGGCTGCGGGCGGCATGGCTGGCCTGGCGGGATCGCCGCACCCAACCGGCGCCGACCGATGATCCCGCAACACTGTTGACGCCTGGCACCTGGCAGGTCGCAGTCATCACCTTCGCCAACGGCGGCGACAACATCGGCGTGTACGTTCCGATCTTCGCCGTCTCAACGATCGCCACCATCGGTGTTTACATCATCGTGTTCCTCATCGGTGTGGCCATCTGGTGCGCGGCCGGCCGATATTTCGCCTCCCACCCGATCATCGCCAAAGCACTCTCACGCTGGGGCCACATCGTTCTGCCCGTTGCACTGATCACAATCGGGGCCCTCATCCTCATCAAAGGCGGAGCGTTCGCCCTCTAGCTCGGAGCAACTTCACCACTCAGGGCCAGGAGGCGCTCCTGCATCGGCATGTGTTGGCGTTCAACCACTTTGGTGATGTCCCGGCCCGTATCCGCTATGACAATCTAAAACGGGCGGTGGCCAAGGTGCTCAAAGGCCGCAGCCGGCACCCGAACTACCAACACGAGCGAGCGCACCACAGAATCATGATCGTGTGTCACGAGAGACACGATCACAGTAGTTATACCGAAGACGTACCCGAGCCAACGGAATCGACAGGAGACCATTCCGGCTACCCTGCTGCGCTCGCAGCCGGGCGCGGAAGCAGGGTAGCCCCAGATTCAATGAGAAACGTCGCGATCGAAATTCTCATCCAATCTGGGGCAATGCAGGTCAGACTAGTAAATGTGCCCCAGATTCAATGAGAACGGACAACTCCAGATCGAAAAGTTGCGCGCTGCAGCGATATTCGCGCACCGTGCGAGGCATGGTTAAAACGTCACTGTGACAAATTGGTCCAGTGGAGCGGCCGGTCCGCGAGCGTGGTCGGGGCTGCCGTGTTGGCGGTACGACGGCCCGCCCGGCGCGTAATCGAGGCACCGACGCTCCGGGCCAGTTTTGTGGCCAGACGTGGAGTCGTGTCTCGTCGGGGTTCCTGCCGGCGCCCCGTGAAGTGCGCACGCCCAGACGGCGTCGGGACCACCAGAAGCCGACCGATGAGATGGCACGTGATCCGCTGAGTCCGGGCCGAGCCGTCGTCACCAATCAATACCAAAACGCCGATAATATCTAATTATGTCAATTAAAGCATGGACGTACACCCGCTGAATCACCCCATGGTCGTGTGGCTCTCGCCTACCGGCCTGATACCGATGAGCAAAAGAGTCCGGACACCGAACTTGTTGTCACACAACGGAGTTCACGGCGGTTCGGGCAAGTACCTGCGCAGGCCATCCAGATCCCGCTTGCCACGACGGCGTTCGGCAACAAGTACGTCGCCTTCGCGTCACCGCTGGATCCGTCGCCACAGCGACTACGGGCCGGCGAACAGATCGACGCCATCGGAGTCACAACCGAATTCAACACTTTGTTCGAGACCATCACCGCCATCTCGGAACAGATCGACCCCATCAAAGTGAACGCCACGCTGACCGCCGCAGCGCAGGCACTCGACGGACTCGGCGACGAGTTCGGGCAATCCTTGGTCGAGGGCAACGACATTCTGGCCGACTTGATCGCCCGGACGCCCTCGTTCCGACACGACACCGTGGCCATCGCCGACCTGGCGGAGACGTACGCGAATGCCTCACCTGACCTGTGGAATGGTCTGAAGAGTGCGGTTGCCGCCGAGCGCACCATCAACAGCGAGCGCGAGAATCTGGACCGGGCCTTGCTGGCCTCGGTTGGATACGCCGATACCGTCGCCGACAACTTCGAACGCGGTGGTCCGTACCTCGTCCGTGGTGCACAGGATCTGCGGCCCACGGCGGAGCTGTTGAACGAATACAGTCCCGAATTCGACTGCACGCTCAGGGGCGTCGTAAGAGCAGGGCCGGCGTTGGCGAAGGCGATCGGTGGCAACGGCTACTCACTGGAGGGTCCAGGCACATTGGTTGGGGCCGCGAATCCCTATGTGTACCCGGACAATCTGCCGCGGATCAACGCCTCGGGCGGTCCGATGGGCCGGCCGGGCTGCTGGCAGGTGACCAAAGACATTCTTCCGATGCCGTATCTGGTCATGGACACCGGTGCGTCCATCGCACCCTACAACCACTTCGGACTCAACTCGCCGGTCGTCGTCGACTACGTCTGGGGTCGTCAGCTAGGGGAGCACACCATCAACCCGTGACGGCTGATGTGCACTGAGTTTCATTGTGGCAGCTACGATCCGAGCCGCGAGGTGACCCGCCCGAAGCGGGCGGGTCACCGTTCGCCGTCAGCGACGCCTGCCTGGCATACCGAACCACGGCATCATGGGTTGGTTGGCGGGCGGCGCGACAGTACCCGGCCGGGCCTTGATCGACGTGCTGCCGTTCGTCGAGCAGATGGTTTTTGCAAAGGTGTCTTGGCACGTCGGGCGAGCATTGGCGACGGGGGCTGAAATACCTGCCGCTGCAGCCAAACTCACCATCAACAACGCTGCCTTGCGTCGACCCGGCATGTGTCCATTCCCCTCGGTCGCATTACCAACATGGATGTGCGCGGTACGCGCTGACATGCGCGCGCTCATCAGGGGCATGCCGATACGACAGTGGTGGAGTCCGCCCCGAGAGGCGTACCCGCGGCCGCGGCGCGGTTGAAGGCATCGTCACGAGCCGCCTCGACAGTCACGCCGGCGCCGCCACTGACGACATGGGTGACACCGTCGCCCACAGACACGATGCAGAGGCGATCATTGGTCACCTCATCGCTGGTGCACTCAACTCCACCAGCTGCGGTGCATGCCGCGATGACTGCCGCCGAAGCCTCATCGTTGGTGTCGCCGGTTGCGGTGAAACCAACCAGTGCGCCTTCGAATTCGCCTGTGCCGACCGCCACCGAGACGTCGTCCAGATCCTGGACGAAACCAGGTGGACCCCCCGCCCAAGCCGTAGCGGCTGCGCCACCTGCCAAGACAACGCTCGCAGCCACGATCGTCGTTACCAAACGGCGCTTCACCATACCGATCCTCCCCGTAGTGTAATTCAACGGCAGTCTATCTACCGTTTCCCTAAAATTAACGGAAATCGAAATATTTCATCTGGCCGCATTTGCGCGCACTGCCGGCCCGCTGAGCGTTTGGATCGGCAAGTCTCGCTGGAAATGTCTTGCCCGACAGGCTTGTTCGACGCGTCTGATTGAGACTATGGGTTCCCGGCAGTCTTGACGTTAATTGAGAGTATATGGACGATGTACGGCCGGTGAATGCAACGTTAAGCAAACTCATAGACAGGCGGCTCGTTTCGGCGGTCCGACGGCTTCGCTCTCGATGACACTCCGCGGCAGGCTTCCGCAGGTGTAGAGCTCTTGGCCGGCCACGGTGAATCGGTGGCGGGTCGGGCGCAGGGTCAGGCCCTGGCCGACGATGCGGCCCTGCTCGTCGTATTCGGTGTCGGGTACCGCGGCCAGACGCCGGGTCACCTCGTCAACCGGGAGGCCGACGGCCGCGGCGAGCGCCTCCACGGTGACCGGCTCGCCGGCGGCGAGCAGCCGCAGCAACGGCACCAGCATCGTCGGGTCGAGCCCGGACTCTTCCGGAATGGTCAGGCGGTCAAGGAAATTGGGCATCAGGAACCTTTCGAGTGAGCCATGCGTCAGGATGCGCAGCAGGACAGTCGGGACATATCGGCGCTGAAGGACTGGGCGGCGATTTTGATGCCTTCGGCCATGGTCAGATACGGGGCCCAGGACCCGGCGACCTGGTCGACGGTCATCGCGGCGTCGAGGATGTAGACCGCGGCGGCGGCGATCTCGCCAGCATCCTTGGCGACGGCGGTGATGCCGTGGATGCGGCCGGTGCCGGCGTCGGCGACGAGTTTGATGAAACCGCGGGTGTCTCGGTTGACCACCGCACGCGGCACATGTTTTAGCGGCAGCACCCGGCAGTCGCACCGTGTCCCGGCGGCGAGGAGCTCGGCCTCGGTCGTCCCGGCCGCACCGACCGCGGGGCTGGTGAACGTCACGCGGGGCAGATGGCGGTAGTCGACCCTGCGGCCGGCGTCGGTGAAGATGTTGTCGGCGACCATCGCGCCGTGATGGGCGGCGACGTAGACGAACTCGCGGTGCCCGGTCACGTCGCCGGCCGCCCAGATCCGTGGGTTCGACGACTGCAGCCCGTCGCTCACCACGACCTCGTTGTTCTCGCCGGTTTTGACCTGCACCGCTTCGAGATTCAGGCCGTCGGTGTTCGGACGGCGGCCGGTGGCGACGAGGACTTTCGCGGCACGGAACTGCTGCGTTCCGCCGGTGATGGTCGCGGTGACCGTGACCTGATCGTCGGCCTGCTCGACCTCGCTCACCGTGGCGCGGCGCACCACCCGGATGCCGTCGTCGGCGAACACCTCCAGCAGCGCCATGCCGACTTCCGGCTCTTCCTTCGATGCCAGCGTGGAGCGGACCAGCACCGTCACCGTTGACCCGAGCCGGGCGAACAGTTGCGCCTGCTCCAACGCGACGTAGCCGCCGCCGATCACCAGCAGCGACTCCGGGACCTCGGTGACTTCCATCGCGGTGGTCGAGGTCAGGTAGGCGACGCCCTCGAATGCGGGCGGGATGACTGGGTTCGCGCCGGTGGCGATCAGGTAGTGCTCGGCCTCGATGGTGGCATCGCCGACCTCGATGACGGGCGCGTCCGGGGTTCCGGCGAACCGCGCTTGGCCCTGAATGCGCTGCCAGCCATACGATTCGGCCACGTTGAGGTACTTCTCTGAGCGCAGCGACTCCACCAGATCGTGCGTGCCGGCGATCAGGGCCGCCATGTCCACCGGGCCGGCCGTGGTGGCGATCCCCGGGAACCGGGCAGTGTCGGCTGCGGTATGCCGGGCCTCGGCCGCTGCGATCAGGGCCTTTGACGGCACGCAGCCGGTGTTGACACACGTGCCACCGAAGATGCCGCGCTCGATCATGACGACGGACTTGCCGAGCGCGGTAGCGCGGATCGCCGCGGCCATCGCCGCGCCGCCGGAACCGATGACCGCGAGGTCCAATCCCTGACTCATGCACCCATCCTTGACCTTCAAGTAGGCTTGAAGGTCAAGTGTTCTGAGGAGACATCGTGAGAATCGGGAAGCTCGCCGAGGCGACCGGGGCCACCACCGCGACGCTGCGCTACTACGAAGACGAAGGCCTGCTCCCGCCCGCCGAACGTTCCCCGGCGGGGTATCGCGACTATGCCGCCGACACGATCGCCCGGGTCGGCTTCATCCGACGGGGACAGGCCGCCGGGTTCAGCCTCGCCCAGATTCGGCAGATCCTCGACATCCGTGACAGCGGCCACGCGCCGTGCACGCACGTGCGCGACCTGCTCGACATCCGACTGACCGACCTCGACGAGCAGATCAGCGCACTGGTGGCACTGCGCGAGACCATCGCCCGGCTGCGGCAGGGCGCCGAAAGCGTCGACCCGGAATCATGCAGCGCCGATGACGTATGTCGATACCTCTAGGAGCCACCTCCGTGGCACCGGAGGCATGTATTTCGTCAAGTCCGTTGACCCCGGCAGTCGTCATGAATTTCCGCCCCACTGGAGGTCGTTGGTGCGCGGGAGCGCGGGGCCTGCTGAGCAGTAGGCTCACCCGATGCGGTGGGATTTCACTCGAAGCTGGTCGCATTGGCCGTGCTGAGCCCAGCCACACTCGTTCAGGCGATCGCCACCTTCGCCATCACCAATATCGACGACATCGTGGTCCTCGCGGTGATGTTCGGCCAGGCGCCCGGTCATCGTGGCGCAGCCATCCGAGTGACCGCCGGTCAGTACCTCGGCTTCACCGCCATCTTGGCAGTTTCGGTCGGCGGCGCACTCCTGGGTGCCACGCTGCTTCCTCCAGCCGCACTGCCGTACTTCGGGCTGCTGCCCATCGTGTTGGGGCTGCGGGCGGCATGGCTGGCCTGGCGGGATCGCCGCACCCAACCGGCGCCGACCGATGATCCCGCAACACTGTTGACGCCTGGCACCTGGCAGGTCGCAGTCATCACCTTCGCCAACGGCGGCGACAACATCGGCGTGTACGTTCCGATCTTCGCCGTCTCAACGATCGCCACCATCGGTGTTTACATCATCGTGTTCCTCATCGGTGTGGCCATCTGGTGCGCGGCCGGCCGATATTTCGCGAGGAATTGTCAATACCTGTGGATCGGCTTGTTTCAGGCGACCTCCGTTCCAGTTGATTCGGTCGGTGCCGAGTCCGCCGACGGGGTGATGTCGGTGGGTCGCTCGAGCAGTTTGCCTTTGTGGAAGATCGCGCCGGCCCGGACCAGAGCGACCAGGTGCGGTGCGTTGACGGCTCGCCAGCGGGCTTGCGCGGCGTCGATCAGCTTGTAAGCCATGGCCATTCCGGCGACGCGTGAACCCGGCCCCTTGGTCACCTTGGTCCTCAAACGTACCGTGGCAAACGTTGATTCGATCGGGTTGGTAGTGCGCAGATGGACCCAGTGCTCGGCCGGGTACTTATAGAACTCCAGCAGCACATCGGCGTCATCGACGATCTTGGCGACCGCCTTGGGGTACTTGGCGCCGTAGTCCACCTCGAACGCCTTGATCGCCACCTGCGCGTGGTCGATATCCTCGGCGTTGTAGATCTCCCGCATCGCCGCGATCGCCCCCGGATGAGCCGACTTTGGCAGGCAGGCAAGAACATTGGCCTGCTTGTGAAACCAGCACCGCTGCTCGCCGGTGGCCGGGAACACCTCACGCACGGCCTTCCAGAACCCCAGGGCCCCATCGCCGACGGCCAGCACCGGTGCGGTCATCCCGCGACGTCGGCACGACCGCAACAGATCAGCCCACGACTCGGCCGACTCCCGGTACCCGTCGGTGAGCGCGACCAGCTCCTTGCGGCCGTCAGCGCGCACACCGATCATCACCAGCAAACAGAGCTTCTCCTGCTCCAGGCGCACCTTGAGATGGATGCCGTCGACCCACAGGTAGACGTAGTCGGTGCCCGACAGATCACGGGCCTCGAAGGCCTTGGCCTCGTCCTGCCACTGCGTGGTGAGTCGGGTGATCGTCGTGGCCGACAAGCCGGCACCCGAGCCCAGGAACTGCTCCAACGCCGGACCGAAATCACTGGTCGACAAGCCATGCAGATACAGCAACGGCAACACCTCGGTCATCTGCGGCGACTTGCGCACCCACGCCGGCAGGATCGCCGAGGAAAACCGTTGCCGCTCACCAGTGTCCGGGTCAACACGTTTGTCATTGACCCGCGGCGCGGTCACACTCACCGCGCCCGCCGCGGTGAGCACCTCGCGCTCGCGGTGATAGCCATTGCGCACCACCAGCCGGTGCCCGTTCTCATCAAGCTCACCGGCATGAGCCTCGATGTAGGCGGCGACCTCAGCCCGCAACGCTGCGGCCAGCATCTGGCGGGCACCGTCGCGGACAATCTCATCGAGCAACGACCGCGACGAGCCAGCATCCTCGTTGGATGAATCCGCATCGTGAACTACCGTGAGCATGGGCGTACCTTCCCGAACCAGCGCGCCAACGCCGGCTCTTGATCAGACCTTCGACATTCAGATCATCCTCGGGAAGGTGCGCCCTTTCCTACGCCGCCTCGCCGAGGCTCATCCACAGGTTCTGATCATTGCTCTATTTCGCCTCCCACCCGATCATCGCCAAAGCACTCTCACGCTGGGGCCACATCGTTCTGCCCGTTGCACTGATCACAATCGGGGCCCTCATCCTCATCAAAGGCGGAGCGTTCGCCCTCTAGCTCGGAGCAACTTCACCACTCAGGGCCAGGAGGCGCTCCTGCATCGGCATGTGTTGGCGTTCAACCACTTTGGTGATGTCCCGGCCCGTATCCGCTATGACAATCTAAAACGGGCGGTGGCCAAGGTGCTCAAAGGCCGCAGCCGGCACCCGAACTACCAACACGAGCGAGCGCACCACAGAATCATGATCGTGTGTCACGAGAGACACGATCACAGTAGTTATACCGAAGACGTACCCGAGCCAACGGAATCGACAGGAGACCATTCCGGCTACCCTGCTGCGCTCGCAGCCGGGCGCGGAAGCAGGGTAGCCCCAGATTCAATGAGAAACGTCGCGATCGAAATTCTCATCCAATCTGGGGCAATGCAGGTCAGACTAGTAAATGTGCCCCAGATTCAATGAGAACGGACATCCGGCGCACCAATGTGACGATGCATCGACATGGGCTATGCCTTTGAAAAACCTTTGCGGGTAACAACATTCAAGCATCCGGCGAGCCGCTGGTGAAACGTCACTGTGACGTATCGTTATTGTCGCACAGGGTGGCTCGATCAGAGTCGTCGCAGCCGAGTGGGTGGCGCTAGTATCTCCGGACGTACCCGGGGTGTCGACGCGTGACAACCGGTCCTTGGAGGAACGGCCGCCGGCGCCGCGACGCTTGTGCGGCTTGCAGCGCGCGGATACGCGCCATGAGTGTTCCGGGTGATGGTTAAGCATGTGATGGTCCGTGAGCGACTCCGCCGATCAGGCGAAGAGATCGACGGTCTTGGTCCACCCTCGCGTACCAGGCGAAAGCCAAACGCCGATAATCGACATTATGTCAGTTACTCGAATAGTAGTTTGTCGCGGTCCGATGCTGCACCCGCCCCGGCCCTTGTCCTGTCTCGATATATCTGGCGGGTTTCGCATTTGAACTGGCGGTTCTCGGAGTGTTGCCTGTATCTCAGTGAATCTGGCGGTTAATGTCGTACCCCGGTCGTAGTCTCAGCTGCGATGACCGGAGGGGGTCGGGATGGCAACTCCACGCCTGCGTTCCCTGCCACGGAACGTCACCGACGTGACGCGATTATTGGCGTGCGTGGACGGCTCCGTTCAGAACTTGCAGGTGTCACCCGACGTCGGGTCAGTGCAGCTCGAGCGCACGACCCCGATCCGCGACTTCTTCTCCTGGCCGGGCAAGCGAAACTACGAAGGACTGTACTGGTCGAGCACGAATCGCCGTCACGTCGACTTCGAGTCGCTCCTCGAACGTGAGTATCTCCTGGCGGCCGACAACGCATCCGACATCGTCGCCATCGCAGCACAGCCCCTCGCACTGCTCTGGCCCCGGGACACGCGAGGCAACCGCGACCACGTACCAGACTTCTTCGTTCGACTCGCCAACGGCGACGGTCGCTTGGTCGACGTACGCTCGTCAAAAGGAGCCGAGAAGCACGCCGAGCAGTCCGCCCTGACACGCCGAATCTGCGACGAAATCGGCTGGGACTATGAGGTCTTCACCGGCTTACCTCCCGAGCTAGCCCACAACCTGCGCTGGCTTGCCGGATATCGTCACGACCGCAGCGCTCCACCGTCGACAGAGATCGCCGAGTCTATCGAGCATTGTTTCGCGGCACCTGTGCCTCTACGGCTCGGTCTCGATGAAGCCAGCTCGCGCACGGGTCAAAGCATCGAACTCACCACTGCGCATGTGCTGCACCTGATATGGCGCAAAAAGCTGGCGACAGACATGACTCGACCGCTATCGATGTCCAGCGAGGTGTGGGCATGAAGACGGTTCGGCTTTTCGACATGCTGAGCTACGACGGCCAGACATGGCAAGTCGTAGCCCAAGATGGACCAGAACTGGCGCTGAAAGAACTCATTTCAGGACGCATCCGCAAGATCGGCGTGGCGGAGCTTCTCGGTGACGAAAGCTTCCTTCCCGACGTCCCCGACCGCCTACCTCGACTTGATTCGGCCGCTGTGTTGGAGACATTGGATCCTGCTGGCCGCGATCGCGTATTGTTCCTCCGCCGCCACGTCGTTGAAGTTCTGACCGGCAGGCCGCCCGTGGACATCGACGGACTAGACGAGGACTCACCCACACCAATCCGCTGTGAGTACGATTCGCGACTTCCGCTAAAGGATCGCATTGCCGCAAAAGTCTCCGAGCTTGCAGCGGCGAAAACCCCTGTGGGGCATCGGAGTCTGGAACGGTACATCAAGGCATACCGTGAGGACGGTGTTGCTGGCTTGGTCGACGGACGGGCGCAGCGGCAGTCTTCACCCACCGGACGGATCGACCCGGCGGTGGTTTCCCTTATCGAAGACGCGGTGAAGGGGCAGACAAACGTCTCGACAGGAACGCGCTCCCGCGTCATCAAACAGGTGAGCCTGGAAGCCTCCCAGTTGGGCTTGCCGCTCCCCTCACGGTCCACCTTGTACCGCGCGGTGGAGAACCTTGAAAAGTCTCGACATCCATTCGGAAATGCGACAACCCGGCGCACGCAAGCGAACCGCCCAGACCGAACGTGGGGTCGGCAAGCTCCGTCGCGGCCAGGTGAACTGACCGAAGTGGACAGCACACCGATGGACCTGATGGTCATCTACCCAGACGGTTCCACTGGGCGCGTGGACCTGACATTGATGCTCGACGTGGCCACTCGGACACTCTGTTCCGCGATCCTGAGACCTGTGGCAACCAAAAGCGTTGATGCGGCAGTGCTTCTCGCACGAGCACTAACTCCTCTGCCGATGCAACCCGGCTGGAGCCGATCGGTGAGTTTCTCGCGTTCAATCCTTCCTCCCGGCATGATCGAAGGTGACGACGAGATCCGGGCTAGCGTGGCCGCCAAGCCCGTCATCGTTCCCGAGTCGATCACGGTCGACCGAGGCAAGGTGTACGTCGGATCGACGTTTCTCAACGCTTGCGAACGCCTGCAGATCAGCGTTACCAAGGCCGCTCCCCGCACACCCACCGACAAGCCCCATGTCGAACGAGTCTTCGCCGCTATCAACAGCGGCTTCACCCAGTACCTCGCGGGCTACGTCGGACCGAACGTCGTCAAGCGCGGCAAGGCTCCCGACGCTGAAGCGATGTGGACACTCGCCGAGCTGCAGAATCTTCTCGACCTTTGGATCGTCGCGGTCTGGCAGAACAAACCACACGCCGGTCTTCGGCATCCGGCGATGCCGAAAAAGGATCTCACACCGAACGAGGCTTACGCGGCATTGGCGTCGGTCGCGCCAACAGTCAACGTCGCCCTGGATCGCGATGACTACATCGGGCTGCTTCCGGTGACCTATCGGTCGATCCAGGGCTACGGCATCAACTTCGAAAGCCTGCACTATGACGACCCCGCGCTGCATCCCTACCGCGGCGTCAAGAGCGGTTTACCGCTGCCGGCCAACGGTGGATGGGAAGTTCGATACGACCCGTATCGACTGCAGTCGATCTACGTCCATGACCATTTCCGCGGCGAATGGATCGAGGCCGAGTGGAGCCTCGCAAAACAGTCCCTGGCGCCGTTCTCCCTCGACGTTCTGCGGGCTGCGCGCAAGGCAGTGCAGAAGCGCGGCGAGAGCCCCGGCGGCGTGGATGTCCTCGCGGAGATCAGCCGCATCCAAACCGGTGGCGCCCGAACTGTCAAAGAACAACGGGCTGCTAAGCGGGACAGTGTGAACAAACCCGTCGTGCCACCACTGTCCCCCACGGTCGAGCAAGCTGCTGCAGACGCCACGGAAGAATCCCTAGCTACTGTCTCCGCGATCAGCGCAGCCAACGCCACCCCGCGGTATCGAGCTGCCCGCCGCATTGACGACGAGGACGAGGAGTAGCCGTGGCCGTACCTGATTCGCTGGCTGCATGGCGAGAGTTCGTCAATCGTCGCAATGTCGAGCCCGAGCACCTCACGATGGAGCAGATCTGCGCCCTGTCCCCTGCCGAGAAAGAGGACTACGACCACCAACGTTTCGCCTGGCTTGGCGCAGACGTCGTGCTGGAAACGCCCGATACCGAGGCCTTGACGCACCAAACACGGGTATTGATGGCCAGAAACTCCGCCGAGTCGGCCACCGCGCGGCGCGGTCTGGCGATCTCCGGGTCCGCCGGCCGCGGGAAGTCAACTGCCGCACTCCTGATCGGGCGCCGGCATGAACGAATGATGCGTACCAAGTTGAATCGGTACGACGACGGCTTCGCCCCGGTGGTCTACACGGTAGTCCCACCCGGGACCACCCCGAAGATGATGATGCTGGCATTTGCCAACTTCCTCGGCCTGCTGGTCCCGAATAAGTCGACCGCGCAAGACCTGACCGAGCAGATTGCGGGGTTGATGCGGAGCCTGTCGGTGTCGTTGGTCCTCGTCGACGAGGTGCACAACCTCAAGACCAATCATCAGGCTGGCAGCGAGGCCGCGTCGGCGTTGAAGGTGTTCTCGGAGAGACTCGACGCGACGTTCATCTATGCCGGCATCGACCTGCTTCAGGCCGATTTGTTCGCCGGGCACATGGGCCGCCAACTGAAAGGCCGGATGGCAGTCCACCAGATGCGGAAGTACGAGTTCGGCACGAAAGCACAGCGGGAAAAGTGGACGGAACTTGTCCTCGGTGTCGAGGCACTGTTACCGCTTGGACGGCATGCCGCCGGAACCCTCGAAACTGAGGCGACCTATCTCTATGACCGCACGGGAGGTTCCATCGGGTCACTTCGGGCCTTGCTGAACGACGCAGCAATCGCCGCGATTATCAGCGGCGAGGAGCTGATCAGTAGGAAGCTGCTCGATATGACACCTACCGATTTCGCGGCTGAGGAGGCTGCTGCGCGCACGGTGGCCGACGAGAGGGCGACCCCAATGCCATTGAAGAGGGCCGAATGAGAATCACTCCCCTCCCAGTTCGCACGCGCCTGTATCACGGCGAGACCCTGGACTCTTACATCCAGCGGCACGCCGCCCGGAACTTCTGCATGCCTTCCGATGTCGACCGCGCATTGCGCGAGCGTGGCATCGTGAAATCCAAGAATCGGCGCGACCCCGCTCGCGTCCAGGCGTGGCTGGAACTTGCAGGCACGTCGGCCGAGCGGTTCACCGCGCCTGAATACGTCCTAGATCAGGAAGTGACCGAGCGGGTTCTGTGCCTCCGTTGCACCAGAGGTGAGCCTGCCCGAGGGAAACTTACCGGCATCGGGATGGTATGTATACGGCACAGGCGATGGCTCGGCTCTCCGCAGATAGATCTGCATGGCTACTTCCCCGCTCTCGCTGCGGAACGGCACTTTCGGCGGCACCTTGCTGCTCGCGATGTCCTGCACGATTCCCTGCCCATGCTGATTGGCCGAGAATGCGCAAGTCCAGCGATCATTGGAGCTAGCGAGATCGACCGCCGCAGAATTGAATTCGGCATCGACGCTGTCGATTCACTGACGTATCCCGAGCAAGTTAAGATCGCTCGGCTGCTGTGTTTACCCGCATTTCTTTGCGCAGCAACTGATCCTGACACCGATTCAGCTAGGCGCAGTTCACTCGTCACGCGGGCAGTAGAGAAGATCATCCCCGCTCGGGACGATGCAGACCCGTGGCGAGCGACCAACCGGGTGTGGACGGCCATCACGCACCTGACCGCCCGCCGACGAGATGCCCGCATCTATGGAGTACCGATGCGCGACACGTACTACAACATTCTGCGGTTTATTCAGGAACCGCGGGACGATTCCGCAGCGTCGGGCCGGTCCCGTGAGGCACAGGGGCGAGGCGGATATGGAGCTTGAACAGGCGACTCGACAGACGCGCATTGACCCCCGGCTTAAGGCCGCCGGTTGGGCGGTCACTCCGTTTGACCCGGCCATGCCGAAAGCGATTCCATCGCAAAAGGCTGTCGAAGAATGGCCGACAACGGCTGGCCCAGCGGACTACGCGCTTTGCGACGAGAATTCGGTAAGAGCCGTCGTAGAAGCCAAGAAGCAGTCCACCGGAGCCCAGGGAATCCTCCCCCAAGCTGAGCGGTACTCCCGTGCGATTAGAGTCGACATCGCCTGGCGGGGCGAATACGGTGTCCCGTTCTTATATGCCACAAATGGTGAAGAGACGTGGTTCCACGACGTTCGTCTCCCCCAGAACCGCTCCCGCAAGGTTGCAACGTTCCATACCCCTAATGCGCTGCGGGAGCTACTCGAACGTGACAGTGACGCAGAGTTCGCCAAACTACGCACAATTCCGCTGAATTCATACTTGCGGACGTATCAAGTGGAGGCCAACACAGCGATCGAGCAGACCGTTGCCGACGGCAAGCGCAAGATGCTCGTGACGATGGCGACCGGCACCGGCAAGACGCTAATGACCGTCAACGAGATCTATCGGCTCATGAAGTCCGGCGTCGCTCGTCGCGTCCTGTTCCTCGTCGACCGCCGCGCACTGGCCGCACAGACGGTGCGCGCCTTCGCCAGCTTCGAGGCCGAGCCAGGTCTCAAGTTCGACAAGCTCTACCCGGTCTATTCGCAGCGCTTCCAGCAGTCCGATTTCGATAAGGACGAGAAGTTTGACCCGAACGTGATGCCGAACTCGTTGCTGACGAACCCAAAGTTGGGTGACGCGTTCGTCTACGTCAGCACCATACAGCGGATGAGTATCAACCTGTTTGGTCGTGACGCTGGGATTCGCTTCGGGGAGGGCGATGGCGGCGATGTGGACGCAAAGAAGCTCGACATCCCGATCCACGCGTTCGATCTGATCGTGGCCGACGAATGCCACCGCGGCTACTCCGCCAAGGAGCTGTCGGTGTGGAGGGACACACTCGATTGGTTTGACGCGATCAAAGTCGGGCTAACAGCAACACCAGCTGCCCACACAATGGCCTACTTCGAAAACCTTGTCTATCGCTACGATTACGAGCGAGCGGTACGCGAACGCCACCTCGTGGACTACGATGTTGTGCGGGTGCGCAGCGATGTCCGCATGAACGGCGTGTTCTTACGCAAGGGTGAACAGGTCGATCAGGTGGATCCCGACTCCGGCGCCCGACAACTGGACCTGCTCGAGGACGAGCGTGCCTACGACGCCTCAAAGGTGGAGCGCGAGATTACCGCACCCGACAGCAATCGCAAGGTGCTCGCCGAGGTGAAGAAGTATGCCGACGCCCATGAGGCCGAAACCGGCCGCTTCCCCAAGACTCTCATCTTTGCCGCCAACGACCTCCCCCACGTATCGCACGCCGATCAATTGGTGGAGCTTGCCAAGGATGTATTTGGCCAGGGTGAGTCGTTCGCCGGCAAGATCACCGGTCGAGTAGATCGACCGCTGCAGAAGATCCGTGAGTTCCGCAACCGCCCCAACCCCAAAATCGTTGTTACCGTTGATCTTCTGACAACCGGTGTCGACATCCCCGACCTTGAGTTCCTGGTCTTCCTGCGACCAGTCAAGTCCCGCATCCTGTTCGAGCAGATGCTCGGACGCGGCACCCGGCGCTCACCAGACTTGGTGCCGGCCAAGACACACTTCACAGTATTCGACTGCTTTGACGGCACGCTACTCGAATACTTCCGCTCGACCACTGGCATGACCATCGAACCGCCAGAGGGCGACAGCAAGGCGATCGCGCAGATCGTCGAGGACATCTGGCAGAACCGCGACCGCGACTACAACACAAAACGCCTCGTCAAGCGGCTTCAGCGCATCGACAAGAACATGAGCGGCGAGGCACGTGAGCTGTTCGCCCGCTTCATCCCCGATGGGGATATGGGGCACTTCGCCGAGGTTCTGCCCGCCAAGCTGCGCAGCGACTTTGTAGGCACTATGAAGATCATCCGTGACCCTGACTTCCTCACTCTGTGTGTCGAGTATCCGCGTGCGAGAACGCACTTCGTCGTCGCCTCGGACGTGATTGACACTGTCGAGTCCGAAATCCTGATCAAGGCCGGGATCGGCAAGGAATACAAGCCCGAGGATTATCTACAGTTGTTCGTCCGCTTCGTCGAGGAGCATGAGCGCGAGATCGAGGCCGTACAGATTCTGCTCGGTCGACCAAATGACTGGAGTCCGGAGGCGCTACGCGAACTGCGAGACGTTTTGAGCCAGGCGCCCGAACACTTCACGGACGACAACCTGCAGCGCGCGTTCAAAGCGACTCATCATAAAGCGCTGGTCGACATCATCTCGATGGTAAAACGGGCAGCCATCGAAGAGGCACCGTTACTCACGGCCGAGGAACGAGTCAACGCTGCACTAGCCAAGGTCGCCGCTGACCGTAAGCTGACTGACGCCCAGGAGAAGTGGCTGGAGTACATCCGCCAGCACTTGGTGCAAAACCTCAGTATCGAGCGGGAAGATTTCGACGTCATCCCAATCCTGTTTGATCGGGGCGGCTGGGGACGAGCCAACCGAGTGTTCGACGGGCAGCTCGATGAACTGATCAAAGAACTCAACAAGGAGCTTGTCGCCGCATGACAACTGGTGATGTCGTAAACAAACTTTGGGGCTTCTGCCACGTCCTTCGTCATGACGGTATCGATTACGGTGACTATATCGAGCAGCTGACATATCTGTTGTTTCTCAAGATGGCTGACGAGCGCGGTGTCGAAGTTCCCGAGCACGCCGACTGGCCGTATCTCCGAAAGCAGTCCGGCAGCGACCTGCTCGGTGCGTACGTCGAGGCGCTACGCACGCTCGGCAAGGAGCGAGGAATCCTCGGCGACATCTACTCGGGATCGCAAAATCGCTTCACCAATCCAGTCAACTTGCAAAAGCTCATCGGCCTGATCGACGAGACCGAGTGGACCGCCATCGACACCGACATTAAGGCGGCAGCGTTCGAGGGACTGCTGGAAAAGGCTGCCAGCGAAGGCAAGAAGGGCGCCGGTCAGTACTTCACGCCTCGCATCCTCATCCAGTCGATGGTGCGCTGCATCAAACCCGATCCCCGCGTGAGCAAGGGCTTCACCATCTGCGATCCGGCGGTCGGTACTGGCGGATTCCTAATCGCGGCCTATGAGTGGCTGAAGGCTGAGACCAAAGGCGGTGCGCTCGACCGTGAAACGGCCAAGCGCATCCGTGCCCACACCTACTACGGCAACGAACTTGTGCAGCGCCCGCGCCGGTTAGCGTTGATGAATCTCTACCTGCATCAGGTCGAGCCACACATCACGCTTGGCGATTCGATCTATGAGACGCCCGGCAGCCAGCGTTATGACGTGATACTGATGAACCCGCCATTCGGCACCAAGGGTGCCGCGCAAGCACCCGACCGCGAGGACTTCACTGTCCAGACCAGCAACAAGCAGTTGAACTTCCTACAGCACATCTTGACCACGCTCAAGATCGGCGGCCGTGCGGCGGTGGTTGTTCCCGACAATGTGCTCTTCGCCAATCAAGCGGGAGAGGTGTTCGAGGTCCTCATGGAAGACTGTGACGTACACACCGTGTTGCGTTGCCCGCGTGGCACATTCAGCCCCTATACAGAAGGCACTAAGACCAACGTCCTCTTCTTTACCAAAGGCCGGACGACCGAACGTACCTGGATCTACGACGCCCGCTCTAACGTGCCCAAGATTACTAAGAAGAGCCGGCCACTCAGTCCGAAGCATTTCGCCGAGTTCGAGGAGTGCTACGGCGATGACCCGAATGGGTTGAGCAAGCGATCTGAGAAGCAAGCCACGGATGGGCGGTGGCGTTGCTTCACTATCGACGAAGTAAAGGAACGCCACTACAAACTTGATGCGTTCAAGTGGATCCGCGATGAAGAACTCGACGACCCTGACGAGCTCTCAGACCCGGAGGAACTCATCACCACTGCGATGGAGGAACTCCAGCTCGCGCTAGACGACCTTGCCGACATCCAGAAGCTGCTGGAAGGTAACGTCAACGGCGGTGAGTCATGAGTGACCGTCCCGGATGGCACACCTCTCGACTTGACGAGCTGTGCGACATCAATCCCCCCAAGCCCAAGCTTCACAACGTCGATGACTCGACCGAAGTTCTGTTCGTGCCCATGGCAGCTGTAAACGAAGTCTCGGGCACAGTTGCGACCCCGCAGAAGTCCACCGTCGGGATCGTCGGCCGCAAGTCTTACCGGAGCTTTACGTCTGGCGATGTGTTGTTCGCCAAGATCACGCCCTGTATGGAGAATGGAAAGGCCGCAGTTGTGCCGACGATCCCAACCGGATTGGGGTTCGGTTCAACCGAGTTTCACGTCATACGTCCAAAGCAAGGCACCGATCCACGCCTGATATGGCACTTCGTCCGCCAGCAGTCGTTTCGCGACGAAGCGGCCAACCACTTCACCGGCACGGTTGGCCAGCTCCGCGTGCCCGCAGATTTCCTCAAGTCATTCGAAGTGATGATTCCATCCGACAAGAAGTACCAGTCGCAGCTCGCTGCGCTTCTCGATGCGGCCACGGGTCACAGCGCGAGCGCGTCATCTCATTTAGCCACTGCTCGACGCGCGGTTGAGCGGTTCCGTCAATCCGTCCTCGCCGCCGCTTGCTCTGGCCGCCTCACCGCAGATTGGCGCGAGGAACACCCAGAGGCCGAATCGACTGCGCCAGAGAAGACGTCGGGCAAGACGCGTCGGACTCGCGAAATGACACCGCTCGACCTTGAGCTCCCGGAAATGCCAGACACCTACATCGTCAGCACCGTCGGCGCAGCGTCGACGGTGCTCGAGTATGGCACGTCGAAGAAGGCCGACAACGATGCCCTAGGAGTGCCCGTCCTGCGCATGGGCAACATCCAGCGCGGCCGGCTTGAGTTCGATGACCTCAAGTACTGCCCCAGTGACCGTGAGATCGAACGTCTTGTCCTCCGGGACGGCGACCTGTTGTTCAACCGCACCAACAGCCCCGAGCTCGTCGGTAAGGCGGCGGTGTTCCACGAGCCGGTCGCGATGACCTTTGCTTCCTACCTCATCCGAGTACGCTTCGCCGACGACGTGGCTGACCCAGACTTCGTAAACTACTGGCTCAATTCGGCTTGGGGCCGTATGTGGGCCCGCCACGTCAAGACCGACGGCGTGAGCCAGTCGAACATCAACGGCACCAAGCTTGGATGTATGCCGCTGCCACTGCCGCCGATTGAGGAACAACGGGAGATCGTTCGACGAGCGTCACACATGCTGGCGATGGCAGACGCGCTGCTGGCACGAATAGACGAAACTTCTCGCAGCGTCGACCGCAGCTCGCAAGCTCTGCTCGCGAAAACCTTCCGCGGCGAGCTAGTTGGATCTGGAGATAATTCGTGAGCTGCGTTGTCCCTGTCCGTCTCTCGTCTCGCGCGGGCGCTTGGGGTTGTCGGCAGCAAGAGTCCGAAGCAGGAGGGGGAAGTTTGTAGCCATGCCTAATGAATCCACTAGAGCCATCGAGTTAGCCGACAACGGGGGCCATTTCTATCGCGCAGATTTCCAGGTCCATACCCCGCGTGACACGCAATGGGACGGACCTCGCCCTGTCGATAGAGACTCATGGGCAGACAGCTTTGTGGCCGCAGCCCGGGAAAAGGGGCTCCACGCGGTCGCAATCTCCGATCACCACGACTTCGCCTACTTTCCGTATATCCAGAGAGCGGCCGCTCGAGAGCAGTTCGCCGACGGTAAGGCCGTGCCGGAGGCCGAGCGGTTAGTCGTATTTCCGGCGCTTGAATTATCATTGAATGTGCCGTGTCAAGCCATTTTGATCCTCGACGCAGATTTCCCGGCCGATCGACTTGGCGACGTTCTGAAGGCTCTGCACTTCGATCCCATCGACCCTGATCTGGACTCGCTGCCACAGACTGAGAACCTCGATGACTCAGACGACCTGAACCAGCTGCACGCGAAGCTCGACAAGAACGCATGGCTGAAGGGCCGGTACATAATTCTGCCGAACGTAACTCCTGGTGGATACCGAACGCTAATGCGACAACAGTTCCAGGGAAAGTATAAGGAGATGATCCCTGTCGGCGGATACCTTGACGGGCCGATTTCCTTGCTCGATCGAGACCTCGGAACAAAGAAGATCCTTGACGGAGAAGTCAGCGCATGGGGCAACAAGCGTGTGGCGCTGTTTCAGACCTCGGATTCCCGTAGGGCCGACTTCTCGACGCTTGGTGTACACACGACGTGGGTGAAGTGGGCCACGCCCACTGCCGAAGCGATCCGCCAAGCGTGTCTGGCTCAAGAATCGCGGGTTTCTCACGCACAACCGGCAATGCCGAACGTATGGGTAGCGCGTGTCGTCGTGTCTAACAGCAAGTTCATGGGTCGAGTGGACGTAGCACTCAACCCCCAGTACACCGCCCTGATCGGTGGACGTGGGACGGGCAAATCGACTGTGCTCGATTATCTCCGCTGGGCATTGTGCGACCAACCTGCCCGGGCAACTGAGGATGACGAGGTTGCAGATCCGCGCGTGCGTCAGCGCAAGCTCGTGGAGGCAACTCTCAAGCCTTACGACGCCCACGTCGAGGTGCACTGCGTGATCAATGGGATCACACATGTCGTTCGTCGACACGCGAGTGATGGGACGATCCAGCTCAAGGTTGGAAAAGCCCAGTTCGAAATGGCCACAGAGGCGGCTATTCAGAGTCTTCTGCCGATTCAGGCGTACAGCCAGAAGCAGTTGAGCAGCGTCTCGATTCGCGTCGATGAACTTCTCAGATTCGTCACGTCGCCTATCCAACGCGAGCTCGACGAGATCGGTCGCAAGCGTCAAGAGGTGGTCGGCCGACTCCGAGAAAACTACGGCACCCTCCAGCGCTTTCGAGATCTGTCTGCCGAGATCGAACGTGGCGACCTGCGTGTCCGGTCGCTGGCTGAACAGGCGCAGTCGCTCCGCGATGGCCTCGCAGGCATATCTGAAGTGGATCGCCAAATCCTTGACGCGAAAGCCGGACACGACGATCTCCGGTCAGCTCAAACCGCCTGGCTTCAACATGTCGAGGCCACCCAGGAACATCTCACCGGTCTGCTTACTTCGCTGGACTCGTCGCTCGATGACGTTGTGTTACCGGCATCAGCACCTGCAAACCTGTCTGTCGAAGCGAACGCACTCCTTACCGCTACGCGCGATGCCCTGACTCAGTTGCGGTCCACAATTAGTCGACTGGAGACCGACTTCAATGCACTGTCGGTAGAGGGCGGTGCGCTCGCAGTGCCCTCTGACGCGCTGACCGCAAAGCCCTACGTATGTGTTCGGTTCACGCTGCTAGTCGTTTTCGTCGTCGTGACGGTGTGCGGCCTCGATCGCTTCGGGCGGGGCTGGCTGCTGTAACCAGGTTCGAATCCGCAACAACCCGCCGGCGATAGTCCCGACGGCAAGCACTGCAACGACGATCCAGAACGCAGCGGACATGGAGCAATTGTCCGCCTCTGGCCCTTCTGCCGGCGGTGCCCTGGAAAAATGACGCCGTATAGTAGCAATCTGCTACGGTGGTAGCAACATGCTACACGGGAGGTGGGTCATGTCCGAAGTCGCCGATCGGGTCACCCGGGTGTCCGCTGACCTGTTCGAGGCCGCGGCCGCCGAGGGTGCCCGGCAGAGTCGCTCCGCCAAGCAGCAACTCGACCATTGGGCGCGGGTGGGCCGCGCTGTATCGACCCAGCACACCGCTTCACGACGCAGGGTGGAGGCTGCCCTCGCCGGTCAGATCGACATCGCCGTTCTCAACACCGAAGAAGGCGTGGTGTTCAATGCCGAGGTTTCCGCGGCGATCGAGGAGAGTCTGGCCCGCACCGATTACGGTGCCGTGCTCGCCTCTCGTGGGATCACCACGGTGGCATTGGATGAGGACGGCCAGATCGTCGAGCATCGCCCGGACGGCACCGAGTCCGTGGTTGGTGCGGTGCACTCGCTGCGTCGGTGAAACGCCTGGACCTCGTCGTCGGCTCGAACGGTGCCGGAAAATCGACGTTCGTCGAACTCACGCTGGCTCCGCTGCTACCGAGCAGCGTGTTCGTCAACGCGGATGAGATCGCCAAACAGCGCTGGCCTACCGACGCTTTGGGCCACGCCTACGAGGCCGCGCGGATCGCCGCGGCGACGCGGGAAGCGTTGATCGAGCAGGGGCGTTCATTCATCGCCGAGACCGTGTTCTCGCACCCCTCCAAGCTGGAGCTGATCGATGCGGCCCGTCATGCGGGGTACGTCGTGGTGTTGCACATTGTGCTGATCCCGGAGAACTTGGCCGTTCACCGCGTCCGCTACCGGGTTGCCGCCGGTGGCCACGATGTGCCCGAGGAGAAGATCCGGGAACGGTATCGCCGGCTGTGGACATTGGTGGCTGCAGCGATCGTTCGCGTCGACAGCGCAGCGGTTTACGACAATTCCGCGGCCAGTGGACCGCAGATCGTGGCGCAGATGAGTGGCGGACTGAGCGTCGACACGCCCCGATGGCCGTCGTGGACTCCGGAACAGCTGCGTAGTCGCTGGCCGTAGCTCGGCGCAGCTCGGGCCGTCGCCACCACGTTTGTTGTCGGGCGGGCACGGGTAGCCACTACAGGAGAAAGCCGCAGAGCCCTGACCGCTCCGGAAGCGGCATGAATATTTTGGTTCGGCTCTTTGCGGCAACGAATGCGCAGCCACCACAGGAGAACTCATGTTGTCGAACATCTCGATCACGTCGATGCTCGTCGCCGCTGGTGCGGCCGCCGCGGTAGTACTCGCGCCGGTCGCTTACGCAGATGGCGGGTCCGCTCCGTGTGCGGATGAAGGCAGTGCCACCGTTTGCCAGGCGCCAGGAAACGCCAACGTCATCGCCACCCCACCCGAACAGAGTGGTAGCGGCGCTTCCGGGGGCGGCGGCGGAAATAGCCAGAACGGCCCGTACGGGCCGAATGGCTCACAACCGCCAGTCGGCTAGCGCGGAGTCGCCACTTCTCCCCTATGGCAATTCGAATTGACGGCGGCCCGACTGCAAGGCAGGTGCCGGCCGGGTGGACACTATGACGTGGCCCTTTCTGCAACAGTATTCAAAGTTGAACTCGGCGTCTCCGATGTCGACCACGGTTACTACGCCGACCACGCGTTGACGGTGGCCCGCCATCCCAGTGAGACCGATGAGCGGATGGTCGTGCGGTTGTTGGCTTTTGGGCTTCGTGCACACCGACTCAGCGACGTCGACGGCGAGTTGGCGTTCGGGCCGGGCCTGTCCACCCCTGGCGTACCGGACTTGCGGCTCGCCGACTACACCGGCCGGATCCTGGAATGGATCAACGTCGGCCAGCCCGACGAACGCGTCTTGGGTAAGGCGGCCAGCCAGGCCGACCAGGTGCTGCTCTACCCGTTCGCCGCCGGCGTGGCCACCTGGTGGCGAACCGTCGGTCCCAAAGTGGCGGGGCTGGCGAACCTGTCGGTGCTGCAGATACCGCACGAGTCGGTGCAGCAACTGGTCCAAAGCGTCGATCGACGGGTCTCGGCACAGGTGATGGTGATCGAAGGTCAGGTGACGATGACCGTTGGCGGAGTCGACGTGACCTTCACCCCCGAGCCATTGGAGTGAAGGATTTCGGTTGCCGTGCAACGCTTTCCGCCCGCCGGCGAAGTCAGTTGCCAAGTTCGGCAACAAGGCGCGTCGCTCGCTGAGATGCCTGCGGTCGGTGCCAGGATCGAGATATGAA
Source organism: Mycobacterium toneyamaense (assembly GCF_055384815.1). Lineage (NCBI taxonomy): Bacteria > Bacillati > Actinomycetota > Actinomycetes > Mycobacteriales > Mycobacteriaceae > Mycobacterium > Mycobacterium toneyamaense. The sequence goes on from NZ_AP040333.1 coordinate 3,244,831, forward strand.
GAAGAACACCGCGCGGCTGATCCCCAGAGGTACCGACGAATCGCGCCGTGTGGTGGAACGGGTCCAGCTTGTCATGGACCTGACGTCGCGACTGAATGTGCTGCGGCACTCGGATGTGGATGGCCGCAACGCATTGCTGAACGAAATCCTGGGGCGGTCGCTGCCGGAAACCACGACGATCTACCCGCCGTTTTATTGCGACTACGGCCTCAACTTGCGTCTGGGTGACCGGGTTTTCGTCAACCAGAACTGCTCGTTTTATGACCTCGGCGGCATCACAATCGGAGACCGCACATTGATCGGGCCGGGCGTCACCCTCTGTACCGCCGGTCATCCCGTCGAACCGGCGGCCCGATTCGACGGGATCACGGTCTCCCCGATCGATGTCGGGACAAATGTCTGGATCGGGGCCAACGCGACCATCGCTCCTGGGGTCACGATCGGCTCAGGGTCGGTCGTGGCCGCCGGCGCGGTCGTGGCGACGGATGTCCCGCCGAACTCGCTCGTCAGCAGCGCTGGTCACATACAGCGACGCGCTCTCGCGTAAGTCCCGGTACGGGAGCGCTGCTCGCGTACCGGGACTGCGCTGACATCCGCCTCGGATCAAGGAACCGAGACGCACCCCACGCCGGGCACACAGCCTCCACCGCCGCCGGGACCGCCGCCGCCGGACGGCCCCCCAGGAATGCTGCCGCCTCCGCCACCAGGACCGCCAGCACCCGTCGGGCCGCCCGGAATTGACCCACCGCCGCCGCCCGGGCCGCCGCCACCCGTGGGTCCACCGGGCACGCTGCCGCCCCCGCCACCGGGTCCCCCGCTGCCGGTCGGGCCGCCCGGGATCGAACCGCCGCCACCTTCAGGGCCACCACCACCCGTGGCTCCGCCTGGGGCGGTGCCGGTGCCGGGCGAAGTCGTAGGTGACATGGTCGTCGGCGTCGTCGTCACCGTGGTGGTAGTCGTCGAGTTGGTCGTTGTCGTTTTGCTGCCTTCGTCGGTGCCGCATCCCGTGGCGAGAGGAAGTACCGCGACGCCGGCGATCAGGCCGATCCAGGCTGAGTGCCTACGCCACGATGCTCGCGATTGCGGGCGGATGCTCGTGTCAGCTGTCAATCTCATGGTGATGTTTGCCTCCCTCTCGGCTGTCGTTGCGTTATTCCCCGAGATCGAGACTTCCAATCCTCGACGCCGAAAGAAGCGCATCGCGTCGTTTGGATCGCGGAGCCCCCGCGTCCGGCGCACCCCGTCGGCGAGAACGACATCCAGCCGAATCTACGACTGTAGACTTGCCGCGTGGAGTTGCGAACCTACACATTGACTGACGCCGCCGCGCTGGAGAGTTACGTCTCGGACTTCTGGCCTCGCCACATTCGCACGCTGCGCAAGTACGGCATCACTGTGCGCGGCGTCTGGACGGACCTCGAGTCAAGTGAGCCTCGCGTCATCGCACTCGTCGATTATGCGGGCGGCGATCCCCGCCGCCTCGCCGAGAGTTACCGCGCAAGCGATGACTTCGTCGAGGACCACCGGCATTTCGATACGTCGCTCATCGTCGCGACGCACACGCAAACGCTGCAGCCGATCGCGAGTTCCCCGCTTCAATAACGATGCTTGGTGCATCGCTGGGAGGAGATACCCACATGGCCACATCCACTTCGCCTACGCGCAATGCGGCCGCTACCCGTGAGGCGATCCTGCGCTCGGCGATCGAGAATTTCGCCCGCGCCGGATACGACGGCGCGGGAGTCCGCCAGATCGCGCACGACGCCGGCGTGACCGCCATGCTGGTCAACAGGTACTTCGGCTCGAAGGAAGGGCTGTTCGCCGAGGCGGTCGAAACGTCATTTGCCACACCCACTTTCATCGGAGAGCGATCTGACGATCTGGTCGCTGACACTGTCCGGGCCCTGGTGGCGAGGACCGGATCCGGCGACGATGCGCCACCACCGTTCATGATCATGCTGAGGTCCGCCTCGAGCCCGGTCGCCACGACGATCGTGCGCGACGCCATCGAACGCCACGTTGGCGCCCGGCTGGCGCGACAACTCGACTCGCCCGATCAGAATCTGCGCGGCGAGATCCTGCTCGCGTTGATCAGCGGAATGCTCATGATGCGCGGCGTGGTCGGGACGAGCGCGCTTCGCAAAAGCAAGCCCGCGGACATCGAAAGGGTGCTTGAGCCGGCCATCGCCGCGCTCATCGGCGGTTCGCGAGTCTGAACTCCGAAACAGGAATGAACCCGCCTAAGTCTACGTTCGTATACATCGAAGGTATACAGATGTAGACAAGGAGGACCCGGGTGGAGCTCGGATTGAGGCACAAGCGCGCATTGGTCACCGGTTCGAGTGCGGGTCTCGGTCGCGCGATCGCTGAGATGCTGGCTGCAGAGGGCGCGTCCGTGGTGGTACACGGACGTGACGCCGACCGGACGCAAGCGGTCGTTTCCGCGATCGGCGCCAACGGCGGTGAAGCGGTCGCCGTACTCGGCGACCTCTCGACCGACGAAGGCGCCGCAGCCGTCGCGCATGCCGCGGGCGAGATCGACATCCTGGTCAACAATGCCGGCGACTACGACGGTTCGTCCTGGGCGGAACTCACCACCCACGAGTGGGCGAGAATCCACCAGACCAACGTCGTGTCCGTCGTGCGGATGATCGACCATCTTGTCCCGGGCATGCGCCGACGGGGCTGGGGCCGGGTCATCCAGATCGGCGGTGGTCTCGCCGTTCAACCGGTCGCCCAGCAGCCGCACTACAGCGCCACGTTGGCTGCGCGACACAACTTGACCGTCTCGCTCGCCCGAGAGTTGTCCGGAACCGGCGTCACCGCCAACATCGTCGCGCCCGGAGCCATCCTCACCGACAGCACACGGGCCATGGTGCTGCAGGCCGGCGCCGTGCACGGCTGGGGAACCTCCTGGGAAGACATTGAAAAAGCCGCGGCCACAACATGGTTCCCCAACGACATCGGCCGACTCGGCCGTCCTGAGGAGATCGCCGCCGCGGTCTGCTTCCTCGCCAGCTCCCATGCCGCGTACATCAGCGGTGCCGATCTCCGCGTCGACGGCGGCACCATCCGCAACGTCAACTGAAACCACCAGTCGCCAAAGAAAGGTCACTGTCATGTCGCATGTCTTCCTCATCTCCGGAGCTTCCCGCGGTCTCGGGCGCGCCATCGCCGAAGCGGCGCTGGCAGCCGGGCATCACGTCGTCGCGGGTGTTCGCTCGGTATCAGCGCTCGACGATCTCGCTGCCCGTGAACCTGAGCGTCTGGCCGTTGTCCCGCTCGACGTCACCGACGACGAGCAGGTCCGCAGTGCCATCGACACCGCAATCCAACGCTGGGGTCGCCTCGACGTTTTGGTCAACAACGCCGGGTACGCCAACATGGCTGCCGTCGAAGACGTTGACGTCGACGACTTCCGCGCCCAGGTCGAGACGAACTTCTTCGGCGTCGTAAGGCTCACCCAGGCCGTGCTTCCGATCATGCGGAGGCAGCGTGCGGGCCATATCGTCCAAATATCCTCCGTCGGTGGACGTTTGGCGCGGCCGGGCCTGGCTGCCTATCAGTCCTCCAAGTGGGCCGTCACCGGCTACTCCGGGGTCCTCGCACAGGAGGTCGCTCCGCTCGCCATCAAGGTGACGGTGCTGGAGCCCGGTGGCATGCGTACCGATTGGTCGGGCTCGTCGATGCGCATCGCCCCGGTACGCGACGAGTACAGGGACACAGTGGGAGCCGCGGCGCAGCTGAGCCAATCCGCCAACCTCGGCGCCAGCGATCCGGTAAAGGTCGCGGCGCTGTTGCTCGACATCGTCGAGATGGACACTCCGCCGGCTCGCTTGCTGGTCGGCCCAGATGCCTACCGGTACGCCACCGCGGCCGGGCGCGACCTGCTCGCCTCTGACGAACGGTACGCGGATCTGAGCAACTCGACCGCGGCCGACGACGCCACCGCCGATCAGCTCAATCCGCTTGGTGCGTAACGCATCAGGTCGGTGCCAGAATGAGTCAGAAGCCGCTGCGTACAGGTGCTGGGTGATCGGTGGGAGTGCTCGCCGGCTCCTCCTTCGATGGTGTCCGGCGAGGTCGGCCGGCCATGGCGGTTTGAGGACGACCTTGGTCCGCCCGTCGTCGCGGTGGTGATTGCAAAGACGCTTGAACTCCGACCGGCTACCCCCGGCCCGCCACAGGTAAACACTCACCGCGTCTGCGGCGCTCACTCCCGACCTACGTCTTTTACGAACCGCCCTCCCGCGGTGTTGCTCACCCTGTCCCCGACGGATAGCTCCTTCCACGTCGCACGGTCGACGCGCACAGTGATCGTCTGCCCGTCGTCGCGCCGAATGCGCAGGCGCCGGTAGAGATTCGCCCCGTCGAGAAGCGCCCGGGATTTCTTGACGACGGTGCCTTCCCACTCCGATGTCGACATCTCAGCTTCCTTCAGGTGATCGGGTGACGTGGTAGCGCAGATGAGCCACGCCGGGGGCCTGCAGCACCCGCACGAGCTCCATCTTCGGTAGGCCGGGCCGGAATCCGTCGAACAAGCGCTCCCCCGAACCGAGGATGACCGCCGACACTTGCAGGTCGATCTCGTCCACCAAGCCCGCCTTGATCGCCTGGCGTGCACACGATGCGCCGCCGGCGATCGAGATGTCCTTCCCGCCGGCAGCCGCCTGCGCCTGTGCGTACGCGGATTCGATGCCGTCGGTGACGAAATGGAATGTCGTACCGCCCTTCATCTCGATCGGGTCGTGGGCGTGGTGCGTGAGCACGAAGACCGGGCAGTGATACGGCGGAGTGTCACCCCACCAGCCCTGCCAGTCCGAGCCGTCCCATTCCCCACGAATCGGTCCGAACATGTTGCGCCCCATGATGGTTGCGCCCATGCCGTCCAGCATCTCGGACATCACCTGCCGGTTGACGGGGTGATCTCTGCTGGGACCGATATGCCAATCATGGAGGTCGAGCCCGCCCACCCCTAGCGGATTCTCTTCGCTCTGACCGGGCCCGGCGGCATACCCGTCGGCCGAGATCGACATCGAGAGATTCGTTCGTGCCACGTCAAGTTCCGTTCCGTCGATCGGTTCATGCGATTGCCCTTGTCTACATTGAGACCGCTGCGGCGCCGATAACTCATCGTCGTCGGCAGTATTGCCATTCGGGTGTCGAGCGCATCTCCCTGTTGTAGCTTGGCTGGCGCTGGGTCAGGTCAATTCGATTCGACCGGAAGGCAAGCCATGGCGCTCGAAGTCATCAAGACCATCCCTGTCGGCGGCTCCCCGAGTCGGGTAGCACTTACTCCCGATGGTGGCCGCGCTTACGTCCTCAACGGCGGCGGCGACTCCGTCTCGGTCATCAGCACCGTGACCAATACGGTCACCACCACCATTCCCGTCGGGGACCTCCCCGACTCGGTGGCGATCTCCCCCGACGGCACACGTGCCTACGTCACGATCGAGAACGCCGGCACGGTCTCGGTGATCAGTACCGCCACCAACACCATCACAGCGAACATTCCCGTCGGTGACTTCGCGGGCGGAATCGCGCTAACTCCCAACGGCGCCCGTGCATATGTCGCTGCGGCGCACAACCCGGCCACGTCCGGAGACGTCGTGGTGATCGACACGGCTACCAACACGGTCACCGCAACGATCCCCGTCGACGGACATCCCCACAGCGTCGCGGTCAGTCCGAACGGTGCGCGCGCGTACGTCACGAACTGGAACCTGGACGGTTCCGTGTGGGTGATCAACACCGCCACCAACACGGTGATCAAGACCGTTGAGGTCGGAGACTTGCCCAGCGGTGTCGCCGTCAACCCCAACAGTTCCCGTGTCTACGTCACCAACGCGGCTCCCATCGGAACGGTTTCGGTGATCAACGCGACGACGAACACCGTCGCCGAGACAATCCCTGTCGGTAACTCACCGATCGGCGTTGCGGTCAGTCCCAACGGTGCCCGGCTCTACATCACCAACCGTGGCTACCCCGGACCCGGCTCACTGCAGGTGATCAACGCCGCCACCAACGATGTCACCGAAACGCTCGAGGTAGGCGAAGATGCGTGGGCTCTGGCGGTCAGCCCCGACGAAGAGCGGATCTATGTCACCAATCTCGGCGACGACTCGGTGTCGGTGATCGGCGACCACGTTCGCCACTTCCCCGACGTGCCCGACCTCGTCGGCGACATCCTCGGCGGCGTCGCGGGCGACGGTGGCGGATGGCTGATCATCGGCAACCACTTCTACAAGATCCCGCCGCGCCCTCTCGCGGTGGTGCGAATCGCGCGCGCGATAGCGCCCTACCTCGGCAAGCCGATCGAGAACCGGGATTTGGCCAAACAACTGCGCAACACTCTCAATCGACGCCGATAGCGACGGGGGTTCTCGCTCGCTGTCACCCGCCGTTGCCGGCCGATCCGCGGAACAGATTCGCGATGCCTCAGGTTGCACCCTAGAACGCCCATCGAACCTGGAGGAGGATGACACATGCCCGAATCGGTCGTGCTCGGCGACCAATTGGCCACCAGTGCAATGGGTTTCGGAGGAATGGCGCTGACACCGGTGTACGGCGGAGCCATCGATGAGGATGAATCACTGGCGACGCTGAACCACGCCATCGACGCCGGGGTGACCTTCATCGACACCGCCAACATCTACGGAGACGGGGACAACGAGCGGCTGATCGCTCGTGTGCTCGCCGGCCGCCGCGACGAGGTCACGCTGGCCACCAAGTTCGGCATCCAGGGCAACCCAGCCGGCCGCGCGCAGGGTCGCATCAGTCCGCGGGGCGACGCGGCCTACGTACGTCAGTGCATCGACGAGAGCCTGCAGCGCTTGCAGACCGACGTGATCGACCTGTACTACCTGCACCGGCGCGACCCAGCCGTGCCGATCGAGGAGACCGTCGGCGCGATGGCCGAATTGGTCGCGGCCGGCAAGGTGCGTCACCTCGGGCTGTCTGAGGTCAGCGCGGCCGAACTGCGGGCTGCCCATGCCGTGCATCCGATCGCGGCGCTGCAGAGCGAGTGGTCGGTCTGGACGCGCGACATCGAGTCCGTCATCGTCCCCACCGCTGCCGAGCTCGGCGTGGGTATTGTTCCGTTCTCTCCGCTGGGCCGCGGCTTCCTGACGGGCTCCGTGCGGTCGGCGGCCGATATGGGCGAGAACGACTTCCGGCGCACGATGCCGCGCTTCGCCGGATCAGCGCTGGAGGCCAATCAGGCGGTCGTTGACGCCGTGGTGTCGGTCGCCGCCACGGTCGGAGCGACGCCGGCACAGGTGGCGTTGGCATGGCTGCGTCAGCGCGCCGATGACCTGGGCGTTGCGGCGGTGCCGATTCCGGGCACGCGCCGCGCCGCACGGGTCGACGAGAACCTCGCCTCACTGTCGGTCACATTGACCGCCGAGCAGGTGAGCGCGCTCGGGGATGCGGGTAACGCAGTGACCGGGGCCCGCTACGCCGACATGTCCGCGATCGGTTCCAGCGGAGACTCTTCGCCGGACGACAGCGCTCAGTAAGCCTGATGTCAGGTGCCGGCGAGCGCTTCCACAACGGCCGACGAGAACGCCGGTAGGTCATCGGGGCCACGACTGGAGATCAGATTCCCGTCGATGACGACCTCGCGGTCGACAACTGTCGCCCCGGCGTTCTGCAGATCGATCCGAAGGCTGGGGTACGACGTCAGCGTCCGGCCCTTGGCGACGCCGGCGTCGATCAGCGTCCACGGACCGTGACAGATGACGCCGACCGGCTTGCCGGATTCGACGAAGTCGTGGACGAACTTGACCGCTTTGTCGTCGGCGCGCAGTTTGTCGGCGTTCACCGTGCCGCCCGGAATGAGCAGCGCGTCGAAGTCCTCCGGCGTGATGTCACCTACCAGGCGTTCCACCGGCTCGGTGCCACCGGGTTTCAGGTCGTTGTCGCGCATGTCGATGGAGCCTTCTTGCAGCGAGATCAATTCGGTGCTGGCACCCGCGGCCTGTACCGCATCTCGGGGCTCCTGCAGCTCTCGGCGCTCGACGCCGTTGGTGGCAAGAATCGCCACCTTCTTGCCCTCGAGCGGCGCAATACTCTCGTCCAGATTCTGTTCGGCCTGCTCGGCGTAGTCAGCCAGTTCAGCGATCGATTCATCGCCTTCCTCAGCGCGCATGGTGTACTCCTTGCCTGCGCCGCCGCGTCTGGCGGCACCGCTCGGCTGGGTACCCGAGGACGCCGTGGCCGAAACCGCCTGCGCATGAGCGTGGACCTGACCGGCCACGACCTCCCCAAAGACGAGGTGCACCAACCACTTCAAGGCTGGAAACGCCCGACCCGGAATAAACCCGCACGCGGGGACCTTGGCTCAAGAGTCGCCCCTTCCCCGACCAAGGAGCATCCATGACTCGTCCCGTCCGCGTCGCTGTACAGATCCAGCCCGGCGGCACGCCTGACTACGCCACCTGGCGCGACGCCGTCGTGGCCGCCGACGATCTCGGCGTCGACGTGATCTTCGGCTACGACCACTTCCATCGCCCGGCGATGAAGGCCATCGTCGACGGCAAGCCCGTCCTGTTCGACGATCAGCCCGACGTCGCCAACTTCGAGGGGTGGACCGCGCTCGCCTCGTGGGGCGAGATCACCTCACATGCCGAGATCGGGCTCCTCGTCACCGGTGTCGGCTACCGCAACGCGGATCTGCTGGCCGACATGGCGCGCACCGTCGACCACATCAGCGGTGGTCGCCTCATCCTCGGTCTGGGCGCCGGGTGGTACGAAAAGGACTACACCACTTACGGTTACGACTTCGGCACCTTCGGTTCGCGCTTCGACCTGTTCGACGACAGCCTGATCCGCATCGAGAACCGGCTCGCCGCCCTGATTCCGCCGCCCGTCCGCAAGATTCCGATTCTCATCGGCGGCACCGGGCCCAAGCGCTCCCTGCCCGCCGTCGCCCGGCACGCCGACATCTGGCACGCATTCCAGGACATCGAGGCGTTCCGCAAATCCAGCGACCGCGTCGACGAGCTGGCAGCGACATTCGGCCGCAACGGATTCTGACATCGAACGCTCGACGCTGTGGACGAACGCCCAAGCTGCCGATGCCTTCCGTGAGGCCGGCGTCACGCTGTTCCAGACCGAACTGACAGCGGACAACAACTACGACCTGACCTCGCTCAAAGAGGTGGTCGCATGGCGGGATGGTGCGTGATCGCGAGCTGAATCGCGCTACAGCGGATTCAGAATGCGGTCCAGGAACTGCCGCGTGCGCTCTTCCTTCGGGTTGCCGATCACCTCGTCGGGCGTGCCCCGCTCCAGGATGATGCCCTGATCGGTGAACAGCACCTGATTGGAAACCTGCCTGGCGAACTGGATTTCGTGGGTGACGATCACCATGGTCCAACCCTCGACCGCGAGATCCTTGATCACCGAGAGCACTTCGCCGACGAGTTCGGGATCGAGCGCCGACGTCGGCTCGTCGAACAGCACTAATTTCGGCTTCAAGGCGAGCGCCCGGGCGATGCCGACGCGCTGCTGTTGCCCGCCGGACAGCTGATACGGGTATTGGTCCTTTTTGGCGGCAAGCCCCACCTGCTCCAGGAGCGTGACGGCTTCGGCCTCTGCTTCCGCTTTGGGCCGCTTCTGCACGATGACCGGGCCCTCGGTCACGTTCTGCAGGACCGTCTTGTGTGGGAACAGATTGTGGTTCTGAAACACGAAGCCGCTCCGGGACTGGAACCGGCGCACCTCGGGTTTCGGTGTGGGCGTGGAGAAGTCGATTTCGATATCGTCCACCCGAATGACCCCGGCGTCAGCCCGGTCGAGGGCGTTCAGCGTGCGCAGCAGCGTCGTCTTGCCCGATCCGGACGGCCCGATGATGGCCGTCGCCGTGCCCTGCTCGACGGTGAACGAAACTCCCTTGAGCACCTTGTTGTCGCCGAAGGCTTTGTGGACGCCCTCGGCGACCACGCGGTTCTCTGTCATCGCGCCACATACCTTTCCAGCCGGCGTTCAATACGACCCTGGCCGAACGAGAGCGCCAGGCAGATGACCCAGTAGTACACCGCGGCGGTGCCGTACAACGCGAAGAACTCGAACGTCGGCGCCGCGATGATCTGAGCTTGCCGCAGCAGTTCGGTGACCAGGATCGTCGAGGCGAGCGACGTGTCCTTCACCAGCGAGATCAACGTGTTCGACAACGGCGGCACCGCCACCCGGGCGGCCTGGGGCAGGATGATGCGCCGAAGCGCGCCAACATAATTGAAGCCGATGGTTTCGGCGGCCTCCCATTGACCTTTGGGAATGCTCTGGATGGCCGAGCGGATGATCTCCGCCCCGTAACCGCCGACGTTCAGGGAGAACGCGATGATGGCGGCAGGGAACGGATCGATCTTCACACCCAGTTCCGGCAGCGCGAAGAACACGATGAACAGCTGCACCAGCAGTGGAGTACCGCGGATGATCGAGATGTAGAACCGCGCCACGTTGGCAAGAACCACGTTCGACGACAACCGTGCCAGCGCCACCGCCAACGCGATCACCAGACCGATCACGAAGCTGATCACCGTCAGCGGGATGGTCTTGGTGATTGCGGCCTTCGCCAACGGCACGAGGCTGTCCCCGATCAGCGCCCATGTCGAGCGCGCCACATGCTGCGCCCGGTCGGTGTCGGGTCCGCCAGATGCGTTGGCCTTGAGGTACTTCTGCGAGATCCGGGCCAGAGTGCCGTCGGCCCGCAATTCGTCGAGCGCCTTGTTCAGATCGGGTAACAGCCCGCTGTCCTTCCGGGCGGCGAAGCCCTGCTCGCTCTTCTCGCCGGTGTTGGCGGCGATCTTGACCGACTTGTCCCCGGTCTCGGCGAGGTAGGCGTACACCGCGATGCTGTCGTTCACGACGACGTCGACGCGCCCCTGGTTGAGCAGCTTGATGGCCTGGGTGAAGCCCTCCACGGTCTCGACACGGGCCCCGGCTTTTCGGGCGACCTCAGACCAATTGCTGGTGGCGTTCTCGGCGGCGACCTTGCCCTTCAGGTTGTCGAGCGACTTGATCGAGTTGTCGTCCGCACGCGTGACGATCACGCCCTCCCCCACCGAATACGGCTCGGAGAGGTCGTATTTCGCCTTGCGTTCGGGATTGATCGTCACCTCATTGGCGACGACGTCGAATCGGTTGGCCTCCAGCGCGGCGAAGATCGAGTCCCACGGCGTCTCGACGAACTCGACACGCACACCGAGCTTGCCGGCGACGGCCTTGGCGACGTCGACGTCGTATCCGACCAGCTCGTTCGTGGCCGGGTCGTGGTAGCTGAACGGTGAATACACCCCTTCGGTGCCGACGCGCAGCACGCCCGCCGCCTGGACCGGATTCTCGCCGTCCTTGCTACTCGGCGATCCGCACGCCGCCAGTATCAGAGCGACGAGCAGCAACACCGGCAGGACGGCTCCTCGTATGTAGCGCACCGCCGGAAGTTAGCAAGTCGGTCGGCGGTCACCAAGGGTTCTGCTCAATCCGGGTGATACGAGCCTTACCGCCAGCAGGAATACCTGAGGTAGCGCTCGCCGCCACCACGGATTACCGCCGCCGTCCATGACGGCACGCTCCCCGCCGACAACACTGACCTGTATCCGCTTGACCAACGAGGAGGCTCCGCATGACAACGTCCATCGCCCGCAGCAGCCACACCGTCTCGCTACTCGACGGCGAGATCGTCGAGGAATCCGAACACGGCTCGATGCGCCGGGTCACCGCTGATGCCATGCCGATTCTGAAGAATCTGTCGATCAAGCGCCTGTTGCTCAATCCGGGGGCCATGCGCACGCCCCACTGGCACGCCAACGCCAACGAACTCACCTACTGCGTCTCGGGAACCGCGCTGGTGTCGGTCCTGGACAACCACAGTGTGTTCTCGAACTTCATCGTCACCGCAGGGCAGATGTTCCACATCGATTCCGGTGCGCTGCACCACATCGAGAACATCGGTACCGACGTCGCCGAGTTCATCATCGCCTTCCGCAACGAACGTCCGGAGGACTTCGGGCTGGGCGCCACCTTCGGGGCGTTCACCGACGCCGTGTTGGGCAATACGTACGACCTGCCGTCGTCCGACATCAGCAAGATCCGCCGTAGCACCGTCGACCACAAACTGGCAGCCCGCACCGGCGACCCGAGTATCCCTGCCGCTGCTCACTTCAACGACCCGCACAAGTTCGACATCGAGGCCCAAGCGCCCGGTCTCAACTACGCCAGCGGGAACGCACGCTTCGCCCGTGACCAGTTCTGGCCTGCGCTGAAGGACATCTCGATGTACTCGCTGCGCGTCACCGAAAGCGGTATGCGCGAACCACATTGGCATCTCGTCACCGCGGAGATGGGCTACGTGCAGCACGGCGACGCGCGCATGACCATCATGAATCCGGACGGGACCCTGGACACGTGGAACCTCACCACCGGAGACATGTATTTCATCCCCCGCGCCTACCCCCACCACATCGAGAACATCGGCGCCGACGACTGGCATTTCCTGATCTTCTTCGACCAGCCGTTCCCCGCCGACATCGGCTTCAAAGCCTCTGCCAGCGCCTATTCGCGTGAGGTCCTGGCCGCGGCATTCAACACCCACATCGATGACCTGCCGACGTTCCCCTTCACTCCGGCCGACCCGCTGGTGGTGTCCCGGGTGAACCCCGTCGATACGCACGGAGTCGGTCAACTCTGAGAAAGGGCGGCTACTCCGCGAGACGTACGGCGGTCTGTCCGTGCGAACCGTCAGCGTGCCTGGATGCGTTGCCGCCCAAGCGTTTCGCCACGTACATCTCCAGGTCTGCCGACATCACCAGGTCGTCGATGATCGTGGCGGCAGCGGAGTCGTCGACATCTGAGAGCGCGATCGTTGCCACTCCGACGCTGGCGGTGATGGCATACGGAGTGGCGGCGATCGCCGCACGCAGGCGTTCGGCGGCCGACGACTGATGGGGTCGGTGCGTGGTGTCGGCGATCAGGAACTCATCACCACCGCTGCGGCCGATCACCGCATCATGGCTGGCCTGCTTCCTGAGGATGTCGGCCACGGCGATCAGCGCACGGTCACCGAACAGGTGGCCACGGCTGTCGTTGAGGAGCTTGAACCCGTCGAGATCGATCACCGTCACCATGAGATGTGCGGACGTGCCCCGGTCGCGATGGATCAGCTCCTGGGCTTTGATGCCGAAACCACGCCGGTTCAGCAGGAATGTCAGTGGATCACAGTCCGCCCGGATGAGGTCGGTCCCCAGGGCGTGGACGACGATCTGAATGCTGGCAGGCACCGTCACCGTGAGAACGAAAACCAACCACACTGCGCACACCGCGAGGACGGGTCGGCCGGACGTGGTCAGTCGGACGGCCTCGACCGTCGCGACGATCATCGCCACCTGGAAGTTGAAGGCCGCGTGGATGGCCCGGTGGGTGAATGCGACGTACGCCGCAGATACCCCGAACGTGGTACAGACCAGGATGGCGACGGCCGGGTCGCTACAGGACAGCGCAACGGCGGCGATACAGGCCGTGACCATCGCGGCGAAGATCGTCGACCGTCGTCGGCTGGGCAGCCCGACAACCCAGATGAGGTCGGCGAGCACCAACCCGACGGTGGCCGCGCGGGTGACCAGTCGCGGGACGACGCCGACCGGTCCCTCGGGAACCGTCATCAGCGCAATCGGGATGAAGGTGCTCATGATGGCCACGGCGGCGATCATCGTGCGAACGAGGCCTGACAGCCCACGAAACTTCAGGTACCCCATGAGCCAGTCGTAGTGATCGGACTGACGCCACCATTGCTTGACCCAACGCATGGTGCATCTCCCCCCAACGGGTTACCTGGACGTCCGCAGTCGTCAAACCCTCGCAGCCGCTGATCGCTGTCCGACGCACATTTGCTGACGAATGATTGCATCACATGTTCATCCAGTTTGCCAGGGGTGCAAACTGGGAATGTCGCCGCGTCGGAGATAGCCAACCGGGCGCGCGCCGCGACACCGCGGTGGGGCTCGGCGGCGGGGATGTGTACGGACCGGATGGTGATAACGCAGACTGAGACACCAATCCGACGCCCTGGAGGACCGATTCCGGAATGAGCCCAGTTGCCGAATTCGACTTCGTCATCGTGGGAGCAGGCAGTGCCGGCTGTCTGCTCGCCAATCGGCTCAGCGCCAACCCCGATCACCGGGTGCTGCTGATCGAGGCAGGCGGCAGGGACAACTGGTTCTGGATCAAGGTGCCGGTGGGCTACCTGTACACCATCGCCAACCCCCGCACCGACTGGTGTTTCACCACCGAGGCCGACCCGGGTCTGGCCGGCCGCAGCATCCACTACGCACGCGGCCGCGTCATCGGTGGGTGCTCGTCGATCAACGCCATGATCCACATGCGGGGGCAGGCCAGCGATTACGACCTCTGGGCGCAGGCGACCGGCGACGATCGCTGGCGTTGGGGTGGCTCCGACGGCGTCGGCGAGACGCTGGCGATCTACAAGCAGCTGGAGGACTACTTCGGCGGAGCCGACGAGTGGCACGGCGTCGGCGGCGAGATCCGCGTCGAGCGGCCACGGGTGCGCTGGAAGATCCTGGACGCCTGGCAAGCGGCCGCTGCCGAGGTGGGCATCGCACCGATCGACGAGTTCAACCGGGGCGACAACTCCGGCAGCGCGTATTTCCACGTCAACCAGAAGCGTGGCCGACGCTGGTCGATGGCCGACGCGTTCCTGCACCCCATCGCCCACCGGCCCAACCTCACCGTCTATACCGACAGCCAGGCCGTGCAGCTGCTGATGGACGACGGCGTCCAGGAGCATCAGCGTCGCGGCGCCTGGACCACCGCCCGACACCGTGCCACCGGTGTGCGGCTGCGCAAAGACGGCCAGATCGTCGATGTCCACGCCCGGCATGAGGTGATCCTGAGCGCCGGCGCGATCGGATCACCGCAACTCATGCAGGCCTCTGGTCTGGGTCCGGCCGGGCTGCTCACCGAGCATCACGTGCCGGTGGCCGTCGACCTGCCCGGCGTCGGCGAGAACCTCCAGGACCATCTGCAGCTGCGCACGGTGTACCGCATCCAGGGCGCCCGGACGGTCAACACGCTGTACCGGAACTTGGTCACTCGTGGCGGCATGGGGCTTCAGTACCTGGCGCTGCGCTCCGGACCGATGACCATGCCACCGTCGACGTTGGGGGCCTTCGCGAAAAGCGATCCGGCACTGGCCAGTCCGGATCTGGAGTGGCACGTGCAGCCCTTGTCCCTGCCCAAGTTCGGTGACCCGCTGCACTCGTTTGGGGCGATAACTCCCTCGGTGTGCAATCTGCGCCCCACCTCGCGGGGTCATGTGCGCATCGCCAGTGCGGATCCCCTGACGAACCCGAAGGTCATGTGCAACTACCTGTCGACCGAAGCCGACCACCAAGCCGCGGTGAAGGGCCTGCGGATGACCCGGAAGATCATGGCGGCGCCGGCCCTCGCGCGCTACCGGCCCGAGGAGCTGCTTCCCGGCCCGCAAGTGGCCAGTGACGACGACCTGCAGCAGGCAGCCCGCGAGCTGGGCACGACCATCTTCCATCCAGTGGGCACCTGTGCGATGGGAGCCTTTGACACACAAGGTCTTCCGCGGTCAGCAGCCACGGTGCTCGATACCGAGTGTCGGGTGTACCGCGTCGCGGGCATGCGCGTCGTCGATGCGTCGGCGATGCCCACCATCACGTCCGGGAACACCAACGCGCCGGTGATGCTGATCGCCGAACGTGCAGCGCGGGCGATCCTGGGGTGAAGCACCGCAGGCAGCGTTGTCTCGCGGGCGAAACTTGTCGGTGGCTGCTGGCACTCTGTGCCGGCTATGACCAATGTCCGCACCCTGAGATTCCACACCAAGTACGGCCCTACGCCGCTCTTCGATAAGGCGCGCCAACAGCTGACGGAGCTCGCCGGTCTTGGCCTCGAGATACCGCATGCAAAATCCCGCCTCGAAGCGCGCGGAATTCCGATGGAGTATCTGACCGATTTTCAGCCCCAGCACTGGGAGGTGATGACCGTCGAGACCAATGTCCGTACAGGCCGCATCACGTACATGTCCCTGCGGTGCAATGTCGAAGCGCGGAAGTATCTCTGGATCGTTCTCGCTTTCGAGCACGTGATCACTGCATGGATCAGAGATACCCCCAGAAGCCGCGTGACCGGTCAGATGATTGTCAAAGATGGTCCCGCTTGGGACGCTGCGGCACGGGGTGAAGACCCAATCCGCACACAAGCCGTCGGCGAGTGGGAGGCAGTTCGACGGCGCAGCGTGCGCGCGCGAGAAGTGCTCGCCGCACTCGCCACCGCGTCCGAATATCCGAGCGCGGACAGACTCGCACATGTGGCGAACCTTGTTCTCGCCGGCAGCACCTGGAAACGGGCTTCAATCGAAACTGGCTGGCGCAGCCCACAAGAGATGGACACAGCGATCGGACGCCTCTTGCAGACGACCAAGCAGAACGTCGCTGCTGCGCGAAAGCCCGCGTGCAAAGACGCCGATTCGGGCGGGTGACACCGAATACCTGAGACGAGTTCATCGACACGCAGCATCAGCCCCACCATGCGATGGTGCTGGAATGACAACTTTCGTCATCGATGCGCCGGTGGCAATCTCGCTCGCGACGACGGGAGCTTCGATTCCGTCAGAACACAGCCTGGCTGCGCCGACGCTCCTGCGCTCGCAAGTCCTTGCGCTCGTGTACGAGTCGGTGCGCGGCGGCGAGATCGACGAGCGGGCGGGCCGAAAAGTGCTCGACCGGATCCGTGGGCTGCGAATCCGGCTTCTCGGCGATCGATCCCTGCAGGATCACGCCTGGCGAATAGCCGCCGAGTTGAACTGGCCGGACACCTACCGGGCTGAGTTCATCGCACTCACTCAGTTGCAGGCCGACGCGCTGGCCACTGCGGACCATGAATTTGCTTCCGCAGCAAGCGCTTTCGTTCCAACTGTGTCACCGGCTCAGATCCTGACGTCATCGAGCTGAGCGTCGCCTTCTACAGCCCTGACGGGACGCCCTTGCCGTTGACCGTCACCTCGACCTGACCGGTCTTCGTGTTGTACGTGATCTTGCCGTGCTCGAACGTCGCGACGAGTTGATCGCCGACAGGCGTCTCGTCACTGGTGACGACGCCCAGGGGGCCGGCCGAGCCGTTGGTGCCGGTGGCCGCGGGCACGCCGTCCGCATCGCGCTGGACATTCCAGGCCTCCCGGATCTTGCCCCAGATGATGTACGCGGGCGTGCCCGGCTGGCTGTTCTTGGCCACGATGGCGCCGCCCTGGAACTGCTGGAAGACGACGCCGCTGTCGCGGGTTCCGGCGTTGTGGTCACCGGTCAGGGGCTTGCCGAGAGCCGACTTCTGCTTGTCGCTCGCCGACGCGTACTTTGCCGCGATCGGGCCGGTCAGCGTGACCTCGACGTCCCGCTCACCGATGAGCTTCACTTCGGCGGGCGGCGCCGGAACTTCGGACGTCACGACCAAGGCGACCTGCGGTTCCTGAGCCGACACACCGATCCTCGTGCCATTGCTGCAGCCGGCAACGGCCAGTGCGACGGCGGCCAGGCCGGCGATGGTAGTGCGGCGGTACGTGCTCGTGTCCATAGGTTCCCCTCACGTCTTCGGTGTGGTGCGCGTCATGTTGCAGCTGATGCCCCGGCCCGGTCACGACCATAACGGAGGCACTTCAGCACCGCGCGCCGCCCGGTGTGAGGTGTCGAGCGAAGAAACGCGCCGCGTCCTCCCCGGCGAACGAGGGGACGCCCGTGTGCCCACCCATGTTGGCCTGCAACGTCTTCTCTCGTGAGCCGAAAGCGTCGAACACGTCGAGCGCCATCTGGCGGTCATTCGATTCGTCGTCCCACTGCAGCAGGACGTGCAGGGGAATCGTGATTCGACGGGCCTCGTCGAACATGGCGCGGGGTACGAAACTGCCGGCGAACAAACCCGCGGCAACGATGCGCGGCTCGACCACGGCCAACCGGATACCGATGGCCAGCACCCCGCCGGAGAAGCCGACCGGACCGCTGATCTCGGGCAGCGCGAGGAGAGCATCGAGCACGGACTGCCATTCCGGGACGGCGGTATCGACCAACGGGATGACGAGCCGGTCGACGATGTCGTCGACCGGCTCGCCCGCGCCCAGCGCCCGGTGCAGATCGGCGCGGGCCCGCTCGAGATCCGCCAGGCGGGGGCGATCACCGCTTCCCGGCAGCTCGATGGTGGCAGCGGCGAAACCGTGCGCCAACGCGTCGCGGGCGCGGTTCGCGAGTTGCGGATACATCTGATGCAGACCGCCGGGATGACCCAGCAGGATCAAGGGTGCGGGTGAAGCTTCGGGCGTCCATAGGATGCCCGGGATGTCGTTGAGACTGAAGGTGCGCTCGACGCCGCCGCCGTCAAGATGATGTTCGGAAATGAAGTGCATGGTCGTGCCTTTCGGGAGTGCTCGTGAGACGGCGCTCCCGGGACGACCTATCGCCCGACTGTGGCCCTGGTGAGGAGCACCCACGTCGATACGTTCACGGGTACCACCTCCTCGTCCTCTTGCCTGGCCTGCCAAGAAAGTATCAGCGGCCGCCAATCGCGGCCAACCATTTTTCGTCATGCGATTCGGAGGTGTCGCCACTTCGGCCAGCGCCGAAGTATCGGCGGCGCATTCTGGATCCATGAACGCTGAAAACTCTGACGAAGTCGATCGCCCGGGCATCGAAGCAGTGACACGTGCTTGGGAAGAAGCGTTGGCGAACCACGATGTCGAGGCACTGTTGGCGTGCTACGCACCGGACGCGACGCTGGAAAGCCCTGTCGCAGCGCACATCTTGGGCGGCCCGGGGGTCTGCCGGGGCCACACGGAGCTCCGGCCTTTCCTGACCGAGGTGGTGGCCCGTACTCCGGACGAGCGACACTACTTCCGCGCCGGCTTCTTCACCGACGGCCACCGTGCCACCTGGGAGTATCCCCGCGAGACGCCGGACGGTCAGCAGATGGATTTCGTCGAGGTCATGGAGATCGAGGACGGCTTGATCCAGGCCCACCGCGTCTACTGGGGTTGGCGCGGCGTCGAGATCCTGGCCAGTGATGGCTACTACCGATGATTTCGATCCTGGGCGATGCGGGCGGCTTTTCCGTCTAGCCTGAGCGGTAGGCGATCGGCGGGGGCGAACGACGTGAATCTGGATATGAAGACCCGGGCACACTGGCTGATGGGGTACGGGCTCCCCCGCGCGACACTGAAGCTGCTTTCACGCCGCGGAGACCCATTTGCCCGATTGCTGCTCGACGACGGTCAGCATGATCGCGCGTATGACCTGATCGAGCAGATTCGCCAACAGGGCCGCATGTCGCCAATATTCGGCGGCAACGCACTGGTCACCGCAGATCTCCAGATCACCCGAGAAATCCTGCGTGACAACAGGTTCCGAACCGCAAAGCCAACCGATCGATCGCCGTTCCGCACTGTCCAGCGGCTCTTCGAGAAGACCAATCCCGGCGTGATCAATCCAGTGGTGCCGCCGTCACTTCTGATGGTCGACGCACCCGACCATGCCCGGCTGCGACGCCTGGTATCCCGGGCATTCACCCCGAAAGCCATCGACGGGCTTCGGCACCGCATCCACGACGTCGCCGAAAGGCTGCTGAACGAGCTGGACGACGGCGGCAGCGAATGCGATCTGGCGGTAGCCTATGCGTCCCGGATCCCCATCGAAATCATCGCGGACATGCTGGGCATTCCCCGCGCGGAGGCGCCCTACCTCTACGAGATGGGTGAGTCGACCTCCAAGCTGATCACGACCACAGCACCGTCGTGGCGTAACTTCCAGACCGCCGTCGCAGCGCTCCGCGAGCTCGAGACCTACCTTGCCACCCACATCGAGCACCTCCGCGGCGCAAGCGCCGGCGACAGCATCTTGTCCGCCGTCGTCCAGGACACCGAACTCTCCGACTTCGAGGTCAGGACGTTCGCGGGCCTTCTTCTCGGCGCCGGATTCCTCACTACGGCACATCAATTCGGCAACGCCGTGGTGGCGCTGATCAATCATCCCGACCAGTTGGAGCGACTCCGAGCCCATCCGGAGGGCTGGCCCAACGCCGTCGAGGAGATGCTGCGCTACGACTCCGTCTCCCAGATCGGAGTCAGAGTGGCGACTGAGGAAGTTCAGGTCGGCGGATACCCGGTGCCCAAGGGGACCGCCGTCTTCCTGCTCCTCGCCGGCGCCAACCGCGATCCAGCCGTGTTCGAACGCCCGGACCAATTCGACGCCGCACGCGACAACGCCCGCGATCACGTCAGCTTCGGCACCGGCAGTCACGTGTGCCTCGGCGCTCCCCTGGCACGCATGGAACTGCAGATCGGCCTGCAGACGCTGTTCGAGCGCTTCCCGCGTCTGGCTCTCGCTGGTACGCCGGCCACGGACGACAGCACTCTGCTGCGAGGGATCAGCTATTTGCCTGTCTCTCTGGGACCTTCACCGGTGCGCCCGGGCTGATGCCGAGACTCTCGCCAGCTGACCCGCAGCCCTGACCACGACGTCGAGCTCGGTGGGTGTCCACGGCCGGCCGCGGGCGATCACGACAATGTGCTCAATTCCCAGCCCCGCCAGATTCCGGCAACGTTCGGCCAGGTCGTCGGCCGTCTCGCCGGGAGTCAAAGCCGTTGTGAGCGTGCGTTCGATCTCCTCAGGCGGCCGGCCGATCTCGGCGCAGTGCCGCTTGAGCGTGTCGAGTTGACGGCGAATCACCATCTCCCCGTTGGGAATATCGAAGAGGTTGCAGGCGTCCGCGTACTCGGCGACCATGCGCAAGGTGCGGCGCTCGCCGGTGCCGCCGATCAACACGGGCGGCCGCCTGATCGGCAGCGGCCGGCCGATGGGGTGCTCAGCACGGTAATAGCGCCCCACATAAGGGGATTCGTCGCCGTCCCACATGCGGCGGGCCAGCGCGAGGAGCTCGCCCATGCGGTCGAATCGTTCGCCGGTCGGTGGCAGGAACAGCCCGAGCGCTCGTGCCTCGTCGGCGTTGTAGCCGGCGCCCAGCCCCAACCAGGCTCGCCCGCCGGACAGTATGTCCAAGGTGGTGACGGCTTTGATCAACACCGCCGGGTCGCGAAATGTTGTTGCGGTGACCAGTGTTCCGAGCCGTAGCTCCGCGGTCGAGGCCGCCAGGAAGCCGAGGGTGGTGTACGCCTCCAGCATCGGTTCATCCAGTCGGCCGGCCGGGTCGGCCTGCAGCAGATGATCGGCCACCCAGAGCGTGTGAACATCTGTGCCATCGAGGATTTCGGCAACCGAGGCCAGGTTTGCGCGGATCGCGGTCGGCCCGTCCGGCCACGAGAAGTTGGTGACGCTGACGCTGAGTCTCATGACGGCCCGCCAGGGACTGCGTGCTCTCGCCGGTTGCGGGCGGCACGTCGCTTCGGGAGCAGAACGCCAACGGTGACAAGCCAGATCAGCGCCGAGAACCTGGCGAGCGGCAGGAGGGGCGAGGCCTGCGGCCAGATGAGGACAATCGTCGCGAGCTCGGCGGCCGCGGCGATACCGAGACCGGTCCATGCCACGGGCCGCGGTACCAGCTGCAGGATCAGCGCCGGGACCGCGATGCCTGCTGTCAACAGTCCGAGCATCACGACGTGTGCCACGCCGCCGGTGAGAAACACCAAATAGTAGAGCGCATTGATCAGTGGGCCGTCGGTCATGATTTCCGGCCGCGACAGCGTCCACAGCAGCAGGCTCGACAGCCCCAATCCCCCAGCAGCCAGTACCCCGCCGGCCAGGGCGATGGTGGCACCGGGCGCGGTGACGCCGAGTTGCCGCAGCCGTGCGCTGACGGTGGCGGCGTAGATCAGAAGCGGCACCGACGCCCCGCAGACGAACACCGCGCCCACCTGTGCCGACGACGAACGCGCGCGGAAGTAATCCTGCACTGCCGCTGAATTCTGGTACGGCAGCGGCGGTGTGCCGCCAAGCGCAACACCCAATATGACGCCGCAGAGCAGCAGGCCGAGTGAAATCGTGCCAAGAAGCCACAGCGGCGGCCCGCTCTGTTGGGGCGCCCGGCTTGGCACCGGTGGTCCATCGTGCGCGTAATCGTTCATGTATTGAACGATATTCTTAGTGAATTAAATGCGTCAACCTCATTCACGAATTGAACGGTTTCGGCCATGTATTGTTCGTCCATGTCATCAGCTTCCAGCGCCCAGCAGCGGGGCGGTGTCGCATTCCTGCTTGCCCAGCTCGGCCACCACGCCGCTCAGTTGTTCGCCGAACGTCTCGAGGCCGTGAAGCTGACTCCCCCGCATGCCGGCATCCTGCGGATGATCGCCACTCAGCCGGGCCTCAGTCAGCAGGAACTGAGCACTCTGCTGGGTTTGTTGCCCAGCCGAGTGGTCGTATACCTCGACGAGCTCGAGTCCCGGGGCGAGGTCGAACGCCGGCGCAACCCGACCGACCGGCGTCTGTACGCGTTGTATCTGACCAAATCGGGTGAGAAGTTGATGTGGACGCTCTCGGAGATCGCTCGTGAGCACGAACAAGACCTGACCACCGGCCTGTCCAGTCAACAACGCAAGACGCTGGGCGAACTGCTCGCCGCCGTCGCCGACCAGCAAGGTCTGACGCCGGCCGTGCACCCGGGCTTCCGGCAACTCGGCCGGCGGCGGGATGCGACTCCTGGCTGAGCAACGCGTTTACAGTGCGGCGTAGGTCGCTTCGACGAGATCGTTTGCACGACGATCCCCGGCGAGCGCGTCGCGACGGAGGTTGGGCACGAACGCGAACGCCAGTTGATTGTCGACGTCACCGAACGCGAACGCGCCGCCGGCGCCAGGATGCCCGAACGCTCCGGGTCCGGCGTTATCGGGGAACGAGAACAACTGCGACGGCCGCATGTACCCCAGGCCGTAGCTGGAATCGAGAACCATGACGGCATCAGAACCGCTGTGCCGCAAACGGATTGCGTCAGCCAGATTCTCCGGAGGCAACAGCTCCCCGGCGCTCAGACGCGCATAGAAATCCGCTAGTGCACGCGCAGTGGTTATCAGTCCGCTCGCCGGCCAGCCGGCCGCCAGAACACCGGGATGGTTGTAGCGCGCAGGTGGATTGGCGGTCGCGCGGGTGAACAAGGATTGCGGATCGCGGTATGCCTCGACGAGGCGTGCGACCGTGGTGGCGGGGATTGCGGCGGTGTCCGTTGCCCATTGCTGTTCGCTCGCGTCGGGAAAGCCGGTCCGGGCGATGCCATCGAGGGCGGCGCTACTGGTGCCGATCATGAGATCTCCACTGATGTGCGATCGCACGAACTCACCCACCGTCCTCTTGGCGTGCCGTCGGACGATCTCGCCGGCGAGCCAACCGAACGTCAACGCGTGATAGCCGTGCTTCGATCCCGGTTCCCACAGGGGCTGTTGAGCGGCGAGCAGACCGGCCATCAGTTCCGGATCGGCAGCTTCCTCGATCGAAACGGGGCGCTCCACAGCGGGTAGACCGGCGGCGTGCGAGAGCAGCTGTTCCCCCGTGGTGTGGCTCTTGTCCGCCGCGCCGTACTCGGGCCACCACGTCACCACAGGTGCTTCGAGGTCGACACCGTAGAGCTCCGCCACCATCAGCGCGGCCGTCGCGGTCACCGCCTTGGTACACGAGAAGGTGACGCAAGCCGTGTCGCGCTGCCAGCGCCGTCCCGTGCGCGGGTCAGCGATGCCGCCCCACAGGTCGACAACGGGCCTGCCATCGATCACGACAGAAACGCCCGCGCCCCAGTTCTGTCCGTCGGCGAAGCTCGCTTCGAAGATATCTCGCACAGCGGCGAACGCCGGATCGACGCTCCCCTCCGTCAAACCTGCCATGAGGACCATTAGAGCATGCGTAGACGCAACAATATGGCCGGATGGTGTAACGCGGGCTGGGTCTGGCCGTCGTGATTGTAGCGGGCAGACCGACACTTCAAACGCGTGGAAATCTTTGCCAGGTAATCACTTTCCAGCGCGGTAGGTTGGTGCTCACGGCACGTCAGCGATTCAATGGGGACTTCGATGCTCGCAAACACCTCCTCGGGCGTACGTTTCAGCAGCGCGGCGGGGCGCTGGATCCTCGCCGCGACGGTGCTGGGATCCGGCATGGCCCAGCTGGACGCGACGGTCGTCAACGTGGCGCTGCCGGCGATCGGCCACGACCTGAACACCGAAGTTGGCGGGCTGCAGCTCGTGGTCAGCGCCTACTCGGTGACGCTGGCAGCCTTGATCCTGCTGTCGGGCAGCCTCGGTGACCGGTTGGGCCGCCAGCGGATTTTCGTCGTCGGTGTGGCATGGTTCGCGGTGGCATCAGCGATCTGTGCGCTGGCGCCAACCGCCCAAATGCTCATCGCCGCAAGGGCTTTGCAAGGCGTCGGCGGTGCGCTGTTGACGCCGGGCAGCCTCGCCATAATCCAGTCGGTGTTCATGCCGGCCGACCGCGGCAAGGCGATCGGCGCATGGTCGGCGCTGGGCGGGGTCGCCGCGGCAATCGGCCCGCTGCTCGGCGGTTACCTCGTACAAGCGATCAGTTGGCGCGCCATTTTTCTCATCAACGTGCCGCTGGGCGCTCTGGTCGCCTGGCTGGCACTGCGCCACGTCCCCGAGAGCCGCGCCCCGTCGAGCGCCGGCCGCCTCGACTACGCCGGCGCGACGACGGCGACTGCCGGGCTGGCCGGCGCGACGGTCGCCTTCGTGGAAGGGCCCAACCGCGGTTGGGATTCTCCGGTCGTGCTCGCGGCCGGGGTGCTCGGTGCCGTCGCAATGGTCGCATTTGTCGTGGTCGAACGGCGCACCGCGAATCCCATGCTGCCGCTTGGCATTTTCTCCTCACGACAGTTCACGAGTGCCAACGCGGTGACCTTCGTCGTGTACACCGCACTCGGCGGGGTCTTCTTCCTGCTCGTGGTCGTGCTGCAGACCGCGCTCGGCTACTCCCCCGTCGCGGCCGGCGCCGCCTCGCTCCCGGTCACAGCGATCATGCTGGCCCTCTCGTCGGCATCTGGCGCACTCGCCCAGCGCATCGGCCCGCGACTGCCACTGACCATCGGTCCGCTCGTGATCGCGGCCGGCATGGTGCTGATGACGCGGATCGGCCCGGGCGCCTCGTACGGCACCGTCGTACTGCCCGCCGTGGTCGTCTTCGGGTTGGGGCTCGCGGCGACGGTCGCTCCCGTCACGGCCGCCGCCCTCGCGGCCGCCGACGAGCGTCACGCCGGTGTCGCCTCCGGAGTCAACAATGCGGTGGCCCGCACTGCCGGACTGCTGGCCGTCGCCCTACTGCCCCCGCTCTCCGGGCTGACCGGCGACGCCTTCCGATCGCCCGCCGCGATCACCGCCGGCTTCCACACGGCGATGCTGATTTCGGCCGGCCTAGCGGCCATCGGCGGCGTGCTCGCATTCGCCACCATCTCCAACGACCTGCTCACCGAAGAACCGGCCGAGGAACCCCAGAACCACCACTATCACTGTGCGCTGGCCGAGGTTCCCGCCGCCGAACGCGGTGGTAGCTGAACACGGCCGCGAATTCATCGAGTAATCCGGCATTTGGGAGAAGAATGTCCACATGGCGAACCAGAGCGCCCTGACCGACCAGGAGAAGCAGGCCCGGCTCGACGTCAACCAGCTCAAGCAGCTGGTGGGCCTGGTGGAATACGACCCGACTGACGATCCATTCCCCGTAACTGGTTGGGAAGCGATCGTTTTCGTGGTCGGTAATGCCACAGAGGCAGCGAGCTACTTCCAGTCGACGTGGGGCATGGAGCTGGTCGCCTACTCGGGGCCCGAGAACGGCAATCGTGACCACAAGGCCTTCGTGCTGCGTTCGGGGTCTGTCCGGTTCGTGCTGAAGGGCGCGGTGAGTCCCGACAGTCCCCTGATCGCCCACCACGCCAGCCACGGCGACGGCGTCGTCGACATCGCGTTGGAGGTGCCCGACGTCGACAAGTGCATCGCACAGGCCAAGGCAGCCGGCGCCACAGTCCTGGCAGAGCCGCACGACATCGCTGATGAGCACGGCGCCGTGCGCGTCGCGGCCATCGCAACCTACGGGCAGACCCGCCACACGCTGGTTCAGCGGGATG
The DNA here is from genome assembly GCF_055384815.1 of Mycobacterium toneyamaense. Classification (NCBI taxonomy): domain Bacteria; kingdom Bacillati; phylum Actinomycetota; class Actinomycetes; order Mycobacteriales; family Mycobacteriaceae; genus Mycobacterium; species Mycobacterium toneyamaense. The sequence continues at coordinate 3,270,925 of NZ_AP040333.1, forward strand.
TCGCCGGAACCCGCTACCGCGGTGCCTACCTGCCTGGCTACCAGCCGGCGACAAGTGGTCTGGTCCGACGAGACGGTGCTCCCGCGCGGCTGTTCCAGGCGCTGGACCACGTCGTCGGCAACGTCGAACTCGGAAAGATGGACGAGTGGGTCCGCTTCTACAACCGGGTCATGGGGTTCGTGAACCTGGCGGAGTTCATCGGCGACGACATCGCCACCGACTACTCGGCGCTCATGTCGAAGGTCGTCGCCAACGGCAACCACCGGGTGAAGTTCCCGCTCAACGAACCGGCCGTGGCGAAGCGCAAGTCGCAGATCGACGAATACCTCGAGTTCTATCGCGGACCGGGAGTGCAGCACCTGGCGCTGGCCACCAACGACATCCTCACCAGTGTCGACGAGCTGCGCCGGCAGGGCGTCCAGTTCCTCGACACGCCCGATGCGTACTACGAGGATCCGGAACTGCGCGCCCGCATCGGCGAGGTCCGCGTGCCGGTCGAAGAACTGCAGCAGCGCGGCATCCTGGTCGACCGTGACGAAGACGGGTATCTGCTGCAGATCTTCACCAAGCCGCTGGGAGACCGGCCGACGGTGTTCTTCGAACTCATCGAACGCCATGGCTCACTGGGTTTCGGCAAGGGCAACTTCAAGGCGCTCTTCGAGTCCATCGAGCGCGAGCAGGAAAAGCGCGGGAACCTGTGATGGCCGGGTACCAAAGCGGTTTCGGAAACAGCTTCGAAAGCGAGGCCCTGCCCGGCGCGCTGCCCCTCGGCCGCAACTCACCGCAACGGTGCGCCTACGGCCTCTACGCCGAGCAACTCAGCGGGTCACCGTTCACCGCACCCCGCGCCACCAACAAGCGGTCCTGGCTGTACCGGATTCGGCCGAGCGTGGCCCACTGGGGCGATTTCACCGCCGTGCCCGGCGAACACTGGCGCTCGGCGCCCGACGACGCTCCTGCCGTCCCGATTGCCCAAATGCGTTGGAACCCTGAGCCGATGCCGGATCCCGCGGTCGAGGACACGACGTTCATCACCGGCGTCCGTACCATCACCACCGGCGGGGACGTCAACGCCCGCACCGGATTCGCCAACAGCATCTACACCATCACGTCATCGATGGTGGACACCTACTTCTACAACGGCGACGCCGAAATGCTGTTCGTGCTCGAGCACGGCAATGTTCGGTTCTGTACCGAGTTCGGGATCATCGACGCCGAGCCCTGTGAGATCGTCGTCGTCCCGCGGGGTGTGAAGATGCGCGTCGAGGTGCCCGACGGTCCGGCCCGCGGCTATCTGTGCGAAAACTACGGCGGCCCTTTCACTCTTCCCGAGCGCGGCCCGATCGGCGCCAACTGCCTGGCCAACTCGCGCGACTTCCTGACACCGGTCGCGGCCTATGAGGATCGCGACGTCCCGTCCACGATGTATGTGAAATGGGGCGGCACGCTGTGGCGAGCGGATATCGCCCAGTCACCACTGGATGTCGTTGCCTGGCATGGCAATTACGCACCGTACAAGTACGACATGCGCCGATTCTCCCCCGTCGGGCCGGTTCTGTTCGATCATGCCGACCCGTCGATCTTCACAGTGCTCAGTTCACCGAGCGAGACGCCCGGAACCGCCAACGTGGACTTCGTCTGCTTCCCCGAGCGGTGGATGGTCGCCGAAGACACTTTCCGGCCGCCGTGGTACCACGTGAACGTCATGAGTGAGTTCATGGGACTCGTGCGCGGCGTGTACGACGCCAAGCCGAACGGCTTCGTGCCCGGCGGCGTCAGCCTGCACAACGGCATGACCCCACATGGCCCGGACGCCAACGCATTCCACGCCGCCAGCACCGAAGAACTGAAACCGGTCAAGCAGGAGCACACACTGGCCTTCATGTTCGAGACGCGGTTCCCGCAGCAGGTGACGGCGTACGCCGCGAATTCACCGCAGCGGCAACAGGATTACGCGGACTGCTGGAGAGGGCTGGTCAAGCGCTTCCAGCCGGACAAGCCGTGACAGCACTCGACTTCACCCACGACCCGGGCCGGCGGAGTTGGGTCGCCTCCGCGGGCCCTGATAGTGACTTTCCGCTGCAGAATCTGCCGTTCGGCGTGGTCGCCGGTGTAAACGGCGAACCGGGCGGTGTTGTCCGGATCGGCGACATGGTCCTGCACCTGAGGGGGCTCGCCGAGTCCGGCCTGCTCACCGGCGAGGCGCAGACGGCCGCAGAGTCCGCGGCAGACGGAACGTTGAACGCCTTGTTCGCCTTGGGATCTGGTCCCCGCGTAGCACTTCGTAGGGCGCTGCACGCACTGCTCGCCGAAGGCGCGCCGCAACAACAGACCGTGGCGGCGTTGCTCACCCCACTGCGTGACGTCGATGTCCTGCTGCCCGCCCGCATCGGCGACTACACCGATTTCTACGTCGGCATCCACCACGCCCGCAACGTCGGAGCGCTGTTCCGGCCCGACAATCCCCTTCTCCCCAACTACAAATGGGTGCCCATCGGCTATCACGGGCGTGCCTCGAGCGTGCAGGTCAGCGGCACTCCCGTGACGCGACCGCACGGGCAATTGAAGGGTCCGGACGCACCAGCGCCTGTGCTGGCACCCACCCGGCGCCTGGATTTCGAGCTGGAACTCGGCGCGTGGATCGGCCCGGGAAACCGCCTCGGCGAACCGGTGCGTCTCGATGACGCCGAATCCCACATCGCCGGCTACTGCCTGCTCAACGACTGGTCGGCGCGGGACGTGCAGGCCTGGGAATACCAGCCACTCGGCCCGTTCCTGGCGAAGAGCTTCGGCACCACGGTCTCGCCCTGGGTAATGACTCCAGAAGCATTGGCGCCGTTCCGGATTCCGTTCGATCGTCCCGAGGGTGATCCCGCTCCCCTGCCCTACCTCGACAGCTCACGGCACCGTGCGAGCGGTGGGCTCGATATCGAGCTGCAGGTCCGTATCAGCACGGCCCGGATGCGCGACGACGGCGAGCCGCCGCACCCGATCGCACGCTCATCCAGCCGCCACATGTACTGGACCTTCGCGCAAATGGTCACTCACCACACGAGCAACGGATGCAACCTGCAGCCCGGCGACCTGCTCGGCAGCGGCACCCTGTCCGGTCCTGACACCGGCTCCGAAGGCAGCCTGCTGGAGCTCAGTCATGGCGGCACGGGCTCGATCACGCTGCCCAACGGGGAAACGCGCACGTTCCTCGAAGACGGCGACGAAATCACCCTCAAGGCAACGGCACATCGTCCCGGGGCGGCCATCATCGGGTTCGGCGAATGCGTCGCGGTCGTCCAACCAGCGATCACCTACCCGTGACCTGAGCGGCGTCGTGCACCAGGCGCTCCACCATGGCGTCGTCGACCTCGGCGAAGAACCCGCCGACAACATCCTCGATCTCGCCGAATCCCCTGGCGCAGAAGAGAATCGGTTGGTAGTGCGTGATGTCGTAGGTCTGCACCCCCATCCGGGCGATGTTCAATGGCCGCAGATCAGCCACATCGATCTGCTGGATCTCCCCGTACGACGACAGCAGGCCGGCACCGTAGGTACGTACCTCGCCATGTTGACGGACCACACCGAACTCCAGCGAGAACCAGAAGACCTTCGAGACGAATTCAAGGGCCTCAGTCGTTTTCACCCGCTGCGCCGCCTGCCCGGCCAGCCGGTACAGCGCCGCGAACCGCTCGTGCGCCAGGCAATTGCCGTGGCCGACCACCTCGTGGATCAGGTCCGGCTCGGGAGTGTAGAGCGGCACGGAGTGATGCCGGATGTACTGGGTGGAGTGGAAGATGCCGTCGGCGAGCAGTCCGTAGAACTCGCGCAGCGGCACCAGACCGGCCGCCGGCACGTACTGGAAGCCGGTCAGCGGCCCGAGCTTCTCGTTGACCTCGACCAGTTGCGGAATCCGATCCTCGGGAAGCCCCAACCGTTCCCTGCCCTGCAGGTACTCGGTGCAGGCCCGGCGCTGGTGTAGCCGGTGCAGCTCGGCGCACGCGATGCGCCAGACCTCCTGCTCGTCGTCGGTGTAGGTCGCGACGGGTGGCGGCGTTCCGGGCTGCCAATCCATGGCGAGCGCGGCAATAGCGTTGCGGCGGGCGCGGTACTCCGGGTCGACTGCGCCTGGATGATCCGCAGCCAGATGGACGGTGACGTCATCTCCCGACCGCGTCACCGGCGCATACAACTGCGCTTCCTCGAACATCGCTGCCTCCCGGAGGTCCGGGCGTCGCACAGCGCGGCGTCTAACACCCAGGATATGCGCGCTGATCACGCACGACTGGCAAGCACCTGTTCGCGCAGGATGTCGGCGTGCCCGCAGTGGTGCGCCAGCTCCCGCAGCACCTGCAACATGACCCAACGCAGGGTTCGCGGCCCGGACCGGTGCCCCGTCACGACGGTGTCCAACGGTAGATCGGCGACCGCCGCCCGCGCTGTCGCACAGACATCACGGTGCGCCGCAAGAACCGACGCAATGGTGTCGTCGTCATCCAGCTGGAAGGACTCGTCGACGCTCTGCACCAGGCCGAGAGCCTGACGGGATGTGCCGCCGACGCATTCCTCGAACCACACGCGCTGCATCCAGGTGACGTGCTTGAGCAACCCGAGAAGCGTTGTCGCTGACGGGACGAGGCGCCGGCGGGACTCCTCCTCGGTGAGGCCGTCGAGAGTCAGTTCGACGGCACGGCGGTAGTCCTCCACGAAGGCGTCGAGCTGGGCCCGTTCGTCGTCCATCAGTACATCGAACGAGCCCATCGCTGTCCTCTCGTCACACCGTGGCGGCCGGCTGCTTCCTGGTGACCTTCACCATCATCTTGGAGTAGCCCTTCACGAAGTTGGACTGGGTGTACTCGGGCTCCCCCACAACCTCGATGTCCTCGAATCGGGCCAGCAGCTCCTCCCACAGGATCTTCAGCTGCAGTTCGGCGAGGCGGCTGCCCATGCAGCGGTGGATGCCGATGCCGAATGCCAGGTGATGGCGGGCGTTGTGGCGGCCGATGATGAAGTCGTCCGGATTCTCGAACTTGCGCTCGTCGCGGTTGGCCGAGGCGTACCACATGACGAGCTTGTCGCCCTTGCGGATGAACTGTCCGTTCAGGATGGTGTCCTGTTTGGCGACGCGGCGCATGTAGGCCAGCGGGGTCTGCCACCGGATGATCTCGTGGACCGCTTTGGTGATGAGGCCCGGATCGGCCTTCAGCCGGGCGAACTCGTCGGGGTTCTGGTTCAGGGCGAGCACGCCACCGGTCATCGAATTGCGGGTGGTGTCGTTGCCGCCCACGATCAACAGAATCAGGTTGCCGAGGAACTCCATCGGCCGGTCGATCAGGTCCTTCGTGTCCTCGGACGACTGCATGAGCGTGATGAGGTCGAAGCCGGGCTTCTCTCCCGCCGCCAACCGAGCCTTCTTGTCGTACCAGAGGGCGCTGAACGCGCGTGCCATATCGGCTGCGGCGCTGAACATCTCATCCATGTCGGCCTCGCCGCCGGTGGCCGAGGCGCTGCCGGCCACGGTGTCGGTCCAGTAGACCAACTTGCGGCGCTCGTCGTAGGGAAAGTCGAGCAGGGTTGCCAGCATGCGTGAGGTCAGTTCGATCGAGACCGTGTCGACCCAGTCGAACGGCTCGTCCACGGGCAGACCGTCGAGGACCTCCTGCACCCGGGTCCGGATCAGTGCTTCCATCTCCTGGAGGTTCTGGGGCGCCACCACGCCCTGCACCGCGCCCCGCTGCTCGTCGTGCCGCGGCGGGTCCATGGCGATGAACATCTCGACGTCCAGGCCTTCCGGCGGGTCACCGATGATGATCTGCGGCTCGGCGGAGAAGCGTTCGTTGTCCTTGTCGACGGTGACGATGTCGTCGTAGCGGGTGATGGACCAGAACGGCCCGAACGGGCTGTTCGGCTGGTAGTGCACCGGCGCCTCGTCGCGGAGCCGCTTGAAGTAGGACTGCCAGCGGCCCTGGCGGAACATGAACGGGTTGCTGACGTCGATGTCTGCCAGCTCGACTTCCTCGACGGGGGGAATCGGGGCCTCGACGAAGACCGGCGACTTGTCGCCGACCACCGATTTCTTCGTCTTCTGGTAGAGGTGCATGCCCTTGATCTGCAAAGGCATCGGGATGGTCGACTGCGCACGGTTCAGCACCGGATCGAGGATCGCTTCCTGCGCCTTGGTGATTGCCTGATCGAGGATGTTCACGATTTTCTCCGTCTTGTCAGATCTGGAATTCGGGGCTGTGGATCGGCCTCTGGCCACGTCATGTCATGCGGGCACGTTGCGCTCCAGTGCGCTGCGGTGCCGCCGGACGAACTCGAGGTCGCCCTCCAACAGCGCGACGAACGGCCGGGCACCGCGGTCGCCGGCGTCCACCGCGGCACGGCACGAGCGGACGGCCTCACCGATGCGACCGATGATGTCGTCGACGAAGCCTTCGCGGTCGTCGAGTCCGTATGCGTCGAGGAACATGTGCAGGCGACGCACGGCATCGGGAGCCTTGGACCAACCGCGGGCACGGCCGTGATCGCGGGCGTGCAGACCGACGACATGCCAAGCGGCATAGGCCAGTTCGCGACGCCGAGTGGTCGGTCCGGCGTGGTCCCAGTCGATCAGTGAGTGGATGCGGCCGGCTGAATCTGCCACCAGGTTCGCGAGGCTGACGTCGTTGTGCCCGATGATCTCGCCATCCCGCAGACCGCGACTGCCGTCACGCCACTGCAAGGCGGGCCCCGGGCGGAAGCTCTCCACGGCGTCATGGAACTGACGCAGCAGACGCGCGACCCGCACCAGGTTCGCTTCGAAGCGCAACCATGCGGGCCAGCCCGCGGCACTGGCGGCCGTTTGTCCGTCGATGAAGGTCAGCACCTCATGGCCTTCGGAATCGACGCCGAACACGCGGGGCGCACCCTCGAAGCCGACAGACTCGAGGTGCTCGAGAAGTGCGTGCACGGCCGGCGTCCAGTGTCCGGTCGAACGGCGGACCGTTCCCCCGGAGCGAAGGACGGTACCGCCCCAGCCGCCGACCAGGCGCTCTGCGGTGTCGTTGACTGCAACCATCGGGGCCTCCTCGCATCGACTGTTCGTTGGCAATGACGCTACGAACCGAAACGTGCAGCTGGGAGACCCTAAGTGGCTGAATACTTACTCGAAGTGGCAACCCCGAGGCCAGATGTAAGCTACCGGCCGTGGCCGTCGTCGATCAGTACCACCTCTCCGGTGCCTGGAACTTCCGTGACGTCGGCGCACTACGAACCGGCGACGGACGCGCGATACGGCCCGGTGTGCTCTACCGATCGTCGGAACTGTGTGCGCTCGACGACGCCGGTCAGAAGAATCTTCACGCACTGGGAATCACCGACGTCATCGACCTTCGTAGTGACAGCGAGATCGCGTGGAACGGGCGCGACGTCCTACCGGCGGGAGTCACGCTGCACGTCGCGTCGGTACACGACGACGGGCAGCAGAACGCCCCGCATGAGCCCGGCCGGGCGGTCACACCCGAGTTGTTCGAGGCCGCCCTCGAGTACGCCTACAGCCGCTTTCCGCTGCTGCCGACGGGACAGCACGCACTGGCGTACACAATCGGCGTGATAGCGGAAGCACCGGGTGGCGTCCTCATTCACTGCGCGGCCGGAAAGGATCGCGCGGGCTGGATCGTCGCCGCCCTCCTGCGTGCCACCGGTGTCCGCGAGGCCGACATCCTGGCCGACTATCTGCGCAGCAACGAGTCCGTCGAACCACTGCGCAAGCATGTGCTCGCCCGCAACGGTGACCTCTCCCGGTTCTCGGACAAGATCCTCGGGGTCCATGGCGACTTCATCGCCGCGTCGTGGCGGACGGTCGACGAGCAGTTCGGCAGCTTCGACGCCTACCTGAGCCAGATCGGCATCGACGCACCCAGGGTCGCCGCACTTCGCGCCCGCCTGCTGGGCGAAACCGACACTCCCGCAGTGAATTCGGCGAAGCCAAACGATCTTGGCGCGGCAACTTACTAGATTTGGCAACGTGGTCGACTGGGATATTCCGCGTACGCCGGCAAGCGTCGGCGTGCTGCTCGGCCTGGCCGGCGAACGCGGCGTCAGCCCGGAAACGTGCCTGGCCGGCTCACGGCTGACCGTCCGGGGCCTACAACGCCCGGGAGCCGAGGTCACCGCCCGCCAGGAACTGACCGTGGTGACGAATCTACTTGAGGCACTTGACTATCCCGATGACCTGGGTGTCGAGGTAGGGCTCCGCTACCGTCTCGCCACCTACGGAATCTTCGGGTTCGCGTTGATCAGCAGCCCGACGTTGCGCAGTGCGATCGACGTCGGAGTGCGCTATCTCGACCTGACGTTCGCTTCGTCGACGCTGGGCACCCGGGTGGTCGGCGACGAGTTCCAGTTCGTCATGGAGGCGCCGGGAACACCGGACCGCGTCCGGCGATTCGATATCGACCGGTTGGCCACGGCGATATCGGTGATCAAACGCGAATTGTCAACGGAACTGCCGCCCTTCGGCGTTCGGTTCACCCATTCCCGCCCGGCCGATCTCGATCGCTACATCGCGGCATTCGACACCGAGCCGGAGTTCGACGCGCCAGAGAACCTGCTGATCCTGCCCGTCGGCTTGCTCGACATCCCGTTGCCCCAGGCCAACGCCTACAACTCCGCCGCTACCCAGGAGCAGTGCCGCAATCTCCTCGAAGAGCGGCGCAGCCGGACCGGGCTGTCGGGCCAGGTTCGTGACCTGTTGCTGGCGTCCCCGGCGCAGCCGCCGAATGCGCACGAGATCGCTCATGCGCTCCTGATGAGTCCGCGGACGCTACGGCACCGGCTCGGCACCGAAGGCACGTCGTACCGCGAACTGCTCGACGAGATCCGCCAGCGACTCTCGGAAGAGATGTTGATCGGGGGCCGCCTGACGGTCGCCGAGACTGCCAGTCGGCTCGGCTACGTGGAGTTGTCGAGCTTTTCGCAGGCATTCCGCCGCTGGCATGGGATGAGTCCGCGGGCCTTCCGCGCTTCTCGCACCTGACCAAAGAGCTTGGTCCGCACGCTATCTGACGCGGCTATGCCGCGCTGTCCCACCAGTCGAGTAGCCGCGCCCCGTACAGGGTGAGCCACTTCGACGGCTGCCCCGCCGGCACATCGACTTCGAACCACACCCGCCCCGGCCGGCGGCCCGTCTGCAGCCAGGTGCCGTCCGACTGCCGGGCGGCTCGCACGATGTCGATCGCCGCGCTCATCCGAGGGTCCCGCCCGATGTCATCGTGCAGTGCCGCGCGCCGAAAGTACTCACCCGCGTTGAGTGCGCTGTAGGACCAGCGCATCGGATAGCTGAAATCGTTGATCCATTGCCCCACTGGCTGATTCGTCGTCAGCCGGTAGAGCAACCGGCGTTCGAGGAGGTACTCTTCCCCGCGCCGGCGCGCTGCGCTGATCTCGGCCTCTCCCCCGGTGGCAGCCTCGAACGCCAGCAGTCCTTTCAGCGAGTTGAGCGTCGAATGGAACGAGGAGCGCGTCGAACCTTCGACCCAGTCGCAGTTCCAGCCACCGTCCGGCAGCTGATGCTCGAGAAACCAGGCGGCGAGGCCGTCGACGTTCGCGCCGAGCCACACGCCGTTGGCCAGGGTCCAGGCGTTGATGCAGCAGTCCACCTCACCGGACCAGTAGGGCAGGTCGTCGTACTCCCAGCGGCAGTACTCGTCGAGCAATTCGGCGGTGCGGCGATCCCGCAACACCGATGCGTCAAGTCCCCACTCGCGCAGTGCATTCAACGTCCACGTCGTGGCTGTCCACGGCTGGCCATCCTCTGTGCCATCGGGGTCGTCGAAGTCGTAGTCCGCCGGGAAGAACGCGCCCCCGGCCCACCGCACGTCTGCGTCCTGCAGCGCGAGCAGACGTGCGCCGAAGCCCTCGGTCGCGATCCGTGACCGGGTTGCCTCCCATACCGTGGCCGGGGCACCGAGAAGATCGCGCTCGACCTGCCAGCGCAGCGCCGGGTCCGAGTCCAGCAGCCAGTCCGTCAGGGCTTCGCTCGTCATCAGGCCGCCATCACGCTAGGAGCAGTAGACCTGGCCGTTGAGCACACAATTCGACGGTGGTGTGTAGGTGCCGCTCAGCACGCCGCGAATGCCACCGTTGGCGGTGCCCCCGGGTGGAATCACGCGGTTCCAGCTGGCGGGGCTGATCACATAGTGCGTGCCGTACTGGGTGAAGGTGCTGCTCCACGCGTGCGAGATCGACTGGCCCATCGGCATGTCGAACTCGATCTTCCAATCTGCCATCGGCACGGTGCTGTAGTTGGTGACAACGAAGCGCGCGATGAAGCCGTCCTGCCAGGTGTGTTGCACCACGAACCGCGCCCCGGCCGCGGCCGCGTGCGCCACCGGACTGCCGGCGAGTCCGAGGACGATGACCGTCAGCGCGGACACGACGAGGTGAAGCGCTGCGCGGCAGCGCTTCACACGGGAGTCCGGTCCAGTCATCGCAGCCCAGACTAAGGCTCCCCCGCGCGCGTCCTCCATCGCGCCGCAGGTGCGCTGCCGTACCTTTGCGCGATTGCAACCATCGCGAGACCGTCTCCCGGTCCCGCTTGGCGCTCCAAAAATTCTGCCTCCACTTGCTTGCACTCACCGGCGTCGAGTGCTAAAACAAATCTATGCCAGCCGATACAGATAATCGAGCTGGAAGCGCATAGATGGCATAAGAGAAAGGACAGATGGAGGTGGCCACGATGCTGCTGCGTACTGACCCGTTCCGACAGCTGGATCGCTTCACCCAAGAGGTTCTCGGCACCGCAGCCCGGCCGGCCGCGATGCCCATGGACGCCTGGCGCGACGGTGATGAGTTCCACGTCGAGTTCGACCTGCCCGGCATCAACACCGACTCGCTCGATCTCGACATCGAGAACAATGTGGTGACTGTGCGCGCCGAACGGGCGCCTGTGGATTCGTCACGCGAAATGCTGGCCGCCGAACGGCCGCGCGGCGTCTTCTCTCGACAACTGGTGCTGGGCAACAACCTTGACACCGGCAGGATCACCGCGGAATACCGCGACGGCGTCCTTCAGCTCGTGATCCCGGTGGCCGAGAAGGCCAAGCCCCGCAAGATCACCGTGAGCAGAGGCGGCAACGCCAAGGCGATCGATGAGAATCGAGTGATCACCGAAGACGGCAGCCCTGTCACCGACACCTCGAACAAGAAGGAGCCGGTGCACGCCTGACCGAGTCGAAGTGCCGGTGCCGGGCCGGGACGCTGTCCCGCTCGGCACCGGCACCCGGCAACCGAATTCGTCGCGACACATTCTTGAATGGTCGGTGCCATGCCGACGGTGCGAGGAGGTGAAAAGTGATGCAGTACAGCATGATTGCGGCGCCGGCGGCGCCTGACACCAGCGCGCCAGAAGAGCTGGCCCAGTCTCTGGGTGTGGACGACCCCACGATGGTGATAGCGCTGATCGCCGAAGTCGACGCCATCTTCTGCGCCGCCGAAGCTCCTTGCCGTCAGCAACCGACGCCACCGGCGATCGGGTGTGCCCTACACGAGCCCCGGTGCGCTGGTCGGTCTTTGGAATACACATCTCGGCGACCACGGCGCGGGCCGGTGCGCTGCATGACGCCGGTACAGCGCAGTCCTCCGGAAGCCGCAGCCGCTTGGTACCTCCGCCACCAAGGCTGGGCCGTACGCCGCCGGGGCCACACCGTGGGCGCCCTTCAGGCAGAGGCGCCGATGCCCAATCTAGGCAACGCCCCCCGGCGGCAGGCCCGGTCTTCACGCCCCTCCGTTTCGTCGTGGGCACCTCTGGATACCCCTTCAGAAGGACCAATGACAGCTGACTCCTGAAAACAGGAGCATCACGGAAGGAGCTTCACGTGGCGTTCTCGCAGATCGCATCGAAAACGATGACAGCCGCTGTCGGTATCGCGGCAGCCGGAATCCTGACGGCGACCCCGGCCATCGCCGACCCGACGGCGGTGATGTTCGGCCAGCGCGCGGAGATTCCCAGCCCCGGTGGGGCGATCGAGTACACCGTCATCAACCTGCAGCCCAGTGGCCACAACGACGGCATCTGGTACTCGGACGTGACAGCACGCGCCGTGAGCGGCGCTCCGACGCCGAACATCTCCGATTTCAACGCGCGCGCTGTCAACAGCTCGACATATGCGGACATGAAGGGCAACGAGGCCGGCGGCCTGCCCAACCAGCCGATCGCTCCGGGCAGCTACACGACGGGTCGAATCTACTTCGACGTCCGTAACGGAACCGCGCCCGACAGCGTCGTGTACCGCGATGCCGGCGGCACCGACAAGGTGGTCTGGAAGAGCTGAGCCGACTGCGATGGCGGATTTCCGCCAGCGCTGCACGCGACGCCGCCAATAACGTCGACGCGTGACCACAACCGCACATAGAGACCCGGTAATAACCGGCACCACAGTCCTTTTCATGTCGCTGGCCGCCGCCTTGGGGACCGCGACCATCTACCCGCTGCAGCCGGCCATCGCTGACATCGCGCGGTCGCTCGATTCCGGTCCGGCGGCCGTGGGGGCTGCGCTGGCCTGCGGGCCGGTCGGCTATCTGCTGGGACTCGCCCTGCTGGTCCCGCTGGTGGACAGGTTCTCGCCCCGCTGGGTGGTCGCACTGCAATTCCTGGCGCTCGGCGGCGCGCTGGCGTTGACCACCGTCGCTGACACCGTGTGGCTGCTCGGTGTGGGACTGCTGGTGACCGGTGCCTGTTCCTCTGTGGGTGCGGGTCTGAGTTCCGTTGTCGGACGGTTCGCGCCCGAGCGTCGGCGCGCGACCATTCTGGGGATCGTCACCGCCGGCATCTCGGCGGGAATCCTGGCCGGCCGGATTGCCGGCGGTTGGCTGACCGACGTGATCGGCTGGCACGCAATGCTTCTCACTGTCGCCGCGGTCACCATAGGCGTCGCCGGTGCCTGCTTGTTGTTCCTGCCGACAGCGGTCGGCACACTCGAGCGGAACTACCTCACCGAACTGGCGTCGGTGCCCGGGCTCTTCCTGCGCTGCCGGGTGCTGCGCCGTGGCGCCCTGCGCGGGTCCCTGTGGTTCTTCGCGTTCTGTGCGGTCTGGTCGGGAATCGCCGTCGCGTTGTCGCAAGAGCCGTACTTGTTGTCTGCCAAGCAGATCGGCCTCTACGCCCTGGCCGGGATTGCCGGGATCTTCGCGACGCGCGTTGCCGGCGTGTACACGGACCGATTGGGTTTCCGGCCGGTGATCCTGGTGGGCCTCGCGGTCGCGGCCGCCGCCTGTCCGGTGCTTGCCGTCGGTTTGAGCAGTCCCTGGGCGACCATGGCCGCTCTCGCCGTGTTCGATGCCGGTCTGTTCGCGGCGCAGGTAGCGAATCAGGCCACCATCTTGGCGATCGATCCGTCCGCGCCTGCCCGCTTCAACAGCGCGTACATGCTCGTCTACTTCGTAGGTGGCAGCCTCGGGACGGCGTTCGGCGCGGCAGCGGTGATCTCATTCGGTTGGCCGGCGACGGTCAGTGCCTGTGGCGCAGCGCTTCTCGTCGCTGGACTGCTCACTGTGGCCCGTGCTTCCCGCGGGTCGTGAGCGCCGACTCAGATGGTGCGTTTGAGGCCGACGTGCGCGGCGTGGTACCCGAGTCGGTCATAGAACGCCCGGGCCTGTTCGCGCGCTTCGTCGGTGGCCACCTGCGCCAGCCGTGCACCGTGCGCCCGGCCGTACTCGTGCGACCACTGCACCAGGGCTGTACCCAGACCCTTTCGGCGCTCGGCAGCGGTGACCCGCAGTCCTTCTATCTGCAGCCGGGTCGAGCCACCGCGGGAGAGACCCGGAATCACGGTCAACTGGACGGTGGCGACGATCACGTCGGAACAGTTGCGAACCACCCCGAGGTAGTTGGCATGGTCACGAACGAGGACGTCATAGGCCGCCTCGTAGTCTTCGAGGTCGGCGGTTTCCCGATCCGGACCGAATTCGTCGTCGGACAGCAGCGCGACGATCGACGCGACGTCGTCACGGGCCGCCCGTTCCACCCGGAAACTGCGGTCCCCCACTTGCAGCAGTCCCCGAACCGACGTCCGCGCCTGCGCCTGCAGGCGCGTCACCAAGAGGTCCAGCCATGCCCCGACATTCGTGCGCGCCTCATGGGTGTCGGGATAGCGACACCGCAGATGCAAACCCGACTCGTCCAGGATGAACCACAGCATGACCCCGTCGGTCTGGATGGCGGCGCTCACGTACTGGGCGTCCAGGCCGACGTCATCGATGCGGACCGGAAGGCGCCGCAGGTCCAGCCACGAGATCGCGAACATGCCCGGGGACATCGGCATGCCGCCCCATGGGGACAGCACGTCCGCCAGCGGCCAGGAACCGAGTTGCACTGCCTCCTTGACGGCGTTGGCCGCGGCACGTGGCTCGGCGACCGTCGACTCCAGTACCGAATTGGTGATGAACCAACCCACCGAGTCGTGCCAGGTGGTGTCGAAGCGACTGTGCACCGGGAAAACGGCGCGAAGCGGCGCGTCCGCCAGCTCCCGGGTCACGGCCGTCATCGCGGCCACCGCCAGCGCCAGCGTCGACACCCCGTCGTTGCGGGCCTGCACGGCGAACGCCGCACCGGCGTCGACGTCGAACACGTCCCGGACCTCGACGCGTTCCGGCCCCAACTCGGGTTCGCCCAGCGGCAGCGGGAATCGCGGCATCACCCCTCCGCTGTCGGCGATGACGCGCGCCCAGGTCTGCCGGACGTGGTCCGGTGCCGCGGGACGGTCGAGCAGCGCCTGGGTGTGTTCGACGAATGCGGGCGCCGGCGGCAGCGCAGCAGCACGGCCGAAGCCCGCACCGCCGAGTAGCGCCAGCAGGTCCCGGGCAATCACCAGCATCGACCACATGTCGACGTGACTGTGGTCGGCGGCTATCACCACGGTCAGTGCTGCCGCCGTTTCCAACAGACACAACCGGTGTGAGGGCTGCTGATACGGCGAGCACGCGGCATCCAGGACACCACGCAGGGCGTCATTCACCGCCTGGCCGGCAGCAATCTCATGCTCGACCCAGCCGCCGGGACCGACTTCGATCTCGTGCAGTTGCGGATCGCCGTCCGGCCCTACGGAGAATGCGGTCCGCAGCGTGTTGTGGCGGGCCACCACCGCCAGCCAGGCGTCGGCCAGGGCTTCCCGGCTCACCCGCGCGGGCAGACGGATGGACAACGCCATCCACGAACCCGGCCGGGCCCCTGCCGCCACGTGAATCCGCTGGTCAAAGGACACCGGCAAACACCGACCCGGCGCGGACACCGCGACGTCGTAGCCCCACAGACGCCCGAACGGCAGGCGGAGGTGCGAGACGTTCGTGAGCCGCATGGCGGTACCCTAGCGCCCCGGTTAGCCTGAATGCTCGGTCAGCAGGTCGACGCCACGACGAGGCGATCGGTTACGGAAAGAGTTGCCTGATGCCTACTTTCGCAGTTCCCGGAGCCGAGCTTGCGGTTGAACTGAGCGACGAAGGTGGCCACCCGGTTGTCCAACTCCACGGACTCACCTCCAGCCGTGCGCGCGATCGGGTGCTCAATCTCGACCTCGGCCGGGGGCTCAGCGGGACGCGGCTGCTGCGCTACGACGCGCGTGGCCACGGCAAGTCGACGGGCCGGAAAGTCCCCGCGGACTACCGGTGGGAACAGCTCGCCGCTGACCTGTTGAACCTGCTCGACCGGTGGTTTCCCGGCGAACCGGTGCACGGGGTCGGGCCGTCGATGGGTACAGGGACGCTGTTGCATGCGGCGTGCCGCGAACCAGAACGGTTCACGGGATTGACCTTGATGGTGCCGGCCACCGCGTGGGAGACCCGGCGCGCGCAGGCCGCGCACTACGAGGCCGCGGCCACGCTCATCGAGACCGAGGGCGTCGGCGCGTTCATCGCGGCCTCTCGTGGCGCGGCCCGGCCGCCGGCGACCGTGGGTGCGCCCGAAACGGTGCCCGACGTCGCCGACGCCCTGCTGCCGTCGCTGTTTCGCGGCGCCGCGCTCAGTGACCTGCCGGCGCCGGAAGCCATCGCGCGGATCGACGTGCCGACGACGATCCTGGCCTGGATCGACGACCCGGCCCATCCCGCCTCGACCGCGGAAGCGCTTGCCGCACTGATGCCGCGGTCGACCCTGACGTTCGCGCACACCCCGGAGGACGTCGAGACCTGGCCCAAGATTCTGAGCCAGGACGTCGGCCGCCGGGTCTGACGGGTATTGAACGTCGCCTTTGACATCGACGTAACACTGCCGCCATGAGGCGTCCCTAGGGTGAAGCGGTCATTCACGTGGGGAGAGGAATTCCATTGAGCGGAAACGCCACCCGCTTGCGCGCGATCGCGGGCGTCCAGGCCTATACGCCTCCGGCGTACACCTTCGACCCTGCTGAAGCGCCCGGCGAGATCTTCGGGACGAACGTTTTCACCAAGGCCGAGATGCAGGCCCGCCTGCCCAAGGCGATCTACAAGTCGGTGGTGGCGACCATCGAGAAGGGCGCCAAGCTCGATCCGACAGTCGCCGATGCCGTCGCGGCCGCGATGAAGGACTGGGCGCTGGAGAAGGGCGCGACGCACTATGCGCACGTGTTCTATCCGATGACGGGCCTGACCGCCGAGAAGCACGACAGCTTCCTCGAACCGGTCTCCGACGGGCAGGCACTGGCCGAGTTCGCCGGCAAGACCCTGGTGCAGGGCGAGCCCGACGCGTCGAGTTTCCCGTCCGGCGGCCTGCGGTCGACGTTCGAGGCCCGCGGGTACACCGGCTGGGACGTGACCAGCCCGGCGTACATCCTGGAGAACCCGAACGGCAACACCCTCTGTATCCCAACGGTTTTCGTGTCGATGACCGGCGAGGCGCTGGACTACAAGACGCCGCTGCTGCGCAGCCAGCAGGCCATGGGCATCCACGCCGAGCGGATCTTGACGTTGTTCGGCCACAAGGATCTGGAGAAGATCGTCTCGTTCTGCGGTCCTGAGCAGGAGTACTTCCTGGTCGACCGGCACTTCTTCCTCGCCCGGCCCGACCTGATCAACGCCGGTCGTACCCTATTCGGCGCCAAACCGCCCAAGGGGCAAGAGTTCGACGATCACTATTTCGGTGCCGTGCCCGACCGGGTGCTGGGGTTCATGATGGACACCGAGCGGGAGCTGTTCAAACTCGGCATTCCTGCCAAGACCCGCCACAACGAGGTCGCCCCCGGACAGTTCGAGGTGGCCCCGATGTTCGAGCGGGCCAACATCGCTTCCGACCACCAGCAGTTGCTGATGACGGTGTTCAAGACCATCGCCAAGAAGCACGGCATGGAATGCCTGTTCCATGAAAAGCCGTTCGCCGGGGTGAACGGGTCGGGCAAGCACGTCAACTTCTCGGTCGGCAACGCCGAGTTGGGCTCGTTGTTGGTGCCGGGTGACACGCCCCACGAGAACGCGCAGTTCCTGGTGTTCTGTGCGGCCGTCATCCGCGCGGTGCACAAATACGCTGGCCTCCTGCGGGTTTCGGTCGCGTCGGCGACGAATGACCACCGCTTGGGTGCCAATGAGGCACCGCCGGCGATCATCTCGATCTTCCTGGGTGATCAGCTCGCCGACGTCTTCGAGCAGATTGCCAAGGGCGCGGCGACATCGTCAAAGGGCAAGGGCAGCATGATCATCGGTGTCGACACCCTGCCGGTGCTGCCCACCGACCCAGGTGACCGTAACCGCACCAGTCCGTTCGCATTCACCGGCAACAGATTCGAGTTCCGGGCGCCGGGCTCGGGTCAGACGGTCGCGGTGCCGATGATCGTCCTGAACACCATCATGGCCGACTCGCTGGACTACTGCGCAACCGTTCTGGAAAAGGCAGTCGCCGACGGTGAGGAGTTCGACTCCGCGGTGCAGAAGCTGCTGACCGACATCGTCACCGAGCACGGCGCCGTGGTCTTCAACGGCGACGGCTACTCGGAGAACTGGCAGGCGGAGGCCGCTGCGCGCGGGCTGCCGAACCTCAAGACCACGCTCGATGCCATCCCCGAACTCATCACGCCCGAGGCGATCGCGGTCTTCGAGAAGTACGGCGTGTTCAACGAGCGGGAGTTGCACAGCCGTTACGAGGTGCGCCTGGAGCAATATGCCCTGACGATCGGCGTCGAGGCGAAGCTGGCGCTCGAGATCGGTTCCACCATCATCCTGCCGGCCGCTGTGCGCTACCAAACCGAGCTCGCGCAGAACGTCGCGGCATTGACCGCAGCCGGCATGACACCGAGTTTGACTCTGCTGCAGTCGATCTCGGAGCCGATCAGCGCCCTCAGTGACGCGCTGGCAGCACTCAAGACGGCGCTGACGGATCATTCGGCAGCGACCGCCTATGACGAGGCCAAGCACGCGCAAGTCGCGCTGTTGCCCGCCATGGACGCGATCCGTGCCGCGGCCGACACGCTGGAAACTGTGGTGGCCGACGACCTGTGGCCGTTGCCGACGTACCAGGAGATGCTCTACGTCCTCTGACCGGCGACTCAGACGCCAGTGGCGCCATCGATCCGTTCGCGGACGATGTCGGCGTGCCCGCAGTGGCGGGCGTACTCCGCGATCATGTGCGTGTAGATCCAGCGCAGACTCACCTCGCTGCCCATGAACGGGCTGACGTCATCCAGCCGACGTACCGCGCAGTTGGCACGCGCATGGGCGACCTCGTCCTGCCAGATCCGTAATGCGAGCGGGTACGACGACTCCGACGACAGCTCGAAGCCGCCGTCGTGCCCCTCGGGATGATCCGTCGGCCCGAAGATCGGTGGTGCCTGCTCACCGGCGAGCACCCGGCGAAACCAGTTGCGCTCCACCTCCGCGGCGTGCCGCAGCAGCCCAAGCAGGGTCAGCTCAGATGGCGGCGCGGAGGCGGTGCGCAACTGATCTTCGTCGAGGCCGTCACATTTCGACGCCAACGTCGCGCGGTAGAAGTCCAGCCAACCTTCGAGTGTGGTGCGCTCGTCGGCATTCATGGGCGGCACCGGCCGCTGCACGGAAGTCACGCTTCCCGAGGGTAATCCCGGATCTGTCGAAATCCGGGGTGGTCGTTCGTGTAGAAGGTGAGGGGTGGCACCGGCCGCCCCCAGATCGAGGAGTGACGGTATGCACTACCTACTTGCCATGCATCAGCCGGTCGGCGATCCGCCGCCGCCCGAGGTGCTGGGACCGATCATGGATGCGCTGGACGCGGTCGAGCACGACATGAGAGCCGCGGGCGTGTGGGTGTTCTCCGGGGGTCTGCACAATCCCGATGCGTCGACGGTGGTGCGGGTCAGCGACGGCGCGGTCCTGACGACGGACGGCCCGTACGCCGAGGGCAAGGAGCATCTGGGCGGCTTCACCATCATCGACGTGCCCGATCTGGATGCCGCGCTGGGCTGGGCGCGCAGGCAGGCAGAAGCCGTGCGGCTGCTACCCATCGAGGTGCGACCATTCCGGGGCGATCTGAGGGGCTGACCGAAACCGTGTCGCAGCTGCCGCCCGCAGAGATCGCCGAGGTGTTCCGGCGGGAGTACGGGCGTGCGGTGGCTGTCCTGGTCCGCCGATTCGGTGACATCGACCTCGCCGAGGAGGCGGTCCAGGACGCGTTCACCAAAGCGGTGGATCGCTGGCCGCAGGCCGGCCTGCCGCCGAGCCCTGCCGGATGGATCATCACCACCGCCGCGCACACGATCGTCGACCGGTTTCGCCGGGAATCCGCTCGCGGTGAGCGACACGCGCAGGCGGCACTGCTCTATCCCGCAGCCGATGACGAGCAACCCGAAGAAGGCCCCGTGCACGACGACCGGCTACGCCTGATCTTCACGTGTTGTCACCCGGCACTCGCCCTCGACGCGCGGGTCGCGCTGACGCTCCGATTGCTGGGCGGCCTGTCGACCAAGGAGATCGCCCGCGCCTTCCTCATCTCGGAAAGCACTGTCGCGCAAAGGGTGGTCCGCGCCAAGCGCAAGATTCGCGATGCGCGTATCCCCTACCGGGTACCGCACGACAGCGACCTACCCGAGCGCGTGCACGGCGTGCTCGCCGTGGTGTACCTGATCTTCAACGAGGGCCACACCGCCAGTTCGGGCGACGATCTCATGCGGGCCGATCTCACCGGCGAGGCGGTTCGGCTCGGCCGATTGTTGGCCGAGCTGATGCCGGACGAGCCCGAAGTGTGGGGGCTGCTCGCGCTGATGCTGCTGACCGACGCGCGACGCCCGGCGCGCACAGCTGCCGACGGAAGTCTGGTTCTGCTGGCCGATCAGGATCGCCGCCGGTGGGACCGCGGTTTCATCGCCGAGGGGCAGGCCCTGGTCCGCCGCTGCCTGCGTCGGAACCAGCCCGGGCCGTACCAGATCCAGGCCGCCATCAACGCCGTGCACAGTGCCGCGCCGACCGCCGCCGCGACCGACTGGTGCCAGATTCTGGCGCTGTACGACCAGCTGATGGCGATCGCCCCCACACCCGTCGTCGCCCTCAATCGCGCCGTGGCGGTCGCCGAGGCGCAGGATCCGCAGACGGCACTAAACCTGGTGGACGCGCTCGCCCTCGCGGACTATCACGTCTACCACGCGGTCCGGGCGGCACTGCTGTCTCGCCTGGGCCGCACAGCCGAGGCGGCGGAGGCCTACGACAGAGCCGCCCGTCTGACCGCGAACCCCATCGAAGAGGCTTACCTGTGCCGGGCGCGTGACGCCTTGCACGATTGACCTCAACTGTCAGCGCGGGATCGTCAGCAGGTCGACGAACTCGACCGGATGCGACAGCATTGCCATGTGGCCGCCGGGCATGACCTCGGGTTCGATCCCGAGACGGTCCGCGACGACGCGCCGCATGAACCGCTCGGGGAAGAACCGGTCGTCGCGGAACAGCAGGAACCGCGTCGGAACCTGCGGAAGTGCCTGTGCCGGCCACGGTTTCAGCGCCGGGGTCTCCGACTGTGGGCGTTCGATCTCCGCGGCGATCACCGCGGGGTCTACACCGTTGTAGTACAGCGCAACGGCGTCATCGGCGTCGTAACCACCCGCGGCAGCCGCTTCCCGTTGCGCGGCAACACATCCGGTTGCGCTCCACCAATCGCCGGGGCATTCACCCGGCTGGGGAATCATCGCCGAGACGTAGATCAACTCTGCCGCGCCGACCCGCGGGCAGGCCAGCGCTCCGGTAAAGCCGCCGAACGAATGGGCCACGACCACAGGCGGTTCGCCGTCGGCGCGTGAGTGTGCCGCGACCACGTCGGCATACACGTTCAGGTCGGCCGAGTCATCGGCGCACGGCAGGTCGACCGCGATGCCGCGATGCCCGCGAACAGCCAACTCGCGCAACACAAATCGCCAGTAGGACGGATCGCAACCGCCGCCCGGAACGAGCAGGAACGCGGTCACAGCCTGCTGACGACGAAAGTCGCGGCCTGGTCGGCCATTCCGTTCGACCCGTAGGTGATGTGGGCGAACGACGGTCCACCGGCGGGCGCCCCGTTGCAGATGGTGTCGTCGGGCACGCACAACTCGATCGTCTTGGCGACATAGGCAGGACCGATGGCGATCGGTGGCGCGCCGATGTCCGTCATGAACTCGGGCGAAGGCTTCCCGAACAGCACAAGCGCCGCAACATGGTTCGCGATCGCCGGCGGCATCGGCTTGGGTGCGTACCAGGTGTACTCCGCCAAATCCGCCGGGATCTCCTTCGGGAGCGCGTTCGCGGTCGTGAATCCCGACACCACCGCGCCCTGGGAATATCCACCGAGGACGATCCTGGTCTTCGGGCAGTTCGCCGCGGTGGCCTCGACGTGCGTGGCGGCATCCTTGACGCCGTCCACGACGCTCTGCACGAAGTCCAGTCGGTTGCCGAAGTCGCTGCTGGCCGCATAGTTGACCGGATACACCGCGATCGACTTGTTCCCTGCCTGTGCCTGCAGCGCGTCGACGAGCGCGCGGCCGGCCATCCCGACACCCGGTGGTTCGCTGGTGCCGCGGGCGAACACCACCTCGACGTCGGGGCACGGATCGGCGGACACCGGCGGCGCCGGGGCACTCACAAAAGCGGATACGACGACCGTGGCGACCCCGGCGAGATGGGGTAACCGCTTGGCTTGGAACAGCTTGATGACGTCCATATCAGCTCCAGCTACTACGACCGGCTTTTCCATGCTGACACACAGCGGATGGCGGCGATAGCCGCCATCCGCAGGAATCTGCCAAGAATTCGCCAAGGGCCGCGTCTCACCATTGCTGTCAGCGGTCGACACAGGCCGAACCAGCGAGAGGGAGACACCATGATCACCAGCGCCATCAAGAAGGTCGCGGGCACTGCTCTGCTGTCGGGCGGCTTGACGCTGATCTGTTTCGGACTGGCCTCGGGCACGGCCCAGGCGTTCAACCCGCAGCCGGAACCTCCCACCAAGCCGAGCGTCTCGGTGCAATCGCAGACCACGTCGCCGCGCTCGATCGGTGGCTTCGGCCCGACGTCCCCCAAGGTCACGACGGGCGGTGTCCGCGGCTGCGACGGCTCGGTGTAGCCGCCGGGCTTGAGGTCAGGTGACGGTCAGCGTGTCCCCGGTGACCGTCACCGTCTTCGGGGCCAGCGGCTCGTCCGCCGGACCCTTCACGACGGCGCCGTCCGCGATACTGAATGTGCTTCCGTGACAAGGACAGTCGATGGTGCCGTCGGCGACCTTCGACACCGTGCACTGCTTGTGTGTACACACCGCGCTGAACGCCTTGAACTCCCCGGCCTTCGGCTGGGTGACGACCACTTTCGCCTCCGGGAGAACCACGCCGCCGCCCACCGGTACCTCGGCGGTCTTCACCGATGGTGATGCGGCCTTGGACTCACTGCCCGCGGACTGGCCGCCCGACGGCGGCGCCTCTTTACCGCCGCAGGCGGCAACCACCATCCCCGCACCGACGGCACCCGCGCCGAGGAGTACCCCACGACGGCTCGGGTGCCCGGCCTCGATCATGCGAGGCTTACCGCCGGCCGCCGCCGTTGTACCCGGGCGAAGCGACTTCGCCTTCAGTGAGCTCGTAGGGCGGCGTGAACAAGCTGGGATCGTCGAGCGACGATTCCGGCGCGTTGAACGGACCTTGTGCCGCCTCCGGGGCTGCGGGGGCGTCGGCCGGGGCCACGCAGGTGCCTTCGGAGGCGACCAGGCCATCCGAGCACGTGAGTTCGTCGGCGTGTGCGAGCGGCATGCTGATCAAAGCCGCCACCGCGGATGCAACGCCAAACGTTGCTGCCCCCATTGACATGCGAGCGAATCGCGTCGTCGTTACGCTCATTTCATACCCACTCTCCGGCGCTAACTGGTCCGGTGAAGGTAGCACCCTTGCGTCTGCTGTGAAGGTTCGTTTCGGCACTTGGGTCAATTGCTTTTACACACTGTTTTCACAGCAGACCATAGGCCTGCTCCAGCGCCACCAACGCCTCGCCGGTCTTGATTGCCAGCTTCTGCATGTGCGGCATCGAGTCACGGCAGCCGGTGAAGCCGAAATTCAAAGTGCCCGAGTAGCTTTGGCAGGTGATGTTCAGGCCGACGCCGTGGACGGGTATCGACACCGGATAGGTGGACACGAGCTCGTTGCCCCGGAAGTACAGCGGATAGTCGGGCCCGGGCACATTCGACAAGATGACGTTGTAGGACGCCGGGGCCACCTTCGGGGCACCCACGGTCGCCGCCCCGGTCTGCACGAGGAACGGCGCCATCAGCGCCGCGGTGTAGGCGAGAATCGCCGTACTGGTCATTCCCGACAATTGGTCCTTGGCCGCTTTCGTCGACGCGCTGATGGTCTCGATCCGCTCGCGGGCGTCGGCGAGGTCGGTACCGAGGGTTGCGAGAATGGCGCCGACGGCGTTGCCGCCGCCGGGATCGTCTTTCGGCCGAATGTTGACCGGCAGCATGGCAATCAGCGATTTCTCGGGCAGTGCGTCGAGTCCGAGGAGATAGTCACGCAGTCCACCGCCGCAGATCGCGAGCGCGACATCGTTGAGGGTTGCGCCCGCCGCGTCAGCGACGGCCCGCAAGCGCGCGATGTCGTACTGCTGTGTGGCGAACCGCCGGCTCCGGCCGATGCGGCCGTTGAAGATGGTGTGCGGCGCCTGGCCCGGGCCGACAAGCGGATTGCTCCTGCTGACGGCGGTCACCGCCAGCTTGGCGAACGCGGCAGGCAGATCGATGACGGTCGACAACTCCGAGGTGATGGACCGCAGCAGCCCGCCGATGTCGGGAATGAGGCCGCTGTCCTTCTCGTCCTTCTTGCGCTCCCGCTTCGGCACCGGGTTCCGGAAGAACAACGGGGTGTCGGTATCGGACGGGTCGGTCGACATCGACCGGATCAGCGTCTTCATCGCCGTATAGCCGTCGACGAGTGAATGGTGCATCTTCACGTACAACGCGACGTTGCCGTCATCGAGGCCCTCGATGATGTGCAGTTCCCAGGGCGGTCGCGTCAGGTCGAGCTGCCGAGCGTGCAAGCGGGAGATCAGGATTCCCAGTTCGCGCTGGTCGCCGGGACGGGGCAACGCGGACCGCCGGACGTGATACATGACGTCGAACTTCGGGTCCTCGACCCAGCGCTGCAGCGGATTCAGCAGGAACCATGGCGTCTGCAGCTTCATGTTCCACGGTGGCTCGATCTCGTTGGACCCGTAGATCTCGTCGCGCAGCAGATCCAGGATGTCCCCGGCGTCGCCCGATGTCGGACGGAACTGCATGAGCCCGGCCACATGCATCATCGTCTCGGGAGATTCGGCCGCCAGGAACATCGAGTCGAGCGGGGACAGTCGTCTGCTGGTCACCCGGGTGAACTTACTGCGGTTACCGCGCGAACACGCCGCCTTCGACGAGGATCGTGGTCCCGACGGCGATCAGCACCACCGGCAGGATGAGGTGTCCCCACCGCGTGAACGTGTCGGCGACGACGCGGTGGGCGGCGAAGTATCGGCCGACGACGCACCAGACCCCGACCCCGACGAGAAACACCGTCACGTACAACGCGACCGTGCCGGCCGTGGCGACCGCGAACATCGGCACGTAGACACCGACGTTGTCGCCGCCGTTCGCGAACGTCACACCGGCGACCTGCCAGACACCCGGAGCGCACGGTGCCGGCCCGCCCTCACCATCCGGCGGTTCGCCGCCCCGGTGCCGCCAGGCCACCCAAGCGGCCCTGAGCCCCAACATGATCGGCAGCAGGCCGAGATAGGGCAGCACGCCAGCCGGCAGCAGTGCCGCACCCGCAAGCGCGGTACATACGGACACCGCCACGATGGCCACGAAACCCAGGTACTGCCCGGCGATCACCCGCATGGCCGCGCTGCGGTGGCCACGCGCCTGGCCGAAGAACACGGCGAGCACCACAAGGTCGTCGATGTTGGTGACGGCGAAGGTCGCGATGGCTTGGGTGATCGTGGCCAGGCTCATCGGCGTGGAGATTACGGGACGCCGCCCGAGCCCGAAGCGCAGAGTTCGCCTGCCAGCTACCTGGTCGACGCCGGCCCATGGCACAGTGCCCGCGTGACCGTCGACGCGGCAGGTGGCCTGCAGCGCGCCGTCGACAGCTTCCACCGTGGCTGCGAACTGGTCGTCAGCCGGCTGCCCTTCGGGCTCGAATCGGTTGTCGCTCCGACGTTCCTAGGGTTCGCGTTGATCAACGGCGGCACGTTCGCGATCGACCTGTTGTTGCTCACCGCATTGCGGGACGGGTTGGGATCGCCGCTGGCGGTGGCGGTCACGGTGTCGTACGGGTGCGCGTTCGGGCTGAGCTACGTGCTGAACCGAACCTTCAACTTCAGCTCGCACAGCGCGGTCGGCCCGCAGCTCGCCATCTACGTCGTGGTGGTCGCGGTCAACTACCTGGCCTTCATCCTGGGCGTCTCGACGGGATTGTCGGCGCTCGGCGTCGAGTACCACGTCGCCCGGATGGTGGCGGGAGGCTGCGAGGCGGTCTATATGTACGTCGCGATGCGCTGGGTGGTGTTCCGGCGGTGACCTGCGTCTCATGGCATGCAAAAATGCTGCAGCGGTGTTAATTTCGCCTGGTCAAGTTGTACTGAGGTACCAAACGGGGGTAGTCGGGGACGGCAGGGCACATCAGACGCGCCGGCGAGAATCATTCGCTCCACGCCGCCATTACCGCCGCTGACTCATCAGCGAGATCCACGTACGTCACCGCGGGCGACATCGTCGCCCGATTGGTCGCGCGCTGCGTATGAACCGCAATCCCCTCCTCGTGCACAGATAGGAACTGCCCCGTGGCCGGCCTGAACCGCTGCAGTGCAATAGGTTTCGTCGTCGCACTCTGCATGACGATCAGTGTGCAACCGTCGGCGACGGCATCGGATGAAAGCCCCGGCGTCACCTTCTACCTGCAGGGCACGTGCCTGTGCGACGTGTCGCCGACCTCCCAGGAAGCCCTCGGACTGGCCGACGGATACCTGGACTCCAGCGGCACCATCCATGGCATCGGGTACCCCGCCGGCCTCCTGTTCGCCGCGGACGCTGTCATCGGCACCACCAAGGTGAACGCATCGCTTGCCACGGTTCCCGACGGCGCCGCCGTCACCCTGGCCGGTCTGAGCCAGGGCGCCATCGTCCTGAACTACGTGAAACTCGCACAGTCGCTACGGGATTCATTCGGTGGGGGTCGTGAGGACAATCTGCAGTTCGTGACCTTCGGCGACCCGCAGAACACCACAGGCGGTATCACCACCAAGAATCGGGCACTGCAACTGTTCGCGCCGAATGTGCCACGGGCAAGCGCGTACCCCACCACCGAGATCGTTCGCGAGTACGACGGCTTCTCCGATTGGCCGGACAAGCCAACACGTCTGGCCGTCCTCAACGCTGTCATGGGAATCGGATTCGTGCACACCGATTACGGGTCGGCGGCCAACCCGGCGACGCCGGGAACGCTCAAGACCATCCGTACCAACGCCGCCGGCGGCACCACCACCCATTACGTCGTGCCAACGGCCCGGCTGCCGCTCACACAGCCGCTGCGCGATGCCGGACTGAACACGTCTCTCATCGACGCCCTGCTCCGCCCGCAGATCGACCGCGCCTACGTCCGCCGCCCGGAGGTCGCGCCGCGCGATCGGGCTCCGCGGCCGTCGATCACTGCCCTGGCGTCGAAGGCTCTGCGCAGGGCCAACCCGGCGGCCGCCAAACACGAAGAAGGCAAAGAGAAAGCACCGAAACCTCAGCGGGGGTTCGGTTTTCGGAAGTCTCGCCGCGGCGGGGAATCGAGGAGGTAATTCGCATGTGGATCAAGACGCAGACCGTGACGCTGTCTGTGGTGTGCTCGGCCGCGGTCGTGGTCACCAGTGCCGCACCGGTTCTCCCGACGACGCACCCGACGGCGCACCCGACGACGGTGCACAGCGCCGAGTACCGGTACGCGCTCACGGCCGCGACCATCGATGCCGCGTTCAACCCGATTCGGTACGCCGGCAACCTCGGAGGTGCGGCCCAGGCCGTCGCCACCGACGTAATCTACTGGCAGACACCGGACTTCCCGCTGCTGGTGCTGAGCGCGCAGGTCGATCAGAGCACCGGTGAGTACGAGGCCGTGCAGAAGGTGACGTCGACGACGGCGCACCTGCAGAGTCTGGTCAGCGCGGTCACCGACTTCCCCGGCGCCGCGTCGTCACCTCAGGTGCGGCAGTTGGTCAGCGGGATCGGACAGGCAGGCGCCGCTGCCGCCGGTGCCACCAAGACCGTGACGGCCACGCTGGCGCCCCACCTCGCGCCGCTGACCCCTGTGATCTACGTCGTCAGGGTGGCCAGAGCAGCGGTCGGCGTCTACTACGCCGTCGCCACCCTGTCCACCACGGGCGTCGGTTCTGTCCTCAGTGGGCATAATCCGTTGACGGCCGTCGCCAACGTCGTGTCCTCGGTCCAGGGTCTGGCCAATGTGCTCACTCACGCGCCGCGGCCGACCGCGGCGGTCGCGACCCGCTCCACTGCCGAGCCGAGCGCCACCGCCGAATCAGCCAGCACAGCATCGAAACCCACCGCGAAACCGGCCGCTGCCGATGTCACCGGGAAGCGGTCTGGCAAGGCCACCAAATCGGAAACGAAGCAGGACGATTCGTCGGTAACCACGGCGCAGAAATCTGGGACCAGCAAGCCGGCCAAGAAGGCCAAGAGCGGCGAGTCGACGACCAAGACGTCCGACAGCAAGACGTCCGACAGCAAGACGTCCGAGTCCAAGCAGTCCGAGACCAAGGCGAAGGGCGACCACGGGCGGAGCAAGCACTGACCTTCGGGCGCGTGCGCTAGAACAGAGGTACGCGAGCGCAGCGACGAAGGGGATGCCCGCCATGGCGAAGACGCACCACTACGAACTCGAGGTGACATGGACCGGCAACACCGGCACCGGAACCTCGGGTTACCGCGAGTACGACCGCGCACACGACGTCAGCGCCGACGGCAAGCCCACGATCGCAGGCAGTGCCGACCCCGCGTTCCGCGGCGACCCACAGCGCTGGAACCCCGAGGAGCTCCTGGTGGCCTCGCTGTCGCAGTGCCACATGTTGTGGGTCCTCGCGCTGTGCTCGCAGGAGGGCATCGTCGTCACCGGATACACCGACCAGCCGTCGGGCACCATGGCGCAAACCCCGGACGGCGGCGGGTACTTCACCGAGGTGGTGCTGCGTCCGGTTGTCGAGATCGCCGACGACCGGCACCGCGAGGCCCTCACGAGGGTCCACGAGCGAGCCCATCACCTGTGTTTCATCGCCAATTCCGTCAACTTCGATGTCCGGTGCGAAGCACAGGTGAGCGTCGCCGAATCGGCGTGACCCACGGTGCCCCCGTGGGAAAATGGCGCATGACCATCAAGCTCGACGCACTCGATTCCGCGCTGCTGTCGGAGCTGGCCGCCGATCCGCGGACGCCGATTCTCGAGTTGGCGTCGCGGCTGAAGGTCGCCCGCAACACCGTGCAGGCGCGCATGAAACGGCTCGAGGAATCCGGCCTGGTCCGCGGCTACCCGCCCAACATCAACCTGTCGCAGCTCGGGTTCGCGGTACACGCGCTGGTCTTCATCGAGACCGACCAGACCAAGATGAACGCCATCATCGAAGCGTTGCAGGACGTCCCCCATGTGCTGGAGGTCCACGCCACGACGGGGCGGGCCGATCTGCTCGCCCGCATCGCCGCTCAGACGCAGGAAGAGCTGCTCAGCGTCATCCAGCGGGTGCACCGGATCGACGGTGTCAAGCACTCCGAAACCATGCTCGCGATGGCGACACCCGTCGAATACCGATCGCTGCCTCTGGTGCAGCACGTGACACAACGTCGAACAAAATGATGCGTGCGTCACAGTGCGCCACGTCACAATTGAGCAGTCTGATCAATATTTTCGTCGACTGTTGACGTAGATCACCCACAGGGGCAGATTTCGCTGCACTGATTGCTAATAGTTCGCGTTTATGGCTGGCGATCTGAGTGGCGGAAAGTGTGGAGGTTGTCGATGACCAGTGTCTTGTCCCGATCCGAACTCGCAGCGGCCGAACCCGCCGCGCCCTACGACCTCGATGACCGGTACCGCTCCGGCGCCGGCCCCGTCCTGCTGACCGGGGTTCAGGCCATCGCCCGCATGATGGTCGAGCAGCATGTCCGTGACCTGCGCGCCGGCCGCCGCGTCGCGACGTTCGTCTCCGGTTACCAGGGCAGCCCCCTCGGCGGCGTCGACAAGATGCTGCTGGGCATGCCGAGCGTCTTGACCGAACACGACGTCGTCTTCACCCCCGGGTTCAACGAGGAACTCGCCGCCACCTCGGTCTGGGGCAGCCAGACCGACCTGCCCGCCGGGAAGGCCACCCACGACGGCGTCATCGGTGTCTGGTACGGCAAGGGACCCGGCGTCGACCGCGCGACCGACGCGCTGCGCCACGCCAACATGTACGGCGTCAACCCCCGCGGCGGCGTGCTCCTGCTGGTCGGCGACGACCCGGCATCGAAATCGTCGACGGTGCCCGCCGTCAGCGAGCGGTCCCTCGCCGCTCTCGGCATCCCGGTCCTGTTCCCGCGCAACGCCGAAGAGATCATCACGATGGGCATGCAGGGTGTTGCGCTGTCGCGCGCCTCGGGCTGCGTCGTGGCGATGAAGATCGTCGCCGACGTCGCCGACGGCGCCTGGACCGTCGACGCCGACGTGGCCGACATCGCGATCACCGCACCTGAAATCCTCTGGGACGGAAAGCCGTTCACTTACGTTCAGCGACCGATGGCGGCCCCGGCCGACAGCCTCATCGCCGAAGCCGACCTCTACGGTCCACGCTGGGCGACCGTGCGCGCCTTCGGGGACGTCAACGACCTCGACGTCCTCGAAGTCGACCCGGCCCGCGCCAAGATCGGCATCGCCGCCACCGGCACCACATTCGACGCGGTCCGCCAGGCGCTGCTCGACCTCGGAGTCGACGACGCGGCACTGCACCGCGCCGGAATTCGCCTGCTGCGCATCGGGATGCCGTACCCCGTCGGCCAGCAGGCGGTCCGGGAATTCGCCCGGGGCCTCGAGCAGGTGATCGTGGTCGAGGACAAGACGGCCTTCATCGAGACCCAGGTCCGCGAAATTCTCTACGGCACTACCGGTGCCCCGCAGATCATCGGAAAGCACGATGCCGCGGGCGCGCCGCTGTTCCCGCTCGGCGGCGAGCTGACCGCGGCACGCTTGCTCGCGCCGCTGCGCCGGGTACTGCGCGATCACGTCGAACTCAAGCGCACGCCTCCCCCGCCGCTGTCGCTGGAAGTGTTGTCCGCCAAGCGAACCGCGTACTTCTGCAGCGGTTGCCCGCACAACCGGTCCACCGCGATCCCGGAGGGCTCCATCGGCGGCGGTGGCATCGGGTGCCACACTCTGGTCACCATGTCCGGCCGCAGTGACAGCGCCGTGGTGGGTCTGACGCAGATGGGTGGCGAAGGCAGCCAGTGGATCGGACAGGCCCCGTTCACCGATGTGCCGCACCTGTTCCAGAACGTCGGCGACGGCACCTTCTTCCACTCCGGACAGCTCGCGGTGCAGGCCTGCATCGCGGCCGGTGTCAACATCACCTACAAACTGCTCTACAACGAAGTGGTCGCCATGACCGGTGCGCAGGACGTCGAAGGCGGGCTGGTCGTGGCGGGCCTCACCCACAAGCTGACGGCCGAAGGCGTCAAGCAGATCATCATCTGCGCCGACGAACCCAAGCGGCACAACAAGAAAGCCCTCGCCAAGGGCACGCGGCTGTGGCACCGCGACCGGCTCGACGAGGCGCAGAAGGTGCTGCGGGAGATCCCGGGCGTCACCGTGCTCATCTATGACCAGCACTGTGCCGCCGACGCCCGCCGCCAGCGCAAGCGCGGCACCCTGCCCACCCGCAACACCCGCGTGGTGATCAACGAAGCGGTCTGCGAGGGCTGTGGCGATTGCGGCACCAAGTCGAACTGCCTGTCCGTTCAGCCGGTCGACACCGAATTCGGTCGCAAGACCCGGATCGACCAGACGTCGTGCAACACCGACTACACGTGCCTCGACGGCGACTGCCCGTCATTCGTCACGGTCGAACTGACCCCGGAGAAGAAGGGCCGCAAGACATCCCGGCGTAAGGCGCCGGAGCCGCCGCGCGTCACGGATCCGGGATTCGGCGTGCCGACCGGCACCCAGAACGTCTTGCTCGCCGGCATCGGTGGCACCGGCATCGTCACGGTCAACCAGGTGCTCGCGACTGCCGCGCTGCGCGCGGGCTACGAGGTGGAGAGCCTCGACCAGATCGGCCTGAGCCAGAAAGCCGGACCGGTGGTGTCGCACCTGCGGTTCTCGACCAGCGCCCTGGAGCCGTCCAACCGGCTCACCTCGGGGAGCGCCGACTGCATCATCGCGATCGACCTGCTCACCGCGACCGACAACCGGAACCTCGGCTACGGCAGTGCCGAGCGCACCATCGCCGTCGCGTCGACGAGCCAGACGCCGACGGGCGACATGGTGTACGACAAGTCGGTCGCGTACCCGGAGACGCAGTCGCTCCTGGACCGGCTCACCGCCGCCACCCGCACGCTGACCCATTTCGATGCCCTCGCCGCGGCGCAGGCCCTGTTCGGCAACACCGCGGCAGCCAACTTCCTGGTCGTCGGCGCCGCCTTCCAGAACGGCGGCCTACGCCTGCCCGGGGCCAGCATCGAGGAGGCCATCGGCATCAACGGTGTCGCGGTCGCCGCCAACGTGGCGGCGTTCCGCTGGGGCCGTGTCGCGGTCGCCGATCCGGCCGCGTTCGCCGCCGCCGTCGACGCCGCCCGGCCCAAGGCCGTGCCCGCGCTGGCGCGCCCGGAGCTGCTGGCCAGCACCACGTTCGACGGGGAGGTGCGCCGACGGGTCGAACTGCGGGCCGGCGAGCTGGTCGGTTACCAGAACGCCAAGGTCGCCCGGCGTTACGTCGAAACGGTTCAGGCCGTGTGGCAGCTGGAGCGCACCATCACCGACAACACCGCGTTCAGCGAGGCCGTGGCACGTGGGCTGCACAAGTTCACGGCCTACAAGGACGAGTATGAGGTCGCGCGGCTGCTG
Organism: Mycobacterium toneyamaense; assembly: GCF_055384815.1. Lineage (NCBI taxonomy): Bacteria > Bacillati > Actinomycetota > Actinomycetes > Mycobacteriales > Mycobacteriaceae > Mycobacterium > Mycobacterium toneyamaense. The sequence goes on from NZ_AP040333.1 coordinate 3,303,444, forward strand.
GTCGATCCGGCGTTCCTGGCCGACGTGCAGGCGCAGGTGCCCGGTGGGGAGAACCTCACCTACAAGCTGCATCCGCCCGTCCTGCGCGCCATGGGCCGCACCAAGAAGGTCGGCTTCGGACCGAAATCGCATGCGGCACTGAAGATGCTGGCCAAGGCCAAGGTGCTGCGCGGCACCAAGCTGGACCCGTTCAGCTATGCCCACGTCCGGAAAGTGGAGCGGCAGTTGCTGTCTCAGTACACGGCGATGGTGCTGCGCCTCGCCGCCGAGCTGACCGTCGACAACTACGCCACGGCCGTCGAGGCCGCCGGACTGCCCGACACCGTCCGCGGCTACGAGGACGTCAAACTCGGCAATGTCGAGCTGTACTGGGCACGCCTGCGCGAGCTCGGCATCCCGGCCTGACCGGCCGCCACCCCAGATGTCCTGCCGCCACCCCTGCGGCAGCGTCAACCAGGCCGCCAAACATGCGGCAGCAGAAAGGAATCCGTAGTGACAGCCATGTCCACCCCCGTCGGAGTGTTCGGTCGCTCGCACAAGTTGAGCTCCCGCAGCCATGAGCAGGTCGTGTTCTGCGAGGACGCCGAGTCCGGCCTCAAGGCCATCATCGCCATTCACTCGACCGCGCTGGGTCCTGCCCTCGGCGGTTGCCGCATGTACCCGTACGCCGACGAGTTCGAGGCGCTCGAGGATGTCCTGCGGCTGTCGTGGGGCATGACGTACAAGGCCGCGGCAGCCGGCGTGAACCTGGGCGGCGGCAAATCCGTCATCATCGGCGATCCCACGAGCGACAAGAGCGAAGCGCTGTTCGCGGCCTTCGCGCGCTACGTCAACACCCTCGGCGGGCGGTACGTCACCGCGGGCGACGTCGGCACGAACACCGACGATCTCGACATCATGGGTAAGTACACCTCGCACGTCACCGGTCGCAGCGCCGTCGCCGGCGGCTCGGGTGACAGCGCCCGTCTCACCGCGCTGGGCGTTTTCAACGCCATGCGGGCCGGCGCCGAATCCGTCTGGGGCGCAGCCACGTTGGCGGGCCGGACCATCGGCGTCGAAGGTGTCGGCAAGGTCGGCCGGGAACTCATCGCCCTGCTGCTCGCCGATGGCGCCGACGTATTCGCCACCGACGTGAACGACGCGGCACTGCAGCGTCTGTCGAGCGATCACCCCTCGGTGCGCGTCGTCAATTCAGTTGCCGACGCCCCGGTCGATGTCTATGCTCCGTGTGCCCTCGGGGCTACTCTGACGCCTATGAGCGCTCAAACCATCGAGGCGAAACTGGTCTGCGGTGCCGCGAACAACCAGCTCGCGACGCCCGACGTCGAGCTGTTGCTCGGCCGTCGCGGAATCACCTGGGTACCTGACTTCGTCGCCAACGCCGGCGGCCTCATCCAGGTCGCCGGTGAGCTGCACGGCGCGGACCGCGCTGCCGTCGAAGCCGACGTGACCCGCATCTTCGACCGCTGTCGCGACATCATCGCCACCGCGAACGAGACGGGCATCAGCATCGGCGCCGCCGCGAACCTGTTCGCCGAACAGCGGCTCGACGGGGCCATCTGATGGGCGCCGGCGGCGGGCTTTTCCGCACCAAGTCGGTCGAGCAGTCGATCCGGGACACCGATGAGCCCGATTCGAAGCTCCGCAAAGACCTGACGGCAAGGGATCTCACTGTTTTCGGCGTTGCCGTCGTCATCGGCGCCGGCATCTTCACCCTTACCGCTCAGACCGCGGGCAACATGGCGGGGCCGGCCGTGTCGGTCGCCTTCGTCATCGCGGCGATCACATGCGGGCTCACCGCGCTGTGCTACGCCGAGTTCGCCTCGACCGTGCCCGTCGCCGGCAGCGCCTACACCTACGCGTACGCCACCTTCGGCGAGCTGGTCGCGTGGATCATCGGCTGGGATCTGATACTCGAATTCGCGCTCGCGGTATCCGTTGTCGCCAAAGGCTGGTCGCAGTATCTCGGCCACGTGCTCGGCGGGACGGTGTCGCCCGTCGTGCACCTCGGGTCCGTCAAGTTCGACTGGGGTGCGCTGGTGATCATCGCCATCGTCGGCGTATTGCTGGCGACCGGAACGAAGCTGTCATCGCGAGTTTCGGCCGTCGCCGTGGCGATCAAGCTCTCCGTGATCGTGCTGATCCTCGTCGTCGGCGCCACCTACTTCAAGGCCTCGAACCTGACGCCCTTCATCCCGGCGGCGCAGCCCTCGGCGAAGGCCGACGGTGTGCACCAGTCAATGCTGGCCTGGCTCACCGGAACTGGCGGTACGAGCTTCGGGTGGCTGGGCCTGCTGACCGCCGCCAGCATCGCGTTCTTCGCGTTCATCGGCTTCGACGTCGTCGCCACCGCGGCCGAAGAGACCCGCAACCCGCAACGCGACGTCCCCCGCGGCATCTTCGGCGCGCTGGCCATCGTCACCGTCTGCTACGTCGCGGTGTCCTTCGTCCTCACCGGCATGGTGCCGTACACCCAGCTCCAAGGGGAGAATGCCACCCTCGCAACGGCATTCGCCCTCCACGGTGACACCTGGGCCAAGAACATCATCTCCATCGGCGCATTGGCGGGCCTCTCGACCGTCGTCATGGTGATGTTCCTCGGCCAGACCCGCGTCCTGTTCGCGATGTCCCGCGATGGCCTGCTCCCCAAGCGGCTCTCGCACACCGGCAAGCACGGCACCCCGGTGCGATTGACCGTCATCGTCGGTGTGGTGTGCGCGGTGCTGGCCGCGTTCGTGGACTTCGGCACGCTCGCGGGCATGGTCAACATCGGCACGCTTGTCGCCTTCATCCTCGTGGCGATCGGAGTGCCGATCCTGCGCCGCACACGGCCCGATCTCAAACGCGGCTTCCGGGTGCCTCTCGTGCCGCTCGTCCCGATCCTGGCTGCGCTGTCGTGCCTATGGCTGATGATCAACCTCGAGGTCGAGACCTGGCTTCGGTTCGTCGTGTGGATGGCCGTCGGCGTCGCGCTGTACTTCGTCTACGGCAGGTCGCACTCGAAGCTCGCGCAGCGGAAGGCCGAGGCGCACAAGCACCTCAACGTCACTCAGATCGCGGCGTGACCCTCAGCCGCAGGTAACGCGAATCTCGAAGGGCTTGGTCACCATCACGGGCGGTAGCGCTGCCGTCACCCCGGTAGCGCTACCGCTGATGACGTAGGTGTCGCCGTCCTTGGACGCCGTGGCCTCGCCGCCCGACACGCCCTGCTGATAGCCGAGAATGACGCCGTTGACGTTGCCCAGGATCACCGAGTGCACCGTGGCGGCGTCCGGTGTCAGCACCACCGCCACTCCCGAGGCCTTCTGACCGATGGCGATGTTGAAGTTTCCGACGGCGTTGGTACAGACCACATTGCCCGTGATGTTCTGACGCACCCCGTCGACGGTCACCTCGGCCTGGCCGGGCGGCGGATTGCCGGTCGGCGGTTGGGTGGGCGAGGCCGTCGTTGACGATGCCGGCGATGACGTGGACTTGGTGGTGGTGGTGCTGCTGCTCGAGCTCGTCGTCTCCGACGGCGGTTTCTCGCCACTGCAGCCGGCGATCCCCACGACAACCGCCATGCTGACCGCACCGATCGCAACCTGTCGCCTCATGGCACCCCTCGTGTTGTCGTCGCCAATTCCGATTCACCACATCTACGCCGTTGAACCGGTCGCCGCATTTCTTTTCTGAGATGCGACGACCGGCTCGTTCCGGTGGCTACGGCAACCTGCCTACATCGGCATGAAATTGCCGAACCACCAGAAGCCCCAACGCTCGATGGCCGGGCTCCACACCACGGACGCACCCGGAGCCCACCACGGCGGGTTCGGTTGGACCGGCGCCCAGGGCGGCGGAATCGCCGGGGGCACATTCGGTTCGGCGCTCGCGACGCCGCTTCCCAGGGTGCTCGGCGACACTGTCGCGATTCCGCCGGCCACGCCGAACAAGCCGGCCGCCAGACTGCCGGCGACGGTGGCTGCTGCTGCCAGTTGTTTGATGGTCATTGTCTCGTCCTTGCCTCGACTGCATGGCCTCATGCGTCAAGGTCCGCGACGGATGCGACATCGCATTCCTACCTGGCGAGCGTGCCCGACCCCCGAACGAGCGGACCTGGCGCCGTAGGCAATTGGTGAATACCCCACGGCGCCAGCGGTAAACGGGCCTGCGGTCAGTCGAGGCAGAACTCGTTGCCCTCCACGTCCTGCATGACGATGCACGACTCGTTGATGTCGTCGGCGGGAAGCAATCGCACGCGGACCGCACCGAGCGCGACCAGCCGTTCGCACTCCGCCTCGAGCGCCGCCAGTCGTTCGTCCCCGGACAGACCGGTGGCCACGTGCACATCCAGATGCACGCGGTTCTTCACCGTCTTCCCTTCGGGAACGCGCTGGAAGAACAGGCGCGGGCCGACGCCTTCGGGATCGACGCACGCGAACTTCGAACCTCGATGTTCGGGTGGCAGTGCACGGTCGAAGTCGTCCCACGATGCGAATCCTGGCGGTGGCGGTGGTACGACGTATCCCAGCACGTCGCACCAGAACCGCGCCACGCGCTCGGGTACCGCGCAGTCGAAGGTGACCTGAAACTTCTTGACGTCAGCCATCATTCGCCCTCAGTGGTTCAGCTTACGAAGGCCGGCGACGGTGTCGGCCAAGGTGATGCGCGGATCGCGATAGGTGACACCGAGTTCGCGCTCGCTCGGGGTGTCGTCCGAGTCGGGCATCTGGGTGTAGTACTGCATCGCGGCTTCGGTGAACGGCGTCTGGAACGGCAGCAATGGTCCCAGCCGATCAAGTACCTGGCCGGCCAGCCGCAGCACCGTGTCGGGAACCGGAACGGAGAACATGGTCTTGTCGCCGACTTCGCTCAACAACCGAGCCAGCTCGTCCACCGGAATGCGATGGCCGCCGGCCATGTAGCGGCGGGGTCCCTTGCCCGGCTCCAGCAACGCCGCGTGGAGCTCGGCCAGATCCCGACCGTCGACCACCGTCCAGGCCGCGCTGCGGCCGGGAATCGCGCCGAGTTGAAGTGCCTGCGCCACGCCTTCGCCGGCCTCGCCGAACTGGTTGCCGACCGGCGGGCCCATGACCATGCCGGGGTAGGTGATGTTCACCGGCGCCCCGGCGTCCTGCATGCCGCGGGCGTAGATCTCGACCTGGGCTTTGGACCGTCCGTAGCCGTCGGTGCCGCCGAACACCGGAAGGTCGGCCTCGAGCTTGTCCACGTCGGGATTGAACAGCGCGGTGATGCTCGAGACGTGAATGATCGGATCAAGGCCCAGTTCCACGGCGCCGCCCAGTACGTTGCGCGCACCGTCCATGTTGGTGCTCAGCATCTGCGCCGCCTGGTTCGGATCGGTGGCGACCAGCGCCGCGGCGTGCAGCACGGCGTCGCACCCGTCCAGCGCGCGCAGCACCGAGTCGCGATCGGTGATGTCGCCGACCACGTGGTCAGAGACGTCGACGCCCAATTGGGCCACGCTGGTCTGCAACCGAGCCGCGTTGCGCACCAGGAACCGGACCGAATGCCCCTTGTCCGCAATGGCTTTCGCACTCCAACCACCGACGAACCCGGTCCCGCCCGTGACCAGCACCCGCATGACGCCTACCCCCTCCGAAGTGAACTGCCGCTGTCCAGACGCTAGTACCTGGCTTCACGCCGCAGGGTGGATCCGCGTGATGTGGACATCACTCGGACAACACGCCCGATTCCAATCGCGCGACCCCCTACGCGCGCATCTCGACGTGAGGCAACAGGCCGACAAGTGCCGCGGCGTTCGGCTATCCCTGGACACAGCGCAGTAGCGTCAGGACGACTTCTTGACCACGCTCGACTTGAGCTGCAGACGCCCGAAACCGGGCACGTTTGCGTCGATGTCGTGGTCGCCGACGCCGTCGGTGATGAGCGTGATGCCTCGGACCTTGGTGCCCACCTTGATCGCACCGCCACCGCCGCCCGACACCTTGACGCTTTTCACGAGCGTGACGCTGTCGCCGTCGGCGAGCACGTTGCCCACAGCGTCCCTCACCACTCGCCCGGCATCGGCGTCGCCGGCATCACCGTCAGCCCACTCGTGGCCGCACATGGGACACGCGTACAACGCACCGGATTCGTAGGTGTACTCGCTCGTACACCCTGGGCACGGGGGCGTCGCTGCTGTCTCTGTCATGCGATGATTATGGCAACACCGTCAGCACCGTCGACTAACCCTGCACAGTCGGACGGATGGTGATGTCCCCGATCTCGACGTCGTGCGGCTGCTCCATGGCGAAGGCGATCGCGCGGGCGACCGCGTCCGGCGGCAGCCCGAAGTCATCCATGTTGCGACGAATCTGGTCGCGAAGGGCGGGATCGTCGATCGCGGCGTCGAGCTCGGTGCGGACGAAGCCCGGCGATATCGACGTCGTTCGTACGACGCCGTCCGTCGACTCCTGCCGCAGACCTTCCATCAGGGTTCGCACCGCATTCTTCGTGGCCGCGTAAACCGCCTGCCCCGGAACGACTTTCAGCCCTGCTGTGGACACCGTCGTGATGAAGTGCCCGGCACCCTGTCGCCGGAACACCGGTAGCGCCGCGGCGATGCCGTGGAGCACGCCGCGCAGGTTGACGTCGATCATCTGCGACCAGCCGTCGGTGTCCAGGTCGGCGACCGGACCGATCTTGCCGATCCCGGCATTACTCACCAGCACATCCAGCCGACCGAACGCGTCCACCGCGGCGGCCACCAGTGCGTCGACGTCGGCCCGGTGTGTCACATCGGTCGGGCACGTGACGACCTGCCCGCCGGCGGCGCGGATCGCACCGCCCAACTCGTCGAGCCGGGCACCCCGGCGGGCGCCGAGAACCACCACCGCGCCCCGTTCGGCGAGCAGCCGGGCTGTTGCTTCGCCAATGCCACTGCTGGCGCCCGTGATGGCGACGACTTTGCCTGCGATACCGGTCATCTCAGCCCTGTCTACGCGCCGTGCCCGGGCTGAGATCCTTCACATCGTCGAAGAACACCGGCTTGCCCCCGGTGCCGGAATCACCGCCCGCGACAGGTGCCAGCAGATGGCCCACGTGGTCGCCCATGTCGAATCTCGCTATGATCTCGCCGACGAACCAGGCCAGCGCGGAATCGAGGACCGCAGAGCCTTCCGGCCCGACATGCCAGGCGCAGCGCTCGAATTTGTCGACGGCATCGCCGGTCTCACCGCCGAACAGCTCGGCCAGCTTCAACTCGTCGCGCGGCAGCAGGTGCACCGCAAGGTGAGTGGCCGTCCGCGCGATCGAGGTCGTGTGATTCGCCGTGGACAGCCCGACGAGGAACCTCGGCGGGTCGATGCTGGCCTGCGTGGCGAAGCCCACCAGGCATCCGGCGGTCTGACCGTCGGCCTGCACCGTGACCACGAACATCGGGTAGTCGAGCAGGTCGACGAAATCATCAAATGCGGTCTCTGGTTTCATCACCGGTCCTGGCCTCGGGTTTTGGGATACCGGAGTTGGGGTAGCCACTGCTCATTCTTGCAAACCGTCAACGGGTGCCGTCGATGGTCGATACCGGAGATGGGAGTCCTGCGTGAAGGCAGTTACCTGGCATGGCCGACGAGACGTCCGAGTCGACACCGTGCCCGACCCGGAGATCGAAGCGCCCACCGACGCCATCATCGAAGTCACCTCGACCAACATCTGCGGATCGGATCTGCACCTGTACGAGGTGCTCGGGGCGTTCATGCACGAGGGTGACATTCTCGGGCACGAACCCATGGGCATCGTTCGCGAGGTCGGCAGCGACGTCGACGGGTTGGCGGTCGGTGACCGGGTCGTCGTGCCGTTCCAGATTTCCTGCGGGCACTGCTACATGTGCGGCCGGCAGCTCTACACCCAGTGCGAGACCACGCAGGTTCGCGACCACGGCAAAGGTGCCGCGCTGTTCGGCTATTCGGAACTGTACGGGCAGATACCGGGCGGCCAAGCCGAATACCTCCGAGTGCCGCAGGCCCAGTTCACCCACATCAAAGTGCCTGAGGGACCGCCGGATTCGCGATTCGTCTACCTGTCGGACGTGCTGCCCACGGCGTGGCAGGCTGTCGCCTACGCCGACATTCCCGACGGCGGGAGCGTCACGGTGCTCGGGCTGGGGCCGATCGGCGACATGTGTGCGCGCATCGCCGAGCATCTCGGCTATCGGGTGATCGCCGTCGACCGGGTTCCCGAACGGTTGGCGCGGGCATCGGTGCGCGGTATCCACACCGTCGACCTCGACACCGTCGACGGCAGCATCGGCGACACCATCCGGGCGCTGACCGACGGCCGCGGCACCGACTCGGTGATCGATGCGGTGGGCATGGAGGCCCACGGATCGCCTGTGGCCCAGGCACTTCAGCGCATGACGGCGACGCTGCCCGACATGGTGGCCAAGCCGATGATGCAGAACTTCGGGGTCGATCGACTTCATGCGCTCTACTCGGCCATCGACATCGTCCGCCGCGGCGGGACCATCTCGTTGATCGGCGTGTACGGCGGCATGTCGGACCCGCTGCCGATGATGACGCTGTTCGACAAGCAGATCCAGCTACGCATGGGCCAGGCCAACGTCAAGAGATGGGTCGACGACATCCTGCCGCTGCTCGGCGACGACGATCCGCTGGGCGTCGACACCTTCGCCAGTCACGTTCTGCCCCTTGATGATGCACCACATGCCTACGACATCTTCCAGAAGAAAACGGACGGTGCCGTGAAGGTGATGCTCAAGCCGTGAGCGGAAGGACCGATGACACTACCCCGAATGCAACCCGACCAGGGCGCCATCGCCGAGGCGAGAGCCATCGTCGGCGCCGTGGCGTCGGCGTTCTCCCATCAGGTCGTGGGCCAGGAGCACCTGCGTGAGACGATGCTCGTCTCACTGCTCGGTGGCGGTCACCTGCTGATCGAGAGCGTTCCCGGTCTCGCCAAGACCACCGCGGCGCGCGTTCTTGCCGCGTCTGTCGGTGGCAGCTTCCGCCGCATCCAGTGCACGCCGGACCTGTTGCCCAGCGACATCATCGGCACGCAGATCTTCGAGGCCGACACCAACACGTTCACCACCCAACTGGGCCCGGTGCACGCCAACATCGTGTTGCTCGACGAGGTCAACCGCTCGAGCGCCAAGACGCAGAGCGCCATGCTCGAAGCGATGGAGGAACGTCAGACCACGATCGCCGGCGTCGAATACCCGATACCCGAGCCGTTTCTCGTCATCGCCACCCAGAACCCCGTCGACCAGGAAGGCACCTATCCCCTGTCGGAGGCCCAGACCGACCGCTTCATGCTCAAAGAGCTCGTGCAATATCCGTCGATCACGGACGAGATCGAGATCATCGACCGCATGGACGCCGGGCGGTACGACCGCGCCCGTCATCCGGCCCCCGTGGTCTCGCTCGACGACGTCCGGCGGGTGCAGGAGATCGTCCGCTCGGTCCACCTCGATCGCGCGCTCGTCGCGTACGCGAGCCGACTGGTCGACGTCACGCGCAGCCCCGCCCAACACCTACCGTCGCACCTCGCCCGACTCGTCGAATACGGCGCGAGCCCCCGCGCAACCATCGCCTTCTGCCGCGCCGCACGCGCGCTCGCCGTCATCCACGACCGCGGACACGTTGTGCCCGAGGATATTTCGATGCTCGCACACCGCGTGCTGCGGCATCGGCTGATCCTCGGTTTCGAGGCCGCGAGCGCGCGGATCACGCCTGACGCAGTGGTCGACGCGGTACTGCAGACGGTCCCGGTGCCGTGAGGCCGCCATGGGGAAACACCTCGACGCCGCGAAAATCCACATCGGCCGTGACCCGGGCAGCCTCCTGGAAGGCGGCCGCTACGCGCTGATCCACACCCGGAGCCTCGAGTTCGACGAACTACGCCCCTACGTCCCAGGCGACGACGTCCGGGACATCGATTGGAAGGCGAGTTCCCGGTCCGGCCACACCCTCATCAAGCAGTTCGTGTCCGAGAAGCACCACAAGATCGTGGTGGTCGCCGACGCCGGCCGAAACGTGTCGGCGCTCGCGCCGTCGGGAGAGCTCAAGAAGGACATCATCATGCACGTCATCGGCGCGATCGGACTCATGACGCTGCGCCGCTCCGACGAGATAGGCCTGGTGGCGGGAGACCGCCGTGGTTGTATCGACACCCGCCTGCGGCGTGGCGAGACGCATATCGAGCGCATGCTGCACCACTACCTGCAGCTCGCCGGCGAATCCCCCGCCCGCAGCGATCTGCTGGTCCAACTGCAATGGCTGGCCACGCATTACCGCCACCGGCTCCTGGTCTTCATCGTGTCCGACGAACCCGAGATCAGTGACGCGTTGCAGAACGTGCTGCGCTCACTGACCGCCCGGCACGACGTCCTGTGGGCGCTGGTGACCGACATGCCGCCGGTGGGATCCGGAACCGGCCGCAGCTACGACGCCGCCGATGGACAGTTCCTGCTACCGCCGTCCGCACTCGACCGCGCCGTCACCGAAGCCTACCGGCGATCGGAAGACGAACGGCGCCAGAAGCTTTCGGATTTCCTGACCCTGTCCGGCGTACCGCATGCGCGAATCGGCGCGAGCACCCAGATCAAACCCGCCCTGACGGCGATGACGGGGGTCTACGCACGTGCCAGATGACGATCTGCTGCGCCACGTAATCGGCCCCGAGCCCTATTCCGGGTGGTGGCCGTGGTTTTCGGCTGCGCTGATCGTCTGTGTAATCGCCTGGTATGCCTGGCTTTTCACGGCGATGTCAGCGTCCCGCCGGATCGGCGACGTGCGGTTGATCCGAGTCGTGCGGGACGAGATGATCAAGCTGCGCGCGATCCGGGACATTCGCGGCATCGCCAGGCGCCATCGATCGGGCGACCTCTCGGCGCCGGCTGCCGGGGCGGCGCTGAGCCGAGAAGTCCGCCGGTTCCTGCACGCCGCGACCGGGCTCCGCGTGCAGTACATGCACGTCGGCGCCATCGCAGCCGGCCCGGCCGGCGCCGCCGCACCGCTGCTGTCCGAACTCGTCGACGTGCAATTCAATCCGCGATCGGACGTCGATGTCGACGATGCCTGCGCGACCGCCGAAGGGCTGGTCAGGCGATGGAGCTGACCTGGCGGATTGCGGCGATCATCGGGTGCGTCGCGCTGGCGGCGTGCGTGGCGGTGGCCGTGCTCTGGCCACACCGCCAGCGTCCCGGCGATCTCAGACCGCTCGCCAACACCGGCCGCCTGACACGGCTGCCCGAATACCGCCGGGCACAACGCCGGAACACGATCTCGGTGTGGTCCGCCGTCGTGCTCCTCGTGGTGGGTTTCGGTGCCGCCGTCGTGGCCACGGCACGACCCACGGGACTGCCCACGCTCGATCGCCGGTCCGAAGCCGCTGCGCCGCAGGACATCATGATCTGCGTCGGCGCCCCGGTCTCCGATTCCCCCGTCAACGCGACGCTGCAGTTCTTCGCCGATGCGGCCCGGGAGTACCGCACCGAGCGGATCGGGCTGACGTCTGCCAATCGCCGTGTCGTCCCGTTGACCCGGGACTACCAGTACGTGGCCGCGGAGCTCACCGCCTATGGTCGGCAGATCAAGCGCAGCGACGCCAGACCGTTCGTCGCGCCCGTCCGCTACACCGGCTACACCCCGAACATCGAAGACCTCCTCGCGCTGTGCATGACCGGGTTCCCGCCGGCCGCCAAGGGCACGGCGACGCGCAGGTCACTCATCTACGTCGGGCCAGACGCTTCGAGCGGAGAGGCCGGCCGGCTGTTCGACGGCACCGCGCTTCGAGACCTGGCTGCCACCAGCAAGATCCAGGTGAACGCACTCATCGTCGGCGCCGATGGGGGCACCGTTTCCGGCCTCGTGCACGACACCGGCGGCAGGTCGCACCCTGCCACTGATATCGGTGCGTCGTTGCGCGACATCACCCGCCATCCGCCCCCGGCCGATCGGACGAACGTCGCCGCCACACCGACAGAGACTCCGGACATCGCACTCGTGGTCGCCCTGCTCGCCGCCTGCGGTGCCGCATGGTGGCGACGGCGAAGCACCGAACACGCCGGCTGGCGGACGTGGCGCTGGGCCGGATTCGGCCTGACCGTGGTGCTGTTGATCGCCGCCGGCACGCGCCCGGCGATCGGGGCGACACCCCCGCCGCCCCAGACCGCAGGCGCGCTCGAGCCGAGTGTCTTCCTGGTCGTCGACCGCTCGGCGGACATGGCGGCACCGGGACCCGACGGCCGCTCACGCGCGGCCGAGGCGAGTGCCGACATCGCGCAACTGATCGACCGCTATCCGACCGCGCGGTTCGCCGTCGTCGGATTCGCGTCCGGCCCAGCAGTGGAATGGCCGCTCTCGGCCGACGCGTGGAGTCTGAAGCCGGTCGCGACGGCTCCCGTCACCTACCCCACATCGGAACCGGCACATACCGACGCCGGCGCGGCAAGTACGGTGCTGCGCTACCAGCTGCTCAGCGCAGCCCAGCAATACCCGGACGCCAAGAACCTCGTGTATTACCTCGGCGCGGGGACACCGGAATCCGCCACTCCGCAAAGGGAATTCGATCTACCGGAAGGTGTGGTCGCCGGCGGGGCCGTGATCGGTTACGGCGACGACGCGGTCCCCTCGCTACGGGCCGTTGCCGAGCAGATCGGGGTGCCGTATGTGCCGCGGCCCGCGGCCGGGCTGCCGCCCGAGGCGCTCACCGACGTCGCCCGCCCCGTCCAATCGCCCATCGGCTCGGGTCACAGTGGAACGGAACTCTACTGGGCGCTCTCAGGGCTCGCCGCCATGCTGCTTCTCATCGAACTGTTCCTGACGTTGCGGGAAGCGGCCCGCACCCGACTGGACCGGGTACGACTGTGAACACCGACCGACGAAAGCTGCGTCGCCGACTGCTCCTGGGCTCGGCGCCCGTCGTCGCCGCGGTGCTGATCCTCGCCGCGAAGCTGGCAACTGTCGCTGTCGTCGGCGACTCGGCGGTCACCGACTATGCGAACCGGGACACCGCCGCGCTGTCCGACGACGTCGCAATCCTGCGCCAGTTCAACGTGATCGAACCGGGCCGGACGTCGTACGCCGGCGGAAGCCTCGCGGTACTGCAGCACCGGCTCGGCGATGCCGACCGCGAATTCGGCCGCGCCCTGGCGCAGACCCCGGCCGACCGGTCGTGCCCGGTCCGGGTCAACCTCGAGCTGATCCGCGAAACCCTCGGCGATCAAGCTGCCGCAGCGGGCGACCGCGACGCGGCCGTCCGGCAGTACACCGCCGCCAGGGATGTGGTCACGCACGCGCCCGCCGACTGTTTCGCGGGCAACGCCGACCCCGATGCGCAGCGGCGCCGGATCCGCGCAGAGGCCCTGCCCCGGCTGGACGCCAAGCTCGCCGAGGCCGGCCCGCCGCCGGCCGCGCCGCCCCCACCCCCTCCGGCAGCACCGCCCCCGGCGCCGCCGCCCGCGGCCGGGGATGCCACGTCGACCCTTCCGCCACCGCTGCCCCCGCCGGACGGCGCCGACCCGATGCAAGGGCTGCAACAGATCCTGCGCGACGCGGCACGGTGACTTCGGCAGGTGTGCCCGCGGTGACGTCTGGGTATGTACCATCGATGAGTGACACCGCTCTGTTGATCATCGACATGTTCAACGACTACCGGCACGAAGACGGTGAGGAACTTGCGGCGAATGTCGCCGAGATTCTCGATCCGTTGCACCGGCTGCTGACGGCGGCCCGATCACACCCGGGTGTGGACGTCCTGTACGTCAACGACAACCATGAAGATTTCAGCGTCGGCGGCGAAGGCATCGTCGACGTCGCGTTGTCCGGGAGCCATCCCGAGCTCGTCAAGCCGCTGGTGCCGGCACAGGGCAGCACCTTTCTGACCAAGGTGCGGCACAGCGTCTTCTACGCCACCGCCCTCGACTACCTGCTGCGGCAGCGTGGCGTCACCAGGCTGATCCTGACGGGTCAGGTCACCGAACAGTGCATTCTCTACAGCGCCCTCGACGGGTACCTGCGGCACTACGACGTCATCGTCCCACCCGACGCGGTCGCGCACATCGACCCGCAACTCGGTGACGCGGCGCTGAAGATGATGCGGCGCAACATGGGCGCCGAGATCATCGAATCCACGCGGTGTCTGCCCTGACGCGTCGGGCGCGCGTGTACCGACCGTGACACCGGGTATGCGCCCTGTGTGAACACGACACCACCGATAACCCCCATGGACACCGTGGCCGAAGTTGCGGCGCGTCTGCGCGTGGATTCGATCCGGTCCAGCACCAGTGCCGGATCCGGTCACCCCACGTCGAGCATGTCAGCCGCGGATCTCGTCGCCGTGCTGATCACCCGTCACCTGCGCTATGACTGGCGCGATCCGGCCGCCGTCACCAACGACCATCTCATCTTCTCGAAGGGCCACGCGTCACCGCTGTTGTATTCGGCCTTCGCGGCCGTCGGCGCGATCACCGACGAAGAACTGGTCGACGGCTACCGCAGGTTCGGGCAGCGCCTGCAAGGTCACCCCACACCGGTACTGCCGTGGGTGGACGTCGCGACAGGCTCGCTCGGCCAGGGACTGCCCGACGGCGTCGGACTCGCGCTGGCCGGGAAGTACCTCGACGGCCTTCCGTACCGGGTGTGGGTGCTGTGCGGTGACAGCGAGATGGCCGAAGGCTCCATGTGGGAAGCGCTCGACAAAGCGTCCTACTACAAGCTGGACAACCTGGTCGCCCTCATCGATGTGAACAGGCTGGGACAGCGGGGCCCGACAGACCTCGGTTGGAACGTCGCGGCCTACGAGCGGCGCTGTCAGGCTTTCGGCGCCCGGACGGTCGTCATCGACGGCCACGACCTCAACGCGATCGATGAAGCCATGGCCGGCGTCGGTACTGCGGAAGCAGTGGACCGCCCGACGGTGATCATCGCCAAAACCATCAAGGGCAAAGGGTTCTCGGAGGTGGAGGACAGCCCGGACTGGCACGGCAAACCGTTGCCCGACGACATGGCCGAACGGGCTATCGCCGAACTCGGTGGCCGGCGCAGACTGATCGTGCGCAGCCTCGAGCCACCGACGCCCGCTCCGGCAGAGGAATGGCAGGCGGCCGAGCCCGTCGACCTCCCCACCTACGAACTCGGTGCGGACATCGCCACGCGAAAGGCCTACGGCGACGCGCTGGTGTCGGTCGGCAGTCGCAACCGGCACGTGGTCGCACTCGACGGCGAGGTCGGAAATTCCACCCACGCAGGCGAATTCGCGCGGGCATTCCCCGACCGCTACTTCGAGATGTTCATCGCCGAACAGCAGCTCGTGGCCGCGGCGACGGGCCTGAGCGTCCGCGGATACATCCCGTTCGCCTCCACGTTCGCCGCGTTCCTGACGCGCGCCTACGACTTCATCCGTATGGGCGCGATCTCGAACGCGAATGTGAAACTTGTCGGCTCCCATGCCGGCGTCGAAATCGGCGCGGACGGCCCATCGCAGATGGCACTCGAAGATATGGCGATGATGCGCGCCGTCCACGACGCCGTCGTGCTGTACCCGAGTGACGCCACCAGCACCGTGGCACTGGTGCAGTCGATGGCCGAGACGCCGGGAATCAGTTACCTGCGCACCACGCGCGGCGCCTACCCGGTGCTCTACGACGCCACCGAGGAGTTTCCGGTGGGCGGCGCCAAGCTCCTGCGCGTATCCGATCACGATGACGTCACCTTGATCGGCGCCGGCGTGACGGTGCACGAATGCCTCAGCGCCGCAAACGAACTCGCCGGGAAAGGCATCACCGCCCGGGTCATCGACTGTTACTCGATCAAACCGCTCGACGCCGCCACCGTCGCCGCGGCCGTCGCCGCCACCGGTGGCCGCGTCGTCGTCGCCGAGGACCACCACCCCGAGGGCGGTCTCGCGTCGGCGGTTCTCGATGCGCTCGTCGCTCACGATCTTGCCGATATCCGCCTCGCGCATCTGGCCGTCCGCGGCATGCCCGGTTCCGGCACGACACGCGAACTGCTCGCCTGGGCGGGCATCGACGCGGACCGCATCCGGGAAGCCGCGACGACGTTGATCGCCAAGAGCGTTGTCGACAGCACGCCGCGCTGAAGTTCGGGCTTGCGACAATGGACGCATGGTCGAGCAGAGCCTGTGGATGCAGAAAGTCGAAGCCGATCCCGGCCACTCGCAGTGGTACATCGAACGGTTCCGGGCGCTCGCCCGCGCCGGTGAGGATCTCGTCGGCGAAGCCCGCCTGATCGACGCGATGGCTGCCCGCGGCTCGCGAATCCTCGACGCCGGCTGCGGCCCCGGCCGGATCGGCGGCTACCTCGCCGCGGCCGGGCACGAGGTGGTCGGGGTGGACGTCGACCCCGCTCTCATCGCGGCCGCCGAAGAGGATCACCCCGGACCGCGCTGGCTGGTGGGCGACCTCGCCGAACTC
The DNA here is from genome assembly GCF_055384815.1 of Mycobacterium toneyamaense. Taxonomy (NCBI): domain Bacteria; kingdom Bacillati; phylum Actinomycetota; class Actinomycetes; order Mycobacteriales; family Mycobacteriaceae; genus Mycobacterium; species Mycobacterium toneyamaense. The sequence continues at coordinate 3,319,840 of NZ_AP040333.1, forward strand.
GACCTGCCGGCCCGCGGCATACCGGAGCCCTTCGACCTGATCGTGTCGGCCGGCAACGTGATGACGTTCGTCGCCCCGAGCACCCGCGTGCAGGTGCTCTCCCGGCTCCGCGCCCACCTCGCCGACAACGGCCGTGTGGTGATCGGGTTCGGCGCCGGCCGCGATTACGAATTCAATCAGTTCTTCCAGGACGCCAGCCGAGCCGGCCTCACCCCGGATCTGCTGCTCTCCACCTGGGATCTGCGGGTGTTCACCGACAAATCCGACTTCCTGGTCGCAGTCCTCATCCCGATCCCGCCCGGGTAGCGTGACACCGGTGAACCTCTCTCGCGTGTCTTCCTCCGTTGCCCTGACCGCCTGCGCCGCCTCCCTCGCCGTCGCCCTCACCGCGTGTGGCTCGGACGAGAAGCCACCGGCGGCGACCACGACGCAGGCGCCGTTGGTGACCACGACCCCGAGCGCGGCGACCGCCCTCGACAACTCCTCGACCGCCGCTGCCCGCACCTGCCCGACGGCAGAAGGACAGGGCGGCGCACCCGAGTGGACCCTGAGCGGCGCCACCGGCAGCGTCGCCGTCACCGGATCCACCGATACCGCGGCTCCGGTCGTCACCGTCAAGGGCCCGTTCAGCGTGAACCAGACCCAGGTGCAGACACTCAAGGCCGGCACCGGACCCGTCGTCCCCGAAACCGCGACGGTCTCGGTCTGCTACGCGGGCTTCAACGGGCGTGACGGATCGAAGTTCGACAGCGCCTACGACCGCGGCGCCCCGGCCACCTTCTCCCTCCTGCGCGTCGTGCCCGGTTTCCAGAAGGCCATCGCCGGACAGAAGGTCGGCTCCACCGTCGCCGTCGCGATGACGTCGGCCGACGGCTACCCCGACGGCCAGCCGAGCGCGGGCATCGAGAAGGGTGACTCGCTGGTCTTCGCGATCAAGATCCTCGACGTGTCGAACTGACCGTCATGCTGCGGCGGTGCGGCGAACCTGTTATCAAGAACTTGGTTCATCGTTACCGCGAAACACCGTCGAGCAAAGGTGGCCCCGACCTCAACTGACGCCACAATAGAAGTGTTGGAGTGCCGCGCTGGGGAGGACAGCGCAGCACGACAGCGCAGCATGTCAGTAGGTCGCCGCTGCCGCGACGGGAGGATATATGCGCAGCTCTGTCGGCACCGTCACCGTCGTCATGGTCGCGGTTCTGACCGCCGGATGTGGTAGCACCGCCGGTACACCCGTGCCGGTGACCACGCCGCCGATGGTGGCCCGGCCCCTCGTCGAACGCGAACTGGACGGTCTGCTGCTCAACCCCGACCAGGTCAACGCGACCATGGGGTCGGCCGCCATGACGGTGCTCAGCGCTCAGTCCACGATGTCGGACAACAGCGCCACGATGGCACCGCCGGAGTGCCTCGTCATCGACGGCGCCGCGGAAGCCGCGGTGTACGCGGGCAGCGGCTTCTGGGCCGAGCGCGAGCAGAGCATGAACGACGGGGACAAGTTCACCCACTACCTCAAGCAGGCTGTCGTCCTGTTTCCGACGCAGGACAAGGCGCAGGAGTTCTTCAACACGCAAGCGCAGCTATGGCCGGCGTGCAAGCAGTACACGCACACGCAGAGTCAGTCGCAGTGGTCGGTCGGGCCGATCACCAACGCGCACGACACCCTCAGCGTCGTCGCGACAGAACAAGACGCGGCCGCACCCGGATGGGCATGCGGCCGCGCCTTGGCACACAAGAACAACGTCATCATCGACATCAACACGTGCAGTCCCAATCCGGCGGACACGGCGGTCCAGATCGCCACCCAGATCGGCACCAACGTCGCGGCACGATGGTGACCGCGGTGGTTACCCGCCGTTGGTGACCGGGTTCGACGTCAGCGGGATGAACCCGTCGTTGATCCAGACGCCCCACCGGCCGCCCCAGGCCGAGGTCCACACGACGGGCTGACCGTCCCACACCTCAGCCGGCTTCTTCGGGGCCCACGGCGGAACCTCCTCGCCCAGCCCGGGCGCCGGTGGCGGCGGCTGCGCAGCAGCCAGCGGCATACCGAAGCCGAGCGCGGCCGCGGCGAGCGAACCCGCGACGGCGGCGGCGGACAAGGTCTTCTTGATCGAGGTCATGCACACGCTCCCCTGCGTAGACTGCGATTACTTAGCGTATGTAATCACATTACGCCGTCGAGTCAGTGCGATGGGGTCGGCGCGAATCCGGCAGCCGGCGGCGGCGCGCCGGGACCACCCGGCGCCGGCGTGGCCGGCGCCGCACCCGGGGCGTCGTAGTACCCGGGCGGCGGTGGGCCGTTCAGCGGGTAGTAGCCCGGAGGCAGCGCCGGTCCACCGGTCTTGGGCCCGGTGTCGACGATCGGGTTCGACGACGCCGGATCGGTCAGTGAAATGAACCCTGGTGGCAGCTTGGGCGCCGGCCCCGCACCGGGCGGTGGTCCGGGTGCCTCCTCGGGCGGCATGGTGAGCGCCTCGATCGGGTTGCCGCTGTGGAACGTGTGCCAGATGTCCCGGAGATAGCCGAGCTGACCCGGCGTACTACCGGCGCCGTACTGCGGGTTCTCGATCTCGGGGACCGTCGGAGCGCCGATCGGAGGCGCGGCCACCGGGCCGCTGGGACCGCTCGCAGGCTCCACGACGGGCTGGCCGGGTGCGGGTGTCGTCGGTGTGGCCGGGTCCGCCGCAGCCGGACCGGCCGCCGCGAGCGCACCGGCCAGCAGCACACCGCCGACTATCACCGGCGCGTGGAAACGCTGTCGCTCGGTCTTCAAATGCTCGTCCGTCCTTTCAACCGGCGTCCGTAACGGGTCAGGCTATCGCGTGTACCGGCCTCCGTCATCTCGTTCGGGCCTGAAAAGCCCGGTACGCCGACCTGATTTCCGCGACCCGCGCCGCAGCGATCCCCCACGGTTTGTCGACCCCGACGCGTTCGTCGAGGTCCCACAGCACACAGTCCTCATCCGGTCCGGCGACTTTTTCCCACGCGATGACCGTCCGCCGGAGTTGCTCGTGCATCGGCTCCGACACGGCGCCGGCGGGCGCCCCGCCTTCGGGATGATGGTGCAGGAACCGGCCGTAGGCCGTGTCACAGAAGGCCGAATACCTTGCGGTACAGAGGATCAGCCCGTGCCAGGCCTCGTCGACGGCGTGCGACGGCATGCCGATCACCTGACCGTCGCGCATGGCCACCCCGCAACACCGCAACCACTGCCGCAGGCCCTCCGTCACGAGATCCCGTGGCTGCCAAGGGCACGTCTTGTACACCGCGTCCGGCAACTCGAGCTCTGCCACCGCGGCGTTCATCCGGTCCAGCGGCCCCTGACGCGTGAATCGCACCCTGCAACTCTATGTCGCGGTCGGCAAGTCGAGATCGGCCATCGCGGCCCGTCGCCGCGCTTCCCAGCGCCGCAGCGCCACCCGGCACGGCTCCTCCAGCAGCGCGTAACTCACCGCGGCCACCGCGAAGCCGAACGTCGTCGTCAGGACCATCACGACCGGTAGCGCGCCGGGGAACGTCGTCTGCCCGATCATGGCGAGCACCATGTCGAGGGCGGCGAGGTGCCAGAGGAACAGGCCGTACGACCAGCGGCCGAGCGTCACCATCGGGGCGCTGGCCAGTACCCGGTGCCGGCCGTCCGGGACGTCCAGGACCAGCGGCGCCAGCAGGGCCCAGGCGATGACGGCCCCGAGCGCCGTCCGCACGATGAACTGGCCGAGGGTTGCGTGCTGGTGGCCGCCGGGCATGGCCAGCGGCGATGCCGCCACCAGGAACGCGACGACCGCCACCGCCATCAGGATCGAGCGCTGCCGAACCAACCGATGTGCCCAGCCGTACGGCCGGAACATCCACTCCGCCAACAACATCCCCACGGCGAACCACGAGGCGTAGGCCGGCAGCCAGTTGAGCGGATTGGCCCCGTGGTACGCCGGGATCGGCAGATAACCCCAACCGAAACTGAGCAGCGCCACGCCCGCGATCACCGGAACGCGCAGGCGCAGTGACACTTTCGCGACCAGGATCGCCAACACGGGCACCACGAGATAGAAGGCCATCTCGACCGACAGGCTCCACATCTGCGTGAGCCCGGCGATCAGCGTCTTGGGGACGAAGACCTGCGTCAGGGTCAGATTTGCGAGCCACACCGCCCGGTCCGCGCGGTGGGCGTCCGGCAGCAGGGTCAACACCGCGACCACCGTCAGCAGATACGCGGGCATGATCCGGACCAGCCGGGACCGGTAGTACGGCGCCGCCTCGGGTTCGGGTCGCAGCCCGTGCGCCGCAGCGGCGTGACCACGCCACAGCAGGAAACCCGACAACGCGAAGAACACGGCCACCGCCAGGTCGAAGCGCGCCAGCAACCGGCCGGCAACCCCGTCGGTGTAGCCCGTCTGCAATGCCACATGCGTGAGCACCACACCCAGGGCCGCGGCCGCCCGCAGGCCTTCGACCGCAGGCAGGAACCCACGGGTGCCGCTGACGGGCTCGGCGGCAGGGGCGGTCATGCGCCCAGTCTGCCCGAGAAGCGCGCTCAGCTACCGAAAAGCCCCGCATCGACGACCCGCATGACCGGCGCGCCGTCCTCGTCGGACGCGCGCAGGTCGACCTCCACGTCGATGCCCCAGTCGTGATCGTGCGCCGGGTCGTCCAGAATCTGCCGGACGCGCCACACGTCGGGCGCCCGGTCGAAGATCAGCATCGCGGGGCCGCGCGCGTCGGCCCCGGTGCCGATGTCCTCGTGTTCGGCGAAGTACTGCTCCCCCACCTCTTCCCAGCGCTGCGCCGTCCACCCCGACCCCGAGTCCAGGGCCCCGAGCTCGTCCCAGCGGTGCCGGGCCCACAGCTCCACGCGCCGGAACAGCGCGTTGCGGACCATAGCGGTGAATGCCCGCTCGTTGCCGGTGAGCGGCCGCACCGGCGCCATGACCGCCACCTCGTCGACCTGATCGGCGCTGGTCAGTTGCTCCCATTCGTCGAGCAGGCTCGAATCGACCTGGCGCACAAGCTCACCCAGCCATTCGACGATGTCAGTGAACTCGTCGGTCCGGGCGGTGGCCGGTACTCCGGAGCGCAGCGCCTTGAAAGCATCGGACAGGTACCGCAGCACCGCGCCTTCGGTGCGGGTCAGGCCGTAGGCACTGACGTACTCCTTGAACGTCAGCCCCCGCTCCCACATCTCGCGCACGACGGACTTCGGGGCCGGGTGCCCGTCCGCGGCCCACGGGTTGCTCCGGCAGTACACCTCGAAGCAGTGCGTCAGCAGCTCATCGAGCGGACGCGGATAGGTGATGTCGTCGAGCAGTTCGATGCGTTCGTCGTATTCGATGCCTTCGGCCTTCATCGTCGCGACGGCCTCACCCCGGGCCTTCTTCAGCTGGGCCGCCAGGATCTGGCGCGGGTCCTCCAGCGTCGCCTCGATCACCGAAACCACGTCGCGCGCAAACGTTTCCGAATCCGGGTCGAGCAGCTCGACCGCAGCGAGCGCGAAAGTCGACAGCGGCTGGTTCAGTGCGAAATCGGGCGGCAGGTCGACCGTGAGCCGGTAGCGGCGCCCATCGGGTTCCGGTTCGGCCAGCCGTTCCAGCACGCCGGCCTGCAGCAGTGAGCGCGCGATCCCTACCGCCTCACGGATGTGCCGCAGTTGCCTCTTGCGCGGCTCATGGTTCTCACCGAGCAGCCGGCGCATGGCCAGACAGGGGTCACCGGGACGGTCGACGACGTCGAGAATCATGGCCGTGGACACCCGCATGTTGCTCGTGAGTGCTTCCGGCGCGGCCTCGACCAGGCGCTTCATGGTGTTCTCACCCCACGGCACCATGCCGTCGGGCGCTTTGCGGCGCACCAGCTTTCGGCGCTTCTTCGGATCGTCGGCGACCTTGGCGAACTGCTTGAGGTTCTCCACCTCGTGCTCGGGGGCCTGCACCACGACGGTGCCCGCGGTGTCGTAGCCGGCCCGCCCGGCGCGGCCCGCGATCTGGTGGAACTCACGGGCATTGAGCAGCCGGGTACGGGTGCCGTCGTACTTCGACAACGCCGAGAAGACGACGGTGCGGATCGGCACGTTGATGCCGACGCCGAGGGTGTCGGTGCCGCAGATGACCTTCAGCAGCCCGGCCTGGGCGAGCTGTTCCACCAGGCGCCGGTACTTGGGCAGCATGCCGGCATGGTGCACGCCGATGCCGTGGCGCACGAGCCGTGACAGCGTCGAACCGAACGCCGTCGTGAAGCGGAAGCCCCCGATGTGCTCGGCGATGGCGGCCTTCTCCTCCTTGGTGCTCACGTTGACCGACATCAGCGCCTGCGCCCGCTCCAGCGCGGCGGCCTGGGTGAAGTGCACGACGTAGATCGGCGCCTGCTTGGTCTGCAACAGGTCGGCGATGGTCTCGTGCATCGCGGTGGTGGCGTAGCTGTAGAACAGCGGCACCGGGCGCTCGGCGCCGGCCACCAGAGCCGTCGGCCGGCCGGTGCGGCGGGTGAGGTCCTCACGCAGGACCGTGACGTCGCCGAGCGTCGCCGACATCAACAGGAACTGGGCCCTGGGCAGTTCCAGCAGCGGCACCTGCCAGGCCCAGCCGCGGTCGGGGTCACCGTAGAAGTGGAACTCGTCCATCACCACGAGCCCGATGTCCGCGTCGGCACCTTCCCGCAGCGCGATGTTCGCGAGGATCTCGGCCGTGCACGCGATGATCGGCGCGCCGGCGTTGACCGCGGCATCGCCGGTGAGCATGCCGACGTTGGCGGCGCCGAAGACGTCGCACAGGGCGAAGAACTTCTCACTGACCAAGGCCTTGATCGGCGCGGTGTAGTAGCTGCGCCGGTTCGCCGCCAGGGCGAAGTACACCCCGCCCGTGGCCACCAGCGACTTGCCCGAGCCGGTCGGCGTCGCCAGCACCACATTGGCGCCACTCACCAGCTCGATCAGGGCCTCCTCCTGCGCCGGGTACAGCGCGGTCCCCGACTCCTCGGCCCACGCGGCGAACGACGCCAGCAGTTCGTCGGGGTCAGCGCCCGTCGCGCGCAGCGCGGACAGGTCGGCGGGGTCGTCCAAGAGAGATATGCGGGGTGCCATCGTGTGCTCCAGCCTGCCCGATCACCGGCCGGACGTCCGCGCCGGGCGGACACTTGGGCAGGATGGCTCGTGTGACGTGGTTGATCCCCGACGCGCTCATCGTGGCGCTGTCCCCGATGGCGGTCCTGCCGCCGGTGCTGCTCCTGCTGTACTCGGACCGGCCCCGCAGCACCGGCCTGACCTACCTCTGCGGGTGGCTCGTCGGGATGGCCGCCGTCATCAGCGCAGTGGTGCTGGTCTCGCCCGTCGGGCAGTCGCACGCCGCCGCGACCAGTTCGCGGTTGCAGCTCGGCATCGGCATCGTGCTGGTCGTGCTCGGTGTCGTCACGTGGCTGCGGCGCAGGCACTACGCGCAGGCGACGGGCTGGCTGACCCGGCTGCAGTCCGCGTCGCCACTGGTCACCGGCGTCACCGGACTGGTCTTCGCCGTCGCGAACCCGAAGTTCATCCTGGCGTGCGTCGCGGGCGGCGTGGCCATCGACGCCCTGCTGACCGCACCCACCGAAAAAGCCGGTGCCATCGGCTTTTTCGTCGCCCTGGCCGGATCCACCACCGCCGCTCCCATCGTGGCGCACCTGGTGGCCTCGCGGTACGCCGAGAAGGGCCTGGAGCGGATGCGCCACTGGGTACAGGAACACACCGCCGCGATCACCGCCGTGACGCTGACGGCCGTCGGCACGCTCCTGATCGTGGTGGCGGGGATCCCCACCGCCGCGGCCGATCAGGTCGCCAGACTCCAACCCGTCGTACTCGAACGGTTCGATCACGACCCCGTCGCCTTCACCGAGGGCATGTTCGTCGACGGCGCGACGCTGTATGAGAGCACGGGTCTCGAAGGAAAATCCGAGCTGCGCGAACTCGACGCCGATACCGGCCAGTTGCGTCGCGTGGTCCCGCTGCCGCCCACCTATTTCGGTGAGGGCATCGCCGACGCCGGCGCGCACCTGTGGCAGCTGACCTACGAGAACGGCGTCGCCATCGAGTGGGACAAGGCCACGCTGACCATGCTGCGGGAGGTACCGCTCGACGGTCAGGGCTGGGGCCTGTGCCGCGCCGGCGACCGGCTGATCCGCAGCGACGGGTCCGCGGTACTGCGCGTTCACCGTCTCGACGACATGCGCGAAACCGGCACTCTGGCCGTGACCTACAACGGAATTCGAGTGCCGGGGCTCAACAGCCTCGACTGCGTCGGCAACCGGATCTGGGCCAACGTGTTCCCCACCGACCAGATCATCGAGGTCGACGCCGCCACCGGCGTCGTCAGGGCGGTCGTGTACGCCACCGGTCTGCGCGAGGCTGCCTGGCACGGCGAAGCCGGGGTGCTCAACGGCATCGCGCACCTCGGCGGGCCCGACGGAAACGGACAGTTCCTGATCACGGGCAAGTACTGGCCCGCCGTGTACCGCGTCCGGTTCGATGCGGCGACCGAAGCGGAAATTCAGGTGCGCTGACGGCCGCCGGGTGTGACGATCAGCGCCATGCCGAGTTCCCTGATCGAGGTCCGACGCCAGTACAGCCGGTCCGATGAGGTCGCCCTCATCGACGCCGTCCACGATGCGCTGGTCGCCGCGTTCCGGATCCCGGTCGGCGACAAACACGTCCGGCTGGTGGCCCATGAGCCGCACCGGGTTTCGCACGCGCCGCATCTCGCGCACCCCGAGCGGTACACCCTGGTGACCATCGACTGTTTTGCCGGCCGGTCGGTGGCGGCCAAGCGCGAGCTGTACAGAGAGATCGTTGGCCGCCTTGCCGCCTTCGACATTCCGGCCGACCACATCACGATCCTGCTGCGCGAGAGCGCGCTGGAGAACTGGGGCATCCGGGGCGGCCAGGCCGCCTGCGACGTCGGCCTCGGCTTCGATGTGAATGTCTGATCGCGTATTCACGGCCGCCCCGCGGCGATAGGCTCGGAGAGCTCATCGGAAACAAGCTCAGCAAGGAGCAGTCCATGACTCTCGAAGCAGTTGCGACGTCTTTCGAGCAGAACGTCGCCGACGTGCAGGAGTATTTCGACAGCCCCCGTTTCGACGGCATCACGCGGCTCTACACCGCGCGGCAGGTCGTCGAACAGCGCGGCACCATCCCGTCCGACTACCCGGTGGCCCGGCAGGCCGCCGAGGCGTTCTATCCGCGGCTGCGCGAACTGTTCGCGCAGAAGAAGAGCATCACGACGTTCGGGCCGTACTCCCCCGGCCAGGCCGTGGTGATGAAGCGGATCGGTATCGAAGGCATCTACCTCGGTGGCTGGGCCACCTCGGCAAAGGGCTCGATCAGCGAGGACCCCGGGCCAGACCTGGCGAGCTACCCGCTGAGCCAGGTGCCCGACGAGGCCGCCGGCCTCGTGCGCGCCCTGCTGACCGCGGACCGCAACCAGCAGTACCTGCGCCTGCAGATGACCGAGGAACAGCGGGCGGCCACCCCGGCGATCGACTACCGGCCCTTCATCATCGCTGACGCCGACACCGGCCACGGTGGAGATGCCCACGTACGCAACCTGATTCGCCGTTTCGTCGAATCGGGCGTCCCCGGCTACCACATCGAGGATCAGCGGCCCGGTACCAAAAAGTGCGGCCACCAGGGCGGCAAGGTGCTGGTGCCGTCGGACGAACAGCTCAAGCGTCTCAACACCGCGCGCTTCCAGCTCGACATGATGGGTGTGCCGGGAATCATCGTGGCGCGCACCGACGCCGAGGCCGCCAACCTCATCGACAGTGCAGCCGACGAGCGCGATCAGCCGTTCCTGTTGGGCGCCACCAATCTCAACATCCCGTCCTACAAGTCGTGTTTCCTGGCGATGGTGCGCCGCTTCCACGACAAGGGTGTCACCGATCTGCGTGGGCACCTGCTCTACGCGTTGCCCGAAGGGCAGTACGCCACCGCGGAGGCCTGGCTGGACAGCCACGGCATTGCGGGCCTCATCGACGAGGCGGCCGCCTCCTGGGACCAGAATTCCGGGCAGTCCGTCGACTCGGTCTTCGACAAGGTCGAGTCGAAGTTCGTCGAGGCGTGGCAGGCGGATTCGGGCCTGAACACCTACTGCGAGGCGGTGGCCGAAGTGCTGCAGTTCCGCGCCAAGGAGGGCGAGGCCACGACGGTGAGCCCCGAGGAGTGGCGCAAGTTCGCGGCCCGCGCGTCGCTGTACGCGGCGCGGGAGAAAGCCCGCGAACTCGGCGCCGACGTGGCGTGGGACTGCGAGCTCGCCAAGACCCCCGAGGGCTACTACCAGGTGCGCGGCGGCATCCCGTACGCGATCGCGAAATCCCTTGCGGCCGCGCCCTTCGCGGACATCCTGTGGATGGAGACGAAAACCGCGGACCTGGCCGACGCCCGGGAATTCGCGGAGGCCATCCACGCCGAATTCCCCGACCAGATGCTGGCGTACAACCTGTCGCCGTCGTTCAACTGGGACACCACCGGCATGACCGATGACGAAATGCGGGCGTTCCCAGAGGAACTCGGCAAGATGGGGTTCGTCTTCAACTTCATCACCTACGGCGGCCACCAGGTGGACGGTGTGGCGTGCGAGGAGTTCGCGACATCCCTGCGACAGGAGGGCATGCTGGCCCTGGCCCGGCTGCAACGCAAGATGCGGCTCGTCGAATCTCCCTACCGCACACCGCAAACGCTCGTCGGCGGTCCGCGCAGCGATGCCGCGCTGGCCGCGTCGTCGGGGCGGACCGCGACCACCAAGGCGATGGGTGCCGGCTCCACGCAACACCAGCACCTGGTCCAGACCGAGGTGCCCAAGAAGCTCCTCGAAGAGTGGCTGGCCATGTGGAGCGATCACTACCAGATCGGCGAGCAGCTGCACGTACAACTGCGGCCCCGCCGCGCCGGTTCCGACGTCCTGGATCTGGGCATCTACGGCAGCGGTGACGAGCCGCTGGCCAACGTCGTCGTCGACCCGATCAAGGACCGCTACGGCCGCAACATCCTCACGGTGCGCGACCAGAACACCTTCGCCGAGAAGCTGCGGCAGAAGCGCCTGATGGACCTGATCCACGTGTGGCTGATCCACCGGTTCAAGTCGGAGATCGTCTACTACGTGACGCCGACGGAGGACAACATCTACCAGACCGAAAAGATGAAGTCGCACGGCCTGTTCAGCAACGTCTATCAGGAGGTCGGCGAGATCATCGTCGCCGATGTCAACAAGGCGCGGATCGACGAACTACTGGCGCCGGACCGCGAGGCCCTCGGCCGCTTGATCCGCAAGGAGGACTAGCCGGTCGGGTCGCCACGGTTTCACGCCTGAGCCGTGGCGACCGCCGGTTCCTCTTCTGCCGCACCGAAAATCGCGATCGCGACCGCCCCGGCGACCGCGGTGGCGAAAGCGACCCCGACCAGCCATCCGAGTCCCGGCTTCGCCACATCGCCCAGCAACAGGACGCCGACCACGCCGGGAATCACCGTCTCCCCCATGACGAGTGCGGCGGCCACGCCGTTCACCGAACCGATCTGCAGTGCGACGGTGAACAGGTAGAAGCCACCGCCGCCGGCGACCACCACCGCCCACGCCGCCGGGTCGGAGAGCAACGCATGCCATTCGAACGGGTCGAGCCCGTGGGTGATCCGGACCGCGACCGCCATGGCGCCGTACAGGATGCCGGCGATCAGCCCGGCCGGCACCGCGGCCTTCTTGCCGAGCACCCGAACGAGCACCACCCCGAAGACGAAGATGAGCGCCGATGCCGCCAGCACGCTCCAGTGCATGTGCCGGCCCGGCACCTCGGTGCCGAGTTCACCGGCGCTGAAGCCCAGAATGCACAGTGCCACAAGGACTGTCGCGATCGCGGCCCAGTCCCGCGGGCGCAGGCGCACGCCGAGCACCAGCACGCTCAGGACGGCGGTCACCGCGAGGTTGGCACTCATGATGGTCTGCGACAGGAACAGTGGGATCAGCCGCGCCGACACCAGGCTGCCGAGGAAGCCCAGCCCGTCCAGCAGCATGCCGGCGAGGAACAGCGGCGCCAGGATCGCCGTCACTGTCGACCGGAACGTCGGTGCGGTGTCGGCAGCTTCGCCGTCGCGACGGGCCGCGCGGGACTGCAGCACCGATGCCGTGCCATAGCTGAAGCAGGCAACGAGGGCGGCGAGGATGCCGATCAGCATGGTGCGGCTCCGGCTCCGGCGAACCGAGAATTGGCGGGCATCGGCCAATTGTAGGAAGCGGGCCGGCGCGGTCGCCTTCCTGCGCCGGCCGCACGACGCCAAACCGGGACCTACCACTTACGTCAGGCACAGCTGATCCACAACCTGCTGCCGTTCCATGGTCGGACAGTCCGCCACGAACGGAGACGATCGATCATGAAACACACCAAGATGATTGCCGGCCTGGCGATCGCCGGCAGCTTCGGCGCCGGCCTGGTGACGCTGGGCACCGGCGTCGCGAGCGCCGACTGGGGTCCACCGCCACCCCCGCCCGGGCCCGGCTGGGGACCACCGCCGCCGGACCACCACTGGGGCCCGCCGCCACCGGCATGGGGACCGCCGCCACCACCTGCTTGGGGACCGCCGCCGCCGCCCGGAAACCCGCCGGGCACCTGGAACGGAGGCTGGGAACCGGATGGCGGGGTGTGCCTGTTCGGCGCCTGCATCTGAGCAGGGCACCCGGAAACCGAAAGCCACCGCCTAAGGCGGGCACAGGCCATACATAGCTTGACTAACGAGAATGACTACAGACCGAGAAACAGCGAGCGCCGCAACGTTGTTGCAGCAATCGATTGAGTCGAGGAATGGAGTAGATCATGAAATCGATAAAATTCATTGTTGGTTTGGCTGTCGCGAGCGGCGTTGCCGCCGGAGCCGTCGGGCTGGGTGCGGGTACCGCGAGTGCGGATACCGGCATGGCGCCGGTCCCGGCGCGCTGGGGTCACGGCCCGGGCTGGAACGGCCCGGGACCCGGACCCGGCTGGGGTCCGCCGCCCCCGCCGGCCTGGGGCTGGAACCCGCCGGGCACGTGGAACGGCGGCTGGGAGCCTGACGGCGGATTCTGCATCTTCGGCGCCTGCATCTAGCTCAGACTGCTTGCGGACGCGGCGCGGGCAGCTCCAGCAGGAGCCTCGCGCCGCCGAGCGGACTCTGCGTCAAAGACGCTGTGCCACCATGCAGTTCGGCCTGTTGGGCAACCAGTGCCAGACCGAGACCCGAACCCGAATGTGACGCGGTGGACCCGCGTGCGAACCGGTGGAACACCGCGTCACGTTCGTGTTCCGGTACGCCGGTGCCATTGTCGTCGATGGCGATCTGCACGCCGTCGTGCGAGCTGACGGCCGACAGCTGCACCCGGGTCGCACCACCGTGTTTGACGGCGTTGGCGATCGCGTTGTCGACAACCAGCCGGAGCCCGACGGGCAGGCCCAGCATCAGCACCGTCGGGGACGGTACGAGGGCGACGTTGAGGTCGGGATAGACCCGTACCGCGTCGTGGGCGGCCCGGTCGAGCAGCTCGGTGATGTCGACGGGCACGAGATCGTCGGCCGTGGTGAGCTCGCCCTGGGCGAGCCGTTCCAGCGCCGTCAGCGTCGCCTCGATCCGGCTCTGTGTGCGCATGACGTCGCCGATCACCTCGGCACGCTGCTCCGCCTCGAGATCGAGCGTGGACAGTACCTCGAGGTTCGTCCGCATCGCGGTCAGCGGGGTGCGCAATTCGTGTGATGCCACCGAGGCGAAGTCGCGGGCCGACTCCAGCGCGGCCTTGGTACGTGCCTGTTCCTCGCCGATGCGGGCCAACATGCCCTCGACCGCCTCGGCGATCTCCACGGCCTCCGAGACGCCCCGCACGTGGACCTCTTCGGGCTTCGACTGGGAGTTGATCTGCCGGGCCTGCTGAGCGAGCTTGCGGAACGGGTTGATCATCACGAACCACATCGAGCCGCCGACCACGAACGTGCCGAGAATGACGCCGCTACAGATGGCCAGGATGCGGATGTGCAGGTTACGGATCTGGCGCTGCGCCTCGGCCAGCGGTGCGCCGAGCGCGATCGACGCCGAACCCGTGGTGACGGTGCGGACCCGGTACTCGACGCCGTTGATCGTGGTGTTGGCATACCCGGCCTCGAACTGCGGCAGCACGATCTCCGGCGGCATCGAGACCGTGGCGGCGCCGATGCGGACGGTCTGCACCAGTGAGCCCTCGGATTGCGGCGTGCCGGTGGGCGTCTGCCGGGCGATGCTCAGCAGGGTGTTGACGTCGGGCAGGCTGCTCAGCGAGTCCAGCCGCCGATCGAGCTGGCTGTACTGGTCGTTGGTGACGCCGATCCACACCCAGGTTCCGATGATCAGCACCGTCGCGACCACCGACAACGCCGCGACGACGACGATGGCTCGCAACGACAAAGCCGGTATCGGTAATCGCAGCTGCACCAAGTCATCATGCCCGATACGAAAAAGCGGACGGGGCGCGTGCCCCTGGCACACACCCCGTCCGTCGAAGAGCTGGTGTTACTTGGCGGCGGCCAGCGCTGCGTCGTAGTCCGGTTCCTGGGCGATCTCGGGCACCAGTTCGGTGTACACGACATTGCCGTCGGCGCCGATCACCACGATGGCGCGGGCGAGCAGGCCGGCCATCGGGCCGTCGGCGATGGTGACGCCGTAGTCCTCACCGAAGCTGTCCCGGAACGCCGACGCGGTGGTGACGTTCTCGATGCCCTCGGCACCGCAGAAACGCTTCTGGGCGAACGGCAGGTCCTTGGACACGTTCACGACGGTGGCGCCGTCGGCGGCGGCCCGCTCGTTGAAGGTCCGCACGCTGGTGGCACACACCGGGGTGTCGACCGACGGAAAGATGTTGAACACCACGGACTTACCGCTGAACTGGTCCTTGGTCACCGGAGCCAGGTCAGCGCCGGTCAGGGCGAACGCCGGGGCCGCGGACCCGACAGCGGGCAGCTCGCCGACGGTGTTGATGGGGTTTCCACGCAGGGTTATCTGTGCCATACCCGACAGTCTGTCAAGACTGCGTCACGCGCGCAGCGCTGGGGTGCTGCTGTGCCCGCTCTGCCTCGGATCGCAGTCAACATGTGGCTGAGATCCGAGGCGTAGACGGTTATCCACAGCCGGCCAACCCGGGGTCTGGCGCCGGCCCGCGCACTGCCGCGAAGATCGACGACGTGGATGACAAGGGCCTAGCCGCCGACGCGGAGATTGCCGCGGTTCTCGGCCGTCAGGCAGGCGTCATTTCGCGGCGACAGGTGCTCGGCGCCGGCAGGCACGACGCCTACATCCGGCGCATGCTGCGGCGCAACGAATGGGCTCGCATGCACGACGGCGTGTACGTCGACCACACCGGATCGCCGAGTTGGCAGCAACGCGCCTGGGCTGCAGTGCTTTACGCCGCGCCGGCGGCGCTGTGTCTGGAGTCGGCGATGCAGCACGAAGGCCCGGTCGTCCACGTCGCGGTCGACCGGAACCGGACCGCGCTGGTCGAGCCCGACGGTGTTCGCATCCATCACGTTGCCCACCTGGACCAGCGGGTGCTGTGGCACGTGGGACCACCGCGGCTGCGCTACGAGGAGGCCGCACTGGATGTCGCCTGCCGGGCCGCAGAATTCGATGCGATCGCCATCCTGGCAGACGCCTGCCAGTCCCGACGGACCACAGCACAGCGACTGCTGGCAGTACTCGAGAGCCGACGGCGCGTGCCTCGCCGACGCTGGCTGCGGGCGATTCTGCTCGACATCTCAGAAGGCACGTGTTCGGTCCTCGAACAGCGCTACCTCGATCGCGTGGAGCGGGCGCACGGGTTACCCCGAGGCAGTCGTCAGAACAGGTCTTCGTCGTCGTCCGGTGTTCGATACCGCGACGTCGAGTACGGGAAACGGCTGGTGGTAGAGCTCGACGGCAGGCTGTTCCACGACTCGGCGACCGCCCGGAACAACGACATCGAACGCGATCTGGATGCCGCGGTCGACGGCCGGTGGACGGTCCGACTCAGTTATCAGCAGGTATTCGACCGGCCATGTCAGACCGCAACGAAGATCGCACAGGTTCTGCGACAGCGTGAGATCCCCGTGCGCGGTCATCCGTGCGGACCGGGATGCGGATATCCCGCCGCCGATATCGCCGCTTGACCAGAATCCGTGCGCTTACGCCTCGGATCACAGTCAGTAGGTGACTGCGATCCGAGGCGCTATCGGGTGGTCGCAGCCGCTACTGCCACTCGATGATGCGGCTCAGGTACGGGTCCATGCCGTTGGTGCGCACCGGGCCCACAGTGACGGAGGGCTCGGTGCCCTCGATCATCTGGCCGTTGCCCACGAACAGGGCGACGCTCTGCGAGCCGGCCGGGCCGTAGAACAGCAGGTCGCCCGGCAGGGCCTGGTCCGCGGTGATCTTCCGGCCGACCTTGTACTGCTCACCCGACGACCGCGGCAGCTTGATGCCGACGCCGGCGAACGCGTACTGAACGAGGCCGGACGCATCGAAGCCCGGCGTGGTCGGCGCCGGCGTGATGGCGCTCGCGGTCGGCGATTGGCCGAACAGACCCGACAGGCCCGGGATGAGCGTGTTGGTCTGCGGCGCCGCCGCCGGCTGCGCGACACCCATCGGCTGCAGGCCGACCTGCGGAGCCGGCTGAGCCACCGGCGCAGCCGCGGTCGTGACGCTGGCCGGCGGCAGGCTGGGGCCGTTGGCGTTGCCACCGCCGTAGACGAACGGCACCCCGCGCTGCGACAGCGCGCGCCGGATGACGAAGTCGATGGCCTGTCGGTGGGTACCACCGGTCCAGGTGGTGTCGGCCGACGCGAGGGGCGCCGACACCAGCGGAGCCGCCACCGCCATGGGCGCCGCCAGCAGTGCCGCGCTCGCCACCGTCACAATGATCCGCCGCATCTCGGCCACCTCTCGTCGTGCGCCACCGGCACACGACGCTGCGTGGTCTACGCAGGGGTCGCGGCCCCGGTGGTCCCTCTCGTCACAAATTTCACTAACGTCACTTTTACCCCACGCGCGCGTCTTATCCCACATAAATGCAGGTCAGCGCGCGATCTTTATCGAAAATGTGATCGAAAGGTGATCCACGGTGACCGATTTCAGCGCTGGCGGTGACCCGGGCCACTCCCGGTCGAAGGAGCCGGACGGCACCTCTAGGCTTGCGCCATGGCAGCGATCCTGACGGTGAATCTGGCGGTCCCCCGACCGAGCCCCGACAAGGATCAGCTGAGCACCGGAATCGACAAGCGCCCGACGTCCGAGCCGGTGCCCGTGCGAGCCCCCGGCCCCATGCACGGCGGTCTCGGCAGCGGTCTGGTCGGCGACACCATCGGCGACCAGCAGTTCCACGGCGGTGACGACCAGGCGGTGTACGCCTACGCCCGTGAAGACCTCGACGACTGGCAGGTCCGCCTCGACCGCGAGCTGGCCAACGGCTCGTTCGGCGAGAACCTCACCACCGCGGGGCTCGAGGTGAACGACGCCGTCATCGGCGAACGCTGGCAGATCGGAGACGGCGGCCCGCTCCTGGAAGTGAGCCGGCCCCGCATCCCGTGCCGCACCTTCGCCGAGTGGCTCGAAATCCGCGGCTGGGTCAAGACTTTCACCGCCCAGGCGCTGCCCGGCGCCTACCTGCGCGTCGTGACGCCCGGGGTGCTGCGGGCCGGGGCATCGATCACGGTGGTCTCGCGTCCGCCGCACGACGTCACTGTCGCGATGGTGTTCCGCGCCCTGACCCTCGAACCGGAGCTACTGCCGCGGCTGCTTCCGGCCGACGCGTTGCCGGACGCCATCAAGGACCGCGTCCACCAGCGGGCTAGCCAGCACTAATCGCGCAGCACGACGGCCGCCGCGAGTCCGGCGACGACCTGCAGCCCCACGATGACGGCGGCCACCGCCGACCACCCGGCGGTGTCGAAGGCGATCCCGCCGACCCAGCCGATGACGCTCGAACCCGCGTAGTACGCCAGGTTGTACAGCGAGCCGGCCTGCGCCTTGCCCACGGTGGCCAACTGGCCGGTCCAACCCGAGGCGGTGGCATGCGCGCCGAAGAACCCCGCGGTGGCGACCAGCAGGCCGGCAAGGACCGCGATCACGTTGTGGCTCAGGGTGATCACCACACCCAGACCCATCACCGCGACGCTGCCCAGCAGGACCGGGCGCCGGCCGTACCGGCTGGCCGCGGCCCCGGCCCACGCCGACGCCCAGGTGCCCGCCAGATAGGCCACGAACACCAGGCTGACGACGGTCTGCGGAAGGCCGAACGGCGCCGCGCTCAACCGGAAGCCGAGGAAGTTGTACATCGCGACGAACCCGCCCATGAGCAGGAAGCCCTGCAGATACAGCACCAGTTGCCTGGGGTTGCGCAGGTTGGCCGCCAATCGGTGCGCCAGGGAGCCCTCGGTCTCCTCGTCGGCCGGGACGAATCCGCGAGGTTCGGGGGCCAGTCGCATGAAGCCGACAGCTGCCGCGCTGCAGAGCAATCCGACGACGAACATGGCCCACCGCCAGTCGGTGAATTCGGCCACCGGGGCGGCCACCAGCCGGCCGAGCAATCCGCCGATCGTGGTGCCGGCGACGTAGGTACCCGCGGCCCGCGCGGCATGGCCGGCTTCGATCTCCTCGGTCAGGTAGGCCACCGCGATGGCCGGCACTCCCCCGAGTGCCAGGCCTTCGGCGAATCGTCCGGCCAGCAACAGCTGGAATGTCGGCGCGAACGGCACCAGCAGCGCCAAACCCGTTGCCACACAGACCGAGTAGGACATCGCGCGCACCCGGCCGATGCGGTCGGCGAGCGTCGACCAGCCGATGACCCCCAGCGCCAGGCCGATCGTCGACGCCGACACCATGAGCGCCGAGGCCGCGGCACCGGTATTCAGGCTGCGGGCGATGAGCGGCAGGACCGCCTGCGGCGAATACAGCTGCGCGAACGTCGCCACGCCGGCGCAGAACAGCGCGCCGAGCAGCCTGCGGTAGTCGGTGGAACCGCGCACATGGCCGGTCCAGACGGGCGCTTCAACAGTCACGAACGCAGGCTAGGAACCACCCCGTTCATGTGTCCAATACATTAGTTTGAGTTGTTTCATACGTTTTGTGCATCAGATGCGGTGGTGCTGACCAGGTCGGCGAATCGCGCTGCAGCAGGCGACAATTCGCGACCCTTGACCCACGCCATGCCGATCTCGCGCTTGACCCTGGTGTCGGACAATGGGATGTAGATCACCGAGGGATCACCCCGGCCGGGCCGCGGCACCGGCACCACGGCGACGCCGAATCCCGCCGCGACCAAACCTTCCATCGTCGGGATCTCCATGGCTTCGAACGCGATTTCCGGCGTGATGCCGCTCTCGGCCCACACCTGATCCGTCAGCTGGCGCAGCCCGAAATCCGCCCCGAGCGCGATGAAGGTCTCCTCGGCCACCTCGCTCAGGCGTACGCGGGCACGGCCCACCAGCCGGTGGTCGGCGGGCACGGCCAAGCACAACCGTTCGACATACAGAACCCGCCAGACGCATGGCACCTGCGTCGGCCGCGGGGACGTGATCGCGACGTCGGCCTGCCCGGTGCGCAGCCGCTCCGCGATGTCGTGCGCCGCGCCCTGGAACAGCTCGAAGCGCACCGCCGGAGCCCGTACCCGGAACTGCCGAAGCACCTCCGGCACAAACCAATTCGCGGTCGAATGCAGAAAAGCCAACCGGACCAGGCCGCTGTCCGGATCCAGCAACGCCGCGATCCGGCTCTGTGCCGCATCCATCTCGGCAATGCCGCGACGCGCATGTTCGAGCATGATCCGCCCGTACCCGTTCAGCCGCAGCCGCCGGCCGGTGCGGTCGAAAAGCGGTGTGCCCACTTCGTTTTCCAGCCGGGCCAGGGCCCGCGACAGCGTCGGCTGTGCGACACCCAATTCGGCGGCGGCAGCGGTGACGTGCTCGGTCTCGGCCAGGACGACGAACCAGCGGAGTTCATCGAGGAGCACGAAAAGCACAGTACCCCGTGAGCCCGAGGGCCCACGGGGTACTGAATCAGGTTCCGGCTAGATGTCGAACCGGTCGGCGTTCATCACCTTGGTCCACGCCGCGACGAAGTCCTTGACGAACTTCTCCTTGTTGTCGTCCTCCGCGTAGACCTCGGCCAGTGCCCGCAGCTGCGAGTTCGAGCCGAACAGCAGGTCGACCCGGCTGGCGGTCCACTTCGGCGCGCCGCTGCTGCGGTCGGTGCCGACGTAGGTGCCGTCATCGGCCGGCGACGGGGCCCACTTGGTGGACATGTCGAGCAGGTTGACGAAGAAGTCGTTCGTCAGCTTGCCCTTGTCGGCCGTCAGCACACCGAGGTCCGAACCGCCGTGGTTGGCACCCAGTGCGCGCAGACCACCGATGAGCACGGTCAGCTCCGGCGCCGTCAGCCCCAGCAGATTGGCGCGGTCGATCAGCCGGTACTCGGACGGCAGGGTGTCGCCCTTGCCGACGAAGTTCCGGAAACCGTCGCCCTTCGGCTCCAGGTAGGCGAACGACTCGACGTCGGTCTGATCCTGGCTGGCGTCGCCGCGACCCGAGGTGAACGGCACCGCGACGTCGAAACCGGCGTCCTTGATGGCCTTTTCGAGGCCGACGACACCGCCGAGGACCACCAGGTCGGCGAACGACACACCGGTCGGCGACGCCTGCTGGATCTCCTCGAGCTTCCGGATCACCTGCGCCAGTTCGTCAGGCTCGTTGACCTCCCAGCCGAGCTGCGGCTGCAGCCGGATGCGGCCACCGTTGGCGCCACCGCGCATGTCGCTGGAGCGGAACGAGGCCGCCGCCTTCCACGCGGTGTTGACCAGCTGCTGCACCGACAGGCCCGACTCGGCGATGGCGGTCTTGAGCGAGGCGACGTCGGCCTCGGACAGCGTCTTGCCGGCCGGGGTGATGTCCTGCCACAGCCACGTCTGCTTCGGCACCAGCGGGCCGAGGTAGCGCACCACCGGACCCATGTCGCGGTGCAATAGCTTGAACCACGCCTTGGCGAACTCCTCGGCCAGCTCCTCCGGGTGGTCGAGCCAGCGGCGGGTGATCTCGCCGTAGATCGGATCGAAGCGCATCGACAGGTCGGTGGTCAGCATCGACGGGTGGGTCTTGCCGGTGCCCTGTGCCATGGGCACCGAGTTGGCCCAGCCGCCGTCCTTGGGCTTCCACTGGTTGGCACCCTGCGGGCTCTTGGTCAGCTCCCACTCGTTGCCGTAGAGGATCTCCAGGAACGAGTTGTCCCACTTGGTCGGGGTGTGGGTCCAGGTCACCTCGAGACCGCTGCTGACGGCCTCGTTGCCGACGCCGGGGTTGGCCCAGCCCAGGCCCATCTGCTCCAGCGGGGCGGCCTCGGGCTCCACGCCGTTCTCGATGTCGGTGGCACCGTGGGTCTTGCCGAAGGTGTGGCCACCGACGATGAGGGCGGCGGTCTCGACGTCGTTCATCGCCATGCGGCCGAAGGTCTCACGGATGTCGATGGCCGCGGCCAGGTAATCCGGATTGCCTTCGGGGCCTTCGGGATTGACGTAGATCAGACCCATGTGGCTGGCGGCCAGCGGGTTCTCCAGCTTGGTGCGGTCGGTACCGGCGTAGCGGTCCTGCGAACCCAGCCACTCGTGCTCGGAACCCCAGTAGATGTCCTCCTCGGGCTCCCAGTAATCCGGGCGACCGAAAGCGAAACCGGCGGTCTTGAAGCCCATGTGCTCCATGGCGCGATTGCCCGCGTAGACGATGAGGTCCGACCAGGAGATGTTCTTGCCGTACTTCTTCTTCAGCGGCCACAGCAGACGACGCGCCTTGTCCAGGCTGACGTTGTCGGGCCAGCTGTTGAGCGGGGCGAAGCGCTGCATGCCCCGGCCGCCGCCGCCGCGGCCGTCCTCGACGCGGTAGGTGCCGGCGGCGTGCCACGACATGCGGACGAACAGCGGACCGTAGTGGCCGAAGTCGGCGGGCCACCATTCCTGCGAGTTGGTCAGCAGCTCGTCGAAGTCGCGCTGGAAGGCCTCGAAGTCGAGGTTCTTGACGGCCTCGCGGTAGTCGTAATCCTCGTCCGTGGGATCGATGGCCGGCGGGTTCTTCTGCAAAATCTTGAGGTTGACGGCGTTGGGCCACCAGTCCCGGTTGCTACCACCCTCGACAGGCGGCTTGATGCGCATCGGGCAACCGCTTTCGGCAGGCTCGGTCTGTGCTTCTCCGATCGGAGGGTGAGTTTCCTCAGGCACTGCACTTCCTTTCGAGGGTGGTGAATTGTGTTGCGATCACGGATGTGATCGTGAAGTTGTGGCTGCCGCGCAGTCGGGGCACACACCCCAGTAGATGACCTCGGCCTCGTCGACGACGAAACCGTCGAGCACGCCGTGAGTGTCCGACGGGGTCAGGCAGGGCGCTTCGCCGGTGGCACAGTCGATGTCGGCGATGGCGCCGCACGAACGGCACACGACGTGGTGGTGGTTGTCGCCGACGCGGGTCTCGTACCGGGCCACCGAACCCGAGGGCTGGATACGGCGGATGAGCCCCGCGGTGGTGAGTGCGGCCAGCACGTCGTAGACCGCCTGACGGGAGACGTCGGGCAGGATCGCGCGGACCGCGTCGAAGACGCTTTCGGTGTCGGCATGCGGACGTCCCGCCACCACCTCCAGGACTGCGAGGCGGGGCCGTGTCACACGGAGATCTGCGGAACGCAGCTGCTCCGTGTAGTCGGTCGTCACGTGTTCACTTCTACGCGCTTTTTTGGACTGAGTCAAGACTTTGGCGTGATGTGTGTCACGCGAATTCGCTGAGGGAAACCGGCGACGATGCCATTCGCAGAGGTCAAAGCCGTTGTTCCGCAGACACTTTAGGCGACCCGCCGCGCGCCCGCAGGAAATTCACCCGAACCGGCGAATCGCCGCGTTCAGTTCGCGGGGCGATTCAGCATCCGAGGCTGAACGTATGCACAGAGTTTGCCGACGGCCGCCGAATCCGCGCGGCGCGATTGTTAATCTGCTGCATATGCGACGCAGCGTGACAGGCCATCCGGTTCGCCGGCCGGCTGACGCGGGAGACCACCGGGTACCCGCATGACCGCTGGCGGACAGAATCACTATTACTGGCTCACCTCGCTGCTCGCCGTCCGCGGCCTGCAGACCCGAACCTGCCGCGTGATCGCCGCGCTCAACGCGGTGCTCGGCATGGTTCCCGTGGTGCTGATGCTCAGCCCCGCGGGCCCCCATGGCCCGGTACGCCAGGCGATCGCCGTCGCGGTCGGCGCGTGCGCACTCGGCGTCGGCGCCGTCTGGCTGCGCCATTCCTGGCCCTCGCAGCGGTTCTCGGCGATCTCGGTGACGCTCGGCGCGATCCCGATGAGCGCGGCCTGCCTGATCATGACGGACCCGATGCTCGGGCTGCTGGCCACCAGCGCGTTCATCTTCTCCAGCGGTTATGTGGCCTTCCTGCACCGCCCCAGCGTGCTGGCCGGTCCCTGGGTGCTCGGCGGGCTCACGCTGGGATACCTGGGCGTCCGCGTCGGGTCGGAAGACCCCGCGCTGGCGGCGTGCGCCGTCCTGATCATCGCGCTGCTCAACGTCTTCGTGTTCTTCACGTGCCGCGTCGCGATCGGGCTCAGCTCGACCGACATCCACCACAGCGAGATCGAACCGCTGACCGGGCTGCTCAACACCGACGGGCTGTACTCGCGCGCCGCGAACCTGCTCGCCGCCCGCAACCGGCAGGACGACCGTCACATGGTGCTCGCCGTCGTCAGCATCGACAGCTTTCCGCTGCTGTCCTCGATGTCCGGCCAACGGCGCGCCAACCGGGCCCGCATCGACGTCAGCCAGGCCCTGCGGGAAACGGTGCGCCGCAACGCCATCGCCGCGCACATCTCCGACAGCGACTTCATCGTCGCGGACACCTTCACCAGTCCCGACGCCTCGCCGCTGATCGACCGCGTGCAGGGCGCCATGAAGTCGACGCCGTCCCGGGTGACCGCGAGCATCGGCGTGGTGTGCACCCCGCTGGCGCCGCTGACGGTGCACCCGCCCGAGATCGTCATCGACGCTCTGCTGGCGGCAGCCGCCGAGGCCATGGAACGCGCCCGCGAGGACGGCGGCAACGACGTCCGCTACGACGTGCGGGACGACCTGCCGATCAACGAGTAGGCAGCTCGGCGCGAATCCGCGGCGCGATGAGGCCCGCCAGGTAGTCGTGTCCGGCGTCGGTCGGGTGGACGCCGTCGGGCGCGATGAGGTCCGGACGGTCGACGAACCACCGCTCGGCGATCGGGTCGACGAACGTGGCACCGGCCATCCCGGCCTGCATGCCGAGCACGTCGCGGATCTGCAGCACCGCCGGCGGTACGTCGGCCGTCGGCCAGGGCGGCCCGATCACCAGCAGCTTGGCACCGGGCGCCGTCGCCCGCGCCTGGGCGAAGGCGTCGTGCGCCATTCCCGACAGCTGCATGAGGTCGGCGCCCTGGTCATTGCGGGAGCCGAAGAACACCACCAGGGCGTCGTCCGGCCGCACGGCGCGCCTGGTCAGGTCCAGGAAGATGCTGCCGTGGTCGCCGCGCACGACGTAACCGGCCCGGCCCTCGGCGGCGACGTCGGCCGTGATCGGGGCACCCCAGGCATCGAGGTTGCGACCGGCCTGCGCGGTCCAGCTCCGGGGGCCCTGGCCGCCGAAGTTGGTGCCGTTGGTGTACGAGTCGCTGATCACCGCGACGCGTTCGGGCATCCCCGGGCGCACGTTCCGGTACGCGTGTGCCGGACCGGGCGCGCTCACCACGGACACCGCACACAGCGCAGCGGTCAGCAACAAGGTGGTCAGATGGCGCACGGGTCTCCCATGATGAGTCGGTACTACGGCGTAGTGCGGTCAGCCTGCGCGTTCGGCGGGCTCTTCGTCGTCAGATATCGCCTGGAGTTTACGTTGTGTTACAACAGCTTTCGAGCCATCTGCCGGCCCGACCATGCGCCGCATCCAGTGCCGCGCCGGCTCTTCGACGTAGTGGAACAGCAGCACGGCACCGGCGAACGAGCCGGCCAGCAGCGCCAGCACGATGAACTTGGTGCCCCAACTCGGCAACATCTCGATTCGGTACTGCGCCGCGGCCCAGTTCCAGCCCTGATGCACGAGTTCGTGGACCATGTACAGGCCGAACGACACCTTGCCGCCGTAGACCATGACGCGGGTCGACAACAATGCGGGCAGGGTGCCGGTGCCGACCGAAAGGGCCACCACCAACGGCAGGAAGAAGACGTCGACGAGGCCGAAGTCGTCACGGATGGTCGGGATCGGATGTGCGTCGAACCAGTACACGAGGCCCACGATGACGGCCAGCAGCACCACCGACAGCACCCCCGCGACCGTGCGGCCCCGGTCGGTCAGGTTCAGCTTGCGGACGGCGGCACACGCCAGGGCGCCTGCGGTGAACTGCAGGACGATGCGCGGCAGCCAGCTCCACGGCGTGTAGAACTCGCCCGTGGCGGCCAGGAACAGCAGCGGCGGCAGCGTAACGGCGAACGCCAGCCACAGCAGGGTCCGCGCGCGGCTCACCCGGGCCACCCGGAACAGCACGATGACCAGCAACCCGAACAGCAGGTACGCCAGCCATTCCGCGCTGATCGACCAGGCCGGGCCGTCCCAGCTGGAGTTGTCGAAGTACGGCACCACCCACAGCTGGACCAGGAACAGCTGACGCAGATAGTTGGGGCCGGTGAGGGTGGCCGCCTCCGGCGACGGGAAGTCGCCGACGTTGAGCGTGAAGATGATCCAGGCCACGGCGAGGTGCATGGTGACCAGGTAGACGGGCCAGACCCGGGCCAGGCGGAGCCACAGGAAATGCAGCGTCGCCCGTGTCGACCACGCCGGCCCCATGCGCTCGAGGTAGTTCCAGGTGAGGACGAATCCGCTGAGGATGAAGAACAGATCGACGCCCTGCGCGCCGCAGTCGAGGATCGGGGCGAGGGCGTCGCTCAGGGGCGGTGACGCCTGCTTCAACAGCGGACGGAAATGGAACAGCACCACCCACACTGCCGCAACGATGCGCAGGCCGGACAGTGCCTTGATTTCACCGCTCGGCACCACACTCATGACGGGAAAAGGGTAACAGCGGCGAAGACCCGGGTCCTGATGGGAAACCTGTGACTTTTCTTGGATGACACTCCCGACCGCGTGATTCCGGGCCGAAATGCATTTCCCCACAGAAAGGCGTGTCCGGTAGTAACTCTGCTCACAGAATCGAATCGAGGAGTGCGGGAGGCTGGAATATCCGGCCGCTCAGGAGCATTCTGTAGACATGCTAATTAGGCGGAAATTCACGACATCGGCGGTCGCCGCGGTGGCCGCCACAGCAGCGATAGTTGCCGCTCCGGCCGCGGCGATGACCCTCTCCGGGAGCATCGGCACGGATCGGACCGTGGTTGCCGACAACGGCTACGGCGGACCCGATGGCCAGGGTGGCGGCGGTGGCTGCGGCGACGGCGCGAACTGGCGGGGCTGCGGTGGCTGGAACCCCGTCACCGGCGGCTTCGGACACGGCTGCTTCAACGGCATCTGTGGCGGCTGGGACGGCACCCGCGGCTGGGGCGGCTGACAACGCATTTGCTCGCGTCGCGAGATAATTGCGTTTTCCCTATTCACGGTGCTGAATAGGAATTTACTCGCGGCGCCAATGGGGTCCGCGGCGCGGTAATTGGATTTACTTCACCCGGGAAATCCCTAAGCTCGCGGCCATGGATCTGCCGAGCCCGCGAGCCGACGCGCCGCATCTGGCCGACGTGGTACCGGCCGTGCTGGCCGCGATGGGTGTCCCCGGGGCCCAACTCGACGGTGTGCACCGGCCCATCGACCTGCCCGGCGGTGTTCGTGGCGCGTGCGTGCTGCTGATCGACGGCCTCGGTGCCCAGCTCCTCGACACCTACGCAGCCGACGCTCCGGTACTGGCCGGGCTTCGCGGCCGGAACCTGCGCGTCGGCTACCCCGCCACCACCGCTGCGGGGCTGGCGGCGGTGGGAACCGGACGGCGCTCCGGCGAACACGGCATGGTCGGCTACTCGTTCCGGATTCCCGACCACGGCGTCGTCAACGCGTTGCGCTGGACGCCGCATCCCTTCGGCGCGGACCTGCGCGACGCGCTGGTTCCCGAGGACGTGCAGCCGCTGCCAACCACGTTCGGCCAAGCGTCGGCCGCCGGTGTCGCGGTGAGCGTCATCTCGGGCGCCGAATTCACCGATTCGGGGCTGACCCGCGCGGTGCTCCGCGGCGGACAGTACGTCGGGGTGCATCGACTCGGCGACCTCGCGGCCCGCGTGCAGCAGGCCGTCGCCGACGGCGGCTTCTGCTACGGCTACCACGCCGATCTGGACATGCTCGGCCATCTGTACGGCGCCGGGTCGACGGCCTGGCGGATGCAGCTGCGGCAGGTGGACCGGCTGGTCGAATCGATCATCGAGGCCCTGCCGGCCGGCGGGCTGCTGGCCGTCGTCGCCGACCACGGCATGGTCAACCTCGACGACGCCGACGTCGTCGACATCGATGCGCGTCCCGAGCTGTTGGACGGCGTCGTCGCCGTCGCCGGTGAGGCCCGGGCGCGGCACGTCTATGTCGCCGAGGGCGCGGCGGACGCGGTCGCCGACGCGTGGCGAGAAACGTTGGGCACGAATGCCTGGGTGCGCACCAAGGAGCAGGCCATCGCCGAGGGGTGGTTCGGCGCGCGGGTCGGTGACGCGGCGCGCAGCCGCATCGGCGATGTCGTGGCAGCGGCCCGGGACAACGCCGGATTGGTACGTAGGACGGTCGAGCCTCTTGAATCTGCCCTCATCGGGCAGCACGGATCGTGGACAGATGCCGAGCAGCTGGTTCCGCTGCTCATCGCTTCCGGTTAGCCGGGACTATTCGGGCTTCAGATGTGCATCGTCGGCGAAAACGAGGGTGCCACTGTCCAGCAGGACGGCCCAGCGGCGCGCCGCGTCGACAATATGGTCGTCGCCGACATCGACCGAATAGCCCGCATGATCGCCGTAGTCCTCCACGATCACACCACGCACGTCTTTGGCGTCGCCACGGTTGACGCGAACCCGCATGTCAACGGCGAACTTGGCGTTCCTACCCATAACCACCCCAGCATTCCCTGGTAACCACCGCAGGTACGGAACCTCGGCCCACCGACCTCTGCCCCGACGTCAGTAGGTACCGAACTTTAGGCCACCGTGACCACAGCGGCAAAGCAAACACCCCTGATTGACAGGTAGATGGTACGTGTCGTACCAACGGGCGTCGGCTACCGTCTTCGCCGTGATCGTGCTGCTGCCGCCCTCGGAGACCAAGCGCCCAGGTGGCGACGGACCGCCCCTGCAGCTCGGCACGCTCGGTGTGCCGGAACTCACGCCGCTGCGCGCAGCGCTGATCGACGAACTCGTCACCCTCGCTGCCGACCCCGAAGCCAGCCGCAAGGCCCTCGCCATCTCCGCCGCGCAGGACGCCGAAATCCAGCGCAACGCCGAACTGCGCAGCGCCCCGACGATGCCGGCCATCGACCGCTACACCGGGGTCTTGTACGACGCTCTGGACATCAGCTCACTGCGCGGCGCCACCGCAACCCGGGCGCGCGCCCGGCTGGCCGTCGGGTCGGCACTCTTCGGCCTGCTGCGCGCCGACGACCCGATTCCGGCGTACCGACTGTCGGCATCATCGAAACTGCCCGCCGGCGGGACACTGGCCAGCCGGTGGAAGCCGGTCCTGGAACCTGTACTGGCCCAGCTGCAACAGCAGGAGCTCATCGTCGACCTGCGCTCCGGCTCATACGAGGCCCTCGGCAAGATCCCCGGCGCGGTGACCGTCGACGTCTACACCGAACACCCCGACGGGCGGCGCACCGTCGTCAGCCACTTCAACAAGGCCCACAAGGGCCGGTTGGCCCGAGCGCTGGCCGGCAGCCGCGCCGAACCGACCGACGCCGCCGCCGTTGCCGCTGTTGCCCGTCGTGCCGGGATGCGCGTCGAACGCGACGGGGCGCAGTTGACGGTGGTGGTCACGGCGTGACGCCGACGGTCTGCGATAATGGTTCGTGAGGGGAGTATTCCTTCGCCACGGTGTCGTCATCACGTTGTCCAATGTCGGGCAGCCGGTGCTGTGGGCCGGCCGCCTGAATCGGGGCGACGGTGGTAGAGACCTAGGTCGTTCACTGACGCCCGGAGGCACCCTCATATGAATGTTTCGACGCTGGAATGGTCCATCACCCTCGGGGTGACAATCGCCGTACTTCTCTTCGACGTGGTGGTGATCGGCCGCCGCCCGCATGAACCCACCACCCGGGAAACCGCCGGATACCTGGCGCTGTACATCGGCCTCGCCGTCGCCTTCGGCATCTGGGTATGGCAGTTCCACGGCGGTCAATACGGCATCGAGTACTTCGCGGGCTGGCTGACCGAGTACAGCCTCTCGATCGACAACCTGTTCATCTTCCTGATCATCATGGCCAGCTTCAAGGTGCCGCGAATCCTGCAGCAGGAGGTGCTGCTGATCGGCATCATCCTGGCGCTGATCTTCCGTGGCATCTTCATTGCCCTTGGCGCCGTGGCCATTTCGAAGTTCTCGTGGATCTTCTACCTGTTCGGCGCGTTCCTGGTGTACACCGCGATCAAGCTGGCCCGCGACACCGAGCACGACGACGACGCCGAGAACTCGATGGTGCGGTTCGCCCGCAAGTACCTCAAGGCCTCGGACCAGTGGGACGGCAGCAAGCTGCACACCGTGGTGAACGGCAAGCGGGTCCTGACCCCGATGATCCTGGTCATCATCGCGCTGGGGACCACCGACCTGCTGTTCGCGCTCGACTCGATCCCGGCGATCTACGGCTTGACCCAGGAGCCGTACCTGGTGTTCACCGCCAACGTGTTCGCGCTGATGGGTCTGCGTCAGCTGTACTTCCTGCTCGGCGACATGCTCAAGCGGCTGGTCTACCTGTCGCAGGGCCTGGCCTTCATCCTCGCGTTCATCGGCGTGAAGCTGGTGCTGCACGCACTGCACGAGAACACGCTGCCGTTCATCAACGGCGGTGAGCCCGTGCACGTGCCGCAGATTCCCACGCTGCTGTCGCTGGCGGTCATCATCGTCACGCTCGTCGTGACGACGGTGGCGAGCCTGTGGAAGACCCGCGTCGACAGCAAGGCCGGCGCCGCCTGACCGCGGCAACCGGTCACGGTTGCCAGATCGCTTGCGCGCCAGCAGGATGCCCTGGTGACCGATCTCGTGGACGATGCCGTCGGGCAGGCGCAACTGGTGGCCAGCGGCGCGGTGAGCAGCGCCGAACTGCTGGAAGCCGCGATCACCCGGCTCGAATCGGCGCGCCGGCTCAACGCCGTGGTCACCGATCTGTTCGACCGCGGCCGCGAACAGGCCCGCCGGCTCGATGAGTCCGGGGTGCTGCGCACCGGCACCGCCGGACCGCTGGCCGGGGTGCCGTTCCTGCTCAAGGACCTCGGGGCGTCGCTGGCCGGCGCCCCGGAGGCCATGGGGTCACGGGCGCTGCGCACCCATGTCGCCGACCAGACCGCCTGGATCGTGCAGCGGTATCTGGACGCCGGGCTGGTGATCTTCGGCAAGACCAACACCCCGGAATGGGGCAACCACTGCACCACCGAGCCGTCCCTGTTCGGGCCGACGGTGAACCCGTGGTCACCGGAGGTCAGCCCAGGCGGCTCGAGCGGCGGGTCCGCCGCCGCCGTCGCGGCCGGCATCGTGCCCGCCGCCTCCGGTGGCGACGGCACCGGCTCGATCCGGGTGCCGGCGTCATGCTGCGGCGTCGTGGGTCTCAAACCGCGCCGCGCCCGGACCTCGTTCGCGCCCGGCGCCGGGCACGGACTGGAGGGGTTGGTCAACGAGCACGCCCTCACCCGCACCGTCCGCGACTGCGCGGCGCTGCTCGATGCCGTCACCGGTGGCGCACCGGGCGACCCGTACTCTGCTCCCCTACCCGACCAGCCGTTCCTCGACGCCATCGCGCAGACCCCGGCGGCGCAGCGCATCGCGATCGCGGTGGATTCGCCGTTCCCGGGGCCGGGCACCGACCCGCAGGTCGCCGCCGCGGTCGAGGCCACCGGCGCGCTGCTGGCGGGCCTGGGCCACCACGTCGAGCCGTCGGCGCCGAGCATCGATCCAGACGCTGTCGCCGACGCCATCGCGGTGCTGCACCGGGTCAGCAACGTCCAACTGCATGAACTGGCCGCGGCGCACCTGGGCCGTCCCCCACGCGAGGACGAATTCGAACCGAGCACCTGGATGATGATCCGCGAGGGATTCGCCACCACCGGCCTGGCCTACGCCGAAGCCATCGCGGCCGTCCACGCCCAGACCCGGCGGTTCGCCGCCGGGATGGCCGGCCACGACGTCCTGCTGGTACCGACGCTGCTGTCCGGACCGCCGCCGTACGGCCTGCTCGATCAGCCCCGCACCGGCACCCGCGAATTCTTCGACGTCGAATTCGCCACCACCGGCTGGACGTCGCTGGCCAACGTGACGGGCTGGGCCGCCATTTCCCTGCCGCTGGGCCGCACCGCGGACGGACTGCCCATCGGCGTCCAGCTGATGGCGCCGGACGAGACCATCCTGCTGCAACTGGCCCGGCAGCTGGAGCAGGCCGCGCCCTGGGCGGACCGCTACCCGCGCCCCTGAGTCCGCCCACCGCGGCGTGCAACAATTCGGCCATGGTCATGTCGATCGATCGCCCGAAACTCGAAGGCAACATCGCCGTCGGAGAAGACCGCCAGATCGGTTTCGCCGAGTTCGGGAACCCGCAGGGACGGGCCGTGTTCTGGCTGCACGGGACGCCCGGCGCGCGCCGGCAGATCCCGACCGAGGCCCGCAGCTTCGCCTCCCGCAACAACATCCGGCTGATCGGCATCGACCGCCCCGGCATCGGTTCCTCGACGCCGCACCAGTACGAGAACGTGCTTGGGTTCACCGAGGACCTGCGGACCATCGCCGACACCCTGGGCATCAACCGGTTCGCGGTGATCGGGCTGTCCGGCGGCGGTCCCTACACGCTGGCCACCGCGGCCGCCATGCCCGACCGGGTGGTGATGGCCGCGGTGCTCGGCGGCGTCGCGCCGCTGATCGGCGAGGACGGCATCAGCAGCGGCCTGATGGAGCTGGCCAAGATCGTGCGGCCGATCATCGAGGTCGCCGACACCCCCATCCGCTGGGTGGCGGGGTCACTCATGAAGGTGATCGCGCCGTTCGGCTCCCCCGCGCTCGACCTGTACGCACGCATCTCCCCCCACGGCGACCGGAACCTGCTGAGCCGCCCCGAGTTCAAGGCGATGTTCCTCGACGACCTGCTCAACGGCAGCCGCAAGCAGCTGGCGGCGCCGTTCGCCGACATCGTCGTGTTCGCCCGCGACTGGGGCTTCCGGCTCGAGGACATCAAGGTGCCGGTGCGCTGGTGGCACGGCGACGCCGACCACATCGTGCCCTACGCCCACGGTCAGCACGCGGTGGCGCGCATTGCCGACGCGGAGATGTTCACGCTGCCGGGCGAGAGCCATCTCGCGGGTCTCGGTGTGCCCGAGGACATCCTGACCAAGATTCTCGAGGTCTGGGACGCCGCCGACCTCGCGGACCAGTAAGGCCCCTCAGACCGTCACCGGCTGACCGCTGAGTACGCGGCGCAGCATGTGCATGGCGACGGTCGTCGACCGCTCCCGGATGTCGGCCCGGTTGCCGGGCAGGTGAATCGTGCGCGTGTGCGTCGCACCGTCGGCCAGCCCGACACTGAAACACACTGTGCCGACCGGCTTTTCGTCGCTGCCGCCACCGGGGCCGGCGATGCCGGTGATGCCGACGGCGACGTCGGCGCCGAACCGCTGCAGTGCACCCGCCGCCATGGCCTCGGCGACCGGTTCGGACACCGCACCGTGGGCCGCGATCAACGCGGGGTCGACGCCGAGCAAGTCCGCCTTGGCTTCGTTCGAGTACGACACCACGCCGCCGGCCAGGTAGGCCGAGGAGCCGGGCCGGTCGGCCAGCCGGGCCGCCAGCAGGCCCGCCGTGCACGACTCGGCCGTCGCGATGGTGCGGCCCGAAAGCAGTTGCGCCACTTGGTCATCGACCAGCGCACCGTCCTCGGA
The DNA here is from genome assembly GCF_055384815.1 of Mycobacterium toneyamaense. NCBI lineage: Bacteria > Bacillati > Actinomycetota > Actinomycetes > Mycobacteriales > Mycobacteriaceae > Mycobacterium > Mycobacterium toneyamaense. The sequence continues at coordinate 3,352,953 of NZ_AP040333.1, forward strand.
GAAGACGTCGTGCGGATGCCGCTCACGCAGCAGCGCGGCCAGTTGCCGGTAGCTGTCGGTGGCGTCGGGTTCGTAGCGGGTGACGATCTCCAACTCGCCGCGACGCAGGCACGTCGTGATCTCCAGCCCCGCGAAACCGGGCACCAGGGTCTCGGCTTCCCGCAGCGTCTCGGCCAGCCCGGACTCGGGCAGGCCGAACATCCGGATGGTCTCCTGGCGGTAGACGGTGCGGCCGGCGATCGCACGTTGCGCCGTCGCCGTCTCGATGGCCCGGCTCCACATCGGCCGCAGCTCGCGGGGCGGTCCGGGGAGCACGATCACCGTCGGTGCGCCGCCGGCCCGGGTCACCACGACACCCGGCGCCGTGCCGACGGGGTCGAGGATCTCGACGCCGTCGCCCGCCGGCACCAGGGCCTGCTTGCGGTTGGCCGCCCGGACCGCCTCGAAATCGGCGCCCGGGAACCGGCCCATGAAGGACCGCAGGATCTCGGCGATGCGCTCCTCGAGCGCTTCGTCGAGCACCAGCTCGCGGCCGCAGAACTTCGACACCACGGCGACGGTCATGTCGTCGGCCGTCGGCCCCAGGCCGCCGCTGGTGACGATCAGGTCGACACCTTGTGCGGCAAGGAAATTCAGTTGCGCTTCGATGTCCTCGGGCCGGTCACCGCAGATGGTGATGTGGGCCAGCTCGACGCCGAGTTCGAGCAGCCGGTCGGCCAGCCACGGCCCGTTGAGGTCCTGGACCCGGCCGGTGAGAACTTCGGTCCCGGTCACCACGATGCCCGCACGCACGCCCATGGCGATCAGGGTACGGCGCTGCGGGCTCGGTCAGACCGCCAGCCAGGCGCGCACGGTGTCGAGCTCGCGCGTGTACTGCTCCATGATGTCGTCCTGGAACCGCGTGCCGCCGCTGATCGCGTCGTCACCGCGCCAGATCACGCGGACCCGGGACGCGCCACGCAGGTAGACGTCGACGCGGTCGTCCGTGTGCCGCTGCCACCCGCTTGCGGCGGTGCGCTCGGCCAGTGCGGAGCGTTCGTCAGCCATGTGTTTCTCCTTCACGTCGACTCACCATCATGTCCTATGCGCCCGGTCTCGGGACCCGCGGTACCGCGTCGGGCGCCGCGGGCCGGACGTCCGGCTCGGCCAGACCAGGGTCGGTCACCGAGGCCCGCGCGGCCGCCTCCGCCGCGTCCTGAGGTGGCCGGCCACCGGTCACCGGGACCGTCACGGGCGGCGTGTTGTAGCCGCCGACCCGCACCCAGCCGGCGTTCACGCCCGGCTTCGGCACCAGCCCCCGGACATGCGCGGTCTCCCCCGGATACACCGTGACGTAGTTGTCGCTGTACTCGATGGGCAGGATTTCGTCGGCGTCCGGCGCGGTGGTCAGCTCGGCCCGCTCGAAGAACGCGACCTGCTTGGTCGGGTTGCGCAGCGTGATGTCGACGACCTGCTGGCCGTCCCCGTTCACGGTGCCGGCGGCACTGACCTCGAGGCGGGCCTTCGTCATGTAGTTCAGCGGCGTCATGTCGGCCCACGCGGTCTGGTGCAGCTCGAAGGCGACGTCCTTGCGGGGGTCTCCGATGTCGTCCTGCTGCGACTGCCAGTAGTCGTTGTCGGCGATGACCTCGCCGACCGGGTTCACCAGCTCGCACCGGACGAAGAACACCCGGGAATCGGGCACCACCCGCGGCAGCGTCAGTGCCACCGCGGCGGCACCGGACGCCACGTCGTACGGGTCACTGGTGCGGTCGTCGCGCAGGTTCCCGTTGATGTCGTACACCCGCGTGCGCACACGCAGGCCCACCGCGTTCTCCGGGCTCTGGTTGGTGATGCTGACCTTGGCGGTGCTGTGGTCGCCCGTGGCGTACGAATCGAACGTCACCGACAGCGGCTGCAGACCCTTCTTCGCGCCGTAGTACGCACCACCGGGCCGCAGGTAGTAGTCGAAGATGTTGCCGAAGAACGACGGCCAGTGGTTGTTGAGCATCCAGTAGATCGTCATCTTGTGGTCCGCCCAGCCCAGCGCGGCGAACGACTCGAACTGGGCCCGCGTCGCCTCGTAGTGGGCGAGCTGGGCCTTGCGCGTGAATTCCTCAGCGCCGCTGGAAGATCCGTAGCGCTGTACGACGGCGTTGCGGATGCTCGCCAGGGCCTCGTTGCCGGGGTTGGAACCGGCGTGGAAGTACCACATGTCGTTGATCGGCCACAGCTTGTCCGGCGGGATGAACTTCCGCAGGCTCGCGAACGGCGGGATGTGCTCGTTGTCGCCCTGTTCGGCCGACGCGCCGCGGGCGGCGGCGTACTCGCCGTCGAACCAGTACGCGGGCGGCCGCCAGGTGTACGGGCCGGCCATCTGGATGCCGTCCCACAGCCGATTGCCCGACGAATCGGTCGTGTACGACGACACTGTGTCGACGACGGCGTTCTGCCAGTGCAGCTTTCGCAGAATCTCGTGGTACTGCTCGAGGATGTCGGCGGGCGGGTGCCCGTCGCTGGCGTTGGCCCAGACGAACGCCGACGCATGCGATCGCAACATCGTGATCTGCGAGCGCAGGCTGTCCTGCGCCACCCGGTGGTCCTCCTGGCCCCACTGCGGCCACTTCTCCCACTGGTTGCAGCACATCCAGCCCACCATGAGCGGGATGCCCAGTTCGTCGGCCCGTTCGATGAAGCGGGCACCGGGAATCTTCGATTCCATCCGGATCATGTTCAGACCCAGATCCTTGACGTAGCGCAGGATGGCGTTGTCGCGGTCGGGATCGTCGCGGTACAGCAGGTCCGGGGTGTAGGTGGCCCCGCGCGCCAGGAAATCGCGGCCGTTGACCTTGAGATAGAAGTTGCCGCCGGAGCCGAGCTGCGGGAACTCCTCGCTGCCGTCGCGGCCCTGCTCGATGGACCGGATGCCGAAGCGCTGCTTCAGCTCATCGGTGGCCTGTCCGTACTGCAGGAACTGGATACGGAGGTCGTACAGGTCGGGCCGGCCCATTGTGTACGGCCACCACAGGTCCGGGTGGGACAGGCGCAACGCTTCGTAGTCACCGGGACTGAACGTGACGTCGCGGCTCTCCCCCGGCCCGAGCGACACCGGCCGCTCGATGTGGATGTCCGCCTTGCCGGGTCGGGTGATGGTCGCCCGCACGACGCCGTTGACCCGCTGGTCGGAGTAGTTGGTCAAACCCGACCGGACACTCAGCTGGGCGCTGTCGGTGCGCGGCAACGGCAGCTGGCTGTTCACGGTCGCGTCGGTGATCGCCACGTCGCCGGACATCTTCAGGGTGACGGGCTTGAGAATGCCGGCGTTGCGGTCCGCCACGAACGAGTTGCCGTTCGCCGGGTTCTTACCGGGACCCTGATATCCGAGGTAGTTCCAGTTGATCCAGTCGAACCAGCTGTCGGCCAGCTCCACGCCGTCGACGTCCTGCAGCGCGCGCTCCGGGGTGACCTTGACGGCGAGGGTGTTGGCGCGGCCGCGGTCGATCCACTTCGACACGTCCAGGGTGTGGTCGACGTACATGCCCACGATCTGCTTGCTGTCGGCGATCTGATGCCCGTTCAGCCAGATCTCGGCCCGGTAGTTGATGCCGGGAAAGTTGAGCCGGTACGTCGAGTGCCCGGCCGGTGCGACGAACGTGGTGCGGTACCACCAGTCCTGCTTGTACAGGTCCTGCGGCACCTTGGTCAGCAGGTTGTCGCCGTAGTAGAGGTCCGGATAGGTGCCGTCGTCCTGCAGCGCCTGCAGCACCGTGGACGGCATGTGCCGCACCTGGTGCCAGCCGGGACCGGCGGCCGGGAATCCGTCGACGCTGAGCTGCGCTCCGGTGGCCACCATGCCCTGCGCGGAGGACAGCTGCCAGCCCTGCGCGAGCTCCACTTCGGCGGCCGCGCTCATGGGCCTCAGCAGGCGCGGCAGATCACCGGTGCACGCGAACAGCAGCACCAGAGACATGACGGCACCCAGCACTGCACCGCGGCGCAACTCGGTTGATATAGCCCTGCTCCCTCCGAGAACATCAGCATCTGAACGCGCTTCTACAACCGAATGCGCGATGTGGGGGCACCTCATTGTGCCCCGTCAGACCGGCAGTTCCGGAATCGCTGAGGTCAGAACTTGTGTGGCACGTCGGTCGTCAGGCCGCCGTCGACGACGAACTCGCTGCCGGTGGCAAACGACGATTCGTCACTGGCCAGGAACACCACGAAGGTCGCTACCTCGTCGGACTGTCCGGGCCGGCCCAGCGGCGCGGTCATCATGTCGTCGGGAAAGTATTTGGTCATCGGCGTGCGGATGAAACCGGGCAGCACCGCGTTGACCCGGATCTTGTCCTTGCCCAGGTCGATGGCCGCCGATTTGGTCAGCCCGCGCACCGCCCACTTGGACGCGACGTACGGATGCAGCAGCGTCGCGCCGCGCATGCCCTCGATGGACGAGATGTTGATGATCGAGCCGCCACCGGCCTCCCGCATCGGCGCGACCACCGCCTGCATGCCCAGGAAGGTGCCCGTGAGGTTGACGTCGATGCACTTCTGCCACTTGGCCATGTCGAACTCACCGATCTTGCCGAGGGCGGTGATGCCGGCGTTGTTGACCAGAACGTTGAGCACACCGAACTGTTCGGTGGCGGTGGCGACCGCTGCGGCCCACTGGTCGGCGTCGGTGACGTCGAGATGGACGTAGCGTGCGGCATCCCCGAGTTCGGCGGCCAGCGCCTCGCCGGGCTCATCGAGGATGTCGCCGATGACGACCTTGGCGCCCTCGGCGACCAGCATCCGCGCGTGCGCCGCGCCCATCCCCCGTGCGCCGCCAGTGATCAGTGCAACTTTTCCGTCCACGCGTCCCATGACGGGTCACGCTACCGCCCGCCCGGTGGGTGGCCGGGAGGCCCGGCATACTGGTCAGCATGGCTGCGCCGAACGCCGGACCGATCACGGGGCCGATCGCTGCGGCCGCCGCCGGTGACCTTGGCGCGAACAGCTCGAATGTGGGCGCGTTCTTCGACGTCGACGGCACGCTGGTGTCCGGTTTCATCGCGACGGTGCACGCGGCCCACCGGTTCCGGCAGCGGCAGGCGGCCTTCGGCGAGCTCACCGGAATTCTCGAAGCGACGGTGCGATACAAGTTGGGCCGCATGGAGTTCGAGCGGTTGCTGGTGCGCGCCGCCGGTTACCTGCGCGGTGAGTCTCTCGCCGAACAGGAGTCGCTCGGCGAGCAGCTGTTCCACAGCCACGTACAGGCCAGGATTTTCCCGACGATGCGCGAGGTCGTGCGCGCCCACCAGCGCTCCGGGCACACGGTGGTGCTGAGTTCGTCGGCCCTGACCATGCATGTCATGCCGCTGGCCCGCTACCTCGGCGTCGAGCACGTCATCTGCAATCACTTCACCGTCGACGGCGACGGCACCCTCACCGGCGACATCGTGCGGCCCATCGTCTGGGGCCACCGCAAGGCCGCGGCGGTCGAGGCGTTCAGCCAGGCCAATCACGTTGACCTGCAACAGAGTTACTTCTACGCCGACGGCGACGAGGACCTGCCGCTGATGCACGTCGTGGGGCACCCGATTCCGGTGAACCCGCGGCCCGGGCTGGCAGCCGAAGCGGAGCGGCTCGGCTGGACCGTGGTCCGCGCGGCGGCCCCGTCCAGCGACCGGCCCGGCTGGCTACGACGACTCGTGCGTCGCTGACGTTCTGGAACGGCCGTCGCCCGAAATCTGGGCCCAAATCTGCGCGTAGCCTTGCGCGCCGGACCGTCACGCGGTACTAAATTAGAACACGTTTCAGTTTTGCCGCTCCTGCCTCGACCCCAGCACAAGGAATCCCCATGCGCACCGCTATCTGCGACCAACTCGGCATCGAATACCCGATCTTCGCCTTCACCCACTGCCGCGACGTGGTCGTGGCAGTCAGCAAAGCCGGTGGCTTCGGCGTCCTGGGCGCCGTCGGCTTCTCCCCCGAGCAGCTCGAGATCGAGCTGAAGTGGATCGACGAGAACATCGGCGACCATCCGTACGGCGTCGACATCGTCATCCCCAACAAGTACGAGGGCATGGACCAGGTCGACCTGGATCCGGAGGTGCTCAAGAAGCAGCTCAACGCCCTCGTGCCGCAGGAGCACCTGGATTTCGCGAAGAAGCTGCTCGCCGATCACGGGGTGCCGGTCGACCACAGTGACGACGACGCCCTGCAGCTGCTGGGCTGGACCGAGGCCACCGCCACCCCGCAGGTCGAGGTCGCATTGCAGCACCCGAAGTGCACGCTGATCGCCAACGCGCTGGGCACCCCGCCGAAGGACATGATCGACCACATCCACGCCGAGGGCCGCAAGGTCGCCGCGCTGTGCGGCTCGCCGTCGCAGGCCCGTAAGCACGCCGACGCGGGCGTCGACATCATCATCGCCCAGGGCGGCGAGGCCGGCGGGCACAGCGGCGAGATCGGCTCGATCGTGCTGTGGCCGCAGGTGGTCAAGGAGGTCGCGCCCGTCCCGGTGCTGGCCGCCGGTGGCATCGGCAGCGGCCAGCAGATCGCCGCGGCGCTGGCGCTCGGCGCGCAGGGCGCGTGGACCGGTTCGCAGTGGGTGATGGTCGAAGAGAGCGAGCACTCCGAGCAGCAGCACGCCGCGTACGCCAAGGCCAGCAGCAAGGACACCGTGCGCAGCCGGTCGTTCACCGGCAAGCCGGCCCGGATGCTGCGCAACGACTGGACCGAGGCCTGGGAGAAGGAAGGCAACCCGAAGCCGCTCGGAATGCCCTTGCAGTACATGGTTTCCGGCATGGCGGTGGCGGCCACGCACAAGTACCCGAACGAGAGCGTCGACGTCGCGTTCAACCCGGTCGGCCAGGTGGTCGGCCAGTTCACCAAGGTCGAGAAGACCTCCGCGGTGATCGAGCGCTGGGTGCGGGAGTACCTGGAGGCCACCGGCCGGCTCGAGGAGCTGAACGAAGCCGCGTCCGTGTGATAGAGGCCGCCGGTGTGCGCCGGCGGCCGGCATGACGTCATTTGCGCCTCGGATTGCAGTCACCATGCGGCTGCGATCCGAGGCGTAAGTGTGTCTGCCACGCGGGGATGGACCCATGCCGTCGGATTATGTATGGTTGCATACATAATCCGACGGAAGGGCGCGGATGGCTGGTCCCCGTGAACGCATGATCGTGTCTGCCGCGCTGCTCATCCGTGAGCGGGGCGCGCAGTCGACGGCCATCTCGGATGTACTCGCCCACAGCGGGGCACCGCGCGGTTCGGCGTACCACCACTTCCCCGGCGGCCGCACCCAACTACTCTGCGAGACAATCGATTTCGCGGGCGAGTACATCGCCCGCCGGATCGCCAAGGCCGGCACCGCACTCGAGGCACTCGACGTGCTGGTCGACGGCTTCCGCTCCCAACTCACCGAGTCCGGATACCGGGCCGGCTGCCCGGTGGTGGCGGTCGCCGTCGAGGCCGACAACCCGCCCGTCATCGAACGCGCCGCCGCCGCTTTCACCCGCTGGCTCGCCCAGCTCGAAGAGCAGCTACGGGCCGACGGCGTGTCCGCCGAACAAGCCGCCGAATTGGCCATGCTCGCCACCACCGCGATCGAAGGCGCCGTGCTGGTGGCCCGCACCACCGGCTCCACCACCCCATTGGACCTCGTGCATCGGCAGCTGCGCGCCCTCGTGACTGCCACGACCGACTCGGAACGAAAGGCGTCCTCATGACCCAGACCCAGGAGTGGCAGTCGACCGCCTGCATCCTGTGCGAGTGCAACTGCGGCATCGTCGTCCAACTCGACGGCCGCACCCTGTCGAAAATCCGTGGGGACAAGGCACATCCGGCCTCGCAGGGCTACACCTGCAACAAGGCCCTGCGGCTGGACCACTACCAGAACAACCGCGACCGCCTCACCTCGCCGATGCGCCGGCGCCCCGACGGCACCTACGAGGAAATCGACTGGGACACCGCCATTTCCGAGATCGCCGAGGGCTTCTCGCGGATCCGCGACGAGTACGGCGGCGACAAGATCTTCTACTACGGCGGCGGCGGTCAGGGTAACCACCTGGGTGGCGCCTACAGCGGCGCGTTCCTCAAGGCGCTCGGCAGCCGGTACCGGTCGAATGCGTTGGCACAGGAGAAGACCGGTGAGTTCTGGGTCGACGCCCAGCTCTACGGCGGACATACCCGCGGCGAGTTCGAGCACGCCGAGGTGTCGGTGTTCATCGGGAAGAACCCGTGGATGTCACAGAGCTTTCCGCGGGCCCGGACCGTGCTGCAGGACATCGCGAAAGACCCGCAGCGGTCGATGATCGTCATCGATCCGGTCCGCACCGACACCGCCAAGATGGCCGACTTCCACCTGCGGGTACGGCCCGGGACGGACGCGTGGTGCCTGTCGGCCCTGGCCGCGGTTTTGGTTCAGGAAAACCTGTGCGACGAGGCGTTTCTCGCCGAACACGTCACGGGCGTCGAGCCGGTGCGGGAGGCGCTGCGCGCCGTGGACGTCGACGAGTTCGCCCAGCGCTGCGGCGTCGACGCCGAGCTGTTGCGCGCCGCAGCGCGCCGGATTGCCGGTGCGACAAGCGTTTCGGTGTTCGAGGACCTCGGTGTCCAGCAGGCACCCAACAGCACCCTGTGCTCGTACCTGAACAAGATGTTGTGGATCCTCACCGGCAACTTCGCCAAACGCGGTGGCCAGCACCTGCATTCGTCGTTCGCTCCCCTGTTCGCCGCCGGTGGCGTCGGCCGTTCGCCGGTGACGGGCGCTCCCATCATCGCCGGGCTGCTGCCGTCCAACGTCGTGCCGCAGGAGATCCTGACCGACCATCCGGACCGCTTCCGCGCGATGATCGTCGAGAGCAGCAACCCCGCGCACTCCATCGCGGACTCGAACGCGGTGCGCGACGCGCTCGGCGCGCTGGAACTGCTGGTGGTCATCGATGTCGCGATGACCGAGACCGCCCGGTTGGCCCACTACGTGCTGCCCGCGGCGAGCCAGTTCGAGAAGCCCGAGGCGACCTTCTTCAATCTCGAGTTCCCGCACAACACCTTTCATCTGCGCCACCCCCTCCTGACACCGCTGCCCGGCACCCTGCCCGAGCCGGAGATCTGGGCGCGGCTGGTGCGCGCCCTCGGCGTCGTCGACGACGCGGAACTCGACCCGCTGCGCCGGGCCGCCCGCGAGGGCCTCGACGCGTATCTCGGGGCGTTCTTCGGCGCGGTGGGCGCCAACCCGGCACTGGGCCGCGTGCTGCCTTATGTGCTGTACGAGACGCTGGGTCCGACGCTGCCGGACGGACTGGCTGGAGCGGCCGCGTTGTGGGGGCTGGCGCAGAAGACCGCGATGACGTACCCCGATGCGGTCCGCCGGGCCGGCCATGCGGACGGCAACGCGCTGTTCACCGCGATCCTCGAAGGCCGGTCCAGGGTGACGTTCACGGTGCACGAGTACGAGGACGACTGGAGCCTGGTGACGCACACCGACCGCCGGTTCGCCCTCGAGATACCCGAGATGCTCGCCGAACTCGGTGCGCTCGCCACCGACCGGCCGCCGCTGACCTCCGACGAATACCCCATCGTGCTGTCGGCCGGTGAGCGCCGGGCGTTCACCGCCAACGACATCATCCGGGATCCGGGCTGGCGCAAGCGCGACGCCGACGGCGCACTGCGGGTCAGCGTGGAAGACGCCGCGGCACTCGGGTTGGTCGACGGCGGGCGGGCCCGGATCACGACGGCCGCCGGGACCGCGGAAGCTTCCGTGGAGGTCACCGACGTCATGCTGCCCGGCCACGCCTCGCTGCCCAACGGGTTCGGCGTGGACTTCACCGAAGCCGACGGCGAGAAGCGGGTGCCCGGCGTGGCGCCCAACGACCTCACGTCGGCGGACTGGCGCGATGCGTTCGCGGGTACCCCGTGGCACAAGCACGTGCCGGCCCGGATCGAGGCGCTGACGGCCTGATCAGCTGGCGACCGGGTCGCCCGGCAGGAGCAGCCGGTCGATGGTGCTGACGCTCTCGGGCGACAGTCCCTCTCGCATGACCGCCTCGAGAAACTGTCCCGCAACGGTCTTGACTTTGACGTGGGTCATCTGCGAGCGCCACGTGAGGATGTCGAACGCGCGGTCGGCGTCGATGCCGTAGGCCGCCATCAGGATGCCCTTGGCCTGCTCGATGGTGGCGCGGGACTTGACGACCTCTTTGATCTCGGACGTCAGGTCGGCCTGCATGGTTTCGGTGACATCGACGTAGTAGCCCTGCGTCCCGATCACTTCACCCGACTCGTCGGTCACGTGGTCACCGACCACCACCATCCAATGTGTCTTGCCGTTGACGTCGATGATCCGGTGCCGGCTGCTGAACAGCCCTCCCGACCGCACCCGGTCGAGAATTTCGGCCACCCGGGCCCGGTCGTCGGGGTGCTTGTGACTCAGCAGCAACTCGGTCGTGGGCTCCACCTGCCCCGGCGCGTAGCCGTGCATCCGCGCCACTTCGTCGGACCACACCCACCGTTGATCGGCGACGAAGAACGTGAATCCGCCGGCTTTCGGCGAGTCACCGCCGGCCAGGACCGCCGCGACTTCCCAGTGTTCAGACGCGTTGTCGGCATCGGCGTCATCGGCCACTGCATCAGGCATACGGAAAAACCAATCATTGATCTCTATGAGGGCTATGCCGGGCCGCGCTGACGGTCGGCCCGCAAATAGTAGCCGCTATGTCAGCTCTCTGACATAGCAAATCACCGACGCGCCGTTAACTGTTCGTATCGGGACGACGCACCCGTCGAGTAGCTTGCTTGAGTGGGCACGGAGGTTCAGCTGAGCGATCTGCACCGCAATGCCGTGCTCGCAACCTTCGACAGCGACCGACTCGACCGATTGCTGCCGCACATCCAGATCGACTTCAGCCCTATCGGCCACGTGGCCCAACGGGCCGGAAACCCGTTGAGTCACATCCATTTTCCGCTCGATTCGGTCTATTCGGTCCTGGCCGAGTCCGAGCACGGCGCCGGGATCGAAGTGGGCACCGTCGGCTCCGAGGGCCTGGTCGGCGTCGCCGGCCACCTGGGTGCGCGCAACAGCCGCCAGACCGTCGTCTGCTGGTGTGCCGGCGATACCGCACACGTTCCGGTCGCGGAGTTTCTGCAGCTGACCACCGAAGGCGGCCCGTGGCATGACGCGATCGACCGGTTCACCGACTATCTGCTGATCCAGACGGCGCAGAACGTGCTGTGCACGAGCGCGCACTCGGTGCGCGCACGGTTGGCGCGCTGGTTGCTGGCCGCGCATGACCGGTACGACTGCCAACAGTTCTCGAGCACGCAGGAAAGCCTCTCGCAGATGCTGGGCGTGCAGCGCCCGACCATCTCCGAGACGGCGGCACGGATGCAGCGCGATGGCTTGATCATCTACCGGCGCGGCAACATCGAGATTCTCGACCGCGTCGCGCTCCGGCAGATCGCGTGTGAGTGCTACCGGGTGGTCAGCCAGGCGCTGACGGCCGTGCGCGACGCGGGCCGGCCGACCTAACCGACCGGAGCGTCAGCAGCGGGCGGCGGAGCCGCAACCGGCGCCTGCGGACCGGCGGGCAGCCCCGCGGGCGGTGCCGCATCGGCGTCCATGGGGCGCTGCGCGAGCAGCACGAGGGCCTGCTTGGGGCTGATCTCGCGCTCCTGGACGGCGTGCCAGACGTCGCGCAGATACGACAGCTGGTCGGTGTCCTGCGACCCCTCCGCGGTGGTCGTGGTGTACGGCGGCAGATTCTCGGGACTGGACAGGTGCGGTACCGGCGCGGCGTTCGCCACCGGGACGGGCTTCCCGACCGGTGCCGGCTTGGGATCCGCGGGCGCCGCCGGCGGATCGATCGGCGCGGCCGACTGGTCGACCGCCGCGGTGTCGTCGGCCCAGGCGGCCGGGGCGACCGGCAGCAGCAACGCTGCGCAGGCCAGACCCACGGCGCGGAATTTGACGCTGTCCAGGATTCTCATGTGTTGCCCTCCCGTCCGTCTCCGGTAACCAATGGTGCTACAGGTGACTGCGGTATTGCTGGGAATTTGCCGGATCAATGTGGTGCGGCCGTACGAATCCGGGATCGGGTCCAGCGCCGCGACGAGCCCACCTCGGGCGCATCGGCTACGACGAATAGTGCTCCCCGGTTCGGGTCGCGTCGGCATTCCCCCAGAATCCGAGCCGAATTATCGGCATAACCTTGCGGCTCCGACCGGCACGCGGTACTAAATTGGAACACGTTGCAGAGTGAGGAGCGTCACATGACGGCACCCAACATCCCGGCCGGATTCGACTTCACAGACCCCGATATCTACGCCCAGCGGCTCCCGGTCGCGGAGCTGGCCGAACTGCGCCACGTCGCGCCGATCTGGTGGAACGAACAACCCATGGGCAAGGGCGGCTTCGACGACGGTGGCTACTGGGTGGTGACGCGGCACAAGGACGTCAAGGAGGTGTCCCGCCGCAGCGACGTGTTCTCCAGCCAGGTGAAGACGGCCATCCCCCGCTACCAGGACGGCACGGTCACCGAGCAGATCGAGCGTGGCAAGTTCGTGCTGCTGAACATGGACGCACCGCATCACACCCACCTGCGCAAGATCATCTCGCGCATGTTCACCCCGCGGGCCATCGAACTGCTGCGGGACGAACTGAGCCGGCGCGCGCAGCAGATCGTGCAGGAGGCAGCCACCCAGGGGTACGGCGATTTCGTCGAACAGGTGTCCTGTGAGCTGCCGCTCCAGGCGATCGCCGGACTGATGGGCGTGCCGCAGGAAGACCGCAAGAAGCTGTTCCACTGGTCCAATCAGATGGTCGGCGACATGGACCCCGAATTCGCCGGCAACGACGCCATCACCGCGTCGGTTGAACTGATCATGTACGGCATGGCCATGGCGGCCGACCGCGGCGCCAACCCGCGCGACGACCTGGTGACCCGGCTGGTGCAGGCCGACGTCGAAGGCCACAAGCTCTCGGACGACGAGTTCGGTTTCTTCGTCATCCTGCTGGCGGTGGCGGGCAACGAGACCACCCGCAACACCATCACCCAGGGCATGATGGCCTTTGCGGAACACCCGGACCAGTGGGAACTGTTCAAGCGGGAACGTCCGGCGACGGCAGCCGACGAGATCGTCCGCTGGGCGACGCCGGTCACCTCGTTCCAGCGCACCGCGACGCAGGACACCGAGCTCGGCGGCGTGCCGATCAAGAAGGGCGAGCGGGTGGTGATGTTCTACCGGTCGGCCAACTTCGACGAAGAGGTGTTCGACGACCCGTACACGTTCAACATCATGCGCGACCCCAACCCGCACGTCGGCTTCGGCGGGACCGGCGCCCACTACTGCATCGGGGCGAATCTGGCCCGCATGACCATCGACCTGATGTTCAACGCGATCGCCGACCACATGCCGGATCTGCGTCCGCTCGGTGAGCCGGAGCGGCTGCGGTCGGGCTGGCTCAACGGCATCAAGCACTGGCAGGTCGACTACACCGGAGCTAACGCGAAATCAGCTGTCGCGCGGTGACCTTGGGCCGATCGGGATAGTCGAGCAGCGACTGCCAGTAGTCGTCGGACAGCTCCTGGCCGGAGCGCAGCACCATGGCGAGGCCGGTCGCCATCGCGACGCCGAGCAGGCCGAGCCACAAGCCGGTGACCGCGATGACCACCCACAGCACGGTCGTCAGCACGGGCCACGGCGATACCAGCATCAGCAGCGGCGCGAAGAAGAAACCGGTACCGACGTACCAGGCCGATCCGGTTCGGTCGGCTGCCATGACGGCCCGTAGCCAGACCGGCGGCGCCGGCGCCGCCGGTTCGGTTGCCGAGTGGGTGGTGCGCATCTCGATCGCCTCCTACTGCGTTGTCGGGCAATTCGAGACTGTCCCCGTCAGGTAATCGCCGCAATTACCTGGCAGGTAGTCGCCACGGGGACGCACAACCGCGACACTGGATTCGTGACCGTCACCAGCGCTGCCCCGACACGTTCGCCGCAACCCTTCGGAGAGCTCATGCGGCAGTGGCGCCAGCGGCGGCGCATCAGCCAGCTCGACCTCGCCATCGAGGCCGACGTGTCGGCCCGCCATCTCAGCTTCATCGAGACCGGCCGGTCGACGCCGAGCCGAGCCATGGTGCTCAAGCTCGGTACTGTGCTGAATGTTCCTGCGCGAGAACAGAACCGGCTGCTCATGGCCGCGGGTCACGCACCGGTGTACGCCGAGCGCTCACTCGACGACCCGGAGATGAGCGCGGTGCGCACCGGGATCGATCGTGTCCTCGCCGCATACGAGCCGTTCCCGTGCCTGGCAGTCGACCACCTGTGGAACATCGTCGCGGCCAACGCCGGCACCGCCGTGCTGCTCGAGGGCGTGGCGCCCGAGTTGCTGAATCCGCCGAACGCCCTTCGCATTTCGCTGCACCCGGATGGTCTGGCTCCCCGAATCCGCAATCTCGGGCAGTGGCGGCACCACGTGATCGGCCGACTGCGCCGTGAAGTCGCCGGTAGCGCGTCGGCCGAGCTTCACGATCTGCTCACCGAGATCGAGGCCTACCCCGGCGGGGACGTCGCATCGTCCGATCTCGGCGGCGTCGCGGTGCCGCTGGAGATCGACGGTCCGGATGGCACGGTGCTGACATTCCTCAGCACCGTCACCACATTCGGCACCGCGCTGGACCTGACCGCCGCGGAGTTGAGCATCGAAGCGTTCCTGCCCGCCGATGACGCGACGGCGCAGGCGATCCGCGAGAGCGCTACGCGTTGACGACGATCGGGTCGCCGATGTTCACCTGGTTGTAGTACCAGGACGCGTTGTCGGTGCTCAGGTTGATGCAGCCGTGGCTCACGTTCGAATTGCCCTGCTGCGCAACCGACCACGGAGCCGCGTGGACGTAGACGCCGCCCGAGGTGACCCGGACCGCGTAGTAGACCGTCAGCTTGTAGCCCTCAGGGTCGTTGAGCGGGATGCCGATGGTCCGCGAGTCCATGACCACGGGGCTTTCTTTCGACATGGCCGTGAACGAACCCACCGGGGTGGGGTGCTTGGGCTTGCCCATGGACGCCGGCATGGTCTTCACGACCTGGCCGTCGATGCTCACCGTGAAGGTGTGCCCGCTGATGCTCGCGACGCCGAGGGTGGCCGCTCCGGTCCCGAACGACTGTTTGGCCCCGCCGACCGACACCTTGATGGTCGAATGCGCCGGCCAGTAGGTGCTGGGCGTGAACTGCACCTTGTTGTCGGCCAGCCACGCGAACGTGCCTGCGGGCGCCTTGGTCATCTTCGGCGACGAGAACTCGATGGTGCGCTCGGCGCGCCCCCGGTCGGCGACCGGCTGACCGAAGGTCACGGTGACGGGCATTCCGACACCGACCACGTCGCCGCTGCTCGGCGTGATCGTGGCGACCGGGAGGGACTCGGGCAATGCCGCGACGGCAGCACCCACAGGGCCGCTCAGCATCATCACCGCAGATGCGGCGACGGCCAGCGCATAACGCACAGTTTTGGGCAAGGGGTCCATCCTCAGGTCCGAGATACGTTCACTACATATCGTAGTTCGACGCCGGCGTTACTTTCGTTAGCCGCACTCCGGGGTTTACTGCGGCGGAGCGACGGGCTCGGCGGGCGGGGCGACATCGCCAGGCGCCGGGGCCGCCGGAGCCGGGGCGTCGGCCGGTACTGCGACCGCCACCGAATTCGCCGGCATCTCCACCGGCGGGATATCCGTGGCCGCGGGCGGCGCGTCGGCTGCCGGCACACCGTCGGGGTGCACGGCCGGTTCGGGTTCGACGACGGGAGCCGCCTGCGGCTCGACAATCGGCGCATCGGGCAGCGGCGCCTCGACGGGCGCCAACAGCTCGGCCGACGGCTCGGCAGCGGGCGCCACGTGCACCGCCGGAGGCTCGGCCGGCGCGACCGCCTGCTCGGCGGCCGCGGGCCGCGGGCTCTTGGTGACGGGCGTCGAGGCGCCGCGCGACGGCAGGAACTGCATCGTGACGGCCATCGACACCGACGCCACGAACGCCGTGGACCCGACGGCCAGCATGGTCAGGGGCAGGGCGGGCGAGCTCGACAGCTGCTCCCACCGCGAGGAACCGCTCGACCGATGCCGGCCGGTCGGCGCGAAGACGGGTCCCTCGAATTCCTGCTCGAAGGCATCGAAGGTCGGATCCCAGCCGAAATCCTGGCCGGCCCATTCGTCGGGTCGCGGCTGGTCACCGAAGTAGTACGGCTCGGACAGGTCGGAGTCGCCCGACCGCACCGACACCAGCGCCGCGCCGCGGGCCAGGGCCAGATCCGCTTCTTCCGGCGTGAACACCGGCACCGACAGCGCGTCCTGCAGCCCCGGCAGGATGGCCTCGAAGTTGCCGGCGGATCCGATGACCACGAGTGCCTCCGGCTGCCAGTCCGCGCGGGCGAACACCGCGCTGAGCCAGCTGGTCAGGCCGGCGCGGGAGCCGATGGTGTGGTTCACGGCCGTGTGAACGGCGCCGCTCGCCGCATGCACGATCATGGTGATCGCGAATTCGGGCTCGATGGTGCACACCGCGGTGGTCCCACAGCCCAGCGCGTCGGCGATGCCGCGGGCCACTGCCTCGTTGGCCTCCGGGAACCGCACCGGCACCACGTTGTCGAAACCGGACTCGGACAGCGACTGCATGAGCATCGAGGCCTCGGCGTCGGCATCGTCGCTCCACGTGAGCCCGATCGACTTGAGCCGCAGCCCACGCGTCGCCGCCAGGGCCTCGCTGCGCAGCACGGCGGCGGTGGCGTCGCCGGAGTTCATGATCTCGACGGCGTCGTGGTCCATGGTGAACCCGTCGACGTCATTGCCCTCGACCAGGACCAGGCCCATGGATGACGGAGTCATGGCCAAACCGAGCACCGCGTCCACGCAAACAACCCCTTCAAAAAAACGCATGGTGGCGACGCACGACCGGCGATGACGCGCGCTTCGGCGTGCGGGAACTATCCGGAATCGTGGTGAGACAAGCCACCCTTTGACCGGTGACCTTACCCGTTACCCGGGCCACAACGCACCCGTCCGCAAGCCACCGACCTGCGATGATTTGCCAGTCGTCCACGGCGCTGTGTTCAAACCGTTATCAGTATTAGCCATCTTCGCCGCCGCCGCTCGGCGTGGCCCGCCGGTCACCGTGAGGTTTGACGGCAGGCACATGCGGTAATCCAGTGGCCTAGTTGTGACCTGTCGCTACTGGTTCCCGTGGCGGGGCGGCGGGACAATTGTCGGCAAGACCAGCCAGGAGGTCAGCATCATGACGGCACCGGCACTCACCACGCCCACCGCGGTATCCCACGGCGAAGTGGGCGTACATGTTCGCGGCCTCTGCTGGTCCTATGCGACCTGCACCTGCGGCTGGACCGCACGGCGCCGCCACCTGCGGGCCTCTGCCGAGCAGGACGCCTGGACGCACTCCATCGAATCCGGCTGCGCGGTCGCCTTCCCCCTCGTCAACCGCTAGCGCGGCGCTGCCCCGCGCGATCTTGCGCAGCGGGCCAGGTCGTAACACAGTGGATTATGACCGAACAGTGGATTAAAGGATGCGCAGTGCAGCGGATCTCCTTCCGCGACGGACTGGTGCTGGACCTGGAGGACTACAACGAGCTCGTCATCTCGGCACCGCTGGCCCTGACCCTGCCTGCCACCGAGACCGACCCGCAGGAAGTCGTCGCGATCAACCCGGCCGACGTGCGCAAGCAAGAGCGGCCGTTGTTCGATTTCGCCGGCCAGAAATGC
Organism: Mycobacterium toneyamaense; assembly: GCF_055384815.1. Taxonomy (NCBI): domain Bacteria; kingdom Bacillati; phylum Actinomycetota; class Actinomycetes; order Mycobacteriales; family Mycobacteriaceae; genus Mycobacterium; species Mycobacterium toneyamaense. The sequence goes on from NZ_AP040333.1 coordinate 3,370,670, forward strand.
ACGCACGCCGAGTGGGAGGACAACGGCAGCCTGCACCTGGCGTTCGCCGACGGACACCGCATCGACGTGCCCACCGACCAGGAACACACCTCGTGGGAGCTCTACGGCAAGCACCATGGCTACGCCGCGTGCCTGCCGCACGGGCGCGTGCGGGTGGTCCGGCACGACCTGCCGGACGACGAGGCCGTCAACAGCTGATGCGCCGGCCGCTCACCCGAAGGTGTAGTCCTCCGGGTCGGCGGTACGCGTCCACGTCCAGTAGTCGACCAGACGCCACGGGCTGAGCGTGTAGATGTCGCCGTCGGCGTTCTTGTAGAACGAGTGCCGGATGGACGGCTGCGACCACACCATGGTGCGCATCTCGGCCTGGCTGCGTTGCACCCAGTCGTCGAGCTTCTCGGGCCGCGGTTCCATCCACCGCCCGCGGCCGGCCAGCAGCAGGTCCAGACATTCTGCGATGTAACGCATCTGGCATTCCGAATGGAAGATCAGGCTGCCGCCACTGGCGAGATTGGTGCCGGGCCCGTACATGCAGAAGAAATTCGGGAAGCCCGGGACCGTGATGCCGAGATACGCGGTGGGCCGTTCACCCCACTGCTCGGCCAGCACCCGGCCGTCACGCCCGATGATGGTCATGGGCCACAACACTTTTCCGGCGTGAAATCCGGTGGCGTACACGATGACGTCAGCCTGATGGCGCTGGTCGTCGACCGTCACGACGGCGTCGCGTTCGATGCGCGCGATGGGCGTGCGGATGAGTTCGACGTGGTCCTGTGTGAGCGTCTGCAGCCAGCTTCCGTTGTCCTGCAACGTGCGTTTGCCCGTCGCCGGGTAGTCGGGGATGACCTTGGCCAGCAGGTCCGGGTTGTCACCGATCTGCCCTTTGATCCACTCGGTGAACATGATTCGGGTGACATCGTTGATCTCGCTCACCGCGCGTTGCTGGTCGGGATAGTCCGGGTCGACGCGCGCTGCGGCAAGACCCTTGTCGCAGCCGGGCCAGAACAGCAGGAACCGGTACCAGCGGCCGTAGAACGGCAGGTGCTTCAGCGCCCACTTGACGCCGTCGCCGACCCTGGCGTGATAGTTGGGGTTGGGGAACATCCATTGCGCGGTGCGCTGAAAGATGTTGAGCGAAGCGACTTTCCCGGCGATCGACGGCGCGATCTGAAAGCCGCTGGCACCGGCGCCGACCATCGCGACATGCTTGCCGGTGAGGTCGACGTCGTGATCCCACTGCGCCGAGTGGAACGACGGGCCCTCGAATTCGTCGCGTCCCGAGATGGGCGGCAGATACGGACGGTTGAGCTGCCCGACGGCGCTGATGACGGCGCGCGCCGACACCGTCTCGGCCGACCCGTCCGCGGTGCGGAGGGCCACCTGCCATGTCGCGGTGGCCTCGTCCCATGTCGCGCCGGTGACCTCGGTCTCGAACCACACGTGCGGGCGGATGCCGTACTGGTCCAGGATGCGTTCGAAATACGCCTGCAGTTCGGGCTGTTCGGCGAAGAACTGCGTCCAGTGGTCGCTGGGTTCGAAGCTGTAGCAGTAGAAGTGGTTTCCGACATCGACACGGGCGCCGGGATAGCTGTTGTGCCACCAGGTGCCACCGACACCGGCGGCGCGTTCGATGATGGTGAACGGAATTCCGGCCTCTTTCAAGCGGATACCGGCGAGCAGTCCGGATTCGCCGCAGCCGATGACGACGACCGGAAAGTCCGCGGCCGATCCGGCGTCACGTCCGGCGGCGCCGGCGCGGACGTCCGTACCGTCGAGCTCCATCTCCTCCAGCACCATCGGCACGTATTCGTCGGGGACCGGTTCGCAGACCAGCCACTCCATCATCTCCTTGAGCAGCTCGGCGCCGATCGGTTCCGGCTCGGGGCAGCCGCGGTCGCGGTAGTCGGTGATCACCTTCAGCGCCAGGGCACGCACCGCCGCTTTGTCGTCCTCGGACATGTAGCCCTGGACCTCGTTGAGGAACAGCCCGGCAGGGCGCAGGGCACCGCGGATCAGCTCCGGATCACCGGACATGTGCACCAGCGACAGCATCAGCGTGGGGATGCTGACGTCCAGCAGAGCGCGGGCGATGTCCTCATCGGAGGTCGTAAACGGTTGTCCTGCATGTGGGTTGCGCACCACAAGGAACTATCACGTCCGGTGGACAGTTCGCAGCCGATTCTCCCGCGGTGCGGTACGACCGGGCTTTACGCTCCGAGGATGGCCATCGCGTTACTCGACAACGGCGCACCGCCGGCGGACCTCGCACTGTCCGACATCGACCTCGGTTCGGTCCGGTTCTGGGGCCGGAACGACGGGTTCCGGGACGGTGCGTTCGCCACGCTGCGGCGCGAGGCACCCATCGCCTTCCACGGCGAACTGGCCCAGGAGGGATTTGAAACGGGCCCCGGCCACTGGGCCCTCACGCGCTACGACGACGTGTTCTTCGCCAGCCGCCACCCACACATCTTCAGCTCCGCCGACGGCATCACGATCCCCGAGCAGACGCCGGAACTGGCCGAGTATTTCGGCTCGATGATCGTGATGGACGACCCGCGGCACACGCGGCTGCGGAACATCGTGCGCAGCGCGTTCACCCCGAAAGTGGTGGCGCGGACGGAGGCCTCGGTGCGCAACCGGGCGCGGAGTCTGGTCGAGTCGATGATCGAGCGCCATCCCGACGGCCACGGCGACATCGTGGCCGACCTGGCCGGTCCCCTGCCGCTGCAGATCATCTGCGACATGATGGGCATCCCGGAGCCGGATCACGAACGGATCTTCCACTGGACCAACATCATTCTCGGCTTCGGCGATCCCGATCTGACCACCGATTACGAGGAGTTCTTCCGTTGCGCCATGGACATCGGCGGCTATGCCACCGCCTTGGCCGATGACCGGCGCGTCAACCCCCACGACGACCTCACCACCGCCCTGGTGCAGGCCGAGGTCGACGGCGAACGACTCACCTCGAGCGAGGTGGCGTCGTTCTTCATCCTGCTGGTGGTCGCGGGGAACGAGACCACGCGCAATGCGATCAGCCACGGGGTGCTGACGCTCAGCCGGTTCCCGGAGCAGCGGGACCAGTGGTGGTCCGATTACGACGCGGTGGCACCCACGGCGGTCGAGGAGATCATCCGCTGGGCCTCCCCCGTCGTGTACATGCGCCGGACCCTGACGCAGGACTTCGAGCTGAGCGGCGTGAAAATGCAAGCCGGGCAGAAGGTTACGCTGTGGTACGGCTCGGCCAACCGGGACGAGGCGAAATTCGACCGCCCGTGGCTGTTCGACGTACACCGCAACCCCAATCCGCACCTGGGCTTCGGCGGCGGTGGCGCACACTTCTGCCTGGGCGCGAATCTGGCCCGTCGCGAGATCGCGGTGGCGTTCGAGGAGATTCACCGCCGCGTCCCCGATCTGACGGCCACCGACGAGCCCGACCGGTTGTGGTCGCAGTTCATCCACGGCATCAAGCGCCTGCCGGTCAGCTGGACGCCCCCGCGCTGACCGCTTACTGGACGATCAGGACACCGACCATCCCCGGGTGATACACACAGTAGTACGGGTAGCGGCCCGGCGTGGTGGGTGCGGTGAACGTCGCCTGCGCGTTGCCGCCGACCTTGACGTCGAACTGCCCCTTGACCTTTGACGTCACGGTATGCGCGACGTCGTCACTGTTGACGACGGTGATCTTTGCGCCGGGAGGCACGGTGAGCGGGTCGCCGAAGTTGAGCGCGGTGATGGTGATGGCCGGTCCCTGCACCGGGCCGGTCACCGGCACCGCGCTGGTCGTCGGAGTGCTGTTGGGCGCCGGGACCGGAGCCGAACAGGCGGCGGTCACCGCGGTGGCGAGTGCCGCCGCAACCACGAGCACCGCCGGGACGCGCGTCGTCGTCATGCCAGGTACCTCTGCAGCCAGGACTGCGTCTGCGCCCAGGCGTCGGCGGCCGCGGTGGGGTTGTACCGCTGGCCCGAGTCGTTGAAGAACGCATGATCGGCGTCGGGCTCCACGACGATCTGATGAACCATGCCGGCCTGCTCGAGCGCGGCTGCCGCCGCGTCCTTGCTCGCCGTCACGCGCGCGTCCTTGGCGCCGTAAAAGGCCAGCACCGCAGCTTGTTTCGAGCCGGCGAAGTCGTGCGGGTCGGGCAGCGGACCGTAGAACGGCAACGCCGCCGAGAGCCTCGGCTCGCCGGCGGCCAGGAGCTGCCACGTGAGCCCACCGCCGAAGCAGAATCCGAGCACCGCGAGTTTCCCGCCGGGCGTCCGCCGCTGCAGTTCGTCGAGCCCGGACCGCAGGTCGGCGACGAACTGGTCGGGCGGAATCTTGCCCAGCGCCGCGGTGGCCTCGGCCGGATCGGCGAAGGCCGCGGTGCCGCCCTGCGCCGACAACAGGTCGATGCCCAGCGCCGAGTACCCGATACCGCCGAGGCGGCCGACGACCGACCGCACCCAATCGTTCAGGCCTTTGTTCTCGTGGATCACCAGGACGCCGCCGCGTGGCTGGGCGGCCGCGGCCCACGATCCCTGCAGCTTGCCGTCGGCCCAGGTGATGGGCGCGGGCTGGACGGCGTTCTCCATACCGGGCGGTGGGCCGGGCTCGGTCGACGGCTTGCCCGACGTCGGGCTCGACGTGGTGGCCGCAGTGGTGCCTCGATTCTCACCGCAGGCCGCGATCAGCGCACTGGCGGCCGCAGTACCCACGCCCAGGAGCGCGAGCCTGCGCAGCGCCTCACGACGGGACAGCAATCCGTCGACGTGGTCGGTGGCGATTTCCTCGGCGATGTACCGCTGCAAGGGGGTCACCCGAGCCAGTATCCGCCCTGATCCTGAGCGACGTCACAAGGTTTCCCCAGGACGAGTAGACATTTTCTAGAAAGTGTTCACTTTTTCATTGACATGGGCCTGACCGGCACGCTTCTATAGTTAGGTGACCTCTGCAACGACGTTCGACACGATCATCCGCAATGGCCGTTGGTTCGACGGAACCGGCGCGCCTTCCGCGGTCCGGGACATCGGAATCCGCGCTGGACACGTCGTGGCGATCGGCGTGGACCTCGACGACACCGGATGCCCGAACGTCGTCGATGCCACCGGCAAATGGGTGACGCCGGGCCTGCTGGACATCCACACGCACTACGACGTCGAGGTACTGGCCGGCCCCGGCCTGGCCGAGTCGCTGCGGCACGGCGTGACCACCGTGATGCTCGGCTCCTGCTCGCTGTCCACGGTGCATGTCGGCGGCGAAGACGCCGGTGACCTGTTCGGCCGGGTGGAGGCCATCCCGCGCGACCACGTCATCACCGCCGTCGACGAGAACAAGACCTGGGACACCGCAGAGGGTTACATCAACGCACTCGAGGACCGGCCGCTGGGACCGAACGTGGCCGCGTTCATCGGCCACTCCGACATGCGCACCGCCGTCATGGGCCTGGACCGCGCCACCCGCAAGGACGTCCGGCCCACCCGCGGCGAGCAGGCCGAGATGGAACAGATGCTCGCGGCCGCACTGCAGGCCGGGTTCGTCGGAATGTCCTCGCAGCAGCTGCTTTTCGACAAGATCGACGGTGACACCTGCCGGTCGCGCACCCTGCCGTCCACCTACGCCAAGGCCCGCGAGCTCCGCCGGCTCAAGACGCAGCTGCGCCGCTCGGGCCGCATCCTGCAGTCAGGCCCGGACCTGCAGAACCCGCTGAACCTGGTGTCGCAGTTGGCCCAGTCGCTCGGCCTGTTCCGCGAGAACCTCAAGACGAGCCTGCTGTCGGCCGCCGACATCAAGGCCAACCCGTACGCCATCACCATCATGGGACCGGTCGCCAGGCTGGTGAACAAGCTCGGCGGCAACTTCCGGTGGCAGCACCTGCCCGTACCGTTCGAGGTGTACGCCGACGGTATCGACCTCGTGGTGTTCGAGGAATTCGGTTCGGGCGCAGCGGCTCTGCACCTGCGCGACGAGGTCGAGCGCAACGACCTCATGCGCAATGACGAGTACCGCCGCGAGTTCCGCAAGGACTACGAGAACAAGTTCGGCGTACGGGTGTGGCACCGCGACTTCTTCGACGCCGAGATCGTCGGCTGCCCCGACGAGTCCCTCATCGGCAAGACCTTCGGTCAGGTCGGCGTCGACCGCGGGCTGCATCCGGTGGACGCCTTCCTCGACCTGGTACTCGAATACGGCCGCGATGTCCGTTGGCGCACGACGATTTCCAACCACCGCCCCGAGGTGCTCAAGAAACTGGCGCGCGACCCCGGCATCCAGCTCGGTTTCTCCGACGCCGGTGCGCACCTGCGGAACATGGCTTTCTACAACATGGGCCTGCGCCTGCTGCGGCACGTGCGCGACGCCGAGCGCGCCGGTACGCCCTTCCTGACCGTCGAGCAGGCCGTGCACCGGCTGACCGGCGAACTCGCCGACTGGTACCGCCTGGACGCCGGACATCTGCGCGTCGGTGACCGCGCCGACCTCGTCGTCATCGACCCGGAGCGGCTGGACGATGCGCTCGACGCCTACGCCGAGGAGCCCGTGGCGCAGTACGGCGGACTGTCCCGCATGGTCAACCGCAACGACGCCACCGTCGCCGCGGTGTTCGTCGGTGGCCAGCAGGTCGTCCGCAACGGGGTGCCGACCGATCTCGTCGGCACCACCCGCACCGGCCGCTTCCTACGGTTCGCCCGTCAGACCCCCGCCCTGCCCGTCGCCAAGGAAGGTGAGTTCGCCAGTGTCGGTTGAGGATACGGTCCACGGATTGTGGCAGGCGCTGTCGGCGCGGGACTGGGAGCGACTGAAGGATTTTGTGTCCGACGACTGCATCTACCTGGACATGCCGGTCGGCCCGGCCGCCGCCGCGCGCGGGCCCGAGGACATCGTCAAGCGGCTCAAGATCGGCCTGGAGCCGCTGGCATCGTATGAGAACTTCGACGGCCTGCTGCTGACCAACGGCGCCGATGCCATGTACGAGCATCACGAGGAATGGCATTGGGAGACCGGCGAATCCGCGATCCTCAAGTTCGTCACCGTGCACCGCGTCGAGAACGGCAAGGTGACGCTGTGGAAGGACTACTGGGACATGGGCGCGCTGTCGAACTTCGCGCCGCCGTCCTGGCTGGAGAATTTCGCGACCGCTGACATGTCGTGGATCTTCGACGCGACCGGACTGGTCTAGACCCCTCTCAGAGGGTGATCTTGCAGGCCTGACCGATGTCGAGGGTCCGCAGCATGCGGCCCATGCCGAGCCACATGGCGCACGAGAGCGCCAGGTCGGTCATCAGCTCGTCGCTGAAATGCTCTGCGGCACGGGCCCAGAAGTCTTCGTCGTCGCGCAGCCCAGTGTGGTCGGAAGCGAAACGGTAGGCGAACTCGGCGGCGATGCGCTCCTGTTCGGAGTAGCCGGGCCAGGTCTGCCACACGCCGGCGTGGTTGTAGAGGTCTTCGTCGACGCCCTCCGCCTCGGCTGCCGAATCGCGGGTGTTCTGGCACACCACGCACTCGTTGTCGAGGGCGATCACCACGCGGGCCAGTTCACGTACACGCAGCGGCAGGCGGCCCTTGGTGTAGACGGCGTTGGTGAAACCGGCCATGGCCGTGCCGATGTCGGGTGACTTGACCACCCAGGCGGTTACGTCTTCGTCGGTGAAATCTCCGATTCGGCTCACTTTTCGCACGCTACGCCAAAACTGAAACAAGTTCTAGTTTTTCGGCGGACAAATTCCCGGCGTACGACAACGGCCCCGCCCCGAAGGGCGAGGCCGTGTTCGACCGGGACCGCCTATGACGGCGGGCGCGACACGCACTGTGCCGCGTAGAGCTGCCCGCCGAGCTTGTCCATGAGCTCCAGCTGCGTCTCCAGATAGTCGATGTGACCTTCCTCGTCTGCGAGGATGGCCTCGAAGATGTTCGCGCTCGTGGCATCACCCTTCTCGCGGCACATGATGATGCCCGGCTTCAGGCGGGTGACCACCTCGTACTCGATGGCCAGGTCGGCCTCGAACTGCTCGCGCAAGGTCTGCCCGATCCGCAGCGAGAACAGCCGCTGGTAATTGGGGAGGCCGTCCAGCAACAGGATGCGATCGGTGAGGGTTTCCGCATGGCGCATTTCCTCGAACGATTCTTCACGCGTGTGCTTCGCCAATTCCGTGAAGCCCCAGTTGTCCTGCATCTTCGAATGCAAGAAGTATTGATTGATCGCAGTGAGTTCACTCGTCAATTGCTCGTTGAGCAGTTTGAGGATCTCGGGGTCGCCTTGCATTTCGGCTCCTTTAAAACACCATCGGGCTGGGTCAAGTGTCACTGGCGCGGAACAACAACGTGCCTGTTCCAAACCTAGTCGAGTGACCCTTTGTCGGCGACCGGTTCGGCGGGTGTTTCGCCCCCCCGATTCGATCCCGAATCCCCGGTATCCAGATCCACGACTCCACTGCTGGCCAGCAGCTATGGACTGGCTGCCCTAAGTAAGGTTAGACTGCACTAACCCCCGCGGCGCCCGTCCGCGGACCCGAGCGACCCGGAATGGCAGGAGCCGATGAGCGAGCAACCGTTGCACTCGCTCATTCTTGCCGCTGATTTTCGTGTCGACGATGTGGAATCCATGTGGGAGCGGGTGAAATCGCATCGGTCGATTCTCACCGAGCTTTCCGCACACCACGTCGTCGTATATTCATCACTGTGGGAACCGGGCCGGGTATTGGCCACCGTCGGAATTCGTAATGCAAATTCCGTCCGCGAAGTTCTGCGTTCGCCGGCGATATTCGAATTCTTCGATGCCTCGGGCGTGGACGACATCCCCGCGATCTTCGCCGGTGAAGTGGTCGAGAAGGTCGATATCGCCGAGCCCCCGCCGGGCCAGCATGCCGTCGCGTCCGTCGTCGTCGGCGTCGTGACCGCGGTCGAGGACGTCCCCGCCCTCATGGACAAGGTGCACGACGCCGCCGCCCGGTTCCGCGACGCCGGCGTGTGCAAGGTCTGGGTGTACCGGGCCTTCGACGACGGCCACGAGGTGCTGATCCTGCAGCAGATCGTGAACGAGACTGCCGCCCGGCGCTGGATCGATCACCCCGATGCCGCCGCCGAATGGATGTCGGCCGCCGGATTCGGCGTCTATCCAACGGTTTTCGTCGGGACCCTGGCGCACATCACGTCGATCGAGGCGGCCGGCTGATGTTCGTCTGCCTGTGTACCGGAGTGACGAGCCAGGTCGTCACCGAACTCGTCGAGGGTGGCGCGACCACGTCGAAGCAGATCGCCGAGAAATGCGGCGCCGGCCTGGACTGCGGCCGCTGCCGCCGTACCGTGCGGGCCATCATCGAAGCGGCCCGCACCGACTGTCCGGTGCACAAAGCGGGTTAGCGCTACCCCTTGCGCCCCACGAATGCGCTCAGCGCATCGGCATTGGCGGCCCCACCGAGCAACTCGGCGAACTGACCGGACTCGCGCTGCGTCGCCGCGACGATCGCGTCGCGCGTCGGCTCGACCATCGCGTGCTTGACGGCCATGAGACTCGAAAGCGGACGCGAGGCAATGATTTCCGCATGACGACGGGCCTCCGGCAGCAGATCGTCGGGCTCACACACCCGCCACACCAGGCCCATGCGCAGCGCTTCCTCGGCGCTCACCCATTCCGATGACAACAGCAGCCAGGCCGCGTTCTGCCGGCCCATCAACCGCGGCAGCAGATACGACGATGCCGCCTCCGACGCCACGCCCAGGCTGGTGAACGGGCATTTGAGCCGCGCCGTCGTCGACATGAACGCCAGATCGGCATAGCCGAGGATGGTGGTTCCGATACCCAGGCCGACGCCGTTCACCGCACAGATCAGCGGCTTCGGAAACGCCGTCAGCGCCTCGATCAGGCCCGGGAAGCCGTACTCCCCCATCTGATATTCGGGATTGTTGACCATCTCCTGCATCTCGACCAGATCGTTGCCGGCGCTGAAGGCCCGGCCGGCGCCGGTGAGCAGGACGACCGAGACCTCCGGATCGGCCGCGGCCTCCTTCAGCGCGATCGTCGTGGCGTCGTAGAGCGCTTCGCTGAACGCGTTGAGTGCGTCGGGCCGGTTGAGGGTCAGGGTCCGGACCCGGTTGGTGTCGTCGATCTGAACGAGCGCGGCGGGGTCGGTCACAGGTTGTCTCCAAACGGGTTGCGCATGATGTAGCGGCTGGTGGGCACGGTGTCGATGTTGACGTTGGCGCCGAAGGCCGACGTACTCGCGGCCATCTTTCCGGCGCGGTCGGCCAGATCGGCATCGTCGGCGGCGCCGAAGAAGGCGTGCAGACTCGTCGTCGCCTCGATGGGGAACAGCTCCTCGACGATCGCGCCGAGCTCCGGGGCGTCGGGCGTCAGCGAACGGACCACGGCGTTCTGCGTGTAGCCGAACGTGGACTGGGTGTCGATCGCGATCTGGGTGTGGTCGATGTGCCAGCGGCGGAACCACTCTCGCTCGTCGATGTCTTCGGGACGGCGCAGCAGCGCGATGTTCGCCAGGCCGGTGGTGCGCTCCCCGAGGACGATTGCCGGGCCGGCCAGCGGGACCGACTCGGTGACCAGATATGCGGCCAGTTCGGTGCATTCGGCCCGCAGTCGCTCCAGCGCGGCCGTCATCTGCGCGCCGTAGTACTGCTGCGTCCAGATGCTGATCACCGCGACCACCGGCGGGTCGAGCGTCGTCAGCAGCATCAGCGAGTCCCGGACGGCGCCGTCTTTGACGTTGACCGCCAATCCGGGCAACCCCAGCGCCAGCAATTCCCCGGCAACCTCGGTGCGCAGCCGCTCGCACCAGGCGTCGTCGGCGGTGTCACGCCGCAGCGTGACCATGACCTTCTCCATCGAATCTCCCCGTCAGTCCCGCGCCCAGCGCGGCGTGATGAACACGCCCTCGGCCTCCACCGTGATGCCCTCGGCATCGGCGATGTGCCCGACGGCGTAGGTCTTGATGCCCTCGGTCCGCACGATGCGGGCCTCGGCGTGCAGATCGCCGAGCCGCGTCATGCGCCGGTAGCGCATGGTGAGGGTGCCGGTGAGCCGCGGCTGTCCCGGCAGGCTCGCCCCCTCGCCGAGGACGTGGTCGAGGACCATCGCCGACACCCCGCCATGAACGTGGCCCGGCGGGCCCTCGTAGGCGGCGCCCAGATGGAAGTCGGCCGACACGCTGCCGTCGGCAGCCCGGATGAGGACGACGGGCGGCGCGATCGGGTTTCGAACCCCGATCACCGCATTGCCCCAGGGCATTTCACTGCCCTGCGCGCCGAACCTGATGCCGAACGAACCCTCGAGCTGCTGCGCGCGGAGCTGGGCGGTGGCGGCGTCGATCTCGGCCTGCACGGCGGCGATGGCCGCGGCTCCGACCTCTGTCCGGATGGTGGCATCGATGAGCTCGCGTACGGACTGCGTGAGCGGTTCGTAGACGGCTCGCATCCGCGCCACCTCGTCGGCGCTCAGCTTCTGCATGGTGTCCTCGAGCACCCTTGAACTAGAACACGTTCTAATCAGGCTGTCGAGGGTGGGGTCCCACTGCCTGCGCGCCAACAGTTTTCGCCGTGGCCACGGCGACTATCGGCAGCCGAACCACCGCCGCGGATCGCACTGGCCGTAGCAACCATGAAACATGGATACAGCAAATGCGATACAGGATGCCGGAAAGCCGATTTACCGAGACCGTCGTTCCGCGATCCCGCGCCCATCACGCGCCGTGGTAGCACATCGCCACGTCGATGTGCCGCGCAATTGCCAAACATTCGCACCTTTGTCCGGAATGCTGTACATCGTCACACCCGCGCACTAGAGTTCGGCACAGGTGCCGCCGGCGTGCACGCAGCAAACTTCGACGGACAACACGGCAATGCGATCCCGGATACTGCCGGCGAGCCGGCGGGATCCGGTTGTGAAGGAGTTCAGGCCGATGCGGATCGATCCGTTCGCTGGATGTCAGGTCTCACGCGTGACCGTCGTCGACTCGTACGAAGTCGTCCATGCCGGCATCGCGGCCTGGCTCCGTGACGACCACGCACTCTGCGCGACGGCCACGTCCTACTTCGCCGACACCGAGGAGTTCCTGCGGCGACGGCCCGTGCCCGAAGACGACGCCCAGGTGGTCGTCCTGGGACTCAAGGCGGACGAAGCCAACAGTCTCGCCGCCGTGCGTGATCTCGACAACCGCGGTTACCACGTCGTGGTGTATTCGCATCTCACCGACCGCGACGTCATCCGCACCGCGATCGATTCGGGCGCCCGGACCTACCTCATCCAGACCGAAGGCCGGGAGCACCTGCTCAAGGCCATCCGGGCAGCCGTGACCCCGTTCCCCTATGTCGGGCCGAACGTGGCCGCCGCTCTCGACGACCGGGATTTCTGTCTGCGCCCGGTCCTGGCGCCACGCGAGCAGGAGGTGCTCCTGGCGTGGTTCCGGACGGACAGCAAGGAACTCGTCGCGCAGCAACTGTTCCTGGCGCCCAGTACCGTGCGCACCCACCTGCAGCGCATCCGGGCCAAATACATCGCCGCCGGCCGCCCGGCCGGCACGAAAGCCGCGCTGGTGGCACGCGCCATCCAGGATCGGATCATCAGTATCGACGATCTGTGACTCCGTAAACTTCACGCCATGACCGTCACCGCCGATGATCTGCGCCACCTGAACCGCTGCGTCGAGCTGGCCCGTGAGGCGCTGGAGGACGGCGACCAACCTTTCGGCTCGCTGCTGGTGGATGCCGACGGCGTCGTCGTCTTCGAGGACCGCAACCGGGTTTCCGGCGGAGACCAGACCCAGCACCCCGAATTCGCCATCGCCCGTTGGGCGGCAACCAATCTCGATCCCGCGCAGCGCGCCGCCGCGGTTACCTACACCTCCGGTGAGCATTGCCCCATGTGTTCGGCCGCGCACGCCTGGGTGGGGCTGGGCCGCATCGTCTACGCCACGTCGTCGGCGCAACTCGGCGGCTGGCTCGGCGAATGGGGCGTGGCACCCTCCCCCGTTGCGGCGCTGCCCATTTCGGCCGTGGCGCCCGGCGTGCCCGTCGACGGCCCCGTCGATGAATTCGCCGACACCATGAAGGAGCTGTACGCGGCCTGCTTCCGGCCGTGAGCCCTGTTCCGAGTCCGAACCGTTAGCCAACTGCGACGTCACTCTTCGGCATCGAGACGAGGAACCGGACGTCCCGGGTGCTTCACTATTCAGTACGGGAGCCTGCCGTTACCCCCGAGACGGCAGGCTCCCGCTTTTGGCCACCACTCAGGATCACCGCATACTGTCGTCGCCGTGAGCCAGGCACAGTCCATGCGACCGATCATCCGCGGCGTCCTGCTCGACATCGCTCCGCCACTGATCGCGTACTACGGACTGCGGGCCGCCGGCGTGTCCGAATATGTGGCGCTGCTCACCGCCACGGTGCTGGCCGGCGGCAAGGTCGCCTACGACGCGATCAGCGCGCGCCGTCTGGACCCGTTCGCGGGTTACCTCATGCTCAATTTCGGCCTGAGCCTGGCCGTCGGGGTCAGCACGTCGGATCCGCGAATGCTGCTGGCGGGCAACACGTTGGTGGGCGGCCTCGGCGGCCTGGTCTTCCTCGGCAGCTGCGTGGTCGGCACCCCGCTCACCCAGATCGTGTCGGAGCGAGTTCAGACCGAAGAACACGACACCGGCCCGGCTGCGGCCGCTTACCGGCGGCGCGTGCACATTCTGCTCTCAGCGATGTGGGGCGTCGGCCTGCTCGTCGGCACCGCACTGCATCTGGCGGTCATCTTCTCCACCCCGGTGGACGTCGCCAACGCCCTGACCTCGGTGTTGTCGCTCGCCACCACCGGCTTGCTGATGACTGCGACGTTCGTGGTCGGCAAACGGGCCGCGAACCGCTGGGAAGAACGCCAACAGGGCGAGCCGACGACCCTGGAACAAATCGACACCCCCAAAGGTTGAGCGCAGGAGATTCAACTTTGGAGGTACGGATGTCTGACGCCACAACAGCGCCCATCGCTGTTCCCGTCCTGTTTGTCACCGAGCCGATCGTCCTGCCGGGCATGGTCGTGCCCATCGAACTCGATGAGGCCGCACGTGCCGCGGTCGACGCGGCCCAGGCCGCCGCAGCCGCCGGCGAGGCCGGGAAGCTGCTCATCGCGCCCCGCCTCGACGACCGCTACCCCACCCACGGCGTCCTGGCGTCGATCGTCCAGGTCGGCCGCGTGCCCAGTGGCGGAACCGCCGCCGTCGTCCGCGGTGAGCGGCGCGCACACATCGGGTCCGGCACATCCGGCCCGGGCAGTGCGCTGTGGGTCCTGGTCGACGAGATCACCGAGACCGCTGCGACCGACGAAACCCGCGCGCTGGCAGCCGAATACAAGAAGCTGCTGCTGGCGATCCTGCAGCGCCGCGAGGCCTGGCAGATTGTCGACGCCGTCAACCAGATCAGCGAGCCGTCGGCACTGGCCGACACCGCGGGTTACGCCTCTTACCTGACCGACGTGCAGAAGCGCGAGCTGCTGGAGACCTCAGATGTGAGTCGTCGCCTCCACCTGCTGGTCGAGTGGACAGGCGAGCACCTGGCCGAGGTCGAGGTCAACGACAAGATCGCCGAGGACGTCCGCGCCGGAATGGACAAGCGGCAGAAGGAATTCCTGCTGCGCCAGCAGCTCGACGCCATCCGCAAGGAGTTGGGCGAGCTGGACGGTAGCGCCGGCGCCGAGGAGCCCGCGGACTACCGCACCCGCATCGAGGCCGCCGATCTGCCCGAGAAGGTGCGCGAGGCGGCGCTGCGCGAGGTCGGCAAGCTGGAACGGTCCAGCGAGCAGACCCCCGAGGGCGGCTGGATCCGGACCTGGCTGGACACCGTGCTGGAACTGCCGTGGAACGAGCGCACCGAGGATTCGACGGATCTGAGGGCCGCCCGGGAGATTCTGGACGCCGACCACCATGGGCTGGACGACGTGAAGGACCGCATCGTCGAGTACCTGGCGGTGCGGGCCCGCCGCGCCCAGCGCGGCTTGGCCGTCGTCGGCGGTCGTGGCTCGGGCGCCGTCATGGTGCTGGCCGGCCCTCCTGGTGTCGGCAAGACGTCGCTGGGTGAGTCGGTGGCACGTGCACTGGGCCGCAAGTTCGTCCGCGTCGCCCTGGGCGGTGTGCGCGACGAGGCCGAGATCCGTGGCCACCGGCGCACCTACGTCGGCGCGCTGCCGGGCCGCATCGTGCGGGCCATCGGCGAGGCGGGTTCCATGAATCCCGTTGTGCTGCTGGACGAGATCGACAAGGTGGGCTCGGACTACCGCGGTGATCCGGCGGCGGCACTGCTGGAGGTGCTGGACCCGGCGCAGAACCATACGTTCCGCGATCACTACCTGGATCTGGATCTGGACCTGTCCGATGTGGTGTTCCTGGCGACGGCCAACGTCATCGAGAACATCCCCAGCGCCCTGCTGGACCGCATGGAGCTGGTGCAGATCGACGGCTACACCGAGGACGACAAGGTCGCCATCGCCCGCGACTACCTGCTGCCCCGGCAGGCCGAACGGGCGGCGTTGACCACCGACGAGGTGACGGTGACGGACGCGGCGCTGCGCAAGATCGCCGCGGACTACACGCGCGAACCGGGTGTGCGGCAGTTCGAGCGACTGCTGGCGAAGGCGCTGCGGAAGGTCACCACGCGGCTGGCGTCGGGTGTTGACGCGGTCACGGTTGATGAACCGGATCTGGTCGAGTACCTGGGCCGTCCGCGATTCATGCCGGAGTCGGCCGAGCGCACCGCGGTGCCCGGCGTGGCGACCGGACTGGCCGTCACCGGCATGGGTGGCGACGTCCTCTACATCGAGGCCGGTTCGAACGAAGGCGAACCGGGTCTGCAACTGACCGGTCAGCTGGGCGACGTGATGAAGGAGTCGGCGCACATCGCGCTGTCCTACGTGCGGTCGCACGCGGCGGAACTGGGTGTCGATCCGAAGGCGCTGGATCG
Organism: Mycobacterium toneyamaense; assembly: GCF_055384815.1. Taxonomy (NCBI): domain Bacteria; kingdom Bacillati; phylum Actinomycetota; class Actinomycetes; order Mycobacteriales; family Mycobacteriaceae; genus Mycobacterium; species Mycobacterium toneyamaense. Next base: position 3,386,592 of record NZ_AP040333.1, read on the forward strand.
CCGCATCCACGTCCACGTGCCCGCGGGCGCGGTGCCCAAGGACGGTCCGTCGGCCGGCGTGACGATGGTGACCGCGCTGGTCTCCATGGCCACCGGACGGCAGGTGCGGTCCGATGTCGGGATGACGGGCGAGGTCACGCTGAACGGGCGGGTGCTGCCCATCGGCGGGGTCAAGCAGAAGCTGATGGCAGCCCAACGTGCCGGGCTGACAACAGTTTTCATCCCGTCGCGCAACGAACCGGACCTGGACGACGTGCCGGCCGAGATCTTGGACGCACTCGATGTGCGGCCGATGACCGACGTGGCCGACATCATCGCCCAGGCATTGGAGCCGGCGGCGGAGGCCGTGACCAACGCCGCCTGACAACCGAATACCGCGAGCAGACGCAAAACTGTCATTTTCGACCGAGATTCGACAGTTTTGTGTCTGCTCGCGGATAGAACAGGACCCTCAGGCGATGTCGGCCGACGGCGGTTCGTCGGCCAGGTGGATCGCGCGGTGCTCGATGAGCTCGTGGATGCGGTCGGGCCCGAGCCGGGCCCGGAAATCCTTGACGGTGTAGCCGACGACGACCCCGTCGGTGAGGGCACGCACCGTCGCGGTGCGCGGAATCCCGAACAGCGGCCCGATCTCGCCGAAGTACTCGCCAGGGCCCGCGGTGAACAGCAGCATCGTCTCGCCGTCGGGCATCTCGCGGGTGATCTCGAACCGGCCCTCCCGCACGACGTAGATCAGGTCGCCGATGGTCGTCTGCTCGAACACCAGATCCCCGGCGTCGAGTTCGAAGACCTCGGGCTCCCGCTCGGTGCTGGAGACGGTGGGGACCAGCTCGATCACCCGGTCCGCCAGCGGCAGCATGCGGCTGTCATGAGTGGCGACCACCACCACGCGGTCGTCGGCGAGCTCCCGGATGAGCCGCAGCACCTCCTCGACCTGGATGAAGTCCAGGTGCGCCGTGGGCTCGTCGGCCAGGATCAACGGCGGGTCCAGCGCGATGGCCCGTGCCACCGCGACGCGCTGCTGCTGTCCACCCGACATGTCACCGGGGCGGTGTGTCATCCGGTGGGCCAGACCGACCCGGTCGAGCAGTTCCGCGGCACGCTGCCGGGCTGCGCCGCGGCTCATGCCCGCGGCCCGCATCGGCACCATGACGTTCTCGGCGGCCGTGAGGCTGGGCACCAGGTTGAACGCCTGGAACACGATGCCGACGGTATTGCGGCGGTAGTCGGTCAGCGCCTTGGGCCCGAGCGTGGTGACGTCGATACCGTCGAACAGGATCTGGCCCGACGTCGGCTTGAGGATTCCACCCATGCACGACAACAGCGTCGTCTTCCCACAACCGCTGGGACCCAACAGGATCGCGAGCGATCCCGCCGACAGCTCCAACTGGAAATTGTCGATGGGCCTGACCTTGTCGGCGCCCTTGCCGTATTCCACCACCAGGTCGCGAATCTGTAAGTCGCTCATGGTCTATGGCCCCCCGAATGCCATCGCTGGATCTATCGTCACCGCTCTACGCATGCCCGCCAGGCTCGCGATCAGCCCGATGGTGATGGCCACCACCGGCAGCAACAGGTACGCCCCGGCCGGGACATCCACCCGCATGGGGAACATCGGCCCGAGCACCATCGCCAGCAGCACGCCGATCGCCGCCGAGCACACGGCGATGAACACGGCCTGCAACGCCAGCCCACCCATCATCGATTTCGTCTTGACCCCAACGGCTTTGAACACCGCGAAGTCGCGGGTGCGCTCCATGGCGGACATGTAGATGAACATGCCGATGATCGTCGCGGCCACCACCCAGAGCAGGACGGCCATGATGCTGATGGCATCGACGGCGACTTTCAACGGCCGCATCATGTCGTCGATGGCACCGCGACGGTCCACCAGCCGGTAGCCGTCGAGCGCCCTGGTCGGGTCACCCCGGATACCGACCGACGCGATGACGGGCTGCCCGCCGTACACCAGGCGCTGCGCACCGACCGTCGTGAGGAACAGATTGGGCTGCTGCGCCAGCACGGTGGAGTTGTTGACGATCCCCACGACCTGCAGTGTGTGCGAGGCGATGTGCATCTGGTCGCCGATCTTGCGGCCCAGCGTCGACGACACCGCGATCTCGTCGGGCGTGGCAGGCGGCCGACCCTGTGACATCGCCGGCATGCCGGGGCCGGCGGTCGGGGCGCCGAACAGGTTCATGGTCCGCGGCGTCCCGTTGTCCAGTGCCGTCGTGCCCGCATAGACCACTGCGGCAGCGGCCTGCACGCCCGGAAGCCGTTGCGCGCGTTCGACTTCGGTCTGCGCGAACGGCGACGAACCCAGGAACGGTCCGGCCGCCCCGTTCTGGATCATGAAGTAGTCGATGCCCAGCGAATTGACGGTGTTACTGGCCTCCACCCGGAATCCGTTGGCCAGCCCGGTGAGCACCAGCGTCATGGCGAACACGAATGAAGTGCCGACGACCGCGATGAGAAATCGGCGGCGCCGCCACTGCAGGTCACGTAACGCCGCGATCAGCACGTGTGGAATCTAACGTGTTCGCTGACTGCACAGCGGCAAGATAGCCAAAGCCGACGGCTGATTGGGGCAGACTGACCACATGGCCTATGACGAGGATCTGGCCAACCGGATCCGTGAGCTGCTCGGCCCGGTCGGCGGCATCGAGGAAAAGCGAATGTTCGGCGGGCTGGCGTTCCTGCTGAATGGCCACATGTCCGTGGCCGCGAGTCACGACGGTGGCCTGTTGGTGCGGGTTGCGCCCGATGAGACCGAGAAGTTGCTGGGACGTGCGCACTGCGAACTGATGGTGATGGGCGGCCGCGAGATGCGGGGCTGGCTGCGGGTGGCGGCCGACGGCCTGAAAACCAAACGCCAACTGCAGACCTGGGTCGACCGGGGCGTCGGCTACGCGGGCACGCTGCCACCCAAGTAGCGTTTGCGCACCGCGCCATTGGGTATGCCGGGGGTTATGGCACGGGATCGACAGATCGTCGCGCGGCTGCTCGACGCAGCCGGTACGACGTATGCCGAGGAAGCCGGGATAACGCTCCGCGACAAGCCGATGCCACTGTTCAAACTGCTGTCGCTGTGCATGCTCGCGAGCAAGCCCATCGCCGCGGAAACCGCGGTCGCCGCGGCGCGAGAACTGTTCCGCGCCGGGTTGCGCACGCCCACCGCGGTACTCGATGCCGACCGCAGCCAGATGATCAGGGCGTTCGGACGCGCCGGCTACGCCAGATACGACGAGAGCTCGGCGACCCGCATGACCCACATCGCGACCCGGGTCAACGACGAGTACGGCGGCGATCTGCGCAACCTGCGAATCAGGGCGCACCACGACGTGAAAGCCGCAGCCAAGGCCCTGCAGGGGTTCGACGGTATCGGCCGCACGGGCGCCGACATCTTCCTGCGTGAGATCCAGGACGTCTGGACCTGGGTGCAACCGTATTTCGACGATCGGGCACTCGCCGCGGCGAAAGATCTGGGCCTGCCGACGGACGCCGGCAAGCTCAGCAGCCTGGCCCCGAACCGGAACGCGCGGCTGGCTGCCGCACTCGTGCGGGCGTCGCTCGACGACACCGTCCGCGAACGCATCGAAGCGTAGACCAACTCAGATCGATGAAGGGATTCTCGAATGGCCGGCTCACCCACTTTTGTGATCATCGGCGGCGGGCTGGCGGGCGCCAAAGCCGCGGAAGCCTTGCGCAGCAAGGATTTTGACGGGCAGGTGGTGCTGTTCGGCGCCGAGGACCGGCTGCCCTACGAGCGTCCCCCGCTGTCGAAGGAATTCATGGCCGGTAAGAAGACCATCGAAGAATTCACGGTGCAGCCCAAGAGCTGGTACGCCGAGCACGACGTCGACCTGAAACTCGGCACGGAGGTCACCACGCTCGATCGCACCGCGCACATGGTGGCGTTCAACGACGGCGATCACGAGCACTACGACAAGTTGTTGCTGGCCACGGGATCCCGCCCCCGCAAGCCGCCGATCCCTGGATCCGACGCCGACGGCGTGTACTACCTGCGCACCATCGACGACGCCACCGCACTGCTGGCCCAACTCACCGAAGGCCGGCGGCTCGCGATAGTCGGAGGCGGCTGGATCGGGCTCGAAGTGGCGGCCAGTGCCCGGGGGCTGGGCGCCGACGTCACGGTGGTCGAGACCGCCGCGCTGCCGCTGCAGGCCTCCCTGGGCAAGGAAGCCGGCGAGGTGTTCGTCGGGCTGCACCGGGACCACGGCGTGGATCTGCGGTTGGGCACCACGGTCGATGAGATCACCACCGCTGACCACAAGGCGACGGGGCTGCGACTCGGCGACGGATCCACCGTCGAGGCGGATGCGGTACTGGTCGCGGTCGGCGCCAAGCCGAACGTCGAGTTCGCGGAACGCTCCGGACTGGTCATCGCCGACGGCGGCGTCGCCGTCGACGAGTCCCTCAAGACCAGCGATGACGATATCTACGCAGTCGGCGACATCGCGGCCGCCGAGCATCCGCTGTTCGGCGTGCCGATCCGGACCGAGCACTGGGCCAACGCCCTCAAGCAGCCGGCCGTCGCCGTCGACGGAATGCTCGGCACGGCAACCACTTACGACGAACTGCCCTACTTCTTCACCGACCAGTTCGATCTCGGCATGGAGTACGTCGGATACGCGCCGCAGTACCAGATGGCCATCACGCGCGGTGATCTCGGCACGCGTGAGTTCACCATGTTCTGGCTCGACGGTGGACACCGCGTGCTGGCCGGCATGAACGTCAACATCTGGGAAGGCCTCGACGACATCAAGAAGCTCATCCGGTCGCGGCGGCCGGTGGATGTCGGGGCACTCGCCGATTCGTCGGTTTCGTTGTCGACGTTGGCCGGTTAGCACGTCGCCGTTTTTGTCGGACCCTTCTGCTTTGATGATGTTATGCCCAGCAGCGCAACGGCTTTCGATGTTGAGTCGTCGCCGTGCGAGCGCATGGATGCGTACTTCGCCGAGATCGGTGAGCTGACCGGTCAGCGCAACGCGATCGACGCCCGGCTGGTGCAGATTGCCGCCGAGATCGACCGGGACGGGCTCTGGGGTGCCACCGGCGCCCGGTCGATGGCGTCGTTGATGGCATGGAAAACCGGTGTGTCACCGCGCAATGCGGAAGTGATGATGGCGGTGGCGCACCGGCTCGAGGAGTTCCCGCGCTGCGCCGAAGCGATGCGGGCGGGCCGGTTGTCGCTGGATCAGGTCGGGATGGTCGCCGAACATGCCGGCGAGGGTTCTGATGAGCACTACGCCCAGTTCGCCGAGAGCGCCACGGTCACGCAGTTGCGGACGGCGGTGAAACTGGAGCCGCGCCCGGGGCCTGAGCCCAAGCCCGAGGTGCCGCGGTCGATCGCCAAGACCAGCCACGACGACGGCTCGGTCACGTACAAGATCCGGTTGCCGAAGTTGGAGGCGGCGAAGTTCGATGCGGCGATGGCGTCGCATCAGGATGCATTGGTCGCGGACTGGAAGCGCGACCACGAGGACACCGAAGGGCAAGTGTCGGAGCAGGCACCGCCGTTCCCGAATCAGGTGGATGCGTTCATGAGCGTGGTGGAGGCCGGCTGGGACGCCGACGTGGCACTGCGGCCGCATGGGCAGCGCACCACCGTCGTCGTGCATGCGGACCTCGAACAGCGCACGGCCGCCTTGCATCTGGGTTCGGTGCTCACCGATGAGGAACGCCAACTGCTGTTGTGCGATGCCACCTGCGAGGTGTGGCTCGACAAGCACGGCCAGCCGTTCGGTGCCGGGCGCAGCACCCGCACCATCAGTCGTCGGCTGCGCCGCGCGCTGGAGCACCGGGACCGCTGCTGCCGGGTTCCGGGGTGCGGGGCCACCCGCGGCTTGCACGCCCATCACATCATTCATTGGGAGAACGGCGGGGAGACCGAGCTGCACAACCTGGTGCTGGTGTGCCCGTACCACCACCGGTTGCATCACCAGCGGGTCATCACGATCACCGGGCCGGCCGATCGGCTGGTCGTCACCGATGCCGCGGGCCGACAACTCGACGGCGGATCACTTGCTCGGCCGCCCACCACGGCCCGCCCCGATGTGCCGCCGTGCCCCGGCCCGACCGGGGAACGCGCCCAATGGTGGTGGTACCAACCCTTCGAACCACCACCCGCACCGTCGTCGAACTAGACGCACCACCCGCGCCACCTAGCATCGGTAAATCGGTGAGGATCGAGACCTCACAAATACCGGCGACGGAGCGTCTACTGGGTGTGAAAGCCAAACCGCCATTCGAGGCCGTGGTGCGCAACCACGGTCCTACGGTCTTCCGGGTCTGTGCCGCCATCGTCGGCGTACACGACGCCGACGACGCCTGGTCAGAGACGTTCCTGGCGGCCCTCAAGGCCTATCCCGAGCTGCCGGCGGATGCGAATCTCGAGGCCTGGCTGGTGACCATCGCGCACCACAAGGCCATCGACATCACCAGAACCCGGACACGCCGGCCCATCCCCACTGACGTCGTACCCGAGCCGGCATCTCGGCGCGACGTCCGCGACAGCGCGGCCATCGAAGTCGATCTCGCGGTCGCCGTCGATGCACTCCCACCCAAACAGAAGCACGCCGTCGCGTACCACTACCTCGCGGGACTGCCCTACAACGAGATCGCCGAGATTCTCGGCGGCACCGCCGCGGCCGCACGCCGCGCCGCCAGCGACGGCATCGCCACGCTACGACGCACCTATCGCGCCGAACTCATCGGAGTGACGGCGCCCGGGAAAAGAGACACCCATGAATAACGGCGAAATCATCACCGGCGACCTGGCACGCATGACCGACATCGGCCCGGACCGGTTGGCCGAATTGCACGACCGGCTGGCCGCGGCCGCCCAGCGCGACGGCGTCCTCGACGTCGCCTACCGCATCGTCGACAGTCCCGTCGGTCCGCTGCTGCTGGCGGCGACCGAACAGGGCCTCATCCGTGTCGCCTACGCCATCGAAGACCATGACACCGTCCTGCAGCAGCTCGCCGACAAGGTGAGCCCGCGCATCCTGCGGGCACCGGCCCGGCTCGACGCGGTCGCCCGTGAACTCGACGAGTACTTCACCCGGACCCGCCGAACCTTCGACGTACCGCTGGATTGGCGGCTGGCCGCCGGATTCCGCGCCGCGGTGCTGCACCACCTGCCGGAGATCGGCTACGGGCAGACGGCCAGCTATGCCGCTGTCGCCGCGCTGGCCGGCAGCCCCAGGGCGGTCCGCGCCGTCGGCACCGCCTGCGCGAAAAACCCACTGCCCGTGGTCGTTCCGTGCCACCGCGTGGTCCGCAGCGACGGTGCGATGGGCGGCTACCTCGGCGGTCCGGAAGCCAAGCGCCTCCTACTGGACCTGGAGGCCGCGGCATGAGCGTCTGGCAGCAGCGTGTCGCCGCCACCGACTGGGGAGCCGTCCGCACCGAGCTCGAGACCGTCGGCGGCGCGCTGACCGGACCTCTCGTCACGCCGGCCGAGGCCGCCGAGCTGGCGGCGATCTACCCCGACGCGAGCCGATTCCGCTCGACCATCGACATGGCCCGCTACCGGTTCGGCGAAGGCCAGTACCGCTATTTTCACCGGCCCTACCCGGAGATCGTCACCGAGCTCAAGTACGCGCTGTACCCGCGGCTGCTGCCGATCGCCCGCGACTGGTGGACGCGGCTGCGCCGCGATCCGCCGTGGCCCGACAGTTTCGACGACTGGCTGGACACCTGCCACCGGGCCGGGCAGACGCGCACCACCGCACTGTTGCTCAAGTACGGCGCCGGCGGCTGGTGCGCCCTGCACCAGGATCTGTACGGGGACTTGGTCTTTCCGCTGCAGGTCGTCATCAATCTGACCCGGCCGGAGGTCGACTACACCGGCGGCGAATTCCTGCTGTACGAGCAGCGGCCCCGCGCGCAGTCGCGTGGCTCGGCGATCTCCATCCCGTTCGGACACGGACTGGTCATCACCACGCGCGAACGGCCGGTGGCATCGAAACGCGGGTGGGCCGTCGGCCCTGTGCGCCATGGTGTTTCGACGCTGCGCTCGGGAAACCGGATGACCCTCGGCCTGATCTTCCACGACGCCGCCTGAGCATGTACACGCTCATCGATGCGCAGGGCCGCACCTACGTCAGCGCGACGCCGGGGCGCCTGGGCGGCCATCGGCGCAACAAGCTCTACGGCAGGCTGGACTGCCCGTCGGCGCTGCGGGCCATTGCCAAGGGCGGCTACGTGACCCATCGGGTGTTCTTCGCCGATGAGACCGCTGCCGTCGCTGCCGGATACCGCCCCTGCGCGGTGTGCCTCCCCGAGACGTACCGGCGGTGGAAGGACCGTCATTGATCCTCGCGCGACACATCGATCCGGCAGTGGGTCGCCGCCAACCGATGTGACCTGGGTCCTTGGCGCCCGTCGGTACACTCGCCAAAGATGATCGACGCCTCGGCAGCCGCCGCTGCACCATGCCTACCGACCGGCTCACCAGCCGTGCGGCACCCGCGCGTCTACATCGACGTGGCCGTGGTGGTGGCCGTTCTGGTCGCGACCAACCTGCTGGCCCACTTCACGACCCCCTGGGCGAACATCGTCGTCGTGCCCCTCGCGGCGCTCGGGCTGGTGGCCCTGGTCCGTAAACGGGGCCTCGGGTGGACCGAGCTGGGACTCGGCCGCGCGCACTGGCGGACCGGCATGCGCTACGCGCTCGGCGCCATTCTGCTTGTCGGGTCGGTGATCGCCGTCGGCGTCCTGCTGCCCTGGACCCGCCCGATGTTCCTCAACAACCACTACGCGACGATCTCCGGCGCCCTGCTCGCGTCGATGATCGTCATTCCGCTGCAGACCGTCATCCCCGAGGAACTGGCCTTCCGCGGCGTACTGCACGGCACGCTCGACCGGGCCTGGGGATTCCGCGGCGTCGCCGCCGCCGGCTCACTGTTGTTCGGCCTCTGGCACATCGCCACCTCGTTGGGCCTGACCAGCAGCAACGTCGGATTCACCCGCGTGCTCGGCGGCGGGGTGGCCGGCATGATCGCCGGCGTCGCGATGGCCGTCGTCGCGACCGCGGCCGCGGGATTCGTCTTCACCTGGCTGCGGCGTCGGTCCGGAAGCCTGCTTGCGCCGATCGCGCTGCACTGGTCGCTCAACGGCATGGGCGCACTCGCCGCGGCCGCCGTCTGGCACTTCAGCTAGGCCTCCCGCCCCGCGACTGGCCCCCGAACCGTCACCAGATTGCTGCGTTTCAGACGTGTTTGTCGTGCTCCGAACCGGGCTAGCCTCGAGATGTATCAGTCAATCGAAAGGTCATGACAATGATGCACATCGTCTGGTTGATTCTTCTCGGCCTCGTCGTCGGAGCCATCGCCCGGTTCGTCGTACCCGGTAAGGACGACATGGGGTGGATCCTCACGTGCGTGCTGGGTATCGCAGGTGGTTATGTCGGCGGCACGCTGAGCAGTGTCGTCTACGCACCGCACAAGCTCGATTTCCGCCCGCCGATCGAGCACTCGTTCTGGGGTGCGCTGGTCGGCGCGGTGATCCTCGTCCTGCTCTACCGCTTCGTGAAGTCGAAGAGTTCTACGTAGAACTCGACACAAAGAATCGAGGACCGCGCCCGGTTGGGCACGGTCCTCGATTCTTTTGAGCGACTATCCGGCGGGGGCCATCTCCGGCGGCGCGTTCGTCACCGGCACCGGCACGCCGACCATCGGGTGGGCCGGATCGGCAGGCTTGGGCGGGGCGTTCGGGTCGACCGGAGGTGGCGGCGGCGGGTTCCACGGGCGGATCGACTGGGCCAGCGTCACCGCTGCGGCCTTGTCGACCGGGTGGTTGCCCGAACCCAGCCACACGACGAACCACCGCTGCGGGTTGCGCTGGCTGCGAATGGTGGCGTCCGGCGGCGGGTTGCCGACGACGCCCGCCCAGATCTGGCCGTTGGGCTTGCCCGTATCGGTGAACTTGACCTCGTAGAACGACGCCGCGCCCGGCAGCGTCCCGGCGGTGAGCGCCGTGGTCTCCTGGCCGACGCGGGTGCCCGGGAAGGGCATGAAGAACTCGCCCATGTCCGAGGCCAACCGGTTGGCGGCCTTGCCGTTGTCGGATTCGGCACCGGCGAACAGCTTGAGGTCCAGACGACCCAGCAGCACGCTGGTGTCACTCGGGGCCTGCTCCGAACCCGCGGCCGGGGCCTTGGTCAGCAGCGCCTGGCCGTAGGACAGCTGCGTGGCATCGGCGATCTTCCAGCCTTGCGGCACAACGTAACTGAAGCCACCGGCGTCGTTGTTGACGCGTCCGGGCTCGGGCGCGGGCGCCGGAGCTGCCGCAGGTGCGGCGGGCGCGGCTCCCGGTGCGGCCGGAGCTGCCGGCGCACCCGGCGCGGCCGATGGCGGCGGCGCGGCGTTGGGATCAGCCGGAGGTGCGGCCGGGTCCGGCGCGGGCGGCGGCGGGGCCCACGGCGGCGGTGCCGGCGCGTCGACCGGAGGCGCCGGTTCCCCAGCCGGGGCGGGTGCCGGAGCTGGAGCCGGGGCGGGCGCAGGAGCTGGCGGCACCGGGTCGGCATACGAGATCGCGCTCGGCAGCGCGATGGCCGCGGCCGCCGCGCCTGCCACAGCAGCAGTCAGGGATTTCGGAAGGCGTTTGCGGGCACTTGTCCGCGCATCCGGGTGTCGCATGGGGACGAAAATACAGTGTTACCGGCGTGACGCAAGTGCGAGTTGCGGCTAATTCTCCGGCGAGTCGGTTAGCTCGCTTCCGGCATCCGGACAGACCACGGCGATATCGGTCCGTTGCTGAGGCGTCGCGCCGCCCCGATGCGGCCCGGGACGGGCCGGGCGTGCCGTCAGGCGGGCCGAATCGCCACGTCCCGCGGATCGACGCCGAAGTACACCTGCTCCCCCGGAATCAGCCGGAGACCTGCCGCCGCCTCCGCGCTGATATCGGCCGCCAGACCTCCACCGCCGTCGTCCGTCGCCTCGGCGCGGACGCGGATGACGGGGCCGCGGTGATCCAGTTCCGCGACGCCAACCGCGACGACGTTGACGTCGGCCGCCGGCACCTCACGGGACACCGACACCGCCGCCGGAGCGAACACCGCGATCGCCGGATCGCCCGGCGTCACCTCTGGCCCCCATACACCGCGCCACGTCTGCCCCGCGGCCAGCAGGGAACCTCCGTCCGCGCCCGCGTGCCCGCTGACCAGATTCACGCCCGCGAACCGCGCCCCGAAGGTCGTCCGCGGTGCGGTCAGCACGTCGGCGACGGCGCCTGATTCGACGATGCGGCCGCCCTCGATGACCGCCACCCGGTCCGCCAACGTGACGACGTCCAGCACGTCGTGGCTGACCAGCACCGAGCTGCGTCCGTCCGTCGCCAGGACACCGCGCAGCAGCCGGCGCATCGCCGATGCCGCCGCGACGTCGAGGCCGGACAGCGGTTCGTCGAGCAGCAGCACGTCGGGTTCCGCGGCCAGCGCCCGGGCCAGCGCGACCCGTTGCGCCTGACCACCCGACAGTTGTCCCGGCCGGCGATCGGCCAGTTCGGTGGCACCCACCTCACCGAGCCAGCGTGCGGCCGTCCGCCGCGCCTCGGCATGTACGCCCCGGCGACGGTGCTGACGGGCCCGGGGCCCGAATGCCACGTTGCCCGCGACCGTCAGATGGGGAAACAGCGCCGGGTCCTGCAGCAGCAGGCCGACCCGCCGGTTGTGCACCGCGACATGCCGGCCGGCCGCCGTGTCCGTCAGTCGGCGCCCGCCCACTGTGACGGAGCCCGCGTCGGGCCGCAGCAGGCCCGCGATCACGTGCAGCACACTCGATTTCCCCGCGCCATTGGGCCCGACGACGGCCAGCACCTCGCCGGCCGCGACATCGAACTCCACGTCGATGCCCCGGTCTTCGACGACCGCGCGCACCGCGAGACCGCCCGTCACGGCCGGGCCTCCGCCTCGAACGGCCCGCGACCGAACCGCGCGCCGCCCGTCACGAGCACCACGATGGCCGCGACCACCACCAGCACCAGCGACAATGCCACGGCGGCATCGGCGTCGGCCTCGCGCTGCAGATAGATCTCCAGCGGCAGCGTCCGCGTCACGCCCTCGCGGGAACCGGCGAACGTCAGCGTGGCGCCGAACTCGCCCAGCGACCGCGCGAACGCCAGGACCGAGCCCGACACCAGACCCGGGGCCAGCATCGGCAGCGTGACCCGGCGCCACACCGTGGTCGGTCGGGCGCCCAGCGTGGCCGCGACCGCCTCGTACTGTGACCCGGCCGTACGGGCCGCGCCTTCCAGGGCGATCACCAGGAACGGCAGGGAGACGAACGTCTGCGCCAGCACGACCGCCGTCGTCGAGAAGGCGATGTGCACACCCGCCGCGTCCAGGTACCTGCCGATCAGCCCCAGCCGGCCGAAGGCGTACAACAGCGCGATACCGCCGACGACCGGCGGCAACACCAACGGCAGCAGGATCAGTGGGCGGGTCCAGCGCACCACCCGGGAGCCGCTGCGCGCCAGGACCAGCGCCATCGGCACACCCAGCACCACGCAGAGCACGGTGCTGGCCGCGGCGGTCTTGAGACTCAGGGCCAGCGCGGTCACCGACGAGTCGCTGCTGATGAGCTCCAGGAATCGCGACCAGTCGACCTTCGCCGCGACCGCGATCAGCGGGAGGACGACGAACACCGCACCCAGAGCCGCCGGGACGTAGATCCAGCGCGGCAGCCCGGGGTTCAAGGCTGTGCGAACCCGAACTGCGCCAGGGTCTGGCGGCCCGTGTCACTCGTGACCAGGTCGACGAACCGCTGGGCAGCCGAGGCGTCGGCCGCCGACTTCAGCACCCCGATCGGGTAGATGTTCACCGCCGACGCCGCCTGCGGGAACTCGACCGTGGCCACATTGTCGCCCGCCGACTTGGCGTCGGTCTGATAGACGAGCCCCGCGTCGGCCTGGCCGCTGGTGACCTTGTTCAGCACGTCGGTCACCGACGTCTCCTCACTGACCGGCTTGAGTTCGACGCCGACGATCTTCTCGGCCTTCCGCGTCGCCGTGCCGCACGGCACCTGACGGGCACACACCACGACGTTCAGTCCGGGCCGGGCCAGATCACCGAAGTTGCCCACATGCTTGGGGTTTCCCGGCGGGGTCACGATGACGAGCGTGTTGGCGGCGAAGTTCACCGGGGTGCCCGCGAGCAACCCGGCCTTGGCCGCCTTGGTCATGTTGTTGGCGTCGGCCGAGGCGAACACATCGGCCTTCGCGCCCTGCGTCAGCTGTTCGACCAACGACGACGAGCCCGCGAAGTTGAACTGCACGTCCGCGCCCGGGTTCTCCTTCTTGTAGCGGTCGGCGAGCGCGGTGAATGCCTGCTTCAGGGACGCCGCCGCGTACACGTTGACGACGGGGCCCGAGGTCTTGTGCTCCGAACCGCATCCGGACAACGCTCCGACTCCGCCGAGCAGGACCGATACCGCCACAGCGCGCATCAACTTGCGCATGAGCCACATGCGCAAAACCCTAGGGGTCATTCCTCCGCGTGGCGAGTTTCGTCAGCTAGCTACTGTCCAGTAACATGGCGGCAACCGCGTTCAGCGTTGCACACGAGGAGGCCCTGTTCATGGACGTTCTGGTCACCGGAGGCGATACCGATCTCGGCCGCGTCATCGCCGCGGGATTCCGCGACGCCGGGCACAACGTCACCATCGCCGGCGCCCGCCGCGACGAGCTCGAAGTGGCCGCCAAGGAACTCGAAGTCGAGTCGATCGTGCTGGACAACACCGACGGCGCCGCGCTGGAGCAGATGCGCGACAAGCTGCCGCAGCACCTCGACACCATCGTGAACGTCCCGGCTCCCGCCTGGTCCGCCGGCGACCCGCGCACCTACACCCTGGCCGAGCGCGCCGCCGTATGGCGCAACACGCTCGACTCCTCGCTGCTGTCGGCCGTCCTGACCGTCCAGATCCTCGGCGACCAGATGCGTTCGGGCGGTGCCATCGTGACCGTCGTGCCGGAGTGCCCCAAGGACGGCACCGCCGACGCCGCGATCAAGGCGGCCGTGTCGAACTGGACCGCCGGCCAGGCCGAGCACTTCGGCGTCCGCGGCATCACGATCAACGTGGTCGCCGCCGGCCGCGGCTCGGAAGCGGGCTACGACGGCGTCGAGACCGGCGGTGCGACCGTCGGGTCCGAGCTGACCAAGCTCGCGCTCTTCCTGACCACGCCCGCAGCCCGCCACATCACCGGCGAGACGCTGCACGTGAGCGCCGGTGCGCTCGCAACCTTCGCCTGATCCGGATTTATTCCCGTTTCGCCCGGGCTTCGCGCCCGGCGAAACGCAGGACGCGACAAGGTGGTTGGTGACTAGGGTCGAATCGTGACGATTCGATTCGCTCTCCAGATTCCCAACTTCTCCTACGGCACCGGCGTCAGCGAGCTGTACCCGACCGTCGTCGCCCAGGCGCGGGAGGCCGAGGCCGCCGGCTTCGACTCCGTCTTCGTGATGGACCACTTCTATCAGCTGCCGATGATCGGCACCCCCGATCAGCCGATGCTCGAGGCGTACACCGCGCTCGGTGGCCTCGCGGCCGCGACCCAGAAGGTGCAGCTGGGCACCATGGTCACCGGCAACACCTACCGCAATCCGACGCTGCTGGCCAAGGCCATCACCACGCTCGACGTCATGAGCCAGGGCCGCGCGATCCTCGGCATCGGCACCGGCTGGTTCGAGCTCGAGCACGAGCAGCTCGGATTCGACTTCGGCACCTTCACCGACCGGTTCAACCGCCTGAACGAGTCACTGCAGATCGTGCTGCCGATGCTCAAGGGCGAGCGCCCGACCTTCAGCGGCCAGTACTACCGCACCGTCGAAGCCATGGCCAACCCCCGCTACCGCGACCACATCCCCCTGCTGATCGGCGGCCGCGGCGAGAAGAAGACCATCCCGCTGGCGGCACGGCACTTCGACCACCTGAACATCATCGGCGGCTTCGAAGAGCTGCCCCACAAGCTGGGCGTCGTCCGCGACGCTTGCGAGAAGATCGACCGCGACCCGGCGACCCTCGAAACCAGCATGCTGCTCACCGCGCTCATCGACGACCGGGCGACTCCCGCCGCGATCCCCGAGGCCAACCGCCAGAACATGGTCGCCGGCAGCGCCGAAAGCGTCGCCGAACAATTGAAGGCCAAGGTGTTCGACGTCGGCGTCGACGGCGTCATCATCAACATCCCGACGCAGGTCACGGGCTACGTACCCGGCGTCATCGCCGCACTCGGAGCTGCCCTGCATTCGGTGATCGGCGCCTAGCCGGGCCCGGTGGGGCATCTCACTGCATTGATCGATTCAGCTGCGACTAGCCTGTGTATGTAAACAGTCTTGTAGTAGTACGTCGAGGAGCCCCTCAACATGGTCCACCCCGGAGCTACGGCAACGGATCGCCACAAGGTCGTCATCATCGGTTCGGGCTTCGGTGGCCTGTCCAGTGCCAAAGCCCTCAAGCACGCTGATGTCGACATCAAGCTGATCGCCCGTACCACGCACCACCTGTTCCAGCCGCTGCTGTACCAGGTGGCCACGGGCATCATCTCCGAAGGTGAGATCGCCCCGCCCACCCGGCTGATCCTGCGCAAGCAGAAGAACGCCCAGGTGCTGCTCGGCGACGTGACGCACATCGACCTGGAGAACCAGACCGTCGACTCGATCCTGCTGGGGCACACCTACAGCACGCCGTACGACAGCCTGATCATCGCCGCCGGTGCCGGTCAGTCCTACTTCGGCAACGACCACTTCGCCGAGTGGGCGCCGGGCATGAAGACCATCGACGACGCGCTCGAACTGCGCGGCCGCATCCTCGGTGCGTTCGAGCAGGCCGAGCGGTCCAGCGACCCCGAGCGCCGCAAGAAGCTGCTGACCTTCGTGGTCGTCGGCGCCGGCCCGACCGGTGTGGAGATGGCCGGGCAGATCCAGGAGCTGTCGGACCAGACCCTCAAGGGCAGTTTCCGGCACATCGACCCGACCGAGGCCAAGGTCATCCTGCTCGACGCCGCGCCGGCGGTGCTGCCGCCCATGGGCGAGAAGCTGGGTCTGAAGGCCAAGAACCGGCTCGAGAAGATGGGCGTCGAGATTCAGCTCAACGCGATGGTCACCGACGTCGACCGCAACGGCATCACCGTCAAGGACAAGGACGGCACCATCCGGCGCATCGAGTCGGCCTGCAAGGTGTGGTCCGCCGGTGTGCAGGCCAGCCCGCTCGGTCGCGACCTGGCCAACCAGTCGGACACCGAGATCGACCGGGCCGGCCGCGTCAAGGTGAATCCGGACCTGTCGATCCCGGGCCACCCGAACGTTTTCGTCGTCGGTGACATGGCCTTCGTCGAGGGCGTCCCGGGCATGGCGCAGGGCGCGATCCAGGGCGGCAAGCACGTCGCCGCGATCCTGAAGAACGAGGCCAAGGCCCGCGCGCACGGCACCAAGCCCAAGCCGCGCGAACCGTTCTCGTACTTCGACAAGGGCTCGATGGCCACGGTCTCCAAGTGGAACGCCGTCGCCCAGATTCCGCTCGGCGAGAAGGCCAAGCTGGAATTCGGCGGCTTCATCGCCTGGCTGGCGTGGCTGGGGCTGCACCTGATCTACCTCGTGGGCTTCAAGACCAAGATCGCCACGCTGCTGTCGTGGACGGTGACGTTCATGAGCCGCCAGCGCGGTCAGCTGACCATCACCGAGCAGCAGGCCTACGCCCGCACCCGCATCGGCGAACTCGAGGAGATCGCATCATCTGTTCAAGCCACACCCGACCCGGTGGCTTCCTGAACTAAAGCCTTGGTCCCTGCCACGCCGACAGGCAACCCCCGTCGGCCAGGGGCATGACCACCTGATCTCGGCGTGATTCGTACCCATCGGCGGTACGGATCACGCCGAGATCGCTTTCTGGGTAACAGAATTCGCTGACATACGCGCGCGGAGCGGCGATCTCGTCGTCACTGACGGCGCCGGCGCCGAGTTCGACGCGGTGCCGCACCACCGGCAGCGCCTCGTGGTCGACGTGCAGTGTGCCCTCCCAGAAGCCGTGCTGCTCGCCGGTCCGTCCGACCTGTACGCGTTCGCGCAGCCGCACCCGGCCCGTCTCGGCGATCTGCAGTCGCGTCGTGGCCCGGTGGCTGCTGCCGCCCGCGACGACGGTCGGCTCCGGATCCAGGTCGAGTTCCCCGGCCACTTCGAGATCCCAGGCCGAGCGTGACTGCGCCGTCATCGCACCGGGCAGCACCACCATGGCAGCCACGCTGCGCACCCGCAGCCGGGCACCGGCCTCGACGATGACGCGCACGTCGATGGTGTCACCGCCCAATGGTGTTGCGGCCGTGGACACCAGGTGGACGGCGTCGGGGGCGGTGCGGCGCGCGGCCACACCGCCGACGCATTCGATGCGCGGGCCCCGGCCGGGGGTCGCGACGATCAGAACCTGGGTGTGCATCACTCAGGCGTTCGTCACCCCGGCGCCGGCGAGCTGTTCGCGCACCCAGGCCTGCACCAGCGACGCGGCCGGATCCTCGGTGAGCGAGATCAGCACCGTCGGGCGGTCACCGCGCACCTGGCCGGCGTCGCGCCGCATGACGTCGAGGTCGGCGCCGACCATCGGCGCGAGATCGGTCTTGTTGACCACCAACAGGTCCGAGTACGTGACGCCGGGGCCGCCCTTGCGCGGCACCTTGTCACCACCGGCCACGTCGACGACGAAGATCTGGACGTCCACCAGACCCGAGGAGAACGTCGCGGTCAGGTTGTCTCCCCCGGACTCCACCAGGATGAGGTCGAGCTTGTCGTTGGTCTCGATGAGATCGTCGATGGCGTCCAGATTCGCGGTGATGTCGTCGCGGATCGCGGTGTGCGGGCAGCCGCCGGTCTGCACCGCGGCGATGCGCTCGTCGGGCAGCACGGCGTGCCGGCGCAGGAAGTCGGCGTCCTCGGTGGTGTAGATGTCGTTGGTCAGCACGGCCAGGGACAGCTCGTCGCGCAGCTGCCGGCACAGCGCCGCGACGAGCGCCGTCTTACCGGAGCCGACGGGGCCGCCGACGCCGATGCGCAGCGGCTCACCCGGCTGCCGCTCGCGCTTGGGCCGGCCGTGGTGATGGTGCGGCTGGCCGTCGATGAAATGTGGTGGCATGGTGGACCTTTCGGTTCAGGAGGCGAACAGGGGGCGGTCGCGGCCGGCGTGTCGTTGCGCCAGGACGTCGAGCAGTGGATCGGACAGGTCCGCGATGCCTTTCGCCGCTTCGGCCGCGGTGGCGTCGCACAGCCCCGACAGCTCGAAGGTCAGCGCGGCGACGTCGGCCGGATCGAGTGCCAGCAGGCGTTGCGCCGCCGTCGCCGAGCCGGTCATGGTGGTGTAAACGACTGTGGCGCACGTCTGTTCGGGGTCGAGCCCGCTGACACGACCCACCACACCCGAGGCCACCGCGAGATGTGGCCGGGTGCCCACGGTGCTCCAGTCGGTGTCCGGCCAGACCCGGCGCGCCAGCCGTACCAGCCCACGGCCCTGCGCCCGGGAGGCCTGCCGGGCCGCGGGAGCTGGTGTGCGCGCGTCGGTTTCGCGGTCGGCTGCCACCGGGTCGAGCCCGCTGTGGACCGCCGCGGCGATGGAGGCGGTGACGAGCCCCTGGGTCCGGATGCGCCGGCGCAGGTAGGCCTGCAGCGTCACCACGTTGGTCACCAGACCGCTGGTGACCGCCTCCTCGACACCGCCGGAGTGGACGTGCCCGCCGGTCGGCAGCCGCGAATCCGCCAGTGCCAGCAGGGTGGCCAGGCCACTATCCATCAGAACAGCCGCTGTCCATCAGAACAGGAAGTATCTCTGTGCCATCGGCAGCTCGGCGGCGGGTTGTTCCTGCCAGACCTCGCCGTCGATGCGGACCGTGAACGTGTCGGGATCGACCCGGATGTCGGGCATGGCGTCGTTGAGCGGCAGGTCGGCCTTGCCCCGGCCACGGACGTTCTTGACCGGAACGAGCCTGCGCCGCAAGCCGAGTCGCGCCGCGAGGTCGTCCTCGATGGCGGTGGGCGAGACAAAATGCACCGCCAGGCCGGCCGCCACCGTCGGGTGGGCGCCGAACATCGGCCGCGGCAGGACGGGTTGCGGCGTCGGGATCGAGGCATTGGCGTCGCCCATCGCCGCCCAGGCGATCGCGCCGCCTTTGAGCACCAGGTGCGGACGGACGCCGAAGAACGCGGGCTCCCAGAGCACCAGATCGGCCAGCTTGCCGACCTCCACCGAGCCCAGCTCGTGATCGATACCGTGCGTCACCGCCGGGCAGATGGTGTACTTCGCCACGTAGCGGCGGACCCGGTTGTTGTCGTTGCCTCGCGCGCCGCCGGGGTCGCCTTCGAGCGGACCGCGGCGCTTCTTCATCACGTGCGCCGTCTGCCACGTCCGCATCACCACCTCGCCGATGCGGCCCATGGCCTGGCTGTCACTGCCGATCATCGAGATGGCGCCGATGTCGTGCAGCAGGTCCTCGGCGGCGATGGTGGACGGCCGAATCCGGCTCTCCGCGAACGCCAAATCCTCCGGCACGGCAGCGTTGAGGTGGTGGCACACCATCAGCATGTCGAGGTGTTCGTCGAGGGTGTTGACGGTGTGCGGGCGCGTCGGGTTGGTCGAACTGGGCATCACGTTCGGGTGACTGGCCACCGTGATGATGTCGGGCGCATGACCGCCGCCGGCGCCCTCGGTGTGGTACGCGTGGATGGCCCGGCCGGCGATGGCCGCCAGCGTGTCCTCGACGAACCCCATCTCGTTGAGCGTGTCGGAGTGCAGGGCCACCTGGACGTCGGCCTCCTCGGCCACCCGCAGACACGCGTCGATGGTGGCCGGGGTGGTGCCCCAGTCCTCGTGCAACTTGAAACCGGCGGCGCCGCCGCGCAACTGCTCCCACATCGAGTCGGGGTTGATGGTGTTGCCCTTGCCCAGCAACAGGATGTTCATCGGCCAGCCGTCGAGCGCCTGCAGCATGCGCCCGAGATGCCAGGCGCCGGGCGTGACAGTGGTGGCCTTGCTGCCCTCGGCCGGTCCGGTGCCGCCACCGATCATGGTGGTGATGCCGCCGCCGATCGCCTCCTCCAGCAGCTGGGGACAGATGAAGTGCACGTGACAGTCGATGCCGCCGGCGGTGAGGATGCGGCCGTTGCCGGCGATGATCTCGGTGGACGGGCCCACCACGAGATCGGGGTGCACCCCGGACATGATGTCGGGGTTGCCGGCCTTGCCGATGGCGACGATGCGGCCGTCCCGAATCCCGATGTCGGCCTTGATGATTCCCCAGTAGTCGATGATGATCGCGCCGGTGATCACGGTGTCCGGCGCGCCGTCGGCCCGGGTCGTACGCGCCTGCCCCATCGACTCACGCAGCACCTTGCCGCCGCCGAAGACCGCCTCGTCGCCCGACAGGCCCGGGCCGCCGCTGAGGTCCTCGGTGATCTCGATCAGCAGATCGGTGTCCGCCAGACGGATGCGGTCGCCCGTCGTCGGCCCGAAGAGCGCCGCATACCGTGAGCGGGAAAGGGAACTCATTCGTGCCGTCCGTTCTTCGCGCCAGCGCTCATCAGCCATCCAGCTTTCCGGGCGGATTCAGCGACAGCCCGTACACCTCGCGGGTTCCGCCCAACGGGACCAGGGCAACCCGCTGCGCGACCCCGGGTTCGAACCTGATCGCGGTGCCCGCCGGCACGTCGAGCCGGTACCCGTGTGCGGCGGCGCGGTCGAACTCCAACGCGGAATTGGCCTGCGGGAAATGCACGTGGCTGCCGACCTGCACCGGCCGGTCACCGGCGTTGACCACGTCGAGGGTCAGCCGCTCGGCACCGGCGTTGATGGCGATATCGCCGTCGCCGTAAAGGATTTCGCCCGGAATCAGCCCCGCCCCCTCGACGGTCGCGCGTTCGGTCATCGTCGGGCCTCAGGCGATCGGATAGTGGACGGTGACGAGTTTGGTGCCATCCGGGAAGGTGGCCTCGACCTGGACGTCGGACAGCATCTCCGGGACCCCCTCCATGACGTCGTCGCGGCTGAGCACCTCACGGCCGCTGACCATGAGCTCCGCGACGGTCCGCCCGTCACGGGCGCCTTCCATCAGGTGATCGGTGATCACCGCGACCGCCTCGGGATGATTGAGGCGCAGCCCTCGGGCCTGCCGTCGGCGCGCCAGTTCGGCGGCGTACGAAATCAGCAGGCGTTCTTGCTCATGCGGCGTCAAACGCATAAGGGGCGATATTGCCACGGCACGCCGGGAATGGCATGTCGGGCGGTGGTTTTCAGCCCCTCACCGCAGGCGGGCGCTCAGCCCTCGAGGTTCTGCAGCCGCACCTGGCCCCGCGCCACCGGACGATCGTCCTCGTCGGTGATGGTGACCAGCCACAGCTGCTGCCGCCGGCCCCGGTGGATCGGCGTCGAGGTGGCGGTGACGGTGCCGGCCTTGAGCGCGCGGAGGAAGTCGGTGTTGTTGTTGACGCCGACGACGGTGCCGCCGCCGTGCTCGGCGAGCCAGACGTGGCCGGACACGCTCGCCAGACCCTCGACGATGGCGCAGTAGACGCCACCGTGCACGATGCCCCACGGCTGCAGGATCTTGTCGGTGATGGTCAGCTGGGCGCGGCCGCCGTCCGGGGTGACCTCGAGATAGGTCAGTCCGATTTCGCTGTCGAAGCCCTTGCCGAGGCCCTCGGGCACAGATGTCGTCACGAATAGCTGTCTACACGAGCGCCGGTGGCGGCGAGTTCGGCACCCACGCGCCACCAAAGCGAGCAGGCCCCGCACCGATGGTGCGGGGCCTGCTCTTCGAATGGACCGGGAATCACTGCAGCCCTCAGGATTCCGGCGCGGTCCGTTGGTCTTTCGACTCCTGAATAGTAGGCAAGGCTTGCCTAATTAGCAAGCCCTTGCCAGTTGCATCCGGTCGCGGCCGCGCACCGGCGCACCGAACCCAACAAGGGTGTCCAGCACCGCCTGCGCACGGCGCATACCGTCAGCCTCGCCCACCCCGGCCAACAGCGGCACCTGGGTCGCCGTGCTGACCACGGACGCACCGACGATGTGCCACATCGCCGACACCGCGAGGATGCCGCCGCTGACGTCGAAGAGCTTCGCGAACAGCGGGTTCAGCGCACGGTGGCAACGATGGGCGAGCCAGGTCGCGAGCGCTTCCTCACCCGGGAACGCGACGACACCCTCCCCGATCCGGCGGGTCGCCGGCACTCCCAGCCCTCCGAACACCGGATCCCCGGGCAGCACCCGCAATGTCGGGTCGGCGACGCCGACCCAGTCGATGCCGCCCTCCGAGTCGACGTGGACCCACAGGTTCTCCAAGCCGGGATCCCAGGCACGGCCCTCGAGCACCAGCAGCGGCACGACCCGGCCGACCACGACGTGCGCCAGCATTGCGGCCACCTGCTGGGCGGCCACCGCCTCGCTGCCGGTGTCGCCGGTCGCCGTGTCGAACATCATCTGCATGCGGTCGCCCGTCACCGCTTCGGCGAGCGGCCACCATCGGCGTCGGGAGATGTCGTCCATCACCGCGACGCCGTAGACCCGGGGATCACTGGGACACAACTCGCGCAGACGACGACTCGACTCGTGCAGCGGCAGCATCCGGCGGATGTCCATCGTGGCGATCAGCGGGTCAGTCACAGCGGAGGGCATGAACACATCCTTAAGTTAGGTTAGCCTTACTATAGTGACGACCCGCGAGATGTAAACCGCTGTGACGGGACTCACAAGCAGCAGAAAAACAGCCCTGACCGGGAACCACGACGCGCCACCGGGGCGTTGGGGAGAACATCCGAAATGGATACGACGCACGGTAGTAAATGCGTAGTACCCTGAGAACACTGCCGAAAGAGTGAAATAGGACATGGCGAAATTGACGCGACTGGGCGAGCTGGAGCGCGAGGTGATGGACCACCTGTGGTCCTCCCGCGAGCCGCAAACCGTGCGTCAGGTGCATGAAGCACTCGCGACGCGCCGGGATCTGGCCTACACCACGATCATGACCGTGCTGCAGCGCCTGGCGAAGAAGAACCTGGTCGTCCAGCATCGTGACGACCGCGCGCACCGCTACGCACCGACCCACGGCCGCGACGAGCTGGTCGCGGGCCTGATGGTCGACGCCCTCGACCAGGCCGCGGACTCCGGCAGCCGCGTCGCGGCGCTGGTGCATTTCGTCGAACGCGTCGGCGTCGACGAGGCCGATGCGCTCCGGCGCGCCCTCGATGAGCTGGAAGCCAAGCACCGAATCCCACCGGCGACTGGCAATTCCGGCACCGACTGAGAGACACTAAGCGCGTGTCCGCCCTGGCCTTCACCATCGTCGCGCTACTGCTGGTCGGGCCGGTACCCGCCCTGCTGGCGCGCGCATCGTGGCCACAGCGGGCCCCCCGGGCCGCGATCGTGCTGTGGCAGTCCGTCGCCATCGCCGCCGTGCTCTCCGCCTTCAGCGCCGGTATCGCCGTCGCCAGCAGGCTTTTCGCGCCTGGCCCGGACGGTCGTCCCACAACCACCGCGACCAGCGAGATCAGCGTCATGGGCTGGCCGTTGTGGATCACCCATGTCGCGGTCTTCGCCCTGACCCTCGTCGTCAGCGCCCGGCTGGCCATCGCCTTCGTCCAGGTCGCCATCGCGACGCGGCGCCGACGTGCCCACCACCGGATGATCGTCGACCTGCTCGACTGTTCGCGGGACACCGCCCCCGCACCCCAGGCCCGTCACCTCATCGGGCACGGCCTGCGCATCCTCGATGTCCAGCAGCCCCTCGCCTACTGTCTGCCCGGCGTCCGCAGCCGCGTCGTCCTCAGCGAAGGTGCGCTCAAGCACCTCGACGACAGTGAGATCGCCGCCATCCTCAGCCACGAACACGCCCACCTGCGCGCCCGGCACGACCTCGTGCTCGAGATGTTCATCGCCGTGCACGCCGCCTTCCCCCGCTTCGTCCGGAGCGCCAGCGCCCTCGACGCGGTCCGGTTCCTGATCGAACTGCTCGCCGACGACGCCGCCGTCCGCGCCACCGGCCCCACGCCACTGGCCCGCGCCCTGGTGGCCTGCGCGTCGGGCCGGGCACCCAAGGGCGCCCTCGCCGCGGGCGGGCCGACGACCGTCCTGCGGGTGCAGCGCCTGGCCGGCGAACCCAACAGCTCCTGGGTCGCCGCGGGCGCCTACCTGGCGGCCGCCTCCGTCCTGGTCGTACCGACCGTCGCGGTGGCTGTGCCCTGGCTCACTGAATTGCACCGGTTGTTCTTCTCGTAGACTTTGCGACTGGCAGCATCTCCCTTCCGTGGCGGATGACGCCGCACCGGCCCAGGCCGGTCCGAAATGCTATGCGCCACAACCAAACAACGAAAGGGCCAGCCGTGAGCTCGTCGGGAAACCCGGAATCAACCACCGCTACCGCCCAGATCGGGGTCACCGGCCTGGCGGTCATGGGCTCCAATCTCGCCCGTAACTTCGCCCGCCACGGCTACACCGTCGCGCTGCACAACCGCTCCGTCGCCAAGACCGACGCGCTGCTGGCCGAGCACGGCTCGGAGGGCAAGTTCGTCCGCAGCGAGACCATCGCCGAGTTCCTGGACGCGCTGGAGAAGCCGCGCCGCGTGATCATCATGGTCAAGGCCGGCGATCCGACGGACGCCGTGATCAACGAACTCGCCGACGCCATGGAGCCCGGCGACATCATCATCGACGGTGGCAACGCGCTGTACACCGACACCATCCGCCGCGAGAAGGCGATCCGCGAGCGCGGCTTGCACTTCGTCGGTGCCGGCATCTCCGGTGGCGAAGAGGGCGCGCTCAACGGCCCGTCGATCATGCCGGGCGGGCCCGCCGAGTCGTACGTCTCGCTCGGGCCGCTGCTCGAAGAGATCTCCGCGCACGTCGACGGCGTGCCGTGCTGCACGCACATCGGGCCCGACGGCGCCGGCCACTTCGTCAAGATGGTGCACAACGGCATCGAGTACTCCGACATGCAGCTCATCGGTGAGGCCTACCAGCTGCTGCGCGACGGCCTCGGCATGGCAGCCGGCGAGATCGCCGACGTGTTCGCCGAATGGAACAAGGGCGACCTGGACAGCTACCTCATCGAGATCACCGCCGAGGTGCTCAAGCAGGTCGACGCCAAGACCGGCAAGCCGCTGGTCGACGTCATCGTCGACGAGGCCGAGCAGAAGGGCACCGGCCGCTGGACCGTCAAGTCCGCGCTCGACCTCGGCATCCCGATCACCGGTATCGCCGAAGCCGTTTTCGCCCGCGCCCTGTCGGGCTCGGTGCCGCAGCGCCGCGCGACGGTCGGCCTGGCCTCGGGCCACCTCGGCGAAAAGCCCAGCGACGCCACGAAATTCATCGAGGACGTGCGGCAGGCGCTGTACGCCTCCAAGATCGTCGCGTACGCGCAGGGCTTCAACCAGATCGAGGCCGGCAGCGCCGAATACGGCTGGAACGTCAAGCCCGGCGACCTGGCCACCATCTGGCGCGGCGGCTGCATCATCCGCGCCAAGTTCCTGAACCGGATCAAGGAGGCGTTCGACGCCGAACCGGAACTCGCCACCCTGCTGGCCGCGCCGTACTTCCGCAGCGCGGTCGAGTCGGGCATCGACAGCTGGCGCCGCGTCGTCGTGACCGCCACCGAGCTGGGCATCCCGGTCCCGGGCTTCGCGTCGTCGCTGTCGTACTACGACGCGCTGCGCACCGAACGGCTGCCCGCCGCGCTGACGCAGGGCCTGCGCGACTTCTTCGGCGCCCACACCTACGGCCGCACCGACGCCCCGGAGGGCAAGAAGTTCCACACCCTGTGGAGCGGCGACCGCACCGAGGTCGAAGCCTAGGTTTCCCGTCACGCGAACTGCCCCTCTGCACCGGCAGCGGGGCAGTTCTGCGTCCACTCGGCATTGTCGGGCGAGCCAACTAGGCTGACGGTGTGCAGTTTCTCGAGTATGAATCGGCTGGCCACCGGCCCCCGTACGACCTGACCTACAACGACGTCTTCGTGGTACCGGGGCGCTCCGAACTGACGTCCCGCTTCGACGTCGACCTGGCCACCACCGACGGCACGGGCACCACCATCCCGATCGTCGTCGCCAACATGACCGCTGTCGCCGGCCGCCGCATGGCCGAGACCGTGGCCCGCCGCGGCGGCATCGTGGTGCTGCCGCAGGACCTGCCCATCGATGCCGTGCGGGGCACCGTCGACTTCGTCAAGAGCCGCGACCTGGTGGTCGACACCCCGGTCGTGCTCGCGCCCGACGACTCGGTCTCGGACGCGCTGGCCCTGATCCACAAGCGCGCGCACGGCGCCGCGGTCGTCGTCGACGACGGCCGCCCGCTGGGCCTGGTCACCGAGGCCGGCTGCGCCGGGGTGGACCGCTTCGCGCGCGTCCGCGACGTGGCCACCACCGACTTCGTGTCAGCGCCCGCGGGCACCGAGCCGCGCAAGGTGTTCGACCTGCTGGAGCACTCCCCGACCGGCGTGGCAGTCCTGACCAATGCCGACGGCTCGCTGGCCGGCGTGCTGACGCGCACCGGTGCCATCCGCGCCGGCATCTACACCCCCGCCGTCGACGCGCAGGGCCGGCTCCGCATCGCGGCCGCCGTCGGCATCAACGGTGACGTCGCCGCCAAGGCCCGGGCCCTGGCCGAGGCCGGTGTCGACGTCCTGGTGGTCGACACCGCGCACGGGCACCAGTCCAAGATGCTCGACGCGCTGTCCGCCGTGGCCGCGCTCGACCTCGGGCTGCCGCTGGCCGCCGGCAACGTGGTGTCGGGCGCCGGCACGCGCGACCTGATCAACGCGGGCGCGTCCATCGTCAAGGTGGGCGTCGGCCCGGGCGCCATGTGCACCACGCGGATGATGACCGGGGTGGGCCGCCCGCAGTTCTCCGCGGTCGTCGAATGTGCCGCGGCGGCAAAGGAACTCGGCGGCCACGTCTGGGCCGACGGCGGCGTCCGGCACCCGCGCGACGTGGCACTGGCCCTGGCGGCGGGCGCCTCGAACGTGATGATCGGGTCGTGGTTCGCCGGCACGTACGAGTCACCGGGCGACCTGCTGATGGACCGCGAGGGCCGCGTCTACAAGGAGAGCTTCGGCATGGCCTCCAAGCGCGCGGTCGCGGCCCGCACGGCCAGCGATGGCGCGTTCGACAGGGCCCGCAAGGCCCTGTTCGAGGAAGGCATCTCGTCGTCGAAGATGGCGCTGGACCCGGTGCGCGGCGGCGTCGAGGACCTGCTCGACCACATCACGTCCGGCGTCCGCAGCACCTGCACGTACGTCGGCGCGGCAAACCTCGCCGAGCTGCACGAGAAGGTGGTGCTCGGGGTGCAGTCGGCCGCCGGATTCGCCGAAGGACACCCGCTGCCGACGGGTTGGTGAGCAGGTCCGCAAGGGCCGACCAGCTACCATTGCCGTACGGCCGCCGCACGCAGCAGGCGTCGGACGGCTGTCGATATCGATTCAGCGAAAGGGAGCACGTGCCGCAGGCACCTGTTGGGGCGTCGACCGTCCCGAGCCAGGCGGGAGCGTGCCAGGCCGATCACGCGCTCCCCGAGTCGAGCGCCGAGTCCATCGACTCCGAACCTCCCAGTAGCCGGCCGGGCCGTCAGCCCGGCGCCCCGAGCGGTGGTGCACGGTGACCACCGCGCTGACCATCGCGAGCCTGGCCGCGTTCATCCTGCTCACCCTCGGGACGGCAGTCTTCGTGGCGGCCGAGTTCTCCCTGACGGCGCTGGAACGCAGCACCGTCGAGGCCAACGCCCGTGACGGGGGCCGCCGCGACCGCATCATCCGCACCGCGCACCGCAACCTGTCCTTCCAGCTGTCGGGCGCCCAGATCGGCATCTCGATCACCACGCTGATCACCGGTTACCTCGCCGAGCCCGTCGTGGCGCGGCTGCTGCACGGCCCGCTGCACGCCGTCGGCCTGCCCGAGCGGTTCACCGACCCGGTGGCCCTGACGCTGGCGCTGCTGATCGCCACGTCGGTGTCGATGGTGTTCGGCGAGCTGGTGCCCAAGAACCTCGCCGTCGCCCGGCCGGTGCCCACCGCGCGCGCCACCGTGCCGTGGCAGTGGTTCTTCTCCCTGTTGTTCTCCCCCGCCATCAAGCTGACCAACGGCACCGCCAACTGGGTGCTGCGCCGGCTCGGGGTCGAGCCCGCCGACGAGCTCCGCTCGGCGCGGTCCGCGCAGGAGCTGCTGGCGCTGGTGCGCAACTCCGCCGAGAGCGGCTCGCTGGACCCGCAGACGGCCGAATTGATCGACCGCTCACTGCAATTCGGCGGCCGCACCGCCGAGGAACTGATGACGCCGCGGTCCATGATCGAGTCGCTGGAGGTCACCGACACCGTCGCCGACCTCATCGAGACGGCCATCCGCACCGGGTTCTCGCGCTTCCCCATCGTCGCCGGCGACCTCGACGAGACCGTCGGCATCGTGCACGTCAAACAGGTCTTCGCGATACCCGTCGAGCTGCGCGCCGGCACCCGGCTGGCGCAGCTGGCGCGGCCCGTCCCGACGGTGCCGTCGACCCTCGACGGTGACGCGGTGATGACCCAGATCCGGGCCAACGGCGTCCAGACCGCCCTCGTGGTCGACGAATACGGCGGCACCGCCGGCATGGTCACCGTCGAGGACCTCATCGAGGAGATCGTCGGCGACGTCCGCGACGAACACGACGACGCCACCCCCGACGTCGTCGAGGTGCGCGACGGCTGGCTGGTGTCGGGTCTGATGCGCATCGACGAGGTGGACACCGAGACCCCGTTCCGCGCGCCCGAAGGCGATTACGAGACCATCGGTGGCCTGGTGCTCAAGGAGCTCGGCCACATCCCGGACGTCGGCGACACCGTCGTCCTGACCGAATTCGACCCGGACAATCCCGAACTGGACCCCGTGCGCTGGAAGGCCACGGTGATCCGGATGGACGGCCGGCGCATCGACCAGCTGGAGCTCACCCAGCTGGACCCGACCGAGTCGGGAGCCGACCATGAATGACGTCCTCGGCATCCTGCTGACCATGGTGCTGCTGGGCGCCAACGCGTTCTTCGTCGGGTCTGAGTTCGCGCTCATCTCGGCGCGGCGCGACCGGCTGCAGGCACTGGCCGAACAGGGCAAGCGCAGCGCCGTCACCGTGCTGCGGGCCGGTGAGCGGCTGTCGATGATGCTCGCCGGTGCCCAGCTCGGCATCACGATCTGCTCGATCCTGCTGGGCCGCGTCGGCGAACCGGCCGTCGCGCACCTGCTCGAGGAGCCCTTCGACGCGGTCGGCGTGCCCGATACGGTGCTGCACACCGTGTCCTTCGGCGTCTCCCTGGCGATCGTGGTGACGGTGCACGTGCTGCTGGGCGAGATGGTGCCCAAGAACATCGCCATCGCCGGGCCAGAGAAGGCCGCGATGCTGCTGATCCCGCCGTACCTGGTCTACATGAGCGTCGCCCGGCCGTTCGTCATCTTCTACAACTGGTGCGCCAACAGCACGCTGCGGCTGCTCGGCGTCGAGCCCAAGGACGAGCTGGACGTCACGGTCTCGTCGGTCGAACTGTCCGAGATGCTGACCGAATCACTGTCGGAGGGGCTGCTCGACGCCGAGGAACACGTCCGCCTCAAGCGCGCGCTGGACATCCGGACCCGGACGGTCAAGGACGTCGCGATACCGCTGCAGGACATCCGCGCGGTGCCGATCGCCGCGCCCGGGACCGGTCCCACGGTGGGCGCGGTGGCCCAGGCGCTGCGCGAGACGGGCTACTCCCGGTTCCCGGTCACCGACGGGCACAGCGCCTACCTCGGCTACCTGCACATCAAGGACGTGCTGCCGTGCATGGACGACAACGACGCGGTCCTGGACCGGTCCATGGTGCGCCCGCTGCCCATGGTCGCCTCGACGCTGCCGGTCGCCGACGCGCTGTCGTGGCTGCGCCGCAACAACAGTCACCTGTCCCTGGTGACCACCGACGGCTACGTCACCGCGATGGTGGCGCTGGAAGACCTGGTCGAGGACCTCGTCGGCGTGGTGCGTGACGGTACCCACCGTGTCTGAGACGGTGTGCGCGCCGCCGCGGGTCCTGGCCGAGGACGACTGGGCGGCGCGGGAACAGCGCTACCTGGACCGCGTCGACGCCTTCCTGGCGCCGCATGAACGGCGGATGCGGGCGGGCGAGCCGCACCCGGTGTGGGACTTCCTGTTCACGTACTACAGCCTCAAGCCCCGCCAGCTACGGCGCTGGCATCCGGGATACGGCCGGGCGCTGAGTGGTCCCGGCGCGCTGCGGTTCACCGACCGGGCCGGGTACGGCCGGTGCGGTGACGCCGTGACGGTGACGCCCGAGTACCTCGCCGGCCGCCGCGAGACCGTCGCCTTCGTCGCCGACCTGTTGGCTGCGACGGCGGCCCGCCCGGCGCGGCTGAACTGTTTCGGCCTGCACGAATGGGCCATGGTGTACCGCGCGCCCGAGGTGCGGCACGCCCAGGTGCCGCTGCGGCTGAGCGCGTCGGACACCGATGCCGTGGTCGAGTCGATGCCGCTGCGGTGCACGCATTTCGACGCCTTCCGGTTCTTCACCGAGGCGGCCGTACCGCGTAACGGCGAAGCCCTCACCCGACACGCCCAAGCGGCCACCGAGCAGCCGGGGTGCGTGCACGCAAATATGGACTTGTACAAATGGAGTTACAAGCTCGGACCTTTGCTGGAGTCGAATCTGTTGATGGATTGCCTTGACCTCGCGGCGGACGCACGCGTCCTCGACATGCAGGCCAGCCCGTACGACCTGAGCGACTACGGCATCGAGCCGATCGCCATCGAGGACCCGTCGGGCCGCGCCGAGTATGTGCGCCGCCAGCAGGACATCGCCAATCTCGCTGTGCCGCTGCGGGACTCGCTGCTGTCCGAGTGCCGGGCCTTGCTCGCGTACGACACCGACGGCGGCATGCTGTGACGGCCCGGACGGCGCTGCGCATCGCGGCGGCTGCCCTCGCCGCCGTGCTGACCGTCGCCGGCTGCTCCGACGATGCGCCGGGCCGCAGCCCGCAGCGCAGTGGTCAGGTGTTGCCGGGCGACTACAGCGGCGCCGGCCCCGGCACGCTCGTCGCCGCGCAGCCGCTGACGACCGTCGACCCCGAACTGGCCGGGCTGACCGCGATCTCCGCGCGCATCACCTACGTCTCGACTTCGGGCATCAACGACAGCCATCCCAAGGTGACGGGCTCGGTGTTCCTGCCGAAGGGCAACCCGCCCGAGGGCGGCTGGCGCATCATCGCCCTGGCCAACCCGGGCAGCGGCATCAAGTCCGACTGCGCGCCGTCGTCGTCGCCGAGCCTGCTGGGTCTGCTCCCGACCGTGCGACTCATGGTCGGCGCCGGCTATCTCGTGGCGATCACCGACTATCAGGGCATCGGGCTCGACGAGACCTATCACCCGTACCTGGACTCCACGACCGAGGGCTTCAACCTGATCGACCTGGCGCGGGCGACGCGCAAGCTGGTCTCCGCCGCCTCCACCAATTGGGTCGCCGTGGGCACCGGGCAGGGCGGTCAGGCCGCGTGGGCGGCCGCCGAGCTGGCCACCGACTACGGCGGCGGGCTCCGTCCACAGGGCGCCGTCGCGCTGGCCCCGACCGCGGCGCTCGAGTGGCTGGCCGACGCCTCGGCCGAGGGGAACCTGAACCGCGACCAGCAGCTGATGCTGCAGCAGTACCTCGCGGTCATGCCGCAGGCCTACCCCGGATTCCCCATCGAGGACTACCGCCGCGGCGCCGCCCGCGACCACTGGGACACGTTGTCGGCGTGCCGCGGCCCGGCGGTCGCCGACCGCACCGGCGTGCTGGATTCGCTGGGTCCGCACGACCTCGGCCCGACCACACCGGCAGCCGCCGACGCGTTGCGCGGTTACCTGCGCAAGGCGACGCTGCCGCAGGCGCCGGCCGCCGCGCCGATGCTGATCACCCCCGGGCCGCCCGACGGCCTGGTGCCGCCCGAGCAGACCGCCGCCGCCGTCGAACGGGCCTGCGCCATGGGCGACGTCATCGACTACGTCCAACCCG
The DNA here is from genome assembly GCF_055384815.1 of Mycobacterium toneyamaense. Taxonomy (NCBI): domain Bacteria; kingdom Bacillati; phylum Actinomycetota; class Actinomycetes; order Mycobacteriales; family Mycobacteriaceae; genus Mycobacterium; species Mycobacterium toneyamaense. The sequence continues at coordinate 3,418,629 of NZ_AP040333.1, forward strand.
ACGAGGCCGACGCCCTCGGCTGGATCACCGACCGGTTCAACGGGGTGCCCGCACCCAACACGTGTCCCGGCGCCACCCCGACCTCCACCACACCGACGTCGACGGCCAGTTCGCACTCGGACGACTCCGACAGCGACCAGTCGGACTCGGGTGGCGACGAGGTGACCCCGACCGCCGAACAGACCGCGGCCGAGACCGAGGCGCCGCACCACCAGCAGCCCGCGGCCCCGCCGCCGGCGGACCCCGGGGATGCCGAATGAACATCGGCCTGCTCGACGGCTGGCTCCCGACCCTGATCCAAGTGGTGACGGTGCTGGCACTGGTCGTCGCCGTCGGGCGACGGTCGCCGCGCTGGCTGCGGCTGTGGCTGCCGGTGGCCATCGGGACCGGCGTCGTCCTGGCCCTGGCGTGCAGCTGGTTCATCTCCGATCAGGGCCTGGCGGGCGGGCCGGCCCCGACGTCCCTGTGGGTGTGGATCGTGCTGACCGGGGTGGCGCTCGTCGTGGCCATCGCGGGCTGGCCCGGCCTGCACTGGTGGCGGCGGGCGGTGGCCGTCGCCGTGGTGCCGCTGTGCGCGGTCTGCGCGGGTCTGGCGGTCAACACCTGGACCGGCTACCTGCCGACCGTCGAGGCCCTGTGGCAGCGCGCCACCGGCGCCGAGCTGCGCGGCGAGATCGATCTCGAGACCGCGCTGACCATGCGCCGCTCCGGCGAGCGCCCGGACCGCGGCGTCCTCGTCTCGGTGCAGATTCCGACGACGGCGTCGGGCTTCCGCGCCCGTCCGGAGCTCGTCTACCTGCCGCCCGCGTGGTTCGCGCACGACGCCCCACAGCTACCGGCGGTCGTGATGGTGGGCGGCGAGTTCGGCTGGCCCGCCGACTGGCCGACGGCCGGCGGCGCGCAGCGCACCGCCGACGATTTCGCGGCCGCCCACGGCGGCAACGCCCCCATCCTGGTGTTCGTCGACACCAGCGGGCAGTTCTCCAACGACACCGAATGCGTCAACGGGCCGCGCGGTATGGCCGCCGATCACCTCACCAAAGATGTTGTGCCATTTGTCACGTCGACGTTCTCGGCGAGTGCCGACCCGTCGCGGTGGGGCATCGTCGGCTGGTCGGCCGGCGGCACGTGCGCGGTGATGACGACCGTCATGCACCCCGAGCTGTTCCAGACGTTCGTCGACATGGACGGCCAGGTCGGCCCCAACGCCGGTTCCGAACCCCAGACCATCGCGCGGCTCTTCGGCGGTGACGCGGCGGCGTTCGCCCATTTCGATCCCGCGACCGTGGTGCGGAAGCACGGCCCGTACACCGGCGTCGCCGGCTGGTTCGCGGTGTCGGAGAACGGGCCGGTGGTGTACCAGCCGGCACAGGCCGGCACGCCGACGAACGTGCAACCGCCGGACAATCCGGAGAGCCACACCGCCGTCGCGACCTACATGTGTGCGTTAGTCAGCGCCGCCGGCATCGAGTGCTCGGTCGTCCCGCACGGCGGTGACCACACGTTCCCCAGCGCCGCAGAGGTGTTCACCGCGGCCCTGCCGTGGCTGGCCGGACGCCTGCACACGCCCGGCGTCCCGGCCATCGGTTTGCCCGGCTCGACACCGCAATAACGGTGTGACCCGGTTCTCATTGGCCGACGCACCGGTGAGCTGCGGTTACCCACGGGTAAAGTGGATGGTCGCCGTGTGGGCTGCTTAGGAGGAAGAAGAAAATGACTGATCGTGTGACGGTGGGAAATCTGCGGGTGGCCCGCGTACTGCACGACTTCATCACCAACGAGGCTCTGCCCGGCACCGGGGTCGATCCGGACAGCTTCTGGGCGGGGGTCGACAAGGTTGTCACCGACCTGACCCCGCAGAACCAGGACCTGCTGGCCCGCCGTGACGACCTCCAGGCGCAGATCGACAAGTGGCACCGCGCCCGCGTCATCGACCCCGTCGACACCGACGAGTTCAAGACCTCCTACCAGGAGTTCCTGTCCGAGATCGGCTACCTGCAGCCGGAACCGGCCGACTTCAGCATCACGACCTCGGGCGTCGACCCGGAGATCACCAGCACCGCGGGACCGCAGCTGGTGGTGCCGATCCTGAACGCCCGGTTCGCGCTCAACGCCGCCAACGCCCGCTGGGGTTCGCTGTACGACGCGCTGTATGGCACCGACGTCATCTCCGACGAGGGCGGCGCCGAGGCCGGCAAGGGTGGCTACAACAAGGTGCGCGGCGACAAGGTGATCGCCTACGCCCGCAACTTCCTGGACCAGGCCGTCCCGCTGGCGGCCGGCTCGTGGGCCGACGTCACCGGTCTGAAGATCGACGACGAGCACCAGCTGCAGGCCGAACTGGGCGACGAACTGTCGAGCGGCCTGGCGAACCCCGAAGAGTTCGTCGGCTACACCGGCCAGCTCGGGGATGCCTCGTGGTCGGTGCTGCTCAAGCACCACGGACTGCACATCGAGATCCTGGTCGACCCCACCTCGCCGGTCGGCTCGACCGACAAGGCCGGCATCAAGGACGTCGTGCTGGAGTCCGCGGTCACCACGATCATGGACTTCGAGGACTCGGTCGCGGCCGTCGACGCCGACGACAAGGTGCTCGGTTACCGCAACTGGCTGGGCCTGAACAAGGGCGACCTGTCCGAAGAGGTCAGCAAGGGCGGCAAGACCTTCACCCGCGTGCTCAACCCCGACCGCGTGTTCACCACGCCGGACGGCGAGGGTGAACTGACCCTGCCGGGCCGCAGCCTGCTGTTCGTCCGCAACGTCGGCCACCTGATGACCAACGACGCCATCATCGACGCCGAGGGCAACGAGATTCCCGAGGGCATCCAGGATGCGCTGTTCACCGGCCTGATCGCCATGCACGGCCTGAAGTCCACCGAGGAGAACGGCGAGCTGACCAACAGCCGCACCGGCTCGGTCTACATCGTGAAGCCCAAGATGCACGGGCCCGACGAGGTCGGCTTCACCTGCGAGCTGTTCAGCCGCGTCGAGGACGTCCTCGGCCTGCCCGAGGCCACCCTCAAGGTCGGCATCATGGACGAGGAGCGCCGGACGACGGTCAACCTCAAGGCCTGTATCAAGGCTGCCGCCGACCGCGTGGTGTTCATCAACACCGGCTTCCTGGACCGCACCGGCGACGAGATCCACACCTCGATGGAGGCCGGTCCGATGGTGCGCAAGGGCGCCATGAAGACCCAGACCTGGATCAAGGCCTACGAGGACGCCAACGTCGACACCGGCCTGGCGTGCGGCCTGGCCGGCCGCGCCCAGATCGGCAAGGGCATGTGGGCCATGACCGACCTGATGGCCGACATGGTCGAGCAGAAGATCGGTCAGCCCAAGGCCGGCGCCACCACCGCGTGGGTGCCCTCGCCCACCGGCGCGACGCTGCACGCCATGCACTACCACCAGGTCGACGTGTCCGAGGTCCAGAAGGAGCTGGCCGGCAAGAAGCGCACCACCCGCGCCGAACTGCTGACCATCCCGCTGGCCAAGGAACTGGCCTGGGCGCCCGAGGAGATCCACGAAGAGGTCGACAACAACTGCCAGTCGATCCTCGGCTACGTGGTGCGCTGGATCGACCAGGGCGTCGGCTGCTCGAAGGTGCCGGACATCCACAACATCGCCCTCATGGAGGACCGCGCCACGCTGCGCATCTCCAGCCAGCTGCTGGCCAACTGGCTGCGGCACGGCGTCATCACCGAGGACGACGTGAAGGCGAGCCTGCGCCGGATGGCCGCGGTGGTCGACGAGCAGAACGCCGGTGATCCCGCGTACCTGCCGATGGCCCCGGATCCGGAGGGCAGCATCGCCTTCCAGGCCGCGCAGGAGCTGATCCTCGAGGGTTGCAGCCAGCCCAACGGTTACACCGAGCCGATCCTGCATCGGCGCCGGCGGGAGTTCAAGGCCGCACACGCCGGTTCGTGAACGGTCAACTCCCCCATCATCGTTGATTAAAATTCGGCGGGCCCGCGTCACTCGACACGGGTCCGCCGATTGCACGCCGACACCAGGAGCAGACACCAATGGGTAGGCACAGAGCTCCCGACGACGACGAATCGAACGCCGACGAATCACGCGACGACGCGGTCTCCGACTACGACGCGCTGTCGCCCGACATCCCGGAAGCCGACGACACCGCGACCGGCGTGCTGGGATTCCGGGTGCCCGACGACTGGGCCGAGATGCACGGGATGCCTGCTGCCGAGAACCCGCGTGCTGCCACCCCACCCCCCGCCGCGCCGCCGTCCGACAACGGCGACCGGTACGAGACCGACGAACCCGACTACGGCGAGCCCGACTATTCGGACCAGCCCGACCTCACCGGCGCCGACAGCGTCACCCAGGCGTTCCCGTCCGTCCCGCGCCGGGCCTCGGTCCGGTCGCACGGCGGCGACTGGGAGGGCGGCGAATGGACCGGCAGCCACCGGGCCATTCAGACCAAGCGCCGCGGCGTCAGCGTCGGGGTCATCGCCGCGCTCGTGACCGTCGTGGTCGTCGTCGCCGCGGTGATCCTGTGGCGGTTCTTCGGCAGCGTGCTGTCCGACCGCAGCCGCGAGGCCTCGGCGCGGTGCGTGTCCGGCTCGGTCAGCGTGCCCGTGCTGGCCGACCCGTCGATCTCCGATGCGCTCAACTCGCTGGCCGGCAAGTACAGCCAGACCGCCGCGCCCATCGGCGACAAGTGCGTCAAGGTCGAGGTCAAGGCGACCGACCCGACCACCGTCGTCGACGGGGTGGTGAACAAGTGGCCGTCGAACCTGGGTCCGCGGCCCGCACTGTGGGTGCCGGCGAGCTCGGTGTCGGCGGCCCGGCTGGTGGCCGGCGCCGGCGAGCAGGCTGTCAGCGGTGAAGCCAAGTCGCTGGCGACCTCGCCCGTGCTGCTGGCTGTCAGGCCACAGCTCAAAGACGCTCTGGCCCAACAGAATTGGGGCACCTTGCCGGCACTGCAGACGAACCCGACGGCGCTGGACGGCTTGAGCCTGCCGGGCTGGGGTTCGCTGCGGCTGGCCGTGCCGACCGTCGACAACAGTGACGCGGCATACCTGGCGGCTGAAGCCGTCGCCTCGGCCGCGGCCAACGGCGGCCCGGTCAACGCCGGCGCCGGTGCCGTGCACCGGTTGACGGCCGCACAGCCGAAACTCGCGGACCCCAAGGCCTCGACGGCGCTGGATGCCCTCATCTCCGCGAGCGACCCGGCCACGGCGCCGGTGCACGCCGTCGTCACCACCGAACAGCAGCTCTACCAGCGGTCGCAACACACCGACAACGCCAAGGGCAAGCTGGCGGCCTGGCTGCCGCCCGGCGCACCGGCGGTCGCCGACTACCCCGCCGTGCTGCTCGGCGGCGAGGGCCTGTCGCACGAGGAGGTCACCGCGGCCAGCGAGTTCGAGCGCTTCCTGCGCAAGCCCGAACAGCTCGCCGAGCTGTCCAAGGCCGGCTTCCGCGTCAGCGGCGGCAATCCCCCGAAGAACGACGTGGTGAACCTCGGCTCCCTGCCCGACGCCCTCGCCGTCGGCGACACGGGCACGCGCGCCACGCTGGCGAACGCCGTCGGCGGCACCTCGAAGAGCGGCGCCGTGACGATCATGCTGGACCAATCGATGCCGACCAGCGATGGCGCCAAGACCCGCCTGGGCAACGTGACCACCGCGCTGATGGACCGGCTCAAGGCGATGTCGCCGAACAGCTCGGTGGGTCTGTGGACGTTCGACGGCGTCTCGGGGCGCAGCGAGATTCCGGTGGCGCCGCTGAGCGAGCAGGCGCATTCGACGCAGCTGATCTCGAACCTGAACAGCCAGAGCTCGTCGGGTGGCGGGCACGTCTCGTTCACGACGCTGCGCATGCTCTACGGCGATGCGATGTCGAAATATGTCGACGGCCAGGCGAATTCGATCCTGCTGATCACCTCGGGCCCGCACACCGACCAGTCGCTGGACGGCCAGGGCCTGCAGGACTACATCAAGTCGGCGTTCGATCCGGCCCGGCCGCTGGCGGTCAACGTCATCGACATCGGGTCCGACTCGGACGGTTCGACGTGGCAGGCCGTCGCGCAGCTCACCGGCGGCACGTTCACCAGCATGCCGACCTCGGCGGCGCCGGAGCTGGTCAACGCCGTCGCCGCGGCCCTGCCCTAACCCGGGTTTTTCTCACCACCCGCGAGCGGCCGTGTCTGCGCGCGACACGCCGCGACCTACATACAAAAACGTCCCGCTCAGCAGCGCTGAGCGGGACGTTTTTGCACGGACCTAGGCGAACGCCTCGATCGGCGGGCAAGAGCAGACCAGGTTGCGGTCGCCGAACGCGCCGTCGATACGGCGGACGGGCGGCCACACCTTCGGCCGGAAACCCTTGCCCAGCGGGTAGGCGGCATGCTCGCGGGTGTACGGGTGCTTCCACTCGTCGACCAGCAGGCACTCGGCGGTGTGCGGCGCGTTGTGCAGCGGGTTGTCGTCGGCCGGCCACTCACCGGAGCCGACCTGGTCGATCTCGGCCTTGATCGCGATCATCGCGGCGATGAAGGCGTCGACCTCGGTCAGGCTCTCGCTCTCGGTGGGCTCGACCATCAGCGTGCCGGCAACCGGGAAGCTCATGGTCGGCGCGTGGAAACCGTAGTCCGCCAAGCGCTTTGCCACGTCGTCGACGGTGACGCCGGTGGCCTTGGTGATGGCCCGCAGGTCCAGGATGCACTCGTGGGCGACCATGCCGTTCTCGCCGGTGTAGAGCACCGGGTAGTGCTCGTCGAGGCGCCGCGCGATGTAGTTGGCCGACGCGATCGCGGTCAGCGTCGCCGCGCGCAGCCCGGCCGCGCCCATCATCCGGATGTACGCCCAGGTGATCGGCAGGATCGACGCCGAGCCGTACGGCGCCGCCGACACGGTGTGGTCGTCGGCGAGCTCGGCGGCCAGCGGGTGCCCAGGCAGGTACGGCGCGAGGTGCGACCGGACCGCCACCGGGCCGACGCCCGGACCGCCACCACCGTGCGGGATGCAGAAGGTCTTGTGCAGGTTCAGGTGGCTGACGTCGCCACCGAACTTGCCCGGACGAGCGAGGCCCACGATGGCGTTGAGGTTGGCGCCGTCGACGTAGACCTGACCGCCGGCGTCGTGCACGGCGGCGCAGATGTCGGCGACGTCCTGCTCGTACACCCCGTGCGTCGACGGGTAGGTGATCATCAGCGCGGCCAGATCACTGGCGTGCTCGGCGACCTTGGCGCGCAGGTCGTCCAGGTCGACGTCACCGTTCTCGCGGCACGCCACGACGACGACCTTCATGCCGACCATGGCGGCCGACGCGGCGTTGGTGCCGTGCGCGCTGGACGGGATCAGGCAGATGTTGCGGCCGGCCTCGCCACGGGCCTCGTGGTAGGCGCGGATGGCGAGCAGACCGGCGTACTCGCCCTGCGACCCGGCGTTGGGCTGCAGCGACACCGAGTCATAGCCGGTGATGCTGACGAGCCACGCCTGGACGTCGGCGATCAGCTTGCGCAGACCCGGGGTGTCCGACGCCGGGGCGAACGGATGCTGCTGCGCGAACTCGGTCCAGGTGATGGGTTCCATCTCGGCGGCCGCGTTGAGCTTCATGGTGCACGAGCCCAGCGGGATCATGCTGCGGTCCAGCGCGATGTCCTTGTCGGCGAGCGAGCGCAGGTAGCGCATCATCTCGGTCTCGGTGCGGTACCGCGAGAACGCCGGGTGGGTGAGGAATTCCGAAGTGCGGGTGTGGATTTCGGGGCCGTCCCAGTGATGGCCGCCGCGCGTCGCACCGAAGGCGGCGAGCACCGCGTCGACGTGCTCGGCGGTCGTGGCCTCGTCGCAGGACACCGAGATGTGGTCGGCGTCGACGAGCCAGACGTTGATGCCGCGCTCCTTGGCGGCCGCCTGCACCTGCGCGGCCATGCCGGGAACCCGAGCCAGGACGGTGTCGAAGAATCCGGAGTGGACGACCTCGACGCCGGCCTCCTTCAGGCCCATGGCCACCGCGAGGGCGTGGCCGTGCACGCGGTGCGCGATCGCGGTCAGCCCGCGCGGCCCGTGGTAGCTGGCGTACATCGCGGCGATCACCGCGAGCAGCACCTGCGCGGTACAGATGTTGCTGGTGGCCCGGTCGCGGCGGATGTGCTGTTCGCGGGTCTGCAGGCTCAGCCGGTAGGCCTTGGCGCCGTCGGCGTCGACCGAGACGCCGACCAGACGCCCGGGCAGCTGCCGGGCGTGCTTGCCGTGCACGGCCAGGTAGCCGGCATGCGGGCCGCCGAAGCCCATCGGCACGCCGAAACGCTGCGTGGTGCCGAAGGCGACGTCGGCGCCGATCTCGCCGGGCGGGGTGACGAGCGTCAGCGCCAGCAGGTCCGCACCGATGGCGACCAGCGCACCGCGCTCGTGAGCCTGCGCGATCAGCGCGGACCAGTCGTTGACCGCGCCGCTGGCCCCCGGCACCTGGGCGATGACGCCGAAGAAGTCGCCTTCGGGCAGGCCGTCGCGCAGGTCGGCGGTGACGATCTCGATGTTCAGCGGTTCGGCGCGAGTGGCCAGCACGGCCGCGGTCTGCGGGTAGATGTCGGCGTCGACGGCCAGGCGGCGGCAGTCGCCCTTGACGGCGCGGTGCATCAGCGTCATGGCCTCGGCGGCGGCGGTGGCCTCGTCGAGCATCGAGGCGTTGGCGATCTCCATGCCGGTCAGGTCGGTGACCATGGTCTGGAAGTTGAGCAGGGCCTCCAGCCGGCCCTGGCTGATCTCCGGCTGGTACGGCGTGTAGGCCGTGTACCAGGCCGGGTTCTCGAGGATGTTGCGGCGCAGCACGGCCGGGGTCAGGGTGTCGAAGTAGCCCTGGCCGATCATCGACACCGCGACGGTGTTGGTCTCGGCGAGCGCCCGCAGCTCGGCCAGCGACTGCTCTTCGGAGGCCGGGGCCGGCAGTTCGTCGAGGCCGGGGGCCAGGCCGGCGCTGGACAGGGCATCGAGGATGCCCGCGGGCAGGGCCTTGGCGGCGAGCTCTTCGAGCGAGTCGACGCCGATGATCTCGAGCATGGTGGCCACCGCGCCGGCATCCGGACCGATGTGCCGGTCGACGAAGCGAAGCTGGTGGTGCTCGGCAGAGGAACGGGACGTGCTGTCGGTCATGACGGCCTCTCCAGACGTTCAGGCTCGGGGCAGGCTTGCCACGGAACCGCTAGGGGTTCCTCCCCCTCTGTCGTCGGTGCCTGAGAGATTCGGCCCGACGGCGTGGTCGGCCTTTCCCCATGGGCGGGCGAGTCGCAGCTCGCCGCTTTCCAGAGGCATCGGGCTCCGGCGCGGTCCGGGGGCCTGAGAGGTTGATGGAGAGGTATTGCTCCTTCGGCGTCCATGGCTGGCGGCCACAGAACTCTCCCGCGTCGGGACGATGCGCGCGCCAGTCTACCGGTCGGTCACCGATGGTCACGAATGGACAGCAAACGGCCCCTCTCCGTGGGGAGAGGGGCCGTTGCTCGTGCTTGGGTTGGCGGGACTCAGCCGATCTTGCGGTCGCGCTGCTTGCGACGCGAGGCGAGTTCGTCCTCGGGCGCGGCGATGGACTCGCCGCCGTCGGCACGCTCACCCGGGAAGTCGGCGATGGCGCCGGTCAGCTCACGCATGGCGCCCGAAACCGCGATGCCGAACACGCCCTGACCGCCCTGCAGCAGGTCGACGACCTCTTCGGCCGACGTGCACTCGTACACCGTGGTGCCGTCCGAGAACAGCGTGATGTTCGCCAGGTCATGTACGCCGCGCTGGCGCAGGTGGTCGACCGCGACGCGGATGTTGTGCAGCGAGATGCCGGTGTCCAGCAGCCGCTTGACGATCTTGAGGACCAGGATGTCCTTGAACGAGTACAGGCGCTGGCTGCCGGAGCCGGCGGCGCCGCGGATCGACGGCACGACCAGCGAGGTGCGGGCCCAGTAGTCCAGCTGACGGTAGGTGATGCCGGCGATCTGGCAGGCGCTCGGCCCGCGGTAGCCGACCAGTTCGTCGGGAACAGACTCGTCAGGGAACAGGCCTGCCTGCACCGGCACGGGAGCCGGTGTCGGGGCGGCCTGCTCAGGCGCGCCGTTGGTCGTCAGGTCCAACTGCTCTTGACGTGGCGTCTCGTCGCCCACTGCCTGATCCTCTCGCCGATCGAACTAACCTGCCTGGCGGCCACTGCTGCTCGGCGGGCATGTCCGCTGCTCGAATGTGTCGAGCATACGCTTCCCGCCGGGCCACTTCAGCCCGTCACCAGAACGAGGAAAGTATGTGGCGCGGATTCGGCGAATCCGCAAACGGCGCACCGAGTGTCGACACGCGCTGACCTAACTGAGATGCATCCGTAACAAGGGCCCTCCGGGACAGCGCACTCCGACCTAAGTCGCCTTGAAATCGTCCGGCGAAATGCTGTCGAGGAACTCCTTGAACTTCTCGACCTCGTCCTCGCGCACGGGGCCGGACGACTCCTCGTCACCCTCGTCCGGGATGAGCAGACCCGCCTCTGCGAGTACCGCTTCCTCGACGTAGATCGGTACGCCCACCCGCAGCGCGATGGCCACCGAGTCCGACGGCCGCGCCGACACCGTGATGTCGCGGTCGAACACCAGGTCGGCGTAGAAGGTGCCTTCCTGCAGGTCCACGATGCGCACCTCGCGCAGCGAATGACCAAGCGCGGCAATCAGATCCTTGATCAGGTCGTGCGTCAGGGGCCGAGCCGGCGAGACGCCCTGCTGCTCGAGCGCGATCGCGGCCGCTTCGGACTGCCCGATCCAGATCGGCAGGTAGCGGTCACCGTCGGATTCGCGCAGCAAGAGCACGGGTTGGTTCTGCGGCTGTTCCACCCGAATGCCGACCACACGAACCTCGCCCATCTGCGTCTGCCCTCCGCAATCCGTGTGCCATCAACGAATTCGAGTCTAGTCCTCAGCGATCGAGAACGTCGCGCACGGCAGACTTGATCAGAGACGTGTGCAGCGTGATGGCGAGCGCCGCGACCTCGCGGGCCAGTTCGTCGGCCCGGTCCCGGGCCCCGGCGTTGCCGGCTTTTCCGATGGGGCCGGCGATCTGGGCGATCAGGTCCGACTGCCGGTCGGCGGCGGACCGGAAGGCCCGCAGGTGCCGCGGTTCGACACCGTATTCGCCCAGCGCATGGGCGCATTGTGCGATGACCACGGCATGTTCGTCGAAGAACCCCGCCGGGCCGGGGATGATCACGCCGCTCTTGACCAGCGCGGCCAACAGCTCCGGCTTGATCCCGGAGCGCTGCAGCAGGTCCTCGCGGCTGAGCCGGACCTGGGCGGGTGCGACGTCAGCCGGGCCGCCGGCCTGGTCGCTGTCGGGATCCGGAACCAATTTCGGTACGCCGTAAGCGGATCCGTTCGACGGCAGCGCGCCGTCGGGCTGGGCGTCCAGCTGGGCCTTGATGACCTTGAGCGGCAGGTACTGGTCCCGCTGCGCGGACAGGATGAACCGCAGCCGCGCGCAGTCATAGGCCGTAAAACGACGGTAGCCCGACCCAGTGCGTTCGGGCGTGACCAGACCCTGTTCCTCCAGGAACCGGATCTTGGAGATGGTCACATCCGGGAAGTCTGGCCGGAGCAGGTCGAACACCGCTCCGATCGACATCCCGGCCACTGCACTGCGGTCGGGCTGCGTCATCGACTGACCGCCGGTCTAACCAGCCGAGCTGTCGTCGGTCTTGGGGCCGGTCAGGAACACCAGGCGGAACTTGCCGATCTGGACCTCGTCCCCGTTGGCCAGCACCGCCGAGTCGACGGGCTCGCGGTTGACGTAGGTGCCGTTGAGGCTGCCGACGTCGACCACCTGGAACTCACCGGACTCGAGCCGGAACTCGGCGTGGCGACGGCTCACCGTCACGTCGTCGAGGAAGATGTCGCTGTCGGGATGACGGCCTGCCGAGGTGCTCGGCTGATCCAGCAGGAATCGCGAGCCGGCATTCGGCCCGCGCTTGACCACCAGCAGGGCCGAGCCCACCGGCAGTCCTTCAACTCCGGAGACGGCACTGGTGCCGCTCGTCGAAGCCGGGGCGTCGAGCTCATTGAGGAAGTCCGCCCGGAAGACCGAAGTGGTCTCCACCGTTGCCTCCTCGGAGCCGAAATCGGTCCCCGAACCGCTGTCGTTATCCGTCACGCGCTGCTCCTCTACTGGCTGCTGTGGCGCTCTTTTGCACGACCAGCCGGCAGGTGCTGCCAGCAGTCATCGAATGTCGCATACGTCTCACTATTGACCGTACCGCGCGGCGCGGGCCAGTGTGCCCGCCACCACCGGATCCGCCGCGCCGACTTTGGTGTCGCCACGGCCGAACCGGACCGCAGCACCCTAACAAAAGGGTTACTCGTCCAGGGTCGCCCGGTAGCCGTCCGCGTCGAGCAGACCGGCGAGCTGGCCATCCAGTTCGGCCGCGTCGGCCTGCAGTTCGATGAGCCAGCCGCCGTCGTACGGATCGGAGTTGACCAGGTCGGGCGAGCCTTCCAGATCACCGTTGACCGCAACGATTTTCGCGGCGATCGGGGCGTACAGCTCCGACGTCGTCTTGGGCGATTCGACCTCACCGAACACGTCGCCGGCGGCCACGGTGGTACCGACCTCGGGCAGATCGACGTAGACGACGTCACCCAGCGCACCCTGCGCGAAATCGGTGATTCCGACCCGCACGGTGCCCTCGCCGGTGCGGCGCACCCATTCGTGCTCGGTGGTGTACAGCAGATCGGCTGGCGTTTCGCTCACGACGCTCCTTGCGAGTTCAGGTCAGTGTGTTTTCGGTCAGTAAGGATACGGCTCGACGATCAGGCCCGGCGTCTACTTGACGGGCTGAGCGTATTGGCGCGGTTTCGGTTGCCGCAGGGCACTCACGTCGATCGTGTCGGCCTGTTGCACGGACATTGTGCCGCCAACGCGTTTCACACTGTCCATCGCCCCGCCCGGGATGTTCATCGCGGCCGCGAGCGTCGGCGGATCCCCAATGGCGAGAATGGAATAGGGCGGGTTCATGGTCACGTTGTCGACCACCAGCGCGCCCGCGGTGCCGGTCACCCAGGTGTCGACGCCGACCCGCACCGCGGTCTGCTGGTCGCCGCGTCCCGACCGGATCTCCATGGCCTCGGCGCCGGCGGCGCGCAACTCGTTGATGACGTCGAGCAAGGTCTCGGGTGACACGCCGGGCGCGATGTCCTCGATGGTGATGGTGACGCCCGGGCCGGTCGCCGCGACCGTGCCGATCAGGATCGACAGGGCACGCAGCCGCGCCTGCGCGTTCTCGATGGCGGCCTGGTCGCTGTTGCCCGACGCCTGCAACGACGACAGCGTCTTCTGCAGGTCCGCCACCTCGGTGTTGAGGGACGCCTCGCGCTGTTGCAGTGAGTCGAGCAGCACCAGCAGGTCGGCAGGCCGCGCGGTGTCGAGCGCGTCACCCGATTCTGTCTGGCGCACCTGCGTCGCGATGGCCACCCCGAGCAGCACGCAGAGCAGTACGGCCAGCGCGCCGAACATCAACTGCGACCGGCTGCGCGGCAGCCGCGCCGGAACGCCGTCGGGCAGCTCGTGCCGGCCGTGGTGTTCTTCTTCCGCGTGCTGTTCGTCGTCAGCCATGGTGCACCGTCACGCCCCGAACAACCTGCGCCGCAGCGCCGCCGCGTTGCCGAAGATCCGGATGCCCAGCACCACGATGATCGCGGTGGACAGCTGGGTGCCCACGCCCAGCTGGTCGCCGACATAGACGATCACGGCGGCGACCAGGACGTTGAAGACGAACGAGATCACGAAGACCTTCGCGTCGAAGATGCGCTCCAGGTAGGCCCGCAGTCCGCCGAACACCGCGTCGAGCGCCGCCACCACGGCGATCGGCAGGTACGGCTGGACCGCCTCGGGCACGCTGGGGTGGAAGATCAACCCCAGCACGATGCCGACCACAAGTGCCGCGATCCCGATCATGTAGCCCTGCTCACTTTGGTCCAATCTCCTTGGCGAAGTTGACATCTCGTACCGACGCGGCCGACACCGTCAGCCGGTCCCGGGTCTGGACGCTGATCCCCACCCCGTACGACTGCGCGAGCAGCATCAGCCGCTGCATGGCAGGGGTCTGCTCGAACACCTCCTGCATGGCGTGCGGCGGCCCGATGGCGACGACGACGTACGGGCTGGCCACCGGCTGGTTGTCGACGAGGATGCCACCGCCGGCCTGCCGCATGGTCACGTTCGGCCCGATCCGTACGCCGCCGACGGACACCGCCTCGGCACCGGCGGCCCACAAGGAGTTGACGGCCAGCTGCAGGTCCCGGTCCAGGATGATCTGCGGGCTGCCGGCGACCCGCTGCTTCGACACGTCGGACAGGTTCGGGCTCGGCGGGGGCTCGGTGACGGTGACGGTGAGGCCGGGGCCGGTCACCGCGGTCACGCCCGCGCCGAACTCGGCCTGCTCGAGGGCGGCCAGCAGTTCACGGCCTTTCGCGTCGCCGGCCAGCCGGCCACGGCGTGCGGCCTCCACCTGGCCGGCCAGCGCGTCCCGGGTGGCGGTGCTGTCGCGGGTGCGCGCTTCCGCGGTACGCGCGTTGGCCGACAGGACGTGCTGGGTCTGGTCGTTGGCAGGGGCCATCGACACCGCATGCTGTGCCGCCGTCACGAACACCACCGACACCGCGGCGACGCCGACCAGCAGCCACGCACCGTCGGCCAACCGCCGGGAGCGACCGCGCCGGGCACCGTCGCCGTCCGCTTTGCGGCGCTCGGCCGCGGCGGCATAACCGGGGTCCAGGTGATCGGTGAGCAGCGAGCGCAGCAGCGACGGCACCGGAATCCGGACCGGCTCGTCGGCGACGTGGCTGTTGCGGCCGGCCTCCGGCCAGTAACCGCCCAGGGCCCGGTCCCGGGGTGTCCCGGCTTCAGTCACGCGGCGGACCTCGCGACCGGCGGCAGATCTCGGCGCACCATGGCCACCTGGATCAGGTACAGCACCGCGGACCACAGATACATGGCGATCCCCCACACCAGGAACGCCCAGCCGCAGGCCAGCACCACGCGGCTCCAGGCATCGGGCCATTGGCCCAGCAGCACCAGCGGGAAGCCGGACATCAGCGCGAACGTGGCGGCCTTGCCGATGTAGGTGACGGGCAGCGCCGTCAGCCCGCGGCCGCGCAACAGCGGCAGCGTGGCCGCCAGCACGGCGTCGCGGCCGATCAGGGTCAGCACGAACCACCAGGGCACGACGTGCGCGATCGCCAGCGCGACCGGCACGACGAGCATGTAGATCCGGTCGACCAGTGGGTCCAACAGCTCGCCCAGCCGCGACGACTGGTTCGGGACCAGGCGCGCGATCTTGCCGTCGGCCCAGTCGGAGAAGCCGCTGAACATCAGGATCGCGACGGCCCAGCCGTTCGCGTGCGCCGACAACAACAGGTAGAGGAACACCGGGACCAGCAGCAACCGCAACGCGCTGAGCGCGTTGGGAATCGTCAGCACCCGGTCGCCCGACTCGGCTTCCACGTCTGTGTGCGATCCGCCTCCGGCTTCTCGCTGGGGGTCCATAGGGCTAAACCTAACGGAATACCCCGGGCAGGCTCAGCGCTGCCATCGTGTCGTCGGCCAGCGGGTTGTCGTGAATCATGTACGTCCACGTCGACGTCGGGCGGGCCAGCTTGGACAGATCCAGTCCGGGCTCGTCCTCCAGCACGTTGGCGGTCTCGAAGGTCTGCTGCGCGGCCTCGATGGCGTCGGCCGCCAGCGACGCGAACGCGTCGACCGCCATGCGGTGGAATTCGTCGAGCGGATCCTGGCGTCCCAGCGCGCGCAGGTGGATGCTCTCGCGGATGTCGGACAGGTAGGCCAGGTGGTCGGCCCAGCCGCGGTCCAGGTGGTACAGCATGATCAGCCGGCAGATGCGCTCTAGCGCGTCCTCACCGACCTCGTCGACGAGTTCCTGGTACCGGTCCGGCGACAGCTCCTTGAGTTCGTCCCGCGCGGTTGTGGTGCGCAGCAACGTCTCTCGGCGTTCCACGATGATCGCGCGTTGCTGCGCGGTGAGCTGGTTGTAGCGCCAGGTGTTGGCGTGCACGTCCAGCAGCCGGCCCTCGGCGACGCGCTGTGCGTGCTCGAGCATCTGGCCGGCGCGGTCGCTGATGATGCGGCCGTCCTCGTCCGTCTGCATCGGGAGCTTCTCGGGATCCAGGTGCGAGACGACGACGTCGTCCTCCCAGCTGGAGAAGAACACCGACGAGCCCGGGTCACCCTGGCGGCCGGCGCGGCCGCGCAGCTGGTTGTCGAGGCGTTCGGTGTGGTGCCGGCCGGTGCCGATGACATGCAGGCCACCGAGTTCGGCGACGGCGTCATGGTCGGCTTCGTCGGATCCGCCGAGGCGGATGTCGGTGCCGCGGCCGGCCATCTGGGTCGAGACGGTGACGGTGGCGAGCTTGCCGGCCTCGGCGATGACGGCGGCTTCCTCCTCGTCGTTCTTGGCGTTCAGCACGACGGCGGGCACGCCGGCCTTGACCAGTTTCGCGTGCAGCGCTTCGGATTCGGCGACGTCGCGGGTGCCGACCAGCACCGGCTGACCGGTCGCGTGGATCTTCTGGATGTGCTCGATGACGGCCTGGTTCTTGGCGGCCGCGGTGATGTAGACGCGGTCGGCCTCGTCCTCGCGGATGTTCGGTGTATTCGGCGGAATCGGCGACACCCCGAGCCGGTAGAACTGGCGCAGCTGCTCACCGGCGGCCAGCGCGGTACCGGTCATGCCGCACACCGTCGGGTAACGGCCGATGAGGGCCTGCACGGTGATGGTGTCGAGCACCTCGCCGGTCTCGGTGGTCTCGATGCCTTCCTTGGCCTCGACGGCCGCCTGCAGGCCGTCGGGCCAGCGCTGCAGCGACGCGATGCGGCCGCGCGAGGCGTTGATGAGGTGAACGGCGTTGTCCCGAACGATGTAGTGCACGTCGCGCTGCAGCAGCACGTGCGCGTGCAGGGCCACGTTGACCTCGGTCAGGGTGGTGCCGATGTGCTCCTCGGAGTACAGGTCGATGCCGCCGAGCGCCTTCTCGAGCTTGCGCGCGCCGGCGTCGGTCAGGTGCACGTTGCGGCGGTCGGCGTCGGTGTCG
Source organism: Mycobacterium toneyamaense (assembly GCF_055384815.1). Classification (NCBI taxonomy): domain Bacteria; kingdom Bacillati; phylum Actinomycetota; class Actinomycetes; order Mycobacteriales; family Mycobacteriaceae; genus Mycobacterium; species Mycobacterium toneyamaense. The sequence goes on from NZ_AP040333.1 coordinate 3,435,706, forward strand.
TAGTACTGCAGCGAGTCGTCGACACGGTTCTCGGAGGTCATCTCCCCCACCAGCCGGATGATCTCCATGCGCGGGGTCTCGCGGTGCGTGGTGCCGGCGAGCACGAGCGGCACCAGCGCCTCGTCGACGAGCACGGAGTCGGCCTCGTCGATCAGCGCGACGTCCGGCCGCGGCGACACCAGGTCGTCGACATGGGTGACCAGCTGGTCGCGCAGCACGTCGAACCCGATCTCGTTGACCGAGGCGTAGGTGACGTCGCATTCATAGGCGGCGCGCCGTTCGTCGGCCGTCGACTCGGCGGTGATCCAGCCGACCGTCAGGCCCATCGCGGCCAGCAGCGGCCCCATCCACTCGGCGTCGCGCCGGGCCAGGTAGTCGTTGACGGAGATGACGTGCACGTGCCGGCCGGCAAGCGCATAACCGGCGGCCGCGATCGCGCCGGCCAGGGTCTTGCCCTCACCGGTGGCCATCTCGACGACGTCGCCGGCCATCATGCGCAGCGCGCCGAGGAGCTGAACGTCGAACGGCCGCAGACCGGTGGTGCGTTCGGCCGCCTCCCGGGCGATGGCCAGGAACTGCGGGATGTCGGCGGCATCGGCGAGGTCGGACAGCTCGAGCAGCTTGGCGGCCTTGGTGATCTGCTCGTCGTCCAGCCCCGCGGCCTTGTCGTCGAATTCGGCCGACGCCCGAACCTGATTCATCGATCGGTTCTGGTTCTTGTCGGTGGAAGCACCGAGCAGCTTCCAGAACTTGCTGCTCAGCCGGCCGGATTTCGCGGTGCTGGTTTTCGCCACAGGTCAAAGGTACCGGTCCCGTCCGTCCGCTCTGCTGCAGCCGTCCACCTGCCCGTCCACCTGCCGGAGCCCCGCGGAAGGTGACCGGCGTCTCACGTCATTGCCTGTCGCAGCGCGAACGTCAATAGGTCACGGGTACCTTGCGGGGATGGATTTGTTCACCCCGACCCTCGAATGGGGCAGTGAGCTCACGACCTCGCTGTGGTGGATCGCGAAAGCCTGGCTGATCGCCGCGGTATCGACGCTGGTGGTGGTGACCGCCATCGGCCGCTTCACGGTCTGGGGAAGGCAGTTCTGGCGCATCACCGGCGCCTACTTCGTCGGCCGCGACAGCATCGTCGTATGGCTGTGGCTGGCGGCGCTGCTGCTGTCGGTGATCACCGGTGTTCGGCTCACGGTGCTCTTCAGCTATCAGAGCAACGATCTGATGACCAGCTTCCAGGTGGTGGCTTCCGGCCTGGCCGGTCACGACCAGGCCGTCAAGGACTCGGGCGCACACGGCTTCTGGATGTCGATCGGCATCTTCTCGCTGCTGGCCGTGCTGCACGTCTGCCGCATCATGCTCGACCTGTTCATGACGCAGCGGTTCATCCTGCGGTGGCGCGCCTGGCTGACCGACCGGCTCACGGGCGACTGGCTGGACGGCAAGGCGTACTACCGGTCGCGGTTCATCGACGACACCATCGACAACCCGGACCAGCGCATCCAGAGCGATATCGACATCTTCACCGCCGGCGTGGGCCCGCTGCCCAACACGCCCAACAACATGACCACCTCCACGTTGTTGTTCGGCGCCATCAACGCCATCGCATCGATGCTTTCGTTCACCGCGATTCTGTGGAACCTGTCCGGCACGCTGACCATCGCCGGCCTCACGATCCCGAAGGCGATGTTCTGGATCGGGCTCGGCTACGTCCTCGTCGCTTCGGTGGTCGCCTTCTGGATCGGCCGCCCCATCATCTGGCTGTCGTTCGACAACGAACGCTTCAACGCCGCGTTCCGCTACGCGCTCGTGCGGATGCGCGACGCGGCCGAGGCCGTCGCCTTCTATCACGGTGAACTCGCCGAGCGGACGGGCCTGCGCCGGTTGTTCGCGCCCGTCGTCGACAACTACAAGCGGTACGTGAACCGGATGATCGGCCTCAACGGCTGGAACCTCTCGATGAGCCAGATCATCGTGCCGTTGCCGTACGTCCTGCAGTTCCCGCGCTTCCTCGCCGGCGAGATCAAGCTCGGCGACATGAACCAGACGGCGTCGGCGTTCGGCAGCATCCAGGACGGCCTGTCCTTCTTCCGTAACGTGTACGACCAGTTCGCCGGCTACCGCGCCGCCATCATCCGTCTGCACGGCCTGGTGACGGCCAACGACGCGGCACGGCACCTGCCCGAGCTCGCCACCGAGGACTGCCCCGACGACACCATCACGCTGGAGCAGGTCACGGTGAGCACGCCGGACGGCCGCGAACTCATCGCGCCGCTGGATCTGTGCCTGTACCCGGGCGAGGCGCTGGTGGTCACCGGCCCGTCCGGCAGCGGCAAGACGACCCTGCTGCGCAGCCTGGCCAAGCTGTGGCCCTTCTGCCACGGCGCCATGCACTTCCCGATGGAGGAGAACGAGACGCTGTTCCTGTCGCAGCTCCCGTATGTGCCACTGGGTGATCTGCGCGCGGTGGTGTCCTACCCGAGCAAGGTGGGCGCCCACACCGACGAGCAGCTGCAGGAGGTCCTGCGCAAGGTCGCACTGCCGCACCTGGCGAACCGCCTCGACGAGGTCGACGACTGGGCCAAGGTCCTCTCGCCCGGCGAGCAGCAGCGCGTCGCCTTCGCCCGCGTGCTGCTGACCCGGCCCAAGGCCGTGTTCTTCGACGAGTCCACCTCGGCACTCGACGAAGGCCTGGAAATGATGCTGTACCAACTGGTTCGGAACGAACTGCCCGACACCACCGTGGTCAGCGTCAGCCACCGCAGCACCGTCGAACAGCACCACCAGCAGGAGCTGGAGCTGCTGGGCGACGGCAACTGGCGGCTCACCCGGATCGAAGACGACGGCGTGCCCGCCCCCGTCTGATCACCGCGTGGCGGCGTGGGTTCCGGCCCGGCGGCCGAAGAACGACCCTTCGCCCAGCTGGGTCCCGCTGGCATAGCCCTTGCCGTCCTGCGCGATGTTCGATGCGCAGGCACCCGCCGCGTACAGGCCCGGCACGGCGGTGCCGTCCGCGCGCAGCACTTCGCCGTCGATACTGACCGACAGCCCGCCCATCGTGAATCCCGAGTAGAGGGCCCGGCCGAGGGACAGGTCGAAGGCCGCCCACGGCCCATTGTCCTGGGCCGCAACATAATCCGGCTGCTTGTGGAAGTCGGGGTCGGCGCCGGCCGCGGCGTTGGCGTTGTACCGCTCCAGTGTCGCCGCCAGGTTGCCGGCCGGAATGCCCAGCGCCTCTTCCATTTCCGCGATCGTCTCCCAGCCGTCGATGAACCGGATCAGCGGCATCGCCGGCATCTCGGTGTGCGCCTCGTCGACGATCAGGTAGGCCACCTGGTCGGGCTGCTCGAGCACGAAAGCCGATGTGCGCGAATGGTAGGAGTCCTCGTTGACGAAGCGCTGGCCGTTCTGGTTGACGATGACGCCGGTGAGCAGGATTTCCGGCGGGTAGGCGGCAGCGGTGATGAACAACTGGTCCAGGTTCTTGGCGACGCCGCCGGCGGACACGCCGAGCTTGATGCCGAGCCCGTCGTCGTTGGGATTGCCCAGGATGTAGGGCTCGACTTCGCCGTGGTGCTTGGTCTTTCGCTTCTGGCCCAGCGCCGGCGTGTGCTCGGCCACCATCTCGGGGTTCATCGCGAAACCGCCCGCGGCGATGATCACCGCACCGGCCTTGACGGTGCCCGTCACGCCGAAGTTCTTCCATGCCACCCCGGCGACGGCGCCGGTGTCGTCGAGCACGAGGTTCGTCGCGCCGGTCTCGTAGCGCATCTCGACACCGAGTTCGTCGGCGCGCTTCAGCAGCAGCTTGATGACCATGTCGGCGCCGCCCAGTTCGCCCGGCACCGGCACCGAGTGGCCGCGGGGTGCCGGTTTGGCCTGCTCGCAGAACGGCCACACCTTCTCGTTGCCGGTGTAGGACAGGCCCTCGGTGCCCGGCGGCACCACCACCTTGCCCGGGTAGTAGCTGCGCTCGAACTGAAAACCCAAGTCCTCCAACCAGTTGAAGTGCTCGACGCTGCCGTCGCAGTAGGCCCGGATCTTGTCGTGCTCGGGGTCGTGGGCAACGGCGACCAGGTACTTGTACATCTCGTCGGGACTGTCGTCGTGGCCGGTGGCCTGCTGCACCGCCGTGCCGCCACCCAGGTAGAAGTGGCCGCCGGCCATGGACGTCGTGCCGCCGGCACCGGCCGCCTTCTCCAGCACCAGGACCTTGGCGCCCGCGGCGGCGGCGCTGACCGCGGCGCAGCCACCGGCGATACCGAAGCCGATCACGACGACGTCGGCCTCGTCGGACCATTCGGTGACGTCGGCGGCGTTGACGGTCTCGGGAACTGTTTGCATCGTCTCTCCTGGGCCGGTCTCGGTGGTGTCCAGGGCGGTCGATTCAGGAAACCTGGACACGTGTCTGATCAGTGATCGACTAGACAATAACGTCGAGACGGGACCATGGCTAGAACGTGTTCTAGTTCGCTATCCGTTTTCGTCGACACCCAGGTAGGCCGCGATGCACCGGGCCGACGCGGCGCGCGCCTGCTCAGGGTCGGCGCCACCGGCGATATCCGCCGCGCACCAGGCCGCGCCGGATTCGCGGGTGAACCGGCGGCCCTCGTCGCTGACGGTCCACTGCGGGCCGAACGACGGATCGATGTCCTGCCCCGTCGAGGTGTGGATGGCCAGCCCGAGAAGCGCGCCGTCCCAGCCCATACCCACGGCACTGGGGCCGTACTGCGCCCAGAACTCGTCGTCGTCGGCCGGGGCGATGTGGTCGAGCTCGAGACGCGCCGAGCCGTCGCCCCCGTCGACGATGCGCAGCTCGATCCAGCTGGTCTGTCCGTTGCACTCCCAGGTGGCCGTGAAGGTATGCGGCGGATCGCACGTCAACACGGTGCCGCCGGCGTTCCCCTCGATCTGGAACGTGCCGCCGACCACGAGGTCGCCGGTGACCGGCAGGAACCATCGCGGAATCCGCTCCCGATTGGTACATGCGTCCCACAGATCGGCGGCATCGGTCGGGTATGTCTGACTGATCGTGACGACGCGGACTTCGCCCGCCTGCCACGTGCGCGTGCCGACCGTGCGTTGTACGGCGTTGATCTGTGCGGTGACGTCGATCATCACTCCCCCTTGCGGTTGCGTTTCCCGCGCGCCACTTCGGTGGCCAGCGCGTCCAGATGCGGTTGCCAGAACCGGCGGAAACCGGCCAGCCAGTTGTCGATGTCCTGCATACCCCGGCCGTCCACGGCGTACAGCCGTCGCTGACCGTCCGGGCGCACGCTGGCAAAACCGTTGTCGCGCAAGACCTTCAGATGCTGCGACACCGCCGGTTGACTGATCGAGAACTCGGCTTGGATCGTCGCCCCGATGGCGCCCGCGGTCAGTTCACCGTGCGCCAGCAGTTCCAGGATCCGTCGGCGAACCGGGTCCCCCAGGACATCGAAGGCGTGCACATCGCAAAGTTATAGTCACGACTTATATAAGTCAAGGGTTACACATCTGGGCGTGACGCAGAAACCACGTTCGCGCCCACAGCGCAGGATCGACGCGGGCCGCGCCCCGGTCAGTTGCCGGCGGCGGCCTGCTGCACGACGCCGTCGCCCGTCTGCTGGTCGGTCGCGCTCCACGACACCGCCGCCGGGAAATGCCCCCACGTGCTGTTGAAGACGCCGACGAGGACGGCCCGGTTGTCCGGCGTGACGGTGTAGACCGGTCCGCCCGAATCGCCCTTCTGGCTGACGATGCCGTTGGTCATGGTGAACCAACCGTTGTTCACCGCATCCACGGTGCCGCAGGTCTCGCCGGTGACGACGCCGAAGTGACACACGGGAGCGCCCTGCTGCGGGTTCACCGCGGGATCGGTGACGAGCATCCGGCCGCCCGGCAGAATGTTGTTCACCATGACGTCGCCGGCGATGTTGATGGACTCCCAGTCGGAGATCTGGTGGTCGGTCGCGATCGTGGCGCCGTCCGGCGTGTTGTCCCGGAACGTGATCATGGTGCCGATGAAGCGGCCGTCCTTGTCCGTCACCGGGCCGTTGCCACGGCAGTGACCTGCGGTGTAGCCGGTCCGTGCGACCGGGTCGACAAAACCCAGCGTGCAGCGCGTGGTGCCCTGGTGAATCTCCATGCCCGGGTACACGAGTACCCCGGGATCAGCCGACGCGATCGGCGCCGGGGCGCCCACGGCGAACATCGGCACGGCGACCGCGGCTACTGCAGCGGCCCGCAAACCCCCCACAAACATGACCTTGCTCCCATCACCTCGGGACGGACGTCGCGCCAGCCTACCCCGCAAACCCGAACGCGGGATGGGAAAGCCCCCGCCCCCGGCGACCGGCGGCCGTCCTGCACCAGCAAACAAACTGCCCATGAAATCGGACGTTGAAACGCACTGGCGGCCCGGATCTTTCGATCCGGGCCGCCAGGGTCCGTCCAGGTCAGGGAATGGTCAGGAGCTGACCGGGCTGAATCAGGTCCGGGTTGTCGATTCCGCTGGCACCGGCAATCTCCGGGTAGCGGTTGCCGTCACCGTAGAACTGCTCGGCGATGGCCCACAGGGTGTCGCCGGACTGCACGGTGTAGGTGCGCGCCGCCGGCGGCTCGGGCGCCGGGGCGGGCTCGGGCTCGGCGATGACCTCGGCCGCGACGGGTTCGGCAGCCACCTCGGCCACCTCGGGCTCGGGGGCGGGCTCCGGCGCGGCCTCGACCGGCGCCGCGGGCACCTCGTCGGTGTGGGTCTCGGACGACCACTTGGCGTCGTCGCCGCTGTAGAGGACCAGGTTGCGGTCGTCCTGCAGCACGAGGCGGACGTTGTCGGCGCCGGCGGTCTGGCTGGCCCACACCGGCTTGTCCGGGGTGTACAGCACGAAGTTGCCGTCCTCCTGCACCTCGGCACGCTTGACGTCCTGGCCGTCGGTGGCGGTGGCCCACACGGACTGCTCCCCCGCGTACAGCACCAGGTTGCCGTCGTCCTGCAGCACCAGCCGGTACGCACCGTTGTTCGACGTCAGCGACTGGCCGACCTCGAGCTTCTCGCCCTTCTGAAGTGTGTCACCCATGAAAGTCCTGCTCCTTTGGTTCGATTCACCCCTGTCGCCCATCGACAGTACCGACGGTTCCGGGGAACGCCAGCGTTTGCGCTCGCCGAAATCAAAACAGTTGGCAAACAATGAGTTATCGCCGAGAAATCTCAGCGTTCTGACAGCGTTGACGCCCCTGTCAGCGAACCGGCGCGGGCCCGGGCCCGGCCGGCTGCCATCCCGGCGGGCCGAAAACGTAGCCCATTCGGTCTCCGAACCCGTTGGCCTGGCGCACATCTCGGACCATCGAGACATATTCATGCGTCTGCAGTTTCCAGATATCGTATGTACCAACGGGTTTGGTCAATCCGTAGTTCGGCCGCGCGGTCTCCGGCGTGAAGCTGCCGAACATCCGGTCCCAGATGATCAGGATGCCGCCGTAGTTCTTGTCGAGGTACTGTTGGTCACGGCCATGGTGCACACGGTGGTGCGACGGCGTGTTGAAAATGTATTCGATTGGCCGCCATAGCTTTCCGATGCGCTCGGTGTGAATCCAGTACTGGTACACCAGGTTCAGCGAGAAACTGGCGAACACGATCCAGGGCGGCACGCCCAGCGCCGGTAGTACCGCCTTCATCGCCAGGTCGCCGGAGGGGTTCCACTTCTGCCGCAGCGCGGTGGACAGGTTGAAGTACTCGCTGGAATGGTGCGCCTGGTGGGTGGCCCAGAACAGCCGCACCCGGTGGGCCATGCGGTGGTAGGTGTAGTAGATCAGGTCGACCCCGAGGATGGCGATCACCCACGTGTACCAGGCGTCGCCCGGCAGGTGCCACGGCGCGACATACACGTACAGCGCCGCGTAGCCGACCAGCGCGAGGAAATTCAGTACACCGCTGGTGACCAGCGACACCGCGCCCATCCAGATGCTGGCCCAGGCGTCGGCGCGCAGGTACGCGCCCGACGGCGGCCGCTGCTCGTCGTGCGCGAGCTTGCGGGCCGCGCCCCACTCCAGCAGCAGCGCCACCACGAAGAACGGGATGGCGTACGACACCGGGTCGTGCAGCATGGTGGGCAGCACGTCGGACAGCAGATCGGAACTCACGTCGACACCTCCGCGCGCAGCGTATCCGGACGCGCACCGTCCACCGGCCGTGTTCGCGACAGTGCGCGCTCAGCTCCCATGGTGCGCCGAATCCCGGCAAGATGGCGCGCATGACTGAACGCACCGCGTCGCTCGTCGAGCTTGCCCGACGCCACGGTGTGGCCACCGAGTACATCGACTGGAGCGGCGCGCAACACGCCGTCGCCGCGGCCACGCTGGTCGCCGTCCTCGCGGCGCTGGGCGTGCCTGCCGCTTCCGAGGACGAATGCGCGGCGGCCCTTGCCGACCACGAACGCGCGTACTGGCAGCGCACCCTGTCCCCCACCATCGTCGCCCGGGCGGGTCAGCCGTCGAGTTTCTGGGTCCACGTCACCCACGGCGCCCCCGTCGGCGTGTGGATCCGGCTGGAGGACGGCTCGGTGCGGGCCGGCCTGCGCCAGCTGGAGAACAACCGGCCGCCGTTCGATCTCGATGGCCGGCTGGTAGGCGAGGCCACCTTCGAACTGCCGGCCGATCTCCCGCTGGGCTACCACCGCCTGCATGTCCAGGCCGGCACCGCCGGGGACGCCGACGCCGTCCTGATCGTCACCCCCGATGCGCTGACGCTGCCGAGCCGCCTGGGCAGCGGCCGGGCCTGGGGCCTGGCCACCCAGCTCTACAGCGTGCGTTCGCAGAACTCGTGGGGCACGGGCGATCTCACGGACCTCGCCGACCTCGCCGTGTGGTCTGCCGCGCGGTACCACGCCGATTTCATCCTGGTGAACCCGTTGCACGCCGCCGGCCCGGTGGCGCCCATGGAGCCGTCGCCCTACCTGCCGACCTCGCGGCAGTTCGCCAACCCGCTCTATCTGCGGGTGCAGGCCATCCCCGAATACACCGCCGTCCGCACGCCGGCCACGCTGCGCAAAGCCCGCGCCGACGCCCAGTCCCGCGCCGACAAGAACGAGTTCATCGACCGCGATGCGGCCTGGAAGTCCAAACGCAATGCGCTCAAGGAGGTGTACCGGGCCCACCGCTCGGCTGGCCGGACCATCGCCTACGACGGCTACCGGCAACGGACCGGCCGCACGCTCGACGACTTCGCGACGTGGTGCGTGCTGGCCGAGAAACACGGCGACGACTGGCGCGACTGGCCGGCGGAGTTTCAGCACCCGGACCATCCCGCGGTGCGGGCCTTCGCCGAAAAGCACAGCAGCCGTATCGATTTCCACCGGTGGCTGCAGTGGCAGCTCGATGACCAGCTGACCGCCGCGCAGGCCACCGCGGTGCAGGCGGGGATGGCGCTGGGCATCGTCCACGATCTGGCGGTCGGCGTGGATCCGGGCGGCGCCGATGCCTGGGCGCTGCAGGATGTGCTGGCCACCGGGGTGTCGGGCGGAGCGCCGCCCGACGAGTTCAATCAGCTGGGGCAGGACTGGTCGCAGCCGCCGTGGCGGCCGGACGAACTCATGGAGCGCGCCTACGAGCCGTTCCGCGCCGTGGTCAGGGCGGTGTTGCGGCATGCCGGCGGCGTCCGCATCGACCACATCATCGGCCTCTTCCGGCTGTGGTGGATTCCCAACGGTGCGACGCCGGTCGACGGCACCTACGTCCACTACGACCACGAGGCGATGATCGGCATCGTGGCGCTGGAGGCACACCGGGCCGGTGCGGTGGTGGTCGGCGAGGACCTGGGGACCGTCGAACCGTGGGTTCGCGACTACCTGCGCGACCGCGGCCTGCTCGGCACCTCGATCCTGTGGTTCGAGGCCGACCAGGACGGCGGACCGCTGCCCGCGCCGCGATGGCGCGAATACTGCCTGTCGGCGGTGACGACGCATGACCTGCCGCCGACGGCCGGCTACCTGGCCGGTGCACATCTGCGCCTGCGCCGCGACCTGGGGCTGCTGACCCGCCCCTACAAAGAAGAGGTCGCGGCCGATCGCGCCGACCAGCAGCGCTGGCTGGACGTCCTGCGGGCGGCGGGGTTGCTGCCGCCGAACGCGCCCGAGGCGATCGACGCCGACCAGATTGTCCTGGCCCTGTACCGCTACCTCACCCGCACCCCGTCGCGGCTGCTGGCACTGGCGCTGCCCGACGCCGTCGGCGACGTACGGACCCAGAATCAGCCCGGGACCACCGACGAATATCCGAACTGGCGGGTGCCGCTGGCGGGTCCCGACGGCCGGAAGATTCTCCTCGAAGACCTGTTTTCCGATCCTCGTGCGGCCGCGTTGGCGCAGGTGATGGCCGACGCGGTGACGCCGGGATTGAGTTGATTCGAGTTTCTCCGCCCCGCCATCTGCGCTATCTTCGCTGTACTCGAGGAGGTCAGGTGAAGAAGCTGAAGATGCTGACGGCAGGTGCCGTGGCAGCAGGTGCGGTGGCGGTGGGTGCCACCGCGATGTTCGGCTCGTCGGTGGCCGCGTCGGATCCCGGCGGTTCGAACTCCATGAATGTGGTCGGCGAGTCCTATGCGCGCGCCGTCTCGATTCTCAAGAGCCAGGGCGTCAGGGCCACGTTCGGCGGCTCGGTCGGCAGCGATGTGCCGCAGGCGCAGTGCATCGTCGATCAGGAGAAGATGGGCAGCCACGGCCGCGTCATCCTCATGCTGAACTGCACCACCAAGGCCGTCGAGAACGCCTCCGCCGGCGCGCCCGCGGCCGGTGGCGGTGCCCCCGCAGGGGCGCCCGGTGCTCCGAAGGGCCCGAACGTCGGCGCCAACGGCGTGACGACGGTGCAGGCGACGCCTGTCGGCCCGCAGCCGGGCATGTCCATCCCCGGTATGTAACTCTTTGCCGAAACGGCATTCCAGCAGGTCGACACACTGTTTTTGCCTGCTGGGATGCCGTTTCGTCGTCTCGCGGCAAAACCCAGTACCGCCGTTCCCACATAAAACGCTTACACTGAATCCACTTGCAACGATGCTTGAGGATCCGGAGGTAGCTTTTCCATGCTGCAACCACAGCGTTTCGCTCACGAGGTCGACCCGGGTCCGGTGCAGATCCAGGCCCGCAACGTGGCTTTCGAGACCGCGGACAAGCCGATGTCCTGGATTCCCGGCCACCCCGTCGCCTCGCACGTGGTGAATCTGTTGAACATCCTGCTTCCGGCCGGCGAGCGCTGGTTCATCGAGACCTTCAACGAGGCGCTGCCGCTCATCAAGGATCCGAAGCTCGCCGACGACGTCCGTGGCTTCATCGGCCAGGAGGCCATGCACGCCGAGGCGCACGACACCGTCATGAACGACTACCTGGTGAACAGCGGCATGAACGTCACACCGCTGCTCGATCAGGTCGAGTTCGTCTTCGAGGAAATCCTCGCTCCGGCCAAGACCGACGACCCGCGCCGCAAGATGAACAACCTCATCGAGCGGCTGTGGTTCATCGCGGCCGTCGAGCACTACACCGCCGTGCTCGGTGACTTCGTCCTGAACTGCACATGGGACGACCACGACGCCGACCCCGTCATGGTGGACCTGTTCCGCTGGCACGGCGCCGAGGAGGTCGAGCACCGCTCGGTGGCCCACGAGGTCGCCGTGTACTTCCGCAACAGCTACTTCGACCGCATCCGCGCCATGAGCGTGGTGGCGGTCCTGATGTACGTGTTCTTCCAGCGCGGCATGCGGTTCCTGGTCAAGAGCGACCCGCAGCTCAAGCTCGGCTGGTGGAAGTCGCAGCGCCTGCGGATGCGCGACTCGAAGCTGGGGCTCCTGCCGAAGTACCGGAACCTGCTGCTGACCCAGACGCTGGTGTACTTCAAGCCGAACTACAGCCCGGAAGACATGGGCTCGACCGCGCAGGAGCAATGATCAGAACCTGTGGATGAGCCTCGGCGAGGCGGCGTAGGAAAGGGCGCACCTTCCCGAGGATGATCTGAATGTCGAAGGTCTGATCAAGAGCCGGCGTTGGCGCGCTGGTTCGGGAAGGTACGCCCATGCTCACGGTAGTTCACGATGCGGATTCATCCAACGAGGATGCTGGCTCGTCGCGGTCGTTGCTCGATGAGATTGTCCGCGACGGTGCCCGCCAGATGCTGGCCGCAGCGTTGCGGGCTGAGGTCGCCGCCTACATCGAGGCTCATGCCGGTGAGCTTGATGAGAACGGGCACCGGCTGGTGGTGCGCAATGGCTATCACCGCGAGCGCGAGGTGCTCACCGCGGCGGGCGCGGTGAGTGTGACCGCGCCGCGGGTCAATGACAAACGTGTTGACCCGGACACTGGTGAGCGGCAACGGTTTTCCTCGGCGATCCTGCCGGCGTGGGTGCGCAAGTCGCCGCAGATGACCGAGGTGTTGCCGTTGCTGTATCTGCATGGCTTGTCGACCAGTGATTTCGGTCCGGCGTTGGAGCAGTTCCTGGGCTCGGGTGCCGGCTTGTCGGCCACGACGATCACCCGACTCACCACGCAGTGGCAGGACGAGGCCAAGGCCTTCGAGGCCCGTGATCTGTCGGGCACCGACTACGTCTACCTGTGGGTCGACGGCATCCATCTCAAGGTGCGCCTGGAGCAGGAGAAGCTCTGTTTGCTGGTGATGATCGGTGTGCGCGCTGACGGCCGCAAGGAGCTGGTCGCGCTCACCGACGGGTACCGGGAGTCGGCCGAGTCGTGGGCTGATCTGTTGCGGTCGTGCCGACGTCGCGGGATGACCGCACCGGTGCTGGCCGTCGGCGATGGGGCCCTGGGGTTCTGGAAGGCCGTGCGTGAGGTGTTCCCGGCCACCGGCGAGCAGCGGTGCTGGTTTCACAAGCAGGCCAATGTTCTTGCCTGCCTGCCAAAGTCGGCTCATCCGGGGGCGATCGCGGCGATGCGGGAGATCTACAACGCCGAGGATATCGACCACGCGCAGGTGGCGATCAAGGCGTTCGAGGTGGACTACGGCGCCAAGTACCCCAAGGCGGTCGCCAAGATCGTCGATGACGCCGATGTGCTGCTGGAGTTCTATAAGTACCCGGCCGAGCACTGGGTCCATCTGCGCACTACCAACCCGATCGAATCAACGTTTGCCACGGTACGTTTGAGGACCAAGGTGACCAAGGGGCCGGGTTCACGCGTCGCCGGAATGGCCATGGCTTACAAGCTGATCGACGCCGCGCAAGCCCGCTGGCGAGCCGTCAACGCACCGCACCTGGTCGCTCTGGTCCGGGCCGGCGCGATCTTCCACAAAGGCAAACTGCTCGAGCGACCCACCGACATCACCCCGTCGGCGGACTCGGCACCGACCGAATCAACTGGAACGGAGGTCGCCTGAAACAAGCCGATCCACAGGTATTGACAATTCCTCACCGCGCAGGCCGTGGCGTATCTGGCCGCCTCGCCCGCTGCCCGCGCCGCACACCTGTGAGGGCGCGCCGCTTCCGGTCACGTCTGGCGCCGCCCAGCGTGATGGGCCTGTTGCCGCACGACCTGCTGGTGACCGTGGCCGACGCCGTCGTCAGCAGCACGTTCTGGGTATCGACGCGGGTACGCAAGCCCCCGGTACCGGCTGTCGTCGAGCGCACCATCGCGCTGAAGATCGCCGGCCGTGAGGTCGTCGCGCACGACCAGGACGTGGTGGCGTTGACGTTCGTCAGCGCCGACGGGTCGGAACTTCCCCGCTGGCACCCGGGTTCGCATCTCGACATCCACCTGCCCAGCGGTCTGATCCGCCAGTACTCGCTGTGCGGCGATCCCGACGAGCAGGGCGCCTACCGAATTGCCGTGCGGCGCATACCCGATGGCGGCGGTGGCTCCATCGAGGCGCACCAGCTGGCGGTCGGGGACGTGATCACCACCAACGGACCGCGCAACGCCTTCCCGCTGGCGGTGCCCGGCTTCGGGTCGCCGACCCGCACGCTGCGGTTCATCGCCGGCGGTATCGGTATCACGCCGATCCTGCCCATGCTGGCGCGTGCCGAACAGTTCGGCATCGACTGGTCGATGCTGTACGTCGGCCGCAGCCGCGACAGCCTGCCGTTCCTGGACGAGCTGACACGGTTCGGCGACAAGGTGCAGATCCGCACCGACGACGTCGACGGCCTGCCGACGGCCGACGATCTGCTGGGCGACTGCCGGCCGGGCACCTCGGTGTACACGTGCGGCCCGGCGCCGATGCTCAATGCGATCCGTACCCGGCTGGTCGGGGCGGACGACATCGAGCTGCACTTCGAGCGCTTCGCCGCGCCTCCGGTGACCGATGGCCAGGAGTTCAAGGTCGAGGTCGCCTCGACGGGCCAGACCGTTGCCGTCGCGGCCGACGAGACGTTGCTGACGGCGCTGATCAAAGCCGGTGTGCACGCACCGTATTCGTGCCAGCAGGGCTTCTGCGGCACGTGCCGGGTGAAGGTGCTCGCCGGCGCCGTCGACCACAGGGACGGCCTGCTGACCGAGACCGAACGCGAGGCCGGTCAGGCACTGATCTGTGTGTCGCGCGCGCAGGGCGACGGACCGCTGACCCTGGACCTCTAGGAGCCTGCTGAATAAGGCGGTTTTGGGGCGGGGTGCCTCAAGGCGCTCTGTGGCGCGTGTGTGTTGTGAGTCAGACCCGAGGGTCGACAATTCGAGGGTCACCCCGCCGCATTGAGCGTGGCATCTGGTGCCGCGGGTGGCAATGCCCGGTCGTGTCAGGCGATGGCCCAGTGGGTGCCGGTGTGGGTCAGGCCGAGGGTGATCAGCCGGCGCAAGTTGAGGGCGGCGGCGCGGTGGTGCAGCCAGTGGTCGTTTTTGATGGCGCCGCGGTAGCGGACTTTGCGGTTGCCGCGGGTCAGCCAGGCGATGGAGCGTTCCACCATGGGCCGGTGTTGGCGGTACTCGTCCCGCCACCGGGGAGTGCGCGCTGCTGCGCGGGCGGCACGTAGCAGCGGTTCATGCTCGCTGATAGTGAGGTTGCGTCCCCGTGACGCGGTGGTGCACTGGGCCCGTAATGGGCAAGTGCGGCAATGCTTCTCAAATCTCGCGCCACCTTTAGGTGCGATATTGACGGTGTGCCCAGCCGGGCAGGTCACGGTGCGGGCATCGAAATCGATAGCGAAGTCATCGCTGGTGAACCCGCCGGGCACCGGGGCCCGCAACGGCAGCGGTTTGATCACCGCGACATGCTTGAGTTCGGCGAGGGTGGCGCGGGCCGCGCCGGTGCCGTAGGCCGAATCACCGAGCACCCGCACCCCGGCCGGCTCCTCCTGCAGCAGGGCCAGCCCGACGACGGCTTCGTGGTTATCCGGGCCACTGGCTTTGGTCAGAGCGCAGTCGGTGATGATCCCGGTATCGGGTTCGATCGCGATATGGGCCTTGAAGCCGTCCTGCCGCCGGTGCACCGTCTTATGGGCGTGGCGGGCATCAGGATCCACGGTCGAGACGACCCGATCCGGAGCAACGTTCTGGGCGATGCGCCACTGCCCGTCGGTGCCATCAGAGCCTTCGACCGGTTCGACATCCTGCCCGGCGATCAACGCCAACAGCGCCACCGCCTCAGCGGCCCGCGGTCCCAGCTCCTGCTCGGGCAGATGCCCCAGGACCCGATGCGCGTCAGTAACCAGGGCGTCGATGAGCTGATCGCGGGCAGCCTTGTCGTTCCAGGCGATCGCCGGCTTACCCGGGTCGTGGTAATTGTGTGCCGTGCAATGAGTCTCGATCACCTCGGCGGCGCCGGGGACGTCGCGGCCCACGCGGCGGATCGCGGCGATCAACTGGGTCACGGTGTCCTGGGTGGCCACCGCGTCATCGAGGACCGTGGAATCCAATGCCCGCCGAGTCTTGCCCGCCAGTACCGCGGTCTGCGCGACCACCGTTCTGACCGCCTCGAAGATCCGGTTAGGGCGATCAGAGGCCGCCAGCCGGCGCCGCCAGTACGTCAGCGTGGTGGAGTGAAACGCCGGCGCGGTGACCGGCAGCCCGCACGCGGCTTTCCACCGCAGATCGAAGGTGACCGCATCCACCGTCTCGTTGTCGGAGAGCCCGTGCAGGGCCTGCAGCGTGATCACCGAGGCCATCACCTCGGCCGGCACGCTGGGTCGCCCCCGCCGTGACGGGAACAGATCAGCGAACATCTCCTCCGGGAACAGCTCGTGGCGATGAGCGGCCAGGAACGCAAACACGCTGTCGGGCTTCAGAAGATGCCCGGCAACCGATTCGGCATCCAACAACTCACGCTGATCATCAGAGCGACCCTGCACCCACCAATTATCAGCGAAATCCCAGGTCAACCCCGGCCGCCACACCGATTAATTCAGCAGACTCCTAGCCGTCCGGTTTACGATGCCCCAATGCCAATGGCCGAGGGGACCGATTTCGCGGGCTACACCATCGTCCGGTGCCTGGGTTCCGGTGGCATGGGCGAGGTCTACGTCGCCCAGCATCCGCGACTGCCCAGGCAGGACGCGCTCAAGGTGCTGCGTCCCGAGATGTCCACGAATCAGGAGTTCCGCGAGCGGTTCCTGCGTGAGGCGGACCTGACCGCTGCGTTGTCGCATCCGAACATCGTCGGGGTGTACGACCGCGGCGAGTTCGACGGCCAGTTGTGGATCTCGATGGAGTACGTCGACGGCATCGACGTCAGCCGCCTGCTGCGCGGCGCCGGCGGCGTATCCGACGATCAGGCGGTCGCGATCATCAGCGCCGTCGCCGACGCGCTCGACTACGCGCACCAGCACGATCTGCTGCACCGCGACGTCAAGCCGGCCAACATCCTGATCAGTGACACCGATCCGGCGAGCCGCCGAATCAAGTTGGCCGACTTCGGCATTGCGCGGTGCGCCAACGACTCCGCCGGGCTGACCGCGACGAACATGACCGTCGGCACCGTGTTCTACGCCGCTCCGGAGCAGCTGACCGGCAGCGTCATCGACGGCCGCGCCGACCAATATGCGTTGGCGGCCACCGCTTTTCAGCTCTTCACCGGGGCGCCGCCGTTCGAGAACTCCAACGCCGCGGTGATCATCGGCAAGCACCTCAGCGCTCCCCCGCCGTCGCTCTCACAAAGCCGGCCCGATCTCGCCGCCCTGGACCCGGTGCTGGCCAAGGCACTCGCCAAGGATCCCAAGGACCGGTTCGACAAGTGCGCCGATTTCGCCCGCGCCCTCCAGCACGGGCTGGGCGTGACGGGCGCGGATGCCACCATTCTGGCTCCCGCGGCGGCGGACCGGACGCAGGTCCTGCAGCCGGACAAATCCACGCGGTCCCGCCGGTCGCTGATCCTGCCCGTGGTGCTCACGGTGCTGCTGATCGCCGCACTGGTCTTCGCGGCCATCGAGTTCACCCGCGCCAAGGATGAACAGCCGGCACCGCCGCGTCCCGCAGCGACGACCACAACGGCTCCCCCGGCGACCACCACACCGTCGGCCACCGAGGCGCCACCGAGCCCGACATCGGCCGTCGCGCCCACCGAGCCTCCCGCCGAGCCGACCGAGGCGACGGTCACCAGCACGGTCACGGTCGAGACCACCACGCCGCCGACCACCCCGACCACCACCGAAGCGCCTGCGCCAGAACAGGAGACGCCGATCCGCGAATGCATGGACCGGACCGGGATGACACGGCTGCAGTGCTGGGAAGAGATTCGCCGCGGCGAGCGGAGGCGCTGATGTCACCCAAGTTCGCCGTGGTCGCACCGGTCGCGGCCGGAGTCACCGCCGATCCGGTCTGGATGACGCAGTTCGCCCGCCACCTGGAGAGCTGTGGCTTCGAATCCATTGTGGCCGTGGAACATACGGTGCTGCTCACCGAGTACTCGAGCGTGTATCCCTACGACGCCTCGGGCCGCGTGGAGATTCCCGCCGACTGTGCGGTCCCGGATCCACTGGAACTGCTGGCTTTCCTCGCCGGGCAGACGAGCACACTGGGCCTGGCGACGGGCGTGCTGGTGCTGCCGAACCATCACCCGGTGGTGTTGGCCAAGCGCGTCGCCACCTTGAACGCCTTGTCCGGCGGTCGTGTTCGCCTGGCCGTCGGCATGGGCTGGCTGCGCGAGGAGATCGAGGCGTGCGGGGCCCCGTTCGACGCCCGTGGCCGCCGCGCCGACGAGCAGATCGACGTATTGCGGCTGCTGTGGTCGGATCAGCCGGACGGCGTCACCCATTCCGGCGAGTTCTTCGAATTCGCCCATGCCGCTTGCTATCCCAAGCCGGTTTCGCCGATCCCGATCCACATCGGCGGGCACAGCCGGGCCGCGGCCCGCCGCGCCGGCCAGCGCGGTGACGGCTTGCAGCCGCTCGGCGTCGCGGGCGCGGAACTGTCGGCGTTGATCGCGCTGATGCGGGAGTCGGCCGAGCGGACCGGCCGGGACCCCGACGCCCTCGAACTCTCCCTCGGACACCTGGTGCCCAAGGTCGACGCCGATCGTGCCGGCCGGCTCGCGGAGCTCGGCGCCGACCGCATCGTGCTGGCGATGCCGCCCGTCACCGACATCGACGAGGCCAGGGACATGTTGTCGGCGTGCGCCGAACGGCTCGGGCTCACACCGTGCCGCTGACAGTGGCCGACCGGCTGGCGCTGACCGACCTGGTGCACCGCTACGCCGCGGCCGTCGACGACCGCCGGTTCGACGATGTCGTCGAACTCTTCACCAGCACAGCGGAATTGGTCCTCCCGGACCCGCCCCGATCGCTGGACCCGATACGGCCCGAGCACGGGCCAGACGGGGTCCGGGCCGCGATGGCCGCCCTGTCGGGCGTCGTCCGCACCCAGCACGAGATCGTCGGTGAGGTCTACACCGACGCCACCGACCACGCTCGTGGCCGCATCACGTGCGTCGCCCACCACTGGACCCGCGGCGCCGACTCGGACGTCACCGATCTGGTGTGGCACCTGCGGTACGACGACGAGTACGCCCCGACCGGCGACGGCTGGCGCATCCGGCGCCGCGCCCTGACGCTCAACGCCATCGAGACCCGGCCCGTCCGCCGCCTCCGGGACTAGCCGTCGTCTACGCCGGCTGCGCCACGATCAGCAGCGTGTCTCCGCCGACCTGCACGCCGCCGTCGCCGATCACCGCCGCCAGCCGAGCCCGCAGCTCGGCGGCCCGGTCGGCGGGCAGCACCAGGTGGTTGGAGTAGGTGAACACGAGGTCCAGCCACTGCTCGCGGGTGTACTGCTCACCGCGGGCGTAGGTCAGCTGCTGCACGGCGAATCCGGCGGTCTCCAGGTCGGCCACCACGTCGGCGCTGTCCATGCCCGAGCCGGTCCCGCCGGTGGGGGTCCCGGTCACCAAAGGTGAAGCGGCATCGAGGAAGTCGCGGTACACCTCCGCGAAATCCTGGCGCGACGGCTGCACCGGGAACAGCCGGTTCCACGCCAGCGCCAGCCGGCCGCCCGGGGCGAGCAACCGGCGAATCTTCGGCAGCGCCGCCGCCGGGTCGACCCAGTGGAACGACTGGGCGAACAGGACCACGTCGAAGGTCCGGCCGGCGTCGTCCCAGTCCTCGAAAGTGGCCACCTCGACGGTGACGCCGTGCTCGGCGGCGATCTCGGCCATCCTCGGATCCGGTTCCAGCGCAACCAGTTCCGCCCCGCGGGCGATCAGCTGCCGGGACGCGATCCCGGTTCCGGCGCCGACGTCGAGCACCCGGACCGAACCGGTCCCGACCAGTTCGTCGAGCATGGCCTCCGGGTAGCGGGGCCGGTGCCGGTCATACGACCGGGCGGCACCGCCGAACGAATCAGCTCGGTCACGCTGCCGGTACAGCTCATCAGACTCAGCCACGACTCGACGCTACCGGGAGCCCGTTCCCCGGATGCCGAGTGGTGCACCGGCGGCAGCTACGGGCATGCTGGACCCCATGACGCGTCCGCCGCGCCGGTGGGACCCGCTCCGACCGCTCGATCTGTTCACCTCGGTGGTGTCGACCGCCGCGGTGCTGCCGGTGAGCACCGGGGCGGCCGCGGCCTATCGGACGGCGTTGCTGACGGTGCGGCCGCTGGTGGTCGGGCGCCGGATCACCGTCCGCATGAGCACCAGCGACCTGGCCTTCACCGTGACCAAGTTCGATTCCCGGTGGGATGCCGGCATCTTCGCCGTCGGCCACATCGGCACGGTCAACATCGCCGCGGACAAGGTGAAATGGGCGGGAACCGAACTGAATTCGGTCTCGGCGAAGCTGAACAACCTGCACATCCGGCCCTCGGTGCCACCGATGTTGGCAGCCACTCCCGTCGAGGTGACGTTGGAGGTGCCGTCCGACTCGCTCGACGAGCTGATCCGGGCCGCCGAACCGCGTGTGCGCACCGAGATCGGCGACGACGGGGTCACCCGAATCCGGTTGTCGCGCTTCCGCTCCGGGGTCATCGAGGTCGATCCTCACCTGCACGGCAAGACGTTGTGGCTCAAGCCCCGTGGCCTGACGCTGGGCGCCGCCCGGGTCCCGGTGCCCGGACTCGCCCCGGCGTACCCGGTGCGGCTGCCCGAGCTGCCGTACGGCATGACCCTGACCTCGGTGGAGGTCGGTCCGGGCGTCGTACGTGTCGGTGCGACACTGCCGGAATGGCGGTTCGACCTGCCGCGCGCCGTCCTGGACGAGCTGATCAACCAACTCAGTGTGGTGGGCCGGCCGCTCGACGTGATCTGGCCAGGCTGATCCGCTGCGCTGAAGATCCGCCGATCCTTCACTACAGTCACGGTCGTGACCATCGGCTACTCCCGATACGTCGCGCTCGGCGACAGCCAGACCGAGGGCCTGTTGGATGGCGACGACAACACCGGCATCCACGGTTTCGCCGACCGCCTGGCCTGGCGACTCAACGCATTACAGCCTGGACTCCAATACGCGAACCTCGCGGTGCGGGGCCGTCGGATCAGTGACGTACTGGACCGGCAGCTGCCGCTGGCCCGGGACATGAACCCCGACCTGATCACCAGCTGCATCGGGATGAACGACGTCACGCGGCCGGTGCGCAGCTTCGACAAGGCGCTCGAGGACATGCGGCGCGTGCATACCGAACTCGCCGCCACCGGCGCGACCGTGGTCACGACGACGTTTCCCGACATCGCCCGCATCCTGCCGGTGGGACGGGTGCTCAGCGGCCGGCTGCGCCGCATCAATGAGGTGATCCGGGCCGACTCGACCCGTTTCGGATTCCGGCTGGTCGACCTGTCGACGGCCACCTCGATGCTGGACCCCGCGACCTGGGCCGTCGACCGGGTGCACGGCTCCCCGCACGGCCATCAACTGTTCGCCGACGCCGCCGCCGAGGCGCTGGAGTTGCCCGGCAGCGATCACCGCTGGGCCGAGGTCGAGGGTGAACTCGTCCTGCCGCGACTGCGCGAGCGCATGTATTCGCAGCTGATGTGGGCCCAGAACATGCTGATGCCGTGGGTGTGGCGGCACACGCTGGGCAGTTCTCGAGGTAAGGGGCTCGAGCCGAAGCGCCCGGTGCTGGCGCCGCTCGACGCCAGCCCGGCGTTATCCGAGGCCGAGTAGTCCGAGCGGCAGCGGCGATTCACCGCGTCCGAGCGCACCGACGACGCCCGGGCAGAACGA
Source organism: Mycobacterium toneyamaense (assembly GCF_055384815.1). Lineage (NCBI taxonomy): Bacteria > Bacillati > Actinomycetota > Actinomycetes > Mycobacteriales > Mycobacteriaceae > Mycobacterium > Mycobacterium toneyamaense. The sequence continues at coordinate 3,457,250 of NZ_AP040333.1, forward strand.
CGAGATCGCGAAGCCGGTGAACATCGTGGCCGGGCCCAGCGACATGCCCGAGGTGTCGGCGACCTTGGCCGCCGCGTCGGCCAGGGTCTGGCCGGGCTGCGCGAGCATCGGGCACACCGACTGGCCCAGCGCGACCGGATCAGACCCGTTCGGCAGCATCATGTCGGCGTTGCTGAGCGCGTTGTTGAAGGCATCGACGCCCGCATCTGCGCTGGCCGGAGCGGCCACGACGAGGCTGCCCACGATTCCGACGGTGGTAGCTGCAATTGCGATGGCGGCGCCGAATGTGCTCTTCATGATGTCCTCATCATAGGGGAAGCAGGTTGCCGCTACCGCCTCGCGGCCGTCTCAGACGCCCGTCCAGGCGCTTGCAATCCGGGTTCCGATGTCGATGACCTTGGCATCTGCGCTGTTGATCTCGCCTGCCACATGCTGGGCGATGAAGCGCCGGATCTCGCCGTCGACGTTGGCAACGATGCGCAACAGCTCCGCCCGGATCGATGACGACGTCACGTGGATGGCGATGTCCGACGACCGTGGCGTCTTGACGTCGATGACGAGGAGCAGCGGGTGGGCGGCCCGCGCGGTCGCGGTCAGGTTGATCTCGCCGAACACCATGAACCGGGGCCGGTCGATGCGCAGGTCCAGCGTCATGTCGATTTCCAGCGGGATGCGGATTGCGAAGGTGATTTCTTCACCGAGCGTCCTGGCCACCACGGGGTGTTTGATCTGCACGCGCGCGGTGACCTTCGCGAGCCCGCCGGGGCCCTGGGCGATGGGACCCATGTCGAAGGCTTCACCGGCGATGCCGCCGATCGCGTCCGCGACACGTTCCTCGCTGACCGCGACCTCGAAGAATCGTCGACCGAATTCCTCGTAGGACATGTATTCGTGTTGTGGTTGCACTGGCATGGTGTGACTACGTTCTCATGTCGGGGACGGAAGCAGCGGCAACTGGCGGCTTCATTCGGCAAAGAGTCGCAGGCCGACGATGCCCCGGCCCCCGATACCCAGCTCCGCGATGACCACACCGCGGTAGCCGTCCCGTCGGACGCCGGCCAGGACGTACCGGCCTGCGGCAATGACCTTCTGCACGCGCGTTCCGGCGAGTTCTTCGACCAGTTCGGACACGCTGAGCCGGGCGTCAGGGCCGCGGGTGATCTGCACCGGCTCACTGAGCCGGCGCTTGACCGCCAGCTCGTCGCCCGTCGCGGCATCGGCCAGCAGCCCCGTCAACGCACGCTTTGCTCTTGTCCCTCCGGTGCGCAGCCCGCCGAGAAAACCCACCGCGCCGCCGGGGCCCTGGTTGCGCAACAGCGCCGCCGAGAGCCCCAAACCCGCCGGCAGCGCCGCGGCGCCGCACCGGACGAACTGCACGACCATGCCCGGCAGCTCCCAAAATGCTTGCAGCCGAGAAATTTTCAGCGACGCGTCGGAGCCCTCTGCCACCACGTCGTACTGCAGATAGACCGGGATGCGCAGCTGCACCTGGGTGCCCATGTGCACTTCGAGCTCGAGGTCACGCACGACGGTGTTGCCGAGCACGATGTCGGCGTCGCGGTGGAACACGATGGTGCGCGGCCCGATGAAGGTGTCGTAGAACTGTGCGATGGCACGGTGACCGACGTGCGGCCGGGAACCGGCAGGGTCCTCGACGCGTCCGTCGGCGCTGAACAAATCCACCCAGGCCGCCTTGTCGTGCGCTGCCGTGGCGGCAGGCGAGCGCTCGACGGTGGCCAGGAGGTCGTCGCGGGTCGGCGATTGTGGTACCGGCATGTCTCCATCGTCCACCACCGCCGAGTTCGGCTGCGAGGGGATGGCCTGTCGGATCGTCGTGGCAGATGTCGCCGATGTCGCGCACACTGGTCGGTATGAGCAACAACGGCCCGTTCGGCATCGATCCGGAAGAGTTCGATCGCGTCCTGCGCGAGACGGGCGAGGGCATCCGGGGCGTATTCGACCGCCTCGGCCGCGGTGCCGCCTGGGCCAACGTGGTGAACGACCTGACCCGGACGCCGCGGCACGCGACGCAGCCCGAGACCACCGGCGACACCGGCGACGGCGTGTGGGTGGTGTACACCGTCGCCGCGGACGGCGGAGCGCACGTCGAAGAGGTCTACCCCTCCGAACTGGAGGCCCTGCGGGCCAACAAGAACAACACCGACCCGTCCCGAAAGGTCAGGTTCCTGCCCTACGGCATCGGGGTGAGCGTGCTGGACGCGCCTGAACAGGCCAGCGCACCGCAGCGTGACGACGATCAGACGGCGGGGCACGAACCCCGCTGATATTGACCTGCCGACTATATCCCCGGCGACGCGGCTGACACGCTACGCTTTGCCACATTGTCGTGTGGCAGTAGTGCGAGGGGAGATGACCAGGATGTTTCGGGTACTGACGGTGGCCGCAGCGATCGCCGGAACCGCCATCGGGCTGGCACCCTTCGCGAGCGCCGATCCGGCGCTGGGCGGCAGCGACGATCCCGGCCGCTACCCCACTGACGTCCCCGGCATGAACTACCAGGCCGTCAACGGCGCGCCGTGCGACAACCACGACATCTTCATCTTCGGCCGCGGTCCGGGCGGCGCATCCATGGCCTGCCACTGGATTCCCAACCAGTGGCCGCCCGTCGACACCGGATTCTGGGGCTACTCCTATGCGATCCAGGGCGTCAAGGACATCGGTTCTCCGTGCCCGGGCCCGCAGACCGCGGCGCAGGCTCCTGACGGCCGACCGCTGCTGTGCCTGGGAGCGCAGGGCTGGCAGCCCGGCTTCAAGACCGGCGACGGGTTCTTCCCGAGCTGATCCCCACACTGCACCGCGAGCCGCTGGCCGGGTGTCGACATTCGTCACTGGCGGTAGTGCGCATTCAATTCGTTTGCAGCGCAGCACTTTCGCCTTCCATGGTTGTGGGTCACCGGTAGCCTCAAGTGCCGCGGTCGCTGACCGCCATCGCTGCCGACCGCCGTCGCTGCGATCCGCCGCGCTGCTGACCGTCATCGCCGCGACCCGCACCGCGCCCCGATCCCGCCTTCTGTTTCGGACCAGCCGACCGATTCGAACGGACGGCCGATATTCGCCCATAGGACATCGCCGGTGAGGCTGGGTTGCCGCATCGGGGCGTCGTATCAGGTTGCGGGACTGTCTGTTTCACCATCGGAATCTCCGCTCTCGGGCGGGTAGAGCGTGGGGTGGTGGTAGTGGTTGGTTCGTGGTTGGCCGACGTCGAGCAGGGGTGGTGGGGTCCATTGGGTGCGACCGTCGGGGCCCATGGTGGTGTGCCAGCCGCCGGTGTCGACCAGACGGTTGTCGCGGCCGCAGGCCAGGGTGAGGTTGGTGATGTCGGTGGGGCCGTCGTCGCGCCAGTTGGTGTTGACGTGATGAGCCTGCGAGCGCGAGGCGGGGGCGATGCAGTTGGGGCGGGTGCAGCCGTGGTCGCGGGCGAACAACGCCAGGCGTTGGGCTGTACTGGCGGTTCTCGCTGCCCGGCCCAAGTAGAGCGGTTGGCCGGTGTGCTCATCGAACACCGCCAGGTAGTTGTCCGAGCCCTGGGCTGCCATCCGCACCAGATCCTTCACCAGGAGCTTGGTACCGGTGTGGGTGAGCGCCATCCCGGCGCGCTTTTCCAGCTCGGTGACGGTGCAGGTGGCGACCACCGCGACGGGGAACCCGTTGTGCACCCCGGAGGTTCCGGTGGCCAGCATCATCCGGCCCACGAATTTGAAGGCGTCGTACTGCCGCTGCGCCACAGTCCTTGTGTCGTTGTCGATCTGCTCCTGCGTCGGGGTCCCGGAGAAGCAGGGTTCCGGATCGGCCGGGTTGCACATGCCCGGGGCGGCGTACTTGTCGAACAACACCTCCCAGTAAGCCCGCCCTTCCGGATCGAGTTGAGCGGTGACGTCGGTACGCCCGTCAGGCCGCTGCTTACCCATCACGAACGACCGCTTCGGATCCGGCTCATCGTCGTTGGGTTCGGGCCCATCCTGATCCAGCTTGTACAACAAATCCGCCGCGACTTTGCGGAGGTCTTCGGGGGTTTTGACCCGGGCATCGGCCACCAGATCCGTCTCGCACTGCAACAACGTGACCGGGTCGGCCGCCCACAACGGCACCTTGCCGAAAAACCAGGCGATCACCTGCACGTGCTCACTATTGATCGCACCCTCGGCCAACGCGGCGGCCACCAGTTCCCACACCGGACCCAACGCCTCGCCCGTGATCGCCGAGCGCGGACCCAAATTATCCGTGTCCCGCACCCTCCGGCGGGCCTCCTCCCGGCTGATCCGCAACCGCACATGCAACACCTCAGGCCAATCCTTGGCCCCGATCCCCTTGGCGGTGGCCTGGGTTTGTGCCGCGGCCAGGATCTGATGGTCGACCGCCTCGGCCGCGCACTTCAGGGTTTCGCGGCGGGACTGCAGCTCCAACAGGACTTTGATGGGCAACCCGCTGTAGTCCAGGCCGTTGACCGTGGCGATCGCATCCTCAAGCGCCGCGTAGGCGTTGAGGACAGTAGCGGAGTCGATGGCCATACTCGAACATTAGTTCGAATCACCGACAAGGCGCTGTGACGAATGGGCCACTAGTTACCTCCTGCAACCAGCGCTAACAAAGTGACCAAAGTTTTTTCGAGAGCGTCGCCGGTAAGGCAAGGAAACCCGGCCATCCAGCGCGGCACCCCATCCGGCAGCCTGGATCAGCCCAAGCTTTTCTCAAAATGACGCCGAATGGCAGCGAGCATCGCCGCGTGCGCCTTCTCCGCCTGCGCAGCAGTGAAAGCCATGAACGGAGAAGGTGCCTCTATATCCACTACCTCGGTGAGAGCGGTGCCTGCGCCGGCAGGCGCGAAGGTGACGGTGCCACTGAGCCGCACGGACGGAAATTGGCGCGCCTCGGTGTGCACGACGCCGTCGGGCGCGATCAGCACCGTGGCCCGGTAGGTCACGCGCAGACTCAACGGGCCGAATGGGATGCGATCCCGCACCCGATAGTCACGGCGGCGGCCCCGCACATCCTGCTGATCGGCCAGACAGTCCACCGCCACCACGAGCGGATGAACCAGCTTCATATTCGCCAGATCTGTATAGAAGGTGCGGACTTCGTCGGGCGTCCCCGGCACCTCTTCCCTGAGTTCGAACCGGGACCGCGACAGCCACATCGACCCACCGTAACTTGACCGTTTCAGATGGTCAGCCAGTATCCGCCGAATCGGCGGCATGAGCTGCCCGACAGGACGTCGAAACCGACGCAAAAGCCGCGCAGAGGCCGGTCACGCCGGTCTCGGAATTAGCTGGTCACGACCTCGCAACGACCGTCACGACCTTGCATTTGCGCAAAAGCTGTGTATGGCAGTATGTTTTGCGCATTCACCTGCGAAGACGTGAAATCGCTTCTGCCCCAAACGATGCGAATACACACCGATGTAACGCACACCACAGGATTCGCGAAACGTGATGGCAGACACAGTATTTTGACCGTCGCGATTTTCCGTTGCTAGCGTTCATCGCCATGTTTGCTATTGCGACCGCCTCGCTGCTGGCTTTGGTCAACCAGGTTTCGGGTACGCCGTACGTCTCCGGCGGAGACACGGCACGCGGCACTGACTGCTCCGGACTGGCCTCCTGGGTGGCCAACGCGGCCACCGGCCGCCCCATCTACGGCAACCGGTTCAACACCGGCAACGAAGAGGCCGCACTGCGGGCTCGTGGCTTCCTGCCCGGCACCGCGCCCGGCGCCCTGAACATCGGCTGGAACGGCGGCCACACGGCCGTGACGCTGCCGGACGGCACTCCGGTGTCCAGCGGTGAGGGCGGTGGCGTCCGCATCGGTGGCGGCGGCGCCTTCCAGCGCCAGTTCACCCACCACATGCACCTGCCGATGGCCCCGGGTGAGGACATCCCCGCCGACCTGCCTCTCGACGGCCCGCTGGACGCGCCCCTGGCGCCTCCGGCCGACCCGGCCGACCTCCCGGCCCCGGAAATCATCGAGGCGGCCAACTTCGCGCCCGCTCCCGAGGCCCCGGCGCCGGCCCCCGAGGCGCCTGCCCCGGCTCCTGAGGGCCCGGAGATGCCCGTCTAACCGTTCGACGACCCCTCTGTTTCACAGTCAGGGCTGCCACCGCTCAGCGATGGCAGCCCTGACTGCTATCTGACGTCTTCGGCAAGGTGGGTTCCGGTCAGGGTGTTCCCGGCCGCGACCAGGTCGGCCGGAGAACCCTCGAAGATGACCCGGCCGCCGTCGTGACCTGCGCCGGGACCCAGGTCGATGATCCAGTCGGCGTGCGCCATGACGGCCTGGTGATGTTCGATGACGAGGACCGACTTGCCGCCGTCGACGATCCGGTCCAAGAGCGCGAGCAGTTGCTCGACGTCCGCCAGGTGCAGGCCGGTGGTCGGCTCGTCGAGGATGTAGATGTCGCCCTTCTCCCCCATCTGCGTGGCGAGCTTGAGTCGTTGTCGCTCCCCGCCGGACAGTGTGGTCAGCGGCTGCCCGAGCGTGAGGTAGCCCAGCCCGACGTCCACCATCCGGGCGAGGATTTTCTGTGCGGCCGGCACTTTCGCGTCACCGTCGGAGAAGAACTGCTCGGCCTCGGCGACGGGCATGGCGAGCACTTCGGCGATGTTCTGCCCGCCCAGGGTGTATTCGAGCACCGAGGCCCCGAACCGCCGGCCTTCGCACTCTTCACAGCGCGACTCGACGGTCGCCATCACTCCCAGGTCGGTGTAGATGACTCCGGCTCCGTTGCATGCCGGGCAGGCGCCTTCCGAATTCGAGCTGAACAGTGCGGGTTTGACGTCGTTGGCCTTGGCGAACGCCTTGCGGATGTGGTCGAGCAGTCCGGTATAGGTGGCCGGGTTGCTGCGTCGCGATCCCCGGATCGGCGCCTGGTCGATGGTGACGACGCCGTCGCGCCCGGCCACCGACCCGTCGATCAGGGAGCTCTTGCCCGAGCCCGCCACGCCCGTGATCACGGCGAGCACGCCGAGCGGGATGTCCACGTCGACGTCCTGCAGATTGTTGGTGTTTGCGCCACGAATCTCCAACGCCCCGTTGGCTTCTCGCACCGACTCCTTCAGCGCCGCCCGGTCGTCGAGATGCCGTCCGGTGATACTGCCGCTACCGCGCAGCCCCTTCACCGTGCCTTCGTAAACCACCTGGCCGCCACCCGAGCCCGCCTCGGGACCGAGGTCCACCACGTGGTCGGCGATGGCGATCACTTCCGGCTTGTGTTCGACGACCAGCACGGTGTTTCCCTTGTCCCGCAGCTGAATCAACAGGTCGTTCATGCGGGTGATGTCGTGCGGATGCAGTCCGATGGTCGGCTCGTCGAACACGTAGGTGACGTCGGTCAGGGCCGAGCCGAGGTGGCGAATCATCTTGACCCGCTGCGCTTCTCCGCCGGAGAGTGTGCCGGCGGGGCGCGCCAGGGAGAGGTAGCCCAGACCGATCGCGACAAACGAGTCGAGCGTGTGCCGCAATGTCGCCAACAGGGGCGCCACGCCGGCGCCGAGGCGCTTGTCGTCGGCCAGCGCCCCGACCCACTCCGCGAGGTCGGTGATCTGCATGGCGCAGGCCTCGGCGATGTTGACGCCCTTGATCTTTGACGAGCGAGCCAGCTCCGACAACCGGGTGCCGTCGCACTCGGGACAAGTCGTGAACGTCACCGCCCGCTCGACGAACGCCCGGATATGGGGCTGCATCGCCTCGACGTCCTTGCTCAGGAACGATTTCTTGATCTGCGGGATCAGCCCCAGGTAGGTGAGGTTGACGCCGTCGACCTTGATCTTGGTCGCCTCCTTGTGCAGCAGGGCGTCCAGTTCCTTCTTGGTGAACTTCTTGATCGGCTTGTCGGGGTCGAAGAAGCCGCAGCCGTTGAAGATTCGGCCGTACCAGCCGTCGATGCTGAAGCCGGGAATGGTGATGGCGCCCTCGTTGATCGACTTGCTGTCGTCGTACAGCGCGGTGAGATCGATGTCGTTGACGGCGCCACGACCCTCACACCGCAGACACATACCGCCCACGATGTTGAAGTCGCGACGCTCTTTGACGGTGCGTCCGGCGCGCTCCATGGTCACCGCCCCGGCCCCGCTGATCGAGGCGACGTTGAACGAGAACGCCTGCGGCGAGCCGATGTTCGGTTCACCGATCCGGCTGAACAGGATCCGGAGCAGCGCACCGGTGTCGGTGGCGGTGCCGACCGTGGAGCGTGGGTCGGAGCCCATCCGCTCCTGGTCGACGATGATCGCGGTCGTCAAACCCTCGAGCACGTCGACGTCGGGGCGGGCCTGCGACGGCATGAAGCCCTGCACGAATGCGCTGTAGGTCTCGTTGATCAGCCGCTGCGATTCGGCGGCGATGGTGTCGAACACCAGCGAGCTCTTGCCGGAGCCGGACACCCCGGTGAACACCGTCAGCCGCCGCTTGGGGATCTCGACGCTGATGTCCTTGAGGTTGTTCTCCCGGGCACCGACCACGCGGATGAGGTCATGGCTGTCAGCGGCATGCGTTCTGCTGGGCATACCCACACGCTAACCGGGCCTCGAGCCGGGTCGCTTCTCGATTCCTGATCACTTCTCGCGAGCAGCCATAAAACTGTCGAAAATCACTGGGATATCGACAGTTTTATGTCTCCTCGCGAGAACACCGCTACTTGCCGAAGCCCGCCTTGCGCAGGGCGTCGGCCATCGAGCCGGACGGCACAGACTCGCGGCGGCCACCGCCATTGCCGCGCTGCGGATTACGTCCGCGATCTTGGCCATTGCCGCGGTTCTGTCCGCCACCGTTACCGCCGCGGTTGCCGCCATCGCGTCCGCGCGGCTGCCCGCCGCCGTCGCGCCGGGCTCCGCCGCCCTGCTCGGGCCGCTTGCCGTCGCGGGCGCGCTGCGGGTCGTCGTTGAGCCGCAGGCTCAGTCCGATGCGCTGCCGCTCGACATCGACCTCGAGCACCTTGACTTTGACGACCTGGCCGGACTTGACCACCTCGTGCGGGTCGGAGACGAAGCGGTCGGCCATCGCCGACACGTGCACCAGACCGTCCTGGTGCACGCCGACGTCCACGAAAGCGCCGAACGCGGCCACGTTCGTCACGACGCCCTCGAGCACCATGCCGACCTTGAGGTCGGACACCTTCTCGACGCCGGCCGCGAAGGTCGCGGTGGAGAACGCGGGGCGCGGGTCGCGGCCCGGCTTCTCCAGCTCGCCCAGGATGTCGGTCACGGTCGGGATGCCGAATCGTTCGTCGGCGAAGTCGCCCGGCTTGAGCGCGCGCAGCTTCCGCTCGTCGCCGATCAGTTCGGCGAGGGTGACGCCGGCGCGGTCGAGGATGCGCCGCACCACCGGGTAGGCCTCGGGATGCACACCCGAGGCGTCCAGCGGGTCGTCGCCTTCCCGGATGCGCAGGAAGCCGGCGCACTGCTCAAAAGCCTTGGGGCCCAGACGTGGAACGTCGAGCAGACCGCTGCGGCTGCGGAACGGTCCGGTCTTGTCGCGGTACGACACGATCGACTCGGCCAGCGATTCGGTGACGCCGGAGACCTTGGCCAGCAGCGGCACCGAGGCCGTGTTGAGGTCGACACCGACCGCGTTCACGGCGTCCTCGACCACCGCGTCGAGGCTGCGGGCCAGGGTTCCGGGCGTCACGTCGTGCTGGTACTGCCCGACGCCGATCGACTTCGGCTCGATCTTGACCAGTTCGGCGAGCGGGTCCTGCAGACGACGGGCGATCGAGACCGCGCCGCGCAGCGTCACGTCCAGGTCGGGCAGCTCGTGGGCGGCATAGGCCGATGCCGAGTACACCGAGGCGCCGGCCTCGCTGACGATCGCCTTGGTCGGCAGCCGCTTGGGACCGGACGCGCCCGCCGCCTTCAGGTCGGCGATGAGTTCGGTTGCCAGCGCATCGGTTTCGCGGGACGCGGTGCCGTTACCGATGGCGATCAGTTCGACGTTGTGCCGCGCGACGAGGGCGGCCAGCGTCGCCTTGGCGTCGTTCCACTTGTTCTGCGGCTGATGCGGGTAGATGGCACAGGTGTCGACGACCTTGCCGGTGCCGTCCACCACCGCGACCTTCACACCGGTGCGGAACCCGGGATCGAGTCCCAGCGTGGCGCGGGTTCCGGCCGGCGCGGCCAGCAGCAGGTCCTTGAGATTCTTGGCGAACACCGCGACGGCGTCCTCCTCGGCGCGCTGCCGCAGCCGGATCCGGGCGTCGACGGCCGCCGAGAACATCAGCTTGGTGCGCCAGGCCCAGCCGACCGTCGCGGTCAGCCACGGCGTGGCGGCGCCCCCGGCAGCCATGTCCACACCGAGCGACTGCGCGATCATGGCCTGGTACAGCGTCTCGTCGCCGCCGTCGAAGTTGAGCGACAGCGCCTCTTCCTTCTCACCTCGCAATACCGCCAGCACGCGGTGCGACGGCATGTCCTCGAGCGGCTCGGAGTACTCGAAGTAGTCGCGGAACTTCTGGGCGGCAGGGCTTTTCGCCGCCTCCTCCGACCACGGCTTGGTGGTCAGGGTGCCGTCGGACCAGAACTTCTCGCGCACGGCACCGACCAGTTCGGCGTCCTCGGACACCCGCTCCACCAGGATGTGGCGCGCGCCGTCGAGTGCGGCGGCGACGTCGGCCACCTCCTCACCCAGGAACTCGGCGGCCACGTCCTCGGGGTTGAGCGTGGGGTCGGCGAGCAGCCGGTCCGCCAGCGGCTCCAGGCCGGCCTCGCGGGCGATCTGCGCCTTGGTGCGGCGCTTGGGCTTGTACGGCAGGTAGATGTCTTCGACCCTGGACTTCGTCTCGGCGGCCAGCAGCGCCGCCTTCAGGTCGTCGGTGAGCTTGCCCTGTTCTTCGATCGAGGCCAGCACAGCGTCGCGCCGCTGATCCAGTTCACGCAGATACCGGAGCCGCTCCTCGAGGGTGCGGAGCTGACCGTCGTCCAGGCTGCCGGTGACTTCCTTGCGGTACCGCGCGATGAACGGCACGGTCGCGCCTTCGTCCAGCAGCCGTACCGCGGCGTCGACCTGACCTTCGGCGACGGCCAACTCTTCGGCCAGGCGGGCGTTCACGGACTTGACGACAGACTTGACGCTCAAATTCACGGGCTGGACCCTACCCAATGCTGCCGACAGTCGTCGGCAGCGGCGAGTAAGTTTGCGCTATGCCTCAGCCGATCCCGACGCACCACGCCCCTGGGCGCACCCGGTAGCGCGACATGAATCCCGACGTGCGCACCCTGTGGATGGTCGTCTCCATGACCGCCCTGCTGTTCGGGTTGCTGCATGTCTGGGTGGGGGCCGGTAGGCGGCGACATCCGGCGGTCCAGCTGTGGGGCGCGGGCAATTTCCTGGGTGCCCTCGGAGCCGGGCTGCTGAGCGCCCGCGGGCTGGTGCCCGAGGTGTTGTCGGTGACGGTCTCCAACGTCCTGATCGTCATGTGCTGGTCGTTGATCTGGGGTGGTCTGTGCGCCTTCAACGGCCAGCCGGTCCGCGGCCGGGTGATGGCTGCCGGGCCGCTGGTGGTGCTGGCCGCGTTCGAGTTGATACCGCCGTTCAACGTCAGCATCCCGGCCCGGGTGTCCCTGACGGCTCTCGTGCTGGCCGGATATTTCGCGCTCAGCGTCGTCGACGGCATCAAAGCCCAGCGTGTCGAGCGCCTGGCGTCGCGGCGCATCCTGATCGGCCTGTACGTCGTCGCGGCCGCGGCGACCGTCGCGCGTTCGGTCAGCCTCCATCTGGACGCCGGCGCGGTGCAGTTCGCCACCACCAGCGCGGCCGTGTCGGTGCCGATGCTCTTCTTCGCTTTCGCCGTGATGGCCATCAACCTGTGCCTGTCGCTGATGGGTTGGGAGCGGCTCGAGGATCAATTGGCCGACGCGGCGATGCTCGACTCTCTCACCAGGACGCTGAACCGCGCGGGCTTCATGATCCAGGCGCAGCGGCTGGCCGAGGAGTGCGTCGCGCGCCAGTTGCGGTGCTCGGTCATCGTGATGGATCTGGATGAGTTCAAGGCCGTCAACGACGTCTTCGGGCACGAGGCCGGCGACCGGCTGCTGACCGAGTTCGCATGCGTGGCACGGTCGAATCTGCGCAGCGGCGACCTGTTGGCGCGGATCGGCGGCGAGGAATTCTGCGCGATGCTGCCGGGTGTCGACGAAAGTCAGGCGGCCGTCATCGCCGACCGGCTCCGGGTGGCGTTCGCCGCCGCCACGTTCAGCCACAATGACGCGGTGCTCGCCGGAACGGTGAGCATCGGGGTATCGCAGCTCGGGCACAAGGCGGGGTTGCGGTCGGCGATCCGCCGCGCCGACGTGGCGATGTACGAAGCGAAGAGCCGGGGCCGCGACCGCGTGATCCGCGCCTCCGCGGCGGGCAGGGACTGAGCTCTCGACTCAGTACGTCCCGCAGTTCGGCGACGTGGGCTCACCGTTGAAGCGCGCCGCGATCCATTGCATGGCGGGCTCGCCGTCGACCAGCATCGGCAGGGCATGGTTGATCACCAGTTTGTTCAGGAACGGGGGCTCCTCGTTGGTGCGGAACTCGACATCGGCCCCCTTGTCGCACCAGTCCCGCCCGAGCTGGTTGGCCGCGGTCCACGGCACGAGCGGGTCGTAGCGGTTGCTGTTGATGAGGACCGGAGCGTTGGGCTTGTACTTGCCGAGCTTCTGCATGTCGAACAGCGTCTTGAAGGGCTCTTCCTCGACCAGCACGTTGATGTCCTCGGTGAAGTACGGCTGCAGATGCCGGAACATGAAGTCGACGATGGTCTGACCGACGCACTGCCGTGAGACGCTCTCGAGCATGTCCTTGCCGCGCTGGGTGAGCTTGGAGCGGATCAGGTCGGCGAACTCGGGGTAGGCGTAGATTTCGCCGTTGAGCGCGTAACCGACCACGCCGACCAGCGCGCTGCCGTCGGTGTACGGGAACAGTTCCTTGAGATCGGCGACCGGCGCCCCGGCGTACGTGCCGACGACGTGCAGTTCAGGCGCGTAGGACGACGCCAGCTCGGCCGCCGACGCCGCAGCGCCTCCGCCTTGCGAGTACCCCCAGAAAGCAACGGGCCCATCGGGATCCAGTGAGGTGCCCGGCAGCTTCTTGGCGGCGCGCGCGGCGTCGAGCACCGCGGCGGCCTCGGCCACGCGGTTGACGTACGTGTGCATCCCGGGAGTACCGAGGCCCTCGTAGTCGGTCATCACGATCGCGAAACCGCGGGCGACCATCGTGGCGATGAACGCCTCTTCGTAGTTGACCATGATGTCCCAGCCACCCGAATAGTGGATGCCCTGGTTGAACTGCCGCGACGGCGCACACTGATTGCCCTGGCCCTGGGTGCCCACCGCGTAGCTGATGAGCGGCCGTGGCCCCTTGCCGGGCCAGTCGTTGTACGGCTCGAAATAGGTGCCGGTGACGGCGACCGGATTTCCGCGGGCATCGGTGCTGCGGTACATGATTCGCGTTCCGGTCGCCATGATGGCGCCGAGCTGGCCGGACGGTTCGAGCACCAGACGCGACGGCTCGGTCCGGATCAGATCTCCGGGCTTGCCCGGCGGCAGTGGATCCGGCGGCAGATAGAACTCGGCGTACTGCGGCTCGTCGCCGTCAGCGTGGGCTGCGGGCAGTCCCGTGAGCAGTGAACCAATGAGTAGACATGCGGCCAGAACGCCCCCGAAACGATGCATAACGGGACAATAACAATGGGACTCTCGTACACGAAATCAGGAATACCTGAAACCAAGAATTCAATTCTTGACGGACGTCGAGTGACAGGCCGCACAGACATTACCTGGAAGCGATCCACGAAGTCGGCGCGCCCGATGTGTCCGCCACGGCATATCGCGAGCGATTCCGCGTGACATCACACCTGCGAGAACGCCGCTATCGGAGTTTCTGCCCCGGCGCGCTGATTTACTGGCCATCGTTACTTCGACCCCGGAGATGAGCAGCAATGGACGACGAGACGACGGCCGCCCCCGACACAGCGGACAGCCCGCCGGTGATCACCGCGCAGGGGCTCGCTGTCATCGGCGAGCACGGCCCGCTCTTCTCTGATGTCGACCTGGAGCTGCGGCCCGGATTCCACGCCATACAGATGCCGGGCGGTCCGGCGCAGCACACGCTCCTGCTGTCGCTGGCAGGCCGGCTCAAGCCGACGCGCGGCACCGTCACCGTCAACGGCGCGACGGGGCCCCGCGGCATCCGGAAGCACTGTGCCATCGCCGCGTTCGCCGACATCGACGACCTGGAAGACATGGTGACGGTCCAGACGGTCATCACCGAGCAGCGCCGCTGGGTGTCGCCGTTCCCGGCCTGGGTTCCGGTCCAGTCGGACGTCCCGGAGATGACGGCGGTCTTCGGCGACGACCTTCCGCTGCTGTCGCCAAAGAGCTTCATCATCGAGCTGTCCGATCTCGAGCTCTTTCTGCTGCGCATCACCCTGGCCCTGATGTCCGACCGGCCGGTGCTGATCGTCGGCGACCTCGAGCAGGTCCGCGACAACGAACGCCGTGCCCTCGCGGTACAGCGGCTCGGCGCCCTCGCCGAGCACCGCACCGTCGTCGTCGGAGTGACCAACCCGCTGGGCGAGGACGCCCCCGACCACGTTCTGCATGACCGCCGCATGCTGACCGGAAAGGCCTGACCATGCTTGCTGGACTCGCATTCGGCTCTGAGATCAAGCGATTCGGCCGCAGCCGCATGACGCGCGCCGCGATCGTGGTGCTGATGCTGCTGCCGCTGGTGTACGGCGCGCTGTACCTGTGGGCGTTCTGGGACCCGTTCGGCCAGGTCAACAAGATGCCAGTGGCCCTGGTGAACGCCGACCGCGGCGCCGTCGTCGAGGGCGTCCACGTCAACGCGGGCGACGAGATCGCCCGGAGCCTGACCGCGGACCACAGCCTCGACTGGCATGTGGTCAGCGACAAGGAGGCGCGCGACGGCGTCGAGCACGGCAAGTTCTACTTCATGCTGGAGCTGCCGGAGAACTTCAGCGAGGCCATCGCCTCACCCGTCAGCGGCGATCCCCAGAAGGCCCAGCTGATCGCGGTGTACAACGACGCCAACAACTACATCTCCTCGACCATCGGACGCACGGCCACCAGCCAGGTGCTCAACGCGGTGTCGACGCGCATCTCCGGCCAGGCGGTGAATCAGATTCTGTCCGTGGTGGTTTCGTCCGGAGCCGGCATCAAGCAGGCCGCCGACGGAGCGCAGAAGCTGGCCGACGGCGCGGCGCAGGTCGACACCGGCGCCGGCAAGCTGGTCGGCGGCCTCGACGACGCCCGGAACGGCTCGGCCAAGCTGTCGGCCGGCGCCAAACAACTCTCCTCCGGAATCAACCAGGCCACCGATCCGCTGCTGAAAGTGACCAAGGCCCTGTCGCAGGTCGGCGGGAGCACCGAGCAGTTGCAGCAGAGCGCGACGGCGCTGGAGCAGGCCGCCGATCAGGCCGGCGCGCTCGCCACCGCGCAGGACACCGCGGCAGCAGCGATCGGTTCGGTGATCCAACAACTTTCGGTGAACCAGGACCCGGTTTCGGTCGGCGCGGTCAACACCCTGCGCGGCGTCCAGGACCAGCTGAACGGCCACCAGTTCACGCCACAGATCCGCCAGCAGATCACCGATGGCCGCAATGCCGCGATCTCGATGACCGAGAACCTGCGCTCCCCCGGCAGCCCGCTGCGGACTGCTCTCGATCAGGTGGGCGGCAGCGGCCAGCAGCTCACCGACAAACTGAACCAATTGCGTAACGGCGCCCAGCAGTTGGCCACCGGCAATGCGCAATTGGCAAGCGGCATCGTGCAACTCGATGACGGGGCGCGCCAGTTGAAGTCGGGCACCGTTCAACTCAAGGACGGCAACCACGAACTGGCCACCAAGCTGGCCGACGGCGCCAAGCAGGTGCCGACGTGGACCGAGCAGCAGAAGCAGGCCATCGCCGACACCATCGGCGGTCCGGTGAACCTGGAGTCCTCACACGAGAACGGTGCCCCCAACTTCGCCACCGGCATGGCCCCGTTCTTCCTGACGCTGGCCCTGTTCTTCGGTGCGCTCGTCCTGTGGATGGTGTTGCGGCCCTTGCAGAACCGCCCGATCGCCGCCGAGGTGCTGGCCATTCGCGTGGTGTTCGCCAGCTATCTGCCCGCGGCGGTCCTCGCCCTGGGCCAGTCGATCATCCTGTACTGCGTGGTGCGGTTCGCCCTCGGCATGCAGGTGGCGCATCCGGTGGCGATGCTCGGCTTCATGATGCTGATCTCGCTGGCCTTCGTCGCCGCGACGCAGGCCATCAACGCACTGGTCGGGCCGGCGGTCGGCCGCGTGCTGATCATGGCCCTGCTGATGCTGCAGATGGTCAGTGCCGGCGGGATGTACCCGGTCGAGACGACGTCCAGGCCGTTCCAGGTGATGCACAAGTTCGATCCGATGACGTTCGGTGTCAACGGACTTCGCCAGCTGATCCTCGGCGGCATCGACGGCCGGCTGTGGCAGGCCATCATCGTGTTGGTGTGCATCTGGCTCGGCGCACTGGGCATTTCCAGCCTGTGCGCCCGCCGCAACCGGACCTGGAACCTGATCCGGCTCTTGCCGGCCATCAAGATGTAGCGGCTTCTACCCCAGGCTGACGGTGCCGTCCGGGTTGACGCGCCAGTTCGGGTTGTGCGCGATTTCCCAGATCACGCCGTTCGGATCCTGGACATGCGCGTGGAACACGCCACCGAACTGACCGGGCTGCGGCGGCTTGAGTGTGGTGCCGCCCGCGGCGGTCATCGCGGCCGCCAGCTCGACGACTGCGTCCGGGCTGTCGACGTTGTGCGCCAACGTGATTCCGCTGACCTGCGAATGGTCGGCAGCCTGTGCGAGGTCGGCATTGAACTTCTCCGCGAGGAAGAATCCGAGCAGCTGACCCGGCGCCGTCTGGTAGAAGATGATCTCCCCCGGCACATCGAGCGCCGGGGTCCACCCGAGCGCGCCGTAGAACTGCCGGGTGGCGTCGAGATCGACCGTGGCCAGGGTGAAGAAGTGCACTTGCTGCTTCATGGCCCCAGGCTACGTAGGCCCACCGACAGTTCTCGCGCGGTGCGACTAGAGCAAACCCACGCCGGCGACCAGGAGCGCGATGACCTTGGTCATCTCGAGCGCGACATAGGCGTAGTGACCGCGGGAGCGCGGGCCTTCGCGGCCGGCGAGCACCTCGTCCGACCGGCGATTGAGCCCGGGCCGGACAGCGACCAGCTGCACGACCAATGCCCCCACGGCCACGGCGAACGCGACCATGACGGTGACCGACGGCCGATTCACCAAGGCTGCGAGCACGATTGCCGCGGCGAACACCAGCTCGACGGTGTTCAGCGCGCGGAACACCAGGCGCCCGATGCCGAGACCGATCGGCAGGGTGACGTTCGGCGCGCGGAATTTGAGCGGCGCCTCCAGGAAGGAGATGGCGAGCACCATCCCCAACCAGACGAAGGTGATGGCGACCTGGATCGCAGTCGGTGTACTCATCAGCGGCGAGGTTAGACGGCCAGCGGGCTGAACGCTTCGAACCAGATGCGGTCACGCGCCACACCGGCGGTCCCGAGCTGCCGGACCACCTCTGCCATGAAGGGCGTCGGACCGCAGATGTAGGCGTTGACATCCGGCGGAAATGCGATGGCGCTCAGGTCGATTCGGCCATGCCGGTCCGGTTCGGTGAGCGGATAGCCGTCGGGCAGCCCGTCGTACCAGGTGTGCAGTGCAGCACCGGGAATCCGCGCGACCAGATCGGCCAGTTCCGCACGGTGGGCGTGACTGGCGCGGGTGCGGTCGCAGTGCACGACGGTCACAGAGCGTTGGGGCTGCTCGGCCGCGATGAAGTACAGCATGCCCAGCACCGGCGTGATCCCGATGCCCGCCGAGATCAGCAACAGCGGCGTCTCGGCCGGACTGTCCAGGGTGATGTCGCCGAAGGGGTGCGACACCTGCAGCACGTCACCTTCGAAAACGTACTCGTGCAGGTGCGACGACACCGCGCCGTCGCGGCGCACCGAGATGCGCCACCCGTCCACGGCACCGGCGTGCGACAGGCTGTACTGACGAATCTGGCGCGCGCCGTCGGGCAGCTGCACCGCCACCGAAATGTACTGTCCCGGAGCGAAATCGGGCAACTTGGCACCATCGGCGGCAGCCAGTCCGAAGGCCACGGTGAGTGGCGACTGCTGCACCCGTTCGACCACCCGAACCGGCATCCAGACATGCTCCGGACTGGTGCCGGCCGCCTCATACAACTCCCGTTCGCGGCCGATCAGCAGGTCCGCCATCGACCAGTAGACCGCCGTCCACGCCTCGGCGACATCGGCGGTGACGACATCGGCACCGAGCACCTCGACGATCGCCGCGAACAGGTGTTCATAGACCACCGGGTACTGGTCCGGCGCCACGCCGAGGGACGCGTGCTTGTGTGCGATGCGCTCGACGACGTCCGCCCCGGGGGCATCAGGGTGCACGAGCAGCGTGGCGTACATCGCGACCGACCCCGCCAATGCCTTCTGCTGCGACCCGTTCGCCTGATTGCCGCGGTTGAACAGGTCACGCTCCAACTCCGGATGCGCCGCGAACAGGCGACGGTAGAAGACCGGGGTGATCTCGCCGATCGCACCGCCGACCACAGGCAACGTGGCTTTGACAACCTCGGCGTGGGCCGGCGACAACGTGGACGTGGACGTGGACAACATGGCAGAACCTCTCACTTCGTCGTGAATGCGTCGGCGCGACCCGGATCGATGATTCGTCGAGGCCGGTCCGCCGCCTGCCAGCAGGCTATTTAAATAAGCATCATCGATGCAAGTATTATGCTGCGTGACCTACGACACCATGTAGTAAGCACCGGTCCGCAGTCGGAACGACCGATCCCGCGAATCCGGCAGCCAGAGGTTTGACTCCACCGTCAGACGGCAATGAACGAGATATGTTCACTGACAAAATGATTCCCCTGTTGGCGGCCGGAGCGTTCGCAGCGGCCGGCGTGGCCGCCTCGTTCGTGTCAGCCGATATCGTGCCGAGCACCGTCGGCGCCCACCCCGTGCTGACCAGCTACCCGCTGCAGCCCGTCGATGATCCCGGCCCTGGCCCGGGCGGTGGCGGTTGTGTCAACGGCCAGTGTGGTTCCGGTGGCGTGAATGGTGGTCCCGGAGGCGGCCCGGGAGGTGCCGGCTGCGTACCCACCCAATGGGGCACGGCGTGCGGTTCCGGCGGCACGAATGCCGGTCCGGGCGGAGTCCCCGGTGGTAGCGGCTGCATTCCCGGAGTGGGCTGCGGCGGCGGGCACGGCTAACCGCCGGTGAGCCCGGTTTCCCCGACCAGCAGACGATCGACGACGCTGGTGCTCTCGGGCGAAAGCCCTTGGTGCATCAGCGCGTCGAGCGGCTGGGCGGCCGCGGTCGCCGTCAGGTCTGCGCGACCTGCATGCGAATCTCCCGCAGCGTCCGCTCCAGGATGCGCGAGACGTGCATCTGCGAGACGCCGATCGTCTCCGCGATCTGGCGCTGGGTCTTGGATTTGAAGAACCTCAGGTAGAGAATCCGCTGTTCACGCACCGGCAGGGACTGCAGCACCGGTTTGACCGATTCGCGGTCGGTGATGCGCTCGAAACCTTCGTCGACGTCACCGAGCAGATCGGACAGCGACTGCGGGTTGTCCTCGTTGTCGACGACGGGCGTGTCGAGTGATTGCGGTTGATAAGCATTGGCCGCCAGGAGGCTTTCCGTGATCTGTTCCGGCGCAACGGACAGCGCCTCCGCCAGTTCGCTGATGGTCGGCGTGCGCCCCAACTGCTGCGTCAATTCCGTTGTCGCGCCCTTGATTTGCTGGCGGATGTCGCGAATGCTCCTCGGGACGTGGACTTTCCAGCCGTAGTCGCGGAAATGGCGGCGCAACTCCCCCATGATGGTCGGGACGGCGAACGCCACGAACCCGGCACCGTTGTCCGGATCGAAGCGGTTGATCGCTTGGATCAGGCCGACCCGCGCTACCTGGACCAGGTCGTCGAGGTTTTCCCCCCTGCCGTCGAAATGGCGGGCCAGCCGGTCGGCCAACGGGCAGCACCGCAACACGATTTGTTCGCGTTGCCGGGCGAATTCGTCGGATTCGGCCGGAAGGGCGCGTAGCTCTACCACCAATTCCGGTACGTCCGCATATTCGTCGGCGTAGCGGTCTCCTTCAGGTAAACGCTTCTCCAGCAACGAAGTTGACATGACGTGCCTTCCCCAGGCCCACAACACGCATCGGGAGATTCGGCTCCCTGAGTATCGACTCGGCGCCGTGGCATGCGTGTTGTTTCCACCAGTGAGGTGGACCGGCAATCTGCCGTCGCCGATCGCCACCTACGGCACCCAGCACAGCCGTGCCCTCATCTGGACCGCGGCTGCATACCGGACAGGTAGCTCTCAGCTGCCGTCGCTTCGGTCTAAGCAACTGCGCCATCTTGACGCTGTACCCGACCTTACCGCCGAACGCATCGGGGCACCACCGCGACGCTGCGCCGACCGGCCATCACAGCTGGTCAGGCGGCAAAAAACATTTCTGCGAGAACAGGTTTGGCCGAGAATGGCCCAGGGTATGCACCCCGTCGGCGTGAGCAGCACTTGAAAACCCAACAGGAACGGCTCTTTTCGATGGCGGTGTGTATTACCTGCGGAACGGATTGCGACGAGTCGTTCACGTTCAATTGGAACGGACGCAGCGCGAGCTTCGACTGCATCGAATGTATGGCCACGATGGTGGCCCCGATGTGCCGCCACTGCGGATGCCGAATACTGGGCCACGGGTTGCGACTCGACGGCCGCCAGTATTGCTGCGACCATTGCGCGCAGGCCGGCGAACACTCGGCCCGGCCGGCGGCGAACACCGACCGCTGGCAATTCGGATAGCGGTCTCCCGGCCCAGCCCGGACGAGTGACGCCACTGATGGTTTAGACCGACGGTTCCCGGGGTAAACGGGCCGTATTCGTCGACCGCAATGGAGCGATCCGACCGGTGAGCCGAAGATCGGTGGGTTCAGTCATGAAGACCATCACGTGTTGTATCGCCGCGGCGGTGCCGCTGACCTCCCTGTTGCTGGCCGTACCGGCCGGGAGCGTTCCAGCGCCTGCGCAACCCTGCCCCGATATTCAAGTGATTTTCGCGCGGGGCACGATGGAACCACCGGGCGTGGGCAAGGCCGGTCAGGCCTTCGTCGACGCACTGACCGCACGGGCTGCGGGCCGGACCGTCGATGTGGCCCCCGTGGACTACCCGGCGTCGCTCGATTTCGCGACCGCCGCGGACGGGGTCGTCGACGCGACGAACAGGGTCCAGAGCACAGCATCAGTCTGTCCCACCACGAAGATCGTGCTGGGCGGGTATTCCCAGGGCGCGGCGGTGGCCGCGTACATCACCGAGGACGCCGTCCCCGCCGGCGTCACCCTGCCGATGGGCATCACGGGACCGATGCCGGCATTCGTGGCAGACCATGTTGCCGCGGTCGTGCTGTTCGGCAAGCCCTCGTCCGGCTTCCTGCAGATGGTCTACACCGGTGCGCCCCCGATCACGGTCGGCTCACGTTATGTGTCGAAGACCCTCGACCTGTGCATCGCCGATGACCCGGTGTGCTCGACGGCCGGCGGCGACAATGCCGCCCATGTGGCGTACTCCGACAACGGAATGGCCGACCAGGCAGCACAATTCGTCATGAACAAGCTCGGCCGCTCCCCTGCACAACCCCGCGTCGAGCAGGCCGCGCCGCGCTGATCAGCGGCCGGTCAGCAGCGGAAACTCCTCGGCTTCGACGCGCTGCGTGTGGTCTTCTGTGGCCTGTTGTAAGTCGGTAAGGGCGCTCTCGAATTCTGCCGAGGCCGGGTCCAGCCGGGCCATGCGGTCCAGCCGCTGCTTGGTGTCGTCCGTCTCGCCGCGCAACGACTCGACCACCAGCCCGCGCCGCACCCTCGGGTGAACCAGTAGTTCCTCGCTCACTTCCTGCGCGGTGAGCGCCGCGCGCAGCTCCGCGAAGTGCCGCCGGCGCGCAGCGGTGTCGGCCGCGTGCAACGTCTTGCTGAACAGTTCGCGTGCCATGAGGTGCCGGGCCTTGACGTAGTCGATGACGGCATCGGTGGCAGTCGTCGATGCAGGTGTCATGAAAATCCCCTCCAAGGTCGTTCCGGCCGGTGTTCCAGCTTCTGCTACCCAATTCGCGGCGAAGTAAACCCACCAATTGCGCCTGAATCAATGCTGCGAGACGTCGGCGCTGCCCTCCTCGGGTGGCCAGTGGTGCCCCTGTGACGCCGCGCCCGGGTCGTGGAAGTCGCCGCGTGACAACGGCACCCACTGCTCGCTCGCTGCGGCCTGCTCGGCGGGGAAATCTTCCAGATCGCCGAACGGCTGCGCGTCCCACATCGCGAACGTCAGCGGTGTCCGGAGCCAGCTGTACAGCAGCAGATAGGTCGCTTCGAGCGAATCGAGGTGCGTGCGCTCCCAGCCGTGACTGCCGTCGAGCCCGAATCCGACGAGCGCGGCGCGCGTGGCCGCGCCGGCCTCGATCGCCGCCGCCACGTCCGACCGGTAATACCGAAAGATGTCGCGGGCGTAGGTGATTCCCTTTTCCTGCGCCAGCTTGCACAGCTTGCGGGTCAGGTAATAGTCGAACGGCCCGTGCATGTCGGCCATCGGGATGGTGACGCCGTGCTCCAGGGACTGCTGGCCGGGCGCGCACACGGCGTTGTCGACCGACACCAGCTCCGCGACATCGGGCGGCAGGCCGTGACTGGCGCCGTGGCCGACCTCCTCGGTGATCGTCACCATGAGCGTGGTCCGGTGTGGCAGCACGATGTTCCCCTCGGCGACGACCTTGGCCAGCGTCAATGCGATGGCCACACCGGCCTTGCCGTCGAGGTGGCGGGAAACGACGAAGCCGTCCTCCGTCAGCTCGGGGCTGGCGACCAGCGCGACGAAATCGCCGACGTTGAGGCCTAGCTTCTCGAGATCCGCGCGCGATGACACGCTGCGGTCGACGCGGACCTCGACGTCGTCCCAGCTGGTCGGCTGCGTATCGATCTCGTCGCCGAACGCGTGACCACTCGCCTTGAGCGGCATCACGGTTCCGGTGAAGAACTGGTCGTTGTCGTCGGGCAGGATGCGGACCCGGGCGCCGGTCGCGAACCGCGCCGAGAAGGTGCCGACGGGCACGAGCGCCAGCCGGCCGTTGTCCTTGAGTTCGCGGACCATGCAGCCGATGGTGTCGGCGTGCACCACGATGGCGCGGTCGGTGGTCTGCGACCGCCCCGGCAGTTCGGCGATGAGTGCACCGCGCCGGGTCAGCGTGAATGGCACGCCGAGTTTCGTCAGGGTCTGGCCGATCAGTTGCATCACGGCATCGGTGCGACCCGAGGGGCTCGGCGTCTGCAGCAGCGCCAGCAGGGTGTCGACCATCCAGCCCCGGTCGTCCGGCGACATCCGTACGTTCTCGGCATCGTCGGGCTCAGCCATCATCTCTCCAAATGTCAGTGTTGCTCGATCGGGTCGGGATGCCAGGCCCACGGCGTCGCTGCGGTTCGCGGGAACAGCAGATCGATGAACGCCTGTGCGGTCGGCCGCGGCTCGTGATTGGCGAGGCCGGGCCGCTCGTTGGCTTCGATGAAGACGTACTCCTCGCCGCTCACCGACGGCACGATCAGATCGATCCCGGTCACCGGAATCTCGATCGCAGCGGCCGCGTCGACCGCCACTTTCGCCAGCATGGGGTTGAGTTCGTCGGTGACGTCGTGAATGGTCCCACCGGTGTGCAGGTTCGCGGTGTGCCGCACGATGAGGCGTTCGTTGGCGGGCAGCACATCGTCCAGCTGCCAGCCCGCCTTGTGCACGGTGTCATCGGTGACGCTGTCCAGCGGGATCACCGACTCCCCGTGCGTGGCCACCGACCGGCGCCGGCTCTGCGCTTCGATCAGCTGGCGGATGGTGTGGGTGCCGGTGCCGATCACCTCGGGTGGCCGGCGGAGGGCGGCGGCGATCACCTTGCCGTCGATGACGATGATGCGCAAATCCTCACCCTCACAACGCTCTTCGATGAGAACATCGGGGCAGTGCTGCACGGCGAGCCCGATGGCCCGGTTGAGTTCGTCGGGTGTGGTGACCCCGACGGTGATGCCCGCGCCCTGTTCTCCGCGGGCGGGCTTGACGACAGCGCTGCCCACCTTCTCCAGGAAGCGGCAGTCCTCGTCGGTGAATGTCGCAGTGCAGCCTTCCGGTATGCGGATGCCGGCCTCGGCGACGACGGATCGGGCGATGCGTTTGTCGTCACACCGGCTCATCGCCACTGCGCTGGTCAGCTCGGACAGCGATTCGCGGGTGACGATGCTGGTCCCGCCATGGGTCAGCCGGAGGTAACCTGCCTGCGCGTCGAGCACGTCCACCGCGATGCCCCGCAGGATCGCCTCGTCGGCGATGATGCGCGCATACGGATTCAGCTGGGCCAGTTCCTCTTCCGGCTTCACCGGGGCGAACAGCGCTTCGTTGATGGCGTTCTTGCGTTTGATCCCGAGCACAGCGGGGACACGGGCGAAGCCGATGCGCTCATACAGCGCGATGGCACCGTCGTTGTCGTGCAGCACCGAGAGATCCATCTGTGCCCGTCCCCGCCGGACGAACTCCTCGATCAACGAGCGCACCAGCAGGCCGCCGGTGCCGGGCCGGGTCACGGCCGGATCCACCGCGAGGCACCACAGGCTGGAGCCGTTCTCCGGATCTCCGAACAGCTGGCGGTGGTCGATGCCGGTGACCGTGCCGACGACTTGTCCGGTCGCGTCGTCGACGGCGACCAGGTACACCACCTGCGGTGCGGTCTGGCTGTTGGTCCACATGAGGTCACTGTCGGCCGGCACCATGTGGCACCGCACGTAGATGTGGTTGATCGCCACGCAGTCCTCGAGCGAATTCACCTGGCGCACGGTCAGTCCCGGCACGTCGGGCGGCCGGTACTGCATGGGCTTCGTCAGGTCGAGGCGGTAGGTGAAACTGGGGTCGATGAAGAATTCGTGGGAGTGCAGTGCCACGAAGACATGCGGCGCGTCGAGGTACATCCCGATGTCACGGCGCCCGCTGCCCTCTTCCCGCAGCGCGGTGCCGAACGCGTCGGGGTCGTGGAACGTCTGACCGAAAACCAGCCGCCCCCAACCCATGTCCTGTATGACGCCCTCGGCCCTGTCGGTGGTTTCCGTTGTCGTCATCTGCCCGCTCCGTCGACGTGGGTGGCTAGCCAGAGTTCCAGCAATCCGATCTGCCACAACGGGTTCCCCCGCAACGGGGTGAGATTGCCGTTGGGATCGTCGAGCATCCCGGCGACCGCGTCGGGAGCGAACAGACCACGGTCACGCGCGGCCTGACTGTGCAGCGCGTCGCGGACCAGGTCGAGGTAGGGGCCTGCGAGATGCTTGAGCGCGGGCACGGGGAAATAGCCCTTGGGCCGGTCGATGACGTCGGCCGGGATGACCTTGCGCGCAGCGTCTTTCAGGACGCCTTTACCGTCCTGGGCGGTCTTGAGTTCCGGCGGGCACGTCGCCGCGAGCTCGACCAGCTCGTGGTCGAGGAAGGGCACGCGGCCCTCCAGCCCCCACGCCATGGTCATGTTGTCGACGCGTTTGACCGGGTCGTCGACGAGCATGACGGTGGTATCGAGGCGCAATGCCCGATCGGTCGCGGTGGCCGCGCCGGGATGACTGAAGTTCTGCAGCGCGAAAGCGCCCGCGGAATCGTGCTCGAGCCGCCATTGCGGTTGCAGCAGGCGGTTGACCGCGTCGTGACTGCGGTCGAAGAACGCCGCGCGGTAGTGCCGCAGCGCGTCGGCCGGATCGTTGTCGACGGCCCGCGCCATCGGCGGGTACCAGTGATAGCCGGCGAAGATCTCGTCGGCGCCCTGTCCGGACTGCACGACCTTCACATGCTGGCTGACCTCCTGCGACAGCAGGTAGAACGCCACGCAGTCGTGGCTCATCATGGGCTCGCTCATGGCTTCGATGGCACCGGAGAGCGCAGGCAGCATGCGCGCGGAGTCGATACGGATCTGGTGGTGGTCGGTGTCGAACTGGCGGGCGATGATGTCGGAGTACTTGAACTCGTCGCCCTCCTCGCCACCGGCGGATTCGAATCCGATGGAGAAGGTGGCCAGGCCGTGCTGGCCGGCTTCGGCGAGCAGACCGACGATCAAGCTGGAGTCCAGGCCACCGGACAGCAGGCAGCCCACCGGCACATCCGCGACCAGGCGGCGCTCGACCGCGGTGCGCAGTGCCGCCAGCACCGCGTCCCGCCAGTCGTTCTCGGTCCAGTCGGCCCGTTCGAGCGACCGCTCGAAAACCGGTTCCCAGTACGTCGTTTCCGTGCGCTTGCCGTCCCGTTCGATGCGCATGACGGTGCCCGGCGGCAGCTTCTGCACACCACGCAGGATGGTGCGCGGGGCGGGCACGACCGAGTGAAAGCTCAGATAGTGTTGCAGCGCAACAGGATCGAGTTCGGTATCGACACCGCCGGCAGCCACCAGCGCCGGCAGTGACGACGCGAAACGCAGCGCTCCCCCGTCGGCTTCACACCAGTACAAGGGCTTGACGCCGAGGCGGTCACGCGCCAACAGCACCCGGCCCGACTCGATCTCCGCGACCGCGAAGGCGAACATCCCGTACAGGTGCTCGACGACGCGTTCACCCCACTCCTGGTACCCCTTCAGCACCACCTCGGTGTCGCTGTGCGAGAAGAAGCGGTATCCCTTGCTCGAAAGTTCCTGGCGTAGTTGGGGATAGTTGTAGATGCACCCATTGAAGACGACGGTGAGGCCGAGCTCCGGATCGTGCATGGGCTGGTGTCCGTGACTGGACAGATCGATGATGGCCAGACGCCGGTGACCCAACGCCACCCCGTCCCGCACCCATAGTCCGCTACTGTCCGGGCCCCGCGGTGCCATGCGGTCGGTCATGGCAGCAACCGCCGCCAGATCAGCACCACGGCCCCAGGCGATTTCGCCGGCAATGCCGCACATGGTGGAAGTCAGCTCCCTTGGTGGACGTCTCCGGCTCCACCGTACCCGATGTGCACCGTCGACGTGCGGATGATTCAAATTTGTTCTGTTGCAATATGTTTGCTCGCGGAGCTCTCAGCGATCCGATTTACGGCCACGAAAGTGCCCGTGCCGCTGACCGCGCTCCCGCAGCGTCATCTGGCGTTTCCTGTTGATTTCCAATCGATTTCGTGATGCAGGGTCCGGTTAGCCGGCTACCGCCTTGCGCGGTAGCCGACTAACCTCGTCAAAATGTCTGTGCCACTACCCCGTTGGACAGCGGGATACGCGCGCGGACCACGCAATTGCGTCCGCTGCCGTCGGCGCCTCTGTACCGATCGCCGCCACGCGTCGAATCGACCGTATTGAGTTGTCGCTCGCGTCCGTCAAGGACTGCTCCCCTCCATGGCTCCGCTCGATCAGCTCAGGGCAGGCGCTGCCCTCGGCTTCACATACCCGGGCACGGGCCGGCCGAAACCTCCGAGCCGCAAATTGGGGAAAATCGCAGGCACACTGGTCAGGTGATCGATTTCCGCGGGTACCTGCTGGTCGCCGCCCTGCTCGCCACGACCGCCCTGACACTGGTCCTCGGGATCACCGATCCCGAGGCGCCGCTGTCCTACCCGACCCGGTTCCTGGTGTGGAACATGTTCCTGGCCTGGATCCCGGTACTGTTCGCGGCCGCGTTTGCCGCGGTGACGCGGCGCCGCTGGCTGCTTCCGCTGGGGCTGGGCTGGCTCGCGTTCCTGCCGAACGCGCCGTACCTGGTCACCGACCTGGTCCACCTGGGTGAACGGGACGAGCTGTGGCGCCACGTCCTGCAGTACGGGTTCGCGGCGTGGACCGGCATCCTGCTGGGCACCGTGTCCCTGTTACTGGTGCACAAGCGGATCGATCGCGAGTTCGGACCTGTCTGGGGCTGGCTGACCGTGGTGACGTCCGTGGGTCTCTGTGCGATCGGCGTCGTGATCGGCCGGTTCCAGCGCTGGAACTCCTGGGACCTGGTCACCCGGCCCCACGCGGTCGTGGCGGCCACGTTCGAGTGGGTGCGCTCGCCGCTGTCGTACGTGCAGTCCACCGGGGTCGGGCTGGCGGTCGCCGCGTTCTTCGGGTTGGCCTACGTGACCATCTGGGCACTGGGCGGCGTGTCCCGCCCGCGGGTCAGCGCGAGTCCAGGAAGGTGATGACCGCCAGCACCCGGCGGTGATCTTCACCGGTGTCGGGCAGGTTCAGCTTGCTGAGAATGCTCCGCACGTGCTTCTCGACGGTGCCTTCGGTCACCCAGAGCTGATGCGCGATGCCGGCGTTCGACCGGCCCTCCGCCATCAGGGCCAGCACCTCGTGTTCGCGTTCGGTCAACACCGCCAGCGGGTCTTCCCGGCGCTGCGCCGCGAACAGTTCCTGCACGAGGGCGGGGTCGACCACCGATGCGCCGCCCGTGATGCGGTGCAGCGTCTCGAGGAAGTCGGTCACATCGATGACGCGGCTCTTGAGCAGGTAGCCGATACGCTGGCCGCCGCTGAGCAGTTCCATCGCATGCTCGACGTCGACGTGTGCCGACAACACGAGGATCGCGACATTCGGTAACTCGCCGCGGATCACCTTGGCCGCGTCCAAGCCCTCGGTCGTGTGCGTCGGCGGCATGCGGATATCGGTCACCACCAGGTCGGGGACGGTGTCCCGGACCAAGGCGAGCAGCTCGTCGCTGTCACCGGCCTGCCCGACGACGGTGAAACCCGCGCCGCTGAGCAGGCTCGCCACCCCTTCGCGAAGCAGCACGTCGTCGTCGGCGACGACGACGCGTGTCCCCTCCCGTGCGCCCACTGCGTCCACGTATGTCCTGTTCGTCTCGATCCTGGCCGCCGTGCCGTCAGACGCCGGACGTGCCGCTCATTGCGTTCATCTTGCCTGGCCCCGGTCCCGAGTCGCTCGCGGTCCGGTGAATCGGCCCCGGACCCGCTGACCGGGGGCAGGCATTGCAGCTAGCCCTACCCCCTATTTGGGCGCTGGCATCGACGACACCGGCGACGCCGCGGAGCAATCTGGATACCAGCCGGACACGGCCAACCGAAGAATTCAGAACACCGAAAGCTGGTAGAGGACAATGCATATCACCCGCACCCGGATCATCCCGCTGGCCGCGACCGCCGCAGCGGCCCTGGCCATCGTCGCCGCACCGACCGCGGCGGCCGCGACGCTGCCCACCGGATCCACCGTCACCCAGAGCAGCGGCAACGCCCAGATCGTGGCGACTCCGGGCCCCGCGGCCCAGGAAGCCGGCCAGCTGCAAGAGCCGTTCGGTGGCGACTACGGCTTCCTGCTGTTCCACAACCACTGACCCGATCCCGACCCCTACCGTCCGACCGAAAGCGAGCCCGATCATGAAGAACTCTCTGAAGCGCGCCACCGTGTGGTTGGCCATCGCCGCGGTCGGCGGGGCCCTCGTGGTGGCACCCGTCGCTGCCGCGGACACCGACCCGACCGTCCCCTCCGGCACCGACACCTACAGCCAGTACGTGAACGGCGAACACAACACGAACGCGCCGGCAGGCCACGTCGATCAGTCGTTCTGACGCTTCCGCCAACTCGCCGTCTGCGCCGTCCTGACCGCGGTTAGGGTCGTGACGAGATCAGGCGACCAGACGGGAGGCGGCGGATGAATCCGGCACGATGGAATCCGGCTGTCTCCACCCCGCCGTGGTACATCGGCCTGCTGGTCGCCGCGGGGCTGATCGCTGCCGAGGTAGGGGTGGTGCAGCTGTTGCGCGATCCGCCGCCGCACAGCACGTACGCCATCGTCTTCATGTTCGGCGTGCTGGTCATGAGCGCGGGCTGGGGCCTGGGCCTGTCACTGCTCACCACCGTCGCCAGCACGTTCGCCTATCTGTGGGTGCATCTGGACGGCGGCCCGCTCTTGCCCCTCAAGCCCATCGACGTTCTCACCGTGTCGGTGTTCCTGCCCATCGCCGGGATCGCGAATGTTCTTGGCTGGCAACTGCGTAACCGCGCCCGCGACGCCTACCAGAGCTGGCAGGTCGCCACCGAGGCCACCGAGCGCGTGCGCGAACTCGCCGACCAGCAGGGGGCGCTGCGGCGGGTCGCGACGCAGATCGCCGAAGGCAGATCACCGTCCGACGTCCTATCGGGCGTTGCCGACGAAGTCGCCGCGGTACTGCACGTCCGCAACGCCGGGCTTGTCCGATTCGAGCCGGGCGGCACCGCGACTCTTGTTGCGGCACACGATGAGCCCGGACTCACGGCCGTCTCCGTCGGTACCACGTTGCACCTCGACGGCGACGGCGTCATCGCCGAGGTCCGCTCGACCGGTCGCCCGGCGCGCATGGACACCCACAACGACGCCGGCGGTTCGACGCTTCGCGACCTTGGCCTGCGCGCGTGCGTCGGCGTACCCGTCACCGTCGACGGACAGCTCTGGGGCGCAATGGTTGTCGGCACATCCGGTGCGGATGCACTGCCCGCCGACACCGAGGACTGTCTGAAGGACTTCGCCGAACTCATCGGCACGGCCATCGCGAACGCGCATGCGCGTGCCGAACTCGTCGCGTCCCGCGCCCGCATCGTCACCGCTGCCGACAACGCCCGGCGCGGCATCGAACGCGACCTGCACGACGGCGCCCAGCAGCGCCTGGTCACGCTGGCCCTGCAGGTGCGCACCCTCGAGATGGCCATCCCGCCGGATCCCGCCGAACTGCGGTCCCGCCTCGCCGGCATCGGCGACGGCCTGCGTACCGCGAGCGACGAGCTGCGCGAGCTCGCGCACGGGGTCCATCCCGCGATCCTGTCGCGCGGCGGGCTGCGTCCGGCACTGCGCGATCTTGGCCGGCGCGCACCGCTGCCCGTGGAGGTCAACGTCGATGTCCCGGCGCGGCTGCCCCAGGCCGTCGAGATCGCCGCGTACTACACCGTCGCCGAAGCCCTCACCAACGCCGCAAAGCACGCGCAGGCATCCGTGGTCACCGTGAACGTCCACACCGACGCGACATCGCTGCGCATCTCGGTCGCCGATGACGGGGTCGGTGGTGCGAACCTCGACGCCGGCAGCGGTCTGGTCGGCCTCGAGGACCGGGTGGCCGCACTCGGCGGCAAGCTCCACCTGTCCAGCACCGTGGGCGCCGGCACCACCCTGGTGGCGGAGATGCCGCTGAAAGAGGCCACCGCCGTCGGCACAGATGGCAGCTAGCAGGAATGCCCCGACTGCATCACCCGCGCGACAATGAAGTACATGACGAACGGACGATCTCTGCGATGCGTCATCGTCGATGACAACGCCGACTACCTGGCCGCGGCGACAGCACTGCTGCAGCAGGGCGGCATCGACGTGGTCGGTACGGCGCGGTCACTCTCGGACGGAATGCACACCGTCGAACGGCTGCGGCCGGACATCGCGCTGGTGGACGTGAACCTGGGCGAGGAGAGCGGATTCGACCTTGTCGCCCAACTGAATTCCCATGCGGACACCGCCACCGTCATGGCCATCCTGACTTCCACCTTCACCGAACTGCCCGTCGCCGAGCTGACGGACTCGCCCCCGAGGTTTCTGCCGAAACTCGATCTGTCGGGCGACGCGATCCGCGCCCTCATCGCCTGACGGCCCGAGCCGCACCGGGCCGCGCCACACAGCCGAAACGGCCCGGCTCCCCACCAATGTCACCCCTCGATACCGCCTTCTCATCGAAAACCCTTGGAAGGCAGAAACACTGGTCTGGTGGAGCCGGGCCGGTGGCCGAACGCGCGATCAGAGAGGCTGATCCAGCGCGCCGGCAGACTGGTCGGCCTCGTCGCGGTCTGCGCCGGCGACAGGTGCCAGCGTTAACGCTCCGATGGCGGCGACAGCGGCCAGCCACGGGGCGAAGTGCTTGACGGCGATCTTCATGGTCGGCACGTCCTTTCAGGTCGGTGGCCGGTATTCCGGCGTGCTTCCATCGTCGGTTCTGACCTGCACGTTTGTCGCTCCCGCAGGCACCCGTTGTGCCCTTGCAGCTAGCGGGTACACGAAGACGATCCCTGACGTCGCCCACGAGGGCCGCGCGCCCATCGCGGTTGAAGCCAGGTACGCGCTGAGGCCGTCTGAAGTCCCTGAGTTCAGTAACCGACGGCAGATTGTCACCGTGATCGACGTCAGGGACGTCGTGCCTCTTCAACGGTCAGTACCAGCGGCCGAGCACCTGCCGCCGACGGGCACTCGCCACATGGCACGGGGTCGGACGCTGACTTATCATCAGCATCTGCGGCACACTACCGAGGCGGCGACAAGGTGGAACAGAAGCGGCACTACGTGGCCATCGGCCGCGGAGAAGGTCTGGTCGCCCGATTCGGTGACGTACTGGCATATATCGCCGACGGCGCCAGAGCCCGCCCACTACTGCGAGTGCTCAGCACCACCGTCCCGCCGGCGTTGCCGCAGGCGCTCGCCGCGCTCGCGTACGGTCCGGAATCCGACACGGTGCCGCACTTCGGTGCGCTGATACCGACCACCGACTGCCTGCATCTCATCGTGCGCGGCGAGGTGATCGCCGACGTCGAGGCGGGCGGCGGGCAGCGGCGCCTCGGCAGCGGCGGCCGGCCACTTGTCGACGAGCCGGTCGCACCCTGGTTCGACCGCATCACGATCTGTGGCACCACAACGACATTCATGCCCTGCGCGGACACCGATCTGATCGCCGGCGTGGTGCCCGGCGGCGGCTTCGTACTGCAGTCGAGCACGGCGCGGTCCGCCGCCCAGCAAGCACCACAGCCGGCGCCCGCGACCACGCGCGCGCGTCCCGTCACCGGCGTCCTCACTGCCGACGACGGGGCGGTGTACCCGTTGGACCGTGCGTACATCATCGGTCGCAACCCGATGATCGACCCCGCGGTGGTCAGCGGGGCGGCGTCGCCGATCAGCTTGCCCGACGACCCGCAGGTGTCGCGCGTCCACGCGTATGTCACCGTCACCGGCGGCCTGGTCCTGGTCCGCGACGCGCAGACCGTCGGCGGTACCCACATCGCGTCGCCGGGAGACCAGACCTGGACGCAGATCGGCGACCAGCCCGTCGAGTTGCTACCCGGCTGCTACCTGCGGATCGGTCAGAAGATCTTCACCTACCAGGTGCCGGCCCAGAGTCAGTAGGCGAGTTTGTCGGCGTCGGACAGGATGTCCCAGTTCCCCGTCCGCAGCGTCCCCAGTGCCACCGGACCGACACGTCGCTGCTCGCGGACCGCTTTCTGGGCGGCCGCGAGGTCGGCCGGATGGTGCCCCAGCACCGTCGCCCCGACCGCGCGGCCCTTCGACACCACCAGCCGGCGATAGGACGGCACCGCCGGCCGGTCGATGACCACCACCTCGTCACCCGGGCCAGGGTCCACCGGACCGATCGAAAACAGCTCCAGTTCAACGCCTTTGAGGATGGTCGGCGGGGTCTCGACCGGCACGGTCCGGTCGCCGCCGAGTGCGTTGACCGCCGCCGCCTCGGCCTGTTCGGTGGCCACCGGCCACAGGCCGAGCACCCGGCCGCCGTGCTCGGCCACGTCGCCCGCGGCGTAAACGCCGGGCACTCGGGTCTGCATGCGGTCGTCGACCAGTACGCCTTTGTTGACGGGAAGTCCTGCGTCCCTGGCCAATTCGATGTTTGGCCGGATACCGGTGGCGGTCAGGAACAGCTCGCACGACAGGATTCGGCCGTCCTTGAACCGCGCGCCCGTGACGGCCGGGTCGCCGCGCACCTCCGCGGTTTCCGCCTTGTGCGCGATGGTGATTCCGGCGCGGGCGAAATGCTCGGCCACCAGCTGCGAGCAGCGCGCGTCGATCTGCTTGCTCAACAGCCGGGTGCCGCGTTCGAGCACGGTCACGTGCAGCCCGAGCTGATGCAGGCAGTACGCCGCCTCGAGCCCCAGCAGCCCACCGCCGGCCACCACTGCGTGCCGGGCCCGCCGTTCCTGCACGTACGCGCGGATCCGCGTCGCGTCGGCAGCCGAGCGCAGCACGACGCTTCCCGGACGGTTCAGTCCGGGAATGTCAGGGACTGCGGCGCTGGACCCCATCGCCAGGATCAGCCGGTCATAGGGCAGCGTCTCGCCGGTGCCCAACCGCACCACCCGCGAACGCAGATGGATACCGGACGCCCACGTGTTCAACCAGGCGGTGACACCGTGGTCGTCGTACCACTGTTCGGGCAGCAGGTACAGCCCCTGCATCGCCGACCGGCCGTACACCAGGCGCGAGATGCCCATGCGGTTGTACAGACCGTGCGGTTCGGCTCCGACCAGATGGATTTCGCAGTCGGGGTGGCCGCGGCGCAGGAAGTCCGCGGCCGTCACTCCGGCGATGCCGTTGCCGATCACCACGATGCTGACGATCGACCGGTCGTAGCTGACGGGCCTACTCGCGGTGGTGTCGGCACGTTCGGGTGTCAGCGACACCGTGACGTCACCGCCTTGAATCCGGGCGCAGCACGCCATCCGGCTGGACTTGCCCAGACCCAACCGGTTCAGCGTCTTGAGCTCGTCGGCCTCTGCCGGTGACAGACAGCTCATGCCGGCGACGATCGACACGGGATCGGCGCCGCACACCCCCATGCGGCAGCCCGCCTCGATCGGCTGTCCACTGCTTTCCGCGACGTCGAGCAGACTCATGCCGATGTCGGCCCCGACGGGCTCGGCATCTGATTCGAAACGCACTCGCACCGCGGCGGTTTCGCCGCCGGCGCCGTCCACGCGCGCCGGCACCTTCGGCTGGTTCAGCAGCACCGGTTCGGCCCGCGCTCCGGTGACATAGGCGAACTGCAATTCGCTGACCCGGGTTCGGGCCAGCCACCACAGCGTCAGCAGAGCGATCGCCGAGGTGATCAGCCATCGCAACCAGGGGGCGTCGAGACCGGTGATCTGTCGTACCGAGTCGGCGATGATGGGACCGGAGAACCAGTAGTAGGCGTTGATCGCCACCGCGGCGAAGATCGCGGTCACCATGGCTTGGCTCAGCGGCGTGACGGCCTGCAGCACATAGCAAAGCCCCACGCTCACCAACACGAAAAGCGCCAGCACACCGTACTTTTCGGTCGTCGTGCCGCCCTGCTGGGCATGCACGGTGAAGAACCCGGTGATGAATCCCGGTAACGCGGCCGCGAACAGGACGCGCGGCGCACTCCAGCGTGGTTCGGGGTCGGCCATGTCGGCCTGCCAGGCGGCCCGGGGCTTGAAGTCGTAACAGTTCTTCGCGCAGCCCAGACAGGACTCACAGTGACTGTTCGGCGAGGTGACGTACGGCGTCTGCCCGTACGTGCGCTGCAGCGGCAGCAGCGGGCAGATGCTGGAACACCAGCCGCTCTTGCCTTTGAGCAGAAACCCACCGGCGAACGCCGACGCGATGATGACGGCCAGCACCACGCCCATCGCCGGTCCGCTGCGGTCCAGGCCGGCCAGCCGCGCTCCCGCGATACCGAAGAACAGGCCGGCGGCGATCAGGAAGCTGTTGCGCGTCCACCAGCCGGGCGCGGTGGCGGCCCGGCTGAATCCGGCCACCCGGGGCAGTTGATTCGACGCCGACAGTGGGCAGATGTTGCGCCACACACCTGGCGCGATGAAGAACAACGCCGGCCACAGCGGCACGATGACGCGGAAGAAGACGAACAGTCCCGCGGCCGGCCGGACGAACAGTGTCACCACCACCGCGAGATACGCCAGTACGCTGACGACCCGGATCCCGAGCCATGTCCGGCGCGAAATCTTGTGCGGCAGTTCGGTATACGACGGGAACAGGTCCCGAGTCCCGGTCGGATCGATGCCCAGGGCGCGCTCAGCGAGCCGCAGCCCCGCCGGCCGGACCGCCACCGCCGCGGCCGCCGGGACCGGGACGTCGACGAGCTTGATCACCTGCATGGTCCGCGTGGGGTCGTGGGCGGCCGCGGCGACCGGCGCCGGCTCCCCACTCGACAGCTTCGGGGCGTGGATGACGAGTATCTCGGTGCGGCCCAAGCGGATCACGTCGCCGGTCGACAGCGTGCCCCGTCCGGTCAGCAGCACCCCGTTGACGGTGCTGCCGTTACTGCTGCCGAGGTCGACGACCGACAGGGCGGTCGGGGTGGGAACCAGGCGCAGATGCCGGCGGGACACCTCACTGTCGGCGAGGTTGATGCCATCACACTCGCGGCCGAACTGCACCGGCCTGCTGAGCGTCATACGGCGGGCCGGCCGGCCCCATTCGCGGATCTCGATCACCGGCGGCTCAGCCATGGTCAGCTCCCCGAGAACTCGTCACCACGCAGCGCCCGGATGATCTGGGCGAAATCGCTGGTGGTCAGCTTAAATCGGTCGGCCTCGGTCCGCTGTCCGATCCGCGCTTTCGGGCCGGCGCTGTCAGTCTCCGGTGCGCATGAACTTGTCGGTGAAATCGCCACCCTTGCATTCGCCGCCGGTCGACGTGTTGATGCCTCGACCCTCGAGCGCCGGGATCGGATCCTGAAGATCGGTCGGCAGCGGATATTCCGCGGTGATCTTGACGTGCGTGGTCCCACCGAGCGCGCACGGGACGGTGCCCTCCTCGGTACGCGTCCACTTGCCGCCGGCGAAGATCAACGTGACCACACCGTCCATCGCGTGGAACGCACTGATACAGCGGTCCCCCGTGCGCAGGCACTGCGTACGCACCTGCAGATCCGGCGCACCGGGGGCGAAACCGCCGACCGCGTACACGATGTTCTCGTGGTAGCGGCCGTGCAATGTCGAGGCCGGCGAGGTGGTGCGTGGCGGTAGGCCGGCGGGGTCGGCGACGCTGCCCAACTCGCCGTCACCGGTGCGGGTGAACGTGACGGTCCGTTTGACGCTGCTGCACCCGTTGACGGCGTTTCGCGTGGTCTCACCTGCCAAGGTGCCGTCGGGCCTGGGCGTCAAGGTGAAGACCACCCACACCTCTGTCGGCGCCTCGTCGGGCGCGTCGGTACATTTCACGGCCCCGGTCCCGACGGCGACCCACTCACCGGATATCTGGTCGAACGTCATGTTCGACACCACGGGCACGGCGCTCTTGCCGGTGTACGACGCATTGGCTATGCACCCGTTGGCACCGCACGATGACCGCACGTCCCACTGACCAGTGATCGCCGGCCCGCCCGGGATCGCCGTGCCCTGCAGATCGGTCGCCGGACCGTATTCGGCGCGGTACCTGCCGCTGAAACCGGTGCCTGCCGCGGTGGCCGCCGGGCTCGGGGCCGCCGGTTGCGCGCTGGGACGATCGTCTCGTCCCAGCAGCTGCACTCCGGCGAACACCACACCGGCGACGACCAGTAGGGCGACCACCGCCAGGACCGCGATGAGCGCGCCGGATCGTGACGACCGCGTCGGCGGCGGGGCAAACTGGGTGGACGGGTTCTGGTACGGCGGTGCGTGTCGGGTGGGCGGCGGCACCGGCGCGGCCATGGTGGGCTGGTTGCGAAAATCGTTGGGCACCATCGTCATCGGTTGGCGCGACTGCTGTTCGAGGGCGTGCGCGAACTCACCGCAGCTGGCGAAGCGCGCTGCGGGTGTCTTCGACATGGCCCGGGCCAGTACCGGATCCAGGCCGCGGAGTTCGGGCCGATGCTCCCCCAGGGACGGCGCCGGCGCGGTGACGTGTTTGGTGATGACCACCGCCGGATTGCTGTCGGCGTACGGCGGATTCCCGGTCAGAAGCTGGAATGCCGTGCAGGCCAACGCATATTGATCGGTCCGGCCGTCCATCCCCTCGCCCCGGAGCTGCTCCGGCGCCGCGTATGCGACCGTCCCCACCGCCATGTTGGTCGCGGTGAGCCCCGCCGAGTCGTTCATCGGCCGGGCGATCCCGAAGTCGGCGAGGTAGATGCGAGATGTCTCGGCGTCCAGCAAGATGTTGGCCGGCTTCACATCCCGGTGCAGCAGGCCCCGCCGGTGCGCGTGATCGAGCGCCGACGCCACGGCCTGGATGATCGGCAGCGCCACCTCGGGCGGCATGCCGGTGGGATAGTGCTCACGCAACAGCTGCGCGGCATCGGTCCCGGCCACATAATCCATCGAAATCCAGAGCTGGCCGTCGCACTCGCCCCGGTCGTGGACGCCGAGGATGTTGGGGTGCGACAGCGTGGACACCAGGTCCGCCTCGCGCAGGAATCGCGGTCCGTAGTCGGGATCCGACGTCAGATCGGCCGACAGCACCTTCACGGCGTCCAGTCGCGGCAGCCGCGGATGCGAAGCGAGGTACACGCTGCCCATCCCGCCCGCGCCCAGTTTCCGCCGGATGGTGTAACCGGCGAAAACCTGACCCTCGGTGAGCAACACGGGCAAATCGTAGGCCCGCGGGGGTGCGGGCGCAGGCAACGTCGACAAATCCGCCCAGCGGACCAGTCCGGTCCATGACGACCGCGGTCTCGATACAGTCCGACGATGCACGCCGCCGCACTGAACCGTCTGGCCGATGCCCTGCCCGACGGCGCGCTGATCACCGATCCCGACATCATCGAGCGCTACCGCCGAGATTCGGCAGCCGACCCGAACGCCGGCACCCCCATCGCCGTGGTGCGCCCCGCCGGTACCGCTGACGTGCAGCAGGTGCTGCGGTGGGCCGCCGAACACCGCGTCGCCGTGGTACCGCGCGGCGCCGGATCGGGCCTGTCCGGCGGGGCCGACGCCGTCGACGGATCCGTGGTGCTCAGCACCGAACGGATGCGGGACATCCGGATCGATCCGGCCACCCGGACAGCCGTGGTGCAGCCGGGCCTGACCAACACCGAGGTCAAGCGCGCGGCTGCCGAACACGGTCTGTGGTATCCGCCGGACCCGTCGTCCATCGACATCTCGTCGATCGGCGGCAATGCCGCGACCAACGCGGGCGGCCTGTGCTGCGTGAAGTACGGCGTCACCGGTGATTACGTGCTCGGCATGGAGGTCGTGCTGGCCGACGGCACGGCATTGCGGCTGGGTGGTCCGTTACTGAAAGACGTTGCGGGACTGTCGTTGACGAAACTGTTCATCGGGTCCGAGGGGATTCTGGGGGTTATCACCGAGCTGACGCTGCGGTTGATCCCGGCTCAACCGCCCGCGTCGACCGTGGTGGCTTTGTTCGACTCCGTCGAGGATGCCGCCAACGCCGTGGTCGCCATCACCGGTGAAATCCGGCCGGCCATGCTGGAATTCATGGATCACGCGAGCATCAACGCCGCCGAGGACCACATGCGGATGGGCCTGGACCGGTCTGCCCGGGCGATGTTGTTGATGCAGTCCGACGCGCCGGGGGCCGCGGCGGAAGAAGTGGCGACGATCGTGCGCAACTGCGAGAAGTGCGGCGCCACCGAGGTTTTCGCCACCGATGATCCGGCCGAGGGCGCCGCGTTCACCGCCGCCCGCCGCGGCATGTTCGGCGCGGTCGAGAAGCTCGGCAGCTTATTGCTCGAGGACGTGGGCGTCCCGATACCGCAACTTCCCGCGTTGGTCACGGGGGTCGAGGACATCGCCGATACCTGCGACGTGCAGATCTACATGGTGGCGCACGCCGGCGACGGCAACACCCATCCGATCATCGTGTACGACCCCACCGACCCCGACGCCACCGACCGCGCCCAGCGCGCGTTCGCCCGCATCATGGAGCTGGCCATCGGGCTCGGCGGCACCATCACCGGCGAACATGGCGTCGGACGGCTGAAGCGGGACTGGCTACCCGCTCAGCTGGGCGACGACGCCATTGCCCTGACGCGGCGCATCAAAGACGCGCTGGATCCGCAGGGCATTCTCAACCCCGGTGCGGTGCTGCGCTAGTCACCTCGACGTGGGCCCGGACCCGTCCGGCGTCGTCGCACCAGCCCTTGCTCGCGGCGTATGCCAGCATGCCGGCCAGGTTCTGCCGCCATTGGTCGTCATCGCCCCGGCCGGCCAGGTCGGTCAGCACGTCCGGCGCGATCCAGGCGTGCTCGGGTACCTCGATGACCACCTTGAAGGCCGTGAAGTCGTCCGGTTCACGCACCTCGACGACTGGTGGGATTCCGGTGGGGTCGATGTGCAGGTACATTCGCGCTCCTTCGTTGACGGGCGCCGCCGATTGTGTGCGGGACCACCGGCCGCTGGCGGCACGTGTCCCACCCCGTGGGGCGAAAAGTCGATCTCACGTGCGCGTCGCCTGGCGGTAACCAACGATCCGTACAGTCGCTGGCATGTCCGAAGAACCCACGAGCCTCGCCGAGCAGACCTTCCGGGATCTGCTCACCGCGGCCATCACGCGGGGAGACCGGCCGCCACCCACCACGATTCTGGGCCCGACCTGCTGGATTGCGCTCGACGCGCTGGCCCGCGAGCACCCGGACGCCACGCCCGAGCGCGTCATCGCGGCGTACGACGCGTTCGCGATCGAACATCAGGGCACCGGCGGAACCGAGAACGACGTCGAGGCCGAGGTCGATCCCACCACCGCGCGGGCCACCGAATACGCCGCCATCGACGCGCTGGTGGCGCAACTGACCATCACCTACCCGAACATCGACCCCCGGACGGTGCGGGCCGTTGTCCGCCGGATACACGCCGATTTCCACGATCAC
The DNA here is from genome assembly GCF_055384815.1 of Mycobacterium toneyamaense. NCBI lineage: Bacteria > Bacillati > Actinomycetota > Actinomycetes > Mycobacteriales > Mycobacteriaceae > Mycobacterium > Mycobacterium toneyamaense. Next base: position 3,497,804 of record NZ_AP040333.1, read on the forward strand.
GCGGTGCGGGACTTCATCCCACTCTTCGTGGAGCAGGCTGCGCACCGGAAACTCGCCTAGACCGACCTGCTTCGAGAGCGGCACCGCCCTGGCAAGGTAGTGCCCGTGTCCACTCACCTGACCGACGAAGAGGCCCTGCTCGTCGCGACCGTGCGCGCGTTCATCGACCGCGACGTCAAGCCCACGGTGCGCGATGTCGAACACGCCAACACCTACCCCGAGGCGTGGATCGAACAGATGAAGCAGATCGGCATCTACGGGCTCGCGATCCCCGACGAGTATGGCGGTTCCCCGGTGTCGATGCCGTGTTATGTCGAAGTGACGCAGGAACTCTCACGCGGATGGATGAGCCTGGCCGGCGCCATGGGCGGTCACACCGTGGTGGCCAAGCTGATCGGCCTGTTCGGCACCGACGAACAGAAGCAGACGTACCTGCCGCGCATGGCCACCGGTGAACTGCGCGCGACCATGGCGCTGACCGAACCGGGCGGCGGCTCGGATCTGCAGAACATGTCGACCACTGCCCGCCGGGACGGCACCGACCTGGTGATCAACGGATCCAAGACATGGATCAGCAACGCGCGCCGCTCGGGGCTGATCGCACTGCTGTGCAAGACCGACCCGTCCGCCGAGCCACGGCACAAAGGCATTTCGGTGGTGCTCGTCGAACACGGTCCCGGGCTGACGGTGTCACGCGATCTGCCCAAGCTGGGCTACAAGGGTGTCGAATCCTGCGAGCTGACGTTCGACGGCTACCGCACGCCCGCGTCGTCGATCCTCGGGGGCGAGCCCGGCAAGGGCTTCGGCCAGATGATGAAAGGCCTTGAGACAGGCCGGATTCAGGTGGCCTCGCGTGCGCTCGGCGTCGCGACCGCGGCGTTGGAGGACGCACTCGACTACGCGCAGGAACGCGAGAGCTTCGGGCAGCCGATCTGGAAGCACCAGTCCGTCGGCAACTACCTGGCGGACATGGCCACCAAACTCACCGCGGCGCGCCAGCTGACGCGGTATGCCGCCGAGCGCTACGACAGCGGCGAACGCTGCGACATGGAAGCCGGCATGGCCAAGCTGTTCGCATCCGAGATCGCCATGGAGATCGCGCTCAATGCCGTCCGGATCCACGGTGGCTACGGCTATTCCACCGAATACGACGTCGAACGCTACTTCCGCGACGCCCCGCTGATGATCGTCGGCGAAGGCACCAACGAAATCCAGCGCAACGTCATCGCCGCGCAGTTGGTCGCCCGCGGTGGGCTCTGATGGATAAGGGACGCGCCGGCAACGTCATCGGGTTCGTCCTCGCGGCAGCCGTCGTCGGTGCGTTGACCGGTCTGGCGGCGGGCAGCTTCCGCGTGCTGCTCGATTACGCGACACAGTGGCGCGCCTCGTTGTCGCAGTGGTCTCACGAAAGTTGGTGGGGCCCCATCGTCGTCGTCGCCATCTGTGCCGCCTGCACCGCGCTGGCCGCGTCGCTGGTCCGCCGCGTCGAACCGTTCGCCGAGGGCAGCGGTATTCCGCGCGTCGAGGCAGTGGTCGCCGGCCGCGCCGAACCGGGCCGGTTCCGAATCCTGCCGGTCAAGTACGTCGGTGGACTGCTGGCCCTCGGCTCGGGCCTCGCCCTCGGCCGCGAAGGGCCGTCGGTGCAGATGGGCGGTTCCATCGCCGTCATCGTCGCCTCGGCGACCCGCCGTCCCCAAGCGGATCTGCGCATCCTCGCCGCCGCCGGTGCGGCCGCCGGCCTGGCGACCGCGTTCAACGCGCCGATCGCCGGCGGGGTGTTCGTCCTGGAGGAGCTCGTCAAGCGCTTCGACCCGCGCACCACCGTCGCCACGCTGGTCGCCTCGGCGTCCGGGTTCATGGCGGCCTACCCATTCGTCCGCTCGGGCAGTGAATTCGAGGTGCCGGCCCTGGCCGATCCGGCGCTGGCCGACTCCGGGTGGATACTGGCCGTCGGCGTGCTCACCGGAGTCCTGGGGGTGCTCTACAACAAAGCCATCATGTTCGGCCTGCGCACCGCCGATACCAGCCGCTGGCCGGTCGAGGTCCGTGCCGCACTCATCGGCGCCGGCGTCGGTGTGCTGGTCTGGTACTCCCCCAACCTCGCAGGTGGCGGCGACCACCTCACCCAGGAAGCGCTGCTGGGCCACGGCGCCATCGGTGCCGTCACGGCGGTGCTGGTGCTGCGTTTCGTCCTGGGCGTGGTCTCGTATGCCGCGGGTACACCGGGCGGCCTGTTCGCACCGATGCTCGTCCTCGGCGCCGATGTCGGACTGATCGTCGGCCTGATCGCGACCCATGTCGCGCCACAATCGGCGCCTGCTCCGGCGGCCCTTGCCCTCATCGGCATGGCAGCGTTCTTCACCGCCACCGTCCAGGCGCCGGTGACGGGCCTCATCCTCGCCACCGAACTCACGGGCAGCGCGAACCAGCTGCCCCCGATGCTCGGTGCCTGTGCGACGGCGCTATTGGTCGCCATCGCACTCGGCTCGCGACCGATCTACGACCTGCTCACCGACCGGGCAGCCGCTGCCGCCACAGCCGCGAAAACGTAGCTCAGCGCAGATTGCCGGCGTATCTGCTTGGCAGCGCACCGATTTCGATGAGCCACAGCAGGGTGTCGCGGGCGGTTTCCTCGAACGGCCGCGCGACGACGCCGAGGTCCTCCGTGGTGGGCGACGTGTCGAAGCGGGTGTCCCGCTCGGCGAGCTCGACGGTCTCGACGTCCGCGGGGAGGTGAATGTCGTCCGGCAGCACCTTGTTGAGCAGTTCCACGAAACGGCTGAAGGGCTTGGCCACGATGGACGGCGTCGTCACGAATGGCAGCCAGCGTCCGGTGATCTTGTGCAGCGTGCCGTGCATCAGGTCCCCGGTCAGGTGATGGCCGGGCACCACATAGCGACGCGGTCCGTTGCCCCGCACCATGCATGCGGCAACGACATCGGCGACATCGCGGACGTCGACGTAGTGGGCACCGCCCCTCGGCCACACGGGAAGCCAGCCCTTCACGATCCAGGTGAACAGCTCGACCTGAGTCCCCAGATACGGATCGTGCGGTCCCAACACGCCACCGGGGTACACCGACACCACGGGAGCCCCGCCCGACTGGAATGCTCGAATCTGTACCTCTGAATCACGTTTCGACTTGGCGTACGGCAGGCCGACGTCGCCCAGCGGCAGGTCGGGTCCGCCGCCGTCGCGACACGTGAGGGCCACTGTCGACGAAATGTGCACGATGGGATCCAGGCCGCGTTCCACCGCACCGCCCACGACCAATTCCGTTGCGCGCAGGTTGGTCCGGGTGATCTCGGCGGCTCGGCGCGCGTCGAGACTGAACACGGCGGCCGCGTGGACGACGGCGTCGACACCGTCGAGTCCGGCAGCCACCACCTCGCGGTCCAGCACATCACCGACGACGATGTCGTCGACCGAAACACCCAGCGGTTCAAGTGATATCGGCACCTGCTCCGCCCGCCGAACCAGCATCCGCACATCGTGTCCGTCACGGATCAGCACGGCAACGATATGCGCTCCGACAAAGCCCGTCCCCCCGGTCACCAGAACCTTCATCGTCCGTCCTTCCCGGGGCTCGCCGGCCATTGTCGGTATGGCGCCGACCCCGCACAGGCCGCTGGGCCGCGTCGCCGCCCGCACCCTATCCCCGACCCGCGGCCATTCGCTGGAAATCCGGATCACGCTTCGGCGTCACTATCGGCACCATCGCCGGCGACGGCCGCCCTCAGCTTCTCGACCGCGTGCCGGCCGATGTCGACGGAGTTCTGGATGATGCCGGAAATCCCTTCTGCGACATCACCTCTGATAACGCGTCCAGGTACCCGCTCAGCCGAAGGCGTTCAGCGGCCGCGGCAAGTTCAGGACCAACTGCGCATCCTTGGCGATGTCCAGGCTCAGGACCCGGGACGCGCCGAGCCCGTCGAGCAGGTCGCTGAGCGGGCCGCCGTTACGGGCGATGGTCACGTCGCGAGGGAAGCTGCGCTGCGCGTACGACAGCGTGTTGGACTGCACCGACGTCTGGCGCCACTGGCCGTCGACCAGATGGATCATGGTGTTGGTACCCATGCGGGACTGCGACGGCACGTCGGTGAACTCGGGCAGCGGCGCGTGCAGCGTCACATCGGGTTTCCCTGTGGGCCCGTCGATCTCGGCGTGCACGGCGTCACTGATGTCGACGCTGATGTCGGTGCGCCACTTCGGCAGCTGGTAACCGTTGACTCCGCGAACCCGGGCGATCTCGGTGGTGACCGGTAGCGCCAGCACGTGCGCGTAGAAGTTCCTGCGCCGCAGGGCATTCAGCAGTTCGAGTTCGGGCAGCAGGCCCGACACCACGCCGTGGTCTCCGGGCTTGCGAATGACGGCGGCAACGGACACCTCATCGTAGGGATCGTTGTCGCACACCGCGTACGAGAAGAACGTCAGCGCGGCGATGCCGTAACCGGGCACGGCGCGCAATGGCTCCAGCGGGGCGGGGAGCATCGCGGCCAAACGGTCCAGCGGCGCAAGCAGATTCGCCTGAACGATGCTGGCGCGGTAGTAGAAGTTCGGCGCCCACAACGGCCCCACCCGTGAGTCGACCTGAACCTTCGGGATGCGCCGGAACCAGTCGATGTTGCCTACCGCGGGGTCTTGTGCCACCTCGTCCAGATTCGGGTTCGAGCGGTAGCGGTCGTAGTAACCGCCCTTCGGCACCTCGACGGTCTGGCCGGCGAATTCGACCTCGGTGAGTTGCGTAGCCATGGTGATGGACCTCGTCCTTCGTAGGGATTGACAGCTCAAGGCTGACAGCAGTCGGCCACGGTCCACAGGTGTCGGATGGCCAATAACTTGTGATAAGTGGCCAAACAGGTGTCACGGGCCGGCAAGTGGACAACTATCGAACAGGTCCCACCTCGTTGAGCAGTTCCACCCCGTGAGCATGAGGAGACAACCATGACCGACATCAAGCCGGTGCTCGAGCCCGAGGCGCTCGCCTTCTGCCAGGCCACCGACACACCGCCATTCCTCTACCAGCTGCCGCCGGCCGAAGGCCGCAAGACGGTCGACGAGGTGCAGTCCGGCGCAGTCCAGATGCCCGACGTCGACGACGAGTGGATCACCGTCGAGGGTGGACCCACGGGCTCGGTGCAGGTCCGCATCGTCAAGCCCGCCGGGACCACCGGCCCCCTGCCGGTGATCTTCTACATCCATGGCGCGGGCTGGGTATTCGGCAACGCCCACACGCACGACCGCCTGGTCCGGGAACTGGCCGTCGGCGCCGACGCCGCCGTGGTGTTCCCCGAGTACGACCTGTCCCCCGAGGCCAAGTATCCGACCGCCATCGAGCAGAACTACGCCGCCGCACAATGGGTCTTCGCCCACGGCGCCGAAAAAGGTTTGGATTCTTCGCGATTCGCGGTGTCCGGCGATTCGGTGGGTGGCGACATGGCCGCCGTGCTCACGCTCATGGCCAAGGACCGGGGCGACGTGACGATCTGCCACCAGGTGCTGCTCTACCCCGTCACCGCGGCGGACTTCGACACGCCGTCGTATCACCAGTTCGCCGAACACTACTTCCTGAGCCGCGAGGGCATGAAGTGGTTCTGGGATCAGTACACCGAGAACGACGCGCAACGCGATGAGATCTACGCGTCACCGTTGCGTGCCACCGTCGAGCAGCTCGAAGGCCTACCACCGGCTCTGGTGATCACCGCCGAGGCCGACGTCCTGCGCGACGGCGGCGAGGCCTACGCCGCGAAACTGCGCGAGGCCGGTGTGCCTGTCGTGCAGGTGCGGTTCGGCGGCATCATCCACGACTTCATGATGCTCAACGCGCTCCGTTCAACCCACGCGGCCACTGCCGCAATCAAACTCGCGCAGGACACGCTGCGCACCGCACTGCAGGAGAAGACACCATGACGACATTCGCGTCTCCGCCCGTGGCCGGCCCCCGCGCCGCGCTGCTGCGGAACCTGGCCGGCCGGGTACAGGCAATCGACCCCGGCTCCCGTCTCGAAGTCCTCAACTCGATGACCGGTCAGATACTCGCGGATGTCCCGCGGTGCACGCCTGCCGACGTCGCGGCGGCTGCCGAACGGGCCCGCGCGGTCCAGCCCGCATGGGCCGCAACGCCCGTCGAGGACCGCGCGGCCATGCTGCTGCGCTTCCACGATCTGGTGCTGGACCGTCAGGACGAAGTGCTCGACCTCATTCAGCTCGAGAACGGCAAGGCACGGCGCCACGCCTTCGAAGAGATCATCGACGTCGCCATGGTGTCGCGTTATTACGCCAACACCGCTGCCGACTACCTCAAACCGAAGCGGCGGCAGGGCGCGCAGTTGGCCCTCACCCAGGTGTGGGAACTGCACCATCCGAAAGGCCTGGTCGGCGTCATCTCGCCGTGGAACTATCCGCTGACGCTGGGCATCAGCGACGCCCTGCCCGCGATCGTCGCGGGGAACGCGGTGCTCACCAAACCGGACCAGCAGACGCCGTTCGCCACGCTCTGGGCGGTGCGGCTGCTCGAAGAGGCCGGTATGCCACAGGGTTTGGTGCAGGTGGTGACGGGCTCGGGTGCCGAGTTGGGCACGTCGATCATCGAACAGTCCGACTTTCTGATGTTCACCGGCTCGACCGCGGTCGGCCGCACGGTCGCCGCGCAGGCAGGCGAGCGGCTGATCGACTGTTCGATGGAACTGGGTGGCAAGAACGCGCTGCTGATCCTCGACGACGCCGACGTGGACAAGGCCGTCGACGGCGCGATCCGGGCCTGCTTCTCGAACACCGGTCAGTTGTGCATCTCGATCGAACGCATCTATGTGCCGGCGGCGTTGTGGGACAGCTTCACCACCCGGTTTGCCGCCGCCACCAAGAAGATGAAACTTTCCGGCGCCCTGGACTATTCAGCCGACATGGGCTCGCTGATCTCCGAGAAGCAGCTGACGACGGTGACCCGTCACGTCGCTGACGCGGTGGACAACGGCGCGGTCGTCCTCGCCGGCGGCCGCGCCCGTCCCGACCTCGGGCCGTACTTCTACGAACCGACCATCCTGACCGGCGTACATGACGGCATGATGGTGTACGCCGACGAGACCTTCGGACCGCTGGTGTCTCTCTACCGGGTAGAGAGCGAGGCCGAGGCCATCGACAAGGCCAACGACAGCCCGTACGGCCTGAACTTCAGTGTGTGGACGTCGAATCCGAAACGCGGGCGGGCCGTGGCCGCCAAACTGCAGGCGGGCACCGTCAATGTCAACGACGCCTACGCCGCCGCGTGGGCATCGGTCGACGCACCGATGGGCGGCATGAAGGCCTCCGGCATGGGCCGCCGCCACGGCGAGCACGGCATCCTCAAATACACCGAGTCCCAGACGATCGCCGTCGAGCGGCTGTTGCCCGTCGGTGCACCGGCCTGGCTCGGCGCGGGTACCTACGCCCGTGTCATGACACAAGGCATCCGCCTGCTGCGCCGGCTCCCGGGCGTCAAATGAACAGCAACACGTTGAGTGACGCCGGTGCCAAGCTCATGAACCGCGCACACCGGCTGATCCTGACCCTCAGCGGAAACAGGCTGTTGGCCAAGCCCTTCGGCATGGCGCTGGTGGAGCTGCATACGACAGGTCGCAAATCCGGGCTGCCGCGGTCCTGCTATCTGACGTCGCCCGTGCACAATTCGCGTCAGGTCGTGCTCGTCGCCTCCAAGGGCGGCGACGACCGCAACCCGGACTGGTACCGCAACCTCCAGGCCAACCCCGAGTGCGAGATCGTGATGGACGGACAGCGCCGGCAGATGTCTGCGCGCACCGCAACAGCCGCAGAAAAGGCCGAGCTGTGGCCGAAGATCGTATCCGCCTACCGGGGCTACGCCGACTACCAACGACGGACCAGCCGGGACATACCGGTCGTGATCTGCGAGCCGAGATGACCAACCAGATCATCGTTTTCGGCGCGACCGGGTATCTGGCCGCGACTGTGCGATCAGCGCCTCTCAACCATGGATTTGACGATCTGTGCGCACCCTCGACCCGAATCTGCCCGGCTCGGAGGGAAACTAGCCGCGCCCGAGGACTTCGACGACCTTCTTGGCCGTGGCTTTCGCGGAGCCGGGGTTCTGCCCGGTGACGAGGCGACCGTCGGCAACGACGTACGAAGCAAAGGGAATGAGCCCCTTTTCGTAGAGTGCGCCGCGCTTCTTCATTTCTTCTTCGACGTTGTAGGGCACCAGCTTGTCGACGCGGGCCACGACTTCCTCGGTCCAGGAGAAGCCGGTGAGTTTGCGGCCCGCCACGAGCAGCGAGCCGTCCGAAAGCGTGGTGTTCAGCAGCCCGGCGTAGCCGTGGCAGACAGAGGACACGACTCCCCCGCGTTCGAAGATTTCCCGCGAGATACGTTGCAGTCCTTCACTGTCCGGGAAGTCGAACATCACCGCGTGGCCGCCGGTGAAGTAGATGGCGTCGAAATCCGCCGAGTCGATGTCCGCCGGCGCGGCGGTGTCGGCCAGCAGCGCCATCTTGGCGGCCTCGGCTTTCCAGGCTTTGGCGCTCTTGTCGAAGTTGGGGAACTTCAGCGACCGCGGCTCCAGCGGCGAGAGCCCACCCTGGGGGCTGACGATGGTCTGCTCGTAGCCGGCCTCGGCGAAGACGTGGTAGGCATGCGTCAGCTCCGACAACCACAGGCCGGTCGGCTCGGACGGGTCCTCGTAGTGCGAGACGTTGGTGACGACGTTCAGGATGCGCTTGGTCATAGGGCAAGAATTCCGCAGGCGGGAATGCGGCGCTACGAGTTGGCCACTTCTCACAACTTGTTGGCCATTCATCACCTATTGCGTGAGACGGCTCGGCCCCTAGGCTCGGTACCGCAGGGTGACAGAAACCGGATTCGGCCGAATGAGGAGCATGTGAGTACGCACGATGTTCTCCGCTCACCGGCGGGGGTGGCTCTGCTCGTCGATCTCGCGACCGAACACGGAATGCCCGCCACCGCGTCACTGCATGGCACGTCGCTGACCCGCTCCGCCCTCGATGACCTGGACGCCGAAGTGCATCTGCGCGACGAGATCCAGATCATCACCAATATGCTTGCTGCCCTTGATGTCCCCGGCCTCGGCATCGAAGCCGGGCTGCGCTGCCATGCGGCCTCGCCCGGAATCTGGGGCCTGGCGTTGATGAGCTCGCGCACGTTGGGCGAGGCGATGCAGGTGGGCGTATCGCTGGCTGCGCTCAGTTTCTGTCTGTGCCGGCTCACGGTGTCGCCCGACATGACGGACGGCTACGGCCGGCTGATCCTCGACCCGTCCCACCTGCCGTCCGACCTGCGTCAGTTCGCCGTCGAGCGCGACAGCACCGGTATCCAGACGCTGCAGCGTGACCTGCTCATGTCATCGGACGCCCAGCTGCAGGTCGCGTACACCACCGAGCGGCCCGCGGATGACATCGTGCGGAAGTACGTCGACATCTTCGGCGTCGAGCCCGACTTCGGCGCACCGCAGAACTGCCTCATCGTGAGCCTCGACGCGTTGAACAAACCACTGCCCCAGGCGAACCAGTACGCGCGCTCGATGGCCGAGAAGCAAGCCGTCGAACTGCTGCGACAGCGGTCTGCACGTGCCGGTGTCGCGGGCCTCCTGCGCGACATGATGCTGTCGAGTCCGGCGCCCGTGCTGACACTCGACGAGGCCGCGCGGCAGCTGACTGTCAGCGCGCGCACGCTACGCCGGCACCTCGCTCAGGAGGGGGTGTCGCTGCGCGATCTGCAGGAGGAAACCCGTGAGGCACTCGCCGAGGAACTGGTCGCGAGCGGGATGCCGGTTGCCGAAATAGCCGACCGCCTCGGTTATTCGCAGACCTCCAGCTTCACGCAGGCGTTCCGCCGGTGGAAGGGCGTCGGGCCCCGCGAGTACCGCGAGCGATTGCGCGACCGATGACGACGCTTGACCTGCACTCCAAGCGGTCTGCCGCGAGCTTGACGGTGATGCTCGACTGGGCCGCCGACTTCGGCTTGACCGCGCAGCAATGCCTCGCCGGCACCAGGATCCCGGCCGCGGCGATTCGCGTTCCCGATGCCGAGGTCACCGCGCAGCAGGAGCTCAGGGCCATCACCAATATCGTTGCCGCGTTGGGTGATCAGCCCGGCCTCGGCCTGCAGGCGGCGGCCCGGTACCCGGTCACGGCGTTCGGGCTGTGGGGATTCGCCATCCTGACCAGCCCGACCTTGGGCGAGGCGATCGATGTCGCTGTGCGATTCGTCCAATTAAGTTACGCCTTCTGCACTTTCGAGACCCGCCGACACGGTGACGATCTGACGATCGTCATCGACGCCCGCGCCGTGCCGGCACCGATCCGCAGGTTCGTCCTGGAGCGCGACGCAGCGGCCATCCCCAACCTGTACCGGGAAATTCTGGGCGCCACCCCGCCGCCGAGCCGCATCAGCTTCGCCCTCCCCGATCCGGGGCCGGCCGTGACGTTCTATGAAGACATGTTCGGCTCCACGCCGGAATTCGATGACACCGAAACATCGGTCACCATCGAGTCCGGCCTGCTGAATATTCCTCTGCCGCAAGCCAGTAGCCACACCTCCAAGCTCACCGAGCAGCAGTGCCGGATGCTGCTCGAACAGCGGGAAGCCCGTACCGGCCGGGCCGGCCTGGTCCGTGACCTGCTGCTGGCCGACCCCGCCAACCCGCCGAGCCTGCCCCAGGTGGCGGACCGACTCTCGTGCAGTACCCGAACGCTGCGCCGCCAATTGGAGGCCGAGGGCACGTCGTTCCGGAAACTGCTCGACGAAGTGCGCCACCACCTCGGGACGGAGCTGTTGCAGAGCGGCATGACGGTCGAGCAGGTGTCCAACCGGCTGGGCTACACCGATGTCAGCAACTTCTCCCACGCCTTCCACCGCTGGAACGGCTCCAGCCCACGGGCTTACCTGGCACGCCGGAAGACCTACCCGAACAGACCCACGAGAAGTAGCGGGCGATGACCCCGACCACAGTCCGTCAATCACAACCAACCCAATTCCCCATCCCCGGAGGCAAATAACATGTACGCGACAACTCTCAACGGCCACGGTGAGCCCGAGGTGATGGAGTGGGCCAAGGTCGACGACCTTCCCGCGCCCGGGCCCGGCCAGGTCGCCATCGATGTGGTGGCGGCGGGCGTCAACCGCGCCGACGTCATGCAGCGCATGGGCTTCTACCCGCCACCACCGGGCGCCAGCGACATCCCGGGCCTCGAGGTTTCCGGCTACATCGCCGAAGTCGGTGCCGGAGTGCAGGATTGGGCACCCGGTGATGCGGTGTGTGCCCTGCTGGCCGCCGGCGGGTACGCCGAACGCGTCAACGTCGCCGCCAGTCATGTGCTGCCCGTGCCGCAGGGCGTGAGCGTCATCGCCGCCGCGGCGCTGCCGGAAACGGCGGCCACCGTGTGGTCGAACGTCGTCATGACCGGTGGCCTGCAGAGCGGGCAGACGCTGCTGATTCACGGCGGCGGCAGCGGAATCGGCACGCACGCAATACAAGTGGGGCGCGCACTCGGGGCCAACGTGGCGGTGACGGCCGGCACACAATTCAAGCTGGACGCCTGCCGCGAACTCGGCGCGCAGACGTTGATCAACTATCGCGACCAGGACTTCCCGGCGGTGGTCAACGCCGAATACTCTGGCGCCGACGTCATTCTCGACATCATGGGCGGCAGTTACCTCGGCAAGAACGTCGACGCCCTCGCCGAGAACGGCCACCTGACCATCATCGGCTTACAGGGTGGCGCCGTCGCCGAACTGAATCTCGGCACGCTCCTGTTCAAACGAGGATCGGTACATGTGACGAACCTGCGGCGCCGGCCGGAGGAAGGCCCCGGCTCCAAAGCCGAGATCATCAGCGCCCTGCGGCAGCATCTGTGGCCACTGATCGACGCCGGAGCGGTGGTGCCTGTCGTCGCGGCGGAGGTGCCGATCACCGACGCCCCTGAGGCGCACCGGCTGCTCGACTCCGACAAGACCGTCGGAAAGGTGCTGCTGACCGTCCGGGATGCCGACTAGCAGCCCAAATCACTGCCACGCCGAATGCGGTCGGCGACGATCCGCTCGACCAACAGTGGGACGAACGCTTGAATTCGGGCATCCGCGAACTGCATCGCAGTCTCCCGGCACCAGCCCGCGATCTCCGCATCCCGCGCGGTATCGTGGCGCCCCTCGCGAAGAGCGAGTTTCGCCGCAACGTGGGCAATCCAGTCCGTACGGGCGGTGTCACGGGACTGCCGCGTCCTGAATTCGGTCGCCACCGACCCTTGTCTGGTTGCCGATTGGGTGCACCGGATCGGCTGATGCAGCACCTGGGTCATGACTGCCCTACCGTCAGCAGCTCGGTCGAACTCTGGTGGCAAGCTGTTCCATTGCCACGTGATGGGCGGTAGGCCGGCCGGACGAACAACAGTGTGCAGTCCGAACCTTTCAAGGTCTCGCGCATTTCGTCGCCGGTCAGTTCCGCAACCAAGTCCCGGTCGTCTCCCCGCACGATGACAAGCTGGTCGATGCATGCACTCTGCCGAAGCAAGTTGCTCAGATGCCCCGGCATCGCCAGGGTGACCGACTCGAGGTAACTGTTGTCCGCGGCTCTCAAATACCGCTCCAGAGCGGCGTGCACCGGATTGCTGACATCGACCGGCTCACCCGAATGCGACCAGGGCTCCAGCATCAGAATCGGCGCATCACGCCATGCCGAATCAGACTCAGCAGCCTTCAATACTGCTGCAGCAGAGGCTGATTCGTCCAGGACAGCCACGATCCACTTGCGATGGTCGAACTCGCGATGTTTCCGCCGGATGATCGCGACTGAGCCTGGCGCGCTCCGGGCCACCTCAACAGCCGTCGATCCGCGCGGAGCATCAGGCGTGTCATGTGTTCCGCGGTCGCCGACGCACACCACAGCCGCCTGGCGGGACTCATCGGCAAGGCATTCAGCCGGGGTGCCCGAGAGAATCTCTGATTCGAGCTTCACGTCGACGCGTGTAGCGGTCACGGCTTTCCACGCCTTGTGCAACGCGTGCTGAGCGCGGTCGATGCTCTCCTGGTGGTCGGCATGATCCGAGTCGATGACGTAGACCAGCCGCAACGTGGTGTCCCGGCTCGCCGCCTCGAGTGCGGCCCAGCGCGCAGCGCGCACCGCATGTTTGGAACCGTCGATGCCGACGACGACCGGATTGACCGGGGCTTGGATGTTCATCAAAAGTCCTTGTGCCGTAGTGGTCATGCAGCTCTCCGATGCCATCTGACCGCACTGCTCGAACACGGCATAGTGTCGAAGGTCCTCGCGAGATCCGAAAAGTGCTCTGTCGACACCCGATGACGTGCTTGACCGCCAACGGCCGAGGTAATGATGACTTCCGACCCTGTGCGAAGCGTCCGAACCGTCGCAGGCTTCTAGGTGCACCTCGCTGTTGTCGAGAAGGACGCCGCATGACGAAAGCCACTATTTCCCTCGCGGAAATCGAAGATGCGGTACTTCTGGCCTGCAGAGCGCCGTCGATCCACAACAGCCAGCCGTGGTATTGGGTGCTCGAATCCGCCACGCTGAAGCTGTATCTCGACGCCGGCTGGCTGGTCACCACCGACGGTTCAGGCCGCCAGGCACTGTTGAGCTGCGGCGCGGCCTTGGACCATCTCCGCGTGGCGATGGCCGCAACTGGCTGGACCACAAAGGTAGAGCGCTTTCCCGACCCCGAGAACCACCGGCACCTCGCCGACATCCGCTTCCAGTCGGCCGCCGGCGTCACACCGGCACAGCGGCGGGCAGCAGACGCGATATTGTGCCGGCGATCCGATCGACTTCCGTTCGGCGCAGTGACAGACCGGCCCGCGTTGGTCGAAATGCTGCGGCTGGCAACGGTGAATCACCCGGCCCAGGTTGACGTCCTGACCGCCCGACAACGCACCGAAGTAGCCCAGGCCTCACATCTAACCGATGCGCTACGGATGTACGACGCCGCGTATCACGCCGAATTGGACTGGTGGACTTCGTCTTTTGAGAGTACAACCGGTATTCCACACAGTGCGTTGTTGTCGGCTGCAGAAGGTTTTTGGGTTGACATCGGACGCTCGTTCCCGGTTTCCCATGTCCGCGAGCGTCGCCAACATGCCGGCGATGACCAGGCCACCGTGGTGGTCATCTCCGCACTCGGCGATACGCGCGAGGACATCTTGGCGTGCGGCGAGACGTTGTCGGTAGTGCTGCTGGAAGCCACCGTCGCGGGCCTAGCCAGTTGCACGCTCACCCACCTGACGGAGCACCCGGCCACCTGCGACATCATCAGCGCGCTCACCGGCCATCCCCTGCCCCAGGTGTTGGTCCGCATCGGCACCGCCCCAGCCCTGGAGGACGTCCCGCCACCGACACCGCGACGCCAGCTGGCGGACGTTTTCCGCTTCCGGCCACATGGCTCTGATGACCGGAATTGATGGCGGAGCGCTGGATGTGCGCCTGGCGGCCGCCCACTTGCGATACCGCCGGCCCGCTACGCACAGTGCAGCCGCAAGCGCTACACCCGTTGCCAGTTGCTTCTTCATATCGTCGACGATGGCAAGTCACCAGCCCGCTCACTAGGGCACATGGGCCCACGGTCAGGCAACTAGGGACCAATGCCCCTGCCGCGGACACGGTCATCGCACCTACCGTCGACGAATAGTCAGCTGGGTGAAGTCAGGAGAGTGCGAAGATGTACAAGTCAGCTTCACCGTCATCGGCCGTCGTGGTCGGCATCGACGGCTCGCGGTGGTCGGTTGACGCTGCCTTGTGGGCGGTCGATGAAGCCGTCAGTCGCGACGTACCCCTGCGCCTGCTCTACGTCGTCGAGCCACGCGGCCATGGTGCCGTCGATCCCCAGCAGGAACCTCAAGATCTGGCGTGCGCCGACGTCTCCGTGCGGCGCGCGCTGGTCGCGGTCGAGTCCACAGAGCAGCCGGTCAAAGTGGAATGGGAAGTACTGCAGGGGCATCCCTCCCGGGTCCTGCTGGACGCCAGCCGATCTGCCGACCTGCTGTGTCTGGGCTCGCTCGGCATCGCGCATGCCACGGGGCACCGACTCGGTTCGACCGCGGCCACATTGGCGACTTCCGCGCCGTGTCCGGTGGCAATCGTCCGCAGCGGCAATCACCACGGGGTGATGCAGCCCAGGCACGTCGTGGTCGAAGTCGATGAAAGTCCGGACAGCGCCGTCGTTCTCGAGGCCGGAATCAGCGAAGCCCGGCTACGCGGAGTGCCCCTGACGGTGCTCGCAACGCGGCCGACCTCGCCTGCGGACGGACGGGACAAAGTGCAGGATGATGGCGTGTCTGCGCGGCTGGACAAACGTCTCTCCCGGTATCGCCTCGCCAACCCGGACATCGAGTTCAACCCCGTCGCAATCCGTGGTTCCACGATGAATTACCTTGATCGCCATGCCGATTCGATCCAATTGCTGGTGATCGGCAGGCACCGGAGACCCGGGATGGGTGAGATCGTGGGGACGGCGCGCTCAGCCTCGCCCCAGGTGAACTGCACGGCACTGATTTGCCAACGTAATCAGCGCCTGTAGCCGAGGCCTGGCCTATCGTCATGAGCAAGACGTCAACGTTTATCAGCGCGCCGCCGGCGTGCAGAAGGGCACGCGAATGGTCACAGTATTTCTCGTCGATGACCATGAAGTCGTGCGCCGCGGACTCATCGACCTGCTGAGTGCGGACCCGGATCTGGAAGTCATCGGCGAGGCTGGAACCGTGGCGCACGCCATGGCCCAGATTCCTGCGCTCAGACCCGATGTCGCCGTCCTCGATGTGCGTCTGCCGGACGGCAACGGCATCGAACTGTGCCGCGATCTGCTGTCGCGCCTACCCGACCTACGGTGCCTGATGTTGACGTCGTTCACCTCCGACGAGGCCATGCTCGACGCGGTCCTGGCCGGCGCGAGCGGCTATGTCATCAAGGACATCAAAGGCATGGAACTCGCCGAGGCGATCAAGGCCGTGGGCGCCGGACGGTCCCTCCTGGACAACCGTGCCGCCGCGGCGTTGATGGCGAAGCTCCGCAATGAAGCCGAGCGATCGGACCCGCTTTCGGGGCTGACCGATCAGGAACGGGTGCTGCTGGATCTGCTCGGCGAAGGATTGACCAACAAGCAGATCGCCGCACGAATGTTCCTGGCGGAGAAGACGGTAAAGAACTACGTGTCGCGTCTGCTCGCCAAGCTGGGTATGGAACGACGGACGCAGGCCGCGGTGTTCGTGTCGAAACTGGAGCGGCCGCGGCGCTCGGACGACTGATCTGCCGCCGACGTCAAATTCCTGGCGCACCGCTACCCCAGTGGCAGAATCACCGATGTGAGACGTCAAGACAGCAGCGCTGAGCATCCGCTGCGAGCGCCGCTATCGGGACTACGACTGCGTGAACTTCTCAGTGAAGTTCAGGACCGTGTCGAACAGATCATCGAGGGCCGTGACCGGCTCGACGGTCTGGTCGAGGCGATGCTCACCGTCACATCCGGGCTCGAACTGGACGAGACACTGCGCACCATCGTGCACACCGCGATCGAGCTCATCGACGCACGGTACGGCGCCCTCGGGGTCCGGGGCACGGATCACGAGCTCGTCGAATTCGTCTACGAGGGCATCGACGAGCAGACCCGCTGCAAGATCGGCCCGCTGCCCCAGGGGCGCGGCGTGCTGGGCGTCCTGATCGACGAACCGAAACCCATTCGACTGGAAGACATTCGCACCCACCCCGCCTCGGTGGGCTTTCCCGAGCACCACCCTCCCATGCGAACGTTCCTCGGGGTGCCGGTGCGCATCCGCGACAAAGTCTTCGGCAACCTGTATCTGACCGAAAAAGCATCCGGACAGCCATTCAGCGAAGACGACGAAGTGCTCGCACAGGCCCTGGCCGCAGCGGCCGGCATCGCCATCGACAACGCCCGGCTCTACCGTCAGTCGCAGCAACGCCAGGCCTGGATCGAGGCCACCCGCGATATCGGTACCGCTCTGTTGTCCGGCACGGAGCCGTCGCTGGTGTTCCGCCAGATCGCAGAGGAGGCACGTTCGCTGACGGACGCGGACGTGACGCTGATCGCGGTTCCCGAGGACGACGATGCGCCGACCAGCGAGATCACCGAACTCCAGGTGATCGACGTCGTCGGCGATGCCCGCGCATCAGCGCTGGAGGCGCCGGCAGCCGGCGGACCCATCGGCCGGGCTTTTCACGATCGAACGCCCTCGATCTGCCGGGCAGCCGAGCTACCTGAAGCACTAGCGGCCGACGTGGCGTCGGCACTGGTGCTGCCACTGCGCACCACCGAGAGCGTCATCGGAGTCCTGGTCGTGCTGCGGAATGCGGGCCGCCAGGAATTCACCGCGGATCAGCTGGACACGATGGCCGCGTTCGCCGACCAGGCCGCGCTCGCCTGGCAGCTTGCCGCCAGCCAGCGTCAGAAGCGTGAGCTCGCTGTGCTGGCCGATCGCGACCGCATCGCCCGCGACTTGCACGACCACGTCATCCAGCGGCTGTTCGCGGTTGGTCTGACGCTCCAGGGCGCGATCCCGCGCGCCAAGTCCAGCGATGTGCAGCGCCGCATCACCGACTGCGTCGACGACCTCCAGGAAGTGATCACCGAAATCCGCACCGCGATCTTCGATCTGCACGGCAGCACCGCCTCTACCACCCGGTTACGACAGCGACTCGATGCCGCTGTCGCCTCTTTCTCCAGCCACGAACTGCACACCACGGTCCGCTACGACGGCCCGCTCTCGGTCATCGAGCCCGACTTGGCCGATCACGCCGAGGCCGTCGTCCGCGAAGCGGTGAGCAACGCCGTCCGTCATGGCAAGGCCAGCGCAGTCGGCGTCACCGTCAACGTCGACAACGACTTGCGTATCGAGGTCACCGACAACGGCCAGGGATTACCCGAAGGCATCACCGAAAGTGGCTTGGCGAACCTCCGCCGACGGGCACAAGACACCGGCGGTGACATGACCGTCGGACCCGGCGTCGACGCCGGCACCGTCCTGCGGTGGTGGGCGCCGCTGCCCTGATGGGGTGACTCGGGATGCGGGTCCAATGTCTTTGGCCACCAATGACGATAGACACCGCTTCCGCCGGCATGTGGTCTGGGACAGAACTCTTCAGCAAGTGACGTAGTGCTCTGTCGATCGTGCCCGATCACCTGCAGGATCGTTGTATGAGAAACGAGCAGTGTGCGCGATCTGAAACGCACCGCGTCGACCTCGATCACAGGTCCAGTGAGGTGAATCAGATGCCCGAGACGTTCCCCGACCATCAGACGATTTGCGCGGCCATGGCGCTGGCAACGCGCGCCCCTTCGGTGCACAACACGCAACCCTGGCGGTGGCGCATCGGCGCCAACAGTGTGCACTTGTACGCCGAATCGTCACTGCACCTGATTCACACCGACCCCGACGGCCGCGACCTGCTGATCAGTTGTGGTGCGGCGCTGCACCACGCGACCGTGGCCTTCCACGCGCTGGGCTGGCAGGCGACCGTGCGCAGGTTCCCCAACCCGGCCGAGCCTGATCATCTCGCCGCGATCGAATTGACACCCTGCATCCCCGAGCAGGCCGACATCGCTCTCGCCGCGGCGATTCCGCGGCGCCGAACCGACCGGCGGTACTACAGCGGCTGGCCCGTCCCGCTCGGGGACATCGCTCTGATGACCGCCCGCGCGGCGCGCCTCGGCATCGGCCTGCGCCGGGTGAAGCTCAACGACGTGCTCACAAGTGCCCTGCGGCAAGCGGTTTCACAGCATGTGCATGATCTGGACTACCTCACCGAACTGACGGTCTGGAGCGGCCGCTATGCATCGGTCGCGGGTGTGCCCGCTCGTAGTACACCCGCGCCCGACCACAGCGCTGCTCTCCCCAGTCGCATCTTCGCCGGCCCCGTGCTCGGCCAGGCCGCAGGCACAACGGCCACCGATGACAACGGTTCACTGTTGGCGCTCGGCACCTCGACCGACACTCCGATTGATCGATTGCGGGCCGGAGAAGCAACGAGCGCAGTTCTGCTCACCGCCACCGCGCAGGGACTGTCCACGTGCCCCGTCACGGAGGCGCTGGAGAATCCCGAGTGCCGAGCCATCGTCCGATCGGACGTTTTCGGCGATGAATTGTTCCCGCAGATGCTCATCCGCGTCGGCTGGGCACCCTTGAACGCAGACCCCTTACCCTCGACCCCGCGCCGCGCGCTGACGGACGTCGTTTCCCTTCTGCACGACGAGGACTCGTTGCCGGGTTCTCGTGCCTGCGACGACCAGGCGGCGGGTCGCTGATCCGAGTCCCGATCGACGACCCGCGCCTCTATCCATGAGATGGAGTTCGCATAATGACCGCAACACCGCACATTCAGCACCGCACCCGGATGTTCGCTCGGGTGCTCGGGCCCTATCTCGTCGTCGCGGCCGCAACACTGGTCACCCGGGCTGATTACGTCAAGACCCTGATGCACACATTCGGGGACAACTCTGTATGGCCTTGGATCACAGGCGCATTCGTCTTACCGATGGGACTGGTCGTCGTCACACTGCACCCGCATTGGCGCGGAGCTGCTGCCGCCACCGTGTCGGTGCTGGGCTGGTTGACTGTGCTCAAGGGCGCGGCGTTGATGATGTTCCCCGCGGCGTACCTGGCGACAGGGCACGACGTTCTGGCCGTCGCACCGTGGTGGCAGGCGGTCGTGATCGTCACCGGGCTGGCCGGGCTGTATCTCACCGCGGTCGGGTGGTCCCCAGATCGTCGATCAGCCCCATCCGTCGCCGTGTCCGCCGACTCCTGATGAACTCCAACGGCATTCGGGTCGGCCGGCAACGTCAGATCGGTACGATGTCCTGATTCCCGGAGTCGATATCATTCAGTTCACGCGCAATCACTGCCATCAGCGTTCGAAGGTCATTGTTCGCGCGGTACAGATAGACCGAGGCCATCTCGATGTCTGCGACGTCCTGACTCCGAATGCCGGTCAGGCACTCACTGAATCCGGAGCCGAAATCCTCGAGAGTCTGCCGCAGGGCGGTTGTCAGTGTCGCTTCCGGGCTCGGCAACAACGCCTGTAGCTGAGGCAGGACCATCTGGCCGGCTTCGCAGGCCCGCTGAATTCCCACCATGTCAGACTTGGCAGCCGCGGTGGCGATGTTGTCCCGCTGAATCAGTAACGCGTCCAGCGGTGATTCAAGTTGCGCAAGCCACGCATGCAGTTGTTGCGATGTGGGCGGCGCCTGCTGTTGTGCCGTAGCAACTTTCGCCGGCGCTACCGCGTCATCCGGCAGCACCAGGCGGACCAGCGAAAAGCCGCCGAACATCCAACCGATGAGCATCGCCGCCACGATCAGCGCAGCGGTGATCAGAGCGAGAAACCGCCCTTGGGACGCACCTTCCACGCCTTCTGACGACAGGACATCCTCATCGGTGGATACGGCCATCGGGAAATCCTCCCTACGAATCACGACTTCAGTGGGGCAGCCACTCGATGGTGCGCCACTGGTCTGGGGCCCACACGGGCCAAAGGTCCTCTGGCAGGCAGCCGGAAGGCCACAAGCCCGGTCACGGCAGGCGCAGCAGGTGCCGAAGGTCCCTACGACCGCGGTCCATCAGCTCTGCTCGTGAACTTCCGACAGGCGCAACATCATTCGCGAACACCGCACCATTGGCAGGCCGGCCCGTAAAGGACACCGATGAACGACAACCAGCTCACCGCTCTCGATGCCGGATTCCTGCAGGCTGAGGATTCCGACAGTCATGCCAATCTTGCCGTCGCGGTGGTGGCCATCATGGAAGGCCCGGCCCCGGACTTCGCCGAACTACAAGCGGTGCTCGACGAGCGCTCGGCCACCCTGCCCCGTTGCCGACAGGTGTTGCACTCATATCCGCTCGACCTCAGCGCTCCAGAATGGGTACCGGCACCCAGTTTCGACATCACCCACCACGTCCGCCGGCTCACCGTAACAGCGCCCGGTGATGACACTGCGATTCATCGCGCGGTGGCGAGCTTGATGGAGCGCCGCCTCGACAGATCCCGTCCATTGTGGGAAGCGTGGATGCTGGACGGTCTGGCTGATGGTCGCTGGGCGATCGTGGTCAAGCTGCACCACTGCATCGCCGACGGTGTCGCGGCGACAGCAATGCTCGCCGGCATCTGCGACAACCAGTGGGCAGCGCGCGATGAAATCCCCTGCCTCCCTTCGGGATCAGCTCAGCAATCGCGGCGCGGCTTCAATCCGATCACGCTCGGCACCGATGCGTGGCGGATGGTGAGATCGACGGCGCGCAGTGGGGTGCGCATGGCGTTCGGAGCTGCTCAACTCGTAGCCGGCGTGCTCACCACCTCGACCCAACCCCTCAACGGGCAGCTCAGCGACATGCGCCGATTCAGTGCTGTCGAGGTCTCGCTACCCGATGTCCAGATGGTCGCCAAGCGGTTCGGCGTCACCGTCAACGACGTGGCTCTGGCCGCCATCACGGACGGTTTCCGGTCAGCGATGCTGCAGCACGACATGCAACCTTCGGCCGGGCCGATCCGCACCGTCGTGCCGGTTTCTGTCCGGCCTGCCGAACTACTCCACGTGCCCGACAACCGGGTTTCCATATTGCTGCCTGACCTCCCCGTCGATCGGCCGGATCCGCTCGAACAGCTTCGGCTGGTCCACAAGAGGCTGACAACGGCGAAAGGCAGTGGGCAGCGCCAGGCCGGCTCTCTGGTGGTTTCCGCAGCCAACCTGATTCCATTTCCGATCATGGCGTCGGCCGTGCGCCTGCTGGGCCGGCTTCCGCAACATGGCGTCGTTGCCGTGACGACGAATGTCCCGGGCCCGAGCCGGCGCATGCGCTTGATGGGTCGTCAGATCGCCGCGCTCGTGCCGGTACCGCCGATTGCGATGGGCATGCGCACGGGCATCGCCATCATGAGCTACGCAGATCGCCTGACATTCGGCGTCATCGGCGACTACGACGCCGAGCTCGACACGGAAGATCTCGCCCGCGGCATCGAGAACGGGCTCGCTCACCTGATCTCCGTCGCGTCAGCTGCGACGCACACTCGCCGGCTGGGCAACCTGATGCTGCTCAGCGGCTAGAACCGGCAATTACCCGCTGCTGCACAACAACTTTGCGCTCAGACTGATAGCACAGGAGTGAACCGTGATCGATCAACAATGGGACTCGGACAACTCGATTCTCACCATTCACCCGGAATCCCCGTTGAGTACCGGCGATTTTGCCGCCCTCAACCAAACTGTCGACCCGAAGATCGAGCAGGGCGGCGACCTTGCCGGCCTCATCATCGACGCTCCACATTTTCCGGGATGGGACAGTTTCGGGGCGATGGTGACGCACCTGCGATTCGTCCATGACCATCACCAACACGTGAAAAAGATTGCCATCGTCACTGATTCGCCGATAGCGGGCGTTGCACAGCACCTGGTGTCACACTTCATCACTGCGGAGATCCGGAAGTTCCCCGCGGGGCAGGTCGAGGACGCCACGGCGTGGATCACCAGTGGCCGTCAATCTGAGGACCCTAGACCTTAGTCGCCGAAGCCCCCTGAGCGCACAGTCGTCGCATGACGAGGACAGTTATCGCCGACGCCGTCAATCAGTTGCCGACTCCCAACGCCACTCCGTGACCTCGGGCAGATCCTCACCGCGCGTCCGGATCCATTCACGGTGGCGATCATGAGCCGCAACCATGTCTGCGCGCAGTGCGTGTACCGCGGGACCGTCGAGTCCGGGCGTCAGATCGATGGCGTCGATCACCAGCTGGAAGCGGTCCATCTTGTTCAGCACCAGCATGTCGAAAGGCGTTGTCGTCGAACCCTCTTCCAGATACCCCCGCACATGCATATTCCGGTGATTGCGTCGGCGGTAGGTCAACAGGTGGATCAACGACGGGTAGCCGTGGTAGGCGAAGATCACGGGTCGGTCGGTGGTGAACAACGTGTCGTACTCCGCATCGGTCATGCCGTGTGGATGTTGGGAGTCGGATTGCAGCCGGAACAGGTCGACGACGTTGACGACGCGGATCTTTATCTCCGGCAGGCGCTCTCGCAGTATCGATGCGGCAGCCAGCACCTCAATGGTGGGCACGTCGCCGGCGCCGCCCAGCACCACATCAGGTTCTGAACCCCTGTCGGTGCTGGCCCACTCGAAGATGTCCGCGCCGCGTGCGCAGTGCACCGCAGCTTGCTCCGCGGTGAGCCACACCGGGGCGTCGTTCTTACCGGCGACGATCACGTTGATGTAGCTCCGGCTGGCGAGGCAGTGCGCCGCTACCGACAGCAGCGTGTTTGCGTCCGGCGGCAAGTAAATGCGGGCGATATCGGCGCGCTTGTTGGCAACATGATCGATGAAACCCGGATCCTGGTGCGAGAAGCCGTTGTGGTCCTGGCGCCACACGTGGGACGTGATCAGGTAGTTCAGGGATGCGATCGGTGCGCGCCACGGTAGTTCGCGACTCACCTTGAGCCACTTGGCATGTTGGTTCACCATCGAGTCCACGACATGAGCAAAGGCCTCGTAGCTGTTGAGCAGGCCATGCCGCCCGGTCAGCAGATAACCTTCCAGCCAGCCCTGGCACATGTGTTCCGACAAGACTTCGAGCACACGCCCGTCGCGGGCCAGGTGCTCGTCGCTCGGCAGAACTGCTGCGTTCCACTGCTTGTCGCTGACGTCATACACGGCACCGAGCCGATTCGACGCCGTCTCGTCGGGCCCGAACAGTCTGAAGTTGCGGTAGCAGGCGTTACGCACCATTACTTCGCGCAGATATTGCCCGAGCACCCTGGTCGGCTCTGCGGTGGTGTCCCCCGGCCTGACGGTTGACACCGCGAATTCCTGGGCAGCAGGCAAATGCAAAGGTGTCAGCAGCAGGCCACCGTTGGCGTTCGGGTTCAATCCCATCTGATAATCGGTTGACGGCACATTGTCAGTCACCAGCGCTGTGGGGCAACCCATTTCATCGAACAGCTCGCCGGGGCGGTACGAATCCAGCCAATCGACGAACTGCCGGCGATGTTCCGGATCAGACCGGACATCGGCTATGGGCACCTGATGCGAACGCCACGTACCCTCAACAGGCACACCGTCGACCCACCGCGGTCCGGTCCAGCCTTTGGGCGTCCGCAACACGATCATGGGCCACTGTGGGCGCGCCGCTGGGGATGTCGCGGCACGCGCGGCGGTCTGGATTTCGTTGATCATCGCCACGACGCGATCCATCGCCGCCGCCATCTCCTGATGCATCTGTTGCGGGTCGTCGCCGCTGACGTAGATCGGATGGTGCCCGTATCCCCTTAGTAGACAATCGAGTTCGGTGTCGGTGATCCGCGCCAGGACCGTCGGATTGGCGATCTTGTACCCATTGAGGTGCAGGATGGGCAGTACCGCACCATCAGTGACGGGGTTGATGAACTTGTTCGAATGCCAGCTGGCGGCCAGCGGACCGGTCTCGGCTTCGCCGTCACCGATCACACACGCCACCAACAGGTTCGGGTTGTCGAGAGCTGCACCGTAGGCGTGCGCCAGGGAATAACCGAGCTCGCCGCCCTCGTGGATGGAGCCCGGAACTTCCGGTGCGACATGGCTGGGCACGCCACCCGGGAAGGAGAATTCGCGGAACAGTGTCGCCATGCCGCGTTCATCACGGGTTATGTCGGGACGTGTTCGGCTGTAGCTGCCCTCGAGCCAGGCGTTCGCGAACAGCGCCGGCCCGCCATGACCGGGACCGATGACATACATCGCGTCGAGATCATGATCGATGATGGCGCGATTCAGGTGCGCGTAGGTGAAGTTCAGCCCCGGCGAGGTGCCCCAGTGCCCCAACGGGCGGGGCTTGATGTGTTGATGCTCCAAAGGCGTTCGCAGTAGCGGATTGTCCATCAGGTAGATCTGGCCGGCAGTGAGATAGTTGGCAGCCCGCCAGTACGCGTCCACCGATCGCAGCCGCGCCGCCGTCAAGGGCTCACGCACCTCGCGAGTTGCGCTCGTCATCGGGTCGACTCGCGAGCATGCGGCCGAGCGACGAGGACTGGGCAATTCGCCTGGTGAATCAGTTTGTGGCAGGTGGAACCGAGCAGCAGCCCGGTGGCGTCGCCGCGACCATGGCTTCCGGTGACGACGAGCTGAGCGCGCTGGGCATGGCTCAGCAGGACGTGCCCGGGGTTGCCGATTGCCGCGACGCGGCGCACCGCGACATCCGGGAATTTCTCCTGCCACCCGGCCAATCGCTCGGCCAGCATCTCCTGCTGCTCCTCACGCGCCGGGCCGGTCAGGTCATTCCAGGGACCTTGGACATCGTAGAAATGCGCCGGCAAGTAGCCCCAAACCAGGACAGCGGTCAGTCCGGTCCCGCGCATGGCGGCTTCCTCGAAGGCCCAGCCAATCGCATCCTCACTGTCCGGGGCCCCACTGATCCCGACCACAACTGGGCCTGTCACCGGCACCCCCGGTGCGCGGACGACGACGACCGGGCTGTGTCCGTGTGCGGTCAGCGCCACTGCCACCGAGCCGGCCAGCAGGCCGGTGAATGCGTTCAGTCCGCTTGAACCGACGACGGTGAGGAATGCGCCCTTCGACAGCTCGATCAACACTCGAGCTGGGCGGCCCGCCTTTCTGGTCAACGTCACCTCCAGATCAGGGTCCAGCGTCTGGACACGATCGAGGGCCTCGTCAAGGAAACGCTGGCCCGTGGTCTCCAGGTACGTGAAGAAGCTCTCGGAGGCACCCGGGTTGAACCCCAGCGCAAAACTCTCGAAGTCGACGGCGTGCACCAACCGGAGCGGAAGGTTGCGCAACTGTGCTTCGTTGACGGCCCAAGTCAGGGCCATCAGCGATGAGCTCGACCCGTCGATGCCGACCAAAATATAAGGGCGGGGCGGTAATTCGGTCACAATATCCTCCGATGCCTCTGACTGTCCGATGCCCACGACGGTACGAGCACGGCTCCTCCGCTGCTATGGCCGAAAGTCACTCGTTGAGTGATCACTCGCCACCGCTCGGGACCCTTGACCTGTGGTGACTCATGCGCCGTCCCAAAGGCCTTTATGCCCTCGCCTCCGGCTACGTACCCGGGCGAGGATTCGATGACACATCTGCCGTGCCGCACGCCAGGGCAACCACTGCGTAACACGCGAAAACCACCGGGAGACAACATGATCGAAATGCACGCTGGCGATTCCGTCGTGGTCGGCATCGACGGGTCGACAGCTGCCGTCTACGCCGCTCACTGGGCCGTCGCTGAAGCCATCGCCCGAGATGTCCCGCTGCGGCTGGTGAGTTGCGTGCAAGGCCCGCAGCGCTCGGATCGAATGGTCATCGAATACGCCAGGACCTCTCTGCGGGCGGCTCACGCAGCCATCGACGACACCGCCGCGCACGTCAAGATCGAGACCGCCGTCGTAGTCGGAGACCCGACGGCGGTATTGATCGAAGAATCCCGCCGAGCCGCCATGGTGTGTGTGGGCTCCGTCGGGATAGGCCGTTTCGCAAAAGCGCTGCTGGGATCGACCGCGGCGGGCGTGGCCGAGGGCGCGGCGTGTCCGGCCGCAGTGGTCCGCAGTTACGCACCGCACCGGCGCTCGCCGGCAGGGTCGATCGTCGTCGAGGTCAATGACTGGGAAGAGAACCACGATGTGTTCGCCGCGGCGGTCGCCGAAGCGCAACTGCGTGGACGGCCCGTTGTGGCGGTCGGCGTGTGTCCGCCGGAGACCGGGATGAGTGGCCGCCAGGAGCTGCTGCGCCGTTGTGCGGTGTGGCTAGACCTCTACCCCGACGTGTACATCACGGCGGTACCCATCACGACGAGTTTCGCACGGTTCCTGCAGACGACGTCCGAACCGATCAGCCTCGTCGTTGTCGGTGCCCGCGAAGCGGCCAAGCTCGTCAAAATTATTGGCTCACACGCCGACGCGAACTCCGACAACCCCTCTGTGCTCGTCGCACGGGTCTGAAATACCTGAGGTGCAGGCGGCCGCGAACGGCCCCCTGCACCTCAGCAACGATCTGACTACCGGGCCTGCGGCCGGGCGACCAGCACCGGGCACTCGGCATGCTGCACCAGCCGGTGGCTCGTCGACCCGAGGAACCACCCGGCCACGTTTCCATGGCCGCGGGTCCCGGTGACGATCAGCTGCGCGCGCTGCGCATAGCCCAGCAGCACGTGCCCCGGATGGCCGGCGGCGACCACGCGGCGGACCGCGACCTCCGGGAACTTCTCCTGCCACCCCGCCAGCCGTTCAGCCAGCAACATCGCCTGCTGGTCCTCCCGCGCCGGGCCCGGCAGCTCTTCCCATGTCGGTTCGATGTAGTCGAAATAGGCTGGGACATAACTCGATACGAGAACGGCGAGCAGTTTCGCCCCGCGCAGTGACGCCTCCTGGAAGGCCCAGCCGATTGCTTCCTCGCTGTCGGGCGCGCCGCTGACACCGACCACGACGGGCCCTCCGGCGTGTGCGCCGGGCGCGCGGACCACAACGACGGGACTGTGGCCGTGCGCGGTCAGCGCCACCGCCACCGACCCCGCGAGCAGACCCGTGAACCCGTGCAGCCCACTCGATCCGACAACGGTGAGGAACGCATCCCTCGACTGCTCCTCCAGCAGCTGCGCCGGGCGGCCGACCAGGTTGTGGACGGACACCTCCACCTCGGGGGCGAGTGCCTGAACACGCTCCGCGGCCTCGTTCAGGAAGTTCTGTCCCGACGTCTCCACGTACTTGAAGAAGCTCTCGGAAGCACCCGGATTGAATCCCATCACGAAATTGCCGTAGTCGACGGCGTGGACCAGGCGCAGCGGCAGGTTGCGCAGTTGCGCCTCGCCGATGGCCCACAGCAACGCCTCCAGCGATGATCTTGATCCGTCGATGCCGACCAAAATGTATGGGCGAGGAGATAATTCGGTCATGATGTCCGCTCCAGACGAAGGTGCAATTCCCGACACCTTCAACGGTACGGGCGTCGACTGCCCGGGGCTATGGCCAAAAGTCACTCGCCGGCCAGGGCCCAGAGGTACGGCTTCGCGCCGGGGCGCGTTCCGGGTGACTACTCGTTGTCGCCGACGGCTTCGAGGCGCTCGCTCACCCGAGTGAGCGCCTCGTCGAACACGTCGACCTTCTCGCCCCGCTTTTCGTTGGCGGGCTGCGCGGCGCCCCGGCCACCCTCGGATTCCACCCGCGCCGCACCCTGACGCCGCAACAAACTGAAGTTCTTCTCACGCGCCTGCCGCAGCCTGCGCTGCAGCTCCTTGAGTGCTTTCGAATCCATCCGGGCCAACGCCTCGGGATGGCTCTCGGCGATCAGTTCGTTTTCCTGCGGGGTGAGGTTCACGTGGTTGCTCATGACTGATTCATACCCGTGACTGCGATACCTGCCGGTCGAATCACTCGACCGCGCGCCCCTGGCGCGGCATAATTCTTTATTGACATGACTGCAACCATCGACGCCCGCGACGTGGGCACGCTGCCGCTCGCGCCGAAGAATCCGCTGCCGTTACGGCAGTTGATCGCCACCCGGCAATTGCACACCGGGCTGGTCCGGCTGAGCGAGGCCGGTGGGCCCGTCAGTCGCATCGCCGTCGTACCCAAGCGCGTCGCGCCGCCCATCGTGCTCGTCACGTCGCCGGCCGGCATCCGCGACGTGCTGGGTCGCTCCGACAACCTCGCCGAACGCTCCACGATCCACGAAGAAGTGCGCAACGTGGTCGGCGACAATCTCTTCGTCCTGCCCAACAAGGCCTGGCCGCCGCGCCGGCGCGCCCTGCAGCCGGTCTTCACCAAGCAGCACGTCGACCGCTTCGGCGGCCACATGTCCCAGGCCGCGCAGGCGATCGCCGACCACTGGCGCGACGCGCATCACGTCGACCTCGACACCGAATGCCGCCGGCTCGCCATGCGGTCCCTCGGCTACTCGATTCTCGGTCTCGACATCAACGAGCACAGCAACACCATCGCCGAGAACATGCACGTGGCCTCGCGCTATACGGCCGATCGCGCCCTGCGGCCGATCAAGGCGCCGCAGTGGCTGCCGACGCTGGGACGGCGTCGGGCTCGCGCCGCGGTTGCCCGGATGCGCAAGATGACCATGGCGGTCCTGCAGGACTGCCGCGCGAACCCGGACCGCGATGCACCGTTGGTCAAGGCACTGCTCGCGGCCTCGGACCCCGATACCGGCCAGAAGCTCTCCGACGACGACATCTGCAACGACCTGCTCATCTTCATGCTGGCCGGCCACGACACGACCGCGACGACGCTGACGTACGCCTTGTGGCAGCTCGGGCGCAATCCCGCGATGCAGGACCGGGTCGCGGCCGAGGTCGCCGCGATCGGCGATCGGGAGCTGACCCCCGACGACGTGCCCCGGCTCGCCTACACCGCCCAGGTACTCAACGAGTCGCTGCGGCTGTGCCCGCCGGCGGCCGGTGTCGGCCGGACGGCGATGCAGGACATCGTGGTGGACGGCCATCGCGTCGAAGCCGGCAGCATCGTGGCCATCGGCATCAGTGCCGTGCACCGGGACCCCACGTTGTGGGATCACCCGCTGGCGTTCGACCCCGACCGGTTCAGCCCCGACAACGCCAAGACCCGCGACCGTTGGCAGTTCATCCCGTTCGCCGCGGGGCCGCGGTCCTGCATCGGTGAACACTTCGCGATGTTGGTGACGACGCTCGCGCTGGCCACCATCGTGCGGTCCAACCGCATCGAGTCGCTCCACGACGACTTCCCGCTCGAATCGCCCTACACAACGGTCGCGAAAGGCCCCATCCCGGTTCGGGTCACCGCGCGCGCGTGACGCCGGCGGTGGCCGACGCCCGGAGCCAGCTCGACTGGGACCACAACGCCTACTACCAGCGCCGGCTGCTGCAGCTCCTGCCGTCACGGTGCCAACGAGTCCTGGACGTCGGCTGCGGAGCCGGCGGATTCGCCGTCCAGCTCGCCGAGCGCAGTGCGCACGTCGACGCGGTCGATCGCTCGGCGGTGATGATCGCCGAAGCGCAGCGCCGGGCCCCGACGAATGTGAACTGCATTCAGGCCGACGTGCTGACCGACGCGCTGCCGGCAACCGACTACGACGCGATCGTGTCCATCAGCGCACTGCACCACATGCGGCTCGATGCGGTGCTGCCCCGGCTGGCCGACGCGCTTCGGCCCGGTGGTGTGCTCGCGGCCATCGCGCTGCCGCGGACAGACCTGCGGCGTGAGTGGCCGTATGAGCTCGGCGCCGCGCTCGCCCATCGCGCGCTCGGTGTCCGGTTTCGCGCCGAGCGACTGCTGGGAACCGGCAGCGGGTTCGCGAAGACGCCTGACCACGACGTGATGCCGGTGGTGCTCGACCCACCGCTGACGACGCGCGAAGTCGCCGCGCAGGCCGCGATTCTCCTTCCGGGTGCCTACGTGCGGCGCCTGCTCTTCTGGCGTTATCTGCTCGTGTGGCAGAAGCCCACCGCGTAGCGGCGGCGAAAACTCGTTGACGGTGCCTCGGCAGCGTGCCATTCTGTCCGACTGCCCTGTTTCCGACCCACATCACCAATCATGACTCTGACGAACGACGAAATAACCCAACTGGCAACCGAATTCGCCGACGACGACCGCACGGGTCGCCGGCCGATCAGCGATGTCGCGGCGTGGCTGAACGACGTGCACCCGATGGCGCGTGTGACCCTGCATGCACTCGGCGAGTTGCTTGCCGGCGTCTCCAACCTCGACAGGGCCGAGACCGCCGACCGGTTCACCGCCCGTGCGCTCGGGGTGAGCGACTGCGGTCAGCTGATCGATGAAACCCGCGATCTGAATCCCGTGGCCCGGTTGACCACGGCGTTGGCACTCGGTGAGTGGATCACTGAGCACGAGCAGGTGTGTCTGGTCGGCCCCGGCGAGTACTCGCATCCCCCGATGTGGACGCAAACCGAGATCGGCGAGCGGCAGTACCGCCACCCGCTGAGCCTGCGTGTGCACTTCCCCGCTGGGTCCCTGTTGCCCGAGGCCGGGTGCGTCATCAAGATCGAAACCCGCGAGTCGTTCAACCACTCGGCCGAGGTCAGCGTCTACGTGATGCCCGCACATCAGGCCGAGGCCCGCGTGCTGCTCGACAGGCTCGCAGAGCGTGCCAACGCGCTCAACCCGTACCGGGGCCGCGCGCTGCGCGCCACCAACGCGCATGGTCTGCAGCTCACGGTGATCGAGTTGCCGCCGGCTGTCAGCCGATCGAATGTGATTGTGCCCCAATCAGTGTGGACCGAAGTCGACCTCGGCATCGCGGCGGTTCGCGATCGCCACGGCCTGCTCAACGCCCACGGCTTGGGAGCCCGCCGCGGCGTGCTGTTGTGCGGTCCGCCCGGTACCGGGAAGTCGGCGGTGAGTGCTGTCGCGGCCAGTGAAGTCGTCGGCGATTTCACCGTGATCTATGTCGAGGCCCGCGCCGGAGCGGACCTGCTGACGGTCGTCGTCGAGGAGGCTCAGCGTCTGGGCGGCCCGGTGCTGCTGGTGCTCGAAGACGTCGACCTGTGGTGCCGGGATCGTTCCGTCGGCGGCGGCGGGTTGTCGGAGCTGCTGCAGGCGATGGATATTGCCCCCGACGCCCGCATCCTGACGCTGGCATCCACCAACGACGTCGCGACTCTGGACAAGGCGGCGATCCGCACCGGCCGGTTCGACTCGGTGGTCGAGGTCGGTTACCCCGACCGCGTCGGTGCGGCCCGCATCCTGTCGGTGCTGCTCGGCGACCTGCCCGGAGGGGCGGACGTCAACACGGCCGCGGTGGCCGCGGCCCTGCCCGAGCACACCAGCGGCAGCGACATCCGCGAGATCGTCCGCCGTGCTCTGCTCGCCGGTAACGGCGAAGCCATCAGCACGGCGGCGCTGCTCGCCGAGTTGGGCACCGGTCGCTACCGCGCCGAGCCGCCGGAAGGCATGTATCTGTAGGACGACGGAACCAACGTCCCGTAACCCTCAGGCGCCGTCACCGGACGACGTGAGCCTGTCCAGCACGTCCAGCGCCTCGCGACACCAGTCGACCCAGGCTTGCTCGGTCCGCAGGCCCGCCTTCAACACCAGGTGCCGCAACACGTCGGCGTCGGCGACCGGGGCCGCGAAATCTCGGGCATCGATCTCGCGGTAGTTGGCCAACATCGCTTCATGCGCGGCGAGGTGGTGCGCGATCACGGCGCGCACGGCCCCGGTCTCGCCGAGCGCCGCGGCGGCACGCACCCGCACGGCGATGGACATCCGCTCCGGCGCGGGATCATCGATGCCACAGAGCCATTCGCCCAGCGCCGCCCGTCCCGCGGGCGTGATGCTGAAGCGCTTGGGCTGACCGCGCTCAGGGCGATCAGGCGTCGAGGCCTCGGCCAGCCCGGAGGTCTTGAGCTTGTCGAGCTCCCGGTAGATCTGCTGGTGCGTCGCCGGCCAGAAGTAGCCGAATGCCCGATCAAACCGGCGGGTGAGTTCGATACCCGTCGATGCCCGCTCCGTGAGCGCGGTCAGGATGGCGAATTGCAGCGACATGGCGTGATCGTAAGTCCCGTGCGGTTTCCGCCGGCGCAGCGCGGCGGCAGCAGTCCTGTCACGACGGTTATCCAATCTGTTGCATAAAAGCGCGCCGGAAGCCGGGACCGGCGGTCGGCGCTTCCCTGATACGACTGATTTCCAACATGTTCGAATCAGCGGGCAACGCGAGAACATCCACCCGCCGCCGATTATGCCACTAGTTGCATAACCACTCCAGCGCCACTAGAGTCCCGTCCAAACCCGGTCTCCGATTCGAAGGGCTATCACCACCATGGGTCTGCCTCCCGTCCTCGCACAGCGCCTGTCCCTGCCGGTGGTCGCGTCACCGTTGTTCCTGTGCTCGGGGCCCGACCTGGTGAAGGCGGAGTGCCAGGCCGGCGTCATCGGCTCGTTCCCCGCGCTCAACGCCCGGCCGTCCAGCCTGCTCGGCGATTGGCTGGATGAGATCCAGGAGTCGAACGCCGCCTACGCCCTCGCGAATCCCGACGCCATCGTCGCGCCGTTCGCCGTCAACCAGATCGTGCATCGCTCCAACGACCGCCTCGAGCACGACATGAGCGTCATCGTCGAGCACAAGGTCCCGATCGTGATCACCTCGCTCGGGGCGCGTCCCGAGATCAACGATGCGGTGCACTCTTACGGCGGCATCGTCCTGCACGACATCATCAACAACGAGTTTGCGCACAAGGCCATCGACAAGGGTGCCGACGGCATCATCGCCGTCGCAGCCGGCGCCGGTGGCCACGCCGGTACCCAGTCCCCGTTCGCGCTGGTCCGCGAGATCCGCGAGTGGTTCGACGGTCCACTGCTGCTGTCGGGCGCCATCGCCCACGGCCGGTCCATCCTGGCCGCACTCGCCGCGGGCGCCGACTTCGCCTATGTCGGTTCGGCATTCCTCTCCACCGACGAAGCCAACGCGGTGCCCGAGTACAAGCAGATGATCGTCGACTCCACGGCATCCGAGATCGTCTACAGCAACCTGTTCACCGGCGTGCACGGCAACTACCTGCGCGGCAGCATCGTCGCCCAGGGTCTCGACCCGGACAACCTGCCCGAATCCGACGCCTCGGCAATGAATTTCGGCTCGGGCGGGAACACCGACGCCAAGGCGTGGAAGGACATCTGGGGTGCCGGTCAGGGCGTGGGCAGCATCAAGGAACGCCTGACCGTCGCGCAACTGGTCGAAACCTTGAAGACGCAGTACGTCGAAGCCCGCCAGGACCTGCTGAGCCGAGTGCTCGACGACGAGGTTCTCGAGCCGGCGCACTAGCCCGCCTGATACACCACCGCACCGTCGTACACGGTCGCAGCCACCAGCGAGGCGTCCAGCGCAGCCAGAACGTCTCGCGGTGGCGCCGCCAGCAGGCACATGTCCGCCGGCATTCCCACCGTCAGCTCCCGAGGCACGTCCGGCTGCGCGGGTGCGCCGAGGAACATCCCCAATGCCGTTGCGGCATCGATGCTTTCATCCGCCCCCAGCACGGCGCCCGACGGCGTCCTGCGGTGAACCGCGGCGCGCATCGCCGCCCAGGGATCGGCGTCCCCGAACGGCATATCGGTCGACAGCGCGACGGGTATCCGCGCGCCACACAGCGACGCCACCCGCCACAGCTGGCCATGCTCGTCCGCGGGTACGTCGGTGAGGTACTGCGCGCCGCGCTCGGCGATGAAGTTCGGCTGGGTCACCACCAGCACGCCGAGGCCACGCAGGTCGGCCAGGCAGTCATCGGGAATGACGGCGCCGTGCTCGATGCGATCCCCCGCCCGGGAACCCGCCTGCCGCAGCGCGGCAATCGCGACGACCAGCTGCGCGGCCGTAACACAGTGCAGTGCAACGATTCCGCCCTGACGGTGCCGTGCCGTGATCCAGCCGGCCAGCGCCTCGAGGTCCAGATCGTCGTCGTGCAGAATGCGTTTGGCGGGTGCCAGGACTTCGACGCGCTGGCGCAGTTCGCCATGCCGGCGGGCCTCGGCGAAGTCCATCACATCCTCAGCGGTGAGGTCGGGGGTCGCGTCGGTGACACCGGTGACACCGAATGCCGAGAGGCGCCTGCTGATCTCGCCGAGTCCGGCGTCGCTGCGCTGCAACGCATGCGTCCAGCCCGGGTCCGCGCTGCGCAGCCGGCCGTCGGGGTGGTCGGGCAGGCCGACAGCCGTCAGACCCGCGGAGTTCAGGGTCCACAGCACCCCGCTGCGGTGCTGGACACGCACAGGCACGTTCGGTGAAAGCTCGTCGAGCACAGCGCGGTCCAGCGGACCCGCGACAACCTCGTGATAGCCGACGGCGCGAATCCAGCCGTCCGCGCCGACGGCGGCCTGCCCCAAGACCGCACGCAGCGCGTCACGGCTGCGTACCTCCCCCGGACCGACCCGCACCGACGTCAACGCCGCTGCCGCCGAACGCAAGTGGACGTGATGGTCGTGTAGTCCGGGGATGACGGTGCCACCGGCCGCGTCGAGAACGTCCTCCCCGGTGATCGGCTCGAGGTTGTCGGCAATGGCCTCGATGCGCCGGCCCAGCCGAATATCGACGGTCCGACCGTCGAGCAGCGTAGCTCGTTGAATCAGCATGCCCGGCAAGCCCTTTCCTGCACGATGCCCCGCACCCGCGCGTTGTCGGTGCCCAGCTCGCCGGCCCGCGACGACAGCGCGGGCGCCACCGGTTCGGCCACCGGACCTACGCTCGCACCGCTCGTCAGTGGTAGCGCGGCGTATTCCGCCGCCACTGCTGCCAGGGCGATCTCGACGACTTCACCACCGCCGCGCCGCAGCGACCCCGCCACCGCCAGTGTGGCGTGCATCCCCGTCAGTGGATCGGCGATCGCGTCACCGCAGAACACCGGTCCGCTGCCCGCCGGGTCGGAGCCGACGAGGCCCCCGGAAACCGCGGCATCATCGCCGAATCCGACCCAGTGACCCTGCTCCCCCTCAGTGCCGTGACCGGTGATCCGCAGCCACACCCGGCCGTCCCGCGCCGGAACATCGTCCGGGCCCAGGCCTCGGCGGGTCAGCGCATCGGGACGAGACGACTCGATCACCACGTCGGCGACGGACAACAACTGCCGCAGCTCGTCGGGCTGGCCGAAATCGACGGCATAACAGAGCTTTCCGGCGTTCATCCAGTCGAAGAATCGTCGTTCCCCCTGCCGGGTGCCGTCCGGCCGCGACGGGCTCTCGACCTTGATCACTGTCGCGCCGGCGCGACACAGCAGCTGTCCACAGAGCGGGCCGGCCCACATCGAGGACAGGTCGACCACCAGCAGCCGGCCGTAGTCCCGGAACGGCTTTCGGTTGCCGTGTCGCCGGACCACCGGGGCGGCGGCGGTCGTCTCCCCCAGCACGCCGACAGGAAGACCGAGCAGACGCGCACGCTCCGCGACATCGGCGACCCGGCGGCGACCGGCCCACTCGATGATGGCCGGCCACGGGTGATCGCCGGGCACGTCGGATTCGAGAAGCGCCGGTACCGCGGCGACATCATCGGGCCGGGCCAGCGTCAGGGCGAACCAACCGTCGCGACCCGCGATCAGCCGCGTGGCGCCGCCGGCGCTGATCCGGCCCTGCCGGTGCAGCCCCGCCAGCGCGGCCCGCCCCGCGAGAAGCTCCGCCGCATCGATCTCGATACCAAGTCTGCCGGACAACTCGGATGCGACCGTCCGCGCCCGAGCCAGCACCGCCGCGCGACTGACGTCCGGTGGCCCGCCCGGCATACCCGTCAGCGCGGCCAGCCCACTGGCCGACCAGTCCCGCGCCGCCTCGTCACTCACGCGCTGACCGCATCGACCAAGCCCCAGTCCTGCGCCGTCACCGCATCGATCGTCGCCCGGGACAGCACCAAATACGCTGTGCGCCAGCGGCCGATCCGCCGCGTGATGCTCACCGTCCCTCCGGCTCCGGGGATCAGACCCAACGCCAGCTCCGGCAGGCCGAGGGTGGCGTCGGGGTGACAGGTCACCTGCCCGCAGAACGCGGCCATCTCCAGCCCGCTGCCCAGCACCTGGCCGTGCACGACGGCCCGGCACGCCGGGCCCAAGCGCGCGGTGATCTCGTCGAGCACCAGGGCCGGGCTGAAGCGCGTGCGGGCCAGGTGCGCAGACGCCGGGTCGTCGAATGTCCCGAATTCGGCGAGGTCTCCGCCGCTACAGAAGGAGGGACCGTTGCCGGTGAGCACCAGACCCGTCACCGAGGGGTCCAAGCGCGCGACCTCCAGCGCCTCCAGCAGTGCCGCCCGCGCGTCGGTGGAAAACGCATTGTGCCGCTGGGGGCGGTTGAACGCGACGTGCAGAGTGTCACCGTCCCGGTGCGACACCACCGGATCCGGGAGCAGCGGAACGGTTTTCGGGCCGCGTTCGGCGAGCCAGCGCGCGAACTCCCGGCCGGACTGCAGCGTCGAATACGCCAGTGATTCGGTGATCACCCCGGCGAACGTCGGCGCCGCGGGGTCGAATGCCCGTAGGACGTCGTCGCACACCGCGGCAGTCTGCGGCCACGTGGCGACGCGTTCGGCGATCTGTCCCAGCGCGGCGTCCACATCGGGCACCTGCACGGTTCTGCGGTCCGCACACGGGCGGTCGACCAGCGTGAAAGTCGCTTGCTGCAGCCAGAACTCGGCGTCATCACCGGCCGGGTCTCCGACCCCGATCACCAGACCTGCGGCACCCGGGTCCTCCGCGAGGTCGATGACCCTCAGTTCGTCAGGCAATGGACACCCGGTCCTCGGCCTCACGGTGAGCCAGCGGCACGTTCTCGCCTCCTGCGGATGTGGACAACCGGATCATGCCACTTCCGCCGCGGATTGAGGCCTAGTCGAGCTGCACCCGCACGGTGACGCGGCCCTTCTCGTCACGCGTCGAGATCGCATGCCCAGCACGGTCGGCGCCGCGAAAGTTGAGCAGTGTGATGGGCCCGCCCTCGCCGAGGAAGTTGCGCCACCAGCTCTTGGAGTCCGGGGCCATCACGCTGATGACCACGTCGTCGCCCGACAGCCGGTAGTTGACGGGGGTCTGGAAGCTACGGCCCGACTTGCGGCCCGTGTAGCGGATCTCGACCAGGCTGCGGCCGACGATGTCGCCGAGGACGGGCACGCTGGTCAGACCGACCGCCGCCTTGTTGAGCGCGCGGACGACGGGGTTGTCGAAAAACGTGCTGGACATGGTCGCCAGGCTAGCGCGGGTGGCCCGAGTCGGCCCATCTTGATCACGCGCATTCGCGACAGACGTGCCCCAGCGATGGGTCAGCTGTCAGCTCGCTCAGCTCACGGACGTGAATGCAACGGATGCAGATGAATTCATTGACCTGCTGCGGCGTACGAGCCAGCTGCTGCGGGCTGTCGTAATCAATCGTCACGTGGTCTGACCTTCCCAAGACGGACGCCGCACATGCGGCATGTCCGCAGCGAATGCCCCGTCCGCGCTCGGGATAAACAAATCTGTGATCGATTGCCGACCATCCGCGCGCGGCAGGCCTCCGAATCACTGGGTAGTGCCGGGCATTTTCGGGGAATGTCTCAGCAGTCAGCGTGCGGCCCCAACCGAGGAGAGTCTGTGACAGATGCGATCCACGCCGCACCGTCGTTGCGCGTGCTGGTCACCGGAGCCACCGGATACATCGGCGGTCGGTTGGTGGCGCGTGTCATCGAAGCCGGCCACCGCGTGCGCGTGCTGGCGCGCAACCCGGACAAGATCAGTGACGTGCCCTGGGCTGCTGATGTGGAGGTGGTGCAGGGTGACCTCACCGATGCGGCCACGCTCGGCGACGCGTGCCGCGACATCGACGTCGTCTACTACCTCGTACATTCGATGGGTAACCCGGGAGAGTTCACCGAGGCCGAACGCACCAGCGCAGAGAATCTCGCTGCTGCCGCGCGCACCGCCCACGTCAAACGCATCGTCTACCTGGGCGGCCTGCACACCGAATCCGACCGGCTGTCGTCGCACCTGCGGTCACGCAGCCAGGTCGGGGAAATCCTGATCGACTCCGGTGTCCCGACGGTCGTGCTGCAGGCGGGCGTGGTCATCGGTTCCGGTTCGGCCTCCTTCGAGATGATCCGCCACCTGACCAACCGGCTGCCCGTGATGACAACGCCGCGCTGGGTCAACAACCGCATCCAGCCCATCGCGATACGCGATGTCCTCTACTACCTGCTGGCCGCCGCCACGGCCGAGGTGCCGCGCTCACGCACCTACGACATCGGTGGACCCGACGTCCTGCGCTACGGGGAGATGATGCAGATCTACGCCGAAGTCGCGGGGCTGGCGAGACGCAGAATCGTGGTCCTGCCGGTCCTCACCCCGAAACTCGCCGGATTGTGGATCGGGCTGGTGACTCCGGTGCCTCCGCGGATCGGCCGCGCTCTGATCGAGTCCCTGAGCACCGACTCCGTGGTGACCGAGCACGACATCGATGAGGTGATTCCACCGCCGCCCGGGGGCACGACCGGATACCGCGACGCCGTTAGATTGGCGCTGCGCCGCATCGAGGACGGCGAAGTCGAAACCACCTGGGCCAACGCCTCGCCGACCGGTGCCCCGGCCGACCCCCTGCCGTCGGATCCCAGCTGGACCGGCGACGCCATCTATACCGACGACCGCAGCATCGACTGCGACGCCACCGTCGCCCAGGTGTGGCGCGTCGTGGAGGGCATCGGCGGCGAACGCGGTTGGTACTCGTTTCCACTCGCCTGGACGGTCCGCGGTTGGCTCGACGTACTGACCGGCGGCGTCGGCCTGGCCCGCGGCCGGCGCAACCCGAACACTCTCTACACCGGCGACGCTCTCGATTTCTGGCGCGTCGAACGCATCGAGCGGCCGCATCTGCTGCGGCTGCGCGCCGAGATGCGCACGCCGGGCCGAGCCTGGCTGCAGTGGGAACTCCACTCCCGTGACGATGGCACCACCCGGCTGCACCAGCGTGCCATCTTCTTTCCCAAAGGCCTTGCCGGACGGCTGTATTGGTACGCGCTGATGCCGTTCCACGGCATCATTTTCACGGGCATGATCAAGAACATCAGCGTCGAAGCCTCGAAGGAAGGATCTCGCGCCGCCTAGCGCGCCGCGCTGCGTCCCGCCTATTGAGTGGACAGTTGTCGGCAGCTGTACACCCTCTCCCGTACGGTGTGTCTGTGAGTTTCGCGATTGACAGGTCAGTAGAGATCGACGCACCGGCCGAGGTGGTCTGGCAGGTCCTCACCGACGGGGCCAGCTACGGCGAGTGGAATCCGTTCTGCATCGAGTGCTCGTCGACGTTCGAACCCGGCAGCCCGATCGACATGAAGGTGGTGCTGATCGGTCCGCCCAAGAAGCAGCGCGAATACATCAACACCTTCACCCCGGGCGTCGAGTTCAGCTACAACATGAAGCCCGCCCCGCTGGGACTGCTGCGCAGCGAGCGCTCACACCGGCTGACCCCGCTGCCCGACGGCCGCACCCGCTACGACTCGCACTTCCAGTTGTTCGGCCCGGTGTCTCCCATCGTCGCCGGCCTGCTGGGCCGCGCCCTGAAGAAGGGCTTCGGGGGCATGACCGACGGCGTCAAGAAGCGCGCCGAGTCCCTCCGGTAGCCGGGCGCCGCGTCGGCTGGGCGGCGCGATTGGCGCGGCGGCGTGCGGGGTAAACACCCGCATGGCCGAAACCAGCGCGGCAGACTATCTCCCCCGCGAGCTCAACATCCCGGCGCTGCGCACGGCGGCCGGCGTGTGCCACGGCTGCGCGCTGTACCAGCACGCGCAGCAGACGGTGTTCGGCGTCGGCGACGACGCGGCCGCGATCATGCTCGTCGGCGAGCAACCAGGTGACGTGGAGGACCGGCGCGGTCAACCGTTCGTCGGGCCGGCCGGCCGCCTTCTCGACCGCGCACTCGGCGACGCCGCGCTCGATCGCGACCGGCTGTATGTGACCAACGCGGTCAAGCATTTCAAGTTCAAGGCCACCGATCGCGGCAAGCGCCGAATCCACCAGAAGCCCAACCGAACCGAAGTGGTCGCCTGCCGACCGTGGCTGCTGGCCGAGCTGCGCACCGTCGAACCCGACGTGGTGGTGCTGCTCGGCGCGACGGCAGCACAGTCGCTCCTGGGCAACGACTTTCGGCTCACCCAGCATCGCGGCGAGACCCTGTCGCTCCCGGCCGACACCGTGCCGAACCACGACACCGTGGCCATCGCCACCGCGCATCCCTCGTCGATCCTGCGCCTGCCACCGCCCGACCGTGACGCCGCCTACCGCGACCTGGTGGCCGATCTCCAGAGGTCGGTGGAGCTTCTCGGCTGAGACTCGTCCCGCTCCTGGCCGATGAATTTCGCCGTCGGGTGCAGTCTGATCTACATGGGCAGACTCATCTATGGCTTCAACGTGTCGGTGGACGGATACATCGCCGACGCACAGGGCAGCATCGACTGGTCCGAACCGAGCGAGGAACTGCACCAGTACTGGAACGACTTCGAGCGCGAGACGGCGCTGTCGTTCTACGGCCGGCGGCTGTACGAGCTGATGGCCGCGTACTGGCCGACCGCCGACAAGGAACCGGATGCCACCCCGCTCATCGTGGATTTCGCCCGCATCTGGCGGGACATGCCGAAGGTCGTGTTCTCGCGCACGCTGGATTCGGTCGACTGGAACTCCCGTCTGGAACGCGGCGACCCCGTCGCGGTGGTGTCGAAGCTCAAAGCCGAGACCGACGGCAATCTGGAGATAGCCGGCGCGACGCTCGCCGCGCCCGTCGTGCGGGCCGGATTGGTGGACGAGTACCGGATCGTGCTCGTGCCCACCGCAGTCGGCGGCGGCACCCCGTTCTTCCCGACGCTGCCGGCATGGATCTCGTTGCGACTGTTGGAGAACCGCACCTTTCCCTGCGGCACGGTCCTCCTGCGCTACGAAGCGGAGCACGACTGAGGGCGACCTCGCTAATCTGCTGACGCGACGATGATGTCCACTGCTTCGGTGACGCTGTCGGTGCAGTGGATCAGGTCGAGGTCGGATTCGGAGATCTTTCCTTCCGCCAGCATGGTGTTGCGGATCCAGTCGATGAGGCCCGACCAGTAGTCGACACCCAACAGGATGATCGGAAACGCGGTGACCTTGCGGGTCTGCACCAAGGTCAAGGCTTCGAACAGCTCGTCCAGGGTGCCGAAGCCACCGGGCAGGCACACGAACGCCTGCGCATATTTGACGAACATGGTCTTGCGGACGAAGAAGTAGCGGAAGTTGATCCCCAGGTCGACCCAGTGGTTGAGCCGCTGTTCGAACGGCAGCTCGATGCCCAGACCGACCGAATAGCCGCCGGACTCGCTGGCCCCACGGTTGACCGCCTCCATCGCCCCCGGCCCGCCCCCGGTGATCACGGCATAGCCTGCGTGCACCAGCGCGGCGCCCAGCTCCTCACCCAATCGGTATTCCGGCGAATGCGGCACCGTTCGGGCGGAACCGAAAACCGTGACCGCCCTCGGCATCTCCGAGAGGGCATCGAAGCCGTCGACGAACTCGCCTTGGATGCGCATCACGCGCCACGGGTCGGTGTGCACCCAGTCGGTGGGGCCGCGCCGGTCCAGGAGGCGCTGGTCGGCGGTCGTGGTGGCGCAACGTTCGCGACGGAGTTGCACCGGGCCACTGATCTGGAGGTCGCCGTCGTCGTCCACGGTGTCGTTCTCGTTCACGTCGGCCAGCGTATGGGAAGCCGGGGCGCACCCGAGATTCAGTGAGCCGCCGCGCCGGTCCGGATCAGCTTGGCGAGATCCTCGCGGTCCGAGATGTCGAGCTTTATGCAGGCCCGATACAGGTGACCTTCGACCGTGCGCACCGATACGGTCAGCCGGTCGGCGATTTCGCGATTGCTCAGCCCGGCGGCAACCAGGTTCGCAATCTCACGTTCGCGCACCGTCAGGGGCAAGGGGTGCGCCGCCAATTCCAGTGCGGGAGTGCGTACTCCCCCGCACTGCGCGGCCAACCGGTTGGCGACGGCGGCGGCCTCGGCGCTGCGTCGCCGGTCGTCGGCCGCCGCGAACGTCGCCGATGCCTGCGCCGCGGCGTCGAGAGCGGACAACAACGCACCCAGCTGCTCGAATTGCTCTGCGGCAGCGAATAATCCAGGCCCGTCGCGATCACTGACCGCCCGGGCATGCGCCGCGATCACAGCGGCCATGCGGCCGCCGACTCCGGAGGCGACTTCGATCAGCCGGCCCGCGGCGCTGTGGTCACCGAATCGCACTGCGTCATGCAACGCCAGCATGGCCACTGCACTCTGGCCGGAACTGTCAGCCAACCGGGCGGCATCCAAAGCCAGTTCTATTGCGGCGCTGACGTTTCCCTCTGCCGCCGCGAGCCACGATTCCGCGATCCTGAGCTGTGGACCGAACACCGCGACGTGCCGGCCAGAGCGGACTTTCAACTCGGCGACCATCTTGGCCCCAGGCTGCACCCGACCCAACGCGCAGTAGGACTGCGCCAGCAACAGCCGAGCCGGGAAGCTCCACGAAGCCGCCGACTCGGCCGTCAGCGCCGCGACCGTCTGCTCCATCCGTGACACCGTCTCGACGAAATCGCCGCGGGCCAGACCGATGGTGCCGACCAGCACATTGGCCATCCCCCACGCCAGATACTGGCCCGACGAGGTGATCTGCATCATGACCGCGGATCGGCTGCTCGCCGCGTCGAATTCTCCGGCGAGCACCAACGCGCGCACCTCCCCGAACGCGGTGAGGTAGCGGAGCAGCCCGTCGGCCTTGGCGCTGGCCATGCGGCCCCGGCGCGCCAATACCGCCACTTCTTCGCTGCGGCCCATCAGTGCCAGGGCGAGCGCCCCACCGAATGCCGCCCACTGCAACGCGACCGGATGCGCGATGGGCTCGGCGAGCACCCGATCGGCCATCGCCACGGCTTCCGTCAGCCGGTTCTCGAAAGCCAGCGTTGCCGACGCTGTGCCGTCGATGATCGGTATCAACTCGGGGCTCGTGATGCGCTCGCGGAGCAGGGCGAGCACTTCGTCGGACCCCTCGGCGTCGCCCATCGCCCAGTGCAGGTTGGCGATGCGGGCCCAGCCCCACCGCAGCAGCTCCAGTTCGGTCATCTGCTCGGGGTCGAATGAGCTGAGCGTCTCCTCGGCTTCGGTCGCCTTGCCCTGCCACAGCAGCGAACGCGCCAGCAGTTCGCCGGCCTCGAGGCCACCGCCCCGGTTGGTGGCCGCGCGAGCCAGCCGCTCACCCAACGTCACGTTCGTGAGGGCGATGGCCTCTCTCGCCGCTGTGACGAGCAGATCCAGTTCGGGCACCTCGTCGCTGTCCAGCGTCAGTTCCGCGAGCCGAATCCGGTGCGCCGAACTGTTCAGCGGCCGGTCCCGCATCGCGCGAACCAGCTCGCCGCGCAGTCGGCGGGCGGCAGCCATCCCCAGCCGGCGGCGGATTACCTCGCCGAACAGCGGATGGGTGAATCGCACGTCAATGCCACCCGGTTCCTCACCGACTCGCACCAGACCACGGCTTTCCGCCTCTTCGACCACGTCCGAACCGACGATGGCAGTCAGAGTGTCCAGGTCGAGGGGCTCGCAGAAGGTGAGCAACCGCAGCGCGTGCAGCACCTGGTCAGGCAACTGGTCGACCCTGGAGTCCAGCAATGACGCCAGCTCCGAGGTGACCGCAGCCCGGCCCCGCAGCTGCCACACCCCCCGAACCTGCCGCAGAGTCCCGGCCTCGATGGCGCCTTCCACCAAGTGGCGGACGAACAACGCGTTCCCGCCCGAGGCCTGCCACATCAGCTCGGCAGACAGACCCTCCACCTGTCCGCCCAATGCCTCCTCGATGAGGCCGACACACTGCTGCTGACTG
Organism: Mycobacterium toneyamaense; assembly: GCF_055384815.1. NCBI lineage: Bacteria > Bacillati > Actinomycetota > Actinomycetes > Mycobacteriales > Mycobacteriaceae > Mycobacterium > Mycobacterium toneyamaense. The sequence goes on from NZ_AP040333.1 coordinate 3,542,114, forward strand.
AACGGCATCAGATGCAACCGCTGCAGATACCGGTCCTTCCACAACGACGTGATCGCGTCGGGGACCGGAGCGCCCGCCCGGACCGTCGCCACGATGCGCACCGACCCGTCCAACGCCAGCTGGTGCAGCAGCGTCGCCGACAGCTGGTCCAACAGATGCGCGTCGTCCACGCCGATGACCGAATGTCCTTCGGCCAGAATCGTTTCGCGCGCCGCGGACAGGAATGCCACCGGATCACGCGACGTGGCACTGCGCACCAGATGGGCGAACACTCCCAGCGGGATGCCCCGCGCCGACTCTGTCGCCGCAACCCAGTGGGCGCGCACCGGCAGTGACTGGGTGACCAACCGGGCGAACGTGGTTTTGCCTACGCCCGCATCACCGACCAGGACGATGCCGCAATCGCCGGATTCCCCGAGCAATGCGCCGCGAATCACCGAGAATTCACTGTCGCGGTGCACGACCGGCCAGTTTTGGGCCACGGCGCACAATTCTACCGGCCGGTTTTCGCTGTTGAAGGCGTAATGACCGTGAAATATCGGTCCGCTTTTCGGGCCGGCAGCTAACGTCCGGCCCGAAATACGGGCGTTACATCTTGTCATGCAGATCGGACACCATGTCGAATAGCGTCTTGTTGTTGTGGGTCCTGGTAAGGATTTTCGCCAATGTCGTAATTTGATCGAAGACCGAGCGAGTCGTGTTCTGCTTTTCGTCGAGCGGCTCGGTGTCCGGGGCCAGCAGGTCGACCATCCGGTAGTCCGCGCCGTCGGGGCCGATCAGCGGTGAGCCGTCGGTATTGGTGCCGTTGAGCATGTTCATGATGTCCTGCGGCTGAGCCATCGTGATCACCCCTGTCGTCACGCGGGCGGCTACCGGCCCGGCACCGGCGGTTCCGATTCCACAGGCAGCGGCAAAATCGTTGGGCGACAAGCCGTCTGCGACGTTCATGTCGCAGTTGCCGAACGGGTTGCAGCCCATCGGCAAGCCCTGATTGGCGCCATATGCGCCGTCCGTGTATTGATGGGCGATCTGGCCGGGCAGCAGGGGGTTCGAGCCGTATGACGCAGCGATCACCCGTAATCCCTTGGGCCGCGACACCCACATCGTGTTGAAGTCGCCCTGGTTGGCATAACCGATGATGCGCGCCGGATTGCCGGCGTACTCCGCGAGGTTGTCGTACAGGGCGTTGATCCAGCCGGATCCGTCGCCGCCAGGGTTCCCACCGCTTTCGACGTCCAGCATCAGGACGACCCTGGGGTGCAGTCCCCCGTTGGCATCGATCATCTGCCGTACCGTGTCGGCATTTTCCTGCCAGTTCGGGCGCACGTAGGTGTAGACGATGCCGCAATCCAGCCGGCCGGTGTCCAGCGCATTGCGCATCCACGCATAGTTCTGCGCGAAGTTGGAATCCCGGTGCGTGCCGTCGCATACGCGGATGGACAGAATCTTGTACGGATAGGAATCACTGACCGGCACCTGGAATTCGGACACGTCGGCAAAGAAACTGTCCACGTGAGCCTGAGTCGGGGGTGTGCCGTCCTCGACGATCGGGCCGGCCACGTACCAGTGGTCGTTCCAGTAGTTGCTGTCGGAAGGGAGCGCCTTGGGCGTGGTGCAGCACCCCCAGGAGCCCGACGATTCCATCGCGACGCCGTCGACCACACAGTTCATGTGCGAGTGGGGACCGCCGTCGCCTTCATGGTGCAGGTTGATCACCACCGGCGCGTCGCCGGGCACGTCGCTCAACGATGCGACGTGCATCAGATCGAATGGTCCGACGTGTTGCTCGCCGTACGGCAGGTATCGATACGACTCGGTGGACAGACCTTGTCTGCCCCAGACCATCTGGTCTCCGTTGAACACCGCCGAGAGCACATCGGTCACCAGGCCCGAACAGTCACAACCCACGCCGCGATCGTTCGGGTCCCACGTGCCGCCGTAGACGTAGTCGTCGCCGAGCCGGTCGAAGAATATGCGTTTGGCGAACTCCACGTCGCCTCGAGTGACGGTCATCAGTCCCTCCTTTGATGAAGTGATGGGAACCCAGTGTCACGACGAAATATGCCGAGCCGCACCAGTAGCCCACTACTCGATTCGCTGTTCAGCAGGGCACGGAATCACGTCGTGACCCGGCGATGATCGAGTAGCCGGCTACGCAGGCGTCCAAATTGCCGGAGGCGCAACATCGTTGGTGCGCAGGACAACTGGACCGCGACTGACGCGGCGACCCCGTCGTCCTCGCCATCACGGAGGAGGTCATCATGAGCCTGGTTGCCATGGCGTCGGTCGCGGTTGCGCGCGACCTCGCACCGGTCGGTCAGCCGCTGAACAGCGTGACAATTGGCGCCGGACAGGGGGTTTCGCCGTCACCGGCACCGTCGGGTGAAGTGTCGGACTCGCAGCCGGAAATGCCGGCGATGGGGCCGACAGCGACGTTGCGTCGGCCAACCGATGTCGCCCAAATGGCCCCGCCGGCACCGCTGATCGACACAGCTGCCGGATTTGCGCAGTTGCTGGCCGCCCAAATCCCCGCCGAGGCACTCGTCGCCTACACGACGTTGTTGGCATTGTTCGTCGACTCAGGCCCTACGTACAACACCGGCCGGTGGGTGCTCTACGGCTTCTCGGTGATCGCCTGCGGTGCCATCATCCTCGCGACCTATTGCGCCAAGCGGAATTACACGTTGCAGCACGGGGACGGTGTGAGCGCGCTATGCGTCATGCGCCCGCCGTACCTGCCGATCGCGGCAGCCATGTTGTCGATGGCCGTATACGGATTGACAGTGCCCGGGTCACCACTGCAATACAGTGTGCCCGACGGCGCGTTCACGATGCTGTCCGGCACGCTTGCCGTCGGCGGAGCGCTGATGATGACCATTCTCACGCCTTTCCTGGGGACGGGTAACGCCGCCGTCCCGGTAGCGAATTCTGATTCGTGAAAGGTGAATTCGCATATTCGAGTAGTCGACTACTCGATACAGGTACCCGCCGCCGTCATTAGCGTCGAATCCGTCATCGACGCAGGATTCCGGACCAATTCGGGCCGACACGGGACCGGCGCGACGTGACAAGAAGGGAGCACTCCGATGCCGCTACCGTACGGGCCCGGGGCCCATGGCACCGAAATCGAATACTGGCAGGCCTGGTTCCAGCGCCAGTACCGCGCGTACGCGCCGGCGAAGGACCGGGTTTATGGTGACGGCGCAGTCGCCGCGGTCACCGAGATGCAACGGCGCCTGGGGTTACCCCAGACCGGCGTCTTCGACGAGACGACAGCGCAGGCGGCCCACTACGTGCCGCCGCCACGGAATCTGCGACCGATCATGTTCACGGTCGAAGGTCACCTGTCGGACATGTTCAGAGGACCGGTGGCCGACACCGCGACAACCCTTGAGACCGAGGGCCTTTGCCATCACCAGCCCATCGGCTACAACAACGGAGCGCTGCCATTCGACAACGAGAGCGGTATCAACGAGCTCGCCCGGCTGCTCGGCGCCACCCAGATGGACAACGGCGTGCCGTTCCCGCAGGGCACACCCTGGTCGCTCGGCGTCTACTCCCAGGGCGCGATCGTGGGATCGTACTTCTACTTCCGTTACCTGCGCCCCGGTCAGCCGCTGGCGTGGCGCACCGCGGACCTCAAAGGCGTTCTGGCGTACGCCAACCCGTGCCGACAGACCGATTCGATCGCGCCGTGGGCCAGACCAGGGGTGACAGTGACCGGCACGCACGGCCTGGACCCGCTCCAGCGATTCGGCTTGCCCGGCTTCCCCGCCAAGCCGGACCACTGGATGGATGTCTACCGTGAAGGCGACATCTTCGCCGAGAACCGTGACGACCAGGCGAGCGCGGTCAAAGCCGCTGTCTACCAGGCGGTGATGAACGACGGGATCAGCAACCCGTTCTCCCTCGCCGGGCAGATCGCCTTCACGCTCCATGCGCCCTTCGACGAAGTGTTCGCGGTGATCAAGGCAATGATCAGCGGCGCGGTGTTCCTGGCCAGTAACCCGAACCCGCACTACGCGCCGTTCGAGCTCGAGGCCGGCACGCGGTGGATGCGGGAACGACTCATCAGCGGATCGGTGTCAGTTCCGCAGCCCAGTCCGGTGGTCGTCTGAATCCCTACTCCACCCAGGCTTGGATCACCCCGTACCCGCCGCTGGTCCGCCACCCCTGTCCGGCGGTATCGAGTTCGGCAAGTTGCTCGGATGTCAGGCCGACGACAACTTCCGATTTGAGTGTCCGCAGTGCCGTCACCGGAGACGGAAAGTAGTCGACGGTCTGGTCGAACGGTGTTGTGGCGGGCCAGTATCGGTCGCCGACGAGGCGCCGATAGTTGAGGTCGCCTTTCATCACAGTCATTGTGGCGCCGGCGAATTCGGCGGTGAGGTCGTGGGGCATGTCGTGGAACGACAGCGGTGCACAGAAGAACTTGTGGGTGCGCACCGTGAGCCGGCCGCTGCGCACAGCGTTCCACAGCCGGTCGCCGGCCTTCCCGATCGGCGGATGTGCGTCGGCCCGCAAGCGTCGGATGACAGCCAGGACATCGGCCGTCGTCGCGTCCGACACGTAGTAGGGATACGGCTTGACGTACAGCACGATCTCGGCAGCCAGGCGCTGACAGAGCAGGCTGTCGATCAGGACGAGATCCGCCAGCAGTTCGCGGCCTGCGTTGTCGGCGACGACGCAGACGGTCGGGTTGTCCTGCGCGCGGAGCGCAGACCACAGCACGGGGCTGTCGTCGACGAGGATGCCCTCCGAGCGCGCGTCTGCGGCACCGGCGCCCTTTTGGAGTTGGAAGCTGAGGTCGGCGCGATTACCCCACAGCGCGGCCACCAGCAGAGTCTCGCGCTGCTGGTTCTCCGCCGCGTCGGCCAGGTCGGCGAAGGCACGCAGCTCGTCGTCGACCTCCGGCCCCGTCAGCTCGGCGGTCTTGACCGGCGCGAACGGGTCGACTCCGCGCCAGGCCCCGGCCCCGAAGTAACCGACGGCGTCGAGCAGCCGGCGGTAGAAATAGCTCTCGCTCCACAGGAACGGCACCTCGCCCCAGGGGCGTCCGTAGACGTCGTCTCCCCAGGCGAGCCACTCATCCCGGTCATGAGCATGCTTGGGCAACGGCTCGAGGACGCCGGTGGTGCTCTCGACGAGCAGCTGCTGCAGCATCGCCTCTTCGGCGGACGTGTAGGGCGTGGTGTCCAGTACCTGGCGAATCAGCTTTGGGTGACGCTCATGGAACACCTCCCACTCGAAGGACCCCGGCACCGCTGCGGTGATCGTGGGGGCATCGGTGGTGTCCACGGGGCGTCCGCTACTTGGCTGTGCGGAAATACGGTTCGACCGTGCCGCTCTGCTTGACGACCATCGGGTTTCCGCGGCGGTCCTTGGCGGTGGGGACCTCCACACGCACCCAGCCCTCGGCCACGTTGTATTCGACGACGTTGGTTCGCTCGACGCCATTGAAGCGGATACCCACGTCGCGCAGGAGCGCCTCTTCATTGAAGAACGGGCTACGCGGATCGATGGAGAGGTGATTCGGCGGGACGTCGGTGTTCTGATCCTGGGACATGTTGGCTTTCGTTGAATGCTGACGGATTCTTCTTCGCTAAGAACGTACGCGACCCCGCCGGAGCGGGTGCCGCGTAGGTCGTGGCGGGCCGCGGGGCCCAAGCTTCCACCGGATGAGGCCACAGACGCCGCCACATCGAAACCTGTTGGTGCCGCCGACAATTGCGCACTGTCACACCCACAAAATCCCCATACACCTCACGTGTCACATCCGTCTCGTGAGGCCCCCGCAGACCGCTGTTCGCCTGCACACATAACGGTGCCGGCACTCCGGAAGTCGGCCTACCATCGGAAGCTATATGGGCCAGGTGAAGGCAAATTCACCAGTGCCCCGCGACAGATCAAACCTCATGACAGAAGGAGGGATGGGCTGATGAAAATCGCACTCGCAATCGCTGCCGCCGCGCTCGCACTCAGCCCCATCGGCGTCGCCCACGCCACGCCAGGACAGTGTTTCAACACCCCTTGGGGTGGCTACTGCGACGGGCAAGCCGACGGCAACGGCATCTTCAACCACTGCGAAGGTGCAATGGGATTCAGCAACTGCTTCTACGTCCGTGCTGTACCCACGGACGTCGACCCGCGGGGATGGGTCCCGCTGACCTGACGCCTCAGTTCGGTATCAGCCGGAGTTGGCGCGCCTTCTCGAGGATGATCCGCGCGCGGTTCAATCGGGGTAAGTCGCTGCCGTCCTTCGGTTTTCCGCCGCGGGCGTTGAACTGCTCGACGAACTCGCGCGCCCAGCCGATGTCCGATTCGGAGGGGCTCAGTCCGGCGTTGATGGTCTCGGCGTCAGACGAACGCAGCGCGAGCTTGCCCGTCATACCCATCTGCCGGGTGAGCGCCACGCCCTCGGCCAGCTGATCCGGGTCGCGGGTGGGCCCGTCGATCGGACCTGGGATGTGCGCCGCCCGCGACGCGACGACCAGCTGGGAACGGCTGTAGGCCAGAGCCAACGGGTCCTGCTCGACGCCGATGTCCAGCGTGTAGTCATTGACGCCGAACGCGATGCGGAAGCACGGGCGCGCCGCGGCGATGTCGTGTACGCGCGCCAGCCCGCGCGCCGTTTCGATCAACGCGATCACCCGCGATTCGCCCCCGAGCCGGTTCGCGGTATCCCACATGTGATTTCCGCCCTCCGTCTTGGCCAGCACGACGCCCTTCAGCCCGCGGCACTCCGCCAGCGCGCGGCAGTCGGCAGACCAGAAATCACTCGACGCATCGTTGACCCGGACCCACGCCTGGGCCCCGGAGCTCAGGAAGTCGATGACTCGCTCCCGGGCCGCTTCCTTCTCGTCGGGAGCGACGGCGTCCTCGAGATCGAGGATCACCTCGTCGGATTTCGTGGTCGACAGCAGCTCCCCGAGATCAGGCTCTCGGGACGGATTGACGAGCAGCCAGGAGCGCGAAACCTTCGAGTTCACGGTCATGGCGTCAGGCTAGACGCATTGAGTGCGCCGCACCCGGCGTTGAAGCTGCGCACGGGACCACCAACCCGGCAGCGCCCCGAAGACCCCGAGAACCTAGCCGCGCCGCCGCCGTCCCACGCGCAGCAGCCAGTCGGGCAGCGCCAACCCGTGGATGATCCGTTGCGTCCGAAAGTACTGGCGCGGAAGCGATGCCGTGTTGTAGGGCAGGTCGTACTTCTCGCACAGTTCCCGGACCCGGACGCTCACTTCAGGCAACCGGCTGCTCGGCAGATCAGGGAACAGGTGATGCTCGATCTGGTAGCACAGGTGCCCACCCGAGAACGCCAGCAGCGGGCCTGCGTTGAAGTTCGCCGTCCCGAGAATCTGTCGCAGATACCATTCGCCGCGAGTCTCGTCCTTGACCACCGCCGGGTCGAACGTCTCGGCCCCGTCGGGGATGTGCCCGCAAATGATGTTCACGTACACCCACAGGTTCCGGAGCACATTCGCGGTGGCATTGGCCGCCAGCGTGCGACGCCACCGGCGCAGGCTGAGCGCCGGGAAGAACACATAGTCCTTGGCCAGCTGGCGCGCGCTCTTGGCGAGGAATTTCCGCTCCTCCACCGCGACAGCGTCTGGCGTCTCACCCCGGAGCCGCTCCGAGTGCAGGCCGTGCAGGGCGATACCCCATTCGAACGTCGCTGCCAGCACCAGGTTTCCGAGCGGGGCAAACAAATGCGCCCACCGCCACGGCTGGTCGGTCGTCACCCGTAGCAGGCGGTAACCGATGTCCTCGTCCATGCCGAGCACGTTGGTGTAGACGTGATGCCGATAGTTGTGCGAGTACCGCCACTGCGCCGAATGTCCGACCATGTCCCACTCCCAGGTATTGGAGTGGATTTCCGGGTCGTTCATCCAATCCCACTGGCCGTGGGAGATGTTGTGGCCGAGCTCCATGTTCTCGACCGACTTCGCATACGCCAGCGCGCACGTGCCGGCGACCCAGCCGACCTTGGACCGGCTCCCGGCGATCATCAGCCGCGCCGCGACATCGAGCGCCCGCTGAAAATGGATCACCCGCCGGATGTACGCCGAGTCCTTCGCCCCGAGCGACTCCTCGACGTCCCGGCGGATCACGTCGAGTTCGTAGCCGATCTCTTCGACGTCTTCACGGCTGAGGTGTACGTAGGCAGAGACATCGGCGATCGCCATCAAGGTGTCCTCGGGTGGGAGTGGCAGGAAGACGGGGCCATCCAGGCCACCGCGAGGCCTTTGACCTGCAAAAACTTTGTCGGGCTGACAGGATTTGAACCTGCGACCACTTGACCCCCAGTCAAGTGCGCTACCAAGCTGCGCCACAGCCCGCGGCGCTGCCGGACGAACCGGCAACGGTTGGAAAGCCTACCTCAGACCTCCCGCCGGACCCTAAACGGGTCCGGCGGCGCGTCGGCGACTAGCGCTTGGCCCCGCGCTTCTCCCGCACCCGCACGTTGATCTTGATCGGGCTGCCCTCGAAGCCGAACTCTTCACGCAGCCGGCGCTCGATGAAGCGGCGGTAGCCGGCCTCCAGGAAGCCCGTGGTGAACAGCACGAAGGTCGGCGGCCGCGATGCCGCCTGGGTGGCGAACAGGATGCGTGGCTGCTTGCCACCGCGCACCGGCGGCGGCGTGGCCGCCACGATCTCCTTGAGGAAGGTGTTGAGCCGTCCGGTCGGGATACGGGCGTCCCACGACGCCAGCGAGGTCTCCAGCGCCGGCACCAACTTCTGCACGGCCCGACCGGTTTTCGCCGAGATGTTCACGCGCGGCGCCCACTGCACCTGCACCAGCTCGCGCTCGATCTCCTTGTCCAGCAGGTATCGCCGGTCTTCGTCGACCAGGTCCCACTTGTTGAACGCGATGACGAGCGCACGCCCGGCCTCGATGACCATTGACAGCACCCGCAGATCCTGTTCGGTCAGCGGCTGAGAGGCGTCGATCAGCATGATCGCGACCTCGGCGGCATCGATCGCGCCGTGCGTGCGCACCGAGGCGTAGAACTCGTGCCCGCTGGCCTGGCCGACCTTACGGCGCAGACCGGCGGTGTCGACGAAACGCCAAGTCTTGCCGTCCAATTCGATCAGCGAGTCGACGGGGTCCACCGTGGTGCCGGCGACGTCGTGCACGACGGACCGCTCGTCGCCCGACAGCTTGTTCAGCAGCGAGCTCTTGCCGACGTTGGGCTTGCCGACCAGCGCGACACGGCGCGGACCGCCGGTCCCGCCGGACGTCTCGGAGACCTCGGGCAGCACCTCGAGCACGCTGTCGAGCAGGTCGGCCACGCCGCGGCCGTGCATCGCGCTGATCGAGTGCGGCTGTCCCAGCCCCAGCGACCACAGCGCCGCGGCCTCGGATTCGATCTTCTCGTTGTCAACCTTGTTGGCCGCCAAGAAGACCGGCTTGCCGGAGCGCTGCAGGCGCTTGGCGGCGGCCTCGTCGGCCGCGGTCGCCCCGACCACCGCGTCGACCACGAGAATGATCGCGTCGGCGGTGCGCATGGCCACGGTGGCCTGCTCGGCGACCAGCATCTGCAGGCCCTTGGCGTCGGGTTCCCAGCCGCCGGTGTCCTGCACCACGAACCGGCGCCCGACCCACTGCGCGTCGTAGGACACGCGGTCGCGCGTCACGCCCGGGATGTCCTGCACCACCGCTTCGCGACGGCCCAGGATGCGGTTCACCAGAGTCGATTTGCCGACATTCGGGCGGCCGACCACGGCCACCACGGGCGGGGGTCCGGCGTACTCGTCGACCTCGGCCTCGAATCCTTCCGAGCCGATCTCCCAGTCACCTTCGTCGAACCACACACCATCGTCGTCACTCATTGACGCACACCTACCTTCTGCTGCACGAGATCCAGCAGATGTGCCACCACACCAGCCTGGGTCATATCACTGGAATCGACGACGATCGCATCATCGGCGGCCTGCAGCGGCGAGACCGCGCGCGTCGAGTCCAGATGGTCCCGGCGCTGGACATCGGCCAGCACCGCTTCGTAGTTGTCGCCCAGACCGTTTGCGACGTTCTGCGCATTGCGCCGACGGGCGCGCTCCTCGGCCGAGGCGGTCAGGAAAATCTTGAGATCGGCGTCCGGCTTGACGACGGTGCCGATGTCGCGGCCCTCGACGACGACCGAACCGGCTTCCGCGATCAACTCCCGCTGCCGCTGCACCAGGATGGTCCGCACGGCCGGGATCGCCGACACGGCCGATACGGCGAGAGTCACCGCCTCGCCGCGGATCTCATCCGAAACGTCCTCGCCCGCCAGGTACGAGGTGTCGTGGTCCGGGTCGAAGCTGACGGAGAACTCCGTCTTCTCACACACCGCGACGACGGCATCGGCGTCGGCCGGGTCGATGCCGGCGCGCAGTACCGCCAGCGTCACGATGCGGTACATCGCGCCGGTGTTGATGTGGTTGGCGCCGAGTGCATGCGCCAAACCCGTTGACACCGAGGACTTCCCGGTGCCCGCCGGGCCGTCGATGGCGATGACGAGCGCGTTCACAGGCCCACCGCCTGGTACAGCTCGCCGACTTCCTTGCGCGTGAGCGCCCGCAGGCTGTTGACGCGCTGGTCCCCCAGCGCCACCGTGCCGATGTGCGTGCGCACCAGTTCCTTCACCGGGAAACCCACCTCGGCCATCAGCCGGCGCACGATGCGATTGCGGCCCTCGTGCAGCACGATCTTCACCAACGACTTGCCGGCGACCATGTCGACCACCGCGAACTCGTCGACGTAGACCGGGCCGTCGTCCAGTTCCACGCCCTCGCGCACCTTCTTGCCCAGCCCACGCGGCACGGTCCCCTGCACGGTGGCCAGGTACGTCTTGGACACCTCGTACCGCGGGTGCATCAACCGGTGGGCCAGCTCGCCGTCGTTGGTCAGCAGGATCAGCCCTTCGGTGTCGGCATCGAGCCGGCCGACATGGAAGAGCTTCTTGTTGCCGCGCACGCGGTGCTCGACCAGGTCACCGATACAGGGCCGGCCCTGGTCGTCAGACATGGTGGAGTGCATACCTTTTGGCTTGTTCAGCGCGAGGTACACCAAATCCTCGTCGACGAGAACCCGGGTGCCGTCCACCCGGACCACCTGGCGATCGGGGTGCACCCGGGTACCGAGTTCGGTGACGATCTGGCCGTCGACCTCCACCCGCCCGTCCAGGATCATCCGCTCGGCGACGCGACGAGAAGCAATTCCCGCCTGCGACAACACCTTCTGCAGTCGCACGCCTTCTTCGTTGGTCATGTCAGTCCCGATCTACGTCGAATTTGGCCGGCTCTGCAGCCGGCGCAGGGGTTCCGCCGAGTTTGGCGAAACGCGGCTCCTCAGAGAGCGTTTCAGTGATGTCGTCGATGACGTCGACATCCGGCAACAGCGGGGCGAGTTCCGGCAGCTCGCTCAGCGAGGTCAACCCGAGCCGCTCCAGGAACAATTCCGTCGTGGCGAAAGTCGTTGCACCACTGTCGGCATCGGTGCCGGCTTCGATGATGAGGCCGCGGGCGGCGAGGGTCCGCATCACGGCGTCGACGTTGACGCCACGCACCGCACTGACCCGGGCGCGGGTCACCGGCTGCCGGTAGGCGACGACCGCAAGGGTCTCCAGCGCCGCCCGGGTCAGCTTGGACCGGGCGCCGTCGAGAATCAGCCGCTCGACATAGGGCGCGTACCGGGCCCGGGTGTACATCCGCCAGCCGCCACCGGCCTCGCGCAGGTCGATGCCGCTGCCGCGCTCGGCCAGTTCGGCGGCCATCCGGCGCAGCTTGTCCTCGACACGCTCGATGGTTTCGTCCAGAGCGGTCGCCAGAGAGTCGACCGGCGCCGGGGTGTCGACCACCAGTAGCAGGGCCTCCAGCGCGCACCCGAGCTCGTCATCGCTGATCTCGGTGTCGAGTTCGTCACCCTCGGCGGCAGCGGCGTCGTCGGTCACACCAGCGTCAGGCTCGACGCCCTCGCCCACGCTGCTATCCGCGGCAATCACCGCGTCGTTGTCCGTCATTGGTCTTCTTCCACCGCCGCTGCCAGATGCTCGTTCGTCGGCCGCTCCCCGGTCCACGAAACTTGCAGCACTCCAAGCGGTTCAATCTGCTCGAAGTTTACCGCCTTGGCCCGGTAGAGCTCTAATAGCGCCAGGAACCGCCCGACGATCTCCATGCCGCCGTCACAGTCGGCGACCAGGTCGGTGAACGACGCCCACTCCCCGATGCCGCGACTCTCCAGCAGCCCCATCAGTTTCATGGCCTGCTCGGGCACCGACACCGCCTGCACGTGCAGGTGGTCGACGCGCAGCGACGGCACCGGACGCGGTGTGAACGCGGCCGCCGCGATCTGGGCGAACCGGTCGGCGTCGACGCCGAGCATCACCTCAGGCAGCAGCTCGGTGAACCGGTCCTCCAGCGTGACGGCCCGCGGGTAGCTGCGCATCGCCGCGGCCTCGAGCTCGGCGAACATCAACGCGACGTGCTTGAAGGCCCGGTATTGCAGCAGCCGCGCGAACAGCAGGTCGCGCACTTCGAGCAGGGCCAGGTCGTCCTCGTCGTGGACCTCGGCGGCGGGCAGCAGCCGGGCGGCCTTCAGATCCAGGAGAGTCGCCGCGACGACCAGGAACGCCGTCGTCTCATCCAGCTCGAGCTGGCTGCCGATCTCCTTGGTGTACGCGATGAACTCGTCGGTGACCTGGTGCAACGCCACTTCGGTGACGTCGAGTCGGTGCGCGAAGATCAGCTGCAGCAGCAGGTCGAAAGGGCCCTCGAAATTGTTGAGCCGGACCTGGAAGCCGGCTTTCTTCTCGTCCGGCTGGTCGGTCGCCGGATCCTCCGGCGCCGCGCCCCCAGCACTGTCGGGAGCGTCGACCTCCGAAATCACGCGCCGAACCGGTCGATGACCTCGCACGCCAACGCCCGGTACGCCTGGGCGCCACCGGATTTCGGGGCCCAGGTGGTGATCGGTTCACCGGCGACGCTGGTCTCCGGGAAGCGCACGGTGCGACTGATGACGGTGTCGAACACGAGATCGCCGAAGCGCTCGACCACCCGGGCCATGACCTCGCGCGCGTTGACGGTGCGGTTGTCGTACCGGGTGATCAGGATCCCGCTGATGTCGAGTTTGGGGTTCAGCCGGTCGCGCACCTTGTCGACGGTGTCGGTCAGCAACGCGAGACCGCGCAACGAGAAGAACTCGCATTCGGTCGGGATGATGACGCCGTCGGCGCAGGCCAGCCCGTTCACCGTGAGCAGCCCGAGCGACGGCTGGCAGTCGATCAGCACATAGTCGTAGCGGTCCAGCACGGGATACAGCGCGCGGGACAGCGTCTGCTCGCGGCCGACCTCGTTGACCAGCTGAATCTCGGCGGCGGACAGGTCGATGTTGCTGGGCACCAGGTCCAGGCCCTTGACCCGGGTGTTGATGAGCACGTCGTCGATCGACACCCGCGGCTCGACGAGCAGGTTGTGCACGGTGTGCTCGAGCTCGTAGTGCGGGACGCCGAGGCCGGCGGACAGCGCGCCCTGCGGATCGAGGTCGACCAGCAGCACGCGGCGGCCGTATTCGGCCAGGCTGGCGCCCAGATTGATGGTTGACGTGGTCTTGCCGACGCCGCCCTTCTGGTTGCACATCGCGATGACCTTGGCCGGGCCGTGCACGCTCTTGGGTTTGGGCTCGGGGATGTGTCGGGCGGGACGTCCGGTCAGGCCGATCGCGGGTTCCGGATCTGCGGTCGCGGACGAGGCATCGACATCAAGCGGCAACGAAACCGGCTCCACCGGGCTCAGGCCCCCCACGCCTGTTGGGACATCGGTCATGCGTCGCCGATCAGCGGCGTGACTCCCATAGCGAACATCCGGGCAAGTTTAACGGTGCCACGCCGCTGACGACGGCAGACCCGCTGTCCTAATGTGACTGCCATGAGCTGGAAGCGACGGTGGTCCTTCGTCCGGATGGCGCTGGGGATGCGAAAGTTCGTCCAGACCGGACAGTGGGGCGACGGCCGCGAGGCCGCCGCGGCCGCCTATGTGGAAGCGAACGCCCGCCGCGGCGACGTCGATCATGTCCTCGCGACCATCGACACGTTCGCCCGCGAACAGTCGATGCTCGTCAATGTCGGTGACGAAAAAGGCCAACTCCTCGAGTCCGCGCTCATCCGGGCCAACCCGTCGCGCATTCTCGAGCTGGGCACCTACTGCGGCTACAGCGCGCTGCTCATGGCCCGAACCGTGCCGGACGCGCACGTCTTCACCGTCGAACTGTCTGCGGACAACGCGGAGATCGCCCGCCGCATCTGGGCCCACGCCGGCGTCGCGGACCGGATCACGTGCGTGGTCGGCACCATCGGCGATGGCGGCGCGACGCTCGACGCGCTGGCCGGTCATGGATTCGGGCCGGGCAACCTCGATTTCGTGTTCATCGACCACGACAAGGCGGCCTACCTCAAGGACCTGGAGTCGATCCTGGCGCGGGGTTGGCTGCACCGCGGCGCGGTCGTCGTGGCGGACAACGTGAAGGTGCCCGGCGCTCCGGCCTACCGCGCGTACATGCGGGAACAGGAGGGCAAGCTGTGGCACACGCAGGAACACCCCACCCATGTCGAATACCAGAAAACGCTGCCTGACCTGGTGCTCGAGTCCGACTACCTGGGCTGAGCGTCGTCCGCCGCCTTGACCGGGCGCTGCCACGGCCACGAGCCGGTCATCTCGACCTGCAGCGAGAAGCTCAGGAAGGTCCGGATGGCGACGATGCCGGCCAGCACCGCGACGCTCTGCGCGGTTGGCGTGACGGCCACGGTGCGGATGATGTCGGCCGCGACGAGGAATTCGAGTCCCAGCAGGATCGAGCGGCCGAGCTGGCGCCGGAACGCGTCGTAGGCGCCGCCCTCTGAACCACGCATCCGACCGAACGTGGCGGCCAGGGCGATCACGGCACCGCCGACGATCACGGCGACACCGACGGCGTCGATCACCTTGCCGGTCGTCTCGATGATGTCGTAGAACGCCATGACCGGATGCTAGCCCCGGCCGATCGTCGTTCTCACCTGGCGCGCGGGTGCGCCCCCGCCCACACTTCGCGCAGCGCGCTGACGGTCACCAGCGTGTAGATCTGCGTGGTGGTGACGGACGCGTGGCCGAGCAGTTCCTGCACGACGCGCACGTCGGCGCCGCCTTCGAGCAGGTGCGTGGCGAACGAGTGGCGCAGCGTGTGTGGCGAGACCGCGGCGGTGATGCCAGCCCGTTCGGCGGAGTCCTGCAGCACCTGCCACGCGCTCTGCCGCGACAACCGGCCGCCGCGCGCGTTGAGGAAGATCGCGGGCGTGCCCTTGCCGCGGCGCGCCAGGTCGGGACGGCCCCGCACCAGGTAGGCATCCAGTGCCGTGACGGCGGGCCGGCCGATGGGCACCAGCCGCTGCTTGCCGCCCTTGCCGCGCAGCATCACCGACCGGGACTCGGTGTCGACGTCGTCACGGTCGAGGCCGACCGCCTCGGAGATGCGCGCCCCGGTCGAATACAGCAGTTCCAGCAACGCGCGGTTGCGCAACGTCAGCGGATTGTCGGCGTCACTGTCGCCGCCCGCGCCGTCCAGCAGCGCGATGACGTCGTCGTAGCTGAGGCTCTTGGGCAGCCGTCGGCCCGGTGTCGGCGGCTTCACACCGCGGGCGACGTCGGCGTCGGCGAGGCCTTCGGCGGCGGCGAACTTGTGCAGCCCACGCACCGCGATGACGGCCCGCGCGGCCGAGACCGAGGACAACGCGACGACGCCGTTGTCGGGATCGCCCTGACGCAGCGCGACGAGGAACTCGCTGACGTCGGTCTCGGTGACGGCGCGCAGGTCATCGATGCCGCGGCCGGCCAGATGGGCGGTGTACCGCCGGATGTCACGCCGATAGGAACTCAGCGTGTTGGCCGCGACGCCCCGCTCGATGCTGAGGTGGTTCAGGTAGCCCTGGACCTGCTGCTCCAGTCGCGACCGGACCCCCGCTGACGCCGCGGCCGTCATCAGTCCTGTTCCCGCCGGGTGCGCAGTGCGGACGGGCGGTCGATCCACGGCGCGTCGAGCGGCCGCTGCTCGGCCGGCCGGTGGGCGGCAGCCAGAATCCCGGCCACCGCAAGGGCATTGACGATCTCACCGTCGAACACCATCCGCACGGCATCGGCCAGCGGCACCCGCTTGACCACCAGGTCCGCTTCTTCGTCGTGCGCGTGCGGCCGGCCGATCTCGGTCAGGCCGGTGGCCAGGTAGATTCGCACGCTCTCGTCGCTGAATCCGGGCGCCGAGTCGACGTCGAGCAGCAGCTGCCAGTGTGCGGCAGCCAGGCCGGTTTCCTCTTCGAGTTCGCGCGCCGCGGTGACGTGCGGCGGCTCGTCACCCATATCGAGCAGCCCGGCGGGCAGCTCCCACAGCCGCCGCCCGATCGGATGCCGATATTGGTACACCAGTACCAGGTTCCCGTCGTCGTCGAGCGCGACCACCGCGACCGCCCCGTAGTGCTCGACCACCTCACGGCGCGCCGAGCCACCACCGGGCATCGCGACCTCGTCGGCCCGCAACGCGAAAATCTTTCCTACATAGACGGTTTCGCTCGAAAGCGTGGCGAAATCGTGGTCAGCCACGGGATTCTTGCAGCTGCTCGGCATCCTCGTCCGAACCCTCCGCATGCGATCCGGCGCCGTGCACCTCGGAGTCGATCTCCTCGAGCGGCAGGCGTTCGGCGGCCTTGTAGTCCAGCGACGCCCCGATGAACGACGCGAACAGCGGGTGCGGACGCGTCGGGCGGCTCTTGAGCTCCGGGTGCGCCTGCGTGCCGACCAGGAACGGGTGCAGGTCGGCGTCGTACTCCACGAACTCGACCAGCTGGCCGTCCGGCGACGTGCCGGAGAACTTCAGCCCGCTCTCGGAGATACGGTCGCGGTAGGCGTTGTTCACCTCGTAGCGGTGCCGGTGGCGTTCGGAGACCTCGGTCGCGTCGTAGGCCTTGGCCACGATCGAATCCGCCTGCAGCACGGCCGGATACGCACCGAGGCGCATGGTGCCGCCGAGGTCGGCCTCACCGGCCACCGCGTCGAGCTGGTCGGCCATGGTGGCGATCACCGGGTCCGGCGTGTGCTCGTCGAACTCCGCCGAGTTGGCGCCGCTGATGCCGACGGACCGCGCGGCCTCGATGACGATGCACTGCAACCCGAGGCACAGGCCCAGCAGCGGCAGCCGCTGGCGGCGGGCGTAGCTGATGGCGCCGAGCTTGCCCTCGATGCCGCGGATGCCGAAGCCACCCGGGATCAGCACGCCGTGCACGTCGCCGAGTGCGGCGGCCGCACCCTGCTCGGTCTCGCAGTCGTCGGAGGCGACCCAGCGGATCTCGACCTTCGAGTGGTGGGCGAACCCACCGGCGCGCAGCGCCTCGGCCACCGACAGGTACGCGTCGGACAGGTCGATGTACTTGCCCACCAAGGCGATTCGCACCGTCTCCTTGGGCTCGTGCACGCGGCGCAGCAGGTCGTCCCACTCCGACCAGTCCACGTCGCGGAACGGCAGGTTGAGCCGGCGCACCACGTAGGCGTCGAGTTCCTCGCGGTGCAGCACCTTGGGGATGTCGTAGATCGACGGGGCGTCCGGCGTCGAGATGACGCCGTCGATGTCGACGTCGCACATCAGCGCGATCTTGTTCTTCAGCGGCTCCGGCACATCGCGGTCGCAGCGCAGGATCAGCGCGTCCGGCGTGATACCGATGCTGCGCAGCGCGGCCACCGAGTGCTGGGTGGGCTTGGTCTTCAGCTCGCCCGACGGGGCCAGGTACGGCACCAGCGATACGTGCAGGAAGAAGACGTTCTCCCGGCCGACGTCGTGGCGGACCTGGCGGGCCGCCTCCAGGAACGGCTGCGACTCGATATCGCCTACGGTGCCGCCGATTTCGGTGATCACCACGTCGGGGCGCTTGCCCTGGGCATCGGGCAGCGCCATCTCGAGGATGCGGCTCTTGATCTCGTCGGTGATGTGCGGGATCACCTGGACGGTGTCGCCGAGGTAGTCGCCGCGACGCTCCTTGGCGATGACCTCGGAGTACACCTGGCCGGTGGTGACGTTCGCCGACCGCGACAGGTTGCGGTCCAGGAAGCGCTCGTAGTGGCCGATGTCCAGGTCGGTCTCGGCGCCGTCCTCGGTGACGAACACCTCGCCGTGCTGGAACGGGTTCATGGTGCCGGGGTCGACGTTGAGGTACGGGTCCAGCTTCTGCATCGTCACGTGCAGACCACGCGCGGTGAGCAATTGGCCAAGACTGCTGGCGGTCAGACCCTTACCGAGCGAGGAAGCGACCCCGCCGCTGACAAAAATGTGCTTCGTCGCGGCCTGTGGGTGCCTGCGTAGCGATGCCAAGAACGACCTCCGTGGTGATGGGGCAACGTAGCGGTTGAGCTACCTGGGGCCTGCCGACCCACGGAATTTCACCCTATCACCGACCGGCCCGAGCTGGGACTGACGCGCCGGTGACGGTCACCACGGCGCACTGCGGCGCGAATTACTGCAGGACCGTCACCGAGCTGGCGCCACGACCGATACCGAGCTGCGCCGGATGGCCGCCGGCGATGAGTTGCTGCAGCGACAGGACCGTGGTGATCCGGCCGGCCTGGCTGTTGACGTCGTCGACGGTGCCGACCGCGCCGGACAGACCGGCATCCGAACGCACGACGGCGACGGCCGCGGTGCCCGACGCGCAGCCGTCCCGGCCGGCCACGAGCGTGCCCGCACCGTGCGGCGCCAGGCCCGAGGCCAGGCGGGCCACCGTCGCCCCGCGATTGCCGGCGTCATCGCCCAGGGCGCCGCCGGTGACGATCAGTGCGCTGTCCGCGACCCCGATGCGCTGCGAGCCGTAGGTGACGAACCCGGTGTCGCGCAGCGTCGCGAGCACGGTGTCGCGCTGCATGTCGTCGACGGGCAGGACCGCCGGGTTGCGGTCGCGCAGCAGCGTGATGCCCAGCAGGTCACCGGCCTGCGAGCCCTGGTCGACGGTCCGGGTGCTCAGCTGACGTCCGGCCGGCACGATCGGCGAGTTCACCACCGACAGCAGCTTCTCCGAGGCGTTGGCGTCCACGAACTGCTGCGTCAGCGCGATGGTCCCCGTCACCGAACCCCCGGCGGCCGCAATCAGTTTCGCGGCCGCGTCGACGTCGTCGGTGGCGGCGTCCGGGGTGCGGAACACCACGACAGATTTCCCCGCCAGCGCGTCACGCACCATGCGCGGCGACATCTGGGCATCGAACTCGCCTGCCGCACTGAGCTTCTGGTTCAGTGCGTTCTTCTCGTCGGTGAGGGCGTTGATCTGGTTCTGCAACTCGTGTTTGTCGTCACGCAGTCCGGACAGCAGCGTGTTGGACAGCAGACCGGAACCGAGCATCACCCCGATGGCCAGCGCCAGGAACACCGCGGCCAGTGAGATCGCATGCGAGCGTAGGGAAATCATCGCCGGAGCTAGCTCACCAATCCCTGGGCCCACAGCAGGAAGCGGTTCCAGTAGTCGGTCACCAGGTGCAGGACGGTGGCGTCGGCGCGCGCGACGTACAGCGCCACGATGACGGCGACCAGCATCGCCAGGACCAGCAGTGCGATGGCGCCGCCGGAGACGCGGCTGCGGTACAGCGTCGCAACGGCTTTCGCGTCGACCAGCTTCTCCCCCACCTTCAGGCGGGTCAGGAACGTCGACGGGGTGCTGGACTGCCGTGTGCGGTCGAAGAACTCTTCGATGTTGGCGCGGTGGCCGGCGGTGACGATCAGCGCGGCGCCGTGGTGGTCGACGAGCAGCAGCGCCAGGTCCGCGGCCGAGCCGGCGGCCGGGAACGTCATGGCACCGACGCCCAGATCCTGAATGCGCTCAAGACCTTTCGCGTGGCCGTCGGCGTCGGCCGGCAGCACCACCTGGGCACCGGACCGCAGCACATCGGCGCTCATCTCCTCGGGATCGCCGACGATCAGCGCGGGACGGTAGCCGGCCTTGCGCAGCGTGTCGGCGCCGGCGCCGACACCGACGAGCACCGGCTGGTACTCCTTGATGAACGGCTTGATGGCCTTCAGGTCAGCCTCGGCGCTCGGGTCGTCGGTGACCACCACGACGTGCCGGCGGTTCACGTCGACGTCGATGTCCGGGATGCCCATGCCGTCGATCAGCAGCGGGCTCTCACTGCGGATGAACTCGATCGTGTTGCCGGCGAACGCCTCCAGGTGCGCCACGAGGCCACTCTTGGCCTCGTGCATCATCTCGTGGATCTGCTCGTCGTTGCGCTCGTTGCCGAGGACCAGACGGCGATCGCCGTTGTAGATGCCGCCGTTGTGCAGCCGCACCTTGGCGCCGTCCTTGACCTTCTTGAAGACCTCTGGGCCGGTCTCGTCGATCAACGTAACCCCGTTGGCGACAAGCACTTCCGGCCCCAGGTTCGGGTAGCGGCCGGAGATCGACGACGAGGCGTTCACCACGGCGGCGACCTCGGCCTCCACCAGCGCGTCGGCGGTGATGCGGTCGAGGTCGAGTGCATCGAGAACGACGATGTCCCCCGGGCCGACGCGTCGCAGCAGTCGGTCGATGTCACGGTCAACGCGGGCGGTTCCAGTCACGCCCGGCTTCGGTCCGGCATTTCGGGTGAGCAGCGCTGCCATCTTCATGCGTCGATTCTGTCGATGAACCCTCAAGTAGAGGTGGAGGCGCGCCGTAACAACAGCCTCAGAAGTTTTCTTTTGTCACATCCGTAACAGCCGAATGGTCTCAATCTCGCTTCGCCGCATAGTGCCGGGCGGCCTTGGCACGGTTGCCGCACGTGGTCATCGAGTGCCAGCGCCGGGCGCCGTTCTTCGACGTGTCGTAGAACCACAGCACGCAGTGCGGGTGCGCGCACTGCTTGATCCGGCCGGCCGATTCCGCCAGCAGCTGCAGCAGGTTGTCGGCCGCGAGCCAACCGGGCAGCCATTCGGATCGGGGCACGTCCACATCGTCGTGCGGCCCGGACTCCGCGAGGGACCGCCGGATACGGCCATGGTCCAGGACAGCGTTCAACTCGTCGGCCGCGCCGTCGGTGACCACCTGCAGGATGGCTTCGCGCGCCCGCAGCAGGGCCGCGCGGGTCTTCTCATCGGATTCACAACGATCGTCGAGACCGTTGGCCACCAACCAACATCGGAGTCCCGCCACGTCGGTCAGGAGATCCCGGGGCCCCTCCGCCGACATCCACCGGGTGTTCAGCAGATCCAGCGCGAGAGGTTCGCCGACGTGCGGGCGCGGATCACGCATAGCTGAGATTAACCGCCTCTCCTGCATCGACAGCCTCCCGACAGTCCACTAACCATCTATTTTCATTTTGGTGGTTGACACGTTGCGCCTCCGATTCTAACCTTCAAATGTCAGATCAACAGTTACAACGGAGGAACCGATGACCACCGCCATCACCCCCAAGCTCGCCCCCGGCCACGTCGGGCTCAACGTCACCGACCTGTCGCGATCCGTCGACTTCTACCGGCGTGCTTTGGGTTTCGAACAGCTCGGCATCAGCGACGAGGGCGACCACCGCTTCGCCTTCCTGGGTTCCGAGGGCACCCTGCGGCTGACGTTGTGGCAGCAGAGCGACGGCGCGTTCTCCACCCGCAGCCCGGGTCTGCACCACCTGTCGTTCCAGGTCGACACCATCGAGCAGGTTCAGACGGTGGAGGCCGCACTCAAAGAGCTGGGCGTGACGTTCGCCCACGACGGCGTGGTGGCACACGGCGAGGGCGCGGCCTCGGGCGGCATCTTCTTCACCGACCCCGACGGCATCCGGCTGGAGATCTACGCTCCGAGCGGCGCCGAGACCGCTCCGGCACCGAGCGGCGCCGCCCCCACCTGCGGATTCTTCTGAGCCGCGCCATGACTGCCTACCACGCCGGTGAGCTGGAAGTGCAGCGGCGCATGGGCCAGGCGGAGATCGCTGTCCGCGTCGGCCGGATGATCCGTACGGAGATTCCGGCCGCCGCGGCGGCCTTCCTGGCCGAGCAGCCCATGGTGGTCCTCGCCGCGACAGACGACGCGGGCCGCGTCTGGGCCAGTTTGGTCACCGGCCCCGCCGGGTTCGTGCACGCCGACGACGACCACACCATCGTGGTCGACGCCCTGCCCGTGCCTGGCGATCCGCTGCACGATGTCGTACGCCGGCCGGGCCAGCAGGTCGGCATGATCGCGATCGAACCGCAGACCCGGCGCCGCATGCGGGTCAACGGCGTCGCCCAACCGACCGATGACGGGCTCCGTATCCACCCCGACCAGGTGTACTCGAACTGCCCGAAGTACATCTCGCGCAGGTACATCGACGGTGTCGCCGAGGAGACGCATCGTCCGGAAGTCCGTCACGCCGACGTCCTCGATGAGCGTCTGCAGCGCGTAGTCGCCCGCACCGACACCTTCTTCATCGGGTCGGCCGATCCGGACGGGAACGCCGATGCGTCGCACCGCGGCGGCAATCCCGGCTTCCTGCAGGTGCTTTCGCCGAACCGGCTGCGCTGGCCGGACTACCGAGGCAATTCGATGTTCATGACGCTGGGCAACATCAGCGCCAACCCGCGCGCCGGACTGCTGATCCCCGACTGGCAGACCGGGACCACGCTGCAGCTGACCGGCACCGCCGAGATCATCTGGGACGACGGCCCGCAATGTTCGGTGGAATTCACCGTGGATGAGGTGATCGAGCTGACAGACGTCAGTCCACTCAGATGGGGACAGGCCGAGCTGTCGCCCGCCAACCCCTAAGGCGCCGCATGCTCCTGCTGCGCCGCCTCGAGCAGCTCGCGAGCATGCGCACGACCACTGTCGGTGTCGCCGAGTCCGGCCAGCATGCGGGCCAACTCAGCGACCCGGTCCTCGTCCTCGAGGCGCACCACGCGGCTCGACTTCGGGCCGCTCTCCACCACCAGGTGCACGTCGCCGTAGGCCGCGACCTGCGGCAGGTGCGTCACGACGATGACCTGGTGGGTACGGGCCAGCCGGGCCAGGCGCTTGCCGATCTGCACGGCGGCGCGGCCACCGACACCGGCGTCGACCTCGTCGAACACCATGGTGGTGCCTTCGGCGGACGCCGACAGCACCACTTCCAGGGCGAGCATCACGCGCGACAACTCGCCACCGGACGCACTCTTGGCCAGCGGCAGCACGTCCGAACCGCTGTGCGGCGTGAAACCGAACTCGACGGCGTCGACGCCGTCGTGCCCGGCATGCACGAGGGTGCCGTCGGGCAAGGTCAGCGGCGCGCTGTCGTCGGCGCGCGCCTCCAGCGGTGACACCGTGATGCTGAATCCGGCGCCGCCCATCGCCAGACCGGCGAGCTCCGCGGTCACCGCCTTCGCCAGGGACTTCGACGCCTTGGTGCGGGCCTTGGTGACCTCGGCGGCGGCCAGCACCACCTTGTCGTGCCGTTCGTCGACCTGTTTCTGCAGTTCGGCCAGGGCTTCTTCCGAGACGTCGAGCTGCGACAGCCGCTGCCGGGCGTCGGCCGCCCACTGCAGTACCCCGTCGATGTCCGCGGCGTACTTGCGGGTGAGGTTGCGCAGCTCAGCCTGGCGCGCCAGCTTGGATTCCAGAGTGCTTGCGTCGCTGGGCAATTCGGAAAGATAGTCACCGAGTTCACCGGACACGTCACCGATCACCGCAAGCGCCTCGGCCAGGCGATCGCCGAGGGCACGCAGCACGGCGTCGTCCGTCGCCGACAACACCGACTTGGCCTGCGCCGCGGCATCGAGTGCCGACGTGGCGTCGTCCGACGGGCCATCGCCGAGTTCGCCGGACAGCGCCGCGCGGGCCGTCTGCGCGGCGTCCCGCAGCGCATCCAGCTCGGACAGCCGGCGGATGTCGGCGACCAACGCGTCGTCCTCGCCGGCTTCCGGCGCCACCGCGTCGATCTCCCCCAGCCCGAACTGCAGCCGGTCCGCCTCCATGGCGAGATCCCGCGCCCGGTTGCGGCGGTCGATCAAATCTCGTCGGGCAGTGAGCCATTCGTCCCGCAGCTTGCGGTATTTGGCCAGCAGCCCGGTCACGTCGACGTAGCGGTCCAGCGCGCCGCGCTGCTCGTCGGGACGCATGAGTCGCAGCTGATCATTCTGCCCGTGCAAGGCAAGCAATTCCGTGGTGAACGTGGCCAGCGATTTCGCCGGCACACTCCGGCCACCCAGGTATGCGCGCGACGGCCCGTCCTTGCTCACCGAACGCGCGGCGATGACGCTGCCGTCGTCATCGCGGTCGGCGCCGGAGGCCTCGAGAATCTCATCGACCCGCTCGGACACCCCGTCGCCGAGTTCGGTTGTGGTGAAACGGCCTTCGACGACAGCGCGGGCCGAACCCGAACGCACCCGGCTGGGGTCGGCGCGCGCGCCCCCCAACAGGTGCAGGCTGGTGACCACCATGGTCTTACCGGTACCGGTCTCGCCGGTCAGCACAGTCAGACCACGGCCGAATTCGGCAGTGGCCGCACTGATGGCGCCGAGCGCCTCGATGCGAATCTCGGTCAGCATTACTGGCCGCGCCACCCTTTCACCGGCAACCGGAATTTGCGCACCAAACGGTCGGAGAACGGGGCGCTGTCGAGTCGAACCCATTTCAGCGAGACTTCGCAGCGGGTGACCTCCAGCCGGCCACCGGCCGGGACCACCATCTGGCGGCGGCCGTCGCAGAACACCATGGCGTCATTGTTGCCCGCTTCGACCTCGATCGCGATCGATGCGTCGGGGCTGGTCACCATGGGACGGGCGAACAGGGCGTGAGCGTTGTTGGGTACCACCAGGATTGCTTCGAGGTCGGGCCACAGAATCGGGCCGCCCGCGGAGAAGGCATAGGCGGTGGATCCAGTGGGGGCCGACACCAGCACGCCGTCGCAGCCGAACGCCGAGACCGGACGGCCGTCGACCTCGAGCACCACGTTCAGCACACCGAACCGGCTGCTCTTCTCCAGGCTGGCTTCGTTGAGCGCCCAGCCGCGCTGCACGATCTCACCGTCGACGCGGACCCCGATGTCGAGCGTCATCCGCTCTTCGACCCGGTAGTCCTTGTTGATGATGCGCTCGAGCACATGGTCGATGGCCTCGGCCTCGGCCTCCGCCAGGAACCCGATGTGTCCGAGGTTGACCCCGACCACGGGGATCTCGGCATTGCGGGCCAGCTCGGCTGCCCGCAGGAAGGTGCCGTCACCGCCGAGCACCAGGACCAGTTCACAGCCCTCGGCCGCATGGCTGTCGGGATCGACGACCGTGATGTCGACGCCCATCGCGCGCATGTGGTCCGGGGCCAGGTGCAGAGCCCCCCGGTCGACGGCTTCGGCGGCGAGCACGCGCAAACCGATTCCGTTGTCGCCCAGTACTTTTTCGACACGGGTTGCGGTTTCGGTGGCTTCGTCGCGGCCGGTGTGGATCACCAGCAGGACGGTGCGTTCGCGCGTCACTGCGGCCCCTCGGCGACCGCGCGGCCGACGGCTGCGACGAGCGCGTCGCCCTGCAGCGGTTGATCGGTCGTGGCCCGCAGCCGCAGGAAGTACTCGACGTTGCCCGACGGGCCGGGCAGTGGGCTGGCGGTGACGTCGACCGCATGCCAGCCGAGTTCCGCGGCGCGCCGCGCGACCGTCAGCACCGCATCGGCGCGCAATTCCGGGTCGGAAACCACACCACCGGCTCCAACTCGATCCTTGCCCACCTCGAACTGCGGCTTCACCATGGGAACGATATCGGCTAGGGCCGACGCACATGCGGTCAGTGCCGGTAGGACCGTGGCCAACGAGATGAACGACAGATCGGCCACGACCAGGTCGACCGGGCCACCGATGGCCTCGGCCGTCAGCTCCCGCACGTTCGTCCGCTCCATGACGATGACGCGATCATCAGAGCGCAACGACCAGGCCAACTGGCCGTAGCCGACGTCGGCCGCGACTATCTCGCGGGCTCCGCGGTCCAGCAGTACCTCGGTGAATCCGCCGGTGGACGCACCGGCGTCCAGGCAGCGTCGTCCCTCGGGTGAGACGCCGAACGCGTCGAGCGCCCCGATCAGCTTGTGCGCGCCACGGGACACCCAGCTGCGCTCGGTGGATTCGGCGACCAGGAGATTGGCCGCGGGAGTCACCGCCGTCGAGGCTTTCGATGCCCGCATACCGTCGATGGTCACGCGGCCGGCCTCGATCAGTTCGGCGGCTTGTTGACGAGACCGGGCGAGCCCCCGCCGGACGAGTTCGGCATCAACACGTGCGCGTCGCGTCACGTGCCCGTCACCCCTTCTCGACCGATTCCAGGGCCCGGACCAGCAGATTGTGGGCGTGGTCCAAACCCGCCGCGACAGCCTCGAGGTCCGGTGTCTCGTCGCCCTCGCCGGACAAATCCGGGAGATGGGACAGCAGGACCGCGATGTCCTCGCGGATCTGGTCAGGATCGGTACTCATAGCGATGTTCACGCTAGCGGATCGGTGCCGTCGAGCAGCGACCACCGATCCAATGCCGCGCGTGCCGTGTCGTCCCCGGCCGCGATGCGCACCCGACCCGAGACGGCGCCGGACCATACGGCACCGGCCGTCGCGCGGACCACCGACAGTTCGTCGTCAACGGGTTCGCCGGTGGCGTGGACGGTGACCTCGTTGCCGGACATCTCGACCCGCCACGCGGGGTGCGGCCCGACTCGCAAGGCATCCGCAGGCGCCGCCAGCGAGCGCAGGTCGGGCGCCAGGTAGTCGGGACGCTCGCCGGGGACGGCGTGCACCATGTCGGCGGCGGTGTTCACCCCGGTCAGCACCATCAGGCTGGGCAGTCCGGCGGCATTCGCCCCTGCGATATCGGTGTCGAGCCGGTCGCCGACGACCAACGGGGTTCCATACTGACCGCGGGCCAGGGCGTCGTTCATCAACGTGGGCTGCGGCTTACCGGCGACCTGCGGCACCTGTTCGGTGGCGGTCTGCAGTGCGGCGACCATCGAGCCGTTCCCCGGGAGCAGCCCCCGCTCCGACGGCAGCGTCTTGTCGCTGTTGGCCGCCACCCACAGGCCACCGGCCCGGATGGTCAGCGCCGCTTCGGCGAGGTCGGCCCACCCGGTCTGGGGCGAATGCCCCTGGACCACCGCGACCGGCCCGTCGGTGAACTGCCGTACCGGCTGCAGGCCGGCATTGGCGACCTCAGCGGCCAGCGCATCCGTACCGATGACCAGAACCTTGGCGCCCGCGGGTAGCTGTAGCGCGAGCAGGTGCGCCGCACTCTGGGCGCTGGTCACCACGTCGTCGGCATGCGCGCAGAAGCCGAGCGCGTCGAGGTGGTCCGCCACCTCTGCCGGGCTTCGCGACGCATTGTTGGTCACATAAAGCTTGCGCGACGTGACCGCGGCAAGGGCGTCGACCGCACCTTCGGTGGCCTCATGACCACGGAAGACAGTGCCGTCGAGGTCCAGGAGCAAGCAGTCGTGCAGCTGAGCCAGCGTCGTCACGTCAGCCCAATTCGGCGACGCGGTCCTCGGCGTCCGTGACGCCTTCCAGGTCCGCGGCTGCTGCATGCAGGAACCACTGGAGTGCGTCGTCCTTGCGGTCCAGAGCCAACAGCGTCTCGGCATATACATAGAACAGGCGAGCTGCCGTCTGGCCCGTCCGGGTGGAATCCAGCGGCGGGTTGGACAGCAGTGCCAGCGCCTGCGCCGGCTGGCCGAGATCGCAGCGTGCACCAGCCAGGACGATCTTCAGTTCGTCGGCGTCGTCACCGGTGAGCTGTTCGGCTTCGGGGCTGCGACCCAACTCGATGGCGCGCTCCGGACGGCCGACACCTCGCTCACAGTCGGCGATGAGGGCCAGCAGCGGAGACTTGCTGCCCATCCGTCGGGCGGCACGCAGCTCGGAAAGGGCCTGCGCCCAGTCACCACAGTGGTATGCCGCGATGCCGACGGCCTCCCGGATCGCCGCGATCCGCGACGCCCGGTTCCGCGCGGCACGCGCGTGCTCGAGGGCGGCTTCCGGATCTTCTTCCAGCAGGTCGCCGGCCATGACGAGGTGCTTGGCCACATAGTCCGCGGTCGCCTTGTCGAGCGTCGTCAGTTCACGACGGACCTCGGGCGAGAGCTGCTTGGCTTCGACATCGTCGGGCAGCCGGGGGCCGGCCGGGCGATCGGACGGCGTCACGCCATCACGGGACTGCGGCGGCCGGCCGTTCCGATCTGAACCGGGGCGCCTGGGGGCCTGCGCGCGGTCACGCTGCGGCCGCTGCCCGCGTCGTGCGTCGCCGTCGTCTCTGCGCGAGGGGCGGCGATCGCCGCCCTGCCTGTTGTCGACCACTGGAACCTTTCCTACGAAATCTCAGGTCAGAATACGGCCCGACCTGTCACTGGCCGAACTTTGCTCGCGAAACCCGCCCTCCAGACACCGGCGCCGAAGCAATCGGACACCGGCAGCGGGCCATTTCCGAGCCGAGAAATGGAAATTCCTCAAATAGAATCACCCCCCACATAAATGTGGGGGGTGATTCCTAATTTGTGTTCGGCGGTGTCCTACTTTTCCGCCCGTGCAGGGCAGTATCATCGGCGCTGGCAGGCTTAGCTTCCGGGTTCGGGATGGGACCGGGCGTTTCCCTGCCGCTGTTGCCGCCGTAACTCTATTCATTTTACGCCTCCACCAGCGTTAACCCTGTGGGTTGTTTGGTGGTGGGGTGTGGTCTGTGTGATTCTTCGGTGTGGATTGTGGTTGCGAGGCACGTTGGTGTGCAATGTTCTTGTTTACACACGTTGGTTTTTTTGGGTGTGTGTAAGTTTTCGGCCGGTTAGTGCCAGTTCCCTAAACTTATTGCTAAGTGTGCAGGTCTGGTCTATCGATCCCGTGGTCTGCGGGGGGCCTTATCCCTCTAAAAGGGTGAGAAACCTGGTCTTGGAAGAGGTTTCCCGCTTAGATGCTTTCAGCGGTTATCCTGTCCGAACGTAGCTATCCAGCGGTGCCCCTGGTGGGACAACTGGTAGACCAGAGGTTCGTCCGTCCCGGTCCTCTCGTACTAGGGACAGGTTTCCTCAAGTTTCTGACGCGCGCGGCGGATAGAGACCGAACTGTCTCACGACGTTCTAAACCCAGCTCGCGTGCCGCTTTAATGGGCGAACAGCCCAACCCTTGGGACCTGCTCCAGCCCCAGGATGCGACGAGCCGACATCGAGGTGCCAAACCATCCCGTCGATATGGACTCTTGGGGAAGATCAGCCTGTTATCCCCGGGGTACCTTTTATCCGTTGAGCGACACCCCTTCCACTCGGGGGTGCCGGATCACTAGTCCCGACTTTCGTCCCTGCTCGACATGTACGTCTCGCAGTCAAGCTCCCTTGTGCACTTACACTCAACACCTGATTGCCGTCCAGGTTGAGGGAACCTTTGGGCGCCTCCGTTACATTTTAGGAGGCAACCGCCCCAGTTAAACTACCCACCAGGCACTGTCCCTGGACCGGATAGACGGTCCGAGGTTAGAAGCCCAATACGATCAGAGTGGTATTTCAACAACGACTCCACACACACTGGCGTGTGCGCTTCACAGTCTCCCACCTATCCTACACAAACCGTACCGAACTCCAATACCAAGTTGTAGTGAAGGTCCCGGGGTCTTTTCGTCCTGCCGCGCGTAACGAGCATCTTTACTCGTAGTGCAATTTCGCCGAGTCTATGGTTGAGACAGTTGAGAAGTCGTTACGCCATTCGTGCAGGTCGGAACTTACCCGACAAGGAATTTCGCTACCTTAGGATGGTTATAGTTACCACCGCCGTTTACTGGGGCTTAAATTCTCCGCTTCACCCCCGAAGGAGTTAACAGGTCCTCTTAACCTTCCAGCACCGGGCAGGCGTCAGTCCGTATACATCGTCTTGCGACTTCGCACGGACCTGTGTTTTTAGTAAACAGTCGCTTCTCACTGGTTTGTGCCACCCCCTCCCGCTGCCGGCAGCAAGTGCCTTGACGGTATGGAGGTCCCCCTTCTCCCGAAGTTACGGGGGCATTTTGCCGAGTTCCTTAACCATAGTTAACTCGTACGCCTTAGTATTCTCTACCTGACCACCTGTGTTGGTTTGGGGTACGGGCCATGTGTGCACTCGCTAGAGGCTTTTCTTGGCAGCATAGGATCACCGAATTCGCCTCACTCGGCTATGCATCACCTCTCAGACATGTGAACGACGGATTTGCCTATCGTTCGTCCTACAGGCTTACCCCGGTATTACCACTGACCGGTACGGCTACCTTCCTGCGTCACCCCATCGCTTGACTACTACCCACCAGGGTCCCACGCAGCCGGCAACACGTGATCCCCGAAAGGATCATCACGTGCCATTTGGATGGTTAGCACAATGGATTCATCACGGACGCACACACACGGGTACGGGAATATCAACCCGTTGTCCATCGACTACGCCTGTCGGCCTCGCCTTAGGTCCCGACTCACCCTGGGCGGACTGGCCTGCCCCAGGAACCCTTGGTCTTTCGGCGGGCAAGGTTCTCACTTGCCTATTCGCTACTCATGCCTGCATTCTCACTCCCACACCCTCCACAACTCGATCACTCGGCTGCTTCACCGGATGCAGGACGCTCCCCTACCCATCCTTGCGGATGCCGCGACTTCGGCGGTGTGCTTGAGCCCCGCTACATTATCGGCGCACAATCACTTGACCAGTGAGCTATTACGCACTCTTTCAAGGGTGGCTGCTTCTAAGCCAACCTCCTGGTTGTCTTCGCGACTGCACATCCTTTTCCACTTAGCACACGCTTAGGGGCCTTAGTCGGCGATCTGGGCTGTTTCCCTCTCGACGCACGGAGCTTATCCCCCGCCGTCTCACTGCCACGCTTTTGTCTTACCGGCATTCGGAGTTTGGCTGACGTCAGTAACCTGGTGAGGCCCATCGGCCATCCAGTAGCTCTACCTCCGGCAAGAAACACGCAACGCTGCACCTAAATGCATTTCGGGGAGAACCAGCTATCACGGAGTTTGATTGGCCTTTCACCCCTACCCACAGCTCATCCCCTCAGTCTTCAACCTAAGTGGGTTCGGGCCTCCACGCGGTCTTACCCGCGCTTCACCCTGGCCATGGGTAGATCACTCCGCTTCGGGTCCAGAACATGCCACTACACCACTTGCGTGGATACGCCCTATTCAGACTCGCTTTCGCTACGGCTACCCCCCACGGGTTAACCTCGCGACATGTCCCTGACTCGCAGGCTCATTCTTCAAAAGGCACGCCATCACCCCACAATGAGGGCTCTGACGGATTGTAGGCACACGGTTTCAGGTACTATTTCACTCCCCTCCCGGGGTACTTTTCACCATTCCCTCACGGTACTAATCCGCTATCGGTCATCAGAAGGTATTTAGGCTTACCGAGTGGTCTCGGCAGATTCACAGCAGATTTCACGGGCCCGCTGCTACTCGGGAACACCATCAAGGCAGACATCGGGTTTTCACGTACGGGACTCTCACCCTCTACGGCAGGCCATCCCAAGCCACTTCCGTTAACCACGACATTTTCTTACTGCCCTCCAGCCAGGTAGAACTGGAAAGATAGGTCCCACAACCCCGCACACACAACCCCTACCCGGTATCACATGCATACGGTTTAGCCTCATCCGCTTTCGCTCGCCACTACTCACGGAATCACAATTGTTTTCTCTTCCTACGGGTACTGAGATGTTTCACTTCCCCGCGTTACCTCCCACACCCTATATATTCAGGTGCGGGTAACACGACATCACTCGTGCTGGGTTTCCCCATTCGGACATCCTCGGATCAACGCTCGGTTGGCAACTCCCCGAGGCTTATCGCAGCCTCCTACGTCCTTCATCGGCCTCTGATGCCAAGGCATCCACCATGCGCCCTTAAACACTTACGCACAAAAACCAATTGAAAACAAGAATCAAAATTGCACATCAACAACACACAGACGGAAAAACCAACGACCCGAAAGCCGCCGGCCACCATTTCTGCGCGCGTTAGATGCTCGCAACCACTATCCACGAATCAAACACCACACCCCACCACCAAAACCGGTGAGGCAACAACAACCCCCACCCCGCAACCGGGGCGTCTCCCACCCCCACATGAGGAGGGGAGCGAACGGGCCTGTTGTCTCAGGACCCAACAGTGTGTCTGGCAATTCTTTCGATCAACGTGTCATCCCAGCTGATCAGCGTTTGTTGTCATATGCACCCGCCGGGCAAGCCCACTACAGGCGCCGGCGACAATCCCAACCATGAACCCCGGCACTGTTGCCGGCATGGGGGAAACCCTGGATCAGGGCATGTAAATGGTGCTCCTTAGAAAGGAGGTGATCCAGCCGCACCTTCCGGTACGGCTACCTTGTTACGACTTCGTCCCAATCGCCGATCCCACCTTCGACGGCTCCCTCCACAAGGGTTAGGCCACCGGCTTCGGGTGTTACCGACTTTCATGACGTGACGGGCGGTGTGTACAAGGCCCGGGAACGTATTCACCGCAGCGTTGCTGATCTGCGATTACTAGCGACTCCGACTTCACGGGGTCGAGTTGCAGACCCCGATCCGAACTGAGACCGGCTTTGAAAGGATTCGCTCCACCTCACGGCATCGCAGCCCTTTGTACCGGCCATTGTAGCATGTGTGAAGCCCTGGACATAAGGGGCATGATGACTTGACGTCATCCCCACCTTCCTCCGAGTTGAC
This sequence comes from Mycobacterium toneyamaense, assembly GCF_055384815.1. Classification (NCBI taxonomy): domain Bacteria; kingdom Bacillati; phylum Actinomycetota; class Actinomycetes; order Mycobacteriales; family Mycobacteriaceae; genus Mycobacterium; species Mycobacterium toneyamaense. The sequence goes on from NZ_AP040333.1 coordinate 3,574,761, forward strand.
CCCGGCAGTCTCCTACGAGTCCCCGGCATAACCCGCTGGCAACATAGGACAAGGGTTGCGCTCGTTGCGGGACTTAACCCAACATCTCACGACACGAGCTGACGACAGCCATGCACCACCTGCACACAGGCCACAAGGGAACCGACATCTCTGCCGGCGTCCTGTGCATGTCAAACCCAGGTAAGGTTCTTCGCGTTGCATCGAATTAATCCACATGCTCCGCCGCTTGTGCGGGCCCCCGTCAATTCCTTTGAGTTTTAGCCTTGCGGCCGTACTCCCCAGGCGGGGTACTTAATGCGTTAGCTACGGCACGGATCCCAAGGAAGGAACCCACACCTAGTACCCACCGTTTACGGCGTGGACTACCAGGGTATCTAATCCTGTTCGCTCCCCACGCTTTCGCTCCTCAGCGTCAGTTACTGCCCAGAGACCCGCCTTCGCCACCGGTGTTCCTCCTGATATCTGCGCATTCCACCGCTACACCAGGAATTCCAGTCTCCCCTGCAGTACTCTAGTCTGCCCGTATCGCCCGCACGCCCACAGTTAAGCTGTGAGTTTTCACGAACAACGCGACAAACCACCTACGAGCTCTTTACGCCCAGTAATTCCGGACAACGCTCGCACCCTACGTATTACCGCGGCTGCTGGCACGTAGTTGGCCGGTGCTTCTTCTCCAGGTACCGTCACTTGCGCTTCGTCCCTGGTGAAAGAGGTTTACAACCCGAAGGCCGTCATCCCTCACGCGGCGTCGCTGCATCAGGCTTGCGCCCATTGTGCAATATTCCCCACTGCTGCCTCCCGTAGGAGTCTGGGCCGTATCTCAGTCCCAGTGTGGCCGGTCACCCTCTCAGGCCGGCTACCCGTCGTCGCCTTGGTAGGCCATTACCCCACCAACAAGCTGATAGGCCGCGGGCCCATCCCACACCGCAAAAGCTTTCCACCACACACCATGAAGCGCGTGGTCCTATTCGGTATTAGACCCAGTTTCCCAGGCTTATCCCAAAGTGCAGGGCAGATCACCCACGTGTTACTCACCCGTTCGCCACTCGAGTACCCCGAAGGGCCTTTCCGTTCGACTTGCATGTGTTAAGCACGCCGCCAGCGTTCGTCCTGAGCCAGGATCAAACTCTCCAAACAAAAACTCCCCATCCACAGACAGGGCAGAATCCAGTTCAGAACAATCTGACCTAAACAAAAGACACCAAAAACTGGCATCAAAAAAACAACCACACCCCACAAACGGGAAAACACGAGGTGCAGTCAAAAAACAACAAACAAAAACCACCAAACACACTATTGAGTTCTCAAACAACACGCCCGGCCTGACCGCGCAACAAACCCGCGGCTAAAAGCCGCGGTCCGTAGTGCGGGCAGTGAGGAACTCCCAACTTAATGGGTGTTACTCTCGGATTTGGTCTTCGCTCTCCGGCGCTTGTCCGTGTCGCTCTGACCTGGAATAAGTTACGGCAGGGCTAACAGCGAGTCAAATCGCCAGGTCAGCGGAGCGTTTCCCCTGGTCAGAGGGGCCGTCATCCTTGGCCGGACCCGCCAACCCGCCGTACCCCGGCGATGTGGCGCTTGCCACGCCGCAACACCAGCCAGCGTTCACCGAGAAAGTCCGTCGGCTGTGGTACCCACTCGTCGCTTTCGACGCGCGCGTTGTTCACGTAGACGCCGCCTTCTGCCACCGTCCGGCGCGCTTCCCCACGACTCTTGGACAGCCCCGTCGCAACCAACAGGTCGGTGATCCCATCCGGACCACCTGGCGTCAGCTCGGCGACCTGGCCATTACTGGCCTCGGTCAGCGCCGCCGAGAGCGTCGACTCGTCGAGATCCGCGAGCTCGGCGCGTCCGAACAGCGCCTGACTGGCCAGTTCGACAGCGTCGGTCGCCGCCTGGCCGTGCACCAACGTGGTCAATTCCCGGGCCAGCCGGCGTTGCGCCGCGCGCTCGTGGGGCCGCTCCGCGGTGGCGGTCGCGAGTTCACCGAGCTCATCGGCGGACAGGAAGGTGAACCAGCGCAGGTAGCCCACGACATCGGCGTCGGCCGCGTTCACGAAGTACTGGTACCAGGCATAGGGGCTGGTCAGCTCGGGGTCGAGCCACAGATTGCCGCCGCCGGTCGACTTGCCGAACTTCTTGCCGTCGGCCGAGGTGACCAGCGGAACCGTCAGCGCATGCGCGGTCGCACCCAGTTTCTGGCGCACCAGCCGGACGCCCGCGATGATGTTCCCCCACTGGTCAGAACCACCGACCTGCAGGCTGCAGCCGTGCTTCTTGTACAGCTCGACGAAGTCGTTGGCCTGCAGGAGCATGTAGCTGAACTCGGTGTACGAGATCCCGTCGCCTTCGAGGCGCCGCTTGATGGTGTCGCGATCGAGCATGACGTTGACCGAGAAGTGTTTGCCCAGGTCACGAAGGAATTCGATGGCCGACATCGGCCCGGTCCAGGACAGGTTGTTCTCGACGATCGCACCGTTGCCCGAATCGTTGAACTCGACGAACCGCTCGAGCTGGCCGCGGATACGTTCGGCCCAGTCCGCGACGGTGTCGGTGGTGTTCATCGTCCGCTCACCGTTGTCGCGGGGATCGCCGATCATGCCGGTGGCACCACCGGCCAGCACGATCGGCCGGTGTCCGGCCTGCTGGAATCGCCGCAGCGTGAGCAGCGGAACCAGGTGTCCCGCGTGCAGGCTGGGTGCGGTCGGGTCGAAGCCGGCATAGAGAGTGAGCGGTCCATCGGTGGTCGCGGCGGCGAGCGCTTCACGGTCGGTCGATTGCGCGATCAGGCCGCGCCAGTCCAGTTCATCGAGAATGCCAGTACTCACGACGTCGATCTTCCCCTATCGCAGGTCACCGACCGCCATCAGTCGCTCTCCCCCGGTGCGGGAGCCCGGGGACTGCGCCGGTAGTTCGACACCTCGGGGGTACCCGGCAACCAGAACCGCCAGGCCCGGTCGGCGGCCTGACTGACCCCCACGCGCGGCCCGGCGCTGCCCTCCTGTGGCGGGTTGAGTTCGATCCGGACCGGCGATTGCCGATCAAAAAGGTCAATACCGTTGTCCGCCAACGTTATTCCGAGCGCTTCGCACAGGTTGCCCGGGCCCCGGGCGTATGCGACGGGCATGATGCCGGCGCGCCGTCGGCCCGCGGCGACACCACAACCGTCGACCACGCGGGCCGCACGGAGCAACACGGCACCCGCCACCCCGTCGGTGCAACACACGACGTTGGCGCACACATGGATTCCGTGACTGCGGTACGTGTACAAGTACCCGGCCGGCCCGAACATCACCGCACTCCGGGGCGTCGGCCCGCGGTACGAGTGCGCAGCCGCATCCGGCCACGGCCCCGACGGCGGACCGCCATAGGCCTCGACTTCCACGACGGTGGCGACCACGTCCCGGCCGTACAACGTGGCACCGAGCAGCCGCCGAGCCGCGGTGACCGGATCGACGGCGAGTGACTCGGGGCTCATGGCCTGCCATTCTGCCCGGTCCACCGCCTGCCATTGACATGCCCACGCCACGAGCGGATTATTCACCATATGATGAGTTCATCGAATGGTGAATTACTGGATCAGCGCTCTGACGTGGCGATTCGGATCGAGAACCTGACGGTTGTCCGCGGCAAACGGCGCGCGGTCGACGACGTGTCCCTGCAGGTCCGGCGCGGCAGCATCACGGGATTGCTCGGTCCGTCCGGCTGCGGCAAGACCACCCTGATGCGTGCCATCGTCGGCACCCAGATCATCACGAGCGGCACGGTCACGGTCCTCGGGAAGCCGGGCGGATCGGCAGATCTGCGTCGGCGCGTGGGATATGTGACCCAGGAGCCGACGGTGTACAACGATCTGCGCGTCATCGACAACGTGCGCTATTTCGCCGCATTGACAGGCGCCGGCAAGACCGCCGCCGACGAGGCGATAGCCGCCGTCGGTCTCCAGGATCACCGAACTACGTTGTGCGGCAACATGTCCGGCGGACAGCGGACGCGCGCATCGTTGGCCTGTGCGCTGGTGTCCAAACCTGACCTGCTGGTGCTCGATGAACCCACCGTCGGGCTGGACCCGGTACTGCGCGTCGACCTCTGGGAGCAGTTCGATCAGCTGGCCCGCGGCGGCACCACCCTGCTGGTGTCCAGCCATGTGATGGACGAGGCCGACCACTGCGGCGAACTGCTGCTGATGCGCGAGGGCCGTCTGCTCGGACACACCACGCCCACCCAACTACGAGAGGACACCGGATGTTCATCGCTGGAGGAAGCGTTCCTGACCATCATCCGGCGCAGCACCGCGGCCAGAGCCGGCTGACGCTGCAGCCCTACCTGGCCACGACGGCCCGCATCCTGCGTCAGCTCGCCGCCGATCATCGCAGCATGGCGATGATCCTGGTGGTGCCGAGCGCCGTCATCACCTTGATGTACTTCATGTTCGACGATCTGCCGCACCGTCCTGGCACGCTGTCGCCGTTCAACAACGCCTGTCTGATCCTGCTCGGCGTCTTCCCGCTGATCGTGATGTTCCTGATCACCTCGATAACCATGCAGCGCGAAAGGGTTTCGGGCACATTGGAACGGATCCTCACCACTCCCCTGCGCCGGCTGGATCTGCTGGCCGCCTACGGATCGGCATTCTCGGTGGCCGCCGCCGCCCAGGCGACGCTGGCCTGCCTGGTGTCGTTCTGGTTCCTCGGGTTCGACACCGCGGGCAGCCCCGCCCTGGTCTTCCTGATCGCGATCATCAACGCGGTGCTGGGCGTCGGTCTGGGTCTGCTGTGCAGTGCCTTCGCACGCACCGAGTTCCAGGCCGTACAGTTCATGCCGGTGGTGATCGTCCCGCAGTTGCTGTTGTGCGGCATCATCGTTCCCCGCGAAATGCTGCCCGACTGGTTACGGTGGATCAGTGACGCACTGCCCGCGACCTACGCGCTCGAGGCCCTCCAACAGGTGGCCGACCACGCCGACATCACCAGCACCACGATGCGCGACATCGTCATCGTGATCGCGTTCGCAGTCGTCACCATGTGCCTGGCCGCCGCGACCCTGCGCCGCCGGACCCCATGACCGCGACACAGCCGCGGCCGCGCCGCAAACCGCCCGGCCGGCCCAGCGGAACGTCGGACACCAAGGAGACGATCCTGGCGTGTGCGCGGGACCTGTTCGCCCGCAACGGTTTCAACAACACATCGGTGCGGGCGATCGCGTCCGCCGCCGGTGTCGACGCGGCGCTGGTGCATCACTACTTCGGAACGAAGCAGCAGCTCTTCGCCGCCGCGGTGCACATTCCCATCGACCCGCAGATGGTGCTCGGTCCGTTGCGGGACACCCCTGTCGACGAACTCGGCCGCACCTTGCCGTCGCTGTTGTTCCCGATCTGGGACTCCGAGCTCGGCGTCGGGTTCATCGCGGCGCTGCGCTCGATGCTCGCGGGCGACGATGTCAACCTGATCCGCATCTTCCTGGAAGACGTCATCACCGCCGAAGTCGGTGCGCGCGTTGACAATCCACCCGGCACGGGACGAATCCGCGTGCAGTTCGTCGCTTCCCAGTTGATCGGCGTCGTGATGGCCCGCTACATCCTGCAGCTGGAACCGTTCAGATCGCTTCCGGTGCACCAGATCGCGGAGACGATCGCGCCGAACCTGCAGCGCTACCTCACCGGCGAGCTGCCGGCGCTGGACTAACGCCGGGCGGCGGCGAGCAGTCGCTGGTGCTCGGCGTCGTCAGTGACGTCGACCGCCTCGTCGATGAGCAGCACCGGTACCCCGCCGTCGATGCGGTACGCCCTGCGCAACCGCGGGTTGTACAGGCATTCGTCTCCGACCAGCAGCAACTCACCGCGGTCCTGCGGGCACACCAAAATCGCGCGCAATGCTTCGTCGATCACCGCGCGTCAGCCACCCAACGGAATCTGCGAGCCACCGGTACCCGGCACCAGACCGGGCGGCAGGCCACCCGGGCCACCGATGACGATAGGGTTCTGCGGCTTCGCGCCGGCGGCGCGGGCCTGATTGCGCTTCTGGAACTTCACCGTGTCCTGCAGCGCGTGGATCAGCGGCACCTGGTTGGGACGCTGGTCGAGCGCCGCCTCGATATCGGCGAGGTTGCCCCGCGACGGCCCGAAGCCCTGGGCACGCAGCTTGAGCGACGTGTGCAGCAGCTTCGCGAGGTCGCCGCCACTGGCGCCGATGTCGTACTCGGCATCGAGGTCGTCGAGGATGTCGGCGTGTGCCGCGGCAGGAGTGAGCAGCATCCCGGCAGCCACGGCTCCCGCCAGAATCGCGCCGGCAACACCACGCCGCCCGCGGCTGGTGTGTGACGTCATGCGTTCTCCATTCGATATCTGCGCCCGACGGCGTGAACCCCGACTGACAAACCGCAGCCTAACAGCGACGACCGGTACCGGCAGGCTGTCACGACAGACTGCTCGCTCCGGTCAGCTCGGCATGGGCAGCCGCGGTGAACGGCACAAACGCGTCGCTGTCGACGTCGAACTGCCACGAGTTGTCCGTCGATTCCGGCACGCCGGCGGCACGCAACTCGGCGAGCACCGGCCGGTAGGAGGCGTTCAGCTTCAGCTCCGGCACCACATGGATGAGGTCCGGCTCCACCCCGACCGGCAGATCGGCCAACGCCTCACGGAGCTCGGCCGGCAGGACACTGCCACCCGGACGCAGGCTCAAGGCCGTCACCGCCAGCTCCCGATCACCGACCGGCACCCGGTAGGTGACGGCGATGTCGACGGCGTCGAGGCGGCCCAGCGCATTGCCGACCTCCTTGCCGAACACGGCGCCGCGCGGGGTGCGGATGACCGAACGGCGGTTGTCGACCATCCAGTAGTCACCGTCGTCGTCCCGGCGGAACAGAAACTCGGTGGACACCCAGGTGTCCCCCGGCGCGAAGACACCGCGCTTGACCGCGGCAGTCGGGTCGACGGGGCCACGCGGCTTGGCCAGCAGGACGCCCACCTCGTTGGGCTCGGCGCGCACCACGAAACCGTCGTCGCCCTCGAGGATCAGGTCGTCGTCGACGTCGTAAGCGGCCAACGCGATCTGACCGCCACCCGGCAGTGGCCGGCCCTCGCTGCCGATCTTGGCACCCGACACGTTGGCCAGCACGGCCTGACCGTCGGTGGTCGTGAAGAACTCCAGGACGTGTGCGGGCTGGAACGCCTCTTCGACACGGCGCCACAACCCGGCCGGCATCCCCGAGCCGATGAACAGGCGTACCGGGTGGGTTCCGTTGATCACGAACGACGGGTCGTCGATGACGTCGCGCAGCATCGCCCAGGTGTAGGACACCACGGTGACGCCGTACTGCCGCAGTTCGTGCACGAAGCGCTCGGGCCGCAGACCCCGGGACAGCGCGATGCGCGCACCGCCGACGACCGCGCCGCCGAGCGAGACCAGCAGGCCCGACTGGTGGTGCAGCGGGGTGAGGCAGTAGACGGTGTCGCCGCGGCCCAGGTTCGCTGCCGATGCGGTGCCGAATGCCGAGAGCGCCCAGCGGAAGTTGGTGATCTGCCGGGCCACCAGCTCGCCGCCGACGTTGGCGAACGCGACGTAGGCGAGGTCCTGCGCGTAACCCGGGTTGGGCCGGTACCAGCCGGGCAGCTCGACGACGTCGGGGTCGATCTGCTCCATGTCGATGACGTCGGCGTCGTCGGACACGTGCAGGTCACGGTTCTCGCCGCCGCCGAGCACCAGGACGCGGGTCCGCAGCTGTCGCGCGGCATCCAGGTTGGCCGGGTCGGAGATGATGTCGGTGACGCCGCCGAGGCGGGCCGCTACGGCCAGGTCGGCGTCGGGCGGCATCAGCACGGCCACTGCGCCGAGGCGCGACAGCGCCGCGATGGCGACGAGCGCGCTGGGCCGGGTCTCCATCAGCACGCCGACCCGAACGCCTTGTCGGACACCGACTTCGATCAGACCGCGCACGACGTTGTTGATGCGGCGGTCCACGGCCTCATAGGTGTGCACGCGGCCGTCGAACAGCAGGAACTCACCGTCCGGCGCGCCCTGGGCCTGCTCGCAGATGATGCGGCCCAACGAGATTCGCGTGTGGTCGTTGATCTGGCCGAGACGGGCCAGCCGCGGCAGGGTCCGGACGGTCTCGATGGCCAGCGCGCGCGTCGACTTGCCGGCCGTCACCACGGCGTCGGCCGCGGTGTTGGCCAGGCTGAATGCCATCTCCGTCGCGGCGGCGGCACCGTGTGCCACGCGGATGGCCAACGGCACCGACTCGCGCGGCAGTTCGGACTGCAGCGGCATCGGCACCACGTCGGCCGGCATCGGTCCGCCGGCGTCGAGCCACTTGACCCACGACGCGACCGTCGGCCAGCTCTGGCTGGCGGCCTTGGAACCCACGACGAGACCGAAATGCCCGACACGGATGAGGTATTCGTAGACGTCGGCCTCCGGTGCGGCGCGCTTGATGCCGCGCACCGCGGCGGGCTGACCGATGTCGTCGACCTCGCCGACCACGGCGAGGACCGGGCAGGTGATGTCGGACAGCGTCACCAGATTGCCGTGGATGGCGAACCCGCCGGTCATCATGCGGTTGTGCGCGATGAACTGCTTGAGCAGCTCTGCGATGGCCGGGCCGGACCAGGCGATCCAGCCCTCGCTGGCCAGGAACCGGCGCTGCTGCTCACGCGGCAACAGCGCTTCACGGTCGTGCAGCTGGCGCAGGAAGTCGAGGCGCGACTGCGCGGTCTTGATCGGGTCCAGCATCTGGAAACCGTTGCGCGCCAACCACCCCGGGATGTTCAGGCGGCTGAAGACATGGTCGGCCATGAAGTCGGCGACGCCGGATGCCAGGTTCGCCGGCATGTTCATCGGCAGTGCGGCCAGGGTGTCCACGGGAGACCCGAAGGCGATGATGCTGGCCAGATCACGGGACTGCCGGTACGCGGCGGTCTGATAGGCGAACATGCCGCCCTGCGAATAGCCGGCCAGATGGACGTCTTTGCCCGTGGTCGCCTTGACGGTGTCGATGGCCGCGCTGAGCCCCACCACGTGGTCGGCGAGGTTGCGGTCCATGCCGCCCTCGACCTGATCGGGCGAGCCGAAGTCGATGACCCACGGGTCCAGGCCCGCGGCGTGCAGGATGCCGACGGCGCCGTCGTCGCGCGTCACGTCCCACATGTCGGCGGACATCATCATCGGATGCACCATCAGTACCGGCGAACCGGCCGGCGCCGCACCCGGACGCGCGTCGGGCGGGAAGTAGCGCCGCAGGCGGTACATCGGCACGCTCTCGACGATCTGGAACGGCGACGGCACGGCGCCGGTCTCCAGCCCGCCGTAGCGCAGCACTTCCAGGCCGTTTTGCGCGGTAGCTACCAACCGCTCCACCGGCCCGGTGATCACCGAAAAATCCACCACCGGGTACTCCCTTTTGGTCAAATAAGTACAAATCCCCCTGATTACGACGCCATCATGGCACAACGCGCTGGTTACCTCGTGGTTACGGCGTGGCAGGGGCACCCGCGACCGACGCCTAGAATCTGCGCCTGATGGCGCATCTATTGGGGGCCGAAGCCCTGCATCTGGAATTTCCGACCCGTGTGGTTTTCGATTCGCTGACGGTCGGGATCGAGGAGGGCGACCGAATCGGCATCGTCGGCCGTAACGGCGACGGCAAATCCAGTTTGCTGGCAATGCTGGGCGGCCGGCTCAAGCCCGACTCCGGGCGGGTGACGGTACGCGGCGGCGTCCGGATCGGGATGCTCGACCAGGCCGACACCCTCGACCACACCGACACCGTCGGGCACGCCGTCGTCGGCGACGTTCCCGAGCACGAGTGGGCGGGTGATCCCCGCGGCCGCGACGTCATCGCCGGGCTCCTCGGCGACCTCGACTGGAATGCGGTGATCGGCACGCTCTCGGGTGGGCAACGCCGCCGCGTGGCGCTCGCCCGCCTGCTCGCCGGCGACCACGACGTCCTGATCCTCGACGAGCCCACCAACCACCTCGACGTCGAGGCGATCACCTGGCTGGCAGCGCATCTCAAGAAGCGCTGGGCCGCCAATGCCGGCGGCCTGCTCGTCGTCACCCACGACCGGTGGTTCCTCGACGAGGTCTGCACCGCCACATGGGAGGTGCACGACCGCATCGTCGAGCCGTTCGAGGGCGGCTACGCGGCGTACATCCTGCAGCGCGTCGAACGGGACCGGCAGGCGGCCGCCAGTGAGGCACGGCGGCAGAACCTGGCCCGCAAGGAGCTCGCGTGGCTGCGCCGCGGTGCACCCGCACGGACGTCGAAGCCGAAGTTCCGCATCGACGCCGCCAACGCGCTGATCGCCGACGTGCCCGAGATCCGCGACAAGGTGGCGCTGCAGTCGCTGGCGGTGACCCGGCTGGGCAAGCAGGTCGTCGACATTCTGGACGCGTCGGTGACCTACGGAGACCGGCAGGTGCTGCAGGACGTCGAGTGGCGGATCGCCCCCGGCGAGCGCACGGGCATCCTCGGCGTCAACGGCGCCGGCAAGTCGACGCTGCTCGGACTGATCGACGGCTCGGTCGAGCCGACCGAGGGCCGGGTCAAACACGGCAAGACGGTGCAGATTGCCACGCTGACCCAGGGCGTGGACAAGCTGGCCGAGCATCTCGACGAACCCGTACGTGTGGTGCTCAGTCGGCTGGCCACGACGTACACGTTCGGATCCGGTTCCAAGGCACAGGAACTCAGCCCGAGTCAGCTGCTGGAGCGCCTCGGCTTCGCCAGCGCGCAGCTGTCCACGCCGGTGCAGGATCTGTCCGGTGGGCAGCAGCGCCGGCTACAGCTGCTCCTGATCCTGCTCGAACAGCCCAACGTGCTGATCCTCGACGAGCCGACCAACGACCTGGACACCGACATGCTGGCGGCCATGGAGGACCTGTTGGACTCGTGGCCCGGCACGCTGATCGTCGTCAGCCACGACCGGTACTTCCTCGAGCGCGTCACCGATCAGCAGTTCGGCATCCTCGGTGGCCGGTTGCGGCACCTGCCCGGCGGGGTCGACGAGTACCTGCGCCTGCGGGCGACGCACGCAGCCCAAACCGGTACCGCCACAGCCAAACCGGCCGCGGCGGCACCTGAGGGGCTGTCGGGTGCCGAGCTGCGTGCGGCGCAGAAGGAACTGACCGCCATCGAACGGCGGCTGGAGAAGCTCGCCGGCCAGATCGACACCGCACACCAGCGTCTCGCCGCGCACGACCAGGGCGACTACGAAGGGCTGCAACGTCTTACCGGCTCGCTGCGCGAGCTCGAAGGCGAAGTGACCGAGCTGGAGGAACGCTGGATGGAACTGTCCGAGGAAGTTCAGTAGCTGAACGTGGTGGCCGGCTCGTCGCCGATCCACTGCCACAGCGGGACGGTGCCGCCGAGGTCGGCGTTGGTCAGAATATTCTCTGCGTCAAGGGCTTTGGCGTTGAAACAGATGGGACAGATCAGGAACCTGCCGCCGGCGGCTTGGTAACGGGCCATGAGATCCGGCAGCGGAGGGCAGCCGTCGCAGGCGACGCCGAGCGCGAATCCGGGCTGGCCCAGCCGCACGGCTTCCTTGGCCAGGAACATCATGGTCGGGTGTCCCTGTTCGGCCGCGCCGACCGCCATCAGCAGGGCGATGGTGACCTTCTCGGCGTCCTCAAGACCGGTGGTGAGGCTGATCGCCACTTTGGAGCTCATGAGCGGTTCTCCTTCGGTTCGGGCTGAAATCCTGAGCACAGCAAGTCGATTGAATGGATGCGCTCATCGGCGGCGGCGAACAGGCGCTGCTCGACGATCTTGACGGCGGTCGGGTCACCGGGTGGCGAGGTGCGGACCCGCCAGCTCAACGCGACGCGGTCCCCCACGCGGCCGACGGAGGCGTCGACCAGTTCGAAGGTGTCGGCGCCGAACCAGTGCCGGAAGCGGCCGACGGTGTCGTCGGCCCCGGTCACGTCGACCAGACCCGGCGGGATCAGGGCGCGGAAATGTACGTCGGGATCAAGGCATTCGGCCAGCGCGGCGAAATCCTGGCCGGCGAAGGCCTCCAGGAAGGCGCCCGCCACGGCCCATCCCGTGCCGGTGTCGTGGTCCATGTATCGGTTCTACGACCCGCAGGCACCCTGACACATCGGGTGAATACCCGATCTATTCGGCCGCGCTGACCAGCCCGTGGCGCATGGCGAACATCGCGGCGGCACCGCGGGTCGACACCCCGATCTTGGTGTAGATGTGTTCGACATGGGTGCCGACGGTGCGCGGCGTGATCGAAAGGTGTTGCGCGATCTGCCGATTCGACGACCCACGGACCAGTAGCTCGAGCACTTCGAGTTCGCGGCCGGTCAGGCCGGCGACGAGCCGGGGGCGGCGACCCGGTCGGCAGCCTGCGGCGGTGAGTACCGCGGCGACGGCGTCGGCGTCGAGCCGTCCCGCGGTCACCTCGGCGTGCATGGCCGCGGTGCGGTCGGCGGGCGCGAACGCCGTCCGGTGCGGGCGATCCTCGCCGAGCGCCTGGTAGACCACCGCGGCGGCCAGCAGCCGGGCGGGCGCGGGAATCGCCGTGCCGGTCAGGCCGCGGGGATATCCGCTGCCGTCCATGCGTTCGTGGCCGGCCGCGGCGATCGCGCCGATCTCGCACAGCCGCGGTTGGCGGCACAGCACGCGTTCGGTGAGATACGGGACCGTGCGGACGCGTTCGCGCTCGGCAATGGTCAAGGGGCCGGGCTTGTTCCAGATGCCCGTCGACACGCCGATGGCCCCGATCCGGTGCACCAGCGCCGCACGCTCGGCGAGGGCGACGTCGTCCGCACCGAGGCCGGCAACTGTGGCCGCTGCCGCGGCGAGTTCGGCGACGCGGCGTGAATAGCCCAGGAACCAGAGCGATTTCAGGTCGGCGTAGTCGGCGAAGACCCGCAGCACCGCAGTCAACTCCGCCTCCGGAACGGTGCGATCCAGCGGTGTGCAGCCCCGGATCACCGAACCCCAGGCGTCGACGGTGTCGAGTCCCCCGAAGATCTCGTCCGGACGGCTGCAACACAGGTCGACGAGTTCCGGGTCGAACTCGGTCCCCCGGCGGCTGCGCAGCATTTCCAGCGCCGCTTCGGCGCCGCCGGCGCGGTGGTGCACCTCGGCGTCGTCCGCGACGTGGACGACGCGCATCACCGGTTGGATATCCGCACCCCGGGCCCGCCCCGGCACGCCTTTGCCGTCCCAGCGCTCGAAGGCGTCCAGCAGTGCGGCGCGTACCTCGGGCGGCAGGTCCAGGCGGTCGGCGATGTCGCTGGCCGTCTGACAGTGGCTGACAAAGAGTTTCGGCATATCGGCGACACCCTGGGCCAGGAAGCGGCCGACCATGGTGATGCGCTGCAGCGCCGGCTGCCCCTGCGCGAGGTGTCCGAGCAGAAACCGCGCCATGCCGGGACCGGCCTTGTCCACCTGGTAGCTGTCGGCACGCATCTGGAGGTCGTCGGCGAACCAGTGCGCCAGCTCGTGCGAGTCGGCGACGCATCCCATCCAGGCCAGCAGTGACACGTAGAAAGCCGCGGCCTGCTGTTCGGGCGCCATCCCCGCCGCGGCGGCGAGGCGCGTCGCGATGACCGTCTGGCGCAACACGTGTTCCTGCGGCTGCCCCAGACCGAGATCGGTGGCCAGCGACAGCGCGGCGATGAGCTCCGCCAGGCGCACTTCGGGCGTCTGGGTACCGGCCATCGGCTCAGTATTGCGCCAGTTCCCTGGCGATGGTGGCCTTCCTGAGCAGAAACCTGCCTTCGTCCAACTTCTTTCGGCGCAACCAGCCGGTGACCTCGGCGTTGCACTTGCTCGCGTTGCACGACCGGCAGGCGGGCACCACATTGTCGAGCGTGTACCGCCCGCCGCGGGAGATGGGCTGCACGCAATCCTTCTGCAGATCGGCGTCGTCGGCGCCGCAGTAGGCGCAGCCGCCCCAGATCTCTTGCAGGACAGCCCACTGCTGCGTCGTCAGGTCATGCTCGACCTTCGCCATCCGACGTTTGCGTCGTCTGGCGTAGACCGCGGCGCGGCTGCGAGCTGGCACCGCCCGAGCCTACGGCCGCCGACGGCCTCAGCCCTGCAGGCGGGCCCGCAGACGGTCGGCGGTGTCGCGTACGGTGACGAGCTGCTCGGCAACCCTCGCCGGCGACGTGCCGCCGCGGGCGTCACGCGACTCGACCGAACCGGCGATCGTCAGAACCTCGCGCACCTCGGCGGTGAGTCCCGGATGGATTCCGGCGAGTTCGTCGGCGGCGAGTTCTTCCAGCCCGACTCCCCTGGCCTCGGCGGCCTTGACCGCCGCCCCCGCCGCTTCATGCGCGACGCGGAACGGAATGCCCTGGCGCACCATCCATTCCGCGATGTCGGTGGCCAGGGTGTAGCCGAGCGGCGCCAGCGCGGCCATCCGGTCGGTGTCGAAGGTCAGGGTGCCGACCAGGCCGGCCATCGCGGGCAGCAACAGTTGGAGCTGGGCGACGGAGTCGAAGACCGGCTCCTTGTCCTCCTGCAGATCCCGGTTGTAGGCCAGCGGCTGTGCCTTGAGGGTGGCCAGCAGGCCGGCCAGGTTGCCGATCAGGCGGCCGGACTTGCCGCGTGCCAGCTCGGCGATGTCGGGATTCTTCTTCTGCGGCATGATCGAACTGCCGGTCGACCACGAGTCGTGCAGCTTGACGTAGCCGAATTCCGTTGTGCTCCAGAGGATGATGTCCTCGGACAGCCGGGACAGATCCACGGCGATCATCGCGAACACGAACGCCGCCTCGGCGGCGAAGTCACGCGAAGAAGTGGCGTCGATCGAATTGTCCGCAGCCGCAGCGAACCCCAGATCTGCCGCGATGGCATCGGGGTCCAGGCCCAGCGAGCTGCCTGCGAGCGCGCCGGATCCGTACGGCGACACCGCCGCCCGCTTGTCCAGGTCGAGCAGCCGGTCGGCGTCGCGCAGCAGCGGGTGCGCGTGCGCGAGAAGGTGGTGGGCCAACAGCACGGGCTGCGCCGACTGCAGGTGCGTCTTGCCGGGCATGATCGCCGTGGGGTGCGCCGCGGCCTGGCCGGCCAGCGCGGCCGCCACGTCGAGCACGCCGTTGCCGACGGTCTTGATGGCGTCGCGCAGCCACATACGGAACAGCGTCGCCACCTGGTCGTTGCGGGACCGGCCGGCGCGCAGCCGGCCACCGAGGTCCTCACCGACTCGGTCGATCAGGCCGCGCTCCAGCGCGCCGTGCACGTCCTCGTCCGTCGGCAGCGGCCCGAAGGAACCGTCGGCGACGTCGTTGCCGAGGCTGTCCAGGCCGGCCAACAGACCGTCACGCTGCTCGTCGGTGAGCAACCCGGCGTTGTGCAGCACGCGGGCGTGCGCCTTGGACGCGGTGACGTCATATGGCGCCAGCGCCCAGTCGAAGTGCGTCGACTTGCTCAGTGCGGCAAGCGCATCAGACGGGCCGGAGGCGAACCGGCCACCCCACAGCGAACCCTCGTTGGTCCCACCGGTGCTCATTAACGTGCCCCTCGTCGAGTGCGAGCGGCCGCTTTTGTACAGCTGAACACGGTGTGTCGGTGTACAAACACGGCCGCTCGCGGGAGATTTACAAACCCAGATCGCGCTTGGCGGAGATCTTGGAGCTCAGGCCGTGCAGCTGGACGAAGCCCTTGGCGGCGCTCTGGTCGAAGCTGTCGCCCTCGTCGTACGTGGCGAGGTTGAAGTCGTAGAGCGACTCACCCGAGCGACGTCCGTTGACGGTGATGTGACCGCCGTGCAGGACCAGGCGGATGTCGCCGGAGACGTGCTGCTGGGTGTGCTCGACGAACGCCTCCAGCGAGGCCTTCAGCGGGCTGTACCAGAGACCGTCGTAGGTCAGCTCGCCCCACTTGCGGTCGACGCCGCGCTTGTAGCGGCCCAGCTCGCGCTCCAGGGTGACGTGCTCGAGCTCGGTGTGTGCGGTGATCAGCACCATGGCGCCCGGGGCCTCGTAGATCTCGCGGGACTTGATGCCGACGAGGCGGTCCTCGACGACGTCGAGGCGGCCGACGCCCTGCGCACCGGCGCGGGAGTTCAGCTCCTGGATGATCTGCAGCACGCTCAGCGGGCGGCCGTCGATCGCGACGGGGCGGCCCTTGTCGAAGCTGATGATCAGCTCGTCGGGGGTGTTGAAGTGGACCGTCGGGTCCTCGGTGTAGTCGTAGACGTCCTTGGTCGGGGCGTTCCACAGGTCCTCGAGGAAACCGGTCTCGACGGCGCGGCCCCACACGTTCTGGTCGATGGAGAACGGCGACTTCTTGGTGACGTTGATCGGGATGTCGTTCTCCTGCGCGAAGGCGATGGCCTTCTCGCGGGTCCAGGCGTAGTCGCGGACCGGGGCGATGACCTCCAGCTCGGGCGCCAGGGTGTTGAAGCCGACCTCGAAGCGGACCTGGTCGTTGCCCTTGCCGGTGCAGCCGTGCGCGACGACGGTGCCGCCGTGTCTGCGGGCGGCCTCGACGAGATGCTTGACGATCAGCGGCCGCGAGATGGCCGACACCAGCGGGTACCGGTCCATGTACAGCGCGTTGGCCTTGATGGTCGGCAGGCAGTACTCGTCGGCGAACTCGTCACGCGCGTCGACCACGACGGCCTCGACGGCGCCGCAGTCGATGGCACGCTGACGCACCACCTCCATGTCCTCGCCGCCCTGGCCCAGGTCGATGGCCACGGCAACGACCTCTTTGCCGGTCTCCTTGCCGATCCAGCTGATCGCGACCGAAGTGTCCAGACCGCCGGAATACGCCAGGATGACGCGCTCGGACATGTGTCAATCTCCTTGTTCTCGTACTGCTACAGGTTCTCGAAGGTGGCGGCGAGCTCGGCGCCGCTCATCGGTTCGCGGGCGACAACCAAAAGGGTGTCATCACCGGCGATCGTGCCCACAACATAAGGCAGAGCCGCCCGATCTATTGCACTGGCCAGGTACTGCGCGGCCCCAGGTGGCGTACGTAACACCGCCAGGTTGGCGCTGGCGTCCGTGGACACCAGCAGCTCGCCGAGCAGACGGGACAGCCGCTCGGTGCCGCCCGATACGCCTTTGACGGGGCTGCCGTCTTCGGGGACGACGTAGACGCCGGTGCCGCCGTCGGCGCCACGCAGCTTGACCGCACCGAGTTCCTCCAGGTCCCGCGACAGCGTGGCCTGGGTGACGTCGATGCCTTCCGCGGCGAGCAGGGCCGCGAGTTCGGTCTGACTGCGCACCGGGTTCGACGACAGCAGCGCCACGATGCGCGACTGCCGTCCGGCCCGGGTCGATGCTGTCATCGCGCGTTGCGCTCCAGCAGCCAGACCAGCATCGCCTTCTGGGCGTGCAGACGGTTCTCGGCCTCGTCGAACACCGCGCTCTGCGGGCCGTCGATCACCTCGTCGGTGATCTCGTCGCCACGGTGTGCCGGCAGGCAGTGCAGCACGACGGCGTCGGCTGCCGCCCGGCCGAGCAACGCGGTGTTGATCTGGAACGGACGGAACGGCCGCACGCGGTCCAGGCCGTCGTTCTCCTGGCCCATCGAAGTCCAGGTATCGGTGACGAGGATGTCGGCGCCGTCGGCCGCGGCCTGCGGGTCGGTGGTGACGGTGACGGTCGCGCCCGTCTCGGCCGCACGCTTCTTGGCGGCCTCGACGAACTGCGGGTCGGGCTCGAAGCCCTTCGGCGCGGCGATGGTCACGTTGATACCCGCGGTGACTCCGCCGACCATCAGTGAGTGCGCCATGTTGTTGGCGCCGTCGCCGAGGTAGCTCATGTTGAGCCCGGCCAGCTTGCCCTTGCGCTCGGCGATGGTCTGCAGATCGGCCAGTACCTGGCAGGGGTGGAATTCGTCGGACAGCGCGTTGATGATCGGGACGGTGGCACCCGACGCCATGGCCGTGAGGCGTTCCTGCGCGAACGTGCGCCAGACGATGCCGTCGACGTAGCGCGACAGCACCGCACCGGTGTCCTCGAGGGTCTCCTCGCGGCCCAATTGGGTGCTGCGACCGTCGACGACGACCGCGTGCCCGCCGAGTTGGGCGATGCCCATCTCGAACGAGAAGCGGGTGCGGGTGGAGTTCTTCTCGAAGATGACGGCGATGCCCCGCGGCCCTTCCAGTGGCCGACGGCTGAACGGCGCCTTCTTGAGTTCGGCGGCCAGCGCCAGGACCTCGGCCTGCTCCTCGGGAGTCAGGTCGTCGTCACGGAGGAAATGGCGGATCACTGGGACTCCCCTGCTGCGGTGTCGAGAACGGTGGGTAGAGCGGTCAGGAACGCGTCGATCTGCGCGTCGGTGATGACCAGCGGCGGTGCGAGGCGCACGACGTCGGCGGCCGCCGCGTTGACGAGGAAACCCGCTGTGCGCGCGGCATTTTCGACGGCCTTGGCCTGCGGCGCGGTCAGGACGACGCCGAGGAGCAGCCCGCGGCCCCGCACGTGATCGACGAGCGGGTGGCCCAGCTCCTCGATGCCGTGCGCCAGCGTCTTGCCCGCGGCGTCGGCGCGGTGCACCAGATCGTCGTCGGCCAGGGTCTTGACGACCGCCAGGCCCGCGGCGGTGCACACCGGGTTACCGCCGAAGGTGCTGCCGTGCATGCCCGGCTGCAGTAGATCGGCTGCCGGACCGATGGCGATGCAGGCGCCGATGGGCAGGCCGCCGCCGAGGCCCTTTGCCAGCGTGACGACGTCGGGGGTGATGCCGTCGTGCTGGTGGGCATAGAAGGCGCCGGTCCGGCCGATGCCGGTCTGCACCTCGTCGAGCACCAGCAGCGCACCATGTTTCGCGGTGAGCTCGCGCGCCTTGACCAGATAGCCGGCCGGCGGGGTGACGACACCACCCTCGCCCATGATCGGTTCGAGGAACACCGCAGCGGTCTCGTCGGTGATGGCGGCTTCGAGCGCCTCGGCGTCACCGTAGGGCACGTGCGTGACGTCGCCGGGCAACGGCAGGAACGGCTCCTGCTTACCGGGCTGGCCGGTCAGCGCCAGCGATCCCATGGTGCGGCCGTGGAACGCGCCTTGCGCCGCAACGATCTTGGTGCGGCCAGTGAGCCTCGTGATCTTGAAGGCGGCTTCGTTGGCTTCGGCGCCGGAGTTGCAGAAGAACACCCGGGCCGGGGCACCCAACTGCGCCACGAGGGCCTCGGCGAGCGCGATACCCGGTTCGGTGGCATACAGATTCGAGGTGTGCCCCAACGTGTTGAGCTGGGTGGTGACGGCCTCGATCACCGCGGGATGCCGGTGGCCCAGCACGTTCACCGCGATGCCGGCCAGGAAGTCGACGTAGCTCTTGCCGTCGGCGTCGGTGACCACGGCACCGTCGCCGCTGACCAGGGCGACCGGCGGCGTGCCGTAGTTGTTGGTCATCACTGCTTGCCAACGGGCTTGCATTGCTTCGGTTTCCTTCATGCGGGTGATACGACCTTGGTTCCGGTGCCCTCGTTGGTGAACAGTTCGACGAGGACGCAGTGTTCGACACGGCCGTCGATGACGTGCGCGCTCGGGACGCCGTTCTCCACGGCCCGCAGGCATGCCTCGATCTTGGGCACCATGCCGGATTCGAGCTTCGGGAGCAGTTGTGCCAGTGCGGCCGTGTCTATTTCGGTGACCAGCGAGTTGCGGTCCGGCCAGTCGGTGTACAGGCCTTCGACGTCGGTGAGCATCAGCAGCTTCTCGGCGCCGAGCGCCTCGGCCACGGCAGCCGCCGCGGTGTCGGCGTTGATGTTGTGCACCACGCCGTCGGCGTCGGGAGCAATGGTGGACACCACCGGAATCCGGCCCGCATCGATGAGATCCAGGATGGCGTCGGCGTTGACGTGCTCGACATCGCCGACCAGTCCGATGTCGGTGGGCACGCCGTCGACCGTCACGCTGCGCCGCACCGCGGTGAACAGCTGCGCGTCCTCACCGGTGATGCCGACAGCGTACGGGCCGTGGGCGTTGATCAGCCCGACCAGTTCGCGACCGACCTGCCCGAACAACACCATGCGCGCAACCTCGAGCACCTCTGGCGTGGTGACCCGGAAGCCGCCCTTGAAATCACCTTCGATACCAAGGCGTTTCAACATGGCGCTGATCTGCGGCCCGCCCCCGTGCACGACGACGGGCTGGATGCCACAGTTGCGCAGGAACGCCATGTCGGCGGCGAAGGCCGCCTTGAGGGTGTCGTCGGTCATGGCATTGCCGCCGTACTTGACGACGACGATCTTGCCGTGCAGCTGCTTGAGCCACGGCAGGGCTTCGGCGAGGACCGCAGCTTTGACCGCGGTGGTGAGCCCGGCGGTGCTCATGAGCTGTACGCCGAGTTCTCTTCGACGTAGGCGTGCGACAGGTCGGTGGTCCGGATCGTCGCCTCGTGCTCGCCGATCTTCAGATCGACGATGACCTCGATATCGGCACCCGACAGGTCGACGTCGCGGGCACCCGGCGCACCGGCGCCGTCGATGCACACCGCGGAACCGTTGAACGACACGCTGATCCGGTCGGCGACGAGTTCGATGGGCGCGATGCCGATCGCGGCCAGGACCCGGCCCCAGTTGGGGTCGGACCCGAACAGCGCGGTCTTCACGAGGCTGTCGCGCGCGAGGGCCCGCGCGCCCACGAGGGCGTCGTCCTCACTGGCCGCGCCCTTGACGGTGATCGCGATGCGCTTGGTGACACCTTCGGCGTCGGCCTGCAGTTGCGCGCACAGGTCGTCGCAGACGGCCAGGACGGCCTCGTCCAATTCGCTTTGGCTGGGCCGGATTTCGCTGGCGCCGGAGCTCAGCAGCAGGACGGTGTCGTTGGTGGAGCAGCTGCCGTCGATGTCGAGCCGGTCGAACGTCTTGCCGGCGGCGTTCTTCAGCGCCAGCTTGAGGGCCTCGGCGTCCGCGACGGCGTCGGTGGTGATGACCACCAGCATGGTCGCGAGTGACGGCGCCATCATGCCGGCGCCCTTGGCCATGGCGCCGACGGTCCACTTGCCCGGATGGTGCAGCGCAACCTGTTTCGGCACCGTGTCGGTGGTCATGATGGCCCGCGCGGCCTCGTCACCGCCGGAGAGGCCACCGGCCATCTCGTGCACGATCTCGGTGACACCGGCGAGCACCTTGTCCATCGGCAGCCGGTCACCGATCAGGCCCGTCGAGCACACCGCGACCTCGATGGCCCCGGTCTCGGTGCCCCAGTCGCTCAGCGCGGCGGCGACGGCCTCGGCGGTCTGGTGGGTGTCCTGGAATCCGCCCGGACCGGTACATGCGTTGGCGCCACCGGAATTCAGGATCACGGTCCGCAGCCGGCCGGATTTGAGTACCTGCTCGCTCCACTGCACGGGAGCGGCCCGCACCTTGTTGCGGGTGAACACGCCCGCGGCCGACAGATCGGGTCCCTCGTTGAACACCAGCGCCAGGTCCGGTTTCCCGGACGCCTTGATACCGGCGGCGATTCCGGCGGCCCGGAAGCCTTCCGGCGCGGTGACGCCCTGGTTGCGATGCAGGGACGGGGTGTCGGTCACGGTGCTACTCCCACGGTGGATAGTCCTTCGGTTTCCGGCCAGCCGAGCGCGATGTTCATGGACTGTACTGCCGCGCCGCCGGTGCCCTTGGTCAGGTTGTCGATGACGCACAGCGCCACCAGGGTCTTGGCATCCTCGTCGACCGCGACCGCGATCTGCGCGGCGTTGCTGCCCACCACCGAACCCGTCTTGGGCAGTTGACCTTCCGGCAACAGGTGGATGAACGGCTCACTGGCGTAGGCCTTTTCGTACGCCGCCCGGATTTCCTCGACAGATGCGGTGGTGCGTGCGGTGCAGGTCGCCAGGATGCCGCGCGACGTCGGGATCAGCACCGGGGTGAACGACACCGTCACGTCCTTGTCGGTGACGGCCCGCAGGCCCTGGGCGATCTCCGGGGTGTGCCGGTGCGCACCGCCGACGTTGTAGGCACGGGCCGAGCCGATGACCTCGGCGGCCGACAGGTCGACCTTGCCCGACTTGCCCGCGCCCGAGGTACCGCTCACCGCGACAACGGTGACGTTGGGCTCGACGAGCCCAGCGGCGACGGCGGGGACGAGCGCCAGCAGCGCCGACGTCGGGTAGCAGCCCGGTACCGCGACGCGTTTGGTGCCCAGGAGCTTGTCGCGGCCGCCGGGCAGCTCGGGCAGACCGTAGGGCCAGCTGCCGGCGTGCTCGGAGCCGTAGAACTTCTCCCACGCGGCGGCGTCGGTGAGCCGGAAGTCGGCGCCACAGTCGACGATCAGGGTGTCGGGGCCGAGTTGCTGTGCGAGCGCGGCCGAATGACCGTGCGGCAGGCCCAGGAACACGACGTCGTGCCCGGCGAGGACGTCGACCTCGGTGGGCTGCAGCACCTGCTGCGCGATCGGCAGCAGGTGCGGGTGGTGGTCACCGACCGTGGTGCCGGCATTGCCCGCGGCGGTCAGCGCGCCGATGGTGAGGCGACCATCGGCATAGGCCGGATGGCCCAGCAGAAGCCGCAGAATCTCGCCGCCGGCATACCCACTGGCGCCGGCCACCGCCACAGAAGTCATACGAGCGATTCTGCATGTTTATGCATCAACTTGCAAACCAATTACTGCGCCTTCTGGAGTCACGCAACGTGTTGTCGCGGATGACGCCCGGTGAAAGCGACCAAGCGATCAAGAGCCTCGGCATCGGTGGTTACCGGTACCTGAGGGTCGAACCCCGCAGTACGCCGACTGTCCGGGGTGATGATGCGCTGTGCAAGCGAGAGCACGAAGTCGGCGTGTGCGGCGGCGACAGCCAGCGGGCGTGCCAGTGCCTGCGCGAAGTCCCAACCGTGCACCACCAACTCGACCGACAGCACTCCCAACGCCAGGTGCGCAGGCATGACCCTGCCGGCGAACATCGCGTCGCCTTCCGTGCCCCGAGCGCGCCAGGCGTCGATCACCGAATTCGTGGTCTGCGAGATGCGTGTCCCGATGCCCGCGTTCTGCGTGACGAAAACCTGCGCCCCAGTCGCCTCGCCCACCATTGTCACAGTTCCCGCCAGATGATCCGCCAGCGCGGCCACATCGAATCCCGGGCAGGGCGTCGGCAATCGCACACTCTCGCCGACGGCGGCGGCCAGCACCGGGAGAATCGCAGCCAATGCCATTTCAGCGCTCGACAATTCGTTCATGCCGGTGATTCTCGCCGTGCATCGCGAAGCGCGGCATAAGTAATCTGACTGCCGGCCGCGGCGGACAACGCTTGCCAACCTGGCCAGATCACTTGGAAGACCGTCACGCCCGCCGCACGCCAAACGACGGTCACCGTGCGGATACCGCGATTCGGTCCGGGTTGATGTCCTGACGTGGTGACGGCATATCGGGCGTATCAGGTGACCGGACAGCGGCAATTCACCCTCGTGGAACGGGAACTTCGGGAGCCGGACCATGGGCAGGTCCGCATCCGCGTGTTGGCCTGCGGGGTGTGCCACAGCGACGTGCTCGCCGTGGAGGGGCAGCGAACCGACCCGCAGGAACCGGTGGTGCCGGGACATGAGGTGATCGGCATCATCGACGCTGTCGGCACCGGCGTCGATCCACGCTGGCAGGCCGGTGACCGCGTCGGAGTGGGGTTTCTCGGCGGGCAGTGCGGGCAGTGCGACTTCTGCCGCCGCGGAGACTTCGTCAACTGCAGTGATCAACCACAGCCGGGTACCACCACAGACGGCGGCTATGCCGAGATCATGTACGCCCGGTCCACCGGATTGGTCCGTGTCCCAGACGGTTTCGACGCGCTCACCGCAGCCCCGCTGCTCTGCGCGGGTGTCACAGTGTTCAACGCGATACGCGCCGCTGGGCCACCGCTGAACAGCTTGGTGGCGATCCAAGGCATCGGCGGGCTCGGCCATCTCGGCATCCAGTACGCAAAGAAGATGGGATTCCAGGTCGCCGCCGTCGCGCGCGGCACCGGGAAGGAGGAGCTGGCAAAGACATTGGGCGCCGACCATTTCATCGACAGCTCGACCGAACATGTCGCATCGACGCTCAACGCACTCGGCGGTGCCGCCGCCGTCATCGCGACGGCGTCGAGCGGACCGTCGATGGCAGGGTTGGTCGCCGGACTGCGGCCCCGCGGACGTTTGGTCGTTGTCGGGGCATCCCCCGAGCCGCTGCCTGTTCACACATCCGACCTGATCTTCGGGGGCCGCAGCATCCTCGGCAGTCTGACCGGTTCTGCGATCGACAACGAAGACAACCTGGCGTTCAGCCTCACGCACCAGATCGCGCCGCTCGTAGAGCCCATGCCTTTCACCGAAGCACCCCGTGCGTATGACCGGATGATGTCCGGCCGCGCCCGGTTCCGCGTGGTGCTCGACGTCGCCACCCCCGCCTGATCCGTTTCTGTCGCAAAGGAGTCACATTCATGGTCGCCACATACCGGAGCGTCGAGGTCACCGAACCCGGTGGTGCAATCACACTCACGGACCGGCTGGTGCACGAACCCGGCGACGGCGAGGTGTTGGTCCGCGTCGAAGCCTGCGGCGTGTGCCATTCGGACTCTCAGATCGCCGCGGGCCACCTGCCCGACACGGTCTTTCCGGTGACGCCCGGTCATGAGGTCGCCGGTCACATCGTGGCGGTCGGGCCCGGAGTGCTCGACTGGCAGATCGGCGACCGCGTCGCAGTCGGCTGGTTCGGGTATTACTGCGGGAGCTGTTCCCGCTGTCGCCGCGGTGATTTCGTGCACTGCACGCGCTCGAAGGTGACCGGGGCCGGGTTTCCGGGCGGCTATGCCGAGATGCTGCTCGTGCACCAGTCCGGACTGGCACGGATCCCCGACGCCCTCACCGCCGTCGAAGCCGCACCACTCGCGTGCGCCGGAGTGACGATGTTCAATTCGCTGCGCCACAGTGGTGCACGCCCAGGCGACGTGGTCGCCGTCTTGGGCATCGGCGGACTGGGTCACCTGGGCGTGCAGTTCGCCGCACACATGGGATTCCGGACCGTGGCCATCGCACGCGGCGCCGAAAAGGCCGATATGGCTTATCAATTGGGCGCTCACCATTACATCGATTCGACCGCCGCCGACGTGGCCGCCGAACTGCGCAAGCTCGGTGGCGCGCGGGTGGTGGCGGCGACGGCCACCAATCGGACCGCGATCAGCGTTGCGGGCGACGGCCTCGCGCCACACGGTGAGGTACTCACGCTTGCCGTGCTCGCCGAACCACTCGACATAACTCCGCTACAACTGATCAACGCCTCAGGCACCATTCATGGACATCCTGCCGGTACCGCAGCGGATACCGAAGACACCCTGGAATTCGCTGCCCTGCATGGCATTCGGCCGTGGGTTGAACCGATGCCGCTGCGGGATGCGGCCGCCGGTTACGACCGGATGATGCGCAATGAAGCGCGCTTTCGGGTGGTCCTGACGATGACCGACGCCGGGTAGTCGGTAGCGGCGGTGCCTCGCGTGGTTGCGCGGGCACCGCCCGCACCGGGCAATGCGCTCAGGCCAATAGTCCCAGTAGCTGGTTGAAGCACTCCGACATCGAAGGGTGCGTGTAGATCTCGTCGCGCAGTGCACGCGCGGTGATACCGTGCCGCATCGCCAGTGCGACGATGTTGATCACTTCCTGGGCGTCATGACACCACAGTGTGGCGCCGAGAATCTTGCCGGTGGTGGCATCGACGACGACCTTCATCATTCCTTCGGTCTGTTCGACGATACGTGCACGGGCCACGGTTGCGAGATTTGCGACCGGACTTGCGGCGACGAGGACGTCGTGACCCGCAATGCGCGCCTGCGACTCGGTCAATCCCACCCGGGCCAGCGGCGGGGTGAGGAAGAGACACGTAGGCACTGCCGTTCGCTGCGACGCCCGCCGCGGTTCATCGACCCCGGATAGCTGGTCGGCGACGATGCGGTAGTCATCGAGTGAGATATAGGTGAATTGGGGTCCCCCAGTGACATCACCGACGGCGAAGATGTGCGGCACGGTGGTTCGACGGTAGTCATCGACGACCACTGCACCCCTGTCGGTCGTCTCGACTCCCGCCCGGTCGAGGCGCAATGCAGCCGTGTTCGGGGTGCGCCCGAGCGCGACGAGAACAGTGTCGGCGTCGACACTCACCGGTCGTCCATCGCTCAGGTACCGAACACGAGCCATCGGCGCGGCTCCGGGACGGAGGATCGTCTGCACGTCGACGACATCGGCGCCGGTTTGGATATCTACGCCGCGCGCGAACAGCAGTGAACGCGCCATGTCCGCGATCTCAGGCTCCTCGCTTGCGAGCACTGCCGGATTCCTCTCGAGGACCGTGACCGAGCAGCCGAACGCGGCATACATCGACGCGAATTCGAGGCCGATGAATCCACCACCGAGAACGACGAGGCGTTCCGGGCGAGCCGCCTGATGCAACAGCTCGACGTTGGTGACGGCCACCGGACAAGCAGCCAGGCCGGGTATCTCCGCGGTGCCGGCGCGCGCCCCGGTTCCGATGACGATCTGACGAGCGCTCACCGTCACGGCACCTGCATCACAACTGACCTGCACCGTGTTGGCATCTACGAACATGGCGGTGCCGATCAGCACCGTGACCGACGGAATGCTTTCCAGTGCAGCGAGGTTGGCCGCACGAAGCCCCGCGGTCAACCGCTCTGTTGCGGCAACCGCTGCGGCATAAGCCAGTTCACCCGGGAGGTTTGTCGCGGCGTTCTTCTCGCCCTGATGGACCATCGACTTCGTCGGCACGCAACCGGTGTTGATGCAGGTGCCGCCGAACATCTGCGCCGCCTGCTCGACCAGGACCACCCGTTGGCCTGTCCGGCCGACGTCACCGGCCAGCGTCTTGCCACCCTTACCGAAACCGATGACGAGCAGATCGGCTTCGATCGCCGTGCTCTCCACGACGTCGGTTCCAGCTTCGTTCGCCATCACAGGGTCAACACCACCTTGCCGGTCCTGACGCGGTAGGACTGCGCCTGCCCGGCCTGTTCCAGCGGGAAGGTGGCCGCGATCGTCGGGACCAGCGCCCCGCGGCCGGCAAGCTCTGCCAGCGCAGTCATGCCCAGCCGGTCGGCCTCGACGAACAGTCCGGCCGGCCGGATACCTCGCGCGACAGCGTCGGCGACGACCTCCGGCAGAGACTGCGGCAGCGACGAGACCAGCGTGCCGCCGGGTTTGAGCACCTGCAGCGCCTTGCGCTGATAGTCGTTACCAATGAGGTCGAACACCACATCCACATCGCTGAGCACCGTCGCGAAATCGGTTGTGGTGTAGTCGATCACCTCATCGGCGCCGAGGCCGGTCACTATCTCGACGTTATCGGGTGACGCCAGTCCGATGACATACGCGCCGAATGCCTTGGCGATCTGCACCGCCAGATGTCCCACCCCGCCGGCCGGGGCGGTGATCAGCACCCGGGTGCCCTCTCCGATGCCGGCGGTGTCCACCAGTGCCTGGTAGGCCGTCAACCCGGCCAGCGGCAACGCGGCGGCCTGAACATGGTCGAGGTTCGCCGGTTTCGGCACGAACACCCGAGTCGGAGCGACGACATAGTCGGCATAGGCGCCGTGCCCCAGAGGGAATGGCAACAGGCCGAACACCTCGTCACCGGGCCGGTAGAGGGTGACGCCGAAACCCACGGCTTCGACAGTGCCGGACACATCCCAGCCCAGGACGAACGGTGTCGCCCCGACGAGTACCCCGCTCTGACGGTTCACCCCGTCAACCGGGTTCACACCGGCGGCGTGCACCCGGACCAGAATCTGCCCAATTCCTGGTGTAGGACGGTCGATCTCGACCACGTGTAGCACCTCGGGCCCGCCGAGTTCGTCCTGGCTGACAGCTCTCATGGCGCTCATCCCAGGAACCGGTTGACGTCGTGCGCGAAATCCGCGATGTGCTGGAACAGGAATCCGTGGCCGGCGTCGCTGTAGAGCACCACCTTGGCATCCGGCAGTTGCTGCGACATCGCGTAGGTCGCATAGGAATTGATCATCACGTCATGGGCACCGTTGACGACCAGCACCGGCAGCTTCAGTTCGGCCAGCCGCAGGTAGTAACCACCGAACGCGGCGATGGCACTCAACTGGGCCCGATAGGTGTCCCCTTGCACCGCGGCCTGGGACTGCAGCAACCGAGTGTCCAAGCGCCGCAATGAAGCCAGTCCGGCGGCACGACCCTGATCGGTTTCGGGGAAGAACAGGTACAGGTAGTCCTCATCGTCGTTGACGGGGTGGCCGAGAATCTCCCCCACCCGGGGCCCGGGGGCCGGCTGGTCCGGCACTCCTGCCGGCGTGCTGCCCGCGACCACCAGCCGACGCACCAATTCCGGTGCACGCAACGCAATGCCCTGGGCGACAATGCCACCCAACGACCATCCCAGCACGTCGACCTCGGTCAGCCCGAGCGCCCGGATGAACGCGATACCGCCGTCTGCAAGCCCGTCGATGGTGGTCGGCGCGGCACCGCTGGAGAGGCTGGTCCCCCGATTGTCGAAGACGATGACCTCACGTTCGGCGGCCAGCGCATCGAGCAGTTGTGGATCCCAATGGTCGACAGTTCCGCGCAGGCGCATGCACAGCACCAGCGGGACTCCGCCGGTCCTCCCGAATCGGCGGTAGTGGAAACGTTCGCCGTCAGGGCCCCCGACGAAGCGATCCTCTGCTTGATCGGACAAATATGTCATGGGCATTCCCTTCAGTTGACGGTGATATCGGTCAGTTCGATGGACACCACGAGTTGCTCCGGTAGCGGGTGGTTGTCGGCGTCGCGGACGTAGATCATCCGGGTGCGTGGGATGACCAGACCGCCGATCTCATCGAAATCCGAAACGTAGTGAGCGCCCGGGGATCCCCCGGCAATGTCGACCTGGTAGTCGCGACGTCGAATCAGTCCGTCGGAATCGATGTACAGGATCTGGTGGGGACTGTGGGTGGCGATCGCGTCGGGGTAGTCGACGTGCAGGGTGCGCCATTGCTGGCCGTCCTCGGTCCAGGATTCGCCCTCTGCGGTACGCACACCGGGAAAGGTGAGATTGAACGGCTCGGCCGTGTAGGTCCACATGGCGTACCCCGTGAAGTACGCCAATTGCAATGTGCTCCAAGGTGTTTCGAGAGTATGCCCGGCGAACGATGCTCTGGGATCGTCGAGCATCTCGACGATGTCCCCGGCTGTTGTCTCGATACCGACCCGTTGCGGCGTGTAGGCGGTCTTCAAATCGGGCGCAGTGAAAGGCGACAGCGAGGTGCGTTGGTCTTTGATCCAGACCGTGATCTCACCGTCGTCGACGATGCCAGGTACGGCCTTGATGTCCCAGATGGCGCCCCCGAACCGTTTGCGCGCGGTGACCGAGGTCAACTCCCGCCAACGGTCGACGCCGCCGTAGGCATTCAGCACAGAGGTGAGCAGGTCGGTCATGAATTCTCCTTAGCGGCCGAGGAATTGGCGGACGTGCTGGCCGAACTCGACCGGATACTGGTCGAGGAATCCGTGGTCTGCATCGGGATAGATGCGCAGTTGGGCGCCGCGGATCCTCTCGGCCAACAAGTAACTGTTCTTGGTCGACATCATGGTGTCGTTGTCGCCGTTGGCGACAAGCGTCGGTTGGGTGATGGCCGAAAGCCGTTCCAGCTTCGACGATTCCGGTATGCCCCAAGTCATCAGCGCCTGGTACTGCGCGTCACGACAGGCCAGAGTGGTTTCGGCGTCACGGTCGGTGTCTCGAGCGTGGGTGCGCGCCAGGTACTCCCAACCGCGCTGGACGCTCTTCTCGGAGCCGGAAAAGAAGAGCGCGATGAATCCTTCGGCGGTGATCTCGTCGGCACAGGCGTAGGCGTAGACGTCCTCGGACCACCTGTGCAGATCGGGAGCACCCTGCGGCGCCGTGCCGGCGAGCACCAGCCGGCGCGGCAATCGCGGACGCACCAGCGCGATCTCCTGGGCGATGTGACCGCCGAGTGAAAAACCGAGCAGATCAACGGATTTCAGGCCGAGCGCGTCGATGAACCGGAGGGCGCCGCGCGCCATGTCCGCGATGTTGTCGGGTGTGGCGCCAGTGGAGCCTCCGACGCCGCACAGGTCGACGGTGATCACCTCACGGTCGGCCGCGAGCACGTCCAGGAATGCTGGGTCCCAGTAATCGAGATTGCCGCGAAAATGCTGAAGCAGCACCAGCGGCGGCACCGTGGCCGAAGGACCACCGAAGCGCCGGTAGGCGAACCGTTCACCGTCGACCTCGATGTCCAGGTTGGCGGCGTGCGCAGCGCCCACCGCGGTGGAGGCTTCCGTCATGTGGTGTCTCCCTGCTGTCGTCGTTGTCACCAGCCTGCGTTCTCGGCCCGGCTCCCGGTATCCGTCAATTGACTACGGGGGTATGCGGACGAGGGCCCGCGTGGCGCGATGGTCGTTTGACTGATGGCCGCGTCTGACAGCTGAGGCCAGACTGGCACCCATGCCATTCATCGAGGGCTCCGACGGGGCGCAGCTGTACTACAAGGACTGGGGATCCGGGCCGGCGGTGGTCTTCAGTCATGGCTGGCCGCTCAGCGCCGACGCGTGGGATGTGGAACTGAAACTCCTCGCCGACAACGGTTTCCGTGCCATCGCCCACGACCGTCGGGGGCACGGCCGGTCCGAGCAGACGTGGTCTGGCAACGATATGGACACCTACGCCGCAGACCTGGCGGCGCTGATCAACGGACTCCGATTGTCCGACGTCGTCGTTGTGGGGCATTCCACCGGAGGTGGCGAGGTGGTGCGGTACGCGGCACGCCACGGCGCCGGTCGGGTGCGCAAGGTGATCACGGTCGGCGCGGTGCCACCGGTGATGGTGGCATCAGCAGAAAACCCCGAGGGCACACCGCTGTCGGTGTTCGACGACATCCGGGCCCGCGTACTGGACAACCGATCCGGGTACTGGCGGGAACTCGCGGTGGCGTTCTACGGTTTCAACCGAGACGGTGCCACCGTCTCCCAGGGACTGATCGACCATTTCTGGCTCCAGGGCATGCAGGCGGGACTCGCATCGGCGTACGACTGCGTCAAGGCGTTCTCGGAAACCGACCTGACCGCGGATCTGCGGGCCCTCGAAGCGCCGATCCTGATCGCCCACGGCGACGACGATCAGATCGTCCCGATCCACGATGCGGCGTCGAAATCGATCGAGCTGGTGCGGTACGGCACCCTACGGGTGTATCCGGGCGCCCCCCACGGTATTCACGGCGACTACCAGCAACAGCTGAATCGCGATCTGCTGGACTTCATTCGGAGTTGAGCGAGTCGATGAGTGCCACGTCACGGGTAGGTACAGCGATGCCGTCGTGCCGACGGAAGACCACCAGTGCATGCTCGCCGGTGGATTTCTCGATGAACCGGTAGCCGCTGCGCTTGGTGGTGACCCGGTGTTTGCGACCCCACTGCCCCATCGCGGCGAGCACTGTCACCAGATCATGTCCGGCGTCGGTGAGCACGTAGCGACTGCGCGTGCGCTCGCCGGGCTCCCGATAATCCTCGACCTCCAGGATGCCGGCGGCCACCAACTCGGCCAGCCGCGCGCTGAGTACATCGGAGGCCACCCCGAGCTGCTCGCGGAATTCGGAGAACCGGGACCGCCCCAGCAATGCCTCGCGGGCGATCAGGATGGCCCACCGCTGCCCCAGCACCGCCATCGTGCGGGCTATCGGGCAGGCGTCGTCGGACCACGGGTCGGTGCGCATCCTCACACCATACCTAGGTTGGCAATGCCAATTCAGGCTGCTAGCTTGGCAACGGTGATAATCGGTCGGTCAACCGAGTTGTCAAGCGTCACCGACACGCTCGCCGCGATCTCCACAAGTGGCGCAGCGCTTGTCGTCGACGGTGAGGCCGGTATCGGCAAGTCCACGTTGCTATCGGCGATCGCCGACTGGGCGGTGGCCAACGGCTACAGCAGGCTGGGCTGTTCGGGCCTGCAGAGCCAGAGCGAAGTGGGTTTCGCCGGCATCCACGAACTCATCCACCCGGTGCTCGACCACACCCCGGCATTACCACCCCGCCAGCGCACGGCCCTGCTGACCGCTTTTGGCCTGGCCGAAGGCCCGACGCCAGATCGGCTGATGGTCAGCCTGGCGGTACTCGGACTCCTCGAAGAATCGGCGAGCCGACGCCGAATCGTCCTGATCATCGATGACGTCCAGTGGCTGGACCAGTCTTCGCTGGAGGTTCTGGCGTTCGTGGCGCGCCGGCTCAGTAATGCACCGCTGATGATGTTGTGCGCCGAACGTACGGGGCTCGATGGCGCCACCGCATATCTGGACGGTCTGCCTCGATTGTCATTGGGTCCCTTGGCTCCCGAACATGCCCGTCAACTGTTGAGCACCACCGCCCAGGACGCAGACGCCCTGCTCCAGCAACGGGTACTCGAGCAGGCAGGCGGCAACCCGCTGGCAGTCATCGAACTGTCCGGCGCCCTGAGCGAGCGCGGCAGCAGCGCCACCTTCTCCGGTGAGCCGCTGCCCACGACCCGCCGGGTCGAACGAGCTTTCCTGTCCCAGCTCGACGATCTGACCGACAACGGCCGCCTGCTGCTGCTATTGATCTCGGCCAGTGATGGCCAGCTACGTGACATCGACGTCGCAGCTGATCTTCTCGGCCTGGTACTCACCGATGAATTGGCCCCGCTGGAGCGGGCGGGCCTGATCAGGGCGGGCGGCGACCGGATCCACGTCCGCCATCCGTTGATCCGATCGACGGTCTATGGCGCAGCTCCGCTGTCCACGAGGACAGTCGTCCACCGGGCACTCGCCGACGCGACGGTGGACCTG
The DNA here is from genome assembly GCF_055384815.1 of Mycobacterium toneyamaense. Classification (NCBI taxonomy): domain Bacteria; kingdom Bacillati; phylum Actinomycetota; class Actinomycetes; order Mycobacteriales; family Mycobacteriaceae; genus Mycobacterium; species Mycobacterium toneyamaense. The sequence goes on from NZ_AP040333.1 coordinate 3,607,473, forward strand.
GTCCGCGCGGCATGGCACCGCGCGGAAGCCACATTCGGCACCGATGAGCAAGTTGCCACAGCTTTGGAAGGCGCCGCGCGGCACGCCCATGCGCGCGGCGCCGGCGCCGAATCCGCCGCGGCCCTGCGCCGGGCGGCCGTGCTGTCCCCAGAACCGTCTTCTCGGGTGCGCCGGTTGACCGAAGCGGCCGAGATCGCCCGCAGCTCCGGACTGACCGCCGAGTCCATCAGCATTCTCGGCGAAGCCGAGAATCTCGGTGCCAAGCATTGCAGCGCAGAGCAATTGGCCATCACCCGATTCGTCCTCAATGCGACCGCTGCGCTATCGGGCCAGTCGGCGACCGAACTCGTGGCGCTCGCCGGCAAGTTCACGGACGGCGACGCCGCACAGCGTCGGTTGCTGTGGGCTGCAGCCATCGAGTGCCGCATGCACGGCCTCGCCGAGGAGCCCCGTCGCGACATCGTCGCGGCCATCAGCCGCCTCGATCGCGGCGCGGACGATCCGGCGGTATGCATGGCAATGGCGTTGCTGGACGACACCGGCGCGGGTCAGGCCCTACGCACCCGTCTGCCCCGGTTCGTAAACGAGGTTGCCGACGACCCCTTGCTGTTGATGGCGCTCGGGTTCGCCGCCGAGGCGGTCGCCGACCGCACGCATGCCATGCAGTGCTGGAAGCTGGTCCAGAGCAGGTCCAGGACCTCAGGGTCAGCCGCCGACGAATGCGAGAGTCAGCGCGGCGCGTCGCACCTGCTGTTGCAAGAGGGCCGAATCCAGGCCGCGGCCATCGCGGCCGAGAATGCGCTGCGGCTGGCCCGGGACATCAAGCTACCGATGACCGCGGCCTCGGCGGCGGCCACCCTGGCCCGGGTGCAGGTATGGCAGGGCCGGTTCGACCAGGCCCACGAGACCATAGCCACCGCGCGTCGACTGCTGGCTCCCGATCCCGCGATCCTGTGGCATGACGACGCGCACTGGGCAGCGGGCCTGTTGTCACTGTTTACCGCCGATCCGGCCGAGGCATTGGGACACCTACTGAAAATGTCCGGGCACAGGACATCCCAGCGGTGGGCCGTCGCCGATCTCGCCGAGGCCGCGGCCGGCAGCGACCGAGCCGAACTGGTGCGACCGCTGCTCGCGGAGATCGAGGATCAGGCGCGACAGCTGGGGACCGGCCTGGAGTTGATGCTCGCGCATCGCGCACACGCGCTGTTGGCCCAGACCGATGATGCGGCACAGGACCATTTTCTGGCAGCTCTGACCGCCGGAGATGACGCGGATGCCGAACTCGAAACGGCCCGAACGCATCTGGCATATGGGCAATGGCTGCGCAGACAGCGCCGGATCACCGAGGCGCGCACCCATCTGTCGTCGGCGCTGGCCGTATTCGACGCCGCCGGCGCGGCACCGTTCGTCGATCGGGCCGCCGCCGAGCTGCGTGCGGCAGGCGTGGCCACCCCTGCCGGGACTCCGCGTCAGGGCCCGGCTTCCGACCTGACCTCCCAAGAACTTCAGATCGCTCAGTTGGCCGCCGCAGGGCTGACCAACAGGGAGATCGCCGACCGCATCTACGTTTCACACCGAACCGTTGCGGCCCACCTTTACAAGATGTTCCCCAAGCTCGGCATCACCAACCGCAATCAACTGCACACCGTGTTGGGCCAACAACAATGATCTGACCGATGCCTACGATGCGCACGCAGCTCCGGCGAGCGGCCCCAAAATGCACGCCGCAGGCGGCGTGTCTGCGTACAAACACGCCCGCTCGCGGGAAGTTGAACTAGCGGCGGTGCTCGGCGCCGAGGCGCTCGGTGGCCAGGGCCACGGCGGCGTCGCGGGCCGCGCTGGCCTCGTCCTCGGTGAGCGTCCGGTCGGGCGCCCGGAACCGCAGGGCCAGGGTCAGGGACTTGCGACCCTCCCCGATCTGCGGGCCGGTGTAGACGTCGAACAGCCGTGCGTCCTCCAGCAGGTCGCCGGCGCCTTCACGCACGACGTCGACCACGGCCTGGGCGGCCACATCGTCGGCGACGATCAGGCTGACGTCCTGGAAGACCGCCGGGTACGGCGACACCGACGGCACGATGGCGCGCTCGACGACCGGGATGGCATCCAGGTTCAGCTCGACGGCGCACGTGCCCTTCGGCAGGCCGGTGCGCTCGATGACGGCCGGGTGCAACTGGCCGGCGTAGCCGACAACGGTGTCACCGACGAGCACCTCGGCGCAGCGTCCCGGGTGCCACGGCAGTTCCTGTGCCGCGCGCAGCGTCACGTCGACGCCGCAGGCCCGGGCGATGATCTGCACGGTCTCCAGGGCGTCGGTGGCCTCGACCGCACGACCCGGGCCCCACGGGCCCGCCGGCTCACGCAGGCCCGTCAGGACGGCGGCGACGTGCAGCGGCTGGTACGGCAGCGCCTCGTCGATCGCGGCCAGTTCGGCGTCGGTCGGACGCCGGTCCACCGGGATGGGCGCGAGCGCCTTGGTGTGCGGCGTGGCCTGGACGACCTGCTCGATACCGAACAGGGCGACGTCGGCCGCACCGCGAGACACGTTGCGTACCAACGCCTCCAGCAGGCCGGGCAGCAGCGTGGTGGCCAGCGCGGGCCGGTCGGCCTCGAGCGGGTTGAGCACCGAGATGGTGGCGCGGCGCGGGTCGTCGGCCGGCAGGCCCCAGGCGTCCAGCACGCCGGCGGGCAGGAACGGTGTCGGCAACACCTCGACGAAACCGCCCAGCGCCAACGACTTACCGATGGCACGACGGCGCTGCTGCGCCGCCGTCAGACCGCGGCCGGCGGGCGCCTGCGGCAGCACCGACGGGATGGCATCGAGCCCTTCGAGCCGCAGCACCTCCTCGACCAGATCGGCGGGCTGCTTCATATCGGGCCGCCAGCTCGGCGGCACGACGGTGGCGGTCGCGCCGGACACCGTGACGTGCGCGCCGATCTGCATGAGGCGGCGGGCCGTGGTGCCGTCCGGGTAGCTGACGCCGGCGACGCGGTCGGGCAGGTCGACGGAGATGGTCACCGGCGGCTGCGACCAGTCCGGCGCGGTGTGCTCGGCACGCCAGTCGGTGAGCGTGGGTTCGACGGTGCCACCGGCGATCTCGGCCAGCAGCGCGGCGCAACGGTCCAGCGCGGCGCGGGAGATCGCCGGGTCGACGCTGCGCTCGTAGCGGCGGCTGGCCTCGCTCACGAGGTGCAGGCGGCGCTGGGTGCGCGACACCGCGGCCGGGTCCCAGACCGCCGCTTCCAGCAGCACGTCGGTGGTGGTGTCGCGGACCTCGGTGGTACCGGCGCCCATCACGCCGCCGATGGCCGCGGTGGCCACGTCGTCGACGATCAGCACGTCGCCCGGATCCAGTTTGCGCTCGACATCATCGAGGGTGACGACGGTCTCCCCCGGCTTCGCGAAGCGCACGTCGAAGCCACCGGTGATCAGCTTGCGATCGTGGGCGTGCATCGGGTGGCCGAGCTCGAGCATCACGTAGTTGGTGACGTCGACGGCCGGTGAGATGGCGCGGATGCCGGACAGCAGCAGGCGGCGCTGCAGCCACCACGGCGACACCGCGGCCGGGTCGATGCCGACGACCGGACGCAGCCCGAAACGCTGCACGCCGGTGCCCGGCTGGACCGTCAGCGGCCAGGCCTCGCCCTCGGCGGGCAGGGGCGGCACGTCGGCGGGGTCGACGAAATCCAGGTCGAAGGCGCAGGCGATCTCGCGTGCCATGCCGCGGATGGAGAGGCAGTAGCCGCGGTCCGGGGTGATGGCGAGGTCGAACACCACGTCGTCCAGCCCCAGCACCTCGGCGCCCGACGCACCGGGCTCGGCGGTGCCCGGGGGCAGCACGATGATGCCGGAATGGTCGGAGCCGAAGTTCAATTCGGCCGCCGAGCAGATCATGCCGTCGGACACCCGGCCGTAGGTCTTGCGCGTGGCGATCTTGAAGTCACCGGGCAGCACGGTGCCCGGGAGCGCCGCGACCACGAGGTCGCCGACAGCGAAGTTCCGTGCCCCGCAGACGATGTCGCGCGGCTCGGCTTCACCCACGTCGACCTTGCAGGCGCGGATGGGCTTCTTGAACTCGGTCAGTTCCTCGATCTCGACGACGCGGCCGACCGTCAGCGGACCGGTGACCGGCCCGGCGGCGATGACGTCCTCGACCTCGTGGCCGATCCGGATGAAGGCCTGTTCCAGTTCCTCCGGCGACACGTCCCAGCCGGGAGCCCCGGCCTGGACCGCTTCCCGCAGCCAGCTGTAGGGAATACGCATCAGGCACCCACCCCGAACGGCAGGGAGAAGCGCACGTCGCCCTCCACCATGTCGCGCATGTCGGGAATTCCGTTGCGGAACTGCAGGGTTCGCTCCAATCCCATGCCGAAGGCGAATCCGGAGTATTCGTCGGGGTCGATGCCGCAGGCCCGCAGCACGTTCGGGTTGACCATGCCGCAGCCGCCCCACTCCACCCAACCGGGGCCGCCCTTCTTGTCCGGGAACCAGACGTCGACCTCGGCCGACGGCTCGGTGAACGGGAAGAAGTGCGGACGGAACCGGGTGCGGCCCTCGGGGCCGAACTGGGCGCGCGCGAGGGCATCCAGGGTCCCGCGCAGGTTGGCCATGGTCAGGCCCTTGTCGACGGCCAGCCCCTCGACCTGGTGGAACACCGGGGTGTGGGTGGCGTCGAGTTCGTCGGTGCGGAAGGTGCGGCCGATCGACACGATGTAGACGGGCAGTTCGCGTTCCAGCAGGGCCCGGATCTGCACCGGCGACGTGTGGGTGCGCAGCACCTGTCGCGAGCCGTCGGGCGCGATGTGGAAGGTGTCCTGCTCGCTGCGCGCGGGGTGGTCCGGCGGGAAGTTCAGCGCGTCGAAGTTGAACTGTTCGGTCTCGACCTCGGGACCTTCGGCCAGTTCCCAGCCCATCGCCACGAAGGTGTCGGCGACGTTCTCGGCCAGGATCGTGATGGGGTGCCGGGCACCGATGGGCTGCCGCGTCGTCGGCAGCGTCACGTCGATGCGCTCGGCCACCAGGGCGGCGGCATCGCGCTCGGCGCGCAGCACCACGATGCGGTCGTCGTACGCCTGCTGCGCGGCGCTGCGCGCGACGTTGACGCGCTTGCCGGCGTCGGCCCGGTCCTCCTTGGCCAAACTGCCCAGTGCCTGACGGGCCAGCGCGATGGGCGATTTGTCGCCGAGGTGCTCGGTCTTGGCGCGAGCCAGAGCGTCCAGGTCAGCGGCCTGGTCGAAGGCGAGACGAGCGGCCTCGACCGCCGCGGTCAATGCTGCTTCCGATAGTTCTTCACCCTGCTCAGCCACCCGGAGATCATAGCGACGAGCGTCGCGCCCACCGCACTCGCCGGGACCGGCAGACCCTAGGCTTCGGCGAGCTCCCCGTCATCGGGTTCGGTTCCGGCGTCCTTGCGCGGCCTGATCCAGTACATCGCGAGGTCCTCGGGCACGCCCGATGTCTTCGGGCCGAACAGCTGCTTGCGCACCTTCTTGGGCGTCACGCCGAGGGCGTCCAGGTACTGCTGGTCGATCCGGTCGAGCGTGGACTGCGAGATGATCAGCCCGCCCTTGGTGGCCCGCTCCATGACGCGCGCCGCGATGTTGACGTCGACACCGAGCAGGTCCGACCCGATGCGCTGCGGCCGCCCGGTGTGAATGCCGGCCCGCATCTTGGGGTGATAGCCGTCGATCTCGACTTCCTTCAGGGCATCGAGCGCGCGGATGACCGACCGCAGCGCGGTCACCGGATTGCTGAACACGGCCATGGACCCGTCGCCCATGCGTTTGACGATGTGGCCGCCCGATTCCAGCAGCGGCGGTTCGAACACCTGGGCCACGCGACGCAGCAGCCGGAGCGTGGTCTCGTCGCCGACGCTCAGCGACCATTTGGAGAAGCCGACGAGATCGGTGAAGACGATGGTCACCTCGGGGTTCGCGGGCCGGCCCGACACACGTTCGGTCAGGGCCTGCCACACCTGCAGGCCGGCGAGACTCACCTCGTGGGACGCCCCGCCGCGTGGCAGAAGCCGATCGGCGGCGCGGGCCGCGGCGCTGGGGCCACCGACACCGGCCACCGACAGCGGATCACCGAAATCGGGGTCGCCGGGCAGGGCACGACGTGCCCGCCTGATGAATCCGATTACAGCCGGACTGTGATTGGTGTTCTGCAACCACCCCAACGGTCCACTTGATCCTGGCCCCGCGTGTGACGCCGGGCCGATCTCTCCCACACCGTCGGATCGTTCTTCGAACGATTCGACTTCCACGACGCCACCCTAGGTGGCGGCCCGCGGCACCGGCAACGACCGTGGCCGCGCGTCGGAAAACTGGCTGGTCACTGAGTTATGGCGACCCGATGGACGCTCTGTAACGGTCCCGGCAACACCATCGTCAAATCGTGGACAACATACGTTGTCACGATTATCGTGGCGACACAGAACCCTCGGTATCAACGTTGAGCGAGGACACCATGACCCCACGGACGACACCCGCCGCCGAACCCCTCGGGCCGGATTCGCTGACCTGGAAGTACTTCGGCGACTTGCGCACCGGCATCCTCGGCGTGTGGATCGGCGCGATCCAGAATATGTATCCCGAACTGGGGGCCGGCGTGGAGGATCATTCGATCCTGCTGCGGGAGCCGTTGCAGCGGGTCGCGCGCTCGGTGTACCCGATCATGGGAGTGGTCTACGACGGTGACCGCGCCGCCGACACGGGCGCCCAGATCCGCGGCTATCACGAGACCATCAAGGGCGTCGACCACGACGGCCGCCGCTACCACGCGCTCAATCCCGAGACGTTCTACTGGGCGCACGCGACGTTCTTCATGCTGATCCTCAAGACCGCCGAGTACTTCTGCGGCGGGTTGACCGAGGCCGAGAAACGCCAGCTGTTCGACGAGCACGTGCAGTGGTACCGCATGTACGGCATGAGCATGCGGCCGGTCCCGGAGACCTGGGAGGACTTCCAAACCTATTGGGAACACAAGTGTTCCGAAGAGCTGGAGATCAACCGGGCCACGCTCGACATCTTCACCATCCGAATCCCCAAGCCGTGGTTCGTGCTGATGCCCACCCCGGTGTGGGACCAGATGTTCAGGCCTCTCGTGGCCGGGCAGCGCTGGGTTGCGGCCGGTGTGTTCGACCCCGCCGTCCGGGAACGGGCCGGCATGCGCTGGACACCCGGCGATGAAGTGGTGCTGCGGCTGCTGGGCAAGGCCGTCGAGCTCGCCTTCCTCGCCGTCCCCGATGAAATCCGTTTGCACCCAAGAGCATTGGCGGCGTATCGCCGGGCCGCCGGGCGCGTGCCGGCCGACGCGCCACTGGTCGAGGCGCCGGGATTCATGGCCCCGCCGAAAGACCGCTGGGGCCTGCCGATGCATTATGTCCCACGTCACAAGTCGTTGATGGAGCGCGCCGGGTCACTGGTGCACACCACGTTCTCGTTGGCCGGTCTGCGTCCCGCGCGGAACCGTTCAGTGTCCGGAAAGGCTGCCTGAATAGATGCTTGATTGGTCCGACGTCGATATTGCCGTGCGCGACGCCGTTCGCGAGTTCGTGGACAAGGAAATCCGGCCGCACCTCGACGAACTCGAGGGCGGCGACATGGAGCCCTACCCGATCATCCGAAAACTGTTCGCCACCTTCGGAATCGACGTCATGGCACGGGAGGCGCTGGAGCGACGGCTGTCCCGGCTGCGGTCCGGTGAGGCCTCGGACGGCAAGCCCCGGGCGTCCGGCGGGATGTTCGGCGGCGGACCCGACCAGGCCGGCATGGGCATGGTGCTGATCAGCGAATTGTGCCGGGTCAGTTCGGGTCTGGTGACGGGCGTGGGCGTCAGCCTGGGTCTGACGGTGCCCACCATCCAGAGCCGCGGCACGTTGGCCCAGCAGGAGCGTTGGCTGCCCGGACTGGTGACCTACGAGAAGGTCGGCGCCTGGGCCATCACCGAACCCGATTCGGGCTCAGATGCTTTCGGTGGCATGAAGTCCTACGTCGTGCGTGACGGCGACGACTACATCCTCAACGGCCAGAAGACCTTCATCACCAACGGTCCCGACGCCGACGTCGTCGTCGTCTACGCCAAGCTGGACGAGGGTGACGGGGCCGACAAGCGCGACCGCAAGGTACTGACCTTCGTGCTCGACCGCGGCATGGAGGGCTTCGTCCAGTCGAAGCCGTTCCGCAAGATGGGTATTCACTCCTCGCGTACCGGCGAGCTGTTCTTCAACAACGTGCGGCTGGGCCGCGACCGGCTGCTCGGCGAGACCGAGGAGAACAAGGCCGGCGACGGCCGCGACAGCGCCCGGTCGAGCTTCTCGGCCGAACGCGTCGGCGTGGTGTCCATGTCGCTGGGCATCATCGAGGAATGTCTGCGGCTGTGCATCGACTACGCCAAGACCCGCACGTTGTGGGGCAAGGAGATCGGGCAGTTCCAGCTGATCCAGCTCAAGCTGGCCAGCATGGAGGTGGCGCGAATGAACGTGCGCAACATGCTGTTCCGCGTCATCGAGTCCGGCCAGGCCGGCCGCCAGATTCCGCTGGCCGAGGCGTCGGCGATGAAGTGGTACTGCTCGCAGGCCGCCACCGACGTCGCGATGGACGCGATCCAGTTGTTCGGTGGCAACGGCTACATGACCGAGTACCGCGTCGAGCAGCTGGCGCGTGACGCCAAGTCGCTGATGATCTACGCCGGCAGCAACGAGGTGCAGATCACGCACGTCGCCAAGGGGCTGCTCGCCTGAGGCCGGATCAGGAGTGGGCCCGGGAGCTCTCGTACAGGCAGATCGACGCTGCGGCTGCCACGTTGAGGCTCTCGGCGCTCCCCCGCATCGGGATGTGCACCCGCTGCGATGCCAGCGCCATGACCTCGTCGGGCAGGCCGTGCGCCTCGGGTCCGAACAGCCACGCGGTACGTGCCGACAGGTCGGCGGAGCGGATGTCGACGGAGGCGTCCAGCGCCGTCGCGAGCACCTCGATGCCGCCGGCCCGAATCGCTGAAACCACCGCGGCCGCATCGGGATCCACCACGACCGGCAGCGAGAAGATACTGCCCGCCGAGGACCGCAGGCATTTCCCGTTGTAGGGGTCGACGCTGTGTCCGGCGAACACCACGGCGTCGGCACCCATGGCGTCGGCGATGCGGATCAGGGTGCCGGCGTTGCCGGGCTCCGACATGCCGACCGGCACCGCCAACAAGCGCGGCCCGGACGCCAGCACATCGTCGAGCGTCACCGAAGGCAGCGCGCACACCGCGATGAGCCCGACGGGAGTGACGGTCTCCGACAACGCCTTTGCAGCCTTGTCGGTGATCACCGAGACCGGGGCGCCGTCGAGCAGCGCGCCGAAGCGTTCCAGCGCGGCCGCGGTCGCGAAGACCTCGGAAACAAGACCGCGCCGAAGCGCCGCCTCGACGAGGTTGGGTCCCTCGGCAAGGAAGCGCCCGGCGCGTTTGCGCCCGACGTGGCGCTGCAGCTTGGCCGCAGCGACCACCCGGGCAGATCGCTCGGTGAGCGCTGAGTCTGTAGTCAGACTCAGGCAGCCTCTCCGGACGGGGCGTTGACGTCGGCGGGCAGAGCGGCCTTGGCCACCTCAACCAGCGCGGTGAACGCGGCGGGGTCGCTGATCGCGATCTCCGACAGGTTCTTACGGTCGACCTCGACGCCGGCCAGCTTCAAGCCCTGGATCAGGCGGTTGTAGGTGACGCCGTTCTCGCGAGCGGCGGCGTTGATACGCGTGATCCACAGCTTCCGGAAGTCACCCTTGCGGGCACGACGGTCGCGGTAGGCGTAGGTCAACGAGTGGAGCTGCTGCTCCTTGGCCTTGCGGTAGAGCCGCGAGCGCTGCCCGCGGTAACCCTTCGAGGCCTTCAGTACTGTGCGCCGCTTCTTCTGAGCGTTCAGTGCGCGCTTCACGCGTGCCATGAGATTTCCTATCCTTCGGTGTTCAGAGGGGAGCGGGCGGTACTAGCCGGCCAGCATCTTGGCGACACGCGCGGTGTCGTTGGCAGCAACCACGGCGCGACCGTCGAGACGACGGGTGCGCTTGGTGGCCTTGTGCTCCATCAGGTGGCGGCGGTTGGCCTTCTGGCGCACGATCTTGCCGGTTCCGGTCTTGCGGAACCGCTTCGATGCGCCACTGTGGGTCTTGGCCTTGGGCATGTGTCCTCAGTTTCTTTCCATGCGGTTGCTCGCGGCGGCTGGAACCGCTGCGGGCAATCGCGACTGCTGTTACGCGGTTGCGTCAGATTCAGGTGCCGCGGGGGCCGGCCGTCCGGCCGGCGCGTCGGCGTCGTGCGCCGCCTTGGCGCGAGTCTTCGCGCCGCGGTGCGGAGCCAGCACCATCGTCATGTTGCGGCCGTCCTGCTTGGCGGACGTCTCGATGAAGCCGTATTCGGCGACGTCGGCGCCCAGCCGCTGCAGGAGTCGGTAGCCCAGTTCGGGCCGCGACTGCTCACGTCCGCGGAACATGATGGTCACCTTGACCTTCGACCCTGCTTCGAGGAAGCGGACGACGTGACCCTTCTTGGTCTCGTAGTCGTGGTCGTCGATCTTGGGACGCAGCTTCTGTTCCTTGACGACGGTCTGCTGCTGGTTCTTGCGAGACTCACGTGCCTTCTGAGCCGTCTCGTACTTGTACTTGCCGTAGTCCATGATCTTGCAGACCGGCGGCTTTGCGCCTGGCGCAACTTCGACAAGGTCGAGATCGGCGTCCTGGGCGACGCGGAGGGCATCTTCGATGCGCACGATCCCTACCTGCTCGCCGTTCGGTCCGATCAACCGAACTTCAGGTACTCGAATGCGCTCGTTGACGCGTGTCTCAGTGCTGATGGGGCCTCCCGGGTTGTTCCATTACTTGTTCAGTAGAGGTCACACCCGGCTCAGCCATCTGTTCGCATGAACAGAAAAGCCCTGCACATAGCAGGGCCCATTGCCGACCGATCACGGCTCACGCCGCCTGCGCACAACGCAGAACAGGCACAATGTGCCTGTGACCGGACCGCCAAGCCGTGAGGCCGACGGTGGGAGGTGGGACTCCACTTGCTGTCCTGACGTAAGCCAGGACGGTCGCGCATGACACTCTAGCAGTCATGACCGACCCGAACATAATGCGTGACGCCGACGAAGCCCAGGTACGGGAGCTGGCCGAGATCCCCGCCGTCGAGGTGATCACCCGCGCCGCCGTCATGCTCATGAGCGCGGCCGCCGAGAAGCTCGGGCTGGCCGACGCCGACCCCGACGAGAGCCCGCACCGCGACCTCGACGAGGCCCGGCGCCTGATCACCGCGCTGGCCGGCCTGGTGCAGGCCTCGGCCGAGTATCTGGGACTGCACGCCGGCCCGGTCCGGGACGGCCTCAAGAGCCTGCAGCTGGCGTTCCGGGAGGCGAGCGCGGCGCCCGACGAGCCCGGCCACGGTCCGGGCGAGAAGTACACCGGCCCGGTCTGGTAGCTCAGGGGCCCTGCAGACACTTCCCGGTTTCACCGCATATTGTCCGAACTTATGACGTTGACGCCGAGCAGACAGCAGCAGCGCCCGACGACATTGGGGTGGGTTCCGGCCGCGGCCGGCTGGGCCGTCGGTGTCGTCGCGACGCTGTCGCTGTTCGCCAGTCTGTCGCCGCTGATCCGGTGGATGATCCACATCCCCCGCGAGTTCGTCAACGACTACCTGTTCAACTTCCCGGACACCAGCTTCGCCTGGTCGTTCGTGCTGATCCTGCTGGCCGCGGCACTCGCCGCACGTAAGCGGATCGCCTGGTGGGTCCTGCTGATCTACATGGTCGGCCACATCGGCTGGAACGTCTACGGACTGCTGTCCGACAACTTCCCCGACGGCGACCTGACCTTCGTGGAGGACTTCGGCGAGGCGCTGGGTCTCGTGTTCCACATCGGCGTCATCGTCGTCCTGCTGCTGTCGCGGAATCAGTTCTGGGCCAAGGTCCGCCGCGGGGCGCTGCTCAAGGCGGCCCTGACCCTGGTCGCCGGCATGGCTGTCGGCATCCTGGCGGCCTGGGGACTGCTGGAGATGTTCCCCGGCCGGCCGCCGCTGGACCCCGACTACCGACTGGCGTACGCGGTGAACCGGGTCAGCGGTTTCGCCGCGGTCGGCAAGGAGGCGTTCGAGGGCGGCCATCCGCACGCGTTCCTCAACGCGCTGTTCGGCCTGTTCGGCGCCGTGGCGCTGATCGTGGCGGCGATCGTGCTGTTCCAGTCCCAGCGCGCCGAGAACGCCCTCACCGGCGAGGACGAGTCCGCGATCCGCGGCCTGCTCGAGCTGTGGGGCAAGAACGACTCGCTGGGTTACTTCGCCACCCGCCGCGACAAGGCCGTGGTCTTCGCACCCAATGGCCGTGCGGCCATCACCTATCGGGTCGAGGTGGGCGTGTGCCTCGCCAGCGGTGATCCCGTCGGCGACCCGCGGGCCTGGCCGGCGGCCATCGACGCGTGGCTGGCGCTGTGCCAGACCTACGGTTGGGCACCGGGCGTCATGGGCGCCAGCTCGACCGGCGCGGAGGCTTACCGTCAGGGTGGTTTGAACGCCCTGCAACTCGGCGACGAGGCCATCCTGCATCCGCAGAACTTCCGGCTGTCGGGCCCCGACATGCGGGCCGTCCGCCAGGCCGTCACCCGCGCCCGCCGCGCCGGGCTGACGGTACGGATGCGTCGGCACCGCGACATCAGCGCCGACGAGATGGCTCAGGTGATCGCGCATGCCGACGCCTGGCGCGACACCGAGACCGAACGCGGCTTCTCGATGGCGCTGGGCCGGCTCGGCGACGCCGCCGACGGGGACTGCCTGCTGGTGGAGGCCGTGCAGGGTGACGGCCAGGTGGTGGCGATGCTGTCGCTGGTGCCGTGGGGCAACAACGGGGTGTCGCTGGACCTGATGCGCCGCTCCCCCGCCTCCCCCAACGGCACCATCGAGTTGATGGTCAGCGAGTTGTGCCAGCGCTCGGAAGAGATTGGCGTGACCCGGATTTCGCTGAACTTCGCGATGTTCCGCTCGGCGTTCGAGCAGGGTTCGCAGCTGGGCGCGGGCCCGATCCTGCGGCTGTGGCGCGCGCTGCTGATCTTCTTCTCGCGGTGGTGGCAGCTGGAGACGCTGTACCGCTCCAACATGAAGTACCTGCCCGAGTGGGTACCGCGCTATGCCTGCTACGAAGACGCGCGCCTGATCCCGCGTGTGGGCGTCGCGTCGGTGATCGCCGAGGGCTTCCTCGTGCTGCCGTTCTCCCGCCGCGACGAACAGCCCCACACCGGCCACCACACCGCGGCCCCCAAGAACCTGATCGATTCGGGACGGCTGCATCCCGACGGCAGCGCACCCGATGTCGCTGATCTGGCGGCCGGCGCATCCGACACCGCCGAGGCCCGGCGCCTGCCCGACCAGGTCCGGGTCCGGATGGCCAAGCTGCAGGCGTTGCAGGCGGAAGGCATCGACGCCTACCCGGTGGGACAGGCGCCCAGCCACACGGTCGCCGAGGCGCTGGGGTCGGCCGCCGACACCGCGGTCTGCGTCGCGGGCCGCGTGCTGCGGTTGCGCGACTACGGCGGCGTGCTGTTCGCCCAACTGCGCGACTGGTCCGGCGAAGTCCAACTGCTACTGGACAATTCGCTGCTGACCGGCAGTACCGTGGCCGAATTCACCGGCGCCATCGACCTGGGTGACCTGATCGAGGTCTCCGGCGTCATGGGCACCAGCCGCAACGGCACGGTGTCGGTGCTGGTGCACAACTGGCGCCTGATCGGCAAGTGCCTGCGCCCGCTACCCGACAAGTGGAAGGGCCTGACCGACCCCGAGGCCCGCGTCCGCACCAGGTACCTGGACCTGGCGATCAACACCGAGTCGCGGGAGTTGATCACCGCGCGCAGCCGGGTGCTGCACGCCATCCGGGAAACGTTGGTGGGCAAGGGTTTCCTGGAAGTCGAGACCCCCATCCTGCAGCAGATTCACGGCGGCGCGAACGCGCGGCCGTTCGAGACCCACATCAACGCCTACGACCTTGACCTGTACCTGCGCATCGCGCCCGAGCTGTACCTGAAGCGGCTGTGCGTGGGCGGTGTCGAGCGCGTCTTCGAGCTGGGCCGCGCGTTCCGCAACGAGGGTGTGGACTTCAGCCACAACCCCGAGTTCACCCTGCTGGAGGCGTACCAGGCGCACGCCGACTACAACGTCTGGATCGACGGCTGCCGCGAGATCATCCAGAACGCCGCGGCGGCCGCCAACGGCGCGCAGGTGGTCATGCGCCCCGGACCCGACGGCAGCCTTACGCCCGTTGACATCTCGGGCCACTGGCCCGTCAAGACGGTGCACGACGCGGTGTCCGAGGCGCTGGGCGAGCACGTCACCCCGGAGACCGATGTGGCGACGCTGCGCAAGCTGTGCGACGGCGCGACGATCCCGTACCGGACCCACTGGGACGCCGGCGCGATCGTGCTGGAGCTGTACGAGCACCTCGTCGAAGACCGCACCGAGGCACCGACGTTCTACAAGGACTTCCCGACCTCCGTGTCGCCGCTGACCCGGCCGCACCGCAGCATCCCCGGCGTTGCCGAACGGTGGGACCTGGTGGCCTGGGGTGTCGAGCTCGGCACCGCCTACAGCGAGCTGACCGATCCGGTGGAACAGCGCCGGCGGCTCGAGGAACAGTCGCTACTGGCCTCCGGCGGCGATCCCGAGGCCATGGAGCTGGACGAGGACTTCCTGCAGGCGATGGAATACGCCATGCCGCCGACCGGCGGTCTCGGCATGGGCGTCGACCGCGTGGTCATGCTGATCACCGGGCGCAGCATCCGCGAGACGCTGCCATTCCCGCTCGCGAAGCCGCGGTAAGCACAGGAGCCTCCCAGCTTCGCGCGGCACCCTGACGTCGTGACGATCGGGGCGACGAACGCCGGGCTCTATGGCGAGCAACATGTTTCGTTGACGCACGGCTGGCTGCCCGGCACCGTCCAGGCCCTCGCGGTGACAGTGCTGATCTTCGCGGTCGGCTGGCGTAACAGCCGGTGGCGCGCCGTCTGGCTGCCCGTCGCCGCCGCGTCCGGCTTGCTGGTGACGGCCACCGCCCGCTGGATCGTGGCATCGCAGGGCTGGTCCGACGAACCCGCGCCGACCCGGCTGTGGGTCTGGACCGCGGTGACCGGCGCCGCGGTGGTTCTGCTGATCGTCGGCTGGCAGGCCACCCGCTGGTGGCGCCGCGGGCTGGCGATGCTGGCGGTACCGCTGTGCGTGCTGTCCACGGGGCTGACGCTCAACGCCTGGGTCGGATACTTCCCGAATCTCGACACCGCGTGGGAACAGGTCAACTCGGCGCCGCTGCCCAACCAGACGCGACCCGAGACCGTGGTCGCGATGCAGAAGGCACGGCAGATACCGAGCAAGGGCAGTGTCGTGGAGATCCAAACCGGCTCGGCCGCATCGGGATTCAAGCACCGCGACGAATACGTGTACCTGCCGCCGGCCTGGTTCGCCAGCAACCCGCCGCCGCGACTGCCGATGGTGATGATGATCGGCGGCGAATTCAACACGCCCGCCGACTGGCTGCGGGCGGGTAACGCGATCACGACGGTCGACGCCTTCGCCGCCGCTCATCAGGGCAACGCCCCGGTGCTGGTGTTCGTCGACCCCGGCGGTTCTTTCAACAACGACACCGAGTGCGTCAACGGGCCGCGCGGCAACTCCGCCGACCATCTGATCAAGGACGTGCTGCCATTCATGACCGCCAACTACGGCGTGAGCACCGACCGCCGGCACCGCGGCATCGTCGGCTGGTCCATGGGCGGCACCTGCGCGGTGGACCTGACGGTGATGCATCCGGATCTGTTCAGCGCGTTCCAGGACATCGCCGGGGACATCGCGCCGAACGCCGGTGACCGGCCGCAGACCGTGCAACGACTGTTCGGTGGCAGCACCGCCAAATACGCCGACTGGGACCCCATGACGGTGATGTCCCGTCACACCTACGACGACATCGCGGCCTGGTACGACATCAACGGACCGGAGCTCTCGCGCGGCCCGCTGCCCGCGCAAACCGTTGCGGCGCACTCGCTCTGCGGCGTCGGCAGCACCCGTGGCATCCGGTGCGCGGTCGTCGAACGGCCGGGCAAGCACGACTGGCCGTTCGCGGCGCAGGCGTTCAGCGCGGCGCTGCCGTGGCTGGCCGGCCAGCTCGGGACACCGGGCGTGCCGCGGCTGCCCTTGCCCGCCGCGACGGCACCCGCCATGCCGGTCGAAGCCGCTCGCCGGTGACCTAGTAGTCGGCTTCGGCGGCCAGGATCTCGGCGAGGAACGCGTCGGCACCGGGCGCCGCCAGCCGGGCCCGCACGTAGCGCCGGACCCGGTCCCGAACCGCTGCCGTCTCGCCGGTCCCGGCACCCACCGTCACGGCGGTGTCCGTCCAATCGTGGCCCCACGCTTGGTTTTCGGTGGCCGACAGCGGCACGGTCGCGTTTCCGTCGATGTCGAGCGTGCCGCCGCCGCCGATCGAACCCGAGTCCAGCCGCACCGGGATGCCGTCCGCGGGACCGATGGTGGCCACGCGGATGTCGGCGACCACCGCACCGTCACGGGCCCACACGGACCAGTCGATGGTGTGCTCGGCAGCGTCGAACGTCCGCGGTGGCACTGCGGTCCACGAGACCGACGCGATGCCGTCGGCGATGGCCCCGTCGCCGACGGCACCGGGTTGCCCGGCGGCGAGCGCATAGTCGTCCTGCCGCGGTGGCCCCTGGGCCGCAAGGACTTCCGACCAGTCCCCCAGTCCGGCATCGTCGGCGAGGTCGACACAGCTGCGGACGAGGCCGAGAATCCGGGGGTCCCCGGATGCCGCCGTACTCGCCAACGCCTGTCGGTGCGGCGCCAGCAGCCCGGCGATGTCCGAATCCAGGGTGTCCTCGGTGAAGTAGTCCTGCAGCGCCGCCGTCGACAGCGCCACCTCGGCGTCCAGCACCGCGGGGTCCAGTGGGTTGATGCCGTCGCGGGCGCTGGCCGGCCACCACCGCCGTAGCCAGTGCCCGACGGCCAGACGGCGAAGTGCGGCAAGGGGTTCGGGTAGCAGCAGCACGTCGGCAGTCTCGGCGGCGGCGACCACCGCGACGTGTCCGGCCTCGCCGACCAGCCGCCACAACCAGTCGGCCGCGGACAGATCGGTGAACGTGATCCGGACCGCCTGCGCCGGATCGTGGATCGTCCAGGCGAGGACCGCACCGCTCACCTCGAGCACCGCCACCTCCGGCGGTGCCGCAACCTCGGATCCCAAAGCCCACAATCCGGAATCGACAGTGAGTTTCATCCTGCCGCCTCCAATTCCAGCATCGCCTTGATGCGCTGGCGATGATCGAGACTGACCGACCGGGCGACCCCGTCCAGCAGTCCGCGCACCTCGCCGGCGTCGTCACAGGGTTCCTGCCAGACGTCACGTCCGTGCAGGCGGGCCCACAGCCGCGAGACATAGGGACGGACGAACGCGCCGAGGTCGTCCACCACCTGCTGCTGCCGCGGGTGCACCGGTCCGCCGTCGGTCAAATAGCGACGGGCGTGCAGCACGTACGCCTCTTTGCGGAGCCGCGCCTGAATCTGGCCCGAAAGGTGGTAGCGCGTCCGGTGATTCACCTCGAGCGGCGCCAGGTCCACCCCGATCTCGATGCCGGCGACGAGCGTGGCCTGGTTGTCCTCGGCCAGTAGCCCCCACGGCGAGGCCGCACGGTCGGCCTCTTCGGCGCACAGGGTCGGCAGGTCGGGCAACTCGTCGCGGTCGAGGGCACGGCGCAGCGTCGCCCGGACCCGGTCGACGATGCTGCGGTCGAGGGGACGTTCGGCGGCGCGGGAGCCGGCGACCGTCGGCTTGGCTTGCGGTGCGGCACCGCACAAACCGATCTGGTCGACCGACCACGGCGCGGCCGGCGCGGCGTCCCGCATCCGGGCGCCGAAGTTGTACGGGGTGCTGTCGGCGATCAGCGTGGTCCAGACCCGTTGCCGCGCAGCATCGGCGTTGTGACCACCGTCCGGGCCGAGCACCGTCGTCAGGCCGGCGAGAAACGGTTCGTACGGCGCGTCACCCGCCCTGACATCGTCCCAGCCGGCATCGAGCTGACGTGACAACGTCTCCAGCACCGCAGGATCGGCGAGGTACTCGTGCAGCCGCTCGACCGCGGTGCGGTCCCGATCGCCGTGCACGTCGCGCAGCGCCTCCACGACGATGCGCGAATCATCCTGTCCTGGAGCGCCTCTGGTCGCGGCCAGTTCGAAACACACCGGGAAGTAGAGCTCTTGGGCATTGCCGGTGGTGATCCGGTCGCGCCGGCGCTGCGCCTTCAACAACGCGAACCACTGTGCCGCGGCCCGCAACTGAACCGCGTGGTCGACGATCACCCGGCGCATCTCGTCGGCGACGTCGGCGGCGACGACGGGCGCGGAGTATTCGGGGTGCGCCCGCAGCCGGAGCACCAACGGATCGATGATGCGCTTCACCGCGCGGCTCAGCGGACCGCCGTCGGGACTGCTCAGCAGTTCGAGACCGGGCCCGATCTCGCGCCACGCGGCGTCAATGACGGCACGACGTGGTTGTGGCCCAACGGTCATCAGCGTGCCCCGTCGACGGAGAAGGTCATCAGCGCGGCCCAGTACACGGGGCTGAGTGTGGCGTCTCCGGTTCGCCAGCGCTGCAGGCAGTCTCGTTGCCAGCGGTTCACGGCACGAGCCGGTGTCGTCGCCTGGTGCGCGGCGTCGACGGCGATGATCGCCTCCGCCATCGGGTCGGCGGCGCCGGCCGTGGCCGTCCGGTATCCGGCGGTGGTGGGCAGCGACCAGAGAGTCGCGGTGACCACCTGTGCGCCACCGAGGATCATCGCCGCGACCAGTCCGGTGGCCTCGTCGAACCGGTAGTCGGCGCCGGATGCGCAGGCCAGCAGCGCGACCCGGGGCGGGATCGGCAATCCCATCACCATGATGTCGGCGGCCGTCAGTGGCTCGGGCTCCGCCAGATGCAGCGCCGCCTGGTCGGCCGAGCCGTCGCGGTCGGGAGCGGCACTGGCATGCCCGACGTACACGAGCCGTGCCGGGCGCAGCGCCAGCTGCTCCGCCAGCCAGTGCCGGTCGGCGTCGCCGCGGCGGAAGAGCTCCACGGGGGTGCTGACCGCCGGGAGGGCCGGCCGCTCGCCGAAGTGCCGGGCCAGCACGGTGTCCGGCGCGGGCCGGCCGAGCACCGAGCCGAGCGCTGAATCCGGCCGCTGGCCGGGCACTTTCGGGTCCAGCACCAGCAGCGGCGGCCCGTCCGCTGGTTGGAGCTGCCTGCGTGGCGCGTTCGCGATGTTGGGCGGCACCGCCAGCAGGAGGTCGGCGACTTCGATCAGGCGCTCGTCGCCAGTTCCGCCGGACTGCGCGAGCAGGCCCCACGGCACCCGGCTCAGGCGGGCGCTCGGCGAGACAAAGAGCACCGGCAGCTCCGGGTCAGCGGTGCACTGCCGCAGCAGATCCCACGCTTCGTCAGGGAGCAGGGCCCCGAGCAGCCGGGCGAGCTCCCGCTCGCGTGCCACAGCAGCGAACGGACCGGTCACCAATGACCGGGTCAATGCCTCGGAAAGTTGTTCCCCGTCAAGCGGATCCGGCAAGGCCTCGGCCAGTGCGGAGGTCACCGCCAGCAGAACATCCTCGGCCACCACCCAGGTGACCAGCCGCTCCGGTGCGCCGACGACCCGGAGGCTGACGTACGTCGCGATACCGATGTCGGCGAAGCGGAGCACCAACGTCGTTGCGGTGTCCTGGGTTACGGGCATGTCGACCACGCCTCCTGGTCCGCGGTGACGGCGCGGCCATAGCGCGTCTGGGCCAGCTCGCGGTAGCGCGCCAGCACCGGCGCACCGTCGGGCTCCATCTGCAGCGGCGGCAGCGGCCCGAGCCGAATGAGACCGGCGGCGCCGACGGCGACCGGGCCCGACGCGACCGACGCCAGTTCGTCGACGTCGAGAACCGGTGCGGCTGTCGTGGTGGCGCGGGCCCACTCCATCGTGGCGCCCGTCGCGGCGTCGACGCTGAATGCCCCTCGGGCGCTGTGGTATTCGATCAGTTCGCCGACCAGCGCCGGATCCTGCGATTCCCAGGCGACCGCGAACGCACCGGCAAGGAGGGGTGCCGCCACCCCGGCAGCCCATCGCGACCGGGCATCGGCGTCGGTGATCGAATAGCGCACCGAGTCGACAGCCAGCGCCGCGGGCAACTTCAGGTCGGCAGCAGCGGCCAGTTTGTCCATGCCGGAACGGTATTGGTCGGTGCCGGGTTCGGTGGACCACGTCCCGAGCCCACCGCGGTAGCGGGCTTCGGCCTGTGCCCAGGTGTCGGCGGGATCACCCGCGGCATCGAAGCCGAGATCCGCCAGTCCCTCGGCACGCCAGACGGTGCCGAGTTGGTCATCCAGCCGGGCGTACTGCAACCAGCTGCTGCGCGGTGAGGAATCCAGGCAGGTCCGGGCCTGATCGATCAGAGCCCGGGCGTCGTCGTAGCGGCCCCGGAAGATGGCGATCCAGCTGCGTTGCAACAAGATGCGGTGCACGTGCAGCGGCTTGCCCAGCTCGCGCCAGTGCCGTTCGGCGTGTCCCCAGCATTCGTCGGCGGCCTGCAGGGCACCGGCGGCCAGTCGGGTGAGTCCGAAGTACAGCCAGCAGCGCGACACCTCGTGGGCCCGCGCCTGGCGAGCGATCTCCGGATACGCGGCGGTGAGCAGCGCCTCCGTACCCTCCTGGTCGCCGGCCAGCCAGCTCACCGCCGCCCGCTCCAATTTCGCTCGGGCCGCGGCCAATTCCCAGCCCCGAGCCTGCGCCCGGGCCTCGGCGCGGCGCAGCCACGGCAACGCCTCGTCCACCTTGCCGGTGTCGATGCAGAACCGTGCGTAGCCGAGCGCCCCGGCGAGCCAGAGGTATTCCCGCTCCGGGGTGGTGGCCGGCGGAGCGATCGCGGCGAGCACGTCCTCCCACAGCGGCACCGAACGGACGTGCAGATCGTCGTCGCAGAGCGCGAGCGCGCACAGGATGCGGGCGTGGGTCAGCAGATAGGTGTGTTCGTCGTCCAGATCGGAGTATGGGGACGGGCCGTCCAGCGCGGTCAGGGACGCGGCCGCCCCTTCGTGGTCGCCGATCGCGGCGGACAGGCCGGTCCGCAGGAAGGTGGCCCGGCGGCGGTAGCGGCTGAGCATGTGATCCGCGTCCTCCGGGGTCATGGTCATCTGCGCCACGATCTCGGCCGGCGCGCGGCCGGCCAGGATCGATGCGTAGATGTCGAGGCAGTCGTCGATACGACGGATGCATTCGCGCACCCCGTCCAGGGCGCTGCGGATCAGATAGATCTCGCCGAGTTGGGCGAAGACCTCGAGCATCTGGTCATCGCGGTCGGCGGCTTCGATGGCGGGCATCAGCGACAGCAGCAGTTCTTTGGCTGTCTGCTCGTCGGCGGCGAACATCAGCGCGCGGGCGCGGGCGAGTTCGCCGGTGATCGACACGGCCGAATCATAGGTCGAGCGGCGGATGCATGGTCTGCACCCGCCGCTCGGGCAGCCCCGGGCATGTCAGCCGCAGGACACCTTGATCTCGAAGTTCTTCGAGATCATCCCCGCCATGGGGTTCTTCATGTCGGCACCGGCGGCCTGCCCGGTGATGGTGTACGTGCTGCCGTCGACCTTGACGTCAGCCGAGCCGGTCTTCATGCCGCCCATCTCCGACACCGCGAGCGCGTTGCCGTCGACCACCAGGCCCAGGGACTGCACCTTCGGCGGCGAAGCGTCCGTCATGACGACGCCGAGGCCCTGCGCGCCACCACCGATGGGTGCGCTGGCAATGTTGATGCTGCCGCCCTGCTTCACGCAGGTCACCGACTTCAGGTCCAGGCCGGCCAGGTCCTGGCCCTCGACCTTGACGACCGTGTTGCCGCCGCCGTTGCTCACCGAACCCGGACCGGACGCCTTCGGGCCGTCCGCCTTGTCGGTGGAGCAGCCGATGAGGGTGGCGCCCACGGCCAGCATGCCGATACCAGCGGCCAGAGTGCGATTGATGTTCATGTCAGAGGGTTTCCCTTCTTCGTTACGCCGCCCCAGTGGCGTCGTCGTGCGGTAAGTACACGCGGGCGCCGCGGCTACCGATCCCAACTTTGTGGCGCGGTACGGTGAAGCCATGGCCGACGAAACCGAGCCCATCGACGCCGAGATCGTGCCATTGGATGCGGCGCCCGCCCCGGTGCCGGTGTCCCCGCCTGTCGATCCGGGCTACACCCCCGACGGTGTCCCGACCTTCGAGTCGGTGCGCGAGAAGATCGAGAACCGGTACGGCACCGCGATCGGCTCGGCCGAGCTGGCCGCGGACACCCCCGAGGGCCGTTCGGTCGAGGAACAGTACGAAGCGCGCCAGAAAGCTGCCGCGGAACGCCTCGAGCAGATCCGTCGCTCGATGCACGACGGCTGACTTGCGTACCTTCACCATCGCCGAGCGCCGCAAACGCTTGGCGCAACGCCATTTCCTGAGCGATTCGGCCTCGAGCCCCGCCGAGGTGACCCGGGCGCTGGTCGGCCTGCACGGCACCGATCCGGCAACTCCGTACCTCTCCCTGTGGGCCCGACTGCCCGGTTTCGTCGTGGACGATCTCGATGCGGCGTTGTACCGGGACCGGCAGTTGGTCAAGCACATGGCCATGCGCCGGACGCTGTGGGTCGTGCACACCGCGGACCTGCCTGCGGTCCAGGCGGCGGCCAGCGACCGCGTGGCCACCACCGAGCGCAAGCGGCTGATCGGTGACATCGAGAAGTCCGGTATCGCGGCCGACGGCGCGGCGTGGCTCGAGCTGGCATCGGCTGCGGTGCGTCAGCACCTGGAAGCGGGTTTGACGGCCGGCACTGCCGCGCTGCGGGCCGCGCTGCCCGAGTTGGCGGGCAGCTGGGATCCGGCGCCCGGAAAGACCTGGGGCGGAAGCACTCCCGTCGCCCCGCGGGTGATGACGGTGCTGTCCGCGCAGGGGCACATCCTGCGCGGCCCCAACGACGGCATGTGGACGACATCGCGGCCGCTGTGGGCCGCGGCGTCGCACTGGCTGGCTGAACCCGTCGTGGCGATGGAGCCTGATGCGGCACGCGACACCTTGCTGCGGACCTGGCTCCGCACGTTCGGGCCGGCCACGGCCACTGACATCAAGTGGTGGTTCGGTCACACACTGACGTGGGCGCGTGACGGACTGCGCTCGATCGACGCGGTGCAGGTCGCCCTCGAGGGTTGCGATGACGCCGGATTCGTCCTACCCGACGATCTCGACGACACTCCCCCGGTTGCACCCAGGGGCGCACTGCTGCCCGGGTTGGACCCGACCGTCATGGGCTGGCAGGTGCGTTCCTGGTATCTCGGCCCGCACGCGGGCCAGTTGTTCGACCGCTCGGGCAACGCCGGTCCCACAGTGTGGTGGGACGGCCGTGTCGTCGGCGCCTGGGGTCAGGACGTCGACGGCCGGGTGCAGCTGCAATACGTCGAAGACGTCGGAGCCGCAGCACGGAAAACGCTGCAGCGCAAGGCATCCGAACTGACAGACTGGCTCGACGGCGTGCGTGTCAAGCCGCGCTTCCCGTCACCGCTGAGCCAGACCTGCGGGACCGGCTAGCGACGAACACATCCGAAGCCCGCTGGGTCGGATATGGTCCATCGGTTGGAGACGCCGCTGTCGTTGACCGTGATTCCGCTCGCGCTCGAGTTCGAATCGATAGTGCCCGTGTAGTGATTCGTCGGTGAATGAGGATTGGGGCGGTCGTAGCGTCCGGCGGTCTGTTCGAAGGCCACCGTGAAGTCCAGCTTGTTGGTTCCGTTGACAATTCCGCCTCGGATGGGCCCTGCCCAATCGAACCCCTGAGAGCTATAGCTGGCGGTGCCGCCGCCATCTTTACCCGCCCAGACGACGTGGATCTGGATGCCGTTGTCCTGCTCGATCACGGAGTCGTGGCCGAAGATCGAATATTGACAGTCGGCGGGGGCGAGCGGCGGCGACGGCGCTGTCGGCGCGAAAGGGGTTGCGGCGGCTGGGCCGGCACCGGCGAGCCAGCCCGCCGCAGCACCGATCATCGTGGCCGTTAGTGCAGCGTGCGTTGACATGGACATCGCGTCTCCTGTCCGATTCGACGCTAGACCGGTCGCAGTCCCGCGGATATAAGGGAAACCCCTATTCCTCCGGGTCAGACACTCACCTTGCGCCGCTTGGCCTTCGGCGGATCCGGCACCACGGCGGGCAACAACTCGGCGAGGAACTGACCGGTGTAGCTGTCCGGAGTCGCCGCGACGTCCTCCGGCGTGCCGGACACCACGACGGTGCCGCCGCCGGCGCCGCCTTCGGGACCCATGTCCACGATCCAGTCCGAGGTCTTGATCACGTCGAGGTTGTGCTCGATGACGATGACCGTGTTGCCCTTGTCGACCAGGCCGTTGATGACCTTGAGCAGCTTGCGGATGTCCTCGAAATGCAGGCCGGTGGTGGGCTCGTCGAGGATGTAGACGGTGCGCCCGGTGGACCGCTTCTGCAGCTCGGCGGCCAGCTTCACGCGCTGCGCCTCACCACCGGACAGCGTCGGGGCCGGCTGGCCCAACCGCACGTAGCCCAGGCCGACGTCGACGAGCGTCTTGAGGTACCGGTGGATCGAGCTGATGGGCTCGAAGAACTCGGTGGCCTCCTCGATGGGCATGTCGAGGACCTCGGAGATGGTCTTGCCCTTGTAGTGCACCTCCAGGGTCTCCCGGTTGTAGCGAGCGCCCTGGCACACCTCGCACGGCACGTACACGTCCGGCAGGAAGTTCATCTCGATCTTGATGGTGCCGTCACCTGAACATGCTTCGCAGCGGCCACCTTTCACGTTGAACGAGAACCGGCCGGGCTGGTAGCCGCGGACCTTCGCCTCGGTGGTCGCCGCGAACAAGGTGCGGATCTTGTCGAACACACCGGTGTAGGTGGCCGGGTTGGACCGCGGCGTGCGGCCGATCGGCGACTGGTCGACCCGCACCAGCTTGTCCAGCTGGTCGAGGCCGTTGATCCGGGTGTGCCGGCCCGGCACCTGGCGGGCGCCGTTGAGCTTGTTGGCCATGACGGTCGCGAGAATGTCGTTGACCAACGTCGACTTGCCGGAGCCCGAGACGCCGGTGACCGACGTGAGCACGCCCAGCGGGAAGGCCACGTCGACCTCTTTGAGGTTGTGCTCGCGTGCGCCGACGACGGTGATCTGCCGCTTGCGGTCGACGGGCCGGCGGATGGCCGGCACCTCGATCTGCTCCCGGCCCGAAAGATACGCGCCGGTAAGCGATTTGGTGTTCTTCAACAGCTCCTTGTAGGTGCCGCTGTGCACGATCTGTCCACCGTGCTCACCGGCCGCGGGACCGATGTCGACGACCCAGTCGGCGTGCGCGATGGTGTCGAGGTCGTGCTCGACGACGATCAGCGTGTTGCCGAGGTCGCGCAGCCGGACCAGGGTGTCGATGAGCCGGCGGTTGTCGCGCTGGTGCAGGCCGATGGACGGCTCGTCGAGCACGTAGAGGACACCGACCAGACCGGAGCCGATCTGCGTGGCCAGCCGGATGCGCTGTGCCTCACCACCGGACAGCGTGCCTGCCGCGCGGGACAGGGTCAGGTAGTCGAGGCCGACGTCGAGCAGGAAGCCCAGCCGCGATTGCACTTCTTTGAGCACCTGGCCGGCGATGGCCTGCTCGCGGGGACCGAGGGTGAGCGCGTTGAGGAACGCCGAGCAGTCCGAGATGGACAGATCACACACCTGCGCAATGGATTTCGCGTCATCGTCCGCGGACAGCGTGACGGCCAGAATCTCGGGCTTGAGGCGGGTGCCGGCGCACTCGGGGCACGGGATGTCCCGCATGAAGCCCTCGTAGCGTTCCTTCATCTGCTCGGATTCGGTCTGCTCCATGCGGCGCTGCAGGAACGCCAGCACGCCTTCGAAGTCGGCATAGTAGGAGCGCGTGCGGCCGTACCGGTTCTTGTACCGGACGTGCACCTGGTGGTCGGAGCCTTCCAGAATGGCCTTGCGCGCCTTGGCCGGAAGCTTCTTCCACGGGGTGTCGATGTCGAAGCCCAGCTCCTCGCCGAGGCCGGCCATCATGCGCGTGAAGTAGTCGGAGTTGTGGCCCATGGACCACGGCGCCACCGCGCCCTCGGCGAGCGTCAGCTCCGGGTCCGGCACGACGAGCTCGGGGTCGACTTCCTTCTTGATGCCCAGACCGGTGCACTCCGGGCAGGCACCGTACGGCGAGTTGAACGAGAACGACCGTGGCTCGAGGTCGTCGACGGCCAGCGGATGCGCGTTGGGGCAGGCCAGCTTCTCCGAGAAGCGCTGCTCACGCTGCGGGTGGTTGTCGTCACGGTCGACGAACTCGAGGACGACGATGCCGTCCGCGAGACCCAGCGCGGTCTCGACCGAATCGGTCAGACGTTGTTTGGCGCTGGCCTTGACGGTGAGCCGGTCGACGACCACCTCGATGTCGTGCTTCTCCTGCTTCTTGAGCTTCGGCGGGTCGGTCAGCGAGTGCACGACGCCGTCGACCCGGACCCGGCTGTAGCCCTGGCCGTTGAGCTTGTCGAAGAGGTCGACGAACTCGCCCTTGCGGGTGCGGACCACGGGCGCGAGCACCTGGAACCGGATGCCCTCGTCCATGGCGAGCACCTGGTCGACGATCTGCTGCGGCGTCTGCCGCGCGATGCGCTCACCACACACCGGGCAGTGCGGGGTACCGGCGCGCGCGTACAGCAGACGCAGGTAGTCGTAGACCTCGGTGATGGTGCCGACGGTTGAACGCGGGTTCCGGTTGGTCGACTTCTGGTCGATGGACACCGCGGGCGACAGGCCCTCGATGAAGTCCACGTCCGGCTTGTCCATCTGGCCCAGGAACTGGCGGGCGTATGCCGACAGCGACTCGACGTAGCGACGCTGCCCCTCGGCGAAGATGGTGTCGAACGCCAGCGAGCTCTTGCCCGAACCCGACAGGCCCGTGAATACGATCAGCGAGTCTCTGGGCAGGTCAAGGTCGATTCCCCGCAGGTTGTGCTCGCGCGCACCTTTGACGATCAGACGGTCCGACACACGTATCCCTTCACCGGTCTGGGCAATCCAGACACCACATCGCCATGCTAGGTGTCCCCACCGACAAGTCCGGATACGGTGGCGTCATGACAGTCGTCAATGACACGTACACCGGCCATGTCGATGCGGGCACCGCGGCCCGTCGCACCCTTCCCGCCGCGACGATCGTCAAGGCGTCGGTCGGACCGATGGACAACAACGCGTACCTCATCACGTGTTCCGCAACCGGAAAAACGCTGCTCATCGACGCCGCGAACGACGGACCGGCGCTCGTCGAGCTGATCAGGTCGCAGGCGCCGGACATCGAACTCATCGTCACCAGCCACCAGCACTTCGACCACTGGCAGGCCCTGGCGGAAGTGGCCGAGGCCACAGGTGCGCCCACCGCCGCGCACGCGCTGGACGCCGAGCCGCTGCCGGTGAAGCCCGACCGCATCCTCACCGACGGCGACACCATCACCATCGGTGACCTGACCTTCGACGTCATCCACCTACAGGGTCACACCGAGGGTTCGGTGGCGCTGGCGCTGCGCGGCGCCGACGGTGAGGTCACCCACCTGTTCACCGGCGACTGCCTGTTTCCCGGCGGCGTCGGCAAGACCTGGCAGGACGGCGACTTCGAGCGGCTGCTCGGCGACGTCACCCGCAAGGTGTTCGACGTCTACCCCGATTCGACGGTCATCTACCCCGGCCACGGCGACGACACCACGCTCGGCACCGAGCGGCCGCATCTCGAGGAGTGGCGGGCGCGCGGCTGGTAGACGCTGGGCTGGTCAGCCCAGGCACTGGCCCGTGGGGACGGGTTGGGTGTTGCCGACCAGTGCCAGCTGGGGGCCGACTTCCTTCGCGGTCAATGCGAAGCTGGTGTCGGGGTCGTCCTGCGCGGCCCCGAAGACGACACCGCGCACCCGGCCGTCCAGGTCGATGAGCGGACCACCCGAATTCCCTTGCTGCACAGCGCCTCTGAGGGCGTACACCTCGCGCGTCACCGTGCCGGTGCGGAAGATGTCCGGTCCCTGGAGCTTGATGACCTCACGGACCCGCACCGGTTTGGCCTCGTACGGGCCGCCGTGCGGGAAGCCGAGCGCGGCGGCGTCGGCACCGCTGACGGCAGGCGCCTCGGAGAACATCAACGGCGCGGTCGGCAGGTCCGGCACTGCGAGGATCGAGATGTCCATGTTCGGGTCGAACGACACCACCTGGCCGTTGTACTTGGTGCCGCCGACCTCGACCGACACTTCGTCGGTCCCCGCGACGCCGTGCGCCGTCGTCATCACGCGCTTGGGTCCCACCACAAACCCGGTGCCCTCCAACCGCTTTCGGCAGCTGTGGGCGATGCCGTGCACTCGCACCACACTCGCCTGCGCGGCAGTCACCGCGGGGTTGTTGGCCACGTTGGGGTCGGGAGGCGCGACGGTCGGGATCGTCGATTCGGTCTCCGACGCGATCGCGGATGTCGTCGCAGGTGTGACGGCGGGGTTCTTGCCCGCGCAGCCGGCGATGAGTGTGGCGGCCAATGACAACGTCACCCATGACGCACGGACGAGACTTCTTCGAGCCATGACCCGAACTTTACGGGCACGAAAAAAACTGAGGCCCCCGGCAGTACGCCGAGGGCCCCAGACAATCGAACTTTACGAGGTGTGGACGATCAGCACGTCGACCTTGGCGCGCCGGGCCACGTTGGCGGGCACCGAGCCCAGCAGGCGGCCGGCGATGGTGCTCAGACCGACGTTGCCGACAACCAGCAGGTCAGCGTTGGAATTCTCGGCCAGGTCGACGAGCGCGTCGACGGGAGCGCCGACGATGGCCTTTTCTTCCACCTGAGTCGCGCCTGCCGCCTCGGCACGGTCGCGCGCCTCACGCAGGATCGCGTAGATCGGCGCGTCGCCGTGGACCTTGTAACCCTCGTCCTTCAGGACATCGGCCGCACGCTGATCATCGGCGTGCGGGAAATAGGCGGTTGCCACGACCAACTTCGCATTGGCCCCCGCGGCGATCTGGGCAGCGCGCTCCACAGCGCGCAGTGACGAATCCGATCCGTCCGTACCGACGACCACGGTCTGGTAGCCGCTCATCAATGGCCTCCCGTTATCCAGGTTTGTGTATCCGGCGTTCTGTCCGGCATCCCCGCAGACAGTAGCCGCTGAATCGCGGCCATTGGTGCGGTTTCACCACACAAGTTCGCCGGGGACACCGTGAAAAATGTGCTTTACCGGCACCGATGTTAGCGGCAGCGACCCGAGAGGGCTTGCCAATGGTGACGAAACGACCGCGCGTTTCGCCCGGTGAGCGGGACCGCTCCGGGCCCCGGATTGTTAGCCACGACCGAAATACAGCTCCTGCGTGGCAACGCACACCAATTGCCCCGCGCGGTTGTACATCGTGCCGCTCGCCAGTCCGCGGCCCCCGATGCCGCTCGGCGAGGTCTGGTCGGACAACACCCAGTCATTCAGATCCACCGGCCGGTGGAACCACAGCGCATGGTCGATCAGCGCGGAGAAGGTGTGCGCCGGCAGCGCGCCCCGCGGGATCATCGCCGCCTCCAGCATCGTGGTGCCGGTCAGGTACGTCAGTAGCCCGGCGTGCAGGGCCGGGTCCTCGGGGATGGTGTCGGTCGGGCGCCACCACATCCGCAGATGCGGCGCCGAATCCGGCGAATCCTTGGCCAGCCGCGGGTGTGGATCGATGTACCGCAGCTCGAACGGTTGGTCGCGAACCCAGAAGCCGCCTGATTCATCGGCGTAGTCGGCAAGCTGTTCGGCCATGGTCGGTACCGAAAGCGGTTCTGGCACATCAGGAATGGTCGCCTGGTAGTCGAGCGCGTCGACCGGGGTGCTGAACGACGCCAGCGCCTCGAGCAGGATCTCGCCGTCCTGAAGGGCCGTGATGCGGCGCGTCGCGAGCGTGCCGCCGTCACGTGCGGCGTCGACCTGGACCTCGACCGGCTTACGGGCATCGCCGGCACGCAGGTAATAGACGTGCAGACTGTGCGCGCTGCGTCCCGGCGCGGTCCGGCTCGCGGCCACCAGCACCTGGCCGGCGAGATGACCGCCGGCGATGTGGTGGCTGGGATTGTCGAGCTGCGTGGCCACGAAGTGGTGGTCATCGGTCTGATCCACCAGCAGCGTGCTCACGAGATCAGACAAAGTCGGCGAACTGTACGTCACCTGAGGCATCTTGCCTGAGGGGTTCGGACGCCCATTGGCGCCCTCGACGAGTTATCCACAGGCTGAGCGAATTGTGTTGCGGTGCCGCAGATGCGTAGGTAGACTCGAACACGTGTTCGAACACTCTGGTATCGGGGCCGGCGGTGTGCTGCTCCACGATGCCGGCGTGGTCGACTTGATGATCCATTTTGCGCGGGTGGAGAACCAGAGCGCTGCGGGCCGGCTGACGGCCATCGCTGATCTGGCGATGTTGCGTGTCGATGACCAGGATGGCCGGCAGTGGTGGGCGTGCGATGGCTGGGACGCCGCGGTCGCTGAAGTCGGGGCCGCACTCGGTCTCGGGAAGCGCGAGGCGTCGGGGCAGTTGTCGATCGCCGTCGCGTTGCGGTTCCGGTTGCCGAAGGTGGCGGCGGTGTTCGCCGATGGTGGGGTCTCGGCGCGCACGGTCGGCACGATCTGCTGGCGCACCCGCCTGGTGGAGGACCCCAACACCCTCGCCGTCATCGACGCCGCGCTGGCGGGAGCACTGTGCGAGTGGGCGGGGTTGTCCCGCAAGAAGATCGAGAAGAAGATCGATGGCTGGGTGCAGAAGTTCGACCCGGCCGCGGTCCTGAAGGTCCGCTCGGCGGCGCGCCGGCGCGGGGTCGGGATCGGCAAGCCCGATGACGAGACCGGGGTGGCCTCCATCTGGGGTGCCCTGCTCGCCACCGATGCCGAACTGCTGGATCGGGTGCTGACCGAGATGGCCAGGCAAGTCTGCGACCAGGATCCCCGAACCTTTGGGCAGCGGCGTGCCGACGCGCTGGGGGTATTAGCGGCCCGCGGGGATCGGTTGGCCTGCCAATGCGGTGACCCGGACTGCCCGGCCGCCGGCCCGGATGCCCGGGCGACGGCGGTGATGATTCATGTACTCACCGATGGCCTGCCCGTGCCGGTGGCCGATCCGCTGCTGAATGGGGATCCGGCTGCGCCTGCGACTCCGGCATCGACCCGGTCAGCGTCTGAGCCGGTGTTCACGCCCGAGCCTGCGCCCGAGCATTTCTTCACCGCCGAACCCGAGCCCGTGCGCGAGCCCGCGCCTGCACTGGCGGCCGACTCGCGGCCCGCCGACACCCCGACCCCTGCTGCGGCCGCTCCGGCCAGCGACCCTGCGCCCACGCCGGCAGCTCCCGCGGCGCCCGTTCCCGCTTCCGTCCCCGCCGCTGCGAAGCCTCCGGCGCCGGTGCGCACGCCGGTCGGTTATGTCCTCGGCGGCGGTGTCGTCCCTCCGGCGGTGCTGGCGGATCTGGTGGCGCGCGGCGCGAAGGTCCGCACCGTCGCCTCCGCCGCCGATTTGGATGAAGTGCCGCGGTACCGGCCCTCGGCCGCGATGGATGAATTCGTGCGGATGCGGGCGATGACGTGCATGTTCCCCGGCTGCGACCACCCGGCCACGGCCTCCGATATCGACCACACCGTGCCGTGGCCGGCCGGGCCGACTCATCCAGGGAACCTGAGCCCGAAATGCCGCAAACACCACCTGTTGAAAACGTTCTACGGTGGGCCTGATGGCTGGCGGGACCGTCAACAACCCGACGGCAGCATTGTGTGGACCGCCCCGACCGGCCACACCTACATCAGCGTGCCCGAGAGCCGAATCTTGTTCCCCCGCACGGTCACCGACACACCGCTGCCGAATCCGCCACCAGATGCCATCGACCTGGACACCACCGCACCGGCCCCCGGCCGGGACATCATGATGCCCCTCCGCCGCCGCACCCGCGCGCAAGATCAAGCCCAGCAGATCGCCTACGAACGCGCCCTCAACCAAGCCGACATCGACGCTCAAGAGGCCGCCCAAGAAGCCTTCGACCGCCAACGCAAAGAACGCCAAGAACGAGAAGCCGCCCGGCAGGCCGAAGAACAACAGCAATCGCACGAGACGACCGAGCGCCCGCCTGCAGACACTGACATCCCACCGCCACTCTGAGCAACACGTGAATGCCCCTGGGAAAGCGAGACTTTCGGGGGTGGCCACGCGTGAGCCAGAACGGGGATCAGCGGCTCCATGCTGGCTTCTCAACACCGAAGTTGCCACCGCTGACCACCTCGCGCGGAAGAATGCAGACAACCTTGCCTCCTCCATCGCTAGCGGGAGCGTACCCCTGTTACTGGTAGCTACACTGCACGTCAGGACCTTGTTGAGCGCAGTTGATTTTGACGCTGAACCGGCACAGGACTTGGAGGCGGTGTCATGGAAGCCGAAGCTGAAGTCGCAGGCGGAATTTCGTCCGAATTAGCGCGGTTGGCGCGCACCTTGCAGAGTCAGCAGGTCATGGACCTTGATACCGAGCGGCTGTTGCTCGAAGTCACCGAGACAGCCACCCAGCTGCTACCCAAGGTCACCCATGGTGGCGTGACGCTGGTTGTCAATCGTCGCCGGCGAACAGTGGAGTCGGTCGCGGCCACCGGCGAGATTCCCAGAGCCCTCGACAGGTTGCAGGACGAACTTGGCGAAGGACCCTGCCTGGAGTCGATCTGGAACCTGTACACCGTGCGGGTCTCGGACTACGCGGCCGAAACACGCTGGCCGGCCTTCGTGGCCGCGTTGCTCACGCAGACGCCGGTGCGCTCGAGTTTGTCCATTCAGCTGTACACCAACGAAAACGAGCTCGGGACGCTCAACCTGTACTCCGAAGAGGCCAACGTCTTCACCCATGACGTCGAGGAGACCGCCCTGACGCTGGCCGCTCACGCCGCTATCGGGCTCGCCAACGCACGCCGCGGCGACGAACTCCAAAGTGCGTTGGCGTCGCGGGACATCATCGGCCAGGCCAAGGGCATCCTCATGGAACGGTTCAGCGTCCCCGCGGGTGCGGCCTTCACGATGCTGACGAAGCTGTCGCAGGAATTGAACATTCCCTTGTATGAGGTCGCACGCAAACTCATCTCCGAGGAACACCCGCCAAAATAGAAGCTCGGCAGGCGATGACACCTACCGAGCTTCTATCAGTGGAGCGAGTGACGGGATTCGAACCCGTGTGAACGGCTTTGCAGGCCGGTGCCTAGCCACTCAGCCACACCCGCACTGATGACCACAGTGCCAGCCGAGCCGCCGCGCGCCCAGGGTTGAGATCGCGGTGATTGCTACCCCTCGCAGCAATCCCCCACCGGCCGACCGACAGCCGGGCCACCCTGCGGCCAGCCGGCCGGTGAGTCCTCCCACGGTTCCTGACGGCCGTACGGGGTCAGGTCCAGGAACGGATATCCGACTGCCGAATGGTCGAGGCCGCGCGCGTATGCCGAATACGTGTGGAACACCTCGTCGCCGCGGCGCAGAAAAACGCTTGCGCCGGGCCAGTCTCCGCGCAGGTCGTCATCGGTCCAGCCGTCGGCGTGCAGTTCGTCGAGGGACTTGTAGTTGTATTCGACCGGCGCTCGCGCCGGGTCGAGTGTCACGTGGAAGTCGTAGGTGAAGTCGCCGTCGCGCGACGAGTACCACGGGAAAGTCCAGCCGTGCTGGTCGCGGTACCGGGCGATGCTCTCGTACGGCGCCCGGGACACGCATGCGAACGTGACATCCTTGCCGTGCAAGAGCTTTCGGTCGCCTTCTGTGAAGGTCAGGTCGGCAGCGGCGGTACAACTCGGGCAGCCGGCATCGATCGCGTCGATCCACATGAAGTGGTGGATGTAGAGCTGACTGCGACCTTCGAACATGTCCGGCAGGCGGACGGCGCCATCGGGTCCGTCGAAGACGTAGTCCTTCTCGATCTTCACCATCGGGAGCCGGCGGCGTTCGGCGTTGACGGCGTCGCGCAGGTGTGTCGCTTCCCGTTCCCGGGCCAGCAGCTTCGTGCGAGCCCCGGCCCATTCCTCCCGCGTGACGACATCGGGATAGGCGGTTGGTTGCGCGGACATGGCATCACTCCTCAAATCGGCCTATACGAATACAGACTTCGACTGCCGCCAAAAGTCATCGGCGCGCGTTAGTTTGTCCCTCATGGAGTGGCTGGCAGATCCTGCCTTTTTCGGCGGGCCCGGGCAGGGCTCGCGACAGATCATCGAACTCGTGGTCGCGTTCGGCCTGACCGCGTTGATCGGACTGGAACGAGAAATTCAGGGCAAGAGTGCCGGCCTGCGCACGCAGACGATCGTCGGCACCGCGGCCGCACTGATCATGCTGGTGAGCAAGTACGGGTTCGGCGACGTGCTGACCCCCGGGCTCGTCGTCGTCGACCCATCACGTGTGGCGGCCCAGATCGTCTCGGGCATCGGCTTCCTCGGTGCGGGCATCATCATCGTGCGCCGGGGCTCGGTGCACGGCCTGACCACCGCCGCGTCGGTGTGGGAGTCGGCGGCGATCGGCATGGCGGCCGGCGCCGGACTGTTGCTGCTCGCGTCGGTGATGACCGCCATGCACCTGCTGATCATCGTGGGCTTCATGCCGCTGGCACGACGGCTGGCTTCGCGACTGGGCGGGTCGGTCCGCCTGCACATCACCTACGCCGACGACCGCGGCGTCCTACGGGATGTGTTGCAGGCGTGTGGCCGACGCGATTGGCAGATCACCGACCTCGAAACCGATCCGCCCGGGGAACCGCTCGGCGCACCGCCCGGCCATGTCGGGGTGCAGCTGACGCTCGGCGGCGCCGGCGTCCTACGGGCCGCGTCTGTGCTGGCTCTGATCGATGGCGTGGCGGGTATCCGCCAACTGCAGGAAGACCCCGATTAACCGATCGCCCGGCTGACGTGTCCGGCGATCAGCTCGTACACGCCGCGCGTGACGTCCGTCGCGCCACTCATGATGTTGTAGCCGTGGTCGACGCCGGGCACCTCGTGGTACTCCGCCAGGGCACCGACGGCGTCCAGCTTCTGGGCATACCGCCATGCCTCATCGCGCAGCCGGTCGTACTCAGCGGTGACGATCAACGCGGGGGCGATACCGTCGATGCCGTCGGCGTTGTTGCCCAATGCCGGCGAGGCCAGCCGATCGCAGCGCTGCGCGGAGTCCGGGATGTACGCGGTGTCGAACACTTCGCTCATCCACGGCCGCATGATTGCCTTGGCGCCCAACGGAGAATGTTTGTCCTTGCTCGCCGTCACCAGATCCAGTGGCGCATAGTGCAACATCTGCAGCTTGAGCTCGGGTCCGCCCTGCTCAGATGCGAGTCGAGCCGCAGCCGCCGACAGACTGCCGCCGGCGCTCTGACCTCCTACACAGAGCTTGCTGCCGTCCCATTCGCGTTCGGCAGCCGATGCCCAGACCAGTACGTCGTACACCTGCTCGACGGGCGCCGGAAACCGGTGTCCCGGCGCCAGCACGTAATCCGTATTCACCACAACCACATTCGCGTGCGCGGCAAGGAAACGGCACCAGGGATCGTCCTGTTCACGGTGGCCGACTACGAAGCCACCACCATGGACGTTCACGTAGACGCCTGCCGCCTGGCCACTCGGCTCTGGCCAGTACACCGTTGCCGCCGTGTCGCCGTGCCGGGTCGGAATCACCACCGGCGTTGTGTTGCCGGGGATTTCAGGAAATCGAACGCCCGGCTTCGGCGCGGGATTGATGGTCGACGAGAACAGCCGTGCGACAGCATCGGCAACGACGGGCCTGGCGAGGATTGACACGCAGCCGACTGTACCGACGCCGGAAGCGGAGCCGTCGAACGCGACTAACCCACGCCCTTACCGGCCCGGAACGACGCCACGCCACCGAGTGCCGCGAGCCCGGCGAAGACGGCGAACAACCAACTGGCCCCGACGGCATCGGGCCGATCGACCGTGTTGACGACGATGCCGGCCAGGCCGGCGCCGAACGCCCCACAGATCAGCTGCACCGTGTTGATCGCCGCCGCGGCCACCGTGCCCTGCGCGGGATCGTCGACCCGGCCCATCGCCCACACCGACAGGTGGGGCCACGCCATGCCGACGCCGATGCCGGTGACCAGAAGCGAGAACGCCCAGACCGCGACCACCGCCGGCGACGCCCCGTCGACCTGGCTCAGCGCCGCGGCGGCCAGTCCGATCGCCATCACCAGCGGTGCCGCCGCCACGATGCGCACGGTCCGGCCGGGTGTGGTGACCGAGGCACTGACGATCTCACTCACCGTCCAGCCCACGCTCAGCGCCACCGCGAGAAAGCCCGCCGCCAACGGCACCAGACCGGCCAGCCGCTGCCCGTACAGCGGCACGTACATGTCTGCCATGGTGGCCGCCATCAATACGCCCAGGGTCACGTAGATCCACTTGAACGGGCCGGGCCCGTAGGCGGTCTGCGGCAGCACGCTCACCGGCATCCGGCGATCCACGACGATGAAGACTCCGACCAGCGCCACGCCGGCAGCCAGCAGCACGACCATCACCGGCACGCTGCGCTGGATGCCCGCGACGCTGATCGCCATGGCCGCGAAGCCGAGAATCATCAACGACCACACCGGAATCCGGAACGGCTCGCGTTCGCGATCAGCGGACCTGCCCGGCAGGCTCAACGGCACCAGGACCATCACCGCGACGGTGAGGATCGCCAGCGCGCCGAACGCCCAGCGCCACACGCCCAATTGCGCGAACAAGCCACCGGACGAGGGCCCGAGCAGCGTCCCGACGCCCCACATCGCCGACACCAGGGCCGACGCCTTGGGCCAAAGCGATTGCGGCAGAGCCGTATTGATCACGGCATACCCCAGCCCGGCCAGCATGCCACCGGCGGCGCCCTGCACCACTCGGCCGGCGAGCATCACCTCCATGGTCGGCGCCAGCGCGCACATGAAGCTGCCGAGCGCGAAAACGCTGAACCCCAACAGATATGAACGCCGCGGGCCGAACCGGGCCACCATGCCGCTGACGGTCGTTGCCGCCATCACCGATGCCACCAGGTACACCGTCGTGACCCACGCGTACAGCCGCCCGCCGCCGATGTCGTTGACGGCACTGGGCAGCAGGCTGATGGTCAAGAACTCGTTGGTCGCGTACAGCGCGACGCCGCCGGCCAGCACCGTCGACGCACCCAGATACCTGGGACCCAGCAGTTCCCGCCAGCTGCCGATCGTCACGGTCTCGGCGCGCATGTCGGTCACGTCCGCGACGCTAGGGGCTCAACCGCGGTTGAGGTCAAGGACCGCTCATTTCAACCCGGCCGCATCCATCCCGCGCAGCTCCTTCTTCAAGTCGGCCACCTCGTCACGAATGCGGGCGGCGAGCTCGAACTGCAGGTCCCGGGCCGCGTTCATCATCTGCGCGGTGAGGTCCTTGATCAGGTCCGCCAACTCGGCACGCGGCATGTTCGCCGTGTCGCGGCCCTCGACGATGCCGGCGCTGACCGCGCGCCCCGGCTCGCCCTGTGCCCGGCGACCGCGGGAGGCATTGCGGCCCGAACCGCCAACCGGAACGGACTCGGTGGCATCCTCCGTATCAGCGGCCTCGCGGTACACCTGGTCGAGGATGTCGGCGATCTTCTTCCGCAGCGGCTGCGGGTCGATCCCATTCTCCTCGTTGTAGGCGATCTGCTTGGCGCGGCGACGCTCGGTCTCCTCGATGGCCGCCTGCATGGAGTCGGTGATCTTGTCGGCGTACATGTGCACCTCGCCGGACACGTTGCGCGCCGCGCGACCGATGGTCTGGATCAGGCTTCGCGTCGAGCGCAGGAAGCCCTCTTTGTCGGCGTCGAGGATCGCCACCAGCGACACCTCGGGCAGGTCCAGGCCCTCACGCAGCAGGTTGATGCCGACCAGGACGTCGTAGTCACCGAGCCGCAACTGGCGTAGCAGCTCCACGCGGCGCAGCGTGTCGACCTCGGAGTGCAGGTAGCGCACCCTGATGCCGGTTTCCAGCAGATAGTCGGTGAGGTCCTCGGCCATCTTCTTGGTCAGCGTGGTGACCAGCACGCGCTCGTCGCGCTCGGTGCGTTTGCGGATTTCCCCGATGAGGTCGTCGATCTGGCCCTTGGTCGGTTTGACGACGATCTGGGGGTCGACCAGGCCCGTGGGCCGGATGACCTGCTCGACGAACTCGCCGCCGGACTGCGCCATCTCGTAGGAACCGGGCGTCGCCGACAGGTAGACCGTCTGACCGATGCGGTCGGCGAACTCCTCCCAGGTCAGCGGCCGGTTGTCGACTGCCGACGGCAACCGGAACCCGAAGTCGACGAGGTTGCGCTTGCGGGACATGTCGCCCTCGTACATGGCGCCGATCTGCGGCACCGTCACGTGGGATTCGTCGATGACCAGCAGGAAGTCCTCGGGGAAGTAGTCCAGCAGCGTCGCCGGTGCCGAACCGGCGGCACGGCCGTCGATGTGCCGCGAGTAGTTCTCGATGCCCGAGCAGAACCCGACCTGCTTCATCATCTCGACGTCGTAGTTGGTGCGCATCCGCAGCCGCTGCGCCTCCAGCAGCTTGCCCTGGCCTTCCAGCTGGGCGAGCCGCTCCTCCAGCTCCTGCTCGATGGTCGAGATGGCCATGGCCATGCGCTCGGGACCCGCCACATAGTGGGTGGCCGGGAAGATGCGCAACGAGTCGACCTTGCGCACCACGTCGCCGGTCAGCGGGTGCAGGTAGTAGAGCGCCTCGACCTCGTCACCGAAGAACTCGATGCGCACCGCCAGTTCCTCGTAGGACGGGATGATCTCGACGGTGTCGCCGCGCACCCGGAACGAGCCGCGGGTGAACGCCACGTCGTTGCGGTTGTACTGGATGTCGACCAGCAGGCGCAGCAGCCCGTCGCGCGGCACGTCGTCGCCGACCTTGAGCTCGACGGAGCGGTCCATGTACGACTGCGGGGTACCCAGGCCGTAGATGCAGGACACCGAGGCCACCACCACGACGTCGCGGCGTGACAGCAGGCTCGACGTCGCCGAGTGCCGCAGCCGCTCGACGTCGTCGTTGATCGAGCTGTCCTTCTCGATGTAGGTGTCGGTCTGGGCGATGTACGCCTCGGGCTGGTAGTAGTCGTAGTACGAGACGAAGTACTCGACGGCGTTGTGCGGCAACATCTCCCGCAGCTCGTTGGCGAGCTGGGCGGCCAGCGTCTTGTTGGGCGCCATCACCAGGGTGGGGCGCTGCAGCCGCTCGATGAGCCAGGCGGTGGTCGCGGACTTGCCGGTGCCGGTGGCACCGAGCAGCACCACGTCGCGCTCGCCGGCGGAGATCCGGCGCTCGAGTTCGTCGATGGCTGCCGGCTGGTCACCCGCCGGTTCGTACTGACTGACCACTTCGAAGCGCCCGCCGGCCCGCACCATGGCGTCGACCGGCCGGTATTCCGAGTGCGCGAGGACGGGGTATTCGGTCGCGAAGGCCATGAGTACCAGGGTAGAGGCGGGCACCGACATTGATGATGGAAGAGCGTTACCGCGCGGGTCGTGGCTCTGGCACTGACTGACGCCCTACTGGGTTGTCTTTAACCTGATTTGCCCGGCCCGTGTGGTGCGCGTCTTGTTCACACCGGACAGGACGGACATGACTTAATCAGGAGCCTGGCCGTTCCTCATCAATGTCTTGTCTGCCCGCCCTGGCCGGTGTGTGCCCCGCCCAACGCTGGTCAGAAGGGACACCATCATCTTGACAGAATCTGCGCTCATCGTCGCCGGTGCGGACACCCACCTCGACACCATCCACGTCGCCGCGATCACCACGACCGGCGCCACCCTCGGCGACAAGGAGTTCCCCACCACCGGCGCCGGGTACGCCGCGGCGATCGCATTCCTCATGACACTGGGCCACATTGTGCGCATCGGTGTGGAAGGCACCGCCAGCTACGGCGCCGGGTTCACCCGGGCCTTAACCGCCGCGGGGATCGAGGTGGTGGAGGTGACGAGAGCGGTCAAGTCCACCCGCCGACTCAAAGGAAAATCCGACCCGCTCGACGCGTACAGCGCCGCCCGCACCGTGTTGGCCGGCGAGGGCCTGGCCACCCCCAAAGACGATGCCACCACCGGATTGCGTGCCCTGCACATCGCTCGTCGTTCGGCGGTCAAGCACCGCACCGCGGTGATCAACCAGATCAAAGCCATGCTGATATCGGCGCCGGATGCGGTGCGTGAAAAGTACCGTGGCTTAACAACATTGAAGTTGATCGAGGCCATCGCCCGCTGCCGCCCCGACACTGTGGCCGACACGTGGGCACAGTCGCTGCTCACCGCGGCCAAGATGCTCGCCCAACGCGTGCAATTCCTCGAAACCCAAGCCGAAACCCTGCAAACGCAGATCGATGCCCTTGTCGCCAAGGCCAACCCCGGCCTGCGCGCTGCCTACGGTGTCGGCCCGGACACCGCCGCCCAGCTATTGATCACCGCCGGAGCCAACCCGCACCGGCTGCACAGTGAAGCCGCGTTCGCCGCTCTGTGCGGCACCGCGCCAGTGCCGGCGTCCTCGGGTAAGACCAACCGGCACCGCCTATCGCGCGGCGGTGACCGCGCCGCCAACAACGCGCTGCACCGCATCGCCCTGGTGCGCATGTCCAGTCACCAGTCGACCAAGGACTACGTGCAACGACAGCTCGCCAAGGGCCACAACAAAATGGAGATCCTGCGCAAACTCAAACGGGCCATCGCCCGCGAAGTCTTCAAACTCCTGACCCGCCAGATCGCAGTACCTGAATACAACGACCTACGGCCAGCCCGGCAATCCAAAAACATCACCGTCACCGCCGCTGCGAACCACTTCGGCGTCTGGCCCACCGTCATCTCCCGCATCGAACGCGGACTACAACGCGACGACGCCCTGGCTGATCAATACAGATCATGGCTCCAAGCTGCTTGACACCAATAGGAGCATCAGGCGCTGCCGGTCGCCGGACGAGCGCGTACGCTGGCGCCATCCACGCACCCAAGCACGAGACGTTCGACCTGGCCGCCCGCACGAACACCGATCCCAAAGGCATCGTGCGGGCTGTCGACGTGTACCGGGTCGAGCCGTGGGGCCTGTACATGGCGCGCCCCACCCCCGGCCGCCCACAGTTCCACTACCTGGAGTCGTGGCTGCTGCCGTCGATCGGCCTGCGGGCCAGCGTCTTCCATTTCAATCCGGGACATGAACGCGACCAGGACTTCTATCTCGATGTCGGCCGGTTCACCGCCGGCGAGCAGGCCTGGACATCCGAGGACCACTACCTCGACCTGGTCGTCCGGTCGGGCAAGAGTGTCGAACTGGAGGACGTCG
Source organism: Mycobacterium toneyamaense (assembly GCF_055384815.1). Lineage (NCBI taxonomy): Bacteria > Bacillati > Actinomycetota > Actinomycetes > Mycobacteriales > Mycobacteriaceae > Mycobacterium > Mycobacterium toneyamaense. The sequence goes on from NZ_AP040333.1 coordinate 3,648,862, forward strand.
ACGAACTTCTCGACGCGGTGCGTCACCACCTGTTGAGCACCGACGACGGTGAACGCGCCATCACGACGGCGACGGCCGCCATCGAAGGGCTGGCTCAGCACAATTACCAGCTGAACAATTGGCTAGCCAGTCTCGGTATGTCACTGACCTGGCGCGACGGGTAATGTCAACAACCATGACATCGATCGGGCGCGGACGACTGGCCGCGGCATCGCTGGCGTGCGCCACCGCAGTGGCCACGAGCGCCTCCCTGTTTCTCGCCACGACGGCAGCTGCCGACCCGGCTCCCCCGGCCCCGCCCGCACCGCCGGCGGTTCCGGCCGGCGACAGCGCACCGCCCAGCGCGGGACCGCACAACGTCACCTACCGGGCCCGGATCGACGGGGTGTCCCGCGGGACGCTGATCACCTATCGGCTCACCGATACGCAGCTCAATTCGGCGACGCCCTCGTTGCTCCCCGGCGAATCGTTCGAAGCCTCGGCCGTGCTGAACAACGCGGCGAACGCCGGCATGCAGGTGTCGATCCAATGGCCGTACTCGGCCAGCCTGCACTGCGAGATCCTGGTCGACGACGAGATCGTCGCCCAGGCCGACCAGTTCGTCGCCCCGCGCCTGACGCCGCAGCGCCAGGACCCCGGCTACGGCGTGCTCAGCTGCGGTTCGGTGACCGACTTCGATCCCAGCCAGCAGTACAGCGCTGAGCTACCGGGCACCCCGGCCACCCCGGCCGCGCCCGCGACGCCGGTCGCACACTAAGGGCGCCAACCGGTTTGGTCGGCCCAGGCCCAGGCCCGTCGGTACGCACCGGCGAGCCAGGGCTCCTTGGCGTCGGCGTACTCGCCGCTGGTAGCTGGCGCGGCAGCCATCGCATCGTGCTTGAGCGCCAGGTACTCGACCCGCTCGTCGGGGTTGGCGGCGAGCCACACCGGGAACAGCAGGGCGAACTGCTGGCCCGGCCAGCCGTCGACCCGGATGTGCACGTTGGTCGGCCGGCCGGGATCGGCGGACGCGTGAAAGCGCTTCTGCCACAACGTCTTGTCGTCGGTGTGGGCCACGTCTGCGGTGATGTCCGCGACCCGGGGGTAGCCGGCGGCCAGCAGCAGATCGGTGAGCTCGTCGGCCACGTCGAGCGACTTCACCGTCACCTGGATGTCGATGACGTCCTTGGCGTCCAGGCCCGGCACCGCCGTCGACCCGATGTGGTCGACCCGCACCGCCCGGTGGCCGCATGCGGTGTTCAGCCGGGCCACGATGCGGCGGGCCTGTTCGGGCCACGTCTCGTCGTACGACACCACGGCCGGTACGACACTGGCCGGCACGCCGGCCTGCACGTTGCGCGCGAACGGGACGATGCGCTGCTCCCACAGCTCGCGGGCCGCGGCCGCCAGTTCGTCGGCGCTGCCGTGGTTGTCCAGCCAGACGTCCGCGACGGCCTGTCGCTGTTCGACGGTCGCCTGCGCCGCGATGCGGGCGCGGGCGTCCGCCTCCGAGAAGCCGCGGTGTTCGACCAGCCGCGCGACCCGCACGTCCTCGTCGGCGTGCACCATGACGACCAACGGGAACAGCGGCGCCATCTGCGACTCGACGAGCAGCGGAATATCTTCCACCACAACCGAACCCACCGGCGCGGCGTCGATGAGCTCGGCACGGCGCTTGCCGACCAGCGGGTGCACGATGCCGTTGAGGGTCTTGCGCTTCTCCTCGTCGCTGAACGCCACCGCGGCCAGCGCCGGCCGGTTGAGCGAACCGTCGGGCAGCAGGATGTCCGCGCCGAAGGCCGCCACCAGGGCGGCCAGCCCTTCGGTGCCGGGTTCCACCACCTCGCGGGCGATCACATCACCGTCGACGATGATGCCGCCTTCCGCCGCGAAGGTCGATGACACAGTGGATTTTCCGGCGCCGATGCCGCCGCTCAGTCCGATACGAAGCACGCTCGACACCATATCGGGGGCCCACCAACGACAAATGCCCCGACCCAATGGGCCGGGGCATTTGTCGTTGAACTACTTAGGCGTTGCCGGCGAGCTTCTCGCGCAGCGCCGCCAGCTGGGCGTCGCTGGCGAGGGTGCCACCGGTCGACTCCTCGGAACGCGAGGAACCGCTGGTCGCCGGGCGGGCAGCTGCCTCGGCGTCGGCCGCGGCGAACTTCTCCATCTGGGCGGTGTGCATCTTGTGGCGGCGCTCGGCCTCGGCGTACCGGGCCTCCCACTCGTCACGCTGCTTCTCGAAGCCTTCCAGCCATTCGTTGCTGTCGGCGTCGAAGCCCTCGGGGAAGATGTAGTTGCCCTGCTCGTCGTAGCTGTCGGCCATGCCGTACTTCGACGGGTCGAACTCCTCGGTGTAGTCCTCGTTGGCCTGCTTGAGGCTCAGCGAGATGCGGCGACGCTCCAGGTCGATGTCGATGACCTTGACCATCGCGTCGTCGCCGACCTGGACCACCTGGTCCGGGACCTCGACGTGGCGCTCGGACAGCTCCGAGATGTGCACCAGGCCCTCGATGCCCTCTTCGACGCGGACGAACGCACCGAACGGAACCAGCTTGGTGACCTTGCCCGGGACGATCTGACCGATCGCGTGGGTACGGGCGAAGTGGCGCCACGGGTCTTCCTGAGTCGCCTTGAGCGACAGCGAAACCCGCTCGCGGTCCATGTCGACGTCCAGCACCTCGACGGTGACCTCGTCGCCCACCTGAACCACCTCGGACGGGTGATCGATGTGCTTCCAGGACAGCTCCGAGACGTGCACCAGGCCGTCCACGCCACCCAGGTCGACGAACGCGCCGAAGTTGACGATCGAGGACACGACACCCTTGCGGATGGCGCCCTTGGTGAGCTGGTTGAGGAACTCGCTGCGGACCTCGGACTGGGTCTGCTCGAGCCATGCGCGACGCGACAGGACCACGTTGTTGCGGTTCTTGTCGAGCTCGATGATCTTGGCCTCGATCTCCTTGCCGATGTACGGCTGCAGATCGCGGACCCGGCGCATCTCGACGAGCGACGCGGGCAGGAAGCCGCGCAGGCCGATGTCGAGGATCAAGCCGCCCTTGACGACCTCGATGACGGTGCCCTTGACGGCCTCGTCCTTCTCCTTGAGCTCCTCGATGGTGCCCCAGGCGCGCTCGTACTGAGCCCGCTTCTTGGAGAGGATCAGGCGGCCTTCCTTGTCCTCCTTGGTGAGAACGAGGGCTTCGACCTCATCGCCCACGGAAACGACCTCGTTGGGGTCGACGTCGTGCTTGATGGAAAGTTCGCGAGAAGGAATGACACCTTCGGTCTTGTAGCCGATGTCGAGCAGGACCTCGTCACGGTCCACCTTGACGATGGTCCCTTCGACGATGTCGCCATCGTTGAAGTACTTGATGGTCTTGTCGATAGCGGCGAGAAAGTCCTCGGCCGAGCCAATGTCGTTGATGGCTACTTGCGGCGAGGTGATGGAGGGACTTGGCATGTGGTGGGATGCTCCGGACAGGTTGAATCGTAGGGACAAATGGTTTGTGTTTCTCGTGATGCGTCGCGGCGTTGCCGCCTGAAGCTCCACGCGCACCCATAGCCCATGTGGACACAGGTACTTGTCGAGGGTACTAGACCCGTAGACGCAGGCCAAACGCGGTCTGCTCCACTGCACGGGAATGCCGTTCCGCCGATAGTCTCGTGTCGTGTATCCCGCTCCGTCGCCCGTGCCTCCGCCATATCCGTATCTGGCGCCGATGCCGCGGCGAATCCGCAAGGTTGGTGCGCCCCTCGGCGTGATCATCGGCCTGGGCGTGCTGATCGGCTGCGTCCTGATCCTGACCACGCTGACCAACCCGATCGGGATGACCATCGGTTTCGTGCTGGCCAGCATCGCGACAGCGGTGGTGCTGCTGACCTACCTGTGGTTCGACCGCTGGGAGCCCGAGCCACCGCGGCTGCTGATCTTCGCGTTCATCTGGGGTTCCTCCATCAGCGTCGTCATCTCGGTGGTCCTGGAAACCATGTCGACGCCACTGCTCGGCAAGGACGGCTTCGCCGCGATGGCCATCGGCGCCCCGGTGATCGAAGAGGCCGCCAAGGGCGCGTTCCTGCTGCTGATGATGACCGGCCGGCGCCGCAACGAACTCAATTCGCTGACGGACTGCCTGGTCTACGCCGGTTTCGTCGCCGCGGGCTTCGCGTGGCTGGAGAACATCTTCTATATCGCCATGGGCGAGACCATCGCGCACTCCCTGCTCACCGCCGCGCTGCGGCTGATCATGGGCCCCTTCGCACATCCGCTGTTCACCAGCATGACCGGCATCGGCGTGTACCTCGCGCTGCAGCATCGCAGCGCCGGCGCCAAGGTGCTCTACATCGGACTCGGCTACATCGCCGCGGTGGTCATGCACATGTTGTGGAACGGCTCGACCGTCGTCGGCGCCGGCGCCTACTTCGCCGTCTACCTGTTCTGGATGGTGCCGATCTTCACCCTCGCCATCGTCACCGGTGTGCTGGGCCGCCGCCGCGAGCAGCGGGTGGTCGCCGAGAAGCTGCCCGGGCTCATCGCCTCCGGCCTGATCTCCCCGAACGAGGCGACGTGGCTCGGATCGATGCGGACCCGTAAGGCGGCGATCGCGACGGCGACGCGGATCGGCGGCGCACCGGCCGGGAAATCGGTGAAGGAATTCGCCGTGCAGGTCGTCGAGTTGGCATTCGTCCGGGACCGCATCGACCGGGGCCTGGCCGACCAGCGGACCTATCAGCTGCACGCCGAGGAGGCGTACTGGCTGACCGCCACACGGGCGCAGGCGCCGGTGCTTCAGTGGCTGACCAACTACCGCGCGGTCTGACTTAACGATTTGCCCGGGTCAGCGATACTTCTTGCATGCTCGCGCACCTTCTCGACGTCCTGCCGGCGTTCCTGGTCGCGTCGGTGATCCTGGCCGCACTGCCCGGACCGGCGACGGCACTGTTCCTGCACCGCTCGGTGCGCGACGGCCGCAAGGCCGGCCTGGCAGCTGTCGTCGGCAATGAGATCGGCGTCTGCGGGTGGACGCTGGCCGGCGGCGGCGGGCTGTCGATCCTGCTGACGGCCAATCACTGGCTGTCGCTGGCGCTGCACGTCGTCGGCGCCGCGATCCTGATCTGGCTGGGCATCAGCGCCTGGCGCAGTGCGAAACACCCCACCGACATGGCCGTGACCATGCCGCTGCGCGGCCGCACCCCGGGCGCGGCGTTCCGCGCCGCACTCGTGTCGATCGCCGCCAACCCCAAGGCCGCGGCCTTCGGGATCGTGGTGCTCCCCCAGTTCCTGCCGGCCGGCGGCCCCGTGCTGCCGACGCTGCTGGTGCTCGCCGCCATCCAACTCGTCATCGACACCTCGTGGTGCGTCGGTGTCGTCCTGGCCGCCGACAAGGCGCGAAACATTTTGAGCCGCACCCACATTCGTCAGCGCATCGAACGCGCCATGGGCGCGATCCTCGTTGCGCTCGGGATCGGGTTGGCGGCCGACGCCTAGCCCTAGTGGGCGGCGGCGTCCCAACTCGGGCCGTATCCGACCGACACCTCGAGCGGCACGTCCAGCGGGTAGGCGCTGCCCATCTGCTCACGCACCAAGGTCTCGAGCGCGGCCCGCTCGCCCTCGGCCACCTCGAACAGCAATTCGTCATGCACCTGAAGCAGGATGCGTGACTTCAGCCCGGCGTCCTTCATGGCGCGGTCGACGTTGATCATCGCGACCTTGATGATGTCGGCGGCGCTGCCCTGGATGGGCGCGTTGAGCGCGGCCCGCTCGGCCGCCTCGCGGACGTTGCGGTTGCTGCTGTCGAGTTCCGGCAGGTAACGCCGGCGCCCGAGCACCGTCGAGGTGTACCCGTCCTTGCGGGCCTGTTCGACGACGGAGTGCAGGTAGTCACGCACCCCGCCGAAGCGGTCGAAGTACTGGTCCATCTGCTGCTTGGCTTCTTCGGTCGAGATCTTCAGCTGCGACGCCAGGCCGTACGCCGACAACCCGTAGGCCAAGCCGTAGGACATGGCCTTGACCCGGCGGCGCAGCTCAGCGGTCACTTCCTCGCTCGGCACGCCGAACGCCCGCGACGCCACGAAGGTGTGCAGGTCTTCGCCGGTGTTGAACGCCTCGATGAGACCGGCGTCGCCCGACAGGTGCGCCATGATGCGCATCTCGATCTGGCTGTAGTCGGCCGTCATCAGCTCGGTCCAGTTCTTGCCCACGACGAAGGCTTCACGAATCTGGCGGCCGGCTTCGGTGCGGATCGGGATGTTCTGCAGGTTCGGCTCGGTCGACGACAAGCGACCGGTGGCGGCGATGGTCTGGTTGAAGGTGGTGTGGATGCGGCCGTCGGACGCGACCGCGTTCAGCAGTCCGTCGACGGTGACCTTGAGCCGGGTCGCGTCACGATGCGCCAGCAGATGCTGCAGGAACGGGTGGCCCGTCTTGTCCAGAAGTGATTGCAGCGCATCGGCATCCGTGGTGTAGCCGGTCTTGGTGCGCTTGGTCTTCGGCATCTCGAGCTTGTCGAACAGCACCACCTGCAGCTGCTTGGGCGAGCCCAGGTTGATCTGCTCACCGATCGCCGCGTAGGCCGCCTCGGCGGCGTCGCGAATCTGGTCGGAGAACTGGCTCTGCAGCCGGCCGAGCAGTTCGATGTCGACGGCGATGCCGGCGTTCTCCATCTCGGCGAGGGCGCGCTGTACCGGAAGCTCCATCTGCCCGAGCAGCGCCAGCGAGTCGATCTTGGCGAGTTCCACGTCGAGCGCGTCGGCCAGATCGCCGACCGCCGCGGCACGCACGATCAGCGCCTGGACCGCGGCGTCGTCGACCTCATCGGGGTCGTCGAGCAGCGAAAGCTGTTGCTCCTCTTTGGTTTCCGCCCGTAGCTCGCGGCCCAGGTACCGCACCGACAGGTCGTCGAGGGCGAAGCTGCGCTGCCCCGGACGGACCAGATACGCCGCCAGTGCCGTGTCGGAAGTGACACCGGCGAGCGGCCAGCCGCGGCCGAGCAGGTCGTGCCACGCCAGCTTCGCCTCGTGCAGCGCCTTCGGCGGACCCGGATCGGCCAACCACGACGCCAGCGCCGCTTCATCCTCGGCGTCCAGCCGCGCGGTGTCGATGTAGACGCCTTCGCCGCTGGCCGACACGATCGCCACCGCGGTCGCGTCGGCGTCGAAGGCCTTGTGCGTGCCCGCGACGGCCATGCCGAAGCGGCTGCCGTTGCTGTGCTCGGCGAGCCAGGCCGCCAGGGTGCCCGGCTCGAGCAGTCCGCCACGGACGTCGAAGCCGAGCTCGACCTCGGGCTCCACGGGCGACAGGGTGTCGAACAGCCGGTCCCGCAGAACCCGGAACTCCAGGTCGTCGAACAGCTGGTGGATGCGGTCGCGGTCCCACGGCTGCACCCGCAAGGCCTCCGGGGTGTGTGCCAACGGCACGTTCCTGACCAGGTCCGTCAGCTCACGGTTGAGGATGACGCTGGAGAGGTTGGCCCTCAGCGAGTCGCCGACCTTGCCTTTGACCTCATCGACATGGTCGACCAGCGCCTGTAGCGAGCCGTACTGGTTGATCCATTTGGACGCGGTCTTCTCCCCCACACCGGGGATACCGGGCAGGTTGTCGCTCGGGTCGCCGCGCAGGGCCGCGAAGTCCGGGTACTGCGTCGGGGTGAGGCCGTACTTCTCCACCACGGCGTCGGGGGTGAAGCGGTGCAGGTCGCTGACGCCCTTCTTCGGGTAGAGCACCGTCACGTCGTCGGTGACGAGCTGCAGCGAGTCGCGGTCGCCGGTGACGACCAGCACCCGGAAATCCTCCGCCTCAGCCTGCGTGGCCAGCGTGGCGATCAGGTCGTCGGCCTCGAAGCCGTCTTCGGCCAGCACCGTGATGCCGAGCGCCCCCAGCACCTCTTTGGTGATGTCGATCTGGCCCCGGAACTCGTCGGGCGTGGCGGCCCGCCCCTCCTTGTACTCCGGGTACTTCTCTTTGCGGAACGTCTGGCGGGACACGTCGAAGGCCGCCGCGACGTGCGTCGGCTTCTCATCGCGCAGCAGATTGATGAGCATGGCGGTGAAGCCGTACACCGCGTTGGTGGTCAGCCCGCCCTGCGTCTTGAAGTTCTCGGCGGGCAGCGCGTAGAACGCTCGGAACGCCAGTGAATTGCCGTCCAGCAGCATCAATGTGGGCTTGGTGGTGGGCGGGGCGTCCGTTGCGGTGGGGCTCACGGCTCTAACTCTATTCAGCCCCACCGACAGCCAGTAACCGCCGCGCCATGTTCACCAACTCCCGGGCCGCCGGGCTCATCGGCCCACCGGCCCGCCACGCGAACACCAGCCGCCCCCGCAGTGCCGGCGTCAGCTTGATCAAGTGCAGATCACTACGCGACCGCACCATCGCTTGCGGCAACACGGCGACCCCCAGCCCCCGCGCGGCGAGGTCGGCCAGCGCCTGCGGTGTGCTCGCCTCGAAGGCGACGTGCACGTCGACGCCGACGGCGGCGCACGCGCCGTCGAACTGGTGCCGGATGCCGGTGCCGACGGGCAGCGCGATGACGGCACGCCCGGCCAGCTCCGCCAACCGGAGGGCCCGCCGCGTATGCCACGGGTCGTCGAGGGCGACGGCGGCCACGATCGGCTGATCGGTCACGACGACGGCAGCGAGCCCCGACGGCAGCGCGGCGCCGACCGACACGATGGCGGCGTCCAGCTGCCCGGTGCGTATCCCCTCGATCAACGCGTCCGAATTGGCGGTGCCGAGGGTGATGTCGACGTGTGGATGGGCCTCATGGAACCGGGCCAGCAGGCTCGGCATGTCGACGTCATGCGCGGTGACCGTGCCGATGGTCACGGAGCCGCGCACGAGGTCGCTCAATTCGGCCACCGCGGTGCGCGCATCGGCCACCGCCGCGAGGGCCGCCCGCGCGTGCGGCAGCACCGCCTGTCCCGCGGCCGTCAACCGAACCTCGCGCCGGGCGCGGTCGAACAGCGGCTCGCCCAGTTCGCCCTCCAGCCGGGCGATCTGGGCGCTGACCGCGGGTTGCGCGACGTGGATGCGCTCAGCGGCGCGGGTGAAGTTGGCTTCCTCGGCGACGGCGACGAAGTACTCGAACTGCCGTAGTTCCATAAGCTTTGATTATAGTTTGTGGAGTACATCGATATTGGACTTATGGTTGTGCCGCACCGAGGCTGGAGTCATGACACCAGTACTCATCGCCGGCGGCGGTATCGGCGGACTCACCACAGCCTTGACCCTGCATACGCGCGGTTTCGACGCACTCGTGCTGGAACGCGCAAATGACCTGCAGCCGTTGGGCGTTGGAATCAATCTGCTGCCGCACGCCGTCCGCGAACTCACCGAGCTCGGCCTCGGTGACGCGTTGACCGCCATGGCCGTGGCCCCGTCAGCGATCCGCTTCTACACCCATCGCGACGAGCTGTTGTTCACCGAACCCCGTGGACTGGCTGCAGGCGACGCCCACCCGCAGCTGTCGGTGCACCGCGGGCGGCTGCAGATGATGCTGCTCGACGCGGTGCGGGCACGTCTCGGCGCCGACGCGGTCCGCACCGGCTGCGGCGTCACCGGATTCCGGCAGCGCGCCGACGGTGTCGTCGTGGACACCGCGGCCGGCCCGGTCGCGGGCTCGGCCCTCGTCGGCGCCGACGGCATCAACTCCGTCGTGCGCGCGGCGCTGCATCCCGGCCCCGATCCCTTGCTCTCGTCCGGTATCACCATGTACCGCGGGGCCAGTGACATCACGCCGTTCCTCGACGGGCACACGATGGCAATCATCAAGGCCGACAACGGGGTTGACCTCATCGCGTATCCCATCGGCGGCGGTCAGGTGAACTGGGTGCTGCAGGTGCCCACCGGGCCGCCCGGCCCGGTGGACGGCGACGCCAGGTGGAACGCACCCGCGACCGCCGACGATGTCCTGCCGCACGTCGCCGACTGGGATCTCGACTGGCTCGACATGAACGCGCTGATCGGCCACAGCCCGGCGCTGTTCAGTTACCCCATGGTCGACAAGGACCCGCTGCCACACTGGGGCGCAGGTCTGGTGACGCTGCTCGGCGACGCCGCGCACCCGATGTACCCCGTCGGGGCCAACGGTGCGTCACAGTCGATCGTGGACGCGCGGGTGCTCGCCGACGAACTGGCGGCCCACGGCTTCGCCGGGCTCCCGAGCTACGAACAGGCCCGGCGCGCCGAGACCGCCGATGTCATCGCCGCCAACCGCGAGATGCACGTCGCGGGGGCATCGCGGGCGCCGGCGGATCTGGCGCGGGTCACCACCCGGTACCGGACCGAGACCGCGACGAGCACCCGGTCATGACGGGCTGCCCGCCCGCACCGGATCGAAGCGACGCAGCTGTTCGCGGATCGCTTCCGGCTGATCCGTGATCGCCGCGATGTGGCCGTCGGGCCGGACCAAGACGTAGGAGCCGGCCGGCACGTCGTAATCCGGTCCGGGGCTCAGGCGCACTCGTGGAACGCCGAAATCTACTGCAGCTCTGCCGAATTCGAGCAACGTCCAGTGCGGTCCGCGGAAGACGTCGAACAGCCGGCGACCGTCGGGCAACAGGCCGTCAGGTGCGCGGTCGCCGGACTGGAGCACGCCCGGCCCGCGTACCTCACCCGCAAGGGGCCCGCCCCGGTAACTGATGTCCAGCTGATGAATGGCGGACGGCGCCGGTCCGGTCGCGGCGAAGCCCTGACGGTGCAGCGCACCACTGAGCTGAAGCACGTTGGCCGCGACCGGCATCCGTTCGGCGGCGTAGCTGTCCAGCAGTTCATCGGGTGCGCCCGCGAGCACGGCAGCCAGTTTCCAGCCGAGGTTGTAGGCGTCCTGCACGCCCGTGTTGACGCCCTGTCCCCCGGCCGGCGAATGGACGTGGGCGGCGTCGCCGGCCAGCAGCACCCGGCCCATCCGGAACCGTTGCGCCATCAGCAGATTCACGCGGTACTCCGAAATCCACCGCAGGTCCGACAGCTCCACGTCGCGGCGCCCGGAGCGCTGTTCAAGCAGTTCCTGCATCCCGCCCAGGGTCAGTGCGGGCGGGTCCGCGCCCGGCGCCATCGTCACCACCAGCTGGAAGTGCTCGGTACCCGCCAGATTCCACAGCGAGAACCGCGTGGCCTGGTCACCGTCACGGGTCAGCAGGTGACAGCACCGGCCGTCGAGCCCGCTGGCCCGGACGTCACCCACGATGATGCGTTCCTCGGTCAGCGCCCCGCCGAGGAATTCGACGCCGGACACCTTGCGCACCGTGCTGCGACCGCCGTCGGCCCCGACGAGGTAATCGGCGCGGACGGGACCGTGGTCGGTCTGCACGGTCACGCCGTCGTCGTCCTGCGCGAAACCTGTTACCTCGGTGCCGAATTCGATGACGCCCCCGAGTTCGACGAAACGTGCCGCCAGAATCTGGTCGGTCCGCCACTGCGGGATCAGCCACGTGAACGGATACGGCACGGCCGGCGTGGCCGCGAGTTCGGGCAGGCCCAAGAGCTCGTAGATCGGCTTGGTCCAGACCACCTCGGCGCCGCGGTACAGCCGCATGGGTGGAAACGGCTCGCCCGCCGCCAGCACCGCACCGATGACGCCCAGATCGTCGAACACCTCGAGGGTGCGCGGTTGCAGTCCCTTGCCACGCGAGCCGGGAAACAACGTCTGAGCCCGGTCCAGCACGCGCACCGGCACACCGCGGCGAGCCAGCTCGATGGCGAGGGTCAGTCCGGTCGGTCCCGCGCCCGCGACCACCACGCTCATCGGGCACCGCCCAGCAGGGGCAGCAGCACGTTGTCGATGAGTCGCGTACTGAAGTCCGTGTCGACGGGGCGGTCGAGATGCATCTGCCGCAGGATCATTGCCTCGGCCACGTCGTGGATCAGCTCGACGTCGGCGTCGGCGTCGATGTCACCCCGCGCGATGGCGCGCTGGAGCGCGTCGTGGAACGGCGACAGCTCCTCTTTGTCGAGGTGTTGACGGAGGGCCTCGGCGAGTTGGTCGTCGTGCCGCATGAGCGTCGCGAGTTCGGCCGTGACCCGCGTCAACGGGTCGGCGACATCCGTTGCGACGGCGTCCATCACGGCGAACAGGTCGCTGCGCAGCGCCCCGGTATCCGGCATCGATGCGTTCCGGGCGGCGTCCGCGGCGTCGAGCGTGGCCCGGACGAGCTGAGCCTTGTTGGGCCAGCGGCGATAGATGGTCGCCTTGCTGGCACCCGCCCGCACGGCCACCGCATCGGTGGTCAATGCCGCGTAGCCCCGTTCGACGAGCAACTCGGCCGTCGCTGCGAGCACCGCCTGTTCCCGCGCCATCCCTCGAACCATGGCAGAAGTGTACGAAACCGTTCCGTACACTTCAATGGGTTTTCCCGGCTGCCGGGATAAAACTGCAACACGTTTCAGTTTCAGGGCTATTGGCAGCTACGCTGAGCTCGTGCCAGGAGTGACGGAAGCCGGTAGTCAGCCGGCAATTGAAGGTTGGTGGGACACCGACGAAAACGGTGCGCCACACCTGATCGGGGCCAAGTGCCCGCAGTGCGGGACCTACGTTTTCCCGCCTCGCGCCAACAACTGCCCCAGCCCGGCGTGTGACAGCGACGTGCTCGAGCCCGTCGCGTTGTCGCGCCGCGGCACGGTGTGGAGCTACACCGAGAACCGCTATCCCCCGCCGGCGCCGTACCCGGCGGCCGACCCGTTCGAGCCGTTCGCCATCGCCGCTGTCCAGCTGGAGGCCGAGGGCCTCATCGTGCTGGGCAAGGTCGTCGAGGGCACACTCGCCGCGGACCTCAAGGTCGGCATGGAGATGGAACTGACCACCATGCCGCTGTACACCGATGCCGACGGTGTCGAGCGCACCACCTATGCCTGGGAGATTGCGAAGTGAGCACGCCTGAGCCGCTGTACATCCTCGGTGCGGGCATGCACCCGTGGGGCAAGTGGGGCCGCGACTTCACCGAGTACGGCGTCGTCGCCGCCCGGGCCGCGCTGGCCGAGGCCGGCCTCGACTGGCGTCAGATCCAGTTGGTCGCCGGTGCCGACACCATCCGCAACGGCTACCCCGGCTTCATCGCCGGGTCGACGTTCGCCCAGAAGCTGGGCTGGAACGGCGTGCCGGTGTCCTCGTCCTACGCCGCGTGCGCCAGCGGTTCGCAGGCCCTGCAGAGCGCCCGCGCCCACATCCTGGCCGGCTTCTGCGACGTCGCGCTGGTCATCGGCGCCGACACCACGCCCAAGGGTGCCTTCGCCCCGGTCGGCGGCGAGCGCAAGAACGACCCCGACTGGCAGCGCTTCCACCTGCTTGGCGCCATGAATCCGGTGTACTTCGCCCTGCTGGCCCGCCGCCGCATGGACCTGTACGGCGCCACCTCCGAAGACTTCGCCCAGATCAAGGTGAAGAACTCCAAGCACGGCCTGAACAACCCGAATGCCCGCTACCACAAGGAGGCTTCGGTCGAGGACGTGCTGGCCAGCCCGGTCGTCTCCGACCCGCTGCGGCAGCTGGACATCTGCGCCACCTCGGACGGCGCCGCCGCGCTGATCGTGGCCAGCGCCGACTTCGCACGCAAGCATCTCGGCTCGCTCGACGGTGTGCCGTCGGTGCGGGCCATCAGCACCGTCACGCCGCAGTACCCGCAGCACCTGCCCGAATTGCCGGACATCGCAACGGATTCCACCGCGGCCATCGCCGGACCGGAACGGGTGTTCAAGGATCAGATCCTCGATGCCGCGTACGCCGAGGCCGGCATCGGTCCCGACGACGTCAACCTCGCGGAGGTCTACGACCTGTCGACCGCGCTGGAGCTCGACTGGTACGAGCACCTGGGCCTGTGCGCCAAGGGTGAAGGCGAGCAGCTCCTGCGCTCTGGTGCCACCACCATCGGTGGTCGCGTGCCGGTCAACCCCTCGGGTGGTCTGGCGTGCTTCGGTGAGGCCATCCCGGCCCAGGCCATCGCGCAGGTGTGTGAGCTGACCTGGCAGCTGAAGGGTCAGGCCACCGGCCGCCAGGTCGAAGGTGCCCGCGTGGGCGTGACCGCGAACCAGGGCCTGTTCGGGCACGGTTCGTCGGTGATCGTCGCGCGCTGACGCTGCCCGCCGAACGTGCGGGACACTCGACCGGTGATGATTTCGGTCCGGGTCAAGCCGGGCAGCCGCAAGGGGCCGTTGGTCGAGACGGACGACGACGGCACGTTGGTCGTGTACGTGCGCGAACCGGCGGTCGACGGCAAGGCCAACACCGCGGTGATCCGGGTGCTGGCCGAGCATTTCGAGGTGCCGAAGTCGCGCGTCGAGTTGGTGTCCGGCGCAGCGGCGCGCATCAAGCGGTTTCGGATCGACGAGTAACGCGCATACTGCAGCCATGCCCCGCATCACCGCCGTCCTCGGCGACATCACACAGCAGGACGTCGACGCGATCGTCAACGCCGCCAACAACGCGATGCGCGGTGGCGGCGGCGTCGACGGCGCCATTCACCGGGCCGGCGGGCCCGCGGTTCTCCAGGACTGCATCGAGCGCTTCCCGCACGGCCTGGGGACCGGCGATGCCGGCTGGACCACCGCGGGCAATCTCCCGGCCCGGTGGGTGATCCACACCGTCGGGCCGAATTACCGCGCGGGCCAACGCGATCCAGAGTTGCTGCGGTCCTGCTACCGGCGTTCCCTCGAAGTCGCCGACGAGCTGGGCGCGCGGAGCGTGGCCTTCCCGTTGATCAGTGCGGGAATCTACGGCTGGCCGCTGGACGACGCGATCGCGATTGCGGTCGAGACGGCCTCCGCCACCGATACCGCCGTCACTGACGTCAGATTCGTGGCGTTCAGCGACGATATCCACGCACGGATCAGGCGGCAGCTGCCGTAGCGCCCCAGATCAGGCGACGCCGAGGTAGGCCGCTCGAATGCTGTCGTCCTTCAGCAGGTCGCGGGCATTGCCGCTACGGGTGACGGCGCCGGTCTCCAGGATGTAGGCCCGATCGGACCGGCTCAGCGCCTGTTGCGCGTTCTGCTCGACCAACAGCACCGTGGTGCCCTGACTGTTGATCTCGGAGATGATCCGGAAGATCTGCGAGATGACCATGGGCGCCAGACCCATCGACGGCTCGTCGAGCAACAGCACCTTGGGCCGGGCCATCAACGCGCGGCCGATCGCCAGCATCTGCTGCTCGCCACCGGACAGCGTGCCGCCGGCCTGCGTCCGCCGTTCTGCCAGCCGCGGGAACGTCGTCAGCACCCAGTCGAGCCGCTCGTCGTGGTCGTGCTTGGACTCGAATTTGCGTCCGTAACAGCCCATTTCCAGGTTCTCGACCACGGTCATACCGGGGAAGACCCCGCGGCCCTCGGGGGCCTGGATGAGACCCTTCGTGACCCGTTGGTGCGCCTTGACCTTGGAGACGTCCTGACCGTCGAACCACACCGAACCCGACGTCAGTGGCCGCAGGCCGGAGATGGCCCGCATCATGGTGGTCTTGCCCGCACCGTTGGAGCCGAGCAGGGTGACGAGTTCGCCCTCCCGCACGACCAGCGAAACACCATTCAGCGCTTGAATTCTGCCGTAGTGGACGACGGCGTCGCGGACCTCCAGCAACACCGGCCGCGGGTCGAGGTCGACGGATTCAGAGCTCGTCATCGGGCACCCCCAGGTAAGCGGCGATGACCTTGGGGTCCTCGCGAATCTCGGCAGGCAGGCCTTCGGCGATCTTGCGCCCGAACTCGAGCACCACGATGCGGTCGGTGACGCCCATGACCAGTCGCATGTCGTGTTCGATCAGCAGCACGGTGTAGCCGTCCTCCCGGATCGCGTGGATCAGTTCGATGAGTGCGGACTTCTCGCTCGGGTTGAAGCCGGCGGCGGGCTCGTCCAGGCACAGCAGTTTCGGCTCGGTGGCCAGCGCCCGGGCGATCTCCAGCCGGCGCTGGTCGCCGTACGACAGGTTCCGCGCTTTTTCCTCGCCGCGGTGCGCGATCCCGACGAATTGCAGTAGCGCCGCGGCACGCTCGATGGCGTCGCGTTCCTCGCGGCGGTGCCGGGCGGTGCGCAGCAGTGCGCCCGGGACCGACGTCTTGTGCCGGGCGTCGGTGCCGACGACGACGTTCTCCAGCGCCGTCATCTCGCCCCACAGCCGGATGTTCTGGAAGGTGCGCGCGATGCCGCGCCGGGTGATCTCGTGGCGCTTGATCTTGCCGAGCGGCGCGCCGTCGAACATCACCGACCCGGACGACGGCCGGTACACGCCGGTGATCGCGTTGAAGCAGGTGGTCTTGCCGGCGCCGTTGGGGCCGATGAGACCGAGAATCTCGCCGCGCCGGATATCGAACGTCACCGCATCGAGCGCGGTGAGCCCGCCGAACTTGACCGTGAGATCGGTTGTGGCCAAGAGCTTCTCGCCCTCGGCGACCTGTACGTCACGGTGCAGGGCGGCCAGTTCCTCGTCTGGCGCGGGCTCGAAGATGTCGCTCATGCCGCCGCCTTCGATTCGTCGGCATTGCGCAACAACGCCCGCGCCGACTTGCCGTACGACAGGAGCTGCTGGCGTACCGGGAACAGGCCCTGCGGCCGGAAGATCATCAGCACCACCAGAGCCAGGCCGAAGAACAGGTACTTGAGGTCACCGAGGTTGATGCCGAGCACATGCACGCCGAGCAGCCGGTTGGGCAGGTACACGATGATGAACGCACCGACGATCACGCCGAGCTTGTTGCCCTGGCCGCCGAGGACCACCGCGCACAGGAACAGCATCGAGTTGATGATGTTGAAGGTGGGCGGTGCGACGTACTGCACCTGGCCGGCATAGAGCGCGCCCGACAGACCGCCGATGCCCGCACCGATGACGAACGCCCACAGTTTGAACTTGAAAGTGTTGACGCCCATGACTTCTGCGGCGTCCTCGTCCTCGCGGATGGCGACCCACGCCCGTCCGACGCGGCTGCGTTCCAGGTTGCCGACGAGCAGCAGGATGGCGACCATGAGCACCAGGCCCAGCCAGAACCACCAGGTGCCGTAATTGGCGTAGCCGGCGGAGTTACCGCTGGAGAACACGCCCGTGGGCAGTTTGTCGGTCTCCCCCAGCCGCGGATAGGCGATCTGGTTGAGGCCGCGAGCGCCGTTGGTCAGGTCGGAGAGATTGTCGGCGAGGAGCCGGATGATCTCGCCGAATCCCAGCGTGACGATGGCGAGGTAGTCACCGCGTAGCCGCAGCGTCGGAATACCCAGCACCAGGCCGGCCATGGCGGTGACCGCCATCGCCAGGGGTACGCAGGCCAGCCAGGCCCAGTCCTTGTCGAGGAACCCGTCGACGCCCACCTGGTTCCACGGGCTGTCCGGGCTGGTCAGCAGCGCGACGGTGTAGGCGCCGACGGCGTAGAACCCGACATAGCCGAGGTCGAGCAATCCGGCCTGCCCCACAACGACATTGAGGCCGATCGCGATGATCGCCACCATCACGAACTGCGCCATGGTGCCACCGAAGCTGATGCCGGGCGTGTTGAGGAACGACGGGGTGTACCGCGGCAGGTACGCCACCAGAAGGAACACGAAGACACCGAAGACCCACTTCGCGGGCCTCGACTGCTGGTCCCACCACTGGCGGATCTGGTCACCGGGTGCCAGCAGGTACCGGGCGCGGCCCTCGTTTTGATGCTGCCCGCTCATGCGCGTGCCTTCCCGAGACTTTCACCGAGTATCCCGGTGGGACGGATCAACAGCACCAGCACGAGGAGGACGAAAGCCACCACGTCGCGCCATTGGGTGCCGAAGAACGCCTGGCCGTAGTTCTCCATGATGCCGAGGATCAAGCCACCGAGGAGCGCGCCCCGCAGGTTGCCGATGCCGCCGAGCACCGCGGCCGAGAATGCCTTGATTCCCAACAGGAATCCGCCCGAGTAGATGATGCCCTGCGGCACCTTCAGGGTGTAGAGCAGCGCGGCGGCGCCCGCCAGCAGGCCGCCGATGAGGAACGTCGTCATGATGATGCGCTCCCGGGACACGCCCATGAGGGTGGCGGTCGTCGGGTCCTGCGCGACGGCGCGGATGCCGCGGCCGAACTTGGTGCGGTTGAGCGCGATATCGGTGAGCAGTGCCAGCACGATGGCCGCCACCACGATGACGATGGTGACGTTCGAGATGTTCGCGCTGAACAGCGTGAACTGAGTCTTGGGTTGCACCAGGATGATCGGCTGCTGCGCGTTGCTGCCGCCGAAACCCTTGAGGATTTTCGGGAGCACGAAGTGCACGAATTCCTGCAGGACGAACGACATGCCGATGGCGGTGATCAGGAATGTCAGCCCGCGTGCATTGCGGCGGCGCAGCGGCCGGTAGGCCACCACCTCCAGGCCGACGGCCGCGGCGCCGGAGACCAGCATCGCGACCACCATGGCGACGCCCAGGTAGAAGATCGTCAACCCGACGCCCAGGTTGTAGGCATTTCCGCTGGGCTTGAAGCCGAGGATGACCTCCAGCGCGAAGTAGGCGCCGAACATGCTGAGCATGAAGATTTCCGAGTGCGCGAAGTTGATCAGTCGCAGGACGCCGAACACCAGGGTGTAGCCGACGGCGACGAGGGCATAGATGGCGCCCCACGACAAGCCGTCAATCGTCAACTGCCAGAACCCGTTCACCAGGTTGTCGACGTTGAAATTGATGTTGGCCGCGGTGCACACGTAGTGGCCGACGCAGTCGGGTGTCATCGGGTGGCGGCTCCTCGGTTATCGCGGTGGTGAGAGTCCAGGAACGACGACGCGCCCGGCACGGGGTCCGGACGCGTCGTCGTCTGCAGGTTCCTACTGGACCTTGTAGATCCAGATCAGGTTGGTGGTCAGCTCACCCTTGTTGTTCCACTGGTACTTGCGGGCCACGCCCTGACCTTCGTACTTGGTCACGAAGTCCAGCAGCGCGGGCCGGGTGACGGCACCCGAGTCGATGCCCTTGACCAGGATGGTGCCCAGGTCGTAGCCCTCGGTGCTGTACGTGCCGGGCTCCTGGCCGAACTTCTTGGTGTATTCCTCGGCGAACTGCTTGCTCGCCGGGCCGCACGGGCAGGACAGGATGGCGCCCTTCGTCGCCTCGCCGCCCTGCTTGACGAACTCGGGGTCCTTCGTGCCGTCGGCGCTGGCGAACGTCGCGGTGACGCCGCCGTCCTTGAGCTGCTGAGCGAACGTCGCGGCCTCGGCGTAGTAGCCGCTGTAGAAGATCGCGTCGGGCGCGGCACCCTTGATCTGGGTGACGGCCGCCGAGAAGTCCTTGTCGCCCTTCTTGACCGAGATGTTGCACGCCGAGTCGGCGACCGGCCCCAGCGTGGTGCGCACGGCCGTGGCCAGGCCCAGGCCGTAGTCGGTGCTGTCGTCGACGACGCAGACCTTCTTGTAGTTGAGCGTGTTCTTCAGGTAGTTCGCGACCGACGGGCCCTGCACGCCGTCGTTGGCCAGGCCGCGGAAGAAGGTCTTCCAGCCGTTCTCGCTCAGCGTCACGTTGGTGGCCGAGGCGGTGGCGGCGACGAGGCCGGCCTGGTCGAAGACGGTGCCGGTGGCCTTGGTCTCGCCGGAGAAGGCGGGGCCGACCAGACCGATGGTGAACTTGTCGTCGACGATCTGCGGCGCGATGCCCGTCGCCTTCTGTGGGTCACCCTCGGTGTCGAAGGTCTTGAGCGTCACCTGGCAGCCGGGGTTGGCCGCGTTGTGCTTGTCGATGGCGAGCTGCACGCCGTCCTTGATGTTGATGCCCAGTGCGGCGTCGGGGCCGTTCAGCGCGCCCGCCATGGCGATGTTCACCGGCGGGCAGGTGGCCTTGCCGTCACCGGCGGGATCGGCAGGAGTCGCGCCGGCGGCGCCCTTGACCTCGGCGCCGTTCTCGTCGATCTGCACCTGTTCGACGATCTTGAGATTCGAGCCGGCCGCGCCGCTCTGCTTCGGATCAGACTGGCTGCATCCCGCCAGACCGAACACGATCAAACCGGCACTGCCGACTGCAAGAGCATTCCGAGCTACGCGACTGCGCACGCTTCACCTCCGGGTCATGGTTACGTGGCACCGGATGCGGCCTGCACTCTTCGCAAGTGGGGCCGACATCCGCTGCTTCGCGTAGACAGTAACCAACACGGCGCGGCTATACGCGCTGTTGAGCGATGCTGGCCGACGTTGTCTTCATCGGACCTGTGTAAATGCTGCGGCCGGAAACACAGAGTTAACGGGACGCGCCCGCGGGACTCAGCCGGCTGACGGTTCTGTCGCTTCCGCGGCCGGCGGATCCAGCGTCTCGACGACGACCTCGGCGACCCGTTTCATCGTGGTGCGACGGTCCATGGCCGCCCGCTGAATCCACTTGAACGCCTCGGGTTCGGTCATGCCCTGCTTGGTCTGCAGGATGCCCTTGGCGCGCTCGACGAGCTTGCGTGTCTCGAGCCGGTCGGACAGCGACAGGACTTCCTTCTCCAGCGCTGTCAGCTCACCGAAGCGGCTCACCGCGACCTCGATGGCCGGCACCAGATCCGTGATGGAGAACGGCTTGACCAGATAGGCCATGGCACCCGCATCGCGGGCCCGTTCGACCAGCTCACGCTGGGAAAACGCGGTCAGGATCACGATAGGCGCGATGCGCTTGGCGGCGATCTCGGACGCGGCGTCGATGCCGTCACGGCGCGGCATCTTCACATCCATGATCACCAGGTCAGGCTTGAGCTGCTCGGCGAGCTCGACGGCCTCCTGGCCGTCGCCGGCCTCGCCGACGATCTCGTAGCCCTCCTCGCGGAGCATCTCCGCCAGGTCCAGCCGGATGAGCGCCTCATCCTCGGCCACGAGGACACGGCGCGGTGCGACATCAGATGTTGACCCGGTCATCCCCATATTGTCGCGTGAGCGGTCCGATGAAGCGACCTCGGGGCGCGGCGGGCCCGGAGAATCACATCAACTATGGTGGTACACCGCACCCGATCAACGGGTGCGACGCCCTCGTATCCCAACTGGCAGAGGAAACGGATTCAAAACCCGTGCAGTGTGAGTTCGAATCTCACCGAGGGCACCAAAGCTCGCCGCTAAACTGCAGGCATGGGGGCACTGCGAGTCACTGCTGATGGGCTGTTCGCCGTTGCCGGTCAACTCGAGCAGCAGGCCCAAGCTCTGTCCGCACACGTCACCAGTGGCGCGTTGCTTCCCGAAGGTCAGTCCACCGCGGATGTCGTCGCCGAGATCCAATCGCGCATCGATGCCGCGTCCGCCGCACATGCCGAACGGATCTGGTCTGTTGTCTCCGCGCTGACCGCCGCCGGACGCGCCTATACCGACTCCGACAGCTCGGCCACGGCAGCATTGGCGGAGTAGCCATGATGGCCGAACTCGAGTTGCCGACGCTGGCGCAGATCACCGATTGGGATGTGCAACACCTGGTCGACGCCGCCGCGCAGTGGAACAGGACCGCCGATCTGTGGGAGAACTCATTCCACGACGTCTGGCAGGGCACCCTGCGTCCCGGCGGCACCACGTGGGAAGGCAGTGCGGCGGAGAACGCGCAGGACATCGCGTGGCGCGACCTGGTCAAGGTTCGTGGCTCGGCCGACGCACTACGGACCGCCGCGAGTATCGCCCACGCCGGCGCGGCGTCGCTGTCCGATGTGAAACGGTTGGCGCTCAACGCAATTGACGAAGCGCGTACCAACGAGTTCACCGTCTCCGAAGACCTGTCGGTGACCGAGGTCAGATACCGGTTCGTGGCGAGGGAACGCGAGTCGCGCGAGTCGATGGCCGATGACCACTCCGCCGACATCCGGCACTTCGCCGCGAATCTCGTTGCCCTGGACCGGGATATCGCGCACCGCCTCCGGGCAACCATGTCCGGGATCGGCGCCCCGATCTATTCGGTCTGAGCCGCCAAACCCGAGGGCCTCCCCGGCGCATGACACGCCAGGGAGGCCTCGTCCGCACCCGGGTTATGCGCCCTGATGCTGATGTGACTTGCTGTCCGCCGGCGAAGTCTTGCCACCGGTGTCGCCGTTCGACCGTCCCGTCGGCTTCGACGGCTCACTGGCAGCGGGGGCCGGCTTCTTCGTCTTGCCCGGCTTCTTGCCCTTGCCCTTGGCGGCCGGCCTGTCGCCGTCCTTGCCGTCGGTCGACTTGCCCTCGGCCGCAGCGTCTTTGGCCGGCTTCTTGGATTCGTTCGCGGCCTTAGGCTCTGCCGACGCAGGCGAATCGGACTGCGGGGTTTCTGCTTTGGGCGTTTCCGCCTTGGGCGTCTCGGCCTTGGGAGCCTCTTCCTTCGGGGTTTCTTCCTTCGGGGTCTCCGTCTTGGGCGTTTCGACCTTCGGGGTTTCTTCCTTCGGGCTCTCGGCCTTCGGGCTCTCCGCCTTCGGGGCGTCTTCCTTCGGGGTTTCGGCCTTGGGATCCTCAGTCTTGGAATCCTCGACCTTGGTCTCCGCGGCCTTCGGGTCGACAGCTCCCGCGGTTTCGTGCTCGACGGCGTCGACCACCTTGACGTCACCCGCCTCGGACTTGTCGCCGGCCTTGACGTGGTCGGCGGTGTCCTTCGAACCACCCACCTGGGACTTCAGCTCCGTCGCGGCCCGGTTGGCCTCCGAGAGGGTGTCCGCACTGATCGAGGCGGCGGCGGATGCCAGGCTCGCGGTGGTACTCGGTTGCGCCGCAGCGGGTTTGAAGATGCCCGCCAGCAGGCTCTGGAACGCCTTGACGGCGTTGTTGACCGCGGTCTGCAGCGATGCGGTGAACGACGCGAAGGCTTTCTGGGCCTGAGCCAGCGCCTTCTGGATCAATTGGGCCAGCGCCACGATGGGCGAGACGATGACCGGCGGAAGACCGATGGCATCCGAGATCACCTTCACCGCCAGCTTCGCCGTCCAGTCCGCCTGGAAGATGCCGTAACCGGTGTCCGTGCCCGGCGTGCCGTCACGGGTGGTGTAGATGAATATCGGGCCGGTGTAGGTCAGCGCCCGCCAGGCAGTGATGAAGTCCGAGATGAAATCGGCCTGCTTCTGGTTGCTCGTGGGGTCGACGACGCCGAGTTGGTCCAGCACGGTCTGGAAGCCGTACTCGGTGGCCCAGATCAGCTTGTCGCCGTCACCGTTCTGCACCATGATCGCCCGCATCTGTTGCAGCTGGTACAGCGGCGCGAGTGGGTTCAGGGCACCCTGCGAGAACTTCAGCACCTGGTTGAACTCGTACGGGTGGAACGAGATCGCGTCGAAAAAGCCTTTGGCGCCGGCGGCATACATTGCGGCCAGGAAGGTCTGCGGAGACGACGTGAGTCCGAAGAAGTCCTGAATCGGCGCCAGGGCGCCCGCGATGACCGAGGCCGTCGGGTCCACACCGGTGGTCCCGTCGCCGCCCTTCAGGGTGGTGTAGACGGCCTTCAGGATGGCGGTGTACTTGGCGGCATCCATCGGCTGGAAGAACGTGAAGCTGTTGGGCTCGTTCCAGACTTCGTACGCGGAGATGACGTCGCCGTAGCGGGTGGCCACCTGCTTCACGAAGTCCGCGTAGACGGCTGGATCGGGTGCGCCCGCACCCGGGGTGGTCCCACTCGGAGCTGCCCACAGCGGGGTGTGGCTGATGACCGCCAGCACACCCATGTTGTGGGCGCGCGCGGCGTCCATCACGTTGTTCATCAGCGTCCAGTTCGCGTCATTCGCAAGATCATTCGGACCCGTCATCTTGATCAACGCCCATGGGACGAAGACCCGGATGTTCTGCACCCCGATGGACTGCAGCTGGGTCAGGGTCTTGTCGATCTCCGCCGGCGACAGTCCGTAGAGGCTGGAGTCGGCGATGCCGATGGTCGAATGCGTGTCATCGATCTCGGCGGTGGGGATGACGTCGATCGCGACCGTTCGAGTCGGTGCGGGCGTCACGTGGCTGTAGGTGCAGATGACAGCCAATGGCATCAATACGACAACGACTCTCAGCATGAGAGCACGGACCAGACGGTTCACCGCAGTCCCCTTTCCGCCCTGGTTGTCGCCCCTCGACAACGACGCGTGGCAGTTAATTTACTGCTCCGACAACAATTTAATGAGCTCAAATCCGAAATCTGATCGAAATAATCCGAGCGTGCGATACAGGCAAATATAGAGGCGTCCTAAATACCTCTGGTATGTTCACATACAGCTAATCAATATCGGTTTGCAAAGTTGTCATGAGCAAGCATTTTTCTGGTATATATGCAGTTCAACGGCTTCAGCCGGTGCAGCAGAAACGCCATTCGACGCAGCTGTCGAATATTTGGCAATTTTGATATTGATCGCTGCCGTACATACTTTTCGGTGGCGGCGAAGGGACACCCAGTACCCACGAATGTCCCACTCAGCGAGCCCTTCTAAATGGCCACAGCGACTGGCCATTATGGGTCCCGCAACCAATCCGGGACAGCCCGCGGGCGGTACCGCGGCGGCCCGCTGTTTCGCCGTCAGCGGAGTATCCTCAGCCGAGCACCAAATCCGGTCCCGCGCGTCTACCCTTTAGTCCATGGCGATCATGGACGACGCTCGCCTCACCGGCGGCGCCGCGACCCCGGCCAGCGCCGATTTGGTCGCTGCCGTGCGCCGTTCGGTCTGCGTGCCGACCGCGACCGTCCGCGAGTGCCTTCGCCCCGACGCCGACATCCTCAGCCCGACCGTCGCCCGCAGCCGCCGGATCCTGACCCGCACCAGCCGCCTCGGCGCGGTGCTCAGCGTCTTCTTCGCCTTGCAGGCGTTGACCACGGGGCCTTACACGATGTGGATCGGCGCCGTGAACCTGGCCGGCGCGGTGCTCTTCCTGCTCGTCCCGACGCTGTACCGGTTCGGCGAACTCGTGGCGCCCGCGGCGTTCATACTCATCGCCTACATCACGGTCACCGTCGTGACCATCAATGTGGGCACCGGCTCGGGAATTCTGCTGTACTTCGCCGTCGCGGGTGCCATCGCACTGCTGATCGTGGGCCTCGAACACGTGGGATTCGCGGCCGCCGTCGCCGCGGTCGGCATCGTCACCGCGAGCATCCTGGAATTCACCGTCCCGGCGCACACCGGAGCGCAGAGCGAGATGGAAAGCCGGGTGTCGTTCGTCATCACCGCGGTGTCGGCCTGCCTCATCGTGATGGCGACGGTCTGGTCGGTGCTGCGGGAGAACGCCATCGCCCAGCGCGCCATCCAGGCCGAATACCTCAGGTCCGAGACGCTGCTGGCGAACATCCTGCCCGAGTCCATCGCGCAGCGACTCAAGGATCCGGCGCATTCGGTGATCGCCGACAAATTCGACGACGCCTCAATACTTTTCGCCGATATCGCCGGTTACACCCAGCGCGCCAGCGACACCACCCCCGCCGATCTGGTCCAGTTCCTGGACACGCTCTACACCGGGCTCGACGCACTCGTCGACCGGCACGGTTTGGAGAAGGTCAAGACGAGCGGTGACTCCTACATGGTGGTCAGCGGCATACCGCACGGCCGCGCCGATCACCTCGAGGCGCTGGCCTGCCTGGCGCTGGACTTCGCCGATTCGGTCCGCGGGCTGACCGACCCCAAGGGGCGCCCCGTCCCGGTCCGCATCGGCATCGCCGCCGGCCCCGTGGTGGCCGGTGTGGTGGGGTCACGCAAGTTCTTCTACGACGTCTGGGGCGACGCGGTGAACGTCGCGTCCCGCATGGAGAGCACCGACGTCGCCGGCCGAATCCAGGTGCCACACAACGTGTATGAACGTCTGCGCCACGCATACGAATTCGAGGAGCGCGGCGAGATCGACGTCAAGGGCAAAGGGCTGATGCACACCTGGTATCTGGTCGGACGGCTGTCCGCGGCCGGCTCGTCCCGAGCCGACGGCGCTCAGTCCAGGCCGTGCTCGATGGCATAGCGCGCCGCTTCGACCCGGTTGGCCACCTGCAGCTTGCGGAACGTCGCCTGCACGTGATTCTCGACGGTGCGGTGGCTGAGCGTCAGGCGTTCGGCAATCTGCTTGGCGGTCAGGCCTTTCGCCACGTACCGCAGGATCTCGGTTTCCCGCTCCGTCAGGCCGGCAGCCGGGTCCGCACCCGGCGTCTTGGCCATGCGCCGGTGCTCCCCCAGCACCAGACCGGCCAGCCCCGGGGTGAACACCGCACGCCCCTCACCCGTCGCGCGCACCGCGTCGGCCAGCTCGGCCTTGGAGGCGCTCTTCACCAGATACCCGGTGGCACCGGCCTTCACGGCCTCCAGGACGTCGTCGCGCTCGTCGGAGGCCGACAGCACCAGCACCCGGCTCGCCGGTGAGACCGCCAGCACCTGCGTGGTCGCCTCGACGCCGCTGCCGTCGGACAGCCGCATGTCCATCAGCACCACCTTGGGCTTGACCACCGCGGCCCGCCGGCCCGCGGCGGCCACACCGTCGGCGGTGGCCACCACGGTGAAGCCCGAGTCCTCGAGGTCACGGGCGACGGCGTCCCGCCAGATCGGGTGGTCGTCGACCACCATCACCGTCAACTGTGGCTCAGACATCGCCGGCCGCCCTCGGTACCGTCAGCTCCCACTCGGTGCCGGCTCCCGGCGACGTCGTCAGCTCGGCTTTACCTCCGAGCGATTCCAGCCGTCCCACAATCGATTTCGTCACACCCATATGCCCCTCCGCAGCTGCCTGCGCCAACCGTCCGTCGGCGATCCCCACCCCATCGTCGCGGACGCTCACCACGACCTGCCCGTCCATGTCCTCGACGAGGACGTAAGCCCGGGCCTCGGGGCCCGCGTGTGCGACCGTGTTGCCCAGCACGTTGGCGACCGCGGCATCGAGTTCGCCCGCCACGGCGGCGTCGAGCAGCACCGGGTCCGGCGGCACGCTCACCGCGACGCGATCACCCGCGCGGGCCCGGAGCATCTCCCCGACGTCGACCAGACCGCCCGGGGCCTCGTCAAGACCGGAACTGACCAGTCGGCGCAGCGCCCGTTCCTGCTCGCCGGCCAGCTGCGCGAGTTCGGTTGTCTCGCCACCGATTTCCCGCCCCTTGCGGGCGACCAGCGCCAGCACCTGGATGGCGCCGTCGTGCACCTGCCGGGACAGCCGCTCGCGCTCCGCGGTCGCCGCCGCCAATCGGATGGCGCGCTGCAGCTCCGCGTGCGCACGGCGCGCGGTCTGCGCGGCCATCCCGACGGCGAGCCCCACCGCCAACTCGATGACGAGCGTCGCCTGCCGGCCGAGATTGGGGTCGAAGTAGCCCTTCAGCACCGCGCCGGCCGCCGTCACGAGCAGCCCGACGCCCATTCCAGCCAGTGGCCCCAGCTGGATGGCCGCGGACAGCGTCGCGTTGGTGGCCCACAACGTCGTCGGCCACGACTGGTTGCCGGCGATCCACGCCGGGGACGCCACCAGCTCGGTGGACAACACCAGCAGGATGACGACCAGCACCTCGGTCAGCACCCAGGCCCTCCGTCGGCCGAAACCCTTCAGATAGGCCACCGCACACGCCAGGCTCCACGCGATGAGGACCCCGAAAAGCGCCCACGTGACGGCCGGGTGTCGCAGATCGTCATTGACCGCGAGCTGAAAACCCAAGGCGTACAGGCAGCTGAGCAGCCGGAAGCCCTGTGCCGCCCGCCACAGCGGGGCGGCCGGGTCCGGTTCTGGTTCCGCCTTCGACGCGGGGTGCACAGCCACTACATCACTTTGGACAGAAAGGCCTTCGTGCGTTCATGTTTCGGGTCGGCCATCACCTCACGCGGGGCGCCACGCTCGACCACCACGCCGCCGTCCATGAACACCAGCTGGTCGGCCACCTCGCGGGCGAAGCCCATCTCGTGCGTGACGACGATCATCGTCATGCCCTGTTGGGCAAGCTTTTTCATGACCGCCAGGACGTCTCCGACCAGTTCCGGGTCCAGCGCCGAGGTCGGTTCGTCGAACAGCATCAGCTTAGGCTCCATCGCCAGCGCGCGGGCGATGGCCACGCGCTGCTGCTGGCCGCCGGACAACTGGGCCGGATAGGCATCGGCCTTGCTGGACAACCCAACCTGGTCGAGCAGGTCCCGCGCACGACTCACCGCCGCGTCCCGCTTGACGCCCTTGACGTGCACCGGCGCCTCGATGATGTTCTCCAGCGCGGTCCGGTGCGGGAACAGATTGAAGTGCTGGAAGACCATGCCGACATCGCGGCGCTGGCGGGCGGCCTCCTTCGGCGGGAGTTCGTGCAGCTTGCCCCCGCGTTCGCGGTACCCGACCAGCTCCTCATCGACGTACAACCGCCCGGCGCTGACCTGTTCCAGGTGATTGATACACCGCAGGAACGTCGACTTGCCGGAACCGGAGGGACCGACAAGCACGAGGACCTGTCCGCGCTCGACCTCGAGCGAGACACCCTTGAGCACGTCGAGGGCACCGAAGCTCTTGCATACCTGTTCGGCTCGCACCATGGGCGTCATGCGGGCATACCCCCGTGGTCACCCATCTGCGCCAGGGCAAGGGCCTCGAGCTGTTTGCTCGTCAGCTTGCGCGACGCACCCCGCGAGAAGTAGCGCTCCAGGTAGAACTGGCCGACCATCAGCACGCTGGTGATGACCAGGTACCAGGTGGCGGCAACCAGCAACAGCGGGATGGGCTGGAAGATCACGGCGGAGATGTCCCGCGTGCGGGTGTACAGCTCGAGCGTGTACGGCACGGCCGTGACCAGTGATGTGGTTTTCAGCATGCTGATCAGCTCGTTGCCGGTGGGCGGCACGATGACCCGCATCGCCTGCGGAAGAACGGTGCGGCGCATGGTCATCCACCACGACATACCGAGGGCGACCGACGCCTCGGTCTGTCCCTCCGGGACGGAAATGATTCCGGCACGGATGATTTCGGCCATGTAGGCGGCTTCGTTGAGGCCCAGGCCGATGAAGGCCATCTCGAACGCCAGCGACAGTCCCTGCAGCTGGATGTGGAACAGCGACGGCCCGAACGGCACCCCGATCTGAATGTTCTGGTAGATCGACGGGAACAGGCCCCAGAACACCAGCTGCACGTACACCGGAGTACCGCGGAAAATCCACAGATAGCCCCACGCGACCGCACGGAACACCGGATTCGGTGACAGCCGCATCACGGCCAGGACGACGCCGAGCACCAAGCCGATCGCCATCGCATAGATGGTGAGCTGCACGGTGTTCCACGCCGCCTCGGCCACTCGCACGTCGAGCAGGTACTTGAGGTAGGTGTCCCAGCCATACGCGGGGTTCGTCGCGGCGCCGTAGAGGAACAGCCCGGCGACGACGATGATCGCGACGGCCCCGACCCACCGCCAGGGATGTCGTAGCGGTACCGCGTGGATGGCGGCGGGACCGCTCGGGTCCGCCGCTGACTCAACAGCCGTCACGTCAGCTGGTGGCCCCATTGATGACCGGCTTGTCGATCATTCCGGCCTGCACGCCCCAGTTCGTCGCGATCTGCTTGTACGTGCCGTTGTCGATGAGGTGCTGCAATGCCTGCAGCAGCGATTGCGCCAGTGGCGAACCCTTCTTCACCGGCCATCCGTACGGAGCCGAGTCGAACACCTCGCCGGCCTGCACGAGCTTGCCGCCCGCCTGCTTGATCGCCCACAACGTCACGGGCGAGTCCGCGGACATGGCGTCGGCCTGGCCGACGACGACGGCGTTGGCGGCCTGGTCCTGGTTGTCGAACTTCACCACGTCGATGGGCGGCTTGCCGGCGTCGGTGCACGCCTTCGACTTGGCGGGCAGTTCCTCGGTGTCCTGCACCGTGGTCGACTCGACGGCGACCTTCTTGCCACAGGAGTTGTTGGGGTCGACATGGTCACCGGCGCGCTGCGCCCACAAGCTGCCGGCCGAGAAGTAGGTGACGAAATCGACCTGCTGCTCACGCTGCTTGCTGTCGGTGAAGGATGACATGCCGACGTTGTAGGTACCGGCCTGGATTGCCGGGATGATCTTCGAGAAGTCGGACTCTTCCCGGTAGTCGACCGTCAGACCGAGTGTCTGGGCGATGGCGTTCATCAGGTCGACGTCGAAGCCGACAACCTTGCCGCTCGGGTCCTTGTACTCGTTGGGTGCATACGGGATGTTGACGCCGACGATCAGCTTGCCGCTGGACTTGATGGCCTCCGGCACCGTGTTGGCGATCGACTCGACCTTGGCCGCGGGAGCCGCCGACGAACTCGACGCGGGCGAGCTGGATTCGGTGTTCTTCGTGCAGCCCGACAGCGCCAACGCGCCACTCGCAGCCACCACCACCGCAATGCGCCACGCTGTGCCCCGACGGGACTGACTCACACCTGACACGTTGCCTCTTCCTTCGTGCTTCACTCTGGCCTGACCACACCTGTCACGACACACCGCCGGCACGCATCGGTCGGCGTGCCGCGTTGGAGAGCACCTTATCGGCACGGTGGTCACCAAGCAGCCCAATCGCCAGTTGTCCACATCTAGAACCACCGAAAAACAGGGTTGTCCGAACTCGGTGCACCCAGCGTCAAATATGTGAGACTGCGTCAATGACCACGCATACTCCGCCAAGTCTGTTGCAGCATCTGTGGAAAACCGAGCTCATCGCGGGCCTGATCTCCGTGGTACTGGGCGCCGCCGTGTTGGCCCAGCCCGGCATCTCCGTCGCGGTGGCGGCGATCTTCTTCGGCGCCTATCTGCTCGTCACCGGTATCGGCCAGGTGGTGTTCGCCTTCAGCCTGCACATCACGGCAGGCGGACGCGTGCTGGCATTCATCAGCGGCGCGGCGTCCCTGGTGCTCGCGGTGCTGGCCTTCCGCCATATCGGCGATGCCGTACTGCTGCTGGCGATCTGGATCGGTATCGGCTTCATCTTCCGCGGTGTGGCCACCACGGTGTCGGCGATCAGCGATCCGGGGCTGCCCGCCCGCGGGTGGAACATCTTCCTCGGCGTCATCAGCCTGATCGCCGGATTCGTGGTGCTGGGCTCACCGATCGAGTCCATCGGCACGCTGGCGCTGGTGACGGGCATCTGGCTGGTGGTCACCGGTGTCGCCGAAGTGATCACCGCCTTCGGAATCCGCAAGGGCGCCAAGGCCGTTGACAAGGCCATCAACGAGGCGGCGACCAACGCCTGAGTATGCCGGCATGCGGATTTGTGTGGCCGGGCGCACGTGTGCGCCTGGCCACACAATTCGGTGTGGACCGCCGCCCACATGAACTACTACAGTAAGTCGTAGACCAATCCCTCCGGCTCGGGGAAGGCTCAATGAACGCACTGGACGTATCGAGGTGGCAGTTCGGGATCACCACCGTCTACCACTTCATCCTGGTCCCGCTGACCATCGGCCTCGCGCCGCTGCTCGCCGTCATGCAGACCATCTGGGTGGTGACGGGCAATCCGGCCTGGTACCGGCTGACCAAGTTCTTCGGCAAGCTGTTCCTGATCAACTTCGCTCTCGGCGTGGCCACGGGCATCGTGCAGGAATTCCAGTTCGGGATGAACTGGAGTGAGTACTCACGATTCGTCGGCGACGTCTTCGGCGCACCGCTGGCCCTGGAGGGCCTCGCGGCGTTCTTCTTCGAATCCACCTTCATCGGCCTGTGGATCTTCGGCTGGACCAAGCTGCCCCGCCTGGTGCACCTGGCGTGTATCTGGATCGTCGCATTCGGCGTGAACGCGTCGGCGTTCTTCATCATCTCGGCCAACTCGTTCATGCAGCATCCCGTTGGCGCGCACTACAACCCGGAGACCGGCCGGGCGGAGCTGACGAGCATCTGGGAGCTGCTGACCAACAACACCGGCATCGCGGCGTTCACGCACACGGTCGGCGGCGCCATCCTGACGGCCTCCACCTTCGTCGCCGCCATCAGCGCATGGTGGATGGTGCGTAGTGGCAACACGGAGGAATCGCGCACCATGTTCCGGCCCGCCGCCGTGCTGGGCTGTTGGGTGGCGCTCGTCGCGGCCGCCTCGCTCACGCTCACCGGGGACGCCCAGGGCAAGCTGATGTTCGTCCAACAGCCCATGAAGATGGCGTCGGCAGAATCGTTGTGTCACACCGAAACCGACCCGGATTTCTCGGTGCTGACGATCGGTACGCACAACAACTGTGACAGCGTCATGCACGTCATCGAGGTGCCGTACGTGCTGCCGTTCCTCGCCGAGAGCAAGTTCGAGGGCGTCCGACTCGAGGGCGTGCAGGACCTGCAGAAGGCCTACGAAGCCAAGTACGGTCCCGGTGACTACCGGCCCAACCTGTTCGTGACCTACTGGTCGTTCCGCATGATGATCGGATTGCTCGCGTTCCCAGGGCTTTTCGCGCTCACCACACTGTGGTTGACCCGCAAGGGCCGCATCCCCACGCAACGCTGGCTGAGCCTGTTCGCACTGGTGACGCTGCCCATGCCGTTCCTCGCCAACAGCGCGGGCTGGGTCTTCACCGAGATGGGCCGCCAGCCCTGGGTGGTCGCCACCAACCCGACCGGCGACCCGAACCTGCACCTGACCATCCGGCAGGGCGTGTCGGCACACAGCGCGGGCACGGTCTGGATCTCACTGATCACCTTCACCGCGCTCTATGCGCTGCTCGCCGTCATCTGGTTCTGGCTGATCCGCCGCTACACGCTGGAAGGGCCACTCGAACACGATGCCGAACCGGCGCCGCCCACCCCACCCGGTAGCGACGACGTCGCCCCACTGTCGTTCGCGTACTAGGAGGAGCAGCCATGGCACTTCAGCACCTCTGGTTCATCATCCTGGCCGCGCTGTTCCTGGGCTTCTTCGTCCTGGAGGGGTTCGATTTCGGTGTCGGCATGCTCATGGAGTTCTTCGGCCGCGCCGCCGACGGTGACGAGGGCGACGCCGAGCAGTACCGCCGCGCCGCGCTCAACACCATCGGACCGGTGTGGGACGGCAACGAGGTCTGGATCATCACCGCGGGTGCGGCGATGTTCGCGGCGTTCCCCGGCATGTACGCCACGCTGTTCTCGGGCCTCTATCTGCCGCTACTGGCGATCCTGGTCGGCATGATCGTGCGGGTCTGCGCCATCGAATGGCGCGGCAAGATCGACGACCCGCAGTGGCGCCGGTGGGCCGACATCGGCATCGCCATGGGTTCCTGGCTGCCGGCCGTGTTGTGGGGCGTGGCCTTCGCCTCCATCCTGCGCGGCCTCCCCGTCGACGCCCACCACCAGATACAGCTGTCCTTCGGTGACGTGCTGAACCCGTACTCCCTGCTCGGCGGTATCGCCACGGCCGGCCTCTTCGCCTTCCACGGCGCGGTGTTCGTGACACTCAAAACTGAAGGGGCCGTGCACGATACCGCACGCCGGTTCGCCACCCGCCTGACCGTTCCGGTGACCGTGATCGTCGCCGCGTTCGGCATCTGGACCCAGGTGGCCTACGGCAACGACGTGACCTGGATAGCACTGGGCGTCGCCGTGGTGGCCCAGCTCTCGGCGGTCCTGCTGGTGTGGACGCGCCGCGCCGACGGGTGGGCGTTCACCGCAACGGCCATCGTCGTCGCCGCCGTGGTCGCACTACTGTTCAGCTGCCTGTACCCGAATCTCGTTCCCTCGACGCTTGATCCGGCGTGGAGCCTGACCATCCACAACGCGTCGTCGACGCCGTACACGCTCAAGGTGATGACCTGGGCCGCGCTGCTGCTCACCCCGTTGGTGATCTGCTACCAGGGTTGGACGTACTGGGTTTTCCGGCAACGGATTTCGGCCGCGCACATCCCGGCATCCATCGGGTTGTCCCGAAACGGCGGATCGCACTGACCCGATCGTCGGCCAACCCCCGCATGACCGCCGGTCTGCGCCGGCACCTGGCGGCCACGGTCGGCAGTGGCGTGGTCATCACCGCGGCGGCGCTCGCCGCAGCGGTGCTCACCGCACAGGTCGTGGCCGGGGTCATCACCACCCGGGCCCCGCTGTCGCACTGGATACCCCAGCTGTTCATGCTCGCCGGCCTCTGGTCCCTGCGTGCCGGCGCCCAGTGGTGGCAGGCCAGGCTCAGCCAGCACGGCGCCACAGCCATGATCGCCGACCTCGACGCACAGGTTCTCACCGCCGTCGCCGCGCTGCCGCCGCATCGTCGGCAGGCGGTGCACGACGAGGCCGCGATCCTGCTGACCCGCGGACTCGACGGGCTGCGACCGTACTTCACCCGATATCTGCCGGCCGTCGTGATGTCCGTGCTGCTGACCCCGGCCGCCGTCATCGTGATCGCTTGGTACGACGTGAAATCCGCGCTCGTCGTGCTGATCGCGCTGCCGCTCATCCCACTGTTCATGGTGCTGATCGGTGTCATGACGACCGAGCGGTCGGCGGCCGCGCTGGCCGCCATGGCCACGCTGCAGTCGCGTCTGCTCGACCTGATCGCGGGTATCCCGACGCTGCGGGCCCTGGGCCGCGCCGAGGGCGCCGCGCCGCGCATCACCGAACTGTCCGACGCCCACCGGCATTCGGCCCTGGCCACGTTGCGCATCGCGTTCCTGTCGGCGCTCGTCCTCGAACTGCTGGCGACGCTCGGGGTGGCGCTGGTCGCCGTCGGCGTCGGGCTGCGACTGGTCAGCGGCGGGGTCACCCTGCCGGTCGCGCTGACGGTGCTGCTCCTGGCGCCCGAGGTGTTCTGGCCACTGCGCCGCGTCGGCGTCGAATTCCATGCCGCACAGGACGGCAAGGTCGCGTTCGGGCACGCCTACCGGCTGCTCGAGGACGCCGGGCAACCGGAACCGGGCGGCGCACAGATCGGGGTACGGCCGACCATCGAACTGGAGCACGTGAGCATCGACGGCCGGGACGGGCCGGCGCCGCACGATCTGACGCTGCGGGCCACGCCCGGCTCGGTGACGGTTCTGACCGGCCCCAACGGCAGCGGGAAAAGCACCGCGCTGCAAGCAATTCTGGGGCTGACGACGCCCGATGCCGGCCGCGTGCGGGTCGGCGACGACGAACAGCGCTGCGACGTCGACGCGCTGGACCGGCAGCACTGGTGGCACCAGATCGGCTGGCTGCCGCAACGGCCCGTCCTCGTCCCGGGGACGGTGCGGGAAAACCTGGAATTGCTCGGCGCCCTCCCCGACCTCGACAGCGCCTGCCGCGCATCGGGATTCGACGAGGTGCTGGCCACCCTGCCCGCCGGACTCGACACCGTGCTGGGGCGCGGCGGCTCCGGGCTGTCGCTGGGCCAGCGGCAGCGCCTGGCACTGGCGCGGGTACTCGGCCGGCCCAGCCCGGTGCTGCTGCTCGACGAACCGACCTCACATCTGAATGCCGAGCTGGAGATCCGGGTTCTCCAGGCGATCCGGGCCCGCGCCGCGGCCGGCGCGACCGTCATCGTCGTCGGACACCGTGACGCCGTGCTGGCCATCGGTGATGAGATCGTCCGGGCGGGAGGTGCTTCCCGTGTCCACAGTTAGATTCGCGATCGACCTGCTCCGGCCCCGGCTCCCCCGCCTGGCGCTGGCCGTCTTCCTCGGCTCCGCGGCACTCGGCAGCGCCCTCGCCCTGGCCGGGGTGTCGGCGTGGCTGATCACCCGGGCCTGGCAGCAACCGCCGATCCTGGAGCTGTCGGTCGCGGTGGTGGCGGTGCGGCTGTTCGGCATCTCCCGTGGGGTGCTGGGCTATTGCGAGCGCCTGGCATCGCACGACGTCGCGCTGCGCGCCGCCGGCCGGGCCCGCACCGAGCTGTACCGGCGGCTGTCCGCGGCGCCACCGGCGACGGTGCTGCGGCTGAGCAGCGGTGAATTGGTCTCGCGCGCAGGCGCTTCCGTCGACGACCTGGCCGACACCCTGGTGCGGTCGGTGCTGCCCGTCGCCGTCGCGACGGTGCTGTCGACCGCCACGGTGATCGTCATCGCCGTCATCTCGCCCGCCGCCGCACTCGCCCTTGCCGCCGGACTGGTGGTCGCCGGAGTCTGGGCGCCGTGGCAGGCCGCGCGCGCCGCGGAAGCCACCGAAAACCTGGCGGCAGTACACCATTCGGACCGGGACGCCGCCGTCATGCTGGCGCTCGACCATGCTGCCGAACTGGCCGTGGCCGGCCGCCTCGGCGGTGTCATCGCTCAGGCCACCGCGGACCACCGCCGCTGGGGCGACGCCGCCGACCGTGCCGCGCGGCCCGCTGCCCTGGCCGGTGCGGTGCCGATCCTGGCCACCGGCGCGAGCGCCATCGCCGCGATCGTCGCCGCCATCTCGCTCACGTCGACCGTCGCTCCCACGACATTGGCGATCCTCATGCTGCTGCCGCTGTCGGCGTTCGAGGCCACCGGCGCGCTGCCGGGCGCGGCGGTGCAGTTGACCCGGGCCCGCATCGCCATCGCGCGGCTCACCGCAATGCTGGCCGAGCACCCCGACGACCGGGCGCTGATGGCCGTCCCGCCGCTACAGGTCGCACCCGGAGACCGGGTCGCCGTGCTGGGCGCCAGTGGCCGGGGCAAGACGACCCTGCTGCTGTCCACCGCCGACCGCTTCAACGAAACCGATTCACCGGCAGGGTTTTTCGCCGAGGATGCGCATCTGTTCGACACCACTCTGCGCGACAACCTGCTGG
Organism: Mycobacterium toneyamaense; assembly: GCF_055384815.1. Taxonomy (NCBI): domain Bacteria; kingdom Bacillati; phylum Actinomycetota; class Actinomycetes; order Mycobacteriales; family Mycobacteriaceae; genus Mycobacterium; species Mycobacterium toneyamaense. Next base: position 3,685,250 of record NZ_AP040333.1, read on the forward strand.
TGGCCCGCGGCGACGCCACCGACGGCGAACTCACCGCCGCCCTGACACGGGTCGGCCTGGCCCCCTGGCTGGGGACGCTGCCGGACGGGTTGTCCACCCTGCTCTCCGGTGGGGCCGCCGCCGTCTCCGCCGGCCAGCGGCGCCGACTGCTGCTTGCTCGCGCGCTGCTGACCGACTTCCCCGTCGTGCTCCTCGACGAACCCACCGAGCACCTCGACGCGGCGGACAGTCACCGCTTGCTCGCCGAACTCCTCACTCCGGGCGCGATGTTCGGCGCCGACCGCGCGGTGGTCGTGGCCACGCACCAGCTGCCACCGGACGTGCCCTGCACGGTGCTGAACCTCGATTCCAGCAACGACGGGTACCCTGCGCAGTCATGAGCATGTATCCCGGTGGCGGGTATCCGCCGCCGCCACCACCGCCGTACGCCGACCAGGGGTACGGGGCGTACACGTCGACTCCGCGCAACGGTATGGGGACCGCCGCGCTGGTTCTGGGCATCGTGGGACTGCTGACCTCGTGGTCGGTGATCGGGGGGCTGCTGTTCGGGCTGGGTGCCGTCGCGTGCGGCATCCTCGGCCGCGGCCGGGTCAAGCAGGGACTCGCCGACAACGGCGTGGTGGCCGGCGCGGGCATCGTGCTCGGCGCGCTGGCGACCGTGCTCGCGGTGGTGTTCGTGTTCGTCGTGATCGGCTTCTACCGCCAGGTCGGTTTCAGCGACTACACCGACTGCATGACGCGCGCCGGGCAGGACCAGAACGCACAGAGCACCTGTGTCCAGGACTTCCGCGGCCGTATCGAGAAGGAATTCGGCGTAAAGGTCGACTGAGCCGACCCGAAAATCGTTAGCCCGGAAAGTGTTTGACGATGCCTTCCTGGGTAACCGTCGCCAGCACCTGACCGGCGCGATCGAAGAAATGGCCGGATGCCAGGCCCCGGGAGTCCGCGGCCACCGGCGACGTCGTCGAATACAGCACCCACTCGTCGAACTTGATGGGCCGGTGGAACCACACGGTGTGGTTCATGGTCACCGCGAAAATCCGGTCATGCCCCCACGACAGGCCGTGGGTGGTGATGATCGAGTCGAGCAGCGTCGTGTCCGACGAATAGACCAGTGCCGCGGCGTGCAGCACCGGGTCGTCGGGCATGGCGCCCATGGTCTTGAGCCACACGCGGTTGTGGTCGAGCTTGCCGCCCTTGTCCCGCATCACCCAGGCCGGGTCGTTCGTGTAACGCCATTCGATGGGCTTGAGCGCCTCGACGAACAGCGGAACGGTCTCCTCGTAGCCCTTCAGCAGGTCGTCGATCGTCGGCAGCGACAACGGATCCGGCACCACCGGCGCCTTGACCGAGTGCTCGAGGCTGCGCCCACCCGCCAGATGGGACACCAGCGCCGTCGCCAACAGCGTGTCGCCCTGCATGACGTCGACGCGGCGGTTCGCGAAACGACGTTCGTCGCGCAGCCGGACCACCTTGAACTCGAGGTCGCGCTCCGGATCGCCACCGGCGATGAAGTGCGTCGACAGCGTCGTCGGCGGCAGCTTGGGCGGCACGGTACGGCTGGCGGCGACGAACGCCTGCGCCATCATCTGACCACCGAAGGTACGAACCGGGTTCCGGCTCGGATGACCACCGGTGAAGGTGTCGTCGTCGACCTGGGTGACGTCGAGAACCTTGAGCAGTTCCTCGAAATCCGCAGTCGTCACGCGTTACCCCCGGCTCAGTGGTCTTCCTCCCCGATCCGGTGCACGTGGATCAGGTTGGTCGAGCCTACTGTGCCCGGCGGCGCGCCCGCGACGATGACCACCAGGTCACCGCGCTTGTAGCGGTCGAGCTCCAGCAGCGCCTTGTCGACCTCCTGGATCATGCCGTCGGTGCTGTCCATCTGCGGGACGATGAACGTCTCGGTCCCCCAGGTCAGCGCCAGCTGGCTGCGCACCTCCGGCAGGTCGGTGAACGCCAGCAGCGGCAGCGGTGTGTGCAGGCGGGACAGCCGGCGCACGGTGTCGCCCGACTGGGTGAAGGCGACCAGCGCCTTGGCATCCAGGCGCTCACCGATGTCACGGGCCGCGTAGGAGATGACGCCACGCTTGGTGCGCGGCACATGGGTCAGCGGAGGTGCGTCGGTGGAATTCGCCTCGACAGCTTTCACGATCCGAGCCATGGTCCGCACGGCCTCGAGCGCGTACTTGCCGACCGAGGTCTCACCGGAGAGCATCACGGCGTCGGCGCCGTCGAGAATCGCGTTGGCGACATCCGAGGCCTCGGCCCGGGTGGGCCGGGAGTTCTCGATCATCGACTCCAGCATCTGGGTGGCGACGATGACCGGCTTGGCGTTCTCCCTGGCCATCTGGATGGCGCGCTTCTGCACCAGCGGCACTTCCTCGAGCGGCAGCTCGACGCCCAGGTCACCACGGGCGACCATGATCGCGTCGAAGGCCAGCACGATGGCCTCGAGGTTGTCGACGGCTTCGGGCTTCTCCAGCTTGGCGATCACCGGCACCCGGCGGCCCACCTCGTCCATCACCTCATGCACGAGTTCGATGTCGGCCGGCGACCGGACGAACGACAGCGCGATCAGGTCGACGCCGAGCTTCAGCGCGAACTTCAGATCGTCGATGTCCTTCTCGGACAACGCCGGGACAGACACGTTCATCCCCGGCAGGGACAGGCCCTTGTTGTTGCTGACCGGGCCGCCCTCGGTGACGGTGCAGACGACGTCGTTGCCGTCGATCTTGTCGACCACCAGGCCGACCTTGCCGTCGTCGACGAGCAGCCGGTCACCGGCGCGGGCGTCTTCGGCCAGCTGCTTGTAGGTGGTCGACACGCGGTCGTGGCTGCCGTCGCAGTCGTCGACGGTGATCCGCACCGTTTCGCCGGTGCGCCACTCGGTGGGGCCGTCGGCGAAGCGACCGAGCCGGATCTTGGGGCCCTGCAGGTCGGCGAGAATGCCGACCGCGCGGCCGGCGGCATCGGACGCCGCTCGCACGCGCTTGTACGCCGTCTCATGATCGGCGTGCGCACCATGGCTGAAGTTCAGCCGCGCCACATCCATTCCAGCTTCGACCAGCGCCAGCACGGTTGCGTCGGTAGACGTAGCCGGGCCGAGCGTACAGACGATTTTTCCGCGCCTATTCACGGTGCATGAGCATAGTGGATCGATTCAGATAACGGCTTGCCGGGAGCGCTGTCGGCATCTCAACATCAGCCGAACAGCGAGTTGCCTCGTGGTGTCCCCAGCTCAGCGGCGCTAGTGGTGTGTCTCAGTTTTGGTTGACTACTTGTTGGAGTTTGGTGCGTGCGCGGCGAACTTTGGCGAGGATGGATTCGGCGGTGGCCGTCCACACGTAGGGCTTGGGATCGGCGTTGTGGGCGTTGAGGTATGACTCGATGCTGGCGATCAACTCGGGCACACTGCCGAAGATACCGCGGCGTAGGTTCTTGTCGGTCAGGTCGCGGAACCACCGTTCGACCTGGTTGAGCCATGACGATGAGGTCGGGGTGAAATGGAAATGAAACCGCTTGTGCCGCTTCATCCAGTTCGTGACCTCGACGTGCTTGTGGGTTGCGTAATTGTCCAAGATCAGGTGGACCTGTAACCCCTGGGGAACTTCGCGGTCGATTGTGTTGAGGAATTTGATGAACTCGGTGTGGCGGTGCCGGGGCAGGCATTGGCCGATCACCGTGCCGGTCAGCACGTCCAGTGCGGCGAACAGCGTAGTGGTGCCGTTTCGTTTGTAGTCATGGGTCATGGTGGCGGCCCGCCCCTTGACCATCGGCAGTGACGCCTGGGTGCGGTCCAACGCCTGGATCTGGGACTTCTCATCCATGCACAACACGATGGCCTGCTCGGGCGGATTCAGATACAACCCGACCACATCGATGAGTTTGTCCTCAAACTTGGGATCCCCTGACACCTTGAACGTGTCCACCCGATGGGGCTTGAGACCTAAGTCGGACCAAATCCGTTGCACCGTAGCCGAACTGACCCCGACTCGCTTGGCCATCGTGCGACATGACCAATGCGTGGCACCATCGGGAGTTGTCGTCGTGGTCAACCGCACAATCTCGGCGATCGTCTCCTCCGAAATCGACGGCTTGCGGCCGCGCCCGACCCGGATCTTGCCCAGCCCGGCAAGCCCGTCCTGACTGAACCGCTCACGCCAGCTGCGCACCGTCACCGGTGTCACCCCAACTTCCTCGGCGATCCGGGTATTGGCCTCACCGTCGGCGGCCATCAGCAGCACCTTCGCCCGCAGCACCTGCTGATGCGGCGCAGTGTGCGACCGTTCCAGCTTCTCCAACGTTTCACGCTCGGCCGGCGTCATTGGCAAGGCCGCTGCTGGTGATGCACTCACCCGGACAGAATAACAAACATACGACTACTTATTTACGAGACACACCACTAGGACTGCGTGAACGTCGGCACCAACGGAAATCCCGGCAGATTGCGGACCACCGTCCACAGCACCATCGCCACCAGTGCGGTCACCAACGGCGGCGCCACCGACAGCCGCCGTCGCCAGCACACGACGAGCCAGACGGTCAGCAGCGGCAACCCCACGAGCGCGAAGAGGTTGTCGACGACGGCGGCCGAGAAGTCGCCGTGCAATACGTCGTGGGTCATCCGCAGCCCGCCGCACAGCGGACAGTTCCAGCCCGTGAGGGCCTTGAACGGACACGGCGGAAACCCGAATCCGGGGTGATGCGGGTCAGCGATGCCGATATACGTCAGAGTTGCCACCGCCACTGCCCCGGTACCGGCCACTCCCGCCACACGCGCGACCCGGCTGGCTGACGTCATGGGGTCCATGATGCCTTGGGGACGACGCTGATCGCCGATTTACGCCGTTCGGCTGATGCTCAGGGAGACGTCGCACCGGACAGTGGAAAGGACCGACTCCGAACGAGGCCACTCGAGGAGCAGCATGGGGAGCAAGACCGGATTTCGCGTCGGCGTCGCCGATCCCATCATCGCGGCTCGCCCAGCAGCCGATACGTTCACCCGAGCCAGCTACCTGGGTGCGGTGGCGAATCGCGCTGACTCCTTCTGGGTGCCGGACCACCTCAACCAACTGTTCCCGCGCTCGTTGTGGAAACCGGAGTATTGCGGCTCCACCAGAGTTGTCCCGACGCTGGACGCCACCATGGAACCGTGGACCATGTTGGGGCACATCGCAGCTCGCAATCGAGTCGGTCGGATGCGACTGGGCGTAGGGGTGACCGATACCGGCCGGCGTAACCCGGCGGTCACCGCACAAGCCGCGGCGACACTGCACTTACTGACGCGGGGACGGGCGATCCTCGGCATCGGCCCCGGCGAGCGAGAAGGCAACGAACCCTACGGAGTCGACTGGTCCAAACCCGTCGCACGGTTCGAGGAAGCGATGGCCACCATCCGCGCGCTCTGGGATTCGGGCGGCGAACTGGTCAACCGCGACTCGCCCTTCTTCCCGTTGCGCAACGCGGTCTTCGAACTGCCGCCCTACCGAGGCAAATGGCCCGAGATCTGGATCGCGGCCCACGGTCCACGCATGCTGCGTGCCGCAGGGCGCTACGGCGACGCCTACTTTCCGGCATTCCCGCACCAGCCGAAAGACTATGCCCAGCGGCTGGAAGTCGTTCGCACCGCCGCGTCCGACGCCGGACGCGACCCCAAGGCCGTCCTCCCTGCGGTAATGCTGTTCGTGGTGACCGGCCGCAGCAGAGACGACGTCGACGCGGCACTGGATACAGAGGTGCTCAAATCGTTCGCCCTCAACGCCAGCGACGAGATGTTCGGCCGCCACGGTGCCGAACATCCCCTGGGGTCGGGTTTCTCCGGTGCGCAGGACTTCCTGCCGCACAGCATCGACGAAGAAAGGGCGCTTTCTCTCATCGACGCGGTCCCGCCGTCGCTGATGCGGGACATCTGCCTGAACGGCACACCGGACGAAATCGTCGAACAGGTGGCTGAATGGCGGGACTGCGGCGTCCGATACGTGGTGCTGGCCAACCTCAGCTTCTTGCGGCGCAACCTACGGAAAGGCCTCGCCTCGGTCCAGCCGTTCAACCAGATCGTCCGACGGCTCAGGAAGCTCTGATGGCGCACGAACGTCGGTGACCCCTCGACACCGACGTTCGCCGCGAATCAGCGACAATATTGCCGTATTGTAACGGTTCGGGCAAACGCAGCGGGAGTTATTGGCGCAACTGACCGTGCCGGATCAGCTCGTTGACGGACTCTTCCCACCTGGCCAACTCCGGGTCAGAGGTGAATGACGCCGGCAGGTGCCGGTCGAGGTGCCGGCGCAAGATGATCGAGCCCAGAGTCAGCACCAAGGGATTCAGCCCGGCCCAGACCGCGTCGAGCCCCTCGGCGGCGTCCCCGGTGTCGATCATGCGTTGCCACCGGTCGATGCCGATCCGCGCCATCGCGTCGAATATCGCCATGCCGCTTGGGGTTTCAGAAGCCACCGCCCGGCCCAAATAGTCCATCACCACCAGGTGGTCGGTGAGCAGGCCGTGCACCGCCCTGCCGATCGCGGTAACCGAATCACGACCCGGACTTTCCAGCGCGGCGAACATGGTCGAGCTGATGAGTTTCATCGCCACATCGTCGACGGCCTTGATCAAACCGTCCTTGGTGCCGAAATGGTGCTGCACCAACCCGACTGAAACACCCGCGGTATCGGCCACCATCTGCAACGTCGCATCGGACGTGCCCCGCTGCGCAAACACGTTCAGCGCCGCATTGAGGATGCGGTCCTGCCGAGACTGCTGCAACTGCACTCCGTCGGCTATGTCATCCACAGGAGACATCCAACCACCGCACAACCGATCAGGACCGGCGAGTGAGGAACATACCGTTCGCATGAAAGTGCAGCTTGTGCGCACTTTTGCCGCGGCGGAATGTGAGGCCGTGATGGCCCTACGCCTACGGGCCCGGTGTCACGCCCTCAGTGCAGGGTCAGCGAGGAGGGCTTCCCGCTATGCATTGACGCTGCAACCACGGCCTGCGCCACTCACACTTCTGCGCCCAGGATTCAGGCTCAACGCCAAAGACCCCCAACGCCGCGTTCACCCTGCAACCACGGCCTACGCCACTCACACTTCTACGCCCAGGATTCAGGCTCAACGACAAAGACCCCCAACGCCGCGTTCACCCTGCAACCACAGCCTGCGCCACTCACACTTCTGCGCCCAGGATTCAGGCTCAACGACAAAGACCCCCAACGCCGCGTTCACCCTGCAACCACGGCCTGCGCCACTCACACTTCTGCGCCCAGGATTCAGGCTCAACGACAAGGGCCGCCGAGCGTGCGCGCAGTGCGTGCTCCTTGCGAGATCCGTGGTCTGCCCGCACATTCGCGGCCTCGCAGGCCAGACTCAGCCCTGTCGGCGCCACCAACGACGACGCGGGGCGGGCGGCTCCCAAACGGGAACCCCAACGGGCTCAACCTTTTCAGTGGCTTCGACCTTCGGCGCGGGTTCTTCGGCTGGTCCAGCGTCGGCATCGCCTTCAGTGGCTTCGGCGTCAGCGTCTTCGGCCTCGGCGTCTTCGACGTCAGCGTCTTCGGCCTCGGCGTCTTCGACGTCAGCGTCTTCGGCCTCGGCGTCGTCGGACTCAGTCTCTGCAGACTCGGAATCCGTTGCCTCTTCGGACTCGTCGACAGCCTCGTCCTCCACGGCATCCTCAACATCAGCGCTGTCGTCGGCGTCCGCGACGTCCGTCTCGACGGCGGCCTCGTCAGCGTCGGATTCCGTTGTCCCTTCGGCCTCTTCGGCCTCGTCAGCGGCTTCCGCAGAATCCGCGGTCTCGGCGGACTCCTCGTCCTCAGCGGCGTCCTCGACATCAGCGCTGTCGTCGGCGTCCGCGACGTCCGTCTCGGCGGCAGCTTCTTCAGCAGCCTCCGCAGAATCCGCGGTCTCGGCGGACTCCTCGTCCTCAGCGGCGTCCTCGACATCAGCGCTATCGTCGGCGTCCGCGACGTCCGTCTCGGCGGCAGCTTCTTCAGCAGCTTCCGCAGAATCCACGGCCTCGGCGGACTCCTCGTCCTCCGCGGCGTCCTCAACGTCAGCGCTGTCGTCGGCGTCGGCAACCTCTGTCTCGGCGGCGGCCTCGTCAGCGGCTTCGTCGGACTCAGTTGTGCCCTCGGACTCCTCGGCCACCTCGACGGCTTCGGCCTCATCGGCATCCAGGTCTTCGGCTTCGGCGTCGGACTCGTCTGCTTCCTCGACCTCGTCGGAATCGACTGACTCGCCGCCGGATTCGTCGGCAGCCGTCTCGGCATCGGCGGCCTGTTCGGCCAGCGCCACGGGTTCGTCGGATTGGGTCTCGACGGCGTCGGCCTCGTCGGCGACGTCGGCATCCCCGCCCGATGCGGCAGTGGCAGCAGCACCGGCGGCGACGACCGCGGGCACCTTCACGGCAACGCCGGTGTCGAAATCGAAGACGTCGCCGGCGTCGTCGACCTGCCGGCCACCGAGCGTCGCCGGATCCTCACGGCCCCGCGGCGCGACCATCATGTAGACCACGGCGCCGATGAACACGAACGTCGATGTGAACGAGTTGACGCGGATACCGGCGATCAGCGTCGCGGTGTCGCTGCGCATCAACTCGACGCCGAAGCGGCCGACGCAGTAGGCGGCGACGTACAGCGCGAACAGCCGGCCGTGGCCCAGCCGGAAGCGGCGGTCCGCCCACAGCAGGAAGAAGAAAACCACGAGGTTCCACAGCAATTCGTAGAGGAACGTCGGATGCACGACCTCGTAGACCTGCCCGGTCGAGACGCCGTTGAGCAGGTGCGGGTTCACCACACCGGAGCCGTCACTGCGCTGGAAGATCTGCAGGCCCCACGGCAGATCCGTGGGCCGGCCGTACAGCTCCTGGTTGAAGTAGTTGCCCAGCCGGCCGATGGCCTGGGCCAGGATGATGCCGGGTGCGATGGCGTCGCCGAACGCGGGCAACGGGATTCCGTGCCGGCGGCAGCCGATCCAGGCGCCGACGCCACCGAGCGCGACCGCGCCCCAGATGCCCAGGCCGCCGTCCCAGATCCGCACGGCCGCACCGATCCCGGCGCCGCCCTCGGCGAAGTACGTCCGCCAGTCGGTCATCAGGTGATACAGCCGGCCACCGATGAGGCCGAACGGCACCGTCCACAGTGCGATGTCGTAGATGACGCCCGCCTCGCCACCACGCGCGACCCAGCGGCGATCGCCGATGATCAGCGCGGCGATGATGCCGGTGATGATGCAGAGCGCGTAGGCCCGGATCGGTACTGGCCCCAAGTGCCAGACGCCCTGGGCCGGACTCGGGATGTATGCCAGCAACGATGTGGTCACGCGGAAACTTTCTGTCGTACTCCGTGGGCCAGTTCTTCGGACAATGCTCGTACCGCGGGGATACCGCCGTCGCCGAGCGCAGATACCAATGCCGAGCCGACGATGACGCCGTCGGCGTAGGCCGCTATCTCCGCGGCCTGTTCCCGCGACCGGACGCCGAGGCCGACACCCACCGGGATGTCCGACACGGCACGCACCCGGGACACCAACTCGGGCGCCATGTTCGACACCGCGTCGCGCGCACCGGTGACGCCCATGGTCGAGGCGGCGTAGACGAAGCCGCGCGAGGCCTGCACCGTGGCGGCCAGCCGCTCCGGGGTGGACGACGGTGCCACCAGGAAGATGCGGTCGAGGTTGTGGGCGTCGGAGACGCCGAACCATTCGTCGGCCTCGTCGAGGATGAGGTCGGGCGTGATCAGTCCGAGCCCGCCCGCTGACGCCAGGTCACGCGCGAAAGCGTCGACGCCCCAGCGCAACACCGGATTCCAGTAGGTCATGACGACGGCGTGCCCGCCGGCGTTGCTGATGGCCTCGACGGCCTTCAACGCGTCGCGGACCCGAACCCCACCCTGCAGGGCGGTGTTGGTCGCGGCGGCGATGACCGGTCCGTCCATGCCCGGATCGGAGTAGGCGACGCCGACTTCGATGATGTCGCAACCGGATTCGGTCATCGCGACCATCGCGTCGATCGAGGTCTGCACGTCCGGGTAGCCGGTCGGCAGGTACCCGATCAGCGCCGAACGCCCTTCGGCCCGGCACGATTCGAACAATCCAGCCAGTCGGCTCATGACGCTTCCCCAGTCTCACCGTCCAGTAGACCGAACCATTTCGCGGCGGTCTCGACGTCCTTGTCGCCGCGGCCGGACAGGTTCACCACGATCACCGAACCCGGCCCCAGTTCGCTGCCGAGTTTCAGCGCGCCCGCGACGGCGTGCGCCGATTCGATCGCCGGGATGATGCCCTCGGTGCGGCACAGCAGGCCGAACGCTTCCATGGCCTCGGTATCGGTCACCGGCCGGTACTCGGCGCGGCCGACGTCCTTGAGGTAGGCATGTTCCGGACCGACGCCCGGGTAGTCCAAACCGGCTGAGATGGAATGCGATTCGATGGTCTGGCCGTCCTCGTCCTGCAGCAGGTACGAGAACGAGCCCTGGAACGCACCCGGTGATCCTCCGGTGAAAGTCGCTGCGTGCCTTCCGGTTTCGACACCGTCGCCGGCCGCTTCGAAACCGACCAGGCGCACACCCGGATCGTCGATGAAGGCGTGGAAGACGCCGATGGCGTTCGATCCGCCGCCGACGCATGCCGTGACCGCGTCGGGCAGCCGGCCGGCCTGCTGCTGTATCTGGACCCGCGCTTCCAAACCGATGACGCGCTGGAAGTCGCGCACCATGACGGGGAACGGGTGCGGTCCGGCCGCGGTGCCGAAGCAGTAGTAGGTGTCGTCCGCGTTGGTGACCCAGTCGCGGAAGGCTTCGTTGATGGCGTCCTTGAGGGTCGCCGAACCGGCCTCGACCGACACCACGGTGCCACCGAGCAGCCGCATCCGGGCCACGTTCAGCGCCTGCCGGGCGGTGTCGACCGCACCCATGTAGACGACGCACTCCAGGCCGAGCAGCGCGCAGGCCGTCGCGGTCGCGACGCCGTGCTGGCCGGCGCCGGTCTCGGCGATGACGCGGGTCTTGCCCATGCGCTTGGCCAGCAGCGCCTGCCCGAGCACGTTGTTGATCTTGTGAGAACCGGTGTGGTTCAGGTCTTCTCGTTTGAGGAACAGCCGCGCGCCGCCGGCATGTTCGGACAGTCGCGTCGCTTCGTACAGCGGCGACGGCCGGCCGGTGTAGTGCTGCTGCAGCCGGTCGAGCTCGTCGAGGAACGTCTGGTCGGTGCGGACCTTGTCGTAGGCCGCGGTGACTTCCTCGATGACGGCCATCAGAGCCTCGGGCACCAGCCGGCCGCCGTAGGCACCGAAGTGCCCCTTGGCGTCGGGGTCGTGGCTTGTGGCTTCGGCGACCGCCGCGCTCATCCGCGGCAATTCGGTACCAGTGCGATCAGACATAAGAACTCGGGCTGCTTCTTCGCGCAGGAGCCCGCAATTCAGCGGGCTGGTTTCGGGCAGGACGGGTGCGTGCCGGCAGTTACCAGGTCGGCGACGGCGCTCCGCGGATCGCCACTTGTCACCAGGCCCTCGCCGACCAGGACGGCGTCGGCGCCGGCACCGGCGTAGGCCAGCAGGTCGGCGGTGCCACGCACCCCCGACTCGGCGATCCGGATGATGTTGCTCGGCAGGCCGGGCGCGATGCGGCCGAAGCAGTCGCGGTCGACCTCGAGGGTCTTGAGGTCGCGGGCGTTGACGCCGATGACCTTGGCACCGGCCTGGATGGCCCGGTCCGCTTCCTCTTCGGTGTGCACCTCGACCAGCGGGGTCATCCCGAGCGACTCGGTCCGGTCGATCATCGAGGTCAGCACCGACTGCTCCAACGCGGCCACGATCAGCAACAGCATGTCGGCGCCGTGGGCCCGGGCCTCGTGAATCTGGTACGGCGTGACGATGAAGTCCTTGCGCAGCACGGGAATCGACACCGCGGCACGCACGGCATCCAGGTCCGCCAGCGAACCGTTGAAGCGACGCTCCTCGGTCAGCACACTGATCAGCCGCGCGCCGCCGGACTCGTAGGCCTTGGCCAGCTTGGCGGGATCGTCGATCTGCGCCAACGCCCCCTTGCTGGGGCTCGCCCGCTTCACCTCGGCGATGACGCCGATGCCCGGCTCCCGCAGCGCGGCGAGAGCATCCTTGGCCGTCGGCGCCTTCTTGGCCCGCTCCTTGACCTCGGTCAGACTCAGCGCGGCTTCGCGGGCGGCAACATCAGCGCGAACTCCCTCGATGATGGAGTCGAGCACGGTCCCCGAAGTCATAACGCGTCGTCGTCCTTCCGTGCCGGTTCGGCAAGCCAGATGATCATCTCGAAGGGTAGTCGCCAGGGCGGCGCAGACTGCCACCGGGCCACACTCATTTGCTCCCGCCATCGTTGTGGGTGGGATCGTGCCCTTCGTCGAGGGCGTCCCAGATCATCCGTTCGGACATGCCGTCGGCACCTTCTTCCTGTGCCGCCTCGCGCCGCGCGCCCGGCGCGGCGTATTTCGACGTGGTCGCCGCAGCAGCTCCACGACTGGCCGAACGCATCAGCAATACGGCTCCGACCAGCGTCAACACTGCAGCGGCCAGCGTGACCCCGGCGCCCCAGTAGTGCCGCTGCGTCCCCACCAGAAACATGACCGCGATCTGCGCCATGTCGGCCGCGCGGACCGAGACGTCGGTGACCGCCCACAGGCTGAGGGCCAGATATCCCATCCCGGCGCTCGCGACGGCGACCAGCAGCGCCAGCAGCCGCAGCGCCCAACCACGCACAGCGAGCGCCGCGACCGCGGCGGCGCCGGCCAACAGGGCCAGCGGGATGAGGGCCGTCGACCAGGCCGCGCCGGACAGCGTCGTCGTCTTCGGCTGGCCCAGCCCGTCGAACGACGACACGTCGACCCAGGCCAGCCGGGACGCGCTCCACAACATCAGGGCGGCCACGAGCAGCAGCACCTGTGCGGTGCGGGTGGTCCTCACGGCTCGCTCAACGTCTCGGCGGCTGCGATCGCCGCCAGGACGGCCTTGGCCTTGTTGGACGACTCGTTGTACTCGTACGGCCCGTTGGAGTCCGCCACGACGCCGCCACCGGCCTGCACGTAGGCGGTGCCTGCGCGCATCAGCGCGGTGCGGATCGCGATGGCGAAGTCCGCGTTGCCGGCGAAGTCGAGGTACCCGAGCACGCCGCCGTACAGCCCGCGACGGGTCAGCTCGACCTCTTCGATGAGCTCCATGGCCCGGACCTTCGGCGCCCCCGACAGCGTCCCGGCCGGGAAGCAGGCAGTGACGGCGTCCAGCGCGGTCTTGTCGTCGGCGAGGTGGCCGGTGACGGTCGAGACCAGGTGCATGACGTGGCTGTAGCGCTCGATGTGGCTGTAGTCCTCGACGCGCACGGTGCCGGGCTTGCAGACCCGGCCGAGATCGTTGCGCCCCAGGTCGACCAGCATCAGGTGCTCGGAGCGCTCCTTGTCGTCGGCGAGGAGTTCCTTTTCGAGGAGGATGTCGTCCTCCTCGGTGGCGCCGCGCCACCGGGTGCCGGCGATCGGGTGCGTCGTCGCCACCCCGTCCTTCACCGTGACGAGCGCCTCCGGGCTGGAGCCGACGACCGAGAAGTCAAGGCCGCCTTCGGCATTCGGCACGTTGAGCAGGTACATGTAGGGGCTGGGGTTGGTCACCCGAAGCACCCGGTAGACGTCGATGGGATCCGCGGCGGTGTCCATCTCGAAGCGCTGCGACGGCACCACCTGGAACGCCTCGCCGGCCTCGATGTCACCGACGAGCTTCTCGACGATGGCCGTGTACTCCTCGACCGTGCGCTGCTGACGCGGCTGCGGCTGCGGACGGCTGAAGGTCGCGATGCTCGACGGCAGCGGCTCCCCCAACGCCTTGGTCATGACGTCGAGGCGGGCGACGGCATCGTCGTAGGCCCAGTCGACGCGCTCGTCGGTGCCGTTCCAGTTGACCGCGTTGGCGATGAGGGTGATGGTGCCCTCATGGTGGTCGACGGCAGCCATGTCGGTGGCCAGCAGCAGCACCATGTCGGGCAGTTTGAGGTCGTCGACCGCCAGCTCCGGCAGCCGCTCAAGGCGCCGCACCATGTCGTACGCGAAGTACCCCACCAGCCCGCTCGACAGCGGCGGCAGGCCCGGCACCGGCGCGGTCTGCAACAGGGCCAGGGTGTCGCGCACCGCCTGCAGCGGATCGCCGCCACTGGGTGCGTCCTGCGGCGTGTTGCCGAGCCAGACGGCTTCACCGTCCCGGACCGTCAGCGCCGACGGGGCGCCCGCACCGATGAACGACCATCGCGACCAGGACCGCCCGTTCTCGGCCGACTCCAGCAGAAACGTGCCGGGACGGTTGGCGGCCAGCTTGCGGTAGGCCGACAACGGCGTCTCGCTGTCGGCGAGCACCTTGCGCGTCACCGGCACGACACGGTGCTCGGCGGCCAGCGCCTGGAATTCCTCACGTGAGGTCGTCTTCACGCGGTCATCCTCCCAGAAGTAGCGTGGCAACCATGAAACGTGGTGACCTCGTCGCAGAGTTCAATCTCCCCGACCAGACCGGGACGAACCGCAGCCTTTCCGAACTGCTGGCCGACGGGCCGATCGTGCTGTTCTTCTACCCCGCGGCCATGACGCCGGGCTGCACCATGGAGGCCTGCCACTTCCGCGACCTGGCGGCCGAGTTCGCCGCCGTCGGTGCCTCCCGGGTCGGGATCAGCATGGACGCGGTCGAGAAGCAGGACAAATTCGCCGAGAAGCACAGCTTCGACTACCCGCTGCTGTCGGACACCTCCGGCGCGGTGGCCGAGGCGTTCGGTGTGAAACGTGGCCTGCTCGGCAAGCTGATGCCCGTCAAGCGGACCACGTTCGTCATCGACACCGACCGCAGAGTGCTCGAGGTCATCGCGAGCGAGATCTCCATGGACTCCCACGCCGACAAGGCGCTCGAGGTGCTCAGAGCGCGTTAGCCGCCCGGATCACCGCCGCCAGTGACGCGGTGAGCACCGAGTCACTGCGGCCGCACGACCAGCCGCCGCGGTGTTCGAGGTAGGTGACCGCGGTGGCGCCGATCGACTGCTGGGTGAGGCTCAGAACCTCGACGGGCCGGTCCACGTCGGCCAGCGCCTGCGTCAGCGCCTCGACGGGCCCGACACCGCGATGGGTACTGGTGCGCGCAATCCCATTGACGGTCACCGTGATCTCGGTGGTGTCGTCGCTGCTGACGTGCCAGTCCTTCAGCTCGACCGGGCCGCCGCAACCCAGGTAGGTCGCCTCGAACAGGTCGTACAGCTCGGTGGCGGTCACCTCGGCGCCGCTGCCGTCGGCGTGGGCCTGCACGTGCCGGGCGAAGTCGATCTGCAGCCGGCGCGGCAGGTCCAGTCCGTAACCGGTGTGCAGCAGATAGGCGATACCGCCCTTACCGGACTGTGAATTCACCCGGATGACCGCGTCGTAGCTGCGGCCGATGTCGGCCGGATCGATCGGCAGATACGGTACCCGCCAATCGATTTCGTGTTGGTCGCGGTTCTCGGCCGCCGCCCGGGCCCGGTGTTCGGCCAGCCCTTTCTTGATGGCGTCCTGGTGGGTGCCCGAGAACGCTGTGTGCACCAGGTCGCCCACGTACGGATGGCGTTCGTGGATCGGCATCCGCGTGCAGTGCGACACCGTGCGGGCGATCGCATCGATGTCGGAGAAGTCGATCATCGGGTCGACGCCCTGCGCATACAGATTCAGGGCCAGGGTGGCGATGTCGACGTTGCCGGTGCGCTCACCGTTGCCGAACACACAGCCCTCGACGCGTTGCGCCCCGGCCAGGACTGCCAATTCGGCGCAGGCCACGCCGGTCCCCCGGTCATTGTGCGGGTGCACCGACAGGATCACCGCATCGCGCCGGGCCAGATTCCGGTGCATGTACTCGATCTGGTCGGCGTATACGTTCGGCGTCGCAACCTCAACGGTGGCAGGAAGATTCAGGATCACCGGCCGGCTCTCGGTGGCGTCCCACAGCTGCGTCACGGCGTCGCAGATCTCCAGCACGTAATCGGGTTCGGTCAGGTTGAACACCTCGGGCGAGAACTGGAACCGGATGTTCGGCATACCCTCGGTCAAGGTGAGCACGTCGAGCGCGCCGTGCAGGATCAGACTGCGCAGCTCGTCGCGGTCCTTGCCCAGCACGGTGTTTCGCCACGTGGGCGCGGTCGCGGTGTACATGTGGATGACGACGTCGTTGCGCATGCCCCGCACCGATTCGACGGTGCGCTCGATCAGGTCGCGGCGGGCCGGGGTGAACACCGCGATGGTGACATCCGGTGGCGCGATGTCGGTTTCGGCCAACAGCCGCACGAAGTCGAAATCGGTCTGGGACGCCGAGGGGTAGCCGACCTCGATCTCCTTGTAGCCGATGGCGACAAGCTGTTCGAAGAATCGGCGTTTGCGATCGGGGTCCATCGGCTCGGCCAGGGCCTGGTTGCCGTCGCGCAGGTCGACGGGCACCCACAGCGGCGCGGCAGCGATTCGGTTACTGGGCCAATCCCGTTGGACCACAGGGATGTCCACCCGATCGAAGACATCGGTGTAACGGTGCCACGGCATGGTTGACGGTTGTTGACGGTTCCAGGAGGTGCTCATGAGTGGTCTGCTCTCGGTCAGGTTTGGAGGTGACCGGTCGCGACAGAGCCCCACGGCAGGGGGCCGGTCGTTTCAGACCCCGCCGCGGCAGCCAAGGAGAAGCACGCGCGTCATGATGGTTAGACTATACACAACTCCTCAGACAAGTAGAGAGGTTCTATGGTTTCGCAGGTATCGCGTCAGCCCCTGGCGGCGCAAGCCGCCCAGCTCCTACTGACGCGCATCAAAGACGGTGAATGGCCACTGGGACAACGCCTTCCCGGCGAAACCACGCTGGCCGCCCAGCTCGGCGTCGGCCGTTCCACCCTGCGTGAGGCCATCCGCGAACTGGCCGGGAAGGGCGTCCTCGACAGCCGTCAGGGCGCCGGCGTCTTCGTCACCGCCCTCGATGCCACCGACGACTGGGACACCGTGCTGCGCAGCGCGAACGTCGCCTCGGTGATCGAGGCCCGCATCGCCATCGAGGCCGAGGGCGCCGCCCTCGCCGCAACCCGGCGCACACCGGCCGATCTGCGCGCCATCCGTCGCACCCTCGCCGCCCGCGGCGTCACCGGCCAGTCGGTCCCCGAACATGTGGATGCGGACATGGCCTTTCACCGGGCCGTGATCGCCGCCGCCCACAATGACGTGCTGACCCAACTGTTCGACGCATTCCTGCCCCGGCTGCGGCTGGCCATGATCGACATGCTGAGAATCCGCCCGATCGCGTCAGAACCGTGCGACCACGCGCTGCATCAGCAACTCGCAGACGCCATCGTCGCGCGCGATCCCGACGCCGCGGCCGCCGCGAGCCGCACCCACCTGAGCGCTTTGAAGGAGTCCTTCACATGACCCCGGTCCTCGAAATCGACAACGTGACCTTCCGCCGCGAAGGCAAGCAGATCATCGACGGCATCTCGCTGACGGTGCGCGAGGGCGAGCACTGGGCGCTGCTCGGCCCCAACGGCGCGGGCAAGAGCACGCTGCTCGGCTTCTGCGGCGCGGTCACGTTCCCGACGTCGGGCACCGTGCGGGTGCTGGGCGCACAGATGGGCCGCACCGACCTGGCGCCACTGCGCCGGTCGATCGGCCACGTCAATCCGCGGCACCGGTTGCAGTATCCGTTGACCGTGCGGGAGGTGGTGCTGACCGGTGTCACCGGAACCATCGACATCGCGGCCCGGTGGACACCCACCGGCGAGGACATCGCGCGCGCGGACGAATTGATCGGCACCGTGGGACTGACCCACCGGGCCGACGCCGTGTGGCCGACGCTGTCGCAGGGCGAGCGCGGGCGAACCCTCATCGCCCGCGCCCTGATCGCCGAGCCACGACTGCTACTGCTCGACGAACCCACCACGGGCCTGGACGTGGCCGCCCGCGAGCTGCTGCTGGAAACCCTTGACGCGCTGGAGCATTCACACCCCGAGATGGCGTCGATTCTCGTGACACACCACCTCGAGGAGCTGCCGACGTCCACGTCCCACGCGCTGCTGATCGGCGACGGCCGGACGGTCGCCGTGGGGCCGGCTACCGAGACCGTAACGACCGATCATGTGACAGAGGCCTTCTCGCACCCCATCGAGGTCGGCTATAGCCAAGGACGGTGGTCCGCCCGGGCGAAGGCCGGCCGAATCGACCTGTGACGCAACGGGTTGAGTCAGCATGACTGCCGGCGCTGGACCTCAGATACGCGTGCATCAGAGCAGTGATACCGACTACCGCCGCATCGTCATGCACACTCAGCCCGGCACCGAGCCAATCGCCGACGGACGTCAACCGAACAATCCTTGACCGGCCGCCCTTTCGCATGGCCGGTTAGACGAACAGTGCTAACGACACGGTTCCCGCTACGCCTTCCCATCGAGGGTGGTCTTGATTCGCGGCACCACCGATTCGAGGGGTTCGTTTGTTTCGAACACTACGACCGCCGTTCGGCTCTCGGATGTACGGCTCACCAGTGCCAGCGTTGTAGTCATCGCCTCGGAAAAATCGCGCTGCGGTGTCGTAGATTCTGCGCGCAGCCACCGCCGCAACACGTGGTTGTGGGCGGTGACGACCGCGGTCGCCAGGAGCTCGGCACGCAATGCCGCGTTTGGCTCACCGTCGAGATGTGCTGTCAGGTGGCGGGTGAATAGGCGGGTATACCGTCCTATGCTTGCCATTTCGCGATCGCGTAGCGCAGAAACGGTACTGGTCAGGCGAAACCTAGCTTGCGCCAGCTCGCCCTCCTTCACGTAGTAGTCGAAGACCACCCCTGCGGCGTCCACTACGGCGGCCAGCGCGGAGCTTCTCGCGGCCGTTTTCAGCCGAAGCTCGACCTGAGCCAGAAGCGCGTCATGGTCGGGGAATATCAGACCTTCCTTCGAACCGAACAACCGGAAGAGCGTCGTGCGCCCCACGTCTGCCCTTTGTGCGATTTGGTCGACGGTAACCGCGTCATACCCCCTCTCCTCAAACAATGCGATTGCCGCATCCACCAGTCGTTCTCGAGCGGTTTCTCCCCGCATTCAGCTTCCCCTTTACGCCAAGACTGTACTTAGTACCATTTTTACGGTACTAAGTACCACCATGGACAACGACGCCCTCCAATGTGACCAGATGTACGCCCTTACCGACGAACAACGCGAGATTCGTCGCGCCGCGCGAGCAGTGTGCGAGGCGAAGATTGCGCCATTTGCCGCAGATGTCGACGAGCAGGCCAGATACCCTCGCGAAGCTGCCGAAGCGCTACTGGCCACCGACTTCTTCGCCCCTCACGTTCCAGAACAGTTCGGCGGCGCGGGTGCGGACGCGTTAGCTACCTGCATCGTCATCGAAGAGGTGGCACGGGTATGCGCGTCCTCCTCGTTGATCCCGGTGGTGAACAAGTTGGGTTCGATGCCGTTGATCCTGGCGGGTTCGGATGAGCTGCAGAGCCGCTATCTTCCACAACTAGCCGCCGGCAAGGGCTTTTCCTACTGCCTCTCGGAGCCAGACGCGGGTTCCGACGCGCTTGGCATGACCACCCGAGCGGTCCAGGAGGGGCAATTCTGGATCCTCAACGGCGTCAAACGCTGGATCAGCAATGCCGGAGTCTCCGACTTCTACACCGTGCTCGCTGTTACCGATCCCGCCAAGCGCGGCAGCGGCATCAGCGCGTTCGTGGTCGAGAAGGATGATCCCGGTGTGTCTTTCGGCACGCCAGAACGCAAGTTGGGCGTCAAAGGCTCACCGACATCAGAGGTCTATCTCGACAACGTGAGGATCCCTGCCGATCGAATGATCGGCGATATCGGGACCGGCTTCAGAACCGCCATGAGAACGCTTGACCACACCCGGATCACAATCGCAGCTCAAGCGGTCGGGATCGCCCAAGGCGCGCTGGATCACGCACTGGCCTACGCGAAGCAACGTACCCAGTTCGGCAAATCCATCGCAGAGTTCCAGGGAATGCAATTCAAACTCGCCGAGATGGGCATGAAGGTCGAGGCCGCTCGGCAACTGACCTACGCCGCCGCTGGGCGGTCGGAACGCTCCGATGACGACCTCTCCTTCTTCGGAGCGGCCGCAAAATGCTTCGCCTCGGACGTCGCAATGGAGGTGACCGTGGAAGCGGTGCAGGTGCTGGGAGGCTATGGCTACACCAAAGACTTCCCGCTCGAAAGAATGATGCGCGACGCCAAGATCACGCAGATCTATGAGGGTACAAACGAAGTTCAACGCATCGTCATGGCCCGCCAATTGCTCGCACTCGCCTGAGGACCAGCGGGCTGAGTGGGCCCTACCAGACCCACTCAGCAACTGCCGCAACACACTCGGCAGCGACACTCAGGGGCCGTCGATTCTCGCGGCGAAAGAATCAAATTTAGTGCCGCAAAATTGAATTCGGGACCGGCCCAGGCTGCGAACTTCGACTGACGCACTATGGCATCACGCACGCAACAGAGAAGGTTGTCGTGGGGCGAAAAGCACTTCAACGAAGCGATTTTCACCAATGAAGGCGAGCGCCGCCTGCCGGACAAGTGCTGTCTTCTCGACACCCGGCGCTACGATGACGGCGCCCGTGGTCTGATCGACACCGGCATTATCACAAAGTCAGACACCGCGTCGATGGTCACGCTCTCCGGGGTCGTAGCGCTTGACCGCAGCCACGTATGCCTCGGAGGTGGTGCGCCAGCCCGTAGAGGGACAATTCGGAGAATCCGCAGTCGCCGAGGGCCCAACCCATCCGAGCATTGGATGCGCCAGGCGACTGCTCGAAGTGCTCAAGAAGTCGCCTCCACCGAACCGCCGCCTACGTATAGCCTCAGTACTTTCCGCAATTGCCGGTACGCATGTAGCAAGCGAATACTCGCGGCATGGACGTGACCAGCACCGGCACTAAGTGCCGCAGCCCCGGCATCGCGATCGGCACAATGCTCGGTGAGTTGCCCACTGGTTTGCTCAATCTCGCCGTCGCGCCGCGCGATCCAAACCAGCGCATCACCTCGGCCGCGCTGTGGGAATCCCCGAATCCATCACCGGCAGCACCCGACACCATAGTGTTTGCTGTCGGCGTCGAGCCGCATCGGATGACGACCCTGATGACGACGTGCGGTGGAGCGCTAGTCGTGTCGGCGGCGGACCCATGGCTGCGCCGGCAGGCCGAGGCCGCCGGACTCGCACTGTTTGTACTCGGCCCGGGCGTCACCGCCGATCGGGCCGTGGCGGTGCTGCGCGGCGCGCTGGCGGCGGCCGGCGATCAACCGGCGCCCCATCCGTGGGACGGCAGCAGTGACCTGCTCGCGTTGGCCGACAGCGCGGCGCTGACGCTGGGCGTCCAGGCAGATGTGACCGATCACCGCTTGCGGCTGCTGGCATTCTCTTCGCTGGACGACGAGACCGAGGTACGCGATCCGCTGCGGGTCGACACCATCCTGGGCCGCCGGATTCCCGATAGGGTAAGCAGCTGGTTGCGAGATAGCGGTCAGTTCACTGGGTTGGCCCAGGCCGCGCACCCGGTTCGGATCGCGCCACCCGGGCACCTGCCGAGGTGGGTGCTGCCGCTGCGCACCGGCCCAGAAATCATCGGGTACCTCTGGCTCTTGCCACCATCGGGAGCGCTGGACCCGGCGGTCGCGCACGACGCGGTCGATATCGCCCAGGTGCTGACAGCACGCCTGACTCGCGCGGCCCTTACTGACAACCAGCGGCAGGCTTCTGATCTGCTGCGCGGGGTGCTGGACGGCAGGGTTACACCCGAGACACTGACGTCCGCTTGGGCACCCAGAACTTCGCTGCGGCTGATCGGATTTCGGTCGCGCGATAATGCTCCGATGCGGCACGTCGACAGCTGTCATCTGGAATCACTCGTCGCGATGCGATTCCAAGCGAACGACTGCGCTCCGATCGTCGCCACCGTCGGCGCCACCGTGTACGCACTGCTCGACACTGCGCCGATCGATACCGCACATCTGCGGTCACTGACCGACGACATCGTCGCTCGTGCAGCCCGCCAGCTCGGCTCCAAACTGGTCGCGGTCATTGGTGGGGTACGACCCAGCCTTACGGAATTATCCAGCGCGGGTGCCGAAGTCGACCGGGCGCTACGAGTCCAAAGCTGCGGCACCGGTGCCGATGTCGTCGCGCTCGAAGACATCAGCACCCAGTGCGTATTGCACGAGCTGGCCGAACTGACCGAGCAGCGCCCCCATCTGCTGGCTGGGTGCCTCGATGTGCTTTCCGAATCGGACCGCACCAAGAACACGGCATATTTGGAGACGCTGCAGGCCTACTTCGACGCCAATTGCGACCTGGCCGACGCAGCGAGCGCGATGTACCTACACCGCAACACCATTCGCTATCGCCTGCAACGTATCCATGACATCTGCAACCTGGATCTGGAGGACCCAGTGGACCGCCTGGTGACCGAGATACAATTGCGGCTCTTGAGGATTCGCAGGGTTGTTGCTTAGCCGGGCCAAAGAGCACAACTCGCTAGCTCACACTCGTACCGTTGAAACCCGCCGGCGTGCTCCCGCTTCCAACTGCGCCTCGACTGGAGCGATTCTTGTCAATCACCAGCGGTCAAGTCGTGGGTCTCGACAGCTGGGTGGGCGCAATTACACCGTATCCACAGACCTTTAGCCTGAGCCTCGTCCAAAACTCCGTCACGGACGACGCCGACCAGGACGGTCAATGCATCCACGTCGGCGCTCGTGAATTCCGCAGCGCCGTCTAAACATTCGCCAAACTTTGAGCGCGCCAGTATTGACGCGCTCGATACATCGGAATACCGACAGCATCGATGACCTGTCGACTGGTAGCTATGGCGACTACCCAGTACCACGTCTAGATCATTCAAGGGTTCAGGCACGGAGGTGCCCTGACCATCGACCACAACTGCTCAGCACCGTATCCGCGCTCTTCGTTGTGGCCCAGACATAGAAACGGCGAATACGCATCACACAACACCTAGCGCCTATTTGATAGCGATCTCGGTGAATAACATGACCGGATAAGCGTCGATCTTTCACCGTGCCGTGATTCCCGGTGTGCCACTAATACTCCCATGGTCGCTATTTGCTGGCGCGGATGGCTTCGAAGACGCTGGGGTCGACGAGGGTGGAGGTGTCCCCGAGATCGCGGCCCTCGGCGACATCGCGCAGCAGCCGGCGCATGATCTTGCCGCTACGCGTCTTGGGCAGCTCGGGCACGACGTGGATTTCCCGCGGCTTGGCGATGGGGGAGATCTCGGTCGCGACCTGGGCCCGCAGTTCTTCGACGATGTTCTCCGAGC
Source organism: Mycobacterium toneyamaense (assembly GCF_055384815.1). Lineage (NCBI taxonomy): Bacteria > Bacillati > Actinomycetota > Actinomycetes > Mycobacteriales > Mycobacteriaceae > Mycobacterium > Mycobacterium toneyamaense. Next base: position 3,708,573 of record NZ_AP040333.1, read on the forward strand.
CGCCGTGCGCGGAGGCCTTGAGGATGACGAAAGCGCAGATGGCCTGCCCGGTGGTGGCGTCGGTGGCGCCGACGACGGCGGCCTCGGCCACCCCGGAGTGCCCGACGAGCGCGGACTCGACCTCGGCGGTGGAGATGCGATGCCCGGAGATGTTCATGACGTCGTCGATACGGCCCAGGACCCAGATGTTGCCGTCGGCGTCGTAGCGGGCGCCGTCACCGGCGAAGTACCAGCCCTGCTCGGCGAAGCGGGACCAGTAGGTGTCCTTGAAGCGTTCGTCGTCGCCCCAGATGCCGCGCAGCATCGACGGCCACGGCTTGTCGAGCACGAGGTAGCCGGTGACGTGTTCTTCCTCGTCTGCGCCGGGGACCAGTTCGTTGCCGTCGTCGTCGACGATCTTGGCGCTGATGCCGGGCAGTGGGGTCATGGCCGAGCCGGGCTTGGCGGCGGTGACGCCGGGCAGCGGGGAGATCATGATGGCGCCGGTCTCGGTCTGCCACCAGGTGTCCACGATGGGCGTGGTGCCCGCGCCGATGTGTTCGCGGTACCAGCGCCAGGCCTCGGGGTTGATGGGCTCGCCGACCGAGCCGAGCACCCGCAGGCTCGACAGGTCGTGTGCCGCGGGGATCTGGTGGCCCAGCTTCATGAACGTGCGGATCAGCGTCGGCGCCGTGTAATAGATGGTGACACCGTACTTTTCGATGATGTCGAAGTGCCGGTGCTCATTCGGTGAGGTCGGGGTGCCTTCGTAGACGACCTGCGTGACGCCGTTGGACAGCGGCCCGTAGACGATGTAGGTGTGCCCGGTGACCCAGCCGATGTCGGCGGTGCACCAGTAGACGTCGTCGGCCTTGATGTCGAAGACGTTGTGGTGGCTGTAGGACGCCTGCGTCAGGTAACCGCCACTCGTGTGCACGATGCCCTTGGGCTTGCCGGTGGTGCCGGAGGTGTACAGCAGGAAGAGCGGCTGCTCGGCGTCGAACGCCTCGGGGGTGTGCTCGGTGGACTGTGAGTCGACGATCTCGTGCCACCAGACGTCGCGGCCCTGCGTCCAGTCGACGTCGATGCCGGTGCGCTTGACCACCAGCACGTGCTGCACCGACGGCTGGCCTGCGACGGCCTCGTCGACCGCAGACTTGAGCGAGGCCGCCGCACCGCGGCGGTACTGCCCGTCGGTGGTGATGACGAGCTTGGCCTGGGCGTCCTCGACGCGGGCGGCCAGCGCGGTGGCCGAGAAGCCGGCGAACACGACCGAGTGCATGACACCCAGACGCGCGCAGGCCAGCATCGCCACGATGGCCTCGGGCACCATCGGCATGTAGATGGCGACGCGGTCGCCCGCGGTCAGGCCCATCGCGGTCAGCGCATTGGCCGCGCGGGAGACGTCGTCCTTGAGCTGGGCGTAGGTGATGTCGCGGGCGTCACCGACCGGCTCGCCTTCCCAGTGGATCGCGACGCGGTCCCCGCCCCCGGCCTCCACATGGCGGTCGACGCAGTTGTAGGCGACGTTGAGCTTGCCGTCGCCGAACCACTTGGCGAACGGCGCGTTCGACCAGTCCAGGACCTCGGTGAACGGGGTCGCCCACGACAACCGCTCGCCCTGGCGGCGCCAGAAATCCAGGCGGTCGGCGTCGGCCTCTTGATACAGCGCGGCAGTGGCGTTGGCCTGCGCGGCGAACACCGGATCCGGCTGAAAACTTTCGCTCTTTGCCGTAACCGCTTCAGCCACTTACGCTCCTTCTCTGCATCGAAATGTGGCACTCCCGTTGCATGGAACCGTGCCAGTCAATCTGGACATTGTTCTGGGGCTTCGAATCTGCTGCGAGTGCTGCACCCCGCGACGAAGAGATCTCGAGTACGGTCCGATATCGGAGTCCACCATCAAAGCGGCGATTCGCGCATGAGAGATCAACAGTTCGTACAAGTTCCGACACCGACGCTGGACAGCGTCCTCCCAGCACTCCGATTCAGCCTCATCGACGGTAAGTGCCCCGATGTGGTGCTCAACAACAGCACGGAAAAGCTTGTCTCGGCTGCCAACCTGCCTACGTAAGGTACGGGTCGACATCTTGAGGTCACTCGCCAATTTGCGGTCGGTCAGCGCTGAAACACCGCGTGCATCGCTGATCACGAGCGCACAGGCGCATATGGATTCAGTGCTCTTCCTGGCGCGCTCAGCCGGGTTTTCCTGGCATCCGTCGCACACTCGGTTCGGAAGGATGTCGCCGCGGGTCCTGGTCCGTTGTGAGCGTCCCTCACACTTGGACATGTTCGCGCTATACCGGTGGATAGGCCGGCGGCGGGTAGGCACCGCGTAGAGCCCAAGGCAACCAGCTGATGAAGTACTCGATCTCATCGCTGGCGTCGTAATCCGGAGCCACATCCATGACGCGCCACCTCACTTTGATTGCCATAACCTGGACGATTTCTTTGCGATCCACCTGCCTCGGCGGCACTGCCATGCCCAGCTCTCATAAAGGCAGGTGCCCGGCAGCAAGAGACCGGTCGGCAAGGGTGAATCCGTCAGAACCACTGTCGTTTGTCCAGTTTCCGACCGCCATGAGGTCGCCACTATGGTGTGGGCAAGACATGCGCGTTGGGACGGAAATCATTGCCTTATCTAATGATTCGACACAATGTCGATGTGCGCACGAACCCGACCTGTGTCGTCTATCCAGCCCCGGCTACTGGCGAAGTCCACCATTGCGGCGAGCTGATGCTTCCACTCATCGTCCTGCTCGCGCCCTGCTAGTGCGGCCAGTGTGCCAGGTGCTACCCACGCATGTTCGGGAACGTCGACCGTGACCTTGAATCCACTGAAATCATCCGGCTCAAGTAACTGAACTGCCGGCGGTACCTGTGCCAGGTCGATACGTAAGTACATAGCGCGCTCCTCAGCTGAAGGTGGTAGTCGAATAGTTGTCACGCATCACGCAGACCCGCGAACTTACTGCGGAAGAACAACAACGGCGGGCGGGCGGTGTCGACCGAGATACTCTGCAGGGTCAGCAAAATCAGCTGGTGATCGCCTGCGCTGATCGGCTCGCCCGCTGTGGAGTGAAACCATCCGGCGGCGTTGTCGATGACGATCGCGCCGGAATCGGTAACCGTGTAGTCGACGGTCGCGAACCGACTGCTGGCGTCATCCGCGGCCAACCGCCTGCCGCAGTCGCCCTGATGTTCGGCGAGGATGCTGGCACCGATCACGGCGGCCCTGCTCAGTACAGGCCAGGTGACGGATTCGTTTCGAATGGACACGACAACCAGCGGCGGGTCCAACGAAACATTCGTGAATGAGCTGACTGCCATGCCCACAGGTGCTCCATCCACCATCGCTGCGAGGGCGAGCACGCCGCTGGGCATCCCGCCATAGAACGCCCGTAGCGCTCGGGCGTCTGGAGTCGCCGTGCTGATGAGGTCGGCATTGTTGGTCATCAATCCGTGCTTTCATCGGTCCGCGTGGCACTTTGCCAGACTCCGATTCTGCGACCAGCCGATGCGGATGTAATCAGTAGAAGTACGGACCGGTCTACGGATTGTCACTCGATTGGCAGGAGCTGGATATCTCAAATACGGATGCAATCCGCAATTGGTCGGATTCGCCCCGACCTCGTTCGTGACTTCTCCGCGAGAAAGTCGCGCACACGCCGACAGCTGGGGATGCCACCACCCTCTGGGTCGACCGCGCGACCCTCACACCGCTGGGCGTCCCGGCCCACTGCTCTGTTCGGCACCGCATGGGCAGCGTGTCGGGGCACAAACCTGACCCAAGATCTGGCGATCTCTGAAACGCTGGACCGTTCCGGGGACTTTACCGTGTGGGCGTCACATCGCATGGCGGAAACGTCGTCCACTATGTTTGGCACCGAGGAATGGAACTGAGTGCGGCTTGCCCGGTGTGGCCCACCAGTGAATTTCGAGCGGCATCGGTGACCGAGCTGGGAGTTGGGCTCAGATCTCAAGACAGTCGCGACCAGCGCACTGCGAGACTGCGATCTCTAGTCCTGGCTGCCCCGGATTCGCGGCCGGCGCCGTCTAGGCCGGCCTCACACAGTCAAGATGCCGGCAGCGCTGGCCACCGCGCAGATGAGCTCGACTCCGAAGCGATCGCTATGGGGAATAGTGTTCGCGATCATTACGTCGCGAGGCAGTCGAGCTCATCTGCGAAAATGCGTAGTCGGACGTGAAAATCTCACCGGCCCTAAGCAATTCGACATTCTAACGCTTGCGCTGCCGGATTTCGACATACGCAGAGGAAGTCGTTCCGGCATGATCGCCCATGTCAACCTAGGCGTTGCAACGCCAATATTCCCGGGCCACAGGCTTGTTCGTCTCAAACTCTGATGCGGGCAGCGCCATCATAGATGTCTGACAACGGCACAGCACGCTGGGGAGTAGCCGACGAATACCCACGGGGTATGCCTCTGATGCGCCCATCGCGAGAAACACCCAACGTAGTTCACTAAACACAATAGCGGATGACAGCATATGCCATTGTGTGCCAACGCAATTCAGTTAGTGACGCTGAGTTCCGGGATTACCTCGGTCGCGAACCGCCGAAGCCATCGCCGGCGGTCGGCGACCGGTACGCCCGGGGTTGCGGTGTGCAACAGAAAGTGGTTGAAACCCGCATCGATGAATTTCTGCGCCTTCTGCCGCACGGTCTCTGGGCTGCCGATTAGCTGCCACTCTGTCCACGCCGGGATATTGGCCGGGTCCGTCATCCGTTTCATGCCTGCGAACATCCCGCGCCATCCCGCGTAACTAGGAATGTCTTCCCAGTTGGTCTCGTGCGGCGTGTAGTGGTCGATCTGGGCCCGCATGAACGCCGGGATCTGCTGCTGTGCCTCAGCGATCGCCTGCTCGTCGGTGTCGGCGATGATGCAGTTGATCATGATCGGGAAGGCGTTGTCAGGATCCACACCTCGGGTGGAAGCGACTTCTTTCCACGACCGCAGAGTGGCGACCTGCGCATCGAGGTTCCCCACCGACGTACAGATCGGTGGTAGGCCAAGATTTGCCATCATTCCCGCGCTCTCAGGGCTTCCGATGGCCCCGTAGAACTGGACGTTCTCGGCCCTGGCCTCTGGCCGCAGCCGTACGCGCTTGGGCATCGTGACATGGTTGCCCTGGTACTGGAACGGCTGGCCTCGAAGCGCGCTGTCGATCACCTCGTAGTGTTCCCGGAACAGACTGCGGCTGGCATCCATGTCCAAGCCGAACGCGTCGTATTCGTACTTTGCGGTGCCGCGGCCGATCCCCAGATGCAGTTTTTGCTTGGTAAGCAGACTCAGCATCGCCACCTCCTCCGCTGTCCGCAGCGGGTCCTGCCAAGGCAGCACGAGAACGCAGGTGCCTAGCTCGGCCAACGGGAATCTCGCCGCGAGGTGGCTCAACATGAGCAACGGGCTCGGAGTGGGAAAGTAGTCGCTGAAGTGATGCTCGATCAGCCAGACCGATTCGTAGCCCAGCCCGAGGTTGTGTTCGCAATCGTCAACCAGATCGCGGTACAGCCGCGCATCGGTGGTCCCGGGCACGCCGGCGGCGCAGGCTACGAATCCGAATTTCAGGTCGTTTTTCATTGCAAGTTGTCCAATTCTGAGATGCGGGCCTGCTCCCAGGCCGCAGCAATCTGCATGTCGTCGGCGAGGAGGGCACGCAGCGTGCTTCCGATTCGATCTATGGCATTCCGGCCGGCGCTAAGCCGACCGGCCAGGACGGGGAACGCGTGCATCATCGCGGGTTCGCGATGCAGCAGGACCTGGGTTCCGGCCGCGCTTGCCTGATCGGCGAACGTCTCGGCCTCGTCCCTGAGAATATCGAGTTCTGCGGTAATGACTAAGGTGTCGGGTAGTCCGCCGAGGTTATCCGCGATACCGGGGGCCGCGTACGCCAACCGTCTGTCCGCCGGCTCCTGAACGTAATGCTCCCAGTACCAACGCATTTCCGCTGCGGAAAGGAATGGGTCGGCTGCGAACTCGGCTGCACTGGCCGATGCCAAGTCCGGATCCAGGACCGGGCAGATCAGCACCTGTGCCCGGATCACGGGTCCGCCTTCGTCCCGCGCCTGAAGGGCCGCCGACGCAGCCAAGTTGCCGCCGGCGCTGTCCCCGGCAACGACTAATCGACTGGGGTCGAGCCCGAGCCCGGCACCGTGCTCATGAATCCATCGCACGCTGGCAAACGCGTCATCAGCCGCAGCCGGAAAAGGATGCTCCGGTGGTTGCCGGTAGCCCACACTGAACACCGCCGCTCCCGACGCATCGGCCAGCGCCCGGCACAACCCATCGTGGCTTTCGATATCACCGAAAACCCAACCGCCACCATGGAAGTAGAGAATCACCGGCAGCATCGGAGCCGAGGTTGACCGATATAGCCGGCCAGGCAGAGAGCCGGAAGTGGTTGCCATCTCCACGTCACAAGACTCAACTCCTGTCGCTGTCGCCGACAAAGGACCAAAGAGCGTCCGGAAGTTGCGCCGGCCTTCGTCCAGCGGCAGATCGCGACTCGACGGAAGCGGATTCTCAGCCAGCTCGGACAGCAACGCCATGGCCTCGGGATGCAGCCGTTGCAGGTGAGGCACGGTCATGCCGTCACCGGCCGATCGAGGTCCGCATATCGGGCTGTAAACGCCTCGGCTGCCGCCGCGAAGCACTCCACCGGAGCGACCAGAAGCCCGGCGCCGATCTGACCACCATCCCGGCCCGCCAGCCCGCCATCGATGATGGGTAGTACACCTGTGTCGAGCACGGAGAACAGATCGATACCGGTCGGCGTGCCACGGTATCCGAGGTACGGGATCCGGTAGTCGGGACTCTCCGCAGCCGTAATGCGGTACATCGCAAGGTTTTCTCTGACCATCGCGTCAGCCGATCCACCCTGGTAATCCTGCAGCGCGAACGCAGCCGCCTGCGCGAAACCACCCAGTCCGACGGTCTCGGTGATCATGCTCTCGCCGCCGATCCACTCGATGTCGTCTTCGGTGTAGCCGTCGAAGAGTTGTGCCTTCACCGTCGGCATCGGACCTGTAAACCACTGTTCACCAAGGCCGCTCACTCTAATGGCGAAATTGCGGGAACCGAGCGTCATCGCGGTGATGATGCTGGAGCCCTCGATCCCCGCAGCGGCATCGGCGGTAGCCTTCGCCGCCGCCATGGACAAGCGCAAGAAAAAATAGTCGTTTTCCGACAAGAACTCCCATGCCTTGATGATCTGTTCACGACTGACATCGGCGTCCGCGCCGAGGTCGAACAGCCGTGCAACCAACTCTCGGGAGAACAACAGCGACGCCGCGGTGTTTCGACTGTGCAGCTCGTCGCCCATGTTTAAGGCGCGACGGATGATCGGCTTGAGGGCGATACCGTCTGAGGCCCGCACGGCTGCTCCGATAACCGGCCCCACGACATCCTGGAGAAACCGTAGACCGTCGCGCACCCCCTCGTCGTACGAGCCGTAATTCAAGCGGAATCGTGACTTTCCTTCGTATAGATTGCAGTATGCGGTGTTGCTCCCGGCCGCGTTGCGCACAACGAACACCGGCATCGACGCCGTATAGATGCCTGCCACCGAGCCGACACAGTCGTGGTCGTGACAAGCACCAACGGTGATGTCGCCCCGGTCAAGCAGCTGTGCCGCCCGCTCTGGGTCTGCCGCCAAGCCTTCGTAGACGGCACCATAAAGGATCGCTCGCCGCTGGCCGGGACCGTATTCTCGCCAAGGCAGCGGCGGCCCCGAGGTCAGGATAGTTTGCGAGTCCATGCCGGGCACTACGTCCCCGGCCGGACGTACGCCCACCAGAACCGGGTCAGCTGCGAACATCGCCTGAACCGCAAGCGAATTCGCATTCTGCCTGCTGCTGTTCATCATCATTCGTCGATCACCCTCAGCACCAGTTGAAGTACTGCTGGAATTCCCAGGCGGTGATCTCAGAACCAGCGGGATCGGTTCCGGATTCCTTGCACCAGTCGACATACGCGTTCCATTCGTCGTTCTTCAGCTGTGCGTACAGCTCGACAAACTGATCGCCGAAACATTCGCGGGCCAACGGTGATTCCGTAAAGGCTGCGATGCTGGCCGGCAGGGTAGATGGCAGCGCCGCGTACCCGCCCTGCTCGACCGGATCACCGACACACAGTGGCGGTGGCTCAATCTTGTTACGAATGCCGTACAGGCCGCCCCACAAGATCGCCGCCAATGATAAGTACGGATTAACATCCGGCGACGGTGCGCGATGCTCGAACCGGGTGTGCTTGGCCGGTACCGAACCGTGTACCAGACGCAACGCCACCGCGTGATTGTCCAGGCCCCAGGATGCGTCGACCGGGTTCCAAGCCTGGTGGTCGAACCGCCGGTAGGAATTAACCCACGGACGCATGACCAGATGAAAGTCAGACATAGTCGCCAAAACCCCTCCGGCAAACCATCTTCCGATCTCAGTGAGCTGTTCGGTTTGAGGGTCCCAGAAAGCATTCCGGCCGTCGCGCCACAAGCTGACGTTGTGGTGGCAGCCATTGGCGGAATCGTTGGTGCCCCGATGTAGAGCCGGCATGAAGGTCGGCACCACCGACAGTTCATCGCATAGCTGCCGCAGATATGCCTTGGACCGCACCGCGTCGTCTGCGGCTTTCAGTGCAGTTTCATGACCGCAGGTGTACTCGTACATCCCGTGGCCGTACTCGGTGTGGAACACCTCGACGTCGATGTCGACACTCTTTGTACGCGAGAGGAATTCGATGGCCAGCGGAGCGAACGACGGCGTTCTGGTCACGCTGTAGAAGTCAAGGCCCCGGCCGAACGTCTTCAGTTCACGGTAGCGCTTCTCCCGCATCAACGCGTCGTCGACCTCGTACAGGTAGAATTCCCATTCCAGCGCGGCCCGCGCCTCAATGCCCAGATCCGCGTATTCCGAGGCGATTCGGCGCAGCATCTGCCGGCCGTCCAACGGACAGGGGCTGCCATCCTCCATGAAGAGGTCGCAGAGCACCCCCGCGATCTCCGGATTCCACGGCCACTCGGTCGCCGTGCCAGGGTCTGCCACCGCGACCATCTTGGGAAACCCATTGGAGAAGTCGCTCCACTCGGTCAACACAATCTCGTCACCGCTGCGTGCCGACATCATCAGGGTCGACACCCCGGTGCCCGATGTCGACAAGCCCTTCTCCAGGGTGGTCAGCTTGCCGCGGAACACCCCGTTGATATCGGAAAACTCCATCTGCGCAAACCTGGCACCGGATTCCGATAGCCGGGCGAGAGACGCCTCGCACTCCATTTTACGTTGCGATGCAACCTGATCGAACATGTCCGCTTCCTTTCGGGAGGTGGTGTTAACTACGAGGCAGCGGTGACGCCGCCGTCGACAGGAATGACAGCGCCGTGGATATACGACGCACGGGGCGAGAGCAGAAACTCGACGAGCTCAGCAACTTCAGCGGGCTCCCCCATCCGTTTCATCGGCACCTGCGCCGCAGCGCTCTCTTCGCCTCCGGACGCGGCACGCATGTGCTCGCTCATCGGTACCGCGATGAATCCCGGCAGCACCGAATTGACCCGAATCCCACTGTCGCCTAGCTCGCACGCCAAATATCTGGTGAATTGATTCAGAGCCGCCTTGGTGGCGCCATAGAGCGAAGCACCGGGAAACCGGCCGATACAACTGGCGATACTGCTGATATTCACGATCGAGGCCTGTGGCCGTAGATGCGGCAGCGCGGCACGGCAGACCCGCGTCGCACCTGCGACGTTGACTTGCCACAGCAAGTCCAGATCAGAGTCTGCGAACGCAGCAACCGGATTCGCCCGGAGAATACCAGCGCAGTTGACAACAGCGCCCAAGTTGCCCAGATCGGTGGCTGCGGCCACACACGCCTTTACGCTGGCGCTATCCCCTACGTCGAGCGGAAACGGATGAATGCTGCCCCTGGCGGTTGCGCCGGCAACCGCCGCCGGAAGATCCGCCGCCACAACGGTGTAGCCCGCCTCTGCGAGCCGTTCAGCGATGGCCCACCCGATACCACCCAACCCGCCGCTCACCAACGCCACATCGGACTCAGGGATCGTCATGGCAGCATCTCCTTTTCTGCCAGACCGGCATACCGGTCTGGCAAGTTCCTGTTGAGCACCCTGCCGCTCGGGCTATTCGGCATTGCGTCGGTGAACACCATGTATTTCGGCCGCTTGAAGCAGGTAAGGCGTTGTGGTGCAAATATATTCACTGATTCATCGGTAACGGCAACTCCGACTTTGAGATCCGGAAGGGCCGTGGTCATCGTGAGCCGACGAGCTCTGCCGATCGACGACGTTGCTGGACTAAGCATGCGGAACGGATATCTCCTCTTGATTTGGATGCCCGGTACGGGCTATGAAAGGCCGCACCAGTCCATGGCGGTCAGCGCGATACTGCGGGCGGCTGTCACAATTTCCGCGACCTCGACCGATTCGTCGGCTTTGTGTGCATTTACGAGATGCCCTGGCCCGTAATTGACCACCGGGATGCCCAGTTCGGACATACAACTCGCGTCACATGCAGCCGGGAACGCCTCGACGGGCGACCGTCCGCCGCTCGCCACCAGATGCGCCGAACCCAGTGCCGCAACAATGGGATGGTCCACCGCGGTGTGATAGCCGGTGTAACTCAGTGGCCAGGTGAACACCGGCCGATGGGCCGACAGCCAAGGGTCGATCGACACTGCGCGGGCGATGAATTCAGTGATCTCGGCCTGGATCGCGGCGGGCTCTTCGTCCTGCGGGTACCACACCAGAAAGTCGATCTCGCAGTATTCAGCGAACATCAGCGGCGCATCGATTCCGTTGGGACCGCCGTTGATGATCCCCGGCATGATTGTGAAGTGTCCGGGCAGATAGTGCGGGCGTTGCTTACTGATCCCCCAGTGCTCCTCGAGCCGGTAGAGCGCCTGCAGCACGAGATAGCCCTTATCGATGGCATTGACGCCGGCCCGGTGACCAATTCCGCCGGCGCGCACCAACTCCCGCCGCATTCCTGGGTGGCCGGCCTTGCCCTCCACCCGCACTTTGCCCCACAGGAGGGAGGCCGCGGTGGGATTGATCGACAGCGGTCCACCGAAACTCGCGGACGGTTCCATGACGATCGCTGCATCAGCGGTGTAGCCGCGGTCGAGCAGCAAGCCCGTGCCGATCTCCCGTTCTCCGACCTCCTCACCGGCCACCGAGTGCACTATCAAGTCGCCTGCAAGGCGGATGCCGCACTCCTGCAGTGCTTTCGCAGCCCAAAAGCCAGCAACTACACCGGCTTTCATATCGCAGGCACCTCGACCGTAGATCCGGCCGTCGTCGAGCTGGGCACCGAACGGGGCGAACGTCCAATTGTCCTCGCCGCCAGTGGGTACGACGTCGATATGCCCATTGAGCAGCAACGAACGCCCGCCACCCGAACCCCGCACCACCCCAACGAAATTCTCGCGTTTTGGTGCGCTCCAGAGGGTCTCAGTGGTGTCGAAGATTCCTGCAAACGAGTCGCGCAGGACGAGGTTGGCTTCTGACTCGTAACCGATGTGGTCATCGAACCGGGTACCCGGGTAGTTCGGGTTCACACTGGGCACTCGAATGAGCTCGCGCACGCTTTCGACGAGATCGGCGCTTGTTTCGTCGATCCAGCGTAATACCCGATCAGCGGCTTCAGTTCCCATTGCCGACCCACCCTGCTGGCCGTAGGTCGGCCCACCCGGCCACCTGCTCAAGCTGAGCAGCGACGCGGATCAACGTCGCCTCGCCAGCCATCGGAGCGGCTAGCTGAATGCCGATCGGCAAGCCGTCTACCAGACCTGCTGGCAGGCTAATTGCCGGTGTACCAGTCACGTTGAGCACCGCCAAGTAAGGGAAGAGCTCCACACAGCGCCGGACCCACTCGGCGGGAGTCACGTCCACGTCGGCGTTGAAGTGCCCAATCGGCGGCGCCGGCACGCTGGTGGTTGCTGTTAGCCACAAGTCCCACTGGTCGAAGAATGTGCCCATAGCCCGCGACACCGCGTTGAACGCCGCGACCATTCCGGCCAGCTCGATTGCGGTCACGCCGCGGCCCATTTCGGCCAGCCGGAGCGTAGACAATTCCAGGAGGTTCTCATCCACCTCCACGCCGAGCGCGTCCGCAGCAGGATATACCGCGGTTGCCGCGCCTGCCGCCCAGGTCGTCGTCAACGCCTCGCTGAACTGATCCCATTCGACTGTGGGGCAGGCGAATTCGACGTGATGACCGAGATCTGACAGTGTCTCGGCGGTGCGCCGGACAGCCGCGACAACGCCGGGGTCGGTGGCGTGGCCGGTCCAGGAGTCGGGCTGCACCGCAATCCGCAACCGCCCCGGCTCCGCGCCAACCTGCGACGCAAACGACTGGCCAGGCGCCAACATGGTGAACTTCTCCCCTGATGCGAATCCACTGACTGCGTCGAGCATCGCCGCGGTGTCACGCACCGTGCGAGTGATCGCCAGCTCAGTGGCCAAGCCGTACATCGCTTCCTGAAGATCAGGGCCGATCGGGATTCGGCCACGACTAGGCTTGAGCCCCACTAGCCCAGTGAATGATGCCGGGATGCGGATCGATCCCCCGCCATCGTTGGCGTGCCCCAACGGAACCGCACCCGCTGCGACCAATGCCGCGGTGCCGCCGCTGGACCCGCCCGGGGTGCGTGAAATGTCCCACGGATTGCGGGTAGCCCCGCCCAGCACAGGCTCGGTACCCGCGCTGAGCCCGAATTCTGGGGTGCGAGTGGTGGCCATCGCGGCTAGGCCAGCCTCGCGGAACCTACGCATCAGCTCGGTGTCGTGGTCGTGGACCATGCCGGTGCCGAACAATCTGCTGCCGCAGTGGGTGGGCACACCCGCCGCGTGCAACAGAATGTCCTTGAGCACGAACGGAACTCCCGCGAACGGTCCATTCGCGTTGTACTTCAGCGGCTGCTGCCAGGGTCCGTCCACCACCGCGTTCAGCTGCGGCTGTAGCGATTCGATCGCGGTCCGGGACACCGCCTGGACCTCGGCCGCGCTGATCTGATTGCTGCGGATCAGACCTGCCAGACCTACCCCGTCAAATTCGGCGTACTCGTCAATCCGCATGTGCACCATCCGGAACGGAGGTCCAGATGTCATGCGACATGGACCAGGAACCGTCCGCCTGTCGACGGTGGACGATTAGGTAGTTGCCCGCCAATGTTGTCATCGAACCCGTTGCCGGGTCGCGGACGTCAGCGACGGATCGGCCTATCTCCACCGCGAGGTCTCCGGAGGTGAAGAACTCGTCGACTTCGACACGTTGACCGCATAGCCCCTGCGTGAACATTGCCCGCAACGTGTCCTCGATGGCCGAACGGCCGCGGATCACCATGCCGCTCGGTGGCATCAGTGTCCCGTCGGATTCATAGAGCGCGGCCAGTGCGGCAGCGTCGTGCTCATCGATCGCGTTCGACACGGCGCGATGCACGGCGGCGAGGCCAGTGCGGTCGAGGGTTGGCGACGACATGGTCAGCGCGCCTCGGCGAGTTTCCAGCTGGTCTTCTGGTTCGGATCACCCGGCAGCACCCCGATCGTGCCGGCGTTGACCACCGCTGACGAGTTCTTGAAGACCGGAATGACATACCGGCCGAAGTACTCGATGGTGCTCATGATGTTCGCGTGGGTGTCGCCGTCGATCTTCAACACGATCTCGTCGGCGCCCAGCGCCTGGTACCGAGCGATCTGCTCGATGCAATGGTCGGGGTCGCCGACCATGATCGTCGGAGACAGGTCGCGAAGGTAGCGCGCGTCGTCGACATGATCCCGAAGTTCCTTGACCCGCTCGAAGCCGTGGTATCCGCTGTCGGAGCGTTCGGCCAGCTGCGCGTAGATGTCGTTGATGATTGCGCGCGCCGCCCGCAGAAGTCCGGGTTCTGCTCGCCGCATGGCCTCGTCGTTGGTCTCGGCGCAGACTGCCGTCATCGCGAAGGCGCCGGCCGACCGCACTGCATAGGCACCCACCGGCTTGATCTCGGATTCGGGAACACCCCAGTACGCCTTCATCTGCGGTTCGAGGTTCTCCCAGCCGAGGTACAAGTCACACGTCACCATGCCGAGACCTTTCCGGGCAGCGTCCTCGGCCGACTCCACGCTCTGAACGATCTTGTAGAGCGGCGGGTGTGGTTCCTGAACTCCTTTGGGAGTCAGACAGCGTTCGGGAATGTTGCCCCAGTACTTGCCGTCATGACTGAAGGTTTCGTTGGTCAGTGCCCTCACGATCAGGTCCAAGGCTTCTTCGGAACGGCCCTTTGTTTCGTCAAGCGACACCCCAAACGCGTCCAGCTGAAGCAGGGTATTGCCGCGTGCCGTGGCCATCTCGACGCGACCATTGGAGAAGATGTCCGTCGTCGCCAGCTGCTCGGCAACCAGAACCGGATGCACGGTCGAGATCAGCCGGCTCATGTGTCGCAGCCGAATCCGGTTGGTGCGCATGGCCACTGCCGTAAACAGACATTCCGGCGACGGGGTCACTGCCAGGTCGGCAAAAAAGTGGTGCTCTGAGGTCCCCCAGGCATCAAAGCCCATCTCCTCGGCGAAGACCGCCTCCTGCACCATGTCCCAATACCGACGGTGGTGGGTGGTGCCCGTCTGGGTCTCGCACTCCGTCAACATCACGAATCGCATGATTAACTCCAATGGCCGCAGTAGGTTTTCGATGGCGGTGGCTGTCCAGCCCCACTAGATCGAGTTTTCATTCCGGGGGCGGTGCATACATCCGGGTGTCGTCGGTCACGTAATTCCCCAGGGGTTGCTGTCACGTAATTCCCCAGGTGTGGGCCTCGTGTTGGTCTTACCGGTCGGGGCGGGCGTTGTCTAGGTGGTGGTGCGGCCGGGTCGTTTCCGGGGTCGGTAGCTGGGTCCGTCCATGAGGACTTGGTGGCTGGTGTTGATCAGTCGGTCGAGTAGGGATTCGGCCACGACGGGGTTGGGGAACAGCGGGTACCAGTCTTTGGGGGCGCGGTTGCTGGTCAGGATGAGGGGTTTGCCAGCGATGGCCCGGTCGGAGACCAGATCGTAGAGATCGTCGGATTGGGTGGTGGTGTGCTCACGCATCGCGAAGTCATCGACGATCAGTACCAGGGGCCGGGTGTACTCGCGCATGCGCTGGCCGATGGTGCGGTCGGCGTGTCCGCCGGCAAGGTCGGCGAGCATGCGGGCGCATTTGACGAAGCGGATGTCCCCGCCGCGGCGGGCTACGTGATGTCCGAGTGCTTGTGCCACATGGGTTTTGCCGACGCCGACGGGGCCGTAGAGGATGACTGATTCGCCGGCGTCGAGCCAGCGCAGGGCGGCCAGGTCGCGCAGCATCGCGGCGGGCAGTTTCGGGTTGGCGGTGAAGTCGAAGTCTTCGAAGGTGGCCTGTTCTTCGAACTTGGCGCGGCGCAATCGCCGTGTGAGAGCGGCGGATTCGCGGCGGGCGATCTCGTCTTGACAGAGGGCTTGCAGGAATTCGAGGTGGCCGAGGCCGCCGTCGCGGGTTTGGGCGAGCCGGGCATCGAGGGTGTCGAGCATGCCGGACAGTTTCAGGGTGCGCAGCGCGGTGCGTAGCGCCGGATCACAGATAGACATGGTGGGCTTCCTTTGAAGGTTGATTATGTTGCAGCAGTGTGGAATTGGTGACGATCAGGCGATGATGCCGGTATCGGTGCCGAACTGGTCGGGGCCACGCAGAAACGCCCCCGCCGCGCCGGTGCTGGCGGGCGGTTCGTCGCCGGCGTGTTCGGTGCCGGCGGCCAGGATGCCTTTGATGGTGCGGTAGGACGGGTCACCGACGGCGATGGCGCGGGCGCACGCGGCCTCCAACCGGTCGCAGCCGTGTTTGTCGCGCAGCCCGAGCACTCCTTGCGCGGCGCGCAGATGGTGGATGGCGTTGTCGGCCATGAACGCGGCGATCACCGCGACGCAGGCCGGGCCGACCAGTTCGGCGGTGCGCCGGCACCAGGTCGGGGTTTTCATCGCGAACGCGACCTTCTCCGGCGGGTAATGGGCGAAGTCGGTCGAGCGCCCCGATGGGCGGCGCACGTGGATGGCCACCACCGCATCGGCGTGAAAGACCTGTACCACGTCGCCGGCGGTGCGGGCATGCAGGCGTTGCCCGATCAGCCGCCACGGCACCGAGTACAACGCCTTGCCGACCTTGAGGTGCGCGTCGGTGCCGACGGTGCCGATCGACCAGGTGGACAGTTCAAATACTCTGGGCGGCAACCCGATCAACGCGCTGGCTTCGATCGCTTCAAACACCCGCAACGGCGGCGCGCCCTCCAGTGCCCGACACGACCTCGCCCCGGCCACCTCGATGCTCCAGCGCTGGGCGTCGGTTTGCATCGCGGGCAGCCCGTCGAACTGGCGGCCGCGCCAGAACGAATCCCGGATGTATTGCATGGGCCGTTCGACGCGGGGTTTGTCTTTGGGTTTGAACGCCCGCGCCGGGTCGATCAGGGTGCCGTAGTGGGTGGCCAGCTCGGCATAGGCGCGGTTGATCTTCGGGTCATACAGGTCGGGTTTGTCCACCCCGGTCTTGAGGTTGTCACACACCAACCGGGCCGGGACCCCGCCGAAGAACTCGAACGCCGCGACATGGCAAGCGCACCAGGTGGTTTGGTCCATCCGGATCACCGGGCGCACGAACAGGTGCCGCGAACACGCCAACACCATCACGAACGCCCACACCGCCACCCGGCGGCCCACCGCGGGATCGAACCACATGCCCAGGCGACCGTAGTCGATCTGCGCTTCACTGCCCGGCTCGACCGGCCCGCGCGGCACGGTCACCTTCGCTCGTGCCACCTCTTCCGCGAAATGTGTTGCGATCCAACGCCGAACCGAGGACTCCGACACCGCTACCGCATGCTCGTCCCGCAACCGCTGAGCGATCGTGGCGATCGTGACATCGGCATCGAGCCAGGTCTTGATCTGGTCCCGGTGCGGTTCGATCAGCGGCCAGGTCAGCGCCCGCGCCGCAGGATCGGACAGTTCCGGGAACCACCCGCCGATCAGCTCCGACCACTGTGGCGCGGTCAGCGGCTCCGTACCCGGGCCGATACCCGCCGCGACCGCCGGAGCCAAATATTTGCGGACGGTCTTGCGGTCAATGCCCAGCGACTCCGATAACTGGACCTGCGAACGGCCCGCGTGCCAGTGGGTGAACAACTCGACCAAATCGAGCATCACGATACTTCTCCTCGCCATCAGCGCCCTTCCATCCACCATCAGATGGATGCAGAGCGAACCGGTAAACGAGGCCCACACCAGGCAGACACACCGCCCAGGGTGGGGAATTACGTGACAGCCAGGGTGGGGAATTACGTGACGGACAACCCCTCAAACCTGGGGAAATACGTGACCGCTGACATCCGGGCAACTACCTACGCAGTACGGATCTCACGGAGCGTAGGCGCAACAGACAAGGTCCAGCCCGGAATCTCAAGGGCTACGCCGAATCCCGCTGCTTCCAAGTACGCGGCGATCTCATCGCGCAGCTCAGCTCGCGCCGACTCATCACCACGGGTGCTCACCACAGCACCAGACGCAACGCCGGCCAGTACCGCATCGCCGATCAAGCCCGCCAGGAGCCGCGCCTTCCGCACAAACGGGATTGACCGAGCACTGGAATCAACGGTGAACTCCTCCGTGGGCGCGTGCACGCGCAGTAGTGACAGCGGTGCGCATCCCATGGAATCTGGCTCCAAACGACTGGCCACGAGCGCGGCCGTATGGAGGTCTGTTGCGTCAATCGGACATGGATACAGCCCTGAAAGACATTCGGTCCGGGTGAAACCGACAACTGCTCCCTCCCCGATGACCAGGAGCGTCGCGTTGTGTGTCTGTGTCATTCACCGATCGTCCGCCCGCTGGGCGGACCCAGCATCGGTGCTTATACCGATTCGCTACGGACGCCTTGGTCGGCAAGCCACTTTGCTACCTGTCCGCGACGGTCCAGTCCCGCCTTGGTCAGGATGTTGGTCACGTGTGTCTCCACCGTCCGCTGGCCAATCACCAACCGCCTCGCGAGTTCGCGATTGCTGAGTCCTTCAGCGATCAGCCGGGCGACCTCGATTTCGCGTTTGGTGAGCGGCGAGACCGGGGTGTTCGGCGAGGGCACATCCTCGGTGCCGGCCGCGGGACTGCCCGCGCCCCTGATGGCGGTTTTGATCATGTCGTCTTCAGCCATGCCTGTTCCGCGCTGCCAGGCCGTGTCGAGCACCGGCGCATCCAAAGCACCACGCAACGTCGCCATCGCCTGATCCCTGAGTGTGATCAGCGAGCCGAGTCCCATCAACTGGCTGCTCACGGATACCCAGATTTCCGATGTCGCCCCTAAAAGCACGGCACCGCGGTCAAATTCGCCGTTATCCACAGCGATCCAAGCGAGCAGCTCGGCGAGCAGCATCATGCCCAGACGATCGTGAAGCCGGTACTTCGTCAGCATCGCCGTGCTGGCCATTGCCTCCGCGGCCGAGTTGTCCCCGCTGATGTGCATAGCGAGTGCCTGTACCCACATGGCATAGGAGGAGCAGGCCTGCTCACCCAAAGGTTCGCTAAGCTCGCGGCTCTTCTGTGCGCAGACTAGTGCGTCGTCGGGTCTTCCGGCGGCGCAGTAAATCTCGCCCAGCTGCAGATATATGAAGGCCCTTCCGGCAGGGTCGTCGGTTGTGGCGTTGATCTCGAGTGACCGCTCGTACAGCGATGCGCCGGTTTCCAGGTCGCCCTTAACGAGCGCCACGGCGCCCTGCAGCGCTGTCGCATTCGCCAGCGAGCGAATGTCCCCGAGTTTCTGCGATAGGGCGACGCTGATCTTCAGCCGTCGGGTCGATGTCTCGACATCGCCCTCAAGCAGGTCAATCCAGGCCGACACCCACATCGTCTTGGGACTTGGATAGTCGTCGACGCGGGATCGCTGGAACCACATCCGACCCTCGTGCAAATGTCCATGAGCCAGCCAGAACGGCCACAGATCGGCCACCATCTCAGCGGCGGCCTCCCACTCACCATCGCTCAGAAATGAGTCCAGTGCAGCCCGCAGATTGGGCAGCTCTAAACGGAGCTCCTCGCTCCAATCAGCTTGCCGCGGTCCAAACCAATGACGTTCGGCGCGCCGCGCGACTTCAGAGAAGTAACCACGATGCCGGTGGCGCAACTGCACCGTATCGAGTTCGTCATGCAGACGGTCGATTCCGTATTCGCGGATACTTTCCAGCATCCGGTAACGGGCGCCGTTGACGGACTCCGACCGAATCAGGATCGACCGCTGGACTAATCCGTCAACCAGATCTAGTGCCGTCACCGGACCGTCTGGAACACAGACCGCCTCCAGAGCCTCCAGGCTGATGCTACCGACGAATACCGATGCCTGTGCCCACAGCCGACTTTCGTCAGGCGAACACTGTTCATAGCTGTAGTCGAATACCGCCCGCAGGCTGCGATGTCGTTCGGGCACGTCGTTGGGAGCCTCCGTCAGAATCCGGAAGCGGTCCTCCAGACGGTCGATAAGTTGGTCGAGCGACAGTACACGCATCCGACGCGCGGCGAGTTCGATGGCTAGCGGAAGGCCATCCAACCGCGCGCATAGCGCCTCGATCCGTCCGATATTGGCGGCGTCGACGACGAAGGCTGATTGCACCGACTGGACCCGGTCAACGAACAGCGCGACACCGTCGGCGTCTTGGCCGCTAACGGCCAACGGCTGCACTGGGATTAACCATTCGCCGGTTGTGCCGAGTGGCATTCGACTCGTAGACAGAACCGCCACCCCTGCCGTTCGACGCAACAGCAGGGCTACGAGTTCCGCGCACGCGGCAAGCAGGTGCTCGCAGTTGTCGAGCACGATAAGTACAGCTTTCCCAGCCAGGCTACGGATCAAGTATTCCGCTGCCTCTTCGCTGGCAGCCGGCGGTATGCCCGCGGCATCCAAGACCGCTTGGGCCAAGAGCTCACGGTGTCTTAATTGGGTCAGATCCACGTAGATGACCCCGTCGGGAAACACCGGCGTCAACTGTCGTGCCGCCTGGACAACGACCCGGCTCTTGCCAATGCCACCGATACCGACGAGCGTAACGAGCCGCGCTCCGCTCCCGATCCGGGACCGGATCGCTGTTAGCACGTCACGGCGCCCGATGAAGCTAGTTGCTTCCCCGGGCAACGTGGTTATCCCGCTACGCCGCACCGCTCGTCGGCCGCCTGCTGGCCACGTGGGTCCGGGAACATCTGTGCGCACCGAGGGACACGCCTCCTCCACTGCTACTGGCCTTGCGCCCATAAATACTCTAGCCCGATCAGACGGTCACGGACGGGTACCGCGTCATCGTTCCGACGTCGCAGCTCGTCACGATCCAGGGCATACCGATGCGCAACGTAGCAGGCGTCGCCGGTGGCCAACTTCGTTCGACACAAGGGGCCTCAATCAGTCAGGCAGGTTGTCCGTAGACCGCAACCACTACTGTCCGGTCCAGGGCATTCTCTGACCAGACCCCGATGGCAGTGTTGGCACAGTTCGACATGATCGCGAGATCCGCTGGGTCGTTGAACCATTGGCGCATGATCTCGACTCCGGTAATCGCCATCGCCGGATTGATCGCCACAGTCTGAGCGACCCGGCCGTGGAATCCGGCGGCACGTGCCCGATCTTGGGTGGTTGATCCGTCAGATCCCAGATCAGCGTCAAGCGCGCGATTGTTCAGCATGTCGACGGCCTGCCACTGGGCGGCCAGTTGTAGCGCCGGATCGACCCGTAGCTCGCTGGTGCACCCGGCGTGGTGTTGCACGGTATAGACATTTACCGCGACGCTGTCGTTGAGTCGGTGGTTGTCGGCAGCGGCAGTAGCGGCCCCAGTCAGTGCGGTGACAGCGAGCACCATTGTTGCCACCGCTTTTTTCACCATCATGACGTTCCTCCAGCTCGGTGGTGAGCTGCTGAATTGCGTAGCTGCCAGATTGCTGCCGGGCAAAGTTCGTTCACAGCCTGGTTGAGCAAGAAGGCGGTCTGATATTCGCCGGGGTCGCCGACGTCGTCCTTCACTGCCGCTAGGATGAGGGCGTACGGTTCGCCGCGGCGCACCTTGTCGCACAATCGGTAGCCGTACTGCAGGGCCGCATCGGCGCTCGCGAAGTAATAGCCCGGACCAAGGGTGACGTTGGTTAGGTATGCCACCGCATCGGCGTGTCCAGGCGATGCCGGGGACAGCACGAACGCCCCTGCTGCTGCAACAGCACTCGACATCAACTTCCGACCGCATACCGACCCGCTCATACGGGTGTGAAGTCCGAGACCAGCCAACTCGATCCCACCTTGTCCAGTGTCACCCGCACGCTCGAGGCGGTATTGGTCGGTGCCCCGTTGCCCACGATGGTCGTCTGGTTAACGAAGACCACCACTACCGCGTGACGCGGGGTGGTCGAGACCACGGCCGCTGCCGGCACGGTCGCGACCGCGGAAATCGACTGCTGTTTGGCCCCGGGGATGACGACGTCGTGCACCAATTTGGCGTAGGAGTCGCGGAAAGTCCCGGTCAACCGGCCTTCGGCCGCGCCGAGGTCCTTTTCGACGGTGTCCGGTCGGTACGACAACATCGCGACGGTGCTATCGGTGGCCGCTTGCACGGATTCCGCACGGGCATGGGCGGATTCGCTTGCCGATCCGCTCAGCCATTTAAGGTACCCGGCGGCGACACCGAGCGCCAGGACGACGACTGGCAGCACCACGAGACCCAGGACGCGATACCAGTTCCGTTTCTTCGCCGCGACTTCTGGCCGATCTGTGGGGATGGCGTCCACCGGCTCGTCGTCGGTCGTGAGGTCATGTTCGGCTATCGCGGTCTCGGTCATCGTTGCCCCTTTCGTGAGATGTACTGCTGCGTCATGGCACGAACGAGACGTTGGATACCTTGACCACATCGTTCACCCGTTGCATGTCTATCCGCATCCGCCACAGTCGCGGCTTCTGCTCTGCCGCACCGGCATTGGTGGTGTTCACCGAGACGGTGACCAGCGCCTGTGCCTCATCGCCCTGCACGGAGGCCAGGCCCGCAGCCGTCACCGTTCCGATCGATTTTGATTTGGCCTGTTTCACGACGCCGACGAACGGTTGCGCTCGTTTCTGGAAATCGTCGTAGAACGGACCGGTCGCCCCGTCGACGATGCGTTGCACATCGGCGTCGGCCTCGGCGAAGTCGATGGTGGTCAGGTTGATCGCACCCTGCCGCGCGGCCTGCAGGAATTGCTCCTGCCGCTGCTGATCCTGTGCCTGGTGGCGATACTGGACGCCGAGCCAGCCGACGACACCGGCCGCAGCGGCGGCGGTCACTATGCCCCCGATGATCAGGGCGCGCATACCCGGGCGCCGCTGGGACGCCCCGACGTCTCCCTCATTCGTCAATTGCTCTGCCTCGTCGGCTACTTCGGTGTCGGCTACTTCGCCGACGGCGTCAACATCGACTGCCATGTCTGCTCCTTAGGTGCGGTTTGGGCGAGATCGGCCTGGGTGTACACGTTGCCGTCGGGACCGACGTAGTTCCCGGTGGCCGGGTCGTAGGTAGCTGCCGCGATCGGTGGCGGTGGTTTGGCCGCGGGCGCGGAATCCGGCGGCAGTTGCGGGATGTCCTGCCCTGACAGCGTGGCGTTCGGGTCGCCTTTCCAGTTGAAGCCGTCGTTGAGCGGCACATAGTTCTGGTCGCTCTCGCACATTTTGACGGTCGGCGCCCGCTTGCCGGGGCGGGTGATGCATGGCAGGTTGCGTGCTCCCCGGGCGTTGAACATCGAGTCTTGCGGCACGCGGCAGTACACGTCGCCCGCCGGCCGGTTCGGGGCGTCCTGCAACACCGCCTGTCGCTGCTGCTGAATGGGCAGAAACCCGGTCGTGCATGGCGGCGGCAGATTGACGTTGAGGTTGAAGCTCAGATAGGCGCCCCGGTACTTCTGCGGCATATCCCTGTTGGCGAGCGTCACGCCCTGCACAGCCTCGGTACCAACCGGCAGCAGCACGAGAATCTGTTCCAGGCTGGCGTTGTAGGTGGCCAGGACCGGCGCGATATTGGCAAGGTTGGCCAGCATGATCGGCAACGTGGGCTGCAATCGGTCGAACAGTTGGCGTACCTGGTCCGCGGCCTCGGGGCCGTGCTGCAATATCCCGCGCACCGCGGGATCGCTGTCCTTGATCTGTTTGGTCACGTGGGCCAGGTGAGCGGCCCACGCCTGCACCGCATCTGCGGTGTCGGTCTGGGTATCGAGCAGCGGTCCACCGTTGTCGATGACATTGGTCAGGTCATCGAGGTGCGCACGGGCGCCCGCGCCGAGAGTGGTTGATCCCTTGACGATGCGGGACAGCTCCGGCCCCAACCCGCCAACCGCAGTGGCGGATTCGTCGATCACGGTCTTCAGGTTGTCCCCGGGTATCGCCCGCAGCCCTCTGTTCGTGGCGTCCAACAGCTCGTTGACATCCGGCGGAACCGTGGTCCGGTCGGCTGGGATGACGTCGCCGTTGCGCAGGGGTGCCGACTGTCCGGCCCGCGGCAGCAGCGCCACGTATTGCTCCCCGACCGCCGACGTGCTGTGCACCTGCGCGTCCAGATCGGAGGGGATCTTGACGTCCGAGCGCAGCGACAGCACAGCATCGACCCCGCGCGCGGTCAGCGCCAACGACTTGACCTGCCCCACCTCCGTTCCCAGGTAGCTGACGTTCGCCCGTTCGTAAAGACCGGCGGTCTCCGGCAATTGCACAGTGACCTGGTAGTGCCCGATACCGAACAACAGGTTGGGCAGTCGCACATACCCGATCGCCATGACGACGAACGCTGTTGTGGTGACGACGAACAACACCGCCAGTTGCATCCAGATCTTCCGGTTCATTCGCATGTCAGTGCCCCTGATCCCAGTGATACGGCGCGACAAGTGGATTGCCCGCGGTGTACGGGCTCGGCATCTGCCCGATGGTTCGGCCCCACTGCATCTCGAGCTCGGTGAGTTTGCCCTCCCACCGCGTCCCGGTGAACAGGCCCGCGTCGATCCGACTCAAGGTGAGATCGATGACTGCGGTGAGGTTGGCGTAGTCGCCGCGGAACCAATTCTCAAGCGTTTCGTTGGGCCACGGGAAGGTGCCGAAGAAGCTCAGTGATCTGGTGAGATCCGGTCCGGCGTTGGCCAGCGAGGCCAGTACCGGGCCAACGGCCTGCAGTTCACGGACCAGGTCTTCCTTGGTCTTGTTCACCGAATCGGCCGCCACCGCACTGAATTTGCCGATCGCATCCAGCGCGTCGGCCAGCTTGCCGCGTTCGTCCTTGAGCACCCAAAGTGCGTCCGGCACGGTCCGAATCGCCTTGTCCAGCACCGGCTGTTGGCTCGCCACCTGGCCGGCCAGATTGTTCAGCGCCGCGGTCGCGTCGATGATGTCACTGGTTTGGTCATCGAGGTGTGCGATGAACTCGTCGAGCTGAGTCAGCAGGCTGCGTAGCTGCTGCTCTCGGCCGGCGAATGCTGTGCTCAGCGCTCGGGTGATGTCCTGGAGTTGGCCGATGCCTCCACCGTTGAGCACCAATGACATTGCCGCCAGGGTCTTTTCCGTCGTTGGATAGGAGCTCCCCGAGGTGAGCGCGATCCGCGAACCGTCGTGGAGACGGCCCTCCGGAGCTGTGGCCGTCGGCCGAGCCAATTCAATATGCTTGGAGCCCAGCAAGCTCGTCTGCCCGATCTTGGCCGTCGCATTGGCGGGCAGGTTCACACTGCCGTCGAGCGTGAGCGTGAGCAACGCGTGCCAACCCTGACGATCGATTCTGGTAACGGTGCCCACGGTGACATCGCCGACCCGGACCCGCGAGTTGCGTTGGATGTTGTCGACGTCGGGCAGTTCGACCTGGATTGTGAACGAGCCGGCGCCATGTCCGGCGGTACCGGGCAGCGGCAGCGAGTTCACGCCCCGCCATTGACATCCTGACAGCACGACCACCAGGAGCGAGATCACCGCAGCAGCGCGACATCTCATGAGCCACCTCCGGGTGGTGCCATCAACCCCTGTAGACCGGTGGCAGGATCGGCCGACTCCGCTGGCAGCGGCGGACCTGCCGGTGCCTGACTAGGCGCGGCCGGCGGCAGAGCCGCGGGGGTACCTGGACGTGCCGGCGGCACGTAATCGGGGCGCATCCAGTCCTCGCTGTATGTGATTTCGTTGGGCCGGGCGGATTGTCCGACAAACAGGTTCTCGCCGATCGGCAGGAAGTTGTACTGCCGGTTCTTCACGATCGGCGCCAGATACTGCACACATAGCTTGGCCGACTGATCGGCACCGAGGCGCGAGGCGGCCTGAATTGCGCCGCACAGGAACGAGATCGGGTCTGCGAAGTTGTTCAATGCCAGCACACCGGTGAGGGCGCCTTGCGACGGTTGATAGATGTTGACGAAGTTTTGCAGCACGGTCGGCAGCGTGTGCAACGTCTGTTTGACGTCATCGAGGCTGCCATTGAGCGTCGACGTGACTGCGGCGAGTTTGTCCGACGTGGTGCCCAGCGTCTCGCGGTTCGCCGCGACAAACGTCTGTAGGTCACCCACCACGGAGTTCACGCCGGACAGCGCGTGAGCGACCTGATCGGGATCGCGTGCCAGCAGGCCCGTGATGTCCGCCAGATTGATGTTGAGGCGCCGCAACACATCGTGGCTGTCTTTCAATGCGGTCACCAGCGTGGAGATGTTTTTTACGGTGGAGAAGATGTCGTCGCTGTGATCGCCTAGCGCCGAAAACACCTGGGAAGTCTTGATCAGAGTGTCCCGAATGCTCGGACCCTCACCGCGTAGGTTCTCGGCCGCGGTGTTCACGTACGCGCCGAGCGGGCTGACCCCACCCGGTTGCGTCGGTTGCAGCGACTCGGTCAGCTTCTGCAATTGGACCCGCAGATCATCCCACTCGACCGGAACCGCAGTGCGGTTCAGGGGAATTGTGGCACCGTCGGTCATCACGCGTCCCGCGGTGTACGCCGGGGTGAGCTGAATCGCCCGGACCGACACCAGGGAGGGCGACAGCACAACGGCTTTCGCATCGGCTGGCACCTGATACTTGGCGTCATAAGAGAAAGAGATTTTCACCCGCTGTTGTTGGGGTTCGATGCGGTCGATCGTTCCGACGGGGATGCCCAAGATGCGGACTTCATCGCCGGTGTAAACACCGTTGCTGTTGGCGAAGTAGCCAACGACATGGATGCGGTGTGCGTTCGCTGTAGTTCTCACAACCATGAACAGCCCGACCACGAGGGCGACCGCGAGCCCTGCGGCAATGGTGATGCGCTTGGTGCTGCGGGTCATCATTGCCCACCGCCATTGACATGTGGCGCCTCGACCGGATCCTGAGCCAGCAGCGGAGCGCTGGTGGGCGCCGGAACCGGTTCAAGTCCGGGCGGCGCCGTTGCCGGCGGTCCCGGCGGCGGTCCACCCGGTGGCGGTGGCGTCAGCGGCTCCCGGTACGGATACCGTGGATCTCCGGGCTTACCGGTGATGGCGTCAGGCAGATTGAGGTGCGGTTCACCGCCCTGACCGGTACGCGGGTAGGGCACGGGTAGCGCCGGGGTGGCGCGCTGTCCCACTTGAGGGTCTGTGCGCTCCGACGGTGCCAAAACGTGCGGGTCCAACCCCAAATCGGAGAACGCGGCATCGACGAACGGTTGGACGAATTGCCCCGGTAGCAGGTTCGACAGGTAGGCCTTGAAGAACGGTCCGGACGCGACTGACTCCCCGAGGGACATCGCATAGGAGTTGAGCTTCTTTATCGCCGACTGGATTTGGTCCTTGTGCTGATCCAGGATGGCCAACGTGCCGTTGAGTTTCTCCAGCGCCGGCTTGAGCGTGTTCCGGTGTTCGCCGATCAGCCCGCGCACCTGTTCGGTTACCGCCGCAATGTTTTTCGAGATCTGTTCCACTGCAGCACTTTCAGTACGCAACTGAACCAGCAGAGCGTTACTGGACTGCACCAGAGCGACGATCTTGTCGCTGTCCTCCGCCAATACTCCGGTCACCTTTCTGGCATTGGCCAGCAGGTTGCGAAGTTGCGCGTCGCGCTGGTTGAGGGTGTCCGAGAACCGGCCCACCCCGGCCACGGCCACCTTCAGCGGAGCAGGCGTGTCCTTGAAGGTATCGGTCAGCACTGTCAATGCCTGAGACAGCTGGTCGGTGTTTAGCCCACTGATCGTCGACGTCAGATCCCCCAACGCGTCAGGAAGCTGGTAGGGGGATCGGGTGCGTTCCAACGGAATTGGAGCGTTTTGCTGGCCGCCGCCACGCGGCGTGATCTCGAGAATCTTTGATCCGAGCACGGTCCTGGTTTGGATTGAAGCCTCCGTACGGTCGCCTAGGTGGATGCCCTTGTCCAAGTTGAACGTCACGAGGACCCGGGGACCGTCTAGGCCAAGGCTGTCCACCTTGCCCACCCGGTATCCCGAAACCTGCACGGCAGCACCGGGGATCAGGCCCGCCGCATCAGCGAAGTAGGCCGAATAGTTCTTGTCCTGATTGATCAGAGGCACCTTGTCGTAGTTGAGCGCAAAAAGTGCCATCCCGACGGTCCCGGCCACACCGACGGCACACAGCACCAACGGATTCCGTTCGGAGAAGGACTTCATTTCGGCGCACACCTTCCACTGTCTTGACCCGCCACCTTGATGTAGACCGGTTGTCCCCCTTTGCCGTTGACCTTCAGCACGGCGTCGCACAGGTAGAAGCTGAAGAAGTCGCCGTAGACGCCCTGGCGCGCCAGCAGTTGGTACTTATCGGGCAAGGTTCGGAGCAGGTTGTCCATGTAATCCTTGTCCGCGACGACAAGCCCTGCGGTGCGGTCGGTTTCATGGACGACTTGCTGCAGCGGTGGACGCGACCGGGCCAGCAGGTCGGCGATAGTCCCGGCGGCGGCATTGGTGTACGCGACCGCATTGCTGATGTCCTGCTTGCGGTCGGCCAGCGTTGTGACCAATTGAGACAGCGAGTCGACAGCTTTGGCGAACTGGCTCCGCTGATCCCCCAGGGAGCCGAGCACGGTGTTCAGATTGCCGATCACCTGGCCGATCAGTTGATCACGATCGGCCAGCGTGTTGGTCAACGTCGCGGCGTGCTCGAAAAATCCGGAGATAGTGTCACCCTGCCCCTCGAAAGCACTGATCAGCTGACTGGTCAAGGCGTTGACCTGATCAGGGTCCAGCGCGCGGAACAGCGGCCGAAAGCCGCCGATCAGCGCGTCGAGATCGAGCGCGGGCGAGGTATTCGCCAAGGCGATGGTGTCGCCCGGATTGAGCCGCTGTGGACTGCCCGCGCCCTCCTCCAATGCGAGGTAGCGGCCTCCGATCAAGTCGTCGTACCGGATGACGGCGTGGGTGCCGCGGGTCAGCACGACGGAGTCGTCGGTGCCGAATGTGACCAGTACGGTCGCGTCGGGTTGCACGACGATGTCCTTGACCTTACCGACCTCGACACCGCCGATCCGGACGAACCGCCCACGTTCGAGACCCGATACGTTTGCGAACGCTGCGTGGTACACCCGCTGGTCCTCAAAGCGCAACTGGCTGAACACCGCGAACATCGCGAACATGAAGAACAGGCAGACCGCCAGGAACACGGTGAGACGCCAGATAGTGCCTGGCAGTTTATCTCTCACGATCGTGGGGCCTTTCGATGCGGTAGTTCAACAGAGTGCCGTCGTCACGGTGATGGCACAGCGGGTGTCGGTGGCGGCGCCTGGGGTGTCGGTTGTAGCGCTGCGGGATTCAGCACCGTGAAAGGTTCGGTGCCGGGCGGTGGCGGCCCCGGCTCGCGTGGTGTGCCGGGCTGCGGTGCCGGCGGCAAGCCCGGGTACAGCGGGTTTCCGTCGGGCGCATATAGCGGGGCGCCGTAGGCCGGGGCGCCCGCATACGGGATAGGTCCGGGGGCTGGACCGCCGTCAGAATTTCGCACACTCGGCGGCTCGGGGACTGCCCGGGTTACCGGGAAGTAGTTGGCCCAGCCGGGGAATCCGATACCCGGGTTAGGGCGCCAGTCCACGCCGCTTCCCCATCCGGTGTTGGTGACCAGCTGACGCACCGGCCAGTTCTTGGCAACGTCAGGTAGCGAGCCGCAGCCGGGTTTGCCATCGGGACCGCCCTTGGCTCCGACGACCGGTAGGTTGTCCGGATACTTGTACGGGTCGTCGCCGAGCAGAAGGGCGGCGTCGATGATGGTTGACCTACCGTTGCCCCCGACGGCCTGATACCCACCGTGGTCCAGATAGTATTTTCCACCAACGATCAAACAGGTGAGCTCGGGGTTGTACTTGAGCAGCAGACTGGTGGTCGGTTGCAGCGCGTTGATGGCGGTGACGAAATTCTCCTTGTTCGGAGCGAACAGGCTGGTTCCGCTATGTGCCAATCCAGTCACGTTGAGCAACAAGGCATCGAGCGCTCGGGCGTTGTCGGTGATGGCCGCACTGGTCGTGGTCACCGAATCGAGGATCGACACAATGTCGGGGACCGTGGCGCCATACGTCTGGCTGTACCCGCGCAGCGATTGCCAGCCGGCGCGGATCGTGTCGGCACGAGGATTGAGCGCCTTGAGGACCTCGTCGTAATCGGTGATGCTCTGACCGATCGCCTGGCCTTCCCCCCGCAGGCCGTCAGCCAGCGCGGTGAGTGTGCTGTTGAGCTTGGCCGGATCGATTTCTCCGAGCAGGTTGTATAGATTCTGGAAGACCGTGTTGACCTCGGTGCTGACGTTGTCCGACGGGATCACCGCACCTGATGAAATATGTTGGACACTAGGACTTTTCGGCATCACGAGATCGACGTACTTGGCACCGAACAGCGTGGTGGCCCGGATCTCGGCGCGGACATTGGCGGGAATGTGACCGACCTGGCCCGGGTCAAGCTCGAGCCTCAGCCGCACTGCGGTGCCTTCCGCACCCGTATCGGCCTGAATCGCCGAAACCCGGCCGACCTGAACCCCGCGCAACTTGACCCTAGCTCCGGCATCCATCACCAGCCCTGCGCGATCCGACGTCACGGTCACCGGAACGTATCGGGTGAAGCTGCCGGCAAATTGCGCCATCGTCACGTACACGAACAACCCGATCACGCCAACCAGGATGAGGGTCCACAAAGCGGGGTGAATACGCTGGTCTCGAGCTCTAGTCGGCATGCTGCTAACCCGCCAAGTGGAAGTTGCCGGACTGGCCATAAATGGCTAGCGATACCAATAGAGTGACAGCGACCGCCGCGACCATCGATGTACGCACGGCCCGACCCACGGCGTCTCCTACCCCGGCCGGACCGCCGGATGCTGTGAAGCCGTAATAGGTGTGCACCAGCATCACCACCACCGCCATCGAAACTGCCTGCAAGAACGACCACAGCAAGTCGGTGGGGTTGAGGAACGTGTTGAAGTAATGATCGTAAACTCCGGTCGACTGACCGTAGATGTAGGTCGTGCCGAAACGTGTTGCCAAAAAGGCCATCAGGACTGAGACGCAATACAGCGGCACCACGACTATGATCCCCGCGACCACCCGGGTCGACGTCAGATATGCCACTGACCTGATACCCATCACCTCGAGTGCATCGATCTCCTCGCTGATCCGCATGGCGCCGAGCTGTGCGGTGGCGCCAGCCCCGATCGTGGCGGCCAGACCGACGCCAGCAACCAGTGGCGCGATCAGCCTCACATTGAGGTACGCCGAGGAGAACCCGGCGAGCGCGCCAACGCCGATCTGCTGCAAATAGCTGTACACCTGCACTGCCACCAGCGAACCACCGGACAGAGTCAGAAATCCGACGATCGCTATCGATCCGCCGATAATTGCCAAAGCACCTGTACCCAAGCTCATTTGGGCGATCAGCCGGACAAGTTCGACTTTGTAGTGAACGAACGCGTCGCCGATACCGCGGACTGTCTGGCTGTAGAACTGGGCCTGAGAACCGATACGGTTCCACTCGTCAGCGATCTTCGCGACGATGGTGTGCAATCGCGACTGGCGGCCGCTCGGAGTCGACGGGCTCACAATGCCACCTTGACGCCGACCGCTGTCGCGATCACGTTGACCAGGAACAGCACCATGAATGTGAAGACAACAGTCTCATTCACGGCATTGCCGACCCCTTGGGGCCCTCCCCCGACATGAATTCCCTTGTAACAAGCGATGAGTCCAGCCGCGACCCCGAAGACGACAGCCTTGCCCAGGCAGACCAGCACGTCGGGAGTTCCTACCAATAGGGTCAGTCCCGCCGCGAAGGCGCCTGGCGTGACGTGCTGGAAGTACACGGCGAAGAAGAACCCGCCGACCAGGCCAGTGACGGTGACTACCGACGCCAGCAGCAACGCCACCACAGTCGCTGCCAGGACTCGCGGAACCACCAGCGCCTGGATCGGATCGATGCCGAGCACCCGCAGCGCGTCTAGCTCCTCGCGGATGGTCCGGGCACCGAGGTCGGCGCACATGGCAGTCGCGCCGGCACCAGTGATGACCAAAACCGTAACGATGGGTCCAGTTTGAGTCAGAGTGCTCAGTGCTGCACCGGCACCGGAGAAATCCGCTGCACCGATTTCGACAAGCAGCGTACTTACGGTGAATGTGGTCAGCACAACGAACGGAATCGCCAACAGCACCGTGGGCAGCAGCGAAACGCGTGCCACAAACCAGGTCTGGTTAAGAAACTCCCGCCAAGCCCACGGCGGCCGAAACATCTGCACAAACGTGTCCAATGACATTGCGAAGAATCCGCCAAGCGCCGAGGCAGGCTTGACTACATCGGCCACCGCGATCATTGGTCTCACCCTCTCGTAGTTGAAGCATCCGCCCCACGACGCGTGACGCACAGACAGATGCAGCAAACCTAAGGCACCCCGATCGACCGGAACATTGGCTGAACCGTCAAATCGCGACCGCTTGGTTTGACCGGGTTGGCAAATGCCTCGCATTGCGGCGTCGCACAGCTCATTTGAAGATCGAGTCGCCGGCGCTGTTCATGTCGACCAACGCCAAAGTCCGCACCGATCACCGGGCGGTTCGATGCGACAATCGCATCCGGCTGACACTGCGGGACGACCGAAGCCGTTGACGGGCAAATCGAGTGCTTGTCGACGAACTCGGCGATGTGGACTTAGTGCACCTGCACATCGTGGAGACCACCGACAGGAAATACGCCGTCGACCTGCGGTGTCCCGCGCTCCAAGCCCCAAGTGAATCCGCGACGTCGAATACCACCGCGATCAGCCGGGTCCGGGCCTGGCCGGTACAGCCTTGACCATGAGCTATATCGAACACTATGGCAGGTGCGCATCGCCTCCGCAGCTAACTGGATCGGAAGGCATTGGCACGTTAACCCTGATGCGCTTCAATAAGATAGGACTAGACGCTGCGTGGATCGGATTGCCGCCGTACGCGCATGAACGTCGTTAAGGCTCCCTTGAGTGGGCCGGTCGGGGTTAGCGTCCGTGAGCGGTACTGCACTGCCAGCGCTACCTAGGTGTGATGTCCAGGGACGTTGGTCAGCCGAGTGACCGGTGGGCGGCCTCCGATGGCGGAGTGGGCTCGGTGGTGATTGTAGAAATGCAGCCAGCTCGGTAGGGCTGTGTTGCGTTGTTCGGTGGATTCGTAGAACCGGGCGTAGGCCCAGCCGTCCCCGAGCGTGCGATGGAATCGCTCGATCTTGCCGTTGGTCTGGGGCCGGTATGGCCGGGTTCGCTTGTGGCTGATGTTCAGTTCGGCGCAGGCACCGCGCCAGGCCAAGGATTTGTAAGCCGACCCGTTGTCTGAGAGGACTCGTTCCACCGTGACGCCGCGTTCGGCGAACCAGGCCACCGCGCGCTGCAACACACCGATCGCGGTGGCCGCTTTCTCGTCGGACTGGATCTCGACGTACGCAACCCGAGAGTGATCATCAATAACTGTGTGCAGGAACGCAATTCCAATTCGCGGTCGATAATCGTCGGCACGTTCACCGGTGCGATGCGCGGTCAGCTGCCGGTTGCGCTTGCCTTGTTGTCGGCTAAGGAACTTGTGCCCACCGCCGTCGGGGATGTTGCCGAATTTGGTGACGTCGACGTGGATCAGCGAACCGGGATGATCGTGCTCATAGCGGCGCAGCGGTTCGCCAGTTACGCGGTCGATGTAGGACAACCGATTGATCCGGCACCGGGTCAGCACAGCGTGCACCGTGGACGCCGGCATGCCCAGTCGTCCGGCGATCTGCACGGGCCCGAGCCGCTTGCGCCACCGCAGGTCCACGATCCGACGCATGACCTGGTCGCTGGTCTTGGTGGGGCTCCGGTGCGGTCGCGAGCTACGGTCGACCATGCCGGCAGAGCCTTCGGTACGAAAGCGATCGGCCCATTTCTTGGCGGTTCGAGGCGCGACCATGAACATCTTGGCCGCAGCGGTATAGGTCCAGCCCTTCTCGATGATGAGCTCGGCGAGCTTCAATCGTGCGCGCGGGGTTAATGCAGCGTTAGCGTGGGACACGAAGGCCTCCTGGTTGGTGAAGCGGTTCCTAGACAGCTCCACTTCACAACCGGAGGCCTTCCCTGTCACACAGGCTCACCGATACATAACGGGACAACGTCCCCGGACATCACACCTAGGCCGCGATAAGATCGCGCAGCAGAAGCCAGCTCGTTCGGACAAGCCGTCGGAGAACATTCGCCGTCATGTTGCGCAGTCGATTTTGATTAGCTTTTCCTGCAACATGTTTGGTAGTTGTCGCACATTGGTGCGGCATGCCTGGCCGTGCTCATCGCGGAAGGCGATCACGCCACTGAACGACGAGGCCATCGGTGGCGCCGAGCTTCAATTGCGCTGCACAACGGGGGAAGAGACGTCTACAAAGTCCAGTGGAGAACTTGAACGACCTGCCGCCGGCGA
Source organism: Mycobacterium toneyamaense (assembly GCF_055384815.1). Taxonomy (NCBI): domain Bacteria; kingdom Bacillati; phylum Actinomycetota; class Actinomycetes; order Mycobacteriales; family Mycobacteriaceae; genus Mycobacterium; species Mycobacterium toneyamaense. The sequence goes on from NZ_AP040333.1 coordinate 3,742,438, forward strand.
GCAGCTCCATACCAGTCGATCGGCTGTGTTGAACAAACCTGCAGTCTCACTCATAGACCCAAATATCGATATCACTCTCTTGACGAAAACTCTTGCCAGACAGTTGCATTACTACCGTCAACTAGGTGGCAGCTATTGACCCGACCGAGTCGACATGGAGCAATGATCAGAACCTGTGGATGAGCCTCGGCGAGGCGGCGTAGGAAAGGGCGCACCTTCCCGAGGATGATCTGAATGTCGAAGGTCTGATCAAGAGCCGGCGTTGGCGCGCTGGTTCGGGAAGGTACGCCCATGCTCACGGTAGTTCACGATGCGGATTCATCCAACGAGGATGCTGGCTCGTCGCGGTCGTTGCTCGATGAGATTGTCCGCGACGGTGCCCGCCAGATGCTGGCCGCAGCGTTGCGGGCTGAGGTCGCCGCCTACATCGAGGCTCATGCCGGTGAGCTTGATGAGAACGGGCACCGGCTGGTGGTGCGCAATGGCTATCACCGCGAGCGCGAGGTGCTCACCGCGGCGGGCGCGGTGAGTGTGACCGCGCCGCGGGTCAATGACAAACGTGTTGACCCGGACACTGGTGAGCGGCAACGGTTTTCCTCGGCGATCCTGCCGGCGTGGGTGCGCAAGTCGCCGCAGATGACCGAGGTGTTGCCGTTGCTGTATCTGCATGGCTTGTCGACCAGTGATTTCGGTCCGGCGTTGGAGCAGTTCCTGGGCTCGGGTGCCGGCTTGTCGGCCACGACGATCACCCGACTCACCACGCAGTGGCAGGACGAGGCCAAGGCCTTCGAGGCCCGTGATCTGTCGGGCACCGACTACGTCTACCTGTGGGTCGACGGCATCCATCTCAAGGTGCGCCTGGAGCAGGAGAAGCTCTGTTTGCTGGTGATGATCGGTGTGCGCGCTGACGGCCGCAAGGAGCTGGTCGCGCTCACCGACGGGTACCGGGAGTCGGCCGAGTCGTGGGCTGATCTGTTGCGGTCGTGCCGACGTCGCGGGATGACCGCACCGGTGCTGGCCGTCGGCGATGGGGCCCTGGGGTTCTGGAAGGCCGTGCGTGAGGTGTTCCCGGCCACCGGCGAGCAGCGGTGCTGGTTTCACAAGCAGGCCAATGTTCTTGCCTGCCTGCCAAAGTCGGCTCATCCGGGGGCGATCGCGGCGATGCGGGAGATCTACAACGCCGAGGATATCGACCACGCGCAGGTGGCGATCAAGGCGTTCGAGGTGGACTACGGCGCCAAGTACCCCAAGGCGGTCGCCAAGATCGTCGATGACGCCGATGTGCTGCTGGAGTTCTATAAGTACCCGGCCGAGCACTGGGTCCATCTGCGCACTACCAACCCGATCGAATCAACGTTTGCCACGGTACGTTTGAGGACCAAGGTGACCAAGGGGCCGGGTTCACGCGTCGCCGGAATGGCCATGGCTTACAAGCTGATCGACGCCGCGCAAGCCCGCTGGCGAGCCGTCAACGCACCGCACCTGGTCGCTCTGGTCCGGGCCGGCGCGATCTTCCACAAAGGCAAACTGCTCGAGCGACCCACCGACATCACCCCGTCGGCGGACTCGGCACCGACCGAATCAACTGGAACGGAGGTCGCCTGAAACAAGCCGATCCACAGGTATTGACAATTCCTCGTCGACATGACGCAGCAAAACAGTTCTCCGACAGTGACAAGCACGACGGCAATAGTTCTAGCGGTTGGCTCGTTTGTGCCGGGTGTCCTCGCAGGTGCCCCGCTCGTCGACCGCGTGAAACACGTGTGAGAACACAAACCTGACAATCTCCTGTGCAAGCGATCTAGCGGACGTATATTTCGGTTTCGAATGCCACCATCGACCCGCCTAGTGCCACCGTCATCGGTGTGTGGCTATACCAATTGGTACGCACGGCTGGATCTCATCGCGACGCTAATGTCACTGCACCGCGAACTCCCGGGCCCGCAGGTAGGCGCGCCAGCCACCGAACTCCGAGATGTCGGGCGCGGCGATGGCCTCTTCGTCGGCGCACACGAACCCGGTCTCCCAGGACCCGTCGTCGAGTTCCACCGCCGCCAGTCCCATCGGCGTCGGGAGGGCGGCCAGGAACGTCCCGAGTGCCGCCGGCGAGAGCGACCAGCGCTCCACTTCGAAGGCCCGCCCGCCATGCGGCAGCCGCACCAGCGCGGGCTTGCCCGACGGCAGCGCCGTCATGCGATAGCGCTCGGCCGTGCGGGCCGGGCCGTCCCACCGCGCCCCGAGATCGTGGAGCTGACCGGCCAGCGGCTGATCACGCAGATGCGCACCGGCCACCACCAGCGTCATCACCCCGGCGCCCGCCCGCTCCGGCCACGACGCCACGGTGCCCCGGTCACCACCGCCCAGCCGGGCCGCGATGTCCGCCACCACGGCGTCATCGAAGGCCCGCCCCAATACTGTGACACCGAATTGCGCTGTGGTGCCGTCGGATTCAACAACCTCGCCCGCCGGAACCGCGACGCCGCACATGTCGAAGAGATTGCAGAAATTGGTGTACGTGCCGATCCGGGCGTTGACCGCGACGGGGTCGGCCGCCACCTCCGCGAGCGTCGGCTGCAGCGGAGCGGTCGGGACGAGCAGCGCGTCGCACTCCCCCAGGGCCCGGAATGCCCGCTCCCGCAGGCGGTCCAGCTCACGACGGTCGCGCAGCAGTCCGGTCGCGGTGTGCGCGCCGCCGGCGGCGATGATGGCCGCGACGGTCGGATCGAGACCGGCATCGGCACCGGCGGCGGCGATGAAGTCCCCCACCGCTTCGGTACGTTCGGCGACCAGCGCGCCTTCGTACAGCAGCCGTGCGGCCGCCAGGAAGTCCGTGAGATCGATGGGAACGATTCGCATCCCGGCGTCCCGCGCGGCATCGACCGCGCGCTGGAACGCGACATCCCACCCGGGCGCCATCGCCGGGAGCTCGGCCGGGACGGCCAGGATCGGGTCGGCCGGGGCGGCGAAGCGGGTCGACGTGGGCCAGGGCCGCTGAGTCGTGGCTGCCATCACGGCCATGGCGTTCTCCGCCGTGGCCAGATCCCGCGCCAGGATCGTCACGCAGTCATAGCTCGGGCAGGCCGGGACGACACCCGCGGTCGACACCAGGCCAATGGTGCCCTTGATGCCGACCAGGCCCTGGTACGCCGCCGGCACCCGGCCGGATCCCGCCGTGTCCGTGCCGATTCCGAGGTCGGCCGCACCGATGGCCACCGCGACCGCCGAACCCGATGACGAGCCGCCCGAGATCCGGTCCGGCCGCTGCGCGTCACGCACGGCGCCGTAGGGGCTTCGGGTGCCGACGAGCCCGGTGGCGAACTGGTCCAGATTGGTCTTGCCGATCACCACCGCCCCGGCCGCCCGCAGCGCCGCCACCGCGGGCGCGTCGGCGTCCGGGGTGTAGGCGTAGCCCGGGCACGCGGCGGTGGTCGGGAGGCCGGCGACGTCGACGTTGTCTTTGACTGCCAGCAGCTGTCCGGCCAGTGGGCCCTGCGCCTGCGCGAACTCGCGGCGCACGGTGTCCTCGTCGCGCACGGTGATGAAGGCTTCCGGCCGCTGCGCGATGGCCGCGTAGGCGGCGCTGATCCGGTCCGTCATGCGACTTCCTGTCCTGTTGTGGCGCAGCGCTTCTTGCGTGCGCCGATCTCGCCGCTGGCCTCCCAGCGGGCGCGTTCCTCGTTGCGGGCGGCGGTCATCCGCTGTCGCACCGCGGCGATGTCGTCGGCCTCCCGCGCGAGGAAGGCCAGATGGTCGGCGATCCGGAACTCACCGTCGGTGATGTCGACGGTGCCGCGGCCGGCGGCGACGTCGGCCCGCAGGTCGGTGAGCTCATCGGAGGACACCGGATACCACGACACCTGGTCGAAGAACCGCAGCAGCCACGGCTGCTCGGGCTCGAAACCGGGTGCGGACAGCGGGAATCGGTGGTTCCACACCTGGGTGGTACGGCCCATCAGCTGGTAGCCGCCCGGGCCTTCCATGCCGTAGATGCAGAGGTAAGCGCCGCCGATGCCGACCGCGTTCTCCGGCGTCCAGGTCCGTGCCGGGTTGTACTTGGTGGTGACCACGCGATGGCGTGGATCGACCGGCGTGGCGACGGGCGCGCCGAGGTACACATCACCCAGGCCGAGCACGAGATAGCTTGCCGCATGGACGATGTCGAACACCTCCTGCTGCGACTCCAGGCCGTTCATCCGGCGGATGAACTCGATGTTGCTCGGGCACCACGGCGCGTCGTCGCGCACACCGTTGCGGTACCGGTCGATGGCCAGCCGGATGGTCGGATCGTCCCAACTCAGCGGCAGCCGAACCGAACGGCTCGGCAACACCAGCTGGTCGACGGGCCCGAGCGCGGACTCGAGATCGAGTACGAAGGCCGTCATCGCCTGGTGATCGGTGAGCGCGGCGTCGAACTTGACCTGCAGCGAACGGATTCCAGGCGTCAGGTCGATGATCCCGCGCGGCCGGTGTGCCTCGATCGCGGTGTGCAGGGCGTGCACCCGCGCCCGCAACACCAGATCCAGTGTCATCGTGCCGTATTCGACCAGCAGGTTGTCGTCGCCGCTGCGGCGCAACGTCATCGACGTCGTACCGTCGCCGGTGACCCCGCGGTGCAACACGCCGTCATCGCCGTCACCGCGCGGGCTGCGCACCACCGGCGACGCCGCGCGCCGGGATGTCCCCAGCGCCGCCAGCGGTGCCGCGGCACTGGCCCGCACCGGAACGAAGCGCACCCGGTCGCCGGGCGTGAGCTGTCCGAGCTTCCAGCGGTCCGCCGACGTCACCGTCACCGGGCAGACGAAACCGCCGAGGCTGGGTCCGTCCGGGCCGAGCAGGATTGGGGTGTCGCCGGTGAAGTCCAGTGCGCCAACCGAATACGGGGTGTCGTGGATGTTCGACGGGTGCAGTCCGGCCTCACCGCCGTCGGGCCGCGCCCACTGCGGTTTCGGCCCGACCAGGCGCACGCCGGTGCGGTCGAGGTTGTGGTCCACCAGATACGTGGCCTCATAGAGGCTCTCGATGTCAGCGCGGGTGAAGAACTCCGGCGCGCCGTGGGGTCCCTCGGTCACCGCCAGCCGCCATTCGTGACCGATCGATGGGATCTCCTCATCGGTGAGGCGGCGCGGTCGTCCGCCTGGAACACCCAGATCGAGACGGTCACCGGCCGCGAGCGCCCGCCCGCCGGCGCCGAACTTCCCGAGCGTGAACGTCGAGCGCGAGCCGAGGTACGCCTCGGCCTCGATGCCGCCGGCCACCGCGATGTAGATCCGCATGCCGACGCCCTGCACCGCACCGATCTCGAGCACGCCGCCCTCCGGGACGGCGATGGGCGCCCACTGCCGCGCCGGCACCCCGTCGAGCGTGACCGATACCGGCGCGCCGGTGACGCAGACGACCGTCGCCTCGTCGAATCCCAGTGTGGGACCGGCCATCGTGGCCTCGAGGCCCGGTGCCCCCTCGGCATTGCCGACCGCGAGGTTGGCCAGCCGCAGGGACAGGTCGTCCATCGGCCCCGACGGCGGTACGCCCACCTGCCAGTAGCCGATGCGGCCCGGCCAGTCCTGGACGGTGGTGCTCGGCCCGGGCCGCAGCACGGTGAGGGCGGATGGCGCCATTCGGGTACTCCTTCGAATGCAGAACGCGGTGCGAGAGAACGTGGATCAGGACGGGCGGGTGACGATCATCCGCACCGGTGTCGGATCGAAGCCGTTGCACGGGTTGTTGATCTGCGGGCAGTTGGACACCAGTACGAGGACGTCGGTGTCGGCGCGCAGCGCCACCCGCAGTCCCGGCGCCGACAGCCCGTCGACGATGCCGAGCGTGCCGTCGGCCTCCACCGGCACGTTCATGAAGAAGTTGAGATTCGGCGCCAGATCACGCTTTCCGAGACCGTACCGGGCGCCTTCGATCAGGAAGTTCTCGACGCAGGCGTGCTGGTGCCGGGTGTGGTGGCCGTAGCGCAGCGTGTTCGACTCCTGTGAGCAGGCGCCACCGACGGTGTCGTGGTTACCCACCTCGTCGGCCACGACGGTCATCAGTGCCTCACCGTCGCTGTCCCGCAGCACTGTTCCGGTGCTGACGAACAACGACCGTTGCGCCGTGATGGTGGTCTGGGCGCTGTACCGCCGGGACGTGTCGTGGGCGCCGTAGATCAGCGTGTCCACGGCCTGGTTGCCGCGCAGGTCGACGATGGTCAGCACATCGCCGGCCGCGACGATCGCCGACCAGGGGCCGCGGGCCTCGACGATCTCGTCGCGGATGGTCGTGCCGGACACCAGCGCGGGAACCGAGTCGATGGCGGTGCTCATGCGGGAACTCCTTCGGTGAGATGCAGTGCGGTCCAGACGTCTTCGGTGTTGCGGTGCGCGCGTTCGTATTCGGGCCCGATCGTTTCGGCGCGGGCGGCCAGGTCGGCCAGGTCGGCGGGGGCAGACCAGGCCAGCACCTCCAGGTCGGAGGTCTCGAAGGCCGGCGCCTCGTCGAGCGGGTGTGCGGTGTTGGCGATGGCGACGATCACCGGCAGGTGCAGGATCAGCTCGATGGCCGTGCCGGGTCCGGCCGAGCCCGTCGAGACCAGATGGCCCGCATCGTCGGCGCGGACGCCGTGGAAGAACGACACGCCGGGGCCGACGTCGCGCGGGCCGAGGCCGTGTTTGAGCGCGGCGAGCACCAGCAGCTCGCGCCCGGCCGGGCTGTCCGAGTGCGCGGTGCCGGCGCCGTAGCGCGCTTCGTTCTGGGCTCGGGTCGTGGTGCCGCACAGGGCATCGTGGTGGCCCGAGGTATCGGCGACGATGGTCGCCAGGACCCGTCCCTGGTCATCGAGCAGCGGATGCCCGGTGCCGAGGTACGCCTGCCACGGCACCTTGACGGTGTCGGCGGTGTTGAGCCGTTCCCAGGGGGCGTCGGCGCGCCACAGCAACAGATGCGCGCAGGCGCGGCCCTCGATGTCGGTGAGCCGCAACCGGGTTCCCCGGTCCAGCACCTTGCTGGTGTAGCGGCCGCCGGGCACCGTCTCGGCCCAGGTCAGGCGGTCGGCGTCGACGCCGGCGGGCGGTGTCGGCCACAGCGATGCCGGGACGACGGGCATGGCCGCGGTGTGCGTGCCGGCCTGTGCCCGGGCGTGCGCACGGGCCGCCGCGGTGGTCGAAGTGGTGGAAGTGGACGAAGAACTCATGAGAATCCTTTCGGCAGTAGCTGATTGGCAGAGGTCAGAGCGACCCGACGGGGCGCGGATGGGTCCGGCGGTACGGGAAGCACAGGGCGCCGAGCGCCACGATGGCGACGATGGTGAACGGCCCCGCCCACACCAGCAGCGGCATGGTGCCGGTCGGGTCGTAGATTTCCGGACGTGGCCAGGCCAGGTTGATCACCATCGCCACGCCGTACATCACGGCGAACAAGTTGACCGGCAGACCCCAGCGGCCCAGCGAGAACAGCGGCCGGCCGCCGGCGTCGGTAGCCGTGGTGTCCCAACGCATTCCGCGCAGTCGGTGTGCCAGGAGCGGCGCGGTCACCAGCAGGTAGGCGATATAGATCGCGATGATGCAGACGCTCGCCAGGGTCGCGAAGATCGCGGAGTTACCGACGTTCACCAGCAGCACACCGACACACGCGACACCGACCACGATCGCCGGCGGGATGGGCGTCCCGGTAGCCGGGTTGACGCGGGACAGCAGCGACGAGAACGGCAGCCGGTGATCGCGTGCCATGGAGAACATCAGGCGCGTGGCAGCGGTCTGAATTGCCAAGGTGCAGATGAAGATCGCGATCGCCACGTCGACGAGGAGCAACGTGCCCCACGGCGAGGACAGCACCGCACCCAGCACGTAGGGCAGGCCTTCGGTCGCGAGACGGCCGTCGGTCAGGCTGGGCGCGGCCATCAACGCGCCGATGATCATGAGACCGCCGCCGAGTGCCGAGACGGTGAGCGCCGACCGGATGGTGCGCGGGGCGACCCGACGCGCGTCGCGGGTCTCCTCGGCGAGTTCACCGGCCGAACCGAAGCCGACCATGACGTAGGCGGCCATCAGCCCCGAGGCGATCCAGGCCCAGCCGTAACCGGAACCCGTTGCACCGGTGTCGAAGACGACCTGCGGGCCACGCTGTGCGTGCGTGAAGAACACCCCGACGACCGCGATCACACCGATGATCTCGCAGCACACACCGATGGTCGCCACGCGCGACATCCAGCGGACGCCGATGCAGTTGATCGTGGTGGTGATGACCAACAGCGCCGTACCCAGCAGGACGGCGTTGGCGGCGCCGTCGGCCGACGTGAGGGCGGTGTCGGTGCCGATGATCTGGAAGCCCGACCACACCGCCGGCAGCACCACCTGCAGCGCGATGGCCGCGGCAGACGCCGTGATGATCTGGGCGAGGATCATGAACCACCCGCCGAACCAGCCGACGACCTCACCGCCGAGTCGACGGGCCCACTGGTAGATGGCCCCCGAGATCGGGTAGCGCGCCGCGAGTTCGGCGAAGCACAGGGCCACCGCGAACTGTCCGATGAACACCACCGGCCACGTCCAGAAGAACGCCGGACCGCCGAAACTGTATCCGAGGCCGAACAATTGGAAGATCGTGGTCAGGATCGAGACGAACGAGAAGCCTGCCGCGAACGACGCGAACTTGCCCAGCGAGCGGTGCAGCTGTTGGTCGTAGCCGAACTCGGCGAGATCGTCGTGGTCTGCCGGCGACGTGTTGGTCAATGTCATCCGATCCCGATTCTGCGAAGCCTAATACCTGTCAACTGACAGAATTAATGCGAAGCGTGACGCAGAGGGGTCACCGACGTTTCCGCCGTGGGTCGCGATGTAACAGTTGGGTTTCGTGCGAGCCGACGCTGCACGGAAGAGCGCAGGTGGCACAGTAGTGGCATGAGCCGCCCCGGCCGCCCCCGCCATCGCGACGCCCTACGCCCCGGCAGCACCGCCGTCGAGCAGATCCTCGATGCCGCCGGAGAACTGTTCGTGACGCAGGGCTTCACGGTGACCTCGACCCGGTCCATCGCCGAGGCCGTCGGCATCCGTCAGGCCTCGCTGTACCACCACTTCCCCAACAAGGAAGCCATCCTCGAAGCGCTGCTCGATGCGACGGTGGTGCCGTCGCTGGAGTTCGCGCGGCGCGTGACGCGGTCGGTGGACGATCCCAAGGCCGCCCTGTGGGCAGTGACGGCCGGCGACGCGGCCAACCTGCTGTCTGTGCCGTGGAACCTGGGCCGGCTCTATCTGCTGCCGGAGGTCGACGGCATCGAGGGCTTCCACCGCCGGCGCCGTGAGTTGCACGCCGTTTACCGCGAGTTGGCAGTCGATGCCGTGGGCGGCCGTGACGAGTTCCGCTGCGGCCTGCCGGTGCGGCTGACCGAGACGGTCATCGCACAGCGCGTCGACGACCCGGACATCACCGGTGACGACGTGGCCGAGGCCATCGCCGATGCGGCGCTGCGGGTACTTGGCGTCGACGTCGACGACGCCCTACGAGCCGAGGGACGGGCGCTGGTCGAGCAGCACCTGGCCGAGCCGGATTAGGCCTCGGGGGCGAGCAACTGGTCGGCGTCGAAGCAGCTGTGGTCGCCGGTGTGGCAGGCCCCACCGACCTGGTCGACTTCGAGCAGCACGGCGTCGCCGTCACAGTCCAGCCGCACCGAGTGCACGTACTGCGTGTGGCCCGATGTCAGACCCTTGACCCACTGCTCACCGCGCGAGCGGGAAAAGTACGTCGCCTCACGGGTTTCCAGAGTGCGGGCCAGCGCGTCGTCGTCCATCCAGGCGACCATCAGCACATCGCCGGTACCCCGCTGCTGCACCACGGCGGTGAACAGCCCGGCCTCGTTGCGCTTGATGCGGGCGGCGATCCCGGGATCCAGGCTCATCGCACCGTGATCCCTTCGGCCGCCATCGCTTCCTTCACCTGACCGATCGTCAGCTCCCGGAAGTGGAAGACGGTGGCCGCCAGGACCGCATCCGCACCGGCCTGCACCGCGGGCGCGAAGTCGCCGACGGCGCCGGCTCCCCCGCTGGCGATCACCGGCACGCTCACCGCGGCGCGCACCGCCCGCAGCATCGCGAGGTCGAAACCGGCCTTGGTGCCGTCGGCGTCCATGGAATTCAGCAGGATCTCCCCGACCCCGAGTTCGGCTCCGCGCGTGGCCCATTCGACGGCGTCGATGCCGGTGCCGCGGCGGCCGCCGTGGGTCGTCACCTCCCAGCCGGACGGCGTCGGCTCGGATCCTTCGGGCACGGTGCGGGCATCCACCGACAGCACGATGCACTGCGAACCGAACTGCCGCGACAGCTCCGACAGCAGCTCGGGCCGGGCGATCGCGGCGGTGTTGACCGAAACCTTGTCGGCGCCGGCGCGCAGCAGCGTGTCGACGTCCTCGACCGAGCGCACGCCGCCACCCACGGTCAGCGGGATGAACACCTGCTCGGCGGTGCGGCGCACCACCTCGAGCATGGTCGAGCGGCCCGACGACGACGCGGTGACGTCCAGGAACGTCAGCTCGTCGGCGCCTTCCGCGTCATACGCGGCGGCCAGCTCGACGGGATCACCGGCGTCCCGCAGGTTCTCGAAGTTGACGCCCTTGACCACCCGGCCGCCGTCGACGTCCAGGCACGGGATGACGCGCGTTGCGAGACTCACAGGTAATCCTCCGGAATACCAACGGATTTCACGATCTCCAGCATCCTCTCGTGCACACCGGGTGCGGCGGCCAACGCAGATTTCGAATCGGCCGTCCACGGCTCGCCGGCGAGGTCGGTGACGATACCGCCGGCGGCCCGGACCAAGGCGACACCCGCGGCGTGGTCCCAGATGTGGTGACCGAAGCTGATCGCGCCGCCGAGAATGCCGGCGCCGACGTACGCCAGGTCGAGGCCCGTCGCGCCGTGCATCCGCACCCGCGAGCATTCCCGCGTCAGGCTCGACAGGACCGCATTGCGCCACCGCCCCGGGAAACGGCCCTTCGAATCGATGTTGAAGGTCTGGATACCGACGATGGATTCGGCCAGCGTGGTCGGGGCCAGCGGCGGCAAGGCCGTCTCCCCGTCGCGGACGGGACCGTCCACGGTTGCGACGTAGCGCTGGCCCATGAACGGCAGCCACGTCAGCCCGGCGACCGGGGTGCCCCGCCACAGCAGGCCGAGCAGGATCGCCGCCATGGGCGAACCGGCCGCGTAGTTGAATGTGCCGTCGATCGGATCGAGCACCCACACCAGCTCGGAGTCGATGGGCTCGCCACCGAATTCCTCACCGTGCACACCGATTCCGGTGGCCGACGTCAGGGCCGCGACGACCTGGCGCTCGATGGCGAGGTCGATCTCGGTGGCGAAGTCGTTGCCCTTCTTGCGAACTGCCGCGTCGGCCTGGTGGCCGGCGATGAACGGGGCGACGGCATCGTCGAGGATGCTGGTCGCGGCCGCGACCAGCTCTGCCAACCTCGCCGGTTCGATCACTTAACCGCAGCCAGCGCCTCAGGCAGCGTGAACCGCTCTGCGTACAAGGCCTTTCCGACGATGGCGCCCTCGACGCCCTGCCCGGTCAGCGTGGCGATGGCGCGCAGGTCGTCCAGGCTCGACACGCCACCCGACGCGATGATCGGCGCGTTGGTGCGGCCGGCGACGGTGCTCAGCAGGTCCAGGTTCGGACCGGTCAGCGTGCCGTCCTTGGTGACGTCGGTGACGACGTAACGCGAACAGCCTTCGCTGTCGAGGCGTTCCAGCACGTCCCACAGGTCGCCGCCGTCGGTCTCCCAGCCGCGGCCGCGCAGGCGCCAACTGCCGTTCTCGAACTGCACGTCCAGGCCGACCGCCACGCGGTCGCCGTACTCGCCGATGGCCCGCTTGCACCATTCCGGGCTCTCCAGCGCCGCGGTGCCGATGTTCACGCGGGCGCAGCCGGTGTCCATGGCCGCTTTGAGCGACTCATCGTCACGGATGCCACCGGAAAGTTCCACGGCCACATCGAGTTTGCCGACGACCTCGGCCAGCAGTTCCCGGTTGCTGCCCCGGCCGAACGCGGCGTCCAGGTCCACCAGGTGCACCCACTCGGCACCGTCGCGCTGCCAGGTCTGCGCCGCCTCCAGCGCCGAACCGTAATCGGTCTCGCTGCCGGCCTTGCCCTGCACCAGCCGCACCGCCTTGCCGTCGACCACGTCAACGGCCGGCAACAGAATCAAACTCATAGCCCCTCAACCCAATTCGCCAACAGCGTCGCACCTGCGTCGCCGCTCTTCTCCGGATGAAACTGTGTCGCCGACAACGCGCCGTCTTCGACGGCCGCGATGAACGGCACGTGATGCGTGGCCCAGGTGACCTTCGCGTCGGCATGGCCGCCCCACTGCTGGGCGGCGTAGGAATGCACGAAGTAGAACCGGGTGTCGGCGTCGAGCCCCTTGAACAGGGTGCTGTCGGCGGCGGCATCGACGGTGTTCCAGCCCATGTGCGGAATCACCGGCGCATCCAGCCGGGTGACCTCACCGGGCCACTGCCCGCAGCCTTCGGTCTGCACCCCGAACTCGACGCCCTTCGAGAACAGAATCTGCATGCCGACGCACACACCCAGCACCGGGTGGCCCGCGGCCAGCCGGTCGGCGATGATCTTCTCGCCGCCGATCGACCGCAGACCGGTCATGCAGGCCTCGTAGGCGCCGACACCGGGCACAACCAGACCGTCGGCGGCAGCCGCGGCAGCGGCGTCGGCGGTGACCTCGACGTCAGCGCCGACCCGCTCGAGGGCGCGCTGCGCGGACCGGAGATTGCCCGAGCCGTAGTCCAGAACGACGAGTTTCTTTGTCACAGAGTGCCCTTGGTCGACGGCACGCCGGCCACCCGAGGGTCGGGTTCGACGGCCTGACGCAGCGCGCGCGCCACGGCCTTGTACTGCGCCTCGGTGATGTGGTGCGGGTCGCGGCCGTACAGCGTGCGCACGTGCAGCGCGATCTTGGCGTTGAAGGCCAGCGATTCGAACACGTGCCGGTTGATCACGGTGTGGTACGGCACCGAGGACCCGGCGATGGTGAAGGACACCATCGACTCCGGTTCACCGGTGTGCACGAAGTACGGACGGCCCGAAACGTCAACGGCCGCATGGGCCAGGGTCTCGTCCATCGGGATGAACGCGTCGCCGAACCGGCGGATGCCCTTCTTGTCGCCCAGGGCCTGGCCGAGTGCCTGGCCCAGGACGATCGCGGTGTCCTCGACGGTGTGGTGGCCCTCGATCTCGACATCACCCTTGGCGTGCACCGTCAGATCGAAGCTGGCGTGCGTGCCCAGGGAGGTCAGCATGTGGTCGAAGAACGGCACCCCGGTGCTGATGTCGACCTGGCCGGTGCCGTCGAGATCGATCTCGACGACGATGCTCGACTCTTTGGTGGTGCGTTCCACGCGGGCGCGGCGGGTCATGAAACTCCTTGTGGGGCTAGTTCCGTTGCGGCGAGCTTGGCGCTGACTTCCAGCAGGGCGTCGTTCTCCGCGGCCAAACCGACGGTGGTGCGCAGGAATCCGGGGATTCCGACGTCGCGGATCAGCACGCCGGCGTCGAGGTAGCGCTGCCAGGTCGCCGCGGCATCGGCGAACTCGCCGAACAGGATGAAGTTGGCGTCACTGGGGATCACCCGGAAACCCATGCCGGACAACGCCGCTGCCACCCGGTCCCGCTCCGAAGCCAAAGTGGCGACGCTGCTCAGCGTCTCATCAGCATGCCGCAGCGCGGCACGCGCGGCCGCCTGCGTCAGCACCGACAGGTGATACGGCAACCGCACCAGCAGCATCGCATCGATCACGGCAGGGTCGGCCACGAGGTAGCCCAGCCGCCCGCCGGCGAAGGCGAACGCCTTGCTCATGGTGCGGCTGATGATCAGCTTGGCCGGGTACTCGGCGAGCAGCGCGACACCGCTGGGCTGCGACGAGAATTCGCCGTACGCCTCGTCGAGGATCAGCACACCGGGCGTGACGTCCAGCAGGCGGCGCAGGTCGTCGAGCGGAACGCTCTGCCCGGTCGGGTTGTTGGGGCTGGTCACGAAGACGACGTCGGGTCGCTGCGCCTCGATGGCGGCCACCGCCACGTCGACGTCGAGGCCGAAATCGGTCGCCCGGGTTGCCGACAGCCATTCGGTCTGGGTGCCGTCCGAAATGATGGGGTGCATCGAGTACGACGGCACGAAACCGATGGCGCTGCGGCCCGGCCCGCCGAACGCCTGCAGCAGCTGCTGCAGGATTTCATTGGAACCGTTTGCCGCCCACAGGTTTTCCGCCGTCAGCGCGACACCCGTCTGCGCCTGCATGTACGCGGCCAGATCGGTACGCAGCGCCATGGCGTCGCGGTCCGGGTAGCGGTGCAACTCGGCGGCGGCCGCGGCGACCGATGCGGCGACGTCGTCGACCAGCGCCGGTGTCGGCGGGTGCGGGTTCTCGTTGGTGTTGAGCCGCACCGGCACCACGAGTTGCGGTGCGCCGTACGGCGATTTGCCGCGCAGGTTCTCCCGCAGCGGCAGGTCGGCCAGGGAGATCTTCTTACCCATCAGCGTTCGAACCTCCGGCGCACAGCCTCACCGTGCGCCGGCAGGTTCTCTGCCGTGGCCAGCGTGATCACGTGACCCGCAACGTCTTTCAGGGCCGCCTCGGTGTAGTCGACGACGTGGATGCCACGCAGGAACGTCTGCACCGACAGGCCACTGGAGTGCCGCGCGCAACCGGCGGTCGGCAGCACGTGGTTGGACCCGGCGCAGTAGTCGCCGAGGCTCACCGGCGACCAGGCGCCGACGAAAATGGCGCCCGCCGAACGGATTCGGCCGGCGACCTCAGCGGCGTCGACGGTCTGGATCTCCAGGTGCTCGGCGGCGTAGGCGTTCACGACACGGACCCCGGTGTCGAGGTCGTCCACCAGCACGATGGCCGACTGTTTGCCGTTCAGCGCGACCGTCACCCGCTCACGGTGCAGCGTCGTGGCGACCTGCGCGGCCACCTCCACATCGGTGGCGTCGGCCAGCTTCTCACTGGTGGTGACCAGCACGCTGGCCGCCATCTCGTCGTGCTCGGCCTGGCTGATCAGATCGGCGGCGATGTGCACCGCGTCGGCCGAGTGATCGGCCAGGATCGCGATCTCCGTCGGGCCGGCCTCGGCGTCGATGCCCACCTGGGAACGGCAGATGCGCTTGGCGGCCGTGACGAAGATGTTGCCCGGGCCGGTGATCATGTCGACCGGCGCGAGCTCTTCGCCGGTCGTGTCCACGCCGCCGTAAGCCAGCAGCGCGATGCCCTGGGCACCGCCGACAGCCCACACCTCGTCGACCCCGAGCAGAGCTGCCGCGGCGAGGATGGTCGGGTGCGGTAGTCCGCCGTGGTCCTTCTGTGGCGGGCTGGCGATCACCAGGGAGTCGACGCCGGCGGTCTGGGCCGGGACGACGTTCATCACGACGCTCGACGGGTAGACGGCGTTGCCGCCGGGGACGTACAGCCCGACGCGTTCGACCGGGACCCACCGTTCGGTGACGGTCGCGCCCGGGGCCAGCGTCGTGGTGGTGTCGGTGCGCCGCTGGTCGGCGTGCACGGCACGGGTCCGCTCGATCGCGACCTCGAGCGCCACCCGCACGTCGGCGGGCAGGCGGGTCAGCGCGGCGTCCAGCTCCGCCTTGGGGACGCGTACGGCGGCCGGCCGCACGCCGTCGAAGGACTCGCCGTATTCGAGGGCCGCCACCGCACCGCGTTCGACCACCGCGTCGACGATCGGGCGTACCTTGGGCAGCACCGAATCCACGTCGACACCGCCTCGGGGCAGCACCGCTCGCAACTGCGCCGCGGACAGCTGCTGACCTCGCAAATCGATACGCGAGAGCTTCACTGCAGTGTTCACCCCACTATTCTCCCAGAGCAGGCCAAATCGAATACGGAGGCGTCATGTCAAGCCGTCAGGACCACCCCAACAACGCCGCCGGCGTGCCGATGATCTTCCCGGTGTGGTTGGAGAACTTCCAGATCAAGTACATCAACCCGGCGTTGCGCCCGCTTTCGAAGAAGCTGCCCGGGTTCTCAGTCATCAAGCATCGCGGCCGCAAGTCGGGTAAGGAATTCGAGACCATCGTCACCTCGTACCGCAAGGGCGATGTGCTGGCGATCGGGCTGGCCCACGGCAAGACCAACTGGGTCAAGAACGTGCTCGCCGCCGGCGAGGCCGACATCCACGTCGCGCGCAAGGATCTGCACCTGGTGAATCCGCGCATCCTGCCCGCGGGCACCGATGACCCGTCGTTGCCGCGGATCGCGCGGATCGTGGCCAAGCGCAGCGGCGTGTTCGTCGCCGACATCGCCCACTGACAAACCGGGGGCCACGCTGATCGTCAGCGTGGCCCCCGGTCCGTCGACGGCTACTTGCAGATGTCGTTGATCTGCTTGCTGTCGGCGCCGGCGTCATCCAGGCGCACCTTCTGCTGCGGATCGTCGGTCTGAGCGCCGGCCGTCGCCGCGGCCCCGATGTCCAAGAGGGTGTTGGCGTACTTGCGCGCCGCCGTCGCGAGGTCGGCCGGGGCGGCCGGGTCGATCCGGTTCAGCAGGTACTGGCCACCGGTGATCAGCGCCAGACGCGCGTTGGCGGCCACGGCCAGGGCACCCGTGGTGTCGTCCGGCCCGCCGGGGACCGCCAGGTTGGTGTTGATCGCGATGCCCTTGCTGACGGTCTTCATGGCGTCACAGAGCGCGATCTTGGCCGTGTCCTGCTCGGCCTCGGTGTACTTCTTGTCCTGGTTCTTCACCGCGTACAGCGCGTAGCCGCCGATGCCGGCGGCGATCAGGCCGATGACCACGGCCGCAATCGCGATGATCTGCGTGACGGACATCGAACCCGACGTCTCGTCGGTGTCCTTTGCGGCTTTGCTCAGTGTGGTGGTCTTGTCTTCGGTCTTCTCGTCTTCCGCCATGCTCGTGATAGTAGCGGCCGAGTTACGTATCGAGGCCGACGTCGAGCACCCGCACCGAATGCGTCAGCGCACCGATGGCGAGGAAGTCGACACCGGTCGAGGCGTAGGCCGCGGCCGACTCCAGGCTGAGCCCGCCCGACGATTCCAGCTTGGTGCCGGGTGCGCGGGCGTCACGGCGCTGCACCGCGATCTGCGTCTGCCAGACCGGGAAGTTGTCCAGCAACACCAATTCGACGTTCTCACCGAGGATTTCGTCGAGTTGCTCGAGCGAATCCACCTCGACCTCGCACGGCAGATCCGGCGCCACCGCACGGACCGCCTGCAGGGCCGCGAGCACCGATCCGGCAGCCGCGACGTGGTTGTCCTTGATCAGGGCGGCATCGCCCAGACCCAGCCGATGGTTGACACCGCCGCCGACGCGCACCGCGTACTTCTGCAACAACCGCAATCCGGGCAACGTCTTTCGGGTGTCACGGATGGCGGCCTCGGTCCCGGCCACCTCCTGCACCCAGCGCGCCGTCTCGGTGGCGATGCCCGAAAGGTGGCAGACGATGTTCAGCATCGTGCGTTCGGCCGTCAGCAGGGCCCGTGTCGGCGCTTCGACGGTCAGCACCGCATCGCCGGGCTTGACCTCGGTGCCGTCCTCGGCTCGGTCGCGGATCTTGTAGGCGCCCTCCCCGATCACCTTGTCCAGCACCAGAACCGCGATGTCCAGACCCGCGATGACGCCCTGCTGTCGCGACACCATCGACGCGACCGTGGTGGCGTCGGCCGGCACGGTCGCCACCGAGGTGACGTCCGGCCCGTAGCGCAGATCCTCGTCGAGCGCGCGATCGATGATCGCGTGCGCGTCGGCCAATTCGGCTGCGGTCAATGCCATCAGTTACACGCTCCTATCGGCAGGGCGGCCACGGCGCGCCCGGCGGCGTCCAGCCGCACATCGATCGATACCCCGAACGCCGGATCGCGGTCCGGTCGGTCACTGCGGTGGTGGCAGCCACGGGATTCCGCACGGACGGCTGCCGCGGCAGCAACCGCCGACGCCGTCACGGTCAGGGCCGCATCCTCGACGGCCGCCCGGTCCGACATGGCCATACCGCGGGCGCCGGCGAGCAACTCGCTCAGCCGGTCCAGTCCAGCGGCGTCGCGCACCACCGAGGCGTACCTGGTCATGTCGCGTTGCAGGGCATGCCGATCCAACGCGGGCCGCTTGCCCAGATCCGGCTCCGGCACGCGGTTTCCACCGGCATCGCGGGCCTGCTCGGCCGCCGCACGACCGGCGCGGCCGCCAACCACCAGTCCTTCCAGCAGGCTGTTGGAGGCCAGGCGATTACCGCCGTGCATACCGGTGCGTCCGACCTCACCGGCGGCGTACAGGCCGGCCATCTCGGTGCGGCCGTACACGTCGGTGACCACACCCCCGCAGCTGTAATGGGCGCCCGGCACCACCGGAATCGGTTGGCGCGCAGGGTCGATGCCGGCCGCCAGGCATGCGGCCGTGACCGTCGGGAATCGGGCGGCGACGTCGGGGACGCCACGGGCATCGAGGAAGACGTAGTCGTCGCCGGTGGCCGCGAGGCGGGCATCGATGGCGGCGGCCACGACGTCGCGCGGGGCCAGGTCGCCCATCGGGTGCACGCCGTCGGTCACCGAGTCGCCGCGAAGGTCACGCAGGATGGCCCCTTCGCCGCGCAAGGCCTCGGTGATCAGCGGGCACCGGCCGCCGGCCGCGCCGGTGTACAGCATGGTCGGGTGAAACTGGACGAATTCGATGTCGCGGACCGGCAATCCGGCGCGCAGCGCCAGGGCGATGCCGTCGCCCGTCGAACCGTCCGGGTTGGTCGTCGCGGTGTACAGCTGCCCCAGGCCACCGGTCGCCAGGATCACCGACGGCGCCGTCAGCACGCCAGGTCCGTCCGGGCTCAGCACCAGCAGGCCGCTGACCGCTCCGTCGTGGTGCAACACCTGCAGCGCAACATGATTGGGCCGGATGTCGAGCGTCTGGGTGGCGGCGGCCAGGGCACGCTGCACCTCGGCGCCGGTGGCATCGCCACCGGCGTGGATGATGCGGCGGCGGCTGTGTCCACCCTCGCGGGTCAGGGACCAGGCCCCCGGCCCGACTTCGTCGAAAGCCGCACCGGCACCGACCAATTCACGCACGGCGGCATAGCCGTCGGCGACGATCGAGGTGACCGCGTCGACATCGCACAAGCCGGCTCCGGCCGCGACGGTGTCCGCGACGTGCGCCTGCACCGAGTCATCGGTGTCGGGGATGACGACCGCGATGCCCCCCTGGGCGTAAGCGGTGGCCGTCTCGCCGGACTTGCCGACGACCACGACGCGGCTGCCGGCCAGTTGGGCGGCACGCGCCGCCGCCAGGCCCGCGACCCCCGTACCGACGACGATGACGTCGGCGCGCTGGCGCCAGTAGCCACGGCCGCCGCAGGCGACCGAACGGCCCGCGTGGGCGCTCACGCTATTCCCCGCCGCCGGGCTGCCCGATCCCGATCATGCGCTGCACGCTCAACCGAGCTGCGGCCGCGACATCTTCGTCGACGTGAACTTCGTCAGCACCGTCCCGCAGGCAGCGCAGCAGCGCGGCCGGCGTGATCATCTTCATGTACGGGCAGGAGGCCCGATCGTTGACGGCGAGGAACTCGGTTTCCGGTGCGGCACGGCGCAACTGGTGCAGCATGCCGATCTCGGTGGCGACCAGGACCTGCTTGGCGTGGGTCTCGCGGGCGGCGTCGAGCATGCCGCCGGTCGACAGGATCTTCACGCGGTCGTCGGGTACGGCACCCTCGCCGGCCAGATAGAGAGCCGAAGTGGCGCAACCGCATTCGGGGTGCACGAAGAGTTCGGCGTCGGGATGCGAGCGGGCCTGGTCGGCGAGTTCGTCACCGTTGATGCCGGCGTGTACGTGGCATTCGCCGGCCCAGATGTGCAGGTTGTCCCGGCCCGTCATGCGGCGCACGTGCGCGCCGAGGAACTGGTCCGGGCAGAACAGCACGGTCTTGTCCGCGGGGATCGAGGCGACGACCTCGACCGCGTTGGACGAGGTGCAGCAAATGTCGGTGAGGGCTTTGACGGCCGCGGTGGTGTTCACGTAGGACACCACGACGGCGTCCGGGTAGTCGGCCTTCCAGGCCCGCAGGTCGTCGGCGGTGATCGAGTCGGCCAGCGAGCAGCCCGCCCGCTGGTCCGGGATCAGCACGGTCTTGGAGGGCGAGAGGATTTTCGCGGTCTCGGCCATGAAGTGCACACCGCAGAACACGATGGTGTCCTCGGCGGCGTCCGCGGCGATGCGCGACAGTGCCAGCGAGTCGCCCACGTGGTCGGCGATGTCCTGAATCTCGGGCAGCTGGTAGTTGTGCGCGAGGATTGTGGCGTTGCGCTCCTTGGCAAGGCGACGCACTTCGTCTGCCCACTGCCCGTCGGCGACCACGTCGCCGAAACCTTCGAACTCCGCCGCACGGTCCAGAACCGTCATGGCCGTCTCCTTTGAACCTGGCCAGGTTTTCGACTTATGATCGAAAACATGCCACATACTAGCACTGCACATGGAATGTTCACCTTCGTGTACCGCGTGCGACAGCAGCCGGCCTGACGGTCACCCGCCCTACCAGCAAAGACGGCGCCGGATGACCGGGCCGATCCTCACTCGGCGTCGATCTCGGGACGATTCCGATAGTCCTGCCAGGTCTGCCGAGTCTGGGCCGCGATGGCGTCGTTCGCAGCTCCGCTGCCGTCCCACAGTCCCCGGGCGGAAACCAGCACGATGGGCCAGAAGTACGCCGCGACATCGCGCACCTGGCGGATCGGGATGCCCGTGGCCACGGCGGCGTAGTGCAGCCAGTAGTCGTCCGCCCGGGGGCACACGTGAGCGAACGCTTCACCCCGATCCCGCAGCGCCCCAAGCAGTTCCGGCGGATAGGCCACACCGGACACACCTGTCGCGAACACCGTCTCGGAGGCTTCGGTCGTGGTGCACATCGGCCAGGTTCGGTACGGACCGTCGCTGCGCATGCGCGCACGGAACGCGGTGACCTCGCCGGGCCGGTGCGCTGCGAGCAGCTCCGCGAGCCAGGTGGGCGGGTAGTAAACGTCGTCGTCCGCCGCGACAAGGGTGCGGCCGGGTTCGTCCGGCAGTACCTCGTTGGTATACGGGAAGTACTTCTTGTGCGGCCCATAGTCGCGGCAATGACGAATTTCCAGCCCACGTGCCTGCAACCGCTTCAATGTCGCCGGCGGATCGACGCACGCGTCGCGGTCATCGAGCCACAGAATCAGCCGACGCGGCTTGACGGCGCCGGCGCCGATGGTCTCGATCGTTTGCCACACCGTGGCAATCCGCTTGCCATAACTCGTCAATGACACATTGGCGGCACCGGTGCCGACGACCGGCTCAACGGACCTGTGGTTTCTGGCGAGCAGGCGCGGACCGAGTGTGCCCAGCTCGGCGAGGGTGCAAATCCACCCCAGCGGGTCTCTTGGCCGAATGCCGACATTGCGCATGGCCCACCGGCCTTCCCCCGCACGACGAACACGAAGCTTTGCTGCAATCGAGCGTGAGTCTACTGGCTGGGTGGAGATTCTTCTTTTCGAAGATCACGCGCCTTGGCTCGCCGGGATTGCCGTTTCGCCCGGCCGCCTCTCCCCGTGCGCCACTTTTGATCTCCCACGTTTTCGACTTAAAATCGAAAACGTGACGGATGTGGGTACTGCGCATGAAGTGCTCGCCGTCGTCTTCCAGGTGCGCGACCTGGACAGCAAGAGGCCGCAGCTCAGCGTGCTGCTCTGGGAGCGCGCCATGGAGCCGCAACGCGGCGCGTGGTCCCTGCCCGGCGGTCAGCTGCGGCACGACGAAGACATGGTCAGTTCCGTCCGGCGTCAGCTCGCCGAGAAGGTCGACCTGCGCGAACTGACGCACCTCGAGCAGCTCGCGGTCTTCTCCGAGCCCAAGCGCGTGCCCGGGCCGCGCACCATCGCGTCGACCTTCCTGGGCCTGGTGCCCTCCCCCGCCACACCGGAACTGCCGGGCGACACGCGCTGGCATCCAGTGTCAGCGCTGCCACCCATGGCCTTCGACCACGGCCCGATGATCACGCACGCGCACGCCCGGCTGGTCGCCAAGATGTCGTACACCAACATCGGATTCGCCTTGGCGCCAAAGGAATTCACCCTCACCACCCTGCGGGACATCTACGCCGCCACGCTGGGCCACCAAGTCGATCCGACCAATCTGCAGCGCGTGCTGGCCCGGCGCGGCGTCATCACCCCGACCGGCACGACGGCACGTTCCGGCCGCAGCGGCGGCCGACCGGCCGCGCTGTACCGGTTCACCGACTCGACATACCGCGTCACCGACGAGTTCGCCGCGCTACGCCCACCTAGTTAGTCACTCTACGCACCGTGACGTAGGTCACTTTCCGGCCACATTTCGCGAGCCGGAATTGGTTTTTAAGGGTTCCTTAAGACATGATTTCCCGATGACCATGGGCAATGCAGCCAGGGCGTTCGACGCCGAGTGGATCGGCCAGCCGTACCACGAGGAACTCCAGTCCGGCATCCGCCCGCTGCGGCCCAGCGACGACGCGTTCTACGTGCCGCCCGTCGGCTTCGAACTCACCGCACCCGGCACCGTCCTGCGGTCCCGCGACGTCGAGCTCGGATTCATGGGCGTCATCCCCCAGGGCGTCACCGCCACACAGCTGCTGTACCGCAGCACCGACCTGAGCGGCAGCGCGCAGGCCGCCGTGACCACCGTCCTGCTGCCCGTCGGCCACAACGCCGACATGCGCTGCCCCATCGTGTCGTACCAGTGCGCCATCGACGCCGTCTCCGACGCCTGCTTCCCGTCCTACGCCCTCCGCCGCCGCGCCCGCGCCCTCGGCTCGGTCGCGCAGCTCGAGTACATGCTCGTCGCCGCGGTCCTGGCGCAGGGCTGGGCGGTGTCCATCCCGGACCACGAAGGCACCGACGGCATCTGGGGCGCGCCGCACGAGCCCGGGTACCACATCCTCGACGGCCTGCGCGCCGCCATCAACACCGAATCACTCGGCCTGCACGCCGACGCGCCGATCGGCCTGTGGGGCTACTCGGGCGGTGGCCTCGCCAGCGCCTGGGCCGCGGAGGAATACGCCAACTACGCGCCCGAGCTCAACGTCGTCGGCGCTGCCCTCGGCTCGCCGGTCGGTGACCTGGCCGAGGTGTTCCGCCAGCTCAACGGCACTTCCAAAGCCGGCCTGCCCGCCACGGTGATCGCCGCCCTCATGCACATCTACCCCGGCCTCCAGCGCGTCATCCATGAGCACGCGACCGAGGCCGGCAAGGCCATGCTGCGCAACATCGAGGGCATGACCACCGGCGAGGCGGTGCTGCGGCACGCCGGACTCGACTTCGACACCTTGCTGAAGTCGCCGCTGCAGGAGGTGCTCGACACTCCGGAGGTGCAGCACGTCTTCGAGAGCATCAAGCTCGGCAAGACCGCGCCCACCCCGCCGCTGCTGATCATGCAGGCCGTGTACGACCAGATCATCTCCGTCGGCAACATCGACGAGCTGACCGACACCTACGTCATGGGCGGCTCGCACGTGACCTACCACCGCGACATCCTCAGCGAGCACATCGCGCTGCACCCGCTGGCCGCGCCGATGACGCTGAACTGGCTCGCCGAACGGTTCGACGGCAAGCCGCTGGGCCCGACGGTGCGTACCTCGTGGCCGGCCCTGCTGAACCCGGCGACCTACCTCGGCCTGCTCAAGCTGGGCGTCGTCAGCACGAAGGTTCTGCTGGGACTTCCGATTGGGCGTCGGTAGCCACCGGAGCGGCGGCGGCCGGTAGCCGGACCGGCGCCGGCTCCACCGGCGGCCAGGCGCCCAGATCGTCGCGCTTGGTCGCCAGCGTGCAGAACAGGTAGACCAGCGCGGCGATGCCGGCCGGGAAGATCAGCGTCGTGGCGATGACCCACGGCGAGTGGCCGAAGAACACCGGCGGCGCCTCGACGAGGTAACCCACCCGATGCTCGGGAGACAACGGCGCGCCCGCGAGATCCGGTGTCCCGTAACGCCAATGCGCGACGACAGCGCCCACGCCCGTGAGCGCGCCCGCGGCAGCCACATTGCCGAGCGCCAGCGCGCCGGCCAGCAGCGGCCCGCGATGCGCGCGCCACTGCCACACCAATGTCGCGGCCACGACGGCGATCACCGTCAGCAGACCGACCGCCAACGCACCGCCCAGGAACACCCGGTCCGATTCGTCACCGAAGTAGCCGTGAATGCGCTGACCTTTCTTGGTCAGCGCAACGACGGCGTCGACCGGCGGCGCGAGAAAGGCCCACACCACGCCGCCGAGCGCACCGGTCAGCGCCAGGCCGATGACGACCCGCAGCGCCGCGGCGCGATGCGAAAGCGTTGGCGCCGAGGCTGTTTCAGCGGGCTGAGTCACCGTTGAGTTTCCAGGTCCTTCGAGTCCACCACCCCGTGCCGCGAGCACTTGGCCCACCAACCGTCGGGGCGTACCTGCACCACCATGCGTCGGCCGCATTCGGCGCACCAGCGGGGCGCCTCCAGACCGAGCTGAGCCGTGGTCGGCATGACGTCGCCGTCGACGGCATCCGCCGCGACACCGGTGTACACGTTGAACTTGCCGGCACTGACGGGTGCGGGCAATTCTCTGGTCATCACGTCCAGCTCTACAGGGTGGCGTTCAGTGCCTTGATCGGCATCTGCAGATCGTCCAGCAGTTCCAGGTCCGACTCGGCCGGGCGACCCAGCGTCGTCAGGTAGTTGCCGACGATGACGGCGTTGATGCCGCCCAGGATGCCCTGCTTGGCGCCCAGGTCGCCGAGCGTGATCTCGCGGCCGCCGGCGAAGCGCAGCATGGTGCGCGGCATGGCCAGACGGAACGCGGCGACGGCGCGCAGCGCGTCGGCCGCCGGCAGCACCTCGAGGTCACCGAACGGGGTGCCCGGGCGCGGGTTCAGGAAGTTCAGCGGGACCTCGTGCGGGTTCAGCTCCGCGAGGTTCGCGGCGAACTCGGCACGCTGCTCCAGCGTCTCGCCCATGCCGAGGATGCCGCCGCAGCAGACCTCCATGCCGGCTTCGCGGACCATCTCCAGCGTCTTCCAGCGCTCTTCCCAGGTGTGGGTCGTGACGACGTTGGGGAAGTACGACTTCGAGGTCTCCAGGTTGTGGTTGTAGCGGTGCACACCCATGGCCTTGAGGCGGTCGACCTGCTCCTGATCGAGCATGCCCAGCGAGCACGCGATCTGGATGTCGACCTCGTTGCGGATCGCCTCGATGCCGGCGGCCACCTGGGCCAGCAGCCGCTCGTCGGGCCCGCGCACCGCGGCGACGATGCAGAACTCGGTGGCACCGGTCTTGGCGGTCTGCTTCGCGGCTTCGACGAGGCTCGGGACATCCAGCCAGGCGCTGCGCACCGGGGAGGCGAACAGACCCGACTGCGAGCAGAAGTGGCAGTCCTCAGGGCAACCGCCGGTCTTGAGGCTGATGATGCCCTCGACCTCGACCTCGGGGCCACACCACTTCATGCGCACCTCGTGCGCGAGGGCCAGCAGGTCCTCCAGTCGGTCGTCGGGCAGCTGCAGAACCTCGAGCACCTGCTCCTGGCTCAGGCCTTCGCCACGCTCGAGCACCTGCTCGCGGGCTACACCCAAAACATCGGTCGCGGCCTGAGTCATCGGCACTCCTTACTTCAGGCCGACTGCGGCCTACAACTTGAACGGTGTTTAGGATACAGACGTGCAACTGCACCGAAGCGACGTGGTGGCCAAGGCCGCCGAAATCCTGGACAACTACGGGATCGCCGACCTGACCATGCGCAGGCTGGCACGTGAACTGAGCGTCAGCCCTGGCGCTCTGTACTGGCATTTCGCCGACAAGCAGGAGCTGCTGGGCGCCGTCGCCGACCGCCTGCTGGCCACCGCGGCGACCGTTCCGGCCGGCGGCGAATGGCCGGACCGCATCGTCGGCCTGTGTTCGGCGCTGCGCGACGCGCTCCTGTCGGCGACCGACGGCGCCGAGCTGGTCTCGGCCAGTTTCTCCGCCGGGCGATCGGCCGAACTGAGCCGCATCGTGGCGGCCCTCACCGACGCCTGTATCGAATCGGGGCTCACGGCGCACGACGCCGACCTCGCCGCGCGCACCATCGTCTACTACGTGCTGGGCTTCACCGCCGACGAGCAGTCCCGCATCCAGTGGGACGCGGCGGGCGCGACGGTGGCCGACAGCGACACGGTGTGGTCCGAAAATGCCGGTGGCCGTTTCACTTTCGGCCTCGGCCTGCTCGTCGACGGGCTCGCGGCCCACGCCATCAGCCGCCGCGGCTGAGGCGGGCTGTCGGGGTCACTCCCACTCCCGACCGCAAACGAATCCCGTTGGAAAGTACGTGATTTCAATCGGCGGGCCATCCACCGGGAGTCACTGCACCCAGGGACGCCTGGCCGCCTGAAAGAGTCCCTGGCTTCAGCCGAAGTGGCGGCAACCGCCTCGTGCTAGACGTCACGCACATTTCCGGCCGGCACGGGCACGTCAGCCGAGCAGAATCTCCGTGCGGGTGTCACCGTTCCACAGCCGCAGTCGGGTCGCGGTGGCGCTGATCTCCGCCGGCCGGCCGGCGACACCGAGCGCCCGGGCAAGCCGGTCCGGCGGGATGCGACGCGCGAGGGTGACGTGCGGCGTCCAGTCACCCGGCTCGGCGTGCGGCATGGGACCCGGCCGTAGATACGGCGCGGCGAGCGCGCAGACTTCGGCGTGCAGGTCGAGCAGGTCAGCGCTGGGCACCACGAGACGGGCCAGAACTCCGGCGGAGCGGCCGAACACCAGCGTGGCGCCGAGACGGGCCCGGAACGGGAACCTCCCGGCGACACCGGCCAACGCCGGCACCACCGCCTCGTCGATCCGCTGGGCGACACACAAGGTGGCGTGCGGGCGAGCGGCGGGCGGCTGAGCGGCGATCCCCGCCGCGTGCAGATCGTCCCAGGCGCGCCTGATCACGGCCTCGGTGTCGAGGTCGAACAGCAGCTCGACCGAGTGCACCACGTCAGCCGACCAGACTCGAAACCCATTGCGGATCAAACGCTTTCGCGCTCACGGCAGCGAAGTCCCGGGTCGACAACCGGCCTGCGCCGGCGGGCAGCACGGCGCGCACCGGCGCGATGTCCTCGAGCGCACCCCGGTTGGACGACTCCGCGAGCCCCGGCTCCTGCGGCCAACTGCCGATCACCAGTCCGGCGCACGCGATGCCGTGTGCGGCAAGCGACTCGACGGTCAGACCGGTGTGGTTGAGGGTGCCCAGGCCCGGTGCGACGACGACCAGGACCGCGGCCCCGAGTTCGACGGCCAGGTCGCGCAACGTCGTGCCGTCGGCACCGAGTTGGACGAGCAGTCCCCCGGCGCCCTCGACGAGGGTCAGCTGACGGGGCCGGTCGACGTTGCGGACCAGAGCGACCAGCTCGTCGCGCGTCGGCAGCTCCATGCCGGCCAATTCGGCGGCCGCGACGGGCGCGAGCGGTTCGGGATAGCGCCAGCCCGGCACGAGCGACGTGACGTCCGCCAGACGACCCACCTCGGCCAGATCGTCATCGCCGTGGCCGGCGGCCGGCGAGATGCCGGTCTGTACCGCCTTGCACACCGCGACGTCCAGACCGGCCTGGCGGGCGGCACTGGCCAGCGCCGCGGTGGCGATGGTCTTGCCGACGCCGGTGTCGGTCCCGGCGACCAGCAGCAGCGTCACGACTGCACCAGCGCGAGCACCTCGCCGAGCACCCGCCCGGCCAAATCCAGTTCGGTGTCGTCGAGCGACGCGCGCGCCGTCAGACGCAGGCGCGAGGTGCCGACCGGCACCGACGGGGGCCGGAAGCAGCCGACCCGGACCCCGCGGTCCAGGCATGCCGACGCCGCGGCCAGCGCGACCTCGGGGTCGCCCAGGATCACCGAGACGACGGCCGAATCGGGCGTGTGGACGGCGCCGCCGAACCGGGCCAGCGTCGCGGCGTGCGTCAGCACGGCCTGCGCCCGCCAGGGCTCGGCGATGAGGACGTGCAGCGCAGCCTGGGCGGCGCCGACGGCGGCCGGAGCCAGACCGGTGTCGAAGATGAACGTGCGCGCGGCATCGATGAGGTGCGCCCGCACCGCGGCGGGCCCGAGCACCGCGCCACCCTGGCTGCCCAGCGACTTGGACAGCGTCGTCGTCACCACGATGTCGGGCTCGCCGGCCAGGCCGACCTCGTGCACCAGGCCGCGGCCGCCCGTGCCGCGCACGCCGAGACCGTGGGCCTCGTCGACGATCAGCAGCGCGCCGTGCCGCCGGCAGACCTCATGCAGGGCACGCAAGGGCGCGAGGGCACCGTCGGTGGAGAACACCGAATCGGTGATCACGACGGCCCGCTCCTCGGACCGGCTCACCAGCGCGGTCTCGACGGCGCCGACGTCGTTGTGCGGGGACACCACCACACGGGCTCGGGACAGCCGACAGGCGTCCACGAGTGAGGCGTGGCTGTAGGCGTCGGACACCACCAGTGAGCCCGGCCCCGACAGCGCCGCCACCGCCGCGATGTTGGCGGTGTAGCCGGACGAGAACACCAGCGCCGACTCGGCGCCCATGAAGCCGGCCAGCTCGGCCTCGAACTCCTCGTGCAGTTCGGTGTTGCCGGTGACCAGGCGCGATCCGCCGGAACCCGCGCCCCAGGTGTGCAGCGCCGTCACGCCGCCCGCGATGACGTCGGGATGCTGCGTCAGACCGAGATAGTCGTTGGACGCCAGGTCCAGTTCGGTGGCCACCGCGGGCCGGACCCGCAGCGACCGGCGCAGCCCCGCGGCCCGGCGCTGGCGTTCGACATCGGCGAGCCAGGCCAGCGGCGAGTGATCGGTCATCGGCGCGCTCTCCTGACTCCAGTGCAATTGAACGGTGTTCAGGTTAACGCACGGGCAACGGCGACCACAGCAGAGGTGACCTGGTCGATCTCGTCGGGCGTGCAGATGAACGGCGGCATCACGTACAGCAGCTTCCCGAAGGGCCGCAGCCACACCCCGTGCTCGATCGCGGTGACGGTGGCCAGCGGCATGTCCACGGGCTCGCGCATCTCGACGACGCCGATGGCGCCCAACACGCGCACGTCGGCGACAGACGGCAGGTCGGCGGCCGGTGCCAGGCCGCGCCGCAGCCCGTCCGCGATGGTCGCCACGCGCGTCTTCCAGTCCTCGCTCAACAGCAGCTCGACGGCCGCCACCGACACCGCGCACGCCAACGCGTTGGCCATGAACGTCGGCCCGTGCATGAGGGCTCCCGGCTCCCCCGAGCTGATCACCCGCGCGATCTCGGCGGTGCACAGCGTCGCCGCCAGCGTCACATAGCCACCGGTCAGCGCCTTGCCGACGCACATGATGTCGGGGCTGACGCCGGCGTGGTCCGCGGCGAACAGCTCACCCGTCCGCCCGAAACCGGTCGCGATCTCATCGAAGATCAACAGCACGTCGTGCCGGGTGCAGATGTCGCGCAACGCCGTCAGGTACCGCGGGTCGTGGAACCGCATGCCGCCGGCGCCCTGGACAACGGGCTCGACGATGACGGCTGCGAGCTCATCCACATGGGCGGCCAGCTGGGTCTCGAAGGCCGCGACGTAGGCCGGGTCGAACTCCGTGGGCACCCGCGGCGCGAAGATCTGGGGCATCAGGACATCGGTCCAGATCGAATGCATGCCGCCATCGGGGTCGCACACGCTCATCGGGGTGAAGGTGTCGCCGTGGTAGCCGCCGCGCCACGTCATCAGCTTGTGCCGGCCGGGAAGGCCGCGGCTGCGCTGGTACTGCAGCGCCATCTTGGCGGCGACCTCGACGGAGACCGAACCGGAGTCCGAGAAGAACACCGTGTCGAGACCGGCCGGGGTGATCTCGACGAGCAGCTGCGCCAGGCGCGCCGCGGGCTCATGGGTGAGGCCGCCGAACATGACGTGGTTCATGCGGCTCAGCTGCCGGGTGATCGCGGCGTCGAGCACCGGATGCCCGTGCCCGTGCACCGCCGTCCACCACGAGCTCATCGCGTCGATGACCTGCACCGGCCGGCCCTCGTGGATGAGGGTCAGCATGATGCCGTGCGCCTCGGTGGCAACCACCGCCGGCAAAGCCTCGGCGCCGATGGTGCTGTACGGATGCCAGATGTGGGCGGTGTCGATCGCCGAGATTTCGGCAGGGTTCAGCGCTGGCACGAGGACCGAGCCTAATCGCCCGCCGAGCACGTCGAAACGGGCGTGCTCAGCACGCGGGCGACTCGCCGTTACATGAACGTGGCCTGGATCTTGGGTAGATTGACATCCGACCATGACGACTCTTGCAGCACCGCGGCCGGCGTCGCAGCCCGGGTCGGGCAACGCCGCGCGCGTCACCGACAGCGGTGCGGACGCCACGGCGGGCAATGCGCCGAGCGCGTTCTACCGCCACGACCTGGACGGCCTGCGCGGCATCGCCATCGCCATGGTCGCGGCCTTTCACGTGTGGTTCGGCCGCGTCTCCGGCGGTGTCGACGTCTTCCTTGCGCTGTCCGGCTTCTTCTTCGGCGGCAAACTCCTGCGGATCGCGCTGACGCCGGATGCGCCCTTGTCCCCCGGTCCGCAGCTGCGCCGCCTGGTCCGTCGCCTGCTGCCGGCGCTCATCGTCGTGCTCGCCGCCGGCGCCGTGCTGACCATCGTGATCCAGCCCCAGACCCGCTGGGAGACGTTCGCCGACCAGAGCCTGGCCAGCCTGGGCTACTACCAGAACTGGGAACTCGCCGAGACCGCGTCGAACTACCTGCGCGCCGGCGAATCCGTCAGCCCGCTGCAGCACCTCTGGTCGATGTCGGTGCAGGGCCAGTTCTACGTCGCGTTCCTGGCGCTGATCTTCGGCTTCGCCTACCTGTTCCGGCGCAGGCTCGGCGACCGGCTCCGGCCGGCCTTCATCGCGCTGCTCAGCGTGCTGACCGTCGCGTCGTTCGTCTACGCGATCTTCGCGCACCAGGCCGACCAGGTCAGCGCCTACTACGACAGCTTCGCCCGGGCCTGGGAGCTGCTGCTCGGCGCTCTCGTCGGCGCGCTGGTGCCGTCCGTCCGGTGGCCGATGTGGCTGCGCAACGTGGTGTCGGCCGTCGCGCTGGCGGCGATCCTGTCGTGCGGCGCCCTGATCGACGGCGTGCGGGAATTCCCCGGCCCGTGGGCGCTGGTTCCGGTCGGCGCGACCATGCTTTTCATCCTCAGTGCCGCAAATCACACCGAGCGGCTGCCGGCGCCGAACCGGCTCCTGGCCACCGGCCCGTTCCTGTCGCTGGGCACCATGGCGTACTCGCTGTATCTCTGGCACTGGCCGCTGCTGATCTTCTGGCTGGCCTACAGCGGCCACAGCCGGGCCCACTTCGTCGACGGCACCGCCGTGCTACTCGTCTCCGGGGTGCTGGCGTGGCTCACCACCCGCTACGTGGAGAACCCGCTGCGCCGGCCGTCGACGGCGGGTTCACCCGGATTCGCCGGGCTGCGGCGGCCCACCGCGGTGCTGGGGACGCTTGTCGCGGTGATGGGCGTGACGCTCACCGCGACGGCCTTCACCTGGCGCGAGCACATGAACATCGAGCGGGCCAACGGCAAGGAACTCGCCACGCTCAACCCCGTCGACTACCCGGGAGCGCGCTCACTGCTGCGCCATCTGAAGGTGCCCAAACTGCCCTTCCGCCCGACGGTGCTCGAGGCCAAGGACGACGTGCCGGCCACGACGGCCGACAGCTGTATCGCCGACTTCGACGACCTGTCGATCCGCAACTGCTCGTACGGCGACACCGCGGCCACGCGCACCGTGGCGCTGGCCGGCGGCTCGCACGCCGAACACTGGATCACGGCGCTGGACCTGCTCGGCAAGCGGTATCACTTCAAGGTCGTCACCTATCTGAAGATGGGCTGCCCACTGTCGACCGAGCAGAACCCACTGGTGATGGGCGACAACCGGCCATACCCGAAGTGCTACGAGTGGAACGAACTCGTCATGCCGAAGCTGGTGGCCGACCACCCGAGCTTCGTCTTCACCACCTCGACACGCCCCTGGAACATCAAGTCCGGTGACGTGATGCCCGGCACGTACATCGGTATCTGGCAGCGCCTGTCCGATGCGAACATCCCGATTCTGGCCATGCGTGACACTCCGTGGCTGGTCCGGGACGGTAAGCCGTTCTTCCCGGCCGACTGCCTTGCCAGCGGCGGCAATTCGACGTCCTGCGGCATCGCCCGCTCCGAGGTACTGTCCGACCACAACCCGACCCTCGATTTCGTCGCGCAGTTCCCACTGTTGAAACCGCTCGACATGAGTGACGCGGTGTGCCGCCCTGACATCTGCCGCGCTGTGGAGGGAAATGTGTTGCTGTACCACGACTCTCATCACCTGTCCGCCACCTACATGCGCACCATGACCGCCGAACTCGGCCGCCAGGTCGGGGCTGCCACCGGCTGGTGGTGAGCTGCCTTCATGGTTGTTGGCGTCTGGCCGGGTAGCGCCTATCCCCTCGGTGCGACCTACGACGGTTCCGGCACCAATTTCTCGGTGTTCTCGGAAGTCGCCGAGCGCGTCGAGCTGTGCCTGATCGCGAAGGACGGCACCGAGGAACGCGTCAACCTCGACGAGGTCGACAGCTACGTGTGGCACTGCTACCTGCCGGCCGTGACGCCCGGGCAGCGCTACGGATTCCGGGTGTACGGGCCGTGGGACCCCGCGAACGGACACCGCTGCGATCCGAGCAAGCTGCTGCTCGACCCCTACGGCAAGTCCTTCCACGGCGACTTCGACTTCGGCCAGGCGCTGTACTCGTACGATCTGGCCGAGCCGTCGGCCACCGGCGAACCCGCAGGCGTTGATTCGCTGGGGCACACCATGACCAGCGTGGTGATCAACCCGTTCTTCAACTGGGACAACGACCGGCTGCCCCGAACGCCGTACCACGAGACGGTGATCTACGAGGCCCACGTCAAGGGCATGACGCAGACGCACCCGGCGATCCCCGAGGAACTGCGCGGCACCTACGCCGGACTCGCCCACCCGGCGATCATCGAGCATCTGCGGTCGCTCGGCGTCACCGCCATCGAGCTGATGCCGGTGCACCAGTTCCTGCACGACCACCGGCTACTGGACCTGGGGCTGCGAAACTACTGGGGCTACAACACGTTCGGCTTCTTCGCGCCGCACTACCAGTACTCGTGGAACCAGCACGCCGGCAGCGCCGTCGCCGAGTTCAAGACCATGGTGAAGTCGTTCCACGAAGCCGGCATCGAAGTCATTCTCGACGTGGTCTACAACCACACCGCCGAAGGCAACCACCTCGGCCCGACGCTGAACTTCCGCGGCATCGACAACGCCGCCTACTACCGGCTCGATGACGACGACCTCTCGCTCTACAAGGACTTCACCGGCACCGGCAACAGCCTCAACGCCCGCCACCCCCACACCCTGCAGCTGATCATGGATTCGCTGCGGTACTGGGTACTGGAGATGCACGTCGACGGCTTCCGGTTCGACCTCGCCTCCACGCTGGCCCGGGAGTTCTACGACGTGGACCGCCTCTCGGCGTTTTTCGATCTGGTGCAACAGGATCCGGTGATCAGCCAGGTGAAACTGATCGCCGAGCCGTGGGATGTCGGCGAGGGCGGCTACCAGGTCGGCAACTTCCCAGGTTTGTGGACCGAGTGGAACGGGAAATACCGCGACACTGTGCGCGACTATTGGCGGGGCGAGCCCGCGACCCTGGGCGAGTTCGCCTCGCGGCTGACCGGTTCCTCGGACCTGTACGAGGCGACCGGCCGGCGGCCGAGTGCGAGCATCAACTTCGTCACCTGCCACGACGGCTTCACGCTGACCGACCTGGTGTCCTACAACGAGAAGCACAACGAGGCCAACGGCGAGGACAACCGGGACGGCGAGAGCCACAACCGCTCCTGGAACTGCGGTGTCGAGGGCCCGACCGACGACCCCGAGATCCTCGAGCTGCGGGAGCGGCAGCGCCGCAACATCTTCGCGACGCTGATGCTGTCGCAGGGCACCCCGATGATCAGTCACGGTGACGAGATCGGGCGCACCCAGCAGGGCAACAACAACGTCTACTGCCAGGACAACCCACTGTCGTGGATGGACTGGACCATGTGCGAGACCAACGCGGCGCTGCTGGAATTCACCCGCACCGTGGTGGCGTTCCGGCGCAAGCACCCGGTGTTCCGGCGCCGCCGGTTCCTGGCCGGGCAGCCGGTGCGCAGCACCGGGCAGGTGCGCGACATCGCCTGGCTGACCCCCGCCGGCGACGAGATGACGCTCGAGGACTGGGATTCCGGCTTCGGCAAGAGCATCACGGTGTTCCTCAACGGCGACGCGATACCCGAACCCAACGCCCGCGGTGAACGGGTCACCGACGACTCGTTCCTGCTGTGCTTCAACGCCCACGACGAGGCACTCGATTTCGTGATTCCCGGCGCGGACTACGGAGCGAGCTGGGCGGCGGCGCTGGACACCGCGGACCCACACGGCCACACCGAACTGGTGGCCGCCGCCGGTGAGACGATCTCCCTGCAGGCCCGTTCACTACTGGTGTTGCGTAAGACGGCGTGATGACAGTGCCGGTCTCGCCCGTAGTCGCCACGTACCGGCTGCAGATGCGCAGCGACGGAATGACTTTCGACGAGGCGGTGGCGCTACTGCCCTACCTCGACGATCTCGGCGTCTCGCACCTGTATCTCTCGCCGGTCCTGACCGCCGTGACCGGCTCGACGCACGGCTACGACGTCACCGACCCCACCGCGGTGTCGGCGGAACTCGGCGGGCCAGAGGGCTTTTCCCGGCTGTCCGCCGCGGCGCGGGCGCGCGGCATGGGGCTCGTCATCGACATCGTGCCGAACCACGTCGGCGTCGAACAGCCCGAGCAGAATCCATGGTGGTGGGACGTCTTGACCCACGGCCAGGCATCGCGCTTCGCCCGGTACTTCGACATCGACTGGGACCTGGACCCCGACGGCCGAATCGTGTTGCCGGTGCTGGGTTCCGACTCTGACGTCGACGATCTCGCCGTCGACGGTGACGTGCTGCGACTGGGTGACCGGACCTGGCCGATCCGTCCCGGCACCGGCACGGGCACAGCCGCCGAGGTCTACGCCAGGCAGGCGTACCGGCTGACGGGCTGGCAGTCCGGCTCCTGTGGCTACCGACGGTTCTTCTCCATCACCTCGCTGGCGGCGGTGCGCCAAGAGGACCTCGACGTGTTCGACGCCAGCCACGCCGAGATCGGGCGCTGGTTCCGCGAGCACCTGGTGGACGGGCTGCGGGTCGACCACATCGACGGGTTGACCGATCCCGCAGGCTATCTCGCCCGGCTGCGCGAACTGGCCGGAGACGACGCCTGGATCGTCGCCGAGAAGATCCTGGCCGCCGACGAGCCGCTGGACCCCGGCCTGCCCATCGCGGGCACCACCGGCTATGACGCGCTACGGGAAATCGGCGGACTCTTCGTCGACCCGGACGGGGCCGCCACGCTCACCGAGCTGGCCCGCGAAACCCGTTCCGATGCCGCGGAACTCAAGATCAGGGTCGCCACCGAGACGCTGGCGAGCGAACTGGCCCGGCTGCATCGCGCGATCGTGCGGGCAGCCGGGGCCGACGATCCGGCCCTACCGACTGCCATCGCCCAACTGGTCAGCCGCGTCGGCGTGTATCGCACCGACTATCGGGTGCTGTCCGCGGTGCTGCCCGAGGCCATCAACGAAACCATCGAAGCGGCACCAGAACTGGCATCGGCTCTGCAACTGGTCGTCACCGCACTCGAGCAGCCCGAACCGGCGGCCCGGTTGCAGCAGTTGTGCGGTGCGACGACGGCCAAGGCGATCGAGGACACCCTGTTCTACCGTGACGCTCGGCTGGTGTCGCTGAACGAGGTCGGTGGCACACCGGAACGATTCGGGATGAGCACGGCCGAGTTTCACCAGCGCGCCGCCGCGCGCGCCCGCGACTGGCCGACGACCATGGTGACGCTGTCCACCCACGACACCAAACGCGGCGAGGATGTGCGGGCCCGCATCACGGTGCTGTCCCAGTGCGCGGAGCCATGGGCCCAGCGCGTGAACCGCTGGAACACGGTGTGCGTGCCGCCCGACGAGGGCACCGGATTGTTCCTGTGGCAGAACATCATCGGCGTGTGGCCGGCCGCCGGCGAAGTCGGAGACACCGTCCGCGCGCGGCTGCACTCCTATGCGGAGAAGGCGATCCGCGAAGCCGAGCTGCACACCAATTGGGAACAGCCGGACCGCGAGTTCGAAGATGCTGTCCACGACTGGATCGATGCGCTGATCGACGGGCCGATAGCGGGCGAGGTCACCACGTTCGTCGGTCAGCTCGACGAGGCCGCACGTTGCGACGCCGTCGCGCAAAAGCTGCTCGCGCTGACGGTGCCGGGCATCCCCGACATCTACCAGGGCACCGAACTCTTCGACGACAGCCTGGTGGACCCCGACAATCGCCGTCCGGTGGATTTCGCTCTCCGACAGAGTGAGCTCGACACCTTGCACCACCCCAAGATTCGGGTCGTCGCGGCAGCGTTGCGGTCACGCCGGGAGCGGCCGGCGACGTACCTGTCGGGCGAGTACACGCCCGTCACCGCCGACGGTCCCGCCGCCGACCACGTGATCGCGTTCCAGCGGGGTACCGATGTCCTGGTTGTCGTCCCCCGCTGGACACTCAAGCTCGACGAATCCGACTGCGCCGAAACCACTCTCGCACTGCCCGCCGGCGACTGGACCGACCGGCTGACCGGCCGCACCTGGTCGGGCACCGTCACCGCCGACGCACTGTTCGCCGAACTGCCGGGCGTACTTCTGGAGAAAGCCCGTGGCTGACCACGAATTCTCGGTCTGGGCGCCCACACCCGACAACGTGACTCTCGACGCCGACGGGGCCCGCTACCCCATGACCCGCTCCGACGACGGGTGGTGGCGCGTCACCGTCGACGTGCCGGCCGACGCCCGCTACGGCTTCGTCGTCGACGACTCCGAACCGCTGCCCGACCCCCGCTCGCCGCGGCAACCTGATGGCGTACACGGACTTTCACAGCTGTGGACGCCCGCGCCGCCGGCCCCCTGGCCCGGCCGCACCATCGACGGCACGGTGATCTACGAACTGCACGTCGGCACGTTCACCCCGGCCGGCACGTTCGACGCCGCCATTGAACGGCTGGACCACCTCGTCGGCCTCGGCGTGGACTTCGTCGAACTCATGCCGGTCAACGCCTTCAGCGGCAGTCACGGCTGGGGCTACGACGGCGTGCTGTGGTACGCCGTGCACGAACCCTATGGCGGCCCTTCGGGTCTCGTGCGCTTCGTCGACGCCTGCCACCAGCGGGGCCTGGGCGTGCTGCTCGACGCGGTGTTCAATCACCTCGGCCCATCGGGGAATTACCTACCCAAGTTCGGGCCGTACCTGACCGTGGGCCGGACGCCGTGGGGCGAGGCGATCAACATCGCCGCCGCCGACTCCGATCCGGTGCGCCGGTACATCATCGACTGCGCCCTGCGCTGGATGCGGGACTTCGGCATCGACGGCCTGCGGCTGGATGCGGTACACGCGCTGGTCGACACCACAGCCGTTCACCTGCTGGAAGAGCTGGCCGCCGAAACCGATGCGCTGGCAACCGAACTCGGCCGCCCACTGGCACTGATCGCCGAAAGCGACCTCAACGACCCGCGGCTGATCACCCCGCGGGACCAGGGCGGCTACGGACTCGCCGCCCAGTGGGACGACGACATCCACCACGCCATCCACACCGCGGTGTCCGGAGAACGACAGGGCTACTACGCCGATTTCGGGTCGATGCAGACGCTCGCCACCACCCTGGCCCGCGGCTTCTTCCACGCCGGCACCTACTCGTCGTTCCGCCGCCGGCGCCACGGCCGGGCGCTGGACACCACGAGCATTCCGGCCACCCGGCTGCTGGCCTACACCTGCACGCACGACCAGGTGGGCAACCGGGCGATCGGTGACCGCCCGTCGCAGAACCTCGACTTCGGGCAGCTGGCGATCAAGGCCGCGCTGGTCCTCGGATCGCCCTATACGGCAATGCTTTTCATGGGCGAGGAGTGGGGCGCGTCGACACCGTTCCAGTTCTTCAGTTCACATCCCGAACCCGAACTCGCGCGCGCGACGGCCGAGGGCCGCAAGGCCGAGTTCGCCGATCACGGCTGGGCCGCCGACGACATCCCCGATCCGCAGGATCCGGCGACGTTTCAGCGTTCCAAACTCGACTGGGACGAGGTCGGCACCGGCGAGCACGCCCGCCTGCTGCAGCTCTACCGCGACCTGATCACGTTGCGGCGCACCGAACCCGACTTCGCCGACCCGTGGCTGGACCACCTGCGCGTCGAGTTCGACGAGGCCGACCGCTGGATCGTGATGCATCGTGGTGCGTTCGCCGTGGCGTGCAACCTCGGCGAACAGCCCGTTGCCGTACCCGTCACCGGTGAGTCGGTCCTGTCCTCGGCCGAGCCTCAGATCGGGACAACCGCCACGACACTGCCCGGCCACAGCTTCGCGGTCCTCCGTCGACGCCCCTAGGTCAGGTAACGGTACGCCGGTGACCCCGGCTCCAACGGCTCCACGTGGATGCCCGAATTGTGCATCCGCTCGAGCAGTCCGTCGAAGTTGGCGGCCGACCCGAGTTCGATGCCGACGAGCGCCGCGCCGGTCTCCCGGTTGTTGCGCTTGACGTATTCGAACAGGGTGATGTCGTCGTTGGGCCCGAGCACCTCGTCCAGGAACCGCCGCAGCGCGCCGGGCTCCTGCGGGAAGTCCACCAGGAAGTAATGCTTGAGACCCAGGTGCACCAGTGACCGCTCGAGCACCTCGCCGTAGCGCGAGACGTCGTTGTTGCCACCGGAGATCAGGCACACGACCGTCGAGCCGGCCTCGACACCGTTCTCCATCAACGCCGCCACGGACAGCGCGCCCGCGGGCTCGGCGATGATGCCCTCGTTCTGGTACAGGTCGAGCATCGCGGTGCACACCGCGCCTTCGTCGACGGTCGTCACCGACACCATGTCGCCGGCCGCGGCGAGCGCCGCGTAGGTCAGCTCCCCGGCCCGCGCCACCGCCGCGCCGTCGACGAACTGGTCGACGTGCTCCAGCGTGACCGGCTCGCCCTTGGCCAGCGCCGCGATCATCGACGCCGCACCGGCGGGCTCGGCGCCGAGCACGGCGGTCGCCTTGGTGTGCGCGGTCAGGTAGGTGGTGATGCCGCTGATGCAGCCGCCGCCGCCGACCGGCACGATCACCAGGTCGGGCTCGCCGTCCAGCTGCTCGAGGATCTCGACGGCGATGGTGCCCTGCCCGGCCATGGTGCGCAGGTCGTCGTACGGCGGGACCAGCGTGGCCCCCGTCCGGGCGACGTCCTCGAGCGCGGCCTCGGCGGCCAGGTCGTAGGTGGCGCCGCCGACGATCAGCTCGATGAAGTCACCGCCGTGGTAGCGGATGCGGTCCCGCTTCTGTTTGGGGGTCTTGGCCGGGACGTAGACGCGGCCGTGCACACCCATCGAGCGGCAGGCCAGCGCGAAACCCTGGGCGTGGTTGCCCGCCGACGAGCACACCACGCCGGCGGCCTTCTCCTCGTCGGAGAGCTGCATCAGCAGGTTGTAGGCACCCCGCAGTTTGTACGAGCGCACCGCCTGCAGGTCCTCACGCTTGAGGTACACCTGGGCGCCGGTCAGCGCCGACAGCCGATCGCTGTACTGCAGCGGGGTGCGGGTGACCACCGAGGAAATTCGCCGGGCAGCCGCATCGATGTCGGCCGCGGCAAGCGGCGACGTCCTGTGGGTTCCCTGGCTCAGCTCGGCAGACACCGTCTAATGGTGTCATCTCGGTGCAAAACTGAGCGCATGGACCCCACTCCAGAACCCTTGCCGCCGGCGGTCAGGACATTCGTCGAGCGCACCCACCGCCTGACGAGCAGCGCGGAACACCACGTGCCGTCCTGGCTGCGGCCCGGCGCGCCCGAGAACCGGCTACCGGTGATCGCCGCCATCCTCGGCGCGGTCCTGCTGCAATGGTCCGTCCCCGAGCAGTACACCGTGGTGCCCCGCTGGCCGCTGATCGGCCTGGAACTCCTGCTCGTGGTCGTGCTGCTGATCATCAACCCGGTGCGGATGTCCCGGGAGACCACCGTCGGCAAGTGGGCGATGTGGCTGCTGACGGCGGCCATCACCGCCGACAACACGACGTCGGCGATCGTCCTCGACGTCCACATCCTGTCCGGTCAGGTCTCCAACAATGCCGGGCTGTTGCTGGGCAGCGGCGCGGCGATCTTCATCACCAACGTCATCGTGTTCGGCATCTGGTTCTGGGAGCTGGACCGCGGTGGGCCGTTCGCCCGGCGGTCCGGCGACGACCCGTACCCGGACTTCCAGTTCCCCCAGATGAGCGATCCGCAGAACGCCGAACCCGGTTGGCGCCCAACATTTGTCGACTACCTGTACGTCAGCTACACCAACGTCGTGGCGTTCTCGCCCACAGACACCATGCCGCTGTCCCGGTGGGCCAAGATGATGATGACGCTGCAGTCGCTGGTCTCGATCTCGACGACCGCGCTCGTCATCGCGCGTGCGGTCAACGTGCTGAAGTAGGGCCCCGGTACGCCGGATTCAGCCGCAGTCGCGGTGCGGTTCCAGCAGCTCGGCCTGCCCCACCTCGGGGCGGGTGGTCGGCAACCAGCGTCGCGTCGACTCGAGCGACCGTTCGATGAGTTCACCCGAGCGGGAGAAGTCGATCGGCGACACCCGCACCGGACACAACGGCGGCACCACATGCAGTTCGACCAATGCCTCGAACCGCTCGACGTCCGTCGCCAGCCGCCGGTTGATCGCCAGCGTGAACGCGTGCATCGCCATCGCCAGCGCCGCCCGGGGCGGTTGTGGCATGGCGCACGAGTAACCCGTCGGCAGCACCCACACCTCGGTCGCGCCCAGTTCCACCGCATAGGACAGCGGTGTGTTGTTCACCACGCCACCGTCGACCAGATCGCGTCCGCCGATCCGCACCGGCGGCAGGACCGCCGGGATGGCGGCGCTGGCGACGATCGCGTCTACGGCG
Organism: Mycobacterium toneyamaense; assembly: GCF_055384815.1. NCBI lineage: Bacteria > Bacillati > Actinomycetota > Actinomycetes > Mycobacteriales > Mycobacteriaceae > Mycobacterium > Mycobacterium toneyamaense. The sequence goes on from NZ_AP040333.1 coordinate 3,783,484, forward strand.
TCGCCCGACGACAGGAGGACGTCCTGCCCGGAGAGCACGTCGGTGGCCACCACGTGCAGCGGCGTCGGCGCGTCCTGCAGCCGGCGGAACCGCAGATTCTGCCGCAGCAGGGTGCGGATCCCGATGTCGGAGACCAGATGCGGCCGGCGCCCGAGGAACCCCAGCAGTCCCATACTCGGGCTGGTCGGGAACACTTTGCGGCGCGACAGCGTCCGCCAGAGGTCGGCCAGCGCCAGGGCACCGTCGTGGTCGGACCGCCCGGCGATCCAGCCGCCGTTGAGGGCACCGACGGAGGTGCCGACGATCAGATCCGGCTTGATGCCGGCCTCGGCGAGCCCCAGCAGCATGCCGACCTGGATGGACCCCAGGCTGCCACCGCCGGACAGCACGAACGCCGTCGTCATGGTCCCTCTCCGTCCTCCGGCGCGGGTCGTAACGGAAGCCGCACGACGAACGTGGTGTCGCCCGGTTGTGAGGCCACGAACAGCTCCCCGCGGTGCCGGTCGACGACGATCTGCCGGGCCAGGTGCAGGCCCAGGCCGGTCCCTTCGCCGAGCGGTTTCGTGGTGAAGAACGGGTCGAAAATGCGCCCGCGGATGTCGGCCGGAATCCCGCTGCCGGTGTCACTGATCTCAATCCGGACCGCATCGTCCTCGAATCGGCTGCGCACCGTGAGTCTGCCCGAGCCGGCCGGCCGCATGGCGGCGATGGCGTTCTCGATGAGGTGCGTCCACACCTGATTGAGTTCGGCTGGATAGCAGAGCAATTCGGGTATCGACGGGCCGAAGTCCGTGATCACCTCGACCGCTGTGCCCGCGCCGATCCGCCCGGCGAACATCCGCAGGGTACTGGTCAGAAGCGCGTCGACGTCGGCGAACTGGAACGGCGCGCTGTTCAGCTGGGTGTACTGCTTGACGTCGGCGACCAGGCCGGAAATCCGTTGGGCCGCCTCATGAATCTGATGCGTCAACAGTTCGGTTTCGACCCGGTGCCGCAGCCACGCCACCGCACGCGGCAACCAGTCCGGTCGTTGGCCGGCCGGCACCAGCTGTTCGAGCCAGTCGCAATCCAGTCCGGCCTCGACGAACGTCGGCGCCATGTCCCAGGCGTCCGTTATGCCCTGGCTGGACAACCAGTCCCCGACCTCGTCCTCGAGGTCGCTGGCCTGCATCGCCGACAGCGGCCGGGCCGACACAGCAGCGACCTTCGCGATCACGTCGGTCTGCGCACCGACCAGGAAAGCCGTTGCCGCGCTGCCGAATTCGCCGTTCATCAGGGGCACCAGGAGAGCATCCAGCCGGCTGCGCAGGTCGGTTGCGGCGCGGACGACGGCCGCCACCGGGTTGTTGAGTTCGTGCGTCAGTCCGGCCGACAGCTGTCCGAGCGCCAGCATCCGGTCCCGTTCGTCGGCGACGCGGTGCTGCTTCTCCGCGGTCTCCGCCAGTCCATCGATGAGATGAACAGCCATCGGAAACTGGGTCTTGACGAAATCGCCGAATTCGTCGGCGGGCATGACGAAGAAGCGCGTCCGCCGGGTGGCCCGCACCGAGAACCGGTTCCGGCCGTGCCCGACGGGGCTGAACGCCGACCGGGCACCGAAGTAGACGCCGGGCTGCGACGTTCGGTCGATCTCCAGTTCCCGGCCGCCGGCGCGCTTCGAGAGCACCAACTCGCCGTCGATCAGGACCCGCAGCGGCGTGACGGGGTCACCTTCGGTGATGACCGGGCCCGGGCCGAAGACCTCGACATGACCGGCGCGACAGAGCTGCGCCAACTGCTCGTCCGACAACGACTCGAAAAGGAACAGTGCCTTCAGCTCCTCGGGTAGGCACTGCTGCAGGTCATCACCGACGTCTGTCACGCCGACACACTAAGCCCGCCGGGCCGATGTGCCGCGGTCATTCGGGTCAATCCCATCTGCGTCATTCGCGGTCCCGCACCGGAGGCGTCGACGCCCCGTGGCGCCCGTCACGGAATTGCTCACCCCACCGGAACATCCGCTAGAGTGAACAGCGCCAGGCCGCAGTAACCCCGGGCCCCAAATTTCGCCGCCACGAGCGGCCTACCGCCGAGAGGCGTTCTGCGGTCTGGCTTTAACTTCTCCAGCGCCTTCGGCCGACAGTGTCGGCGACAGCGTCAATCCAGCGAATCGGTGCGCCACAAACCGGCTGCGGCATGCAGCTCGTTGGCGATCCGGGTGAACGTCACCGCGCGGTCGGTCAGCTCTGCGGCGCGCTCCGGCGCCGTCGTCGTCGCGTCCTCGGCCAGGCTCGTGCAGCCGGCCGCACTGACGCGGCAATAGGCTGCCGCGCGCTCCAGCGCCACGGCGAAATCACCCTCGAAGACGCCGCGCAGGATCCGGTCGGCGAGCTCACGGATCTCGGTCGGCCCGACGGGCGTCTCCGCACCCGCGACCACGGGGTCGATCGAATGCAGCACCTCCGTGCCGCGGCCGAACATCAGGCTGGCCGAGTAGGGGTCGGTGCGGATCGACAGCCGCAGCAGATAGACGCGCCACAGCGCACCGGGCAGGCTGCGTGCCCCGGCACCCGCCCACAACTCGGCGATGGTCTCGATGCCGTGCTCATCGGTGTACGCCACGAGCCGGGAGACCACGTCAGGGTCCGGATAGCTGCGCACACGTTCCAGCAGCGCCGCCGCGGTCTCGTGGGCGACGCGACTGTCCTGGACGGGATCCTCGACGTCGTGGAACGCCTCGAAGCCGCGGCCCAGGAACTTGGTCGGCTTGTGTACCCGCCGACGGTCGTCAGTCATGCACTATTTCTTTCCCGCCGCGGTGCGCGCCGTCAGCGCCATCCGTCGGCGTCTTTGGCGGCCTGCAGCAGCACCTCACACAGCTCTTTCAATTCCGTGGGTCCGGCGCCTTCGGCAACTGCGGTCGCAACGTCCTCGGCCGCACACCGTACCTGATAAACGCGGTCGGAGAGCGCCGCCGCTTCCTCTGCACTGAGCACCACCGAGTCCTCGGCCAGGTTGGTGCCCTTGACCATCGCCCGCTGCTCGTAGGCCCGCTGCCGGCACGACTGACGGCAGTACTGGCGACGACGGCCCATGCCCGCGTCGGCCACCTCCCGGCCACACCACCGGCACGGCTGGGCCTTCGAGCGCTTCATGTCCGCCTCACGATCGTGACTGTATCCGGCGGGCGGCCGAACCCCGGTATCATGGACAATCGAGTCGGGAACTTCACGGCGCTGGCCTGCGTTGATTCCCTGTCGCTATACCAAGGGAGTGATTTTCGATGGCTGATCGTGTCCTGCGAGGCAGTCGCCTCGGAGCTGTGAGCTACGAGACCGACCGCAACCATGACCTGGCACCGCGGCAGGTGGCCCGCTACCGCACCGACAACGGCGAGGAATTCGAAGTTCCGTTCGCCGACGACGCGGAGATCCCCGGCACCTGGGCGTGCAAGAACGGCATGGAAGGCACCCTGATCGAGGGTGACGTTCCTGAGCCCAAGAAGGTCAAGCCGCCGCGTACCCACTGGGACATGCTGCTCGAGCGTCGTTCCATCGAGGAGCTCGAAGAGCTGCTCAAGGAGCGCCTGGAGCTGATCAAGACCCGCCGCCGCGGCTGATCGCGCCAACAGAAAAGCCCCGCCGTGAGGCGGGGCTTTCTTTGTCTGCGTGACTAGCGGACGACGCCGCGGGCCCGGTCCAGCCGGCCGCGGATACCCCACTTCGCCACCTGCGACATGGCCTCGCGGATGTTCGACCCGCTCATCTTCGACACACCCAGTTCGCGCTCGGTGAACGTGATGGGCACCTCGACGACGGTGAAGCCCGCGTTGATGGCGCGCCACGTCAGGTCGATCTGGAAGCAGTAGCCCTTCGAATCGACGTCGTCGAGGCCGATCTTCTCCAGCACGTCGTGCCGGTAGGCACGGTAACCGGCCGTGATGTCGTGGATCTTGACGCCCAGCAGCACCCGGGCGTAGGTGTTCGCGGTGCGCGACAGGACGAGCCGGCGATGCGGCCAGTTGCGGATGGCGCCGCCCGGGACGTAGCGCGAGCCGATAGCCAGATCGGCGCCGGCATCGACGGCGTCCAGCAGGCGGTACAGCTCCTCCGGCGCATGGCTGCCGTCGGCGTCCATCTCGACCAACACGCTGTAGCCGCGGCCCAGGCCCCATGCGAATCCGGCGAGGTACGCGGCGCCCAGACCGCCCTTGCCCGCGCGGTGCATGACATGCACGCGGTCGGGATCGGCCAGCGCGAGCTCGTCGGCCAGCTGACCGGTGCCGTCGGGGCTGTCGTCGTCGACGACGAGAACGTGGACGTCCGGGCGGGCGGCATGCACCCGGCCGACGATCAACGGCAGGTTCTCGCGCTCGTTGTAGGTCGGAATGATGACCAGCGTGCGCTGACTCGGACGGTCGTCGCCCATGGTCATTACCCCTGTTCGCTCTCGGTGTCGGTGTCGGTGTCAGGCGCAGCCGGGCTGCCGTCCTGATCTGCCGCGGCCGCCTGGCGGCGGCGCACGAGGTTCCTATTGTGCAGCATGGCTGCCAGAAGAGCCGAAACGCCGACCCCGATGAGGACGCCGTTGATGACCGGTCCCCATCTCGTGGCGAGCGTGAGATCGGTCTTCAACCGCACCTGCCGGTCCAGGTAACCGGGCTGGAAGAACTCGGTGCGCTCGAGGACCTGGCCGTTGGGCGCGACGACCGCACTGATGCCGGTGGTGCCCGCGACGACGACGTACCGGTCGTGTTCGACGGCGCGCAGCCGGGCGAACGCCAGCTGCTGCACGCTCATCGGTTCGTCGAACGTCGCGTTGTTGGCGGGCACTGCCAGCAACTGCGCGCCGCCCAGGACCGACTGCCGGGCGGCACGGTCGAAGATGACCTCCCAGCACGTCGTCACCCCGATCGGCACGCCCGCGGCGGTGACGACGCCGGTGCCGTGGCCAGGTACGAAGTAGCCGGCCCGGTCGGCGTACGGCGACAGCAGCCGGAAGAAGCTGCGCCACGGCAGATACTCGCCGAACGGCTGGACGATGGCCTTGTCGTGGCGCTCCCCCGGCCCGTCGGTCCCGTTCCACACGATCACCGAGTTGGTGGTCACCGGGTGCTCCGGGGTGTACTCCGGCGCCGCCAGCACGGTGCCCACCAGAATCGGGGCGTGGATGGCCGCGGACGCGGCCGAGATCAGTTCCGCGGCGTCGGCGTTGACCAGCGGGTCGATGTCCGACGAGTTCTCCGGCCAGATCACCACCGTCGGTTGCGGCGCGCGGCCGGCGCGGACGTCCTCGGCCAGCTGTTTGGTTTCGCGCACGTGGTTGTCGAGCACCGCGCGGCGCTGGGCGTTGAAGTCCAGGCCGAGACGCGGCACGTTGCCCTGGACGGCGGCGACGTTGATCGCCGGATCATCACCCGCGCCGGCGCCGGCCTTGCGGACGTGCGGCCAGGCCAGCACGGTGAGCAGCAGGACCACGGCGATGCAAATGCCCGGGATGAAGACCTCCGGCGGCGCCGCGGCACCCGTGCGGTGATCGTGACGCCAGTGCCTGACCGCCTCGAGCACGATGGCCGTCGCACTGAAACCGATGAGCGCCACCGCGAACGACACGAGCGGCGCACCGCCCAGCTGCGCGAGCGGCAGCAGCGGGCTGTCGGTCTGGCCGAAGGCCACGACGCCCCACGGGAAGCCGCCGAACGGCACCGTCGACTTGAGCCATTCGGCCGCCACCCACAGCGCGGCGAACCACAGCGGCCAGGCCGGCAGGCGCCGCACGATGACCGCGGTCAGGCCGAACACCCCGATGAAGAACGCCTCCAGCGCCGACAGCATCAGCCATGGCACGGGGCCGACGAAGTTGCTGATCCACGGCAGCAGCAGTACGTAGAACACCAGGCCGGCGAGCATGGCGTAACCGAAACCGCCTGCGGGCGTGGTGCGTTCGTCGATCAGAACCCAGGCCAGCAATGCCAGTGCGACGAACGACAGGTACCAGAGGTCGAACGGCGGGAAGCTCGCGCACAGCAACAGACCGGCCACGACGGCCGCGGCGAGCCGGATCAATCGAGGTTCGAAGAACCGCCTCAGGCCGGTGACGATGCGCGCGCCACGACCCGGGCCGTGCGCCGGCTCCGGTTCTGCGGGGGCCTCCGGCTCCACCTCGGTTTCCCGGGGCGCCTCGGTGTCTCCGGTGTCTTCGGTGCCTTCGCTCTCTGCTGTGCCTTCCATGCTCTCAGCCATGGATCAGCTCACCGCGGTGGACGGTCTGCAGGCAGGTCGGCAGCTCGTCGTCGGGTCCGAGCGGCGGTAGCGCCGGTACCCGCGACCGTGGATCGGTGGACCAGCGCTGCACGGCGTCGGCCGGCGCGGTGACGTCGAGGGCGTCGGCGCCGCCGGGCACCTGCCACACGGCGTACGACGCGACGGCACCGGGCACCAGCGTCCCGGTCAGCCCGTCGCGGATGCCGGCGGCCCGCCAGGCGCCGCGGCTGGCCGCCAGGAACGCCGACCGTGCCGAGATGGCACTGCCCGCCGTGCGGTGGCTGATGGCCGCACGCACCGATTCCCACGGATTGATGCTGGTGACAGGACTGTCCGAACCGAAGGCGAGGGGCACGCCTTGCGATGCTAACAGCGCAAACGGGTTCAAACCCTGCGCTCGATCGACACCGAGACGCTGGGCGTACATGCCGTCGGCGCCGCCCCACAGCGCATCGAAATTGGGCTGCATGCTGGCGACGACGCCCCAGGAACCGAGCTTGCGCGCTTGTTCGGCGTCCACCATCTCGAGGTGCTCCAGCCGGTGTCCGCAGCGCGCGACCGCAGGCGCCCCGAACGCCGCCACGGTCCGGTCGAGGGCCTCGACGACGGTCGCGACCGCCGCGTCGCCGATGACGTGGAAGCCCGCGGTGATGCCGGCCTCGGTGCAGGCCAGCAGATGTGCGGTGACGGCGTCGGTGTCCAGGTAGGTGTTGCCGCAGCAGCCGGGTGCATCGGTGTAGGGCTGCTGCAGCCAGGCGGTGCGCGAGCCCAGCGCACCGTCGATGAAGAGGTCACCGGCCAGACCGTGGGCACCGGTGGCGGCCATCAGGTCGCGGGCGGCGGCCGCGTCGGCGACGGCCTCGCCCCAGTAGCCGACGATGTCGACGCCGTGTTCGGTGGCGCGCAGGTCGGCCCAGTCGTCGAGACCACCGATCTCGGGGCCCGCGCACTCGTGCACCGCGACGATGCCGTTGCGGGCGGCCAGGTCGAGCGCGGCGCGCTGGGCGTCACGGCGTTGCGTCGCACTGAGCAGCTCGCGGGCCGCGGCACGTACGCGGTGGTGGGCGTCGGCGGTCAGTGGTCCCTGCGCGGAGAAGCCCGCGGCGTCGGCGAGCCCGGGCACCAGCTGCCGCAGGCCGGTCGTCGCGACGGCCGAGTGCACGTCGACCCGGGCCAGGTAGGCAGGCCGCCCGCCGACGACACCGTCGAGGTCGGCGGTGGTCGGGACGACGCGCTCGGGCCAGCCGGATTCGTCCCAGCCGTGGCCCCAGATGACGCCGTCCGGGTGCCGCGCGGCGTGCTCGGTCAGCAAGGTCAGCAGATGCGGCAGCGACGTCGCGGTACGCAGGTCGAGCCCGACCACGGTGAGCCCGGTGGCGGTCAGGTGCACGTGGCTGTCGACGAACGCCGGCGCCACGAACGCGCCCTCGAGGTCGACGACGGTGGCGTCGGGGTGCAGTGCCCGGCCGACGTCATCGGAACCGAGCCAGGCCACCACGCCGTCGCGGATCGCGATCGCGGTGGCGTCGGGCGCCGCAGGGCTGTGAATACGACCGCCCAGCAGCAGCGTCGTCGCAAAGGTGGTCACGAAGGTGACAGGTTAGTCCGTTCAGCCGGCGTGCCGCTGCGCGGCGACCGGTGAGCTGTCGATGACCTCGATCACTTCGCCGTCGATGTACTCACCGCGACCGCGGTAACGCTCGTCGTGGTTGATGTAGATGACCTGGGTCGGGAAATCCATCGGGGTGAGCCGACGGCCGAACAGGGCGTTGGCCGCCGGGCGCACCGCGCGCCGGGTGAACGGCACCAGCATGAGCGCGCCGAGTACGGAGCTGGCCAGCCCCGGCACCACGACCAGGACCGTGCCGAGCGCCACCAACAGGCTGTCGGTGGCCAGTGTCGGGTCGGCGGATCGAGCGCTCAGCGCGTCGGACAACCTGCTGAAATGCCGGGTGATCTGCGTGCCCGCGATGGCCAGGCCGACGGCAAAAGTGGCCAGCAGCGCCAGCAACGTCCAAGCCACACCGATGGTCGAGGCCAGGGCTGCCAGCACCGCGACCTCGACCAGGGCATAAACCAGAAATAGTCGCATCGCCATGCACTGGACAACGCGGAAACGCCGGAATTGGTTCCTAGCCGCCGGGAAGCGGCTCGACCTCGATGGCGGCGTGCACCTTGTCGACACCGCCGCGGATGATGGCCTGCGGAATCCACCACCAGGCGTGCCACCAGTAGCGCCTGGTCACCATGTCGAAAACGCGCTTGGTCTCGGACTTCGGCAAGTTGCGTGCGATGGCCTCGACCGGTTCGCCCTTGACCTTTCCGAGCGCGCCGCATTTCTGGATGGTGACCCGCGGCGTGTTCTTGATCCGCTTGGTCTTCCACGAGCCGTCGTCGGTGCTGATCAGCAGCTTGCCCTCGTGCGGCACGCCCCAGACCGGCGTCGGCTTGGGCCGGCCGTCCTTCGTGAAGGTGGTCAGCAACAGGTACTTCTCGCGGTACACGTCTTCGAACTTCGGAGCCATGGCTCTAGAAGACCACGGTTTCGTTGCCGTGGCGCAGGATCCGGTCCTGACAGTGCCACAGGACGGCCCGGGACAGCACCGCGCGTTCCACGTCGGCGCCCAGGCGAACGAGTTCTTCGACGCTGTGGGTGTGGTCGACGCGCACCACGTCCTGCTCGATGATCGGGCCCTCGTCAAGGTCCTCGGTCACATAGTGCGCGGTGGCGCCGACGAGCTTCACGCCGCGCTCCTTGGCCCGCCGGTACGGCGTGGCGCCGACGAACGCCGGCAGGAACGAATGGTGGATGTTGATCAGCGGACAGCCGATGGCCCCGAGGAACTCGGGCGTGATGATCTGCATGTAGCGGGCCAGCACCACCAGATCGACGTTGCCCTTGAGCAGCTCGAGCTGGCGCTGTTCGGCCTGCTCCCGGATGTCGCGGCTGGCCGGGATGTGCACGAACGGCACCCCGAACGCCCGGACCTGCTCGGCGAGGTCAGCGTGGTTGGAGATCACCATCACCACGGTCATGTCGAGTTCGCCGCGACGGTTGCGCCACAGCAGGTCGAGCAGGCAGTGGTCGGCGGTCGACGCCATGATCGCCACCCGCTTCGGCTTGGACGCGTCGGCGAACCGGTAGTCCATGTGAAATTCGTCTGCCACGGCCTGGAATTCGCGCTCCAGGTCGGGCTGCGCCGCGGCCAGCCCCGGCAGATGGAAGACGGTGCGCTGCAGGAAGACACCGTCTTCCGGAGCCGTCGAGTGCTGGTCCAGCGAGATGATGTTGGCGCCGGAGCGGGTCAGGAACGTCGACACCGCGGCGATGACACCACGACGATCCGGGCAGTTCAGCAGTAGCCGCCCGATGTCCTTGTGGCGCGGCAGCTTTGGCGCGCCGGCAGGGAATTGACTCACGCCGCCCGCAGCTCCAGCGCGACGTTGTTCTCCATGCCGCCGCGCAGCTTGGAGAAGAAGTTGAAGGCCTTGCCGAGCAATCCGTAGCGCTTGCCGATGCCGTCGTAGACCGTGCCCAGCTGCGACTTGTCCAGGATCGCCGCCGTCGCCTCGACGGCCTCGCTCTTCGGGTTGCCGCGCATGTCGCACTTGGCGACCGTCACGCGCGGGGTGTTCCGGATCCGCTTGACCTTCCAAGCCTTGGCCTCGGAGATGACCAGCAGCCGGTCACCGTCCGGGACCGCCCAGACGGCGGTCGGCTTGGGCCGGCCGTCCTTGGTGAACGTGGTCAGCAGGACGTAGTTCGCGGTGGCGACATCGGCGAAGGTGAGGGCCATGGCGCAACCATAATCCAAGGTCATCCATCCAGCCCGTCCCCGGTCACCTGCCGAGATTGACGAAATGGTCGCTTTCTGTGCGGCGGTTTCTAGGAGTCTGCTGAATTAGTTGGGTTTGGGGCGGAGCGTCTCAAGCGCTCGTTGGCGCGTGGGTGAAGTCAGACCCCGAGGTCGATAGATGCGAGATCGCCCCGCCACCATCGACTGTGGCATCGGTTGCCTGGGGTGGCAGGAGGTTGGTCGCCCTGCCGTTAGGCGATGGCCCAGGTGGTGCCCGTGTGCGTCAGGCCCAAGGTGATCAGCCGGCGCAGGTTGAGAGCGGCGGCGCGGTGGTGCAGCCAGTGGTCGTTTTTGATGGTGCCGCGGTAGCGGACTTTGCGGTTGCCGCGGGTCAGCCAGGCGATGGAGCGTTCCACCATGGGCCGGTGTTGGCGGTACTCGTCCCGCCACTGGGGAGTGCGCGCTGCTGCGCGGGCGGCACGCATCAGCGGTTCATGTTCGCTGATGGTGAGTTTGCGTCCCCGTACTGCTGTAGTGCATTGAACCGCCAACGGGCATGAGCGACAGTATTTTTCGAATTTTGCGCCACCGCTGGGCGTGATGGTGACGGTGTGTGCGGCCGGGCAGGTCACGGTGCGGGCATCGAAATCGATAGCGAAGTCATCGCTGGTGAACCCGCCGGGCACCGGGGCCCGCAGCGGCAGCGGTTTGATCACCGCCACATGGTTCATTTCTGCCAATGCGGCGCGGGTGGCGCCGGTGCCGTAGGCCGAATCACCGAGCACCCGCACCGGGGCATTCTCATCCTGGAGCAGCCCCAGCCCGACGACCGCTTCGTGGTTATCCGGGCCACTGGCTTTGGTCAGGGCACAGTCGGTGATGATCCCGGTATCGGGTTCGATCGCGATGTGGGCCTTGAAGCCGTCTTGGCGGCGGTGCACCGTTTTGTGGGCGTGGCGGGCATCAGGATCCACGGTTGAGACGACCCGGTCCGGGGCGACTTTCTGGGCGATGCGCCATTGCCCGTCGGTGCCATCAGAACCCTCGATCGGTTCGACGTCCTGGCCGGCGATCAACGCCAGCAGGGCCACCGCTTCGGCGGCCCGCGGTCCCAGCTCCTGCTCGGGCAGATGCCCCAGCAGCCGGTGCGCGTCGGTGACCAGTGCGTCGATGAGCTGATCGCGGGCGGCTTTGTCGTTCCAGGCGATCGCTGGTTTACCCGGGTCGTCGTAGTTGTGCGCGGTGCAATGGTTTTCGATCACCTCGGCGGCACCAGGAACCTCACGGCGCACCCGGCGGATCGCGGCGATCAACTGAGTCACGGTGTCCTGGGTGGCCACCGCGTCATCGAGGACCGTGGAATCCAACGCCCGCCGGGTCTTGCCCGCCAACACCGCGGTCTGCGCGACCACGGTTCGCACTGCCTCGAAAATCCGGTTGGGGCGATCTGAGGCCGCGAGCCGGCGTCGCCAATAGGTCAGCGTGGTGGAGTGGAATGCCGGCGCGGTGACCGGCAACCCGCACGCAGCTTTCCACCGCAGATCGAAGGTCACCGCATCCACCGTGTCGTTGTCCGAGAACCCGTGCAAAGCCTGCAGTGTGATCACCGAGGCCATCACCTCGGCCGGCACGCTGGGTCGGCCCCGCCGCGACGGGAACAGATCAGCGAACATCTCCTCGGGAAACAGCTCGTGGCGATGGGCCGCCAGGAACGCAAACACGCTGTCGGGCTTCAGAAGATGCCCGGCCACCGATTCGGCATCCAATAACTCACGCTGATCATCAGAGCGACCCTGCACCCCTCAATCATCGGTGAAACCCCAGGACAACCCCTGGCGCCACACCCGATTAATTCAGCAGACTCCTAGTGTCCTGCGCCGTAAATTAGTTGATTAATTGTAGAATTGGCGGGTGGGAACCAGGGGTAGGCCGGTAGTCGAGTTGGTGTTGACCGACGACGAACGTGAGACGTTGCAGCGGTGGGCCCGTCGATCGAAGTCCTCGCAGGCGTTGGCCCAACGTTGTCGGATCGTGTTGGGTTGCGCGGCAGGGAAATCCAACAAGGAAGTCGCCGCTGATGAAGGTGTGTGGCCGCAAACGGTCGGCAAATGGCGTGGACGGTTCCTGGAGGCGCGACTGGAGGGTCTGGCCGATGAGCCGCGTCCTGGTGCGCCGCGCAAGATCACCGACGAGGCGGTCGAGCAGCTGATCGTGGCCACGTTGGAGCGTCAACCCAAAGGCGCCACGCACTGGTCGCGGTCTTCGATGGCGGCTGAGACCGGGTTGTCGAAGTCAACGGTCGGACGGATCTGGAAGTCGTTCGGCCTCAAGCCGCATCAGGTGGACACCTTCAAGATCAGCAACGACCCGCAGTTCGTCGACAAGGTCCGTGACGTCGTGGGGTTGTATCTGGACCCGCCGGAGAAGGCACTGGTGCTCTGCGTCGATGAAAAATCGCAGATCCAGGCCTTGGATCGCAGCGCGCCGGTGCTGCCGATGATGCCCGGCATGCCCGAGCGCCGCACCCATGACTACGTGCGGCACGGAATCACCACCTTGTTCGCCGCCCTGGATGTGGCCACCGGCGAGGTCTACGGCTCGATTCACCGCCGGCACCGCGCGATCGAGTTCAAGAAGTTCTTGACCAAGTTGGACAACACCGTGCCCGCTGACCTGGACGTCCATCTGATCTGCGACAACTACTCGACGCACAAATCGCCGACAGTAACCAAATGGCTTGCCGCCCATCCCCGATTCCACATGCACTTCACCCCGACCTACTCGTCGTGGCTCAACCAGGTCGAGCGGTGGTTCGGGTTACTCACCGACCAGAAACTGCGCCGCGGCGTTCACCGCTCAATTCAGGCCCTCGAGAAGGACATTCGCGAGTGGATCGCAGACTGGAACGACAACCCCCGCCCGTTCAACTGGACCAAGACCGCCGACGAGATCTTCGAACGACTCGGTTCATATCTTCAACGAATTCCCGGCGCAGGACACTAGGGGTCGTCGCAACACTGCTGGTTATCGAGTCAGTAGTAGATCACGCAAGCGCTCGGCTGGGGTGTCCCAGTCGAGCGTTTTACGTGGGCGTCCGTTGAGTTGCTGGGCGACGTGTTCGAGGTCTTCGGGTCCGAACACACTCAGGTCGGTGCCTTTGGGGAAGTACTGGCGCAGCAGGCCGTTGGTGTTCTCGTTGGTGCCGCGCTGCCACGGGCTGGCCGGATCGCAGAAGTAGACCTGCATGTCGGTGGCTGTGGTGAATCCCTTGTGTCCGGCCATCTCGGCGCCTTGGTCCCAGGTCAGCGATCCCCGCAGATGCTCGGGCAGGGTCATCATGGTGGCGATCAGCCCGTCGCGAACCGTTTCAGCGTCATGGCTGCCGGGCAGGTGCACCAGCATCGTGTAGCGGGTGGTGCGTTCGACCAGGGTGCCGATCGCGGTCTTGTTGAGTTCACCCATGATCAGGTCGCCCTCCCAGTGCCCGGGTACCGCCCGATCCTCGATGTCGGGCCGGTCGGCGATCATGAGCATCGGGTCGACGAACCGCTGGTAGCGTTCGCCGGGTTTGCGTTGCGGTTTGCGTGTGGTGCGGCCGGACCGAAGTGCTTGAGCCACTTCCTTTTTCAGCCCACCACGGGCCTGAAAATACAGGGCTTGATAGATCGTTTCGTGGCTCACCCGCATGCTCTCGTCGTCTGGAAAGTCCTTGACCAGGCGATGCGAAATCTCTTCCGGGGACCACCGCTGATCCAGCCCCTGTTCGACCTGTTCCCGCAGCCTCTGGTTGGTGACCAGTTTGGACTCTTTCGGCCGTGACCGGGCCACTGCGGCCGCCGCATCGGCCTGATACGGCAGATACAGGCCCTCGATACTGCGCTCGGTGATTTCGCGGGACACCGTGGACTTATGCCGGCCGATCATGTCGGCGATCGCGGTGCGGGCCAGCCCGGCGGCCAGTCCATCAGCGATCGCCAGCCGATCAGCAAGCTGCAAATACCTGCTAGCCGACTCGTCATCAGATGTGGTTTCAATATGGGCTGCACGGGTTTTCACCGGTCGTGTGTACCGCCTGCCGGTGGCGGCATCGCTGACCGTGCCATCGGGATGCACCCGCGTGTTGCCGACTCGCCGGTCCCCGTACCGCCAACGCTGGCCTGTCTTGACATGGACCTCAACCTCACGGGCCGCCCGCGTGACAGACCAACCTTCATTGAGCAGTGCAAAGAACCGAGCCCGCGCAGCGGACTTACCCCGCCGCTGCCGCTCGGGCTCGATCAAGCCCTGATCAACGAGCACCTTCCGAACTGTGGAATGCGCCCGACCGACCGCCTTGGCGGCCGCGTTCACCGAGCCGGTCTTGATGAACACATCGGCCACCTGAACCGGATCAACGCCACACATGCCCGGTCTCAGTGGACCCAGCGGCTGCCCCATCGCCCGCAAGATCGCATACACCCGTGGCTCCGACAACCTCAATGCCTGCGCCGCTTCCCGCACCGACACGCCCTCGTCGATCAGCTTTGCTAGCTGATCATCACGCCGAGAACGTTCCCCCGAAAACGACACGATCGCCGCAACCCCTCACATTCATGAGTGTTGCGACGACCGTGTGAACCCGCCTGCCCGCGAGCGACCATTTCGTCCATCTCGTGGCCACTACGGGACATTCGGCCCACGATCGCAACTGCACGGCGAGATTCAGGCGGGATTTGCGCCACCCAGTTGCGTTCGCGAACGCATCCGGGGTCCCGCACGCGCGATAGGGCGAATGCGTGTCAGGGCTGTTGGTTGACGACGGGGTTGGCCAAGTTGGGCGCGAACGCCGAATCGCAGCGACTTACCTTGAACCACGACCGCACGTACTGGGAGTTCGTGTCTGCGCCCGGAAGCGGGTTGTCGGTGAGGTACTTCACGAACCAGCCGGTGAGCCCGTCCCACACGGAGATATCGCCCTTGGGGTGAAGGTCCCGCCCCAACTCGGCGACTGTCCACATGTCCTTCGCTCTGTTGGTGCGCATTGACGTTGTCACCCAATTTGATTCGTCATCCGCACCACCACGGGCAACGGGAATGACGTGGTCGATGGTCGGCAGCAGTTCCCAAAATGCGATGTGCGTTTCAGTCATCTTCCAATTCGGGTGAAAGAGGAACACATCTGGCAAAAGAACGTGGATGAGGCGCAACACCCCCGGATTGACGAGCCGCTGCCCGGTGTACCGATCGATGAATCCGTCCCGGCGAAACACGGCGAGCTTCTGGGCATCGGAATACCTGCGGGCCGCCACCTCGACGGGCGCGTGGGGGTAGCGACTGCTGATGATGTGCCGGGCGGCGAAGGCGCCGTTTGCAGCCAACTCAGCGCATACAGCTTCAAGCGCGCCACACCCGTCCGCCGATGGCCGCATGTGTTCGCCCATGACCTCCGCCCTGGTCCAAATTACTCCAAGGAAGATTAACCGACCTGGCAACGGCGCACCCCGTCATCCGGATACTGTCGGAACAACCGAGGGGCTTCGGTCGGTTGCCGACAGAAGCGACAGGAATGTGGGGCCACCGGTACCGATGACATCTGCCGATCCAGCCGATTCACTCGTGGCAGCTCTGGCCGCGGTGCGGATTCCCGCCGAAAACCATCCATTCATCCGCCGGTTCACAGGTCGAGTCGGCATCGTCGACTACCGGGCCGTTCCCTCGCCGGACAAGCCGTACATTCGGGCCGTCCGAGGGGACGGCCTCCCCGACTTGCATATCTATTACGGATACACGACTGGATTCACCTCCGAAGCGGAAGTAATCGACGCTGCGGGCAACGGCGCAGGCCGTGGACGCAGCGCCCGGAAAGGCACGTGGTACGTCGAGCACCCGACGAATCGAATCTGGCACGGCCAGGAAGACCGATCGCGCGACAAACGGAGGCAGGCCGGCTTCTGTCAGTGCGGTATGCAACTGTCGGTTACCGGCATATGCGGTTCATGTGACTGAAGGAGTTGAATTACTGCAATGGCCCGACTCGGCATCGACAGAGACTTCCTGCTCGAATTCGCGAAACTGGACCGACCTGTGGCCGCAAAGGTCCGTGAGGTCTTCGGGAAGTTCGCCGAGGCGACACACACCGGCATTCACCTGGAGCCGATCAAGTCGGCAAGAGACAAGCGCTTGCACTCGATCCGGATCGACGGCTACTGGCGCGGGGTCGTGCTCAAGCAGGATGACGGCGACATCTACACGCTGCTGACGGTCCGTGGGCACGACGAGGCCTACGAATGGGCGTCCCGCCGCTCGGTATCTATCAACTCGGCGACGGGCGCCATCGAACTCCGAGATGTCACAGCGCTGGACGAGCTGAGTTCCATGCAATCCGAGCAGAGGGCATCCGAACCAATCTTTGCGCATGTTAAGGACAGCGTGCTCACCCAGTTGGGCATCGATGATTCAGTCATCAAGTTTGCACGCACGCTTACAGAGGTCGCCCAACTGGATGCAGCGAAAACACTTCTGCCACAATCTCAGTGGGACGTACTATGCGGCCTCGCCGCAGGCCTGTCCCCCGATGAAGTCTGGGCTGAGGTCGCTGCCAACACTCCGACGGAAATCGACATCAATGATGTCGACGCCGCAGTGGAACGCACCAACAGTCGCATAGTCGTCGTTGATGGGCCTGACGAGTTGATGGCGGTGTTCGAACGCCCTCTGGATCTCTGGCGAGTGTTCCTACACCCCACCCAGCAGTTGTTGGTGGACAAGCAATTTTCCGGCCCTGCCCGAGTGACCGGCGGCCCCGGAACAGGCAAGACCGTCGTCGCGCTGCACCGGGCCTATCGACTCGCAGAACGCAATGACGGACGTGTACTCCTCACAACGTTCACGTCCACACTGTCGGCCGCGTTGGACGCAAGCCTCCTCCTTCTCGCAGATTCACCCGGCCGAGACACCAATGCTCGCCACAGAATTGACATCTTGCACATCGACAAACTCGCCAATCAGCTGGTTCGCGAGCAACACGGACACCTGACCATCATCAATGACGCTCAACAGGCGGGGCTGTGGCAAGAAGTCATTGAGCAGCGCGGCGCAGGGTTCACACCGGCCTTCGTCAGCCAAGAATGGCGTGACGTCGTGCTCGCGCAGAATCTAGAAACGCCGGACGACTACCTCGACACGCGACGCTCGGGTCGAGGTGTCGCGCTGTCCGGCCGACAGCGCCAGGCGGTATGGAAAATTATGGATGCCTTCGACGTCACGCTACGCGAACGCAAGCTCTGGACGCACGAGTCCGTGCTACGCGAGGCGGTCCGGATAGCGAAGGCAAAAGGCACCAAGCCATTCCGACACGTAGTGGTCGACGAGGGGCAAGACCTCAGCCCGATGCAGTGGCGCCTGCTGCGTGCCGTTGCCCCAGTCGGCACCGACGACATGTTCGTTGCCGCCGATTCACACCAGCGGATCTACAACAACTACGCAAGCCTGCGGTCACTCGGCATCCACATCGCCGGCAGATCCAGTCGATTGAAGGTCAACTACCGCACGACTGCCGAGATTCTGGCATGGAGCCTGGGCATAATGCGAGGGGAGCCGATCGACGATCTCGATGAAGGACTCGACACGCTCGCTGGCTGCCGGTCAGAGGTCCACGGCGAGGCGCCGACATTACGCGGGTTCACCACTCGCCAGCAGGAATTGACCTGCATCGCCGACACGGTGGAAAGCTGGCTGCAGGGCGATGTGGCCGCGAGTGAAATCGGCATTGCAGCACGGACCAATTTCTACGCCGAGCGCATCTCCGAAGAGTTGCGGTCACGGGGCATCCCCGTCCGCGCCCTTTCAAACTCTGGTGGCGACTCGGTGTCAGTGGGAACCATGCACCGGATGAAGGGACTGGAATTCCGGTGTGCCGTAGTCGCCGGTGTCAGCGATGGTGCCGTGCCATTGCCGAACGCGGTGCGGGCAGCCGACGTTGACAAACAAGCCCACGCGCTGGACTTATTGCGCGAACGCAGCCTGCTGTTCGTGGCTTGCACACGTGCGCGGGAGGATTTGGTGGTCACGTGGAACGGCACGCCGAGTGCATTCCTTGATGCCACAATCCGACGCGAGTGAAGCGATCACGACGCCGACCCCCACCACGCCGTCCGGTCGTAGGCGTCGAAGATAAGGCGTTTGGTCCGGCCCG
This sequence comes from Mycobacterium toneyamaense, assembly GCF_055384815.1. Classification (NCBI taxonomy): domain Bacteria; kingdom Bacillati; phylum Actinomycetota; class Actinomycetes; order Mycobacteriales; family Mycobacteriaceae; genus Mycobacterium; species Mycobacterium toneyamaense. Next base: position 3,801,696 of record NZ_AP040333.1, read on the forward strand.
CACTCGGTCATCCGAGAAGCCCCACTGCCCTCAACGCAGGTGCCAGATCGTCATTGCTTTCAACCTTGTGCCCATTTTCGAGGCTCTTCAGCAGTGCTCCGCGTGTTCCAATCCCATCGACATGAAATACCGACAACGCACGGCAGATCGGACAGGTCATACCAATCATGAACGGGCGCATGAGATGTAGCGCTCCCGAAAGGTCTCGAATATAGAGACTTCCGCGTTCGACATTCGACTCTGCAACCGAAATATGCTCTGCCGGAACGACTGGATGATCGCCCGCAAGCCTTCTGTAAGTCGCCTCCCCAGTACCGCGCAAGGCGTCCCACCGGGTGTCCTCGACGAGGATAAGTGAAACGTCGGCAAGAAAATCCGCTCCCTGGAAAAGCGATTCAACCTCGCGGGCCAACGTCTTGCAGACTTCCGGAAGATCAACCTCGTCGACCCGCCGTTGGTGTGCTTCGTCGTTACGTACCCTTACGACATACCGAATTGCAGACTCGCATCGTTGCGCGAAGCTACGAAGCTCAGCCAAACCAAGAGCATTGTCTAGCACAGCAAACTTTCGACCCTGGAATTCAAGCAGTGCATTGTGCCAGTCCCCGACCGTCGGACCTTCTCCACGACCTAGCTTCGCCCGAATAGTGCCAGCGGCAGCGGTCTCAATGCCGGATTCCCGGGCAAGCGCAAGCCCAGCCAGGGCAAGGTACCCAAGTAGCTGCTCAGCCACGTCCAGCTGGGAGTTTAGCGCCTCTCGCGTCGGCCCCGCCGACAGGTGAGATTCGGCGACCCGCCAGCGGTAGGCAAGCGGGTACGGAAATTGCGTCCGAACGAGGCCAGGCAGAGTCTTGACGCCAGTCGCAGCTCGCACCGCCCAGCGCAGTTCGCGAGTTCCCTGCAGAAAGTTCGTTCGAAGTACCCTAGGTTCGGCCCCGATGAATATCGAGTCCAGTGCCGTAGCCGCGTCGCGCGAGAGTTCGTCGCCGAAGTCACGCGCCGAACGGACCTCCTCATATGCCTCGGTGATGTCCGCGTCAGGAAGGGGGACCCGCTCGTCCGCCAATCCCACAGGGGTCACCTTGATCAGGTGCCCTTTTGAAAGACGTGCGGCCAGTTCTGAACCGATATACCGAAGGACGAACTCCTCCGCTGTGATTGAGACAATTCCGGTGGAGCGAAGAATGAGCGTCGACTGCTCGGGGACGGCCGGTAGGTCTTCGTCGTGAACTCGAGCCCACACGAACCCGCCGCGGCGACCTAGTGGTTGCAGCGCCCGAACCAGCACATCGTCGGCCTTCAGGAGTTGGGGCGGATTCTCGATGAACTTTGTAGCCGCATTGGCGAGCCCAATCCGGTTGTCTCGCTGAATGTCCCTGCCAGTGATAACTCGAACGGACGAGTGGGTACTCCGAAGCAAGAGCTCTCGCGGATCGATTCGTGGTCCGGCCTCCACCGTGAATACGTCGCCTAATCCAACAACAGACCCAAATGAACCAAGATCGCCACGCATCGCGCGGAGCCTCGGGTCATGGAGTCGATGGTCGAACCTTGTACCTGAAATCCCTTCGCGTAAAACAAAGCCGAAGCGGGACGATCCACCCTCACGCCGCATCAGCCTGCGAAAGTCTTCAAGTATCACAGCCGGTTCAGCCTGCTCACTCGCCTGGAACATCCTGGTCGGTTGCGCGTTGTCAGACCGTGCAACCAGGCAGAGGATCGTCGATGAAAAGGAAGAATGGACACCAACGAGGTTTCCGGAGATGGAAGCAATCAGCGAAAGGTGCCAGCGCCCAATAAGTTGGTTTCGAAATTGCTCGTATTGACGGCTGATTAGTACTGACGTAGGTAGCAGCACCACCAGCTGCGAGCCTGCAACTACTTCGCATTGCAGGAGCATTGATTCGAACGTGGCACGTTGTGGGTGATGCTCTCGGACCCACGGCGGCAAGACAATTGTAGTGCGGCCCGGCTCGCACGCGTTGACGAGTTCCGCGGTCCGCGACGGCTCGGCTTCGACAACCTCCCACTCCGAAGCCAAGTTCGGAATCATTGCAGCTGTCTGGCGATCGGCAACGACAAACGGCCGAGCATCCTCACCAGCCGTGAGTCGAAGCATCTCCAACAGCAGGTTAGGAGAACTCGCCGCGATGTCGCGTCCGGGCTCGGACCCCGTCGCCTCACCGTCGGACACCAACCCATCGCCGCTCATTGTCGACGCCCAGCGTGGCCGAACTGCGGCGATCCCGAGGACCGAAGCCACCCGACAGCGAATTGCCGCGACAACATCCTGCCATGCCCGGATCCATGCCTCCGAGTCGTTCCGGCAAGTTTGTCAGCAGGCATGGCCGTGGCCAGCTAATGCTCAGCTAATGCATCGTAGGCAGCAAGAATCAGACGCTTCGTTCGGTAGTCGCCATGTGCAGCTTCGTCCTTCCGTTTGACAATCGGGAACGTGTCCATGATGTAGTCAACATCGTCCCGAGAAATGTCGTAAAGGTGAAAGAACCCGGCGTCAAGATCTGCCCGTGCAGCCTCACGCGCGGATTCATAGCCCCAAGCGGCAGTCAGAAAGTCAACCCTTTCATCGACCCACTCGCCTATCGTCCCAGCGGACCATGGCGAACGCTCCTCGTAAGCTGTAGGCGGCAACACAGGAAGCTGGTTGGCGATGAAGAAGTTCACGTGAGTGCCTCCGACCTTTGGCCGCCCAAGGAAGTCCATGGCAAACGAACTGAGGTTCGCTGCCAACCGTCGCTCGTCCGCCGCACCCACTATGACTGGCAAGTTGTTCCCGACCGCTGCACGTGGAAACCGGGCTGAAATTACGGTCCGTTCATCTGTGTTGCGTGCGACGTCCCGGATGCCCAGCAACCATTCACCCGCGTCCGAAACCCCTGCCAAGGCCTGGGCAACAACCTCTTCACGCACCCAATAGCGTGGCTGGACAACGAAGTTGGGATCGCGCTTTTCTTCAATCGTCACGTCGCGAGTGGAGCCATCGGGTTCGTATGTCGCCCAACGGTGGTCGTAGTGGTGGATCATCTTCGCTTCGTAGAGCGGAAGCATGCGGTGTCTCGTCACGAAGCCTCCATGATCGTGGTTAAGTTGTCGTACGCCACCAGAATCAACTGCTTGGTGCGGTATTCACCGTGTGCCGCTTCGTCTTTGCGTTTCACGATCGGGAAGGTCTCCATCACGTAGTCGACGTCGTCACGGGTGAGGCCGTACAGGTGGAAGTAGTACGCGTCAAGTTCAGCTCGGACGTTCGCCCGCTCGATTGGGTCCGCGATCCAGCCGTTGAGGCGGTCAACTCGGACACCGACGTACTCGGAGTCGACTCCACCTAACCGTGTTCCGGGCACAGGGACGGCGACCTGCTCGACCGTTCCGAAGGTCATGTTGGCGCCGCCGAGCTTTTGCCTTGCAATGAAGTCGAGCGCAAACGATGCCCACGCTCCTGCGAGCAAGGTGCGATCTTCCATGAAGATCGCAAGTGGGAGGCTGTTTCCCGCACCTACGCGGCCAACCAGACTTGCGATGAACGTCCGCTCATCTGTCGATCGGGCAATCCACCGCCACACCAGAAACCACGGCTTGCCCTGGTGCCCAGCAAGTTTTGCATCAACGTCCCGCTCCGCGACCCAGTACCGCGGCATGGGCGTAACCCGCTCGGCCTTCTCGGCTTCGGTCATGTAGCGAGTCGAACCGTCGGGTTCATATGTGGCCCAACGTGTGTCGTAGAGGTGAATCATCTTCGCCTCAAACAGCGGAACCATGAGAAGGGTCCCCCCCCCCCCGTCAGTTTTCTCGAAGACGTTGCCGTTGAGGACCCAGCCGTCTGCCTCAAGTTCTTCGCGGGTGTGGAAGAGGTGTGAGTCATTCGACATGTCGAACATTCGCATGAATTTGATGCCCCACGGGTTTCCGTCCGGGTCACCTTCCTTGATCAGCACCGGCACGCGCCGGTAGATGCCGAGGGTGATCTCGGCGTCGCGGCGGGTACGAAAGACCGGGCAGGTGCCCGTGTTGGGGTTGAGGAGTTGAATCTCCTCGGGTGTCAATGTGAATCGCGCATTCTCCCGCAGAAGATCACTGGGGTGATGCGCGAAGAACGAGAAGTCGGCGCTGGCCACATGATCGTTGCGGCCCGCCACGGTCAGAAGGCAAAACTTGTACGAACGGTGGACTCCTACGAATAGCGGTCTCGCGTTCTCGAAATCGTACAGACTCGCCAGCGCTGACCTTTGCACGAGATCCTTGAAGAAGAACTGCGTGGTGGCATCGGTTGCGATCCCAGAAGGTAGGATCAGACCGCACCGGCCATCTGCACCAGTGACATGCCGTCCGGCCTCCGCAAACACCGCGTAAGTGTTGATGTCCCCACGCCCGTTGAGCGGGTAACGGCCCGAATTCCGTAGAAAGTGTGAGGCTCCTTCTGCTTCGCGCTTGGCGGCTTCGAACTCATCCAGCAGTACCGGATTGGAGTCGGCGAGCTTCTTGATCAGATTCTTGCGCGCGTTCGCATTTCGAGCACCAGCGATCTCCGCATCGCGCGCGGCAAAGAATTCCTGCTCCTGCAGCTTGACCCGCTCCCACGGCGGGTTGCCGCAGATCACCGACAAGCCACCAGCCCAGCCCGTTACCTCGTTGAACGAACCACCTTGCGACGCAGGCGGAAACAGATGCGGGAACTCCAAATGCCAATGAAAAAACCGATATTCGGCGGCCAGCCGTTCAACTTCCGCACGCTGTGCAGCGTCCAGCGCATCCGAATCTTTGAGCAGCTGCTCGAATTTGGCTTGAGTGATCGCCGGCACCGCGCCTTCGGCCTTTCGCCAGACGTATGCCGCGCTCCATGCATCAGCGACGAGCTTCGCGTGACGGTAGTCATCGGATGCCACGTAGTCGCTGAGCCGTTTGCGCTGTACGTGCACGTCGGCCAGCGACAGTGCCCGCTCGGCAACAACATTCCGCATCGCTACGGCCAGCTTCGCGTTGTGCACCGTTTCGAGCTCATCGGCGGCGAAAAACTCGTACTGGTCAGGATGCTTGCGCTCACTGGCGTTTCGCTTCCGGAGTGCCGCGACGACCTTCCTGTCGTCGCCTTCGATCGGCTTAAACGCGTCATCGGGGATGCCTTCTTCCAGCAGCCTCGGTGTCGCTCCGATCAGCGCGTTGCCGACCTTGATCTGCGCGTCCAGAAACGCCAACGGTCTGCCGGGTTCCATCGCCTCCAGCCAGAGCGACACCTTCGCCAGTTCGGCAGCGAGTGGGTTCACGTCCACGCCGTAGACACACTTGCCAACCACCTCACGCAGAGCGGTGCGGACCTGCTCGGGCGGCGGTTCTGGATCACCGGTGCGGTGTGCGGCAAGCCGTTTCGCAATACGGCGGGCCGCGGCAACAAGGAAGTGGCCTGATCCACAGGCCGGGTCGCACACCGTCACCGCGAGCAGCGCCGCATCAGGATCGTCAGCCGCCATCGCACGGTCGAGCACCGGGTCGAGCGTAGAATCCAGCAGGCATTCCACCAATGATGTTGGCGTGTAAAACGATCCGGTGCCCTTGCGCTCGTTCCCCGCGGCCTCCAGCAGCGAATACGACTGCACCGGGTCCGACGGCGGGTGGAATTCCAGTAGCGACTCGTAGATGCTGCCGAGTTCTTCAGCATCGAGGTTGCGGTAGTCCACCGGCCACAGCCGATCCGACTTGCCTTTCACCACCGACAGCGCGCGCACCGCACTGAGGAAATCGGCGTTACGGATGCCGTAGTCCGAAAGGAAGTCCAGCGGCCCGTTCTCGAACAATCCACCGAGCGCCGGCAACCCAAGTTCGGGCATGCCCTGTGCCAGCCCCCGCCACACTAGAACCTGTGCTGACCAGCGGTCGGCGTGCCGGTCTCCCAGCCGACGGCGCGCCACACTACGCAGTCGGCCAGTCGAGAAGTACCGCGAATACCGTTCCCTGACAGCGGTATCCGCATCGCTGGAATGCAATACACCCCGGTCCTCGACTACAAAGGTGAACAGCAGCCGGTACACCACCCGCAGCAACGCGTGGTGCATATCGCTGACCGCCAATTCCCCCGAGCAGAGGCGCTCCCGCAGACCTTGATTGCCGGGATAGGTGAGGAAGCCGTTCCCGAGGGTCTCAAGTGCCTCGACCACACCGTCGCGCAGCTGGTCCAACGCACGGGCACCGGTCTGGGCAGCCGCCTCACGCCAACGTTCCATCCAGCACGACGCCTGCCCAACCTCCGCGTCCAGTGCGGCGAGCCGCGACTGGTGGCACATCCGGTACAGCAGCAGGAAGTCCGAGAACAACTCACCAGCGAAGATCGCGTCGAGGTCGAATTCGATGTAGGCCGAACCGGCCAGCGATGTCGAATCACGCAGTAGCCGTAGGGTTCTGCCGTTGGACAGGATCGCCCACAGATGCCTGCCGGAGCGGTTCAGGTATTCCTGGACCATCGACTGCGGCGCCTGTTTCGCCGCGCCCGACACACCCGGTGTGCGCTTATCGAGATTCACCCCGGCACCGAGCAGGTGGATTGGGATGTCGTCGGCCCACAGATGCGAGATAGCGAACCGCTTCTCTGAATCGTCGTCGCCACCCAGCCCGCCGGCCGGTGCAGGCGGAATCCGGCCATAATCGAGCTGATTCAGCAGCGGCAGCAGGAACCGTTCGCGCGTCAGGCCGATGGCGGCGTCGCTATTGTTCAGACTGGTGAGTTCGTCTTCGAAGCGCTTCCACACTCCGCGCATGTACGCCCACACCCGGTTCGCGGCGTCACGCACCGACTCACCACCGGCGAGGTGGTAGTCAGCAGCCGACGAGCCGTCCATATCGCCGACCGAGATACGGGTGAGAACGCCCGCGGGGATCAGCCCGCCTTGCACCCGCACACCGACAAATGTGTCACTCACGCGGTCACCTCCGGCAGGTAGAGGTACGCGCCGACGATGTCGGCGTTCGGTTCGACCGTCACCTTCAGGCCACGGACGAGCTCGTGGCTGGCCTGACGGACTCGCCGGTGTGATTCGAAAACTCTGGCGGCCAACACTTCTCCGACCTCGCGTAGGTGCCCGTCCAGTTTGTCGAGCTCGGCGAGGGCCCGTCCAGCAGCCGAATGTGCCTGCTGCTCAGGGATATTCTGCGATGGCACGGCGGCGAAGAGCGGTGCCATGTCTTCGAGCCACTCAGGGCTGACCGGTGAACCCGCAAAAGCCAGCGATACGAGCTCCTCGGCCACTAGCTTGCGCTGCCCCGTCCGTGACGGCAGTTCCAGATGGAATCGGTAGCGCACCAGCAGCAGTGTCGTCCGCTTGGCGACATCGCGGGTGCGGATGACGGCACACCGCCGCGCGGGGCGCGCCCCGGCCGGGAGCTCAGAGTCGAGCGCTGACTGCAACACGTAGTCAGCGATAGCGGACACTGACTCGTCGGTACGCAGCAACACCGCATCGCCACGGCCCACTGGCAGGTCGTCAGCGAACAGCAGAGGATCGGACTTGCCGAGCGGTAACGCATTTCGAAGCCCCAACGGCAGATTGGCTGTGGACGCCTGCACGCCGTCTTTGCGGTCCACCACGGTCGAGCCGAGTTCGCTCAGCGCCCGCCGCACCAGGTCTTTGATATCGGCGTGTGTTCCCATACCGGCACGGACGTCATCGATTTCCCGTTGTACCTCGGCAGGTTTGATGGCCGCTTGCGCATACTTGGTCATCGACAGCTTCTCGCGTTCAGCGGCACTATCCCATTCCGCGTGCAGTGAATCGCGCTGTTTGGACATATCCAGGTCGAGCGACAACTGCTCGGCTTCCACGCCGCGGAACAGCAGGCCCTCCATAAGTGCCTCGACGACCGCGTCGCTGCTGTCGGGCACTGGCACCGAAACACCCGTCGCTTTACGGATGCGTTCGTGCTTGCGCAGCAGTACCTCGAGGACGATGCCGTCGATGTGATTGTCCTTGCCGTACAACGTGACTGCACGCACTACGTCGCGCCGCTGACCGAACCGGTCGACACGGCCTTCGCGTTGTTCGTGGCGAGTCGGGTTCCACGCCAGGTCGTAGTGGATGACTGCCTGGAAGTCATCCTGCAAGTTGACGCCCTCGGCCAGGCAGTCGGTGGCGACCAGCACATGCTGCCCACCCGCGACAGCCAACTCCTCGATGCGGGCAACGCGTTCTTCTGGCGGGAGCGCGCCGGTGACCGCTTGCACAGTCACCTTGCGCCCGAGCTTGGCCGTCAGCACCTCCGCCACATACTCGGCAGTGTGGATGAAACGGCAGAACACGATCGGGTTGTAATCCTCGGTGAGGAGCTTTTTGACCACCTTCACCAACTCGGTGGCTTTTGTGTCCTTGCCCTCCAGCGCCTCGGCTGCCTTGCGGAATGCCGTGAGCTTGCGGGCCTGCGGACTACCGGAATCAGCACCTGGCGTCGAGTCGACTGACTCGAGGGTGTCCAGGTCGGGCAGATCCAGCACCGCGGCGCGACCGATCTGATCAGCTTCGTTCGGGTTGTCTGCTTCCAGTGACGCCGCTCGGGTCCGCAGTGTCTGAGCAGCTGCGCGAGGAGACGAGGCCAATGCCCGCAGCAGAGCCAGCGCGGACCACCAATTGACTCGTTTGGCGACTCCCCCGTCGTCCGTCCGGACAGTTTCGCGAGCGTAGTCGAGCACCTGGTCGAACAGCGCGCGGTACTCAGGGCTCAGCGAATACGCGACTTCCTGCGATTCACGATCTTTCGGAAACGGCGTCTCTTGGTCGAGGAAGACCCGGATATCGCTGCGGCGACGCTGTACGAAATGCCGGGCCAACTTCTCACGGCCCTGTGCCAAATCGAGCGCGTGCAGGCGAAAATCCTTGTCCAGTAATCGGATCAAATTCTCGAACGCCTCGTCCTGACCGCTGTGGGGTGTGGCGCTCACCAGGATCAGGTGCCGATTCGCGTCGTTGGCTAATTCACGGATCAAGTCGTATCGCTGTGTACGACCGGAACCTGAGAGCCCGGCCGCAGCGACACAGGTGTGCACCTCGTCGACGATCACCAAATCCGGACACGTGCGCAGGAATTCATGCCGCCTACGGTGCGACTTGATGAAGTCGGTCGACACCACCACGTGGCGGTAGCGGTCGAACAGTGACTCAGTGCCTATCAGGCCGCGCTCCAACCGTGTCACCGTCGACGGCAACACCAACTCGGCCTCGATGCCGAACTTCTGCCGCAGTTCGGCCTGCCACTGCTCGGCCAGAGCCGGGCTGCACAAGACCACCAACCCGTTGGCTGCGCCGGTCTCTAGCAGCTCGGTCGCGATCAACGATGCCTCGACGGTCTTACCGATACCGACATCATCGGAAATGAGCAGTCGTACGACGTCCTGCCGGAGTGCCATCATCAATGGCACCAGTTGATACGACCGCGGCTCCACGTTGATCGACGCCAGGCAACGGAAAGGTCCTGTGGTCGAACGGAATCCGACTTTGATTGCGTCACGCAAGAGGGTGGCGCTGTAATTGTCGCCGAGATCATCCGGAGAGGGCGGTGCAAAGGTGGCAGCCTGGACGCCTTCGCTGAGGAAGACGCCGGCGATATCGTCGTCGGCACCGCCAAGCGGACGAAGAATTAGAAAATCGCCGATGCTGTCGGGTTGAACGACCCATTCCCGACCTCGCGCGGAGACGAGACTGCCCGGAGCGAAACTCGTTGCCGCTAAGGTCACTGCGCGGTCTCCTTAATCTTGCCAAACACCCATTCGTGGCCCCCAGCGACTGCGTCCCAGTCGTCGTCGTACCGGAACCGCACGACCTCCCAACCGGCGTCATACAAGCGCTCTTCGGCAGCAGCATCACGTTCGGCAACGGACTCCGCATCGTGCACCGGGCCGTCGATGAACACAGCCACCGCTATCCCGCTGTCCAGCCGGTAGGCGAAGTCTGGCCGAACCTTGAGCGCATCGATCCGCCGCTGCGCCTCCGTCGGCACCCGCAGGCCGCGGGCCTTGAGGTACCCCAGGAAGTCGTGTTCCAGCGTCGAGGTCGATTGCCGGTCCAAGTCCTCAAATTGCGCCTTGGCCTTCTGCGAGGTGATCGCTCTCGCCAGCCGCAGCAAGTAGTCGCAGACGATATGACGGTCAATCTTGGTGTGGTACAGCTGATTTCCGTATGACAACAAGCAGTCATAGCAGCCCTGCACGCAATCGGGTTTGACATCAGCGCCAGCGGCATCGAAATGGCAGATTTCGAGTGCCTTCCTGGCTGCACGTGCCAAGGCTTCAGGCTCCGCGGCGATCCGACGCAGAACCCCGGCACCGCCCTCGGCGGACTCGGTGAACAGCATTCGGCCGCGCTCATCAGGGTCGGGCAGCAGTTCGGTGGATAGCTCGGAGTCCTCCAACTGGAACTCGGCCTCGATCCCACGCTCCAGGGCGTATTGCAGCGTCACCGCCTCGTTCGAGCCGATTGCTTCCGCAACGCGGAACAGCAGAATGTTGCGGGTGTCCTCCACATACGGGATGACCTTGTCCTTCAACTTGACCTTGCCGACATCGTCGATGTCGCTGTCGTCGTCATCCATATCACCGGCGATCTTCTCCGATAACCAGTTGCCTTTCGCCAGATCCAGCCAGAACCCATGTTCGTTGGGGTCTTTGCGGCGTCGGCGGCCGAGATTGGTCCGACGGATCAACGCCGTGTCACCGTAGGCGAGTTCTGCGAGTGTGCCGTCACCGTCCGAAACCGTCGAGTCGTCGCGGTTGTGGTTCGGGGTGAACTTGAATGACGTCGCAATCTCGAATCCCGCGCGACGACGCTCCTCCTCGTCCGACGAAATGCGTTCCCTGCGCCTGGTAAATACCGTTTCCATCCGCATCAAGCCGCGGCGCGGCTTCGGCAGCAGGGTGTTGCAGTATTCGCAGCGTTCGAGCCCCGGCCCTCGGTCATGGTGGTAGCCACAGGCTTCACACGTGCGCGCCGAGCTGGTGACCAAGCTGCCGTCGGCGGCAGCGTCCATCGGCAACTGGATGCGCACCACCTCGTAACGCGAACCCTCATGGTAGATAAGCGCATTGGGACCGAACTCGCTGATCGCCAGGAAGCGCGGCCGTTGGATGTAGTCGCCGTCCTTGGCGCTGCCGCGCCCAGGAATGAATGCGGCAAGCGGTAAGCGTGGGAAGTTGTAGCCGGGCAGGAAGCCTTCGGCTGCGAAGTAGCGGTAGGTGTAGAAGTCGGAGAACTGCTGGCCGGTGTCGTCGTTGACCAACAGACGCAACTGGTTTTCCGCTTGTGCGCGTCGGACTTTCGCGGCTTCGATCTCTTTGGTGCTGGCACTGTGATCACCAACGACCTTGTGGAATTTCTCGCGGTCGGCCTGCGCAGCGAGATACAGCGAACGCCACCGGTTGCACGCCTCGTCGAACTGCCGATAGGCCGAACGCATCGTCTGCTCGACCCAGTCATCGGTCCACCACATAGTTTCACGCAACGCAGGTTCCAGCGCAGCGACGAGTTCCTTGGCTCGGGCCGTAGCCTTCTGCACCGCAGCACTTTTCGACAGGAAGCCGTCGATATCGTGTTTGATGGGGAAGCCCGGCTTGTCCAGGTCAAGGAGACCCCGCATGCTCGAACTCAGGTGTTCATCGGTTTCGGCCAGCCAGATGGCGTGCAAATGCGAACGCAGTAGCGCCTCATTGGCCAAATCCAGCCGCGGTGGGGCGACCGACCCGGCCACCATGTCTTCGGACCGCCGGAAGTAATAGTGGTCGTGCGCGTTACCGCTCGCACAGTAAGTGACGACGAGCGCTGGCTGACCACTTCGGCCGGCCCGGCCGCTGCGCTGCGCATAGTTCGCCGGCGTCGGCGGCACATTGCGCAGGCCCACCGCGTTGAGGCCCTTAATGTCGACACCCAATTCCATTGTGGGCGAACAGAACAGCAAAGGTAGGTCCGCTTCGCGGAATTCGGCTTCCCGATCCTGCCGTTCAGCGGACGAGACCTGGGCAGTGTGTTCCTTGGCATACAGCCCACGCAACGTCTCCGCAGTGTCGCGATACAAGTCGCGGAAGAACGGATTGACCCGCGCTCCCTCGCCATCGACGCGCTTACGGGTGGCGTCAACAACGCCGCTGGTGCCGTCCCCGGCCCGCCAGATCAACGCAGCCGCCCGCAGTCGGTAGCCCATTCCCTTGCGCACCTCGGTCATGGAGTCCGTGAGCAAGCCGGCGCGTTCCAGGCATGAAAGCATCTGGCCCAGAACCAGTTCAGCGTCCGACTCGGTGAGTCTGGTCCCGTCGTGATCGCGCAACTTCTCCCGGACGTACCGCCCGATCGACGATCGAGGTGTCAGACGAGGCGACAACGTGCGGGTACGTGGGTCAGACGTATCCGTGATGCCGATCTTGCTGTTATGGCCGAGTTTGTCGCCCAGGGTGAGCTGCCATCGTTCCACAAGATGTTGTGCCGACTGGCTCAACACACGTTCAAACCCATACTCGCTGAGACACTCGGCGTCGATCGCAAGCTCGCGGCGCAACTGCTCAAGAAGGTTGAAGCACACGTCGTAGCGGGCCTGTTGCGTTGCATCGCGCAGCGCAGGGTGCGTTCCTTCCCAAAGCTTTTCGCTGGCAATGATCTCATCGAGCGAGTCATAGTCGATATGCAGTAGGCCTGTCTGCTCCAGGTTTGGCATAGTGACACGCCAACCGCGCTGCAGGTCGGCATACAGGCGAAACTCGATCACCGCCCGCAGGGCGGCCTCGGCCTTGCGACGCATACCAAATTCAGCCTCAGCACTCGCGGCGTAATCGGCGAAATCGAGCCCGATGGTCTGCGCCACTTTGCGTGCGATGTCTTCGTGCGTGAGGCCGTCCTCAGCGTCGAGCAGCGCCCGATACAGCGCACCGCGCAGTTGTGTCACCTGTACGAAATCGTTGAAGTGTCCGGCTTGCAGGCTGGCATCCTGACGGTTGTCGACGAACGTGAGCAACTTGCGTGCGTTCTTGGGTAGCGCGTCGGCAGGCAAACCCTTGAGGCTACGGACAACCGATGCGGCGATCACCGTCATCGCCGACGATCGGCCTTCGGCGTCTAGTGGTGCCAAGCGCGCGAAATCCGTTGTACCGGCGCGCTGGTAGGTCACCGCGCAGCGCAGGCAAAACCTGAACGCACCGGTAATGAAGGCGGCGTCGACGCCGCCTGTGTTCGTCTCGGTACCATCTGGCAGCACCCGGACCCGCTGTGGCCGGTACTTCACCACGTTCGGTTTGAGTTGACCGTGCTCCATCCAGGATTCGGGGTATCGGTGATCGACCTCCGGGTCCTGCGGCCACGCAAAATCGGTTGAGATGTAGAGATAGCCGTCTGCGTTGTTGTCCGAGCTTTCCCGATCATTGCGGGACCGGTACGTGGTTCCGTCACCATTGGTCGTGCGTGTGACCACGACGTACTCCTGGCCACATTCACGGCAGAAACTCACCGGCAGCAGCAGGTGGTCCGGCTGACCCGGTACCTTCAGTTGATACGACGTCGCGATGTGCCGCGTCTCTGGGGTTTCCAGCGATACCAGAACGCCCTCGCCCTTCGACAGGAACTGGTGAAGCCGGAACCCGAAGAGTGGCCGGTTGGTTTTCGGGTTGATCGCGTTGGCCCCGACGAGCAGGGTCTTCTCGATAGCGTCAGTAGCTGCCTTCTTAGAGGTACCCGCTTGTTGGGCGAGCTGTTCGGCCGCATCCGACACCCGCTGCGGGCGCTGACGGACAAGCTGCCCCTCATTCTGTGTCAGCCCAAACGCTTCCTCGACCCAACCCGCCAGCGGTGCTTTCACCAACTCGTCGTAAGACGCAGCAGTGAGGTCCAGGCTCATCACCGGACCCGCCGACGTTGCCCGCGTGAGGGTTTCTCCAATCACCCGCTCAGGCGTGACGTCGTCGCCGAAGATTTGCGTAGCAACAGCTGCGACCGTGGCCTTCTGATCACCGATCGACCCGCCCGACGCCATCGTGGCCGAGGTACCGATGCACTGCAGTTCGCCGGATCCGCAGGCATCACGCACGCGCCGCACCAACATCGCCACATCCGACCCCTGCCGGCCGCGATAGGTGTGCAGTTCGTCGAGGACCAGGAATTTGAGTGTGTGGGCCGCACCAATCAACGCCTTGCGCTCATTCGGCCGGGTCAGCAGCAGTTCGAGCATCACGTAGTTGGTCAGCAGAATGTCGGGCGGGTTCGCCAGAATCTGCTCACGTTTTTCCTCCGACTCCTGGCCGGTGTACCGCTCGAACGTAACCGGCTCGTTCCCGTCGCCATAGCCGTAGACGAGGAACTTCCGCAGCTCTTCGAGCTGGCTATTGGCCAGCGCATTCATCGGATAAACGATGATCGCCTTCACGCCCTTCGGCCGGTCGGCGCCCATCCGCAGTACGTGGTCGACGATCGGGACGATGTACGACAACGACTTGCCCGACCCAGTACCAGTGGTGAGGACATACGACTTGCCGGTGCGCGCAATCTCCACCGCATCACGCTGGTGCTTATGCAAGGTGATCGGGGCGGATCCGCGGTCGTCAATGGTCGTCTTGTCGCGGAAGATGAATGAACACTCTCCGTCGACCAAACCCTCGGCAACCAGCTCGTCGATGCTGCCGCCCGAAGCGAACATCGGGTTGAGCGAGACCCAGGGCTCAGGCCACTGTCTGCCTTCGTCGAGCGACTTTTCGATTTCCACGCGAATCCGGTCGTCACGGATGTCGACGCCGGCCGTGGTGAACCCGCGATAGTCGTCGATCAGTTGCTTGTGGATCTGGAATACGTCCACTCAGCACCCCCCAAATGAAGCCTGTTCTAGCCGACCGGCGGCCAGCCAGTCAGGATACGACCTGCCGCCGACAAGTTTGGCGAAATGTGCGCCCGGATTAGCCCTCCAACTCCCCTTCGGTCTCCAGCAGCACCTGCTTGAGTCCGTCGAGCGTGGCGGATTCCGGTTCGGCCCACATACCCCGGCCGGCGGCCTCGAGCAGCCGCTCGGCCATGCCGTGCAGCGCCCACGGGTTGGACTCGGACATGAACTTGCGGTTCTCCGGGTCGAGCACGTAGCTCTGCGTCAGCTGCTCGTACATCCAGTCGGCCATGACGCCCGCGGTGGCGTCGTACCCGAACAGGTAGTCGACGGTGGCCGCCATCTCGAAGGCGCCCTTGTAGCCGTGCCGGCGCATGGCGGTCATCCAGCGCGGGTTGACGACACGCGCCCGGAACACCCGCGTGGTCTCTTCGGACAGCGTGCGGGTGCGGACGGCGTCGGGCCGGGTGTTGTCGCCGATGTACGCGGCGGGGTCCTTGCCGGTCAGCGCCCGGACCGTCGCGACCATGCCGCCGTGGTACTGGAAGTAGTCGTCGGAGTCGGCGATGTCGTGCTCGCGGGTGTCGGTGTTCTTGGCCGCCACCGAGATTCGCCGGTACGCCCGGTTCATGTCGTCGGTCGCCGGTGCGCCGTCGAGGCCGCGGCCATACGCGAAACCGCCCCACGCGGTGTACACCTCGGCCAGGTCAGCGTCGTCACGCCAGTTGCGGCTGTCGATGAGCTGCAGCAGGCCGGCGCCGTAGGTACCCGGCTTCGAACCGAAAATCCTTGTGGTGGCGCGCCTCTGGTCACCGTGATCGGCGATGTCGACCTGCGCGTGGGCGCGGACGTAGTTGTCCTCGGCCGACTCGTCGAGTCCGGCCACCAGCTGGACGGCGTCGTCGAGCATGGTCACCACGTGCGGGAAGGCGTCGCGGAAGAAGCCGGAGATGCGGACGGTGACGTCGATGCGCGGGCGGCCCAGCTCGGCCAGCGCGATCGGCTCCAGCCCGACGACGCGGCGGGAGGCGTCGTCCCAGAGGGGCCGAACCCCGAGCAGCGCAAGCACTTCGGCGATATCGTCGCCCGCGGTGCGCATAGCCGACGTGCCCCACACCGAGAGGCCGACGGATTCGGGCCAGCGGCCGTAGTCGGTGCGGTAGCGCTCCAGCAGCGAATCCGCCATCGCCACACCGGTTTCCCACGCCAGCTTCGACGGGACGGCCTTGGGGTCGACGGAGTAGAAGTTGCGTCCCGTCGGCAGCACGTTCACGAGTCCACGCAACGGCGAGCCCGACGGCCCGGCCGCGATGAACCCGCCGCCGAGAGCATGCAGAATCTGGTCGACCTCGCGGCTGGTGGCCCGCAGCCGCGGCACCACCTCGGTGGCGGCGAACCGCAGCACCTTGGCGACCTCGGCGTTGTCGGTCAGTCCGGACACCGCAGCCGCGTCCCAACCCGACGCCTGCAGCTTGGCCACCAGTTCACGGGCCTCGCCTTCAGCGGCGTCGACGGCCTCCCGCTCGGCAAATCCGTCCTCGGCCAGCCCCAGGGCCTCGCGCAGGCCCGGCACCGACTGCTCGCCACCGAACAGCTGCCGCGCCCGCAGGATGGCCAGCACCAGGTCCAGTTCGGCCTCACCGTCCGGCGCCTGGCCCAGGATGTGCAGGCCGTCGCGGATCTGGACGTCCTTGATCTCGCACAGCCAGCCGTCGACGTGCAGCAGCATGTCGTCGAACACGTCCTCGTCGGGCCGGTCCTCCAACCCCAGATCGTGGTCCATCTTGGCGGCGCGCATCAGCGTCCAGATCTGCTGCCGGATCGCCGGGAGCTTGCCGGGGTCCAGCGCCGAGATGGTCGAGTGCTCGTCGAGCAGCTGCTCCAGCCGGGCGATGTCGCCGTAGGTCTCGGCGCGGGCCATCGGCGGGATCAGGTGGTCGACCAGCACCGCGTGGGCCCGGCGCTTGGCCTGCGTGCCCTCGCCGGGATCGTTGACCAGGAACGGGTAGACGAGCGGCAGGTCGCCGAGCGCGGCGTCGGTGCCGCACGCCGCGGACATGCCGAGCGTCTTGCCGGGCAGCCATTCCAGATTGCCGTGCTTGCCCAGGTGGATCATCACGTCGGCGCCGAAGTGCTTGTTGATCCAGTGATAGGCCGCCAGGTAGTGGTGGCTCGGCGGCAGATCCGGGTCGTGGTAGATCGCGACGGGGTTCTCGCCGAAACCGCGGGGCGGCTGGACGATCAGCACGATGTTGTCGGAAACCATTGCCGCGATGACGATTTCGCCGTCGGGGTCCTGCGAGCGGTCGACGAACAGCTCACCCGGCGCCGCACCCCAGTGTTCGGTGACGGCGTCGGTGAGTTCGGCGGGCAGCGTCGCGAACCAGGCGCGGTAGTCCTTGGCGGACACCCGGACCGGGTTGGCCTCGAGCGCCTCGGTACTGAGCCAGTCGGGGTCCTGGCCGCCCTTTTCGATCATGGCGTGGATCAGGGCATCGCCGTCCTCGGCGTCGACTCCGGGGATGTCGCCGATGCGGTAGCCGGAGTCGCGCATGGCGCGCAGCAGCGCGACGGCGCTGGCCGGGGTATCGAGGCCGACGGCGTTGCCGATGCGGGCATGCTTGGTCGGGTAGGCCGAGAACACCAGGGCCACACGCTTTTCCGCCGGCGAGATGTGCTTCAACCGGGCGTGCCGGACCGCCAGCCGCGCGACACGCTCGCAGCGCTCCGGGTCAGCGACGTACGAGATCAGACCCTCGCTGTCGATCTCCTTGAACGAGAACGGGACGGTGATGATGCGGCCGTCGAACTCCGGCACCGCCACCTGCGATGCGACATCCAGCGGCGTCAGACCGTCGTCGTTCTCGTCCCATTGGGCACGCGAGCTGGTGAGGCACAGGCCCTGCAGGATGGGGATGTCGAGGGCCGCAAGGTGCGCGACGTTCCAGTTGTCGTCGTCGCCGCCGGCGCTCGCGAGGGCAGGCGTCGCACCGCCGGCCGCCAACACCGTGGTGATGAGGGCGTCGGCGGTCCCCAGCAGCTCGATGAGCTCGGGTTCGGCGGTGCGCAGCGAGGCGCAGAAAATCGGGAGCGGACGGCCACCGGCCTCCTCGATGGCCCGGCACAGCGCGTCGATGTAGGCGGTGTTGCCGGCCAGCTGCTGGGCGCGGTAGTAGAGCACCGCGACGGTCGGGCCATGCGCGTCCGACGCGCGCTCGAGCAGCCCCCAGCTCGGGGTGGACTCGGGCTCACCGAAGCCGAAGCCGGTCATCAGGACGGTGTCGGAAAGGAAGGCGTGCAGATGGCGCAGGTTGGTCACGCCGCCCTGCGCCAGGTAGATGTGCGCTTGCAGCGCGACGCCGGCCGGGACAGTCGAGTGGCTCATGAGGTCGGCGTCGGGCGTCTGCTCCCCCGACAGCACCACCGTCGGGACACCGGTGGCGACGACGGCGTCGATGTCGTCCTGCCAGGTGCGATAGCCGCCCAACACCCGAACCACGGCCAGGTCCGCACCGGCCAACAGGTCCGCCAGTTCGCCGTCGATCAACCGCGACGGATTGGCCCACCGGTACTCGGCGCCGCTGGCGCGGGCGGTGATCAGATCGGTGTCGGACGTCGAGAGCAGCAGTACGGTCGGCACCGACTATTCGTACCGCACCGGCGATGCGGGCTGCTCTGCGGTGCCTGACGGCGCCTCGACCAGCTGGTTTCGGCCCCGGTTTTTGGCCTCGTAGACGGCCCGGTCGGCGCGGGCCAGAAGTTCACGGGCAAAACCGCCGGCCGGGGTGCAGTCCGACCGGGACATCTCGGCGAATCCCGCCGAGGCGGTCAGCGTGGTGGGCGTATCCGCGAGGGGGCCCAGCCCGGCGATGCCGCTGCGGAGTTCTTCAGCTCGCCGCTTCCCGGTGCCGTCGCTGTTGTCGGGACCGCGCCACAGCGCCGCGAATTCCTCACCGCCGACCCGCGCCACGACGACGTCCTCGTCCACCGTCGCCAGCCGTAGCCAGGTGCCGATCGCGCGTAGCGCGTCGTCGCCCGCCGGGTGGCCGTACCGATCGTTGAAGCCCTTGAAGTCGTCGACGTCGAGAACCATCAGCGCCGCATACCGGGTCCCCACCGACTCGTCGAGCGCGTCGAGCGCCTCGTCGAACGACCGCCGGTTGGCCAACCCCGTCAGTGGGTCGGTTCGGGTGAGTTCGTCCAGTTTGCGCTCGTCGAGCCACGCCAGCCGCACCGATCGCTCGAGCCGGTAGGAGAACCGCAAGGTCACGATCACCATGAAGATCGACGTGCCCACGGTGAGCAACCTGTTGCTGGTCCACGGGAACACCCACAACTCCAGCGCCGACACCCACAGCAGAATGGCCAATACCGATGGCGCCAGCAGCCGGAACCGGATCTTCACCACGCACAGGCTCAGCAGCACCGCGGTGGGCATGAGGTACGGGACGACGTCGTAGCCCTGCGGCAGCTGGATCACCCGCTCGTACATCTGCGCGCTGGTGATGACGCCGACGGCCGCGACGTACGTGGGAGCGGAGAACCGGTAGAGCCGGGGCACCAGCGCGGTCAGCGCGGCCAGCGTCGCCATCGGCATGATCCCGTAGACCAGGGTGTACACGCCGAGCGCCTGCGATTCGGGCGGCATCTTCAGCACGGTCTTGTACGACGACAGCATCGCGAGGCAGACGGCGTCCAGACCCAGCATGATCGCGGCCCGCGCGATGCGGCCCTGCCGGTCGTACACCTTCGCGAACTCTGCTTCCTGCTCGCGCGCCGGAGCGGGCTGCGGCGCACCGGCCGGCGCGGCCGTCGCTGGGTGGGCGTTCCTGTCGCGGCTCGCCATGGCGGGCAGCTGCGGATCTGCCACGACGAGTCGGTCGCGGCCGTCGCGCTTGGCCCGGTAGAGCGCCGAATCCGCGCGACGGAGCAACTCGACGGCACTGGTCGCGGCCGGGTCGGGCGCGGGATCGTGTGCCAGGCCGGCCGAAGCGGTGACGACGCGACCGTCTTCGCCGCGGTCGATGGCGAGTGCGGCGATTCCGGACCGGATCTCCTCGGCGCGAGTTGTCATCGTGGTCGGGTCGGTCGCACACCACACCGCGACGAACTCCTCACCGCCGAGGCGAGCGCAGAGCTCATTCACGCCGGTCAGGGATCGACCCAGATAGGCACCGACCCGGCGCAGGCAGTCATCACCGGCCAGGTGACCGTTGTGGTCATTGAAGGCCTTGAAGTCGTCGACGTCGAGCACCAGCACCGCCAGGCTCTGGTGCGTGCGCTGCGCAGCCTGCGCCAGCCTCGTGAGCTGTTCGTCGAAGTAGCGCCTGTTCGGCACTCCGGTCAGCGCGTCGGTGCGGGTCAGGCGGTCCAGCGTGCGGGCGCGCAGCCACCCGGTCCGGGTCGACCGCTCGAGCTCGTAGGCGGCGCTGAGCGCGACTGTCACCATCGCGATCGACGCGGTGATGTCGAACATTTCGTTGCTCGTGGGCTCGAACGCAGTCAGCTCGGTCGCCACGATGCCGGCGAGACCGGCCAGAATCGCCGGGGCCAGGAGCACGAAGCGGATCTGTACGACGATGAGACTCATCAGGATCCCGGCGGGCATGACCAGCGGCACGACGTCCAGACCATGCCGGATGCACGCGATGCGCAGCACCATCAGGCACGCGACGTCGATGTACACCGACGCGATGTAGAGCAGCGACGACCAGCGCTGCACTGGGCTGCGGTCTCCGCTGAGCCAGCGCAGCACCATGGGCACGGCGACCGCCAGGACCAGGGAACGCCCCAGCGGCATGACCTCGGGCGGCACCCGCAGCAGGGTGTGGTGAAAAGCGATGCCCGCGGTGATCACGATCAGCAGGACGGCCCACATCTCGTGGCGGGACTTGCGGCCCGACTGGTTGAAGCTCGATCGGAATTCGGACTCGAGGGGCTCGCTGAAGCGAATCCCGTTGACCATCGCCGACCACACGGACTGCGCCTCCCCTGTCGCGACGGCCATCTGAACAGCAGCCTACGTCGCGACCTGCGCAGATCGCGCCCAACCGGGGCCGGAAAAAGCAACAGCGGGCGGGTTGCTGTGCAACCCGCCCGCCGGCGGTCTTATCTACCGCGCTGAGATCAGCGCTGGTTGGTCTCCCAGCGCTGGTACCACGTCTTGCCCTGGTAGGGCAGGCCCGCGGCGACGATGAGAGCGAAGACGCCACCAACGTACAGAGCGAAATCGGACATTGCGTCCCTCCTTATGTCATCCGAATGCGGTGTAGCAAGCGGAAGTTCGGATTCCACGGTACGGGCCGGGAGGTCGAAAACAAGGGTCTTGTAAGGCACGGAACAGGCCGGAAACGGCAGTGACCTGTTTCACTATCTGCGGCACAACGTAACGTGGACAAGGTGATTCGCAGCCGTGACGACGACGCCTGCCCCGGCGCCCTGCAGGTGCACCAGGCGGCCGACGGGGGCCTGGCCCGCATCCGCCTGGCCGGCGGCGTGATCACCGCTGCGCAGCTCGAGGCGCTGGCCCACGCGGCCCCCGAATTCGGTTCGCCGGCAATGGAACTGACCTCGCGCGGCAACATCCAGGTGCGTGGGATTCACGACGCCGCCGGCCTGGCCGCGGCGGTCGAAGCCGCGAGCCTGCTGCCCTCGGCAACCCACGAGCGCATCCGCAACATCGTGGCGTCCCCGCTGTCGGGCCGCAGCGGCGGACTGGGCGACATCCGGGCCGCCGTGCGCGACCTCGACACCGGCCTGCAAAACCGCCCTGACCTGGCCGAACTGCCCGGTAGGTTCTGGTTCGGGATCGACGATGGCCGCGGGGACATCTCAGGGTTGGCCCCCGATGCCAGCACCCATCTGACCTCTGCCGACACCGCCGCCGTGCTGGTGGCAGGCCGCGATACCGGGGTTCGGATACCCGCCGTGCAGGCCGCGGACACGCTGCTGAACCTGGCCGGCGCCTTCCAGCCCATTCGCGGAAACCGCTGGCGGACAAGTGAACTGGACGACACTGACGAGCTCCTGGCCGGCGCCGGGCTGAATCCCACCGAACCTGCCGGCGCGACCTGGTCACCGGTCGACGTTCCGC
Source organism: Mycobacterium toneyamaense (assembly GCF_055384815.1). NCBI lineage: Bacteria > Bacillati > Actinomycetota > Actinomycetes > Mycobacteriales > Mycobacteriaceae > Mycobacterium > Mycobacterium toneyamaense. The sequence continues at coordinate 3,823,627 of NZ_AP040333.1, forward strand.
CGGTCGGCTGGATACCCCAGGACGACGGCCGGATCACGTTGGGCGCCGCCGTCCCGCTGGGTGTGCTGCAGGCCCGTACCGCCGAGTTTGTGGCGGCGATCACCGCTCCGGTGGTGGTCACACCATGGCGCTCGTTACTGATCTGTGACCTCGAAGAGGGCATCGCCGACACCTCCCTGCGGGTGCTGGCACCCATGGGCCTGATCTTCGACGAGCACTCCCCCTGGCTGTCCATCAGCTCCTGCACCGGCAGCCCGGGGTGCGCCAAGTCACTGACCGACGTGCGTAGTGACGCCGCCGCAGCCGCGGAGTCGGGTGAGCCTGGCGGCCGCCGGCATTTCGTCGGCTGCGAGCGCGCCTGCGGCAGTCCGGCCGTCGGCGAGGTGCTGGTGGCGACCAACTCGGGGTACGAACCGCGCCACCCGTAGGGTTATCGCGTGCTCGACTACGTCCGCGACGCTGCGGAGATCTACCGGCAGTCGTTCGCGACCATCCGCGACGAAGCGGATCTGGCGCGATTTCCCGACGACGTGTCACGTGTCGTCGTCCGTCTGATCCACACCTGCGGCCAGGTCGATGTCACCGAGCACGTCGCGTACACCGACGACGTGGTGACCCGCACGCACGCCGCGCTGGCCGCCGGGGCTCCCATCTTGTGCGACTCGTCGATGGTGGCGGCGGGCATCACGCGCTCACGCCTGCCCGCGGACAACGAAGTCGTGTCGCTGGTTGCCGACCCGGGTGCGCCCGCCATGGCCGAAAAGCTGGGCAGCACGCGGTCGGCGGCCGCGGTCGATCTGTGGGCCGACCGGCTGGGCGGTGCCGTGCTGGCCATCGGCAATGCGCCGACCGCGCTGTTCCGGCTGCTGGAGCTCCTCGACGAGGGCGCGCCGGTGCCTGCCGCGGTGCTGGGCGGCCCCGTGGGTTTCGTGGGTTCGGCGCAGTCGAAGGACGAACTGATCGCGCGACCGCGCGGCATGGACTATCTGGTGGTGACGGGGCGGCGTGGCGGTAGCGCCATGGCCGCCGCCGCGGTGAACGCGATTGCGAGTGAACGCGAGTGAGGCTCGCCGAACGAGCAGAAGGTGGACGATGACAACGGGAACTCTCTTCGGTGTCGGCCTGGGTCCGGGTGACCCGGAGCTGGTGACGGTCAAGGCCGCGCGGGTGATCGGCGAGGCCGACGTGGTGGCGTACCACAGTGCGCGGCACGGCCACAGCATCGCGCGCCGCATCGCCGAACCGTATCTGCGCCCGGGCCAGATCGAGGAGCACCTCGTCTACCCCGTGACGACCGAGACCACGTCGCACCCCGGCGGGTACGACGGCGCGATCGAGGACTTCTACACCGAGGCCGCCGAACGCATCGCCACCCACCTGGCCGCGGGCCGCAACGTCGCGCTGCTGGCCGAGGGCGACCCGCTGTTCTACAGCTCGTACATGCACATGCACACGCGGCTCACCGAACGGTTCCACGCCGTCATCGTGCCGGGCGTGACGTCGGTCAGCGCCGCGTCGGCGGCGATCTCGACGCCGTTGGTGCAGGGCGAACAGGTGCTCACCATCCTGCCCGGCACGCTGCCGGCCGGCGAGCTGCAGCGCCGCCTGGCCGACACCGACGCCGCCGTCGTGATGAAGCTGGGGCGCTCGTACCCGGCGGTGCGGCAGGCACTTTCGTCGGCCGGACGGCTGGACGAGGCGTTCTACGTCGAGCGCGCGAGCACCGAGGCGCAGCGGGTGCTGCCGGCTGCCGACGTCGACGAGACGACGGTGCCGTACTTCTCCATCGCGATCCTGCCGGGCGGCCGGCAGGACCAGGCCACGGCCGGCAGCGTGGTCGTGGTCGGGCTGGGGCCGGGCGACCCGGAGTGGACGACGACCCAGACCCGTCGGGAACTGGCCGCCGCCACCGACCTGATCGGCTACGGGCCGTACCTGGACCGGGTGCCCGAGCGTCCCGGCCAGCAGCGGCACCCGAGCGACAACACCGACGAACGTGCCCGTGCCGAGCTGGCCTGCAAGCTGGCCCAGGAGGGCCGGACCGTCGCCGTGGTGTCCTCCGGTGACCCCGGCGTGTTCGCGATGGCGACCGCGGTGCTCGAAGAGGCCCGGCAGTGGCCGGGCGTCGACGTCCGGGTGATCCCGGCGATGACCGCCGCACAGGCCGTGGCCAGCCGCGTCGGCGCACCCCTCGGTCACGACTACGCGGTGATCTCGCTGTCCGACCGGCTCAAGCCGTGGGACATCATCGCCACCCGCGTCACTGCCGCCGCGCGCGCCGATCTGGTGCTCGCGATCTACAACCCGGCGTCGAAGACGCGCACCTGGCAGGTCGCGGCCATGCAGGATCTGCTGCTGGAATACCGGGACCCGAACACCCCCGTCATCATCGGTCGCGACGTCGCCGGACCGAACGAATCCGTACGGGTGGTGCGCCTGGCCGACCTCAAGCCGACCGAGATCGACATGCGCTGCCTGCTGATCATCGGATCGTCGCAGACGGTGTGGCACTCCACCCCCGAAGGCGACCGGGTGTTCACCCCGCGGTATTACCCCCACTGATTCGGTTGGGCCACTAGGGTTTCCGGACATGAGCGAAAGCCCTCGAGTCACGCGCCTGGTCATGTACAAGCACGGCATGGCGCTGGTCGAACGCAGTGGCCCGGTCGACGGTGATTTCGCCCTGACATTCCGCCACGCCCAGATGAAGGACGTGCTGAAGTCGCTGTCGGTGACCGGCACGGGCGGCGAGCTGGCCGTCGGGGCAGTCTCGTTCGACACCCCGACCGATCCGCACACCCAACTGGGTGGCCGCGGGGTGCAGATCGAGTCGGGCAACGCGCTGCGCGGACTGTTCGACGGATTGCGGGGCCGCACCGTCGAAGTCGACTGCGGCGGCACCCGGCATCGGGGCGAGGTGATCGGTGTCGACGAATCCGCGAAGTATCGACAGGTGCTGGTCCTGCGCACCGACGCCGGATCGGTCAGCCTGATCGAACTGGCCGACGTCGGCGCCGTGACGCTGGCGGAGGGACCGTCACGCGAGAACCTCGAGTACCTGCTGGACCGGTCCCGCGCGCTGACCGCGGGCCAGCATTGCCAGGTGGGCGTACAGGTTCGGAGCAGCGGGACCGTCCAGGTGTCCTACGTGGTGCCGGCGCCGCTGTGGCGGCTGTCGTACCGTCTGGTGCGCGATGGTGACGGCCTGGTGTTGACCGCGATGGGCATCGTGCACAACCCGGTCGACGAGGACCTCACCGACATCGCGTTGACGCTGACCACCGGCGAACCGGTCTCCTTCGACATCGACCTGTACGAGAGCAAGCACGCGTATCGGGAGGTTGTCGAGGAAAGCCGCCGCGGTGCGGTGCCCGTGGCCGCCGCCGCGAAAACCCGGTCGCCGGCCGAGGTATCGGCGGCGATGGCGATGCCCGCACCTGCCGGCGCCGGGTTTTTCGATGCGTATGCCGACGCCGTCGACGATGTCGAAACCGCCGACCGCGGTGAGTATTTCGAGTACCGGCTGAGTACCCCGGTGTCACTCAAACGCGGCGGCGCGTCGATGATTCCCCTGGCGGTACAGGCCGTGGACGGCGTCCGGCGCGAACTGGTCTGGACCGGCCATGACCGCTCCCCCGAGATCGTCCTCGTCTTCACCAACACCGCGGGCATCGTGCTCGAGGAAGGCCCCGCCGTCATCTACGAGCAGGACGCCTACGCCGGCGAAGCGATGGTGCCCTTCACCGCCCGCGACGCGAAGGTGCGGCTGCCGTTCGCGAAAGACCTTGCGGTGCGGTGCCGGCACACCTCGACCGTCAGCGACGTCACCGCCCGCGTGCGCCTGGCCCGCGCCGCGCTGGTCCACGAGCAGCGGCGCGAGCGACTCCATACCCTGCGGGTCGAGAACGACCATGCCGAACCGGTCGAGGTGATCTTCGAGATCGTCCGTTTTCAGGGACACCGCGTGGAAGCGCGGGACAACGTCACCGCGATCGCCGACGACGGGACCAACCACCGGATCACGGTCACCGCGGCCGGCCACGGCGCCGTCGAAGCCACGGTGCTGGAAAGCCGGCCGCTGTCCAGCGAGATCGACTACGAGCACCTCGCGCCGGGCCAGCTCGAAGAATGGCTGGCCGACCGGTCCCTCGACGCCGCCACCATCACCGTGCTCGGCGATGTCCTGGACAAGTGGGCGACCGCCGAGCGGCTGGAATCGGGCGCCGAGCAGGTCGAGGCCGCGCGCTCGGGTGACTACGAAGCGCAGAGCCGAATCTCCGAGCAGCTCAACGTCCTCGGCACCGACGGCCCCGAAGGCGAGCTACGGCGCCGGCTCATCGTGGACCTCGAGGCGCTGCGGGACCGCAGCACCGCGCAGGGCGAGAAGGTCCGTCAGCTCCGCGACGACGCGGAAGCGCACCGGCGGGCCGCCTGGGACGAACTCCAGCGGCTCATCGACGCGCCCTGACCCACGCTTCGGCTTCGTCGACGCTGGCGGCTGTCGCCACGCCGCCGGGCAGCGCCGGCCGGTCCACCATGATCACCGGAACATTCAGCGCCGCAGCGGCATCCAGCTTCGCGCGCGTCATGCCGCCACCGCTGTTCTTCGTGACCAGGGCATCGATGCGGTGGTCACGCAGCAGCGCCAGCTCGTTGTCGTAGTCGTACGGGCCGCGGGACAACAGGATGTGGTGCTGCGGCGGCAGCGTATCGGCGTCCGGCGGCGTGACGGCACGGATCAGGAACCAGGCGTCCGACGCGCGGAAAGCCGTCGTGCCCGAACGTCCCGTGGTCAGGAAGACCCGTTGGTAGCCGCGGTCTTCGACGGTCTGCGCCGCCTGCCGGTCATCAGCGACGACGATGGCGTCACCGTGCGGCCACGCCGGCCGCGCCAGGACCAGGTGCGGCAGCTGCAGTCCGGCGCAGGCCCGGGCGGCATTGGCGGTGATGGTGGCGGCGAACGGGTGCGTGGCGTCGACGACGGCGGTGATCTCGTTGTCCTGCAGGTAGGTTCGCAGGCCGTCGACGCCGCCGAAGCCGCCGATCCGTACCGGGCCCACGGGTAGCGCCGGGTCGGGGACGCGACCGGCCAGGGAACTGATCAGCTCGATGCCGGGGTGCAGCCGCTTGGCCAATGCCCGCGCCTCGGACGTCCCGCCCAGGAGCAGAAGCTTCACCGGTCACCTTCCCAGTGCCCGCGACACGGACTTTCCGCCCGCGACACGCCGTCGGCGGCGTGCCGAACGTCTACCTCGCGGGTTGTTGCCCGTGGCGGCTCCGCCATCAATGTGTCGCCCCGCGGCGCCGGCCGCTCGAATACAGGTAACTGTCGGTGAACCCCTGGGCACCCAGCGCGTCGCCGACGAAGATCACCGCGGTCTTGGTGATGCCCGCCGCTTTGGTCCGCTCGGCCAGCTCGGACAGCGCGCAGGTGATGACCTGCTCGCTCGGCCAGCTGACGAAAGCCACCACCGCGCAGGGAGTTTCGGGGCAGTACCCACCCTCGAGCAGTTGGGGGACGATGTTGTCGATCTGCGCAGCCGCCAGGTGCAGTACCAACGTGGCGCCGGGCCTGGACAGGGTCACCAAATCCTCGCCGTGCGGCATCGCGGTCGACAGTGTCGCGACCCGGGACAGGGTGACGGTCTGGGCCACGCCGGGCACCGTCAGCTCTCGCCCGAGTGCCGCGGCGGCAGCGGCGAAAGCCGGTACGCCGGGCACGATTTCGTAGTCGATACCGAGCTCGTCCAGCCGCCGGCACTGTTCGGCCACCGCGCTGTAGATCGACGGATCCCCCGAGTGCAGGCGCGCCACGTCGAGTCCGGCTTCATGTGCGGCGACCAACTCGCCGATGATCTGCTCCAGGTTGAGCGGACCGGTGTCGACGATGCGCGCGTCGGGCGGGCATTCCGCCAGCAGGTCGTCGGGCATGATCGAGCCGGCGTACAGACAGACGCGACACGACCGCAGCAGCCGCTGCCCGCGCACGGTGATGAGATCGGCGGCGCCGGGTCCCGCGCCGATGAAGTACACCGTCATTTCTTGACCACCGTCCACTGGGTTATCGGCAATGCCGGGCGCCAACCGGTGAAGCCACCGAGCGGTTCGCCGTGGTAGTGCTGGAAGCGGCGCAGTTCGCCGCCCAGTTTCGAATAGAGCTGCACCACAAAGGCTTCCGACTCTGCCGTCACCGCGTTGGCGACCAGCCGGCCGCCGGATTCGAGCGCGTCGAAGCAGGCGTCGAACAGTCCCGGTTGGGTGAGGCCACCACCGATGAAGATGGTGTCCGGGCCGGCCACATCCTGGAATCCTTCCGGCGCCGCGCCGCGCACGTCCACGGTGACGCCGAACTTGGTGACATTGTTGACGATCCGCTCGCGGCGCACCTCGTCGCGCTCGAACGCGACGGCCCGGCCGCCCGATGCGCGACACCATTCGATCGCGATGCTGCCCGACCCCGAGCCGATGTCCCACAGCACGCGGCCGGGGCGCGGCTGCAACGCGGTCAGCGCCAGCGCCCGAATGGTCTGTTTGGTGATCTGCCCGTCGTGATCGAAGGCCGTGTCCGCCACGACCGTCCCGATGCGCAGGTCGGGTGCGTACCGCACGGCAATGACATTGAGTGCGTCGACGTGCGGGTCACTGGCGTCCCACTCCCCGGCCGTCATCGTGGTGATGCGTTCGGCCGGGCCGCCGAGCTGTTCCAGAACCGTGAACTCCGATTGGCCACGACGGGTTTCGGTGAGCAGCCGGGCCAACGCCCGCGGGGTGTCGGCTCCCTTGGACAACACCACCGCCCGGCCACCGGGGCGGATGGCGGTGTGCGGTGCGGCGTTGACGAGGCTGATCACCTCGGTGTCCTGCACGCTCCAGCCCAGTCGCGCGCACGCCAGCGTCACCGAGGACACGTGCGGCAGCACCGTCACACGGTCCCGGCCGAACAGCCGGATGAGGGTTGCGCCGATGCCGTGCAGCATCGGGTCGCCGGACGCCACGACGTGCACGTCCCCCCGCCCGTCGAACAACGTGGGCAGGGCCGCCAGCATCGGCGACGGCCAGGCCCGCCGCTCGGCGGTGACCTCGGCGTCCAGCAGGTCCAGCTGTCGCGGACCACCGAAAATCACTGTCGCGCTGTGTAGTTCGCCCCGGGCGGCCTGGCCCAGTCCGGCCATCCCGTCGGCGCCGATGCCGACGACGGTGATCTTGCCTTCGTTTCTGGTCATCGGTGCCCTCTGCTCTTCGCGCAAGCGCTCATCGCGGCATCTTCCGCCAGATGGCTTTCGGCACAAAACGAGTCGCGAAGATCAGCGGGCGGATACCCCACGGCACCCAGACCGCGGACTTGCCCTTGCGCAGCGCCGTCGCGGCAGCTTCGGCGACCTGCGCGGGCGTGCTCGACATCGGCGCCGGCTCCATGCCCGCGGTCATCCGGCCGATCACGAAGCCGGGGCGCACGATCAGCAATTGGATGTCGGTCCCGTGCAGCGCGTCGGCCAACCCGCACGCGAAGCCGTCCAGGCCCGCCTTGGCCGAACCGTAGACGTAGTTGGCCCGGCGGACCCGCGCCCCGGCGATCGACGAGAACACCACCAGCCGTCCCCGACCCGCGGCGCGCATGCGCTGCGTCAATAGGGTCAGCAAGTTCACCTGGGCCACGTAGTCGGTGTGGACGACGGCCACCGCGTGCGCGGCATCGTCCTCGGCCCGGGCCTGGTCACCGAGGACGCCGAAGGCCAGGACCGCGGTACCGATGGGCCCGCGCTCGGCTTCGATCGCGCTGACCAGCGCGGCATGCGAGGCCAGTTCGTCGGCGTCGAACTCGCAGGTGTGGACCTCCGCAGCGCCGGCCGTGCGCACCGCCCGTACCTCGTCCGTCAGTTGATCGGCCCGGCGCGCGGCCAGCACCACCGTGTTGCCCGGCGCCAGCCGGATGGCCAGTTCCAGGCCGATCTCACTGCGGCCGCCGAAGACGACGACCACCTCGCCGCCGGTATCCGCCGTGTCGTTCACGGCTGCGATTATCACCTGCGCTACTTTTGGTGATGATGGCGAAGGCAACGACACGGCTCACCAGTGACGCGCTGGCATTCCTCACCGAGCGTCATCTGGCGATGCTGACCACCCTGCGATCGGACAATTCCCCGCACGTCGTGGCCGTCGGATTCACCTTCGACCCGAAGACCCACATCGCGCGCGTCATCACCACCGGCGGCTCGCAGAAGGCTCTCAACGCCGCCCAGCGCGGTGTCGCCGTGCTGAGTCAGGTCGACGGTGCCCGGTGGCTGTCCCTCGAAGGCAAGTCGACCGTCAGCAACGACGCCGACGACGTCCGCGACGCCGAACTGCGCTACGCCCAGCGCTACCGCACCCCGCGGGTGAACCCGCGGCGCGTGGTGATCGAGGTCCGCATCGAACGCGTCCTCGGCTCCAGCGAGCTGCTGGACCGCGGCGAGGCGTAGTCCGCTTTTCAGTCTCGGCTCCGGAGACCTGCCGATTGTGGTGACGGTCCGACGCCCAGCGCAATCGCTCTGATTTCAACGGTTCCGGGTGACACGTGTGCAGGTGCCGCAGCGGATGCGGCACCGCCGGCGCGACGTGGTGTCGTGCCGTTGAGCGTCAGTGACGCTGTATCACCTTGCGGGACTGTCACTTTCGCCACCCTCGTCTCCGCTCTCCGCCGGGTAGAGCGTCGGATGACAGTAGTGGTTGGTTCTTGGCTGGCCCACATCTAAGAGTGGTGGTGGGGTCCAGTGGATGCGGCCGTCGGGGCCCATGGTGGTGGTCCAGCCGCCGGTGTCGGCCAGGCGATTGTGGGGCCCGCAGGCCAGGGTGAGGTTGGTGATGTCGGTGGGTCCGTCATCGCGCCAGTTGGTGTTGACGTGATGGGCCTGAGAGCGCGATGCGGGGGCGGTGCAGTTGGGTTTGGTGCAGCCCAGGTCGCGGGCGAACAAAGCGAAACGTTGGGCGACAGTGGCGGTACGACGTGCTCGGCCCATGTACAGCGGTTGTTCGGTGTGGTCGTCAAAGACGACGAGGTAGTGGTCGGCTCCGGCGGCGGCCATCTGAACCAGGTCTTTGACCGGGAGTTTCGTGCCGGTGTGCGTGAGCGCCATGCCGGTGCGCTTCTCGAGGTCGGTGACGGTACAGGTGCCGATCACCGCGACAGGAAATCCGTTGTGTTCGCCGAGCATGCCGGTCTTCAGGATCATGCGGCCGACCATCTTGTACGCGTCATGGCGGCGCTGGGCGGCGGTACGGGTGTCGTTGTCGATCTGTTCCTGGGTCGGTGTACCCGAGATGCAGGGCACGGCGTCGGCGGGGTTGCACATGCCGGGGGCGGCCCATTTGTCGTAGATCGCATCCCAATAAGCACGGGTCTCGGCGTCGATGGTGCCGCTGACCTCGGAGGTGCCATCGGAGCGCTGCTTGCCATGGTTGATGGCGCGTTTCGGGTCGGGTTCAGAGTCGTCAGGCTCGGGCCCGTCCTGATCCAGCCGATACAACAGATCAGCAGCGACTTTGCGGAGGTCCTCGGGGGTTTTGATTCGGGCATCGGCCACCAGATCCGCCTCACACTGGGCGAGAGTGACCGGGTCGGCCGCCCACAACGGCAACTTCCCGAAAAACCAGGTGATCACCTGCACATGCTCACCGTTGATCGCCCCCTCACCGAGCGCGGCGGCGACCAGCTCCCACACCGGACCCAACGGCTCCCCGGTGATCGCTGACCGCGGGCCCAGATTATCCGTATCGCGGACCCGGCGGCGGGCCTCCTCCCGACTGATCCGCAACCGCACATGCAGCACCTCAGGCCAATCTTTGGCCCCGATGTCTTTGGCCGCGGCCTGGGTCTGTGCCGCCGCCAGAATCTGGTGATCGACCGCCTCGGCCGCGCACTTAAGGGTTTCGCGGCGCGACTGCACCTCCAACAGCGTCCGCACGTCCAGGCCGGTGTAGTCGAGATTGTTGACCGCCACGACCGCGTCCTCGAGCGCCGCGTAGGCGGTCAGGACAGCGGCACGGTCGGAAGGCATATTCGAACAATAGTTCGAACCGCCGACAATTCGGTGTGACGAAAGAGACCCTAGTTGCCCAGCGTGACCAGCGCAAACAAAGTGACCAAAGTTTTTTGGCGCACGACGACTCAGGACAAGAGCAACCTGATTGTCGGCCAGCACTCGGTCGGCGAGATGTCCGCAGACGCGACACCGAGACTGCAGCCATCAGCAAAACCGACCACCAGACGGCCACGGTCCACAACTGCGACAACTATTCGTCATAAGATGCTCAGCGTCCCCAGACCGGCAGGAGCATCGATGGCACGCGGCACTCCGCTGGAAGACAGCGCACGCGCAGGCTCACCGCCCACCGACCGCGTCGTCAGCATCATCGAACTCCTGGCGCAGCAGTCCGAACCGAGTTCGGTGGCCTCCATCGCGTCCCGACTCGACCTCAACCGCGCGACCGTCACCTCGATCCTGCTGGCCCTGGAGCGCGCGGGTTGGGTTGTGCGCCTTGCCGATCGGAGCTACACGCTCGGACCGGGCATGCTCGGCGTCGCCGAGGCCGTGCGCAATGCCCTGCCCCTGCCGGACAACCACACCGAGGTCCTGCAGGACCTGGCACATGCCACCAAGTGTGGCGTGTCGCTGGCCATGGTCGGCACCACCGAGATGACGTTCGTCAGCGTGGTGCGCGGCGTCGGCCACATCCCGGGCGGTGTGAGTGTCGGCGTCCGCCTACCGTTGACGCCGCCGGCCGGCGCGACGGTGATCGCGCGCCGCGACGCGGCAAGCCAGCAACAGTGGCTGGCCGGAGCGCCACAGGAGCAGCGCGCCGACTTCAGCAACCTGCTCGACCAACTCCGCAGGGACGGCGTCGCGATATTCGATTTCGGCGATTCCAACCCCGAGGTGCTGGGCGTACTGGGCGATGTCGCCGAACTGCTCTCCGAGCACCCCCGGCGCAGTGCGCTCCGGCAGCGGGTTTTCGAGACACTGGTCAGCCTCGGCGGTAAGCCTTACAGCACAGCGCAGCTCGAATCACCCGAGCCACTGGCCGTGAGCTATCTGAGCACCGCCGTGGACAACGCAGCCGGCCATCCCGCCTACGAGGTACAGCTCGGACCGCTGGATCCGTCGGTGAGCGCCGCCGATCGCGCGCGGTACATCCACGAATTGCGCTCGGCCGCAGCAAAGCTCAGCCAGCACTAGTCATCACCACTGCGCCACCCGCCGGTCAACCGGCGGGCACTTTCGCGACCCACTCACCGGAAATCAATGCTTGCGCGGCTGTCGCCGGGATGCTTACCATCTGCCCGTCGCCAATTATTTGGCACTTAACTGCCAACTATTCGTCACTATATCGGGAGCATGGATGGACACAGCGACGACGCTGCATCGCATTGGTAGCTCGGCCGGATCGGGTCACGCCCGGTTCATCGGCCGCGTAGGCGCACTGGCCGTTGCCCTCGGCATCGGCATCGCCGTCGCGAACAGTCCTGCCATCTGCCTCGCCGACACCAGCACCGGCACCTCCGCGTCGTCGACCGACAAACCGTCGCCGGCCACCAAGCCAAAGGCGGAAAAGCCCACCAAGAAGGCGAAAAAGCCCAAGCGCCAGAAGGATTCGGCGGCCAAGAGCGATCAGGACGCAGCCTCCGCGACGACGCCGGACAAGCCCGGGGACACCGAGACCCCGAAGCCCGGCGACAGCGACACCCCCGAACAGAAGCCGGCCACGACGAAGCCCGGGTCCGGCAATCCGGCCGAAACCGCGAAGCCGACGATCAAGAAGTCCCGGCAGAACCAACTTCGCAACGCGGTACCCAAACCTGCCGTGTCGGTCCCCCAGCCGACCGCCGCGACGAGCCAGACCAACCCCAAGACGAACCCGGCACCCACCTCGACCGCGGCGGTGACCGCCGCGAAACCTGCTGCCGCGCAGGCACCTTCAGTGGAGTCCGCCGCCAACACCGTCTCGACGGCCCTGTCCGCTGCCGCGACCAAGATCAACACCCTCACGGCGACAACGCATCCCGTCTCCACGGCTGCCACCGGCGGCAACTTCGTCACGCACGTGGTGTCGAGCCTGCTGGGCGCAATCGGGTTGGTCCCGCACGCCGGAACCAGCCCCGCCGCTCCGCCGCAGGCGCCGGTGTTGTGGACCCTGTTCAGCTGGATTCGCCGCGAGATCGGCAACACCTTCTTCAACTCCTCGCCGCTCATCAACTACAAGCAGACCGAGACCAGCCAGACCTTCGGTGGTGTCATCAAGGGTGACTTGAAAGCCACCGACGCCAACGGCGACAAGCTCACCTACACCGTCGACAAGGGCCCGACGAAGGGCAGCGTGATGGTCCGTCCGGACGGCACCTTCACGTACACCCCCAGCGACGCACTGGCATTCAGCGGCGGCACCGACTCGTTCACGGTCACCGTCGACGACCGGCCCGGCAATCCGTTCCACATCAACCTGCTGAAGCTGTTCCAGCCGAACGCCGGCGCCACCACCACCGAGACCGTCACCGTCACGGTGAAGCCGACCAGTCCGCTCGGCACCGCCGACCAGATCGCGCTGGAACAGAAGGCCCAGGAGATCGTCAACACCCCGCAGGTGCAGGCCGCCATCGAGGCACTCAAGCAGGCGTGGCTGGCGCATGCGCAGCAGCGGTTCGGCCTCGTCGGCGGCGTCGATGCCGAGAACCTCGCATTGCTGGACGCAGCCGCCCGGGAACATGCACTCAATGCCGCGATGACGGTCGTCAACAACGACCCCGACAACCCACTGGTGATGGCCGTCGATATGCGGGCACACAGCTGGTACGGCACCGACACCCCCGGCGGCCGGTTCATCTACGACAACCCCGACACCATCTACCGCACCATCCCGGTGCGCAGCGGTTCGACGTACGTCATCAGCGGCAAGTACCTCGGCGGTGTCCCTGTCGACGGCAACTTCGGCGTCTACGCCGACATCAGCGACGCTCTGCCGATCGGCAACCTGGCGGCGAAGGACCTCGTGGTCAACGCCGACGGCACGTTCACCATCACAGCGGACGGCAATCCCACCCAGCCGGGACAGACCAACCACATCTATCTACCGCCGGAGGCCCAGCAGATCTTCGTCCGGTACACGATGGCGGACTGGACCACCGAATCAGCACCGAGCCTCACGGTCATCCGCACGGGCGGTCCGGCGGGCGCCCCCGCGGAGAGCTTCGACGAGATGGTCGCCCACACGGTCAGCATCGTCCAGAATTTCCAGACGAGCGCGCACAATACGGCGCTCGACATCGTCACCCTCAACCTGCAGACCGGCCAGCTCAAGCCGCCCAACACCCTGACGCAGCCGTTCAACTTCCCCGGCACGCTGGTGTCACAGAAGCAGAGCCTCGGCTACTTCCAACTGGCCGACAACCAGGCTCTCGTCATCACGATCAACCCCGGCAACGCCGGATACTTCGTGGTGCCGGTGACCAACGACTGGGAACTGTCACCCGGTGACGGCACCGCGCAGACGAGCCTCAACAACGCGCAGTCCATCGCCAACCCGGACGGCACCTACACCCTCGTCATCTCCCCCGACGACCCCGGTGTGGCCAACTGGGTCTCCACCGGCGGCCTCAACCAGGGCACCCTCTACATCCGGTTCCAGGCACTCGACGCCACCTCGTCGGCCGTGCCGATGATCGTCTCGCAGCAGGTCGTCACCCTCGATCAGCTCGGCACCGTGCTGCCGGCCGGCACCAAGTACGTGACCGACGCCGAACGACAGGCCCAGCTCGCCGCCCGCCAGGACGGCTACAACGACCGCTTCGGCCCCTTCCCGCAGATCACCACAGGAGCACAGTCCGCATGACCGCCACCGCCGTCACCTTCACCCCCGGTTCCGCTGCCACCTGGCGCAGCCCCTGGGCCATGTATGCCGCACTGCGCGAACATGATCCGGTTCACCACGTGGTCCCCGCGCACGCCCCCGACAAGGACTACTGGGTGCTGTCGCGTTACGCCGACATCTCCGCGGCGGCCAAGGACCACGAGACCTTCTCGTCGGCCGAGGGTCTCACCTTCAATTACGACGACATGGAAGCCGTTGGCATCAAAGACAATCCGCCGATGGTGATGCAGGATCCGCCGGTCCACACCACCTTCCGGCGGCTGGTGGCCAAGGGATTCACCCCGCGGCAGGTCACCGCGATCGAACCCAAGGTGCGCGAATTCGTGGTGGACCGCATCGAGAAGTTGCGCACCAAGGGCGGCGGCGACATCATCACCGAGTTTCTCAAACCCATGCCCACCATGGTGGTCGCGCATTATCTCGGTGTCCCGGAAAAGGATTGGGACCGGTTCGACGCGTGGACCGATGCCATCGTCGCCGCCAACTCCACCGGGCACCAGCCCGCGGCCGCCCCCGCCATCGCCGAATTGTTCACCTACTTCAACGAATTGATCGCCTACCGCCAGGAGCATCCCGAGGACGACACCGTCTCGCACCTGGTGGCAGCCGGCTTCGGCGCCGACGGCGACATGTCCGGAATCCTGTCCATCCTGGGCTTCGCGTTCACGATGATCACCGGCGGCAACGACACCACAACCGGAATGCTCGGTGGCGCAGTGCAACTGCTCACCGCCCGCCGCGATCAGCGACAGCTCCTGATCGACGACCCGGCACTCATCCCGGATGCCGTGGAGGAACTGCTGCGGCTCACCTCGCCGGTGCAGGGCCTGGCACGGATGACGACCCGTGACGTCGAGATCGAGGGCACCACGATTCCGGCCGGCCGCAAGACCTTCCTGCTGTACGGCTCGGGCAACCGCGACCACCGGCAATGGGGACCCGATGCCGAGGAGCTGAACGTGCTGCGCCGCCCCGCTCAAATCCTCACGTTCAGCCACGGCAACCACCACTGTCTCGGCGCAGCGGCGGCCCGCATGCAGGCTCGCGTCGCGCTCGAGGAGCTCCTGACCCGGTGCCCGGATTTCGACGTGGACGCCGACGCGGTCGAGTACGCCGAAGGCAGCTATGTGCGCCGCCCCACGCACCTTCCGTTCACGGCGGGGTCATGAGCCGGGTGGAGGTCGACCCCGAGATCTGCATCGGCATGGGCGTGTGCGAGGGCATCAGCGCAGCGTTCCGGGTCGGCGACGGCGGCACGGTCGACATCGGTGACACCGCCGATGTCGACCCGGTGGTGTTGCGCCGGGCCGTGGCGGCGTGTCCGACGGGTGCGTTGCGCATGGCCGACGACGTGTAACGCGGCACCACAGCCGGCCCGCCGACGGCAACCAACCGGCATGACGCACGTCACCCGGGCATGGTTCGATCTAAGACGCCATGACTATCGCGAGCCCTTTCCCCGAGGTCCAGATCCCGACCACGGCTGTCTCCGAGTACATCTTCGGTGATCTGGCCGAGTCGGACGCCGATCGCATCGCCATCACCGAGGTCGCAACCGGTGCCGAGTACACCTACCGCGAACTGGCGGGCCGGATCGAGGCGTTCGCCGGCGCGCTGGCCGCCCGTGGCCTGGGCGTCGGCGACGTGGTCGGCCTGCTGGCGCCGAACAGTGCCGCGTTCGCCGTCGCCTTCCACGGCATCCTCCGGTCCGGTGCCACGGCCACGACCATCAACGCGCTGTTCACGGCGAAGGACGTCGCGAAGCAACTGACCGACTCCGGGGCCGCCATGCTGATCACCGTCACGGCGCTGGCGCCGCAGGCGCTGCAGGCCGCCGCCGAGGTCGGGCTGGCCGCCGATCGTGTCGTCGTGCTCGACGGCCCGGGCACGGCGGCCGACGGTCATCCCAATGCCGCCGAGCTGCTCGACGCCGCGCTGCCCGCGCCCGAGGTCAGCTTCGACCCGGCGACGCATCTGGCGGCCCTGCCCTACAGCTCGGGCACCACGGGAAACCCCAAGGGCGTCATGCTCACCCACACGAATCTCGCGGCGAATGTGGCGCAGATTCGTCCGATCCAGGGCCTGGTTCCCGAGGACCGGGTACTCGCGGTGCTGCCGTTCTTCCACATCTACGGCATGACGGTGCTGCTCAACTCCGTCCTGCATGCCCGGGCCCGGCTGGTGATCATGCCCAGCTTCGATCTCGCGCTCTTCCTCAAGACCATCCAGGACCACAAGTGCACGTTCGCGTTCATCGCGCCGCCCGTCGCGGTGGCGCTGGCGAAGCACCCGATGGTCGACTCGTACCGGCTCGATTCCCTGAAGGGGCTGATGTCGGGCGCCGCGCCGCTCGATGACGATCTCGGCATGGCGGTCTCCGACCGGCTCGGCTGCCCCATCGTGCAGGGCTACGGCATGAGTGAGCTGAGCCCGGTGAGCCACTGCATGCCGTTCGACGGCGGCCGCGAACTCGTCGGCGCCGTGGCACCGTTGAGCTCGTGCGGCTGGACGGTGCCGAACGCCGTCAGCAAGATCGTCGACCCCGATACGGGCGCCGAGATCGGCCGGCCCGAGCACGGTCTCAGCGAGGTCGGCGAACTGTGCTTCCGCGGACCCAACGTCATGGCCGGTTACCTCAACAACGACGCCGCCACCCGCGAGACCATCGACGACGACGGCTTCCTGCACACCGGTGACCTGGCCCGCGTCGACGCCAGCGGCTGCATCTACATCGTCGACCGGCTCAAGGAGCTCATCAAGTACAAGGGCTACCAGGTGCCGCCGGCCGAACTCGAGGCCGTGCTGCTGACGCACCCGGGTATCGCCGATACGGCAGTGGTCGGGGTCCGTGATCCGGAGTCGGGCGAGGAAGTGCCCAAGGCATTCGTGGTGCTGCAACCGGAGTCGGCGTTGACGGGCGACGAGATCATGGATTTCGTCGCCGGCCAGGTCGCGCCGTACAAGAAGGTGCGGCAGGTCGCGTTCATCGATGCGATCCCGAAGTCCGCAGCCGGCAAGATTCTGCGCCGCGAACTGCGCGACATCCGCGAGGTCTAGCGCGGGATCGGCTGGCCGATGTCGCGTGCGGCCCGGGCCTGGCGATATCCGACCACGAGCCCGATGAGCGGCATCAACACCAGGCCGGCCAGTCCGAACAGATCGCCGCGCACCCCGATCGGCTCGGCGGCGGCCCACACCGGGACACCGGTGTGATCGGCCGACAGCAGATCCGCTTCGCCCTCCACAGGTGGCGCGGCCGGCGCCTGTACTTCGACGGCCGGTGGGGCCGCCGGGGCCGGCCACCACGAACTCCCGGCCGTCGTGCCGGTGTGCTGTTCGGCGGCGACGACGGGCACCGCCGGGTTCGGGGGTGTGAACACCGGCACCGCAGCGGGGTTGTCGGAACCGCTGCCCGACTGGGCGCCGGGCGCGTTGTTGTTGCCCTTGCCGTTCGCCCTCGAGGATTTGCCGGTGTTGGTCTGACCGGCCACCGACGAATTGGCGCCGGAATTGCCGCGTGAACCCGAGCCACCGTTGCCGGAGTTGCCGCCGCCGTTGGCGCGCGGCGAGCCGCTCTTGCCGGAACCAGCCTTGCCGGAGCTGCTGTTGCCACCGTTGCCGTTGGACCCGCCGGGATCGGCGGCGGCCACGGCCATCGAGGGTCCCGCCATCACCAGAAACGCCGACACCGAAATACCGGCAACCGTCAGCAGCGCATCGTCACGGCGCATGTCTGCCCCCGATCAGTTCCGCTGAGTGGCAACCCCCTGCGCACTCCGGTTCCTCATCATGGCATGCCACCGGGCCGGGGTTGACGATTTCCGCAGTCGTCGCGAGTCAGGCTTCAGGCGGCGTCCGGGTCCTGCGCGATGCCGTCCGCGGCCTTGCGCAGCAACGTCAACGCGGTGCGCGCCCACGTCTGCGTCGCGCCGGCGAGCCCGCAGGCGGGCGTCAGGCCGACGCGCTCGCGCAACACCGTCCGCGGGAATCCGAGCCGGTCGGTGACGCTCGCCGCGGCGGCGGCCACCGTCTCGACCGGCACCGGCCGCTCCGGGGCGACACCCGGCAGGACGCCGAGCATGATGGTCCGGCCTGCCTCGACCCACTCCCCGATACCGTCGAGATCGGCCGCGGTCAGCTTGGTCACGTCGATGGAGAGGGCACTGAATGCGGTGCGCGCCAGGGTTTTCCACGGCACGTCCGCAGCGCACACGTGAATGCTCGCCTGTCCCCCGACGGTCGCGATGCACTCATCGAGCAGACTCGCGGCCAACAGGGCGTCGACCGGCGCCACCGGCGACATCCGGGTCACCCCGGCCAGCCGCCCGGCGAGTGCGGCGGGCAGTGACGGTTCGTCGAACTGCACGACGACGTCGGCCTCGCAGCGACGCGCGACCTCGGCGCGATGATGTGCGACGCCCTCGGCGAGTGAGCCGGCCAGGTCCCGCAGTGCGCCGGCATCGGTGATGGCCCGGTGGCCGCCCGGCAGTTCGAGTTCGGCGGCCAGCGTCAGCGGACCCGGGACCTGCACCTTGATGGTCCGTCCGGTCCCCCGCAGTCCGGCCTTCTCCCACGCCTCTTCGAGCGCGTCGACGTCTTCGTCGAGCAGGCCCGTGGCGCGGCGCACGACGGCGCTGCGGCCGGGTGCGATGCGGTAACCACGGGGCACGGTGTCGATGCCGATGTCGACGAGCAGCGCACCCGCCCGTCCGATGATGTCGGCGCCGACGCCACGTGCGGGCAGTTCCACCAGATGCGGCAGCGCGGGCAGTTCACCGACCACGACTGCCGCCGCTTCCCGTGCGACTGTCCCCGGCCACGAGCCGATACCGGTTGCCTGGGCGAAAACAGTCACGCCGCCAACACTATTCGATGGGGTCTGCGGCCGGATCTTCCACGTAGCTCCGCAGCCGGTCCAGGGCCCGGTCCCAGCGCTTCGACAGCGCGGTCAGGTACTCACTGGCCTCGGCGAGCGGGTCCGGCTGTATCCGCCAGATGCGCTCACGCCCGTGCCGGCTGCTGGTCACCAGCCCCACCGCCTCCAACAGCAGCAGATGTTTGGTGGCCGCCTGCCGGGTCACCGGAATCACCTGTGTCACTTGTAAAGTCGAGCACGGTCCGGCCTCGCATAGCCGCACGACGATACGCAGCCGATTGGGGTCGCCGAGCGCGTCGAACAACGGCGCCCGGTCTTCGACAGCCGTACTCACACGAGTTCGTCCAGGTACTTGCGTACCAGTTTCGTCTGGGCATCCCAGCCGCCACTGTTGGCTTCGAACGCCGCGGCCCGGCGCTCGGCCGGGATGATGTCGAACCCGGATTCGACGATCTGCAACAACACACCGTCGGCAGTCTCGGTGAGTGTGAACTCGACCAGCGTGGTCGGCTCGTCGTCGTAGTCGGCGTCCGGTTCGACGGCGTACGGATGCCAGCGGAACGCCAGACGACGCGGCGGTTCGACCGCGACGATCTGCCACACCGAGGATTTACCGGCGTGCGGCTCCTGCGCGGCAGCGACCTCGTCGTCGACCTCGGTCGGGGTGATCACCCCGGTCACCGATTCACCCGCGACGAACGGGCCGTCGAATCGGACGCCGAACCAGCGCCCGAACTCGTCGGCGTTGGAAATGGCGCGCCACACGCGGTCGAGCGGGGCACGCAGGGTGACTTCTTTTTCGATGCGATCGGAATTCATAAGCAACCTCCTGGTTGCCTATCACGTTACGGCCACACCTTCGGAAACGCAACCATTTGGTTGCTTTCGGATGGGATCAGCGCGCGATCGTGGCGCTGGCGATGACCTCGTCGCCGTCCGGGTCGCGGCGGTACAGCACCATGGTCTGACCTGGGGCGACGCCGCGCAGCGGAGTGCGCAGCTGCACGTCGAGCACGCCGTCGGCGAACTCGGCGACCGCGTCGGCCAGTCCGCCGTGCGCCCGCACCTGGATCAGGCATTCCACCGGACCATCAAACGGCACACCCGAGGTGAACACCGGACGCTCGCCCGTCAGTTCGTGGATCTCGAGGTCCGCCACACCACCGACGTGGACGGTCCCGGTCTCGGCATCGATGCCCGTGACGTAGCGCGGCAGGCCGTCCGGCCCCGGACCCGCGATGCCGAGGCCCTTGCGCTGACCGATGGTGAACCCGTGCACGCCGTCATGCTCGGCGAGCTTCGTGCCCCCGGCGTCGACGACCGCGCCCGGCCGGATGCCGATCCGCGCGCCGAGGAAGGCCCGGGTGTCACCGGACGGGATGAAGCAGATGTCGTGACTGTCCGGCTTGTCGGCGACCGCCAGCCCGCGCTCGGCCGCCTCCTGCCGGATCTGCGGCTTGGGGGTGTCACCGATCGGGAACAGGGCATGGCTGAGCTGTTCGGCAGTCAGCACGCCGAGCACGTAGGACTGGTCCTTGTCCGCGTCGACGGCACGGCGCAGCCGGCCGTCCTCCAGCCGCGCGTAGTGCCCGGTTGCCACAGCGTCGAATCCCAGCGCCAGCGCACGGGCCGACAGCGCTGAGAACTTGATCTTCTCGTTGCAGCGCACGCACGGGTTCGGCGTCTCGCCACGGGCATACGACTCGACGAAGTCGTCGATGACGTCTTCCTTGAAGCGGTCCGCGAAATCCCAGACATAGAAGGGGATTTCCAGGATGTCCGCGACGCGGCGAGCGTCCCCGGCGTCCTCCTTCGAGCAGCAGCCACGCGACCCGGTCCGCAGGGTGCCGGGCGCGGTGGACAGCGCCAGGTGCACGCCCACCACGTCGTGGCCGGCGTCGACCATGC
Organism: Mycobacterium toneyamaense; assembly: GCF_055384815.1. Classification (NCBI taxonomy): domain Bacteria; kingdom Bacillati; phylum Actinomycetota; class Actinomycetes; order Mycobacteriales; family Mycobacteriaceae; genus Mycobacterium; species Mycobacterium toneyamaense. The sequence goes on from NZ_AP040333.1 coordinate 3,844,310, forward strand.
GCGCCGCGGCCACCGAGGAGTCCACTCCCCCGCTCATCGCTACCAGAACCCGCATGACTACCTTCCCAACCCGGCACTGGCCAGTGCGGCCTGACGCGCCCGCTCAACCGCGGCCGGCAACACGGCCAGCACGGCATCGATGTCGGCGTCAGAACTGGTGTGCCCCAATGAAAATCGGAGTGATCCGCGGGCGCTTGCCGGATCGGCGCCCATCGCGATCAAGACATGTGACGGCTGTGCGACGCCCGCCGTGCAGGCCGAGCCGGTCGAGCATTCGATGCCCTTGGCATCCAGCAGCATCAGCAGGGCGTCGCCCTCGCAGCCGCGAAAAGTGAAGTGCGCGTTGCCCGGAAGTCGGTCCTCGCCCGTGCCGCCGTTGAGCACCACGTCCTCGATGCCGGACAGCACGCCGTCGACCAGGCGGTCACGCAGGGCGCCGATCCGGGTGCGGTACACGTCCAGGCCCTCCACCGCCACGCGCGCGGCGGCGGCCATGGCCACGACGCCCGCGACATCCGGTGTGCCCGAACGGACGTCACGCTCCTGCCCGCCGCCGTGCAGCAGCGGCACGCATGCGACGTCGCGGCGCAGTAGCAGCGCACCGACGCCGGTGGGACCACCGAACTTGTGCGCCGCCACGCTCATGGCCGACAGCCCGCTCGCGGCGAAGTCGACCGGCACGGCACCGATCGCCTGGATTGCGTCGCTGTGCATCGGGACACCGAACTCGGCTGCGACAGCAGCCAATTCGGCGATCGGCTGGATGGTGCCGACCTCGTTGTTGGCCCACATCACGCTGACCAGCGCGACATCATCATGGGTTTCGAGAATCTCACGCAGGGCCTGAGCAGAGGTGGCGCCGGTGGCGTCCACGGGCAGCCAGGCCACCTCAGCGTCCTCGTGTTCGACGAGCCACTCGACGGCATCGAGCACCGCATGGTGCTCGATGGGCAACGTCACGATCCGGCGGCGCCCCGGGCAGCTGTCCCGGCGGGCCCAGAAGATGCCCTTGACTGCCAGATTGTCACTCTCGGTACCGCCCGCGGTGAAGATCACTTCCGAGGGCCGGGCGCCCAGCTGCTGGGCCAGGGACTCGCGCGCCTCCTCCATCCGGCGCCGCGCGGCCCGCCCCGAGGTGTGCAGCGACGACGCGTTGCCGCCGGCCGCCAGGACCGCCGTCATCGCCTCGATGGCAGCCGGCTGCATCGGGGTCGTGGCGGCGTGGTCCAGATATACGGGGCTCATGGCCTGTCCAGGATACCGGCCAGGCCAAACCGGTCAGGCTGCCTGCCAAACCGCCTTGGTGTGCCCGTGAACGGCGGCGACGGGCAGCGGACCCACCTGGTGCACCGCAGCCTGGCACCGGGCGGCCAGATCCCGGCGGTCGGTGCCGGGCAGCTGCAGCGACTGCACCTGCATGTGGCACACCGTCAGCTTGGCGGTGATGACGCGCTTGATGGACGTCAGCAGCGAATCGTCGCCGATGAACGCCGGGATGGTCGACTGCGCGCCGCCCGGGTGCCGGTAGGTCAGCTGCAGCGGCTGCACGGGGCGACCGGTGTCGATGGCGGCCTGGAACATGGCCGGGGCGAACGTGCCGTGCCCCAGCCCGCACCACGTGGTGCCCTCGGGGAACGCGACGACCGTCTGACCTGCGGTGAGCCGGTCCCCGACGGTGCGGACGACGTCGGGCAGGCGACGCAGGCTGTGCCGGTCGATCGGGATGACCTTCAGCAGCCGGGCCACGAAGCCCAGGGCCGGCCACTCGATGAGGTCGGCGCGGGCCACGAACGAGCCGGGCATGACCGCGCCGATGGCGAAGATGTCCACCCACGACACGTGCCCGGCGACCACCAGGACGCCGCTCAGGTTGCGGATGGGGCCACCGGAGACGGTGATCCGCACGCCCAGGCACCGCAGCATCAGCCGGCAGTACATCCGCTGGATGCGGGACTTGCCGGGCAGCGGCACCGCCAGCAGCGGCAGGGCGGGCAGCAGCAGCATCGTCATGATCAGCCGGACGGTGGTGCGCAGCACGACGACGATCGGGCGGCTGACGTGCACGGCATCGACCCGGATGCAGCTGGTGTCGCACGACGCCTTCGGCAGCCAGGCGTGCTCCTGCGGTGTCACGGGCGTTGTCACTGGGCGGCCTTGTCGGTCGCCGCGGCCGCCGACCGCAGCCGGGTCAGGTAGCGGACGTCGGCTTCGCGCTTGTCCAGCAGGGCCGGGAAGTCACCAACGCCGAAGTCCGGGTCGTAGGCCGGGTCACCGCACACCTTGGCGCCGAGGCGCAGGTAGCCGCGCATCAACGGCGGCACCGTCACCCGGGCCGGCGGCTCGATGTCGTCGAGCAGCTTGCCGTCGATGATCACCGGGCGGTACGGGCGCACCTTGTACTCCGAGGCGTGCCGCTTGTTGACGAAGTCACGCACGCCGCGAATCTGGGTGGCCGGTGGCTCGTCGGGGCTGCCCTGGATGGGCACCGACACGCAGCCGGTGACGTAGTCGTAGCCGCTGTGGTCCAGGTAGGCCAGGATGCCGCCCCACATCAGGAGCACCACGGCGCCGTTGCGGTGGTCGGCGCGGACCACGGCGCGGCCCATCTCCACCAGCGACGGGCGCAGGCGGTCGAGCGCGGTGACGTCGAATTCCGTTGCGGTGTACAGTCCGCCGGCGGCGATGGCACCGGGCGGCGGCAGCATGCGGTAGCAGCCGACGTACTCGCCGGTGTGGTCCTCGCGGACCAGCAGGTGGTCGCAGAACTCGTCGAATCGGTCGGCGTCGCGGCCACTTTCGAATCCGGGGCTGTCGTCGGTGAGGGTGTAGCCCGGCTCGGAGGTGAACACGTGGTGACGAAGCCGTTGCGCGGCCTCGATGTGTTCGGGGTCGGCCGACAACAGGAGGGTGTACCTCGGGGTGTCGGTCGAAACAGCAGTGTCGTCGGGGGCGATGAGTACAGAACTAGTGCTCATGCTCAGCACGGTGACGGAGCCGATCAGCGCGGCGGCATCAATCACGTAACGCGTCGATGACCGGTTGCGAAACATCACGGTCCATTGCATTCGGCGCATGATGCCGCGATGAGGAGCCGCTTCTGACAAGGGTTTCAGGCACTGTCCCGGTGTGCCAGCGCAACGCGCAGCTGCCGCCGGCCGCGGGAGACCCGCGACATCACCGTGCCCATGGGCACTCCCATGAGCCCGGCGGTCTCGGCGTAGGTGTAGCCCTGAACCTCCACATAGAACAGCGCGGTCCGCGCGCCTTCGGACAGCTCCCCGAACGCGGCCTCGACATCTCCGTCGGCCATGAGGTCGAGCAGCTCGACCTCTGCCGAACGGCGGGCAGTCGACTGTTCGTGGCCGGCCGCGGTGATCGCCTCCAGCGGCACCTCCGGTGGGCGCGACGCCCGATGGCGATGTCTGCTGACCCACCGATTGTGCAAGATGCGGAAAAGCCAAGCGTTGAGATTGGTGCCCTGCTGAAACGACCCGAACCCCTGATACGCGTGTAACAAGGTGTCCTGCAAGAGATCTTCGGCGTCGGCTTCGCAGCGTGTCAGCCGGCGGGCGCCGCGGCCGAGGGCGTCGAGCAACGGCACGGCATCCGCGACAAACCGGGCCGCAAGGTCAGCGTCCGGCACCGGCGCTGCCGTCACGATCGAAACTCCCCTCGCCTGTGACCGCGCAGGGTGCGCCGCCGAACTCAGACTCGCCGGAAAGCGCCTGTGGCGAACCATTGAAAGTTCGTGGTCGGTACCGGAATCCGTGGTGCGCCCTGCGATGGATGACTTCGCGCGCCGGCCCGCGTTCAACCCCGCACAGGGTCAAATCCATGACGCTGCCGAATGTGTGCCAGAAGGAGACAACGTGAGCTTGGACAACATTTCCCACCTCGGTCAGACGGGGCTCGACGAGTTGGTTCCGTCGCGTTACGCGGTGCCGGTCGGCGATATCGAGGTACTGGTCATCAGCGACGGCGTACTGCCGATCACGGCGTCGACGCTGGGCACCAATGTCCCGCCCGCCGAACTGACGGGGTGGCTGGACGACAACTTCCTGCCGCCCGAGATCGTCGACTGGCCGCTGAACATCGTGGTGGTCCGCAGCGGCGACCAGACGATCCTGGTCGACGCCGGACTCGGGCTGGAGTTCCCGGACTTCCCGCGCGCCGGACAGACGGTCCAGCGGCTGGAGGCAGCTGGTGTCGATCTCGCCTCGGTGACCGACGTCGTGCTGACCCACATGCACATGGACCACGTCGGCGGACTGATCACCGAGGGCGTGAAGGAACGGTTCCGGCCGGACCTGCGCGTGCATGCGGCCACCGCCGAGGCCGAGTTCTGGGCGGCACCCGACTTCTCCCGGACGGTCATGCCGCAGCCGATCCCCGACGTGCTGCGGCGCTCGGCCACGCAGTTCCTGACCGACTACAGCGGCCAATTGCGGACGTTCGAGACGGACTACGAGGTCGCGCCGGGCGTGCTCGTCTCGCGTACGGGTGGTCACACGCCCGGGCACAGCGTGGTCCGCCTCGAATCGCGCGGCGAGAAGCTGACCTTCGCCGGCGACGCCGTGTTCGCCCCCGGCTTCGATAATCCGGAGTGGCAGAACGGCTTCGAGCACGACCCCGAGGAGGCGGCCCGCGTCCGCATCCGCCTGCTGCGCGAGATCGCGGCCACCGGCGAGGCCCTCGTCGCCACGCACCTGCCGTTCCCGTCGGTGTGCCACGTGGCGGCCGTCGGCGACGCTTTCCGGTGCGTGCCCGCGACCTGGGACTACTGACCGCTGAGCACGAGAACGGCCCCCGGACCTGTTGTCCGGGGGCCGTTTTCGGTGAGGCGGGCGGTCAGGCAGCCGCGCCGCCGCCATCGGCATGCAGCGTCGACCCGGTGACGAAGCTCGACCGTGGCGACGCCAGGAACAGCACCGCCTGCGCGATCTCGGCCGGCTGTGCCGTCCGGCCCAGCGGCAGCATGCGCCCCAGTTCGTCGTTGGTGTCGCCCCATTCGGCAGCCACCCCCGGCGTCGCCGTCGGCCCGGGAGCCACGCTGTTGACACGCACACCGTGCGGCCCGAATTCTGTTGCCCACGTGCGGGTCAACGATTCCAGCGCAGCCTTGGACGCGCTGTAACTGGATGCCCCCGGCACGCCCTTGAACGCGACCATGGACGTGACATTGACGATGCTCCCCCGGCCCCGGCGCAGCATGCCAGGGACCAGAGCCGCCACCAGGAAATAAGCGCCGCGCACGTTGGTGTCGAAGGTGGACTCGAAGGTCGCCACGTCCTGCTCCACGGTCAGTGCACCCGGGAAGCTGGCGGCGTTGTTGACCACGATGTCGACATCACCGCATTGGCGGGCAAGGCTTTTCACTGATTCCAGGTCGGCCAGGTCCGCGGGGATGAACCGCACCCCGAGTTCGGCGGCCGCCGCGGCGCCACGGTCGGCGGAGCGTCCGGTGATGATCACCGTCGCACCTTCGGCCGCCAGCAGGCGCGCGGTCTCGAACCCGATGCCGGCCGTCCCGCCCGTCACGAGCGCGGTCAGCCCGGTCAGCTCTGTCACCGGGCCGCCAGCCAGTCCGCCAGGTGCAGGTCCGAGATGATGGCATCGCCGCTGGTGACCAAACCGGTGTCGCCGACCTTGGTGCCGAAGTAGGTGGCTGCCGGGTCGACGACGATCGGCAGGCTCTCACCGCGGTGGGCCAGCGCCAGTTTGGCCAGGCCCGCGAACGTCAGTTTGTCCGGCCCGCCGATGTTCACGATCCCGTTGGCGGGTGCGTCCTGGGCGACGCGGGCCACTTCGGCGGCGACGTCGGCGCCGGCGATCGGCTGGATGAGGCCCTCGGGCACCCGCACTTCGCCGTCGACGGTCAGCGATGCGGTGATCGCGTCGGCGAACTCATGGAACTGGGTGGCCCGCACGATCGTGTAGGGCAGCCCCGACTCGGTGATGATGCGCTCCTGGGCGACCTTGGCCCGCATGTAGCCGCTGTCGGGCAGACCGTCGCAGCCGACGATGGACAGTGCCACGTAGTGGCCGACGCCGGTCTCCTTCGCGGCGGCCACCAAGTTGGTCGCCGACCGGGTGAAGAAGTCCAGTACCGGGCCGTCGGAGAAGTCCGGCGAGTTGACGACGTCGACCAGCACGTCGGAGCCGGCGAGGGCCTCGGTCAGGCCCGCGCCGGTGAGGACATCGGCACCTGAGTCCCGAGAAGCCGCCACGGTCTGGTGACCGGCCTCGTTAAGCAGGGCCACGACCTTCGAACCGATCTGGCCGCTGGCACCCATCACAGTGATCTTCATCAGACACACCCTTTCGAATTGTTTCGGTTGTGCGGCTTCCACACTCGCAGTCGCCGCAGGCCCGCGAACCCCGGAAAGTCCGTAGTCCGCCGGCGGTCAGTCCAGGAACACCACGTTGTCGCCGATCGGATTGCGCGGCGTGTCAAGGTGGTTCGCCGGAAACGCCGGGTCGGCGTAGCCGATCGAGATGCCGCACAGGATCGTGAGTTCCTCGGGAATGCCGAGCTGCGCACGCAGCACCTCGGGATACAAGCTGATCGACACCTGGACACAGCTGCCGAGGCCCCGCTCGGTCAATGCCAGCATCAGCGTCTGCAGGAACATCCCGACACCCATCGCGTCGACCGAGCCGAAATCGCGGTGCATGCACACCACCCCGGCGACGGGCGCCCGGAAGAATTCCCAATTGCGCCGCTGCGCCGCCCAGCGGCCCGCCGCGTCGCCGCGTTCGATGCCCATCGCGCCGTACACCAGGGCACCGCTCTCGCGGCGCAGATGCGCGAACCGGGGCGGCAGACCGGCCGAGCCCACCTCAGGCGGCGTCGTATCGACGGCCGCGAGCAGCGCCTCGACCAATCGTGCGCGCCGTTCCCCGGTGACGAGGTAGACGTGCCACGGCTGGGTGTTGGAGTTCGACGGTGCCCGGATCGCCAGCTCCAACGCCTCGTCGAGCAGCTCCCGCGGAACCGGCTTGTCCGGCAGGAACATCCGTGCGGACCGGCGCGACCGGACGATGTCGCCGAACCCGGTCGTCATCGGACTCGCCGGTCCTTGCGGGTTTCGAGTTCGTCGTCATCGACGACGACGAGCATCGGCACGCCGGGCGTGCAGATCATCGTCACGAGAAAGCGCAGCCGGACGTCGGTGCGGTTGTTGGCGTCCGAGTAGTGGATGACGTCGCCACCCGGCTCCCAGAATGCCTCCCCCGCTTTGATCACCCGCGGCGCTTCACCCTCCAACTCGAAGAGCATCTCGCCTTCCAAGACATAACCGAACGACGGTCCACCGGGATGACGATGCGGCGGAGCGCCCGCGCTCCCCGCCGGCCACTCGATGATCGACGTCATCACGTGGGCGTCGGCCGGGATGAACGGCGGCGTCACGGTCTGGATGGTGGTGATCGCCTTCATCAGGTCGGCACTATCGAACATTGTTGCTCCTCAGTTGAATCCAGGCCTGACCGATCGGAATGCCGACAGGCAGGACGCTCGGTATTCAGCTTCGTCGCGATGCGGCCTGGTGGGACCCTTGGAACTCCGTAGTCGAAACCGGGTGGAGCCACCGGGCGATATTGGCGACGTAGTCCTTGAAGACCGCCAGCCGCGACGGGTCGTCCTTGATCTGTGTGCCGGGAAGATCGGACACGAACGACGGTGCCCCCGCGGCGAGGTCCCAGTTGTAATCGGCGAAGTGGTGGAAGGTGGACTCGGCGACCACGCGGCCCATCGGCCGCCCGGCCGGACATCGTTCACCGTCGACCACGACGGCGAGGTTGAAGTGCCGGCCGGTCGCGGTACTGCGGCCCCTCGCGATTGCCTGGGCGTACGGACCTTTCGCAGTCACCATGCCCTCATGCGGATGCGCGGGGAACCATTCGATGTGCCCGCTGGCGGTGTGGTTCGTTCTCAGCAGTTCGTGTGGCTCGCCGTCGACCAACACCGGCTGGTAGTCGCCGTTGGCACCGGAGTGGTAGTTGGGCCACGAGATGTGCGGATTGTCCTGGTCGTCGCACAGCTCGCGAGGGTCGACGGTCTCGTCGTGGAATTCGTTGACCACGCCCAGGATTCCGAGGCGGTTCAGGCAGCACCCCAGGTCCTGGTGATCGCGCGCGGTGAGCACCCCGCCGCCGCGCTCGCGGAACCGGCGGATGCCGTCGGCGTCGGCGGCCGTCAGACCGTCGCCGACGTCGACCGCCAGCAGCCACAGCTGGTCGAAATCGAGCTCGTCCAGACGGGCCAGTACCGGGTCGTCGGTGAGACATGACCGATTGCGTGCGGTCACGTGGTGACCGCACGCTCTCAGTTCGTCCGCGACCATCGAGAACCGGCTGACGTCCCAATCGTCGGCGCACTCGGTGATCGTCGTCTGCAACAGGATGCGGGACACAGAACTCTTTCATGTCAAGGGTTTTCGCGGAACGCGATCAGCATGGCCGATGGCGGACCGCGCCGGACCCTTGACAGTTCGTGGTCTGTGGCGCGAGTCAGCCGGCGGGGAACAGCGTGCGCAACTGCCGCCGCGACGTGATGCCGAGCTTGACGAAGACCTTGCGCAGGTGCCATTCGACGGTGTGCGTGCTGATGAACAGCTGGGCACCGATCTCCTGGTTGGTCAGACCGGCGGCGGCAAGTTCGGCGATCTGGGCCTCTTGCGTCGTCAGCTCGTCACCCGAACTGACCGGCTCTTTGCGGACCTTCTTCCCGGCGGCGATCAGCTCGCGTCGCGTGCGCTCCGCGAACGCCTCGGCTCCCATCCGGTTGAACATCTCGAATGCCGCGCCGAGGTGCTCCCGCGCCGCCACGCGCCGGTTCATGCGGCGCAGCCATTCCCCGTAACACAGATGGGCCCGGGCCAGCAGGAACACGACGCCGGTACGCCCGAGTCGTTCGATGGCCTCGGCGTACCGGACGTCGGCGTCTTCGTCGTCGGCCACCAGGGCGCGCGCGTACGCGAACGCCCCCAGCCCCCAGTCGGTGCCGCTGGTACCCGCACGTCCGGCCAGCTGCTGCGCAGCCCACTGCCCGGTTTCCTCGTCGCCGATGCGCGTCGCCGCTTCGACGAGCTCGATCAGACCCCAGCAGTAGAAGCCCAGATCGTCGAACTGGCAACAGTTCCTGGCCGCCGCGAACGCTTCGGCGTAGCGCCCGAGTCCGTTGTAGACGACAGCCGAAAGAAACCCCGTGACCCCGAGTACCCGGCCTTCGCCGCGGGCCGCCGCGTCGGCCGCGGCGGACTCGATGAGGCCCACGGCGTCGACCGCGACCCCGCGAAACGCCGCCAACGACAGCGAGTGGTACCGCAACGGGGCGTAGTCGGTCGCCGCCGAGATGACGGCGGCCTCGGCGATAAGTGCTGCCGCCGTGTCGAATTCGCCTGCGAGCAGATGAACGCCGGCCCCGAACGCGAGTGCGGGCGGAAGTACGGCCAAGGCGCCGGCGTCGCGCGCCTGGCGTATCGCGGCGGTGGCCAGCAGCCGGTGGATGCCGTCATCCCAAATCTCGCCGACGGCCGACTCCTGAATGATGGCCAGGCCCAACGGCATCCACCGCAGGAACTGACCGTCGGCGTCCTGTGCGTGCCGGCACATGAGCTCCAGCGCGGCGCGCATCTGTTCGGCACCACCGCCGGTGACGATCCGGCTCGCCACCCCGCTCAGCAGCAGGTCCACCGGCCGATGCAACGCGGCCGCATCTCCGAGCGCCGCGCCCGCGGCCTCGGCCACCTGCACCACCATGTCCGTCCCACCGAGCCGGCCCGCATACATCGCCGCGGCGAGCGCCTCGAGGTATGTCTCGTGGGCCAGCCCGGCGTCGAGCCTCTCGAGGTCGCGTGCCGCGGCGAGCAGCTTCTGCACGGCGTCGCTGAGCGGCGGCACGCCGGGCCCGCCGCCGCGACTGCGGGCGAACTGCATCTCCGCCCGCAACCGATCCACTTGCGCCCGTTGCAGATCCGTCAGTGGCCCGAGTTCGGCGATCGCCAGGAGCTCATACGCCGCAGCCGGTGCCGCCGCGTCGCGCTTGGCCTGTGCCGCCGCGAGCGCGCGTGCCGCACGCAAGGCCGGGTCCGCGGTGAGCACCGTCGCACGTTCCAGGAAGGCCGCGGCCGCGGCGACGCCGCCCTTGCTCTGCGCCCGTCCGGCGGATCGCTCCAGATCCGCGGCCACTGCGTCGTCGGGCCCCGCCGCCGCGTGCGCGAAATGCCACGCGCGGCGGTCCGGATCCTGCCGCGGGTCGGTGGCCTCGGCCAGCGCCCGATGTACCGATCGGCGCGCGTTCACATCGGCCGCACGGTAGACAGCCGACCGCATCAACGGATGGCCGAAACGCACACGCGCGCCGAACTCGATGAGTCCGGCCGCCTCGGCCGGCGCCAGCGCGCTGACGGACAGTCCCAAAATCGTTGCGGCCCGCTGGAACAGCGCCGCATCCCCAACCGAGTCGGCGGCGGCGAGAAACAACAGTTGCTGGGCCGCCGGTGGCAGCGCCTCGACGCGACGCCGGTAGCCGTCCTCGACCTGCCGCGTCACACTGCGCCCGGTGCCCATGTTCCAGAAGCCACCGGCGAGCTCGGCGGCAGAAACACTGCGGGGAACCTCGAGGAGCGCCAACGGGATTCCCCGCGTCTCGGCGACCACACGGTCGCGCACCCGTTCGTCGACCCGACCCAACAGCACCGAGTCGAGCAGGTCGCGGGCGTCGGCATCGGACAGCCCGGTGACCGTCAGCTCCGGCAGCGGCCCCAGCGCCTCTGCTCCGGCGTCACGGGCCGCGAACAACAGCACAACGGGCTCGGCGAGGAAGCGGCGCGCCACGAAGGCAAGGGTCTGCAGCGATACCTGATCGAGCCACTGCGCGTCGTCGACCACACACAACAGCGGCTGGTCCGCCGTCGCGGCGGCCAACAGGCTCAGCACCGCGAGGCCCACCAGGAAACGGTCCGGCGCCGCCCCGGCGCCGCGGCCGAAGGCCACGTCCAATGCCCCGCGCTGCGGCGTCGGCAATTCGTCGAGGTGCTGCATCAGCGGCGCGCACAGCTGCTGCAGGCCCGCGTACGCCAGCTCCATATCGGACTCGACGCCCGTCACCTGAATACAGCGGAATCCGTCGGCAGCGTCCACCGTATGCCGCAGCAGCGCAGTCTTCCCGACCCCCGCCTCGCCGCGCAGGACGAGGACCTGACTGCTGCCCGAGCGCGCGGCCGACAACAGGCCGCGCAGCGTCGTGATCTCTCTGTCGCGGCCACGCAAGACCGGCGCGCGATCCTGGCTCGCCATCGGCACCACCGTTTCTGGTTGCTGTCAGCAGTCCTGCCCAGACACAAAGGTGCCCCAAAACCGAAGTTTTGGGGCACCTTCGCTTCTGCTCACGCAGAGAAAAATCAGCCCTTGCGAGCCTTGATGGCGTCGGTCAGCTGCGGGGCGACCTGGAACAGGTCACCCACGATGCCGAGGTCGGCGATCTCGAAGATCGGGGCCTCTTCGTCCTTGTTGACCGCGACGATGGTCTTGGACGTCTGCATGCCGGCGCGGTGCTGGATGGCGCCCGAGATACCGAGGGCGATGTACAGCTGCGGGGCAACGGTCTTACCGGTCTGGCCGACCTGGAACTGACCGCCGTAGTAGCCCGAGTCGACCGCGGCACGCGAAGCACCGACAGCACCGCCGAGCGAGTCGGCCAGGGCCTCGACGACCGCGAAGTTGTCGGCGCTGCCGACACCACGGCCACCGGCGACCACGACGCTGGCCTCGGTGAGCTCCGGACGGTCACCGGCGACGGCCGGCTCGCGCGAGGTGATCTTGGTGGCGTTCTCGGCCTGGGCCGGAACCTCGACGTTGACGACCTCACCGGCGCCGTCGGCCGGGGCGGCCTCGACGGAACCCGGACGGACAGCGATCACCGGGAGCACGTCGTTGGCCTGCGCCTCGACGGTGTAAGCGCCACCGAAGATGCTGTGGACGGCGATGCCGCCGGCCTTGACGTCGACGACGTCGACCAGCAGGCCGGCACCCAGGCGGGCGGCCAGACGACCGGCGACCTCTTTGCCCTCGGTGCTGGCGACAGTCAGCACGGCGGCCGGGCCGGCGGACTCGACGAGAGCCTCCAGCACGTCGACGGTCGGGGTGACCAGGTAGTTCGCCGCGTCAGCCGACTCTGCGACGTAGATCTTGGCCGCACCGGCGGCCTTGAGGGCGTCGGTCAGCGGCGCGGCGGTGCCGGGGGCACCCACCACAACTGCCGACGGCTCACCGAGCACACGGGCAGCGGTGATCAGTTCGGTGCTCACCTTCTTGAGGGCACCATCGGCGTGCTCGACGAGCACAAGTACTTCAGCCATGCGTATTTGCCTCTGTGTCTTTCTGGAAGTTTCGGTGTGGTGGGGGCTAGATCAGCTTCTGACCAACGAGGTACTCGGCGATCTTGTTGCCGCCCTCGCCCTCGTCGGCGATCTTCTCGCCCGCGGCCTTGGCCGGCTTCGGCGTCGACGACAGCACCTTGCTGCTGGCGTTGGCGACACCGACCTCGTCGGCCTCGACACCGATCTCAGCCAGCGTCAGCACGGTGACCGGCTTCTTCTTGGCGGCCATGATGCCCTTGAACGACGGGAAGCGGGCTTCACCGATGCGCTCGTTGACGCTCACGACGGCGGGCAGGGTGGCCTCGAGGCCGAAGACGCCCTCGTCGGTCTCACGCTCGCCGGTGACCTTGCCGTTCTCGACGGAGATGCTGCGCAGCGAGGTCAGCTGCGGCAGGCCCAGCAGCTCGGCGATGACGGCCGGAACCGCGCCACCGACACCGTCGGTGGACTCGTTGCCACCGATGACCAGCTCGGCGCCCTCGATGGTGCCCAGCGCGCGGGCCAGGGTCCAACCGGTCTGGACGATGTCCGAACCCTTGAGCTGGTCGTCCTTCACGTGCACCGCGTTGTCGGCGCCCATGGACAGAGCCTTGCGGATGGCCTCGGTGGCCCGCTCCGGTCCGACGGTCAGCACGGTGACGGTGCCGGCGCCGCCGGCGGCCTCTTCCTTCTCCTTGATCTGCAGCGCAGCCTCGACGGCGCGCTCGTTGATCTCGTCGAGCACCGCGTCCGCGGACTCGCGGTCGAGGGTGAAGTCGCCGTCGTTGAGCTTGCGCTCCGACTCATAGTCAGGGACCTGTTTGATCAGGACCACGATGTTCGTCATGGGTGTGGTTCGTCCTCCTCGATGAGGCCGGCGGTCGGCCTGGCATTCACGATTAACGCAACGACCAACATGTTACTACTCGGTAACTTATGTGGCATGGCGCAGGAACACCATAGCTGGTCGAACGCGGCCCGAGGATGCCGCCTTTTGTTTTCTTGACCACACTCGAGGCGGTTGGGCAACATGGCAGAACCAGCAGGTGGGACGGCCCAACCGATCGGGCATGGGATCAGCGGTACCACTCTGGGCTAGCCTGCCTATCTAATGAGCACTTTTCCCGAAACCCAGCCGGACAGCCACGCGGCAAAGTCAGTGCCAGTGATGCCACTGACCGGTGAGCGCACCGTCCCGGACCTGGCCGAGGAGAACTACTGGTTCCGGCGCCACGAGGTGGTGTACCGGCGACTGGTCGAGCGCTGCCGCGACCGCGACGTCCTGGAGGCCGGTGCCGGCGAGGGCTACGGCGCCGACCTCATCGCCGACGTCGCGCGCCGGGTGATCGGGCTCGACTACGACGAGTCCTCGGTGGCGCACATCCGCGCCCGCTACCCGAGAGTCGAGATGCTGCACGGCAACCTGGCCGCGCTGCCACTCCCCGATGCCTCCGTCGACGTCGTGGTCAACTTCCAGGTGATCGAACACCTTTGGGACCAAGGACAATTCGTCGCCGAGTGCCTGCGCGTGCTGCGCCCGGGCGGCGTCCTCCTGATGTCGACGCCGAACCGGATCACCTTCACCCCCGGCAGCGACACCCCGCTGAACCCGTTCCACACCCGGGAACTCAACGCCGCCGAGATGACCGAGCTGCTGACCGAACAGGGCTTCGTCATGGAGGCCATGCTGGGCGTCTATCACGGCGCCGGACTGCGTGAGCTCGACGCTCGGCACGGCGGCTCCATCATCCAGGCCCAGATCGACCGCGCCGTGGCCGATGCACCCTGGCCCGCGGACCTGCTGGCCGACGTGGCCGCGGTGACCATCGACGACTTCGATCTGCTCGCAGCTGATGCCGCAAACAGCCCGAACATCGACGACAGCCTCGACCTGGTGGCAATCGCGGTGCGGCCGTGAGTGATTCATCGAGCACACCAGTACCGGGGATGTTCACCCTGGTGCTGCATACGCACCTGCCGTGGCTGGCCCATCATGGCCGCTGGCCGGTCGGTGAGGAGTGGCTGTACCAGTCGTGGGCGACGGCCTATCTGCCCCTGACGCGCGTGCTGCGCGAGCTGGCGGAGGAAGGCCGCGGTCACCTGCTGACGCTGGGCATGACGCCCGTCGTCACCGCTCAGCTCGACGATCCGTACTGCCTGGCGGGTATGCAGCAGTGGCTGTCCAACTGGCAGCTGCGCGCGCTGGAGGCGACGACCGTCCGTGACGGCGGCGGCGCCCCGGAGACCTTCAACTCGCCGGAAGCGTTGCGCGCCTTCGGTGTTCACGAGCACCAGCAGGCCGGTGCGGCACTGGCCGAGTTCGCCGATCACTGGCAGCACGGCGGCAGCCCGGTGCTGCGGCAGCTCATCGGCGCGGGCACCATCGAACTGCTCGGCGGCCCGCTGTCGCATCCGTTCCAGCCGCTGCTCAACCCCCGGCTGCGCGAGTTCGCGCTGCGCGAGGGCCTGGCCGACGCCGGCGCCCGCTTCGCGCACACCCCCGGCGGCATCTGGGCGCCCGAATGCGCCTACGCCCCCGGCATGGAGACCGGCTACGCGGCCGCCGGCGTCACCCACTTCATGGTCGACGGCCCGTCGCTGCACGGCGACACCGCGCTCGGCCGTCCCGTGGGCGAGTCGGACGTCGTCGCCTTCGGTCGCGACCTGCAGGTCAGTTACCGCGTGTGGTCGCCCAAGTCCGGCTACCCGGGGCACCCGGCCTACCGCGACTTCCACACCTACGACCACCTGACCGGCCTCAAGCCGGCCCGCGTCACCGGACGCACCATCCCGTCGGAGTCCAAGGCGCCGTACGAACCGGAACGGGCCACCGCCGCCATCGACGCGCACGTCGCGGATTTCGTGAACACCGTGCGGCGCCGACTGCTCTCGGAGTCCGAGCGCACCGGCCGCCCGGCCCACGTCGTCGCCGCTTTCGACACCGAGCTGTTCGGGCACTGGTGGCACGAGGGACCGGAGTGGCTGGGCCGGGTATTGCGCGCGCTGCCGGCCGCCGGTGTCCGGGTCGGCACCCTGTCGGACGCGATCGCGGGCGGCTTCGTCGGCTCCCCCGTCGAACTGCCGCCCAGTTCCTGGGGTTCGGGCAAGGACTGGCAGGTCTGGTCCGGCGAGCAGGTCGCCGACTTCGTGACGCTCAACGCCGAGGTCGTGGATACCGCGCTGACCACGGTGGACAAGGTGCTCGCACAGGATTCGGCGTACCCGGCACGTGACCGCGTGGCCGACCAGATCCTGCGGGAAGCCCTGCTGACCGTCTCGAGCGACTGGCCGTTCATGGTGAGCAAAGACACCGCGGCGGAATATGCTCGCTATCGCGCGCACCTGCACGCGCACGCCACCCGGGAGATCGCCGGTGCCCTCGCGTCTGGACGACGCGATCAGGCCCAGAAACTCGCGGAAGGTTGGAACCGCGCCGACGGACTGTTCGGCGCCCTGGACGCGCGGAGGTTGCCGCGATGAGCACTTGCGCGAAGAGCCGAGTGCACCGATGAGCGCTTGCGCGAAGAGCAGAAGGCAACGATGAAAATCCTCATGGTCTCGTGGGAGTACCCACCCGTGGTGATCGGCGGCCTCGGACGCCACGTCCACCATCTGGCCGTCGAGCTCGCGGCCGTCGGCCACGAGGTCGTGGTGCTGTGTCGTCGCCCCGCGGGCACCGACCCCAGCACGCACCCCACCACCAACGAGGTGCACGAGGGTGTGTGGGTGATCTCGGCGGCCCTCGATCCGAACGAGTTCACCTTCGGCACCGACATGATGGCCTGGACCCTGGCCATGGGCCACGCCATGATCCGCGCCGGACTGAGCCTGCGCGACTGGACCCCGGACGTCGTACACGCGCACGACTGGCTGGTCGCCCACCCCGCCGTCACGCTGGCCGAGTTCTTCGACGTGCCACTCGTCTCCACCATCCACGCCACCGAGGCCGGCCGGCACTCCGGCTGGCTCTCCGGCCCGGTGAGCCGCCAGGTGCACTCGCTGGAATCGTGGCTCGTGCACGAGTCCGACTCGCTGATCACCTGCTCGGTGTCCATGGGCGAGGAGATCACCGAGCTGTTCGGACCCGAGCTGCCCGACGTGAGCGTCATCTGCAACGGCATCGACACCGCCGGCTGGCCGTTCGCCATGCGCCGCAAGCACGACGGCCCGGCCGAGCTGCTGTTCGTCGGCCGGCTGGAGTACGAGAAGGGCGTTCATGACGTCATCGCCGCGCTGCCGCGCATCCGGCGGACCCACCCCGGCACCACGCTGACCGTCGCCGGTGACGGCACGCAGTACGAGTGGCTGGTCGAGGAAGCCCGCAAGGCCAAGGTCACGAAGGCCGTGAATTTCGTTGGCCGCGTGGATCATTCAGGGCTACTGGAGCTGCTGCACCGGGCCGACGCCGCAGTCCTGCCGAGCCACTACGAGCCGTTCGGCATCGTGGCGCTGGAAGCCGCCGCGGCCGGGACGCCGCTGGTGACGTCGAACGTCGGCGGGCTCGGCGAAGCGGTGATCAACGGCAAGACCGGCGTCTCCTGCCCGCCGCGCAACGTCGGCGCGCTGGCGTCCGCGGTCCGCAAGGTGCTCGACGACCCCGCGGGCGCGCAGCAGCGCGCCCTGGCCGCACGTGACCGGTTGAACCACGACTTCTCGTGGCAGACCGTGGCCGCCGAGACCGCGGATGTCTACCTGGCCGCCAAGCGCGGCGAGCGACTGCCGCACGCGCGTCGTCCCATCGTGGAGCGCCCGCTGCCCGACCGCGGCTGAGAGTTCTTCACCGCAAATCCATAGAACTGTCCCTTTTCCCTGGAAGAGGGACAGTTTTGTGCTGACTTGCGGACTTTCGACCCTTGACGCATATACCCCCCGGGGGTACAAACGGCAGGGTGTTCACTCGCCGTAGTTTCCTGATCGCCTCCGCCGTCACGGGCGCATCCGCACTCGCCGGCGTCGCCGCGTGTAGCAAGACGCCGGCCGCGGCCGGCGGTATCGACCAGAAGGCCATCGCCGCTGCCGAGGCTGCCCGCCCGCACACCGGGCGCACCGTCTCGGTGGCGCTGCGCCCGCAGCCGGCCACCGTCGACCTGGGCGGTGTCACGGTGCAGACCCTCGCGTACGGCGATCAGGTGCCCGGCCCGCTGATCCGCGCGTCGGTGGGCGACGAGCTGTCGGTCCGCGTGTCCAACGGGCTCGACCATGACACGTCGGTGCACTGGCACGGCATCGCCCTGCGCAACGACATGGACGGCGCGGCACCCGCGACGCCGAACATCAAGCCCGGCAACGACTTCACGTACGCGTTCTCGGCCCCGCATGCCGGCACCTACTGGGCACATCCGCACACCGGTCTGGACGCGGACTACGGGCTGTACCTGCCGGTCGTCATCGACGATCCCGCGGAGCGCGGCCGCTACGACGCGGAATGGATTGTGGTCCTTGATGACTGGACCTCGGGTGCCGGTAAGTCGCCCCAGCAGATCTACGACGGCCTGCGCGCGATGGCCGGCATGGGACACATGGGCGGCCACGACATGAGTGGCATGGGTGACATGCCCGGTATGGCGGGAATGGCGACGAGCCCGCTGCTCGGCGGCGACGCCGGCGACGTCAAGTACCCGTACTTCGTCGCCAACGGCCGGATTCCCGCCGCACCAACGGTTTTCAATGCCAAGCCGGGTCAGCGCATCCGGCTGCGCATCATCAACGCCGGCGCCGACACCGCGTTCCGGGTGGCACTGGCCGGGCACCGCATGACCGTCACGCACACCGACGGCTTCCCCGTTGACCCGGTGGACGTGGACGCACTGCTGCTGGGTATGGGCGAGCGCTACGACGTCGTCGTCACCGCGGGCGACGGCGTCTTCCCGTTGGTGGCGGTGGCCGAGGGCAAGGACAGCGCCGCGCGCGCCATCCTGTCCACCGGCGCCGGCACCGCGCCGGACGCCGCGTTCCGCCCCGCGGAGCTGAACCGGAAGATCGGCACCGTCGCCGACTTCACGGCGACCTCGGCCGTCGACCTCGGTCCCATCACACCGGACGTCACGCTGGCCGCGGAACTCACCGGCTCGATGATGAAGTACGACTGGGGCATCAACGGGCGGGGCTTCGACAACCGCACGGCCCTGACCGTCCGACAGGGACAGCGCGCCACCATGACCTTCACCAACTCGACGACGATGTGGCATCCGATGCACCTGCACGGGCACACGTTCCAGGTGCTGCAGGCCGACGGCCGGCGCGGGCCGCGCAAGGACACGCTGATCGTGCTGCCCAGGCAGAAGCTCACCGTCACACTCGTCGCCGACAACCCCGGTGAGTGGATGCTGCACTGCCACAACGCCTATCACCAGGAGGCGGGCATGATGACGACGCTCGACTACATGAGCTGAGCTACCGGGAGCTCTTCTTACGCTCGATGTCGGCCAGGGCCCGGGCGAGTTCCTCGCGCTCGGCGGCCGAGGTCTCCCAGTCCAGCTTGCGGTTCTTGACCACCTTGGCGGGGGCACCGACCGCGATGGAGAAGTCCGGAATCTCGCCCTTGACCACCGCGTGGGCGCCGAGCACGCAGCCGCGGCCGATGCTGGTGTTGCGCAGGATGGTCACCTTGGCGGCGATCCAGGTGTCCGGCCCGATCCGCACCGGGCCCTTGATGATGCCCTGGTCCTTGATCGGCAGCTCCATGCTGTCCATCTTGTGGTCGAAGTCGCAGACGTAGCACCAGTCCGCCATGAGCGCCGACTCGCCGATCTCGATGTCCAGGTAGGTGTTGATGACGTTGTCGCGTCCCAGCACGACCTTGTCACCGAACCGCAGCGAGCCCTCGTGGCAGCGGATGGTGTTCTTGTCGCCGATGTGGACCCAGCGGCCGATCTCCATCTGCGCCAGCTCGGGCGTGCACTGGATCTCCACGCCCTTGCCCAGGAACACCATGCCGCGCGTGATGATGTGCGGGTTGGCCAGCTTGAACTTGAGCAGCCGGAAGTACCGCACCAGGTACCACGGGGTGTAGGCCTTGTTGTCGAGCACCCACTTCAGCGACTCACGGGTGAGGAACCGCGCCTGCCGCGGATCGCGCAGCCGCGAACCCCGCCATCGTTTGTGAATCGGTGCGCCCCACATCGTCGTCATGGCCGGAAAGCCTACGCGAGGCGAAATCGGACATTCGCCGGTCTCGGACTAGTCTCGGGACTCGATGCCTGCACACCGAATCCGCCGCCTCGCCACCGTTGCTGCTGCCGCGGTCACGCTGACCGTTGCCGGGTGCGGCAACACCGACTCCTGGGTCAAGGCACACCCCTCGGACGGCTGGCCCGCGCAGTACGGCGACGCCGCCAACAGCAGCTACACCGCGCTGGCCGGGGCAAGCAGCCTGAAGCAGGACTGGGCCCGCTCGGCCAAGGGAAACATCGGCGCGCAGGTGATCCTCGGCTCCGGCAGCTATCTGGCCATCAACGCGCAGTCGGCCAACGGTTGCTCCCTGATGGTGTGGGAAAGCGACCAGCACGGCCGCCAGCGCTGGTGCACCCGGCTGTGGCAGGGCGGCGGCATGTCCAGTCCCCTGTTCGACGGCTTCGACAACATGTACGTCGGCCAGCCCGGCGCGATCATGTCGTTCCCGCCGACGCAGTGGATCCGCTGGCGCCAGCCCGTGATCGGGATGCCGACGACACCGCGCATCCTGTCGCCCGGTCAGCTCCTCGTGGTGACGCATCTGGGCCAGGTGCTGGTGTTCGACGCGCACCGCGGCCAGACCATCGGCGCCCCGCTGGACCTCGTCAGCGGCGTCGACCCCGCCGACTCGGCGCGCGGCCTGGCCGACTGCCAGCCCGCCAGAGCGGCCTGCCCCATCTCGGCGGCGCCCGCCTACTCCCCTGACACCGACATGGTCGTCCTGGGCCTGTGGCAGCCGGGCACCGATGCCCCGGCCCTCGTCGGGCTGCGCTACCACGAGGGTCAGACGCCGCTGCTGACCCGCGAATGGAGCAGCACCGCGGTCGGAGGCGGCCCCATCGCCAGCCCGGTGCTGTCGGCCGACGGCAAGACCGTCTACGTCAACGGCCGCGACCAGCACCTCTGGGCGGTGAATTCCGCCGACGGCAAGGCCAAGTGGTCGGTCAACCTCGGCTTCCAGCCGCAGACGCCGCCGTCGGTGACGCCGGACGGTCTGGTGGTCGCCGGCGGCGGGCCGCAGACCAAGCTCACCGCGGTCAAGGACAAGGGCGACAAGGGTGAGGTGGCGTGGACGCGCAGCGACGTCGAGCCGCTGACGACGGCCACGCGCGCCGGCACCGACGTCGGGTACGTGGTGGTCCGGGACGGCCAGGCCGGCCAGGCGTTGGTCGTCTTCTCCCCCGCCGACGGCCACACCGTGAACAGCTATCCGCTGCCGGGCGCCACGGGCTGGCCGGTCGGGGTGTCCGTCGGGCACGACAAGCGCGTCATCACCGCGACGAGCAACGGCCAGGTCTACGCGTTCGCCCCAGCCTGATCAGGGATTTGTGCACGATTTTCCGCGGCCGGCGCGGAAAATCGTGCACAAATCCCTAGGCGAGCATGGACTCGATAGGCGCTCGCGGCACCGTCACCTGCACCGCGCCGGCGGATTCCGGTAGCACCTGTCCCTGGCTGAAGAAGAAGATCAGCGAGTCGTTGGTGATCGCGAAGTTCTGGTAGGTCTCCGGATCCAGCCCGGCGGCCGGCGGCATCAGCACCGGCTGCGCTGACTGGCGGATCAGTTCGCCCTGAACCAGCGGCAGGATCACCGGAAAAGGTTGTGCGCCAGGTACGAACAGATTGTCGATGGTGATCGGCCTGCGCTGGACCAGGTCCCACGTGAACGTCTTGTAGAAGGTCTGCGGATGCGCACCGCCGACATCCTGGAACGTCTTGAACACGACCGACTGGGTGTTCCGGGGCGGGATCGCCGCGGTGTACTGCGTCGCGGTGGTGTCCAGCTCGTACGAGGTCTCGTGCGGTCCGGGCATCTTCGCGACGTTGACGTACCCGTCGCGGGTCTGCGTGATGTAGTCGACCACGGCCTGCTGATCCGGGTAGTCGATGGGATAGCTGATGTTGAGCGCGTAGCCGCGGGTGGTGTCGCGAATCTGACACATCCGTGAGCCGTCGACGACGCCGCCCAGCTCCGGGCATTTCGCCGGGGTCGCGGCCGCAAGAGGCATGCCGAGCCAACCGACCGCCCCTGTTGCAGCGATCACTGCGGCGAGTGCGGGAAGGCGCATCTGGTGAATCCTCCAGGGATCAAGAAATGGCGGCAAGTCGCCGCCGGTTCCAGCGTACCTGTCGGCCCTACCCGTCCCGGCCATGAACTGCGACCTGGCGATTCAGCGCGACGGCCGGCAAATGAAGGCCGTCGGCCGGGCGGCGGCGCCCGCACCGATGCGCGTGATCACCACAGAGAGCTGCGCACCCGAGCGCTGCAGCTTCAGCTTGGCGCGCAACGCATCCGGGTCGATGTCGACGCCGCGCACCAGAATTTCGACGGCCGACGCCCCGTGCGCGGACAGCGCCTGCCGGAGCCGCTTCTCGTTGTAGGCGATCTGCTCGATGACCTCGAAACCCCTTGTGCCGCTTGGCAACTCGTCGCCAGACAGGTACGCGATCGCCGGGTCGAGCTGCCACAGGCCGTGCCGCGCCGCATAGTGGCGCACCAGACCGGCGCGCACCACCGCGCCGTCGGGGTCGACGATCCACCGCCCCGCGGGCCCCGAGGGACAGTCGCCGGGGTCGGCATCGGTGAATTCCTCGGCCACCTGGCCGTTCTTGTCGAGCACCGTGGCCCGGCGCGTAACGCCGGATGGCGCCAGCCCCGGTGACCACAGACAGGCCTCCCGGACGCTGCCGGCCAACGACGTGATCTGCACCTCGCCGCTGAATCCCAGCTCGGCCAGTTGGCCGAAATCGACGCCGGGAGCGCATTTCACCACCAGGTCGCGGCCCTGGTAGACCTCGAGCAGCTCGTCCAGCGGCGGGGCGTAATCACGGGGGTCGAACTTGCGGCGCCCCGAACTGCGCCGCGCCGGGTCGACGACCACCACGGTGTCCCGCGTGATCGGGCGGAGCGCGTCCGCGCGGCACAGCAGCGCCCGGTCGCCCACGTTGTGCCGCGCCATGGCCAGCCGGACCGCGTCCAGGTCGCTGCCGACGAGATGCGACGCCGAATCAGCCGAATTACTCAGCGCGGCAAGTTCTGTCCCGACGGAACACGTCGCATCGTGCACGAGGCGGCCGGACAACCGCCGCGCCCGATGAACGGCGACAGCCCCGGCCGTGGCCTGCTGCAGCGCCTCGTCGGTGAACAGCCAGCCGGTGACGTCGCCCAGCTGCGCCAGTTTGGCGACGGCCCGGCGCCGCAGCAGCACGGTCTCGACCAGAACCGCCGCACGGTCACCGAAACGCGAACGCGCCCAGGCGATGTCGGATACCCGGTGGGCATCGGTCAGGGGCCGGGCGGCCACCTCGGCGAGCGCCTCCTGACCGGGTCCGGTCAGGTAGGCGACATCGTCGAGTGTGAAGGCATAGCCGCTCACGTCAGAGCGTCAGGGGCGCGGGGTCCGTCAGGACGGCTTGACCCCGGTGATCATGACGTTGTAGAACCAGCCCTTCGGCACGATGTGGCGCCACACGTTGGCGTCGAACCAGCTGAGCGAGGTCCAGCCGCCGAAGGCGAACTTGGCCCAGCCCCAGCCGAGCTTGCCCGGGGGCACCGTCGACTCGAAGGTCCGCACCGGCCAGCCCAGCATGGCGGCGGTGAATTCCTCACTGGCGGTGGCGACTTCGACCGCACCGGCGTTGGTCGCCATGCGCTCCAGGTCGGCGGGCTCGAAGGTGTGCAGGTCGACGATCCATTCGAGCGCGGCGGCGCGCGAGTTCTCGTCGAGCTCCTCCTGCGGCCGGCGCCAGGACGCCAGGCCCGGCAGCTTCATGGCCGCGACGGTGGTCTTCCAGGTCAGGTCGGCCAGGCGACGGGCGTAGAAGTTGCCGACGGTGGTGGGCTCGCCGGCGAAGATGAACCGGCCGCCCGGCTTGAGCACGCGGACGACCTCGCGCAGCGACAGCTCCACATCGGGGATGTGGTGCAGCACCGCGTGTCCGACGACGAGGTCGAAGGTGTTGTCCTCGTAGGGAATTCCCTCCGCGTCGGCGACACGGCCGTCGATGTCCAGACCGAGGGCCTTGCCGTTGCGGGTGGCCACCTTGACCATGCCCGGGGACAGGTCGGTGACCGAGCCGCGGCGCGCGACGCCGGCCTGGATCAGGTTCAGCAGGAAGAAGCCGGTGCCGCAGCCGAGCTCGAGGGCGCGGTCATACGGCAGCTGGCGCTGGACCTCGTCGGGCACGATGGCGTCGAAGCGACCGCGGGCGTAGTCGATGCACCGCTGGTCGTACGAGATCGACCACTTGTCGTCGTAGCTCTCGGCTTCCCAGTCGTGGTACAGGATCTGCGCCAGCTTGGTGTCGTGGCGGGCCGCCTCGACCTGCTCGGCCGTCGCATGCGGGTTGGGTGCCTGGTCAACTACCTCGGATACCTTGGCGGCAGCGTCGGCTGCGGCGACCTCGGACGTCTGGTCGGTACTCGTCATGCAGGTCAGCCTAACTGCCCCGTCACCGGGAGTTCACATCCACGGTTCTGTTCACCCGCTGAGCACGGGGATCAGCGAACCGCGAACGCCGCCTTTGCTGTGGCCAGCGCCTCGGGCGACGAGTCGAGGAACCTGCGCGCCCACTTGTGCGCTTCGTCGTAGACGTGGTCGGGCGCCACGAGTTGGTCGACCAGACCCAGGGCCACGGCTTCATCGGCACCGGCGAACCGGCCACTGAACACCAGGTCCTTGGCCCGGCTGTCGCCGACGGCCGCGGCCAACCGCGCCGCGGCACCCTCGGCCGGTGCCCGGCCCGACAGGATCTCGGTCGACCCGACCTTCACGTTGTCGCCGCTGATGCGCCAGTCGGCCGCGAGCGCCAGCGTCAGGCCACTGCCCAGCGCGTAGCCGGTGACGGCCGCGACGGTGGGCCGCGGAATGGCGGCGACAGCGTCGACCGCGGCGCGGCACACCGCGCCCGCGACGCGGGCCTCGGCCGCATCGAGGGTGCTGGTCTCGTGGTCGTCGTCACCGGTGCAGAAGACCTCGTGGCCGCCGTACACGATGACGGCGGTGACGTCGGACCGCTGGCCCAGCTCCTCGGCGGCTGCGGCGACCTCCCGGCACATCTGGCGGGTCAGCGCATTGCGCGGCGGCCGGGCCAGCAGCAGGGTCCCGATGCCGTCGATGACGTGGATTTCGACGAATTCCGCGGCGAACTCACGCTTGGTCATCACTGCGCCCTACCGGCGCGCGCCGCCTTGTACCGCTCGGCATCGAAGAACTCGATGTCCCACGTCCCCTCGCCCATGGTGAGCACCGGTTCGATCGGCTCGATCTTCCGTTCGTCCTTGAGCAGCTCGCCGACCGTCCGGCCGTCCAGTGAGCTCAGTTGCGTCCACGTGGGCGGCAGCAGGAACGAATGTCCGGCCGCGAACTCCTCCAGCGCGGCCGTGGGCGTACGCCAGGCGACGTGGTCGCTCTCGGTGTTGTTGCCGTCGGCGCGCTGGCCGGCCGGCAGGGCGCCGACGAAGAAGAACGTGTCGTAGCGACGGGTGCGTTCCTCTTTGGGGGTGATCCAGTTGGCCCACGGCCACAGCAGATCGGCGCGCAGCACCAGCTTCTCGCGGGCCAGGAACTCCCCGAACGACAGCTCACGGCTTTCCAGCGCGGCGCGCGATTCGTGGTAGACGGTCGCGTCGGAGACGATGCCGTCGGGGTCGTCGGCCGGCCCGGCGAACAGCACACCGGACTCCTCGAAGGTCTCGCGGGCGGCGGCGCACACCAGCGCGCCGGCCAGCACCGGGTCCACGCCGAACTTCTCGGCCCACCAGGTGCGGTCGGGTCCGGTCCAGGCGATGTCGGCATCGCGGTCGCGCTCGTCGACCCCGCCGCCGGGGAACACCGTCATGCCGCCGGCGAAGGCCATCGACATGGTGCGGCGCATCAGGAAGACCTCGATGCCAGGCGCACCGTCGCGCACCAGCATCACCGTCGCGGCCGGCCGGGGATGCAAGGGGTCGAGTTCGGTCATATACGCCTCCTGTGCGCCGCGCGACTGCGGGTACGACGGGCGAAGTACCGCCCGTCGATGTACTCCAGGGCGATCGACTGACCGAAGGCCTGGGAGAGATTCTCGGATGTCAGCACGTCGGGCAGCAGCCCGGCGGCGACCGTCTGCCCCTCGGAGAGCAGCAGGCAGTGCGTGAAGCCCTCCGGGATTTCCTCGACGTGGTGAGTGACCAGCACCGTGGCCGGCGCGTCGGCGTCGGCGGCCAGATCAGCCAGCCGGGCCACCAGTTCTTCGCGACCGCCGAGGTCCAGTCCGGCCGCCGGCTCGTCGAGCAGCAACAGCTCCGGATCGGTCATGAGCGACCGGGCGATCAGGACCCGCTTGCGCTCCCCCTCGGACAGCGTGCCGTAGCGGCGGTCGGCGAGGTGTTCGGCGCCGATGCTCTCCAAGGTGTCCAGCGCACGGTTGTAGTCGACGTCGTCGTACTGTTCGCGCCACCGGCCCAGCACGGCGTATCCGGCCGAGACCACCAGGTCCCGCACGACTTCGTCGTCCGGTATCCGCTGCGACAGCGCCGAACTGCTGAGCCCGATGCGAGACCGCAACTCGGACATGTCGGTGCGGCCCAGCCGCTCGCCGAGGACGAAAGCCGTGCCCGACGACGGATGCTCGACGGCGGCCGCCATGCGCAGCAGCGACGTCTTGCCCGCGCCGTTGGGGCCCAGGACGACCCAGCGTTCGTCGAGTTCCACCGCCCAGTCGATGGGGCCGACCAGGGTGGCCCCGCCGCGGCGCAGCGTGACCCCGGAGAATTCGATCAGCAGGTCAGGATCGGGCTGGGCGTCGGGTTCTACGAGGTGGTCGTTGAGGGCGCCGGGCACTCGCTCATCGTAGTCACGGCCGGTTCAGCCGCCCGGTCCCCCACCACGTGTGCCCAGCCACTGGCCGCGAGCCACCGGGTCGGGGTGCACCGCAGCACCAGTTGCACCAGCGGCCCAATCCCCAAGGCGTACACGACGGTTCCGACGCCGACGGTGCCGCCCAGCAGCCAGCCGGTGGCCAGCACCGTCACCTCGATGCCGGTGCGGACCAGCCGCACCGACCAGCCGGTCCGGGCCACCAGCCCGGTCATCAGTCCGTCGCGTGGCCCCGGCCCCATCCCGGCACCGATGTACATCACCGTGCTGACGGCGTTGAGCACGACGGCGCCGACCATCATCGCGGTGCGCACCGGCAGCGTCGTCGGCTGCGGCAGCACCAGCAGGGCCGCGTCGACCACGACGGAGATGACGATGACGTTCGCGACGGTGCCGACGCCCGGCCGGTTCCGCAGCGGAATCCAACCGAGCAGCACGACGACGCCGACGAGCGCCGTCGCGCCGCCGATGGTCAGTCCCGTGTGCTTGGCCAGGCCCTGGTGGAAGACGTCCCACGGGTCCAGGCCCAGGCCGGCCCGCACGAACAGCGCCATTGACAGTCCGTAACCGCTCAGGCCCGCCAGCAGCAGCGCCGTGCGGACGGCCGTGGTCTTCACGCCGACGTCAGCCCTCACCGGTGGTCCTGGAAGCGAGCGCGGATGGCATCCAGTTCGTGCCGCACCCGCGCCGCATCCAGATCGCGGACATCGGCCCGGTTGTCGCGCCGCGACCGGACGCGCTTCTCAGCCAGTTTTGATAGCCAGTTCGTTCGCATGGCCCCAGTTTTCCCGCCAACTGGCTTGCCATTCAATAGCCAGTTGGCTGATACTGGCTTCAATGTCGATCGAGATGTCAGCCAGATCACTTGACGAAGTCCTTCTGGCACGAGAATTGGGCAACTGGCGCACCTCCAGCCTCAGCGGCCCCGCCTATCTGGGCCTGGCCGATGCCATCCGCCTGCTCATCGTCGACGGCCGGCTTCCCGTCGGCGCCCGGTATCCCAGCGAGCGCGCGCTGGCCGACGCCCTGCGCGTCTCCCGCACCACCGTCACCGCGGCCTATGCCCAGCTGCGCGAGGACGGCTATCTCAACGCCCGCCGCGGCGCCCGCAGCACCACGGCGCTGCCGCCCACCGCACCGACGGCCAGTCCGGCCCCCCTCACCAGGACCGGCACGCTGAGCCTGGCCGACGCCGCCCCCTCGGCGCCGGCGGCCGCCACCATCGAGGCATTCACGCGCGCCGCCCAGCGCCTGGCACCGCACTTGCACGACATCGGCATCGAACTCACCGGCGTCGCCGAACTTCGCCAGGCCATCGCCGAAAGATATTGCGCCAGGGGGCTTCCCACCGAGCCCGACGAGATCATGGTGACCACCGGGGCCCTGCACGCGATCAATCTCATACTGGCCACCTACGCCCGCCCGGGCGACCGCGTGCTCATCGAGCAGCCGACGTACCACGGCGCCATCTCGCTCATCGCCGCGTCCGGAGCCCGCCCGGTGCCCGTCAGCATGGCCGAAGACGGCTGGGAACTGGATGCCGTGCAAGCCGCCATGCGGCAACTGGCACCGAATCTGGCCTACCTGATCGTCGACAACCACAATCCGACCGGGCTGAGCCTGCCGGCCGCGGGACGCGAGCGCCTCGCGCGCATCATCTCCGAGACCCGGACTCGCACCATCATCGACGAGACCATCTGCGACATCTGGCTGGACGAGCCGCTGCCGCCGCCACTGGCCTCCTACCTGGAGAGCCGTCGCGACCTGGTGATCACCGTCGGTTCGATGTCGAAGTCCTTCTGGGGTGGACTGCGGGTCGGCTGGATTCGCGCCGAAAGGTCCACCCTGGCCGCCATCGCCGCGGTGCGGCCGACCATCGACCTGGGCACCGCCATCGTCGAACAACTCGCCTCGGCCGATCTGCTCCGCCAGGCCGACACCGTGCTGCCGGCCCGCCGCGACATGCTGCGGGCCCGGCGGCAGCTGGTGAGTTCGCTTCTGCAGGAACAACTTCCGGACTGGACGGCGAGCCCGTGCCACGGCGGCATGTCGATGTGGATGCGGCTGCCCGCACCCATGAGTTCAGCGCTATCGGCCGCGGCGTCCCGGATGGGGCTCGTCATCCCCGCGGGTCCACGATTCGGCGTCGACGGCACCCTGGAGCGCTTCATCCGGGTGCCCTTCACACAGCCCGAGGAGCGGCTACACGAATCGGTTGCGGTGCTGGCTCAGGCCTGGCGCAGCGTCACCGGCTCCGGTACGCCGGACGCGCACGCCCTCGTCGTCTGAGGGGCCCTGAGAACTTACTGCTGGCTCTGGATCAGGCCGATGCAGGTGCCGATGTGCTCGGGCGTGCAGGGGATGCCGTTGACCGTCTGCAGGCCGCCGACCGACTGGGTGATCTGTGCGCCCGTCCCACTGTTGGACGTCTGCGGCGGCACCGCCTGCGGGCCACTGCCATTCGCCGTGCCCTTGACGCACACGCCTTCGAAATGGCTCGGCACCGTCCCCCAGGGGCACGCGTAGGCCGGCGCGGCCGCCGTCACAGAGACGACCGACAAGGGGCCGGCGACCAACGCGACAGCACTCACACCAACCAGAACCGCACGCTTCATGTCACCATCTCCCACACGCTTACGCAGCAAATCAATATCAATAGTCACCACTGTAACGCGACAGCGGCCCCGGTGTGCCCTCGCCAGGGAATCCCTACGGAATATCGACGCGTCGCACCACACCGTCGACGGCGTCGGCGGCCTCGATCTCGCCACGCGTGATGCCCAGGATGAACAGCACGGTGTCCAGATACGGGTGGTTCAGCGACGCGTCGGCGACGGCCCGCAGCGCGGGCTTGGCGTTGAACGCCACCCCGAGCCCGGCGGCCGACAGCATGTCGATGTCGTTGGCGCCGTCGCCGACCGCGACGGTCTGCTCCATGGGCACACCGGCCTGGTTGGCGAAGTCCCGCAGCGCCTTGGCCTTGCCCGGGCGGTCGACGATCGGGCCGGTCACCCGGCCGGTCAGCTTGCCGTCGACGATCTCGAGGTGGTTGGCCGCGACGAAGTCGAGCATCAGTTCCTCGGCCAGCGGCTCGATCACCTGACGGAACCCGCCCGACACCACACCGCAGTGGTAACCCAGCCGGCGCAGCGTGCGCAGCGTGGTGCGGGCCCCCGGGGTCAGCTCGATCTGGTCGGCGACCTCGTCGACCACCTCGGCCGGCAGCCCGGCGAGCGTGGCCACGCGTTCCCGCAACGACTCCTCGAAGTCCAGCTCGCCACGCATGGCGGCTTCGGTGATCGCCGCGACCTTGGCCTCGGCGCCGGCGCGGGCAGCCAGCATCTCGATGACCTCGCCCTGGATCAGCGTCGAGTCGACGTCGAACACGATGAGCCGCTTGGCCCGGCGGGCCAGGCTGTAGTCCTCGAGCGCGATGTCGACGCCCTCGTCGACGGCGACGCGCGCCAGCGCGGTTTGCAGCTGGGTGTACGCCCCGCCCACCGGCGGCACCGACACCCGCAGCTCCAGCCCCGTCACCGGATAGTCGGAGACGCCGCGGATGAAGTCGATGTTGACCCCCAGCGCCGCGACCTCGCGGGCGACGACGGTGAACGCCTCGGCGGTGATGGGCCGGCCCAGCACGACGATGGTGTGGGTCGACGGTTCCGTCAGGACGGGCTGATCGTCACTGCTGTCGATCGCGACATCGAGTCCCAGCTCGCCGATGGCCTGTTGCACGTCGGCCCGCAGCACCTCGCCGGCCACCTCGGCCGGCACCGCAACCAGCACGCCGAGTGTCAGGCGGCCACGGATGACCACCTGCTCGACGTTCAGCAGCTCGACGTTGTGCCGCGACAGCACGCCGAACAGCGTCGACGTCACGCCCGGCTGGTCGAGACCGGTGACGGTGATGAGCACGGATCCGTTTGGCATTCCTGCCTGCGTCATCTGTCAAGTCCCCTAACGCAGAACCGCCCGCGCCTTAGGCGCGGGCGGGTCGGCTGATTCCTAGTGGTGCGATCGACCGATGTGCGCTTCGGCGCGCATCCGCTCGACCATGTGCGGGTAGTGCAGCTCGAACGCCGGGCGCTCCGAACGGATCCGGGGCAGCTCGGTGAAGTTGTGCCGCGGCGGCGGGCAGCTGGTGGCCCACTCCAGGGAGTTGCCGTAGCCCCACGGGTCGTCCACCACGACGGGCTCGCCGTAACGCCAGCTCTTGAACACGTTCCACACGAACGGCAGCGTGGACAGGCCCAGGATGAAGGCACCGATGGTCGAGATCACGTTCAGCGTGGTGAAGCCGTCGGTGGGCAGGTAGTCGGCGTAACGACGCGGCATGCCCTCGTCACCGACCCAGTGCTGGACCAGGAAGGTGGTGTGGAAGCCGATGAAGGTCAGCCAGAAGTGCAGCTTGCCCAGACGCTCGTCGAGCAGCCGGCCCGTCATCTTCGGGAACCAGAAGTAGATGCCCGCGTAGGTGGCGAACACGATGGTGCCGAAGAGCACGTAGTGGAAGTGCGCGATGACGAAGTAGCTGTCCGTCACGTGGAAGTCCAGCGGCGGGCTGGCCAGCAGCACGCCCGACAGGCCACCGAGCAGGAAGGTGATCAGGAAGCCCACCGAGAACAGCATCGGCGTCTCGAAGGTCAACTGGCCCTTCCACATGGTGCCGATCCAGTTGAAGAACTTGATACCGGTCGGGACCGCGATCAGGAACGTCATGAAGGAGAAGAACGGCAGCAGGACGGCGCCGGTGGCGTACATGTGGTGCGCCCACACGGCGACCGACAGGGCGGCGATACCGAGCGTCGCGTAGATCAGGGTGGTGTAACCGAAGATCGGCTTGCGGCTGAACACCGGGAAGATCTCCGAGACGATGCCGAAGAACGGCAGCGCGATGATGTACACCTCGGGGTGGCCGAAGAACCAGAACAGGTGCTGCCACAGGAGGACGCCGCCGTTGGCGGGGTCGTAGATGTGCGCGCCCAGGTGGCGGTCGGCGGCCAGGCCGAACAGCGCGGCAGTCAGCAGCGGGAAGGCCAGCAGCACGAGGATCGAGGTCACCAGGATGTTCCAGGTGAAGATCGGCATGCGGAACATCGTCATACCCGGGCAGCGCATGCAGACCACGGTGGTGACCATGTTGACGGCACCCAGGATGGTGCCGAGACCACCGACGGCCAGGCCGACGATCCACAGGTCGCCACCGGCACCGGGCGAGTGGATCGCGTCGGTCAGCGGCGAGTAGGCGGTCCAGCCGAAGTCAGCGGCACCACCGGGGGTGATGAAGCCGGCGATGGCGATCATGGCGCCGAACAGGAACAGCCAGAACGAGAAGGCGTTCAGCCGCGGGAACGCCACGTCGGGGGCGCCGATCTGCAGCGGCAGCACCAGGTTGGCGAAGCCGAACACGATCGGGGTCGCGTAGAACAGCAGCATCACCGTGCCGTGCATGGTGAACAGCTGGTTGAACTGCTCGTTGCTCAGGAACTGCAGTCCCGGCATGGCCAGCTCGGTGCGCATGAACAGCGCCATCAGGCCACCGATGAAGAAGAACACGAAGCAGACGACGCAGTACATGATGCCGATCAGCTTGTGATCGGTCGTGGTCACCAGCTTGTAGATCAGGTTGCCCTTGGGGCCCATACGCTCCGGGAACGGGCGACGAGCCTCGAGTTCTCCGATTGGGGGCGCTTCGGCTACCAACAGATCCTCCAAATGTTCCGGGCGAATAGTTCGAGCACACGGGGCATCCCATGTTGTCTGCCGGTGATCTTATCCCCCATCGCACAGCCTTGCGGCGAGGGTCCTACAAACTGTCGTAATTGGCTGGACCGGCCGCCTGGCCCGGCGTGGCGCGGGCCCCCGCGACCGCGCCTCATCTGGGCCCGACCGCGCGGGTGTTACCGTCGGCCACGTGCAGTTTCCGACTTCCCGTACCCGGCTGTCCAGCGCAAGCGCGGCGGTTCTCACCGCGCTGTGTGCGACGGCCGCGGCCGTCCTGACGGGCTGTTCGGGACACACCGCCGAACCTCAGGCAGCGAACTCGGCTCCCATCACCAGCACCACCCGTATCGCCACCGCGGGCGTGCTCGGCAACCAGCGCCGGCCCGACGACTCGTGCGCGCCCAACCCGGCAGCGCTCGATGAAGGGCCGCCCATCCGTCAGGTGCACCACGCCGCGGGAGCCACCGACGTCAACGCCGACCCGCAGCGCATCGTCGTGCTCTCGGGCACAGCACTCGATGCGCTGTGCGCGCTGGGTCTGCAGTCCCGTGTCGTCGCCGCGGCGACCCCGACGGATTCGTCGGGCCAGACGTCGTATCTGGGCACCGTCATCCACAACGTGCCGGCGGCCGGCACGCGCGGCGCACCCGACATGGCGGCGGTCAAGGCCGCCAACCCCGACCTGATCATCGGCTCGCAGGTGTCGTCGACGTCGGACACCTACGGCGCGCTGTCGGCCATCGCACCGACGGTACTCACCCGTCCGTCCGGCGCGGCCTGGGAGGACGATCTACGGATGGTCGGTGCGGCGACCGGACGCGGCGCCGCCGCGGGCGCACTGGTCGACGGATTCAACGCCGACGCCTCCAGGATCGGCGGGCAGAACGACGCCTCGCACTTCCAGGTGTCGGTGGTGCAGCTGACCGAGGGCACCATGCGAATCTTCGGCGCCAACAACTTCCCGGGTAGCGTGCTGGCCCGGATCGGCGCGGATCGCCCTGCGCCGCAACGGTTCACCGACAAGCCGTACCGCGAGATCGACATCTCGAAGCTGACGCCCGGCACCGATTTCTCGACTGCCGACGGTGACATCGTCTACCTGTCGTTCGAGTCACCGGCGGCCAAGGACAAGGCTGCCGCGTTGCTCGACAGCCCGGCCTGGAAGAAGCTCGCCGCCACCCGCGACAACCGGGTGTTCGTGGTGAACAACGAGGTATGGCAGACCGGCCAGGGCATCGTGGCCGCGCGCGGCATGCTCGACGACCTGCACTGGCTCAACGCGCCCATCAATTAGTCATTGCGCGTCCTGCAACGCCTGCTGGCCGAACTGTCCGAGTTCCAGCGAGCCGTCGGGCAGGACCAGCTCGCCCGACTCGATGCGCTGTCTCAGATAGGCGAACGTCTGCGCGGTCTGGGCGAACAGATGCTCGCCCGCGCGCAGCGCGGGGCGTGGCTTGGCGTCTGACGACGCGAACTGCGGCAGCGGTTTCACCTCGGTGTGGTAGTCGACGTTGAAGAACAGCGGAAACGAATACCGCTCCTCGGCGACCTTGCGGACCCGGTGGCTGGTGGCCACGAACGCGCCGTTGGTCCACAGCTCCAGCAGGTCCCCGACGTTGACGACGAACGTGCCGTCCACCGGTGGCACGTCGATCCACTCGCCCGCGCCGTTGAGCACCTCGAGGCCGGGGGCCGTCGGCTTGAGCAGGGTGAAACATTCGTAGTCGGTGTGCGCGCCGATCCCGACGCTGTCGTGGGCGTCCGGGTTGTACGGATAGTGGATGAGCCGCAGCTGGCTCGGCGTCTTGGTGGCGTGCCGGGAGAAGACCTCGGGATCCTCGCCGAGGGCGACGGCGAACGCCCACAGGAGCCGCTGCCCCACGGCCAGCACGGCCTGGTAGTACGCGGTCACCGCCTCGGCGAAACCGGGTAGGTCCGGCCAGGTATTGGGGCCCAGCATGGGGTTGCCGGCCAGATGATCCGGATCGTCGGCGGGCAGATCCAGCGCGGTGTCGAACGCTTCTTTCAGGTCCGGGACGGTGCCCTCCAGGCCCTCCTCGCCGACCGGCACATACCCGCGATGACAGCGGGACAGCCCGATGTAATCACGCATCTTTTCTTCGACCGGCAGCGCGAAGTACTCCTTCACCGCCGCCAGCATCGCGCCGAACAACGACTCGTCGATGCCGGTGCCGCTGATGTAGAAGAAGCCGACGTCGGCCGCCGCCCGGCCGAGCTCGGCGGCCACGCGGTGCTGCTCGGCACGCTCGGGTGACGACAATCCGCTGATATCGATGATCGGCACCGACGTGAATGACGTTACGCCACTCATGAATTCACATTCCCTTCCGAGTTGTCCACCGTCCAGTGCACGCCGTTGGCCTGGATTTGGTCGCCGACAGAAGCCATGTCGGCGAAGTCGATACCGAGCGCTCGCTGCGCGTCGCCGCCCACGGTGCCGAGCACCACCTGAGTGCCGTCGGCCCAGCCGAACATGGCGCCGACCCGGACCAGTAGCGCCGACGCTCCGGCCGGCCCGGACAGGTGCAGCGCGCCTGTCGGCCCCGCGTCGCCGGGGTCGCGGACCCAGTGCTCGATGTAGTGTTCGTGCACCCCGGTCTCGACGAGAACATCGCTCTCCCAGTGCATTACGCCGGCGTCGGGATGCGGTCCCGGCGTCGTGATGTCGAACTCTCGATGCCACTCGAAGACGTCGCCGTCCTGGTGCAGGGTGCCCGCGAATCCGCGGGAGTCAACGTAGGCCGTCAGGCTCTGCAGCCACAGCACACCCGGTTCGGTGTCGCGCGTGCCGTCGACGTCGATCAACAGCGTGCGGCGCCAGAGGCCGGCGCAGTCGGTCAGCAGTGGTGTCATGACGATTCCTCCCAGTTGTGCTGCAGCATCCGCAGTCCGTCGACGGTGGGCACCCCTATTGCCCGTACCCGGGCGATCCCGCCGTCCGGGTAGGCCTGTACGCGCAGTGCCGCCACGTCGGGCACGTCGACCGCGAACACCTGGCGCGCATCGGCGAGCAGTCGCGTCCGCGGCAGCACCGGAACGTCGAAAGCGACCATCCCCCAACCGTGTTCCCGATCAGGGCGACTACGGCTGCCCAGCACCGACACCTCCAGGCTGGCGTTGAACACGAAGTACGACGTGTCGACCTCGATGCGGCGCAGGTCGGCGGGCGCGGCGAACGAGACGATCACCGCGTCGTGGGTGTCCGGTCCGACGTCGCGGCGTCGGCGCGCCTCCCAGCCGTCGCCCATGTTGTGCGGCCGGTTCGGCATGATCAGCGACGTGGCACTGGAATAGAAACTGTCACTGCACCATTCGACCCGACCACCGTTTTCCAGACCGGACACCTCGACGGTGACATCGCTGAAGGACGCGGGGTCCGCCACCACCTCGCCGTACGCCCGCAGCCGGGCGACGCCGCCGTCGGACTGCAACCGCAGCCGCAGGTGCGTCCACCGCCGGCGGTCCGCGACGGCCAGCAGATTGTGCGAATCCGCCTTGAGCACAGTGGGTTCCACGATCGGTGTCCAGGCCACGACGGGGTCTGCCGGATCGTCGGTGCGCGCCAGCACGCAGGCGTCCACCGCGCAGCCGCTCGGGTGATTGCCCGAGAAGAACCGGGTGTCCACGTCGATGGTGCGCAGCCGGCCGGGTGTGCCCAGCCGGATGATCGCCCAGTCGCCGGCGCGGCCGGCGTGGCGCCGGGTCTCCCAGCCGTCCACCACTTCGCCGCGCAGGTCGAAGGTTCCCGGCACGAAGGCGGGTTCGGCCGGGTCGACGAGCCGCTCCTTGAATCCGAACGATTCGTCACTGGCGGCCACCACGCTGCCGCCGACGAGGCGCGAGGCGAGATCGACGTCGGTCATCGGCCCAGTGCTTCCGACAGCGGCCAGTGGCTGCGCGGATTGTCCGGTCCCGGCGCGAACACCCCCGCCTTGCTGGTGGACAGGCCCAGCCCGACGACGGCCTGGGCGAGGGCCACCGCGGCGGCGACCCCGTCGACCGCGGGCACCCCGAGCTTGGCGGAGATCGCCGCCGTCACGCCCGCCATCCCGGCGCACCCCAGGCAGATCACGTCGGCGCCGTCCTCGTTGATGGCGCGTGCGGCCTCGTCGACAATCGCCTGCACGGCGCCGGCGGGATCGGCGTCCACGGCTGCCGTGCCGAGGCCGCAGGCCCGTACCGAGGCGCAGTGTGCGTTCAGGCCGGCCAGCAGCAGCCGGTCCTCGATGGGCGGGATCGACCGGGCGAGCGTGGTGATCACCGAGAACCGCCGGCCGATCAGGTGCGCGACATGCGCGGCGCATTCGGCGATGTCGAACACCGGCACCGTCAGCATCTCGGCGAGCGCGTCGCGGCCGTGCTCGCCGAATCCGGCGAGCACAACGGCATCGAAGTCGAAGTCGCCCGACCGGGTCAGTCGGGCAACCAGGTCCATCACCCCGACCGCGGAAAGGTAGCTCTCGGCGGCGGAGTCGATTGCCGCCGAGCCGAAATACGGTGACATGCACACGATCTCAACGTCGGGATGCGCAGCGGCACGCGCGGCAGCGGCGATCTCGGCGGTCATGGCCGCCGAGGTGTTCGGGTTGAGCACCAGGATTCTCATGCCGGCTCCCCCACCGACGCCGGCACGCCGGCAACCCAGGTCTGCAGGACCGAACCCCGCAGCATGACACCGTCATACGGGCTCACCGGGTGACGGTGCCGCAGCGTCGCCGCCCGCACGGTGTCGAGGGCACCCGGATCGAAGGCGCACAGGTCGGCCCGCAGACCCACGGCGATCCGGCCCCGGTCGGCGTAACCGGCCAGCGCGGCGGGCCGTTGCGACATCCACCGGCTCAGGTCGGCGAGCCCGAAGCCGCGTGCGGCGGCCTGCGTCCACACTGCGCGCGGGCTCAGCTGCAGTGAGCTGATCCCACCGAATGCCCGCCCGAAATCCCCGTCCCCCTTGAGCCGCGGCGCGCAGGGCGAGTGGTCGGACACCACCAGGTCCAGCGTGCCGTCGTGCAGCGCGGACCACAGCAGTTCACGGTTGGCGCCGTCCCGGATGGGCGGGCAGCAGGCGAATTCGGTGCCACCGTCGTGCACCGCCTCGGCGGCGAATGTCAGGTAATGCGGGCAGGTTTCGGCCGTCACCGGTATCCCGGCGCGCTTGGCCTCGACGAGACGGGCCAACACTGTGGCGCTGGAGACGTGCACGATATGCGCGCGGGCCCCGGTCGCCGCCGCCGCGTCGATCACCAGGGCCACGGCATCGTCTTCGGCGGCGTCGGGTCGCGACGCCAGGAACGACCGGTATTGGCGGCCCGCCGGCACTGGCCCGGCGTCGATCACCTGGTTGCTCTCGGCGTGGACGAGCAGCACCGACCCCAGTTCGGCGATGCGCCGCATGGCATCCCGGAACTGTCCCGGGCTCAGGTGCGGGAAATGCGGGTTGCCCGAGTCGGCGAGGAAGCACTTGAAGCCGCGCACCCCGGCCTGTGCCAGGTCGGGCAGGTCGTCCAGGTTGTCGGGCACCACGCCACCCCAGTACCCGACGTCGACGTGGCAATTGGCCGCTGCCGTGGCCTCTTTGGTGTTTAGGGCCGCGACGCTGGTGGTCACCGGGTCGCAGTCCAGTGGCATGTCGACCACGGTGGTGATCCCGGCCGCGGCCGCCGCGGCGGTGGCGGTCTCGAAGCCCTCCCAATCGGTACCCGGTTCGTTGATGTGGACATGCGTGTCGACGAAACCGGGCAGCAGCACCACCGATTCAGGCAACCGGATGTCCTCTGCCGCAGCGCAATCGGCGTCGACGTCACCCACGAAGACGATGCGGCCACCGTCGATCCCCACCGCGGCGGGAACCTGGTGACCGTCGACGAGCACCCGGTCGGCGCGCAGCACGCACTCCATCACAGCCCGCCGAACCGGTGATGGAAATGGTCGGTGAGCTCGGGCCACACGTGTGGATCATGGCCGGGGATCAGCTGAAACCCCCTGTCGGCGGCCAACTTCTTGAGTCGGCGGATCGGCTCGATCGTGTCCTGCGGGTCGACGTCGATGAACCCGCCGAGGGCGAGCTCGTGCTCGATGTTCTCCGTGAGGTCGGCCGCATCGAAGGCGAACACGAAGCCGTCACCGCCGACCGACCGGTCGAGTTCGACGACGAAGCTCTGATGCCCCGGCGTGTGCCCATAGGTCGGCACTGCGGTAATGCCCGGGGCGATCTCGGCTTCCCCGTCGGCCAGGTGCCACTCGATGTTCGGGTCGTCGAAATCGATCCGATTGATCGCGTTGCGTTCAGGCTCAGGGTGATTCGACAGCCCGTACTCGAGTTCACGACGCTGGGCGTGCACCGGGACCTTGCCGGCGAACAGCTTGAGCCCGCCGGCGTGGTCGTGATGCAGATGGCTGACGGCGACGGTGTGGATCTCGTCGAAATCCACCCCGACCTCCGCCAGCCGCTGCTCGATCGGCTCGCCCGGTCCGGGCAGCACCGGGCGGTACTCGACGGTCGGGAAGAACCGCCGGTACAGCGCCGGGTCCCGTATGAGCGCGGTGTTGAATCCCGTGTCGAGCAGTACCCAACCGCCGTCGGTCTGCAGCAACACCCCGGGCACCGGCTCCCGCATGCGCTCCTCGGGCGGTGCGCCGTACACCGACACCGACTTCGGCAGCTCCTCCCAGCCCAGGGTCAGCAGGATGATCCGCCGTACCCCGGGCTTGCCGACCAGAGTGGCCATCAGCCGACCGAAAGGGCGTTCAGGCGCAGTGAATTCGGGTTGGTGACCACGTGTGCCTGTTCGACGCCCTTGAGCCAGGGCTGGGCCACCATGAAGTCGTTGACGTCGGCGATGTTCAGCCAGCAGCCGGTCTTGACCGCTTCCACACCGGCCGTGGAGAAGTCGGCCTCCGAGTCTGTCGGCAGTCCCGCGGCCAGTGCCGCGGTGACCGGCGGCGCCGAGCACCCGAAGAAGTTCAGGCCACCATCGGCATCCCACGAGATGTGGCCCCAGGTGTACGGCGACGGCGCATCGGGCCAACCGAGATAGGTCATGATCTCCGGCGCGGACTGCCCATCGGTGCCGACCCAGCCGTAGATCTCCGACGTCGGGTACGCCTGCACCTTGGCGGTCAGACCTGCCGCGGCCAGCTGCGTCTGAATCAGGTTGCCGATCAACTGGTTATCGGGGTTGCTCGAGTCGTAGCCGATGGTCACGGTCTTCTGATCTGCAGGCAGCTTGCCGGCAATCGCGGACAGTGCCGACGTATCGTGCGAGACCGACTGCTTGCCGTATTCGGCGGCCATCATGTTCGGCGGATAGATCTGCTCGGCCTTCTTGCCGCGCCCGAAGTACGTCTGCTTCACCAGTTCGTCGACGTCGATCGCCTGCATCACGGCGGTCCGGTTCTTGGCGTCGGTCATCATGCCCTTGCGCGGGTTGATGTACGCGTAGTTCGACATCATCGTCGGCAGCGAGTAGTTGGCGAACGCCTTGTTGTTCAGGTAGGACTGGACCGCCGAGGAGGGCAGGTCGTGCAGGATCGCGGCCACCTGGCCGTTGTTGAACTGCAGTTGCTGCGCCGACACGTCGGTGATGACCGGAAGCTCGACCTTCTCGAAATACGGCTTGGTGCCCCAGTAATCGGGGAAAGCGGCCATCGCGTAGTGCGAGCCCACCTGCGCGTCGGTCAGCGTGAACGGACCGGTGCCGAGATCGTGAGTGGTCAGGTAACCCTGCGCGTTGTCCGTGCCGGCGTTCTTCTTCAGTCCTTCGGGGCTGAGCATGCGGGGTCCATAGGGACAGGCCAGGTAATCGAGGAACGCCGAGTTGGGTGCCTTCAGCGTAATGGTGACGTCGTAATCCCCTTGTGTGGTCACCGATTCCACGTCCTTGACCATGTAGGCCGGGCCCTGGTTGACGGCCACCCGGCGATCGAACGACGCTTTGACCGCCGCCGACGTGAACGGCGTGCCATCGTGGAACTTGACGCCCTCACGGAGCTTGAACGTGAACACCTTGTTGTCCGGCGACGCCGTCCAGCTCGTCGCCAGCAGCGGTTCCAGGACGGCCTTGTCGACACCGGCCTTGTATTGCAGCAGGCCTTCGTAGGTGTTGGTGGTCAGCAACAGACCTTGTCCCGCGTAGTAGATGTCCGGGTCCGGCGGCTGCCCCGGGTCCTGCAGGAAGGACAGGTGCAGAACCTTGTCGGTGGGCGCGGCGTTGGGCGTGCCGCTCCCCGAGTTCGAGCCACCGCAACCGCTCAGCGTCAACATGACGGCGGCACCGGCAGCGGCGATCCGCCAGCTTCCGCGCGCGCGACCGGGGACCTTGAGGCTTTTCATCATCGGGCAACTCCTTCGAGGGCGGGGCTGGACAACTCGGGCGGACACATATCGGAAAAGGCGGCGACGATCTCGTCGGTGGTGCGCATGGCACCGGCCTGCAGGTACTCCATGGCATCGAGGGCCGCGTCGTGGCGATAGGTCGACGAGCCGCCCACGCAATCGGTCACGACGCGGACGTAGAAGTCACGCTGGTGCGCATCGGCGAAGGTGTAGTGCACACAGACGTCGGTGAGCCCGCCGATGAGAATGAGTGTCGAGGCGCGCAGGCCCGACAGCACGATCTCGAAATCTGTTCCGATGAAACCGGAATAGCGGCGCTTGACGATGTGGAACTCGTGGTTGGGCCCATCGAGGTCGGGCAGCAGCGCGGGATGCAGCGGGGTGCCCGGGCGGCCGTCCACACAATGCTCGCCCTCGGCGCCGTCGAGCTCGCGGCCGAAGTCGATCCCGTTGGGGCGGTGCACCTCCTGGAAGAACACGATCGGGACTCGCGCGGCGCGCGCGGCGGCGATCAGGCGCTGGGCCCGGGCGATCCGGCCGTCGTACCCGGCCATGTGCTCGATGCCGACCAACTCGGCCGGCATGTCGCCGCACTCCTGCATGTCGACGACGACCAGGACGGGATTACCTACGATGAGCGGCTGTTTCGGCACTTAACCTCCTGTGACGGCGATACGCGGATCAGCGGCGGCCTGCAGCAGGTCCACCACCGTGTTGATGACGACGTAGAGCGCACCCAGCATCAGCGTGACCCCGGCGATCGCCGGGAAATCCGCCACGGGAATGCTCTGCGCGACGTACTGCCCGATGCCGGGCCAGCCGAAGACCTGCTCGACCACCAACACGCCCGAAAACATCAGGCCCACTTGGAGTCCGGTCATCGACAGGGCGGCGCCGACCGAGTTGCGCAGCACATGCCTGGCCAGGATTCGGGTCTCGGACAGTCCCTTGGCGCGGGCCGTCCGCGCGTAGTCGCTGTCGATGTCGGCCAGCAGGCTGCTGCGCAGCACGCGGCCGATCGCGACAGCCGGGCCGATCGCGATGACGAACGCCGGCAGGATCAGGTGGTGCGCGGCGTCGGCCACGACATCGAGCCGCCCGTGGAGCAGACCGTCCACGGTGAGCATGCCCGTCGGCCCGGTCGGCGGACTCGGCACGGCACTGCGGCCGTTGGCCGGTACCCAGCCCAGGTCTTGGTAGAAGACGATGAGGCCGAGGATGCCGAGCAGGAACATCGGCGCCGAGGAACCCGCGAACAACACGGCCCGAAGCACATTCGCGCCGCGCCAGTTCAAGGTTGTGCTGAACGCCAGCAGCACCGCGAGAACGACGGCGATCAGCAGGCCGGCGAGCGCCAGCTCCAGCGTGGCGGGCACGAACGACCCGAGGTCGGCCATCACCGCATGCCGGGTCCGGTACGACGTGCCCAGGTCACCGGTCGCGGCACCGGCCAGGTAGTGCCAGAACTGGACCAGCACAGGGTCATTCAGTCCCAGCGCCGCGCGCCGGGCCGCCACCGCGTCAGCTGAGGCCTGGGCGCCGAGCTGGGCCTTCACCGGATCCAGCGGCGAGATGTTCTGCAGGACGAACATCACTGCCGTCAAGGCGACCAGGATGGCGACCAT
This sequence comes from Mycobacterium toneyamaense, assembly GCF_055384815.1. Lineage (NCBI taxonomy): Bacteria > Bacillati > Actinomycetota > Actinomycetes > Mycobacteriales > Mycobacteriaceae > Mycobacterium > Mycobacterium toneyamaense. Next base: position 3,886,410 of record NZ_AP040333.1, read on the forward strand.
CGACCCCAACCGCGAGGCCACGAACGTCTTCATGTTTCACCCACCTCTCTTCATGCGCGCGCTCATCACCACCACCGGATCGGCGGCCTATGTCGTCTTCATCAGGTTGCGCAGGCAGTCGCCGGAGATGTTGGCGACCAGCGCCAGCACCAGCACACCCAGTCCCGGCATGACCGGAATCCACCACTGCTGCAGGAAGTAACTCAGGTTGCGCGCCGAGTCGGCGCCGAGCTCGGGTGCCGGCGCGGCCTGACCGAGCCCGAGAAAGGACAAGCCGGCCAGGGTGAGAATCAGCGTGCCGATGTCCAGGCTCGCGGCGACCAAGGCGTTGGGCACCGCACCCGGCAGCAGGTGCCGTCCGGCGAGCCGAAATCGGCTGACACCGGCCAGCTTTGCGGCCTCGACGTGGGGACGCGCCGCAAGTCGCGCCACCTCCCCGCGAACCAGCCGCGCGTAGAACGGCCACCACACGATGGACACCGCGATCAGCGTGTGCAGGAAGCTCGGTCCCAGCGCGGCGACCACGGCGATCGCCAGCACCGGCGCGGGCAGCGACAGGAAGCCGTCGGTGATGCGCATCAGCGTCGAGTCGACCCAGCCACCGGCCGCCCCGGCGACCAGGCCGACGAGCCCGCCGATCAGCAGGCCCAGCGCCACGACCGCCAGCGCGGCCAGCCAACTCGACCGCGCGCCGTAGAGGACACGGGACAGGATGTCGCGTCCCACGCTGTCGGTGCCGAGCAGGAACCCGTGCTCACCCGGCGCCTGCAATGGCATCCCGACCGGGATCAGCGGGTCGTGGGGAGCCAGCAGCGGCACCGCGACGAGAGCCAGCGTCAACAGGATCACGAGGGCGAATCCCGCGCGGTTGATGATCGTCGACCGGGACTGCGGCAGCGCCAGCCGCAGCCGGCCACGACCGCGGGTGAGACTCGGGGCGGGGATCGCGATGGCCATCAGCGCACCTTCTCTTCGATACAGGCGACCTGATGGACGCCACCGAATTTGCCGACGAGTCGGACGTCGAGCTCGTCACCGCTGCAGGCGTCGACGGCGATCGGGCATCTCGGATGGAACGCACATCCGGTCGGCGGTGACAGCGGGCTCGCCGGTTCGCCTGGCAATACCCGCGATTCGCGGCCGAGGTCGGGAATCGCGTCGACCAGCGCACGGGTGTACGGATGTGCCGGGTTTCCGATGACCTCTTCGGCCGGTCCGATCTCCACGATGCGGCCCAGGTACATCACGGCGATGCGATCGGCGACGACCCGAGCCACCGACAGGTCGTGCGTCACGAACACCACCGACATGTCCAGACTGCGGCGCAGGTCCCCGATCAGGTTGAGCACCGAGGCCGCCAGGGACACGTCGAGGGCACTCGTGGGTTCGTCGCACAGCAGCACGGCGGGCGGGACGACGGTGGCGCGTGCCAGCGAAACCCGTTGGCGCTGACCGCCGGACAGCTGGCCGGCGCGTGACTTCGCCACCTCCGCGGGTAGCCCCACCCGGCCGAGAACCTCGATGACCGCATCGCGGCGCGCGGTCCGCGACAGTTTCCTGCCGCGCAGGCGCTCGGCGATCAACTCGCCGACCGACAGCCACGGCGTCAGTGAGGCGCCGGCGTCTTGGAACACCATCTGTGGGCGTTGTTCCCCGGCCACCTCGACGGCGCCCGTGGTCGCCTTCTCCAGGCCGGCGATCACGCGCAACAGTGTGGATTTTCCCGAACCGCTCTCCCCCACCAGTGCCACCGACTCGCCGTGGCCCACGCGCAGCGTCACACCGCGCAATGCCTGGAGTTTGCCGCGCGGCGCGACGGTGAAGGTCTTGGTCACGTCCGTCACGGTGACGGCGGCCGGCTGGTCCGCAGCGGCAGTGCTGACCGGCTGTGCGGCAACGGGTTCCGGCATTGAGTCGAGAGCCGCGGGATCGTGCGCCAGCTCCTCCGGGGTGAGCAGACAGGCGCTGACCCGCCCGGGGCCCACGGAAGTCGGTTCGGGAGAGGACTTCTCACAATTTTCGGTGGCTTGATCACAGCGCGGGCTGAAAGCGCATCCCGGTAGCGGTGACACCGGGCTCGGCACCGAACCGGGCATCGCCGCCAGCCGACGGCCACGTGCGGTGTCCAGCGTCAGCCGTGACCGCAGCAGCCCGCGGGTATAGGGGTGAGCAGGTGCGCCCAGAACGTCGGCGGCCGGGCCGACCTCGGCGATGCGGCCGGCGTAGAGCACCGCGATGCGGTCGGAGATCTGGGCCGCCACCCCGAGGTCGTGGGTGATGAAGACGATGCTGCAACCGATTTCGTCGCGGAGTCGTTGCAGCAGTCGGAGGACCTGGGCCTGCACCGTGACGTCCAGTGCGGTCGTCGGTTCGTCGGCGATGATGAGTTCCGGCGAGCCGGCGATCGCGATGGCGATCATCACGCGCTGGCGTAGGCCGCCGGAGAGTTCGTGCGGGTAGGCGCGCATCCGTCGCGCCGGATCGGGTATGCCGACCGCCGTCAGCAGCCGCAGCGCTTCGTCGGCGCTGCCGGCCGCCTCGGCGACCTGCTTCCCGATGCGCATGGTCGGGTTCAGGGACGTCATCGGGTCCTGGAATACCGCGCCCAGATCGAGACGGCGCACCCTGCGCAGCGCCTTCGCGTCACCGTGCACCATGTCCGAGCCGGCCACGGAGATGGTGCCCTCGATCCGGGCGGAAGCCGGCAGCAGCCCGAGCATGCCGAATCCCAATACGCTCTTCCCCGAACCTGATTCGCCCACCAGGCCAAGGATTTCGCCGCGCCGAACGGTCAGCGAGACGCCGCGCAGCGCGTGTACCTCACGACCGTTGCGCTGGAACGTGACATGCAGCCCCGCCACGGTCGCCACCGCATCCGGGTTCGACGACACGGTGGCGACGGGCGTGGCGTCCGCCACCGATACAGCAGTGCCCATGTGCGCTCTCCTGCGTTCTGATCGCCATGCCTTGGTACGTCGCTGACCGCTGGCCTGTCAGTTGACAGTTTTCTCCCCCGACCATCTCGCATGGTGTCGCCGAAGTAAGCACGATGTAAGCAACCGAGGCCCTCAGGTAACCGGCCGATATCGCAGGTTTCTGTCGCGTGACAGATACCGACCGCCGGTATCGATGGCTGCCGGCTTGGACCACGATGAATGAATGTCGACCACCCACACAGGAAGGCCTCGACTGCGGCCCCAGCGACGCCCGGGCGTCACGGGACGAGACGAAATCCTCGATGCCGCAAGCGAATTGTTCACCACCCTGGGCTACGCAGGTACGTCGACGCGAACCATCGCCGATTCGGTGGGCATCAGGCAGGCGTCGCTGTACCACTACTTCAAGACCAAGGACGACATCCTGTGTGCCGTGCTGAGCCAGACCGTCGCCCCGACACTGGCCTTCATCCCGAGCCTGCTCGACGCCACGCCGCCACTGTCGGCAACCGAGCACCTGCACGCCCTGGCCGCGTTCGATGGTGACCAATTACTCGGAGGCACTTGGAATCTGGGAGCGCTCTACCTGCTTCCCGAGCTGCGCGCCGATCGCCTGGAGCCATTCTGGTCCGACCGCGAACGCCTGCGACAGCACTACCTGACCCTGAGCCGGGAAGTACTGCAAACGACCGGCGTCCATCCGGCGGCGGCCGACCTACCGTTCCGGCTGGTCGAATCGCTGGTCAACATGTGGTCGGTGCCGCACGGCCCCGAACGATCCGACCTGCCCATGCAGGTCGCCGATGCCGGCGTGCGCGTGCTGGGCATCCCCGACGCCGCGACACCGGCACTGCGCAGAAGGACCGGGCAGGTCATCGAACTCCACCAGGCTCCCCGATAACCTCATAGCGTGTTTCACGTACTGAACATCACCTACACGCAACCCTTGGACGTCGTGGACCAGGCGCGACCCGCGCATCTGGACTGGCTCGGCAAGCTGGTCGAGGAGCGCCGCATCCTTCTCGCCGGCCGACTGGAGTCGCAGGGCGGCGCCGTGCTGATCGCCTCGGACATGACGGCCGAAGAAGCCGACGCCCTCACGGCCAGCGATCCGTATGTGCACGCCGGCGTCGCCACGTACGAGCGCGTGAGCTTCAACGCAGGTTTCCGCGCCGCCGGGCTGTAGCCGCAAAATTCACAGCCGGATCCGGGATTAGTTCGGCGCCGGTCGCCGTTGAGTGTGGTCAGGGCCTGACGCATTGCCCCTCATTTCGTTACCTTCGCTAATCTTTGTAGTAGGTAACCGCCGCTAGGCAAGCCGAGAATGAAGAGGACTGAACACGCATGACCACGACCGTTTCCGCCTACGCCGCGACCTCAGCGACCAGCCCGCTGACCAAGACCACCATCGAGCGCCGTGACATCGGCCCGCACGATGTGGCATTCGACATCAAGTTCGCGGGCATCTGTCACTCGGACATCCACACCGTCAAGTCCGAATGGGGCCCGGCCAACTACCCCGTCGTACCCGGCCACGAGATCGCCGGTGTCGTCACCGCCGTCGGCTCCGAGGTGACGAAGTACAAGGTCGGCGACCACGTCGGCGTGGGCTGCTTCGTCGACTCGTGCCGCGAGTGCGAGAACTGCCTGGCCGGCCTGCAGCAGTACTGCACCGGCAAGGGCGGCAACATCGGCACGTACAACGCCACCGGCCGCGACGGCACCCCCACCTACGGCGGCTACAGCACCGCGATCGTCGTCGACGAGAACTACGTGCTGCGCATCCCGGACAGCATCCCGCTGGACAAGGCCGCTCCGCTGCTGTGCGCCGGCATCACCCTGTACTCGCCGCTGCGGCACTGGAATGCCGGGCCGGGCAAGAAGGTGGCGATCGTCGGGCTGGGCGGTCTGGGCCACGTCGGCGTGAAGCTCGCCGTCGCGATGGGCGCCGAGGTCACCGTGCTGAGCCAGTCGCTCAAGAAGATGGAAGACGGCCTGCGCCTGGGCTCACACCACTACTACGCCACCAACGACCCGGACACCTTCAAGAAGCTGGCCGGCACCTTCGACCTCATCATCAACACGGTGTCGGCGAACCTCAACATGGGCCTGTACCTGAACCTGCTCAAGAGCGACGGCACGCTCGTCGAGCTCGGCGCCCCCGAGAAGCCGCTCGAGGTGCCGGTATTCCCGTTGATCGGTATGCGCCGCACCCTCGCCGGCTCGTTGATCGGCGGCATCCCGGAGACCCAGGAGATGCTGGACTTCTGCGCCGAGCACGATGTCACCCCGGAGATCGAGGTCATCGACGCGTCGTACGTCAACGAGGCCTACGAGCGCGTCATCGCCAGTGACGTGCGGTACCGCTTCGTGATCGACACCGCGACCATCTAGCCGCGGGTTTCTCGTCAACGCCGAGGATTGCAGTCAAATACTGACTGCAATCCTCGGCGTAACGCGTTATCGGCCGTCTGCGCCGGGGCGGGCGTCAGGCAACAGGTCCATAGCGGCCAACGGCCAGCCGGCCGCGGCCAGTTTGGCAGCCACCCGCGCGACGTTCTCCGGGCCGGCGTCATGGTGGGTGACGTCGGCGATGAACTCGGCGATGTCGTCGCGCTCGATGGGATTGTCGACGTCGGCGGGCGCTGAGGCCTCGGCGATATTGCGCACCACTTCGGCCACCTGCTCCTCGGTCAGCGGCGTGGCCCGCAGCAATGCCAGCAGCGGCACCCGGTCGGGGCCTGGGACCCCCTCCGGGTAACCGGCACGCAGCCAGTTCAGTACCGAAAGCAGCAGCGACTTCGTCGACACCCGGTAAGTCTCGCCGTTGCCCGGTCAACCCACCACTGGACGCGCCGGCATCTGGGGTTTTCGCGTCTGCTCTCGGAGTACCGGCCACAATCTCCCTTGTGCCCGACGATCCGGTAGACATCCTGCAACGCTGGGAGCTTGCAGGGGGCGTCTGGCGGGTCATCGGCCGCCGTGCGCACGAACTGACCATCGGGCTGTTCCAGTGCGACGGCGGTGAGCGGGTCGACGTGATCCGCTCCGGCGATGCGGCGCTGCTCGCCTTCGTCGGCGACCGGGAGTCCAACGCGGACTGACCAACCGGCCCGCTCGGCCGCGTCGGGAACAGACTCAGGTTGGAAAATTCGCGCCGGGAGCCCAGTTCAGGGCGTCGTATCGTTGACTCAATCGTCGTCGTAAGCGTGTTGGAGGCAGCCAGGTGAGGACACCGCGCACCGGCTTCCGCGCTCGCGATGACCTCGAACCGGCCGTACCGGACGAGTCACGGCGACGGCCACGACGATGGCGACACGTCTTAGCCGCACTGGTCGGAAGCTGCCTCGCGTTACTCATCGTTACGGGCGGGATCGTTGTCGGACTTCGTGTTTCGTCATCACGACCGCTGGTGTCGCCACCCTCATCCAGCCCCCACACAACGAGCGCGCCAGCGGTTGCGTTGCCAAGTCCCTCGCACACAGCTGCCGCTCCCGACTCCTCCAGTGATTCGCGCAACCTCCGCCTTTCCTTTGCTCAGCTACAGGCGGCCCTGGGCGGTCGGCTCGGAGTAACACTGATGCCAATTGGCGGTGGCGGACCGGCGATGTCGTTCGGCAATTGGGCCCGTGGCCCGGCGTGGTCGACGATGAAGGTGCCGCTCGCGATAGCCGCACTGCGTCAAGGAGATTCAGCCTCGGCAAGCGAGCCGATCAAAATCGCAATCACCCAATCCGACAACGAAGCGGCAGACGCCATCTGGCGTGGCCTGGGATCGCCCGACACCGCTGCGGAGAAGGTCGACGCAGTGCTGCAGGAAGCCGGTGATCCGACCCGAGTTCAGTCTTACCGAAGCCGGCCCGAATACAGCGCTTTCGGGCAGACCGTCTGGTCGTTGGAGAATCAGACTCGGTTCCTAGCTGCCGCAGCATGCGACGACCGAAGCGCGCCGATCTTCGACCTCATGGGACAGATCGCCAGCGATCAGATGTGGGGCCTCGGCACCATTCCTGGCGCCCGGTTCAAGGGCGGTTGGGGGCCGTTGGAGGCGGGTGGATACCTGGTACGCCAACTGGGTGTAATCGATACCGGCTGGGGCCGGGTCGCGGCAGCAATTGCCGTGCAACCGAATTCGGGGACGTTCACCGATGGCATCGCTCAGCTGTCGCAAGTCGGACGCTGGTTGAAGGAGCACTCAGCGGAGCTGCCTGCGGGCCGTTGCCGGGCCTGAACTCACTGCAGCAGGACACCGGGCGCACCCCGCCGCCTCAGTAGATGTATACCCGGGCGTTGTTTCCGCCCACGCAGGTCACCCAGTTGTCGGTGCCGTAGGCCGCACACTGGACCACAAAGTTTGGCCCGCTACAGGTGGCGCCGTCAACGGTGCGGCAATCCACGGCTCCGGGTGCCGATACCGTCCGTGGCGCACGAACGACGCCGCCGTAGTGATCCCAATACGAACCGAGGACACTTCGAGCGAAGAAACATGATGTCTCCGCAGAACCTCGGCCCGAACGCGTTCCCCATCCCGACCTGGACGTCAGCGACCAGCCGGCATCGCAGCTATCGTGTGACGCGCTGTTATCCGCGCCGGTCACGAGCGGTGGCGTTCCACTCGACGAAGGCATCGGCGGTGCAGGCACAGGTAGAGGCATGGGCGTCTGCGGAGCGGGCGGTTGTTGCGCAGGAGGCGCGCCGATCGTCGAAACAGTTTGGCCAGGTGAGGAAGTCGCGACCGCGTTCGTGTTGTTCTGGCCAGCAAGCATCCCAATGACGATGCCTATTCCGCCTAGCATCAATGCGCCAACCGCTCCGATCACCGCCGGCACCACCCACCGCCCCCGTTGTTCGGAATGCGTCGCTCCGACAACCACCGTCGGCCCGGTCAGGGGCTCAGAGTCATGGCGAGGAGGCGGGGGCACCACCAACTGCTCTCGCTGCATGGTCGCTGACTGCTGCCACGCAGCGCCTGCGTCGCGCAATGCTCGATGCGCAGCGCGTGCCAACGCCCCAGCCGTGCCGTAGCGATCATCGGCCTCCTTCGCCATGCCGCGAGCGACAACGTCATCGAGTGCGGTTGGAACGTGTGGATTGATCGCACTCGGACGCGGCGCCGGCGTGGAAAGGTGTGCAGCGATTACCTGCTCAAGCCCTTGGCCGGGGAATGGCGCACGGCCGGTCAGCGCCTCGCACAGCACACACGCAAGCGCGTAGACGTCGACGGCTGGCGTCGTGTCGTGTCCCCCGAATCGCTCGGGGGCCATGTACGCCATCGACCCGATTTGAGTTCCGGTCATAGTTAGCCGCGAATCCCCGTGAGCCTCGGCAATCCCAAAATCGACTAGGTATGCGAAGTCTCCCGCCGTGACCATGATGTTCTGCGGTTTCACGTCGCGGTGAATCAACCCAGCGGCGTGAGCGGCGTCCAGCGCCGAAGCGATGTGGCCAACTATTGCTACCGCTTGTTCCGCAGGCAGCGGGCCTGACTTGAGCATGTCGTGCAGGGTTTCGCCGTGCACCAACCGCATGTCGATGTAGAGGCGGCCATCGACCTCACCCCAGTCGTGGATCGGAATAACGTGTGGTTCCTGCAGGATTGCGGCAGCACGTGATTCGCGCTGAAACCGTTCGCGGAAGCGCTCGTCCTGCGAATACTGATCGGACAAGATCTTCAGCGCGACAGTACGGTCCTTGCTGGTGTCCACAGCTTCGTAGACCTCGCCCATGCCGCCGACACCGAGCAGCCCGGTGATTCGGTACTTACCGAACTGCTCACCGTTGCGCTTAGTCACGTAGCCCCCTGCAGACAAGTTCCTATTCGCAGCCCGCCCACCCCGGCCATCCGACTGCGATCAGCAAGGCTCCAGTGAGCGCCACCGATGTCGATCAGCATAAAACCAAACATTCTGCTCACTACCAATATTGACCAGTAGGCGCATTTGCCCGCGATCAATAGCCCTGTGACGAGATACTCGATCTATACCTGCAGTCGCCACCAGACTGCGCACCGCTGCACCACGATAGAAGGGTTCGATGAGCTATCCGCACGACCCGGCGAGACACGGCAGACCAGCGTCCGACCAGCGCAGACCTGTCGGCCAGCCGACAGTGATGCATCCGTCCCCGTCGCCTGCGGCTCGGCATGCAGCGCCCACAGCGCCGAACGCGATCATCGGCTCGATCCGCGTCGTGGAATTCAATTTGAGGTTTGCCCCGTATGCGAAGTTCGGCTGCGCGTGCTCGTCCAACAGGCCGGATGCTCGATAGCCCGTGTCAGCATCGGCGCAACCACGACCTCCGATCGAACGTCCGGCGCTCGGCGCCAAAGGCGTGACAGTCAGACTGATCTCGGTCGTGGCAGCCTTCTTTGTGTCTGCATGTGGGCACACAGTCGTTGCCGGACAACCACTTTCGGCACGGTTCAATCCACAAAAGGTCAGCGGACTGACTGTATCGGACGGACCAAGTGGCCCGAGACCTGACAGCCCCGCACCGACTGGACGTGTCGCAAATACCGATGACGGTAGCTTTGATCGGTTAGCCCTGTTGGCCATCAACGATGTCGAGTCGTTCTGGAAGATGCAGTACCCCAAATCGTTCGGACAACAACTCAAACCCGTCAGCCGACTCGTCTCCTCAGATGGTGACGAACTGGCCGGGTACACATTGTGCGGAAGCCCCGAAGGCAACGCCGTGTACTGCACCATCGACAACTCAATCGGGTGGGACCGGTCGCAAGAGACAGGGTTGGTTCCGCCGGCGCTACCGTTCTTCGGCGCGATCGGCGCGGCAGGCGTTTTCGCGCATGAGTACGGCCATGCCGTTCAATTTCAGGCGGGCCTACCGATCCGCTCTCCCACGCTGATAAAAGAACAGCAAGCCGACTGTTACGCCGGGGTATACATGCGCTGGGTCGCTGACGGCGATTCTGCGCGGTTCGTGGTCAGTACAGGAGACGGCCTCAATCATCTGCTTGCCGGTCTCTTGGCAATACGCGACCCGCAAGGCGAATCCGACGATCCAGATGCGCTTCTCAAACAGCACGGCACCGGACTGGATCGCATCAGTGCCTTCCAAATCGGATTCGAGCAGGGAGCTCGCGCCTGTTCGACGATCGATCGGGCCGAAATTCAACGACGGCGAGGCGATCTGCCTCGTAACCTGTTCGATGCCCGAAGCCCGAACAGCGACATCACCATCGACCAGAGCACGTTGGCCACACTCGGCGAAGAACTCCACAAGATCCTGCAGCCTGCGAACCCGCCTGGGCTCACGACTGGCGGAGCGTCGTGTGACGGAAGCCGGTCTACCGCGGTCGCTGTGTACTGCCCTGACAGCAACACCGTGGCAATCGACTTGCCGGCACTACAGCAGATCGGCGCGCCCGCAGACGAACGCAGCCATCGACTCCTGCAGGGCGACAACACCGCAATATCCGTAATCGCTTCCCGCTATGCGCTGGCCAGCGAGCACGAGCGCGGATTGCCGCTCGACACGCCGCAAACCGCGATGCGCACCGCATGCCTCACCGGAGTCGCGCAACGCGGCATGGCGCAGCCAGTTTCCTTGCCGTCAGGTCCAGGTTTGATGCTCGGCGCCGGCGACCTCGATGAAGCCGTCGCAGGGCTGCTGACCAATGGAATAGTCGCCAGCGACGTCAACGGCACCCCGCTCCCCGCTGGCTTTACCCGCATTGCCGCCTTTCGCATCGGAATCCTCGGAACAACCGACGACTGCTTCCGGAGGTTCTGACTCATGAACGACAACACCTCAAACACGGAAAACGCCACCTCGCGGATCACGCAGCCGCAACGCGAACCTTCAGCGCCGGCCAACCAGCCGAACCACGATGAATTGCCCTGGTGGCAAACCATTTATCAGCCGCCGCCTGGGTCATTCCACAACATCCCGCAGCGCCGGCCACCTATGCGCCCCGTCCGCCCGTTTGCTCCCCCTAGAAGTTCGGCCATCGCACCCCGTGCTCGACCAGCGTCGCAGGATGCTCGCCTCCCGCCACCGATTCCACAAAGCGCCCCGGTGGGACCACCTGTTGGCCCGGCACAACGAGGCCCTGCATCGTCAACGACCCGGTTGAAACACCAATCCAATGGGCGCCGCAAACTCATTGGCATCGGAGCAGCTGTGCTTGCCGTCGAAGCCGTCGCGCTCCTGGTCGGCATATCGATGCTCCGCACCTCGAAGACGATCGAACTCGACATCAATCAAGCGCAACGAGGCGTGGAACAGGTCCTGACCGACACGGTGAGTGGCTATGGCGTTACGAACATTTCAAACGTCAGGTGCAACGGCGGCGTCAACCCACCCGTCAAGAAGGACGGCACCTTCAAATGCGAGGCCACCGTCGACGGCCGCCAGCGACAGATCACGGTGGTGTTTGTCGACGACGGCGGGACATACGAAGTCGGAGGTCCGACCGGCTGATGACCCGACTGGAATGCCCAATAACAGCTGATGGACAACGCAATTCCACGATGCACGACAAGGACTCTGACCGTGATTGCACACACTAACCGGATCGGAACGGAATTCGGAAAATATCGGATTGTGGACATGCTCGGCAAAGGTGGAATGGGCGAGGTCTATGAAGCCTTCGATACGGAGAAGAACCGCACCGTCGCGCTGAAGATCCTCGCCGCACAACACGCTGATGACGATCAATTCAGAGCGCGGTTCCTGCGCGAATCACACGCGGCAGCGATTCTGCAGGAACCGCATGTGGTGCCAATCCATGACTGGGGCGAGATCGACGGAAATTTGTACATCGATATGCGGCTGATCCAGGGCGCTACGCTACATGAACTGATCAAGACTCAGCCGCTTGAACCGCAACGGGCTGTATCGATCATTCAACAGATTGGCGCTGCCCTCGACGCCGCACATGCTGAGAGGCTGCTGCATCGCGACGTCAAGCCCCAGAACATCATCGTCACCTCAGCCGACTTCGCATATCTCGTGGATTTCGGTATCGCTGAAGCCCAAGGCGACACACACCTCACGATGGCCGGCACTCAGATCGGGTCGTTCTCCTATATGGGGCTCTTCATGATTGACGGTGTAGTTGGGGTCTGAATCCGCCGGTTTCGAGTAGGGATCGGGCGATGTAGTGGGTGAGGTTGCGAAAGCCCAGGGCGGAGCCACGGAGGTGTTCGAGACGGCCGTTGATCGCTTCGGTCGGTCCGTTGCTGGTGCCGGGCCGGTCGAAATAGGCCAGCACATCGACAGCCCGCTTGGTCAGTGTGCGTCCGAGGGTGATCAGCTCGGTCAGCGGTTTGGGAACGCCGGCGCTCAGCGTGTCGATCAGCGCCGCCATCATGGCTCGGCCTTTCGTGCGGTCGGGTTCGCGGTAGGCGGCCACGGCGCGTTGGTACATGTGCCAGGTCGCTTCGACCTCCACATGAATGTCGCCGGTGAACAAGGCTGCCAGCCGGGCTTTCTGGCGGTCGGTGAGCAGATCGACGCCGGTGTGCAGGGTGCGTCGGCAGGCATAGAGCGGGTCGGTCTTGCGGCCGCGGTGCCCACACGTGGCCACCTGGATACGGCGGCGGCAGTCGTCGAGAGCGTTGCCGGACAACCTCACCACGTGGAAGGGATCCATCACCGTGGCTGCCTCAGGAAGTTCTTCGGTGGTGGCGGTCTTGAACCCGGAGAAGCCGTCCATGGCAACAACTTCGACACCGTCGCGCCAGGGCTGGGGTCGCTCGGACAGCCAGTCGGCGAACGCCTTCTTGGAGCGGCCTTCGACCATGTCGAGCAGCCGGGCAGGGCCGGTCTGGTCGTGGACCGGGGTGAGGTCGATGATCACGGTGACGTACTTGTCGCCGCGACGGGTGTGCCGCCACACGTGCTCATCGACGCCGATCACCCGCACGCCGTTGAAGCGGGCCGGATCGGCGATCAGCACTCGCTGCCCTTCGGCCAGGACGGCGTTGTTGGCGGTGTTCCACGACACCGCCAGCGCTTCGGCGACGCGAGCCACGGTCAGGTGTTGGCAGACAATCGCTTTCAAGGCCCACTGCAACGCACGCCGGGACAGCTTGGCGCGTGGTTCGGCGGCGTTGCCGAGGTCTTGGCGCCACACATGGGCACAGCCGGCGCAGCGGTAGCGGCGGAGGGTGACCAGCAAGGTGGTGGGCCGCCACCCGAATGGTTCGTGGGCAAGCTCGCGTGTCACGCTGTCGCGGCTGACGCCTCGCTCGCCGCAGCGGCGGCACCACGAGTCGTCGTCGCTGACCCGGCATGCCAATACCGCACGATCGGGGTGCAGTTGCTGGCCGGTCACCTCCAACCCGAGGTCGTCGAGGCGGCAGAAAGTAGTCAGGTCAGCGCGGGCGAAGCCCGCCCGACCGGTAGCGTCAGGCACGTCGAGGTCTTTCGGATGAGGCGTGTAGGAACCTTCATCTTCGAGAGACCTCGACCCCTATCCCGGCAACGACGCGCCGATGACCTCTACACCCTCAACTGCGAAGAGCCCTATATGGCTCCCGAACGATTCGACGACGCACCATGCTCACCGGCGTCGGACGTCTACTCGCTGGCTTGCGTGCTGTACGAATCCGTCACCGGCGAAACGCCCTTCGCTTCCACCAGCCAACAACATGTGATCGCCGCACACATTGCCAAACCTCCGCCACGCGCCAGTTCAATCAATCCACACCTCTCGCCTGCATTTGACGAAGTCATCGCACGTGGCATGGCGAAAGATCCGGACGACCGTTATGGCAGCGCCGGAGCACTGGGGCGAGCTGCGCTCCGGGCGCTCACACCCGGTGTCCACACACCGGCATTCGCCGACGCGAACACCATGGCCAGACCCTATTCAGCGCCTGTACAGGCGATCGACAGCGTGCCCGCAGTACCGACCGGTCCGACCGCTGCTCACGAGCGAAACGATACCGATCGTCCAGCCCGAAACATGACTGTTCCGCTTGTAGTCATCGCTGCAGTGGCGGTCCTGCTCCTCGGCGCAGTTGGCATCGTCGTCGGCATGCTGGTCTCCCGGAATTCCAATCAGAACGCGGGCGCCCCGACAACAGTCACCGTCGCTCAACCAGCTGCCCAGGCATCGATGTCGCCAATCGTGTCGCCATCTATGCCGCCGCCAGCACCGTTGCCGCTGCCCAAGCCAGCGCCCTCCGCGCCGTCGGTTCCCACCATCGACCAGGAAACGTCCAGTACCGCTCAATTGGGCCAGCTGGTCGCAAACGACCGGCCGTACGTTGCTGCCGTACTCGCCGACTTTTGGATCCCGCAGTTGAGCGCAAAACGACCCGGAGTCGTCGACCAAGGCGTGGTCTGGGACAACACTCTTGCACTGCAGGAGCATCTTCGGCTGCGGCAGCGGTACAACGCGAAGCTGCTGTGGTCCGGCGATTGGTCCACATTCGACGGCAGAAATTTCTGGGTAACGGTCGTGCCGATTACCTTCAGTGATTCAAGCGGGGCGCTGTTGTGGTGCGAGGCCCAGGGATACGATCGAGACCACTGCATTGCGAAGATCGTGAGCAACACACGGCCAGTTGCGGGCAGTACTGCCACGAACTGAGCGAAGCCACCGGGCGATCCCAGCGTTTGCACAAGTTGACGGAATTTACTGTCACGCATTAATACTTGGAGCATGACGTCCGCTCGCCGCCGTGCTCCGCTGCCCCAGCTGGCCCTTGCCGGCGTGGCCATCGCCCTGCTGCCGACGGGCGTCGCGCAGGCCGATCCCGAGCCGGTACCGGCACCGGCTCCCGTATCCGCCGGCGTCACCGGCGTCCTCAACGACTGGCAGAAGTCCGTCTGTGCGCCAGGCAGTTTCAACCAGGACGATCCCGCGATCGCCGCCCGTGACTGGCCCGGCGCGGTGCGAGCGGGCACCTGCGCGAGCGCGGTGAATCCCGGCCTGACCAACGGCCTGTGGATCACGCAGTGGACCGCCAACAGCGACATGACCTCGGCGCTGCAGCGCAATTTCATGGCGCTGTTCGCATCGGCCGTCAGCGATCAGACGGCGATCATCACCTTCGCGGTGGCCAGCCCCGAGGCGCGCAAATCCCTTGAGCCGCTGACGAAATTCGGGTTCACCATCAACCCGGTGCCGCCGCTGGCCTGACGGTCAGCACTTGCCCGACGACACCTGCCCGGCGAGCTTCTGCGCAAGGACCGCCACCGGGGTGTTCGATTCCTGCGACAACCGAGTCAGCATGTTGAACGCCACCACGGCATTGACCTGGAAGCGCTCCATGATGATGCCCTTGGCCTGGCCGATGACGTCCCGGCTGCTCAGTGCGCTACGGAAGTCGACCTCGCGGCGCACGCTGTCCCAGGCCAGCGCCGCGTGCGTGGCCAGCACGTAACCGACCTGCTCGGATTCCTCGTCGAAGGCGTTCGCTGCCCGGGCGTACACATTCAGTGCACCCAACATCTTCTGTGACGTGAACAGCCGAAAGCACAGCATCGAGGAGGAATTGTCAATACCTGTGGATCGGCTTGTTTCAGGCGACCTCCGTTCCAGTTGATTCGGTCGGTGCCGAGTCCGCCGACGGGGTGATGTCGGTGGGTCGCTCGAGCAGTTTGCCTTTGTGGAAGATCGCGCCGGCCCGGACCAGAGCGACCAGGTGCGGTGCGTTGACGGCTCGCCAGCGGGCTTGCGCGGCGTCGATCAGCTTGTAAGCCATGGCCATTCCGGCGACGCGTGAACCCGGCCCCTTGGTCACCTTGGTCCTCAAACGTACCGTGGCAAACGTTGATTCGATCGGGTTGGTAGTGCGCAGATGGACCCAGTGCTCGGCCGGGTACTTATAGAACTCCAGCAGCACATCGGCGTCATCGACGATCTTGGCGACCGCCTTGGGGTACTTGGCGCCGTAGTCCACCTCGAACGCCTTGATCGCCACCTGCGCGTGGTCGATATCCTCGGCGTTGTAGATCTCCCGCATCGCCGCGATCGCCCCCGGATGAGCCGACTTTGGCAGGCAGGCAAGAACATTGGCCTGCTTGTGAAACCAGCACCGCTGCTCGCCGGTGGCCGGGAACACCTCACGCACGGCCTTCCAGAACCCCAGGGCCCCATCGCCGACGGCCAGCACCGGTGCGGTCATCCCGCGACGTCGGCACGACCGCAACAGATCAGCCCACGACTCGGCCGACTCCCGGTACCCGTCGGTGAGCGCGACCAGCTCCTTGCGGCCGTCAGCGCGCACACCGATCATCACCAGCAAACAGAGCTTCTCCTGCTCCAGGCGCACCTTGAGATGGATGCCGTCGACCCACAGGTAGACGTAGTCGGTGCCCGACAGATCACGGGCCTCGAAGGCCTTGGCCTCGTCCTGCCACTGCGTGGTGAGTCGGGTGATCGTCGTGGCCGACAAGCCGGCACCCGAGCCCAGGAACTGCTCCAACGCCGGACCGAAATCACTGGTCGACAAGCCATGCAGATACAGCAACGGCAACACCTCGGTCATCTGCGGCGACTTGCGCACCCACGCCGGCAGGATCGCCGAGGAAAACCGTTGCCGCTCACCAGTGTCCGGGTCAACACGTTTGTCATTGACCCGCGGCGCGGTCACACTCACCGCGCCCGCCGCGGTGAGCACCTCGCGCTCGCGGTGATAGCCATTGCGCACCACCAGCCGGTGCCCGTTCTCATCAAGCTCACCGGCATGAGCCTCGATGTAGGCGGCGACCTCAGCCCGCAACGCTGCGGCCAGCATCTGGCGGGCACCGTCGCGGACAATCTCATCGAGCAACGACCGCGACGAGCCAGCATCCTCGTTGGATGAATCCGCATCGTGAACTACCGTGAGCATGGGCGTACCTTCCCGAACCAGCGCGCCAACGCCGGCTCTTGATCAGACCTTCGACATTCAGATCATCCTCGGGAAGGTGCGCCCTTTCCTACGCCGCCTCGCCGAGGCTCATCCACAGGTTCTGATCATTGCTCAGCATCGAGCGGATCGGGGTCACCCGCATGGCGTCGGCCGCGAACTTCGGCCAGCGCTGCTCGGTGCTCAGGTCGCCGACCTCGACGATGTCGCGCTCCCACGTCGCGCTCAGGCACGGGCCTTCCAGGTGGCGCTGCTGGATGGCGTCGAGCATCACCGGGTAGTCGTGCGTGGTGGCCTGTGTCTCCACCTTGCCACTGTTGGTGTGGCCCAACGTGATACCCGCATATTGGGCGCCGGGGACCTCACGGACGGCGGCCTGCACCACCTGGTCGACGAGGTCGGATTCGGGTTGCGAGGTGTCGTGCAGTTCGCGCGCCATGGCGGCGATTCGGTCGAACGCCTCGGGTAGGTCGTACTCCGTCATCGCCGCCTCCCGGCGTCAGCCGCAAGGGTGTGCGGCCCCTATTAGAAGTCCCAGTCGGAGTCTTCCGTATTGACGGCCTTGCCGATGACGTACGACGAACCCGAGCCCGAGAAGAAGTCGTGGTTCTCGTCGGCGTTGGGCGACAGCGCCGACAGGATCGCCGGGTTCACGTCGGTCTCGTCGCGCGGGAACAGCGCTTCGTAGCCGAGGTTCATCAGCGCCTTGTTGGCGTTGTAGCGCAGGAACTTCTTGACGTCCTCGGTGAGGCCGACGCCGTCGTACAGGTCCTGGGTGTACTCCACCTCGTTGTCGTACAGCTCGAACAGCAGCTCGTAGGTGTAGTCCTTGAGCTCGGTCCGCTTGGCCTCGTCGACCGCTGCCAATCCGCGCTGGTACTTGTAGCCGATGTAGTAACCGTGCACCGCTTCGTCACGGATGATCAGGCGGATCATGTCGGCGGTGTTGGTGAGCTTGGCGCGCGAGGACCAGTACATCGGCAGGTAGAAGCCGGAGTAGAACAGGAAGCTCTCGAGCAGCGTCGAGGCGACCTTGCGCTTGAGCGGCTCGTCACCCCGGTAGTACTTCATGACGATCTCGGCCTTGCGCTGCAGGTTCGGGTTCTCCTCCGACCAGCGGAACGCCTCGTCGATCTCGACGGTCGAGCACAGCGTCGAGAAGATGTTGCTGTAGCTCTTGGCGTGCACCGACTCCATGAAGGCGATGTTGGTGTAGACGGCCTGCTCGTGCGGGGTCAGCGCGTCCGGGATGAGGCTGACGGCGCCGACGGTGCCCTGGATGGTGTCAAGCAGCGTCAGGCCGGTGAAAACCCGCATGGTGAGCTGCTTTTCGCTGTCGGTGAGGGTGCCCCAGGACGGGATGTCGTTGGACACCGGCACCTTCTCCGGCAACCAGAAGTTGCCCGTGAGACGGTCCCAGACCTCCGCGTCCTTGTCGTCCTGCACGCGGTTCCAGTTGATCGCGGAGGCCCGGTCGATCAGCTTCATACCTTCAGACACCGTGACCCCATTTCGCCTGGAACTGTGTTTGCCGGATCGGCACCACAGACACTACCCCTGGTGTCTGTCATCGCCGAACACCGCTAAAAGTTGTGTTCGCGTGTCGCGCCCGCGGAGCCGATTCAGCGAATGAACTCATACTCGGTCGACTTGAATTTCCGGGTTTCCAGCCAGTACTGCCAGGTCATGCCGCTCCACAGGGTGCGGTTCACGCCGTGCTCGTCCATGTACCAGCTGTGGCAACCACCGGTGCTCCACACCGTGCCGGCCAGGTTCTGCTGCAGTTCGGCGTTGTACTCGTCCTGGGCGCGGCGGCTCGGCATCAGTGCGGCGGCGCCCGCCTTGTCGGCCGCGGCGATGGCCTGCGCGGCGTAGCGGATCTGCGACTCGATCATGAACACCACCGAGTTGTGGCCGAGCGCGGTGTTCGGGCCGAGCAGGAAGAACAGGTTCGGCATGTTCGCCACGGTGATGCCGCGGTGCGCCGCCATCCCCTCGCGGTTCCACCGGTCGACCAGGTCCTCTCCCCCGAGGCCCTTGATGTCGACGTAGGTGTACGAGTCGGTGACGTGGAAACCGGTGCACCACACCACCACGTCGACGGGGTGCTCGACGCCGTCGCGGGTGACGATGCCGGCCGCGGTCATCCGCTCGATGCCCTCGGTGAAGACCTGCGTCTTCGGGTTGGCGATGCCGCGATAGTAGGTGTCGGAGTTCAGGATTCGCTTGCAGCCGGCCACGTAGTTCGGCGTCAGCTTGCGGCGCAGCTCGGGATCTTTGATGCTGCGGTTGATGTTCCATTTGCCCAGCAGCTCACCGATTTTGAGCAGCCGCGGCTGCTTGGTCATCGCGAAGCCGACGCCTTCGTGGATCCAGTAGATGGCATCCCGCATGAGCGCCCGCGTACCCGGCACCCGGCGGAAGGTGTTCTTCATCCATTCCGGAAAAGCGTTGTTGGGCCGCGGCATGACCCACGCCGGGGTGCGCTGGTACAGGTGCAACTCGGACACCTGGTCGACGATCGCGGGCACGATCTGGATGGCGCTGGCGCCGGTCCCGATCACCGCGACGCGCTTGCCGGTGATGTCGACACTGTGGTCCCACTGTGCGGAATGGAAAGCGGCACCGGCAAATTCGTCGCTGCCTTCGATTTCGGGAACCGCCGGGATGTGCAGGCCGCCCGCACCGGAGATCAGGAACTGCGCGATGTACTCCTGGCCGTCGGTGTCGTAGACGTGCCAGCGCCGCTCGTCTTCGTCCCAGTGCGCGCGGTCGACATGGGTGTTGAACCGGATGTTGCGGCGGAGGTTGTGCTTGTCGGTGACGCCCTTGAGGTAGTCGAAGATCTCGGGCTGGAACGACCACATGTGCGTCCAGTCGGCCTTCGGCTCGAAGGAGAACGAGTACATGTGTGACGGGATGTCGCACGCGCAGCCCGGGTAGGTGTTGTCGCGCCAGGTGCCGCCGACCTCGTCGGCCTTCTCCAGGATCAGGAAGTCGCGCTCGCCGAAGCCCTGCTTGCGCAGCGCGATGCCCATGCCCAGACCGGAGAAACCGGACCCGATGATCACCGCGCGCGTCACGATGGGCTCGGCGGCCTCGTTGCCGACGGACTGCGCTCCAGTTGACTGCTCGACCGTCATGAACCTGCTCTTTCCTGGGAACGGCGGTACCGGATACTGCACAGTCTCCGGTCCGACCCGCGAGGTGTCAACGCACCACGTCAGGAGCGGAATCGTCAGCCGACGGACTCTTCGCGGCGCACCGCGTCGTGCACCGGCAGGTCCAGGTCGAACCGGATGCCGAGCAACCTGGCGGTGCCGTTGATGGCGCCGATCATGATGGTGGTCATGTGCGCGACGAACTGGTCTCGGGGCAGCCGGCGCGGAGTTTCATCACTGCCGCCGAGCCACCAGTCGGTCGCCGATGCGGCCGCGCCGAACAGCGTGAACGCCGCCAGCTCGAAGATGGCCGAATCCAGATCCATGTCCTTGAGTTCGCCGCTGATCATGGCGGCGATCGCCAGGGTGATGTCGCGGCCGCGGTTGACGGTCGTCATCGCGGCGGCGGACTGGTCGGCGAACCTGCCCTGCAGCAGGAAGCGCACCACGTTGGGGTGCTGGTCCACCAGGTCCACATAGTGCTCGACGGCGCGGCCGATGATCTGCCCGGTCGAATCGTGCTCGATGTCGATGGACGGAATGACGGCCGCCCACAACATGTCGCGCATCCGCTCGCCGATCTGCGAGAACATGTCGGATTTGTCGGCGAAGTGCCGGTAGATCTTGGGCTTGGCGGTGCCGGCCTCTTCGGCGATCTCCCGCACGCTGACGTTCGGGCCGAGCCGGTCGATCGCGCGGAACGCGGCGTCGACGATCTCCTCGCGGACCTTGAGCCGGTGTTCGCGCCAGCGCTCGCTACGGGCGTCCACCTTCTCGGGCGCACCCTTGGGCGGAGTGACCTTCACCTGCACGGTGACCGACGGAACGTTCACGCCCGGCACACCAGGAACTTTCACCCCGGCCTGGATGCCGGTGCGTGGAAGAGATGGCCTGCGCACCCCGCCACTGTACCGGGCGGGCCAAATCTGACCTGCTCAGACTGCCCGGCGCGGCGCATGTCACACCTTCGGACGCCTCGTCACAGCCAGCGGATCAACAGGCTGCACGCGTAGCATCGGCGTCAGGCCTCGCCCGAAAGTACCGGCCCGACAAGGAATTGATTACATGGTGCAGCGGTACGACGTCATCGTCGCCGGCGGAGGTCCCGCCGGATCGGCGGCTGCGTGGCAGGCCGCGCAAACCGGCGCCAGCGTGCTCGTCATCGACAAGGCCACCTTCCCGCGCGACAAGCCGTGCGGCGACGGCCTGACGGCCCGCGGGGTCAGCTACCTGCAGAAGATGGGCCTGACGGACGAGGTCGCCCGGTTCCACCGGATCAATCGGGTCACGGTGTTCAGCCCGCACCAATGGGAGCTGTCGTTCCCGCGCCGCCCCGGCATGCCCGACCACGGCTGCACCGTCAGCCGTACCCACCTGGATGCGCTGTTGCTCGGCCATGCCGCGGCCGCGGGCGCGGAAGTCCGCCAGGGTGGCGAGGTGGCCGGTGTCGAGCGCAACGACGACGGCCGGGTCACCGGTGTGGTGCTGAAGGATGGCGAGACGGTGCACGCGGACGCCGTGATCGCAGCCGACGGCGCCTATTCCCCGATCAAACGCGCGCTGCATGTCGACTCGAGTTATCACGGCTATTCGGCGATCGCCATTCGCGCCGAGATGCCGGCCGAGCGTCCCGACTCCGACGCGCTGGAGATCTACCTCAAGCTGCTGTTCGACGGTGACCAGCTGCCCGGCTACGGCTGGGTGTTCCCGATGGGCAACGGCACCTTCAACATTGGCCTCGGCTACGTCAACAGCTACCGCAACTGGCAGGCCATCAACGCCACCCGGTTCCTCGGCGACTTCCTGCACACGCTGCCGCGCGACTGGGCGCTGCCGTCGATCGACGAGTTGAAGAAGAACCGGAGCGTGCGAGCCTGGCGCCTGCCCATGGGGTTCACCGCATGGCCGCCGTGGCAGCCCGGCGTCCTGTTCGCCGGTGATGCGCTGGGCGCCGGCAAGCCGGCCTCCGGTGCGGGCATCTCAAAAGCACTCGAATCCGGTTTGGCCGCAGGCGAATGCGCCGTCGCCGCGCTGACCAACGGCGGTCCCGACGACTTCACCAACTACCAGCAGCGCATCGAGGCGGCGTGGGGCCGCGAGTACCGGCGCGGCCGGTTCTTTCACAAGCTGGCCGGCATCCCGTGGGTGGCCGAGGCCGGCCGCCGCGCGGTCGACAGCCGCGTCTTTCGTGATGTGCTGCTCAAGTCGCTGTACAAGAAGGCCGAGGGGCCGGCACACACCTGACTACGCGGCCGGCCGCGCGCCCTTGCCTGACGGCGTGTGATCGGCCTTCGCGCCGGCGGGCGCGTCGGATTTGGTTGTGCTCCTGGTGGATTCGCGCCGCCGATCGCCGGCTTTGACGGACGGTGTGGTCGCGTCGATACCGGCGTCCGCATGACCGGCGTCCACATGACCGGTGTCCGCGGGTTGTGGCCGCCGATCGCGGGTCTGCCGCACCGGCACGACCGGGTCCGCCGCTGGCCGACCCTGCCCACGCTTCACCGGTTTCCCCTTCGAGGCGGCCGATGACGACGGGGCCACCGCGCTCGCCGAGGGCGCGGTCGAGTCCGGGTCCCCTGACGTCGCCGTCCGCGGTGCCGTTGCCGCGAGGCGGCTTGCGGTTGTCGGCACTGCCTGGGGCGTCGTCGCCGCGGCGACGGACTTCGGTGCGGTACTCGGCGGCGTGGCCGACGTCGGCTTCTGGCCGCCGACCACCTGCAACAGCTTGGCCACCGGACGCGTGATATTCGTCAGCGCCGCAGTCAGATTCACCACCGACTGACGGATCGCCTTGGCCAGCGGCGAGTTGTCCACCGACTTCGCCGGATGGTCGGTGGTGGGTGTGGCCGGTTCGGTGGCATCCACCGTCGGTTGCGGCAGCGTGGGCGTATAGCTGCCGGTGCGGAGAATCTGCACCGACTGTGCCAGCGCTCCGGGCAACTCTTTGAGGGCGGCGCTGATCTTGGCCTGCGGCGTGGTCCAGCTGAATTGCTTGACCTGGCTGGGATCCGCCGTGCGCTCATAAGCGCTTTCGATGATGACGCGCAGAACCGGGTCCATAGCGTCGACGAGGCGCTGCGCCCCGATCAGCGATGCGGCAAGGCGCAGGGGCGCGAGCAGCGGCAGGCGCTGCGGGAAGGTCACGTACGTGGTGTTGCCCACGGTGGTGCTGACCGTGTTCGAACTGACCTTGGGCTCCAACGCATACCCGGGCAGGACATGCTCGAACACGATGCCCATGACGGCGTTGACCACGGCCAGCGGGTTGAAATACGCCGGGAAATCAGCGAATCCGTCGTACTGGTTCTGGTAGACCGTGGTCTGGAACGGGCTGTCGGACGGCCCCGGCCGTCCGAACGGAAAGAGATCACCGAGGATCGGCATGCGACTCCATGCGGTGAAGCGGGACAGGATTCCACCGTTCGGCTGGTACGGATCGCCGATGAGGGTGAACGTGTAGTCGCCCGCATGGGCCACATAGGCCGGGTCCTTGGCCATGTCGGCGCGCGCGATCTCGGCAACCTCGGCCCCTTGGGACATGCCGAGGATGGTGATCTTCTCGCCCGGTGCCTGTTTGGCGATGTCCTGCTCCAGATATCCGGCACCGATGCGTTCGGACTGCTTCAAGGAATGCGGCCAGTACGGAATACCCGACAAACCCGGCAGCGCGGAGATGATCGGCCACTCGACGTTGATCTGCCCCGGGTAGGGCACAACGTGGAACGAATCTCCTTGCGGGACAGCGGTTCCGTAGAAGAACATCGGGATGCTCAGCCCGAGCGGGTCGAAGGAGCCACCGATGCCGATCGTGGTGTCGACGAGCCGTACGGCGACCTGCGACACGATCGGAGCGCCCGGTGCCGCCACACCGGCCACTGCCGCCGCCGCGATGCCGACCGCGACACCCCTCGCCAAGACCGTGGTCGTCCACCGCGATGATTGCCATTGTTGTGTTGAGTTGACCCCCATAGCCGCAGGACGCTATAGCAATCCCGCATTTGAAAACAAGAGTTCTTTTTAAAAACAAGAAGTCTTGTTCAAAACCGTCCGCAATCGGCGATCAGCAGGTATGACGGGACCGCGATCACCGCACCGAGGCGGCGATACCGGCCCGCACCACTGCCATGAAGCTCGTCAGATTGCCGATCAGGGTGTCGATGCTCGGGCGCGATTCGGGGTCGGCTTCGTGGTCGTGCAGCCAGTCGGCAACAGCCTCGAACAGACCACCGACCGTCAGGACCGCCAGCGCGTGGAAGTCGACCGCGGCATTGTCCGCGATCTCCGGGAACTCGCGACGCCGCCACAAGTCTTCGACAAACGTTGCGGTCCAACGCCGATTCTCGCGACGCTGTCGCTCGACCCGCGGCGAGATACCCGCGCATTCCCCGAACGCCACCACCGCAATCCGTGGGTCATCGACCAGAGCGTGGGCGAACGCCGACAGCAACAGCCGGACGGTCTCGTCGTTGTCATCCGGTGCGCTGTCGAGGATCTCGACAACATGGCGTTCGATTCGCTCGGCGATTTGCCGGAGCAACTCGATGTAGCAGTCTTCTTTGCTGTCGAACGTCTCGTAGAACGCCTTGTTCCCCACGAACGCGTTCTGGCAGATCTGCTCGATCGAAGTATTCGCATAGCCGTCGCGGGCGAACAGCTCGAACGCTGATGCCAGCAGTTGTTCCCGGCGGTGGATTCGGCGCTGCTCGGCGTCGAGACCGCGTATCGTGCGCGGACTTCCTGATGTCGCGGATCGTGGCGCGGTGGTTTTGCCTGTGCCCGCCGACGGTCTGCTCATGGCCTGGGAGTGTAGTAGCGCCGGGCAAACGCGACAGGTACGACGGCGTCAGCGCCGACCGCGCTTGGCCTGGCCCGGCTTTCGCGCGACTTTGCCCGCCGCGGCCCGGGCCGCCTGCTTGGCGAGGGTCTTCTCCCGCGCGCTGCGTTTCGGCGCCGGTTCGGCCTGCCCCCGCGACGAACTGGCTTTCCGGCCCCGCACGATGCCGATGAACTCCTCGACCAGCTCCGACTGCTCCCCTTCCGGAAAAGCGAGTGCGACGGGGCAGGTCGGTGCGTCGGTGATCGGCCGATAGGTGAGGTCCTTGCGGTGATACAGCCGCGCAAGCGACTGCGGGACGATGAGCGCGCCCATTCCGGCGGCGACGAGTTCGATTGCGTCCTCGGTGGTTTCGGGCCGATGGTCGACGGGCGCGCCCGGGGCGTCGGCCCACGCGACCACATGGTCGAGCGGTACGAGGATCGGCTCGCCGTCGAGGTCGGCGGCGGCGATCTCGTCGACCGCGGTGAGCAGATGATCGGTCGGCACCACGGCCACCGTCGTCTCCTCGTACAGCGAGATGACGGCCAGGCCACTCGTGTCCGCCGGCAGCCGGAGCAGCGCCACATCGACGGTGCCGGCCCGGAGTGCGTCGGCCGCATCTGCCGCGGCGACCGGATGCAGAACCAGCGCTGCCTCGGGATGACGCTCGGACCAGATCCGCGCCCACTTCGCGGGCGTCCCGCCGGGGACGTATCCGAGGGTCAATGAGGCCGACAAGGAGGACGGTGGCACGGCGATCACGCTACCCAAACGCGCGTCGGGCGGTTCGTGGTCAGCGCCGATAATTGGGTCATGACCGGGCTCGGCGTCTTCACGTTCCATCTCGTCGAGATGCCTGTCACGGCGACGGTGCCGCTGCTGCGGCGACCACCTCATCCTGACCGGGTGACGGGGCTGCGCTACGCGGAATGCCTGTCGCTGATGCGGCTCGGCGCGCCGACGGTCTCCCCCGACCGGCTGCAGTTGCGGCGGCTGGCGATGTTCGCCCGGTGGGACGACGAGGCCGCGATCGACACCTTTCTCGCCGGTCCGGGCACGCGTCTGGCCGCCGGCTGGCATGTCCGGATGACGTTTCTGCGGCGCTGGTCCACGCTCGTGGCGCTCCCCGATTTGCCGCAGGAGGCCGATGCCTCCGACGCTGACGAGCCCGTCGTCGCCGTCACCCTGGCCCGCATGCGGTTGCCCGAGGTACCGCGCTTCCTCACGTGGGGCAAGCCGGTCGAGCGGTTGGTCCGTGATCATCCGGACGCCACCCTGGCGCTGGCGGCGGTGCGCCCGCCCCGCTCGATCTCGACCTTCTCGATCTGGAACTCGGTGCGGGCGATGACGGACATGGTGCATGGCCGGGGTGAAGTGGCCGAGCTCGCCGACCCGGCACGGCATGCCGACGCGATGGCCGAGCGCCGCCGCCGCGACTTTCATCATGAGTTCGCGACCTACCGGTTCCGGCCGCTGTCCGAACACGGCTACTGGGACGGGCGTACCGGTTACGTCCCGCGGCGTTCCAGCTTGTAGTGCAGGCGGACGGCCGGCAGGTTCCACATCCGCAGCACATGGTCGGTGCGAAGTACCTGCTCACGGTCGACGTAGAGGTCGAACGTCTCATGCACGGGTACCCGCCGCGCGAAGTAGCGCCCGCGGTCGCGCACCAGGACGTACGCCCCGTCAGCGCCCCACGGGCCGGCCGGGGAAGACAACCGCAGACCGCCGTCCGGCAGGTGCTGCGGCCGCAGGAAGACCTGGACGTTGCCCTCTTCCAACGGGAACGTCACGTGCACGCTGGCCCGGTCGGCACCGGGAAGCGTTCTGCGCGAATAGCATCCGCTGAACACGGTGTCGCCGTTGCCGCGCAAGGTCCGGATCCAGCCGGCCGCGACCTGCGCGCCGGTGCCGTCGGTGATCACCGAGACCCGACCATCGATGCCGCGTGCCACGTCAAGGGGACGCATCGGTAGCGCCAGTTGCTGTACCCGCTTACCGAACATGCGCGATATCAATTCGCCGCCCGGCCAGAACAACGGTGACCAGCTGCTCCACACCTCCATCCGCCAGCGCGCCGTGTGGGTGTAGAAGTCGTGAATCATCGGGTGGACGGCCGCGGCATCGAATCCGGGCCCGGACAGTCCCTCGAGATCGGGCTGCAAACCGGCGTCGGGGTCGTCGTCGCGCAGCGCGCCACCGCGGCGGGCCGCTTCATCACGCAGCCAGTTGTTCCCGCCGCCCCGGGACCCGAGTGGCGCCTGCAGCCAGGCATCGACGCCGTCGAGGTCGACGCCTCTGCCGGTGGCCCGCCAGAACTTGCGGGTCGCGAGATCCAGAGTCGAAAACTCCACGTCGCGGATCGTACGGGGTCATCGCAGCGACCTACCGATAGGCTGATGCCCATGAGCAGGCCCAACGCGCAGTCCATGAAACCCGCCACCGCGGCGAAGAAGCTGGACGTGTACTTGCCCGCGACACCTGCCGAGTTCCAGGAGAACGCGATCACCCGCGCCGACCTGGCGGCGCTGCAGGCCGATCCGCCACAGTGGCTCAAGGACCTTCGCAAGAACGGGCCGCACCCCAAGAACCTGGTGGCCGCCAAGCTGGGTATCTCGATCGCCGGCCTCGCACGCGGCGGCGTCGAGAAGGCGCTGACCACCGAGCAGATCGACGCCCTGCTCGAGGAGAAGCCGGACTGGCTGATCATCGAACGCGAGAGCTACCAGCAGGTACTGCGCGAGCAGCGGCGGATCAAGGCACTGCACGCGGATCAGGCGCGCGAAGCCTGACGACCGGTCGCCACCTACCACCGGTCGTCACAGCAGCACTCACCAGAGATCGAAGCCCACGTTGGTGTTGGGGTAATGGCTGCTGAAGCTGTGATTGATCCAGTAGTTCTTGGCGAGAAAACCGGTGACACTGGTGTTCGCGACATTCGTGTTGGTCTTCGAGTCGTTGACCTCGTAGGTGGCGGTCGGGCCGCCGACACCAACCCGGTAGGCGACGTGCATGTCGAGCGAGTCGCCCTGTGGCGCAACGGCTGTCACGGTTTCGGTGGCGCCGGGTGCCAGTAGCCGCTGAGGACCGTCGACCCATTTGCCGTTGGGGCTCGTCCCGTCGCCCTGCAGGAACTGAACCTTGTCGGTGTGGTTGGTGATCGTCATCGCGATGGTCGGCTCGCCGGGATGAGTGACCGGCATGGTGCCCGCGTTGGCGACAGCGGCGAAGGACAGCGCGGCGGCGATGCCCGTTCCGGCCGCGGCGATACGAGCCGTCGTGATGTTCATGGGGCCTCCTGTACGTGAATGTTGTTACTCGAGAAGGGTTTTGGACCTTTCCTCTGACACCGACAACTATTCCGCGCACGGCGACTTCCCGGATTCCCCCGAACAGCGGATTCGCCGGTGGAACCGTTCTCCCCCGATCGGTGGACATGCCGAGTCCGCCGAACGGTCACCGCGGCGATCTGCTTGGGTAGACCCGATGGCTGACACACCGAACCCGCTACTGGGCATCGCCACGTTCAACGTCAACGGGATCCGGGCGGCACGCCGCCGCGGCTTCGACGCCTGGCTCGCCAGGCGGGGACTCGACGTGGTGGCCCTGCAGGAGTTGCGCTGCCCGCCCGCGGAGGTCGGCGCGTTCGACGGATATCACGCGGCAATCGACAGCGGCTCGATCCCCGGCCGCAACGGCGTCGCCATCCTGACGCGTGAGGCACCGGCGGACGTGCGGACTTGGGTCTCGCATCCGCCGCGCAGCCGCGGCCTCGGGGTCCATGCGCTCGAGGGCCGGTACCTCGAGGTCGACCTTGCGGACGCTCCCCTCACGGTGGCCTGCCTCTACCTGCCGAAGGGCGGCCTGCCCGCGCACCTGCAGCGGCCCGGCAACATACGCGACATTCCGGACGGCGGCGCCAAGTACGAACGGAAGATGCGCTTCCTCGGGGCGTTCGCGCGCGAGCTGGGCCGGAACCGCCGGGCGGCGCTCGCGGCGGGCCGCGAGTTCCTGCTGCTCGGCGACCTGAACGTGGCCCACCTGCCACACGACGTGACCAATTGGCGGGCGGCGCAGAAGATGGAGGGCTTCCTCCCGGAGGAACGTGCCTGGCTGGACGCGCAGATCGGGCCGCGCACGCTGGTCGACGTGGTCCGGACGCTGCACGGCGACCGCCCCGGGCCGCTGTCCTGGTGGAGCTGGGCCGGTGAGTCGTTCGTCAAGGACGTGGGCTGGCGCATCGACCATCACCTCGCCACGCCTCGGCTTGCGCGGACCGCCGTGTCGGTGACGGTCGACAAGGAAGCCGAGCCCATTGCGCGGCTGTCGGACCACGCGCCCGTGGTCGTCGAGTACGCCTTCCCCTGAGCCTTCGAAACCGTCGCTAGCGGTCGAACATGTCGCTCAACCGATCGAAGAATCGATCGGCCCGCTGCTCCAACCGCGTGCCCTTGCCCCATTTCTCCCACGCGTAGACCGCGCCGAAGATCGCGATCACGATCCCGAAGACGAGAGCGGTGACCAGGATGACTTGAACGGTCGTCGACATCGGATCATCTTCACGCACGCGATGAGTTGTGCGCGGGCCGGCTGTCTACCCCTGTGACGGCACCCGCTTCCGGGCGCCGCGGACCACAGGAGCAGCCCGATGCACGCCATGATCTTCGTCCACCTGCCCGTCGCCGACGTCGCGCGCTCGCGGAAGTTCTTCGCCGGCCTCGGCTATTCGTTCAACGAGGACTTCAGCAGCGACAACGCGGTGACGTTGACGCTCGGGGAGAACCAGTTCGCGATGCTGACCCAACGCGACGTCTTCGACTCCCTGCACCCTGCCGAAACTGCCGACGCTTCGAAGACCAAGGAGTGCGTCGTCTGCTTGAGCGTCGACAGCCGTGAGTGTGTGGACAAGCTCGTGGACGGTGCCCTCGCCGCAGGGGCAACGGCAGGCGACACCGATGACGAGGACTTCATGTACGGCCGCAGCTACAACGACCTCGACGGCCACTCCTGGCAAATCTTCGCGATGACCCCGGCGGCCGCGGGCGTGGCCGAATAGAAGAAAGCTGCGCAAAACACGCAAAAGCCTGACTAATACGTACAAGCTCGCGTTGTGATGCCGGTTACAGCGACCCTTCTGAGATTGCTCCAGTCACACCCTCAGGAGATAGCTGATGTTGGTTGCCCTCGGCCTGACCATGGTCGCCGCCTTCATGGTCGTCATCATGACCAAACGCGCCACGCCCATCGTGGCGCTGATCGCCGTTCCCGTGACCTTCGGCCTGCTGGCGGGAGCGGGCAGCGGGATCGGGAAAATGATCACCGACGGCATCAAGGATCTGGCGCCCACCGCCGCGATGCTGTTCTTCGCGATCGTGTTCTTCGGGATCATGATCGATGTCGGGCTGTTCGATCCGGTCGTCCGCACCGTGATCCGCGTGGTGGACCACGATCCGGCGCGACTGGTGGTCGGCACCGCGGTGCTCGCCGCGGTGGTCTCGCTCGACGGTGACGGTTCGACGACGTTCATCGTCACGGTCTCCGCGCTTCTGCCGCTGTATCTGAAGCTGGGCGTCAGCCCGGTGGTGCTCACCGTGGTCGCCGGGTTGGCGAACGGCACCATGAACATCGTGCCGTGGGGCGGCCCGACGGCACGTGCCGCGGCCGCGCTGAAGATATCTCCGTCCGAGGTGTTCGTCCCGATGATCCCGTCGCTGATCGCCGGAATGTTCATCGTGCTGGCCTTCGCGTGGCACCTGGGAGTGCTGGAGCGCAAGCGGATCGGTTCCATCGTGGTCCGCGAACGGGTCCTGGCGGGTGTCGGCGCCGGCCCGGAGCCGGCGGGCCTCAGCGGCGGCGACGCATTCGAGGGTGCCGCCGACGACTCGGGCGCGATCTCCGGCGCGTTCGCCCGACCAAAGCTGCTGTGGTTCAACGCCATTGTCACCGTCGCGCTGCTCGCGGTGCTCACCATGGACATCCTGCCGATCCCGGTGCTCTTCATGATCGCCGCCGCCGTGGCCCTCATGGTGAACTTCCCGCAAGTGGCCGAACAGCAGGCGGCGATCACCCGGCATTCGTCGTCGATCGTGTCGGTGGTGGGCATGGTGTTCGCCGCCGCGGTACTGACGGGAGTGTTCAAGGGCACCGGCATGGTGGAGGCGGTGGCCACCTGGGTCACCGGCATCATCCCCGAGTCGATGGGTCCGCACCTCGGCGTGATCACCGGTGTGCTGTCCATCCCGTTCACGTTCCTGATGTCCAACGACGCCTTCTACTTCGGCGTCCTGCCGGTGCTCTCGGAGACCGCGAGCCATTACGGGATCAGTGCGGCCGAGATGGCGCGGGCGTCGATCACCGGGCAGCCGTTCCATATGCAGAGCCCACTGGTCCCGGCGATCCTGCTGCTGGTCGCGCTGGCCGGCGTGGGGCTCGCCGATCACCACAAGAAGGTGCTGTGGCGCGCGGCGGTGGTCTCGCTGACGATGCTGGTGGTGGGCGTCGCCCTCGGCCAGATACCGCTCTGACGCGCCGATCCGCGGCCGATCCGCCGTCGACGGCGATAGCCTCGACCCTCATGCCGAGGATCCGATTACGCACGCAGATCCTGATCCTGCAGATGGTGATCGTGACCGCCAGCCTGGCCGCCGGTTTCGGCATCATCATCCACCGCACCGACACGCAGACCCGCACCGAATTCGCCCGCCGCGCGCAGGCCATCGCCGAGACGGTGGCCTCGGATCAGGAGGTCCAGGCCGGCGCTGCCGCCCAATCCGCGGCACGCCGGGCCGGGCACCCGGCCACCGCCGCCGAACTGGCCGCCGCCCCGCTGCAGCGGCAGGCCGCGGCCATCACGGCCCGTACCGGAGTGTTGTTCGTGGTGATCGCCGACGACGCCGGATATCGCATCGCACATCCGGACCCGGCGCAGCTGGACCGGCCCCTCAGCACCGATCCCTCCGCCGTACTCGGGGGCGAGTCCGAGCTGACGGTGCAGCAGGGCACCCTCGGCGATTCGGTCCGCGCGAAGGCCCCGATCCGCGGTCTGGACGGCACGGTCGTCGGCCTGGTCAGCGTCGGCGTGCCGATGGACACCGTCAACCAGGCCACCCACCGCACCCTGATGCTGCTGATCACGTTGGTGGCGGTTGCGCTGACGGTTGGGGCGATCGGGTCGGCGCTGTTGACCAGGCGCTGGCGCCGCCTCACCCTGAGCCTGGAGCCCGAGGAGATGGCCGAGCTGATCCGCGAGCAGGATGCGGTGCTGCATTCGGGCGCCGAGGGCGTCGTCGCGATCGACGCGGACGGCATCGCCCGGGTGATCAACGAGCGGGCGCGGGAGTTGCTCGGCATCACCGCCGCACCGGGGACGCCGCTCAGCGAGCTGGGCCTGACGCCCCGTGTGTCGGCGGTCGCGGCGGAGCCGACGACGGTGCCGGTGGCCGCGGCCGTCAACGAACGTGTGGTGCTGGTGTCGTCCCGGCGCGTGCACCGCGGCGGCACCGATCTGGGCACGGTGCTCACTGCCGTGGACCGTACCGACATCGAGGCGCTCACCCGGGAGCTGGACTCGGTGCAGGCGATGAGCTCGGCGCTACGGGCACAGCGCCATGAGTCGGCGAACCGTCTGCACGTGGTGTCAGGCCTGCTCCGCGACAATCGGACGGCCGAGGCACTGAGGTACCTGGACGAGATCACCGGGCGAGCCGGCGTGGCCCCGGTGCCAGGTCTGGAACGCCTGGACGAGCCGCATCTACGGGCGTTCGTCGGCGCGAAGGCCGCCCGTGCGCACGAACGCGGCGTCGTGCTGCGGGTGGGCGAAGAGACGGCGCTTGTCGGCGCACTCGCCCACCCGGTGGACACCACCACCGTGGTCGGGAATCTGCTCGACAACGCGATCGACGCGGCAGCCGAGAATGCGGCGCCCGACGCGCGCGTTCCGACGGTGGAGCTGGACCTGCTGCGCGACGGGCATGATCTGGTGATCGTGGTGACGGATACCGGGCCCGGTTTCACCGTTGACGACCCTTTCCTCGAAGGAGTTACGACGCGGTCCGATCCGACGGTGCCGGGTGGGCGCGGTATGGGTCTGGCCATCGCACGGCAAGTGGCGCGCGGGCATGGTGGCGACGTCACCATCGCCGCTCGCGGCGGCACGGACGGCGCGCCGACCACGGTGCTGGCGACGATTCCGGGAGGTGTTCTGGGCGATGACGCGTGAGCTGCGAATCCTGGTGGTGGACGACGACTTTCGGGTCGCCGCGTTGCACGCCTCGGTGGTCGATTCGATGCTCGGATTGGTCACGGTCGGCTCGGCGCGAACCATCGCGGAAGCTAGGACGATCGTGGCCGGCGCCGACGCCGCGCAGGCACCGGTGGACCTCGCACTGGTCGACGTCTACCTGCCGGACGGCTCCGGCATCGACCTGGTGCGCAGCCTGCGCTGCGACGCCTTCATCCTCGGTGCCGCTGACGATGCGGCCAGCATCCGGGCCGGGCTCGCCGCGGGCGCCCTCCACTATCTGATCAAGCCGTTTCCGAACACCGAGTTGGCGCGGCGCCTGGCGGCATACACGGCGTATCGGCGGATCCTCGATGGCCCGCACCTGACGCAGGAACAGGTGGACTCGGCGGTCTCGGTGCTGCGGTCCGAGCGCCCGGCCACCAAGAAAGACGACGGCGCCTCGCCGACCGAGCGCCTGATCGTGGACGCGCTCCGTGAGGCGGGTGAACCACTACTGGCAGACGAGATCGCGCAACTGGTGGGCGTCTCCCCCGCGACCGCGCGGCGCTATCTCGCGGATCTGGTACGGGCCGGCACTATCACGATGGGCCTGCAGTACGGCTCCACCGGCCGTCCCCGCCAGCGTTATGCCCTTGCGTGAGAGGGTGATTGGCTTTCAGTCCGGCACTCAGTCCAGGCGGACGGTCTCGAACGTCGCCCCGGCCGCGGGCAGGCGGGCCAGTAGCGCGTCGCCCAGCGCCGCCGCCGGGGTCAGTACCCCACGCAGATCCGAGAGCTTGTCGCGGTCCAGCGCGAGCGCAAGACTGCTCTCACCCAGCAGGACCGCGGTCGCGATATAGCTGGGGTCGCCCTGCTGGGCGATGACGGCTCGGTACCGGGCCCCGGTCGTCGTGGTCGTGTAGGTCTCGATGCG
Organism: Mycobacterium toneyamaense; assembly: GCF_055384815.1. Lineage (NCBI taxonomy): Bacteria > Bacillati > Actinomycetota > Actinomycetes > Mycobacteriales > Mycobacteriaceae > Mycobacterium > Mycobacterium toneyamaense. The sequence goes on from NZ_AP040333.1 coordinate 3,920,307, forward strand.
GTATTGCCCTTTGTTCAAGGCACTTTCGCTCGGTCCGGTGCCGGGCTTGGGCAGGAGGCGTTCGAAGAACCGCGCGGGCGCCGTGTCGGCGTAGCGGCTGCCCACCGCAGACAGCCCGGCAAGGGCCGCCGTCGAGACTGCCGCACGCACGGGCGCGAGTACCGAAGGGCCGGCGCTTACCTGCTCGGCGTACCGGAACTTGCGCCCGTACGCCCAGTCCAGAAGTGCGTTGCTACGCCGCACGATTCGCGAGTTTTCCACCGCCATGATGAATGCACCTGTCCAGCTGCCCTCGAGTTCGGGGGCGATCTGGTTGCCGCGCCGCAACGGGGTATCGGTCTGACGGCCGAAATCGGGCTCGGCGCCGCGATCGGTGCTCAGCGTGTAGGGATCGAGCATCGCGTTGCGGACGGCGGCGTCGGCCGACATGGTGCGTCGCGCTTCGAGGATCGAGGCGAGGGTGCCGCCGGACGCCCCGCCAACGAACTTCTGCACCACCATGTTCGTCGTGGTGAGCTCGCCCTCCCCGTCAGCTTTCGCCCGCTTGTAGAGGGCGTAGACGGTGAGATCGGAAGGGACCGAATCGAATCCGCAGGAGTGCACGATCCGGACACCGGCGTCGGCGGCCTGCCGGTGGAACTGTTCGGCGCTGGCGCGGATGAACGGGGTCTCACCGGTGAGGTCGGTGTAGTCGGTGCCGGCTTCCACACAGGCCGCCACGAGTGGCAGGCCGTAGCGGGTGTACGGCCCGACGGTGGTGATGACGACTTGGGTGCGCGCGGCCATCGCCAGCAGGGACGCCGGCGACCCGGCGTCAGCCTCGATGATCGGCCAGTTCTGGGCCGCCTCCCCCAGTGACTCCCGCACCGCACGCACCTTGTCCGCCGATCGGCCGGCCAGCGCGATCCGGGCCGACCCACCCGCCTTGGCCAGGTATTCGGCGGTGAGCCTGCCGACAAACCCGGTGGCGCCGTAGAGGACTAGGTCGAATTCACGCTGAGCCATGGCCCGGAAATTACCTGAGCGAACCACGTCACAATTGAAATGCGACATGAATCATGGTCAGAATTAGCGTGGGCCGGCCGTGCCTGTCCGGTGTGCCGTCACACCGTCGTCAGCAGGTGACCGGCCTTCAGCCCCGAACCGGTGAGGACTGCGACGACCGTGTCCGCGGCGTCGATCGCGCCGGCCGCCTGGAGCCGACGCAGCGCGGGAAGAACCTGGGCACTGGTGGGTTCGACGAACAATCCGGCCCTGGCGAGCTCCCCCACCGCGGGCAGCAACTCGTCCTCCGGTACCGCGACGGCGGTCCCGCCGGTGTCGCGGATCGCGTGCAGGACTTCGCGGTCCCGCACCGGTTTCGCGATGGCTGTTCCCTCGGCGGCGGTCGTCGACCACTGGTGTTCGGCGACCTCATCCCAGCCCTGCTCGATGGCCGTGACTAACGGACAGCAATTCCGTGGCTGGCTGACGAGGATCCGTGGCATTCGGTCGATCGCGCCGGCCCGGTGCAGCTCGCCGAATCCGATGGCACAGCCGAGGACCAGGCTGCCGGCACCGGCAGGAACGAGAACCGCAGTGGGAGCACGGAATCCGAGGTCTTCCCAAATTTCGTAGGCGATCAGCTTGATGCCCTGCAGGAAATACGGGTGCCAGTTGTGGCTCGCATAGAACGTTGTTCCGGCTCGGCGGACGGCCTCGCCCGCCACCTCCTGCCTTGTGCCGGAAACCAATTCGATGTGCGCGCCGTGCCACCGACTCTGCACGATCTTGTTCGGCGAGGTAGCGGCCGGCACGAGGATGTGGGCTTCGATTCCCGCCGCCGCACAGTAGGCCGCGACCGAGGATCCCCCGTTGCCGCTGGAATCCTCAAGCGCGCGCTCGATGCCCTGGTGACGCAAGGCCGTCACCATCACGGCGACGCCGCGGTCCTTGAAACTGCCGGTGGGGTTCATCGATTCGACCTTCAGGCCGACGTCGATGCCGTCGAAGTTCCGAGTGATCAACGGCGTCCGACCCTCACCGAGCGTCACCGGGTCGATGTGCGCCAGGGGATTTGGCAGCGCCGCGCGGTAACGCCACTGAGAGTTGACCGCGGTGTCGATCTGCGCGCGGCCGATACCCGGCAGCGTTTCGAAGACCAACGGGCTGCCGTCGTCACCACGCCAGCGGGGTTGGTCAGCGGGATACCGGTGCCCGCTGCGGTCGACGAGGCGCGGTCGACTCAACTCGACTCTTCATTGCAGTACCGGCACGTGTCTTTCTTGACTCCGCGATTTGTGTGGTACCTCGTATGCGCACTGCGCTTGCTCGACGGCATGGGCCGGCCCTTTCGGGCCGCTGACATTTTGGCGCGCGTTTCCGCACTGGCACTGCGACCAAAATTCGGGTTTCCGGCGCCTTTCCGCTGCTCTGAAAGCTTGGCCTTAGCCTCTTCCGACATCACATGACCGAAGCTGGGGTGATCAGCACCGAACTTCCCGAAATTCGGATTGTCAGCACCAACGTTCGTTCCTTTACGTGCGGCCGACCACTTCGCTCGTTGCTCCGCGGAGTGTTCCCCTCGATAGAACGGCGCATCCTCACCGAATCGGCTGGGAATCTTACGACCGGTCGATCGAATCCTCGCTGCCTCCCGCATCTCCGCGGTCCACACAACGCCTGTCGGTCCGAGCCCGCCGTCCGACAAGTTCAACAGTGGATGCCCCTCCTGCCGAAGAAGCGCTATCCACGCAATCTCGGCCTCGCCTAGCTCGTCGAGACCGTCTGTCCAGTCCAGCGGGTCCACGACCAGGTCGTCACGCTGTTGCTTTCGCAACCAGTCGTAGAACGGCGTTTTTCTCCCGTCCCAAGCAACTTTCAGATGCTGTCGCAGGCGTACTTGCGCGGTTTTTGTTGTGAGGCCGACATAGCGATAAACGGACTCCGACCGGAGCCTGACCCCATAGATCAGGCCTCCGGTCGGAGTTCTACCCGTCACGAAACCCGCTGTCAGCGAACAATCACTACAACATGCAACTGACGCAACCCTCCACGGACGTGCCCTCCAGAGCCATCTGGCGCAACCGGATGTAGTACAGCGTCTTGATGCCCTTGCGCCAGGCGTAGATCTGCGCCTTGTTGACGTCACGCGTCGTGGCGGTGTCCTTGAAGAACAGCGTCAGCGAAAGTCCTTGGTCCACATGCTGAGTGGCCGCGGCGTAGGTGTCGATGATCTTCTCGTAGCCGATCTCGTACGCGTCCTGGTAGTACTCCAGGTTGTCGTTCGTCAGGTACGGCGCCGGGTAGTAGACGCGGCCGATCTTGCCTTCCTTGCGGATCTCGATCTTCGACGCGACCGGGTGGATCGAGCTGGTCGAGTGGTTGATGTACGAGATCGAGCCCGTCGGCGGGACGGCCTGCAGGTTCTGGTTGTAGATGCCGTGCGCCTGCACCGACTCCTTCAGCGAACGCCAATCGTCCTGCGTCGGAATGTGAATGCCGGCATCGGCGAAAATCTGGCGGACCTTGTCGGTCTTCGGCACCCACTCCTGGTCGGTGTACTTGTCGAAGAACTCACCCGAGGCGTACTTCGACTTCTCGAACCCACCGAACTTCGTACCGCGTTCGATCGCAATGCGATTCGAGGCGCGCAGCGCGTGGAACAGCACCGTGTAGAAGTAGATGTTGGTGAAGTCGATGCCCTCTTCGGAGCCGTAGTAAATCTGCTCACGAGCCAGGTAGCCGTGCAGGTTCATCTGTCCCAGGCCGATGGCGTGCGAGTCGTTGTTGCCCTGCTCGATCGACGGCACCGACCAGATGTGCGTCTGATCCGACACCGCGGTCAGGGCACGAATCGCCACCTCGATGGTCTGCGCGAAGTCCGGCGAATCCATGGCCTTCGCGATGTTCAGCGAGCCCAGGTTGCACGAGATGTCCTTGCCGACCTTGGCGTAGGACAGATCGTCGTTGTACAGCGACGGCGTCGACACCTGCAGAATCTCCGAGCACAGGTTCGAGTGCGTGATCTTGCCGTCGATCGGGTTGGCCCGGTTCACCGTGTCCTCGAACATGATGTACGGGTAGCCCGACTCGAACTGCAGCTCGGCGAGCGTCTGGAAGAACTCGCGCGCCTTGATCTTCGTCTTGCGGATGGCGCCGTTGTCGACCATCTCGTAGTACTTCTCGGTAACGTTGACGTCGGCGAACGGCAGTCCGTAGACCTTTTCGACGTCGTACGGCGAGAAGAGGTACATGTCCTCGTTCTTCTTCGCCAGCTCGAACGTGATGTCCGGGATCACGACACCCAGCGACAGCGTCTTGATCCGGATCTTCTCGTCGGCGTTCTCGCGCTTGGTGTCGAGGAAGCGGTAGATGTCGGGGTGGTGCGCGTGCAGGTACACCGCACCCGCGCCCTGGCGGGCACCGAGCTGGTTGGCGTAGGAGAACGAGTCCTCCAGCAGCTTCATGATCGGGATGACGCCCGAAGACTGGTTCTCGATGTTCTTGATCGGCGCGCCGTGCTCACGAATGTTGCTGAGCAGCAACGCAACTCCGCCGCCGCGCTTGGACAGCTGCAGCGCCGAGTTGATGGAGCGGCCGATGGACTCCATGTTGTCCTCGATGCGCAGCAGGAAGCACGACACGGGCTCGCCGCGCTGCTTCTTGCCCGAGTTGAGGAACGTCGGGGTGGCCGGCTGGAACCGGCCGTCGATGATCTCGTCGACAAGCTTCTCGGCCAGCTCGGTGTCACCAGCGGCCAGGGTGAGGGCGACCATGACGACGCGGTCCTCGAACCGCTCCAGGTAGCGCTTGCCGTCGAAAGTCTTCAGGGTGTAGCTGGTGTAGTACTTGAATGCGCCCAAGAACGTCGGGAAACGGAACTTCTTGGCGAAGGCCCGGTCCAGCAGCTGCTTGACGAAGTTGCGGCTGTACTGGTCGAGCACCTCGCGCTCGTAGTACTCCTTCTCGATCAGGTAATCGAGCTTCTCGTCCTGGCTGTGAAAGAACACCGTGTTCTGGTTCACGTGCTGCAGGAAGTACTCCCGCGCCGCGAGCACATCCTTGTCGAACTGGATCTTGCCGTCCGCGTCGTACAGGTTGAGCATCGCGTTGAGAGCGTGGTAGTCGCTCTCACCGGGCAGCGCGTGCGTGGTGGCGGCTACCGGTTCTGCAGCTGTGACGGTTGGTGGCACGAGAGTTCCTTCCAGAAATCTTCCAGACCCTCACGGACGGCGATGACGTCGTCCGGGGTTCCCATGAGTTCGAGGCGGTAGAGGTACGGAACTCCACACTTACGGGAGACCACATTGCCCGCGTAAGCGAATTCAGCACCAAAGTTGTTGTTGCCCGCGGCAATGACGCCGCGGATCAACGACCGGTTGTGTTCATTGTTGAGAAAGGCGATGACCTGCTTCGGGACGTAGCCACCGTCGTTGATGTCCGGGGTGGCACGCCCGCCGCCGTAGGTCGGGAGCACCAGGACGTAGGGCTCGTCGATGACCCCGTCCTCGATACGTCCATGAATCGGGATGCGAATGGCCGGGATACCCAGCTTCTGGACGAAGCGGTGGGTGTTCTCGGACACGCTGGAGAAGTAGACGAGATTGCTCACTGTTCCTTCTCCTCCCCCGGCTGGTTGATTTCTAGGCGGTGACCGCCACGGTGCTGAGCGCCTTGATCCGGTCGGGACGGAAGCCCGACCAGTGCTCGCTGTCGGTCACGACGACCGGGGCCTGCAGGTAACCGAGCGCCAGCACGTACTCGCGAGCTTCGTCATCGATGCTGATGTCGACCTTCTCGTAAGCGATGCCCGCCTTGTCCAGCGCCTTGTAGGTGGCGTTGCACTGCACACATGCCGGCTTGGTGTACACGGTGACGGTCATCTCGGTACGACTCCTCTTCGAAAGGCCTGGAAGCTGAACTGAACATGGCTGGCAACTGACGGGGTAGCGCTTTCCGCTGATATCCCCATCCGGATCAGCGGCCCGGCAACCCCTGAAATTCCCGCATCTCCGGTCGTCCCGAGCCACTGCTGTCAGCACGTCCGGGAATCCCCGTCCGACCGACTTTGCGGCCCCGGCCGACCCTCAAATTGTGGGGGCCTGTCGGTCCGTCAAACACTACACCTAGTGGGCGACAAACCGAACAGATACAAGATGTTCTGAACAACATTCGTGAAATTCCCAGGTCGTAAGGCCGAATCCGAGACACTCTCTCGGCGTGTCGCACATCACACCCGGGGGCGTGTCGCGCTCCGACTACCGGTTTATCACCAGCCACCGACATTGATTGTGTTCAACCCGTTCGGGCGAGGATGACCTTGCTCGTTCGCCGCTGGTGATGACCCTCCCACCGACTGACGCCCTGCTGGGTTGTCTTCGACTTGATCTGTCTCACCAGCGACGCGCGAGCAAGCGTTGCCCCGAGAGCCCAGCGGGGCGGACATGACCTAATCAGGAGCCTGGCCGTTCCTCATCAATGTCTTGTCTGCCCGCCCCGCAGGGTTGTCACCCACCCGCACGGTTCATTACTACGGAGAGGACACCACCATCGTGACATCCCCACGCCGAGTCGTCATCGGCGCCGACACCCATCTGGACACCATCCACGTCGCCGCCATCACCGACACCGGCCAACCGCTCGGCGACGCCGAATTCCGCACCAACCCCACCGGCTACTGGGCCGCGATCTGCTGGGCCCGCAGCTTTGGTGACATCGTGACCGCAGGAGTCGAGGGCACCAGCAGCTACGGCGCCGGACTCACACAAGCATTGCAGGCCAACGCTATTCACGTCGTTGAAGTCAACCGACCCGACCGGGCAGCCAGGCGCAGGCAAGGAAAATCCGACCCGCTCGATGCCTACAGTGCCGCCCGCGCCGCGCTGGCCAGCAACAGCCCAGCCGTCCCCAAAGACCCCCACACCAATGCACTCAAAGCCCTGCTGACCGCCCGTCGCGGCGCCGTCAAAGCCCGCACCGCAGCCATCCAGCAGATCAAGGACCTCCTCGTCACCGCTCCCGCCGAGATACGCGAGCGCTACCGCGGCTACACCACCACGCTGACGCTCGTGGCCGCGCTGTCCAGATGCCGACCCGCTACACACAACGATCCCGTCACGGTCTCAGTACTGACGGCCTGCAAAACACTGGCCCGCCGCGTCACCTTCCTGCAAGATCAGGCCGACGAAATCACTGCTGAGCTCGACACCCTCACTGCTGCATTCAATCCTGCACTCCGGGCCGCCCACGGCGTCGGCCCGGACACCGCCGCTCAACTGATCATCACCGCCGGCACCAACCCCCAACGACTCCGCAGCGAAGCCTCCTTTGCGATGCTCACCGGAGTCGCTCCCATCCCGGCCTCGTCCGGGAAAACCAGCCGCCACCGACTCTCCCGCGGCGGCGACCGCGCCGCCAACAACGCCCTGTACCGCATCGCCCTGGTCCGCATGGCCCACGACCAACGCACCCGCGACTACGTCACCCGCCAGACCGCCGCCGGCCGGTCCAAAAAAGAGATCCTGCGGATGCTCAAACGCGCTATCGCCCGCGAGATGTTCAAACACCTCACCGCACCCAGCCCGATCGACGACTACAGCGACCTCCGCCCGGCTCGTCGAGCCACAAACATCACTCTCACCGCCGTCGCCGACCACTTCGGCGTATGGCCCAACGACATCTCCCGCCTCGAACGCGGCCTCAAACGCGACGACACCCTCGCCGCTACCTACCGCCAATGGTTAAACACCCAGCTCAACCACGCCGCTTGACTATTAACAGAAATAGGAGCATCAAGTTGCGGCGACGCGCCGCTCGCGACGCGCCGGGCTCGGCCCGGCGGAAGTGGCCAGCTACGCCGATTTCCACGCGACGGGCATCACTGCGGTGGTACAGGCGTGACGGACGTGACACATGCGACCATCACCCCCGCGTGGCGCGTACCGCCCACACCCCCGCCGCCAGTACGGCCACCGCTTCGGCGACCACACTGAGGACTGCATACGGTACCGGCTCGGCGCCCGTCTCCCACGAATCCGAACAGGCCGACGGTTCGCGACAGCGCGAACGCCGCCAATGCCCCCGCCGACAGCACTCCCGAGGCCCATCCGAACCACCGCGGCGCACCCACCGCCAGCAGCGCGCCGACGGCACAGAACACCGCTGCCTGCACCAGGAAGCCGGTGCCGATCGTCGGGATGTGTCGGTACCCGTGCACATAGAGGTAGGCGTGCACACCGCCGCTGACAACCATGGCCGCCGCGATCACCAAACGGTAGACAAGAGTCACAGCAGGGTCCGTTCCTTGAGCGCGAGCGTGTGCTGACCGGTCTGGTAACTGACCTCACGGATACCGAGCGCGTCGTGCAGCTTGCCGGCCGGCAACGTCAGCGGTTTCGGTGCCGGACCGTCGCCGGGATGCGGCAACGGGTAAGCGGTGGTGGTGCCGCTGTGGAAAGTGATGTTGCCCTCGGTCTTCGAAAATACCTGGTGCACATGCCCGTTGAGGCAGGTCACCGAGGCGAACCGCTTCAGGTAGCTCAGGGCCTGGGCGGAGTCGTCGGTCCCCCAGCCCCAGTCGGGATACATCGCGAACAGCGGGATGTGGCTGAACACCACGATCGGGGTATCGCTCGACAGCGCGGCGACGTCCTTCTCCACGAACTCGAGTTGATCGACGCCGAGGTGGCCGAGTTTCTTCAGGTTCAGTGTGTTCACCAATGCGATGACATGTACGCCGGCGATATCGAAGCTGTACCAGCCGTCGCCGCGGGTGCCCGCGCCGAAAGCCTGGCGGTACTTGGCGCCGGCGTCGTCGGCCGAATCATGTTCTCCCGGAACGGTGAACACGTGCGGGGTGCGCAGTCCGGTCATCATCTGCCGGACCTGGTCGAATTGTTCCGGCGTGGCCAGATGCGTCAGATCGCCCGTGTGGATGACGAAATCCGGCGTGTAGCCGAGGTTGTTGATGGTGTCGATGGCATGGGTGAACGAGCCGGCGACGTCGGTGTTGGCGGCACCGGTGAAGCCGATGTGACTGTCACTGACCTGGGCGAAGCGCAGCGTGGGCTGCGCGGCCGGCCCGGAAGAGCTACCTGCGACGTGCGACAGCACTTCCCCGCCGACCACCGACAGCCCCACGGCCGCGCCGAACCACGCCGTGTGCCGGAGCAGTTGGCGGCGGTTCATCTGCTGCGGGTCGCCTTGCGAGTCACTCATTTGACGACCACCGTCCCGTGCATGAAGGGGTGAATGCCGCAGACGTACGTGTAGGTGCCGGGCGCTGCGAACACGTAGCTGAAGGTGGCGCCGGAACCCATTGTCGGAGAGCGGAACTGACCGCCTTCGGCGACGACGTTGTGTGGGTCTTCGTCGTGGTTGGTCCACGTCACGGTCGTTCCGGCCGGCACCGTCAGCGTGTCGGGCGCGAACGCGAAGTTGTCGATGTTGACGGCGTTCGGGCCGGCCGGCATCGGCGCCTGGTGGCCCGGTTCGGGCGGGGCCATCGTCATCGAGCCCATCGCGGGTCCGGACCCGGAGCCCGACATGCCAGGCGTGACGCCGGAACTGAAAACCGCGGTTGCAGTTGAGCTTTGTGGAACGGTCGAGGTGCATGCGGACAGGAACAGGACTGCGCCGGAGAGCGCCACCAGGGATCGTCGCGACACGACGGGAACCTCCGTAGTCGTCGGGTACGGGCGCGCCTGCGCACCCTCACCAACAGATACGGCGGCGGGTTACACCGCCTCAGGCCGGCTGGCTCGGCGGCGTCGGCGCGAAAACCTCGATCACGCCGCCCACCTCCCGAACATCGAACTTCGGCAAGGGTTTTGGCGCAATCGGCAACTGATGGGTCAGGACGTGACCGTCCGTGGCGAACGACGTGGAATGGCACGGGCAGCGCAACCTGTCGTCCGGCCCGTCGAACCAGAGCCGGCAGCCCTGATGCGTGCAGACACCCGAGATGCCCTGCACGTTCCCGTCGACCCTGCGCACGAACCCCACGACCGAGCCCAGGTCGAACGGATGCACCGCACCCTCCGACACCTCGGCGCTGTCGGCGACCTTCTGCCACGTCCCCGCCGACGGAACCAACTCCTGGCTCGCGGTGTCCTGCTTGCCAGACCCACTGCGGCCCACCAACGCCCGGTCGACGGCGACCGCGGCCACCGCGGCACTGGCGGCCGCCGATGTCCCGACGATCACCTGCCGTCGGTTGGCGCGCAGCCAACCCGGCTTCGGCGCCGCCGCGTCGTCGCCGTCGAACTGTGCGGCGAGTCTGGCGTGCAGATCGGCGAGGAACTCCGGACGCGGCTCGTCGGCGCCGGGCCGGGCCGCCTGTAGGTCGATCGCCGTCCGCATCTGCGCCGCGTCGAAGTCGTCGGGCGTGAACCGCGACGGCTTGCGGCCACGCAGCAGATCGTCGAGGTACCGGCGCAACCCCCGCGCGTTCATGGCTCGCCCTTCTCGTTGATCTGTGCCGCCAGCCGTAATGCCCGGTGTTGCAACACCTTTGCGTTGGCGACGCTGACGCCGAGCTCCGCTGCGGACTCCTTGATCGACTTGGTCTGGAGAAATCGCAGCTCCAGTATGCGTCGATAGTTGTCCGGCAGGGCGTCCAACACCGCGGCGACACGGTCCGGCGCGGTACTGATGGACTCCTCGGCTTCCGGCGGCGCCTCGATGTCCAGGTCGATCACCGTGATCTCCCGCCCCATCGTCTCGCGCCAGTGCGCGGCGAGCACCGTGCGCGCGGTACTGCGCAGATACGACCGCACCTCGGCAGCACTTGCCGTCAGCCGCAACGGCCGCAGCGCGGCGAGAAACACCTCGGCGGTGAGGTCCTCGGCGTCGGCCTGATTGCCGACCCGCGCGTAGATCGTGCGGTAGACCCACGTCGCGTTGTCCTGGTAGACGGATTCCCAGTCGGGATACCGGGAATCCGACGACACCACGCGGAGCGGGGGTCGGTGCACAGGATCACGCTGTGCAGACACATTGGCCCCGTCTCATCGGTGCGGCCCGGCACACCCCGGGACCACTTCGACAAGTAGATAGCCGCCGGGGTTACATCGGGCTGCCGCGGGCAACACCGTCACCCGCCGTCGTCCACCGGGTCCAGCAGCCGGTCACCGAACAGACTGCACAGCAGCAGCGCCACCTCGACGTCGAGCCGGTCGTCCTCGATGGGCCGGCCCCGGCGTTCGATCGCCCGCTGCACCCGGTATTTCACCGAGTTCGTGTGCAGGTGCAGTTCCTCGGCCGCGGCCTTGTTGCTGCCGCCCGCCTTGAGGAAGGCCTGCAGCGTCTCCCGGAGGCGCTGGTCGCCGTCGGTCGAACAGGCCAGCGGGCCAAGCACTTCCGTGGCCCACGCCGACAGCGCATCGACATTCGACCCCAGCAGTGCCGCGAGTGCGATGCCACGGTGGCCGAACGCGGTGAACCGGCGCCGCTGCGGGCCCGACGCCACCGCGACGGCGCGGGCGTCTTCGGCCTGCCGGTGCGACAGCCGGAAGCCGGCGACGCCGGACTGCGGAGTGCCGGCGGCGACGTACGGCCCGTCGGCCGGCACCAGGCTCCCCAGCCACGTCACCGCCTCCGCGATCACTGCCGCGGGCACTGCGACCCAGGCCCATGCCGTGGCGCGGTCGACCGAGACGAAAAGCGGCGAATCTGCCGCGCCGATCGACGCGGCGAACTGCTGGATCAACCGTTCCATCTCGGCCAACCGGTCCTCGGAGTCGTCGCACCACAGCACCACCGCGAGATGGGTGCGCTGCAGTGGATAACGGATCGCCACCGTCGCGGCGTCGATGTCGACGTCGCCGCCGGCCAGCAGTTCACGAATCTCCGTGATGCGCACGCTGTTCCGGTTCTCCAGCCAACTCTCGCGGGCCTGTTGGTACACCTCGATGACCTCTTGGGAGATCCTGTCGATGTAGTTGAACGAGATCGTCGACATCACGTCGAAGACGTCCAACGCCAGCTGCGGGTCGAAGTCCGCGGTCCGGACCTCCTCCAGGACCTCTTTCAGTACCGCCTGATGGCCGAGCCGGTACGACCGGACTAGCACATTGGCGGAGATGTCGCGCTGCGCCAGCCGCCGCGCGTGTTCGATCGCGGCCGCGGGGGCATGCAGGAGGTCGATCGAGATACCGTGTCGCGCCGCGGCGAAGAACGCATCGATGTTCGCGGCGACCGAGTCTGCCAGGATCTGCTGAAGTTGCTCTTCGTCGCGCAGCTCGGCGATGTCGGATACCAGCAGCTCGGAGATGGAGCGCGTGATGTCGGTGAGCCGAGCGTCCAGTCGCGTGCCGATTCCGGCCACCGCCTGCGTCAACGCGTCACCCGCGCCGGTGCGGTCTGCGCCACCGGCCACGTTAACTGCCTGTTTTCCCGGCCACCCCCAAACCGTAGTTCGTCGTCAGTCCGTTTGTCCCCGAAGAACGGCAGCTACCGGAATTTTCGTCGCGGTGTTCGCTCAGCGGCCACACAGCAACGGGGCCGCCGATATCCGTTCGCGGATACCGGCGGCCCTGATGTTCACCCGAGGTGTGTTCAGCCGACCTCGGCGGCCAGCTTGGCGACCACGCCACGCACGCCCTCGACGACCTCGGCCGCCTCGCGGGGATGCTTGCCGTCGAACGCCGAAGCCGGCAGGGACAGCTTGACGTCGACGACATCCGCACCGGCGATGCCGAACGACTTGCGGCTCTCGTCATGTGCCCACACCCCGCCGTACTGGCCGAGCGCGGTCCCGATGACCGCCAGCGGCTTGCCGGCGACGGCGCCGGAGCCGTACGGGCGCGACAGCCAGTCGATCGCGTTCTTCAAGACGGCGGGAATGGTGCCGTTGTACTCCGGGGTCACAGCCAGGATCGCGTCCGCGTCGCCCGCGATCTGGCGCAGCGCGACGACCGCCTCGGCAACCGAGTCGTTGTCGATGTCCTCGTTGTAGAACGGCAGGTCGGCCAGCCCGTCCGCGACACGTACCGTCACGCCATCAGGCGCAGATTCGACCGCCACCTCGGCGAGCTGGCGATTGAGCGAGGCCGCGCGGAGGCTGCCGACCAGGACCAGGACCTTGGTATCTGCCATTTTCTTTCCCCTAGCTTGTCTCTGTGGACCGTTCCGGCGAACCGATCCTCGCACGAGTCAACCGGACTGCGGTCCGATTCATTCCGCCTGAGTTAAAGTTTTTTCATGAGCGACGGGGTGGCGCAACTGCGGCCCACGAACCTGCCCATGGCGGGTCTGCCGATGAGTCCGGCTGCGCCGGTCGAGCGCGGCGATGCTGCGCGCAACCGGCTCCTGCTTCTCGACGCGGCCCGCCGGCTCATCGCCGCGCGCGGCTCCGACGCCGTCACCATGGACGACATCGCGGCCGAGGCCGGCGTCGGCAAGGGCACCCTGTTCCGCCGGTTCGGCAGCCGCGCCGGCCTCATGCTCGTACTCCTCGACGAGGACGAGCAGGTCGAGCAGAACGCCATGATGTTCGGCCCACCTCCGCTGGGTCCCGGCGCACCGCCGCTGGAACGACTGCTCGCCTACGGCCGCGACCGGCTTCAGTTCGCCTGGCAGCACCGCGCCCTGCTGTCCGACGCCGGGCGTGATCCGCAGAGCCGCTTCGGGGCCGCCGCCGCCGTCCACCGCACCCACGTCCGGATGCTGCTGCACACCGCCGGCACCACGGGAGACCTCGACGCCCAGACCGATGCCCTGCTGGCTCTTCTCGACGCCGACTACATCAGCCACCAGCTCGACGATCTGGGTCACAGCCTGCAGGCGCAGGGCGATGCGTGGGAAAGCGTGGCGCGCAAGCTTTGCGGGACCTGAGATGACCTGGGTACTGCACGTCGACCTCGATCAGTTCCTGGCGTCCGTCGAATTGCGCCGGCACCCTGAGCTGGTCGGTCTGCCCGTCATCGTCGGCGGCAGCGGTGACCCCACCGAGCCCCGCAAGGTGGTCACGTGCGCTTCCTATGAGGCAAGGGAATTCGGCGTCCACGCCGGGATGCCGCTGCGCACCGCCGCCCGCAAATGCCCGGAGGCCGTCTTCCTGCCCTCGGACGCACCCGCTTATGACGAAGCCTCCGAACAGGTGATGGGCCTGCTGCGCGACCTCGGCCATCCGGTCGAGGTGTGGGGCTGGGACGAGGCGTATGTCGGTGCGGCCGTGGCTGACCCGTTCGAGCTGGCCGAGAAGATTCGCGCCGTGATCGCCGCCGAGACCGGCCTGTCGTGCAGCGTCGGCATCAGCGACAACAAGCAGCGTGCCAAGGTCGCCACCGGATTCGGCAAGCCGGCCGGGGTTTTCGCGCTCACCGCCGAGAACTGGATGACGGTCATGGGCGACCGGCCTGTCGACGCGCTCTGGGGCGTGGGTCCCAAGACCGCGAAAAAGCTGGCCGAGCTGGACATCACCACCGTCGCGGAGCTGGCCCGCACCGACGCTGAGCTGCTCACGTCAACCTTCGGTCCGACCACAGGCTTGTGGATCCTGTTGCTCGCCAAAGGCGGCGGCGACAGCAACGTCACGGCTGAACCGTGGGTGCCGCGGTCACGCAGCCACGTGGTGACGTTCCCGGCAGACCTCACCGACGTCGCCGAGATGGACGCCGCCGTCAGCGAGCTGGCCCGCCAGACTCTCGACGAGATCGTCGAGCAGGGCCGTGTCGTCACCCGAGTGGCCGTGACCCTGCGCACCAAAACGTTCTTCACCCGCACCAAGATTCGCAAGTTGCCGATGGCCGGTACGGATCTGGAGACCATCACCCGAACCGCGATCGATCTGCTGCACGACTTCGAACTGGACCGGCCGGTGCGGCTGCTCGGGGTGCGGCTGGAACTGGAGATGCCGCAGTAGTGCTCACCACCATCGCCATCCGGGGCTACCGGTCGCTGCGCGAGATCGTCCTGCCGCTGTCGGAGCTGACCGTCGTGACCGGAGCCAACGGCACCGGCAAGTCCTCGGTGTACCGGGCACTGGGGCTGCTGGCCGACTGCGGACGCGGCGAGGTCATCGGGTCCCTGGCCCGCGAGGGCGGGTTGCAGTCGGTGCTGTGGGCCGGGCCGGAGAACACCAGCGGCGCGCGCCGGACGGGTACCACCGAGGGCACCAGCCGGACCCGGCCCGTATCACTCGAACTCGGCTTCGCGGCAACCGATTTCGGCTATTTCATCGACCTCGGCCTGCCGCAGGACCCCGGGCACAACTCGATGTTCGGCCAGGACCCCGAGATCAAACGCGAGACCGTGTTCGCCGGGCCCTCTCCCCGGCCCAGCAGCGCCCTGGTCCGTCGCACCCGGACCTACGCCGAGGTGGCATCCGACTCGGGCCGCGGTTTCGATGAACTGACCCGCGCCCTGCCCAGCTACCGCAGCGTCCTCGCGGAGTACGCGAACCCCGAGGCGCTGCCCGAGCTGGCCGCGGTCCGGGACCGATTGCGCGACTGGCGTTTCTACGACGGCTTCCGCGTCGACCGCGACGCGCCCGCCCGCCGCCGCCAGGTGGGCACCCGAACCCCGGTGCTGAGCAACGACGGCAACGACCTGGCCGCCGCCGTGCAGACCATCCTCGAAGCCGGTTTCGACGATCTGCCGCGCGCGGTCGGCGATGCGTTCGACGGCGCCGAGATATCGGTCAGCTCCGACGGAGGGTTGTTCGAACTGCAGCTGCACCAACGCGGCATGCTCCGGCCGCTGCGCTCGGCCGAATTGTCCGACGGCACACTGCGGTTCCTGCTCTGGGGCGCCGCCCTGCTGACGCCGCAACCGCCCGCGCTCATGGTGCTCAACGAACCGGAGACGTCCCTGCACCCCGACCTGGTGGGCCCGCTCGCCGACATGATCGCCGCCGCCGCACGCAAGACGCAGGTCGTCGTCGTCACCCACTCGGCACGGCTGCGCGAGCGGCTGGCCGCGTGCGACGCGAGCGAAGTCGAACTGGTCAAGCAGTGGGGCGAAACCCGGATCGACGGCCAGACCATGCTCACCGCGCCGCCGTGGGACTGGGGAAAGCGCTGAAGCTCAGCAGTTTTGGGGTTCAGCCACGCTTCGGCCGCAAGGCGCGCGTGAACAACACGTTCACTTGACGCATCGACACACTGTAGGGCCACCACGCCAGCCGCTTGAACAGGTACAGGGCCCGGATGTCGGGTGACGTGTAGACCATGAACCGGTTCTTGGCCACCCCGGACAGCAGCTTGTCCGCAGCCTGCTCGGGCGACACCGCGTGTCCGGCGAACCTGGCCACCCAGCGCTGCACCTGCGGATCGTCGCGATCCACGCCCGCGATCTGAACCGTCTGCACCAGAGGCGTTTTCACCGCGCCCGGCACCACGACCGACACCCCGATGCGATGCCGTGCCAGGTCGAAGCGAAGTACCTCGCTGACCCCGCGCAGGCCGTACTTGCTGGCACTGTAGGCGGCGTGCCACGGCAGCGCGACGATGCCCGCGGCCGATGAGACATTGGCCAGCCGACCACCGCGGCCGGCGGCCACCATGGGCGGGACCATGGTCTCGATGACGTGGATGGGCCCCATCAGGTTGACGTCGACCATAGACCGCCAGTGCTGATGGGTCAGGGTGCTGACGGTGCCCCAGGCTGAGATCCCGGCGATGTTGAGCACCACATCCATGGCCTCGTGCCGGCTGTGGATGTCGGAGGCGAAAGCCGCGACGGCGTCGTAGTCGGAGATGTCCAGCGCGCGGTGTTCGGCCACCTCCCCGCCGAGTGCCCTGGCGTCGGCGACGGTCTGTTCCAGCCCGGTGGCGTCACGATCGGTCAGATAGAGGACCGCGCCCTGCTGGGCCAGCTTGAGCGCGGTCGCCCGGCCGATGCCGCTGGCCGCCCCCGTCACGAAACACCGCTTGCCTGCGTAGCCGCTCCACCGCGTCATGGCCCGACCCTACACAGGCCCCGTCTTTCAGACAGAGACCTGGCCGCCACCCCATAAGGCGCTGAGCCACAGTCGTTCCACGATGTCGACGGCGCGCTGCGGGTCGCCGCCCCGTCCGATGAACGCGCTGTCTCGCGACAGCGTGTAGGCCGTGGTCGACACCAGGGTGCGAACCAACGCCGGCAAGTCGTCGGAAATCGGGCGCCGACCGGCGTCCTGCTCGATGAGTCCGACGATCTTGTCGATGACGCCGTCCTCGAAGTCGGCCATCAGGTCGCGGATTTCGGCGTCAGTGTTCTGGGCTGCGGTGCACGCCGCCATGATCGGGTCGTTGATGGCGTAGACCGCCGCCGCGCTACCGACCATGCGCTTGGCGAAGGATGCCGGCGTCTCGTCCGGTTCGCGCGGCGCGAAGTTGTGGGTGAGCTCGTCCAGTTCCTCCATCGCCTCGGACACGATCCGGGCCAGCACGGAGTACTTCGAGTCGAAGTAGAAGTAGAAGCCGGACCGCGCCACACCGGCGCGGGCACTGATGGTGCTGACCGACAGATCGGCGAACGGCCGCTCCTCCAGCAGTTCGCGAACCGCCTCGATGATGGCGTCGCGTTGCTTGTCGCCGCGACTACGGCCCTTGTCGGCCGTCTCGACTTCAGCACTCATGGCGCTCACGATGTCATCGCCGACACGCCAATTCAAACTTGACACGCGTCAAGTATGGCAGCCAAGATGACAACAGGTGGTGACTTTCACCACAAAAGAGCATCAAGAGCAGACAGGAATCCCTGGATGGCGACCATCAGCACCCCGAACTACCTCCTCGATCAGGCCATGCGGCGCCTCAAGCCGACACCCGTCACGGTGCCGGGCATGGGCGTCATCGAGAAGCGGCTGCTGGCCACCGACTGGGATCAGTTCAAGCTCGCCGAGCCGCCCGCAGGCAGCGGCCTGAAGCCGATCATGGGCGACTCCGGGCTGCCGGTCATCGGACACCTGATCGAGGTGTTCCGGGGCGGGCCCGACTACGTCCTGGACATCTACCGCAAGCACGGGCCGCTGTACTACGCGCAGACGCCGGCGCTGCCGGCCGTCATGGCGCTGGGGCCGGACGCGACGCAGGCCGTGTTCTCCAACCGCAACAAGGACTTCTCGCAGCGCGCGTGGGATCCGGTGATCGGTCCGTTCTTCGAGGGCGGCCTCATGCTGCTCGACTTCGACGAGCACATGTTCCACCGCCGGATCATGCAGGAGGCGTTCACCCGCTCACGGCTGACGGGCTACGTCTCGCACATCGATTCCGTGGCGACCAAAGTGCTGGCCAACGACTGGGTGGCCAACGATCCCCGATTCCTGTTCCACCCGGCGGTCAAGGAGCTGACGCTCGACATCGCGTCCGAGGTGTTCATGGGACACCCCGCGGGGACCGACCACAAGCTCGTCACCACCATCAACCAGGCCTTCACCACCACGACCCGCGCCGGCAACGCCATCATCCGGAAGCCGGTGCGCCCCTTCGCCTGGTGGCGCGGCGTGCAGGCCCGCAAGACGCTCGAGGACTACTTCTCGAGCTCCATCGCCGAGAAGCGCCGCTCCGAGGGCACCGACATGTTCAGCGTGCTGTGTCATGCGCAGGACGAAGACGGTCAGACCTTCACCGACGACCAGATCGTCGCGCACATGATCTTCCTGATGATGGCCGCGCACGACACCACGACCTCGACGCTGACGACCATGGCCTACCACCTGGCGGCCAACCCGCAGTGGCAGGACAAACTCCGCGAGGAATCCGAGCGCATCGGTGACGCGCCGCTCGACATCGAGTCACTGGAGAAGCTGGAAACCTACGACCTGGTGATCAACGAGTCGCTGCGGTTGCAGACGCCGCTGGGCTTCAACTTCCGCCGTGCCGTCCGGGACACCGAACTGCTCGGCTACTACATCCCGGCGGGAACCGACGTCGTCACGTGGCCCGGCATGAACCACCGCCTGTCCGAGCTGTGGACCGACCCCATGCGGTTCGACCCCGAACGGTTCGCCGAGCCGCGCAGCGAGCACAAGGCGCATCGCTACGCCTTCGCCCCGTTCGGCGGTGGCGCACACAAGTGCATCGGCATGGTCTTCGGGCAGCTGGAGATCAAGACCGTGATGCACCGGCTGCTGCGCCAGTACCGCCTGGAGCTGACCCACCCCGGCTACGAGCCGTGGTACGACTACGGCGGCATGGCCGTGCCGGTGGACGGCATGCCGATCGTGTTGCGGCCGTTGCGCTGATACTTCTGCCGAACGGGACTAGGCGTGCAGCCGGTTCGCGCACGCGATCATCGCCCGCAGCGCCGACTGGACCGGGTCGCGCGCCCAGCCCATGGCCCACTCCGAGCGCACGCCGTCGCTGCCGTGGATGAAGGTCGCGATGCCGCCGCCGACGGCGGGCAGTTGATGGAACTTGATCATCTCGACGGCCATGCCGCGCTCGTGCAGCATCGCGGTCAGGGCTGCGACGGGGCCGGTCGCGGCGGCCGTAGAGGTCGCGATGCGGTCGCCGACGGCGATGCTGGCGCGGTACCGGCGCGGAGCGGTGATGCCGCGACGAAGGTCGTCGTCGCCCGCGGCGCCCCAACTGCCCAGACGGATCGGACCACCCTGGTGGCCGTAGTGGTCGACGAACGTGTCGTGACACATCGCTTCTGCGTGTTCGCGCAGGTCACGAGGCACGGGACGGTCGAACAGATCCGCGAAACGAGTGGTGGAAATGGCGGTGGAGGTGAACATGCGTCGGTCTTTTCTGCTCGAAAGGAGTGACCGACAGGTAGTAGCGTCCGACCCACAGCGAGGGGTCGGTCAGGATCAGACCCCGCTGTGGGTACTGGCTACTACGAGCATGTGAAGCATGGTCGCCGAGGTTAGTCCGCGACCGTGCCCCGGGTCAAGGCGATTTCACCGCCGGATTGAGCAGCCACAGGAACGGCCGGTGGCTGAGGCGCCCGTCCCGGTGCAGCGGCATGCTGTCTCGCGACGCGGAATACCAGGCGGCCCGGCTGACGCCGGTGAAGTCGAGTTGCCGCCCGCACCGGCCCGCGAGCGCGTGCAGCAGCAGCATCCCGGTGCGTCCGTTGCCTTCACGGAACGGGTGAATCTGGTTGTAGCGGGCGTACAGGCGGGCCAGTTCCCAGGCCAGCCGCGGGTTGTCGAGCTCAGCCCCGACTTCCACCAATGCCGTTGCGGCGAGCTGGATTTCCGCCAGCCCGGCGGCGACGTCGACCTGCCAGGTGAACGCCGAGTCACCGCGGCGGATGTCGACGGTACGCAACTCCCCCGCCCACTCGTAGACGTCACCGAACAGCTCCCGGTGCAGGGTGCGGATGTCGATCTCGGCCTCCGTCGCAGCTTGCCGACAGTGCCACAGCACCATTCGCCCCGCCGTCACCTGAAATTCCACTGCTGCCAGGTCCGGCCCGTGCTGGATACCGAAGTTGTTGCGCAGCACCGATGTTCCCGGAATCAGGTACGGCGCCCGGCGCCGCAGCAACCGGCGCCGCACCGGCGCCGGTGGATACTGCGCACGGCACCGTGCGAGGTAGTCGCCGAAATCCAGTGCGCCGGAGGCCAGTGCACCCAGCTCGACGATGTGGGCGGGCTGCGGCTCCCAACCTTCGATGCGCTGCGCGGCCAGGGTCTGGTGCACCGCATGCTGTGCCGCGCGAGCGGTCACGGTGGGCTCTGTTGGCATCAGCGGAACGCCGACGTCGACGCGAGATAGGCCAACTTGCGGCTGACGCCGGCCACCTCGCGGGCCACACTGCGCAGCATGGCCCGCTCCTGTGGCGGCAGTTCCGACAGCACCACTTGATCGCCGGCCGCGCGCGACGTCCACCGGAATTTCACCAAGGCGGCAAAACAGTCCCGTAACGTCGAAACATCATCGGCGTCAAGCACCTTCGCCGCACCGGCGGCGTCGAGCCGACTCGGCGTCGATAGCGCCGTGGCACCCGCCGACACCCCCGCCCAGCGGGCGATCTTCACCAGCGGATCGATCGCCGCCGGTTTGAGGTCGACGGCGTCGGACTGGTTGGCCAGCATGCGCAGCCGGGAGGGAAACGTCGCACGCAACGTGGTGGCGTCCTGCAGCAGGTACTGACGCGCCGGGTAGCTGGCGACAGCCGCACGCACCACCTGCGCCCGTAGGAGGTCCTCGGCCACCTCGTCGTCGGCCAGGTGGACGGCTCGGGAATCGGCCAGCACACCGGTCATCACGACGCCGCGGTCCACGCGCGGATCGGACGTCCAGTGCGCGATGCCGTCGGACCATGCGCTCGCCGAGCGGCAGAATCGCGGCCGACTGGCCAGCACCCCGTTGGCGTCCGCCCGCACACCACACCGTTCCAGGACGCCATGCACCTGCGCTGCCGCCGCCAGCGCTTCGTCGCGCGCGGCATCGTCCGCCAGCACGACCAGGGTCTCGACGTCGGACCCCGCCACCGCCTCGCCCCGCGCGACGCTGCCGGACACGAACCACGACCAGGACGGGCCCGGCGTCAGCCGTACGGCCGCGGCGACACCGGAGCGGAGCGCCTGCGACCACGCCGCCGCGACCTCACCGGCGGGGGCCGACGCCCGCGCCGCCGCCCGCACCGCCTGCAGGGCCTGCTCGATTCCCGACCGCAGCGCGCCCTCGCCGTCCGCCGCTCGGATCGCGGCGAGGGCGGCGTCGACACCGAGATCAGCGGAGGACATGCAGATGTTTCTATCGGACGACAGTTACCTCCGCGTTTCGTGCACGGTTTTCCGCGGTCAGCGCGGATTTTCGTGCACAAATCGCGAGGTTGTAGGGTTTGCCGCGATGAGCTGGCAGCACGCGTTACTTCTGCTCGCCGCCGGTGTCGCGGGCGGCCTGACCGGGAGTATCGCCGGACTGACCTCCGTCGCGACGTACCCGGCCCTGCTGATGGCGGGGCTGCCACCGGTGGCGGCCAACGTGACCAACACCGTCGCGCTGACGTTCAACACCATCGGATCGGTGTGGGGTTCGCTCCCCGAACTCGAGGGCATGGGCCAATGGCTGCGGCGGGTCATGCCGATGGCCGTCCTCGGCGGCGCGGCCGGCGCCGCACTGCTGCTGTCGCTGCCCGCAGAAGGTTTCGAGCAGGTGGTGCCGATCCTGCTGGCGCTGTCGAGCCTCACCATCGCGATACCGCAGCGACGCGGCGCGGACGACGAGCCCGGCCGCTGGCGTTCGGTGCTGATCTCCGTCGCGATCTTCGCAATCTGTTTGTACGGAGGATATTTCGGCGCCGCGGCGGGCGTGATGCTGCTGGCGCTGTTCCTGCACGGCGGTAGTGAATCGCTCGCGCATGCCAACGCCGCCAAGAACGTCGTGCTCGGCGCCGCCAATTTTGTTGCCGCCATCGGCTTCATCGCACTGGCGCCGGTGCACTGGATTGCCGTCTGGCCACTCGGCCTGGGTTGTCTGATCGGTGCCCGGCTCGGCCCGATCGTGGTCCGCCACGCTCCCGCGACACCACTGCGACTGGCCATCGCGGTCGCCGGCCTGGCGCTGGCAGTCAAGCTGGGCTACGACGCCTACCGGTAGGGAACGGGTTGTCGCCCTTGGCCACCCGCACACCCAGGTGGATCAGCTCGGTGGCCGAGGCGTGCAGCTTCTCCCCCGCCTCACGGTCGGCCAGGCCCGCCAGGAACCGTGACCAGGTGCCCTCGATCACGATGCCCAGCTTGAAGCAGGCCATCGCGATGTACCAGTCGAGGTGTTCGGTGCGGCGGCCGCCCGCGGCGAGGTAGGCGTCCAGCAGTTCGTCCCGGCCGGCCAGGCCACCGGCCTCCGCCAGCGCGGCACCGACGACGATCGCGTTGGGCGCGGTCGGCCAGCACACCAGCATCCAGCCCAGATCCAGCAGCGGGTCGCCGATGGTGCACATCTCCCAGTCGACGAACGCCGCCAGCTCCGGCCGGTCGTGGCGCAGCATGACGTTGTTGAGGTGACAGTCGCCGTGCATGATGCCGGGCTCGCCATCGGGTGGCCGGTTGTCGGTCAGCCAGGTCGCCAGCTGCGCGACACCGTCGAGCGATTCGGGATCGTAGTGCTCGTGCCGGTAACTCTGAAGCAGCCCGACGAACTGCGGAACCTGGCGTGCCACAAAGGATCCCGGCTTCCGGATGGCAGCCAGCGGGCTGCCTTCCCAGGTGACGTTGCCCAGCTGCGCCAGGCTCGACGCATAGGACAGCCCGACGTCATGCCGTAGCCCGGCGTCGGCGGCGTATGCCGGCGAGAGTTCCTCGCCGGGGTTGAAGCCGTCGACCTCGGCCATCAGATAGAAGACGACGCCGAGCACCGCCGGGTCCTCGCAGCCGGCGATGAAGGCGGGATGCGGCACCGAGGTACCGGCCAGGGTCCGCAGTACCGCGATCTCGCGCAGCATGGTCTTGTCACTGGTCGGGCGGGGATGCAGGGGCGGGCGGCGCAACACCACCGGGCGGCCGTCGATGTGCAACCGCACCACGATGTTCTGGGTGCCTCCGGTCAGTGGCTCGACGGCGGTGACGTGCTCACCCAACCCCTCGGCGCGAATCCAGTTCTGGACGATCTCTCGGTCACGGTCGGTCAGAGTCGGCTGCATGATGTAAGTGATTCTGGCCCGGCATCACCCGGACGGGCAGCCAATTCTTACGATCCGTTTTCATTCGGGGCTCGCCACCGGGGCGCGCCGTACTGTGACGGTGTGGCACATCGACTGGATCCGCACCGCTCGCTGGCCGGCCTCGCAGCCGCAGCCGTTGCGCTCGGGGTGGCGGCGCTGCTGGCGATTCCGCTTGGGCCACACGCCGATTCCCGCACCGCGGTCGGATCGGTCGTCATCGACCTGACGCCCGGGCCGGTCAAGGAGTGGGCGATCCAGACCTTCGGCACCAACGACAAGCTGTTCCTGACCGTGGCGGTGCTCGTGGTCATTGCGGTGATCGCCATGGTGACAGCACAATTCGAGGACCGGAAGCTCGGCAGTATCGCCTTGGGGCTGGCCGGGGTGCTGGGCGGCGCCGCGGTGCTGTCGCGCACCGGCGCCCGCCCGGTCGACGTCATCCCGTCGCTCGTGGGCGCTGCGGCGGGCATCGCGGTCCTGCGGCTGCTGGTCGCCGATCGCGTCAGGCCCCCGGCGCCGGAACCGGGAGCAGATACCGATCCCGGCCGGCGTCGATCGCTGGCGGCGCTGGGTTTCCTCGCCGCCGGCACCCTCGCCGGCGTCATCGGGACGGTGCTGGGCCGCGCCGCGTCGTCGGCCGCGGGTGACCGCAACGCCTACACCCCGCCGGCGCCCAAGGTCCCCGGCCCGCCGATTCCGCCCGAGGTGCAGCCCGCCGACGTGGACCTGGCGCCGTTCATCACTCCGACGGCCGACTTCTACCGCATCGACACCGCGCTGTCCGTCCCGCAGGTGCAGCGCCAGGACTGGCGGCTGCGGATCCACGGGATGGTCGATCGCGAAGTCACCTTTCGTTTCGATGAGCTGGCCCAGTTCGAGGCCATCGACAAGGTCGTCACGCTCACCTGCGTGTCGAATCCGGTGGGCGGCAACCTGATATCGAACGCCACGTGGACGGGCTACCGGGTGCGCGACCTGCTGGCGCGGGCCGGCGTCCATTCCGACGCCGACATGGTGCTGTCCAAGTCCATCGACGGGTTCACCGCGGGCACTCCCGTCGAGGCACTGACCGACAACCGCGACGCGTTGCTCGCCGTCGCCATGAACGGCGAACCGCTGCCGACCGAACACGGCTACCCGGCGCGGCTGGTGGTCCCGGGTCTGTACGGCTACGTCTCCGCGACCAAGTGGCTCGTCGACCTCGAACTCACCAGATTCGATCGGGCCGAGGCCTATTGGACGAAGTTGGGCTGGTCCGCGCACGGGCCCATCAAGACCGAGTCGCGCATCGACGTACCCCGCGCCGGGTCCGGCGTGCCGATGGGTACGGCGACGTTCGGCGGCGTCGCGTGGGCGCAGAACCGCGGGGTCCGCGCGGTGGAGGTCCGGATCGACGACGGCCCATGGCGACCGGCGACGCTGGGCGCCGCGTACTCGAACGACACCTGGCGGCTCTGGAGTTACACCTGGCAGGCAGACCAGCCCGGGCGGCACACCATCACCGTCCGCGCCACCGATGGCACCGGCGCGCTGCAGACCTCGGAGGTCGCCGACGTCGTTCCCGATGGCGCGACGGGCTGGCATTCGGTGTCGTTCACCGTCGCCTGACCGGCGCCCGAAATATTCGGTTGGCGAGCCGGATCCGCTTCACTACGGTGGCCGGATGACCGAACCCGCCCAGCAGTGGCGCGCCGGCCTCCGGTCCCGGCTCATCGCGGCACGCAAGGCCAAGGACAACGTTGCGGTCGCGGCGCTCCGCAGCGCACTCAGCGCCATCGACAACGCCGAGACCCCGGACGTGCCGCTGCCGCGGGCCGGCGCCATCGCCGACAGCGCCCACGGTCTCGGCGCCGCCGAGGTCGCCCGCCGACATCTCACCGACGACGAGATCCAGGAACTGATCGGCACCGAGGCAGACGAGCGTCGGGCCGCGGCCGGACAACTACGGGCGGCCGGCCACGGGGACCGCGCCGCGCAGGTCGAGGCGGAGGCCGCCGTACTGCGTGCGCTGCTCGACAGCGCCTGAACATGTCGGTGCCCCATGCCAAGCTGGGGTCATGCTGCTCTCCGACGTCGCCACGGCCTCGGCCGAAGTCGGTGCGGTGTCTGCCCGGTCCGCGAAGATCGCGCGCATCGCGGCTCTCCTCGGGAGTGCGGCCGATGATCCGGCGACCGTCGCCGTCGTCGTGCACTGGCTGTCCGGTGAGCTGCCGCAGCGGCAGATCGGGGTCGGGTGGGCGGCGCTGCGCGCGCTGCCGCCGCCGGCCGCCGGCGACCCGACGCTGACGGTCATCGAGGTCGACGCCGCGCTGACGGCCATCAAGGCGGTGGCCGGCAAGGGTTCGGGGGCCGCGCGCTCCGCGCTGCTCCACGGTTTGTTCGGGGCGGCCACCGAGGTCGAGCAGACCTTTCTGCGTGGGCTGCTCAGCGGCGGGCTGCGCCAGGGCGCGCTGGCAGGCGTGATGGCCGACGCGGTCGCGAAGGCCGCCGGCATCGCCGCCGCCGACGTGCGCCGTGCCGCGATGCTCGGCGGCGACCTGGCCACGGTCGCTGCCGCCGTGATGTCCGACGGCGTCGCGGGCCTGCGGCGCTTCACCCTCACCGTGGGCCGCCCGGTGAGCCCGATGCTGGCCCAGACTGCCACCGATGTCGGCGATGCCCTCGAAAAGCTCGGTGGCACGGCGATATTCGAGACGAAGCTCGCCGGCGTCCGGCTGCAGATACATCGGTCGGGCACCGACGTGTCGGTCTACACCCGCAGCCTCGACGACATCACCGCCCGGTTGCCGGACGTGGTGCGCGCGGTGCTGGCGCTGCCCGTGACGGACCTGATCGCCGATGCCGAGGCCCTGGCCATGCGTCCCGACGGCCGCCCGCACCGGTTCCAGGTCACGTCCTCCCGCATCGGCAAACGCGCCGATGATGGGGCGCAACCCCTTTCGGTGTACTTCTTCGACATCCTGC
Organism: Mycobacterium toneyamaense; assembly: GCF_055384815.1. Taxonomy (NCBI): domain Bacteria; kingdom Bacillati; phylum Actinomycetota; class Actinomycetes; order Mycobacteriales; family Mycobacteriaceae; genus Mycobacterium; species Mycobacterium toneyamaense. The sequence continues at coordinate 3,946,800 of NZ_AP040333.1, forward strand.
ACCGCGACGGCACCGATCTGCTGGACCAGCCGGCCGAACACCGCCGCCAGGCGCTCGACGACGTCGTTCCCGAACCGCTGCGGGTCGGGCGCTGCGTCACCTCCGATTCGGTTGTCGCCCAGCAGTTCCTCGACGACACGCTGGCCGCGGGCCACGAAGGCGTGATGGCCAAACACCCGGAGTCGCCCTACGAGGCGGGCCGGCGTGGCGCCGGGTGGCTGAAGGTCAAGCCGGTGCACACGCTCGATCTGGTGGTGCTCGCGGTCGAGTGGGGATCCGGACGGCGCACGGGCAAGCTGTCGAACATCCATCTGGGAGCGCGGGATCCGGTCACCGGTGGCTACGTCATGCTGGGCAAGACCTTCAAGGGGATGACCGACGCGATGCTCGACTGGCAGACCGCCCGGTTCACCGAACTGGCCGACGGCCCGATGGACGGCTACGTCGTGCGGCTGCGCCCGGAGCAGGTCGTGGAGATCGCGTTCGACGGAGTGCAGGGGTCGAGCCGCTACCCCGGCAAGATGGCGCTGCGGTTCGCCCGGGTGCTGCGCTACCGCGACGACAAGCGGCCGGAAGAAGCCGACACCATCGACACCGTCCGGTCGCTGTACGAACGCTGAGTGTTACCCCGCGATTCGGGGCCACCGATGACAGGATGTGGGGCATGTCGCAAGCCACCGCGCACCCCGGCGAATCCGTCGGGGACGTCACCTATGTGCGTACCGACCCGGACCTGCCACCGGTCGCGATCATCGACCGCTCGCCCATCACCACCCGACATCGGGTGATCTTCGGCGTCATCGCCGTGGTCGCCGCCGTGGCGTGGGCCGTAATCGCCCTCGCGCGTGGCGAGACGGTCAACGCGGTGTGGTTCGTCATCGCCGCGATCTGTACGTATGTCATCGGATACCGGTTCTACGCGCGGCTGATCGAGATGAAGATCGTCAAACCCCGCGACGATCACGCGACCCCGGCCGAGCTCCTCGAGAACGACACCGACTACATGCCGACCGACCGCCGGGTGCTGTTCGGTCACCATTTCGCGGCCATCGCCGGCGCCGGCCCCCTGGTCGGCCCTGTGCTGGCCATGCAGATGGGCTACCTGCCGGGCACCATCTGGATCATCATCGGCGCGGTCGTCGCCGGTTGCGTGCAGGACTACCTGGTGCTGGTCATCTCGACGCGGCGGCGCGGCCGCTCGCTCGGCCAGATGGCGCGCGACGAGCTCGGGCCCATCGGCGGTATCGCCGCGATCGTCGCGGTGCTGGTGATCATGGTGATCCTGCTGGCTGTGCTGGCTCTCGTCGTGGTCAACGCGCTCGCGGAAAGCCCGTGGGGCGTGTTCTCCATCGCGATGACCATTCCGATCGCGATCTTCATGGGGCTGTACCTGCGGTACCTGCGGCCCGGCCGGGTGTCCGAGGTGACACTCATCGGCGTCGCGCTGCTGCTGCTCGCGGTGGTCTCGGGCGGTTGGGTCGCCGAAACCTCCTGGGGTGCAGACTGGTTCACGCTGTCCAAGGTGACGTTGTCGTGGTGCATCATCGTCTACGGCCTGGCCGCGTCGGTGCTGCCGGTGTGGCTGCTGCTCGCGCCACGCGACTACCTGTCGACGTTCATGAAGGTCGGCACCATCTCGCTGCTGGCGGTCGGCATCCTGATCGCCCACCCGGTCATGTCGGCTCCCGCCGTGTCGCAGTTCGCCACCCGGGCCGACGGTCCGGTGTTCGCCGGCGCGCTGTTCCCGTTCCTGTTCATCACCATCGCGTGCGGCGCGCTGTCCGGCTTCCACTCCCTGATCTCCTCGGGCACGACGCCGAAGCTGCTGGAGAAGGAAGGGCAGACGCGGCTCATCGGCTACGGCGGCATGCTGACCGAGTCGTTCGTCGCGATCATGGCGCTGATCACCGCGGCGATCATCAACCAGCACCTGTACTTCGTCATCAACTCCCCCGGGGCGGCGACCGGCCCCACCGCGGCAACCGCCGCGACCTACGCCAACGGGTTGGGCCTCTCGGGAGCCCCGATCACCGCACAAGAGATCACCACTGCCGCCACCGATGTCGGTGAGCACTCGGTGGTTTCGCGTACCGGCGGCGCACCGACGCTGGCGCTGGGCATGTCGGAAGTACTGCACCAGGTGTTCGGCGGGTCGAGCATGAAGGCCTTCTGGTACCACTTCGCGATCATGTTCGAGGCCCTGTTCATCCTGACCACCGTCGATGCCGGCACCCGCGTCGCACGCTTCATGCTGTCCGATGCCCTGGGCAATCTCGGGGGGCCCCTGCGGAAGCTGCGCGATCCCAGCTGGCGGATCGGCGCGTGGAGCTGCAGCCTCCTGGTCGTCGCGGGCTGGGGCAGCATCCTGCTGATGGGCGTCACCGATCCCCTCGGCGGCATCAACACGCTGTTCCCGTTGTTCGGTATCGCCAACCAGCTGCTCGCCGCCATCGCACTGACGGTCGTCACCGTCGTGGTGATCAAGAAGGGCCTGCTGAAATGGGCCTGGATTCCCGGGCTGCCACTGTTCTGGGACGCCCTGGTCACCCTCACCGCGTCGTGGCAGAAGATCTTCTCCCACGACCCCAAAATCGGTTACTGGCAACAGCATTCGCAGTATGTGGCGGCCGAGGCGGCCGGCAAGACGAGCTTCGGCTCCGCGAAGAACCCCGACCAGATCGACGCCGTCATCCGGAACACCTTCATTCAGGGCACGCTGTCCATCGTGTTCGCGCTGCTGGTGGTGATCGTCGTGGTCGTCGGCATCGTCGTCGCCATCCAGGCCATCCGCGGCGGCGGCCGGCCCCTCACCGACGACGAGGCGGTGCCGTCGCGGCGGTTCGCCCCGCGCGGCCTCTTCGCCACCGACATCGAGAAGGAGGTGCAGAAGCAATGGGACGCGCTGCCCGACTCGCACGCCAGATCAGTTGGTACTGGTCATCACTGATGGGCGACAACCACTACGCCCGGTATCTGGACCACCACCGTCGCAGCCACACCGGCGAGCCGGCGCTGACCGAGCGCGAGTACTGGAAGGCGCGGCACCGCGCCGCGGATCGCAACCCGCAGGGCCGCTGCTGCTGAGCGGGCACGCCAGGTGAACAGCTGACCGTCGGGCCGGCGGGCAACGACCGTCTACACAACCGTCCGCACAGTGGACGCACACCGCTGTCGGCACCGCACAGGGTGGTACCAAAAGAGACGCCCCTCACTCCGTGGTACTAAATTCCTGTATGGACAGATGTCCAGTTGTTGCCCGACCAGCTTTAGGAGAAACGTGCTGTTCACGGTTTCCGACGTCACCGACGCCGTCGCTGCAGCCATCCCGGACCGGACCCTGATCATTCAGGGCGATCGCCGCTTCACCTACGCCGAGGTCGTCACCCGCGCCAACCGGCTCGCCGCCTACCTGCACGCACAGGGCCTGGGCGTGCACACCGAGCGCGATCAGCTGGCCGGCCACGAAGTCGGGCAGGACCTGGTCGGCATCTACGCCTACAACGGCCCCGAGTTCGTCGAATCGCTGCTCGGCGCCTTCCGGGCCCGGGTGGCACCGTTCAACGTCAACTACCGCTACGTCAAGGCCGAGCTGCAGTACCTGCTGAACGACGCGGGTGCCTCCGCCCTGATCTACCACGCCGCGTTCGCTCCGACGCTGGCCGAGGTGCTGCCAGAGCTGCCGAACCTCAAGGTACTGATCCAGATCGCCGACAGCTCGGGCAACGAGCTGCTGCCGGGTGCCGTCGACTACGAGACCATCGTGACCACCGATGTCCCGCCGCCGCCGGTGACGCCGTCGCCCGACGACCTCTACGTGCTGTACACCGGGGGCACCACCGGTATGCCCAAGGGCGTGCTGTGGCGCCAGCACGACATCTTCATGGCCTCGTTCGGCGGCCGCAACGCGATGACGGGCGAGCCGGCGCAGTCGGCCCAGGAGATCGTCGACCGGGCCTCGGCCGCCGGCGAGATGCGGATGATGATCCTGCCGCCGCTGATGCACGGCGCCGCGCAGTGGGGCGTGATGACCGGCATCAACAACGGCCAGACCATCGTGTTCGCCAAGGATGTCGAGGGCTTCAACGCCAAGGAGATCGTCGAGACCATCGCGCGCGAGAAGATCGCCATCGCGACGGTCGTCGGTGACGCCATGGCCCGGCCGCTGGTCACCGCGATCGAAGAGGCGATCGCCGACGGCAGCCACGACCCGACCTCGCTGGTCATCGTCGCCAACGGTGGCGCGCTGTTCACCCCGGCCGTGAAGGGCCGGCTCGTCGCCGCTCTGCCCAACGCGATGGTGATCGACGGCGTGGGTTCGTCGGAGACCGGCGCGCAGATGTCGCACGTGTCGACCAAGGCCAACGTGTCCAGCGGCACCTTCACCGCCGGCCCGGCCACCCGGATCGTCTCGGAGGACTTCTCCGCGCTGCTGGCTCCGGGCCACGAGGGCAACGGCTGGCTGGCCCAGGAGGGTTACGTGCCGCTCGGATACAAGGGCGACGCGGCCAAGACGGCCAAGACGTTCCCGGTGATCGACGGCATCCGCTACGCGGTGCCGGGCGACCGGGCCCGGCTGCTGGAGGGTGGCACCGTCGAGCTGCTCGGCCGCGACTCGGTGACCATCAACTCCGGCGGCGAGAAGATCTTCGCCGAAGAGGTCGAATCCGCCATCGCCTCGCACCCTTCCGTGGTCGACGTCGTCGTCGCCGGACGCCCGAGCGAGCGCTGGGGCAACGAGGTCGTCGCCGTCGTGGCGCTGGCCGACGGCGCCGAGGCCGACGCCGCCGAACTCATCAAGCACGCCTCGGAGTCCATCGCCCGCTACAAGCTGCCCAAGGCGGTCGTCTTCCGGCCGACCATCGTCCGCAGCCCCGCGGGCAAGGCCGACTACCGCTGGGCCAAGGAGCAGGCGCTCCAGGACTAGCCCGCAGCCCACCTCCCCTCGCGGGCTGGGGGCACCGCCCGCTTGCGGGGGAACGCAAAACTGTCGATTTCGCAACGAAAACGACAGTTTTACGTCTGCTCGCGGGGAGAATTCACGCCCCGAACCGTGCCAATGGATCGGCGGTCGCCTCGATCTTGGCGACGAGTCCGTCGCGGATCGTCAGCACCACCACCGCGAAGAGCTGCCGGTGCGCGAACGCCAACAGGACGGGTTGACCGAGCGGACCGGCGACGACGGTGGTGCCCGGCCCGAGGTAGAGCATGAGGTTCTCGGCGACGCGCTGCGGGCCGTGGTTGACGATGGGCGGGATCGGCGGATCGGTGAGCACCGTGCCGACGCCCCAGACCGTCGGATCCAGTACGGCGGCCAGTGCCTGCACGTCGCCGCCGGCGCAGGCGGTGATGAACTTCTCGGTGACCAGTTGATGGTCGGGCGCCTCGATGTCGTCGGCGCGCACGTCGGTACCCGCCACCTTCGCGCGGGCCCGACGGGCCAGCTGCCGGCACGTGCCGACCGGACGGCCGACGGTCTCCGCGATCGACTCGAACGGGACGCCGAACACGTCGTGCAGGATGAAAGCCACGCGCTCACCGGGACTCAACTGCCGTAGCACCCGCAGCAGGGCGCTCGACACCTCGTCGTCCAGGGCGACGCGGTCCGCCGGGTCTGGCTCACTCGATGCCAGTGGCGGCATCGCGTCCTGCTCGGTCGGTTGTTCCCGCCGCGCCCGCGCCGACCGCACCAGGTCCAGGCACAGCCGCCCGGCGACGGTCGTCAGCCACGCGCGGACGTCCTCGATCTCACCGGGAAGCGTGCGGGACAGTCGCAGAAACGCTTCCTGCGCAACATCTTCGGCGTCGCCGACGTCACCGAGCATCTGGTACGCGAGGTTGACCAGATACGGATGGTGGTGGCGCCAGGCCGCGGTGAATTCGGTGGTTTCTGTCATCAGTTGAAGACGATTCAGGGTGCTGAAAAGTTACCCCACCGCCTCATCCTTCGGGCCGTAACTTTCCCGAGGGGTGCTCCGTCCTTGATGCATGACCATTCTCATCACCGGGGCCACCGGCAACGTCGGTCGCCCACTCGTCGAACAGTTGCACGCCGCAGGCATGAAGGTCCGTGCCGTCACCCGTAATCCGTCGCCGCATTTCCCGGCCGGGGTCGAGACCGTCGCGTCCGTCCGCGACGGCCTCGCCGGAGCCGCGGCGGTGTTCCTCAACTCCCGCGCCCTCGGACCGGACCTGGCGTGGACCGTCGAGGCCGCGAAAGACTCCGGCGCCAAGCTGGTCGCGCTGTCCGCGATGAACGTCGACGAAGACTTCACGCGGCAGCCCTCGCGCCTGCGCGGCGACCGCAACAAGGAGGTCGAACAACTGGCCGTCGACTCGGGACTGCCGTGGGTGAGCCTGCGGCCGGCGTTGTTCGCCACCAACTTCATCGGTATGTGGGCGGGGCAGCTGCAGGCCGGCGACGTCGTCGCCGGACCCTACGCGTCCGCATCCAGCGCGCCGATCGTCGAGGCCGACATCGCGGCCGTTGCCGCGCACGCGCTGCTCACCGATGACCTCGACGGTCGCAGGATTTCGCTGACGGGGCCGCAGTCGCTCACCAACGCCGAGTTGCTCGCCATCGTCGGCGACGTGCTGGGGCGCGCTCTGCACTACCGGGAAATCCCGGTCGCACAGGTCCGCGAACGCTTCGTCGCCATCGGCTTCCCCGCCGAATTCGGCACCGCCTACACCGCGCTGCTGGCCGAAACGGTCGGCCGCCCGGCACCGGTGACCGACGAGGTCGAGCGCATCCTCGGCCGCCCCGCCACGACGTTCACCGAATGGGTGGGTCAGCACCGCGGCGCCTTCACCCCGCGATTGGAGACCAGCCATGTCTGAGCCGCGCACATCGAATCCCCGGCCGCCCCGCTACCTCAAGCAGATGAACAAAGTTGTTGTCGCCGTAGGGAAACTCGGCATCCCGGTCGGTCCGGCCATGGTGCTCACCGTGCCCGGCCGCAAGACCGGCACGCCGCGGAGCACCCCGATGACGCCGTTCGTCGTGCACGGCGAGATGTACGCCGTCGCCGGCTATCCGGGTGCGCACTGGGCCCTCAACGCCCGCGCCGCCGGCACCGGCACCTTGACGCGGGGCCGCAAGTCGCGGCCCGTGCGGATCACCGAGTTGACGGTCGACGAGGCTCGCCCGGTGCTGCGCGAGTTCCCCGTCCAGGTACCCGTCGGCGTGAAATTCGCCAAGAGTTCGGGCATGGTCACCGAGGGCACGCCCGATGAATTCGAGTCGCTGGCAGGCAGACTCGCGGTCTTCCGGTTCGATCCGCTGGGCTGATCCGGAGATCACGCAAGCCGTCGAACTCTCAGCGGTAGGCGCTGCCCTGCTCGCGGTCGAGGTAGGTGTCGGACTTGTTCTTCAAGAAGAACAGGTACACCAGCAGCGACGCCGCGATACAGACGGTGACGTAGGCGATGAACAGCGGCACGTCGCCCCGGGCCTTGAGGGCCTGGTAGATCAGCGGTGCGGTACCGCCGAAGATCGAATTGGCCAGCGCGTAGCCGACGCCGACGCCGAGGGCCCGCACGTGGGCCGGGAACAGTTCGGACTTCACCAGCGCATTGATCGAGGTGTATCCCGTGAGGATGACGTATGCGACGGCAACCAGCAGGAACGACATGATCGGCGAGTGCGTCTGCGGCAGATAGGTGATGAGGACGTACGTGTAGACCAGCCCGCCGAAGCCGAACCACAGCAGTAGGGGCTTGCGGCCTATCCGGTCGCTGATCATTCCGCCGATCGGCTGGATCAGCATCAGGAAGATCAGTCCGAGCAGGTTGATCCAGGTCGCGGTCATGGGTTGGTTCTTGTAGGTCGCCTTGACCATCGCCGGCGCGTTGACACTGTACGTGTAGAACGCGACGGTGCCACCGAGCGTGATCAGGAAGCACAGCAGCAACGGCTTCCAATAGCGCGAGAACAGCACCCATATCGAACCGGCATGGGGCTCCTTGCCCTCCTGAATCGCCTCGAGGGTCTCCTTGGACAGCGACTCGTCCATGCTGCGGCGCAGCCAGAACACCACCACCGCCGCGACACCGCCGACCGCAAAGCCTATGCGCCAACCGAATTCGCTCACCTGCGCGGTGCTCAGCGCCGTGAGGATGATGAGCAAGGTGAATTGGGCCAGCACGTGCCCACCGACCAGGGTGACGTACTGGAACGAGGAGAAGAACCCACGGCGTTCCCTGGTCGCCGCCTCCGACATGTAGGTCGCCGACGTGCCGTACTCGCCGCCGGTGGCGAACCCCTGCACCAGCCGGCAGATGATCAGGATGATCGGTGCGGCGACGCCGATGCTCGCCCGCGAGGGAACCAGGGCGATCACCATCGAGCAGGCGGCCATCAGCGAAACGCTGACCATCAGTGCGGCGCGGCGGCCCCGGCGGTCGGCGAAGCGGCCGAAGAACCACGATCCGATGGGCCGGGTGACGAACGTGACCGCGAAGATCGCGTACACGTAGATCGTCGAATTCTGGTCGGCCTTGTCGAAGAACTGGTTTTCGAAGTACGTGGCGAAGACGGTGTAGACGTAGACGTCGTACCACTCGACGAGGTTGCCCGACGATCCCCGGATGGTGTTCCAGATGGCGCGCCGGGTCGCGGCGCGGCCCGACGGCGTCGGCGTGTCCTCGGTCAGTGCGGTCATGCTGCTCTCCAACGGTCGGCAACGAACGGGTGTGGGCACATCATTGCGGCGAACCGACGCCAAGGAACGGGATCTGGCCACAGCGCCGTTTTCCTTGCACGATTCACAGATTCACACAGACCGTACCCCCGGGCGACACCGGCTCACCGGACTTCAGCCCTCGCGGATGACCCCGCGTGCGCAGAGGTGCTCGGTCAGCGGGGCCACCCCGACCTCGAAGTGTTCGGCCATCGCCGTTCGGGCCGCTTCACCGTCGCCGGCCTGCAGTGCGGCGATCACCCGGCGGTGGTCCCGGATCGACAGATCCGGCCAGCCCTCCAGTGTCGGGAACACGGCTTCAGGCGCGTAACGGGTTATGCCGGACATGAATTGGGTCAGCTTGGGTGAGTCGGCGACGACGTTGATCAGCCGATGGAACTCGTGGTTGAGCTGCACCATGCGGTCGACATCGGTGTGCTGGTAGGCCTGCTCAAGCGCGTCTTGAATCCGGGTGAGTTCCGAAACCTGGGCCGCGGTGATGTTCTCGGCGGCGCGGGCCGCGAGTTCCCCGCCGACGAACGCCTGCACCATGGCCACATCGGAGACATCGCGGGCGGTGACCTCCAGGACCATGAAGCCGCGTCGCGGGTGCTGCACCAACAGCCCCTCGGCCCGCAGGTTCAGCAGCGCCTCCCGGACCGGGGTGACGCTGACACCCAGCTCGGTGGCCAGCTGGTCGAGCCGCAGATACTCCCCCGCCGGGAAGGTGCCGTTGAAGATCCGGCGGCGGACGTAACGCGCCACGTCGTGCGAAAGCTGTGCGGGCGCGGCGAATTCGGGTTCAGATGCGGTATTCATTGAGCAGGCTCTTGCTGATGATGGTCTTCTGGATTTCGCTGGTGCCCTCGCCGATCAGCAGGAACGGCGCGTCCCGCATCAGCCGTTCGATCTCGTACTCCTTCGAGTAGCCGTAGCCACCATGGATCCGGAAGCTCTGCTGGGTGACCTCCGAACAGAACTCGCTGGCAAGGTATTTCGCCATGCCTGCCGCGACGTCGTTGCGCTCCCCCGAGTCTTTGAGCCGCGCCGCATTGACCATCATCAGATGCGCCGCCTCGACTTTCGTGGCCATCTCGGCGAGCTGGAAGGCGATGGCCTGGTGGTCGGCGATCGGCTTGCCGAACGTCTCCCGCTGCTGGGCGTACCGCACCGCCAATTCGAAGGCGCGGATACCGACACCACAGGCCCGCGCCGACACGTTGACCCGGCCGACCTCGATACCGTCCATCATCTGGAAGAAGCCCGCACCCGGCTTGCCGCCGAGTACGTCGTCCGCGCCGGCGCGGTAGCCGTCGAAGATGAGCTCGGTGGTGTCGATGCCCTTGTAGCCCAGCTTGTCGATCTTGCCCGGGATGGTCAGGCCGGGTTTGACCTCGCCGAAGCCGGTCGGCTTCTCGACCAGGAACGCGGTCAGGTTGCGGTGCGGCTTGTCCGCGCCCTCATCGGTTTTCACCAGCGCCGCAACCAGAGTCGAGCTGCCACCGTTGGTCAGCCACATCTTCTGCCCGGTGATGGTGTAGCCACCGTCGGCATCCCGGACACCCCTGGTGCGGATCGCCGCGACATCGGAACCCAGCTCCGGCTCGGACATCGAGAAGGCGCCGCGCACCTCGCCGGTCGCCATGCGGGGCAGGTAACGCTGCTTCTGCTCGTCGGTGCCGTGCTGGCGGATCATGTACGCGACGATGAAGTGGGTGTTGATGACGCCCGAGATGCTCATCCAGCCGCGGGCCAGTTCCTCGACGCACAGCGCGTACGTCAGCAGCGACTCACCGAGCCCGCCGTACTCCTGCGGGATCATCAGGCCGAACAGGCCCATGTCTTTCATCTGATCGACGATGGCCTGCGGGTAGGAGTCCGAGTGCTCGAGCTCCTGGGCCGCGGGAATGATCTCCCGGTCGACGAATTGCCGCACGGTGGCGACGATTTCGCGCTGCACCTCGGTGAGGCCGGCGGTCTGGGCGAGACGAGTCACGATGCCACCCTTTCGAAGACAGCGGCCAGCCCCTGGCCGCCTCCGATGCACATGGTTTCCAGGCCGTAGCGGGCATCCCGCAGGTGCAGTTCGCGGGCCAGGGTCGCGAGCATCCGGCCGCCCGTCGCGCCGACGGGATGGCCGAGCGAGATACCCGAGCCGCGCACGTTCGTGCGTTCCCAGTCCCCGTCGGTGAACTTCCATTCCCGGGTGCACGCCAGCGCCTGCGCGGCGAAGGCCTCGTTGAGTTCGATCAGATCGATATCGGCAAGAGCCAGGCCGGCTTTGGCCAGTGCGACCTCGGTGGCCGGCACCGGTCCGATGCCCATGACGTTCGGCGGCACCCCGGCCACACCCCACGACACCAGCCGCACCAGCGGCGCCAGCCCCAGTTCGGCCGCGCGCTCGGGGGTGGTCACGATGCACATCGACGCCGCGTCGTTCTGCCCACTGGAGTTTCCGGCCGTCACGGTGGCATCCGGATCGTTCTTGCCCAGTACAGGTTTGAGCTTGCCCAGCGCTTCGACGGTGGTGTCGGCGCGCGGATGTTCGTCGGTGTCGATCACCTGGTCGCCGGTGCGGGAGCTCACCATGACGGGCACGATCTCGTCGGCCAGGACGCCACTGCGTTGCGCCGCAACGGCTTTCTGGTGCGACCGCACCGCCAGGGCGTCCTGCTCCACGCGGGATATCGCGTACTGCCGGCGCAGGTTCTCGGCGGTCTCGAGCATGCCACCGGGCACGGGATAGTTCTTGCCACCGGCGGTCGTCCGGCCTCGCGCCAGCCCGTCGTGCACGGTGATGCCACCCCGCGCGCCACCCCAGCGCATGTCGGTGGAGTGGAATGCGACGTTGCTCATCGACTCGGCACCACCGGCGATCACGAGATCGTTTGCGCCACTGGCGACCTGCATGCACGCCTGGATGACGGCCTGCAGTCCCGACCCGCAGCGCCGGTCGACCTGCATGCCGGGAACCGTGACCGGCAACCCGGCGTCGAGCGCCACCACGCGGCCGATGGCCGGCGCCTCACTCGACGAGTAACAGTGCCCGAGAATGACGTCCTGCACCGCCTCGGCCGGAATCCCGGTGCGCTGCAACAGTCCCCGCAGCGCCGCAACGCCCAGCTCGACCGCGGTCAGTGACTTGAACATGCCGCCGTAGCGGCCGATCGGGGTACGTACCGGTGCGCAGATGACGGGACTGGTCGCGGTCATCTAGATGTGCCGTCCCCCGGTGATTTCCAGGACGCAGCCGGTCATGTACGACGACATGTCCGACGCCAGGAACGTGACCACCGACGCCACTTCGCTGGGCTCGGCGGCCCGTCCCATCGGGATCTCCGCCAGTTTCTGGTCCCAGATACGTTGCGGCATGGCCTCGGTCATCGCGGACCGGATCAGGCCCGGCTGCACGGCGTTGACCCGCACGCCGAGGTGGGCGACCTCCTTGGCCGCTGCCTTGGTCAGACCGACGATGCCCGCCTTCGCGGCTGAGTAGTTGGTCTGGCCGATGAGGCCGACCTTGCCCGAGATCGACGAAATGTTGATTATGGCACCGCTTTTCGCCTCCCGCATCACATTGGCCGCGAGCCGGGTGCCGTTCCAGCAGCCTTTCAGGTGCACATCGATGACCTGATCGAACTGCTCCTCGGTCATCTTGCGCATCGTGGCGTCGCGGGTGATGCCGGCGTTGTTGACCATGATGTCGAGGCCACCCCATGCGACGGCGGCGTCGATCAGCGCCTGGACGTCGGCGGCGGACGTCACGTCGCACCGGACGGCCTTGGCCACCTCGGCGCCACCGAGCTTGGCGACAGCCGCCTCGGTCGCCTCGAGATTCAGGTCGCCGATCACGACGCGGGCGCCCTCGGCGATGAAGCGTTCCGCGATCGCGTATCCGATCCCCTGGGCTCCGCCGGTGATCACCGCGATACGTCCGTCCAGCAGCGGCATGGTCGTGCACTCCTCCTGATCGACTGAACCGGTCATCGCAGCACCCGACGACCAGCTTCATACATAAAATATGATATTTCTTGCATCAAACCAGAAGCACCGTCGTGTTGCGCAAGGAGACCCCACATGGCCGAACCCACCGGTTCCCCCGTCGCAGAAGTCAGCGATCAGGATTTCCGCGACATTCTCGACGCGACCCGCCAGTTCGTCCGTACCGCGGTGGTGCCGCGGGAGCTGGAGATCATGACCGAGAACCGGGTGCCCGACGACATCCGGGATCAGGCCAAGAACATGGGCCTGTTCGGCTATGCCATCCCCCAGGAATGGGGCGGCCTCGGGCTCGATCTCGTCCAGGACGTCGAGATGGCGATGGAGTTGGGCTACACCACGCTGGCCGTCCGCTCGATGTTCGGCACCAACAACGGCATCGCCGGTCAGGTGCTGGTCGGCTTCGGCACCGACACCCAGAAGCAGCGCTGGCTGGAACCGATCGCCAGTGGCGACTGCGTGGCATCGTTCGCGTTGACCGAGTCCGGCGCCGGTTCCAACCCGGCGGGCCTGCGCACCAAGGCCGTGGCCGACGGGGACGACTGGATCATCACCGGCCACAAGCGATTCATCACCAACGCGCCCACCGCGAATCTGTTCGTGGTGTTCGCCCGGACCCGGCCGGCCGACGCCGACGGACCCGGCATCGCGGTGTTCCTGGTCCCCGCCGACGCTCCCGGCGTCGTGGTCGGACCGAAAGACGCGAAGATGGGCCAGGAAGGGGCCTGGACCTCCGACGTCACGTTCGACGATGTGCGGGTCGGTCCGGATGCCCTCATCGGCGGCAATGAGGACATCGGCTACCGCGCCGCGCTGACGTCACTGGCCCGGGGACGGGTGCACATCGCCGCCGTGGCGGTGGGCGCGGCGCAACGCGCGCTCGACGAGTCGGTCGCATACGCCGCGACCGCCACCCAGGGCGGCACCGCAATCGGCGAATTCCAGCTGGTCCAGGCGATGTTGGCGGACATGCAGACCGGCGTCATGGCCGGTCGCGCCCTGGTCCGTGATGCCGCGCAAATGTGGGTCAGCGGCACGGACCGACGCATCGCGCCGTCCGCCGCGAAGCTCTTCTGCACCGAGATGGTCGGCAAGGTCGCCGACCTGGCCGTGCAGGTGCACGGCGGTAGCGGGTACATGCGCGACGTGCCCGTCGAACGGATCTACCGCGACGTGCGTCTGCTGCGGCTGTACGAGGGCACCAGCGAGATTCAGCGTTTGATCATCGGTGGCGGCCTGGTGAAGGCGGCACAGCGCTCGGCTGCGGGCCGCTGACGCGACCGCGCGACCTGGCGGTCCGCGCTCTCACCTGGCCGCCTCCAGCAATCATCCGATGATTCGCACGATCGACTCGACCACGGCCGCCGGCTTATCCGATCCCTCGATTTCGACGGTTACTGTCACGGTCGCCTGAACGGCACCGTCCAGCTCGTCGACTTTCGAAATGACCGCACCCGCCCGAACGTTTGCTCCGACCTTGACCGGTGTGATGAATCGCACCTTGTTATAACCGTAATTGACGGCCAATGCGACGTTGTCGACGCGATAGAGCTGGTGCATGAAATGCGGTAGCAGTGAAAGCGTCAGCAAACCATGGGCAATTGCGCCGCCGAACGGGCCCGCGGCGGCGCGCTCAGGATCGACGTGAATCCACTGATGGTCGTCGGTGGCGTCGGCGAACAGATTCACCCGCTCCTGGGTGATTTCCATCCACTCCGTCGGCCCAAGCTGACTACCTGCTGCTGCGACGAACTCGGACAGATTGTCGAAGACCTTCACGCTTGCTCCTCTCGGGCGCGGCCGCTTCCCGGGCCGCACCGCTATTACTTCTAACGCGTCCGTCAGGGCAGCACAATGCACAGATTTTCGGCCGATGCCACCTACTTAGCCACTCAAAGTTCGCCATCTTGGGGCATCGCCTACGCTAACCTGCACATATAGCAATATCCGGGATTGCCAACGTCCATTGCACCAGCACACTCGGTTTGACCAATTCTTCGGCCCGCCGAAGGCCGACAGACAACGTTTCACCACTAGTTGGCTGCAGGACCCCGAGCAATTGTCAATACCTGTGGATCGGGGTGTTTCAGGCGACCTCCGTTTCGGTGTGTTGATCGCCGTCTGACGGTGGTGTCGGTGGGGTGATGTCGGTGGGTCGTTCGAGCAGTTTGCCTTTGTGGAAGACCGCTCCGGCGCGGACGAGGGCGACCAGATGTGGGGCGTTGACGGCCCGCCAGCGGGCTTGGGCGGCGTCGATCAGCTTGTAGGCCATGGCCAATCCAGCGGCCCGTGATCCCGGACCCTTGGTGACCTTCGTTCTCAAACGCACTGTGGCGAAGGTGGATTCGATCGGATTCGTGGTACGCAGATGGATCCAGTGCTCGGCGGGGTAGTGGTAGAACTCCAGCAGGACATCGAGGTCGTCGACGATCTTGGCGACCACTTTCGGGTACTTCGCGCCGAAGGCAACCGCGAAGGCCTTGACCGCGACCTGAGCTTTGTAGCGCGCCATCGCCGACGGCCAGCACTGGGGCGGTCATGCCGCGGCGTTTGCAGTCGCGCAGCAGATCCGCCCACGACTCGCATGACTCCCGATAGCCGTCGGTGATCGCCACGAGTTCTTTGCGGCCGTCAGCGCGCACGCCGAGCATCACCAGCAGGCACAGCTTCTCCTGGTCCAGGCGGACCTTGAGGTGAATGCCGTCGACCCACAGGTAGACGTAGTCGCTGCCGGACAGGTCCCGGGCAGCGAACGTACGGGCTTCGTCTTGCCACTGCGCGGTCAGACGGGTGATCGTGGTGGCCGACAACCCGGCACCCGAGCCGAGGAACTGCTCGAGTGCGGGCCCGAAGTCGCTGGTTGATAGGCCGTGCAGATACAGCAGCGGCAGCACCTCACTCATCTGCGGGGACTTGCGTGCCCAGGCCGGCAAAATCGCCGAGGAAAACCGCTGCCGCTCACCAGAATCGGGGTCGACACGGCGGTCGTTGACCCGCGGCGCTTTCACCTGCACGGCACCGGCCGCGGTCAGCACCTCACGCGGCTGGTGATAGCCGTTGCGGACCACCAGTCGGTGACCGTTCTCGTCGAGCTGATCAGCGAATGCGGCGACGTACGCGGCGACCTCGGCCTGCAGTGCAGCGGCCAACATCTGCCGGGCTCCGTCGCGGACGATCTCGTCCAACAACGACCGGCCGGCCTCGCCGCCGTTGGCCTCCTCGGCATCGTGAACTACGGTGAGCATGGGCGTACCTTCCCAACCAGCGCGCCAACGCCGGTCTTGATCGAATACCTGATTCCGTGATGATCATCCTCGGGAAGGTGCGCCCACTTTCAGGCCGCCTCGCCGGGCCTCATCCACAGGTATTGATCATTGCTCCAGGACCCCAACAACCCCGATACTGAATTAGGGAATGCAGTCCGCGCGAGATGCGTTTACCGCAACCGACTGCCAACTGACGTTGCAGTGACTGCTCGAAACGAATGGGGCAACGATGTCGGTGGAGTATGTCGAATACGAATCCAACGTCGATATTCGCTTTCCCGAAAACATCGCCTGGTTCGACACCGATACCGATTGCAGCGTGGTGCTGTCGCAACCCCACACCGACCCGGAACTCTGGAACCGCTACGTGGATGCGGCGGAGCAAAGCTATCGCCGGCACGGCGTCGAAGCGGTCGTCGACGCTGCCGCGATCCGCGGCGGTGCCGACACCGCGCTGTTCTGGACGGTCCTGGACCGCGGCGGCAACATGGTCGGCGGCCTGCGTGCCAAAGCCCCGCTCGGCGGCGCCGATGATTCTCATGCCGTGGTCGAGTGGGCCGGCCGGCCCGGACTGGCCATGGTGCGCAAGATGATCAACGACCGGGTGCCCTTTGGCGTCATGGAGATGAAAACGGCGTGGGTCTCCGACAACCGGACCAGCCAGCACGCCATCACGAATCTCCTGGCCCGCACCGCCTATCACGCCACCAGCGTCATGGGCGTGCAGTTCGTGATGGCCACGGCAGCCCAGCACGTCCTGGAATTGTGGAAATCCGGTGGCGGCGTGGTGGCGCCCATTCCGGCCACGCCGTACCCGGACGAGCGCTACCGCACCAAGATGATGTGGTGGGATCGACGGACCATGGTCAATCATTCTCAGCCGGAGCAGATTACGAAGGCGCTGCACGAGATCGACGCGATATCAACCAGGCTGGTCGCCGGTTGATGCCAGCTCTGGACGCTAACCACATCTCGATCCTCGACCCGCAGAACCCCGCCGACGCGGAATCCCTCGAAGCGCTGCTGCGCGACCCGACGGTGAACACCGTGGACACCTGGGCCGACCAGTTCGCCGCGCTGGCCGAACTCCGGCCGGCACCGACGTCCGATCTCCTCGACGAGCCCGCCCGCTGGGTCTACTACCCGTGGCGCGCGACGGTGCTGAAGCTGCTGGGACCGCGGTCGTATCGCCGACTGCGTCTGGACCGCAACCGGCATCTGGCCACCAGCGGCGAACAGGACCGGCTGGGCCGCCTCCGCATCGGCATCGTCGGACTCAGCTCGGGCCACCTCATCGCTCACTCGCTCGCCGTAGCGGGGTTCTGCGGCGAGCTGCGGCTCACCGATTTCGACACGCTGGGCGTGTCCAATCTCAACCGCATTCCCGCAACGGTTTTCGACATCGGCCTCAACAAGGCGACCGCCGCCATGCGCCGGATCGCCGAACTCGATCCCTACCTCCTCGTCCGGCATTCGTCCGCCGGACTGAGTGCCGACGCCCTCGCGCCGTTCCTCGACGGGCTCGACGTACTGGTCGAGCAATGTGACTCGTTGGAGATGAAACTGCACCTCCGGCACGGCGCCCGCGCCCGCGGGATCCCGGTGCTGATGGCCACCAGCGACCGCGGGCTGATCGACGTCGAACGCTTCGACATCGATCCCACCCGCCCGGTCTTCCACGGACTGCTCGGCGACATCGACCCCGACGCGATGGCGGGCCTGCCGATCGCCCAGAAGTTGCCGTACCTCATGCAGGTCTTCGACCCGGCCAGAGTTTCGCCGCGAATGGGTGCGTCCCTACTCGAGGTGGGCCGCACGCTGTCGGCCTGGCCACAGCTCGTCGGCGACGTAACCGTCGGAGCGGCAACAGTTTTGGAAGCCATCCGCCGGATCGGGCTGGACGAACCGCTGGCGTCGGGGCGCACCCAGGTCGACATCGGCGGTCTGCTCGGCGAATTGGCCGAACCCACCCGCGCGGACCCACCTGCCGACGGCGCCCTGCCGCCGTCCCCTGCGGTCGCCACCGGGCTCGGCCAGGTCGTCGACGCCGCGGTCGCCGCCGCCATCCGCGCCCCGTCGGGCGGCAATTCCCAGCCCTGGCACATCGCGGTGACAGCCGACAGCGTCGTCATCGGCATCGATCCCGCGCGCACGTCGACCATGGACGTCGGCTTCCGGGGCAGTGCGGTCGCCATCGGAGCCGCCGCGTTCAACGCCCGAGTTGCTGCCGCCGCCAACGGTTTTGCCACCGACGTGACCTACACCGAACCCGCCGGCGAGTCCCCGCTGCAGATCGCCCTCCGGCTGCGGCCGGGCGCCGACCCTGAGCTCGCCCGGTGCTACCCCGGGATCTTCGAACGTGAGACCAACCGCCACCGCGGGACGGGCGCACCGTTGCCCCCCGAGGTGTCCGAGACACTCGCGCGGGTGGCACAGCAACACGACGCACGTGTGCACGTGATGGTCGGCCACGACGAGATCGCACGCACAGCAACGGTCTTCGCCGACGCCGACCGAATCCGCTATCTCACCCCCACCCTGCACCGCGAGATGATCTCGGAACTGCGCTGGCCCGGCGACGACGGATCGGACTTCGGCATCGACGTCCGTTCCCTGGGGCTCGATTCCGGCGATCTGGCCGTACTGCCCCTGCTGCGCCGGACCGACGTCGTTGCGGCACTCGATGACTGGGATGCCGGCTCCGTCCTCGGGGATGACACAAGTGGTCGCATGCGTTCCAGCAGTGCGATCGTCACCGTCATGATCCGAGGCGCGGCGCTGAGCGACTTCGCCCGTGGCGGTGCCGCCGTGGTCGCCGTGTGGATGGCGGCGCAGGACGCCGGCCTGGCCGTGCAGCCGATGTCGCCGCCGTTTCTCTACGCCCACACCGGAACCGAACTCGGCGAACTGTCCGGCAAGTACGCCGACGAACTCCGCCGACTACAGGACACGTTCCATGCGTTGACCAGCAAAGGGCCGGGCGAGGCCGTGGTGCTCGCGCTCCGAATATCGGATGCGCCACCGGCTTCGGTACCCAGCCGCAGGAGCACCGCCTTTGAGGTCAGCGCAGGTTAAGCTGATCGTCTCATGTCCATCGACGAGTCTCCCCCTTCACTGGATCGCCTGGTCACAGAGGTTGCGACGCGGTTGATGGCGGCGGACTCCAGCAACTCCACCAAGGTGTACACGGACGTTCTGGAGATCCTCGTCAACTACTTCGAGGTCGACGTCAGCTTCCTGCGCCGCAACGACCATGAGATCGGTGCTTCGATCCTCGTCGCGGAATGGCCACTGCGGCCGGAGATTCCGGACCCCGACCCCCTGCGCGTGGTGTACTTCGCCGAGGCCGACCCGGTCTTCGCGGAGACCGAGCACCGCAAGACACCGCTGATCGTGCGCCCCGACCCGGAGCCGGACGACTACCAGCGCCGCATCGAGGCGGACCGCAACGTCCCCCAGATATCACTGGCAGCAACGCCTTTGGTGTCCGGCGACCGCACCACCGGCGCCTTGGGCTTCATCAAGTACGGCAACCGGGAATGGGTCACCGAGGAGATCAACGCGCTGCAGGCCATCGCTTCGCTGTTGACCCAGGCCCAATCTCGGGGTCTCGCCGAGGAGCAGCTCCGGTACCTGGCCGAACACGACGACCTGACCGGCCTGAACAACCGGCGCGCCCTCATCGCCCACCTCGATGCCCGGTTGCAGCCGGGACAACCCGGCCCGGTCACCGCCCTCTTCTTCGACCTCGATCGGCTCAAGGCCATCAATGACTACCTGGGGCACAGCGCGGGTGACTCGTTCATCCGCGTCTTCGCCCAGCGCCTCACCGAAGGGGTCGACAGCAAGACCGTGATCGCCCGGCTCGGCGGTGACGAATTCGTCGTCGTCCCGGCCGAGCCGATATCCGCGACGAAGGCCGAAGCCCTGGCCTACCAGCTTCAGGACTCGCTGCGGCGTCGCGTCTGGATCGACGGCGAACGGCTCACGCGGACAGTGAGTGTCGGCGTCGCTTCCGGTATCCCGGGCTCCGACAACTCCTCCGACCTGTTGCGCCGGGCCGACCAGGCCGTCTTGAGCGCGAAGTCGGCCGGCGGGGATCGTGTCGCGGTGTTCACCACCGCGATGTCCCTGGAAACGGCCTACCGCAACGATATCGAGCTGCATCTGCAGGACGTCATCGAGAACGGCGCACTGCTGCTCAACTACCTACCGGAAATCGACATGCGCACCGGGAAGCTGCTCGCGACCGAAGCGCTCGTCCGCTGGGACCATCCCACACGCGGGCTGCTCCCGCCGGCCGCATTCATCGGTATCGCCGAATCGATCAACCTGGCAGGCGAATTGGGCCGTTGGGTGCTGCGGACGGCCTGTCGAGAGTTCGCCCGGTGGCGCGAGGACTTCCTGGCTTCGAAATCCGGCAGCGATGATGCCGATGACCGCGACGATTTCGAACTACGCGTCAACGTCTCCCCGGTCCAGCTGGTGACCGACGGCTTCGCCGAGTCGGTGGCCGACATCCTCGACGAATTCGGTCTCGACCGCGGATCGGTGTGCCTGGAGATCACCGAGAACGTCGTCGTCCAGGACAGCGAGTCCTCCCGCGCCACCCTGGCGGACCTCCACAGAACCGGGGTCCGGCTGGCGATCGACGACTTCGGCACCGGCTACAGCGTGCTGTCCCATCTCAAGTCGCTACCGGTCGACATCCTCAAGATCGACCGCAGCTTCGTCACCGATCTGGGTTCCAACCCCGGCGACCTCGCGATCGTCCGGGCGATCATCGCACTGGCCGACTCGTTCGGTCTCCAGATCGTCGCCGAGGGTGTCGAAACCACAGCTGCCGCAACCACACTGCTGCGCCTCGGCTGTCACCGTGCGCAGGGCTTCCTGTTGTCGCGGCCGCTGCCGAGCGACCAGATGGCGACGCTGTACCGCAAGGGACGGGTACCGGTCCGGTTCACCAGCGAGATGTGATCCGAACCGCGCTAGCGCGCAACCAGTTCCACGCGGGCGAATCTGCTGGCGGGCAGGCCCACGATACAGACCTCGAGGGCGCCGGCCGGCGCCGCGGCAGTCTCGACGGATGCGCCCTTGCCGGTGAAATCGGGCGAGATCACGACGCCGTGGCGCGCACGTACGAAGTACGGCCCGTCGGGTGTGTTCAGTTCGGCTCCGATGATCCGGCGGTCTTCGAACAGCAGCGCCTGCAGCGTGCTGGCCGCGCTCACCGCGATATCGCGTTCGGCGGCCGCCGCCGCCAGCCAGTCGAACAATTGGCCCGGTCCGTCGCCCGTGCTCCATTCGATGGCGCCGAGCGAAGACAGCTGGAGCGTCGTGCCCGCCGAGTCGCGCAGGGTCTCCGAGGACCAGCCGCGAACCGTGCTGTAGAGCGCGCCGGTGGCCGAATCCAGGCACACCCGGGCCCAGTCGAGCAGTCCCGCGCCGAAGAACGTCTCGATGGTGCGCGTGTGCGTCTCGGACTCCGTCAGCTCGCGCACGACACGGGCCGGCACCGAAGCGCCGTCCGACGGCGGTTCGGCCGCGTCATCGACTTCGGCGGTCACCGCAGCGAAATAGACGGCGGTGGCGTCGAGCTGCTCGCCGAGGTCGGGCTCGGCCGCTTCGACTTCGCCGGGTCCGCCGGCTTCCGGGGCGGGCTCGTCGTCGGGAATCCCTCGCGGTACGCCGAACTCGTCGATCCTTGCGTCGAGCGTGGCGCCCAGAGTGACGCAATGCACATCATCGCCGCGCAGCCAGCGCCCGTCATCGGCGTGCAGCGCTCCGGCAACCATCACATCTGCGGCGGCGTCGACCGCGGCAATGGCTGTCGCCAGGCCACCGATACCGGCGCCGACGCACAGCACGTCAACTTCTGCGTCCCAATCCAACCTGAAATCCCTGAGTTAAGCGGCAGCGAATTGCAACAATCCGACAGCCAGGGATCGATTTCGCCGTGCGGCTACTTTACATACTCTCGGAATGAACGACACCAACAACGGCCTACGTTATGGCACCCTTAGGATGATTCCGGGGGGCTAGGAGCTTGGGTCGGTAAGCCGTTGGTGGGGTGAGGTCGTCGAAGGTGCGTACAGATCGCAGTCCGTGGCTCTGAGGTGATCTGGTTGCACGTTCGATGCGCGATCGCGTGTGGTGAGCGCCCAGTGCGCCCGGTGCCCTGCCGACGGGGCCTCAATAGGCGGGTAGGGCCGAGAGGCCGGTAAGTCCGATGTGGCCGTGCAGTTTTCGTATGTTGTGGCACGCCGCGAGCAATAGCCATTCGCCGCGGGCCTGCTCAAGGCCGCGCAGCAGAAGATGTTTGGCGTTCTGCAGCGTCGACATCTGACCGAACACCGGTTCCACGATGGCTTTACGGCGGGCATAAACCTGCTGGCCACGTTTGGTGGTGAGCTTGCGGGCCATCCGTTGCTTGGTGGTGGCATCGGCCGGGATGCGTCCGCGTGGGGCCACCGGGGCCGGGTCATCACGGCGCCGGCGGCCGGGGGCAATGAAGAACTCGGTCCCATACGTAGCGGTGTATGCGGCGGCGGCCTCACAGTTGGCGGCGCTGCTGTAGCCGGCATCAGCGAGCACCTGGGCGGGAACCCGGCCGGTGTTGGCCGCCGCTTGCCGGGTCATCGGCAACAGGGTGCCCACATCGGCGGCGTTGGTGCCCACTGCGGTGGCCACGATCACCTGATGATCGGCATCGACCACAGCCGCGGCGTTGTAGCACTGGTGAAACGCCCCATCGGCGGTGAGCATGATCTTGGAATCCGGATCGGTGAAGTTGCGCTGCGCCTTGGGTTTCGGTGTGGCTGCTGCGGCGGCGGCCGCTCCCGCACTGGTGGTGGTGTCGTCATCATCGTCGCGTTCACGGGCTTTGCGTTCAGCGTCGGCGCGGGCCGCCTCGGCGGCTTCGTGCTCCAGGGCGGCTTTGGCCTGGCGAATCTTCACCAGCCGGGTCTCGCGGCGGGCCAACTCGGCCGGGAGCTCATCACCACGGCGGTCCTTACCGAACTGCTGGTCTTCGGCCTTGTCGATCCGTTCAGCTTCCAATAGCAGCGCTGACACCTCGGCGGCCAGGACTTTCTCTTTCTCGGTCATCCGGGCATAACTCATCGCTTTGCGTTTGGAGGCGTTGGCCCGCACCTTCGTGCCATCAAGGGCGACCCGGCCCAGGGACACCATGCCCGCGGCCTGACACAACGCCAACGCCTGCACGAACACATGTCCCAGGGCGGACAGGTGGCGTTTACGGAACCGGGCGATCGCCCGGTAATCGGGGGCGCTACCAGAGGCCAGCCACCGAAACGCGACCACGTCAACACAGGCGGCTTCCAGCTTGCGCGAGGAACGCACCCCGGTCGTGTACCCGTACAGCAGAATCCGCACCAGCAGCCGCGGATCGTACGGTGGCCCACCCCGGACCTCGGTATAGGCGGCATGGATCCGGGACAAGTCCAGATGCTCATCGACCAACTCGGCGATGAACCGGGCCAGATGCTCAGCGGGCAGCCAGTCATCGAGCGACGGCGGCAACAACAGGCCCTGCTCCGGCGCGAACGGGCGAAACGTCTTGTCCACCGGCGCCTTCGGCGCCACAGAATGTGAATCCACCCGCTGCCCGGGGTCTACCTCGAACAACCCGCCATCACCGAGATCATCACGCACACCTAAGGATCCCGTATACCGGCAGCTCGCACCAACACCCCGCCCGGCGTGTTACTGACCCACGCTCCTAGCCACAGAACGCGCGCTGACGGAAGGTGATCGACGAATGGGGCGCCAGCCGCGATCCGAAGTGACCCGACGCAAGATCATTGACTCTGCTGTCGATTTGATCAACGAGATCGGTTATCCCGCCGCGGGATTGGCTGACATCATCGAACGCGCCGAGCTGACCAAGGGCGCGCTCTACTATCACTTCGACTCCAAAGAAGCACTGGCCACTGTCATCATCGAAGAGGCAATGGTTCTGCTGCACAACGTGTTCCAGTCCGCACGGGACTCCGAGCACAGCGCCATGGAATCACTGATCGTCGGCACCTTCACCACCAGCGACCTGTTGGCGACCAACCGGACCGCCCAAGCGGGGACCAAACTGCTGCGCACGTTCGCCGGCTTCAACCCGACGGCGCGACACAGTTACGTGAACTTCGTCGACCAGTTCACCTCGGACATCAAGCGCGCCGAAACAGACGGCGACCTGCGCCCGGGCGCGGACCCCGCCGACGTCGCCAACACGCTGGTGGCCTGGATCCTCGGCGCGGAGTTGATGTCAAGCGCCGCGTCCGACGGCAACGATCTCCGGGAGCGGTTCGCCAGGCAGTGGCGCGTTCTGATGCCGGCGATCGTGACCGCGGACTCGCTCGACCGCCATCTTGCCTTCATGGCGGCCGCATCCACGCGACAGACGAACACCGTGGAGCAGACCACCACCTGAAACCCACATCGCTAACTAAGTTCACTTCTTTGTTGCTAGGCTGCCATCAGCCCAAGCGACAGAGGAGTCTGCATGGACCTCAATTGGTCGGCCAGTGATCTGGCATTCCGCGATGAAGTACGCACGTTTCTGCAGGAAAATCTGACACCGGACATCCAAGAAGCCGGTCGCCTGATGACCAGCGTGTACAGCGATCACGACGCGAGCCTGGACTGGCAGCGCATCCTGCACGAGCGCGGCTGGGCGGCGCCGGCCTGGCCGGTGGAGTACGGCGGCTGCGATTGGAGCTTGACGCAGCACTACATCTTCAGCCGGGAGTCGATCCTGGCCGGGGCGCCGTCGCTGTCCCCGATGGGCATCCGGATGGTGGCACACGCGATCATCCGGTTCGGCACTGCCGAACAGAAGGACTACTTCCTGCCCC
This sequence comes from Mycobacterium toneyamaense, assembly GCF_055384815.1. Classification (NCBI taxonomy): domain Bacteria; kingdom Bacillati; phylum Actinomycetota; class Actinomycetes; order Mycobacteriales; family Mycobacteriaceae; genus Mycobacterium; species Mycobacterium toneyamaense. The sequence continues at coordinate 3,971,613 of NZ_AP040333.1, forward strand.
GCATCCTGACCGGCGAGGTCTTCTTCTGCCAGGGCTACTCCGAACCCGAGGCCGGGTCCGACCTGGCCGCCCTGACCATGGCCGCCGCTTCCGACGGCGACGACCTGGTGTGCACCGGCAGCAAGATCTGGACCACCCACGCCACCGAGGCGAACTGGATGTTCGCACTGGTGCGCACCACCCGCACCGCCAAGAAGCAGCAGGGCATCACCTTCGTCCTGATCGACATGAGCACACCCGGTATCGAAATCCGGCCACTGGTCATGACGTCGGGCGAAGAGGTCCAGAACCAGGTCTTCTTCGACGAGGTCCGGGTGCCCAAGAGCAACGTCATCGGGCAGATCGACGACGGCTGGACCGTCGCGAAGTACCTGCTCGAATTCGAACGCGGCGGCGGTGCGGCCGCCCCGGGCCTGCAGGTGCTGGCCGACGAGATCGCCACGGCGGCGGCGCACGCGCCGGGCCCCGAGGGCGGCGTGCTGCTCGACGATGCCGCGTTCTCGCGCAAGCTCGCCGATGCGCGAATCCGCACCGAAGTGCTCGAGATTCTCGAATACCGCGTGCTGGCCGCGCTGGCCGGCGGCGGACATCCGGGCGCAGCGTCGTCGATGCTGAAGGTGCTCTCCACCGAGTTGAGCCAGACCCTGACCGAACTCGCCATGGAGGCCGCCGGCCCCCGCGGCCGGGCGTACCAGCCGCATGCCACCCGTCCCGGTGGACCGGTGGCCGAATTCGCCCCTCCCCCAGACGGTTACGTCAGCGGCGAGGCATGGCAGGCGGTCGCGCCGCTGCGGTATTTCAACGACCGCGCCGGCTCGATCTACGCCGGCAGCAACGAAATTCAGCGCAATATCCTCGCCAAAGCAGAATTGGGGCTGTAGATGGACTTCACCTTCTCCGCGGAACAGGAACTTCTCCGGGACGGCCTGTCCAAGTTCCTGGCCGGCCGGTATGACCTCGAAACCAGCCGGGCAGCAGCGAAATCGGGGCCCGGTTGGCAGCCTGACATCTGGCAGTCGTTCGCCGAGGAACTCGGCATCCTCGGCGCCGCGCTGCCGGAAGACGCGGGTGGCATCGGCGGCGGGCCCGTCGAGGTCATGCTGATCGCCGAAGCGCTGGGTCACGCCCTGGTCATCGAACCGTACGTGGACACCGCGGTGGTCGCAGCCGGTCTGTTGCTGCGATCCGGTAGCCCGGTTGCCGGCCCCATCTTGGCGGAAATCGCCTCCGGCACAGCCGTTGTCGCGCTTGCCGCGGCCGAGGCCCACAGCGGCGACCGGTGGCAGGACGTCCAGACCACCGCCTCCCGCGACGGCGACGACTGGGTGCTGCGCGGCGACAAGATCATGGTGGTCAACGCGCCGTTGGCCACCCACCTGCTCGTCACCGCACAGACACCCGGCGGCATCTCACTGTTCCTGGTCGACATCTCCGAGCCCCGCGAGGGGCTGGTAATGCACAGCTACCGCACCGTCGACGACCGTCGGGCCGCCGACCTGGAACTCCGCGACGTCCGGCTGCCGGGCGACGCGCTCCTCGGCGCCGAGGGCGAGGCGTGGCCGTCGATCGCCCAGGCCCGCGACGAGGGCGCCGCCGCCGTGTGCGCCGAAGCCGTCGGCAACATGCGGAAGGCGTTGGCGGACACCGTCGAATACGCCAAGCAGCGCCAGCAGTTCGGCCAGCCGATCGGCAGCTTCCAGGCCCTGCAGCATCGCATGGTCGACATGCACATGGAGCTCGAACAGTCCGTGTCGGCGGTGTACCTTGCCGTGCTCAACCTGGAAGCCGACGCGCACACCCGGGCACGCGCGGTTTCCGCGGCCAAGGCCACCGTCGGCCGCGCCGCACGGTTCATCGGCCAGAACGCCGTACAGCTGCACGGCGGCATGGGTATGACCGAAGAGCTCGCCATCGGCCACTACTTCAAGCGGCTCACCGCCGTTCAGTACGAATACGGCTCCACCGACCACCACGTGACCCGCTACGCAGAACTGACCCGCGGCTGAGTTCGGCGCCGCGCAACTCTGGGTGTGCCCTCACCTGATCCGGCCGGACCGGATCAGGTGAGCGTCATCTGCTTCTGCGCGTACAGCTTTGCCCACTCGGCGCGCGGCCGGATCGACGTGTCGACGTCGACGGCTTTGGCGCGCAGGGCACCCGCCGTCGCCTGGTCCTTCGGGGTCAACTTGAACGGGTCCCAGCCGAAGAACCGGCAGGAGTTCTGCCAGGTGATCTTGTCGATGTCGGAATCGCTTGCGCCCGCGGCATTCAACTCGGCCAGCACCTGCTCGGGCGCATCGGGCCAGAAGCAGTCCGAGTGCGGATAGTCGCACTCCCAGGCGATGATGTCGATACCGATCTCGTGGCGCAGCTTCAGCGACGTCTTGTCGGTGACGTAGCACGCCAGCGAATGCTCACGGAAGACGTCACTGGGCAGCTTGTCCCCGAAGTCGCGGCGCAGCCATTTCTGGTTGGTGTAGTGCCGGTCGCTGCGATCCAGATAGAACGGGATCCAACCGATACCGCCTTCGGAGAACGCGAATTTCAGGTCCGGGTAGTTGCGCATCGCCGGGCCCCACAGCAGGTCCTGGGCGCACATCGCCGAGACCTGCGTGGCCAGGATGATCAGATTGTCGATCGGGGCGTCCTTGGCCATCGAGATCGCGCCGAAACCGGTGCCGATGTGCAGACACATCACCACGTTCTCTTCCGACAGGGTACGGAACACCGGGCCCCAGTAGTCTTCGTCGAAGTAGCTCGGCAGGCCTTCCAGGTGCGGCAACTCGGGCATCGTCACCGCCCGGCACCCCTTCGCAGCGACGCGACGGATCTCACGGCACATCGCCTCGGGGTTCCACGTCGGCAGGATCGCGATGGGGATGAACCGGTCCGGGTACGAACCGGCCCATTCATCGATATGCCAGTCGTTGTAGGCCGAGACCATCACCAGGGTGGCCTCTTCGCGGTGCATGTTCAGGTGCCGGGCGGAGAAACCGGTGAAGGTCGGGAAGCACATCGAGGCCAGGATGCCGTTGCGGTTCATGTCGCGTACCCGCTCGTGCACGTCGTAGACGCCGGGACGCATCTCGGCGAACCCGGCAGGATCGCGACCCCACTCCTCGGCCGGCCAGGAGACCACGGCATTGAGCCCGCTCACTCCTTGGGGGCGGCCCTGGTACATCCACTGGTCGACGCCCTTGTCGTCGGTGACGACGATCGGCGCCTCGGGCTTGTACTTGTCCGGAACGTGGTTGACGAACATGTCGGGCGGCTCCACGACATGGTCATCGATGCTCACCAGGATCAGGTCGTCGGTATTCACTGGACTCCAATTGCTCCTCACGTGCGCGGCATCCTCACGTCCGCGCCTGCACACCTCAGTAGTACCGTCTACAGGCGTGACCGTCTCTGCACTTTCGGACAGAGGTTTATCTCAAACGGCCAAGATGTCCGAGCGGCCGGTGATCGAGCTGCGCCGCGGCGGCCGCGCCCTCGGCGGCAGCTACCTCTACGAGGGCGACGCGCTGATCACCGGCTGGCACTCGCACGAGGTGCACCAGATCGAATACGCACTGCACGGCCTCGTCGAGGTGGAAACCGATGTCGCCCACTATCTGCTGCCGCCGCAACAGGCCGCCTGGATACCGGCCGGCCTGCCCCATCAGGCGGTGATGAACCCCGACGTCCAGACCGTTGCCGTGATGTTCGATCCCGGCCTGATCTCGGACCGGTCGGACCGGGCTCGGATCATCGCCGTCTCCCCACTGATCCGCGAGATGATGATCTACGCGTTGCGGTGGCCCATCGACCGGCCGGACGGCGATGCCGTCTCCGACGGGTTTTTTCGCACCCTGGCGCATCTCGTCGCCGAAGCGCTGGACCACGAAGCGCCGCTGAGCCTGCCGACGTCCGAGCACCCGATCGTCGCCGCGGCGATGGCCTACACGAAAGCGCATCTGGCTTCGGCAACGGCCGAACAGGTGAGCCGCGCGGTCGCGGTGTCGCAGCGGTCGCTGCGCCGGCTGTTCCAGGAGTCCATCGGATTATCTTGGCGGACTTATCTTCTCAACGCCCGGATGCTCCGGGCGATGGCGTTGCTGACAGAACCGGGGCAGTCGGTGCAGGCCACTGCCACCGCGGTCGGCTTCGAGAGCCTGAGCGCGTTCACCCGCTGCTTCACCCAGTTCAGCGGGCAGTCACCGTCGGGTTACCGGCGCCAGACCGCGGAGACGGCGCGCGCGCCGCACGAGTCGCGATAAGGGTCGCGATCACGGCCGGTCAGCCATCTCCCAGGTGCGATCACATCGCACCTGGGTCTCGGCGATCAACCGCGCGTTCGGCTCGTCGACCGCACGGACCCAGTGCTCGGCCGCGATCAAACTGCGTCCGCCGGCGATGTGGCGCGCAAGCAGTCGCTGCCGCCGCACCTCGTCGGCGCCGCTGAGGTAGTACAGCCGATCGATCAGCTCCCGCGCACCGGCAAAGCCGTTGGACGGCAACGCCAGATAGTTCCCCTCCGTGACCACGAGCCGGGCCGCCGCGGGCACAACCAGTCCGGCCGCAACAGACTCCTCCATCGCCCGATCGAACCGTGGCACATAGACATCGGCAGTCTGATACGCGTCCCGCACCCGAGCCAACGCCACCAGGAAACCGGCCGCATCGAAGGTGTCCGGGGCACCCTTACGGCCTTTGCGGCCGAGCCGCGCCAGCTGCGCATTGGCGAGATGAAAGCCATCCATGGGCAGTAGGGCCGCGAAATCATGCTGCGCGGAATTGAATTCATCGACGAGATGTGCGGCCGCGGTCGACTTGCCGACACCCGGTGGCCCGGTGAGACCGACGACCACCCGGCCCGACCGCTCATCGAGCAGTCGGGCGACATCGTCCGTCAAGCGGGCCATGGCGCGGACATTAGCCGTTCGGCGCGTCCAAGTCGAAGACGTGCAGCACGCGATACCGGCAATGTCACCGGCGCTGCGGCTCGGGCGCACACGCCGTCAACAGCTCCGTGCCGTCCTTGCCCGCGACATCAGCGGGACTCAGCCAGCCGAATCCCTGGAACCAGTAGGTATCCGGTGCATGCCGGCCCGACTCGGTGACGGCCGGACCGAGGTCGGTTGTGGTGGTTTCCGGCTCCCCGCTGGGGCGGTAGACCCGCAGCAGCACCGTTTTCCGGGTCCGCCAGTCGAATCCGCCGGGCAGCGGCCGTGCCACAGCGAAGCCGGGGTACGGCCCGGTGGCGGTCAGGGAGTCGAACGGGACGGCATTGCGTGCGTCGGCAGCCAGTACCATATCCGTCTGACCGGGCTGGAATGTCAGGATCACCGCGTCCACCGGACCGCAGTACCGGCCGGGCCAGATTCGCAACGTCCCGTCGGTGACGCGCACCCCGAAAACCCTCGGCAGTTGCCGGCCCCGCGCGGGGTCACGCGAACAGAGCGTCAGGAACTTCGTGCCGTCCCGGGCCGCGACGCCCGCAGGATTGAGCCAACCGATGCCCTCGAACCAGTAGGTGTCCGGCGGATGCCGGTCCGATTCCGTGATCGCCTCGCCCAGCTTGCTGACACCGCCGAATGATCGTGGCGACTGCGGAAAGACGGACACGGTGTCCGCGGTGCGCCAGTCGAATCCGGCGGGCAGCGGCGTCACCACATCGAACCCTGGATAGGGCCCGCCGACGGTGAGGTACTCGACTTCGACGCCGGGGTTCGGCGGAGTCGTGCGTGCACCGATGGCTTCCGGCAATGGCGTCGCCTCGAGCTTCAGTTCCGCCTTGGCGCGGCCATCGATGTTGAAGGTGACGTTGACGGCCGTCGTGCCGCGGCATGGTGAGCCGGTCCACACCCGCAGTTGTCCGTCGGTCACCCGGACTCCGAATTGCACCGGTAGCGACGGCTTCCCCAGGGGGTCACAGCCGCACAACGCCAGCAGCGTCACGAAAGCCACACCGAGACAGTGGATTCGCCGGATCACGAGTAACCCCCGTCCGATGCGCCGGCGTTGGTCTCGAACGGATTTCGGCGGCCGGTGAGCTTTTCGGCGGCCAGACTGATCGCGTACTGCTTGGCGAATTCCACGGGTCCCAACGCGGCCCACTGTCCCGAGTGCCGCTCTTCGTGATGCAGGACGCGATCGATGTCCATGTCCTGCTGGCGTGCGCCGCCGGGCCCGTCGTACCACATCTGACCCGACCCGATGATCTTGCGGAGTTGGTCGCCCGCATCCGCCGGGTGATCGATGTTGATCAGGAACACGTCACCATAGGTGGATCCGGCCTGCTGGCTCAGCTGGTTCTGGATGAACCCGCCGCCCAGTCCCATCAGCATGCCGTTGGGTGTGGTGGCGAACCGCCCGCCGCTGCCCGCCAGTCGCGGAACCTGTTCGTAGCTCCAGGAATTCGCCGACTGCCGGTCGACGATGCGCTGCACCTCGGTCGCCGTGTAGGGCGTTTCGGCGAAGTCGGTGGTCGGGTTTCCTTTTTTGTAGCTGGTGCCCGCGTTGAGGATGTACGTCATCAACACGGCCCGGCGGGCGTCGTCGGCGCTGGTCCCCGGCGGTAGCAGGAAGTAGGTGTTGTCGTCGCTGGGATCGCTGCTCGTTCGGTTGTTGTCGACGACGCGCTCCATGCCCTCGAGGATCTCGAAACTCGCCGGGGTGAGCTTCTGCTGCCGTGCGATGTCGACGATGACCTGAGGCGGCACACCCTTTTTCGCCGCATTCTGCAGCCACTCCCGGTAATACCCCGCGCTGGTCCCGCTCAGCAGGCCCGCGTCGCGCAGCGCGTCCTCGTACTTGTTGACGGGGTCGTATCCCGGTTCCCCGGGATCATCACCGATTCGTGCGTCTTTCGCTTCCGGCACGTCGAACGGAATACGTTCGGCAGCTGCTTGGTCGCCGTGCTCGTAAAGGAACGCGGCCGAATCGAGCTTCCCCGCGAACGCGGACATGCCCTGTCCCAGCACCTGCGCACGACGCAGGAGCGCAGCCCCCACCTCGCGACACGCCTGGCCGCTGTCGAGCCCGGCCACCGGGCCCGCGGCGGCAGACAGTTCGGGGCCGCCGCCGTCGTTGACCAGTCCGCCGGCCACGTCCGCCAGCTCCGCTGCGGTTTCCCGCAACGAGGCCACGACGACCGTCAACGGCGCCGTCATGCCAGTTCCCAACCGACCTTGCGGAGCTGATGGCCGGTGTCGCGGTCGGCCGCTTCGAATTTCGCGAGCAGCAGTTTGATCGCGTTCTCGACCTCGATCCGCTTGGCCGCGATCTGCAGCGCCTGGACCGGCGAAACCCGCGCATACCAGCGGAGCCAGAAGCCGGGCGTGACCCCGCCGTCGTCGGCGACGTCCCACTGCGACCCGGCAGCGTCGACTGCCTTCTTCAGACTGGCGCGGAGCTCGGTGAGCTGGGCACCACCTGTCGCCAACGGCTCTGCCACGGCATCGAGCTGGTTCCGATATGCGGTCTGCTCGTCGAGCGATTCGCGCCCCTGCTTCTGCGCGGCATCGGCGGCGGTGCCGGTCCAGTCCTCGGCCAGATGGGCGAATTGCGTTCGTGCCCGGTCGATCTGGGCGCCGACGCGCTGGGCCGCGGCCCGCGCGTCGAGGGATGCGGTCAGCAGCGATTCCGGATCGGAATTCAGCACCTGCGACACCGTGTACGACATGGACCGTCCCCCGTTCCCATCGGTCTCCATTGTCCCCCACGGGCCGCAGGCCACCGGTCACCAAAAATCGCGTCCCCGCGACCAGGATGTCACCTAGTGGGAACCTGCCTTCCACTGACGCTGCGGGCCGACTAAGACCGAATGATGACCTCCCACATCGCGCCCCCGCCCGACACAATGCAAGCAATGGTGCTGACCGAGTTCGGCGGCCCCGAGGTGCTGCACGCCGCCGAGTTGCCCACCCCGGTGCCCGCGGCCGACGAGGTGCTGGTCGAGATCGCCTGCACCAGCGTCAACCCGGCGGACTGGAAAACCCGCGAGGGCAAGCTCTCCGCCTACATCGACTATCACTTCCCGTTCGTGCTCGGCTTCGACCTGGCCGGCGTCATCGCGGCAGTCGGGCCGGGCGTGACCCGTTGGCAGGTGGGCGATCAGGTCTTCGGGATGTCCAACCAGCGCAACGGGAATGACGGCACTACGCCGAATACTGCCTCGCATCGTCCGAGCTGCTCGCGCCACTGCCCGCCGGCTGGAGCCACGTCGACGCCGCGGGACTGCCGGTGGCGGGCAGCACCGCCTACGGCGGCATGGTCGACGCCGGCGGGCTGCAGGACGGCCAGACCGTGCTGATCAACGGCGGCGCCGGTGGCGTCGGCAGCATCGCGATCCAGATCGCCCGGGCGCTGGGCGCGCGGGTCGCGGTGACGTGCAGCCCGAGGAACTTCGATTACGTCACCGAACTCGGCGCCGAGCTGGCCATCGACTACCGCGGCGGCGACGTCGTCGCGCAGCTGCGGGCCTGGGCTCCGTCGGGCGTCGATCAGGTGCTCGACGCCGTCGGGCTGGACACCCTGCTGCCGCATGCCGAGGAGCTGGTGGCTCCCGGCGGCAGCTACGTCGAGATCGAGACCCTCATTTCGCGCGCCGACGAGGAGCGGGTGGCCCGTGCCGCCGAGCGCGGCGTGCGGATCGTCTCCAACATGATCGCGGTCCAGCGCCAGCCCCAGCACCTCATGGAGTTGGCCGCACTCTGCGCCAAGGGCGCGATCCGGCCACCGGAAACCGAGGTGCTGCCACTGTCGAAGGTGGCTGACGCGCACCGCCTCGTCGAGGCCGGGCACGTCCGCGGGAAAGTCATCCTCGCCACGCATTCCGGCTGAGCTCGCCCGGCCAAAGCCCTTGGGACGGAGACTCATCCGACCACCGGGCTGGTAGCGTGATGCGGACGTTCAGGCCGAGGCACGGGAGGCATTGTGGGGCATCGCGAATTGCTCCATCACCTGGTGTCCGACGCCGCTGCCGCAATGCCTGATCGGCCGGCTCTCATCGCCGAGGACGGCACCGTCACGACGTTCGCGCAGTTCGACCGGTCGATCGCGGCGGTCGCCGGCTGGATCGCGTCGCGGACCAGGCGCGGCGACCGCGTCGCGGTGATCGCCGACAACGGCCCGGATTACGCGACGCTCTACTACGCGGTGCCCGGCGCCGGACGCATCCTGGTCCTGATCAATCAGCGGCTCAGTGCCGACGAGCATGTCGCACAACTGGCGACCGCGGCTCCGACCTTGATACTGGGTGACGGCCGCTATCTGGGGCCCCTGAACCGGCCCGAGGCAATCTCGTTCGACAGCGAAGAGTGGACTGCGGCAACTCAATCGGCCGGACGGCCCGGGCCCGACGAACCTGACGCCGACGACCCCGTCTGGCTGCTGTTCACCAGTGGGTCGACGGGAGCGCCGAAAGGTGTTGTGCACACGCATCGTTCGATCACCGCGGCGGTCCGGGGCAGTATCGCCGGCAGGTCGGTCCGTCCGGGCGGTGTCTATCTGCTGCCGTTTCCCATGTGCCACATCGCCGGGTACAACATGCTGGTGCACCACGGTGCCCGGTCGACGGTGCTGCCGGTGGCGGCATTCCGGCCCGATGACTTCGCGGCCGCGGTGAACCGGCACCAGGTGACCTCGTGTTCGTTGGCCCCGACCATGCTGCACAGCCTGCTGGCCCATCTGGACCAGGCCGGCACCGATCTGCCGTCGCTTCGCGACATCGCCTACGGTTCGTCGGCCATTCCGGCCGACCTGCTCCGGCGTGCCCTCGACCGGCTCGACGTGGGATTCCACCAGGGTTACGGAATGACCGAAACCGGCGGCAACGTCACGTTTCTCGGGCCCGAGGACCACCGGGCGGGCGCTGCTGGCGACACCGCCGTCCTCGGGTCGGCCGGCCGTCCCCACGGCGGCGTGCAGATCCGGATCGCGCCGAACGGCGAAATCCTGGTGCGCGGAGACCAGGTGGCGGTCCGGTACTGGCCCGACACGCCCACGACCGTCGACGGCTGGTTGCACACCGGCGACGTCGGATATCTCGACGACGAGGGCCGACTCGTGGTGTCCGACCGGCTGAAGGACATCATCATCACCGGCGGCGAGAACGTGTCCTCGCGGGAAGTCGAGGACGTGCTGTCAGCGCACCCCGACGTGGATCAGGTTGCGGTCGTGGGGGTTCCGGATCCGTACTGGGGTGAGGCCATCTGCGCGGTCGTCGTGCCCAGCGGCGGGGCTCACCCTGACGCGGATGCCCTGACCGCGTATGTTCGCGAGCACATCGCGGCCTTCAAGCGCCCCCGGCACGTCGTGTTCGTGGACGCCCTACCGCTGACGACCAATGGCAAGATCGCGAAACAGATACTGCGCGAACAGCTCCGAGCACGATTCACCAACTAGCGCGGCTGCTCAGGGCGTGGTCGTCGCGAGGCCTGCCCGCTCGACGCTCATCAGGCTCTCGGTCTCGTGCTCCTGCCGGTACGCCGCACCACCGCCGTTGAGGCCGAACAGCCGCTTGCTCCACAACAACCACAGCACGGCGATGATGTTCACCAGCAGCATCGCCACGCGCAGTGTGGTGACCTTTTCCGTCAGCTCGTAGATCTCCAGCGGCAGGAAGATACCGGTGGCCACCACCGCGAAATACTCTCCCCACCGCCACATCCCCCACAGCCCGACAGCTTCCACCAACTCGATCAGCGCATACACCGCAATGCCGATCCCGATCCACAACAGGGTCGTGCCCGACATGGTGAAGGCATCGTTGATGTGCCGAATGATCTTGGAACCGTCGATGTTCCAGCCGATCTGGTCGGCCAGCGGCCGCAGCAGGGGCAGGTCCTTCTCGAACATGTCCCGCAGATGCACACGCGCCGCTCGCACCCTGAAGACGCCGTAGGACATCGCGGCCAGCAGCAGGAATCGGAAGACGCGCTCGACCGCCAGCACCCGCATCAGCACGCGGTCGCGCAGCAGCCGGCCGCGCGGGACTTCGGGTGCCGATTCCGCCGGTCCCTTCCCCCGTGGCGGGCCGACGACGAACGTCTCGCACCTCAGGCAGCGCCACGCCTCACCGACCGGGGTCTGCACGTGCAGACGGGCGGCCAGCTCCGGCTCATCCGGGGCGAACGTTGCGTGGCCGCGGAGTCCGCAGGACCGGAGGGCGAAATCCACCATGTCCGTACCGTATCGACACGAGCTGAGCGGAGCACCCGAATCCGCCCGCCGTAGTTCCGCCGGTTCAAGGAAGATGGACCGATGCCATCCCTACTGTGGTTCCGTCGCGACCTGCGGCTGCATGACCTGCCCGCGCTGGCGGCTGCGATCGACCAGGACCGTGACGTACTCGCGTGCTTTGTGCTCGACCCGCGCCTCGAGGCGTCGTCGGGCCCGCGCCGTCTGCAGTTCCTGGGCGACTGTTTGAGACACCTGAACGCAGAACTCGATGGCCGACTCCTGATCACCCGTGGCCGCCCTGAAGAGCGAATTCCGTTGATCGCCAACAAAGTCGATGCCACTGCAGTGCACATCTCGGCAGATTTCTCGCCGTTTGGCCGACGCCGCGACAGCCGCGTGCAGGACGCCCTGGACGGTATCCCCCTGATATCCACCGGATCGCCGTACCTGATCTCGCCGGGGCGGGTCACCAAAGACGACGACAGCCCATACAAGGTGTTCACGCCGTTCTTCCGTCGCTGGCGTGACCACGGCTGGCGGCAACCGGCCGGCACCGGTGCACAATCGGCACGGTGGATCGATCCGGGCAGCGTGGCGACCGCCGTGTCCAAACTTGCCGACGCCCCAGACACTGGTGTGCCGGCCGGATTCACCGCCGGCGAGGAGGCAGCTCGGCACCGGTGGCAGCAGTTCGTCGACGAGGGACTGGGCGACTATGACGACCACCGCGACCTGCCCGGCATCGACGGCACGAGCCATATGTCGGTGCATTTGAAGTTCGGCACCATTCATCCCCGCACCATGGTCGCCGACCTCGACTTACGCCACAGCAGCCACCTTGCGTACCTGCGCCAGCTTGCTTTTCGCGATTTCTATGCCGCGGTACTGCATCACTGGCCGAACAGCGCCTGGCACAACTGGAACCGCGACTTCGATGTCATCGAGACCGATACCGACGACGCGGCAGAGCGGCTCTTCGAAGCCTGGAAGGCCGGACAGACCGGATTCCCGTTCGTCGACGCCGGCATGCGGCAATTGCATCAGACCGGATTCATGCCCAACCGGGTACGTATGATCGCCGCGTCCTTTCTGGTCAAAGACCTGCACCTGCCTTGGCAATGGGGCGCCCGCTGGTTCATGGAGCAGTTGGTGGACGCCGATATCGCCAACAATCAGCATGGCTGGCAATGGTGCGCGGGCAGCGGCACCGATGCCGCGCCCTACTTCCGGGTGTTCAATCCGACAGCGCAAGGACAGAAATTCGACCCCACCGGCGCCTACATCCGCCGCTGGATTCCCGAACTGGCCGACGTGGTTGATCCCCACCTCAAATCGGGATCGCGGCCGGCCGACTACCCGGCGGCGATCGTCGATCACGGCGAAGAACGCGGCGAAGCGCTCCGCCGGTACCAAGCGGTCGGCGCCCGAAGCGCCGCCGTGCGCGCGTCGCGGAAACCGTAGCGATTCCCCGGCGTATGGCAGCATCGACAGGGGGCACCTGCCAATTGGCCAGTGCCGTCGCGGTTCTGCCGCACCGGGGGAAGGATTGCGATGCGTGTCACGACATTACTGATCACGGGAGTCGCGACAGCCGTCACCGCGGCCGTCGGCGGCGCCGCAACAGCGCCTGCGGTCCGCTCGAGGTGGTATGCGCAACTGCGGAAGCCGGCCTACCAGCCGCCGCGTCAGGTGTTTCCGGTGGTCTGGCCGGCGCTGTATGCGGACATCGCCGCGGTGTCGGCCGCCACCATCGATGAATTGGGGGCAACCGGCCGCGACATCGAGCGACGCGCCTACCGGAACGGGCTCGCACTGAACCTCGTACTCAACGCCGCGTGGTCCTGGTTGTTCTTCAACCGCCGCCGGTTCGGAACGGCGACAGCCGTCAGCGCCGTGCTGACGGTGAGCAGCGCCGATCTGTCAAGGCGGGCCGTCGACGCCATCGGCGGACGGGCCGCACCACTGGCGCTGTATCCGCTGTGGTGCGCTTTCGCCACCGTGTTGTGCGGGCACATCCGGCAACTGAACCGCCGAGCCGGCCAGTCGTAGCCGCGGAGGTCTGGCACTCACCGGGCCATCGACCTACGCTGGCGAGCATCCACGCCCGATACACGCGGAGGCCAGGTTGCCGAATCCGGAAGCTTTTCTCGACCAGTTCGCCGATGACGCGTCCGGGCGGGTGTTCGCCGAGCCGTACCACACGCCTGATGGCTCGACTGTGATCCCCGTCGCCAAGGTCAGCCACGGCGGCACCGGACCGACGGCAAAACCGCTGGGCGTCTTCGTCATCCGTGACAGTGGCACGACCTGGGTGCCCGCCGTCGATGCGGACCGCATCGCGTTGGTCGGTGTCGTGACGGGCCTGGTGGCCGCGACAATCGGCTGCCTTGCGCTGCTGCGGCGCCCGCCGTGGCCGGACCTGTCCGACCACGGGCACCCGGCTTCGCGTCGGCAGCGCTGACGTTCATCCGCGCCGGGCGCGGATTTCATCTCACAGATTCAGATCGTCGACTTGTCGACACTTGCGTCGTTTCGCGAGCCCGCCTCTGGGTATCTGGTGTTGCGGGGGTCGTGGAGTTGTTCGACCGCGGGACAGCGCGGAAGAGCGATTCCTCTTTCATCACGAGCACACGCAAGGAGTTCAACCCATGACCTTGAAGAAGACCGCAGCGCGTGCAGTTGCAACCAGCATGCTTGGCCTGGCAGGCCTCGGCGTCGGCGCCGGCCTCGCGCAGGCAGACCCGGTCGGCCCGATGCCGACACCGCCATTTCCGTCGCCCAACGTCCCCGGACCAGGCGTAAACGCCGGGACACCGGGCAACCCGCTCCCGCCGGGACGCGGTTTCCTCCCGCCTCCTGGACACGGCGGGCCGATGCCGCAGGACCGTATTCCGTTCACCGCGACGCCGTCGTGGGTCCTGGTCCCGGTGGTGCCGCCGATGGGCACCCCACCGGCACCGGCGCTCCCGGACTGGGCCACCGGCATGCAGGTGGTCTGGAACCCTGACCTGGGCGCTTGGGGCGTCTGGGACATGCAGGGCAGCGCGTTCATCCGCATCTGACCGACAGCAAGCGGCCGCCACCCCGTCGTTTGACGGGGTGGCGGCCCGCTGACGGGGACTGCGGACCTCGCAGCACTCACCAAATCCCCGGAAACTCTACGGATACTCCCAGCTGTATCCCAGGCAGAAATGCTGACTCTGGCGTCAATTCTTTCTACCGTTACCGCTGACAGCCATCAGTGCGCGGGCGGAGGGAACGACCATGGGTTGCTCACGGTACATCGGCCGGGTCGGCGCCCTGGCAGTTTTTCTGGGGGTCGGCGTATCGCTGACGACGGGGCAGGCGATCGCCTACGCCGAGCCGTCGGCGACGGACACCTCGCACGCGACACAAGCAGCAACCCCAGGCAAGCCGGCACCCCACACGCCCACCTCAGAGACGGCGGCACGGGCCGACACGACGCCGGCCTCGACGCCAGACGGATCGGTGCCCTCACCCCACAAGCCCAAGCGGCAGCCGAAGAACAAGGGCGCTGACAGCAAGAACACCGAGACGGCCGGCAAGCACCGCGACGCGAATTCCACCCGCCACGCAGACCGCGCCACCAAGGCCGCGCCGGCCTCGACCACCGGCGAATCCGTCAGCGCCACAACGAAAACCGATCAGCCGCGGCCCACTGCGACGGTCAACCACTCCCCCACACCAGCGGTCGCCGCGACCTCGGCCGTGCCCGCGACGGCATCGGTGGCCCATACCGCCGCCGCACCGCCGGCGGCGGTCGTCACGCCCACCGTGTCGGCCCCTTCCGTACCCAACACGATCAACCAGATCGTCACCGCCGCAAAGCAACTCATCGGCGTGGTGCTGCGGCCGCTGGTATCGACGCTGCCGTCGAACGTACCCGCCAATTCGCCCGCCCTGTGGACGGTATTGGCCTGGGTGCGCAGGCAGATCGAGACGAATCTCCTTCCACCCCATGTGGTCTCCGCCTGGAACGTGACGAGCCCGAACCTGCTGACCAACCCCGGTGCCGAGTTCGGTGATCCTTCGCTGTCCGGCGGCAGCACGGTGTCCATCCCCGGCTGGACCGTCACCGGCACGCCGACGGTCATCCCCTATGGCACCAAGCGCCAGCTCCCGTTGGGTCTGCCGACGCCGGGGCCGACACTCCCGGCCATCTTCAACTTCCCCAGTGATCGGCCGACCCCGGGCGACACGCAGTTCTTCGGAGGCGGCAATGTCGCGACCTCCACGCTGACCCAGACAGTCGATCTCAGTGGCGCCGCCGCGGCTATCGATACCGGCACGACACCGTTCAAGCTGAGCGGCTTCCTGGGCGGCGCCATGATCGATCCTTCGGCCGCGTCGATCAAGGTCACGTTCCTCGACGCCACCGGGACGCAACTGGGGGTCGGCAAAGTGGCGCCCGTCGGCCCCTTCGAACGTTGGTTCCAGACCGGACTGCTCGAGCGCAGCACCGAAGGCACCGTCCCGGCCGGCACCCGCACCGCGCAAGTTGTCGTCACCCTGAAAGACTTGAACCCGCTGACCGGCGGCTACAACAACGCGTTCGCCGACGATCTCTCGTTCACCGTCGGGGCGTCGCTGCCTGCACCGCCGCCGCCCACCCCGCCGAAGTCGACGGTCGGCGCACTCGACCACATCTTCATGGTCTACCTGGAGAACAAGGGCTACAAGGACATTGTCGGCAGCGCCAACGCGCCGTACCTCAACAGCCTGATCGACACCTACGGCGTCGCGACCGACTACCACGCGCTGACGCACCCGAGCGATCCGAACTACTACCCGATCCTCGGCGGCTCCGACTTCGGCCTCAGCTACAACTGCGCGACCAACTGCATCGATGCCACCAACCTCGCCGACAGAATCGAATCGGCAGGCAAGACATGGGCCGGCTACGCGCAGGGCATGTCCGCCGCTGGGCCCTACGTGTCGACAAGCGGTTACGCGCCCGACCAGTTGCCGTTCCTGGCATATAGCGACATCTACAACAACCAGGCCCGCGCCACCGCGCATCTCCACCCACTGACCCAGATGGCGACAGACCTCTCGTCGTCGGCCACCACACCGAACTTCGCGTGGTTCGCGGCCAACGAGGCCAACAACGGTGAAGGGCCGCTCGACTTCCCAGGCGGCTATCTCAACTACATCGGGGCGCTGCTCACCAACCACCAGTACAACGTCAAGGCGGCCGACGAGTTCGCTCAGCAGACCATACCGACCATCCTGAATTCGGCGGTCTGGAACGACCCGACGCAGAAGTCGGCGATCGTCGTCACATTCGACGAAGACACCGACAACCTGTCGCTCGGCTTCGGCAACGGCGGCAATCGTGTTGTCACCGTGGTGATTCCATCTCCGGGCGCCGTCGACGCCGGGATGCGTTCAGGTAACTTCACCAGCACCAGCTATGCCAACCACTACAGCCTGCTGCGCACCATCGAGGATGCACTGCAATTGGCGCCGCTGACCAACAACGACGCCTACGCCGTGCCGCTCAACGACTTCTGGGGCACGCCGCCGGTCATGCCGTAGCCCAAACGAGCGTCGGACCCGAGGAAAAACCTCGGGTCCGACGTCTACTTCCGGTTGGTTCAGCGGATCAGAACCAGTCGACCTGAGCCTCGACGGTGGTGCGGTCCAGGCTGGCCAGCAGGTCCAGCTGGGTCGTCACCTTCGGCAGCTCGTAACGGAAGAAGTACTGCGCGGCAGCACGTTTCCCGTCGTAGAAGTTGCCGGTGTTGCCGCCGGCGGCAACCAGCTGCTCCAGCCAGATCCAGGCCATCACGATGTGGCCGGCGGCTTCGAGGTAAGCGGTCGAGTTGGCGAGCGTGGTCTCGGGATCGCCCGCGGCCCACAGCGCCGCGGTGACCTCGGCGAGGCGGTCGGTCTGCGCCTGCAGGTCACGCGCGTAGCCGGCCGTCGCCTCCGACTGCAGTGCGGTCTGGACGGTGTCACCGATCCGGCTCTGCAGCAGCTTCAGGCCGGCGCCGCCCTGCATGACCACCTTCCGGCCGAGCAGGTCGATGCCGTGAATGCCATGCGTGCCTTCGTGAATGGCGTTGAGGCGGTTGTCGCGGTACTGCTGCTCGACGTCGTACTCGGTGGTGTAGCCGTAGCCGCCGTGAATCTGGATGCCGAGGTTGTTGGCTTCCAGGCACCACTGCGACGGCCAGCTCTTGGCGATCGGCGTGAGGACCTCGAGCATCAGCTCGGCCTCGTCACGCTCGGCGCCGGTGAAGATCTTGATCTGGTCGACCAGCCGTGCGCAGTACAGGCCGAGCGCCAAAGCGCCTTCCACGTAAGACTTCTGAGCCAGCAGCATGCGCTTGACGTCGGCGTGCTCGATGATCGCGACCTGCGCCCGCGACGGATCCTTGTCGCCGACCGGACGACCCTGGGTGCGCACCTTGGCGTACTCCAGCGACGTCAGGTAACCGGCGTAGCCGATGGCGGTGGCCATGGAGCCGACGGCGACGCGGGCCTCGTTCATCATGTGGAACATGTAGGCCAGACCGCGGTGCTCCTCGCCCACGAGGTAGCCGACGGCGCCGGGCTCGTCGGTCGGCTGGTGGCTGCCGTCACCGAAGTTCAGCAGGGCGTTGGTGGTGCCGTGGTTGCCCATCTTGTGGTTGAGGCTGACGAGCGCGACGTCGTTGCGGGTGCCGTCGGTCAGGAACTTCGGCACGATGAACAGCGAGATGCCCTTCACGCCGGGGCCGCCGCCGGGGACCTTGGCCAGGACCAGGTGCACGATGTTCTCGGACAGCTCGTGGTCACCACCGGTGATCCACATCTTGGTGCCGGTGACGCGGTAGGTGCCGTCGGCCGCCTTGGTGGCCTTGGTGCTGATGTCGGCGAGCGACGAGCCGGCGTCCGGCTCGGAGAGGCACATGGTGCCGAAGTAGCGACCCTCGAGCATCGGGCGTACCCAGGTGTCGATCTGCTCTTCGGTGCCGTACTCGGTCAGCAGGTTCGCGTTGCCGACGGTGAGGAACGCGTACGAGAAAGTGGCGGGGTTCGCGGCACGGAAGAACGCGGCCGACGACTGCGCAACCACGTTGGGCAGCTGCATACCGCCGACACGCTCGTCGAACGAGCTGGCCATCAGGCCCGCGCCGTTGAAGTCGTCCAGCGCCTGCTTGATCTCGTCGATCAGCACGACCTTGCCGGCCTCGTCCACGAACGGCGGGTTGTGGTCGGCCTTCTTGTTGTGCGGCGCGAAGCGCTTGGTGGCGATGTCGGCGCTCAGATCGAGGACGGCATCGAAGGTGTCCCGCGAGTGCTCCGCGAAGTGCTCGTGCTTGGTGAGCTCGACGACGTCAAGCCACTCGTACAGCAAGAAGTCCAGGTCGCGCCGAGACATGAAATCAGTCACTGGGTTCTACCTTCCAATGCAGCCAGACATTAGCAGTCGCTCATTTCCTAAGCGATTGCTAATATCGCCTATCAGTCAGGCCTGTGTCAACTGTGTGTACGATCACGTGCACATGAAGACCGACCGGACGACCGACTCGGCCGCAGCCGAGCGCATCCGGCGGGCGGCCATCGAGGCGTTCGCGGAGTCCGGCTACGGCGGCACCTCCACCCGTCAGATCGCCAAACGCCTCAACATGAGCGCGACGGCCATGTACCCGCATTACCGCTCGAAAGAAGAACTGCTCTACGCCATTGCCCTGGAAGGGCACGGCAGCCTCCTGGCGACGCTGCGCGCCACCGATGATGCCGCCGCACCGAGCGCCGAACGCTTCCACACGGTCGTCGCGGCCTTCGCCACCTGGCATGCGGAGAACAGCAAGCAGGCCAGGGTCGTGCAATACGAACTCCACGGCCTGACCCCGGCCCACTACCGCACCATCGCCCCACTGCGGCACCAGGTCACCGCCGTCATCGCCAACATCATCGAAACCGGCATGGCGACAGGCGAATTCCATGTCGACAACCTCGACGACGTGGTGATGGCGATCTCGTCGCTGTGCGTCGACGTCTGCCGGTGGTTCCCCTCGCGCACGCACCGCGACCCCCACAAACTGGGCGAGATCTACGCCCAGGTCGCCGCCCGTCTGGTGCGCTGACCGCACTCTGCGGAGTTCCGCCGGAAGCGCCGTCGCGCCCCCGATTTTTCGGGTTCTACCTGCCATAACCTGCCGGTGACCGGCGGCCGTCGTGATGTACTTGCTGCCGACGACAGGAGGCCCGATGGTCAACCCTCCACCGGAGGACCGCGAAGAGGTCGCGACGGCGGCAGACGACAGCCCGGCCACCACGGGCGACGCGCCAACGACCGAGGTCCGGTTGCGCCGCGTGCGCGGCAGATTCAGCATCCAGTCGAAGCTCATCACGATGTTGTTGGCCGCGAGCATCGTCTCGGCCGCCATCGTGGGTTTCATCGGATATCAGACCGGACAGGCCTCGTTGCGCAACGCCGCCTTCGACCGGTTGACGCAGGTCCGTGAGACGCAGTCCCGGCAGTTCGCCGCCCAGGTGACCAACCTGAAGAACGCTCTGCTCATCTACACCAGCGGGCCCGCGATGGCCGAAGCCGTGCAGGCCTTCAGCACCGGGTTCAACGAATTGGCCAATGCCACAATCGATCCCGCTGAGCAGCAGGCGATCATCGACTACTACAACCAGGAACTGATCAACCCTGTCGAACGGGCGACGGGGGCCAAGCTGAACCTCGACGTGCTGTTGCCGTCGTCCAACGCGGCCAAGTACCTGCAGGCCCGGTACACCGTCGCCGCGGCACGGCCAAACGGCCCACCACCGCCGCCCGATCCCACCGCCTGGGGCGCCGCCTCGGCCCGCTACAACCCGTTCTTCCAAGAGATCGTGCGGCTGTTCGGCTACGGCGACGCCCTGTTGATCGATGCCGCCGGCAATGTCGTGTACTCGGCCAAGAAACGGGCGGACCTCGGTACGAACGTCCTGTCCGGTCCGTACCAACAGGGCAACCTGCACGAGGCCTACGCCAAGGCGATGGGCGCCGACCGCGTCGGGTATGTCGCCGTCACCGACTACCAGACCTATCACCCGGCCGCCGACCACCCCATCGCCTGGATGGCCGCGCCGGTCGTGACGGCCGGACGCACGGTGGGAGTCGTGGCGCTGCAATTCCCGATCTCCGGGCTGAACGCGCTGATGACATTCAACGGCAAGTGGCAGGCGAACGGTCTGGGCTCGACCGGCGAGACCTACCTCGCCGGGACCGACGACCTCATGCGGTCGAATTCCCGCCTCTTCGAAGAGAATCGGCAGACTTATCAACACGATGTCGTTGCGGCCGGGACACCGGCCGAGTTGGCTGAGCGGGCCGTCCGGCTCGGCGGCACCACGCTGCTGCAACCCGTCGGCGGCCCCGCCACCCGCGCCGCGCAGCGCGGCCAGTCGGGGGTCCTGATCGCCACCGACTACCTCGGTCAGGAAACGCTGCAGTCGTATGCGCCGGTGACCGTCGGCCCCGACGTCAACTGGTCGATCGTCGCGAAGATCGACACCGCGGAAGCCTTTGCGCCCGAACGCGTCTTCACCAGAACCATGGGCGTGGCGGTGACGGCGATCGTCATCCTGGACTGCCTGGCCGCCATGGCACTCGCGCAACTGTTCGTGCGGCCCATCCGACGGCTCGAGGCCGGGGCCCAGAAAGTCAGCCGGGGCGACTACGACGCGATGATCCCGGTGCGGACGCGCGACGAATTCGGGGATCTGACCAAGACATTCAACGACATGAGCCGGCTGCTCGGGATCAAGGACGACCTGCTGCGCCGCGAACGCCGCGAGAACGCCCAGCTGCTGCGCTCGCTGATGCCCGAATCGGTCATCGAGCGCTATCGCAGCGGCGAGGAGACGATCAGCGAGAACCACCAGGACGTCGCGGTGCTCTTCGCCGACATCGACGGCCTCGACGCCCTCTCCAGTGCGCTGCCGGCCGACGAATTCCTCACTGTGGTCAACGAATTGGTCCGCCAGTTCGACGACGCCGCCGAACGCAGCGGGGTCGAGCCGGTGCGCATCCTGCGCAACGGCTACACGGCGAGCTGCGGATTGAATGTGCCCCGGCTGGACAACGTCGAGCGCATCGTCAACTTCGCGATCGAGTTGCAGCGCATCGTGGCCCGCCTCAACGACGAGGACAATCTGCAGCTCGGTTTCCGGGCCGGCATCGACACCGGCACCGTCACCAGCGGCCTGGTGGGCGGCGCCACCATGATGTACGACATGTGGGGCAGCGCAGTCGATTTGGCCTATCAAATTCAGGCCGGCGGCGCCGAGCCCGGGATTTACATCACCGGGCGGGTGTACGACGCCGTGCACGACACCCACCGGTTCACGCCGGCCGGGCAGCACACGGTCGACGACGTCGAAGAGCCCATCTGGCGGCTGGCGGGGCGGCGGTAGGCCGTGTACTCCTCCGGTTCGTCATGGTTCCTGTGGGTCGCAGCGATCGCCATCGGGCTACCTGTCGGCCTGATCGTCCTGACCGAGTGGCGCCGGTCCCTGATCCGCCGGCGCAGCCCGCTCGCCGCGCCCGTCGGGCTCCTGCGCACGTATGTGCTCCCTGTGATCGCCGTGCTGCTGCTGATGCTCAAGGTGGCGATCGTCCCCGCCCGCGACGTTCCCATCCGCATCGTGGCGACCGTCCTGGTGTTCCTGGTGCTGCTGCTGGTGCTGTCCGGCTTGAGCAACACGATGTTCGCGAACGCCCCGGAGACCTCGTGGCGCAGCCGCATCCCCCGCATCTTCGTCGACGTGGCCCGGATGGTGCTCATCATCCTGGGCTTGGCGGTGATCTCCCGATATATCTGGGGCAGCAACGTCAAGGGCGTCTTCACCGCGGTCGGTGTCAGCTCCGTGGTCCTCGGCCTCATGCTGCAGCACTCCGTCGGGCAGATCGTGTCCGGGTTGTTCATGTTGTTCGAGCAGCCGTTCCGGATGGGCGACTGGCTGGACACCGCCGCGGCGCGTGGCCGCGTCGTCGAAGTCAACTGGCGCGCCGTGCACATCGAGTCCAGCACCGGCGTACAGATCACTCCGAACTCGGTGCTGGCCGGCACGTCGTTCACCAACCTGAGCCGGCTGGCCACCTCGCACACCACCGTCACCACCACGTTCGCCGCCAGTGACCCTCCCGACCAGGTGTGCGCGATGCTCACCCGGATTGCGGCTGCCCTGCCCAACCGCGGCGACGACGTCGAGCCCAGCACCGTGCCCATCGGCGATCACAAGTACCGCACCACCATCGGGCTCAAATCGCCCGGGGACGACGACGCCGTGCAGGCCACCTTCCTGCGCTGGGCCTGGTACGCGGCCCGGCGCGACAAGCTGCATCTCGACGGTGTGGCCGACGACTACTCCACCCCGAAACGTGTCGACGAAGCGCTCGAGGAGGCGGCGGCGCCCGCACTCCGGCTGAACAAGGCCGACCAGCAAGCTCTCGCCCCGTACGCACGCCTGATCCGGTACGGCACCGGCGAGCTCATCCAGGCGCCCGGCGAGGTCCCGAAAACCATCAACGTGGTGGTGTCAGGCCGGGTCCGGTTGACCGTGCCGACGGCCGATGGTTCAGTCGCCGGCGTGCGCAGCCTGGACAAGGGCGCGCTCATCGGCGTCGCCGCGTTCACCCACCAGGCCAACCTCGCCTACGTGCACGCCCTCGACGAAGTCACCCTGCTGCAGATCGAGCACGACGAAATCCAGCGCCTGCTCACCGACCGGCCCCAACTGTCCCGGGAGTTCGGCCGCCTCATCGACGAACGGCGGAGCGAGGCCAGAGCCACCATCAAATCTGCGGGGAAAGCAGACCGCGCCAAGGCAATTCGTGATGCCGGGGCCGCACAACTCGGCACTGCCGGTGGAGCCAACGGGCTGCATTCCTCTTAGCTCCCGACAGGCATCACGTCTCGGCCGTCCCGTCGAACTTGCTGATGTGTCGATCGAAGAACTCGACGATGTCGTCACGACCGCCTGACAACCCAAGCGACGCATGCATGGACAGCAGTTGCGCCGTCCCGACGATCAAGGACGTCGCCACAACCGGCGGTAGATCCTCGGCGGCGATGCCGTGCCGCGACAGGACGGACCGGACAGTCTCAGCCTGCGCTTCCAGAAACTGCTGCGCTGCGGCCGCGATCTCGGCCCGCAGCGCTTTCCGATGATTGGCGAGTGCCGTGTATTCCGTGATCAGTCCGAAATCACGGTTGTCGATGAGGGCATTCCACAACGCCCGCAACGGGTTCGGCGCCCGTAGGATCTGGGCCTGCGATGCCAATTCCTGCTCGATCCTGCGCCGGATCGCAGCCAGGAACAGATCATCCATGGTGCGGAAGTAGTAGTGCACCAGCTGCGGCTTGAGCCCTGCCCTTTCAGCGACCCGCCGCGATGTCACCGCGGCGTAGCCCTCGTCGAGCATCAGCGCCTCGGCGGCATCGAGTAGGGCTCCGCGGTTCTTCGACTCGGGACCAGCGATCCTGCGCTCCGATGCCATACCGTCACCACCTTTCTCCACCGCTGCCGCCGGGCGCCATTCTCGCGGTTCCACCACGTGACGGCGACGCCATGATGCTAAGCAGGCGCTCGGCACGAGCATCCGCCAGCCTGGGTTCGGGTACAATTCATGAGTGTTTTCCGCCGATGACCTGGGCGTGTGGTGACCAGCCCGACAGACGATCCGATCTGGAAACAACGCGCGGTCGAGCGCTCAGTCAAGACGGCGAAACTCCGGGCAGCCCAACGAGTCCAACGATTCATGGACGCGGCTCAGTCGATCATCCTCGAGAAGGGCACCACGGACTTCACTGTCCAGGAGGTCGTCGACCGCTCAGGCCAGTCGCTGCGTAGCTTCTACCTGCAGTTCGACGGCAAGCATGAATTACTGCTGGCGCTATTCGAAGATGCGCTGAACCGCGCAGCCGACCAGATTCGGGCCGCCGCCGACCCCGAGAGTGACCCGCTGAATCGCCTCAAGATTTCCATCGAGCTGCTCTTCGAACTGTGCCGACCCGACCCAGCGGCCAGGCAGCCACTGTTCACCGACTTCGCTCCGCGACTCGTGGTCACGCATCCGGATGAGGTCAAAATCGCCCAAGCACCTTTGCTGTCGTTGCTCACCGAGTTGATGGAAAATGCCAGTGCCGCAGGCGAACTTCGGCCGAGTGCCAATCCGGCTCGAATGGCGGCGATGGCCATGCAGACGGTGATGTTCATCGCTCAATCCAGTGGGACCACCGACAGCGCAGCCGCAGATTCCATCACCACCGACGAACTATGGGATTTCTTGGCCAACGGGTTCGCCGCGCCAAAGTGAGAATTGGAAACGGAATTCGAGATGGGGTGCCCGCAGTGACAACAGAGGCAACCGCAGACAAGCGCCGGCGGCGCGAACGAGGTTCCATCAATCCCGACGACATCGTCAGCGGTGCTTTCGAACTCGCCGAACAGGTTTCGATCGACAATCTCAGCATGCCGATGCTGGGAAAGCATCTCGACGTCGGTGTCACGAGCATCTACTGGTACTTCCGCAAAAAGGACGACCTGCTGGACGCCATGACGGACCTCGCCTTGCGAGAGTATGCGCTTTCCGCGGTCTATTCCGTTGCCGAGAACTGGCGGTCCGCGTTACGCAGCCATGCCCGCGCGATGCGTCAAATATTTGTGGACAACCCGGTGATGTGCGACCTGATCCTCATTCGATCCCCACACGCCCTACACACCGACGGCTTGGGCGTACAAGCCGTCGAGCACGCCATCTCCAGTTTGGTCGAAGCCGGGCTGACACCGGAGGCTGCGTTGGACGTCTATACAGCGGTATCAGTTCACGTCCGTGGATCGGTTGTGCTGCAACGCCTTCGGGAAAAGATGACCCCCGAAGCGGGACGGGACGGGCGCAAGGACGCTCCCCTTGTCGATCCCGGGACCACACCACTACTCGCGCAGGCGCTTCGGGACGGTCGGCAACTCTGCACTCTGGACGAGGTGAATTTCGACTTCGGGCTCGAGTGCATTCTCGACCACGCTGAGCTCCTGATCGCGGCCAACACCAAGGCGGCACGAGCGCGCAGATCAGCGCGCTCGTGAGCCGGCCCGACACCACGCCGATTAATGTCGCCGCACGGAGACACCGCCGCCCGCGCGTGACCTAACTCCGGTTCGTCTTGATGTCGAAACCGACCTTGTCACCGTCGACACTGGTGATCTTCAGGTGCGCCTTGTAGGGACCCTCCGGGCCGGTGAAAGTGCAGTCGAATTCGCCGCCGACCTTGGCGTCGATGCCCGACGGGCACTTGACATCGGTCGGATGGAATCCGGTCTTGCTGCTCACCATGTCGGTCACCGACTGCGCGGCGCCTTCCGGTTTGATGGTCGAGGTACACGCGCTCAACTGCAGCGTGAGGACCCCGACGATGACGGTCGTGCCGATGAAACCGATGGATCGGGTCATGCAAGGAACCGTAGGCACGTCGGTTGGAAATGCGTTGGAGACCCAACTCTGCGTGGTGATCAAACGCGTTCCGAAATAAGCGTCCCGTTTCTGTTCGGTGGCCGCTCCTACCTATAGGCGGAGCCTCACCGTGGGGCCCAACTTTGAAAATCGGACGTTAATCATGACCAATACCCACAACACCAGGACAAACCGGCTGATCGCGGCGGTTGGCGTCGCAGCGGCCCCTGCCCTGATGCTCATCGCCTCGAGCTGGACGGCCGCGCCGGCATTCGCGGTCTGTAACGAGGCCACACCGAACTGCCAGCAGGTCGATTCCGGGCATCAGAGGGCGCTCGACCAGATCAACGACGCATTGCTGAGTGGACAGTGCGCGGGACCTGACGGCTTCTGCGACGACAGCATCCCTGGCAGCGACGTCACACCCCGGCAAGGCACTCCGAAGTCCCCCACCAAGACTGGCGTTCAGACTCCGATCACGACCACACGAAAGTAGTTAGCCCCTGCGGTCAACGGGTATCCGCCAGTCACAGTGGAAAAGTCACGGCAGTTGCTCTTCCGTCCACCGAGGCAGGCGCGGCGATGAGGTTTGCATATCTGGCCGGAAGCTTGGGCCTCCTCCTCATCTGGCTGGCGTTGTGGTGGCATTCAAGCCATCTGCGACGCCCGCTGATCCTGCGGGTCAGCGCCGCCACCGCACTTTGCGGACTCACCGAACCGCACCGCGTTCCCGAATACTGTTACCCGCCAACACTTTTCGATATCAATCTCATGACGGGGTTCGACATCGAAAGTGTGCTGTTCTCGTTCGCCATCGGGGGCATCGCAACCGCGGTGTACGGCGCCATTACGTTCAACCCGACAACTTCGGCGCAGCGCAGCCGCGCCGCTCGGACGGGTGTCCCCGTCGAGGAGCTGTCGTTCGGCTTCGTCTTCGGCCTGATGTGGTGACCCGTCGCAGTGACGGCTGGGCGGCGCCGTCACTGCGACTTGCGGATGCGGTCCCCGACGGCCGCGACCCGGCGCCGTACCCGCGTGACCCGCGGGACGTACTCGGCGGCGCGCCGGGCACCGTCCAGAATCGTGGCCATCGGCTGCAGCGGTGCGGAGACTCGAACCGGTGTCCGATCGACCTGCGGCGGCTGACTTCCCTGCCACCACACCGGTTCGGTGAGCCTTTGCACGAACGGCACCGAACTCTCCACCGAGGCGTTGCCCCATTCGATCGCGCGGTCGATGGCTTCCGGCGCGGCGGCCAGCGTCACCGGAGACAGCGTGGGGCTGAACCGGATGACACGGTCGGCGAACGGTGCGTTGCGGACCATCTGCAACTGCAGCGCCTGGGTAATCGGTTGCAGCCAAAGGTGTCTCGGGTTCCATTGCGGGTGGAAGCAGTCCCAGCCGATGTAGCACGCGTTGCGGGTGCCGAGGCGACCGTCCTGAATTCGCTTCCACGCCAGCTCGATCGGGACGTTGCTCGCCGCTCCCCCGTCGACCAACGCGGCGACATCCTTCTCCACGAGCAGCTGATCGAGCAGGCCCCACATCCGCGGATCACTCGACTCATGATGCAGAATCCCCGGGATCGCCGACGAAAAGCTCGCGGCGTCAACGACATTGAAGTCGGCCGTCAGATCGTCGCCGCCGAGCACGATCGGCTTGACGACGCGGGAATCGATGAACGCGGCGACCTGCCACAGCCGGTTGACGACGCCGGGGGCGTAGCCCAGCTTGAGGTGCTCGAGCGCTCGTACACCCATCATCGTGAAGTGCGACGGATGGAACTGGCCGGGCAGCCGGTCGAAGGACTGCTTCCGGACGCCGGCGACGACGGTCTCGTACGGGATCGAGAGATCCGTCATCCGCATCGGTTCACCGTCTTCGCGCGTGAACATCTCCTTGGCGAATTCGTTGAACTGCAACGAGAACAGGCCATTGAGTCCGTGGCGACGGCGGGTCCGGGCCGGGGCCAGGACGCCGCGGTAGGTGACGGTCTTCGCCCAGGCGACGTAGTCCTCGATGGGCACCGGCAGGACGCGGGCCATGACGCTGCCGACGATGGCGCCGAACGAGTTGGTCAACATGTAGGCGGGCGGCAGGCCCGCCGCGAGCATGCGCTGCATGCCGCCCAGGTAGACGTAGCCGGCGCCACCCCCGCCGCCCAGGACCGCGACGTAGGTCTTGTAACCGAGTTCGGCATCGAGTTCGGCCGCGGAGAAGTCGTTGGCGTGGCGCTCCAGCAGCAGCGACCGCTCGTAGTCGACGTCCTCGGCGAAACTCGCGAGGATCGCCTTCGCCGCGTCCAACCGTTCCTGTGCGGTGGTCCGCCCGCGCAGTGCGTGGTACAGCGCATCGATCACTCGCGCGCGGAAGCCGGCGATCTCGTCACCGACCGTCACATCGCCGCGACCCCGGGTACCGCCCGGACCGGCCGCGCCCGGTTCGAACACCGTCAGACGCGCGAAGCTCAACAGGTAGCGCAAACGCCGGAACTGCTCGGGGCTGAGCACGTCGGGGCATTCGAGGTCGGCCCGAACCAGCGCGGCTTCCATATGCTGCAGCGCGAGAGTCGGATTGCTGCCCGGAAGGCCCGGGGGTTCCGCGGCCTCGATCACCGCCAACTCGGTGGACACGTCGCCGAACGGTACGAGCTCGGGATTCACCATCAGATCATTGTTCGCCACCGGGCATCCGGCCGCGGCGGTTGGGTCGGATTGCCAGAACTGCCCGACAACGTCAGCTCTGTCGCGACTCGGCCAGCACGTCCGAGAGCCACTTGATCACGAGATCGGGCTGCTCGTCGATGATGAAGTGACCGCAGTTGGGCACCTCGGTGATGTTCAGATCGTCGGCGTGGTCCTTGAAGCCCTCCAGCAGCGACGGGTGCACCGCCACATCGTCGAGACCGAACAGCACGCGCACCGGCATCGCGAGCTTCTGGTCGTCGTAAGGACCACGCGCCAGTTTCGCGAACTCCTTGCCGACCATGGAACGGTAGATCTTGGAGCCCGCGACACGACGGTCACGGTCGCGGAAGCAGCCGCGGAAGAAGTCCACCGACTCCTGGGGCATGCCGCTGCGGCGGATGAACCACCACAGCGTCGGTGACAGGTGCGACAGCGGTCCGACGACCGGAGCGCCCACGACAAGTTGGTACGCGAGTTTGTGGGCATGCCGTGCGACGCGGCCCGGCTCCTGCCACACCGGCGGGATGTTGAGGATCGCCAACCGCTTGACGCGCGCCGGCGCCTTCAACGCCACCAGCTGTGCGGTCCAGCCGCCCCAGTCATGACCCACCAGGTCGAAGGTGTCCAGCCCCAGCGCCGTCGCCGCGGCCAGCACGTCGGAGGCGAACTGTTCCTTCTCGTAACCCTTCGGGGTGACCTCGCTCCAGCCGGCGCCGCGCAGGTCCATGGCGTGCACCCGGTAGCCGGCATCGGCCAGCGCCGGAATGACCTTGTGCCACATGAACCAGTTCTCCGGCCAGCCGTGCAGCAGCACGACGGGGCGTCCACCCTCCGGCCCGGCCACAGCCACGTGGATTTTCACGTCACCGGCCTGCACATATTCATGGGTCACGCCATCGAGAGTGGGCATGCTGCGCTGCGTCATGCGCGCATCTTACCGCGCGGTAAGTTCGCTGGTCGACAGGTGGCGCCTTCTTGCGGCCGGGACACCAGGCGGTCGGCAGCGATCAGTTCGTCGCCGCGTTCCATTCATAGGGCAGGAACTTCCCGTCGAACGTGATCACCACGCGGTCGCCGCCTGGGTGGGACTTACGTTGCAGGTCGATGCTGAAGTTGATGGCGCTCATGATGCCGTCACCGAACTGCTCGTGAATGACTTCCTTGAGCGCTGGTCCATATACCGAAAGCGCTTCGTAGAGCCGGTAGATGGTCGGGTCGGTGGGCACCGCGGTCGGCAACCCGCCGCGCATCGGAACGGCGGCCAGAACGGGAACGACGGACTCGTCGAGACCGAGCAGTTCCACGACCTTGGCGCCCAGTTCTGCCGGCACCGGGTGCTGGCCGAGCAGTGCCGCGATCGTCCACACCAACGGACGCTCGACCGCATCCGCCAACTGTTGCCACGTCAGGCCTTTCGCCAGGCGCGCGGCGACGATCGCTTCGGTTACTTGATCTCGTGTCATGCGGTACAGCTTCGTGGACCGGTGTTACTGAGGAATTACGAGTTCTGCGCTGCCGCAGGATCAACCGCAGCGCGCCGCGCAACGAGAAAACCCGCCCTGACCGGAGTCAGAACGGGTTTACTTGTGGAGCTAAGGGGACTCGAACCCCTGACCCCCACACTGCCAGTGTGGTGCGCTACCAGCTGCGCCATAGCCCCTTAAGTGGTGCCTGATGAAGCTACACCACTGGCACCACCGTCGACAAAACGGCTGGTCAGAGGGACCCTTCCACCGGCTCGTGGCCCAGTGGACAGATCGGGGTCTCCTCGTCGTCACCGGATCGACGCGTTTCCGGGGCCAGCGACCAACACACCGCAGCCGCCAGCAGGATCACCCCGCCGACGCCGAATGCGGCGGTGAAGGACACGTGCTGGGCGATCTGTCCGGCGGCCAGGGAGCCGACGATCGTGCCGAGGTCCGACATCATCTGGAAGGTCGCTACGGCGGTACCGCCGCGTGCGCGGTTGCCGATGATGTCCGCGACGGCCGCCTGCTGGGGCGAGACGAAGACGCCACTCGCCGCACCCGTCACGAACGCGATCACGAGGAACACCGGCAGCGACGTGGTCCAGCCGAGCAGCGCCGTCGAGGCGGCCGACACCGTCAGGCCGACGATCATCAATTTGCGGCGGCCCACCCGGTCGGACAGGTGCCCGCTGGGAATCACGGCACAGACGTTGCCGATCGCGAACATCGCCAGCACCAGGCCGGCCATGCCCGCGCTGCGGTGCAGGACGTCGACCACGAACAGCGGCACCAGCGCCACGCGCAGGCCCAGCGCCGCCCATCCGGCCGCCAGGTTCGACAGCAGGGCGGCCTGATAGGCACGGTTGCGCAGCACGGTTCGCACCGACACCGTCGGCCCGACCGCCTCCTCGTCCGGAGCGGCCAGCGTCGAGTTCCGCAGGCTGACGAACACCACGGCCGCGGCGACCACCAGCGCCGCCCCGTAGATGGCGAACGGCACGGACAGACCCAGCCCTGCGGTCAAGCTGCCGACCACCGGCCCGGCCACGCCACCGATCATGAAGGCGCTCGAGAACAACCCGGCCACCCGGCCACGGGCGTCGAACGGCGACAGCCGGATCATCAGCGCCAGCGACGACACCGTGAACATTGCCGAGCCCGCACCACCGAGGGATCGGAACACCAACAGCTGCCAGTAGGTCTCCGCAAACGCGCAGGCCAGCGTCGACAACGCGACGATCAGCAGGCCGGTGAGATAGACGCGCCGCTCACCGAGCTTCTGCACCAACAGGCCACTGGGCGGCGCGAAGATCAGGCGCATCGCGGCGAACGCGGTGATGACGAACGTCGCCGCGCTGATGCTGACACCGAAGTTGCGGGCGTACGCCGGCAGTACCGGGGCCACCACGCCGTAGCCGAGTGCGATGACGATGTTGGCGCCGGCCAGCACCCAGATCTCGGCCGGCAGTCGGGTCGGGGTCGGACAGTCGCCCTCCGTTACAGCGCTCACGCTATGACTGTATTCACCACTTCCCGCGCCGCGGCCTGGACCTGCGCCAGATGTTCCGGACCCTTGAACGACTCGGCGTAGATCTTGTAGACGTCCTCGGTCCCCGAGGGCCGCGCGGCGAACCAGGCGTTCTCGGTGGTCACCTTCAGCCCGCCGAGCGGCGCGCCGTTGCCCGGCGCGGCCGTGAGCTTGGCAACGATCGGTTCGCCCGCCAGCTCGGTCGCGGTGACCTGTTCGGCCGACAGCTTCGACAATCGCGCCTTCTGTTCGCGGTTGGCCGGCGCGTCGATACGGGCATCGGTTGGGGCACCGTACTTTTCGGTCAGCTCGGCGTAGCGCTGCGACGGCGACTTACCGGTGACCGCCAGGATCTCCGAGGCCAGCAGCGCCAGGATGATGCCGTCCTTGTCGGTGGTCCAGACGCTCCCGTCGGTGCGCAGGAACGACGCCCCGGCACTCTCCTCGCCACCGAAGCCGATTGTGCCGCTGAGCAATCCGTCCACGAACCACTTGAAGCCGACCGGCACCTCCACCAGCTGGCGTCCCAGCCCGGCCACCACGCGGTCGATGATCGACGAGCTGACCGCGGTCTTGCCCACCGCGGTGGAACCCGGCCACCCCGCCCGATGCGTGTACAGGTAGTCGATGGCCACGGCGAGATAGTGGTTCGGGTTGAGCAGGCCCCCGTCGGGCGTGACGATGCCGTGCCGGTCCGAGTCCGCGTCGTTGCCGGTGGCGATCTGGTAGCGGTCGCGATTCGCGATCAGTGACGCCATGGCGTTCGGCGAGCTGCAGTCCATCCGGATCTTGCCGTCGGTGTCGAGCGTCATGAACCGCCAGGTCGCGTCCACCAGCGGGTTCACCACGGTCAGGTCCAACTGGTGCCGTTCGGCGATGGCGGCCCAGTAGTCGACGCTGGCGCCGCCGAGCGGGTCCGCGCCGATGCGCACCCCCTCTGCGCGAATGGCATGCAGGTCAACCACATTCGGCAGATCCTCGACGTAGGCATTGAGGTAGTCGTGCCGCTCCGTCGAGCCCAGCGCACGCGCCAGTGGCATCCGCTTCACGTCGCGCAGCCCGTCGCGCAGAATCTCGTTGGCGCGCTTGGCAATCGCGCTCGTCGCATCGGTGTCGGCCGGGCCGCCGTTGGGCGGGTTGTATTTGAAGCCACCGTCGCACGGCGGGTTGTGCGAGGGGGTGACGACGATGCCGTCGGCGAGGTCGCCTTCCCGGCCGCGGTTGAAGGTCAAGATGGCGTGGCTGACCGCCGGTGTGGGCGTGTAGCGGTCGGCGGCGTCGATCATCGCGACGACCTCGTTGCCGGCCAGCACCTCGAGCGCCGTGACCCAGGCCGGCTCGGACAAGGCATGGGTATCACGGCCGATGAACAGCGGTCCGGTGGTGCCCTGCGCGGCGCGGTACTCGGCGATCGCCTGTGTGGTGGCCAGGATGTGCGGCTCGTTGAACGCCGCGTCCAGACTCGATCCGCGGTGGCCCGACGTGCCGAAGACCACCTGTTGATCGACGTTCTCGGGATCGGGCGCCACGGTGTAGTAGGCGGTGACCACGTGGGCCACGTCGATCAGGTCATCTGGCTGGGCCGGTTGGCCGGCGCGCGGGTTGGCCGTCATGGGCTCGATTCTGCTACCGGTTCTCCCCCGGTGTGCACCAGTCGGCGTTCGGCCACCATACTTTTGCCCTATGTTCGGCCACGACAACCGAGAATTGGCCGCCGTCTTCGTCGGGGGCGCCATCGGCACCGTCGCGCGGGCCGCCCTCGCCGTCTTCGCCGCGCCCCATCCCGCGCACTGGCCCTGGCCCACGTTCATCGTGAACATCGTCGGCGCGTTCCTGCTCGGCTACTTCACCACCCGGCTGCTGGAGCGACTACCGGTATCGAGCTATCAGCGCCCGCTGCTCGGCACGGGCGTGTGCGGTGGCCTGACCACGTTCAGCACGATGCAGGTCGAGACGGTGCGGATGCTCCAACACGGCGCCTACGGGCTGGCCGCGGGCTACACGGTGGCCAGCATCCTCGCCGGCCTGGCCGCGGTCTACCTCGCCACCGTCCTGGTCCGACGGGTCCGGGTGCGGGCATGACGGCGGTCATCTGGCTGGGCGTCGCGCTGATCGGTGGCGTGGGCGCCGTGACGCGGTTCCTGGTGGACCGCGCGGTATCGAAACGCAAGAGCAGCAGCTTCCCGTACGGCACGTTCGTGGTGAACCTCAGCGGCGCCTGGCTGCTCGGCTTCTTCGGCGGTCTGGCGTTGCCTCCCAATGTCGCCTTGCTGGCCGGTACCGCGTTCGTCGGCGCCTACACGACGTTCTCGACGTGGATGCTGGAAACCCAACGCCTCGGCGAGGAACGACAGGTCTGGTTCGCGCTCGCCAACATCGTGGCGAGCGTGGTGCTGGGCCTGGCCGCCGCGGCGCTGGGAATATGGATGGGCGGCCTGCTGTGAGCGACTCCACGGACTACCTGAAACTCACCACGTATTTCGTTGAGCGCCAACGTCATCAGGGCCGCCGCTTCCTCGCCGAGGAGCTGCTCGACCTCTACGCCGCCGAGAACGTCGCCACCAGCGTGGTGCTGCGCGGCATCGCGGGATTCGGGCCGCGGCACCAGCTGCGCACCGACCAGACCTTGAGTCAGTCCGAGGACCTGCCGGTCGCCATCGCCGCGGTGGACACCGCCGACAAGATCGCCGCACTGGCCGAGCAAACAGCGGAACTGACGACGCGCGGACTGGTCACGCTCGAACGCGCTCGCCTGCTCACCACCGCAAAGTCCGGCGCGAGCTCATTCCCGTCGCTTCGCTCGCCCCACCACACCAAGCTCACCGTCTATGTCGGCCGCCAGCACCGGATCGCTGGCCGGCCGGCCCACATCGCGGTGTGCGACCTGCTCCACCGGAACGGATTCGCCTGCGCCTCGGTCTTTCTCGGAGTCGACGGCACGGTCCGTGGCCGCCGTGAGCGCGCCCGCTTCCTGAACCGCAACCTGGACGTTCTTGTCATGATCATCGCGGTCGGCGACGGCGACCGCGCCGCCGCGGTCCTGCCGGAGCTGGAGCGGCTGCTGCCCGACCCGTTGGTGACGGTCGAGCGGGCCGAGCTCTGCAAGCAGGCGGGGGCGCTACTGGCCCGCCCGGGTGCGCTTCCGGCGTACGACGCCGCCGGAACTCCGCTGTGGCAGAAGCTCATGGTGTACACCACCGAGGACACGCTGCACGGCGGCGAGCCGGTGCACCGCGAGATCGTGCGCCGCCTGCGCGGCATCGAGGCCAGCCGCGGCGTCACCGTCCTGCGCGGTATCTGGGGCTTCCATGACCGACGCAAGCCGCATGGCGACAGATTGTTTCAGCTCGGCCGTCAGGTTCCCGTCACGACCATCGTGGTCGATACTCCGGAAAACATCTCTACCGCTTTCGATCTCATCGATGAAGTGACCGCCGAGCACGGAGTGGTCACCTGCGAACGCGTGCCGGCGTTGGTCTCCATCGACAACGGAAACCGGGACGGCGGTACCAGTCTGGGCCACTTCCTCACTTAGAAGGTAAGCCTAGCCTAAACACCTTCGGTCGACTACGGTCCCTCGACATGGAGACAACTGAATCGGTAAGCAGTGGCTTGGCCAAGATCATGCGGGACGACATGGGCGTGGACATCAAACGCGTCACCCGCGAATCACGGCTCATCAACGATGTCGGTTTGGACTCGGTGGCATTCGCCGTGGGCATGGTCGCAATCGAAGACCGCTTCGGCGTCGCACTGTCCGAGGAAGACCTGCTCAGCAGCGAAACCGTCGGCGACCTCGAAGACGCGATCGCCGCGAAACTCCCTACCGCCCAACGCTCATGAGCGCCTCCAGCCTCGCCTCCGCCCTGTCCGCGGTGATGACGCGGTCCACGCGCGACCTGGTGACGCTCGATCCGAAAACCGGTGACTGGCAACGGCATCCCTGGCAGGAGGTGCACGCCCGGGCCGAGAACGTCGCCGCACACATCGACGGACAAAGCCGCATCGGGCTGGTCGGCGAGCCCACGGCGGAATTCCTGGCAGCCATCTACGGCGCGATCTTCGCCGGCGCCGCAGTGTCCATCCTGCCCGGGCCGGTACGCGGCGCCGACACGGCCACCTGGGCCGCCACCACCCTGAACAGGTTCGCCGGTATCGGCATCGGCACAGTGCTGAGCCACGGCAAGCATCTCGACCTGTTGCGCACGGGCGCCACCGATGTGGAACTGCACGACGTCAATGCCGTTGCCCACGAACGTCGTTCGACAACCTTCGTACCTTCTCGCACCGCCGACTTCGGCATCCTGCAGGGCACGGCGGGATCGACCGGCACGCCCCGCACGGCGCAGATCCCCGCGGACGCGGCGTTGGCGAACCTGCGTGGACTGGTCGCGCGGATCAATGTCACCGACGCCGATCGTGGACATTCGTGGCTGCCGATCTACCACGACATGGGCCTGGCGTTCATGCTCACCATGACACTCGGCGGCGGCGAGCTGTGGCAGGCGCCGACCACCGCGTTCTCCGCGTCGCCGTTCAACTGGCTCAAGTGGTTGACCGAGAGCAAGGCAACCATGACCGCGGCGCCCAACATGGCGTTCGGGCTGCTCGGCAAGTACGCCCGCCTGGTCACCGATGTCGACCTGGGCGCACTGAGATTCGCTCTCAACGGCGGCGAACCCGTCGACTGCTACGGCACCGATCGGTTCGCGACCGAGATGGCCAAGTTCGGCTTCGACGCGAACGCCCTGTGCCCGTCGTACGGGCTCGCCGAATCAACCTGTGCGGTAACCGTTCCCGCCCCGGGTGGCGGACTGCGGTGCGACGATGTCACCGTGTCGATCGACGGCGACACCGCGGTGCGCAGGTACGCGGTGCTCGGCCGGCCCATCGACGGCATGGAAGTCCGCATTGCCCCCACCGACGTGCCCCACGAGCTCACCGGACGCGAAGTGGGCGAAGTACAGGTGCGCGGCACCTCGATGATGGCGGGCTATCTCGGACAGGACCGCATCGATCGCGAAGAATGGTTCGCCACGGGCGATCTCGGCTACTTCACCGCCGACGGCCTGGTGGTGTGCGGCCGGCGCAAAGAACTCATCACCGTGGCCGGACGCAACATCTTCCCCACCGAGGTCGAGCAGGTGGCCGCCCGCGCCGACGGCGTGCGCGAGGGCGCCGTCGTGGCGGTGGGCACCGAAGGCTCCGGCGCCCGACAGGGTTTGGTGATCGCCGCGGAGTTCAAGGGCGACGACGAGTCGACCGCCCGCAGCCAAGTGGTGTCCCTGGTCGCCTCCGAGTGCGGCATCGTGCCGGCAGACGTGGTGTTCCTCAAACCGGGCGCCCTGCCGCGAACCTCGTCGGGGAAACTCCGTCGCCTCGAGGTCCGACGCACCCTGGAAACGGTGGGATCATGACCACGGTCGAGTCGTGCACCATCGAGGCCTATCGCGAACTGCTGGGCGAGGTCTTCGACGACCGGGTCCGCGACTGGACCGCGGAAGCCGAAGAAACCGACCGCTTTCCGCGCAAGCTCATCGAATACCTGGGCCGGTCAGAGGTTTTCGCCGCCAAGTGGGGCGATAGCCAACATCCGGACGTGGCAAAAGTGTTCGCCCTCGCCGGGGAGTTGGGCAAGCTCGGATCCGCGGGAATCGGCGTCGGGGTGAGCCTGCACGACTCGGCCATCGCCATCCTGCGCAGGTTCGGCAAGTCCGACTATCTGCGCGATATCACCGAGCAGGCCATCCGGGGCGATGCCGTATTGTGCATCGGCGCGTCGGAAGAGTCCGGAGGTTCCGATCTGCAGATCGTCGAGACCGAAGTCGTCTCCGCGCGTGGCGGTTTCGAGGTCCGCGGCACCAAGAAGTTCGTGTCGCTGTCGCCCATCGCCGATCACATCATGGTGGTCGCCCGGAGCGTCGACCATGATCCGGAGAGCCGCCACGGCAGCGTCGTCGTGATCTCCGTGCCGACGGCGCAGGTCGAGGTACGCACGCCCTATCGCAAGGTGGGCGCCGGGCCCCTCGATACCGCGGCGGTCCACATCGACACCTGGGTGCCGGCCGACGCTTTGGTGGCGCGGGCGGGTACCGGCCTGGCCGCCATCTCCTGGGGACTGGCGCAGGAGCGGCTTTCCGTCGCCGGTCAGATCGAGGCCAACTGCCGCAGGATCATCGGAATCACGTTGGCCCGCATGATGAAACGGCGCCAGTTCGGCCATACCTTGTACGAGCATCAAGCATTGCGGATGCGACTGGCCGACCTGCACGCGCGGGTCGATCTGCTGCGCTACGGCCTGGCGGGCCTGGCCGCGCAGGGGCGCATGGATCTGCGTGCGGCCGCGGCCATCAAGGTCACCGCGGCGAGGCTCGGTGTCGAGGTCGTCGACGAATGCATGCACATCTTCGGCGGGGCCGGATATCTGGTGGACGAGACACCGTTGGGCCGGTGGTGGCGCGACATGAAGCTCGCCCGGGTCGGCGGCGGCACCGACGAGGTGCTCTGGGAGCTCGTGGCGGCGGGAATGCGGCCCGACTACGAGGGATACGACGCGGTGACGTCGTCACCGTTCATCGCTTGACCAGATTCACCAGGAACTCGATGGTGACGATGGGATCGACGGCGAGCAGTCCCACCGGTGGCGCCGGCGGGACGATGCCGTAGTCGGCGAAGGTGACGGGGATTTGGCCCACGGCCACAACCCCGTTGCCCGACCGCTGCACATCCAGCCGTACCGCGACCTGGCGGGCGACGCCCTTGAGCGTCAGCTGCGCCGAAACCTCCATTGTCGTGGGCATGCCGTCGCCGGAGACCGACGACAGATCGACCGGATCGAGGACCGCGAGTTTGGCCGTCGGGAACTTGGCGGCATCCATCACGTCGGTGCCGCGGAACCTGTCGTCGCGGCCGCGGTGCGGCGACTGCATGGTTGCCACGTCGACGACGAAGCTCGCCGCCTGCAGCGTGCCACCGGTAACCGTGGCGTCACCCCTGACCGAGTTGGTCCGTCCGGTCACGGTCACGGTTTCCCACAGCAGTTGTTGCCGGGCGCGGTAACCCGCCTGGGAACGGTTGGCCTCGTCGTCGGGGCCCGCGGCAACGATCCATTTACCGTCGAGGTTCGTGTTGGCCGGACGGTGCGTGGACGGCAGGCTCAGGGCCGGCGCCGGTGCGCCTTCCATCTGGGTTCGGTAGAACCACGGTCCCGCGCACACCCCCACAACGGCGAGCACTGCCAGCAACAGCAGAAGCCTTTTTGCCACTCCCTCTATATACAGGGCGGGTTCGGCGTCAGCTGGATGGGCGCGCCAACGCGTACAGCGCCATCCTGCGGTTGGCCATGTCATGTTCGCCGAGGAATTCGGCGCCGCCATGCTCGACGAGCCGTCGCGCGCCGGTGTTGCGATGGTCGGGATCGAACATCACCCGACGGCACGACGGCACCAGTTCGAACAGACTCGCCAACACCTGGGGCATCAACAGCGGTCCCAGCCCACGATTGACGAAGCGCTCGTCCGCGATCGCGGCGTGCAGCCCCAGATCGTAGGGATCGGCATCGTATCGAGGCGCGATGGAATCCTTGGCGGCCCAATACAGCTCCAGGTAGCCCATGGCCTTGTCCTGGTAGCTGACCAGTAGCGGCCGCGAGTACTCACCGTCGAGTTGCGCCTGCAGGTGCCGCCGCCACCACTCGGGCGGTCGGTCGTACTCCCAGGCCTCCGCCAGATGCGGCCGGTTCATCCATTCGGACAGCATCTCGGCGTCGGCATCGGCGTCGACAAGGCGCACCGCCCACGGGCTTGCCAGCCGCGGCACGGGTGGTGCGCCCACCGCTCGCACTTCAGCGGACAGTGAGGTCAACTCGCGCGGTAGCACCGGCCCCTGATCAATCTCGGTCATTTCAGCGGGGAGCCTACCCGATTTTGTTTAGGTTAGGTTTGCCTACATCAGGGTGTCGGCACCTGGTCGATTACCTGCCCACCGGACCGTCACCGCTACGGCCGCCGACACATCCAGAACCCGTGCGGACTGCTTGTTCGGACGCTGTAACGCTCAGCCACAGACGGTCGATAGAACTGCTAACGTAGTCATCAATCACTTTGGTCGCATCGGTTAGCTGGTGCGGGAGGGGAATACACAATGTCTTTCACCACTCGGATGATGGTCGGCGCGGGCTCGGCACTGGTCGCTGTCATGGCCAGCGGCGCAGTCGCCACCGCTCAGCCGGACCCCACCCCGATCATGTACTCGACCTGCACCTACCCGCAGGTGATCGCCGCTCTGACCGCCCTCGACCCGGGTGCGGCCGCCGAGCTGCAGGCGAACCCGATCGGCGTCGGTTACCTGCACCAGCTGATCGCCTCCGGTCCGCAGCAGCGCAAGGCCCTGATCACGCGGGCGTACAACACCCCGGGTGCCGCTCAGTACACCGACCTGGTGCTGAACGTGGCCAACACCTGCAACAACTTCTGAGCAGAAGCCAACTCGACGCGGCTCGATCCTTCGGGATCGAGCCGCGTTGTGCTTTCTGGACGCTGAACGTCAGAATCCGCGGTTCGAACCCCGGACCGCGGCGACGGCGTCGTCAGGTCCGGTGAAGGCCACCTGAGCCGGGCCGCGGCCTGCCGCGAAGAGCAGCAGCTCGCCGGGCGCGCCGGTCACCGTCACCTCGGCGCCGCGGCCGGCCGCGGCCAGGCGGCGACCGTCCGGTGTCACCAGCACGATCCGCGCCGGGGCGTTCTTGATCCCCATGCGCGCCATGGTCGCGACCTGCCCCGCCAACGCGGACACCAGCCGGTCGTCGAGCTCCCGCGGCTCCCACGTCGGCTGGGCCCGGCGCACGTCCTCGTTGTGAATGAACATCTCGGCCACGTTGACGAACGGGTCGAGCAGCTTGAACGGCGAGTACAGCGGCGGGCCCGCCGCAATCATGTCGACCAGCTTCTCCCAGTCGGTGGATGCGGTCACCTGCGCCTGTACTCGTTCGGTGTAGCCGGCCAGTTGCGACACCAGAATTCCGGGCGCAGCGTCGAGCCGACGTTCCCGTACCACCAGGTGCGCGGCCAGATCACGAGCGGTCCAGCCCTCGCACAACGTGGGTGCATCGGGGCCGTGCTCGCGGAGGGATTCGACGAGTGCGGCGCGTTCCCGTTGGGCGACAGTCATGGCTGGAGTCTAGGTCGGCCGACGCTCAGGCGGCGCGGCACCAGCGCTGCGTTCAGGCTGCGACGCGGGTCACCTTCGCCAGGCAAACGCCAGGTGAACGATCGCGACGTGGTTACAGATGGGTACCCATCCGCACAGCGGGGGCCTCAACAGCCTCATTGCTAACTATGGTCACAACAGCCCCTCGCTGGCGTCCGAGCGCCGCCTGCCATCCGAAAGGTGTGACCGTGTCGCCGCGTCCTCGCATTGCATCGGTGGCTTTGACGGCTGCCGTCGTTCTCGGTGGAGCAGTCGGCATCGCGCCGCCGCGCGCAGCCGCCGAACCGTGCACCGGCCCGAATGCGGGCGTCCTGCCGCCGAACGGCGTGCCCTCGAGCGGCGTCATGCGGCCGCCATCGGGCGGCCACCGACCGAGCAACGCGAACGACAAGGCCCCGCTGCCGACCCTGGGCAAGTTGTCCCGGTCGCTGCTCAGCGCCTTCACCCAGGGCACCGTGCAACAGCAGGCCGGCGTACTGCCCGGCAAGCCCCGCGTGCCGCAGCCGCCGGTCCAACCGCGCGCGGCACAACCCGCCCCCGCCGCGGCGCAACCTCAGCCCGGAGCGGAGCCGGCGCCCGCCATCGACGCGGGCACCACGTCGTTGGTGGGCTGGGTGACCGGCGACCAGAGCGCGGGTGGCGACACCCTGCAGCGGTTCGGCATCTCCGGCACCGACCTCGGCATCATGTGGGACAACGGCGACCCGGTGAACAACCAGGTGCTGATGATGTTCGGGGACACCTACGGCTACTGCGCCACCCCGAATCAGCAATGGCGCTACAACACCATGTTCCGCACCAACGACCGCACGTTGTCGCACGGCATCCACATCCCACCCGGCTCGGTGACCAACCCCTATTCGGGCTCACCCGAGTGGCAGCCGAATCTGGCCAAGCAGACCATCCCGACCATCCGGTGGGCGCCTGTCGAGAAGGGCATCATCCCGACTTCCGGTGTCTCCGTGGGCAAGACGCAGTACGCCAGCTTCATGTCGATCAAGAACTGGGACAGCGCCGGCGCGTGGACGACGAACTACTCGGCGATCGCCGTCTCCAACGACAACGGCCAGAACTGGGGTGTGTACCCCAGCAGCGTCCGGCCGATGGCACCCGACAGTGTGTCGCGCGTGGCGTACCTGCCGGGGAATGAGAACTTCCAGCAGGGCGCCTTCCTGAAGGGCAGCGACGGCTACATCTATTCCTACGGAACCCCTTCTGGCCGAGTCGGAAACGCCTACGTGTCCCGGGTGCCCCAGAACCTGTTGCCGGACATGAGCAAGTACGAATACTGGAACAACGAGAGCCAGTCGTGGGTGCCCAACAACCCCGCTGCGGCCTCGCCGATCATTCCCGGCCCGGTCGGTGAGATGTCGGTGCAGTACAACACCTATCTCAAGCAATACCTGGTGATGTACTGCAACAACCTGTCCGACGTGGTGATCCGTACCGCCCCGACACCCCAAGGGCCTTGGGGCCCAGAGCAATTGGTGGTGTCGTCGCAGCAGTTCCCGGGCGGGGTCTACGCGCCGTACCTGCACCCGTGGTCCACCGGTCGGGACCTGTACTTCACGCTGTCGCTGTGGTCGGCGTACAACGTGATGCTGCTGCACACCGTACTGCCCTGAGCCGGTTGGGTTTTGGCGTTCAGTCGAGCGTGGCCCAGAATTCGGTGAGCGCGGCCGCGCCGCGCGCCGGGTCCTGTAACATCCACCAGTGCCCGAGCCCGTTGAGCACCGTGGTGCGTGCGCCCGCGCGTTCGGCTGCGCGGTAACGGATTTCGTCGGAGCCGATGTACGGGTCATCGGTGGCCAGCAGCGCAAGGCCCGGCCTGGCCCGCAACGTCTCGATGTGACGCCCGGCCTCCGCCATCGCGG
The DNA here is from genome assembly GCF_055384815.1 of Mycobacterium toneyamaense. NCBI lineage: Bacteria > Bacillati > Actinomycetota > Actinomycetes > Mycobacteriales > Mycobacteriaceae > Mycobacterium > Mycobacterium toneyamaense. The sequence goes on from NZ_AP040333.1 coordinate 4,014,005, forward strand.
GTTGGCGCGCCGAGCGGTACAGCGCCAGGATCGCCCGGCCCATCTCCGGGCCCTGCGCGGCGGCGAGGGCCGTCGCGACATCCAGCGGCATGCCCAGGGCGACCATCTGGAAGGCACGGTCCTCGACGCTGCCGCCGAGCATCGTTTCGACCAGCTGCTCGCCCTCCCCCGGCGTCTGCCACACCTGGGCCAGGTCGTGCCAGACGTAGTCCGGGTCGAGTATCCCGACGACGTCTGTCACCCAACTGCGGACGAGTTCGGGCCGGTGCATGACGGCAGTCAGGACGTGGCCGCCGCCCCAGTCGTGGCCGACGAGGTCGACCGGCTCCCCGATGGTGTCCAGCTCGGCCTCGAGCCAGTCCCGGTACGCGAGGTAGGTGGCCGAGAAGTCGGCGGGCAGCGGAGCACCGAATCCCGGTGGCGACAGGCGCACCACGTCGTCGCGACCGAGCGCATCGACCAACGGTCCCCAGATCGCATCGGTCTCCGGGTTGCCATGCACCAGAACGACAGTCATGAGGCCATCCTGGCACTGCCGCGATCGCCGTCGCCACGAATTGGTGCAAGATGTAAAGCCGCGGCCGCCTACATCCTCGGCGGCGGCGTGGCCGCCGGGCCCAACAGGTCGGCGCTGTTGTTCGACGACGTGCGGCGCCACCGCCCGTAGAGCGGCAAGTCGCGCATCGACTCCCCGCCCACCGACCACCGTCGGGCCACGAAGCGGATGACGGTCCGCACGTAGCGGTTGGTCTCTGAGTACCAACGCCATTCGTACAGCCGTCCGCCCTGCAGCCAGTGCGCGAGTGCTTCGGATTCGACGCCCTGCAGGTACGGCCGAACCCAGGTGACCATCACCCATGGCTGCGCCGCTGCGCCGTCGGGAACCCGGAAGGTCCAGTCGATCGGATCGTCACCGGCAATCATGGTGTGGCGCAACGCCGGCGGCTTCGGCGCCGCGCTCTCGGGCACGCCGAACAACTGCACCGTCACGTTGTGAAAGACAGCAGGTCCCCCGGCCTCGAACCGCACTCGGTAGGTGTCAGTGGCCGCGTCGTCGCGGTCCACGGAGAATGCCGCCAGCCCGCCGACAGCGACATAGCGCGCGAACACCAGTCCGCTGACGACCATCACGACGCGGCGCACCGCCAGCAGCACCGTGAACGTCGCGACGGTCAACGCGACGACGCCCCACATGAGGTCCATCCGGACAGCGTGGCAGAGCGTCAGCGGCGCGTCATGGCAATAGCGGACGTACCACTCAATCCGCCGTGTTCGCCTTCGCCAATTGGTGCAGCAGCGACAACGACAGGAATGTCATCGGTCCCGCGTCCTGGAACTTGCCGCCGACGTTGCCCGCGATACCGCCCTCGACAGCGAGGCCACTGATCAGGTCGAGTTTGAGCTGGGGGCTACCCGCGCTGAAGTCGAGGTCGGCGAGATCCACCCAGACGATGTTCGGGCGGGTCGTGGATTCATAGACGTAGCGCCGATTGGTCAGGTCCATGACCACCTGCCAGATCGTCTGCGAGGCATCGGGCTTGCCCGGATCCGGTATCCGGAAGGGCTGGGCGGCATTGCGGATCACCGAGAACATGCCGGCGATCGCTTCCACTTGACTGGATGGCGCGGGCAGCCGGCCGACGTAGTAGGTGGCTCGCGCGAACCTGTCGGCGGCCGACGTCGAACCCGGCAGCGGCTCGGCGCCCCCGAGGCCCTCGAAGTTTCTTCACCAGCTCGAGCTGCTGATCGAAGGTGGGCGAGTTCGTCATCACCCGAAAGTCCTTGCTGTGGTAGACCTTCGGCCGGCCGTCGAGGTACTCGATGATCGCCGAGTCGCCGGTGGCGTCATCGAGGGCCAGATGAATGGTGGGCGGGTCGCCACCGGTGGGATCGTCCAGCTGGACCACCTGCACGTCGGTCTCGGCGATCCAGGCGACGGCCTCGGCCACCGTCGCGAAGTTGTCGAGGAAGTACTGCAACCAGATTGCCTGGCTCAGCTGGGTCCGGGTGTCATCCGGTGTGCCGTAAGTGGATTCGGCCAGCCACAGCACGTGCCCCGCCAGACCGGCTTCGTTGATGCCGTACACCGAGATGATGTCGAAGGCCGTGGCAATCACGCTGCCGAACTTCGAGGTCCAGGTGAGCTTGCCGGTGACGCCGTCGTCACGGGCCACGCCGCGCGGTTGCTTCCAAAGGTTGGTCATGAGGTCGCGGTGGAAGTCCATGTTGCGGCCGACCAGAACCGCATCGCCTGCGTCAGGCCAGATGACTCGTGTGCACACCGGAGCAAGCCTAACTTTCTACGCGCGGGCCACCCGCCGAATCGTTTGCTATGAATTGGGCCGCACGAGTGGGATGCTCAACAGACGACGGTTCCCCACAGGGAACTCGCAGCTGAACATAGGGGTGAGGAGGTCTTGCCGGTCCACCGATGGTTCGCGGCCATCGGTAGCTATCCAAACCTCCGAGAGGAAGACCCATGAACATGTTGCGTAGCACGACGGCCGTGCTCGTCCCCGCCCTGCTGCTGACGATGTCCTGTTCCTCGGGAGACAAGAGCAAGGATCAGTCGGCCGTCACGACGCTGCACTTCTATGAGCACGACACCGGGCAGACCAGTGTGGATTTGGGAACTCCCGGGGAGGGACCCGGCGACCAATTCATCTTCTCGGGTGATGTCTTCGATCGCCAGGGTGGCACCAAGCTGGGGCGGACAGCCGGCCAGTGCACGACCCTCAGCGGCAACGCCACCTCAGGTGACGTGTCGTGCACCGAGACCTTCATCCTCGACGGCGGGCAGATTTCGGTCCAGACACTTGCCGACCGCGCCGCCGTGTTCAGCAAGGGCGAGACCGTGCCGATATCGATCGTCGGTGGCAGCGGCAAATACAGCAAGGCCCGGGGTGACGGCACCGTACAGGTGCCGCCCGAGGTGCCCAATCAGACAGACGCCAACTTCGTGCTGAACGTGGTGACGGGCTGAGCGCCGAGGCGCGCGGGCACTACGCCCAGCGGTTCGCGAGCAACTTGAAACTCGGCATATCTTCCAGCGACGTGAGCGCCTCGTAGATCCGCTGGTACCCGGTGCCGGCGATCCGCCACACGCCGTCCTCGTCCTTGCGGTAGGTATCGGCGTAGTAGCCCGAGCCGCGAATCATGGCGTGCCCCGGCACGATCACGGTGTCCTCGAACACCCACGAACCGTGCGCCGTGGTGTCGGAGTCGAGGTCGATCTCGGGGTGGCTGGCGATGTGGGTCGTGATGATGCCGTTGTCGAGGTTCGTCCGCATGAAGTCGACGACGGCGTCTCGTCCCTCGTAGTGCACCGGCTCACCCATCGCGTGTGTGCCATAGCGGGTCACGACATCTGCGGCGAGGCAGTCCCCGAAGGTGTCCCAGTCCTTGAGGTCCAAGGAGCGGAAGTAGCGGTACTTGAGCCGTTGGATGTCGGCGATCGCCTCCAGGTTTGCCATAACGGCGAGACTAGAACATGTTCCAGTTTCTGTCACAGGAATACGGAAACGCTGCGCCACATGGCGGTATCAAAACTACGACATATGGTGCATCCACACTGATGACACTGCTTGCACAGAATTACCCGGAACGGCGCCTGCCACTCACGATGCCGCGCGACCTGCACGCCGGTGGCGCCCCCCAGCAAGCGGCGCTTGATCCACTTTGGCGCCCACCCGCGCTCCGTCGAGTAGGCGGCCGACGGTACGCCTGGTGAGACTTTGGCGCAGAAAAGTGAACCGATCCGATCTATCACCGTTGATCGCCGTTGTCTACGTTCGACTGATGGCGCTACAGGTTTGACCGCTCCGAATGTCGGACGGTCGGAAAGTACTGCACCGCAGGGTATTTGACATCCAAAACCGGGAATGGCGTCGTCGAACCAAGTACTGGCGCGGTTGAATCTCGTTCCAGACAATCAGAGACGGGCCGCCTTGGACGCCATGCCTACCGAAGCCCGTCGGCTCCCGTCGATCACCCGCACCATCTCGGCGGGCCCAGACATGGTCGGTCACCGCCAAGCTCCACCGCCGTCAATGAAATAACCCCCAAAAATGTGTTGACAGGTTATAGACGCGATGTCTAGTTTATAACTATCTAAATCGAGATAAGGGGTTAGCAATGAGCACAGCTTCCACGAGCTATCACTACGTCACCGTCGCAGGACAGCGGCTGTTCTACCGGGAGGCGGGCCGCAAAGATGCGCCGGCAATAGTGCTGTTGCACGGTTTTCCGACGAGCTCATTCATGTTCAGGGACCTCATCGCGCGACTGGCCGGTGACTATCACGTCATCGCCCCCGATCACCTCGGCTTCGGCTACTCAGACATGCCGCTGGTGACTGAGTTCGACTACACATTCGACGCGCTGGCCGATCTCACCCAGGGTCTCCTGGACCAACTTGGCCTTACTCGTTACGCGATCTATGTCCAGGATTACGGCGCACCCATCGGCTGGCGACTGGCGCTGAACCGTCGCGATGCGATCACCGCGATCATCACGCAGAACGGGAATGGCTACGACGAGGGGTTCGTCGACAGTTTCTGGAGGACGGTCTGGGATTACCAGCGTGAACAAACCGCAGAAACCGAGGCCGCCATCCGTACTGCGCTCGAGTTCGATTCGATCAGGTGGCAGTACGTGACCGGCTCACCGGATGAGTCTCTGGTCAGCCCGGACACCTGGACACTCGACAGTGCGCTGCTATCGCGGCCGGGCAACGACGAGATTCAACTCAAACTTTTCCGGGACTACGCCACCAATCCGCCGATGTATCCGGCGCTGCACAACTATCTGCGCACCAGCGGAGTGCCGGTTCTGGCCATCTGGGGCAAGCACGACCCGATCTTCGGACCGGCCGGCGCGACGGCGTTCGCCCGGGACGCGCATGACGCCGAAATCCATCTACTCGACGGCGGCCATTTCGTGCTGGAGACCGCCGGCGCAGAGGCTGCGACCCTGATGGCCGCGTTTCTCCACAGGGTTGGTGTCAATTGAATACGACCGCTCAGGAGACCAGCCCTCGTGTCCTCGTCTTCGATGTCAACGAAACGCTCATCGACATCGAGTCCCTGGCGCCGATCTCATCGATCTGGCGCAGCAGCTGCATGCAACCCGCAACGTGTAAGGAGACCGTCACATGACCACCCCCACCAACCCGTCAGCGACGCCGACCCGGCCGGCAGTGGTCCGCGAACAGGACGGCGGGCCGACCATGCGTGCAATCGTCCTCGACGGCTTCGGCGGCCTGAACGCACTGACCTACACGGACATCCCCAAACCGCTGCCGAGGCGCGGCGAAGTGGTTATCCGGGTCAAAGGGTTTGGGATCAACCACGCCGAGATGCATATGCGCCGCGGCGAATGGGCCGAAGCTGCCGAGGTCAGCGGCATCGAGTGCGTCGGAATCGTCGACGCCTGTCCCGGAGGCGAATTCCCGGTCGGCGCCAAGGTAGCAGCCCTGATGGGCGGGCTTGGTCGCACCATCAACGGCAGCTACGCCGAGTTCACCCGCGTGCGCGCGCAGAATGTGGCGCTGGTCGACTCTGAGCTGCCTTGGTCGCAGCTGGCGGCGCTGCCGGAAACGTATGCCACCGCATGGACCTGCCTATTCCGGAATCTCAACCTCACAGCCGGACAAACGATCGTGATCCGTGGTGCCACATCGTCTTTCGGACAGGCGGCAGTCAAGCTCGCCGTGCAGGCAGGAGCCCGAGTGATCGCGACCACGCGCGACCGGAACCGTTTTGGATTCCTGACCACACTCGGTGCTGAACGCGCCGAGCTGGAGGTTCCCGATCTCGGTACTCACATCGCCGAAGCCAAAGAGGTGGATGCTGTTCTCGATCTCGTCGGGAACAGCACGATCTTGGACTCGATGTCGATGCTGCGCCGTGGTGGGACGGCATGTCTGGCCGGCTGGCTCGGAGGGCTCGCCCCAATTACGGACTTCAATCCGTTGTTGCAGATGGCGAGCGGGGTCAATCTGAGTTTCTTTGGCAGTTTCGTGTTCGGTTCACCGCAGTTTCCGCTGTCGGATGTCCCCCTTCAGGACATCGCGAACAAGGTCCGCAACGGCGAACTGGACGTCACGCCGACGCGCGTCTTCTCGTTCGATGAGATCCGCGAAGCGCACAGGGTCATGGAAGCAGGCCAAGCCGAAGGAAAGATGGTGGTGGTTGTCGACTGACTCGGCGGCAAGCGCACGAATAACTGACCTGTCAAAAACAGCGAAACCCCGCCCGTACCGACGGGCGGGGTTCGCACCTGCTATTCACTTGTGGAGCTGCCGGGAATTGAACCCGGGTCCTACGGCATTCCCTCAAGACTTCTCCGTGCGCAGTTCGCTATGTCTCTACTTGGATCTCCCGGTCACGCGAACAAGCCGAGATGACGATCCCAGTCGCTGTTTGATGTCCCCACGGGTTCCGCGACCGATCCCGTGGGTGGGTCCCTCTAGTCGATGCCAGGGTCCGGGCCGAGGGCGCTCCCGGTCTGACAGACACGCGGTCGCTACTTAGGCAGCGAGGGCGTAGTCGCGCTGATGAGAATCGGCGCTTAATTGGTTACAACGACGCTTACGGTGGTCTCTTGCCTGCACCGGCACGCTTCCCTTGATTCGATGCGCGAAGTCGAAACCGTTCAGCCCCTCGCACCCCCGCCGACTTTCGGCAGGACACTCCATCATACCGGCCACGCCGACAACGTCCACCGAGTATCCGTCGTCGCCGTCTGAGCAGGTCAGATGACGTAACCGAGGTTCTCGACGATGCGCTGCCCAACCTCGGCATCGCCCTCGAATTCGATGACCACCGACCGGACCGCGCCCAGCGGACGCCCGCCGCACAGCCGCGTGAACTGCCAGCCGTCCATCCGGATCACCGTGGTCGGCTCGGCGCCGCCGAAGTCGGGTACCACCGCGGCACGGCCGTCGACGGCGACGCGGATGGTGCGCGCCATGGGGCCGGTCAGTTGGATCTCGACCCGCGCTCCGTCGGGCGCTCCCCCGCGCTTGGCGACGACGAAGCCCATCATCGTCTCGATCTCGTCGAGCGACAGCCGCGCTTCCGGCTTCTGCAACGCGGCATCCGGCGCGGGCCGCGCGACGGACTCACGGATGTCCTGCTCGTGCATCCACGAGTCGAACGTCCGGATCCGCATGAAGCGACCGATGCTGTCCTGTCCTGCCGGCGTCATCGTCGGGGTGTTCCACTCCTCGTCCGACATCGCGGTCAGTGTGGCCCGGCGGTCGCCGGTGACGGCGCGGAACTTCTCCAGCAGCTCGGCGCTCGAGAGCCCGGCCATCGACCGGTTCCAGCATTCGTTCATCACGCCGATGGGGTTGTGCACGTGGTCAAGTTCGGAGACGTCCACGTCGGCCTCCGGCACCGCCTCGCCCTTGAGCATCAGCTCGGTGCCGATGATGTGCGCCACCACGTCACGGACGTGCCAGCCGGGCAGCTCGGTCTGCGTGGTCAGCAGTTCCGCTTCGGAAATGGCGGACAACAGCGTGTCCAGGTCGTCCCACACCCCGAAGAGGGCGGGCAGGACGTCGGACTTCTCGAGGACGGTCACGGGGCGGGTTGGGCTGCTCACCGGCTGACCGTACGACGGCAGACCCCTGCGCACTGGGAAATGCGCGATGCGTCCCAATTCCGTCATGCGACGATGGCCCCATGGGGGACAACCGCGCCGAGGCACAGCGCCTGCGGGACATCACGGTGATCCGTAAAGTGCGCGACCGCATCGACCGCGAGTACGCCAAGCCGCTGAACGTCGAGGAGCTGGCGCGCGGTGCGCACATGTCCGCCGGCCATCTCAGCCGGGAATTCCGGCGCATCTACGGCGAATCGCCTTACTCGTACCTGATGACGCGCCGCATCGAACGGGCCATGACGCTGCTGCGCCGCGGCGACCTCAGCGTGACGGATGTCTGCTTCGCCGTTGGCTTTTCATCACTGGGCACGTTCAGCACCCGGTTCACCGAGCTGGTCGGGGTGGCGCCCAGCGTGTACCGCCGCGACCATTCGCAGGCAGCCGACGGCATTCCCGCCTGTCTGGCGCGGCAGGTCACCAGACCGATCAGGAATCAAGAAGCACCGCCGCACTGACCGCCACTACCGTGACGGGCATGGAAATCTCCATTCACTACGCATTCCTGCCCCACACCGACACCGAGGCGGCGCTCAAGTTCTACCGCGACGACCTCGGGTTCGAGGTACGCAAAGACGTTGGCTACCAAGATATGCGGTGGCTCACGGTCGGTCCGCCCGGGCAGCCGGGCACGTCGATCGTGCTGCATCCGCCGGCCGCCGACCCGGGCATCACCGAAGACGAGCGCCGCACCATCCTGGAGCTCATCGCCAAGGGCTCCTATGGCGCCGTCACGCTGGCGACCGACGACCTGGATGCGCTGTTCGCCCGCTTGGAGGCCGCCGGCGCCGACGTCCTGCAGGAGCCCACCGACCAGGACTATGGCGTGCGCGACTGCGCATTTCGCGATCCGTCCGGCAACCTGATCCGGATCAACCAGCTCTAGTGACCAGCTACCCCGCGGCGATCATCGCGACCGAGCCCAACGCCAGCGCCATGCCGACGGCTTGCCAGGCCCGCACCCGCTCTTTGAGCACCACCATGGCCAGCGCGACGGTCGCCGCGGGATAGAGCGAGATCAGCACACTCGCCAACGACAGCATCGAGGCCTGCAGCGCCAGCAGCATCCCCACGTTTGCGATGACGTCGAGCGCCGCCGCGACCAGGGCGAGCTTCAGCGGAAGTCCGCGCGGCAGAGCGAAATTGCGGGTCGCCACCGCGGCGAGCATCACCACCGCGGTGGCCGCGAAGCGCGCGAAGACCAACGGCCAGAGCTTGGCGTCGTGCGGTACCTGATGGATCACGGCGAAGCTGAGCCCGAAGGTCAATCCGGAACCGACGGTCAGCCAGGCGACCTTGGCGGTGAACCGGTGCGGCGTCTCGTCCTCGTCGGTGGCCTGCGCACTCACCAGCGCGACCGCGACCAACGCCAACGCGATCCCGGCGATCGCCACCGGACTGGGCCGCTCCCCCAGTGCGACGCCGACGCCGATCGGCCCCGCCGACACCAGGATTGCGGTCAGTGGCGAGACGACGGATATCGGTCCTGAACCCAACGCGGCGTAGAACCACCAGATGCCGAACGCCTGCAGCACGCCGCACAAGATGCCCCACATGACCGCGTTCGACGAAACCTGGCCGCCGACAACGCATGCCATCACCGTCAGCAGCACCCCGGCGACGGGGTACGACACCAGAACCACCCGCAGTGCCGCGACGCGCCGTGCCGCGATGCCACCGACGAAATCGCTGATGCCATAGCCCAGCGCCGACAGCAGCGCGAGCAGAACCCCGGTCAGATCTTGCCCTTGAAACGGCGGCCCATCTCACGGGTGATCTCGCGCTGCGCATCGCGCTTGGCGATGTCCTGACGCTTGTCGTGTGCTTCCTTACCGCGGGCCAGCGCCAACTCGACCTTGACCCGGCCGTCGGAGAAGTACAGCTTCAGCGGCACCAGCGTGAAGTTGCCGTCCCGCAGCTTGCCGACCAGCATGTCGATCTGCTTGCGGTGCAACAACAACTTTCGGTTGCGTCGCGGCGCGTGGTTGGTCCAGGTGCCGTGGTGGTACTCGGCGATGTGCAGGTTGCGCAGCCACACCTCGCCGTCGTCGACGGTGGCGAACGCGTCGGCCAGGGATGCCAGGCCCTCGCGCAAACTCTTCACCTCGGTACCAACCAGCGCGATGCCCGCCTCGTAGGTATCGATGATCGAATAGTTGTGCCGCGCTTTGCGGTTGGTCGCGACGACCGCGTTGTTGCCGGATTTGTCGGCGTCTTTCTTGTTTGCGTTCTTGGCCATCGCTACCGCCGTATGTACGCGCGCAGCGTGACGTATGCGGTGATGCCGGCCATGCCGAGCCCCAGCAACAACATCAGCGGCGCACAATAGACGAGGACATCGGCGTAGTCGACCTTGGCGATCAAACCCGCTTGGTAGAACTGGTTGAGCACGTCCTCGAGGAACATCGCCCGTACGATGATCAACCCGACGACGGCAAGCACCACACCAACCAGTGCCGCGAGCACCGCTTCGACGAAGAACGGCAATTGCGTGTACCAGCGCGTGGCGCCGACCAGCCTCATGATGCTGATCTCGGTGCTGCGGGTACGTGCGGCGATCAACACCGTGTTGGCGATCAACAGGGTCGCGGCGATTGCCTGAACGAGCGCCACTGCGAAGGCGGTGGCACTGATGCCGTCGAGAATGCCGAAGAGGCGGTCGACCAGTTCCTTCTGGTCGGTCACCTGGCGCACACCGGGACGTCCGCGCAGCGCGTCTTCAAATCCCTTGTGCTGCTCCGGATTGTCGAGCTTGACGACGAACGACGCGGGGAAAGCCTTCTTGCTCGCGTAATCCTTGAATGCCGGAATCCGGCGGACCGCGTCGTCGTACGCCTGGTCCCGGTTCATGTACCGCACCGACTTGACGTCCTTGCGGTCGTCGATCAGCTTGCGCAGCGACTTGCACGGGTCGGCGTCGCAGTTGGGGTCGTTGGACGAGACGTCGTCGGTCAGGAAGACCTGGCTCTCCACGCGGTCCAGATAGATCTGCTTGGACTGATCGGCCAGCCGCACCACGAGGAGACCACCGCCGAACAGGCCGATGGAGATGGCGGTCGTCAAGATCATGGCGACCGTCATGGTGACGTTGCGACGAAATCCGGTCAGGACTTCATTGACGAGAAAGCCGAAGCGCACTTAGCGATCCATTCCGTAGACGCCGCTCTGCTCATCGCGGATGAGGCGGCCGAGTTCGAGTTCGATGACGCGCTGACGCATCGAGTCGACGATGTGATGGTCGTGGGTGGCCATCACGACCGTCGTGCCGGTGCGGTTGATCCGCTCCAGCAGGTCCATGATGTCGTTGCTCGTCTCGGGGTCCAAGTTGCCGGTGGGTTCGTCGGCCAGCAGCACCAGCGGCCGGTTGACGAAGGCCCGGGCGATCGCGACCCGCTGCTGTTCGCCACCGGACAGCTCCCCGGGCAACCGGTTGGCCTTGCCGGACAGGCCCACCATCTCCAGCACGTCGGGCACGACGCGGTTGATGGTGTCCGGGCGCTTGCCGATCACCTCGAGCGCGAACGCCACGTTCTCGAACACCGTCTTCTGCTGCAGCAGCCGGAAATCCTGGAACACGCAGCCGAGCACCTGGCGCAGGCTCGGGATATGCCGGCTGGGCAGCTTGTTGACGTGGAACTTCGAGACGCGAATGTCACCCGAGGTCGGCACCTCGGCTCCGAGCAGCAGACGCATGAACGTCGACTTCCCGGAACCGGACGGACCGATGAGGAAGACGAACTCACCCTTGTCAATCTTGAGCGACACGTTGTCCAGGGCTGGGCGTGCCGAAGACTTGTAGTTCTTGCTCACGTGGTCGAGGGTGATCATCACGGCACGCCAGTGTAGTCGGACGCCGGAGTGTGACGGCTGAGGCTGTTGCTGCTAGCTCGCCGCCGGTGCGAGCAATGATCAATACCTGTGGATGAGGCCCGAGGAGGCGGCCTGAAAGTGGGCGCACCTTCCCGAGGATGATCATCACGGAATCAGGTATTCGATCAAGACCGGCGTTGGCGCGCTGGTTGGGAAGGTACGCCCATGCTCACCGTAGTTCACGATGCCGAGGAGGCCAACGGCGGCGAGGCCGGCCGGTCGTTGTTGGACGAGATCGTCCGCGACGGAGCCCGGCAGATGTTGGCCGCTGCCCTGCAGGCCGAGGTCGCCGCGTACGTGGCCGCATTCGCTGATCAGCTCGACGAGAACGGTCACCGACTGGTGGTCCGCAACGGCTATCACCAGCCGCGTGAGGTGCTGACCGCGGCCGGTGCCGTGCAGGTGAAGGCGCCGCGGGTCAACGATCGCCGTGTCGACCCCGATTCTGGTGAGCGGCAGCGGTTTTCCTCGGCGATCCTGCCGGCCTGGGCACGCAAGTCCCCGCAGATGAGTGAGGTGCTGCCGCTGCTGTATCTGCACGGCCTATCGACCAGCGACTTCGGGCCCGCACTCGAGCAGTTCCTCGGCTCGGGTGCCGGGTTGTCGGCCACCACGATCACCCGTCTGACCGCGCAGTGGCAAGACGAAGCCCGTACGTTCGCTGCCCGGGACCTGTCCGGCAGCGACTACGTCTACCTGTGGGTCGACGGCATTCACCTCAAGGTCCGCCTGGACCAGGAGAAGCTGTGCCTGCTGGTGATGCTCGGCGTGCGCGCTGACGGCCGCAAAGAGCTCGTGGCGATCACCGACGGCTATCGGGAGTCATGCGAGTCGTGGGCGGATCTGCTGCGCGACTGCAAACGACGCGGCATGACCGCCCCAGTGCTGGCCGTCGGCGATGGCGCGCTCGGGTTCTGGAAGGCGGTGCGGGAGGTATTCCCGAAGACCCGAGAGCAGCGCTGCTGGTTCCACAAGCAGGCCAACGTCCTTTCCGCACTGCCGAAGTCAGCGCATCCGGCCGCGCTGGCGGCCATCAAGGACATCTACAACGCCGAAGACATCGACAAAGCTCAGGTCGCGGTCAAGGCCTTCGCGGTTGCCTTCGGCGCGAAGTACCCGAAAGTGGTCGCCAAGATCGTCGACGACCTCGATGTCCTGCTGGAGTTCTACCACTACCCCGCCGAGCACTGGATCCATCTGCGTACCACGAATCCGATCGAATCCACCTTCGCCACAGTGCGTTTGAGAACGAAGGTCACCAAGGGTCCGGGATCGCGGGCCGCTGGATTGGCCATGGCCTACAAGCTGATCGACGCAGCCCAAGCCCGTTGGCGGGCCGTCAACGCCCCACATCTGGTCGCCCTCGTCCGCGCCGGAGCGGTCTTCCACAAAGGCAAACTGCTCGAACGGCCCACCGACATCACCCCACCGACACCACCGTCAGACGGCGATCAACACACCGAAACGGAGGTCGCCTGAAACACCCCGATCCACAGGTATTGACAATTGCTCCGCCGGTGCCGCGCCGGGCGAAATGATGGTGGTCGTGACCGGGCCGTCGGGCGGCGCTGCGGCCGGGAGCGGACCCGGTGGCGGCGACGGTGCGGGAGCCGGCGTCGGTGCCGGAGCCATGCCGGGCAGCAACGGCAACGTGACCGGCGGCAGTCCCGGCGCCGGGGTGATGACCGTCGTGGTGGGCGGCGCCGTCGTGGTGGAACTGGTCGTGCTCGACGTCGTCGTTGTGGTCGTGGTCGTCGTCGTATCGGTCGTCTCGGTGGGAGTCTCCGTCGGCGTCGACCGGGGCGTCGTCCTCGGGCGGGTGTTCACATCGGTCCGCGGCACCCAGGTGTACTCGGGATTGGGCACGAACCCCGGTGGCACCACCGCGGGCGGCGGCGTCGGCGGAGGCGGTGGCGGTGCATAGGTCTGGTGCAGCCAGTACGCGACGAAGAAGGCCACCATCAGACCGACCGTCGACGTCCGGACCCGCCCCAGGATGTATGCGGGCCAGGCGCGGTCAGCGCGTTTGACGGCGATACGGGACAGCGCACTCATCATCGCTGGTCCCCCGGCCCCTGGGTCTCGTCCGCGGCGCCGGCGGCGGTCGCCGGATGCACCATGGCCTCCACTTCAGGCTCGTGGTCGGCGGGACTCTCGATACCGGCCCGGCCGAAGGCCGAGACGACCATCACGCGCAGTCGCCGGCCGACCTCGAACTGCTTGCCGGGCAGTGTCCGCGCCACCATCCTCAAGTTCACGGTGTCCAGTTCGATGCTCTCCACACCCATCAACTGCGGTTTGTCGAGCAGCAGCGTGCGCAACTGGCGGTCTTCCATCGCGCGTTCGCACACCCGGCCCAGCACGTCGTTGACCTTGCCGAGATCGGCCGTCGTGGGCACCGGGATGTCGACCACCGCGCGCGCCCAGTCCTTGGACAGGTTGACGGTCTTGGCGATCTGCCCGTTCGGGATCGTGTACACCTCGCCGTCACTGGAGCGCAGTTTGGTGACGCGCAGCGTGACGTCTTCGACGGTGCCCTCTGCCGGCACCGTGATCCCGCTGACGGTGAGCGACACCAGGTCACCGAAGCCGTATTGCTTCTCGGTGATGATGAAGAACCCCGCGAGTAGGTCCTGCACGATGCGCTGGGCACCGAAGCCCAGCGCGGCGCCCAGCACCGCGGCGGGAGCGACCAGCGAGCCGATGGGGATGCCGAGGATCTGGATGACGTCGACCAGCACGATCACCGATACCAGAGCAATCGTCACCCACGAGATCACCGAGGCGACAGCTTGCCGGTGCTTGGTGGTCTCCGACCGGACGAGCGCATCGCTCTCCTGAAAGCGCTCATCGATGCGCGCGGTGACCCGGTGCGTCAGCCAGCCGACGAACCGCGCGATGAGCATCGCCGCGATGACGAGCATGACGATCCGCAGCCCGCGGGTGATGATCCATTCGCCGATCGAGCCCCGCCAGAAGTCGTGCCACTGCTGGGCCCACCAACCGAGCGACTCCGGTTGGCTCGCGGCAATCAGAGAAAAATTAGTCATCTTCTTTTCGGTTGCGCCAGCGGATTCCGGCTTCCAGGAAGCCGTCGATGTCGCCGTCGAGAACCGAGGCCGGGTTGCCGACCTCGAACTCGGTGCGCAGGTCCTTCACCATCTGGTAGGGGTGCAGCACGTACGAGCGCATCTGGTTGCCCCAGGAGCTGCCGCCGTCGCCCTTGAGGGCGTCCATTTCGGCGCGCTCTTCCTGGCGCTTGCGTTCCAGCAGCTTGGCGCTGAGCACTCGCATCGCGGAAACCTTGTTCTGCAGCTGCGATTTTTCGTTCTGACAGGTCACCACGATGCCGGTCGGGATGTGCGTGAGCCGGACCGCCGAGTCGGTGGTGTTCACGGACTGACCACCCGGGCCGCTCGAGCGGTAGACGTCGACGCGGATGTCGCCTTCGGGGATGTCGATGGAGTCGGCGGTCTCGACGACCGGCAGCACCTCGACGTCGGCGAAGGACGTTTGACGGCGACTCTGGTTGTCGAAGGGGCTGATCCGCACGAGCCGGTGGGTGCCCTGCTCGACCGACAGCGTGCCGTACGCGAACGGCGTGTGCACCGCGAACGTGGCGCTCTTGATGCCCGCCTCCTCCGCATACGACGTGTCGAAAACCTCGACCGGATACCCGTGCTTCTCGGCCCAGCGGATGTACATGCGCATCAACATCTCGGCCCAGTCGGCAGCGTCGACGCCACCGGCGCCGGAGCGGATGGTGACGACAGCTTCCCGCTCGTCGTATTCCCCCGACAGCAGCGTTCGAACCTCGAGCGCCTCGATGTCCTCACGCAACTTGGCCAGTTCGGCATCGGCGTCGGCGATCGCGTCGGTCTTGGCCGCGCCCTCTTCCTCCTCGGCCAGTTCGTAGAGCACGGGCAGGTCCTCGACCCGTCCGCGCAGCTCCTCGACCCGGCGCAGCTCGCCCTGTGCGTGCGACAGGCTGCTGGTCACCTTCTGGGCGTTGGCCTGGTCGTCCCACAACTTGGGATCGGATGCCTCATCTTCGAGTTTGGCGATTCGCGCGCGCAGACCTTCGACGTCGAGCACCCGCTCCACAGTCGTCAGAGTGCTGTCGAGGGCGGCAATGTCGGCTTGACGGTCGAGGTCCACAAAGGATGAGGGTACCGACCAGTGAGACGGACTTTCACATTGCGAGCCCTGATCGCTTAGACCGGTTTAGCATCGCCGTGTAACCCGCTCGGCCGCGTCGCGACAGCCCCTTGCGCGCACTGAGCAGAACAAGAAGGCAAACCATACATATGCGCCCTTACCATGTGGCGGTTGTCGGATCCGGCCCGTCAGGGTTTTTCGCTGCCGCGTCACTGTTGAAATTCGCCGATGCCAAGGCCGCAACCGATGATCCGGTCGAGGTGCGCATCGACATGCTCGAGATGCTGCCCACCCCGTGGGGACTGGTGCGCTCCGGCGTGGCTCCGGACCATCCGAAGATCAAGACCGTGACGGCGCAATTCGACAAGGTCGCCGACGATCCCCGGTTCCGCTTCTTCGGCAACATCACCGTCGGTGAGCACGTGCAGGCCCCCGAGCTTTCGGAGCGCTACGACGCCGTCATCTACGCCATCGGCGCCCAGTCCGACCGCCCGCTCGGCATCCCCGGTGAGGAACTGGAAGGCAGCGTGGCTGCCGTCGACTTCGTCGGCTGGTACAACGCGCATCCGCATTTCGCGGCCATGAACCCCGATGTCACGCAGGACCGGGCCGTGGTCGTCGGCAACGGCAACGTGGCGTTGGACGTGGCCCGCATCCTCGTCAGCGATCCGGGCGAGCTGGCGGCCACCGACATCGCCGACCACGCGCTGACGGCCCTCGGCGCCCGCGGCGTCCGCGAGGTCGTGATCATCGGCCGGCGCGGCCCGTTGCAGGCGCCGTTCACGACGCTGGAACTGCGCGAACTCGGCGACCTCGCGGCCATGGCCGACGTCGACGTGATCGTCGACCCGGCCGATGTCGACGGCATCACCGACGCGGACCTGGAAGCGGCGGGCAAGACGGTGCGGCAGAACATCAAGATCCTGCGCAGCTATGCCGAACGCGGGGCCCTCGGGCGCGCGCGCCGCATCGTCTTCAAGTTCCAGACCTCGCCCATCGAGATCAAGGGAACCGACCGCGTCGAGTCAATCGTGTTGGGCCACAACGATCTGATCGACGATGGCGGCCGGATCGTTGCCAAGGACAGCGGCCACCGCGAAGAGCTGCCGGCCCAGCTGGTGGTGCGCGCGGTGGGCTACCGCGGCGTGCCGACCGCGGGCCTGCCGTTCGACGAGCGCGCCGCGACCATCCCGCACACCGAGGGCCGGGTCGAGGGCAGTCGCAACGAATACGTCGTCGGCTGGATCAAGCGCGGGCCGTCGGGCGTGATCGGCAGCAACAAGAAGGACTCGCAGGACACCGTCAACACCCTGATCGAGGACATCTGCGGCGCCGAGCTGGCCGACTTCGGACCCAGCCACACCGAGGACCTGGAGGCCTGGTTCCTGTCCCGGCAGCCCGCGTTGGTGACCAACGACCATTGGCGCCTGATCGACGCGCACGAGCGGTCGGCCGGCGAGGGCCAGAACCGGCCGCGCGTGAAGCTGACCGACGTGGCGCACATGCTGCGGGTGGCGCACGGCTGACTACGTTGCGCCGGCACCTGAAGCGAATGCGGGCCGCGAATATCTACAGGAAACTTTCAGATATCTCCGCTTAGCATTGCTTTAGGGGAGGTGCGCAGGCAGTTTCGGGCTCACGAACAAGCTGCAGCTGCGGTTGATGACGGTTATCAAAGTCGACGCTGCACAAATGCGTGCGGCGGCCAAAGGCCTGGCCGGCAATGCCAACGCGGCATCTGACTCATACAGCAAAGTCAGTGCCACGATGGGATCTATCGGGGGTATGGCCGGATCAGATCCGGCCGCCCAGGACTGGGGCCACGGCTTTGACTCGGCCCTGGCTCGGGCACTTCAAGCTCACTATTCGTCAGTGGGCGCGGTAGCGAACTGCGCGGAACTTACCGATGCCACCGCTGTCAATCACCTGAACGCAGATGGCCAATCCGTGGTGGGGCCAAAGCCGACGCCCGAGGCATTGGGGATCTCCAAGACCAACCTTGTTCCAATGTGCCTTGCACCTCCGCCATCGTCCGCCGGCGGCGACGATGCCAGCAAGCCGTGGTGGTGGGCCAAAATCCAGCATCTCGTCGGTGATATCTGGCCGAATGGGCACCAGGATCGCCTGCATTCCGCGGCGGCGTCACTTCGCACAGCTGCGACAGAACTGCGCTCCGTCGCCAGCCAGATGCAGGGCAACGTCGCCGTCATCGAGAATCAGATCTCCCCCGAGATCGACTCGGCAACCGTAACTTTGATCAAACTGCAAACCGGCCTCAATTCAGTCGCCGGCACTTACGATCAACTGGCACAAAATTGCGACGATCACGCTCACCACATCGACGACGCACATTCCCAGATGGAGGAAGCGGCGGCAGAACTCATTGGACTTGCGCTGCTCGACGTCCTCACCGACGGCGCTTTGTCTGCGGCCGTCGCGCGGGTAGCAGCACGGGTGATGGAGATATACGAGGATTTCAGGGGTCTGTTGCAGACCGCGCGCCTGGCTATCAAAGGCACCGAGGAGGCCGCAGAGGCCACTGAAGGCGTGATGGGCGGGGTCGAACAGGCGGTCAGCAAGGTCGAGTCGTTCTCGGAGGCCGATTCAGCCGCTATGAATCCGGCAAAAGACCTGACCAAACCTACGGGCGACCCAGCCACCGCGCATTTGCCGCCGCTTCGTCAGCATTACATCCAGGACGTCCAACAAAAGGTTGGATCACTCGTGCAGGAACTCCGGCAAGCGGGTGCATCGGACGAGCAGATTGCCCGAGCAGCCAACGCAGAACGGCGAGCAATCGGGCAAGAATACAAGGACGCCACCCCCGAGCCGATGAAGAGCCAGATCTATGGTCGGAATGAAGAAAAATACGGTGACCCACTTGGACCAACCTACGACTATCTCAAGGCGCAAGGAAAAACTGACCAACAAATTATCGATGCATCGCAACGCACCGGCGGCGGCGATTTAGGATTGGGCCAAAAATGACTGAGACGAAAATACTGACGTTACTCTCGCACGATAAGTGGCTCGACGTCGCAGACTATCGTCTTTCTACTCACACAATCGAAAATATCCGACACGTCGATAACCCGGAAGACTTGAAATTTTTGGAAATTTCCGGCCGGTACGGCACTGTGGGATCGGAAAAAATTGTCGTAAGCCTCGACAAATCTTTCCGTGCACTTGTCGTCGGATTCGAGCACGATGCTCAATTCGCACTCTCCAACTGCGATGTCCAGTGGACTCAACTTGACGAGACTCTTGCCCAATTGACGATAACGCACGGGGCATACACCAGATCCCTCACATATCCCCACCATCGCGACTGGGTCGAGGATGATTTCAACTTCGACATGAGCTCATACGAAGATTTTGATTTCGGCTTGTGGATATATGGCTTAAAGACTGACCCAGACCTCAGGCAGCGGTTGACGCAAGAATGGGCAGGGGCGCGGCATGGGGGTTCGATTGTCTAATCCACTAAAGGTCAACACGCAGAATACCTTCGAAGCAGCACAGGGCGTGGCCAACCAAGCACTGGAACTGCGGGACCACCTCAAGCAAATAACCCTGGAGTGGGAACAACTGTCCGACAGCTGGGAAGGAAGGGCCGCATCCGCTTATTTGCACGCATGGACCGAGTGGCACGACAGCGCGTCGATCCTGGTGCAGTCCCTCGTCGAATCGTCTGAGAAATTGATGCGTGCGGCGATCGCATACGACGAACAGGACCATGCGAGCGGCTGCAACATCAACTCCGCGGGAAGCACTATCTGATCATGAGCCACTATCGGGTCGAACTCGAAAACCTGTCTTCATTCATCGATAAGCTTGCGGCGTTCGACAACAACGCGGAGGCCGTCACTTCAACCGTCGACCAACTCGTCTCACAATTACATGAGACATGGGGCTCTTCGCAGTTGAGGGTGTAGAGGTGGTCGGCGCGTCGTTGCCTAGGTAGGGGTCGAGGTCTTCCGATGATGAAGGTTCGTACACGCCTCATCCGAAAGACCTCGACGTGCCTGACGCTACCGGTCGGGCGGGCTTCGCCTGCGCTGACCTGACCACTTTCTGCCGCCTTGACGAGCTCGGGTTGGAGGTGACCGGCCAACAGCTCGCTGCCGGTCGGGCCGTGCTGGCGTGCCGGGTCGCCGATGACGATCGGTGGTGCCGCCGCTGCGGCGAAGAGGGCGTTGTGCGTGACAGCGTGACCCGCACGTTGGCCCATGAACCGTTCGGGTGGCGGCCCACGACCTTGCTGGTCACGATCCGCCGCTACCGCTGCGCCGGTTGTGCTCACGTGTGGCGCCAGGACACCAGTAGGGCGGCCGAGCCACGGGCCAGGTTGTCCCGGCGTGCTCTGCGCTGGGCGCTGGAAGCCCTTGTCTGTCAGCACTTGTCGGTTGCCCGGGTCGCCGAGGCGTTAGCGGTGTCGTGGAACACCGCCAACAACGCCGTGTTGGCCGAAGGTCAGCGGGTGCTGATCGCTGATCCGGCCCGCTTCGACGGCGTGGCGGTGATCGGCGTCGATGAACACGTGTGGCGGCACACCCGCCGCGGCGACAAGTACGTCACCGTCATCATCGATCTCACCCCCGTGCGTGACGGGACCGGCCCGGCCCGGCTGCTCGACATGGTCGAGGGCCGGTCCAAGAAGGCGTTCGCCGACTGGCTGGCCCAGCGCCCGCAGGACTGGCGTGATCGTGTGGACGTCGTTGCCATGGACGGCTTCTCCGGCTTCAAGACCGCCGCCACCGAAGAACTCCCCGCCGCGGCGACGGTGATGGACCCCTTCCACGTGGTCCGCCTTGCCGGCAACGCCCTCGACGAGTGCCGCCGCCGCGTCCAGTTGGCCACCTGCGGGCACCGTGGCCGCAGCACCGACCCGCTCTACCGATCCCGGCGCACCCTGCACACCGGAGCCGATCTGCTCACCGACCGGCAGAAAACCCGACTGACCGCACTGTTCACCATCGACGCCCACGCTGAGGTCGAGGCCACCTGGCACATCTATCAACGCACTGTGGCCGCCTACCGCGAACCGGACCGCCGCAAAGCCCGCACCATGATGGCGGCGCTGATCACCACGCTGAGCACCGGGGTTCCCAAGCCGCTGACCGAACTGATCACCCTCGGACGGACCCTGAAGAGACGCGCCGCCGACGTCTTGGCCTACTTCGACCGCCCCGGCACCAGCAACGGGCCAACCGAAGCAATCAACGGCCGCCTCGAACACCTGCGCGGATCCGCGCTGGGCTTCCGCAACCTGACCAACTACGTCGCCCGGTCCCTGCTCGAGACCGGAGGCTTCCGAACCCAGCTCCGTCAACCTCGGCGGTGAAGAATCGTCAACGCGTGCTCAACGCGGCCAGAGCGTCATTGGTCTCGGCCACCGAGAAACGGTCGGGGTGCCAGCCCCGGGGCAGCCAGTCCCTCATCTCCTGCGCACCCAGCCCCATCGGCGTTGCCCGCGGGTCGTACCCGCCACGAACCCACGCAGCCAACTCCTCGTAGCCACCCAGGCCCCCACAGTCCTCCGGCGGGCAGGCCATCTTGCCCGTCAGACACACCGGAACCGGGGGCGGATCATCGAAAACGTCTTCGACCACCAGCACGTGCTCCCATCCGTCGCCGAAGTCGTAGTCATAGAACAACCGCTCGCCCTTATCGGAGACCACCTGATCGAGGCGCACGCTGTCCTCGACGACACCCTCGTCGCCTTCGCTGAGATCAAACCCGGTCACGAAGTAAGCACGGGTACGCCGATCCGCCCCAACACCGAACTTATGCAGATGACCGTCCTGCCAACCCATCGCGACCTGCAATACGACATGCAGCTCATCAAGCATGAGGTCGCCCGGCAGGTCCAGACGACGCCAGATCGGCGGCTTGGCGTACATCAGGTCCAACCGCACCCGAAAACCCCGCACACGCTCCGGCACCGCCCGCACCTCGGGCACCGGCTCATCGAGCACCCCCGCGAACACGTCCCGACCAGCATCGGCCATCAACTGTTGCAGCAACACCAAATCCACACCGCCCCCGGACACTCCGCTCTTCCTCTTACTCTTCCGCTTCTTCTCCGGCACACCCCCAGCCAACCAGACCCCCGATCACAGGACCAACCGAAAGCAGCTGATCGTCCCTACACCGTCAAGTGCGAAGAGCCAGACATGGTCAGGATCGGCCGCAGACGCTCATCAAAGTCGCCACGACGAATGGATGCAAGCGGCGTCAAACATGCGTGAGGCGGTCGGGAAATTACGACAGGCAGCGCATGATGCGCACCACAACTACGACCGTGCCGTATCCACAAATACGACTATGTGGCCATAACCACGCACCAGCGGTGAGGATGGTGTGCCGGTCGCGCACAAGCTGACTAACATGCATGTGACGCAGCGTGACAGGAAGGGGCGGATCATGAGCGGATGGCATCGGTTCATGCCCAAGACGTGCCGGCCGACCAGCAAACGGTTGTGCGCCGTGGACGACACCCGGACCGGAAGCAGCCGCAAACCTCTGGACCCCATCCAACTCCCGCCGGACTACGCACAGTGACAGTTGACAACGCCGATGACCAGATCGGCGAACTGCACCGATCCTGGTACGAACTCCTCGCACCTCACGCTGGCGCGGCGGTTGACATCGCCCAGACAGGACGGGCAGTGATCGCGTCGTGGGCAGAACCGTCACGGCGTTATCACGACCTCGACCACCTGTGTGATGTTCTGCGCAGTGTCGACCAGTTGGCCGCACATGCGGCCGACCCGACTGCGGTTCGGCTGGCGGCGTGGTACCACGATGTGGTATATCACGGGCGCTCGGACGACGAGCTGGCAAGCGCCGCCCGCGCCGAACGTGAACTCTTCAACCTGGACGTCGAGCACAGCCTGGTGACCGAAGTGGCGCGGCTCGTACGCCTGACCGCCACCCATGATCCTGGCCCCGGGGACCGCAACGGAGAAACCCTTTGCGACGCCGACCTACGCATCCTGGCGTCTCCCGCCGATCGCTACGCCCGCTACGTGGCTGCAGTGCGCGCCGAGTACGCCCATGTGCCCGACGCCCAATTCCGTGAGGGCCGCGCTGCCCTGCTCTCATCGTTGCTGGCTGGGCCAGCACTGTTTCGCACGCCACACGGACACGCAGAATGGGAAGCTCCGGCGCGGGCCAACCTCACCGCCGAATTGCGCACTCTGCGCGCCTGAGAGCTCATCCACCCGAGTTCTCACAACCTGTACGCGCACACCCGGCTAGTGGCCGGGCCGCAGGATGCCCTGCACGGCGAATGTCGTCAGGTTGCCGCCTGAGTTGAGCAGCGACGACGTGGCCGTCGACCCGGACAGCAAGCCCGAACCCAGTGAACCCACGCCGGCCTGAAGGCCGCCGGCGTTGATGGCCGCGATGCCCTCGAGTCCCCCGATGTTGTGGGTGGTGAAGTGCTGGGCGAAACCGGCCTCGTTGCTCAGGGCGCCGCCCAGGCCGTCGAGCGGACCACTGTCAGCTAATGCCGTACCTGCGGGTGCAAGGAGCAGCGATCCGCCTGCGGCGAGTGCCGCCCCGATCATCTTGGTGGCCCTACCGGTCGCCGACATCTGAGACGTGGCCATGTGCGTTGTTGTCCCCTTCTGCGGAAAGATTCTGTCCAACGGTCGAATCCGAGCGCTGCACGCCAGACGGCCGGCAAGCTCGATGCGATAGCTGACTATTCACACAGTGAATCTATTAGCACAGGACAATGCTCGAATTGAACCCATTTTCCGAAAATCCCAGAGAGTGCTGAGCAAACTCGCGGAGCAGTCCGAGAAAGAGCCGACTACGCCTGAGGGACTTGACCCCGTGTGTTGGACACGCTGAATCCCGCAAGGTTGGCGGGGGAAGCGAGATGATCCACCACGATGGCAAGGAAAAATTACCCTGACGAGTTCAAACGGGACGCGGTAGCGCTGTACCGAGACACCGAGGGCGCCACGATCACGCAGATCGCCGACGAACTCGGCATCTCCGGCGTGACGCTCTCAGCGTGGTGCAAAGCCGCCGGGGTGCCGATCAGGCACCGCAACCCCACCGCAGCAGCACAGCCGAGCCCCGGCGTTGAGACCCCAGAGCAGGAGCTGGCCCGGCTACGGGCCGAGAACAAGGCGTTACGCGCCACGGAGGCTCGGTTGTCTACCGAGCGTGACATTCTGCGGTCGGCGGCCAAGTATTTCGCCGGGGAGACGAACTGGTGAGCCGCTTCCAGTTCGTCGCCGACCACCTGCACACCTTCGAGGTGAAGTGGCTGTGCGCAGTCGTCGAGGTTGCGCGTTCATCGTTCTACGCCTGGTTGGCCGCTGCCGACGGACGCGCCGCCCGCCAGGCCGCTGACAAGGCGCTGGCCGCGCGTATCCGCACCGTGCACGATGAGGACAACACCTACGGGGCGCCGCGGATCACCGCTGAACTCAACGACGGTGCACCCGACGGTGAGCGGGTCAACCACAAGCGGGTGGCCCGGGTCATGCGCAGTGCCGGGATCGCCGGCTACCGCCGCCGGCGACGGGTGAAGACCACCACGCCGGATCCGGCCAAACAGAAAGTCCCGGACCTGCTCAACCGGGACTTCACCGCCGCGGCACCCAACGTCAAGTACGTCGGCGACATCACCTACCTGCCATTGGCAAGCGGTTCGAATCTGTATCTGGCGACCGTGATCGACTGCTTCTCCGGACGGGTGGCGGGGTGGGCGATCGCCGAGCACATGCGCACCGAACTGGTCGAAGATGCCCTCAAAGCCGCTGCGGCGCTGCGCGGCTCCCTGACCGGTGCAGTGTTCCACACAGATCACGGAAGTCAGTACACCTCAAGGGATTTCGCGAACCTCTGCCGTGACTTGGAGGTCACCCAGTCTATGGGTGGCGTCGGGTCAAGTGCCGATAACGCGCTGGCCGAATCGTTCAACGCCGCCCTCAAACGCGAGATCCTGCAGGACCGCAGCCACTGGCCCGACGCTGCTACCTGCCGCCGCGAAGTGTTCCGCTGGCTGGCTCGCTACAACACCAAACGACGGCACTCCCGGTGCCGCTATTCCAGCCCTGCGACCTACGAAAGGACCCTAACACCGGCTACGCTGCCAGTAGCCGCGTAACCACAAATCCCGTGTCCACTACATGGGGGCAAGGCCCTGAGTGGCGTGCGGCGCGAAGTTCCAGTTGTCGGGGTTCTTGGGCGAGTAGACGACGGGGACCAACTGGCCCACCGTGGGCCACTCGGCGACGTCGATCGCGATACGGCCGTAGACCTCGTGCTCGTTCACGCTGGGGCCGTTGATGACTCCGGCGACGGTGACGAACTGCTCCCCCGTGGCGTCCGGCCGCGGACTGACGCCGGTGATCAGCAGCGTCCCGCTCTCCCCGCTACGCGTACGTCGCAACCACGGGGCGGCCAGCAGCACGAGCGCCCCGAGCAAGACAATGAGCACGACGAATTCCCACACCCACTCATGGTAGGACTGCACTCATGAGTGCCACCCAAGCAAGTAGCGCAGCGGATTGCGCGTCCCGCCGAGACGACGTCACTTTGGCCCTGGCCCTGGCCGATCAGGCCGATGCCGTGACGCTCGATCGCTTCGGCGCGCTGGACCTGCGCATCGAGACCAAGCCGGACCTGACGCCGGTGACCGATGCCGACCAGTCCGTGGAGCGGGTGCTGCGCGAGACGTTGGCCGCGGCCCGGCCGGACGACGCCCTGTTGGGCGAAGAGTACGGGGGCACAGCGGTTTTCGCGGGCCGGCAGTGGGTCATCGATCCGATCGACGGCACCAAGAACTTCGTCCGCGGCGTGCCGGTGTGGGCGACGTTGATCGCCCTTCTCGAGGACGGCGTGCCGGTCGTCGGTGTCGTCAGCGCGCCGGCTCTCGGCCGCCGGTGGTGGGCCGGCACCGGCGCGGGCGCGTTCAGTTCATTCGGCGGGCGGACGCGGCCCATCTCGGTATCGGGCGTCGACGCACTGGACGCGGCGAGCCTGTCCTACTCCGATCTGACCACCGGCTGGGAAGACCGGCGCGACGCCTTCGTCGCGCTGACCGACGCGGTGTGGCGGGTGCGCGCGTACGGCGACTTCTGGTCGTACTGCCTACTGGCCGAAGGTGCGGTCGACATCGCCGTCGAACCGGAGGTCAAACTCTGGGATCTGGCCGCGTTGGACGTCGTCGTCCGCGAGGCCGGCGGGGCGTTCACGAACCTGGCCGGCGCGCCCGGGCCGCACGGCGGCAGCGCGGTCGCGACCAATGGATCACTGCACGAAAAGGTGCTCGCCGCCCTCTCCTGATGTCGCGATTTGTGCACGAAAACCCGCGTTCAGCGCGGGTTTTCGTGCATAGGCAGCCGAGTCCCCGAATGTGAATTTGATAACACGAGCGTCGTACCTTACTCCGGAGTAAGATACGGTCATAACGCACTGCCCCAACGACGCGAGGCTGTCGAAATGACCAACACCCTTCCTCAGAACGGCACAAAAGCCGGCTCCGCCCAGCGCCCTGTGCGCAAGGGCCCGGAGAGCGCCATCGGACTCCAGCGACACAAGCGGACAGCGACCGACATCGGTCTGGCGCTGATCACGCCTTTTGTCGGCCAGGAGTTCCTGGACAAGTACAACCTGCGGGATCCAATGAACCGCGGCCTGAAGTACGGCATCAAGACGGCGTTCTCCACCGCCGGCGCCGCGGGCCGGACGTTCAAGCGCATTCCCGGGATCAACGGCGCCCCGACCCGCCTGAAGCCGGGCGGCTCGGACTACTTCGACCTGAACCCGGACGAAGACCAGCAGATGATCGTGGAGACCGTCCGCGAGTTCTCCGAGGAGATCCTGCGGCCGGCCGCACATGACGCCGACGCCGCCGCGACCTACCCGGCCGACCTGATCGCCAAGTCCGCCGAACTCGGCATCACCGCCATCAACGTGCCCGAGGAGTTCGACGGCATCGCCGCCTCTCAGAACACCGTCACCACGGCACTGGTCGCCGAGGCCCTGGCGTACGGCGACATGGGTCTGGCCCTGCCGATCCTGGCGCCCGGCGGCGTGGCGTCGGCCCTGACCCGTTGGGGCAGCGCCGGTCAGCAGGCCACGTATCTCCCGTCGTTCGCCGGTGAGAACGTCCCGCAGGCGTGCGTCGCGATCGCCGAGCCGCACGCGCTGTTCGACCCGACCGCGCTGCGGACCACTGCGGTCCGCACCCCCAGCGGTTACCGCCTCAACGGCGTCAAGTCGCTGGTTCCGGCCGCTGCCGACGCCGAGCTGTTCATCATCGGTGCGCAGCTCGACGGCAAGCCGGCGCTGTTCATCGTCGAGTCCAGCTCCGAGGGACTGTCGATCACGGCCGACCCGAGCATGGGCATCCGTGCCGCGGCCCTGGGCAAGATCGAGCTGAACAACGTCGCAGTCCCGCTCGCCAACCGCCTCGGCGAGGACGAAGCGACCGACAACGACTACTCCGAAGCCATCGCGCTGTCCCGATTGGGTTGGGCCGCACTGGCAGTCGGCACCTCGCACGCGGTGCTCGACTACGTGGTGCCCTACGTCAAGGAGCGCCAGGCGTTCGGTGAGCCGATCGCCAACCGCCAGGCGGTGGCCTTCATGTGCGCCAACATCGCCATCGAACTGGACGGCCTGCGCCTGATCGTCTGGCGCGGTGCGTCGCGTGCCGAGCAGGGCATGACCTTCCTGCGGGAAGGCGCGCTGGCCAAGCGGTTCGCCGCCGACAAGGGCATGCAGATCGGCCTCGACGGCGTGCAGCTGCTCGGTGGCCACGGCTACACCAAGGAACACCCGGTTGAGCGCTGGTACCGCGATCTGCGGGCACTCGGCGTCGCCGAGGGTGTTGTCGTCCTGTAGTCGCCCGAATCGCAGAACTCTTCCCACTCACCCGAAAGACCAATCATGGCAATCAATTTGGAACTGCCCCGCAAGCTGAAGGCTGTCGCGGAAAAGGGACATCAGGGCGCCGCCGAGATGCTCCGCCCCATCTCCCGTAAGTACGACCTCGCCGAGCACGCCTACCCGTCGGAACTCGACACCCTTGCCAGCCTGTTCGAGGGCGTGCAGGAGTCGAACACCGTCTCGGTGGCCGGCGCCGGCTTCTCGGCGAACGAGTCCAAGAGCAAGCACGCAAACGTCAACGGCGCCAACATGTCTGCGCTGCTGAACGCGCTCGAGGTCAGCTGGGGCGACGTCGCCCTGCTGCTGACCGTGCCCTACCAGGGCCTGGGCAATGCCGCCATCTCCGCGGTCGCCACCAAGGAACAGCTGTCCAAGTGGGGCAAGGTGTGGGCCGCCATGGCCATCACCGAGCCGAGCTTCGGTTCCGACTCCGCGGCGGTCACCACCACCGCCGTGCTCGACGGTGACGAGTACGTCATCAACGGCGAGAAGATCTTCGTCACCGCCGGTTCGCGCGCCACCCACATCGTGGTGTGGGCGACGGTCGACAAGTCGCTCGGCCGGGCCGCCATCAAGTCGTTCGTCGTGCCGCGCGAGCACCCCGGCGTCATCGTCGAGCGCCTGGAGCACAAGCTGGGCATCAAGGCCTCCGACACCGCGGTCATCCGCTTCGACAACTGCCGGGTCCCGAAGGATTACCTCCTCGGTGATCCGGAGGTCAAGGTGGACAAGGGCTTTGGCGGGGTCATGGAGACCTTCGACAACACCCGTCCGATGGTGGCCGCCATGGCGATCGGCGTGGGCCGTGCCGCCCTGGAGGAGCTGCGGGCGATCCTGACCGACGCGGGCATCGAGATCTCGTACGACAAGCCGGCCCACGCCCAGAGCGCACCGGCCGCCGAGTTCCTGCGGATGGAGTCCGACTGGGAGGCCGCGTACCTGCTGTCGCTGCGCGCCGCCTGGCAGGCCGACAACAAGATTCCGAACTCCAAGGAAGCGTCCATGAGCAAGGCCAAGGCCGGGCGCATGGGCACCGACGTGACCCTCAAGGCCGTCGAATTGGCAGGCACCACAGGCTATTCCGAGCAGACACTGCTGGAGAAGTGGGCCCGCGACTCGAAGATTCTCGACATCTTCGAGGGCACGCAGCAGATTCAGCAGCTCGTCGTGGCCCGGCGGCTGCTGGGCCTGTCGTCGGCACAGCTCAAGTGACCGGGGCTCCGGTAGCCCGGCACCACGACCGGGCTACTGGGGCACGGTAGCCACCACACTGTGATAAGCAGACAGGCCCCGGGATTGCTCCCGGGGCCTGTCTGCTGTCGAGGTTACGAGGACGGGTTGGCGCCCAGCACACGCTGCAGGTCAGGCTTCATGGCCTGCAGCTGCTGGCCCCAGTAGCCCCAGTCGTGGGTGCCGCTGTCGGGGAAGTTGAACACGCCGTTGTTGCCGCCCGCGGCCAGGTAGTTGTCCTGGAAGGTGCGGTTGGTGCGGATGGTCAGCCCCTCGAGGAACTTGGCCGGCACGTTGTCACCACCGAGCTCGCTCGGGTTGCCGTTACCGCAGTAGACCCACAGGCGGGTGTTGTTGGCGACGAGCCGCGGGATGTTGACCATCGGGTCGTTGCGCTGCCAGGCGTTGTTCGGGTCGCCCGTCGAGCCCCACATGTCGTCGGCCTTGTAGCCGCCGGCGTCGCCCATCGAGACGTTGATCAGGAACGGCCACCAGCCCTCGGACGGGTTCAGGAAGCCCGACATCGAACCGGCGTAGATGAACTGGTCGGGGTGCCAGATCGCCAGGGTCATGGACGACGAGCCGGCCATCGAGAGGCCGACGGCGGCACTACCGGTCGGCTTGACCTCCCGGTTGGCCTGCAGCCACTGCGGCAGCTCCGAGGTCAGGAAGGTCTCCCACTTGTAGGTGGAGCAGCCCGCCTTGCCACACGCCGGCTTGTACCAGTCGGTGTAGAAGCTGGACTGGCCGCCGACCGGCATGACGATCGACAGACCGGAACCGAGGTACCACTCGAAGGCGGCGGTGTTGATGTCCCAGCCGTTGTAGTCGTCCTGTGCACGCAGGCCGTCGAGCAGGTACACCGCGGGCGACCCGTTACCACCGCTCTGGAACTGGACCTTGATGTCGCGTCCCATGGCAGGTGACGGGACCTGGAGGTATTCGACCGGCAGGCCGGGGCGCGAGAACGCGCCGGCGGTCGCTGTCTGGCCGGCAAGTCCGATAAGACCGGGGAGCAGGACGGCGGCCGAGACGGCGCCGGCGACCCTGCGTGCCCAACGGCCGCGAATCTTGTCAACGAACATTCACAATCCCATTTCAGTGTCGGGTACCGGGTAAAGTGCCCACTCCACGCGATCGGATGGCGTTGGTGGCACGGCCGCGATTCCCGCAGCCGCGTGCGGTGAGCTCAGCCTGGTACGGGAACTGAACACACCGAATGATTCAGTTGTCTGTGGGCAGTAAAACACGCACCCGACACGCCGAGGAACCCCCGAATCGCGCTTGAGACCAGGTTGTTGCGGACTTCGTATCGTTCAGCTATCACCCGGCGGCTCTGCTGGGAGCCGTTCATCCGGCCGTAGGCTGCCGTTTGTGACGAGCGATCGGAACGACGTCGACGACCTGGCGGACACCCGGCCGGGCAGCCGGTTGGGTATCGACGACTGGCGCGCGGCCGGTTACGCGATCCTGGCGGAAGAGGGCCTGAAGGCGCTGAAGATCGATCGCCTGTGCGCCCGGTTGAACGTCACGAAAGGCAGCTTCTACTGGCATTTCGCCAACATCGCCGCCTACCGGACCGCCCTCGTCCAGGGCTGGGGCGAGCTCCGTGACGCCGACCGCAGCCAGATCGACGAAATCGGCGCCCTGCCGCCGCGGGACCGACTGATCCAGATGATGAACTCGCTGGTCAGCCCCCGGCACTGGACGCTGGAGCGGGCCATGCGGGAGTGGGCGCGCTCGGATGAGGCGGTCGCCGAGAGTGTGCGCGCCGCGGATCGGCGCATTCTCGCCGCGGTTCGGCGCGCGTTCGAGGATTACGGCTTCGACGGCGACGAGGCGGAGCTGCGGGCCGACGCCACCTTCGCGGTCGGCATCGGGTTCCTACACCTCTCCGGCGACTCCCCCCATCCGCGGTTGGCCGCCCGCAGCGAACGATTCCTCGACCTGATGCTCGCGACCTGATCTCCATACCAAAAGGTATGGTACGGTCCGGCTCATGTTGAGTACGCAGGCCGGCATCACCGATGGGTTCGTGACCGCGCTCGGCGAACGCGCCGCCGAGGCCGAAAAACTCCGGTGCCTTCCCGACGACACCGTGCGCGACCTGATCGCGTCCGGGTTCACCGAACTTCTGGTGCCCGCACGTTTCGGCGGACAGCAGGCGCCGTTCCCCGACATCCTCGACCCGGTGCGCCGTCTCGCTCACGGCTGCACCTCGAGCGCCTGGACCATCGGCTTCCTGACGCTGCACAACTGGATGCTGGCGCTGTTCGGCGAGCAGGCCCAGCAGGAGGCGTTCGAGAGCCGCCCCTTCCTGGCGCCCGCACCGCTGGCCCCCACCGGCAGAGGACTGCCGGTCGACGGCGGCATCCGACTGTCCGGGCGCTGGTCCTGGGCCACCGGGGTGATGCACGGCAACTGGATCATCGTCGCCGCGCTCTGCGGGCCCGATGACGGCATCTACCCCGCCCTGGCGCTCCTGCCGATCAGTGCCATCACCGTCGAGGACGTCTGGCACACCGACGGCATGCGAGCCACCGGATCCAACGACGTCGTCGCCACGGACGTCTTCGTGCCCGAGCACCGACTGGTCAAGGTGACCGACATCTACGCCGGCACCGCGCCCGGCGCCGGACTGCATGACAGCGCCACCTACCGCTGGCCGATGGTGCCGGCGCTGGCCCTGCTCGCCGCCATGCCCGCCCTGGGCAGCGCCGAGAGGGTCACCGAGAACTACGCGCAACGGCTGGCCGAGCGGGTGCTGCCGTACGAGGGCGTCATGCAGAAGGACAAGCCAATCGCCCAGGCGCACTTGGCCGGAGCACAGGTGCGGTTGCGGTCACTGCGCGCACTGCTCGCCGACACCGTCGGGGAGATCGAGGAGATCGTCGTCGCCGGCGATCCCGTGGAGAAGCCGGTGCGCGCACAGGCCCGGCTGACGGCCGCGCACATCGTGGCCGAATCGCGGGCGGTGATCGGTGACCTGATGGGCGCCGGCGGAGCCAGCATCCATTTCCTGGCCAGCCCGATGCAGCGGTTCAAGCGCGACGTCGACGTGTTGGCCGGGCACGTCGTCTTCGATTACGACACCAGCCGGGAACTGGCCGGCGCACTCACGCTCGGGATGAAGATCCCGCGGACGTCGATGATCTGATGAACACGAGGGTGTGAAATAGCCAGATGCCAAACCCACAGCCCGCTTTCACCAACTTCTTCCAGAAGCGGATCGCCAATCCCGTCATGCGGCGGTTGCCGTTTCAGACGCTACTCGAGACCACAGGGCGCAAGTCCGGTGAACCCCGTCGCACTCCGCTGGGCGGCAAGATCGTCGACGGGCAGTTCTGGTTCGTCTCGGAATTCGGTGAGAAGTCCCAGTACATCCGCAACATCCAGGCTGATCCCCGGGTTCGGGTGCGGTTGCATGGCAGATGGCACAGCGGGACTGCGCACCTGGTACCCGACGATGACGCGGCCGCGCGACTTCGCGAATTGCCGCAGTTCAACAGCTTCGGGGTACGCACGTTCGGCACCAACCTGCTGACCGTGCGCGTCGACCTGGACGGTTAGGCCGCGCCAATCTCCGTCGGGTCATTGACATCGGTCCATAAGTAAAACTAACGTTATTTTTAGTTCCAGGGCCACGTACAGGAGCAAGCATGGAATCATTCGTCCACCTGCGCAAAGGCAAAACTCCCAAGCGAGTGCACGCCGACCTCGATGGGCTCAAGGACGACGAACTCGGGCGCGGCGGCTTCGTCGGGCGTACCGCGAACATGTACCGGCGCAACGACCCCACCGCATACCGCACCGTCGGCCCGCTCCGGCCCACAGACGTGCTGTCCTCCGAATTGAAGCCCTCGGATGCGACCGACGCGGCGGGCGCTCCCCTGCTGATGTTCTCCAACGCCGACTGCCAGGTGCTGCTGAGCCGGCGGAGCACCGAGATGCCGTTCTTCGTCCGCTACGTCGACGGTGATCTACTCCTGTTCGTACACAAGGGTTCCGGGCTGCTGGAGACCGAATTCGGGCCGCTGCGGTACCGCGAGGGCGACTGGGTCTACATCCCGAAGGCGTGCACGTTCCGGCAGGTGCCGGATGACGAGTCGACGTGGCTCATGATCCAGGCCACCGATGACTTCCGGGTGCCGCCGGCCGGGACCTTGGGACGACACTTCCCGTTCGACCCGGCGCAGGTCACCATCCCCGAACCCGAGCCGCTTGAAACTGGCGACGGCCCGCAAAAAGACGGAGAGTACGAGGTGCGGATGTACCACGCCCCGGTCGATGGGGTTGGGACCACCTCGCTCATCTACCAACACAATCCGCTCGATGTGGAGGGCTGGCGGGGCGACAACTTCCCGTTCACCTTCAACATCGAGGACTACACCGTCATCACGTCCGAGAGCGTGCACCTGCCGCCGACCGTGCACCTGTTCATGCAGGCGACCGGCGTCTACGTGATGAACTTCCTGCCCAAGCCGGCCGAGAGCGTGCCGGGTACCGAGCGCACCCCCTGGTACCACCGCAACGTCGACTACGACGAGATCGCGTTCTTCCACTCCGGCTCGCTGTACGGCATCCCGATGCCGCCGGGCCTGATCTCCCATGCGCCCCAAGGTGTTCACCACGGCGCACCGGAAGCGGCGCGGGAGCGCGCCCGCCGCAAGTTCGACCAGTACGACCGCGTCGACTGGTCGGTGATCGCCATCGATACGCGCCGACGTCTCACACCCTCCGCCGAAATCCTTGCCAATGATCTGGGGCAGCACTGATGAGCGCTTGCGCGAAGAAGAGAGAGCACTGATGACAACCGCCGAAGCACCCGTCAAGCACGACTACGACCGCATCCCGTATCTGGTTGCGTACCAGAACAACTCGGCAGTGCGCGATGTGTACGGCGGCGTGGCGGAGTTGGTGGTGCTGGAAAGCTACCTGCTGAAGCCGAAAGCCAAGCCGAGTGACACGGTGCTGGTGTTCATGCACCCCATCGGGGGCGGCGCCTACCTGCCGATGATCAACGCACTGGCGCGCGCCGGCCACCACGTCATCTACTGCAACAGCCGCTTCCGCGGCACCGACTCGGCATTGCTGATGGAGAAGGTGGTCGAGGATCTCGGTGAGTGCATCAAGGATGCCAAGAACCGGCTGGGCTACGCGAAGGTGGTCCTCGCCGGGTGGAGCGGCGGCGGCTCGCTGTCGGTCTTCTACCAGCAGCAGGCGCAGCACCCGACGGTGACGGCCAGTCCCTCCGGGGACGGGCCGGACCTGACGAAGCTGGGCCTGATCCCGGCGGACGGTCTCATGCTGCTGGCCGCCCACATCAGCCGCCACGGCACCATGACCGAGTGGATGGACGCCTCGATCCTCGATGAGAACGACCCGTCGAAGCGCGATCCCGAACTCGATCTCTACAACCCGGACAACCCCAACCAACCGCCGTACTCCCCCGAGTTCCTGCAGCGGTACCACGAGGCACAGATCGCCCGGAACCGGCGAATCACCAAGTGGGTCAAGGAAAAGCTCGCCGAGCTCAAGGCGGCGGGGCGGCCCGATGACGAGTTCGCGTTCGTCGTGCACGGCACCATGGCCGACCCGCGCTGGCTCGACCCGACGGTCGATCCCAACGAACGCACCCCGGGACAGTGCTATCTGGGGGATCCTCGAGTGGTGAACATGAGCCCCGTCGGCCTGGCCCGATTCTGTACGTTGCGCAGCTGGCTGTCGCAGTGGAGTTACGACGACGCCAACGGTGACGCCGTGAAGGCGGGTCCGGACATCGCGGTGCCGACACTGGTGATCGGCAACCTCGCCGACGACGCCTGCACGCCCAGCCACACGCGGCGGCTCTACGAGGCGATCGGGCATCCGGACAAGGAGATGCACGAGATTCCCGGCGCCAACCACTACTACTCCGGACCGGATCAGCGCGGCACGCTGCGGCAGGCCGTCGGCATCTGCACGGACTGGCTGCACCAGCGGGGGTTTTCGCTGTGACGACGGGTGCTCTGGACGGCATCCGGGTGCTCGAACTCGGCACCTTGATCTCCGGTCCGTTCGCCGGCCGGCTGCTCGGCGACATGGGCGCCGAGGTCCTCAAGATCGAGTTGCCGTCGGCCCCCGATCCGCTCCGGACCTGGGGCCAGGCCGAGCTCGACGGCCACCGGTTCTTCTGGACGGTCCACGCGCGCAACAAGAAAGCGGTGACGCTCGACCTGCGCACTGCGCGCGGCCGGGAACTGTTCCTCGACCTCGTCGAGCAGTCCGATGTGATCGTGGAGAATTTCCGGCCCGGCACGCTCGAGAAATGGAACCTGGGTTACGACGTTCTGCGCGAACGCAATCGGGGCATCATCCTGGTGCGGGTGTCGGGCTACGGCCAGACGGGTCCCGACGCCGGGAAGG
This sequence comes from Mycobacterium toneyamaense, assembly GCF_055384815.1. NCBI lineage: Bacteria > Bacillati > Actinomycetota > Actinomycetes > Mycobacteriales > Mycobacteriaceae > Mycobacterium > Mycobacterium toneyamaense. The sequence goes on from NZ_AP040333.1 coordinate 4,049,255, forward strand.
CCGGCTACGCGTCGGTCGCCGAGGCGGCGAGCGGACTGCGGCACATGAACGGTTTCCCCGGCGGTCCCCCGCCGCGACTCGCGTTGTCGCTGGGCGACAGCCTCGCCGGCATGTTCGCCGCGCAAGGCGCGCTCGCCGCACTGTACCGGCGCAGTGTCACCGGCGAGGGCCAGGTCGTGGATACGGCACTCACCGAAAGTTGTTTGGCCATCCAGGAATCCACCATTCCGGACTACGACATCGGCGGCGTGGTGCGCGGACCGTCGGGCACCCGGCTCGAAGGTATCGCGCCGTCGAACATCTACCAGAGCGCGAACGGCAGCTGGGTGGTGATCGCGGCCAATCAGGACACGGTGTTCCGGCGGCTCTGTCAGGCCATGGACCGGCCCGAACTGGCGACCGACGAACGGTTCGCCGACCATCTGGCGCGTGGCCGCAACCAGGACGAACTCGACAAGATCATCGGCGACTGGGCAGCGCAGCGGGAGCCCCACGACATCATCGCCACCCTGTCGGAGGCCGGCGTGATCAGTGGGCCCATCAACACTGTCGCCGAGGTGGTACAAGACCCACAACTGCAGGCACGCAACATGATTGCCGACCACTGGGACGAACGGGTGCAACGCAATGTGAAGGGTCCCGGCGTCGTCCCGGTGCTCTCGGACACGCCCGGCACCATCCGCAACGGTGGCTCGGCGCGGCCAGGCCAGGACAACGCGGAGGTGTTCGGCCGTCTCCTCGGTCTCGATGCCGGGCAGTTGTCGGCACTGCGCGAGGAGGGTGTGTTGTGACCGACCTGCCGGCCCACGTGACCGTCCGCGAGGTCTGCCTGCGCGACGGCCTGCAACTCGAAGACCCGATTCCGTTGTCCGCCAAGCTCGAACTGCTCGAGGCCATCGTTGCCACCGGTGTGCAGGAGGTCGAGGCCACCGCATTCGTCTCACCGTCCAAGGTGCCCGCACTGGCCGATGCCGCCGAATTGGCCGCGGCGCTGGACGCTTTTCCCAACGTCGAGTTCTCCGCGCTCGTGGCGGGGGCCGGCGGCGCCGGCCGTGCGCTGGCGGCCGGCATGCGGTCGCTGGAATACGTGGTGTCCGCCGCGGACGGGCACAGCCGGGCGAACGTCGGGCGCTCGACGGCCGATTCGACGGCCCTGATCTCCGACATCGTCGGCCTGGCCCACGACAGCGGCGCCAGCGCCGAAGTCATCATCGCCACCGCCTGGGACTGCCCCTTCGACGGACCGACCGACCCGGGCCGGGTGGTCGATATCGCCGCGGCAGCAATGGAATTCGGGGCGGATCGGGTGGCCATCGCCGACACCATCGGCACCACCACCCCGCGGCGTGTCAGCGACCTGATCAGCCGCGTCCGCCCGGTCATCGGAGACCTGCCGCTCGGTGCACATTTCCACAACACGCGGGGCGCCGGCCTGGCCAGCGCCTACGCCGCCGTGCAGGCCGGTGTGACGCGACTCGACGCGTCGGTGGGCGGCCTGGGCGGCTGCCCGTTCGCACCGGGCGCGACCGGCAACATCGCGACCGAAGACCTGGTCTACCTGTTGCGGGACAGCGACATCGACACCGGCATCGACCTGGACCTGGCGATCGACGCGGCCATGGTGGCGCGGCGCGTTGTCGGCCATGAGCTGCCCAGCGCCCTGCTGCGCGCCGGCGACCGGCTGCTGGGCTGAGCATGCCCACCGAAAATTTGACCGCCAAGGGCCGACAGACCCGCGAGGCCATCGAACTCGCCGCCCGGAAGCTGTTCGCCGAGCGGGGCTTTCACGGCACCACGCTGGCCGACATCACGTCGGCTGCCGGGAAGTCGTCGGCGGTGTTCTACCGCTATTTCGACGACAAGGAGGACCTGCTGGCCGAGCTGGCCGAGTCGTTCCTGCACGACATCGTCACCCCGTCGGGGATGAGTGTGCCGCTGCCGGAGTCCCCCGAGGACACCGAGTACTTCACCACCGTGGTGACGGGGTACTGGAACCTCTTCAAGCAGAACATCGGCATCATGATCGCGGTCGCCCAGCTGGGCGCCACGCAGCCGCGCTTCGCCAAGGTACAGAACGAGTTCCGGCGCTTCGGGATGGACCTGGTCGCCGATTCGGTCCGCCACGCCGCGGAGCAAGGCCATGCGCAGGGCATCCACCCCGGGCAGCGCCTCGATCCCGAACACATCGCCGCGGCGATTTCGCTGCTGTTCGAGAACTTCACCGTCGTGGTGGTCGGCAACCCGGGCTCCGGGCTGCAGATCAGCGACGAGGACGCCATCACCACCCTGTCGACCATCTGGAAGAAAACCCTGTACGGCTTCTGACCGACGAAAGAGATCACCGTGGATTTCGCTCTACCGGAACACCTTCCGGGCCTGCTGGCAGAGATGGACGCCTTCATCGAGGCGGAGATCAAACCGCTGGAACGAGAGAACCTGCAGTACTTCGACCGGCGCCGGGAATTCGCCCGTACGGACCTCGAGAACGGCGGTGTGCCCACCCGGGAATGGGAGGATCTGCTCGACGAGATGCGCCGCCGTGCCGACGCAGCCGGATGGCTGCGCTACGGCCTGCCCGGCGAGTTCGGTGGCCGCGACGGCACCAATCTGGACATGGCCGTCATTCGGGAACACCTGGCGCACAAGGGCCTCGGCCTGCACAACGACCTGCAGGACGAGTCATCGATCGTCGGCAACTTCCCCCAGGTCATCATGATGAGCCGGTTCGGCACGCCGGCGCAGCAAGCGGAATGGGTCGAGGCCATGATCACCGGTGAGCGGTCGATGGCGTTCGGGCTCACCGAACCCGACCACGGGAGCGACGCCACCTGGCTGGAGACCACCGCGGTCCGGGACGGTGACGGGTGGATCATCAACGGCCGCAAGCGCTGGAACACCGGAGTGCACCGCGCCACCCACGACCTGATCTTCGCCCGCACGTCGGGGGATCCCGGGCAGGCGGTCGGTATCACCGCGTTCCTGGTCCCGACCGACACCCCCGGTTTCACCGTGCCGTACTACTGGTGGACGTTCAACATGCCGAGCGATCACGGCGAGGTCGAGCTGAACGATGTTCGGGTGCCGGCTGATGCGGTGCTCGGCGAGGTGGACCACGGCTTGGAGGTCGGCCAGACGTTCCTGCACGAGAACCGCATCCGTCAGGCCGCCAGCAGTCTGGGCGCCGCGCAGTACTGCATCGACAGGGCCGCGCAGTACGCCGGCGAGCGCGTCGTCTTCGGTAAGCCCCTGGCGGTGAACCAGGCCGTGCAGTGGCCGCTGGCCGAGCTGCAGACCGAGGCCCAGATGGTCCGGCTGCTGGTGTATTACGCCGCCTGGCACCTCGATCGGGATCACCACATGGAGGTTTCCGACAAGGTGTCGATGGCCAATTACCGCGCCAACAGACTGGTGTGTGAGGCGGCCGACCGAGCCATGCAGATCCACGGTGGCGTCGGCTACAGCCGGCACGAGCCGTTCGAGCACATCTACCGGCACCACCGCCGCTACCGGATCACCGAAGGCGCCGAAGAGATTCAGATTCGCCGGGTGGCGCAGCGGATGCTGAAGTTCGGGCGCAAGTGATCGACGCGCAGGAATTGGCCCGAGCGCTCGCCGCGGTGCTCGAACCGGAGCTCGGCGAGGTCAGCGTCGAGAACCTGCGGGAGCTGACCGGCGGCGCCAGCCGTGCGACATGGGCTTTCGACGCGCGCACCGCCACCGGGGCCCGCGCGTTGATCCTGCGGGTCGGACCGCCCGACGAAATCCACGCCGGCATGGAACTCGAGGCCGCCGCACTGTCCCGGGCGGCGGCCGCGGGCGCGCCGGTTCCCCGCGTGCTGGCAGCGAGCAACTCGCCTGAGGCCCTGGGCAATCCGTTCCTGGTGTGCGACTTCGTGCCCGGCGAGACCATCGTCCGCAAGATCCAGCGAACACTCGATGACGATGGTCGCGCCCCCCTTCTCGGGCAGTGCGCCGAAGCACTGGCGGCCATCCATCGCGCCGACCCCACCGGTATCGAGCTGTCGCGCGAGGACCAACTGAGTTCATGGCGACGCGAACTCGATGAGATCGGCGACACCACAGCCACTTTCGAGTGGGCCTTCCGCTGGTTGGCGCGTAACCAGCCGTCGGACGCCGGCGATGCGGTGCTGGTTCACGGCGACTTCCGGATGGGCAACCTCATCGTCGACGGCAGCCGGCTGGCGGCAGTGCTGGATTGGGAGCTCACCCATCTGGGCTCGCGCGCCGAGGACCTGGCCTGGTTCTGCATTCGGGCCTGGCGCTTCGGGGCGCCGCGGACGCTGGACGCCGGCGGCCTGGGCAGCATCGAGGACTTCCTGACCGCCTATGAGCACTCCAGCGGAATCACTCTGGACCGCAAGACCTTTCACTGGTGGCTGGTGTCCGCCACCTTGCGCTGGGGCATCATCTGCCGGTATCAGGCGCAGCGGCACCTGTCCGGACAGGCCAGGTCGGTGGAGTTGGCGACCATCGGCCGGCGGGTGTGTGAAACCGAATGGGACCTGCTCAACCTCGTGGCGGCCCGATGAGCCATTACCGTCCCACCGCCGCTGAACTGGTCGCCGCCGTGGCCGAGTTCCTGGAGACCGAGGTACGCGCGGCCACCGATGGTGCGGTGAACTTCCATGCCCGCGTGGCCGCGAACGCGCTGCGGATCGTCGAACGCGAGCTGTCTCAGGACGGCGCAGAACCGGGGCTGCTGGGATTCGACGACGAGCAGGCCCTGGCGCGCGCGATACGCGACGGGGAGTTCGACGACCGTGGCCCCGAACTCGAGCCCGTGCTGCGGGCGCTCGTGCGGCATCGGCTGGACGTGGCCCATCCGGGCTATGCCGACGAGTAGCCGAACCCGGCCTACCTGATCGCCGTACTGTCGTAGCCTGAGCACGTGGCCGACTCCGCGCTCAAGATCCTGGTGTACAGCGACAACCCGAACACCCGTGACCAGGTGCGCACGGCGCTGGGACGGCGCATCCACCCGGACCTGCCCGACCTGACCTATCTCGACGTGGCGACGGCGCCCGTCGTGGTGAGTTCCGTCGACGCGGGCGGGATCGACTTGGCGATCCTCGACGGCGAGGCCACGCCCGCCGGCGGGATGGGGCTCGCCAAGCAGCTCAAGGACGAGGTCGCGAACTGCCCGCCGATCGTGGTGCTCACCGGCCGCCCGGACGACGCCTGGCTGGCGTCCTGGTCGCGCGCGGAGGCCGCGGTGTCCCACCCGATCGACCCGATCCGGCTCGGTGAGGCCGTGGTCGCGGTGCTGTCTCCACAGCGGTGAAACCGTGCGTTAACCAGCACGAAATGGCCTGTGGCCGTTCACTCTTCGCGTCAGCGGCGATGGGACGCGGGAACGTCAGGAACTGATCATGATCCTAGCCAAAATGCGGCGGCCGTTCCGTTAACCGAGCTAAGCTGTGGGCCAGCTCACATCGACAGCTCGACGAGGGAGCCACACAGGGCATGACGAACGCATGAACGTCTACATCCCCATCCTGGTACTCGGCGCGATCGCCGCGGCGTTCGCGGTGGGTTCGGTCGGAATCGCGCTGGTCATCGGCCCCCGGCGGTACAACCGAGCCAAGCTGGAGGCCTACGAATGCGGCATCGAGCCGATGGCCCCGGGCTCCCCCGGGCATGAGACCACCGGGCAGCGGTTCCCGGTCAAGTACTACCTGACCGCCATGCTGTTCATCGTCTTCGACATCGAGATCGTCTTCCTGTATCCCTGGGCCGTTTCCTTCGAATCGCTCGGGGTATTCGCGGTGGTGGAGATGTTGCTGTTCATGCTGACGGTGTTCGTCGCCTACGCATACATCTGGCGCCGCGGCGGACTGAGCTGGGACTGAGGGCAGACCCATGGGACTCGAAGAACGCCTGCCCGGCGGCATCCTGCTGTCCACCGTCGAGAAGGTCGCAGGCTACGTACGCAAGGGGTCGCTGTGGCCCGCCACCTTCGGCCTGGCCTGCTGCGCCATCGAGATGATGGCCACCGCGGGCCCGCGCTTCGACATCGCGCGCTTCGGCATGGAGCGGTTCTCCGCGACGCCGCGCCAGGCCGATCTGATGATCGTCGCGGGCCGCGTGAGCCAGAAGATGGCGCCGGTGCTGCGTCAGGTGTACGACCAGATGGCCGAACCCAAATGGGTGCTGGCCATGGGCGTGTGCGCCTCCTCCGGCGGCATGTTCAACAACTACGCGGTGGTGCAGGGCGTCGACCACATCGTGCCCGTCGACATCTACCTGCCCGGCTGCCCGCCGCGGCCCGAGATGCTGCTCAACGCAATCCTCAAGCTGCACGCCAAGATTCAGGAGATGCCGCTGGGCGTGAACCGGGCCGAGGCGATCGCCGCGGCCGAGGAAGCCGCCCTGCAGGCCCGCCCCACCATCGAGCTGAAGGGACTGCTGCGGTCATGACGGACGCGCCGGACCAGACGGGACCCGAGGTGATCGGGACGCGGCGCGGCATGTTCGGTGTGCGCGGCAGCGGCGACACGTCGGGCTACGGCCGGTTGGTCCGGGAGGTGGCCCTGCCCGGCAGCTCACCCCGGCCCTACGGCGGCTACTTCGACGACGTCGTCGACACGTTGGCGGCGACCCTCGGTCCCGACGAGTTCGGCGCCGCGATCGAGCGCGTCGTGGTCTTCCGCGACGAACTGACCCTCGAGGTGCGCCGCGAACACCTGGTCGCGGTGGCCCAGGCACTGCGCGACGAGCTGCGATTCGAGCTGTGTCTGGGAGTGTCCGGGGTGCACTACCCCGACGACACCGGTCGCGAACTGCACGCCGTCTACCCGCTGATGTCCATCACCCACAACCGCCGCATCCGCGTCGAGGCGTGTGCACCGGACGCCGATCCGCATGTGCCGTCGCTGTATTCGGTGTACCCGACGACCGACTGGCACGAGCGGGAGACCTACGACTTCTTCGGCATCATCTTCGACGGCCACCCTGCCCTGACCCGGATCGAGATGCCCGACGACTGGGTGGGCCACCCGCAGCGCAAGGACTACCCGCTCGGCGGAATCCCGGTCGAGTACCACGGTGCGAAAATCCCGCCCCCGGACGAACGGCGGGCCTACAACTGATGACTCAGGACAACGAACCCGATGGCCGCGAACGCGTGGTCACCGTCGGCGGTCAAGACTGGGCCGACGTCGTGGCCGCGGCACGGGAGAGCGCGGTCGCCGGCGAGCGCATCGTGGTCAACATGGGCCCGCAGCATCCGTCCACCCACGGCGTGCTGCGCCTGATCCTCGAGATCGACGGCGAGACCATCACCGAGGCCCGGTGCGGAATCGGCTACCTGCACACCGGAATCGAGAAGAATCTCGAATACCGGACCTGGACGCAGGGCGTCACCTTCGTGACCCGCATGGACTACCTGTCGCCTTTCTTCAACGAGACGGCGTACTGCCTCGGCGTCGAGAAGCTGCTCGGCGTCACCGACGCCATTCCCGAGCGCGCGAGCATCATCCGGGTGCTGCTGATGGAACTCAACCGCATCTCGTCACACCTGGTCGCGCTGGCGACCGGCGGTATGGAGCTGGGTTCCATGTCGGCCATGTTCTTCGGCTTCCGGGAACGCGAACTGGTGCTGTCGATCTTCGAGACCATCACCGGGCTCCGCATGAACCACGCCTACGTCCGCCCCGGCGGCCTGGCCGCCGACCTGCCCGACGAGGCCCTGCCGCAACTGCGGGAACTGCTGAAGCTGCTGCCCAAGCGGTTGCGCGACATGGAGAATCTGCTCAACGAGAACTACATCTGGAAGGCCCGCACGCAGGGGGTTGGCTACCTGGACCTGACCGGGTGCATGGCACTGGGCATCACCGGACCGGTGCTGCGCTCGACGGGGCTGCCGCACGATCTGCGAAAAGCGCAGCCGTACTGCGGATACGAGTCCTATGACTTCGACGTCATCACCGACGACCAGTGTGATGCCTACGGCCGCTACATCATTCGGGTCCGCGAGATGCACGAGTCCATCAAGATCGTCGAGCAGTGTGTCGAGAGGCTCGGCAAGGTCACCGGGCCGGTGATGATCACCGACAAGAAGCTGGCCTGGCCCGCGGACCTGAAGCTCGGCCCCGACGGCCTGGGCAATTCGAAGGAACACATCGCCAAGATCATGGGCTCATCGATGGAGGCCCTGATCCACCACTTCAAGATCGTGACCGAAGGCATCCGGGTGCCCGCCGGGCAGGTGTACGTCGCGGTCGAATCGCCGCGCGGCGAGCTGGGTGTGCACATGGTCTCCGACGGTGGCACCCGGCCCTACCGGGTGCACTACCGCGACCCCTCGTTCACCAATCTGCAAGCGGTGTCGGTGATGTGCGAGGGCTCCATGGTCGCTGACGCCATCGCCGCGGTGGCATCGATCGATCCGGTGATGGGAGGCGTGGACAGGTGACCGCTATCGAACTGCGTCTCGGGCCGCGTCCGGACGAGCCCGGCCCACCGATCGGCCAAGGGCCGCAGTCGTATTCGCCTGACGTGACCGCGCGCCTGGCCGCCGACGCCGCGACGATCATTGCCCGCTACCCCAGTGCCCGCTCCGCACTGCTGCCGCTGCTGCATCTCGTCCAATCCGAAGACGGGTACCTCACCCCTGCCGGAATCTCTTTCTGCGCTGCGCAATTGGACCTCAGCACCGCCGAGGTCACCGCGGTCGCGACGTTCTACTCGATGTACCGCCGCACCCCGACAGGCGAGTACCTCGTCGGGGTGTGCACCAACACGCTGTGCGCCATCATGGGCGGCGACGCCATCCTCGAATCACTGGAGGACCACCTGGGTCTCGGCGCCGGCGAGACCACCGCCGACGGCCGGGTCACGCTGGAGCACATCGAATGCAACGCCGCCTGCGACTACGCACCCGTGGTCATGGTGAACTGGGAGTTCTTCGACAACCAAACCCCCGGTTCCGCACGTGATCTCGTCGACTCACTGCGGGCCGGTGAGCCGGTCACCCCGACCCGGGGCGCGCCCCTGTGCACCTTCAAGGACACCGCACGCATCCTCGCCGGCTTCCCCGATGAACGCCCCGGCAGCAACGACTCCGAACCGGGCGCGGCCACCCTCGCCGGGTTGCGCGTCGCCCAGGAGCGCGGGATGGAGGCGCCGCAATGACACTCGCGCCGGTGCTGAGCAGACACTGGGATGAGCCGCAGTCGTGGACGCTGCAGAGCTACGTCCGGCAGGGCGGCTACCAGGCACTGCGGGCGGTGTTGCGGATGCAACCCGCCGAAGTCATTGCGCTGGTCAAGGATTCCGGACTGCGCGGACGCGGCGGCGCGGGTTTCCCCACGGGGACCAAATGGTCGTTCATCTCCCCCGACGACGGCCGTCCGCACTATCTGGTCGTCAACGCGGACGAATCCGAACCCGGGACGTGCAAGGACATTCCGCTGATGCTGGCCTCGCCGCACGCGCTGGTGGAAGGCGCGATCATCGCGTCGTACGCCATCGGCGCCCGCCACGCATTCATCTACGTGCGCGGTGAGGTGGTTCCGGTACTGCGCCGGCTGCAGGGTGCGGTCGCCGAGGCCTACGCGAACGGCTATCTCGGCACCAACATCGCCGGCACCGGCTACGACCTGGATCTGGTGGTCCACGCCGGGGCGGGTGCGTACATCTGCGGCGAGGAGACCGCGCTGCTCGACTCCCTGGAGGGCCGGCGCGGCCAGCCCCGGTTGCGTCCGCCGTTCCCCGCGGTCGCCGGGCTGTACGCCTGCCCGACCGTGGTCAACAACGTCGAGTCGATCGCCAGTGTCCCGTCGGTGATCCGCGGCGGGGTCGACTGGTTCCGGTCCATGGGGTCGGAGAAGTCGCCCGGCTTCACGCTGTACTCGTTGTCGGGTCACGTCACCCGGCCGGGGCAATACGAGGCACCCCTGGGGATTTCGCTGCGCGAACTGCTGGAATACGCCGGCGGGGTGCGGGCCGGGCACCAGCTGAAGTTCTGGACGCCGGGCGGATCGTCGACGCCGATGCTCACATCCGAACACCTGGACGTCCCACTGGACTACGAAGGCATGGCCGGGGTCGGCTCGATGCTGGGCACCAAGGCACTGCAGATTTTCGACGAGACGACCTGCGTGGTGCGGGCCGTCCGCCGGTGGACCCAGTTCTACGCCCACGAATCCTGCGGCAAGTGCACGCCGTGCCGCGAGGGCACCTACTGGCTGGCGCAGATCTATGCCCGGCTGGAGAACGGCCAGGCCCACGCGGCCGACCTGGACAAACTGCTCGACATCTCCGACGCCATCCTCGGCAAGTCGTTCTGTGCCCTCGGCGACGGCGCGGCGAGTCCGATCATGTCCTCGCTCAAGTACTTCCGCGACGAGTACGTCGCGCACCTGAACGGCGGCTGCCCCTTCGACCCGCACGCCGCCACGCTCTTCGCCACGGAAGGAGCGGGCGCATGACGGTCACCGAGCCGGCGAAGGGCGCGGCCGCGGTCGAGATGGTGACCCTGACCATCGACGACCAGCAGATCAGTGTGCCCAAGGGCACGTTGGTGATTCGTGCGGCCGAGCTCATCGGGGTGCAGATTCCCCGGTTCTGCGACCACCCCCTGCTCGACCCGGTGGGCGCCTGCCGGCAGTGCCTCGTCGAGGTGGAGGGCCAACGGAAACCGTTGGCGTCGTGCACCACCACGGTCACCCCGGACATGGTCGTGCGTACCCAGGTGACGTCGGAGGCCGCCGACAAGGCACAGCACGGCGTGATGGAACTGCTGCTGATCAACCATCCGCTGGACTGCCCCGTCTGCGACAAGGGCGGCGAATGCCCACTGCAGAACCAGGCGATGTCCAACGGCCGCGCCGATTCTCGCTTCGAGGACGTCAAGCGCACCTTCCCCAAGCCCATCAACCTGTCGGCGCAGGTCCTGCTCGACCGGGAACGCTGCGTGCTGTGCGCGCGCTGCACGCGGTTCTCGAATCAGGTCGCCGGCGACCCGTTCATCGAACTGCTGGAACGTGGCGCACTGCAGCAGGTCGGTATCGGGGGCGGTGACCCGTTCGACTCCTACTTCTCCGGCAACACCGTGCAGATCTGTCCCGTCGGCGCGCTGACCGGGACTGCGTACCGGTTCCGGGCCCGGCCTTTCGACCTGGTCTCCTCCCCCAGCGTCTGCGAACACTGCGCCTCGGGCTGTGCGCAGCGCACCGATCATCGCCGCGGAACGGTGTTGCGCCGCTTGGCCGGTGACGATCCCGAGGTGAACGAAGAGTGGAACTGCGACAAGGGCCGGTGGGCCTTCACCTACGCCACGCAGGGTGACCGGATCACCACACCCTTGATCCGCGAGGCCGACGGCACCCAGCGCCCGGCGTCCTGGCCCGAGGCCGTCGCTGTCGCGGTGCGCGGCCTGTCGGCGGCCGGTGCCCGGACCGGCGTGCTGGTCGGCGGACGACTCACCACCGAAGACGCCTATGCGTATGCCAAGTACGCGCGGATTGTGCTGGGCACCAACGACATCGACTTCCGCAACCGGGTGCACAGCGACGAGGAAGCCCAGTTCCTGGCGGCGTCCGTCGCGGGTCAGCCGATGCGGGTGACGTACGCCGACCTGGAGCAGGCGCCCGTCGTGCTGCTCGTCGCGTTCGAGCCGGAAGACGAATCGCCGATCATCTACCTGCGGCTGCGCAAGGCCTTCCGCAAGCACGGCCTGAAAGTTGTTGCGGTGGCGCCGTTCGCGAGCCGCGGACTGGAGAAGATGGGCGGCACCCTCATCTCCGCCGCACCCGGCCGCGAACCCCACGCACTCGACGCCGTCGAGGTGTTGCCGCCCGGTTCGGTCATCCTCACCGGTGAGCGGCTGGCCGGTGTCCCCGGCGGGTTCTCCGCCGTGGCCCGGCTGGCCGAGCGGACCGGCGCGGCCGTCGGCTGGGTACCGCGGCGGGCCGGCGAGCGCGGTGCACTGGAAGCCGGTGCGGCCCCGAATCTGTTGCCCGGCGGTCGTTTGGTCACCGACGTGCCGTCACGCACGGAAGTCGCCGTCGCCTGGCACGTCGACGAACTGCCCGACACTCCGGGCCGCGACACCACCGGGATCCTCGCCGCCGCAGCCGACGGTGAGCTCGAGGCTGTCCTGGTCGCCGGTGTCGAGCTGGCCGATCTCCCCGACCCGGCACTGGCGCAGCAGTCGCTCGGCGCCGCGAAGTTCGTGGTGAGCATGGAGGTGCGCCGCAGCGCCGTCACTGATCTCGCGCACGTGGTGTTCCCGGTGGCGCCCGTCGTCGAGAAAGCCGGCAGCTTCGTGAACTGGGAAGGGCGGCATCGCGCATTCGGCGCGGCGCTGCCGCCGGCCACGCGAGCGGACATGGGAGTGCTGGCCGCGCTCGCCGACGAGCACTGCATCGATCTGGGTCTGCGCGATGTCGCAACCGTGCGCAACGAGATGAACCGACTGGGGTGCTGGACCGGACCACGGCCCGCCGCACCGGAATTCACCGCGCCCCCGAACCCGGTGCCCGGTCCCGGTCAGGCGGTTCTTGCCGGCTGGCGGATGCTGCTGGACGCCGGCCGGCTGCAGGACGGCGAACCCCATCTGGCCGCCACGGCGCGTCCGGCGGTGGCCCGCCTGTCGCCTGACACGGCCGCGAGCGTCGGCGCGTCCGAAACCCTCACCGTCAGCACCGATCGGGGCAGCCTTACCCTGCCGCTCGAGATCACCGACATGCCGACCGGCGTGGTGTGGCTGCCGCTGAACTCGCCCGGGTCGACCGTCCATGCCACGCTCGGCGTCGCTCCCGGCGCGGTCGTCTCGATCAGCGGGGCGGCAACGTGAACTATCCCGACCTCTCCTCGTTCGGCCTGGACCCGTGGTGGCTGGTCCTCGCCAAAGCCCTTGGCATTTTTGTGTTCCTGGTGCTGACGGTGCTCGTCGCGATCCTGCTCGAACGACGAGTCCTGAGCTGGATGCAGATGCGCATCGGGCCGAACCGGGTGGGGCCGTTCGGGTTACTGCAGAGCCTCGCCGACGGCATCAAGCTCGCCCTCAAAGAAGGGCTGGTCCCGGCCGGCGTGGACAAGCCGATCTACCTGCTGGCGCCGATCATCTCGGTGATCCCGGCGATCATGGCGTTCGCCGTCATCCCGATGGGGCCGCTGGTCCACGTCTTCGGGCACGAGACGCCGCTGCAGTTGACCGACCTGCCGGTCGCGGTGCTGTACGTCCTCGCGGTCACCTCGATCGGGGTCTACGGAATCGTGTTGGCGGGCTGGGCTTCCGGCTCGACCTATCCCCTGCTCGGCGGGCTGCGGTCCAGCGCGCAGGTCATCTCGTACGAGATCGCGATGGCGCTGTCGTTCGCCGCGGTGTTCCTGTACGCGGGCACCATGTCGACGTCGCAGATCGTCGCGTCACAACAGGGCCGCTGGTACGTCTTCCTGCTGCTGCCGTCGTTCCTGATCTACGTGGTGTCGATGGTCGGCGAAACGAACCGGGCGCCGTTCGATCTGCCCGAGGCCGAAGGCGAGCTGGTCGGCGGATTCCACACCGAGTACTCGTCACTGAAGTTCGCGATGTTCATGCTCGCGGAATACGTCAACATGACGACGGTTTCCGCACTGGCCACCACCCTGTTCCTCGGTGGTTGGCAGGCGCCCTGGCCCCTGAGCCTCATCCCCGGCGCCAACACCGGCTGGTGGCCGCTGCTGTGGTTCGTCGGCAAGGTGTGGGCGTTCCTCTTCCTGTTCATGTGGCTCCGGGCCACGCTCCCGCGCCTGCGGTACGACCAGTTCATGGCGCTGGGCTGGAAAGTGCTCATCCCGATCTCGCTGGGGTGGATCATGATCGTCAGCATCGTGCGGACGCTGCGGCTGCAGGGGCACGACAGCTGGCCCGTCGTGCTGGCCTTCGCCGGCGCCATCGCCGTGGTGGCCATCGCCGGTGCGTTGTGGAACACGGTGCGGCGCAAGTCGGCTCGCACGAGTGCCCCGGCCGCCGAACCACAGCCCGGCGCGTTCCCGGTGCCGCCCATCCCGGCCAAGGAGGTTCACCATGCCCGGTAGGCCCAAGTTCATCGACGCCATCGCCGGTTTCGGCGTCACCTTCGGGACCATGTTCAAGAAACCGGTCACCGAGCAGTATCCCGAGGAGCCCGGTCCGGTCGCTCCGCGCTATCACGGCCGGCATCAGCTCAACCGGTACGACGACGGCCTCGAGAAGTGCATCGGTTGCGAACTGTGCGCGTGGGCCTGCCCCGCGGACGCGATCTATGTCGAGGGCGCCGACAACACCGAGGAACAACGGTTCTCGCCCGGCGAGCGGTACGGCCGGGTGTACCAGATCAACTATCTGCGGTGCATCGGCTGCGGGCTCTGCATCGAGGCCTGCCCGACGCGCGCGCTGACCATGACCAACGACTACGAGATGGCCGACGACAACCGGTCCGACCTGATCTACGGCAAGGACAAGCTCCTGGCGCCGCTGAAACCCGACATGACCGCGCCGCCGCACGCCATGGCCGAGGGCAGCACCGACGAGGACTACTACCGCGGCAACATCACCGCGGACGGCCTGAAGCGGCGCGAGGCGGCCAAGTGACCGGAGAGGCCGTGACGTTCTGGGTGCTCGGTACCGTGTCGGTGCTCGGCGCCATCGCCATGGTGGCCGCCCCCAAAGCGGTGTACTCGGCAATGTTCCTGGCCAGCACCATGATCAGCCTCGCGGTGCTCTATATCGCCCAGGACGCAGTGTTCCTCGGCGTCGTGCAGGTGGTGGTCTATACCGGTGCGGTCATGATGCTGTTCCTGTTCGTCCTCATGCTCATCGGTGTCGATTCGGCGGACTCGCTGATCGAAACCATTCGGGGACAACGCGTTGCCGCCGTCGTGGCCGGTATCGGATTCGGCATCGCGGTGATCGCCGGGATCGGCAGCCTCGGGGCCAACTTCGTCGGGCTGGAGCACGCCAACCGGGCCGGCAACGTCCAGGGCCTGGCGGTGCTGATCTTCACGCGCTACCTGTGGGCCTTCGAGGTCACCAGCGCGCTGCTCATCACCGCGGCGCTGGGTGCCATGGTGCTGACCCACCGCGAACGGTTCGAGCGCCGAAAGACCCAGCGCGAGCTGGCAATCGAGCGGTTCGCCGGCGGCGGGCACCCGACACCACGGCCCAACCCCGGGGTGTACGCGCGGCACAACGCCGTCGACATCCCGGCGAAGCTGCCCGACGGCTCGGACGCCGACATGTCCGTCAGCGCCATCCTGCCGCGGCGCAGTGTCTCGACCAACGATGGGAACATCTCGTGAATCCCACCAACTACCTGTATCTGTCGGCTCTGCTGTTCACCATCGGCGCAGCCGGTGTGCTGGTGCGCCGCAACGCCATCGTCATGTTCATGTGCGTCGAGTTGATGCTCAACGCGGCCAATCTGGCGTTCGTCACGTTCTCCCGGATGCATGGCGAGCTCGACGGTCAGGTGGTGGCGTTCTTCACCATGGTCGTGGCGGCGTGTGAGGTGGTGGTGGGACTGGCGATCATCATGACCATATTCCGGACCCGGCGATCGGCGTCGGTCGACGCCGCGAACCTGTTGAAGCAGTGACCATGACGACATCGGTGTGGTTGCTGATCGCGCTGCCGCTGGCCGGCGCGGCGATACTGCTGCTCGGCGGCAAGGCCACCGACGCGTGGGGGCATCTGCTCGGCTGCGCCACGGTGGTCGGCGCCTTCCTCGTCGGCGCCACGCAGTTCGCGGCAATGTCCGGTCGCGACAACGACGTCCGGTTGGTGCACGAGACGCTGTTCTCCTGGGTTCCGGTGGCCCAACTGCAGGTCGATTTCGGCTTGCGTCTGGACCAGCTGTCGGTGTGCTTCGTCCTGCTCATCACCGGGGTCGGCGCGCTGATCCACATCTATTCGATCGGCTACATGGCGCACGACCCGGCCCGGCGGCGCTTTTTCGCCTATCTCAACCTGTTCGTCGCGGCCATGCTGCTGCTGGTGCTGGCCGACAACTATCTCGGTCTGTACGTCGGGTGGGAAGGCGTCGGCCTGGCGTCGTACCTGCTGATCGGGTTCTGGTCGCACAAGCCGTCGGCGGCGACGGCCGCCAAGAAGGCGTTCGTCGTCAACCGGGTCGGTGACATCGGCCTGGCGCTGGCCCTGGCGGCGATGTTCGCGCACACCGGAACCCTCTCGTACACGGGTGTTTTCGCGCAGGCGCCGCTTCTTCCAGCGGCGACCACCACGCTCATCGGTCTGCTGTTGCTGCTGGCGGCGTGCGGCAAGTCCGCTCAGGTACCGCTGCAATCGTGGCTCGGGGATGCGATGGAGGGCCCGACCCCCGTGTCGGCGCTGATCCACGCGGCCACCATGGTCACGGCCGGCGTGTACCTGGTGGTGCGGTCGGCTCCGATCTTCAACCAGTCCGCCGACGCCCGGTTGGCGGTCGCCGTCGTCGGGGCCGTCACGCTGTTGTTCGGCGCGGTGATCGGCTGCGCCAAAGACGACATCAAGAAGGCCCTCGCGGCGTCGACCATGAGCCAGATCGGCTACATGATGCTGGCCGCGGGTCTCGGACCCGCCGGCTACGCGCTCGCGATCCTGCATCTGCTGGCGCACGGTTTCTTCAAGGCCGGCCTGTTCCTCGGTGCCGGTTCGGTGATGCACGCCATGGACGACGAGACCGACATGCGCCGCTACGGCGGGCTGCGCACCGCCATGCCCGTCACGTTCGCCACGTTCGGCATGGGTTACCTCGCGATCGTCGGTATCCCGCCGCTGTCCGGGTTCTTCTCGAAAGACCCCATCATCGAGACCGCGTTCGCGGCCGGCGGCGCCAAGGGTCTGCTGTTCGGCGGCGCCGCCCTGCTGGGCGCGGGCATCACGGCGTTCTACATGACCCGCGTCATGCTGATGACGTTCTTCGGCGAAAAGCGCTGGCGTGCCGAGGCGCATCCCCACGAGTCGCCGTCGGTCATGGGCTGGCCGATGGTGGTGCTGGCCGCCGGATCGATCGGTGCGGGCGCGCTTCTCGCCGTCGGTGGGAAGTTGGAGCATTGGCTCGAACCGGTCGTCGGCTTCCACGAGCCCGAGCATACGGTGCCCGCTTGGCTGCTCACGGTCGTCACGCTCGCGGTGGTCGGCGTCGGCGTCGCGATCGCCTACCGGATGTATGCGCGCCAACCCGTCCCGATCAGCGCCCCGGTCAACGTCTCCGGGTTGACGGTCGCCGCGCGCAACGATCTGTACGGCGATGCGTTCAACGAGCGGGCGCTGATGGTGCCGGGCCGGCGGCTCACCGAGAACCTTGTCGACTTCGATGACGTCGCGGTCGACGGCGTCACCCGTGAGCTCGCCGCGCTGGTCCGCACCGGGTCGCAGGATCTTCGACGCTGGCAGAACGGGTTTGCCCGGTCGTATGCGCTGTCCATGTTGGCCGGAGCGGCATTGATTGCGGCCGCCATTCTCACGGTGAGGGTGTGGTGACCGGAATGTGGTGGCTGACAGCGTTGTGGGCCGTCCCGATGGCAGGCGGTGCGGCAGTGATCCTGTTGCCCGCCGGCGCACGGGCTTTCGCCCGCTGGGGGGCCCTGGCGGTGTCGCTGGTGGTGCTCGTCATCGCGCTGGTGCTG
Organism: Mycobacterium toneyamaense; assembly: GCF_055384815.1. NCBI lineage: Bacteria > Bacillati > Actinomycetota > Actinomycetes > Mycobacteriales > Mycobacteriaceae > Mycobacterium > Mycobacterium toneyamaense. The sequence goes on from NZ_AP040333.1 coordinate 4,066,871, forward strand.
GCGCTGCGCTTCGACCCGGCCGGGGCGCGCTACCAGTTCGTCGAGAACCACCCGTGGATACCGTCGTTCGGCACCGGCTACATCCTCGGGGTCGACGGCGTGGCCCTGGTCTTGGTCGCACTGACCGCTGTCCTGGTACCGCTGCTGATCATCGCCGGCTGGAATGACGGCGACTCGAATGATGCCGGCGCGCAGGCCAAGTCGACCCACGCCTACTTCGCGCTGATCCTCGCCGTCGAATCGATGGTGCTGATCTCCCTGGTGTCACTGGACATCCTGCTGTTCTACGTGTTCTTCGAAGCCATGCTGATCCCGATGTACTTCCTCATCGGCGGTTTCGGCGCGGACCGGCCCGCCGCGTCCAAAGCAGCGGTGAAGTTCCTGCTGTACAACCTGTTCGGCGGCCTGATCATGCTGGCCGCGGTCATCGGACTGTACGTTGCCACCGCCAACAGTCCCGCTTTCAACCACGGCTCCTTCGACTTCCGTGCCGTCGCGGACGCTGTGCGCTACGGCACCCTCAACATCAGCCCGGGGATAGCCAATGCGCTGTTCGGTGGGTTCATGTTCGCGTTCGCAGTCAAGGCACCTCTGTGGCCCCTGCACCGTTGGCTGCCCGACGCGGCGGTGCACGCCACGCCGGCCACGGCTGTCCTGATGATGGCTGTCGTCGACAAGGTGGGCACATTCGGCATGCTCCGGTACTGCCTGCAGCTGTTCCCGTCGTCCGCAGCGACATTCCGGCCCTTGATCATTGCGCTGGCCGTTATCGGCATCGTCTACGGGGCCATCGTCGCCATCGGACAGACGGACGTCATGCGCCTGATCTCGTACACCTCGATCTCGCACTTCGGCTTCATCATTCTGGGCATCTTCGCGATGACCGAGCAGGCGCAGTCCGGCGCCGCGCTGTACATGGTCAACCACGGCATCTCGACCGCCGCGCTGTTCCTGATCGCCGGATTCCTGGTGTCCCGCCGCGGGTCTCGCGCCATCGCCGACTACGGCGGTGTGCAGACCGTCGCACCGATACTGGCCGGCACGTTCCTGATCGCCGGACTCGCGACGCTGTCGCTGCCCGGCCTGGCACCGTTCATCAGCGAATTCCTGGTTCTGGTCGGCACATTCATCCACTACCCGGCCGTCACCGCCGTCGCGGCCACGGCCCTGGTGCTCTCCGCGCTCTACATCCTGTGGATGTATCAGCGGATGATGACGGGCCCCGTCGCCGACGGCAATGACAAGCTGCGCGACCTCGTACCGCGGGAACTGGCCGTGGTCGTGCCGTTGGTCGCCCTGCTGCTGGTGCTCGGCGTCTACCCCAAGCCCGCGTTGGACGTCATCAATCCGGCTGTCGGACATACCTCGTCGAGTACCGCCCAGGGGGTCGCCCGGTGACGCCCATCCCCGCGCCGTCCGTCGAGTACGGCCTGCTGTCGCCGATGCTGATCGTGTTCGGCATCGCGCTGGCAGGTGTGCTCGTGGAAGCCTTCGCACCGCGCCCGGCGCGGTACCGCGCCCAAGTGGTGTTGAGTATCGGTGGCCAGGCGGTGGCCCTGGTGGCCGTGGTTTCCCAAGCGCTGCACCTGGGTTCGGCGATCGGCCGGCCTGCAGTCCTCGGGGCCATCGCCATCGACCGCCCGGCGCTCTTCCTGCAGGGCACTCTGCTGGGGGTCAGCCTGTTGGCCACCTTGCTGATGGCACAACGGGTTTCGGACGGCAGTGGGCTGGCCGCGTTCACCCCGCAGGCCGCGACAGTGCCCGGTAGCGCCGCCGAGCAGATCGCCCTCAAGACCGGTGTCGCCCAGACCGAGGTGTTCCCGCTGGCGATGTTCGCGCTCGGCGGCATGATGCTGTTCGGCGCGTCCGATGATCTGCTGACGATGTTCGTCGCGCTCGAGGTGCTGTCCCTGCCGCTGTACCTGATGTGCGGTCTGGCCCGCCGGAATCGGCTGCTGTCGCAGGAAGCGTCACTGAAGTACTTTCTGCTGGGGGCATTTTCGTCGGCGTTCTTCCTCTTCGGTGTCGCGATGCTCTACGGCTACTCCGGCAGCCTGAGCCTCTCGGGCGTCGCTGCCGGCCGCGGCCCGGCCTCCCTCGGGCTCATCGGCATCGCGCTCCTGTGCGTGGGCCTGTTGTTCAAAGTCGGTGCGGTGCCGTTCCATTCGTGGGTGCCCGACGTCTATCAAGGGGCACCCACACCAGTCACGGCCTTCATGGCGTCGGCCACCAAGATCGCCGCCTTCGGCGCGCTGCTGCGGGTCTGCTACGTGGCGCTGCCGGCGCTGGCCAATGATTGGCGGCCGGTGCTGTCGATCATCGCGGTGCTGTCCATGGCGGTGGGCACGGTGATCGCCATCGCGCAGAACTACGTCAAGCGCATGCTGGCGTACTCCTCGGTGGCACATACCGGCTTCATCCTCACCGGCGTGATCGCGCTCAACGACAACGGACTGTCGGCGTCGTTGTTCTACCTGTTCGCCTACGGTTTCAGCACGCTCGGCGCATTCGCGGTCGTGAGTGTGGTGCGCCGCGCCGACGGGGACGAGGAAGATGACCTGCGGCGGTGGGCCGGACTCGGACGCCGGCATCCATTCTTCGGTGTCGTGTTCGCGTTGTTCTTGCTTGCTTTCGCCGGCATTCCCCTGACCAGTGGATTCGTCAGCAAGTTCGCCGTCTTCAAAGCCGCAGCCGAAGGTGGTGCCGCATCGCTTGTCGTCATCGGTGTGATCGTCAGCGCCGTCGCCGCGTACTTCTACGTCCGCGTGATCGTCCTGATGTTCTTCACTGATGCGGTCGAGGACGGCCCGCAAGTTCAGTCGGGCAGTCTGAGCACCGCGATGATCGGGCTCACCGCCTTTGTGACGCTGGCGCTGGGCGCCGTCCCGCAGCCGGTGCTCGACCTGGCCAACCACGCGGGTCAGTTCCTGCGGTGAGTGGCTGACCAACGGCCGGGCCGCCGCGGCCGGCTGCGGGCCGACACCCGGCCCCGAACACTGTTGAGTTGTCAAGGTGCGCAATGCTTTAGGTGTTAGGCGGCTGTGTCGAGGCGCATGGTGCGGCGGTTGTGGGCGGGGATGGGTTTTCGGTGTGGGTCGACGGCCGCGGGTGGGATGAGCCAGGGGTGTTTGTCCAGTCCCATGACGACGTCCCAGCCGTCGTGGTGGACGTTGGCGTGGCAGGCCGGGCACAGCAGGCACCCGTTGGCTAGTGATGTCTGACCGTGGTGGGTCCAGTGGATGATGTGGTGGGCGTGGGTGCGTCCGGGTGGGGCGCCGCATTTGATGCAGCACTGATCCCGCAAATACAGCGCTTTGCGCAGGTGCGCCGGGAACAAACGTTTCTCCCGCCCCATATCGAGGGGTACGTGTTCGCCGTCGACGATCATGGTGGTGACGGTGGTGTCGCAGCAGATTCGTTCCAGGGTCATGGTGCTGATCGACCCGATGAATTCCAACGCCGCCAGGTCCGGGGCGTCGGCGGGCACGGTCACCAGTAGCTGCGTGCGCGGCGCGTAAGCGGTGTCGCCGCCGCGGGCGGCGATGTCCAGCACCGCTTCCAGCGCGTCGGCCCGCCGCCGGCCCGCCGTGCGGGTGTCGGGGCTGCCGTCGGGTTCGGGCCGCGGCGCCGATCCTTGTTCGATCGCCGCGATGTACTTGGCCCCGACTTCGGCGTCCAGGTCCGCCCGGATCTGGACCCGCCCGTCGCTGGTGACGCGGTGGTCGGCGGTGTTGACCGACCGGTCCTCGGCCGCCGGCAGGCCACCTTCGGCGGCCGCATGCCGGTTGCCCAACCGGCGGGCGCGGGCCCCGATGTCTGCGGGGGTGGCGCCGGAGAAGAACTGCCCCAACAGATCGGTCACCTGCCCGAACCGGGTCTCCTCGTCTACCTCACCGGGTGCGCGGGCTCGGATGTGGTTGATGCCTTTGACGATCGCATCGACATGCTCCCCGGAGATCGCCCCATCAGCGGCATGCGCCGCGAGCGTGGGCAACGCCGACAAGGCTGCCGATACCCGGATAAAGCGCTCGGCCACCGATGGCGCACACCCCAACGCCATCAACAACTCCCGCGGCGTCCGGCCCTGCGCGGCCGCCACCCCGCAGCGGTCCAACACCCCGGTCAGCATCGCTGCCAGATGATCGGCCATATTGCGCAGTTTCATCACGCACGTCATGGCCGCCACTGCGTCGTCCCGGGACATGTCGTCGGGGACGGCCACGTCGCGGAGGCGCTCGAGAAGAGCGTTGAGATCCGGTGTGATTCCCATGCCCAATTGTATCGAACGTATGTTCGAACCGCAAGGACTTTTTGGGCCTACATCAGGACACCGGTGACAGTGCGGCTGATCGTGGTGAAGCCCATCGGGTGACCTGATGCGTCCCGTGGGGAGCTCGGCATTCTGCGACGAGTACGACAATGCCGAAAGTCGTTCTACACCTTGCGTAAAGGAGCGATGGACGACGCGGTTTTGATCGTCAACAGCCGGCAACGCGATCATCACCGTCCCAAAACCACAGAACTGCCACCAAGATCCTGGTACATCGCGTTCCGAATTTTGCAATGCCGCAAGACGTTGCCGACTCAAAGCGTCTACACACCGGACCACACGCGGCGGTCGCCGCCGTCTCGCCGTCCCGACGCTCGTTGAACTTGCCATGAGAGCGCGGTGCCCACCCGAGTGGTACCCGGTTCCGCCACGAAACTGGCCCCTGACAAGCGGCCAATGAGTACCTAGCCTCGTAGTCATGGCGACGGAGTTGGCAGTTGGGCATGCGCGCCAGGTGAGCCTGGCAAGCGCCGCTCTGCCCCCAAGCCTCCGGCAGGCTGACTACCTCGACGTCTTCGAAGTCACCGTCGCTGAATCTGACGCGCGTACGCCCGAAACGCTGGCACGGCAGGCGCTCGAACAATCCAGTCCAGCCCTCCGCGAGGGAATCCGGTTCGCCCACAAGGCGTTACTGCGATTCCGGCTCGGGCCGGCGGACTCACCGCAGCATATCCTCGGCTGGCGCATCGCGGTGTCGACTCCCGATGCGGTTCACCTGGAGGCCGAATCGCCGCTGATGGACGGAACTCTGATCCTCCGGCGAGTCGATGCCTCGACAGGCCAACTCATCACCGCACTGCACTACAAACAGCAGCGGCCTGCGGCGGTGATCTGGCGGGCCATCGGCCCCATCCATCGCACGGCCGCTCCATACCTGATGAACAAGGTGGTCATCCGATGATCGGTGACCGCTGGGGCGTCACCGACGCCGAAACCATGGCGCGATACGACTGCGACAGCTACGTCGCCAGCCCATCGCTCGAGGCGTGGCGCGGAGTCACCGTCAACACCCTACCAGATCGGTTGTGGCCGTGGGTTGTTCAAGTGCGCCTGGCACCGTACTCCTACGACTGGATCGACAATCTGGGCCGGGAGTCACCGCGCAAGCTGCACAACCTGAACGATCCCCGGCCCGGTGATCCGTTCACCGCCAGTGCCGGCCGGCCATTGGGCAAGGTGCTCTCGGTGGACCACCAAGCGCAGTTGACGGCGCAGATCATGGGCGCTCACATGTCCTATCGGCTCACCCCGCTAGACGACCACAGAACTCGATTGGTACTGAAAGTGACTGCGCCACAGTCGTGGCGGCTCGCCGCTCCCCTACTCAGTGTGGGGGATCTCGTGATGGCCCGACGGCAGCTACTCAACTTCAAGCAGCTCGCCGAGAAGTAGCGCCTCCAACTTTGTGATGCACGTCACATTGTGGACCTGTCACAAAACGGGCTCCAGATGCATCTCAGAGGTAAGGCGTTCATCAAAGGAGGCAGGACATGAAGGCCGGTACGGTCACGCGAACTCCACGACACATGCCAGCGTCGAATCGCGCCGCCGCCCAGGGGACTGCGATCGACTCGCGGTACCACCCGTCCGCGGCGGTGCGTCGGCAACTGAACAAGGTCTTCCCGACGCACTGGTCCTTCCTGCTCGGTGAGATCGCCATGTACAGCTTTGTGGTCCTGCTGCTCACCGGCGTTTACCTGACGCTGTTCTTCGACCCGTCGATGGCTGAAGTCACGTACAACGGCGTCTACCAGCCGCTGCGCGGTGTGCAGATGTCGCGCGCTTACGAGTCCGCACTCGACATCAGCTTCGAGGTCCGCGGCGGCCTTCTGGTGCGTCAGATTCACCACTGGGCCGCGCTGATGTTCGCCGCGTCGATCATGGTGCACATGGCGCGGGTGTTCTTCACCGGTGCGTTCCGTCGGCCACGGGAAGCCAGCTGGGTGACGGGTGCGCTGCTGCTGATCCTGGCCATGTTCGAGGGCTACTTCGGCTACTCGCTGCCCGACGACCTGCTCTCGGGTATCGGTCTGCGCGCCGCGCTGTCCTCGATCACCCTGGGCATTCCGGTCATCGGCACCTGGATGCACTGGGCCCTCTTCGGCGGGGACTTCCCCGGCCAGACCATCATCCCACGGATGTACGCGCTCCACGTATTGATCATTCCCGCAATCATTTTGGGCCTTGTGGCCACGCACCTGATCTTGTTGTGGTTCGGCAAGCACACCCAGTTCCCCGGCCCCGGCCGCACCGAGAAGAACGTCGTCGGCGTCCGCGTCATGCCGGTCTTCGCCTTCAAATCCGGCGCGTTCTTCGCCATGGTCACCGGAGTTCTCGGCATCATGGGTGGTCTGCTGCAGATCAACCCGATCTGGGAACTGGGCCCCTACAAGCCCTCGCAGGTGTCCGCCGGTAGCCAGCCCGACTTCTACATGATGTGGACCGAAGGCCTTGCCCGTATCTGGCCGGCCTGGGAGTTCTACCCCTTCGGCCACACCATCCCCGCTGTGGTCGCGGTGGCGTTGATCATGGGTCTGGTCTTCACGTTGCTCATCGCTTATCCCTTTATCGAGGCCAGGGTTACGGGTGATCATGCGCACCACAACCTGCTGCAGCGTCCGCGTGACGTGCCGGTCCGCACCGCCATCGGTGCCATGGCCATCGCGTTCTACATGGTGCTCACTCTGGCCGCGATGAACGACATCATCGCGCTCAAGTTCGACATCTCCCTGAACGCCACCACCTGGATCGGCCGCATCGGCATGGTCGTCCTGCCCGCAGTGGTCTACTACCTGACCTACCGCTGGTGCGTCGGCCTGCAGCGCAGCGACCGCGCCGTCCTCGAGCACGGCATCGAGACCGGCATCATCAAGCGACTGCCGCACGGCGCCTACGTGGAGCTGCACCAGCCCCTGGGACCGGTCGACGACCACGGCCACCCCATCCCGCTGGAATACCAGGGTGCCGCACTGCCCAAGCGCATGAACAAGCTCGGCTCCGCCGGCTCGCCCGGCACCGGCAGCTTCCTGTTCGCCGACTCCGCCGTCGAACAAGCCGCCCTCGCCGACGCCAAACACGCCGCCGAGCACAAGGCACTCACCGCCCTCAAGGAATACCAGGACGAAATCTCGCCCAACGGCTCGCGCGGGCACTAATAGTTTGAGACACGCCCACATTGGTTGTGAAACAAGGTGTTTCCGCTCATGATGCTGGTGTGACCGAGTGTGAGAATGGCGCGGCCGACGGAGTTCATCCTCTATTGGTGGAGCGGTTCAGCCCGGTGTCGTTCGACCGGGACGCGACCCTGAGTGACGCAGAGGTCGACGTTCTGCTCGACGCCGCCCGTCTCACACCATCGGCGGGCAACTCCCAGCCGTGGATGTTCATCGTGGGGCGCCGTGACGACCCCGTCCACTCTCGGATCGTGAATCACCTGGCACCCAGCTCAGCGCGCTGGGCGCCCGATGCCGCACTGCTGATCGTGAACCTGGCTCACGTCCTCGTCGAAGACACGGACTGGGAGTTCTCCGAATTCGCGCGATACGACCTCGGACAGGCGGTGGCCCACATGACGATTCAAGGGCTGGTCATGGGACTCGGTGCACATCAGTTCCGCGCGTTCGATCGTGACGGTGTCGCGCGCGAGTTCGGCGTCCCGGCCGCATGGGAGGTGACGTCGATGACTGCCCTAGGGCGGGCTGGGCGGCCGTCGGACGAAAAGACCGGCCCTTCCCCGAGTCGCGCTCGACTGTCACGACGCGAAATCACCTGGGCCAGAGTGTGATGGGCTCAGCCCCGCCCGTTTGGCAGCCAGCGCATCACGCGACGGAATCGTTTGTGCCAGTTCGCGCCTCGGGCTGCGGGATCAGGCACACCGTTCCACCCGCCGTGTCCATCGGCCGAATGCCCAGACCCTGGTTGAGCCGACCACGCTGGTTCTCCCAGGCGATTTCGGCAGCGATTTCCATCAACTGAGCCTTACTGAGGTGCGTGAGCAGCTCCTCACGCAAGCCTTCGGAGATGATCGCGGGCGTACGGGACATCTCTTCGGCGAATTGAATGCACAGCTTTTCGAGGTGAGTGAACTCATCACTGTCCCGGTAGTTCACCAAGGCGATCAGTTTCTGCTCCGAGAACCCCTCACTCCGGCCGAGGGTATCGGAGATGTCGATGCAGAATTCACAGTGCGTCAACATCGCGGCTTTGATTCCCGCGAGCAGCTTCAGTTCGGTCGGCGCCCGGCCGCTGAACAACAGCGCCATTTCGTAGAGCCCGTTCGCTGCTGCGATGAGCGGGCGCCGGATCAGCCAACCCGGGAGGTCCCAACGGTTTTGGCGGGACTTGGCCAGGACCACGAGGTGTACCCAGATGCGCTTCAGGATTCTCACGATGCTTTCTCCTCGATTCCCTCGCCACCGGACGGCGCCTGCGGTATAGCCTCATGCTAGGTCGCTATTGGACGCAGGTTAGGAACCAATATTTCGATTGAATCGGGTACCACTTCAGGTCCGGAGCTGCTCATCGAGCTGGACCGGACCAGTGGTGCCGGCGCGCTGCATCGCCAGCTGGCCGATGGCCTGCGGGACGCGATCCGGACGGGACGGCTCACGCCGAAAACCCGTCTGCCTTCCAGTCGCGTGCTCGCCGCAGACCTCCAGGTGTCGCGACGCCTCGTCGTCGACGCGTACAGCCAACTCGTCGCAGAGGGGTTCCTGCAGAGTCAACAAGGTTCTGGCACAACGGTTGCCGCAGTCGACACGGCCACTGGGGAATCGCAACCGTCACGCCCGGACCGTCGAACATTCGACATAGACTTCGCACCCGGAGTGCCCGACCTGTCGAGCTTCCCCCGGCACAGTTGGTTGCGCGCGCTGCGTCAGGGGCTGTCGTCCATCGAATCTCAGTCGCTCGGATACGTTTCATCGAAGGGCCTACCCGACGCCCGCACCGCGGTGTCGGACTACCTACGACGCACCCGCGGGGTACGGGCCGATCCGCAGCGTGTCGTGTTGTGTTCGGGAGCGACGCAGGCCGTCGCATTACTCGCGCATGTGGTGGGAGATCGCGCGGTTGCGATGGAGAATCCCGGATTCTGGTTGCACCGCATGGTTTTCCGTCACCACGGCATCGAGCCGTTGCCCGTTCCGGTCGACGACGACGGACTCGACGTCGCCGCGCTCGCCAACACCGCGGCATCGGCGGTGCTGACAACCCCGGCCCACCAGTCTCCGACCGGTGTCGTCCTGTCACCCGCCCGTCGCACAGCGCTGCTCGAATGGGCCCGCGCGGGCAATATTGTCATCGAGGACGACTACGACGCCGAATACCGTTACGACCGCGCACCCGTCGGTGCGCTGCATGCCCTGGCCCCCGACCGCGTCGTCTACCTCGGCTCGGTGAGCAAAACACTGGCCCCCGGCTTGCGGCTCGGTTGGATGGTCCTACCGCCGGACCTTGTCGGTCCTGTGGTGTCGGCGAAAAGTCTTGCCGACACCGGTAGTTCGGTCATGGATCAACTCGCGTTCGCAACACTGCTCCGTTCCGGCGACTACGACCGGCACCTGCGGCTCATGCGCCGGCGCTATCTTGCCCGACGCAACGCACTACTGGCAGCGCTCGGTCGGTACCTCCCCGAGGCGAAGGTGCTCGGCGCCGCCGCCGGCGTCCATCTCACAGTGCGCCTGCCCACCGACTGCGACGTCGACGACATCGTCCGCGAGGCCGCGAGCCGGCGGGTACGTATCGATCCGCTGTCCTGGTGCTATACCGAACCCGACTGTGCGCCACCGGGATTGATTCTCGGCTACGCCAACCTGACGGAGTCGCAGATCGACACCGGCGTGCGGAGCATTGCGGCCGCAGTTGCTCGCGCGACGTAAGTGGTACCCGGTACCACCGCCAAAGTGGCGCCTGACACTGGGCCATTGCGCGCCTAATCTCGAGCAATGACGACGCGAACACCGTTGCGGATCGTGCTGGTGACCTGCGCGATCCTCGGCCTGATAACGCTGATCCTCGGCATCTGGGCGTTCGTCGCACCGATGTCGTTCTTCGAGGTGCTCGCACCGTTCGAGCCCTACAACCGCCACCTTCTGCATGACGCCGGCGTCCTGCAGATCGGTGTCGGAGTCGCGATGCTGCTGGCCGCGGCGCAGCGGTCACCCGTGGAGGTGGCGCTCGGCGGCTTCATCGCGTTCGAAGCGCTCCACGTCGTCTCGCACGTGATCGACCGGGATCTCGGTGGCCGGCCGGCATTCGACATCACGGCTCTCACGATCCTCACGCTTGCCGGCGTCGCCGCGTTGGTCATCGGTCGACGTAACTAGCGCGGCACTCGCTGTCTCGCAATCGATTTGCCGCCGACTCCACCGAGGGAGTCGCCACTCCCAATGTGCCTGGCCCCTTGTGGCGTACCGACGGCCGCATCCGCTGAGCGGGAATTCGGCAGCTCACACCGCCGACCTCTGGGCCGAGAGTTGATCCACTCCGAACGCAGCAGCCCATTCCCGAAATCCCGGTAGGAGGGAATCGCGATGGCGGGGCCCGAAGCGCGGCTGCCAATCTTCCTCGGTGGGACGTGTCCCGGGTCACATTGACCCGCAGGTCCCGGTAGAGAAACGGAGTACGTCATGCCGCAGCGATCGTTCGCCGGTCCGTTGCAAGCGGTCGGCGGGTTGTTCGCCATGACGGCCGACGCCGCCAAATTCGCGTTCCAGAGGCCGGTCCAGTGGCGCGAATTCCTCGACCAGTCATGGTTTGTCGCGCGCGTGTCGCTGGCACCCACACTTCTCGTCGCAATCCCGTTCACCGTATTGGTGTCGTTCACTCTGAACATCTTGCTCCGCGAACTGGGTGCCGCCGATCTCTCCGGAGCCGGTGCCGCGTTCGGCGCTGTCACACAGGTCGGTCCCATGGTGACGGTCCTGATCGTGGCCGGCGCCGGCGCGACCGCCATGTGCGCCGATCTCGGATCGCGCACCATCCGGGAAGAGATCGACGCCATGGAAGTGCTCGGGATCAATCCCGTGCAGCGGCTGGTGACCCCGCGCATGCTGGCCTCGGGACTCGTCGCACTGCTCCTCAACAGTCTTGTGGTCATCATCGGCATCCTCGGCGGATACCTGTTCTCGGTATTCGTGCAGGACGTCAACCCCGGTGCCTTCGCCGCCGGCATCACTCTGCTCACCGGTGTTCCCGAAGTCGTCATCTCCTGCATCAAGGCGACGCTGTTCGGCCTCATCGCCGGCGTAGTGGCCTGTTACCGCGGACTCACCATCTCCGGTGGTGGCGCCAAAGCGGTGGGCAACGCCGTCAACGAGACCGTCGTGTACGCGTTCATGTCGCTGTTCGTGGTCAATGTGGTGGTCACCGCCATCGGCATCCAGATGACCACACGATGACCCGCAGCACAGCGCCGCTTCGGTCCACGTACCCGCGGCTGACACGCGCCGTTCAGACGCCCGTGAAGATCACCTCCGGCATCGGCGATCACATCTTGTTCTACGGTCGTGCGATTGCCGCGGTGCCCTACGCCGCCGCGCACTACCGACGCGAAGTGATCCGGCTCATGGCTGAAATCAGCATGGGCGCAGGCACGTTGGCGATGATCGGCGGCACCGTCGTCATTGTCGGATTTCTCACTCTCGCCACGGGCGGCGTCCTGGCGATCCAGGGGTACAGCTCGCTGGGCAACATCGGCATCGAAGCGCTGACCGGATTCCTGGCGGCGTTCATCAACGTCCGAATCTCGGCACCCATCGTCGCGGGGATCGGCCTGGCGGCCACCTTCGGCGCCGGCGTCACCGCCCAGTTGGGCGCGATGCGGATCAACGAAGAGATCGACGCACTCGAGTCCATGGGCATCCGATCTGTCGAGTACCTTGTCAGCACCCGTATCGCTGCGGGAATGCTCGCGATCACACCGCTGTACGCCATCGCGGTGATCCTGTCCTTCGTCGCAAGCCAATTCACCACCGTGGTGCTACTCGGACAGTCCGGCGGCCTGTACAACCACTACTTCGACACGTTCCTCAACCCGATCGACCTGCTCTGGTCGTTCCTGGAAGCGGTCTTGATGGCGCTCGCAATCCTGCTGTTGCACACCTACTACGGCTTCTTCGCCAGCGGCGGCCCGGCCGGGGTGGGTGTGGCAGTCGGCAATGCCGTCCGCACTTCGCTGATCGTCGTCGTCTCCATCACGCTGCTCATCTCACTGGCCATCTACGGGTCCAACGGCAACTTCAATCTCTCTGGCTAAGTAGGCATCGAATGTCACGTGACTCAGTACGTTTGCTCACCGGCTGTGCTGCAATGGGGCTGGCCGCTGCCCTCGTCGTCGGTGCCGTTGTGTTGTTCCGCGGCGGTGCAACGTCCACGGCATCCGTCACAGTGCTCTCACCACGCGTGGGTCTGATCATGAATCCCGATGCCAAGGTGAAACTCCATGGCGCGCAGGTAGGCAAGGTGGCCGCCATCGAGAATCGGCCGGACGGCAGCGCCGCGATTCGTCTGGCGATGAATCCGGACTACCTCCAACTGATTCCGGCGAATACCCGGGTGCAGATCGTGTCCAGCACGGTGTTCGGCGCCAAGTACGTCGATCTCGTGCCGCCGGCCGAACCATCTGCCCAGTCGCTGCACGCGGGACAGGTTCTCGACGCCGGCCACGTCACCGTCGAGATCAACACGGTCTTCGAGCACTTGGTGGATGTGCTGTCCCAGGTCCAACCCGAGAAACTCAACGAAGCACTCGGCGCCATGGCCCAAGCGCTGGGCGGCCGCGGCGACAAACTCGGTCAGACCCTGGTCGATTTCGACGCCATGCTCGCCAAGATCGATCCGAGCCTTCCGGCAATGAGCCAGGAAATCGCCACTGCTCCAAAGGTACTCAGTGCCTATGCCGACGCCGGCCCCGATCTGATGGACGCCGCACGCAACGCATCTCAGCTCAGCGACACCATCGTCGAGCGCCAGCAGGACCTCGACTCGGTACTGCTGAGCGCCATCGGATTGGCAGACATCGGCAATGACGTAGTCGGTACCAACAGCAACGCGATCGTCGACGCCATGCACCTATTGGTACCCACGACCAACCTGACCAATCAGTACAACCAAGCACTCACCTGCGCGCTCAAGGGCATGGAGCCGCTCGCGATGGGACCGCCGCAACCGTTGCCCGGGATCATGCTGCTGGACTCGTTCCTGCTGGGCACCGAACGCTACCGCTATCCGGGCAACCTGCCGAAGGTCGCCGCGTCGGGCGGTCCGCAATGCATGGGCCTGCCCAACGTGGGCTTCGGGGAGCGGCCACCGTTCGTGGTCACCGACATCGACGCCAACCCCGCACAGTACGGAAATCAAGGGATCCTGTTGAACTCTGATGCCCTCAAGCAAGCTCTGTTCGGCCCGCTCGACGGACCACCGCGCAACACTGCTCAGACAGGGCAACCCGGATGACGCGTCACAACTCGACCGCTCTGAAGTTCGGCGCCTTCGGCATCACGATGCTCCTGGTGACCGCAGCGCTTTTCGCAATCCTCGGGCAATACCGAACCGGCTCGACAAACACCTACTCGGCAGTGTTCACCGACGCCTCCAGCCTGAAAACCGGTGACTCCGTGCGAGTCGCGGGCATCCGGGTCGGCACGGTCGACAGCATCGCGTTGCGACCTGACAACACCGTGGTCGTAGGTTTCGACGCCGACCGCGACGTCGTGCTGACCACCGGCACCAAAGTCGTTGTGCGTTACCTCGATCTGGTGGGCAACCGGTACCTGGAGCTCGTGGACAACCCGGGGTCGACCAAAATCCAACAGGCCGGCACGCAGATTCCGGCCGACCGCACGGAGCCCGCGTTGGACCTCGACCTGCTCCTGGGCGGCCTCAAACCCGTCATCCAAGGGCTCAATGCCCAGAACGTCAACGCGCTGACCAATTCGCTGATCCAGATTCTGCAGGGCCAAGGCGGGACCATGGAATCGCTGATGGCTCAAACGACTTCATTCACGACGGCACTGGCCGACAACGGCCAGACGGTTCAACAATTGATCGACAATCTGAACACTGTCGTTGCGACAGTCGCCAAGGACGGCGACAAATTCTCCGGCGCCGTAACCCGCCTGCAACAGCTGATCACCGGCCTGTCCCAGGAACGTGACCCGATCGGCGATGCCATCACCGCTCTGGACAACGGAACAGGTTCCCTGGCCGAACTGATGACACAGGCCCGGCCGCCTCTCACAGGAACGGTCAACCAGCTCAATCGAATGGCCACATTGCTGGACAACGACAAAGACAAGGCCCGCATGGATCTCGCGCTGCAGAAGGCGCCCGCCAACTACCGGAAATTGGTTCGCCTCGGCGCCTACGGCAGCTTCATCAACCAGTACCTGTGCGGCATGAACGTTCGCGTGACGGATCTGCAAGGCCGCACCGCGTACTTCCCCTGGATCATGCAGAACACCGGACGCTGCGGGGAGCCCTGATGCTGAAATACCGCGGATCGCAACTGATGCGCACCGGACTCATCGGTTTGGTGCTGGTCATTCTCGTCATCGCTGTCGGCCTTCAACCGCAGAAACTGTGGTCGTGGGCCACGTCGATCAGGTACCACGCGGTGTTCGCCGACGCCGGTGGGCTGTCGCCGGGAAACGACGTCAAGGTCTCCGGCGTCACCAAGGGCACCGTAAGCGCCGTCACCCTCAGTCGCGGAAACGCCCTGGTGACGTTCACTCTCGATGGCACGGTCACGCTGGGCACACAGACCACCGCCCACATCAGAACAGCAACCGTCCTCGGCGCCCGGATGATGACTCTGGAACCCGCCGGAACCGGCAGCCTGCACGCCGCCGACACCATCCCCCTTGCCCGCACCGGGTCTCCGTACTCACTGACCGACGCCGTCAGCGACTTCACCTCCAACACCGCCGAGACCGACACCGCAACACTCACCCACTCGCTGGACACGCTGTCGGAAACCATCGACCGGATGGCCCCACAACTGGGACCGACGTTCGACGGGCTCACGCGCCTGTCACGAACGCTCAACAGCCGCAACGAATCCCTGGCCGCGCTGCTCAAGAACGCGGCCGACGTAACCGGCATTCTGTCGCAGCGCAGCGCGCAGGTGAACACCCTGCTGCTCGATGCCAACGCGCTCACCGGAGTGCTCAACCAGCGACGGCACGCGATCGTCGATCTGCTGGCCAACACGTCGGCGCTTTCTCAGCAGCTGTCGGGACTTGTGCACGACAACGAAAAGGTCCTCGCGCCCACGCTGCAGAAAGTCAACTCCGTCAGCGCGATTCTGGAGAAGAACCGCGACAACATCGCCAAGGCCCTCGCCGGACTGGCCAAATATCAAGTCACGCAGGGCGAATCAGTCAACAACGGCTGGTACTACAACGCCTTCGTCGGCAACCTCATCCCCTCACAGACCATTCAACCGTTCCTCGACTACGCCTTCGGGTTCCGTCGCGGCACCAACGCCGGCCAGCCGCCTGACAACGCCGGCCCACGCGCCGAATTCCCCTGGCCCCACAACGGAATTCCGGGAGGCCACTGATGATCACCCGTCATCGCAAACCCTTGACACGTGTCGCCGCGGCCCTACTGGTGGTGCTGGCGCTCGCCGGCGCCGTGCTGCTGGTGCGGCAGACCGTTTTCCGTCCCACCACCATCACCGCGTACTTCACCTCCGCCACCGCGATTTACCCAGGCGACGAAGTCCGCGTCGCCGGCGTCAAAGTGGGAACGATCACCAGCATCGAACCTGCCGGCAGCCAAGCCCGGCTCACGCTCTCGATCGATCATGGCGTACCGATCCGGGCAGACGCGAAAGCCATCATCATGGCGCAGAACCTGGTGGCCGCCCGCTACGTGCAGTTGGCGCCCGCGTACGAAGATGCCGGCCCGACAATGGCCGATGGTGCGCGGATCGGCGTTGAGCGGACCGCGGTGCCGGTGGAATGGGACCAGGTCAAAGACCAGCTCATGCGGCTGGCCACCGATTTGGGTCCGGTCAGCGGATCCGCTGCCACCTCGCTGAGCCGTTTCATCGACAGTGCCGCGACCGCGATGGATGGCAACGGCGAGAAACTGCACCAAGCGATCAGCCAACTCTCGGGGATCGGACGCATATTGGCGCACGGCAGCGGCAACATTGTCGAGATCATCAAGAATCTGCAGACCTTCGTCACCGCGCTGCGCGACAGCAACACCCAGATCGTCGAGTTCCAGAACCGCCTCGCGAGTGTCACGAGCGTCGTCGACGGCGCGCGTTCCGATCTCGATGCCGCCCTGACGAACCTGGCTTCCGCCGTCGGCGAGGTGCGGCGCTTCGTCGCGGGTACCCGCGATCAGACCGTCGAACAGTTGCAGCGGTTGACGAACGTCACCCAGAACCTCGTCGACAACAAACTCAAGCTGGAAAATGTGCTGCATGTGGCGCCCAACGCCATCGCCAACGGCTACAACATCTACAACCCCGACAGTGGTACGGCCGTCGGCGCTTTCGCGATGTCGAACTTCGCCGATCCCGTGTCGGTGGTCTGCTCAGCGATTGCGGCAGTCAAGAATGCCACGGCAGCCGAATCGTCGAAGTTGTGCGCGCAGTATCTCGGCCCAGCACTGTCGCTGATCAACTTCAATTACCTACCACTGCCGACGAATGTCTATCTCCGCAAGGCACCGAGTCCGGAGAATCTGGTTTACACCGATCCCAAACTCGCCCCCGGCGGAAGCGGTTCCCGCGCCGAGTCCCCAACCGAGCCCCCGGCGGTGTCGGCCTACACCGGTACCAACGACGTCACCCCTCCCGCCGGGTGGGGCGCGCCGCCGGGCCCCCCAGGGGCGTACGCGCCCAACGGATTACCGGCCGATCCCGCGCCCGCATTGTTCCCCGGCGCGCCGGTCCCCCAACCAGCCGCCGCGTCATCGCCACAAGCACCCACAGTCCGGGACCTGCTCCTTCCCGCAGAAGCCGCTCCCGCGGCGCCGAACCCAGGAGGCACCCCGTGATGAAGCGACGGTCCCTGGCCCGCCTCACGGCGCTATCGGCCTGCTCCCTGCTGTCGATAACCGGTTGCGCGTTCCACGGATTGAACTCGTTGCCGTTGCCGGGCACGGTGGGACGCGGGTCCGACGCCACGATCTATCACGTCGAACTCGCCAATGTCGGTACCCTGGAGGCGAATTCGCCGGTCATGATCGGCGACGTCATCGTGGGCAGCGTATCGAAAATGTCGGTGCGCAACATGCGCGCCGACGTCGAGGTGTCGGTCAAACCTGGCACCGTGGTCCCCGCGAATGCGGTAGCGACCGTTGGGCAGACCAGTCTGCTCGGGTCCATGCACCTGGCGCTGGATCCGCCGCCGGGGAAGGCGCCCTCCGGACAACTGTCCCCAGGCACCACCCTGCCGCTGAACCGGACGTCGACATACCCGTCGACGGAACAGACGTTGTCGTCGCTATCGGTCCTCGTCAACGGCGGCGGACTCGGCCGGGTCGGTGAGCTGGTCACCGAGACCAACAACGCATTGAACGGCAGGCAGGACCAGGTCCGCGACCTGCTCACGCGCCTCAACAATGTGGTCGGCATCTTCGCCGATCAGCGAGACGACATCAATGCCTCCATCACCGCGCTCACTCGCCTGGCAGGAACCATGGCCGGCCAGAGCGATGTGATCACCCAAGCCCTGCAACGAATCCCGCCCGCGCTGGATGTGCTGATCAAAGAGCAGCCCCGTATCACAACAGCTCTGGAGAAGTTCGGCGTGTTCAGCAATACAGCCACCAAACTGATCAAAGCCACCCAAGACGACTTGGTGACCAACCTGCGCAACCTGGAACCGACCCTCCGCGCCCTGGCCGACGTCGGACCGAATCTGGGCACTGTGCTGGCGTTTGCGCCAACGTTTCCCTACCCGCAGAACTTCATCGACCGCGGCATTCGCGGTGACTACCTCAACGAATTCATCACCTTCGATTTCACGATCCCCCGGCTCAAGCGAGGATTGCTGCTGGGCACCCGCTGGGGACAGGAAGGAGCCCCTTTGGTTCCCGCTCCCGGCGACCCCTGGTACGCCAACTACACCAAGGACCCGCTGGGCACGTTGCTGACCGCGCCGCCGAAAGCTGTTGCGACGCTGCCGGCGCCGGCACTCGCCGCCCCGACAAATCCGAACGGCGGCAGCAACTGATGCTCACCCGCTTCGTACGCATTCAGCTCGGCCTCTTCGCGGCCGCCTCGATCATCGGTATGGCAGTGATGCTGGTCGTCTACCTGCAGGCACCCACCCTGTTGGGGCTCGGGCGCATGACGGTCAGCCTGCAACTGCCGGCCACCGGTGGCCTGTACCGGTTCTCGAATGTCACCTACCGCGGCGTGCAGGTCGGCAAGGTGACCGATGTCCGGCCCACCCGTGACGGTGCCGTCGCCACCCTATCGCTCGACAATGCGTCGAAGATTCCCGCGGACCTGCACGCTGCGGTACTGAGCGTGTCCGCCGTCGGCGAGCAATATGTCGACCTGCAACCCCATAACGACGCCGGCCCCTACCTGCACGACGGATCGGTCATTCCGGCGTCGAAAACATCGATTCCCCAAGCTGTCGGACCGATGCTCGATCAAGCCAGTGCGCTCATCGACAGCATCCCGAAAGACAAGATCAGCCCGCTGCTCGACGAAACATTCAAGGCGTTCAACGGCTCTGGTTACGACGCCGGATCCCTCTTGGATTCCTCGTCGAAATTGATCGCCGACGCCAACAGCGTCAGCGATCAGTCTCGAGCGCTCATCGATGACAGCAGGCCCTTGCTCGACGGCCAAGCTCAATCGGTCGATGCCATCCGGACCTGGGCCCACAGCGTCGCCGGACTCAGCCGGCAACTCGTCCAGAACGACCCCCAAGTCAGGACGCTTCTCAAAGACGGGCCGGACGCCGCGGACGAGGGCTCCCGCCTGTTCAACCAGGTAAAGCCCACTCTGCCGCTGCTTTTGTCCAACCTGACAACCCTCGGGCAGGTGGCTGTGACCTACCACCCGTCGCTCGAACAACTGTTGGTGCTGCTGCCACCGACAGTGTCGTCCACCCAGTCTTACGGTGCACCCAAGAACAATCCGACGGGCATGGCTTTGGGCGATTTCACCCTGAACATCGGCGATCCGCCGGCCTGCACCGTCGGCTTCCTCCCGCCGTCGTCCTGGCGCTCACCGGAAGACACCAGTGATGTCGACACCCCCGACGGGCTCTACTGCAAGCTGCCGCAGGATTCGCCGATCGGTGTACGCGGGGCGCGGAACTACCCATGTATGGGCAACCCCGGAAAGCGCGCTCCCACAGTCGAAATCTGCGATAGCGACAAGCCTTATCAGCCCCTGGCGATGCGCCAGCATGCTCTCGGCCCGTATCCGATCGACCCCAACCTGCTCGCTCAGGGGATCCCGCCGGATTCTCGGGTCGATCATGACAGCACGATCTACGGACCACTCGACGGAACGCCGAGGCCGACAACGGGTCAACCGCCGGCCGGCGAGGCCGCACCGGACACTCCCCCGCCGCCGCCGGATGGTGCCGCGCCCACGCCGGTGGCTCCGAGCGCCTTCATTCCCGAGACTTCGAAGGGCCCGTCGGTCGCCATCGCCACGTATGACCCAGCCACCGGACGCTACGCGGGTCCGGATGGAAAGGTCTACCGCCAGAAGGATCTGGCTCCGCGGAGCGGAGAACGGACGTGGCGGGACCTGTTCACCGCCTGATTGAACAACGTTGGGCCGGCACGTTCTCAGGGCGGGCCGGCCCCGCAGTGGGTACCTGGGTCAGGCGGTCTTGACCAGCTTGAAGGGCATCGTGATGAAGAGGACCCTGCTACTTCCGCACGAGCCGCTGACTCCGGTGGTGGAGTCCTCGCCCATCAGTGTCGACGATGTCGGGTCCGCGCCGGCCCCATCTGAGGTAGCCGGGTAGAACCTGAAAACCTGAAGTCCCGGCCCTGCAGTGCCATCTGCACATGGCTGCCAGTTGTCGACCGTCTTCTTGACGTACCAGACGCCGCTTTTCATGTAGATCGGCGCGTTCCATCCCCAGTCGCTCGCGACGGTGCCTGCGCATTCGGTCGGATAACTGCACTCGGTCTTGATCGTCCAGGTGCTGCGGATACTCGCCTCGTCGTGATAGATGTCGTTGGTCTTGGCCCACTCACCATTGGACGTTGCGACATAGGTGCCATTGAGACCCCAGTCGTTCGAGGCGTCGGCGATGCCACAATCCCACCCCGTCAACAGCCCGACAGTCACCGCCGTCGCAGCGATCGATGTCGTTGATATCTGCAAGGCCTGCTCCTTTGCGGCGAACCCCTTTGCCGCCCGTCGGTGGACACCAGACGGCGCGAGTCCGACCACTTCGGCTCATCGAAAGATGCTGCCGCACAATCGGTACAGCTACTACTGTCCAACTTTCCGCATTGGGCGACAGCCAAAATCCCGCCAGGCGGTCATCGCACCCTGCGTGGGTCGATGGTGTGTCACCGTTGACTACGGATCTACCGCCATGGAGGAAGTCTGCGATGCGAATCGATCGAGCACCACGCCGAGCAGCGGCGGGCGCCGTATTCGTGATCGCCTTCGGTACCGCGACAGCACATTCCGCTTCCGCAGACAGCGACTCGACGCCGCACCGCGTGACGTACACCGTCACGGCCGATCTGGCCACCAACGCGGGCATCTACTACCGCGATGTCCAACCGCCCACGTGGGCCGAATACAGCCACAACCCTTATGAATTCAGCCCGAGAGACGACGTACATCTCGAACCCGGAAAGCCCTGGGTTCACGAAGCCACCCTGGACGACCCCGACCAGTGGGCGATGGTCACGGTCACCACAGCCGGTCAGCCATCACAGCCCGGCCAGACGCTGCGCTGCACACTCACCGTCGATGGGCAGGTCGTCAACCGATCGAACGGCGCCAGCGGTGCGCTGTGCTCACTACGAAATTGGTGACTCATCGAGCACCAGGCGGCCGTCAACCGCTGGGCGGGAACCCCCCTTCACCATTCGGAACTCGACCGGATTAGCGTCGAAAACATCATGGCCAGAACGGGAATGGCACCAACGGGCACTAGTACCCACGATCAGCAGCGAACCGGAGGTGGATCATGCGGTTACTCAGCCGCGCTGATACCGCGACGCAGGTGAACGCCACAGACACCGCCGCGGAAGACGGCCGGGCACAGCCTGTCGACCCGGGGCTGATCAACCAGGCGGAGGCCGAAGCACTCGCCGCAGAAGAGCTGGCCGCAGCAGCGCGCGCACGAGCCGATGAACTTCGCGCGCGGGCAGCCGAATCGGATCCCGCTGATGCCGAAACCGGTACACCGCAGGAGTCGTCGACGGGGCGATGGCGGCGGTTGCGCCGCCCAAAGTTGAAGACGGTATTGGCCACTGTCGCCGTCCTGGCCACCGGGAGCGACCTGACCGGCTCCGCCAAGATCAAGTGATCAAAGGTGAGCAGCTATCTCGGTGAGCCACGGATGACGCGGGTTTTCCAAAAGCAGCGACTGAGCCAGCCATGTGCGGCTTGGTTCATCGAGCAGTGGCAAGCAGCGCTGGAAGGAGCAATGATCAGAACCTGTGGATGAGCCTCGGCGAGGCGGCGTAGGAAAGGGCGCACCTTCCCGAGGATGATCTGAATGTCGAAGGTCTGATCAAGAGCCGGCGTTGGCGCGCTGGTTCGGGAAGGTACGCCCATGCTCACGGTAGTTCACGATGCGGATTCATCCAACGAGGATGCTGGCTCGTCGCGGTCGTTGCTCGATGAGATTGTCCGCGACGGTGCCCGCCAGATGCTGGCCGCAGCGTTGCGGGCTGAGGTCGCCGCCTACATCGAGGCTCATGCCGGTGAGCTTGATGAGAACGGGCACCGGCTGGTGGTGCGCAATGGCTATCACCGCGAGCGCGAGGTGCTCACCGCGGCGGGCGCGGTGAGTGTGACCGCGCCGCGGGTCAATGACAAACGTGTTGACCCGGACACTGGTGAGCGGCAACGGTTTTCCTCGGCGATCCTGCCGGCGTGGGTGCGCAAGTCGCCGCAGATGACCGAGGTGTTGCCGTTGCTGTATCTGCATGGCTTGTCGACCAGTGATTTCGGTCCGGCGTTGGAGCAGTTCCTGGGCTCGGGTGCCGGCTTGTCGGCCACGACGATCACCCGACTCACCACGCAGTGGCAGGACGAGGCCAAGGCCTTCGAGGCCCGTGATCTGTCGGGCACCGACTACGTCTACCTGTGGGTCGACGGCATCCATCTCAAGGTGCGCCTGGAGCAGGAGAAGCTCTGTTTGCTGGTGATGATCGGTGTGCGCGCTGACGGCCGCAAGGAGCTGGTCGCGCTCACCGACGGGTACCGGGAGTCGGCCGAGTCGTGGGCTGATCTGTTGCGGTCGTGCCGACGTCGCGGGATGACCGCACCGGTGCTGGCCGTCGGCGATGGGGCCCTGGGGTTCTGGAAGGCCGTGCGTGAGGTGTTCCCGGCCACCGGCGAGCAGCGGT
This sequence comes from Mycobacterium toneyamaense, assembly GCF_055384815.1. Taxonomy (NCBI): domain Bacteria; kingdom Bacillati; phylum Actinomycetota; class Actinomycetes; order Mycobacteriales; family Mycobacteriaceae; genus Mycobacterium; species Mycobacterium toneyamaense. The sequence continues at coordinate 4,089,744 of NZ_AP040333.1, forward strand.
GCTGGTTTCACAAGCAGGCCAATGTTCTTGCCTGCCTGCCAAAGTCGGCTCATCCGGGGGCGATCGCGGCGATGCGGGAGATCTACAACGCCGAGGATATCGACCACGCGCAGGTGGCGATCAAGGCGTTCGAGGTGGACTACGGCGCCAAGTACCCCAAGGCGGTCGCCAAGATCGTCGATGACGCCGATGTGCTGCTGGAGTTCTATAAGTACCCGGCCGAGCACTGGGTCCATCTGCGCACTACCAACCCGATCGAATCAACGTTTGCCACGGTACGTTTGAGGACCAAGGTGACCAAGGGGCCGGGTTCACGCGTCGCCGGAATGGCCATGGCTTACAAGCTGATCGACGCCGCGCAAGCCCGCTGGCGAGCCGTCAACGCACCGCACCTGGTCGCTCTGGTCCGGGCCGGCGCGATCTTCCACAAAGGCAAACTGCTCGAGCGACCCACCGACATCACCCCGTCGGCGGACTCGGCACCGACCGAATCAACTGGAACGGAGGTCGCCTGAAACAAGCCGATCCACAGGTATTGACAATTCCTCGCGCTGGAAGTCAATGGTGTCCTTATCTCGGACCTGCTTGGCCTTGTGCAGAAGTTGAATCTCCGGGCGCAAGTAGGTGATTTCATCGTGGTACCAGAGGCAATCGCCCAGAGAGCGTGTCAGGTTTGGATTGCGCTTGTACCGCCACATCTGCCCGTCAACGTTGTTGAGCTGGATGTCGTATTCCCATGGATCGGCTCCGCTGGCCCGCAACCAGAGGTTGCCGCACTGAGTCGACACATTTGAGGGCCGATGAAGAAGGGGTGTGAGGCTCCCCGCTGCCGCCCACACGTCTAACGAGGCACTGGCAAACTCAATGAAGCCGTCAACCTCGGCGCGAGGAATACCGATGTCGAGATCATCGTGCGCCCTGGGGGCCCTAACGAACGCTTCGATCGCCCAGCCGCCGGCAATCCACCACCGGCCCGCGTAACCGTTCAGGAATTTGGCCGCGTCACGCGGCGTGCGGCCTTTCCACGGACCATAAAGCCGCACCACCTCGGCAGCGCCGACACCAGGTCTGGCACGGGGCAAAGCGCACGTGTCGGTGGCTCCTGAGAGGATGAGCATATGAAGGCGAAGAAGCCGAGGGTTCGTGATGGCCAGGGCGGGTTCTCGTTGCCGAACATCCACCTCTATAAGGCGTTAACGTGTCTGTTCGGCACGGCGCTTTTCGCGTGGGGTGCATGGTCGTCGGTGGGTGGCCACTGGTTTGCGGGCGAGCCGGGTGTCCTGCGGGCGGCGCTTGGCGTTTTGTGCGGTGCCGTAGCCGTTGGAATGTCGCGGGAGTTACGTACCGAGTGGGGACGCTATCGGGCCAGCCCCGACTAGGAACGTATCGGTAATCCGAAATAGGAGTGCCGACCAACCGAAGGTGATTTGCAGGTGACACCGACAGGCGCAGAGCAGCCCACCCAGCGCACCCTTCCCGTCCGGCCCGTTCATCGACATCACCGCGGGGAGATCCGGGTGCGGCGGCTGGTCTGTGGCTGAGCGTGATGACCTCGGCGGTGGTCAGCGTCCATGCGCATTTGGAGACGTGGACGCTGCGCAACAGCTTCCCGGCCAGCTATCGTAGATGGCGCAGGTGCCAAACCAGCAGATGCGCCAGTGGTATCAGGACACGTAGCAGACTCTCACTGTTGCCAAAGAGCCGACGAGGCAGCTACTTACAGTTGACAAGGACTTGCGAGTATGGCCGCGCGTAGCAGCCGCTTGCGCCTGCGCCCTTACCAGCGCGACGCGGTGACAGCGATCGACGTCGACGAGGAGCGTGCCCTTGTTGTCGCCGCATGTGGCACGGGGAAGACTTTGATGGCCGCCCACGCGGCGGCAAAGCTGCTTCCTGATGGGCCAGCGGCCGTGCTGGTCGTTTTTCCCACCCTCGGCTTGCTGGAGCAGACTTACCGCACTTGGCGGCGTGAGGCGCCGTTTGTGTTCGACGCGCTGGCGGTGTGTTCAGCGCACCTACGCGACACCGAGGACATCCGCAGCGGCGAGCTGTCCATTGCCAGCACGACGTCACCTCATAAGCTCATTGAATGGCGTCACGAGGTGTCTGGTGTCGGGGTGGTGTTTTGTACGTATCAGTCGTTGCCGGTCATCGCTGCGGCCCATGCCGAGGGGATGGCGGCGTGGGAGGTCACCGTGTTCGATGAGGCGCACCGGACTGCGGGGCTCAAGGGCAAGCCGTTCGCCGCCGCGCTTGATGACAGGCTGATCCCCGCGGCGCATCGGCTGTTCTTCACCGCGACACCGAAGGTGCACAGTGGTCCGCGCACTCGCGGGGGCAAGCCGCGACGGCGTTCGGTGGCCTCCATGGATGACCCTGAGTTGTACGGACGGCAGGTCTTCACCTTGCCCACCCGGGCCGCTATCGAGCAAGGGATTCTGTCACCGTTCAAGGTCGCGGTCATTGCGGTGGCTGATAGCGCGGTGTCGTCAGCGCTCAAGGATCTGCGGATGATCAGTTTGGCGGCCGGCGAGGATGGTGCAGCCCGCGCCGATCATGTCGCCTCCTCGATCGCGCTGACCCAGGCTGCCGCTGATTACGGGTTGTCCAGCGTGCTGGCGTTTCACAATACGATTGCCGCAAGTTCAGAGTTTGCAGCCACTTTTCGCCGCACTCACGCGCTGTTGACGGCCAGGGGCCTTGTCCGTGACGGTCGCGCCGCGAAGGTCATCCATATCGACGGCTCCACCAAGCTCAGTGATCGGCTGGCCGCCACGCAGACGTTGGCTATTCACGACCCTGCGCGGTGGAACATGGTCACCAACGCCCGCTGTTTGACCGAGGGCATCAATATCCCGGCTCTGGATGCCGTGTTCTTCGCCGAGCCGCGATCGTCGGAGGTTGATGTGGCCCAAGCGGTCGGCAGAGCTATCCGCAAGAACCCCAATCATGACCGGCCCGCCCTCATCGTCCTGGCCGTCACAGTCGATGACAGCCAGGACGCCGAAACGGTCATCGACATAAGCGAATTCAAACGCGTGCGCCAGGTCCTTGCTGCGCTGCAGAGCCACGATCCGACACTGAACCGCGATCTCGGACTGGTCCGGCAGCGCCTGGCTGACGGTCCTAGCGCCGATGATGTCACCGACATCGAGACCGATATCCTAGATATCCACCTCCCCGCGAAATTGCCGAAGAAGCTTGCCGCACAGTTTTTTAGCGCTTTCAGCGTTCACACCGTCGACTCGCTGACTCGGCAGTGGGACCAGCATTACCAGGCCGCTCGGGCATTCGCCGCCGAACACGGTCACTCCAACGTGCCCCGCCGGCACCTGGCCCCGTCTGGCGCCGATCTCGGCACCTGGATTCAGCATCAGCGCACCCGGTATTCTCAGGGCCGTCTTCTTGCCCACCGCGTCGAACTTCTCGAGAGCCTGCCTGGATGGGCATGGAACCAGCATGAAGCCATTTGGAACCAGCGATTCAACGCGCTCACGGACTTCATCAAGGCCCATGGCCACCCGTACCCGGACTATAAGTACCGCACGCCCGCTGGGGATGCGCTGGGCATATGGGTCCAAAATCAGCGCGCCGCCTACAAATTGGGGCGTATGCCAGCGCGCCGCGTAGAAACTTTTCGAGTCGCTGCCGGGTTGGACGTGGGATCCGCTCACAGATCAGCAGTGGGAGGCCAACTTCGCTGCGTTAGTCCAGTATGGGGCCGAGCACGGACACACCCGCCCACCCGCGGCGTACCGGGTTGGCGATTTCGCGGTCGGCAATTGGGTGGGGATGCAACGCAGACTTCACAACAACGGAAAGCTGCCCGCTGCACGCGCGAGGCGCCTTGCCGGGCTACCCGGGTGGTCGTGGAAGGCACTTGATGACCAATGGGACATCAATTTCGGGGACTTGGCCGTCTATGCCGCCCAGCACGGACATGCCCGGCCGCCGCAGGCCTACTATGCCGAGTCCGGACTTGCTCTGGGGCACTGGGTTTCCGATCAGCGTCGCCGACGAGCGAAGTTGTCCGATGAGCGCCGCGCGCGGCTGGAATCGCTGCCCGGCTGGGCGTGGAACCCCGCTGAGGCACAGTGGGAAGAGAACCTAGCCGCTCTGACGGCGTTCGCGGTCGAGCACGGGCACGCCTATCCGCCGCGTGACACAGGGGATCCCAGGTTGTTCAAGCTCAACAGTTGGGTGGTCACGCTGCGCCGTCCCGGGCGCCGGGACAGAATGGATCCGCAGCGACGCAAACAGCTCGAAGCGGTGCCAGGCTGGTCGTGGGATCTCCGCCAGGCATCAACGTGGGATGACTCTTTCGCTGCGCTAGCGGCATTCGCGGCCGAGCACGGCCACGCCGACCCACCCGCTGATTACCACTCGCCGGACGGCATTAATGTGAGCGACTGGGTGCGCCAGATGCGTCGGCCTTCGCGCCGCCGAAAGCTGCACCCTCGTCGGCGCGATCAGCTTGAAGCGTTACCAGGATGGCACTGGGGCATCGCCGAGACTGGACCTGCGCTCGGCGCGAACTCATCGGGGCTTGCGGCCGGGTCATCGGTCGAGTCCGAGGATGAGGGCCACGGACTTCTCGATGTGGCTCATCGTGGGTCTGTTGAGCGTTCCGAGGTGGCGCAGTAGTCGTCCTCGGGCGATGCCTCGGACTGCCCGGCAGACTGCGACGCTGTTGGTGTCGACGCCTTCATCGGGGGTGATCGGTGGCCGGAGGCTTGTCGGTGTGCGCGAACTCGACACCGGTATCACCACGACGAGTTCGGTGGGATTCGGATCGCCGGTGAGGAGTTCGTCAGCCGACACGATGACGGCGGGCCGGTGTTTGGCGGGTTCGCCGGGGCGGCCGGCGCCGAAGGCGACCAGCCACAGTTCGCCCCGGCGGGGATTAGTCGATTCCATCGGCGTCGGCCTGTTCCCAGTCGCGGTCCTCCTCGATGACGGCTGGGTTGGCGGCTTCTGCGCGGGTGGCGGCGCGTTCCTCGGCGAAGGCGGCGTCCCTTTCGGCGCGGTGGGACCATTCGTCGAGGAGTGCGACGACGGAGATGCCGCGGTCGCGGGCTTGTGCATTGAGGCGATCACGAGTGGTAACCGGTACGCGGATCGTTGTTGTAGGTGTAGACATGATCCCAGAATAAACTGTAGACAACTGTATCTACAGGGCTGTTTGGTCTCTTCGGTCCAGCGATCCCGGAACTTAGGGCATGGCGAGGATGGAGTTGCGTCGAACGCGGCATGGCTGGGAGGAGCCGCCGCCCCCTCTGTACTGCGTAAATGGGCAGGCTAAGTCCCCTGGGGTGGTGGGAATTCGGGGACGGGGCTGAGGTGGGCGGAGATGTTCAGGCCGTGTCGGTGCCGGTGTTGGGGTGGGCCATCGCGTAGTGGTCAGTGAGTTACGTACCAAAGTGACTCACCGAAGGAAACCGCGCGATGACCCTTGACCATTCTGCCCTGCTCGCTCAGCTCGATGCACTGAAGTCCGCTGACTCGGGTGCGGTGTTCGCCGAGTTGATCCGTTCCGGGTTGCAGCAGCTCATCGAGGCCGAGGCCACCGCGGCGATCGGCGCGGGCCGTTACGAACGCAGCGACGGCCGCACGGTGCACCGCAACGGGCACCGCCCCAAGACCGTCTCCACGACCGCCGGGGACATCGAGGTGCAGATCCCCAAGCTACGGGCGGGATCGTTCTTCCCGTCGCTGCTGGAACCCCGCCGGCGTATCGACAAGGCGCTGCACGCGGTCATCATGGAGGCCTACGTGCACGGGGTGTCCACCCGCAGCGTCGATGACCTGGTGACGGCGATGGGCGTGCAGACCGGGGTGTCCAAGTCGGAGGTGTCGCGGATCTGCGCCGGCCTGGACCGCGAGATCACAGCGTTTCGGGAACGCTCGCTGACCCACACCAGCTTCCCCTACGTGTTCTGCGATGCCACCTTCTGCAAGGTCCGCGTGGGGGCGCACGTGGTCTCCCAGGCCCTGGTGGTCGCGACCGGCGTGTCGATCGACGGCACCCGTGAGGTGCTGGGCACCGCGGTCGGTGACAGCGAGTCGTTCGAGTTCTGGCGCGAGTTCCTCGCCTCGCTTAAGGCGCGCGGCCTATCGGGGGTGCACCTGGTCATCTCCGATGCGCACGCTGGGTTGAAAGTCGCTGTGGCACAGCAGTTCACGAACTCATCGTGGCAGCGGTGCCGGGTGCATTTCATGCGGAACCTGCATACCGCGGTATCGGCCAAACACGCCCCGGCGGTTACCGCGGCGGTCAAGACCATCTTCGCTCACACCGAACCCGACGAGGTCGCCGCGCAGTGGGACCGGGTCGCCGACACCCTGGCCGCGTCGTTCCCGAAGGTGGCCGCGATGATGGGCGAGGCCAAGACCGACGTGTTGGCGTTCACTGCGTTCCCGAAGGCGCATTGGCAGAAGATCTGGTCGAATAATCCGATAGAGCGTCTGAATAAAGAGATCAAGCGTCGGGCCGATGTCGTGGAGATCTTCCCCAATCCGGCGGCGTTCCTTCGCCTGGCCACCGCGGTGGTCATCGAATCCCACGACGAGTGGCAGGTCACCCGCCGCTACCTCTCCGATGTCTCCATGGACGAACTACGCGCCGTGATCGCCGCCAAACACGCCGCGGCAGCACTTGCCAAACAACACCAAATCGCCTAGCGTTCACCATGACTCGTTGATCACAACGCGTGAACCACGCCAGATCCGAAGTCCACCACTCCCCGGGACGCTATCAATGGGCATCCACTACGGGGTGGCGCCGGACGTGTGCTGATCGGAACGCAGCACTGCCAGACGTGTGGCATTCACCGTTCGATCTGCTGTCAGAAATGGGAAGAATTGCGTTTGATGCAACAACTGCGCGCCAGAGGAGTGTCAGCATCGCGGCATCTGGGAGGCCGCTGAATAATCGGCGTGCCTTCGTGGTGGGGTTGGTGTGAGCTGGGATAATAGGCTACGCGTCCAACAACTCCCGATCCGGCCGCTCCGCACCCTGCACAAACCAAAAACGCGAACATACTGCCCGGCGCCACCAAATGACCCACCAGGATCCTCGAGCTCACCGTCGCCGAACAAGTCCAGGCGATGATCAGCCATGTTTACTTCGGGTAGGGGACGGCCGTCGATCCCGGCGTCGGTGATGGCCTCGGTTCTGGTGTTGCAGACGTTGCAGGACCTGTCGGATCGCGAGACCGCTGAGGCGGTCCGGTGTGATCTGCGGTGGAAGGTCGCTACCGGGATGGCGTTGGACGACAAGGGTTTTGATCCGTCGACGCTGGTGTACTGGCGCAACGACTGGCGAAATCGGAGCGGCCGCAGCGGATCAACGACGCGGTACGCGCGGTGATCACACAGACCGGGGTGATGACTGGTCGGCGTAGGCGGGCGGTGGATTCCACGATTCTGGCTGACGCGGTGGCCACCCAGGACACCATCACCCAGCTGATTTTGGCGATCCGCCGGGTCGGGCGGGTGGTACCCGGGGGCAGCGAGGCCATCGCGGCGGTGTGCACCGGGCATGACTACAGCCGTGCGGGGAAGCCTCAGATCGACTGGGAGGAACCCGGCGCCAAGGACGCGTTGGTCTCGGCGCTGGTCAACGATGCGAACGCCCTGTTGGAGGCACTGGCCGGGATTGACGAGCAGATCGCTGCCGAGGAGATGGTGGCGGCGGCGTTGGCCAAGATGTCGAACCAGCTGAAGGCTCAGACGGCACCGACGGGCGGTGGCGTATCGGCCCGTCGGGTCGCCCCGGACGGGGTGATCTCCCAGGTCGACCCCGACGCCCGCCATACCCGTAAGTCACCTGAGGCACACCGGGATGGGTGTCGGGCGCATGTGGTGGCCGAACCCGAGACTGGGATCATCACCGATGAGGCGTTGACCATGGCCGCCGGAACCGAGAATTCCGATGCCGCGGTCGCCGAGCAGTTCCTGACCGAGGACACCACCACCAGTGGTGGTGGGCGTGAGTGGTATGGCGATTCTGCTTACGGCACAGTCGATTTGCGTGGCGCGATCCGCGATGCCGGCCACGATCTCGAATTCAGTGCGAGGTACATGGTGCAACTCATCATCACCGGCCAAGACGCACTCGAACCTTCGGCGGCCATCGAGGTGACGAGCCGACTCCGCCTCGTCGCGGGCGACAGCACAGCCCGGCCTCCCGAGGGCACGGTGCTGTCTACGCCGGAGGATTCGCGATAGTCACCCTTTCCGAGGGTCAGAATCGCAGCGTGGCTGGGAGCGATCTGGGACCTCGGTACGAGCCCGGGCCCCCGGTGAGGTACGGGCTACAAGCACTCGCTAGGCTCTCCAGCGCGATCTTGGCCCGTTCGCGATCTCTATACACAAGGAAATGCAGCACGATACCGTCCAGGGCAGCCAAGATCAGCCGAGCGGTCTGCTCGATGTCAATACCGCCCGCGGCGACCGTACCCTCGACCGCTGTCCTCAACGCATTGGCGACAAGAGCGCAGTTGCGGTCGTACTGCCGTTGCGCCATCCAGTGCGAGTCAGGGTGGCGCAAACAGTAGATCATGAGCTCAAATTGCATCAGCTGGAAGGACGGATCGTCTTCGACGAGGCTCCAGAAGACAAACAGCGCCTCGCGCACCGCGTTCTCGGGTGTCGAATGTTTCCGAGCCTGCGGGTGTTGCGCATCGCGCCGCAGCGCTTCGACTTGGTCGCCAACGAAATCTATGACTGCGCAGATCAATTCGTCTTTGTCCGTGAACGTGTGGTGCACCGAACTTAACGGGAGGCCGGATTGCTCGGCCACCTTGCGGGTGGTCGTCGCTTCCAACCCCACGTCGGCGATCACCTCTATCGCCGCGTTGATGAGCTGCTGACGACGTTCGAGGGCGCGCTGTGATCGGAGACTCTTTGACACCTGATCAGCCTACCTCTAAGTTGGGTCATGTGACCCCGGGTCACATGACCCAGATATTGTGGGTCGAAGTTGGATCCGCAATGAATCGAGAGGGACTTTCAAAATGGCAGATCACCGCGCGACAGCAGCGACCCAATCGCTGATTCGTCCGCTGGACCTGAGCGAGGAGGTGTACGCCAGCTTTGGCAGCTTCGTCGGATACTGCGTTCGTGCAACTGGGCATATCGATGTCGCGGCGATGACGCGCGCCCTTGCCCAACTGCGATCGTGTTATCCAGTGCTCGCCACCCGAATAGTCCCACTGGGCACCGGGCGGCACGCTATCACCGCAGAAAGAGACGATGCTGACCCCACCTACGTGACCGTCACCTCGGGGCGCGGCTCACCGCCTCTGCGTGGCTTGACGATGCGCCAGCAAGACCAAGTGTGCGCCGTGCACATCGCCGAAGGAGAAGGCGATACTACTGTCGCCTTCTTCACCCACCACAGCGTGGCTGACGGGCAGCATTCTCTGGTCCTTCTCACTCAACTGTGGTCGATGTACACCGATATCGTTGCCGGACGCCCATCCCCCACCCTAACTCCCCACCCGTACCCTGAGTCGGCCGAGGCCCTGCTGCTGGCACGCGGTTACCCTGACGCTACATCGTCGGGCTCAGTTCCATTGCCCTGCAATGACATCAGCGACACCGCCGTCGCGAACGACGCTGCGTCCGCCGAGTTCATCCGGCTGCGGCTGCCGCCGGCGCAGACAACACAACTCATCTCCAACGCACGGTCGCAGCACACGACAGTCAATGGCGTCATCTCGGCTGCGTTGATTCTTGCCGAAGCGCAGGTACGTTCCGTCGACGTGCGCGAGATCGCCTACATGTACACCGTCGACCTACGCTCACGTCTGAACCCGCCGGTGGGACTCACCGAGGGCACGAATGTGATAGCCCCGGTGTTTGCGACAGGGGCCGATGTCGCTGGGGACGGAATGTACGAGATGGCCCGCAAACTCAATACCAAGCTCGCAGCGGATCTGGACCGAGGCATGATCGCCGAGCTCTTGGGACTAGTGGCGGCACTATCCAATGACGAGTTCCCCGAACTGCCCGCAGTGCTGACTCCCGGGGAAACACTGAGCAGCACCAACTGGGGGCGGATACCCGAACTCGTTACCCCGCCGAGCGTTTCGCTCATCGATTTTCACCCAGCATCCTATCAACAATGGCAGTCGCCACAGGGACTCGACATCCCCGGCCTGCACATGACAGAAAGCGCGTACATCACCACCTTCAACGGATCCCTGGCCATCGATTTCGCCAGTTCCGACAATCCTGACCTGGCAGCAGCTCGCGCGGCCGCCACGCGACAACTCCTGACCCCAGAGGACGTGCAGAACGTCGTCGACGACGGCGGAGAGTGAGCCCGCTGCTTACCCTTGAGGTGCAGGCGCTCAGACCCTTGTCTCGGTTGCGGTAACCGCGATCACCAGCTGGCGCTCCGGGGTTGGCCGACGCCGACGCCAAGACCCTTCACAGCCCACCAATCCGATCGTGATGCCATGAATCATGCGCCGACCAACCGCAGTCTCGTGGCGCTCGCGATCCCCTCAGCTCACATTCGAACTCCCACTGGAGAACCAACATGCATGACACCCGCCTGAGGTCTGGACAACGTAGATTCCGATCGACTTCGCATCCCACCATCGCCGACAAAAAGGCCGGAACGTTGACGTACGCCGGACGACGCCGCCTACCCCTTCTGCTAACGGTAGCCCTGACGGCCCTCGCGTCGTCGTTGACACTCATCCCCGCGGCGTCCGCCGACCCCTGCCCAGGAGTCGAGGTGGTCTTCGCTCGCGGCACCTTCGAAGCGCCAGGACCCGGGCAAACAGGACAAGCGTTCGTCGACGCACTGCGCGCCCATCTGCCCGATGAGTCCGTAGATCTCTACCCCGTGAATTATCCTGCCTCCCTCGATTTTCCCCGGGCGGCCGACGGGGTTGCCGACGCGAGCACCAGAGTTGCGGCGATCGCCGCGCAATGCCCGGAAACGCAGATCGTGCTCGGCGGGTACTCACAGGGAGCCGCCGTGGCGGCCTACACCACCACCGACGTCGTTCCGCCGGGATACGCTCTGCCGCCCGGAATTACGGGCCCGCTACCACCCGAGATCGCCGATCATGTCGCCGCCGTAGTGTTGTTCGGCAAACCCACGCAAGGCTTTGTGCACATGCTCGTCCAAACAGCCCCACCCATTACCATCGGCTCGCGGTATGCCGACCGGACCATCGACCTCTGTATGGTTGGGGACCCGGTGTGCTCGCCAGACGGCTTTGAACGCTCCGCCCACAGCGCATATCGCACAGCTGGGATGACCACCGAAGCAGCGCAATTCGCTGCCGACAGAGTGCGTCTTCGCGCCTAAGCGGTCCGTTTCACTCCGAGAGTTAGGGCGGCGCAGGCGAAGGAATCGCGGGACGACAGCCACCACCTCGACCGGATTCCATGGCGATTGCCGGTCAGGATTCTCTTCGCCCCGGCTTTGCACCCACCGAACATTGTGGTGGCACTCACATCGCTGTACGGTACGGAGGGTACTGTTAAGTACCCGACGTCGAAAGGGAGAGAAGACATGAACTCGCTCACTACCCCCTCGGCGGCCCGCCTACCGGAGGCGACCAGGCTCCCCGGCCCGGTTTTGCTCGCCGGCTGGATCTATTTCCGCAGACGTCTTCTGACCGGACTTCAGTGCCGCCACGGGTCGACCTTCACCATGAAGATGGCGCCCTACGGGCGCTGCGTCGTGTTGACCACCGCCGATCTGACCAAGGAACTCTTCACCGCCAGTACTGAGATCGCCGGTAACGGGGTCCCCAACCTCGGCAACGTCCTCGGGCCCGGGTCGACGTTCGCACTGGAGGGCGAAGCGCACCGACGCCGACGCAAGCTCCTGGTACCGCCCTTCCACGGCAGACAGATGAGGGCCCACGAGCAGCTCATGATCGAGGAGACCCGCCGCGAGGCCACGACGTGGCGGATGGGCGAGGAGATGGAGTCCGCCGAGCCATTCATGCGCTTGACGCTCAACATCATCCTGCGCGCCGTCCTCGGCGCCGAAGGCGCACACCTGGAGCAGTTGCGACGCATCATGCCGCCGATGGTGGAACTCGGAGCCAAGCTGACCGCCTCACCGTTCGCCGACCCCGACCGCAGATGGGGGGCTTGGGCACGATTCCGCTCGATGCGTGCCGAGTATGACGCAGTGGTGCTCGACCTCATCGCGGCCACGCGCGCCGATCCGACGCTGTCCGAACGCGACGACGTCCTGGCCATGCTGGTGCAGAGCACCTACGAGGACGGCGAAGCGATGACCGACACCGAGATCGCCGATGAGCTTTTCACCCTGCTCGGCGCAGGGCACGAGACCACGGCCAACACACTTGCCTGGGCCGTCGAACGGCTGCGACGCCATCCTGCGCTCCTCGACCGACTCGTCGAGGAGATCGATCGAGGTGGAACCGAGCTGTTGGCAGCCACGGTGCTCGAGGTCCAGCGCACCCGGCCGGTTGTTACCGAGGTCGCGCGGATGATCGCCGGGGAGCCCCTGCAACTGGGCCAGTGGGTGATCCCGCCGGGCTACCAGATTGTGGTCGCGCTCGACCAGGTACAGCTCGACGAGAACGTTTTCCCTGACCCCATGACGTTCCACCCCGACCGGTTCATTGGCGCCAAACCCGGTATGTACTCCTGGATTCCGTTTGGTGGTGGCACCCGCCGGTGCATCGGTGCCGCCTTCGCCGACATGGAGATGAACGTCGTGTTGCGCACCTTGCTGCAGGACTATGAGCTGTCCCCCACGACAGCCCCGGACGAGAAGTGGCGCTCCCGGGGTGTGGCCTGGACCCCGGGCGACGGTGGCCGGGCCGTCTGGCATCGCCGCACTGTGCCGCAGGTCGTCGGCAGGGTCGACGCCGCGGTCGGCGAGGTCGTGGCGTGATGACCGACCCCCGTGAGGAGTTCGCCGATGTCGGCCAAGGGATCACGTTGTGCTTCGAGCAGATCGGTGACGCCGATGCGACGCCACTGCTACTCGTCGCCGGACTGGGCCAGCAACTGCTGTCCTGGCCGTTACCGCTGTGCGAGGCACTGGCCGGGCGCGGTTTTCGGGTGATTCGCTTCGATAACCGCGACAGCGGCCGGTCGACTCACGCGAGCGCGAAGCCCCCCGGGCTGCTGGCCATGCTCACCGGTCGCTACCCCAGCGATACCTATGGTCTCCACCACCTGGCCCGCGACACCGTAGGGCTGCTGGACGCGCTGGCGATTGAACGGGCCCATGTCTTCGGCGCGTCGATGGGCGGCATGATCGCGCAGGTCGTTGCCAGCCGGTGGCCGCAGCGAGTGGCCAGCCTGACCTCCATGTTCTCCACCACCGGTGCGCCGCGCATCGGACGGCCCGCCTGGTCGACCTGGTTGAGGATGCTCGCCTCGCCACCGTCCTCGGCCCACGAGGCCGCCGACGCCGATGTCGCGACGTACGCTCACATCGGCTCCGTTGGCTTCCCGCAGGACGAAGCCTGGATACGCGACCACGCCGCTGCGGCCTGGCGCCGCGACCCGAGCCCCGGCGGAGCCTCCCGGCAGCTTGCGGCGATACTGGCCACCGGCGACCGCACTGCCGAACTCGCTCGCATAATCGCGCCGACACTGGTGATCCACGGAGACCGCGACCGGATGGTCGCCACATCGGGCGGCCGGGCCACCCACCGGGCCATCGGGCATTCGCGACTGTGGGTCGTACCCGGATTGGGCCACGACTACCCTCCTGCGTTCTGGCCGCAGCTCGTTGACGCCGTCGCCGACCAGGCGGGCACCACCGACCTGCCGCCGCAAGTGCGCGGCGATGTCCAGGCTGCGGCCGCCCCAGGCACCTTCAGCTCGACCATCTAGAAACGGAGAAGCGATGCACCATCAGAGGCCTGATCCGCTCGCCGCCACACTGCGGTCATCACCGGCGCGGCTTCGGGCATAGGGCGGACGATCGAGCAGCGGCTTGCTCGATACGGCTGCCGCGCGATAGGACGTGCGGCGAATCGCTCGGAGCTTCCCCGGGCCACTCGACAAGATCTCGCACGGCAGGCCGATGTTCCACGCCCCGAGAGCTTGGTCTGTAGGGCGACATTCCAAGCAGTCGGCGGGCGAGATGGTCCGCCACGGCCACTCCCCCTTGATCCGACCGAGCGGCCGCATGAGCCAGGACAGCAAGTTCCTCTGCCTGATGTACCCGAGTCCCCTTGTTGGTTGGGCCTGGATCTGACGGCGACGGCAGTGACTCGAACCCTGATCGGGAGGAGGTGGCGAAGCTGATCGACACGTCATACCGGTTGTGGCCACCAAGAGAATTCATCGCCCAACTCGACACCGAAGGAGCGTCGTGACAATCACCAGCCCGTACCCCGAGGTCGAGATTCCCGACACCGGTGTCTACGACTACCTGTTCGGCGAATTATCAGACGCCGATGCCGATCGGGTGGCGCTGGTGGACGCCCCGACGGGCACCGAGCTGACCTACCGGGGTCTGATCACCCGCATCGATGCCTTCGCCGCGGGTCTGGCCGGCCGCGGAATCGGTGTCGGCGACGTCGTGGGTCTGCTTGCCCCCAACAGCTCGGGCTTCGCAGTCGCGTTCCACGGCATCCTGCGCGCCGGGGCGACGGCCACCACCATCAACGCGCTGTTCACCGCCAAGGACATTGCCACGCAGTTGACCGACGCGCACGCCACGATGCTCATCACCGTCTGCGCACTGCTGCCCCAGGCCGCCGAAGGCGCTGCGCACGCCGGCCTGTCCCCCAGCGAGGTAGTGGTGCTCGACGGCGCCGGCCAAGCCGCTGCGGCCGAGCATCTAAGTGTCGATGATCTGCTGGCCTGCGGCGCCGACTCCCCCATGGTCTCGTTCGACGCCGCGACACATCTGGCGGCGCTGCCCTACAGTTCCGGGACAACGGGCAATCCCAAGGGCGTCATGCTCACCCATCGCAACCTCGTGGCCAACGTCGCACAGTTCAGTTCCATCCAGGGGATCACCGCCGATGACGTGATCATCGCCGTGCTCCCGTTCTTTCACATCTACGGGATGACAGTTCTGCTGAACGCCGCGTTGCGCGCCCGGGCCCGGCTGGTCATCATGCCGTCCTTCGATCTGCAGAAGTTCCTGACCAACATCGAGAACCACCGGTGCACCGTTGGCTACATCGCCCCGCCGGTCGCGGTCGCGTTGGCCAAGCACCCAGTCATCGACCAGTTCGATCTGTCGTCACTGAAGGTCGTCATGTCGGGCGCCGCACCCCTGGACGAGGATCTGGGCCATGCCGTCGCCAAGCGGATCAGCTGCCGGGTTGTGCAGGGCTACGGGATGAGTGAACTCTCCCCGGTGAGCCACTGCATGCCCTTCGACGGTGGTGAGCAAAGCGTCGGGGTGACCCCGCCCCTGAGCTCAGTGGGCTGGACTGTGCCAAATGCCGTCAGCAAGATCATCAACCCGGAAACCGGCGCCGAAATCGGCATTCCGGAGTCGGGTCGTAGCGAGGCCGGCGAATTGTGGTTCTCCGGCCCCAATGTGATGGCCGGCTATCTGGGCAACGACAAGGCGACTTCCGAGACCATCGACGGCGACGGGTTCCTGCACACCGGCGACATGGCGTGTGTGGACTCCACTGGTTGCGTGTACATCGTCGACCGGCTCAAGGAACTGATCAAGTACAAGGGGTATCAGGTGCCGCCCGCCGAACTCGAGGCCCTACTGCTGACCCATCCCGGCATCGCCGATGCCGCCGTCATCGGTGTCACCGATGCTGACGGTGAGGAGATCCCGAAAGCTTTTGTCGTCAAGCAGTCCGGCGCCGCCGTCGACGAAGAACAGGTCATGGCGTTCGTGGCCGACAACGTCGCGCCGTACAAGAAGGTGCGCCGGGTGGAGTTCATCGACGCCATACCGAAGTCGGCGTCCGGGAAAATACTGCGCAAGGACCTGCGGGGCTAGCTGCGGCGACCCTCGGTCTGATCACCGCGCCCACGATGACGATTGCACTGAGGCGAGTCTGCGCCGCCGAGCGGCGGCCCAGACTCGCTACAATCCGTCCATGGCTGGCGTCGTGGGGAAAAGGCGCGCAGCGATGAGTCATTCCACTCCTCTGCCGGGCTCAGTCCCCGTCGACGCGCACGAGCGCCTAATCCGAGCCCTGGCGCAGTCCATCGAAGTCAAGGGCTACCGCAAGACCGCTGTTACCGACGTGGTCAGCCTGGCCAAGGCATCTCGTCGGACCTTCTACCGTGTCTTCGGGACCAAAGACGACGCCCTCTTGGCGCTGATGAAGGATGTCAACGCCAGTCTGATCGCGGACCTGCGTGCGGCGGTAGACCCGCGACTGTCGTGGAAGTCGCAGGTGGACAAGGCGATCCGCGTCTATTTCGCTCATGTCGAACGGTGGCCGGCAGTCCACCTGTGCTCCATTCGCGAACTCCCCTACCTGGGAGAGATCGCCGAGCCGGTGATCCGCCAGAGCAACGACGCCTTCGCCTCCCTCATCACCACCATGACCGACAACGAGCAGTTTCGGCGCGCCGGAATCGAACCCGCCACCCGGCTGCACGCGATGATGGTCCAAGGCGCGCTGAATGAACTCGTCGCCGACATCCTGCAGTCATCCGGCCGGATCGCCGACGGAGTGGATCTGGCGATAGCCAGCACGGCGGCACTGCTGTCACTTGACGTCGACACGCCGCAACCGACCTGAGACTCACACGGTTAAATGCGTCAGTGCCCCGCCTCCACGAGCCACACCCCCACAACGATCACCAAGATGCCGCATGCCATGGTCCGCGTCAGCGGCTCTCGCAGGAACAGCCGTGCGAAGATCGCTGTTAGCGCCACTCCGCACGCCGCCCACACGCCATAGGCGATCCCGATCGGCAGGCCGAGCGACAGGCTCCAGGCCAGGCAGGAAAAGGCGATCACGTAACCGAGGATCACGACCAAGTACCACGACGGACGGCCGCGGTCCACGGCGATTTTGAGGCACAGAGTCGCGCTCACCTCGCTGAGGATCGCGAATCCTAGAATCCACCACTGCATCAGAGCTCCCGGCCGATCCGCCGGTGACCAGCCTGCGCGCCCCACTCGACCAGAACGACCCCCACGACGATCAGGGCAATGCCGCCCACCGACGTGCCGGAGAGTGTGTGGCCGAACAGCAGGGCGGCGCACAGGGCGGTCAGGGCGACGCCGCTGGCTGCCCAAATGCCGTACGCCACCCCGACCGCCGTGCCCGACTTCAGAATGCGCACCAGAAGTGCAAACCCGACGCCATACCCGAGGACGACCACCAGATACCACCAGGGGTGTTCCACTGCTGCCTGCATAGCCAGCGACGCCCCCACCTCGGCGGTAATCGCGCAGCTCAGCAAACCCAGAGGAGTTGTCCCCGCCCGCGCCCCCGTGGCCCGGCGCAAACGCCGGGCACCGGGGTTTCCCGGGTATCGCACCCCATCTTCATTCATCAACAAGCCTCTCCGTCCCCGAACAACGTCGCTTGACGCCCATGGGTGCTCTAGAGTACCCATGGGGTAGGTACTCCGTAGTACCGACGATCGACTGGGGTCACGCGCCTCGCACGAGCGAAAAGCGACACGTCACCGCGGCCCGCGTCCGCATCTGGAGAGGAACACCGATGTTCAATCGCAGAACGACACTGACCGGCAGGACCGTAGTCATCACCGGCGCCGGCTCCGGCATCGGCCGGGCGCTGGCGCACCGGCTCTCGACAGCGGGGTGTCCCGTCGCAATCGCCGACGTCGACGAGGTCGGCCTCAAGGAGACCTTGTCGATGCTCTCTGGCGCGTGCCTGACCGACGTGGTGGACGTACGCGACGCCGCGGCGGTGGGTGAGTTCGCCGCGCAGGTGGCATCGTGGGCGCCCGCGCCGATCGGAGCGGTCTTCAACAACGCCGGCGTCGCCCTGAGCGCGAGCATCCGCAACGGTGTCAGCGACGACGAGGACTGGCTGCACGAGATCAACTACCGAGGCGTTGTGAACGGCACGCGCGCCTTCCTGCCACAGTTGCTAGGTCAGTCCGCCGGCGCGATCGTCAACACCTCCAGCGTCTACGGTCTCATCGGAGTCGGCAACGAGAGCGCCTACTGCGCCTCGAAGTTCGCCGTGCGTGGATTCACGGAGTCACTGCGTCACGAGTTGCGCGGCACGGGCGTCCGGGCGGTCACCATCCACCCCGGTGGGGTCAAAACCAACATCGCCCGCAACGGCCGTCTCCGTGAGGACACGGAAGGGTGGGGACGAACACCGGATGACATCGCCGAAGAGTTCGATGCGCTTGCAATGACGACGCCGGAGGCGGCGGCGGACATCATCGTCGAAGGGGTCGAGCGAGGACAGTCGCGGATCCTCGTCGGCATCGACGCCAAGGTCATCGACGCGCTGGTCCGGCTGGCACCGACCCGCTACCCCATCGGCATTGCCGCGGTGCAAGCGGCTCTCAGCTCGCGTGCGGCGAAGCGGCTGGGCACGGTGATGGCCCGATGAGCACCGCGGAGCGACTCGACATCTTGATTGTCGGTGCCGGCCTGTCAGGCATCGGCACCGCCCACCACCTGAAGTCGGCGCATCCGGATCGTAGCTTCGCCATTCTGGAATCACGCCCGCAGATCGGCGGTACGTGGGATCTGTTCCGGTATCCCGGCATCCGCTCGGACTCCGATATGCACACCCTGGGCTACCGGTTCCGGCCGTGGACCGACGCCAAGTCCATCGCCGACGGCGCTTCCATTCTGGACTACATCAAATCCACGGCAACCGAGAGCGGCATCGACGCCCACATCCGGTTCGGGCACCGGGTCGTGGCCGCCGACTGGTCCGCAGCCACCTCGACCTGGCGGGTCAAGGTGATTGCGGGGGAGACCACCCGGTTCTTCGAGTGCTCTTTCCTGGTCATGTGCTCGGGCTACTACTCCTACGATGCCGGCTACACCCCTGAACTGAAGGGCATAGATACCTTTGAGGGTCGGGTAGTCCATCCGCAGCAGTGGCCTGAGGACCTCGATCACTCTGGCCGGGACATCGTGGTCATCGGCAGCGGCGCGACCGCCGTGACGCTGGTGCCCGCCCTCGCGAAGTCCGCGGCTCACGTGACGATGCTGCAACGCTCGCCCACCTACATCATGTCCGTCCCCTCCCAGGACGTCATCGCAAACACCCTGCGTCGGCTCGTGGGTTCAAAGTTGTCCTATCGGCTCACGCGATGGAAGAACGTGGCCACGGCCTGGGCCGTGTATGAGTTGAGCCGCCGGTGCCCGAGCATCATCAGAGCAATGGTGCGCAAGAACGTCGCTGAACACTTGCCGGCAGCCGACGTCGATGCGCACTTCACCCCCAGCTACCAGCCGTGGGATCAGCGGCTGTGCGCGGCCCCAGACGGCGACCTGTTCCGATCGCTGAAGTCCGGACGGGCGTCAGTGGTGACCGACACCATCGACACCTTCACCGACGTAGGCATACGGCTGACGTCGGGCACAACACTGCGAGCCGACATCGTGGTCACCGCAACAGGACTGGACCTACTCTTCTTCGGCGGCATCGACCTCCGCGTCAACGGAAATCGGGTGAACGTAGCCGAGGCCTTCGCTTACAAGGGCATGATGCTCAGCGACGTCCCCAACTTCGTGTACACGCTGGGCTACACCAACTCCTCGTGGACCTTGAAGGCCGATCTGGTCAGTCAGTACCTGTGTCGGCTCATCGAATTCATGGACAGCCACGGCTACACCAGCTGCGTGCCGCACCCCGATGACCTGACGATGCCGCGCCGGCCGCTGTTCGACTTCGAGGCCGGCTACGTCAAACGGGCGCTCGACCGCATGCCCAGCAGCGGGCCCCGCGCGCCATGGCGACAAGGCATGAACTACATCGAAGACGTCATCACGATGCGACACCGCGCCATCGACGACGGAGTGCTGCAGTTCCACCGGACCGAACACGCGCAGCCCGGACAGGACCCGTCCACTGCGGAAAACCATCGCCCCGACCCCAGCCACTGCGAAACGGGGGGGTCACGTCGTTCGTGAGTATTCGTCCAGGGATGAAATCCACAGCGAGACCCCGCAGCGGGGAGCAAGCCCCTTGAGCAGGCATCGCGCTGACACGTGTAAGAGGCCCGCTTGGGATGTCGCTGAGGACATGGAAAGCCCCGCCAGCATCCTCGACTGCCCGCCGCACCACGGCCTGAGGGCTGCAGCTGCTTCGAAGAACAGCGAGGTCATCGACACCATCGAGGCGCACGACGTCTGGTGCCCGTCGGCCTTCAATCCGCACGGGTTCGGGCATCAGTTGGGTGTGCGGGTCATACCGTCGACAGCCACAGCAGCGGGCGGGCGATGTCATCGACCGGGGTCATGCCATCGTGCCACTCGAAGTACCGCCGTCGTCCGGACCGCTTACTGCAAGGCTCCTTCCACATGTAAAGGCGAGCTGAAATGACAACGACGCGCGACGCATACGAGAGCTCAACGAAGTCCGTTGTCCGAGAGGCTCTTTCCCCGACCCGTGCTGTCAGCGATCATCCGCACCGGAGAACGGCCGACGAGGCCGCCGGCACTGTGGGGGCGTCTGCGCGCTTCGCTGAAGCGGTCCTGCCGCTGGTCAACGATCTTCTCCGCGCGGCCCGCAGGCTGACTCGGAACCACGCCGACGCCGAGGACCTGGTGCAAGAAACCATGCTCAAGGCTTTCGCCGGCTTCTCCACGTTTCAGCCCGGAACAAACATCAAAGCCTGGCTGCTGAGAATCCAGTCCAACACCTGGATCAGCTTCTATCGCGCACGTGCGCGTCGGCCCGAGGAACTGCTCACCGGTGGCCTCAACGATGTGGAATCAACTCGCGGTCAACGTCACGGGCCATCGGCCCGGTCCGCCGAACAGGCCGCCCTCGACACCGTCGCTGACGACGACGTCAAGAACGCACTAGAAGGACTCACAGAACCGCAACGCCTCGTTCTCTACCTCGCAGACATCGAGGGCTTCCGCTACAAAGAGATAGCCCGAATCGCGGGAGTGCCTCTGGGAACGGTCATGTCGCGACTCCATCGTGCACGCGTCGCTGTCCGCAAACACCTGCTCAGTCTCGGCGACGGCCGTTACGCAGATGGGCGCGGACTCTGAGTATCCGGAGCGCGTCCACCCAACGACGACTCGCTGTCGTCCATCAACTCAGCTACGACAAGGACACGTTATGAACGATTCAATGCGCGCGCAGCGCTTCTACGCCGACACCGGCACAGTGGTCATCGAAGACGTCGCCATCCCCATCGCGGGCCCCGGCGAGGTACTGGTGAAGGTCGCATTCTGCGGAATCTGCCATTCTGACCTCAGCCTGCTGGACGGCACGTTCCCCGCCGAACTCCCCGTCATCACCCAGGGGCACGAAGCGTCGGGCACCATCGCTGCCCTCGGACCCGACGTATCGGGCTGGGCGGTGGGCGACCGCGTGGTGGTGGCCGCGGGCCGCACCTGCGGGACATGCGCGAAGTGTGCGCGGGGCGACGCCGCGAACTGCCTGAGCCCGAGCATCATGGCCTTCGGCTACGACGGCGGCTGGGCCGAATACACTGTCGCACAAGCTATCGGGCTCACACGAATTCCTGACAACGTCTCGCTCGAGCACGCCGCGATCCTCGCCGATGCAGTGTCAACACCATTCGGCGCCGTAGTACGGACCGCCAACGTGCGCGTCGGGGAGTCCGTCGGCGTCTGGGGTGTCGGCGGGGTCGGTACACACATCGTGCAACTAGCCCGCCTGGTCGGCGCCGCACCCATCATCGCCGTCGACATCAAACCGGCTGTGCTCGACCGCGCGCTGGATCTCGGTGCCGACTATGCCTTCGATGCCCGCGATCCTGAACTGATCTCCAAGATCGCCGCCGCCACTGACGGCGAAAACCTCAACGTCAGCTTCGACGCAGTGGGGGTGACCACGACGTTCGAGCAGGCACTTGCCGCCGTAGCTGTGGGAGGCAAACTCGTGGGTGTCGGTATGAGCGCCGACACTCCCTCCCTCGGGTCGACGTCAGACTTCAACTTCGGGCACCGACAGGTACTCGGACACCTCGGCTACCACAACGAGGACATCGGCACTCTGGCGACACTCGTCTCACGCGGACGCCTCGACCTTTCTCGCTCGATCAGTCAGATCGTGCCGCTGGACGACGTGCAACGAGGCATCGACATGCTCAAGGAACCCGAAGGCAACCCGATCCGCATCCTGGTCAAACCCTGATCAGACCCGCAGCGGGCCACAAAGAACGTCTGGCGCGGTACTTCCCGCGATAGCTCTCACATGATCGACCCGTCGCCACGCCTGAGCCCCCCGACACGGGAAGGAACCCATCTTGACCACCTCACCTGTTGCTCTCTTCGGCTCTATCCCCGAGCCACCAGGACTACCGCTGGTTGGGCACACCTTCAGCGTCCCGCGCGAGAACCCCATGCAGTGGATGATGGCCCAGGCCAAGGAACTGGGACCGATCATGCGGCTGAGGATCGCGAACACCAACACGATCGTCGTCTCGGACGGAGACCTGGTGGCCGAACTCTCGGACACCGAAAGGTTCTGTAAGAGCGTCTACACCGAGCTAGTTCAGCTGCGCGACATCGGCGGCGACGGCCTGTTCACCGCTTTCAACGATGAACCCAACTGGCGCAAGGCCCACAACATTCTGCTCCCCGCGTTCTCGCTCGAGGCTATGAGCCAGTACCACGCGACAATGGTCGATGTCGCGCGAAAGCTCCTCGATCGGTGGGACCGTTACGCAGCCGCTGCCTCAGTAGTAGAGGTACCGGAGGACATGACGCGGTTGACCTTCGACACCATCGGCCTGTGCGGTTTCGGTTTCGACCTGGAATCGTTCCAGCGAGAGACCCCTCATCCCTTTGTCGAAGCCATGAGCCGAGCGCTGCACCACGCGCAAGGTCTGGCGGCGACCCTGCCGATCATGAACGCGTTCAAACGCACAAGCGGCGAGCAGTACGAGCGCGACATCGCTTTGATGCACAACGTGGTGGACGACGTTGTGCGCCAGCGCCTCGAATCTGGCGACAACCACACCGACGACCTGCTCGGCCGCATGCTCAACACTGCTGACAAAGACACCGGGCAACGCCTGGACCCGGAGAACGTCCGCAACCAAGTCATCACCTTCCTGGTCGCCGGACACGAAACTACTAGCGGTGCAATGTCTTTTGCTCTCTACTACCTCGCCAAGAACCCAGCGGTGCTGGCCCGCGCCCAAGCTGAAGTCGATACCTTGTGGGGAACCTCGGACGACATCGATCCGTCCTACACCGACATCGGACGGTTGACCTACGTGCAGCAGATCCTCAATGAAACTCTTCGGCTGTGGCCGACAGCTCCTGGCTACGCTGTCGAACCCTTCGAAGATACTGTCATCGGCGGACGCTACGCAGTCAAACGCGGCGACGTGGTCACGATCCTCACCCCGCCTCTACATCGTTCACCTGAATGGGGCGACAGCGTTGAAGCATTCGATCCCGAGCGCTTCAACACCGAAAACGTCAGCAAACGACCCATGCACCTGTACAAGCCCTTCGGCAACGGTGAACGCGCCTGTATTGGACGGCAATTCGCACTCCACGAAGCAACCCTTGTCCTGGCCATGATCATTCACCGGTACCGCCTCAACGACTACTCCAACTATCAACTCAAGATCACCGAAGCCTTGACGATCAAACCGGGCGGCCTGACGCTGAAGCTGGCCCGCCGCCTACCCGCTGATCGCAGCGTTCGGCCGGCCGACACCGGGCGCCACGCCAGCACTGTGGTGGCGCAGCCAGGCAACGCAGTCGAGCTGGGAACCACGCTCACGGTGCTGCACGGGTCCAATTTGGGCACATCGGCACGGCTGGCCCGTGATATCACCGACCGCGCAACACAAGCCGGCTACAACGCCACGCTGGGTTCCCTGAACGATGCGGTCGGGCAATTGCGTCCGGACTCGGTGGTACTGGTGGTGGCGTCGTCCTACAACGGCAGGCCCACCGACGACGCCGACGAATTCCTGCCCTGGCTGGAATTCGTGACCCCTGGCTCCCTCGACGGACTGCGATACGCAGTTCTAGGAGTCGGTGACCGCAACTGGGCTGCCACCTACCAACACGTCCCCACCATGATCGACGCACGCTTGTCAGCCGCCGGTGGGCACCGGCTCATCGACCGCGGCGCCGCAGACGTCGCCGGGGACTTCACCGGAGAAGTCGAACGCTGGAACACCGACCTGTGGGCGACGATCCTGCCTCGTGACGGCATCACCGCCGAGCCGCCGGATGAACACGACGCCGGCCTCACCATCGAGTCAGCAGTGTGGTCGTTGGACCAGGACCTGCAGAGCAGGCACGGTCTCGAACCGATGACGGTCGTTTCGGCCCATGAATTGGTCGACACCACGCACCCACTGGGGCGATCGAAGATGTTTCTTCGCCTCGAACTACCAGCAGGGACGACGTATCGCACCGCCGATCACCTTGCACTGCTTCCGCAGAACCCGGCCGAGCTGATCGCACGAGTGCAACGTCGCTTCGGTGCCGATCTCACCGAGCTGGTGATCATCCGCCGTCATGGTCGGGTCCCGGGTCACATCCCCACCGAACGACCCATCACCTTGGGCGAGGTCTTCAGTCGATACGTGGAACTGCAGTGCCCGGTCACGATCGAGCAGATCGAGGCATTGATCGCGCGGTGCTCATGCCCGCCCGAGCGCACGGCGTTGCAGAAGCTCGTCGACGATGCCGACGAGTTCGCTGCCAGAATCACGACCGCTCGAGTGTCGCTGCTGGATCTACTGGAAAGCTATCGGTCGGTCGAGCTCGGCGTCGACACCTTCCTCGCTATGCTGCCGGCACTGGCTCCGCGGCGGTACTCTGTATCGTCGTCACCGGCCGCGCAGCCAGGCCACGTCGACTTGATGGTGGCCGCTGTCGATGCCCCTCACCTGTCAGGCGAGGGAACATATCGCGGAACTGCCTCCACCTACGTGAGCCGACTGCAACAAGGAGACACGGTGCTGGGCCGCGTGCTGCCGTGCTCAGATGGCTTCCGTCTGGAGAATGATCAACCGGCAATCGTCATCAGCGCTGGCACCGGACTGGCACCGTTTCGTGGCGTGATCCAGGACCGGGCCCACAGCGCAGACGCCGCACCGCTGCTCTGCTACTTCGGTTGCGATCACCCTGATGTCGACTTCCTTCACCGCGCAGAACTCGAGGAAGCACAATTGAACGGCGTAGTTGATCTACGGCCCACGTATTTCGCTGCACCCGAGGACAACTGCCCGTTCGTTCAGGATCGCATCGTTAAGGAGGGCCGCGAGGTCTGGCACATGATCGAGGAAGAACAGAGGCAGTTGCGAGTGTGCGGGGACGGGGCTCGATTGGTTCCGGGGGTCAAGCGAGCCCTGCTCGATGTCTACCGCACTCGATCGGGTAACGACGACCAAGAGCGAGCCCTCGCCTGGCTCGAAGAGCTCACCGCCAGCGGCAGACTCGTCATCGATGCCTGGTCTTCCAAGTAGTGCCACAGTGTGCCCGTCGGACTCGCCGCGCCAACGTGGCCGCGCGAGTCTGACGGATACACTCCCAGACGCTCCTAGCGGAGCGACGACACAACCAGCGCCTCGACCAACTCCGGCAAACACCCCAACCGTGACAACCGAAAAGGAATGCGCAACGCATGCCCGCTCACCCGCACGCCGAAGCGTCAATGAAACCGCATTTCGAAGACATTCAGGCCCACTACGACCTTTCTGATGACTTCTTCGGCGTCTTCCAGGACCCCACCCGCAAGTACAGTTGCGGCTTCTTCACCGGACCGAACTGCACACTGTCCGAGGCGCAAATCGCCAACGTCGATCAGCATCTGCAACGGCTTAACCTCAGGCCAGGTATGACCTTGCTTGATATCGGCTGCGGCTGGGGCCTGACCCTGCAGCGCGCCATGGAGAAGTACGACGTCAACGTGATCGGTCTGACATTGAGCAGAAATCAGCAGGCCTACTGCACACAACTGCTGTCCGACGTCAATTCCGAGCGCAGCTTCGACATCCGTCTCCAAGGCTGGGAGCAGTTCTGCGAACCGGTTGATCGGATCGTGTCAATCGAGGCGTTCGAGCACTTTGGGTTCGAGCGCTACGACGACTTCTTCACGATGTGCCGGACCGTGCTCCCTGACGATGGCCGGATGACTATCCAAAGCAGCGTGGGCTATCACCCCAACGACCTGCGGGCCCGCGGCAAGAAGCTGACCTTCGAACTTGCCCGATTCGTCAGGTTCATGATCACCGAGATTTTCCCCGGAGGCCGGATCCCGACCACCGCAATGATGGTCGAGCACGGTGAACGTGCCGGCTTCACCGTGCTCGAAACACTGTCTCTGCGTAACCACTACATCAAGACCCTCGGTATCTGGGCTGAACGACTCGAGCGCAACCGAGCCGCCGCAGTGGCCGCCACGGATGAGGAGAACTTCGACCGATACATGCGGTATCTCACGGGAGCTCAGTACTACTTCGTCGACGAGTCGATCGACTCGAGTCTGATCGTCTACCAGACCGCAGGCGCTCAGAACGCCGCCGATCCAAGTCCTGATACCGTCAGTCATGAGGCGCGAGGGTAGCCGCAGCAACCCGCAGAGGCACAACTCGTCGATAGAGTCGATGATCGCCCTGTGTGGGGCGGCTTCCAGGGCAAAGCGGCTGTGTGCGCCACCGGTGATCCTATAGCTGTTGATGACACCAGCGCGGTGAGCAGCCATAAGGTTGTTGGTGGTGTCACCCACGGTGAGCACGTCACGGATATCGACTGTGCTGGCGCGCAAGAACGCCGTCAGAATCAGATCTGGTGCGGGTCGACCCGGGGGTACGTCGTCACCGCTGAGGGTGAAATCCGCAATGTCTGTCCACCCGAGGCTGCGTAGCAATAGGTCGAACGTCTCGCGGTCCAGACCTGTGGTCAGTACGGTGGTGATCCTGCGTCGGCGAAATGCGGAAAGGACTCTCAATGAAGATGTCAAGCCGCCGATTCGGTGATTTGGGGTGAATCGGGTTGCCAGGTGCGGTTGTCGCGGATGAGTGCGTAGAGGACGTTTGTGCGGCGTCTGGCCAGGCAGATCGTGGCTTGGATGGGCCGTTTACCCTCATCTCGTTTGCGCTGGTAGTAGGCCCGAGATTGCGGGTCGCAGCGGATTGCGGTCAGGGCGGACATGTACATCACCCGACGCAGTCGTCGGCTGTAGCGCTGCGGAGTGTGCAGCCGTCCGGTGCGTTTCCCCGAATCGCGGGGAACGGGGGCCAGTCCGGCCCAGGCGGCGAGTTGGTCGGCCGAGCCGATCAGTGTCGGGTCGCCGACGGCGGCGAGGAATTCGGCGCCGAGTCGGAAGCCGATGCCAGGCATGCTGGTAATCACCTCGGCGAGTGGATGTCGGTGAAATCGGCCCTCGATGTCAGCGTCAGTAGATTGGATGCGTTCATCGAGGGAGATCACCCCCTGCGCCAGTTCGGCGACCAGCGCGGCGGCGACCTCTTCGCCGGGCAGCCGCACGGTCTGGGTCTTCGCAGCGGCGACGGCGGCTTCGGCGATGGAGGATGCATTGCGTACCCCCCGGCCTCAGTCAGGTTCTTCGTGATGCGCGAAAGTCCGCTCTGCCGAATGGATTTCGGGCGCTGGTAGCGCGACAGCAGAACCACCCATCCACGGTCCTGGGTCAGTTGGGCGACTCGCTCGAGGGGGGCGGGGCACACCGCGATGAGTTGCTGGTGCAGTCGGTTGATGGTGCGGGTGCGATCGGCCACCAGGTCCGCCCGATGAGCGGTCAGCATCCGCAGTTCGGTGATCAGGTCATCGTGGGTGTGCAGAACCGGCAGATGCGTTCAGTGCTGGTTTCCAGCTGGAAACCACACGTGACCGCGAATTAGCGCTCATCACAGGGCGCTGGGGAGCGCCCTCCGACCTGCGGTCGGCGGCGCTGACGTGGTTCACCGAAGCCGGCCTTTCGGAGGACAAAGTCATGGACGCCAACATCCATCCACTGCTGCAACACGCCGCTGAGGTCACGCACGGTCAAGAGCACGCCGACGCGGTACCCGACGTTGACCGCGAGCAGCTCGACGAGTACCGGCCACCTACGCAGATCGCGGACCGCCGCCTCGCAGGAACAGATGTTGAGCTACACGACGGTGCGTCCATCATGGTGAGGGTCATCAACAATCGCATCGACCCCAAACGAGTGTTGACGCTCAACAGTGAGCAACGCGCAACCCTCGACCGCGCGATAGAGATCCTCGAGACGACCATCCCGGATCTCTCACGCGACGCACTGAGCTACCTGCAGATGTTCGCTTTGACCGACCGCCCCAACATGGTCGGCGAGACCTGGATGGAGTACCCCGGCCTCGTCTTGTTCGGGCCGGCGGCCTTCGAGACGCCCAAAGTCCTCGCGGAATCCCTGTTCCACGAAGCCCTGCATTCCAAGACAGTGTGGTTGGAGCGAGGAATGAAGACGCTCCTCGAGGAGGCCACCTCAGGCGAGCAAGACGAGGATGACAAGCCGATCCAGGTGCCGTGGCGACGCGAGGAAGATGGCTCGGTCAGCCAATGGTCGACAGTGCGAACCTTCGATGCGTTCTACGTCTACGCGCACCTCACTGTTTCCGCTGCCGCGGTGTGGGAGGCCGAGCGGCTAGATAAAGACCTCGATCAGTGGCGCCGGATTTGCTTCCGCGCCGCCTATCTTTCGAACCAGCTTCGGAACAATCCCAAGTGCGCCGACATTGGCTCCGAGCGGCACCAGGTTGTCGGGTGGCTCGACGACATCCGCGCGCAGCCGTTCGATCTGAGCCCCGCAGGACAAGAACAGCTCACACGCGCGGCATGATCGGCCGTCGCTCTTCCTCCTTTGCAAGAGTTTTCAGCTCCAACGCTGGAGTGACCCGCCCCGGGGAGGTTGGTGCGTGACCACCGGTAGTGCTTCGGCGCTGCGACTCACGGGTGTCATTCAGCGAGCTCGAACCTGGATGCTCGTCGGCCTGCTGTGGTCCTACTTTGGGACCACCGTGGTCGGCGGTGCCGTACCGGTTCTGGTGTCGCTAGGTCTGCTGCCGCTGCTGTGGCTGCCCTTGATGGCAACGCTGGAGAATGTGCAGGACATGTGCAGCGCCGCTGCGGCCCGGATGCTGCGCAGGTTCGAGGCGGGCAAGATTCTTGTCCGGTGCGAGGTCGCTGATGTCGCACTGACGCTGCTGGCAGGAGCGGCGATCATCGCGGTGGATCAGCGGTGGGCGGCTGTGATCCTCTGCGTCTACACCGCCGCGACGTCCTTTCTACCGCTGTTCATCGACCTCGCCGAGGAGTTCTATGGCGCCGAGATTGAGAGGAAGGCGCCTGGCTCTGCCGCCGTGTTCAACACCTACTTGTATGCCGCCCTGCCTGCGGTGTCACAGTTCGTGAGCACACCGTTGGGAAGCCTCCTCGCAGGGTGGTCAGTGTTGGCGGTACTGGCTGTCAATGTTGTTGCCTCGCTGCTGGCCGTCGCCGCACGCTACCGCAGTCTCCGGTTGGGACGATCGGTGGGAGTCGGTTCCGCGGCGAACGACAACGAATCGGCCCAACACGCTGACCACGAGGAAACCAACATCACGCTGAGGACCCTCTTAGGAATGAAAGGTCCAGTGGGGTTCCCCTGAAAAAGTGGACACGGTTAGCTTGATTGCTGATTGATCCGTGCGGTGATCTCGAAGTCGATAGGTGAGATCATTCCCAGTGAACTATGCCGCCTGTCATGGTTGTAGTAGCGAAGGTAATTGTCAAGTCCCGCAGCAAGATTCGCATACGTTGTGAAGGCATGCCGCTTGTAGTACTCGTGCTTGACCGTCGACCACAGTGATTCGGACCCGGCGTTGTCCCAACATATGCCGGTGGCCCCCATAGAGCGGCGCAGGCCGTGATCGGAGCAGACTGTGGCCAAGTCGTGACTGGTGTATTGACTGCCCCGGTCCGAGTGCAAGATGGTGCCGGCCACCGACCCGCCGCGGGTGAACACCGCCGCGTCCACCGCCTGCTCGACGAGCTCAGTGCGCATGTGGTCAGCCACCGACCAGCCCAGCACCCGTCGCGAGTGCTCGTCGCGGATCGCGCACAGGTAGGCATCGCCTTCACCGCAGGTCAGATAGGTGATGTCGGAGGTCCATACCGCATCGAGGCGGCCTTGATCGAAGACCCGGCCCACCCGGTCGGGTGGGAAAGACGCCGCCGGGTCGACGACTGTGGTTTTGACCTTGAAGGTGCGCGGGCTGATGCCTTCGATGCCCATCTCGGCCATGATCGCCGCGACGGTGTTGACCGACACCGAGACCCCAGCGGCGTGCAGGTCGGCGGTGATCCGTGGTGAACCGTAAGTGCGTCGGGATTCTTGCCAGTGGGCCAGGATCTTGACCTCGAGATCGCGGCGCCACTGCTGCCGCGGCGTGGGTTCGGTGCGTCGCTGCCGTGCTTCCCAGGCGTAATAGCCCGAGCGTGAGACGTCGAGGAGCTCGGTCAGTGTGGCGATGTCGTGGTCGGCGCACTCCGCGGCGATGAGCTCAAACCGACTCACCGATGTTGCTGTGCCGCAAAGTACGCCGATACTTTTTTCAAGAAGGCGATATCTCGGTCCTTCTCGGCCAGTTCCGCACGCAGCCGCACCAATTCGGCGCGTTCACGGGCCGTCAGATCGCCTTCTGGCGGCCCATGGCGGGCATCGCTGGCCACCCCGTCGCGGACCCTCTCCTGACGCACCCACTTGCCCAGCAGACTCTCGTGCAGGTTCAGTTCGCGGGCCACCTCCGAGACCGGCCGGCCCCTGTCAATCACCCGACGAGCAGCCTCCACCTTGAACTCCGGTGTGAACGACCGACGCGTCCGCGACATATCGACATCCTTCCAGCAGGACACCGTCCCGCTATCTCAGGTGTCCACTGAAACTGGGGAACCTCCCAGGCTCACCGTTGTTCTCGGCTTCAGTTCCCCTTGCTGCGGGTCTAAGCGCCCTCTATATCGGACAGTGGTGCGCTTCGTTTATCGACAACAAAGGCGGCTTCTTTGCCGTCGCGGCGATCTGCGCGGGTGTCGGGGCATTGGTCGGCCCCTTCCTGGCCCGTGCTGCCACCAGGCAGTTCGGAGTCACGGTAGTGCTGTACACCGGCTGCGTCCTCACCGCGGTCCTCATGGGATCCGCCGCGGTGTACACTTGGGGCAGCGACCCCGGTTCAGGCAGCATCGCTGGGCTGCCAGTAGTAGTCGTCCTGTTCTGGGCCTATGTCGCCCTCACGTCGTCCTTGTTGACGGGAGTGGAAGTCACGCAGGTCACTGCGCGTCAAGAGCTTTTTCGGGGTGATCGGTTCATCCAGGTGATGGGTTGGGGACACTCTTTCGCGGCCGCCGGCGGCTTGCTCGGGGTGTGGGCAGGGCTATTACTGCAGGCCGACCAGCAGCCAGCGTGGGCGCTAGCTGCCGGGGCTGGGCTCCTTGCCTCAACGATTCTGATTCTGCGGCCCAATCCAAACCTCACCTGAACCGCTTATCCGATTGACCTGCAATACATTTTCTTACGGTATCTCTACGAGGTCTAAAGGGTCCCGGCGAAGCCAAGGTAGCGCAGAGAGGACGGGATGCAAGTGAGGATCGGACATGTGACCGTCAAACCGTAGAAGGCAATTGCGACGCCGGGTCACACGGAGTGTGGCGGCGACTGCCTCGGCAAGGAACTCGGTACCCCACGGCTGATGCTCCGTTGTGGTCTCCGCGACGATCTCCAGGACCGGTTCGTTCGGCACAGGGAAGGCAAACGCGACGGCAACAATCTCACCGTCGTGCCAGACACCGGAACTGGCATCGGCGTCGATCGAATCGATCTCAGCAGCAGCAACCTCGGTGAGTAGGTCGAGATCGCCGACGGGAGACCACCGCTGATGAATCCACATGTATTGCCGCTCAAAGACTTTACTGAGTGACTCAGGGTCCTTGTCCTGCAGATTCATCGAGCGGCTGCCTGCTTTGTGTTGTCGGCTGGCCCAGCGCATTACGGCAGGATCGTTGGGGTCGATCACGACATTGAGGCAACGCGCGTAAGTCGCGGCGCCCGCCTTCGTTAAGAAGCCCATTGCCGCAGTGTTCGCTGTCCGCACTTTCGTGGACAGCGGTTGATCGTCAGGACGCGCCTGCTTGATGGCATCCAGCAAGGCCGCGCCGATGCCACGGCGTCGGAACCGAGGATGGACATCGATGGCACACGGAAATCGACTGCTATGCAAAGTATTCACTGCGATCGATGCGCACCCGAGAAGACGGTTATAGCTGTCGACGGCGACCAGAGTGCGTCGCCAATCCGGGCCGTCCTGGTCGGGTCCGTGGAGGGCATGGAACTGCTCTATCCACAAGGTGTCTGTGTCAGTATCGAGAAGATCGCGTACACGACGAGCATCAGCCGGTCGCCATCTGCGGATCGTGATACCGGTACCGTCTAGGCACGTCGCGTGGAGATGTCCTAGAGCTGTGTGGGAGTCAAACTGCGGTGTGGCCCCCGGCGTGTGCTGGACCATGCCTGCAGCATAACGCTCGTAATCATGTTGTGTCACCGACTTTTTTGAGAGGCGACCATGCGGTGCTTGGGTTCAGGAACGTCATGAGCGAGTTCCTGTGTGCTTGCTTGAACTGGCCTTACAGGAGGAGGTTAAAGTCCGCCGGATGCGGTGATGGTCTGTCCGGTGACCCAGCGGGCCTGCGGGCTAGCCAGGAACGCTACAACGTCAGCAATGTCTTCTGGTTGTCCCACTCTGCGCATGGGGGTGTCCTCGGCAATCTGCGCTAGCGCAGACGGATCTGCGTTGACTGTCCGCTGCATATCGGTATCGGTGACTCCGGGCCTGACAGCGTTGACGGTGACGCCGCGTGGTCCAAGTTCGAATGCCGCAATCGCGGTCAGCTGCTCTAAAGCGGCTCATCCGGAGATGGAGTGCAGCTGAGGGTGCGGTGATTCCGGTGTGGGGGTCGTGTCGGTGAGCTGAGACGGGCCCCGACTGGCAGAGGATGCAGGTTCCTACACCATTGCAGACCTGCCACCCGGGGAGCCCTGTGCCTGAGCCTACGTCGTTGCCTGCTGCTGTTGTCGCCGACACGATCGTGCGGACCGTCGAGCTCGGGGTGACGATCACCGACGCGGCCGTCGATGGTGAGGCCACGGTGGTGTTCTGTACGTTGCTCGACGACGGAAACACCGACTGTCCCGGATGTGGTGCGGCGGGTGTGTACCGCGACACCGTGGTCCGCCGGGTCACCGACGTGCCGGTCGTTGGACATCCGCTGCGATTGCATGTCCGGGTGCCGCGCTACCGGTGCGTGAACACCGACTGTGAGCGAGAAGTGTTCGCTCACAACACTGATCGTCTCGCACGACGCGGCTGGTCGACCACCCGACGCTGCGCCCGCTACATCTGTCGACGGCTGATGATCGACCGCGCCACCGTCGCCGCGGTCGCCCGCGAACTTGGGTTGTCCTGGGACACCGTGAACACCATCGCTTTGGATGCCACCCAGGTGATCGTCGCCGGCGACCTCACCCGCCTGGACGGGGTCCGCGTCATCGGCGTTGATGAGCACCGCTGGGCCCATGTCCGCCGCCCCGGCGACGACGGGTTCGTCACCGTGATCGTCGACCTGACCCCCGTCGCGGACGGGACCGGTCGGGCCCGGCTGCTTGACCTGGTGCCGGGACGCTCCACCGCGGCGTTCACGGGCTGGCTGGCGACCCAGAGCCAGATGTTTCGGGACCGGATCGAGGTCGTCGCGATGGACGGGTTCAACGGCTACAAGACAGCGGCCACCGAGCAGGTGCCTGAGGCCACCCCGGTGATGGATCCGTTCCATGTCGTGGCCCTGGCCGGCACCAAGCTCGATCTGTGCCGCCAGCGCATCCAGCAGCAGACCTGCGGGCACCGCGGCCGTGCCGGGGATCCGCTCTACGGGGTGCGACGCATCCTGCGGACCCGGCTGCCACTGCTGAGCGCACGCCGAAAAGCCAAGCTGGAAGCCGTGTTCGCCGACGAAAACCATCTCGCGGTCGAACTGTGCTGGAGCTTCTACCAACGCATGATCGCCGCCTACGCCCACCCCGACCGCCGCCGCGGCGAGGCCATGATGGGCGCGGTCATCGACGCGCTGCGCAGCGGCGTCCCTGACGCCTTAGAGGAGCTGGCTGCGCTCGGCCGGACCCTGTGGCGCCGCCGCGCCGACGTGCTGGCCTACTTCGACCTCCACGCCTCCAACGGCCCGACCGAAGCGATCAACGGCCGACTCGAAGCACTACGCCGCAACGCCCTCGGCTTCCGGAACCTGACCCACTACCGACTGCGCTCACTACTGCACTGCGGCAACCTCACCCAACGAATCGACGCACTCTAAAACCGGAAGAGCCTCTAAAGCGCTGGCGAGTCCCCGTTTCTGAGTCCACCCGTTCTTGGAGTCGGGTTGGTGTGATCCAGTTTCAGTTGATGCTGCAGGCCACCGGGGTGTGGCTACATCTGCAGACGGCAGCGTACTCGGCAGGGGTCCGGTAGCCCAGGGCCGAGTGGCGGTGTCGATGGTTGTGTTCGGTCTTGAAGTCGCCGATGACCACGCGGGCCTCGAGCACGGTGTTCCAGTGGTTGCGGTTGAGGCACTCCTTGCGTAGTCGGTTGTTGAAGGATTCGATGTGTCCGTTATTCCACGGCGTTCCCGGCGGGATGTAGGACATCCCAGTTCTTCCGTCGCAGAACTGTTGCAGCGCTTGCGAAATGAACTCCGGACCGTTGTCCATCCGCAGCACCACCGGCTGGCCGCCGGCCGCGGCGAACACCTTCTTGAGCTCGTCGACCAGACGGTCGGCAGTGATCGACCGCTCGACGACATTCAGCAGCGACACCCGCGTGTGTTCGTCAACCATGGAGGCGATCTTGATGGCCTTGCCGTCGAGGGTGGAGTCGAACTGGAAATCGATCGCCCACACCACGTTCGGCGCGTCGGCTTCGATCCGTGGGATCGATGACACCCCAGCCCGCTTGCGCGAACTGTGCACCCGCACCTGCAGCCCCTCCTCGCGCCACAGCCGGTGGATCTTCTTTTTGTTCACCTCACGGCGCTCGTCGTAGCGCAACGCCGCCCAGGCACGGCGGAACCCATGGCACGGGTGTTTGGTGGCGTAGGAGCGCAGCCAGGCCCGCATCTCGGCATCAGGGTCAGCGGGAGTCTCGGCTTGAGGCAGGCGGCGGCAGGTGGAGCGGGCCAGCCCAACGGCTTTGCAGGCCAGCCGTTCCGACATGCCCAACGTGGTAGTGAGCATGTCGACGGCGCGGCGCTTGGCAGCTGGGCTCAGAATTTTCCCTTGGCGACCTCCCGCAGGGCATCTTTGACCAGCTCAGCCTCGGCGAGCAACCGCTTGAGGCGGGCGTTCTGCTCGCGCAGCTCTTTGAGTTCTTTGGCGGCGTCAGTGTCCATCCCGCCATAGGAGCGGCGCCAGTCGTACAACGTCGCCGCCGACACCTCCAGCTCAGCGGCGACCTCTTCGCCGGTCTTGCCCTCCGCGGTCAGCTCATCCGCACGGCGCAGTTTGCGCACGATGTCCTCCGCGGAATGCCGCTTCCGACCAGCCATACGTTCATCGTCCCTTCTCGCCCGACATCGGGCCACAGGACTCTAGAACTTGCTGGACTCATCCAGCGGGAACACGCCACTGCCGCATAAGCGGATACGCCTTCGACCGGATGGGTGCTGGCGTTGATGGTGGAGATGTTGATGACCGATGCCCCCGGCCGTAGATAGGGGATCACGTGCTTGATAATCAGAAACGGGGCGGTGGCCGCGATCATCAAGTTGTCGGACCATACGCTGAAAGCGGTGTCCTCGATTAAGGCCACCGGTGGCAGGATCGCGGCGTTGTTGACCACTACATCTAAGTGTGGCACATCCGAATTCGGAATTGCCGCAAGTAGTTTCTCGATCGAAGCAATGTTCGTCAGGTCAGCTTGCATGGGGTTGGCGCTACCGCCTGCTGCATGCACCCTGTCTTTGACCTGACCTGCGGCGGTTTCATTGCTTAGGTAGGTGAAAGCGACGTGATAGCCTGCCGCGGCCAACCGGGCGACGATCGCCGCTCCGATTCCGCGCGAACCTCCGGTCACCAGGGCGTACTTGGTTTCTGTCACATCCACCATTGTGGGGCACAGGCTTCACTCTGTGAAGCGAAAGTTGCTCCATCCAAGCAACATTGCCGCTACAAGTGCACGTCGGTGATCAAGTATCTGGCGAATCGCACCTGGCACGCCAGGTACTATCTGAAACGCCCTGGGTTTCCCGGAGGCTCTGATGTGCCCTGGGTTCGGTGGTGTCGCCATACTTGGTTTCAGGCCACGGGTTGGGCGGATTGATGCAGCAGTTCGAACTCTATCGGAGTGCGCATCCCGAGGGCGGAATGGCGGCGTTGCCGGTTATGGAAAATCTCCAGGTAGTCGAAAATGGCATTGGCCAGCTCGATTCTTGTCTTCCAGCGCTTGCGATTGAGTAACTCGGTTTGCATTCTGCCCCAAAATGATTCGATCATCGCATTGTCGTAGCAATCGCCGATCGAGCCCATCGACGGGACCAACCCGGACCGCTTGGCCCGATCGGTGAAAGCCCAAGAGGTGAACTGACCAGGTTCAACCGGTGGAAGCAACACTCTGATAGTTAGAGGGTGTTCGATGGTTCGTCGTCAGCAAGCAGCAGACCGTGCTGTTCGTCGTGCGATGAGGTCGCCGGGGGCGCCACCGCATCAACGCGAGACCGAGCGACTGTTTTGGATCGAAATCGCCAAAGGCTCGTTGCCGGCGGCGGCAGCCATCGCCGTCGGCGCGTCGCAGCCGGTCGGGCAGCGGTGGTTCCACAACGCTGGCGGGATGCCACCGTTTGATCTCACACCACTGTCGGGGCGCTACTTGTCGTTCCGTGAGCGCGAGGAGATCGCGCTGCTGAGGGCCCAAGGCGCCGGAGTGCGCCAGATTGCCCGGGAGATCGGTCGGGATCCCTCCACGATCTCGCGCGAGTTGCGCCGCAATGCTGCCACTCGCGGATACACATCCGAGTACCGTGCATCGGTAGCGCAGTGGAAGGCCGAGCTCACAGCCAAGCGCCCCAAGGCAGCCAAGCTGGCCACCAACCCGAGACTGCATGCTTATGTCCAAGAACGGCTTTCAGGGGGGATCAGCAGGGCCGACGGATCAGTGGTGGTCGGGCCGCAGCCGCCGCGGTGGACCGGTAACAACAAACCGCACCGCAAAGACCGAGCATGGGTGCAGGCCTGGAGTCCGGAGCAGATCGCCAACCGGATCAAGCTCGACTTCCCCGATGATGAGTCGATGCGCATCAGCCACGAAGCGATTTACCAAGCTCTCTACATCGAAGGCCGCGGTGCGCTCAAGCGTGAGCTGGTCTGGTGCCTTCGCACCGGACGGGCCCTACGTGCGCCGCGGGAGCGATCGCGGTGATCTGCCTGGGCGCACGTCACGCCGGAGACGCTGATCAGCGAACGCCCCGCAGAGGTTGCCGACCGCGCGATACCTGGGCATTGGGAAGGCGATCTGCTGATCGGGCTGGAGCGCTCGGCCGTCGGTACGGTTGTCGAGCGCACTACACGGTTCACGATGCTTGTCCACCTGCCCCGCGAGCAGGGTTATCGACACAAACAGTCGGTCAAGAACGGCCCGGCATTGGCCGGTTATGGCGCGATAACGATGAAAAACGCTCTGGCCGCGACGATGTCGACCTTGCCTGCTCAGCTGGCTCGGTCGCTGACCTGGGATCGTGGTAAGGAGATGTCCGCTCACGCTCAGTTCAAGGTGGAGACTGGTATCCCGATATTCTTCGCTGACCCACAATCACCATGGCAACGCGGCACAAACGAAAACACCAATGGTCTTTTACGGCAATACTTTCCGAAAGGCACCGATCTATCTCGATGGTCGGCCGACGACATCGAAGCGGTCGCACACGCACTCAACACCAGACCCCGCAAAACCCTCGGCTGGAAGACCCGATAGCGTCCCGGGGAGTGGTGGACTTCGGATCTGGCGTGGTTCACGCGTTGTGATCAACGAGTCATGGTGAACGCTAGGCGATTTGGTGTTGTTTGGCAAGTGCTGCCGCGGCGTGTTTGGCGGCGATCACGGCGCGTAGTTCGTCCATGGAGACATCGGAGAGGTAGCGGCGGGTGACCTGCCACTCGTCGTGGGATTCGATGACCACCGCGGTGGCCAGGCGAAGGAACGCCGCCGGATTGGGGAAGATCTCCACGACATCGGCCCGACGCTTGATCTCTTTATTCAGACGCTCTATCGGATTATTCGACCAGATCTTCTGCCAATGCGCCTTCGGGAACGCAGTGAACGCCAACACGTCGGTCTTGGCCTCGCCCATCATCGCGGCCACCTTCGGGAACGACGCGGCCAGGGTGTCGGCGACCCGGTCCCACTGCGCGGCGACCTCGTCGGGTTCGGTGTGAGCGAAGATGGTCTTGACCGCCGCGGTAACCGCCGGGGCGTGTTTGGCCGATACCGCGGTATGCAGGTTCCGCATGAAATGCACCCGGCACCGCTGCCACGATGAGTTCGTGAACTGCTGTGCCACAGCGACTTTCAACCCAGCGTGCGCATCGGAGATGACCAGGTGCACCCCCGATAGGCCGCGCGCCTTAAGCGAGGCGAGGAACTCGCGCCAGAACTCGAACGACTCGCTGTCACCGACCGCGGTGCCCAGCACCTCACGGGTGCCGTCGATCGACACGCCGGTCGCGACCACCAGGGCCTGGGAGACCACGTGCGCCCCCACGCGGACCTTGCAGAAGGTGGCATCGCAGAACACGTAGGGGAAGCTGGTGTGGGTCAGCGAGCGTTCCCGAAACGCTGTGATCTCGCGGTCCAGGCCGGCGCAGATCCGCGACACCTCCGACTTGGACACCCCGGTCTGCACGCCCATCGCCGTCACCAGGTCATCGACGCTGCGGGTGGACACCCCGTGCACGTAGGCCTCCATGATGACCGCGTGCAGCGCCTTGTCGATACGCCGGCGGGGTTCCAGCAGCGACGGGAAGAACGATCCCGCCCGTAGCTTGGGGATCTGCACCTCGATGTCCCCGGCGGTCGTGGAGACGGTCTTGGGGCGGTGCCCGTTGCGGTGCACCGTGCGGCCGTCGCTGCGTTCGTAACGGCCCGCGCCGATCGCCGCGGTGGCCTCGGCCTCGATGAGCTGCTGCAACCCGGAACGGATCAACTCGGCGAACACCGCACCCGAGTCAGCGGACTTCAGTGCATCGAGCTGAGCGAGCAGGGCAGAATGGTCAAGGGTCATCGCGCGGTTTCCTTCGGTGAGTCACTTTGGTACGTAACTCACTGACCACTACGCGATGGCCCACCCCAACACCGGCACCGACACGGCCTGAACATCTCCGCCCACCTCAGCCCCGTCCCCGAATTCCCACCACCCCAGGGGACTTAGCCACCGGCAGCGGTCCGGACGCTTCCGGCCGGTAGATCCGGACATCCACATGACCACCGTCGACCGACACCCGGTCATCCCAGACGACGGCGACCGATTCGGGCTGCGGGTTCGGCACGAACCGCGCGCGAATCGCGGCCCTGGCCTCGGCGCCGGTCATCGTGGATACCTTGGGAAATCCCCCATCGAGAGCCTCGATCAGGTCCGCCACTTGTGGATCGAGGCTCATGCGGGCCGCATCGCAGACGCGCGCAGCTCCGCGTTGTGCGCGGTAAGACCGCCCCGCAGGGGGCGCACGAGCGTGGGCGTGGCATGCTCGCGGACGCTTTCGGCGTTGCGCCATACCGCCGTGGCGGTCATCCGCACGGGCGTCACCAACCGCCGGTCGAACGTCATCTTTGACATGGGGCCACACACGGACACCGCGGCCACGGCTTCGCCCACGGGTCCGATCGGTGCTGCGACGCAGCCGAACCCGCGAAGAGACTCTTCCCTCTCAGTGGCCACACCGTGGGCGCGGACCCTGTCCAGTTCGGCAGCGAGCTGGGCACTCGTGGCGACCGAGTACCGGGT
Source organism: Mycobacterium toneyamaense (assembly GCF_055384815.1). Lineage (NCBI taxonomy): Bacteria > Bacillati > Actinomycetota > Actinomycetes > Mycobacteriales > Mycobacteriaceae > Mycobacterium > Mycobacterium toneyamaense. The sequence goes on from NZ_AP040333.1 coordinate 4,129,888, forward strand.
TCGTCGTTTCGCGAGGTCAACGTCAGCAGAGTCGCGATAGGCCAGGATCGCCTTACCGACGGCGGTACATTGGGCGGGTTGGCGGCCGCCGACCCGTGTCGGGATCGCAGCTCGCACCTCGTCGCCGATCTTCTCCAGGTATACGACGTCAGAGCCGTCCAATATGGCGAGATGCACCACCAACCCGGTGGCCCGGTGCAGATCACGCAGGAGCGGAATGGCAGCCCGGTGGATTCGGTCCTGTTGCAGCGCAAGGTTTCCCAGCTCCACGAGACGCACGCCGAGCTCGTAATCGAACCCGTCACGACTCAGCCAGCGCAGGTTCACCAGGCGCTCGAGCATGCGGTGCGCGGACGAGCGGGGCAGCCCGGTGCGACGAACTATCTGCGCCAAGGTGAGACTTCCCGACCCATCGAACGCGTCCAACACCAGGGAAACCCGATCAATCACGTTGCTAGGCATCTCGGCAGCCATATCGACGGTCAGCGTCATCGAAACCCTCCAGGCTCATCGCTCGAATAGTCAAAATAGGAATAGCGAGTTTTTTACCATATGCTGTGGTCGCTGTCACATACCGATCTGTGGCCGCCGGCGACCTCGCCGCCGCGGCTGGTTCCGCTCACCGGTCGGCCACGTATCGCCGGATTCCCTGAACTCGGTAGAGCTGAATCGGAAGAACACATCAACGACCTCGGGAGCCCCATGCGCAAGCAACTGCTGCTGGCCATCGCCGCCGGCGCGCTCACCCTTGGCCCGCCGCCCGTGGCGACCGCTGACACCCCTGCCTCGTGCGAGGACGCCTACTGCACGCCCGGCATCTCCCCCGGGGTGGTGTTGGGAGCCCCCTGTGGCGACACGTCGCATTTCGTTTTCGGCACCACGTCATGGGGCCGACTCGTGTTCTGCGGCTCTCCGCGGCGATATGAACCGCGCTATTTTCGCTCGCCGCCGATGCGGGGTATCAAGGTCGAGGGCTCACCCTGCCCTCAATTCGTCAACGACGTCGCCCAGGCACCGGACGGGTTGTTCTTGAGCTGCGTTGCTGTCGACGGGGCCAGCCGCTGGGTGCAAGGCGATCTTTGACCCGCGCAGGGCGACGCAACCTCCCGGCACCGGAGCCGGTCTACCCCCGTTCGTGCGTCGGTGGCGACACGCCGTCCAGACCGGCTCCGAGCAGTGTGCGAACAAATAGGTCACCATCGAGGAGCCTGCTCGTCCGTGCGGTGATCTGCCACTTGCCCGCAATTCTGTTGAGTACGAAAAGATTTGCGGTGGCACGCCAGACTCGGTAATGGTCGTCGCCGCTGGAGTCTGAACCGCTCTGGCGCAGCAGTACCAGCGATTCGCAGACGGCCACTGCGGCGTCGCCGTCCAAGGCGATCACAGCAGGTCCCAGGAAGTGACAACACCCCTGAGCGACGAGGTCCTGGTGTGATGGGGAGCTGACCATGTCATGTACCCCCTGACGGCCCGTCATCTGCCAGCCTTCTACGTCGTAGGTTCCGCCGACAGCCCACAGCCGCGCGGCTCGGTCGGCGTCGCCCGAATCGACTGAAGGACCGTACGTGGCAATGATTTTCGCGATCTCCAGCTGATCTTCGAGTTGCCGCAGACGTGACAAGACCTCGGCTTCGGTCATACTTCCTTCTCCAATTCACGCAAGCGGACCAACTGATCGCAGTAGTGCGACGCACTGTTTGCCCGGACCACGCAGCTGATGGCCGTGGCCCCGGCGTCGCGCAGGACTTCCAATTGGGCGCGCGTGCCGGCCGGATCACCCTCTGGGTCAACCACGGTGGACAGCACCACCTCAAAACCCGGCTGACGTTCGACGATGGCCAACATGTCAGATACGTCATGCGGATCAAGCCCGAAAGGCATCCATCCGTCCGCATGACGTACTGCCCGTCGCAGTGACGCCGCACCGCGTCCGCCGACCCACAGTGGGACCTGCCGCTGTTCAGCGTGCGGCAGCACAGTCATGCCCTGGAAGTCATAAAACCGTCCATGGTATTGCGGTATCGCACTGGACAGCGATGCTCGAAGAGCGCAAATCGCGTCATCCGCGCGTGCGGCCCGCTGCGCCCACGACGCTTCCAACAGCGCGAATTCCTCTTCCAGAGAGCCGATTCCGACTCCGAGTATCAGTCGCCCCGCGCTCACCCGATCGAGGGTGCCGTAGCGTTTCACGATCTCCAACGGATGGTGGTATCCGAGGACCAGCACCGCAGTGGCCATCCTGATTCGGCTGGTGTGCGCGGCAAGATAACCCAAGGTGGCCAGCGGATCCCAATACACCGCACCACGGTTGGCGACATCCGCCGACGGAACGGCAATGTGTTCCGAGCACGTCAGATACTCGAAACCCAATTCGTCAGCAGCGGAAGCAATCTGAACCAGATCCTCGATGCCGGCGGTGGATTCCCAGTCGCTGGCGATTCCGGGCTGCTGCACCACTACTGGCGTGGACAAACCCAACCGCACGTCAATGTGCCCCGGCAATCAGGGCTCTGATCGCCTCATGCGATTCCAGCACCACCCGCGATCTGTCCGGGGCACTGTTGGCTTCTGCGCGGCCCACGTTACCGCCCGCCACCCAGACCGGCCCATCGGCAAGGTGTGCGAGACCTTCTGCGGCGACGTCAGCGGGCTCGTTGACCAGGATGCCGGGCGCATCGAAATTGAGGCCGATTCGCTCCATCGCCGGCGTCCGCGTGACACCGAGCACCAATTCCAATACATCCACATTGTGTTCGCGCAGTTCCACCCAGAGGCTCTCGGCGAACATCCGGGAAAAAGCCTTGGCGCCAGCATAAATCGTGTGCCTCCACGCGCCCATGTAGCCGGCAAGCGATCCGACGAGCATGATGCCTCCGCGGCCACGAGCCGCCATCGGACGGCCGTAGTACTGGACCAATTCGAGCATCCGCGTGACATTGAGGTCGGTGACCTTTTGAAACTCGCGGAGGTCGGTCTCCAAGAACAGCTCGTTGCACGTGCTCGCGCCTGCGTTATAGATCAACAATCCCACTTCGAGGTCGGCGGTGCCCTCGCAAATCCGGGCAACCGATTGTGGATCGAGGAGGTCAGCGGACTCCACGCGAACCTCGACGCCGATTTCGCGGCAGCGTGCCGCGGTCTCCTCGAGCGGCCCCGGTTTGCGCGATCAGTACCAGGTTCAAACCCGCCCGCGCGAGCTGCACGGCGAATTCGGCTCCCACGCCCTCTGATCCACCGGCAATGACTGCCCACGGTCCGTACTTGGCAACATCGATCATCGTGAATCCTTTTGTCGGAGTTATCTTTGCGTGGCGCCCGCGTCAACGGGCAACGTGATCGCGGTGACGTAGCGAGCCTCGTCGGAGGCCAGGAACAGCGCCGCATTTGCGACGTCGATCGCTTCAACCCACGGGATGGACAGGAGGTTCATCCGTCGCGCGGCTTCGGCGAACTCGTCCCGCGTGGGAGGTCGGTCCAGGTCCGGACGGAAAGCAGTCCGGACGACGTCGTTCTGGATGAGCGGGGTATCGACGTTGGTGGGCAGAATGCAATTCACGCGGACGGCGTGCGGCGCCAGGTCGTGCGCGAAGCTGCGCATCAGTCCGATCACCCCGTGCTTGGCGGCGGTGTAGTGGCCTACCCCGACAAGGCCGCGCACGCCGGCGATTGAGCTCGTCAGCACCATGGCGCCGCCACCGCGTGCAATCAGGTGTTCGGCGCTGGCCCTGCAGGTGTGCCACACTCCGGTCAGATTGACGTCGAGCATGGTGCGCCAGGCGTTTTCACCGAGATCGATGGTCATCGCACGGGACGTGATTCCGGCCGTCGCGCAGACAATGTCGAGTCCACCGAACACATCGGCGCCCCGGTCGGTCGCGGCCTGCATCCCCTTGAGGTCGCGGACGTCGACGATCTCGGTGTGGATCCGGCCGCCGGCCCGTGCGACCAGCCTGGCCGTCTCCTCGAGGTCGGCCGGAGTGCTGAAGGGAACCGAGACGGTCTCGACAGGCCCGCACAGGTCGAGCCCGATGATGTCGGCGCCCTCCTGGGCGAACCGCACCGCTTGGGCGCGGCCGATTCCGCGCGCAGCACCCGTGATGACTGCGACTTTGCCTGCGAGCCGCAGCGCACTCATGCGCTTCTCCCCGTCACACTGCGTGCCCACAGGTCTCGGCGTCGTTTGAATCAGGCTTCGATCTCCTGCTCACACCTGCAACGGTAGGTACCGCCTCCAAGCCGAATCTTCGGCGATTCCCGGTGATCGGAAACCAATGCAGGGATCCCGCTCATCGGAGAGACCGGTTGGGTGCGTGCCTTTGTCGTCCCAGACTTTCAGCACATGAACGATGTCGAAGCCGGCACCGAAATCGTCAGCGCAGGCCGAGGTGTATTGCTAGCGGTAGCCGATGTCGTTGAGGAGACTCCCGACGCTCGGTCGTTGGTGTTCACGGTCCCCGAACAGCTGCGCGACCGCTTCACCTACCGTCCAGGGCAATTCCTGACCCTGCGCGTACCGAGCGATCAGACCGGCTCGGTGGCCCGGTGCTACTCGTTGGCGAGTTCCCCGCACACCGATTCCGAACTGAAGGTCACGATCAAGCGAACTGTGGGCGGATACGGGTCGAACTGGTTGTGCGACAACATTTCTGCTGGCGAAACCATCGAAGTGCTACCGCCGGCCGGAGTCTTCACACCGTCCTCGCTCGACACCGACTTTCTGTTGTGGGCCGCCGGAAGCGGTATCACCCCTGTGATGTCGATCCTCAAATCAGCGATGGCATCCGGTTCCGGACGAGTGGTGCTGTGCTACGCCAACCGTGACGAGCGTTCGGTGATCTTCGCGGCTGAGCTCCGCGAACTGGCTGCGCGTTACGCCGGTCGCTTGACGGTATTGCACTGGTTGGAGTCGGTGCAGGGGTTGCCGACTCGCGCGCAGCTGACCGGATTTGCGCGCACCGTCTTTTCCGGGTCCGCGACCTTCGAATCGTTCATCTGCGGTCCTGCCGCGTTCATGTCGGTCGTCAAGGAGGCCCTGAGCGAAGCCGGGGTGCCACGTGAGCGCATCCATCTCGAGGTGTTCCAGTCCCTCTCGAGCGACCCGTTTGCCAATGAGATGAGTTCCGCAGCAGATCATTCCGATAGCGGAGACGCTGCAACGGTACGGATCGACCTTGACGGCGCGAGCCACCGATTGCGATGGCCGCGTCGCGCAACACTGGTCGACACGATGATCGCGGCAGACCTCGACGTGCCCTACTCGTGCCGAGAAGGCCAGTGCGGATCGTGCGCGGCGACCGTGCTCGGTGGCCAAGTCGACATGGCAGCCTCCGAAGTACTGCAAGCAGAGGACCTCGCCGACGGTCTGATCTTGGCCTGCCAGGCCACACCAATATCAGACGAACTGCACATCAAGTTTTAGAAAAACCTCTGCTCCACAACATTTTCCGCTCACCGGGAACGGTTCTCACCAACGGAAATTCCACCGACGGACCATCAGTGGCAGCCATTGAAACGATAGGACGACAAGATGACCGACCGGGTAATCGACCGGGTGCGCGAGATCGCCGACCAACTGCGCGCCCAGGGCCCCGAGGCAGAACGGGCCGGGCAGCTCACCGACGAGACGGTCAAATTGATGAAGTTGGCGGGCAACATTCGACTGCTGCAGCCGAAGGCCCACGGCGGACTGCAAGTCCACCCGCGTGAATTCGCCGAGACCGTGATGGCCACCGCCGCACTGGATCCGTCCGCGGGTTGGATCAACGGCGTCGTCGGCGTCCATCCGTATCAGCTCGCTTACGCAGACCCACGAGTCGCGTCCGAAATCTGGGCTGACGATGTCGACACCTGGGTCGCCTCCCCTTACGCGCCACAGGGCGTCGCCACGCCAGTCGACGGTGGCTACATCTTCAACGGCCGCTGGCAGTTCAGCTCGGGCACCGACCATTGCGAGTGGATCATCCTGGGCGCCATGCTCGGTGACGCCGAGGGCAAGCCCGTCATGCCGCCGCAGATGCTGCACATGATCCTGCCCCGCAGCGACTACGAGATCGTCCAGGACTCCTGGAACGTGGTGGGCCTGCGCGGCACCGGCTCCAAGGACGTCATCGTCAAGGACGCCTTCGTCCCCACCTACCGCACCATGGACGCGATGAAGGTCATGGACGGCACCGCCCAACGCGAGGCCGGGATGACCGAGACGCTGTACCTGATGCCGTGGTCGACCATGTTCCCGCTGGGCATCTCGTCGGCCGTCATCGGCATCGCCGAAGGCGCCCTGGCCGCCGCACTCGATTACCAACGCGAGCGCGTGAACTCCAGCGGAGTCTCGATCAAAGATGACCCCTACGTCATGTATGCCATCGGTGAGGCCGCCGCCGACATCAACGCCGCCCGGCAGGATCTGCTGGCCAATGTCGACCGGATGTACGACATGGTCGCCGCCGGCACGGAAGTGTCGTTCGAGGACCGCGCGGCCGGCAGGCGCACCCAGGTGCGAGCCGTATGGCGCGCCGTCTCGGCGGTCGATGAAGTATTCGCGCGATGCGGGGGCAACGCCGCGCGGATGGACAAGCCGCTGCAACGGTATTGGCGGGATGTGCACGTCGGCCAGGCGCACGCCATCCACGTACCGGGCACGGTCTACCACGCCTCGGCCCTGAGTTCCCTCGGCGTGGACCCGCAGGGCCCGCTGCGGGCGATGATCTGACAGGAGAACACCCGTGGGATTGATCAAGAGCCTCAGCTACTGGGGCTATCCGTGGGTCACCGATCTACCTAAGGCGATACGTCCGTAGCTTGTACGGTTTACTCGCGGGCCGCGCGCCGTAGCCACCGAGTAGCAGCTTCCGAATTACATCTGCACGAGGTCGAACGGATAGGTCAATGTGCCCGCGGGCGCTCCATCGCAGCCGGTGGCGAACGATGATGACAGTGTGCCGGACATGGTGTTCGGATCCCACGAATAGGTATCCCGGGTCGGTATCACAGGCCCGTAATAGACATCCCCGCAACGCAATCCATCCGGCACATCAACGGTGAGCGTCAGCCGTCCGTCGTGACGATGCGCGTCGCCCTGGTAGGGAAAGGCCTTCGCCACCGGTTGTGGAATCGCCTGAACGTGAACGCAGTCGCCCTGACAACTCGACAGCGCCCATAGCCAGGTGTGAAAGTCATGCCGGCCGGAGATTCTGACTTCGAAGTTCCCGTGGCGGATATCCGCGTGCGCCAGCGGCATCGCCGTCCATGCGGCGGCGACCAACGCCATGGCCGAGATGGTTGATTTCATACCTGCCCTTGCCGACGCGCCTGCCGGATCAGACGCCACCGGCAGCACCGGCCAGACGTGGCTGTGATCCCTTTACCAGCAAGAAGTTACGGGGCACCGGTCCCGGGATGGGACGAATATCCGCTGAGCGGGCACCCTTCGAACCCAAACCACAGTGTGTGACAGCGCGCACACCATATGGTAAAAATAGTCATAGTCCTTTTTTGACTATCGACCTCTGGGAGCGCCTCATGACAACGACCGTCGTGAACCGCGGCGAAACGCCGATCGCCGCCATTGACCGGATGTCCCTGGTGCTGGATGCCTTCGACGGCAAGACACCGCTGACGATGGTGCAGATCGTGCACCGCACCGGTCTTCCGCGTTCATCTGTGCACCGCATGCTCGAGCGACTCGTGCACCTGCGCTGGCTCCGACGGGAAGGTTTCGACTACGAACTCGGGACCCGCTTGGTCGAACTGGGGTCGCTGGCCCTGCATCAGGGCCGCATTCACCAGGCCGCGCTGCCCCTCCTGCGCAGTCTGCAGCGGGCCACGGGCTTGGTAGTACATCTGGCTGTCCTCGACGGCTCCGACGTCATCTGTCTCGAGAGAATCGGCGATCACCTGACTGATCTCGTCCACACCTCGGTCGGCAATCGCGTACCGGCGCACTGTACTGCGCTGGGAAAGGCCATCCTCGCCGAAAGCGACTGCACGGAAGTCGATTTCAGCAGCCGCCAAACTCGTTTCTCGATTACCGGCACCCAGCAAGTGGCGGTCGAACTGGCGAAGACCCGCGAACGTGGCGTGGCGTTCGACCGCGAGGAATCACTACTGGGGATCGGCTGCGTGGCGGCAGCCATCGGACTGCCCGGTCAGCCGCTCGCTGCGGTATCCGTGTGCGGGCCGATCGACCGGATCACGCTGGATCAGCGGCTGGCGGCGCCGGTTCGAATCACCGCGTCCCGCATCTGGCGCAACATGGAATTCGGCCCGCACCAAGGTGGTTCCCGGTCGCTGCAGGCAGTTCACCGCCGGTCGTCGGTGAGCCGCTGGGCGACTCCGTAGCGTTGTTCGGGGTCGAGGACGCAATGGGTGCGCCCGAACACGGTCACCATGCACTTGTTGTTGTGGGTGCAACGGCTGCGTGAATCCGGCTCCGTGACCATGGTGTTCACCCGGTCGGGTTCACGAAGCAGCGCCCGCCCCATGGCGAAGAAATCGAACCCTTCCCGCATGCCGGTCTCGATGTGTTCACGGTTGGTAATGCCACCCAACAGAACGAGTTTGGTGTTCTTCATCAGCGGGACGAATTGCCGAGCGGCGTCGAGCATGTACAAGTCCCGGTAGGGGTACCTGCCCATCGCTTGCTTGCCGAACAGTCGGATGGCGGGGCGCAGCGCGGCGGGCATCACTTTCGAAAACTCTTTGGCCGGCACATCGCCACGGAACAGATACATCGGTTTGTAGACCGAGGAACCTTGGGTCAGCTCGATGGCGTCAAGCGTGGCGTCGGCATCGAGGAGTTGTGCCGTGCGCAGTGCTTCGTCGATCCAGATGCTGCCGGGGAAACCGTCATCCATGTCCAGCTTGGCGATCACCGCGACCTGGCCGCCGATAACTGTCCGGACGTGTTCAGCGATCTCACGAACCAGTCGAGACCGGTTGTCGATCGACCCACCGTACCCATCTGTGCGGCGGTTGATGAGCGGACTCAGGAATGAGCTGGGCAGGTACAGGTGGCCGAAATGAAGCTCGACCGCGTCGAAACCGGCATCCACCGCGATGCGGGCGGCTGCCCCGAACTGCCGGATGACGGTCTGGATTTCCGCGACGCTGATCGCGCGGCAGTACGCGAAAGACGTCGGGTTGATGAACCTGCTCGGCGCCACCGCGGTAACACCGGTGAGCTTCTTGGGCGCCACCACCCCGGCGTGCCCCAGTTGAGCCGAAATTGCCGCTCCGCGAGTATGTACGGCGTCGGTCAACCGGCGCAGGCCCGGCAACGTAGCTGCACTCATGACGATCTGTCCCGGCGCGCTCGCGGCTTCGGCAGAGACGCAACAGTACGCGACGGTGGTCATCCCCACGCCGCCGTCGGCGAAGGCACGGTGAAAGGCGATCAAATCATCGGTGACCGCGCCGTCGGGCGAGCGCCCCTCCGAGGTCGCCGCCTTGATGATTCGGTTCCGCAGCACCACCGGTCCGAGCTGCGCAGGTTCAAAGGGATTGTCGCCCATGGGATCACCATTGCCGCCCATCACCGAGGAGCAAAGATCCGTTCCCGGTAACCGGGAAGAGGCGGACCGCGCAACGCCCTCTGCGCCTAGCCTCTACCCATGGACGAAGTGTTCGTCATCGACCGCGTGGTCACCGCACCCGGGTGTGCCCAGAAATTCATCGACGCCTATCTCGCCGGATACGCCCCCGGCGCCATCGAGCGCGGTATGACCATGTGGGACATTCTGGTCAGTCCACCGATCTGGTTCGACGACCGAACCAACGTCGTCACCATCACCTGGTCCCTGCCCAGCCCGCAGGCGTGGTGGCAGATGACATGGCAGGGTCGCGGCGATCCGACACTGGCACAGTGGTGGGACAGCGTGGCCGGCCTCATTGTCGAACGCAACCGCAGCGTGGCCGCGTCTCCCGAAAACGTGGCCCCCGCAGGTGATGTCGTTGCGCGGCAACCACAACCGGCAGCAGAGGGTGCCACCGTCGGCGTGACGCGCCTGATCGACGTCGACGAATCCGATCGGGTACGAATCCTGGAGAACTTGCGCGCGGCAGCCCACGACAGCGGCGCACTCGCGTATGTGGTGGAACCGACGCTGTCGGGCTCACGCAATGGTGGCGACATCCTGGTCCATCTACGCTTCGCAGACCAGGCTTCCTGGCGGCAAAGCACTTTCGACAACATTCTGGCCGATCCGGCGATCATGCACGTCAACGGCGCGACTTATCGCGGAACCCCGACACGCAGCGGTAGCGGCACCGTGTACCGCGCACTACTGCTGCGTGTCGACCCCGGCGTCGACGCCGACACCATTGCCGACTTCGAACGCGAATTGGCTTCGATGCCAAGATATGTTTCGACCATCGCGGCGTGGCAGCTCAGTCGTGTCGACACCGCTATCGGTACCAGCCCGTGGACGCACGTGTTCGAGCAGGAATTCACCGACGTCGACGGGCTGATGGGGCCGTACCTGATGCACCCTATCCATTGGGCGGTCGTCGACCGCTGGTTCGACCCGGAAACCACCGACGTGATCATCCGAGATCGTCTGTGCCACAGCTTCTGTGAGCTGACCACGCCGGTGCTGCGCTGACGGGGCCGCTAAACCCCGGCGGGCAGGATGTTCGGATTGGCCGATGCCGGCGGTTGCAGCGGCGGCAGAACCGCGCCGCCGTCCAGCGAGTGCACCGGCAATTGTTGGGACCATGGGTAGTGCAAGCTGAACGCCACCAGACCCGTCCGCTCCGCGGCGGGCGCGTGGCACATGGCCAGCACCGTCTCTGCCAGATATTCGACCGGCTCGGTGGGAAACGATTCGGGAATGAGCGCGGCGGCGCCAGGGGTACGCACCGCAGTGGACGGACCCACACAGTTGACGGCGATGTTCGCATCGACCAACTCGGCTGCCACCCCTTGGGTGAACCGGTGCAGAGCCGCCTTGCACGATGCGTAGATGACATCGCCGGCGGTCTTGTTGTAGTCCCGATACGGCCGCGCCGGGGCCACCCCGGTAACCGAGCCGATGTTGACGATCCAGCCCGCACCCTGGCTTCTCATGTGCGGCACAACGGCTTTCGTCAGGGCGAACGGGATGCGCAGGTAGTGGTCGATTGTCCGGTCGAAGGTTGCCATCGGCATGTCCTCGACCACGGCATAGTCGGCGAAACCGGCGTTGTTGACCAAGATGTCGATGCGCCCGGTCCGTTCCAGGACCGCCTCGACAAGGCCGCCACGCGCGTCGGGGTCTTCGAGATCCGCCGGCACGCCGAAGGCCGAACCGCCGGCGTCTTCGACGAGCCGCACGGTTTCCTGGATGCTGCCCGGGATCATCTCACTCACGCCGGCGCGCACCGACGCTGACGGACCATGCCCGCGCGCGGTGACCGCGACCGTGGCCCCTTCGGCCGCCAGCCGCTGTGCGATTGCCCGTCCGATCCCCCGGCTACTGCCCGTCACGAGTGCGGTCTTACCGGCCAAGAGCCTTGTCATTGCAGGATGAAGTCTTCCTCGATGGGTGCCCGGTGCTGACGCCACAAGTCGACCAGTCGATATGGTGTGGCCACCACGACGCGCCCTGAACCGGACCGGTAGTAGGTGTGGGCGTTGGGCGTATGGCACCACACGGTGCCGCGCATCGTCTCGTCGATGCCCTCGACGTACTCGTCGTACGCATTGCGCGTGACCTCCATGGTCGGCACGCCGCGCAGCGCCATCAGCTGCAGACACTCGATGATGTAGTGCGCCAGCACCTCCATCGAGAAGTTGGCGCCCGCGCCGTGGCCTGGGCTGTAATTCGGTGCTGACGTGATGAACAGGTTGGGGAAGCCCGGGACCGTGCCACCTCGGTAGGCACGCGGACTGTCGCCCCACTCAGCGGACAACGCCCGGCCGTCGCGACCGCGGATGTCGATCGTCGACAGGAAGTCCAGGTGGTAGCCGGTGGCGTAGATGATGACGTCGAGGTCGATCTGTCGGCCGTCGTGCGTGACAATCCCATCGGCGTTCACCGCGGCCGGCTCGCTGGCTTCGACGTCGACGTGATCACGGGTCAACGCGGCATAGTAGCCGCCGGGGTCGCGGATGATCCGCTTGCCGTACGGGGCGAAATCGGGCGTGACTTTGCGGGCCAATTCTGTTCCGGCGCCGAACATCTGGTTGATGTAGTCCGTGCACATCTGCAACAGCACGTCGTTGGCGGGCGAGATCGACAAATGGTTCTTGGACCACTCCGGGTCCTGCAGGATGACCGGGTAGTTGTTGTCGGCGGTGGCCCAGTACGACTTGACCCGGTTCCACATGGCGTAGAACGGCAGCACCCGCCCCAGGTAGCGGCGATGTTCCGGGACGTCGTCGGACAACCGCTTGCGGGGAGCGACCCAATGAGGCTGCCGCTGGAACACGGTGAGGTGTTCGACCTGGTCGACGCAGGCATCGACAATCTGCACCGCGGTGCAGCCGGCACCGATGATCGCCACCTTCTTGCCCGTCAGGTCCAGCGCGGGATCCCACTGCGCCGAGTGAATGCTGATGCCGCCGAAGCTCTCCCGGCCCTCGAGATCGGGAAAGCGGGGACGATTCAGGTAGCCGGCCGCGGTTACGACGAAACTGGCATGGTCAACCGTCGTGCTTCCGTCGGCGCCGCGCGAATGAATCTGCCACTGCTGACGACTTTCATCCCACCGCAACGCCTCCACCTCGGTGCCGAACCGGATGTGCTTGCGCAGCTCGTGCTTGTCCGCGAGCGCGACGAGATAAGCCTGGTACTCGGCGCCCTGCGGGTAATAGCTGGACCATTCCGGGTTCACTTCACGCGACAGCGAGTAGTAGGCCGACGGGGTGTCAACGCCGATGCCCGGGTACGTGGTGGTCAGCCACGTACCCCCGACTTCGCTGTTGCGGTCGAAAATCTGAAACTGGACGCCCTCCTCGGCAGCCGCCAGTGCTACCGCGATGCCGGCCAACCCGGCCCCGATGATGGCCATGGAAGTGGTCTGGGGAATCGGCACCGTGCGCGGCAGCGTAGGTTGCGACGGGCGGAAACCACCCTGCTCGATCAGCAGGTCGACGAATTCGTCATCTACCGGACCGCCCACCGCCAGCGGCAGCACCCGGGTGAACAGGTCGCGGTCTGCGCCGGCCGCGTCCTCGGGCCGGAAGTCGACGAGCGCAGTGCTGATCTCGCCGACCAGCGCGTGCATGGTTTCGGGATCGGTGGTCCCCGCCCGCTCAGGCGGGTCCTGCACGTGATCGATCTTGGGGGCGTACCGATCGACGACCGATGCATCGCCGGTCATCTGTGCGAGCACAGCGACGAGGACACCGGGATCTGCCTGCATCAGGTGTGCACGCAGGGCGTCAGGGTCAGCAGCGCTGGCTACAGGTGAGGACGATTCGGTCGCGGCGGTCATGCAATCGAGTATCGAAGGGACCGCCCTTTCGCCGCCGCTGCTTTGACCTCTGAGCGGGATACGATCCTGCGAGCAACTCGGTGCGCTACATACGTTTCACCGCATGGATTCTGATGACCTGGACACCGTTATCGCCCGGGCCCGCAGCCACAGCCTCGCCGACATTCCACGCCGGGCGGCGCGCAGACAGCCGAACAAGACAGCGATCGTCGACGGCGAGGTGTCGCTGAGTTTCGCCGAGTTCGACCACCTGGTCGACCGTGCCGCTGCGGCGTTGCGCGACAACGGTCTTCGGGTCGGAGACCGGCTTGCGTTGTTGTCACGGAACTGCTGGCAGTACGCGGTACTGACATTCGCCTCGGCCCGTGCCGGCGTGGTTCTGGTCCCGATCAATTTCATGCTCACCGCCGAAGAGATCACCTACATCCTGGCGCACAGCAATGCTGCCGGGCTCATCGTCGAAGCGGACCTGGCGCCGGTGGCGGCGGACGCGCTGCGCCGCGGCACCGCAGTGCACGTCACCGCAGCGCTGGCTCCGGCCGGGCAGCAGTGTCCCTCTGGATGGCCAGATTTCGCCGATTGGCTCGCCGCCACGAGCACTGCCCCGGACCATCTTCTCGGCGACGAACAGCTCGTCCGGGTGATGTACACGAGTGGCACCGAGTCGCGGCCGAAGGGGGTGATGCACAGCAGCCGCAGCTTGATGTGGCAGTACATCAGCACCATCGTCGCCGGCTCGATGTCTGGCGACGACGTCGTCATCCATTCCCTGCCGCTGTACCACTGCGCACAGCTCGACAACTTCCTGGCCACCGCAATCTATCTCGGCGCGACAAGCATCATCCTGCCCCGCCCCGAACCCGAACTGGTCCTGCGCACCATCGAGCGCCACCACGCCACCAGTTACTTCGCGCCGCCCACTGTGTGGATCAGCCTGCTGCGCAGCTCCGTCTTCGACCAGGTCGACCTGTCCAGCCTGTGCAAGGGGTACTACGGCGCCTCACCGATGCCCACCGAAATCCTGCACGAGTTGCGTCGCCGGTTGCCGGGTCTGCGCTTGTGGAACTTCTACGGCCAGACCGAGATGGCGCCCCTGGCCTCGGCGCTCGGACCGGAGGAACAGGACGCTCACGCCGGATCGGCAGGCCGACCGGTGGTCAATGTCGAAACCACCATCCTCGACGAGACGAACACTCCCGTACCACCGGGAACCGTCGGCGAGATCGCCCACCGCAGTGCACATTTGATGCTGGGCTACCTCGACGACGCGGACAAGACCGCGGAGGCGTTCGCCGGTGGTTGGTTCCATTCCGGTGATCTCGGCTTCTACGACGAGCACGGCCTCTTGCACGTGGTGGACCGCAAGAAGGACATGATCAAGACCGGCGGGGAGAATGTCGCCAGCCGCGAAGTGGAAGAAATCCTGTACCTGCACAACGGTATCGAGGAAGCCGCCGTCTTCGGGTTGACGCACCCGCTGTGGGTCGAAGCTGTCGTCGCCACCGTGGTCCCCCGCGCCGGGATGACGCTGACCGAAGACGAAGTCCTCACCCACTGCCGTGGTCATCTCGCAGGCTTCAAAACTCCCAAACGGGTTTTCTTCGTCGATTCCCTCCCGAAGAACCCCAGCGGCAAATTGCTCAAACGCCGACTGCGTGAAGAATTCAGCCCCGAATTCGCGCAAAACTGAAGGAACACAACATATGTACAAAGGCCGCATCGCGCGATTCGATGAGCCCGGCAAGCCATTTCAGATCGAGACCGTCACGCTGCCAGAGGTCGGACCGGGTGAAATCCTGGTCCGCGTGACCCGCGCCAACATCTGCGGGTCGGACGTACACGCCTGGCACGGCACGTTCGCAACCCGAGGTCTCGGTGGGCAACTGCCAACGGTGCTCGGGCACGAAATGGTTGGGGCTGTCGAGGCGCTGGGTGACGGTGTTTCGACCGACTCGAACGGCAAGCCGTTGCAGACCGGCACCCGAGTGGTGTTCCCCTACTTCTACAGCTGCCACAGCTGCCGCAATTGCCTTGCCGGGCGACGAAACGGCTGCCTGAAGCTGAAGATGGCCATGCTGGGCCGGGCCGACGAGCCACCATATTTCGTCGGCGGCTACGGCGATTACTACCTGCTGCCGGCCGGCGCCGTCGTCTACACGGTTCCGGACAGCGTCGCTGACGACATCGCGGCAGGCGCCAATTGTGCTCTGTCCCAGGTGATGTACGGGTTCGAACGCGTCGACCTGCAACTCGGTGAACACGTTGTCGTGCAAGGGGCCGGAGCTCTGGGCCTCTATGCGATCGCGGTCGCCAAAGCGCGCGGCGCCGCGAACGTGATCGCGATCGACGGCATCGCCGAACGGCTGGAGTTGGCGGCCGCCTTCGGTGCCGACACCGTGCTGGATCTGAACCAGGTCGCGACGCCCAGGGACCGAGCCAAAGCCGTTCGTGCGCTGACCGACGGACACGGTGCCGACGTCGTCGTCGAAGTCGTCGGGCACCCCTCGGCGATCGAAGAGGGCCTGCAGATGCTGGGACAGTTCGGCCGCTACGTCGAGATCGGCAACATCAACGCCGGCCAGACGTTCGCCTTCGACCCCTCGCGATTCGTCTTCAGCAACAAGACCATGGTCGGCGTTTCGCTGTACGACCCGGCAGTGCTGTCTCGCGCCCTGACCTTCCTGGACCGTCACCAACATGAACTGCCCTTCGACCGGCTCGCCGCAACGACGTACTCGCTCGACGACATCAATGACGCCTTCGCCGCGGCGGACGGCAAGCGCGACATCCGTGCCAGCATCACCCCGTAGTTCGCAAAGGACGAATATGCACACTCACCAACGTTCCGAGCTTTTCATCGACGGCCGCTGGGTGGCCCCGTCGGGCAGCGGTGTCATCGACGTCGTCGACCCGGCCACCGAAGTGGTGATCGGCCATGTCCCGGCCGGCGACGAAGCCGATGTCGACGCGGCGGTCGCCGCAGCACGCCGCGCCTTCGATCCGGCGATCACCGTCCCAGAGCGGCGGCAGCGGCTGCGCCGGGTGATCGATGCGATGGAGAAGCGCCTGCCGGACATCGCCAACCTCATCACCGCCGAGATGGGCGCCCCGGTACGAATCGCGCAGACGGTGCAAACGCAGGTACCGCTCGCCGTCGCCAACGGCTTTGCCGACGTCTTGGACACGTTCGATTTCGAAGAGCGCGTGGGCAATTCGCTGGTGCTGCGCGAGCCCTACGGGGTTGTCGGCGCCATCACCCCGTGGAACTATCCGCTGTACCAGGTGGTCGCCAAGGTGCTTCCGGCCATCGCCGCGGGCTGCACCGTCGTGCTCAAACCGAGCAACGAGGCACCGCTGTCGGTGTTCGCGTTCATCGAAGCCTGCGAGGAAGCGGGACTGCCGCCCGGGGTGGTCAACATCGTTTCCGGCCCTGGACGGGTGATCGGTGAGCGCCTCGCCAGTCACCCAGACGTCGACTTCGTGTCCTTCACCGGGTCCACCGGGGTGGGATCCCGTGTCGGCGAGCTGGCGGGCCAGTCAGTCAAGAAGGTGGCCCTCGAGCTCGGCGGAAAATCGGCAAACGTCATCCTCGATGGCGCCGACCTGGCCACCGCGGTCAAAGTCGGCGTCGGCAACGCGTTCCTCAACGGCGGCCAGACCTGCATGGCGTGGACGAGAATGCTTGTGCCGCAGAGGCGCTACCGTGAGGCACTAGAACTGATCGAATCGGCGGTGGGCCGCTACACCGTCGGCGATCCCTGGGACCCGGCCACCCGGATCGGCCCGTCCGCCTCACAATCCCAGTTCGACACGGTGCGCGGATTCATCGACCGCGCGCAGCGTGATGGCGCGCGTCTGCTCACCGGGGGCTCCGAGCGGATCCGTGACATCGGGTTCTTCCTGGCACCAACGGTATTCGCCGATGTCGACCCGGAATCTGAACTCGGACAGGAAGAAGTGTTCGGACCCGTACTTGCCGTCATCCCCTATACCGACGACGACGATGCCCTGCGCATCGCCAACGGCACACCCTACGGCCTGTCGGGGGCGGTGTGGGCCGCCGACGACGACACCGCGATCGCGTTCGCACGTCAGATTCAGACCGGACAGCTGGACATCAACGGCGGTCCTTACAACCCCACCGCGCCGTTCGGCGGCTACAAGAAATCGGGAATCGGCCGGGAGCTCGGGCGATTCGGCTTCGAGGAGTATCTGCAGACGAAGTCCCTTCAACTCAGGGCACGGCCGTGAAGGCACCCGTCGATGTCAGCACCAGCGGCTCGATCCAGCTCTGGACGATCGATCTCCCAGAGGCAGGCAACGCCATATCTTCCCCGGATGTGATCGCGGCGATCGAGGCCAACATCGATGCAGCCAACCGCGACAACGCAGTTCGGGCGATCATCCTCACGGGTCGCGGGAAGATCTTTTCGGCCGGCGGCAATGTCAAGGAGATGGCCGACCGCCGCGGCATGTTCGGCCTCGCCCCCATCGACCAGCGTCGTGCGTACATCGATGGCATCCAACGCATCCCACGTGCGATGAGCCGGCTCGAAGTCCCCATCATCGCCGCGGTCAACGGCGCCGCGATCGGCGCCGGCTGCGATCTGGCGATGATGTGTGACATCCGCATCGCCTCGGAGCGCGCGTCATTCGCGGAGAGCTTCGTGCAGCTCGGCTTGATTCCCGGCGACGGCGGATCCTGGTTTCTGCCGCGGGCCATCGGATACTCCCGCGCCGCCGAGCTCACCTTCACCGGTGACCGCATCGATGCCGCAACGGCGCTCGACTGGGGTTTGGTGAGCCGCGTTGTGGCCCATGAGGATCTGCTTGCGGAAGCGCACACCCTGGCCGAGCGCATCGCCGCCAATCCCCCGCACGCGCTGCGGATGGCCAAACGACTGCTTCAGGAATCCATCACCGGCACACTGGAATCGACCCTCAGCATGGCCGCAGCCATGCAACCGCTGGCCCACCATGACACAGCGCACCACGAGCGCATCGCGAAGTGGAAGACCTCATGACGCCGACCCTGAGACGTCTGGTGCCGCCGGCGAGCAGCTCGAACCCAGCTGCTGACGCGTTGCGCGGCCAGGTCCGGACGTTCCTCGCCGAACAACTGGCTGTGGGCGCCTTCACGCCGTCGGTCGACGCCTGGTTGTGCGGCTGGGACGAGACCTTCACCCGTTCGCTGGCACGACAAGGCTGGTTGGGTATGACGGTCCCCGAACACTATGGCGGGCACGGCCGTTCGTTTCACGACCGCTTCGTCGTCACCGAGGAACTACTGGCCGCCGGGGCGCCGGTGGCCGCCCATTGGATCGCCGACCGCCAGATCGTGCCGTCGCTTCTCAAGTACGGCACCGAAGAACAGAAGCACGAGTACCTGCCCCGCATCGTCCGCGGTGAGTGCTTCTTCGGCATCGGAATGAGCGAGCCCGACTCAGGATCGGATCTCGCGAGCGTGCGCACGCGAGCAGTCCGTGCCGACGGGGGCTGGGCGATCACCGGGACCAAGGTATGGACCTCGGGGGCGCACCGGGCCCACGCGTTCATCGTCTTGGCCCGCACCGCACCGGCGGACTCGGCACATCGGCACGCGGGGCTCAGCCAGTTCATCGTCGACTTCGCCACCGAGGGCGTAGACGTTCGGCCCATCATCTCCATGAACGGTGGGCACCACTTCAATGAGGTGATTCTCGATGAGGTGTTCGTGCCCGACTCCCGGGTCTTCGGAGAAATCGGGCAGGGTTGGAGCCAGGTGACCTCCGAGTTGAGCTTCGAGAGAAGTGGCCCGGAACGGTTCCTCTCGACGTTTCCACTCCTGGGCTTTGCACTCGAACAGGCTGCTCCACAAGATGTTTCGTGCGACGTCGAGATGGGCCGATTGGTGGCACGTATCGCCGGGCTGCATCACACATCGATGGCTGTGGCAGATGCCCTGCAACGCGGCGAGGCCGCCGATGTCTCCGCAGCCGTGGTCAAGGTCCTCGGCACCACCGTCGAGGGCGATATCGCCGACTACGCCGATCTGCGCACCGGTGATGAGAGCAGGGTCGACTCGTCGTGGGCCGATCTGGTGTTCCACGCGGTCGACCAGCGCCCCGGATTCACCCTGCGCGGCGGAACCAACGAGGTACTGCGCGGCGTCATCGCGCGGGGATTGGGGTTGCGATGAACGCAATCGGATCGATGACAAGCGCGCCGACAGTCGATCGCGATCTGGTCGACATGATGGACGCCGTCTTCGCCGACCACCGGCTGTCCCACGATCCTGGGCCGGCCGAGGCACGAGTCGACTTTGACCGCACATTGTGGCAACGGCTCGATGAGCTCGGGCTGGTGCGGCTGACCGGTTCGGAACAATCCGGCGGTAGCGGCGCGAGCTGGCGCGAATCGGCTGAATTACTCACCGCCGCAGTGCGGCACGGGGTACGGCTGCCGTTGGCCGAGCATGATCTCTTGGCGTGCTGGCTGCTGGAGGCCGTCGGCCACGAAGTCGACGACGCGCTCCGCACGATCCACGTGGTGCCGCAACCCGATGCACCTCGGGCGCCGACGCCCTGGGCCGGCTCCGCCGACCGGATCGTCACCGTGTGGCGGACCGGCGACGGCTATCGTGTCGCCGATGTCGACACCACGGAAATCACGATCGCCCCGGGACGCAACCTGATCGGCGAACCGCGCGACACCGTGAGAGTCGATGCGGCCGGGTGGCCCGGACAGGCGGTAGCGCCCGAGTTGGTCACCGAACTCGAGCGCAAGGCCGCGTTGGTGAGAGCCATTCAGGTTTGTGCCGCACTGGATTGCGCGATCGCGGCCTCGGTTGAGCACGTGATGTCGCGCATCCAGTTCGGCCGTCCCCTCGCCAAGTTCCAGGCGATCCAGAACCTGATCGCAGATGCCGCCGCCGAGGCGGCGGTTGCGCGCTCGGCTACCGAAGCGGCACTGCACACCGCACTCGAAACAGGATGGCTGACAGACCATCTCGACTTCCAGATCGCAGTCGCACGGTCCTGCGCTGGGCATGCGGCGTCGGCCGTGACACGTCATGCCCACCAGGTGCACGGTGCGATCGGGACGACACGCGAACACCGCCTGCACGAATGGACCCGCGCAGCCCTGGCGTGGCGCTCGGAGAACGGTTCTGTGCACTTCTGGGACCGGAAGGTCGCCGCCGCGGCGGCTGAAGCAGGCCGCACCGGCGTGTGGGCGTTGATCACTGGCACCGGGTAGCTTTCGGGATTATTCCGGTGACCGGTCACGGGCGCTGTGACGAGCAACTCCGGCGAGTTGACTGACCGGTATGAGCAACTCGATCAGCTTGCCTGAGGCCCAAGAATTCATCGCCGAGTTCTGGTTTCACTACGACCAGGGAAACTTCGCCGAAGTGGCGGCTCGGATCGGCGACGAGATGGAGTATCTGAGCCGTTCGGATTCCGGAAACTGCCCATTCGAGCATCTGCTGGCGGCCGAATTGCACGGCGGCGCAGAGACTCTCGCCTGGCTCACCGAGCACCGCAACGAGAACCCGTACCCGTGCCGCCACCACGCGACCAACGTCTTCCGGACCGGAACCGAGGGTGAGGTCACGACGGTGCGGTTCTATCTGTACGTCAACCAGATCACCAACAACGTCCCGTTCGGGGTGTCGAGCGGCGTGGTCGACGTCGGCATTCGGCGCGCGGGTGATGCGTTGGTGTTCACCTCGATGACGGTGGTGCTGGACGCCGAGAACTCGATCCCGCTCGCCGAGCACGCCGCGAAGGCCGCGGCCGCCAACGGGCAACCCGCGTGACCGCTGACGCGATCTTCGGTGGTGGCGTGGCCGTCATCACCGGCGCCGGCGCCGGCATCGGCGCCGGCCTGGCGCGTCACGCCAGTCAGCTCGGTATGACGGTGGTGTTGGCCGACATCGACGCCGCCGCCATTGCGGCTCTGCGTGACGAAATCCGCGTGGCCGGAGGAAACGCAGTCGACGCCGTCTGCGACGTTCGTGATGCCGCGGCGGTACAGCGGCTGGCGGACAGGGTATTCGACGAATTCGGTGCCGTGCGACTGCTGGTCAACAACGCGGGAGTCGAACAGTTCGGCTACCTGTGGGATACCCCATTGGCCAACTGGCAGCGGATCGTCGACGTCAACATCAACGGCGTATTCCATGGCATTCGCGCGTTTCTGCCACGAATGATGTCCACCGATGCGCCCGCGTGGGTGTGGAATCTGTCTTCGATCGGCGGGGTCGCCGTGGTTCCCCTGCAGGCGCCCTACATCATGAGCAAGCATGCCGTGCTGGCGCTGACCGAATGCCTGAATCTCGAGGTGCAGTCCGCAGGCCATGCTCGTCACATTCACGTCCAGGCCGTCCTGCCGGGAGCCGTCGTCTCCAACATCTTCGAATCCGCGGGCGGAGTCGACACCGGGAACACCGATGCCGCCGAGGGGCAGCGCGCGGCCATGCTCGATATCAAAGCAGCCGCAATGGACCCCCTCGCCGCCGCACAGGTGGTCTTCGATCAAGCCGCCGAAGGACGCTTCTATCTCATCACCCAACCGGACTATGTCGGTGCGGCGATGTCCGAACGTGCCCGCGTACTGACCAGCCAGCAGGCGCCACAACTGCGCGAGCATCGCCGGTTCGACCCCACCCACAACTGAGATGCCTACACCACAACTCGATCACGATGCCGCCGTCCGGGTCGCATCTTTCGGAGACATCGCACCGATGCGGACCCGCGGCCTGCCGGCCGTCCGCGCCGGTATCGAATCCGCGCCGCTCCCTGACATGCCGACCATGGCCAGCACACAGAACCTCACGGCCCCGGGGCCTGCCGGCCCGCTGGCGGTCCGCCTGTACCGGCCCAGCACGGATGAACGCCTCCCAGTCCTGGTCTACTTCCACGGCGGCGGGCTCGTCATGGGCTCCAACCACTCGTTCGAACCGTTGGCGAGAGAACTGGCCCACGCCACCGGAGTCGCCGTCGCAGCCGTCGAGTACCGCCTGGCACCGGAGTCACCACCACCCGCGCAGTTCGACGACGCCTACGCAGCGACGGAATGGATCGCCGCCAATGCGTCCGAACTCGACATCGACGCCGGACGGCTGGGGGTGGTCGGCGACAGTGCCGGTGGATCACTGGCTGCCGCAGTGGCTTTGGCGGCGCGTGACCACGCCGGGCCGCAGATAACCCTGCAGGTCCTGCTCTACCCCGGCCTGGATCGCGACATGGGCGCACCATCGATCACCGCGATGCCCGACGCACCGATGCTGCGCCACGACGACATCGTCTACATGCACGAACTGGTCGACCGTAGTGGCGATTGGCCGCATTCGCACTATCAGGTGCCGGCCTACGCAACCGATCTGAGCGGCCTGCCCCAGGCGATCGTGGTCACCGGCGAGTGCGACCCCATCCGGGACTGGGGTGAGCGCTACGCCAATCGGTTACGGGAGGCGGGAGTACAGACCACTCTCACGCGTTATCCCGGGATGTACCACGGGTTCTTGATGCGATCAGACGCGACCGCCCGCGGCCGGCTGGCCATGGCCGAAGTCGGTGCGCTGGTGCGCGCAAAGTTCGCCCATCCCGGTGCCACCGGCCGATCCACCAACGGATCCCTCATGCAAAGCGCTTCTGCCCCAACGTCGACAGTCGACACACTCACCACCGAAGGAGAACACCATGCTGACCGATGAGCGGCGACGCGAGCTGTCCGACGTCCTCCGTCCCGCCGCGCCACCGCGCGAGATCACCGATGTCTACACCCCCGACCAGCGGCGGCGACTGCTCGACATTGTGCACGACCAGGGCCCGTGGAAGCTGATCATCGCGCAGCACTTCGCCTCCGCGGACGAGCTGATGGCGACCATGAGCGGTTCGTTCCCAGAGGGGTTCACCCCGTCCCTGGATCTGTTTCTCACTCCGACGTTCCGCGGCTATCTCGCCAATTACGGTGCCGTCCTGTACCCCGAGCTGCACGACTGCTTCTACCACAGCGCCTTCCTCGAGCACGCCAAGAGCTACTGGAACGCGCAGTACGCGAAGCCACAGATAATGCTGTTCAACATCAATGGCCCATGCGCCAACCGCGATCCCGGTCATCTGGACTCCCCGAGCTTCCGTGGTGTGCGCTACGAGAACGCACCCACCTGGCTGTGCAGCGTGATGGGCAAATCAGGGCTGTTCACCGATTACCTGATCAAGATGGCCCAGGTCATCACCTGGTTCTCCCTCGATGAACAATCAGGATTCACGTACTGGCCCGACGGACCGCTCAAGGCGCCCGGACGGGTACTGCCGCCGATCAACAACCGGGGTGTGGTCGTGCAGAACGAGATGATGATGCATCGCGGCGAGGCCAACGGGCCTCTGGCACAGCAGGTTCCCGCCGGCCTGTCCTTCGACACCGTGTTCACCGGCGACCCGGCCGACCGGGATCAATGGTTGCTGAAGAACGGTGACGATGTCATCGGGAGTCACCACACCGACGAGCTGAGGTTCCTGGTGCACTGGTCCGCCGAAGTGTTCTCGGACTACGACGAACTGAAGAAGAACATGGATGGCTCCGACGACATCACGATCGAACGCGCCATCGGCATGATGGTCGATGACCTCAAAGGCAAGGGCATCAAACTCGACGTCCCCAGCGAGCCCCTCCACGACGCCGCGTTCATCGGCGCACTCAACGCGGCCTACGACTTGGGTGCCCCGACGACGTACCCGGAAGACGCGCCTGTCAGCGCGTTCCAACTCGCATAGACCGCGAAAGGCACTGGAAAATGGATCGTTTCACCGACCGTCGCGTCATCGTGACGGGGGCCGGGTCCGGCATCGGCGCGGCCACCACCGCACGGCTGCTCGATGAGGGCGCCACCGTGGTGGCCTACGACATCGCCGCCGACGGACTGGCGACCACTGCCGACGCTGCGGAAAACGCCGGCACCGCCAAGCGCCTGACCACCGCGACACTCGACATCTCGGACGAGAATGCAGTCATCGCCGCCGTCGACGGTGCGGTGGCTGAGTTGGGTGGCCTCGACGTACTCGTCAACGTCGCGGCGATACAGACCTGTTCGCATACCCACGAGACCACGTTGGCGGACTGGAACCGGACGCTCGCAGTCAATCTCACCGGTACCTTCCTCATGACACGTCAGGCACTCCCGGCCCTGCTGGAGTCGGGCCGTGGCGTGGTGGTGAACTTCACCTCCACCGCGGCGACTTTCGCCCACCCCTACATGGCGGCCTACGCCGCCAGCAAGGGCGCGGTCCTGAGCTTCACCCACTCACTGGCACTGGAGTACTCGAAACAGGGCCTGCGTGCGGTGAACGTCCAGCCAGGCGGTGTCTCTACCGCGTTGGCCAACACCACACTCGAGAAGATGCCCGAAGGCTACGACTTGGGATTGTGGGCCAAGCAGACGCCGCTACTGCACGGCCGGGACAACCCGATCCTCGGCGATCCGAGTGCTGTCGCCGCGGTGATCGCCATGGTGGCCTCCGACGACGGCGCATTCATCACCGGCACCGAAATCCGGGTCGACGGCGGCGCGCACGCGTAGTCCCCCGACTTTCCCTCGGGCACGATGCCTCGATGTCAAGAAAGCACGCCGGTTCCGCACGGGAAGCTGCGCAGGACCGGCGTGCCGCGGGGCCCTACCGGACGAGGCACCCATCAGTTTCCCGGTTCGGCGCCCGGCAAGGCCCCGACAACCATCCCCATCCCGGTCCGCAGCACCGATCGCAGGCGGTCGAAGTCACCGTGCTCGACCCACTGCACATAGGCATGCCGGCACGCCTGAATGATCAACTGCGCCGGTAACTCCCGCGTCATCGGATCATCGTCCAGGCCGATCCGGGTGTCGAGAAACTCGGTGATCGGCCCGACAAGTTCTTGACCCCAGTCCAACCAACGCAGCCGATACTGGGGTGCACCGACCACCAGTGCCATGAACGTGCGGTCGAACTCCACCTGTCCACGTTTGGGCACCTCGGTACTGAATGCGTCCACGAGGATGTCCACGACATCACCGTCTGGCGGAGCGGCCGACAATACCTCGACGCTGAGCCTGCCGAACTGACGGAACAGCGGCATGACGACGTCTTCTTTGACCGGAAAATGCCGATGAAAAGTCCGCGGCGCGATACCGACGGCCTGGCAGATGCGCTCGACCGTCGCCGACGTCGATCCCTCCGCGAGGAAGATGTCACGCGCGGCAATGGCGATATCCAGTCGGAGCTCCTCGGCACGGCGCTCCGTCAGCGTCGCCGTCCTACCCTCAGCCCGCATGCATCCTCCTGGTTTCGGCGTTGCGGCTCATAGTATTTCGTCTCCCTTGCAATGCGGCGCCGGCACGGCAATCCGTATCCCGATGACAGGGAATCCGGTAGTGACGTACGTCTCCCGAACACTACCGTTGAACCTGTCAGATTCTGACATGCATGCTGAATCTGACAGCGGGATGCCCGCCGCGTAACAGTGGTCGCTAACCGTCCCGCGCCTATTGATGCTCACGCAGCACAGCCCACCGAGGAGGAAACATGACCCCCGAATCTGTAGAAATCACCACGGAGACCATGGAATTGAATTACGACGACTACACCCACGACTTCATGGGCAAGGTCGGCAACATCCAGGACTTCTCCCGCGACTTCCTGGTCGGCCTGGCACGCGTGTTCGAGGATGTTCTGAACTTCATGCCGTATGCGCACGTGAAGATCTATTCGGAGAAGGTCGGCATCAATGCCGCGATGGATGTGACCGCCCAGGTCTCCCGGGCCGGCATGCGTCAGGTCATGCCCATGGGACGCTTCATCGCTCCGCCCGGTTGGGACTGGAAAGACGCGCAATACCAAGCGATTCCGTTCGACGTACAGACCGAGGATCTCACGAAGCCGGCTCTGATCCGCCTGATCAAGACCTACTGGGACCAGTACCTCAAGGGGCACAACTACCTCATCGACCAATGGACGAAGATCATTCCCGAAGAGGAGGTATGGCTGGGGCTGCCCGACATGTACCAGCTCATCATCGACTACCAGTACCCGAAACTGGCGAAGGTCCTCAAGATCGAGCCGGTGCATGTGGTGGACTTCCTGAAACTGGCGGTGTTGAGCATCGACGGCACCCTGGGCTACGGGGGCGAATACATCGTCTACAACCCGGACCACGTCGTGTTGAACATGCGCCGTTGCGAGGTGCTGCAGAAGTACACCGACGAGGGCCTGTACCCGCCAGCGCGCGCCTGGATGAATTGCACTTTCGAGCAACGCATTTCGGCACCGTTCTTTCCTGGCTGCAAACTGGCCATCAACCTGCCACCCAAGGACTTCAAATTCGCCCAAGGTGAGCCGTTCTGCGTGTGGACCTACACCCGTGGTGAAGAGAACCACGCGGCCGCGGCGGCTGCGCCGGATCCACGGGCCACCGCGATGGAGCGGCTCCCTCTCATGGACGTGACGGTGTCCAGCTAGAAACCGTGGGGCTGCGCCGTGACTGACGGCGCAGCCCATTTCATCAGTCTGAGAAGCTGCCGTCGACGACCGGAAGCGTCCCCGCGCGTACGGCATCATCGATCGCTCCGCTGAGCGCCGAGCACGCCAGGAACAGGCTGCGATCTCCATACGCCGCCAATTGTTGTACGGTGCAGCGCTCTTCACAACGACCGAGAGCGGTACCGGTCCACTGCACGCTGGTCTGACTCCAGCTGCTCTTGCGGACCAGTACGGCAGCTCCGCACCGCAGGCAATCCACCGGCACCATCGACATGTCGTCGAGCCGGTTGTCGTGCGGTGCCGCCATCACCCGATAGGACTGGACGCCGCGGCCCGGGCAGCAAGATTCGCCTCGACCTCTTTCATCCACGCTTCCCGGGGCCGCGTCGTGTCCAGCTCGAATTCGAACCGGTCAACCATGTCCCGCGTGACATCGGCGACGTCGACATAGAACTGCTCGTACCAACGGCGCAACTGGTACACCGGCCCGTCTTCTTCGACGAGAAGCGGATTGTCGATGCGAGTCTTGTTACGCCAGATCTCCACGTCCTGCTCGAAACCCATCTTGACGAAATCACCCAGTGCGATGGCTGTTTCGACGGCGAGCTCGTCGGGCATGGACGGGTTCTTCTCCACGACGATGCCGTATTGCAGCGCGAAGGAGTTCTCGTCGATCGGATAGTGGCAGTTGATCAACACAGTGTGCTGATCGAAACCCTCGTAGTGGTAGGTCAGCTCATCGATCATGAATGACGGTCCGTGGTAGGCGGCCAGGGATGTCGTCCCCAGAATCGTCACGCCCTCCTCGGGATCGCCAAGATCAGGCCGTCCCGCGCTTTTCATGTATTGGGTCGCGACGTGACCTTCGAAGATGTTCTTGAAGTGGGTGGGCAGCGAGCCATGGATGTAGAAGAAGTGCGCCATGTCGACCACGTTGTCGATGATCTCGCGGCAGTTGGTGTGCACCACCGTGGTGTACCAGTGCCAGTCGGTCCAACCATCGCTGGTGGCGCCTTCGATGCGAGGGATGGTCACATCCTGTGGTGGCTCATTGTGCTCGGGGTCATTCCACACGAACAGCATGCCGTCTTGCTGCAATGTGGGCCAAGCCGCGGTGCGGGCCAGCCGCGGTGTGCGCTTGGCATACGGAACCAGCTTGCATCGGCCGTCCCCACCCCAGCGCCAATCGTGGAAGGGGCACGCGATCTCGTTTCCCTTGACCGTGCCCTGGGACAGGTCGCCACCCATGTGCCGGCAGTATCCGTCCAGGACACTGATGGCGCCGTCCTCGCCGCTGAACACCACCAGCTTCTGCCCGAAAGCGTTGATCTGGTGCGGTTTTCCGTCAGCGAAATCACGGATGAGACCCAGGCAGTGCCAGCCTCTGGCAAACCTGGTCGGCACCGAGCCAGCTTCGATCAACCGGATGTCGTCGGTTTCGGATTCGGCTGTCATTGTTCGGTCCGTCCTTCAATCTGAAATCGCCATCCTGACAACATCATTGAACTGTGCGCGCCGCTTGCCGGGAGATCGGCGTTCCCGCTGACAGGAATTTCCCGGCGAGAAATGTGTCTCTGCGGTTTTAATGTCATTGACCGTGACCGCCTCGACGCACACCACGATCCCCGCTGGTCTGACCATCGCTGATACCGAAGTCGACCTTCTCGTCGTCGGGTCCGGCACCGGCCTGGGCGCCGCACTGGCCGCACGTGAACAGGGCTTGTCGGTACTCGTGATCGAAAAGTCCTCCTACGTAGGTGGTTCAACGGCCCGTTCCGGCGGCGCCCTGTGGCTGCCCGCGAGCCCCGTCATCGAAGAGTGCGGCGGCGTCGATACCGCACAGCGGGCGAGCACCTATCTCGATGCGGTCGTTGGTGATTCAGCTCCGCAGGACCGTTCGACCGCTTATCTGCGCAACCTGCCGGCGACGGTCGACATGCTGCGCCGGACCACTCCGATGAAGCTGTTCTGGGCGAAGGACTACTCCGACTACCACCCCGAGGCACCCGGCGGTTCAGCCGCCGGCCGCACCTGCGAATGCCGCCCGTTGAACACCTCGATTCTCGGTGAGTACCTGGCTGACCTGCGTCCCGGAGTAATGGAGGTCAGCATTCCAATGCCGACGACGGGCGCCGACTACCGCTGGTTGAACCTGATGAGCCGGATGCCGCGCAAGGGGTTACCCACGGTCGTCAAGCGCCTCGCGCAGGGACTCGGCGGACTCGCACTGGGTCGCCGCTACGCCGCCGGCGGGCAGGCCTTGGCCGCCGGCCTGTTCGCCGGCGCGATTCGCGCCGGCATTCCCATCTGGCTGGACACCTCGCTGACCGGCCTCGTCACCGATGACGATGGTCGGGTGACCGCCGCGACCGTCATCCATGCGGATTCCGTATTCACGATCACCGCCCGGCACGGCGTGGTGCTCGCCGCGGGCGGATTCGACCACGACATGGACATGCGGTGGAAGTTCCAGTCCGAATCCCTCGGACGCAATCTCAGCTTGGGAGCACGATCCAACACAGGCGACGCCATCCGGATAGGCCAGGAGGTCGGCGCCGGTATCGCCTCAATGGATCAATCGTGGTGGTTCCCCGCAGTGGCACCGCTGCCCGGCGCGGCCCCTGCGGTCATGCTGGCCGAACGCTCGCTGCCCGGATCATTCATCGTCGATCAGACGGGCCGCCGTTTCGCCAATGAATCGGCGGACTACATGAGCTTCGGTCAGCGGATACTGGAACTTGAAGCTGCCGCCACCCCGGTTGAGTCGATGTGGATCGTTTTCGATCAGCAGTACCGCAACAGCTACGTATTCGCGGCGGAGCTGTTTCCCCGGATGCCGATACCCCGGCGCTGGTATGACGCCGGAATCGCTTTTCGGGCAGACAATCTCACCGATCTCGCCACACAGATCAACGTTCCGGCGGGTACCTTCCGTGCGACAGTGGACCGGTTCAACGAGAACGCGTTCGCGGGTGAGGACCCGGATTTCGGGCGCGGCCGGAGCGCCTACGACCGCTACTACGGCGATCCGACGATCACGCCGAACCCCAATCTGCGTCCGCTGCTGAGTGGTCCGTTCTATGCCGTGAAAATGGTGCTCAGCGATCTCGGTACCTGTGGTGGTCTGCTCGCCGACGGTCATGCGCGCGTACTGCGGGAGGACGGCACGGTCATCGACGGTCTGTACGCGATCGGGAACACCGCCGCCAACGCCTTCGGCCGCACGTATCCGGGTGCCGGCGCCACCATCGCACAAGGTCTGGTTTTCGGCCACATTGCCGCTCAGCACGCTGCGCAGAACAGACTGGCCGCACAGGCTCGGTGAGACGCCCCGACGTCAGTCGGCGGCGTCTTCGGCAGCCGCCCTACGTTCGACCTCGTACCAGAAGGAGAGATCGGGCCAGGCGATGGCGCCGCCCTTGCTCGTGTTCGGCAGGGTTGCCTCCGCCTCGTCCAAATCCTTGATGAGGTTCAGGGCAAGCTCCCGTTCAGACGTATAATACCGGTCGGCCCAGGTCAAGGCCAGTTTGGCGTAACCCCACGTGGGATCAGCGCCGGACCACTTGGCTTCCCTGGCGGCTTCACGCTGCAACTGGTCGATTTGAGCAACGTGTTCGTGCAAGAGTTTCTTGAGCGCGGCCGGAGCGCTCAAATGGCCCAACATCACCCGCAGAATCGCTGGATGCTTCAGCGTAGGCAGCTCTATCGGTGCTTCCTTGGCCCACCGAGAAACCGCATCCAATCCCTTGTCGGTAATTTTGTAGAGTCGCCGGTAACGAGCGCCCTTTCCCTCCACGCGCGAACTCAGCAGCCCGAGCTTTTCCAGCTTCTTCAGCTCTGCGTAAATCTGGCTGTAGGCGGGACTTCCGAAAAAGAAGCGCATGCTCCAGTGGATCCACTTGCGGATGTCATAGCCCGACAGCTCGCGCTCGTACGACAGCATCCCCAGCAAGGCCCAGTTGATCGCGGGCAGCGAAGGTATGTCTGACGTCTCGGGTTCTCCCACACTCTCAGGTTAACAATCGGGCCTCTGAAGACGTCGCACCTCGACCGCCAACCGGGATTTTGCCTTGCTCGACGACGCCACGCCGACCGACAGTGATTGCCAGGTCATCAGTAGACAAGGAGCGACATGGGACTCAGGAACCAAGGGGTGCACGCAGCCTTCGCGGCACACGGTGCGCGGAGGGAACCGGCGAGCGGACCCCGCATGAGGGAGACGAACGCACCTCAGGTCCCCGAAGCGCTCTACGCGTCCCTCACAGACTCGGTCCGTCGACTCGTCGACTTCACGATTCGCAGCGAATGTGACGCCGCGACCATCGAATCAGTCCGCGCCAAAATCGACGCTGCCACAGACGAACTCGGCCGTGCGCTGATGCCGGGCTCATTCGGTGTCCAACAGGAGGTCAGCGGGTCGTCCATCGCTTGGGGCAACGCGGTCATCGGATTGCGTAACGCGCTCGCTCCCCCGCTCGACGTTCATCACGACGATGACGGAACGGCTTGGGCCGAAACCACATTGGGTGCGGCGTACGAAGGACCCAGTGGCCAGGTTCATGGGGGTATCTGCGCTTTGCTGCTCGACCATGTCTTGGGTGCGACAGCACACAAACCCGGCCAACCCGCAGTCACGGGAACGCTGACGATCCGCTACGAGAAGGGCACCGCGCTGGGACCTGTCCGGATCGCAGCCCATATCGACCGCATCGAGGGTGTGAAAACCTTTGCCGTGGGCCATATCGCTACGTCTGACGGCGTGACGGTGCGTGCAGAAGGGGTTTTCATCCATCCCCGTAGGTCCACCACGTGAGACGGCACGGTCAGCTACGTCGGCGTCAACGTGAACGGCAGCCAGTAGGTCCCGGCCCCGTCACCCGGACAGCCCGGTGCGGCCACGGTGAACGTCCGCTCCCCGGAGAAACTGCCGTCGCCGTCGGGTTTCAGGAAATCGGACCGGAATGCCGTCACCGCAGCACCATTCGGGCCGCAGTGGAACGGATAGTCTCCCGATGACTCCCAGCGGTCGCCCGTCCAGCGGTAGTCGAACAGCACCGGTGCGTTCGGATTCTCTTTGAGCTCAGTCATTCTCAGCCAGTGCGCAATACAACCACCGGCGTCGCACACGGTCCGGAACAGGGCCGCCTGGGTCGACGGGTCCGAGGTGTCGGGACGGCCGTTGAACGTCTGCCGCGAATGATCGAGAAACGTGTCGTAGCTCCCGTACAGCGGGACCGGTTCCGCACGATCAGCGTGCGCCAGCGGAGCCGTCACCAGCAGTACCGATGCGGGCAATGCACAGATTTTCGGCAGCATGACTTTGAATAGCACACTGCCCGGAGCTTCGGGGGCGATCTAACATCGCAATTGCCAACGGTCAACCGTGTTGCGCACTGTGTAGGTGTGCCAGGAATCTCCGTGCAGCAACAAGGTGACCTCGCTGGGACCTGATGGTGGGTAACCGATACCGGAAGCGTTGCAACAAGAGGCGTCGATGTCGTTACCCACGAACACGCTGACGCCGATCACACCCGATGGGCCGACGAGCAATTGACGGTCGGGGTTACTGCGATCACCGATGGCCAGCAGTCCGCTGGCGATGTTGAGGTGGCCATCAAAGGCCCGGACGCCCAATCCGCCAGTGTCCGAGCCGGAGAGCACGCGAACCCGAAGCTGCCGTCCGACGGCGTCGCACTCGTCGGCGCTCATGGTCTGTACCCGCAGTGCCTGTTGCACCGGCGCAGGTTCAGGGTCGATGCCGGACTGGATGTAGATGCCAGTAATCCCTTGCGCCCCAGCATCTTCAATTACCACGATGCCGCGGTCGGGTGCGATCATCATGTCGCACAGCAGCTTGTTCGTTGCCGTTCGTGCCGCCATGTCTCCTCTTTCCGTGGCCAAAAACTGTTTCAATCCACCCACGGATCGTCCGCGAAGTACTGTCCCGGATCATTTGGATTTCTCCGGTCAGCCGGCTCTCCCGGCTTGCGGGCGGCAGCCGTGATCGCGGTCCAGAACAGTGCCGGCACTGATGCGAAACATCGGATAATCCTCGGTACGTCACGAAACACATTGACCCCCTGTGCTCCTCGGGTGATATCGGCAGCGTCGGTCCCCGTCGCGCCCGGCGGTCCGTTACACACTGGTCGAAATCGACAGTGCGGCCGCAAATTCGAGAAGTCGTCCCATTTCTTCCTGACCATCGTCTGCGTTCTTGTCGAAGAGGTAGCACTCGACGTAGTGCTGGCTGTCCTCAGGAGTGGTTCGGGTTGTGCTGTTGACTATCGGCGTATACAGGCGGAGGCGCACCGACACCAGCTCGTGAGAACCGTCAGGTAGCACGTCGTAATCGGTGTGCAAAGCCTGATCACTGAGCCGCGACAGCAGAACGGTCCGCACCGAGGACTGGAACATCGGGTGCGGCAATCGATCATCGTGACCGGCGCATTCAGTGTCCGAGCCGTGCCACAGGATCAGCCGCCGGCCGTCAGTGATCGCAACCTCCTGCCACGTCGGGCGCTCCGTGAGCACGAATGAGTAGGCGCCGTCGAAGTCGAGGAAAGGGCGCAGATTGTTCAGCGCTGCTTCGGGATTGCGAATGCCGAGCATGACCGCCTGCTGAAGATGCCTGTGTGATGCCCAGTCAGCCATGCGCGGCCAGCACCCTTCCGAATTGAATCAACCGTTCCATCTGTGCTCGCCCGCCGTCGGTGACAGACTTGCTGAACACCAGTTCCTCGCTGAACGCCTCGGTTCTCGCTGGGGTCTTGGCCAGCGTGTAATCGGCCGTCGTGGTCACGAGCCGCAGTTCGACACTGTGCAGTGACCGTCCACCGCGGTGATCGACGCGATACCCGACCTTGAGATTGCGGTCGGTCAACGCAGACAACGGAATCGAGCGCAGCGTGGACGTCAGCAAGGGTTCGCCGGGCTCAGGATCGTCGTCGTCGGTGAGTTCGTCGTCACCCATCCACAGCAGTAACGTCCGACCGTCGGTCACCGCGACCTCTTGGTACAACGATTCGCGC
Organism: Mycobacterium toneyamaense; assembly: GCF_055384815.1. Classification (NCBI taxonomy): domain Bacteria; kingdom Bacillati; phylum Actinomycetota; class Actinomycetes; order Mycobacteriales; family Mycobacteriaceae; genus Mycobacterium; species Mycobacterium toneyamaense. The sequence goes on from NZ_AP040333.1 coordinate 4,163,825, forward strand.
GAATCCTTTTCTTCGAGTGTGCGTTCCATGACGAATGCCTTGATCGCGGCCGGGTCCATTACCCGGTACAGCGCCTCCAACGCGATCGCGGGATCGCGCAGATATGCCTCCGCCGCTTGCGCCAAGTCGGAGTAGGGCGCCCAGTCCTGGTGAGTATCCGGCCCGCCGGGTCGGCCGGGTGATAGTTCGGTCATCGACATCAGTTCCCGGATGGGGACAACACCCGCAGTGCGGGTACCACCTTCATCGGTGAGAGACCACCCATGACCACATCCCCTGTCCAGCAGACCGACCCGTTGGACCCGTCGCCGATGACGAGCCTGTGCAAGGTGTAGTCGGGAATCAGAGGCAGAACCGAACGGTGATCTAGCTCACAACGCGCGAAGCCAACGAATCCCACCGGGGCTCCCCGAGCGGCTCGTCGGCATCCGGCCATAAGGAAGGCAGCTCGAAGGGCAGACAGAAGCCGAAACGGCGTAAGAGCAAGTCGCACCATAACCATCCGTAGGGCAAACGAGAGCGGCGATCGTTCCCCGGTCGGCGGTAGCATCGCCGACCGGGGAAACTCACGACGACGGGGAAATGAGATGAGTACCGATCAACGTCCGGCAGTCCCGAAGGCGCGGCCGCCGGTTGCCCATACTGTGTGGAGCCCGGTGACCACGGATCAGTTGCCCGAACGTCCGGATTTCCGCAGGATCATCATCCGAGATACCGGCGACGCCTCGTCGGCCGCTGACTGGCAGCTGTTGGCGCAGTACATGTCCCGGCACCCGCATCTGGGGTTATTCGTCAATATCTTCGGCGAAGGCTTGCGTGACCTGGATTTTCTCGCCGAGTTCGGATGGCTCACCGATCTGACGGTGGAGTGCATGTCGCTCCAGTCGGTGGAGGGCTTGCGACATCTACGACAGTTGGAATCGCTGGACCTGGGACCGACGAAGCGGCGGGTATCGCTGGAGGTGCTGACCGAACTACCTGCGCTTCGGAGTGTGTCGATCACTGATCACTCACGGGAGCTTGATGTCCTCGGCCAGATTCCTGGTCTGCGCTCAGCGAGCTTGACCAGCGCCAAGCGCGACGACCTTGAATTCCTCACCGGGTCAACACAGTTAAGATTGGTGTACTTCACCATGGGGCGGCTCAACGACCTGTCTGCCCTGACCCGGCTGCCGCATCTCATCTCGCTGGACATGTATCGCACGAAGGTCACCGACTTGACCCCGATCGGGGGCTGCACGTCCCTGGTGACCCTGTGGCTGGAAAGCCTGCCCGTTGGGGCACTGCCCGATCTGGGCGCACTCAATGATCTGATGGTCGTGGAAGTCGCCAAACTCAAAGGCCTCGATGACCTCACCCCGATCGCACACGCCCCTGCCCTGCGGTACCTGCGGGTACAAAGCGACGCCCTGCAACCCGACGATTTCACCGTGTTGGCGGGGCACCCCACTTTGGAGGTGATCGATGCGGATCTGCGCACCGACAAGCTCGGCTACCAGGTCAACCAGATGCTCCAGCTGGACCGCGACGACGTGAACCCGTACTACCAGAGAGCGTTCAAGCGCGAACTCGCCGCCCGCATCAGCGGCGAACCGTAAACCCACACAACGAGAATCAGAGGTTTCACAGGTGAACCCATTCTTCCTCGACGACGAAGACCCTGCATCCGTCGCGCTGCTGCTGAGCACGGGCGATCTGACCGTCGACGCGGCCGTGGAAGAGCACGGCCATACACCCAACGGCGACTTCTGGACTGGAGTGGCCGAATACCTGATCAGCAGCCACCGCCCAGATCTGTCAGATGCGTTCGAATTCGACCCAGAGGCAGGAACATTCGCCGCCTACGGTGACCGTGACCAGCTGCTGGCACTGGCCGACCTGATGCGTCCCGCGGTGACCGACTCCGATGCCATCGCCGCGCTCATCACCACCGCCACGGCAGCAGGGTACGAATTCGATGACTAGCAACCGGATGGATCGCCCTACCCCTAGGCCGCAGCGCCACCCTCAGCGGCGGCCAGAACTGTCTGGCGCGCATCGCGCGCGGCGAATGAAACGATCTCGGCCCACCCGCCGTTGCTGATCTCTCCCGGACAGCGGCGGCAATGCGCGAACTGCTCTGCGCGAAATTGGCTGTTCTGGTTGCCAACTCGGTGACTGTGGCCGCAGACCGTGACACCCTCGTCAACGGCGACGGCCCCACTGAGGCTGTGCTGGGCCGGCTGTGCCCCACATGCTGGTACGCCACCCGCGCCGCGCTGGCCCAGCGTGTTATTGACGACGGATTCACCGGGCTGCTTGGGCAGGACCTGCTCGACCCTTCCTCCGTCGCGATCGTCTACACCTGCGGGCTCCTTGACTCCTAGCCGTGGACAGGAGTGACTGTTGATAGATCGGCAAAACGCACAGCACGAGCGAATGGCGCAGCCTGGAAAACCATTACCGGCGAACGGCATTCGCACTGCCTGCCGAAGACGATGATCCTGACCACCCCTGGCCTCCCTAAGCGGTTGAAACTAAGCGGATGGAATCCCGGCGAATCGGTTGCCTTGAACCCGTCGTGGTAACGAAGGAGCCGGCCGGATGAGCAGTTCGCCAATCAGTAATCCGCCTGCAGCTCAGTCGATCTCAGGAAGCGGCACTCCGACCACAAGCTCCGCATACTGGCGCATCAGCCGCAGCGCCGTCGGCCGGCTCAGGTCCGGATCGCGTGCGGCGATCCGGTAGCCGAAGTAGTCCTCCATCGACATCAAGGTCATGGCGATATCGCGCGCCGGGTGCAGCAACCGGAACACGCCGCTCTCCTGGCCGCCCGACAGCAGATCGGCGTACAGGCCGACCTGCCGGTGATAAATGCCCTGCACGTCGCTGCGCTGGTCAAGCTCGAAGCCGGCCGACAGCACGGCCCGCCAGATCGCACGCCACTCGGCGTCCTCGGGCCCGGTGGGCAGGCCGGCAGCCATCGTCATCACCAGCTGCTCGCGGGCGTCGGCCGATGACCGCTGCAACTCAAGCCGCGCATCGTAGAACCGCACGTCGGAACGCAGCGCCAGCTCGGAGAGCAACTGCGTCATGTCCTTGAAGTAGTACCGCACCGCGTTGGTGGTGAGCCCCAGTTCCTCGGCGACGTCGGCCAGCTTGAGGGTGGCCAAGTCGTGTCGCTCGATCAGTGCGATCGCGGCGTCCATGATCTCGCGACGCCGCTCCTCCTGCTTGTTGGGCCGGGCCATGGCACCAATCTTGCCCGTTCTCTTGCGAGACGTGGCACGCGGGCGCATAGTTCTTTTCCAATCTGGAAAAAAACTCGGGAGAAGCAATGCGTGCCAGAGATCTCGGCGTGGTCATCGGGGAGCACCCCACTGGCCCGGCCAACGCCATCACCGACGTCGAGGGCGTGCGGGTCGGGCACACCACGCTGCAGGACGGCGGCGTCAACACCGGCGTCACGGTCGTCGTTCCGCATGACGGCATCTGGACCGAGCCGGTGTTCGCCGGTTCACACCGCCTCAACGGCAGCGGCGAACTCACCGGGCTGGAGTGGATCCGCGAATCCGGCGAGCTCACGAGCGCGATCGGACTGACCAACACCCACAGCGTCGGCGTCGTGCGCGACGAACTGGTGGCCGCCCAGGTCCGCGCCCGCGGCGCCGGCCTCTACTGGTCACTGCCAGTCGTGGGCGAAACATACGATGGACTCCTCAACGACATCAACGGCTTTCACGTCCGTCCCGAGCACGCCCGCCAAGCGCTCGAGGCGGCGTCCACGGCACCGCCCGCCGAGGGCAACGTGGGCGGCGGCACCGGGATGATCTGTCACGGCTTCAAAGGTGGCATCGGTACCGCATCGCGCCGCACCGAGACAGCCGTCGGGCAGTACACCGTCGGCGTACTCGTCCAGGCCAATCACGGCCGGCGGGAACGACTCCGGATCAACGGCGTGCCGGTCGGCGAACTCATCGGACCCAGCCAGGTGCCGCTGCCGGACCTGCCCAAGCAGTACGCCCCGGGATCGGGCTCGATCATCGTCATCATCGCCACCGATGCCCCGCTACTCCCCCATCAGTGCACCCGACTGGCGCAGCGCTCGGCGCTGGCGGTGGGCCGTCTCGGCGGCACCGGCGAGCAGTACAGCGGTGACCTGATGCTCGCATTCTCGACAGGTAACCGCGGCATCCCACCATATGCATGGGATGAGGACGCCTCCACCGCACACCCGGAAGTGGCCCTGCGGATGGTCGCACCGCAACTGATGACCCGGCTGTTCGACCTCACCATCGAGGCGACTGAGGAGGCGATCGTCAACGCGATGGTCGCCGCCACCACCCTGACCGGACACAACGGTTTCACTGCCCACGCCATCGACCACGATCTGCTGCGCCACGCGTTGGACCCCAATACCCCTGCACCCGAGGAGATTTCATGACCACTGCATCGGCCGAGACGCAGGGGCGGCGGCTTTCCGGGCGCCTGGGCCCCGTCGGCATCGTCTTCATGGTGGTCGCGGCTGCCGCCCCGCTGACCGTGATCGGCGGCAACATGCCGTTGGCTATGGGCCTGGGCAACGGCGCCGGCGCCCCGGTGGGATTCGTGATCGCCGCCCTGGTGCTACTGGTCTTCAGCGTCGGCTTCGTGACCATGACGCCACACGTTCCCGAGGCCGGGGCGTTCTTCTCCTATGTGACCGTCGGCCTGGGCGAGCGCATGGGCAAGGGCATCGCGGTCGTCGCACTGATCGCCTACACCGCCATCCAGATCGGCATCTACGGCTACATCGGATGGGCGATCTCCGACACCGTCGCCCACTACCACGGCCCGGTAATCCCTTGGCCCGTCTACTCATTCATCGTGCCGGCAATCGTCGCAGTGCTCGGCTACCGGCACATCGAGCTGAGCGCCAAGGTCCTGGGCGTGGCGTTGGCCCTTGAGATCGGCATCGTCGTCGTGCTGGACGCGGTGATGGTCGCCAAACCCGGCCCGGCCGGTGTCACCTTCACCTCCTTCGCACCCGCCACCTTCACTCAGGGCACCATTGGCATCGCCATTCTGTTCGCCCTCACCGGGTTCATCGGGTTCGAGGCCACCGCCGTGTTCCGCGATGAAGCCCGTGATCCCGAGCAGACCATCCCGCGCGCCACCTACGCCGCGGTGATCATTATCGGCGCGTTCTACGCCATCACGGTGTGGGCGTTCGTGGTGGCCGTCGGTCCGGATCAGGTCGCGACTGTGGCGCGGAAAACCCTTGCCGGCGAGGGCAATATGCTGCTGGACACCACTGGCGACATGCTGGGCATCGTGGGCCGCGACATCGTCAACGTCCTCCTGCTGAGCAGCCTTTTCGCCTGCGTGCTGTCCTTCCACAACGTGATCGCGCGCTATCAGTTCGTGTTGGCCGGCAAGGGCCTGCTGCCCGCTCGGCTGGCCACGGTGCACGACGACCACGAATCACCGTCGTTCTCTTCGCTGGTGCAAACCGCCACCGCCGCAATGATTGTCGCCGTACTGGCGATCCTCGGCATCGATCCGCTGGTCGGGGTGTTCGGCTCGATGGCCGGGGTCGCAACGGTCGGCATGGTCCTACTGATGCTGACCACTTCGGTGGCAGTGCTGGTGTTCTTCCTGCGTAACCGAGAGCTGGGGATGGACGGGTTGTGGACGACGCGCATCGCTCCGGCGTTGGCCGTGCTCGGTCTGCTGGGCAGCCTGTGGCTGGTGCTGTCGAACTTCACGCTCGTCACCGGTGGCAGCGCGACGCTCAGCACGGTTCTGGCCGCGATCCCGTTCCTCGGGCTCGTCGTCGGATTTGCGGCCTGGCGTCCGTCGCGGGCGCTGTCGACCAACTAGGCGGCAGCACCGCTCGGCATCACCAAGGCACCCGGATCGAGCCGATCACGCCGACGGCGCACGGTCCGGACCCCGGCCACCGCCGGACCGTTGATCAGAAGACGCGGATCCAGTCGATCAGCATCTCGGCGGGGTAATTGCCGCCGGCAGGCTCGCGACCGCCGGACCCACCGATGGCCAGGTTGAACACCGGGGCCAAGGTGTACCCCGGATCGTTGAAGGGCCAGTCGTCCAACGAATTGGCCGGCACCGCGAAGAACGGCTCTTGCCCCGGCGCGTAGTCCTTCCAGAAGTACATTCCGGTCGGCTGCCAGGTCATCCGCCAGGTATGCCACCCGCTGTCGATCGGATGCGGGTCGGTGGCGAACGACGTGCCGTCCAACCGGGCGTGCACCGTCGTCCCCGATGGCCAGTCCCGGTTGCCGTACCACTCGACCAGGTCGACCTCGCCGCCGCGGACCGGATCGTCATTGAGCAGCCAGAAGGCCGGCCAGGCGCCGTCCGTGAGGCAGTTCAGTTTGATCCGCGCCTCCCAGGTGGTGCCGACCCCTCCGCGCCAGTTGCCGACGACCTTGGCGCTCGCGTAACGCTCCCGGATGTTCGCGCCGGGACCACGGGTGGCCCGGATGACGAGGTTGCCCTTGCCGTCCTGGAACACGTGCTCCTGATCGGTCACGTACCGGCCCATGTTGTACGGCTGGTCCCATTCGACGGGGTTTCGGATGACCTCGCGCTCAGGCACGATGAACCACCACGCCGGGTCCGGCGGGGCACCCGCGGGGCCGTTGAATTCGTCCCGGAACAGCATTGCCGGGCCTGCCGCTGAGCCGGCAGGCGCAGCAGGCGCGGCCCCCGGGCCAGTCCCCGGACCTGGGGCAACGGGCAACGGGTCGGCGTCAGCCCTCGGGGATCCCAGCACGGTGGTAACCGCGCCGAGGCCAACCATCATCATGATCTTGCGACGATCCATATCCGGCACATCAGCAATCGTAGGCGACGCACCGTCGCGACACGGCTAACCAAGTAGCCTGGTTGCGGAAGTGTTCGAGCTCGTCGCCGTGGCGGATGCCCAACGGCCATTCGCTCGCGCCAGCCCGAGAGCACGCGGATGACGAGGTTCAGAACCGCACTCGGCAACACCGTGATCAGGTCCCATGCTGATTCAAAGGCGCTGGCGCCCAAGAGCTTCCGGCGAGACCGTCAAGCCCCGCTGATCACTCCATGCGTGACAATGGTCGCCGTCTCGTCGACCCACAGCTCGTCGAGTTCACTCTCGGGATGCAGCAACATCCGCAGCATCGTTGCGCCACCGATGATCTCGATGAGCCGTTCAGGCTTGACGTCGGCCTGGACCTCGCCGCGCTCGATGCCATGCTCGAGCCGCACCCGCACCACGTCGAACAGCCCATGGAAGCGTGCGACGACCCGCGCGTTGAGCTCCTCGTCGGCGCTCATGTCCGCCATGAGTCCCGGAAGCGCAGCCCGCACGGCCGGGCTGGTGAACACGTCGCGCGCTGCGGCGATCATGGCGCGGATGTCGCCGACGATGTCCCCTTCCGGGGTCGACAGCGCGGTCGGCGTCGTGGGGAACGCCGCTTCATGCACCAACTCGGCCTTGCTCGACCAGCGGCGGTACAGCGCCGTCTTCGTCGTTCCCGCACGTTCGGCGATGGCCGCCATCGTCAGATTGGCGTAGCCGACTTCGGGCAGCAGTTCGGCGGCAGCGGTCAACACCGCGGCGTCGATCCGGGGATCGCGTGGCCGACCGGCGCCAGAGGGCTTGTCAACCGCTTGCAGGTCTGATTTCATAACGCTACGCATCGTATCGTAATTATCTCGGGAAGGAAGGTTCAGTGCCGAACCAACCGGCGGACAGCTCCGTCACGGTCGAGACGAACGTCGACCATATTCAGCGCTCCAGCCGTGACGTGACAACAGTTCCGGACATCCTGTCACAGTGGCTGTCCACCGTGATGGAAGGCGGCATCAAGCCCGAGATCACCGTCGAGAGCGGCGTCGACTCGAACGGAATGTCTTCCGAGACAATCATCATCACCGGCCGGTGGACCGAGGGCGGCACGCCGGTGGAGCAGAAGTGGGTCGTCCGGGTCGCGCCGACCACCGAGGACGTCCCCGTCTTCTCGTCCTACCGACTGGACCACCAGTTCGACGTCATGCGCCTGGCCGCCGAACTCACCGACGTCCCGGTCCCCCGCGTCCGCTGGCTGGAGAACACCGGCGAGGTGCTCGGCTCGCCGTTCTTCCTGATGGACTGCGTCGACGGCGTGGTGCCGCCGGACGTCATGCCGTATACATTCGGCGGCAACTGGTTCGCCGACGCCACCCCGGAGCAGCAACGCACGCTGCAGGACAGCACCGTGGAGGCCATCGCCAAGCTGCACTCGATCCCCGACGCGGAAAAGACCTTCGGCTTTCTCCAGGAAATCGACCCGCCGGGCGACACTGCGCTGCGCCGGCACTTCGGCTGGCTCAAGGAGTGGTACCAGTTCGCAGCGTCGGGCCTGGGCCGCTCACCGCTGGTCGAGCGTGCCCTCGTCTGGCTGGAGGAGAACTTCCCCGAGGACGTCGCGGCATCCGAATCGGTTCTCGTGTGGGGTGATTCGCGCATCGGCAACGTGATGTACCAGGACTTCCGCCCCTCCGCGGTCCTGGACTGGGAGATGGCCACCGTCGGCCCGCGCGAGTTCGACGTCTCGTGGATCATCTTCGCGCACAAGGTGTTCCAAGAGCTCGGCGGCCTGGCCGGGCTGCCCGGCCTGCCGGACGTGCTGCGCGAAGAGGACGTTCGCGCGACCTACAAGAACTTCACCGGCGTCGAGGTCGGTGACCTGCGCTGGTTCTACATCTACTCCGGCGTGGTGTGGTGTTGCGTGTTCATGCGCACCGGCGCCCGCCGCGTGCACTTCGGCGAGATGGAACAGCCCGACGACCTCGAGTCGCTCTTCTACCACAAGTCGCTGCTGGAGAAGCTCCTGGAAGGAACAGCCTGATGCTCGGCCCCATGGACGAATACCCGATCCACCAGGTCCCGCAGCCCATCGCGTGGCCCGGGTCCAGCGACCGGAACTTCTACGACCGCTGCTACTTCAACGCCCACGACCGCACCGGCGACATCTTCGTCATCACCGGCATGGGCTACTACCCCAACCTCGGGGTGAAGGACGCCTACTTCCTGGTCCGCCGCGGTGATACCCAGACCGCCGTGCACCTGTCCGACGCCATCGACCAGGACCGCCTGAATCAGCACGTCGTCGGCTACCGCATCGAGGTCACCGACCCACTGCACCAGGTGCGCATCGTGCTCGACGAGACCGAGGGCATCGCCGCTGACCTGACATGGAACGGCCTGTTCGACGTCGTGCAGGAGCAGCCGCACATCATGCGCCAGGGCAACCGCGTCACACTGAACGCGCAGCGCTTCGCGCAATTGGGTTCCTGGAGCGGCACCCTCGCCATCGACGGCGAGGACATCGAGGTCAGCCCGGACACGTGGATCGGTTCGCGTGACCGGTCCTGGGGCATCCGTCCCGTCGGTGAGGCCGAGCCCGCCGGCCGGCCGGCAGACCCGCCTTTCGAGGGCATGTGGTGGCTGTACGTACCGCTGGCGTTCGAGGAATTCTCGCTCGTGATGATCATCCAAGAGGCCCCCGACGGCTTCCGGTCACTCAACGACTGCAGTCGTGTCTGGAAGGACGGCCGCGTCGAGCAGCTCGGCTGGCCGCGCGTGAAGATCCACTACGTCTCCGGTACCCGCATTCCCACCGGGGCCACCATCGAGGCGACGGCGCTGGACGGCACGCCCGTCCGCTTCGACGTGGAATCCAAGCTGCCCGTGCCAATCCACGTGGGCGGCGGCTACGGCGGTGACGCCGACTGGCTGCACGGCACGTGGAAGGGCGAGACGTTCACCGAGCGCCTCACCTACGACATGACCGATCCGGCGATCATCGCTCGCTCCGGCTTCGGCGTCATCGACCACGTCGGCCGTGCGGTGTGCCATGAGGGCAACAAGCCGCCGGCCGAAGGCTGGGGCCTGTTCGAGCACGGCGCGCTCGGTCGCCACGATCCGTCGGGCTTCCCGGACTGGCTGACGATGGCCCCCTAGTTTTGCTCTTCAGGAGCAAACAGGAATGTTCCCCGATACAACGGCGTATCGGGGAACATTTGTCTTTGGTGGCGCTAGCCGGCCCACCACAGCGATGCAGCGAGCAGAACTTCGGCAAAGCCGTAGAACCAATTGGGGTAGAACGGTGTTCGGTCACCGGCGACCGCGGACACGATGCGCCCGAATGCCATCCCGAGCAACGCCACGCTCACGGTGACCACGATGCCGGTACGGACCTGCTCGGGAGCTGCGATGGCGTATCCGAGGATCGCCGCGATGGCCAACCCGAAACCGCCGTAGACCGCCCGTACCTCTGCCCGAGATGCGGGGCCGCCCAATGTGATTCCGAAGGGCCGCAACATCTCCGCGGGGGCGGTCAGGGCCCGCAGGCCCATGCCCGCAAAGAACACCGCGTTGACGCCGACGACGACGTTCGACGCCACTGACACCGTTACCTCCCGACGACGACGGACCGGCAATCAGCATGACGTATGTGGGTCATGTCGTCACGCGCAACGACTCAGAGTCGCCACATTTCGCGCTCGGTGGCGGCCTGCTCGAATGCCTTGTGACGGAAAGTCTCCGGCTGGCGGACTTTCGCAGCGAGATGCAACCGGGTCACGAACGCGGTGGTCTTGTCCGACCACCAGTGCATCGCGGCCGCGGCGGGGTGGAAGCCAACTGACGCAGAGTTTGTGGCCATCGCGGTGTCCCTTCACGAACTCCGACAATGCTTTTGGGATCGCACAACCTCGGCGACGGGCACCGTCGGCACTAGTGCATCGGTTCAGCGACGGAGGTACCCGATCTATTCCCCGCGGCAGGCCGTTGTTCGCTGTCGGCTTACTCCAGCCCGGCGGTGCCGTCCGCGCCAACGGTGACCTTGGCACCCGCGAGGTCGTCGCGGATGCTGGCCTCGGCCTGCGACGGGTCGGTGATCACGGCGAGGGCCCGGCTGCCGCTGGGTGTCCGGACAGCCACGAAGACCTTTTCGGGAACGCCCTCGCGGGTGACCGGCGTGGTCCAGGTTTCCACGGTGCCGGTTCCGGACCATTCATCCTCGGCCACCACGGTCGGTTCGGCGTCGACCTCGGATTGCACATCTTCCCAACGGAATTCACGTGCCGGCGGCTCGGTGCTGTAGACGCCGAAACTGTGCTTGGTCAGGTAACCACCATTGGCGGTGATGAGCCCGATCTGGCCAGGATTGGCCACCAGCCGCTCCGCCATGGCGGCGATCGAATGCGACACATAGTTGTTCCACGGCCCACCGGCGAAGGTCAGGCCACCGGTCACGGTCAACGGACGCGCCGGATCATCGAGGGCCAGTCCCAATTCACGGGCGGCGACCTGCACCGCCGACGGGAAGCACGAATACACGTCGACCGCATCGATGTCATCGATGCCGAGCCCGGTGAGCTCCAGCACCCGACGGCCCGCGATGCGGATCGCCGCCGACCCGGAGAAGCTCGCCCGCTCCCCGATCAGATAGGTGTCGTGGGCGTCGGTGCCGGCGTGTGGGAAAACCCACCGGTCCCTGGGAATCTGCAATTCTTCGGCCTTGCCCACCGAAGTCAGGATCAGGGCCGCACCCTGGTCGACCATGTTGTTGGAGTTCATCAGCTTGGTGTACGGCCAGCTGATCATCCGGTTGTCCGGACCGGGCTGCCAGATCTGCTCGGCAGACACCGCGTCCCGACTCCAGGCGTGCGGATTGCCTTCTGCCACTTGACTGAACCGGGCCCACAGCTCGCCGATCCGGCGACGATGCTCCTCGATGCCCTCCCCCGTCGCGATCCGCAACGCCTGCTCGAACATCGGGTACACGTGCGACGGCGCCACCAGCCCGATCCGCAGTTCTGCGGGCCCGGCCATGGTGAATTCGGGGTCACTGGGTGCGAGTGGCACCGACTCGTCCTGCTCGGTGCCGGTGAGTCGTTCGCCGCGCGCCTTCAACCGTGTTCGGGTACGCCAGGTTTCCCCGCCGGCGATCAGCACCACGTCGTTGCGGCCCCGCTCAATGTCCAGGCACGCCTGGTTCACCAGCGACTGCGGCACGTTGCCACCGATCGGGGTGTACCGGGTGACGGCGTCGGCCGCACCGATGCGCTGCGCCAGCAGTAAGCCGGGGTCCCGGTACCGCACCGACAGCAGGTTGACGATCCGGACGGCGTCGACCGCCTCGAGGACGCGCGCGTTAGCGGCGGCCCGGGCCGCGGCCTCCATCAGGTCGACAGGCTCGCCGGCCGGGTTCTCGTCGTACTGGTTGACCTGGCCGTAGCCGACGAGCACCGGGGTTCTGGGATCAAGTGACACTGACGTTTCCTCTTCTGGCGCCGGACCTGCTCCGGAATACCTCCACCTTGGCGGCATGCGGGCGGCACTGTAAACGACCAGCGCGGAAATCCGCACATGAGCGTTCGCGACATCTGCCCGCCCTCAAGACTCGCAGATGTCGCATGAGGAAACGTATAGGTGTCGCACAATGCGATTTACAGGCGGGCGCCGACAGCATTGCATGGAGCCGAGACGGTGCATGGACCTGCAGAAGGGTGAACACATGACGATGAGCGTGGCCGAACGAGCCGAACTCGCTGCGGCCGTCAAGGACCTGCTCAGTGAACATTGCACCGAAGCCGACGTCCGCCGCGTGATGAGCACCGACACCGGATTCGATCGCGACCTCTGGAACAAGCTGGCCGCCCAGGGTGTGGCGGGCCTGCTCGTCGACCCGGACCACGGGGGCGTCGGGCTGGGCGCACAGGAGCTCGAGGCGGTCGCCGAGGTCACGGGTGCAGCGTTGCTACCCGCCCCGTTCCTGTCGAGTGCGGTCTTTGCCACGGCCTTGATCCAGGCCGCCGGCACCGACGACGACAAGGCACGGCTCTTGCCGGGGTTGGCCGAAGGTTCCTCGATCGCAACCGTGGCAGCCACCGGGCCCCGTGGCACGTGGGCACCAGATGGTGTTGCGATTCAGGCAGACCGGCACGGCGACGGGTACCAACTCACCGGCTCCGCGCACTATGTGCTCGACGGGCAGATCGCCGATGTCGCCCTCGCCGTGGCGAAGACCGGCGAGGGCATCGCGATCTTCGAGGTCGCCCCGAACGCACCCGGCTTCGACCGCACCGCCGCAACGGTTTTCGACCCCACCGTCCGGCTGTCGACGTATACGTTCGACCAGACCCCGGCCCGTCGCATCGGCACCGGCGGCTGGGCGGCTGTCGAAAATGCGTTGTCCCTCACGGTGATCGCCCTCGCCGGTGAGCAGGTCGGCGGGGCCCGTCACCTGTTCGATCTCACCGTCGAATACCTCAAGACCCGGATCCAGTTCGGGCGGCCCATCGGCAGCTTCCAGGCGATCAAGCACATGGCGGCCGACCTGCTGCTGGAAGTCGAATCCGCCACTTCGGCGGCACAGCATGCCGCTGCGCAATTCGATGCCGCCCCGGTGGGCGCCGACGGTCCCGTCGCCCTGGCCGGATTCGCCTGTGCGGAGGCCTATCACACCACTGCCATGCAATCGATCCAGATGCACGGCGGCATCGGCTTCACCTGGGAGCACCCCGCGCATCTGTTCCTGCGCCGGGCACGCACCGGCCGTCAACTGTTCGGCAGTTCACGTGACCATCGTGAGCGCTACCTGGCATCCAAGGGGGCCTGAGATGACGACCACCGCAGACGAGCTGCGCACCGAGGTTCGTGACTGGCTCGCGCAGAACTGGACCGCGTTGCCTCCGTCGGACGATCCCTGGGTGAGCTCACCCGAGGAAATCGCCTGGCGTCAAAAGGTTCTCGACGCCGGCTACGCCGTGCCCACATATCCGCCCGATTGGTTCGGCCGCGGCTACCCGAGCAAGCTCGCCGCGGTGATCCAGCAAGAGTTTCGCGCCGTCAAGGCCCCGGGCGCCTGCCAGGACAAGCACAACATTCCTGCCAACACCTTGTTCGCGTTCGGCTCGGACGAGCTGAAACATGAACTGCTACGGGACTTTCTGACCGGGGCGGCCCGCACCTGTCTGCTCTACAGCGAGCCCGGCGCCGGATCGGATCTGGCCGGGGTGAGCACCACAGCGGTGCGCGACGGCGACCGCTGGGTGGTCAACGGCCAGAAGGTGTGGACCTCCGGAGCGGCGACGTCCGAATACGGTCTGCTGATCGCACGCACCGACTGGGATGCGCCCAAGCACAAGGGCATGAGCTACTTCATCATCCCGATGCGGCAGCCCGGCATCGAGGTGCGGCCTCTGGTCCAGATCACCGGTGAGGCGCATTTCAACGAGGTGTTCATCTCCGATGCCACCGTGCCGCATGCGAATCTCATTGGCGGAGAAGGGAACGGCTGGCGCGTCCTGCAGACCGCCCTGGCGTACGAACGCTCCATCATGGGCGACGGCGGCCGCGGCTCGCGCAACAAGTCCAAGGCCGACAGCCTCGTGGAACTGGCTCGCGCGCACGGCCGCCTCGACGACGCCGCCCTGCGCGAGCGCCTTGCGGACGTGTTGGCGTTGCGGGAACTCAACCGGCTCAACAACCTTCGCGCCAAGGCGTCCACCAGTCAAGGCACGTCGAGTTCGATCATGTCGCTGGGCAAGCTCGCGATGTCGCGAATCCTGCACTCGGAGGCCGCGCTGAAGACCGAGATCATCGGTACCGAATCACTGCTGGCGGGTCCCGACAACCCCGAGGCCGACGACGTGAACTTCCTGTCCCTCAACGCGTTCTTCACCTCCATCGGCGGCGGCACCGACCAGATTCAGCGCACCATCATCGGCGAACGCGTGCTGGGGCTGGCGAAGGAACCCGAGACCGACCGCGACATCCCGTTCCGCCAGGCGCGACGCAGTTGACGATCACGGCCTACGATCCGCCGCTGTCGGGCATCGAGATACTCGATCTGACAGCCGGACCCATCACAGCCGTCGGCCGGCTTCTGGCCGATCTCGGTGCCCACGTCACGTCGGTGCACCTGGCCGGTGTAACCGCGACCGACACCACCGGACCACGCATCGACGGAGTGCCCATCGGCACCGCCATCAACCGACACGGGATCCCTTCGGTCGAGATCGATCCGTCGACCCCGGCCGGGCAGCAGGCGTGGGCCGACTTGGTGGCGACCGCCGACATCCTCATCGAGAACACGCGTCCGGGATCGGCGGCCGAGGAATCCTTGGCGGTCAACCAGATTCACGCTGACCATCCGGCACTGGTCATCCTGTCCATCAGTGACTTCGGTCGTGATACGCGATATCACGACTGGCAGGCCACCACTCCGGTGCTGCACGCGTTGACCAGCGAGCTGTCCCGCTCGGGCATCCCGGGACAGCCACCGCTGGTGCCGCCGAGCGCGGACCTGCCGTACCACGTCGCCGCGGCCCAGGCCGCCTTCTTCACCCTCTGTGTGTTCCTGGATCGGCTGCGCACGGGCACAGGCGATCTCATCGATTTCTCGGTGCTCGAAGGTGCGATGCAGACCCTCGACCCGCCATTCGGCACGGCAGGCAGCGCGGCGGCCGGCGTGCCCATCAGCGAACAGCAGCGCGACTGGATCGCCGAGCAGCAGCGCTATCCGATCTTCAAATGCAAGGACGGCCACGTCCGCATGTGTGTGTTGGCAAAACGCCAGTGGCAGGGCATGTTCGAGTGGATGGGGCGCCCGGCGGAATTCGCCGACCCCAAGTTCAACAGCCTCCGTGAGCGTTTCGCGTCCGCCACCCTGTTCGGCGCCATCGAGCAGTTCTGTGCCGACAAGACCCGCGCGGAGCTCGAACTGGCCGGACAACGGCACGGCGTGCCGACGGCCGCGGTGCTGAGCCTGGCCGAGGCGCTGTCCACCGAACAGGTTGCCGCGCGCGGATTCTTCCGCGAGACGGAGCTCTCCCCCGGTCTGACCGCACCCGTACCGGTCGGTGTCGTCGAGATCGACGGGCACCGGGCGAGCAGCCTGAACATCAAGGCGCCGAGTGAGCGACGACTCCGCGACGCCCCCACGCTCACCGCGCGCCCCCGCAGCGGCCTCGGACTGCCCCTGGAGGGGCTGCGCGTACTGGACCTCGGCGTCATCGTCGTCGGCAGCGACACCGGCCGCCTGTTCGCCGACCTCGGCGCCGACGTCGTCAAGATCGAGAACTCCGCCTTCCCTGACGGGCTCCGCATCAGCCTCACCCGGATGACGCAGGCCTACGCCGCCGGTCACCGCAACAAGCGGTCGATCGGGATCGACCTCCGGTCCGCGGAAGGCCGCGTGCTGGCACACCGGCTGGTAGCGCAGTCCGACGTCGTGCTGAGCAACTTCAAACCCGGTGTAGCAGCGGCGCTCGGCATGGATCACGCGACACTGCAGCAGGTGAATCCGGGCATCGTCGTCGTCGACAGCTCGGCGTACGGAGCCACCGGGCCGTGGGCGAAACGACTCGGCTACGGGCCGTTGGTTCGCGCCGCGGCGGGCTTCACCGAGCTGTGGACCTACCCAGATGACCCAGATGCGTTCTGCGACACCGTCACGGTGTACCCCGATCACGTGGCGGCGCGGATCGGGGCGTTGAGTGCCGTCGCGCTCCTGCTGCGCCGCGAACGCAGCGGTGGCGGCGGATCGGCGAGCATCGCCCAAGCCGAGGTGATGCTCAGTCACCTGGCCGACGACATCGCCGGCGAGGTGCTCACCCGGCGCGGTCATGCTCGCGACGACCAGCCGGCTCGTGACGCACCGTGGGGCCTGTTTCCCGGCGCTGGTGATGACACGTGGATCGCGGTCACGGTCCGCGACGACGCCGACTGGTCAGCCCTGTGCGCGGCGATCGACCGGCCCGATCTCGCTGCCGATGCGGAGCTGGGTTCGCGGTCCGGGCGGGATCGTCAGCGCGCGCGGCTCGACGAGGCGCTCAGCGCCTGGACATCCCGGCACCCACCGGCAGAGGCCATGGCGCGGTTGCAGGCGGCGGGCGTCCCGGCCGGGGCTGTCCTGCATGCGGTGGAGGTCCCCGCCTGGGACTACTACGTCGAGCGACGGGCTTTCCGGGAGGAACTACATCCGCACGGGACCGCACCGTTCATGATGGAGAACGTGCAAATCCACGCTGACCTGATCCCCGATCCCCCGCTGGGGCAAGCGCCACTGCTCGGCGAGCAGACGCGTGAGATCGCGGCCGAACTGCTCGGCCTGGATGATCAGACAATCGACGATCTGATTGCCCGCGCCATCCTCGAAGTACCTGCGGCAGCAGCACATTCAGGACGGTAACCACCCCGTCCCATGGAAATCGATTTCACCCGCCTTCGCTACTTCGTCGCGGTCGCCGAAGAGCTGCACTTCAAGCGCGCTGCCGATCGGCTGATGATCACGCCGCCGCCGCTGAGCAAGCAGATCAAGTTGCTCGAGCGCGAAGTGGGCGGGGAACTTTTCGAGCGCACCTACCACGACGTCCGCCTGACACCGCTGGGTATGCAGCTGCTGGAGCCGGCCCGCGACATCCTGCGGCGGGTGGAGGAGCTGAAGGCCACAGCGTCACGAATCACGCAGGCGAGCAACCCCGTTCGCATCGATGCGACCGCCTACGCGCCATCTGATTTCCTGGCGAGATTCGAGCAAGCGGTGGCCGGCCTCGCGATACCCACCGAGTTCAGCGTGCCCGGGTCGGCGGCCGAGGTCATCGCCAAACTCGTTTCCGGGCACACGGATCTCGGTCTGATCCACCTGCCGGCCGCCGACAAGCGCATCCGGCACCGGGTGGTGGCCACCTATCCGGGCGCGGCGGCGGTGCGGTTCGACGACCCGCTCGCCGCCAACGACACCATCGCCATCGAAGACCTGCGGGACCGCGATGTCGTGATCGACTTCGCCCGGCCCAATCCCGTGGTGCTGGCGCAGATGACGCGGGGCCTGAACGAACGCGGCGTCACGCGCATCGTGCGCGCCGTGAGTCAGCTGGGCGGTGAGCTGGAGATGGCCAGCCATGTGTTCAACCGGTATCTCGTCGCACTCGTCAGCTACGCGCCCGCCTCCACGCTGGGCCGAATCTTCTCGCCGCCCGAATTCAAGCTGATCCCGATCGATGAAAGCACCTGGGCGCCGGCCAAGATCGCGCTGGCGTGGGCGCCGGACCGGCTGCGTGATCCAGCCGAGATCGAGGCACTCGTCGGACAGCTCGCCACTGTCCTGCGCTGAGTCGCGCGCGAAATACCTGTCACCGCCCGACGGTAGGCTGCCTCGACGGACAAACTCCACCAACGCAGCTCCGGAAGGTTCAAACCGTGCTCGATGCCGATGACGTGCGCCGCATCGCGCTGTCCCTCCCGGAGACCACAGAGAAGGAGCGTTGGGGCCACCCGACTTTCGACGTGGCGCGCAAGATGTTCGTCACGGTGCCCGACGATCAGACCTCGTTTGCGGTGCGCTGTCCGAGGTTCGACCGCGAAGAGCTGATCGCGGCCGAACCGCACAAGTTCTGGGTGCCGCGACATGAGGCGGCGTCGTCGTGGGTGCGGGTCCGGCTGGAGGCGCTCGACGACGAGCAGGAACTGACCGACATCCTCGCCGACTCGTGGCGACTGGCTGCCCCGCCCAGACTCACCGAGCAAGAAGAATCCTGAACGCCGAAGGTGCGTACAGATCGTCAGATCTGTGGAAGAGGCGCGCTGATTGCACAGTCGTGGCGGGGTGTGGTTCATCGACTTCGTGACTGTGCAATCAGACGGTCGAAATCGTGAAATCGACGATCAGGTGGCACAGTCGCGACCCACCCCCGGCTGGGCACTTGACAAGCAAACGTCTTGTGGGCTTTGACCGTGCGCTGACGCTCACAAAAGTTCGAGTAGTGAAGATCCTGAGCGCACGATCAACGCGAGGCCGACGTTCTGCACCGCGCAGGGGACCGCTCGCGGGAGAAATCAGACCCGCTGAGCAGCCCGTCCGAACACCATGGACTCTTCGATGCGGTCGAAGCGGTGGTCGATCACGTCGAGCACGTAGTTGTGCCGGACATGCCACGGGCGATGGGTACCGGATTTGGGCAGCGCGTGGGGGTTGCGGTTGATGTAACCGGCGTCGAGGTCGAAGGTCTTCTTCTCGTCCATCGGAACGTCACCCAGATGCGGATAGGCGTGGGTGTAGCCGTGAGAGTCCATGTACGCCACCAGTTTTGCGAACGCACGGGCAGTCATGTCGGCGCGCAGGGTCCACGATGCGTTGGTGTAACCCAGGCACCATGCCATGTTCGGCACGTCCTCGAGCAGGAACTCCTTGTAGACGTAACGGTCGGACGGGGTGATCGCGACCCCGTCGACCGACAGGGAGATGCCGCCGAGGGCCTGCAACTCCAGCCCGGTCGCGGTGACGACGATGTCGGCGTCAATGCGCGCACCGGATTTCAGCACGATGCCGTTGGCATCGAAGTGGGAGATGTGGTCGGTGACGACCTCGGCGCGGCCATCACCGATGGCGGTGAAGATGTCGCGGTCGAGCACCGCGCAGAGGCGTTGATCCCACGGGTCGTATTTCGGGTTGAAGTGCACATCCACGGGGTAGCCCGGCGGCAACGCGGCCATGGCCCGGTTGCGGATGAGGCGGCGCCCGCCCTTGGGGAACTTCCGGAGCAGGTTGTAGCTGAGCACGCTGATGAGCACGTTGCGGAACCACACGATGCGGTGAGCGATCTTGTCCGGCAACAGCTTCCGGATGAAGCTGACCATCGGGTCGATCTGCCACTGCGACATCAGGTAGGTGGGTGACCGCTGCAGCATGGTCACCTTCCCGGCGGTCTTCGCCATGGCGGGCACCAGGCTGACCGCGGTGGCACCACTGCCGATCACCACGACCTTCTTGCCGGCGTAATCCAGTGACTCCGGCCAGAACTGCGGATGGACGACGTCGCCGGCGAAGGTGTCGATGCCCGGGAAGTCCGGCGTGTAGCCCTTGTCGTAGTTGTAGTAGCCGGTGCCGCAGAACAGGAATCGGGCGCGGTAGGCCCTGGCCTCGCCGTTCTCCACGGCGTGCACCGTCCAGGTGTCGGTCGCCGAATCCCAGTCGGCCGACTGCACATGGGTGTTGAAGGTGATGTGACGGTCGATGCCGTGCGTGTGTGCCGCGGTGGTCAGGTACTCGCGGATGTGATCGCCGTCTGCGATGTTCTCCGGCCGCTCCCACGGCTGGTACGGGAAACTGAGCGTGAAAATGTCGCTGTCGGATCGAATACCCGGGTAGCGGAACAGGTCCCAGGTGCCACCGATGCGCGTCCGCCGCTCCAGGATCCGGTAGGTCACCTGTGGGTTGCGTTGATGCAGCCGGTACGCGGCGCCGATGCCGGAGATACCGGCACCGATGATCAGCACATCGAAGAACTCGCCGTCGCTGGCCGTCATGAATCTCCCTTGATCAAATCCGGTACCGCCGGTTTCACCTTAGGACATGGCGATCCTAGGCCGTCGAGCTGTGGGCCACTCCTGCGAGCAGCGCCCGCAAATGCTGATTGACCTGCTCGGGACGCTCCAGGTTCGCGCAGTGACCGCCGCCCAGTTCCACGAACGACCACAGATTCGGCACGTTCCTGGCGATCCGGCGGGACGCCGCGATGGGCAGCAACCGATCTTTGGTGCTGCCGATGACGAGCGTCGGCACCGTCAGGTTGTCGAGTCCGATGTGGTGAGCATCGAGGTTGTCCACCAGCGCGTTCACCCATCCGCTGCGGCCGGCTGCGGAAGTGCCCATGAACAGTTCGTAGACGTAGTCGGCCACCGCGGGGTCGGCGTCACGTCCGACGGCGATCATGGCGACGAACTGGCGCGCCGCCCTACGCGAACCCGGCACCAGCGGGGCTCCGCCGAACGTCTTGAGGATGCGGCCGGCGGCGTAGGCCCGGGACTTCGCCAGCGAGTTCGGGACCTGCGCCAGCTGGACCAGCTTCAGCAGGTCACCGGTCGTGGTGTTGATCAGGGCGACGGCGTCCGCGCACTCGGTGACCCGCTGCGGGTAGCGCTGCGCCCATGAGCTGATGGCAATACCGCCCATCGAGTGCCCCGAGAGGACGGCCCGCTCCCCCGGCCGAAGCGTCGCGCTCAGCACCGCATCGAGGTCGGCCGCGAGAAAGTCCAGGTTGTACTTGTGGCGGCCGCGGGGAGCTTCACTCTTGCCGTGACCGCGGTGGTCGTAGGCGATGACCCGGTAGTCGCTCGCCAGATCCGCGATCTGATTGCCCCATACGCCGATGGCGCAGGTGATGCCGTGGGCGAACACGATCGGCTGCCCGTGTTCGGGACCGAACACCTCGGCGTGCAGCCGCGTGCCGTCGACGGCCTTGATTTCCATGGATCGGCCTGGTGGCAGCGCCGCGGGACGCCCGGGTTTGACCAACTGCGAATGAGTGAAAGCGGTCATGCTGCTCCGTTTCGGGTTCGGCGACGTTGCCGGCGGGACATCCCGTACCAGCGAGCCTACCTAAATAACCAGCACTGGTTTGACGGCAAAACCGGCGGCGGCGTCCGACCAGGCGTCGGCGAAGCGGTCGAACGGGTAGGTCCGTACCAGTTTGTCGACGGGCAGCTCGCCCCGGAGGACGTGTCCGGCCAACCGCGGGATGAAGCTGTGCGGCTCACTGTCCCCTTCGATGACCCCCTGTATCCGCAGCCCGTTGGCCAGGATCAGCCCCACGGGAAGTTCCGCGGTCAGCGCGCCCAGCCCGACGAGCGCGAGCGTGCCGCACTTACGCAGGAGCGTCAGCGCGGTGCTGATGACGTCGCCGCGCGCGGTCGTGTCGACAGCCAGCGTCGCACCACCGCCGGTGAGCTCCATGATCTCGGCCGGCAAGGTCTCGGAGGCCGAGTCGACGGCCCCGGTGGCACCCAATTCGATTGCCAGCGAACGTCGTTCGGCGATCGGGTCGACCGCGATGACCGTGCGACAACCGGCGATGCGGGCCCCCATCACCGCCGAGAGACCGACTGCGCCGGCGCCCCACACGACCAGCACATCGTCGGGTCCCGCGGCCAGGGTGTTCAGCACCGCGCCGACCCCGGTCTGCACACTGCAGGCCAGCGGTGCCGCCAGCTGGGCATCGATGCCGTCGGGCAGCACCACGACATTCGACGTGTTGGCCAGCGCGTGGGTGGCGAAGCTGGACTGCCCGAAGAATCCGCCGCGAACGGGCTGACCGTCGAGCCGGAGCGCGCTCGACTCGTCACCGCGGTCACCGGCCATGTTCAGGCGACTGGCATTGTCGCAATAGGCGGGCGTGTCGGATGCGCACGCTGCGCATTGCGCGCAGCTGGCGAACGTCAGGACGACGCGCCGGCCGACGTCGATGCGAGCGTCCGGTCCAGCCGCCAGGACCGTGCCCGCGCCTTCATGGCCGAACACCATCGGCAGGCGCTTCTCCGGCCAACGGGCGGCCGTGCTGATATCGGTGTGGCAGATGCCGACGGCATCGATGCCGACCAGCACCTCGCCGCCCTGCGGTTCGCGAATCTGGACATCGGTCAGTTCAGGGGCCGAACCCGGGCGGAGCAACACGGCGGCACGTGCGTCGATCATTCACGGATGGTAGGTCGACGGTAATCTGCGCCGGGTGACCGGGATCGACAACTGCCGGGTGCCGCGCGGATGACGCCCCGCCAGTTGCCCCGTTGGTCGGTCCCGTTCGTCTTTGTCACCGGTGCGGCGTCGCAGTACCTGGGTGCCGCGATCGGCGTGTTCCTCTTCTCGACCACCCAACCGGCCACCGTCGCTTGGCTCCGGGCCGCGGCCGGTGCGCTGGTGCTGATGGCCTGGCGCCGGCCGTGGCGAATGCCGTTGACGCGCCGCCGTGTCGCGATCGCGACCCTGTTCGGGTTGATCACCGTCGGCATGAACATCGCGTTCTACGAAGCGCTGGCCCGTATCCCGTTGGGCACCGCCGTCGCGATCGAATTCATCGGCCCGACGCTGGTGGCCACGCTCGGGTCACGCAGACCGCGTGATCTTCTGGCTGCTGCCCTGGCCGCCGGCGGAGTTGCTCTGTTGGCCGGCATCGAATTCACCTCCGAGCTCGCCGGCGTGGCGTGGGCACTGGCTGCCGCGGCGCTCTGGGCCGGTTACATCATGGTCGGCAAACGGGTGGCGGACGCACACGGCGGTCTCGACACGCTCGCCCTCGGAATGTCGACCGCCGCAGCCATTTTGGGCCCGGTGATCATCGGCCTGCAGGCCCACACGAACTCGGCGGTGTTCGTCGATCCGCGCACCTGGCTGCTCGGCCTCGGCGTCGGCCTGTTGTCGACGGCCATCCCCTATGCGCTCGACCAGATCGTCCTCCGTCAGGTCGGCCAGGCGAGGTTCGCGATCCTGCTGGCACTGTTGCCCGTGACGGCCGCCCTCATCGGGCTCACCGTGCTGCATCAGATTCCGGCGATCGGCGAGATCGCCGGCATCGGACTGGTGGTGACCGGCCTCTTACTCGGTGCCCGCGGCGGAGCGTGACGTGGACATGCGACAGTGGCAGGGACCCACCGGCAATGCCTACAGGAGAAGAGCACCATGCGCGCCATTCAGATCGCCCGGTTGGACGGCCCCTCGGCGGCCGAACTGAACGACATTCCCGAGCCTGACGGCGCCGGCCTTGTGGTGATCGAGGTGCACGCCGCCGGTGTCGCCTTCCCCGACGCGCTGCAGTCGCGCGGCCTGTACCAGCACAAGCCGGAATTGCCGTACACCCCCGGCGCCGAGCTCGCGGGCGTGGTGCGCAGCGCACCCGAGGGCGCGCACGTGGCGGCCGGCGACCGGGTGGCGGCGTTGACCATGTTGTCGGGCGCCATGGCGGAAGTCGTTGCGCTACCGGCTGATCGGGTCTTCAAGCTGCCGGACTCGGTGTCGTTCGAGGCCGGCGCCGGACTGCTGTTCAACGATCTGACGGTGCACTGCGCGCTGCGTACCCGTGGACGACTGACGCCCGGCGAGACGGTGCTGGTGCACGGCGCCGCGGGCGGCATCGGCACGTCGACGCTGCGCCTGGCCCCGGCGTTCGGCGCCGCCCGCACCATCGCGGTGGTAAGCTCGCCGGACAAGGCCGAGATCGCCCGTGCCGCTGGGGCTTCCGACGTCGTGTTGGCCGACGGTTTCAAGGACGCGGTGCGTGAGCTGACCGACGGCCGCGGCGTCGACCTGATCCTCGACCCGGTCGGTGGCGACCGGTTCACCGACTCTCTTCGGTCCCTGGCACCCGGTGGCCGGCTGCTGGTCGTGGGATTCACCGGCGGCGATATTCCGACGGTCAAGGTGAACCGCCTGCTGCTCAACAATGTGGATGCGGTGGGTGTCGGCTGGGGTGCGTGGGCCATGACCCACCCGGGTTACCTCGCCGAGCAGTGGGAGGAGCTGGAGCCGCTGCTGGCCTCCGGTGCGGTGACCCCGCCGGCTCCCGAGGTCTATCCGTTGGAGCGGGCCGCGGACGCCATCGCCTCGCTGGAAAACCGTTCCGCCAAGGGCAAAGTGGTCGTCACGTTGCGCTGACCGGCAACACCAGCCGGGACTGGCCGCCGTCGCCGTGCGCGATGGTGTGCACCGAGGGCACCATCTCGGTGGCGGTCCCGAGCGGATCGCCGGTGCCCAGATTGCGCGCGAACCGCGGGAAACAGCCGCCCGCGACCAGCAGGCGGATCCGGTGGCCGGCCGCGAATCGGTAGGCGGTCGCGTCGAGTTCCAGGCGCAGCAGCGCCGCGGGGGCGTCGGCCGCGGTGAGCCGCAGATAGCCGTCGGTGACATTGGTCGAATGTCCGTCGGGCCCAACGTCACTGATGCGCACGAACACGTCGGCGTGCGGGTTGTCGGTCCGGTGGTCCAGTTCGACGTACGGCGTTCCGATGACGTCGAGGTCAGCAGGCAACACCGGGCTGGTGAAGGTCAGCACGTCCGATCGCTCGGCGAGCGCGGTGTCGTCGATGTAACCCGACTTGCCGGAAACCAGAAGGCGCCCACCGATACTCGGTGTCGGGTCGGCCGGGTCGTAGACGAACGTGGACGGCGCCCCGCTGTCGGGCGGGGTCTCGGCCAGCGCCGCGCCGGGGTGCAGGTGCCACACCTGTTCGGCAGCCGGCGGTGGCCACTCCTGCATGTCGAGCCAGTCACCGCCGGCAACACAGATCCGCACGGGGGCCGCGGCGCGGCGGGAACCGTCCAGCCACAGTACGGATTCCTTGATGGCCTCGGTACCACCGGACCCGTGTGTCCACGGGCCGACGGTCAACGCCACTTCGACACCGCGGGCCCGCAGTCGCCGGTACTGCTCGAGGGTCTGGTCCACGAACACGTCCTGCCAACCGGTGATCAGCAGCACCGGGCCGCGCAGGTTGTCGAGTGCGGCCGCCACACCGTTCTCGGCCCAGTACGGCGACGACGGATCCGGCTGTTCGAGCCACGCGTTGAACCACGGGGTGCGTCCGCCCAGGAGTTCGGCGGCGGCCGGATCGAGCGGCAGCGTCTCCAGAACCGGCTTGAGGGTGCGCGGCGTCGCCATGCCGCGGAGAATCTGGCGAATCCAGCCCCCACGGTGCTGCCAGGCCACTTGATAACTCCAGCCCAGGAAATCGCCGAGCGCGAACGACCCTGTGCTCCATACCGAGTGTCCGAAATCGTGCGGCGCCATGGTGATCACGGAGGTGGTCAGGTCGTCGGGTTGGTCGACGAGGAGCGCCAGCTGGGTGAAGCCCAGGTATGACGCCCCGACAGTGGCGAATTCTCCCCCGTACCAAGGCTGTTCACGCAGCCACCGGACCGTGTCGGCACCGTCGTCGACCTCGTGACGGCCGGGCTCGAACGCACCGTCGGACCCGAAGGTGCCGCGCGTGCTCTGCAGCACGACGTGGAAGCCCTGCCCCGCGTACAGCCCGGCGAACACGCGGTTGGGCAGGCCGTCGCGGCCGTAGGGCCCCCGCATCAGCAGCGTGCCGGCGGGCTTGCGGCGCTGCGGCGCGTAGTGATCGGCCAACAGGACGGCGCCGTCGCGCATCGGCACCGGAAGCGACCGCTCCACCCGGAAGCTCGTGGCCCGCGGCAAACCCAGCCGGCGGGTCAGTGCGCGGGCACCGAGCCACGCCAGGGTGTCGCGTCGCACGTCACACTCTCCTCGTCCGGTCGTGGGCCTTGGACCATTTTCCACGGCGGCACCAGATCCACGGCAATCGACGGCCGGAACTGTGATCTGTTCGACGACCGGGGATTTGTGCACGATTTTCCGCGGCAGACGCGGAAAATCGTGCACAAATCCCTAGAAGGCCGAGGTCTCCAGCTCCATGACGTCGGTATCGAGCGTCTCGATCACCTCGCGCACCGAGGTCAACAGCGGCAGCATGTTCTTGGCGAAGAACTTCGCCACCGCCACCTTGCCGGTATAGAACGCGTGGTCGCGTTCGGAGGCGCCGTCGAGCGCCGCCAGGGCAATCTGGGCGGCCAGGATCAACCGCCAACCGATCACCAGGTCGCCGACCGCGAGCAGGAAGCGCACCGAGCCCAGACCCACCTTGTACAGCTGCTCGGGATCCCCCTGGGCCGCCATCAGGTAGCCGGTCAGCGCGGCGGCCATCGCCTGGACGTCGGCGAGAGCCGTTGCCAGCCGGTCGGTTTCGGCCTTGAGCTCCGGCCCGGCACCATCGATGGTTGCGGTGATCTGGCTCGACACGTGGGCCAGCGCCGCGCCCTGGTCGCGGATGATCTTGCGGAAGAAGAAGTCCAGCGACTGGATGGCCGTCGTGCCCTCGTACAGCGCGTCGATGCGAGCGTCGCGGATGTACTGCTCGATCGGGTAATCCTGCAGGAAGCCGGACCCGCCGAGTGTCTGCAGCGATTCGGAGAGCATCTCGTAGGCGCGCTCGGAGCCGACGCCCTTCACGATGGGCAGCAGCAGGTCGTTCACCCGGTGCGCCAGATCGGCGTCGGCACCCGAAACGAGTTGCGCGACATCAGCATTCTGGTAGGCCGCGGTGTACAGGTAGACCGCGCGCAGACCTTCGGCGTAGGCCTTCTGCGTCATCAGACTGCGTCGCACATCGGGGTGCTCGATGATCGCCACGCGCGGCGCGGTCTTGTCCGCCATCTGGGTGAGATCGGCACCCTGGATGCGCTCCTTGGCGTAGGCCAGCGCATTGAGGTAGCCGGTGGACAGGGTGCCGGCGGCCTTGACGCCCACCGTCATCCGGGCGTTCTCGATGACCTTGAACATCTGCGCGATGCCGTTGTGCACGCCGCCCACGAGGTAGCCGATGGCGGGCTTTCCGTGGGCGCCGAACGTCAACTCACACGTCGGTGACGACTTGATGCCCATCTTGTGTTCCAGGCCGGTGACGTACACGCCATTGCGCTCGCCCAGCTCGAGGGTCTCGGGGTCGAACAGGAAGTTGGGCACGAAGAACAGGCTGAGTCCTTTGGTGCCCGGGCCCGCGCCTTCTGGCCGGGCCAGCACCAGGTGGAAGACGTTCTCCCCGGTGTCACCGACGTCGCCACCGGAGATGAAGCGCTTGA
Organism: Mycobacterium toneyamaense; assembly: GCF_055384815.1. Lineage (NCBI taxonomy): Bacteria > Bacillati > Actinomycetota > Actinomycetes > Mycobacteriales > Mycobacteriaceae > Mycobacterium > Mycobacterium toneyamaense. The sequence continues at coordinate 4,191,268 of NZ_AP040333.1, forward strand.
CGCCCTCGATGTGCCAGGTGCCGTCGGGCTGTTCGATGGCCTTGGCCCGTCCCGCCCCGACATCGGAGCCGGCGTCCGGCTCGGTCAGCACCATGGTGCCCGCCCAGCCCTTGTCCATGGCCGTCCGCGCCCAGTGCTGCTGCTCCTCGGTACCCACCTCGGCCAGCGTGTGCGCCATTGCCGGCCCCAGGCCGTACAGGAACGTCGCCGACGGGTTCGCGCTGATGAGCATCTCCTGCGTCGCCCACACCAGCGCCGCCGGCGCCGGCGTCCCACCGGCGCGCTCATCGAGGCCCAGGCGCCACCATTCGGCTTCCTTGACCACCCGCACGGTCTTGGCCAGCTCCTCGGACACCGTGATGCGGTGCTCGTCGGGCAGGAACACCGGCGGGTTGCGGTCGGCTTCGACAAACGTCTCGGCGACAACGCCTTCGGCGAGCTTCGAGACCTCGTCGAGGATGGATCGCGCGGTATCGGCATCGAGGTCGCCGTAGCCACCCGCGTCCAGGGCCGCGCCGAGCGGCAGCACTTCGAACAGATTGAATTCGATATCGCGCAGATTGGCGATGTAGTGGCTCACGCACCTCAGGATCCGCGTCCCGCCACGAGGTACGCAACCGTAAGTCTCGCCAACCTACGGTTACGGACCCGAAGGTTCTGAGGTCACACCCACATGTGACCTCCACCACACCGCGTCCCCCGGGGATTTGTGCACGATTCTTCGTGGTCGGCGCGGAAAAACGTGCACAAATCCCAGGGCCGGCTACAACTGGACGATCACGCTCTTGTTCTTCAGGTAGGCCTCGAGGCCTTCGCGACCGAACTCCTGGCCCCAGCCGGACTGCTTGTAGCCGCCGAACGGCAGGTCGTGGTCAAAGACCAACTGGCAGTTGACCTGAACACTGCCGGCCTGCAGGCGCTTGACGATGCGGTGCGCCCGGCTGACGTTGGTGGTCCACGCGGTGGCCGCCAGGCCGTAGCTGGTGTCGTTGGCCATGGCGACGGCCTCGTCTTCGGTGTCGAACGGCAGGATGCTGACCACCGGCCCGAAGATCTCCTGCTGGTACAGGCGCATGCCGGGGTCGACGTTGGTCAGGACGGTCGGGTGCACGAAGTAGCCCTTGCGGTCCAGCCGGTAGCCGCCGGCGACGATCTCGACGCCGTCGTTCCTGCCTTCATCGATGAAGCCCAACACCCGGTTGAGCTGTTTGGCACTGATCAGCGGGCCGCTCATCACGCCTTCTTCCTCCGGACCGCCGTACTTCATGAAGTTGGCGACGTTCGCGATGCCCTCGACCACCTGGTCGTAGACGCCGCGCTGCACGAAAATCCTTGAGCCGCAGACGCATCCCTGCCCGGAGTGGATGAAGATGCCCATGGCCGCGCCGAAGATGGCCTTGTCCAGCTCGGCGTCGTCGAAGATCAGCACCGGCGACTTGCCACCGAGCTCCAGCATGACCTTCTTCAGGTTGCCCGCCGAGGCCTTGACGATCTCCTTGCCGACTTCCGTCGAACCCGTGAAGGCCACCTTTTCGACGTCGGGATGCGCGGTGATGGCGGCGCCCGCGGTGTGGCCGTAGCCGGTGATCAGGTTGACAACACCCTCGGGCACGCCGGCCTCGTGAATCAGGCGATCGAGCAGCAACGCCGAAAGCGGAGTCTCCTCAGCGGGTTTCACCAGGCTGCTGCAGCCCGCGGCCAGCGCCGGGGCGATCTTGGCGCAGGCGTTGAAGATGGGGCCGTTCCACGGGAAGATCAGGCCGACGACACCGTACGGCTCACGCAGCGTGTAACCGTGCTGATCGACGTAGGCGTCCGAGGCGATACCGCTGGTGCGGATGTCGTAGGCGGTGCCGTTGATCTTGGAACACCAGCCGGCGTAGTAGCGGAAGAACTCGGCGCACGTCGGCACGACGAGCTCGGACTGCATCTTCATCATGCCGGTGTTGGCCGAGTCGATGGCCGCGAACTCAGCGGTGTGCTCGTCGATCAGGTCGGCGATGCGCCACAGGATCTTGGCGCGTTCCCGGCCGGGCAGCCCAGACCACACGCCGGCCTCGAAGGATGACTTGGCGCGGGCGACGGCCTCATCGACGAACTCGGGTCCGCAATCGGTGAACTCGCCGATCTGCTCTTCGCTCACCGGATCGATGATCGGGATGAGCTCACCCGTACCCGGGCGCTTCTGGATGTCCTCCAAGACCGACTGCAGCGTCATCGCGTGCCTCTCATCGTCAGCGAGTGCGCGCCCGGGGTGGGCACGCAACAAATGCTGTGCAGTTGCTTAGCATTGCCGCGATCAGGTCGTCAAGAGTGGCTCACGTCGGCAGGTTGTCTGGAAAGATCGCAGCTGTGTCTGCCGGCCACGACTACACCTCCCCTGACCTGGCACGCAGCGCCCTGGTGCTGATCGACGTGCAGAACGATTTCGTCTCGGGCCCGTCGCAAGTCGACGGCACCGCCGAACGGGTGCCCGCGATGGCCCGGCTGCTCGCGGCGTTCCGCGCGGCGCACCGGCCGATCGTGCACATCGTGCGTCTGTACGTCCCCGGCGGCAGCGATGCCGACCCCCCACGCCGGGCCGCCATCGAGTCCGGGAAGCAGATCGCCGCCCCGCACACCGACGGAGCCGCGGTACCCGGGGAACTGCTGGCACATCCCCTCGACTACGACTCGCTACTCGCGGGCGGCGTCCAGCACGTGGCGGCGGGCGAGGTCGTCATGTTCAAACCACGGTGGTCGGCGTTCTACCGCACGGCGCTGGAAGAGCATCTGCGCGACCTCGGCGTCAACACTGTCGTGGTGGCCGGCTGCAACCTGCCCAACTGTCCGCGCGCCACCCTGTTCGACGCCTCCGAGCGCGACTTCCGCGCCGCGCTGGTCACCGACGCCACCTCGCAGGCGACGCCCGAGCGGCTCGCCGACCTGGCGCTCATCGGCGTCGAGACGCTGACCACCGCCGACGTCGAGCAGGTCTTCCAGGCCGCTGAAACCTCACAGGAACACCAGTGAAGAATTCACGGGGTGAGACCGCACAGTAAGACGCGCCCCTGACCGCCCTCGCGATCACCGCGGTGCTACTGGCCGGCATCGCCGCGGGAGTGATCAACGCCGTGGTCGGCTCCGGCAGCCTGATCACCTTCCCTGTACTGATGGCCGTCGGTTACCCACCGCTGGTCGCCAACATGTCGAACTCCGTGGGACTGGTGCCCGGCAACTTCACCGGCGCTTACGGCTACCGGCACGAGCTCGGCGGCCAGGGCCCGCGCATCCTCCGGCTCGGCGTGGTCTCACTGGCCGGAGCGATAGTCGGTGCGGTGTTGCTGCTCAAACTGCCGCCCGGCGCATTCACCGCGGTCGTACCGTGGTTGATCCTGCTGGCCGGCGCACTGGTCCTGGTGCAGCCCGTGTTGCGCCGCGCGCTCGATGCGCGACGCAGCGCGCCGCGGTCCACTGACCATGCCGCGCCGCTGTACGCGGGCGTGTTCGGGTGTGCGGTGTACGGCGGCTATTTCGGTGCGGCGCAAGGCATCATCATGATGGCCCTGTTCGGATTGTTCGTGTCAGAAGATCTGCAGCGCCTCAACGGTGTGAAGAACATCTCTGTGGGACTGGTCAATTCGGTCGCGGCCATCATCTTCATCGTCGTCGGCCAGGTGGCGTGGCTACCGGCGCTGCTGCTGGCCGTCGGTTCGACCATCGGCGGCTACATCGGGGCGAAGATCGGACGCCGCCTGCCCCCCAACGCCTTACGCGCCTGCATCGTCGTGGTCAGTGTCATCGCGTTCACCGTCATGATGCTCCGGTAGCCGTCATATCACGTACGACAGCACGAAGGCGCCGACCGAGAGTCCAAGCATGCCAAGGCAATTGAGCCAGAATTCCTGCTTGAGAAAATTCGCGCGGTAGTGCGCATAGGCCGCGCACAGGAAGTAGACGATCACGCCGGCGTTGGCCGCCACCCCGATGCCGGGATACTTCAGGCCGGCCAGCAGTCCCGCCACGGCGAGCAGCTTGACGACGATCAGCACCCACCACCAATCCTCCGGAAGACGCACTCCCTCAAGACATCCGCGGATGAATTGCGGCGGGCGGATCGACATCAAGGCATCACCGAAGAGCGCCGCCGCCAAGATCGCGGTGGGCCACCAGTAGTGCGGAATTCCGGTCACTGCTCATCTCCTTGTACTGAATCGTGGATGACGCAACGGACGACGTCGCGCAGCTGGTCTGGCACCGACGCGCCACCCGAGGCGTGGTTGCCACCGGTCATGACGATGCCGAGGTAGGCGAAGTAGACGACCCGGGCCGCGCGCTCCGCAGCAGCATCGGGCAGGCCGGCGCACGCCAGCACATTCCGCAGTTCGGCGACGAGTGCGACGGCGAGGTCGCGGAAGATCGCCGACTCATGGGTGCCGCGGACGATGATCGACGAGTACTGCCGAGACAACGCAGGATCCTCGGCGAAGTACCGGAGAAACGGTGCGAGCAATCCGATCACGGCGTCGACCGCGCCCTCGGGGGTCAACGAATCCTGCGTTCCCCCGCCACTTTGACGGTCACGGTGCACGGCGCCGATCCACTCGTCGAACACCTCGATGAGCAACCCGTCCTTATCGCCGACCCCCATCACCGTGCCAGTGCTGACACCGGCATCGGTGGCGATCTGCCGGACGGTCGTCGCGGCGAAACCCTGTTGCCGGAAGAGCCGTTCGGCCGACGAGAGCACTTTCGCGCGAGTCTCATCGCGCGCCGCCGCTCTGGATTGAACGTGTTCAGTGAACATGTTCAAATGATGCAGTGCGGACATCTGATCGTCAAGTCGACCTCAGGCGACAGGCCCTGGCATACGACCTCGACGAGGTGGATCATCTGGCCCGGCAAACTATTTGACCTCATTGGTCACTTTCGGCACAGGCGTCCCAAACCGCGGTTTCTTGTCGGACCTTCGAACTAGTGTTCGATGCATGGGAATGACCGATCCAGCCGCCGTCGAGGAGGCCTACGCCGCCTACGAGGCTGCGCAGGCCCGGCTCGCAGCCCTGGACTACACCGGCCTGGATGTGCGGACATTGTTGGAGGTGCAGTCCCGCCGCGAAACCCTTAAGTGTGCGGCCGAGGCCGTCGATCACCAGATCCTGGCCGCCGCCCAAACCCAAGCCACCGCCAAAGAGATCGGGGCCAAGGATTGGCCCGAAGTCCTGCATGTGCGGTTGCGGATCAGCCGCGAAGAAGCCCGCCGCCGGGTCCGCGACACGGACAATTTGGGCCCGCGCTCGGCCATCACCGGGGAGCCACTTGGTCCGGTGTGGGAACTGGTCGCCGCCGCCCTGGCTGACGGTGCGATCAATGCCGAGCACATCGCGGTGATCACCTGGTTCTTCGGCAAGCTGCCGCTGTGGGCGGCCGACCCGATCACCCTCGCCCAGTGTGAGGCGGATCTGGTGGCCGATGCGAGGGCCAAAACCCCCGAAGACCTCCGCAAATTCGCGGCGGACTTGTTGTATCGGCTCGATCAGGACGGGCCCGAACCCGACGACAACGAGCCCGACCCGAAACGCTCGTTCGTGATGGGTAAGCAGCGGCCCGACGGACGCACCGACGTCACCGCCCAACTCGACCCCGAAGGGCGGGCCTACTGGGAAGTGTTGTTCGACAAGTACGCCGCCCCCGGCATGTGCGACCCCGCCGATCCGCAGCCCTGCTACTCCGGCACACCCACTCAAGAGCAGATCGACGCGGATACCCGCACCCTCGCTCAGCGCCAGTACGACGCGTTCACGTTCGTGGGCCGGATGATGCTGGCCTCCGGGACGTCGGGTGTGCACAACGGGTTCCCCGTCGCGGTGGTCGGCACCTGCACCGTCACCGACCTGGAGAAGCGTGCCGGGGTGGCGCTCACGCACACCGGGACCAAGCTCCCGATCAGGGATTTGATCCGGATGGCGGCCCAGGGCTCGGACAACTACCTCGCCATCTTCGACGAGCACACCGGCCAACCCCTGTATCTCGGCCGGGCAGCCCGCACCGCCAGCACCGCCCAACGCCTCGCACTGTTCGGGCGCGACCACGGCTGCACCCGCCCCAACTGCACCGCCCCCGCCTCCCGCAGCCAGGCCCATCACCTCACCAACTGGCGCGATGACGGCCTGACCAACGTCGACACCATGACCCTGGCCTGCGGCCGCGACAACCGCCTCGTCGACACCGGCGGCTGGACCACCACCATGGGCCCCGACGGCCGCACCCACTGGACCCCACCACCACTGCTCGATGTCGGCCAACCCAGGACGAACCAGTATCACCACCCGACGCTCTACCCACCCAAGGGCGGAGATGGTGACGACGGTGAAAGCGACAGTCCCACAAGCTGACCCGGCACCCAACGACGCCGGAAGCCCACGCCGACCAACCACGGCGGCAGTACCGCACGCGCCGCGGACGCTGCCTGCACAGACGGATGCCGGCAAGCCTTGGCCCGCAACAGATACGGAACGCGATCGCCGAATTCGTCACCGCCGAAACGCAATAACGGACTTTTGGTATGTCACGATTTGAACGCGCCGAGCTCAGCTAACGCGCGGACGAGATGCCGATGTGTCAGCATGGACCGGTGAGGCCAAGCAAAAGCAAAAGCCGAATCAGAAGTCTGGTCGCAATCCTGGTGCTACCACCAGGATTGATGTCCGCAGCGCTCCCACTGGCAGCACATGCAGCCGACTGCCCCGACGCCCAGGTCGTCTTCGCCCGTGGTACCGACGAAGCGCCGGGACCTGGCGGGGTCGGGACGGCGTTCATCAATTCACTGCGTACCGCCATCAGCCCGAAAACCCTTGACGTATATGCGGTCGACTATCCCGCGACAACCGACTTCCCCACCGCCGTCGACGGAATCCGCGATGCCCGTAGGCAAATCGTGACGACCGCGGCAGCCTGTCCGCGGACCAAGATGGTGCTCGGCGGGTTCTCGCAGGGCGCCGCGGTTGCCGGCTTCGTCACCGCGGGCACCATTCCTGACGGAATCTCCGCCGCTGAGGTGCCGGCTCCCATGCCACCGGACGTGGCGGATCATGTTGCAGCAGTTGCCTTGTTCGGCAAGCCCTCCCCACGGTTCATGCGTGCCATCGGCTCCCCCTCGGTCACCGTCGGCCCGGTTTACCAGCCCAAGACCATCGATCTGTGCGCACCCAACGACCTCGTGTGCGACGCGCACGGGTCGAGCTTCGATGCCCACAACAGTTACGAGGACAGCGGATTGGTCACACAGGGTGTCAACTTCGCGGTGAGTCAACTGCAGGCCGGGTGGGCGGCCGACGCACTGGCGGGACCCGCGCCATGGTCATCGACGACGGTGCAGGCCGCCGATCAGGCCGGCCGCGGTCCCGCGCCTGCCGGGACTCGGCCGACCACCGCGGCGCCGGCCCACATGCCGGCAAGCGCGCCGTGGCTCCCAGGCCCGGAGCAGACCGCACAGGACACAGCGCCACCACAGTAGCGGTCAGCGGAACCGCACGCCCCGGCGCCGCACCCACCAGTCGGCAAACAGCGTCCCGGCGAGCCACACCACAACCGCGATACCTAGGTGCACAGCACTTTTCGTGTCGCGGCCGAGGACGGGCCCGAAGACGTGGGCGACGGCGTTCGGTAGCGACCGCCACAGTTCACGGTGTTCGACGCCGCCGACCGGGTCGGCGACGAAATACAAGGCGTACGGCAACGCCAGCGACGACAACCACAGTGCGATACGGCGCCGGTCACGACGCTGGCCCCACCGCTGCACCAGCGGAACTTCGGCAACCGGCAGCAATACCGACACCGCGTTGCCCACGCCCAGCCAGGACACGATCGGCACCGCGACATTCGGGATCGTCACGCCGAGCCGGGCCGGGGTTTCCAGCCAGACGGTGAGCACTGCTGCGGCCGCAAGCGTGGGAAGTCCGACAAGAATCAGCAGCGCCAGGTTCTTCTGCAGCAATATCCGCCAGGGCGCCGTAGCTGCGTCCAGACTCCGCTGGACCCGATCATGGTCGGCGCCAAGCACATTGGTCGTCGTGGTGTCGGCGAGGACGAAGGACGAGAAGTAGGTGCCGACGAGGATCACCCAGTCTTGATGATGCCGTCCCCCGGAGGTCAATGGCTCCACGGCGAGCCACAGCAGCGCGAGCACGACGTTGGCCGCCACGCCCAGCAGCCAGCTGCGCGGTGGGGTGAAGGCCCACCGCACTTCCGACCACACTGCCGGCAACATCGTCCATCTCCACCGTCAACGCCCCGTCCGCCGCGGAGCCCGTGCGACGATACCGGCAACAAACGTTGCGGTTCCTGTGAGCGCGGTGCCGCCGACACAGATCCGAATGGGGGCGCATGGCCGAACCGCACGGCACCGATCCCAGTGCCCAGATTCAGCCGATCGTCGACCTGCTGGCCCGATCGCTGAATCGCGCGGTGCTACTGGACGACACGGCGATGACGCCGATGACCTTCAGCCGCCAGCTCGGGACCGTCGACGACGTGCGGATGCACAGCCTCCTCGAGCGCACGACGAAACCCGAAGTCATTGCCGAACTTCGAGCCTTCGGAATCGACGACGCCGACCCGGGCGTCGCGATCCCACCGCTCCCCCAGTACGGCATGGTTGCGCGTTACTGCCCTGACAAATGCCGTCAGGGCAGCGCGAAGGAGACGACGTGAGTGGGACACCGGCCCTCAAGAAGGCCCTGAGTCAGCGCCAGCTGTCAATGATCGCGATCGGCGGCCGGCCGCCGCCATTCTCACGTCATCGGTCATCGGGTTCCTGGGTGTCATCGCCTCGGCCTTCTCCCCCGATTTCATCTTCAAGTTCCTGCTGGACTCCAGCGGTGCGGTCATCCTCTTCGTCTACCTACTGATCGCGATTTCCCAGATCGTGCTGCGGTACCGCAATGGTGGCGACAAGCTCAAAGTCAAAATGTGGCTGTTCCCGGTGCTGTCCATCATCACGGCGTTGGCGATGACCGCGATCCTGGTGCAGATGTTCGTTCAGGGCGGTGACAACAGAAGGGCACTGACGCTGAGCCTGCTGTCCTGGGCTGTCGTGATCGGCCTGTTCTTCGCCAACCGCTGGTTCAACTCCCGTCGGCCGGCGCCGGAGCCCGTCACCTCGACCGAGCGGCCGCACCGAGTGCTCGTGCTGGCCAACGAAACCGTCGGCTCGGACGAGCTGCTCGATGAACTGCGTGCGATCGGTGCCGACAACGCCACGACCTATCACGTCGTCGTACCGGTCAGCCCGATCGAGACCGGCGCCGCCGCCTCGCACAGCCCCCTTGACGTCTGGGAAGCCACCAAAGTCCTTGCCCAGCAACGCCTTGACCAGACACTGGCCGCACTGCACTCGGCGAGCCTGGAGGCCGACGGCAAGTTGGGCGACTATCGCCCGCTGCGCGCCCTGGCAGCCGCCGTCGCCGAATTCGAGCCGGACCAGATCGTCATCGCGACGGAGCCGCCGGAGCAGTCGATCTGGCACCGGTTCGACGTGGTCGACCGCGCCCGGTCCGACTACCACATCCCGGTGACCAACGTGATCGCGATGGCGCCCTCCGAGGAGCCTGTCGCGTGACGATCATCGCCGGGTTCAGCGCGTCCCGGCAAGGCAGCGCACCGATCAACCTCGCCGTGCAGATCGCACAGACCACCGGCGAGAAGGTCATCGCGGCGGCCGTTCTCGAGCGCTCGTGGCCACCACGCAACGACCCGGTCGAGGACGAGTACCTGCGGCACATCAAGGCGCAGACGGCCCAGTCCTTGCAGGCCGTCGTCGACGGCCTGCCCGGGCGGCCGGACGTCCCGACGCTGGTGCACGAATCCGGTTCCATCCCAACCGGATTGCTCGAGCTGGCCCAGGAGTTTCAGGCCCGCGCCGTGGTGCTCGGATCGTCGTCGTCCGGCCTACTGGGACGCGTGGCCCTCGGCAGCGTGACGGAGCGGCTGGTGCACACCGCGCAGGTTCCGGTAGCGATCGCGCCGCGCGGATATGCCTTCAGCCACGAACCGATCCGTCGGCTCACTGCGGCCTATGGCGGTGAGGCCGACACCAATGGACTGGTTCGCGCTGCCGCGGAGCTGTCCCGGGACTGGAACGCCAAGCTGCGGATCGTGGCATTCACCGTGCGGCCCGCGTGGGCGTTCGGCGGGCCCTCACTCGAGGTGGGTGCCGAGGACATGGTCGTCGCGCAATGGTCGAAGCGCACGGCCGACGAAGTCACCAAGCAGCTCAACAAGGTTCGTGAAAATCTGGCGGTGCCCGACGTGGACATGGTCGTCAGCAGCGGGCGGGATTGGCAGCAGGCCGTGGAGAACACGGGCTGGGCGCCGGGTGATGTGCTGCTGCTCGGGTCGGGCGCGGCCGGGCAGTCGGCGCGGGTGTTCCTCGGATCGGCCGCGGCGAAGATTCTGCGTCATTCACCGGTCCCGGTGATGATCATGCCGCGCGCCTGAGTTCATCGTCCGACTGGCCAACTATTGCAAGCGCTTGCCGAAATCGACTGCAATAGTTGGCCTTTCGGTGTTTGCGCCTAGCTCTTGCCGTAGGGGGCGGCCTTGACGACCGGGCTGGCGGAGGGGGTCAGCGGCGCGGTGGGAGGCGCCTCCTTGGTGGTCGTCGAGCCATTGGCGCCAACCGGGTTCTCCCGCGCCGGTTCGGCAACCGCCACAGTGGCGGCCCCCATGGCCACAAGAGCGCCGGCGCCGATGGCCGCTGCCACGCGACGGATGGTGACGGCGTTGGTCAGACGTGAACGAGACATCAATTTCCTCAGTGTGTTGTTGCCTGTGCAGGATTGGTGCCCGCGGCCCCGAGCCACTCGCACCGCCGACCCTTGTGTCCCGCAATCTACACGAGCAGATCGGGATCGGCATGGCCAAACCACAAGCAATCGGTGCCGCGAAATCTGCCGTGTTGCCGAGATCACGTCAACAGCCAGCGGAAACGTTGAGCAGTCTGCTCAGAGTGTGACGTAGGACACTGTGACCTACGCATCATTTTGTCCGGTACCGCCGGGGTTGACGCCCGCGTCGGAGAGGTGTCGCCGAAGCCGATCCGGGGTAAGGACCGACGGTGCGACACAGACACCGGGCAGGTCTGCCATGAGGCTGCGACACAGTGACATCTCGTCGCCCGGCATCACACGGAGGCGGCGCGGCAACGGCTTCTCGTACTACGACACCGCCGGCGCACCTGTGACCGACGAGGCGACGCTGCAACGAATCCAGGACCTGGTGATACCACCCGCGTGGCGAAAAGTCTGGATCAGCCCGCACCGCAACGGTCATATCCAGGCCGTGGGTACCGACGCCGCGGGACGCCGGCAGTACCTCTATCACGCTGTGTGGCAACAGGAACGCACCGAGGAGAAGTTCGACCGCGTGCTCGAGCTCTCCACGGTCCTGCCCGACTGGCGAGGCCGGATCGCAGCCGATCTCACCGGCCGGGGACTGCACCGCGAGCGCGTGCTCGCGCTGGCCCTGCATCTGATCGATCTCGGGTATTTCCGCGCAGGCGGCGAGGAGTACGCCCAGGACAACGATTCCTGCGGACTGGCCACGCTGCGCTGCGAACACATCGAGGTGCGCAGCGGCACAGTGATATTCGACTACCCGGCGAAGAGCGGTGTGCAGCGGCATCTGGAACTGGCCGATCCACAAGTGGTCCGCGCAGTCCGAGCGCTGCGCCGGGGACGAGGCCCGACCGACCGATTCCTGTACTGCCGCACCGGTTCGGGCTGCGTGGAGCTGCACGCTGACGACCTGAACGCCCGATTCAAAGAGCTTGTCGGCGAGGAGTACAGCGTCAAGGACCTGAGAACGTGGCACGGCACCGTGCTCGCCGCCGCGGGTTTCGCCGCCGTTGCACCGGCAGACACGAAGACAGCCATCCGTCGTGCCCGGACTGCGGTCTTTCGCGAGGTCGCCGAAGAACTCGGCAACACCCCGGCGGTAGCGCGTAGTTCGTACGTCGATCCGCGGGTGGTCTCGGCGTACGAGGAAGGTCTGACGATTTCCGCGGCCGTCAGGCGCGCCGAAAAACAACGCAACGAAGCTGCGGCTCAGGAGATCCTGGAAAGTGCCACCCGAAAGCTCATCCGTCGCGTGGCGCGAACGTCAGGTACCTGAGTGCTGGAGTCTGGCCTGCAGGGAGGTATCGATCATCCGCGGGCTCAAGATGTGATCTAGCGCCGTGGTGGCGCAGCCGATAATGCCGACGCGCTCTTGAAGCACCGAAGGGACGACCTGCAGTGTGCGGGTGGCCAGGGTGCTGGCATTGCCGTACAGGGTCTCTCGCAGACCGGCCACGAACACGTCGTACGCACCGACCATGTCGCCGGCCACGACCAACACGGCAGGATTGATCAGGTTGACAGCCGCCGCGAGCACTTCGCCAACATGCCGGCCACTGTCCCGAATCTTGCTGCGGGCCTTGGCGTCCCCACCATGCGCCAACGCCACGACGTCGCGCAGATGACCCACGGCGTACTCATCACGTCGCAGATCACGCACGATCGCCCAACCGCCGGCAACCGCCTCGACACAACCCGTGTCACCGCAGCGGCACGAAATACCGGCAGCCGCGGCAATCTTGCTGTGCCCGAAATCGCCCGCGGCCTGCACCGCGCCGCGCCGAAGTTGCCCACCCATCACGATGCCGGCACCCAGTCCGGTGGAGGCTTTGACGACCAGCATGTCCTGCACATCGGCAAATCCGAAACGGCGTTCGGCCAGTGCGATCACATTGGCGTCGTTGTCCATGACCACCGGCGCATCGGTGAGGTGCCGGAAGTACGGCGCCAGCGGCACACCGTCCCACCCGCTCATGTTCGGTGAATCCAAGCTCGCCCCGAGCTGCCGATCGACCGTGCCCGGCAGACTGAGACCGATGCCGAAGATGCGGTCGCCGCGGCGCCTGGAGTCGTCGAGTAGCTCATCGAGCCGTTTCACCAGGTCGGGCATCAGATCGTCCGGGCCCATGCCGGGCTCCTGATCGATCTCGGCGGTGGCGAGGATTTCGCCGGCGAGGTTGCACAATGCCAGCTGGGTGCGACTGCGCCCGATGGCCACCGCGAAGACGATGCCGGCATCGGCGTTGAGCATGAGCTGCGTGGCCGGACGCCCGCCCGTCGACGCCACATGGTCGGGCTCGATCACCAGATTGTCGGCTTCCAGTGCCGCGATCCGCGTGGTCACCGCGGTGCGGGACAGGCCGGTGATTCGGCCGATCTCGCTGCGGGTAATAGCCCGGTGATCCCGGATCACGGCGAGCACTTCGCCGGCAGTGGGTGACACCGACGTGCCGCTGAGCGCCATGGCTGCCATTGAAGCAAGGCGGCACGTGCCGACGCAAGCGTAAGTCGACACCACTTAGGTATTTGAAGTACGTAATGGGCTTGCGGAAAGTCCCAATGAGTGTATGGTTCGTTCTGAAACGATCAAGCGAGGAGCATCAGCAGTGACTATTCGGATCGGCGTCAATGGTTTCGGGCGTATCGGGCGTAATTTTTTCCGGGCCCTGGATGCGCAAAAAGCGGGGGGTAAGAACGCCGATCTGGAGATCGTGGCGGTCAATGACCTGACCTCGACCGATGCGTTGGCGCATCTGTTGAAGTTCGATTCGATCCTGGGCCGGCTGCCCTATGACGTCCGTGCTGATGGGGACACGCTGATCGTGGGTGAGACCAAGATCAAGGCCCTGGCGGTCAAGGAAGGCCCGGCGGCGCTGCCGTGGGGCGATCTGGGTGTGGACATCGTGGTCGAGTCCACCGGTATCTTCACCGACGCCGCCAAGGCCCGCGGCCACCTGGAAGCCGGGGCCAAGAAGGTCATCATCTCCGCGCCGGCGACCGGTGAGGACATCACCATCGTGATGGGGGTCAACGACGACAAGTACGACGGCAGCCAGGACATCATCTCCAATGCCTCGTGCACCACGAACTGTCTGGGCCCGATCGCCAAGGTCTTGAACGACGAGTTCGGGATCGTGCGCGGCCTGATGACCACCATCCACGCCTACACCCAGGATCAGAATCTGCAGGACGGGCCGCACAAGGATCTGCGCCGGGCCCGCGCGGCGGCGATCAACATCGTGCCGACCTCCACCGGGGCGGCCAAGGCCATCGGCCTGGTGCTGCCCGAGCTCAAGGGCAAGTTGGACGGGTATGCGTTGCGGGTGCCGGTGCCCACCGGGTCGGTCACCGATCTGACCGCCGAGCTGGGCAAGGCCGCGACCGCTGCGGAGATCAACGCTGCGATGCAGGCCGCGGCCGAGGGGCCGCTCAAGGGGATTTTGAAGTACTACGACGCGCCGATCGTGTCGTCCGATATCGTCACCGACCCGCACAGTTCGCTGTTCGATGCGGGACTGACCAAGGTCATCGACAACCAAGCCAAGGTCGTGTCCTGGTATGACAACGAATGGGGCTACTCCAACCGCATCGCCGATCTGGCCGCGCTCGTCGGCAAATCGCTGTAGATCATTCCGACTGCGAACCGGTCCAGCGGAACGGCGTCTGCAGCGCAATCACCTTCTCCGCCTTGTCATACCAGCCCTGCGGCGCGTGCTGGCTGGTGTGCAGGTAGCACTGCACCCGGACTTCCGCGCTGCCCGGTGTGAACGTCAGCAAGCGACTCAGTGGCAGCGTCGTGATCGGCATGTGGTGCCGGCTCAACGAGGCGACGTTGAGAAACCATGTGCCCCAGCGCTGTTCGATATGACTCTTGCCACCGAAATTGTCATCGGGATGGGTGTGGGTGTGGCCGGCGATCCACAGCTGCACTCGCCCCGGATGCGCGGCCAGGAACTGCTCGAAGGCGCCGGAGTCGGGCTGACTGTCGACCCAGTACAGGTACGACGCGCCCTGCGGTGTGCCTGCCGCGAACGGCCGGTGGTAGTGCTCGACCAACTGGCCGTCAGCGTCGCGACGAACGCCTTCCCACTCTCCCGAGGCGACCGTGGTGTCCTTGAGGACGTAGTGGTGCACCGTGACGATGATCGCGTCCGGATTGGCCAGCACCATGGCTTTCCACCATCGGAACGTCTCACCGCTGACCACTCCCCCGGGGTTTCCGCCCAACGTGCCGCGACCGACAGACTGGGTTGGTTCGTTGCGGTCACTCAGCATGAGGAACAGCAGGTTCCCCACCCGGAATGCGTAGTGCTGCCAAACCCCGTCGACCGCAAAGGGCCGGCGGGCGTTGTCGACTCCGGAAGATGCGGTGTGCTGTCCGAGCGGGTCAACCCATTTCTGCCACCACCAGGCCTCGGGTTCGTCCAGCCCACTGCGGTCATGGTTGCCGCACACGCTGTAGATGTCCTCGCGCCGATGACGGCGCAGGCTGGCGAACTGCCGCCGCAGCTCACGCCCCTCGGCGTCGTCCGGCAGGTGGTGGTGGGCGCCGGACATGTCGCCGACGTCCACTGCGATGTCCCAGTCGAACGCCGGGCCACCCTCAGACCCGCCGACCTCGGACTGCGAGATCGCCTCGGCCAGACTGTCTCTGCCGAATCTCCGGTCGGTGCCCACGTGTGCATCGCCGAAGGCCCAGAGGCGGAATGGTTCCGCACCGCCGGTCATTCGCGGTCACCGTCGACCAGTCCCCAGTACCGGCGGATTTGTCGATCCGCCACGCCGAATACCGAGTCGACGATGATGCCGATCACCAGCACGACGATCATGACGGCTATGGCCAGCGGCATGTCACTCATGTTCTGCGCGTTCTCCAGCAGGACCCCGATCGATGCGGTGCCGGCGACCATCACGACCAGTTCACCCGCCATGAGGCTGCGCCATGCGAACGCCCAGCCCTGACGTAATCCGCTGACGAACGTCGGCAGTGAGGCCGGCAGGATCACATGCCGGTACAACGCAAACCGCTTCAGCCCCATGGTCTTTGCCGCGCGCAACTGCAGCGGTGGAATGTGGTCGGCGCCCGAGATCACGCCGAGCGCCACCGACGGCGCGGCACCGATGACGATGACGAACAGGATGGCCGAGGTGTTGAGACCGAAGAAGATGATCGCGAAGGGAAACCAGGCGATGGCCGGCATCGTCTGCAGTCCGGTGATCAGTGGGCCGAACGTGTTGCGCAACAGTTTGTTACGGGACAGAACGCTGCCGATGACCGTACCGATGAGCAGCGACAAGCCGAAACCGATGACCGCCCGCGCCATCGTCGTCGAAACCGCCTGCCACAACACCGCATCGTGCAACTGCTGCCACAGGGTGGCGCCGACAGCCGCGGGACTGGGCAAGACCACGGACGATTTCCAGCCGCTCAGACAGACCAGCTGCCACGCCCCCAACACCACCAGCAGGGCCAGCGCCTTCGCCCACAGCGATGCCAGCAGCGACTGCAGCCGACCTGCGGTGTGCCGTGCCGACCCAGCCAGTTCGGCGACTCCACTACCGACCACGATCACCGCTGCCTTCCTCGTGCAGTCGCCCCGTGATGTGTGCCGCCAACTCCGCGACGTCGGCGGTGTTGATCTGACGAGGACGCGATGCCCGAACCTGGAACTCTTCGACCACACGACCCGGTCGAGTCCCCAAGAGAATCACCCGGTCAGCCAGGCGAACCGCTTCTCGTACGTTGTGCGTGACGAAAACAACTGTCAGTCCGCGTGATTCGACTATGCGCTCGAGTTCCTCATGCAGCAGATCACGCGTCAGCGCATCCAGCGCGCCAAAAGGCTCGTCCATCAGCAGCACGTCGGCGTCCTGAGCGAGCGCGCGGGCCAGCGCAACCCGCTGCCGCATACCGCCCGACAACTGATGTGGACGCTTGCCGGCGAATTCGGCCAACCCGACGGTGGTCAGCAGTCGGGCGACCCGCTCGCGGCGCACGTCCCGCGGCACCGCACGCGCCCGCAGCGCGAGATCGACGTTGGCTGCTGCCGTCAGCCAGGGGAACAGAGCCGGCTCCTGAAACATCAGCGCCACCCGGCGACCGAACGTCTCGACCGTCCCGCTCGACGGCGCGTCCAGTCCGGCGATGATCGACAAAAGCGTGCTCTTGCCACAACCGGAACTGCCGACCAGACAGACGAATTCGCTTTCGGTGACCGTCAGGCTGACCGGGTCCAAGGCTGCTACCGCGGCAGATCCCTTCCCATAGCGCTTTGTCACGTCGACCAGTTCCAATGCCGGCTGCGGTACCGGAGGCTGCGTGGGAACAGTCACCGTGATCTCACCGGCGTCCGCACAGCGGGTCACGCCGCAACCGCCGGTTTGCCTGATGCCGCCAGCACTGCGTTGAGCGGGGCCGGATCGAAGAGACCGTCGATGTTCAGCGGCTGCAACAGGCCGATGGCGACGGCCTTGCTCACCTGTTCGCGCAGCGACGCGATCCCCGGATCGTTGGTGAACGTCGTCTCCTTGAACGACTCGGCCAACACCTCCGGATCCAGGCCCTTCCCAAGCGTTTTCGTGAGTGCGGCATTGGCCGACTGCGCCGCGGCCGTGGGATCGGCGCCGATCTTGTCATTGGCCTGAACCTGGCCGCGCAGGAGCCCGGCCACGGCGTCGGGATGCTCGGCCAGGAAGTCCTGGCGCACGACCAGCACGGTGATGGTGTTCGGGTCCGACCACAACCGCACGCCGCCGGCTCTGATCATCTGCACGTCGAACGGCGCGGAATCCAGCGCACCGGCGATCTGCTTGCTCACGAACTGCTGGACGATCGCCGATTCGGGATTGGTCGGCTTGACCGAAACATCGCCGCCGCCTTGGGCATCGGCCTTCAACCCGTTCTTGGCGAGCCAATCGCGGAGGCTGACGTCCTGGGTGCCACCGAGCGCCGGATCAGCCACCGTCTTGCCCCTGAGGTCCTGGGCAGACGTGATCCCCGGTTGGACGACCATCGAGGTACCACCGCTGGCGGCACCTGAAATGATCTTGATGGCTTTGCCATTCGATTTCTGCCAGGCGTTGAAAGCGGGGTTGGGCCCCACGTATGCGGCGTCGAGATGGCCCGACAGCAGCGCGGTGATCTCTTCGGTGCCCGTGCTGAACGGTTGCGCGGTGAAGGTGACCCCGGAGCCGAGCTGGTGGGCGAACAGCCCGTCGTTGACGCCGACCAGCGCCGGCGCGTGAGTGACACGAGTCAGGTAGCCCAGCCGCAACGGCACGGGAGACGACGACGCCGACTTGGTCGATGTAGCGCATCCGGCCAGCGCGACGACGGCGGTGATCGCCGCGCCCAGCGCGAGCAGCCGGGTGAAATGACGTTGAGAGAACACGGTTTTCCTTGATGTCGATCGAGCGGGTGACATGCGAGGTCAGGCCGGCTCGGGACATCGCGTCTGGCCGCCCGAACGGGTGACGAACAGCGGGCTGGTCCACACCCGATGACCGTCGGACTGGGTGGCGCGCACATACGTGGCACTGGTGCCAGGTGGCAGACCGAGCACGAGGTCGCCCGTCACCGTGGTGGGCAACGCGGAGAATTCGGCCACCCGTTCGGCGCGCAACCGCAGATTCAGCCCGCCCACGGCGGTTTCGATGTGACCGGCACGGATCAACTCGGCACCCGAGAACTCGCGCTCCACGTGCAAGCCGTCCTCGTGCACCGACGCCTGAATTCGGAAGCGGGCCGCCGCGAGATCCGCCAACCGCACCACGATGCCGACGTCCGAACCGTAGGTTGTGGTCCGCCAGCGCACGGCCTCACCGGCAGCGTCGAAGTGTTGCTCCGGATGCGCTGCGGCCCAGAGTGTTACATCGAGCAACTCGGTACCCGTCACCCGGACTTCCCCCGACCACGTCGCCCACCGGTAGCGGTCGCGGTGCCGCGCTCCACCCCATCGGATGCGCACGAGTTCGTCGGACAGTCCGGTCTCGTTGTGCAGGTTGCGCTGCCACAGTCGCCCCGTGCTGTCGTAGATGGCGATCTCGTCCCAGCCGGACGTGCCGTACAGCACGTAGTCGACGTTCAATTCGTCGTCTTCAGTGTCGATTTCGTCGCCCATCCAGGCGTCGCCACTGCGCAGCAGCGCGACGGCACGCGCGCCGGTCGTCGCCCACGTCCGGCGGGCACGCAGCGTGCGTCCCACGTCGGCTTTGGTGAGCTGCGGCGCGAGAACGCCTGTCAGACCGCCGAATCCGCCGAAGATGTTCGCTCCGGGCGCCCCACCTCCGGGCCGGCCACGGTGCTCGTCGCTGGCGGCGCTGGCGCCCAGACGCAGGCCGCGGGCCAGCGCATCTTCCAGGAACCAGGGACTGCTCCCCCAGGACGAGTGCACCTCGATCAGCCGTTCGAGCTCGGGATGGTGCCAGTCCAGGATCGCGCGCCGGCCACCCACGTGTGGGATCAGCAGGTACGAATCCGGGTCCTTCTCGTAGGCGGCGTAAAGCTCTGTGATGGGCCAGGTTTGGGGTGTCGGCACGGTGCTGGCCATCCCCTGGTGCCATTCCAGCGAGCGCGCCAGCGTGGTGTCGTCGCCGAGAAAGACGACGTTGTGGTCACCGCCCACACCAGCGGTGCCGCACCACTCGACACCCGGGAAGCAGACCAGGCTACCGTCGCTCGAGATCGCCCGGCAGGCGTCGACCACATCGATCCAGGCCTCGTCGGTGATCTGAAAGTCGTTGGCGGTGTATCCGACAACGTCGAGTGCCCCGATATCGCGGGCATAGCGCAGGTTCCAGGCAGTGTCCTGGGTGCCGACAGTGTCGTTCGAATGGACATGCAGGTCGGTGAAGAACGCACGCGGGGCGGGCAGGTCGTCGATCACGTCGAGGACGGTGTCGGCAGGCCGCACTTCCGCGTGTGTGTCGGCGACGACCTCGATGTGTGCGGCGCGCGCCGGCACCACGAGGGACACACTTGCCCATCCCGCGGACGGCGCGTGCGCCTCGGCTGCGGCGGCGCCGTCGATGAGCGCACGCAGTGTGGCAGCGGTATCAGTGCAGGCGTTGCCCCAGCGGTCCTGCAGGTGAGCGCGAAGCGTGACAGCACCGGCGTCGCTGCGCACCAGCCGTGGTCCGCGGACCACGACTCGCTCGGGCGGACCGGACACGATCGCCAGCCGGTTGACACCGGCCCGGGCCATCCTGGAGGTACCCAGCGGGTCGACGAACAGATGCACTTCGAACTCGTCCTCGACGAAAGTCTGCACGCGGGTGCCCTGACCACCGAATCGCCGGTCCCCGAGCCGGATTTCGATCACGTCGCCGGGACGGAGGTAGCCGTCGACCGCGTGGATGAGCAACGATTTCTGGAACGGCCGCTCCCCGCCTTTGACGTCATATCGGACTGCGAGCTGCTGCACGGTGGCCGCACCGGCTTCGGAGGCACGCCCCACCAGCGATCTGCTGACCAACTGCGCGCTGGCATAGTCGCGTCCGGCGGGATCAGCGGTCTGCAGGTCCCAGTCGGAGTAGTAGCGGAAGCACAGTTTGAGCCAGCCGCTGTCGGCAATGCCCGACCGGCCGACCGTGTAGGTGAAGACGATTTCCTCCACCGCGCCGGCGACCACCGACGTGTGCGAGCACGTCAGCTCGCCGAGGAAGGGCACCGCGTCGAATTCCGCAGTGATGGCGTCGCGCACCGCAGCCACCGAGCAGTCATTGCTGTGCAACGGACTCTGCGGACGGAGGGGAATCGCACGGGACATCAACCCATCCTTTCCGCATTGCACCTAGGAGTCCAGTTAATAGATATGATGCGATTCATCATTGAAAGTGAATAACCATGAATCTGCAGCAGCTCCATTACGTGGTCGCCCTGGCCGAAGCCAAGAGCTTCACCAAAGCGGCCGAGACTTCTTTTGTCGTGCAATCGGCGCTCAGCCAGCAGGTGCGAAAATTCGAGGAGGAGCTCGGCGTCACGCTCTTCGAGCGCACCACCCGGGCTGTCTCGCTCACCCCGGCCGGTGAGGCGCTCCTGCCGCTGGTACACCAGGTGGTCGCCGGCATCGACCAGATCAAAGTCGACGCCCAGGCCCTCAGCGGCACCGTCACCGGACGCCTGACCGTCGGGATGATGGAGGTGCCGTCCGAAAGCCTTGACGTCGCAACACTGATGGCGACGTTTCACTCGCGCTACCCGGACGTGAGCGTGACCCTGCGCAGCGGAGGCAGCGACGTCCTGCTGACGGCGACGCGCGACCGCAAGCTGGACGCGGCCATCGTCGGCTCCAACGTCTCCCCGGCCAGCGACCAGTTGGACTTCACCCACTTGTTCACCGAGTCGCTGATCGCGGTCATGCCCCGCGATCACCCGCTGACCCGACAGCGGGCGGTGGCGCTGACCGAACTGGCGGCGTTGCCGTTCATCGACTTTCCCCTCGGTTACGGACTTCGCCACGAAACCGACCGCGGCTTCGCCGGCGTGCCACGCCGGGTGGCCTTCGAGGTCACCCGGGTCGATGAGGTCGTGCACTTCGTGCGGCAGAACCTCGGGGTGGCGCTGCTGCCGGAATCGGTTGCGCGCACCCGCGCCGACAGCGACAGCACCTTGGCGCTTCGCCCCGTCACAGGCGTCCAGATGCACCGCCAGGTACATCTCGTCGCACCGCGACCGCACCTGCGTTCGGCGGCATGCCAGGCATTCATCGCCTGTGTCCATGACCACCTGGCGACGCACTAAGCCGGGCCGGTAGCCGAAAAATATTCCCGCACAGCGGCTTCGAGTACCTGAACGGCGGTTGCCATTCTGTCGATGCTGATGCTCTCGTCGTACACTGCCCACCCGTCGTCACCGGGGCCGAACGTGACCGCGGGAATGCCGACGTGGCGGAAGCGGATGGTGTCGTTGAAAGCCGGTTTTGTGTAGGTGCGGACATCCTCGCCCGTGACACCGCGGTACGCGCTCCGGATCGCAGCAACCAGCGGATCGCCGGCCGCCAGCGGTACAGTGCCCGCGACGAACGTCGGGCCGGGCGCGAACTCGACATCGACATCGATACCTTTGGGGCGCAACGCCGTCAGGCGGCGGTGAAACTCTTCGAGCAACCGGCCGGCGACCACGTCGGGGCCGATGTTGACGGCCGCAACGCGTGCGGTCGCCTCCAACGGAGTGAACTGCGCCATGCCGGCCTCCCCCGCGTGCAGGCCCACCACTGAAACCGGCCAATCCCCCACAGGATCGGCGGCAATGCCGGACAGGAACTCAGCCAGAAACAGCGCCGGGTTGACACCGGTATCAGGCCGCCAGATGTGGCTCGACCGCCCGCGGGCCGTGATGTCCAGCAGGGCATGACCGGTCTGTGCCACCGCCAGGGCGATACCGCTGTGGCCGTCGTCGGTCCGCGCGGTCGGTTCGACTGTGATTGAGGCGTCGGGACGCAGGCCGTGTTCGTCGACCAGGTACTTGGATCCTTCGATGCCGTTGCGTTCCTCGTCGACGGTCAGGACCACCAGCAGGGTCCCGTACTCCGGCGGATCGTCGACGAGGCGTTTGGCCGCGGTCAGCAGCGCCGCGAGGTTGGCGCGGGTGTCCGACGTGCCGCGCGCATAGATCCGGCCATCCGATTCGACTGCCGCATAGGGATTTCCGGCGCAGATGCGCCACCGGCTCGGCGGGCCGGACGGGTAGGTGTCGAGGTGATCGTTGAGCATGAGGGTCGGACCGGCGCCGAAGCGCTTCGTCGCCACCACATTCGGTCGCTGCGGCGTGCGGCCCACCAGCTCGACGGTGAAGCCCCACTCGCGCAACAACTCACCCAGCGGACGTGCGATGCGCTCCTCTTCCGGCGGGCGACTCGGACCATCAAGGCTGTTCTCGCACCACGGCTGGCCGGCGGCCACCAGACGAGTGGTGAGCTCGACGAGTTCACGACGGTCCACGGCCGAGTCGACGGCGGCGCGGGTCATGCGCGAATCTCGCTGTCGATCAACGCCCGCAGGCCGTCGTTGTCCCGGCCCTGTGCCAGCCCGAGTGTCACCAGCAGCCGCGCGCGGTGCGGTGAGATCCCGGCAGCCAACTGCGCACCGTGTTCGACGAGTCCGGCCACGCCACCGGGGTATCCGTACACCGGAGCGACCCGACCGTCCGCAGCCCGCGTGGTCAGCACGACGAACCGGCCGCCGTCGATGAGTTCCTCCACTGCCGCGGCCTGTTTCGGCGGCAGATTGCCGGCGCCGTTCGCCGCCACCACGATCGCCTGCTGCGCCTGTCCCGCGGCACGGAACACCGATCCGTCGTCACCCAACGCCGCCAGCAGCACGGGCACCGGCCGAATCGGACCGGTGGGATCACCATGGCTCGTGCGGCGCTGCGGAGACCGGTGCCACTGGACCTGGCCGCCGACGACGTAGCCGATGGGCCCGCGCCCCGGCGCGTCGAAGGCGTCTCGTACGACCCCCGAAACCTTCACGGCCTCACGGCCATCGAAGATCTTCCCGGCGAACACCACCACCGGGTCGATGTCGGCACCCGAGGACGCCACCGCCAGCGCGTCCGCCAAGTTGGCGCGGCCGTCGCTGTCATGCCGGGTGCCGAGGATCATCGAGCCGGTGACCACCACCGGCACCGGCCAGTTCTCCCGGTAGGACAGCCAGGCCGCCACCTCTTCGATGGAGTCCGTGCCTGTGGTCACGACGATGCCGCCGGCCCCGTCGGCAACCAGTTCGCGAGCCCGGGCGACGAGACGTTCCAACAGGTCGAAGTCGACCTCGGAACCACCGACCAGTGCGAGGCTCTCGGCGCCGGAAAAGCCCGCCACGGTCTCGGACAGCTCGACCGCCCCGGTCACAGGCACCGCGCCCTGCGCGGTCTGGTGCATGGAGATGGTGCCGCCCAAGCCGATCAGGTATGCCCCGCTCATGAATTGCTCTCCGTCACAAACGATCCGGCGATGATGTTCTGGTAGTCGGGGATGTGCTGGTCAGCAGGGATGCGGCCGATGCTCTGCGCCCAGCGGGCGCGGTCGGCGAGATCAGCGGCGAGTTCCGGCCCGAGGTGCGTCTGGTACCTGAACTCCGACGTGACCTGGCTGATCAGGTTGTCGTCCAGCCCTGTTGCTTTCGCGACCGCGGTCAGGGCCGCCGGGTCCTGACCGGACAGCGGCGCATCGGCGTTGCGGATCGCCCCCACGAACTTGCCCACCGCCTGCTTCTTCGAGTCGAGGACGCTCGCGTTGGCCAGGTACAGACTGTGCTGGTTGTACTTCTGCCGTCCCTGCAGCTCTATTGCGTCACTGCCCAGTGCCGCAACCGCTTTCGCCAGCGCCGGCTGGAAGACGGCGATCGCGTCGACGTTGTGATTGGTGATCGCGGTGACGATCTCGGCCGGTCCGGTCTGGATCAGGTCCGCCTTCACGTTGGCTTCGGTGAGGAATCGGCTCGCGAAGTAATGCGCGCTGCTGCCCAGAGGCACGGCGATCTTGCGGCCGGCCAGGTCGGCAATCGAGTTGATGCCGGCCGAGCGGCGCGCGACGAATCTGCCCTCCGGCCAGATGGCTCCGTCTGCGAAAACCCGCAGATTCGGATTCTTCAGCGCCGCAGCCGAAGTGGGGACATCGCCGCCATTGGCGATGTCCACCGCGCCGCCCGCCAGCGCCTCAAGCGCCGCGGCACCCGTCGGGAACGGGACGATCTTGACGTTGACCCCGTGCTGCTTGAAATATCCGAGATCATTGGCGACCGGCACCTGCGCCCAGGACGGGTCGACCACCCACGCCAGGGTGAGCGAGTCGGCCGCACTTTCCTTACTCGAACCACTGCAGCCCGCAATGCCCAGAACCGCCAGCGCGGCAACGAATATCGCGGCAATCTTCCGATGTGTGTTCATCCGTGTTCTCCCGAGGTGAGGGCCGGTTGCTGCCCGTGCAGCAGATCGTGCAGACGACGGCGCAGTGCCGCGTAATCGTCGAACTCGCCGAGACGGCTCGCGGGCCGAGGCCGCGGCAGCGGGTTGCTGAGGTGATCGGCGATGGCGCCGGTGTGGTCCATCACGACAATCGACGACGCGATGCGAATCGCCTCGTCCACATCGTGCGTGACGAAGACGACGGTAGGCCTGCTGTGCTCCCACAGTTCGACCACCAGGTCTTGCATCTGCTGGCGGGTCAAGGCGTCCAGCGCACCGAATGGCTCGTCCATCAACAACACTCGCGGGCTATTCGCCAGGGCACGGGCGATTCCGACGCGCTGCCGCATGCCACCGGACAGCTCGTGTGGACGGTTGTGCGCGACGTCCGGTGCGAGACCGACCGCGCTGATCAACTCGGCGATCCGGGCGCGCCGCTGCGCGCGGGGCACCTTCGCCGCGCGCAGCGCGAACCCGATGTTGCTTCCGACGGTGCCCCAGGGGAACAGGACGTCGCGCTGGAACACGACGCCCCGCTCACGTCCCGGTCCGGTCACCAGCCGACCCGCGAAAGCCACCGAACCCGTTGTCGGCCTGACGAATCCAGCGATGACATTCAGCAGGGTCGACTTGCCGCAACCCGACGGCCCGAGGATCGTCAGGAATGCCCCGGATTCGATGGTGAGGTCGAGGCCGTCGACGATGGGACGGTCCGCGCCCGGGTAACGCACCGCCAGCGAGCCGACCGTGATGTCGCCGGCGGTCACGACTGTTCCTTCGCCCAGCGCACGGTGTGACGGGTGGCCTGGTGGAACAGCTGATCGGCGAGGGCGCCGACGATACCCAGGGCCCCGAGACAGACGAACAACCGGTCGGGTTGGCTGAACAGGCGCGCCTGGTCGAGCCGGAAACCGAGCCCCTCGGTGACGCCGGACTGCTCGGATGCCACGATCAGGATGAGGGACGTCGCGATCCCCTGACGCAGGCCGGTGAGGACCGATGGCAGTGCGCCCGGCAGCACGACGTTGTTGAACGTCAACAATTTTGACGCGCCGAGCGATGCCGCCACCCGTAGATGGTCGTCGCGTGTCGCCGCGATGCCGGCGTGCGTGTTGACCCAGACCGGGAAGAAGACGCCGAGGCTGGTGAGGAACAGCTTGGACTCTTCACCGATGCCGAACCACAGGATTGCCAACGGCACCAGGGCAATTGCCGGGATGGGCCGGACGATCTGGATCGTCGGCTCCAACAGCCCCCGGGCGATGCGCGATCGGCCCGTGAGGGTCCCCACCACGATGGCGATCAGCGATCCGACGACAAAGCCCTGGAGCGCCCGCCGAAAGCTCGCGACGGAATCAGCGAACAGCGTTCCGTCGCTGTACATCTCACGCGCGGCGTGCACAACCTGCGCGGGCGCGGGCAGGAGCCGGGCGGAGAAGAGTTCGAACCGCACCGCGGCGTCCCAGCCGATGACGACTACGACGAGGCTCAGGATCGGCAAGGCGGACAGCAACGCCAGCCGGGCAAGCTCGCCGCGATCGCGCCGGCGTCGTTCGGCTCCGGCCGCACTACTCAGGGGAACTGCTGTGGGCACGCCGCTCGAGCGGAGCGCGCCAGAACCGCGTGCGGGTGCCGATACCATCCATCTTCCCTTGCAGACCTGCTTGAAGGCCCGCAACGTAACACCGGCTTCGACGGGATCCGGTGTGGCGACGGCGTCACCGCATCGTCGGCACGATGACAGCATCACCCCCGAATCGGCTCAGACCTGCGGTAATTCGACAGCGCTCGCGCTGTGGTGGCGCGTTTTGATCCTTCTGATCCGATGGTCCGGGTACCGGCGTCACGGCCGACGGTCTAGTCGGTGAATTCGATGCGCACCGACACCGGCGCGGTCCCGTAGGACGCGATTCTCGGTCCGGCCGCACCGGACAGCCGCACGCGGGCACGCACGTCGTCCTCCGGCGCAAAAGTCGCGATGCCGGACCGCCATCGATCACCCTGCTGGATACGAACATTCGGATTGGCCTCGATGTTGGCACCCCAGCCCGACAGCGTGCCGTGCCCGCAGATGACCCAGGCGCCGGTCTCATCGAAGATCGGCGAAACCGGAACCCGCCGCAGCTGCCCGGTTTTACGACCGCGGGTTTCCAATTCGCTTACCTGCGTTGGGCGGACGGCGCCGAGACGCGCCAGACCCCGCACCGTCGGGTTGAGCAGGTAACGCCCGACCGCGCGGAACACCCGGAAACTTACGCCTCATGCCCGGGCGGTGGCGCTGGCGTGCACGACGTCAGGTTGACGCCCGCGTTGCGGCACTACGGTTTCGGCGTCGACGCGATCGGCAGGAGGCTTTGCCGCGCGAATTGTTCGACCTGTTCATAGGTCTCCAATGGCGCCAGCACCGCAGGCGTGAGCAGGATCGAATGGGTGATGCGGACAAGGATTTCGGCTCGTGCGAGCAACTCGGGTTCCGGAACGGCCGCCACGTCGGGGCCACGAAGCACTTCGGCGGTCGCCGCGACGGCGCCGGCCAGCAGCGGTGAGGCTTCGAGGGTCAGTCGAGGCAGCACGGTGTCGGGCTCGATGTCCAGAAGCCGGTTCCAGACCGCATTCGTGCGCACCGTCTCGATCGTCGTGGCAAAACTGTGGACCACGCGATCCGCGAAATTGTCGGTGCGCGCCGCCGCGGCGCGCACCGCTTCGAACAGCTTCTGGGATTCGCGGATGAGCACCGCCGAGACAATCTCGTTCTTCCCGCCGACCCGTCGATAGATCGTGACGCGGCCGAGCCCCGCGCGTTGAGCGATTTCATCGACGGTCGCCCGCCGGATCCCGATCTTGGCGAAGACATCCAACGCGGCGTCGAGGATCTCTTCGACGCCCTCATCACGGGCCGTGTCGAGCGCGAACAGATCGGTGTGCACGCACCTGACCATAGTCGATGCTGCAACATTGAAACAATTGTATGTAGTGTGTTTCACTGTAGCAAGAAGGACTCAGAGCCGAGGAAGGCGTGTGATGGCGAGCAAAAAACCGGGACGAGTGGTGCGCGAGTACAACGACGAGGCACTGGCGATCAACGCCCGCCACGTCCACTTCGATTGGTCCGGCGTCCCGTTGGAGTACATCCCGGGCGAGGCCTATGCCACGCATTTCTGGAACGTGATGCACCTGGTCCTGCCTGAAGGCGAGCGGGCCATGGCTGACGTCTTCGGCCAGGCCCTGCCATACATCGACGACGAGCGCCTCAAAGAGGAAGTCATCGGATTCGTCGGACAGGAGGCGACGCACGCGGCCTCGCACGAGGGCTTCCGCAACTACCTGCGCGCACACGGTGTCGACGTCGGTGTGGTCCTGCGCCGCATCGACTTCGCGGTAGAGAAGATCTTCGGTGACCACGGGATCACCGGCCCCGCACGCAAGGCGTGGTTGAGCGAGCGCCTCGGGGTCTACGCGGCGGCAGAGCATTTCACCGCCGTCATCGGCGAATGGCTGTTGGACAACGAGGCCTTCGATCGCGCCGGCATCGACCCGACGATGCTGGACCTGCTGCGCTGGCACGGCGCCGAGGAACTCGAGCATCGCAATGTCGCGTTCGATGCCTACCAGTACGTCGACGGCGGCTACGCCCGCCGCGCGCGCACGGCCCTCATCGCATGTTCGGGCCTTGCACTGCTTTGGTTTTCGACGGCATCGCATCTGTACCGCAACGACGCGACGGTGCAGCGTCGTCGTCCGTGGCCCTTCGAGTACATCCGCGCCGCCCATCATGGGTTGGTGCCGGGGGTGTCCTTCCTGTTCTCGCAGATGTACTTCTATCTCCGACCCGGTTTCCACCCGTCGACGATGGGCGACATCAGCAAGGCAGTGCGGTACCTGGCGGTATCGCCCGCGGCGCAGGCGGCACACGCATGAACGAGCTCGTCGACCAGTCCACATCTGTCGATGACCCCACGCCCGCGCTCAGGGCCATGGGGCAGTTGGCCCGCGGCTATTCGCGGTTGTTCACCGAGAGCCGGATCGCAGACCGCTTGTCGCCGACCCGCCCGGTACGCCGGGCCGGATACGACGCGCGGCTCGAAGTCGTTGCGGCGGAACGCGTAGCCGACGACGTCGTCAGCCTGACCTTGAGCCGGGCCGACCGTTCACCGCTCCCCCGCTGGACGCCGGGCGCGCACATCGATGTGTTCACCCCGACCGGCCGGCAACGGCACTACTCGCTGATCGGTGACCAATTCGATCCCCGCCACTATCGAATCGCCGTGCGGCGCATCCCCGACGGCGCGGGTTCGGCCGAGCTGCACCGCGTCCGGGTCGGCGACACGCTGCGTATCCGGGGACCCCGCAACGCGTTCACCCTGGCCCCCGCCGACGAGTACGTGTTCATCGCCGGCGGGATCGGCATCACGCCGATCCTGCCGATGGTGCGTGCGGCGGCATCCGGCCCGGCCCCCTGGCGCCTGGTGTACACCGGGCGTTCGCGCGCATCGATGCCCTTCATCGACGAGCTCACCGCCCTCGGGCCCGACCGGGTGCTCATCCAACCCGACGACCAGTACGGCGCACCGGATCTGGCCGAATTGTGTACGACCGCTTCATCCCGCGCGGCGTTCTATGTGTGTGGCCCTCCCGCGATGATCGAACGGGCTCGCGAGGTCGCCACCGCCGCGACCGCGCCGGGCCGTCCCGCAGAGTTCCACAGCGAACGTTTCACCGCCGCACCGATCGTCGACGGCAGAGCATTCACCGTGCAGCTCACCGAATCGGGGCTCGCTGTCGACGTCGCCGCCGACGAGTCGGCCCTCGCTGCCATCCGCCGTGTCAAACCCGACGTGCAGTACTCGTGTCAGCAGGGTTTCTGCGGGGCTTGCCGCGTGCGACTGGTGGACGGGATCGTCGAGCACCGAGACCGGGTGCTGACCCCCGACCAGCATGCCGACTCGATGATGATCTGCGTTTCCCGCGCCCAGGGTGACTCGATCTCCGTCGCGCTCTAGTCAGCCACCGGCACTCACCAAGGACACACCCATGACCAAACCCACTCCCACACATGTCCATACCGCGATCATCGGTGCCGGCTTCGGCGGGATCGGCGCGGCGATGCGACTCAAGGATTCCGGCGACAACGACTTTCTCGTATTCGAGCGGGCCACCGAGATCGGCGGAACCTGGCAGGCGAACACCTATCCGGGAGCGCAGTGCGACATCCCGTCGGTGCTGTATTCGTACTCGTTTGCCCCGAACCCGGACTGGACGCGCCTGTATCCGCTCCAGCGAGAACTGAAGGCCTACATCGAAAGATGTGTCGATGACAGCGGCATCCGGTCGCGCATTCGGCTCGGGCACGACGTCACCGACGCCTCATGGGACGACCTGGCCCAGGTGTGGCAGATCACCGCAGGCGGTCAACATTTCACTGCCACCGTGATGGTCCTTGCCACCGGACCATTCAGTGAGCCGTCGATCCCGAATCTTCCGGGCCTCGAAGACTTCTCGGGCCCGGCCTTTCACTCGGCAGAGTGGCGCCATGACGTCGACCTGCGCGGAAAGGCGGTCGGTGTCATCGGCACCGGCGCTTCGGCCGTGCAGTTCATCCCGCGGATTCAGCCTGACGCCGCCGAACTGGTTGTGTTCCAACGAACCCCGACGTGGATCCTGCCGCATCCGGACCGCCCGCTCGGGCCCGCGGTACGTTCGGTGTTCCACACGGCCCCGCTCGTCCAGCGCGCGGCCCGTTCGGCGGTCAGCCTCGTCCAGGAAGCGATGGTGCCCGGTCTGGTCCATCTGCCGGCGCTGCTCCAGCCGATGGCGGCCGTCGGCAGGTGGCATCTCCGCAGGCAGGTCCGCGACGAGAATCTCCGGGAACAGCTGACACCGCGGTATGCGTTCGGATGCAAGCGACCAACGTTCTCCAACACCTATTACCCCGCGCTGGCCGCGGACAACACCGTCGTGGAAACCGCCGCGATCCGGCGGGTCACCAGAGACGGGATCGAAACCGCCGACGGGCACCACCATCGCCTCGACGCCATCGTTTTCGGAACCGGGTTCAAACTGGCCCACAACGAAGGATTCACCCGCATCCACGGCCGAGATGGCCGCAGCCTCGCGGAGGTGTGGGCCGGCGGAGAGATGAAGGCGCACTTGGGCACCGCCATTCCGGGCTTTCCGAATCTGTTCATGATCCTCGGCCCGAACTCGGTGGTGTACACGTCGCAGATCGTGACGATCGAGGCGCAGCTCGACTTCGTACTCGACGCCATCGCGCAGATGCGGCGCCGCCAGATCCGCAGTATCGAGGTCTCGGACGACACCCTCGAAAACTTTGTCGCACACGTCGACCGGCGTCTTGCGGACTCGGTGTGGAACTCCGGTGGTTGTCAGAGCTACTACTTGAGTCCATCAGGCCGCAACTTCACCTTCTGGCCCGGCTTCGTCTTCACCTTCCGGCACCAGATGCGGCGAATTCGCCTCGCGGAGTTCGATATCCGCTTCGCCACCATGCCGCCCGAGTCCGCTGACGCCGAGTTGGTGGTCGGACGATGACCGCACGTGCGGCGATGCCCCTTTCTGGCGCAGTGGTTTTCATCACCGGTGCAGCACAGGGCATCGGGTTCGAAGCGGCCTCCCGTTTCGTGGCGGCCGGCTCCCGGGTGGTCCTCGTCGACGTCGATGCAGAGAAACTCGGGAAAGCCCAGGCACAGCTGGGGAGCGACACCATCGGCATCGTCGCCGATGTGCGCGATACCGAGGCATTGACCGCCGCGGCCGAACAGGTGGTGCGCGACTGGGGGCGCATCGATGTGGTGGTCGCCAACGCCGGCGTCACACCGCCACCGGCCACCCTGCGCACCATCGAACCCGGTGCGTTCCAACGGGTTATCGACATCAATCTGCTCGGCGCGGTGCACACGGTGCGTGCGACAACCGAGCACATCATCTCCAGCCGCGGGCACATTCAGCTGATCGGATCCTGCGCCGCGTTCGCACCGGGCATGGGCGGTGCGGCGTACATGATCAGCAAAGCCGGGGTCGAGCAGCTCGGGCGGGCGTTGCGGATCGAGCTCGCTGCCCACCAGGTGACGGTCGGAATCTCCTACTTCGGAATTGTCGACACAGCGCTGGCCCGCACCACACTCGACGATGATCCGATGGGCCGACGCATCGGCGAACTGTTGCCCTGGCCGTTGAACAAGCGCATCGACGCCGGACATGCTGCCGCAAGTATTGTCGACGCGGTCGCCCGGCGCAGAGCCAGTAGCACCGTGCCGCGCGCATGGATTCCCTACGCCTGGCTTCGCGGCGTCATCAACGTGATCCTCGACCAGCAACTCGCCGCCAACCGGACGGTGGCCGCCATCATCCGGCAGCTAGAACGCTGACACGCTGCCTCGCAGCGGAAGCCAGACCACCGACCAGCACCAGCCGAAAGTACCGCCTCCAGAAAAGAGATGACACGATGGTCACCACCTCGGACGTGCACGGCCTGATCGCGACCGCCACGACATTCGCCCGGCGAGGCCTACGCGTGGCAGGGCGAGCCGACATCCCCGCGCGGGAGGTGCCGTCGTACGAGCAGGCCGGCGGGCCGCCGCACGCGCCATCGCGGGCGGCCGATGCCGACGTCGCGACACCGAACGACTCGCCACAGTCGAACGATTCGCTGCACACCAAAATGGTGGGGCTGTTGGATCGCTCGCTGGAGCAGAGCACATGCGAGACGCGGCTGGAGGTCTACGACCGTATCGTCGACCAGCTTGTTGCCGACGAGGCGAGGATTCTCCGTGCACTGTCGAACGGCACCACGTCTCCCCTTGTCAATGTCTATTCGCAGGCTCGGTGGTGGTCCATGCCTCGAGCCGTCCTGACCAATACGTCGCTGATCGGCCGCACCGCAGGCGTGACGCTGCCGGCCATGGCGCCGACCTACGTCGCCAACCTGTTGCGGCTCGGTCTGGTTGAAATCGGGCCCCAGACAGATGGATCCGAGCCCGGCTACGAGGTGCTCATGGCCGAACCGGGCGTCATGCGCGCCATCGCCGACGCGCAGCAGGCACGGCAGTCCGCTCGAGTGGAGCGGCTCAGTCTGCGCCTGTCAGACCTGGGCCGCGAGCTGTGGACGACAGCGATGGGCGGCAGGTCGCGGTAAGGCACGAAAATTCTCGAACTAGCTGGGCCACAACGCGTTCTGCCACAGTGCCGCCACCGCATCGGTGGTGCGATCGAGGTGGCCCGGCTGCGCGGCGACGCGCGCCGGCGCACAGCCGGCGACCGTCGCAGTGGTCAGAACACGTACCAGCGCGGGGAGATCGGTCGAGATCGGTTGGGCGCCTTGATGCACCTCGGCCGATACCATCGCCACGATGCGCTGGGTGATCGCGTCCTCCACATCGGCGACGATGCCGGCGATCTCCGGTTCATAACCTGCCGACGCGCGACACGAGGCCCACACCGGGTCGTCAGCGGCCAGGGCGGCACGGATACCGGTGATGACACGTGCGATCAATGCCGGCGTGGACTCCCCCTGTGCCCGCAACGCGAACGACTGATCGAGCATCGCGGCAGTGGTGCGTCCATGCAGCAGTTCCGCGAGCGCGGAGTACTTGGATTCGAAATAGAAATAGAACGCGGTTCGCGTGACACCGGCCTGCCGAGTGATCGCCTGTACCGAAAGCTCCGAGATCGGGTTTCGATCGAGCAGTTCGCGGAGCGCTGTCAAGATCGCGGTACGGGCGTGATCACCACGGTTGGTGATAGGTGTCCGGTCCCGACCGGTGGCGCTCGAACCGTCGGTGGCAGTCAGACCGGCCGGGCAGCACGTGCCGCTGGGTTGACGTCGGGTTGCCAACATCACGGCTCTCTTTCTGTTGGACAAGGCATTTCGCGTAGCGCCGCACTTCCACCAAGGAGGAGGGCGACAACACCATCGTCGCCCGATTGAAACAATCATACGCAATATGTTCTACTGTTTCAGCCTGAGCCGTTGCGGCCGCACCTCGGTCCGGACTCCGCACGGCACTGCTGTGAAAGGGTTGTGATGAGCGAAAGTCTGTGCGCGCATTTCCAACGCCGCGTTGCCGAACTCGGTGACACAGCCGCGATTTGCCGCGCCGACGGCACGTTAGCGCTGACCTGGTCGCAGTACGGCGATCAAGTTCGGCGGGTGGCCGCGGGTCTGGCCGCGCTGGGTGTGCGGCGCGGCGATGTGGTGGCGATGATGCTCACCAATCGACCCGAGTTCCACGTTGTCGACGCGGCAGTGATGCATCTCGGTGCAGTCGGCTTTTCGGTATACAACACCAGCGCCGCGGCGCAGATCACGTACCTGTTCGAAAACGCCCAGCCGGCAGTCGTGGTCAGCGAAGCGCAATATCTGGAGAAGGTGCTGACTGCCTCATCGGGCACCGCTGTGCGCCACGTCATCTCGGTCGACGACTCGAACCACGACGTGCTCACCCTCGACGAGGTAACTGCCGGGGGCGCCGAGGATTTCGACTTCGACGCCACTTGGAAGGCCGTTCAGCGTGACGACATCCTGACCCTCATCTACACCAGCGGGACCACAGGGCATCCCAAAGGCGTAGAGCTGACGCACGGCAACCTGCTGTACCAGCTCGAGGTGATCCCGAATGTGGTCGGCAATCTCACCGGGGGTCGGGTGCTGTCCTATCTGCCGGATGCGCACCTGATCAATCGCTGGATCGGCCAGTACGCGCCGATGTACTTCGGTATCACGGTCACCGACGTCGACGACCCGAAGACACTGATCGACGTCCTGGGCCGCGTGCACCCGACGTTCTTCGTCGCGGTACCGATGCTCTGGTACAAGATTCGGGCTCGTGTCGAGACACTCACCGCCGAGCAGACCGGACCGGCGGGCGCGCTCGCGCGGTGGGCCCTGGAAGCCGGCAAGAAGAAGGCGGCAGCCACCCTGGCGGGCGGCCGGTTGGGACTGCTCGACGAAGCAGCCGCCGCCGCGGCAGACGTGTTGGTGTTGTCCAAGATTCGCGCGCGCCTCGGAATGGATCAACTGAGCGCTGCGGTGTCGGGCGCCGCACCCATCGATGTTTCCGTACTCGAGTTCATGCTTGCGATCGGTGTTCCCGTGTTGGAGGCCTGGGGCATGTCGGAGACCTCCGCGGTCACGACCGTCAATCCCAGAGACCGGCTCAAGCTCGGCACGGTGGGTAAGGCGATCCCCGGCACACAGATCAAACTGGCCACCGACGGCGAGATTCTGGTCCGCGGATGTGGGGTGATGCGCGGCTACCACCGCGATCCCGGTCGCACCGCGGAAATCCTCGATGCCGACGGCTGGATTCACACGGGCGACGTCGGCTCGCTCGACGCCGACGGGTACCTGCGTATCGTCGACCGCAAGAAGGAGTTGATCATCAACTCCGGCGGAAAGAACATGTCCCCCAGCAACATCGAGGGCGCACTCAAAGCGGCCAGCCCGCTGATCGGCGCTGTCGCCGCCATTGGTGACAACCGTCCGCACATCGCGGCGCTGATCACGCTCGACCCCGATGCGGCCGCGGATTTCGCTTCCCGACATGGATTCGGCGGCGCCACCGTCGACGAGATGGTCGGCTACGAGGCGACACAGCAGGCGGTGTCCGACGCCGTGGCGTCGGCGAATAGCCGGCTGTCCCGGGTGGAGCAGATTCGGAGCTGGAAAGTCCTGCCGCAGTATTGGATTCCCGGCGGGGATGAGCTGACGCCGACGCTGAAGCTGCGCCGCGCACCCATCGCCGAAAAATACGCCGCACAGATCGACGCGCTGTACACGCGTTGAACGAGAGGAACAAGACAGTGACCCACGCATCGACGACCGAACTCGCCGACCTATCCGGTTTGGCCCGCGACTTCTTCACCAAGGAAGTCGCCCCGCGTCACGAGGAATTCGCCGCCGCCGGCGAGCCCGACCGCGCGTTGTATCGCCGTGCCGGCGACCTGGGGTTGCTGCTGATGTCGATCCCGGAGGAATTCGGCGGCGGTGGGGCGACTTTCGCGCACGAGGCGGTGCTCTTCCGGGAACAGGCCCATGCCGGTGACCTGTCCATGCAGTTGGGCGTGCACGCGGGCATCGTCCCGCATTACCTGAACGCCTACGCCACCCCCGAACAGAAGCTGCGCTGGCTGCCCAAACTCGCTTCCGGCGAATGGATCGGCGCGATCGCCATGACCGAGCCCGGTACCGGATCGGATCTCCAGGCCATTTCGACGCGGGCCGTTCGTGTGGGAGACGAGTACGTGATCTCCGGCGCCAAGACGTTCATCTCGAACGGTGCGACATGCGACCTCATCATCATCGCGGCCAAGACCGATCCGCAGCAGGGTGCGGCCGGGTTGTCGCTGTTCGCCGCCGAGGTCGGCGACGACACCCCGGGATTCCAGCGCGGTCGCAAGCTGAAGAAGATCGGCCAGAAAGGGCAGGACACCACCGAACTGTTCTTCGACGAACTGCGCGTCCCCGCGGAGAACCTGCTCGGCGGCGTCGAAGGTCGCGGCTTCGTCCAGTTGATGCAGCAGTTGCCGCAGGAGCGCCTGATCGTGGGCGTCGCCGCGCTGGGCGCGGTCGAGGCCGCGTACGACCACACGCTGGCGTACGTCAAGGAGCGCCACGTGTTCGGGAAACCTCTCTTCGCCCTGCAGAACACGCGTTTCGAACTGGCCGAGATCGCCACCGTCATCGACGTGATGCGGACATTCGTCGACGACGCGATCCAGCGTCACGTCCGCGGCGACCTCGACGTCAAACGCGCCGCGCAGGTCAAACTCTGGTGCTCCGACCAGCAGACACAAATCGTCGACCGATGCCTGCAGCTACATGGCGGCTATGGCTACATGGAGGAATACCCCATCTCCCGCCTGTTCGTCGACAGTCGGATCTCACGGATCTATGCCGGTGCCAACGAGGTCATGAAGGATCTCATCGCGCGCCACCTCTAGCCCGGATGATTCGACCGGCTCGCGCCGACCGGGTGTGAAACGCTCTACCCGTGCGAATGGACAGGTTCGGCCGGGCTGGGAGCGATTGATGGGCGGCCAGACACCGATGGCGCCCGTACCTCAGCGTGCCGGAGCCGAACGCGACATCCAGTTCGGGGTGCTGGGTCCGCTGCAGGTGAACGTCGGGTCAGCACCGATTCAGGTCGGCACGCCGAAACAGCGCGCGGTACTTGCCATGCTGGTCGCGAACGCCAACCGCGCCGTCAGTGCCGCGGACTTGATCACAGCGATCTGGGAAGGCGAACCGCCGGCCGCCGCACGCATCTCGGTGAGTGCCTATGTGTCGAATCTGCGCCGCCTCATCACCGAGGCGGGCATCGACGCCCACGCCGTCGTGGCCACCGCACCCAATGGCTACCGACTCGAAATCGCGACCGGGCAAAGTGATCTGGCCCGGTTCGCCACGGAGCAGCAAGCGGGGATCAACGCCGTGGCCGCTGGACGTTTCGAGGCGGCCAGCACACACCTGACCACCGCACTGGCTCAGTGGCGCGGCCCCGTCCTCGACGACCTGCGCGACTTCGCCTTCACCGATGTGCTGCGCAACGAGCTGGCCGAGGACAAAGTCCTCGCCCAGACGGCGCGGGCCCACGCCGAGATCGCCTGTGGCCGAGCCCATACCATCGTTCGGGAGCTCGAAACCCTGGTCGGGGAACATCCCTACCGCGAACCGCTCTGGGCTCAACTGATGACGGCGTACTACCTCACCGACCGCCAATCCGATGCGCTCGACACATATCACCGGCTCAAGACAACGTTGTCAGATGACCTCGGCATAGACCCCGCGCCGGCGCTGCGCACGCTGTACGAACAGATTCTGCGCCAGGAGCCGCTCGACGTACAGCGCAATGCCCAGGCCGCGGCCCAAACGGTCGTCGCTTTCGAACCCGGTGTGACCACCCTGATCAGCCCTGTCACCGCAGCCCTGCGCGACGTGCACGATCACCTTCATCGGCTCAGGGGTTCGGCCACCCGCATCGGACGCAGCCCGGACAATGACCTTGTCTTGGCCGACGACAAGGTGAGCCGGCACCACGCCGTCATCAACAACGCCGACACCGCCCACATCATCACCGACCTCGGGTCTGCCAACGGAGTCCATGTCAACGGAGAGCGAATCCGCGCCACGGCCGAGCTCCACGATGGCGACACCCTTCGAATCGGCAGTCAGGTGTTCGTGTTCCAGACGTCGCCGCCCACCACGCCGCAGGACGGTGGCCGAGTGTGACCGGACCTCAGCCGCCGTACTGCGGCTTCAGCTGACCCGCCAGCGCAGCCAGCGGGACGTTGGCCACGACGGTGCCACCGTCCATGGACCAACTGAAACGGTCTCGTGGACTTGGGCTTTCGCGGGACATCGGCTGGTCCGGCATGTAGAGGCGCAGGGAATCACCGGTGAGCGCGAAAGCGCGGTAGTTGCCCGAGTACCCGGGCCCGTCTCCGTCGGGCTGGAACTCCTCCACGGTGAACGGGTAGGTGCGCGGTGCGTGCGGCGGTGCGGCCGCGTCGAGGACCGGCGGCAGGATCGGGGCAGCGGCGGCCGAAACCGCCTGATTCGCATTGACTCCCGGCCGGAACAGGTCCGGTAGGTACAGCCGGCGGCCAGAGTTCATGTCGAACAGGAATGATCGGTAGGCGTTGTTGGCCTGGATACCGAAGGGCTCGAACGTCTCGTGCACCACCACCGACTGCAGCCCGCCGGGACCCGGGATGATCTCGTAGTCCGCACGCGCACTGCTGTCGCGCGGCGTGGTGTTTCCGGTCGCGCGCCACCCGTTGAACAGCCGGGTGTAATAGTCACGCAATACCGGTCCGGCAGTCGGGTTGTCGATCAGCTCGGCCGGAACGCGCAGCGTCAGAAGCATTTCCGCTTCGCGCTGAGACTTGACCACCGCGGTGCACGCACCACCGTCCCACACCGCGCCGAGCCCCGCGCAGAAGCTGTCGATAGCCGCGTCGGCAACCGGTGCAGCCGGGAAAGA
The DNA here is from genome assembly GCF_055384815.1 of Mycobacterium toneyamaense. Lineage (NCBI taxonomy): Bacteria > Bacillati > Actinomycetota > Actinomycetes > Mycobacteriales > Mycobacteriaceae > Mycobacterium > Mycobacterium toneyamaense. The sequence continues at coordinate 4,230,045 of NZ_AP040333.1, forward strand.
CGTCGTGGCAACTGTCGCACCCAAGGCAGCCAGGGCCGCCCGGACTCTACTTGCCACGTTTACCGTCCGCTCCGGCGAGCAGCACCTCGGCCGCCAGCCACCTGTCGCCCACCTTGCGCATCGTCATCGACACGCTGACGTAATCGGTCCGCTTCTCTTTCACCCCGGCGCTGGAGACGTCCTGCTTCACCGACAGCAGCACGTCGACGTCGTCGCCGCGCACGTCCTTGACCGCCCCGTCCTCGACCACGCCCGTCGTGCTGACCTTGTTGTCGATCAACATCTTCCGCATGGTCGCCGCGGCCTTGCTGTAGGCATCCTTGAACTCGCCCGTCGCCCCGCCCAGCACATCGGCGAAGTTCTTGTCGATCGTGCTCTGGTCGGTGGTCGTCAACATGACCGCGTAACCGCGTGCCGCCGCAAGGGCTTCCGCAGCCTCGGCGTCGCGCTGATGCTGGGCGTAGACCAGTGCCCACGCGGTGCCGGCGGCGGCCGACAACGCGATGACCACGACCGCCACGGCCCAGCAGAGGCTGCGCCGGATGGCATAGGTCTTCGGGGCCTTGGGCGCAGCGGCCGCCGCCGGCGTGGACGGTTCGGCCTCGCCGGTCTCGGCTGCGGCCGTGTCGACGTCGGGTACCTCGGTGTCCTTCTCGGTCACAGGATTTCGACCCTGCTGGCCAGCCAGCGGTCGCCGACCTTCTCCATGGTCATGTCGATGCGGTTGCGGTCGATGCGGGGGCTCGGGTTGTTCGCGTTGGTGATCGACTGATCGACGAACAGCAGCACCTCGACCTTGTCGGGCGTCGCCGACTTGACCGCCGCCGCGACGACGATGCCGGTTCCGGAGGCCTTGTTGTCGATCAGCACCTGCCGCAGCTGCGTGGCGCCCTGGCTGTAGGCGTCCTTGAACTCACCGGTGGAACCGTCGAGCGACTTGCGATAGTTCTCGTCGATGTTCTTGGCGTCCAACGTGGTCAGCACCACGGCGTAGTCCTTGGCGGCCTGCAGTGCCGCATCACTGGCGGCGTTGACCCGGTACTGCTCGTACTGCCGCCAGCCCAGAAAGCCCAGCGCTGCCACCAGAATCGTGAACAGCAACGCGCACACCACCGCCGCCAGCCCGACCCGGCGCTTCGATGCCGCCGCAGCTGGTTCCGTGGTCTCGGCCGCGGCGTCCGCCCCGGTCACGTCCGTTGTCTCAGCCGCAGTCGTCAGCTCGGTCGCCTCGGTTTCGGTGTCGTGCACCTGGTCGAATACGTCGGCGCTGCCAGCTCGTTTACTCATCACTTCTCGCGTGTCTCGTGGACCGTCAGTTCGGCATCGGGATCGGGTACGACGGACCCCCGTACGGGGTGTCGATCGTGTAGCCCGGGTAGTGCGGCGTCTTGTCGGTCACCGCGTGGGGGTCGTAGCCCGGCGGCGGACCGGCAGTGTCGTCACCCGGAGGCCGTGGCGCGTTGCGCGCACCGCGGACCAACAGCGATGGATCCTGATCCTCACAGTAGGTGTACTTGTACGGCTCGGGGAAACTCGCGTCCGACGGCGGGTGCCGCGGCAGGTTGTAGTCGCATCGGTACTTGGGGTAGATGTCAACGATCGCCCAGACACCGCCATCGTGAACGACGGACGCGAACCGGTCGATGAACGGATCCCGGTCGGGCCGCCAGATGTACTCGAGGCCCGGAATGCGTTGATAGATCACCTGCGAGGTCGTCGACAGGTTGCCGAGGATCTGCACCACGTTCTGCCGGTTGTCGGCGATCAGGTTGTCCAGCGTCGCCAACTGCGGCTCACCGCGCTCGACCAGGGTGCGGAAACCGCCGTCCATCTTGTTCACACCGTCGAGCACCTTGGTCAGATCGTTCGTGGTGGCGGCCAGGCCCGGACGCACATCGGCGACAGTGCTGAACACGACGCGCGTGGTACGAATCATGCTCACGGTCTCCGGCAACACCGAATCCACGGTGTTGGCCAACAAACTCGCGCCGTCCAGGATCGCGGCAAGCTTGCGTGGGCCGTCCTTGGTGACGTGCAACTCGTTGAACATCTTGCCGAGCTTGTCGGCATCGAGCTGCGCCAGCGCACCGCGGCTGTGGTCGATGATGTGCGGCAGGGTCACCGGGATGCTGGCCTGCTTGCCGGAGATCACCGCACCGTCAGTGAGATACGGGCCGCCGCCGTGCTCCGGCCGGAAGTCCAGGTACTGCTCCCCCGCCGCCGACAAGCCGGAAACCCGCACCGGGCTGTCGGTCGGGATGTGGGCAGACGAGTCGACGGAGGCCACCGCCTCGACACCGTTCTTGGTGAGGTTGACCGCCGCAACGTGACCGATCGGGATGCCGCGCAACGTGACATCCTGATTGGCCAGCAGCCCACCGGATTCCGGCAGCATGATCCGGATGGCGATGGTCCGGTGGAACGGGTTGAACCGCAGACCGTCGATGGCGATGTAGCCGAAAGCGATCACGGCAGTGGCCAGCAAGCCGAACAGCGCGAGCACCACCTTGCGGCTCGCCACCGCCTTCACGATGCGAATGACGAACGCCACCAGGCTGTTCAGCGCGTTCATCGGGTTCGGTCCGATCCGTAGATGCGGCCGAGCAGCATGTTCCATTCGTAGCGCAGGCTGCCGATCATCAGGTGCCAGTCGGTGCCGTCGGGTCCGTGGATGCCCGGGTCACCCGCGTAGTTCTTGTCGGGCAGTGCACCGATCGCGATCTTCGAGATCTCCGCCTGCACGTGCACGGCGGTGGAACTGGTGGCCTTGACCAGGATGCCGATCAGCCGGTTGAAGGCGGTCAGCGAGATGTTCGGGTCCATGGCGATCTCGTTGAACACCGCCGACAGCTTGTTCACATCGGCAGCGACACTGCGGGTGTCGGTGCCCTGCATCGACGGGAACTTGGACAGCTGCCGCGTGATTCGACCGACGTTGTCCACCACGTCCATGATCCGCGTGGTGATGTCGGAGATGACCGCCAGCGCGGGGGCGCCGGCGGCCAGCGCGGTGTCGATGCTCTGCTGATGCCGGGCGACCTCGGCCGCCATGTTCGACGTGCTGCGCAGCGTCGCATCCAGTTGCGCTGTCCGCGCCGTCATCTTCGCCAGGAACTGGTTGGTCTCCGAGATCAGCCCGGCCAGCTTCTCGCCGCGCCCGCCGACCACGCGGCCGGCGCCGTTGACATCGGTGGTCAGGGCGCGGATGGCGCCGCCGTTGACGAGCATCGCCAGCGAGTTGAGGAGTTCCTCGACCGTCGGGGCCGCGGCCGTGGCCCCCAACGGGATGGTGTCGCCGTTGCGCAGCAACGCTCCGCTGTCTGCCTTGTCGTCCGGCGGACGAATCTGGAGGAAGACGTCGCCCAGCGGTGTGGCCGAACGCAATTCGGCGGTGCTGCCCACCGGCAGCGGTACATCGCGACGGATCCGCATGGACACCTTGGCAGTGAAGTCCACGGCCTCGATCGACGTGACCTCACCGATGTCCGCGCCGTACAGCCGCACCTTCGCCTTCGACGGCAGGTTCAGCGCGTCGGTGAACACCGCATTGAGGTCGTAGGTTCCGCCTCTGGATCCGGGGGACGGCAACGGCACGCTGTCCAGGCCCGCGGCGCAGCCCGTCATCAGCAGGACGCCGCCGAGAACGCCGGCCCAGCGCGCCCCTCGCACAACCGATTTCACGCTCATCGCGTCGGCCCTCCCGGAGCGGGCGCAGCCGGGGCGGGTGCAGCCGGGGCCGATGCGCCGGGCTTCGGCGGCTCACCCTGACCCGACGGGCCGATACCGTTGGCCATCAGGTCCATCATCGACGTCAAGCCGAAGTCCGGACCGTAGTCCTGCAATGTGCCGGTCGCACAACCCAATTGCTTGAGGCCCATCAGGTTGCAGAGTTCCTTGTTCAGCTGGTTGTACGCCAACAACTTGTCGGTCAGCAGGTGGCCACGGATGCTGCCACCCACCGGGTCCAGCACGTTGTAGACGTTGTCCAGGGTCAGTGGCAGGACGTCCAGCGTCTCTTCCAACTCGCGCTTGTTGTCCGAGAGGGACCGCATTACCGGGTCCAAGTCGGCGAACGCGCCCTTGAGCTGGTCACGGTGACGCTCCAGCAGCCCGCTGACCTCTTCGAGGATCTCGTTGGCCTTGGCGCCTGTGCGCCCCGACCCGAGATTCTGGTCGGCGAGGATGTCGCTCAGTTGATGAACGTTGCTGCCGAATCTGCGCACGGCGTCGTCGTTTTCGGCCGCAGATTGGGTCAGGTCCGAGACACTGCGAATGATCTCCTGCAGATTCTTCTCGGTCTTGGCTCCACCGTCGGGTCCGACCTTGAGGGCCTCCGACAACTTGGTCAGCGTCGACTTGATCTGGGTGCTGTTCTCGGAGCTGATCCGGGAACCCAGGTCCACCAGATCGCCCAGTGGCCCACCGCCCTGCGGGTTGCCCTTCAGGGCGGTGCCCAGTTTGTCGATCATCGACAGCGTCTTGTCGAACTCAACGGGAGTCCTGGTGTGGCCCAACGCGATCAGATCGCCGTCCCGCAGCTTGTTCCCACCACGGTAGGGCGGGGTCAGCTCGACGTGCCGGTCGGTGAGGATCGAGGCGGAGACGGTGGCCGCCGTGACGTCGCTGGGGATCGGGATCTTCTTGTCGATGTCCATGGTGACCTCGATGTAGCCACCCTTGTTCACCACCGAGTCGACCTTGCCCACCTGCATGCCGAGCACCGACACCGCGTTGCCGGGATACAACCCGACGGCGTCCTGGAAATGCGCTGTCACGGTGATGTTGCGCTGCCACATGCGCGGCGCCACGGCGGCCGCGGTCGTCACCAGCGCGACGATCGCGATTACGGCGATCGCACCGATCATCAAGGCGCGCTTACTCATTTGCAGTCCTTGAAGTATTCGACGATGTTGAACTGGCGGGCCCGGCCGCTGATCGCGCACATCCAGGAATCCACCATGATGCCGGCGGGCAGGGTGATGTCGGCACCGTTGCCGCTACCCGTGAGGTTGGCGATGTTGCGCGCAGTGACCGGTGCGACCTGCAGGATGCTGCGGACCAGTGCGTCGTGATCGGCGAGCAGCTTGGCGAATTCGTGCAGGTTGGTGATCAAGGCGTCCAGTTGCGGCTCGTTGGCCAGCAATGTGTGGGCCCGGTCGGCCAGCAGCGTCACCCCGTCGAACAACCGCTGCATCGCGGCCCGCCGGGTGGTGATCTCGCCGAGAATCTGGTTGCCCTGCAGCACAAGTGCGCCGAGGTCGGCCTTCTGCCGATGCAACAACGCAGCGATGGTGTCGGCGTTGGTGATCAAGGTGCCGAGCTGGTCACGGCGGGACTGGATGACCCCGGCCAGCGAGTTCAGGTTGGTGAGCGCCTCCGGCAGGGCGTCGGGCACACCCTGCAGGCTGCCACTCATCACGCGCACCGACTCGGCGATCTTGTCCGCATCGAGCGGCGACAGCGTGCTGGTCGCACCCTCGAGCGTCTTCTGCAGGTCGTACGGCACCTCGGTATGACTCAACCTTGATTGTGTTGCCGGCGAGGTGGCCCGCGCCCGCCGGGCTGATCTCCAGGTACCGCGAACCCAAGATGGTCGTGAGTTTGATGGCCGCACGTGTTTCTGTGCCCAGCCGGACGTTCTTGTCGGCTTTGAACGTCACCACCACGTGGTCACCGGCCAGCTCGACGTTCTGCACCTCCCCGACGTTGATGCCCGCGATGGTGACGGCGTTTCCGGATTTGATCGCGGCGGCCTGAGCGAACTCGGCGGTGTACTGCTTCTTGCCGACGTCCAGGATGCTGACCAGCACCACGGCGGCGACCATCACGACGATGACCGTCAAGCCGATCACACCGAGCCAGAACTTGTTGTAGTCCTCCAGGACTCGCTTGCGCCCACCCGGGATGCTCGCCGGGCGCAGCGGACCACCGAACAGGCTGCTCATCGGCACACCGCCGTGTGCCAGGTCTCGTTGCCGTTACCTGGCGTGGCCGCGACGACGAACCGGCGGAACCAGTTGAGCAAGCCGCGCCACAGGCCGAAATCGAGGTCGCAGACGTAGACGTCGATGTAGGTACCCTCCTGGCCCGCGCGGGCAAGTCCCTTGAGCAGCAACGGCACATTGGCCAACGCATACCCCAGGCGGGCCTTGCCGTCGGTCACGCTGTACTTCAGGAAACCCGGCTCGCGGTCGATGAACTGCTGCATCTGCGGGGTGATCGCGTTGACGATCGCCGAGAGTCGCGTGACGTTGGCAGTGATCGACCCCACCGAGGAGACCAGCTCGTCGCGCCGGCCGTTCAGGGCGGCGATCGACACCGAGGTTTCGTGCAGCATCGTCTCCAGATTGGCGCTCTGCGCGGCCAACGTCGTCATCAACCGGTCCAGGTTCGCGATCAAATCCCCCAGGGCCGCATCGGGACCCGCGAGCGTCTGCGTCAGCACCGACGCCTGGGTCGTCAGCGTCAGCAGCGACCCCTGGTTGCCCTGGAACGCCGTGATGATGGCGTTGGTCAGGTTGTCCACCTGCTGCGGGTCGAGCTCGGTGAACAGCGGCTCGAAACCGTTGAGCATGTAGGAGATGTCGAACGACGGATTGGTCCGGCTCTCCGGAATCTGCGCTCCGACAGCCAGTTTGCGTTTGTCGCCCTCACCCTGACTCAAGCCCAGGTACCGCTGACCGATGATGTTCTGGTAGGTCACCGAGGCCAGCGTGTTGGTGTACAACGTCTGATTGCTGCGCACCTGGAACGAGACCTTGGCCTGGTTGTCCGGCGTCAGCTCGATCTTGTCGACCCGGCCGACGCGCACCCCGGCCACTCGGACGTCGTCGCCTTCGGCCAATCCCGAAACGTCGCTGAAGATCGCCGAATAGCTCGAGGTGGGCCCGGCGACGTTGCGCTGCAAGGTGGCGAAGACCATCCACGTGACGGCCACGGAGAAGACCAGGAACAGCGTCAGGAACACGACGGTGCTGCGCTTCAACTTCATGGCTGCCCCTCCGGGATCGGGGTGACCTGCACGTCCTGTCCGCGGGCCACCGGGCCAAGCAGCAACTGCGTGGCGGAAGTGGCCGGGCCACCGACGATCTGGCTCAACTGGTCCTTCTCACTCGGGCTGCCGACCGGCCCCACGGTGCCGCCGTAGAGGGGCGCGGACTGCTGCTGCACCTGGCCGCCAGGTGCGGGTGCGCCGGCTTCGGCCGGCAACGGCGGGCCCGGGGGCACGGGCGTGGCCTGCGGCCCGGGCGCCGGTGCCGCCTGCGGTGCGGGTGGCGCGTTCGGGTCCGGCGGGCCGGGGAACTCCGGCACGATCGGAACCGAAAAGCGCGGCGGCGCAATGTTGGGACGGTTCTCGGTCACCCACGGTGGGGTTGCCATCCCCATCGATTCCAGGCCGGGCTTGAGGTCGGGCGCGGTCGGGGTTTCGGGTGCGGTCTTGCAACTCGGCCCCTCCATCGCGCCGTACCGCGGGCAGTCCGCCCGGGTGTACTGGCGCGACGGGTTCATCGAGATGACGGCCTTCCACACGATGTGGCCGGTGTCCTGGTTGACGCCCTCGTCGTAGACCTTGTTGGCCAGCGCCTGCAATCGTGTTGAGACGCCGTGGAATTCACCGGCGTGGTCGGCCAGCACGCCGAGTGCCGGCGTCAGGCCGGTGCTCACCTGGATCATCCGGTCACTCTGGTGCTCGAACGCATCACCCAGCGTGCCCGTAGTGTTCAGGCCACCAGAGAGGAAATTGGTCAGCTGCGTGCGCTTCTCGGCGAACGTCCGCATCGGCTGTACCGAACTGTCCAGCGCGGTGAACAGGTCCGGCGACACTGTGCGCAGACTCTCGGCCGCGGCCTTCAAGGCGGACAACGTCGTCGGGCCGGTGTCGTCGGACTTGACCACCGTATTCAGTTGCTGCATCACGGCATTGACATCGTGGCCCGCATCGGTGAGCTTCTGGCCACGGCCGTGGGTGGCCTCGGCGATGGCCGCGAAGACACCGACGTTGTTGGCATCCGGTGACTGGCCGACAGCCTTGAGCAGCTGGCGCAACTTGGCCAGCACGTTCTGGAACAGCACCGTCGGCAAGGTCTGGTCCTCGAGCACCACGTCACCGGAACGGATGGGCCGCGCCCCGTCGCCGTTCTGCACGAGCTGCACCGCCGACACCGCAAAGATGTTGGCGGGCACCACGCGCGCGGTGACGTTGTCAGGGATCTGCGCGGCGAACTGCGGCTGGATGTTGACGTGCACCACGTTCGGCTGGCCGTGCTGCGACGGCGTCACACCCGACACCATGCCGACGATGACACCGCGGAACTTGACGTCGGACCGTTCCGGCAGGCCGTCACCGATGTTGATGAGCTTGAGCTCCACCCGGACGAAATCGTCCAATTTGCCTTGCGATTTCACCACCATGAGGACCGCGGCGAACGAGGCGATCACCGCGAAGCACAAGCCGATGACGCCCAGTTTGCGGTCGGTCGAACCGCGCGGGTCGTGGTCGAACGAGTTGCCCATCAGCCACCGAACCTTGCACCGCTGATGACGCCCCACAGCGCCATGGTGAGCAGCATGTTGACGATCATCACGACCGTGACACTGCCGCGCATCGCGCGGCCGGCCGCCACGCCGACGCCGGCCGGGCCGCCGGAGGCGAAATAGCCGTAGTAGCACTGGATGGTCGACGAGATGAACACGAAGATCACCGCTTTGACGGTGGCGAACAGCACGTCGCGGCCCTCGAGGAACAACCCGAAGTAGTGCAGATAGGTACCCGTGGACTGACCGGCCACCACGCTGACCAACTGGCACGACAGGTAGGCCAGGGCGAGGGCCGCGAGGAACAACGGGACCACCGCGATGACCGAGGCCACCACCCGCGTCGCCACCAGGTAGGCCACCGAGTTGATGCCCAGGGTGTCCAGCGCGTCGATCTCGTCATTGATCCGCATGGCGCCGAGCTGTGCGGTGAACCGGCAGCCGGCCTGTGCGATGAAGGCCATCGCGATCATCGCCGGCGCGAGTTCTCGGGTCGTCGCGAAGGACGAGACCAGGCCCGTCGCCGGCCCCAGTCCCAACAGGTTCAGGGCGTTGTAACCCTCGACGGCGACCAGCGCGCCGGCCGTGACACCGAGCACGCCGGCCACGTTCAGCGTGCCGCCGCCCACCACGATGGAGCCGTTGCCCCAGGTGATGTCGGACAGCAGCCGCAGCAGTTCCTTGCGGTAGCGCAGCCACATCGTCGGGATGGCCAGCACGACCTTGCCGAAGAACTCGATCATGTGGCCGGTGCGCCCGGCCGCCTTCAGCAGTCCGTTGCCGACCGCGGTGAACGGCCGCAACAGCTGCGGAGTGAATGTTGAGGGAGCCGCCATGTCAGATCGACGTCTTCGGGAACACGATGACGTACAGCTGGCTCATCACCACGTTGACGATCATCATCAGCAGCACCGACTCCACCACGGCGGCGTTCACCGAGTTGGCCACACCGGCCGGACCGCCGCGGGTGTCCAGCCCCTTGTGGCAACTGATCACCGCCACGATGACGCCGAAGACGATGGCCTTGACCATCGCCAGGGCGAGGTCACCGACGGTGGAGAACGACGAGAACGTCGCGATGAACGAGCCCGGTGTGCCGTTCTGCAGGTAGACGTTGAACATGTAGCTCGCCAGGTAACCGACGAAGCTGGTGACGCCGGTCAGCAGCACACCGATGAGAACGAGGGCGACCAGCCGCGGCACGACGAGGCGCTGGATCGGGGACACGCCCATCACCTCCATGGCGGAGATTTCCTCACGCATGGTCCGCGATCCGAGGTCCGCGCAGACGGCCGAACCGACCGCCGTCGCCAGCAGCAGCGAGGCCACCAGGGGCGCGCCCTGCCGGATGACCACCAGCCCGGTCGCCGCACCCGACAGGGACGACGCGCCGACCTGGCCCGCGAGCAACGCGAATTGGATCGACAGCGTCACGCTGATCGGGATCGTCACCAGAACCGTTGGGGTGAAGGCGGTTCCGGCCATGAACGCGGCCTGGTCCAGGAATTCGCGCACCTGGAAGCGGCCCTTGACGATGTCGAAGAACAGGTACTCCAGTGTCCGCAGGCCGAGGACGATCTGCCCGCCGGCGGTACTCAGCGATGCGATCGGGTGGTTCTGCAGATAACGCTTGACCCAGTCGATGGCCTCGGCGATGGCGCCCCACTTCGCCAGTCCCCTTGGTTGTGCCTGGTCGGTCATCGGGCTGCCGCTTCCTGGCCGGACTGCGGCCACTCGGTGGCGATGCCGCGGCACACCAGTTCATTGCTTGCGATGGTCTGTGCGAGCAACTCCTCGCGGCTCGGCTTCTGTCCGTAGCGAAGGGCGATGCCGAAGGGGATGGCGCAGATTGTCTGGGCGGTGGCGCGCACGTCGACGTCGGCACGGATGTAGCCCTGATTGATGCCGTCCCGGAGCATGTTCGCCAGCACACGGGCGCCGTCGTCGAAGAGCCGCTGGAACTCCTCGGTCATCTGCTGGTCGACGCCGGCGGCCTGCACGACGATCAACTGCATCAGGCGCGGTTCATCGGCGAGGAGTTCGCTGTACGCCATGCCGATGCCGAGAAGATGGTCACGGAATTCGGTGATGGACGTCAGGCGTCCCGGCGTCGAGTCGCCGATGGCCGCCAGCACCCGGGCATTTACCTGGCGCACGGCGTGGTCGACGATGTCGCGCTTGTTCTCGAAGTACCGGTAGAACATCGAATGGCCGGACCCGAGTCGCTTGGCGATGTGACTGATGGAGGTCTGGTGATATCCCCGCTCAGCGAACTCCGCCAATGCCGCTTCGATGACTTCTTCGCGTACCAGCTCAGCGCGTTTCGCCCGCTGGCGTTCCGCCATGGTCGCGCGCGCCTCGCCTGTCACGCGGATCACAGTAGCGTATCGATTCCGGTTTCGGACACAGTCTTCGCGAAACGGAATGAATTGTCTCGCGGGTAGGCCTTGGCGCGCCGCCGGTTTGCTGAAGTTCGCAGTTGACGTTGCCGCTGCACAGTAGGGCGGGTTCCTCGACCGTGGGGCTGTTTGGGCATTTTCACCAAATACCCACAGCTTCGAGCGGCGCTGTGGTAGGCGACAGCGCCGCACTATCCTGCCCCCATGGCAATGGATCGGATCACCGTCGAAGTTCGAGATGGCATCGCCTACGCGACGCTCAACCGGGCCGACAAGATGAACAGCCTGGACCTGCCGATGCTGGAAGCGCTCGCCACGGTCCCCGATCGATTGGCTCGCGACCGTTCTGTACGCGTCGTGATTCTGCGTGGCGACGGGCGGGCGTTCTGCACCGGGCTGGACTTCGCCGGAGCGAAGTTGCAGGGATTGAGCGCCGTGCGCAACTTCGGCAAGTTCCCGGGGCAGAAGACCAACCTGTTCCAACAGGCCTGCTGGGCTTGGCGCGAGTTGCCGGTTCCGGTGATCGCGGCCGTACACGGCCACTGCTACGGCGGCGGCCTGCAGGTGGCCCTGGCCGCGGACTTCCGAATCGCGACGCCGGACTGCAAGCTGTCGGTCATGGAGGCCCGCTGGGGCCTGATCCCGGACATGACCGGGTCGGTGACTCTGCGCGAGCTCCTGCCGATGGATGTGGCCAAGCGGCTCACCATGACCGCCGAGGTGTTTTCCGGGACCGATGCCCTGGGCTACGGACTGGTCACCGCCGTCGCCGACGACCCGCTGCTGGCCGCCGAGGAGCTGGCCGCCCAGCTGATCGAGCGGTCCCCCGACGCGCTGGCCGCCACCAAGAAACTGTTCGACGCGACCTGGACGTCGCCTCCGCGCTGGGCGTTCTGGACCGAATCGCTCTTGCAATTACGGCTGCTGCGGGGGCGCAATCACCGGTTGGCGCGCAAGGCGGGGCGCGACGGCAGTCCGGTTTGGGCGCCGCGGTCGCTGGGCTGAAGACCAGCCTTGGCGTCCGGCTTCGACTTGGGATCGGGCTTTGGCGTCAGTGCCTTCGTCGCTTTCGTCAGACCGTTGGCGAGCCCGGCCAACGGGTTGGGGAACTGCCCCGATGACTGCGACGGCGGCGTTTTCTTCGGCTTCTTCGGCGGCGTCTGGGCGATGGTGACCTCGGGTGTGACGGCCGACGTCGTCACGGGCTTCGGCGCCGCCACCGGGGTGAAGGCACCGGGCTGCATGGCAGCTGCGCGGACCTTGTTCGCCTCGGTGACGATGGTGTTCGCGACGACGTTCGCGGCGTTGGTCACCACGCCACCTGCGGTCTGGACGCCCGCCATGAACGCGCGCAGCGGATTGCCGCTGTTCGCCAGTTCCTGAGCCACCGCATCAGGTACATGGAACGCGCCGGCAAGGAAGAAGTTCAAGCCCGGGAAGATCACGGCCGCAACCACATTGATGACTCCGATCACCGCGACCTGGAACACGCCGCGCGGCATGACCGTCGGCTCCGGGTTCCGGACGACGGGCGCGTTGAGCGCGTCGTAGGTCTGCTGGCGGAACTGCTGGAACGCGTCGAGCACCGCGCCCGGACCGGCGGGGATCGCGGGAGGAATGTTGAGCAGACCCACCACGCCGACTTCGAAAGCGTTGAGTGCCCGCTTCGCCGGAATGGCGGCGTCGGCATCGATCGCCTTGTCCATGGCGGCGGCCGTGGGTCCCGTCATCGATGCCGCGGCGATGCCGAGAGCCTTGAGCGGTCCGTTCGCCGCCAACGCGGAGAGGAACACCCCCGGCTCCTGCAGCGTCGTGGTGACACCGGTCGTGACGGTCTGCGCCAGCAGCGGGCAGATGATGGAGCAGTAGATCCCCTGGTTCTTCACGAAGCTGGTGATCAGCCCGCCCGGCGGAACTGTTGCGGCCAAACGGATTTCCCTCGTCACGGCCGGCGGCGAAGCATGGCCGGAGGCGGGCGGGGCGGGCGGCGCCGGTGCGATGACGGCCATGGCGACGGCGGTCGCGGCGAGAGCAGTGGGCAGGCGTGCGGACAGTTGCATCGTGATCCCCTTGCGCAGCGGTGTACGGGTACCACGATCCGGCGGGCCACTCGGTTCAATCGGTGCGGGAATCGATCTGCGCGGCCAGTGCGCCGAGGCTGATGAGCAGGTTCCTCGTCGGCGGCTGCGCAAGGTCGGCGACCGTGGTGGTGTTCAGCGACGCGTAGAACGCCGCTTTGGCCTGCGCCAACGCCGCGCGGAGCCGGCATGCCGACTGCAGTGGGCAATCCAGCCCACTGCAGTCGACCAGCTCGGTGTCACCATCGTCTTCCAGTGACCGCACCACGTCGCCCAGACGGGCGGTGCGACCGGCCGCGGTGAGGGCAAGCCCGCCGCCGCGACCGCGGTCGGCGTCCAGCCACCCGGACGCCGCCAGGTGCGCACACGCTTTGGTCGCGTGCGTGTAGGAGATCTGCATGTCCTCGGCGATCTGCCGCGTCGAAATCCGCTGCCGGCCGTCTTCGGCGGCCAGCCGGATCAAGATCCGCAGCCCGACGTCACTGAAACCGGTCAACCGCACATGACCACGCTATTTAATCGTCATTTCTGATGCAAATAAAGATGCAGGTGGGCGGCGCCCCTGCCCGGCAGGAACGCCGCCACACCAACGCGTGCCGGTCAGCCCGCCAGGTGCTTCTTGAGCTCGGTCCGGGCGAGAGCGTTCTTGTGCACCTCGTCGGGCCCGTCGGCGAAGCGCAGCGTGCGGATGCCCGCGTACATCGCGGCGAGCGGGAAGTCCTGCGACACCCCGCCGGCGCCGTGCACCTGGATGGCTTTGTCCAGAATCCATTGCACGGTGAGCGGCGTGGCGATCTTGATGGACTGAATCTCGGTGTGCGCGCCGCGGTTTCCGACGGTGTCCATCAGCCAGGCGGTCTTGAGCACCAGCAGCCGGAGCTGTTCGACGCGAACACGGGACTCGGCGATCCAGTCCCGGATCACGCCCTGCTCGGCAAGCGGCTTGCCGAACGCGACCCGGCTCGCGGCCCGCTGGCACATCATCTCGATGGCGCGCTCGGCGACGCCGATCGCCCGCATGCAGTGATGGATGCGGCCCGGTCCGAGACGGGCCTGGGCGATCGCGAACCCGCCGCCCTCTTCACCGATCAGATTGGACACCGGCACCCGCACGTCAGTGAACCGCAGCTCGGCGTGCCCGCCATGGTCGTGGTCGTCGTACCCGAACACTTCCATGCCGCGCAGCACCTCGAGGCCCGGGGTGCCGCGGGGCACCAGGATCTGCGACTGCTGGCGGTGGCGTTCGGAGGTCGGGTCCGTCTTGCCCATCACGATGAACACCGTGCAGTTGGGATTCATCGCGCCGGTGATCCACCACTTGCGACCGTTGATCACGTACTCGTCGCCGTCCCGCACGATGGACAGCTCGACGTTGGTGGCGTCCGAGCTCGCCACGTCGGGTTCGGTCATGGCGAAGGCGGACCGAATCTCGCCGTCCAGCAACGGTTCGAGCCACCGGCGCTGCTGCTCCTCGGTGCCGAATTCGTTGAGCACCTCCATGTTTCCGGTATCCGGGGCGGCGCAGTTGAACACCGCGGGCGCCAGTTGGATACTGCGGCCGGTGATCTCGGCGAGCGGGGCGTACTGCAGGTTGGTCAGGCCCGCGCCCTTCTGCCCCGGCAGGAACAGATTCCACAAACCGCGACGCCGGGCCTCGGCGCGCAGCTCGGTGAGGACCGGGACACTGTCCCACGCCCACCGGTTGTCCAGGGCGCCCAGCTGCTCGTGGAACGTCTTCTCGGCGGGATAGACGTGGCTTTCCATGAACGCCGTGAGTTCGGCGATCATTTCGTTGGTCTTGGCGTCGTACGCGAATTCCATGTCAGTGCTCCTTGAGTGCGTTGAGGCCGGCGTCCAGCAGGAAGTGCACCGCGTCACCGGCGAACGAGAATCCGTCACCGACGGTCTGCCCGTTGACATAGCGGTAGTGGATACCTTCGAAGATGCCTGCCATCTTGAAGAAGGCGAGACCGAGGTAGAAGCCGAAATCACCTAGCGGACGGTCGATTCCGGCGTGGTAGCGGTCGATGATCTCCTGTTCGGTCAGGAAGCCGGGGGCTTCGCTGACATCGGAGACCTCCCCGTTGCCCGATGCGGCCAACTGCCCGTAGGCCACCATCAGCGCGAGATCGGTGAGCGAGTCGCCGATGGTGGCCAACTCCCAGTCGATGACGGCGGCGGGCCGGTCCGCGGAATCGAACAGCACGTTGTCGAGGCGGTAGTCGCCGTGCACGATGCCGGGTGCCGAATCGGCCGGAACCCGCTGCGACAGCGCGTCATAGAGCTTTTCCATGACGGGCAGGTCCCGGGTGCGGGCCGCCGCGAACTGCTTGTGCCACCGGCCGACCTGACGCCCGAGGAACCCTTCGGGCCGGCCGAAGTCCGCGAGCCCTACCGAGGCGGGATCGACGGAATGCACCGCGACCAGGGTGTCGACGAGTCGCTCCGAGATGAGCCGGGTGCGCTCGGCGCCCAGCGCCGTCAGTTCGGCGGCCTGCCGGTAGGGCGTGCCGTCGATCTCGGCCATCACATAGAAGGGTGCGCCGAGCACGGAAGCGTCATCGCAGAATCCGTACATCGCGGGCACGGGCACCGCGGTGGGCGCCAGCGCCGACATCATCCGATATTCGCGACTCATGTCGTGGGCCGTGGCGAGCAACTCGCCCACGGGAGGCCGGCGGACGATCCACGACGAATCGCCATCTGTGACACGGTAAGTCAGGTTCGACTTGCCACCGGCGATCAACGTCGCCGACAGCGTGGCGCCGGCACCGGGCACGGTGGCCGACAGCCACGCACCGAGGCGATCCAGGTCCAGCCCCGGCAGTTCGACATGTGCGCCGGCGGCCATCAGACGCCACCGCCCAGGAGCACGCCGCCGTCGATCGTCAGGGTCTGGCCGGTCATCCAGCCGGCGTCATCCGACAGCAGGAACGCCACCACCGAACCGATATCCTCCGGCACGCCAAGACGTTTGAGCGCATAGTGCGCGCTGACCTCTTCTTCACGGCCTTCGTAGAGCGCGGTCGCGAAGCGCGTCTTGACGACGGCGGGCGCAACCGCGTTGACGCGGATGTTCGGACCCAGCTCGACGGCCAGCTCCTCGGTGAGGTGAATGACCGCGGCTTTCGACACCCCGTAGAAGGCGATACCCGGCGCGGGCCGCAGCCCGGCGATCGATGCGACATTGACGATCGCGCCGCCGTGTTCGCCCTGCCAGGCCCGGTTCACCTTCTGCACCCACGAGAGCGCCGACAACACGTTGACTTCGAGAATCTTGCGCGCGGCGTCCATGTCGATGTCCATGAGCGGCCCGTACACCGGGTTGATGCCGGTGTTGTTGACGAAAAGGTCGGCACTGCCGAAGGTTTCGATCGCCTTGGCCACCACGGCATCCTGATGCTCGGTGTCGTCGCCGCGGCCGGCGACGGCCAGCGCGACATCCGGTCCACCGAGGGTCTCGACGGCGGCGTCCAGCGCTTCCTGCTTGCGGGCCGTGATCACCACCTTGGCGCCTTCGTCCACCAGACGCTGGGCGATGGCGAATCCGATGCCACGACTGGCACCCGTGACGATCGCGGTCTTTCCTTCGAATCGCGTGCTCATGTCAACTTCCTCGTGGGGGGGTTGCGGTACAGGGCCCCACACCGTGGGACACATAGGCGAAGTGTGCCACACTGGCACACAGCGGCGCAATGTCCCATAATGGGTAAATGTCCGGAGCAGAATCGACGACCCACTCCCCGCGACTGGGGACGGCATTGAGCCGTCAGGCCGCGGTCGACGCTGCAACTCGCCTGTATCTGGCGGGCGAACCGGTCGACATGTCAGCGCTCGCCACCGAACTCGGGATCGGCCGCTCGACTCTCTACCGGCTCGTCGGAAATCGCGAAGACCTTCTCGCGACCGTGCTGGCCGAGGCCACCGAACGCACGTTTCGCCGAGCCCACGCGGAGGTCGTCGCGGAGGCGGAAGCCAAGGGCGAATCGCGCGGTGGTACCGGATTTCTCCTCGCGGTGATGGACCGCTTCCTGAACGCCGTTGTCGACGCGAAACCGCTGCAGGCGGTGTCACACCGTGAGCCGCTCCTGATCGTGCGGCTCATGCTGCTGCCCGGACTCGTCGAGCAGACCGCAGGTCGTCTGGTCGGCGAGCTCCTCGACGCCGAGGTCGCGGCCGGCCGAATGGAATTGCCGCTACCCACCGCCACTTTCGGCCTGGCGCTCATTCGCATGTGCGACGCGCATCTGTACGCGCCGCTGCTGGGCGGCGGCGCCCCCGAGATCGGTACCGCACTCGACCTGGTGGCCGCGCTACTCGGCCACAGCCGATCCGACGAAGACTGAATCCTGTTGCGGCAGTCAGTTCGACGTTGCAGCAGCCAGATTGTCCGCGACTTCCGCTTCCCAACTCTCGATGGAATGCGTGGTGTCGATCTCGAACTCGAATCGGTCCGTCATATCCGGCGTCACATCTTCGACGTCGACATAGAACTGCTCGTACCAGCGGCGCTGCTGATACACCGGCCCGTCCTCCTCGGTGAGCAGCGGGTTGTCGATGCGGGCCTTGTGCTTCCAGATCTCGACGTCCTGTTCGAAGCCGGTCTGAACGCCCTCGATGAAAGTTCTTGCGAGGTCGGCGTTTTCCTCTTCGGCCAGGCCCGGGAGCTTCTTGACGATGGCACCGTACTGCAAGACGAACGAGTTCGGGCTGACCGGGTAATGCGAGTTGATCAGGATGGTGTCGACGGTCATGCCGTTGGCCACGCTGCGCAGCCGGTCGATCATGTAGGAAGGCCCGAAATACGAAGCCTCTGAATAGAGGATGGACGTCGGGTCATGGAAGGTGCTGACAACCATGTCGTCCCGCGGCGTCGAATCCATCACCTGGGTGGCGACATGACCTTCGAAGATGTTCTTGAAGTTCCGGGGAAATGCGTAGTGCACGTAGAAGAAATGCGCCATGTCGACGTTGTTGTCGATGATCTCGCGGCAGTGCGAACCTTCGATCAACTGGATGTTCCAGGTCCAGTCGGTCCAGGCGTCCGTGCCGTACCCCTCGATCTCGGGGATGTCGACTTCCGGCGGCGGGGTGTTGCCCTGCGGGTCATTCCACACGAACAGTTGTCCGTTGCGTTCGAGTGTCAGCCAGGAGCGGGTCCGCGCCAGCCGCGGCGTCCGTTTGGCGTAGGGCACCAATGTGCACTTGCCGTCTCCGCCCCAGCGCCAGTCGTGGAACGGGCACGCGATCGAGTCACCTTTGACAGTGCCGTACGCCAGGTTGCCGCCCATGTGCCGGCAGTACGCATCGAGCACGTTGAGCCGGCCCTGGCTGTCGGCGAACACCACCAATGACGTGCCGAACGCGTCGATCTGATGGGGCGCACCGTCGTTGAAGTCGCGGATCAGGCCGAGGCAGTGCCAGCCGCGGGCGAACCTCGTCGGGTTCTCCCCCGCCTCGATCTGCCGGATTTCCGTCAGCTCTTGATCCGTGACCGACATGCGCTCCTCCATCGTTGTTTTCAGCGGGGGTCAGCCAGCGCGGGCATCGGCGCGGTGAGCAGACCGACGACCATCGCGACGATGTTGTCCCTGGCCTCGGCCTCACCGAGAGCACCACGGGCCGCGTCGCGATGCTCATCCAGTTGGCGTTCATGGTCAGCGAGCAGGGTGTACATGACCGAGGCCATCGCCGCCATGCGTTGGCGCCGAAGCGCTTCCGGTAGGTGATCGAGGGCGCGCAGCAGCCGGGTGGTGAGGATTCGGGTGGCCGGCCACTGCTCCGACGTGAGCGTGAGTTCAGCCATGACGGGGTGATGGCGCACGCGTTCGAGGAAGCGCGCGTAGTGGCTCGACCCATCGGAGTACGGGGTGTCGAACAGCGGCTCAACCAGAATGGTCACCAGGGCGGTGATGCTGTCGTCAGGCTCCCCGGCACTTTCATGCTCGGCCAGCAGCGCCAGCCGCGCCTGTTCCAGTGGCGCCTGACGATGGCCAATGATGGCCTTGATCAAGCCATCTCGCGATCCGAAGTGATAGTGGACAGCCGAATTGTTCCGCTGCCCGGCAGCCACCGCGACGTCACGGAGCGACACTTCCGGGCCGGATTCCGCGATCAGGCGCTCACCGGCGAGGAGCAGCTCCGTGCGGGCATCAGACCGACTCACGGGCTTCAGTGTAGTTCTCTGGCTTCAGATTGCAATCACTGACGCTTGACCAATTAAGTGACGACGCTTATTTTGAGGTGGTTCGTCCCGCCATGCGCTGGCTCCCCGGAAGGAAACCCATGACCGTCTCTTATGGACCGATCTGCCAAATCGCCTGGGTCACCGCGGACATCGAGGCGACCGAGCAGTTGCTGAGCAAGCAGTTCGGGATCGGTTCATGGGTCCGGATGCCCGACATCGAGTTCGGGCCGGAGAGCTGCCGCCTGCACGGCGAGCCCGCCGACTTCACGGCCCACATCTCCTTGTCCTACTCGGGCGACATGCAGTTGGAGCTGATCGAACCGGTGCGCGGCAAAAGCATCTACACCGAATTCCTGGCTCGCAGCGGCCCGGGCCTGCACCACGTGTGTTTCGAGCCGGCCGATTTCGACGCCGCCGTGGCGTCGGCGCAAGAGCAGGGTCTGGCCATCGTCCAGGAGGGTGAGATGTCCGGCGGGTTGATGCGTTTCGTCTATGTCGACGGCGCGTCGGCCGGGGTGCCGTATATCGAGCTCGGCAAGTTCAGCCCCGAGATTCACGCGATGTTCGAGTACATCAAGACCGCCGCGGCGGGCGCGTGATGATTCCGGAAACAGTATCAGCACAAAGTGTTTCGTCATTCTCCGACGAGGTCGACGTTCTCGTCGTCGGGCTCGGCATGGCAGGAGGCTGCGCAGCGGTGGAAGCAGCCGCCTCAGGTGCGCGCGTACTCGTGCTGGAACGTGCCGCGGTGGCCGGCGGCACCACGGCGATGGCCGGCGGCCACTTCTACCTGGGCGGCGGCACCGCGGTCCAGGAGGCAACCGGCCAGGACGACTCCGCCGCCGAGATGGCCAAGTATCTGACCGCGGTCTCCAAAGAGCCTGTGCCGGAACTGATCAACGCCTACTGCGAGGGCAGTCCCGAACATCTCCGGTGGCTGGAGGCCCTGGGCTTCGAGTTCGAGCGCAGTTACTACCCGCACAAGGCCGTCATCCAGCCGGAGACGCAGGGCCTGATGTACACCGGCAACGAGCAGGTGTGGCCGTACCGCGAGCAAGCGGTTCCGGCACCGCGAGGTCACAAGGTCCCGGTGCCCGGCGATACCGGCGGCGCGGGCATGGTGGTCAAGCTTCTCGTCGAGCGACTGGGCGAACTCGGCGCGGAAATCCGTTACGAAACAGGCATATCCGCACTCGTCGTCGACGATGACCGGGTCGTCGGCGCAACCTGGAAGCACTTCGGTGAGACGGGCGCCGTGCGGGCGAAGTCCGTCGTCCTGGCCACCGGCGGATTCGTGATGAACCGCGAGATGCTGGCGCAGCATGTGCCTCGACTGGCCGATGAGCGCGTTTTCGCCTTGGGCAGCACCTATGACGACGGCATCGGAATCCGACTCGGTCAATCCGTCGGCGCCGCGACCAGATACCTGGACCAGGCATTCATGACCGCTCCGGTATATCCGCCCGCCACCCTCCTCACCGGCCTGATCGTGAACCACAACGGGGACCGGTTCGTCGCCGAAGACTCTTATCACGCACGAACTTCCGCCTTCGTCCTCGAACAGCCCGACAGCGTCGCGTACCTCGTCGTCGACTCACGTCATGTCGAGATGCCGACGATGCCGTTGGTTCAGTTGATCGACGGTTGGGAAGATGTCGCCGAGATGGAGGCGGCACTCGGCATCCCGGCCGGCCGGTTACAGTCCTCGCTCGACAGGTACAACGCGAATGCGGCACGCGGCGAGGACCCCGACTTCCACAAGGCGACAACGTATCTCGAGCCGCAGGACGTCGGCCCATGGGCGGCGTTCGATCTGAGTCTCGGCAAGGCGTTCTACAGCGGTTTCACCCTCGGCGGTCTGGCGATCTCGGTCGACGGGGAGGTGCTCCGCGACGATGGCACCGCCATTGCCGGGCTGTACGCCGCCGGCGCCTGCGCCTCCACCATCGCGCAGGACGCCAAGGGATACTCCAGCGGCACCCAGCTCGGTGCCGGTTCATTCTTCGGCCGTCGGGCAGGGCGCGCCGCCGCCGTAGCGGCGACGGGAGCCTGATCCCGGTAGCGTTGCAGATGATGACCGGACAAGCCGACCTGCCCACGATCATGCCCGCCGCGTTCATCGGCCACGGCAGTCCGATGAACGCCGTGGAACACAACCGGTACACGGCCGCATGGACAGAGTTCGGCCAGTCGGTACCACGGCCCCGGGCGATCCTGGTGGTCAGTGCGCACTGGTACATCAACGCCACCGCGGTCACCGCCATGGCCCATCCCCGCACCATCCACGACTTCTACGGCTTCCCGCAGGAGCTGTTCGATGTGCAGTACCCCGCGCCGGGACTTCCCGAGCTGGCCGACGAGATCGCCGAGACCGTCAAACCGACGTGGGTCGGGTCCGACCGGGACAGCTGGGGCATCGACCACGGCACCTGGTCGGTGTTGGTGCATGCCTTCCCCGATGCCTCGATCCCGGTGGTGCAGTTGTCGATCAACGCCGATAAGCCGTTGGAGGAGCACGTCGCGCTCGGCGCGCAACTGGCCGAATTGCGCAGCCGCGGAGTGCTGATCGTCGGTAGCGGCAACATCGTGCACAACTTGCGGGCCATGAACGCCCGGCTACCCGACAGTGGATTCGATTGGGCCACAAGGTTCGACGACGCGGCAGCCGATCTGCTCACGGCGGTACCGGCCGACATTCTGCGGCTTCGGGAACATCCCGACTTCGCCGCCGCCGCGCCGACCCCGGATCATTTCATCCCGATGCTCTATTTCGCCGGGCTGTGCGCAGCCGCCGACACCCCGGCGCACGTGCTCGTCGACGGCTACACCTACGGTTCGCTGTCCATGACGTCATACACCCTGACCTGACACACGCTCACGCAGTGCTGGTGGCGTCAACCTCCGTCGCACCGGCGGGTTTCAGGGTCTCGGCCGGAGTTGCGTACGCGTGGCGACGGTTGAGGAACTGGTGACGCGCATTCTCGCCGACCAGCGTGCGCACCTCGTTCAGCAGGGCACGTCTGCCCCGGTGCTGCTGCCGCAGCAGCCGGCCGGCCGAGCCGAACAGCCGAGCCGGACTCAGCACCTGCGAGGGCTTCTCCCGGTGCGTGAAGAGATCGAGGAACCGCCCGATCTGCCCCTTGTCATGCAGGTCCGCGACCATCTGCGGGAACACTGCCGGCACCCGCCCCGCTTTGCCCAGATCGTTGGCGAACCAGTAGTGATCGGAGAACTCGCGATCGCGCCACCGGCCCCAGCGCGCCAGTGCCGCGTCCTGCGCTTCCGGTGAACCGCCCAGTCCCGCAACGATTGCCGGCACCGCCGCGTCAACCTGTGCGAATGCGTCACCGATCCCCCGCCCGGGCGACGGATCCTTGAAATGACCGGCGTCGCCGACCAGCATCCACCCGGGTCCGCACGGGTCCCGGAAGAAACCGTTGTAGTGGACCATCCCGAACAACTTGCCGACTCGCTGAGCGCCCTCGAGCGCCTCGACCACCGGTTCACAGCTCAGGGCGTGGTCCATGAAGCTGCGTTCGAGGTTGGTGCGGAATCGCGGTAGCTCACTCAGCTCGGGGATCACGATGACCTGATACAGCCCGTTGTCGGCCGCCGCGCCGATCACGAACTTGTCGGCCCACCGATGGAAGACGTTGGTCGGCTCCTCCGGCATGTTCGCGCCCTCGAAGAACGCCCAGTACGCAAAACGTTGATTCGGTACGACGTTGTACTTACGCGC
Organism: Mycobacterium toneyamaense; assembly: GCF_055384815.1. Lineage (NCBI taxonomy): Bacteria > Bacillati > Actinomycetota > Actinomycetes > Mycobacteriales > Mycobacteriaceae > Mycobacterium > Mycobacterium toneyamaense. The sequence continues at coordinate 4,252,983 of NZ_AP040333.1, forward strand.
CGCAACAAGATTCGCGACGGTCGAGTTGCGGCCGTCGGCGCCGACGACGAGTCGGGCACGGAGTTCGTTCTCGTGGCCACCGTTCCTGACGCGCACGCCGGTGACCCGCCCACCGTCCTGCAGCAGTCCGGTGACGTCGGCGGCCATCCGTACCTCTGCCCCCGCCTGCTCGGCGGCGCCGACCAGAATCGGATCGAGCAGGGTGCGCCGGACGGAGGCACTACCGCCGACGTCGCCTGCACGTTGCGGCCATCTGACATTGAACTGGAAGTCCTCGGCGCGGGAATTGGACCGCATCATGAACGGCGCACCGGTGGCGTGCAGTTGGTCCGTCACGCCGAGGCGATCGAGAAATGCCAACCCGTCGGCCTCGAAGATGTGGGTCGACAGGGTGTCCCGTGGAAACGTCGCGCGTTCGACTACCGCAACGTTCACACCCTGCCGTGCCAGCATCGCGGCCAGCGGCGAGCCGGCACACCGAGCACCGACGATGACGACGTCAAATCCTTGGGCCAACATGGTTGCTCCCGAAGTTCGCACTGCGCCGAGGCGGGCCGACCCGGCGCAGCTGGAAAAAGCGTACGCCGCACAATGCGTGACGTACAGCAATTCTTCAGGACTTTGCCGTGCTTACCTGAAACGGAATTTCGCCGGTTTTATCACAGCACCGTCAATGCCACGACGCGCTAGACCCGTTGTTCCACAGCAGTTCTGACGTAACTGTGGTTGCGCGCGACGATGGCGTACTCACGCCTCCGACAGGCCGGCGTGCCATGAATTGCATCAAAACAGTTCGCTTGCAACTTAATTCGTCACCGTAGCGCTCAAGATGCCGGTCGTGGAGTCCGCCGAAAACTGCGAAACCTGTTGTGCGCACGTAATGCTGCGCACGGCAGCGGCGCTACGACAAAGCGGGTCCGGGAGTCGGCGACGTCGTAGAGGAGGTCGACGGAACCGAACTGGGAGGCTGCAATCCGTAGCCGGCCTGCGGGCCCGGCGGCGTGCCGTACGTCTGCGGAGGTCCGGGCAATGCGCCGTAGCCCATTTGCGGGTTGGTACCGGGCTGCGGGCCATACGCCGGGAACTGCGAGCCGTACCCGGGCGGTGTCAGATGCGAGCCGGCAAGGAGCTTCGACGCCACGAAAGCCGCTGCCTGGTCCGTGTAAGCGGGAACATAACCCTGCGTGTGTCCACTCCAGGAATTGCCCGCACCGGCGTGGCAGATCGGGTCGGCAGGATTACAGAGGTCGATCGCCTTGGGACTGAGCGGTGAGTTCTGGGTCGGCGGCGCTCCGTCGGTGCGGTCTGCCTGGTTGCCGAAAGTAGCGACGGCCGCGATGTTCTTGTTGTACTCAGGCGGCAACGGATCACCCCAGTTGATACCGGAGAAGCCGGCCACGATGTTGACGACGCTCGCGCCTTGCGAGTAGCCACCCAGAACGATCTTTGTATCGGGGCAAGCCGACGCCGTGGACTTGATGTGAGCGATCGCGTCCTTGGCCCCCTCGCCACTGTGCCGCTGCGTGATGGTGGCCTTGTAGTCCACCGCATACGACCTGATGGTCAAGCCGCCGGCCTGCTTGCGCAGCGCATCAACGAGGGCATCCCCGACCCGGCCCATACCTGCCGGCTCGTCGGTGCCGCGCGCGAAGATGACTTCGGCGTCGGGACAGTCGTCGGCAGCAGCCACCGGCGCCACGCCCGTGATGACGAGCGGGGCCGCAACCGTGAGCAGAGCGACCGCGCCAGCAACGACCGCGCGATGTACGTGGCGAAACAGCATCTCCGCATCTTACCCGCATACAGGAAAGTAAGACAAAACCCTGACCAGCAAATATTCATTCCACAGCAATTAGGACCGCGTCCAGATGCGCGATCCAGTCAGGTTTCCGGCAAACTCGGCGACCGGGATTCCACCTTCCAGCAGCGCGGGTACCGACCGCGCCGGCCGGTATAGTCGCCGGCGTGGGTGCTCGTTCCGACCAGGCTTCCGCACCCATGGTGCGGGCGCATTCGTCGTGCGCCCCGTCTTTTCTCTCCTCGATCTGGAACCGCGCCCGCCTGGCGCCCCTGAACAAATTCGCGCGCTGATTTCCGCTGCCCGAACGTTCACCCCTCCAGTTCCTGTGATGAGAAATGAAGCCATCTCTCTACGCCGTTGCGGCGTCGTTGTACCTCGCTGAGTACACCCTCTATTCGAACTCCTCCGCGACCGTTCTCTTGAACGCGTCGATCTCGGACTTCTTTCACGTGCCCTACGGGCTGGCCGCAAACGTCGGCGTGGCCTTTCTCGCCGGGTTCTGTGCGACCCTCCTGCCGGCCGGCCTGCTACTGCACCGCTGCCGGCCGCTCACCACGTTCTACGTCAGTTCGGCAGCGCTCGCGGTACTCGGCGTCGCCGCGAGCCTCAGCCCGTCGTTCTGGATCCTCATCGTGGTCCGGTTCCTGCAGGGCGCGGCGTCGGCCGTGCTGGCACCGCAGTTGTTCCGGATCGCGCGACAGCAGTTCTATCCCGATCACCACACGGCATTCCTCGGCACCTGGGGGTTCGTGGTGTCGGCGTCAGCGCTGTGTTCACCACTGATCACCGCGGTGCTCAACGACGCGTGGGGGTGGCGGGCCTTCCCGTACGAGACGGTGCTGACGACGGTTGTGTCGATTCCGCTACTGGCGTGGGGCGCGCGGGCGCAGGCACCCGAACTCGAGACTGCGCCCGAGACCTCCCGCCAAGGTGCGGGTTTGATCATCGGTTTCGGGCTGGCGCAGGTCGTCATCTTCCTGGCGGCCGGGACGACGAGTGAGCTGACGACCAAGGCCGCGTTGGGCGCGCTGGCGACGGTCCTGGGCGTCGTGGTCATCGGCGCCTGCCGATCGTCAGCCGGGGACGGAGGTCGCCGGCCGATTCTGTATCGCAGCTTCCTGATCGTCTTCGTGGCGGGCATCGCGACCAACGTCTTCACCTTGGTGGTGATCTATGTCCTCCAACGGGTGCACTCTTTCACCTCGTACCGGGCGGCGCTCGTTCTCGTGCCCATGGCGGTGGTCGCTGGTCTGTTGCCGATCTCGAGGTTCGGCCGCCCCGGCGATGCCGCGAAGAACACCCGGTTGGTGGCTTACGGAGCGGCTTGCCTAGCACTGGCCGGCTGCTGGGTCGCGGTCAGCGCCGAGCATGTGGGTTCGTCGCTGATCAGTGCCACCATGATGGGCGGCGCCATGGGCTTCCTCTGGAGTTCACTGGCCACCAACGTGCTGACGAGTTCCGGCCGGGTGACGTTCGATTCCGCGGTGTACCACTACCTGCGGGCGTTGGGCGCGGCCATCGGGGTGTCGGTAGGGGCAACGGCGATCGGCGGTTTCGCGGATCCGCACCGCCTGCTCATCTTCGCCGGGGTGCTGATCGCCGTCGTCGGGGTCATCGCGTCCGTCGCCGTACGGCCGGTCGTCACCGCTCGTGTGGAGGTCCAACGGTGAGGCGCGACATCGTCTTCGCCTGGCCGCCCGGGCAACTCACCACGGACCCGCGCCTGGCCTACAACGGCATCTCGAAAACCTATGTGCGACAGGTGTTCGAGAGCCTCGTCGACATCGACCCGGTCACCGCCCAGCTGCGACCGTGGCTGGCGTCGTCGTGGCGTCGCCCCGATCCGCTCACCGTGGAAGTGACGGTCCCGCCCGGCCGGCACTTCTCCGATGGCACGCCGCTCACCGCAGAGCTGGTCCGAAACAGCTTCCGCGACATCATGACCGACCTTGCGGACGCCACTCCCCTGCCGGCGGCGGTTGCCGCGCTCACCGGACTGTCAGCCGTCGAATCACGCGGCGAGACGGTCACGTTCCGGTTCGAGCGGCACAACGCCGCATTCCTGCACAGTCTGGCCGGTGTGAACTTGGCGGTCAGCAAGCCGTCGACCGGTGACATGCGCCTCGGCACCGGCTCGTGGGTGCCGGCGGAGTCGGGGTGCCTCGTCGATGGCAGGCATCGTCTGGTGTTCGACGCGCGCGACGACGGATCCGCCGCGGTGCGCGCCGGTAGCACCGACGGCTTCGTGACGGCCGATATCCACAACCCGGGCATCAGCTACGGCTTGTGCCCCAACGCATCCCGCGGTCCGCTCGCCGATCACCGAATCCGGCGTGCGTTGTCGCTGCTGATCGATCGTGAGCGACTGCGCCCGATCCTGCAGACGTGCGGCTACACCGTCGCCGGCTCGGTGCTCACGCCGACCGCGCTGCACTACCTGGATTGCTCAGACCAGTTGCGGCACGAACCGGCAGCGGCACACCGGTTGCTCGATGCGGCCGCCGCCGACGGGTTGCGATTCGAGGTCGTGTTCAACAGCTCGTTCTCCCCCGTCGACGCCGGACTGTTGTCCGCGGTTGCCGGCCAGTGGGCGGACCATCGCATCGAGCTGGTGCTGCACGACGTCGACTTCGGCGAGCTCCGGTCGCGGCAGCAGACTGGCGACTACGATTTCCGGTTCTTCTATTACACGGCAACCGATCCCGATGCGTTGCGGTACCAGTTCGCGCTCGATCAACGCAACGCGATGTGCCGCGTGGAACGCGATCGGCTCGACGACCTGCTCGACGCTCAGCTGCACTGCCCCGAGCCCGCCGAGCGCCGAAAGCTGGTGCACGACATCCAGTCCCGAATCATCCATGACGGGCTGTGGCTGCCGATCGGCAACGTGCGCACCGTCGTCAGCCACCGACCGGACACCGTGCCCCGACTCGCGCTCGACGCCGAGGGCCTGGCGCGCTTCACTCATCTCTGAAACCGAAAGGCACCCAACGTGTCAGACCACACCACCGCACCCGTCGTCATCGTGGGCGCCGGCCTCGGCGGACTCGCCGCGGCGATCGCACTACAGCAGGGCGGCCACCACGCCATCGTGGTGGACAAGACCCGTGAGCTCGGCGAGGTCGGCGGCCCGCTCGGCATCTCACCACCGACGCTACGACTGTTCGGCGAATGGGGCATGCTCGAGCAGTTCAACCGGATCTCCTCTGCGACGCGCTATTTCGAGACACACGATCAGACCGGTCACGTCGAGTCCGTCGCCGACTACGCGGCAATCCCGGAAATCGGTTCGGAACACGGCCGGTTCGGATACGCCGACGCCGAGGTGTCGCCGCGCACCGTCCACCGGGCCGATCTGCATGCCCTGATGGTGGCGCATCTCGGCCGGGACCGAGTTCGGCTGCGCCACCAGCTGACCGGTCTCGCCGAGCATGACGATCACGTCGAGCTCACGTTCGCCGACGACGCCGTCATCCGGACGCAGTTGGTGATCGGGGCCGACGGGCTGCGTTCCACTGTGCGTGGGCTTTTCAGCGATGACTCGATCAACTACTGCGGTTCGGTGATCTTCCGCGCCGTCAGCCCCGTCGACTGTCTCGGTACCCGCCCGAACGACCGGTTGCGCTCGTGGCATTCGGCCGACTACGCCAAACACGTCATCGCTATGCCGGTGCGCGCGGGCCGGCAGGTAGCGGTCGACGCGACCCTCGGTATCGACGAACCACCACTGCACCTGTGGTCGGCGCGTGCGGATTTGGCAGCACTGGCAAGGCAATTCGATGATTTCGAGACCGTCGTGGGTCAGCTGATCCGCGGCGCCACCGGGCCGATGTACATGCACCCGGTCTACGACCGGGATCCCATCGCGCGCTGGACCACAGCGCGCGTCGCGCTGCTCGGTGACGCCGCGCATCCGATGACGCCGTTCGGCGGGCAGGGCGCCAATCAGGCCATCCAGGACGGTGCCGAACTCGCACGTCAACTGTCCGATGCGCAGGACGGTGATGTCGCCGCGGCACTCCAGCGCTACCAGGCCGTCCGGACCGAGCAGACAGCGGAGATTCAGCGGTCAGCGCGGCAGCTGGCCTCGCGGCGGGCGACCATCGCGATGCGGCTGACCGACGTGCTGGTCGACGCCTAGCCCCGCGGACGCCGAAACCTGAAGCGGCGGTGACGTTCCATGAACGTCACCGCCGCAGACCTCAGACTGCCGTCGTGCCACCGATCGACACGTAGGGCGCCGTCCGGAGGGTGTACCCGCTCTGCCGCTCCGCGATCTGCTGGGCGCGCTGCGCCTCGGTGACGTAGACCGTGGTCTTCGGCAGCACGGTCTTCAGCTGGTCGAGCGTGACGACCTGCGCCGAAAGCGTCGGCTGGACCGTGGCATTCGGATCCAGGCCCTGCCAGCGAGCGAAGATCGTGCCCTGGTTCAGGCCGCCGGTGGACACCCAGTTCGCCACGCCCGGATCGGTTTTGGCGACGACGAGGGTGTACGACCCATCCGGGTTGGCGATGGCCTGCGCGTTGTTGAGGCTCGTCGGGTCGCCCGTCGTGTAATCCGGAGAGATGGTCCAGGCGTTGGTCACCGGCACGTTGAAATACTTGGCGGTGCCCGGCGTCAGCGTGATGACGAGCGCCTCGTTGTCGGCCAGGTTGAAGTGCCCGATGCTCTGTTTCTGCGTGGACAACGTCTGAGAGCCCGCGTTGGTCGGCTGCGGCAGCGTGTTGACCGGATCCTGACCCGCCAGCGGCAGCCAGGCGTCCGACGTGACGTTGACGGCCTGCATCACGACGCCGTTGGCGATGTTGGTGATCGCCGCCGACGGCAATGTCGTATTGGTACCGGAGGTCTGCTCGATGGTCAGGCTGAGGCCCTGGTTGGTGTTCCAATCGGTGACCGTGTTGCGCACGAAGATCTGGCCGGCATTGGTCCCCGCGGGGCCGTCACCCAGGAACAGGTAGTTGGTGGTGCCGGCCAGTGCCGGGTCGCGGCCCGCGACGATGGTGAACGTGCCGTCAGGATTGACCTGCAGTTGGTCGCCGGTGATGATCGCCGATGACTGGCCCGTGGCACCGATCTGCGCCGTGATGTTGACGTCGGGCGGCATCTGGCCGTTGATCTTGCCGTGGATGACGTAGCTCTTGCCATCGCTGATGAACGCCATGCGGTACAAGGTGTCCGGGTTGTCGTAGAGCACCTGGTTGCCCGGCGAGGTCACGCCACCGATGGTGTGCGGTGGCGTGGCGATCCAGTTGAACGACGGATTGCCCGCGGCGTTGTCCGCGATGTTGATAGCGGCCATTGCCGAATACATGGCGTACTGCCGCACCGCCGCATCGAGCATCGCCATGTTCTGGGCGTCGACGCCGCCGGGCACGTCGGAGAACGTCACGGCTTGGGTGTTGATCCACTTCTGCTTCAGGGCGGCGATCGCACCATCCATCGCGCCGGAGTTCAGGAGCGCGAGTGCCCTTTGCTCGGTGCTGATTTCGGTCGCGGTCGCCAGCGGGCTGGTCTGCGCCACCGTGCTGACGGTGATCACCTTGGTGGTGGTGTGCGGTCCGGGTGACATCACGTTGAGACCCAGCGGGTCACCTTTGAGATCACTTGCGGTCACGGTGAAGCTGTCCGTCCCACCGTGCACCAACGCCTCCGGATTCGGCACGTACTTGAACGAGCCATCCGCGAACAAGGTCACGGTCCCGTTGGCCGGACCCGTCGACACGTGGAGTTTCACGTTGTCGCCGTTGGGATCCGACGTGGTGATCTGGCCGAGGATGGCACCGTTCATCTGCAGCGTCTGCGCCGCGTCGTAGCTGATGGTCGGCGGCTTGCTGCGGAACAAGGAGTCCAGCTCGCGACGGACCAATGACAGGAACCCTTCCAGCGAGCCGGGCCGCGCGGGTGCGGTCGGCGAATGGCCGGCGAACGGTGCCAGCAGGTTCGAGACGGCCGTCGTGATGCCGGACACCGCGGCCGTGAGGAAATGCGCCGGCGCGGTGGCCGCCGTGGATACGACCGGCCGGGTGGTGGTCACTGCCGGCGCCGACGCCGACAGCGTCGAGAGGTTCGCGGCGCGTGGGGCGACGGCAGCGGGCGCTGCCGCGGTCGCGGAAACCACGGCACTCGGCGACCCACTCTTGGCCGTCGATGATGTCGAGGGCACCGAGCCAGCCGCCGCCGGCGTCGATGCGGGAGTGTTCGATGAGAGCGCCTGTTGCGCGCCGGGACTTTTCGGCTTCGGCTGTGGCTTGGGTGACTTGTTCTTGCTCCGCGGAGCACTTCCGGTCTTCGTGTCATCAGCGGCTGCAGGGGCGGTGTCGCTCTCGGCCGGCGTGCCGGAGGTGCCGCCCGTCTGACCAGAGGCGGTGGACGAACCCGCAGTGTCCGATGTTTTTGAGCCGTTCTTCAGGCCTTTACGCGCTTTACGGCTGGAACCGGCCGAAGCCTTGTCGCCGGAGGTGGCGGCTTTCGGCGCCGCCGAATCCGACGCCGAGCTGGTGCCGGTCTTGCTTCCCGACCCCGTGGAACCGTCATCGGCCCAGGCCACCCCGTGCCCGGTGAGGACCGCGGTCCCGACGCCGAGCGCAACTGCTAGTCCTCCGACACGACCAATGCTCGTTGCAGCACTCATCGCACTCCTCTCCATTGAGGTTCCGGTTGGGCGGAATCCGTTGATATGTATCGAGAAAGCGGGTCGCGACATTCTCGTCGGCCACCAGCCCATCACATGCGACCACGCCGAGCCGCACCACCGCAGCTACGGTTCCGATGAGCGGAACTACCCACTGCGCCAGCAACATTCGCGCACCGGACGATCAACGCACGGCTCGCAGTCGACGCACTCCGGCCGGTCGGCCCGAATACGCTCGCCAGACGCGTGCGGCAGTCGTCTGAACCAGGGCCACCAGCCGATGGTCAGGTGCCATCCGGCCGGCTGCTCCACTTATCGATACCGCAGCGCAGATCTCGCCTCCGCGCCCGATCGGAGCGGCCAAACACGCTATCCCGGTCAATGTTTCGTCCCGGTCTTCCGCGAAGCCCCGTGCCCGCACCAGCGCCAGCTCCTCACGCAGCGCACCCGATGTCGCCGCCTCGACCGCAGCCAGCCGGCCGGCCGGTACGTGCGCGAGCATCGCCCGCCCCATGGCCGAGGACTGCGCCGGATGGCGACGGCCCGCCGCCGGCGTAGCCGTGACCGCAGCCCGGTCACCGACGACGCCCAGATGCACGACATCGAGACCATCGAGGATGGCCAGGTTCACGGTGTGACCGGTGGCCTGATGCAGGTCCCAGAGAAACGGCATGGCCGCGCGGTGCAGCCGATCCTGATGTATCGCAAGGTAACCCAATTCGGCCAGCCGAAATCCGAGTTCGTAGTCGCGTCCATTTCGCCGGAGCCAGCCGAGCTCGACCAGATGCTCGAGGATGCGGTGGACGGACGTTCTGGGTAGGCCCGTGCGCCGGACGATCTGCGTGAAGGTCTGCCGGCCAGGCCCGTCAAACGTGCCGAGCACCAGGGATGCCCGCTCGAGAACTGCACTGGGCGGGCAGCTTTCGACCTCGACGCTCATGCTTGTTGCTCCTGATTTTTGCGATGTCCTGATGTCAAGTGATGTCAGCCTGAAGCAGACGACGGCATATCGCCAGAGAAATTGATAAAGTGACGAATATGCGCCATTTCTCGCCAGCTGGCTCCGTCCAGGACCACGTGTGACGGCCGCGGACGCGCCTGCACGCGTCGATTCACCACCGACCGACCGCGTCGTGGCGGTATTGGAGTTCATCGCCACCGAAGCCGAGCCGGTATCGGTGGCCGCCATGGCATCTCGCCTCGAACTGAGCCGGTCGACGGTGACGTCGATCCTGGCGGCACTTTCGAAGGCGGGCTGGGTGACGCGGCAGGCCGACCGCCGCTACCGGCTGGGCCCCGGTCTGCTGCGGCTCGCCGGTGCGGTGCAGTCGCAGCTGACCCCCTCGGAGGCCTTCTCCCATGTGCTGGCCGAGCTCGCCGACCGGGTCGGGTGTGCCGTCTCCTTGGCGCTCGTCGACCAGACCGAAATGACCATGGTCGGTGTCGCCGCCGGGCCGGGCCAGGTGCCCGCCGGCGTCGACACCGGGGCGCGCCTGCCGATGACCGCGCCGTTGGGTGTGTCGGTCATGGCCTATCGCAACAAGCAGTCACAACACGACTGGATCGATACGGCGCCGGCGGCCCACCGTCCGGTACTGCAGGCGTTGCTACGCCAGGTCCGCCGTAGCGGAGTGGCCGTGTTCGGCGCCGACGGTGCCGCACTCGAGATCCTCGAGGTCGTGGGCGAGGTCGTCGGATTGCTGGCCGAGCACCCCCGCAGCGGCGCCCTCAGGCAGCGGTTGTTCCAGTTCCTGAGCAGATTGAGCGCCCGGCCCTACACCACCGAGGAACTGGCTGCCGACGCCGCACTGTCGATCAGTTACCTGTCCGCTCCGGTGTTCGATCGCGGCGGCAATGCCGTCTACGAATTGCAGATCGGCTGCCTGAGATCACAGGTGAGCCGCGCCGAGCGTGACGAATACGTCCGTGAAATACGCTCGACCGCAGCTACTTTGACCGAACTCACCGGCACCTGACGGAATCACTGCGGATCGAAGACGACCTGCAGGTGGTCGGGGCCGCGCAACTCGGTTCCGAGTCGTCCGGCGATCCGGACACTGGACGGATCGGCGAGCCGTAGGCCGGGCAGTCGGTTCAGCAGCACCTTCACCGCGATCTCCATCTGCGTGGTGGCCAGCGCCTGGCCGAGGCACACGTGCGGCCCGGTGCCGAAGCTCAGCTGTGCGGTCGCATGCCGGCTGGTGTCGAAGAGGTCGGGGTTTGTGTACACGGCGGGGTCCCGGTTGGCCGCCGCGATGGCCAGCAGCAGCCACGTGCCCGCGGCAATGTCGATGCCGTGCCAGGTCACGTCAGTGGCCGCGAAGCGCGGAATGATCGACGGCCCGGGTTCCCAGCGCAATCCTTCCTGCACCGCCCACCGGGCCTCGTCCGGATCGTTCCGGACCCGATCGAGCTGGTCTTGATGAGTGAGCAACGCCCACAACGTGTTTCCGAGACTCAGGTAGGTCGTGTCCACCCCCGCCGGAAACAGGAGCCGGACGAACGAATAGATCTCCTCGTCGGTCAGCCGGACGCCGTCGACCTCGGTGGTGACGAGCTTGGACAACAGATCGTCGGACGGGTTCTGCCGTTTGTCCTCGACCAGCGGCCGGAGGTAGTCCGTGAACGACTCCCGGGCTCGCATCGCGGCGTCGGGATCCGTCGGGTAGAAGAACAAGTCGTGGGCCCACTTGGCGAACAGGGCATAGTCGTCCACCGGGAGACCCAACAGCTCGTTGGTGATCCGGAACGGGTACTGCTGGGTGAATTCCGTGACCAGGTCGGCCCGGCCCCTGCCGGCGAACTGGTCGACGAGGTCCTGCGCGATCGGCTCGAGCAGTTCGGCACTGTACGTCTTGATGAGTGCTCGACGGAATGCCGGCGAGACGAGCGCGCGGTTGGTGCGGTGCTCTTGACCGGCCATGCATTGCAGCGTCTTGCCCATGGCGGGGCCGGTCGTCATGCCGTACATCGCCGCGGCCGGGAACGTCTCCTCGTCCTTGAAGAGGTCGGTGACCAACTCGTCGCTGAGAATGATCAGCGCGGGCATGCCGTGGAAACGCGCCTCGGCGTACGGCGCGCGGGCCCGTAGGTCGCGCAATACACCGTGCAGGTCGGACAGTTCCTCAGCACCGAAATCCACGAACTCGCCGCTCACAACCGCTGTCACCGTGATCTCCTTCATGAGCCTGTCGGAAACGGCTCTCGACCAGGAGAATGCTCGACGGATCATTCGGGCGCACTACGGGTTTCGGTCACCGGAACTTTGGTTTCGGGAAATTCCGCTGATTGGAACTCCTCTAGCGGTTCGACTCGGTGTGCGGTGCCAACGCCAGCCAATAGAGCGCGACCACCGCCGGCGGCGCCAGCAGCGGCAGCCACGGTAGGCCCAGATCCACCGCGCCGGCGACCACACCGACGAGCGTGAACCCAAGCATGGCAAGCAATGTCGGCCTGGTCAGGGTGACCACCCCGGCGCCCGCCGCATGCCGCATCAGCAGGTACGCGGCCGCGGAGAGTCCCGACAGCGCCGCGACCAGTGCCGGCGAGTCGGACAGCGCCAGCACCACCACCGTGAGCAGCACCGCCCCCGTCGCCGCAGCCCGGAACGCCAGCCCGGCCACCATTGCCGCCAGTGCCGACACGGCAACAATCACGGCCGTGCCGTGGGCCCCCACACCGGCCACCGCGACCATGAGGACGCCGAAACCAGCCGAAAGTGCCTGGGCACCAGGCTGACCCAACCGGGTTGCCGCGTCGGCCGTCATCGCGTCACCGCCTCGCGGCCCGCCGGCGTGCCGGCATCAACCGCAGCGCCTGATCCAGAGTGACAGTCGACGGCCACGGCACGACGTCGACGCCGACGATCCCCATGTCGCGGTACATCGCGTGGCGCTGCAGCGCCCACATGCGGGCCAGCGTCGGATCCCGTTCGCCGTCGAACGGAGGCCCTTCGAGCACGTCGACCGCCACCACGGTGTGCCGGCGGTTCCGCAGCTCGGTGAGTGCCAACGCGAATGCGGTGTCGAGCAACGTCGAGAAGGCGAACACGATCGCGCCCGGCGGGACGGCCGCGCGCGGCGCCAATGTGCCTGTCGTGGTTTCGTATTCCCGCCCGACGGCCATCGCGGCGTCGAGCACGCGGTAGAACTGGCGCTGACCGATGTCGGCGCCGATCCACCGCGGCCGCGCGCTACCGAGCGCGACGATGCCGGCGCGGTCACCATTCCGCAGCGCGCTCTGCACCACCTGCGCGGCGCCGAGCACGACCCGCTCCATCGCGGCAGAGGCCGGGCCGAGAGGCTGCATGCTCGTGTCGATGAGCACGACCACGTCCGCGGCGCGGTGGGTCAACCGTTCGGTGACATGGAGCCGGCCCCGGCGGGCGCTCACCGGCCAGTTGATGGTGCGCAACTGGTCGCCGGGAAGATAGGCACGGACGTCCGCATACTCGACACCCGGTCCGACGTGCCGGGTGAGATGCGTGCCGAGCCGGTCGGGTAATTCGATACGCGGTATGGGTGTCGATTGGGGCGGCGCAACGGGAAAGGCGAAGACTTCGGCGGTTTCGACAGTGCCCGTCCCGGCCAGCAGTCCCCCGCCCGCCACCGCGTCGACGACGGCCCGGATCGGATAGCGTCCCCAGCGCTCGGCCCGCACCGCGACGGTCTGCAGCGGTGCGGCACTGCTCTCGAGAACCTCGATGTCCATGCCTGATTCGACCGACACCGTCACCTCGGCTGCGATGGTCGGCGCGTCCGTCGTCACCCACACCGTCAGCCGCGTCTCGTCGTTCTCGAAACAGCGGGTCAGCCCCGGCTGCCCCTGCACGTACACCTTGGCAGACGGGCGCTGCCAACTGATCGAGCACAGCACACCGAGCATCGGCGCCGCGAAGGCGACGAGCTGCCACCGCGGACCCAGCACGGCGGCGGCGAGGGCCACGCCGGCACAGGTGGCGATGGCCTTCGTGAGCGATGAGGCACGCCAGCGTAATTCGACTTCACGGGGCTCGGTCGCATGTGTCACGACGGCCCACCACGGGTCCGCGGCACCGGCAGGCGTTGCAGTAGCTGTGCCACGATGTCGCCGCCGTGGACACTGCGGACCCACATCTCCGGCTTCAGACTGATCCGGTGCGAAATCACCGGAATGGCAAGTGCTTTGACGTCCTCGGGGATCACGTAGTCCCGGCCGAACAACAGCGCACGCGCACGGGCAAGTTGCACGAGATCGAGCTCGGCCCGGGGGCTGGCTCCGACGACAACCTGCGGGTGACTACGACTGGCCGCCGCCAGTGACACCACGTAGTGCAGGACGTCGTCGTGCACCGTCACCTGCTCGACCGACTCGCGCATGGCGAGCAGATCATGGGCATCGACAATCTGTTTCACCATCGGCTCGGCGGAACCACGTTCGAGGCGGCGGCGCAGCATCACCGTTTCGTCGGTACCCGACAGGTACTTCAGTTCGACTCGGACCGCGAATCTGTCGAGCTGTGCCTCCGGCAGCGGATACGTGCCCTCGTACTCGATCGGGTTGTCCGTGGCAAGGACGATGAACGGTGCCGGCAACCGGTGGGTTTCGCCGTCGATGCTCACCTGGCTTTCCGCCATGGCCTCCAGCAGTGCGGCCTGCGTCTTGGGCGGCGTCCGGTTGATCTCGTCGCCCAGCAGCAGGTTGGTGAAGATCGGCCCGCGCCGGAACTCGAACCGCCCGGACTGCATGTCGTAGATGGTCGAACCGAGCAGATCAGCGGGCAGCAGGTCCGGAGTGAACTGCACACGGGTGAAGGCCAGGCCCAGCGCTCGCGCAAAAGACTTGGCGATCAACGTCTTTCCCAGTCCCGGCAGGTCCTCGATGAGCACATGGCCACCCGCGAGCACGGCGGTCAAGATCAGTGTCAACGCGGCTCGCTTGCCCACCACAACGCGTTCGATCTCGTCGAGCACCGCCTCGGAATGGGCCGTCGTCAGCTCCGCCGGCATGGTCATAGCCGCTCCAATCGGTGCAGGATTTCGTCGAGCGTGGCCCGGCCCGGCCCGGGCTCGTCGCGGCTGGACCGACGGACGTCGTGCGGATCCACCCACTGCCACAACTGATCCCCGAAGACCATCCGGCCGGTGGCTTGCATTGCGACCGGGTCCCTGGCCTGCTGTGGGCCGGTCGCCATGAAGAACTCCCGTGCCAATGTGGGCCGCAGGTGTTGATCCCAGTCGCCGCGCGTCGTCTCCGACCACTGGATCAGCGTTTCGGTCCGAACGATCCAGTCCCGCAACGACTCTTCCGCATCGTTCCCGGCCGGTTCGACGAACCGCGGTCCGCGGTCGACGAGCCGGCGCCGGACAGCCCACAGCACGAACACTGCGACAACCGCGGACACCCACCCGACCGCTCGGCGATCTCCGAGGACGAGCATGAGCAGTTCCGCTCCGATCACCAACGTAATCCCTACGATCTCAAGCCTCTTCATGTCAGGCTCCGCAACTCGTCGAGTACCCGGAGCAGCGCCCCGGCGGCGATCTCGCGGTGATGCTCGGTCATGACGTGCGGGCTGAAGCGCGCCTCGGCGAACAAGGCGACCAGCTCGGTCGCGCTGCCCGCGTGCAATGCATGGTGTTCGACGGCCCGGGCGAGTACTTCAGACGGCGTGTCCGATTCCTGTGGCGCGGCGCCGGGAGCGTCCGCCAGAGCCCGCTCCATTGCGGCGTAGCAGGCGATGATCGACTCGCGCGGCCCGCGGCTGCGGTCGCCGATCTCGGCCAGGCCGAATTCCGCTGCCCGCGTCAGGGTTTCGGGTGTGGACTCCCCGACCATCGGTTCCGGGCCGTCAGCGACCGGCGGCTGCGGTTCGGCAGCACGCCGGCTTCTGCGGACCAGGACACCGCCGACAGCCCACAGCAGCAACATCATCACGGTGGCGGCGAGCAGGTAGCCGAAGACGCTGGGCTCCTGTTGCGGCGGCGACATGGGCGGCCGCCCCGGTGCCGGTGACGGCGGCGGTGATGGCACCGGGGTGATCGGCGCTCTGTTCTGCGGGGGTTCCGCGAAGGGCAGAACAGGTAGTTGCAGCAGCTGCAGATGTGACAGCAGGAGCAGGATCACCAGCCAGGCGAGGAACACCCCGCCACCGATCAGCAGCAGACGGCGGACGGGCTTCCACGTGAGCTTGCCCTCGAACGACCCCGGCAACTGGAAGGCCGCCGACGCGCCCGGAGTCCTCGGACGCCGGAGCGATGCGATCAAGGCGATCGCGACGATGAGCACCGAGACGACCAGCAGGGTGTCGATGCCCACCTGACTCGCGGTGCCGCTTGCCCGCTTGTCGGGCTGCGGGTGACCGCTGCCGGGCAGATGGCCGCGCAGGGCGAGGGAAACGACGAACAGCAGTGCGAGCAGCGCGACCACACGCCCCAACGCCTTGTCGCTACCGTTCATCGGTACACCGCTCGATCGTTTGCCCTGTTTCCATCGTGGCACGTCATCGCCGCCGAAACTGCCGAAAGAGCGCGATGCGCTCGTCGCCTGACGTTCCTCGTCTGGCCGACGGAATCGACCTGTGGAAATGTGAAGCCACTCGATCGGAGGTCGGAAGTGAAATGGGCGGCAAGGTCATTGTGTTTGGCGATGACGGGCGTGGTGCTGGCCGCGTCGGGGTGCAGCCTGGAAGGCGCGCGCGGCAACTACGGCACCGGCCCGGACGCGATCATCACCGTCAACGGCGGTGAGCCACAGAACGGTCTGGTGCCCACCAACACCAACGAGAACATGGGCGGTCGCATCGTCGATTCGTTGTTCACGGGTCTGTACAGCTACACCGCTGACGGCACGCCGGTGTTGGCGAACGCGGAGTCCGTGGACACCACCGACAATCAGAACTACACCGTTCACCTCAGACGGGACTGGACCTTCACCGACGGCACCCCGGTGCGCGCCGAAAACTACGTCCGCGCATGGAATTTCGGTGCGGCGACCGTCAACGGACAACTGCAGCAGAGCTTCTTCTCACCGATCGAGGGGTACGACGCCGTCGCCGCCGAGGGTTCCCCGCTGACCGAGATGTCGGGCTTGAAGGTGGTGGACGACTACACCTTCACGGTGCGCCTCACCAGCCCCAACATCGACTTCAAACTGGGGCTCGGATTCACGCCGTTCAAGCCATTGCCCGATGTGTTCTTCGCCGAGGGCGCAGCCAAGTTCGGCGAGCACCCCGTCGGGAACGGCCCCTACATGCTCAAGGGCCCGGACGCCTGGCTGCACAACGTCAAGCTCGATGTGGTGCGCAACCCGAATTACAAGGGTCCGGACAAGCCGAAGAACGGTGGCCTGAGCTTCATCTTCTACAGCAGCTTCGACACCGCGTACACCGACCTCGAGTCCGGCAACCTCGACGTGCTCGACACTGTGCCGGTGAGCGCGTTGGGCACCTACAAGAAGGTGCTCGGGAAAAGGGCGCTGACCAAACCGACCGCCCAGAACTTGCAGCTCGGAATCCCCTATTTCCTCCCGCACTTCAGCGGCGAGGAGGGTCGCCTGCGACGCGCGGCGATTTCGATGGCGATCAACCGGCCCGAGATCATCAAGGCGATCTTCCGCGGCGCCCGCGGCGCGGCGGAAGACTTCACCGCCCGGTCGCTACCGGGCTGGGACGCGAACATCCCGGGCAATGACGTGCTGAAGTTCGATCCGGTCAAAGCCAAGCAACTGTGGGCGCAGGCTGACGCGATCGCGCCGTGGTCGGGATCGTTCGCGGTCGCGTACAACTCCGACGGCGATCACCAGGTGTGGGTGGACGCGCTGTCGAACCAGTTGAAGAATGCGCTCGGCATCGACGCGCACGGCGCGCCGCAGCCGACGTTCAAGCAGGTCCGGGACGAAATCACCAAGCGGACCATCCGGACGGCGTTCCGCAGCGGGTGGCAGGGCGACTACCCGTCGATGATCGAGTTCCTGCAGCCCCAGTTCGTGAGCGGCGCCGGCTCCAACGATCCGGTCTACAGTTCACCGGCGTTCGACGCGAAGCTGATCGAGGCTGAACGGGCGCTCGATCCGAACCAGTCGTATGCGCTGGTCAATCAGGCCCAGGCGATCCTGCTGCACGACCTCCCGGTGATCCCGCTCTGGGACTACATCGCGGCCGGCGGCGTCGGACCAGGTGTGACGGCCCAGCTGACCTGGAACGGTCTGGCCGATTTCACCCAGATCACCAAGGGCGACGACGCCGAGAACACCAAGGGATAACCGATGCTGAGATACGGATTGAGCCGGCTCGGGCAGGTGGTGATCGTGTTCTTCGGTGCCACCTTCCTGATCTATGCGCTCGTCTTCCTGCTGCCCGCCGACCCGATCTCCGCGCTGGGCGGCGGTAAGCCCATGTCGCCCGCGCTGATCGCGACGCTGCGCGCGCAGTACCACCTGGACCAGCCGTTCTACTCGCAGTACTGGCACTACATCAGCGGGGTGTTCCGGTTGGACTTCGGCACCTCCTTCTCGGGCCAGCCGGTGTTCGACGTGATGAAACGGGCCTTCCCCGTCACGGTCGATCTCGCGCTCATCGCGCTCGCCGTCGAGGCGGTGTTCGGTGTGACGTTCGGCGTGCTCGCGGGTCTGAACAAGGGCAAGTGGTTCGACACCACGATCCTGATCGTGACGCTCCTCATCGTCGCCGTCCCGATCTTCGTGATCGGCTTTGCGGCGCAGTACCTGTTCGGTGTGCGCTGGCAACTCTTCCCCGTCACCGTCGGCGGCCATCTCGACGTCTATCACCTGCTGCTGCCCGGATTCGTGCTCGGCGCGGTGTCGTTCGCCTACGTCGTCCGGCTGACCCGCTCGTCGGTCGCGGAGAACCTCTCGGCGGACTACGTGCGGACGGCGACGGCGAAGGGGCTGTCCCGTCCGCGGGTGATCCTGGTGCACGTCCTGCGCAACTCGCTGATCCCGGTGGTGACCTTTCTCGGCGCCGACCTCGGTGTGCTGATGGGCGGCGCGATCGTGACGGAAGGAATCTTCAACATTCCCGGAGTGGGCGGAACCATCTATCAGGCGGTGATCCGGGGCGAGTCGTCGACCGTCGTGTCCTTCGTGACCGTGCTCGTACTCATCTACCTGGCGTCCAACGTGGTGGTCGACCTGCTCTACGCCGCCCTCGACCCGAGGATCCGCTATGCCTGAGCCCCAGACGCAACCCACCCTCTACCCCGGCCAGGAGCGTTTCGTCGCGGGCCCGGACGTGGTCAGCGTCGCCGCGATCGACGCGGTCGACGCCGACGTGCAGCCGGCCGGCTTCTGGAAGTCCGCATGGCTGGAGCTGCGCACCAAGCCGGAGTTCGTCGTCTCGATACTCCTGCTGGCGATCATCGTGGTCGTCGTGCTCTTCCCGGGACTGTTCACCAGCCAGGACCCGCATTACGGTTCGCTCGAGCAGTCACTGCTCCCGCCCAGTGCCGAGCACTGGTTCGGGACCGACCGGCAGGGCTACGACATCTACACCCGAACGATCTACGGCGCCCGCGCCTCGGTGGCCGTGGGCGTGCTGACCACGATCGTCGTGGTCCTGATCGGCGGCCTGCTCGGCGCGGTAGCCGGCTTCTTCGGCGGCTGGATCGACTCGGTGATCGCGCGGCTGTCGGACATCTTCTTCGGCATCCCGCTGATCCTCGCGGCGGTGGTCACGATGCAGATGATCAGTTCTCGCACCGTGTTCACCGTGGTGATCGTGCTCGCGATCTTCAGCTGGCCGCAGATCGCGCGCATCGCCCGATCGGCCGCGATCGCGGTCCGCAACGAGGAGTTCATCACCGCGTCGCGGTCGCTGGGCGCGTCCCGGGTGCGCACCCTGTTCGCCCACGTCATACCCAACGCGCTGGGCCCGGTGATCGTCGTCGGCACCATCTCGCTGGGCATCTTCATCGTCACCGAGGCGACCCTGTCGTATCTCGGGATCGGATTACCGTCCACGGCAGTGTCGTGGGGCATCGACATCGCGGCCGGGCAGCAATTGCTCCGCGAGGGCACGCCAATCCTGTTCTACCCCGCGGCGGCGCTGGCGATCACCGTCCTCACCTTCATGATGCTCGGTGACGTGCTGCGCGACGCGCTGGACCCGAAGGCGAGGACCCGCTGATGACCGAGACGCCGAACGAGGGGGCCGCGCCCCTACTCGACATCCGCGACCTGCAGGTCGATTTCCGCGCGCAGGGCAAGTCGGTGCCCGCGGTGCGAGGCGCGAGCCTCACCGTCTACCCGGGGCAGACCGTGGCCATCGTCGGCGAGTCCGGGTCGGGTAAATCGACCACGGCCGCCGCAGTGCTGGGCCTGTTGCCGGGGACCGGCAAGGTGACCGGCGGTCAGATTCTGTTCGACGGCCAGGACCTGGCCACCACGTCGCGCCGCGACTTCGAGAAGATCCGGGGCAGCGGCGTCGGGCTGGTCCCGCAGGACCCCAACACCAACCTGAACCCGGTGTGGCGCGTCGGATTTCAGATCCGCGAAACCCTGCAGGCCAATGGCGCGGCGAAGCGGGGTGACGCGCGCAAACGCGCCATCGCGCTGCTCAGCGAGGCCGGCATGCGCGACGCCGACAAACGGGTCAATCAGTTCCCGCATGAGTACTCGGGCGGCATGCGCCAGCGGGCGCTGATCGCGATCGGACTCGCCTGCCGGCCGAAGCTGCTGATCGCCGACGAGCCGACCTCGGCCCTGGACGTGACGGTGCAACGGCAGATTCTGGACCATCTCGAGGAGTTGACCACCGAGCTCGGCACCGCGGTCCTACTCATCACGCACGATCTCGGCCTGGCCGCGGAACGCGCCAGCCACCTGGTCGTCATGTACAAGGGGCGGGTGGTCGAGTCGGGACCCGCCCTGCAAATCCTGCAGGACCCCCACCACGAGTACACCAAGCGGCTGGTGCGCGCGGCGCCCTCCTTGGCCGCGCGGCGCACCGACGGCGAGCTCGTGGGCGACCAGGCGCTGCAGCCGAAGGTCACCGGCACCGAATCCAGCCTGGACGTGTCGTCCGGCCCTCAGGACGTGCTGGTCGCGACCAACTTGATCAAAGACTTCCCGATCCGCGGTGCCGTCCCGTTCCGCGGCGGCTCGACCTTTCGCGCCGTGAACGATGTCAGTTTCACGCTGCGACGCGGGACGACCACCGCGGTGGTCGGCGAGTCCGGCTCGGGGAAGTCGACGGTGGCGCGCATGGTGCTGGGACTGTTGGAGGCGACCTCGGGCACAGTGCATTTCGACGGTAAGGACGTCACATCGCTGCGGGGCGCCGACGCGAAGGAGTTCCGCCGCCGGGTACAGCCGGTGTTCCAGAACCCGTACGGGTCACTGGATCCGATGTACTCCATCTACCGGGCGATCGCCGAGCCGCTGAACATCCACGGCATCGGAGACAAGTCCTCCCGCACCGCTCGCGTGAAGGAGCTGCTGGACCTGGTCGCACTGCCGCAGTCGGTCATGCAGCGCTTCCCCAACGAGCTGTCCGGCGGGCAGCGGCAGCGCGTCGCGATCGCCCGTGCCCTCGCGCTCAACCCCGAGGTGGTGGTGTGCGACGAGGCGGTGTCGGCGTTGGACGTGCTTGTGCAGGCACAGATCCTGACGCTCCTGCGCGATCTGCAGAACGAGCTCGGCCTGAGCTACCTGTTCATCACCCACGATCTGGCAGTGGTGAAGGAGATCGCCCACAACGTGATCGTGATGTCACGCGGCGAGGTGGTGGATTCCGGGCCCACCGACCAGGTGTACGAGAACCCGACGTCGGACTACACCCGGATGTTGATCGACGCGATCCCAGGCGGGACGATCGAGCTCGCCGGCTGATGCTGTGGCCGTGCGGCGCAGTGACTTTCGGGGATTGCCCAGCTGCCGGCTTTGCGGGCGCGGCTAACCCTGCGGGTAGAAGAGAAACAACACACAGCCCGACGCCGACTGCGGAATGTGCCATGATCCCGCCGGTGCGTGCAGGAAAGTCCCTGCGGGATAGTCGTTTACGCCGTCGTTGAACACGCCGGAGACGACGTACACTTCCTCTGGCCCTGGACTGTGATGGTCTTCGTCACCCCATACCGCGCCGGGGGCGATGGTCGTCACCGCCGCCTTGGCGCCATCTTCGCCCCGCCACAGCAGCCGGGCTGTGATGCCCGGGAAGATTTCGACCGGGTCGACGTCTGCCACTGACTTCCAGGCATACCCGGGGGCGTTGGGGCCGAACCAGGCTGCATCTCCTGCGACTGAGTCCACGGAATGCAAAACCAGGGCTCCCGTTGCGCTATTCCGACGACCCCACATTCCTGCTCGACGCCCCGATCCACCTGGACATGAAGAAGGCCCCCGGAGAGTTCTCCGGGGGCCTTCTCGCTAGTAGCGGGGACAGGATTCGAACCTGCGACCTCTGGGTTATGAGCCCAGCGAGCTACCGAGCTGCTCCACCCCGCGTCGGTGAATACAACGTTACCCAACGCTGCCGAATGAACCAAATCGTATGGTCAGACAGGGTTTTTGGGACCACCTGGTGAACCTGCGCCAGATGCAGAACTGCCCAACTCCCGAAGGAGTTGGGCAGTTTCTGACTCATGCGGACTACTTGGCGTCGCGGTACCTCGCCATGGCGTCGTCGAGCTTCTGCAGCGCGGCGCCGTACTGGGCGAAATTGCCGCTCTGCTGGGCCGCACGCATGCCGTCGAGGGCCGCGTTGACGTCTTGCAGGGCAGCCGCTTTCGCGGGCGACAGCGTCAGCGGCACGCCAGGTGACTGCACCGCGACCGGCGGGGGCTGCGGTCCCGCGGCAGGCGGCTGGACGGCCCCCGGAACGGCCGCCGGAGGCGGCGTGCCGGCCGGCACATCGGTCGGAGCCGGACCGGTCGCGGTGGCACCGGCGCCGGGCCCGAAGATGCCGTTGAGGGCGTCACGGACCGTCGGGCCGTAGCCGACCTTGTCGTTGTACATCATCGCCACGCGGATCAGTCGCGGGTACGACGAGGCCGCGTCACTGGCGCCCGGCGAGGCGTAAACCGGTGCGACATAGAGCAACCCGCCCTGCCCGACCGGCAGCGTCAAGAGATTGCCCCACCGGATCCGGTTCTGGTTGTCCCGGCCGATGACGCCGAGATCCTGGCTGACCGCGGTGTCGGTGCTGATCGCGTTGAACGCCAGCTTGGGACCGTTGACCTGACCCGGGATGGTCAGCACGGTGATCTTGCCGTACGTTGCCGGATCGGAGCTGGCGCTGATGTACGCCGCCAGGAAGTCCCGCCGAAACCGGTTCATCGCCGTGGTCAGCTGGAACGACGACGAATCACCACCCGTGGCAAGGTCTTTCGCGACGATGTAGTACGGCGGCTGGAAGCTGCTGGCCGTCGGGTTGGGATCGAGCGGCACGTCCCAGAAGTCCGATGTCGAGAAGAACGTCACCGGATCGTTGACGTGGTACTTGGCCAGCAGCATGCGCTGGACCTTGAACAGGTCCTCCGGGTAGCGCAGGTGCTCGGCGAGTTCCTTGCTGATGGCCGACTTCGGCTTCACGGTGTCCGGGAACACCTTCATCCACGCCTGCAGCACCGGGTCGTGCTCGTCCTGCTCGTACAGCGTGACGGTGCCGTCGTAGGCGTCGACGGTGGCCTTCACCGAGTTGCGGATGTACGAGACCTGCTTGTCCGGCAACATCCGGTTGACCGCAACCTCATTCGAGTCGGCGGTCGCACTCGACAGCGACGTCAGCTCCGAGTACGGGTAGTTGTCCAGGGTGGTGTAGCCGTCGACGATCCACACCATGCGCTTGTTGACGATCGCCGGGTAGACCGTCGAGTCGGTGGTCAGCCACGGCGCCACTGCCTCGACCCGGTGGGCCGGGTCACGGTTGAACAGAATCTTGCTGTTCGGCCCGATGACGCTGGAGAACAAGAAGTTCCGCTCGGCGAACTTGGCGGCGAAGACCGACCGGGCCAGCCAGTTGCCGATGTCCACACCACCGGTACCGCCGTAGGTGTAGTTCTTCGTCTCGGTGTTGGTCTCGTAGTCGTACTCGCGGTCGGCGCCGTTCTTGCCGACGATGGCGTAATCCGATGGCGCGCTGGCGATCACCGGACCGAAGTAGATGCGCGGCTGATCCAGCGGTGCCGGACCGGGCGACACGGCCGCGCCATTGGCGCCGACCACGCTGGCCAGGAACTCCGGGTAGCCGCCGTTCTGGTTGGGGTCATTGGCGATACCGCGCACGGTGTTGGCGGGCGAGGCGATGAAGCCGTTGCCGTGGGTGTAGACCGAGTGCTTGTTGATCCAGTCGCGCTGGTTGTCGATCAGCCGGTCCGGGTTCAATTCCCGTGCCGCGACGACGAAGTCGCGCAGCTTGCCGTCCGGCCCGTTGTAACGGTCGATGGACAGCTGGTCCGGGAAGCTGTAGAAGTTCTTGCCCTGCTGGAACTGCGTGAAGGCCGGCCCGACGATGGTCGGGTCGAGCAGGCGGATGTTCGACGTCGTCGCCCGGTCGGCCGCCACCTGCTCGGCGGTGGCGGGCGCGTTGCCGCTGTAGTCACGGTAGGTCACCGAATCGCCGGTCAACCCGTACGCGTCGCGCGTCGCCGTGATACTGCGACTGATGTAGTCGCGTTCCTTCTGCGCCGCATTGGGTTTGACGCTGAACTGCTCGACCAACATGGGCCAGCCGGCCCCGACGATCACCGAGCTCAGCAGCAGCAGGACCAAGCCGATCGCCGGAATCCGCAAGTCCCGCAGCACCAGCGCCGAGAACACGGCCACCGCGCAGATCACCGCGATCGCCAGCAGGATCAGCTTCGCCGGCAGCACCGCGTTGATGTCCGTGTAGCCGGCGCCGGTGAACGGCTTACCGGCCCGGGTGTGGCTGAGCAGCTCGTACCGGTCGAACCAGTAGGCAACGGCCTTGAGCAGCACCAGGATTCCCACCAGCGACACCAGCTGCATGCGCGCCGCGCGGCTGAGCGCGCCCTGGCGGCCCGACAAGCGGATGCCGCCGAACACGTAGTGGCCCAACAGGTTCCCGACCAGCATTAGGAAGACGCCGACGAACAGGTAGCCGAGCACCAGCCGGTAGAAGGGCAGGTCGAACGCGTAGAAGCCCAGATCCTTGCCGAATTCGGGATCGGTGATGCCGAACGAGCCGCCGTGCAGGAACAGCTGCACCCGCACCCAGTAGGTCTGCGCCACGAAGCCGCCCAGCAGCCCGATGAACGCCGGGACACCGATGGCGAACAACCGCAGTCGCGACAGGACGGTGGCGCGGTAGCGGGCCACCGGGTCATTGGGTCCGGACGCCGGCACGAACACCGGCCGGGACCGGTACGCCAGTGCCATTCCACCGAACGCCACGGCGCCGATGAAGACGCCGGCCACCAGGAAGACCACCAGACGCGTCACCAGGACGGTGCTGAACACCGAACGGAAGCCGACCTCACCGAACCACAGCCAGTCCACGTAGGCGTCGACCAGTCGCGGGCCGACCATCAACAAACCGACGATCAGCAGCGCGATCCCGACCAGGATTCGGCTTCGTCGCGTCAGCTTCGGCATCCTCGCCGCAGGCCGCATCCCCACTCGTCAGCTCCAGTCTGTTGAAAAGTCTGTATGAAATCTGAAAAGGCCAGCTTGACCTACGACTCTACGCAACCAGGGGTGATCGCGAGTTCAGCAGCGGGGAGGTTCGCCACCAGCGGACACGGCGTGCAGCGCGTCGACGGCACCACTGAGGTTCTCGACCTTGATCAGCCCGAGTCCGTCCAGGTGGGCCGAGACCGCTTCGGCGCAGTTCTCGGCGGGCACCATGAACACCGTCGCGCCGGCCTCGCGGGCCGCCAGCATCTTGTGCGTGATGCCGCCGATCGGGCCCACTTTGCCGTCATCGCCGATGGTGCCGGTACCCGCAACGAACTTGCCGCCGTTCAGGTTTCCGTCGGTCAGCTTGTCGACGACGGCGAGGCTGAACATCAGACCGGCCGACGGGCCACCGATGTTGGCGAGGTTGAAGTCGATGACGAACGGCGCCCACGGCGCGTTGAGCACCGTCGTACCGAGGTAGCCGTAGTCACGATCCTTGTTGGTGCCCAACGTGATGGTCGTGACGCCGATCCCGGCGTTCTTGCGCCGGTAGTCGAGCACGACGTGGTCACCGGGCTTGGTTTTCTTCAGCAGTCCGGTGAACTCTTCGACGGTGGCCACCGGAATACCGTTGACCGCATCGATGGCATCGCCGGGGCGCAATTGACCGGCCGAGGGGCCGGGATCGGCGACGGCCTGGACCGTCACCGCCTTCGGATACTTGAGGTAACTCAACGCCGCGTACTCGGCGTCTTCCTCGGAGTTCTTGAAGTCGGCGTTGTTGGCCTTGTCGACCTGCTCCTTGGACTTGTCCGGCGGGTACACCAGGTCGCGCGGCACCAGCTGCTCGCGGCCCGACATCCACAGCGCCAGCGCCTGGCCCAGCGTCAGCCCGTCGCTCTGCGACACCGTCGTCATGTTGAGGTGCCCGGACGTCGGGTGCACCTTGACGTCGCCCTTGATGTCGACGACCTTCTTGCCGTCGACCTCACCGAGCGTGTCGAACGTCGGGCCGGGACCCAGCGAGACGAAGGGCACGGTCACCACCGACACCAGTACGACGAACACGATGATCGGCACCAGAGCGACCACGAGCGTAGAAATCCGCCTGTTCACGCCGCCAACAGTAAAGCTCGTCGCTCGGTTCGCTGACAGCATGACCCGCGAAGCCACCCGCCGGCGATGCGGGCAGTACCGTTGACGGTATGGCTGACCTGCCTTTCGGCTTCTCCAGCGGCGAAGACCCCGACCGCGACAAGTCCAAGAAAGAACCTGGACCAGGCTCTTCCGGCGGCTCCTCGGACCCGTTCGGGTTCGGCAACGCGTTCGGCGGTCCCGGCGGCGCCGGCATGCCCGACCTCGGGCAGATCTTCACGCAGCTCGGCGCGATGTTCAGCGGCGCGGGCGCGTCGATGAACAATCCCCAGTCCGGCCCGGTCAACTACGACCTGGCCCGCAAGCTGGCGTCGAACTCGATCGGCTTCGTCAAGCCGGTGCCCGAGCAGACCGCGACGGCCATCTCCGACGCCGTGCATCTGGCGGAGACGTGGCTCGACGGCGTCACCGCCCTGCCGGCCGGCACCACCCGCGCCGTGGCGTGGACGCCGAGCGACTGGCTCGACAACACCCTCAACACCTGGAAGCGGCTGTGCGACCCGGTCGCCGAGCAGCTGTCGACGGTGTGGGTGTCGGCGTTGCCCGAAGAGGCCAAGGCGATGGCCGGCCCGCTGCTGGCGATGATGTCGCAGATGGGCGGCATGGCCTTCGGCTCGCAGCTGGGCCAGGCGCTGGGGACGCTGTCCAAGGAGGTGCTGACGTCCACCGACATCGGCCTGCCGCTGGGGCCGTCCGGCGTCGCCGCACTGATGCCCGAGGCCGTCGAAGCGTTCGGCGAAGGTCTCGAGCAGCCGCGCAGCGAGGTGCTGACATTCCTCGCGGCGCGCGAGGCTGCCCACCACCGGCTGTTCAGTCACGTGCCGTGGCTGGCCAGCCAGCTGCTCAGCGCCGTCGAAGCCTTCGCCAAGGGCATGAAGATCGACATGAGCGGCTTCGAGGAGATGGCCTCCGGCCTGGACCCGGCGTCGCTGATGGGCGACCCGGGCGCCATGGAGAAGCTGCTGAGCCAGGGCATGTTCGAACCGAAGGCCACCCCCGAGCAGGCCGCGGCGCTGGAACGACTGGAGACGCTGCTGGCGCTCATCGAGGGCTGGGTGCAGACCGTCGTCACCGCCGCACTCGGTGAGCGGCTGCCCGGCACGTCGGCGCTGAGCGAGACGCTGCGGCGTCGTCGCGCCACCGGCGGGCCCGCCGAGCAGACCTTCGCGACCCTCGTGGGCCTGGAACTGCGGCCGCGCAAGATGCGCGAGGCCGCCACGCTGTGGGAGAAGCTGACCGACGCCGTCGGCGCCGACAAGCGCGACGCCGTCTGGCAACACCCCGATCTGCTGCCCAGCGCCGCCGATCTCGACGAGCCCGCGGCCTTCATCGACCAGGCGCTCGGCGGCGACACCTCGGATCTCGACCAGGCGCTGGCCGATCTGGAGAAGGACCTCAAGCGGTCCGCCGACGAGGACGCGGGAGACGACCCAGCCGAGGGCTGAGTGCCTGTGGATAACTGATTCGCCGAATCGGCGTGCTGTTGGCACAGTTGGGCCATGACCACGTCTCGTCAGACCCTGAACCCGGCCATGCCGGTGTTGCAGCGGCCCGACGGGACGGTGCAGCTCGGCTGGGACCCGCGGCGCGCCATCGGCATTCGGCCACCGGACGGATTGACGGTCGGTGACCTGGCGGACCTGCTGCGCGGTATGCAGAGCGGCGTCGACGCCGAGAGCAGCCAGGCGCTCGCGCTGGCGGCCGGGCTGACCGATGTCGACGGCTGGACCGGCTTGGTCGACGCCCTGAACTCCGCGGGACTGTTACAGACGGCGCCGGATACCGGCCGGCGACCGGTATCGGTACGCATCCACGGCAGCGGCCCCCTCTCGGATCTGTTGGCCGGCGCCCTGAACTGTTCCGGAACCCGGGTGCGCACCAGCCGATTCGGCCACGTGGCCGTCACGCGGGATGCCGCCGATCTGGTGGTGCTGTCCGATTTCCTGGTCGCCGACCGCCGCCTGGTACGCGACCTGCACCGTGCCGGGGTCCCGCATCTGCCGGTGCGGATCCGGGACGGCACCGGGCTGATCGGTCCCCTCGTTTTGCCCGGGGCGACGAGTTGTCTGAACTGTGCCGACCTCCACCGCAGCGACCGCGACGCGTCGTGGCCGGTGCTGGCCGCCCAATTGGAGGGCACCGTCGGCAGCGCCGACCGGGCGACGGTACTGGCCACCGCGGCGGTGGCGCTCAACCAGGTGGACCGGGTGATCGACGCGATCCGCGGCGGCGGGGCCCGCGCAGAACCACCGCCGACGCTCGATGCCACCCTCGAATTCGACATCGGCTCGCGGACCACGGTGGTGCGCCGGTGGGCGCGTCATCCGCTGTGTGACTGGTGCGATCGACTGTCGTGACAACACGCGTTGCCATGTCGCTGCCGTGCACTCAGCAACGTCATGGATGATGTGAATGTGGCTGATATCAAACGGGGCAGTGTGGCACGCAACGCGAAGCTCGCCGGTCTGGCCGGCGGCATGGCGGGACGGGCGGCGCTGGGGTTGGGCAAGCGCCTGGCGGGCAGGTCCAAGGACGAGGTGACCGCCGAGCTGATGGACAAGGCGGCCAACCAGCTGTTCACCGTGCTGGGTGAACTCAAGGGCGGTGCGATGAAGGTCGGCCAGGCCCTGTCGGTGATGGAGGCGGCGATTCCCGAGCAGTACGGCAAGCCGTACCGCGAGGCGCTG
Source organism: Mycobacterium toneyamaense (assembly GCF_055384815.1). Classification (NCBI taxonomy): domain Bacteria; kingdom Bacillati; phylum Actinomycetota; class Actinomycetes; order Mycobacteriales; family Mycobacteriaceae; genus Mycobacterium; species Mycobacterium toneyamaense. The sequence goes on from NZ_AP040333.1 coordinate 4,281,833, forward strand.
ACCAAGCTGCAGCGTGAAGCCCCGCCCCTGCCGGCCGCCAAGGTGCACCGCGTGCTCGACGCGCAGCTGGGTACCAAGTGGCGCGACCGCTTCCAGTCGTTCGACGACACGCCGGTCGCGTCGGCCAGCATCGGCCAGGTACACAAGGCCGTCTGGTCCGACGGCCGCGAGGTCGCGGTCAAAATCCAGTACCCCGGCGCCGACGAGGCGCTGCGTGCCGACCTGAAGACCATCCAGCGTCTGGTCGGCGTCTTCAAGCAGCTGGCGCCCGGCGCCGATGTCCAGGGCGTCGTCGACGAGCTGATCGACCGCACCGAGATGGAACTGGACTACCGGCTGGAGGCCGACAACCAGCGCGCCTTCGCCAAGGCCTACGCCGGGCACCCGCACTTCAAGGTGCCGGCGATCGTGGCCAGCGCGCCGAAGGTCGTCATCGCCGAGTGGATGGACGGCATCCCGATGTCGGTCATCATCCGGGAGGGCACCGTCGAGCAGCGCGACCTGATGGGTACCCGGCTGTCGGAGCTGACATTCGACGCGCCTGCGCGCCTGGAGATCATGCACGGGGACACCCACCCCGGGAACTTCATGCTGCTGCCCGACAGTCGCATGGGCGTCATCGACTTCGGCGCGGTGGCGCCACTGCCCGGTGGGCTGCCGACCGCGATCGGCGAGATGATCAGCCTGGCGCGGGACAAGAACTACGACAAACTGCTGCCGGTGATGGAGGAAGCCGGGTTCATCCAGCCGGGCGAAGAGGTCCCGATCTTCGAGGTCGACAACATGCTGCGGCAGTACGTCGAGCCGATCCAGACCGATGTCTTCCACTACACGCGGCGCTGGATCATGAAAATGGCTGCGGGCCAGTTGGACAACGGCGTGAACCAGATCAAGATGGCCCGTCAGCTCGACATGCCGCCGAATCTGGTCATCCCGCTGCGCGTGATCGCGTCGACCGTGGCGATCTGCTGTCAGCTGGACGCCCACGTCCCCGTGAAAGCCATTGCCACGGAACTGGTTCCGGGCTTCACGCCTTAGTCAACGGCGATTACGCGGCCGCTCGGCGCCGGCGAGCGGCCGCGTAATGCACGCCAAACACGGTGTGTCGGTGTGCAGACACGGCCGCTCGCGGTTGGTCCCCCCGGGGTTTGGCCGCGGGGTCATGCCGCGACGACGTCCTTACGCGGACGACCGCGCGGACGCTTGCGTGCGATGACGGCACCCCGTTCGAGGATCTCCCCACCCCAAACACCCCACGGCTCTTCACGTTCCAGCGCCTCGTTGAGGCACTGCAGCCGGATCGGGCAGTCGGCGCACAGCGCCTTGGCCTGTTCCAGCTGAGTGGGGTTGTCAGCGAACCACATATCGGGGTCGCCGACATGACATGGCACCGCCAGCCTTTGTCGGCAAGTCTGGCTAGTCATGTCCTCATCACCTACTTCCTGGTCGTCTTGCGTCTCATCTGTCTGATGGATCGGTGACCAGGTGGTGGTTTTGAGGTTGTGCCCCAAAAACATTGGCCACGGATCCGGTGGTTTCGGGTCCGTGGCCAGGTTTTGGCTGCTGTAGGCGCTACCTAAGTAGTGCCTCGCTTCACGGACGCGAAGGTCTTGGCGTTGCGCTTGCGCTGCGGGATGTCGGCGACATGTCCAGCCGTCGCGAGACGTGCCGCCGGCATAGCGGCGGCTGCAGCGACAGCGGGAATGGCGGGAACGTCAACGATCTGATGCCAACCGGCGCCGACGCGCGATACCGCCTCATAGGCGGCAGCGGTCAACGGCGCACGGGAACCAGAGACAGCGAGGACAGCGCCACGGGACGCATCAAAGCTGATCATCGGGGCCACCTCCTCAGCGGTCGACTGCGGATTCACGGGGTGTGAATTCGCGGGATTTCGTTGCGGCTTCGAGGCTAGACGTTACCACCAAAATCAGGCAAGCGATTTTTTGACCAGCAGTTTTGGCGCAATTTGCGTCATGTTTGGCGCAATTTAGTGGGGCTAACGGGACGCGTTCACCAATGCCAGCACATCCGGCCCGTATTGCTCCAGCTTGCGCGCACCGATGCCGGGAATGGCCACCAGCGCGGCATTGTCGGCCGGCAGGGCCTCGGCGATCGCGATCAAGGTGTTGTCGGTGAACACCACGTAGGCGGGCACCTTCATCTCCTGCGCGGTACGCAGGCGCCACTCCTTGAGCCGGCCGAGCAGCTCCTCGTCGAGGTTCGACGGGCACGATTCGCAGCGCCGCAACAGGATCGCGGTCGACGACGTCAGCGCCGCATTGCAGACCCGGCAGCGCGGCGCCGGACCCCGTTTACGTTGCGGCTGTTGGGGTTCCCGCCGGCTCTGCAGTGTCAGCCCGTTGAGGAACCGCGAGGGCTTACGGCTCTGCCGCCCGCCGGCGGCCCGGGCTAGCGCCCACGAAATCGTCAAATGCACTCTGGCCCTGGTGATTCCGACATAGAAGAGGCGGCGCTCCTCCTCGACGGGTTCGCTGTCCGCGCCGTGCGACAGAGCGTGCGAGATGGGCAGCGTGCCGTCGACCAGACCGACCAGGAACACCGCATCCCACTCGAGGCCCTTGGCGGCGTGCAGCGACGCCAGCGTGACGCCCTGCACCACCGGTGGGTGCCGCGAATCGGCGCGCTGGCGCAGCTCGACGAGCAGTCCCTGCAGGTCCAGGTTGGGACGCACCGCGACTTCCTGCTCGACCAATTCGACCAAGGCCAACAACGCATCCCAGCGTTCCCGGGCCTTGGTACCCGCCGGCGGCTCGGCCGTCAGGCCCAGCGGTTCCAGCAGATCCCGGACCAACTGGGGCAGCTCGACCCCGGCCACGTCGCCCTGGTGTCCCGCGGCGCGCTGCAGCGCCAGCAACGACTGCCGAATCTCCTGGCGGCTGAAGAAGCCCTCACCCCCACGCACCTGGAACGCCACCCCGGCCGCGGTGAGCGCCTCCTCGTACACCTCGGACTGCGCGTTGATGCGGTACAGCACCGCGATTTCCGAAGGGGCAGTTCCGGATTGGATGAGCTTCTTGATGGCGGCGGCGACCGCGTTGGCCTCGGCGACCTCGTCGGGGTGTTCCCGGAACACCGGCTTGGGCCCCGGATCGCGCTGACCGATGAGCTGCAACCGGCTGGCCGCCATCCGGCCGGACGCCGCCGAGATCACCTGATTGGCCAGCGACACCACCTGCGGCGTGCTGCGGTAGTCGCGCTCCAGCCGGATCAGCGCCGCATCGGGGAACCGCCGCGAGAAGTCGAGGAGGTATTGCGGGGTGGCGCCGGTGAACGAGTAGATGGTCTGGTTGGCGTCACCGACCACCGTCAGATCGTCGCGCTCCCCCACCCAGGCGTTGAGCACCCGCTGTTGCAGCGGGGTGACGTCCTGGTACTCGTCGACGACGAAGCAGCGGTAGCGGTCGCGGAATTCGCCGGCGACGGCGGCGTCGTTCTCGATGGCGGCGGCGGTGTGCAACAGCAGGTCGTCGAAGTCCAGCAGCGCCGACCCGTCGCGCCGGGCCTTGAGGCCCTCGTAACCGGCGTACACCGCGGCGACCTTGGCGGCGTCGAACGGGATGTCCCGCTCGATCTTGGCGACCTGCTCCGGGTACAGCTCGGGGCTGATGAGGGACGACTTGGCCCATTCGATCTCACCGGCGAGGTCGCGCACGTCGTCGGTACTGGCCTGAATACCCGCGCGGTTCGCCGCCTGTGCGACCACCGCGAACTTGCTGTCGAGCAACTCCCAGCCGGTGTCGCCAACCACGCGCGGCCAGAAGTACCGCAGCTGCCGCAGCGCCGCGGCGTGGAACGTCATGGCCTGAACGGCCCCGGTGCCTTGTGCTCCGTCGATCTCGTTTTCCAGGCTGCGGAGGCGGCCGCGCATCTCACCGGCGGCGCGTTGGGTGAATGTCACGGCCAGCACCTGACTCGGCGCGACGTGTCCGGCGGCGACGAGATAGGCGATGCGGCGGGTGATGGTGCGGGTCTTGCCCGTGCCGGCACCGGCCAGCACGCACACCGGGCCGCGGGGCGCGAGGACGGCCTCACGCTGTTCGTCGTCGAGGTCCTCAAGGAGTGTGGACGGCGGGGCCTCGGCTGGCATGGCCTCCATCATGGCAGGCGGGTGTGACACACGAGGCACCGCTGGGCGGCATGACGCGGCGATCGGATACGTTGAGGTGCGTTATGAGTGCACTGATCATGTACAGCACGACCTGGTGCGGCTACTGCAAGCGGCTCAAGACCGCGCTGAAGGCCGAAGGCATCTCCTACACCGAGATCGACATCGAGCAGGACCCGGCGGCCGCCGAGTTCGTCGGTTCGGTCAACAACGGCAACCACGTGGTTCCGACGGTGAAGTTCCCCGACGGCTCGACGCTGACCAACCCCAGCATCAAGGACGTCAAAGCCAAGCTGAGTTAGGGATTTGTGCACGATTTTCCGCGCCGGCCGCGGATTTTCGTGCACAAATCACTGGGCCGCCCAGGATTCGATGATCTCCCGGGCGATCGAGATGGAGCCGGGTAGTAGCAGCCGGGTGTCCGCCGTGCTGTTCCAGTCGCCGTGCTCGAGGGCTTCGCGCACCTCGGCCCGGGTGAACCAGTCGGCCTCGGCGATCTCGCCGTCGTTGAACGAGAACGGCTGCTCCGGATCACCGATGGCGTGGAAGCCGACCATGAGCGAACGCGGGAACGGCCAGGGCTGACTGCCCAGGTACTTGACGTCGGTGACGGTCAGACCGATCTCCTCGGCGATCTCGCGCACGACGCAGCTCTCGAACGATTCGCCGGCCTCGACGAACCCGGCCAGCAGTGAGAACAGCCGCTCGGGCCAGTTGGTCTGCCGGGCCAGCACCGCGCGGTCGTGCCCGTCGTGCACGAGGCAGATGATCGCCGGGTCGATGCGCGGGAATTCCTCGTGGCCGCCGATGCTGTTGACCCGCGCCCAGCCGCCTTTGATCGGCTTGGTGGGCGCGCCGTCGATGGCGCTGAAGCGGGCGCTGTCATGCCAGTTCAGCAGGGCCGTCGCCGTCGAGACGAGCTGGGCGCTGATGTCGTCGAAGATGGGCCCGGCCCGGCGCAGGTCGAGGACCTCGACCGGCGCGTCCGTCCCGCCCGTCGGCTCCTCCAGTGCGGCGCGCACGCCCCACACGTGGCGGCCATCGGGCATCCGGCCCAGGAACACCGCGTGCTCGTCGGGCTTGTCGCCGAGTTCCGCGGCACGCCCGAGCACCACCCGGCCACCGGAGATCAACACCTGATTGCGGCGGTCCACGCGCAGCAGCAGCGCGTCCTTCCAGCCGGCGATCGCGGCGTCGACGTCGGTGCGCAGCGTGTCGGCCCGGTCGGCACCGACCCGGGACAGCAGCGGGACGTTACGCAGGGTGAAATCGCTCATCGCGGGGCTTACCGTTCGACTTCGGCGTTGCGGATGTAGAGCAGCCGGTCCCCGGCCGCCAGGGCGTCGACCTCAGGCGAGTCGACCCGCAGCAGCTGCCCGTCGCGCACCACCCCGAGCACGATGTCGGTCAGGTGCCGCGGCGAACCGCCGAGCTCCTTGGCCTCGACCTCGCGCTCGGAGATCGCGAAGCCGGCATCGGGGGTGAGCAGGTCTTCGACCATCTCGACGACGCTCGGCGTCTGGGTCGCGATGCCCAGCAGCCGGCCGGCGGTCTCCGAGGACACGACCGTCGAGTCGGCACCGGACTGCCGCAGCAGGTGCTGGTTCTCGGCCTCGCGGGCCGAGGCGACGATCTTGGCCTTGGGTGCCACCTCGCGCGCGGTCAGCGTGACGAGCACGGCGGTGGCGTCCTTGTCGGTCGCGACGACGATGGACTTCGCGTGCTGGGCGCCGGCGAGGCGCAGCACCTCCGACTTGGTGGCGTCGCCGACCACGGTGACCAGTCCGGCGGCGCGCGCCCGGTCCAAGGCCGCCGGGTTCTCGTCGACGACGACGATGTCTCCGGGGGCGACCTCGTCACCGACCATGGCCTGGACCGCGGTGCGGCCCTTGGTCCCGTAACCGACGACGATGGTGTGGTTGCGCACGGTGCTCCTCCATCGCTGAATCTTCAAGGCTTGACGAGACTGCGTGGTCAGCGTCTCGACGGTCGTACCGATGAGCACGATCAGGAACGCGATCCGCATCGGCGTGATCACCAGGACGTTCACCAGGCGCGCGCTCGGCGTCAGCGGTGTGATGTCGCCATAGCCGGTGGTCGACAGCGACACCGTCGCGTAATAGATGCAGTCCAGGAGCGACATCTCGTTCTCCTGGGCGTCGCGGTAGCCGTCGCGGTCGAGGTACACGACGAGCACCGCGGCGGCGAGCACCAGCAGCGCGTAGATGACACGGCGCACGATCCGGCGGATGGGACTGACGAACGCTTCCGGAATCTGCAGCACATCAACCAGATCCGCGTTCTGGCGGCTCGTGAGGTTCTGTTCCATCGCGGCCATGCGCCGCGACAACCTAACGCGAGCCATGCGGCTCCATTATCTGGCGGAGACTCACCACGAGACGGCTCGGCACAGCACTATGTAACCATGACCGCCGCCAACAGCACTGCCAACACCACCCCCAGCCAGGCGCCCGCGTACCGAATGGGCGCGCTGCTCGTCGGAATGGGCGCCCTGCACTTCGTCGCACCGAAGCCTTTCGACGGCATCGTCCCGGCGGAACTCCCCGGCACGGCACGGTTCTACACCTACGCGTCGGGCGTCGGCGAAGTCGCCACCGGCGCCGCGCTGCTCCTGCCCCGTACCCGCAAGCTGGGCGCGCTGGCCGCGGTCGCACTTTTCCTCAGCGTCTTCCCGGCGAACGTCAACATGGTGCGGCTGTGGTGGCCCAAGGGGTGGCCGGCCCGCATCGCGGCACTGGCCCGGCTGCCGTTGCAAGTGCCGATGGTGACCCAGGCACTCAAGATCTACCGCAACTCACCCGAGGTGAACTAGCGCCGCCAGCTCGTCGGCGCCGGGCAGGTCGGTGGGTGCCACCGTCTGCCCCGCGCGCACGTAGTGGAAGACCGCCCGCACCGCATCGACGGGTACGCCCTGGATGGACGACCAGGCCAGGCGGTACACCGCCAGCTGAATGGCCTTGTTGCGCAGCGTTTCCGGAGTGGTGGGCGGATCGCCGGTTTTCCAGTCGAGCACGGTGTAGCCACCGTCGGCGTCGGCGAACACCGCGTCGATACGGCCGCGGATGACCCGGTCACCGATCACCATGTCGAACGGCACCTCGATGTCGATCGGGGTACGGGCCGCCCACTCCGAGAGGGCGAACGCGGCCTGCAGGTCTGCCAGTTCCTCGGCGACGGCCTGCCCCAGCTCGGCGTCGACCGCGCCGGGCAGGTCGTCGAGGTCGAACAGCCGCTCGGCGGAGAAGTACCGCTGCACCCAGTCGTGGAACGCGGTGCCCAGCAGCGCCTGCGGGTCCGGCCGGGCGGGCAGCCGTCGCTGCAGCCGTTGCAGTGCACCCGACCGGTCGCTGCCCAGGTCGACCAATGTGCTCACCGACAACTGCGGCGGCAGGTCGAGCGGACCGCGCTCCTGGGCCCGCTCCCGCTCGGCCAGCAGGGCGTCCACGTCGGCAGCCCAGCCGTGCCGGTCCTCGAGGTCTTCGGCCCCTGCGGCGAGCGCCTGGGCCACCAGGGCCGCGCCCCGGTCGACGTCCCCGCGCCGGGAACCAGCCGGGTCGACGGGCCAGGAGCACTCGACGACGTTGTCCCGCAACGGGTTGACGGTATTTTCCGCGGGTGCCGTGGCCCACTGCTCGATTTCACCGCAGGGGTGGCCCTCCTGCGCTGCCCGTTCGATGATGTCGCGTATCTCGATCAGGAAGTCAGAAGGCCCCGCCGGTTTTCCGGCCGTCGTCCCCCAGTGATATCCGGACAACAGCAGGGTGTCCTCGGCCCGGGTGAGGGCCACGTAGAGCAGCCGGCGTTCCTCATCGGTGCGCCGCTGATCGAGCAGCGCCTTGTGCGCGGCGATCTTGTCCGCCAACATCTTCCGGTCGTAGACATCGGAGGTGTCGAGCACCGGCACGCCATGTTCGGACAGCTCGGCACGGTCCCCACGCAACAACGGCGGCAGGTCCCCCGCGTCGGTCAGCCAGGTGCGCTGCGACGCGGTCGACGGGAACACCCGGGCAACCAGGTGCGGAACCGCGACGATCTGCCATTCCAGGCCCTTGGCCGCGTGCACCGTCAGGATCTGCACGCGGTCCGAGGCCACCGTCACCTGTGCCGGGGCCAGCCCGTTCTCCACCTCCGCGGCCGCGGTCAGGTACGCCAGCAGTCCGGCGATGGATGCTGCGCCGTCCGGTTCTGCGGCCGGCCGCGCGGCGTATCCCGCGACCACATCGGCGAAGGCATCGAGATGTTCGGTGCCGCGCCAGCCCTCGGAAACCCCACTGGCCGCGCGGGTTTCGGCGTCGATACCCAGGACCCGACGCACTTCGGCGACCAGATCCGGCAGCGGCTGGTGCAGGTGCGCACGCAGCTGGCTCAGTTCGGCGGCCAGGGCGAGCAGCCGGCGGTGTCCTTCGGGTGAGTAGCGGTCGGCCGGGCCCGGATCACTGATCGCGTCGGCCAGGCAGGCGTGGTCGGCGTCGGGGGCGACCTGTGCGACGGCCTGCTCGGCGGCCGACCCGGACGTCCGCGCCGGGTCGGGCGCATCCAGTTCCGAGGCGCGGCGCCACAGCGCGGCCAGGTCGGCTGCGCCGAACCGCCACCGCGCGCTGGTGAGCACCCGCATCGCGGCGACCCCGGCGGTCGGTTCGGCGACCAGGCGCAGCATCGCGACGACGTCAGCGACCTCGGGGATGGCCAGCAGCCCGGCCAGACCGACCACCTCGACGGGCACCCCGCGGGCAGTCAGCGCCTCGGCGATGGGCGCGGCGTCGGCGTTGCGGCGCACCAGGACGGCGGCCGTCGGCACCGGCTCTCCTGCGGCCACCGCGCCGTGGTACCGGCGGGCCAGGTGGTCGGCCACCCAATCACGTTCGGCGACAACATCGTCCAGCAACGCGCACTGGATGGTCCCCGGCTCGGCGCCCGGGCGCGGCAGCAGTTCGCGCACGCTCACACTGCGGCGCCGTGCCTCGGCGGACACCTCGTTGGCCAGCTTGAGTGCCCGCGGCGGATTGCGCCAGCTGGTCCGCAATTCCAGGGTCGGGGCCGGCGAACCGTCCGACAGGCGGAAGTCGGTGGTGAACCGCGGCAGGTTGGTCGCCGACGCGCCGCGCCAGCCGTAGATCGACTGGATGGGATCCCCGACGGCCGTCAGCGCCAGGCCGTCGTCGACGCCGCCGCCGAACAGCGACGACAGCGCGACCCGCTGAGCGTGCCCGGTGTCCTGGTATTCGTCGAGCAGGACGACGCGATACCGCTCCCGCAGCTGCGCGCCGACCTGCGGGAAACGCTCGGCCAGGCGGGCCGCGGCCGACATCTGGCTGCCGAAGTCCATGACCTGCGCTTCCCCCATGCGCTGGTGCACGGCATCGATCAGCGGCACCAGCTCGGCCCGCTCGGTCTGGGTGGCCAGCAGGTTCAGCAGCGACTGGGTGGGCCCGCCGCGTTGGCCCGGGCCCCCGGGGAGCGTGAGAATGAGCCGCTCCAGCTCGTGATGCGTGTCGCGCACGGCGTCGGTGTCGACGAGATGCTCGGACAGCTGGCCGGCCAGGCGCAGCACCATCTGGGTGACGGCGGCCGGGGACTTGTCGGTGTGCAGCTGCCCCGGGAAGTCGGACACCACCCGAAAAGCCAACTGCCACATCTCGGTTTCGGTGACCAGCCGGGTGGCCGGCTCGATGGGCAGCAGCAGCCCGTACTCGCGCAGCAAGGTGCCCGCGAAGGCGTGGTAGGTGCTGACGGTGGCGTGCTCATCGGCCAGCGAGACACCGGGCAGCAGACCCGACCCCGCCAGGCGGGCCAGCCGGGTACGCACACGGCGCAGCAACTGTCCGGCGGCCTTGCGGGTGAAGGTCAACCCCAGCACCTGCGACGGCGTGGCATAGCCGTTGGCCACCAGCCACACCACGCGCGCCGCCATGGTCTCGGTTTTCCCGGCACCGGCCCCCGCGATCACCACCAGCGGTCCCGGCGGCGCGGCGATGACCGCCGCCTGCTCGTCGGTCGGGGTGAACAGCCCGAGCGCCTCGGCAAGGTTGGCGGGACTGTGCGTCACGGGCATGCCCCCTTCGTACCCTGCGCCGGGCACATGGCCCGCACCGGGCACGTCGCACACCCGGAACCGACGCGCGCGACGAAGTGCGGCCCGGCCGTCGCCGCGGCGGCGTCGGTCACCCGCTGCCGCCACTGCGCCTGCGCCGTCTCCCCCATCGGATCCTGTTCGCGTTCGGTGGCGCCGGTCTTGGCAGGTTTGGCCGGATACACCAGCCGGCCACCACCGGGCTGATCACCGTGCGGCACAACACCTTCGGCGATCGCCAGCTGGTACAGCGCGAGCTGGGCGTGCTCCTGGGCATCGGCCTTGGTGGCGGGGCTCTTGCCGGTCTTGACGTCGACCACCACGAGGCGGCCCTCACGGTCCCGTTCCAGGCGGTCGATACGTCCCTTCACCTGCACCTGCAGCCCCTCGTCGGCGATCGTGCCGGACACCTCGAGTTCGGTACCGACCTCGGTCAGCTCACCGCGGGTCTCCTGCCGCCACGTCGTGAACGTCGCCAGCATGGCGCGGTACCGCTCCAGCTCGTTGTCGGCATACCAGTTCGAATCGAAAGGCAGCTGCTGCCAGACCTTTTCGAGTTCGCCCCGCAGCTGCGCCTCGCTGCGACCCGAATCGGCAACCAGGGCGTGCACCAGCGAGCCCAACGCCGACCGCAGATCGCGGCCGTCGCTGCCGCCGTGGCGCTCCAGCATCCAGCGCAGCGGGCAGTCGGTGAGGGTCTGCACGGTCGACGGCGACACCGTGACGACGTGGTCGTCGCCCGACCACAGCGGCTCGGCAGTGGACAGCTCCGTGCTGGCGTACCACTGCGCCGGGTCGGCGCCCGGCACGCCGGCCTCGGCCAGCCGGGCCAATTGCGCTGCCGCACACAGCCGGTCGGTTTCCTCGACCGCGCCGTCGGGAGCACACACCACCGACCGCAACCGGCCGACCAATGCCGACGGCGACAACACGGCGGGCGCATGCACCGGGAGCTCGTCGGCGCCGGAGTCGGTGCCGCCGGCCAGGGCCGCCAGCTCCTCGAAGAACGTCGACGGCAGCAACGCCTCGTCACCGTTGTCGCTGTCGACGGCCGTCACCAGCACGCGGTTGCGGGCCCGTCCCAGCGCGGCGACCAGCAGTCGCCGTTCCTCGGCCAGCAGCGGCGCGGTGGCCGACATGCCGCGCACGTCGCCCACCCCGTCGACGATGTCGAGGAGCTGCTGGGTGCCGAGTACGCCCCCGCGCGGAACGGTGTTGGGCCACAACCCTTCCTGCAGGCCCGCGATGACCACGAAATCCCACTCCCGCCCCAGCGCGGCATGGGCACTGAGCACGGCCACCTCGTCGGCCTCGGCGCGCTCGGGAGCCGAACCCGCCCAGGAGAGAGCGCGGACGTGGTCGATCAAGCCGGCGAGGGACGCGGCCGCGGTGCGGGCGACGTACTGGTCGGCGGTGTCGAACAGCGCGGTGACGGCATCCAGATCGGCGTTTGCCGCCACCCCCGCCGCACCCGGACGCCCTGCCGCAGCCTGCCACCGGCGCGACAACCCGCTGGCGTGCCAGGCCTGCCACAGCACGAAACGCGGATCCTGGCCCGCGGTCGCCGACCGGCGCGCCGCGTCGAGAACCGCGCGGACGCGCCGCACGGGCCGTGCCAACTGATCGGACAGCGAGTGTTCGGTACTTCCGGTCAGCGCCTCGACGAGCAGGTCACCGAAATCGCGACCGCTGCCGTCCGCGCGGCGCAGCGCGCGCCGCAACTGGCGCAGCGACACCGGGTCCACCCGGCCGATGGGACCGGTCAGCAGGGCCAGCGCCCGGTCGCCGGTCAGCTGATCGGCGATGCAGTCCAGCACCGTCAGCAGCGCGCCCACCGCCGCATGCTGGGCCGGCGGCGCGGTCCCGGCCTGTTGCTGCACCGGAACCCCGGCGGCGGTCAGAGCCCGGGCCAACGCCGTCCCGGCGCTCGGCACCGATCGCACGATGACGGCCATCTGCGACCACGGCACCCCGTCGACCAGGTGCGCGCGACGCAAGGCGTCGGCGATCAACGCGGACTCGGCGTGCGGCGAACCCGCGACGCGCACCGACAGCGAGCCGAGCTCATCCGTCGTCGCCGGCGTCAGCGCCCGGGACGCGTCCACGCCGGGCAGCCGCCGCGCGACGGCCGCGACCGCCCCGGCCACCGCGGGCGAGCACCGGTAGGACTCGGTCAGCACCACCTGCGGCTGGTCGTCGGGGCCGCACAGCAGCGTCGGCTCGGCGCCGCGGTAGCCGAACACCGTCTGGCTCGGGTCACCGGCGATGACCGTCAGCTGGGCGCCGGCCGCCAGCACCCGCACCAGCAGCGCGGCCTGCGGGTCGAGGTGCTGCGCATCGTCGACGAGCAGCAGCTTGATGCGGGCACGTTCGGCGTCCAGCAGCGCGGGATCGACGGCGAAGGCCTCGAGCGCGGCGCCGACCAGCTCAGCCGCGCCCAGCGCCGGCACCGTCGCCTGCGGAGCCGCCATGCCGACGGCGCTGCGCAGCAGCATCACCTGCTCGTAGACCTGCGCGAACCGCGCCGCCGCCACCCACTCCGGACGGCCGGCCTTGCGCCCGATCCGGCGCAGATCCGCAGGGTCGACGCCGCGTTCGGTGCAGCGGGCCAACAGGTCCCGCAATTCGGTCGCGAACCCCGCGGTGCCCAGCGCCGGCCGCAGGTGCAGCGGCCAGTCCACGCTCGCCTCGTCGCCGTCCTCCAGATCACCGGTGAGGAGCTCGCGGATGATGCCGTCCTGCTCGGCGCTGGTGATCAGGCGCGGCGGCGCGTCACCGGCGCGCTGCGCGGCCTGCCGCAACACGGCGAACGCGTAGGAGTGCAGTGTGCGGACCAGCGGCTCCCGGGTGACCTGGCCGGTATCGCCCAGCAGCGCCGACGTGATGGCGCCGCGGACCCGGCTGCCCAGCCGTGCCGAACCGGTGAGCAGGAGCACCGACTCCGGATCGGTCCCCGCCGCGATATGCGTTGCCGCAGTGCGGATCAGCAGCTCGGTCTTGCCGGTACCGGGGCCGCCCAGCACCCGCACGACACCGCGCTGCCCGGGCTCGGTCAGGGCATTAACCGAACCGGGCGCGGTGAGTGCGGAGTGCGGGGCGGCCATGGCAGGAATGCAACCACAGGGGTACGACAAGTTCGGCCGACGGCGACACCCGGCCGCGATGTCTGGCAGCATCAACGGGGTGAGCTTGCAGGTGTACCGCTACGGACCGGCGCGGCCGGCACAGATCCTGGCCCTGCACGGCCTGACCGGCCACGGAAAGCGCTGGCAGACACTGGCGGACGGGTATCTGGCCGAATATTCGGTGCTGGCACCCGATCTCCTTGGACATGGCCATTCGTCGTGGGCGGCGCCGTGGAACATCGACGAGAACGTCGCGGCCCTGGCCACCCTGCTCCAGGACGAGGCCGACGGGCCGGTGGTCGTGGTGGCGCATTCGTTCGGTGGTGCGATAGCGCTCAATCTCGCGGCCGCCCACCCGCATCTGGTATCAGGCCTGGTGCTGCTGGACCCGGCGACCGGGCTGGACGGCAGCTGGATGAGCGAGATCGCCGACGCCATGCTCGGCTCCCCCGACTACCCGGACCGCCACGAGGCCCACGCCGAGAAGGTGAACGGATCGTGGGGCGAGGTCTCGGTGAAGTACCCCGGCGAACTCGAGCGCGACCTGGACGAGCACCTGGTCGCCCTGCCGGGCGGACGCGTCGGCTGGCGCATCAGCCTGCCCGCCATGATGTCCTACTGGAGTGAGCTGGCCCGCCCAATTGTGTTGCCGCCGCAAGGCACACCGACAACGCTGGTGCTGGCCAAACGGACGCACCCGGCCTATGTCACCGGCGAACTGGTGTCCGGTTTGCAGGCCCGGCTCGGCGCCGACTTCGTGCTGACCGAATTCGATTGCGACCACATGGTGCCGCACGCCATGCCCGCCGAAACCGCCGATGTGATCCGGCGCCACCTGGTCTGATCGTGGCCGCTGTCACCGACGAACAGGTGGAGAGGGTGCGGGACCTCGTCGCCTCGATCCCGCCCGGCCGGGTGTCGACCTACGGCGACATCGCCGATGCCGCAGGGCTTTCCAGCCCGCGGATCGTCGGCTGGATCATGCGCACCGATTCCTCGGACCTGCCGTGGCACCGGGTGATCAGCGCGTCGGGCCGGCCGGCAGCGCATCTGGCGACGCGGCAGCTGGAACGGCTGCGCGCCGAAGGGGTGCTGGCGGTCGACGGCCGGGTTCGGTTGCGGGAGTACCGGCACGAGTTCTGAGGGCCGCTCAGCCGACGGTGATGGCGTCCAGCCGTTCCTTGATGAAGTCCGCGGAGACCACCGGCGCGAGCCCGGACACCGCACCGATGGGCGGCTGCAACGGGGTGATCAGCGCGTCGTGGTTGGCTTCGTAGAAGTAGATCAGCGACACCAGGTCCTCTTCCGGCGCGTGCGGTTGCGGCGGCAGCACGCGGTGGCGCCCCGACGGCCAGCGTCGTCCGCTCCAATACTCCAGCAGGTCCCCGATGTTCACCGTCAGCGCGCCGGGTTCCCAGGGGGCGTCTTCCCAGCCCGCTGCCTCGGAATACACCTGCAGCCCACCGGCGCCCGGCTCCCGGTCGAGCACCGTGACGGTGCCGAAATCGGTGTGCGGGCCGATGCGAAACTGCCCCGGCTCGGGTTCGCCCACGACACTCACCGGCGGGTAGTGGTTGATGTTCATGGTCCACGTCGGCCGATCTGCCAGCGCGGCAAAAGGATTCGCCGGCAATCCCAGCGCGTGCGCGAACAGGGCCAGCAGGTCGTCGGACAGCCGGCGCATCTGGGCGGTGTATTGATCCACCAACGTCTGCAGGGCGGGCACCTCGGCGGGCCATACGTTGGGGGCGAACCAGATTCGATCCACCTCCGGATCCCCCGTCGACGTTTCCGCGCCCAGGCTGAAACTCTCCTTGAGATCGGGTGGCGTCTCGGTTCCCTCGGCGTACCCGTTGGCCTCGGCGCCCGGGCCGATCCAGCCGTGCCCGCCGACCGGCACCGAGTACCGCTGCTTGACCTCGTCGGGCAACGCGAAGAACTCCCGGCTGGCCGCGCGCACCGCAGCCGCCAACCCCTGGTCCACCCCGTGACCGGTGACCACGATGAAACCGGCGCGCTGCAGCCCCTCGTCGACCTCGGCGGCCAACGCATCGGCCTCGGCTCCGCCGGCATACCAGCGGGAAATATCCACTGTCGCAATGGCACTCATTCGCCGATATCCTCCGCCCACAATTCGGGGCGGGCCGCGATGAAGTCCTCCATCATGGCCACGCACCGCTCGTCGTCCAGAACCGTAACCGCCACACCATGTTCGGCCAGCCAGTCATGACCGCCGTGGAACGTGCGGGCCTCCCCGATCACCACCGCGCCGATGCCGAACTGCCGCACCAGCCCGCTGCAATACCAGCACGGCGACAGCGTCGTCACCATGATGGTCGAGTGGTAGCCGCGCTGGCGCCCGGCCGCGCGGAACGCGTCGGTCTCGGCGTGCACGGAGGGATCATCGTTCTGCACCCGCCGGTTGTGCCCGGCGCCCAGGAGTTCACCATCGGCGCGAAACAACGCCGCGCCGATCGGAATACCGCCTTCGGACAGCCCTTTTCGGGCTTCGGCGACCGCGACGTCGAGCATCTGCTCAGGGGTCATGCGGCGGCGCATTCCGCGGCGATCTTCTTTCGACACAACACCAGGTACGCGACACCCGCGACGACGAAGCCGACGAAGAAGGTGATGTCGCCGAGCTTCGGCACCGCACGGGCGATGTAACCGACGAACTTCTCCTGGTTGGAGAACAACAGCACCGACAGGCCCAGTCCCAGCGCGAAGGACAGCAGCCCGGGCCAGTTCGAGTACGAGCGGTCGTAGAGGTACCCGGCAATGTGTTGCCCGCGACGCAGATACTGATCGGCGAAGACCACACCCAGCCACGGTCCGATCCAGTAGGCGATCACCAGCAGGAACGCTTCATAGCTGTGCGCGGCGTCGGGCAACGCCCACCAGGCGATCAGGAATCCGGCGACGCCGAAGAAGACGGTCACCAGCGCCCGCGCGATATGCGGCGGCAACGTGATCCCGATGGTCACGAAAGCCATTGCCCCGGAATAGACATTGAGCGCATTGGCGGCGATCGCGCCGATCGCGATGGCCAGCAGGGTCGCCTTGGCCAGCCACGGCGCAAGCTCGGCCGTGAACGACGCGGTCGGATTGGCCAGGCTCGCGGTGCCGAACGTCGCCGATGCCGCCCCGACGATCTCCAGTACCGCGCACGAGATGAACAACCCGGTGGAGGCGAAGAACCCTGTCGCGAAAGTGGATACCGCCGGCGGCAGATAGCGCGTGTAGTCCGCGGCGTACGGGGTCCAGCCGGCCGCGTAGCCGAACGACGTGCCGACGGTGAGCAGGAAGCCGCCGAGTCCGCCGACGCCGCCGGACGGCGCGGGCGCACCCAGATTCGCGTGTGCGAAGATTCCGACCGATGCCGCGCCGAAGACGACGACGAGCGCCGGGAACGACCACCGCTCGAACGCCTGCACCAGATTGTGACCGAAGAACGCGAACGCCGTCTGCAGCACCACGATGACGATCACGCCGACCAGCGGTCCGAAGCCGAACAGGGTGGACAGGGCAAACGCACCGCTGACGCTGTTCGTGGCGAACCACCCGACGCCCGCGGTGATCGACATCAGCGTCGCCGGCAACGCATTGCCCTTGAACCCGAACGCCATTCGGCCCAGCACCATCTGCGGCACGCCGTGCAGCGGCCCACGCGCGGACAGGAAATAGTGCGCAATGGCACCCAGTCCCGTCCCGACGATGATCCCGGCGACCGCCTGCCAGAAGCTCATGCCAAAGGCGAGGACGGCCAGCATGCCGACGAACACCGTCGCGAATTCCATGTTGGGCGACGTCCACGTCCAGAACAGCTGGCTCGGCTTGCCATGCCGGTCCGCCTCGGCGATGAACTCGTTGCCACCGGGCTCGACCGCAGCGATCCGGTCTTTGTAGGTTCCGTCGGTGGTGGGTTCAACAGCCGTCATGCGAGGTAACTTTCCCACCGAACGGGGCGCGCTGCCATTCGAACGACGGTGCGCGGAATTACAGCACCAGGCGGACCAAAGCTGCGGTGCGGGCCAACCCCGGGAAGGCCGCTGCCGTCGACCGGGGGTGCAGGGCATGCACAGCAAGCCGGAAGATCAAGGCGCGCAACAACATCTGCGGCCACTCCGGCAGCGATGCCCAGCGTTCGATGAGACCGTCGTCGGCCTCGCCCCAGGACAGCGCGTCGACGACGACCACGCCCGCGGCCCACGACGCCGGGCGCCAGTACGGCGTGATGTCGGTGATGCCCGGCGCGGCGGTGCCGGCGAACAGCACGGTGCCGTAGAGGTCGCCGTGCACCAGCTGACTCGGGTTGCGGGTCGGCTTGCGCAGCGACGCAAGCTGATTGATCAGCTCGATCGAGCGGCGACCGTCGGTGGTACCGGGTACCACCCGCGAGCCGGGCGGCAACGACTGCAGCGGCCGGTCTTCCCACGCGGCGCGGTCGGCGGCGATGAAGACGTCGACGTCGCTCCACGGCACCGCGGGCGGCTGCGTCAGGAAGCGCGGACGCTCGAGCTTGGCCGTCGCCTCGTGCAGGCGCACCGCCGCCGAGACGATCTCGTCGTGCCGCGGTTCCGGGGTCCCGGTGACGAACGTGTCGGCGCGCCAGCCGGCGACGACGTAGCGGCCGTCGGTGGCACGCACCGGGCGCGCCAGCCGGACGCCGTCCACGAACAGCGTCTCGCGCACCTTGGCCGACCAGGACGCCCGCGCGTTGTCGGCGACCATGGACAGCACGACCTCGCCACAGCGCCAGCCGCCCTCCCAGCTCGAGCCGAGCGGCACCGGCCGGAGACCGGTCAGGCCGAACGCCGTGAGCACATGTTCGGGAGGACGGTCGACGGTCACCCGATCAGACTAAGGTGTGCCCGGCCAGACCTGACGTCAGTACATGACCATGTCGGGCTCGAGTTGCCGGGCCCAGGCCACGATTCCGCCCTGCAGGTGCAACGCGTCGGCGAATCCGGCCCGTTTGAGGGCGAGCAGGGCCTCGGCCGAGCGGATCCCGGTCTTGCAGTACAGCACCGCAATTCGGTCCTGGGGCACCCGGGCCAGCCCGGCCCCGGAGTCGAGCGTCGACTTGGGGATCAGTTCGGCACCCTCGATGCGGTTGATGGCCCACTCGGCGGGCTCCCGCACGTCGATCAGGGCGACGGGCTTGCCGGAGTCGATCAGCTCCCGCAGCTCGAGCGGAGTCACCGTCGAGTCGGCCGCCGCCTCGGCGGCCGCGTCGGACACCACGCCGCAGAACGCGTCGTAGTCGATGAGTCCGGTGATCTTCGGGGTCGCCGGGTCCTTGCGGATCGCGATGGTGCGGTAGGTCATGTCGAGGGCGTCGTAGATCATCAGCCGGCCCAGCAGCGACTCGCCGATACCGGTGATCAGTTTGATGGCCTCGGTGCCCATCACCGAGGCGACGGACGCGCAGAGAATCCCCAGCACGCCGCCCTCGGCGCACGACGGCACCGTGCCCGGGGCCGGCGGCTCCGGGTAGAGATCGCGGTAGTTCAGCCCGCGCCCGTCGGGGGCGTCCTCCCAGAACACCGACATCTGGCCGGAGAACCGGTAGATCGAGCCCCAGACGTACGGCTTGTGCGCCAGCACCGCGGCGTCGTTGACGAGGTAGCGGGTGGCGAAGTTGTCGGTGCCGTCCAGGATCAGGTCGTACTGCTCGAACAGCGGCACCGCGTTGTCGGTGTCGAGCCGGAATTCGTGCAGATTGACGGTGACCAGCGGGTTGATCTCCAGGATCGATTCGCGTGCGCTCTGGGCCTTCGACCGGCCGACGTCGGACTGGCCGTGGATGATCTGGCGCTGCAGGTTCGATTCGTCGACGACGTCGAACTCGACGATGCCGATGGTGCCGACGCCCGCCGCCGCGAGATAGAGCAGGGTCGGGGAACCCAGTCCCCCGGCGCCGATCACGAGCACCCGTGCGTTCTTGAGCCGCTTCTGCCCTTCGACGCCGAGGTCCGGGATGATCAGGTGGCGGCTGTACCGCGCCACCTCGTCGCGGGTCAGTTCGGCCGCCGGCTGCACCAGCGGCGGCAAGGAGCCGTTTTCCTCCTTGCGTCCGGACGGGGATGCCATGCCCTCAACAGTAATCAGCGGCTTCGCATGACATTTCGGGGCCGCTCGGTGGCGCCGAGCGTGCGCTCCCTGTACGTCGAATACGGCGTGTCGGGGTACAGACACGGCCGCTCGCGGGAGGGGCGGCTAGGGAATGGGGTACGGCCAGGAGTTGACGTGGCAGGTCTTGCCGTCGGGCTTGACCGACTCCGGGTCGAACTTGGCGTCGTCGTTGTTGTTGGTCGAGAAGGTCTGCTGCATCATGATCGGCGCCAGCCCGCCGTTGTCGCCGCAGGGCTCGTGCATCCGGAAACCGAGGGCGTGGCCGACCTCATGGTTGATCAGGTACTGGCGGTACGAGCCGATGTCGCCCTGGAACGGCACCGCGCCGCGCACCCAGCGCGCCTCGTTGATGAAGACGCGGGACTGCGCCTTGCCGCCGTCGGCCGGGAAGTACGCCGGGTTGAAGCACGACGACTCCAGCTGGATGTCGTAGCCGCAGCCCTCGCGGACCGTCATCGGCGAGGTCAGGGACACCCGGAAATCCGGTGTCTCCGGCGACGACGCGTCGAGCCGGGTGAAGGCGAACTTCCCGTCGTGCGTCCAGCTCTTGGGGTTCGCGAGGGTTTCGGCGACCATCCGGGCGAACGCCTCGTCGCCGCCGAAACTGGTGGTGTCGACGCCGTCCTCCACCTCGACGGTGTAGGTCACCGACTTGGTGGTGCCCTGACCGATCTTGCCGGTGGTACCCGGCACGATGTGCCAGGCCTTGGCGCCGGCCTCGGTGAACGGCCCGCCGTCCGGGAGGATGCCGGTGGGCAGGTTGACGTCGAACTGCGTCAGGCCCTTGGGCGGTGCGCCGACGATCGCGGTGCTCGCCGAGTTGATGGTGGGCTGGCCGACCATCGGCACGTGCGGATGCGCCGGTGTGATCGGCGCCGGACCGGAGATGCTCTGGTAGACCACGATTCCGGTGACGACGGCCAGGGCCGGCAGGGCGTAGGCGCGCCACCCGTAGGTGGATACGAAGCGGCCCAGCCAGGACTGCTTGCGCCACTGCTGCCGGTCGTCCCGGTTGGACCGCAGCCGTCCGGAGTCCTCGGCCACCGGATCCCGCTGCGCGCGCAACGGCTCACGCCACTCATTGCGCACCACAGGGACGCGACCGGTGCCTCGGCCCGGGTCGTAGGTCACCGAACCAGGATGGCACAGAGCTGGGCGTACGCCGGTAATGGCACGCCACCAGGTTGTTCAAGTGGGACCGGACACAATCGCCGAACCGCTGGTAGCACGCGAATGCCGCGAACTAACGGTAGTAGTGTCGTGGCGATAAACTGCCGGGTCGGTCAACCTGAACAACAAGTTGGGCGGCCATGAACAGCGGGGTCCAGATCGGACAATGCCAGATTGAGGACGTAATGAGCGAGGTTGCCAACACCTCAGACGCCAGAGGCACGCAAGCCGGAACCGACGGTACGCAGGGCGGCCCGACCACGAATCGACGGGGCAACCGGCTGCCTCGCGACGAACGCCGCGGCCAGCTGCTGATCGCGGCGAGTGACGTCTTCGTGGACCGCGGCTACCACGCAGCCGGCATGGACGAGATCGCCGAACGCGCCGGCGTGAGCAAACCCGTCCTGTACCAACACTTCTCGTCGAAGCTCGAGCTGTACCTGGCGGTGCTGCAGCGGCACGTCGACAACCTGCTGCAGGGCGTGCGCGGCGCGCTGAGCGCCACCACCGACAACCGGCTGCGCCTGCGTGCGGCCGTCGAGGCCTTCTTCGACTTCATCGAGCACGACAGCCAGGGCTACCGGCTGATCTTCGAGAACGACTACGTCACCGAGCCGCAGGTGTCGGCGCAGGTGAAGGTCGCGACCGATTCGTGCACCGACGCGGTGTTCGACCTGGTGAGCAGCGATTCCGGGTTGGAGCCGCATCGCGCCCGGATGATCGCCGTCGGGCTCGTCGCGATCAGCGTCGACTGTGCCCGCTACTGGATCAACAACGACCGGCCGATCTCCAAGGACGCGGCCGTCGACGGCACGGTGCAGTTCGCCTGGGGCGGACTGTCACACGTTCCACTCACCCGCTGACGCGGCCAGAACAAGAAAGCTGCCCCTCTCCATTGCGGAAAGGGGCAGCTTTTGCGTGTGGGCGGTGTCAGTCCTTGCCGGTGACGCCGAAGCCGACACGGCGGACGTCGGCAGCGCCGATCTCGACGTAGGCGATCTTTGCGGTCTGCACCAGGAACCGGCGACCCTTCTCGTCGGTCAGTGCGAGCACGCCCGAATCCTGACCGAGCGCGTCGGTCACCAACTTCTCCACTTCCTCGGGAGTCTGCGCGCTGTTGAGGAACAGTTCGCGCGGGCTGTCGGTGACACCGATCTTGACCTCCACGCTGACCCCTTTCATTCGTTTTCAAGACTTCGGTCGAGCTGCTGTCGAACTCTCCTCAGGAGGCTAGTGGACGACGGCCGCCGCGGTGGCCGCGGGCCGTTCGCCGGTGGCGAACCGGTGCGAGTCCCGCCGGCGAGGTCACGACGTCGTCACAGTTGTCGACCCGGAATCACCGCCGGACGGCACCGCTTTTCGAGGTCGCGACGGGTCGTCGCGACGGGGTCGACCGAACCGAGTCCCGACCGTTATCAGGCGGCCAGCGAGCCGAGCTCATCCGTAACTTCTGCACCATTAGCATCGACGAGGTAAGTGATACTCGACCGGGGAAAGTCGCCATGAGCAGGACATATTCGCGATATTCAACACCGTCGGGGGCGTCCACCGGCAGCTACGGGGACACCCCGAGCTACGAGGGCTACGACCGCGGTTACAGCTACGGCTCCAGCACCGCGTACGGCAGTGGATACGGCAGCACGGAGTACAGCAGCGACCGCAGCCACTCGTACGGCTCGTACAGCTCGTACGGTTCGGCCACCGATCTGGCCGACCGACCGGCGCGCGAGTACACCAGCACCTACGGCGACACCGATCGGTTCACCGCGTCCGACGCGGGCTACACCGACGCGGACGCCGACGCGGCATACGACGACTACGACGACGAGATCTACGAGTACGACGAAGGCATCGACCGGCGCTGGGTGTGGGTGGCCGGCGTCGCCGGTGCCATCCTGCTCGTCGCCGTCATCTGCACCGTCGTGATTCTCGGCGGCGGCGACAGCGGGCCTGTCACCGCGCCGATCACGCCGCCCAGCACCAGCCAGTCGGCAACGCCGACCGCCTCGGCCGCGCCGTCGGCCGCTCCGCGCCCCCGGGTGACGGCGGCGCCGCCGACCGCGTCACTGGCACCAGAGACCGTCACGACCGTCACCCCGACCGCAGCGGCGCCCACACCGGCCGAGGCCGTCCCGCCGGCCGACGCCGCGGCGGTGCCGGCGGCACCACTGCCGAACACCATCACGTACCGCATCACGGGCAACAAGTCGCTCCTGGACCTCGTGACGGTGATCTACACCGACGGGCAGGGCGCGCTGCAGACGGACGTCAACGTGGCGCTGCCGTGGGCCAAGACGGTCACGCTGAACCCGGGCGTCACGCTGAGTTCGGTGACCGCGACCAGCGTCACCGGTCAGCTGAACTGCTCGATCAGCGACGGGTCCGGCCAGGCGGTCGCCATGCAGACCAACAACACGATGATCACCACCTGCACGAAGTAATCACCACGGCACCACAGAACCGGGTGTGTGAGCTCAGCCGAGGCCGAGTTCGCGCACCCGGTTCTTGTGTGTCTCCTGCAGGCGCTCGAAGAACTCGGTCATCTGGGTCAGGCCCTCGCCGCTGGACAGCACGAGATCGACGAGCTCGTCATGCTCGGCCATCACGAACTGCGCCTGGGTGATGGCCTCCCCCAGCAGCCGCCGCGACCACAACGCCAGCCGGTGCCGCTGCCGGTCGCTGGCGCTGACCGCGGCCCGCACCTCGGCCACCACGAACTGGGAGTGCCCGGTTTCCGACAGCACCGCGCGCACCACGTCGGCGGCCTCGGCGGGCAGCGAACCGGCGATCTCCAGGTAGAAATCCGCCGCGAGGGCGTCGCCGACGTACGTCTTGACGAGCGCTTCGAGCCACGTGCTCGGCGTGGTCAGCCGGTGGTAGTTCTCCAGTGCCGGAGCGTATTTCGTCATCGCCGGGACGACGTCGACGCCACGGCGCAGCAACGCGTCGCGCAATACGTCGAAATGCCCCATCTCGGCGGCGGCCATGCGCGCCAGGTTGATGCGGCCGGCCAGATTCGGCGCCATGCGCGCCTCCTCGGTCAGCCGGTAGAACGCGGCGACCTCGCCGTAGGCCAACAAGGCGAACAACTCGTTGACACCGGGATGATCGCCGGACACCGCCGGCTGCACCGGAGTTGCCGTCTGCTCGGGCCGCGCCTGGGACGTCGAAGGCATGGCCCCAACTGTAGACCGCGACTCGCGTCACAGCCGACCGGCGATGCGACCAGCTACAATGGTCTCGGCTGTAGCCAGTTCCGAGCAAGTTCCGGATCCGAGAAGGGTCCGGCGCGGGCAACGCGCAACCGGCCACGACCAAGGAAATGTGCGTGCACGTGTTGGCCCGCCTCCATCCGCGACCGACGCGGTAGGCGGTTCTCCAGCTCGCCGGAACATCCGGCTGAATCGGCAGAATCGCCCCGAGGGCCCAAGTGTTGATCGTCAGACTCGTGCGCGCGTGGACAAACAGCGAGCACTGACTCCGATGACACTGGAAGGCATCCACGCCACCTCATGACCGCATTGACTGCAAAGACAACCGAAGAAAAAACATTCGCTGACCTCGGCGTTCGGGACGAGATCGTCCAGGCGCTCGCCGAAGACGGCAAGGCCCACCCGTTCGCCATCCAGGAGCTGACCCTCCCGCTGGCGCTCGCCGGCGACGACCTGATCGGCCAGGCCCGCACCGGTATGGGCAAGACCCTGGCGTTCGGTGTGCCGCTGCTGCACCGCGTCGCCTCCGACGCCTCGCTGCCGCTGACCGGCACGCCCCGCGCGCTCGTCGTCGTCCCCACCCGCGAGCTCTGCATCCAGGTGTACGGCGACCTGAAGATGGCCAGCAAACACCTCAAGGCCGGCGAGAACGGGGAACGCAAACTCCGCGTCGAGGCCATCTACGGCGGCCGTCCGTACGAGCCGCAGATCGAGGCCCTACAGCAGGGCGTCGACGTCATCGTCGGCACCCCGGGCCGGCTCCTGGACCTGGCGCAGCAGGGTCACCTGCAGCTCGGTGGACTGAGCGTCCTGGTATTGGACGAGGCCGACGAGATGCTGGATCTGGGCTTCCTGCCCGACATCGAGCGCATCCTGCGGCTGACCCCGGATTCGCGGCAGGCCATGCTGTTCTCGGCGACCATGCCGGACCCGATCATCACGCTGGCACGCACCTTCATGAACCAGCCGACGCACATCCGGGCCGAGGCCCCGCACTCGGCGGCCACCCACGACTCGACCAAGCAGTACGTCTACCGCGCCCACGCGCTGGACAAGGTCGAGATGGTCAGCCGCATCCTGCAGGCCAACGGCCGTGGCGCCACCATGATCTTCACCCGCACCAAGCGCACGGCGCAGAAGGTGTCCGACGAGCTCGCCGAGCGCGGCTTCAAGGTCGGCGCCGTCCACGGTGACCTGGGCCAGATCGCCCGCGAGAAGGCGCTCAAGTCGTTCCGCAACGGCGAGATCGACGTGCTGGTCGCGACCGACGTCGCGGCCCGCGGCATCGACATCGACGACATCACGCACGTCATCAACTACCAGATCCCCGAGGACGAAATGTCCTACGTGCACCGCATCGGGCGGACCGGTCGTGCCGGCAAGACCGGTATCGCCGTCACGCTGGTGGACTGGGACGAGCTGACGCGCTGGACGCTCATCGACAAGGCCCTGAACCTGGACTGCCCGGACCCGGCCGAGACGTACTCGCGTTCGCCGCACCTGTACGAAGAGCTGGACATCCCCACCGATGTCACCGGCTCGATCGGTGCCTCGCGGGCCAAGCCCGCCAAGAAGTCGGCTTCTGACCCCGAGCTCAAGCGCGAGTCGAGCGCCGACAAGGACCGCCCGGCCCGCAGCCGCAGCCGGTCGCGCCGCCGTACCCGCGCCGGCGAAACGGCCACCGGTCATGTCGAGGCGTCCGGTGCCGCCGAGGGCGACGCCCCCGCCGAAGCCGGTGCGCCGACCGGCGACACGCCCGCCGAGTCGACCCATTCGGGTCGTCGCCGCCGGCGTCGTCGTCCGAGCAAGGCCGGCGCCGAGGCCGCGGCCGTCGCAGCACCTGCAGCCGAATAGCCGCAGGTCGTCGGCGCCCTATGGTCAAACCGGAACGACGTACCGCAGCTGATCTGATCGCCGCCGCGGCCATCGTGGTGGTGGTCGCGGTCGGCGCCGCGCTGATCTGGTGGAACAGCGACGCGCGGGCCACCGTCAGCCGGCCCGCCGAGCGTCCCATCCCGGCGTTGCATGCCGCGAAGACAGTCCCGACGACGCTGCGCGAGCTATGGACCGCAGCCAGCGGCAAGACCACCCAGCCGGCGGTCGTCGGCGGCGTCGTGGTGACCGGCGACGGCGACGAGATGCTGGGCCGGGACCCGGCCACCGGCAGCACCGTCTGGAGCTACTCCCGCGGCCGCGAACTGTGCGGCGTCACCACCGTGTACCAGTACGCGGTGGCGGTGTACCCCGACGACCGCGGCTGTGGGCAGGCCAGCGCGATCGACGCGAGCACCGGACGTCGCGGACCCGCCCGCAGCAGCCTGGCCGACGCCGAGGTGAAGCTGTCCACCGACGGGACGACGATCCTGTCGTACGGGGACAGCCGCCTCGAGCAGTGGCGCTCGGACCTGGTGCGCATGATCAGCTACGGCTACCTCGACGCCGTCGTGAAACCCGGTGTGCCGGCCTCTCCCCTGTGCCGGTTGACCTCCGCCGCGGCGAGCCCGGCGTCGGTGGCCGTCATGGAGGCCTGCCCCAAGCAGAACGACCTGCGGTTGACGCTGCTCAAGGCCGCCAAGGAAGAAGACCAGCCGGACGTCAAGCGGGTGGCGTTGCCCGGTGTGAGTGTGGACTCCGACGCCCAGGTGATCGCGGTGTCCGAGACCAAGGCGGCCATCTACGTGCCGACGCCGCAGCCGTGCGTGAACATCGTCGACGAAACCGGCAACACCATCGCCAGCACGCTGCTGCCGCATGCGCCGACACCGGTGACCGCGACGACCCGCGTCGGTGACGTCGTCACCTGGTACACCGGCGACTCGGTGCTGGTTTTCGACGCCACCGGGTTGCGCTACAAGTACACCGTCAGCGCGCAGGGTGGACAGGCGCCGATCGGCCCGGCGACCATGCTGGCCGGGCATCTGCTGGTTCCGGTGACCAGCGGCTACGACACGTTCGACGCCCAGAGCGGCGCCGGCCAGACGCACATCGCGCTGGCCAGGCAGCCCGTCAACACCGCGGTCATCCCGGCCCTGGCCGGTTCGGTGCTGCTGGAGCAGCGCGGCAGCCAGTTGGTGGCGTTGGGTCAGTGACCCGCGCCGTCACACCTCAGGGGTGAAGACGGGCAGCGCCTTGTTCTTCTTCCAGTGCTTCAGCAGCGACTGTGCCAGTTCGCGATAAGCGATGGCGCCCTTGTTCTTTCGGCCTGCGAGGACCGACGAACCCGAGGCACTGGCCTCGGCGAACCGCACCGTGCGCGGGATCGGCGGGGCGAGCACCACGAGGCTGTAGCGGTCGGCCACATCGAGCAGGACGTCGCGGCTGTGCGTGGTGCGGGCGTCGTACAGCGTGGGCAGCGCGCCCAGCAGGCGCAGGTCCGGGTTGGTGATCTGCTGCACGTCGGTGACGGTCCGCAGGAACTGGCCGACACCGCGGTGGGCCAGCGTCTCGCACTGCAGCGGCACGACGACGTCGTTGGCCGCGGTCAGGCCGTTGAGCGTCAGCACGCCCAGCGACGGCGGGCAGTCGATGATCACCACATCGAACTGGTCGGCGACCTTGGCCAGCGCGCGCTTGAGCGCGTACTCGCGACCGGCCCGCATCAGCAGCATCGCTTCGGCACCGGCCAGGTCGATGTTGGCCGGCAGCAGGGTCATACCCTCGGTGGTCGAGACCAGCGCGACGTCGGGCTCCACGTCACCGAGCAGCACCTCGTGCACCGAGACCGGCAGCTTGTCGGGGTCCTGGCCGAGAGAGAAGGTCAGGCAGCCCTGCGGATCGAGGTCGACGAGCAGAACGCGCTGCCCTTCCTCGGTCAGCGCTGCACCCAGCGACGCCACTGTCGTCGTTTTTGCGACCCCACCTTTTTGGTTGGCGACCGCAAGTACCCGTGTCACGGTGCCCATCCTGACACGCGGCCATGTGGCACCGCTCACCGTGGGGCAGAATCTCGGGCGTGAGTACCGCAGCCGATCTTTCCAAACACAGGCTGTTGCTGCTTCGCCACGGCCAGACCGAATGGTCGCGCAGTGGCCGGCACACCGGACGCACCGACCTCGAGCTGACCGAGGAAGGCCTGCAGCAGGCCCGCAGCGCCGCCTCGGCGCTGGCCGAGCTGAAGCTCGACGACCCCTTGGTGATCAGCAGCCCGCGGCGGCGCGCCGTGGTCACCGCCGAACTCGCCGGGCTGAACGTCGCCGAGACCACCGAACTGTTGGCCGAGTGGGACTACGGCGATTACGAAGGCCTGACGACGCCGCAGATTCGCGAGCAGGTGCCCGACTGGCTGGTGTGGACGCACGGCTGCCCCGGCGGCGAGAGTCTGGCCGATGTCAGCGCCCGCGCCGACCGGGCCGTCGCGCTGGCCCTGGAGCACATGGCGACGCGTGACGTGGTGTTCGTCGGGCACGGCCACTTCTCGCGGGCCGTGATGACCCGCTGGATGGAGCTCCCGATCACCGACGGCATCCGGATCTCGATGGCGGCGGCCTCGATCTCGGTGTGCGGCTTCGAGCACGGCGTGCGCCAGTTGGTCGCGCTCGGTCTCACCGGCCACCCCAACCCGTGCCTGCCCGAGTGACCCGGGTTTTCGTGCTGGCGGGTCCCGACGGGGTGATGCTGGCAGACGGCCCGGCCCGGGCGTTCCCCGATCTGGCCGACGCACGACGGGCGCTGGCGGCCGGCGAGGTGCCGATCCTGGTGGGCGCCTTGCCTTTTGATCTCGACTCCCCCGCCGCACTGATGGCGCCGGCCTCGGTCACCCATGCTGACGCGCTGCCGTTCACCGCCGACCGGCTGCCGGCGGTCCGGATCGCGGCCAGCCTGCCCTCGCCCGACGAACACCGGGCCCGGGTGGCCGCGGCGGTACGGGCCCTGCGCGATCCGGCGGCCGGCCTGCACAAGGTGGTGCTCGCCCGGGCGCTGGAGCTCGTCGCCGACGACGTCCTTGACCCGTACGTGGTGCTGAGCCGGCTCGCCGACGACCACAGCGCCACAGCGTTTTTCACCGATCTCAGCGCGGCCGGGGCGCCGTACTCCGGCACCGCGCTGCTCGGCGCGAGTCCCGAACTGCTCGTCGCCCGCCGCGGCGATGTGGTGACCTGCAAGCCGTTCGCCGGCTCGGCGCCGCGGTCCGCCGACCCCGAGACGGACGCCGCCAACGGCGCCGCGCTCGCGGCGTCGGCCAAGAATCGGCATGAGCACCAGCTGGTGGTCGACATCATGCGCGAGGCGCTCGAACCGCTGTGCAGCGAACTCGACATCGCCGCCGAGCCCCAGGTGAGCGCCACCACGGCCGTCTGGCATCTGAGCACCCCGATCGTGGGACGACTGCGCGAAACATCGACCACCGCACTGGATTTGGCCATCGCACTGCATCCGACGCCGGCGGTCGGCGGGGTCCCCACCCAAGCGGCGGCGCGGCTGATCCACGAACTCGAAGGCGACCGTGGGTTCTACGCCGGTGCGGTCGGCTGGTGTGACAGCGCCGGCGACGGCCGGTGGGTGGTGTCGATCCGGTGCGGGCAGCTGTCGGCCGACCGGCTGTCCATCGACGCCCGCGCCGGCGGCGGTATCGTCGCCGAATCCGATCCCGATGACGAAGTCACCGAGACCACAACAAAATTCAGGACGATGCTGACCGCGTTGGGAGTACCCGTATGACCGTGACCATCCGCCCGGTGCAGCCCGGCGACGAAGTCGAGATCACCGCGATGATCCACGAACTGGCCGCATTCGAGAAGGCCGCCGACCAGTGCACCGTGACCGAAGCGCAGATTCGGACCGCGCTGTTCGGTGGCGCCGAATCGGGTCAGGCCGCCGTCTCGGGTCATTTTGTCGAGGTCGACGGCCGGCCGGCCGCGTTCGCACTGTGGTTCCTGAACTTCTCGACGTGGGACGGCGTCTCCGGCATCTACCTCGAAGACCTGTTCGTGCGTCCCGACTTCCGGCGCCGCGGCCTGGCCCGCAAGCTCCTGTCGACACTGGCGCAGGAATGCGTGGAGCGCGGTTACACGCGGCTGCAGTGGGCGGTGCTGAACTGGAACGTGAATGCCATCGCCCTGTACGACGAGGTCGGCGGGAAACCGCAGACCGAGTGGACCACCTACCGGGTGTCCGGACCGGAGTTGACGGCTCTGGCCGAGGGCTGATCCGGCCACCGCTGACGTTCCTCGCAAATTTCTTCCCCAATTCCCTTCTGCACGTGGGCCTCAGCTGCCACCATCGGTGGTGATCCGCGGCCCGACCGATGAGGCCGGGCCGGGGAAGGGACGGCAATGCGATTCCAGCGTCGCCAACTGCTGTCCAGGGTGAGCATCCAGTCGAAGCTCGTGGTGATGCTGGTGCTGTGCACCATCGTCGCGGCGACCGTCGTGGGTGTCATCGGGTTCCGGGCCGGTCGCGCCTCACTGCGCGACTCGGTCCTGAACCGGCTCACCGAACTTCGGCAATCGCAGTCGCGCGAATTGAAGGACCAGCTGTCGGATCTGAAGAACTCGATGATCATCTATGCGCGCGGCGCGCACACCCAGGGTGCTCTGGCGGAGTTCACCGCCGGATTCGACGCGCTGGCGGACAAACCCATCAGTCCGGCGCAGTCGCAGTCGATCACGGACTACTACACCAACACCTTTCTCAAAGAGGTCGAGCAGTCCAGCGGCGCCAAACTGAATGTCGATCAGCTCCTCCCGAGGGACAACGCCCAGCGCTACCTGCAGGCGAACTACACCGCCGTACGGAAGGACGACGACACGGCGGTCAAGGTCGACGACGCACATGACGGCAGCACCTGGTCCGCGGCGAACGCCCGCTATCAGGACTTCTTCCGCCAGATCGTCACCCGGTTCGAATTCCAGGACGCGCTCCTGCTCGACAACCGCGGCAACGTGGTCTACACCGCGTACAAGGACGTCGACCTGGGCACCAACATCCTGACCGGGCCCTACAGCGGCTCCAAACTCCGTGGCGCATACGAGAAAGCGATGTCCGCCAACGCAGTCGACTACGTCGGCATCACCGATTTCGAGGTGTACCAGCCGGCGGAGAACGTGCCGACCGCGTGGATGATCACGCCGATCGTCACCGCCGGGCGCGCGATGGGCGCGCTCGCCCTGCAGTTCCCGGTCACCAAGATCAACCGGCTCATGACGTTCGACCAGCGCTGGAAGGAATCCGGCCTGGGCAATACCGGCGAAGTCTTCCTGGTCGGCCCCGACGACCTGATGCGCTCGGATTCCCGGATGTTCCTGCAGGATCGGCAGACCTACAAGAACGACGTCGTCGCGGCCGGCACCCCGGCCGACGTCGCCGACCGCGCCATCCAGTTGGGCGGCACCACCCTGGTGCAACCGGTGCCACCGACCACCAACAAGCAGGCCCTGCGGGGTGAGTCCGGAACCCGGCTGGCCACCGACTATCTGGGCCACGAGGTGCTGCTGGCCTACGCCCCCATCACGATTCCCGATGCCGAGCTGCACTGGACCATCATCGGCAAGATCGACACCGCGGAGGCGTTCCAGCGGGAGACCGCATTCACCAGGACCATCGTGTTGACGACGGTCGGCATCATCTTCGTCGTGTGCATCGCCGCGATGTTCCTGGCTCAGCTCTTCGTTCGCCCCATCCGGCGACTGGAGGCCGGCGCGCAACGGATCAGCGCCGGCGACTACAACATCAACGTGCCCGTCGAGACACGCGACGAGATCGGCGAGCTGACAGAGGCTTTCAACGAGATGAGCCGGAGCCTGACGGTCAAGGAGGAGCTGCTCGTCGCGCAGCGCAAGGAGAACGCCAAGCTCTTGACGCTGTTGATGCCCGAACCGGTCGTCGAGCGCTACCAGCAGGGCGAGGAGATCGTCCCAGAGGAGCACCAGAACGTCACGGTGATCTTCACCGAGGTCATCGGGCTGGATCGACTGCAGGCCCAGTTGACGTCAGAGGGATCGCTCGCCGTCGTCACCGAGCTCGAACGCCAATTCGACGCGGCCGCAGACAGTCTCGGCATCGAACGCGTCCGCGCGATCCGGAACGGCTACCTGGGCAGCTGCGGCCTCAACACCCCGAGGCTCGACAACGTCCGGCGGACCGTCGACTTCGCCCTGGAATGCCAGCGCATCATCGACCGGTTCAACAGCGAGACGGGTAACCACCTGGGCCTGCGTGCCGGCATCGACACCGGCACCGTCAGCAGTGGCCTCGGCGGCGAGTACTCCGTGGTCTACGACATGTGGGGCGCTGCGGTCAACGTCGCCTACCAGGTCAAGAGCGGTTCACCGCAACCCGGAATCGACGTCACCGACCGGGTTTATCAGGCGCTGCAGGCCACCATGACGTTCACGTCGGTCGGCACCATGTCCGTCGACGGGCAGGACGAGCCGATCTGGCGACTGGTGGTGCCGGAATGATCGCTGACGTGTTCACCTCGGCCTGGTTCTACTGGGCCGTGGGCATCGCGATCGGGCTGCCGATCGGGCTCGTCGTGCTCACCGAATGGCAGCACGCGCTGCGCCGCAGGCACAGCTTCCTGGTGCGGCCGGTGACCGTGCTGCGCAATTACCTGCTGCCCCTGGGCGCACTGCTGCTGCTGTTGACCGAGGCCCGGCAGGTACCGGCCGCAGCCACCTCGGTCCGCACCGTCGCAACGCTTTTCGCATTCGTCGTGCTGATCC
This sequence comes from Mycobacterium toneyamaense, assembly GCF_055384815.1. Classification (NCBI taxonomy): domain Bacteria; kingdom Bacillati; phylum Actinomycetota; class Actinomycetes; order Mycobacteriales; family Mycobacteriaceae; genus Mycobacterium; species Mycobacterium toneyamaense. Next base: position 4,314,358 of record NZ_AP040333.1, read on the forward strand.
TGCTGCTGTCCGGCGTCAACGCCACCCTGTTCCAGGGGGCGCCCGCGGGGACCTGGCGCAAGCGCGTCCCGACGATCTTCGTCGACGTCGCCCGGTTCGTCCTCATCGCGGTCGGCCTGGCGGTGATCTTCTCCTACATCTGGGGAGCGAACGTCCGCGGCCTGTTCACCGCACTGGGTATCACCTCGATCGTCATCGGCCTGACACTGCAGAATTCAGTGGGCCAGATCATCTCGGGCCTGTTGATGTTGTTCGAGCAGCCGTTTCAGATCGGCGACTGGCTGGACACGGCCGCCGCACGCGGCCGGGTGGTCGAAGTCAATTGGCGTGCCGTGCATCTGGAGACCGGAGCCGGAACCCAGATCACCCCGAACTCGGTGCTGGCGGGGGCGTCGTTCACCAACCTGAGCCGGCCGGCCGACGCGCACTCGATCACGGTGACGACGATCTTCTCCCTCGACGATCCGCCGAACCAGGTGTGCGCGTTGCTCACTCGCCTGGCGGCGGACCTGCCGATGCGGCGCCCTGACGGCACCGTGTCGGCAACCCCCGCAGGCGGGCTCGAATATCAGACCACCATCCCACTGCACTCCCCCGCCGACGACGGAGAGACGAAAAAGCTTTTCCTGCAATGGGTCTGGTATGCATCACGGCGGGCCGGTCTGCACCTGGACGAAGCCGATGACGAATTCTCCACAACCGAACGGCTGGCCGAGGCCGTCGCCGAAGTCGTCGCGCCGACCCTGCGGCTCAGTGCCGACCAACAACGCGAACTGCTGGGCGCGGCGAATCTGGAACGCTACGGCATCGGCGAACTGGTCCAGCGCGTCGGAGAGGTGCCCGACCGCATGACGTTCATCCTCTCCGGACGTGTTCAGCTGACTGCCGGCGGTGACGATGGAGCCGAGACCCTGATCGGAATCCTCGAGAACGGCAGCTATCTGGGTCAGAGCACATTGACCCGGCAGCCGGTCATCGGCAATGCCCACGCCCTCGACGAAGTCACCGTGGTGCACGTCGAACGCGACCACATCGAGACCGTGGTGCAGCGAAATCCGGTGCTGCTACAGGAATTCGGCCGGATCATCGACGACCGCCGGGCCCACGCCCGGCGTCTGCTGAGTGCCGACTGAAACCGTCACTCCCGCTTCGAGATCCACTCCACCGTGGACGGGCTGAACAACAACCCCAGCGTGACGATGGCGACGAGCGCAACCACGATGGCGTACTGCAGCTGGCCGGATTGGAAGACGTACCAGGCGACGCCGAGCAACAGCAGATTGGCGAACACCCCGATACCGCGGCCCCAGCGCCGCCCGGTGATCAGTGCCCAGCCGCCGGCGAGCACCGCCCCGCCGACGCACACCAGCCAGATCGCGTTGCCGTAACCGCTGACGATGTGCTGGTCGGCGCCGGCCAGCCCGCGCACCACGTACACCACGGCGCCGATCAGGCCGAGCGCACCTTCGGCCGCCACCAGGAAGCCGGCCCGGCGCACGGCCGGCGGATGGATCGCCGGATCACTCACTGCGACAACCGATCTGCCAGGTACCGCACCGCCAGCTCGTAGCCGATGGGCCCGGCGCCGGCGATCACCGTCTCGGCCACCGCCGACACGTAGGAGTGATGCCGGAAGGCCTCGCGCTTGTGGATGTTGCTCAAATGCACTTCGGCGACCGGCAATTCGGCTGCGGTGAGAGCGTCGGCGATGGCCACCGAGGTGTGGCTGTACGCGGCGGGGTTGATCACGATGCCGACGCAGTCGGTGCGCGCCGCCTGGATCGCGTCGACCAGTTCACCTTCGTGGTTGCTCTGCACCGCGCGCACGGAGAAGCCCAGTTGCGCCGCGAGATCGGTTACGGCCTGCTCGATCTGCGCCAACGTGGTCGAGCCGTAGATTTCCGGCTGGCGAGTGCCCAACAGGTTCAAGTTGGGCCCGTTGACGAGGAGCAGGCGGCGATCGGTCACCCACTCACGGTACCGGCTGCGAACAGGCAGAATTGTCCGGTGCCGACCAACAATCCACCGTGTCGCTGCGATACCGGGGCCGAGTATGCCGCCTGCTGCGGCCCGCTGCACCGCGGCGAGCGTGCCGCTGCCACCGCAGTGGCGCTGATGCGTTCGCGGTTCACCGCGTTCGCCCTCGGTGAGGTCGGCTACCTGCTGGCGACCTGGCATCCGGACACCCGACCGGCAGACCTCGACCTCGATGACGCCGTCACATGGCGCCGGCTGCAGATCGTCGACACCGAGGCCGGCGGCACCGACGACCCGACCGGCGTCGTGCAGTTCCGCGCGCAGTACGTGCGCGACGGCAGCCGGCACATCCTGCACGAACGCAGCCGATTCACCCGCGGCGACGACGGCGGCTGGCTGTACGTCGACGGCGACTTCGTGGACTAGCCGCCGGGCGACCGAGTTGCCGACGGTCGCGGCGCGGATAGGCTCGTCACCCGTGCGTGCCGTGCTGATCGTGAATCCGAACGCAACCTCGACGACCCCGGCAGGCCGGGACCTCCTTGCCCACGCGCTGGAGAGCCGCGTCGACCTCACCGTCGCGCATACCGACCACCGTGGCCATGCCATCGAGATCGGGCACCAGGCCGCCGCTGACGGCACCGACGTGGTGATCGTGCACGGCGGCGACGGCACCGTGAATGAAGTGGTCAACGGCATCCTCGGGCACGCCAATGGCGTGCCGGGCGCCTCCAACACCGCCGTCGGCGTGGTGCCCGGCGGCTCGGCGAACGTGTTCGCCCGGGCCCTCGGCATCAGCCCCGATCCACTGGAGGCGACGAACCAGCTCGTCGACCTGCTCAGCGATTACCGCCGGGGCGTGCCCTGGCGCCGCATCGGGCTGATGGACTGCGGTGACCGCTGGTCGGTGTTCACCGCCGGTATGGGCGTCGACGGTGAGGTCGTGGCGGCCGTCGAGGCGCAGCGGGCCAAAGGCCGCAAGGTGACCGCGTCGCGGTACATCCGGGTGGCGATCCGCGAGGCCGTCGGCAGCGCCCGCAAGCCCCCGCGGTTGACGCTGCACCTGCCGGACCGTGAGCCGGTCACCGGTGTGCACTTCGCGTTCGTGTCGAATGCCAGCCCGTGGACCTACGCCAACAGCCGGCCGGTCTGGACCAACCCCACAACGACGTTCGAAACGGGGCTGGGCGTCTTCGCGACCACGAGCATGGGCATCTGGGCCAACCTGCGATTGCTACGACGGATGCTGTCGCGTACGCCACAGATTGAAGGCCCGCACCTGATCCGCGATGACGACCTGCCGTGGCTGCGCGTGACAAGTGACACACCTATCGCGTGTCAGATCGACGGAGATTTCGTTGGCCTGCGCGAAAGCATGACGTTCACGGCGGTGCCGGCGGCTCTCAATGTGGTCGCGCCCCCAGCAAAAACACAGTGACCAGCGATCTTGGTAACACTTTGCAAAATTTAGGGCGCAGGTGGGCCCAGTGTAGTACAACTGGTTCAGGGGCCTGCCAACGCGGGTCCGCAGTGACATTGCCCACGAGTTAACGCGCCGCTATTGACATCTGTCCAGCCTGTGAAAACATCAGATGCAACAGTGCAGAAACATTTCGTGTGCACCCGTTAACAGCCGAAGTGAAAAAAACATTGCGCGCTTTGCTGCGCGCCCAGTGAGGAGTGTTGACCATGGATTGGCGCCACAAGGCGGTCTGTCGCGACGAGGATCCGGAACTGTTCTTCCCCGTGGGAAACAGCGGCCCGGCCATCGCTCAGATCGCTGACGCGAAGCTCGTGTGCAACCGCTGCCCGGTGACCACCGAGTGCCTGAGCTGGGCACTCGAGTCCGGCCAGGATGCGGGTGTCTGGGGCGGCATGAGCGAAGACGAGCGTCGCGCGCTGAAGCGTCGCAACGCCCGCACCAAGGCCCGCACCAGCGTCTAGCCACGGCATTCGAAAAATGACCCCGGCGACGAGCCGGGGTCATTTTTTGTGGGGCAGGGCCGATGGCCGGCCCCGCTCGCGAATGTGCCGTCAGATCGTCGAATCAGCGATTTTCGTGATCTGTGTGCACGCTCGCGGCGGGTGACCAAACGCGAAACATATTGCACGGCTGGGTTATTGCGCGGCTCGGCCCCTGCACCTACTGCGCGGCTCGGCCGCGGCGACCAATGGGCACCCGCAGCACCACATCCGTGCCACCACCCGGCGCCGCATTCATGCTCAGCGTCCCGTCGAGAACCGACGACACCTGCGTCTGCACGATCTGCAGCCCCAGCCGGTCCGAGTTCTCGAGCGTGAATCCGTCGGGCAAGCCATGGCCGTCGTCGTGCACGACGACGTCGAGCCAGCGCGCCGACCGGTCCGACTTGATGGTCACGCTGCCCTGCTCGGTACTCGGATCAAAAGCGTGCTCGATGGCGTTCTGCACCAGCTCGGTGATGACCATGATCAGCGCGTGCGCGCGGTCGGCGTCCAGGACACCCAGATCACCCTCACGCCGCACCCGGATGGGGGCGCCCAGCGAGGCCAGGTCGTTCATCATCGGCAGGATGCGGTCGATGACCTCATCGAGGTTCACTTCCTCGTCCACCGACAGCGACAGGGCGTCGTGCACCAGCGCGATCGACGACACCCGGCGCACCGAATCCAGTAGCGCCTCGCGCGCCTCGGCGTTGTTCATTCGCCGGGACTGCAGCCGCAGCAATGCCGCCACCGTCTGCAGGTTGTTCTTCACCCGGTGGTGAATCTCACGGATCGTGGCGTCCTTGGACAGCAGCGCGCGGTCCCGCCGCTTGATCTCGGTGACGTCGCGAACCAGCACCGCCGCACCCACGGCCTGCCCGCCCACGGACAGCGGGATGGTGCGCAGCAGCACCGCCGCGCCGCCGGCGTCGATCTCCATGCGCATGCTGGAGCCGCCCGCCAGCAGATCCCGGACGTGGTTCGCCAGTTCCTGCGCGTCGAAGGGATCGGAGATCAGCGGCCGGGTGACGCTGATCAGGTTCTGCCCGTCCAGCTCGGTGGCCAGCCCCATGCGGTGATACGCCGAGATGGCGTTGGGGCTGGCGAACGTCACGACGCCGTCGACGTCCAGCCGGATCAGGCCGTCACCGACGCGAGGGCTGGACCGCGACATCGGCACGTCACCGACGTTCGGGAACGTCCCCTCGGCCAGCATGCGCAGCAGATCGCGGGCGCAGTCCAGATAGGCCCGCTCGAGTGGCGCCACCTTGCGGCGGTCGGCGAGCGCAGTCTGGTGCGTGAGCACCGCGACCACGTCATTGCCGTAGCGGACCGGGACGGCCTCCAGGTTCAGTCGCGAATCACCTTGTACGGCGGCGCTTTCGGCTCCCCGGCCGATGAGCCCGGTCTCGAAGGCCGCCGTGACGGCGGGCATGTCCGCGGCAGAGTTGATGGTCCCGACCGCGTCGGCGAACAGCACCGTCAGCGCGGTGTTGGGCCGAATCTGGGCCACGCACACCAGTGCCCCGTCGTCGCGCCGGACCCACATGAGGTAATCGGCGAACGACAGGTCGGAAAGCAGCTGCCATTCACCGACCACGGCGTGCAGGTGGTCGACCGCATTGCCGGGCAGGACCGTGTGCTCGGCGAGCAGATCACCGAGTGTGGACACGTCTCGTTATCCCGTTCTGGGGGTTGCCTAGCCGATGACGGCGATCAGGTCGCCGGCCTGGATCACGTCGCCGACGGCCACGTTGACGGACGTCACCGTGCCGGCGACCTCGGCCAGCACCGGAATCTCCATCTTCATCGACTCGAGGAGCACCACCGTGTCACCCTCGCCGATCTGGTCGCCCTCGCGAACCACGACCTCGAGCACACTGGCCACGATTTCAGCGCGAACGTCCTCAGCCATCTTCACCCCACTCGTCTACGTATCTGTACGCAGGCGGTGCCTGCGGCCTCTATTGCACCACAGCACCACGGTTTGCAATTGGGTGGCGTGGCCGTGCGACACTGTAGGGCGAGCAACCGAACCTTTGGAGGACCATCATGGCCAAGCGTGGCCGCAAGAAGCGTGACCGTAAGCACTCGAAGGCCAACCACGGCCGGCGTCCCAACGCCTGACCCACGCCTTCAAAAAACCGCCCGGCTCCTCACGGAACCGGGCGGTTTTTCGTTGTCAGCCGCGGACGATGGTGGTGCGGCTGATCTCGAGCTTCAGGCGCGCCCGCAGGCCCTCAGGAGCCTTCTCGCCGCTGCACTTGGTGGCGATCAGTGCCTTCACCCGCTCCTCGATGCCGTACTGGCGCAGGCAGGTGGGGCATTCCTCCAGGTGGACCCGCAGCTTGTCGCGCGTCTCCGTGGTGCATTCGCCGTCCAGCAGCGTCCATACCTCGGCGATCACCGCGGCGCATTCGGGATGCTCCGGGTCGACCGGGCCGATCGGCGGCTGGAAGTCGTGCCCCTCGGGGCGGGTGAACTCCTCGCCCATCAGGACACCTCCTGGGTGTCGAGGCTCTCTCCACGGAGGAAGCCCCGGTCGCGGGCGACGCCCGTCAACAGTTCACGCAGCTGCTTGCGGCCACGGTGAAGGCGGGACATCACCGTCCCGATCGGGGTATCCATGATTTCGGCGATCTCCTTGTACGGGAAGCCCTCGACGTCGGCGTAGTACACCGCCATCCGGAACTCTTCCGGCAACGCTTGCAGCGCCGCCTTGATTTCAGTGTCCGGCAGTGCCTCCAGCGCTTCAACCTCAGCTGACCGCAGACCGGTCGACGAGTGCTCGGCGTTGGACGCCAGCTGCCAGTCGGTGATCTCGTCAGTCGGGTATTCCGCCGGCTGCCGCTGCTTCTTGCGGTAGCTGTTGATGTACGTGTTGGTCATGATCCGGTACAGCCACGCCTTGAGGTTCGTGCCCTCACGGAACGAGTGGAAGGCCGAATAGGCCTTCACCATGGTCTCCTGGACCAGGTCCTCGGCGTCCGCAGGATTGCGCGTCATGCGCAGCGCACCGCCGTAGAGCTGATCGAGCAGCGGAATCGCATCGCGCTCGAACCGCGCCGTCAGCTCCGCGTCGCTCTCGACCGCGGAACCCAGCCCGTCGATGTCGGTCATCGTGATCGAGACCGTCCCTTCTGTCGCGGCGCCACGCAACAGGTCCGGTAACTCGACCGGACGTTCCAGACATGCCGTTGGCACCTGTGTCCCCTTCCGTCCGATCCTAGAGGCTGCGACCGACAAGTTCGCGAGCCATTAATTGACCATGCTGACGGGAGTAACAGCACCGCACCACACAGTTGTTCCCGGCCTCTACGCTTGCCAGCCATGGCGAGCGCGGCAACACCGGCGATCAAGGCCCTGCAGGCCGCGGGAATCGGCTACGAGATCCGGCAGTTCCGGCACGACCCGCGGGCCACGTCGTTCGGCGACGAGGCCGTCATCGAGCTGGCGGCGGAGGGGTTCGTCGCGGCGCAGATCTTCAAGACGCTGGTGCTGGCGATCCCCGGTGGCCTGGCCGTCGCGGTGCTGCCCGTGCCCGACAAGCTGTCGTTCAAGGCCGCCGCCGCGGCGCTCGGCGTACCCAAGGCCGAGATGGCCGAGCAGGCCGCCGCACAACGCGCCACGGGCTATGTCGTCGGCGGCATCTCCCCGTTGGGGCAACGCAAATCGCTGCCCACGGTCGTGGACCGGTCGGCACTCGACTGGGACCGGGTGCTGTGCAGCGCCGGCAAACGCGGATTGGACCTCGTGCTGGCCCCCGCCGACCTGGTGGCCGCCACCTCGGCGGTGACTGCCGAGATATGTACTCCGCGGTAACTCCGGCGGCATAGGGTGTGCGCATGACACTGTCCGGGAAGACCATGTTCATCTCCGGTGCCAGCCGTGGCATCGGTCTGGCCATCGCCAAGAAGTTCGCGGCCGACGGCGCGAACGTCGCGCTGCTCGCCAAGACCGCCGAACCCCATCCCAAGCTGGACGGCACCGTCTACACCGCGGCCAAGGAGATCGAAGAGGTCGGTGGCCAGGCGCTGCCGATCGTCGGCGACGTCCGCGACCCCGACTCGGTCACCGCCGCCGTGGCCCAGGCAGTCGCACAGTTCGGCGCCATCGACGTCTGCGTCAACAATGCCTCGGCCATCAACCTCGGCTCCATCGAAGAGGTGCCGATGAAGCGCTTCGACCTGATGAACGGTATCCAGATCCGCGGCACCTACGCCGTCTCGCAGGCGTGTATCCCCCACATGAAGGGCCGCGAGAACCCGCACATCCTGACCCTGTCGCCGCCCATCCGGATGGAATCGGAGTGGCTGAAGCCGACCGCGTACATGATGGCGAAGTACGGAATGACGTTGTGCGCGTTGGGTATCGCCGAAGAGATGCGCGAGGCCGGCATCGCCTCGAACACGTTGTGGCCGCGCACCCTGGTCGCCACTGCCGCGGTGCAGAACCTGCTCGGCGGTGACGAGGCGATGGCCAAGGCCCGCAAGCCCGAGGTGTACTCCGACGCCGCCTACGCCATCTTCAACAAGCCGGCTCGCGAATACACCGGCCAGAGCCTGCTGTGCGAGGACGTGCTGCTGGAATCCGGCGTCACCGACCTGTCGGTGTACAACTGCACCCCCAACGCCGATCTCGGCGTCGATCTGTGGGTGGACACCCCCAACCCGCCGGGATACACCGGCCCCTAATCGGAGGCCGGGCAGATCTCCACACCCGTGACCATCGGCGGCCACGCCACCGTCACCTCGACCAGCGCCGCCAGCGGCGCGATCGCGGGAAATGCCCGGTCCCACTGTTTCTGCACCTGCTGCACCGCATGGGGATGCATGACTGTCCACACCATCCCCACCAACAGGTACGGCAGTGCCATCCACAGCAGGAATTCGGCCATCGCGCCGACGCTGACCCGTCGGCTGAGCAGGCGGCGCATCAGATCAACTCCCCGTCCCGGCGAATCTGCCTGCGCACGTAGGCCAACAGCGCGTAACTGCCGGCCTGCCGGATGAACAGCGGCAGGAACCGGTTGACGAAGGCGACCAGCCGGAACAAGGTTTCGAACAGATACTGGCGGCCCCCGCCCCACGACATCCCCATCGCATCCCGGAACACCGGCGCCAGGAAGCCCCCCGTCAGGAACATCAGCAGGGGCCGAAACGGCAGGGCCAGAACCGGATTGATCATCTTCAGGCGCACCAGGTCCGTCAGGTAGGCGCGGACGGTGTCATCGATGGCCACCTTGGCACAGGCCGCGGTCCAGTAGTCGTCGAACTCGGCGCGGGTGGCCGGCCACTGCTCGTCGGTGACCTGCAACGTGGTGCCCAGCGGAGCGGCGGACCGGTAGAACTGCTCGGACAACTCGGGTGTCAGCTCGCCGCGCAGCAGTTGATGGACGTCCTCCATACCGACGAACAGGCAGGCGGCGACCCACATCTGCAGATCACGGTCAAAAGCGTTGTAGCGCACCGGACTGTCGGGACCGGACCGCACCTGGCGGTGCGCCGTGTCGACGGCCTTGCGCATGGCTGCCCGGTCCTCCTCGGTGCCGAGGATGGCCACCGCGAGGTATTGGAACGTGGTGCGGGCCCGCTTCCACGGATGTTTGAGCAGGTTTCCCGAGTCGACCTTGCTCTCGACCACGCCGTGCCCGACACCCGGCCAGGACAGCTGCATGATGACGTTGGCGGCGCTGGCCGCGGCACCCCAGAAGTCCGCGGCGTCGGCAATGGTCACCGGGTACTCGTCCCAGCGCGCGGTGCGGCGCCGAATCTGGATGCGGCACTGCGCGATGGTCAGTGCAGGTGATTCGCCGGTCATGGCAGGCACATGTTCGTCAGCAACAGCATCGGCCAGAACACCACGGTCCGCGCGAACACCAGCACCCGGTCCACACCGTGCGCCGCCTCGAAGGTGCCGGTGTGGGTGACGGCCCACAGCACGCCGAGCACCAGATAGGGCGCGGCGGGCATGGCGGCGGTGCCCAGCCACTCCGCGATCGTCATCTCGAAGCCGAAGATGCCCGGTGCACGTTCTTCGTCGTCGGTCATGGTGCTTTCAACCTAGGCATACAGTGGCCGCATGTCGACGTGGTCAGTCGGACGGTATGAGGCCGTCGCCGAATTCATCGCACCCATCGCCTTCGAGGTGGTCGACGCGGTGCCGCATGGGCCGGGCACCGCACTGGTCGACCTGGCCTGCGGGACCGGTAACGCGTCGCTGCACGCGGCCGGCCTCGGCGCCCAGGTCACCGGTGTCGACATCACGCCGGAGTTGCTCGCCATCGCCGCAGCCAAACCCGGTGGTGACGCGGTCGAGTGGGTCGCGGCCGACGCGTCGGCCACCGGACTGCCCGACGCCTCCTTCGACACCGCGGTGTCCAACATGGGCGTCATCTTCGTCGAACCGACAACGATGGTCGCCGAGCTGGCAAGACTGCTCAAACCCGGTGGCGCCCTCGGGTTTTCGACATGGGTCAAGGCCGGGGACAATCCGTTCTTCACCCCGGTCGTCGAGGTGCTGGGACAACCCGAGCCCGGCCCGTACTCACCCGATCAGTGGGGCGTACCCGAGCTCGTCCACGAGCGGCTGGCTACCGATTTCGCCGACGTCGCCATCGAAAACAGCGTGCTCGTCTGGCGATTCGGCTCCGTGGCGGACGCGGTGCGCTTCGTCACCGACGAATCACCCATGCACGTCACCACGTTGACGTACCTGGACGACGAGACCCGGAGCCGACTCGTCGCGGCCTTCACCGCAGCGTTCACCGCGCACGAATCACCCGACGGCACCGTCGCCTTCGACGCGCCGTACGCGGTGATCACGGCACGGCGCCGGAGCTGAATTCAGTTGGCCTGATACAGGATTCCGCGGGCGATGGCCTCGCGAATCTCCGGCAGCGCCGCCTCCGCCAGGGCGTCGGCATCGACACCGTGATGCGCGGCGAGCAGCCCGATCAGTGTGCCCAGCGGCACCTCACCGCGGCAGCCGGCCAGCAGCGCGGTGAACACCTCGTCCACCCCGAGGACCGCGCCCGGCCCGCCGGGACGCCGGACCGCGCACCCGATCTCCTGCCAGCCATCCGGCCCCGGCAGTGAATGCTGTTCCAGCAGTACCGGAGCGGTCGACAGCCGGGCGGCCAACAGCGCCTCGTCGGAGGTGTCGCGCAGGTAGGCCCGGCGGGCGAAGAACGCCTCCACCTCGATACCCGTGATGGGTTCGTCGGTGATCTCCTCGAGGATCTGCTCGGGCGCTTCACCGGGACGCGGCACGCGCAGCGAGATCAGTCCCATGCCGATCCCGGTGATGCCCTCGGCGTCGAACCAGTCCAGCCAGTCGGCGCCGCGCTGCGCGATCTGTTCCGCGGACTCCCCCGCGTCGGCCAGCCACAGTGACACATAGCTGACCGGGTCGGCCAGTTCCCGTTGCACCACCCAGGCGTGCAGTCCGGTGCCGGTCAGCCAGTCCTGCACCCGGGACCGCCAATCATCATCCCGGACAATCCAATTGGCCATGATCTGCGCGGTGCCACCGGGCGTCAGGTAGTTGCCGACGTTCTCGATGATGGTGCGGCACAGTCCATCTCCGGCCACCCCCGAGTCGCGGTAGATGTAGTCCTGGGCGCCGGCGCCCACCACGAACGGCGGGTTGGACACGATCAGGTCGAACCGCTCCCCCGCCACCGGCTCGAACAGGCTGCCGGGCCGCAGATCCCACGACATGCCGTTGAGCCCCGCGGTGGCCCGCGCCAGCGTCAGCGCCCGCGGGTTGGTGTCGGTGGCGACGATGTCGGCGCAGTGCCCGTTCAGGTGCAGTGCCTGGATGCCGCAGCCGGTGCCCAGATCGAGCGCACGCTGCACCGGGGTGCGAATCACGGCCCGCGCCAACGACATCGACGCACCGCCGATGCCGAGCACATGCTCGTGCTCGACCGGCCCGCCGCGCAGGGCGGCATCCTGGTCGGAGACGACGAAAAAATCGCGAATCCCGTCCGAATGCGGGCGGATGTCGAGAATCGCCCGGACGGTGTCGTCCACCTGCAGCACGCCGGCCGCCGCCAGCTCGGCCAGGCCGGCCGACGGGAACGCCGCCTGCACCTGGTCCACGGGTTCGTCGGTGCCGAGCAGGAACAGCCGCACCAGCGTGGCCAGGCGACCACCGCCGGACGTGGCCCGCAGCGCCGGCCACCACACGCCGCGGCCCATGGCGGCATTCGCGTCGTCGCCGAGCAGTTCGGCCACCCCGTCGGTGGTGTATCCGGCCGAGCGCAGATCAGCGCCGAGGGCTTCCATCAACAACGGGTCCAGGGCGGTCAAAACAGGGTTCCTTCGGGTTCGTTCTTGGCGGGCTCGATGAGTTCTGGGCCGTTGTTGCGAATGCTGTTGACCAACTTGGACACCTCACGGGTGACGATGCGGTCCAGGTCGCCGTGGCCGCGCAGCAGACCCTCGTCGATGGGCGCGTCAGGGTCCAGCCAGCGGTCCCAGTCACCGGCACTGATGGTCAGCGGCATGCGGTCGTGGATGCCGGCCAGCGGCCCGACCGACTCCGTCGTGATGATGGTGCAGCTGACCAGGGGCAGGCTGTCCTTGGGCGCGCCGTCCGGCCGCCACGTCGACCACAGACCCGCCATGAACAGCAGCTCGTCGTCGGCGGCGTGCATGTAGAACGGCGTCTTGGTGGCCTTCTTGCCGTCGGCGGCCGGGTTGGGCCGCCACTCGTACCAGCCGTCCATCGGGATGAGGCAGCGCTTCGATTTCGCCGAGCCCCGGAACGCCGGTGACGTGGTCAGCGTCTCGGCCCGCGCGTTGATCAGCAGCGGGCCCTTGGTGTCGGGCGCGCCGTCGGCCGTGGTCTTCACCCACGGCGGGATCAGGCCCCAGCGCATCGACCGGACCCGGCGGGTCGCCTCGTCGTCGGGCTCGGAATGCCGCCGGACCACGGTGCTGATGGTCGTGGTCGGCGCGACGTTGTAGTTGGCCGACGGCGTCGTGCTGCCCTGTTCACCGCCGTCTTTGGCGGCGTCCGACGCCTTGGCATTGGTCTCGTCCAGAGCCTGGATTTTCTCGGCCAGCAGCGCCGGGTCGGTGGTGACTGCAAATCGCCCGCACATACCAGGCAGGATAGGGGCATGGAACTCTGGCCCGCACCGTCGGTGACCGGTCCGGTGCAGGCCACTGTCACCGTGCCGGGATCGAAGTCGCAGACCAACCGAGCGCTGATCCTGGCAGCCCTGGCCACCCCGCAGGGCACCTCGACCGTCAGCGGCGCACTCCGCAGCCGCGACACCAACCTGATGATCGGCGCGCTGCAGGCCCTCGGCGTGACGATCACGGGTGACGGCACGGAACTGACCGTCGGCGGCGCCATCGCCCCGTCCGGGGACGTGCGCATCGACTGCGGTCTGGCCGGCACCGTGCTGCGGTTCGTCCCGCCGGTCGCGGCCCAGGGCACCGGGGCCGTCGTGTTTGATGGCGACGAGCAGGCCAAGACGCGCCCCATCACCCCGCTGCTCGACGCCATGCGCGGCCTCGGCGTCGACATCGACGGCGACGGCATGCCGTTCACCGTGTCGGGCACCGGGTCGGTGGCCGGCGGCGAGGTCCGGATCGACGCGTCGTCGTCGTCGCAGTTCGTGTCCGGACTGTTGTTGTCGGGGGCCACGTTCCGCGACGGCCTGACGGTCATCCACACCGGTGCGGCGGTGCCGTCACAGCCGCACGTCGAGATGACCATCACGATGCTGCGCGAAGCGGGCGTCGAGGTCGACGACAGCGAGCCGAACCGCTGGCACGTGGCGCCCGGGCCGATCGCGGCGCGGCACTGGGCCATCGAGCCCGACCTGTCGAACTCGGTGCCGTTCCTCGCGGCCGCCGCGGTGACCGGCGGCACGGTGCGGCTGGCCCACTGGCCGCAGCAGAGCGTGCAGCCGTCGGGCGACATTCTCGCATTGCTGGACAAGCTGAACACCGTTGTGCAGGTGGTCGATTCGCACCTGGAGGTCCGGGGCGCGCAGAGCTACGGCGGCTTCGACGCCGATCTGAAGGCCGTCGGCGAGCTGGCGCCGTCGATGGCCGCACTCGCCGCGCTGGCGAGCCCGGGTTCGGTGTCGACACTGTCGGGCATCGCGCACCTGCGCGGGCACGAGACCGACCGGCTGGCCGCGCTGACCAACGAGATCAACGGGCTGGGCGGCCAGTGCCGCGAGACCGACGACGGTCTGGTCATCACGGCCGTGCCGCTGCACGAAGGCACCTGGCGGTCCTACGCCGACCACCGGATGGCCACCGCCGGCGCGATCATCGGCCTGCGGGTGCCCGGCGTGCAGGTGGAGGACATCGCCACCACGGCCAAGACGCTGCCGGACTTCCCCGGTATGTGGGCAGACCTGCTGGCCGGGAAATAGCTTGCGGGAGTACGACGAATCAGATGTCCGGGTGCGCTCGGGCAAGGGTTCGCGTCCCCGCACCAAGAACCGGCCGACGCACGCCGACGCCCGCGAGGCCATGGTCGTCACCGTCGACCGCGGCCGCTGGGGCTGTGCGCTGGACGGCAATCCCGACCACATCGTCACCGCGATGCGGGCCCGTGAACTGGGCCGCACCCCGATCGTCGTCGGCGACTCGGTGGGGATCGTCGGCGACCTGTCGGGCAAGCCCGACACCCTGGCCCGCATCGTGCGCCGCGACGAACGCCGAACCGTGTTGCGCCGCACCGCCGATGACACCGACCCCACCGAACGGGTGGTGGTCGCCAACGCCGACCAGTTGTTGATGGTCGTCGCCCTGGCCGATCCGCCGCCGCGCGCCGGGCTGGTGCAGCGTGCCCTGATCGCCGCGTACGTCGGTGGGCTGCGGCCGATCCTGTGCCTGACGAAGAACGATCTGGCGCCGGCCGAGCCGTTCGCCGCCGAGTTCGCCGGCCTGGACCTGACGATCATCACCGCCGGCCGCGACGATCCGCTCGACGCCGTCGCGCCCCTGCTCGAGGGCAAGGTCACCGTGCTGCTCGGCCATTCCGGTGTCGGCAAGTCGACGCTGGTGAATCGCCTTGTGCCCGAGGCAGACCGGGCCACCGGTGAGGTCTCGGGCGTCGGGAAGGGCAAGCACACGTCCACGCAGTCGGTGGCGCTGCCGCTCGACGACGGCTGGGTCGTCGATACCCCGGGCATCCGGTCCTTCGGCCTCGCGCACATCCAGCCCGACGACGTGCTGATGGCGTTCTCGGACCTCGCCGAGGCCATCGAGGACTGCCCCCGCGGCTGCGGGCACATGGGGCCACCGGCCGACCCGGAATGCGCGCTCGACACGCTCACCGGCCCGGCCGTCGACCGCGTCGAGGCGGCCCGTCGCCTCCTCGCGGTGCTGAACGAGCCGACGTACTAGCGGGCCACCAGCATCGTCGCGCGGTAGTCCGTCAGCGCAATGGTGCCCGGCGTCTCGGGATACGGGTCCAGCGAGCGCAATTCGACGATGTACCCACCGACCGTATCGGTCAGGTGGGTCTGCCCCGGCGCGGGATTGGTGTCGAACTCCAGCGTGGTCGGCTGCTGACCGTCTGCGGTGACGACGACAGCGATCCGGGCCGCCCCCGTCCAGACGCATGACACGCGCTTGGGGCAGCGCGAATCATCAAGCACCCGATCGAATTTCAGCCGCAGCCCGGCGCCGTCGACCATCGCGGACTGCCCGCCGGCGAGGACGAACTCGTGGCCCAGTTTCGCCGTGGCGGTGTCGGGTCGCGCCTGTCCCGGGATGCAGGCGACGGCGAGTGCCACCGCCGGCAGCACGACAAGAAAACGCGAAAACCCCCAAAACCTGGTGGTTTTGGGGGTTTTCACGAGACTTGCTAGGCGGCGGCGGCGCGCTTGGCCCGACGGCGGCGGCCACGCACGGTGGCGATGGCCGTCTTCAGACCGCGCTTGTTGCCGGTCGCCGGGTCGATGGCGCCGAAGCTCTCGTCGAGCTCGACGAACATCCGCTCGCTGCGGGTCTCCGGGGCATCGTCGACGGTGTCGATCAGATACTTGTCCGGCACCGACAGCTTGGCGATGGTGCGCCACGTCTTGCCGTACTGCACCAGGAAGTTCCCGGTGGTGTAGGGCAGGTCGTACTTCTCGCACAGCGCCCGAACGCGGATCGAGATCTCGTACAGCCGGTTGCTGGGCAGGTCCGGGTACAGGTGATGCTCGATCTGGTGGCTCAGGTTGCCGCTCATGAAGCGCAGCACCGGGCCCGAGTTGAAGTTGGCACTGCCCAGCATCTGGCGCAGGTACCACTCGCCCTTGGACTCGCCGACCATGTCGGTCTTGGTGAACTTCTCTGCGCCATCGGGGAAATGGCCGCAGAAGATCACCGCGTTGGCCCACACGTTGCGGATGACGTTGGCCAGGAAGTTGGCCTTCATCGTCGACTTGTACGTGGCACCCGGGGACAAAGACGTGAGCGCGGGGTACGCGACATAGTCCTTGGTCAGCTGGTGCACGGCCTTGGTGCTGAACTCACGCACGCGGACCATGGTCGCCTTGCGGTCGTCGCGGCCCTTGAAGATCTTGCCGAGCTCCAGGTGCTGCAGACCGACGCCCCACTCGAACAGCAACGCCAGGACGGTGTTGAACCCGAGGTTGAAGAGGTGGTGCGGCTTCCACTTGATGTCACGAGTGACGCGCAGCAGACCGTAGCCCACATCGTCGTCCATCCCGAGGATGTTCGTGTACTTGTGGTGCATGAAGTTGTGGGTGAACCGCCAGTGCTTGGAGACCCCGTTCATGTCCCACTCCCACGTCGAGGAGTGAATCTCGGGATCGTTCATCCAGTCCCACTGGCCGTGCATGACGTTGTGGCCGATCTCCATGTTCTCGATGATCTTGGCCACGCCCAGGGTGCTTGCCCCGGCCCACCAGTACGCCCGCTTCGAGCTGCGCAACAGCAGCAGGCGGCCGGCTACTTCGAGAGCACGTTGTGCCGCGATGGTGCGGCGGATGTACCGGGCGTCGCGGACGCCGCGGGATTCTTCGATGTCTTGCCGGATCGCGTCCAGCTCAACGCCCAGAGCCTCGATATCGGCTTCGGTCAGGTGCGCGAACTCAGGTACGTCAGTGACTGCCATATCGACCTCCTTCCAGTTACCTACGCTAGCGTAACCTACTCAACCGTAGGTTGCTAGACAGCAAATTCTATATTTCCCAGATCTGCGGTTTTGTTAAATATCCAGCACGCAGTCGCCGGCCGCAGCCGAAACGCACGTCTGCACCCGACTTCCGGGTTCCCGTTCCTCTCCGGTCCGCAGATCTCGCGCGTGCCCCTCCAGCAAACCCACCACGCAGGACTGACAGATACCCATCCGGCAGCCGAACGGCATCTGCACGCCCGCCTGTTCACCGGCCTCCATCAGCGATGTCGCCGCATCGGCGACGACGGTCTTTCCGCTGCGCTCGAACGTCACCGAACCACCGGTGCCCTCGACCGCAGCCCGCGATGCCGCGAAGCGCTCCAGGTGCAGCCGCACCCCGAGTCCCGCTGCCTCGTATTCACGCTCGGCGTCGTGCAGCATGGCCTCCGGGCCGCACGCCCACGCTTCGCGCGTCCGCCAGTCGGCGACTTCCTCGTCCAGCTTGGCCAGATCGAGGCGCCCCTCGGTACGGGTGGCCCGCACGCGCAACTGGTAGCTCGGGTGATCCTTGGCCAGCTTCGCCAGCTCATCGGCGAAGATGACGTCGGCCGCCGTCGGGGCCGAGTGCAGGTGGACGATGTCGGTGATCTGGTCCCGGCGCGCCAGGGTGCGCAGCATCGACATCACCGGGGTGATGCCCGAGCCGGCGGTCAGGAACAACACCTTGCCCGGCGCGGGGTCCGGCATGACGAACTCGCCCTGCGGCGCGGCCAGCCGCACGATGGTGCCGGGCGCCACGCCACCGACCAGGTGGGTCGACAGGAAGCCCTCGGGCATGGCCTTCACGGTGATGGTGATGGTGTGGTCACCGCGCGATTCCACCGGGCTCGACGTCAGCGAGTACGAACGCCACCGCCAGCGGCCGTCGACCAGCAGACCGATGCCGATGTACTGCCCCGGGTGGTAATCGAAGGAGAATCCCCAGCCCGGCTTGATCACCAGGGTTGCCGAATCCTCGGTCTCCCGGCGCACGTCGACGACCTTGCCGCGCAGCTCCCGTGCCGACCACAGCGGATTGACCAGCTTGAGGTAGTCGTCCGGCAACAGTGGTGTGGTGATGCGCCCGACGAGCGTGCGCAGCGCGTGCCAGCCCGGTCGCTCCTTGGCGCCGGCCACCGTGGGCCGCACCGTGTCGACCACATTGGCCGAGACCTTGATGGTGTTCTTGGCCACGTTCACTCCCGCTCGGTTGGTCGTCCTAACCTACGGTACCGTAACCTACGCTCAAGTAGCTACCCCTGCAGGCGAAGCGCAAGGGCTACAGCAGCTCCAACAAGAACGGTAACTCTTGAGCGGCGTACCACGCCAGATCATGATCCTGCGCATCTCCGACGGTGAGCTCGGCGTCCTCGTCGCCGAGGTCGGCAGCGTCCACGACGGCCACCGCAGCAAGCACCGCCGGCTCGGCCGCCGAGTTGTCGACGTACGCCGCGATCACATCGGCCAGCTTGACCGGCCCGGCCAGACGCACCACGGCGTCGTCCAGATCGGGGCGCACCGTCACACCCTCGGCCTCGGCCACCAGCACCGCCCGCCGCGGCGGCAAGCCGGCGTCCGCGCCGACCCCTTCGCCGGCCAGTAGCCGCAGCGACGCCAGTGCCGCTTCCTGCAGCGCGATCTCGCCCAGCTCGTCCTCGTCGCCGTGCGCGTACGCCTCACGCAGGGTCGGGGTCACCGCGAACGCGGTACCGCTGCGGGCCGGCATCACCCCGTCTGCCACGAGTTGCGTGAGCATGGCCAGGGTCGCCGGAATGTAGACGCGCACCAGGGCACTCTAAGCGATCAGCGCGCCGTCTCCCGCAGCTCGTCGAGCGCTTCGCGCAGCAGGCTGGGGAACACGTCGACGTCGCTCATGGCCTCGCGGTCGGCGTTGATGCCGTAGTACAGGCTGCCGTTGTACGACGTGATGCCGAGCGCCAGCACCTGATTGTTCAGCAGCGGTGGCACCGCGTAGGTGTCCAGCAGCTTGGTGCCCGCGACGTACATCTGCTTCTGCGCGCCCGGCACGTTGGTGATCAACAGGTTGAACTGCCGCGCCGGGAAACTCGTCGCGACCCGGGTGCCCATGGCGTGCAATGTCGGCGGCGCGAAACCCGACAGCGTGACGATGGTGCGCGCGTCGACCGGAGTGGTCGTGGTGGCCTGCGTCTCGGTGGCGTGCGCGATCTGGGACAGCCGCACGAGCGCGTTGTTCTCGCCCACCGGCAGGTCGACCAGGAACGGCGTCACCTCGCTGATCGCCTGCCCCGGGCCGGCGGTCTCGAGGTGGTCGGTTTCGGGATACACCGACATCGGCGCCATGGCCCGCACCGTCAGCCCCGTCGACACCGACTGACCGCGGGACATCAGCCAGTTCCGCAGCGCGCCCGTCACCACCGCCAGCACCACGTCGTTGACGTCGCAGTCGAAGCGCGTCCGCAGCTGGCGGTACTCCTCCAGCTCATGCTTGGCGACGGTGAACCGCCGGTTGCGGGACACGGTGGCGTTCAGCGGGCTGCTCGGGGCGGTACCCCGCACCAGCGTGCGCGCCATGTCGATGACCCGCCGGCCGGCCTCGACGAACTGTTCGGTGCTCGAGATCATGTCCGCCGCCGCCGACTGCACGGCGGCCAACTGCGCCGTCGGGCGCGTGATCCACTCCCCGATGGCGCCCAGCAGCAGCGAGGCATCGCTGGGCTCGCGGCCCGGGATCCAGATGTCCTCGCCGAACTCGGGGGGCTTCTGGGTCCGGTCGGCGATGACGTGCCCGATCTCCAGCGCCGTCATGCCGTTGACGAGCGCCTGGTGGGTCTTGGTGTAGATCGCCAGGCGATTGTCGGAGAGCCCTTCGACAAGGCACATCTCCCACAGCGGCCGCGTCTTGTCCAGCGGCCGCGAGCCCAGCCGGGCCACCAGATCGTGGAGCTGGGCATCACTGCCCGGAGACGGCAGCGCCGAGCGCCGGATGTGATAGGTGATGTCGAAGTCGCGGTCGTCGACCCAGACCGGCCGGGCCAGGCCCAGCGTGACCTCGCGGACCTTCTGCCGGTAGCGCGGAATCTGCGGGAGCCTGGCCTCGACGGTCGCCAGCAGCGTCTCGTAGCTCAGGCCGGCCCGCGGTCGCCGCAAGATGGACAGCGTCCCGACGTACATGGGTGTCGATGAGTCTTCCAGCCCGTAGAACGACGCGTCCGACGCCGACAACCGGGTCACCATGCAGCCGCTCCCCCTTCACCTCCTGAACGACCCCGTCACGGTATCCCCGGGACCGGTCACCCGCAGCACCGGATCGGCGAATTGGCGTCGAGCACCTGGTGAAACCGGTGCGATGATTTAGCGGTCTGCGACTCTCCAGCAGATGCGCCTCATGCACCGGACCGACCGCTGGAGAGATTTCATGACCGCATCGACCCGCATCGACGTCGACCTGACGGTGCCGATCGTCGACTACGAGCCCGCGCCGATCGAGACGGGCACGCCGGTCCGTGTCCCCAACCGGCTACAGGTGGTGGCCGATCCCGAACCGGATTGCGCCACCGGATCCGCTGTCGGGTCGCCGCTCGAGGTCGCGCCGCCCAGCGCCGCACTGATGTTCGCCGACGCCGCACTGCGCCGGGTCCTGGAGGTCAGCGACCGCCGGCGGCCGATGGCGCAAGTGCGCCCGCTGGTCACCGCCACGCTGTTCGACGCCATGTCGTCATGGCCCCGCCGCACCAGGACCGACGGCACCGCCGCGCTGCGCCGGGTGCGGCTACGCACCGCCCGCGAACAGGACGGGTCACCCACGGCCGTCGAGGTGTTCGCCACCTTCAGCCGCGGGCCACGACTGCATGCCGCCGCCGGACGCATCGAAATACTCGGCGGGCGTTGGCAATTCGTGGCCCTGCAGCTGGGTTGAGCGGGTCAGCGCCGCTTCTGCTTGCGCGCGGCCTCACGACGTTCCCGGCGTGAGCCCGGGCCCGCTGCGTGCCGGCCGCCCTCGCGACGAACCTCCGCGGACCCGTCCTCGGCCGGGCCGCTGTAGGTCATGGCCGGGGCCTTGTCCTCAATTCCCTTGGCGCGCAACGCGGCCGGCGCGGCCTGCTCTTGGGCGGCGTTCTGCTCGGCCTCCGCGGCGAACTGCGCGAGCCCCTGCGGCGCGGCGACCGGAGCCACCTGCGGCGCCTGCTGAGCCTCGACCTGCACGTTGAACAGGAAGCCGACCGACTCCTCCTTCAACCCTTCGAGCATGCCCGTGAACATGTCGAAGCCCTCGCGCTGGTACTCGACCAGCGGGTCGCGCTGCGCCATGGCCCGCAGGCCGATGCCCTCCTTGAGGTAGTCCATCTCATAGAGGTGCTCGCGCCACTTGCGGTCGATGACGTTCAGCAGGACGCTGCGTTCCAGCTGCCGCATGGCACCGGGACCGGCGATGGCCTCCAGGTCGGCTTCGCGCTTGGCGTAAGCCTTTTCGGCGTCGGCGATCAGCGCGTCGCGCAGCTCTTCCTGGGTCAGCTCGCCCGGCTCACCGACAGCATCGGAGTCGATCAGGTTGTGGTAGTCCAGACCCACCGGGTACAGCGTCTTGAGCGCGTCCCACAACTTGGCCAGATCCCAGTCCTCGGCATAGCCCTCGGCGGTGGCGCCGTCGACGTAGGCGGTGATGACGTCGACCAGCATCTTGTGGGCCGTGTCCTGCACGTCCTCACCCTCGAGGATCGCCCGGCGCTCGCGGTAGATGACCTTGCGCTGCTGGTTCATCACCTCGTCGTACTTGAGGACGTTCTTGCGGACCTCGAAGTTCTGCTGCTCGACCTGGGTCTGCGCGCTCTTGATCGCGCGGGTCACCATCTTGGCCTCGATCGGCACGTCGTCCGGCAGGTTCAGGCGGGTCAGCAGCGCCTCGAGGGTGGCGCCGTTGAACCGGCGCATCAGCTCGTCGGACAGCGACAGGAAGAACCGGGACTCGCCCGGGTCACCCTGACGGCCGGAGCGACCGCGCAGCTGGTTGTCGATACGGCGGGACTCGTGGCGCTCGGTGCCCAGCACGTACAGACCACCGACCTCGCGGACCTTCTTGGCCTCTTCCTCGACCAGCTCCTTGACCTTGGGCAGCTCCTCGTGCCAGGCCGCCTCGTACTCGTCGGGCGTCTCGACGGGGTCCAGGCCACGCTTGCGCAGCCGCGCGTCGGCGATGAAGTCGACGTTGCCGCCCAACACGATGTCGGTCCCGCGACCGGCCATGTTGGTGGCGACCGTGACGGCCTTCAGCCGGCCGGCCTCGGCGATGATGTTCGCTTCCTGCTCGTGGTACTTGGCGTTGAGCACGTTGTGCGGGATGCGGCGCTTGGTGAACTGCTTGGACAGGTACTCCGACCGCTCCACGCTGGTGGTACCGATCAGGACCGGCTGGCCCTTCTCGTAGCGCTCCTGCACATCGTCGACGACGGCGATGTACTTGGCCTCTTCGGTCTTGTAGATCAGGTCGGACTGGTCCTGGCGGATCATGGGCCGGTTGGTGGGGATCTGCACCACGCCCAGCTTGTAGATCTCGTGCAGCTCAGCGGCCTCGGTCTCGGCCGTACCGGTCATACCGGACAACTTGTCGTAGAGACGGAAGTAGTTCTGCAGCGTGATGGTGGCCAGGGTCTGGTTCTCGGCCTTGATCTCGACGTGCTCCTTGGCCTCGATGGCCTGGTGCATGCCCTCGTTGTAGCGGCGGCCGACCAGCACGCGGCCGGTGAACTCGTCGACGATGACGACCTCGCCGTCGCGGACGATGTAGTCCTTGTCGCGCTGGAACAGTTCCTTGGCCTTGATGGCGTTGTTCAGGTAGCTGACCAGCGGTGAGTTGGCGGCCTCGTAGAGGTTGTCGATGCCGAGCTGGTTCTCGACGAACTCCACACCGGCCTCGTGCACACCGATGGTGCGCTTGCGGATGTCGACCTCGTAGTGGACGTCCTTCTCCATCAGCGGCGCGATGCGCGCGAACTCGGTGTACCAGTTCGATGCGCCGTCGGCCGGGCCCGAGATGATCAGCGGGGTACGGGCCTCGTCGATGAGGATCGAGTCGACCTCGTCGACGATGGCGAAGTTGTGGCCGCGCTGCACCATGTCGTCGACCGAGTGCGCCATGTTGTCGCGCAGGTAGTCGAAGCCGAACTCGTTGTTGGTGCCGTAGGTGATGTCGGCGTTGTACGCGGCGCGACGTTCTTCCGGCGTCAGCTGCGACAGGATGACCCCGACCTCCAGGCCGAGGAAGCGGTGCACACGGCCCATCCACTCGCTGTCGCGCTTGGCCAGGTAGTCGTTGACGGTGACGACGTGCACGCCCTTGCCCGAAAGGGCATTGAGGTAGGCCGGGAGCACACAGGTCAGGGTCTTGCCCTCACCGGTCTTCATCTCGGCGACGTTGCCGTAGTGCAGCGCGGCGCCGCCCATCACCTGGACGTCGAAGTGGCGCTGGTCCAGCACACGCCAGGCCGCCTCGCGGGCAACGGCGAAGGCTTCGGGCAGCAGGTCGTCGAGCGATTCGCCGTCGGCGATGCGCTTCTTGAATTCTTCGGTTTTGCCGCGCAGCTCGTCGTCGGACAGCTTCTCGACGTCATCGGACAAGGTGTTGACATAGGCGGCGACCTTTTGCAGGCGCTTGACCATGCGACCTTCACCGATGCGGAGCAACTTCGACAGCACGCTTTTCCCCTGTGGGTCTGGAACGGATATACGTCAGCGGGTTAGACCTGACCATCGTAGGTGACCGGGGGAATCGGCAGATAAGAGTGCGCCCCCGGCGGTTCAGCCGGGGGCGCATCACTGGAAATTCAGGACAGGCGGATCAATCCGTAGTCGTAGGCGTGTCTGCGGTAGACCACAGACGGCCGGTCGCTCTCCTTGTCGTGGAACAGGAAGAAGTCGTGTCCGACCAGCTCCATCTCGTACAGCGCGTCGTCGACCGTCATCGGGTTGGCCGGGTGCTCCTTGACCCGGACCACCTGACCCGGAATGTGGTCGTCGACCTCGGCGGCGGCCGTCTCGTTCGACAGCGCCGGCAGGTCCTCGGGCGGGACGATGGACGTGGCCTCGGCAAGACTCACCGGGGTCTTGTCGCCATAGTGAATCTTGCGGCGGTCCTTGCTGCGCCGGAGGCGGTTCTCGAGTTTGCCGACGGCCGATTCGAGGGCCGCATAGAAGCTGTCCGCACAGCCTTCGCCACGAACGACCGGCCCGCGGCCGCGTGCCGTGATCTCGACATGCTGGCAGTTCTTGCGCTGGCGCCGGTTCTTCTCGTGGTCGAGTTCGACATCGAACAGGTAGATGGTGCGATCGAAGCGCTCCAATCGAGCGAGCTTCTCGGAAACGTAGATGCGGAAGTGTTCGGGGACCTCGACGTT
Organism: Mycobacterium toneyamaense; assembly: GCF_055384815.1. Lineage (NCBI taxonomy): Bacteria > Bacillati > Actinomycetota > Actinomycetes > Mycobacteriales > Mycobacteriaceae > Mycobacterium > Mycobacterium toneyamaense. The sequence continues at coordinate 4,338,819 of NZ_AP040333.1, forward strand.
GCGGCCCTTGACGACGACGTCGGCGTGCGGTTCGGGCGCAGGCTCGGTGTCGTCGGCAAACATGGTCGAGCGGGCAGAATCCACGGATTGGGTTGTCATGCTTAGCAACTCGCTTCTCTCTCGCAGTGCACGTGTGGCTCTTCTTGCACACGGTCTGAACTACGCGCCGAGCGGGTCTGCAAGTCGCCGCAGCCCGGCGCAAGGTGTTGACTACTCACCTCCTACCGCTGTCAGCGATTTGGTACCGAGTGAATATGTCGGTACCGCCGTGAGGCTTCACGGGTGGTTGCAGCCGACGGTAGTCCGAGTTCACCTAGTCGTGCCACCGATTTCGCATACCGGTTTTGAGAACTTCATATCGAGTTGATGTAGGTACTGCTCCGGCCGTGTCGTGCCGTCTCGAGGCTCACGCGTGTGCTATTGCGAGCACCGCCGCCACCTGTGCTCCGGATGTTTGCAGGACCCGAACGGCCTCGGCCGCCGTCGTCCCCGTCGTCACCACATCGTCGAACACGATGGCCTCCCCCACCACCGGTGCACGCTGTCGAACCCGGCCGCGGATGTTGCGCTGTCGTTGCGCACTGGAAAGGCCGACGGAGTCACGGGTGAAGGCCCGCATGGCCAACGCCGGTTCGACCGTGACGCCCGGAAGAGCTGCGGCCGCGGCGCGGGCGATCTTCGCGACGGGGTCGCCGCCGCGGCGCCGGGCCGCCAGGCTGCGGGTCGGCGCGGGCACCACCGTCAGCGGCGGCACGATCAGGCCCCAGACGATCAGCGTGCGCAGCGCCGCGGCGACGGCGTCGGCGAGCGGTGCGACGACATCGGTGCGGCCATGTTCTTTGAGCCCGACGACGGCCCGCCTTCTGGCCCCGGCGTAGCGCCCGAGCGCGAACACCGGGACGCCGGGGTCCTCCCGCGGCGAGACGACGTGCGGCTCGTCGGGGCGGACGGTCAGTTCCGCCGCGCAGGCGGGGCACCAGCGGGTCGACGGCGCACCGCAGCCACCGCATTCGACGGGCAGGACGAGGTCGAGCATGAGGCCAGCATGGCGCGGGGGTACGACAGATTGATTCAGCCAGGAAGCACGGGCAGTGCGCCCGCGACCATCAGCGGCCGGACATCGGTCCACATGAGGTTGTTGTCCGCTGCCGAACCCGACAGCTGGAGCACGCCACGTTGGTCGGCGAGGTACACCGTCGAGGTGTTCGCGGCAACGGTCGACACCGGGACGACCAGGTTCCGGGTGGGCCCGTCGGAGTTCACGCCGTCGAGGTTGACGTACGACACGGGGTGCGCGCCGTCGGTGCGGGTCACGACGATGTCGTCGCCGGTGCGCCAGGACAGCGACAGCGCCGTGTTGCCCAGGCCGAAACCGAGCCGGCGTGGATAGGTGAGCGCGAGCTGGCCGCCCTCACGCTGCTCGACGCTGGCCAGGATCACCTGGCCGTTGATCACCATCGCGGCGCGGGTGGCGTCCCGCGACAACTGCAGCGCGCTGATCGGACCGGGGAATTTGGTGGCCACTGCCGACGAGTCGACAGGAATGCGGGCGGGTTGGCCTGACGCCGCCTCCTGGATCGCGCGCACGACGTTGGCGCCGTCGACGACGATCCAGATGGCGTCGTCGAGCGACCAGCTGGGACGCGACAGCGTGTGCGCGTCGAGCGCCTGTGCGGCGTCGCCGTTGACCGGACCCACCCACAGCGACTGCGCCATGTCCGGGGCACCGGGCCGCAGCGTCACCACCGAGGCGACCTCCTGCCCGCTGCGCGACAACGCCGCCGAGGTCTGGCCCGGCAGTTGGCCGAACGCCCCGGCGACCCGCGGCGCGTTGTCACCTTCCAGCGATACCAGCGATCCCCCGGCCAGAGCATGCAGTCCGGCCGCGGCGCCGGGGTCGGCACCAGGGTCGGTGGCCGCGACGTCGGAGGTGTTCCAGCCTTCGGCGAAGCGGTCGTCGAGGGCGGCGCCGTCGGCGTTGATCACGTACGGGCCGTTGACCCCGGCCCGGAACAGCGTCCAGATGATCTGCGCCGCAAGTAGTTGCCGGCTGTGCGGGTCGGTGGTCGACAGGCTCTCGAGGTCGATGCGGGCGCCGCCGTAGCCGCGGCCGACACCGGTCTTGCCGCCGTCGGCACGGGTCACCGGACCCCGCAACCGGAGCGGTGCGGCCATCAGATTCCGTACGCTGCTTGCCATCTCGGGCCGCGGCCCGGACAGCAGCTTGGTGACGAGTTCGGTGGCGAGCTGGTCCGGGTCGGACACTGCGACGTAGCGCGGGTCGGGCACGACGGTCTTGCCGGTCGGGTCGACGAAGTACAGCGTGTCGCGTTTGTAGGTGGACTGGAACTGTTGCCAATCCAGGAACACCCCGTTGGGCAGCTTGTCGATGCGCCAGCCCCGCGGCGTCTTCACCAGATCGATGGGGCCTGGGTCGGGCAGCGCGCCCTCCCCCGTCTCGAACACCCCGACGTCCGACAGCGAGCCCAGGATGTCGGCGTGCATCGTCACCGAAACCTTGTCCGTGCCACGGGTTTCCACGAACACGACGCGGTCGATCAGCAGGGCACTGCCGGCGTCGTCCCACGAGCGGGATGCCGATTCGGTGAGGAACTGGCGTGCCGCCAGGTGCCGGTTCGCGGGATCGGCGGTGGCTTTGAGGAATTCGCGCAGCAGCAGGTCGGGATCCATGCCGGGTGACGGCGTCGGCAGGTTGCGCGGCGCCGGCCGGTCGACGGTGCCCACGGCCTGCGGCGCCGACGAACTGGGCACGCCGGCGCACCCCGTCAGGACCAGCATCAGCACTGCGCAGAGCGCCAGTGCCCCTCTCATGATGGGTCCCCCGCGGGCAGCTCGCCGGACGAGAGAGCCGTAACCGATTTGGGCCCAGTGGGTTTGAGAGGCAGCGGGCTGGTGGTCACCTTGTGGCCGCGCACCAGCGGCAGCGTGAGCCGGAAGCAGGCGCCGTGGCCGGGTTCGCCCCAGGCTTCCAGCCGGCCCTGGTGCAGGCGGGCATCCTCGATGCTGATGGCCAGGCCGAGGCCGGTGCCGCCGGAGCGCCGCACCCGCGAGGGGTCAGAGCGCCAGAACCGGCTGAACACCATCTTCTCCTCGCCCGGTCGCAGACCCACGCCGAAATCGCGGACCGTCACTGCCACGGTATCCACATCGGCGGCCATCTTGATCTGAACGGGCTTCTTCTCCGCATGGTCGATCGCGTTGGCGATGAGGTTGCGCAGGATCCGCTCGACGCGGCGCGGATCCACCTCGGCGATGACGGCCTCGTCCGGAAGGTGCACGGCGAGTTTGATGTTTGCGTCGTCGGCCAGGTGGCCGACGTTGTCGAGCGCGCTCTGCACGGTGTCGCGCAGGTCGACCGATTCCACCGACAGTTCGGCCACACCGGCGTCGTGCCGGGAGATTTCCAGCAGATCGGCCAGCAGTGTCTCGAAGCGGTCGAGTTCGTTGACCATCAACTCCGTCGAGCGCCGCAGCGCCGGGTCGAGTTCCTCGCTGTGGTCGTAGATGAGGTCCGCGGCCATGCGGACCGTCGTCAGCGGCGTCCGCAGCTCGTGGCTGACGTCAGAGGTGAAGCGGCGCTGCAGGTTTCCGAACTCTTCGAGCTGGGTGATCTGCTTATGCAGGCTCTCGGCCATGTCGTTGAACGACACCGCCAGACGCGCCATGTCGTCCTCACCGCGTACGGGCATGCGCTCGGTGAGGTGTCCCTCGGCGAACCGCTCGGCGATGCGCGACGCCGACCGCACCGGCAGCACGATCTGCCGGGCCACCAGCAGCGCGATGGCGGCGAGCAGACCCAGCAGCACGATGCCACCGGTGGCCATGGTGCCGCGCACCAGCGCGATGGTGCTCTCTTCGTTGCCCAGCGGAAAGATCAGGTACAGCTCGAGGTTGGTGACCTGCGACGAGGTCGGGCTGCCGACGATCAGCGCGGGACCGGAGAATCCGTCGGTGTGGACGGTCGCGTACTGGTAGCTGACCTGGCCCGCTTTGACGAAGTCGCGCAACGAGTTCGGAATCTCGCCCACCGGCCCGGCCGATGTGGCCGCGCGCGGACCGTCACCCGGTACCACCAGCACCGCGTCGAACGCACCGGCCAGCCGCGAGCCCGAATCGACCTTGCGGTCGATGAGGGTGTTGCGTGCCAGCTGCAGGCTGCTGTTCAGCGAGCGCGTCTCCTCGCCGCCGACGATGCCGCTCACCGTCGTGCGGGCGTGCTCGACCTCTTCGGTGCCGGCGCGGACCTTGGCTTCGAGGATGCGGTCGGTGATCTGGCTGGTCAGCACGAAACCCAGCACGAGGATGACGGCAAGGGACAACCCCAGCGTCAGGGAGACCACGCGCAGTTGCAGCGAGCGGCGCCAGGCATAGCCGACCACCCGGCCGACAGCGCCCAGCCCGCGCACGAAAGCGCCCGAGCCGAAACCGCCACGGATACGCCGTCGGGATCCCCAGATCACCGGCGCCCTACGGTCTCAGGCTCGGGCTTGACGAGCCGTCCGATCACGGCGGTCCGGCCTTGTATCCCACTCCTCGAACGGTGAGCACCACCTGCGGGTTCTCCGGGTCCTTCTCGACCTTGGCCCGCAGCCGCTGCACGTGGACGTTCACCAGGCGGGTGTCTGCCGGGTGGCGGTAGCCCCACACCTGTTCGAGCAGCACGTCACGAGTGAAGACCTGGCGCGGCTTCCGGGCGAGGGCCACGAGCAGGTCGAACTCCAGCGGAGTCAGCGAAATCTGCTCACCCTGGCGGGTCACCTTGTGGGCCGGCACGTCGATGTCGACGTCGGCGATGGACAGCATCTCTGCCGGCTCGTCGTCGTTGCGGCGCAACCGCGCCCGCACCCGCGCCACCAGCTCCTTCGGCTTGAAGGGCTTCATGACGTAGTCGTCGGCGCCGGACTCCAGGCCCAGCACCACGTCGACCGTGTCGGTCTTGGCGGTCAGCATGACGATCGGCACGCCAGAGTCGGCGCGCAGCACACGGCACACGTCGATGCCGTTCATTCCGGGCAGCATGAGGTCCAACAGCACCAGATCCGGGCGCAGCTCGCGGACCGCGGTCAGCGCCTGGCTGCCGTCACCGATGACGGCGGTGTCGAAGCCTTCGCCCCGCAGCACGATGGTGAGCATCTCGGCCAGAGATGGGTCGTCGTCGACGACCAGAATGCGTTGCCTCATGGCGTCCATGGTGTCACCAGATCGCGATAAAGCTGTGATCTCCGATGGGTGTTTTGCCTCTTACCTGACAACTCGCTGGTAGACGAGGCGGCCAGATCACCCCAGCAGCGTTGTGGCCAGCTCCCCCGGGTCGACGTCCGGGGCGACCAAAGCCCAACGGCCGACCCAGTTTTCGGCCGCGAGCGCGGTGTACACCGCGGCCGTGCGGCCCTGCAGGCCACCGTCGCGCTCGTAGGCGTCGCGGGTTCGCGTCGCGTCCTGAGCTTCCCGGCGTGCCGCCCGCTCTGCGGCGAGATCGGTCGGCACATTGAGATAGAGCTGCCAGTCCGGCACCGGCAGCGCCAACCGCTCGAACTCCAACTCCCGCACCCAGGCGACGACGTCCCCGCCCGCCCCCTGATGCAGCCGGGCCGCGCTGTAGGCGGCGTTGGACGCAACGTAGCGGTCGAGGATCACAACATCGTGCGCGTCGTTCAATGCGGCGATCTCGGCCTTGGCGCCCGCGCGGTCGAGCGCGAACAGCATCGCCATGGCGTACACCGAATCGGCGAGGTCGCCGTGCCGGCCATGGAGCGCCTCGGCGGCGATATCCGCCTCGACCGAGCGGCCGTACCGCGGGAACGCCACGGTGGTCACCGACTTCCCGCGGGCCTCGAACTGCGCCCGCAGACCCTGGGTCAGCGTGTTCTTCCCCGCACCATCGACGCCTTCGATTGCGATCAGCACGTGGCGAGACTAATTGCTGGATTCGATATATCTCATGCGCGACGTCACAGAAACATCGCAGAAATCGCGCGGTGACGCCCGATCAGTACTTTCGCGCGATGGCGACCACCATGCAACCGCCCAAAAGCGAGATGATCCGGCTCGCGAACAAGCCTCCTTGGTACACGTCGCTTTTCGTGCAGCTGCTCGTCGCGATCGTCGCCGGCATCCTCGTCGGCTGGCTGCAGCCCAAGGTCGGCGCCGACCTCAAGCCGCTCGCCGACGGCTTCATCAAGCTGATCAAGATGCTGATCGCGCCGATCATCTTCTGCACCGTCGTGCTGGGCATTGCGCACGTCGGCGACCTCAAGTCCGTCGGCCGGATCGGCGTGAAAGCGTTGATCTACTTCGAGGCGGTGACCACCTTCGCGCTGCTCTTCGGGCTGGTCGTCGGCAACATCGTCAAACCCGGGGCCGGTTTCCACGTCGACGCCGCCACGCTGGCGTCCGGGGCCGACGCGATCGCGAAGAAGACCCAGAACAAAGAGCTGCCGCACACCGTCGATTTTCTGCTGAACATCATCCCCGAGTCGGTGTTCAAGGCGTTCACTGAGAACAACCTGCTCCAGGTCCTGTTCTTCGCCGTCCTGTTCGGGCTGGCGTTGGCAAAGTTCGGCGAGAAGGGCCCGCCCGTCATCCTCGAGATCGTCGACCATCTGAGCCACGTGTTCTTCACGGTCATCGGCTGGGTGATGCGACTGGCGCCCATCGGCGCCTTCGGGGCGATGGCCTACATCATCGGCCAGTACGGCATCGGCTCCCTGAGCAGTTTCGCCAAACTGATCGGCGCTTGCTACCTCGCCGCCGTCTTGTTCATCGTGGTGCTCGCGGTCGTTGCGAAGGTCTTCGCGGGAGTGAACCTGTGGAAGTTCGTCGTGTACATCAAGGACGAGCTGTTCCTTGCGCTCGGCACCGCTTCCACCGAGGTTGTGCTGCCGCGCATCATGGCCAAGCTGACCAATGCCGGATGTTCACGCACCACAACGGGTCTGGTGGTGCCGACGGGCTACTCGTTCAATCTCGACGGAGCGACCCTCTACCTCTCGATCTGTGTGCTGTTCCTGGCCCAGGCATTGGGCGTGAACCTGAGCCTGGGTGAGCAGATCACCGCGGTGCTGGTACTGATGCTGACGTCCAAGGGCATGGCCGGCGTTCCCGGGTCCTCATTCCTCGCGCTGTCAGCGACCGTCGCCGCCATCGGCCACGGCGCCATCCCGGTCGCCGCGGTGGCCCTGCTCCTGGGCGCCGACCGCATCATGGACTCGATGCGCGTCTCGGTGAACTTGCTGGGCAACTGTGTCGCAACCTTCGTGGTGGCCAATTGGGAGGGGCAGCTCGACAAAGACCGTCTGTGCAAAGTGCTCGACGGCCAAGACGTCCCACCACTCGACGAGCCTGACCCGATCGAAGACGGGGCCGCACGCGGTCCTTCTAAGTCCGCGACCTGATCGATATCAGCTCAGAGTCCTTCGACCGTCATGCCTGCGGCTTCCGGGTGCGCGGTAGAGGTGAGCGCTACGTTGAACGACGTGCCACATATGCGATCAGTCGTGACCAAGCATGGCTGAAATCGGTATCGATGCTGAGCGAGCCAAGGTCATCGTGGAAGCAATTCTCGCCGAAAATAAGGCCAACGGAGGCGTGCCCTGCGTACTGGCCGGAGAACCCGTCGACTACGAATTTTGGTGGGTGCAGGGATACCAAAGTCGAGCATTCATCGAAGATGATGATGCGAACGCAATTCTCGTCGGCAACGGACCAATAGTCGTTCCGAAGGACGGCTCGGCACCATTCCAGCTCTCGAGCGCACTGCCCGCCGCGGTACAGATGGAACGTATTCGTGCGGCACAGCCGGACTCCGGTAAGTGATTCTCACGCCTGCATGAGGGCTGCGACGTTGCACAGACCCTTCCCGGCGACGTGGGTGTACCGGTCTGCATCGGACTCATGGGTGAACACAGCTCTGCGGCCAGCGACTCCCACAGACCACCCAAAAGCGTCATGCTTCGGCCTCAAGCCTTCGGCCGCGCCAGCTGGCAAGATGTCGCCCAACCCATGATCAGCACGCCAAATGCTCCCCAAACACATCAGGACGTATGCGTCGGCGTCCGAAAGATTGTCGAATCGACCGCGCGTCGAGGCATTTCCGCGGTCTGTTTTCACTACGAGATACCCGGTGCCATCACGCCGGACTTCATATCCGATCTCCATGCCGGCCCAGCCGTGGACGACCTGAGTGTCTGAGGCATGAAGCCGAAGCAGCATCCCTGCCCTTGCGGCCCACTCCGACAATAGTTCGGTGTCCTCCACGAGCCCATTCTGCCGAATTGTGTCAACAGCCGAGCGTCCCACTATCGACGGACAACGACCCGAGTCGCCGCGACCACCTATGACCCAAGGAGACCAAACGTGACGCTCACCGAATTGGCGAGAGCTCTGGAATCGATCGGCATCTCACCTGCGACAGTCGCGCTCGGTGGACATGCGGACTACGCGTGGTCTGTTGAGCAATCACCTGAAGGTAGGTGGGAAGTGTATTGGTACGAGCGAGGCACCAAAAACGTTTTGGTCCAACTTCATACGGAATCGGATGCCTGCTTCCAACTCCTCGGACGCTTGACCTACAGTCAGCTGCTGGCTGGCGTCATCGGGGTGAAGTAGCCCTCTACCCGTGAGCGACACGCGTGAATACCCCTGAAAGTCATGCCTTTTCAGGGGTATTCACGCCGCAGTTACAGTGGCGGTGGGATGTCTTGTTGCTCTGCTGATTCGGCGGCCGCCGCGGCTTCTGCGGCTTCTGCGGCTTCGCGTTCTTGGCGTTCTTTGCGCCGGCGGGCGAAGGCTTCTTGGGCGGCTTCGCGCTCGTCGATATCGGCTTGGTTGAGGGCGCGTTCGTAGGCGATCTGCTGGGCCTGGTTCTGGGCGCGGGTGCGGCGCCGGATGGGCATCATGACGCCCCGGCCGGGAGCCGCGGTGGTGTCCAGATCGGTGTCCTGTGGTGGTGGGTTCGGCAATGGGGTGTCGGTGACCGTGCGGGGAAACAGGATTCGGCTTTCGGGCACGCTGATGTAGGTGTGGCCGGTGGGTGCGATCCACACAATCGTCCCGTCAGGCTGTTGACGGTCCTGCCACCCATCCGGCCCGCCGTAAAACGTTTTCAGCAGGTGGTGTTTGCGGCACTTCGGGCTCAGGTTGCCCGGATGCGTCGGCCCGACCGGCCACGGAATCGTGTGGTCGATATCGGAAGCGGTGGCGGGCTGATCGCAGCCCGGGAACATGCATGTCATGGCCCGCACCCGGACGAACTCATCCATCGCCGCCGACGGCCGGTACCGCGACACCTCGCCCAGATCCGCAGCCGAGGCGACGGTGCGCACTTTCGCGCCCCGGGCCACCAGATCGGCGAGCACCGCCGGGGGCACCACACCGCCGCCGAGGACATAACCGACCGGGGTGCATACCGGCGCCGGGGGCTTGGTAGAAGTCGGAGCGGAAGTCGGGACCGGCGGGTGCGCCGCATGAGCTTCAGGGGTGGGCATGGGCGCCATGTCATCCGCCGGCGCGGGCTCAGGCTCGGGCGCGGCCTCGTTCACGAGTGCGGGCTCAGGCTCGGGCGTGAACACCGGCTCAGGCGCGGGCTGATTTGGCGCCGCAGTCGGAGGCGCGGCCGGATCCCCGTGCAACAGCGGATCCGTCACCGGCACCGGCAGCCGATCGGTGAGCACATGAATCACCACCGCCGCCGCCCGGGCATCAGGCCCAGCCGCAGGGCAATCCGGATTGCCGCACTGGCACACCAACCGATCCCCACGAGCCGCCAACACCCCCAACGCGTCAGCCCGCCGCTGCCCGAACGTCCGCGGATCGTCCTCACACACCTGCCGCGCCATCTCGTTCAGCACCCGATCCAGCAACTCCGCATCGGTGGCCAACAGCGCACCCCAGATCGAGGCCACCCCGGTCTCATCATCGGGCTTGCCGACCCCGACCCCACGCCGGCGCGCGGCCGAGCGCACCTTCAAAACGGCGGCCGGGTCGAACTTCTGCACCCAACCGTCGATCTTGCGTTCAATCTTCTTGCGCGACAACCCCGCCCACTCCGACAACGCCCCCGCCAACGCAACATCGATCACCGCCAGCGTATTGGGATCCTCCACCAGGCGGGTACGCCAACAGATCGTCCCGACCGTCCGCGCCGACACCCCACCATCGGCGAACACCGCCGCCACCCGAGGTAGCCGGAACCGCAACGCGACCGCAATCGACAACTGCCCCGACGCTTCGCGCTTCCCGATCCCCAGCGCCGCTCCGACTTCGGCGACCGCAGCATCCCAGCCATCACAGGCCCACCACTGCCGGCCATCTTCGTCATCGACACGCAACGCCACCAGATCAGCGATCGCCCGAAACTTCCCGCACTCCGCCACATTCGACACCCGCGCGAAATGAACCACCGCATCGACCACGGAGGCATCGTGAACCAGCACACCGCCGGCCCCGACACCCATATGTTCGAACATATGTTCGAGTCTACCGCCAGATCCGACAAATGTCACGAAAACGGCGAACACACCGATAACCCCTTCAGGACACAATCGAACGTTTTCCATCGCTCCTACGTGTCATTGGGTATAGGACCGGAAGGACCCTGAGATGCGTACTGCACTAATAACTCTCATAGCTCTCACCACCACTGCTGCCGTACTGGCCCCCGCCGCGCCGGCAGCCGCCGAGTCGGCGATTGTCACCATCGGCCAGCTGGAGGCCGAGGGATTCCACGTGAATGTCGACCGGGTCGGTACCGCGCCGCTCGATCAGTGCGTGGTGACCAGCGTCCGCAACCCGCAGGAGCAGACCCGGCTCATCCGGGTGGACGGCCCCGGCAACCGGGACCAGATCATCCGCGTGGTGGTACGACGGACCATCACAGTGTCGCTGGACTGCAGTCGCTAGCCGGACTCAGTTCGCGATCACCGGCAACGTGATCGACGACGGATGGGCGGCGTCGTGCAGGATGGTCTGCGTCGCAACGACGGTCGCCGCATCCCGCCCGAACGGCGCACCGGTGTTGGGATTCGGCGCGAACTGCGGGTAGTCGCTGCTGGAAATCTCGACCCGCACCCGGTCCCCTGGCTTGAGTTGGTAACTGGTGGGCCAGATTTGGATGCGGTACTGGTACGGCTGGCCGGGGACGATCGGCGTCGGCGCCGACAACGAGTCCCGGAACGACGCCCGGATGATGCCGTTGTTCAGGTTGACGGCCGTCCCATCGGGCTTGACCACCACCAGCTTGGCCGTGAAATCGGTATCCACAGCTGAAGATTGGGCCCACAGCGAGACGGTGGCCGCCCCGGTGATCTCGGTGTCCCGGGTCACCGGGTCGCCGGTGTACACCAGCACATCGGATCGCTGTTCGACCGGCGTCTGGTCGTACGGCCCTTGCGGACCGGACTTCGCACCACAACACGAGTGCCCACCCAGGCTCGGTGCCGGATTGAGCGGGTCGTAGGTGTAGGTGTCGGGCGGTTGTGGTCCGGGCAGCACCGGCAACAGCTTGCCGTCGCGGTCCGCGATGCCGCCGGAGCCCGAGAGGTAGTAGTTGATCCATTGCGTCTGCGGCAGTGGCCAATTGGCGGCCATCTTCCAGGCGTTGACACCCATGGTGAAGTAGTCGACGCGCGGCTTGCCCGCCACACCGTTGTCGACGCCCTTCAGGAAGTGGTCGAACCAGGCCAGCATCAGCTCGTTGATCGGGCTGTTGCCCACCGCTCCAATGTCTTTGAGCATCGGTGCGGGCTCGGAATCAGCTCGACCCCACGCGACGTGGTCCCACGGCCCGATGACCAGACGCTGGTTCGTACGCGCGAAGTCGTTGCCACCGTGGGCCACCATCCCGGCGAAGTTCTCCACACCGCCGGCCAGGAACGCGTCGTACCAGCCCTCGAAGTGCAGCACCGGAATTCGCACCGCCGGATACCGGTCGCGAATGCTGACCTGCTGCCAGAAGGCGTCGCGCGTGTTGTGCCGAACCCAGTCGAAGTACCACGGCGCCACCGCCGGATTGTGGGGCTGCATCGGCGGAAGCTCCTGCTGTGGGCGGAAATTCAGCCATCGCGTCGGATCGGCGCCGGCGTCCCGCAACAGCCGCTCGGCTTCGGCGTCCCGGCGGTTCTGCGCGGCGCCAAGCGCAATCGACTCGATGGCCCACGGCTGCACGAACGCCAGCCGGAACTCGCCGCCCTCGTAGGTCCAGCCGTCGTAGTAGTCGGACGCGGTGTTGGCGGGCGCGATCGTCACCAGATGCGGCGGCGCCGTCACCGCTGCAAGCCATTGCGTCGCACCGACGTACGACGATCCGTACATCGCCACCTTGCCGTTCGCGCCGGGCAGACCGGCGGCCCATTCGACGGTGTCGTAGCCGTCGGCCATGTCATTGGTGAACTCACTGAACACCCCGCCGGAGCTCCCCTGGCCCCGAACGTCCTGCACGACAACGAGATAGCAGTGCGAGGCGAACCAATCCGGCGGTTCGTAGCGCTCCGGCGACGTCTGCGCCCCGGACTTGCCGTACTGCGTCCGCATCAGCAATACCGGCACCGGCTCAGCGGTTCGAGGGCGATAGACGTCGGCGCGCAGGACGACGCCGTCGCGCATGGTGGCGCCGACATCGCGTTCGGTATCGACGGCGCACGAGCCCCGGCCCGTCGCAGCAGGGAATGGAGAAGCGGGCGGACGGTCCGCGCCACAGGCAGCCAGCAGAGCCAGCACCACCACGAACGCCGTCACGCGGATCAGAGCGCGCACGCCACCACGCTAGACGGTTACGACGGCGCGGGTCCGCCCGACTTCGTCGTCAGCACCAGGACGTTCGCGTCGCGGTCGAGGAACGCCTGCGTGGTCATGCCCGAACCGGAGAAGTGGTTGTTGAGTTCGGGCCCCGACAGGTACGGACCGCCGGGCAGTTCCGGCTGCAGAATCTTCTGCACCGTCGGCCGCCGATCGGTGTCGGCCGGGTGGTATTCGGCGATCAATCGAGTGGTCTCCGCCGGGGGCAGCTTGATCACCGCGTCGATCCAGTTGACCTTGCCGGCCAGGCTGGGATCGCCACTGTTGTTCCAGGTGACCCACACCGCCTCGTCAGGCTTGCGCAACTGCGGGAACTGCCAGACCAGCTGCTGCACGTCATGCCGGACCATCTCGGGCGGTATCGGCGGGCCCTTCACCGCAGGCGACGCGGAGCCGAAGCTGTCCAGGCTGCCGAGGTTGACGCCGTCGCAGCCGGTCAACGTGACGCCGACCACAGCCAGCAACGCGATGCGTCTTTCCCATCGGTTCTTCCGCATGGCCGACGTCCCTTCACGAGGGTGCCCTGGTGTGCGGAAATTCTAACGCCGAGATCCGCTAACCAGCAGATCTTCAGCAAACATCTGAGTGTGGCGCAGAACACAAAATTATCGCCCAGTGCAATATATCGGCGCCGCTCGTGCCTGCGGTCAGCTAATTCGTCGATGTGTGCCGAGCCCGGAAAATGCGAAAACCCCCAATTCCCGTGGGAATTGGGGGCTTTCGAGTGTGCTCACGCGAACAGCGCAAACAGACCGCGAACAGACTCAGTAGCGGTAGTGCTCCGGCTTGTACGGGCCGTCGACGTCGACGCCGATGTACTCGGCCTGCTCCTTGCTGAGCTTGGTCAGCGTGCCACCGAGAGCCTCGACGTGGATACGCGCGACCTTCTCGTCGAGGTGCTTGGCCAGGCGGTAGACCTCGTTGTCGTACTCGTCGTTCTTGGTCCACAGCTCGATCTGGGCGATGACCTGGTTGGAGAACGAGTTCGACATCACGAACGACGGGTGGCCGGTCGCGTTGCCCAGGTTGAGCAGACGGCCCTCGGACAGCACGATGATCGACTTGCCGGTGTCACCGAAGGTCCAGAGGTCGACCTGCGGCTTGATGTTCAGCTTGGTGGCACCCGACTTCTCGAGGGCCGCCATGTCGATCTCGTTGTCGAAGTGGCCGATGTTGCCCAGGATGGCCTGGTTCTTCATGGCCTTCATGTGCTCGAGCAGGATGATGTCGAAGTTGCCGGTCGCGGTGATGACGATGTCGGCCTCGGGGATGCCCTGCTCGACGGTGACGACGTCGAAGCCGTCCATCAGCGCCTGCAGCGCGTTGATCGGGTCGATCTCGGTGACCGCGACGCGCGCGCCCTGGCCGGCCATCGACTCGGCACAACCCTTGCCGACGTCGCCGTAGCCACAGATCAGCACCTTCTTGCCACCGATCAGCACGTCGGTGCCGCGGTTGATGCCGTCGATCAGCGAGTGGCGGGTGCCGTACTTGTTGTCGAACTTGCTCTTGGTGACCGAGTCGTTGACGTTGATGGCGGGGAACGCCAGCTCCCCCGCGGCGGCGAACTGGTACAGCCGCAGCACGCCGGTGGTGGTCTCCTCGGTGACACCCTTGACTGACTCGGCGATCTTGGTCCACTTGGTCTTGTCGTTCTCGAAGCCCTTGCGCACGAGCTCCAGGAAGACCTTCCACTCGGCCGAGTCGTCTTCCTCGGCCGGGGGCACGACGCCCGCCTTCTCCCACTGCGCACCGCGCAGCACCAGCATGGTGGCGTCGCCGCCGTCGTCCAGGATCATGTTGGCCGGCTCGCCGTCCCAGGTGAGCATCTGCTCGGCGCACCACCAGTACTCCTCCAGCGTCTCGCCCTTCCAGGCGAAGACCGGGGTGCCCTTGGGCTCCTCGACGGTGCCGTGCGGGCCGACGACGACGGCCGCGGCCGCGTGGTCCTGGGTGGAGAAGATGTTGCACGACGCCCAGCGCACCTCGGCGCCCAGCGCGGTCAGCGTCTCGATCAGCACGGCGGTCTGCACGGTCATGTGCAGCGAGCCGGAGATGCGCGCGCCCTTGAGCGGCTGCACGTCGTGGTATTCGCGGCGAAGCGCCATCAGGCCGGGCATCTCGTGCTCGGCGAGGCGAATCTCCTTGCGGCCGAACTCGGCCTCGGACAAATCGGCGACCTTGTAGTCGATGCCGTTACGGACGTCTGCCTTCAATTCCGTCATGGATTAGAGCCCCATTCATTCGTTCCACTGGAGTGACCCCATGGCCTGCGGGCTCGCGGGACAGGCGCCAGGAAACAACTCGAATGGCGCGCTGACGGCTACGGGGTATCCCCACTACCGTAACGGTCGGCGAACGGCGTCATGAGCCGGGCCAGGTCAGCGGCCACATCGTGGTCCGCTTCCGGCGGCATTGACACGTAACTGATCGCCAGCCGGACGATCGCCCGCGCGAGCACCCCGGCGTCGTCGTCGGAAATCTGCACCCAGCTGCCGCGGAACGCCTCGGTGAGACGCTTCGAACAGTGCGAGATGATCGGCGCGCTGTCGGTGGTGATGATCTGCAGCAGATCGGGTTTGGCGACACCGGTCAGCAACGAGATGACGAGCGGATCGGACGCCGACTCGGTGAAGAACATCCGGAAGCCCTGCAGGAACGCGGACTCGATGTCGCCGACGTTGGCGTAGATGGCGTGCTCGACGGCGTCGACCAGGCGGTCGGCGAGGCGCATCGCGTACCCCTCGGCCAGGCCCTGGCGCGAGCCGAATTCGTTGTAGATCGTCTGTCGGCTGATGCCGGCGGCGCGCGCGACGTCGGACAGCGTGATCGACGACCAGTCCTTGGCCAGCAACAGTTCTCGCATGCCGTCCAGGATCGAGTGCCGCAGCAGGACCCGTGACGCCTCGGCGTACGGCACCCGAGGTGCCGCAGGGCGCGGCCCCTCGGGTCCGTCCGGTACTGCGGCCGCGGCGGTCACGACGCCACGACCTCCACCATGTCGAAGTCGGATTTGGCGGCGCCGCAGTCGGGGCAGCTCCAGTCCTCGGGGATGTCGGCCCAGCGGGTGCCCGGGGCGATGCCGTCCTCCGGCCAGCCCTTCTCCTCGTCGTACTCGAAGCCGCACTGCAGGCAGACGAACTTCTTGAACGGCTCGCTCATGAACTCACTCCTACTCCGTCGTTTCCCGTCGCTGCGCTCGCCCCGGGGCTGTTTCCCGTCGCTGCGCTCGCCCCGAAGGGCTCGAAATCGATCTTCTCGCGCACCGCGCAGTCCGGGCAGCACCAGTCGTCGGGAACATCGTCCCACGCCGTGCCTGCCGGGAAACCTTCACGCGGAGCGCCTTTGGCCTCGTCATAGACATAACCACAGCCCGGGCATTGGTAGGCACTCATGGTCAGGCCACCGCCCCGTACTTGGCCAGCACCTTGTCCCGCACCCGCGGGTGGACGTTGACCTTGGTGATGTCGCCGTCGTAGTGCTCGATGACCCGGTGGTCCATCATCCGGCGCCACAGCGGCGGGATGTACGTCAGGCCGATCAGGGTCGCGTAGCCGCTGGGCAGGTTCGGTGCGCCGTCGATGCTGCGCAGCGTCTGGTAGCGGCGCGTCGGGTTGGCGTGGTGGTCACTGTGCCGCTGCAGGTGGTACAGGAACAGGTTGGTGACGATGTGGTCGGAGTTCCAGCTGTGCACCGGGGCGCAGCGCTCGTAGCGGCCGCTCTCGGTCTTCTGCCGCAGCAGGCCGTAGTGCTCCAGGTAGTTGACCGACTCCAGCAGGCTGAATCCGTAGATGCCCTGGATCAGGACGAACGGGATGAGCGCCGGGCCGAACACCGCGATCAGGATGCCGAAGAACACCACCGACATGAGCCAGGCGTTGAGGACGTCGTTCTTGAGGTAGGTACGCGGGTCCCACGGGCTGCGGCCGAGGCGGCGGATGCGCTGGGCCTCGAGTTCGACCGACGACTTCAGCGCGCCCCACACGGTGCGCGGCAGGAACTCCCAGAAGTTCTCACCGAAGCGCGCCGAGGCGGGATCCTCCGGGGTGGCGACCCGGACGTGGTGACCGCGGTTGTGCTCGATGTAGAAGTGGCCGTAGAACGTCTGCGCCAGGGTGATCTTGGCCAGCCAGCGTTCCAGGTTCTCCTTCTTGTGCCCCATCTCGTGCGCGGTGTTGATGCCGACGCCACCGAGGACACCGACCGACAGCGCGACACCGAGCTTGGCCCACCAGGCCAGGCCGCCGTCGAAGCCGAGCCAGCTGAGGTCCTTGGCGGTGAACAGGTATGCGCCGAGGATGACGCTGGCGTACTGGAACGGGATGTAGACGTAGGTGCAGTAGCGGTAGTACTTGTCGTTCGCCAGCTGCTCCATCATCTCCTCGGGCGGGTTCTCCCCGTCGGGCCCGAACTTCAGGTCGAGGATCGGCAGCAGCACGTAGAGCAGGCCGGGGCCGATCCACAGCGGCACCTGCGCGAGCGTGTGCCAGCCGGCCTGGTTCAGTGCCCAGATCAGCGGGAGCATCACGAACAGCGCGGTGGGCGCGATCAGGCCCATGAGCCACAGATGACGCTTGCGATCGCGCCACTGCTCGGTGTTGACGTCGGATACCTCGACTGACACGGGTCCACCTCCATTGGTTGGGCCGACAACTTGTGCTCTTGACTATAGAGGCCATTTTGTCGCCGGTCTAGACAATGGAGGCATTTTTGTAAAACAGCTTGTGGCAGCCGTCACCGCAGCAGGTCGCTGCGGGTTTCGGCGACGTCAGCCGCGGTAGAGATCAGGCTCGATGTAGATGATGCGGGCGTTGGGCACCGCGGCCCGGATCGTCACCTCGGCGGCATCGATCGTGGCGGCAACCGTCGCCAGGTCGGTGTTCGGAGCCAGCGCGATCTTCACGCCGACGAGCATCTCCTCCGGCCCCAGGTACTGCGTCCGCAGATGGATGACGCGGTCGATGTGCGGCGTCTGCTCCAGCGCGTTGCGGATGGCGCTGGTCTCGTCGACCGTCGCGCCCTCGCCGATCAGCAGGCTCTTCATCTCCACCATCAGCACCACCGCGATGACGCCGAGCAGCACACCGATCGCCGCGGTGCCGACGCCGTCCCACACCGGGTCGCCCGTCAGCATCGACAGGCCGACGCCGAACAGGGCCAGCACCAGACCGACCAGGGCGCCGGAGTCCTCCAGCAGCACCACCGGCAGCTCCGGGTTACGCGAGGTGCGGATGAAGCGCCACCAGCTGCCGGCTCCCTTGAGCGGACGCGATTCCTTCACCGCGGTGTAGAAGCTGTAACCCTCCAGACCGATCGCCACGACGAGGATCGCGACGGCGACGACGGGCGACGACAGCGGCTCGGGATGGGTGATCTTGTGATAGCCCTCGTACAGCGCGAACATCGCGCCCAGGCTGAACAGGACCAGCGCCACCACGAACGAATAGAAGTAGCGGCTGCGGCCGTAGCCGAACGGATGCAGATGATCGGCGTCCTTGCGCGCCTGCCGCTGCCCCCACAGCAGCAGACCCTGGTTGGACGTGTCCGCCAGCGAGTGCACCGACTCCGCGAGCATCGACGAACTGCCCGTGATCAGGAAGCCGACGAACTTCGCCGCCGCGATCCCGGCATTGGCCAACAGCGCTGCGATGATCGCGCGCGCACTCCCCGAGGCCGACATGACCTGCCCTTTCGTAGGTTTGTTCTAGATCCCCACCGTCGCACGGAACACCGTCGACGGCACTTGCGCCACCAGCTGCACGGGGCCCTCCCCGGCGGCGACCCAGGCCGCGGCCCCCTTGTTCAGGGTCAGCTCACCGCCCGCGGACTGCACCCGCACGCGGCCCTGCGTGCCCAGCAGAATCTGTGGGCCGGCGTGCCCCCGCGGCAGCTCGACCGCAGAGCCCACCCGCTCGTCGCCGATCCGCAGGATCGACACCGCGAATTCCGGTGCGGGCGTGTCGAAAACCTGCTCGACACCGTCCTCGGCCGGCCGCGGATGGATCGGCCGGCCATCGGTCGGAGTGAAGTCGAGCACCCGGAGAAGTTCCGGTACATCCACGTGCTTGGGTGTCAGACCACCGCGCAACACGTTGTCGGAGTTGGCCATCACCTCGAAACCCATGCCGTGCAGGTAGGCGTGCAGGTTGCCGGCGGGCAGGTAGATGCCCTCGCCCTCGACCAGGCTGATGCGGTTGAGCAGCATGGCGGCCAGCACCCCGGCATCGCCCGGGTACCGCTCGCCGAGCTCGAGAACCGTCTTGGCCTCGGCCGCGAATTCCGTTGCCCCCGAACGGATGTAGTTGATCGCGCCGTCGAGGACGGCAGGCACCAGCACATCGAGGTCGGGCTGCGGCAAGGTGATCCAGGTGGTGAAGACGGCCCGCAGCCCCGCCGCGTCCGACTGGCCGGCCAGCAGATTGATGTACGGGTCGAGGTCGGACACCGCCAGCGCCCGCATCAACTCGACGGTGCGAGCCACAGGCCGGAACCCGGCGAGCGCCTCGAACGGGCCGAGGGCCACGATCAATTCCGGCTTGTGGCTGCGATCCCGGTAGTTGCGGTCGCGCGCGTTGAGCGCAATGCCTTGGCGCTCTTCACGATTGAAGCCCTCGGCAGCCTGCTCGGCACTGGGGTGCGCCTGCAGCGACAGCGGTTCGTCAGCGGCGAGCACCTTCGCCAGGAACGGCAGCGACTCACCGAACCGCGCCAGGACCTCGGGCCCCAACTCGCCGGCGGGGTCGGCCCCGATGACCTCGAGCAGCGACACCTCCCCGTCGGCCGTCTCCAGCCGTGCCGGGTCCCCCGGGTTCGCACCCAACCACAATTCAGCTTCGGGATGTGCTGTGGGACTGGGTCTTCCGGCGAAATCGGCCAAGGCGGTACGCGACCCCCAGGCGTAGTTCCTGACCGCGCCTCGTAGCAGATGCACTATGTCTAACCTCGAACCAGTTTCAGGTACACGGCCGTCATCTCCAGCCGCACCGCCAGCATCGCGATCTGTTGTTCCAGGCGACTACCCGGCACCTGCAGCCCCGCGTCGGGCACGTCATCGGCACTGAGCACGTCGACATCGCCACCGAGCGCGTCCATCCGGGCGATCACGCCGGGACGCTCCTCGTCGGCACACAGCACGACGGTGCGCACCCGGGCCGGCACCGGCCCGTCGATCTCGGGGTCGTGGAAAAGCGAGTCCTCGTAAGACATTTCGACGGTCTGACGGCCGAGCCCGCCGTGCAACGCCACCAGGGCGTCGGCGCCGCCCGTCGCGGTCACGAGCTGATGGGCCACCCGCAGCAGCACGGTCGCGGCATGACGGACCAGCGCCAGCATGGCCGCGCCCTCACCGGCCAGCACCACCTGCCGGCCGGACATCCGCTCGGCCAGGTTCTTGGCCGGGTTGGTGAACATCTCGCGGGCCGCGCTGTTGCGCAGCGCCTCGGCATCCAATTCGTCGGCCAGGGCATCGAGGTCGATGCGCAGCGCCGGGTCGACGACCATCATCGTCGCCAGGCCCGCGGCCAGGTAACGGGTGAGGCCGAAATCGTCGGGCACCGACAGGCGCGGCGGCAGCACCACGGCCCGGCCGGCCGCGGCATCGCGCAGCGGACCGTCGTTCGGCGCCACCACGATCACGCGCGCACCGCGACGCACGCCGGTCGCTACCGCCGTCACCAGCGCGGGGTCGGCCGCGTCGTCACCGGCCACCACCACGACGTCCAGTGCGCCGATCCACGGCGGCACGTCCGGCGTGACAACGAGCGGGATCGGCGACGTCGCGGCCAGTGCCGCGGCCAGTACGGTCCCGGCCGCACCGGACGCGCCCGATGCCCCACGCCCGCACACCCAGGTGACGGTCCGCGGACGTTGATCCGAGCGCAGCTCGTCGAGTTCGCCTTCAGTGAGCGCCGCGGCGACCGCGCGGGTCTGTGCGCCTGCCATCGACGCCGCGCGCAGCAGGCCGTCGCGGTCGGCCGCGATCAGACCGTCGACATCGTCGAGGTCGAGGGTCGCCGGGGCGGCACTCATGGCAGCGACCCACCAGTGCGCCCGCTGACCGCCTTTATCTGCGCCGCGATGTGCGCCACGATCTCGTCGACTTCCACCCGCGTGCGGGCTTCGACGTTGAGCCGCAACAGCGGTTCGGTGTTGGAGCTGCGCAGGTTGAACCAGCGCCCGTCGCCGAGGTCGACGGTCACGCCGTCGAGTTCGTCGGTCGCGGCGATGTCGCTGCCGTAGGACGTGAGGACAGCCTGCACACACGCCGGTGCGTCAGCGACGGTGAAGTTGATCTCGCCCGACGCCTCGTACCGCTGGTACTTGGCCATCAGTTCGGACAGCGGGCGGTCCTGTTCCCCGAGCGCCGCCAGCACGTGCAGCGCGGCGAGCATGCCGGAGTCGGCACCCCAGAAATCGCGGAAGTAGTAGTGCGCCGAGTGCTCGCCACCGAAGATCGCGTTGGTCTCGGCCATCAGCGCCTTGATGTACGAATGGCCGACGCGCGAGCGCACCGCCGTGCCGCCGCGCTCGGCGATCAGCTCGGGCACCGCCCGTGAGGTGATCAGGTTGTGGATGACGGTCGCGCCGGACTCGCGGGCCAGCTCGCGATCGGCGACCAGCGCCGTCACGGCCGACGGCGAGACGGGTTCGCCCTTCTCGTCGACGACGAAGCAGCGGTCGGCGTCACCGTCGAACGCGAGGCCGATGTCGGCGCCGTTCTCCACGACATGCTTCTGCAGGTCCACCAGGTTGGCCGGGTCCAGCGGATTGGCCTCGTGATTGGGGAACGTGCCGTCCAGCTCGAAGTACAACGGCAGCAAGGTGATCGAGGAGACGGCGCCCAGCACCGCCGGTGTGGTGTGCCCGCCCATGCCGTTTCCGGCGTCCACCGACACCCGCAACGGACGCAGCGCCGACACATCGACCAGCGAACGCAGGAAGGTGCCGTACTCGGCGAGGACGTCGCGCTCCTCGACCTTGCCCGCGGCGCCGTCGTAACCGGGCACACCGTCGGTGACCTCACCAGCGACGGTGGCCAAACCTGTTTCGCTGCCGACGGGCTTGGCGCCCGCCCGGCACAACTTGATGCCGTTGTAGGCAGCCGGGTTGTGGCTGGCCGTGAACATGGCGCCCGGGCAGTCGAGCAGACCCGAGGCGAAGTAGAGCTGGTCGGTCGACGCCAGCCCGATCCGGACCACGTCCAGACCCTGTGCCGTGACCCCGTCGGCGAACGCCGCCGCCAATGACGGTGAGCTGGGCCGCATGTCGTAACCGACCGCCACCCGGGTGGCGCCCTCGGCGCGCATCAACCGGGCAAACGCACCACCGACGTCGGCGACGAACGACTCGTCGATCTCCTCGCCGACCAGCCCACGCACGTCATATGCCTTGATGACGCGCTGTACAGAGGCAGCAGGCCGAGACATAGCCCTCCCGATCTCATCGTTCGCAGACCACTGCATACCGAGGGTCTGTGACAGTCAGCCTATCGGCTGACCCATCTGCCCGCGGACGGTCGGTGGGGTTCGGTAGGACTTGCGTCGCTAACTCTCAGGCGGATCCGGCAACACCCGGAGATGACCGCGGCGGCGCCCGTTGTGTTGCGTACGCGGTGCGGGCGGCGCCATGACGGTGCCACCGGGCGTGCCGGCGTGGCTGCCGGGCAGCGGATCGGTGAAACCTGTTGGGATGCCACCGCGAGACGGCGCGTCGCGCCCCTCGCGCACCGCGTCGGCGAGCGCGACGAGGTCGTCATCCTCGGAGGGCGTGGGCAGCGGGCCGGCGTGGCGGACCAGCTCCCATCCGCGGGGCGCGGTGATGCGGCTGGCGTGCGACACACACAGGTCCCACGAATGCGGCTCCGACGCGGTGGCCAACGGACCTACGACTGCCGTGGAATCCGAATAGACAAACGTCAGCGTCGCCACGGCGTAGTGCGGGCAACCTGGCCGGCAGCAGCGACGGGGAACATTCACTCGGCGAGATTATCGCGCCGCCGACGCGCCCACCGCCGGACACGCGCGTCGCGGCCGCGTCGATCTCCAACCGTTACTATCGGCCAGCTAGCATCTGACGGTGCCCCACTCACGTGTACGCCGCCGTCGCGGCATGCGCGGCCCGCTCCTCCCCCCGACCGTTCCCGGATGGCGCAGTCGCGCCGAGCGATTCGACATGGCGGTGCTCGAGGCCTACGAACCCATCGAGCGCCGCTGGAGCAATCGGGTGTCCGGACTCGACGTCGCGGTCGACGAGATTCCGCGGATCTCCCCCAAGGACCCCGATGCCATCCAGTGGCCGCCCGAGGTGATCGCCGACGGGCCGGTGGCGCTGGCGCGGCTCATCCCGGCCGGGGTGGATGTTCGGGGTAATTCGACACGGGCGCGAATCGTCTTGTTCCGCAAGCCCATTGAACGGCGGGCGAAGGACTCCGTTGACCTCGCCGACCTGTTGCACGAAATTCTCGTGGCGCAGGTAGCCACGTATCTCGGCGTTGAACCGTCGGTGATCGACCCGACCATCCTCGACGACTAGCCGGTCGATCTACCCGCGGTGTGTCAGATGACGCCGCGCTTGATCCGCCGGCGCTCACGCTCCGACAGACCACCCCAGATGCCGAAGCGCTCATCATGCGCCAGGGCGTACTCGAGGCACGCGTCGCGCACCTCGCAGCCCTGGCAGATGCGCTTGGCTTCGCGGGTCGAGCCACCCTTCTCGGGGAAGAACGCCTCGGGGTCGGTTTGCGCGCACAGGGCGCGCTCCTGCCACTGGTCTTCCGTGAGCTCGGGTTCGGTGTCGATGTGATCAGGCACCAGACTCAGCTGCGGCCGTCCGGCGACGACGTGCTGAACGGGTCCGGTGTTCGTGTGCGGTGCGGTCCCAACAGAGCCGAGCATCCGCCCGTCGAACTGCACCACGTGATCGAAATCTGCGTGTTCGTAAGACATTTGCCGCCTCCTCCCCTGCTTTACGTAGTTCTCAAAACGGAGTCCAACTACTTACCCTGCGTGCCGTGAGTGGCGATCAAAATTCGAACAAACGGTCGAATCTCGGTCTGCTGCACCGGAACCGGTAAACAAACCGGGAATGACACTGTTGTGATTACACACGGGTTAGCTGCCACGGTCAAGCGGATGAAGCGCATTTCCTACCATCTTGTGACCTGTTTACGGCGCGTCGTTACCGCGGCGTGTCGCGATAGTGACCAATAACACGCTGGCGCACAACGTAGTTGAGAATGCCGATAACTGATGCGGCTGTTACTCAAGTGAATAATGAGGTTTTAAGTTTGCTGCGCGCCGAATTGCCTTCCGGGCGCGTCATTCCACCCGCGCGCCATCGCCTAGGGTGAGTCGACGTGAAGGTGACGGTTCTGGTCGGTGGCGTCGGTGGCGCTCGGTTTCTGCTCGGTGTCCAGAAACTGCTGGGGTTGGGTCAATTCGCCGAACCCGGTGCGGAGCCCTCCCCGCACGAGCTCACCGCGGTCGTCAATGTCGGCGACGACGCCTGGATGTTCGGCGTCCGCATCTGCCCCGACCTCGACACCTGCATGTACACCCTCGGCGGGGGCATCGATCCCGAACGCGGCTGGGGCCACCGGGGCGAAACCTGGCACGCCAAGGAAGAGCTCGCCGCCTACGGCGTGCAGCCGGACTGGTTCGGCCTCGGCGACCGCGACCTGGCCACCCACCTGGTGCGCAGCCAGATGCTGCGGGCCGGCTATCCGCTGTCCCAGGTCACCGAGGCGTTGTGCGACCGCTGGCAGCCCGGCGCCCGGCTGCTGCCCGCCAGCGACGAACGCAGTGAAACCCACGTCGTGGTAACCGATCCCGAATCGGGCAATCAGCGGGCCATCCACTTCCAGGAATGGTGGGTGCGCTACCGCGCCCAGATCCCCACCCACAGCTTCGCGTTCATCGGCACCGAGAAGGCAAAGGCCGCACCGGGTGTCGCCGACGCCATCGCCGGCGCCGACGTCGTGCTGTTGGCCCCGTCCAATCCCGTCGTCAGCATCGGCGCGATCCTGGCGGTACCCGGCCTGCGCAGCGCGCTGCGGTCGACCCCGGCACCGGTGATCGGCTATTCCCCGATCGTCGCCGGAAAGCCGTTGCGCGGGATGGCCGATGACTGCCTCAAGGTGATCGGCGTCGACAGCACCTCGGAGGCCGTGGGTGCGCACTACGGCGCCCGCAGCGCGACCGGCATCCTCGACGGCTGGCTGATCGACGCGGGCGACCACGCCGAGATCGAAGGTGTCAACGTCAAGGCCGTGCCGCTGCTCATGACCGATCCGGCGGCCACGGCCGAGATGGTCCGGGCCGGACTCGAACTGGCCGGACTTCAGCTGTGACCGAGCATGGCGCCGCGGCCGCCATCGAAATCCTCCCGGTGCCCGGGCTTCCCGAGTTCCGCCCCGGCGACGACGTGGCCGCCGCCATCGCCGCCGCCGCCCCCTGGCTGCGCGACGACGACGTGCTGGTGGTCACCAGCAAGGTGCTCTCCAAATCCGAGGGCCGCATCGTCGCCGCGCCGACCGATCCCGACGAGCGGGACGCCCTGCGGCGCAGGCTGATCGACGAGGAGGCCGTGCGGGTGCTGGCCCGCAAAGGCCGCACCCTGATCACCGAGAACGCCAACGGGCTGGTCCAGGCCGCGGCCGGCGTCGACGGATCCAACGTCAGCACAACCGAATTGGCCCTGCTGCCCGTCGACCCCGACGGCAGCGCGGCGCGGCTGCGCGCCGGCCTGGCCGAGCGGCTCGGCGTGACCGTCGCGGTCGTCATCACCGACACCATGGGCCGGGCCTGGCGCAACGGCCAGATCGACGCCGCCATCGGCGCGGCCGGACTGGCCGTGCTGCACGGTTATTCCGGCGTCCAGGACACGCACGGCAACGAGCTGTTGGTGACGGAGGTCGCCATCGCCGACGAGATCGCGGCCGCCGCCGACCTCGTCAAGGGCAAGCTGACCGGCATCCCCGTCGCCGTGGTCCGGGGCCTGTCACCGCGCGACGACGGCTCGAACGGCCGGACCCTGGTGCGCGCCGGTGAGGAAGATCTGTTCTGGCTGGGCACCGAGGAAGCACTGGCCCTGGGCCGCAGGCAGGCTCAGTTGATGCGCCGTTCGGTGCGCACGTTCAGTCCCGAGCCCGTGGCGCCGGAGCTCATCGAGGAGTCCGTCGCCGAGGCGCTCACCGCGCCCGCGCCGCACCACACCCGCCCGGTGCGGTTCGTCTGGGTACAGGACCACGACACGCGAATCCGGTTGCTGGACCGCATGAAAGAGAAGTGGCGCACCGACCTGACCGGTGACGGGCGCCCGGCCGACTCCGTCGACCGGCGCGTGGGCCGCGGCCAGATTCTCTACGACGCACCGGAACTCGTCATCCCGTTCCTGGTTCCCGATGGCGCACACAGCTATCCGGACGCGGCCCGGACCGAGGCCGAGCACACCATGTTCACCGTCGCGGTGGGCGCGGCCGTACAGGGGCTCCTGGTGGCCCTGGCGGCCCGGGACGTCGGCAGCTGCTGGATCGGCTCGACGATCTTCGCCGGCGACATCGTGCGTGCCGAGCTCGAGCTGCCGGCCGACTGGGAACCGTTGGGCGCCATCGCGATCGGCCACTTCCCGGAGAGCGACGAGCCACGCCGGCCGCGGCCGCCCGTGCCGACGGACGAACTGCTGATCCGCCGATGAGCGAGTCGTTGCACGCCTCGGTCGTCGCCGCGTTGCGCGACTGGGCGGCCCCCGACGCCGATCAGGACACCCTGCGGCACGCCGTCGCGGCCTTCGTCGAGACCCGGCCCGACGCCTGTCGGCGCGCCTGCGTACCCGGGCACATCACCGCGTCCGCGCTGGTGCTCGACCACACCCGCACCAGGGCCCTGCTCACGCTGCACCCGCGGTTGGGCCGCTGGGTTCAGCTCGGCGGTCACTGCGAGGACGTCGACACCGACATCCGCGCGGCGGCACTGCGCGAGGCCACCGAGGAATCCGGCATCACCGGGCTGGAGATCGCCGAGATGCCCGCGGCGCTGCACGTACATGCGCTGACGTGCTCATTGGGCGTGCCGACGCGGCATCTCGACGTGCAGTACCTGGCCGTCGCGCCGGCGGACGCCGAAATTCACTGCAGCGACGAATCGCTGGATCTGCAGTGGTGGCCCCTGGACGCGCTACCGGGCCCGGACCCGGGACTGGAGCGGCTCGCGCGGGCCGCTCAGACGTCCGTCGAGTAACGAATACCGCCGTCCGGGATGGTGACACCGGGCCACACCCGCGCGCCGCGCAGCAGCTCGCACCGGGCCCCGATGTTGGCGCCGTCACCGATCACGCCGTCACGGATCAGGGCCCGCGGGCCGATCCGGGCGCCGAACCCGACGATGGACCGCTCGATCACCGACCCCGCCTCGATCTTGACGCCGTCGAAGATCACCGCACCGTCCAGCCGGGCGCCGGCACCGATCTCGGCGCCGCGGCCCACCACGGTCCCGCCGATCAACAGCGCACCGGGCGCCACCGCGGCACCCTCGTGCACCAGGCTCTCGCCGCGATGCCCGTCGAGTACCGGCGACGGTGCGATACCGCGCACCAGATCCGCTGAGCCACGGACGAAATCGTCGGGCGTGCCCATGTCCCGCCAGTAGCTGGCATCGACATGACCGCACACCTTGAAACCATCGGACAGCAGCTTCGGGAACACCTCGCGTTCGACCGATACCTCACGGCCCGTGGGGATCTCGTCGATCACCGCGCGCTGGAACAGGTAGCAACCGGCGTTGATCTGGTCGGTCGGCGGATCCTGCGTCTTCTCCAGGAAGGCCGTCACCACACCGTCGGAATCGGTTGGCACACAACCGAACGCGCGGGGGTCGCTCACCCGCACGAGGTGCAGCGTGACATCGGCCTGCCGCTCGCGGTGGCTGGCGACCATGGCGCCGAGATCCAGCCCGGACAGCACGTCACCGTTGAACACCATGGCGGTCGGGTGGCGCAGCTTGGGCGCGACGTTGGCGATACCGCCACCGGTGCCCCGGGCCTCCTCTTCGACCACGTACTCGATCTCCAGACCCAGCTTGGAGCCGTCGCCGAATTCCGCCTCGAAGACCTCGGCCTTGTACGAGGTGCCCAGCACCACATGGCGGATACCCGCCGCGGCGATCCGGGCGAGCAGGTGGGACAGGAACGGCACGCCGGCCGTCGGCAGCATCGGTTTGGGCGCCGAGAGGGTCAGCGGGCGCAGCCGGGTGCCCTGCCCACCCACCAGGATGACCGCGTCGACGTCAACCGGATTCACCGCGTCACTCAACTCGCGTCCTTTCAAGCCTCGAGGTCATCGCCGGTAGCCTAGTTCGCCCGGCGGCGCTTACGCCTGGAATTGCCCACCACCGCGCGTTCGCGCGCGCCCAGCGCCGACTTGATGGTCCACCGCAGCGGCGCCTGCCACCAGTGCGGATGCCGGTCGGCGAGGAAGGTATAGGTACTGCGGTGGTGCGCGGCCAAATTGCGGGCCGGGTCCCGTCCGGTGGAATGTCCCTTGTCGTGCAGGATTTCGGCGGCCGGGACGTACACGTTCTGCCAGCCGCCGCGCGCCAGGCGGTCCCCCAGGTCGACGTCCTCCATGTACATGAAGTAGTTCTCATCGAATCCGCCGATCTGCCGGAACGCCTTGGTGCGCAACAACAGACACGAACCCGACAACCAGCCGACGGCGCGTTCGCTGGGCTCCAACCGGTCCTGGCGGTAGGCCGCCGTCCACGGATTGGATTTCCAGAACGGGCCCACCACGGCGTGCATGCCGCCGCGGATCAGGCTCGGCTGATGCCGCGCCGACGGATAGACCGAGCCGTCGGGATCGCGGATCAGCGGACCGACCGCGCCGGCTGCCGGCCACCGCGCCGCCCCGGCGAACAACTCGTCGATGCTGTTGGGCCCCCACTGCACGTCCGGGTTGACCACGACGAAGAACTCCTGGTCCACCACACTGTCGGGCGTGTCGAGGTAGGCCGACACGGCACGGTTCACCGCGGTGCCGTAGCCGAGGTTGCCACCGGTGCGGAACAACTCGACGTCGGCGTAGCGCTCCAGCGCCGCCTCGGGCGCGCCGTCGGTCGATCCGTTGTCGGCCATCACCACCAGCAGGCGGCGTTCCGTCGCGTGGGCCAGCGTCTTCAGGAAACGGTCCAGATGCGCGCCGGGTGAATACGTCACCGTCACCACGAGCAGCGGGCGGTCCGATTTCGGTCCGGGTGGCTGCTCGATCACGGCCTAGAGGTTAGCGGGCCGACGGCCGTACCCGCACCGGGGTGTGACCCGCCGAACCCCGGGCTACCGGCCACGGCAAGCCCTCACCAGTAGCCTGTCCTGGTGCCAGGTCGACTGTTCCGCATCCTCGCCGTCATGACGACGGTGCTCGTGATGGTGGGCACCGGCGTGGCCTGGAGCAGCCTGCGTTCGCTGGAATCGGGCATCAACCGCATCAGCACCGCGGCCCTCGGCGGCGGGGGCGACGACGGTGCCGTCGACATCCTCCTGGTGGGTATGGACAGCCGTACCGACGCACACGGAAACCCCTTGTCAGAGGAAGAACTCGCGACGCTGCGGGCCGGTGACGACGTGTCCACCAACACCGACACCATCATCCTCGTGCGTATCCCCAACAACGGGCGCTCGGCCACCGCCATCTCGATCCCGCGCGACTCCTATGTGCAGGCGCCGGGTCTGGGCAAGACCAAGATCAACGGTGTCTTCGGTCAGGTGAAGCTCGAGAAGATGAAGGAACTCGTCGAGGAGCAGGGCGAGGACGCCGCGACCGCCGAGCCGAAAGCCGTCGAGGCCGGCCGGGAAGCGCTCATCAAAACCGTGGCAAAGCTCACAGGCGTGACCGTCGATCACTACGCCGAAGTCGGGTTGCTGGGCTTCGCGTTGATCACCGACGCCCTCGGCGGCGTCAACGTGTGTCTGAAGAACCCCGTCGACGAACCGTTGTCGGGCGCCAACTTCCCGGCCGGCTGGCAGAAGCTCAACGGCCCGCAGGCCCTGAGCTTCGTGCGGCAGCGCCACGATCTGCCCCGCGGCGACCTGGACCGGGTGACCCGCCAGCAGGTGTTCATGGCGTCGCTGGCGCACGACATCATCTCCGGGCAGACGCTGTCCAGCCCCAGCACGCTGAGCCGGCTCCGCAGCGCCGTGCAGCGGTCGGTCGTGCTGTCCGATGGTTGGGACATCATGGATTTCGTCCAGCAGATGCAGAAGCTGGCCGGCGGCAACGTCGCGTTCGCCACCATCCCGGTGCTCGCCGAGGACGGCTGGAGCGACGACGGCACCCAGAGCGTCGTGCGCGTCGACCCGGCGCAGGTGCAGCAGTGGGTCGCCGGTCTGCTGCAGGACCAGGCCGAGGGCAAGACCGAAAAGCTCGCGTACACCCCCGGAAACACCACCGTCGACGTCGTCAACGACAGCGACATCAACGGGCTGGCCGCGGCGGTGTCGGAGGTGCTCACCGAAAAGGGCTTCGTCGCAGGCAAGATCGGCAACAACGAGGCCGACCATGTGCCGTCGAGCCAGATCCAGGCCGCGAAGTCCGACGATCTCGGCGCGCACGCCATCGCCGAGCAGCTGGGCAATCTGCCGGTGGTCGAGAACGCCTCGGTGCCCAGCGGCGCGGTCCGGGTGGTGCTCGCGCACGACTACGCGGGCCCCGGCTCCGGTTTGGACGGCGGCAGCCACACCGTGACGCAATCCGCTTCCGACACCGGCGATTCCGGCTCCAGCACGCCGGTCCCGCCGTCGCCGATCATCACCGCGGGCGCAGCCGACCCCAAGTGCGTGGACTGACGATGACCAACCTGGCCGGCGCGGTCCTCGACCCGCTGCTGCGCGACGACCCGGCCGGGCCGCGCATCACCTACTACGACGACGCCACCGGCGAGCGCATCGAGCTGTCGGCGGTGACGCTGGGCAACTGGGCCGCCAAGACCGCCAACCTGCTGCGGGACGAGCTCGGCGCCGGTCCGGGCAGCCGGGTCGCGGTGCTGCTGCCCGCGCACTGGCAGACGGCGGGCGTGTTGTTCGGTATCTGGTACATCGGCGCGGAAGTAGTTGTCGGAGAACCACTTCCGACACAGTGCGACATCGCCCTGTGCACGGCCGACCGCATCGACGCGGCCGACGAGACCGGCGCCGGCGAGGTCGTCGTGCTGTCGCTCGATCCGTTCGGCAAGCCCGTGCCCGACCTCCCGATCGGTGTCACCGACTACGCCACGTCCGTGCGGGTGCACGGCGACCAGATCGTGCCCGAACGCACCCCGGGGCCGGCACTCGCCGGCCGCTCCGTCGACGACGTCCTCGCCGCGGCCCGAAACGGTGCGGCGGCAAAGGGATTCACCGCCGGCACCCGGCTGCTGTCGACGGCACCGTGGGACACCCCCGACGAACTGGTCGCCAATCTGCTGGCGGTGTTCGCCGGCGGCGCCTCCCTGGTGCAGGTGGCCAACCCCGACGCGGGCGCGCTGGAGCGGCGCCGCGCGACGGAGAAGGTCACCGCCGACCTCTAGCGGCCGGCGTCAGCGCAGCAGGGCGCGGGACATCACGACCCGCTGAATCTGGTTGGTGCCCTCGTAGATCTGGGTGATCTTGGCGTCGCGCATCATGCGCTCCACCGGGAAGTCGACGGTGTAACCGGCGCCGCCGAACAACTGCACGGCGTTGGTGGTCACCTCCATGGCCACGTCCGAGGCGAAACACTTCGACGCCGCGGAGATGAAGCCCAGGTTGCCTTCGCCGCGCTCGGCGCGCGCCGCCGCGTTGTAGACCATGAGGCGGGCGGCCTCGGTCTTCATCGCCATGTCGGCGAGCATGAACTCGACGCCCTGGAACTGGCTGATCGACTTGCCGAACTGCTTGCGGTCCTTGGTGTACGCGATCGCGGCGTCCAGCGCGCCCTGCGCCACCCCGACGGCCTGCGCGCCGATGGTGGGACGGGTGTGGTCGAGCGTCGCCAGCGCGGTCTTGAAACCGGTGCCCGGCTCGCCGATGATGCGGTCACCCGGAATACGGCAGTTCTCGAAGTACAGCTCAACGGTCGGCGAACCCTTGATGCCGAGCTTGCGCTCCTTCGGGCCGATGCTGAAGCCCTCGTCGTCGATGTGCACCATGAACGCCGAGATGCCGTTGGCACCCTTGTCGGGGTCGGTCACCGCCATCACGGTGTACCACGTCGACTTGCCGCCGTTGGTGATCCAGGCCTTGGCGCCGTTGAGGATCCAGTCGTCGCCGTCGGCCTTGGCGCGCGTGCGCATGGCGGCGGCGTCACTGCCGGCCTCGCGCTCGGACAGCGCGTACGACGCGAGCTTGCCGTCGACCAGGTCCGGCAGCACCTTGCGCTTGAGCTCGTCGGAGCCGCTCAGGATCAGGCCCATGGTGCCGAGCTTGTTGACCGCGGGGATCAGCGACGCCGACACGTCGACCCGGGCCACCTCCTCGATGACGATGCAGGCGGCCACCGAGTCCGCGCCTTGGCCGCCGAACGCCTCGGGCACGTGCACGGCGTTGAAACCGGACGCGGTCAGCGCGTCACTGGCCTCCTGCGGGAACCGGGCCTGCTCGTCGACCTCGGCGGCAAACGGCGCGATCTCCTTCTCGGCCAGGGCCCGGATGGCGGCACGCAGCTCCTGATGCTCTTCCGGCAGCTGAAACAGATCGAATGACGGGTTACCGATAGACATTGATGGCTCCTTGCCTGCCCATGTGGCGAGATGCGGGGTGCTACTCGCCGGTAACTTTACCGCCCCTGACCCGACACCTTCTGCAGCCCACGGACCAACTCGCGGTAAGTGCGGTGATAGACGGTGCGCAACGTCTCGCTGCGGCGCAGCACGTCGACGGCCGTCACGGGGCCGAGCAGCAGCACGGGATGCCCGGCGAAAACCGAGGTGGTGTGCTGGATCCGGGCCGAGCGGTGCGCCGCCGACTCGAGTTCGGCCTGGTAGTAATCGCAGAACTCCGGCTGGGTGAAGAACACCTTGTTGAAGCCGATCGCGAATGGGGCCAGGCCGGCGCCGTCATCGAGGTATTTGAGCGTGCCCACCGCGACGCCGGGCCAGAACTCGTTGAAGACGTCGTCGGCGATGACGATGCCGCCATCGGCCAGGGTGGCCTCGGCCAGCTGCATGTCGCTGTAGACGATCTCCTCGGTGTGGCCGCCGTCGACGCTGAAGAACCGGACGGGCCCACCGGCCTCCTCCAGCAGCACCTCGGGGGTCAGCTTCGTGGAGTCACCCTGGTGGATCACCACGCTGTCCATGGACGACCAGACGTCGACGTTGCTGGTGAACTTCGCCAGATCACCGGCGCCGGAACCATCGATGTTGAGGTCCTGGTCGCCGAAAATGTCGATGGCAACGGACTTTTCGTCGTCCCGCTGCAGCAGGTTCAGGCCGATGAACAGCTTGCCGTGGTGCACACCGATCTCGGCGACCGCACCGCCGACGGACCTGGCCCGCTGGGCCTCGTCCAGCGCACCGGCGACCAGGAGCACCTCCGGCTCCATGAATCCCGTGACGAGTTTGTGGCCGACGCTGCGGTACCGCGCGAATGAGGATTTCATCGATCGTGAGCTTACTTGCCCAGCAACCGATTCCGCAGCGCCTCATCCTTGTCGAGCACCATCTGCTCCAGGTCCTCCTGGAAACGCTGCATCCGCGCCCGCAAAGCGGCATCGGCCGACCCCAGGATGCGTACCGCCAGCAGGCCCGCGTTGCGCGCCCCACCGATCGACACCGTGGCCACCGGCACGCCCGCGGGCATCTGCACGATCGACAGCAACGAGTCCATGCCGTCGAGGCGGGCCAGCGGCACGGGCACCCCGATCACCGGCAGCGGAGTGGCCGACGCGACCATGCCGGGCAGGTGCGCGGCGCCACCGGCGCCGGCGATGATCACCTCGACGCCGCGGTCCGCGGCGGTCTTGGCGTAGTCGAGCATGCGCTGCGGTGTGCGGTGCGCCGACACCACGCCGACCTCGAACGGCACCTCGAACTCGGCGAGCGCGGTGGCCGCGTCCTCCATCACCGACCAGTCGCTGTCACTGCCCATGATCAGGCCGACCCGGGGGCCTCCCGCGCGTTCACTCATGTCCACTCCATCCGTCGGTCCACTCAGCGTGCGACAGCCAATGCGCGGCCCGGACGGCGCGCTCGCGCACGTCGGCCACGTAGTCCTCGTCGTCGAGCGAGCCGCCCGGCGCGCCGACGATGTTGACGTGGCCGATCTTCCGGCCCGGCCGCTCCCCCTTGCCGTACAGGTGCACCCGGGCCTCGGGCAGCCGGCCGAACAGGTGGTGCAGGCGCTCGTCCATGGTCATCTCGGGTTGCGTCGGCGCGCCCAGCACGTTCGCCATCACCGTCACGGGCGCCAGCGGTGCCGTCGACCCCAGCGGGTAGTCCAGGACCGCGCGCAGATGCTGCTCGAACTGGCTCGTCGTCGCGCCGTCCATGCTCCAGTGCCCGGAGTTGTGCGGCCGCATGGCCAGCTCGTTGACCACCAGGTCACCGTCGACCGTCTCGAAGAGCTCGACCGCCAGCACGCCGACCACACCGAGCTCATCGGCGATCCGCAGCGCGAGCTGTTCGGCCGCCGTCGCCACCGCGGCGTGCAGCTGCGGCGCCGGCGCGATCACCTCGACGCAGATGCCGTCCTCCTGCACGGTGTGCACGACGGGCCACGCCGCGCCCTGCCCGAACGGCGAGCGCGCGACGAGCGCGGCCAGCTCGCGGCGCATGGCGACCTTCTCCTCCACCAGCACCGCCACGCCGGCGGCCAGGTAGCCCTCGGCGGCAGCACGGGCCTGTGCCACGTCGTCGGTCAGGGTGACGCCCTTGCCGTCGTAACCGCCCCGGCTCGCCTTCACGACCAGCGCACCACCGGTTTCAGCGGCGAGCTCGTCGATGGCATCGAGATCAGCGGTCGACGCCACCTCGCGGTAGCGCGGCACCGGAGCGCCGAGTTCGGCCAGCCGGCGGCGCATCACCAGCTTGTCCTGGGCGTGCACCAGCGCCGACGGCGGCGGGGCCACGTTGACGCCGTCCGCGACCAGGGTCTGCAGCAGCTCGGTCGGCACGTGCTCGTGATCGAACGTCAGGGCCGACGCACCGGCGGCCACCTGGCGCAGCGCCTCGAGGTCGGTGTGCGAGCCCAGCACCACCGCGGGGCTCACCTGGGCGGCCGGCTCGTCGGCGGAAACCGCCAGGACCCGCAGGGTCTGACCGAGCGCGATGGCGGCCTGGTGGGTCATGCGGGCCAACTGGCCGCCACCGATCATTGCCACGACGGGGGGTTGCGTCACGGCGCCTAGTTTGTCACGCACCGCGGGTGTCCCCCGAATCTGCCTATGCCGACTAGCTACCGCCCGCTACCTGCACGGGTACGTGAAATGCAGGTACTTTCCGTAAACTGGCCGCTTATGTCGTTCACCGAGGCCACGATTGCGCGGCTCCCGCGAGTGATTCGGCCGTTTGCCGAGCGGCATCACGAGCTCATCAAGTTCGCCATCGTCGGCGCCACCACGTTCGTCATCGACTCGGGCATCTTCTACACCCTCAAGCTCACCGTGCTCGAACCGAAGCCCGTCACCGCCAAGATCATCGCGGGCATCGTCGCGGTCATCGCGTCGTACGTGCTGAACCGCGAATGGAGCTTCCAGAACCGCGGTGGCCGCCTGCGTCACCACGAGGCACTGCTGTTCTTCGCCGTCAGTGGCGTCGGCGTGCTGCTGAGCATGGCCCCGCTGTGGGTCTCCAGCTACGTGCTGCAGCTGCGGCAACCCAACGTGTCGCTGACCATCGAGAACATCGCCGACTTCCTGTCGGCGTACATC
Source organism: Mycobacterium toneyamaense (assembly GCF_055384815.1). Lineage (NCBI taxonomy): Bacteria > Bacillati > Actinomycetota > Actinomycetes > Mycobacteriales > Mycobacteriaceae > Mycobacterium > Mycobacterium toneyamaense. The sequence goes on from NZ_AP040333.1 coordinate 4,374,502, forward strand.
ATCGGCAACCTGCTGCAGATGGCGTTCCGGTTCTGGGCGTTCCGGCGCTGGGTGTTCCCCGACGAGATGGCCAAGCACGCACCCGACATGACGCTCGAGGCGACGATCACCGCCGGTGGTTTCGCCGAGGCCTACGACGAACTCGGCGACGACCCTCAGCTGGGCGACTCCTCGGAACCCAAGGTGTCGAAGACTTCGTGATACAGCAGCGAGTGGACCTGCTCCACCCGCGGAATGTCATGGAATTCCAGGGGATCCTGCGATGCCGACTCGATGATCAGCGTGCCGGTGCGCAGTATCCGGTCCAGTAGCTGGTGCCGGAACTCCACACTGTTGATGCGCGCCAGCGGAATGTCGATACCCGACCGCGTCAGCACGCCGCGCCGGAACATCACCCGCCGGTCGGTGATCACGAAATGCGCCCCGCGCCAGGTCAGGAACGGCCAGACGGTGAGCCAACCGATCACCACCAGCCAGACCACGCCGATCACCGCGAAGATGATGTTCTTGGCGTTCGAATCCCAGTTGGTGTGGTTGACCACCGCCGCGAGGAACGCGGCCAGCGCCGTCGCGACCAGCAGCACCAGCACCGGCCCGATCAGTCGCTTCCAGTGCGGGTGCCGATGCAGCACAACATGTTCGTCGGCCGCCAGCACGTTGTCCGGGTAACCCATACCCAGACTCTAGGCGGTGCTCAGCCGGCGGCGGGACGCAAATGGACGACGTCGCCCGCCGAGACGGCCACCGCCCCGTCGGCCGAATCGATCACCAGCGCACCGCCCGCGTCGATGTCGGTCGCCTGCCCGACCACCTCACGCCCGCCGGGCAACTCGGCCCGCACCGACTGTCCGAGGGTGGCGCTGTGCTTGCGGTAGACGGCCAACAGCTCGACGTTCCCGCCCACCCGCCACTCGGCGATGCGGGCGTGCAGACGGTTCAGCAGCGCCACGGCCAGCTGCTGCCGATCCGGTTGCGCGACACCGAGACTCAGCAGGGACACGGCCACCGGGTCGGGCAGTTCGGCGGCGGCGAGCGACACGTTCAGACCGATACCGACGACGATGACGGGCGACCCGCCGGCCGGGGCCGCGACCTCGGCGAGAATCCCGGCGAGCTTGCCGGTGCCCACCAGCACATCGTTGGGCCACTTGAGCGCGGCTTGCACGCCGGCCACCTCGGCGACGGCCTCGACGACGGCCACCCCCGCCGCCAGCGACAGCAGGCCCCACGTCTCGCTCGGCACGTCGGTGGTGTCCACCCCGAACGACATCAGAATCTGCGACCGCGGCACCGCCGTCCAGGTGCGGCCCTGGCGTCCCCGGCCCGCGGTCTGGTCCTCGGTGAACAGCGCCACGCCCGCCACGTTCTCGCCGGACTGTGCCCGCGTCGCCAGATCGGCATTGGTCGAACCGGTTTCGGCCACCACCTCGACGCGCCAGCCGTCACCGACGGACGCCTGGATCGCCGCGGCGTCCAGCGGCAGCAGCTCAGCAGTCATTGGTTACCTTCTTCCCGGCGAACCGATCCGCCATCCAGTCGAGCATCTCCTGCGCCGCGGGCGGATTGTGGCCGCCCTGCGGGTCGAACTCTGTCGTCACCGTGCCACCGAGCGAACAGGCCCGCCCGATGGCCGCCTTCGTCCAGGCCGAATCGATGAACGGGTCCAGACCGCCGTACCAGACGTACAGCGGCGCGGTCAGCCGGCGCTGCGGAATTGCCCACGCCTGCAAGAGATTCTGCAGTCGCTGGGCCGCATCCGGCGACACCGGCAGGAAGTCGCGCGGCCCGAGTTGTCCGGCGGCGACGGCACGCTTGTAGGCCGCGCCGGCGCTGCAGTCCGTCAGCACGTTCCAGTAGCGGGACGCACCGCCGTGCCGGTATTCATCACGGTTCAGGTCGGGGTGCAGCCGGGCCAGCGATTCGATCAGCGCCTGCAGCACCGGGCGCTGCTCGCTGGTCAACGTGCCGGTCTGCGATTTCGCCACCAGACCGCTGATATCGGCGGCGGGCGCCACGGCGACCGCACCCACCAAGTTGAGCTCCGGGGCATAGGGCTCGGCCTGCTCGTCGGCGGCCCAGGCCGCCGCGCCACCCTGCGAGTCGCCGAACGCCGCCCACGTCGAGGAGATGTCACCGAACACGTGCCGTGCCGCGCGGACGGCGTCGATCATGTTGAGGCCCGCGGTGCGGGCGTCGGAGTACGGGTGCACGCCCTTGACGCCCAGCCCCTGGTAGTCGGCCAGGGCCACGGCGTACCCGAGATTGATCACGACTTTCGCGATGGGCAGCAGGTTCATCAGGGTCGGCGACAGCGACGGCCCGCAGTTGTTGTCGATGCCCAGGGTGCCGTGCCCGAGAGCCACCACCGGCCAGCCGCCCTTGGGCGCCCGGCCCAGCGGCGTGAGCACCGCGCCCGAGACGACGGTCGGCGCGCCGCTGTCACCCGAGGTCGAGTGATACACCACGCGGGCCGCGCGAATCCCCTGTCCCGTGAAGGTGCTGGTGACCCCCGGCATGGTCGTCGCCGACAGCAGGGTGCCCGGGCCGGAGCCGGCGAGATCGGCCGAACCGATCGGCTCCGGCGCGCCCGAGAGCGGAATGAACATGTCGAGGACCTTCGAGGTCCCGATCAGCGCCAGCGGTCGCAGGTAGGTCGCGGCCGTCAGACCACCGACGACCAGGACGGCCACCACTATCCACGGCAGGGCTTTACGCATCAAAGGGGATTATTCACCGACGGTCGCCCGTCCGGAGTCAGTAGGCGCCAGAACCGCCGATGATGGTGCGGAAGGTCTTGGCCGCGATCAGCAGATCGTTGGTGATGGACCAGTTCTCGACGTACGACAGGTCGAGCCGTACCGAGTCCTCCCACGACAGGTCGGCCCGGCCGCTCACCTGCCACAGCCCCGTGATGCCGGGGAGCACCAGCAGCCGGCGGCGCACCTGCTCGTTGTACGTGTCGAATTCACGGCGCAGCGGCGGGCGCGGCCCGACGACGCTCATGTCGCGGCGCAGCACGTTGAAGAACTGCGGCAGTTCGTCGATGCTGTAGCGCCGCAGGTATTTTCCGACCAGCGTGACGCGCGGGTCCTCGTGAATCTTGAACAGCACCCCGCTGCCGCTCTCGTTGAGATCCAGGCTGATCAGGTCGTCGACCATGCGGTCGGCGCCCTGCACCATCGTCCGGAACTTCGTCATCTGGAACGGCTTGCCGTCCAAGCCGATTCGCTCGGAGCGGTAGAAGACCGGACCACGGCTGGTGAGCTTGATCGCGATGGCCGACAACACCATCAGCGGCGAGGTCACGGTGAGCGCGAACAGTGCGACGAACACGTCGAAGGCGCGCTTCTGGAGTTTCTTGGTCCCGCTGTACTGCGGACGCTCCACGTGGATCAGCGGCAGGCCGGCGACGGGACGCATGGTGAGCCGGGGGCCGGCGACGTCGATGACGCTCGGGGACACGACCATGTCCATGCCCAGCTTGTCGAGCTCCCACGACAGTTCGCGCACTCCCTCGGGCCCGAGGTGGTCGGTCGTGGTGAGGGCGACGGCGTCGAAGGCGGCCTGGGTGATGGCGTCGGACACCTGGGTCTCGTTGCCGAGCACCGGCAGCTCGCCGACCCCCGCCACCTCGAAGGTGCCGCCGGCGGGCCGTCCGGTGAGGCAGACGCCGCGGACCGAGTAGCCGTACCACCACTCGCGGTGCAGGGACTGCACCAGGTTGCTCACGGCGCGCGGGTCACCGACCGCCAGCACGTTGGCGACGCACTTGTTGCGCCGGCGCAGGCGGGCCAGCACCCGGCGGCAGATGGTCCGGCCCACGACGAGGCCGACGAGGCCGAGCGGCAGCGCGACCGCCAAGTAGCCGCGAGCGTACTCAGGGCGGAAGATCATCAGTGCGACGGCGATGATGCCGACGGTGGCCAGCGTCGCGGAGAAGACCCGGCGGTACTCCTCGACGCCGGCGCCGACAATGCGCGGCGATCGGGTGCGGTATGCGGCCAGCATGGCCAGCCAGATCACGGCGACGAACAGCGAGAGGACCGAGTAGTACGAGAAGACGTGCAGATACGTCGAAGTGAATTCCAGGGAGGCGTCGGGTGTACCGAGCTTGACGAACTGGGCACTCGCCAGGGCCAACACGACCACGACCAGATCGAATGCGATGAGGCACCAGCGGTACCGCGTCTGCCAGGCCCGGTCAGCTAAAGGCGCGACGGCCCGTACGCGAGGCGCGGGAGAAGCCTCGGGAACGTAGAGTTCTTCTGCCACCGACACTGACGCGTACTCCCTCCCATTTGCTGGCTGTTCGCTATAGCCCCCGCTCAGCGAACTGCGACTACTATCGCATCGTTTGCTCGAAAATACCACCGATCAGAAAAATAGGCAGGTCAACCGCAGCGACCCTGCAGCGCGGCCTTAGCGAACCCGGCAAACTGATAGAAGAACGTCAGCTCCCACCCGACGGGCGAGAAGTCATAGTCCCTGGGCAAAGCCACCGCGACAACCGAACCGTGGTCCGGGGAATAGCACTGCCGGAAGATCAGGCGGGCGCGCGGCAGGTGGTACCGCCAGCTGACGACGATGATCCGGTGCCAGGATCGGCCCTCGGAGAGTTGGCGCATCATCATGGCCTCGCCGCGGGTCGTCAGGATCTCCGGCTTCCGGCAGATCACCTCGATGTCGGTGGCCGGCGCGCAGGCGCTCTTCATCTGGGGGTCGCCCGGCACGTACGGGTTGGACAGCACCACGGTGCGGGCCCAGCCCTGCCGGGCCAGGCTCAGCCCGTACTGTTCGCGGCCGTCGTGTTCGCCGGCCAGCACGATGATCGCGTCGGCCCGCTGGAGCTGATCGGACTTCGCGCCCGCGAACAGCACCAGCCCGGCCAGCCCGACATCGACGAGCACGACGATCGTGACCACACCGAAGACACGGCGGATGACCCGGCCGAGTTCACCGCGCGCCATAGTCCGCCAGTTGTTCGGCGCACATCTCTCGGTACTGCTGCCACATCCGGCGACCCAACTCGCGCTGCCCGGCAGCGCTGTAGTGGCGATCGTCGGGACTGTTGTACGAATCGCGCGGGCCGGGCACGAAGGTGCAGAGCGGCCACCGGTTCGGGGTGTCGGCGTGCACGGCGTCGATCGCGGCGTAGGGCTTGCCGCTCAGCTCCATCTCCTCGGGCACCATCTGCCCCAGGACGAACGGCAGGCTCTCGCCGTACCTTGCGCGCAGGTCCCCGATCAGCGAGTCGAGCTTGGCCTGGTACTGCGCGCCGGAGATCAGCGGCACGTCGGTCTCCCCCTGGTGCCAGAGCACCGCGGCGATCTCACTGCCGGGAAACCGCGCCAGCGCGGCGTCGATGGCCGCCACGGCCCGCCGGTACAGGTTCACCCGGGTCTTGCGGTCGGCCGGATCCCACGTGTGCCCGTTCTTCGGGGTGAATGAGGTGTCGCCGCGAGCACCGGGGATCAGCAGGACCGGCCGCCCGGTGTCCTCCGCGAGTTGTTTGGCGAACGTCGGACCGAAACCGACGTATTTGCAAGGTATTTCGTGCAGCAAGGGTTGCGTCGCCAGCACCGCCGTGCCTTTGGACGGTCCACACATGGCCCACTGGTGCACCAGCGGGTGGGGGCGGTCCAACCCGTCGGGATCGACCGGCAGCCCCATGCCGAACGCGTTGGACTGCCCCAGGATCGGCAGGATCAGATACGGCCGTTCGGGCTCGCCGACAGCGGTGCCGCGGGGCGCGATGAGTCGCTTTACGATGCACTTCGCATCGATCAGCAGCTGCTGGTGAATCGGGCTGTCGCCGTTGGGATTACGTGGTTCCCTGCGCAGGACAGCCATTGACCGCCTCGCCTCCCCTGAATCGCTCTGCCAGCCATCGGAGTTGACCCGGCCCGTCAATATCGCCATGGCCACCGTCCGGCTGGAAATTCCAGACCACCGTACCGCCCAGCGAACACGCCCGGGCAATGGCGGCCTTCGTCCATTGCGGGTCGAGGAACGTGTCCTTGCCGCCGTAGACCACCGACATGGGAGCCGACAGCGGCTGCTGCGGCAGGGCCCAGTCCTGCAGGTGGCGACGCAGCCGGTCGGCGGCTGCCGCATCGACCGGCGCCAGGTCGCTCGGACCGACCGCGTCGAGGGCGGCGGCGCGGTACGCGACGTCGGGCCCCGAGCACGCCGACAGCACCTTCCAGTACTTGGCCGCCGCGCCCCGGCGGTAGTCGTCGCGGTTCAGGTCGGGATGCAGCCGGGCCAGTGACTCGACGATCGCCTGGAACGCCGCCTCCTGGTCCTTGGTCATGGTGCCGGCCTTGCCCTGATCGAAGATGCCGGCCTTGTCGACGATGCCCGCCACGTCGGCCGACGGCACGCTGGCGGCCGCGCCGATCAGGTCGAGTTCGGGCGCGTAGGTGCGCGCCTGTTCGTCGGCGGCCCAGGCCGCGCCGCCGCCCTGCGAACCGCCGAACACCGCCCAGCGGTTGGAAATGTCGCGGAACGTGTGGCGCAGGGCGCGCACCGAGTCGATGACGTTGCGGCCCGCCGTGCGGTTGTCGGTGTAGGGGTGGACACCGGGCGCGCCCAGGCCCTGGTAGTCGGCGAGGGCGACGGCGAAACCGAGGTTGACGAAGCCCTGCACGAACACCACGTTGCCGAGGAGATTCGCCGACAGCGACGGCGCGCACGGGTAGTCGATGCCGGTCGTGCCGTGGGCCAGCGCGATCACCGGCCAGCCGCCGTCGGGCGCCTGGCCCCGTGGAGTGAACACCGATCCCGACACCACCGTCGGCGCATCGGTGTCACCGGAGGTGGATCGGTAGACCACCCGGGCGGCCTGCAAATCCTTGCCCTCCACCGAGTTGGTCAGCGCCGGCATCGTCATGGCGCTGATCAGGCTGCCCGGGCCGGAGTCCGCGAGATCGGCGGTCCGGATCGGCACCGGGTCGCCGGCATCGCCGTGCCGCAGCTTGTCCAGGGCCCAGCTGCCGACCTGCCACATCACCGGCAACGACGCCGCGATCAGGAGCACTGCCGCGAGCGCGGCGCCCCACTGGATCGCACGGCGCATTCAGGACCACCTGGTGCGGTACCGCTTGGCGAATTTCATGACGGGCTCTTCCACTGCGTAGTACGTGACGGCCGAGACCACCAGTGTCACCGCCAGGACGAGCGCCACGTTGCGCAGCATGCCGGGCACGGTGTCGCCGGCCATCAGGCCCCAGCGGCCCAGCAGCAGCATGAGGGGGAAATGCCAAAGATACGCCGACAACGAGACCTTGCCGACGAACCGGAAGGGCGCGGTGTCGAGCAGCTCGGCCAGCCCGGACCGCTCGCCGCGGAACAGCGGCGCGACGATCACCAGGATGCCCAGCGCGCACAGCACGGCCAGCGCCGACGTGGCGTACGGGTTGGCCAGGGCGATCAGGCCGAGCATGACCACGCCCGCGGGGAACATCGCCAGGAAGCTGTACAGCCGGACGCGCCGGCTGAGCTTCTCGCGAATCGCGTTGTGCTCCATGGCCACGACCAGCACCGCGGCGGCCATGCCGAACGCGAAGGTGTCGGAGTTGGTCAGGAAGGTCTTGGTGTAGACCGCAACCCAGTTGGCGCCCCAGTTGATCTCCGTCGGATCGGTCAGGTGCAACGCCGAGATCATCCACGGCACGAAGGCCCGGCCGATGAAGCCGAGCGCGATCAGCAGCGCCGGGCCGAGGGACACGATGACCCACGGCCGCAGGTTCGATCGCCGGGCGAGAGCGAACAGCAGCATGCCCAGCAGCGGGATCGAAAGGTAGAAGGCGTATTCCAGCGTCAGCGACCACGACGGGTTCAGGCCGGTCTGGAAGTACTTCGGGATGTACGACTGCATCAGCGTCAGGTTGGCGATCAACTGCCACGGGTCGGTGATCATGCCGGTGCCGTCTTCGGTGCGCGTCGGCTGCAGCGACGCGTTCTCGATGTAGACGATCTGCAGCAGGTAATTGCACAGCAGGAAGATGACCAGGTAGCCGGGCAGAATCCGGGCGATGCGGTGGACGGCGAAGTTCGCGGTGCTGGGCAGTTCGCGCTGCTCGATCAGGTTGCGTACGTAGGGCAGGAACAGCAGGAACCCGCTGAGCGCGTAGAAGAAGATCAGCGACAGCCCGACGAGGTTCGTCTTCCAGTGGTTGGCCGTCTGCGGTGAGTAGTGCCCCGTGACGTGCATGACGGCGACGCCCAGGCACGACAGCCCGCGGGCGCCGTCCAGCCCGATGATGCGGGCCCGGGTCCGGACCGGTGCCGAGGTCGGCGCGTTCACTGTCCTGCTCCCTGCATGGAATTGAATGACGGACAACTGTTCTGGGCGGGGACGCCGCCGAACCGGTCCTTGATCCAGTCGTAGGACATCGCCACGTCGATGTCGGCGTGCCCCTTGGTCGGCTGGAACATGATGTCGATGACGTCGCCGAGGCGGCACGCGGCGGCGAGCGCCTTGTTCGTCCAGTCCGGCGGCAGCAGCGTGTCCTGGCCGCCGTACAGCACGAGCATCGGCGCGGACGTCGGCTCCTTGGGCAGGCTGCGCTTGGCCAGCAGGCCCTGCAGCGTCGCTTCCGCCTGCGGGGTCGCGGGCCGCAGATCGTCGGGCGTGATCTTGTCGATCGCCGCGGTCCGCGCCGCCGCGTCCTCGGTGCGGCACGAGGCGAGGACGTCCCAGTGCTCGACGATCTCGCCGTGGCGATAGTCCGCGAGGTTCAGGGACGGGTTCTCCGTCGCCAGGGCGGCCAGGATGAGCTGCAGGATGGCGCCCTGCTCTTTCGACAGGCTGCCGGCCGCGGCCCCGGCGGCCAGGCCGGTGAGATCGGTGGCCGGCGACAGGCTGACGGTGCCGACGAGGTTCAGCCCGCTGCCGTAGCGGGCGGCGAGTTCGTTTGCGGCCCAGGCGGCTTGGCCGCCCTGGGACACCCCGACGGCCAGCCAGCGGTCCGACGACTGCGGTACCAGCTTGTGCGCCGCGCGCACGGAGTCGATGACGTTGTAGCCCACCGTGGTGGCATCGGCGTACGGATGGCCGGCGGTGCCCGGGCCGAGGCCCTGATAGTCCGGCAGGCTCACCAGGTAGCCGGCCTTGACCAGCGTGGTGATCGGCGCGGACAGCCCCTGCAGCGTCGACGACCCCGACGGTCCGCAGTCGCGTTGCACGCCGGACGTCGCGTGGCCGAAGACGATGATCGGCCAGCCGCCCGGCGGCGGTGTCCCGTTCGGCACGAAGACCGAGCCCGACACCTCGGTGTGCTCACCGGTGATCCCCGACGTCGACGTGTACCCGATGCGGGCGGCCAGCGACACGGCCGATTTCAGCCGCAGGTCCAGCGTGGGGAACGTCGACGCCGACACCAGCGCACCGGGCACGTGACCGGCGCCCGTGGTGTCAGGTTTGAGGTCGATACCCCCAGCCGTAGGGGGCCCGGCCTTTTTCGGTGCCGGATCACTCTGGCAGGCCGGCGCGGTCAGACACACCGCGGCGAGCAGGCCCGCGGCGACCAGACGCCGCAGCTGCCGCGAGTTCATCCCGACGCTCCGGCGGTCGCGTCACCGATAACCCGCTCGAGGTGCCGGCGACTCTGTACCCGGTCGAAGATCAGCGCCCGCGCGATGACCGCGATGACACACAGCGCGAAACCCAGGACCGTCCCGGTCATCACATACGACGCCACGCTGCCCACCCGCTCGGCGGGGCTGGCGTCGTCGATGACGACGAGCGTCGCGCTGGTACCGGCGACCAGGGCCAGCCGGTTGCCCACCGCGACCATGTCGTTCACGACCTCGTGCGCGATCTGTGTGGTCTGGTCGGCATCACCGCCGGTGACCGTGACGTTCAACATCGCTGTGGCACTGGGCAATATGACGATCCGGGCGGCGAGTTCCTTGTCGGACTCGATCAGGCCAAGCTTCTGGATGATGGGCGCGGTGATCTGCGAGCTGGTGGCCAGGTTTCGGTAGGTCTCCATCAGGCCGAGCATGCCGGCGTCGCCGTAGTAGGCGTCCAGGGGCGATGCGCTGCCCTCGGTCCGGACGAACACCGATGCCGTGGATCGGTATTCGGGCTTGGCGTGCTCCCAGCCCGCCCAGCCCACCAGTGCACTCGCGATGGTGGTGACCAACACCAGCACCCAACTGTTCTTGACGAACAGCGCGTAGTCGCGCACCCGCGGCACTCCGGCCGGCGTGATCACGTCGCCCCCACACAGACATCGGCCACGCGCTCGCCGTCGAACCGCGCCTGCAGCCACGCCAGCGCGTTCTGCATCGTCTGGTCGTTGATCTGGCCCGTGTCGCCGACGCCGCGCATCACGACGATCTGCTGGCCGCGGGCACACGCGGCCGCGGTGGCCGTCAGCACGCCGGCCGCCGGGTTGACGGTGTCGGCCGTGCCGAACGCCACCAGCACCGGCGGATCGTTCGGGCCCGCACCGGGACTGGGCAACGCGACGGCACCGAGGCGACGCTTGAGGTCTGCCGCAGCGGCCGCATCCTTGGCCTGGAAGTCGTTGGGAGTCAACTGATTCAGCGCCAGTTGGGCGGCCGCGACGTCGCGCGGTGCGCAGTCGACCAACAGGTCCCACTGGTCCTTGAGTTTCGCCGAGCGGTGCGCGTCGAGGTCGAAGTCGGGCTGCATGGTTTCCAGGCTCTGCAGCGCCCGGATCTGCAGCCGGTACTGATCGGCGGTCGCCAGCGCGGCGGTGCGGTCCGGGTCGGCGAGCGGCGCCAGATCCGCGATCGGGTTGACCGCCACCGCGCCGACCATGTTCATGCCGGCGCCGTAGGTCCCGTTGCGTTCGGCCGCGGCCCACGCGGCCAGGCCGCCTTCGCCGGCGCCCAGCGCACCCCAGTTGGTGCTGGTGGACGGAGCGGCGCGATGGATCGCGCGGGCGGCGTCGATGATGCTGTTCCCCAGGCTGTTCGCATCCAGGATGGAGTGCTGCCGGGCACTGGAGCCCGGGTCGATGCCCAGCCCCTGGTAGTCGGACAGGACGATGGCGAAGCCGCGCCGCAGATACACCGTCATCCCGGTCGAGTAGCCCCAGAATTGCGGCGCGAGGGTCGGCGCGCACTTGGGCAGCAGCCCGGTGGTGTCGTGCCCGAACGAGATGATGGGCCAGCCGCCCTTGGGCGCCGGGCCCGGGGGCACCGCGATCAGGCCGCTGACCTGGATGGGACGGCCGTCCACGCCGCTCGTGGACCGGTACACGATGCGTGCCGCGGTGGCGCCGGCCTCGTCGAAGCTGGGGTCACCTTTGACGGGCTTCAGCTCGACCAGGGAACCCGGGCCGTCGTCGGTGAGGTCGGGCGGCGGGAGTGCCTCGGCCCCCGGAAACATCGGGGTGAGGTCCCGGGTGGGACGCACGTCGTCACCCGGCCGTGGCGGCACCGGACCCGACTGGCCGCACGCAGCGACGGTGACCAGCACTGCAGCCAGTGCCAGTACCGTGCGCCGCAACTCAACCTGACGCATCACGGCTTCTGGTGCGCCGCCGTCTTGGCCTCGGGCTGCGATGCAGCCTTGGCGGCGGCCTTGGGCGCCGCCTTCTTGCTCTTGCCGCCACCGGACTTGGGGCCGTCGGACCCGCCGATGTGAAGCTTGAACTCGACCGGTTCGTCGGTGGCGACCGAACCGATCAGTACCGCGTTGGCGGACTTCAGGGTCTGCACGGCACGCGTGAGCGCATTGCTCGTCGTGTGCCGGATGCGGCCGACCAGCAGAGCCCCGTCCGACAGTGCGGCGGCGACGGCACCGTCGTTGTACTTGCCCAGCGGCGGCGTATCCACGACGACGTAGTCGAACTGGCCGGACAGGTCGGCGAACAGGCTCTCGGTATGGTCGCCGGCCCACAACTCGCCCGGACGCGTGGTCGCGGGGCCCGCGGGCAACACCGCGATCCGGTGCTGACCGACGGAGACCTCGGGGATCAGGCTCTCGGCGACGGTGTTCTCGCCGACCAGCACGGTGCTCAGGCCGCGGTCGGCCGCGCCTTGACGGGCCGCCGGGGTCAGGTCCAGGCGCTGCGCCACCGCCGGGTTGCGCAGGTCACCGTCCACCAGCACCACGCTTCTGCCGGTCTCGGCCAGCACGGCGGCCAGATCGATCGCCACCGTCGTCCGCCCGTCGGACGGCGACGGACTGGCTACCGCGATCACCCGAGCGGCTTCATCACGATTTGCCGGCACGGTGAACCGCAAATTGTTGCGGAGCTCGCGCAGCGCCTCCGGATAGGCACCCTCGGCGGTCAGGTCGACCACCGGCGCATGGCTGCGGGCCGAGTCCGCGGGCAGCGCGCCCATGAGCAGCGAACCACTGGCGTCGGCCACGCGGTCGCGGCCGCGCACGCGGCGGTCGATGATGCCGAGCACGATGGCCGCCAGCAGGCCGAGGACGAGGCCACCGGCCAGCCCCATCCCGATGCGGGTGACCATCGAATAGCCCAGGGGCTTGGTCGGATAGCCGGCCTCGTCCACGACGATGGCGCCCGCGGCGGGGCTGCCGCCACGGCGGGAGGTCTCCAGCTCCCCCACCAGGCCGGCGAGCTGATCGGCCACCGCGCTGGCGTAGGTCTGCGCCTGGCCCGGGTCCTTGTCGGTGACCGACACCTGCAGCAACACGGTCTTCGGCAGCGGGACGGCGGTGACCTTGGCCCGCAGTTCGCCCGCCGAGATGGTCGCCTTCAGCTGGTCCACCGCGCGGGCAGCCACCTGCTCGCTCATGGCGAGGGTGGCGTAGGAGTTCACGCGGTCCTGGGAGAACAGGTTGTTCTGGTAGGCCTCGGTGACCGACGTGCCGTTCTGGGTCGCCACGAAAAGCGTCGCGCTGGACTGGTATTCGCGATCACCGAATTCCCACCACGACCAGCCCGCGACACCTCCGACAACCGTCAGCGCCACGATCGCCCACCAGTACCGGCCGAATATCCGCAGGTACTCTTTGATCTCCAAGGTCGTGCCCCTTATTTCAGCAATGCGACGGCTCACAGATTAGCGGCTGGGAACCGGACCGACCATTCAGGCGCGCCACGGGTCCGGGCAACCTGCTTGAGCTTAGCTGGTCGAGCTGAGAACATAGTCGGCATGAACGCCCGTTTGGGTCAACTCGGCAATCTTAAATCATCGGTCGGGATTCTGGCCGTGATCTTGGGCCTGGTCTGGTTGGCGACGTCTTTTGGCCAGGTCACCCTGTTGGGCATTGTCGCTATTGCCGCACTGGTTGTCGGCATCTATGTCGGATTACGGCATCCGCTGTGGTTCTTGTACGGATTGGCGGTCGTCACCGGCGCACTGCCTTTCGGATATTTCCCGGGCGTTCACGTGCCCTTATATCTGCCGTTCGCATTCGGTGCGGTGGTCGCGTTGTTTGTGCATCCGCGACTGGCCCGTCCGATTCATCCGCTGGAATGGGCGATCATCGCGCTCGTGATCACGTCGATCGCGTCGGTCGCGGTAACCGGCGTGGGCGTGGGCGACGTCATCCAGATCGTCCGGTGGTCGGTGGTCACCTTGGTCGCGATCGCACTGAGCAGTCTGTCGGGGCAACATCTGGAGAAGTTCGGCCGCATATTCGTCTACGCGACGCTGGCCAATGCGGTCTTCGGCCTGTACATCGTGGCATTCGACCCCAACCAGACCTCGTTCAGGTATCTGCGGGTCTTCGGTTACGCGGCGGAATACACCGCGACGCGCTTCGCGTTCGCCGAAGGCGGTGCCGAAAGGTCCATGCGACTCGGCGGCACGTCGGTGGACCCCAACGCCGAGGGCATCGCGCTGGTGGTGTCGATCGCCGTCGGCCTGGTTGTCCTGGCGGGCTGGCAGCGCATCGTCGTGACCGGCATCTTCCTCGTCGCGCTGCTGCTCACCTTGAGCCGGGCCGGCATGTTCACCATCGTCGGCGGGGCGGTGCTGGTGCTGGCCTTCCACACCATGCGGTCCCGGGACCGCGGTTTGGCCATCGCCGCGATGGTGGCCGCGATCGGAGCCGCGGCGGCGATACCGGAAGTGCGGACCAGATTCGCGCACTCGTTCAGCAGTGACGATGTCGGCTCCACTTCCCGAATTGATGCCATCCGTGAATTCCCCGACACCATGGCCGGTTACTGGTTGTTCGGAAAAGGCTGGAACCGGCTCGAATTCCGGGACGGAAACTATGCGTTCGTGCTGAACCATGTGTCGAACGCGCCATTGCTGACGATTTACCGCGGCGGCATTTTCCCCGGTCTGGCGTTCTTTGCGATCATGGTGATCGGTTGCGTCATGAGCTACCGCGCGATTCGCTCGAATTCATTTGCCTGGGCCGGATATGGCGGCATCTACATCGGATTCTGTGTTGTCGCGCTCCAACTCGATCACCCCGTGGTCGGCATCCCCCCGGCCACCCTCAAGTTCTCCATTTTGCTGGCGTTCCTGGTGCATATAGACCGAGAACGGCAGGAACAGGTAAGACTGCGACACGCCCAAGCAGATTCACAGCAAACGCCCTTGGCTGCTGCACACTGAGTGCGCGTTTGCGCCTCGCGACGCACTTCATAGGTGAAGGGCGGTTGCACGATGCCCGGGAAGCGCCCCCGACGATCCGCCCGCCGTTTCTCGAGCATGGCATCGGCGATCGCCGGCAGCATGGTCTGCGCCCTCATCGTCTTGACCGGCATCCCAGGGGACACCCCTGAGCGGGTCAGGATCGCCGAGCGGGCCAAAGTCGTCAACCTGCCGACCACCATCGGCTTCGCCGACTCCGACATCTACGGCCTGTCGCAGGATGACGTGAACCGGACATTGGCATTGATGGCCAACAACCGCGTGAACACCATCCGGTTGATGATCCCGTGGGCCGGGGTCGAGCCGATCCTCGGCCAGCTCGACTGGAGCCTGGTCGACAAGACGGTGAATGCCGCCGCCGCCATGAACATGTCGATCATCGCGTTCATCAACGCGACCCCGCCCTGGGCCATGTCGCAGGGCGGCCTCCCGCTCAGCAGCCGGCCGTCGGACCCCGACGCCTACGGCGCCTTCACGGCCAAGGTGGCCACGCGTTACAAGGGCAAGATCTCCGCCTACGAGATCTGGAACGAGCCGAACGCGGTGTTCTTCTACAGCCCCGCGCCCGATCCCGCGGGCTACACCGATCTGCTGAAGTCGGCCTATCCGCGCATCAAGGCCGTCGACCCGGACGCGACGGTGATCGGTGGGGTCGTCGGCGCCGTCGTGGACTTCGGCTCGTGGTCGATCAACCCGGTGCGCTTCATCGCCGGGATGTACGCCGCCGGCGCCAAGGGCAACTTCGACGCGCTGTCGTTCCACCCGTACAACTACAACCTGAAATTCTCCGACGGCATGCTGATCGCGAATTCGCCTGTCCTGCAATTGCTTCAGATGCGCCAGGTGATGATCGACAACGGCGACGACGAGAAGAAGATCTGGGCCACCGAATACGGCGAGCCCACCTCGGTGGTCAACGAGACCACGCAGGCCGCGTATCTCAAGGACATCTACACCAAGTGGCAGGAGATGCCGTACACCGGCCCGCTGATGGTCTACACCACACGTGACCGCAAGACCGGGAGCAACCAGGCCGACGCCACCGTCGGGCTCTACCGCAGCGACTGGACCCCGAAGCCCGCGGCCGCCGACCTGGCGGCGACCATCGCCGCCGGCGTACCCAAATCGCCGGAGTTCCTGCGCTTTTCGCAGATCACCGACCCGGCGCACGGCTCGGTCCTGAGCCCGGTGTTCAAGGCAACCAAGACGGTGTGGGCGCAGGTCCGCACGGTCAACACCATCTACGAGCTGCCGAGCGGCTACGTGTCGTCACCGCGCCCGGTGGCCGACATCGCGATGCAGCGGAACTCGGTGCCTTCGAGCGTCTTTGCCGATGGCTACCAGGACTTCTCCGGCGGCCAGGTGTTCCGCGTGTGGTGGTCGCCCGAGACCGGTGCCCACTGGGCCTCGAGCGCTTTCGCGCAGGCCTGGAAACCGCAGCTGGGGTTGGCCACCAGCGACGAGCGCTACGTCAACGGCTCCAACCGCGTCGACTTCCAGCACGGTTACATGGTCTGGGCACCGTGGGTCGGCGTGAAGGTCTACTACACCTGACCGTCGCCGCGCAGCAGGTCGGCCACCGCCCGGTGCGGCAACCGGTCCTGCCACCGCTGCCGGTTGATCTCGAACAGCTGGTTTCCCAGGTCGACGGCGGCCGGCACGTCGGTGAGCAGCCGCCGGCACTCGGCGATGAACGCCGCATCGTCGTCCAGGGGTCGCAACCCGAAGATCGGCCCGAGTGATCCGATGGCCGCCGTGGTGGCGACGGCAGGCAGCCCGATCCGGATGGTGTCGAGCAGCTTGACCCGGACTCCCCCGCCGGTGCGGATCGGCGCGATCAGGGCACGGCACGTGCCCAGGAACGCCCCGAGGTCGTCGACGAATCCGAGGTCGCGGACCCCGTCGGGATAGACCGGGTCGGCCGCACCAGGTTTCTTGGCCCCGATGATGCACAGTTCGGCGCCGGGGATCCCGGCGGAGATCCGCGGCCACAGTTCGAGAGCCCGCAGGAACCCCTCCTGGTTGGGCGGCCAGTCGCGGGTGCCCATGAACACCAGCCGCGGCGGGGAGGTCGCGACGTCGACCTGCGTACCGGGCGGCATCGTGATGTCCATGAACCGGGCATCGGCGACGCCGTTGTCGCGGTAGTACTCGGCTTCCTCGGCGTCGTAGGTGCTGACGGCGTCGGCCGCGCGCGCGACGCGCAGCTCGTCGCGGACCAGGCGCGGTTCCTCGACGCGGCCGAGCGCGCCGCGCGACGCCCGCCAGACCAGCGACTCGCTCACGTTGGTGTTGACGACGAATCGCTTCTTCCCGAAATGCGTGCTGCGGAAGAACGATTCGGCCATGTAGCTGTGTTCGGCGACGAACACGTCGGCGTCGCTGCGATCGATCGCCCGGACCAGTTCGTCGGTGTCGAATCGGACATGCACCAGGCTGCGCCGGCGCCGCAGGGAGTCGATGAGCAGCCGGTGCGGACGCACGGCCGGCTTGTGGACCCGCTCGAGCGGCAGGCCACCGGGAATCAGGTCGGCAGTGACGGTGCCCGGTCGGGGTGACAGCGCGATGGCCGACACCTCGGACGAGTCGGCGGCCAGCTGCATGAGCATCCGGGCCAGCGCGACGTCACCGGTGTGTTCGAGCACCGGGTCTTTCGACAGGATGAACGCGGTCTTCGGCGTGGTCATGACTCCACCACCTCGCGCGGCCGGTAGACCGCCCACGTGAACCCGGCGAGCATGATCGCGTCGGCGACGGTGGCCGCGATGGCCGCGCCCACCGCACCGAGCGGCGTCAGCGTCGCGAGGGCGGCGACCATGCCCAGTTTCACCGGCACCAGGCCGACGGCGATGGTGAGCCGGAAGACATCGCGCCGCTGGGTGTAGAGGATCACCTGCAGCACGAAGATGCAGATGCGCAGCGCGGCGAAGCCGCCCATGATCATCATGGTCGTGGCGAGCTGGGTCGGTGCCCCGAAGGCGAACAGGCAGCCACCGATGATCAGCAGCAGCGAGCCGCCGAGTGCCGCCATCCGCAGGATGTTGCGCAGCGGTGGGGCGGCCGACAGGTCTCCGCCGCTCTCCCGCAGCGGCTCGTGATAGGTCATGCCGAAGGACTGGCCGGCAGCCGCCACTGCGGCCGCGACGACCCACGCGAGCTGGTAATAGCCCGCTGCCGTGGTGTCCACCAGGGTGCCGAGCAGCAGCACGTCACCGCCGAGATACAGCGTGGTGCCGAGCATTTCGCCGGTCAGCGCCGCGATCAACCGCGGCGGCCCGGGTGGTGCGGGCCGGTGACCGATGGCCAGCTTGGCCCCGACCAGCAGAATCAGCACGTAGGGCGTGCAGTACAGCAGCGAGGCGTGGGTGAGCGTCGGGTGCGCCGCGGTGTACAGGTACACCGCGCCGATGCCGGCACTGGAGAACTGTCGCGCGGTGTCGAGCCGATACACCTTGTCCGGGTGGCCATCGCGCGCGGACTGGCTCTTGACGACGTTGAGGGCGATCTCGCCGCCGGCCACCATCAGACCGAAGCCGATGACGTAGTTGACGTCGAACGTGACCGCGCCGGCGGCGACCAGACCCACCGCGACGAGGTAGCGCATGGTGCGCTCACGCAGGAAGTGCTCCTCGGATTCCCGGATGGCCCGGACCGCGAAGGAGTTGTCGACGGTGTTGCCGACGATGCCGTTGAGCACCGTCGCCATGGCGTACAGGCCGTATTCGGAGACACCGAGGCGCTGGACGAGGATCAGCGTCCACAGCAGGCCGACCCCGCGACCGCCGTAGATCCAGATCAGCGAGATGAGCGTCTTCGCCACATTGCGGGTGGGCGCTTCGGGGGCAGTCAGGTCACACGCTCACAGCTGCTCGGGCCAACATGTCGGTCCACACGCGGCCGAACGCCTCGGCCGTCCGCGGCCCGGAGCAGGCCTCGCGGTAGGCCTCGACGTGCCGGCCGAACTCGGCCAGTCGCTGATCGTCGTCGACGAGGGACACGATGGCCTTGGCCAGCGACGACGCGACCTGTTCGGCGTTCTGGTCGCCGATGCGGACGACGAGGGCGCCGGTGCGCTCGTCCAGTTCGGCCAGGGCGCCGTAGTCGGTGCAGACCACGGGTGTGCGGTAGGCCATCGAGTGGGCGACCGAACCGGATGCCGGGTACGTCTCGGCGTAGAAGTGGCGCTTGCCGTACGGAATCACCACGGCCCGTACCGAATCGAAGAACGTGTCCTCAGCCGGACCGTCGACCGGGCCGACGATCTCCACCCCCGGGCCCCCCGTCAGTGCCTCGGTCCCCCGGCCCGCCACCCGGATCACGATGTCGTCGGGCAGCTCCCGGCGGATGCGGGCGATCTGCTCGAAACCCTTGCCCCGGTACACATGCCCGAAGAAGCCCACGGCCTTGGGCCGCTCGGTGAGCGGGCGCAGCCGCGGCCGTTCGGAGATGATGTGCGGCACGGCGGCGACGGTGCTGTCGGGGTAGATGGCCTTGATGGAGTCCGCGCCGATCTGACTCAGCGCGACCATCGTCCGGTCCCCGTTGACGACGCCCTCGATCCGCCGCGACAGCGGGCGCAAAGGGTAATGCAGGCCGTGCATGACGAGCCGGTGCTGCGCCACGAACCGGGTTCGCGCCGGCCACCAGATGCCTTGCGGCGGATCGTGAATCGTCGCCGCCACCGGCACCCCACGTAACCTGGCGATCGACCAGAACGCCGACACCGCACCGGCCGCCAGCTCCGCATGCACCAGCACCCGTCCCGGCGGCCCACCGGCCACCAGTTCGGCGACCGCACGCCGGTGGCCCCGTACCTGGGCGACCGTCTCGGCGCCCGGACCCAGGGTGCGACGTTGCATGACCTCACCGAACAGCGGCTGTACGGCGTTGACGAAGTTCTCGGCGTAGTCGCCCACCGCGGTCTGGCCTTCGGCCGGACCGATGTAGACCAGCCGGTACTCGCGTAGATCGACCGGCATCAGCAGAACAACGGCCGGTACTTTGCGCTGTAGCCCAATGCATCCGGATTTCGCTTGGCGAACACCTTGGCGGGGTTGCCGCCGACCACGTCGAGTGGGGCCACGTCCTTGACCACGAGCGCCTGCGCGGCGACGACGGCGCCGCGGCCGATCAGGGCGGGCAGCACCATGGCCCGGCTCGCGATCCATACGTAGTCCTCGATAACCGTCGGGATCGGGATCGGCAGGAAGTCCGGGTGGTTGATGTCGTGCCCGCCGCCGAGCAGGTGGACATCGCTGGCGATGGTCACGTTGTCGCCGATCCACAGGCCGGCCCGCGCGTCGAGCAGGCAGCGGAATCCGATTGTGGTGCCGTTGCCGATCGTCAGGAATTCGATGTCCAGGATCGTGGTGCCGCGCATGATGGTCGACCACTCACCGATGGTGGCGCCGAACAGCCGCAGGAAGCCCTGGCGGATGGTGTGCGACGGGATGTGCGTGATGAACATGTTGAACAGCAGTTCGCCGATTCGGTTGCGCGCCTTACGGCGAACGCTCATCTTCTGCATCTTGTAGTAGGTGACGCGGCCGTCCTCACCGAGTTCCCACTCGGGATCCGGCGGCAATTTCAAGGTCGGCGCGGCCGCTTTCTTGCGTGCCACATCTGCCGGGTCTGCCGTTGCCGGCTCGCCAATCACGTTCTTCGCTCCCGTCGTCCCGGATTCCGAGTTAACCACAGTGTTTCGGCCCCGTCAGTGCAGCCGGCCCTGGCGCGTCAGCATCTCCGACCACTTTGCGGCGTAGGCGGCGGCGACGTTCTCCGGCGACCGCTCCTGGCGCGTCCGGTCGGCATTCGTCTCCAATTCCTTGAGCCGCGCCTCGTCGTTGAGCAGGGCCTCGATGGCCGCCGAGAACCCGGCCGGCAGCGCCTTCGGGTCGTCAGAGTCCATCGGCACGACGACCGCGCCGGTCTCGGTGCCGAACTCGGCCAGAGAGCCGTAGTCGGTGCACACCACCGGGGTGCGGTACGCCATGGCGTGCGCGGCGACCGACGACGCGGGGTAGGTCTCGGCGTAGAAATGGCGCTTGCCGTACGGAATCACCACGGCGCGCACCGAATCGAAGAACGCGTCCTCGGCGGCACCGTCGACGGCACCCACGATCTCCACCCCCGGGCCACCGGGCAGCGCCTCGGTCCCCCGGCCCGCCACCCGGATCACGATGTCGTCGGGCAACTCCCGGCGGATGCGCGCGATCTGCTCGAAACCCTTGCCGCGGTACACATGCCCGAAGAAGCCGACGGCCTTCGGGCGCTCGGTCACCGGGCGGACCCGGGGCCGCTCGCAGACGAGGTACGGGGTGTACGCCACGTCGGTGTTCGGATAGGTGTCGCGAATCGACTGGGCACCGATCTGGCTCAGCGCGAACAGCGTCCGCTCCCCGTTGACCGCGCCCTCGAGCATCCGGGACACCGGACGCAGCGGGTAGTGCAGGCCGTGCATCACCAGCTTGTGCCGGGCCACGAACTTCGTGCGCCCCGGCCACCAGATGCCTTGTGGCGGATCGTGCACCGTCGCCGTCACCGGCACCCCACGCAACCCCGCGATGGACCAGAACGCCGACACCGCACCGGCCGCCAGCTCCGCGTGCACCAGCACCCGGCCGGGTTTCCCACCGGCGACCAGCTTCGCCACTGCACGCCGGTGTCCCAGGATTTCCCGCGCGCTGTCGGAACCCGGCCCGAGCGTGCGGTGCTCGACGAGTTCGCCGACGTGTGGCCGCAGCGCGCGCGTCAGGTTCTCCGCGTAGTCGCCCACCGCCGTCTCGTGGTCCGCCGGACCGACGTACACCAGGCGGTAGTCCTTCAGCGTCGCGACCCGGGTCGCTTCTGGCGCCATCAGTACCCGGCCAGCTTGTCGACCGCTTCATGCAGTCGAGCGCTGAACGCGTCCTCGGTGAACTGGGAGACGTGATGCTTGATCTTCTCCTGATCCCACGTCGCCGACTCGAACCGGTCCAGCGCCTCGCGCACCGAATCCGGTTGTGGTTCATCGAAATACAGGCCGGTGGTGCCCTCGTCGATGGTGTCGAGGAAGCCGCCGAACCGCAGCGCGACGCTCGGCCGGCCCCAGACACCCGCCTCGATGGGGGTCAGGCCGTAGTCCTCGAAACTCGATGACATCAGTGCTCGGCAGTTCTTGTAGAGCCAGGCCATCTGCCCGTCGGTCAGGTTGTGGAGCATGGTCACATTGTCGGTCTTCATCGACCGGAGCCGCTCGGCTTCGGGCCCATTGCCGACCACCACGAGCTGCCGGTCACTACCCGCGAAAGCCCGCACGATGACGTCGACGTTCTTGTACGGCAGCAGCCGGCACACGACGAGGTAGAAGCTGCCGTCCGGATCGCTCAGGTCGACCTTGTCCTCGAGCTCCTCGACGGATTCGACGGCGTACGACCGCGACATCGCCACCGGCGCGAACATCACCTCGGCGTCGATGTCGTAGGCCTTCTTGACGTAGCCGCTGATCATGGTCGAGATCGCGAGGTACTTGTCGGCCGCGAGCGCCTGCCGACGGTCCCAGTCCAGCAGGCGCTTCTTGGTGAGCTTGAGGCCCAGGCGCTTGATCGGGTTCGCGTGGTCCCCGAGGTAGGCCTCGGTCTGGTACAGCCAGCGCGCCGGGTTGTAACAGTAGATGAGCTTCTTGCCGTTGGTGCGGAAACCGTGCGACCAGCCGCTGCAGCTCGCCAGCACGATGTCGGCGTCGACGTACATGGACTCGGCGACGCGCGGATAGATGGGCAGCGCGGCCCGGTGGTACTTGCGGGCCAGACCCACCTTGTTGAGCGCCGACACCCGGATGTCCAGGTCGGCAAACTCCGGGTAGGTCAGCTCGGGGTCGTAGAGCATCGTGTAGAGCGGGGCGTCCGGGAACGCCTTCGTCATCGACAGGACAACTTTTTCCGCGCCGCCGAACTGGGTCAGATAGTCGTGGGCGATGGCCACCTTCGGCCCGTCCACTCCGTCGTACTTGCGCGTCGAATGCACTGTTGAATATCCCCTTGCGCCGATCTGCTGATCGTTTCGCGGTCGTAGAGTCAGCTACCCGAAAAGAGCGGGCACGCATATCGAACCGCAAACTTACGCAAATGACAAGCTAAATGCATCGCGCCTGCGCAGGACGCACTGCCGACAGTGCGCACGCGCTCCCTCAGCTAAGCGCGATTCGGTACCATCGGTCCGCCTTTCCCGGCGCCGCGCTCCCCCGACGGCAACCCGGTCTCGCGGCTTCGACCAGGCATTACCCACTGCCCGAGCGGCGCCGGGTCGCGACCGCGCTCAGTGCCCGCTCAGCAAATGCCACCGCCTGAACGCTGTTCAACCCGAGTTACGGGCGGGACCAGCGCGCGAAGTGTATATTGACTTACCAGCAAACTGCTGACGCAGGTCGTGCAAGCCGCGGGGGCGGAAAAATCTATGAACGGTGCGCAAATGAGCGGTACACACGTGGATGTCCATTACAAGGACCTGGACACCCTCTGGCAGGGCTACGACGAGTCCGTCCGCACCCTGGCCGAGCGCGAAGGCGTCAAGGCCGTCGCCGAACTCGGTGGCGGCGCCAACCCGATCATCGGCGGCGACGACTGGAGCTTCGCCGACGAGCGCGTCGTCATCGACATCTCCGCCACCGAACTCGCCAAGGCCAACAGCCGCGTGCACACCCGCGTCGCCGATCTGTGCAAACCGATCGACAACGAGCTGGCCGCGTACGACCTGGTGTTCTCCAAGATGCTGTGCGAGCACCTGCCCGACGCCCGCACGTTCCACGAGAACTGCTTCAAACTCCTTCGCCCAGGCGGACTTTCGGTGCATTTCTTCCCGACGCTGTTCGCGTTCCCGTTCGTGGTGAACCTGCTCATCCCCGAGCAGGCGGCGCGCACCGTCATCAGCAAGCTGCAGCCCGGGCGGTTGCAGAACCCGCACCACGAGAAGTTCCCGGCCTACTACCGCTGGACCACCGGCCCCACCCAGAAGGCCATCAAGCGCTACGAGAGCGTCGGTTTCCAGGTCGAATCGTGGTCCGGCGCCTACGGCCACGGCTACTACCGTGTGCTGCCTCCGCTCGATGCCCTCGAGCGCGCGAAGAGCCGTTTCCTTCTTAAGCACCCGGTGCCCGCACTCACGAGTTTCGCGGCCGTGGTCCTGCGCAAACCGGCGTGACCCGCCGAGAGAGCACCCCACCTTCACAACTTTCTTAGAGAACCGTTAACATCGTCGCCATGACGAGCGTGACCGAGCCACCGGTGGACAAGGCGATCGACATCCACACCACCGCAGGCAAGCTGGAAGACCTGCGTAGGCGTACCGAAGAGACCCTGCACCCCGTCGGCGAGGCCGCGGTGGAGAAGGTCCACCAGAAGGGCAAGCTCACCGCCCGCGAGCGCATCCTGGCGCTGCTGGACGAGGGCTCGTTCGTCGAACTCGACGCGCTGGCCAAGCACCGCAGCACCAACTTCGGCCTGGCCGACAAGCACCCGCTCGGCGACGGTGTGGTCACCGGCTACGGCACCATCGACGGCCGCGAGGTCTGCATCTTCAGCCAGGACGCCACCGTCTTCGGCGGCAGCCTCGGTGAGGTCTACGGCGAGAAGATCGTCAAGGTCCAGGAGCTGGCCATCAAGACCGGCCGCCCGCTGATCGGCATCAACGACGGCGCCGGCGCCCGCATCCAGGAGGGTGTGGTCTCGCTCGGTCTGTACAGCCGCATCTTCCGCAACAACATCCTGGCGTCGGGTGTCATCCCCCAGATTTCGCTCATCATGGGTGCCGCGGCCGGTGGCCACGTGTACTCGCCCGCGCTCACCGACTTCATCATCATGGTCGACCAGACCAGCCAGATGTTCATCACCGGACCGGACGTCATCAAGACCGTCACCGGTGAAGAAGTCACCATGGAGGAGCTGGGCGGCGCCCACACCCACGAGGCCAAGTCCGGCACCGTGCACTACGTCGCCTCGGGCGAGCAGGATGCCCTGGACTACGTCCGCGACCTGCTGAGCTACCTGCCCCCGAACAACTACGCCGAGCCGCCGCGCCTGCCCGCGCCGCCGCACCCGGGTGCCGTCGAGGACAACCTCACCGAAGAGGACCTCGAGCTCGACACCCTGATCCCGGATTCGCCGAACCAGCCGTACGACATGCACGAGGTCATCTCGCGCATCCTCGACGACGACGAGTTCCTGGAGATCCAGCCCGGCTACGCGCAGAACATCGTCATCGGCTTCGGCCGCATCGACGGCCGCCCGGTCGGCATCGTGGCCAACCAGCCGACCCAGTTCGCCGGCTGCCTGGACATCAACGCCTCCGAGAAGGCCGCGCGGTTCATCCGCACCTGCGACGCCTTCAACATCCCGATCATCATGCTGGTGGACGTCCCGGGCTTCCTGCCGGGCACCGAGCAGGAGTACAACGGCATCATCCGCCGCGGCGCCAAGCTGCTGTACGCCTACGGTGAGGCCACCGTCGCCAAGATCACCGTCATCACCCGTAAGGCCTACGGCGGCGCCTACTGCGTCATGGGTTCCAAGGACATGGGTTGCGACGTCAACCTCGCGTGGCCGACGGCCCAGATCGCCGTCATGGGCGCCTCCGGCGCGGTCGGCTTCGTCTACCGCCAGGAGCTCAAGGCCGCCGCAGCCAACGGCGAGGACGTCGATGCCCTGCGCCTGCAGCTGCAGCAGGAATACGAGGACACCCTGGTGAACCCGTACGTCGCGGCCGAGCGTGGCTACGTCGACGCGGTCATCCCGCCGTCGCACACCCGCGGCTACATCGCCAACTCGCTGCGTCTGCTGGAGCGCAAGGTCGTTCAGACGCCGCCGAAGAAGCACGGGAACATTCCGCTGTGAGCGGCGACGTGCAGACCCCGGAAGAGGCCGTGGAAGCGCCCGTCGCGCCGCTGTTCCAGGTCGTCAAGGGCAACCCTTCCGACGAGGAGCTCGCTGCTCTGGTGACGGTGCTGGCCAGCGCCTCCGGTGGCGGTGCCGCCGAGGCCGGCGACCGCAACGACTGGGGCCACCCGGTCTCCAAGCTGCGGTACGCGTACACCAGCTGGCAGCTGGTGACGTTGGTGGAGCGCACCTTCATCCGTCGATGAGGCTCGTTCTGGGCTCGGCCTCCTCGGGCCGGCTCAGTGTCTTGCGCAAGGCCGGTGTCGAACCGGTCGTGCTGGTGTCCGACGTCGACGAGGACGCGATCATCGCGTCTCTCGCCGACGCGGGCCCCGGCGATGTCGTACGCGCCCTGGCAACAGCCAAGGCGCAGCGGGTCGCCGACTCCCTCGACGCGAGTCTGTCGTCGGATTGCGTTGTGATCGGCTGTGATTCGATGCTCGAGTTCGATGGCCGGCTCACCGGCAAGCCCGGCGCCCCCGATGTGGCTCGCCGGCAATGGCACTCGATGGCCGGCCACAGCGCCGTCCTGCACACCGGCCACTGTGTGCTGCGCCTGACCGCCGGCGCCGTCACCGATCAGGTCACCGAACTCGGTTCCACCACGGTGCATTTCGGCGAGCCGAGTGCCGCGGACCTGGACGCCTACGTCGGCACCGGCGAACCCCTCTGGGTGGCAGGCGCTTTCACGCTCGACGGCCTGGGCAGCTGGTTCATCGACGGCATCGACGGCGACCCCTCCAACGTCATCGGCCTGAGCCTGCCGCTGCTGCGCCGCATGCTGGCCCGGCTCGGCGTGTCCGTCGCGGAGCTGTGGGCCGCGAACCGGCCCGCGTAGTTTTTTCCCGAATCCACCTATCCGCACCGCATCCCGCACCGAACTCCTGGTGACAAACCAGGAAGGACGGCACGGTGCGGCGGATTGCAGTGATCGGGAGCGGCATATCGGGGCTCACCGCGGCCTGGGTGCTCGCCCGCGACGCGGAAGTCACCCTGTTCGAGGCACAACCGCGATGCGGTGGTCACGCCCACACGCATGAGCTGGCGGCACGCCGCGGCGGCACCGACGTCGTCGGCGTCGACTCCGGCTTCATCGTGCACAACGACCGCACCTATCCCACTCTGCTGCGACTGTTCGCCGAACTCGGTGTCCGGACACAGGAATCCGACATGTCGATGTCGGTGTGCTGCGAAGGCTGCGGCCTGGAGTACGCCGGCGCGAAGGGGCTGAAGGGCCTGTTCGCCACGCCGGGCGCGCTGGTCTCGCCGCGCTATCTGCGTCTGCTCGCCGAGGTGACGCGCTTCCACCGGCTCGCCCGCGCCGAGCTGGCGCGCGGCGTGGCGGACGGGCAGACCCTCGGCGAATTCCTCGGGGCCGCAGGGTTTTCCCGCTACTTCGTCGCGCATTTCATGGTGCCGCTGGTCGCCGCGGTGTGGTCGTGTCCCCCGGACGTCGCGCTCGACTATCCGGTCGGCTACCTGCTGGCGTTCCTCGACCATCACGGGATGCTGACGGTGTTCGGGTCACCGACCTGGCGGACGGTGACGGGAGGCTCCGCGCGGTACGTCGAGGCGGTCACCGCGCGGCTGCCGTCGGTACGCCTCGGCGTACCCGTACGCGCCATCACCCGCAACTCCGACGGCGTGCTGGTGCGTGACGACGCGGACCGCGTCGAACAGTTCGACGCGGCCGTCATCGCGACGCATCCGAATCAGGCCCTGTCGATCCTGGACCAGCCGACGGCGGATGAGATCGAGATTCTCGGCGCCCTGCGGTACTCGATCAATCACACTGTGCTGCACACGGATACGTCACTGCTGCCGCGACGCCGTGGCGCTCGTGCGTCGTGGAACTACCGGATGCCGTCGTGCACCGTCCAGTCCGACGAGGTCCTGGTCAGTTACGACCTCAACCGGCTGCAGCGACTCGACGGGAGCACCGACCGGCGGTTCGTGGTGACGCTGGGCGGCGGCACCCGGGTCGATCCGGGTCAGGTCATCGCCACCATGCTCTACGACCACCCGCAGTACTCCCCCGAGTTCCGCGCCGCACAACAGCGCCTGCACACGCTCGGTGATCACCGCGTGGCGTTCGCCGGCGCGTATCACGGCTGGGGCTTCCACGAAGACGGCGCGGTGTCCGGCGTCGTCGCGGCGGAACGACTCGGCGGCAGCTGGAGCGGTGCGGTGCCACCTCTGCTGCGGCCGGCGGGGAATGTGGCATGAGCCCACCACAGATCGTGCGGACCAGGATCCACCACGCGCGCACCGTGCCGGTGCGGCACGCGTTCACCTACCGCAGCTACAGCTGGCTGGTCGACCTCGACGCCGTGCCCGAGCTGCCCCGCCTGTTGCGGCGGTTGGCCGGGTTCCACGCCGCCGACCATGCCGGCGATCCGCACCGGACGCTGCGCGAGAACGTCGACGCCTATCTCGGCGAACACGGCATCGACCTCGGCGGCGGCCACATCCGAATGCTGGCCAATGCCAGGGTCTTCGGTTTCGTGTTCAACCCCTTGACCGTCTACTGGTGCCACGATGCCGCCGGCGCGCTGGTCTGTGCCATCGCCGAGGTGCACAACACCTACGGGGGCCGGCACCGCTATCTGCTGCGTGCCGATCACCGCGGTGAGGTGACGGTGCCGAAGGCGTTCTACGTATCCCCCTTCAACCCGGTCAGTGGCCGTTACGTGCTGCGCATCCCGGAGCCGACACGGGACCGGCTCTGCGTGGCGGTCACCCTGCTCGATGCGTCCGGCGGCGTCGTCATGACCGCCACCTGGACCGGGACCGTTCAACCCGCCCGCCCCGCAACCGTTTTGACCACTGCACTGGCAGCGCCGCTGGCGCCGCTGCTGGTCCTCGCCCGCATCCGCTGGCAGGGCGTGCGCCTCTGGGCGCGCGGCCTGCCACTGCACCCTCGCCCCCAGGAGGCCGCCCTATGACGAATCAACTCCACGACGGTGCCGCCGCGTACGATCCGTTCCTGCCGGCCAGATGGACCGAAATCGCCCAGGTGCCGAGTGGTCTGCGGACCCGGCTCGGCACGCCCGTCGCGCGGGCGTTGTTCCGGGCCGCGGTACGGGACCTGCCGGTGCGGGTGGAGTATCCGGACGGCACCGTCCAGGGCGCGGCCGGCGCCGATGATCCGGCCGCACCGCGAATGCTGTTGCACCGCCCCGACGACTTCTTCGGCCGGATCGCGAACAGTGGCCTGATCGGCTTCGGCGAGGCATACATGGTCGGAGACTGGTCGGCGCCCGAGCTCACGGCCGTACTCACCGCACTGGCGTCGCGCATCGACACGGTCGTGCCGGCCGCGTTCCAGGGGCTGCGCTCCGTGCTGCTGCCACGGACACCCCGCAACCACCGTGGGGCACAAGCGGATACGCGCGCGAACATCGCCCATCACTACGACCTGTCCAACGAGTTCTTCAGCATGTTCCTCGATCCGACGCTGACCTACTCGTGCGCGCTGTTCGACACGCTCGACCCGGCGCCGGCGTGGCGCGACCTGGCGGCAGCGCAGCACCGCAAGATCGACCGGCTGCTGGACGCCACCGGCGTCGGCGCCGGCACGCGGCTGCTCGAAATCGGCACCGGCTGGGGCGAATTGGCGATCCGAGCCGCGCAGCGTGGCGCGCACGTCCACACCGTCACCCTGTCCCGCGAGCAGCAGCTGCTGGCCCGCGAGCGCATCGCCGCCGCGGGACTGTCCGACCGCATCACGGTCGAGCTGTGCGACTACCGCGACATCACCGGGACGTACGACGCGATCATCTCCGTCGAGATGATCGAGGCCGTCGGGTATCGCTACCTACCGGCCTATCTGCGCACGCTCGAGCGGCTCCTCGATGTCGACGGCCGGGTCGGACTGCAGCTGATCACCATGCCGCACAAACGCATGCTGGCTTCGCGTGACACCTACACCTGGGTGCACAAGTACATCTTCCCGGGCGGGTTCCTGCCGTCGGTCAAGCTCATGGAACGGTCGATCAGCGCACACACCGCACTGCGCATCACCGACCGGCATTCGTTCGGACCGCACTACGCGCACACCCTCAGGCTGTGGCTGCAGCGATTCACCGCGAACAGCGCCGGCGCCGACGCCCTGGGATTCGACCGCATCTTCCGGCGGATGTGGCGTTTCTACCTGGCCTACTCCGAGGCGGGCTTCGCCTCGGGCTACCTGGACCTGCACCAGCTGGTCCTGCAGCCGAAGGCGCGATCGTGAGCACGCCGTCCGGATCCGACCGGTTGCGTCAGATCGACCCGGTTCTCGCGCAGCCGTGCGACGATTCCCGGATGGAAGGTGAGCCGGACCGCGTAGCTCTGCTCACCGCGATCGCCGACGGCGACAGTGCGGCTTTCACCGAGTTCTACGACCTCACCTCGCCACGGGTGTTCGGCCTCGCCTATCGCGTCGTGCGGGACCGGACCCTGGCCGAGGACGTCGTGCAGGAGGTTTTCCTCCAGGTGTGGTCCTCTGCGGCGCGGCAATACGACCCCGCGCTGGCCAGCCCGATCGGCTGGCTGATGACGTTGACCCACCGCCGCAGCATCGACCGGGTCCGCTCCGAACAGTCGGCCGCCGACCGCAACCACGCGTACGGCGCCTCGAACCTCGGTCGCGAGCACGACACCGTCGCCGACGAGGTGGGACAGCGACTCGATGAGCAGGAGGTCACCGACTGCCTCGATGGACTGACCGCCGTCCAGCGCGAAGCCATCGGCCTGGCGTACTACAGCGGCCACACCTATCGGGAGGTCGCCGAGCACCTCGCCGTCACGCTCCCCACTATCAAGGCCCGAATCCGGGACGGCCTGATCCGCCTGAAGAACTGCTTGGGGGTGGGCACCGATGCCTGACAGCTACACCGACGACGAACAGCAATTGCTCGATCTCGCGTACGTATATGCACTCGATGCGGTGTCCGAGGCGGAACGCTCCGACATCGCCGGCCGCCTGGGCGTCGCGGCGCCGCACACCGCGCAAGCCTTCGCCCGCATCGTCGGCGACACCCAGGAGACCATGGCAGTGCTCACCGCGGGTGACACCCTGACGCCGCCCGCCGAGCTGCGCGTGCGCATCCTGCAGGCCATCGGCATCCAGGCGGCCGAGCGCAGTTCGGATGAGTTGGCACTCAGGCGAACCCGGCGACGCCGGCTGATCGTCCGGCTCGCGGCGGCTGCCGCCGTGATCTGCGCGATCGCCATCGGCACGACGGTGATCGCCGATCGCTTCACCGAGCACCCGGCACAGCCGACGGTGTCGCAGGTGCTGGCCAACCCGGACATCCGCACGTACTCGGCGCCGGTTGCCGGCGGTACCATCACCCTCAGCGCGTCACAACGGGCGAACGCCGTCGTCGTGGCCATGTCCGATGTGCCCGCGCCGCCGGCCGGCCACGTCTATCAGATGTGGTTCATCCCGACGTCGGGAGCGCCGCGATCCGCCGGGACGATGAGCGCGGACACCATGCCGCCACCCGGCGGCGAGGTGATACCGGCGCTGGACTCGGCCGCCAAGGTGGCCGTGACAGTCGAGCCGGGCTCCGGGTCCAGCCAGCCGACGAGCGATCCGGTCGTCGTCGTCGCCCTGACCTGATGACCATGGTCGGCGCCTTCTTCGACGATCTCCTCGACCGCACCGTCGTACTCGGGTACTCCCGACTGGGTCTGGCTGTGCGGCAACAGCTCTGGCGGGCCCCCGAGCTGCCGGCCGGCGCCCTCGCCGGTCGCACCGTGCTGGTCACCGGCGCGAATTCCGGTATCGGCAAGGCCATCGCCACCGAACTCGCGACGCTCGGGGCGACGGTGTTGATGACGGTGCGCGACCGGGCCCGCGGCGAGGCCGCGCGACACCATGTGCTCACCGTCGCGCCGGCCGCCGACGTGGCCGTGGAGGTGTGCGACGTGTCGCACCTGGCGGCCGTCCGGTCGTTCGCCGCAGACCTGCTGTCGCGGCGCCCACGGCTCGACGCCGTGATCCACAACGCCGGCGTCATGCCCGAACAGCGCACGGAAAGCGCTGAAGGACATGAGCTCTCGCTGGCAACCCACGTTCTGGGGCCGGTGTTGCTGACGGAACTCCTGCGGCCGGGGCTGACCCCGGCAGCGCGGGTCGTGCTGATGTCCTCCGGCGGCATGTACACCCAGGCACTTCCGGTCGACGACATCGAGTACCGGCGCGGGCATTACCGCGGTGCCACGGCGTACGCGCGCAGTAAGCGCATCCAGGTCGCGTTGACGCCGCTGCTGGCGCGGCGCTGGCCCGAACTGATGGTGGCGGCCATGCATCCCGGCTGGGCCGACACCCCCGGCGTCGCGCAGTCACTGCCCGGGTTCCGCCGCGTGACGCGTCCGATCCTGCGGACGCCCGAACAGGCCGCCGACACCGCGGTCTGGTTGACCGCCACCGAACCCGCCCCGGTCTCCGGACAGTTCTGGCACGACCGCCGCATCCGTCCCACGCACTACTTGCCCACCCGAGACGACGACGCCCGGGTGCGGCAGGTGTGGCAGTACTGCGCCGCTGCCATCGGTTTGTGAGGGCTTGTCGCGCAATCAGATTCGGGCGAGTTCGCGGCGGAGCCCGCGCGCCCCGTCGTCGAGGAGGTGCGCCACCGCGAGTTGCAGCACGGGCTCGAGCCACCGCAGCCACCCCTGGAACGCGAACCTGATCCGGTAGGTGACCTGGGTACCGTCCACGTGCGGCACCACCGTGATGGTGTCGCGCGCGATCAGGTACTGGTTGACGCCGCGCAGTTCGATCGACTGCCCCGGCGTCAGGCTGGTGACTTCGTACATGATCTCCGACGTGCGACCGGCGAAGCGCGACGTGTTCGCGTAGCGGGTCCCCACGCCGCCGTCGCCGGCGATGCGTTCGGTGTGCACGGTGCCGGGGTCCCACTGCGTCGTGGTGGTGAAGTCCGCCAGATACGCGAAGACGGCGTCCGCAGGCGCGGCCACCACCAACTGACGTTGCGCGTCGATCATCGGGCCGCCTTTCCCAGCTGGTGCCGCAGGCACTGTTCGAGATCCGGGCGCCGGAAGCGGTGCCCGGCGTCGATGAGCCGGCCGGGTACGACGCGCTGACTGGCCATGGCCAGCTCGCGCGCCCCCTGCCGGCCGAGCAGCAGCGCCGGTCCAAGGGCGGGCACGGGCAGCACGGCCGGACGGTGCAGCACCCCGGCCAGGGTCCGCGTGTAGTCCGCGTTGCGGACCGGTTGCGGGGCAACGGCATTCACCGGACCGGACAGCCCGGCGTCGACGAGGGCGCGGTGGTACACATCGATCAGGTCGTCGATGTCGATCCACGACAGCCACTGCCGCCCGTTGCCGAGCGGTCCGCCGAGACCGGCGGCGAACAGCGGCCGCATCAGTTGCAGCGTGCCGCCGCGCGGCGTCTGCACGATCCCGGTACGCACGTTGACGACGCGCAGTCCGGCCGCGGTTGCCGGCGCCGTCGCCGCTTCCCAGTCGGCGACGACGTCGGCCAGGAACCCGTCGCCCGGTTGCGCCGATTCGTCGAGGCGCTCGTCGGCCCGGTCGTCCCCGTACCAGCCGACGGCCGACGCGCTGACGAAGACCGACGGCCCGTCCGTCGCTCCTGCGGCGCACTCGGCCAGCCGGCGGGTCGGCTCGATCCGGCTGCCGCGCACCGCTTTCTTGTGCGCGTCGGTGAACCGGCCGGCAATCGATGCGCCCGCCAGGTGCACCACGGCGTCGATGCCGTCGAGCAGGTCATCGGCGGGTGATTCGGGATCCCAGCGACGCTCGGTGTCGTCGCGCGGTTCGCGGCGCACCAGCCTGATGACGCGGCAACCACCGGTCGACAGGAAGGCGGTCAGGGCGCTGCCGATCAGGCCTGATGCCCCGGTCACCGCCACCGAGCCGGGACGCTCGCCGTGCTCGCGCGCCCACCGGTGGGCGG
Organism: Mycobacterium toneyamaense; assembly: GCF_055384815.1. Classification (NCBI taxonomy): domain Bacteria; kingdom Bacillati; phylum Actinomycetota; class Actinomycetes; order Mycobacteriales; family Mycobacteriaceae; genus Mycobacterium; species Mycobacterium toneyamaense. Next base: position 4,407,913 of record NZ_AP040333.1, read on the forward strand.
CCAGGTCGTCGCTCAGCTGGCGATGGCGGTAGCGGAACGTCGGCTCGAGGAGGTGCCCGGGGACCGGCGCATCGACACGGTCGGTGACCCGGGTGCGCCCGTCGCCGACGGCGTCGAAGCAGTGTTCGTGCCGCCAGTGCCCGATCAACTGTGTTGGCAGCGAACGCAATCCGTCGCGGCTCAACTCATCGACGAACCGTGCGGGCGGCGCATAGTCGGCGGGATTGTGCTGTGCGCTCCAGCGCAACCCGCCGGGCAGGCCGAGCACGGCGCGCCCGTCGGCCAGCGACGCCGCTTCGGCAACCACGCTCATGGGCTGCCACGGCGGCAGCATCCGGTGGATGGCCCCCGGCCGCGCGTGCCAGGCGAACACGTCGTCGCGTGGCGCGTCGACCACGCTGCTGTACTCGATTCCCATCAAACCTCCGAGTTGATTCGGTCTCAGTGGGATTCGGCGCCAACCGGCCGGCGGATGGGTCTGGTCAGTTGGCCGGCTTGTAGCTGAACGACACCTTGCCGTCGGCGACGTCGGTGACCGTCAGGGTGTAGGCCCGGTTCTGGCCGCCGACGACCGCGGTGCAGCGCTGCGTCGCCCCGACCTTGCTGTCCACATCGCCGGCGCACGTGACGGTGTTCGGGCTCTGGCCCAGTTGCGAGGCGAGGGAGCTCTCGGCCACGGACTTCTCCAGCACGGGCGTCAGGCCGTAATTCATTGCGAGCCCGGACACTTCGCTCACCAGGGCGGTGCGCCGGCTGGTGAACCCGTCGTCGGTGATGTCGCACAGCGCCACCGCGCCCTGCTTGCCCTCCAGTCCCGACAGGCACGTCACCGAGTCCGGGGCCGCCTTGCGGGTGCGGGTCACCATGTCCGCCACGGCCGCCTCCAACTGCGTCTTGGAGACCGCCGGGGTCATCGAATAGCTGACCTTGCCGCCCTCGACCCCGGACACCGTGATGGTCGGCTGGATGCCGTAGGCCGGTGACATCGTGACGTCGCACCGCGTGCTCTGCCCGACCTTCGCGATGAGGCCGCGCTCGCAGATCACCGCCTGCGGCGGCTGGCTCGTGAAGGCGTCGTGGATCGCGCGCTCCAGCGACGCCTTGTCCACCATCGGCAACTGCGCCGACGGCTTGGCCTGAACGGCTTCGGGTTCGGGGCGCGTGAGGCTGTAGACCAGCGCCGCGAGCCCCGTCAGCAGCAGCCCAGCGATGACGACAAGTGCCAGGATGCGCGCCCTCATACCCGCTATTGTGCCCGGGCTACATCAGGTCGTTTGCGGGCACGTCATTTCGGTGCTCGCGGTACCACGCCACGGTGCGCGCCAGACCGTCGTCGAGGGCCACCTGCGGCGACCAGCCCAGCGCCCGCATCTTCGAGATGTCGGGGCACCGGCGCGGCGTGCCGCCGGCCTGCAACTCGCCGGGCTTGATCTCGAGCTCGACGCCGACGGCCCGGCCGATGCGCTCCGCCAGCTCGCGGACGCTGAGTTCCTCGTCGCTGCCGATGTGGTAAACCTCGCGGTGACCGCCCTTTTCGTACATCGTCAAGATGCCCTGGACGATGTCGTCGACGTAGCAGAACGAACGCGTCTCACTGCCGTCACCCTGGATCGGGAAGGTCGGGTCACCAGCCTCCTGGCAGCCCAGCGCCCGCAGGATGAACTGGGGCTCGACGTGCTTCCACCCCATGTTGGGCCCGAACACGTTGTGCGGCCGGAAGACCTGCACCTGCCGGTAGTGGTCCTGCCCGTAGTTGAAGGCGATCAGCTCGCTGACGATCTTGCCGCCGCCGTACGAGTACCGGGGGTTGAGGCTGTCCGGCAGCATCAGCGGGATGGTCTCGGGCGTCGGGATGATCGCCGGCGTCTGGTAGACCTCGGCGGTCGAGGCGACGATGAGGTCCGGTACCCCCGCCGCGCGGCCGGCGTTGGTCACCGCGAGCGCGCCGCGCAGGCCGACGTCGAGCACCAGTTCCGGTTGTTTGTAGAAGTTCTCGGTGCCGTTGATGGCGGCGAGGTGCATGACCACCTCGGCGCCGGCGAACGCCTTCTCGAGGGCGTCCTGATCGCGGACGTCACACGTGAAAAGCTCGACGTCCGAAGCGACTTCGGCGAATCGGCTGGCATCGCCGCGGACCATGGAGTCCACGACCGCGACCTGCCAGCCGTCCCGCACCAGCCGCTTGACCAGGTAGGCGCCGATGAATCCGCCACCACCGGTGACAACGACCTTCTCAGACACGCTCGACGACCTTTCCGCTGCGGCCCACCGCGAAGTAGCTGTCGCCCAGTTCGGTGGCCGGCAGGTGGCTGTAGTGGTTCCAGTAGTCGAAGACGAAACCGTCGGGGCTGATGAACTCGCTGATGGTGCGCGGCGAGATGGTGCCCAGCGACGGGTGGTTGTTGCCGAGGACGACGACGTCCGCGCCGCTCACCGCGTCACCAAACCGGTTGTACACCTTGTGCCCCGGAAAGGCCTCGGCCAGAACGTCATTCGGGGTCACCGGGTCGTAGACACCGATCTCGGCATCCGGGTGCGCGGCCTTCAGCTCATTGAACACCTTGATGGACATCGACCCGCGTAGGTCACTGGTCTCGGGCTGGCCCTTGAACGCCATGCCCAGCAGGTTGATCTTCAGCGGCCCTTCGGCGCCCAGCTTCCGGCGGGCGATCTCGCTGCTGATGAAGCGCACCGTCTCGGCGGGCTGGCGCTCGTTGACCAGGCGGCCGGCGGCGGTGATGTCCAGCGTGACGCCGCGTTCGCGGACGCTCTCCATCAGGATGTGCGGGTCCTTCTCCAGGCACGGCCCACCGACCAGACCCGGCAACGGGATATTGGTGCGGTTGTATCCGAGTTTGCCCGCCGAGATCACCTCGTAGGCGCTGACACCGAATGCGTCGCAAATGCGGGCGACTTCGTTGGCAAACGCGAACTGAACATCGCGGAAGGTGTTGCTCACCAATTTGATGATCTCGGCGGTCTCGATATCGGAGACCAGCACGATCGAGCTGGTGAGTTTCCGGAATACCGCGGCGGCCCGGTCGGCGACCGCCGGGTCGTCGGCACCGACGATCTGCGGCAGCTCGCGCAATTCCTGCAGCGCCTTGCCTTCCAGGGTGCGCTCGGGGCACATCGCGATGTCGAAGCTCTTGCCGCTGGCGGCCAGCATCGGCGCGACCACGTCGCGGGTGGTGCCGACCTTGACCGTCGACCGCAGGATGACGAGCGCGCCGTCCTGCATGTTTCCGGCGATGTCACGGGCCGCGGCCTCGATCATGTCGACGCGTGCGACACCGTCCGCCGACAGCGGGGTGCCGACGGTGATGATGTACGTATCGCACGAGAAGCTGTCGTCAAATGCGGTGACGGCCTTCAGTTTCCCGAATCGGGTGACGCCCTCGAGGGCGTCGGGCAGGCCGGTCTCGGTGAAATGCGGCAAACCCTGATTGGTCATATCGACCAATTCCTGACGGGTCTCGATTCCGATGACGGAGTTGCCGGCCTCGGCCAGCACGGTGGCCAGCGTCAGGCCCACATATCCCAGGCCGATGATTCCGACGTCGTATTTCTCTGGCAAATCCTCAATCCCTCCGGTCAGCCCTGTGGGAGACGGCTGATGTCATACCGCAGCGGTTGTCGCGCAAACAAGTTTCGACCTTACGGGTCGGCGGCGCATTTCGGGCCTAGGTACGCTCACAGTGTGCCGCTGCCCGCAGACCCACATCCCGCTTTCGCCACCTATGCGCATCCCGATCGCCTGGTGACCGCCGACTGGCTGTCAGGCAACATCGGACGCCCCGGTTTGGCCATCGTCGAATCCGACGAAGACGTCCTGCTGTACGACACCGGCCACATCCCCGGCGCCGTCAAGATCGACTGGCATACCGACCTCAATGACCCGCATGTCCGCGATTACATCGACGGCGCACAGTTCGCCGCGCTGATGGATCGCAAGGGCATCAGCCGCGACGACACCGTGGTGATCTACGGCGACAAGAGCAACTGGTGGGCGGCCTACGCGCTGTGGGTGTTCACGCTCTTCGGGCACCCGGACGTCCGCCTCCTCGACGGGGGCCGCGACCTGTGGATCACCAACGGCCGCGACACCACCCTGGACGTCCCGAGCAAGCAGACCACCGGGTACCCGGTGGTCGAGCGCAACGACGCTCCGATCCGCGCCTTCAAGGACGACGTCCTCGCGATCCTCGGCAAAGAGCCGCTCATCGACGTTCGCTCGCCGCAGGAGTACACCGGCGAGCGCACTCACATGCCCGACTACCCGGAGGAGGGTGCGCTGCGCGGCGGCCACATCCCCACCGCGCGGTCCATCCCGTGGGCAAAGGCCGTCGACGACAGCGGCCGGTTCCGCAGCCGCGCCGAACTCGACGAGCTGTACGGCTTCATCTCCCCCGACGACAAGGCCGTCGCCTACTGCCGCATCGGCGAGCGCTCCAGCCACACCTGGTTCGTGCTGACGCACCTGATCGGCCTGCCCGCCGTCCGCAACTACGACGGTTCCTGGACCGAGTGGGGCAACGCCGTGCGGGTGCCGGTCGCTGTCGGTGAGGAACCGGGGGACGCGCCTTCGTGACCATGCCCGCGGCTCTGGCCGAGGTCGTGTCGGAGTTCTCCGAGATGCAGGGGCAGGACAAGCTGGCGCTGCTGCTGGAGTTCGCCAACGAGTTGCCGGCACTCCCGCCGTCGCTCGAGGAAGCCGCCATGGAGCCGGTGCCCGAGTGCCAGTCGCCGTTGTTCCTGCACGTCGACGCCGACGACCCCGAGCATGTGCGGCTGTACTTCAGTGCACCGGCCGAGGCTCCGACGACGCGTGGTTTCGCGGCCATCCTCGCGGCGGGCCTGGATGGTCTGCCGGCGGCCGACATCCTGGCGGTGCCCGACGATTTCTACGCCGACCTCGGGCTGGCCAAGCTGATCAGCCCGCTGCGGCTGCGGGGCATGTCGGCGATGCTGACGCGCATCAAGCGCCGCCTGCGCGAAGCGGCATAGCCCACCCGGGTACGGCTCAGAAGAACGGCAGCTTGAACTTGCCGCTGTAGTGCAGCGCATCCGGGTTGCGCTGGCCGATGATCTTGCCGGGCACGCCGCCGACGATGCCGAACGGCGGCACCTCTTTGTTGACGACGGTGTGTGCGGCCACCACAGCGCCGCGGCCGAGCAGGCACGGCAGGATCATGGCGCGCGTCGCGATCCACACGTGGTCATCGATCACGATGGGGTCCGGCGGGTTGGGCGCCGGCACGAAGTTCGGATGGTTGATGTCGTGCCCGCCGGCGATGATGTGCGTATCGCTGGCGATGACGACGTCGTTGCCGATCGCGATGCCCGCGCGCGCGTCCAGCAGGCAGCGGAAGCCGATGGACACCCGGTCACCGATCACCAGGTACGGAATGGACCAGACGCTGGTGCCGCGGTTGATCGCGGTGCCCTTGCCGATCTTCGCCCCGAACAGCCGGAGGTAGCCCAGCCGGATGAAGTGGAACGGGATGTGGGTGACGATCGAGCTGTAGAACAGCGCGGCGTAGGTGTCCCGGATCCGGTGCCACAGGGTCTCGCCCGGCAGCTCGTGCTTGAGGATGTTGCCGTCCTCGTCGGTCACCCACTGCATCTTCGGTGGGATGCGGACGTTCGGGTTGACCGCCCGCTTGCGCGCGATCAATTCGGGGTCTGAGGCCTGCGGCTCGACGAACAACGGTGTCCCCTTACTCGTGGCTCCCCGGCGGGTCCGGTGCGGCACCAGTATCACCCAAGCAGATGTTCGGTGAGAAAGCGCGGGTCAAGTGGGTCGATTGGGCAATCTCTAAGAAAACGTCCCGGCGCCCGCGTATCCCGAAGTGGGGATCCGCCGGTTAGGCCTTACACTGCACGCGATACATTCTTAAAGACATTTCTTAGAGAACCGCCGTCAGGAGGCACTGTGGCCAACCACGCCAGTTCCAAGATCTCCAAGGTGCTAGTCGCCAACCGTGGAGAGATTGCCGTCCGGGTCATCCGGGCTGCCAAGGACGCCGGACTGGCCAGCGTCGCCGTTTACGCCGAGCCGGACGCCGATGCGCCGCACGTGCGGCTGGCCGACGAGGCCTTCGCCCTGGGTGGCCAGACCTCGGCCGAGTCCTACCTCGTCTTCGACAAGATCCTCGACGCCGCCGCCAAGTCCGGCGCCAACGCCATCCACCCGGGCTACGGCTTCCTGTCCGAGAACGCCGACTTCGCCCAGGCCGTCCTCGACGCCGGGCTGATCTGGATCGGGCCGAGCCCGCAGTCCATCCGCGACCTCGGCGACAAGGTCACCGCGCGCCACATCGCCGCCAAGGCCAACGCGCCGCTGGTGCCGGGTACCCCGGACCCGGTCAAGGACGCCGACGAGATCCTGGCCTTCGCCAAGGAGCACGGCCTGCCGATCGCCATCAAGGCCGCCTTCGGTGGTGGTGGCCGCGGCATGAAGGTTGCCCGCACCCTCGAGGAGATCCCCGAGCTGTTCGACTCGGCCACCCGTGAGGCCGTCGCCGCCTTCGGCCGTGGTGAGTGCTTCGTCGAGCGCTACCTGGACAAGCCGCGCCACGTCGAGGCCCAGGTCATCGCCGACACCCACGGCAACGTCGTCGTCGCCGGTACCCGCGACTGCTCGCTGCAGCGCCGCTTCCAGAAGCTCGTCGAGGAGGCCCCCGCGCCGTTCCTGTCCGACGCGCAGCGCAAGGAAATCCACGAGTCGGCCAAGCGCATCTGCAAGGAAGCCGGCTACTACGGTGCGGGCACCGTCGAGTACCTGGTCGGCCAGGACGGCCTGATCTCGTTCCTCGAGGTCAACACCCGTCTGCAGGTGGAACACCCGGTCACCGAGGAGACCTCGGGCATCGACCTGGTGCTGCAGCAGTTCAAGATCGCCAACGGCGAGGCCCTGGACATCACCGAGGACCCGGCCCCGCGCGGCCACTCGTTCGAGTTCCGCATCAACGGCGAGGACGCCGGCCGCGGCTTCCTGCCGGCCCCCGGCCCGGTCACCAAGTTCGAGGCGCCGACCGGCCCCGGCGTCCGCATGGACTCGGGCGTGGAGTCCGGCTCGGTCATCGGCGGTCAGTTCGACTCGATGCTGGCCAAGCTGATCGTCACCGGCGCCACCCGCGAAGAGGCCCTGGCCCGCTCGCGTCGTGCGCTGGCGGAGTTCAACGTCGAGGGTCTGGCCACGGTCATCCCGTTCCACCGCGCCGTGGTCTCCGACCCGGCCTTCATCGGTGACGGCGACAAGTTCGACGTGCACACCCGCTGGATCGAGACCGAGTGGAACAACACGGTCGAGCCGTTCACCGGTGGCGAGGCCCTGGACGACGAAGACGCCGCACCGCGCCAGAAGGTCGTCGTCGAGGTCGGTGGCCGTCGCGTCGAGGTGTCGCTGCCCGGCGATCTGGCCATCGGTGGTGGCGGTGGTGGCGCGGCCACCGGCGTCATCAAGAAGAAGCCGAAGCCGCGTAAGCGTGGCGCCGCCGGCGGCAAGGCCGCCTCGGGCGACTCGGTCACCGCGCCGATGCAGGGCACCGTCGTGAAGGTCGCCGTCGAGGAGGGCCAGCAGGTCTCCGCGGGTGATCTGATCGTGGTGCTCGAGGCCATGAAGATGGAGAACCCGGTGACCGCGCACAAGGACGGCACCGTGACCGGCCTGTCGGTCGAGGCCGGCGCCGCCATCACGCAGGGCACCGTCATCGCCGAGCTGAAGGACTAGTTTCCAGTCCGCTGGTTTTGCGACTCAGGGCTGCGATCCACCGCGGATCGCAGCCCTGAGTTGCATTTGAGGAGCGTCATGGAGCCCATCGAAATCAACGCCGGAGCCTGGTACCTGCGCGCCCTGCGCGCCGACGACCGCATGGATGACCGGCCGTCACTCGCGGACTTGGGTGAGCACTCTCCCGATCACGTCGAAACCCGTACGGCGCAATGGGAATCCGACACGCTGTACTCGTGGGCGGTCTGCGAGCCGACGACCGGCGAGCTGCTGGCCGAGATCACCTTGGACCCCGCCACGCGGGAGATTTCCGTACGCACCCGCGAGGGGTTCGACGACGCCGCCGCGACGGGCGTCGAATCCGTGCGCCGCTTCGCGGCAGCGATGCTCGATTAGGCCCCGCCGAAACTCAGAACAGCAGCACCGGCAGGCTCATCGTCAGCACGATGGACATCAGCAGGAGCAGGAACCAGCCGGCGCCCTGCCAGGCCCACCAAACCTTGTCGCCCCGCCAGGCCCGGTAGGTCCGCACGAATGCCCACACCCCGCTGCCGAACAGGAACAGCGGGCCGGCCAGCGCCAGCACGGTGCGGTACGGCATGCTGCACGCCGCCGTGTCGTAACCGCTGCAGTGCCGGACCCACACGGCCGCCAGCACCATGAAGCCGACGCCGACGCTCCCCATCACCAGGCCGAATCGCGCGGCCTGATGCACGCTGGGATCGTCGTCGCGGAACCGATCGGTTGTCGGGCTGAGCATCAATATCACCGCCAACCCCAGTATGCGCCTGTTCGACGCTAGGGCGCCAGTGGACCCTCGGCGATCCGTTTGATCGCAGCCAGACGCCGATCCCATTGTCTGCCAATGGTTTCCAGCTCAGTTCCCAAAGCACTGAGCTTGGCCCCCAGCGCGCGGTAGCGAATCTCCCGGCCCACCTTGACGGGCTCGACCAGCCCCGCGTCGGCCAGCACCGACAAATGCTTGGCGATCGCCTGCCGGCTCACGGGCAGTCTGCCCGCCAGGGCGCTCGCCGACAGATCGTCGGCGCCCAACTCGGTCAGGATGCGCCATCGGGTCTCGTCGGCGAGCACCGCCAGCACCGCCGGCATGCGGGTGTCGGTCACACCGCCGCCTGCAGGTACGCGACCAGGTCGTCGAGCTCGGCAGTCCAGCCGCCACTGTTCTCGGCGTGCGCCGTCTGCGGATCGGCCAGGTTCTCGAAGCCCGTCTCGCACAGGTCGAGTCGGGTGCCGCCGTCGATCTCGGTGAGGTCGAAGCGGACGACCGTGGAGTTTTCCGGGGTCGGGTCGGCGTCGGCTTCGCGGTGCGCCCACCGATAGACCAGCGTGTGCGGCGCCTCGGCACTCTCGACGACGACCCGGAACTTGCCGTGGGCGTTCCAGCCGAAGAACCCGGTGCCGCCGGGGATCGGCTCGAGTTCGGCTGCGTCACCGAACCATTGCGCGATGAGCTCGGCTTTCGTCAGAGCATCCCAGACCCGCTGGATCGGCGCGTTGATGTCGATGCTGCGGGTGATGTCCAGCGTGTCCATGATTCCCCTTCGAGCGACGTGATGTGCAACTCCAGAGTTGCACACGCCAGCCCGTACTGCAACCCTCAGATTGCACTTGCGGTCGCGCGCCGCTCTCGCACCAGCATCAGGCCGATGGTGCCGAACACCAGGTTGGCCGCGATCTCCAGAATCGCGGTCACCCACGAGAACGCCGTCACGCGCGCCCACGGCGGCGCATTGATGAAGCTGTCGCTGAAGAATCCCCACTTCGGAAGCAGATGTGCCGCAGTGAATCCCACCGCGCCGGCATAGCCGATACCGACCGCCGCGAGCGGTGCCCACCGGTTCCGCTTGAACACCAACGTGATCGTGACCGCCGCGAGAATCAGCTGCAGCGTGCCGCCCACCATCACCGCCGGTGGGACGACGTTCATCCCCCGCCGCATGTGATCAGCGCCGTGCAGCAGCAGCGCGACGGCCAAAAAGCCTGCGGCCCAATCGAAGTTACGTTGCCAATTCCTGGATTCACCAGTCATTCGGATCACCTCTACTACGCACGGTAGTAAACAGGTGCCGTTCTGTAAAGACCTGTCAGGGGTTGGCCCTACGATGCCTGGCGTGCGGATGAAACTCTTGGGCGCGGCCGGGCTGTTCTCGGGCGGCGCGGCGTATCTGCACGGCTGGACCTGGGAACCGGCGCTGGGCGTGGCCGTCGGCGTGCCGCTGCTCCTCGCCGCCGTTCCGCACGTCATCACCGGGATGCGCACCCCGAGCCGCCACGAAGATCCCGTGCACGACATGTCCGGCACCGAATTCGAGGACTACGTCGCCCGGATCGCCCGGTCCTGCGGCGTCCCCGTCATCATGACGGAGCTGTCGGGAGACTGGGGCGTCGACCTGATCGTCGGGACGCGGCCCAATCGCCTTGCCATCCAATGCAAGCGGCTGTCCCGGCCCGTCGGCCCCGGCGCCGTCCAGGAGGTCGTCGCCGGTGCACCCATGCAGGACTGCGCGCACACCATGGTGGTCACCAACAACGACTTCACTCCGGCCGCACGGAAATTGGCCGAGTTGCACGACTGCACCCTCGTCAGCGGCAGCGAGCTGACCCGGCTGCGCGGACTGATCCGGCAGCAGGTCCTAGAGCGCCGCTAGCACGTCCCGAACCGCCTGAACCGCTTCATCGATCTCGGTCCGCGACACCGTCAGCGCCGGTCGGAACCGCACGGAGTCGGTGCCGCTGGCCAGCAGGATCACGTGGTGCTGCCACAGCCGCCTGATCACCTCGTCGCGCTGCGCGGCCGACGGCATGCTGAACGCACACATCAGCCCACGCCCGCGCGGATTGAGTACCAGCGCCGGGAATTCGCTTGCCAGGCAGCGCAATTGCCCCACTAGGTACCTGCCCATGCGCACGGCGTTGTCGATCAGCCCATCGGCCTCGATGACCTCGAGGATGCGGCGGGCCCGCACCATGTCGGTCAGGTTGCCGCCCCAGGTGGAGTTGATCCGTGAACTGACGCGGAAGACGTTGTCGGGGACGTCATCGACGCGACCACCGGCCATCACACCACACACCTGGGCCTTCTTCCCGAACGCCACGACGTCGGGTGTGACGCCCAATTGCTGGTAGGCCCAAGGGGTTCCGGTCATCCCGACGCCCGTCTGCACCTCGTCGAAGATCAGCAGCGCGTCGTACTCGAGGCACAACTCCCGCATCGCGGCGAAGAACTCGGAACGCATGTGCCGGTCGCCACCCTCACCCTGGATCGGTTCGGCGATGAAGCAGGCGATGTCGTGCGGGTACGCCTCGAAGGCCGCCCTGGCCTGGCGCAGCGATTCACGTTCCAGCGCAACGATATCCACGTCCGGCGTCACCACCGGGGCATCGATACGCGGCCAGTCGAACTTCGGGAACCGGGCGACCTTGTTGGGGTCGGTGTTGGTCAGCGACATGGTGTAGCCACTGCGGCCATGGAACGCGCCGCGCAGATGCAGGACCCGGGTGCCCAGCGCCGGGTCGATGCCGCGCGACTCGTTGAGGCGGCTCTTCCAATCGAACGCCACCTTCAGCGCGTTCTCCACGGCCAGCGCCCCACCGTCGACGAAGAACAGGTGCGGCAGCGCCGGGTCGCCGAGCACCCGCGCGAACGTCTGCACGAAGCGCGCCATCGGCACGCTGTACACGTCGGAGTTGCTCGGCTTGTTCACCGCCGCCTGCGCCAGTTCGGCGCGGAAGGCCGCATCGGTGAGCGCCGGATGGTTCATCCCCAGCGCCGACGACGCGAAGAACGTGAACATGTCGAGGTACCGGGTGCCGTCACGGGCGTCGACGAGATACGAGCCACCCGACCGGTCCAGATCGAGCACGAGATCCAGGCCGTCGGTCAGGATGCTGCGCCCCAGCACGTCGCGCACGTCGCGGGCGCTGCCCGCCGACAGCCCGTCACCAGAAGTCAGAACAGCGGTCATGGCGCCATCCTAACGCAATATTTACAGCTTGCCCGCCTTCTGACAGGAACTATTCCGGTAGTGACACCTGATCATCGTAAAAAGTCTGTAAGATGATGGTGCTTCGCGTGCGAACGTTGGCGACCGTGCGGATCCGCTGCAGCAGGCCCTCCAGCGCCCGCGCCGAGGCGACCCGCACCAGCAGGACGTAACTCTCCTCGCCGGCCACCGAATGGCAGGACTCGATTTCGGGGAAGGGTTGCAGCCGCGCCGGGGCATCATCAGGTTGGGAAGGATCGAGTGGGGTGATCGCAACGAACGCCGACAGCATGTGGCCGACGGCCTCGGGGTTGATCCGCGCTGTGTATCCGGTGATCACTCCGCGGGATTCGAGCCTGCGCACGCGCGACTGCACCGCCGACACCGACAGTCCCGCCGCCGTCGCGAGGTGTGCCAGCGTCGCGCGGCCGTCGGCCATCAGCTCCCGCACCAGGATTCGGTCGACATCGTCTAGCTGCTCGGCTTCGGCCATGGCCGGAGACTACCCGCAGGTCGTGCCATGACGGTCCAGACCTGGGAGCTGCGCGCCGCGTTCGCCGCCGCACTGTCGCGCATGTACGGCACCGAGGTTCCGGCGTACACCACGCTGGTCGAGGTCAGCACGGCCGTGAACCGCGACTGCGCCACCGACGGCCGGCTCGGTTCCCTCGAGCGCGTCACCGCCGAACGCCACGGCGCGATCCGCGTTGGCAGCCCCGCCGAACTCGCTGACGCCGCAGCCCTTTTCGCAGCCTTCGGCATGTACCCCGTCGGCTTCTACGACCTGCGCGAGGCCGCCTCACCGGTGCCCGTGGTCTCCACCGCGTTCCGTCCCATCGACGCAGAAGAGCTCGACCGCAACCCGTTTCGGGTGTTCACCTCGATGCTGGCCACCGAGGACGCCCGCTTCTTCTCCCCCGATCTGCGCACCCGGGTGCAGCGGTTCCTCGGGCAACGCCGGCTGTTCGACCCAGCGCTGATCGCCCAGGCCCGCCGGATCGCCGCCGACGGCTGCCCGGACCATGATGCCGACGATTTCGTCCGCCGCTGCACTGCCGCTTTCGCGTTGTCCCGCACGCCGATCGACAAGGCCTGGTATGACGAGCTCAGTGAGATCTCGGCCGTCGCCGCGGACATCGCCGGCGTGGCCACGACCCACATCAACCATCTGACGCCGCGCGTGCTCGACATCGACGAGCTGTACCGGCGGATGACGGCCCGCGGCATCACCATGATCGACGCGATCCAAGGCCCGCCCCGCACGGACGGACCGCAGGTCCTGTTGCGGCAGACCTCGTTTCGGGCCCTGGCCGAGCCACGCACGTTCCGCAACCCCGACGGCACGGTGTTCGACGGGAGTCTGCGGGTGCGCTTCGGTGAGGTCGAGGCCCGCGGAGTGGCGCTGACCCGCGCCGGCCGGGAGCGCTACGACGCCGCGATGGCCGACCAGGAGCACTGGGACCGGTACTTTCCCGCCACCGACGCCGAGATGGCGACACAGGGCCTGGCCTACTACCGCGGCGGCGACCCCACGAAACCCGTTGTCTACGAGGACTTCCTGCCGGCCTCCGCGGCCGGCATCTTCCGGTCGAACCTGGACCGCGATGCGCAACCGGCAGCCGCCGACGACCACTCCGACTACAGCCTGGACTGGATGGCCGGCGCCATCGGCCATCACATCCATGACCCTTACGACCTCTACGAGAAAGCGGCATCATGACCTCTGTGCAGAATCATCTCTTGCCCACCGCCGATCAGCTCCGCGACCGCGTGCGGACCGCGCTCCAGGCCGTCGGGGCTCACGTCGCGCTCGGTGAGCCCGGCGCCCACGGGCTGCACGCCAGCACGCCCATCACCGGCGAGGTGCTGTTCACGCTTCCCGAGAGCAGCGCCGAGGAAACCGACACCGCGATCGCCGAAGCGGCGCAGGCCTTTGTCGCCTGGCGCACCACGCCGGCGCCGGTGCGCGGTGCTCTCGTGGCCCGCCTCGGTGAACTGCTCGTCGAGCACAAGGCCGATCTGGGCACCCTGGTGACCATCGAGGCCGGCAAGATCACCTCCGAGGCGCTCGGTGAAGTGCAGGAGATGATCGACGTCTGCCAGTTCGCGGTCGGCCTCTCGCGCCAGCTGTACGGGCGCACCATCGCCTCGGAACGGCCCGGACACCGGCTCATGGAGAACTGGCACCCGCTCGGGGTCGTCGGCGTCATCACGGCGTTCAACTTCCCCGTCGCCGTCTGGGCCTGGAACACCGCCATCGCGCTGGTGTGCGGCGACACCGTGGTGTGGAAGCCCTCCGAGCTCACCCCGCTGACCGCCGTCGCCTGCCAGGCGCTGCTGGAGCGCGCCGCGGCCGACGTCGGCGCCCCCGAGCATGTCGGCCGGTTGGTGCTGGGTGGCCGCGAGATCGGGGAACAGCTGGTCGACGATCCCCGCGTCGCGCTGGTGAGCGCGACAGGGTCGGTGCGGATGGGTCAGCAGATCGGCCCGCGGGTGGCGCAGCGGTTCGGCAAGGTGCTGCTGGAGCTCGGCGGCAACAACGCGACCATCGTCACGCCGTCGGCCGACCTCGATCTCGCGGTGCGCGGCATCGTGTTCGCCGCCGCCGGGACCGCAGGCCAGCGGTGCACCACGCTGCGCCGCGTCATCGCGCACCACAGCGTGGTGGAGACGTTGGTGCAGCGCATCGTCACCGCGTATCAGAGCCTGCCCGTCGGTGACCCGTCTGCCGAGGGAACGCTGATCGGGCCACTGATCCACGAGCGGTCGTACCGCGACATGGTGGGCGCGCTGGAACAGGCGCAGGCCGAAGGCGGCGAGGTGACCGGCGGCGAACGCGTCCAGCTGCACCCCAGCTCGTACTACGTCACGCCGGCGGTGGTCCGGATGCCCGGGCAGACGGCCATCGTGCACCAGGAGACTTTCGCGCCGATCCTGTACGTGCTGACGTACGACACCCTCGACGAGGCCATCGCTCTCAACAATGCTGTTCCCCAGGGCCTTTCGTCGGCCATCTTCACCACCGACATCCGGGAGGCCGAACGCTTCATGGCCGCCGACGGGTCGGACTGCGGCATCGCCAACGTCAACATCGGCACCTCCGGCGCGGAGATCGGCGGTGCGTTCGGTGGCGAGAAGCAGACCGGCGGCGGCCGCGAATCCGGTTCCGATTCCTGGAAGGCCTACATGCGCCGGGCCACCAACACCGTCAACTACTCCTCGGAACTGCCGCTGGCTCAAGGCGTGCAGTTCGGCTGAGGTAGACATGAGCCCGTGAAGATCGAAGGTGCGGTGGCCGTCGTCACCGGAGCGGGCTCGGGCATCGGCAGGTCCATCGCAACGGCGCTGGCGGCCGCGGGCGCATCGGTCGTGGCCGGCGACATCAATGCCGAGGCCGCCGCCGAGACGGCCGCGGGCTACGGCGGTGTCGGCATCGGCGCTGACGCGTCGTCGGTCGACGGCATCGCGACACTGCTCGACGCCGCACGCGATGCGTACGGGCCCGTCGACATCTACGTCGCCAACGCCGGCATCACCGGCGAACC
Source organism: Mycobacterium toneyamaense (assembly GCF_055384815.1). Taxonomy (NCBI): domain Bacteria; kingdom Bacillati; phylum Actinomycetota; class Actinomycetes; order Mycobacteriales; family Mycobacteriaceae; genus Mycobacterium; species Mycobacterium toneyamaense. Next base: position 4,423,197 of record NZ_AP040333.1, read on the forward strand.
AGGACTGGGCGACGACGAGGCCGCCTGGGACCGCATCATCGACATCAACCTGCGCGCGCACATCCGGGCCGCTAAAGCCGTTGTGCCGGAATGGGTCGAGCGCGGCGGCGGGCATTTCGTCGCTGTCGCCTCCGCCGCCGGCCTGCTCACCCAGCTCGGTGCGGCGGGGTACAGCGTCACCAAGCACGCCGCCGTCGGGTTCGCGGAGTGGCTGACCATCACGTACGGCGACCAGGGCATCGGCGTCAGCTGCGTCTGCCCGATGGGTGTCGACACGCCACTGCTGCGCGGCATGACGGACTCCCCCGATTCCGCGATCCGGGTGGCCGGCAATGCCGTGACCCACGCGGGTAACGTCGTCGGGCCCGATCACGTCGCCGGCCTGGTGGTCAAGGCCATCGAGGACGGCACGTTCCTGGTCCTCCCGCACCCCGAGGTGCTGGAGATGTACCGCCACAAGGGCGCCGACTACGACCGCTGGATCGCCGGCATGCGGCGCTACCAGCGGACCCTCTGACCTGCGATTTGTGCACGATTTTCCGCGCTGACCGCGGATTTTCGTGCACAAATCCCTCAGGCATGTCAGACCCGCCGGGCAGTATGGACACGTGAATCCACTCGACAGGTTCAGTGACCTGACCCGGGAGTGGTTCGCGGCTACCTTCAGCACGCCCACCCCGGCCCAGGCGCAGGCCTGGCAGGCCATCGCCGACGGGCACAACACGCTGGTCATCGCGCCCACCGGGTCGGGCAAGACACTCGCGGCGTTCCTCTGGGCCATCGATCAGCTGGCTCAGGAGCCCGCCAACACCAACGGCGCCAAGGGCACAAAAGTCCTCTACGTCTCACCGCTGAAGGCCCTCGCGGTCGACGTCGAGCGCAACCTGTCGACGCCACTCACCGGCATCACCAGGGTGGCCGAGCGCGTGGGCACACCGGCACCGGAGATCACCGTCGGCGTGCGGTCGGGTGACACGTCCCCGGCGCAGCGCCGCCAACTGATCGCGACACCGCCGGACATCCTGATCACCACACCCGAGTCGCTGTTCCTCATGCTGACGTCGGCGGCCCGCGAGACGCTGGCGACGGTACGCACCGTCATCGTCGACGAGGTGCACGCCGTCGCGGCCACCAAACGTGGCGCACACCTGGCCCTCTCGCTGGAACGTCTCGACGAGCTGCTCGACAAGCCGGCCCAGCGGATCGGCCTGTCCGCGACCGTCAAGCCGCCCGAGGAAGTCGCCCGTTTCCTGTCGGGGGCCGCGCCCACCAGCATCGTCAAACCACCGGCCGCCAAGACCTTCGACCTGAGCGTCGAGGTGCCGGTGCCGGACATGGCCAACCTCGACGGCGGCACCATCTGGCCCGATGTCGAGGAACGCATCGTCGACCTGATCGAGTCGCACAATTCGTCGCTGGTTTTCGCGAACTCCCGGCGGCTGGCCGAACGGCTCACCGCGCGGCTCAACGAGATTCACGCCGCCCGCTCGGGCATCGAACTGCCCAATGAACGCAACTCGCAGGTCGGCGGCGGCGCGCCCGCCAACCTCATGGGCAGCGGACAGACGTTCGGCGCGCCGAGCCTGCTGGCCAAGGCCCACCATGGTTCGGTCAGCAAGGAAGCCCGGGCGCAGGTCGAAGAGGATCTCAAGAGTGGCCGGCTCAAAGCCGTCGTCGCCACCTCGAGCCTGGAGCTCGGTATCGACATGGGCGCCGTCGATCTGGTCATCCAGGTGGAGGCGCCGCCCTCGGTGGCCAGTGGTCTGCAGCGCATCGGCCGCGCCGGCCACCAGGTCGGTGAGATCTCCGAGGGCGTGCTGCTGCCCAAGCACCGCACCGACCTGATCGACTGCGCCGTCACCGTGCAGCGGATGCGCGCCGGCGAGATCGAGACGCTGCAGGTACCCACCAATCCGCTCGACGTACTGGCCCAGCACACCGTCGCGGCGGCGGCCCTCGAACCGCTCGACGCCGACCGCTGGTTCGACGCGGTCCGCCGCAGCGCACCGTTCGCCGCCTTGCCGCGCAGCGCATTCGAAGCGACGCTCGACCTGCTGGCCGGCAAGTACCCGTCGACCGAGTTCGCCGAGCTGCGGCCGCGTCTGGTCTACGACCGCGACAGCGGCACCCTCACCGCCCGGCCCGGCGCGCAGCGGCTGGCCGTCACCTCCGGCGGCGCGATCCCGGACCGCGGCATGTTCACCGTCTACCTGGCCACCGGTGACGAAAAGCCCTCGCGGGTGGGCGAACTCGATGAGGAGATGGTCTACGAGTCGCGGCCCGGTGACGTCATCTCCCTCGGCGCCACCAGCTGGCGCATCACCGAGGTCACCCACGACCGGGTGCTGGTGCTGCCCGCGCCCGGTCAGCCCGCGCGGTTGCCGTTCTGGCGCGGTGACGCCGCCGGCCGGCCCGCCGAGCTGGGCGCCGCGATCGGCGCCTTCACCGGAAAGCTCGCTGGACTGCCGCGCGCCGAATTCGACGAGTACTGCAGCACAATGGGTTTCAACGACTACGCCACCGACAACCTGTGGCAGCTGCTCGACGAGCAGCGGCAGGCCACCGGCACCGTGCCCACCGACACCACCTTCGTGGTGGAACGGTTCCGCGATGAGCTCGGCGACTGGCGGATCGTCCTGCACTCCCCCTACGGGCTGCGAGTGCACGGTCCGCTGGCGCTGGCCGTCGGTCGGAGGATCATGGAGCGGTACGGAATCGACGAGAAGCCCACCGCGTCCGACGACGGCATCGTGCTCCGGCTGCCCGACACCGGGGAAAATCCGCCCGGCGCAGACATTTTCGTCTTCGAAGCCGATGAGATCGAGCCCATCGTCACCGCCGAGGTCGGCGGGTCCGCACTCTTCGCCTCCCGCTTCCGCGAGTGCGCGGCGCGGGCGCTGCTGCTGCCGCGGCGCCATCCCGGCAAGCGGTCACCGCTGTGGCACCAGCGGCAGCGCGCCGCCCAGTTGCTGGACATCGCCCGCAAGTACCCGGATTTCCCGATCGTGCTGGAGACGGTGCGCGAGTGCCTGCAGGACGTCTACGACGTCCCGATGCTCATCGAGTTGATGCGCCGCGTCGCGCAACGACGGATCCGGGTGCTCGACGTGCAGACCGCCACACCATCACCGTTCGCCGCCTCGCTGTTGTTCGGTTACGTCGGTGCATTCATGTACGAGGGCGACAGTCCACTCGCCGAACGGCGCGCTGCCGCACTGTCATTGGACGCCACCCTGCTCGCCGAGCTGCTGGGCCGCGTCGAACTGCGCGAACTGCTCGACCCGGACGTGGTGGCGTCGACCATCCGGCAGTTGCAGCATCTGACCGAAGACCGGGCCGCCCGCGACGCCGAGGGCATCGCCGACCTCCTGCGGCTGCTGGGGCCGCTGAGCACCGAGGAACTCCGGCAGCGTTGCACCGCAAGCGATGTCGAGGCCTGGTGCGCCACGCTCCAGGCCGCCAAGCGCGCCGTGTCGGTGACCTTCGCCGGCCAGAGCTGGTGGGCCGCGGTCGAAGACATGGGCCTGCTGCGCGACGGGCTCGGCGTCGCGGTGCCGGTCGGCGTGCCGGCCAGTTTCACCGCGACGGTGTCCGACCCGCTGGGCGAATTGCTCGGCCGCTACGCCAGGACCAACGGGCCGTTCACGACGACGCAGGCGGCCACCCGGTTCGGCCTGGGGCATCGGGTGACTGCCGATGCCCTCAGCCGGATGGTGTTGGACGGCAAGCTCATCCGCGGTGAATTCACCGATCTTCCGGACAGCGTCGACCAACAGTGGTGTGACGCCACGGTGCTGAAGATTCTGCGCCGCCGGTCGCTTGCCGCGCTGCGGGCCCAGATCGAACCGGTGAGCACCGCCGCATACGCCCGGTTCCTGCCGGCCTGGCAGCAATTCGGCGACGCCCGCGGCATCGACGGCCTGGCCTCGGTCATCGAACAGCTTGCCGGCGTGCCGATTCCGGCATCCGCGGTCGAACCACTCGTGTTCGGCCAACGGGTGTCGGACTACCAGCCGGCGATGCTCGACGAACTCCTTGCCTCCGGTGAGGTCATGTGGTCTGGCGCCGGTCAAATCGGTAGCAACGACGGCTGGGTCGTGTTCCACCGTGCCGACACCGCGCCGCTTTCGCTGGCGCCGGGCACCGAGATCGAGTTCACCGACACACATCGCGAGCTGCTCGACACACTCGGCAGCGGTGGGGCGTACTTCTTCCGGCAGCTGGCGGCCGAAGACAGCACCGACGCGAAACAGGCTCTGTGGGAACTGATCTGGGCCGGCTGGGTCACCGGCGACACCTTCGCCCCGGTGCGGGCGCTGCTCGGCAACGCGGGACGCAAACCGGGCGGTGCGCACCGGCAACGGCAGCAGCGCCCGCCCCGGCTCAGCCGCTACAGCGTCGCCCGGCCGCAGGCCCGCACCGTCGACCCGACGGTCGCCGGCCGGTGGTCGGCCCTGCCACCCGCCGAGCCGGAATCCACGACGCGGGCGCACTTTCAGGCCGAGCTGCTGCTGAACCGCTACGGCGTCGTCACCCGCGGCGCGGCCGACGGCCTGCCCGGCGGGTTCGCCACGCTGTACAAGGTGTTGACGGCTTTCGAGGAAGCCGGCCGCTGCCAGCGCGGGTATTTCATCGAATCGCTTGGTGGTGCACAGTTCGCAGTGGCGTCGACAGTGGACCGGCTGCGCAACTACCTCGACAACGTCGACCAGAGCAGCCCCGACTACACCGCCATCGTGCTCGCCGCCACCGACCCCGGAAATCCCTACGGCGTCGCGCTCCCCTGGCCCGAGGTCGCGGGCCACCGGCCGGGCCGCAAGGCAGGCGCACTGGTGGCGTTGGTCGACGGCGAGTTGGTGTGGTTCCTGGAACGGGGCGGAAAGTCGTTGTTGTCGTTCGACGCCACGCCGGAACAACAACGCGCGGCGGCCGGTGCGCTGGCCGACCTGGTGAGCGCGGGGCGGCTGCAGTCGCTGTTGATCGAGAAGGTCAACGGGGAGCCGGTTTTGGCCCCCACCCCCGACGCGGCGCAGGCCGAGGTCCACGCCGCGCTTGCCGACGCCGGTTTCTCCCGAACGCCGCGAGGGCTGCGGCTGCGCTAGGCCTCCGGCAAGACGTTCGGCAGTATCGACCGCATGGAAAGTGGGTTGTCAGACGCCGCCATCGCCGCGATGACGCCGGCGCAGCGGCACGAGCTGATCATGCGCTTGCAGCGTCCACTGGATGAAGTGTTCCCGCCCGCGATGGCGAGGAGGATGCGGCGCATCCGGCTGACGGTGATGACCGGCAGCTGCATCGTGCTGATCCCGTGGGTCGTCTACCTCGGATTCACGCTTCCGGACAACTACACGGCGCACAACTGGCCGGCGACCTGGATCGGTTTCGACGGTCTCCTCGTCGCCTTCATGGCCACGACCGCGGTGCTGGGCTGGTTGCGTCGTCAACTCGTGCTGCTCACCGCGTTCACGACCGGGGTGCTGCTGGTCTGTGATGCCTGGTTCGACGTCATGACGTCCGATTTCGGCCACGACTCGACGGTGCCGTTGGTCACCGCGGTATTGATCGAACTGCCGCTGGCGGTGCTCATGATGACCGGCGCCATCCGGATTCTGCGTCTGACCGCGACGCGGCTGTGGTTCCTCGAACCCGGCGCACCGCTGTGGCGGCTGCCGCTGCTGCCCTAGTTGGTCGAGGGTGTGGGTGGTGGTTCGAAGGGTTGGTACCACCACCATTGGGCGCGTTCCCCGGTCGGTCCGGGGCACGGCGGCACATCAGGGCGAGCTGAGGTGGGTGGCCGCGCAAGAGATCCGCCGTCGAGCTGGCGGCCCGCGGCATCGGCGACGACCAGCCGATCAGCCGGCCCGGTGATCGTGATGACCCGCTGGTGATGCAGCCGATGGTGGTACGGGCACACCAGCACCAGGTTGTGCAGTTCGGTCTCCCCGCCGTTCTCCCAATGAATGATGTGATGCGCATGCAAACCGCGGGTGGCCCCGCACCCGGGGACGCGGCAGCAGCGGTCGCGGTGTTCCAGCGCGCGGCGCAGCCGCCGGCTGATGGTGCGGGTGGTGCGCCCGGCCCCGATCGGCTGCCCGTGTTTCTCGAGCCATACCTCGCAGGTGGCGTCGCACAACAGCAGTTGGCGTTCCTCGTCGGTGAGCATCGACCCCAGATGCAAGGTGGCTGTGCGCTGTTCGAGGTCCGCATGCACGACGACGGTGGTGTGCTGCGCATGCGGACGCAGTGCCACGTCGGCGTCCCAGCCGGCCTCGACCACGCTCATGAACGCGTCCACCTGGTTCGGGAACGGCGGTGCCTGCTCCGACACTTGCCCTTCGGTGTCTTCGTGGTCGCGTTTCCAGTCCGCGACCAACGCGTCCTGATGCGACGCCACGGCGGCATCGAACTTCGCCGCCTCCAACTTCGGCAGCCGGATCTTGTAGGTGACCGAGCCGTCATCATGGGTGGTCTTGGCGATCGACCGCTCCGGTTCAGGCGTGGGCTCAGGCTCCGGGCGCGGTTCCAGTTTCACCGCCGTCCGCAACTGCGTGACCGTGGCGGATTCGGCGAACTGCGCGTAGTGCTCGTCAGAACCGTCGGCCGCGTGTTCGGCGACCACCCCGACCTGATCCAACGACAACCGGCCCGCCCGCATCGCCTCCGCGCAGCGCGGGAACTCCTCCAACCGGTGCGCCACCGCCACCATCACTTCCGCATTACGCGGCGAGACACCGGTTTTCCATGCCATCAACGACGCCATCGACCGGGCACCGGTGGCACCCCAGAGCCCGTCCCGGTCGATCTCGGCGGCAATCTGCACCAGCCGCGCGTCGATCGCGTTGCGCTGACCGGTCAGCTCACCGATCTCGGCGAAGTACGCATCCATCCGCTCGCACGGCGACGACTCAACATCGAAAGCCGTTGCGCTGCTGGACATAACACCATCAAACCAGAGGGGTACGACAAAAAATCGCACCCAGTCGCTCGCCTACTCCTCAAGCAGCAGAGGGATTTTCGAGCACAATGGCAACGCCTTGACCCGATCCGACGCAGACGCCGATGGCTCCGTAGCGGGCATTGCGCTCGCGCAGTTCGGTGGCCAGGGTCAGGACATACCGGGCACCGGTGGCGCCGAACGGGTGGCCGATCGCCACGGCGCCCCCGTTGGGTGTGAGCTTCTCGTCGGGCACGACGAATCCGTCGAGCTGATTGGGCAGCTCGCGCAACACCCCGAGGGCCTGCGCGCTGAACGCTTCGTGGACCTCCCAGACATCGATCTGCTCAGGCGTCAGACCGGCACGTTTGATGGCCAGGGGCAGGGCCCACGCCGGTGCCAGCCCCATGAACAGCGGGTCGATCCCGTACACCGCCGAGGACACCACCCGCGCCAACGGCTCGACGCCGAGTTCCGCCGCGCGCTCCCCCGACGCCAGTACCAGGGCGCTGGCGCCATCGGTGAGCGGCGTCGAATTGGCCGCGGTCATCTGGGTCGTACCCGGCTGCGGTCGCAGTGCCGCCAGCTGCTCGGCCGTGGTCTCGTCGCGGATGAATTCGTCGTGCTCGAAAAGCCGCGCCGGCGCCTTCTTCGTCGCGGCGATCTCGACCGGCATGATCTCCTTGGCCAGGCGCCCGGAATCGCGGGCCGCCTTGGCATTTCGCTGTGTGCGCAGCGCGAAGGCGTCGATCTCCTCGCGCGTCAGACCGTAGCGATCAGCCACCTTCTGCGCGGTCTCGATCATGCTGATGTAGGCGTTGCGCGCCAGCAGCGCCGGGTTGGGCGGGCCGCCGGCACCGGCCCACATGGTGTCGAGCAGGATGACCGGCCCGCGCGGCGCGAACGGTGCGTCGCCTTTCATGTAGGCCCAGCCCGATCGCGACATCGACTCGACGCCGCAGGCCATCCCCACGCCCAGGTCGCCGGCCCGGATCGCGTGCGCGACGTTGATCGTGGCACTCAGCGACGAACCGCAGAATCGGTTGATGGTCGTCCCGGCCACGGTGTCCGGGAATCCGGCGGCGAGCGCCGCCCAGCGGGCGACGTCACCCATCCCCTCGTGGGCAGGGTTCACACAACCGGCGACGACGTCCTCGATGGCGCCGAGTTCGACGCCGACGCGTTCGCACGCGCCCTTCATCGTCATGCCGAGGAGGTCATCGGTGCGGATGTGCGACAGCGAGCTGCCGTACCGCGCAAATGGAGTGCGGACACCACCAAGCACAAATGCTTCTGTCATCAGACGTCTCCCGCTCGATGTCGAGCCGAGCGTACGTCGAACGTGAACGTGATCGCGCGGATCTCGGCTCAAAGTCAATCGATTAGTGCAACGTGGCTAGGCGGCTTGGTTCAAGAGCGCGGCTAGGCGTTGGGCTGGGGTGTCCAGATCGAGGGTGGGTCGGGGACGCTTGTTGAGGGTGTCCTGGATACGGGTGAGGTCGGCTTTGGTGTGCACGCTCAGGTCGGTGCCTTTTTCGAACCAGAACCGCAGCAGCCGGTTGGTGTTCTCGTTGCTCCCGCGCTGCCAGGGTGAGTGCGGATCGCAGAAGTAGACCGGCGCCTTGAGCGCCAGTTTGATGTCACGCCAGTTCGCCATCTCGCTGCCGCGGTCCCAGGTGATGCTGCGGCGCAGGTGTTCGGGCAGCTCACTCATCGCCGCGATCATCGCCGCGGCCACCGAGTCGGCGGTGTGATTGTCGGGTAGGTGCAACAAGATGGTGAACCGGGTGCTGCGTTCGACCAGGGTGCCGATCGCGCTGCCGCCGCGAGTACCCAGGATCAGGTCGCCTTCCCAATGTCCCGGCACGGCACGGTCATTGGCCTCGGCTGGCCGGTCACTGATGGTGAACACATCGGTGAACTTGCCGCGGCGTTCGGTGTGGTCGCGGGGCTTGCGGGTGGCCCGTTTGGTGGACAGGCACTTGTTCAGATCAGCGCGCAGTTGGCCACGGCCCTGCACGTAAAGGCACTGGTAGATGGTTTCGTGGCTCACGCGTTTGAGCCTGTCATGCGGGTGATCGCGGGCCAACATCTCGGCGATCAGTTTCGGGCTCCACCCGTCATCCATCCACGTTTCGATGGCGGCGCACAGCGCGGTGTCGTTGAGTTTGAACGCTTTTGGTCGGTGTGACCTCTGCGCCGCCCGCCCGTGTGCCATCCGGGCGTGGTAGTCGCCGTCGGCATTGCTGTTGCGCCGCACCTCACGCCAGATGACGCTGCGGTGGCGGCCGATCTGCGTACCGATCTGCTCATAAGTCAGGCCAGCATCGCGGCCCCGCATGATCGCGATGCGCTCATCGAGACTGAGCCGATGCCCCCGTCCACCGGGCCGATCGGGAACGCCGGCCTCGGCCAGCCCGTGCATGCCGCTGCCCATGATCAGTTTCATCGCACCAGCGTTGCGCCACCACACCCACGCCGAGGTCGTCGACACACCCATCGCCTTGGCCGTCTCGATTAATGGAGCGCCCTGACACACCCGGTCAAACAACTCCCGCCGGGTCTGCTTCGAATGCGGATACCCACTGGGCACGACAACCTCCCAAATCAATGGATGTTGTCTTGACCGTATGAATCTGCCCGGGAAAGTCGACGATGGAGTTCACGCTCGGCGCAACCAGTCCAGCACCTGCTGTGCGTGCGTGTTCGGCGGGAAGATCGGGTAGAAGACGTGCTCGATGCGGCCGTCGCAGATCACCATGGTGAGTCGGGTGTAGAGGCGCGGGTGCCCGTCGGCAGCGAACGTCGGGAGCCGCAGCGCGTCGGCCAGAACGAACGTCTCGTCGGACAGCATGTGGAAGGGCAGTCGCAGCCGACGCACCACTTCTGCCTGATAGTCGACGTCCTGGCTGGACAGTCCCCAGACCTGGCTCGCCCCAGCGGCTTTCAGCTCGGCGAAGTGGTCACGGAAGTCGCATGCCTCGGTGGAACACCCTCGGGCCCCGGGAATCGCATCCCAGCCCGCGGGGAGGTCAGCACCGGGACGGCCGGTCAGTGGATACAGATACACGATCGTCCGCCCCGCCGGCAGCTGCCGCAGCTGGACTTCCCCACCGCCGCTCGACCTCAGCGTGATGTCGGGGACCTCCAGGCCGACGAGATGATCAGCGGCGCCGTCGTTTTCGGGGACAGGCAGGCCGGCGGGGAGCGTCGTGAAATCTGTCAACGGTTCGTCCTTCTTGTCGAATGCTCGGCATGCGGCGGCGTCGAGCCGCGCCGCGAGGTCGTGTCGGCGCCGCGTCAGCGACGCGATGGTCTCGTCGAGGACGGCGATGCTGTCCCGATACGCCACGAGCGACTCGGGACACTCGTCGCTGTGTTCGTGGCCATGACGAAGGCAGTCGATGAACGGTCCGGCCTTCGACGGGGCGATGCCGACGGCGGCGAGAGCACGCACCTCGCTGACGATCTGCACATCCTCTTCGGAGTAGTCCCGGTAGCCGTTGGGCAGGCGCGACGGCGCCAGCAGGCCGAGGTCCTCGTAGTACCGCACGGCCTTGGTCGACGCGCCCGTCCGCCGGGCCAGCTCGGAAATCTGCATGGTCAATGTCCTCAATCGAGAGGGTAAACATTGCCGCCGGGGGCAAGGTCAACTTCCGCGGCCGCGGGACCCGCTCACACCGAGTCCTAGAGTGAAGCCATGGCCCTGCACACCCCGTTGACGGAACTGTTCGGCATCGAGCACCCGATCGTCCTGGCCCCGATGGGCGACGTATCCGGTGGCCGGCTGGCAGCCGCGGTGTCGGAGGGTGGCGGGCTGGGCCTGATCGGCGGCGGCCGCGGCGACCTCACGATGCTCGCCACCGAATGCCAGTTGGCCAAGCAGGGCACCGAAAAACCCTGGGGCGTCGGCCTACTCACCTGGGCGGTCAATCAGGAGATCATCGACTGGGTGATCGCGCAGCAGCCCGCCGCCATCATCTTGTCGTTCGGCGACCCGGCCCCGTTCGCCAAAGCGATCCACGACGCCGGCATTCCGCTGCTGTCCCAGGTCCACAGCCTCGATGAGGCCAAGCAGGCCCTCGACGCCGGAGTCCAGGTGCTGGTCGCGCAGGGCCGGGAAGCCGGGGGCCACCACGGCGGCCGGTCGACGTTGCCGTTCGTCCCCGCGGTCGTCGACATCGCGCACGGCATCCCGGTTCTTGCCGCCGGTGGGATTGCAGACGGCCGCGGCCTGGCCGCTGCACTGACGCTCGGCGCCGCGGGCGCCATGATCGGCACCCGATTCGAGGCCACCCACGAGTCCCTGCTCAGCGCCGCCGAGTCGAAGGTCATGCTCAAGGCGAAGGCGGCGGACACCACGAGCGGACGCGCCATCGACATCGCCGCCCGGCCCGTCGAAACGCGTTGGCCCGCCGAGTATCCGGCGCGCACGTTGCGCAGCGTCTTCACCGACACGTGGCAGGACCGCGACGCCGAGCTCGACGCGGATCCCAAGGCACAAAACGAGTTCCGCACCAAGGTCGCCGAGCTGGACATGGACTACGTGCCGATCTGGGCCGGTGAGGCCCTCGACCTGATCGACGAGCTGGAACTGGCCGCTCCCCTGGTCCAGAAAATCGCGCACGACGCCGAACGCGCGCTGACCCGAGCCCACGCCTACATCCGCTGATGCCCGAAGGCGACACCGTTTTTCACACCGCAGCGATCCTCCGTGAGGCGCTGCAGGGAAAGACGCTGACGCGCTGCGACATTCGCGTCCCGAAGTTCGCCACCGTCGACCTCACGGGCCAGACGGTCGAGGACGTCATCAGCCGCGGCAAGCATTTGTTCATCCGCACGGCCGAAGCCAGCATCCACTCGCATCTCAAGATGGAGGGCAAGTGGCAGGTCAACACCAGGCCCCGCCGGCCCGACCACAAGACGAGAATCATCCTGGAAACCAAGGACATTCAAGCGGTGGGTTCAGAACTCGGCATCCTGGAAGTCCTCAAGCGGGACCACGACGAGGAGCCCGTCAAGCACCTCGGCCCGGATCTGCTCGGCCCGGACTGGGATCCACACCGGGCTGCCCAGAACCTCACCCAGGACCCCGACCGGCCACTGCATGAAGCACTACTCGACCAACGCAACCTCGCCGGCGTCGGCAACGTCTACGCCAATGAGCTGTGTTTCATCGTCGGCCGCCGCCCGACCGCCCCGGTCAGCACAGTGAAAGACCCGCTGCGGCTGGCGCAGCGGGCCCGGGACATGTTGTGGCTGAACAGAAACCGATGGAGCAGGACTACAACGGGCGATACCCGGCCCGGCCGTCAACTCTGGGTTTACGGCCGGGCCGGGCAGGCGTGTCGCAGGTGCGGGACGCTGATCGAATCAGGCGACCGGAACCGGCACCAGAACCTCGACGTCGTCGGCGACCTCAACAACCTCCGTGACCGGATCACCTTCTGGTGCCCGCTTTGTCAGCCATGAGTCCGGCAGGGCCAGGCGGCAGATCTTCTTGACCACCGAGAAGAACTGCTTGTGGATCGGGCCGGTGTTGTAGGGCAGGTCGTACTTCTCGCACAGTGCCTTGACCTCGGGCGAGATTTCCGCGTAGCGGTGCGCCGGGATGTCGGGGAACAGGTGGTGCTCGATCTGGAACGACAGGTTGCCGCTGAAGATGTGGAACCACTTGCCGCCGGACAGGTTCGCCGAACCCAGCAGCTGGCGGTAGTACCACTGGCCGCGGGTCTCGCTCTTGGTCTCCTCGATGGTGAACTCGTGCGTGCCCTCGGGGAAGTGGCCGCAGAAGATGATCACGTACGACCACACGTTGCGCATCAGGTTCGCGGTCATGTTGCCGGCGAACACGAACGGCAGGAACGGCCCGGCCAGCAGCGGGAACGCCACGTAGTCCTTGATGGTCTGCTTACGGACTTTCGCCCACATCTCGCGCAGCATGTCCTTCTTGTCGCGCAGGCGGATTTCACCGGTGCGGATGCGCTCGGCCTCCAGCTCGTGCAGCGCGACGCCGTACTGGAAGAACACCATCAGCAGGAAGGCGTACACCGGGTTGCCCAGGAAGTACGGGCTCCACTTCTGGTCCTCGCTCATGCGCAGGATGCCGTAGCCGATGTCGCGGTCCATGTCGACGATGTTGGTGTAGGTGTGGTGCATGTAGTTGTGCGAGTGCCGCCACTGGTTGGACGGGCAGGCCGAATCCCATTCGAAGTTCTGGCCGCGCAGCGCCGGGTCGCCCATCCAGTCGTACTGGCCGTGCATGACGTTGTGGCCGATCTCCATGTTGTCCAGGATTTTCGACAGCCCGAGCATCACGGTGCCGATGGGCCAGGCCGGCGGCAGGAACAGCAGGGCGCGGCCACCGACCTCCAGCTTGCGCTGCATGGCGATGATGTTGCGGATGTAGTCGGAGTCGCGGTCACCGAGGTCGGCGAGGTGGCGTTCGCGGATGGCGTCGAGCGCGCGGCCGAATTCGTCGAACTGCTCGGCGGTCATGGGGGCGGGACGTTGAGCCATGGTTCGTCTCCTTTGAGTGTGTGGGCTGGGTGGGTGGTCTAGAGGTCGATCTGGACGTCGCCGCACGGGGCGGTCACACAGATTTCGATGTTTTCATCGGGGGTGGTCGAGACGGCGCCGGTGATCAGGTTCTTCACCGGGCCGCTGATCTTCTTGCGCGTGCAGGTGTGGCAGATGCCCATGCGGCAGCCGTTGGTCGGGTTGAGGCCGGCGGCCTCGGCCTGCTCGAGGATCGAGCGACCGTCGTCGACGACGTCGACCTTGCTCTCGGTGAAGGCGACGCTGCCGCCGGAGGCCTCGGTCGGGACCGCGATGACCGGGGGCACGAAGCTCTCGGACTGCGCGCCCGGCAGCAGGTCCTTGACCGCGTCGACGAGCGCCGGCGGGCCGCAGACGAACACCGCATCGGGGTTGGGCATCGCGGCGGCCAGGTGGTCCGGGCCGAAGTGGCCGCTGAGGTCGCCGCGGTTGGACCGAGTGTAGCTGTGCAGCACCTTCACGCCGGGCGTTGCGGCCAGCTCGGTGGCGTACGCGGCCTCTTCGGGGTTGCGGGCGTAGTGGATGAAGGCCACCTCGCCGTCGAAGTTCTCCTCACGCAGCGTGCGCAGCATGGACAGCACCGGGGTGATGCCGCTGCCGCCGGAGACTAGCAGGATGCGCCGGGGGCGCTGCTCGGGCAGGACGAAGTCACCACCGACGGAGTCGAGGTGGACGACCATGCCGGGCTCGGCATGCTCGAACAGGTGGGTGGAGACCAGGCCGCCGTCGTGCAGGCCGACGGTCAACTCGATTACCGGGCTGCCCTCGGAGTTGGCCGGCGAGTAGCACCGGGTGCGGCGACGGCCGTCGATCTCGACGGTCAGGTTGATGTGCTGGCCGGCTTTGAAGCCCTGCCAGGCGTCGTTGGGCTGCAGGGTCAGGGTGACGCTGCGCGGCGTCTGCCGACGGACCGCGACGACCTTGGCGCGGGCATCGTTGACAGTCCAGGTGCGGTCGAAAACCTCGGTGTACCGGTCCACGCCATGCGGGCCGGTGAGGATGCCAACCAGGGCGGAGCGCCGTACCCGGCGGCTCAAAGTTTCGGTGAACATGTGTACACAGTGGCCGACTCCAACCGTTCGCGTCAAGACTTAAAGTGCAGGTTGTTGCCCGGATCACAGGGTGAACATCCGTATCGATAACTCATACACATCTGTATCGATCTGCGGTTTCGGTGCGCTGTGTAAACTTTGTTCGGTGAACAGTCGTACCCCTGGTTCACGCGACCGGAGGTCCAGCCGCTCATCAAGCTCCCGCGTCCAGGACAACCTCTCTCGCGAAGAGCGCAAGGAAGCCACCCGCCGCGCCATCATCGCGGCCGCCCTCAAGCTGCTCGACGAGGACAGTTTCAGCGCGCTCAGCCTGCGTGAGGTCACCCGCGAGGCCGGCATCGTGCCGGCAGCCTTCTATCGGCACTTCGAAACCATGGACGCCCTCGGCCTGGTCCTGATCGACGAGTCGTTCCGCGCCCTGCGGGAGATGCTTCGTGGCGCCCGCGCCGGCCAACTCGATCCCAAGCGCATCATCGAGTCCTCGGTCGACATCCTGTTCAACAGCGTCGCCGAACGCCCCGAGCACTGGCGCTTCATCAGCCGCGAACGCAACAGCGGCGTCACCGCGCTGCGCTACGCGATTCGCACGGAAATCCGGTTGATCACCTCGGAGCTCGCGATCGACCTCGGCCGGCTGCCGGGGCTCACCACCTGGAGCGCCGAGGACCTGAACATCGTGGCCGGACTCTTCGTCAACACGATGATGACCACCGCCGAATCCATCGACGACGCCAACGACGCCAAGGCCCTGGACGACGTCAAACGGACCGCACGCAAGCAGCTGCGCATGATCGCCGTCGGCGTGGCCGGGTGGCACAGCGGCTAACGTCAGGCGCATGACAACGCTGTCGCTCGCCTATCCTCGCCCCGATATCGCCGTCCTCACGCTGGACCGGCCGGACAAACTCAATGCGCTGAACCTCGAACTCGTCGAGGCCCTGCACAGCACCCTCGAGGAGATCCACCGGAACAACGAGTGCCGTGTCGTCGTACTCACCGGCGCCGGCCGCGGATTCTGTTCCGGCCTGGACCTTTCCGACCCCAACCCGCCGGAAGCCGGTGGCGGACTGGAATTTCCACGCTCGGGCATGCGCTGGCAGGAACGTATCGCCGAGCTGACCACGCGGATCCAGAGTCTGCGCCAGCCGGTGATCGCCGCGGTCAACGGGCCGGCATACGGCGGCGGTTTCGCCATCGCGCTGGCCGCCGACATCCGGATCGCGGGACCCGGCGCACGGTTCTGCACCCAGTTCATCAAGCTGGGCATCGGCGGCTGCGACATCGGGGTGAGCTACACCCTCCCCCGGATCGTCGGCGCCGGTCAGGCGTTCGATCTGATCCTCACGGCCCGGACGGTCGAGGCCGACGAGGCGCTGCGCCTTGGGCTGGTCTCACGACTGTCCGCGGACGACGTCGTCGCCGATGCCCTGGCCATCGCCGAAACCCTGTGCGGCTACGGAAAATTCGGTGTCGAGTCGACCAAGCAGGTGCTGTGGGCCAACCTCGAGGCCCCCAGCTTGCAGGCCGCACTGCATGTCGAGAACCGCAGCCAGATTCTCGCGGCCTCGGCCCACATCGATCTGGCGGCAAAAGCGTTCGGTAACCGGTAACTAGGGCACGCGCTTCTTCAGTCGTGCCACCCGGTGCAATTGACCGAAGATGTTGAGCGAGGTCAGCATCGGGATGCCGCCGACGAAGGTGCGGAACGAGGGGTGGCCGCCGTGGACCTGGAGTTCGTACATGCAGCCGACCACGTAGAAGAAGCCCATGGTGAACAGCAGCGCGGGTATCGCGTAGGCGAGCGGCGAGCCGGCGTCGGACACCAGTTCCTTCGCGTAGTCGATCTCGTCCTGCGACATCGGTTGGCCTTGGCGCACTTTGGCCAATACGGCTTTGTGGGCGCCCACCTGTTCACCCAGGGCGGCGGGTGGCCGCCGCTCCAAGCCGCGGATGTACACGAAGACACACACCAGCAGGATCAGTGCCATCAACCCGGCAAGGATGGTCAGACCGCCCCACAGCTCGATGCCCGTCATGCGTCTCCTCCGTGCCGCCGCGCACCTGCACCCGATCCCGCGACCGCGGGATCGCCGTCCTCCCATAGCAGCAGTTGACGCACGGACTGGCGAAATCCGTAGGGCTGCAACATCTGGCTGGCCGGGCGTGGTCGTACCTTGAGCGGCCACCAGAACCACCGTCCGAGCAGCGCCGCGATGGCCGGTGTCATGAACGACCGCACGATCAAGGTGTCGAACAGCAGACCGAGGGCAATGGTCGTCCCGATCTGACCGAGGACCCGCAGGTCGGCGAACACGAAGGACGCCATGGTCGCGGCGAACACCAACCCGGCCGAGGTCACCACCGCGCCCGAGCCGGCCATCGCGCGGATGATGCCGGTGTTGATGCCGGCGTGAATCTCCTCCTTGAACCGCGAGACCAGCAGCAGGTTGTAGTCCGATCCCACAGCCAACAGCAGAATGACGGCCAGCGCCAACACGATCCAGTACAGCTCGATACCGAAGATGTCCTGCCAGATCAGCACAGAGAGCCCGAACGAGGCGCCCAACGACAGCGCCACGGTACCGACGATGATGACGGCCGCGACGATGCTTCGGGTGATGAACATCATCACCAGCAGGATCAGACTCAGGGCCGCGATGCCGGCGATCATGAGGTCATATTTGGCGCCGTCCTGAATGTCCTTGTAGGTGGCCGCGGTTCCGGCGAGATAGATCTTCGACCCGCCCAACGGTGTGCCCTTGACCGCTTGTTGCGCGGCGTGCCGGATGGCGGCGATGTGCGAAATACCCTCCGGCGTCGCGGGATCACCGTCGTGCGTGATGATCATCCGGGCGGCCTTGCCGTCCGGGGACATGAACAGCTTCATACCGCGCTGGAACTCGGGATTGGTGAACGCCTCGGGCGGTAGATAGAAGGAGTCGTCGGTCTTCGACGCGTCGTACGCCTGGCCCAGCGCGGTGGCGTTCTGCAGCGATGCGGCAGCCTGGTCGTTGAGACCCTTGTTCGTGGCGTAATTCGTCATCGTCAGCTCGCGGTTGGTCTCCTGACTGGCGATCTGCGGCGGGATCAGCGCGAGCAACTTCGGTTGCAGCGCATCGAGTTTGGCGATGCTCCCCGCGACGTCGTTCAGCTGATCGGTCAGCTCGTCGATGCCGTCGAGCGCGTCGAAGATGGACCGCAGGGCAGCGCACACCGGGATGTCGTAGCAGTGCGGCTCCCAGTAGAAGTAGTTGCGCAACGGACGGAAGAAATCGTCGAAGTTCGCGATCTTGTCTCGTAGATCCTGGGCGGTCGCGACCGTCTGCTGGAATGCCGTGGCCTGCTCGTGGGTGATACCGCTCGACTGCTGTTGCAGCGCATACTGTTGCCGCAGAATGTCGATCGACTTGTTGATCACCTCGACCTGCTTCAGCAGGTCACCGCTACGCGCCTGCTGGAACGGCAGGTTGTTGATCTGGCCGGCGTTTCCGGCGCTGATCAGGAACGGTATCGACGAATGGTCCAGCGGCGTCCCCAGCGGCCGGGTGATCGACTGCACCTGCGCGATGCCGTCGGTGTGGAAGACCGCCTTCGCGACGCGCTCGAGCAGGATCATGTCGGTGGAGTTCCGCAGATCGTGGTCGGCTTCGATCATCAGCAATTCGGGATTGAGCCGGGCCTGGGAGAAGTGCCGTTCGGCAGCGGCGTAGCCGATGTTGGCGGGCGCGTCGGCCGGCATGTACGGACGGGTGTCGTAACTCGTCTTGTAGCCGGGCAGGGCGATCAGGCCGATGAGGGCCACCGCGATGGTCACCACCAGGATGGGGCCGGGCCAGCGCACGATGGCGGTACCGATGCGCCGCCAGCCCTGGGTCTGCAACTGGCGCACGGGTTCGAAGAGGCCGAAGTGCCGGCCGATGCACAGGAGCGCGGGCGCGAGCGTCAGCGCGGCGACCACGGCGACGAGAACGCCTGTGCCGGCCGGGATTCCGAGGCTCTCGAAGTACGGCAGCCGGGTGAACGTCAGGCAGAACACCGCACCCGCGATGGTCAGGCCCGATCCCAGGATGATGTGTGACGTGCCGTGATACATGGTGTGGTACGCCTCGACGCGGTCCTGCCCGGCGTATCTGGCTTCGTGGAACCGGCCCAGCAGGAAGATCGCGTAGTCGGTGCCCGCGGCAATGACCAACAGTGTCAACAGGTTTGTCGAGTACGTCGACAGCTCGATGATGCCGGCGTTGGCCAGCGACGCGACGACGCCGCGAGAGGCCGTCAGCTCCATCATCACCGTGAAGATCACCATGATCACCGTCGTGATCCGGCGGTACAGCGAGAACAGCATCACCATGATCACGCCGATGGTGATCAGGGTGGTCTTCAGCGTCCCGTGGCGGCCCACCTCGAACTGGTCGGTGATCAGCGGCGCGGCACCGGTGAGATAGACCTTCAAACCTGCTGGCGGCGGGGTGTTCTCGATGATCTTGCGAACGGAGTCGACGGACTCGTTGGCCAGCGATTCACCCTGATTGCCGGCGAGATACACCTGCACCAGCGCGGCCTTGCCGTCGGCGCTCTGCGATCCGGCCGCCGTCAGCGGGTCACCCCAGAAGTTCTGCACATGCTGGACGTGCTTGGTGTCGGCGGTGAGCTTGTCGATCAGACCGTCGTAGTAGTGGTGTGCGTCCGCCCCCAGCGGCTTGTCACCCTCCAGGACGATCATGGCCGAACTGTCGGAGTCGAACTCCTGGAAGACCTTGCCGATCCGCTTCGCCGCCTGCAGCGACGGGGCGTCCGTCGGACTCAGCGACACGTTGTGCGACTCGGCGACAGTCTCCAGTTGCGGCACAAAGACGTTCGTGACGACGGCCAGGCCCAGCCAGAAGAACGCGATCAGCACCGAGTACCGGCGGATGAAGTCGGGAACGCGGTTGGCGCTCATCCGGATTTGTCCAGACAGTAGGTGAAGGCGTGCACGGTGTTCACCGTTCTCTCGTCCTTGACGGCGTCATCGATGGTGATGCGGCAGCCGATCGAGTCGCTGTCGCCTTGGGCCTGAAGGTTGACGAACACCGCGGGCTGCGTGGTGGTCGTGTCGTACGTCCACGGCAGCGTGACGGAGTCGGCACGCTGCGGTTGGGCATTGACGTCCAGGTAGGTGACGGTGGCGACGGTGCCCGGCGGTCCGTAGACCTCCATCACCACATGCTTGGGGTTGAACGGCACGATGTCGTTCACCGCACCACTCGGGGTCGAGGTGACGTCATGCGAGGCGAAGATGCCCTGCAGTCGGTACACCGCGAACCCGGCGACCACGACCACCACCACGGCCACCACATACATCCAGTGCCGGCCGAGTCGGCGCCTGATCGAAAGCTGCTGCATCCGTGCCCCTTTCAATCCGTACGCGAGGCACGGACTGCGCGGAACGCCTTCTAGCGTGGCTAATCAAGAAGGTTGACGGTATGACAGTAGACCCGCCGGGGCTATAATTCAACACGTAAAGAATTCTGTGAATCAGGAAGTCGAATGAGCCAGCGACCCACCCGCGGTGGACGCCGCCCGGGCCCCAGCGGCACCCGCGAGGCAATCGAGGAAACCGCGCGAAAGCTGTTCGCGGAATTGGGATACGAACGGACCTCCCTGCGGCAGATCGCGCTGCAGGCCGGCGTCGACCCGGCGCTGGTCAGCCACTTCTACGGCAAGAAGCGCGACCTGTTCCTCGCCGTGGTCGAACTGCCGGTCGAGCCCGCCACGGTCATCGGCCGGGTGCTCGACGGCGACAAGGACTCAGCGGGGCTCCGGCTGGCGACGTTCATCCTCGAGGTTCTCGACGATGAAGTGCGGCGACAACCCATGATCGGCATGGTGCGCGCGGCCACGGCCGAACCCGAAGCCGCGAAGCTGGTCCGGGACTTCCTGGCGCGCAAGATCATTGCGCCCATCGCCGAAGGACTTGGCTCCGCCGATGCCGACTACCGCGCCGCGCTCGTCATGTCGCAGGTCAACGGTTTCGCGATGGCGCGCTACGTCATCGGCCTGGAACCACTGGCCAACCGCTCGAACGAACAGCTCGCCGCCGACCTCGGCGTGACGCTGCAGCGCTACCTGCTCGGTGACCTCGCGCCGGACTGTGCCAGCTCGTGACGGATGAGGCGCGAGCTGTTGGTGACAACGGCGACCGACGACGCGTTGTGCAGGATCGCGGCGAGGACGGGCGACAATCCGCCGACCGCTCCGAGTAGCAGCCCGACCGCGTTCACCGCGATCGACATGGCGTAGTTCTGCCGAATCACGCCGACTGCGTGGTCACTGAGACCGCGCACGTCGAGCAGCCGCCGCAGGTCGTCTGTCGACAATGCCACGTCGGCAGTCTCGACGGCGACGTCGGTGCCGGCCAATCCCATGGCGATACCGATGTCTGCCGCGGCCAGCGCGGGTGCGTCGTTGACCCCGTCGCCCACCACCGCAACGGTGTAGCCCTCGTCATGCAGCGTGCGCACCAGGGCGAGTTTGTCCTCGGGTAGCGCGTTTGCCTTCCATTCGGTGATGCCGAGCTCGGCAGCGACGGCCTGCGCGGTGTCCGCGTGGTCCCCGGTGAGCATGACGATCCGCTGCACACCCGAGGCCCGCAGGCGCGCAAGCACTTCTGCCGCTTCGGGGCGCACCTCGTCGCGAAGGCTGATCAAACCCACCAGTTCACCGTCGACGGCAAGCAGCAGTGGCGTCTCGGCCTGACGGCGCAATCGCTGCACCCACGCATCGGCCTCGCCGCACACCGCGACGTCCTCGCGCTCCAGCAGAGACGGGCTGCCGAGCAGCAGCGTGCGACCGTCGGCGCGGGTCCGCATCCCCAGACCCACGAGTACCTCGCACTCCTCGTGCGGCGGAATCACGATGTGTTTGTCTTCGGTCGAGCGGATGACCGCTTCGGCCAACGGATGCCGTGAGTGAATCTCTGAGCTCGCGGCGTAGGCGAGAATTTCCTCGGGAGTCCAACTCTCCTGGAAAGAAACGATGTTCGTGACGATGTGCCGACCGAGAGTGAGGGTGCCGGTCTTGTCGAAGACCACGGCATCGGCCCGGCCGGCCGCCTCCAGATGTGAACCGCCTTTGATGAGGATGCCACGCCGTGCTCCGTTGCCGATGGCCGCGCTGATCGCGGTCGGGGTGGCGAGCCCCACCGCGCACGGGCACGCCACCAGCAGCATGGTCATTGCCCGGCGTACGTCGCCGGTGGCCACGAACGTTGCCGTTGCCAAGACGAACGACGCGGGCACGAACCGACGGGAGAAGTTCTCTCCCACCGTCTGGATCGGCGCCCGATCACGTTGCGCTTCTTCGACTCTCGCCACGATGCGGCCCAGTACCGTGTGACTGCCCACCGCGCGGGCCCGCACGACGACCCGGCCGCGGACGACCACGAGATCCTGCGTGGACCGTCGCACCCGGTGCCATGGTCACCGGCAGCGTCTCACCGGTGATGGCGGACTGGTCGACGATCGCCTCCCCTGCGACGACCTCGCCGTCGACCGGGATCGCGACCTGCTCATGAACGACGACCAGATCGCCGATCCGCAGGGTTTCGGCGTTGACCTGCACCTCGGTGCCGTCGTGAAGCTGCACCCAGGCGGTGTCCTGAACGCCCCGCAGCAGGTCGGCGATGGCGCGGCGCGTACGACGCAGGGTCAGATCCTGAAGGTACTCACCGATGTTCAGCAGCCACAGCACCGTGAGTGCCACCACGTTCTCGCGCAGGATCAGACTCGCGATGGTCGCCGCGGACACCAGCAGATCGGTGCCGGGCGACTTGCCCCCGCGCAGTGCGCGCAGCGCACCGCGCAGGAACGGGTATCCGGTGACGATGGTCGCTCCGGTGGCGAACGTGCGGCTGGCCGGCCCGAGCAACCGCGGGCGGGCCAGGCCGTAACGACGGACTCCCAAGAGCGCGAGAGCCAGAGCACCGAGCGCCATGCGCAGTACATCCGCGTTGTGAATGTCAGCCGAACGCGGCGAGCGAGCCGGGACCAGCTGCCGCGGTGTGGCCTGCGCGGCACGGATTGCAGCCAGCAGCTCCGAAGTGTCGCAGCGCTGCGGCGAGTACCAGACCACCACTGACGCGGTACGCGGGTAGGCGTGGACAGTTCTGACGCCACCGACCTTGTCGACGGCATCTTCGATCGCCACAGCCCCGACGGCATCGCCCCGCAGCCACGGAACCTGAACCCGAATCCGGCCCGCTGCAACGGATATCACCGTCAGGTCGGCGTCGGCGGCGATGCGGGACGCATCTGCCACGTCGGTCAGCACATCAGTGGTCATGGGAATGTTCGGCGTCGGCCACCGACGGCGGCGGCACCTCCTCGCCGATTCGCTCTCGCGCTTCGGCCATCACATCGGCGACCTTCAGCCGGGCGTTCTCTGCCGCCTCCTCGGCTTTGCGGGTACCGCGCAGCGCCCACGATGCGGTGGTGACACTCGCTTCGTGGATGGGCGCCGCACGCAACGCTTTGCGCAGCACGTCGTACGCCGCCACGCCGATGACGCCAGTGGCCACCGTCCTGGTGGCTTTGATCAGTGCTGGGTGAATCGACATCAGGCGGTCCCTCTCGTCATGTGATGTGTTGTGCGGTTGTCATTTTCACGCGTTCCCCGGCGATGAGGCACGAGTGGCGGCCGTGATCATGGCGGACCGGGCCGGCACCGCGGACGCGTGTCATACAGCCCAAGGTAGTGCGTGATGCCCCTGCGCGGCGGGCTTGCTTCAAATGACACGCCTCAGACGTGACTGTGCGCCGCAGTCCACGCCGGTAGCGGATCCGCGTAACGCAGCCAGGCACCCGTGCCGGCCGCCACTTCGTCGTCGGTGAGGAGCGCCGCGTCGAGAAGCGCTCGCACCTTGCCCGCTTCGAGGCGGATACCGATGAAGACGATCTCCTGACCGGGCTCGATTTCGGTGCTCGTCCAGTACTGGGCGGGTTCGATGGTGAGGTTGGGGCCGGCCTGCGACCAGATGGCAGCGATGTTCGGCCGGGTGGCGATCCAGCAGAAACCCTTGCTGCGCAACAGACCTCGCACCTGGTCGAGGGCATCGGCGAGTCGCTGCGGATGGAACGGGCGATCGGCACGGAACGTCATGCTGCTGATCCCGTACTCCTCGGTTTCCGGGGTGTGCCCGTTGGCGATCTCTTCATCCCACCCAGGAGCCTCCGCGGCAAGTTCCGGATCGAACAAGCCGGTGTCCAAAACGGTTGCCAGCGGCACGATCCCGTGCTCGGTGCGCTCGATCCGCGCATTGGGGTTGAGACGCCGCACGACGGCCTCGACGGTCGCGGTCGTCTTGGCGCTCACGAGGTCGGTCTTGTTGATGAGAATGACGTCGGCGAACTCGACCTGGTCGACCAGCAGATCGGCGATGTTGCGGCCGTCGCCGTCGGCCACCGCGAGGTTCCGGTCGGTGAGCGCTTCCCCGCGCGCCAGTTCCGGCAGGAAGGTGCACGCATCGATGACGGTAACCATCGTGTCGAGGCGGGCGAGCTCGGACAGGATGAAGCCGTCCTCGAACTCCCAGCTGAAGGTCGCCGCCACCGGCATCGGCTCGGAGATGCCCGTCGACTCGATCACGATCTGGTCGAATCGGTTCTGCCGGGCCAGATCCGCGACCGCGGTGATGAGGTCCTCACGCAGGGTGCAGCAGATGCATCCGTTGGTGAGCTCGACGAGCTTCTCTTCGGTCCGGTCGAGATGCCCCTGACCGGCGATCAGGGCCGCGTCGATGTTCACCTCGCTCATGTCGTTCACGATCACCGCAACCCGGCGACCCTCCCGGTTGGCGAGGATGTGGTTGAGCAGCGTCGTTTTGCCCGCTCCCAGGAAGCCCGAAAGTACGGTCACAGGGATCAGGTCAGCTGAAGTCGAGGGCATGGCTTAACGATAATCATTTTCATTAAGGAATGCGAGTCGGCGGCCGGAAATAATCCGGACCGTAGTCCGGTTGGTGATCGGCAGAGGCCGGACAGTCCGGCCCTCGAACCAAGCAAAGGACAGGCACATGACCTCCACCGCAACCGCTCCCCTCAGCGTCGGCACCTGGGCGATCGACACCGCCCACTCCACCGTCGAGTTCTCGGTACGCCACCTGATGGTCAGCAAGGTCCGCGGGAAGTTCGAGAACTTCAGTGGCGCCATCACCGTCGCCGCCGACGGCACCCCGTCGGTCACCGCTGAGATCGACGTGACGTCGCTGAACACGGGCAACGAGCAGCGCGACGGCCATGTGAAGTCGGCCGACTTCTTCGACGCCGAGAACCACCCCGTCGCGACCTTCGTCTCGACCGCGGTGCGCCCCAACGGCGATGCGTACCTCCTCGACGGCAACCTGACCATCAAGGGCAACACCCGCCCGGTCACCCTGAACCTGGAGTTCAACGGCGTGAGCCCCGGCATGGGCAACGGCGAGGTCTCGGGCTACGAGGCGTCAGTTGTCATCAACCGCAAGGACTTCGGCGTCGACCTCGACCTGCCGATGGAGACCGGTGGCGCCGTCGTCGGCGACAAGGTCACCATCACCCTCGACATCGAAGCCGTCAAGCAGGCCTGATCCGAAGGCAATGCCGGGCCGGGTTCCCCCGCGTCCTGTCGCCCGGCCCGGCATTGCCCATCGCCTTCGCTACTCCGGCCAGGCGTTGTTCTGAATGAGGTCAACCACGTTCGTCCGTTCGAACGACGGATCGAAGTGTGCGAGCACATCGTCGTTCATCGTTCCGAACGTGGTAGCCGGCCGATGGGCCATGCCGTCGTTGAACGCCCGCAGGATGCGGTTCTTGAAGTCGGGACGCGGATGGGCGGCAACCACTTCGGCGCGCTGCTCTGCACTGATCTCGTCGAGGCCCAGCCCGATGACGTCGGTTTCGACACCCAGAATCACCACCGCAACCTCGGGCGCCAGGTGATGCGGGACCTCTGGTGTGGTGTGCAGCGCGATCGCGAGCCACACATTCGTCGCTTCCTGCTCACTCCGGCCGAAGTCCAGCAACAGTTTTCGAGCCAGGTCGGCCCCGTCGATCTCGAACCGTTGATGCTTGGTGCCGTACTCCGTCGTCAGGCCCAGATCGTGGAACATACCGCCCACGTAGGCGAGTTCCGGATCGACGTCGAGGCCCCGCGCAGCGGCCTTCAACGATCCCCACAGGAACACCCGGCGGGAGTGGTTGAACAAGGTGTCGTCGGTCGCCTTCCGGACGATCGAGGTGGCCTCCCGGACCAGCTCGGTATCCGGAATCGTCACTCCTGCAATGACTTCGGTCATGATCGTCAACTCTCCGTCGGACTTGATTGGACACAGTCCATTTTGTCCGCGGATCGGCCCTACCTGACAGAGCGCGCAATGCCACGCATCCCACAAATCAGGACATGGTCAGACGTACTTCTCGTGCACGTAGCACCACCGCCAGTTCTCGCCGGGCTCGAAGGACTGCACGATCTCATGCCCCGGGGTCTTCGCATGGGCGCTGGCATGTTTCATCGGCGAGGAATCACAACAGCCGACGTGCCCGCACGTCAGGCACAGCCTGAGGTGCACCCAGCGGGTGCCGGCCGCGATGCAGTCCTGGCAGCCCTTCGTGGTCTGCGGGGTGACCAGGCGGACGTTCTTCAGATGCGAGTCGCCGAAGATGGATGCCACGCCATCCACGGTAGCCCCGGTACGCCCGGATTACCGGGACGCGCGCGGCCCGACTTCGGCCAGCAGCATCTCGGCCAACTTCGCGCTGGCCGGGCCGATCTGTGATTGTTCCGCCGAAGCCAGGTAGATCTGCCACACGATCGCGGGCCGAATCTCTATGGCGCGCAAGTCCGGAAAGTTCGCGGCTTCACTGCCCGGCATGATGATGGTGCCCAACCCATGCTGAACCAGCCTGGCTGCGATCGAATATTCGAGCGCGACTTCGTGCGGGGTACGCGCCGAGACGCCGGCCGCCGAAAACGCCGATTCCACCAGCCTTCTGAGCCCGAACTCGGGAGGGAAGCCGATCAGGTCTTCGTCGCACAACTCCGTGAGGTCCACGTGACGACGCTGCGCCAGGCGGTGGTCGGCACGGCAGACGAAGACCATCGGCTCTTCACACATCAATTGCATCTGGACCCGTGGCGGGAACCGGTCGGGCGCCGACACCAGCGCCAGGTCGAGTGAACCCTCCGCGATCGCCGAAAGGTAAGCAGCCGAACCGGTTTGACTCTGCCGCAGCCTGATCTGGACGAAGGGGTAGGTGCGGTGGAACTCCCCGAGCACCTTCGGCACATCCAAGGTGCCGAACGAGATCAGCGAACCCAGATCGACCGTTCCGGACAGCTCGCCACGGAAGTCGCCGACCGAATCCTTTGCCAGCCGCGCGGTCTGGATGACGCGCCGGGCGTGTTCGCGAAACAACTCACCCGCCGGCGTGATCTTGATCTGCTGCTTGGTCCGATCGAACAGCTCGACGCCGAGCTCCCTCTCCAACTTCGCGATCGACATCGACAGTGCGGATTGCACGACATGCACCTGCTGCGCCGCACGCGAGAAGTTCATCGCGCCGGCCACCGCGAGGAAGTGTTCGAGCTGACGCAGTTCCATAGCGACAACCTATCAATGATGCTGATCGGAAAGATCAACTCTGGTCATTGGACTTGATTGGTCTCGATTGTTCTCATGGAGGTGGACCGAAGGAGGAAACGTCATGCAAGCCATGGTCGTGAACGATCGTGATGCCGGCATCAAGGGCATGACCCTGATGGAACTGCCCTACCCGCACGCCGCCGAGAACGACGTCGTCGTCCGGGTGCATGCGGCCGGGTTCACGCCCGGCGAGCTGGACTGGCCCGCCACCTGGACCGACCGGGCGGGACGCGACCGGACTCCGAGCGTGCCCGGCCATGAACTTTCCGGGGTTGTCGTCGAGTTGGGTTACGGCACAACCGGATTGACCGTGGGACAGCGGGTATTCGGGCTGGCCGACTGGACGCGTGACGGGTCGCTCGCCGAATACACCGCCGTCGAGGCCCGCAACCTCGCGCCGCTACCCGCCGACATCGACCACGTCGTCGCCGCCGCACTGCCCATATCGGGACTGACGGCCTGGCAGGGCCTGTTCACGCACGGTCGTCTCGCCACCGGCCAGACGGTCCTGATTCACGGCGCGGCAGGCGGCGTCGGCTCGCTCGCGGTACAGCTGGCTCACGAAGTGGGCGCCTTCGTCATCGGGACCGGCCGCACCGCCGACCGCGACCGGACACTGGCGCTCGGCGCCGACGCCTTCGTCGATCTCGACACCGAGAAGCTGGAAGATGCCGGTGAAGTCGACGTCCTGCTGGACGTCATCGGCGGCGACATCCTCGCCCGCTCGGCCGCGCTCGTGCGGGACGGCGGCACGCTCGTCACCATCGCGGAGCCGCCCGAGGTGCTTCCCCGCAACGGTCGCGGGCTGTTCTTCGTCGTCGAACCCGACCGCTCGCAGCTGATCGAACTCGCCAACCGGGTGCGCGACGGACGCCTCACGCCGATCGTCGGTGCCGTCCGGCCCCTTGCCGAAGCGGTGGCGGCGTTCGCACCGGACAAGCGCATCCCGGGCAAGACCATCATTCAGATCACCGAGCAGCCTCGATGACCGGGATGCGCTGTGCAACAGTTCTGTTCGCCGCAGCCGTGTTCGCCGGAACCACGGGGTGCGCGTCGTCACTCGCTGACACCGCGTCGCCGACCCCCGAAACACTGACCCCACTCATCGAGCAGGCGCTGCCCAACGTGCCGGGCAAGACATTCACCTCGGCGGTCGTCGAATTCCCGCCCGGTGCCCGGGCCGCGCCGCACCGGCACGGCGACGCATTCATCTACGCCTACGTCCTCGACGGCGCGGTGCGCAGCCAGGTCGACGACTCCCCCGTCACCGAGTATCGCCGGGGCCAGAACTGGGTGGAGCAGCCCGGTGCGCACCACGTGCTCACCGAGAACACCAGTCAGACGGAACCCGCCAAGCTCCTCGTCGTCTTCGTCTCGAACACCGGGGACAGCCTGAAAGTCGACGACCCGCATCGGTAAGTTGGTCACCTGGCGGCTCCGCACGAAAGCTGATGAACTGGAGCCACTTCGGGACGGGCGGGGGCACGATGGCACAGCGGTACGACGTCGTCGTCGCCGGTGGTGGTCCGTCGGGCTCTGCCGCCGCCTGGCAGGCGGCGCGGGTGGGCGCCAAAGTGCTGGTCGTGGACAAGGCCGAGTTTCCCCGCGACAAACCCTGCGGCGACGGACTGACGGCGCGCGCCGTCAGTTACCTGCAGAAGATGGGCCTGGCCGACGAAGTCGCCACCTTCCATCGGGTCAACCGCGTCACGGTGTTCAGCCCGAGTCGGTGGGAGATGTCCTTCCCACGCCGCCCCGGCATGCCCGATCATGGCCACACCGTCAGCCGTACGCAGTTGGACACGGTGTTGCTCAGGCACGCCGAGAAGGCCGGCGCAGAGGTACGCGAAGGCGCCGAAGTGGCGGGACCTGAACTCGATGCCGACGGCCGGGTGGTCGGCGTGGTCCTCAAGAGCGGGGAGAAGATCTCCGCAGACGCCGTCGTCGCCGCCGACGGCGCGTACTCGCCCGTAAAGCGCGCCCTGCACATCGATTCGGAGTACAACGGCTACTCGGCCATCGCGATCCGCGCGGAGATGCACGCCAACCGGCCGGACACCGATTCGCTCGACATCTACCTCAAACTGCAGTTCCAGGGCGATCAGTTGCCCGGCTACGGCTGGGTGTTCCCCATGGGCGACGGCGTCCTCAACATCGGCGTGGGCTATGTGAACTGCTACCGGAACTGGCAGGCCATCAACGCCACGCAATTGCTCGGTGAATTCCTGGCATCCCTGCCGCGTGACTGGGAGCTGCCGTCGATCGCGGAATTGAAGAAGAGCAAGAGCGTGCGAGCGTGGCGGCTGCCGATGGGTTTCACCGCGTGGCCGCCGTGGCGTCCGGGTGTGGTTTTCACCGGCGACGCACTCGGCGCCGCCAAACCGGTTTCCGGCGCGGGCATTTCGAAGGCGCTCGAGGCCGGCCTGGTCGCCGGCGAATGCGTCATCGCGGCGCTGCAGAACGGTGGCCCCGACGACTTCACCAACTACACCCGGCGCCTGGAAGCGGCCTGGGGCCGCGAGTACCGGATGGGCCGCTTCGGCCACAAGCTCGCCGGCATCCCTGCCATTCCGAACACGGGTATCAAGCTTCTCGACAAGGGATTCGTCCGCGACGGCGCGCTGCGGGTGATGTACGGGAAGTCATACGGCCCCCTGCACACGTACCGACAGCTACCGCGGCGTCCCGCCACCGTCGACGATGACGACCTGTCCGGTGATGTAACTGCCTGCGCCCGAACACAACAGGAGCGCCGTGCCCACCATTTCGTCGGGGCTGGCCAGCCGCTTCAGCAGCGTGTTCGACGCCATCGCGTCGATGGCCTCCTGCGGGTTGTTGCGCACCATGTCGGTGTCGACGGGGCCGGGCGCGATGGCGTTGACCCGGATGCCGTCGGCCGCGTAGGCGGCCGCCATCGAGCGGGTGAACGACAGCAGCGCCGCCTTGCCCGCGGCGTACATCGACACGAACGGCGCGAACTGGAAGGCGCCGACCGACGACATGTTCAGGACCGCGGCAGCCGGGCTCGTCTTCAAGTGCGGCAACGCTTTCTGCACCAGAAACACCGGCCCACGCAGGTTGGAGTCGTACGACTTGGCCCACGCCTCGGGCGTCATCTCCCCCAGCGGCTGGGCGAGCGCGTTGGCCGCGTTGTTCACGAGCACGTCGATGCCGCCGAACTCCGCGACGGTGGCCTCGACCAGCCGGTCGAGATCGTCGAGGTTGCCCATGTTCACGGGCACGCCGATCGCCTTGCCACCCAGACCGCGCAGGTGCTCGGCCGCAGCCTCGCACGCGTCGGGCTTACGGCTGGCGACCACGAGATTGGCACCGGCCAGCGCGAACCCCTCGGCCATCGCGAGGCCGATACCGCGCGTCCCGCCGGTCACGATGACGGTGCGGTCGGTCATGTCGAACAGGCGGTCAAATGTGGTGCGGTCCATGGCTAGCAGTAGAACACAGGGGTTATTCGGGCCGGTTCGCCAACGTCCGCTCACTGACGAACTCCCGCTGCTCTCCGGTCACCGGATCGACAAATGCGAGCCGGTGGGCCAACAACTGCAGCGGCGTGGAGAAGTCGCCGACAGGAACCTCGAGCACCGTGGGGTACAACGGATCACCGTCGATGGGCAGCCCGAGCGAGTTCATGTGCACGCGCAACTGGTGGGTGCGGCCGGTGGCCGGCGTCAGCCGGAACAGCCCGTCCCCCAGCGACTCGACGAAAGTCACCGCGTTCACCTCACCGGGCTCGATGACGGCCTGTAAAGACCCGCGCCGCTTCACAATTCGGTTCCGCAGCTCGACGGGCCCGGCGAGTGTCCCAGCCGACGATCGGGCCAGATACGTCTTGGACACCTCGCCCGAGGCGAACATCGTCTGATACGCCCCGCGGACCTCGCGCCGTGCGGTGAACACCAGGACACCGGCCGTCAGCCGGTCCAGCCGATGTGCCGGTGAGAGTTCCCATAGTCCCAAGGCCCGGCGCAGCCGCACCAGCGCCGTCTGCACCACGTGCCCACCGCGCGGCATGGTCGCCAGGAAGTGCGGCTTGTCGACCACGACGATGTTGTCGTCGCGGTACAGCACCGGCACGTCGAACGGGACGACGACCTCGTCGGGCAGGTCCCGGTACCAGTAGATGAACGCGCCGGCCGGTAGCTCCGTGGTGTCGGAGACGACCGACCCGTCGGCGCAAAGCACCTCGCCGGCAAGCACTTTGGCGGCCGCCTCGTCGCCGAACCGGGACCGCAGCTCAGCCAGCACCGGCCCACCGTGCACCCGTAGCCGGGCGGGCCCGATCCCCTCGTATCCGGGACGGACGGGCAGGCTCAATCGAGCGGCACCGGCTCGAGGATCTCGGACCGGGCCTCGGGAGCCGCCGCGCGCAGCGCGTCGGCCGATTCGTCGTCGGGCTGCGTCTGCGACAGCACCTCGGCCTCGACACGCGCCAGGTAGGTGGCGACCTCGCGGTCGACGTCCTCGGCACTCCAACCCAGCACGGGCGCAACAACTTCCGCGACCTCACGGGCGCAGTCGACGCCGCGGTGCTGGTACTCGATGGAGATCCGCATGCGGCGCGCCAGGATGTCCTCGAGGTGCAGTGCGCCCTCGGCCGCGGCCGCGTACCAGGCCTCGACCTTCAGGTACACCGGCGCCTCGGTGATGGGTTCTAAGAGGTCAGGCCGGTCGGCCGCCATGTCCAGCACCTCACCGATCAACGAGCCGTAACGGTCCAGCAGGTGCCGCACCCGGTAGGGGTGCAGACCATAGTGCTGGCCCACGTGTTCGGTCTGGTTGATCAGCGCGAAGTAGCCGTCGGCACCCAGCAGCGGCACCTTCTCGGTGATCGACGGCGCCACCCGCGTCGGCACGAACTCACTGGCCGCGTCGATGGCGTCCTCGCCCATCACCCGGTAGGTGGTGTACTTGCCGCCGGCGATGGCCACCAGGCCCGGGGCCGGCACCGCGACCGCGTGCTCGCGGGACAGCTTCGAGGTCTCCTCGCTCTCACCGGCCAGCAGCGGGCGCAGACCCGCGTAGACGCCGTCGATGTCGTCGTGGTTGAGCGGTGTCGCCAGCACCTTGTTGACGTGTCCGAGGATGTAGTCGATGTCGGCCTTGGTCGCCGCCGGGTGCGCCAGGTCCAGGTTCCAGTCGGTGTCGGTCGTGCCGATGATCCAGTGCGTCCCCCACGGGATGACGAACAGCACCGACTTCTCGGTACGCAGGATGATCGCCACCTCACTGACGATGCGGTCCCGCGGGACGACGATGTGCACGCCCTTGGAGGCGCGGACCCGGAACCGGCCGCGCTGCTTCGAAAGGGCCTGAATCTCGTCGGTCCACACGCCGGTGGCGTTGACCACCACGTGGCCGCACACCTCGGTCACCGCACCGGTTTCCGAGTCGCGGACCCGCACGCCCGTGACCCGGTCGCCCTCGCGCAGCAGCGCCACCACCTGCGTCGAGGTGCGGACAACGGCGCCGTAGTGCGCCGCGGTGCGGGCGACGGTCATGGTGTGCCGGGCGTCGTCGACGACGGTGTCGTAGTAGCGGATCGCGCCGATCAGCGAACTGCGCTTGAGCCCGGGTGCCAGCCGCAGCGCCCCGGCCTTGAGCAGGTGCTTCTGCGCCGGCACCGACTTGGCTCCGCCGAGCTGGTCGTACAGGAAGATGCCGGCGGCGATGTAGGGACGTTCCCAGATCCGTTTGGTCAGCGGGAACAGGAACGGCAACGGCTTCACCAGATGCGGCGCCAGCGTCGTCAGGGACAGTTCGCGTTCGTGCAGCGCCTCACGAACCAGGCCGAACTCGAGCTGCTCCAGGTAGCGCAGGCCGCCGTGGAACATCTTGCTGCTGCGGCTGGAAGTGCCGGACGCGAAGTCGCGAGCCTCGACCAGGGCGACCTTCAGGCCGCGCGTCGCCGCGTCGAGCGCCGCACCGGCGCCGACGACACCGCCGCCGATCACGATGACGTCGAACTGCTCGGAGCCCAACCGGTTCCATGCGGTGTCGCGCTGCGCGGGACTCAGCAGGGTCTGACCATTGCCCGGACCGGGAATCGGGTCACTCACGGCGGAACTCCTCGTGGTTACTCGTCGGTAGGCCTTGCGTGACCGAGCCTACGTGGTCGGTGCGGTTCGCGTGTCAGTCCAGATCGTCGTGAGCCATGAGCCGGCGGGCCGTCTCGATGATCGAGCCCGACAGCGACGGGTAGACCGACAGCGTCTGCGCCAGATCGGTCACCGAGATGCGGTTCTGCACCGCCAGCGCGATCGGCAGGATCAGCTCGGAGGCGATCGGCGCGACGACGACGCCGCCGATCACCACACCGGTGGCCGGGCGGCAGAAGATCTTCACGAAACCGTGCTCGAGCAGCGACATCTTGGCTCGCGCGTTGGTGTTCAGCGGCAGCATCAGGGTGCGGGCCGGCACCGTGCCGGCGTCGATCGCGGACTGCGGCACGCCGACCGCGGCGATCTCCGGGCGCGTGAACACCGCGGCGGCGACCGTCCGCAGCCTGATCGGCGAAACCCCTTCACCCAGTGCGTGATACATCGCGATGCGGCCCTGCATGGCGGCCACCGAGGCCAGTGGCAGCAGGCCGGTGCAGTCGCCCGCGGCGTAGATGCCCGGCGCCTTGGTGCGCGACACCCGGTCGACCGTCAGGTAATTGCCCGGCCCGAGTTCGATGCCGGCCTTCTCCAGCCCCAGGCCCGAGGTGTTGGGCACCGACCCGATACTCATCAACGCGTGGCTGCCCTCCACGACGCGGCCGTCGGCGAGGCTGACCTTGACGCCGGTCTCGGTCCGGACCACCGAATCGGCGCGCGCGTTCTTGACCAACGTCACACCGCGCTCGGAGAACACCTCCTCCAGCACCGCGGCGGCGTCGGAGTCCTCGTGCGGCAGGATCTGGTCGCGGCTGGCCACCACCGTGACCTTGACGCCCAGTTCGGTGTAGGCGTTGCAGAACTCGGCGCCGGTGACGCCCGAGCCCACGATGACCAGGTGCTCCGGCAGGTCGGTGAGGTCGTACAGCTGCCGCCAGTTCAGGATGCGTTCGCCGTCGGGCACCGCGTTGGGCAGGACCCGGGGGCTGGCGCCGGTGGCGATCAGCACCACGTCGGCCTTCAGCACGCCGGACCGCCCGTCGGGCGTCGTGACCTTGACCCGGTGGTGCGCCATTCCCGGGATGCTGTCGACGAGCTCGCCGCGGCCGGCCACGACGTTGACGCCGGCGCGCAGCAGTTGCCCGCCGATGTCGACGGACTGGCTGCGAGCCAGCGTCTTGACCCGGTTGTTGATCTGCGGCAACGAGATCTTGGCGTCCTCGATCTTGATGTCGAAGCCCAGCCCGTCGGCGCGGCGCAGCTCGGTGCGCACGCCCGTCGACGCGATGAAGGTCTTGGACGGCACGCAGTCCCAGAGCACGCAGGCACCGCCGATGCCGTCGCGGTCGACGACGGTCACCTCGGTTGCCTCACGGCCGTAACCGGCGGCGACCAGGGCGGCCTCATATCCGGCGGGACCGCCGCCGATGATCACGATGCGGGTAGCCACGGCTACATCTAACCCCGAGTTGGGTGTTGGTCGCCGGACAACAAGCCGTAGGCTTGCCGAGTGCCGCTCTACGCCGCTTACGGATCGAACATGCATCCGGAGCAGATGCTTCAGCGGGCGCCTCATTCTCCGATGGCGGCCACGGGGTGGCTGCACGGCTGGCGACTGACGTTCGCCGGCGCCGACATCGGCTGGGAGGGCGCGCTGGCGACGCTGGTCGAGGATCCGCTCTCGAAGGTCTTCGTCGTGCTCTACGACATGACGCGCGAGGACGAGGAACGCCTGGACCGGTGGGAAGGCTCCGAGCTGGGGATCCACAAGAAGATCCGCTGCCGGGTGCACCGGGTGTCGTCGGACACCTCCACCGACCCCGTGCTGGCCTGGATGTACGTCGTCGACGCCTGGGAAGGCGGGCTGCCCTCGGCGCGGTACCTCGGCGTCATGGCCGAGGCCGCCGAGATCGCCGGCGCCCCCGCGGACTACGTCCACCACCTCCGCACCCGCCCCTCCCGCAACATCGGGCCCTAGTCCCTTTTTCTTTCCCGCGAGCGGCCGTGTTTGTACAGCGACACACCGTGTTTCGCGTGCAATTTGGGGCCGCTCAGGCGGCGCGAGCGCGCCCGAAGTTCGCGTTGATGCGCGCGACGAGGTCGTCCGGGCGGTAGCGGACGTCCTCGAACACCATCGAGATCGCCGTCCATCCGACGTCCATCAGTGCCGAACTGCGCTCGCGGTCGGCCAACATCGCGTCCGGTCCGCTGTGCCAATCCAATCCGTCGTACTCTGCGGCGACCATGTACTGCGGCCACGCGAAATCCAGCCGACGCAGCTTTCCCCGGCCGTCGATGACCTCGTATTGCAGTTCGGGCATCGGTAGGCCGCCGTCGATCATCACGAGGCGCGCCTCGCTCTCCATCGGCGACTCCGCGCGTGGATCTGCGATCGGCAACATCTCCCTCACGATGACGATTCCGCGACGTCCGGCCTGCCTGGTCACCGCCCGCGACAACTCCACCCGGTCGCAGGTGCCGGAACGCAGAGCAGCATCGAGCGTCGCCAGTACACGTGGCCTTCGCAGCGAGCGTGCTACTTCGATCGCAGTCCACGCCGGCGCGGTCGCGGGCCGGCCCTGCTCCACAACCATCGGTGCGCCGTCGCGGCGATGGATCATCAGTCCATCAGCGTGCCGCAGATGTGAACCTGCGGGATTGAGCACATGCAGGTCCTTGGGATTCTCGGTGTCGAATCCGTAGAGGGCCGCCGCCGTCCCCAGACACACCGGGACCGGCTTGCCGGCCGAGAGGTCCAGGCCGCGCAGCCGCGTCCAGTCGTCGGGTTCACCCCGCGAGTAGATCCCTTGCCAGATACGTTCGAGCGCACCAGTTTTCAGATACGAGTCAAAGGTCCTGCGGGACAGCTTCGACAGGATCTGAGCGCTGGTGGCTACCCCGTCCTGGAGGTCGAGTAGTGCTTGAAGGTCGGCGTCCACGTCGTTGATGCTCGGCTTCCACGGCTGTGGCCGAAAGGCGCATCAGACGATCTGTGGATCAATCACGAACTGTGGAATTTCGCGGCACGTGGATCAGGTGCGCAGTTCACGGCCCCTCGGCGAGCGTGAGCGGCCCCAAGATGCACGCGAAACACGGCGTGTCGGCGTACAAACACGGCCGCTCGCGGTTAGGAGCAGACACCCACGCTCGCAGTTAGAAAGCGGCGGCCTGTTCGATGATGTTGACGAGGACCCGGACGCCGACGGCGAGGGCGCGTTCGTCGAGGTCGAAGGTCGGCTGGTGCAGGTCCAACTGCGGGCCGACGCCGGGCCACACGCCGAGGCGCGCCATGGCCCCCGGCACCTCCTCGAGATACCACGAGAAGTCTTCGCCGCCACCGGATTGCTTGGTGTCGGCCAAGGCGTCGGGGCCCAGCGCCTCGATGGCGTGGGTCATGATGCGCGTCGAGAGTTCCTCGTTGACCACCGGCGGGACGCCACGGCGGTACAGCACCGTGTGATCCACGTTGAGCGGCGCCAGCAGGGACGAAACGATCTCGCGGACAATCGATTCCATCTCGACCCAGGCATCACGGCTGGCGGTGCGGATGGTCCCGGCCAGGGTGCCCGTCTGCGGGATGGCGTTCGACGCGAATCCGGCGTTGACCGCGCCCCACACCATGACGGTGCTGTGCCGCGGATCGACGCGGCGGGACAGGATGCCGGGCACCCCGGTGATCAGCGAGCCGAGCGCGTAGACCAGATCACCCGTCAGGTGCGGGCGCGACGTGTGCCCGCCCGGCGAGTGCAGGGTGATCTCCATCTGATCGGCGGCCGAGGTGATGGGACCCGGAATGGTGGCGACCTTGCCGACCTCGAGCCGCGGATCACAGTGCAGCGCAAAGATTCTCGACACGCCCGCCAGTGCACCCGCGGAGATCGCGTCCAGCGCGCCGCCGGGCATCAGCTCCTCGGCGGCCTGGAACACCAGGCGCACACCGACCGGCAGCGTCGGCGCCGACGCCAGCGCCAACCCGGTGCCGAGCAGCACCGCGGTGTGCGCGTCGTGTCCGCAGGCGTGCGCCACATTGGGCACGGTCGAGGCGAACGGCAGGCCGGTGCGCTCGTCCATCGGCAGCGCATCCATGTCGGCGCGCAGGGCGATCCGCGGCCGGTCCTCGGGACCGAAATCGCACGTCAGGCCGGTACCGCCGGGCAGAATCTTCGGGTTCAACCCGGCCTCGGCCAGCCGCGTCGCAACGAACTTGGTGGTCTCGAACTCCTGCCGGCCCAACTCGGGGTTGGCGTGCAGATGCCGCCGCCAGCCGACCAGGTCGTCGTAGTTCGTGGCCAGCCAGCGCTCGGCGTGGTCCGAGAGGGTCATCCGCGCCCTGCCTTCACTTGTCGCTGAACCGCCGCCCGGTCCGCCATCTTCTGCAAAACCCGGGCCCGCTCGTCAGGTGCCTGCGCCAGTGCAACCACCGTGCGCGCCAACATGATCGCGCCTTCGGTGACGGCCTTGTCCGCACTCGGCCCCGCCGCCGCCGCGGTGAACTCCGGCTGATGGATCGACGCGCCATTGGCCTCGATCCCGACGACCGGGTGGATTCCCGGCATCACCTGCGTGACGTTGCCCATGTCGGTACTGCCGAGGGGCACAGACACTTCCAGGTCCACCGGCAGCGGCGTCCGGCCGAGACGCTCCATCTCGGCGCGGAACACCGTCGTCAACCACGGATCGGGCGTCAGCGCGTCATACCGCGGCGACACCTCCGTCACCTCGTGCGTGCAGCCCGCCGCCAAGGCGCCGGCCGCGAAGCACGAGAACATGCGTACTTCCAGTTCGTCGAGTGACGCGGAGTCCGTGGCCCGCATCGTGTACAGCAATTCCGTATGCGCCGGAATCACATTCGGCGCCTGACCGCCGTCGGTGACGATGCCGTGCACCATCTGACCGGGCGTCAACTGCTGACGCAGAAGCCCGATCGCGACCTGGGCGACCGTCACCGCATCGGCGGCGTTGATGCCCAGGTAGGGCGCGACGGCGGCGTGCGACTCGCGCCCGCGGTAGGCCACAGACACCTCGGACAGCGCCAGGGACCGCGCCCCCGCGATGTCGACCGGACCGGGGTGCAGCATCACCGATGCCGCGACGTCGTCGAACACCCCTGCGTTCAGCAGCAACGCTTTTCCGCCGCCGGCCTCTTCGGCGGGCGTACCGATCAATGCCACGGTGATGCCGATCTCGTCGGCGACCTCGGCCAGCGCCAGTGCCGTGCCGACCGCCGACGCGGCAATGATGTTGTGCCCGCACGCATGTCCGATACCGGGCAGCGCGTCGTACTCGGCGCAGATGCCGATCACCAGCTCACCGCTGCCGTAGTCGGCACGGAACGCGGTATCCAGGCCGCCGGCGGCCGGGGTGACGTGGAAGCCGCGCTCGGCCACGAGCGCCTGGGTCTTGGCGCAACTGCGGTGCTCCGCGAAAGCCAGTTCCGGTTCGGCGTGGATCGAGTGGGACAGCTCGATCAAATCGGCACGGTGACGCGCGACGGCATCGGTGACCGTCTGCAGAGCGTCTCCCGTCAACATCATGGAAGTATCGCACCGGCCTGTTCGGCCGCAGCTGGCAACTAAGGTGGACGCCGTGACCGATCCGCAGGCCACCCCTGACTCCGCCGCCGCTGCGGCCGCCGCCGCCATCCGTGACCGCACCGGAATCGCCGGCTTCGACGTGGCCGTCGTCCTCGGTTCCGGCTGGGCCCCGGCCGCCGCCGTGCTGGGCGAGCCGTCAGCCACCATCGCCATGGGTGACCTGCCCGGATTCACCCCACCGACCGCGTCGGGTCATGGCGGTCAGGCACTCGCGCTGCAGGTCGGCGGCCGCAACGTGCTGGTCCTGCTGGGCCGCATCCATGCCTATGAGGGCCACGACCTGCGCCATGTCGTGCACCCGGTGCGCACCGCCATCGCGGCCGGTGTGGGCACCGTGGTGCTGACCAATGCCGCCGGCGGCTTGCGCGCGGAGTACTCGGTGGGCCAGCCGGTGCTGATCAGCGACCACCTGAACCTGACGGCGCGGTCGCCTCTGGTCGGCGCCCAGTTCGTCGATCTGGTCGACGCCTATTCGCCGCGGCTGCGGGCACTGGCCCGCGCGGTCGACCCGTCACTGACCGAAGGCGTGTATGCCGGGCTGCCCGGCCCGCACTACGAGACACCCGCCGAGATCCGGATGCTGCGCACCCTGGGCGCCGACCTGGTCGGCATGTCGACGGTGCACGAGACCATCGCGGCCCGCGCCGGCGGCGCCGAGGTGCTCGGCATCTCGATGGTGACCAACCTGGCGGCCGGCATGACCGGTGAGCCGCTGAGCCACGCCGAAGTCCTGGAGGCCGGACGCCAGTCAGCGACCCGGATGGGGACGCTGCTGGCCGAGGTGTTGGCGCGGTTGTGAGACAGCGACACCAAGCTTTGATGGAGGCAACGCCCAACGAAAGCCGATTCAGGCGTTTCGAAACTTCTATGAGCCCTCGTAGCAACCCAACTGATAGATGAGCGCTTCATCGATTGCAATCGGCTGATCCGCATACTCCGCCAGTGATCGAACCGCATCGAGGTTCGGAACATCGAAGTCAAAGGGCTCCACAGGAATGTCATCGTCGACCCGCAGGATCTCGCGAATCGCAGCCACCGTCAGACGGGTCAGATGAGTTTCCTGCACTAGTCGCTCCGTCGTGCGGTCAAAACCCTGAAGCCACCACGTAAGCACTACGGCTCCACCTTCCGTCCGGGATCTGCTGGCTTTGTCTGCGCACCCGTGTCCGGGTCGAATTCGCCTTGATGAACGCCACGCTTGTTGTAGACCTCAACCTTGCCGTGCTGGCTGTCCCACTCGTAGATAGTCCCGTCGTCATCTTTCCAACGTCGCCGCATACGTCCGCCCACTGCGAGCACAATGGCCCCGTGAACCACACACCCCTGACCTTCGGCACCGCGGGCCTGCGTGGCCCCATGCGTGAGGGCCTCGACGCCATGAACGTCACCACCGTCAGCCGCGCGACGTGGGCCGTGGCGCAGGTGCTCAAGGACCGTTGCC
The DNA here is from genome assembly GCF_055384815.1 of Mycobacterium toneyamaense. Lineage (NCBI taxonomy): Bacteria > Bacillati > Actinomycetota > Actinomycetes > Mycobacteriales > Mycobacteriaceae > Mycobacterium > Mycobacterium toneyamaense. Next base: position 4,463,544 of record NZ_AP040333.1, read on the forward strand.
TGGGCGGGTCGACGGTCGTGGTCGGCCGGGACGCCCGGCACCACTCCGACGAATTCGCCACCGCAACCGCGGAAATCTTTGCCGCCGAAGGGTTTTCCGTCATCCTTCTCCCCCACCCCGCGCCGACCCCGGTCGTGGCCTACGCGGTGCGGCAGCTCGACGCCGTTGCCGGCGTACAGATCACCGCTTCGCACAATCCCCCTGCCGATAACGGCTACAAGGTGTACTTCGACGGCGGCATCCAGATCGTCCCACCCACCGACCGGGACATCGAAACGGCCATGCGGCAGGCACCGACCGGCATCGCCCGGCAGCCCGTCACGCCCGTCGACGAAACCCTCATCGAGCAGTACGCGCGCCGGGCCGGGTCACTACGCCGGACACAAGGCGAGGTCCGGGTGGCGCTGACCGCGATGCACGGTGTCGGTGGCGCGCTGGCGATCGACGTCCTGAACCGCGCCGGTATCAGTGATATCCGGACGGTGGCAACACAATTCGAACCCGATCCCGACTTCCCCACCGTCGCGTTCCCCAACCCCGAGGAGCCCGGCGCCACCGACCTGCTGCTCGCCCTCGCCGCCGAGGCCGGCGCCGAAGTCGCCATCGCCCTGGACCCCGACGCGGACCGCTGCGCCGTGGGCATCCCGACCACGAGCGGCTGGCGCCTGTTGTCCGGCAACGAAACCGGTTGGCTGCTGGGCGATTATCTGCTGTCGAACCTGACTCCCGAGGAAGCCGCGACCACCGTCGTCGCCAGTTCACTGGTCTCATCTCAGCTGCTCGCGAAGATCGCCGCCGACCACGGGGCCCACCACGTCGAAACGCTGACGGGCTTCAAATGGCTGGCGCGCGCCGACCAGGACATCCCTGGCGCCACGCTGCGGTACGCGTACGAAGAGGCCATCGGGCACTGCGTCGACCCCGATGCCGTACGCGACAAGGACGGCATCAGCGCGGCCGTGGTGTTCTGCGATCTGGTTGTGGCGCTGCGCCATCAGGGCCAGACGGTGCAGGATCGACTGGACGCCCTGGCCACGAAATTCGGCGTCCACGCCACCGGCGCGGTCTCGGTGCACACCGACGCCGACGCGGTGATGGCCCGCCTGCGCGCCGAGCCGCCGGCCCAGATCGCCGGTGTCCCGGTCCGGACCGAGGACCTGGCCGAGCTGCGCGGAAAACGGCGCACCGACGCCCTGGTCTTCACCGGCCGTGGCCTGCGGGTGGCGGTGCGCCCGTCGGGAACCGAGCCAAAGATCAAGTGCTACATCGAGGTCAGCAAGCCGCCGACCGCCGATCTGGCGACCGGTCGGACGTCGGCCGCAGCCGAACTACGCGACGTCGAGGCCGTGGTCACCGGCCTGCTGGCCCCGGCCTGACGCCGAACCGTAGGGAGATCCCTTATATCCGGCGGGCTCCTGTGCGACTTAGCCTCGATTCAACGGAGGAAAGAGGTGTCGGCATGTCGGACAACACACTCGCTCGCCGCTGCGGTGGCGCCGCGACGGTCCTGATCGGCGGAATCGGTACTGCGGGCATCGCTCTCGCCCCACCGGCGGCCGCGGTCCACGCCGAGCAGTACATCTCGACGTACTGTCGGCCTGCCACCGTGCAGGACTGCCGGCAGCCGGCGGTGCTCCGCTTCGACCTTCCGACCGACGACTGGGTGCAGCCGTCCTTCACCAACGCCGCCGACGGCTGTTCCGATATCTCGGTGCGCTTCTCGGTCAGTCCCGCAGGAACTCCGGGCACCCTCAGCAGCAGCTACCGGCTCAGCCCAGGTCAGACCGCCGTGGGCCCGCATGCCCACATGTCGGCAGGCGCGATGCAGGTGAGCGTCTTCGCCACCGGAATCGAAGGCGGTTGCAACACCGGCGCTCTCATGGCCTGGGGCGGCACGGTGTCCGTCGACTCCACCGGCAAGCCGAACCTGCCCGACGCGGTTCCCCGGCCGACCCAAACCCCGCTACCGACCCCGACCGGGCCGATCGTCCACTAGCGCGGACCGAACTGCCGATCCCCCGCATCGCCCAGGCCCGGCACGATGTAGGCATCGTCGTTCAGCGCGGCATCGATGGTGGCCGTGAACAGTCGCAGTGACGGAACCACCTTCTCCACCAACGCAATTCCCTCCGGTGCACACACCACGCACACCGCGGTGATGTCGTCGGCCCCGCGGTCGACCAGGAGTTGCAGGGTGTACGCCAGCGACCCGCCGGTGGCCAGCATGGGGTCGAGCACCATCACCGGCCGGCCACTCAGGTCGGCCGGCAGGGACTCCAGGTACGGCGTCGGCTGGTGCGTCGTCTCGTCGCGCGCCATGCCGACGAAGCCGACCTGAGCCTCCGGAATCAGCGCGTGTGCCTGGTCGACCATGCCCAGGCCCGCCCGCAGCACCGGAACCAGCAGTGGCGGGTTCGACAGACGCGAGCCGGTGCACACGGCGACCGGGGTCTGCACCGGCAGCTCCTCGCTGGCCAGCGAGCGCGTGGCCTCGTAGACCAGCATCAGCGTCAGATCGCGCAGCGCCGCCCGGAACCCGGCGTTGTCGGTGCGCTCGTCGCGCAGAGTGGTCAGCCGCGCCGCGGCCAGAGGGTGATCGACGACCCGGACGTCCATGGGCGCCAACATTAATGGAACCGAACGGGCGCGGCGCCCGTCTTATCCACATGATCCGAAACCTGACCGTGGACCCGTCAGCCCTGCACAACCTGTCCGCGGACTACCGCGGTCACAGCACCGAACTGGCCACGCACGCCGCGGACCTGACCGCCATCGCCCGACAGTTCGACGTGTTCGGCCCCGTGGGCGAGGCCTTCGCCGCGGCACTCGCACAGGCGACGCACCACCAGGCCCAGTTGGCGTACCGCCTCAGCGCGCATCTCGACTCCGGCGCCACGACCGCCGTCGCCACCGCGAACACCTTCGTCGACGCCGACGACAACGTCGGCGGCCGGATCGGAACCTGGTGGTGACGGGCTCCCTGGCAGCCGCGCTGGCCGCGCCGATCCGAGACGTGCAGGCACTGGTGGGCCCCGGCTTCTCGGGCGCGGATCCGGCCGGCGCCCTGCGTGCGGTGCAGTCCGGGCTCGACGGCGTGGCCGCCGCTGCCGACGACGGATGGCAGCGGACCCAGGACCAGTGGACCGGCACGGCGGCAGGCAGTGCGGGCCAGTTCGCGAGCGCGGCGGTCACCGCCATCGTGGCGATGGCGATGACGGCCGGGCAACTGAGCACGCACACCGAACGGGCCGCTGCCGCGGTGGCCCGGGCCCGCGAGCGCCTCCGAACCATCCTCCAGAACTTCGAGGCCCGCGCGACCGAACTGGAAGCCACTCTCGAATCCCCTGCCGACGCCGCCGCGCTCGTCGACGAAGCCGGCCGGGCCCTGGCTGAGGCCATCAGTGTCGTCGACGAGCTGCACACCGAACTCGCCACGCAGGCCGAGCAGATCACCGCGACGACGAGTGCCCCCGCACCCCAGAGTCACGGATCGGCGTGGGAGACAAGCGGATCCGGCCCGGCTGTGAGCCTGCCCGGCCTGGGTGCATCCGGTGGCCAAGGTGCGACCGGGGCCGGCGGACTCGGCGCCCTCGCGACTCCCGCAGCGCACGCTGCGCAAGCCGCACTCAGCACACGGAACCACCGCCGGCCACCCGACCCCGGCAAGTTCGGCGCCGGTGAGGCCGTCACGCTGCCCGACGGCAGCACCGCCACCGCACCGAACAAGGTCGCCGCCGACGCGGTGCGGCACGCCCTCACCCAGCTCGGCGTGCCGTACGTGTGGGGTGGCACGACGCCCGGCGTTGGCCTGGACTGCAGCGGCCTGACGCAGTGGGCATACCGCGAAGCGGGACTCGACCTGCCGAGGCTGGCGCAGGAGCAGGATGTGGGCGCCGCCGTCGACCGTGGCTCGCTGCGCCCGGGCGACCTCGCGGTGTGGGACGGCCACGTCGCGATGATCGTCGGGAACGGTCTCATGGTCGAGGCGGGCGATCCGGTTCAGCTGTCCCCCATCCGGACGACCAACCTGAATCAGGGTTTCCACGGCTTCTTCCGCCCGACGGCATGACACCGCCGCATGACGATCAAGCAGCGAGGAACGAGCGCGATGAGGAATGCGGCCCATAGATGAAGCCGGAATACGACGACGCGATGGCCCGCGCCCGCGCGGCGCTCGCGGTGTTCCGGCGTACGGCTGCCGAGCTGTCGAGGGCCGACGCCACCGCTGATGTCACCACCGCCCTGCGCCACCTGCGCGACGATCTGCACCGACAAGATGCCCCCAGCGTGGCCCGACCCGCACGTCGATAGGCTGTGCCGCATGGCTGCTGACATCGTGCCGGTTCGGCTCGGGTTGACCAATGGCGATCTGTACACCCTGTGGGCGCCGCTGTGGCGCGACTCCGACGACGAGTGGGAAGCGTTCCTGGGTCACGGCGACGACCTCTACGCCTTCGAATCCGTCGCGGACCTGGCCGCTTTCGTGCGGACCAACACCGACAACGACCTCGCCGACCATCCGAAGTGGAAGGCGCTCGGCGAGGCCAACGCCCACCGCCTCAACCCCGACGAGAGCCACATCCACGACCTGGTCGGCGTGCCCGAGCTGGTCGCCGAGAAGCCCACCGAGGAGTCCGTCACCTCGCTGCGGCGGACGCTCCAGGTGGTCGGCGCGCTCGGTTCGGTCTGCGACCTGATCGCGGTCGCGAAGTTCTTCAACGGCAACCCCGTGCTGTCGACGCTCGGCGGCGGCGCCGAGGCCTACTCGGGCCGGGCCGGCCGTAAGCGCTGGGCCGACATCGAGGCTGCCGTCGGCCGCAGCTGGGACCATGTGCTCGACGCCATCGACGCCCTGGTGACCACCCCCGAGGTCGACGCCAAGGCCGCCGAGAAGGCCCAGGCCGAACTCGACGAGCCCGCACCCGAGCCCGAAGAAGACGAACTCGACGAGGTCGATGAGACCGACGTCGACGACGTCGTCATCGAGGACGAGGTCGACACCGACTCCGAGGAGGCGGCCCTCACCGCGCAGGCCGAGCGGCAGCTGCTCGGCAGTGACGAGGACTTCTGGGAGCGCGTCGGCATCGACCCGATCCGCATCATGACCAAGGGCGCCACGCTCTACACGCTGCGCTGCTACTACAACGACCAGCCGCGGTTCCTCGGCCGCAACGGCCGGATCAGCGTGTTCGGCTCGGAGCGCACGCTGGCCCGCTACCTGGCCGACGAGCACGAGAGCGACCTGTCCAGCTTCGAGGCCTACAGCGACATCCGCACCGCTGCCACCGACGGCTCGCTGCAGATCCGCGTCACCGAGGACAACGTCTACGTGCTCAGTGGCCTGTCCGACGACATCGCCGACGGCCCCGAGGCCGTCGACCGCGAGCAGCTGGACCTGGCGGTCGAGTTCGTGCGCGACGTGTGCGACTACGCCGAGGACGGCACCGCCGACAAGTACCTGACCACCAGCCAGCCGCTGGGCAAGTTCGTCGGTCATGTGCTGGAGCCCGAGACCGTCGGCGCCCCGTCGAAGCCGTACGCCGAGGCCGTCGCCCAGTGGGAGACCCTGGAGCGTTTCGTCGAGTCGCGGCTGCGTCAGGAATGACGCGCGGTGCGATGAGTTAGGCCGGTCGGTCGGGTCTGCACTGACATGACCCAGACCAGCGCCCAGCCCATCATCCGAAATCTCGCCGTTCCCGGCGCCACGCTGCATTACGAGGTGCGGGGCAGCGGGCCGGTGTTGGCCGTCATCGGTTCGCCCATGACGGCATCGGAGTTCGCCGCGGTGGCCGATGCCCTGGCCGCCGACCACACTGTCGTGACGTACGACCCGCGGGGACTCGGCGCCAGCCCCATCGACGATCCCGCACAGGACTCGACGCCCGAACTGCGGGCCGACGACGTCGCCGCGGTCCTCGAGGATCTCGGTGCCGGTCCGGCCGACGTGTTCGGCTCCAGCGGCGGCGCGGTGACCGGCCTGGCGCTGGCCGCCAAGTACCCCGGTTGGGTACGGACGCTGATCGCGCACGAGCCGCCGCTGCTGGAGTTGTTGCCGGCCTCGGAAGCCGCCAGGCAGCGCGCCGCGACGCGGGAGATCATCGACACCTTCCACAGCGACGGGCCGGGCGCGGCCATGGCGAAGTTCATGGCGACGGCGGGCTTCGATCAGGCCGACGACGGCGCTCCCGGGCCGCAGGGGCCGCCGCCCGCTCCCGATGAGATGACCAAGCAACTCGCCGACCTGTCCCGGTTCTTCAACCATGAATTGCTCTGCACCACAACGTATCTGCCTGATGTTGAGGCGTTGCGGGCCGGCCGGGTCGTCGTGGGCATCGGCGCCGAGTCGGAACATCTCATCACCTACGGCACCTCGCTGGCGCTGTGCCGCCTGCTGGGCGTCGAGCCCGTCGTCTTCCCGGGCGATCACGGCGGGTTCATGAGTGCGCCCGGCGAATTCGCCGACGCGCTGCGGGCCGTTCTGTCCGACTGAAACCCCGACTCGCCCGGCCACCGCGCGCGCTCACAGCCGACACACAACTACGCCGCGTTGCAAAATTAGTTAGCAAGGCGTAAGAATTTCCCAAGAATCCGCTGAGTGAGCGGAGCCGCCTGCCGAGCGCAGGCGAAGGCAGCAGCTTGATCGTCGGGGATTCGGTCAGCGCGTGTTGAGCGGAAGGTGGTCGGGTGCGGTCGGAATCAAAGGGCCTGCTGAAGAAAGTCTGGATACCGCTCGTCCTGGTGGCCGTATTGGCGGTGTCGGGCCTCGTGGTGTCCCGCCTGCACGCGAAGTTCGGGTCGGAGAACCTCAACGCCCATGCCGGCGCAGGCGTCGAGATCGTCCAGTTCAACCCCAAGGTCCTGGTGTACGAGGTCTATGGGCCGCCGGGAAGTTCGGCAGAGATCAGCTATTTCGATCCCGACGCCAACGTGCACTCGGTGAGCGCCGTGCTGCCCTGGTCCGTCACCCTGTCCACCACGCTGCCGACCGTCAGCGCAAACCTGATGGCGCGCAGCGACAGTGAGCAGAGCAGCGACCACATCGGCTGCCGCGTCACGGTGAACGGGACGGTCCGCGAGGAGCAGTCCGCCGATGGCGTCAACGCCCAGACCTACTGCCTGGTGAAGTCCGCATGACCGAAACACTTGAGACACAGCACGAGACGGCGGAAAAGCGGCCGAAGTTCGCCCATGCGCTGCGCATCCTGTCTGTGCCGATCATCCTGTTCTGGGTCGCGATCGCCGTCCTGGTGAACGTGATCGCGCCGCCGCTGGAGGTCGTCGGCGAGCTGCATGCCGCGCCGATGGCGCCCGAGGACGCACCGTCGATGCACGCGATGAAGTTGATGGGCGCGAACTTCAAGGAGTTCAACTCCAACAGCACGATCATGATCGTCGTCGAGGGCAAGGAACCGCTCGGTCCGGACGCCCACAAGTACTACGACGAGATCATCCGCAAACTGCAGCAGGATCCCGAGCACATCCAGCACATCCAGGATTTCTGGGGCGACACGCTGACCGCGGCCGGTGCACAGAGCGCCGACGGCAAGGCGTCCTACGTGATGATCAACCTCGCCGGCGAGCAGGGCATGACGCTCGCCAACGAGGGTGTCGACGCCGTCCGCAAGGTCATCGAGGAGACGAAGGCGCCGCCGGGGGTGCAGGCACATGTCGCCGGTCCCGCCGCGCTGACCGACGACATGCACGTCATCGGCAACGCGAGCCTGGTCATGATCACCCTGATCACCCTGGCCGCGATCGCCGGCATGCTGCTGGTGGTCTACCGCTCGGTGCGGACCACCCTGGTCCAGCTGTTCCTGACGTTCCTGGCGCTGCTGACCGCACGCGGCGTGGTGTCGGTGCTGGCCACCCACGACGTGTTCGGGCTGACGACCTTCGCGGGCAACATCCTGACGATGCTGGCCATCGCCGCGGCCACCGACTACGGCATCTTCATCTTCGGGCGGTACCGCGAAGACCGCGGCATCGGCTTGGACCGGGACGACTCGTACTACGCGACGTTCAAGTCCGTCGCCCCTGTCATCGTGGGTTCCGGCCTGACCATCGCCGGCGCGACGTACTGCCTGAGTTTCTGCCGCCTGCCGTACTTCACCACGATGGGCGCACCGGTCGCGATCGGCATGCTCGTCGTGGTGGCGATCTCGGTGACGCTCGGCCCGGCCGTGCTGTACCTCGGCAGCCGCGTCGGGATGTACGAGTCCAAGCGACCGCCGCAGAGCCGCTTCTGGCGCCGCATCGGGACGGCCGTCGTGCGGTGGCCCGCACCGATTCTGGTGGCCAGCCTGTTCGTGGTGCTGGTCGGCATCGTCGCCATCCCCGGCTACAAACCGGCCTACAACGACCGCTATTACCTGCCTGAGGACGCTCCGGTGAACGTCGGTTTCGCCGCCGCCGACCGGCACTTCACGCAGGCCCGCATGAACCCTGACATCCTGATGGTCGAGTCGACGCACGACATGCGCAATCCCGCAGACATGCTGGTGCTCAACAAGATCGCGAGCAACGTGATGCACACCGACGGCATCGCCATGGTGCAGAGCATCACCCGGCCGCTGGGAATTCCCATCCAGCACAGCTCGATTCCGTTCCAGACGAGCGTCTCGGGCCAGACCAGCAACATGAACCTGCCGTTCCAGCGCAAGCAGCTGGAGGACCAGCTCCGGATGGTCGACGCCACCAACGTGTCGATCAGCATCCTGGAAAAGCAGTACGCGCTGTCGCTCGAGCAGACCAAGCTGACACAGGACTCGGCCCGTAAGTCGCAGGCGCTCCTCGAGGTCACCGAGGAGATGCGCAACAACATCGCCAACTTCGATGACCAGTTCCGGCCGATGCGCAACTACTTCTACTGGGAACCGCACTGCTTCGACATCCCGATGTGCGCGGCGATGCGGTCGGTGTTCGACTCCCTGGACGGCATCGATGAGCTGACCGACCGGACCGGCGACGTCCAGGTCAACACCGACAAGCTGGCCGACCTGGCACCGAAGCTGACGGCGCTGCTCCCCCAGACCATCGCGTCGATGAAGACCAGCCGTGACCTGTCACTGGCGTCGTACAACTCGCAGAAGGCCCTCATCGACCAGATGCAGGCCATGAACGACACCGCGTTGTCGATGGGTGCTGCCTTCGACGGCGCCAAGAACGACGACCTGTTCTACCTACCGCCCGAGGCCTTCCAGAACCCGGACTTCCAGCGCGGCCTGAAGATGTTCATGTCGCCGGACGGCAAGTCCGCGCGCATGTTCATCACGCACCAGACCGACCCCGCGACGGTCGACGGCATCAACCGCGTCGAGTCCGAACGCAAGGCCGCCCAGGACGCCCTGAAGATGTCGTCGTTGTCGGACGCCAAGATCTACCTCGGCGGCGTCGCGGCGACCTATAAGGACATGGCCGACGGCGCCCGCTACGACCTGATGATCGCCGTGGTGTCATCGCTGACGCTGATCTTCATGATCATGCTCATCCTGACGCGCAGCGCGGTCGCGGCCCTGACGATCGTCGGCACGGCGGGCAGTTCCATCGCCGCGTCGTTCGGTATCTCGGTGCTGTTGTGGCAGGACCTGTTCGGGATCCAGGTGCAGTGGCTGGTCATGCTGATGTCGGTCATCATCCTGTTGGCGGTCGGCTCGGACTACAACCTGCTGCTGGTCTCCCGGTTCCAGGACGAGATCCACGCCGGCCTCAAAACCGGCATCATCCGCTCCATGGCCGGCACCGGCGGTGTCGTCACGTCGGCCGGACTGGTGTTCGCGGCCACCATGGCCGGCATGATGGCCAGCAAGCTGATCGTGCTGGCGCAGATGGGTTCGACCATCGCGATCGGTCTGCTGATCGACACCTTCATCGTGCGGTCGCTGCTGATGCCGTCGATCGCGGTGCTGCTCGGCCGCTGGTTCTGGTGGCCGCAGGTGGTGCACCCGCGCGGCAGGTACAACACCGAGAAGTTCGTGCCGAAGGCGTTCCAGCGGAACGCCCGGCAGGAGCCGGTGTCGGCGGGCGCGGCCGGGCGCTCCGGCTTCGTCGACGACGCCCCGACCGACAGCTACCCGACCAGCACGGCGTAGCGCGGTTTGATGACGTCGTCGATGATCGCCAGTCGCTCGTCGAACGGGATGAAGGCCGACTTCATGGCGTTGATGGTGAACCGCTGCAGGTCGGTCCAGCCGTAGCCGAACTCGTTCACGAGGAGCGCCATCTCCTGCGTCATGGTGGTGTCGCTCATCAGGCGGTTGTCGGTGTTCACGGTGACGCGGAAGCGGAGCCGCGCCAGCTGGTCGAACGGATGCTCGGCGATGCTGGCCGCGGCGCCGGTCTGCACGTTGCTGCTCGGGCACATCTCCAGCGGAATTCGCTTGTCCCGCACGATGTTCGCCACCCGACCCAAGTGAAAGGTGCCGTCCGGCCCCTCCTCGATGTCGTCGACGATGCGGACGCCGTGGCCCAGCCGGTCGGCGCCACAGAACGCGATGGCCTCGTGTATTGACGGCAGGCCGAAGGCCTCGCCGGCGTGAATCGTGAACCGCGCGTTGTTGCCCCGCATGTATTCGAAGGCATCGAGGTGGCGGGTCGGAGGGTAGCCGGCCTCGGCACCGGCGATGTCGAAGCCGACCACACCGCGGTCGCGGAACCGGATGGCGAGCTCGGCGATCTCGCGAGACCGGGCAGCGTGCCGCATGGCGGTGACCAGACAGCGGACCGTCGTCACCTGCCCGGCCGCGGCCGCCGCCTTCTCGCCGTCCGCGAACCCGGCCAGCACCGCGTCCACGACCTCGTCCAGCACCAGACCGCCGTCGATGTGCAGTTCGGGCGCGAACCGCACCTCGGCGTAGACGACGTTGTCGGCGGCCAGATCCTCGACGCATTCGTACGCGACGCGGTACAGCGCATCGGTGGTCTGCATGACGCCGACGGTGTGCGCGAACGGCTCCAGATACCGGACGAGCGATCCGCTGTGCGCCTGGGTGCGGAACCACTTCGCGAGCTCGTCGATGTCCATGGTGGGCAGGTCGCCGTAGCCGCTCTGTTCGGCCAGCTCCACCACCGTGGCGGGACGCAGCCCGCCGTCGAGGTGATCGTGCAACAGCGCTTTCGGTGCCTGCTTGATCTGATCCAGCGTCAGGGTGGTCATCTGTCCATCTTGCGCCGGATCGTCGCTTTTAGCCCGCCGGCTCGTCCGCCAGCAGCAGCCGCGTCCGGAACAGATCCAGCACCTGGTCCAGCGCCGCCCGGGTGGCCTGGCCCGGCTCGTCGATCAGGTGCTCGGTGACCACCGAGTGCGGCGCCAGGCGCGCATCCGGGTTGGCGTCGGAGTCCTCGAGTTCGACGGCGATGAAGGCGTCACCCAGCTGCTCGCGCAGGAAGTCGAAACGCTCTGCCGGCACCAGCTTGTCGCTCTTGAACCGCATGCCGATGACGTTGAGGCCCGCGGCGCACCGGCCCTTGACGACCTCCAGGTCGGCCGGCGAGATGTCGATGTTGCGGCGCTGCTTGGCGGTCAGGCCCAACGGCATCGACGGCTGGGACAGCACCGGCGCCAGGATGACGTCGTCGGTGGCCATGGCCAGGGCGTAGCCGCCGGTGAAGCACATGCCGATGGCGCCGACGCCGGGGCCACCGCACCGCTTGTGTTCGGCACGGGCCAACGCGCGCAGCCAATCGACCACCGGCGACGTCTTTCCGGTCGCGAGGATGGTGAACTCCTTGCTGATGCACGACGGCAGCGCCGACCCCATGGCCTTGAGCGCCGCCAGGTTGCTGGCGTTCGGATCCAGGCCGGGGATGCCGAACAGGTGCGGCAGCACGGCGGTACAACCCAGGTCGGCGACCTTGCGGGCGAAGTCGAGAACCTTGGGCGTGATGCCGGGTATCTCGGCGATCACGATGACGGCCGGACCGGTGCCCTTCCGAAAGACCGTGCGGGTCGTGCCATCGTGGGTGAACTCGGTGCGCTCGAAGTCGCGGAGGTCATCGTCAGCCATGCGGACGACCCTAGTGGCGGGCGGGGTCGCTGACCACCGTTGGTTTCGCGGCTATTCGACGCGGTCGAGCACCACGGGACGCTGCGGCGGCGCAGTGTCGTCCACCGACCACCCGCCGTCGAGTTCGGCCAGCGCAGACGGCAACCGCTCGGGGGTCTCGGTGTACAGCGTGAACAGGGTCTCACCGGCCGCGACGGGCTCACCGCTGCGCCGGTGGAGGTACAGCCCCGCCCCGGCCTGCACCGGGTCTCCGGGCTGGGCCCGTCCCGCGCCGAGCCGCCACACCGCCATCGCCACCGCCATGGCGTCGACGTCGCCCATCACCCCGCTTCGCGACGCCACGACCGTCTCGGTGTGCGTCCCCATCGGCAGGGGCGCATCGGGATCGCCACCCTGTGCGGCGATCAGTTGCCGGAAGCAGTCCATCGCGGTGCCGTCGGTCAGGGTCTGGGCGGGGTCGACGCCGTCGAGGCCGGCCACGTCGAGCATCTCGCGCGCCAGGGCGACAGTCAGTGCGACGACGTCGTCCGGGCCGCCGCCGGCCAGGACGTCCAGCGACTCGGCGACCTCGATCGCGTTCCCGACCGCGCGACCGAGCGGCCGGTCCATGTCGGTGAGCAAGGCCCGTGTCGGGACGCCGTAGGCCGTGCCGAGGTCGACCATGGTGCGCGCCAGCTCACGCGACTCGGCCTCGGTCTTGAGGAACGCACCGCGACCGACCTTGACGTCCAGCACCAGCGAGCGGGCGCCCTCGGCCAGTTTCTTGCTCATGATCGAGCTGGCGATGAGCGGTAGCGATTCCGTCGTGCCCGTGACGTCGCGCAGGGCGTAGATCTTGCGGTCGGCAGGCGCCAGGTCGCCGGCCGCGAAGATCGCCGCGCCGATGCCGGAAAGCTGTTGGCGGATAGCGTCTTTCGACAGCTCGGCGGTGAATCCGGGGATCGCTTCCAGCTTGTCCAACGTGCCGCCGGTGTGCCCGAGGCCACGGCCGGCGGCCTGCGGGACAGCGCCGCCGCAGGCCAGGACGACGGGCACCAGCGGGATGGTGATCTTGTCGCCGACGCCGCCGGTGGAGTGCTTGTCGACCAGCGCGAGCGGCCGGCCGTCGCGCCGCAGGCCGGTGAAATCGAAGCGCTCCCCGGAGTCGACCATGGCCGCCGTCCAGCGGGCGATCTCGGCCGGCGTCATGCCGCGCAGGAAGATCGCCATCAACAAGGCCGACATCTGCGCGTCGGCGACGCGCCCATGGGTATAGCCGTCGATCACCCAGTCGATCGCGGCGTCGGACAGCACACCGCCGTCGCGTTTGGTGCGAATGACTGTCGGCGCATCGAACGGCATCGCTGGGATCCTCCTGCCGGGGCCTCGGTCGACCCCATCGAAACTGGTTACCGGCGGGTAATCAGAAGTGTTGCACCGCTTGGCGTTACCGGCGGTTCAGGTCATCCGGCCCGAAGGCGTCGGGCAACAGTTCGGCCAGTGGCCGCGGACCCGATGCGTGATCGATCAACATGGCCGGCCCACCGTGCTCGAGCAGCACCTGCCGGCAGCGTCCGCACGGCATCAACACAGCCCCGGAACCGTCCACACACGCCAGCGCGAGCAGCCGTCCACCACCGCTGGAATGTAGGGCGCAGACCACAGCACACTCCGCGCAGAGGCCAAGGCCATATGAGACATTTTCCACATTGCAGCCCACCACGATTCGGCCGTCATCGACCAGCGCCGCCGCCCCCACCGGGAAGTGCGAGTAAGGTGCGTAGGCACCCCGAGAAACAGCTATTGCCTTGTCGCGCAACAGTTTCCAGTCAATTTCCGGCATCGCTGACACCCCGTTCCCGGCACCCCGACATTGCCTCGAGGACCGACCCGACGACCAAGTAAGTTAATGTAGGCAAACCTAATTTCCGGCGCGGGTTGCCCATTCCCCCCACACGCTAGTTCTGACTGTGCGCAAATTGGGATTAGAGTCGCCCCGAGGTTTGGGCTCGGCACGCGAAAAAGTTGCTGCCGGGTCACGCGTCCACCGACGGCGTTGGAGGTCGAAATGAGTACAGCGGCAGCCGCGGAATCCGCCATACCCGCGCCGCGTTCAGCACAGAAGCGACGGAGCCTGTATCGCGGAGACCCGGGCATGTGGTCCTGGGTGCTACACCGCATCACCGGTGCCACCATCTTCTTCTTCTTGCTGGTCCACGTTCTGGACACGGCTCTGGTCCGGGTCAGCCCCGAGGCCTACAACGAGGTGATCAACACCTACAAGACGCCGATCATCGGGTTCATGGAGATGGGCCTGGTCGCGGCGGTGCTCTACCACGCCCTCAACGGCGTGCGAGTCATTCTGATCGACTTCTGGCAGCAGGGACCCAAGTACCAGCGGGTCATGCTGTGGACCATCCTGGCCATCTGGATCGCGGTCGTCATCGCCGCAGTTGGGGTAGAGGGCATGCACATGGTTGAGCACTACGGGTGGCTCAAGTGACCACGCACACCGATTCCGGCGCCGCCGAGGCGCGCCGCGGGGGCCGTCCGGCCCCGGTCATGGAGCGCGAGCACGACCGCCCCGCCGCCCTCGATCACCCGCGCGCTCCCCGGCGCGCCCGTGGCATCCCCTACTTCGAGAAGTACGCCTGGCTGTTCATGCGCTTCTCCGGCGCCGCGCTTGTGCTGCTCGCCCTCGGTCACCTGTTCATCGGGCTGATCTGGCAGAACGGCGTCTACCGCATCGACTTCAACTACGTCGCGCAGCGCTGGGCCTCGCCGTTCTGGCAGATCTGGGACATGGCCCTGCTGTGGCTGGCGCTGGTGCACGGCGCCAACGGCATGCGCACCATCATCGGTGACTACGCCCGCAAGAACACCACCAAGTTCTGGCTGAACTCGATTCTGCTGCTGGCCACCGGATTCACCCTGGTGCTGGGCAGCTACGTGCTCGTCACCTTCGACGCGAACATCAAATAGGGGCTCGCAGGATGATTCAGGAACATCGCTACGACGTCGTCATCGTCGGTGCCGGTGGCGCAGGCATGCGCGCGGCAGTGGAAGCCGGCCCGCGCGTCCGCACCGCCGTGCTGACCAAGCTGTACCCGACGCGTTCGCACACCGGCGCCGCCCAGGGCGGCATGTGCGCCGCACTCGCCAACGTCGAGGACGACAACTGGGAGTGGCACACCTTCGACACCGTCAAGGGCGGCGACTACCTCGCTGACCAGGACGCCGTCGAGGTCATGTGCAAGGAAGCCATCGACGCCGTGCTGGACCTCGAGAAGATGGGCATGCCGTTCAACCGGACGCCCGAGGGCCGCATCGACCAGCGTCGCTTCGGCGGTCACACCCGTGACCACGGCAAGGCCCCGGTCCGCCGCGCCTGCTACGCCGCCGACCGCACCGGCCACATGATCCTGCAGACGCTGTACCAAAACTGCGTCAAGCACGACGTCCAGTTCTTCAACGAGTTCTACGCGCTCGACGTGGTCCTCACCGAGACGCCCGGCGGCCCCGTCGCCACCGGCGTCATCGCCTACGAGCTGGCCACCGGCGACATCCACATCTTCCACGCCAAGGCGATCGTCTTCGCCACCGGCGGCTCGGGCCGGATGTACAAGACCACCTCCAACGCCCACACCCTCACCGGTGACGGCCTGGGCATCATCTTCCGCAAGGGACTTCCCTTGGAGGACATGGAGTTCCACCAGTTCCACCCGACAGGCCTGGCCGGCCTCGGCATCCTGATCTCGGAAGCCGTGCGTGGTGAAGGTGGGCGCCTGCTCAACGCCGAAGGCGAGCGCTTCATGGAGCGCTACGCCCCCACCATCGTCGACCTCGCGCCGCGTGACATCGTGGCCCGCTCGATGGTGCTGGAGGTGCTCGAGGGCCGCGGCGCCGGACCCAACAAGGACTACGTCTACATCGACGTGCGTCACCTCGGTGAAGAGGTGCTGGAGGCCAAGCTTCCGGACATCACCGAATTCGCCCGCACCTACCTGGGCGTCGACCCCGTCACCGAGCTGGTGCCGGTGTACCCGACCTGCCACTACGTCATGGGCGGTATCCCGACCACGATCAACGGCCAGGTGCTGCGCGACAACGTCAACATCGTTCCGGGCCTGTACGCCGCCGGTGAGTGCGCCTGCGTCTCGGTGCACGGCGCCAACCGCCTGGGCACCAACTCGCTGCTCGACATCAACGTGTTCGGCCGTCGCGCCGGCATCGCGGCCGCCGAGTACGCGCAGAACCACAACTACGTCGAGCTGCCGGACAACCCGGCCGACATGGTCGTGGGCTGGGTCGGCGACATCCTGTCCGACCACGGCAACGAGCGCGTCGCCGACATCCGTACCGCGCTGCAGCAGTCGATGGACAACAACGCCGCCGTGTTCCGCACCGAGGAGACCCTCAAGCAGGCGCTGACGGACATCCACGCGCTGAAGGAGCGGTACAGCCGAATCACGGTGCACGACAAGGGCAAGCGCTACAACAGCGACCTGCTCGAGGCCATCGAGCTGGGCTTCCTGCTCGAGCTGGCCGAGGTCACCGTCGTCGGTGCGCTGAACCGCAAGGAATCGCGTGGCGGCCACGCCCGCGAGGACTACCCGGACCGCGACGACACCAACTACATGCGCCACACCATGGCCTACAAGCAGGGCGCCGACCTCCTGTCCGACATCCGGCTGGACTACAAGCCTGTCGTCCAGACCCGGTACGAGCCGATGGAACGGAAGTACTGACATGAGTGCACCCGTATTGGACAAGCCCGAAGCCGGCGACCCGCCGCTGCCCCCGGTGCCCGAAGGCGCCGTCATGGTCACGCTGAAGATCGCCCGGTTCAACCCGGAGAACCCGGACGCCGCCGGCTTCCAGAGCTTCCGCGTGCCCTGCCTGCCCAGCGACCGGTTGCTGAACCTGCTGCTGTACGTGAAGGGCTACCTCGACGGCACGCTGACGTTCCGCCGGTCGTGCGCGCACGGCGTGTGCGGTTCGGACGCCATGCGGATCAACGGTGTGAACCGGCTGGCCTGCAAGGTCCTCATGCGTGACCTGCTGCCGAAGAAGCCCGGCAAGGACCTGACCATCACCATCGAGCCCATCCGCGGCCTGCCCGTGGAGAAGGACCTCGTGGTGGACATGGAGCCGTTCTTCGACGCCTACCGCGCCGTGAAGCCGTTCCTCATCACGTCGGGCAACCCCCCGACCCGTGAGCGCATCCAGTCGCAGACCGACCGCGCCCGCTTCGACGACACCACCAAGTGCATCCTGTGCGCCTGCTGCACCACGTCGTGCCCGGTGTACTGGAGCGAGGGCTCGTACTTCGGCCCCGCCGCCATCGTCAACGCGCACCGGTTCATCTTCGACTCGCGTGACGAGGCCGCTGCCGAGCGTCTGGACATCCTCAACGAGGTCGACGGTGTGTGGCGCTGCCGCACCACCTTCAACTGCACCGAGGCCTGCCCCCGCGGCATCCAGGTGACCAAGGCGATCCAGGAAGTCAAGCGCGCCTTGATGTTTGCCCGCTAGGGCATTTTGCGTCGAACGTGAAGAAGATCGCGAGAATTCACCCGAATCTCGCGACCTTCTTCACGTTGGGCACCCAGCAGCGCGCAGAGCAGCCCACACCCGCTCGATGACCGTGCGAGGGCGGTAGTTCAGGAGGTTGGCGCCGACCCGCACAATTCGCCACCCCAGATCCCGGTATTCGACGTCCTGGTCGATATCCCGCGTCCGTTGGTTCGGGTCGGTCCAATGCTGAATGCCGTCGTACTGGACGCCGACCTTCCAACGCCGCCAACCCATATCGATACGCCCCACCAGTTCCCCGTATTCGCCGAACACCTCGATCTGTGTGTCGGTGGGCCGTATGCCCGCCTCTGTCAGCAACAGCCGAGTTCGGGTCTCCTGGGGCGACTCTGCACCATAGTCGGCCAATTCGAGAACCCGACGTAGCTGGACCAATCCCCGCATTCCCCGATGGGCGTCGATAAGCGCCTGCACCTCAACAAGTTTCAAATCGCAAGCCTGAAGTAGTGCATCCACCCTGATGACTGCTTTGGTCAGCCCCTTGCGGCGGCCGAGATCGAACGCGGTCCGAGCCGGATTGGTAGACCTGACGCCGCGGAGTTCACAGATTTCGTCGGGATCGAGTGCATCACTGTGCAACAGCACGCCTGCGGCCTTGTGCCTGCTGGGCTGGTTGATCTCGGCGGGTTCGTCGGCGCCGATCCACTTCGATCCATGCAAGGCCGCAGCCGACAGCCCCGCGACAACACCGCGCCGCCCTGACCACAACCAGACGCCGACGGCCTTATCGGCCGGTGTCATCGCGGCGCCACGAGGGATGTACACGTCGCGGTGGATCATGTCGTGCCGCGTATCCAGGTCGTACCGGCTGACCAATCCCGCCGCCAACGCCTCTGAGCCCCGAAAGGGCCAATTGCCCGCCATGCGTATTGGACGCTGACGGCCACCGGCCGGTTCCATGCCCCGCCCAACGTGAAGTAGATCGCGAGAATCCGGGAAAACCTCGCGATCTTCTTCACGTTCGGCCCAGGTATTTACTGGGACCACTGTTCCCGGTAAATTGGAGACATGACTCAGGCAATGGAGCCCGGTTACCAGAACCTCCTCGACGTGCTGTCGGAAGGCTCGGTGCGGCGCCGCTTCGACCCCTACCTCGACATCGCGTGGGATGCCCCGGACATGCAGATCGACCTCAACGATCCGCGCTGGGTGCTGTCCCCGACCATCGACCCGCTGGGCGCCACCGAGTGGTACCAGAGCCAGCCGCTGGAGCGTCAGATCGAGATCGGCCGCTGGCGGACGCTCAACACCGTCAAGGTGGGCGCGGCGTTCGAGAGCATCCTGATCCGCGGGCTGATGGCCTTCATCATGAAGCTGCCCAACAACTCCCCCGAGTTCCGGTACGCGCTCCACGAGATGACCGAAGAGTGCAACCACATCCAGATGTTCCAGGAACTGGTCAACCGCTCCGGTACCGATGTCCCGGGCATGCGGAAGCTCTTCTTCAAGCTGTCGCCGTACATCGGCCTGGTCGGCCAGTACTCGCCGACGGCGTTCATGGCCGGCATCCTCGCCGGCGAGGAGCCCATCGACCACTTCCAGAAGGGCATGATCCGCAACGGCGCCAACCTGCCGCCGGCAGTGCTGCGCACCATGCAGATTCACATCGCCGAGGAGGCCCGCCACATCTCGTGGGCCAACGAATTCCTCAAGACCCACATGCCCGAACGGTCGTGGCGGTTCAAGGCCTTCGCCACCGTCGCCTTCCCGCTGACGCTGCGCTGGCTGGCGCACGAGATCATGGGGTCGTCGAAGTCGTTCGGCAAGCAGTTCGACATCCCGGAAGACGTCATGCGGCAAGCCTTCTGGCGCAGCCCGCAGTCGCGGAAGATCATGGCGAGTTTCTTCGACGAGACCCGCGCGCTGGCCGAGGAGATCGGCCTGATGAACCGCGTCGGCCGCTGGATGTGGAAGCGCTGCGGCATCGCCGGTGAGACGGCCCGCTACCGCAGTGCACCCAACCGCGAGGCACAGTTGATCGCCTGATGCCCCACGTCATCACGCAGTCCTGCTGCAGCGACGCATCGTGCGTCTACGCCTGCCCGGTCAACTGCATTCACCCCACGCCCGACGAGCCCGACTTCCACACCG
This sequence comes from Mycobacterium toneyamaense, assembly GCF_055384815.1. Lineage (NCBI taxonomy): Bacteria > Bacillati > Actinomycetota > Actinomycetes > Mycobacteriales > Mycobacteriaceae > Mycobacterium > Mycobacterium toneyamaense. Next base: position 4,483,211 of record NZ_AP040333.1, read on the forward strand.
CCGAGATGCTGTACATCGATCCGGTGGAGTGCGTCGACTGCGGCGCGTGCGTGACGGCCTGCCCGGTCGACGCCATCAAGCACGACGGTTCGCTGGAGCCGACCGAGAAGGTCTTCCTCGAGCTCAACGCCGGCTTCTACAAGGAGCCACGGCCCCGGCCGCTGCTGGCGCCCGTCGTTCCCCCGCTGCAGGTCCGCGCCCCCGGAGCCCTCAGCGTGGCCATCGTCGGGTCCGGCCCGGCGGCGATGTACGCGGCCGACGAAGTGCTGACCATCCCGGCCGCCCGCGTCCGGATGTACGAGCGGCTGCCCCAGGCCGGCGGTCTCGCCCGCTTCGGCGTGGCCCCGGATCACCGGCGTACCCGGGGCGTGTCCCGGCAGTTCGACACCATCACCGCCGACCCGCGGCTGGAGTTGGTGACCGGCGTCGAGATCGGCTCCGACATCACCCACCAGCAGCTGCTCGCCGAGCATGATGCCGTCATCTACGCCGTCGGCGCCGCGACGGATCGTCCACTGGATGTACCCGGAGCGAACCTGCCGGGCGTCAGCTCGGCCACCCGTTTCGTGGCGTGGTACAACGGCCATCCCGACTTCGCCGACGCCGTCTTCGACCTGTCGCGACCGCGTGCGGTCGTCATCGGCAACGGCAATGTCGCGCTCGACGTCGCCCGGATTCTCACCAGCGATCCGGACCGGCTGGCCGCCACCGACATCGCGCCGCACGCATTGAAAGCCTTGCGGCAGAGCAAGATCGACGAGGTTGTAGTCGTCGGCCGGCGCGGGCTCGCGCAGTCGGCGTTCACGGTGCCGGAACTGGTCGGCCTGACGACGATGCCCGACGTCGACATCGTCGTCTCACCACAGGACCTGGCGTCACTGCCGGACACCGATGCGCGCGCCCGCATCCTGCGGGACCTGCCACAACGGCCCGGGAACCGCCGCATCCGGCTGGAGTACCTGCAGTCGCCCACCGCCATTGCGCGCACCACGGCCGGACTGGACATCGAATTCGCCCGCAACGAACTGGTGGCGGCGGCCGACGGCACCATCAAGGTGAAGCCGACCGGCGACCTGCACACCGTCAATGCCGGACTGGTGCTCACGTCGATCGGCTACCGGGGACGGCCCGTGGCCGACCTGCCGTTCGACGCGGCGCGGGGCACCGTCCCCAATGACAGCGGTCGCGTCGACGGTGTCGCCGCGACCTACGTGACGGGCTGGATCAAACGCGGTCCGACAGGGTTCATCGGCACCAACAAGTCCTGCGCACAGGAGACCGTGCGCAGCCTGGTGGCCGACTACAACGCGGGGTTGTTGGCCTGACGGTTCGCCAGCGCGGCCACCACGGCGACGAGCGGCTCATCACGACTGACCTCGAACCCGATGGCCCGTGCGGCACCGTCGATGACGTACCAGGTGAAGTCGGCGAGGTGCGCGATCATCTCGTCGCGGGTGTGCGTCGGTTCCGGCGTGCGCACCCAGGCGAACAGCGTCTCCTCGACCATGGTCACGATCGCCAGCGGGACCAGTTTGAACGCGCTGTCCTCGACGCCGATCGCCAACTGGATGGCGGCGATGATGCCGTCGGCGCGTTCGATGATGCGCAGCTTCAGCTCGCCGACGGCGTCGAGCGTCTCATCCCCCTCGAACGACGGGCCACTGCGCGCGAACTCGTTGAGCCGCGGATGGTCGATCATCCAGTCCGCGACGGCCTCGATGGTGCGGGTCAGAATCTCGCGCAGCGAGCCGTCGGAGATGTCGAGCTTGCTGACCAGGACGGACCCGAAGTCGTCGATGAGGTACGACCGCACCCGCCGCTCGAGTTCCTCCTTGCCGGAGGTCTGCCGGTAGATCACCGACTTGGCGACGCCCGCGCGTTTGGCGATGGCGGCGACGGAGATGTCGGCGCCGGGCGGGCTCTCCTCGAGCAGTTCGATCATCGCCAGCAGGATCTGGGCCCGGCGTTCGGCGTTGTGCTGCTCCCACCGCGCCTCGTACCCACTCACCGAGGCAGAGTTCGGGGCCACAGACATGTGTCTTACGGTAGCCGCCGCCTTCTCATGTGATGCCCGCCACACCCCTGTCACACCTCGCGACGCTGTCTCGTCCAACCGGTATGACCACAACACCACGCATCGAACCCCTGTCCCCGCAACGCGCCGGCCTGCTGACCCGGCTCATGTACCGCTACGCCAAGCGTGAGTTCGGCGAGGTGCCCGAACCGTTCACGGTGGCGGCGCACCACCCGCGGCTGCTGGTCGCCAACGCCGTGCACGAGACACTGCTCAAGAACGGTTCCAAGACGCTGCCCGACTCGGTCCGCGACCTCGCCGTGTTCTGGACCGCACGGACCGTGGGCTGCTCCTGGTGCGTCGACTTCGGCACCATGCTGATGCGCCTGGAGAGCCTGGATGTGGACCGGCTCAAGCACATCGACGATTACGCGACCTCGCCGCTGTTCACCGACGACGAGCGGGCCGCCATCGCCTACGCCGACGCGATGACCACCGATCCGCACAACGTGACCGATGAGCAGGTCGACGATCTCAAGCGCCGGTTCGGCGAGGCGGGTGTCATCGAGCTGACCTATCAGATCGGCGTGGAGAACATGCGGTCCCGGATGTACGCGGCGCTCGGGATCACCGAGCAGGGCTTCAGCTCGGGCGACGCGTGCCGGGTGCCCTGGGAGGCCTAGCCCGAGCGAGCCGGGACTCTCGCTGGCCTCACGCCCCGGCCAGGTGGTAGAACACGTTACAGAAATGACGGCCTCGGCCGCCGAAACCGCCTGTTCAACGAGGACTGCCCATGCACTGGTACACCGGCAACACGTTCTATGACACCGTGCTGACGGCGGCCTTCGCGTTCGCCGCGTTCGTGATCATCGGCGGCTTCTTCGCGCAGAGTTCGTATGGGCGGTTTTCGACGACGAAGCTCGGCCTGAATCTCAACCCGAAGCTCGGTTGGTGGCTGATGGAGATCCCGGCGACGGTCGTGTTCCTCATCAGCTACCTGGCCGGGCCGCACCGCTTCGAGCCGACATCGCTGGTGCTGGCCGGGATTTGGCTGCTGCACTACGCCAACCGGGGCTGGTTCTTTCCGCTGGCGATCCGCCAGGCGCCCGGCAAGCGCGGCACCTTCAACGTGTCGGTGATCGTGATGGGCATGCTCGTGACGTCGATGCACGGCTACCTCAACGGGACCCTGTTCAGCCACGACTTCTTCGGCCAGTACACCACCGCGTGGCTGACCGACCCCCGGTTCCTGGTGGGCCTGGTGGTCTATCTGTGCGGATTCGTGCTCCTGGTCAACTCCGAGTCGATCGTGCGAAACCTGCGCGACAAGAACAACCCCGGCGGTGCGGAGTACCGGATTCCGTTCGGCGGCGGTTTCCGGTTCGTCACCAGCCCGGCGTACCTGGGCGAGCTCATCGCCTGGTCCGGCTTCGCGCTGCTGACCTGGGCGCTGCCCGGGGTGGCCATCCTGTTGATCACCGCGGGCAATCTCATTCCCCGGGCGCTGGGCACCCATACCTGGTACCAGGAGAAGTTTCCCGAGTACCCGACCGACCGCAAGGCCCTGATCCCCTACGTGCTCTAGGGCCGCTGATCAGACCGCAGCGGCGAGCCGCTAATCAGATCGCAGCGGTGACGCCGTGAACTTGTCCGGGTTCGCGATGTCCCACAGCGCGACGACCTTGCCGTCGCGCACCGTCATCGCGGTGACGCGCGGCAGCATCTCCGGATGCTCACCGTCGGCGGGCAGGCCGGGGCTGTACGCACCGAGTTCGCCGTTGACGAGCGCCAGTTGCGACGTCGAAAGCCATTGCGGCCCATAACGTCTGGCCAGCCCGAACAGGAACCGGGCGACCTTGTCCGCGCCGACGATCGTGCGGGGCGCCGTCGGTGCCCGACGGTTGGAGTCACCGGTGAACGTCGCATCGGGATGCAGCAGTTCGACGACGGCGGCCATGTCCCCGCCGGCGAGCGCGGCCATCAGCTTGCCGACGACCTCGTTGTGGCCGGCGTCGGGCGGTGGCGCCGGGGCCTCGGAGACGGCGCGGCGGGCCCGTGACGCGAGCTGGCGGGCACTCGCATCGCTCACGCCAAGCACCGACGCGATCTCGGAGAACGGCACCGCGAAACCGTCGTGCAGGACGAAGGCCACGCGCTGGTCGGGTGTCAGCCGCTCCAGCACCACCATGGCGGCGAAGCGGGCGTCTTCGCCCGCGACCACCGCGGCCAACGGGTCGGACGCGTCGAATCCCGTCACCACCGGTTCGGGCAGCCACTCGCCGAAATAGGCCTCGCGGCGGTGCGCCGCGGACCGCAGCCGGTCCAGGCCGAGGCGGCTGACCACTGTCGTCAACCAGGCGCGGGGCTCTTCGATCGACTCGACATCGGCGCTGTGCCAGCGCAACCAGGCGTCCTGCACGATGTCCTCGGCGTCGGCGTAGACACCGGTCAGCCGGTAGGCGACGGACAGCAGGTGCGGGCGTAACCGCTCGAATTCATCGGTGTCCTGCGCAGTGGTCACAAACACCAACCTACGACTCGGTGTTCGAGCGCGGCGAACCGTAGCATCTCATCGGCAATCAACCGGGATGAGCAGGGAGCAGATGACCACGACAGCGCCAGACATCGTCGCCCGAGACAAAGGCCTCAAACGGGGTGCCCTCGGTCTGGTGTCCAGCGTGGTGGTCGGGCTGGCGTCCACTGCTCCGGCATACAGCCTGGCGGCGACGCTCGGCCTGGTCATCGCCGCCGGCGGCACGCTGCTCGCCGGGGTCAAAGCGCCTGCCATCATGCTCATTTCGTTCGTGCCGATGTACCTCATCGCCGTCGCCTACCAGGAACTGAACAAGGCCGAGCCCGACTGCGGCACCACGTTCACGTGGGCGGCCCGGGCCTTCGGTCCCGTCGTCGGCTGGCTGGGCGGCTGGGGCATCATCGTCTCCGACGTCATCGTGATGGCCAATCTCGCGCAGATCGCCGGGTCGTACTCGTTCACGTTCGTCGGTGACCTCGGGTGGCATTCGGCCGCCGGTCTGGCGAACAGCACGCTGTGGTCGACGGTGGCGGGCGTCATCTGGATCGTGTTGATGACGTACATCTGCTACCGCGGCATCGAGGTGTCGGCCCGGCTGCAGTACGTGCTGCTGACGGTCGAGGTCGTCGTACTCATCGTGGTGTCGGTCGTGGCGCTGGTGAAGGTCTACACGCATCACGGGCATGCCTACTCGATCATGCCGTCGTGGTCCTGGTTCTGGCCTGGCGGAACGGATTTCGGCACGGTGATCGCCCCGGCGGTGCTGGCCACCATCTTCATCTACTGGGGTTGGGACACCGCGGTGGCGTGCAACGAGGAGTCCGACGATCCGGGCCGCACCCCCGGCCGCGCCGCCGTCATCTCGACGTTCCTGCTGCTGGCCACCTACGCGTTGGTCACCGTTTCGACCATCGCGTTCGCGGGCGTGGGCACCGAAGGCATCGGGCTGGGCAACCAGGAGAATGCCAAGGACGTGTTCACCGCCATCGGGCCATCGTTGTTCGGGGACAGCGTGATCGGGAAGATCGGCATGCTGCTGCTGTCGGCGTCGATCCTGACCTCGGCGGCCGCCTCGACGCAGACCACCATCATGCCGACCGCGCGTACCACCCTGTCGATGGGCGTATACCGTGCGCTGCCACAGAGTTTCGCAAAGATTCATCGCCAGTACCTGACACCCACCACGTCGACCATCGTGATGGGCGTGCTGTCGGTGTTGTGCTACGTGCTGTTCACCGCCATCAGCGCCGATCTGCTGACGGCGCTGATCGGTTCGGTCGGCCTGATGATCGCCTTCTATTACGCCCTGACCGGGTTCGCGTGCGTCTGGTTCTACCGAAAGACGTTGACCCGCAACGTGCGTGACTTCATGATGCGCGGCCTGCTGCCGTTGCTCGGCGGCATCACACTGTCGGTGGTGTTCGGCTACGGCCTGGTCCAGTACAGCAAGCCGGACTGGCTCAAGGACGAAAACCACCACGACGTCACCATTTTCGGGTACGGCGCGGTGGGTGTCGTCGGCGTCGTCGGGTTGCTGCTCGGTGTGGTGCTGATGTTCGCATGGCGCGTCGCGCAGCCCGAGTACTTCCGTGGACTGACGCTGCCGCGGCGCCATGACCTGGTGCTTGATACGCCGGCCTCCGTCCAGTCCGCACCGGCGCATTTCGGGTTGCCGGACTCCGGCGACATGCCGACGGTCATCGCCCCGGACCTGTCGAACCTGCCGCCCGGCGAGACGGCCGTGGACACGGCGACGGGCGAAGAGTTCCGTCGCGACTGACGGTCGCCCGGCAGGCAGTCGTGAAAACCCCGAATCCAAACGGAAATTGGAGGTTTTCCCGTCTGCCGACACGTAACAGGCGTTACCGTCTACACGTGCCGCACAAGCCACCCATCAACCCGGTGCGCTGGACCCCGCCGCCGGTCGACGCCCTGCCTGATTTCCCGTCCGCGGAACTCACCATCGTGCCGATGCCCGGCGATGCCCCCGAGGACGTGGTCGTCGGCGCCGACGGCGTGTTGTGGACCGGCCTGGTCGACGGGCGGATCGTGCGGGTCTCCCCCGACGGTGACACAGATGTGGTGGCCGATACCGGCGGCCGGCCGCTGGGGCTGCACGTCGCGCGGGACGGGCGACTGCTGGTCTGCGACAGCTACCGGGGGCTGCTGGCGCTGGATCCCGGCACCGGCGCCCTGGAGGTGCTGGTACCCGACATCGACGGCCGGCCCCTGCGCTTCTGCTCGAATGTCACCGAAACCGAAGACGGCACAATCTATTTCACCGAATCGACCAGTTCGTTCCATTACGAGCACTTCCGCGCCGCGATCCTCGAGGCCCGCGGTGACGGCGGCCTGTACCAGCTGGCGACCGACGGCACGGTCAGCACACTGCGCGAGGGCTTGTACTTCGCCAACGGCGTCACCGTCACCGCCGACGGCACCGCGCTGGTGTTCGCCGAGACGCAGGGCCGTCGGCTCTCGAAGTACTGGCTGTCGGGACCACAGGCCGGCAGCATCACGCCGCTCGCGGTCAACCTGCCCGGTATGCCCGACAACATCTCGACGGGCGCCGACGGGCGAATCTGGGTCGCGTTCGTCACCCCGATCAACGCCGCCGCCGAGTGGCTCGCGCCGCGACCGACCATCCTGCGGCAGTTGGTGTGGCGTCTGCCGGACGCGCTGCAGCCGCAGATGGCGCTGGAGGTGTGGGCCGTCGCCTTCGATCCCGACAGCGGTGCCGCGGTCGCGGGCGTGCGCGGCCGGCACCGTCAGTTCGGACAGGTGACCGGACTCGTCGAGCACGACGGGCGGCTGTGGATGAGCTCCATCGGGGTGCCCGCCCTGGCGCACTGCGCGCTCCCCGAGCGCCGGTAGGCCCCGGTTAGCTAATTCACATTTGTAACTTCAACCCCACTTGTCACAGCGCGGCAACACGGGATCCGGTCATCCGTCACCTAATCTGGCGACACCATGGCGACCACCCGATCAACGTCACAGCGCGCTGCAGCCCTGGCAGCAGCGTTTTTCCTGGCGGCCGCACCGGCGTTGGCCTATGCCGAACCCGACCCGCCGGCCGCGGATCCATGCCCGTATCGGGTGAACACCCCGCCCGCGGTCGACCAGTCCGAGGTGCCCAAGGCGGGCGACCCGCCGGCTCCGATTCCCGTCCCGGCGACGCCGCTCGGCGGCGACCTGATGGGCAGCTGCGGCATCGTCGCTGCACCCGACATGCCACCTCTGCCCGGCGACGTCTCAGCTGACGCCTGGCTCCTGGCCGACCTCGACAGCGGTGACATCATCGCCGCCAAGGACCCGCACGGGCGGCACCGCCCGGCCAGCATCATCAAGGTGCTGATCGCGACGCAGGCGCTGCGTGAACTGCCCATCAACAAGCGCGTCACCGGAACCCCCGAGGATGCTGCCGCCGAGGGCACGCGGGTCGGCGTCGACGACGGCGGTATCTACACCGTCAACGATCTACTGCACGGCCTGCTCATGCACTCGGGCAACGACGCCGCACACGCGCTGGCGATGCAGGTCGGCGGCATGGACACGGCGATCGAGAAGATCAACGACCTGGCGTCCAAGCTGGGCGGTCGCGACACCCGGGCGGCCACTCCGTCCGGCCTCGATGGCCCCGGCATGAGCACGTCGGCCTACGACATGGGCCTGTTCTACCGCTACGCCTGGCAGAACCCGACGTTCGCCTCGATCGTGGCGACGCAGAAGTACAACTTCCCCGGCCACCCGGCCAAGCCCGGCGAACCCGGCGACCACCCCGGCTACGAGCTGGAGAACGACAACAAGCTGCTCTACAACTACCCGGGCGCGCTCGGCGGCAAGACCGGGTACACCGACGACGCCGGGCAGACGTTCGTGGGCGCTGCCGATCGCGGCGGGCGCCGGCTGGTCGCGATCCTGCTGCACGGCACCCGCGTGCCGATCGCGCCGTGGGAGCAGGCCGCACGACTGCTGGACTACGGGTTCGCGACGCCGCCCGGCACCAAGGTCGGCACGCTGATCGAGCCGGACCCGTCGCTCACCCAGCGCAAGCCCGACGCCAAACATCCCGCGGCCGCCCAGGCCTTCGACGGTCTGCCACCGGTCGACGCGGTGCCGATCCGCGTCGGGGTCGGCGTGGTCGGGTCCGCGGTGGTGCTCTCGCTGATGATGGCTGCCCGTTCGATCAATCGGCGCCCACAGCACTCCAACCGGTAGAGACTGACGGGCGATGACGCTCATCTCGGCCGGGACGGTGGTTCTCGGCGATTCCGTGTGCCGGCCCGGGTGGCTGGAGATCGACGGTGACCGCATCGTGGCGTGCGGCGGCGGCGCCCCGCCCCGCAGTGTCGACGTCGATTTTCCCGACGGTGTCGTGGTGCCGGGCTTCGTGGACATGCATGTGCATGGTGGCGGCGGCTTCTCCTACGGCACCGACGATCCGGGTGACGTGGTGCGGGCCGCCGAGTTTCATCGTGCCCATGGGTCCACGACGACCCTGGCGAGCCTGGTCACGGCGGCGCCGGAGGTCCTGCTGGCGCAAATTCAGACGCTGGCCGACGCGGTGCGCGACGGCGTCGTCGCCGGGATTCATCTGGAGGGTCCGTGGCTCAGTTCGGCGCGCTGCGGTGCGCACGACGTGACGCAGCTACGGGAGCCCGACCCCGCGGAGATCGATGCCGTACTCGCCGCCGGCGACGGGGCCATCCGCATGGTCACGATCGCCCCCGAACTACCCCGCGCCGATGTCGCGATCGAACGGTTCGTCGACGCGGGAGTCATTGTGGCCGTGGGCCATACCGACGCCAGCTACGAAGAGACCAAACGGGCACTGCAGCTGGGCGCCACAGTGGGCACGCATGTGTTCAACGGCATGCGCCCGCTCCATCACCGCGATCCGGGCCCGGCGCTGGCGCTGCTCGAGGACAGCCGGGTGACGGTGGAGCTCATCGCCGACGGCGTGCATCTCCATCCCGCGCTCGTGCACCAGGTGGCGGTCACCGCGGGCTCGGATCGCGTCGCGCTGATCACCGATGCGATGGCGGCAGCCGCCATGCCCGACGGGACGTACCAACTGGGCGGGCTCGACGTCGAGGTCGCAGGCTCGGTGGCGCGGCTGCGCGAGCGGTCCACCATTGCGGGCGGTACGGCCACGATGGACGCGTTGTTCCGGACGGCGGCAACGGGTTTGGAGGCGGCGTCGGATTCGGCGCTGCGGCACGCCGTGGCGATGACGGCGACGACGCCGGCGCGCACCCTCGGCTTCGACGACGTCGGCGAGTTACGGCCCGGCGCGTCCGCTGACTTGGTCGTGCTGGACCGGCAGCTGCAAGTGCAGGCGGTGGTGCGGCGCGGAGTGTGGTCGGCGAGTCGGGGCGCACCAGCCTGACTACGGCTTGTGCTGGCCAGATCCGAGCGGACGGAGAACACACCCGCTGGACACTGGACAAGCAATTGATCTCGGCGACTTGAGTGCGAACTGACGTCGCGAAGGTGCGAGTGGGCAGGTGCGCAGATTCGCAGTCAATGCCACAACCACGAGCCAACCCTCAAATCACCGTGAGCGGCAGCGCCTTTCCCAAGTCAGTGCCCGCGGCGATGGACATCCGCTGCCGCCCGAGCGCCGGCCATGCCTGTACCGCACAGAACGGCGCGCACTGGTCCTGGCTCGACCGGGTGCCGACGTGGACGCAGCACTGCACGAGGCGTTCTTCGATCATCGTCGAGATGTCCATGAACGGTTTGACGGTGATGCGAACCACCCGCTCGCCCAACAGTTTCCGCACCCGGTTCTTTCCGCCCGGCAGGGCCGACGACGCCAGCGCCAGCAGCGTCGGCATGCCCAGATCGCAGTTCTGGCAGATGGTTCGCCACACGTCGCCGATCCCGGGATGCGACAGCGAGGACTGCTCGGACAACAACCCCAGGAGCGATTCCCGGACCGCCAGCTGCAGTTCCTGCGGCAGCTCGCTGTCGGCGATCCTGTTGGACACCAACCCGAGTCGTTCTTTGAGAATGTCATGGCCGATCAGCGACACCAGCGACCGCCAGTGCCCGGAATCGTCGCGCAGGACATAGCCGACCGAGCAGCAGTGCGGATGCGAGCACGGCAGCGCGGTGAGGTCCCGCCAGGTCACCAGGCCGGCGGTCTGCGGGCCGAGCCTGCTCAGCACACCGGTGTGTGTCAGCCGGTCGTGTGCGTCCAGGTTGCCCGACCGCCCCGAGCCGAACTGCGGCTGAATGGTGATACCGCCGACGTAGGGGGTATCCAGCGCCAGCTGCACCATGTCGCCGATCTCGTTGTCGTTGACGCCGAGCGCGGCAGCCATCACCAACGTGGTGAAAATCTGGCGCTCCGAAAGGCGCTGCAATGCCTGCGTTTTCAGCTTGCGGAGGTCGCCGCCGCGGTGGTGCCGGTGCGCCGTCTCGGACAGTCCGTCGTATTGCAGATACACCTCGACACGGTGCCGGTGGGCACTGAGCAGTTCGAGGAGGGCATCGTCCGTGGCGATCCGGATGCCATTGGTGTTGACCAGGATTCGGGTGACGGGCCGGCGTGTCAGTGCGTCGAGCAGTTCGGCCAGATCGGGATGCAGCGTCGGTTCCCCGCCGGAGAGCATCAGCACATCCAGCCGGCCGTTCTCCCGGGCCAGCCGCTGATCGACATTGGCCAGCACGTCGGCGACGGGCACCACATTGCGCAGGTCGGGCGACGAGTCGGTGAAGCAGGTGGGGCACCGGAGATTGCAGACCTCGGCGATGTCTTCGAGCAGGATGCAGGTGTGCTGGGTCTGCATCTCCGGCAGCCCGCGCAGATACGCCGACGGGATCGGGTCGAAATTGCCTGCCACATCAGGCATGTGCGCCTTGGTCGGGGCGGTCCACTCCTCCAGGTACGCAAGGATCTCGGGGCTCTCGTCGTACAGCGTGCTGATCAGGCCATGTGCCGGGCAACCCCGCTCCAGCCACACCTTCCCGTCGCGCTCGACGAGCCGGCCGGCCAGTCGCGCCACATCGGCGAGCAGCCGTTCGGGAGCGTCGTGGTGACAGCGCGGGCAGTAGGCCGTCACGTAGCGCAGGATGCGGTCACCGCGCAGACCCATGCCCGCCGTCATGTGTACATCGTCGGATTGAGGCCGGTGCAGTACCCGACGGTCAGGATCGAGGTGAGGGCCCAGCCGATCATCAGGCCGAGGCCGAGCCCCTTGGATGCCGGGTTGCCGGTCTTCCACAGCGCGAAGCCACCGCCGAAGGCAAGGAAAGCCAGCAGCGCGGCCCCGAAGGCGAGCAGCACCTTCCGCTGGTCGGCGAGCATCAACGTGAGGAAGCCCACGCCGACGTTCAGCACCGGGAAGAGGATCACCCCGCAAACCACACCGCCCCCCGAGATCGCGTTGGGCTTCGGCGGCGGATAGCCGTACTGCGGGTACTGAGGGTATTGCGGGTACTGCGGCGGATATTGGGGGTATTGGGCGTATTGCGGGTGCTGGGGCGGGTTCTGGCCCGGCGGCACGCCGTCGCCGGGCTCGTCGTCCGGATAATCAATTGGCGGCTGGGACACGGTCGCCCTCCTTGTCTGCAGACGAAACCCGGTAGTAGCCGCGGCGATAACCGCGCCACACCCGAAAAACCAAGAGCGCCAATGACGGCAGCAGCACCCATTGCGGCCGCGTCAGGTCCAGCCACACGGTCTCGTTGGCGCGCACGAATTCCACGAAGAAACGGAACACGGCATAGGCCGCCACGTAGATGACGAACAACTCACCGGGATGGGTGATTCTGGGCCGCAGCCACATGAGCACGGCGAAAGCGGCCAGCTGGAACACGATTTCGTAGACGAACGACGGGTGCATGGCCAGCCCGGCCACACATCCCGGGCACTCCGGGGTGCTCGCCGGCGCATGTACGCCCCACGGCAGTGTCGTCGGGCGGCCGGGCGCCTCCGTCAGCAGGCACCCGATTCTGCCGATCGCCATCCCCAGGGCGACCGCCGGAGCGAACAGGTCCCCGGTCTTGCCGCGATATCCGCCGAGCCGTTTGGCGATCAGCACCCCGACGTACGCGCCCAGCAGCCCGCCGAGGATGCTCTTGGAGCCGTACTCCCACGCCTGCGCGACAGTGGGATTGGCGCCGAAGTCGAGGTGCCGCGCCAGGCCCGACAGGCGCATCCCGATCGCCCCACCGACGAGGGCACCGGTGACGGCCACCAGCGACTGTTCGTTCACCGCGCCGCGGCGCCGCGCCTCGCGCACGAACACGAGGACGGCGGCGAGGACCCCCAACCCCACGAACAGACCGTGGACCGGTACCTGCACCGGTCCGATCTGCCACTGCCGGATCATCTCGATCACAGTGGCAAACCTACCGGCCGGAATCGTCAGTGCACGATGATCCCGCGAATGTTCTTGCCTTCACGAAGATCTTGATAGCCCTGGTTGACCTCTTCGAGGGTGTATCGGGTGGTCACCAGGTCGTCGAGTTGCAGCTGGCCGTCGTTGTAGAGCCGCAGCAGCCGGATGATGTCGTACTGCGGGTTGGCGGAGCCGAACAACGAGCCGCGAATGGTCTTCTCGAACAACGTCAACTCCAGGCCCGAGACGTGAATCGTCAGCTTCTCGGGGTTGGCCATACCGATGACCACGACAGTCCCGCCCTTACCGATGGCACTGAATGCCGACGTGACGACGTCCTCGTCCACGGTGCCGACGCAGATGATGGCCTGATCGGCGCCCTGCCCCCAGGACAGCTCGTTGATCTTCTCGGCGGCGGCCTCGGCGCTCGCGAAGACATGCGTCGCACCGAATTTCAGCGCGGCATCGCGTTTGAACGGCACCGGGTCGACGGCGACGATGTATTTCGCGCCGGCATGCGCGGCGCCCTGGACGGCGTTGATGCCGATGCCGCCGATGCCGTACACGACGGTGATGTCGCCGGGCCGCACGTTGCCCGCGTAGGTGGCGCCGCCCCATCCGGTCGGCACGCCACAGCCGACGAGCACGGCGGTCTCGAGCGGCAGCCAGTCGTCGATCTTGACCACCGAGTGCTGCGAGATGGTGGCCTTCTTGGCGAACGTCCCCAGCATGCACATGGCACCGAAATCCGTACCACCCTTGTGGAATCGGAAGGAGCCATCCGGCATGGAGCCTTCGAGGATGGTGGCGCCCATGTCGCACAGAGCCTGCCGGCCGGTCGAGCAGTATCGGCAATGGCCGCAGCTTGGGATGAAGCTGCACACCACGTGGTCCCCCGGCTTGACCTTGGTGACACCGGGGCCGACGTCCTCGATGATGCCGGCGCCCTCGTGCCCACCGACGATGGGATAACGCGGTGGGAGGTCGCCGTCGGACAGGTGCAGGTCGGAGTGACACAGTCCGGCGGCGGTGTAGTTGATCAATACTTCGCCCGGCCCCGGGCCGTCGAGATCGAGTTCCATGATCTCGAAGGGCTTACCCGGCTCCAGCAGGACAGCTGCGGTGGTCTTCATCGGTGGATTCCTTTCAGGCTGAGTGGGTAACGCTGCGATTTCCTTGGGCTGGGGCCAGATCGCGCTGCAGGAAGTCGAGCTGGTCGGCCAAAACCCGCTGCTGCCAGGGACCGTCGTAGAAATCGAGGTGGTCTGCGGGGTACTCGCGCAATTGCGCCCAGTACCCGGCGCGGCGGGCCGCCTTGCGGGCGGCGGCGGCCGGCGCGATGCGGTCGTCGGTGCCGGGCTGGACGAGGATCGGGCACGCCAGTTTCCCGGCTTTCGTGATCGGGCGGTTGAACGCGACGCCGAGCGCGTGCCGACCACGCACCTCGTTGCGCCACGTCGGCCCGGCGACGGGCAGCCAGGCCTCTTCCGAGCCCGAGGTGGCGATCACCGCGTTCGAGCCGGGTTGCCCGACCACCGGCACCATGTGCGCGGGCCGTCCGCGCGCCGCGCGCAGTGTGTCCCGCAGCGCATTCACGCTGGCGCGCACCAGATATCCGATGCCGCAGTTGCGGACCAGGTGGACGAGCGTGGCCCGCCCGTCGACGGCCGGATTCATCGAGATGACGGCCGCGATCCGCTGGTCCCGGGCCGCCACGGCGATGACGTGGCCGCCGGCGTACGACGTGCCCCACAGCACGATCCGGTCCGGGTCCACGCCGGGCAGGTGCCGCGCCGCGGCGATGGCGGCGTGATAGTCCTGCCGCTGGCGGGAAATCGAGACATCCTGCCGCGGAACACCTTCGGATTCACCGAACCCGCGGTAATCGAAGACCAGCACGTCGAGGCCGGCGGCGGCGAACGGCTCGGCGAAGCCGAGCAGCGCGGTGTCCTTGGTGCCGCTGAAACCGTGGGCCATCACCACGCACGGCCGGCCGGACTCACCGGCCAGCGCATCGGTGGCAGCAGGCAGATGCCAAGCGGCACAACGGACGCCGTGGCTGTAGAAGTAGAGCTGCTTCATGAACGATGTCTCCCTACGAGGCGTACGCGACGGACTTGACGGACGAGAACCGCAGGCCCGGATCCTCGATGGGACCGCCGCGTAGCCGCTCGGCATCCATCTCGTAGGCGTGCTTGACCAGCCACGAACCGCTGTCGCCGCTGCGGGGGAACTGCTGGATGCCGCGCTGCACGTAGCCCGACGACAGGTCCATCAGCGGGCCGCGTGCCATGTCGAGGTTCTCGACGACCGGCACGACGACGTCGTGACCGTGGGCGTCCATGTGGTCGAGCATCCGGCAGAAGTGCTCGCAGACCAGATCGACCTTCAGGGTCCACGCGATGTTGGTGTACCCCATGGCGAAGGCCATGTTGGGGACGTCGGACACCATCATGGCCTTGTACACCGTGTGATCCGGCATGTTGAGCAGCTGACCGTCGACGCTCAGCGCGATCTTGCCGAACAGCGACATGTTCAAACCCGTTGCGGTGACGATGATGTCGGCCTCCAGCTCCTGCCCGGACTCCAGCAGGATGCCGCGCTCGGTGAACCGCTCGATCTGGTCGGTGACGATCGAGGCCTTGCCGGTCCGGAAGGCCTTGAACAGGTCGCCGTCGGGCACCATCGCCAGGCGCTGCTCCCACGGGTTGTAGCGCGGGGTGAAGTGGGTATCGACGTCGAAGCCCTTGGGCAGCTGCCGGGCGACGTTGGCGATCAACAGCTTTCGCATGATCTTCGGGTACTTCTGGCAGAGCTTGAACAGTCCGCGCGCCGTCGCGATGTTCTTGCGCCGCACGATCGGGAAGGCGCGCTCGTGGCCGAGTACCTTGTTGAGCGCGTTGGTGATCGGGTCCGCGGCCGGAACCGACAGCACGTAACTCGGGGACCGCTGCAGCATGGTGATGTGGCCGGCCTTGTCAGCCATCGACGGGATCAGCGTGACCGCCGTTGCGCCGCTGCCGATGACGACGACCTTCTTGCCGGCGTAGTCCAGATCCTCCGGCCACAGCTGCGGGTGGATGACCGGGCCCGCGAAGTCGTCCTTGCCGGGGAAGTCGGGGATGAAGGGCTTTTCGTAGTCGTAGTACCCGGTGCCGAGGAACAGGAAGCGGCCGGTGAACGTCGTCGTGTCATCGCCCTGCGTCGTGGTGACGGTCCAGCGGCCGGTGTCGGAGTCGAAGTTCGCGTTCTGCACGCGCCGACCGAACCGGATGTGCTCGCCGATCCCGTTCTCGTCGACGGTCTGCTGCAGGTAGTCGAGGATGATGTGGCCGTCGGCGATCGACTTGCGGTGGGTCCACGGCTTGAAGCCGAACCCGAACGTGGGCATGTCGGAGTCCGACCGGATGCCGGGGTACTTGTGCAGGCTCCAGGTCCCGCCGATGGTGTCGCGCCCCTCGATGATCAGGAACGACGTGCCCGGGCGGTTCGCCTTCAGGTGATACGCCGCGCCGATGCCGGAGATGCCGGCGCCGATGATCAGGACGTCGACGTCCTGCGACGTCGACCGCTGCGTTGAGGAGATGGACACTGTGTGGCTCCTGACGGGTGGACAGCTTTGTGTGATGGCACTCACGCTATGGACGTCGCGGGGCGTGTAACAGGTGCGACGGCCCAGTACTCGACCCGCGATATGTGCAGGGGCATACTTCGTTGATGGCCGCCGAGACACCATCACGTGAGGTCATCGACCTCATGGGCGACGTCGCCGAACTGATGCTGGCCGAGCTCGACGACCTGGTCGCCGAGATGGACGCCGCCGAGATCGAGCTCTCCCCCGCCGCCGGCTCGGATGCGGCCGTGCTGGCGGATACCACCGCCAGCAACCGGGCCAACGCCGCGCGGGTGCTGTCGATGCTGGCCCGCAGGGAAGCCAAGCCCGCGCCCATCGACATCCCACCCGAGGCCCTCGATGTCGCCCGCACGATTGCCCGCCGCGGGTTGGAGCTCGATGTGCTGTTCCAGTCCTACCGGCGCGGACAGAACGTGGCGTGGAGTCGCTATATGAAGCACGCCACCCGACTCGTCCCCTCCGGTCCGCTGCTGCTCGAACTGCTGGAGGCGTCCTCACAACGCCTGTTCGAGTACGTCGACACCGTGCTCGGGTGCGTCGTCACCGCGGCGCAGCGCGAACGCGAGGAAGTGCTCGGCGGCGCCATCGCCCGCCGCGCCGAGACCATCCGGCTCATCCTGGACGGCGCCGCCATCGACGCCGGGCGGGCCGGCGAGCGCCTGGGGTACGACCTGCGCCAGCGCCACACCGCACTGGTGCTGTGGACGCCGCCGCACGGGGACGTCCAGGGTGCGCTCGAATCCGCCGCGGCGGTGCTGGCGCGGGCCGCGGGTACCCGACCACCGCTGACGTTGTCCGTCGGTCCCTCGACGTTGTGGGCGTGGCTGGGCAGCAGCACCGAGCCCGCGGTCGACGCGCTGTCCGACGCAATCGAGCAGGCGCAGAACCACATTCGCGTCGCGGTGGGACCGACGCGGCCCGGCATCACCGGCTTCCGCCGCTCCCACGAGGCGGCGCTGTCGATCCAGAGTCTGCTGGCCGGGCACCCCGGCGGCGCCCGGGTTGCGCTGTTCCGCGACCTCGAGGTCACGGCGCTGGCGGCCCAGAACACCGACCGCGCAGCCGAATTCGTCGCCGCGACCCTGGGCCCGCTCGCGCAGGACACCCCGGCCGCGGCCCGCCTGCGCGACACCCTGCGGGTGTTCCTCGACGAGGCGGACAACGCACCCCGCGCCGCCACCCGGCTGCACACCCACCGCAACACCGTCCTGCAGCGGGTGGCCCGGGCCACCGAATTGCTCGGTTACCAGCCGGGGGAACGCCGGCTCGCGATGGAACTCGCGCTGGAACTGGCGCACCAACTCGGTCCCCGCGTGCTCACCTCGGCGCCACCGGGCGCATAGCGATCACGTGGTCGGCAGCGTCACGTCCAGCCGGAATCCGCCGGGCACATGGGCGGCCGACACCTGACCGCCGTGGGCTTCGACGATGCCGCGCACGATGGCCAGGCCGATGCCGGCGCCCGAACCGTCGGCCTCCGGGGTGCGGGCCTGCGTACCGCGCCATCCCATGTCGAACATGCGCCCGAGATCGTGCGACTGCACGCCGGGGCCCTGGTCCAGCACCGTCAGCACGATCCGGTCGCCGTCGAGGTGATGGGCCGAGACCTGGATCTCGGAATCCTCCGGCGCGTGCCGAATGCTGTTGACCAGCAGGTTCGCCACCACGCGGGACAGCTCCCCCGGATCGGCATAGAGGACCTGGTCGGTCATTTCCGCATGCGTGATGGTGATGCCGCGGGTGGCCGCGAGGGCCCGCATGTCGGACACGACATCGGAGACGAGATCGAGGAGCACCACCGGCTCC
This sequence comes from Mycobacterium toneyamaense, assembly GCF_055384815.1. Lineage (NCBI taxonomy): Bacteria > Bacillati > Actinomycetota > Actinomycetes > Mycobacteriales > Mycobacteriaceae > Mycobacterium > Mycobacterium toneyamaense. The sequence continues at coordinate 4,501,549 of NZ_AP040333.1, forward strand.
TTGCTGAGCTTGAGCATGCCGCTCTGGATCTTGGACAGCTCGAACAGCCCGTCGACCATGCCGTTGACCGCATCCACCTGATCGCGGATCTGGCGGATGTAGTCGGCCGGCTCGTCGACGACGCCCTCCTCGAGTGCCTCGGCCATCGCGCGCATACCGGCCAGCGGTGTCCGCAGATCGTGCGAGACCCAGGCGACCAGCTGACGGCGCGACGCGTCGAGTTGCTCGACCTCGGCGCGGGCCGCCGCCAGCTGCGCGGACGACTGCGCGAGTTGGCCGGACAGTTCTGCGAATTCGCGCGAACTGTCGACGTCCGCCGTGACGACCTCGCCGCTGCCGATCTGCCGGGCCGCGCGTTGCAGCCGGGCCAGCGACCGCCGCAGCCGTCGCAGCATGAACCCGGCGGCCAGGCCGGCCATGAGCGCCGAGATGGCGAGCACCGCCAGCAGCACCTGTAGGTCGTGCGACGACAGGTACATCTCGATCGAGATCGCCACCGTGGAGGCGACGATCGCGACGATCGTCGCGCCGATCAGCGCCGTCACGTGCGTCCCGATGGAGCCCCGCCGATTCAGCTGCATGACGAGAACCGCTGCGCCCGTGGCCACCGACGTACAGATCAGGGCCGTCACCGCGATGATGACGAGGTCCGTCGCGCCAAGGATCATGCCGACCGCCCCGATGGCGTGAACCGGTACCCCGTGCCCCACTCGGTGCGCAGGTAGACGGGGTCACGTGGGTCGGCTTCGATCTTCTCGCGGAGCCGCCGGATGTGCACGGTGACCGTCGACGCGTCGCCGGCACTCCAGCCCCACACTTCGCGCAACATCTCATCGCGGGAAACCACACGGTCGGGGTTCTTGAGGAGGAACAGCAGCAGTTCGTATTCGCGTCCGGTCAGTTCGACATCGGCGCTGCCGCAGGTGATCCGGCGCATCGTGGGGTCGATGCGGAACCGGCCGACGACGAACGGAGCGAGCGGCGACTGGTGGGAGACCCTGTGCCGCAACAGTTTCGAGATGCGTAGTTGCAGCTCACGCAGCGCGAAGGGCTTGGCGAGGTAGTCGTCGGCACCGAGTTCGAGGCCGTCGATCCGGTGACCGCTCGCCCCGAGGGCGGTCAGCATGATCACCGGAACGTCGGAGCGGCTGCGGATGTCGCGCAGCAGGTCGTCGCCGGACAGCCCAGGCAGCATGCGGTCGAGCACGAGTACGTCGGGTGTCGAGCGCTGCACGGCGTCGCGCGCGGTTTCCCCGTCGGAGAACTCGTCGATCCGAAAACCTTTGGCGCGCAGGTACGCCGCCACCGCGGTCCGCACCCGCTGGTCGTCTTCGACCAGCACGACGTGCGCTCCGCCGCCGTTGTCGGAGCTCACGGGCGCATCCATGTCGCACCTCTCATGGTGCTGAGCCTAGACAGCGGGCCGGGTATCGGGCTGATTCTTACGGTTCTGAAATCTTTGTCGAACGCCCGCCGGGCGCTCCCTAACTTCGTCGGCGACGGGGTGATCGGCACCCCACGACGCTCGAAGGAGTTCCACATGGTCATCAAGCCGATCGCAGCGACAGCAGCTGCGGTGTTCGCGCTGACGCTCACCGCGTGCGGTGCGAACGAGATGAAGTCGGCCGGTTCGTCGAGCCCCGCCAGTTCCGCGATGTCGTCCACCATGACCTCCGCGATGGCCACCGCGAGCTCCGCCGCGCGCACGGGTCATTTCACCGGCCTCAATGGCAAGCACGTCGCCGGCACGGCGACCGTGACCGGCATGAATCTGGAGTTCGCGGAATTCTCGTCCGACGAGGGCCCGGACCTGCACGTGTACCTGACGAAGGGGTCCACCGAGTCCGATGTCGCGGCGGGTAAGGAGATCGCCGCCATCAAGTTCGACCAGGCGACGCAGTCGTTCCCGCTGTCCGGCATCGACACCATGGGTTACACCACCGTCGTCATCCACTGCGACAAGGCGAAGGCAGTCTTCGGCGCTGCCTCCCTCATGTGATGTCCGATCTGATGACCACCCGCGCACTGACCACGCGCGACCGCGCCGACCTGGCCGCGTCGATACTCTTCGGCGCGGTCCGGGTCGGGCTGGGACTGCTGTGGCTTCATGAGGGCTATGTGAAGTTCCGGGCTCACTTCGGGCGTGCGGACATCCTGCTGGTCGTCGACGGCGCGTCAGCGAATTCGCGTGTGCCGGAATACTTTCGCTTCGTCGCCGAGCACCTGTTGCGGCCGACGGCCGACCTCGCCGGCGTCATGACCCCGCTGACCGAAGTGACACTGGGTCTGGTTCTGATCCTCGGTGTGTTCAGCACGCTGTCCGCCGTCGCCTCGGCGGGCTTGCTGGCCGTCTACTGGAGCTCGGACCAACTCATCGCCCAATATCCGATCATGGCGCTGCTGAGCGTGGGCGTCCTTGTCGGACAGGGTTATTCGAACCGCTGGTCGATCATGGCGCTGGTGCGCCGGCGACCGGCCCACCAGGAAGTGGGATGACATGAAAGCAATACTCATCGGGTCGGGCATGGCGGCGCTGGCTGCCGTCGTGATGCTGCACGCGCCGACGGCATCGGCAGCGTCGGCCGAAGGGGCCGTCAACGACCTGCGGGAAGCCATCGATCACGCCAACGAGCAAGCAGCCGCACGATGAAAGCTGACCGTGACTGGATGGTCAACGCCGCCCGCGGGGTATCTGGTGCAACTCAATCAGACACCCACGGCACCGCTGACGGCCTGCACGGTCGGTGGCGTGCGCACGCTGGAGGGCGGCACCCCGTCGGCTCTCGTCGACATCGTGTGCCCCGACGGCTGCTGACGGCGGCGTGCCGACCGGGATCAGAGCTTTCCGGTGCGCAGGTCCTGGCTGCTCTTCAGCACAGCCGAGTCCAGAGTCCAGTTCTCCGGCTGGACGCGTTCCCAGAGGCTGCCTTTCCCGGTCGCCCTGCCGAGTTCGTCTTCGCGTCTGAACCACTGCTCAGCGGTGCGAATCCGGTTCGGGTGGATGTCGTCCAGCAGCGCGTAATCCCGCGTGATGATGCCGTCTTTCCACAGATTCCAGAAGCCGGTGAAGTTGTCGCGAAATGTCATGGTGCTCGGGTCATTCGGGTCGGCGTTGTATCCGGCAGGGCTGTCGGCGACGCCCCCGAGCGGCCCGCGCCAGTACGCGTCCATGTCGGTGTCGACGTATCGGGCGGGGTGCCCGGTGACCGCCTCGAATGCCCGGGCAAGTTCGTGATACGGGATGTGGTCGATGGCCACCTCGAGGTCCATGCCGTTGGAGCGGTCGGTGTTGTCGAAGAGCCAGCGGACGTAGTAACCGCAATCCTCGAGTGAGACATGGGGCACCGCACCGTCGCCGAGTGGTACCCGCCAGGTGACGACGCCGTCTTCCACGCTGGGTGCCATGGGCGTCAGGGGTGAGATCGTCATCTCGATGTACGGCCCCGATGTGAAGATGGCGGCGCCCATCCGAGCCGAATTCACCTGATTTTGCAGCAGGATCCATTCGGCGATGCGGCCCTTGCCGTCGTAGTGGCCGGCGCGGTACCTGGAGTCGTAGCCGGCCTTCTTGAGTGCGTAGTCGAGGTTCCCGTAGACGAAGAATCGGATGCCTTCTTCGATGGCGATCTCGTAGGCGCGGATGGCCCAGTACATCTCGGTCTTCTCACCGGCGTTGAATCCGTCGATGTTGATGAACGCACCGTCGCATCCGCGGAAGCCTTCTCGCAGCATGTTTTCGTCGGTGAAGGTGCCTTCGAGCGCCGAGACGTTTCCCAGCTCGAGCAACGATTTGGCCCGCGCACTCGTGGCGTCGCGAGTGAGGAAGCGGACGGAGTACTTTCCGTCCGCGACGAGGTCGCGGACGATCGGGTTGCCCTGGGCCCCGGTCGCGCCGATCATGAAGATCTTCGAGGTGGGATGTGACATGACAGCTCCTCTATTTGATGTATATACAACGTTGGGATCGCGGGAATGAGCCGAACCCCACCGATTGCTAGTCGCCGGGCGGCAGACCGATACTGGTCGCCAGGGTCCGGACCGCCTTGACGCCGCCGGCACCCATCAGCTCGGCGGCCTCCTGTTGCGCCTGCCGCCATGCCGGCAGCACGGTCTCGATCTTCTTGCGGCCCGATCCGGTCAGCGCGACCTCACGCACCCCTTTGGCGTTCGCAGAGACCGCCTCCACCCAGCCGTGCTTCATCAACAGACTCAGGTTGCGGCTGACGGTCGACCGCTCCAGCTGCAGCACCTCACCGATCCGGGCCGGCGAGCAGGGCCCCACCTTCCCCAGCGCCGCCATGAGATTGATCTGGGCGATGCTGACGCCGTGCTCCTCGAGGGCATGGTCGTACAGACTCGTCACCGCCCGGCCGAGCAGCCGGACGCGAACCGCCAGGCAATTACTGACGATCTCATCGACAGCGGCGTGGACCATGCCACCAGTGTTGCATATACACCATCGGTCGGCAACGAGCCGCCGGCGCAACTATCCCCTGCGGAGTCGCACCAGGCGCGAAAGACCCAGCCCACCAAGCAGGCCCACAGCCGCGCCGACCACCGCGCTGTTCGCGTCGACGCCCTCGCGCTCGCGGTAGCGGGTGACGATCGCAGCTGGTCCGGGCGGCGCCACCGGGGCCAGCGCCATCGTGTCCGCGGCGGTGGCCGCCCACGCGGTCGAGAACAGGATCAGCCGCGCGGTGATGTACGCGAACACCATCAGGCCCAGCACGGGACCGAACGTCGCGCCGGCCGGCCCGTGCATGACGGTCCGCAGATAGATCGACGCGACCTGCTTGAACAGCTCGAAGCCCACCGCGGCGATCAGGGCAGCCCGAGCCGAGCTGCGCAGGCTGACCTTCTCGCGGGGCAGCCGGGCGATGATCCAGGTGAACATCAGCCACGCCACGAGGAACGACACCGCCAACGACGCCACCCGCAGCAGCACGCCGAGGCCGGGCACGTGCCCGACGCCGAACCAGTGCAGGACCGTCGTCATCAATCCGGTGTCGCCCAGGGCGGTCAGGCCGATGGTGATGACGATGGCGATGAACGCCGAGATCAACGCCAGCAGGTCGGACAGCTTGGTGCCCAGCCAGCCATCGGGTTCGCTCTGCTGCTCCCACATCTCGGTGAGGGCCTTGCGCAGGTTCGCCATCCAGCCCAGGCCGGCCCACGCCGCGGTCGCCAGGCCGATGACGCCGACCGAGGTGCGCGATTTCACGGCCGAGTCCATCAGCCCGACCAGCTGGTTACCGAAGTCGCCCGCGACCGCGGAGCGGATGTGCACCTCGAGTTCGGCCAACAGGTCGGGGCGGGATGCCAGCACGAAGCCACCCACCGCGAAACCGACCATGAGCAGTGGGAACAGCGCGAACACCGTGAAGTACGTGATGCCGGCGGCGTAGAAGTCGCCGTTGCAGGACTCGTAGCGGTCCTGGGCCCGCATGATCCGATCCAGCCACGGATGCCGCTGACGCAGTCGGTCGAGTAGGCCCGGCTGGTCCGAGTCGGTCATTTTCGGCAAACCCCCTTGTCTGCCGAAAAGCCTAGTAGGCGACGCCGGCGGTGTCCCGGCGCGGCGCCGGCAATCTCAGCGCAGACGCGGCAGCAGGCCCAGCCGGTCGTTGACGCGCTGCAGCGTCTTGAACGCCACCTGCTCGGCGCGCTCGGCACCCGCGGCCAGCACCGATTCGAGCTCGGCCGGGTCGGCGAGCAGCTCGTCGACCCGGTTCTTGATCGGGGTGACGTACTCGACGACGGCCTCGGCCGTTTCCTTCTTGAGGTCGCCGTAACCGCGTCCTTCGTACCCGGCCACCAGGGCGTCGACGGCGGTTCCGGTGACCGCCGACTGGATGGTCAGCAGGTTGGAGATGCCGGGCTTGGCCTCGGTGTCGAACCGGATTTCGCGCTCGCTGTCGGTGACCGCTGAGCGAATCTTCTTGGCGCTCTTGGCCGGATCGTCGAGCAGATTGATCAGCCCGGCGTCGGTCGCGGCCGACTTGCTCATCTTGGCGGTCGGATCCTGCAGGTCGTAGATCTTGGCGGTGGCCTTGGGGATCATGGCCTCGGGCACCACGAAGGTGTCAGGGAAGCGCGCGTTGAACCGCTGCGCAAGGTCACGGGCCAGTTCCAGGTGCTGACGCTGGTCCTCACCGACGGGCACCAGGTCGGTGTCGTACAGCAGGATGTCGGCGGCCATCAGCACCGGATAGGTGAACAGGCCGACTGTCGTGGCGTCGGCGCCCTGCTTCTGCGACTTGTCCTTGAACTGCGTCATCCGCGACGCCTGACCGAAGCCGGTGAAGCAGCCCAGCAACCACGCCAGCTGGGTGTGCTCGGCGACGTGGCTCTGCACGAACACCGTGCTGCGGGCCGGGTCGATACCGAGCGCGAGGTACTGCGCGGCAGTCACCAGCGTGCGACGACGCAGCGTGTCCGGGTCCTGCGGGACGGTGATGGCGTGCAGGTCGACGACGCAGAAGAACGCGTCATAGCCGTCCTGCAGGTGGGCCCAGTTCTGCACCGCGCCCAGGGCATTGCCCAGGTGAAGCGAGTCGGAAGTGGGCTGTGCCCCGGAAAAGACGACGCGCTTGTCCGCGCCTGCACCGCTGTTGCTCATGATGTGTTCGATTTTCGCACTGCCGTCATCCGGTTTTGTCCGGGGCTGGCCATGCCGCGTGCCGTGCCGTCGAGCCGACTCAGCGACTACTACTGAATTGTGCCGCCAACAAGGAGAAGACGATGAGTGCCGATCAGACGATCCCCGGCCACCTGATGGCCTCCGAAATCGTCGAACAGCCGCAGGTCTGGCGCCGGCTGCTCGACGAAGGCCGCGAACCCATCCGCGCCGCGGCCGCCCAGATCGCCGCGACCTCGCCCCGATTCGTGCTGTTCGTGGCGCGGGGCACCAGCGACCATGCCGCGCTGTACGCCAAGTACCTCGTGGAGATCAACCACGGGCTGCCCGCGGGCCTGGTGTCACCGTCGACCATGACGGTTTACGGAGCTCGGCCCGACCTGCGCGATGTGCTCTACATCGCGGTGAGCCAGTCCGGCGGTTCTCCGGACCTGGTGCGTTCTGTAGAGGTCGCGCGCTCTCAGGGTGCGCTGACCGTCGCGGTCACCAACAACGCGGCATCTGACCTGGCTGAGGCAGCGGCGATCCACATCGACGTGCTTGCCGGTGCCGAGAAGTCGGTGGCAGCGACCAAGTCCTACACCGCGGAGCTGCTCGCGCTGCAACTGCTGCTGGGCGACGACCGCGACGAAGTTGACGCACTGCCCGATCTCGGCGAGCAAGTCCTGGCCTTCGACGCGCTGGTCCGCGAGGTGGCGCAGCGCTACCGGTTCGCGCAGCGACTCATCGCGACCGGCCGCGGCTACTCCTACCCCACCGCCCGCGAGGCCGCACTCAAGCTGATGGAGACGTCTTACCTTTCCGCACAGGCGTTTTCGGGGGCCGATCTGCTGCACGGCCCGCTCGCCACCGTCGACCCTCAGGTGCCGGTGCTCGCGGTCGTACCGGAAGGAGCCGGCGGGCAGGCGATGGCGCCGGTACTGGAACGGCTCGCCGAGCGTCACGCCGACGTCTTCGGTGTCGGAGACCCCGCGGCGCTGGCCGGACTGGCCGGCGGCATCGCACTACCGAGCGGCGTCAGCGACGAGCTGTCCCCACTCTTGGAAATCCTTCCGCTGCAACAGCTTGCGCTGCATCTGGCGCTCGCCCGCGGTGGTGACCCCGATCAGCCACGCGGCCTGCGGAAGGTCACGGAGACGCTGTGACACTGATCGCCGACGGCATGGTCACTCCGGCGTCGGCGTCAGGCGTTGCAGCACTTTGAGGAAGACACGCCGTTCCTCGGCACTCAGCTCACCGAGCCAGCGCTCCTCACCGCGCTGAATGTCGGCCTGCACCGCATCTTTGAGGCGGCGCCCGGCGGTCGTGATCGACAGGAGCCGAACCCGGCGGTCGTCAGGGTCGGGTGTGCGCTCGATGTAGCCGCGGTCCTGCAGGTCGTCGAGCGTGCGGATGATGCGGGTCTTGTCGGCGCCGATCGCCTGCGCCAGCACGGCCTGCGACCGCATCGGCGTCTCATCGAGCGCCACCAGCACGACGTATCCCCACATGCTCACGCCGTGCTTGTCGAGGATGGGCTGTTCGGCAGCCATCAGCTCACGCAGTAAGGGCGCGAGCATCGCAGCAAGGTCAGGGCGCTTGGCCGGCATCCGATCATCGTAGGCATTGCCATATCGTATGCGTCTACTTACGATAAGCTCATGCCTATCGTTTCCACTGGTCTCCTCAGCGCCCATCGCCGCGCCATCCGTGCCTCCGTCGACATCGTCAACACCGTCGGACGTGCCGACCTTCGGCGCCCGACACCCTGTGCTGCTTGGGATTTGGCCGAGCTACTCGCGCACATGACGGTCCAGCACCGCGGGTTCGCCGCCGCCGCGCGTGGGGGTGGCCAGGACCTCGCGCTATGGAATCCGGCTTCTTGTCGCGACACGCACGACCCGGTAGGCGACTACGCCGCAGCCGCCCATGATGTGGTGGATGCGTTCGGCGCCGCGGACCCCGACAGTCAGTTCGCCCTGCCGGAACTCGGCACGTCGGTACCGGCGGAGATGGGGATCGGCTTCCACCTGATCGACTACGTCGTGCATGGCTGGGACGTCGCCGCCAGTCTGGGCGTCCCCTTCGCGCTGCCCGACGACGTCGTGGCCACTGCGCTCCCCCTGGCCCTGGCCGTGCCCGACGGGGACTTCCGCAGCATGCCCGATGCGCCGTTCGGCCCGGCCCAAGCAGGTGACAGCGCAACGGATTTCGACCGGCTGCTGCGTCATCTCGGCCGTGACCCGCAGTGGGGCGATGCGTTCGGCCACGAGTCGCTCCATCCCATCCAGTAACAGATTGGGGACTTCCGGCCCTGTTATCAGTAACTTTCGGCCACTGAGGTCAAGCGCTCCGTCATCGATACCGTCCGTTGTATGACTTACGTAATCGGACGAGAATGCGTTGATGTCACGGATATGTCGTGCGTGCAGGAGTGCCCGGCCGACTGCATCTACCAAGGCGATCGGGCGCTCTACATCAACCCGCGGGAATGTGTGGATTGCGGTGCCTGCAAGCTGGCTTGCCGAGTCGATGCGATCTACTACGACGCCGATCTGCCCGAAGACCAGCTCGCGTACCTCGCCGACAATGCCGCATTCTTCGATGAGGTACTCCCCGGACGCGACGTGCCCCTGGGCTCGCCCGGCGGCGCCAGTGCGATCGGTCGTGTCGGAGTGGACACCCCGCTGGTGTCGGCTCTACCCCTTCGGAGCTGAGCCCGCCACACCATCGTCGATATCGCGGCCGCGACCCGCAGTGGTGCGCCTAGGCGGCGTGTCGCGGTTGCACCACGATCGGCGTGTCGCCGCTTCCTGGGACGTGTGCGATCTGAACCTGTCAGCATCGGCTGACACAGTCAGCACATGGTGACAATGTCAGCCGAAGCTGACGACTCCGGGCGCGGACTGTTGCAGGAGGCTGGTCACCGAACCGGCCGCCAGATCAGCTGTACTCGACCGTCACCGGCGCGTGGTCCGACCAGCGCAGCGCGTACGCCGCGGCCCGTTCCACCCGCGCCGCAACGGCTTTGGGCGCCAGCTTGGCATTGGCCAGGTGGTAGTCGATGCGCCACCCGGCGTCGTTGTCGAACGCCTTGCCGCGCCACGACCACCAGCTGTACGGCCCGGCGACGTCCGGGTGCAGCTCACGCACCACGTCCGTCCAGCCGGAGGCCATCAATTCGGCCAGCCACTGCCGCTCACTCGGCAGGAACCCGGACTTCTTGACGTTGGCCTTCCACGCCTTCAGGTCCAGCTCCGTCGCGCAGATGTTCCAGTCGCCGCAGATCACCACATCGCGGCGCTTGCGGGTCAGCTCGGCCATGCGACCGGCGAGCGCCACCATGAAGCGCTCCTTCTCCACCTGCTTGTCGGTCTCGGCCTCACCGGTGGGCACATACACACTGGCGACCGTGACACCGTCGGTGTCGACCTCCACATACCGCCCGTGCGCGACGAATTCGCAGTCCGGACTGAGCCCGACCCGCACCGCGGTGATCGGCGCCCGCGACAACACCGCCACCCCGTTGCGGCCCTTGGCCGACGGTTCGGCCGACGCCAGCTGCCACCCCGCGTCGAGAGCAGGCGCCAGAGCCTGCGTCAGCTGCGTGTCGTCGGCCCGGGTCTCCTGCAGGCAGATGACGTCGGACCTGGTGTCCTTCAGCCACGGCAGCAGCCCGAGGTTCTCCGCCGAGCGCTCTTTGACCGCGGCGCGGATGCCATTGACGTTGATGGTGGTGACGATCACGAAGCAGAACCTTAACGTCGGGGTACGACAGGCCGGAAACGACGAACGTGAGCTTGGGTGCCAAAAATCGACACCCAAGCTCACGTTCGAGCGGAATTACTCCTGGGCGGAAGCCAGCGCGGCGTTGAAGGTCGCGCTCGGCCGCATCACCGCCGAGGTCTTCTCCGGGTCCGGGTAGTAGTAGCCGCCGATGTCGGCCGGGCTGCCCTGTGCCGCAGCCAGTTCCGCGACGATCTTCTCCTCGTTCGCGGCCAGCGTCTTGGCCAGCGGAGCGAACTTGGCGGCCAGCTCGGCGTCCTCGGTCTGCTCGGCAAGGGCCTGCGCCCAGTACATGGCGAGGTAGAACTGGCTGCCGCGGTTGTCCAGCTCACCGGTGCGCCGCGACGGACTCTTGTTCTCGTCCAGCAGCTTTCCGGTGGCGGCATCCAGCGTCTTGGCCAGCAGCAGAGCCTTGGCGTCGTCGGTCTTGTTGCCCAGGTCCTCGAGGCTCGCACCCAGGGCCAGGAACTCACCCAGCGAATCCCAGCGCAGGTGGTTCTCCTCGACCAGCTGCTGCACGTGCTTGGGCGCCGAACCGCCGGCGCCGGTCTCGTACAGGCCGCCGCCGGCCATCAGCGGCACGATCGACAGCATCTTGGCGCTGGTGCCCAGCTCCAGGATCGGGAACAGGTCGGTGAGGTAGTCGCGCAGGATGTTGCCGGTCGCGGCAATGGTGTCCTGACCGCGCATGGCCCGCTCGATGGTGTGTCGCATGGCGCGCTCCTGCGACATCACCTGGATGTCGAGGCCCTCGGTGTCGTGATCCTTGAGGTAGGTCGCGACCTTCTTGCGCAGCTCGGCCTCGTGCGGACGCTCCTGGTCCAGCCAGAACACCACCGGCATACCGGAGAGCCGGGCCCGCGTGACGGCCAGCTTCACCCAGTCGCGGATCGGCGCGTCCTTCACGACGGGCATGCGCCAGATGTCGCCTTCTTCGACGTTCGTGGTGAACAGCACCTCACCGGTGTCGATGTCGACGATGTTGGCGGCGCCGTCCTCCGGAATTTCGAAGGTCTTGTCGTGGCTGCCGTACTCCTCGGCCTTCTGCGCCATGAGACCGACGTTCGGCACAGTGCCCATGGTCCGCGGGTCGAACTGGCCGTGCGTCTTACAGAAGTTGATGATCTCCTGGTACATCCGGGAGAACGTCGACTCGGGGTTGACGGCCTTGGTGTCCTTGAGCTTTCCGTCGGCGCCGTACATCTTGCCGCCGAGCCGGATCATGGCCGGCATCGAGGCGTCGACGATGACGTCCGACGGCGAGTGGAAGTTCGTGATACCACGGGCCGAGTCGACCATGGCCAGCTCGGGACGGTGCTCGTGGCACTTGTGCAGGTCGTCGACGATCTCGTCGTGCAGCGACTTGGGCAGCGTCGAAATCTTGTCGTACAGGTCCGAGAGACCGTTGTTGACGTTGACACCCAGCTCGTCGAAGAGCTTCTGGTGCTTGGCGAATGCATCCTTGTAGAAGATGCGTACGGCGTGACCGAACACGATCGGGTGGCTGACCTTCATCATGGTCGCCTTGACGTGCAGGGAGAACATCACGCCCGTCTTGTAGGCGTCCTCCATCTGCTCCTCGTAGAACTGGATGAGCGCCTTCTTGCTCATATACATCGAGTCGATGATGTCGCCGGCGTCGAGCTTGACCTCGGGCTTGAGCTCAATTGTCTTGCCGGACTTGGTCTTCAGGACCATCTTCACGCGGCGGTCCTTGTCGAGCGTCATGGACTGCTCGCCGTGGTAGAAGTCGCCGGTCTTCATGGTGGCGACGTGCGTGCGGGACGCCTGCGACCACTCGCCCATGCTGTGCGGGTGCTTGCGGGCGTACTCCTTGACCGCCTTCGGGGCACGACGGTCCGAGTTGCCTTCGCGCAGAACGGGGTTCACCGCGCTGCCGAGACACTTGCCGTAGCGATCCTTGATCGCCTTTTCTTCGTCGGTCTTCGGGTCACCCGGGTAGTCGGGCAGGTTGTAGCCCTTCTCCTTGAGCTCCTTGATCGCGGCGACGAGCTGCGGCACCGAGGCACTGATGTTGGGCAGCTTGATGATGTTGGTGTCGGGCTCCTGCGTCAGCCGGCCCAGCTCACCCAGGTTGTCGGGGACCTTCTGCTCATCGGTCAGGTAGTCGCTGAACTCGGCGAGGATGCGGGCCGCCACCGAGATGTCACTGGTCTGGACGTCGATACCGGCGGCGCCGGCGAAGGTGCGGACAACCGGCAGGAAGGCGTACGTCGCGAGCAGCGGCGCCTCGTCGGTCAACGTGTAGATGATGGATGGTTTCTCGCCACTCATGGTCACTCTCCCGGCGTCACGGACGGTACGTACGAAAATCTATGTCGAGTCCGGCGTCTGCACATGACTACCCCGTCGCACGACGGTTACGAAACTACCGTGACCGGCGGGGCAGGTTTCCGGTGGTCCGGTCTGTCATGCACAGATCTGGATCGATACCGACAGGCTGCGCGAACCAGACCGACACCGACACGCCGTCTCCCGCCCACCGGACGGCACCAGCTAGCAGTTGCCCAGGCTCTTGAGATACCCTCGAGTCCGGTCATGAGTGCCAGCGTCAAGCCCCGGCTTGCTGGCCGGCAACCCTCCATCCGCGGTGGGGTGCCCCGGGAGACGACCAGGTTGAGCAGTCGTACATCGGCTGCGAGGCAAGCGCGGGTCCGCCACCACGGACCCGGATGACTGGGTGAGTGGAGGCTTCCTATGCGTCGCTGTCTGTGATTCGTGCGAGTTCGCGCACCCATTCGTCGTACCCAAAAACTCACAGGAGACACCCCTAACATGACCACTGAGGCCATCGACCCCACCGCGCGCTGGAGCTTCGAGACGAAGCAGATCCACGCAGGTCAGAGCCCCGATAGCGCCACCAATGCCCGGGCGCTGCCGATCTACCAGACGACGTCGTACACGTTCCGCGACACCGACCACGCCGCCGCGCTGTTCGGGCTGGCCGAGCCGGGCAACATCTACACCCGCATCATGAACCCGACCACCGACGTGGTCGAGCAGCGCGTCGCCGCTCTCGAGGGCGGCGTGGCCGCGCTGTTCCTGTCGTCGGGTCAGGCTGCCGCCACCTTCGCCATCCTGAACATCGCCGGCACCGGCGACCACGTCGTGGCCTCGCCGCGGCTGTACGGCGGCACCTACAACCTGCTGCACTACACGCTGCCCAAGCTCGGCGTCGAGGTCAGCTTCGTGGCGGACCCCGACGATCTGGACTCGTGGCGCGCCGCCGTCCGGCCGAACACCAAGGCGTTCTTCGCCGAGACCATCTCCAACCCGAAGATCGACATCCTGGACATCCCCGGCGTCTCGGGCGTCGCGCATGACAACGGCGTGCCGCTGATCGTCGACAACACCGTCGCCACGCCGTACCTGATCCAGCCGCTGGCCCACGGCGCCGACATCGTCGTGCACTCGGCCACCAAGTACCTGGGCGGGCACGGCTCGGCCATCGCGGGCGTCATCGTCGACGGCGGCACGTTCGACTGGACCAACGGCAAGTTCCCCGGCTTCACCGAACCTGACCCGAGCTACCACGGTGTGGTGTTCGCCGACCTGGGCGCACCGGCCTACGCGCTCAAGGCGCGCGTGCAGCTGCTGCGCGATCTGGGCTCGGCGGCGGCGCCGTTCAACTCCTTCCTCATCGCGCAGGGATTGGAAACGCTGTCTCTGCGCGTTGAACGCCATGTGTCCAACGCGCAGAAGGTCGCCGAGTACCTCGAGGGCCGCCCGGACGTGCTCTCGGTGAACTACGCCGGCCTGCCGTCGTCGCCGTGGTACGAGCTGGGCCGCAAGCTGGCCCCCAAGGGCACCGGTGCGGTGCTGTCGTTCGAACTGACCGGTGGCGTCGAGGCGGGCAAGGCGTTCGTCAACGCGCTGACGCTGCACAGCCACGTCGCCAACATCGGTGACGTGCGGTCGCTGGTGATCCACCCCGCGTCGACCACGCATCAGCAGCTGACCGCCGAGGAGCAGCTGGCCTCCGGCGTCACCCCGGGTCTGGTGCGCCTGGCCGTCGGCATCGAGGGCATCGAAGACATCCTCGCCGACCTGGAGCAGGGCTTCGCTGCCGCCGGATCGGTGGGGGGTGCCGACCGAGAGGCGGCCTTGGTGTGACGATTATCGACGTGCCCGTGTCTGACATATCCGCAGCGCCACGGCTGCCTGCCGAAGGCGAGACCGGTGTGGTGAACATCGGCTCGCTGACGCTGGAGAGCGGCATCGTGCTGCCCGACGTGTCCATCGCGGTGCAGCGCTGGGGCGAGCTGTCCCCCACCGCCGACAACGTCGTGATGGTGCTGCACGCGCTGACCGGTGACTCCCACGTCACCGGCCCGGCCGGGCCCGACCATCCGACCGGCGGCTGGTGGGACGGCGTCGCCGGCCCGGCGGCGCCGATCGACACCGACCGCTGGTGCGCCATCGCCACCAACGTGCTCGGCGGCTGCCGCGGGTCGACCGGCCCGAGCTCGCTGGCTCCCGACGGAAAGCCTTGGGGCTCACGGTTTCCCGCCATCACCGTGCGCGACCAGGTGAACGCCGACCTGGCGGCCCTGGCCGCCCTCGGCATCACCCAGGTGGCCGCGGTCGTCGGCGGCTCCATGGGCGGCGCGCGGGCGCTGGAATGGCTTGTGGGACATCCCGACACGGTGCGGGCCGGGCTGGTGCTGGCGGTCGGCGCGCGCGCCACCGCCGACCAGATCGGCACGCAGTGCGCACAGGTCGCGGCCATCAAGGCCGACCCGAACTGGAACGGCGGCGACTACTACCTGACGGGACGTACCCCGGACGACGGCATCCAGATCGCCCGCCGGTTCGCGCACCTGACCTACCGCGGCGAGAAGGAACTCGACGACCGGTTCCGCAACACCGCGCAGAACCATGAAAAGAGTTCTGGCGACGGCCTGTACGCGGTCGAGAGCTACCTGGAGTACCAGGGCCGCAAGCTGGCAGCGCGGTTCGACGCGGGCACCTATGTGGCGCTGACGGACGCGCTGAGCAGTCACGACGTCGGGCGCGGACGAGGCGGGGTCGCGGCGGCGTTGTCCAGCTGTCCGGTGCCGGTGATCGTCGGGGGCATCACCTCCGACCGGCTGTATCCCATTCGGCTGCAGGAAGAGCTGGCCGCGTTGCTGCCGGGCTGTCCGGGTCTCGAGGTCATCGAATCCGACTACGGCCACGACGGATTCCTGGTCGAGACCGACAAGGTGGGCCTGCTGATCCGCCAGACACTGGATTTGGCCTCGCGGTGACCGGCGAACGCTCGCTGTCCTTCGGAGAGCAGGCCGCTGCCTACGAGCGGGGGCGCCCGTCGTATCCGCCGGAGTCCATCAACTGGCTGCTGCCCGCCGGCGCCGTCGACGTCCTCGACCTCGGCGCCGGTACCGGCAAGCTGACCGTCCGGCTGGCCGAGCGCGGCCTGTCGGTCACGGCCGTCGACCCCATCCCCGAGATGCTCGAGGTGCTCAGCGGGTCACTGCCGTCGGTGCCGGCCCTGCTGGGCACGGCCGAGGAAATCCCGTTGCCCGACAACAGTGTCGACGCGGTCCTGGTGGCCCAGGCCTGGCACTGGTTCGACCCGGAGCGGGCCGCCGCCGAAGTGGCCCGGGTGCTGCGGCCGGGCGGCCGGCTGGGGCTGCTCTGGAACATCCGCGACGAGCGGCTGGGCTGGGTCAAGGAACTGAACCGCATCATCGGCTGCGAACACGATCCGTCGGCCGACTCACTGTGCGGCGGCTTCACCGACATCGAGACGCACCGCTTCGAGTGGACGAGTTACCTTACGCCGCAAGCGCTTCTGGACCTCGTGGCGTCACGGAGCTACTGCATCACCTCACCCGCCGACGTGCGCCGCAAGGTGCTGGGCGAGGTACGCGAGCTGCTGAACACGCACCCGGCGCTGGCCAGCAGCACCGGGTTGGCGCTGCCGTACGTCACGCACTGCGTGCGGGCGACGCTGGCCTAGGCACTCGGCTCGCCGGGAGCCAGAAATGTTCCGATGACTGCCGTGCCCGGGCCGACGCGCGCCCCAGGCCCGGGCACCGCGGTTGTCGTCAGCGCCCCGAGTTCCCCGCCGCATTCGGCGCAGACGGTCTTCGCCGTTGTGACACAGCCACATTCGCCATGCACGAGTAGCGCCGGGGGGCCGTCTTCCCCGGCAGTCCATTTGTCACCCCACGCGAGCAGGGTCACGATCACCGGGTAGAGCTCGCGCCCCTTGTCGGTGAGGACGTACTCGAAACGCGGAGGCGCGCTCTGATATTGGCGCCGGGCGACGATCGCGTGGCGCTCCAGGTCGTCCAGACGCGCAGCCAGGACGTTCGACGCGATGCCGAGATCACGGCGGATGTCCTCGAACCGGGCCATCCCCGCGAACAGGTCCCGCAGTACCAAGGCCGTCCACCGTTGGCCCACCACGTCGAGCGTCCGCGCTATCGAGCAGGAGATGTCACCGAAGGACTGTTTGGACACCGCATCAGCCTAGTCCATTGCTTTCTGCAATGGACTCTGATTAGGTGGGTTGCAAATAACAAGTGACGCTCAGGGGGTTCTGATGACGACCAGCACCGACTCCGTCGCGACGTTCTGCGCGGCCACCCGCAGCGGCGACGTCGACGGGTTCATCGCCGCCCTCGCGCCCGACGCGGAGCTGGTCTCCCCGCTGTCCGGGCGCATGGTGTTCCGGGGCCGCGACGACCTCCGGGTCCTGCTGACCGCGGTCTACGCCAGGATGCGAAACCTCGAGTGGGACAACGTCATCGGCGACGGACGCACGTGCGTCGCGGTGAGCCGCGGGCGCATCGCAGGGCTCACCATCACCGATGCCCTGGTGTTCGAACTCGACGATGCGGGGTTGATCCAGCGGCTGCGCCCGCACCTGCGGCCGTGGCTCGCGGTGGCGATCTTCGCCCTGCTGCTCGGCCCACGGCTCGCCGCCCACCCGGGCGTCGCGCGCCGCGCGCTCAGGCGCTGACCGGCATTTGCGGCCAGATGTTCACAGCACGCCCTGCTCGACAGCTTGATGGATCGTGCGTATGACGGGCCTGAAGCCGAGTTTGCGAGCCAGGGAGCCGTCCATCTGTAGGTGCCATGGGTTCTCCAGCGCCTGCGCCGACGGCTCCATGAGACCCCCGGTCAGCTCGACGAGTTCGTAAAGCGTCGCCGGCGCCTCGTCACCGATGTTCACGATGCGGCCGTCCAGCGCGCCCGTCAGCGCAAGTCGGATTGCCGTTCCGATATCGCGATGATGGATCAGGCTCATTCGCGAGGCCGGGTGCAATCCCGCCTCCGCCGCGAGCGCCCCCAGCGCTTCGAGGTGTCCGTCCCCGTCGCCGTAGATGAATCCGTACCGCTGGATCGACCACGTCAAACCGCTACGGCGCAACTCGTTCTCGGCTGCGACCTTGCTTGCGGGGTACGCCAACGTGGGGTCTGTCGCATCGCTTTCACGACCGGGCCGCCCGCCATTCTTTCCGTAGACGTGAGCGGTGCTGGCCATGATGAAACGGGCCTGAGGCACGTGCCGGCGGACGGCGGAGATGAGGCGACGGGTCCCCTCGAGGTTCGTCTTCCATATGACGTCGGCATCGGTGGTACGAAAGGCCGCGGCCAGGTGGACGATCGCCCCGGCACCCTGCACCGCCGTCGCCAGCGAGTCACCGTCGAATAGATCTGCCACCACCTCGGTGGCCCCATCGGGCGCCGACCCAGGCCGGCGCACCACGGCGCGGCAGTCGAAACCATCGGCAATCAGACGCGGCACGAGTCGAGCACCGACCAGGCCGGTCGCACCGGTAACGAGAATCTTCATCTCACCGAGCCTTTCGGATTGACGCTTCGAGCCGCTCGGTTGCAGTGCGGAGCACACGCACGACGACATCGACGTCTTCGGCGCTGATTCCGTCGAACGCCACCGAATTGAGGTGCGCCAAGTCAGGTAGCTCGCTCCACAACGCCTCTCCCGATGCGGTGACACGCAACACCTTCTGACGCTGGTCGACCGTGTCGGGTTCCTGCACGACAAGACGCTTGCGCACCAACACACCGACGACGGTGCTCAGTGTCGCGCGTTCGACCCGAAGGATGCGTTGTAAGTCGCGCTGCCTGGTCGGACCCTCATTTATCAGTTGGTGCAGTACGTACCACTGCGTCGCTCCGAGGTGGTGAGGTCGCAGAGCGTCCTCCATCGCCTCCCGCGCCGCCAAGTAGCACCGTTTGGTCCAAGCGCCGATTGTGTCGTGAGGAGCCACGTCCACTTTGTTAGGCACCAGACAATAATGTCTGGTGCCTAACAATTCGTCAACAAGGACCGCGATCCGGTCGGCGGCCGCAGGCTGATCACACGAGCCCAAACGGAGTCCACACCTTCACCTTGCCAGCCTACCTACTAGTAGGTAGGCTGATCCTGTGTCCCCAACTCCGTCGACAGCAGACGAAATCCTCACTCACGCAGAGAGACTCATAATTGCCGGCGGCTACAACGGCTTCAGCTACGCAGACATCGCGAACGAAATCGGCATACGCAAGCCGAGCATTCACCACCACTTCCCCACCAAGGCCGATCTGGTCCGGACGCTGGTGAGCCGTTACCGGCAGGAGGCCCTCGCCGGAATCGCGGAGATAGAACGCCACGTCGGCGATCCGGCCGGCATGCTCCGAAGCTACGCCGATTTCTGGCGAACCTGCATCGCCGACGCGACCCATCCATTTTGCGTCTGCGCCCTCCTGGCCGCCGAACTACCTTCGCTCCCAGAACAAGTCGCCGACGAGGTGACCGCCCACTTTCGCGCGCTGTCGGCGTGGCTGGCCTCGGTTCTCGAACGGGGCGCCGAACAGAATCTGATTCGAATCGAGACAAACCCCCGCGTCGATGCCGAAATGTTCATGGCCACCGTGCACGGCGCGATGCTGTCCGCCCGCGCCTACGGCGACGCCGCAACGTTCGCCACCGTCGTAACCCCTCTGGTCAACCGGCTCGACGCCACGGGCAGCGCACCGACGGCGACTTAGTGACCACCACCGAGACAGCGCCGGCGACGAACAAGTTTGCGACGCGTCATCCATCGCCGGTCAGCAACGCGGCGCACCGCCGAAACCGATTCGTCGCGGCCATTCAGCCCACTGAGAGGAAACCACCGTGTCAATCCATCAAGCAAGCCCGTCGGAAACCGAATGTGAGCAGTGGTTGAAGGTCTACTACTTCGTTCGCGCAGCCTTCTCCTTCGCCTGGGTAGCCGTCGCGCTGACGCTCGCGCAGCACAGCCGGCCGCTGGCCGTGGGGTGGCTCATCCTCTATCCACTATGGGACGCCTCGGCCAATTTCTGGGATGCCGCGCGAAGCGGCGGACTGGCGCAAAACCAGTCGATCAACGTTGTGGTCAGTCTGATCGTCACCGTCGTGGCCGCCTACGCCCTGTTCGCGGATACGACATGGGTACTCGCAGTCTTCGGTGCGTGGGCCACCCTAGCCGGTTTGTTGCAACTCATCACCGCCATTCGACGTTGGAAAGTCGGCGCGCAGTGGGCAATGGCCCTCAGCGGCGGCCAATCGGCGCTCGTCGGCGGGCTGTTCATCACCCAGGCCCACACGCCGACCATCGGATCGGCCAAGACCCTTGCCGGATATGCCGCGATGGGCGCGATCTACTTTCTGATCTCAGCGGTCTGGCTGACAGTGAAGACCAACCGCGCCAAGGCAACACGCGGCCCGCACGACGGTGACGCGGGCACGGATAAGCTCGTAGTCGGACGATAGCGAACCGTCGTGGACCCGCGTCCGGTCCTCAGAATCTTGTCATTGCTGCCATCTCAGCTGACATGCGACACTCATTCACCGACATCCTCAGCCGGACCGAACCAGCGCTGCAGGGCCGCACGCAGGTCGTCGGCATCGGCCGCGCCGAAAGTGTCTGCGGCCCAGGCGACATAGCCGTCGGGACGGATCAGCATGGCGGCGGGCCCGTCGGCCATGGCGGCGACCACCGTGTCGACGCGGCGGTCCCACGGTGCGGCGACTGGGGCCGCCGCACCTCCGGACAGGTCGAGCACCACGCCCCGGCCGCTGTGCAGAAGCTCGGTGAGCCGGCGACCGTCGTCCAGCCTCTCGTCCGGCACCATGAACCCCGTCAGGCTGTGGGGGGTGCCGCCCATCTCGTAGCGAACGTCCGCCCCCGCCAGCAGTCCGGCCATGTGCGCGGTGACATCGGGCAGCTGGAAGAGCTCACCGAGAAGCGTGCGCAAGGCGCGCACCTCGGGTCCCGGTGCAGTGAGGGCGATCTGGGCCAGTGAGTGCATCATGACGCGCTCGCCCACCGGATAGCGCTCGGACTCATACGTGTCGATCAATTCCTCAGGCGCCCAGCCATTGATGACAGCAGCCAGCTTCCAGCCCAGGTTCAGGGTGTCCTGCAGACCGAGGTTCAGCCCGGGACCACCCATTGCCGAATGCACATGTGCGGCATCACCGATCAGCAGAATGCGACCGGACCGGTAGGCGTCGGCCTGCCGGGTGTTCTGGCCGTCGACGCGGCGCCTCGCGAACGGACCAGGCCCGTCCGGCAGCTCGAACGGCACGTCGACCCCGAGCACTCGACGCAGACTCTGCCGCAGTTCGTCGTAGGTCAACTCCCCCGGCGCGTCGTCCGGCGACGAACCGAACTCCAGGGTGCCCAACATCGGCGGGTCTCCGTGCGCCTCGAAGAAAATCACCATGCCGGTGTCATAGCGGTTGTGTCCGAAAGGAATCCGTCCGAATCCCGGTACGTCGAGCTCGCCGTCGGGGCCGCGGAACTCGTCGGCGATGCGCACGTGCGCCAGCCGGGCCACCGTCGGCGACGTGTGTCCAGGAAAGCCGATACCCGACTGCTTGCGGACGGTGCTGCGGCCGCCGTCGGCACCCACCAGCCAATCGGCTTGCAGCACATAGGCACCGTCGGGCGCGGCCACCTCGACGGTGACGCCGTCAGGCCCGGCCGACAGGGCGGTCACGGCGTGTCCCCACCGCACCTCGACCCCGAGAGTCTGGGCCCGCTCGTACAGCAGCTGGACCAATCGGGGCTGCTTCATCAGCAGCGCCCGCATCGGATTGCTCTCGATGCCAACAAAATTCAGCGGCAGGCCGGAGAACATCCAGCCGTAAGCGGGCTGCGGCACGTGGGGATCGCCCGTGAATGCCTGATAGAGGCCACGCATGTCTAGCTGCCGGATCACTTGTCCGACAAGGCCGTTGGCCTTGGGCTCGTCGCCGGGCCCGGGCAGCGCGTCGAGCACGACGGGTTTGACGCCGGCGAGGGCGAGTTCGCAGGCCATCATCAGGCCGTTGGGTCCGGCGCCGGAGATCACGACGTCAGCGGGCATGCTCACTCCTTCGTTCTGTTCGGTTCAGGCAGCCCGGCGATCACGGCATCGAAACCCGCGCGCATCAGCTGCGTGATGGACACCGGCGGATCGGCGTTGGCGTACGCCTCCATCGCGGTATCTCCGACCGCGCGGACCACGGCCACCACCAGGCGCGGGTACATGTCGTCAGGGCCGAGGCCCGTTCGCTCGGCGATGGCCGCCACCCAGTCCTGATAGAGGATCTGCGGCACCGCATTGCGAACCTCGGTGCGCATCAGCAGTTTTCGGACTTCGACGAGTTCGCGGCGGTCCGGGATGAGGTCGGCACCGGTGATGTCGACCATCTCTTCTTCCAGCGTGCCCGTCACGGCCACGATGATCGACGTCCACAGCGGTTCGTCGGCCGGCCGCGACCGGAACGTCGCGACACTGCGCTGCATCCGCTCGGCAATGCGATAAGCCAGGGCCTCGTACTTGCCGCTGAAGTAGTTGTTGAACGTCCGTAGGGACACTCCCGCCAGCGCCGCGATCTCCTCGCGAGTGACGGCATCCAGCCCGCCGCGGTCGAACGCCAGCTGCAGCGCCGCGTCGCTGAGCGCCCGACGGGTGTCGAGCTTCTTCTGTTCGCGCAGACCGGTTGCGCCGGATTCGGGCATGCCGCCACGGTACCGATGATTTTGCACACCGGGCAAGTTTGCCTAACGGGCAATTTCCTGTGAATACGACTGACTCAAGTCATTGACTCTGGTCAGTGACTCGAGTACAACTTGAGCCACCATGACCCGCGCCACCGCCAAACCATCGCTGCGAGAAGCCAAACGGCTGGAAACCCGCCAGCGGGTTCTCGATGCCGCGATCACCGAGTTCAAGCGCGCGGGAATGGCCGATGCCGACGTCGGCGCCATCATCAGATCGGCCGGCGTCGCACACGGCACGTTCTACTTCCACTTCCCCACGAAAGAGCACGTGCTGTTCGAGCTCGAACGCCAAGCCGAGGAATCCGCCGGACGCGAGCTCGCCACATTCCTGCAGACCCCCCACACCCTCGAAGAGGCGCTGAACGAGGTGGTCCGGGTGATCGTGGCCGTGGAACAGCGGCTCGGCCGACTGCTCTTCAAAGATGTTCTGGCCCTGCACTTTTCCTCCAACCGCCCACTCGACGACGAATGGACCGACCACCGCGTGATCGTGCTGGTGGTCCAGGAGATCGAGCGGGCGCGCCAGGCCGGTGAGGCCGACGCGGATGTCGACGCGTTCCACAGCGCCGTCTACTTCCTGCTCAGCCTCTACGCCCTGCTGACCACGAGTCGCGGCGCGGATCAGATCCGCACCGCGCTGCTGGACAACTTCGTCCACACCGCGCTGCGAGGTATCGCGGCCCGATAACCGGAGGAGACACCATGTGGCAGGAGATCGCCCGCCTCGCCATCGCATGGGGCGCCATGGCCGCCCTCATCGCGTTCTGGTACTGGATGTTCTCGAACATCGGAACCTTCTGATCCGGCCGGTCTGCAAGTGTCGCAATCGATTACGGCCGCAGAGCTCGAACGGGCCTGTGCGCTGACCGCGGTGGCACTGTCCGAACGACGGCGGGCCGGGGTGCATCTGATCTCCGGCGAGCAGCGCCGCTTCGGCCTCAGCGCCGGCCGGTCCGTCATCCACGTTCCGTATCCCGCGCCCGTCCCCGACTGGTCGTTGCGGACCTACACGTGTGGTGTCGCCCTGCAGTGCGCGCCGTCGAAAGACCGCATCGCGCAGTACCCGCTGCACCGGTTGGCGGAGCGCGAACTGGGTGCGCTCCGCCAGGTCGAGGGGGCAACGGCGCTGGGCTGGGTGGCGCGGCGCTGGCCCGGGTTGCTGTCCGAGGCGCGTCGGGCGCTGCCCGGACTGGAACCGGCTGACCCGGATCTCTCCGCGGACGAAATTCTCTGCCGCACAGATACCTTGGCACGCTCCCGCGAGCGTCTGCCGGATTACCCGCTGCTCGGTGCACCGCCGCTGAGCGCGCCGACCAACCGGACGCTGGCGAGCGCGATCCGGCGCACGCTCGGGCGCATGCCGTGGTCGTCGTCGCGCTCGGACACGCAACGGCTGATGTCGATCCCCGTCGGCGGCGAGGGCGGGGTGCGCAACGCCAACCTGCCACCGGCCAGCCGGCCCGAAGACGACGACCTCGACGTCCGGCCCGACCGTCGCGCGGGAATCCCCTACCCCGAATGGAATTCGTGGCGTGGCCAGTTCCTACCCGATCACGTCGCGGTCCTGGAACGGCGGCAGACCCGGCACGACCGCCGCGGTGGCGCACCGCCGGACATCCGGCGCTGGTTCGACGAGCCGACGCATCGCACGATGGTCAACCGACTGGAGGACGGCAGCGACCTCGATGTCGACGCCTATGTGGCGGCCTACGCGGACGAGCGATCCGGGTCGCAGCAGGAGCCGAAGGTGTTCCGCACCTTGCTGCCGAGTGCGCGCGACACCGTCACCGCCGTACTCCTGGACGGCAGCTCGTCGCTGGGCATTCATCAGGGCCGGGTGTTCGACCTCGAATTGGCCTGTGCCGATGCACTTTCCCGAGCCATGACGGTGGCTCGCGAGCGCCACGGCATCTTCGTCTTCAGCGGCAACACCCGCCATCGCGTCGAGGTTCGATGCCTGAAAGACTTCAGCGACAACCACTTTGCACTGCCCAGCAAGTCCGGCCTGGTGACGGGCGGCTACACCCGACTCGGCGCACCCATCCGGCACCTGACCAGCCGCCTGCTGACCCAGCCCGCGCAGCGCCGGGTTCTCATCGTGATCGGCGACGGGCTGATCTCCGACGAAGGCTACGAAGGCCGGTACGCGTGGGCCGACGTCGCGCACGCCGTCGGTGAAGCCGACGAGGCGGGCGTCGGCGTCTACTACCTGGGGCTGGGACCGGTCCGGGTGGATCCACTGCCCGAGGTCTTCGGCTCCCGGCGATCCCGCCGAATCCGCCGTATCGAGGAACTTCCCCGCGTCCTGGCGCACGTGCACCGAGAGTTGGTTTCCGCATGACTGATTCGCCATACCTGCCGGCCGGCGACGAGATGACCACTTTCAGTCAGGCGTATCAGCGTCGGCTGCCGGTCATGCTCACCGGGCCCACGGGCTGCGGCAAGACGCGCTTCGTCGAGCACATGGGAAACCTGTTGGGGCGCCCCGTGGTCACCATCAGCTGTCATGACGACCTCACCAGTTCGGACCTGGTCGGCCGGTTCGTCGTCGCCGGCGGTGACGTGCTCTGGACCGACGGCCCACTGACCCGCGCCGTCAAGGACGGCGCCATCTGCTACCTCGACGAGGTGGTGGAGGCGCGCCACGACTCCCTGGCGATCCTGCACTCACTGACCGATCACCGTCGCACCCTCTATCTGGACCGGGCCGGCGAAGTGGTGCCCGCACCCGATTCCTTCCTGCTGGTCTGCTCGTACAACCCGGCGTACCGGCATTCGCTCAAGGACCTCAAGCCGTCGTTCCGCCAGCGCTTCGTCACCATCGCGATGACCTATCTGCCACCCGACCGCGAGGCCGAAGTCCTCCTCGGCGAAACGGGCATCGACATCGGCGCCGCCATGCGGCTGGTGCAGTGCGCCAACAGCATTCGCCAGGCCGACGACACCTTCCATTTCGAGCCGCCGTCGACGCGCGTGCTGGTCTCGGCGGCGCACCTGGTCGCCGCAGGCGCCGACGAGATGTCGGCTGCCGAAGCCGCGATGCTGGCCCCGCTGAGCAGCGACGGCGCCATCAGCGAGGGGCTGCGCGAGATCGCCGCCGCATGCCTGCAACCGGCGGGAATCCGGTGAGGACGAACACCTCTGTCAGAAAGGGAGTTTCACGGCCATGAATGAGCAGGACCGCAAACGCAAACGGGCACTGATCGTCTTCCAGCTGTTCGCCTACGGCTGGCTGCTGGCGATGTTCCTGATCCAGCTGCACATGTCGATCGTCCGTGGCTGGTGGTCACTGTGAGTACGACAGCAGTCCCGACCCTCAGCTACGACCAGCACCACGACGAATCCCGGCTGGCGCAACGACAAGCCGACCGCTGGCTCATCACCGGCACCCTGTTGATGGGGTCGATGTTCATCGGCTTCGTCGGGCTGCCGTTCTTCCTGCGCGGCGTGTGGCTGCAACGGCGCGCACAGAAGGCCGGCCTGTCGGTACGACCCATCATCGTGACGCTCATCGGCTATCTGGTGATCCTCGATGCCGCCCTCAACAGCATCGGGTGGTCACTGGATCTGCTCGCCAACCACACGCTGCTGAACCGCACCATCATCACGGCGTGGGGCAACATGTTCGACGCCGGATACTTCTGGCACTACAACGAACTGTGGATCGGTGGGGCCGGCGCACCGGGCGAGAAGGCCTGGGAAGTCGCATTGATCCTGACGGTGTTCACCATGCGCATTGCCGCCGGTATCGCGTTCCTGCAGATGAAGCGGTGGGGTCACCAGTGGCTCATCATCACCTGCTGGTTCGGCATCGTCATCTGGATCGGTTACACGTTCAACATGACGATGTTCGCCGACATCCGTTATGCCGGTGTGGTTTTCCCGGTGGTCGGATGGTGGCTGTACGACATCTTCTACATCACGCCGTTCCTGGCCATCCCATATCTGCACACCGTCAATCGCGAAATCTTCAGCGACTAAAGGAATTCCATGACCACCACCGAAGCCGAATCGACAGCCGCCCTCCCCCTGGGCACCACGCCCGTCTACGCCAACATGCACAAGTGGCTCAAGCGCGGTCTTTTCGTGTGCCTGTTCGGACTCGTCATCGAGGGATCGTTCACCATGCCGGCGCTGGCCGTCTGGTACGGCTGGCCGACGTTGTCATTCCGAGAGATCTGCAGCGAGTTGATGAAGGTGCGCTACTCCGATGACACGCTGGAATGCAAGTTCCCGTACGACTTTTCGGGTGCACCCTTCGGCGGGCCGCCGGAGGCCGCGGGCCAGCAGACCGCGAAGGACACCTGGGGCGTGCAACCGGTGCCCCACTATCACCGCCTCGGCTTCCGCGAACTGGTGCAGATCCACGAGGACCGCCTCGCCCGCACCGCCGGTCACTGACAGGGATTTGTGCACGATTTTCCGCGGTCACCGCGGAAAATCGTGCACAAATCCCGGTGGATCAGAAGGCGTAGGCGCCGAACCGGCCCCAGGCGACGAACAACGCCAGGCCCAGCAGCACCACGTTGACCGCTACGTTGGGGTACTCCTTGCGCCGACCGTGCGTCACGATGGCGCCGACCATGACCGCCGCCAGGCCGACGGCGGCCAGCGGGGTGAGTACCGGGAGGATGTGCACGAGCGGCGGCACGATGAGGCCGATCGCGCCGGCCACTTCGGCCGCGCCGATCCCGCGGATGGCGTTCGGGTCCACGTCGGCGAGTGCGCCCAGGCCCTGCGCAACCAGCTTCTCCTTGGGCAGGGCCAGCTTCATGATGCCGCTTCCGGCGAAGACGAATGCCAGTACGCCGGCGACGATCCACAGTGCAGTGTTCATGATGCGCTCCTCAGGGCTGAAGTTCTCACGGTCGGTGACTCGACAGAATGAAACGGACTTTAGTCCGATTCAATTCCTGGCGCGAACGACGGGGAGGGTATCGCCGCTAAAGCGGCGCGACGCGATCGGCCCAGGGCATCGCTTCTTCGAGTTGAGCGGCCAGCCGGATGAGTAGCGATTCACCTCCGAGCGGAGCCACGAACTGCACACCGAGCGGCAGTCCGTCCGCGGTCCAATGCAAGGGCAACGAGATGGCCGGGCGGCCGGTCAAGTTCGCCAACTGCGTATACGGCACCCAGCCGAGGTTCTTCTCCACCATGTCGTCGACGATTTTCGTGTACCGCAGGAAGGATGCGGTGCGGGTCTTGAGCAAGACATCGACCGCGGGCCGCAGTGCGGTCGGCAGGTCGAACTCGCCGATCTTCGGGGGCGGCGTCGCCAGCGTCGGCGTCAGTAGCAGGTCGTAGGACTCGAAGAACGTGGTGAGCCGACGGGCATGGTCGTGGCGCCGTTGAACAGCCGCCACGTAGTCGACGCTGCTGGTCGCGCGCCCCAGCGCGGCCATGATCAGCGTCTCGCGTTCGAACGCGTCGTCGCGCGCGCCCGTCAGCCGTTTGGCATCGGCGACTTCCCAAGCCAAGAACACGAACCAGGTGAGCAGGAAGTCGCGCGCCAATTCACCGTCGTCGAACGGCGCCTGAGGCAGTTCCTCCACGTGGTGGCCGAGTTCGGTCAGGGTGCGCACCGTCGCTTCCACTGCCGCGAACGCCTCACGGTGCGGCGCCGGCGTGATCGCCGACGGCACCCGCACGCCGATCCGCAGCTTCGGAGGGTTCTCGCCCACAGCCGACACGAACGGCGATCCGGGTAGCCCCGGAACAAAGGGCCCGCAGGCCTCACCTCCGCTGATGACATCGAACATCGCGGCGGTATCGCGCACCGTCCGCGACACCACGCCCTGTACCGCCGCGCCATGCATCATCTCACCGCCGCCGGGCCCGAAAGGGGTCAGCCCGCGTCCTGGCTTCAGCCCGACCAGTCCGCAGCAGGCCGCCGGGATACGTGTTGATCCGCCACCATCGTTCGCGCCGGCGCAGGGCACGATTCCCGCGGCTACCGCAGCGGCCGAACCGCCCGACGATCCACCCGGCGTCCGCGTCAGATCCCATGGATTGCGCGCGGGCCCCCAGACCTCGGGTTCGGAAATGGCCTTCGCCCCGAACTCCGGCAGGTTGGTCTTGCCGAATATCACCAACCCCGCGTCGATCCAGCGCTGCACGATCGTCGCGTGTTCCTTGGCCGGCAACGATTTCAATGAACGGGAGCCGTGTGAGCTCGGCAAGCCGGCGTAGTCCTGTCCCAGGTCCTTGATCAGGAACGGCACACCCGCAAATGGACCACTGAGCTCGTCCGACGGTGTCGTGACGGGTACCTCGCGGACGATGGCGTTGATCTTGGGATTCACCACTGCGGCCCGGTCCCGGGCCAGCGTCAGCAATTCCGGGGCCGACACCTCCTTGTCGGCGACCAGCTTCGCCAACCCGGTGGCGTCGTATCTGCGGTACTCATCGAAGTTCACCCCGTGATCTTCGGTCCGGCCGGGAAATCGCTCTTGACATATCGAGACACTGATTTCGACACTGACGAACGTGGACGAGTCGATCAGAGCCGGCGTGCTGCAGGACTTCGCCCCATTCATCCGCGAACTTTCCGGCGACCCCGACCGGTTGTACCGGCAGAGCGGGCTGGACCCGGCTGCATTGCACGATGCCGAAACGATGGTCCCCCTCGACGCCGTCGCGATCCTCCTCGAGAACGCCGCCCGGCAGCACCGGCTCCCCACGCTCGGTCTCCGGCTGGGCAGCCGTCAGGACCTGTCGATATTGGGCTTGCTCGCCGTGGTCGTGCAGAACAGCGACACGGTGTACGAGGCGACAGCCAACGCATCGCGGTACCTGTTCTTTCACAGCCCTTGCTACGAATTGGTCATCGAAGACCCCAGCCCGCACCTGCCCGGCTGCATCACGGTGCGTTTCGACATCCAACTCGAGCGCGCAGTCCCGCAGCGACAGCTGATCGACGCGTACCTGTCGTCGACATACCGGATGGCACAGACTCTTTCGCCGATTCCACTGCGCCTGCAAGGCGTATCGCTCCCGCACTCGCCGGTCGGCGAACGCAGTGCCTACCGCTCGCATTTCGATGCGCCCGTCGCCTTCGAACAGCCATACGCGGCAATACATTTGGAGCGCAATGTGCTGCACGCCCGGATCCAGTCCATCAAGCCTCGCCTGCGTAGCCAAGCGATCGCCTACATCGCCACCCGGTACCCCGCAGCCGGACAGCGCCTTTCGGAACGCGTACAGCGCACATTGAAGAGCACCATCGGAGCCAATCGGGGCACCAAGGCGGAGATCGCCGATCTGCTCGACATGCATCCCCGTACGTTGCAGCGACGACTGTCAGACGAGAACGCCACGTTCGAGGACATCCGGGCCGACGTCTACCGGTCTGCGACGCGCCGGCTGCTGCTCGAAACCGAGCTGCCCCTGAGCCAAGTCGCGGCCGTCCTCGGCTACTCCGAGCAGTCGTCCATGACGAGGTCGGTCAAGCGTTGGTTCGGGGTCACCCCGGCACAACTGCGCAAGGACGGCCCGGTCGCACTGCTCTCGACGGTTTGAGGCACTGGGCCGCGGCAGTAATTAAGCAGTACCCAACGGGTTGATGGTCCACGCCACGTACAACATGACGGCGCTGACCGATGCTGTTGTCGCGACGTCGATGATCCGGCTGCGCACGACGAGCAGGCCGGCGCGGTCATCGGTCAGCAGCAGACGCATAACCGCCGCGATACCGACACCGATCGCCATCACCAGCGCACCGCGGCGCCAATAGCCGCCGACCACCAACGCGAACGCCACCACGAAGAACACGCCCACCGACAGGATCGGCCATTGGCCGGCGAACACCTTGCGGGCGAATTCCTTTGCGGTCAAGACAGTTTCGCCTCTTCCGCCTCGACCACGTTGGCCAGCAGGAAAGCGCGGGTCAGCGGGCCGACACCGCCCGGATTGGGCGACACATGACCGGCCACCTCCCACACATCGGGGTGCACGTCACCGGCGAGCTTGCCGTCGACACGGCTGACACCCACGTCGACGACGGCCGCGCCCGGCTTGACCATGTCGGCGGTCAGCATGTGCGGCACGCCGACCGCGGCGATGATGATGTCCGCCTGCCGGGTCAGGGCCGGCAGATCACGAGTTCCGGTGTGGCACAACGTCACTGTCGCGTTCTCCGAACGCCGGGTGAGCAGCAGGCCCATCGGCCGGCCCACGGTGACGCCGCGGCCGATCACCACGACATGCGCGCCGGCAATCGGTACCTCGAAGCGGCGCAGCAGGTGCACGATGCCGCGCGGCGTGCACGGCAGCGGCGCGGGCTCGTTCAGCACCAGCCGACCCAGGTTTGTCGGGTGCAGTCCGTCCGCATCCTTGTCGGGGTCGATGCGCTCCAGCGCGGCGTTCTCGTCGAGGTGCTTGGGCAGCGGCAACTGCACGATGTAGCCCGTGCACTCCGGGTTGGCGTTCAGCTCGTCGATGACGGCGTTCAGCTCAGACTGACTGATGTCGGCCGGCAGGTCCCGGCGGATCGAGTTGATGCCGACCTTCGCGCAGTCGGCGTGCTTGCCACGCACGTAGGCGTGCGAGCCCGGGTCGTCACCGACCAGGACCGTGCCGAGACCCGGCGTCCGGCCGGCGGCGGTCAGCGCCGCCACCCGCTTCGTCAGGTCCGTGAAGATCTCGTCGCGTGTGGCCTTGCCGTCCAGCGTGATTGCACCCACGGCGAACATTGTGTCAGGCCCGCGGGAACACCCGTTGACACCACCCAAGACCGCGTGGTCAGCTGCCGAATGTGAACACCCAGCCCAATGTGTCCACTGACGTTTTCAGTGCAGCCAAGCTCGGTCCGATCACGTTGCGTAATCGGGTCATCAAGGCCGCGACGTTCGAGGCGGCGACGCCGGATGCGCTGGTCACCGATGATCTGATCCGGTATCACCGGCTGCCCGCTGCGGGTGGGGTGGGGATGACGACGGTGGCCTATTGCGCGGTGGCCCCGGGTGGGCGTACCGATGGGTGGCAGTTGTGGATGCGCCCGGAGGCGATCCCGGGGCTGCAGAAGTTGACCGCGGCGGTGCATGCCGAGGGGGCGGCGATCAGCGCGCAGATCGGGCATGCCGGCCCGGTCGCCAATGCCCGCACCAACAAGGCCACCGCGTTGGCGCCGGTGCGGTTGTTCAACCCGCTGTCGATGCGCTTTGCCCGCAAGGCCACCCGCGCCGATATCGACGATGTGATGGCCGCGCACGCGAACGCCGCCCGGTTGGCGATCGAGGCCGGGTTCGACGCCGTCGAGGTGCACCTGGGCCACAACTACTTCGCGTCCTCGTTCCTGTCGCCGTTGATCAACAAGCGCCGCGATGAGTTCGGTGGCTCGCTGTACAACCGCGCCAAGGTGGCCCGCGGCACCGTGCAGGCCGTACGGCAGGCCGTGGGTGATCGGATCGCGGTGATCGCCAAACTCAACATGAGCGACGGCGTCCGGGGCGGTATCCCGATCCAGGAGTCGCTGCAGACCGCCACCTGGCTGCAAGAGGACGGCGCCCTGGACGCGCTCGAACTCACCGCCGGCAGTTCGCTGGTCAACCCGATGTACCTGTTCCGCGGTGATGCCCCGGTCAAGGAATTCGCCGCGAACTTCAGGCCGCCGATCAGCTGGGGCATCCGGATGAGCGGCCACAGGTTCTTCCGCGAGTACCCGTACCAGGAGGCCTACCTGCTCGAGCAGGCCCGCCAGTTCCGGGCCGAACTGTCGATGCCACTGATCCTGCTCGGCGGCATCACCAACCGCGAAACCATGGATCTGGCCATGGCCGAAGGTTTCGAGTTCGTCGCGATGGGCCGCGCCCTGCTCGCCGAACCCGACCTACTCAACCGCATCCAAGCCGACAAGACAGTGAAATCGGGCTGCACACACTGCAATCTGTGCATGCCCACCATCTACAGCCGCACCCACTGCGTCGTGACCGGCAAGCCCTACTGACCCGGCTGGTCCCCAGGAAAGTCCCCGGCAACGGATAGAGTTGCCTTCGATGACTGGACCAGCCGCATTGCCAGCGCTCACCGTTCGCCATGACGCCACCACGCGCACGTTCGCCCCGGGAAACGATGTCGTAGTCGGCCGCGATCTGCGCGCCGACTTCCGCGTCGCCCACCCGTTGATCTCGCGTGCGCACCTGATGCTGCGCTTCGACCACGGCCGCTGGGTCGCCGTCGACAACGGCAGCCTCAACGGCATGTACGTCAACGGGCAGCGTGTCCCGGCCGCCGACCTGCACGACGGCTCGGCGGTGAACATCGGTAACCCCGACGGCCCACTGCTGACCTTCGAGGTCGGCCAGCACCTGGGCCCGGCCGGCACACCGCCGACGACGTCCATGCCCGTCACGCCGACGCCGTCGACCAACAACCGGCCCAGCACGACCTGGCCGAGCCAGCAGCCGTACACCCCGCCGTCAGCGGCGCAGCAGCGATACCCGAGCGGCCCCCAGACGTTCAGCCCGTCAGGTCCGCAGCCGCAGTACCCGTCAGGTCCGCAGCCGCAGTACCCGAGCGGGCCGCAGCCGCAGTACGGCCAGCAGCCGCCGCGCTACCCGACCGCACCCCAGCAGTACGCGCCGCCGTCCGCACCGATGTCCCGGCCGGCGCCGGCGCGAATCGCGCCTGACGAGTCGAGCTCGCCCGCCACCCAGTTCGGCCCGACCGCCGTGGCGCGGCCGAGCGAGAACAACCTCGGCACGACGATGCTCAAGATCCTGCGGCCCGGCCGCAACGCCGAGGTGCCGGCCGGAGCCATCAAGATCGGTCGCGGCACCGACAACGACATCGTCATCCCCGACGTTCTGGCCTCGCGGCACCACGCCACGTTGATCCCGTCGGCGGGTGGCGGTGCCCAGATCATCGACAACCGCAGCATCAACGGCACCTTCGTCAACGGCCAGCGGGTCGAGGAGGCGATGCTCCGCGATGGCGACACCGTCACCATCGGTAACGTCGACCTCGTCTACAGCGGCGGCACCCTGGCCCGCCGCACCGTCACCACCGCCGACACCCGCACCGGCGGTCTCGAGGTCCACGGCCTGACGTGGACCATCGAGGGCAACAAGACCCTGCTGAACAACATCTCGCTGGACGCCCGCCCCGGCACGCTGACCGCGGTGATCGGCCCGTCCGGCGCCGGCAAGTCGACGTTCTCCAAGCAGGTCGCCGGCCTGACCCATCCGACCAGTGGCACCGTCACGTTCGAGGGCCACGACATCCACGCCGAGTACGCCTCGCTGCGCTCCCGAATCGGCATGGTGCCGCAGGACGACGTGGTGCACGGCGACCTGACCGTCCGGCAAGCCCTGATGTACGCCGCGGAGCTGCGGCTGCCGCCGGACACCACGAAGGAAGACCGCGAGCAGGTCGTCATGCAGGTGCTCGAAGAGCTCGAGATGACGAAGCACCTGGACACCCGGGTCGCGAAGCTCTCCGGCGGTCAGCGCAAGCGTGCGTCGGTAGCGCTCGAGCTGCTGACCGGTCCGTCGTTGCTGATCCTGGATGAGCCGACCTCCGGCCTGGACCCGGCACTCGACCGCCAGGTGATGACGATGCTGCGCCAGCTGGCCGATGCCGGTCGTGTGGTGCTGGTGGTCACCCACTCACTGACCTACCTCGACGTCTGCGATCAGGTGCTGCTGCTGGCACCGGGCGGCATGACGGCCTTCTGCGGCCCGCCCAGCCAGATCGGTCCCGAACTGGGTACCACCAACTGGGCCGACATCTTCTCGTCGGTGGCCGGCGATCCAGAGGCGGCCCACCAGCAGTTCCTGCAGCGCTCCGGCCCGCCGCCACCACAGCCACCCGCGGCGACACCGGCCGACCTGGGTGCGCCGGCGAAGACGTCGCTGCTGCGACAGTTCTCCACCATCGCCCGACGCCAGGTGAAGCTGATCCTGGCCGACCGCGCCTACACCGCGTTCCTGCTGTTCTTGCCGTTCATCATGGGCGTGCTGTCCCTTTCGGTGCCCGGTGGCGGCCCCAACAAATCCGGTGTGGGCTTCGGTAAACCACTCGCCGCCGGCCCACCTGATTTCGGCGCCGCACCGAGCGAACCCGGCCAGATCCTGGTCATGATGAACGTCGGCGCCATCTTCATGGGCACCGCGCTGACCATTCGCGCGCTGATCGGTGAGCGGGCGATCTTCCGGCGGGAACAGGCCGTCGGCCTGTCCACCACCGCGTACCTGGCGGCGAAGGTCGCGGTGTTCACTGCCTTCGCCGTCGTCCAGTCGTCCATCGTCGTGGCCATCACGATCATGGGCAAAGGCTGGGGCGCCGGAGCGGTCACGAACGGTTCGGTGATACCGAGCCGCAGCCTCGAGATGTTCGTCGACATCTCGATGACGTGTGTGGCCGCGGCCATGACGGGTCTGGCGTTGTCCGGTCTGGCCAAATCCGCCGAGCAGATCATGCCGCTGCTCGTGGTGGCCGTCATGAGCCAGTTGGTGTTCTCCGGCGGCTTGATTCCGGTCACCGGCCGCGTGGTGCTCGACCAGTTGTCCTGGCTCACGCCGGCACGGTGGGGTTTCGCATCGTCGGCCTCGACCATCGATCTGACCAGATTGGTCCCCGAGCCGGTGCTGCCCAATGACAAGTTCTGGCACCACACCACCGGCGCGTGGTGGACCGACATCGGTGCCCTGCTGCTGCTGTCGGCCTGCTATCTCGGCTTCGTGCGCTGGCGGATCCGGCTCAAGGCCGACTAGGGGCTAGCTGGACAGGTCCAGGCCGTGGGCGACGGCGTAGGCGATGGCCTGGTCGACGTCGATGCGGGCGCCCCGCAACCCGGCAGTGGTCCAGAACGTCGCATCCGTGCGGGCCGCGCGCAGGTCCGCCTGCTCGAACTTCGCGTCCTGCACCCGCGCGCCGCGTAGGTCGGCCGCGCGCAGCACGGCCTTGCGCAGGTCCGTGCCGACGAGCGAGGCCTCAGACAGCCGGCAGTCGGTCAGGTCCACCGCCCGCAGATCGCAACCGGCCAGCACCGCGAGCCGCAGGTCCACCTCGACCATGGTGATGGGCCGCATCGCGCACTCGGTGAACGTCGACCCCAGCAGGGTGCAATGCCGGAACGTGCTGTGCGCCAGCGAGGTCCGGCGGAAGGTGCAGTTACGGAACGCTGAGCCGGAATGCTCGGACTCGGTGAGGTCGACGCCGCTGAAGTCGCAGTCGGTGAAGACGACCCGCTCGGTGCGCAGCCGACTGAGGTCCCCGTCGTACTCGTCACGAAAGACGACTCCGGTGAATTCCGTGTCTTGCCAGTGCTCGTCGGGAACCGTCACGAGTTCGTACGATAGCCCCCATGGCAGACCTGGCACGCCCCGCTGACCGCCTGTCGAGACGTGGTTTCCTCACGCTGACCGCCGCCGGACTGGCCGCGGCGCTGAGTACCCCGATTGCCTTGGCCGACAACGGCAAACCCGTCGGCTCCGCCGACAACGGCAAACTGATCGACTTCACGCATCTCCAGGTACCCGTCGACCAGGTCGCCGCCGCCGGCTACACCGGCGTCATCGTCTACGTGTCGGAGCTACGACCGGGTGCCACGTTCGACTTCAAGCCCGTCAGCCGCGGCTACACCGACGCGCTGCGGGCAGCGGGTCTGCACGTGGTGAGCGTCTACCAGTACGGCAAGCCGGGCTGGGTGAACAGCCCGTCGGACTTCACCCGCGGCTTCGACGGCGGCGTGGCCGACGCCCGCACCGCACTGAGACTGCATGGCGCGGCCGGTGGGCCGGACACCGCGCCGATCTTCTTCAGCGTCGACGAGGACATCTCCGCCGACACGTGGAAAAACGTTGCGCTGCAATGGTTCAAGGGCATCAATTCGGTCCTCGGGGTGCAGCGCACCGGCATCTACGGCGGTGCCCGCCAGGTCACCTGGGCGGCCGACGACGGCGTCATCGGCCGCTCCACCACCCCGAGACATCGCTGGGCGTGGCAGACGCGGGCCTGGTCCGGCGGCGCCCGCGCGCCGATGGCGGTGCTGTATCAGGCGACAGTGGTGACAGCTTCCGACCCGGGCACCATGATCGGCGACATCCACGTCGACGAGGACGACATCCTGGCGGCCGACTATGGCCAGTGGGACCTGGCTCGTTAGGCCGGGGCGCCCAACCTCATCAGCGCGTATTCGGTGACGGTGATCAGCGCGTCGCGCGCCGACTGCCGCTGCCGCGCGTCGACGGTCACGACCGGGATGTGGTCGGGTAGCGCCAGCGCCTTGCGGACCGCGTGGCCGGGATGCCTTGGCGCACCGTCGAATTCATTGACGGCGATGATGAACGGCAGACCCCGCGCCTCGAAGAAGTCGACGGCGGCGAAGCTGTCCTGCAACCGGCGGACGTCGACGAGGATGATCGCGCCGATGGCGCCGCGCACCAGGTCGTCCCACATGAACCAGAACCGGCGCTGCCCCGGTGTGCCGAACAGGTAGAGCACCAGGTCGTCGGCGAGGGTGATGCGGCCGAAGTCCATGGCGACCGTGGTGGTGTTCTTGTCGGGGGTGCCGGCGAGCGCGTCGACCCCTACCGAGGCGTTGGTGACGATGGCCTCGGTGCGCAGCGGCATGATCTCGGAGACCGCACCGACGAACGTCGTCTTACCGGCGCCGAACCCACCCGAGATGACGATCTTCGTCGACGCGGGGGCGTGCCGATCAGAGTGCCCGTAGGCCACGCAGTGTCCTCCCGATCAAGTCACGCCGGTCGTCGATGCTCGCCGTGGTGCCGAGCGTGGCGTGTACTTGAAGATAACCCTGCGTGACGAGGTCGCCGATCAGCACACGCGCAACACCGAGTGGTATTGCTAACTTTGCCGCGACCTCGGCCACCGAGGGCCGGGTGGAACCGAGTTTGAGAATTTCGCCGCGCACGTCGTTGCCGGGCCAGTGCGTCGCCGGGGCGCCCGCCAGCGGATAGATCGGCGCCTCCATGGGCAGCTCGATCTCGGTGGTGGTCCGGCCCGCGGTCAGCGTGTAGGGCCGCACCAGACTGGGCTGCTCCGCGGTGAATGCGGACTCCCAGGCGTCAGATGTCGGCTCCATGAGGTGTCCTTATCGGGTCCTGCGGGCAGACTGCACGACGGTCCCGACGCGTTCGACGAGGATCGCCATCTCGTAGCCGATCTGGCCGATGTCGCACGACCGGGTCGCCAGCGTCGCGAGGTTCGAGCCGTCGCCGACGCGCATCAGCAACAGGTATCCGTGCTCCATCTCGACCACGGACTGCAGTACGTGCCCGCCGTCGAACAGCTGGGAGGCGCCGGTGGCCAGACTGGCCAGCCCGGAGGCGACGGCCGCGAGTTGGTCGGCACGCTCGGTGGGCATCCGCGAACTCGCGGCCATCAGCAGTCCGTCGGCCGACACCAGGATGGCGTGCGCCACCCCCGACACCTCGTCGGCGAACTTCGTGACCAGCCAATCCAGCGACTCGCGCTGCGTCGTACGTGTCATCACCGGCCTCCCGTGTCCCGGGACTGTGACCGGCCCGCGTGCACGCCGCCGAAATGTCCGCTGATGCTGGCCCGCACTGCGGCGGGATCCCGCCGCAGTGTTCCCTCGTCGGAGCCTTCGGGGTGTCCGCCCTCGTCGGGCGCGCCGGGGACCAGCCGGGCACCGGGCTGGCGGACCGGCAGGCCCGCCTCGGTGTGCTCGACGACCGGCGCGTCCTGCGCGGCGGCCGCCGCCGACCAGCCCTGGTCCCACACGGTCTGCCAGTCGAGGTCGGTGCTGTTCGCCAACTGGGTGGGATCGTCGATCAGCCATTCCGAGAGCATCTTCTGGTAGATGGCGTCCTCACTTCCGGCGGTGGGGCTCGGCTGGGGCGTCGGGGCGGGACGGACCGGCGGCGCAGGCGGGGGCGTCGGGCGGACCGGCTCCGGCGCCGGACGCGCGGGTTCGGGCGCCGCGGGCGGCGTCTGGGCCCGGGCGGCAAAGAACGACGACGTGTCGGTCGGCGCCTGAGCGGGCCGCTCGGCAGGCGACTCGGTACGGCCGGCGATGCCGCTGGCTCCCGGATTGCGCTGCGGCAGGTTGACGCCGCTGAGGTCGCCCGCGTCGGCCGTTCCGGCACCGAAGCCGTTGCGGGTTTGCGGTTCCACGAATGCCGGTTCCACCGAGGGCGCGGGCGGCGCCGGGGGCTGAGCGAGCGGCTGCGCCACGGCGCCGAACGTCGCGAACCCGCCGGTGTCGGGACCCAGGCCCGGGAGGTCGGTCACGCCGGTCTCGGCGGTCGACGAGCCGTCCCAGTAGGTGCCGAAGTCCGGGATGGCGGGCAGCCCGGCCTGCAGTTCGACGGGGACGTAGATGCCGGCGGTGGTGCCCGATTCGGGGTCCCCCTCGACGGTGTCGCGCAGCCGGACGACGAGGCCGTGCTGGGTGGCCAGCCGGCCGACCACGAACAGGCCCATGTGCCGCGCGGTGTACGTGTTGACCTCGCCGCCGGAGCGCAGCCGGCTGTTGGCCATGCGCAGATCGGCTTCGGTCATCCCCAGACCGCCGTCGCTGACCTCGATCACCAGTGCACCGTTGGGCGCGTGCACCGCGGAGACCTGCACCTCCGAAGTCGGCGGCGAGTACCGCAGCGCGTTGTCGAGCAGCTCGGCCATCATGTGCACCAGATCGCCGGCGACCGAACCGTGGATCTCGGTGTCGGGGGCAGCGACGATGGCCACTCGCTTATAGTCCTCGACCTCGGACGCCGCGGCATTGATCACCGCGGTCACGGGCACCGGCTCGCCTTGTTCGTGCGGCACGTTGGTGCCGGCCAGCACCAGCAGGTTGGCGCCGTTGCGCCGCATCCGCGCGGCGAGGTGGTCCAGCCGGAACAACTTGGCCAGCCGCTGCGGGTCCTGTTCGTCACGCTCCAGCTGATCGATGACGGTCAGCTGCTGGTCGATCAGCGACCGGCTGCGCCGCGACAGCGTCTCGAACATGTCGCTGACCTGGAGCTGCAGCCGGGCCTGCTCACCGGCGAGCAGCACGGCCTGTTCGTGCAACTCGTCGACCGCATGCGCAACCTGTCCGATCTCCTCGGTGCTCTGCACCGGCAACGGGCGGACGGTCACGTCGGCGCCGGACCGGACCTCGTCGAGCTCGCGGACCAGGTCCTCGTGGGCGACCTTGAGGGCGCTGGTGCGCAGCCGCCGCAGCGGCCTGATGAGGGTCCGCGCCATGTACAACACGATGAGCAGGGCCAGCACCATGACGGCGCCGACGATGACCGAATCACGGATGGCTTCGGTGCGCTTGGCGTTGGCCTGATCGTCGACCGCCGAGACGACGGTCGCAGACACACTGTCGAGCACCTTGCCGGCGATGCCGCTGGTGGTCTGGATCGACTGACTCAGGTCGGGATTGTTGACCAGTGGCACATTGGGATCGGACATCATCGACATCCGCTTGACCATCTCCTGGGCCAGCTTCTGCGCTTCGGGCGAGCCGACGCCCAGCACTTCACTCATGCCGAACAACGTCGACGGCTCCGTGCCCGCCAGGGTGGTCATCGAGCTGCGCAGTTCGTTGTCCGGCAGTTCGCCGCCGAGGGTGACGAGCAGCTGCTGCATCATCATCTGACCGCGGGCGCCGACGGCCCGGCTCAGACCCTGCGTCTGGGCGCGGATCTTCTCGTCGTCGATGCGTACCGAACCGGTGATCGTGTCCTCGGCGGTCAGCAGGAGCGGCGCGTACGACGTCACGCGCTCACGCAGTCCGATGCTGTTGGCCGCGACCTTGTTGAGCAGCCCCTGGCCTCCGTCGAGCAGGGTTTTGATGCCGGTACCGACGTCGGTGGCGACATCGGTCTCCCCCAGCCGGTGCTGCAGCCGTCGTTTGCTCTCGTCGTAGGCGCTCAGCGCCTGCTGCGCGTCTCCGCCGGTGGACGTGGCCAGTATCGCGGCGTCGAACGTCGCCATGTAGTTCTCGATGGCAGGCACCATTTCGGCGCGGTCCGCCGCGCGGCGCAAATCCGCGGCGTCCGTCCAGCCCGAATAGATACGCATTCCGCCGAACGTGCCGGCCAGCGCCAAAGGCACAAAGGCGATGGCGAAAACTTTCCAGGCGACCGGCCAATTCGACGGCGCGAAGCGCGACGGGCGTTTCGCGGGCGCGCGGGTGACCTGATCAGCTGCCGAAAACTGTTGCGCAGCAGTCATCGCGGCTCGGCTTTCCCGCCGGCCATCGGTCCGCAAACAGTTACAGGCGCTTGGTTCATATTGGTGTTCCCCGCCGGATTATCAGCCCACTCGGGCACGGGAAATCCGCCTGGCAATCTGTCGCAGTATGACAGCGATGAGCAGCCGTTTCCATGCTTCACATCCAACGAACAGCGTTCGTGACCTATGTGTTGCACAGTTGTGTGGTAAAAGCGCGCGGTATTGGTGATTTAGAGTGCCTAGATGGCACGGAGCCGGCTGACCCCCGAGCAACGTCGGGACCAGATCCTCGATCTCGGGATGGCGGCATTCTCTGTCCTGCCGTTCGAGCAGGTGGCGATGGAGGACATCGCGGCGCAGGCCGGAATCTCGCGGGCTTTGATCTACCACTACTTCCCCAGCAAGAAGGAACTGTTCGCGGCGCTCTGGGCGCGGGCGCACGAGAAGCTGGCTCACGACTCGCACTTCACCGCCGTCGACACCGTGCGGGCCCAGATCCGCAGTGCGCTCGTCGCGCACTTCACGTTCTACGAGCAGAACCTGACGCTGATGATGATCGCCAATCGCAGCGCCATAGCCGCCGATCCCGCGGTGCGCAGCCCGATCACCTTCGAACTCACCCGGCTGCGCGACCACGCACTGGACGCCCTGGACCTCGCGGGGTCCGGTCGCGATCTGGTGTCGGTGGCGCTGTCCGGATGGCTGGCGCTGGTGCGCGAAGTGGCATTGGAATGGCTTGAGCTGCAGAGCTTTTCTCGTGACGCCGCCGTCGACCTGTGCCTGACCGCACTCGACGCCCTGGTGTCACCGCATGCGGATCTGAACCAGGTGCCCCATGGCGCCGCCGATTCAGCGGCAGCACAGTAACCTACTTCGGCCCCACCTAGACCCAGACAGAGAGGCGCCACGGTGGCACTGAAGGTGCTGTTCTACTCACCCCGGATCGCGCCGAACACCGGCAATGCGATCCGGATGGTCGCCGCCACAGGCGCCGAGCTGCATCTGGTCGAGCCGCTCGGCTTCGACCTGTCCGAGCCGAAACTGCGTCGCGCGGGCCTGGACTACCACGATCTGGCATCGGTGACGGTGCACCCCGATCTGCCGACCGCCTGGCAGGCACTCCTGCCGGCACGGGTGTTCGCCTTTACCGCGCACGCGAATTCGTCGTTCGCCGACGTGGCCTACCAGGGGAACGACGTGTTGATGTTCGGCCCCGAGCCCACCGGCCTGGACCCCGAGACCCTCGCCGACCCGCACATCACCCAGCAGGTCCGGATCCCGATGATCCCGGGCCGGCGGTCGCTGAACCTGTCCAATGCCGCGGCCGTCGCGGTGTACGAGGCGTGGCGTCAGCTCGGCTTCGCCGAGGGCATCTGACCGAGCCGACGCCTCAGCTCACCAGGTGTCCCAGTGGGCGAGCTGCTCGGCCGGCAGTCGCTGGGCCTTCTTGAAATCGGTGCCCTTGGTGTAGGCGATGGGGAACAGTCCGCCCTGCGTGTAGCGCTCGAACGGGATGCCCAGGAGCTCGGCCGCCTTCCGCTCACCGTCGCCGAGCAGGTGCAGTGTCGTCCACGCGGAGCCCAGTCCGCGCGAGCGCAGCGCGAGCATGAAGCTCCAGACCGCCGGCAGCAGCGAGCCCCAGTACGAGGCCTGCATGCCGGCCTCGGCGCGGTCGGGCCGGCCCTCCAGGCACGGGATCATCAGCACCGGCGCCTTCTCGAAGTTCTCGTTGAGGAACTCCGCCGAGCTCTTCACCGCGCCGGCCCGGTCGTCACGCATGTCGCCGCGCTGCGGTGCGTCCATCGCGAGGTACGGGGTGGCGTTGGTGCGGTAGATGTCGGCCAGCGCCTTCTTCTTGGCCTCGTCCTCGACGAAGACGAACTGCCAGCCCTGGTTGTTGGAGCCGGTCGGCGCCTGCAGCGCCAGATCGAGACACTCCATGATCACCTCGCGCGGCACGGGCTTCTCGAAGTCGAGTCGCTTACGCACCGATCGAGTCGAGGTCAGCACTTCGTCAGCGGTGAGGTTCAGCGTCATAGCCGCACATTACCGCCGGCCCGCCGGCACCCTGGTGGCGGCGGGCTCGGTGCCCGTCAGTGCCGGGGCAGTTTCGTCACTGCGCGCACGATCGGCACCAGCGACTTCTGCCAGAGCGACTTCGACAGGCCGAACGGCGGGTCGAGGTTGAGCACCTTGGACGTCGAAATGGTCTGGGATTCGGTGTATTTCAGCAGACCCTCGGCACCGTGCCGGCGGCCCACACCCGAGATGCCCATGCCGCCCATCGGTGCGCCGAGGCTGCCCCAGGCCAGGGCGTAACCCTCGTCGACGTTGACCGTGCCGGACCGCAGGCGCGACGCGATCTGCTCGCCCTCCTCGATGGAGGCGGCCCACACGCTGGCGTTGAGCCCGTACTCGGTGTCATTGGCCTTGGCGATGGCCTCGTCGACGTTGGCGACCGGGTAGATCGACACCAGCGGGCCGAAGGTCTCGTTGTTGGCGCACTCCATGTCGGAGGTGACGTCGGTGAGAACGGTCGGCTCGTAGAACAGCGGGCCGATGTCCGGCCGGGCGTTGCCACCGGCAATCACCTTGGCGCCCTTGACCTTCGCGTCGTCGACGTGACCGGAGACGGTCTTGAGCTGGCCCTCGGAGATGAGGCTGCCCATGTCAACGCTGAAGTCGTAGGCGGTGCCGAGCTGCATCTTGCGCACCTGGTCACCGAACTTGCGGGTGAACTCGTCGGCGATGTCGCGTTCGACGTAGATGCGCTCGATCGAGATGCAGAGCTGGCCGGCGTTCGAGAAGCAGGCACGGGTGGCGGCCTTGGCCACCTTGTCGAGGTTGGCACCCTGGGCGACGATCATCGCGTTCTTGCCGCCGAGTTCGGCGGAGAACCCGATGAGGCGACGACCGGCGTGCTCGGCGAGGTGGCTGCCGGTGGCCGAGGAGCCGGTGAACATCAGGTAGTCGCAGTTGTCGGCGATCGCGGTGCCGACAACCGAGCCCGGTCCGGGGACCACGGCGTAGAGCGCCCGCGGCAGACCGGCGCGGTACAGCAGCTCGGCGCAGGCCAGCGCGCAGTACGGGGTCTGGCTGTCCGGCTTGAGCACCACGGCGTTGCCCGCGAGCAGGGCGGGGACGGCGTCGGAGACCGTCAGCGTCATCGGGTAGTTCCACGGCGAGATGACGCCGACGACACCCTTGGGCTGGTAGGCGACGGTGGTCCGGTTCAGGCCCGGAAGCAGCGGCGCGACGCGGCGCGGCTTGAGCAGCTTGGCCGCGACCTTGGCGTAGTAGTCCGCGTTGGCGAACAGGTCGATGATCTCTTCCTGGGCCGCCCACCGCGCCTTGCCGGCTTCGGCCTGCAGCAGGTCCATGAGGAATTCCCGGTTCTCGAGAACCAGGTCGCGGTAGCGCGCGATCACCGCGGCCCGCTCGGCGACCGGGCGCTTGACCCAATCACGTTGGGCGGCACGCGCTTTGGCGAACGCCTTCTCGGCATCTTCGGCGGTCGCGACCGGGATGGTGGCCAGTGGCTTACCGGTGAACACCTCGTCGATGGTGCGGGTCGGCCGGGCGTCGATGTTCTCAATGGCGGCCAGTTGACGCAGACGATCGAAAACCTGCGCTGACGGTGCGGGCATACTGGCTCTCCTGAGTCGATCACGGATGCGCGGTCAATTTTGCGGTACCGGCGGTCTCGGTAACACTACTCGACAGCGTGCCGCTGCCATAGATCCAGCTTTTTACAAATCGGGGATTATGTCAATGAAATTGGCAAAATTACCCACTTCGTCTGGTGGTCAGCCCGTCATCAGGGTGATCTCGGTCGGTCGATATGCG
The DNA here is from genome assembly GCF_055384815.1 of Mycobacterium toneyamaense. Lineage (NCBI taxonomy): Bacteria > Bacillati > Actinomycetota > Actinomycetes > Mycobacteriales > Mycobacteriaceae > Mycobacterium > Mycobacterium toneyamaense. The sequence continues at coordinate 4,546,003 of NZ_AP040333.1, forward strand.
GTCGACGCTTGGGATTCCGCGTTGACCTTGCACCTACGGCGCATTAGTTCGAGTGGGATGTGCCCTCAGGTCAGGGTCAGTGGTTCTGAGCGCTGAAATCGAGTTGACCCTGCATCCTGGGCGGAGTTGCACGAGTACCTCTCAGCCAGGACGCACACTCAACCGCCAAAGCGCCGGCCTGCCGAATCTCCCTCAACGGAAGTCCCGGGATTTCGCCATCACCCGCAGGTCGAGCCGGCCCATCCGGTCCGCGATCACGGTGACCGCCCCACTGGCGTTCTGCACGATGCCGCGCACCAACAGCGCCGGCGCGGTCTGCGCCAGCTTGCGATGGCGGGACCACACCCCCGGTGCACACAGCACGTTGACCATGCCGGTCTCGTCCTCCAGGTTGATGAACGTCACCCCCTGCGCGGTGGCCGGACGTTGCCGGTGCGTCACCGCGCCGGCCACCACGATGCGGGTGCCGTCGGGCACCTCCAGCAGCTTGTTCGCGGGCACCACGTCCAGCGCGTCGAGGCCTTCCCGCAGGAACTGCGTCGGGTAGCTGTCCGGCGAGATACCCGTGGCCCACACATCGGCGGCCGCCAGTTCCAGTTCCGTCATGCCGGGCAGCGCCGGTATGCCGCCGGCCGACCCGACGCCGGGCAACCGGTCGGGACGTTCGGCGGCCGCCGCTCCGGCCGCCCACAACCCCTCCCGCCTGGTGATGCCGAAGCATCCCAGTGCGCCTGCCGTCGCCAGCGCCTCGGCCTGGGGTACCGACAGCTGCACCCGCCCGGTCAGGTCGAGCAGAGAGGCAAACGGCCCGTTGGCATTTCGTTCGTCGACGATGCGCTGGGCCAACTCGTCCCCGATATGCCGGACCGTCCCCAGTCCCAGCCGCACCTCGGTGCCGCGGTTCTCGCACGTCGCGTACGCCAAGCTGGCGTTCACATCCGGCCCGTGCACCAGCACCCCGTGCCGGCGGGCATCGGCCACCAGCGACTGCGGCGAGTAGAAGCCCATCGGCTGGGCCCGCAGCAATGCCGCACAGAACACCGCGGGGTGGTGCAGCTTGAACCACGACGAGGAGAACACCAGCGACGCGAAACTCAGCGCATGACTCTCCGGAAAACCGAAATTGGCGAAGGCTTCGAGCTTTTCGTAGATCCGCTCGGCTGTCGGCCCGGTGATGCCGTGCAGTTCCCGCATGCCGTCGTAGAACCGTCCGCGCAGCTGCCGCATCCGTTCGGTGGACCGTTTGGACCCCATGGCCCGCCGCAGCTGATCGGCCTCGGCCGGGGTGAACCCAGCACAGTCGACAGCCAGCTGCATGAGCTGCTCCTGGAACAGCGGCACCCCGAGCGTCCTGGTCAGTGCCGCTTCCATGGACTTGTGCTCGCAGGTCGCGTCCTCCAGTCCGTTGTGCCGCCGGATGTACGGGTGCACCGAGCCGCCCTGGATCGGGCCGGGCCGGATCAGTGCCACCTCGACCACCAGGTCGTAGAACTTCTTGGGTTTCAGCCGCGGCAACGTGGCCATCTGGGCCCGGGACTCGACCTGGAACACCCCGACCGAGTCGGCGCGCTGCAGCATCTCGTACACCGCCGGCTCGGTCAGATCCAGTTTGGCCAGATCCACCTCGATGCCCATGTGCTCCCGGGCCAGGTCGATCATGTAGTGCAGGGCCGAGAGCATGCCCAGCCCGAGCAGATCGAACTTCACCAAACCGATTGCGGCACAGTCGTCCTTGTCCCACTGCAGGACACTGCGGTTCTCCATGCGCGCCCACTCCACCGGGCAGACGTCGGCGATCGGCCGGTCGCAGATCACCATGCCGCCGGAGTGAATTCCCATGTGCCGCGGCAGATTCCTGATCTGCAACGCCAGGTCGACCACCGCCGCGGGAATGTCCTCGACGTCCGGCGAGTCGGCCAGTCCGTTCCACCGGCTGATCTGCTTGCTCCAGGCATCCTGCTGCCCCTGTGAAAACCCCAGGGCCCGGGCCATGTCCCGTACCGCGCTACGGCCGCGGTAGGTGATGACGTTGGCCACCTGCGCGGCGTAGTCCCGGCCGTACTTCTGGTAGACGAACTGGATGACGTTCTCGCGCAGGTCCGATTCGATGTCGATGTCGATGTCCGGCGGGCCGTCGCGCGCCGGGGACAGGAACCGTTCGAACAGCAGCTCGTTGGCCACCGGGTCGACGTTCGTGATCCCCAGTGCGTAACAGACCGCCGAGTTGGCGGCCGACCCCCGGCCCTGACACAGGATGTCACTGTTCCGGCAGAACTCGGTGATGCTGTGCACCACCAGGAAATAGCCCGGAAACTCCAGCTGCCCAATGATTTTGAGCTCATGTTCGATCTGCCGGTACGCCTTCTCCCGGTCCGCGTCCGGTTTCCAGCCGTAGCGACGGGCCGCCCCCTCCGCCACCAGCTCACGCAGCCAACTGATCTCGGTATGCCCTTCCGGCACGTCGAACGGCGGCAATTTCGGTGCGATCAAACGCAATTCGAACGCGCACTGCTCCCCCAGTTCGGCAGCGTTCGTCACCGCACCCGGGTGGTGGGCGAACAGCCGGGCCATCTCCGCCCCGGACCGCAGGTGCGACCCGCCCAGCGGGGCCAGCCAGCCTTCGGCCTCGTCCATCGAGTTGCGGGCCCGGATGGCGCCCATCGCCATCGCCAGCTTTCCCCGCGACGGCGCGGCGAAATGCGCGGCGGTGGTGGCGACGACGCCGAGGCCGAACCGCGGCGCCAGCTCGGCCAGCGTCGCATTGCGTTCGTCGTCGAGCGGATGCCCGTGGTGGGTCAGTTCGATGGTCACCCGGTCGGCGCCGAACCGGTCCACCAAATCGGCCAGCGCCGCGTCCGCCGCTTCCGTACCACCTGACGACAGGGCTTGGCGCACATGGCCTTTACGGCAGCCGGTCAAGATCTGCCAGTGCCCGCCGGCGGCCTCGGTGAGGGTGTCCAGGTCGTAACTCAGCACCCCCTTCTCGCCGCCGGCCAGATGCGCCCGGGCCAGTTCCCGCGACAGCCGCCGATACCCCTCGGGCCCGCGAGCCAGGACCAGCAGATGCGGCCCGGGCGGGTCGGGCAACTCGGTGCGTGGAGTGTTGCTGAGCGACAGTTCGGCGCCGAAAACCGTCGCCATGTCGAGTTCCTTGGCGGCCTCGGCGAAACGCACGACACCGTAGAGCCCGTCGTGATCGGTCAGTGCGATGGCCCGCAGATCCAGCCGGACGGCCTCCTCCACCAGCTCCTCCGGCGTACTGGCGCCGTCGAGGAAGCTGTACGCGGAGTGGGCGTGCAGCTCGGCATACGGCACCGATGTTCCCGGCCGCGCCGGGCGGTTGACCGGCCGATAGTCACCGCGCTTACGCGACCACGCCGGGCTGTCGCCGCCGTCGGCCGGCGACTCGGGGGAAGCGCCGGCCACCCGAGGTTTACCCTCGAGCACCCGCTGCATCTCCGCCCAGCTCGGCGGCCCATTGTGCCAACCCACCACATCAGAGTATTCGAAACTTTGTTCGAACGCTAGATGTCCTGGTCCGCGGGAACTCAGTGGCCTCCCGTGCGACTAGATCCCAAAGGGCGCCAGAGAGGGACTGACGATGGCCATGCTGAGGCACTTGGGCAATCTGGAACGCGAGGTGATGGATCACCTCTGGGACGCGGACGGGCCACAGACCGTTCGCGAGGTCCATCACGCCATCTGCGCCGAACGCAAACTCGCGTACACCACCGTCATGACGGTGCTGCGCAGACTCGCCGGCAAGGGCGTGGTCCGCCAACTCCGCGATGATCGGGCACACCGCTACGTCGCGTCGCGCAGCCGTGATCAGCTGGTGGCCGGCCTCATGGTCGACGCGCTCGGACAAGCCGCCGAGCAGAGCGACCGGCACGCAGCCCTGGTCCACTTCGTCACACAGGTCAGGGCTGACGAGGTCGATGTACTGCGGCAGGCACTCGCCGCCGTGGATCCCGCGGTGCGCCTGGTATCCAGGCGCATCGCGGAATCGCTAGAAATCGTCGGGCACACCCGGAGCGATGGGCCAGCCGAAGGCGACAGCGGCGCAGTGCACCGAACCCGGGGTGAGCTCACGAACGGATCCTGCATTCGCCAGCGCCTGCAGGCCAACCCCGCCGAGGTATACGGCGCCGAGATCACGTACCGACATGGCGATATCCGCCGGCGCCGTGGTGCTTTCGCATTCGGCGCCATCAGGTCCGCCACGTAGCTGCCACCGGCCGGTGTTCCACGGACAGAACTCATCGGCGATGTCCAGCACCACGTCGACCGGAGCGGCGTAGCTGCGCAAACCCAGTGCCCGAGGCAGATCCACCAGGCGTACGTAGATGCCGTCTCTGACCTGGCAGGCGAGCGCGCGCCGGTCGGCCACCAGGCCGAGGAGCGGCTCATCGACTGCGGCACCGTCGTATGCGACGGTCCTGATCAGATCCATATCCAGGAGATGGCGCCAAATCTCCGTGTACGCATGGGGATTGGTGGCCACCACTTCTTGGATCCGGATCTCGCTGTCGGGCTGCCCGCGGTCGCTCCAGTTGACCTTGGGCCGGTAGATGGCGAATCCGCTGGCGGTACCGTCGGCCTCGTGGTGCAGGAGGAAGCGAAGCTTGCCGAACTCCTTGCGCCGCACCTCGTTGTCGTGGATCCAGTTGTCCCACCACGGACCCGGCCGCTCCATCAGACCGGGCCGCTGTGCGATCGCGCGCTGGTGAATCTCGGGGCCGCTGGCCAGCAACGTCTCGGCGTCGACGTGCGTCACCGAGCCGTCGCCTCGCTGGACGTCCGCGCGGAATCCCAGTTCACGCACATTGCCGGAGAGCTCCGCGACCGGTACCGCCATGCCGTAACCGAAGCGCCCATAGATGCTGGCCTCAGATGCGTACAGCATGGCCAGCGCCTCGGTTCCGCGGTCTCGGATGTCCTCGAGTTGGTGGCGCATCATGGCGGTGAGCAGGCCGCGGCGTCGATGGCTGGACGACACCGTGACGGCGGTGACGGCAGCCACCGCCGTGGTCGCCCCACCGGGTAGCACCACCTGCTTCCCGAAAGCCCCTGCGGTGGACACCCAACGGGTGCCGTCGTGGAAACCGAACATGCGGTCGTACTCGGTGAAGGCGCGCATCAGGTCGATCTCGTCCTGCTGCGGATCCTGCAAGAACACGCCGTACGACGTAGCCATGAACGCATCGAAATCATCGCTGTCGCTGACACAGCGCAGCGTCAAATCAGTCATGTACCAACGGATATCACGGCGCCCCCGCTGAAGTCATCTGATTATTCGGGGCGGACGAAAAGCCAACACCAGCAATGGTTTCGGTCATGCGGCCGGAGCAGATAGCCTGTCGCCGAGCGTCATTCGCGTGCGGCACAGTGCACTGTCAGGCGTCGCCGGCACGTAGCCGGTCACAGCCGCGGTGAGCGGCCTGGTGATTGCCTGCTCGGCGCGTCTGGCACACACCACGACGACCAGCGGCCACGCCAGTTCGGTCACCGCGGTGAGCCGTTCGGCCAAGCCGAGAAAGACGCCGTGCCTGGCCTCGTAATAGACCCACAGCACGAGGACGCACAGCACCAGCGTCGCGGTCAGAGCACAGCGCGGACGACACACCAGCGGGGTTGCCGCCGCGCTGCTCATACCCAGAATCGGCACCAGCGCCAATGCGATGAGGCCGCCACCGGCCGCCAGCAGATGGGTACTTTCGTTGGCGCTCACCGTGACCGGAAAGGCCGCGACGGCAAGCCCGCAGCACCCGGCAATCGCCAGCGCGATGCGGGCGGACAGTCGCACCACGCGCAGTCCCATCGCGGTCGCGATCTGACAGGCCGCACTCACCACGAACCCGGCCGTCATGATCCCTTGGCCACTGCCTCGTCCCGCGAGAACGCTCAACGTTTCGGACCACGAGTCATAACTCGTCGTGAGGACGGTCCTGGCAAGAATCGCGGCCCCCACCAACACCACTGGCGCCGCCGCGGCAGTCACCAATGTCCACCCGGCCGTCCGGCATCCTTGCTCAATCACCATGAGAACGACTCGGCACTCGGTTGTACCGGCGCCACAGCCCGAGCCATGACACCAAAACGGCTGCGACCACGATGATTTCGGCCGCGACTCCCCACCCATGCGGATACAGCACGCCCGCGACGTGGTGGTCGATGAAGCCGGCGCGCGGCAACGGTGACAGGCCCGCGCCGTCGCGGGCCCACCGCTCGATCGTGGTCAGCGGACACTCGACGACACCGGTGAGAATAATGACGGTCCAGCCGACGATGAGCGCGTGCGCCCAGATCGTCACGGGCCACCGCCACGCCAGGAACCCGCCGCCGATGAGGTAGCCGAGAAAGGCGAAATGTGCGGCAACCGCCGCTACTGCGATCGCGGAATACGGCATCGTCCCGGCCTCTTCGAACTGGCGTAGCTGCTGGGACATGGATACCCGAGGTTGGAACCGGCAAACCGCCACAGCGCACCCCGCGCAGTTGACCGTGCGCCCGCCGTCAACGGCGCGCGCCACCTACCCGATCGGGTAGGTACCAACCTGCCCATGCGCACATTGGTCCCGGCGGCGGCACGCCGTAGGCTGGGCGTGTTACCTGGATCACAGGATGAGGGATGGGTCTGGTGAGACTCGATGTGATGGCGCCCGCGCAGATCGCGGCCACGACGGCGGCGACGGCTGTGCCGACGCGGCTGTTGAAGTTCCATGCCCCTGAGATCGTGTTCGGCATCGACTCGATGGCGGAGGCTGCGCACGCCGCGGTCCGCCTGGGCGGGTTGCGGCCCATGCTGGTCACCGACCCCGGCCTCATCGAGGCCGGCTGGGTGGCCGAGCTGGTCGGGCACCTGCGCGCCCAGTGCGTCGAGGCGCACGTATGGAGTGCGCTGACACCGAACCCCAAAGACCACGAAGTAGCAGCCGGCCACGAGTTCTACCGGTCGCACAGCTGCGACGTACTCATTGCTCTGGGCGGCGGCTCGGTGATCGACGCCGCCAAAGGCGTAGCGATCCTGGCGGCCAATGGCGGCCACATCCTCGACTACGCCGGAGTCGACAAGGCAACCGCGCCGATTCCGCCCCTGGTAGTGCTGCCGTCCACGTCGGGCACCGGCGCCGACGTCTCACAGTTCTGCATCGTCACCGACACGACCCACAACACCAAGATCACCATCTTGGGCCGTGCCCTGGTCCCCGACATCACCGTCATCGATCCCCGACTGCTCACCACCATGCCCGAATGGCTCAATGCGGCAACGGGTCTGGACGCGCTGACGCACGGCATCGAGGCGTTTGTATCGCTCGGGCACAACCAACTGACCGACCATCACGCACTGCGGTCGGTCGTGATGGTCACCGAAAACCTGGTCAGCACCATCGAGCGACCGCAGGACATGCCGGCCCGGGTGCTGATGGCCCAAGCCGCATTGGAAGCGGGCCTCGCGTTCACCAACGCTATCCTCGGAGCCGCGCACGCCATGAGCCATCAGGTCGGCGGGCTCCTCGACTTGCCGCACGGCGTCATCAACGGCGTGCTGCTACCCCACGTGGTGCGGTTCAACGCTGAGGCCGATCCGGCTCCGTTCGCCACCATCGCCACTTGCCTCGGGATCGCCGACAAGCGCGCCCCGGAGCTGGAATCCGCACTGGCACTTGCCGATCGACTCCAGGAGCTGGCCAGGCAGGTCGGCGTGCCACGCGGGCTGGCCGAGTTGGGAGTGCGCGACGCCGATGTTCCGCTGTTGGCCCACAACGCCCTTCAGGATGCGTGCCTGACCACCAATCCCCGCCCCATCGACGATGCGCAGCTGCGCGCGCTGTTCCGGGCTGCGCTATGACAACCTTGCCCGGCAACCCGGTGGTCCCCCGACGCGCCGCCGCGCCGGATCTGGATCAGCTCACGGGTGTGCGTTCCGGCAAAGGCACGTTCTATCCCGAGTTCCGGGTGGCGGCGCAACGCACCGAACGGGTGGTCGCCGCGCTCGACGCCATCTCGCGTGCTCTTGTTCAGACCGTCAACGGACCCGAGAATTTGGTCCGGGCCGTCGCCGAGGCAGCCCGTACCCACCTCGGTGCCGAATGGGTGCTGTTGGCGCTGGCCGACGGTGCTCTTCCGGAGGCGCGACCCCGTCACCTCATCCTCGACGCCGAGGGGCACGCATACTCCTTCGAAGGCCTGTCGGGCACCAAACATCCGGTACCGCACCTGCCGGATGCGGTCCTGAACCGGCTCAACGACGTCCTGCGCGGCCGGCTCGCCCAGTTCCGGGTACCGGTGATCGAAAGCCACCACTCACATGTCCCGATCGAACTCGACGGCGGGGTCGTCGGAGCGTTCGCGGCCTGGACGCCACCGCACCGCCTGCTCGACGGTATCGACGAGGCGGTGATGCGGATTCTCGCCAGCCAGACTGCGGTGGCGCTACAGAACTGTGAACTGTTCCAGCGTTCGCAAACGCTGCTGGCACAGTCGGAGGCACGCAACGCACAGTTGCTGGCGACGCAACGGGAACTCGGTGCGGCACAACGCCATCAGGTGCTGGACTCCGAGCGCCACCGCATCGCACGGGAACTGCATGACAGCGTCGCGCAGACGGTCTTGTCGGCGGGCATGCAGATCGAGGTGTGCCGTAGCGAGGTCGAATCACATTCCGGCCCAGCAAGTCTGGTCGGACGGCTGGACACGGCCAAAGCACTGACCCGGTCGGCGGTCGACCAACTGCGGTCGGCCATTTATGCGCTCAACCATTCCTCCCACGCCGATCGGTCCAGCCTCCCCGAGCTGCTCGAACAGCTCGCCACGGTGCACATGCCAAAAGACCTGCGGGTGACGCTGCGGGTCGACGGCGATGTCGCCGAACTGCCCAGTGCGGTCGAACGGAGCCTGCTCCGGATCGCCGGAGAGGCGCTGTTCAACACCGCGATGCACGGCCGCGCCTCACGGGCCATCGTGCGCTTGAGCTACCGCGCCGCCGGCGTCACCCTGTCGGTGTCCGACGACGGCATCGGTGACCCGGACAAGATCCGGCTGATGCTTCGACTGGCCGACGTCGCCGACCTCGATGGGCATCATCGAGGCCTGGCGAACATGCTGGCACGCTGCCGGGAATACGGCGGGACCTTCAGGGTCGGCCGGTCTCGCATCGGCGGCGTGCGGGTTGTCGCCACCATCCCGCGGGCCCCAGAAGAAGCTCCGCTCGAAGGAGTTGTGCCATGACCGTTGACACCAGTACCGGGACCATCCGCCTTGCGCTGGTGGACGACCATGCCATCCTCCGACAGGGGCTGCGGTCATTACTGGAACGCGAGCATGATCTCGTCGTGGTCGGCGAAGCCTCCAGCGAGCCCGAAGCAGTCGCCATGGTCGCGGCGACGCTACCCGATGTGGTGCTCGTCGATCTCAAGCTGTCAGCGGGGTCAGACTTCGAGGGATTGTCCTTGTGTACCAAGCTCTCTGGAGCTCACCCCGACGTCGGCCTGCTCGTCCTGACCACGTTCCTCGATGAGGACCTCGTGGTCCGTGCGGTGCATGCCGGAGCGCGCGGCTACGTGGTCAAGGACGTCGACACCACAGAACTGGTGCGAGCGATCCGTGCGATCTCCGTCGGGCAGAGCGCGTTCGACTCGCGCAGCGCGGCCGCCGTGGTCCGCTCGCTGAGCGGACGCGGCGATCACCGCGAGAAGCTCACCGACCGCGAGATGGAAGTGTTGCGGCTGCTCGCGGCGGGCCTGTCGAACCACAAGATCGGTGAGCAGCTGTACATCTCGGCTACCACTGCCAAGTTCCACATCAGCAACATCATGCGCAAACTCGAGGTCAGCCGACGTGCCGAGGCCGTGTACGCGGCCAGTAAACGCGGACTGATCTAGGCCGACGATCTTCGTCGGCCTAGATCAGCTGTTATCGATGTTCGGGTTGACCCTATGTGCTGCTACGTATTCCGATAGTCGATGACGATGCGGCCGTCGATCTGTCCGTGTTCCATCCGTGCGAACACATCGTTGATCTCATCGAGGCGCGCGCTGGTGACGGTCGGCTTGATCAGGCCCCGCGCGTAGAAGTCGAGTGCCTCGGCCATGTCTTGCCGCGTTCCGACAATCGACCCCCGGATGGTGAGTCCCTTGAGAACGATGTCGAAGATCGGTGCCGGGAAGTCGCCCGGCGGCAGTCCGTTGAACACGATGGTGCCACCACGACGGGCCAGTGCGATTGCCTGACCGAACGCCTGCGGGTGCACGGCGGTGACCAGGACACCGTGCACGCCGCCGGTGGCCTGCTGTGTCGACTCCACGACGTCGGCGGTGCGGGCATTGATGGCGACCTCGGCGCCGAGTCGGGTGGCGAGCGCGAGTTTGGCATCGTCGACATCGATGGCCACCACGCGTAGACCCATCGCGCGGGCGTACTGAACTGCGATATGCCCCAGCCCGCCGATGCCGGAGATCGCCACCCACTGGCCGGGCCGGGTGTCGGTGACCTTGAGTCCCTTGTAGACGGTGACGCCGGCGCACAAGATCGGCGCGATCTCCAGTGGGTCGGCGCCATCCGGGATCCGCGCGGCATAGTCCGCGTTGACCAGCATGTAGGTGCCGAAGCTTCCGTTGACGGAATAACCACCGTTGCGCTGACTTTCACACAAGGTCTCCCACCCCGTCCGGCAATATTCGCAGCGGCCACAGGCCGACCACAACCAGGCGTTGCCGACCTTGTCTCCGACGGCGAGGTCTACCACGCCCTCGCCGAGCGCTACGACGGTGCCGTAGCCTTCATGCCCCGGCACAAACGGCGGCTGCGGCTTGACAGGCCAATCACCATGCGCGGCATGTAAATCCGTGTGGCATACCCCGGATGTTTCGAGCTTGACCAGGGCTTCGCCATAGCCGGGCGTCGGCAGTTGCATGTCGTGCACCTGCAGCGGCATGCCGAAGTCGGTGACGACCGCGGCCTGCATGGTGTCGGCACGTCCCGCCACAGTTTCAGTGGCCAGTGTCTGTGTCATCGATTCACTCCATTCGTGAGAATTGGTCCGGAAGAGGGTTTGAGGTTCTGGTTGGCGCAAAGCTGATAGCACACAACGCTATTGACAGCGATGCGCCGCCGCATGCCCCGATCGGACCGACTCCCGGACCCGCCTGGGCGGGTCGCGTACTACCCATTCGGACAGGGCCGTCGGGCGCCGGCCGAACGATCCAAGGACGGACGAAGCGTTGCGCAAAGGCGCCACCCCGAGGCCGCTCACCCGCCATGATGAGTGCCGTACCCAGACACTGCGAAGGCGGATCACGTGGCAACGAGCGAACATCCGAAGGGCACGAGCGCGGACACCAGGCCCGAGCGCCGCGGCCTCATGCAATCTCTGACCGCGCTGTGTGTCCGCTACGTCGAACGCCTGATGCCCGACCCGTACCTGTTCGCCGTCATCCTGACCGTCCTGGTCGCCGGGATGGTCGCCCTTCTGGTGCACGGCGCGACGCCCAGCGGCATGCTCAAGGCCTGGTACGGCGGGGTGTGGGGAGCGCAGAACATCTTCACGTTCGCGTTCCAGATGGTGCTGATCCTGGTGACGGGTTACACGCTGGCCGAGGCGCCCGTCCTCAAGCGGGCCATCGTCCACATCGCCGGCAAGCCGAACAACCAGGTTCAGGGCGCCCTCCTCTGCTTCACCGTCAGCGCCGTGCTGTCCCTGCTGAACTGGGGACTGGGACTGGTCGCGGGTGCGCTGGTCGCCCGGCAGGTCGCAAAGCGTTTCACCGACGCACATTTCGGCTACCTCATCGCCGCAGCGTTCATGGGATTCATCGTCTGGACGCAGGGACTGTCGTCGTCGATCGCCCTGGCCAACACCGACAGCAGCAGCCCGATCAACGTGATCCACAAGCTGGCCGGCATCACTGTTCCGTTGAGCCAGACCATCTTCCAGCCCTACAGCTGGCTGTCGGCCATCGTCGTCCTTGCGGTGCTGGCACTGGCGGTCTGGCGCATGGCGCCGACGCAGAGCCTGGCGCCCGATCCGGCGGTCTTCGAGGACGAAAACCAGCCGGACAGCGGAGCTGCGGCAGGATTGCCGGCTCCGCCGGCGCCAGGCAAGAAGACCTTCGCCGAATGGCTCGAGAACCTCTGGATCCTCAATGTCCTCGTATTCGCCGCGGGCATGGCCTATTTCGTGATGAGCGGGTTCGCCCTGAACATCTCGTCGATGATCATGTTGTTCACGATCACCAGCGCGCTGCTGCATCGCACGCCCATCCGCTTCATCCGCGCGTTCACCGGCGCCGCCAAAGTTTCCGGCCCGCTGCTACTGCAGTACCCGCTGTACGGCGGCCTGGTCGGGCTCCTCGGTTATCAGGCGACGAAGGCGGACAAGCCGCTGCAGACGCTGCTGGCCGAGGCGCTGGTCAACGGCGCGACCGAACACACTCTGCCGGTCCTGACCTTCATCGGCTCGTTGATCATCAGCCTGTTCGTCCCGTCAGGCGGCGGACACTGGGCGGTGCAGGGTCCGATCGCGGTCGACTCGGCACTGGCCATCGGTCAGCATTCACCGGCCTATCTGGGCCTGATCTCGATGGCGGTGGCCGTCGGAGAGGGCGTCGCGAACATGATCCAGCCGTTCTGGCTGTTACCGCTGCTGGCGATCGCGAAGCTGAATGTCCGTCAGGTGATGGGCTTTACGGTCGTCGCGTTCCTGATCGGGACGGTGGTGTTGGGTGCCACCATGCTCATCGCGCCCTACGTGATCTGAGGTGACTGGGCGCCCGTTCCGCCACCCAGCTCCCTCATGAATTGGGCCAGCTCTGTCCGGCTGTTCAGGCCAAGTTGGGTGCAGCACCGGTAGACGTTTCCTTCGACCGTACGCACCGACAGCGTCAGCTCCTCGGCGATCTGCTTGTTCTGCATACCCCGGGCAACGAGTTCGGCGATCTCGCGTTGCCGATTGGTCAGCGGCAGCGGCACAGCCGTCGTGCGGGTGGCCGGAGTGGTGGCGCCGCAGTCAGCGATGAGCCTGCTCGCCCGGGCAGCGGCCGTCAACGCGGTGCCCCGCTGCTGATGCCTGCGGTAGGCCGCTGCGGCCTGCGCGGATGCGTCAGCAGCGCAGATGCGGTCGCCGATCGCTTCGAATTCTGTTGATATTGCCGCCAATTCGCCGGCATCGTGTTTCGCGAGCGCCGCAGCCCAGCGCGCCCCCAGGACAGCTCGGGGACTTTGCACCTGGTCCGCCAACTCAGCCAGTCGTGACGCCTGCCGAGTATCGCCGAACTGGACAAGTGACTGTCGGCAACGCACCTCCCACGCAAGTTGCCCGTTTACCCGGGCACGCTCGGCGCCGTCCTCGGCGGCAGCGCGCGCCTGCGCAAGCCGTCCGGTGGCAGCGGCCGCCCACGCTGTGGCCAGCCGCGCACACGGGTCCAGGAAAGCGAACGCCGGGTGACGGTGACGGTCCACCATGGCAGAGACTTTGGCGATCTCATCGACATCACCCAGGTACGTGACCGCTTCCAGGTAGATGAGCAGAAAGCAGTAGTGCACGCCGATTCTCGCCCCGGTCGTCGAGGATTCGGCCAGAGCCTGCCGCAGCCGGGAATGTGCTGCGCGCACGTCGCCGGCGCCAAGTGACGCCAGTGCGCTGATCGCGGCAGCGATGCTCCGGAACACGCCGGGCACATCGCCCCACTCGGGCTCGGCCCGCTTGGCAAGGGTCTGAGCGCGCTCGATATCGCCGGACAGGACCAGCGCCTGAACTGCAGCCAGCGTCGAGGCCGGCGCTTGCAGCGCCGCGGACGGCCACGCGGTCGTTGCGGCCGCCACCTCGGCAGCCGCGACCGCACCCTCGGGTTGCCCGAGATCGCCGAAGGCGATCGTCATGGCCCACGCGAGCATCAGGGTCGGCATATCGCCGAGGCGCTCGCGGTCGATTGCCGAGCCGATCGCGACGGCCTCTGATGGCCGCGCCGCCATGGCCAACTGCATGGCGCGGAACGCCTCCGCCTGCGCAACAGACTCGGGCGACGACCCGCACAACGTTTCGTCGATGATCCGCCATGATGCGTCCGGCTGGGCCAGCGGCCACAGCAAGTTGGCTGCTCGCAGTTGCCCGACGACCGACCCGAGCACGTCGGGAAGCGGCTCGCTCGCCAATTGGTCCAGAATCTCCTGCGCGCGCCCCGGTGTCTCCGAATGCATCAGGGTGTGCGCGAGCAGGAGCCGAGCCTCGGGACCGGCGCCAGAGTGCACCGCGGCCTCGGCGAAGCGGCTCGTCAAGCCGATGTCATGGCGGGTGTACGCCACCTGCGCGGCGCGCATGAGGACACCGATATCGGGCTGCAGGTCGGACTGCAGCCACAGCCGTCCCACCCGTACCGGGTCGACCACCGCGTCCACGGTCGTCGTATCGGTCATCGCCGAAACGATCTGCCCACTGAGGCGTGCCAACCGCACCGACCCCATGCGCCCCCGTCGGGCTTCGCCGTACAGCGGATGCCCGACACGGGCCCGCGGTACCCCGACGCCAGGTGGTGACACGGTGATCAACCCGCGCTGTTCGCAGTATTCGATGGCGCTGCTGTCGGCGAGCCGGGTGAGGTACTCCAGCTCCAGGGGTTCGGCGATCGCGACGATGTCGATGACCTCACCAGCGGCATCACCGATCGCGCCGATCTGGCTGTCGATGAGCTCCAACAGCGACCCGGTGACGGTGATGGGGCCCGCCCATTGCCACCCGTCAGGGCCGGCCACCAGCCGCTGCGCATCGATCTCCTGGATCACGAGCTGTCGAAGGAACAGCGCGTTGCCAAATGTCATGTGCCACATGCGTGCCGCACATGAGGGCTCGACCGGACCCCCGAGGACACGCTCGAGCAGACTGTCGGATTGCGGCCTCGACAGCGCCTGCAAATCGATGCGCGGCAGCGAGACGTCTTTCCACAGTGCGGTGATCACGTCGGGAGTGTGCGTACCACTGCGCAGGGTCACGATGACCGTTGCCGCCCGGCGCACGACGATCTGATGGATCACGTACGCAGACAGGTCATCGAGCAGATGAGCGTCGTCCACCAACACCAAAACCGGTCCGCCTTGCGGTGAATCGGTGATCGCCGCGATCACGTCGCTGACGATCCGCAACGGCTGGCTGTCGATCGAGGATGCCCACTGCGCCAGAGCACCCAACGGGATCGGTTGGGCCGCAGCCGTTCCCGCTATCCACCGCACGGCCCAGCCCAACTTTGCCGCGTCGGCGCCCGCTTCACGGGCCAACCTTGTCTTGCCGACCCCGGCGTGACCCGCGATCACGATGCCGGCGCCGTCGGCCCTGCCGTCCAGTGTCGCCGCCACGACGTTGAGTTCTTCGGCTCGTCCCGTCAGCGGCCAGAGGGCGGTTGCCCCTCTGGCGCGCGATGCCAGGCCGACATCACGCTCGGTGGGCACAGGATCGCCGGCGTTCAGCACGGCAGTTCGTCCGGACATGCGCGGATGTCGTCACGGCACGTGCAGGTGGCTGACCATCGACTGCCTGGACTGCGATAGCAGGGCAGCCAACTTTGCCTCGGCGAGCTGGAAAAAGCCGGCGAGGGCCGCCGGTTCGACATCGACATACTCACAAATGGCGTCTGCGGGAACACCGGCATCACGCAGGCGCAATGCCAAGGAATACGGCAGCGGTAGTTGGCGCAACGCCTGTTCGTGTGCGCCCAAGTCAAGAGCCATGCCGTCAGCGTGCGCTCGGGACAGCGCAGCGGGATGAGTAATTCACTACTCAAACTCCACTGCCCCCGGGGCGCATGGACGCGCCCGACGACAACGCCGGTGATCATGCGATCAAAAAAACCATAAATAACCGGGTCCGGACATCAGCCAAACGGATGAGATTTCGCCGGCGTCAAATATATCGGCGACCGACAAGCCCTCACCGGTGTGGCAGGACAGCACGGTTTTCCAACGGTCCGCAGCGGACGTCGAATCGCTCGCGCACGGTGTCGAGAGCTTGGCGGTGGTGTGCGCGCTCGCGGCGGTGAGTGGCCATGAATCGCGCGGTGGCCAACAGGCGCCGCGGCAGCGGGTACCAGCGATCGAAATCCAGTCCGCAATCCGCGAACACCTTTGCGGGGACCGCGTCAAAGATCAAACTCAGGTTGTAGTGCGCGAGCGAGACCATCGCGTACGGAAGAACGTTCTGTCCTTTCCGTTGCAGCTCTTGCCAATCCAACTCGTACAGCGGGACGCTCGTCAGCTTGTCCAGGAACAGCAGATGCGTCAGGAAGTAGCCCATGAATGCCGGCAGATGCAGCGCAGCAGACCGGGTATTCAACGACAGCACGCGACCACTGTCGGAGACATACGGCTCGTACGGTTGCGGAACGCGCCCCAGATAGCCGGTGCAGTTGATGATCCAGCTACCGGCTTGGATGGTTCTGGTTGCGCCACTGCGTAATTGAAGTTCGACGACGTCGCCGCGGTCCACGATGTCGACGAGATGATCCATCACGATCTGGTTGACGCCGGCCGCGATGGTGGCGCTCTCCTCTTCGGAGAGCACGCCCAGCAGGAAGTGCGGCGCTCGCGGCGTCGGCGACACTCCATAGTCGGCGCGGAGCTGGTCTGCTGTCGCACCTTCATTGCTGCCGTCGAATGCCAGAGCCGTGCCACGCAGCGCAGTGCTCGGCAACGAACCACGCACCCAGCGCGCGGCGCCACGCAGGTAAAACTTGTTGCGGTCGGCGAAGAACGTCCCCGAACCGGCCAGCAGGTTCACCTCACGTCCCGGATAAGCCGTGATCAACGCGTGGGCGGTATCCATCGCGGTCTTGCCGCCGCCGATGACCCACACGGGAGCGGTACTGTCCGCGATGGCTCCGCTGCGGACATCGCAGTAGTCGGGCGAAACCGACTGCACGCGTGTGCTTGTCACCGGCAGCGGTTGATTCGGCATGACGCCGATGCCATACGCCTTGACCGCCCGTTCGGCCGTGATGACGGTCCGCTGATCATCCGAGGATCGACAGGTGAGCCGAACGACGCCGTCGGCCTCGTCGGTGGATTCCAGTGTCCACCCGAAGTACTCGTCGACCTGCACCCGCTGCTTGATGACGTCGAGACAGTGTTGAAAGTGGTCGAGCACTTCGGCCTTGGTCGCCAGGTGCGAAGGGTCCTTACCGAAAGTCCATTCGATGTTCCCCGCGGTGAAGAACGGGTGCGGCTGGTGCAGCCGAACGTACGGATAGGTGTCGACCCACATGCCGCCCACGCGTGGTCTGCTGTCTACCAAGGCAATCCGCTGGCTGCCGGATAGGTATTGACTGGCAACGAACAGTGCATTGAGGCCGGCGATGCCCGCGCCGACGACACAGAGGTCGTATGTCTGATTCGAGGGACTGTTCACGTCTACACCTCCGATAGCGGCGTGGTCACGCCGTAATCGTCGTCGGTCTCTGGCGCGACGGATTGAGTAGTGCGGTACGCAATTTTTCCGGCGGGGCGCTTGGGCGCCAGTTCACTCGTATTCGACGGGCAGCACTCCGCGTTCGACGGCACTGACCGGTGCGGCACGGTCGGCTTCGGTCTGGTCGGCGTAGCGGCGGGCGAAACCGCTCAGCGACTTGCTCACACGGTCGGAACGACCGAGATAACCGGCAATCATCGATGCGCCGCTGGTCCTGACACCGGGTACCGCCTGCGCCCCATCTGCGGGCTGGTCATCACACCGACCGCGGTGGGAATCAGCAACGCGCATCCCCACGGCACGGCCACCCAGAACGGCCAGAAATAGCCGGTGCCGGTAGTGAGCCAGATTGCGAGGCACAAGAGGTTCACCGCGACCCACGGCATCCACATGATGGCAACCCATTGCGGAATCCTGTGCTTCCGTTGCCGTTTCGGCTCAGGACGGTCATGCGACGGCGGCAGGTCGGACACGATCTCGGTGAGTTCGCCGCGGGTCTGCGCCTGGTAGAGCTGCTGCAGGCGCGTGTCGTATTCGGCCAGTGTCAGCCGGCCGTCGGTGACGGCACGGCTGAGCCTGCCAGCAATGACGTCGCGGTCAGCGTCACCGACACGGATGCGATCGTCGAGGGTGTCGGTGGTGCCACCGGTACGCATCGATGGCCCGAGCGGGAAGTCCTCATGGTGGTACATGGTTCAACTCCATTCGCCATAACGGTGTTATGGACATTCATAACACCGTTATGGCCACGTGGCAAGGCCTCACACAGAACTGCGCCACACGGACGTCCATGTGGCGCAGCTCGGTAACGACCAAGGCCTCGACGAGCCTGGGTACCCGCAGCTGAGCCGCGCCAAACATGTTATTTGCCACACCGTCTGAACGGCGTTGTCCTGCCGTTTTGGTGGGGCGGGACGCAGAAGCGTCGTTAGTATTTGGATTGTCGGCTCACGCGTGTGAGCCCCTCGGAGGTGACAATGACGGGCCAGCCAGTTCAGGGCAGCGGCAATCCTGCCGCGGCGAGTTGCACGGTCGAACAGAGCCAGATCGGCGCGGTTAGCGTGGTGACGGTGTCGGGGACGGTGGACATGCTCACCGCTCCGCAGCTGGAGGCCGCGCTGAGCCCGGCGGCGGTCGGCGCGGCCGACGCGGTCGTCGTCGATTTGAGCGCCGTGGATTTCCTGGCGTCGGCCGGCATGGGCGTGCTGGTGGCCGCGCATGCGGAATTGGCACCGGCGGTCCGGCTCGTCGTCGTCGCCGACGGTCCCACCACGAGCCGGCCGCTCAAGCTGGTCGGCATCGCCGATCTGATCGAGCTGTTCGTCACGCTGGACGAAGCGCTTGCGGCGGTCGCCACCTAGGGCGGTCGATGTCGGACGGAAGAAGGCGGACAGAAGGTAGGTCGAGCAGGTTCATATGACGGATCCGGACCAGTCGAGCAGCGGGGCGCGTTTCAGCAAGGTGGACGTGGTGGCCATCCCCGAACATGCCGCATCCATCCGTCAGGAATTCGCCACCTGGTTGGCTGAACATTTCGCCCTGGACCGGGTGAAGGCCAGCGATATCGTGCTCGCCGTCAACGAGGCCTTGGCCAACGCGGTCGAAGCCGCCTACGCGGACGCACCCGAGCCGGGTGTCATGCACGTTCGCGCCGACTTCGACCGCGCGTCGGCGCTGCTCACCGTGACCGTGACAGACGAAGGCACGTGGCGCCCCGCCGCAGCGCAGTACGCGAATTCGGCACGCGGCCGCGGTATCCCGCTGATGCGAGCACTCACCGATCGTGCGTCGATCGAGCCCACCGAAGCCGGAACCCGGGTGCTCTTGCAATGGGATGACATCGCCGCCGCGGCCGCCTGACCGTCACGACTGCGGTAGCCGCACCACCTGAACGAAGAACTCGTCGATCTCCCGCACGGCTTTCATGAACTGATCGAGATCGACGGGCTTGGTCACGTAGGCGTTCGCATGCAACTTGTAGCTGCGCAAGATGTCTTCCTCGGCCGACGACGTGGTCAGGACGACAACCGGTATGTGAGACAGGTCGGAGTCGGACTTGATCACCTCCAGCAGTTGCCGGCCGTCATATTTCGGCAGATTCAGGTCGAGCAGGATCAGGTCCGGGGTCGGGGCATCCGCATGGACGCCGCGCCGGTAGAGAAAATCCAGACCTTCTTGACCGTCGCGGGCCACATGCAGGGTGTTCTTGATCTTGTTGTCCGCGAACGCTTCACGGGTGATCAACTCGTCCCCCGGGTCGTCCTCGACCAACAGGATGTCCACCACTCGGCCGGCTGACGACGCGTTCATGGGTGACTTCCTTCCGGCTGCTCGAATGCGATGACGTTCGGTTCGGTGGTCGGGGTGGCCGGCAATGTGAACACGAACCGCGTGCCATCGGTGTACGAGGTGTCGATCCCGATGGTGCCGCCGTGATGTTCGACGATCTTCTTGCACAAGGCCAAGCCGATGCCGGTACCGCTGTAGGCATCACGGCCGTGCAACCGCTGAAAGATCACGAACACCTTGTCCACAAACTCTTCGGCAATCCCAATACCGTTGTCCGTGACCGTGAATACCCAATCGTCGGCATCTTCACCCGTTCCGGGTGTGCAGTCGATCACGATCCGGGGCGCGAGACCCTCTCGCCGGAACTTCACCGCGTTACCGATCAGGTTCTGCCACAACATCGTGAGGAGGGTGGGGTCGCCGTCGACCCGCGGCAGGCCGGCGGGCGGCAGCAGCACTTCGGCTCCCGACTCGGTGATCGAGGTCGCGAGGTTCTCCATGGCCGAGGCGACAGCCTCGCCCAGATCGACTTCGGTGTGCGTGGCGTTGATCCGGCCGACGCGGGAGAAGGTGAGCAGGTCGTTGATCAGCAACTGCATGCGCTTTGCGCCGTCGACGGCGAAGTTGATGTATTCGACTCCGCGCTCGTCGAGCTGATCGCCGTACCGCTTCTCGATCAGCTGGCAGAAGGACGCAACCTTGCGCAGCGGCTCTTGCAGATCATGCGATGCGACGTAGGCGAACTGTTCGAGTTCAGCGTTGGACCGACGCAGCTCCTCGGCCTGTTCGTCGAGGGCAAGGCGGGCGAACTGGGACGCCTCGAGCTCCTCGACGATGCGCTGCCTCATCTCCTCGACGTCGACGGCAATAGCTCGAATGTCGGTGGGCCCCTGGGGAATTATGCGCTCATCGAAGTTACCCTGCGTGATCCGGCGGCACGCTGCTGCGAGTGCGCCCAAGGGACGGGTGACCGAACTCCGCACCAGCATGGCCAGGACCACCGCCATGACGACAAACGCACCGACCATGGTCGCCAGCACCCGGTCGCGCCACTGGCGTATCGAAGCCAAGCGAGCGGTGTCAGCGTCGCGCGCCTGTGCCAGGTGCGCGTTCTGGGCATCGAACAGCGCACGAAGGTAGTCGAACTCCTTCTTGCCTTCCTCATTGGTACGGCTGTCGACGACGGCCGGATGTCCCACGACGACACTGGCGATCACCGGCTGGGCGTAGGTGCTGCGCCACGTACCGGCAGCTCGCTCGATCGCGTCGAGGTCCGCGATGAGTGCCTCGCGCCCCTCCAGCAGTGATCTGAGTTTCTGCGCCGCAGCGGTTTCAGCGCGTTGTCCGTCGTCATACGGCGCCAGGAACTGGCTGTCAGCGGCACTGGCATAACCGCGGACCGCGGTTTCCTGGTCACGTAGCCCGGCCTGCAAGCGGTAGGCGGCCACGCGCGCCGGTTGCAGGTGCTCGATCAGTTCGCTTGACACCGTGTCGGTCCGGTTCATCAACAGCGCACCGCCGACCGCGCCGGAGAGCACCACCGCGCCCATCGCAGCCAGAACCAGGTTCTGCCAACCTTGCACCGTCAACTTCATCGAACCGAGCGCTCCACTCGAATGACGGCGATGTCGTCGGTGAGACCGCCGAAGGGCTCGGCCCGGGCCTCCGTCTCACTGATCAGCGCTTTGACGAACTCAGCCCCGGGCAGGCGCGCCAGTGAGCGCGCATTCGCCAGCAGTCCCTCCTCCCCGAGTCGTTCGCCGCCCTCCCCCGCAGGTCCCTCGAACAGCCCGTCCGTCAGCAGCATCAATCCGTCGCCCGGCTGCAACTGCAACCGATTGACCGGCCATTCGGTGGCTCCGAGCCCCAGTGCCGGTCCGGCGACGGGTTCGAGCCAGTCGACGGTGCCGGTGCCATGCATGAGCAGCCCGGGATGACCTGCCCGCACCACGTCGAACTGCCCGGTATCGGGCGTCAGTGCCACACTCAGCAGCGTCGCGAAAGTGCCGCGGCTGGGACGCTCGGTGGTCAGGATGCGGTCCAGCTGGCACATTCGCTCATTGCCGCGCAGACCCGCGAAAGTCAATGCACGCCAACCGATTCGCAGCGCCACGCCCAACGCGGCCTCGTCCGGCCCATGACCGGCGACGTCGCCGATCATGACGTGCACCGTGCGGTCCGGGGTCTGCACGACGTCGTAGAAGTCGCCACCGATCAGGGCGTCCCGCCGGCTCGGCAAGGACTGGGTGACGACCTCGACGCCGGGATTGTCCAGAAGCAGCGGAGAGGGCAGCAGGCCCCGCTCCAGCCGGGCATTCTCCTGGGCGCGCAGTCGACTGGCGTGCAGATCCACCGCAGTGACCTCGGCGCGCTTTCGTTCGATGGCATACAGCACCGCGCGCCGGAGCGTGTCCGGATCCACCCGGCCCTTCACCAGGTAATCCTGCGCTCCAGAGGCCATGGCGGAAACGCCGAAATGCTCGTCGTTCAAACCGGTGAGAACGACGATCGGCACGCTCGGAGCCAGAGCACCCAAGCGATCCAGAGCGTCCACACCACCGGCGTCGGGCAGGTGCAGGTCGAGCAGCACACAATCCGGACGGATCGCGTCCAGCGCGGTCGCCGCCTGGCTCAATGTGGGAGCCCAGTGGAAGTCGATGTCGATCGCGGCGTCGGCGATCAACTCCTCGACCAGAAGGGCATCACCGCGGTCGTCTTCCACCAGCAGCAGCGACAGCGGCCTGCCCGAGGATGGCCCCGCCTTTGCAGGCGATGAGCGGCTCAGCCGTGGGTCTGTCGGCATGGACAAGTGGTCACATCCTTCACCAACGGGCCACCTACATCGTGCTGACCATATCGTTCGCCGTGCTTACCCAGCGGACGTTACCAGTTGGTACCACACCGCTTTGGACCATTGACGCTCCGCAGTTGGCTGGGCCGCGCCGGCCGCTACTCCAACTTGTCCCGGAGCTGCGCAAGGGTTTTCGCCAGCAGCCGCGACACATGCATCTGGGAGATACCGAGTTTCGCGGCGATCTGCGATTGCGTCATCGATTCGAAGAACCGCAGCACCAACACTGTTCGCTCGCGCTCGGGCAGTTCGGCCAGCAGCGGCCGGAGCGCCTCGCGCTGTTCGACCTTCTCCAACCCCGGATCGACGTCGCCCAGCGTGTCGGCCAGCGACGGCCGTTCCTCATCACCAGCGACCTTGTCGATCGATGCGGTCTTGTACGAACTTCCGGCCATCAGACCGTCGAGCACCTCATCGCGATCGACGCCGAGCTCGGCAGCAAGTTCAGAGGGCGTGGGCGCGCGGCCGAGGCGCTGAGACATCTCGGCGGTGGCAGTCCCGATCCGCAGATGCAGTTCTTTCATCCGCCGCGGCACTTTCACCGACCAGCTGTTGTCGCGAAAGTGGCGGCGTAGCTCGCCCATGATCGTGGGAATCGCGAAAGGCGCGAATTCCGAACCTAATTCGACATCAAACCGGTTGACCGCGTTGACGAGGCCCATGCGCGCGACCTGCAGCAGATCGTCGCGGGCTTCCCCCTTGCCCTCGAAGCGTCGCGCGATGTGGTCCGCCAGCGGCAAACAGCGCTCGATGATTCTGTCGCGCTGTGCGATGTAGTCAGCTGAATCTTCGGCCGTTCGTCGGAGCTGACGGAACATCTCGAGAACGTCCGCATACTCCGCCGTCACCGCTGCAGACTCACTCGTCTCGAGGTCAACGAAACACCCAGCACCTGGGTGCCGTCGACAGCCGGTTCGTCGGCGAAGGTGGACACCTCGTCGGCGAGCGAGTTGAGCACATGCCAACTGAAGGTGTCTCGCTTCACCACCTCGGTGCCGCGGCTGTCATCGACCGCGCATCGTGCCGAAGCACGAATCACCACAGCATCATTCGCCGGATCGACGACGACCCGCAGGCTCGATCCCGGCACCGCGGCACGGATGAGGCCGGTACAGGCTTCATCGACCGCCAAACGGATATCGGCGACGGCGTCCAGATCGAAATCCTCGAAGGCGGCCACTGCCGCGACGAGCGTCCGCAGGACTGCCAGGCTTTCCGCCGAGGCCGCAACGATCAGTTCAACGGACCGGTCACCGCGCGCCATGTCGCCCTGCCCCACTGCATCAACCACGTATCCTCCAGCATCCCGGTGCAGGTCACTCCACATCACGCCCTGTGTACCCATTTTCCATGGCCCTCCAAACAAACGCGCACAACCTGCCCTCCGCGCGTTCTCGGACCGAGCAGACGCGTGCGGATCAGTGCCGCCATCAGCACGACTGATCTACGGAATGTGCTGCCGGACAGGGTTATCCGCTGTGGCGCAGATCGCAATAGTTCGTGTTTGGCGTTCACCGGAGGTGGGAATTCTCGGACGGCGTGGAGAACGGTTCTCCGTGCGCGATCGATCCGATCGGCCAGCCGAAGGGTAGACATGAGCGAGAACAAGCACACCGGGCCTGAAGAAGCTGTCCGGGGAGTCGTTGAAGGCCTCAAGGGGAAGGCCAAGGAGGTCATCGGTACGGTGGCCGGTCGTGATGACCTGGTCCGCGAAGGTCAAGCCCAGCAGGACAAGGCAGATGCGCATCGGGCGGCGGCCAGGAAGGAAGCCGAGGCCGAGGCGGCACGCGCCGGCGCGAAAGCCGCCGAGGCGCGTGAGCGCGCAGAACAACAGAACTAACTGAGTGTGTGGCGATGGCCCAGTCCGGCGAAATGCCGGGCTGGGCCACTCTCGTGGGCGGGTGGACGGATCAGGAAAGCTTGTGGCGGAGACCCTTTCGGCAGGATGAGACCGGGTGTTTTGCACATCGATCGAGTGGGTATCGAGAAGTCAGCTGACGCACTCGCGCGTCGCCCGATTTGAAGGAATTAGGGATGACACTCGAATTGCCAGCCACTGCCGACATCACCGTCCATCTACCGGTACTCCTGGTCGGGCTGCGCTGGCTGTTCGACACCGAACAACCGGCGGGCGCCGTCCAGTGTCCCGCGGGCGACAGCCTGTCTTCTGCAGGCGGGCGCGCCTTTCGGTTCATTCCCGCAGACCACGACGGCCGGGCGGCGTTGGGCATAGCCGTGACCACCGGCATCGCCGGCGATGTGATCAGCGGCCACGAAATCGCCGATTTCATCGACCTGATCGAGGGAATGGGCGAAGAGGTGCTGTCGGTCAATTCCGTAGCGGCAGGGTCCTTTTACGTGCTGACGTTCGCCAGAGCCGCTCATCCGACGCTGCGAAGTGCCGTTGTCCGTTATCGCGTCGAACACCGCGCGGACGCCGACGCCTCACCATTCGGGCCGGCGCGACGCTCGACAGTGGTCAACCCTGTGAGCGCACGGGATGTGCAACGGCAGGCACGTGTCGGCACCGCCTTCCCGGACAGCCCGCGGTCCCCCAACGATGCCGCCGGCGTGTATTGGATGGATCGCTTCGATGGCCCGGCAGCGAGCGCCGCGATCGGCACAGAGCTGTGTCTGGCCATGCGGGCTTAGCCGCCGCGCATCGACTTACCCTTCAGGACCGCGGCAACCGGACCACCTGGACGAAGAATTCGTCGATCTGACGCACCGCACCCAGAAACTGGTCGAGGTCGACGGGCTTGGTCACGTAGGCATTCGCATGCAGTTGGTAGCTGCGCAAGATGTCTTCCTGCGCCGACGACGTGGTGAGCACGACGATCGGGATGTCGCACAGCTCGATATCCGATTTGACCTTTCCCAGCAGCTGGCGCCCGTCATACTTCGGCAGATTCAAGTCGAGCAGGATCAGGTCCGGTCGCGGCGCATTCTCGTAGTCGCCCCGCCGGTAGAGGAAGTCGAGACCCTCCTGGCCGTCGCGGGCGACGTGCAGGACATTCTTGATCTTGTTATCGGCAAAAGCTTCCCGGGTGATCAACTCGTCCCCTGGATCGTCTTCGATCAACAAGATGTCGATCGCCCTGCTCTCGCGCGGCGCTGTCACGTGCCCAACCCTTCCGCACCTCGGCAGAGATGACGTTCGATCCATCGACCGGTGGCTCCGGCAACGTGAGTACACGGTGGCCTCGACTACCAGAGGTTCGAGGCCACCGAGCTCCGACCACTGTCAGTTTACATTGTAAACAGGCCCGACGTCCGGCCGGGCTCGCGCGGTCCGCGCGGTCAGTGCTGCGACAACAACGATTCGAGTCGATCCAACAGCGCTTCGAGCGCTTCCTCGAACTCCGTTTCGCTGTGATCTTCCGAAAGCAGGGGTTGCAGTCGGTCCAGGTGCGGATAGTCCGACAACGTGGCGCTGGAGTGGTCAGCGACGTCGACGATCGCCTCGACAGGGCTCAACTGGGCGCCGTGAGCAGACACCTCCAACAAGAGCTGCCCCAACAAGAACGTGGTGTAGGCCCGGTAGGCGGCGACCGCCCCGACATCGTCGAACCCGTAGGAAAGCAACGTATCGAGGAAGCTCTCCATCCAGCGCAGACTGCGCAGCGGCGGGCGCACCCACGGCGCCTCCGGCGCCTGCGTGGCCACCAAAGGGAAGACGTGGGGGTGCTGTAGCGCAATCTGACGCACCCCGTGACCAAGACGGATCAGATAGTCCTGCCAGCCGTCCTCTTGCCGACGAGCCGCCAGCTGATCGGCATACAAGCGGTCGATGACGTGATCGACCACACCGGTCAGCAGATCCGCTCTGCCGTGCACGTACCGGTACAGCGCCATCGCTTCCACACCACATGCCGCACCCAGCCGGCGCATGGTCAGCTTCTCCAGGCCGTGCTGGTCGATGAACTCGATGGCCGCGTCCAAGATGAACTCACGGGTCAACGACGGGTGACCATCGCGCGCCCCGGCGTCGACGCCCGAGTCATTGAATCCCGACACCCGTCCGACCTCCCAGCACCCGTGACATACCGGCACCAACGCTAGTTGCAGAAGCCGCGAAATGCTGAACCTTCGCGGCGGGCGGCAGGCCTGTTTCAGGAGAGGGTCCGGAATACCGTGAGGGCACGGCCGTCGACGGTCACGGTGGCCCCCGCCTCCACGGGTGCTGCCTCGGCGTCTGCGGTCGCCACATCGCCGGCGGTATCGAGTAGTAGTTGCCATCTCGGGCCGAATTGATCTGGCGGCAAAGTGAATTCGATGGCTTCGTCGTGGGCGTTGAAGCACAGGACAAACGAGTCGTCGACGACACGCTGCCCTCGCTCGTCCAAGTCTGGGATGCCCTGTCCGTTGAGATAGACCGCGACGGACTTGCCGAAGGCGGTGTTCCAATCCTCGTCGGTCATTTCCGAGCCGCTCGGAGTGAAGAAGGCGACGTCCGGTACGTCCTGCGCCCCGCGGGTCCGCACCGGCCGGCCGGTGAAGAAGCGGCGACGCCGGAAAATCGGGTGCGCGGTGCGGATCGCGGCCACGGCGCCGGTGAACGCGATCAACTCGGTGTCGGCGGACTCCCAGTCGACCCAGGTGATTTCGTTGTCCTGGCAGTAACCGTTGTTGTTTCCCCCTTGGGTGCGGCCCAGTTCATCGCCGTGGCAGATCATCGGGACGCCCTGGCTCAGGAGGGTGGTGGCCAGGAAGTTGCGCTGCTGACGTCGACGCAGCGTCTCGATGCCGGGGTCGTCGGTCGGTCCTTCCACACCGCAGTTCCAGGACCGGTTGTCCGACTCGCCATCGTTGTTGTCGTCACCGTTGGCCTCGTTGTGTTTCTCGTTGTAGGAAACCAGGTCTCGCAGGGTGAAGCCGTCGTGGGCAGTGACGAAATTGATCGACGCGACCGGCCGTCGTGAGGTGTGTTCATAGAGATCCGCCGATCCGGTGAGTCGCGAGGCGAATTCGCCGAGAGTGGACTCCTCCCCGCGCCAGAAGTCGCGAACGGCATCGCGGTACTTACCGTTCCATTCCGTCCACTGCGGCGGGAAATTCCCGACCTGATATCCACCGGGCCCGACGTCCCAGGGCTCGGCGATCAGTTTGACCTGGCTGATCACCGGATCCTGCTGGACCATCTCGAAGAACGTCGACAGGCGGTCCACGTCGTAGAACTCCCGTGCCAGCGTCGACGCCAGATCGAAGCGGAAGCCGTCGACATGCATCTCGGTCACCCAATACCGCAGTGAGTCCATGATGAGCTGCAGGGCGTGCGGATGACCGGCGTTGAGACTGTTGCCCGTGCCGGTGTAGTCCATGTAGTACTTCTGGTCGTCGTCGACCAGCCGGTAGTAGGCGGCATTGTCGATTCCCCGGAACGACAGCGTCGGGCCCAGATGGTTGCCTTCGGCGGTGTGGTTGTAGACCACGTCGAGGATCACTTCGATGTCCGCTTGATGCAGCGCACGCACCATGGCCTTGAACTCTTGGACTTGCCCGCCCGCGGTCACTCCGGAGGTGTATTTGGGATCCGGCGCGAAGAACCCGATCGTGTTGTACCCCCAGTAATTCGACAACCCTCTGTCGATCAGCGTGGAATCGTTGGCGAAGTGGTGCACGGGCATCAGCTCGATGGCCGTGACGCCGAGACCCTTCAAATGCTCGATGATGGCCGGGTTGGCGACGCCCGCGTAGGTACCGCGGTCACGCTCGGGGACGTCGGGATGACGCTGCGTCAGCCCCTTCACGTGCGCCTCGTAGATCACCGAGTCCGTGTACGGGCGCTGCGGGGGCCGGTCCGTGCCCCAATCGAAGTACGGGTTGATCACCACCGATTTGGGCATGCGACCGGCAGAGTCGTCGTCGTTCCGGCTGTCCTCGTCACCGAAGTTGTAGCTGAAAAGTGCTTGATCCCATTGGAATTCGCCGTCGATCGCCTTGGCATAGGGATCGATGAGGAGCTTGTTCGGATTGCACCGCTGCCCCGCAGCCGGATCGTACGGTCCGTGTACCCGGTAGCCGTAATGCTGTCCAGGGACGACATCGGGCAGGAACCCGTGCCAGATGAATCCGTCGACTTCCGGTAGTACAACACGTGTTTCGGCGCCGTTGTCATCGAACAGACACAGCTCGACACGTTCTGCGGCCTCGCTGAAGAGCGCGAAATTGGTTCCCACACCGTCATAGGTAGCTCCGAGCGGGTAGGCCTTCCCCGGCCACACCTCAGTGCGACCGGACCCGGTGTCCTGCGAACCGACCTCAGTCATGCGCTCTCCTCGACCAAGAGATAGCCCGAATCAGGGTCGCCCAATCATGTCCAGGGTTGGTTTGACCGGGCACTGCCGTGGGTACCTGTAAGCCGTCGGCATCGACGAACACGTCAATTGCCCTGAGCAAGGAGCGCAACAATGATCATCCTGGGCATCATCTTGCTGATTCTGGGATACGCCTTGGGGGTACCGATTCTGGACACCATCGGGGTGATCCTGATCGTCATCGGCGCGGTCCTCTGGATCTTGGGCGCCGTTGGACGGCCGGTTGCAGGCCGCAAGGTGTGGTTCTGACCGGGCCATGACCGTCCCTGTTCACGACGGGCATTGTCGTGACGCGCGCCAGCCCCGATGCGAGGGGCCAGCCGGTCGGCGAGACGAAACACGTTGATAAAACGGGAAGTACGGGACAGTCGGCACACGACGACATGGTGGCGCAGCCGCACGGCACAGATGAGGAACCGATCGCCGCCGCCGAAGCTGCCGCCGCGCAGATGAAAACCGACGCGCGTCCCCACGGAGAACTGGGTCGGCGGTTCAATCGGCAGTCACCATTCTTCGTCGGGATGACAGCAGCGGCCGGCGTGGCCGTGACCTACGGCGCCATGCACATGTTGATCACCGCGCGGTCGGTGCTGGTGCTGATCGGGGTGGCGTTCTTCCTGGCGTTGGGCTTGGAACCCGCCGTCTCGTGGTTCGTCAACCACCAATTCCCGCGATGGCTCGCCACCACAACCGTTTTCGTCATCTTTCTCGCCCTGATGGCAGCCTTCGTGGCGGCTGCCATCCCGCCGTTGTCGCAGCAGGCCACCCAGCTGATCCATCAGGCACCGCACTACATTCAGGAAGCCCAGAGCCATTCGTCCACCATCGGAAAACTGAACGACCGCTTCCACATTCAGCAGCGGATCACCGACATGATGAACGGATCGGGCGGCTCGATACTGAATGAGATCGTCACCGCCAGCTCGGCGGTATTCGCCGCATTGGCCGACGTCCTCATCGTCATCGTGCTCACCGTGTATTTCCTGATCGACTTTCCCCGCATCCGCGCGACGCTGTATCGCCTTGTCCCCCAGACCCGTCGACCGCGGGCGATTCTCATCGGGGACGACATGTTCGCCAAGGTCGGCGCCTACGTGCTGGGAAACGTGGCGATATCGGTGATCGCCGCGGCCGCCACCGCAGTCTGGCTGACGGCGTTCGACGTACCGTATCCCCTGCTGCTCGGCATCTTCGTCGGGCTCTTCGATCTGGTGCCTGTCGTCGGCTCGACCATCGCGGGTGTCGTGGTGGCGGCGGTGGCGCTCACGGTGTCACTGCCCGTATGTATCTCTACCGCAGTGTTTTTCGTGGTGTTCCGAGCCCTCGAGGATTACCTCCTGGTACCCCGCATCATCGGGCACGCCGTCAAGGTGCCCGCGTTGGTCACGGTGGTGGCGGTTCTCGTCGGAGGCGCACTACTGGGCATCGTCGGAGCGCTGGTGGCCATTCCCATCGCCGCCGCCGTACAGCTGATCGCACACGAGGTGTTGTTTCCGCGTCTCGATGACACCTGAGAAACGCGGTGTACGACAAGTCACAGCACCGCAGCGTTTGGAGGCCGGCCGGACTGGAAATTCTTCAGAGCAGGGCGCGACAGCAATGCCGCTCCTGACGCAATCCGTCCCATGAATAGCGGAAGGGTAGATATGACCGAGAAGGACAAGAACACCGGACCCGAGGAAGCCGTGCGCGGCGTGGTGGAAGGTGTCAAGGGTAAGGCGAAGGAAGTCATCGGCACCGTGACAGGTCGCGACGACGTCGTGCGCGAGGGTAAGGCCCAGCAGGACAAGGCCGATGCGCAACGCGACGCCGCGAAGAAGGAAGCGGAGGCAGACTCGGCGCGTGCCGGCGCCAAGGCCGCTGAGCAGCGTCAGGAAGCTGAACAGCGCCGCTGACTCATGACGAAGGAGAGGCCCCGCCGGGATTCATCCGGCGGGGCCTCTCGTCGGAACGAGTTGTCAGTTCGGGGCCGACGTGCACAAGATGCCGTGCGCGGTCTTCACAAGCGCGCCGGCAGGGCCCGCATCGGCCCCGTACTGCCCCGCCAGCGCGCCAATGACATCGGCACGCGACTGGCCACTGAATGCCATCTGACACGCCTGCAGCCCGGCCTGCATCACCGCGTCGTCGTCGCCGGGGAAGCCCACGTTACGGGCTTGGTTGATGAACCGTTGTTGTTCCGGCGTAAACGGCATCGGCCAGGCCGACGCGGGTCCGGCAGCGGCAACGGACAGCGCGGCGGCCGCGGCGACGGCACCTGCAATCAGGCAAATCTTCATGGACCTTGTCTCCCCCAAGTTTCCGGCCCCGCGGGTCGCGCGACCTCAACATGAATGAGCGTAATCCCCCCAGACCAGTCCCCGGACCGATATTTTCGCGCTGCACCGACACGAGCGCCCATCCCTTCGACGTGGCCGGAGCGGCGATCGAACAACACCCCGTCGGCCCTCGCGCTGCCCTTGCAACCGTCAGAACGGTCGGCTGTTCGCCTGCCATTTGGCCGATTCCGGTCGCGGACCGAAGCGCTCGACGTAGCGGTCGTGCATCTGCGACTGCTTCTGCCGCAGGACTTCGTCGATCAGGTTCGGGTCGAGGCCGTGCTGGCTCAGGCGGTAGCGGCGCCACACCTTGTTGAGCACGAACGCCATCACCAGCGCCCAGAAGTAGATCGGCAGCGTCATCTCGGAGTGCACATACACCGACGCCGGCAGCAGCCACAGCGGAGCCAGCACGAAGATCGGCGGGATGGCGTATCGGATCATGTGCCGGCGCACGGCCCCGTCGTCGGTCAGGTCCTGACGAACCCACTCCTGCAGGTGGTCCGGCAGGCGACGCCCGTAGGCGTAGGTGATGCGCTGCCAGAACGTCGGACTGTCGGCGACCATGACGACTCCTTTGACTGATCATCTGGGGCCACGGTGCGTGTACCCTAATAGTTAGGACACTAACAGTTAGGCTGCTATTCCAATAGCCCGAAAGAACGTGATCCAGGCCGCAGATGAGCACCACATGCTGTGGGCGCAAAATATTAGGACGCTAATTGGGTAATAAGCTGGGCAGCATGTCCGCTGCCTCCGAAGACGTCGACCCGCTGGCCCTGGAGCGGCAGGTCTGCTTCGCGCTGGCCATCACCAACCGTGCGGTGCTGGCCATCTACCGGCCACTACTCGAACCACTCGGGCTGACGCATCCGCAATACCTGGTCCTGCTGGCGTTGTGGGACAACGCAAAAGCCAAGCAAGAGCCGTTGACCGTCAAGCAGATCGCCGCGCTGTTGCAGATGGATTCGGCCACGGTGTCGCCGATGCTCAAACGGCTCGAGGCCCTTGAGCTGATCCATCGCACGCGCAGCGCCACCGACGAACGCACCACCCACATCACCCTGACGCCCAAAGGCGTCGCCCTGCGCCGCCGTGCCCTGAAAATTCCACCGGCGGTCGTCGAGCAACTCGGTGTCGACCTCGACGAGCTGGAGCGCCTGCACACGGTGCTGACCAGAATCAACGCAGCGGCCGTTGCCGCCGGCACGCTGACGGCAGGTTCGGGGTGACAGTTTCTAACTGAGCCCAGAGGACTGCGCAGCCGGCTGGGCCGGCTTCCCCGTGACCCCGAGTCGGCTCGCCACGTGGTCGGCGGCGCGGTCGGTGAGCCCGCGCGCCTGGTACGCACCGTGGGCGCTCCGATCGCCGCCGGTCGGTGAGCACACCGGATCCTCGGGGATGCACACGTCATCGGTCTTGCCGACGTAGCGCGGGCCGACGGTGATGGGCGGCGCGCCCGTGTAGATCATCTGCAGGAATCCGCTGGACGGTTTTCCGAAGAGGACAACGCCAGCCACGCGATCGGCCACCGACGCCGGCATCGGCCCGCTCAGCCCGGGCGGCAAGACGAAGCCCTGCGGCACGCTGTCCTCGGTGATGTAGGCGGCGACCGCCGCGCCCTGCGAGTAGCCGCCGAGCACGACCTTGGTGTTCGGGCAGGTGTTGGTGGTGGCCATGACCTTGTTTTTCGCGTCGATCACGCCGTCCGCAGCAGTCGCGAAATCAAGGGAGGCAGGATAATTGACGGCGTAGACGTCCACCGACTTCCCCGGTGTCCGGGCGCGGAGCGCATCCACGAACGCCTGCCCGACGCCACCGACACCCGCGGGTTCGAATGTGCCGCGAGCGAATACGACTTGCACGTCCGGGCAAGCCTCCGCCGCGACGTGCGCGGCAGTGGCGACGCCCCCGGCCGTGACCGACACCGCTGCGGCGGCAGCAATCAGCCACCGATCATTTCGATTCATCAGGACGCGCCCCCAACTCGACAACAATGCAGCGGCGGCGGCGATGCCCCCGCGATCACCCAATTCATGTCTACCCCATCCGGCTCAGTCGAACCCCCCACCGCCCAGTGATTCACACCACGTGGCTGGGCCCGAGGCGGCGAAATCGCCTGCCTCGAGCCCGAACTCACGCTCAGACGGACGTCAGCTCGGATTCGCGTTCGACCGGCTTCGGCCAGGGCTGGGGAATCGGGCGCTGACGCACGCGCTGCGGCCACCAGAACCAACGTCCGAGCAGACCGGCAATCGACGGCGTCATCAGTGACCGCACCACCAGGGTGTCGAACAACAGACCCAGACCGATGGTCGTACCGACCTGGCCGATGATGATCAGCTTGCTCACCGACATGGACATCATGGTGAAGGCGAACACCAGGCCCGCCGAGGTGACCACCGAACCGGTGCCCACCATGGCGCGGATGATGCCGGTGTTCAGCCCGGCGTGGATCTCCTCCTTGATCCGGGAGACCAGCAGCAGGTTGTAGTCCGCGCCCACCGCCAGCAGCACGATGACCGACATCGGCAACACCATCCAGTGCAACGGAATACCGACGATGTGCTGCCAGAGCAGTACCGACAGACCGAAGGCCGATGCCAGGCTCAGTACCACGGTTCCGACGATCACCGCCGATGCGACGACCGCACGGGTGAGGACCAGCATGATGATGAAGATCAGGATCAGCGCTGCGGCCGCGACGATCATCAGGTCGTAATCGGCACCGATCTGCATGTCGTTGTACATGGCTGCGCTACCACCGAGATAGATCGAGGAGCCTTCGAGCGGGGTGCCCTTGATCGCGTCGGCCGCGGCGACCTTGAGCGGCTCGATGCGCGAGGTGCCCTCCGGCGTCAACGGGTCACCCTGGTGAATGATGGTGAACCGCACCGCATGTCCGTCGGGCGACATGAACAGCTTGAGCCCGCGCTGGAAATCGGCGGTCTCAAACGCTTCCGGCGGCAGGTAGAACGAGTCGTCGTTCTTGGCCGCGTCGAACGCCTCACTCATCGCGGTACCGGTCTTCTGCATCGCGATGGTCTGGTCCTGCTGCGCCTTCTGCATCTGGTACTGGTTCAGCAACACCTGCTTCTGGTGCTTCATCGACTGAATCTGCTTGGGCATGGTCGCGACCATCTTGGGCATGAGGTCAGCCATGCGCTGCATGTCGGGAACGATGGCCTGGAAGTCATCCGACATCAAGCTGATGCCGTCGATGCTCTCGAAGACCGATCGCATGGACCAGCACACCGGGATATCGAAGCAGTGTGGCTCCCAATAGAAATAGTTGCGAATGGGCCGGAAGAAATCATCGAAGTCCGCCAAGTGATCTCGAGTGTCACCCATGTCATCCGAGGTGGTCTTCATCTTGTCGGCCATGCGCTGTGACACCGCTGCCAGATCTGTCTGAACACTCATCATCTCGGTCATGGCGTCGATGCTGTTCTGCAGATCGTCGGCCTGAGAGAGCAGATTGTTCAGATTCGTCTGCGTGTAGTCGTTGTTCATGAGCTGCGTGGAGCCGCTCTGTCCCACGGTGTACGGGATCGTCGAGTGCTTGATCGGGTCACCGTCGGGTCGGGTGATGGTCTGCACCTGGGCGATGCCGTGCACGTTCTTCAGCGCCTTGGCGATCTTGTCGATCACCAGGAAGTCGGCGGGGTTCCGTAGGTCGTGGTCCGACTCGACCATCATCAGGTCCGGGTTCATCTTGGCCTGCGAAAAGTGCCGGAACGCCGCGTCATAGCCGACGTTGGCGGCGACGTCCTTGGGCAGATAGATCCGGTCGTTGTAGGTGGTTTGATAGCCCGGCAGCGCGATCAGACCGACCAGTGCGGCCACCACAGCACCGACCAGGATGGCGCCCGGCCAGCGCACCGTCGCGGTACCGACCCGATGCCACCCGGCGGTTCTCGTGTTCATCCGCGGTTCGAGGACCCGGCGGAAGCGGGTGCAGACCGCGATCACCGCCGGCCCCAGGGTCAGCGCCATCGCGACCACCATCACCATGCCGATGGCCAGCGGGAAGCCCATCGTCTGGAAATACGGCAGCCGGGTGAAGTGCAGGCACAGGGTCGCGCCGGCAATGGTCAGGCCCGAGGCCAGCACCACGTGTGCGGTGCCGTGAAACATGGTGTAGTAGGCCGATTCTCGGTCCTCACCGGCCCGCCGCGCTTCCTGATAGCGCCCGATCAGGAAGATGGCGTAGTCGGTGGCCGCGGCGATCGCCAAGGTCACCAGCAGGTTGGTGGCGAAGGTGGTCAGCCCAAAGACGTTGTGGTAGCCCAGGAATGCCACCAGCCCTCGCGCCCCGGACAGCTCGAGCACCACCATCACCAGCACGATCAACGTCGCGATGACGGATCGATAGACCATGAGCAGCATGACCGCGATGACGGCGAAGGTGACCCCCTCGATCAGCTCCATGCTCTTGTCACCGACGGCGTTCTGATCGGTGCTGGTCGCCGCGGGGCCGGTCACGTAGGCCTTTACCCCCGGCGGAGCGGGACTTTCGGTGGCAATGTGGCGCACCGCGTCGACCGACTCGTTGGCCAGCGTCTCACCTTGATCACCGGCGATGTAGACCTGAACGTACGCCGCCTTGCCGTCGCGGCTCTGGGCGCCCTTGGCAGTCAGCGTGTCGCCCCAGAAGTCCTGGACGTGCTGTACGTGGGTGGTGTCGGCGCGCAGATCGCTGACCATCTTGTCGTAGAACGCATGGGCGTCGGCTCCCAGCGGCTTATCGCCTTCGAGCACGATCATCACCGAACTGCTGGTGCGGTATTCGTCGAATACGTTGCCGACGCGTTTGGTGGCGATCATCGATGGCGCGTCGTTGGGGCTCATCGACACGGCGCGCAGCTTGCCGACTTCCTCGAGTTGCGGGACGACAGTGTTCAGTGCGGCGATGACTCCGATCCAGGCCAGGATGATCAGCACGGCGAATCGTCGGAGGAACCGCGGTATTCCCTTGTGCCCCTTGCTCTCCGCCACCGGGATGGCGTCGGTCTGGGCCTCGTTGGCCGGCGCGCTCATGCGGCCTTCACAAAGCAGAAGGTTTCGGCGTTCATACCGGTGGCGGTCCTCTCTTCTTTGACCACGTCATCGACACTGACCCGGCAGCTGATGCTGTTGCCGTCGCCCTGGGCCAGGATGTTGGGCTGGACCGAGGGCAGAGTGGTCTGCAGGACCAACGTCCACGGCAACGACACCCCCGCGGCGCGCTGCGGCTTGCCTTCGAGGTCCATGTAGTTGATGACGGCCGTGCTACCCGTGCCGAAGATCTCGTACTTGACGAATTTGGGGTTGAAATCCTCGGCGTTGTCCGAGCTCTTCTCGGTGATGACCACGGGATTCGAGCCGAATACCTGTCGTACGTTCGACACGATCACCACACCGGCGGCGACCGCGACGATCACCAATAGCGGTAGCCATGCCCGCCGAAACACTCTCGTCATCTTGCCTTCTTCAGAAGTTGCCGACCGCGCGGTCGTCGGGCATCTCGGGGGCACACCGCCATTGGCGAGCCGCCGCACATCTAGCTAGGTAACCTAACGGAAAAAGTGGATAGAGTCCATCCATTTAAATGTCGTCTTCGTTACAACCTGGCGCGGGCCCGCCGCATTCCTGCCCTGCGCGGGCAAATGCGATTTCCGCTGAAAAACCCTTGGTCAGCAGCGAAATTCGGACCTAAATCACTCAGCTGTTGGAGGCGAAGTCCCAGACCTGCATGTTGCCGGCGGGATAGCCCAGGCAGACGTCGGTCGCCTTGGCGACCACGCCCTTGTTGTTGAAGAAAATCTTGGCCCAGTTGCCCCAGTGGGTGGCCACCTGCTCGTAGTAGACGTTGGTGGCGGTGTCCTCGGAGTACTGCCGGCGGCCGACCGGGTCCAGAGAGAAGAACCAGTGGATGCGGTCCTGCGCCATCTGCTGGATATCGGCGGGGCGGTTGTTCCGGTCGATCATGTAGCGCTGGTAGTACACCGGGCTGGTGTCACGCACCGCCTGCAGGTACTGCTCGGCATCGCAGGTGGTGGTGATGATGCGGCGCGGGATCGGATAGTCGTCGGTCGCGTCGGCACCGGCCGGCGCGGCAAGGGGCAGCGCGGTCGCCGCCAGGCCGACCACCACGGCGGCCAATCCGATACGGAGAGATCGAAGCGTCATGCGCGGACCCCGGTTTGCGACTGCTGCGCGGCGGCTTCCAGTATCGAGCGCTTGTCGGGGCAATAGAAATCTATTGCGGCACTGAGGAATTGCCAGTTCTGTTGAGTGGCGTTCTGCCGCGACAGGTTGGTGGCGACGAACTTGGCCGACTGATAAGCGTCGTGGTCGACGTTGTTACTCAGCCGCTGGCACGCGATCTTCCCCAGCCAGGCGTTGTAGTCCTTCGGTCCGTAGATGCCGTAGGTGTGCAACTGGTTCGCGAAGTCGGTATCGGGATCGGCATGCGCAGGTCCGGAACCGGACACCGCCACGACGATTCCGACAGCGGCGGCGGCCAACGCAGGTACGGCCCGGTGGTGTCGTGTCATGCAGCGCGCCCTCCCGATCGCGAATCACCGCGATCGTGAGCCGGTCGCAGCGTCCGGCATGAAACTATTCCGGTAAGTGGATGGCGTCAATCCACTTAGTGCAATGGTGTCCCGGATTACACTGCGGGGGTGATGGCCCGCCCGACCACAGATCGACCGTTGCGCAAGGATGCCGTGCGCAACCGGCAGCGAGTGATCGATGCGGCCCGCGACCTGTTCGCGACGCAAGGCCTCAGCGCAACGCTCAATGATGTGGCGCACCACGGCGGCATCGGCGTGGGCACGGTGTATCGCCGATTCCCCACGAAGGAAGAGCTGTTCGAGGCCATCTTCGAGGACGCGATCGACGAGATCGCCGCGGTCGCCGACACGGCATTGGAATTCGACGACTCCTGGGCGGGATTCGCCTGGTTCGTGGAACAGATGTGCCAGCAGACGGCCACCGATCGTGGTCTGCGAGAGATCCTGTACGGCAAGGGCGGTGGCGGCAACGGGGTGGAAGCGGCGCGCACCCGCCTGGTACCGAAAATCGCGAAACTTGTTGAGCGGGCGCAAAAAGACGGCCACCTGAGACCCGGCATCTCCGACAGTGACATGCCGATCCTGGGCCTGTTGGCAGGCACGGTCAGCGAATTCGCCGGCCACGTCGACCCCGAGCTGTGGCGACGGTATGTGGCCATCTTCCTTGACGGGCTCCGCAGTCGCGATGGCCAGGACAAGCTGCCGGTCGATGCCCTTGACGAGGATCAGGCCGCTATCGCCATGACCACCTCACCGCCGGGATCCTGCTTCAGCAAGGAGTAGCGGCCCGCGGGCTACAGAGACGCGTCGCAGTTTTGTTTTGAGGCGGCTGGTGGCCGGACGTGCCGCCGGGGAAACTCGAACCATGCGCGGCGCCGAACCTCTGCTGACACCCATGCTCATCATCGTTTGCGTCGTGATGGCCGTCGCGGCGGCCGCGGTGAACCGCTTGGCGCTGGGCGGATCCGTGTGGGAGGCGCCGAGCGCCGCGGCGCGGGCAGCACTTCAGCTGGCTGCGGTATCGACCGTGCTCGCCGTCGCATTGCAGCGGATGTGGTCGTCGCTGCTGGTGCTCTTGCTGATGTTCATCGTCGCCTCGATCACTGCCGCTCGTCGCAGTCAGGCACAGCGCGGGGCCTGGTGGCTGACCGTCGCCCTCGCCGCCGGCATGGTCATGGTGATTCCGCTACTGACACTCAGCGGTGTGGTGCCGTTCAACGGTGTCGCGGTGGTGCCGGTGTTCGGCATCGTGCTGGGCGGAACGATGACCGCATCGGCGGTGGCGGCGCGGCGTGCACTCGATGCGCTGACGCAGCGCGCCGGCGAGGTCGAAGCGGCTCTCGGTCTCGGTATGTCAGAACGTTTCTCGCGGATGTCGGTCATCGAGCGGCCACTGTCGGACGCCCTGCTGCCCAACCTCGATCAAACCCGCACCGCCGGACTCGTCACTCTTCCCGGCGCATTCGTCGGGGTGCTGCTGGCGACCGGCTCGGCCGCACAGGCGGCGGCGGTTCAGGTCCTGGTACTCGTCTCACTCTTGCTCGCGCAGGTCTGCGGCGTCGCAGTCGTCGGGGAACTCGTGGTCCGAGGCAAGATCGCCCGGTCGAACGACGCGATCGCGCCGCCTCGCAGCGCGGGCCCCGTCGTCGCTCTTGCCCGCAGACTCGGGGCGGGCAGGCCGGAACCCTCCACAACAGGACCATAGTCAGGCGGGTTCAGCGGCGCCCGAGACCTGCAGGGGTGGCTCGTAGCGACCTGTACACCGTTTTACCGGTTCGTTAGTTACGGTGATGACGTGCTGAGAGCCCTCAACGAGCTTGTCGACAGGGTGACGCGCACCCTGATGGCCGTCGACGCGGACAACTACGTGGCCGCCAGCGAGCAGGCACTGACCGACGTGGCAGCGCATTTCGGTTTGGATGTGGCGTTTCTGCGGCACAACGATCACACCATCGGCGCGACGATCCTGATCGCTCAATGGCCGATCAGGACCTATATGCCCGACCCGGATCCGATCGGAACCGTCTACTTCAAGGATGCCGATCCGGTCTTCGCGATGGCCGAACATGTCGCAGAACCGGTGATCCTGCGGCCGGCGGCCGAGCCGGACGAATTCCAGCAGCGCATCGAGGAAGGCACCACCGTGCCGGTCATCTCGATGGCTGCCGTGCCGATGAACGTCACCGACACGGCGGAACCAGATTGCTTCACCACAACCGGCACACTGGGCTTCATCAAATACGGCGACCGGCAATGGCTGGACGAGGAGATCACCGCGCTCAAGGTCATCGCCACGATGTTCGCCCACGTCAAGGTGCGGGTGGAAACACTCGCATCGATCAAACACCTTGCCGAGCATGATGACCTGACCGGATTGCGCAACCGCCGAAGCCTGCTCGACCATCTCGATCAACGACTCGCATCGGGTGAGCCTGCCCCTGTCGCGGCGCTGTACATCGACCCCGACCAACTCAAAGCCGTCAACGATCTGCTGGGCCACGAGACCGGTGATCAGGTTCTCGTCGAGCTCACCCAGCGGTTGAGCGAGTACGCGGCCGGCGAGGCGTTCTTGGCTCGCCTCGGTGGGGACGAGATCGTCGCGGTGCTCAACGCGCCCACATCACTCGCCGATGCCCAGGCCTACGCCGAACGGCTGCGCGAGACGCTGGCCGCGCGACTGATGCTGGGTTCGTCGTACATCAGGCACCGGGTGAGTATCGGTGTGGCCGTGGGGATTCCAGGAGCCGATTCGGTGTCGGACCTGCTCCGGTATGCCGAGCACGCGTTGACCGCCGCCAAGGCCGCGGGTGGCAATACCGTGATCGCGTTCAGCGACGAACTCGCGGCGCAGTTCTCGTTCCAGACCGACGTCGAAGTGCATCTGCAGGACTGCATCGACAACGGCGCGTTGTTCCTCTACTACCAGCCCGAGGTCGATTTGCGCAGTGGCGAACTCGTGGCGATGGAAGCGGTGGTGCGATGGAATCACCCGACCCGCGGACTACTGCTGCGTGAGGAGTTCATGCCAACGGCCGAGGCCACCAACTTCGGCGGTGCTGTGGGGCGCGAGGTGTTGCGGATGGCATGCGAGCAGTTTCGACGTTGGCGAGCTGAGGGTTTGGCCCAGAACGTGATGCTCCGGGTGAAGCTGTCACCCGCCCAGGTGCTGACTGCCGGGTTCACCGAACATCTCGCCGCGACGCTCGCGCAGTTCGAGGTTCCGGCGGGTTCGCTGTGCTTGGAGCTGCCCGAGGACCTGTTGGTCACCGAGGCTCAACTGTGCGGCCAAATCCTGTTGGAACTGAAGCAGATCGGGGTTCAGCTGGCGTTGGACAACTTCGGCACCGGGTACAGCTTTCTGCCCAGTTTGAAAGAGCTGCCCATTGATTCGTTGAAGGTCGGCCGCGGGTTTGTCCAGACGCTCGACCATGACGACGAGAACGCCTTGTTCGTCCAGTCGATCGCTCTCCTGGCCGACGCGTTCGGGCTCGAACTGACCGCCGACGGGCTGGAGACCGAGTCCGCGGCGCAAAAACTCATCGCCATGGGTTACCGTCGCGCGCAAGGGCTTCTGGTGTCCGGTCCGGTCGACGCGGACACCATGGGGCAGCTCCTGGCGGCGCCGGTGCTGCGCACCCCGGCGCCGTGATTGCCCGGTCAGACTTTCCGAGCGGTCAGCAGCAATGCCGGTAGGTGCACGCGGCCGGCGTCGTCGACCGGGAAGTTGTGGGGCGGCAACCCGGGGATGTCGGGGAGTTTGACAGCCACGAACGACGCCTGCGTCGCCACGTCGGACCAGTGCGCCGCGACGGCGTCGCGGACTTCGGCTTCGGTCACCTGGTTCGGGATCGGGCACGGCGAATCGGCAGGCAACGCGTCCTTGGTGAACACCAGCAGGTACAGCACGGCACCAGCAGCGGCGGCCTCATGGATACCCCGCAGGTAGTCGTCGCGCGCTTCGACGGGCAGTGAGTGGAACAGGGTGCAGTCGATGACGGTGTTGAACTGCTGGGTGAGGCCGAGGGCACCGATATCGCGGAGATCGCCCTGCAGGAATCGGGCCGTGGTCAGGCCGCGGTCGGCTGCCGCAGCAGCGGCCTGCTCGATCGCGACCGTCGACAGGTCGATGCCGGTGACCTCGAAGCCCCGCTCCGCCAGGGCGAGCGCGACATCGCCCACGCCGCACCCGGCGTCGAGGACGGGTCCGGTGACTTTGCCGGCGTCGATGAGAGCGAGGATTTCCGGCTGCGGTGCGCCGATGTTCCATGGCGGCGGTCCCATGAAGATTTCGTGGCGGTATGCGGCGTCCCAGTCCATCACTTCGCTCATGGTGACCAAGAGTAGTTGGGTGTGCTGCCAACTCCCCGTCAGTCGCGCAGCACGACGCGCTCGTCGCTGCGCCGGCTGGTCACCGCCGGCGGCGCCGCGACGGTGAGTCGCAGGATCAGCGCGATCCTCTCGTCCGCGTCGATGCCGGCGAGGTCGACGAATTGGCGTTGCAGAATCCCGAGTTCGCCGGCGAAGCGAGCGGAAAGCTTGGTGAGATCGGCCGTATCGTGGGCGAACAGCCAGACCGGCGAGATCGGCTGTACGGCCAGGCCGCGCTGCTGCGCATGCACCCACACCGCCTCCGCGGCCGAGCCGCCCGCGGCATAGTCGCGCAGTGCACCACCGGTGACGGTGACGATCGCCAGAGCCGAACTGGCGTGCACCCGGCCGCGCATGTCGTCACCCAGTGCTTCACCGGCGTTCCAGTCGGCCAGTTGAGCCATGACTTCCGGCCGGCGCAGCAGCTCGAGCATGACCAGCCCGCCATCGCCCAGTCCGAGGCTGTGCACGTCGATCCCGGCGTCCGGATCGGGATCGCCGGGCCAGCGCAGCTCGGCGATCATCTCCTGATGCAGGTGGGGGGTCAGGAACCTGATCCGGTCGGAAGCGCCCAAAATCTCTGCCGCTGCGGCGATCTCGCCTGGCGCGGTGATGAGTCGCAGCCGCCCGCCTTCGCATTCGGCAGCAGCCGACAATGCCCCGGCAACCTCGTCGGCCAGGGGCGTGGGAGTGCCTTTGTCGCGGTTGGTTTCGCGCGCGAGCACCGCGCCGTACAGGTCGGCGAGGTCCGGGTTGCCGCCCTTGCCGTACCAGAGTGTCGCGTGCAGCGGTGACCACGACCCGTGGGCCGGCTCGTCGACGGTTACCGGGCCGAGGATGCCGTGGTGGGCGGCGGCAACCCGAGCATTGAACACCGCGGCGCCGACGGCGACGGCGCTCCCCCGGAATCCGACATCGATGGTCGGGCTGTATTGCGGGGCAAGGCAGATCGCGATCTCATCTTCGCCGGCCTCGATCAACCAGGGCTGAACATTGCCGCCCGACGGCGCGCGCATCGCGGCGATCGCAACCTGGCCGGTGAGGCTGGTGGCGGAGAGCGGCTCGTGCGCGGGCGTGGTGGGCCGCGGCGCGCCCATCGACGGCTCGGCGAGTTGGTCCAGCGATGACCCGATGTCGATGCGGCCGCGCCCCGAGCGCAGTTCCTCGCCAAGTCCGATACGCCGCACCGCCTCGGCTATCGCAGACGCCCCGATGATGACCTCCGAGGCCACCTGCGGCCAGGTGGCCAAGGTCCGGTCGAGTTCGATGAGCGACGCCGCGGTGCGCGGTGAGAGCTTTTCGGCTTCGAGGTGGCGCAGGATGTGTGCCACCTTCTCCTTGCTGCTCATGCCGGGCAGCAGGCCGATGTCGAGCGGGCCGAGCAGGCCATGGAGGATCGGGCGGTCAGGTTCGTCGTCGAAACGTTCGACGTCGATGATGCCGCGGTCGCTGGTGGCCATCAGCACCGGGATGCGTCGATGCCGGGCGGCCACCCGCGCGACGGCCTTGATGTCGAGCGAATCGCATTCTTCGACAAAGACATTGAGCCCGTCGACGAAGTCATCGACGGTCTCGGTGGTCAGGCCCTGATGGAATACCTCGACCGGTAGGTACGGGTCGAGTTCGGCGATGCGGCGCGCCGTGGCGACAGCCTTGTTGAGTCCGAGGTCGAACACGGTGGCCGGTATCCGATTCAGGTTCGAGAGCTCGACGCGGTCGAAGTCGGCCAGA
This sequence comes from Mycobacterium toneyamaense, assembly GCF_055384815.1. Taxonomy (NCBI): domain Bacteria; kingdom Bacillati; phylum Actinomycetota; class Actinomycetes; order Mycobacteriales; family Mycobacteriaceae; genus Mycobacterium; species Mycobacterium toneyamaense. The sequence continues at coordinate 4,589,886 of NZ_AP040333.1, forward strand.
CGCAGTCGCCCGCACAAGCCTTGGGTGGCCAGGGTGTGGGCGATGACATGCCCGACGCTCAGGCCCGCCACACCGACAGTGAGTTCGGCCAGTCGGGTCTGCTCCCCCGTGGTGATGCTGTTGCGATTGCGGTCGAGGCGCAGTGCCTTGAAGCCGGCCGGACCCAGGATCGAGACGAGGGTCCGTCGCCACGGGTACCAGACCCAACGGGCCGGTTCGTCCAGGAGTGCGGCAGCGGGTTGGGGGCGCAATCGGCGTAGGTTGTCCAACTCGGGCCCGTAGTGGTCGAGGACCTGGACGTGCGGGTCCGACCGGAGAAGATCGAGTGTGGTCGCGGCTGCCGGATTGGCCGGGTCCAGAATTTGTGGGCGATATTCGTTCGGATCAGTTGGTTGCACTATTCGGCTCCAAGTTCTGTGCATTGCCTGGCTGCGCCATTCGGGCCGTCTGTACGCTGCGGAATGGGCCTGGGGGGCAGTTCGTCAGTGTCGCCGACCAGCCACAGGAGAAACCCGTTGATGTGGGCGCTCAGGCACGAATCCACTTCTGCTGCAGCGGCTATCGCGCGTTTGCGCAGCGCCTCGTCGGCGCGGTAAATGCCGGCGGGCACTCGGTGCTGGCTCGGCATTTCCTCACTATCGCATAGGTGGATATCCACCGTCGAGACTGATAACGTCGGCCCGTAGAAATACGGGGCGTGGCCAGGGGGAATGAATATGCGCGCTGCGGCGGCGACAATCTCGATTGACGACAGCGTCACGGATTAACGCAACATGGTCGACCAATCACGCCCGGACGTCGCGTCACTACCGCTACCACCGGTGAATCCGCTGCCTCGCAAACAACGTCTCGCCGCGTGCCGTTCCTTCCACACCGGCACCGATGTCCTGCGCGACGCCGGCGGCCCGGTCACCCGCTTCACCCTCGCGCCGAAGTGGCTGATGCCTCCCCTGGTCGTCGTCACCTCCCCGCAGGGCATCCGGGACACCGTCACCTGCCACGACGGCTCGATCGACAAGACCAGCGACGTCAGCCAGGAGCTCGAGCGCATCATCGGAGCCAACCTGTTCGTCGTCGACCATGAGCACTGGCTGCCGCGCCGACGCACGATCCAGCCCGTGTTCACCAAGCAATCGGTCGCCGAGTTCGGTGGCCACATGTCCGAGGCGGCCGAAAAGGTATGCGCCAGTTGGGACGACGGCGCCGAGATCGACTTGGACGCCGCGGCCCGACGGGTCACGATGCGCGCACTCGGCCAGAGCGTGTTCGGGGTCGACCTGAGCGATCATGCCGAGTCGATCGACGCACCGATGCGTGTGGCCGTCTCGTATGCGGTGTCTCGGGCGATCAACCCGGTGAGCTTGCCGCGCTGGGTTCCCACCCGGGCGCGCCGGCGTGCGTACGCGGCGGCAGCGACGATCCGCAAGCTCGCGCTGGATGTGGTGAAGGCATGCCGGGCCGATCCTGAGATGAACGCGCCTCTGGTGCAACAGTTGATCGCGGCGAAAGATCCCGACACGGGTAAGCCGTTGTCGGACTTGGACATTGCCAACGAGCTGCTGATCTTCATGTTCGCCGGCCAGGACACGACCGCGACCACGATCGCGTACGCACTGTGGGCGCTGGGCCGTAACCCGGAGATGCAGGACCGTGTCCGTCAGGAGGCGTCCCGATTCGGCGACCGCGAACTGACTCCCGATGATGTTGCCGGCTTGGGATACACCATCCAGGTGCTCAAGGAGTCGATGCGGTTGTGTCCGCCCGGGGCAACAGGTTCACGGATGGCCACTCGCGATGTCGCCGTGGCTGGCTACCGGATTCCGGCCGGCACGATGATCGTCATGGGTCGCATGTCTGTGCACCGTGACCCCAGCCTGTGGGACAGGCCGCTGGTGTTCGATCCGGAGCGATTCACCGAAGCGAACAGCCGCGGTCGTGACCGCTGGCAGTACATCCCGTTCGGCGGCGGTCCACGCGGCTGTATCGGCGACCATTTCGCGATGCTGGAAGCCACGTTGGCCCTGGCAACCATCGTGCGTTACGCCGAAATCGATTCTCTCGATGACGAATTCCCGATGGTGGCCCCCTTCACGCTCGTGGCCGGAGGACCCATCCGGGCCAGGATCAAGCTGCGCTGACCAACCGCCGCCCTTCGGTGAGCGGGCGGTCCTGCGAGCAGTCTGAGTCGAGCCGGCCGACAACCCCTCGTATGTCGGCCGGCTCAACCCGTTGAATTCGTGGTCTACTCCACGGCGCGGAGTTGGCCGTGCCGGATAAGTGCGGTGACAGCTTCGTCCCAGCGGCGCAAGTTCTCAGGTTCGAGGAAAGCACCCGGGATGTGTCGCTCGATGTGCTTTCGAAACAGGATGGTTCCCGCGCGCACAATCAGCGGAAGCAGCGCACCCCACTCAGGGTCAAGGTCTTCACGGGTCAGCCCCATCTTTTCGAAGTGGACCCGCTGCGCCTCACTGATGGCGAACATGCCGTCGAAGATGGTTTCGCCCACGCCTTCGGGTTCGAGCATCTGCATGCAGATGTACTCGAGCACGTGTGGCTTCTCCGAGATGACCTCGGTAAAGCGATGCCCCATGGCGACCAGCGATTCCTCTGGTGGAGCGTCGGGGTTCTGAATTTTGGCGGCCAGCGCGTCGATCGCATGATCGTCGACTGCGGCGATCAGATCCTCTTTGGCCTTGAAATGGTGTTGAACACGCCCGACGCTGACGCCCGCCGCGTCGGCGACGTTTTTCAGCGTCGCCGCCTGTGTCCCGCGGTCCGCAAATACGGTCAGCGCAGCCTCGATGATCATCTCGCGGCTGGTGGGTTTGGCCGGTTCGCGTCGACGTGTGAACACGGTCTCCATGCGAGTAGACAATACATGGAACTCGTGTCACGATTCGACTGTATCGGCGGTCAATATTGAAAACTTGGTTAACGATATAGACATATCGGTACGCCCGGTTGCGTATCGCCACACACTGGAGGGCCAGCGGCCCGCACCGCGACGGCAAACGCCGCAGTCAGGAAGAGATCAGGAAACATGACCGATTCGGCATTGCGCACGCCAGGCGGCCAGCCGAACGCAGGTGCCACGACACAGCGAACGGGTACCTGATGCCGGCGATCACCTACCCGGCCCCAGCGGGGCCCGTTCCCGGATATCTCGCGGCTCCCGACGGCGCCGGGCCTTGGCCCGCGGTGGTCGTCATCCAGGACGTCCGCGGACTCACCGCCGACATCCGCCGCAGCGCTGACAAATTCGCCGAAGCCGGTTATCTGGCGTTGGCTCCCGACCTCTACGGCGGCCACAAGCCCAAGATCCGATGCGTCGCCAAGACCATCCGCTCACACTTCACCGGCGAAGGCCCGGCTTACGACGACATCGAGGCTGCCCGTTCCCACCTACTGGCCGACCCACGCTGCAACGGCAAGGTCGGGATCGCCGGCTTCTGCATGGGCGGGGGCTTCGCCCTCGTCGTCGCCGCGCGCGGCACATACTCAGCGGCCGCATCCATGTACGGGCTGGCCCCCAAGGACATCGACAGCCTGGAGCGATCCTGCCCGGTCGTCGCGAGCTACGGAGCCAAAGACCGCATCGTGAAAAAGGGTGCGGCCCAACAACTTCAAACCGTCCTGGCGCGCGCGGGCATCGCCCATGACGTCAAGGAGTATCCCCTTGTCGGCCACGCCTTCATGAACGACTTCGGCCTACCCCGCGTTCTCAAACCCGTGGAAACCCTTGCCCGAATGGAGTTCTCGGAGTTGGAGGCCGAAGACTCCTGGCAGCGGGTCTTCGCGTTCTTCGAAGAGCATCTCACCTGACGGGTCACCAAACATGACCGCAATACTGCAGAAGTCAGCTATTCCGTCACCGATGCCGCCGTGCACGTTTGATCCGGACCGGTGGGTCAATGCCGGGAACGACGCCGAGGTCAAGGCGTTGTGCCGCTCATGCCCGCGCCGCCAGCGTTGCGCCATCGAGGCCGTCAACACCCCGGGCATCTCTGGCGTCGTTGCCGGCGTGCATGTACCCGATGGGGGCCGCCCCCGCGCTTTCGCCCTGCGTCACCTGCGAGCGGTGGCGGCCCTCACCGGGATGCCTGAAACACCCTGACTACCTCACGCGAGTTCAGCCGGCTCGGGCGCCGGCTCCGCATCCACCGACGATTCCCGGGTCTGCCTGCGGGCAATGCGGGCCGGACCAGCGACGTACCACGCGGCCGCGGCGAGCAGCACCGCGAGGAAGATCCACGGCATCAAGGCTGCCGGCCAGGCCGGGAGTGGATACACGTTGCGGTAGAAGACGTACCCGAGGCAACCGGTGACAGTCATTCCGATGATGACGGCGGCACCGATGCCGGCCTGTGGCGCCAAGCGCCGCACCAGAATCGGGATACCCAGTCCCATCAGCATGTAGGCAACCATGTAGCCGAAGGTCCCCAGGGTTCCGGTGTAGGAATACACATCCAGTTCGTTGATTCCGCTGAGCCCCAAGCCAAGCGCCGCAACCAGGGCAGCCACACTGAGCAAGATGATCGCCACATGCGGGGTCTTGCGGACGGGATGTGTCGCCGCCATCTTGCTGTGCACAAGCTGCGACTCCCCCATCGATCGCAGTACCCGACTTGCCGCTGTCAGTGAGCCGGTCACGCAGGCGAAGTTCGAGGCCACCGCGCCCAGATCGATGCCCAACGCAAGCCAGTGAAAGCCAAGGCCATCGGCCAACGTGTTCAACGGCGTTGCATCGGCGGCCAGGTTGTCGGCACCACCGAATCCGACAATCTGAGCGTAAGACGCGTACAGGTAGAGCGCGCCCGCCAGGAGCGCACTGCCCGTGACGGCCCGCGGGATCGTCCGCTGTGGGTCCTTGGCCTCGACGGACAAACACGCAGCCGACTCGAAGCCGACGAAGCCCAGGGTCGCCAACACCATGCCGCTGACCACCTGTTGCACCGTGATGCCGGTGGGCATGAGCGGCGCAAGGGTGAAGCCATGATGAAGTAGAACCATGGTGCACACCAACAGAATTGCTCCGATTGAGAGCACCTCGAGCACCACGCCGGTCCATGCGGAGATCCGGACGCCGCGGATCATCATCCAGGCCGCGCAGACCACACACAGGATTTCCAAAACCACCGTCACCGAAATCGAGGTAGCGGGCGCGCCGGCGCTCACCGGTGGAGCCACTCCGAGAAGGGGTTTGGTGTACTGCGAGAATTGGGCGACGCAGCCGACGGAGATGAGCAGATACCCGAGAGCGAGACCGGTCGAACCGACGAACCCGACAGCTCTACCGAACGCGGCGGTGATATGTGAGAGCAGGTCCTCCCCCGGCCGCAGCCGCGCGGCCCGGGACACGCACCAGCCCACCAAGAGCAGCACGCACAAGGAGACGGCGTAGGAATACAAGGTGCCTGCGCTGGCGCTGGCCGCCACAAGCGTTGCGCCGGAAACCATCACGGCACTTGGCGCGATACCGGCCGTCGATTGCGCGACGAGCTCGACACCGCTCATACTGGCGGCCGCAAGCCCGGTATCCGCATTCTGCTGAGCATCTCTGAGTTCCTCGAGCCGCTCGACATTGGATATAGACGGCATAGATCGGCCTCCTCATGGTGATTGGTCGGTCCCGAACACGGCGCGGACCGCATGCCGGCTGCAGTGCCGACGGCTGGGGTGTAGGCTAAATGACCTAGCGGGGCAACCGCTTTCGGTTCACCAGGCAACTTTAGAGTCGGGTTGTTACGAGAAGTGACGACGAATGTTAAAAGCGCCGACAAATACATTCGTCATTCACACTGAATGACGCGGCATTGGACAACGGAGACCGGTATCGCGTAGATGTGTATTCGCGGCGAGTCGGCGCATGTTTTTGCAGATACAGAAAATTCCGACTATCGCCGGTGCTGAAATCAGCGCGCCGGCTGTCGTTCCGGGCTGTATGCCGAATACCGATGTAACACAGTACATCTGGAGAGTCGGCACAGATTTCGGGCAGATTCATACCACCCGATGAAAGGTGAGCCCGGGCGCGACGTTGTGACGCCCATTCGCGAAACTCTGCGTTTCCCTGCAATTCATCGACAAGAAGCTTTCACAGGGCTTTGACAGCTACGGCTGCCGTCAGCGTGAACTACTTCCTATTGGCGAAGATGATTCGGTGCCATTCTTTTTCGGCGACCGAGGTGATGTCGCTCATCACGTGCTTGATGGTCAGGTATTCCTCGAACGAATAGGCACTCATGTCCTTGCCGAACCCGGAAGCACCGAAACCGCCGTGCGGCATTTCGGAGATGATCGGGATGTGGTCGTTGATCCACACGCAGCCCGCCTGGATTTCGCGCGATGCCCGCTGGGCTCGGTACACGTCACGAGTCCACGCCGAGGCCGCCAACCCGTACTCGGTGTCGTTGGCCTGCCGCAGCGCGTCGTCATCGTCGATGAAGGGTCGCACGGTCAGCACGGGACCGAAAATCTCGTCGCGGTAGATCTCGGAGTCTTCCGCAACATCGGCGATCAGGGTCGGCGGGTAGAACGTACCGGGACCCTCGGGCATGGTTCCGCCCGTCACGATCCGGCCGCCCTGCTGCTGGGCCCGCTCCACCATGCCGGCGACTTTGGCCCGGTGTGGCGTCGAGATCACCGGTCCCAGATCGGTATTCGGGTCGTGCGGGTCGCCGGTGACGACCTTGCCGAACAGTTCGGCAACTCCGGCCACAAAGTCGTCGTACAGCGGTTGCGCCACGATGGCGCGGGTCGCAGCGGTGCAATCCTGGCCCGTGTTGATCAGCGATGCCGCCACCGCACCATGGATCGCGGCATCCAAGTCGGCGTCATCGAAGACCACGAACGGAGCCTTGCCGCCGAGTTCGAGCTGGGTGCGGTGGCCATGGACGGCCGCAGCTGCCATCACTCGTCGCCCGACTGCTGTCGAGCCGGTGAACGTCACCATGTCGACATCGCGATGCCCGGCAAGGGTTGCGCCGACGTCCGCGCCCAGCCCGGTCACGACGTTGAACACGCCTTCGGGCAGCCCCGCTTCGCCGGCCAGGCGCGCCAGCGTGAGCGTGGTCAGCGGCGTGATCTCGGCAGGCTTGATCACCACGGCACAACCAGCCGCCAACGCGGGCAACGCCTTCCAGACCGCCATCTGCAGCGGGTAGTTCCACGGCGTGATGGTCGCGACCACCCCGACCGCCTCGCGCCGGATGCTCGACGTGTGATCGGCCGAGTATTCGGCACTGGCCTTGCCCTCGAGGTGTCGGGCGGCACCGGCGAAAAAGTCGATGTTGTCGACGCTGCCGGGCACGTCGAAGTTCGCCGCCAGCCGGACCGGTTTACCGGTCTGCCGCACCTCCTGATCCACGAGCTCGTCGGCGTTCTCGGCGGCCAGTTGGGCCAGCCGCGCCAGAACCGTGGCCCGCTCGGCCGGAGTTGCCCGGGCCCAGCTCGGCTGTGCAGCGCGGGCCGCAGCTACTGCGGTGTCCACATCGGCGGGTGTCGCCAGCGCATATGAGGCCACGACAGCACCTGTCGCCGGATTGATGATGTCGAACGGATTGCCGTCCGTCGTCACGATCTTTCCGTTGATGAAGCTACCCGCGACGACCTCGCCTCCACCTGCACTCACGATCTAGCACGCTACCCCAAGACTGCTGCGGTTTCCACTCGAAATCATGCTTCCTACGACTGATTCCGTCGTGCATGTTGTGCTGAACGACGAAATCCGTGCACAATTGACGCCATGGCCATCTCCGATGCACCGCCTGATGCCGCTGCGCTGCCTGCACGAAGTAACCAATCTCGGGGCGGTGCCGCATTCCAGCTCGACGAGCTCTCGAAAGAGATCATCGAGCAGCTGCAGCAGGATGGCAGGCAGTCCTACGCCGCCATCGGTAAAGCGGTCGAACTATCGGAAGCGGCCGTGCGCCAACGGGTCCAGCGCATGATCGACTGCGGCGTCATGCAGATCGTCGCCGTGACCGACCCCGTTCAAATGGGCTTCGGACGCCAGGCCTTGATCGGCGTTCGCTGCACCGGTGATACCACCAAGGTCGCCGACAAACTCGCCGCCATCGAGTCTGTCGATTACGTAGTGCTGACCGCCGGCACCTTCGACATCATCATCGAAGTCGTCTGCGAAGACGACGGCCACCTGCTCGACCTGCTCAACAGCAAGATCCGAGCCGTGCCCGGGGTGTTGTCCACCGAAACGCTCGTCTATCTCAAACTCGTCAAACAGCAATACAACTGGGGCACGCGATGACCACAATCAATGCAGCACAATCACTTTCAACCGACTTGGCAGCCAAGGCCAAGCGGCACCTGTGGGGCCATTTCGCCCGCCATGGGGCCGACATCACCCCGCCGATCATCACCCGCGGCGAGGGCGTCACCATCTTCGACGACCGCGGCAAGAGCTACATCGACGGGCTTTCGGGCCTGTTCGTCGTACAGGTCGGGCACGGCCGCGAAGAACTCGCGGCCGCCGCCGCCCGGCAGGCCGAGCAACTGTCCTTCTTCCCGTTGTGGTCCTACGCAACGCCGACCGCGATCGAACTGGCCGAGCGCATCGCCAACTATGCCCCAGGCGACCTGAACCGAGTCTTCTTCACCACCGGCGGCGGCGAAGCGGTCGAGAGTGCATGGAAGCTGGCCAAGCAGTTTTTCAAGCTGACCGGAAAACCCGGCAAGCACAAGGTGATTTCGCGTTCCATCGCGTACCACGGCACGCCGCAGGGTGCGCTGGCGATCACCGGCATCCCGGCTTTCAAGGCGCCGTTCGAACCGCTCACCCCCGGCGGCTTTCGCGCGCCGAACACAAACTTCTACCGGGCGCCCGATGCCTACGCACACGACCCGGAGGCCTTCGGCCGGTACTGCGCCGACCGCATCGCCGAGGCCATCGAATTCGAGGGCCCCGACACCGTCGCCGCAGTGTTCCTGGAGCCGGTGCAGAACGCGGGCGGCTGCTTCCCGCCGCCACCGGGATACTTCCAACGCGTCCGGGAGATCTGCGACCGGTACGACGTCCTCCTGGTGTCCGACGAGGTGATCTGCGCCTACGGCCGCATCGGCTCGATGTTCGCCTGCGACGATTTCGGCTACGTCCCCGACATCATCACCAGCGCAAAGGGTTTGACGTCCGGCTACTCCCCGATCGGCGCGATGATCGCCAGTGACCGCCTGTTCGAACCCTTCAACGACGGCAAGACGATGTTCGCCCACGGCTACACCTTCGGCGGACACCCGGTGTCGTCGGCGGTGGCGCTGGCCAACCTCGACATCTTCGAGCGCGAGGGCATCAACGACCATGTCAAAGCGACCGCCCCGGCTTTCCGGGCAACACTCGAGCAGCTGTACGACCTGCCGATCGTCGGCGACGTCCGTGGCGAGGGATTCTTCTACGGCATCGAGCTCGTGAAAGACAAGGCCACCAGGGAGACCTTCAACGGCGAAGAGTCCGAGCGCCTGCTGCGCGGCTTCCTGACCCCAGCGCTGTGGGAGGCAGGTCTGTACTGCCGCGCCGACGATCGCGGCGACCCAGTGATCCAGCTGGCTCCGCCGCTGATCAGTGGGCAGAAGGAGTTCGACGCGATCTACGACATCCTGCGCACCGTCCTCGACGAAGCGGGGCGACGCCTCTAGACGGCTCTGTCCCGAACTCTTGGCTGCCCGAACAGATTTGGGTGGCTACCCGCCGAAATGGGTGCCGGTCAGATCTTCGGAAGCCGTCCAGACGCGGCGGGCTTCGTCTTGGCTGCGGATTCGGCTGTAGGGCTTCTGTTCGGCGGGTGCACCACCAAGATGCATGAACCCCTTGGGCCCGTACAGCTTTCCGCCGGCATTCGGTGTGGTGGCGGCCATCAGAGCGGGGAGCTTCGCGGTTTCGACAGTTCCGACGATGAGGCCCACTGCTGAGGCTCGCCGGATGAGCCTGACACCGAGAGTATCGCCGTTGCGGCCGATCTCGGGGCGCACGGCGAGCAGGCTCGTGGGGGCGACGCCGGGGTGGGCGAGATTGCTGGAGATCCCCCAGCCGAGCTCGCGGCTGCGCCGATCAAGCTCGAGGCCGAACAATCCGAACGCGATCTTGGACTGGCTGTACGCACCGAAGCCGTTGTAGGACTTCTCCCAGTTGAGGTCGTCCCAATTGATTGATCCGCGGTTCGCCGCAATGCTGATCTGCGAGGTCACACGGGCTTTCCCGGCGCGCAGAAGCGGCAGTAGGTGCGCGACGAGGGCGAAGTGTCCCAAGTGATTGGTGCCGAACTGCAGCTCGAACCCGTCGGCCGTCATCTGCCTGGCGGGCGGTGTCATCACGCCGGCGTTGTTGACGAGTAGGTGAATCGGCCGGCCGTCGTCAAGCAGGCGCTGGCTCAGGCTCGCAACCGATTTGAGGGATGAGAGGTCGAGTGGCTCGACTGACACTCGAGCGTTGGGTGTCTCGTTGCAGATCGTGGCAACTGCGGCGTCGGCTTTGACGGGATTGCGCGCGGGGAGGACAACCTCGGCGCCGGCCGCAGCCAGGCGACGAGCTGTGCCAAGGCCGATGCCGTCGGTACCGCCGGTCACCACGGCGCGGGTGCCGGTGAGGTCGGGCAGGGTGATATCGATCGGGGCGCGATGCATGGGGTTCCTCCATCAGGTGTGAACTCCACAGTCACACCCGCGGGAACCCGTATCCAGGGATCGGCGATCCCTGGATACGGGACGGAGTGGTCGTACTGTGATTGCGGAGAGGAGACGCAAGTGATCGACCGGGCCGGACTCGCCGAATTTCTCAGGCGCCGCCGTAGCGCACTCCAGCCGGAAGACGTCGGACTACCGCGAGGGCAACGTCGGCGCACTCAAGGTCTGCGGCGCGAGGAGGTCGCGGCGCTTTGTCACATGTCCACCGATTACTACACGCGCCTCGAGCGCGAACGAGGTCCACATCCGTCGCCACAGATGATCGCGGCGATAGCCCAAGGCCTACATCTGAGCCTTGACGAGCGCGACCACCTCTTCCGACTGGCAGGCCACCACGCCCCGCCCCGCGGTGCTACCGGCGACCACATCACCCCGGGGCTGCTGCGAGTGCTGGATCGATTGTCAGACACTGCGGCCGAGATCGTGACCGAACTCGGCGAATCCCTGCGACAGACACCGCTGGCAGTCGCGCTGACCGGGGACGCGACGAAGTTCACCGGCCCCGAACGCAGCATCATCTACCGATGGTTCACCGACCCCGCGAGCCGAGAGATCCATCCCGTAGACGACCACGCATTCCTGTCGGCGATGTACGCATCCGGGTTGCGGGCGAGTCTGGCCCTGCGCGGCCCCGATTTCCGTGCAGCGTGGTATGCCGACATGCTCCTCGCGCGCAGCGAAGAGTTCCGCGGATTGTGGGAAGACCATGCCGTCGGGATTCGGCCCGAGGAGGCAAAACGCTTCCTTCACCCGCAGGTTGGGCTGCTCGAACTCACCTGCCAATACCTCGTCGACCCCCAACAGTCCCACCTGCTCCTCGTGTACACCGCCCAGCCGGGCTCGGAGAGTTACGAGAAGCTGCAACTGCTCGCCGTCGTCGGAAACATCGCCATCGACAACCAATTCGGCTGAGCGCACTACCAGGTGGGCCGAAGTCGCCGGTCGTCGAGACGGCGACTTGCCAAGGCCTGCCCTCGGTAGTGACGAGTTACCATGCAGATTGCGGAGTTTCACATCAGTTCGCTGTCACGGGGCTTCGCGCCAAGCCGGAGTGCGAGGGCCACCAGCAGGACGAGGACCAGACCGGTAGCGGCAGCGTTCATGTCGAACGGTCCGGCGTTGGGCCAACCGGCCTCGGACCGCGCAGATCCGCGCAGGAAAGGCACAATCGCGAAAACCGCGACCACAATTACGCTTTCGCCGACCACCACTACCGGGAAGTGCTCCACCGCGATCCGCCACGCGGTGCGATTATCGCAGTCACGCTGCGCGGCGCGGATGCGTGGCAACAGCACACGCACGTTGTAGGCCCCCGCAGCCATCAGCAGCGCAACGCATATCAGTTTGAGTCCGAGCGCGCGGCCGTACGGTGTGGTCAACAGCTGAGTCGGGGTACCGACGTGGGTCCACGTCATCCAGGTTCCGCTGATGATCAACGCCCCAACCGCATACAGCGCAACGACACTGAAACGCTCCCAGAGACGCCGCCATTCATCGGTAAGGGCTGCGGCACTCTCGCGGACATCGCTGTTGCCGGCCGGGCGTCGCCCCATCACCGCCACCGTGGCCAGCACGATGAGGCCCCCGGCCCACAGCAGGGCGCCAACCACATGGGCGATCGTCAGCACGACGCTGGGCAACGCATGCGCCGTCAACGTCCGGCTGATCAGCTGCGGTACGACCGCGGTCAGGACAGCGCAGCCGGCCACACCGATGCCGGCCGAGCGTGACGGATGCCACCGGACCCAGAGCAAACCTCCGATGGTCAGCAAGTAGAAAAATGACTGCACGACAGCGATTTCGCCCGACCCGAGCCAACCACCGCGCGCGGGTGGGGCCGTGATGAATGCAGATACTGCCTGCCATGAGAGCGCCTGCACGAGTCCGGTTTTCGCGAACGCCGCCACCGCACTCAGGTGATGCAGGACCGACGTCGCAAAAACCAGGGCCGCCACCGGAAGCGCGAGGCGACCCAGCCGCCGTGCCAGGATGCCGTGGGCAGAGCACGGACTGACCAGCAAGGCCATGCCCACACCGATTCCCGTGGCACTGGCCAGTCCGATGTCATAGAGGACCTGCGTGACCACGGCCATTGCGCTCGGAGACGGAGGTGTCATGGCTCAACCCACCACCACGGGAGCGTCCGAATCGCCGACTCTCATTGTGTTCGTAGCTGATTCCTGAAAACGTGGCACGCGTATGTTTCCTCGATCGACATGTCCTGGGCAGTCTCGTGTGCACCGGATCACCCGCCATCGTTGTGCCCGCGCGTGGGTGCACGGTCAGCGCAACATGTCAACAGGCTATGAATCGAGACGTGACGACGTTTCGACCGGGCCGGCGAGCTCAACGCGCTACACCGGCTACTACACACATGTCGGCGCTGCCGACCTAGTGGCGCATTGATTAAGCCCGTTCCTGCGAAACCAACTACGACCGACGCAGAGCGGGTCGGCATGATCATTCACACTCAGCGCAGTGAGTCGTTGTATCCGCTTCTGGCGCCGGTCACGAACGGTCTGCGCCGGAACGCATTCCGGCCATGAGCAGACTCAAGCCGTAGTCGAATCGCGCGTCGAAGTCGAGCAGCTGCACGACGGGGCCGGACGCGAGGTGTGGGAAGTCTCCCGAGCGGACGACACCCTCCAGCGTCTCGGTCTCGCCGCCGGCGGCGCCCTGCTGTTCAAGGACTTCACCAAGGACGTAGCAGAACAGCGAGCTGGCCGCCCACAACGCATGTTCGCGGGCCAGGCCGCCGGCCCGGACACTGCCGACGAGCGTATCGATGAAGGTCAGGTTGGCCCGCTTGGCAGCATAGTTTCCGCCGACGATCCGCGCCCCGTCGCGCTGTGACAGCAGTGCCGAACGCAGACCCCCTGCAAGGCTTTTGACGCGATCGACCCAATCCGGGTGGTCCAGGCGCGCATTGTCGAGCGCCTTCGCCAGGATCGCCTCGGCCATCTCGTCGATGAGGGCGTCCTTGCCGTCGACCAGTCGGTAGATGGTCGGGAGGTGGGCCCGCAGCCGGTCGGCCAGCCGGCGCATGGTCAGCGATTCCAGCCCGGACTCGTTTACCAGTGCCAGGGCTTCCCCGACCACTCGGTCCACCGACAGGTTGGCGAGCGCCACACGATCGGGGCCAGTCGAGGCGGTTGACACGTTAACAATGTTAACACTACGCTCCGACCTGCGATTAACATTGTTAATGCGAAGGAGGGCGTGGCGTGGGCAGCGAACTGGGAGCCGATGGGATTGGCGTCGCGGTCCGGCAACTCCGATGGGAGGCCGACGGTGTGGTGTCCGTGCAATTGCAGCCGCGTTGTGGCGAGCTACTGCCAGCCTGGGAACCCGGAGCGCACATCGATCTGCTCCTGCCCACCGGCATCCAGCGTCAGTACTCGTTGTGCGGGCCGGTCGGTGAGCGCTCGTACTACCGCATCGGGGTGCGCCGGGAACGGACCAGCCACGGCGGCTCCGAGTACGTCCACGCGTTTCTGCGTCCAGGACAACAACTTACGGTCGCCGGCCTGCGGAATACATTCGAGCTGCGTCCGGCCGCCTCGTACATCTTCGTCGCCGGCGGCATCGGCATCACCCCTATCCTCCCGATGCTCCGTCAGGCCGAATCCTGGGGCCTGGACTGGAAACTGCTCTACGGTGGGCACACCGCCGCCTCGATGCCGTTCGCCGACGAACTCGGCGAATACGGAACGCGGGTGAGCTTCTACGCCTCTGACGCCGACGGTCGCATCCCTCTCGGCGCGCATTTCGCTCGGGTTCAGCCCGGGGCGCAGATCTATGCCTGCGGCCCTGCAGCACTGCTGTCGGCGCTGCAGGACGCCACCGCCCATTGGCCGACGGACAGTCTGCATCTCGAGCGCTTCAAACCAGGCAAGCGGACGGCATCCGCAGACGCTCCGGTCGAAGTGGTGTGTGCAGCGTCAGACAGGACCGTCAATGTCGAAGCGGGCCAAAGCATTCTCGCCGCACTCGACAATGCCGGGGTCAAGGTGCCGTCGTCGTGCCGATCCGGGATCTGCGGGGCGTGTGAGACCGCCGTGCTCGAGGGCGTCCCCGACCACCGCGACGACATCCTCTCGGAGTCCGAGCGCGCCGCCAACGACCGCATGTTCATCTGTGTTTCGCGCGCCCAGACTCCCCGACTCGTTCTCGATGCTTAGGTAATCCATGCTGAAATCAACAGGTACAGCGGCAGATTCGTACTCCCCCATCTCCATGGAGCGGGTGAGGGAGATCGTCGGATACCCGGAGAGGTTCATCGCCGAGAAGAAGGAGCCGAAACTCGGTGAATTCTCGGCTCGCTTCATCGCGCACAGCCCGTTCTTCTGCATGGCCACCGTCGGCGCCGACGGTCAGCTGGACACCAGCCCGCGGGGCGACCCACCCGGTTCGGTGCGGATCCTCGACCCGTGGACGCTCGCCATCCCCCACCGGCCGGGCAACAAGCTCGCTGATACCCACGAGAACATCACCGAGCATCCCGCGGTGGGACTGGTCTTCTTCGTGCCGGGCATCCGCGAGGTGATCCGGGTGAACGGGGACGCGTTCGTCACCGATGACCCTGAATTGCTCGAGATGCTCAGCGCCGACGGCAAACCCGCGGTGTTGGCCACCATCGTGCGCATCCGCGAGGTGTTCGGGCAATGCGGCAAGGCCGTCATCCGGGCCAAGCTGTGGGAAGGTGACAGCCGCGGACTGGCCGACGCTGTGACATTAGGCGGGGACTTCTACACCCTCACGATCACCGAGAGCGCGGCGAAGATGGCTGAGAAACTCGGCGACCTGGCGGGGTCACTCCACGCGGTGATCGACGTTCATTACGAGAACGAGTTGTACTGACCTCAGACCGCAACCGGGCAGCTCGGCCACCCGCCGAGAAACCCACGGTGGTGCCCAAGTTGGTCGCACCCAAGCGTCTAGATCACCGGCTGGAGCTGGAATCGGGGCGTTGGTGGCCCCGTGAGTGCCTTGCCTCTTCCGGCTGAGGACTTACGACAGGGCACGCCTAGTGAAACAGACTGAGGTTGAGGCTTGGGAGGGATAAGCCAGGCATGCCCAATGACAGCGGGACCGACAGGTTCACGTTGGGCGCCGGCAAACTCGACAGGTTGATCGGCGGAAAGCCACCCAGGCTCCAATCATCGCCCCAGTCAAGACCGTTGGTGTTGTTACGTGCCGTCTTCCCGGAGCGGGAATGGCCGGCCTGATTGTCCTGGTTGACCGTATCGGGCGAGGCCTGTGCAATGCCGACACCAGTCAGCGAAATAGCGAGCGCAGCGGCTGAAATGACGGTACTTCGGGTGATCAGTTTGATTCTCATGCGGCAGGGACCTCCCTCGATTGGCTGCCGTGCTGGGCAAAACGTAGCCGCCGACTCTGGGAAATCCGTATCGACGTCATAGGAGTCGGCTATGCCTACCCCGGATCCCGAGTTTCCGTATCGTCGCTGTACGGCCGAGGCGCCATACAAAAGCCTCTACCGACTCCAGAAGATACTGTCCAACAACGGTATTCACTGGAATCTAGCACTCACGGAGTCTTGCCAAGAAGATCGACCACATGCGCACGGACTTTGCGACTCCGCGAGTTTCGTTGCCTGACACCTAGCAGCCTGCGCCAGAGCTGCTGGACCGCACCAACTTTCGTTCACCCCAAACAACGGTCCCATTATGGCGTGGCGATTCAGCGGCCAGGACAGACTCGCGACATTCGACCGTGACGATGGTCATGGGTAGGGCCGGCTGTGACTCAAAACCAGCTGTATTCATACGTTTTCGCAAGCAATGTCCTAGAGGTTTGATGGATTCGGCCGATAGCTTCACGTCCGTACTGGGCAGCGGGTCGGGGCCGGCGAAGTTCCCGGGCCACACCGGTCGCACCAGGCACCGAGGTCGCTGCATCTCGGCAATCCCACGGCCTGCCTCACCCGCCATCGGGCCAAATCGCCGCCTGGTTCGGCAAATCGACACCTGGATCGGAGCACATCATCGTCATGACAATCCACTACACCGCTGAAGAGAACCTCGGTCAACCAGCGCGGGTACAGCTACTGCGCCGGGTTCTGGGGTCGGTCAGCGATGCCGCCGAACCCATCGTCGACCTGATGCGCCCTTACGTCGAAGGGCTCGAGAGCCTGCCGGCCGACGGCCGATTTCTGTTGGTGGCGAACCACACTCAGAGCTTCATCGAGGTGCCGCTGATCCTGCACTACGTGCGGCGCGGCATCGGGACGCGGGTGCGGCCGCTGGCAGAGCGGGGTATCGGCAAGATGGGCGGCCCCATGGGAGATGTGGTCGCCGCCGTCGGCGCCGTGGTCGGATCTCCGGAAAACGCCCAGGAATTGATGCGGAACAACGACACAATTCTGGTGTTTCCCGGCGGCGGCCGCGAGCTCGCCAAGTTCAAAGGCGAAGAGAACACCATCAACTGGCTCGGCCGAGCGGGCTTCGCCCGCGAAGCCATCATCGGCGGCTACCCGATCGTGCCGGTGACCCTGGTCGGCGGCGACGACATGTACCAGCATCTGTTCACCCGCGACAGCATGCTGGGCCGGCTCAGCATGACGATCAGCGAGAAGATCACCGGCCGTCCGAACATGCCGATCCCGCTGATGCGAGGGATCGGTCCCACTCTCATCCCACGGCCGCAGCGCATGTACCTGAGGTTCGGTGCCCCCATCACCACGACCAAACCCGCCGATGTCTCCGGTGAGACATGGATCGCCACGGTCAAGGAGACCACCCAGGAAGCGCTGGAAACCAGCTTCGTCGACCTTCTGAGCGTTCGCGCCGCCGACCCCTACCGCGCATTGAATCCGCTGGCGTGGCCCCGTGCCGCACGCCCGGTCAACATGAGCGACGACGCCCGTGGCTAGCCGAGTTCGCACCGAAGGCCGCGCCGGCCTGCTCCCCGGGGAGATGGCACACGCCGCGACGGTCGCTGCGGCCTCAGCAGGCCTGGCGATCTCGACAGCCGTGGTGCCGGTGACGGCATTCCTGGCCTTGGCCGCCGTCGTGCCGATCGGGCTACTCGCTCACCGCCACCGGCTACGGGTATTGATCACCGCTGCCATCGCCGGTGCGATGATCGCATTCCTCATCATTGGTGTGCCCGGCGCCATTACCGTGCTGTCCTGCGCCTACATCGGAGGGCTGGCCGGCATCGTCAAACGCCGCGGCGGCGGTATCGTCACCGTCGCCCTCACCGGTCTCACCGCAGGCGCGGTCCTCGGGACCGTCACAGCCGGCATCTTGCTGGTGCTGACGCCGTTGCGGTCGCTGATCTTCAGCGCCTTGAACGCGACGACGAACGGACTGGTTGCCGCCCTACACGCCGTTCCCGCCCTACGTGACCTCGGCGACGGCTTGGCGCACCTGACCTCGGCCGGATTCAGAGCCTGGCCACTGCTGCTAACCGGCTGGATGGCGGCCGTCGTGACGCTCGTGTCTGTCATCGGCTGGTGGATCATGTCCGGTGTCCTGCGGCGCCTCGGCGGGATCCCCGACGTCCACAACCTCGACCCGCCCCCGGCCGACCTGGCCGGGGCCGCCCCCGCCCCGCTGCCGATGCATCTGGACCACGTCAGCTTCCGGTATCCCGACGCCGAACACGACGCGCTGGCGCCGACCAACTTCACCGTCGATGTCGGCGAGCGTCTCGCCGTGGTCGGTGGCAACGGGTCCGGCAAAAGCACACTGGGACGCATTCTCGCCGGCGCCGAACCCACCACCGGCGCGGTCCACCGGCCCGGTGCAGTCGGCCTGGGCCGCATTGGAGGCACCGCTGTGGTGCTGCAACACCCGGAGACACAGGTGCTGGGTATGCGGGTTGCTGACGACGTCGTCTGGGGCCTGCCCCCGGACACACCAGTGGACGTTGATGCAATCCTGCACCGGGTAGGTCTGGCCGGGATGCGTGAGCGCGCGACAAATGGCCTGTCCGGAGGTGAACTGCAGCGCCTGGCCGTGGCCGCTGCGCTGGCCCGCTCGCCGAAACTTCTGGTAGCCGACGAAATCACCTCAATGGTGGACCCCGAGGGCCGTGAAGCGCTGCTGGCGGTGGTCGACGGCCTGACCGCACACCAGCAAATGTCAGTCGTCGAGATCACCCACTACCGCGACGAAGCCGAGAGCGCCGACCGGGTCATCAGCCTGTCCGGAACCGGAAATGACACCGCCATGGTGTCCACCGTCGCGGCACCCGCTTCAGCCCCGGCCGCTGTCGGTCGCCTGCCCGCGGCAACCGGCGTGCCCGTGCTGCGACTGGACGGCGTCAGCCATCAGTACGCGACGGGCACCCCATGGGCACACACCACGCTGTCCGACATCAACCTCACTGTGCACCAGGGCGATGGCATTTTGATCCACGGCGGCAACGGGTCCGGCAAGTCGACGCTGGCATGGATCATGGCCGGCCTGACCGCGCCCTCCGCAGGATCGGTCCAGATCGATGGCCAACCCGCCGCCGAACAGGTCGGCACGATCGCCATCGCCTTCCAAGCCGCGCGCCTACAACTCATGCGGCCGCGGGTCGATTTGGAAATCGCATCCGCCGCAGGATTCGATGCAGATGAGACGGATCGCGTGGTGGCCGCGCTGGCCAGTGTCGGCCTGGACGCCGCACTCGCGCGGCGCCGCGTCGATCAACTCTCCGGCGGACAGCAGCGCCGACTGGTGCTCGCGGGCCTATTGGCCCGCAGGCCCCGGGTGCTGATCCTCGACGAGCCCCTGGCCGGCCTGGATGCTAGCAGCGCACGCGATCTCGTGCAGCTGCTGACCGACCTGCGCCACACCACCGGATTGACGATCATCATGATCTCGCACGACTTCCTCGGCCTGGACCAGTTGTGCCCGCGAGTGCTACGCCTGCGCGGCGGTGCAATCGAGACTCCAGTGTCGCCCGCGACGGGGGCATCGTCATGACACCCCGTACGCAAGACAAGTCTCGGGGCCCGAGGCCGTTGGTGCTCATGCGACCCGTCCCGGGAACAAGCCCGGTCCACTCGTTGTGGGCTGGCACCAAGCTCATCGTCGCCATCGCCGTCGCGGTGATGCTGGCCATCGATCCCAGCCCCGTCCCGATCGCCGCGGTCGGCGTCCTGGACCTGGCGGCGATCCGGCTCGCACGCATCCCGAGGACCGCCTTTCCGTCCGTACCGCCGCCGGTATGGGCAGTCGTCTTGATCGGCTCCGCGGTCCTCCTGACCGCAGGCGGGCCCCCGTTCGTCATCATCGCCGGCCTGCATGTGGGACTCGGTGGCCTGTTTCAGTTCCTGCAACTCTCGGCGTTGACCATCGTCCTGTTGCTCACAGGTGCGGTGCTCTCCTGGACCACTGACGTCGCCGATGTCGCGCCGGCGATAGCGACACTGGGCCGCCCACTGCGCCGACTGGCGATCCCTGTCGACGACCTCGCGGTGGCCCTGGCCTTGGCACTGCGGTCTTTTCCCTTGCTGATCGACGAGTTCAGGGTCGTGAACGCGGCCCGCACCTTGCGGCCCGCACCAGAGCTGAGCGGGATACGACGGGTGCGACAGCGTATCCGCGACGGTGTCGACCTGATAGCCACCGTCACTGCGATGATGTTTCGCCGCGCCGACGAAATGGGCGATGCGATCGCCGCCCGAGGTGGAACCGGACAACTCACCGCCGGCCGCACCAAACTCCGCCGGTCCGATTGGGTAGCACTGGCGATCGCCGGCGCCGTCTGCGCCACTGCCCTCGGTCTCGATGTGACCATGGGCGGCATCGGCGGTCCGCCGAGTCGTCACTAGGGTTGAGGACCAGCCTGCGCGGGCATCCCTGGATATCACCGGCACTCAGCGATCAATGAACCACGTTGTTGCCGAACGTCTTTCGTCTCGATGCGTCTTCTGACCGCTCGGTGCACCGCCACATCCGCCGGATATCAGCGTATCCAATCGCGGAAGGTGATCACTCCGCGATTGTCGAAGAGTTTTTATGAATTCCCGGCCGCGATGATTATTCGTTCTCCGATTACGCCATCGCCGAACGCGCGACGGTCACCAATCGCTTTACCCGGTCAGACGGACGGAAGACGACAGCCAAAACTGATACGGCGGCCCTAATCGACCGACAGTTTCTGCCTATGTTCGCCGACTACCGTCGATTCCGTCGCCCACCGAATTTGGCAGAGGAGAAGGACATCGTGAAGAAGTCACGTCCAGTAGTCGGATCAGTGGCCGTATGTGCCGGATTGGCTTTAAGCGCAATCGGATTCGAAACGGCAACGGCCGGCGCGATGCCACCGCCCCCACCCGGACCGGGAGCCCCGGGGGCACCGGGAGGGTGTGTTCTGCTGCTGCCGTGTGTCGGTCCACCTGCGCCCCCGCCTCCAGCGCTTGGAGTACCGAACATTCTCGGGATTCCATTGCTTCCACCGCTATAGGCCGACGGTGATAACGGGAGGCCTGGATCGATCTCCTGATCCAGGCCTCCCGCATTCGTTCGACCAAATGAATGGACGACGCGCACGGGGTTTCATGAACCCGACTGCTGGTACTCCCTAGAGATGCCCGACGAGATGCGGCGGACCAGGCAAGTACTCCCGGGCCAAGGCGGGACCCGACCGATGTTGGGTGGTCACGCCAGACAATCAACAATCAACTACCACCTGAAAGCTGTGTTTCATAGGTCATCCATAGGTCAACCACAGATCGTCGCTAATCCGGTTGGCAACAATGACGCGATGCGACACTCGCCAGACGCCTACGAGGCGACCCGTCGGCCACAAGCCACCGGCCCTGCAGCTCCGGCCCCGATGACTCGCCACGACGGCAGCCCGATCGAGGTGCTCGTGGTCGACGATGAACCGGCACTCGGCGACCTGGTCGCCATGGCGCTGCGCTACGAGGGCTGGCTCGTCACGGCAGCATGCGACGGTGCATCGGCCATCAAAAAGGCCGCCGACGAGAAACCCGACATCGTGGTGCTCGACATCATGTTGCCCGACATGAGTGGCCTCGACGTGCTCCACGAACTGCACCGCATCCGCCCAGAACTACCAGTGCTGCTGCTCACCGCAAAAGACACCATCGAAGATCGCATCGCTGGATTGTCCGCGGGTGGAGACGATTACGTCACGAAGCCGTTCAACGTCGAAGAAATGGTCCTCCGCATGCGGGCACTGGTTCGCCGGTCCGGCATCGGGTTTGCCGCCGACAGTGCTCAACTCGTCGTCGGCGATCTGGTGCTAGACGAAGACAGCCGCGAAGTAACCCGTGCGGGAGCGGAAATCAATTTGACCGCAACTGAATTCGAAGTTCTTCGGTTGATGATGAACAACCCGAGACGGGTACTTACCAAAGCCCAGATCCTCCGCGCCGTATGGGACTGGGATTTCGAGGGCCGCTCCAACGTTGTCGAGCTGTACATCTCGTACCTCCGCAAGAAGATCGATGCCGACCGCACGCCCATGATCCAAACGGTCCGCGGGATCGGCTATGTCCTCAAACCTCAGTGACATCGTGGTGGCGGACCCTGCCCCATCATCGCGATGTCGCTGGAATTGCGCGCCGCGTACATGGACGTTGCGGAGCCGCCTGATCGTCGTGGTTGCGGTGCTCGGAGCAGGACTGTGCACCGCTGTCGGAGCCGCCACCCTGGTTGCGCTCCGGCACTTCCTCATCAACCAACTCGACAGCCAGGTTTCCGACGCCGAATCGCGGTCCGTAACGTTCTTTGAGTTCGGACCGCCGCCATTCCTGCGATTCTCCGGTCCCGGGCCGATGTTTCTCGACGCGCCCGGCCAATCGGCAGGCACCGTGGGCGCCATCATTTCGGGGCCCGGTCAGAGTCAGGCGGCAGTCATCATGACCAGCGGCGATCGGCGCTCCGTCAGCCCTGCGGCACTGACACAGCTAGAGCGAGTTCCCCAGGGGCACAAGGTGAGTGTCTACCTCGACGGTCTGGGCCTTTACCGCCTTGCCGCGCAGCAGTCCCGGGATACGGTTGTGGTGGCAGGCCTGCCAGTATCGGGAGTACAACAGACGCTGGGATCGGTCACCTGGATGATCGGTGGGTTCTCTGCGGTGGCGCTGGCGGCGGCGATCGCCGCTGGGAGCGCGATGATTCGCCGTGAGCTCGTCCCGCTGTCACGGATGTCCGAAGCCGCGCAACACGTTGCCGAACTTCCGTTGCACGAAGGCGACGTACGACTTCCGTCCCAGATCGAACCGGTCAACGCCGACGCCGCGCATACAGAGGTGGGCCGGCTGGGCACCGCCCTCAACCGCATGGTCGACCGGGTAGCCGACGGATTGGCCACCCGCCACGCAAGCGAGACCCGCGTACGCCAGTTCGTCGCCGACGCCAGTCACGAATTGCGTACGCCGCTGGCCTCCATCCAGGGCTACACCGAGGTGGCACGACGTTTGGTGGCCGAGAGGCCTGATGCGCGACGCGACGATCTGGTCTACGCGCTCACCCGGGTCCACGCCGAGTCCCGGCGCATGAGCCAGTTGGTCGAGGACATGCTGCTGCTGGCCCGGCTGGACGCCGGCCGCCCACTCGAGAACAACGACGTCGACCTATCCCAAATGGTCATCGACGCCGTGAGCGACGCCCACATGGCGGGGCCTGAACATCGTTGGGCCCTAGACCTTCCAGACCAGCCTGTCGTTGTGGTCGGTGACCGCCAGCGGCTGCACCAGGTACTTTCCAACCTGCTGTCGAACGCCCGCGTCCACACCCCCGCCGGCACCAAGGTGGCCACCACACTCGCCGTGGGCGACGACGGATCAACAACACTGACGGTGGCCGACAGCGGCCCCGGAATTCCGCCCGATCTACTGCCGGAAATCTTCGAACGCTTCGCCCGCGGCGACGAATCCCGCTCACGAGCGGCAGGCAGCACCGGCCTCGGATTGGCCATCGCCCAGGCGGTAGCTCAAGCCCACGGCGGCACCATCTCAGTCAACAGTGGCCCGAACGGGTCTGCGTTCACGGTGACGCTGCCGGCACGCGGCACACAGTCATAGCCGCGCCCCACAGTTGCCCAACGATCTTCCCAGGTAAGTCACAGAAGATGAGCGCATGCTGCAGAACCCGACGTTGCATCCGGCACGACTGCCGCAGGCCGCTCGTTCACAGTCCGACCCGCGGTGGGCGCGTACAGCGCTCGCCGGCCTCTTGGCGGCCACCGCGGTCTTGTGGACCGTGACTCTCGGCCGAATGGGTTGGGCCAACGCCTTTTACGCCGCGGCCGTGCAGGCAGGCGCGCAGAGCTGGAAGGCATTCCTGTTCGGCTCGTCGGATGCCGAAAACTCCATCACCGTGGACAAGCCGCCCGCATCGCTGTGGCCGATGGAGCTCAGCGCCCGAATCTTCGGCGTCAACACGTGGTCGATTCTGCTACCACAAGTGCTGATCGGCCTCGCCTCTATCGCACTTCTGTACGTGATCGTCCGCCGGCAATTCGGTGCGGTCGCGGGCCTGATCGCCGGCGGCACACTGGCTTTGACGCCGGTGGCCACTCTGATGTTTCGCTACAACAATCCGGATGCCCTGCTGGTGTTGCTCATGATCGGCGCGGTTGGTGCCCTACTGCGCGCCGTCGAGGACGGCCGCACGCGGTGGCTGGCGTTTTGCGGCGCACTCATCGGATTCGGTTTTCTGACAAAGCAATTGCAAGTCATGCTCGTGGTACCCGCGTTGGTCCTCACCTATCTGATCGCCGGGCCGACCCGGCTGCGTACCCGGGGGCTGCAACTGATCGCAGCGCTGCTGTCGATGGTCACGGCGGGCGGTTGGTGGGTAGCCCTGGTCGAGTTGATCCCGAGCAGCAGCCGGCCCTACATCGGTGGTTCGACCGACAACAGCTTCCTGAACCTGACGTTCGGATACAACGGAATATCTCGGCTCAGTGGCAGCCACGGCGGATTACCGGAGCTACCCGCCGGCGCGGAGTTGCCGCCAGGTAGTAAGCACGGCGGCTTCCCATTCGGTTCCGATCCCAACATCCTGCGGTTGTTCACGGGCGCGTCCGGGGCACAGATATCGTGGCTTCTGCCGGCCGCTCTGATCTTCCTCGTCGCGGGAATAATCCTGTGCGGCAGGGCGTCCAGAACCGAGCCGCAGCGAGCTCAGTACCTGGTCTGGGGCGGCTGGCTGCTCGGCACCGGCGTCATCTTCAGCTTCATGTCCGGCCTCTATCACGACTACTACACGATGGCGCTCTCCCCCGCCATTGCCGCACTGGTCGGCATCGGAGCCACCGAGCTTTGGCGACGCCGAGCCACCATGTGGATCGGTCTGACCCTGGCAGCGGCGATTGCACTGACCACGGGCTGGTCTTGGGTACTGCTGAACCGCACACCGGATTTCGCGCCTTGGCTGCGTTGGCCGGTGGCGGTGATCGGCGCCGGCGCCGCGCTGATCCTCGTAGCCGATGTACTGCGCGGCATCCCGTTCGGATCGTGCGCGGCCCCACTTGCTGTCGTCGCAGTGCTGGCCGGTCCGCTGGCCTACTGTGTAGAGACCGTAGCCACCCCGCACAACGGCGGCATCGTGACCGCCGGCCCGCAGCTCAGCAGCCAGCACTTCCCCAGCATGCCACCCGGCTTCGATACCGCATCGAGCACGCGGCTGGAACAGCTGCTCGAAGCGAATGCAGACAACTACCAGTGGGTGGCGGCCACCAACGGCGCCAATGACGCCGCCACTTACCAGTTGGCGACCGGCCACGCAGTGATGCCGATCGGCGGCTTTGGGGGCATGGACCCATCACCGACCCTGGCGCAGTTCCAGCAGTACGCCGCCCAGGGGCGGATTCACTACTACATTGCCTCCCGCGGCCCCAGATTCCCCGGCGGACAAAGCGGGGCGCAGACCGAGGGCGACAAGATCGCCGACTGGGTGAAACAGAGTTTCACCGCCGCCACCGTCGACGGTGTGACCTACTACGACCTCACCGCGGACCAACACAGCGCATCCTAGGCAGGAATTGTCCAATACCGTTGTCGGATAACCGAAGAATGCAGCGGCCGTGGCGTGTGCTGGCTAGGTCAGGCCGTGTCCGGCCGGATTGGGACCACGCAGGCTCAGGACCGCAGTAACCGCCGCACCGACGCCTGCGCCCACACTCACCGACGCGATCACCAATAATGCCATCCTGGCCAGACGATGCGTCCTGTACTGCTTGGGCATATGCGCATCTCCCCACTGTGAAACAAGCTGACAGGCGCCGACTTTAGCCCACGTCGTTGGGGCCCGCCGGACTCGCGACCTTTGCGAATTCTGACCTACGTGGGCAATTTCGCGCCGGTACGTGACGACACGATCATTATCTAGCGCATTCATAATACGGTGTGCGCCAATTGATTACACAATCATGTGTGCCGAATAGCCGGTCGGTGCCCGATCCTCAACAATTGAACCAGCAGGGTCATAACCGCCACGCGCGCCTCAATATCCATATCTGGGTGATACAAGATCCATAGGAATTCCCAAGGTCAAACCTAGCGCACGCTCATGCCGACCTGGACGGCCAAAACAAGCAGCTCCACCGGGTAGTGAAGAGCGATTGGTCAAAATCAATGCAGCGCAACAGGACTGCACAAGGGGTGCGACACGCGAGAGACCGGGAGGACTGGTCGCTCGCGTGTCGCACTAATTGAGATGATGCCGGAAGGTCATCACCGATAACCAACAGGCTGTCGCGGGCCCATTGGCGAATCCAGCCTATGACCTCCTGCTATGCACGAGCTGTCGTGCGCATAGGAAATGACAATCAGAATTGTAGTCACGACAGGAATCCGCGCGATGAACTGCCCGCCACTGCGTGCAGAGGACGCCGGCACGCGCTCGGTCGCCACTTCCGAGTACGGGGATAAGGGCTGAGCCACTGAAGGTTTCGGAAGGATCGCAGGCCCGATCGACGTCGACGTACCTCGCCGCAGGAACATCCGCCATTGATCTCGGGGCGATGCGCGGCGACCTTGGCTGCACTGTTCGGCATGTTGAAGCATCCTGTGCATCAACGCGTTTCGAAGCCGATGCCCACATCGACGACGATGACAAGAGGCATGCATGACACAAAATGGCGGTGGCGCAGCACGCGATTTCACGCGCGCTGCGCCGCCTGGACAGTTTGTCAGGGAATCCTCTTGATCACCGCGGCGGCGGAGGCGGCGGCGGGCACGGAGCGGGTGGCGGTGCGCACTGGCTTGGCGGCGGCAGAGGCGGACCGGCATTGGCCACACCTGCACCGAGCAGGCTGGCGGTCAATCCAAGCCCGGTGATGAATACGGCGGCGCCGACAAACTTGGGCCGACGTGTGATTGAGCTGGACATGTAGCTCCCTTCCTAGGTGAATCAGTCTGTCCTGCAACGACTGTAGTGCACAAGGTGGTCTGTAGAACGTCATCGGGCCTGTGGCATCCCTATGCATTTTCAGGCTCGCCACTGAGATGAATTGATAGAAAACCCACAACGCCAGCGGGGCGCGACAGCCGATATGCCGACCCATAATGGAACCATGGCACCGATCGAACGTCTCAAGGCGGGCCGTCCGTCGGCAGCAACAACCGCCGCCAACCGTCAGCGCATTCTGCGTGCAGCGCGAGAGACGTTCATTGAATTCGGTTACACCACCGCGACATTCGATGTCATCGCAACACGGGCTGGCTTGTCCAGACCGGCACTGCACTATCACTTTGCCAACAAATCGGAGTTGTACCGCGACGCCATTGACCGCCCGGCGGTCGATGTAGTGGCGGCAGCGGCCGCTACGGCCCGGCGCTCGAAAACGTTTCCCGCACAGCTTGTCAGCTTCTTTTCAGCGGCCCTGGGCGCCGACGACCCTGGCCAGTGCAACGCCCAACTTGTTGCCGCCGCCGTGCGCGAATCGGTTCGCAATGAAACACGAATCGTCACTGACCGCTCGGTGCTTCGTATGTCCCGGGCATTCATCTCGTCGGCAATGCGTGAGGCTATCGATCGAGGCGAGCTCAGCGATGAGGTCAACATCATCGATGCCGTCGAAACGATGGTCGCGGTTCTTTGCGGTATCGCCGCTTACCCCTCGGCAGTTGGCCCTGCCGACAACCTTCCGGCCATCGTGAGTACTTTCGAACTGCTGATCACCGACAGACTCCTTGCCGGTTGACCCGTCGTACCGGCGGCCTACAGAGCTGCAAACACCACCTGCGCATGAGCGACGGTCCGGCCGCCAGCCGCAGTTGCACATGTGTCGCGGTTGACATGATTCACATACAAAAACCCCACGAGTACAACATCATTCGGCCCTATCCTGCCTAGATCATCATCGGCGCTGAATCAACGACCAAGGCATTATGAATCGCCCCGGGTTTGATGCACACCGGTTACTGGTGTGCAGCCTCTGAGTTGGCCGCGTTTGTAGCGTAGTGGACGGCTTCGTACTCCAGGGGTGGGATGCGACCGAGGCGGTGCATGAGCCGGTCGGCGTTGTACCAGTGCACCCACTCGGCGGTGAGCAGCTCCACGTCGGTCAGACGGCTCAGAGGGCCGCGCCGAAACGGCGAGTCATCGCGGACGGCTTCAGTCTTGTAGAGCCCTATGGTCGTCTCCGCCAGAGCGTTATCGAAGGCATCGCCGACTGTCCCGATTGAGGCCACCAGTCCAGACAGCGCCAGGGTCTCGCCGAACCGCACAGACGTATATTGAGAGCCCGCATCGCTATGGTGAATAGTGTTGCCCAACAATGGATTACCCTCGTCGATACGAAGTTGGGCGGCGTGGCGGATCGCCTGACGCACGAACCGGTCCTCCTTGCTGGCCGAGCAGGTCCATCCCACTATCCGGCCCGCGTAGGCGTCGATGGCGAATGCGGTGTAGACGAACGTTCCGTTGGTCAGCCGTACGTAGGTGAAGTCCGCGACCAGCAGCACGTTGGGCGCGGGCACCCGGAACCGGCGTTTGACCAGATCGGCCGCCCGCGCC
The DNA here is from genome assembly GCF_055384815.1 of Mycobacterium toneyamaense. Classification (NCBI taxonomy): domain Bacteria; kingdom Bacillati; phylum Actinomycetota; class Actinomycetes; order Mycobacteriales; family Mycobacteriaceae; genus Mycobacterium; species Mycobacterium toneyamaense. The sequence goes on from NZ_AP040333.1 coordinate 4,618,538, forward strand.
GCGGCGGGATCGGCGATCGTGGTGCGGACCTTCTTGCGGCGGGTAACCCCGCGCCAGCCGTTGGCCCGCATGAGGCGCTCCACGGTGCAGCGGGCCACCACAATGCCTTGTCGGTGCAGGTGAGCCCACATCTTGGTAGCCCCGTACAGTGACTCCGGTTTGCGTCGGCCGTGCTCGTCTGGCTCGTAGAAGCCGGCGAGCACCTCGGTGATGACGGTGTCCCACAGCGCCCGAGCGGATGGGGGGCGGGTCAGCCAGGCGTAGAAGGTTCTCGGGGCGATCTGGCAGCCGTGCTCAGTGAGCACGCGGCAGATCGGAGCGACCCCGAACCGAGCACGATGCTCGGCGATGAACGCACAAATCAACGGTGTCGCGGGTCGCTCTCCCGCACGAAGAAACTTGTTGCCGCCTTGAGGATTTCGATGGTTTCCTCAAGCTCGCGGTTCTTGCGCTTCAGCTCTCTATTCTCACGGGCGACGTCGGTGGGCACCCCGTCACGTTGGCCGGTGTCGACCTCGGTCTGGTTGACCCAGCGGCGCAGTGATTCATACGACACCCCCAACCGCTTGGCGACCGCGGTGATGCAGGCCGTGCGGGTGTCGTACTCCTCGGCATGGTCGGTGACCAACCGGACCGCTCGGGCCTTGAACTCGTCGTCGTACTTCCTTGGCATGATGCAAACGACCTTCCCTCGAAAGAAGGTGTGCATCAAACCCGGGGTGGTTCATTATCAGGACGGGAAAGAACTGTTGACAACATTGAAATGCGGCTTCGTGATGAGCATCTGTGCGGTCGTGGCGTTGTCCGTCGGAGCTGGGCCTTCACGCGCGGATCTAGACAACCAGCTGAGCTTGGTGGACGGCCTCGATCGCACCTTGACGGTGCAGCAGTGGGACACGTTCCTCAACGGTGTATTTCCGTTGGACCGCAACCGGCTGACACGTGAGTGGTTCCACTCCGGCCGCGCCACCTACAAGTGTGATGGCAACGGCTGCGGCCAGTTCACCGGCACGTTGGAGTTGGGCTATCAGATCGGCTTCCCGTGGGCCCTGGGCGTAGGCATCAACTTCAGCTACACCACGCCGAACATTCTCCTCGACGATGTCAATCCCGGCACATTCAACAGTAGCGGGAGCGGCGGTGGCGGCATCATCACACCAAACCTGTTGCCGGGTGTGTCGATCTCCGCCGATCTAGGCAACGGCCCGGGTATCCAGGAAGTCGCGACGTTCTCGGTGGACGTTTCCGGCCCGACGGGTTCAGTGGCGGTGTCCAACGCGCACGGCACTGTGACCGGTGCAGCCGGCGGCGTGCTTTTGCGGCCCTTTGCTCGCCTGATCGCCAAGACCGGTGACTCGGTGACCACCTACGGTGAACCCTGGAACATGAATTAACCGGGCAGCCATCGAGGCATGGAGGCGCTGGATGAGGAATACACGGCCCAGAAGATGCCCGGACGCGCCTTGGCCGCCGAGATGAGTCGGTCGAGGGAACGGGGCGAGTTCGAAGATCAAATGAATCCCCAGCGGAGTAGCGGAGCCGCCAAACGAGCGGCATTCAGACGGGGTTGTGCGCCGAGATCGCCAGCCCGCCAGCGGGACTCAGTCCGTGACGAGCGGGTCGACCACCCGGCCGCATCCCGGTTGCACCTGCGGCAACCGGGCTACGCGCCGGGCGGTCGAGTCGCTGCACCAGGATCAGAACGGCGGAGGCGGGAGTAGTGGGCCGCCCGGGGCCGGCGGAGCCCCTGGACCCGGAGGAGGAGCGAGGCCGGGTCCACCGGGCGGCGGGGGCGCACCGGGCCCCGGCGGCAGGATGCCCGGCCCGGGCGGTGGGGGCGGCTGCGCGCCGGCCACGGCCGCGGTAAATCCGGCGCCCGTGCCCATCAGCGCGACCGCTAGCAATGCGACCGCTGCACGATGACGTGACTTGTGCTGCTTCGACATTCACATACCTCCTCTTCTGCGGAACTACTTACAGTCGCCGACACTAGCTCATTCAATCGACTGAAATGAATTGTCTAATCGCGGTAACATCGTGCGTTGAAACGTTATATCGCAAACCGTGCAGCTACTTCTACGATTGCCGGTTCAAGCTCTAATTAGTCTTGCTACCAGTCGATTTAGTCGGTCAGGTGCCGTAGCACAGCAACGCAATATTGTTCATCAGAATGGGTAAATATTCGGAGTTCGCGCTTTTCCGACGCTCCTCTCCGCTGCATATTCATATTGTCGCGATACGCGATCCATACGAATTCCCCAGGATTGAAAGCACATTTGAGCCGAGTACGACTCAACGTCGTGCGCACAATGCAAGCAGCGTTATTTTTGCCAGACAGAGGTGTCGGTTGACTGTCAAAGTCGCGCGGCGCCGTGCGGCGTCTGCACTCGCGTACGTCGTGGCACGCGATAGGCACGGTGCACTCCGCAGCGCACGACGGGCGACTTCTCGCTTCGAGGCCCTTACGGGTCATCCGAGCGACCTTCCCGCCAGTTGGAGGGGAAGTCTGGCCAGATGGCGGACAACAGCGGAGCGGCCCGACGCGGCACACTCGGTCCTGAACAGCCTCACGGCATCTCTGGAGGCAATGGCCGGAGCACGATCGGCGTCGCGTCAAGAACCAGGAGGCCACGGACGCGCCGCGAACCCACGACCTGCCACGCGATTGCTTAGTTGACCTTTTGCAGTGCGAACGGTCGAACCCGGCACCGTTCGAGATTTCGTAATGCGCGTCGCCACGGAGAAAAGCAACCCCTGCTCCCCTCCTCTCCACTTTCAACATATAGCGCACCCCGGGGCTTGTGGCAATACCCCCCTCATGCTCCAGAATCGCTGGGCTGCAACGTAACTGCAGCTCGATCGTCTTGAGGGGGTCGCATGACGAACATTGATGTGATCATCGTGGGCGCAGGACCGACCGGTCTGACGCTCGCCACCGAACTCTGCCTGACCGGGATCAAACCGCTCGTTCTGGAGCGACTCACCGACATTCGCGAGGTCGCCAAAGCCGGCGGCATCGGCGGCCAGATCCTCAACCTACTGCGCTACCGCGAACTCGGTGACCTGCTCAATGACGCGGCCGGCCCGCCAGTCACCGCCAAACTCCCGTTCGGCGGCATCCACGTCGACCTCACCCAGCTGGACGAGTCGCCGATGCAGGTGCAGCGACTCCCCCAGCCTCAGCTCGAAGCCCTCCTGCAGGACTACGCACGCGGCCTGGGCGTCGAGGTCCGGCGCGGTCACGAGGTCGTGGGCCTGCAGCAGGACGACGACGCCGTGCATCTCGAGGTCCGCGGTCCGGACGGCCCGTATCGCGTCAGCGCCCGGTACGTCGTGGGCTGCGACGGGGTACGCAGCCGGGTGCGGGAACTGGCAGGCATCGGCTTCCCGGGCATGGTGTATCCCGAGATTCACCGCATGGCCACCGTCACGTGGCCGCGCGAGATCACCGTCCGCGACGACGGCGACTATGACGTCCCGGGCTATGGCCGCCTGCCGTGGGGCTACAGCCAGACCGAGGGCGGCATCTTCGCCATCGCGTCGTCAGAGCCCGGATGGTTGGGCCTGTACACCAGCGAGGCGCCCGATCACGACTACGACGATGACGACCCGATGACGCTGGACGAATTCCGCGCCAGCGTCCGTCGCGTGCTCGGCGTGGACTTCCCGCTCGGCGAGCCAAAGCGGCTGACCCGCTTCACGTACGCGGCCCGGCACACCGAGCGCTACGTGTCGGGCCGGGTGCTGCTGGCCGGTGACACGGCGCACCAGATTCCGACGGGCGGCGTCGCGGTATCGGCCGGGATGCTCGACGGGGTGAACCTCGCGTGGAAGCTCGCCGCCACGCTCCGGGGCTGGGCGCCGCCCGGCCTGCTCGAGACCTACCACTCCGAACGGCACCTCGCCGGCGAACGCCTGCTGCTGCACGCGCAAGCCCAGGTGTCGCTGCGGCGGGGCCACGATCCGGCCGACGAGGCGCTGCGAAAAGTGTTCACTGAGTTGCTCTCCGACGCGCCCGCGCTTGCGCGCGTCGGCGCGATGATCGCCGCGTCCGACGTCCGGTATCCGATGCCCGGCGCGCAGCCGCACCCGCTGGCCGGGACGTTCGCGTCGCACCTGCCCGACGCCGTCGTGGCGGCCCTGCGCGCGGCGCGACCTGTCTTCGTCGGACCACCCGAGCTGTGCGACGTCGCGGCACCGTGGGTGGATCGCGTCGACATCCTCAGGGGCCAGGCCGACGCCCTGCTGATTCGCCCGGATGCACACATCGCGTGGGCCGGCGCCTCGGATGCGGGGCTGCGGGACGCACTCACGTATTGGTTCGGCGATCCGCGATGAATATTCGCGCCCGCACCGGTCTACCCAGTGAACGCAACCATCAGGAGGCAACATGACCGAGCAGACCGCCCTGCCGCCAGTGGTCGACCAGGACACCTGGCGGGCCGCCCTCGACGACCTGCGCCGCCGCGAAAAGGCCGCGACGCGCGAATTCGACGCCATCGCCGCACAACGGCGCCGGCTGCCGATGGTCGAGCTGCCCGACTACACCCTGATCGGCGCCGAGGGGCCGGTGCGGCTGGCTGACGTCTTCGACGGCAAGTCCCAGCTGATCGTCTACAACCACATGTGGACCGACGGCGCCGAGTGGCAGTGCTCGGGTTGCACCGGCTTCACCTCGCAGTTCACCCGCCTCGATTTCCTGGCCAATTACGACGCCCGCTTCGTCATCGTCACCAACGGGCCCATCGAGGAAGCCTTGGCCTACAAGGCCAAAGTGGGCAACAAGATGGAGTGGTACTCGTCGTCGGAGAGCAGCTTCGGGTCGGACATGGGCGCCGCGCCCGGCACGGGTTTCGCCGTCAATGTGTTTCTGCGACACGGCGATACCGTGTACCGCACCTGGCACACCGACGGCCGCGGTTGCGAGCAGCTGGGTCACAGTTTCGCGTTGATCGACGTTCTGCCCTACGGCCGCAAGGAGCAGTGGCAGGATTCGCCCGAAGGCTGGCCCCAGTCGCCGACTTACTCCAAATGGGCCAGTTCACAGGACATTGCCCGCGCATACGGATCGAACGCAGAGAACGGACAGAACCGATGACCAGCAGCTCGACGACCCAGGAACGCTTCGTCGCCACCCGCACCATCGCCGCACCGCCCGCGGCGGTGTTCGCGGTGCTGGCCAATCCGGCGCGGCACAAGGAGACCGAACCTGGCGACTGGGTGCGCGACGCCGTCGACACCGCACCGATCACCGGTACCGGCCAGGTCTTCGCCATGAACATGTACCTGGACCAGGCCGGCGGGGACTACGTCACGTACAACCTGGTGACGGATTTCGAGCCCGACAAGACCGTCGGCTGGGCGACCGGCAGTCTGGACGAGTCGGGACAGCACGTCCCGGGCGGTTGGTGGTGGCGCTACGACCTCGCACCGAACGGTGACGGCACCGATGTGACTCTCACGTACGACTGGACCGAAACACCGCAGGCCTTCCGCGATCAGATCGGCGGCATGCCACCGTTCCCGCTCGGGTTCATCGAGGAGTCGCTCGCCGCACTCGACCGCGCCGTCACCGGGTAGGGGCCGCCTCGCCCGCGCTGCGCGACAACGCTTGCACGACAACGGATTGTCACACATGCACGGGCGAGGCGGTGCCCTCACCGAACCGAGGGTACGGGCAAAAGCGTCGGCCGTTCACCGAGTCGACTCCGAATGGCCAGGCGAGAACCGTTTTGGTCCTGCGCGTTTCCCGCGTACGCTTGGTCCATCGGCGGTACTTCGTCGCGTGGCGGGTCAAAGCCACGCCGTCGCCGATTCGAAGTAGTTTGACCGATTCGCGGTCAAGGCAGGAGCGTCGAAATGACGCCGCAACATGACCGCACGACCCACACTCAGCGCACGTCGCCGAAGCAGACTCCACGATTGCGGTTGAAGCCCAAGGCTCCCCACAGTGGATATGTCGACGGGGCGTGGTGGCCGCACACCCGCAACCTGAGCACCGAGCTGCCCGACCTGCTGGCCGTCTTGTCGGTGCGCCTCGGACAGATCGACCGGGTGCTCTACAACGTCGGCGAGTGGTCGGCCGCCCCCACCAAACTCGCGGCAGGCGGGCGGCGGGTGCGCCTCGACGGCTATCAGCGCCAGCCGATCAACACCGTTGAGGTGGTTGGTCTCGATCGCAACCGGATCGTGCTCCTGACCGTGCCCGTCGATACGGCTCCGGCAGAAGCCCATTGCGCGCTTATGAGTGCCGCGCAGCCCAATGACCACACGACGGTGTCGGGCATTTTCGCAGCCGCGCAGCACGCGGACTAGCGGTTCATCGCTTCTTGCGCTGAATCACAACAGATTTGGATGCGGACGTTCGCATCCATGTTCAAAAAGAAAGTAGTAGTCACATGACCGAAGGAACCGTGAAGTGGTTCAACGACGCTAAAGGCTTCGGCTTCATCTCCCCCGACGGCGGTGCGCCCGATGTTTTCGTACATCACACCGAAATCCTGGGCGCCGGCTTCCGCTCACTGGAGGAGAACCAGCGAGTGAAGTTCGATGTCACCCAGGGCAATAAGGGCCCGCAGGCCGTCGGCGTCACCACGCTCTGATTCCCGCGGAAATTCTGGACTGACGCGCCACGCGTCAGTCCAGAATCTTTCCCGAAACACGTTGCCGCCGTGCGGCTGTCAGGATTTCCTCGGCGGTCTCCAGCATCGCGTCCTCACCGCGACGCGGGTCTACCGGCTGACCGGCAGCGCGGCGCAGCACCATGCCGGCGAGCGTGTTGTTGGTCGTGCTGGGCACGATCAACAGGGTGGCGGTGGCTTCGCACCCTTCCACGGTCATGATGTGCTGCGCGCGTCCACGCCAGGCCTGCCAATTGAGGTTCGGCGGATTGTGCAGGGGCGACCAGTTGATGCCGACCTCCGCGATCTTCCCGAGACGGTCATCGAGAACCGCCATCAGGCCCCCGAATTCGTCGGCCAGGACTCCCGTGTACGGCCACCAGGCCCCGTCGATCCGACGACCGAGCTTGTCAGACAGGCACAGCCGGACGGGCTTGTCGGCGCGGATCCGTTGCGCGACGTACGCCATCAGGTCACCACCGCATGCTGAAGCCCACTGGTGCGCCATCCCATGAAAAGTCCTAACGGTCGGTGCCGCGATCACCCACCGGCAGAATCACGTAGAGACCACGCTGCCAATGACTTCGAGCGGAGCCGCCAAGCAACATCTGACGCGGCTCTACCTATGACGCTACGCCGCATGCGCGGCCGCCGCGCCGCGCAACCGTCAGTCGCTGTACTCCGCGGTCCCGTCTTCGAGCACCAGCCGGGCGTTGCTGCCGTCGGCCGCAGCGGCCTCGGTACGGAACACCGCGTGCCCAGGCTCGGTGCGCCACACCGATGTCGTCAACGTCTCGCCGGGGAACACCGGGGATGTGAAGCGCGCGCCGACGGCCTTGATCTTGGCGGCGTCACCGCCGGCGAGCTCGGCGACCAGGACGCGGCCGGCGACGCCGTAGGTGCACAGGCCGTGCATGATCGGCTTCGGGAAGCCGGCGAGGGTCTGCGCGAACCACGGGTCGCTGTGCAGCGGGTTCCGGTCGCCGGACAGCCGGTAGATCAGCGGCTGATCCTCGGTGGTGGGCAGCGCCACGACGGCGTCGGCCGGGCGATCCGGGATCTCCGGCGCGGCGGCCCGCTCCCCTGGCTGCCCGCCGAATCCACCCTCACCGCGGATCACCGCGGTCGACCAGGATTCGGCGATCACATTCCCGCTGTCGTCGGTGGCGGTGCCCTTGAACGTCAGGATGGCGTTCTTGCCCTCGCCCTTGTCCTGGATGTCGACCACCTCGGAGCTGACGTTGAATCGGCCCGACGGCGGCAGCGGCGCGTGCAGCCGAATCTGCTGGCTGCCGTGCAGCAGCTTGCCGAAGTTGAAGCTGCCGACCTCCCCGACAGCGCCCCAGGCCGGGCAGCAGATCACCGCGTAGGTGGGCAGCACCTGCTGGTCGATGCCATGGCTGTTCTCCGTGGTGAACGCCAAATCCTTCGTCCCGCAACCCACTCCGAGTGCGTAGAGCAGGGTGTCGCGCTCGGTCCACTCGAAAGGCTGCGGTGCGGTCTTGGCTCCGATGGCATTGGGGTTGATCGGCATTCGGCGGTTCTCCCTCAGAAGTCGGTGTGACAAATTCGGACCATACGCGCTATTGACCTGAACCCGCGACAGGTTCACGATGACTCGCATGCGATATGTCGTTACCGGCGGTACCGGGTTTATTGGCCGCCGCGTCGTCAGCCGGATTCTGGCTCAGTACGACGAAGCCGAAGTGTTCGTTCTCGTTCGTCGGGCCTCGTTGGCTCGCTTCGAAGAACTGGCCGCGGACTGGGGTGACCGGGCGAAACCCCTGGTCGGCGACCTCACCTCCGCAGGTCTGGGCCTGGCCGATCTGGCTGATCTGGGTCCGATCGATCATGTGGTGCACTGCGCCGCGATCTATGACATGACCGTCGACGCCGCCACTCAGCAGGCGGCCAACGTCGAAGGCACTCGCGCGGTGATCGAGTTGACGCGCAGCCTCGGCGCGACGCTGCACCACGTGTCGTCGATCGCGGTGGCCGGCAATTACCGGGGCGTTTTCACGGAGGACGACTTCGATGTCTCCCAGGAGCTGCCGACGCCGTACCACCAGACCAAGTTCGAAGCCGAGCAACTGGTGCGCGCCACCGCGGGTCTGCGGCACCGGATCTACCGGCCTGCCGTCGTCGTCGGCGACTCCCGGACCGGCGAGATGGACAAGGTCGACGGGCCGTATTACTTCTTCGGGGTGCTGTCGCGACTGGCAGCACTGCCGAAATTCACGCCGATGATGGTGCCCGACACCGGCCGTACCAACATCGTGCCGGTGGACTACGTGGTCGACGCGCTGGTGGCGCTGATGCATGCCGAGGGACGCGACGGCCAGACCTTCCATCTGACCTCACCGAATCCCATTGGACTCAAGGACATCTACCGCGGCGTCGCACAGGAAGCCGGCTTACCGCCACTGCGTGGCACCTTGCCGAAAGCCACTGCGGCTCCGGTTCTCAAGGCCACCGGGCGGGCCAAGGTCCTGCGCAACATGGCGGCCATCCAGTTGGGCATCCCCGGTGAGGTGCTCGACGTCGTCGACCTGGCGCCGTCGTTCGCCTCCGAGGCCACTGTGGCAGCACTGCAGGGCACCGGCATCGTGCTGCCCGAATTCGCTTCGTACGCACCGAAGCTCTGGCGTTACTGGGCCGAGCACCTGGACCCGGACCGGGCCCGCCGGGATGATCCGCGCGGCCCGCTGGTCGGACGCAACGTCATCATCACGGGCGCCTCGAGCGGTATCGGCCGGGCCTCAGCCATCGCCGTCGCCGAGCGCGGCGGACGGGTGTTCGCCTTGGCCCGCAGCGCCGACGCTCTCGACGAGCTGGTGACGGAGATTCGCCAATTCGGCGGCGAGGCCTACGCTTTCACGTGCGACGTGGCCGACGGCAGTTCGGTGGAGCACACCGTCAAGGACATCCTGGGCCAATTCGATCACGTCGATTATCTGGTGAACAACGCCGGCCGCTCGATCCGTCGTTCGGTGGTCAACTCGACCGACCGCTTCCACGACTATGAGCGCGTCATGGCGGTCAATTACTTCGGCGCCGTGCGGATGACGCTGGCGCTGCTGCCACACTGGCGCGAACGGCGGTTCGGTCACGTGGTCAATGTGTCGAGCGCCGGGGTGCAAGCGAACAGCCCGAAGTACAGCGCCTATCTGCCGAGCAAGGCCGCACTGGACGCGTTCTCGGAAGTGGTTGGCACCGAGACCCTTTCGGACCACATCACGTTCACCAACATCCACATGCCGTTGGTGGAAACCCCCATGATCGCGCCGTCGAAGCGGTTGAACCCCATGCCGCCGATCACCGCGGAGCACGCCGCGGCAATGGTGGTGCGCGGCCTGGTCGAGAAGCCGGCCCGGATCGACACTCCGATGGGCACGCTGGGTGATCTCGGAAACTACTTCACACCCAAGCTGTCTCGCCGCGTGCTGCACCAGTTGTACCTGGGCTACCCGGATTCGGCAGCGGCCCGCGGTGTCGCCGAAACCCCGCCGCCGGTTGATCGTCCGGATCGCCCGCGCACACCGCGCCGGCCCAAGCGGCCCCTCGCAGCCGGCAAGATCCGGGTGCCCCGTCCGGTCAAGACCGCGGTACGGCTGATCCCCGGCGTGCACTGGTAGACACCGATACAGACGGCGACACCTGGTCCCAGCAATGGGGCTCGGACCAGGTGTCGCGGTGTCGAGGTCAGACCAATTCGTACGCCGGGTCCCGGTGCAGGGTCGAGTCGATGCCCTCTTCCTCCTCTTCCGCCGAGATCCGCAGCCCCATCATCTTCTTGATGACAAGCGCGATGACGAGGGCCACCGTGAACGAGTAGGCCAGGACCGACCCCGCGGCGACGGCCTGCTTGAGCAGCAGGTCTGCGCCGCCGCCGTACAGCAGTCCGTTGACGCCGTTGGGCATGCCCGAGCTGGCGAAGAAACCGATCAGCAGGGTGCCGACGATGCCGCCGACGAGGTGGACGCCGACGACGTCGGTCGAGTCGTCATAGCCGAACTTGTGCTTGAGCCCGATGGCGAACGGGCAGACCACCGCCGGGATGAAGCCGACGAAGATGGCGCCGACCGGGGTGACGGCACCACACGCGGGAGTGATGGCGACCAGACCGGTGATGGCGCCCGAGGCGGCGCCGATGCCGGTGACGTGGCCGTCCTTGAACTTCTCCACCAGGAGCCAGCCCAGCGTGGCCGCACACGTCGCGACGAACGACGTGACCATGACGATCGCCGCCGGCTTGCCCGCGGACAGCGCCGAGCCACCGTTGAACGCGTACCAACCGGCCCACAGCAGACCGGCGCCGAGCAGGATGAGCGGCACGTTGTGCGGCTTACGTGACGACCAGGTCGCCGAGCGGCCGAGCACCAGCGCGACCGCAAGCGCGGCCGCGCCCGCGTTGATGTGGACCGCCGTGCCACCGGCGAAGTCGATGGCGTGCAACTTGTTGGCGATCCAGCCGCCCTTGGCGTCACTCGTGACGACGCCGTCGACCGCGAAAACCCAATGGGCAACGGGGAAATAGACCAGAATCGCCCACGCCGTCGCGAACGTCATCCAGGCGGCGAACTTCATCCGGTCCGCCGCGGCACCCGAGACGATCGCCACGGTCAGCGCCGCGAAGAGCGCCTGGAACAGCGCGAACAAGCTGACCGGCAGGCCGTTGATGGTGGTCATCGGGTCCAGGAGGTTCTTCATCCCCGCGAACTCGGTGAAGCTCCCGACGAATCCGCCGTAGGAAGTGCCGAACGTCATGGAGAAGCCGAACAGCACCCACAGCACTCCGACGACCGCCACGGCGCCGTACGTCATCATCATCATGTTGGTCGAACTCTTCACACTGACCATGCCGCCGTAGAACAGGGCCAGCCCCGGGATCATGATGGTGAGCCCAATGATGCAACAGAGCATGAATGCTGTTGTTCCGGTATCCATTTCGCCTCCTCGCAAGTTCGGGGCACAGGCTATGCCCGTCTCGGGACAGTAGACATCGTTTTCTTTGCGTAGACGATATGGTGCGCGTAACAAGCTTGTGAACGACCTCGTAACGCCGAAGTTACGTAGCTGCTGTTGCAATCCCCAAGCCGCGCGTGTCTACTATTGAGAAACGATGATTCCTATGAGTAGTCGGGAGTTGGCATGACGAAGCCCACCACACTTGCGGAATTGGCCGCCCAGGCGGGAACCAAGTTCATCCTCGCGCTCTTCGTCGACCTGAACGGCAAGCCGTGCGCGAAGCTGGTGCCGGTCGAAGCGGTCGACGAACTCGCCACCGACGGAGTCGGGTTCGCCGGCTACGCAGTCGGCGCGATCGGCCAGGAACCGAAAGACCCCGATCTGGTCGCCATGCCCGATCCCGCGTCGTTCACGCCGATCCCCTTCGTCAAAGAGGGCCTGGCCCTCGTCCATTGCGATCCGCACGTGAACGGCGAGCCGTGGCCGTTCGCGCCGCGCAACATCCTCAAGGCCATGATCCAGCAGGCCGCCGACGCCGGATTCGAACCGTGGATCGGCGCCGAGGTCGAGTACTTCCTACTCAAGCGGGACGCCGACGGCGCATTGGTGCCTGCGGACGACCAGGACACCGCGACCCAACCGTGTTACGACGCCCGCAGTGTCACCCGGATGTACGACCACCTGTCGTCGATCAGCACCGCGATCAACGGTCTGGGCTGGGGCAACTATGCCAACGATCACGAGGACGGGTCCGGCCAGTTCGAACAGAACTTCAATTACGCCGAGGCGCTGACCACCTGTGACCGCGTCATCACCCTGCGTTACCTGCTCAACGTGATGGCCGCTGAGCGGGGCATGATCGCCACGTTCATGCCGAAGCCGTTCGCGAACAAGACCGGATCCGGCCTGCACATGCACATGTCACTCACCAGTGGCGGCGCCCCGGTGTTCCCGACCGAGCCCCACGAGGACGACCGCGGCCTCGCGATGTCCGCGACGGCGTACTCGTTCATCGCCGGCATCCTCGATCACGCGTGCGCCATGCAGGCGGTGATCGCGCCAACGGTCAACTCCTACAAGCGAACCGGCGCCATCTCGACGGCATCGGGTGCCTCATGGGCGCCGCGCTTCCCGACCTATGGCGGCAATGACCGCACCCACTACGTGCGCGTCCCGGACAGCAGTCGCATCGAAATGCGCGGCGCCGACGGTTCGGCCAACCCGTACCTGGCGGCGGCCGTCGCACTCGCCGCCGGCCTGGACGGCATCAAGCGGGCTGCTGACCCCGGCGCCCTGGGCACGGGACCGAAACAGGAACGCCTCCCCGCCACGCTGTTGCACGCCATCGAACGGCTGGAGACCGACGAGGTGATGACCGGCGCCCTGGATGCCGCCATCCCGCCCAACACCGATATCCCCAGTGTCGCCGCCTATTTCGCCCGTCTGAAGAAGACCGAGTTCTGGGACTGGCATTCCGCGGTCGGCGCCTGGGAACACGAGCGCTACCTCACCGCTTTCTGAGCACTGCAGCAAAACCGCTGTCGGCCAACAACATCGGGCCGCGACGAGAAAGGACCAGTACAACCATGTGCGGAATCGTCGGGTTGCACCTGCGCAACCCCGAGCTCTATCCCAGGCTGGGTGAACTGTTGGCCGGCATGCTGACCGCCATGGAGGCGCGCGGCGCCGACTCCGCCGGCATCGCCGTGTATGGCGACCCCGAGTGGTCACCGCCGGGACAGAGCACCATCTCGCTGATCGAAGTCGGCGAGTCCCCCGAACAGGTCGCGGAAGCACTCGGCGCCCGCCTGAGCGCCGAAATCACGGTCATCGCGCGCGATGTGACCTATCTGGTGTCGGCGTCCACGACGCCCGAGGCACTGCTCGCCGCGGCCAAGGCGGTGTACCCGCACGCTCTCGTCGGCGGATTCGGCACCGATGTGGCGGTGCTCAAGGGCGTCGGCACGCCCACGTCGCTGGTCGAGAACTGGGGCTTGGCCGGCGCACAGGGCTGGCAGGGCGTCGGCCATACCCGGATGGCCACCGAATCGGCGGTGACGCCCAGCGGCGCACATCCGTATGCGGTGGGCCCGGATCAGTGTCTGGTGCACAACGGTTCGTTCGCCAACCACGCCGGCATCCGACGTAACCTACGCGCGGCCGGTGTCGAATTCGATTCCGAGAACGACACCGAGGTCGGTGCCCGCTTCGTGGCCCACGAGCTGGCGGCGGGATCCGACGTCGAGCAGGCCCTGACCGATCTGACGACAACATTCGACGGCTTCTACACCCTGCTGGTCTCCAACAGCGACAGCTTCGCCATCGTCCGCGACGCCATCGCGTGCAAACCGGCGGTCATCGCCGAGACCACGGACTGGGTGGCCATGGCATCGGAGTTCCGCGCCCTGGCGCACCTGCCGGGGATCGAGGACGCCCGCATCTGGGAGCCCGAACCCGAAGTGGTCTACGCCTGGAGCCGAGAGGCGGTGCCGGCATGAGCGACGCGCCAACGACTTTCGACCTGTCGACGGTGAGTCTGCGTGACGTCAATGCGGCCCTGCACGCCGACGGCATCGACGGCCAGTTCGTCATCACCAATCCCCAAGGCGCGCACAACGTGGCCGTCGGAGTCAACTCGCCGGTCGAGATCACGGTGCACGGCCACGTCGGCTACTACGCCGCCGGCATGAACCAGAAGGCCGAGATCACCGTCAACGGCAACGCCGGACAAGGTCTGGCGGAGAACATGATGAGCGGTGTCGTCCATGTCACCGGCGACGCATCGCAATCGGCGGGCGCCACGGGGCGCGGCGGACTGCTCGTCATCGACGGCAACGCCGCCGCCCGGTGTGGCATCTCGCTGAAAGGGCTGGACATCGTCATCGGAGGCTCAGTGGGCCACATGAGCGCCTTCATGGCACAGAAGGGCCGCATCGTCATCCGCGGTGACGCCGGCGACGCCCTCGGCGACTCGATCTACGAGGCCCGGCTGTACGTCCGAGGCGAAGTGAAATCCCTTGGTGCGGACTGCATCGAGAAACCGATGGAGGCCGAACACCTCGAGGAGCTCGCGGGCCTGCTCAAGGCGGCGGGCTACGACGACGACCCGGCCACGTACCGGCGCTACGGCTCGGCCCGCAACCTCTATCACTTCCAAGCACACAACTCCTACTGATTGGAGGCCAGCTCATGACCTTCTCGGCAGACGACCGCGCCAACCGCGGTCTACGCGAGTCCGCCACCTTCGACCGCACGACCATCGCCGCCATCCACCGGGCGGCGGAGACCGGCATCTACGACATCCGCGGCTGGGGCGCCAAGCGCGCACTCCCCCATTTCGACGACCTCCTCTTCCTCGGCGCGTCGATGTCGCGCTACCCTCTGGAGGGCTACCGCGAGAAGTGCGGCACCGATGTGGTGTTGGGCGCACGGAACGCCAAATACCCACTGCACCTGGATATCCCGGTCACCATCGCCGGCATGTCGTTCGGGGCGCTGTCCGGCCGCGCCAAGGAGGCGCTCGGACGCGGCGCCTCAGAAGTGGGTACGTCGACCACCACGGGAGACGGCGGCATGACGCCCGAGGAACGTGGCCACTCCAAACACCTTGTCTACCAATACCTGCCGAACCGGTACGGAATGAACCCGGACGACCTACGCCGCGCCGACGCCATCGAGGTGGTACTCGGCCAGGGCGCCAAGCCCGGTGGTGGCGGAATGCTGCTGGGCCAGAAGGTCTCCGAACGGGTCGCCGGGATGCGCGACCTGCCACAGGGCATCGACCAGCGCTCGGCGTCGCGGCACCCCGACTGGACCGGCCCTGACGACCTGACCATCAAGATCAACGAGCTCCGTGAGATCACCGATTGGGAGAAGCCGATCTACGTCAAGGTCGGCGCATCGCGCACGTACTACGACGTCAAACTCGCGGTCCACGCCGGCGCCGACGTCGTCGTGGTCGACGGCATGCAGGGCGGCACCGCGGCCACCCAAGAGGTGTTCATCGAGCACGTCGGCATCCCCACCCTGGCCGCAGTACCGCAAGCCGTGCAGGCCCTGCAGGAACTCGGCGTACACCGCAAGCCCGACGGCGTGCAATTGATCGTGTCCGGCGGCATCCGCACCGGCGCCGACGTCGCGAAAGCACTGGCGCTGGGAGCCGACGCCGTCGCGATCGGCACCGCTGCATTGATCGCGCTCGGCGACAACCACCCGAAGTACGAGGCCGAGTACGCCCAACTCGGCTCGGCAGCAGGGTTTTTCGACGACTTCCAGGACGGCCAGGACCCAGCAGGCATCACCACGCAGGATCCGGTGTTGCAGCAGGCGCTGGACCCGGTCGACGGCGGCCGCCGCGTCGCCAACTACCTGCGCGTCTTGACGATGGAGGCACAGACCATCGCACGCGCCTGCGGCAAGGCACACGTCACGCACCTGGAGCCTGAGGACATGGTTGCCGTGTCCATCGAAGCCGCCGCCATGGCGCGGGTGCCGTTGGCCGGCACGTCGTGGATCCCGGGCCACTCCGCGGCAGGTGGTTTCTGATGGCGTCGAAAGCCGTGATCATCGGTGGCGGCCTCATCGGACTGTCCATCGCACACTCCCTGACTCAGCGCGGGCTCACGGATATCCTTGTCCTGGAACGGCATCAGCTGGCCAGCGGCGGCACCGGAAAATCATCGGGCATCGTCCGCGCCCACTACGGTGTGCCGTCGATCGCCGCGATGGCCTGGCGCAGCCTGCCGGTGATCGAACAGCTGGGAGACGCCGTCGGCTTCCGCCAGGTCGGCTACACCGTGCTCGTCGGTGACGAGAACGTCGACGCCCTGAGCGCGAACACGGCCATGCATCAATCGCTCGGCGTCGAGGTCGAACTGATCGACACCGACACCCTGCAGAAACTGTGGCCGATGCTCGAAACCTCCGATGTGGCACTGGCTTCCTACGAACCACGCGGCGGATTCGCCGACGCCACCCAGCTGGCACTGCACTTCGGGCAGGCAGCCCGGGCGGCGGGGGCCAGGATCCGGCAGAACACGCCCGTCGCCCGCGTCGTGACAGCCGGCGACAAGGTCACCGGGGTCATGCTGGAGAACGGTGACCTCATCGACGCCGATCTGGTGATCGTGGCCAACGGCTGGTGGTCGGCAAAGTTGTTGGCCGCCATGGGCATCGACTTTCCCATCGAGGCGTATCGATCGGAACTGCTGATCGTCGACGCCGGCACACCGCTGCCGGACCTGCCGGTGATCTCCGACTTGATCAGCCTGCAGTACTGCCGCGTCGAAGGCTCCGGCCAGTTTCTGGTCGGCAACAGCGACCACGCCGACTTCCAGAAGAAGTTCGTCGACCCGGACAACTACTCGAATGTCGCGGCGGAGGCATCCGTCCTGGCCTACGGCGAGAAGGTGATGCACCGGTTCCCCGGCTTCCCCGAACCGGCGGTGACTCACACCTACGCCGGGGTGTATGACGTTCCGCCGGACTGGAATCCGGTGATCGCGCCGATCGGCGGGGTCGACGGGTTGATCCTGGCAGCCGGTTTCGCCGGTCACGGATTCAAGATCAGCCCGGCGGTCGGTGAGCTGGTCGCGGACCTGGTGTTCGAGGGCGACAGCACCGATCCCGACATCCCGGCCACGGACTTCCGGCTGGAACGGTTCGCCGAAGGCAAGCCGCTCAACAGCCTGCACCCGTACGTGGGTGCGGGCGAGATGCGCTGACGACCTCAAATTTCTCTGCCAAGAAGGATTTTTCATGCCTGACACCGTCACCTCGTTGCTTGCCGAGATCGCCGGCACCGGCGTCGACAACCAGCGCGGCGGCTACACCCGGCCCGTCTATTCGACTGCCGAGCTCGACCTGCGGTCGTGGTTCATCGCGCACGCGGCCAAGCGCGGTCTGGACATCGAGACCGATCGCAACGGGATCATCTGGGCCTGGTCGGGCGGGGTCGGCGATGACGCCGTCGTCACCGGCAGCCACCTGGATTCGGTGCCCGGAGGTGGCGCCTACGACGGACCGCTCGGGGTGGCGTCGGCGTTGGTCGCCTTCGATCTGCTGGCCGCCCGCGGCGTCGGCGGACGGCGGGCCATCGCGGTGTTCCCCGAGGAGGAGGGCTCCCGTTTCGGGGTCGCATGCCTGGGCTCGCGGCTGCTGACCGGTGCGATCGACCCGGACCGGGCCCGATCGCTGGCAGACAGCAGCGGCACCACGTTCGCCGAGGCAAGTCGTTGTGCCGGAATCGATCCCGCTCATCTGGGGCCCGATCCAGACATGGTGCGGCGGATCGGGACGTTCGTGGAACTCCATGTCGAACAGGGCCGCGGTCTGATCGACCTGGGCAGGCCGGTGGCTGTCGCGTCGTCCATCCTCGGCCACGGCCGGTGGCGGTTGTCCTTCACCGGTGCGGGCAACCACGCCGGCACCACGCTCATGACGGACCGGGCCGATCCCATGGTGGCCGCCGCCCGGCTGATCACCGCCGTCCAGTCACAGGCGCGGGCCATCAGCGGCGCACGCGCCACCGTCGGCCGGATCGTCCCGGTGCCCGGCGGCACCAACGTCATCGCCTCGCGTGTGGATCTCTGGCTGGACGTACGTCACCCCGAGGACGCGGTGACCAAGTTCCTGGTGCACGAGATCGCGGAGGCCGCCAATGCCGCTGCCGCCGGCGAGGGCTGTGGTGTCACGATGACCGAGGAATCATTCAGCGCCACCGTCGATTTCGATTCGTCGTTGCGTGACGGGCTGAGCGCTGCGCTCGATGACGCGCCGATACTGGGCACCGGCGCGGGGCATGATGCCGGAGTCTTGAAGGATCACGTGCCCACCGCAATGTTGTTCGTGCGCAACCCCACCGGCGTCTCCCACGCGCCGTCCGAAGCGGTCGAGAACGCGGATGCCGAAGCCGGCTCGCTCGCTCTGGCCGACAGCCTGCAGTACCTCATCGAGACCCAGTCGGCACGGACCGATCCCGACGCGCGTCGTCTACTGACAGTGGACGTTGATGCGTTACGGTTGACAGGTGGAGAACGACGAAACGCTACTTCGCAATGCGGGCACCACCCGTAACCGACGGCCCGACGACAAGGTCGAAGAACTCGAGCTCGAGGTCGCCATCGCGCGCAATGTTCGTCAGCTGCGCCACAATTCGGGTCTGTCGGTCGGAGAGATGGCCGCCCGCATCGGCATCTCCAAGGCCATGCTGTCCAAGGTCGAGAATGCCCAGACGTCCTGCTCGCTGAGCACCCTCGCGCTGCTGTCCAAAGGTTTCGACGTACCGGTGACCTACCTGTTCCGCGGTGCCGACACCGAACGGCCCGCGTCGTTCGTCAAAGCCGGCAAGGGCACCCCGATCGTCCGCAGCGGCTCGCAGGCCGGCCACGAATACGAACTACTGGGTGGGCTCCGCGGCGAGCACAAACGCCTGGAATGCCTGATGGTGACGCTCAACGAGGACAGTGAGGTCTATCCACTGTTCCAGCATCCCGGGACCGAATTCATCTACATGCTCGACGGCGTCATGGACTACGGCCACGGCCGGTCCGAGTATCGACTCGAGCCCGGCGACTCACTGCAGTTCGACGGTGAGGGCGTCCACGGGCCCACCCGGCTCATCCGTCTGCCGATCCGCTTTGTGTCGGTCATCGCATTCCCCGACGGCGCGATATAGATAACAGGCCCAGAGCCCGCGATCGGACTGCCCGTTCCCCCGCGGCCCTTTAGGGTTGGCGACATGACAGGGGGCCTACTACCCGTCGGACAGACCAGGGTGCAGCCGGTTTTTGCCGACGTCGACACCGGCGTAGACGACGCGATGGCACTGGCCTACCTGCTGGCCAGTGCCGATGCCGAGCTGGTGGGCATCGCGTCCACCGCGGGCAACGTCCCGGTCGACCAGGTATGCGTCAACAATCTGGGGCTGCTTCAGATGTGCGGCGTCGGCCCCATCCCGGTGTCCAGGGGCTCGAGCGTCCCGCTGGTCGCGCCGTTGCGCACCGCCGAGGACACCCACGGCCCGCAGGGACTCGGTTATGCGGAACTTCCTGAGCCCGACGCCGAGTCCGAAATCGGCGGCGTGCTCACCGAGTACGACGCCGCCGAGGCCTGGATCCAGGCCGCACGCGAGTACCCCGGCGAGTTGATCGGTCTCGTCACCGGCCCGCTGACCAACTTCGCGCTGGCGCTGCGGCAGGAGCCGTCGCTCCCTCGGTTGCTGCGACGCCTGGTGATCATGGGCGGCGCCTTCGACTACCGGGGCAACACCACGCCGGTGTCCGAATGGAACATCAGCGTCGACCCGGAGGCCGCCGCCGAGGTGTTCTCGGTCTGGGGCGCGGCCTGGGGTCTGGAGGACCCGACGCATCTGCCAATAGTGCTGGGGCTCAACCTGACCGAGAACGTCGCGATGACACCGTCGCTGTTGAGCCGGCTGGCTACCGCAGCGGGCGGACCGTCGTCGCCGATGAGTGTGCTGGACGATCGCGGGACACGGTCGACGTCATCCAACCCGCTGATCCGGGTGCTGGAAGACGCCATGCGGTTCTACTTCGAGTTCCATTTCGACCAGGGCGAGGGCTACCTGGCGCACCTGCACGACCCGCTCGCGGCGGCGGTGGCGCTCGACCCGGACATCGTCCGGTACCAGCAGGCGACGGTCGACGTGGAACTGCTGGGCACGTTGACGCGCGGCATGACGGTCGCCGACTGGCGCGGACACTGGGGACGCCAGCCCAATGCCCACATCGGCATCGAGGTCGACCCGGTGGCGTTCTTCGATCGGTTCATCGAGCGCGTCGGGGCCTTCGCATCCAAGTTGTGAGGGGTGTTCCGACGACTCCGCGAGCAGGCGCAAAACTGTCTTTTCCGAACGGAATTCGACAGGTTTACGTTCCCCCGCAAGCGGGAGGTGCCCCCAGCTCGCGGCGGGAGCTCAGTCGTCGGTGACGGTGATCTTGACGTCGATGTTGCCGCGGGTGGCGTTGGAGTAGGGGCAGACCTGGTGGGCCTTGTCCGCCAGCTCCTGCGCAGCGTCGTGCTCCAGGTTGGGCAGGGTGATCTCCAGCTCGACCGCCAGGCCGAATCCGCCGTTGTCCAGCTGGCCGAGCGAAACCCGCGCTCCCACAGACGAATCGGTGACATCAGCCTTGGCTTCGCGGGCCACCAGGCGCAGCGCCGAGTGGTAGCAGGCGGCGTAGCCGATGGCGAAAAGCTGCTCGGGGTTGGTGCCGTTGCCGCTGCCACCCATCTCCTTCGGGATGGCCAGATCCAGGTCCAGCTTGCCGTCGGAAGTGCGGCCGTGGCCGTCGCGACCTTCGCCGGTGGCCAGGGCTTCGGCGGTGTACAGCGTCTTCATGTCGATCTCCTTGTGGTGGTTGGTACCGGTGACGCGGGTTGCGTCGGTAAATCAATGCGATGCGGTGAGCGCATCGGTCAATCGGTGAATCGCGTCGCGCAGATCCGCGGCTTCCTGCTCGGTGATGCCGGTCTGGGCGCCCAGCTTCTCGGGGATGCACTGGGCCTTTCCCTCGAGCTTGCGGCCGGCCGGGGTGAGGGTCACCTCGACCTGACGCTCGTCCTGCAACGACCGTTCACGACGGATGAATCCATTGGCTTCCAAGCGTTTCAGTAGCGGTGAGAGAGTCCCCGAATCCAGCTGCAGTCGCTCACCCAGGCGCCCGACCGTGACCCGATCCTCTTCCCACAGCACCAGCAGCACGAGGTACTGCGGATAGGTGAGGTTCAGCTCGGTCAGGATCGGCCGGTAGGCCGCCGTCATCGCCCGCGACGCCGAGTACAAGGCGAAGCAGAGCTGACGGTCCAAGGTGAGTGCGTCCACGTGAAGAACTGTAGCCCACAATTTAGTTGTGCACAACCATAATTTTCTCGTGCTGCCGGCAGGCCTCGAAGATGTCGCTGGTTCGGGTACTTCCGGCGGTGCCACAGTCCGCCCATCCCCGAGGGGTGCTACGGCGAATGTGCAGTTTCGGACGGTGAATCTGCGAAATGTCGAACGAAACCTGCACATTCGTCATAGGAAGCGATGGGGCAACCATTGGGTGCCGCCCCGCCCAGGAACTCCACGGTTCGAACTACAGCGCCGGCCTATTCATAAACCCCCTCCACATACCACCGCCGCTGTCGATAGCAGAGGAGCAGCGCACGGCTCTCCCCTTCATCTCCGAGCAGCACCTGAACCCGGGCCGTGCGGCCCTTCCCCCGCTCCGGATCCCACCAGCGTTCGTCGACCGGCCACGGCCCCGCCCACCAGCGCAACGCCCCGCGGTAACCCGAACCCGTCAGCCCCACCGGATCGGTGGAGAACATGCCCCGGTCCGTCACCCGAACCGAATCACCGCGTACGTCAACAAGTTCCACCGGGTCATCCAGCAGGACCACCGGAGCCGGCTCCGGCAGGCGCCCGGGCCACGGCTGGGCCGGATCATTCAACGGCACCACCTCATCACCCAGCGGCGTGAGCGTGATGCGCTCGGCCGGCCCCCGCCCACCACTGAGCACCGGCACCTGCACCGCCTCCGGCCCGAGCAGACCCTGGACCCGCACCAGCGCCCGCCGGGCGCGCATCCGGTCGTCATCTCCGGAAGATCCCCACAACGGCAACTGCAATGCCGCGGCCGAGACGACCTCGACCGGATGCAGCCGCAACACCGTGATGGGTCCGGTGGGCCCGGCGCCGCCCAGTCCCCGCCTGGTCAGCCAACCGTCCAGCTGCCACCGCACCCGGTCCGCGGTGGCGTCCTCCGTCAGCGGCTCGGCACACCGCCAAACCCGTTGCAGTTCCTCACCGTTGGCGGTCACCGCATCGATGGCCAGCCGGGTGCACCCCACCCCGGCGGACTCCAGGCTGCGGTGCAACTGGCTTGCCAGCGAGCGTCCGGCGAATGCCGCCGCGTCCACCCGGTCGATCGGCGGGTCGCAGTCCATCACGGCGTCGAGGTCCGCCGGCGTCTCCGGCCCCGACGGGCGGCGCGCCGGTTCACCCCGCGAAAACCGGTGCGCGACCACGGCATCGGTACCGAACCGGGACGCCACGTCGGTCCGCGACAGCGCGGCGAACTGCCCGATGGTTCGGATACCCATGCGCCACAACAAGTCCGCCAGTTCTTCCCGGCCCTCACCGGACAGGCTCGGTTCGGTGGCCAACTGCCGGATGGACAATTCGGCGAGAAACTGCGCATCCTCACCCGGCGCGAGGATGCGCCCTGCCCGGGCCGCGAAGACCGCCGTGGGCAGCTGGTCGGCGATGCCCACCTGGCATTCGACCCCGGCCGCACCCACCGCGTCGACCAATCGTTCAGCCGCGGTCTGCTCCGACCCGAAATACCGGGCCGCGCCACGCACCGGCAATACCAGCAGCCCCGGCCGCAGGACCTCTGCGCGCGGCACGACCTCGTCGACCGCGGCCGTCACGCCCTCGAAGTGACGGGCGTCCCGCGCCGGATCGGCGGTGGCGACGTGCAATTGCGGACAGCGTGCCTGAGCTTCCCTGCGCCGCAACCCCCTTCGGACGCCCGATGCCCGAGCCGACGCCGAACAGGCCGCCACCCGGTTCGCCAGAGTGACCGCCACCGGCTCGGTCACCGGCAGCCCGGCCGCCACCGCCGCCGCCACCGCAGGCCAGTCCATGCACCAGATGGCCAACACCCGCGACATCTCAGCCACCCACCGCTCGAAGCGGACGCATCGAGCGGCCGCGGGCGCGCGTGTCCAGCCGCACCCGGCCGATCCGCCCGCACCCCGGCACCGGATCCCCGTCGCCCGCTCCGACCACCTCGTACCCGCGGACCCTGGCCTCCAGCCGGGCCGTCGCCCCGGGCCAGTCGCCGTCGGTGACCAGCAGGGTGCACTCGCGCTGCCGGGCCCGGGACGCCACCACCCGCGCCCGGCCGGCCGGGACGGACTTGCCACCCAGCCCGAGCAGCACCAGGTCGAGCCCGTCCATGAGCACCGCGGCCACCTCCACCGGGTCCGGCCCCGGGTCCGGGATGAGCGCGATGCGTTCCAGGTCGGCCCCCATCTCCACCGCGGCCAGCAGCCCGACCTTGGGCTGACCGACGATGGCCGCATACCCGCCGGCCGCCGTCACCGCTGCCACCATTCGCAACGGCAGCGAGCGGGCCCCCGAGAGCACCGCGACCGTGCCGCGGGGCAACACGTCAGGCAGCAGCTCAGACTGCAGATCCGACGGTTCCAGCAAACTTTCGGCAACCTTCGGGGCCGGCTCGGGCCGTCCCCGGTCCCGGCCGCGCAAACCTGCCGGTCCCGACATCTCGGCGATCTTGCGCCGGAGCTGTTCCAGCTGGTCAGCGCGGTCAATCCGGCTATTCGCCAGACTGGTCACAGCCGCCACAACAACACCTCCCGCACCATCAGACACTGTCAATATTCGAATATTTGTTCGATACCGTGAGTAAACACCCACCCACCGACACGGTCAAGCCGCCGACGACACACAACGCCGTCATCTCGGCGTTCCGACCTGTACGCTCATAACTGGAATAGGTCCGGAAATCCCGCTCGGGGCTTGGTGGACCGCTGCGCTAGTGGAAGGGCATGCATCATGCGTTCGAATCGTCTGGTCCACCGCGTCGCCGCCGCAGCGGGAGGCACCGCACTCATCGCGATGATCGGCCTCACCGCCGGCTGTGGCGAGGAGAAGAAGACCCCCGAGGCGCCGTCGACCACCACCACGACCACGACCACATCGGCGGTCACCCCGACCGAGAAGTCGCTCAGCCCGAACGGCGGCAACCTGTTCACCCCGTCGGTCACCGCCAACCCGGCGCCCACCGCCACACCGGGCACGCACCGCAACTGACAACCAACCCGGGTTGCCTACCGGCCCAGCAGAATCCGGGTTCGCGCTACCGTTGGTACATGCCATCGCCGAATCGGACACCACCCCGGCGATGGCTGGTTGCCCTGGCGCTTGCCGCCACACTGACGCTGGTGGTCGTCAACCTGCCCACCCCGGGCCGGCCGACCACTGCGTCAGATCAGCCGTCGGACACCATCGACGGTCCCTTCGCGTCGCTGCTTGCCTCCTCGACCGATCTCGGGCCCGCTCATCCGCAGCGCGTCCAGCTCACCGCCACGCTCGATGCGAACCACCGACCGGATGCGCTGATCAATTGGGCTGAGCTGCAACGCCTTTCGGTGCGCTGGCGCCCCGGTGACAACTGGGCCGTCGTCGAAGGCGACCCCGACCGGATGGGCGCCGCCTTCGGCGTCGAGGTGCACGACTATCGCGGCCGGCGTGGACAGGAGTTCTACGCCGCGCCGCAGCAACCCCAGCTCCCCACCGAACTACAAGGCACGGTCGCCGAATTGGGCCGGATCCTCAGCTACACCCCGCACCACGATTCGGCACCGCAGGACCCGCCGCAGGGTGTCCCGGAACGCGGCCTCACCCCGAGCCACCTGCTCAGCGCCTACCACGCCGACAAGTTGAGCGCAGCCGGCCACACCGGCAAGGGCACCACGGTGGTGGTCTTCGCCTTCAACGGTTACGACCAAGCCGACCTGGACCAGTTCTCCACCACCTTCGGTCTACCCAAGTTCACCCCGACCCTCATCGGCGGGCAGCCCGGCGACGAGCGCGGCGAGACCACCATGGACCTCGAGGTGATCCATGCCATCGCCCCCGACGCCCGGCTGGTCGTGGTCAACGCCCGTCCCACGGTCACCGGCGACGGCGCCTACGTGAAGATCGGCGAGATGTTCGAGCGGACCGATCGCGATTTCCCCGGCGCGATCTGGAGCCTGTCGATCGGCTGGGGCTGCGACAAACTGACCACCGCGGCCGACCTCGCACCCGTCCGCTCAGCGTTGGCCGCCGCAGAAGCGCACGGCACCACCGCATTTGACGCCAGCGGCGACCTGGCCGGACTGGAATGCAAGGGCGGCGACGACTGGGACTCCCCTCCCGGCCCGGCCGACATCGGGCTGGATTCGGTGGCGTCGCTGCCCGAGATGACCAACGTCGGCGGCAGCACCCTGTCCACCGATGCCGAGGGCAGGTGGGTGGACGAACAGGCCTGGTTCAACGTCCCGCTCTCCCAGGGCACCGGTGGCGGGGTCTCCGCACTGTTCGACCAGCCACGCTGGCAGGCGGCCGCTGCGAACCAGGTCGACCCGAAACGCAGCGCCGGCAAGCGCATGACGCCGGACATCTCGGCCGTCGCCGATCCCTACACCGGCGTGCGGATCGTGGTGGACAAGGAGGTGGTCGTCGGTGGCGGCACCTCACAGTCCGCGCCGATCTGGGCCGGGCTGACGGCCGTCATGACGCAATACCTCACCGCCAACGGTGGACGGCCCATCGGTGCGCTCAACCCGTTGCTGTATCGGATCGCCACCGGCGCCCCGCGACCGGCATTCCGCGATATCACCTTGGGCGGCAACGCCGTTGACACGGCGGGCCCAGGCTACGACCTGGTCAGCGGGCTCGGCACCCCGAACGTGGAGAACCTGGCGGAAAACCTGTTGCTGCTGCAGAAGGTGACGCAATGAGCACCCAGCTCGAAGACCGGCCGATGATGGAGTGCGAGGTCTGCCAGCTGGACGTCCCGGCCGGCGAGTACTGCGGGCTGTGCGGCGCGCCGCTGAGCGAACACCGCCACGACGGACCGCACTGGCTGCGGGCGCGGTCGTTCAGCGCCGCACCCGGCCAGCATCTGCTTCGCCTGTCGATCACCAGCTCGCTGTTCCCGCACCTGTCCCCGCGGTCGCGCACGTCGTTCATGCTCGGGCTCGTCGCCCTGGTGCTCGCCCTGGTCGCCACCGCGATGCTCCGCCTGCCCGGCGCGCTCGTCGCCGTCGCCGTCCTCGGGCTGCCCGTGATCTTCGGAATCTATCTCCGGGAATCCGAATTCAACCAGGACGCACCGCGCGGCAACCTCTGGCTGACCGCCGGTCTCGCCGTCGCCCTGGGCGTCGGGTGGGCGCTGCTCACCGGAGCGGTGGCCGCCCGGTCGTACGGCATCCCGCTCGGGGCGGGCATCGCGGCGGCCCGCATGCTGCGCACCGGCCTCGGCGCCACGCTCGGTGGCCTCCTGCTGATGCAGGTGCCCACACTGGTGATCCGCCTGGTCCGGCCCGGCCATCGAGAAGCCTTGCACGGCTACGCCATCGGCGCCCACGCCGCCATCTATTTCACCGCGGCGGCAACTCTGACCCGACTGGCCCCGCAGTTCGGCACCGGCATGGTCAACCGCGACCGCCCGCTGCAAGGCCTGTTGGTCGAAGCCGGTATCCGCGGCCTGGCCACTCCCATCATCGCCGCGACCGTCGGCGGCCTGATCGGTGCGGCGCTGTGGTTCACCCGGCCACCGAACAAGGCGCACCAACATCGCGGCTACGTCCGGCTGACACTGACCCTGATCGCGGTCACCGTCGCCGTGGTCTATGCCCTGCTCGGCCTGATCGATGCCGTCCAGCTGCCCCAGTTCGTCCAGCTGGCAATGTATTTCGCGCTCACCCTCGTGGCGCTGCTGGCGTTGCGCATCGGACTGCACCTGGCGCTGCTGCACGAGGCTCACGACGACTACAACATGGACGAACCGCTGCTGTGCACCCAGTGCGGCCACGTGGTGCCCGACGCCCCGTTCTGCGCCGCGTGCGGTGCCGCCACCCGGGCATCGTCACGGGCCGCACGGCACAGCCAGCGCACCGACCGCCCGGCGCCCGCCGACAGCATGACGGTGGGGCTCCTCCCCGGCTACTCGCTGCACGCCCCCGCCTACGCGACGACGCCGACCCGGACCACGAAACGCGTTCAGGTGGCACTGGTTTTCGTCCTCGCCGCCGTGGTGGTGGCCGCGCTCCTGGTCGGGGTGTCCGGACTTCTGGAGAAGCCGGCCGTGCGGTACGTGTGCCCGCCGGAATGCGGCCATCCGCCCATGGGCCAGCCGGTGACCATCAACCCCCGGTTCACCGCACCCGACGGCTCGTTCAGCGTCGCCTACCCGGCGACCGGATCGGCGTACGAAGTGACCAAGGACGACCACGGCGTACTGGCCAAACTGCTCGCCGGCGATGGCGGGATGCTGCAGCTGTTCAGCCGGCCCGCGACCGGACGCCAGCCGAAAGACATTGCGGCCGAACTGGTCAAGTCGACCTATCCGGATGCCAAGACCGCGTACGAGATTCCGAACGCCATGGTCGGCTACCAGACGGGCTACGGCGTCGTCGCCGACTGGTATCCGCAGGGCGCGAGCCGCCAGTACTCCCGGATGCGGCTGCTGGTGCTCGTCGCCGTCAAGAACGACCTGGCACTGATCGCCGCGGCCTCGGGTCCGTACCACCGTTTCGGTCCCGACTTCGGTTCCGGGAAACCGTCCGCGGTCGGCCTGCAGCTGGCCCTGGACATGGGCCAGTACGTCAACAGCTTCGCGTGGCGGGGCGACCCGGCGCGCTGAGCCGCACCCGTCAGCGGAGGGGGATCACTCCCACTCGATGGTGCCCGGCGGCTTGCTGGTGATGTCCAGCACCACGCGGTTCACCTCGGGCACCTCGTTGGTGATGCGAGTCGAAATACGTTCCAGCACTTCGTAAGGCACGCGGGTCCAGTCGGCGGTCATGGCGTCCTCACTGGACACCGGGCGCAGCACGATCGGATGTCCGTAGGTCCGCCCGTCGCCCTGCACACCGACCGAGCGCACGTCGGCGAGCAGCACCACGGGGCACTGCCAGATGCTCTGGTCCTGACCGGCCGCGGTGAGCTCCTCGCGGGCGATCGAGTCGGCGCGGCGCAGCGTGTCCAGCCGGGAGCCCGTCACCTCGCCGACGATCCGGATACCCAGACCCGGGCCCGGGAACGGTTGGCGCCCAACGATTTCCTCGGGCAGGCCGAGCTCGCGGCCGACGGCGCGCACCTCGTCCTTGAACAGCAGCCGCAGCGGCTCGACGAGTTTGAACTTGAGGTCCTCGGGCAGACCGCCGACGTTGTGGTGGCTCTTGATGTTGGCCGTACCGGTGCCACCGCCCGATTCCACGACGTCCGGGTAGAGCGTGCCCTGCACCAGGAATTCGATCTCGGACTCGCTCGATCCCAGGGCGTCGCGCACCGCGCCCTCGAAGGCCCGGATGAACTCGCGGCCGATGATCTTGCGCTTGCCTTCGGGGTTGGTCACACCCGACAGGGCGTCGAGGAAGCGGTCGGCTTCGTCGACGGTGACGAGCTTGGCACCGGTCGCGGCGACGAAGTCGCGTTCGACCTGCTCACGCTCCCCCGCGCGCAGCAGGCCGTGGTCGACGAACACACAGGTCAGTCGGTCGCCGATGGCGCGCTGCACCAGCGCGGCCGCGACCGCCGAGTCGACGCCGCCCGACAGGCCGCAGATGGCCTGGCCGTCGCCGATCTGCTCGCGCACCTGCTCGACCAGCTGGTCGGCGATGTTGGCCGCGGTCCAGGTCGCGCCGATGCCGGCGAAGTCGTGCAGGAACCGGCTGAGCACCTGCTGGCCGTGCGGCGAGTGCATCACCTCGGGGTGGTACTGGACACCGGCCAGCTTGCGGGCCCGGTCCTCGAAGGCGGCGACCGGGGCGCCGGGGCTGCTGGCCACGACGTCGAATCCGGCGGGCGCCGCGGTGACCGCGTCGCCGTGGCTCATCCACACCGGCTGCGTGCCCGGCAAACCCGAATGCAGTTCTCCGCCGGAGACTTTCAGCTCGGTCCGGCCGTATTCACTGGTGCCGGTGTGCGCCACGGTGCCGCCGAGCGCCTGCGCCATGGCCTGGAACCCGTAGCAGATGCCGAACACCGGAACCCCGAGGTCGAAGATCGCCGCGTCGAGTTGCGGCGCGCCGTCTTCGTAGACGCTGGACGGCCCCCCGGACAGCACGATGGCCTGCGGGTTCTTGGCCTTGATGTCCTCGACCGTCGCGGTATGCGGCAGCACCTCGGAGAACACCCGAGCCTCGCGGACCCGGCGGGCGATCAGCTGCGCGTACTGCGCACCGAAGTCGATGACCAGAACGGGCTGTGAAGCTGGTGTTTGCACCCGCCCAGTCTAGTGGTGGGCAGCCGGCGGCTCTGCCAACCGCTCGGCTGCGGCGCCCACGGCGGCGCGGACGTCGTCATCGGTCATCTCGCCGAGCCCCAGCGCGGGCCGCAGGAATGGCCCCAGCAGTCGCCAGCCGAGTTGCAGCGCGATGATGTTGCCCACCGCGAGCCGGGCCTGATTCTCGTCGGCGTACCGGGGCAGGAATTCGTCGAGCAGGCGCGCCATGTTGGGAAATGTGGTCTGCAACTCCCCGACCGGGTAGCCGTCGAGCGCGGCCCGGGCGATCACCCGGAGCTGTCGGTCGACTGCCGCGTCGATCACGTCGGCCGGTGCATCGGTGTCGATCAGGCCCTTGAGCCGTTGCCCCAGATGGTCCAGCACCGCTCCGACCAGCTGGTCCTTGGAGCCGAGGTGCCGGAACACCAGACCGTGGTTGACGTTCGACTTCGCGGCGATGTCCCGGATCGACGTGGCGGCGGGACCGCGCGCGGCGAACAGCTCCGATGCGGCCTCGAGGACGGCCGCGACGACCTCGTCCCGGCCCACTGGCACGCCTGTAGTCATGCGGCTACACTAGCGCCCACGTGCTGTAGTCAATTGACTACAGTCGCCTCGGCTGAAAGGAACGTCATGCTCAACGCCACGAAACTGACCAGCAAGATCGGTGCCGTCATCGACGGCGTGCGACTGGGCGGTGACCTCTCCCCCGACACCATCGCCGGGATTCGCGCCGCGCTGCTGGAGCACAAGGTCATCTTCTTCCGCGGTCAGGACCACCTCGACGACGCGCAACAGCAGGCCTTCGGGGAACTGATGGGTGACTTGGTCGGCCATCACTCGATGAAGCGCGCCGACGCACCGAAGATCACCCCGATCGACTCGGAGTACGGCAAGGCCAACCGCTGGCACACCGACGTGACGTTCATGCCCGACTACCCCTCGGCATCGGTGCTCCGCGCCGTCACCCTGCCGACCTACGGCGGTTCCACCCTGTGGGCCTCCACCGTCGCGGCCTACGAGGCGCTGCCCGCCCCACTCAAGGCGCTGGCGGAGAACCTGCGGGCCGTGCACTCCAACCGGTTCGGCTACCTCAAGGACGTCACCGTGGACACAACCCACCTCACCGACGAGCAGAAGGGCTACCAGGCCGAATTCCAGAAGCCCGACTTCCGCACCGAGCACCCGGTGGTGCGGGTCCACCCCGAGACCGGGGAACGCGCCCTCGTGGCCGGCCAGTTCGTCCGCGGCTTCGTCGGCCTGGACAGCTACGAGTCGGCCGCCCTGCTGGAACTGCTGCAGCGACGAATCACCATGACAGAGAACACCGTTCGCTGGAACTGGCAGCCCGGCGACGTCGCGATGTGGGACAACCGGGCCACCCAGCACCGCGCCGTCGACGACTACGACGGCCAGCACCGGCTGATGCACCGCGTCACCCTGACCGGCGACGTCCCGGTCGACATCCACGGAACGCCCAGCCGCGTGATCAGCGCGGCATAGCGACGACGAATAACCGGGCCGAAAAGCGGGAAAGGACACAGCAGAACCGCTCCCGACCGAAAGAGCAACCATGCTGGGTCTCCCCGACGCCGTGCACGCCTGCCTGTTCGACCTCGACGGCGTCCTGACCGACACCGCGAGCGTGCACAAGAAGGCCTGGAAGGCGATGTTCGACGACTATCTGCGGCACCGCGCCGAACGTGACGGCGAACCGTTCGTCCCGTTCGACAGTCACGACTACCTGCAGTACGTCGACGGCAAGCCGCGCCAGGACGGCGTCCGCTCATTTCTGCGCAGCCGCGGCGTCGACCTTCCCGAGGGCGACCCTGACGACCCGCCCGGCGCCGAGACCGTCGCCGGACTCGGGAACCGCAAGAACGAGATGTTCCAGCAGGTGCTGCACGACGACGGCATCGAGGCGTTCAGCGGATCCCGGAAGTATCTGGAGGCGGTCGCCGCTGCCGGACTCGGCATCGCGGTCGTGTCGTCGAGCGCCAACACCCGTCAGGTGCTCGACGCGACCCGACTGTCGCGGTTCGTCCAACAGCGGGTCGACGGCGTGACCCTGCGGGACGAGCACATCGCGGGTAAACCGGCACCGGATTCGTTCCTGCGGGCCGCACAACTGCTGGGCGTCGAACCGGCGGCGGCCGCCGTCTTCGAAGACGCGCTGGCCGGTGTCGCGGCGGGCCGAAACGGCAGATTCGGGTACGTCGTCGGAGTGGACAGAGCCGATCAAGCCGCGCAGCTACGCGACAGCGGCGCAGACGTCGTGGTCCGCGACCTGGCCGAGCTGCTGTAGGCCGACGATGATCACTCAGGACTCATTTCCCGTCGAGCCATGGCAGGTCCGCGAGACCCAACTGGACCTCGAGCTGTTGGCGCAGTCGGAGTCGGTGTTCGCATTGTCCAACGGACACATCGGCTTTCGCGGAAATCTCGACGAAGGGGAACCGCACGGGCTGCCCGGCACCTATCTCAACTCGTTCTACGAAACCCGGCCGCTGCCGTACGCCGAAAGCGGATTCGGCTATCCCCAGGGCGGCGAGACCATCGTCGACGTCACCAACGGCAAGATCATCCGCCTACTGGTCGACGACGAGCCCTTCGACGTCCGGTACGGCGAACTCCTCGACCACGAGCGAATTCTGGATCTGCGCGCCGGCACCCTCTCGCGCACCGTGCACTGGCGGTCACCGGCCGGAAAACAGGTGCGCGTCAAGTCGGTTCGGCTGGTCTCGCTGGCCCAGCGCAGCGTCGCGGCCATCGAATACATCGTCGAGGCCATCGACGAATTCGCCCGCGTCACAGTGCAATCGGAGTTGGTTGCCAACGAGGACCAGCCGCAGACCTCGTCGGACCCCCGCGTCGCGGCGGCCCTTGCCAATCCCCTGCAGGCGATACACCACGAACACAACCAACACAGCGGCCTGCTGATCCACCAGACCAAGCGCAGTGGCCTGATGATGGCCGCTGCGATGGACCACGAGATCGAGGTCCCGGGCCGTGTCGAGGTGAGCACCGACGCCCGCCCAGATCTGGCGCGTACCACCGTGATCTGCGGTCTGCGACCGGGTCAGCAACTGCGCATCGTGAAGTATCTGGCGTACGGCTGGTCGAGCCTGCGGTCACGGCCCGCGCTGCGCGATCAGGTCGCCGGTGCGCTGGCCGGCGCGCACTACAGCGGGTGGCAGGGTCTGCTGGATCTGCAACGCGCCTATCTCGACGATTTCTGGGACAGCGCCGACGTCGAAGTCGACGGTGACCCCGACTGTCAGCAGGCCGTGCGGTTCGGGTTGTTCCACGTACTGCAGGCCAGTGCGCGCGCGGAATGCCGCGGTATCGCCGGGAAGGGGCTGACCGGAACCGGCTATGACGGTCACTCTTTCTGGGACACCGAAGGTTTCGTGCTGCCGGTGCTCACCTACACGAAACCGCATACCGTCGCCGACGCCCTGCGCTGGCGTGCTTCGATCCTGGGATTGGCGAAAAGCCGTGCGGCGGAACTGGGTTTACGCGGCGCGAGCTTCCCGTGGCGCACCATATCCGGACCCGAGTGCTCGGCGTACTGGCCGGCGGGCACCGCGGCGTGGCACGTCAACGCCGACATCGCGATGGCGTTCGAGCGCTACCGCAACGCCACCGGTGACCAATCCCTGGAAGTCGACTGCGGCCTGAACGTGCTGGTGGAGACGGCACGGTTGTGGATGTCGTTGGGACACCACGACCGGCACGGCGTCTGGCATCTCGACGGCGTCACCGGCCCCGACGAGTACACCGCGATGGTGCGCGACAACGTCTTCACCAATCTGATGGCGGCACACAATCTGCGCGTCGCCGCCGACGCGTGCACGCGGCACCCCGACAATGCCTATGCCATGGGCGTGACCAACGAGGAGACGGCCGCCTGGCGCGACGCCGCAGCCGCCGCACATATCCCGTACGACGACGAACTCGCCGTGCATCCGCAGTGCGAGGGCTTCACCACCTTCGCGGAATGGAAGTTCACGCCCGACAGCGCTTATCCCCTGTTCCTTCACTACCCGTACGTACGGCTGTATCCGGCGCAGGTGATCAAGCAGGCCGACCTGGTGCTGGCCATGCAGTGGCAAGGGCACGCCTTCACCGCTCAGCAGAAGGCGCACAACGTCGACTATTACGAGCGGCGCACGGTCCGGGATTCCTCGCTGTCGGCGTGCACGCAGGCGGTGATGTGCGCCGAGGTCGGCCACCTGGAACTGGCGCACGACTATGCCTACGAGGCGGCCTTGATCGACCTCCGCGATCTGCACCACAACACCCGCGACGGGCTGCACATGGCATCCCTGGCCGGCGCCTGGATCGCGCTGGTCGCCGGTTTCGGGGGCCTGCGCGACGATGAAGGCATCCTCGCGCTCGACCCGCAGCTGCCGGACAGTCTGTCCCGGCTCCGATTTCGGTTGCGGTGGAGGGAGTTTCGGATCACCGTCGACGCGACGCACAACGAGGTGACGTACACCCTGCGCGACGGGCCCGACTCCACCCTGGAAATCCGGCACGCCGGATCCGACCTCACGCTGAGTACGCGCGAGCCGACCGTCGTCGACGTCAAGCGGCGGCAGTCGCTACTGCCCCCGCCGCCGCAACCGCCGGGCCGGGCGCCCACACACCGGCGGCTGCACACCGTCTGACCCCGAGGGATTTGTGCACGATTTTCCGCGGTCAGCGCGGAAAATCGTGCACAAATCCCTACTAGACCGGGGTGATCGGCAGCCGGCGCAGCGCGCCGGGGGCATCGGCCGGGACGACGGGACGGTCCGGCGCGATCGGTTCGATGCGCCGGTAGGGCTCTCCTTGTGCCGGCCGCGCGTCGTCCTGCCCTTTGTTCGGCCACAGCGACGCCGCGCGCTCGGCCTGCGCCGCGATCGAAAGTGACGGGTTCACACCGAGATTCGCGGAAATCGCGGCACCGTCGGTGACGAACAGCGTCGGGTAGTTGTAGACGCGGTGGTAGGGGTCGATGACGCCCGTCTGGGCACTGTCGCCGATCGCCGCGCCGCCCAGGAAATGCGCGGTCAGTGGGATGTTGAACAGCTCGCCCCACGTGCCGCCGGCGATGCCGCCGACCTTCTCGGCCATCCGCCGCGTCGCCTCGTTGCCGACCGGGATCCAGGTCGGGTTGGGCTCGCCGTGGCCCTGCTTGGACGACATGATCCGGATGCCACCGGGCCCGCGCTTGGTGAATGTGGTGATCGAGTTGTCGAGGTGCTGCATCACCAGCGCGATCACGGTGCGCTCGCTCCACCGCTTGGGGTTGAGCAGCCGGATCAGCTCACGCGGGTCCTCGCCGGCCTGGTCCAGGAACTGCTTCCACCGCGGCACGTCGGTGCCCTGCGGGCCGGCGCCGTCCGTCATGAGCGTCTGCAGCATGCCCATGGCGTTGGAGCCCTTGCCGTACCGCACGGGTTCGATGTGGGTGTCGGGCGTCGGGTGGATCGACGACGTGATGGCCACGCCGTGCGTCAGATCCATGCCCGTGGGCACTTCGCGGGTCTGGGCACCCACGATCGACTCGGAGTTGGTCCGGGTCAGCACGCCGAGCTTGTCCGACAGCTTGGTCAGCTTTCCGGTGTCGCGCACCTTGAACAGCAGCTTCTGGGTGTTGTACGTGCCGGCCGCGACGATGAGGTACTTGGCGGTGAAGGTCCGCTTGCCGCGCCGCACCTTGCCGTTGGTGCGTCGGGTCGACACCTCCCACAGGCCGTCGCCGCGCTGCTCGAAGCTGGTGACCGTGGTGAGCGGATGTACTTGTGCGCCAGCCTTTTCCGCCAGGCCCAGGTAGTTCTTCACCAGAGTGTTCTTGGCGCCGTGCCGGCAGCCCGTCATACACTCGCCGCACTCGATGCAGCCGGTGCGGGCCGGGCCGGCCCCGCCGAAGTACGGGTCGGGCACCGTCTTGCCCGGGGTCTTCTCACCGTCCGGTCCGAAGAACACACCGACGGGCGTCGCGACGAAGGTGTCGGCGCAGCCCATGTCCTCGGCGACCTCTTTGATGATCTTGTCCGCGTCGGTGAACGTCGGGTTCTTGACGACACCGAGCATGCGCTGCGCCTGCTCGTAGTGCGGCATCAGTTCGGCGCGCCAGTCGGTGATGTTCTTCCACTGCGGGTCGTTGAAGAACGGGTCCGGCGGGATGTAGAGGGTGTTGGCGTAGTTCAGCGAACCACCGCCGACACCCGCGCCCGCCAGGATCATCACGTTGCGTAGCAGATGGATCCGCTGGATGCCGTACATGCCGAACTTGGGGGCCCACAAGAACTTTCGCAGGTCCCACGAGGTCTTTGCGAAGTCGGCGTCGGAATACCGGGGGCCGGCTTCCAACACTCCAACGCGGTAACCCTTCTCGGTGAGCCGGAGGGCGCTGACGCTGCCTCCGAAACCCGAGCCGATGATCAAGACGTCGTAGTCAGGCTCCATGGCAGAAGTATGGACCTACCGCTCGGTAACCAGCTACCAAGGTAAACCTAACTCGCTACCGCCGGTACTAGCTACCGACGGTGAGGCCTACCTTCTGGAACTCCTTGAGGTCGCAGTACCCGGCCTTGGCCATCGACCGGCGCAGGCCACCGACCAGGTTGACCGAGCCGAACGGGTCGTCGGACGGGCCGTTGAGAACCTGGTCGAGCGACGGACGCTCACCCAGTGCGACCTGCAGCAGCGCGCCGCGCGGCAGCGACGGGTGCGCCGCGGCAGCCGGCCAGAACCAGCCCTCACCAGGCGCTTCGGCAGCGGCGGCCAACGGGGTGCCCAGCAGGACCGCGTCGGCGCCGCAGGCGATGGCCTTGGCCAGGTCACCCGAGGTGTGGATGTCGCCGTCGGCCAGCACATGCACGTAGCGGCCGCCGGTCTCGTCGAGGTACTCGCGCCGCGCGGCGGCGGCGTCGGCGATCGCGGTGGCCATGGGCACGCTGATGCCCAGGACCTCGTCGCTGGTCGTCGCGCCGTAGGTGGAGCCGTAGCCGACGATGACGCCGGCCGCGCCGGTGCGCATGAGGTGCAGCGCGGTGCGGTGGTCGAGCACGCCACCGGCGACGACGGGCACGTCCAGCTCGGAGATGAAGGTCTTGAGGTTGAGCGGCTCACCGTCCTGCGCCACCCGCTCGGCCGAGATGATGGTGCCCTGGATGACCAGCAGGTCGATGCCGGCCGCCACCAGCGTCGGCGTCAGGGCCTGGGCGTTCTGCGGGCTGACCCGCACCGCGGTGGTGACGCCGGCTTCACGCACACGTGCCACGGCGGCGCCGAGCAGCTCCGGGTCCAGCGGCGCCGCGTGAAGCTGCTGCAGCAGCCGAACGGCCGCCGACGGATCGTCTTCCTTGGCCGCCAGCTCGACCACCTGGGCGAGCTTGTCCTCGACGTCGCGGTGCCGGCCGATCAGGCCCTCACCGTTGAGCACACCGAGGCCGCCGAGGCGGCCCATCTCGATGGCGAATTCGGGCGACACCAGCGAGTCGGTCGGGTGCGCCAGGACCGGGATCTCGAACCGGTAGGCGTCCAGCTGCCAGGCCGTGGAAACGTCCTGGCTGGAGCGGGTGCGCCGCGACGGCACGATGTTGATGTCGTCCAGTTCGTAGGTACGACGAGCGGTCCGGCCCATGCCGATTTCGACCATGTCACGCATGTGTTCTTTGACTTCCCTGTCAGTTAGCGCGAGGAATAGTTCGGTGCTTCGACGGTCATCGTGATGTCGTGCGGGTGGCTTTCCTTCAAGCCCGCCGCGGTGATCTGCACGAACTGCGCCTGCTGCAGTTGCTCGATGGTGGCCGAACCGGTGTAGCCCATGGCAGCCCGCAGACCGCCGGTGAGCTGGTGAATGACGGTGGACAGCGGACCGCGGAACGGCACCCGGCCCTCGATGCCCTCGGGCACCAGCTTGTCCTCGGACAGCACGTCGTCCTGGAAGTAGCGGTCCTTGGAGTAGGACTTGCCCTGACCGCGACCCTGCATGGCGCCGAGCGAGCCCATGCCGCGGTAGCTCTTGAACTGCTTGCCGTTGACGAAGATCAGCTCACCCGGCGATTCGGCCGTACCGGCCAGCAGCGAGCCGAGCATGGCGGTCGACGCGCCGGCGGCCAGCGCCTTGGCGATGTCGCCCGAGTACTGCAGGCCGCCGTCGGCGATGACCGGCACGCCGTAGGGGCGGCACGCGGCCGTCGCCTCCAGGATGGCGGTGATCTGCGGGGCGCCGACACCCGCGATGACGCGGGTGGTGCAGATGGAGCCGGGCCCGACACCCACCTTGACGGCGTCGGCGCCGGCCTCGCACAGCGCGGCGGCGGCGGACCGGGTGGCGACGTTTCCGCCCACGACCTCGATCTTCTCGCCGACGGCCTTCTTGAGGCGGGCGACCATGTCCAGCACGCCGCGGTTGTGGGCGTGCGCGGTGTCGACGATCAGAACGTCGACGCCGGCGTCGGCCAGCGTCATGGCGCGGGTCCAGGCGTCGTCACCGACGCCGACCGCGGCCCCGACCAGCAGGCGGCCGTCGCTGTCCTTGGTGGCCAGCGGGAACTGCTCGGTCTTGACGAAGTCCTTGACGGTGATCAGCCCGGTGAGCTTGCCGTGGCCGTCGACGATGGGCAGCTTCTCGATCTTGTGCCGGCGCAGCAGGCCCAGGGCGGCCTCGGCCGAGACGCCCTCCTGGGCGGTGATCAGCGGAGCCTTGGTCATGACCTCGGCGACGGCCTTGTCCTGGTCGACCTCGAAGCGCATGTCGCGGTTCGTGATGATGCCGACGAGCTGCCCCGACGTGTCCACAACCGGCAGGCCGGAGATCCGGAACCGGGCGCACATGGCGTCGACCTCGGCCAGGGTGTTGCTCGGCGAGCAGGTGACGGGGTCGGTGACCATGCCGGCCTCGGACCGTTTGACGGTCTCGACCTGCGCGGCCTGCTCGCTCAGCGGCAGATTGCGGTGCAGCACGCCCATACCGCCGGCACGGGCCATCGCGATGGCCATCCGCGATTCGGTGACGGTGTCCATCGCCGAGCTGACCAGCGGCACCCGGAGCCGGATGTTGCGCGTCAACTGGGAGGACGTATCGGCAGTCGCCGGGATGATGTCGGACGCCGCGGGCAGCAGAAGGACGTCGTCGAAGGTCAGCCCGAGCATCGCGACCTTGGTCGGATCGTCACCGCCGGTCGGCACCGGAACGGAGATGGGAACGCTGCTTTCAGCGATCGACATGGGTGGGGCCTCCAGGGCAGACACAGTCGTGGAACTAAAAAGCCATCCTATCGGCCCAGACTGCCTGCAACGAACTCCACTCGGTGGCGGCTCGCCGGGGTAACGGCTGGCGCATGGTCGGGGGTGATAAGTAGGGTGGACCTGTGCGTGACCACCTGCCGCCGGGCTTGCCACCCGACCCGTTCGCCGACGATCCCATGGACCCGTCGGCCGTTCTGGATGCGCTGGAGCCCGGACAACCCCTGGACCCGCAGGAACGCATGGCCGTCGAGGCCGATCTCGCTGATCTGGCAGTGTACGAAACACTGTTGGCGCACAAGGGCATTCGCGGCCTCGTCGTCTGTTGCGACGAGTGTCAGCAGGACCATTACCACGACTGGGACATGCTGCGGGCGAACCTGCTGCAGCTGCTGGTCGACGGCACCGTCCGCCCCCACGAGCCGGCCTACGATCCCGAGCCTGATGCCTACGTGACGTGGGACTACTGCCGCGGTTATGCGGATGCGTCGCTCAATGAGGCGACCTCCGAGCACGACGGCTACCGCTGATTTTTTCTGTTGACGTGCTGGATGTCACGTCTGGCTGCGTTGATGTTCCGCTGAGGGCGAAAAATGCCGAGTAGGCAGCACCCCCATTAGAGGGTCAACAGCCGCCGCATGACGTCAGTGCTGCCCGTGGCCCGATCCGGATCCCGATCCCGACCCTGACGGTGCCTGCGTCGTCGTCACGACTGACCGCTCGCGCGTCGGCTCCGGCTGCACTTCCCTGGTTGAGGGCGCCACGGTGGGCTGTACTGCCGGGACTGTCGGTGCAGGTGTGGTCACCGAGGGCACTGTGACAGTCGGGGCGACGGTGGTGACCGTCTGCGCGGGCGCCGGGTTCTGCGTCGGCGATGCCACAGTCGACGGTGCGACCGTGGCCGACTGCGTGGCCGTCGCCGTGGGCTGATTGGTGACGACGGGCTCGCTCGAGGGCACCGTGGCAGGCGACGTCCCCGTCGCCGTCGCGCTCGACGGCACCGAGGTGGCCGTCGAAACCGAAGACGAGGTGACGGTCGAGCTGCTCGGCGACGGAGAACTGGTCGTCTCGGTCGGCGACGTCGCGCTCGAAGAGGCCGACGTGCTCGTCGGCTCCGAGGGCGAGGTCGACGCACTGGTCGACGTCGCGGACGCGTCGGTCGAGGTGGCCGACGTGGACGACGATGTGGTCGTCGACGTGCTGGACGACGAGGTCGACGACGACGTCGTCTCCACGACCGGCACCGGCAACAGGGTCAGCGGCGACGACGGCAGGACCGGCATCGGCTCGCCCGGCGGCGGCAGCGTCGCGGCGGGGTCCTGCTCAACCACCTTGTAGGTCAAGGCATTCCACTGCTGGATCAGCTGCTGCTTGTGCTCCGGGGCGTCGACGCTCTGCACGGTCGGGCTCAGCGCCTGGAGCTTCTCCTGCGCCTGCTGCCACTGGCCGTTGTCGATCAGCTGCTGCACTTGCTGCATCTCGGTCTGCGCGGCCAGCATCACCTGGTCGTCGCGGCTGGCCTTGTCGCTGCCGAACATCGCCGTGTGCAAGCCGTACAGCGACGAGTCGGGCCCGGCGGCGTAGATCGCGGTGCCGAAGCCACCGAGGCACAGCAGCGCGGCCGCGACCGAGCCGACGATGGTCAGTGATGTCCGAGATTCCTTGCGGTGCAACCCGTTCTGCAGGGCGGCGACCGCGTCGCGGGCCGTGACGGGCGTCGTCACCGCGGGTTCGCGGATGCTGTCGCGCCAGTCGGCGAGCAGGAACGCCAGCTCGGCTTCCGTGGAATCCGTCGAGTAGGCGTGTTGGTCTGCGGCGAGCGCGTCGAAGAAGCGGTCGACGCGTCGAATCTCGTTGAGCGAGGGGTCGCCGCCGCCCGGCGACCATTGTCCGGAGTCAGGCATGGCCGCGCTCCGTCGAACCGATCTCGGTCTTCAACCGCGCCAACGCGCGGTGCTGCGCGACGCGGACCGCGCCGGCGGTGCTGCCGACGGCCTCCGCGGTCTCCTCGGCACTCATGCCGACGACGACGCGCAGGATCAGGATTTCGCGCTGCTTCTCGGGCAACACGGACAGCAAGCGGTTCATCCGGGCCGCCGAGTCGGCGTCGATGGCCAACTGTTCCGGGCCCAGCTCGGTCGAGGGGCGGTCCGGCAGATCGTCGGTGGCTTCAGCTCGGTTGCGGCCGGCGGCACGATGCGCGTCAGCAACCTTGTGAGCGGCAATGCCGTACACGAAAGCCAGGAACGGCCGTCCCTGGTCCTTGTACCGCGGCAGCGCCGTGATCACAGCTAAACACACCTCCTGAGCCACATCGTCTGCGGAAACACCCTGTCGCTCGCCGACCCCGAAGCGCGCACGGCAGTACCGAACGACGATCGGGCGGATGGTTTCCAGCACCTTGCGGAGCGCGTCGCGATTGCCGGCAACTGCATCAGCAACGACAGCATCGAGACCATCTCCCGAAAATGTCATCGTGGGCGCAATCTCCAGCGTTACG
The DNA here is from genome assembly GCF_055384815.1 of Mycobacterium toneyamaense. Taxonomy (NCBI): domain Bacteria; kingdom Bacillati; phylum Actinomycetota; class Actinomycetes; order Mycobacteriales; family Mycobacteriaceae; genus Mycobacterium; species Mycobacterium toneyamaense. Next base: position 4,659,898 of record NZ_AP040333.1, read on the forward strand.
GACGAGGCAGTGCCGTGGTTGGTATGTCAGGACAACAGTAATGACTGGTGTGAGCTACCAGATTCATCCCGCCCATCGGCCGCCGCGTGTGCGCACCGTGGCGGCCGCCGTGTCACGGAGCTCTGCCATCGCTTCCGGGCTGTGCCCGGCGCTCCCGATATCGCTCAACAAACAACCCAATGCCCAGGTCAGCGGCACCAACCCGAACTGCTGCGTGCGTTCCAGCGCGGCGTCGGCGAGGCGCCGGGACTCGCCGAACCGGCCGGCGCTGCACAGCGCCGCCGAATACACGACGTCGGTTTTCACGGCGTGGCGCGGCGAACCGAGGTCAGCGACGAGCTCCCGCGCACGTTCGGCATGAGCGACGGAATCCTCGCCACGACCGCTGACCATGGCCAACTCCGCGCTGACCCAGGCCAGCCGAACCCGCTGACGCGGTACCCCACTGTTGTCGGTGTCGACCGCGGCCCGCTCGAGCAGCCGCTGCGCCACCGCGAAGCGGCCGATCCCGAGGGCGTCGGCGGCCAGCCCGACGAGGGCGTCGGCCCGCGCCTCTGCGGCGTCGCGCCGATGGGCGACCAAGGCCCACGCCCGCCCGTCGGCAACCCGGGCGAGGCGATGCCAACCGAGCTGCCGGAGAAACGACGCGCGGGTGCTGTGCGCCAGCGACAGCAACGGACCGCGACCACGCCGCGCCACGGTGTCGAGATCGGCGGTGGCGACGGCATATCGCCCCTGACCGCCTGCGGCCACGGCGCGCAGCCACAGTTCGCCGGCCGAGTGCGCCGCGGGCAGCGGCCAACACGGCAGGTCGTTGCCAAAAGCGGCGTCGTACAGACGGACGGCTGGCGGGTCGACAGTGCCCGTCCTGGTACCGGTTGCGGTCATCGAGTCAGCACGGTATCAATGCCGCTCCTTCGCGTGACCGCCTTCTCTCGCCGTGCGAGTTCGAGAGCTTTGGTTAATAATTAATGCTGGCCGTGTTAACAACATGTCAACGACTTCCAATTCCGCCACATATCGACAAACGTGGCGAACTGTCGCGAACTGCCGAAACAGGTACCTTGCGACAATATCGCCACCACTCGTTTCGTTTCCAAGGCATCGCGCAGATGAACGTGATGTAAATTCTTGACCTGCGCTTATGGGGTTTCGCACAGAGCGTGGCTATTGACGGAATTTGCCGAATCCTTCTACTTTGTGTGCACGAGTTGTCATCGGCGACAAGTTCTCGGGTCATTTGCAGATCAACGCGTATCCACAGCTTTCCAAAATGGATGCGCGGGGAGGAGTCGTTCCCAATGCCACAGCCTCAGCAGCTTCCCGGACCCAACGCCGATATGTGGGATTGGCAGATGCACGGCGTTTGCCGTGGCGTCGACTCAGCGGTGTTCTTTCATCCCGATGGCGAGCGCGGCCGGGCTCGGGCCCAGCGCGAAATGCGCGCCAAGGAAATGTGCCGGGCCTGCCCGGTGATCACTCAATGCCGGTCGCACGCCTTGGCCGTCGGCGAACCGTATGGCATCTGGGGCGGGCTCAGCGAAGGCGAGCGCGAACTGTTGCTGAAGCGGGGCATTCGCCGCGCGTCGTAGTCCATCTCCACCGAAAACCGCATCCCAGCAGGCGTTCCCGAACGTTCGCTGGCATGCGGTTTTCGGCGCAGTAGTCGCAGCCGTCAGTCCGGCTCACCGTATTCATCGAACCAATAGGCAAGTTTCCCGCGGCGGCTCACCGCGCGCAGTCTGCGCTCGGTGGCCTCACGGGTGGTGCTGGTACTGACGATCAGCAGCTCGTCACCAGCTTCCAAGCGCGTGTCCGGCTGCGGCACAAAGGTATTGCCCTTGCGGATGATCAGAGTGATCACGCTCGGGTCGGGCAGCCGCAGTTCCAGCACCGTCACGTTGTGCAGCCGCGACTGCGGCAGCACTGTCAGCGTCAACAGCTCCGCGTCGAGCACGTCCAGCGGCGCCGCTTCCACCTGAATCTCCCGGGTGACATCGCGACGGATCAGTCCGAGCCGGTGCGCGATCGGCTTCAGACTCGGCCCCTGCACGAGCGTGAACACCACCACCAGCACGAACACGATATTCAGCAGCCGCTGGCTGTCCGGCACTCCGGTGACGATCGGGTAGGTGGCCAGCACGATCGGCACAGCGCCGCGCAGTCCGGCCCACGACAGGAAGGCCTGCTCCCGCCAGGGCACCCGGAAGCCGATCAGCGACAACACCACCGACAACGGCCGGGCCAACAGCAGCAGCACCAGGCCGATGACGACGGCCGGCACCAGGTCGTCACCGAGCTGGCTGGGCGTGACCAACAGGCCGAGCAGGACGAACAGCCCGATCTGGGCCAGCCAACCCAGACCCTCGGCGAACGACCGGGTGGCCGCGCGGTGCGGCAGCCCGGAATTCGCGAGCACCAGACCGGTCAGGTAGGCCGCGAGGAATCCGCTGGCGTGCGTGACCCCACAGGCCGCGAAGGCCACCGTGCCCAGCCCGAACGTGGCGAGCGGATACAGCCCCGACGCCGGCAGCGCGATCCGGCGCAGCGTGACGGCACCGAGGTACCCGCACAGCAGGCCGATCGCCGCCCCGACCGCCAGCTCGTAGACCAGGTCGACCATCCCGTGACCCGGATGGAAGGCCAGCGGCACCACGCTGAACATCAGGACGAGGATGACGGCGGGGGCGTCGTTCAGACCGGACTCGGCTTCCAGCAGACCCGCCAGCCGTCTGGGCAACGGCAGCACCCGCAGCACGGAGAACACCGCGGCGGCGTCTGTCGACGAGACGATGGCGCCCAGCAGTAGCGCCAGCTGCCAGTCCATGCCCAACAGCAGATGCGCGCCTGCCGCAGTGACGGCCGTGCTGACGGCCACGCCGAGGGTGGCCATCACCGCCGCCGGCGCCAAACTCTTGCGGACGTCGCTGAACTTGGTGGTCAGACCACCCTCGATGAGGATGATCGCCAGCGCCGCGGTCCCCAGGTCCCGGACCAGGGCGACGTCGTCGAACCGCAGCCCGATGCCGTCTTCGCCGACCAGCACACCGAGGCCGAGGAACAGCAGCAGACTGGGCAGGCCGACGCGGGTCGCGAGTCGCGTCGCGACGATGCTCGCCAACAGCACCAGCGCCCCGACGAGCAGCACGCGGTTCAGCTGCTCCAGCGTCATCGATCCCCCATTCCGGTGTGCGGCCGAAGCAAATGTATCTATGTATCTGGGAACTCGCTGCGGGCGGCGGTAGGCGACAATGACTGCGTGAGCACCCGGGGCATGCGCGTGGCGATCGCCGGCGCCGGCGCGGTCGGCCGGTCGGTCGCGCAGGAACTCGTCGCCAACGGGCACAAGGTCCTGCTGATCGAGCGCGACATCCACAAGTACGAGCCGCACACGGTCCCCGAGGCCGACTGGCTGTGGGCCGATGCCTGTGAGGTGGCCTCGCTCGAGGAATGTGGCGTCGAGATGTGCGACGTCGTGATCGCCGCGACGGGTGACGACAAGGCGAACCTCGCGATGGCGCTGTTGGCCAAAACCGAGTTCAGCGTGCCGCGCGTGGTCGCGCGCGTGAACAACGTCGCCAATGAGTGGTTGTTCACCGAGGACTGGGGTGTGGACGTCGCGGTGTCCACGCCCCACGCGATGGCCGCCGGGGTCGAGGGTGCCATCGACGTCGGCCACCTGGTGCGGCTGATGGGACTACGTCAGGGGCACGCGAACCTGACGAAGTTCACGCTGCCGCCGGACAGCCCGCTGATCGGACGCACCATCGGGGAGATGACCCTGCCGCCGAACACCTTGTTGGTGACGGTGCAGCGCGGCAGCAGGATCATCGTGCCCAAATCCGGAGATCGTTTCGAGGACGGCGACGAATTGCTCTTCGTCGCAGACGAATCCGTCGACGGCGACATCCGCGACCTCATCCACGGCGCTTAGAGCGGCGTCGTCGACGGCGTCAGCCATGCTTGGCGGCCATCGGCTCGGCCTGCATGACACCGCCGGCCTGCAGCCATTCACCGACGGCACGCGGCGCATCCCGGACCGGGTTGTAGACGTCCTCCTCCGACGAGAAGAGGTTGTCGCCCGCGTAGACGAGGCGGGTGATGTTGGGGAACCCGAAGACCTTGCCCGGCTCGGTCGGGTGGTCGAGCGCGTTGATGATCTCGGTGACGATCGCGCCGTTCTCCTCGTCGATCGCGACCCAGGTGTGCGGAAAACGCATGTGCGGGAACGGCTTCATGACGCCGACGATCCATTCGCGCACCGCCTCGCGGCCGTGCATCTCGCCGTAGGCGTGTTCGATGTAGTGCACGTCTTCAGTGAACAGATCGGCGAAAGGCGCCCAGTCCCCCGTGCTCGAACAGACCTCGACGACCTTGGTGTAGTGGTCGAGCGCGGCCATCAGCTCGTCCCGGGTGAATCGTGGCATGTCCAGACCTCCAAGATGACTAGAATCAATTTCAGTTTTGGGACTCTACCCAACAACTAGAATTCGCTCCAGACCCAAAAAGGAGCTGCCCCGTGGCACGAATCGCCGAACCCCGCCCGGCCGCCGAGCCCAGCTCCGCCGTGCAGCAACAGCGGCGCGACGCGATCCTCCAGGCCACCGCGGCCCTGGCCGCCGAGAAGCCGGCCGACCAGGTTCAGATGAACGAAGTCGCGCGCGCGGCCGGGGTCGCGCTCGGCACGCTGTACCGCTACTTCCCGTCCAAGACGCACCTTTTCGTCGGCCTCATGGCAGACCGGGTGGACCGCATGCAGGACGGCATCCACCGCCGGAAGGCCCCGGCCGGCACCGCGGCCGACCGCGTGTTCGACGTCCTGTCACGCGCGACCCGTCCGATGCTGCGCCAACCCCACCTGACCGCAGCCATGCTCAATTCGCTGAACACCGCCGACGCGACGGCCGTCGCCGAGGTGGGGCACATCGACCGCCAGGTCCGCAGCATGCTGCTGACCATCTGCGGCGTGGATGATCCAGGGCCACAAGATATTTCGTTGATGCGGCTGGTCCAGCACACCTGGCACGGCATCCTGCAGTCCAGCCTCAACGGACGAATCTCCGCCGATGAGACCGAAGACGAAATTCAGCTGGCGTGCCGGTTGATCCTGGCCCCGCTGTCGGAGGCCGCCAGTTAGCCTTGTCGTCATGACGACACCATCGCCCGAAGGCACCGTCACCGTCGCCGAGAGCGGCGCGGGGACCTACACGCAGGAGATCATCGCCGGCGGGCACCGGTTGATCGCCGACGAACCACGCCCGTTCGGCGACGACGCCGGACCGTCACCCTACGACCTCCTGCTGTCCGCCCTGGGCGCCTGCACCTCGATGACGGTGCGGATGTACGCCGACAAGAAGGGCTGGCCGCTGGAGCAGGTGCGGGTGTCGTTGCGGCACGCGAAGATTCACGCGAAGGACTGCGCCGACTGCGAAACCGACCACGGCATGATCGACCACATGGACCGCGAGATCGAATTGATCGGCGACCTCGACGACGAGCAGCGCGAGAAGCTACTGGCCATCGCCGAGCGCTGTCCCGTGCACCGGACGCTGACCTCGTCCGTGCACGTCTCCACGTCGTTGCGGCCGGTCAGCTCGCTGCCTGCGTGATGATTTCGTCGACTTCGGCCGCCCGGACGACCATCTCGGCGTGGGCCTTGTCGAGCGCTTCAGCCTGATCCTCGTCGGCCTTCATCATGCCCTCGATGTCGAAGCCGGCCATGTCCAGCACGCCCATGTCCGCGAACGCCTTCTGCACCTTGGGGCCCCACAGCCCAATGTCCTTGACAATCGGCACGATTCGGCTGAACAGATGCGACCGGAACTGGCTCAGCATGGGCGCCGTCTCGACCCAGTCGATACACGCCTGCACGTCGAGGCCCAGCGCCTCGTAGACCTCGTCGCCCCGTAGCCGGTCCCGCATGAGGTAGCAGGCTTCCACTACGAATTCTTCGCGCTCGTTGCGCTCGGCGTCACTGATCTGGGAGTAGTAGTCCTTCAACGAGATTCGGCCGAAGGCGACGTGCCGGGCTTCGTCCTGCATGACGTAGGCCAGCACCTGTTTGGCCAACGAGTTGGGCGCGGCCAGGTCGCGCTGCACCCCGAACGCGGCGAGCGCGAGACCCTCGATGAGCACCTGCATGCCGAGATAGGGCATGTCCCAGCGGGAGTCGCGCAGGGTGTCCTCGAGCAACACGGACAGGTTCTTGTTGACGGGGTAGACGACGCCGACCTTCTCCTGCAGGAACCGCGAGAACGTCTCGACGTGCCGAGCCTCATCCATCGTCTGGGTGGCGGCGTAGAACTTCGCATCCAGATCGGGCACGACCTCGACGATCTTCGCCGCGCACACCATGGCGCCCTGCTCACCGTGCAGGAACTGCGAGAACTGCCAGGCCTGCGAATGCTGGCGCATCTCGGCGCGCCGTTTCTCATCGGCCGATTCCCACATCGGGCTGCCGAACAGCGGATGGAACTCGTCAGGCAGGCCGATGGGGTTCATCGGATCGACGTCCTGCGACCAGTCGATACGCGACTGGGCATCCCACTGCTTGTCCTTGCCCTTCTGATACAGGGACAGCAGGCGGCCGCGGCCGTCGTCGTATTCCCAGGTGAAGCGCGCGTCGCCGCCGCTCGGCACATCCCAGGAATAGGGCGAGGGCACCGTCGTGTACTTGTCCTTGGTAGTCATCAACGGCCGCCTCTCTGCGCGCATATGTCCGGACGGAAATATGACCTGTATCACAGTGCGCTGCGGACGGCCGAGCCGTCAACCACTCAGCCCAAGTCGTAACTCTCGCGCGCGACGCGGATGAAGTGCCCGGTGGCGGTGTCGGTGCACGTGACCCCGGACAGTTCGCTGGTGCAGGAGATCGCGCCCTGGGTGAAGGTCTGGCCGTAGTCGAGTGTCTTGAGGTTCGGGGCACGGAAGTTGCTGGCGCCTTCGTAGCATCCGAGCTTCCCGGGATTGCCCTTACTGACGTAGAACTGCAGGCCGCCGAAGTTGAAATTACAGGCGCGGCCGTACGGGCCCATCGTCGATGCCGGCTGCACCCAGGCATGTTCCCGCACTTCGCAATTCACGCCATTGCCGTCGGAGTACACGTCACACACGATGTTTCCCGAGGGAGTCACGAACTCGTGGTTGGCGGGCACCGGGCCGCCACCGCCACAGGCGTTCGCCACGGCGGCGAGCGGCAATGCTGCGGTGGCCGCGACCGAGAGCGCCGCGATCAGAATGGTCTTCATGGCCACAGCGTGGTGCGCGGGCCTTGGCGGATTCTTGGCGCGCCCGCCGCCACGTCAGCTGGGTGGGCGCTTCTCGATGAAGGCCAGCACGCCCTCGAGCGCGCTCGGGTCCATCATGTTGCAGGCCATCGTCGCGCCGGCATCCGCATACGCGGCGTCGATGCCGACTTCGATCTGGCGGTAGAACAGGGACTTGCCCATCGCGACGGCGACAGCGGGCTTGGCGACAATGCTCGCGACCACCGCCTCGACCTCGTCGTCAAGCGCCTCCGGCGGCGCCACCCGGTTCACCAACCCCAACACCTTGGCTTCGTCCGCAGAGATGAATTCGCCGGTCACCAACATCTCGAAGGCGGCCTTCCGCGGGACGTTGCGGGACAGTGCGACTCCCGGTGTGGCACAGAACAATCCGACGTTGATGCCGCTGACGGCGAAGCGCGCGTCGTGGCTCGCCACCGCGAGATCGCACATCGCGACGAGCTGACAGCCGGCAGCCGTCGCGAGACCCTGCACCCGCGCAATCACCGGCACCGGCAACCGCTGGATCGCCATCATCACCGCCGTGCACTGGGCGAACAGGCCTTGGTAGTAAGCGAGCGACGGCTCCGCCCGCATCTCTTTGAGGTCATGGCCGGCACAGAAGGCCTTGCCGGATGCCCCGAGCACGACGGCCCGCACCGTCCCGTCGTCGGCGAGCCCGACGAAGGCGTCCCCCAGTTCCGTGAGCATCGCCTCAGACAGCGCGTTGAAGGCCTGCGGACGGTTCAGCGTCAGCGTGACGACCCCACGGTCGTCGCGGTCACGGCGCAGCAGCGGTTCGCTCATCAGCGGGCGCCCTCCAAGAAGTACGTCGTCATCGGCCCCTTGCCCTTGACCTCGACCACCTGCGGGTCGCTGAATGCGTAGCGGTGCGCGAGCAGCGAGTGCGTGGATGCGGACACCTGGATGCGGTGCGGGCGGCCGCTGGACTCCATGCGGCTCGCCGTGTTCACGGTGTCGCCCCACAGGTCGTAGATGAACTTGCGCTGCCCGATCACGCCCGCGACCACCGGACCCGACGAGATACCGATCCGCATCGAGATCGGACTCGGCCAGCTCGACGACAGGCTGGTGACGGTGCGTTGCATCTCGAGTGCCAACTCGGCCATCGACGCGGCGTGGTCGTCATCGGGGTTGGGCAGGCCGGCAACCGCCATGTAAGCGTCACCGACCGTCTTGATCTTCTCGATGCCGCGCCGGTCGCAGAGCTCGTCGAAGGCGCGGAACATCGTGTCCAACAACTGCACCAGCTCCTCAGGAGTCAGCGTCTCGGACAGTGGCGTGAAGCCCACGATGTCGGAGAACAACACGCTGACGCTGGGCGCCGAGTCGGCGATGGTCAATGCGCCGTCTCGGAGCCGGTCCGCGATGGTTGCCGGCAGCACGTTGTAGAGGATTTCCTCGGTCCGGGCCCGCTCCTGTTCGACTTCACGCTGCCGGAGGAAGTCGATACGCCGCAGCCGCTCGAGCGCGTAGGCGATGAGCACGCTGATCGCGGACAGTCCCGCGATTTGGGGCACCATCGTGCCGAGCTCGTCCAGGCTGCCCCGGGCAGCCGGCAGTTCCAGACACACCGCGACGAACACCACGGTGTTGGCCAGCGCGGCGTGCATGCGCAACCGCAGTAGACCGACAGCGCCCAGCAGCGTGACGGTGGCCGAGGTCATCAGGTACTGGGTCGGGAAATCGCCGACGCGGGCCAGCACCGGTACGAGCAGCACCTGGATGACCGTCAGCTGTACGACGGCGGCGACCTGCAACCGGTCCTGAAGCGTCCGACTCCGGCGGATCGCCACGATTCCCAGCAGGAAGATGCCGATGGTAACCGCGCGGACGATCAGGGCGCCGGGGACGAACCCGCGCAGGACCAGGAAGTCCACGGCCGCGTACACGACGGTGAACAGGATGCCGACCACTTGCGCGAAGGTCGCCGCCCGCAGCCCGTTCGCGTCGTCGTGCGCCCGGAATTCGCGCTCGGAGTCGGCGTCGTCGAACTCCAGCATCCACTTGCGCATATGAAGCTGGGCATGAGTGTGCTGCACCCAGCACCGCACCGCTTGTGCATCCACAGGCCGAAAATAGCGGAGACCCGCGAGGCCGAGGCCGCTATTCGACGATGTCGCCGCGGTATTGCTCGAAAAGCGAAAGGAATTCAGCTCTTTCGGTCTCGGCCACGCCATTCTTGATCAGCGCGGCGTCGGCGTGTTTCATGTTGGCGTCCCATTCGGCATCGGAGATCGCCAGTCCCGCATGGGAGGTCAGCATGTCACGCCCGATGTAATGGCACGGCCCGCCGGTGAGCTCGCACATCTGATCGACCAGCAGCTGCCGGGCCCGCATATGCGAATCGCTGCTGCGGCCCGACCCGAAACGCGCGAACGCCGGGTCAGCCAGCAGTGTCGCGAACAGATCGTCGATGACGGCCGCGATCACGTCGTAGCCGCCCAGCCGTCGGTACAGAGATGGCGTCGTGTCGGTCATGATGCCCTCCTCGACCAAGCATCGCGCCGGCCATGAGAGGTACGCAGGCAAATCGCAGATATTCCCCGCACAGCCTTCGCCGTCGTCACAAAAGACTTGATTCTGCCAACCGTGCATCAAATCCTGCCGATCGGAATGGTACTGCCGCACAACCGGTTTCAACCATCAGAGCACCACAACAACCGAAAAAGGGGTTCAAAATGAAGAAGTTCGGCTTTGCCACTCTGATCGCATCGAGCATGACCGCCGCCGTCCTGGGCCTGGCCGTCCCCGCGCAGGCCACCACCGGAACCCCGATCGGTCCCCACTACAGCGTCGACAACCACGACAATGCCAACACCAGCAACGGCTTCTACGACCAGGCGTTCTGACCGCCCGACCAAGGACCCCCGATCCGCACGGATCGGGGGTCCTTCATATTGTGAGCCGATGGCGGTCAGGCGTATCGACATCGAGCAATTGTCAATACCTGTGGATCGGGGTGTTTCAGGCGACCTCCGTTTCGGTGTGTTGATCGCCGTCTGACGGTGGTGTCGGTGGGGTGATGTCGGTGGGTCGTTCGAGCAGTTTGCCTTTGTGGAAGACCGCTCCGGCGCGGACGAGGGCGACCAGATGTGGGGCGTTGACGGCCCGCCAGCGGGCTTGGGCGGCGTCGATCAGCTTGTAGGCCATGGCCAATCCAGCGGCCCGTGATCCCGGACCCTTGGTGACCTTCGTTCTCAAACGCACTGTGGCGAAGGTGGATTCGATCGGATTCGTGGTACGCAGATGGATCCAGTGCTCGGCGGGGTAGTGGTAGAACTCCAGCAGGACATCGAGGTCGTCGACGATCTTGGCGACCACTTTCGGGTACTTCGCGCCGAAGGCAACCGCGAAGGCCTTGACCGCGACCTGAGCTTTGTCGATGTCTTCGGCGTTGTAGATGTCCTTGATCGCCGCCAGCGCGGCCGGATGCGCTGACTTCGGCAGCCCGGCCAGGACGTTGGCCTGCTTGTGGAACCAGCAGCGCTGCTCTCGGGTCTTCGGGAATACCTCCCGCACCGCCTTCCAGAACCCGAGCGCGCCATCGCCGACGGCCAGCACTGGGGCGGTCATGCCGCGGCGTTTGCAGTCGCGCAGCAGATCCGCCCACGACTCGCATGACTCCCGATAGCCGTCGGTGATCGCCACGAGTTCTTTGCGGCCGTCAGCGCGCACGCCGAGCATCACCAGCAGGCACAGCTTCTCCTGGTCCAGGCGGACCTTGAGGTGAATGCCGTCGACCCACAGGTAGACGTAGTCGCTGCCGGACAGGTCCCGGGCAGCGAACGTACGGGCTTCGTCTTGCCACTGCGCGGTCAGACGGGTGATCGTGGTGGCCGACAACCCGGCACCCGAGCCGAGGAACTGCTCGAGTGCGGGCCCGAAGTCGCTGGTTGATAGGCCGTGCAGATACAGCAGCGGCAGCACCTCACTCATCTGCGGGGACTTGCGTGCCCAGGCCGGCAAAATCGCCGAGGAAAACCGCTGCCGCTCACCAGAATCGGGGTCGACACGGCGGTCGTTGACCCGCGGCGCTTTCACCTGCACGGCACCGGCCGCGGTCAGCACCTCACGCGGCTGGTGATAGCCGTTGCGGACCACCAGTCGGTGACCGTTCTCGTCACGCTGATCAGCGAATGCGGCGACGTACGCGGCGACCTCGGCCTGCAGGGCAGCGGCCAACATCTGCCGGGCTCCGTCGCGGACGATCTCGTCCAACAACGACCGGCCGGCCTCGCCGCCGTTGGCCTCCTCGGCATCGTGAACTACGGTGAGCATGGGCGTACCTTCCCAACCAGCGCGCCAACGCCGGTCTTGATCGAATACCTGATTCCGTGATGATCATCCTCGGGAAGGTGCGCCCACTTTCAGGCCACCTCCTCGGGCCTCATCCACAGGTATTGATCATTGCTCCTATCGACATCGGCGGCACCACCCTGCAGGCGACTGAAGACGACGGCATGGTCGTCGCCCGCGGCATCCCCTATGCCCGCGCCGACCGGTTCGCCGCCCCGGAACTGATCACAGTCGGCGCGGAAAAACTCGACACAACCGAGCGTGGGCCCGCGTGCCCTCAACTGCCATCGCGTCTGCAGCCCGTCACCGGCCCCGTGGTCGACAGCCTCCCAGTCAGTGAACAGTGCCAAGTGCTCAGCGTCACCGCACCCGCGGATGCCGACGGACTGCCAGTGATGGTGTGGTTCCACGGCGGGGCCTACGTGTCGGGTAGCGGTGAATCCCCGAAGTACGATCCGCTGGCGCTGGTGGCCGAGGGGCAGGTCGTCGTGGTGACGGTCACCTACCGGCTCGGCATCTTCGGGTACCTGAACATCCACGACCCGGAGACGCAGAACCTCGGCCTGCGTGACCAGATCTGCGCGCTGCAATGGGTCCGCGACAACATCTCGGCGTTCGGCGGGGATCCTCACCGCGTCACGGTGTTCGGCCAATCAGCCGGCGGCGATTCCGTCATGTCACTGATGTTGTGCCCGGAGACAACGGGCCTGTTCACCCGGGCCATCCTGCAGAGCGCTCCGCTGGGCCTGCCGCGCGAGCGCTCCTCGATGGCCGCCGCGATGCGCACCGCGGCGCTGGCGGCGTTGAAGGACACGCCGGCCATGGAAGCCGACACCGAGCAGCTGCTCGAGGCACAGCTTGCCGCACTGACTGCCGCCCAGCCGTTCGGCCGGCTCGGCATGATGGCCTTCGCGCCGATTCTCGGTCACGCACCGCTGGTTTCCGCCGAACAACTCGAGTCTCAGATCGCCGCTGCGGCAGCGCATGTCGAGATCCTGGTCGGCTACACGCGCGACGACGGCGCGCCATTTGTGTCGATGGATCCGCGCGGCGCCCGCGTCCAACGGCTCGGTCCGCCCGGCAAAGCGCTCGCCGCAGCGGTCGGGCGCAACCTGACGCGCACCGTATTCGGCAGGCCGGCAATCGATCTCGCCCGCACCTGGGAGCGCGCGGGCGGACGGTCGGCGACGTTCCGCGTGGACTGGGCACCACCGGGAGCGCCCCTGGGCGCATGCCATTGCATCGAGCTTCCACTGCTCGTCGGCGCGGTTGACGCTTGGCGGGACGCACCGATGCTCGGCCCCGAGCCACGCACCGTCGATGAGGGCCTCGGGCGTCAGATGCGTTCCCTGTGGGCGGGTTTCGCGCATGACGGTGTCGCGGCACTCGGGCAGAGACAACTCGTCTTCGGGTAAACGAAAGCACCCCCGGCCCAACAGGACCGGGGGTGTTCTCGTCGCGCCGACTGTGAGGTCTATGTGGGGAAATCGTCGAGATTTCCTGCATACCCCTCACAGTCGGGCACGGAAACTACTTAGTGAGCGTGGCCGTGGTGGCCTTGTCCCGTGATCAGCTTCCTCGGCCGGCTTGTCCACGACGATCCTCTCGGCAGTAGCCCGCTAGTCGGTCTGTCAAGCGGTACGCCGAGCATGGCGATTCGGTCCCGCATCTGTGGCGGCGCGGGTACTAGTGATTCATGGCGACCGCGTGCGTGGCTCACTCCACCTATCTCGCATTCAGTGGTGGCACCTCAGTTCTAGGAGTGCCACCGATCGCTGTCGCCCTAGTTGGCGGCGTGCTCGCGGTAGTGGCGGCACAACTACAGTCGCCAGTTCCACAACTTCCACTACGAATCTTGTTGGGTCTCATCAGCGCCGTCACTCCATCATCGTTTGACACTGTGGGGGCGGCCGGTAGGGCTGTGCCGAGCGACCAAGCAGAAGCAAAGCGGAGCTTGAAGAATTCCAGAGGGCGATCGGAGCCGCGCAGGCGAAGCTAGATGAACTCACCAGCCAGGTGAACACCAAAGAAGTTTCGGTCGCAGAGTTGTCCAAGAAGGTCGAAGAACTGAACGCACTGGCCGCTGAGAGCCAGAAAAAGGCAGACGCCATCGGAAAGACTCTTCAGGCAGTGCTTGAGAAGCATGACAAAGGTGAGTTCTGGAAGAACGTGGGTATCGGCTTCCTCTTCATGCTCGGTGGCGGCCTGATCGCGCTGGCTATCACTATGTACGTCCCAGCTTTTGACTGCCACCCACACTAGAGATTGCCGGGCCGTTGACATCGCAAGAAACCAACTGCCATGCAGCCGGCTACGTCAGCATGGTTAGTTGGCTGACGGCCCCGGAGTTCCAGCCTCCTACATGTCAAACGGTCGCCCGGTCTGGCGCGGAGAACGGTACTCAATCGACGGCAACGGCATGGTCTACAACGGCAGCCGGACACCGCCCGAACCGAGTGCGGCCGTGCATGTTATGCAGGGGCGGTACGTCATAGTCCGCAGCTAGCGATAGATGGCAATGATGTCCAACTCCAGCGCTGGGCCTTCAATTTCGTAGTTCATTGGATTCGACTGGTTTTTGCGACCGGAGGACGTCGAGAATGTTTCCATGAGCTGCATTGCTTCATTGTTGACGAGCTTGCGGGATTGACCATACGGCACTATCCGCTTGATTTTTCCGACCACGATTAGACGCTCGTTCTCGATATTCTCCACTCGCAGATGGTCGTTATGGAGCGGCCCGAAAATAGACCAAGTCGTAGTCGAGGAATCACGACCCACAGCTATTCGACTTATATTCAGACTGTCGAAAAGCTGGCGCATAACCTCTGTCTGCGCTTTAAGTTGTTCGGCATTACTTGTATCGTAATTCGCGTTTCCCACGCTAAGACCCGCCTGACCCGCTGTAACGAAAACATCCATGAGGGCGGCCATCTGGACGCCGCCGCCACCACGCGCAATGAGTCGTGACCCCTGATCGATCTCAACGTCACACTCCCAGAGGATTGTCTCGCCAACCTGAGCTGACGCGAAGTCATTGTTTGGGTCGACGACGTCGATCCATGCAATTGCTTCGGGGTTATCGCGCGCGACGGCTAACAGCCTTTGGTACTGGGCTTCGGGCGGATAGGACATCGTCAATTCTCTATCGTCCGAGCCTCCACCTTCCAATTTCGCGCGAGCGAACTTTAGATTAATCTCACCGGTCTTAGCCCGCTTCTTCACGAGGTGGACCTTGGTTTCGGCGATAAGACCTCCGTCTAGTTGCGCCGCAAACCCTTCAAGTATTGGCTTGTCCAAGTAAACGAATCGAATCAGCACTAGGCAACGCTCCAAGCCCGCTCGGTGCGGTCCCACTCAATCGAGTCGCCGTGCAGTTTGCGAAACTGCGTCAGCACCTTAGGGCTGATCGCGGGATTGCCGTTCTCATTTTCGTATACCCATTCGGAGCCGATCCGAGTATCGATCTCGTGCACCATAACTTCCTGATATTCGAGCTTCTCGGCTCTGATGCGGTCGACCATCCACTGAGCGACATCCATCGCTGTTGCCGCTGCACCACTAGTCATCTGACGTACAGCACCTTCCTTCGGCTGGTGTGCCAGTTCAAAACTGGTCACTGGAACAAGGAAACTACCCCCGCAGATGCCGACAGGAGCACGCCCAACCCGGCGAAAACGATTGTGGGCTTGACCCCTGATGGTGGACACCTAACTGGTGGGACTGCTGGTCCTGCGGGAAGGATGTCCGTATGGCGGGCAAGCGTAAGAAGTACACCCCGGAGTTTCGGGAGCAGGCTGCCCGCCTGGTGATCGAGACGGGACGTCCGATCGCGCATGTGGCCGCGGAGATGAATCTGGGTGAGCAGTTGTTGGGTCGGTGGGTGCGCCAGGCCCGCGAGTCGGCCGGGGATACTGGCGGGGTGCTTGATGTTGATGAGCGCGCCGAGTTGGAGCGGCTGCGCAAGGAGAACGCTGAATTGCGTTTGGACCGTGAGTTTTTAAAAAAAGCGGCAGCCTTCTTCGCCTCCGAACAGAACCGGTAGATGCTTACCGGATCATCGAGGCGGAGAAGGCGAACTTCAGCATTGTGCGGATGTGCCGACTGCTGGTGGTATCGCGGTCGGGGTTCTACAAGTGGCGTGTGGCCGACGCTGCCGGTCCTACGCCGGCCCAGCAGCGCCGTAAGCGCCTCGACACCGCAGTTGCGGGGTTTCATGCCGACTCCGACGGGGTGAACGGCGCACCGCGCATCCTGGCCGATCTACGGGAGGATGGCTGGGTGGTCTCGTGCAAGACGGTGGCGGCATCACTGCGCCGCCAAGGTTTGTTCGGGATCAGTCCGCGCACTTTCGGTCCGCCGACCACCGTGGCGGACCCGGATGCCGAAGCGATCCCGGACCTGGTCAAACGTCGTTTCGATACCGGTGTGCTCAACGCGGTGTGGACCAGCGACATCACCTATCTGCGGACTGGGGAAGGCTGGTTGTATCTGGCGGCGGTACGGGACGGGCATTCGCGGCGGGTGATCGGTTGGGCGATCGCCGATACCCTGCATACCGATGTTGTCGAGTCGGCGTTGACGATGGCGATCGCGTTGCGTGGCCCGTTGCCAGAGAAGGTGATTTTCCATGCCGATCGGGGCTGTCAGTACACCTCGGCGCAGCTGGCTCGGTTCGCCCGGGAGAACAACCTGCTGCGGTCGGTGGGCCGTACCGGGGTGTGCTGGGATAACGCTGCGACTGAATCATTATGGGCGACACTGAAAGTCGAGTTTTACGACCGGCGGTTGTGGCCGACGAAAGCTGCCGCTAGGCTCGCCGTCGGTGACTGGATCGAGCGGGTCTACAACCGCCGCCGGC
Organism: Mycobacterium toneyamaense; assembly: GCF_055384815.1. Lineage (NCBI taxonomy): Bacteria > Bacillati > Actinomycetota > Actinomycetes > Mycobacteriales > Mycobacteriaceae > Mycobacterium > Mycobacterium toneyamaense. Next base: position 4,676,344 of record NZ_AP040333.1, read on the forward strand.
GTCACAGCGCACTGGGCATGATCAGCCCCGTCGAGTTTGAAAACCGGATCAATCAGACGGCACAAGCCGCCTGACCCTGTGTCCACCAAACAGGGTCAAGCCCAATTGGCACGGCACCGGGGTTGGCTACACCAATGATGTCCCGCAGGACGTTGCCCATCTCATTGTCATGCGGAGGTGGCGCATCCGGCGGAGGCTCACCAAGCCAACCGCCGTCGATAATCACCGGCTCATCGAGCCGCTTGGCGGCTCGGTGCGCTTTGGCTCGTTGTTCCAACAACGCACCCACTGCAACGATCCCGCAGCACGCGCCGAGGATCGACAACACCGCCGCAACTGCCGCGTTCGTCGTCATTTCGAATCCGCTTACCGAGGCGGCGGGTTATTGGCCATGTACTTGGCCCAGCGGAGTTGGTTACGCAGCCGAGGCCAGTCGTTATGGACCCACTCGGCAGCCTGTTCGCCGTTCGCAACGCGACCGCTCTCGCCCGCCAGGACCAATAGTCCGGCGCTGAGTTCACGGCGTTGGTAGGTCCAGTGGTCTGAGTGCTGCCTGATGACGTAAAGGAACGTCTCACCGGCCAGAGGTCGGTGCAGGAACGCGACAGCGTGGTCGATCGCGCCATGCGCCTCTGTCAGTTCGTCGTCTTCTGCTGCTGGCATACCGCCCGACACTACCGGCGTTTACTAGCCCGTCAATTGGATAAAGCAGGGCCGACTACGGGCGTAGCTTTCCGCCGTATGGACGACCGAGGCCTGAAGGCGCTTGGCGCGCTCCTCTGCCTAACGCTCTGCATCGGCGGCTTGTACTGGATATGGCACGGAGAAGTTAGCGACGAACCGACCGCAACCGGCATGAGCGTCGGTCTGATCTATGCCTGTTTCAGGATGTACTTCCACTGAAACGAAAAGCCCCCAAGGCTGCATTACGCAACCGAGGGGGCCTTCGTTGTTTCTACGTGTTACCGCACGGCCCTAGTGAGCGTGACCGTGGTGGCCGTGCCCGTGATCGGCTTCCTCGGCCGGCTTGTCCACGACGGCCGTCTCGGTCGTCAGGATCATCCGGGCCACCGAAGCGGCGTTGAGCACCGCGGACCGGGTCACCTTGGCCGGGTCGACGACACCGTCGGCCAGCAGGTCACCGTAGGTCAGGGTGGCGGCGTTGAAGCCGTGGCCGGCGGGCAGCTCCGAGACCTTGTTCACCACAACGGGGCCGTCGAGGCCGGCGTTGGTGGCGATCCAGTACAGCGGGGCCGACAGCGCCGAGGAGAAGACCTCGAGGCCGATCAGCTCGTCGCCGGTCAGCGAGCCACGCAGGCCGTCCAGGGCGGTGCGAGCCTGGACCAGAGCGGCGCCACCACCGGTGACGATGCCCTCTTCCACCGCAGCCTTGGCGGCGGCGACGGCGTCCTCGACGGCTTCCTTGCGCTTCTTCAGGTCGGTCTCGGTGGCAGCGCCGACCTTGATGACGGCCACGCCGCCGGCCAGCTTGGCGAGGCGCTCTTCGAGCTTCTCGCGGTCCCAATCCGAGTCCGAGGCCTCGATCTCGCTGCGCAGCTGCGCCTTGCGGCCGTCGATGGCCTCGGCGGTGCCGCCGCCGTCGACGATCACGGTGCTGTCCTTGCTGACCACGACGCGGCGGGCGGTGCCCAGCACATCGAGGCCCGCCTCGCGCAGTGTCAGGCCCACGTCGGGGTTGACGACCTGGCCACCGGTGACGACGGCGAGGTCCTCCAGGAACGCCTTGCGGCGGTCACCGAAGAACGGCGCCTTGACCGCGACGGCCTTGAGGGTCTTGCGGATGGCGTTGACGACCAGGGTCGACAGGGCCTCACCCTCGATGTCCTCAGCGACGATCAGCAGCGGCTTACCGGCCTGGGCGACCTTCTCCAGCAGCGGCAGCAGGTCGGGCAGCGAGCTGATCTTGTCGCGGTGCAGCAGCACCAGCGCGTCCTCGAGGACGGCTTCCTGGGCGTCGAAGTCGGTGACGAAGTACGCCGACAGGAAGCCCTTGTCGAAGCCGACGCCCTCGGTGACCTCGAGCTCGGTGTTCAGGGTCGAGGACTCCTCGACGGTGACGACGCCGTCGGCACCGACGCGGGTCATGGCCTCGCCGACCAGCTCGCCGATCAGTTCGTCGCGCGACGAAACGGTCGCGACCTGGGCGATGGCGGTCTTGTCGGACACCGGCTTGGCCGCGGCCAGCAGGGCCTCGGACACCGCGTCGGCGGCCTTCGAGATGCCCGCGCCGAGCGCGATCGGGTTGGCACCGGCAGCGACGTTGCGCAGACCGGCCTTCACGATGGCCTGGGCCAGCACCGTGGCGGTGGTGGTGCCGTCGCCGGCGACGTCGTTGGTCTTGGTCGCGACGGACTTGACCAGCTGGGCGCCCAGGTTCTCGAACGGGTCTTCCAGGTCGATGTCGCGCGCGATGGTGACGCCGTCGTTGGTGACCTGTGGGCCACCGAAGGCCTTGGCCAGCACCACGTTCCGGCCGCGCGGGCCGATCGTGACGCGGACCGCGTCGGCGAGCTTGTCGACACCGGCTTCCATGGCGCGGCGCGCAGCTTCGTTGAATTCAATCTGCTTGCTCATAAAAGTCTTTCTTGACGCCTAACGCATACCGCCCCGAAAACCGCCCGTGCGGACACGGGGATTTCCGGGGCGGGACACGAATGCTTACTTGGAGACGACAGCCAGCACGTCGCGGGCCGAGAGGATCAGGTACTCCTCGCCGTTGTACTTGATCTCGGTGCCGCCGTACTTGCTGTAGATGACGGTGTCGCCCTCGGCAACGTCCAGGGGGATCCGCTTCTCGCCGTCCTCATCCCAGCGGCCGGGGCCAACTGCGACGACGGTGCCTTCCTGCGGCTTTTCCTTGGCGGTGTCAGGGATGACCAGACCGGAAGCGGTCGTGGTCTCGGCCTCGTTGGCCTGAACGAGGATCTTGTCCTCGAGTGGCTTGATGTTGACTGCCACGATGGAAGCCCTCCACTTGGTTGGTATGTCGATCCAGGGCCAATCCCCGGATGCCAGGTTGTTCGGCAAGCGTCCTGACCACACACCGTCGTCGCGGGTGCCGGAGCGCGGTTGGCCGCGTGCCACCTAGCACTCTATACACGCGAGTGCTAGCGCTCAAGGGTGGGGCAGTGCCGGATTCGACGAACTCGCTGTGGGCGGAAACCGCAGGCTACCCAGCCGCCGGTGACGTGTTGACCAGGAGCAGGTTGGACGTCGCCCGGTGCGTGATGGTGTTGGCCGTCGAACCGAGGACCCGGGGCGAAGCCCGCCATGCCGCGGTTCCCGATCACGAGAAGGTCGTAATCGGCAGCTGCGAGCACGTCCGCCGGGTCGCCGGTCAGCGCCTGCCGCTCCAGCGACCCGGCGATTCCCAGCCGGCTTGCGACCGTGTTCAGGGTCTCCTCGGCCGCGGCGGCGTCGCCTCCGACAGTGACCAGGATCGGCCGGGCCCCGGCCGCCAGGTCATACCCGGCCCGGACCGCACGCACCGAGGTGTCCGAGCCGTCGGTGGCCAGGGCGATCGTCTGCACCGCCGCCACCGGCTTGCGCACGAACAGCACGTCGACCGGGCTGTGGTGCGACAGTTCGTTCGAGGTACTCCCCCACAAGCGGCTGGCGGTCTGGCCGAGGCCTGCCGCACCGACGACGATCAGCGGTCGCTCCGACTGCGCGGCAGCGTCGACCAGGGCGTCGAACGCACTGCCCTTCACGGGAACCTTGTCGATCGTCGTGACGCCCAACGCGGTGAGATCGACGTCGGCGCCCTCGGCCGTCAGATCCGCCCACGGCTGTTCCCGGCCACCCGGCACCGAGACGCTGGGCTTCCACGCGGTGACGACGGTGACCGGCACACCGAGGGCAGCGGCCACCACGCCGGCGACGGTGACCGCGTCGGTCGCCTCGTCGGACCCGTCGGTGCCGACGACGATTCGGGAGTAGGACGTCATGGCGGTCCCTTCGATCGGGGTGTCAGGCACCGAAGACGAGGATGTGGACGGCGCCGACGAGGATGCCCAGGAGTCCACCGTGGGCGTACAGCAGCCAGGCGTCCTGCTCGATGGCCGAGTACAGCATCTCGCCGAACTTGTCGGGCGGCAGCGCCCGGAACTTCTCGGTCGCGAACGTCTCGATCTTCTTGGCCTGGGTCTTGTTGAACCCGGGGTCGTAGAGGACGCTCGGGGCGAAATCGACCAGCTTGTCGCCGGCGCCGCGTTGCAGCCCTTCGACATCGACGACACCGAACGAGTTGCGGGCGACGACGCGGTACGGGCCCAGGATGCGCTCGGCCTCTTCGCCCACCGCGGACTGGATCAGCGCCCGGGTCTTGTCCGCGCTGGCGCCGTTGAGCAGTTCGTGCGCGAAGTTCTTGACCGTCAGGACCTGTAGCGACAGCATGGTGGCGAGTTCGTGAGCGGCCTGGTGCTGCCGCTTCGCGAAAAGTCCCTGCTTCCAGAGGTATTTGTAGCGGGGCTGTGGCTCACCGGGTTCGAACACCACCTTGATCGCGATGATGTTGACGATGATGCCGATCACCGCGGCCCCGCCGAGCACCCACAGCCAGGCCGGCAGGAAGTGCAGGATCGAGTCGAGAAATCCCGGCAGGTGGATGGCGAAACCGCCATGTGCCGCAGCGTGTTCGCGCGCCTCGTCGCTGGAGTAGTAGATCAGCGACAGCCACAGTGCCAGCAGGACACCGAACGGGAAGCCCAGCGCGCCGATGCGCACCATGAAGCGGAGTTCGGGCACCGCCAAGCCTTTGATGATGTCCCGCAACACTTCTGGGTTGCGACGCAGGAAGTTGACGGTCATGAGCTTGACGTTGAGCAGCTGGTCGATGTTCTCGCCGACCTTGGCGAAGGCCCGCTTGGAAATGGTTGGCAACTCGGCGTCGACGGTCTGCAGCACCTCGTCTTTCAGCGGCCGCGGGAGTGAGCGCCACATCTGCGGATGCCGGCCCTCGATGATCTCGGTGGTCAGCCGGCCGATGTCCGGTCGTGCCGCCACCGCAATGGCTTTGGCGAGTTTGTCGGGATTGAGTTGTGCGTAGAAGTCCGAAATCTTGCCGATCCGGGCTATGGATGTATCGACGATGAGGCTGGCCATCTTCTCGGCGCGACACGGAATGAATCCCTGGAAACCCAGAATTCCGTTGGGCGCGAAGGTGGGCAGAATCTGGACCTTGCGGGGCAGAAAGGGAAATATCCGTTTCAGGCCCGGCACATAGAAGCCGGTGAACCGCACGGGCGCGAACAACATGATGACGCCGGTCCAGTTGGTGATCAAGCCGGCGATCGCGCTGAAGATCGGCACGCTGATATGTCGACGATGAATTTCGATTGTCCGGTGAGCTCCTCCCAATCAAGAAAGGGCCCGGCGGCGAGCGTTGTCATGGCATATCCCTGGGCTTGTCGGGGTCGGATCAGTGCTTGTGGTGCGCGGCGGGATCAGGTGGGCCTTTCCCGATGATCTTGTCGCCGCGCTCATCGGTGGCCCAGCCACCGGCGTTGTAACCCTCGGTGTCGATGCAGAGACTTCGCAGAACTGTTTGCCGAAGTCCGACAGGTAGATGCTGCGGTACACGCTGATCGTCTTGGGCATCACCTCGGTCACCTCAAGTGCCCGCGGTTGCACCTCGAGCAGCGCGTAGCGCCGGTAGTCCGCCACCGGCTCAGACGAAAAGCGCACCAGACCAAGACGATTGAGGTTGGCCAGATAGCGTTGGTCCGCCTCGGGCCACCGGCAGCCGGCCATGTCCGCGATCATGTTCACGCCACTGACGAGCCGATCCGAGCCGACGTGGAACATCGTCTTGGTCCGGATGTCGATGGACGGCTGGATGCCTGCGACGGCCAGGAAGCGCAGCATCCGAACATCGTCCGGCGCAAGCTCATTGAGAATCTGGCTGAATGCCGGATGCCGGTGCGCCTGTTTGCGTGTCGGCTTCTGCGACTTGGCAATCAGCTCGTCGCCCCAGTGGCGCAGATCAGCGTCGCTGTCGTGCTTCGCCTCCTTCTTGTCGCCGTCGCGGTGTTCGGACTTCTTCTTGACGGTGTCGCCGGAGCCACCCATCACCCGGCGTACCGGCGTGACGGCGACGCCGATGACGGCGGCGGGATTGAGCGCAGACTCCGCGGCGCGCTTGAGGCCGCCGAAGATTCCCGGGTTCTCGACCGGCGACGCGTCCGGCGTCACGACGGGCAGCACAGCGGTTGCGGCAGCAGCATTTTCGTCGCCATCGTCAATATTGTCGCTGTCATCGGCAGCATCCGCCGGCGACGAGATCGCTGTCGGTGTCGGGTGCGTCTCGCGACCCGGCAACCGGCTCAGAATATTGACGACCTTCAGCAGATCGCCGGCGGCAGCTCGGGTCGATTGCACGGCCGCCGCGATGTCGCGCGCAGTGTCGATACCGAGCTTGGCGAGCGGATCGACCAAGGCGCCCAAGGGATTACCGCTCGGCTCTTGACCGTGATCGTCGGAGGGCGAGGTGCCGCGAGCTTTGTCGGATTTTGGATCGTCGCCCATAATTCGCCTCCGTCAGACTGTGCGAGTAATTATCCAAAGGACCGGCTCGCTGACATGCGTTTCGCAGTGATCCAAAAACTACTGACGGCAGCGCAAGCGAACTACGTCGCAAACAGCCAAAGTTCGTACCGCACCCGGGGCGCGTGTTGTCGACGGTCCACAAATGCCCCGTCGCGGCGAATTGTCAGTTCAGAACGGCCTGACCGAACCAGTGGCACAACAGCAATGCGACCTCGACCTCGATGCGATCGTCGACAATCGGCGTGCCCCGGCGACTGATCGCGCGGTTGACCCGGTACTTGATCGAATTCGAATGCAGATGCATTTCGTCCGCGGCGGCCTTGAAACTCGACCCGGTCCGCAGGAACACGCGCAGCGTCTCGCGAAGCCGTTCGTCGTTCTCGGTGTCACTCGCGAGCGGACCCAGGATTTCGGCCACCCAGGCGCCGACCGATCCGACGTTGTCGCCGAGCAGCGTCGCGACGGGCAACCCCGGATCGCTCGCCGCGGTGATGCGCCGTTCGACCGAGCCCGACACCACCGCCACCGCGCGGGCGTTCACCGCCTGCTCATGCGAGCGCCGGAACCCTTCGATGCCGGGCAACGGATTGCCCAGCGCCATCCACGGCGAATCCTGTTGTGTCGCCGCGAATTCGCGGATCCGGTCCGAAGCGCCCTCGGCGCCCTGCGCCGACAGCGGCAGCCAGACCCACGCGGTGAGATGGTCGACCGACAGGAACAGCGGCGGCTCATGGGTGCCGAGCGATGTGGCGAGGTGGTTGGCGAAACGCTCCATGCGGACCAGCTCGTCGCCGCCGTGGTCATCGGGGTACCACAGCGCCAGGGCCAGGTGCACGCGTCGCAACGGGTAGCGGATTTCCTCGGTGAGCTCGTCGACGTCGCCGCCGGCCGCGGTGAGAATCGCGCGAACCCGCTGGGCCCGCATGCTGTTCCGGTTCTCCACCCAGCGGTCGTACTCCTGCTGGTAGGTGATGAGGACCTGCTGCGAAATCCAGTCGATGTAACCGAACGCGACGGTCTGGAAGTACTTGAAAACGTCGAGGCCCCGGCGCGGATCCAGGTCCGAGTCCGCGATCTCGTCGAGCACGAAGTTCATGACTTCCTGGTGACCCAGCCGGTACGCGCGCACCACCGCATTTGCCGGAACGCCGCGCTGCGCCATCCGCCTGGCGTGTTCGAGCGACTCCGTCGGCGGGACGACGTCCTCGATCGGGATCCGGTGGCGGATCGAGGCGAAGACGGTCTCGACATTGGCGGCGACGGTGTGCGCCTGCAATTCGAGCAGTTGGGCATCCTCGCTGAGCTCGGCAATCTCGGTCAGGAGGATCTTCTGGATCGACTGCGTGATGTCGTTCAGCTTGCCGTCGAGCGCGCCGATCACCTCGGCTGCGCGCGCGACGACGGCCCCTTCGTCGACGCGTCTTCCCGGCATGACACGACCGTAGATCACGAGGCGCCGAAGTTGCCGCAAATCGGGCTTTGTCGCCGCACGACAACTACGCTCCGCAAACGCCCTGAGAGTTGGTCGTCCCGAGACGTCGATCAGGGCGGCCGCGATGAATAGCTTTCGTAGACACCAGACCAACGAGGAGGGCAACGTGGCTACTGCCGCCGCAACCGAAGTGGACCTCGCCGCCGTCGACCTCGCCGACCCCGCGGTGTGGGACGACGGTCCGCCGTATGAGCTGTTCGCCCGAATGCGACGCGAAGACCCCGTGCACTACAGCCCCCAGCGCAACGTCCCCGGCGAAGGCGGCTTCTGGTCCATCACCCGCTTCGACGACGTCCGCACCGTCAGCCGCGACCACCGCACGTTCTCGTCCGAGAAGCGCGGCATCTTCAACGTCGACGACATCGGTGTGCCGCTGGATGTCCAGCGGCTGCAGCTGATTTCGATGGACCCGCCCCGGCACGACCGGCTCAAGGCCCTCGTCATCAAGGCCTTCACACCCGAACGTGTCGCGGCCCACGAAGACGCCATCAAGCAGATCATCAACGACGTCCTCGACAGCGTGGCCGACCGCGAGAGCTTCGACCTGGTCCGCGACATCGCCCGGCCGGTGCCGGCCCGGGTGATCGGCTCGATGCTCGGGACACCCCCCGAGGATGACGAGCGCCTCGTCTACTGGACCAACGTGTTCAGCGCGTTCGAAGACCCGGAAATCCGCTCGCAGTGGGATGACGCCGGCGCCATCGTCGGAGAGATCATCACCTACCTGGGCGAGCAGATGGCTCAGCGCCGGGACAACCCGCGCGACGACCTGATCACCGCGGTGATGAACGCCGAAGTGGACGGCGAGAAGCTCAACGAACTCGAGATGGCCACGTTCTTCACCCTGCTCATGACGGCCGGCAACGACTCGACGCGCGCCACGTACAGCGCGACGATGCTGGCCCTGATGCAGAACCCGGATCAGCTGATCCTGCTGCAGGAGAACCCGGAGCTGCTGGAGCCCACCGTCGAGGAGGGCCTGCGCTACGCACCCGCCTTCGCCTTCATGGGCCGGGCCGCGACGACGGACTTCGAGCTGCACGGCAAGCAGATCAAGGAGGGCGACCGGCTGCTGCTGTGGTATCTGGCGTCCAACCGGGACGAGACCGTCTTCGAGAATCCGCACGAGTTCGACATCACCCGCGAGGAGTTGGCGGACAGGCACCAGGCCTTCGGTGGCCGCGGCAAGCACTTCTGTCTGGGCGCCAACCTGGCTCGGCTGGAACTGAAGCTGTGGATTCAGGAGACCGTCCGCCGGTTCCCCGACCTCGCGCTCGACGGTGATCCCACCCGCGTGCGGGCGCTGTTCCTGAACCAGTACAAGTCGATCCCCGTCCGCCGCACGGCAATGCGCCGCTCGGACGAAGAACAGAGGGCACTGTGAGTAACGCTGCATACCGGGAAGTCGAGGTCGACCTCGAGGTGCGCCGGCGCGAGCAATCCGCGGACGGTGTCGTCACGCTGACGCTCGCCGACCCCTCCGGCGCGGACCTGCCGGAGTGGACCCCCGGCGCTCACATCGACCTGGTCATGTCGCCGTCGCTGACACGGCAGTACTCCCTGTGCGGCAGCACCGCCAGCCGCACCGAGTGGCAGGTGGGCATCCTGCTCGACCCGAACAGCCGTGGAGGTTCGCAGTACGTCCACGACAAGCTCCACGAGGGCACCACCGTCCGGGTGCGCGGGCCGCGCAACCACTTCGCGCTCGTGAACTCGCCGCGCTACCAGTTCGTCGCCGGCGGTATCGGCATCACGCCGATGCTCCCGATGATCGAGGCCGCCGAGGCCACCGGCGCCGACTGGCAGCTGATCTACGGCGGCAGCGCCCGCTCGTCGATGGCGTACCTGGACGCGCTGGAACGCTTCGGCGACCGCGTGACCATCTGCGCGCGCGACGAGCACGGCGACGCTTTCCGGACCAAGCTGGCGGCGGTGCTGGCGGCGCCGCAAGACAACACGTTGGTCTACTGCTGTGGACCCGAGGGCCTGCTCGACGCGGTCGAGAAGGGCTGCCAGGCCTGGCCCGACGGCAGCCTGCACCTCGAGCGCTTCTCGGCGAAGACCATCGAGGAACCGGCCGACGCCCTCGACACGTTCGAGATCGAATGCCAGCGTTCCGGCATCACCCTCACCGTGCCGTCGGACAAGACGATCTACGACGTCGCCGAAGAAGCGGGCCTGGACGTACTGGGGTCGTGCATGGAAGGCGTGTGCGGCACCTGTGAATGCGAAATTATCGCCGGCATCGGCGATCACCGCGACTCCGTGCTCAACGACTCGGAGAAGGCGGAGAACAAAACCATCATGATCTGCGTCTCGCGCTCCCGGTCCGAAAGGCTGGTGCTCGACCTATGAGAACCAACTACCCGTTGAACTGCTGGTACGTGGCCGCGCTCAGCGATGAGGTCGGCGCGGGACTGCTGGCCCGGCGTCTGCTGGACAAGCACGTGGTCCTGTACCGCCGCGCGTCCGGTGAAGTGGTCGCCCTGGAAGACCGCTGCGCGCACCGCGCCTATCCCTTGTCGGAGGGCCGGCGGGACGGCGATCGTGTCGTCTGCGGCTATCACGGCTTCAGCTACGAGCCCGACGGCTGTCTGGCCGACGTGCCGTCGCAGGAGAACGTGCCACCCGGCGCCCGGGTGGCGGCGTACCCGGTCGTCGAGACCGCGCCGTTCGTCTGGATCTGGCTCGGCGAACCGCGTGCTGCCGCCCTGCGCCCACCGCCACGCGTGCCGTGGTACCTGGACGGTACCGGCTGGACCAGCACCACCGAGGTGCTACGTATCGAGGCGAATTACCTTCTGCTGCATGAGCATTATCTCGACCTGACCGATGTGTTCGTGACGCATCCCGAGGTCGTGCCACCGGATATTCAGCAACTCCCGCCGCTCAACGAGGTCGAGATCTCCGAACGCTCGGTGGCCTACACCCGGTCCACTCCCCCGAGTCGGCTGGCGCCGTGGGAGTCGGCGATCACCGGGTTGCCCGAAGAGTCGGTGGCCACCCGGCGCGAAGAGGGGACCTTCGTGTCCCCCGCGCTGCACACGCAGCACTACGCCATCGAAATCGACGACGGCGAATCCTATGGGCTGTTGCGGATTCACGGGTTCACGCCCGAATCGCCGGGCTCGACGCACGTCTTCCTGCAGATGGCACGCAACTACGCCGGCGCCGAGGACACCGTCACCGAGTACCTGCGGATCATGTTCCACGAGTGGGCCGTTCGCGATGCGGCCATCCTGGAGACGATTCAGCGGCGGCTTGACGAACCCGGTGACCGCCGGCGCGACATCAACGTCAAGGCCGATCGGGCCGCGATCCGGGCCCGGCGCATCGCCATGGACATGGTCGACGACGAAACCAGCCGTTTCAACTGAGGAGAGCCACATGTCCAACACCGACTATGACGTGATCGTCGTCGGGTCCGGATTCGGAGGCAGCGTCACCGCGCTGCGACTGACCGAGAAGGGCTACCGCGTGGGCGTTCTGGAGGCCGGCCGCCGGTTCACCGACGACCAGTTCCCCAAAACCAGTTGGGACGTCCGGAAATTCGTCTGGGCTCCCAAGCTGGGCTGCTACGGCATTCAGCGCATCCACATGCTGCGCGACGTCGTCATCCTGGCCGGGGCGGGCGTCGGTGGCGGGTCGCTCAACTACGCCAACACGCTCTACAAGCCGCCCGCGACGTTCTTCAACGACCCGCAGTGGGCCCACATCACCGACTGGTCCGACGAGCTCTCGCCGTTCTACGACCAGGCCAGGCGAATGCTCGGCGTGGTGATCAACCCGAGCATGACCCCGGCCGACGAGATCATGAAGGCGGTCGCCGAGGACATGGGTGTGGGCGACACGTTCGTCCAGACGCCGGTCGGGGTGTTCTTCGGTGAACCCGGCAAGACCGTGCCCGATCCGTTCTTCGGCGGCGTCGGACCGGACCGCACCGGGTGCATCGAATGTGGCAGCTGCATGACGGGCTGCCGCTACGGCGCCAAGAACACGCTGCTGAAGAACTACCTCGGTCTGGCCGAGAATGCCGGCGCCACAGTGCATCCGCTGACAACGGTCGATTCGGTACGACAGAGCCCGAGCGGCATCTGGGAGATCGACACCGTGCGCACCGGCCGGACCCTGCGCAAGAACCGTCGGACATTCACGGCGCGGCACGTCGTCCTGGCGGCCGGTACCTGGGGCACGCAGAACCTGCTGCACAAGATGAAGGACAGCGGCACCCTGCCCCAGCTGTCGGACCGCCTCGGCGTGCTCACCCGCACCAACTCCGAATCGATCGTGGGCGCAATGAAATACAAGGTCGACCCGGCGCTGGACCTGACCCGCGGCGTGGCCATCACGTCGTCGTTCCATCCGACCAGCGACACCCACATCGAATCGGTGCGCTACGGCAAGGGCTCCAACGCGATGGGTCTCCTCCAGACGGTGATGACCGACGGCGGCGGCCGGTGGCCGCGCTGGCTGAAGGCGCTGGGTCTGGCTGTGACGCATCCGCGCGCACTGCTGCGGGTCCTGACGGTCGGCAATTGGAGTGAGCGCACGGTGATTTCGCTGGTGATGCAGAACCTGGACAACTCGATCACCACATTCACCAAGCGAGGACTGCGCGGCTGGCACCTGTCGAGCAAGCAGGGCCACGGCCAGCCCAACCCGACATGGATCCCGGCCGGCAACGACGCGACCCGCCGGGTCGCCGAGAAGATCGACGGCGTCACGGCCGGCACCTGGGGCGAGCTGTTCAACATCCCGATGACCGCGCATTTCCTCGGCGGTTGCGCCATCGGCTCGGACGCCGAGCACGCCGTCATCGACCCGTACCACCGCGTCTACGGATACCCGACCCTGAGTGTCGTTGACGGGTCGGCGGTCTCGGCGAACCTGGGCGTGAACCCGTCGCTGACCATCACCGCCCAGGCCGAACGTGCGGCGGCGATGTGGCCCAACAAGGGCGAGGAGGACCTGCGTCCCGAGCAGGGCCAGCCCTATCGCCGCGTGGACGCCATTGCTCCGATCAAACCCGTTGTGCCGGAGGGCGCTCCGGGGGCGCTGCGACTGCCCCTCATCCCGCTCTCCCCGGCCGCGAACGACGCGTAACGGCTACAGCGCGATGTTCAGGTGGTCGGATACGTTGCCGACCATCTGCACATCCACAACACGTTCGGTGAAGTACCAACCGGCGTCGTCGCGCGCGAACGTATCGCCGTACCGGCCCACCACGATGGGTTGCAGCGGAACCGTTTCGGTCTGCTGCACCACGCAGAACGTCGACCGCGCATGAGCGGTATCGCCGTCGAGTTCAACGATCGGGTTGAGTACCAGATGCCGGGTGCGCGGGGTGTTCCCGTGATCGGGGAAACGGCGGGTGGTCTTGGCGAACAGCGCCGCGATGGCCTCGGCGCCGGCAACGCCCATGAAGTTCCCGCGCCCCAGCAGTTTTCCCACGCCGTCGAAGTCGCCGGCGTCGATCAGTTCGGCGTACCGGTACAGCAGCTCCGTGATCTCCAGTTTGTCCGCGGCGTCCTGCAGGCTCACGCGATCTGGCCTTTCACCACCGGCAGCCCCGGGTCGCTCGGCACGTCGAGCCGCGACGGTTTGGCTCCCGCCGCGATCAGGTGCGCGGCGAACGAGGCGATCATGGCCCCGTTGTCGGTGCACAGCCGCGGCCGGGGCACCCGAAGTGTCAAACCGGCCTCGGCACAACGCTCTTCGGCCAGCTCACGCAACCGCGAATTGGCGGCCACTCCCCCGGCGATCAGCAGTGTGGACACGCCCAGGTCGGTGGCCGCACGAACCGCCTTGCGGGTCAACACGTCCGCGACGGCCTCCTGGAAGCCGGCGGCGACGTCGGCGTGCGACGCGTCGGGGTGCTTCTCCGTGTGGCGGGCGACGGCGGTCTTGAGACCGGAAAAGCTGAAGGCGTACGGGTCATCTCGAGGACCGGTCATGCCGCGCGGGAACACGATGGCATTCCGGTCGCCTTGGCGGGCCAGTTCGTCGAGCACGCGGCCACCGGGGTAGCCGAGCCCGAGCAGCCGGGCCACCTTGTCGTAGGCCTCGCCCGCCGCGTCGTCAACGGTGCTGCCGAGTTCCTCGATCGGCTCGCCCAGGGATCGCACATGCAGCAGATGGGTATGACCACCCGACACCAGCAGCCCGACGCTCTCGGGCAGCGGGCCGTGGTCGTAGACGTCTGCGGCCAGGTGCCCGCCCAGGTGATTGACACCGTAGAACGGCACACCCCACGCCGCCGAATAGGCCTTGGCCGCAGCCACACCCACCAACAGTGCACCGGCCAGGCCGGGCCCGATGGTCGCGGCGACAACGTCGGGCCGCTCGATGCCGGCGGCCGCCAGGGCGCGATTCATGGTGGGCCCCAGCGATTCCAGGTGCGCACGCGAGGCGATCTCGGGGACCACGCCGCCATAGCGGGTGTGCTCGTCGACGCTGGAGGCGACCTCGTCGGCCAAGAGCGTCACGGTGCCGTCGTCCGCCAATTCGCAGATGCCGACGCCTGTTTCGTCACAGGAACTTTCGATGGCCAAGATGATTGTCATGAGCCTGACTCGCTCCTCACGTCCGCGTCGCCTGACACGCTGCTCACCTGCGCGTCCCGTCGCATGGTGTATGCGTCCGCGCCACTGATCCGGTAATACCGTTTGCGCACACCCATCTTCACAAACCCGACGCTTTCGTACAGGCCGATCGCCGGCTTGTTGTCGGTGCGCACCTCTAGGAACACGGTGCCGCCATCGGCAATGGCCAACAGCCGGTCCAGCAGCTCGCGGCCGATGCCCTGGCCCTGGTACGCCGGATCGACCCCGATGGTGTGCACCTCGTACTCGAACGGCGGTTTACGGCCCAGCCGGCTGATGCCGGCATACCCCACCAGATGCTTGCCCTCGCGTGCGGCGACGTAGTGGTTGTGTGCCGAGTCGAGCTCGCGGATGAAGGCAACTGCCGGCCACGGGTCGTCACCGGGAAACAGGATCGCCTCCAGTTCGCCGCACCGGTCGGCGTCGCCGACCGTCAGGGGACCGTACTCGATGGTCACGAGAGTCCCCGCTCGGCAAGGGTTTTCGCGTCGGGTCGGCGCAGGTACAGCGGCACCAGCGCGGCGGGCGGCTGGTCCCAGTCGGCGGCGGTCACGAGGCCGGTCACGGTGGGGTACTCGACGTCGAGCGAAGGCAACGGGAACAGTGCGGCCTGCGCGGCCGGGCCGGCCACCGAACCCGACCCGGGCTCGACGTCGGCCGCGGCGCTCACCGCCGGTCCCTCGACCCGCGCGCCGCCGCGGTACCGCGCCCAGTACACCTCGCGGCGACGGGCATCGGTGACCACCAACAGTTCTCCGGGAGTCGCCGGGGCGATCGCATCCAGGCTGCACACGCCGTACACGGGGATGCCGAGCGCCTGTCCGTACGCAGCTGCGGTGGCCATGCCGACCCGCAACCCGGTGAAGGGGCCCGGCCCGCAGCCGACGACCACGGCTTCCAGGTCGGCGAACGTGATACCGGCATCGGCAACGGCGGCAATCACATTGGGCGTCAACTGCTCGGCGTGCGCGCGGGCATCGAGGGTGATCCGTTCGGCCAGCACCTCGACGCCGGCCGCGGAACGCCGTGCCACACCGGCGGTGACGGCCGGGGTGGCGGTATCGATGGCGAGAATCATCCACGGCTCCAATGCCAGACAGCGGTACGGGTGTCGTCGTCGGCGCGCTCCAACCGGATGTCCAGATGGCTGGCCGACAATCGCTCGGCCAGACCCTCGCCCCACTCGACGATCACCACGGCGTCGTCGAGGTCGGTGTCGAGGTCGAGCGAGTCGAGTTCTCCGAGCAGGTCGGTGCTGCCTGAATCGAGCAGTCGGTACATGTCGACGTGCACCATCGCGGGGTGTCCGGCACGGCGGGCGGGATGTACCCGGGCCAGCACGTACGACGGCGACGTCACCGCGCCGTCGACATCCATACCCTGCGCAATGCCCTTGGCCAGCATGGTTTTCCCGGCGCCCAGCGGCCCCGTGAGCACCACGACGTCGCCGACCTTGAGTTCGGCGCCGAACCGGGCGCCGAGGGCCATGGTGTCGGCCTCGGTCGGCAGGTGCACGGTGCCGTGCGAATCATCCATTGCGCTTGGCCTTTCCACGCAGATGCCGGGTGAGCGCCACCAGCCGTGACGGCGTGGCGTGCTCGACGAAGCGCTCCAGCGCCTCGTTGATCAGTTCGGGTTGCTCCATGTGCACCATGTGCCCGGCCCCTTCGACAATGACCAGTTCAGACTTCGGCAGCTGCCGGGCCATCGCCTCGGACTTGGCCAGTGGGGTGAGCAGATCGTGGTCGCCGCAGGCGATCAGCGTGGGCACGTGCTGCAAGACCGGCAGCGCGCCTGCCTCGTCGTGGGTTTCGAGTGCGTGCAGGAACTCGACGGTCGTGCGGATCGAGGTGTTGTGCGTCATCTTCTCGACGTACCGAGCCACCGACGGGCTGACTGCGTCGTCACCGAACGACGCGGCCTTGAGCACCGGGCCGATGACGGCCTTCGCCGCGCCACGGCCCGCACTGACCGCGCCGGGCGCGAACCGCACTGCGACTTTCGCCGCCTCCAGCGCCGGATTCTGCAGCACCTCACCCAACGGCGAACGGGTAACCCCTTGTGCCGCAGAGGCGAGGATGGCGACGCCGCACACGCGGGCGGGGTAGTTGTGCGGAAACTGCCGGGCGTGGGACAGCACCGTCATGCCACCCATCGAGTGACCGACCAACACCACGGGCCCCCGCGGCGCCATCACCCGCATCACCGATTCGAGGTCCTGCCCCAGTTGCGGGACGGTGTACGAGTCGGTCGGACCGGCCGAGGACCGGCCGTGCCCGCGCTGGTCGTAGAACACCATGCGGACCTGATCGCCCCACCGCTCGGCCAGCCGGGCCCGCTGAAAGTGGAAGGAGCCCATGCTGTTACAGAATCCGTGTGCGAAGAGCACCGTCAGCCGGGCGTCTTTCGGGCCGACCTCGCGGACTGCCAGCGGCACGCCGTCGGTGGCCGTCACCACGTACCCGCGGTCGGCGTCGAGCGTGGTGAAATCTTCACCCGCGTAAGGGTCTTCACCTCCACGGCGGCGCAACGAGCGGGCGACGCTGATCCCGGCGACTGACCCCACGGCCGTGAGCCCGGCCATGCCCGCCAGCCACCGGGCATTCCTGTTGTCGCTCATGGACGTCAGCCCGTCGACTCGCGATAGGTCCGGGCGACCCGGCCCCGCGGGCTGGTGACGACCTCGTAGTTGATGGTGCCCAGCAGTTCGGCCCAGTCCTGCGCCGTCGGCTCACCGGCGGCGCCCGAGCCGAACAGCACCGCCTCGTCGCCGACCTTGACACCGGCACCGTCGGGTCCGAGGTCAACCACGAACTGGTCCATACAGATTCGGCCGATGTTGCGGTACCGGGCGCCGTTGATGCTGACGTCGATGCGTCCGCTCAGACCGCGGAAGACCCCGTCGGCATAGCCGAGCGGGATCAACCCGACGGTGGTGTCGCGGTCGGCGATCCAGGTGTGCCCGTAGGACACGCCGTCGCCGGCTTTGATCGAACGTACCGCGGTGACAGGGCATTTCAGCGTCATGACGGGCCGCAGGCCGAAATCGCCGAGCGCGGGGATCGGCGTCTGCCCGTAGACCGCGATACCCGGCCGCACCACATCGAAATGCAGATCGGGCCGCGTCAGGGTCGCGGGCGAGTTGGCCAGGTGCGCCACTTCGAAGTGCACGCCGGCCGCCGCGGCCTGTTTCCGAGCCGCAGTGAGGCGCTCGGCCTGGGTGTCGTTCATCGGGTGCTGCGGGTCGTCGCCGCATGCGAGGTGGCTCATGATGCCGCGGGGGCGTACCGCGCCGTCGGCGGCGGCCCGGGCGATGGCGTCGAGCAGGGCCGGGTACTCGGCGGGGCTGACGCCGTTGCGGCTCAGGCCGGTGTCGACCTTGACGGTGAGTGTGGCCGGCGCACCGCTGCGGCGCACGCCGTCGAGCACGTCGTCGAACTGCCGTACCGACGCCACCGCCACCTGCACATCGGCGGCCAGCGCGGGCGCGAAGTCGGTGCCGGGCAGGTTCAGCCAGGACAGCACGGGCGCAGTGATGCCGGCCTGCCGCAGCGCCAGTGCCTCGGTGATGTTGGTGACGCCGAGCTCGGCGGCCCCGGCCGCCAGGGCGGCACGCGCCACCTGCGGCGCACCGTGCCCGTAACCGTCGGCCTTGACCACCGCCATCACCGCGGCGCTGCTTGCGCGTTCCCGCAGAAGCCGCACGTTATGCGCAATTGCGCCCAGGTCGATGACGGCCTGGGCAGCGGGTTGAGGATCGGGCGAGCTCATATCGCCTCCGATTCTCCCAGACGCCCGCTGATCCGCGTCGAGCCTGAGCTTGTGCACCACGATTTCGGGAGATCTGGAACACAAGCTCAGGTTCGTCCCCTAGTGGGCGAACGGCTGCACGTCGTCGAACTGGCCCTTCGGTTTCAGTTCGTCGAGGCTGTTCAGCACGGTGGTCAGGTCGTCGCGCAGGGCACGGGCCAGGTCCGCCGAGAAGCCCTCACGCACCACCACACGCAGCACTGCGATGTCCGTCGCACCCTCGGGCATGGTGTACGCCGGCACCTGCCAGCCGTAGGCACGCAGCGCGTGCGACACGTCGAATTCGGTGTAGGGCCGTTTGCCCTTGAGCCGGCACGCGATCACCGGGATCGCCGAGCCGTCGGTGATGACCTCGAAGTGTTCGCTGCCCCGCAGCTCGTCGCCGATCCACCGGGCGGTGTCCGACAGGCAGCGCATGATCTGCGTGTAGCCGGCCCGGCCGAGGCGCAGGAAGTTGTAGTACTGGCCGACCACCTGATTGCCGGGCCGAGAGAAGTTCAGGGTGAAGGTCGGCATATCGCCGCCCAGGTAGTTCACCCGGAAGACGAGGTCCTCGGGCAGGTGCTCCTTGCTGCGCCAGACCACGAAGCCGATGCCGGGGTACGTCAGCCCGTACTTGTGGCCGCTGACGTTGATCGAGACCACCCGCGGCAGCCGGAAATCCCAGTGCAGATCCGGGTGCAGGAACGGCACCACGAAACCGCCGCTGGCGGCGTCGACGTGGACGGGGATGTCCAGGCCCTTCTCCTGCGCGAGCTGATCGAGCGCCGCGCAGATCTCAGCGATGGGCTCGAGCTCACCGGTGAACGTGGTCCCCAGGATGCCCACCACCCCGATGGTGTCCTCGTCGACACTGGCGAGCACCTGCTCCGGGGTGATGACATAGCGGTCCTCGGCCATCGGCAGGTACCGCGGCTCGACGTCGAAGTAGCGGCAGAACTTCTCCCACACCACCTGGACGTTGGCGCCCATCACGAGGTTGGGGGTGCGTCCCTTCCAGTCGCCGACCTTCTCGCGCCACCGCCATTTGAGAGCCAGGCCGGCCAGCATGACGGCCTCGCTGGAACCGATGGTCGAGACCCCGCAGGCCGACGACGGGTCATCGTCGCGCAGGTCTTCGGCGTGGAAGAGGTCGGCCACCATGGACACGCAGCGGGACTCGATGGCCGCGGTCGCCGGGTATTCGTCCTTGTCGATCATGTTCTTGTCAAACGTCTCGGCCATCAGCTTCTCGGCCTCGGGGTCCATCCACGTGGTGACGAACGTCGCGAGGTTCAACCGGGAGCTGCCGTCGAGCATCAGCTCGTCGTGGATGAAGCGGTAGGCGGCCTGCGGGTCCAGCGGGTCGTCGGGCAGACGCAACGATGGGACCGGCGCGGTGGACAACCGCCCGGTGTAGGCCGGGCTCATGATCGGTCCATGAACATGCTTGCGCGACATACTGATTCCCCCTTGATTAGAGCGATGCGACAGCGGCCCGGACATGGGCCAGGATGCGGTGCGCCGATGTGGGCGCGGGGTTGGGACCGGGGTCGGCTGCGGACAGGCCCGCCGCACGGGCATGCACGAAGGCCGCCATCGCGGCGGCCTCACCCGGTGCGATGCCCGACGCCAGCAGGGCGCCAATGATGCCGGACAGCACGTCGCCGGATCCGGCTGTGGCAGCCCAGGATTGGCCGGCGGGATTGAGATAGGTGGGGCCGTCCGATTCGGCGATGATGGTGACGTTGCCCTTCAACAGGACGGTGGCGCCCAGACGTTCGGCCAGTTCGCGGGTAGCGGTCACCCGGTCGGGTCCGGGCGGATGTCCTGCGAGCCGGGCGAATTCGCCGGCATGGGGCGTCAGCACCGTCGGTGCCGCGCGGTCCGCGACGAGGTCGAGGTCGGCGGCCAACAAGGTCAGTGCATCGGCGTCGACGATCACGGGCAGGTCGGTGTCCAGCGCGAACCGCAGCGCGTCGTCGCCGGCGGTATCGGTACCGAGCCCGGGGCCGACCACCCACGCCTGGACCCGTCCCGCAGCCGTCATATCCGCCGCTGCAACGACTTCCGGCCAGTGCGACACCACTTCGGCGTGCGCGGAGCCGGCGTAACGGACCATGCCCGAGGTCGCGGCGACGGCGGCGCCGCTGCTCAAGATTGCCGCGCCCGGATACGTCGCCGACCCGGCAAGCACACCCGTGACGCCTTGGCTGTACTTGTCGTCCGACGGGTGCGGAACCGGCCAGCGGGCGCGGACGTCGTGCGCTTCCAATCCGAGGAACGCCGGCTCCGGCAGGTCGAGTCCGATGTCGATGAGTTCGACGCGGCCGCAGTCCGCCAGTCCGTGCACGGGTTTGAGCCCGCCGAAGGTGACGGTCAGCGCGGCGTGCACATGGGCGCCGTCGGTGGCGCCGGTCTGGACGTCGATGCCGCTGGGGAGGTCGACGGCGACGATGGGCGCGGTGTTGGCCGCGCAGACCGCCGCGGCATTGGGGCGCAGCGGCCCGGTGGCGCCGATGCCGACAACGCCGTCGATCACCAAATCGGTTGACGGCGGAATGCTTTCAACTACTCTGCCGCCGGCTTTTCGGAATGCGGTGAGCGCCTTCGGGTGGGTGCGGTCCGGGTTCAGGAGCACCGCTGTAGCGGCCGCACCGCGGCGGCGCAGGAACGTGGCCGCCCAGAGCGCGTCGCCGCCGTTGTCGCCGGAGCCCACCACCGCACAGACGCTGCGCCCGCTCACGCCGCCGGTGCGGGCCTTGAGTTCGGTGGCGATCGCCGTCGCCAACCCGTATGCCGCCCGGCGCATGAGCACGCCATCGGGCAGCGAAGCCAACAGCGGCGCCTCGGCCGCGCGGATCTGCTCGGCGGTGTAGTAGTGCCGCATAGCTCGAAGGTTACGCACATCCGCCCCGCGGGGGTTGGCATGTGCGTCAAATTCGGGTGCCGAGCATGAGCGGGTGTGCGAACTTCTGTGGATTTTTCGCACACCCGCTCACGTTCGGCGCGGATAACATCCCGCCATGACCTACGGCTATTCGCCGCTGCCACCGGCCAAGCCTCCGCTGTCGAGCGGCGACCTCGCCGCCTCGATCAGCGCGCTGGTGCTCACCTATGTCGGCGGCGGCGTGGCCGCGTTCTTCGCGGTGTTCGCGTTGGCGTTCACCGACTACTGTCCGCCGGCGACCTGTCACATCGACGCCGGGATCAACGCCATGGCAGCGGGTTTCATCGCCGCCATGGTGGTGGCGCTGGCCGGCACGGTCGTCACGGTCATCCGACTGGTGAAGCGCCTGCGCGCCTGGCCATTTGCCGTCGGCACGCTGGGGTTGTGTGCCGTCCTGTGTGTGCTCGCGATCGGCGGCTACATCGCCGCCGTCGGCGGCTGAGACTCAGACGAGAACCGCGCTGGGCTCCACCGTCACCTTGATGGCCTCGCCGTTCTGGACGATCGAGAACGCATCGAGCACCTCGTCGAGGGCGATGTGCCGGGTGATCAAGTCCTTCACCGGAACCTGGCCGGTTGAGATGTAGTGCAGCGCCCGCTTGTTGTGCTCGGGCGCAGATCCGTTGGCGCCGTGGATGTGCAGCTGGCGGTAGTGCACCACGTTGGAATCGCAAGTGATCGTCGGATTCGTCTTGGGCAGGCCGCCGAAGAACGAGATGCGGCCGTTGCGCGCGGCCATCGCGATGGCCTGCTCCTGCGTGATATTGGCGGCGGTCGCGGTGATCACCACGTCGGCGCCGCGGCCTCCGGTCAGTTCCATGACCTTCTCGACGACGTCGACCTCCGCCGCATTGATCACCGCATCGGGGTGCACGGCATCGGCGGACATCGCCAGGCGGGCGTCGTTGACGTCCACGAGGTACACCGGCCCGCAGTCGTGCACACCACGGGCGATGCGGATGTGCATGCACCCGATGGGACCGGCACCGAACACCACGACGGTGTCACCCGGCTCGATGCCGAGCAGATCCTGGGCGTTGATGGCGCACGCGAAGGGTTCCGCGGCCGACGCCTCGTCGTAGCCGACGTTGTCCGGAATCCGGTTCAGCCCATCGACTTTGAGTACCTGGCGCGGCACGATCATGTACTCGGCGAATCCGCCGTCGTACTGGTAGCCCATCGAGGTCTGGTTCTGGCACACGGCCATCCAGCCCTTGCGGCACTCGTGGCACTCACCGCACGGGACCGCGGCGATCACCTGAACCCGGTCGCCCTCGGCCCACTCGGTGCCGTAGGTGGCGTTCACGTCGGCGCCCACCTCGACGATGTCGCCGGCGATCTCGTGCCCGATGGTCCGCGGCGGGGTCAGGTTCTGGTGCCCGTTGTGCAGGATCTTGACGTCCGTGCCGCAGGTCGAACAGTTGCGCACCCGGACCTTGATCTCGTCGGGTCCACATACCGGCTCGGGCACATCTTCGAGCCGGACGTCCTCGGGTGCGTAGTAGCGCAGCGCTTTCATGGCGTTCCTTCCGGTTCTCCGGCCTGGCCGGCAAGTGTGTCGTGGTTCACTCTGCGCCCACTCTAACGGCAATTCGGGCATAAATTCAAACTTTTCTCTGCCCACTTTTGCCCATTTGCTTGCCATCGTGCCCATATGTGGGCTTTACTCATAACCACACGGTGATGTGACGGGCATCACCTTCGCGGCCGGTCAAGGTGGAGGTCCAGCACAGTGAACGCAACGACGGAAACACCGCAGCGCGCCAGTCTGCGCGTGCGGGTGCAGCAGCTCGGCACCGCACTGTCGAACATGGTCATGCCGAACATCGGCGCCTTCATCGCCTGGGGCCTGATCACCGCACTGTTCATCAAGACCGGCTGGCTACCGAGCCTCTTTCACTCGCTGCAGAACCCGGACGGCTGGGTGGCCCACATCGGCGGCTGGGGCGCCTACGAAAAGGGCGGCATCGTCGGGCCGATGATCACCTACCTGCTGCCGGTCCTCATCGGATCCACCGGCGGACGAATGGTGTACGGAACCCGCGGAGCCGTCGTCGGTGCCATCACCACCATGGGCGTGGTTGCCGGGTCCGATGTTCCGATGTTCATGGGCGCAATGATCATGGGTCCCTTGGGCGGCTGGGTCATCAAGAAGCTGGATGCCTTGTGGGACGGCAAGATCCGCCCCGGCTTCGAGATGCTGGTGAACAACTTCTCGGCCGGCATCGCCGGACTGGTGCTGGCCGTCATCGGGTTCTTCGGTGTCGGCCCGGTGGTATCGGCATTCACCCGCGGCGCCGGCCACGGCGTCGACTTCCTGGTCGGCCACGACCTGCTGCCGCTGACCTCGATCTTCATCGAGCCCGCCAAGGTGCTCTTCCTCAACAACGCCATCAACCATGGCGTGCTCACTCCCCTGGGTACCACGCAGGCGCTCGCCACCGGCAAATCCGTGCTGTTCCTATTGGAAGCCAATCCGGGCCCCGGCCTGGGAATCCTGTTGGCGTTCATGGTGTTCGGCCGCGGCGCCGCCAAGGCATCCGCACCGGGCGCCGCCATCATCCAGTTCCTCGGCGGCATCCACGAGATCTACTTCCCGTACGTGCTGATGAAGCCGAAGCTGATCGCCGCCACCATCCTGGGCGGAATGACGGGCGTCTTCATCAATGTGCTGTTCGGCTCCGGCCTGCGCGCGCCCGCCGCACCCGGTTCGATCATCGCCGTCTACGCCCAGACCGCGTCAGGCAGCTACCTCGGCGTCACGCTGTCGGTGCTGGGGGCGGCCGCCGTCTCCTTCGCGGTAGCCTCGGTGCTGCTCAAGACCGACCGCGCCACCGACGAGCCTGATCTGGCTGCCGCCACCGCCGAGATGGAGGCACTGAAGGGCAAGCGATCCAGCGTGGCCTCGGCACTGGTGGGCAGCTCCGCGTCGGCTCCCATCACCAATATCGTGTTCGCGTGTGATGCCGGCATGGGTTCGTCCGCGATGGGAGCGTCGGTGCTGCGCAAGAAGATTCGCGACGCCGGCTTCACCGGCGTGACGGTCGTCAACCAGGCCATCTCCAACCTGACCGACACCTACGGGCTGGCCGTCACCCACCGTGATCTCACCGAGCGCGCCCGGCAGAAGACCCCGTCGGCGATCCATGTCTCGGTCGACGACTTCATGAACTCGCCCCGCTACGACGAAATCCTGGAACTACTGGGACGTACCAACGGCACCCCTGGGTCCTCAGGCGAATCCGCCACGGCGCCAACCGAACCCACGGCCGATTCCGACGATGTGCTGTCGCTCGACTCGATCGTGCTGGCCGGCTCGGCCACCACCGCCGAGGCCGCCATCACCGAGGCCGGCAACCTGCTGGTCTCCGCGCAGGCCGTCGACGTCTCGTATGTCGACGCCATGCACGAGCGGGAGAAATCGGTATCGACGTACATGGGCAACGGCCTGGCGATCCCGCACGGCACCAACGATGCCAAGAGTGCGATCCGGCATTCCGGGATCTCGTTCGTCCGCTATCCCGAACCCATCGACTGGAACGGCAAGCCCGCCGAGTTCGTGGTGGGCATCGCCGGCGCCGGCAAGGACCACATGGCGCTTCTCACCCGGATCGCCCAGGTGTTCCTGAACAAGGACGAGGTGGAGCGGCTGCGCCGCGCCAGCACGCCCGAGGAGGTCCGGGCGGTGCTGAGCGAAGCGCGGTAGACGACGGGCGCCAGAATGTCATCCGTGGATTCAGACAGCCGCCAGCGCCAGATCGTCGAGTTCGCCCGTACCCGTGGGCGGGTCGAGGTGCTGGCGCTGGCCGAAGAACTGAACGTGGCGTCGGAGACCATCCGCCGCGACCTGAAGGTGCTGGCCGGGCGGCGCATGCTCAAGCGGGTCCACGGCGGAGCCATCCCGCTGGAGACGGCGGCATTCGAATCGACGGTCGAGTACCGTAGTCAGGTCGACCTGGCCCAGAAGCACCGGATCGCGGCCGCAGCCGCGGATCTGCTCCATGGAGCCGAAACCGTTTATCTGGATGAGGGATTCACTCCGCGACTGATCGCCGAACAGCTGGCGGATCAGCAGCTGACGGTGGTGACGTCGTCGTTGCTGGCCGCCGAAGCGCTGGCCCACAGCGCGACCGTGACGGTGATGCTGCTCGGCGGACGAATGCGCGGACGAACCCTGGCCACGGTGGACAACTGGGCCGTGGAGCGGTTGCGCAGCCTCGTAATCGACGTCGCCTACCTCGGCACCAACGGCATCACGCCCGAGCACGGGCTGACCACCCCCGATCCCGCGGTGGCCGCGGTCAAGCAAACCGCGGTGTCGGTCGCGATGCGCCGCATCCTGGTGGCCGCCGATTCCAAATTCGGCGAGACCAGCTTCTGCCGGTTCGCCGACGTGTCCGACTTCGACGCGATCGTCACCGGTACGGAACTGCCGGCCGCCGCGGCGGCCCGTTATGAAGCGCTAGGGCCTTCGGTGGTGCGCGCGTGAGCGTTGCGTGAGCGTTGCGATCGAGCCGATCCCACAGAGCCGTTGGGCCGCTGGGTCGGGGTGTCAACGTGTAGCGCTGCATCGGTGCGCGGGCGTGCCCCGCTGAGCACATGCGCTACCCGGCCGAGTTGGCGCCCAACCTTTCCGGGCGGTTCGCGCGATGCGCTAGGCAGTTGCAAGGCTCGAGCTTGAGGACCCACCACCTGCCTTCACCGAGATCAGCGCAACTGTCACCGACGTCCTGATGTAGGCCGAAAAACTCCTTGCTGTTCGAACATATGTTCGATACAATTGGGCATGGGAATCACACCGGATCTCAACGCTCTTCTCGATCACCTTCGCAGTGTGCAGGTCTCCGACGAGATGTCGGTGGACGAGGTCGTTGCGGCGATGACGTGCGTGCTGCGGCTGCGCAATGTGGCCGACCATCTGGCGGCGATGCTGACCGGGGCGCTGGACCGCTGTGGTGCCGCGGCCGCGCAGGGGCGGACGCCGAGGGAGTTGTTGATGGCGTTGGGGTGTGCGCCGTCGGTCGCGCAGCGGCTGGTCCGGGTCGGCGCCGCGTTACCGGCATTGCCCACATTGGCGGCCCATGCCGCCGACGGTGCGATCTCCGGGGAGCATGTCGATGCGATCGTCAAAGGCATCAACCACATCCGCGCCCGCGCACCCGGCGAGCTGGACGAGGAGACCCGGTACCAGCAGGTGACCGATCTGTTGGGACAGTTCTTCTCCGGCGCCACCCCCGCCGACATCGACAAACGCGCCCGCCGGCTGGGCAACCGGGTCGCCGCCGCCGAAGGTGGCCTGCCGGCCGCCGAGGACCGGTCGATCAACACCGTCGAGCACCGCGTCACCTCCGATGGTCGGGTGCAGGTGCGCGCGGACTTGGACGTGGAGGTGGGCGCCAAGCTGGTCGCAGCGATCGAGGAACACTCGGCACCGCGGCCAGAACCCGACGGCACCCCCGACACCCGCACCGCGGGCAGGCGGCGGGCGGATGCGCTGGAAGCGGTGCTGGACATCGCCGCCCGCGGCGGCGACACCGCGTCCGCGCCGCGCACCCAGCTACTGGTGACGGTGCCCGCCGACACCCCCGACCTGGCGGCGTTGGAATTCATCGGATCGATCAGCACCATGACCCTGGAACGAATCTGCTGCGACACCACCGTCACCACGATCATCGTCGACGGCGAACACGTACCCCTCGATATAGGGCGCGAGAAGCGGCTGTTCCCGCCGCACCTGCGCAAAGCGCTCTATCACCGCGATGAATGCTGCATCAAATGCGGCGCACCACCCGGACGCACCCACGCCCACCACATCATCCACTGGACCCACCACGGTGAGACATCACTAGCCAACGGCTGCCTGCTGTGCCCGGCCTGCCACGCCAACGTCCACCACGACGGCTGGGACGTCGTCATGGGCCTGGACAAACACCCCTGGCTCATCCCACCCGCGGCCGTCGACCCACACCGAAAACCCATCCCCGCATACAACCGCCGCACCATGCGCCTCGACACAGCCGCATAACACCTAAAGCGTTACGCACCTTGACAACTCAACAGTGACAACGCAAAGCGGGCCTGCTGCTCCTACGGCGGGATGGGAGTAGCAGGCCCGCACCCGGAGGATCACGAACAGTTCACCGCGATGTCCGCACCGCGTCAGGCATCGGCGGCAGGTAGCTGACGGCGTTGCCGCCGCCGCGCTTGGCCACGAACATCGCCTCGTCGGCACGGGCGACCAGATCGCCGAGCAGTTCCGCGTGGTCACACCCGGATTCAGCGAAGTGCGCGATCGCCGCGGCGGTGATCCCGATACTCGCCGTGATCGGCGCGTGGTCGTCGCGGCCGCACAACGCGACCCGGATCCGGTCGGCCACGGCCACCCAGTCCCCCGGCTGCAGGACGTCGACGACGACGAACTCCTCGCCCCCGACGCGCGCCACCAGCGCGCCGCCATGCACGGAGGACTCCAGTCGCCGGGCGCAGCGGACCAGCACCTCGTCGCCGGCGCTGTGGCCGAACCGGTCGTTGACGATCTTGAACCGGTCGAGGTCGATCACGATGACCACGACGTCGGCCGCGCGCTTGCGGTGGCCGCGCAGCAGGTCGTCGATGTGGAGATTGAGACCGCGGCGGTTCAGCAATCCGGTCAGTGGGTCGTTCGAGGCCTCGTTGGCCTCGTTGCGCAGGGCCCAGATGCCGAAGTGGGCGGCGATCGGCGCCACCGCGAGCGCCCCGCCGGACAGCAGCTTCACGAACGCCAGGACCAGATCGCCGCCGCCGATGATCGCGATCTCGACGGACATCGCCGCGATCGACGACACCGCCCAACAACTATGTACGGCAAGCGCTTTGGGGCCGTCGAAGAAGATGATGTAGAACGACACCAGCAGCAGCGCACTCAGCCCGAACATGCCGGACAGCACCTTCTGGTTGAGCAGGGTGACCACGGTGACGCCGATGTCGACGTTGATGAGGAACGCGTGCGACACCCGGTACGACGGCCATGGCCGCAGCCACCACACCCAGCTCCACACGTACATCGCCGTGATGAACACGATGGACACGGCCCGCACGACCGCGCCCGCGGGTGCGTCACCGGACCACTGGGCGATCATGACGATGAGGCCGACCATGCCGACGCCGAGCCCGACGAGGAACTGGATCAGCCCCGTCAGCGACCGCTTGGCGAAGTACTCGACCTGCGCCTCGTAATCGGTCGGCGTATGCCACCATTCGCGGACCATCCGGACCGTGGCGTGACGCGCAGCAGCATCCAGCAACAATCCACGGCCCTCACAATGGACACCTTCGGCTGACCCTCAACCCGCATCCAACCATTTCCACAGCTAATATTTCAGCAGAATGTGCGGATATGGTTGACCTGCGTTTTCCCATGCTAGAGCACAGGCTTGGTTGATGCCAGCGAACGAGCCGAAGCGAAGCTATTCGACAGTGACCGACTTCGCCAGGTTCCGCGGCTTGTCCACGTCGTATCCGCGCTCACGGGCCACCGACGCGGCGAACACCTGCAGCGGGATGGTCGACAGCAGGGGCTGGAACAACGTCGAGGTCGTCGGCAACTCGAAGATGTAGTCCGCGTACGGCCGCACCGTCTCGTCGCCTTCCTCGGCGATGACGATGGTGACCGCGCCACGGGCCTGAATCTCCCGGATGTTGCTCAGCAGCTTGGCGTGCAGCATCGATGAGCCCTTGGGCGACGGCATCACCACGATCACCGGCAGATCGTCGTCGATCAGCGCGATGGGACCGTGCTTGAGCTCGCCGGCGGCAAAGCCCTCGGCGTGCATGTACGCCAGCTCCTTGAGCTTGAGCGCACCCTCGAGCGCCACCGGGTAGCCAACATGGCGCCCCAGGAACAGCACCGTCGGCGACTTCGCGAACTGCCGGCCCAGATCGGCGATCGGGTCCAGCCGCTCGAGCACCTGCTCGACCAGCGCCGGCATGGCCTCCAGCTCGCGGTACTCGCGGGCGACCTCGTCCGGGTACTTGGTGCCGCGCGCCTGTGCCAGCGCCAGGCCCACCAGGTAGTTGGCGGCCACCTGGGCCAGGAACGTCTTGGTCGCGGCGACGCCGATCTCCGGCCCTGCCCGGGTGTAGAGCACGGCGTCGGCCTCGCGCGGAATCTGCGAGCCGTTGGTGTTGCAGATGGCGAGCACCTTGGCCTTCTGGCCCTTGGCGTGCCGGACGGCCTCGAGGGTGTCTGCGGTCTCGCCGGACTGCGAGATGGCGATCACCAGCGTGCTGCGGTCCAGCACCGGGTCGCGGTACCGGAACTCGCTGGCCAGCTCGACCTCGACCGGCAGCCGCGTCCAGTGCTCGATGGCGTACTTGGCGAGCAGGCCGGAGTGGTACGCGGTACCGCAGGCGACGATGAAGACCTTGTCGACATCGCGCAGCTCCTGGTCGGACAACCGCTGCTCGTCGAGCACGATCTTGCCGTCGACGAAGTGACCGAGCAGCGTGTCGGAGACGGCCGCGGGCTGCTCGGCGATCTCCTTGTACATGAAGTAGTCGTAGCCGCCCTTTTCGGCAGCCGACAGGTCCCAGTCGATGTGGAACGGGCGCGCGCGGTCCGACGCGTCGTTGCCGTCGAAGTCCAGCACCTGGTAGCCGTCCGCGGTGATCACCACGGCCTGGTCCTGTCCGAGTTCGACGGCGTCGCGCGTGTACTCGATGAAGGCCGCGACATCGGAGCCGACGAACATCTCACCGTCGCCGACGCCGACCACCAGCGGGGTGGACCGGCGGGCCGCGATGATGGTGCCGGGATCGTCGGCGTTGCTGAACACCAGCGTGAAGTGACCCTCCAGCCGGCGCAGCACCGCCAGCACCGACGCGACGAAGTCACCGGCCGTCGGGCCGTTCCGGTAGGCCTGTGCCACCAGGTGGACGGCGACCTCGGAGTCTGTGTCGCTCTGGAACTCGACGCCGGCGGCCTCCAGCTCGGCGCGCAGCCCGGCGAAGTTCTCGATGATGCCGTTGTGGACCACCGCGAGCTTGCCGCTGGCATCGCTGTGCGGATGCGCATTGCGGTCGGTGGGACGCCCGTGGGTCGCCCAGCGGGTGTGCCCCATGCCGGTGGTGCCCTCGAGCTCGGCGGCATCGGTCTCGGCCAGCGCCTCTTCCAGATTGGCCAGTCGGCCGGCGCGCCGCCGGATGGTCAGACCCCCGTGGCCATCGGCCAGGGCGACACCGGACGAGTCGTAGCCGCGGTATTCCATCCGTCGCAGCGCGTCGACCACGATGTCGCGGGCCGGCCGTTGCCCGACATAGCCGACGATTCCACACATGGTTATCCAGGGTAGTGCAGCCGCCCGGGTGCCGGACCGTGCATGCGTGACGCACAAACCAGGGCCACTGCGCTAACGTCATCGCGTGGCCAAGACGAAGAAGCTCTTCGGCGCTCTGACGCGCCGCGGCCCGCACCGCGTTCTGCGTGGTGACCTGGGTTTTGCCGGTCTGCCGGGCACGGTCTACACCCCCGAGTCGGGGCTGAATCTGCCCGGCGTGGCATTCGGCCACGACTGGTTGCAGGGTGTCGGACGTTACAACGGCACGCTCGAGCATCTGGCGTCCTGGGGCATCGTCGCGGCCGCACCCAACACCGAGACCGGCATCGCGCCGTCGGTGCTGAACCTGGCGTACGACCTGGGCACCACCCTCGACATCATCACCGGAGTCCGGCTGGGCCCCGGCAAGATCAGCGTGCACCCGACCAAGCTGGGCCTGGTCGGGCACGGTTTCGGGGCCTCGGCCGCGGTCTTCACCGCCGCCGGCCTTGGCTCGTCGGCCAACCCGCTCAAGGCAGTAGCCGCGGTGTTCCCGACCGCGAGCAAGCCCGATGCTGACCAGCCCGCGTCGGGTCTGCGGGTTCCTGGCCTGATCCTCAACGCACCGGGCGCCGACCTGACCATCCAGTCCAACGCCACCGAGCTGGCCGCCGCATGGCGGACGGCGACGGTGCGGACCGTCGCCAAGGCCGTCCCGGGCGGTCTGGCCGAGGGCTTCCGGCTGTCCAAACTGGTCGGGATGCCCGGCGCGGATCGCCGCACCCAGAAGACGGTGCGCGCGCTGCTGACTGGCTACCTGCTGTTCCAGCTGACCGGCGACAAGACCTACAAGGATTTCGCCGACGCCGACGTGGTGCTGCCGAAGACCGTCGCCGCCGATCCGGACGCGGAGAACCCGGCACTGGAGGACAAGGTCGCTGCCCTGTTGAAGGGCTAGGAGCGTGTGCACGCGGCTGCACCATCGGCACCAAACCGAGTGCTGACGTTTTGACGCTGACGTCCGGGGTAACTGCGTCAGCGTGTTGGAGACCGTCACCGCCCCGTTTCAGTGGGTCGCCGCTGCCCGACACCGCCGGGTGTTCCACCCGGGTGGCGTACTGGCACGGGGTTCGATCGAGCGGGTGGCGGCGCGCGACGTAGGCCTACCGATCGAGTCCGCCTCCGATGTGCTGGTGCGGCTTTCGAAGGGAATCGGCACACCGGGAGCGCTGCCCGACGTGATCGGGCTGGCGTTTCGGCTGCCGGCGGGTGACTCGGAGACGGCAGCGGCGGCACCGCCCTGGGACGTGCTGTTGGCGTCGGCGGGCCGCGGACGGCTCAGCCGCTTCGGCGTCCGGCCGGTCGTTCGATGGCCGGGCCAGCCGATGTCCAGTGTCATGCCACTGCGGTACCAGGGCACCAACTGGTGGCTGCGCGCGCAGATCCTGAGCCATGTCGACGGCGCCGGAGTGTCGCTGGACAGCATCCGCAGCGCCCTGCACGACGGGCCGATGACCGTCGCCATCGACCAGGCCCCGGGCTTCGCATCGTTTCGCCCGTTGGCCAGGCTGACGATCAAAGACGTTGTGCCGCACGATGAAATAGCCGACACCGACTTCGACCCGGTGCTGCATACCGCACCCGGCATGCAGCTGGCGCCGCACTGGCTGTCGAACCTACGGATGCAGGCGTATCGACGCAGCCGCAAAGGGCGGCACCCCGACAGCGCATGACCCAGATCCGGACCGAAGAGGAGAACCGTATGGACGCCTTGGCATTTCTGCGACGTGAACACGAGAGCGTGCTGGGCATGTTCGAAGTGCTCGACGGAGCTCCCCGCGGGACCGGCGCTCAGCAGAGCGGCCTGGCGACGATGGTCGAGAACTTGGTGATCGCCGAATCACAGCACGAGGCAATCGAAGAGCAGTTGTTCTGGCCGGCGGTCCGGGACGCGCTCGATGACGGTGACGAACTCGCCGATCACGCCATCTCTCAGGAAGAGGCCGGGAAGAAGCTGCTGCAGCAATTGGCGGACGGCGCGCCCGGCGAAGCGGAATATCATGCGGCACTTGACGAATTCATCAAGGCCGGCCGCGAGCACATCGCCTACGAGCAAGACGTCGTGTGGCCCAGGCTGTCCGCCGCGGTGAGCGACGAACGCTTGGAAAAGCTGGGCCACGAACTCGAAGCAGCCAAGAAGATGGCGGCAACCCGGCCGCATCCAGATACCCCGTCGAGTTCCGCGGTACAGAAAACGGTGGGTGTGGCGGCCGCCGTGGTCGACCACGTTCGGGACGCGGTGAGTGGACGAGACCGACAGAATCCGCCCGACCCACCTACCTCGTGATTGTCTTACGGCCGCGGCCACCGGCGTTCGTCGCCGGTGGCCGCGGACCGCTGGATCAGGTTGTGGCGGTGTGCTGTTCGTGGGTGAACGGCTTGTCGCAGTGCACCGCGGGTTCTCCACTGGGATTGTTCTTGGCCCCGGTGTTCTTCTGCAGGGACGTGCCCAGCCAGTCTTTCGTGGGCGACTTCACGTAGTTCCACGACATACCTTCTGGCCACGGACCCTGACCTTCGTTCCATGGTCCGCGGACGTCGCCCTGACCGTTGGACATGTTGAACGCGAGGGTCTGGAAACGCTCGTCGCCGGCCAGGGTGCCCGGCGGGAAGTTGACCGGCAGCTCGTTCAGGGCGGCGGTGAACTGCTGGAAATGGGTGACTTCGCGCGTCATCAGGAACGTGAGCGTGTCCTGCACGCCCGGATCGTCGGTGAACTGCTTGAGGTATTCGTAGACGATCTTGGCCCTCGACTCTGCGGCCAGATTGCTGCGCAGGTCGACCGAGGGATCACCGTTCGCGTTGACATACGACCCCGACCACGGAATCGCGGCCGCATTGCTGACGTCCGGGCCGCCGCCGGTCAGCACGCAGTACAGCGGATTCATCGCGACCTGGTGAATGGCCTGGTCGCGGCCATCCGGACTGGCGACCGTCGCCATCCAGTCGCAGCGCTCGTTGGCCTGCTTGAGATCGTCATTGAAGCCGTCCAGCAGCATCGTGATCATGGCACCGACCATCTCGAGATGGCTCAGTTCCTCGGTGGCGATGTCCATGAACAGGT
Source organism: Mycobacterium toneyamaense (assembly GCF_055384815.1). Lineage (NCBI taxonomy): Bacteria > Bacillati > Actinomycetota > Actinomycetes > Mycobacteriales > Mycobacteriaceae > Mycobacterium > Mycobacterium toneyamaense. The sequence continues at coordinate 4,710,161 of NZ_AP040333.1, forward strand.
CGTACATTTTTGGGTTCTTTTCGCGCAGCACGAATGCCTGGGTGAAGTACTGCATCGCCGCTTTGAGTTCCCCGTTCGCGCCGCCGAACTGCTCCTGTAGCAGCGTCGCAAAGCGCGGATCGGGTTGATCGACGCGTACCTCGAATTGCAAATCCTTGTGATGAGTGAACATTCGCGCTCCCTTGGGCTGGTAGTGATCTACCGCAACCGCGTACCCCCTGCCGGCCCGGCGAAACAGCATCCAGCCCGACGGCTTCACTCCCCCACATTCGGTAGTTCGTCGGCCGCGATCTCGCATGGCGTCTTGGTGGTCGGATCGGGTTGCTCCGCAACCGGTTCCACCGGCGGCGTGGTGGGCGCCGGGTCGGCTACAGGTTGGCCGGGTACCGGCTGCTGAGGCGGTAGCACCGGGGCGTCGACGGGGCCGGGCTCGGCGTCATCGGACTCAGCGGTCTCCCCCGAGGTGTCCTCCTCGCCGGCGGCATCGCTCTTGGCAGCGTCCTCCTCGTCGGCCTCCTCTGCGTCGCTGTCGTCCGGCTCGTCATCGGCATCGCCATCCGCCGCGTCGTCCGGCTCGTGGTCGGTATCGGTGCCATCGGCGCCGAGCCCGAGGTCGTCTCCCAGGCCGTCCCTGATGTTGTCGAGCCCGCCCAGTCCCGATGCGCCGGGCGCCAGACCCGCCATGGAACCGAGCGCTCCCCCGATGGCATCGGTCAGCTGCCGGCCCAAACCGCCGATACCCGAACCGAATCCGAGATCTCCGGACGAGCCGGCTGCCGCCGGGGTTGCCGCGGCAGCGCCGAGCGCCGGTTCGGGACCTCCGGGCGGAGCGGTCGACGGCGCCGGGGCCGATTCGGCAGGAACGGGCGGGGCCGACGGCATGGCAACGGGTTCGGCCGGCACCGGCGGAGCCGCAGATGCGGACGGCGCCGTCGGCGTCCACCCCGCCGCTGTGCCCAACGTCGCGAAGGGCGCAGCCGCCGCGGCCTGATATGCCGGCGCGGCCGGCCACGCCGGCGCGGGCGAAGCCTGAGGCGTCCAATCGGGCGTCAGCACGACGGGTACCGCGAACGAAACAGCTGCCGGGGTGACCGCTGCGATGGCCGAATCATACGCCGCCGCAACGGCATCGGAGGCCTCCTGCAGCGCGGGCAGCAGGTCCCCTGACACCGCATGAAGGACGAAGGGCTTGACCTGCTGATCGACGATCTCGCTGGCGGCCGACAGGTCACCGGCCCCGGCGAGGACCGCGCGGGCCGCCGCGCTCCACTGGTCACGGTGCCCGGCAGCCTGCGCGTCGGCCCGCAACACCGCGTCGACCTTGGCGTCGACGGCGCGCCACAACGCGTCCCGCAGCGTCGTCAGTGCCTGTGCGCTCCGCTGCAGATGCGCGACCACATCCTCGGCCGCCACCGTCAGGATGCGCAGAAAGCCGCCGGCGGCGTCCCCGCCGGTGCCCGCCCACTGTGCCGTCAGCTCCCGATATCCGTTGCCCTGCAACCGCACTGCGTCCTGCGCGACCAACACCGCAGCGTCAAGCGAGCGGGCGTCCGTGGCCAGCGCGTCGAGGTTCAGCCCACTCTCGGCGTAATACAACTCCGCCAACGGCCCTGGAGACGGCACGCCCAATACCTGGCATGCCGTCACGTACTCGTCGAGGACCGTCACCGCGCCGTCGCCTTCGGCGAGTCGCCCGGCCACATCGAACGCAGCCGCCATCATCAGACCAACCGGCCGGCGAGGTCGGTATCCGCGTCCTCGTAGCGCGCCGACGAAACCCGTAGTGCCGCTGCGGCTTCCGCCGACGCCGACGCCCATGCCCGAAGCTGCCCGGCCGACTGGTCCAGCGCGGCGCGTAAGGCGGCCGCGCGCGAGGCATGATCACGTCCGCCGCAGAACCCGTCGAAGTACCACCGCAACAACGGCGCGACCGCGGTGCCGAGCATGTCGGCGACCGATTCGCACCGCTGCGCGACATCCCGCACTGCCGAGAGGTCTATCCGAGCGACGTCACGTTCTCCCATGCCTTGCTATGACGCGCGGCGCGGCCGTTCGGTTCCATCGAAGCTGAAAATATCCTGTGGCCACCCGCCAAAACGACCTTCGTGGACGGCTGTCGACACTAGCCTGCAACGATGCAACCGCTGGTCTTCCTCGATACGGAGACCACCGGCCTGCACGCCGACCGGCAACCCTGGGAAATCGCCATGCTGCGGCGCGACGATGCCGGTGAGTCGCGCATCGTGATGTACATCGACCTGGCCGACCTCGATCTCGACGCGGCCGAGCCTGCGGGCCTGCGGATCAGCCGCTTCGCCAGTCGCCATCCGCAGGTGGTCTACGGGCCCATCGACCTCCCGTCGGTGCACCGTGAACAGGAAGCCGCGGAAATCGTTCGCGAGTGGACCATGGACGCCACCATCGTCGGTGTGGTGCCCAGCTTCGATACGCAGTGTCTGCGCGCCATGCTGGCACGCCATCAGCTGACACCGGGCTGGAGCCCCAAGCTCATCGACGTCCTCTCGCTGGCCGCCCGGTACGTCCTGGACTACGGGCGCACCCCGGAACGGGACTCGACACAGTTGTCCCGGCAGTGCGGAGTCCGGCCGCCCGGCGCCGGCCTCCGGCACACCGCGCTCGGCGATGCGCGATGGGCGATGCGGTGGTACGACCAGCTGTCCAGCCGCCTGATGTCGCGACTGGCCCAGTAGGACAGGCGAACTCAGCGCAGGCCCGGGTGCGTGCCCGACTGCCGGGCCCGCCGCTGGACGGCGGCGATCTCACGCAGCCCGTCACCGAGCAGGCTCCGGTTGAGCGGCGAGAGGTCGCCGACGGTGACCACGTCGTTCGGGGTGCGACCGTCGGCGATCAACTCGACCTGATGCGCCAACCGCATCCGTTGCAGCATGACGAAAACCTCTGTGAGCGTCCGGGAATCGCGCTCGGTCAGCGCTCCGGTGCCCACCGCTGCCGCGAGCCGCGCCGGCGTCGAAGCCGACGTCATGTCGGCGGTCAGGCCGCCCCACCGGGCCAGGTTGACGATCGGCGTCACCGCATGCGTTTTCAGGTCGAACGTGCCGCCGCGCCGCGACAGCACATCGCGCAGCGACCACGTGCGCACCTTGCCCGACAGCGCATCCAGCAGCTGCAGCCGCAGCGCGTTCGGATGTTCGTCACGCATGCGGTGGAACACCGTGGGCACGGTGTGCAGCGCCCGGTTCCCCCACACCACGCGACCGTCGATCAGCAGGGAGGACAGGATCAAACCCTTGCCGCGCAAGGGATCATCGAGCCAGCCCTCGGCCGCCTGCGCCCAATCGGAGGCCGACCGAGCGAACGCCTTGTGCGACGCGACGGCGCCGTTGCTGTCGGCAGGCAGACCGCAACCGTCGAGGATGGCGTGCGTGCGGGCCGCGATGGCACGCAACTGCGCGCACTCGGCATCGCAGCTGTCGGCCCAACTGAGCGCGCTGTCCACATCGGAGGACGGCATGGCCTCCCGGCGGGCGATGCTGCCGAGGGTGAGCCACGCGAACTGGTCCTGCGTCGGGCCCGGGCCGGCTTCGGCCAGGGCCAGCTCCAATGCCTTGCGCACCAACGCATCCAGCACGATCGAGGCAATGCTGCTGGCGGCCGACGCCTTCGTCCCGGTGCGGAACAGCTCGACGGCGATCCGGGTCACGTCGCGGCCATGGCGCTGGAGCGCGGCGGCATCGGGCGCCTGCGCGATCGCCCGGCGCAACACGAAGCTCTGGCGCGCCGAGGCGGCCAGCAGATCGACGTCCTCCAGCACGCCCAGCACCTCACCGCGTGGCGACAGCACCGGCATGTGGCGCATGCCCCGCTCCAGCATGTCCAACAGGACGGTCTCGGCGGTGCGATCAGCGGTCACCGTCTGGGCGGGCGCGCTCATCACCTCGGAGATCGGGACGTCGACGGGCAACCCGGCCGCGACCACGCGCGACCGAAGGTCGCGGTCGGTGAAGATGCCGACGCCGCCCTCGCGCAGCCTGATCAGCGCGTAGGACACGCGCTGCTCGCTCATCTGCACGACGGCGTCGCGAACCGAGACGCCCGGCTCCACGATCAGCACGGTGCCGTGCACCAGATCGCCGACCGGCCGGGAGTCGCCGGCGGTGATCAGCTGCGACTGCGACGACGGTGTGGCGGACAGCGCCAGGAAGCGCAGCCCCGCCGGTTTGGCGAACTGAGCCCGCACGAGCTCGCCAGGCAGGCGGATGACGGTGGCGGGTTCCGTTGTGCGGGCCAGGAATTCGATACCACCGCCGGTCAGCATCGGCACGTAGCCGAAGATTTCGCCGGGCTCGATGGTGTCGAACACCTGCCCGTCGCCCACCTCCTGGAGGTTCACCGAGCCGGTGAGAACCATCCAGATGTCGTCGGGGACCTGCCGGGAGAAGTCCGCGATCACGGTGCCGGCGCGGTACTGCTCCACCGACGACGCGGCGACGAGGTCGTTCAGTTCGGTGTCACTCGCCGTCTGAAACGGCGGACGCGAACCGAGGAAGTTCACCAGCTCCGGAGAGGTCACTTCGCCATCGTGCCCTACGTCACCCGTTGCGAATGAGGTCCGCGCATTTCTCGGCCATCGTCATCACCGTGATGTTGGGGTTGACCACCGGCAACTTCGGCATCGCCGAGGCATCGACCACCCGCAGGTTGCGCACCCCTTTGACGCGCAGCTGCGGGTCGAGCACCGCCATCGGATCGTCGACCGCACCCATCCGGGCGGTACCGGCCGGGTGGTACACCGTGTTGTGCGTCTTGTAGATGTAGGCGAGCAGTTCCTCGTCGGTCTGCGCATCCGGGCCGGGCGCCAGTTCACGGCCGATCCACTCCTGCAGGGGCTCCTGCTCGGCGATCTTGCGCGCCAGCTTGATTCCGGCCAGCATCACCTTCTCGTCGTGCCCTTCCGGGTCGGTGAAATAGCGTGGGTCGACCTTCGCCCGATCCCGGAAATCACGCGAGGCCAGCCGCACGGTTCCACGCGAACGGCCTTGTGTCACATTGGGAGTGAGGCAGAACCCGTTGTCGGTGGTGGGGTACCCGTGCCGCAGCGTGTTCATGTCGAACGGGACGCTGCCGTAATGCATCATCAGGTCGGAGTGATCGGGATTGTCGCCGGCGACCTCGGTGGTCGCGAACAAGCCGATCTCCCACCACTGCGTGGACTCGGTGACCATCGGCTTCGCCGCTTCCCAGAACACCAGGCCCTCGACGTGGTCATCGAGGTTCTCACCGACGCCGGGCGAGTCGACCCGCACCGGCACCCCGACCTCGTTCAGGTGGGCTGCGGGCCCGATTCCGGACAGCATCAGCAGTTTCGGGGTGTCGATCGCGCCGGCCGTGACGACCACCTCGCGGCTCGCGGTGACGACGTCGTAGCCGGTGAGGTCCGGGCGCTGGTACCGCACGCCCGTCGCCACCGGCTCGTCGCCCGAGTCGTCGAACAGGATTTCGGCCACCCAGCAGTTGGTCAGCACCGTGAGATTGGGCCGCGACTCGAGGATCGGGTGCAGATACGCGTGCGAGCTGGACATCCGCTCGCCGGCCTCATTTGCGTTGATCTGCAACCAGCCCGCCGCGTTGAGGGTCCAGTCGCCGCGGTTGAACTGCACGGTCTCCAGACCGACTTTGGCGGCGGAGTCGATCACCGCCTGACCGCACGGGTCGTTGGGCGGCACGTCACGCAGCCGAACCGGACCCGAATCACCGTGCGGCACACCCTGATACGTGCCGGTCGCGGTGTTGTTCTCCACCTTCGCGGTGAACGGCAGCACGTTCTCCGGCTCCCAGCCGGTCGCGCCCATCGCCACCCAGTCCCGCAGGCCCTGGGCGAGCGGCCAGAACGCGATACACGAATTGTGTGACGAACACCCGCCGAGCACCTTCGCCCGCGCGTGCCGCATGAAGCTGTTGCCCTTCTCCTGCGGCTCCACCGGGTAGTCCCAGTCGTAGCCGGAGTCCAGCAGGTGCATCCACTCCGACAATTCGAGGATGTTGCGGTCACCCACATCCGACGGCCCGGCCTCCACCAGACAGACGGTGACATTCGGATCCTCGGACAGCCGCGCCGCGAGGACACAGCCGGCGGTGCCGCCGCCGGCGATCACGTAGTCGTAGGTCTGATCGGACATGATGCGAACTCCTCGAAAAGTGGGCAGACAGAGGGGAACAAGCTCAGCGGGTCAGTCGCGGGTATACGCCGAGTGGGAGGCGAGAGTGCCAATGTGGTTGCGGCCCTTGACGAAATACCAGAGCAGGCCCAGACCGAGGATGACGCCGATGTAGACGAACGCGCCCCAGGTGTTGTACCACGGGTCACCGTAGATCGCGACGCGCGGCCACGCCAGGTTGACGGCCATCCCGACGCCCCACAGCACCGCGAAGATGTTGACCGGCAGGCCCCACTTGCCCATGGTGAAGTAGCCACCCTCGGCAAGGTCTTTCGGCGGCCACTCCCCCCGCAGGCGCTTCTTGAGCAGCGGGCCGGTGACCATCAGGTAGGCCAGGTAGATCATGATGATCGCGATCGAGGTCAGCACGGTGAAAACCTTTGGCTGCCCGAGGTTGATCACGAGGATCAGCGCCGCGATGATGCCGATCACGACGGCCGGCACGACGGGCGCCTGGGTCTTGGGGTGCACCTTGGCGAGCTTCTCGCCGAACGGCAGCGCGTTGTCGCGGGCCATGGCGAACGTCAGGCGGATCGCCGCGGTGTGCACGGCCAGCGAGCACACCGTCACGGCGACCACGATGCAGATCAGGAAGATGGTGCCCAGCGGGCCCCACATCACCTTCTCGACGATGGACTGCAGGCTGCCGTCGGGGCTGCCCAGCGCCGGGTCGTTGAGGTCGGGCGTGGCCATGATGGCGCCCGCCAGGATGGCGCCGCCGATCACGAACGAGGCCAGGATGGCGCGCAGGATGGCCTTGGGCGCGGTGCGCCGCGGTTCGACCGTTTCCTCGCCGAGCGAACTTGCCGTGTCGAACCCGTACATCACGTACAGCGACGCCACCGAGGCCACCAGGAACGCGCCGAAATATCCACCGGGCAGCCCGGCGCCGTGGCCCTGGGTGTCGAAGAAGACACTCGGCCCGCGCTTGATGTTGAACAACAGGATGACCGCGATGAGCACGGCCGCAATGAGTTCGATGAAGACACCGGCGCTGTTGATCATCGCCATCAGCCGCACGCCGAAGGCATTGACGACGGTGGTGAACACGATGAGGACCGTGCCGAGCAGGATGGCGTTGGCGGCGAAATCGTACTGACCGGTGCCGTCACCGATCACCTGGAAACCCTTCCAGAGCCGTGGCAGGTTCAGCTGTAGGGCCAACACCACCGCCGACAGTGTGACGATGGAGGCCGTGAGCATCAGCCACCCCGAACTCCAGCCGACGATGCGGCTGCCCAGCTTCTTCGACCAGTTGTAGACGGAACCCGCGACCGGATACTTGGCGGCGAGTTCCATGAAACACAGCGCCACCGCCATCTGCCCGATGAACACCATGGGCCAGGACCAGAGGTACGCCGGTCCGCCGTTGCCGTAGCCGACGTAGAACAGCTGGAAGGTACCGGTCAGGATCGAGATATAGCTGACCCCGGCCGCGAAGCTCGCGAATTTTCCGATGCTGCGGTCCAGTGATTCCTTGTAGCCGAAATCCTCGAGTCCGCCGCTGTCCGTATCAGTGAGGTTCTGAGTCATGAAGTTGTGTCCCTAGCCTTCGGTGGCGTCAAACCAGCCGGCCGGCGTTGGCGCGGTGTTGTGCCAGATATGTTTGAGCTCTTGATATTCCGCGAGACCCGAGGGACCGAGCTCGCGGCCGTTGCCCGACTTCCCGAAACCGCCCCACTCCGCTGCCGCGGTGTAGTAGCCGAAGTCGTTCAACCACACCGTGCCGTGCCGTAATGCGCGCACCACACGTTCGCCCCGCGCCGGATCAGAGGTTCGCACCCCTGCCGCGAGACCGTACTGCGTGTCGTTGCCGAGCCTGATCGCCTCGGCCTCGTCGGTGAACCGCTCCACCGTCATGATCGGCCCGAAGGTCTCCTCCGTGACGATCCGCATCGAGCGGTCGCACCGGTCGAAGATCGTCGGCAGGAAGAAGTAGCCGTCCGCCAGTGCCGGATCGTTGGGCCGGGTCCCGCCGGTGATGAGCTTCGCGCCCTCGGAAATGCCCAGGGCCACAAAGGATTCGATCTTGTCCAGCTGCTGCTTGGACACCAGTGGGCCGGTCTGGCTACGCGGGTCGGTACCGTCGCCCATCCGGATCTTCTCGGCCCGCTCGGCGAGCTGAGCGACGAAGTCGTCGGCGATCGACTCCTCGAGGATCACCCGGGTACCTGACGAGCACACCTGGCCCGAGTGCAGGAATACGCCGGTGAGGACCTGGTCGACGGCAGCGTCCCAGGCCGCGCCGGTTCCGATGTCGGCGAAGACGATGTGCGGGTTCTTCCCGCCGAGTTCCAGCGCCACCTTGGTCACGTGCGCGGCGGCGGTCCTGGCGATGTGCTGACCGGTGCTCAGCCCACCGGTGAACGAGATGAGGTCGACATCGGGATTGTCGGTGAGTGCCGCACCGACGGCGGCCCCACTGCCCTGGATCAGGTTGAGCACGCCCGGGGGCACCCCCGCTTCCTGGGCCAGCCGGACGAAGGCGATGGTCGAAAGCGGTGTCACCTCACTGGGTTTGGCCACCATGGTGCAACCGGCCGCCAGGGCCGGCGCGATCTTCCAGGAGATCTGCAGGAGCGGATAGTTCCACGGGGCGATCAGCACGCACACCCCGATGGGCTCGTGCACCACCCGGCTGATGACGGCCGGGTTGCCCACGTCGACCAGGCGGTCCGACTGCGTCGCGACCAGGCGCGCGTAGTAGCGGAACACCGAGATCACGTCGTCGATGTCGATCCGGCTCTCCGCCAGGGTTTTTCCGGTGTCGGCGGTCTCCAGTGCCGCCAGCGACTCCTTGTCGCGGGCCAGCAGGTCGGCGATGCGCTCGAGCAGCGCGGCCCGCTCGGCGACCGGCGTGGCCGGCCAGTCCCCGGCATCGAAGGCCGCGCGGGCCGCGGCGACAGCCGCCAGCGCGTCGTCGTGGGTGGCCTCGTCAACCGTGGCGAAGACCTTGCCCGTCGCGGGGTTGATGAGTTCCCGGGTACCGCCATCGGCGGCATGCCGCCACTGCGATCCGATGAGCAGATCAGGTGCACCGTCCACGTTGCCTCCTCGATTACCGGTGATCACCCAGGCGACAGGCGATCCGGCGGCGACCATACTCGGAACCCACTGTGCCCATGCGATTTTCGGACGCGACGGTCCTGCGATTCACTCTGGGCATCGCGGCTCGCTTTCCCTATGGGCGTCGGAGGCAGTCGGGCCGCCACGACGAGACCATCGACTACGGCCGCCCCGGCCCTGTCGCCAACTAATATATCACTAGCTGATCAGTAATGATGCGGTTTGAGATGCTGATCTGACTCATTTTTTGCGACCCGCTGCCAGCCATGCGAAAGACCTCATCTGGCCTTCCTCGGCGTCGATCCCGGCTGCCCGCGTCTGACGAGTTCGGCACCGGAATTCATGTGCGCGACGCGTCCCATGCGGCGCTGGACGTCGGCGATCTCCTTGACGGTCTGCTCGATGGTGCTGCGGTCGATGGGTGAGATCTCGTCGAGGTCGATGATGTCGTCGGGACGCTGGCCCGCCTCGATCTGCCGCAACTGGTGTTCCAGCCGGAGCAGCTGGAGCGCGTCGAACGCTTCGATCAGCCGGCTCGCGGAGCGGTCGGTGAGCACCTCCGACCCGGCGGCAACGCGGAGCCGGTCGACGGTGTGCAACTCCGGGGATCCGACGCTGAGCGAGGCCCACCTCGCGACATTGACGATCGGCAGCAAGCCCCGGCCCTTGATGTCGAACTTCTCGTCACGCCCGATGATCCGGTCCCGCACCGAGAGCAGGCGCGCTCGGCGCGAGAGCGAATCCTGCAGCAGCAGTTCGACGGTCGCGGGATGCCGATTGAAATCGCGGAAGACGCGCGCGGGCTCGGGCAACGCCGGGTCGCCGAAGATCGGCCGGGCGTCCACCAGCAGCGAGGCCATGATGGTGCCCTGATTCTGCTGAGGGTTGGTGAGCCAGCCCTGCGCCGCCTCTCGCCACTGCGAATCGGTACGCGAGAACCCCGGGTGCGACGGGAACGCATGATGAGCGTCGACGCCGATGCCACAGAGCTGCAGCACCTCCCCCACGACACTGAATGCTTCGCGGTAGCGCGGGATTTGGTCCTCGTACGAATCCGCGAACGTCACCGCGGCATCGACATCGGACGAGGGCACCGCTTCGCGCCGGCCGATGCTGCCGAGTGAGAGCCAGGTGAAGGCATCGATCGACAGATCGTTGAATTCCTCGTGGTCGAAGACCAGGAAGATCGCGCGACGGGTGATCGAGGCGATCAGCGCCGAATGGACGGCGATCACCCGATCGGCCGTCAGACCGCGCGCCAGGATGTCGGCAAGCATCGCCGGAACCCGGCGCGCATGTGTGATCAGCCCATCGATGCTGCAGGCCTGCCGGATCTGTGCGTTCAGGCTGACACCGGCGGTCGTGGGCGCGAGCATGAAATCACGCTCCCCGACCGCGCCTTTCAGGCGGCCGTCGTCTCCGGTGACGAGCAGGAACGAGACGCCGTGATCGAGCAGCATGATCAGGGCGTCAGCAGACGACATACTCGCCGGTGCCGTGATCGCGGGATAGTCCATCACCGCATTCGCGGGCGATTCCCGCGGCAGACCTTCCCCGATCACCTTGCGGCGCAAGGCTTCATCTGTCACCAGGCCGAAGTGACCGGTGCCGGTGTCGACGGCAGCGTACGGCAGGCCCAGCTCGGTCATGCGCGCTGCGAGCGTCGTCACCGATTCGTCGGCCCGCACGACCAGCGGGTCGCGGTAGACCAGATCCGACAGCAGTGTGTACCGCGGCTGAGCGGCCGTGAGCCCGCGCACGTGCGCGATCTCGTCGGCCAGGAAACGCGCGCCGCTGCGGGACGCGAACGCGGGAAGGACGATGCCGGACGGCAGGTTCGCGACGATGACCTTGGTCTTCGCCTCGATCCGCGGGCCGACCGGCCGCCCCGCGAGTGCGGAGGTGTATCCGATTGGCGCGCCACGCGTGAACTTGTCGGCGGGCCCCTCACCGATGCGTTCCGGATCGAACCAGAGATCGATCTCTCCCGACATCACCAGTCCGATGCTCGTCGGCATCGTGGCGAAGGCATCCAGAATCAGGTCGCCCGGCTGGTACTCCGCGATCTGCGCAGCAGCCACCGCGCCGGCGCGCTCGGCCGGACTCAGTGCATCGAACGGTGGGCAGTGCGCCAGCAGCTCGGCGAGTTCGGCCAGTTCCGCCTCGGTCCCGGTCTCGGTCGACATGCCGCAGTCCTCTCCGGAGTCGCTCACCCGACGGTGGGCCGGGAGCCGGTCGTGACGACGAAGGCGCCCCACTCCGGGGTCGCCTCGACGAGGTGGCCGGGATCGATGCCGATGAGACGACCGCCCGGGAAGCGGGTCACCTCATGGTGCAGTCGCGCATCATAGGTGGTTGCCGGATGGTCGGACGTACCGTGCGAGCCACTGTGGCCGTGCACCTGACTGAACGGGAGCGTCGTGCCTTCCCACCCGGGCACGACCTCCTCGGTGCGGCTGGCCCATAACGGACCCGCCATCGGATTCGGTGGGCCGAGCATGGCGCCGCCGCCGTACAGCGTCGGGCACCCCGTGCGGGCCAGGCTGTTGATCCGGCGCGCCGCCTGCCGCGCGGTATCGGGGGCGAGGAGGTGCTCGCGCCAGAACTGCTCGGTGACCCCGGCATGCGTCACCAGGAAATCCTCTTCGCCGGTCTCGACGGCGACCGCAGCGTGCAGCTTGCCGTCGGCCCACCACTTCTTCAGGATGCGCTGTTCCAGGTAACCGATCCGGTCCTCCCACAGGAAGCTGTTCGGCCGTAGATACAGAGCCTCATGATTGCCCACAAGCTGAACCCACTGCCCGGGATACGTGTTCAGGTAGTAGTCGACCAGACGAACGACACCCTCGGAGTCCGGGCCCCGGTGCACCAGATCCCCCACCTGAATCACGACGAGATCATCGGGCAACACCCCGGTTTCGGAGACACCGAGAGACCGCAGCTCGCGCCGCAGCTCCTCGATGTGCCCACCGACATCGCCGATCACGGCCACCCGCATCGTCATGGACCGGATTTTCCTCCCGCCTCGCGCCGCACCTGACCGAGTCCGCAGCGGCGTGACCCAGGCCCGGCCTGTATGGCGTGCGCTCAGTGGCTCATGTCCAATTCGCTCAGCGACTTGCCGCTGGTCTCCGGAGCCAGGATCTGCGACACGATCGCGCCGGCGAAGGCGATGATTCCCGCGAAGACCATGGTCCAGGTGAAACCGAGGTGCTTCATCGAGAGCGGGATCAGGAACAGACCCGCAGCAGCACCGAGGCGGCTGATCGCCGCCGCGAATCCGGTACCGATCGCCCGGACCTCGGTCGGGAAGACCTCCGCGGGATAGATTTGAGTGAACGCGGTGTACATCGCGTTGACGAACGAATACGCCAGGAACAGCGCCAACATCACCATCGACATCACACCGACCTGCTCCACCGGAAGCACGAAGCTGCCGAGGACGGCGATGGCGACCAGCAGACCGCCCGCGATCCACTGGGTCGGAACGGTCATCTTGCGCCGCCCCCAACGGTCGATCATGAACATCGTGAAGATCACGCCCAACCAGGCGACGACCGAGAGAACCACTCCGCGCATCAGGCCCTTCATGCCGATATCGCCCAGTAGGCCGTCGGCGAAGGTCGCGATGGCGAAGTACGGCGTCACCGCGCAGGTCCAGAACACGGCCATGAAGACCGTCGAGCGCCACACCGCCGGCGAGAACAGCATCTTGAAACTGCCCGTCGCGCCGCCCGCAGTGGCTTTCATCATGTCGGTCTGGTAGGCGGTGTCCAGATACCCGACGACCAGTCCGTGCGCCTCTTCGGTCCTGCCCTTTGCCCACAACCAGCGCGGCGACTCGGGCAACCCGATCCGGCCGATCAGCAGCGCGGCTGCGATGAGCGTTGTAGTGCCCAGCGTGACCCGCCAATCCACACCGGCCCGGTCCATGAAGTAGCCGATGACGAACGCGATCATGAAACCGCCGTACCAGGCGACCAGGGTCAGGGCCAACAGTTTGCCGCGGAGATGGGTCGGCGCGAACTCCGCCAGCATCGGCAAGCCGACCGCGTACTCGATGCCGACGGCCAGGCCCATCAACAGACGAACGGCGAAAAGCTGTTCTGGTCCGTCGACGAAGAACTGCAGAGCCGAAAAGGCCGTGAACAGCGCCAGATCCCAGAACAGAATCGGCTTACGGCCGAACTTGTCGGCCAGCCACCCACCCAAAGGTGAGCCGATGAGGATGCCGAGCATCGCCGAGGCGGCCTCCAGCCCGATCCAGACGGTGGTGAACCGGGGGTCCAGCTCGATGGTGTGCGTAACCGGACCGATGCTGCCCAGGATGTAGCCATCGAGGAACATGCCGCCGACCAACACGACGATCATCCGCGCCATGAACCGGCGCTTGCGCGCCAGCACGGCCGGGTCGTCGGAGAATGTCGCTGCCGCACCTTCGCTCACAGACATGGCACATGCTCTTCAGGAATCGGTGTACAGGACATCACTGCTCCTTTGATCGCGGGTTCCGAAATAGCGGACGTCGTTGGCCTGGATGGCACTGCGCTGCACAGCCTTTGGGTGGTGTGGTGTCCCGGTCCGTCAAGGCCGCCTCTCCAGCCGGCCCGGCGGACCGGGACACCGCGCCGACTCCGCGAGTATTCGGCGCCCGGCCGGTTGCCGGGAGCCGAATGCGCGCATCTAGTCGGCGAGCTTGTTGCGCAGCCAGTCATGGAAGTCGCCGAGGTGGTGTTCGCTGGGCACCAGCACACCGCCGTCGCGATAGACGCGGGAACTCATGGCGGGCTGACAGCGCTCGCACGCGTCGAAGTCCTGCTGGTTGACGCGGTGGAACAGCTCTACCGACTTGCTCACGTCGCGCCCGGATTCGACCACGCCGGGCAGGTACAGCCAGTCGCATTCGACGATGGTGTGGTCCGCCGCCATCGGGAACATCCGATGGATGATGACGTGATCGGGCACCAGGTTGACGAACACCTGCGGACGTACCGTGATCGCGTAGTAGCGCCGGTCCTGATCCGCGGTGACGCCGGGGATGTGCTCGAAACCCTCTGAGCCATCGATGGTGAAGCCCGCGACGTCTTCGCCGAACTCCGCGCCGTGGCCGACGTAGTACTGGGCGGCGTAGCCGTCCGCGAACTCCGGCAGCACCTCGGTCAGTTCCGGGTGGATGGTGGCGCAGTGGTAGCACTCCATGAAGTTCTCGATGATGAGCTTCCAGTTCGCCTTGACGTCATAGACGATGCGGCGACCGAGGCTCAGATCGCCCACCGTGTAATGGTCGATCGACTCGACATCGCCCAGCCGATCCACGATCTCCTGCATGACGGTGTCCTCGAACGACGGTGGCTCGTCGGCCAGGCACACCCAGACATAGCCGAGCCACTCCCGGACCGAGATCTTGCGCAGGCCGTATTCGACGCGGTCGATGTCGGGCATCTTCGTCAGGTTCGGCGCCGCGACGAGCTTGCCGTCGAGATCGTAAGTCCATGCGTGATAAGGACATTGGAACGCGCGCTTGACCTCGCCGCTGTCCTCGGTGCACAGCCGGGCGCCGCGATGCCGGCACAGGTTGAAGAACGCGTTGATGTCACCCTTGCGGGACCTGGTCACCAGAACGCTTTCGCGACCGACCTGGACGGTCTTGAACGCACCCGGCTTGTCCAGATCCGCGGCGCGCACAACGCAGAACCACATGGTCTCGAAAATCTTCTCCTGCTCGAGGGCGAAGACCTCCGGATCGGTGTAGTAATGCCCTGCCAGAGTGGAAATGAGGCTTTCCGGCAGGCTCGGCACGGTGGCGGTCATCGAACTCCTTTGCGATGTCATGTCGTGAGTTTGGTTGGGGTGCAAGAACTTCGGCTCAGACCGTGGTGGGCGTCGGCACCAACTGGCGGCGCCACCGGGTGAACAGCCGGGGCTGGTCGATACCGAGGACCGCCACCAGGCGGCCGTCGCGCCGGTACGTGGCCAGCAGGCAGCGCTCCTCGCAGCTGCCCTCCTCGATGGTGATCTCGTCATCGGGACGGGCCAGGCCGGCGAACTGAATGCGGGAGCCGTACTGGTCCGACCAGAAGTACGGCGGCTTCACCGTCGACTCCTGCGCCAGACCACCCGCCAGCAGCGCAGCGACCGCCATGGCAGGACGCTCCAGCGCACCGGTCCAGTGTTCGACCCGGTGGTGGGTGTCGGTGGCGGCGTCGAGCCATGCCGCGCAGTCCCCGACGGCGACGACGTTCGGCAGGGCCGTCTGCCCGTGCGTGCCGCACAGCACGCCGTTGCCGAGCGCCAGCCCGCTGCCCTGCAGCCAGTCGATGTTGGGCACGCCGCCGATACCCACCACGACGATGTCGGCCGGCAGATGGCGGCCGTCGGCCAGATCGACGCCGGCCACCCGCCGCACACCGCCCGGGGTGCGCAGTGCGCGCTCCTGCCCGACCAGTCCGGCCACACCGACACCGCAGATCAGCGTCGTTCCGTTGGCGGCATGGGCACCGGCGACCACACCGCCGAGCCACCCGCCGAGCTGCATCTGCAACGGCGTGCGGGCGGCTTCGACGACGGTGACGTCCAGGCCCAGCTTGCGGGCCGTCGACGCGACCTCGGCCCCGATGAAACCGGCGCCGATGACAACCAGCCGAGCGCCCGGCACCAGTTCGGCCCGCAACGCCACGGCGTCGTCGATGGTGCGGATGACGTGCACGCCGGCCATACCCTCGCAGCCGGGCCAGCGGCGGGCGCGCGAGCCGGTCGCGAGCACCACGCCGTCGGCGTCGATGCGCGTCCCGTCGGCGAGTTCGATTGCGCCACTGCGACTGTCGAGCTTGGCGGCGGCGACACCCAGTCGCCAGTCTGCCTGCAGATCGTCGTCGTCGGATTCCAGCGCGAGGTCGGCTTCGGAGACGGTGCCGGCGAGGAGCTCCTTCGACAGCGGCGGGCGGTCGTACGGCCGCTGCGCCTCGTCGCCGATGACCGTCAGCCGCCCGTCGAAGCCCTGCGCCCGCAGCACCCGCGCTGCCGACAGGCCCGCGAGCGACGCTCCCACGATCGCGACGTGCTTCATTACTGCCCCGCGCCCAGTCGAGCCCGGATGTCGGGCGGCAGGTTGGGTTTCTCGGTGCTCAGTTCGACGTGGATGACGCCGTCGGAGATCACGACCGTGTGCGTGCGCACCGGCAGCTTGGCCGGCGGCGCGTCGACCGCTCCGGTGCGGAGGTTGAACCGCGAGGCGTGCAGCGGGCACTCGACGTCGCACCCCTCCAGCCAGCCGTCGGCCAGGGACGCGTCCTGGTGCGAACAGGTGTCGTCGATGGCGAACACCTCGCCGTCCTCGGTGTGGAAGACCGCGATGGGCGGGTCGGTTGCCACGCGCCGAGCCTCGCCGGGCGGGAGTTCGGAGAGCCGACAAATCTCAAGCATCGGGTGTGCCCTCTCGGTGAGTTTGACGCGTATTACGCAACGTGATTCGAATTATGCAACAGTGTGTGCGCAGTCACATATCCGTGTCAAGGGGTGGACGGGATGGTTTACACAGCCGGAACAACTGCCCAACCGGGCTTGAAAGCCCAGGTCAGTCGGATGTGCGGCGAGTCGACGCGAGGTTGTGCGGCAGCTCCGCCGCGTCGATGCCGCTCGCACCACCGGCGCTGCGGGGGCATCGACTTGAGGTTCGCCACAGGGCACGGGAATCACCGATGGCGAACAGTTGATATATTAGATCGCGTTGATCTGATATGCAGCGTGAATCGACGAATTGCCCGATAGGGCGTGCGCAGTCAGCGCCGATAGCCCATGCGGCGGCTGACATCATCGGCCGCCGCGACCACGGTCGGCGCGATCTCCCGGGCGCGCTCCTCGGTGAGCCGATACGCCGGACCAGAGACGCTCAGCGCGGCGATCACCACACCGAGGTGATCCCGAATCGGCGCGGCGACGGCGTTGAGCCCGGGCTCGAGCTCCTCCAACGACACCACGTAGCCATTGCGGGGCACGTCCTGCAACTGCGCTTCCAGTCGCTCGATCGACGTGATGGTGCCTTCGGTGAACCGCTGCAGCCCAGCCGCCGCCAACAGGTCCCGCCGGGCATCGGCAGCCATGAAGGCCAGCAGCACCTTGCCGCTCGACGTCGCGTGCAACGGCGTGAGCTCCCCCACCCAGTTGTGCGTGCTGACCGCCGCGGGTCCCCGCGCCTGGTCCACGTTCACCGCGTACTCCGATCGCAGCACCGCGATGTTGACGGTCTCGCCGACCTCGGCTGCCAGTCGCTCGCAGATCTCCCGGCCCTGCCGCGTGACGTCGAGCCGGCCCGACACCGCGTTGGCCAGCCGCAGGATGCCGAAGCCGAGCCGGTACTTGCCGCGCTCGAAAGCCTGCTCGACGAGTTCCCGATCCTCGAGCGCCGCGAGCAGGCGCGAGACCGTCGACTTGTGCACCCCGATGTCCGACGCCAGCTCGGTGACTCCGGCCTCGCCCCGGCGCGCGAGGAGATCCAGGACAGCGAGCGCGCGGTCGACGGACTGCACGCCCGCATTGCCGGAATCAACGCCGTTGTTGCTCATTACGCAACGATAACCACATCGTGATGCGTGTGGTCACGTTCGTCGGGCACGTCAGACGATTGCGCGGATCGCCTTCTCGAATCCGGTGACGTGGTCGAGCGCTATCTGTGCCGCGGCGTCGCCGTCGCCACCGGCGATGGTCCGCAACAGCTCGGCGTGCTCGCCCACGTGTCGGGCCACCGTCGGCAGGCGGTCGAGGAACAGGCAGAAGATCCGGGTCGCGAGATTGTCGTAGCGGACCAGCACATCCTCGAGATGGGGATTTCCGGCTGCTCGGTAGATCGCGCGGTGCGCGCGCAGGTCCCACCGCATGAGCTCGTCGCGATCGATGTTCTGCACATCGAGCGCTTCGGTGCGGTCGGCGAGCGCGAGCAGGCCGGCACGCACGTCGGCCGAGGCGTTCTCGGCAGCCGAGCGTGCGGCGACGGGCTCGAGATTGACCCGAATCTGAGAGATGTGCCGGAGGTCGGCGACATCGACACCGGTGGCGAAAGTGCCGCGGCGCGGGAACGAGACCACCAACCGATCCGCTTCCAGGCGCTTGAGAGCCTCGCGGACGGGGGTCCGGCCCAGCTCGAGTTCGGCCGCGAGATCGTTTTCCACGATGGCTTCGTTGGGCCGGATATCCAGCATGATGAGCTTGTCGCGGATCACCAGGTATGCCCGGTCGGCGAACGACATCTCCTCGGAGACAACGTCATCGAGCTGTTCCACACCGGCAACGCTCACGCCCGCCCCGCCTTCCCGACGTCGCCGACTTCAGCGTCCGGCAACTGATCTGATCTGGTCAGGTCAATGATATATCAGGACCTGCGCCGTCCGGTCCTCCCGATCGCGGCCGGTCGGTAGCGCGCCGCGGAGGCATCACAGCAACGCGCGAATCGCCGCTTCGAAGCTGCAGACATGGGCCAGCGTCAGGGCGGAAGCCGTGGCCTCGTCGCCCGCGACGATGGCCTCCAGCAGCTCGATGTGCTCACGTACGTGGCCGGCGACGCCCGGCAGCCGGTCCAGGAACAAGCACCAGATCCGGGTGGCATGCGCGTCGAGACTGACGAGGATGTGTTCCAGGTGCGGATTGCCCGAGGCCCGGTAGATCTCGCGGTGCACATGGACGTCGTGCCGCAGCACCTCGCGGGGATCGTCGGTGTCGTCGATCCCGGAGATCGCCCGCGCGAGTGCCGTCAGCCGGGCGCGGGTCTCCGGTGTCGCGACGCGGGCGGCCCGGGCGGCCGCCGTCGGCTCGAGGAGCTTGCGAATCTCCGAGATGTCGGCCAGGTCCGTCATGTCGACTGCCGTGGCGAACGTGCCCCGCCGCGGGTAGGCGACGACGAGGCGGTCACGCTCGAGACGTTTGAGGGCCTCCCGCACGGGAGTGCGGCCGAAGCCGAGGTCAGCCGCGAGGTGGTCGTCGTTGATGGGCTCCCCCGGCCGGATGTCCAGCATCACCAGGCGTTCGCGCACGATGTCGTAGGCGCGGTCCGCGTTGGTCTCGGTAATGGCCGCCCTGGTGTCGGGTTGAGTGCTGTCGAGATCGCCGAACGACAACTCTGTCAGGGTCATCGCCAATCCTCCAAAAGTGTCTGCGGCCCAGCTCTTGACGCGGCCACCAGCTGATCTTAATCTAACCGACAGCTGATATATTAGTCCAGCACACACTGCAATGTCAGAAAGGTGTACATGACCCTCGACACCGCCCCGACAGCCACCAACCCCACGCTGAGCGCAAGTCTCGCCGAGCTGGATCCGGATGTGTACCAGGCGATCTCCGCCGAGTTGCACCGGCAACAGAGCACGCTGGAGATGATCGCCAGCGAGAACTTCGCGCCCGTCGCCGTGATGCAGGCGCAGGGCTCGGTGCTGACCAACAAGTACGCCGAGGGCTACCCGGGCCGCCGGTACTACGGCGGCTGCGAATTCGTCGACGTCACCGAACAACTCGCCATCGACCGCGTCAAGAGCCTCTTCGGCGCCGAATACGCCAACGTGCAACCACATTCGGGCGCGCAGGCCAACGCCGCGGCCATGTCGGCGCTGCTCTCCCCCGGCGACACCATCCTCGGTCTCGACCTGGCGCACGGCGGGCACCTCACGCACGGTATGAAGCTCAACTTCTCCGGCAAGCTCTACGACGTCGCGGCCTACCACGTCGGGGAAAGCGACCACCGGGTCGACATGGCCGAGGTCGAGCGCATCGCGCGCGAGCGCCGGCCGAAGCTGATCCTGGCGGGCTGGTCGGCCTATCCCCGCCAGCTCGATTTCGCCGAATTCCGCGGCATCGCAGACGAAGTCGACGCCTACCTGATGGTCGACATGGCCCATTTCGCCGGCCTGGTCGCCGCCGGCCTGCACCCGTCGCCGGTGCCACACGCCCACGTCGTCACCTCGACCACGCACAAGACACTGGGCGGCCCCCGCGGCGGCATCATCCTCACGAACGACCAAGCCCTGGCCAAGAAGTTCAACTCGTCGGTGTTCCCCGGTCAGCAGGGTGGACCGCTCGAGCACGTCATCGCCGCCAAGGCCGTGTCGTTCAAACTCGCGGCCACGCCCGAATTCCGCGAGCGGCAGCAGCGCACGCTGGACGGCGCAGCGATCCTGGCCGAGCGCCTGCTGCAAGACGATTCCCGCGCGGCCGGCATCAACGTCGTCTCCGGCGGCACCGACGTCCACCTGGTGCTGGTCGACCTGCGCGAGTCCGAACTGGACGGCAAACAGGCCGAGGACCGGCTGCACCGCGTGGGAATCACCGTGAACCGCAACGCCGTTCCGTTCGACCCGCGACCGCCGATGGTCAGCTCGGGCGTGCGCATCGGCACCGCGGCGCTGGCGACCCGCGGCTTCGATCTGGACAGCTTCCGCGAAGTCGCCGACGTCATCAGCCACGCGCTGCGACCCGACGCCGACGACGCGGCCCTGGCCGCACTGCGCAGCCGAGTGGACGCGCTCGCCGACCGCTTCCCGCTCTACCCCGACCTCACGGAGGCCCCGCTGTGACCGCACCGACGACCCCACCGGGCGCACACCTGCCCGACCATCCGGAATTCCTCTGGCGCACACCGGAACCCAAGAAATCCTACGACGTCGTCATCGTCGGCGGCGGCGGACACGGCCTGGCGACCGCGCACTACCTCGCCAAGAACCACGGCATCACGAACGTCGCGGTGCTGGAACGCGGCTGGCTCGCCGGCGGCAACATGGCCCGCAACACCACGCTGATCCGGTCCAACTACCTGTGGGACGAGAGTGCCCGGATCTACGAGCACGCCCTGAAACTATGGGAGGGCCTGGAAGAGGACCTGGACTACCCGATCCTGTTCAGCCAGCGCGGTGTGCTCAACCTGGCACACAGCCTGCAGGACGTCCGCGACAGCGTGCGGCGCGTCGAGGCCAACAAGCTCAACGGCATCGACGCCGAGTGGGTGGAACCCAAAGAGGTCAAGGACCTGTGCCCGATCGTCAACATTTCCAGTGACATTCGCTATCCGGTGCTGGGTGCCACCTATCAGCCCCGGGCCGGCATCGCCAAGCACGACTACGTCGCCTGGGGCTTCGCGCGCCGGGCCGACGAGGCCGGCATCGACATCATCCAGAACTGCGAGGTCACCGGATTCGTCACCGACGGCGACCGCGTCACCGGGGTGCGCACCACGCGCGGCGACATCGGCGCCGGACAGGTGGCGCTGTGCGCGGCCGGGCACACGTCGACGTTGACCGACATGCTCGGCATCCGCACACCGCTGCAGAGCCACCCGCTGCAGGCGCTGGTATCCGAACTTCTCGAGCCGGTGCATCCCACCATCGTGATGTCGAACGCGGTGCACGTGTACGTATCTCAAGCCCACAAGGGCGAACTCGTGATGGGCGCCGGCGTCGATTCCTACAACGGCTACGGCCAGCGCGGCGCGTTCCACATCATCGAACGCCAGATGGCCGCCGCGGTGGAACTGTTCCCGGTCTTCGCCCGCGCGCACCTGCTGCGTACCTGGGCGGGCATCGTCGACGTCTGCCCCGACGCATCACCGATCGTCGGCCGCGTCGGCTACGACAACCTGTACCTCAATGCCGGTTGGGGCACAGGCGGTTTCAAGGTGACGCCCGGCATCGGCTGGTGCCTGGCCGACACCATCGCCACCGGCCGCGAACACGACTACGTCGCCCCCTTCAGCCTCGACCGGTTCGTCACCGGAGCCCTGGTCGACGAACACGGCGCCGCCGGCGTGGCGCACTAGAAACCAGGAGCCGCAATGCAACTCATCGACTGCCCGTGGTGCGGGCCACGTGAGGAAACCGAATTCCACTACGGCGGTCAGGCGCACGTCGCCTACCCCGAGGACCCGCAGGCACTGACCGACGAACAGTGGGCGCACTACGTGTTCTTCCGCGCCAACCCCAAGGGGCTGTTCGCCGAACGCTGGACCCACAGCGCCGGCTGCCGCCGCTGGTTCAACGCCATCCGCGACACCGCAACCTACCGATTCGACCGTGTCTACCGACTCGACGAGCAGAGGCCGACAATCTGATGAGCACCGCACTGCGCACCGAAACCGGCGGCCGTATCGACCGGGATACGGTGCACACCTTCACTTTCAACGACCGGGAGTACACCGGCCACGCCGGTGACACCCTCGCGTCGGCGCTGCTGGCGAACGGCGTACATCACGTCACCTCGAGCATCAAGATGGGCCGTCCCCGCGGCTTCACCTCGGCGTGGGCCGAGGACACCGGCGGCCTCGTCCAGATCGAATACCCCTTCCCCGAGCCCATGCTGCTCGCCACCACCGTCGAGCTGTACGACGGACTCGTCGCACGCGGCCTCCCGGGACAGGGCCGGCTCGCGGACGTCGCCGACCCCGCGCGCTACGACTCGACCCACGTGCACGCCGACGTCCTGGTCGCCGGGGCCGGCCCGGCCGGCCTCGCAGCCGCGCTGACGGCTGCCCGCGCCGGTGCCCGTGTCGTGCTGATCGACGAACAGAACGAGGCCGGTGGCGCCCTGTTGGGCAGCACCGACACCATCGCCGGCCGCCCGGCACTGCAGTGGGTTGCCGACGCGGTCGCCGAACTCGCGACCTACCCCGACGTGCTGCACCTGCAGCGCACCACGGGATTCGGCCACTACGACGACGGCTTCGTCCTTGCGCTGCAACGGCGTACCGATCACCTCGGCGCCGCTGCTCCGGCAGCGGTGAGCCGGCAGCGGGTCTGGCGGATCCGGGCCCGGCACGTCATCGTCGCCGCCGGCGCCCACGAGCGGCCGGTGGTGTTCACCGACAACGACCGCCCCGGCATCATGCTGGCCGCCGGCGCCCGCACCTTCCTGCACCGGTACGGCGTCAAGGTCGGCGAGCGGGCCGTCGTGTTCACCACCAACGACAGCGCCTACCAGGCCGCGCTGGACCTGCACGACGCCGGAGTGGCGATCACCGCGATCGTCGACGCCCGGGACGCGGTCGCCACGAATCTGCGCGCGGCGTGCGATTCCCGTGGCATCGAACTGCGCACCGGATCGGTCGTCAGTGGCAGCCGCGGTGAGAACCGGGTCAGCGCCGCCATCGTCACCGGTACGGACGGCACATTCGACGAACTGGCGTGTGACGTGCTGCTGGTCAGCGGCGGCTGGAATCCCGCAGTCCACCTGTTCAGTCAGGTGCGCGGGCCCCTCCGGTACGACGCCGCCCTCGGCGCGTTCGTTCCGGGTGCCGAACTCGATGAAGTGAGTGTCGCCGGCTCGGCCGCAGGCACGTTCAGCCTGCCCGGTTGCCTGCGCGACGGTCGCGCCGCCGCCACCCGCGCCCTCGCCGGCCTCGGGTTCACAGCAGCCTCCGAACCACTTGCCGGAGAATCGGATTCGATCCGGGCCGCGGGCGCACCCGCTGTACTGTGGCGCGTTCCCGACGCCGACGGCACAACGCAGTTCGTCGACGTCCAGCGCGACGCGACGGTGGCGGACCTCGTTCGCGCGGTCGGCGCGGGCATGCGCTCGATGGAACACATCAAGCGCTACACCACCATCGGCACCGCGCACGACCAGGGTAAGACCTCTGGCGTCGTCGCCTCGGGCATCACCGCCGAACTGCTCGGTGTCCCCGTCGCCGATCTCGGCGTCACCACCTTCCGGCCGCCGTACACGCCGGTCGCGTTCGCGGCGCTGGCCGGTCGCAGCCGTGGCCGGATGTTCGATCCGGAACGTGTTACCGCGGTGCATGATTGGCACGTCGCCCGCGGCGCGGTGTTCGAGGACGTCGGCCAGTGGAAGCGTCCGCGTTACTACCCGCTGCCCGGTGAAGACATGGAGACCGCGGTGCTGCGCGAATGCGCCGCTGCCCGAACGGGTGTCGGCATCCTCGACGGCTCGACGCTGGGCAAGATCGACGTCCAGGGTCCCGATGCCGGCGCCTTCCTCGACCTGCTCTACACGAACCTGATGAGCACGCTCAAGGTCGGCATGCTGCGGTACGGCGTGATGTGCGGCGTCGACGGCATGGTGATCGACGACGGCACCGTCATGCGCCTGGCCGACGACCGCTTCCAGGTGTTCACGACCACAGGTGGCGCGGCCCGCATCCTGGACTGGATGGAGGAATGGCTGCAAACCGAGTGGCCGCACCTGCGGGTGCGCCTCACCTCCGTCACCGAGCAGTGGCACACCTTCCCGGTGGTCGGCCCGCGCTCGCGGGACGTCATCGGCGCGGTGTTCCCGGGCGTCGACGTCAGCAACGAGGCGTTCCCGTTCATGGCCTGGCGCGACACCCAGCTCGACGGCGTGCACGTCCGGATCGGCCGGGTCAGCTTCTCCGGCGAGCTGGCGTACGAGGTCAACGTCATGGGCTGGTACGCAACGGCGGTGTGGGAGAGGCTGATCGAGGCCGGCGCACCCTTCGGCATCACGCCGTACGGCACCGAGACCATGCACGTGCTGCGCGCCGAGAAGGGCTACCCGATCATCGGGCAGGACACCGACGGCACCGTCACGCCGCAGGACCTCGGGATGAACTGGGTGGTCTCGAAGAAGAAGCCCGACTTCGTCGGCAAGCGCTCGTTCACGCGCGCCGAGAACCTCAATCCGCTGCGCAAGCAGTTCGTCGGACTGCTGCCGGTCGATGCGCGGACGGTGCTGCCCGAAGGCGCCCAGATCATCGAGACCCCGGCCGACGGCACGTTGCCGCCGCCACCGGTTCCCATGCTCGGCCATGTCACGTCGAGCTACCGCAGTGCCGAGCTCGGGCGCCCGTTCGCCCTGGCGCTGGTCAAGGGCGGCCACGCCCGCATCGGAGACACCCTCACCGTCCCCGTGGACGGTGCCCTGGTGACCGTCGAGGTCACCGGTTCCGTCCTCGTCGATCCCGAAGGAGCACGCCGCGATGGCTGAAACCCTCACTCGCCGTAGCCCGTTGCAGAGCTGGGCCGCCCAGTTCGCGGCGACCGCACCGGCAGCACTCCTCACCGAGGAGCCGTTCACCACGATGGTCGATCTGTGGGTCGACCCAGAAGGAGCCGGCGGCGCCGAAGCTGCCCAACTCCTCGGCCTGGCCGCGTTGCCGACCACACCGGGCACGTGCGTCACCGGTCCCGATTCGTCGGTGATCTGGTTCGGTCCGCAGGAGTGGCTGGTGACGTCGACGCAGCGCGGCGGTGAGGCACTCGAGGCGGAGCTGCACGACGCGGTCGCCGCGGCCGGCGGTGCTGCCGTCGATGTGTCGGCGCAGCGCACCATCGTGCGGCTGCGTGGGGCGCACGCCCGCGATGTGCTGGCCAAGGGCTGCTCACTGGACCTGCACCCGCGGGTGTTCGGCCCAGGCGCCGCGGCTCAGACGATGCTGGCGCTGGCCGCCGTCGTGCTGATTCCGTTGGACGACAAGGGCACCGACTACCGGATCATCGTCCGCTCGTCGTTCGCCGGCTACCTCGCCGACTGGTTGATCGATGCGGTGGAGGAATTCGAGTAAGGGGCAGAACGCCGAAAGTGGGCTTGTGCTCGATCACAAGCTCACTTTCGGCGTATTTGTCGGCGGGGGCTGTCGCTGAGCCTGCGCGACGGGCGACAAACGTCGACGCCGCATCGAAAATGAGCTTGTGTTCGAAGATTCTGGAATTCTTCGAACACAAGCTCATTTTCGGCGCCAAAAGTCAGTGGCCGCGCGCGATCCACTCCGCCAGGTGTGGGGCCTCGGCACCGACCGTGGTGTGGTCGCCGTGGCCGGTGTGTACCCGGGTCTCCTCCGGCAGCGTCAGGATCGAATCCCGGATGGAGTCGATGATCGTCGGGAAGTCGCTGTAGGACCGCCCCGTCGCCCCGGGCCCGCCGTTGAACAGGGTGTCCCCGGAGAACAGCGCACCGGCCTCCGGCAGGTACAGGCACACCGACCCCGGCGAGTGCCCGGGCGTGTGGATGACCTCGATCTCGGTGCCCGCGACACCGATTCGCTGACCGGCGTCGAGATTCCAGTACTTCTCGTCGGGATGGCTTGTCTGCCAGAGCATGTCGTCGCCGGGATGCAGCAGGATCGGCGCGTGCAGCTCGTACGCGAGCTCCGGGGCCACCGTCACGTGGTCGTTGTGCCCGTGCGTGACGACGACCGCCACCACGTTGCGGCCGGCGACGGCGTCGACGATCTGGGGCGCGGTGTGGGCGGCGTCGACGATGACGACCTCCGAGTCATCGCCGATCACCCACACATTGTTGTCGACGTCCCACGTCCCGCCGTCGAGGCTGAAGGTCCCGGAGGTGACGACGCGGTCGATGCGGAGCTGCCCACTCACAGCACGACCACCGAACGCAGCACGTTGCCGGCGTGCATGGTGTGGAAGGCGTCCTCGACCTCGTCGAGTTTGATCCGCTCGGAGACGAAGCGCTCCAACGGGATTCGGCCCTGCTGGTAGAGGTCGACCAGCATCGGGAAGTCGCGCTCGGGCAGGCAGTCGCCGTACCAGGAGGACTTCAGCGATCCGCCGCGGGAGAAGAAGTCGACCAGCGGCATCTCCAGCGTCATGTCCGGGGTGGGCACGCCGACGAGGACGACGGTGCCGGCGAGGTCACGGGCGTAGAACGCCTGCTTCCAGGTTTCCGGGCGACCGACGGCGTCGATCACGACGTCGGCACCGAACCCGCCGGTGAGCTCCTGCACCGCCTCGACGGTGTCCACTTCGGCGGCGTTGATGGTGTGGGTGGCACCGAGTTCCTTGGCCCACTCCAGCTTTCGCGGATCCCGGTCGACCGCGATGATCTTGCCCGCGCCGGCGAGCCGGGAGCCCATGATGGCGGCGTCGCCGACGCCACCGCAGCCGATCACGGCCACCGAGTCGCCGCGCGATACGTTGCCGGTGTTGACGGCCGCGCCGAGGCCGGCCATCACGCCGCAGCCCAGCAGGCCGACCACGGCCGGGTCGGCATTGGCGTCGACCTTGGTGCACTGCCCCGCGTGGACCAGCGTCTTGTCGGCGAACGCCCCGATGCCCAGCGCCGGGGTCAGCTCGGTGCCGTCCTCCAGCGTCATCTTCTGGGTGGCGTTGAACGTGTCGAAGCAGTACTGCGGACGGCCGCGCTTGCACGCCCGGCACTGGCCGCACACCGCACGCCAGTTGAGGATCACGAAGTCGCCGACCGCCACCGATTCGACGCCCGGGCCGACCTCTTCGACGATGCCGGCGGCCTCATGGCCGAGCAGGAACGGGTACTCGTCGTTGATGCCGCCCTCGCGATAGGTCAGGTCCGTGTGGCAGACGCCGCACGCCTGGATGTTCACCACCACCTCGCCTGGGCCGGGGTCCGGGATCACGATGGTGGTGACCTCGACCGGGGCCCCCTTGGCGCGGGCAATGACACCTCGAACTTGTTGCGGCATAGCGATACTCCTTGTTTGTCAGGGACGTTCAGGGGATGGTGGTGATCAGAGAACGAGGCAGAGCCGGAAGGCGTCGTAGATCGCGGCGTGGATGTTGCGACTGGCGACGGCGTCACCGATGCGGAACAGCTGGTAGCCGCCGTCGGCGTTGCGCACGACGTTCTGCGGCTGCAGGTTGAGCAGCGCCTGCTGGTCGACTTCGCCGAGGTTGGTGGAACCGGGGATCAGGCCGAAGTACAACTCGTCGGACGGCAGCGTGCCGTGTTCGACGACGACGTGGTCGACCATGCGCTGCCGGGTGGCGTGCGCATATTCGTTGTAGAGGTCCACCTCGAGCCGACCGTCCTTGCGGCGCACCCCGGTCAGGCGCTCGTTGAGCGTGACGCGCACGTCGTGCTCGGCGAACACCTTGAAGTAGCCGGGGTAGTTCACGCCGCCGACGTCGGGCGCCAATGTCCGCTCGGGGGTGACGAACTCGAGGTCGACGCCGGTCCGGGCCAGCACCTCGGCGGCGTCCAATCCGGGATGGCCGCCGTTGTCGTCGTACAGCATGACCTCACCGCGCGGATGCACCGCGCCGCACAGCACGTCCCAGCCATCAGTGACGAGATTGGCGCCCTCGGTGAGGAATTCGGTGTTCGGCACGCCGCCGGTCGCGACGACGACGAGGTCGGGGTTCTCGGCCAGCACCTCGTCGACGTCGACGTAGCGATTGGTGCGGATGTCGACGCCGAGCAGCTTGCATTCGTCCAGCCGCCACTCGATGATGCTGATCAGATCGCGCCGGCGCGGTGACGACGACGCGATCCGCACCTGCCCGCCGGGCAGGTCGGAGGCCTCGAAGACCACGACGCGGTGACCGCGCTCGCTAAGCACGCGGGCGGCTTCCAGACCGGCCGGTCCGGCGCCGATGACGACCGCCGTCCGCGCCGGCCCGGTCGCCTTGTCGATGCGGTGCGGCAGCCGGTCTTCGCGGCCGGTGGACGGGTTGTGCACGCACTTGGCGTCGCGGTTCTGGTAAATCTCGTCGAGGCAGTAGGTCGCGCCGACACAGGGGCGAATCCGATCCTCCTCGCCGGCTTGGATTTTCGCGACGATGTGCGGGTCGGCGATGTGCGCACGCGTCATGCCGACGAGGTCGAGCAGACCGTCGCGGATCGCGTGCCGGGCGGTGGCGACATCGTTGATCCGGGAGGCATGCATGACCGGGATGCCGAGTTCCTTCTTGACCTGCCCGGCGAACGACAGGTGCGGCGCGACCGGGGTCCCCATCGGCGGGATGACGCGCGACAGCGCCTCGTCACTGGCCATGTAGCCCTTGATCACGCTGATGAAGTCGATGCCCTCGGGTACCAGGCGCTTGGCGATCTCGATGCCGTCCGCGTACTGCAGCCCGCCGGGCAGGTCCTCGTCGAGTGACATCCGGATGCCGACCGCGAAGTCCGGTCCGGCGGCCTCGCGGACCGCGCGAATCACCCTGAGCGGGAAACGAAGTCGATCTTCCATGCTGCCCATGCCGTACTCGTCGTCGCGGTGGTTGGTCAGCGGCGACCAGAAAGCGTCGAGCAGATGGGTGTAGGCCTCGAGTTCGATGCCGTCCAGGCCGGCCGCGCGGCACCGCGCGGTGGCGTCGGCGTAGGCCTTGACGATGCGGTCCATGTCCCACTCCTCGGCCACCTTGGGGAAGGACCTGTGGGCGGGTTCGCGGATGGCCGACGGGTACACCACAGGCAGCCAGTCGCCGTCGTAGTTGCTGGTGCGCCGGCCCAGGTGCGTGATCTGGCACATGACGGCGGCGCCGTGTTCGTGGACGCCGTAGGCCAGCTCGCTGAGCCAGGGCACGATCTCGTCCTTGTAGACGTGCAGATTGCCGAAGGCAGAGGGGCTGTCGGGCGCGACGACCGCGGAGCCGCCCATCATGGTCAGCGAGATGCCGCCCTTGGCCTTCTCCTCGTGGTACAGCCGGTAGCGGCGCTTGGGCATGCCATCTTCGGTGTAGGACGGCTCGTGCGATGTGCTCACCACGCGATTGCGCAGGGTCATGTTCTTCAGCCGGAAGGGCTGCAGGAGCGGATCGATGAGCTGATGCGCCATGGGCGAGTCCGTTTCTTTCCGATGGTTCGGACGTGGTTCACACACCGTTTACGACCCCATAAGTACCGCTTGACCAGGTACAAATGCTGATCTACCGTATGTGGCGTAACTAATATATCACTCGTCTATCAGCCCGTCTACGGACTTCGAAAGGGGAGCTTCAGGTGACCATCAGCGTGTTCGACCTCTTCTCCGTCGGCATCGGTCCGTCGAGCTCACACACCGTCGGACCGATGCGGGCCGCCGCCCGATTCATCGACGATCTGCACACCCTCGACGCCTTCGGCGGTGCCACCGGGGTCGCGGCAGTCCGCGTCGATCTCTACGGCTCGCTGGCCGCCACCGGCGCCGGCCACGGCACCATGACGGCCATCCTGCTCGGACTCGAGGGCAACCGCCCCGAAGACATCCGGACCGACGTCATGGAACGGCGCGTCGAGGAGATGCGGGCCAGCGGCCACATCATGCTGGGCGGCCTGCGCCCGATCGCGCTCACCGAGGCCGACATGGTCCTGCGCCCGTTGACCGTCCTGCCGTTCCACCCAAACGGCATGACGCTCACCGCACTCGACGCGCACGGCGCCGAGCTGCACGTGCAGACCTACTTCTCCATCGGCGGCGGGTTCGTCGTCACCGAGGCCGAAAGTCTGGAGCCCGTCACCGAGGCCGCCACGACGCATGCGCTGTCGTTCCACTCCGCGAAGGAATTGCTGGAGCTCTGCCGCCAACGCGATTGCCGCATCAGCGATCTCATGCTCGCCGTCGAATGCGAGACGCGCACCGCCGACGAGGTCCGCTCCCGGCTGCTGCACATCCGCGACGTGATGGTCGAGTGCGAAGTGCGTGGCATCGCGCGCGACGGCTACCTCCCCGGGCCCATGCGCGTGCGCCGCCGCGCCCGGGACTGGTTCGAGCGGCTCAACGCCGAGGACTGGAACAAACAGCCCGAATTCGCCGAGGACTGGGTCAATCTCGTCGCGCTGGCCGTCAACGAGGAGAACGCGTCCGGCGGCCGGGTCGTCACCGCGCCCACCAACGGCGCCGCCGGCATCGTGCCCGCGGTGATGCACTACGCCGTGCACTACACCCGGGCCGGCCGTCAGGATCCCGACGGCACCGCAGTGCGTTTCCTGCTCACGGCGGGAGCCATCGGTTCGCTCTACAAGGAGCGCGCGTCCATCTCCGGCGCGGAGGTCGGCTGCCAGGGCGAGGTCGGGTCGGCGGCGTCGATGGCTGCCGGCGCGCTCGCCGAAATCCTCGGCGGCACACCGGAACAGGTCGAGAACGCCGCCGAGATCGCGATGGAGCACAGCCTCGGACTCACCTGCGACCCCATCCAGGGGCTCGTGCAGGTCCCGTGCATCGAGCGCAACGCCATCTCGGCGGGCAAGGCAATCAACGCGGCGCGCATGGCACTACGGGGCGACGGGGCCCACTACGTCTCGCTGGATCAGGTCATCGAGACCATGCGGACCACCGGCGCCGACATGCACTCCAAATACAAGGAGACCTCGATGGGCGGCCTCGCGGTCAACGTGCCGGTGAACTACGTCGAATGCTGAATGTTGCTGCAGGAGAAGGAGACAACGATGCACCTTGATTGGTACGACCGCGGCATCCTCACCTTCGTGCTGCGCTGCGCGCCGGGTGCGGAACCATCCAACGACGCGTCCCTCGCGCAGTTCGGGATCACCACACCCCGGGTGATGCGCCGCTTCGACGCCGTCCTGGACGCGGTCCGCGCACACCAGTTCCCGCTCGACGACGCCGATCTGACGCTCGTCCACCAGGCCGCCGACTATCGCGACCACATGCCGCGCACCGGGTAGTCGCTAGGGCTGCTCGCTGACGGATTCGGCGACGCGGAACGCGACGGTCCTCGCCGTGATTTCATCTGGGGCCTCCACCATGACCCGGACCACCTGTTCGGTTCCGGAGGGGCGCAACAGGATTCGGCCGGTGTCACCGAGTTCGGCCTCGGCTTCGGCGACCGCGGTCTGCACCGCCGGCGCCTGCGCGACCGTGGCCTTGTCGGCCACCTCGACGTTGATCAGCACCTGCGGCAACGTCTTCATGGGCGCACACAGCTGCGCCAGGTTCGACCCGGTCTGCGCCATGCGCGACATGAGCCGCAGTCCGGTGACGATGCCGTCGCCGGTGGTGCCCAGCTCGGGCATCACGATATGGCCGGACTGCTCACCGCCCAGCGAGAACCGTCCCGCGCGCAGCTCTTCGAGCACGTACCGGTCCCCCACACCCGTCGTGCGCACCTCGATGCCGGCCTCCCGCATCGCCAGGTGCAGGCCGAGGTTGCTCATCACGGTCGCCACCAAGGTGTTCGAGACCAGCTCGCCGGCGTCGCGCATGGCCAGCGCCAGCACCACCATGATCGCGTCACCGTCGACGAGGGCGCCCGACGCGTCGACGGCCAGACAGCGGTCGGCGTCGCCGTCGTGGGCCAGGCCCAGGTCGGCGCCGTGGTCGATGACGGCCTGCTGCAGCTGCGCCATGTGGGTGGAGCCGCAGCCGTCGTTGATGTTGAGGCCCGTCGGCTCGGCGTTGATCGCGATGACGGTCGCGCCGGCCGCTCGATATGCCTGCGGGGCGGCCGTCGAGGCGGCGCCGTTCGCGCAGTCGACGACGACCGTCAGCCCGGCCAGCGGCGCGACGGCGGCCTTGGCGGCGTGGGTGAGGTAGCGGTCCAGGGCGTCTGCGGCCTCGAGCACGCGGCCGATGCCGGCGCCCGTCGGCCGGGTACCCGGACCGGCGGCGACCAGTTCGGCGATGCGGTCCTCGGTGTCGTCGTCGAGCTTGTGCCCGCCGGTACCGAAAATCTTGATGCCGTTGTCCGGCATGGGATTGTGCGAGGCGGAGATCATCACGCCGAGCTGCGCGTCATACGAGGCAGTCAGGTACGCCACCGCGGGGGTCGGCAGCACGCCGACCCGCAGCACGTCGACGCCCTCGCTCGTGATGCCGGCGATGACCGCGGCCTCCAGCATCTCGCCACTGGCCCGGGGATCTCGTCCGACGACCGCGACGCAGCGACCGGCGCCAGAGGTCGAGCAGAGGCGGCGGGCGGCGGCTGAACCCAGCGCCAACGCCAACTCCGCGGTCAGATCACGGTTTGCGACGCCACGGACGCCATCGGTGCCGAACAGCCGACTCATGAACCTTCTTTCGTCCTTCAGATGACCCCATGAAACGCCGAAGGCGGGCGTGTCCAGACTGCGACACGCCCGCCCACGAGCAGAAACGATCAGCGCTTGCTGTACTGAGGCGCCTTGCGGGCCTTCTTGAGGCCGTACTTCTTGCGCTCGATGGCACGCGGGTCACGGGTCAGGAACCCGGCCTTCTTGAGTGCCGGACGATCCTCGGGCTGAACCAGGATCAGCGCACGGGCGATGGCCAGACGCAGCGCGCCGGCCTGACCCGAGGGGCCACCACCGTCGAGGTGGGCGTAGATGTCCACCGTGTCGACGCGGTCGACGGTCACCAGCGGGGCCTTGATCAGCTGCTGGTGCACCTTGTTCGGGAAGTAGTCCTCCAGGCTGCGGCCGTCCAGGTTGAACTTGCCGGTGCCGGGCACCAGACGAACGCGGACGACGGCTTCCTTGCGGCGGCCAACGGTCTGGATCGGACGGTCGATGTACACGGGCTCGCGCGGTGCCGACTCTTCGGCCACCTCGAACTCGGTCACTTCAGTCACGTCGACTTCAGTCACTGGGCCACCTGCTTGATCTCGTAAGGAATCGGCTGCTGCGCGGCGTGCGGATGATCAGGACCCGCGTACACCTTCAGCTTCTTCTGCACCTGGCGCGACAGCTTGTTGTGCGGGAGCATGCCGACGATCGCGTTCTCAACGGTGCGGGTCGGGTGCTTCACCAGCTGTTCGCCGATGGAGCGCTTGCTCAGACCGCCCGGGAAACCCGAGTGACGGTAAGCAAACTTGTCGGTGAGCTTCTTGCCCGACAGGGCAATCTTCTCGGCGTTGATGATGATGACGAAGTCACCCTCATCGGAGTTGGGCGTGAACGTCGGCTTGTGCTTGCCGCGCAGCAGGTTGGCTGCTGCAACGGCGAGCCGGCCGAGCACCACGTCTTGGGCGTCGATGACGTACCACTGACGCGTGGTGTCACCCGCCTTCGGCGTGAATGTAGGCACAGCTATACCTCTTCTTCTCGGGTTGAGTCCCGGTGCTATCCGGGTGCCGGTCAAGTACGCGACCTGCGAATTCCCGGCGACCGACGGTGACCCGGGAAGCATTGGCCTGACGGCCTGCAGCGCACCAACGTGGGAGCTTACCCGGGTGCGTCACCGCAGGTCAAAACGCGGGTGAGCGCCTCGAACGGCGACCTCAGGTCAGTACACCCGGTCCTGCTGGTCGGGCACGACGCTGCCGTCCGGCCGGTGCAACGGCGCCTTGGCGCCCGTCGGCTCGATGTATCCCTTGGTCGCGCAGGCGTACGGTTCGGCCTGCTTCTTGGGATCGATGAACATCGGGTTCACCAGCCAGTTGCCGCCCGCGTTGTCGTAGGCCGTGCACATCAGCTCGGTCTTGTTGCGGTTGAGCACCAGCCGCAGCGCGGTGGCGTCGGTGAGGAACGTGACGTCGGTGTCGGAGTCCCCGGCGGCGAAGGCCGCGCGCTTGGGCTCGGGCTGTTGGGTGAACGCGGCGGGGCCGGTCACGCCGAACACCTCTTCGTTGACGCGGCAGCGCTTGCCCTCGATGTACGTGATGGCGGGCTCGCCGCCGCACGGCACCGGGCGCGACGTCAGGACATCGCCGTCGTGTTCGGTCCGCACGCCCATGACGTGGTCGGCCGGGATGTCGAGTTCTTCCGCCCATACCCGCGCCACCGGTTCGGCCGACGCCGAGATGATCCGTACGTCGAAACCGTTGGCGTGCAGGGTTTCCACGAGATCGCGCATCTGCGGGTAGTAGCGGACCCAGCCGGTCTGCGTGCTGCTGCCGACCTTCTGCTCGGTGCCCGCCGGGGCGTCGAGGTTCTCCTTGCGGGCGGTCTTCGCGAACTCGACCACCTCGGCTTCGCGCCAGCCGGCCTGCATCTGCGCGGCCCAGGCGTACGCCGGTTCCATGCGACGGGCGTTGAACCCGGCGAAGGCGGGCTCCCCGGCCTTGGTCTTGGCATCGGTGTAGACCGACACGAGTTCGTCGGCGCAGGCGGTGTCGGTGTCCGTGGGCATCGGCTGGCCCGGCTTGGCCGCGGCGCAGGCCCGACTCAGGGCCGTGACGGCCGGCGGCGTCAGGAACGTGCTGGTGGACGCCCAGTTGCCGTCGGCCGGTGCTCGGAGCTTGCCGTTGCGCACCATCCAGAAGAACGTGGCGTCGCCGATGTCGTTCTTGACGATGGTGTTGTCCCAGTCGAACAACGCCAGCGGCGCACCCTTCGTCACCGAACCGGCGGCGCCGCACGTGCCCAGCTTGGCGAGCATGGCGTCGATCCGGTCCCGGTTGTCGCCGTACCAGGCGGAGTTCTGCGCCAGCGTCCGGCACGACGCCGTGCTGGTGGCGGGCGACTGCGCTGCCGGAGTGCTGTCGTGGCTGCTGCAGCCGGACATGGCGAGGAGGCCGACCAGCGCAGCGGCGGAGGCCAGTCGGTTGATGCGGGGCACTTTTCTCCTGTGTGGTCAGGTGAGCTCGGCGGCGCTGGGCGCTTCCAGGGAGGTGTCGCGGGAGGTGTCCTTGAGGTCGACGCCGGACCGGCCCAGCGCGCGGGCACCCGACACCAACCCCGCCGCGACCGTCGCGGCCTCGGCGTAGCCGAGCCCCTCGGGCGGGTGGATGTTAGAGATGCAGTTGCGGTCTGCGTCGGTACGCCCCGGCATCGGCAGATGCGTCAGGTAGATGCCCAGGCTGTCGGCCACCGACAGGCCCGGCCGCTCCCCGATGATCACCAGCAGCGTGCGCACTTTCGCCGCCGCGCCGACGTGGTCGCCGAGCGCCACGCGGGCCTGCGTGGCGATCACCGGCGGCGCCAGCGTGTACTGGTCGCCCAGCCGCGCCACGAGCTCGGCGAGCAGCGCCGGACCATGCTTGGCCAGGGCGTAGGGCGAGAGCCCGTCGGCCAGCACGAAGCCGATGTCGGCCGGGGTTTCCGGGACGTCCATGGGCGTGGCCGGCAGCCGGCCAAGATCGGGACGGCGCAGGTACTCGCTACGGGACTCGGCCTGGCTGCGCACCACCGCCGGTTCGCCGATCCCGATCTCCCGGACCCGGGCCGCGAGGGCCTCGACGTCGAGCGGCTCGTGCACGGCGTCGCGGGCGGCGGCGTGGGCCGCGGAAAGTTCGAGGACCTCGCGGGTGGGCAACGCGTTACCGGCGCGGCCCAGTCCGATGCGGGCCTGCGTGGTCTTGCGGAGCTCGTCCCAGAACTCCTGGATTGCGAGATCTTCGGTCATCGTCATCCCGCCGCGGTGAGCGCCCGCAGCGCCGAGCGCTGCAGATCGAACTTGGTCAGCTTGCCGGAATCGTCGGTCATACCGACCTTCTTGAGCCAGGCGTCGAACTCCGGAGCCGGCTTCAAACCGAGTGTCCGGCGGACCGCCACGACGTCGTGGAACGACAGGCTCTGGTAGCCGAGCATGACGTCGTCGGCGCCTGGCACCGTGATGACGAACGCACAACCCGCCGCGGCCAGCAGCGTGAGCAGGGTGTCCATGTCGTTCTGGTCGGCTTCGGCGTGGTTGGTGTAGCAGACGTCGACGCCCATCGGCAGGCCGAGCAGCTTGCCGCAGAAGTGGTCCTCGAGCCCGGCCCGGATGATCTGCCGGCCGTCGTACAGGTACTCCGGACCGATGAAGCCGACGACGGTGTTGACCAGCAGCGGGTCCAGGGCGCGGGCGACACCGTAGGCCCGGGTTTCGAGCGTCTGCTGGTCGACGGGCCGGCCGCCGGTACCGAGGTGGGCGCCCGAGCTGAGCGCCGAGCCCTGACCGGTTTCCAGGTACATGACGTTGTTGCCGACGGTGCCGCGGTTCAGGGACCGGCCGGCCTCGTTGCCTTCGCGCAGCAGCGCCATGTCGACACCGAAGGCCTTGTTGGCGCCTTCGGTGCCCGCCACCGACTGGAACACCAGGTCCACCGGGGCGCCGGCCTCGATGAGGCCGATCGTGGTGGTGATGTGCGACAGCACGCACGACTGCGCCGGGATGTCGTAGCGGCTGCGAATGTTGTCGAGCAGGTGCAGCAGGTCGGCGGTGGCCTGCGGCGAGTCGGTGGCCGGGTTGATGCCGATGACGGCGTCGCCGCACCCCATCAGCAGTCCGTCGAGCACGGCGGCGGCGATGCCGCGCGGATCGTCGGTCGGGTGGTTGGGCTGCAGCCGGGTGGCCAGGGTGCCCGGCAACCCGATGGTGCTGCGGAAGGCCGCGTGCACCTGGGTGGCCGCGGTGACGGCGATCAGGTCCTGGTTCCGCATGATCTTGGAGACCGCTGCCGCCATCTCCGGCGTGATGCCGGGGGCGACGGCCGCGATCTTGGCGGCGGCGTCGTCGCCGGCCACCGCGTCCAGCAGCCAGTCCCGGAAATCTCCCACCGTCAGGTGGGAGATTTCCGAAAACGCTTGCTGGTCATGGGAATCGATGATGAGGCGGGTGACCTCGTCGGTCTCGTACGGCACCACCGCTTCATTGAGGAAGGTGTCCAGCGGAAGGTCGGCCAGTGCCCACGCCGCGGCAGCCCGCTCGGCGTCGTTGTGGGCCGCGCACCCGGCGAGTTCATCACCGGAGCGCAGCGGCGTGGCCTTGGCCATCAAATCCACAAGCCCGTCGAAGGTGTGGTTCACCCCCGAAATCCGCTGGTGGTACTTCATTTCAGCTCGTCCTCGGCTTCTGCGAGCATCGCGAACTCTTCATCAGGAGAGTTTGCCACCAAATGGTGCCGGCTGTAGACCGCGAAGTAGAGCATGAAGGCGCAGAACACCAGCAGGCACAGGCCCACGGCCTTGGGGTCGACCAGGAAGGTGGCGATGACCGCGACGACGGCGATGACGAGCGCGAAGCCGGTGGTGGCGATGCCGCCCGGGGTGCGGTACGGCCGCGGCATGTTCGGCTCGCGGCGGCGCAGCACGATGTGGCTGACCATCATCAGGACGTAGCTCACGGCCGCACCGAAGACCGCCATGTTCAGCAGCAGGTCGCCCTTGCCGGTCAGCGACAGCAGGAAGCCGATGACGCCGGGGACGATGAGCGCCAGTGTCGGCGCCTTGCGGGAGTTGGTCACCGACAGCTGGGTCGGCAGGTAGCCCGCCCGGGACAGGGCGAAGAGCTGACGCGAGTAGGCGTAGATGATCGAGAAGAAGCTCGCGATCAGTCCGGCCAGGCCGATGTAGTTGACCAGCTTGGCGCCGACGCCCGAACCGAGCGCCTCGACGAGCGGGTTGCCCGAGGCCGACATCTGTTGCGCGCCACCGACACCCGTGGTGAGCACCAGCACGACGGCGCAGGTGACCAGCAGTACCGTCATCGCCGCGATGATGCCGCGCGGCACGTTCTTCTCCGGGTTCGCGGTTTCCTCGGCGGCCAGCGGCACGCCTTCGATCGCCAGGAAGAACCAGATGGCGAACGGGATGGCGGCCCAGATGCCGAGGTAGCCGTGCGGCAGGATCGCCGAAGCCCCGGCCGCGTTGACGTCGACCGCAATGGTGGTCAGGTTGGAGACGTCGAACTGCCCGATGGCACAGACCGCGAAGATCACCAGGCCCAGCAGCGCGATGGCGGTGATCACGAACATCACCTTGAGCGCCTCACCGACACCGGACAGGTGGATGCCGATGAAGAACGCGTAGGCCGCCAGATACACCCACCAGCCGTTGTGAATCCCGAAGAGCCCCAACGATTCCACGTAGGCGCCGATGAACGTCGCGATGGCGGCGGGGGCGATCGAGTACTCGATGAGGATCGCGGTGCCGGTGGCGAAACCGCCCCACGGGCCCAGGGCACGACGGGCGAAGGTGTAACCGCCGCCGGCGGCCGGCAGCGCCGAGGACAGCTCGGCCATGCCCAGCACCAGGGCCAGGTACATGCCGGCGATGATCACGGCGGCGATGGCGAGGCCACCGAAACCACCGTGTGCCAGACCGAAATTCCAGCCGGAGTAGTCCCCGGACACCACGTAGCTGACGCCGAGTCCGGCGAGCAGCAGCCAGCCGGCCGTGCCCTTCTTCAGCTGACGTTTCGCGAGGTATTCGTTGCTCTCGACGTGCTCTTCGACACCGCGAGCGGAGTGCTCACTGGGTGGGTTGGTGATGGACACTGCGAACTCCTGAAAGAGGGATGGCGGATGCCGAATTGGCCTGCCCCCCAGGAGTCTTCTGGTGCCGGCCTTGATCATTGTGTCGCCGAACGCTTTTGGAAAGCGTCGACCGAGAAAGGAAGCGAGCGCCCGCGCATTCGGGGGGTACGCGGGCGCTCGCGGTTCGTGGGAGCTACGCGCTTCGTTTCCTTGCGCGCTCGCTCATCAGAGTGCTCGTTTCCTCGCGCGAGCGCTCGTCAGAAGAACCCCTGGGCCTTCGTCGAGTACGAGACGAGCAGGTTCTTCGTCTGCTGGTAGTGGTCCAGCATCATCTTGTGGTTCTCGCGGCCGATTCCGGACTGCTTGTAACCGCCGAACGCGGCGTGCGCGGGGTACATGTGGTAGCAGTTGGTCCACACGCGGCCGGCCTTGATGTCGCGGCCCGCCCGGTAGGCGACGTTGCCGTTGCGCGACCACACGCCGGCGCCGAGGCCGTACAGGGTGTTGTTGGCGATCGAGATGGCGTCGTCGTAGTCCTTGAACGACGTCACCGACAGCACCGGACCGAAAATCTCCTCCTGGAAGATCCGCATGCCGTTGTGGCCGGAGAACACCGTCGGCGTCACGTAGTAGCCGCCGTTGAGGTCGCCGCCGAGCTCGGCCCGCTCACCACCGGTGATCAGCTGCGCGCCTTCGGATTTGCCGATCTCGATGTAGGACAGGATCTTCTCGAGCTGGTCGTTGGAGGCCTGCGCGCCGATCATGGTCTCGGTGTCCAGCGGGTCGCCCTGGCGGACGGCCTTGGTGCGGATGGCGGCCAGCGCCAGGAACTCGTCGAAGATGTCTGCCTGGATCAGGCTGCGCGACGGGCAGGTGCAGACCTCGCCCTGGTTCAGCGCGAACATCGTGAAGCCTTCCAGCGCCTTGTCCTGGAAGTCGTCCTCGGCGGCCATGATGTCGCTGAAGAAGATGTTGGGGCTCTTGCCGCCCAGCTCCAGGGTGACCGGGATCAGGTTCTGGCTGGCGTACTGCATGATCAGCCGGCCCGTGGTGGTCTCGCCGGTGAAGGCGATCTTGGCGATGCGGTTGCTCGACGCCAGCGGCTTGCCGGCCTCGACGCCGAAGCCGTTGACCACGTTGACAACACCCGGCGGCAGCAGGTCGCCGATGAGCGAGAACAGGAACATGATCGACGCCGGGGTCTGCTCGGCGGGCTTGAGCACGATCGCGTTGCCGGCGGCCAGCGCGGGGGCCAGCTTCCAGACGGCCATCAGGATCGGGAAGTTCCACGGGATGATCTGGCCGACGACGCCGAGCGGCTCGTGGAAGTGGTAGGCGACGGTGTCGTCGTCGATCTCGGAGATCGAGCCTTCCTGGGCCCGCAGCACGCCCGCGAAGTAGCGGAAGTGATCGACGGCCAACGGGATGTCGGCGTTCAGGGTCTCGCGGACCGGCTTGCCGTTGTCCCAGGACTCGGCGACGGCGATGGCCTCGAGGTTCTGCTCCATGCGGTCGGCGATGAGGTTGAGCACCCGGGCGCGGGCGGCCGGCGAGGTCTTGCCCCAGGCCGGCGCGGCGGCGTGCGCGGCGTCCAGCGCCTTCTCGATGTCGGATTCGTCCGAGCGGGCAATCTCGATGAACACCTCACCCGTGACCGGGGTACGGTTCTCGAAGTAGCGACCGGCAGCGGGTGCCACCCACTCGCCGCCGATGAAGT
This sequence comes from Mycobacterium toneyamaense, assembly GCF_055384815.1. Lineage (NCBI taxonomy): Bacteria > Bacillati > Actinomycetota > Actinomycetes > Mycobacteriales > Mycobacteriaceae > Mycobacterium > Mycobacterium toneyamaense. Next base: position 4,750,894 of record NZ_AP040333.1, read on the forward strand.
TGTCGTAGCGGGCCGGGTAGGTCATCACCGAACCCTCGGCACCGGGACGCGCGTAAACAGTCATGGGTTCACTCCTCCAGTGGGTGACAAAACACAGATGTGCTGCTGGTCACTAACGGTACGCAGAAGTGGGTTGCAACACAGTTGCATCGTTGAACGCGATGGAACCGGAGCCCGTCAGCCGAGGTCGGCGTCCAATCCCGCCAGGTGCCCGACCGCCTGCGCCCGCACCACCGCGTCCGCCGACGGGTGGTTGCGCAGTAACTGCCAGCCGTGCCGGTCGTCGCGGCCGTCGGGCAGCGCCAGCCACCGGCGCAACAGGCCAACATGTCCGGCCGCGGACGCCGACAGCACCGCGGTCCGCAGGCTCTCCCCCAGCTCGGTGCGCAACCGGGCGATCGCCGGCGACACCGACTGCGGCAGCAGCGCACCCGAGTAGTGGGACAGCGCGGCGTCGACATCACCGCGGTGCAGCGCGGCGAAGACATCGGCGACGTCACTGTCGATCGGGGTGAGCAGCCGGTAGGGCCGCGACGCCACGTACTGGGCGCCGATGACCCGGCGCAGGCGGGACATCTCGACGCGGATGGTGACCGAGTCAAGATCGTTGTCGTCCAACAACATTGCGAGATGGTCGGCGCTCAGACCCTCGGGATGACGGCTCAGCAGAACCAGGATGTCGGCGTGCCGGCCGCTCAGGGTGTGCTGGCGCGGTTGTCCGTCGTCGCCGGTGGCGACCCAGCGCGGACGGTCACCGCCCAGCACCGTCAGGCGAGCCATGGTCACCGGACTCGGCGTGGGCTGCAGCAGCCGCTGCAGCGCCAGGTGGTTCTCGATGGCCATCACCGTCGCGCGCACCAGGCCCAGGGTCTGGGCCGAGGCAATCTGGCTGTCACCGGTGAGGTCGACGCAGCCGATGAGCTCGCCCGTCGTCGGGTCGTGCACCGGCACCGCCGTGCAGGTCCAGGGCTGCACCAGGCGGGCGAAGTGTTCCGAGCCGTGGATTTGCAGTTCCCGGTCCAGCGCCAGCGCGGTGCCCGGAGCGTTGGTGCCGGCGCTGCGCTCGCTCCAGTTGGCGCCGGCCACGAAGTTCATGGCCTCGCCCCGGCTCAGGGCCGTCTTGTCGCCCTCGACCCACAGCAGGGTGCCGTCGGCGGCGGCCACCGCCACCATGACACCGCTGTCCTTGGCGTCCTCGACCAGCAGTTTCCGGATCACCGGCAAGGCGGCCGCGATGGGTTGTTCGGCGCGCAGCTGGTCCAGGGTCTTGGGCACGACGGGCGTGAACTGCGCACCGCCGAGGTCGGGGTCCACGCCCGTGGCCAGGCTGCGGCGCCAGCTGTCGGCGATGACGGGACGGACGGCCGCGGGGTCCAGGTGCTGGGCGTCGATCTCGCCGGTGACGAACCGCTGGTGTACCGCGCGCAGCGTCGAGCCGGCCGGCGACCCCTCGGTGCGGCTGGTTCCCACGACACTCACACTCCTCGCAGGTCGGATACACACCTGCGTGGCCGCCAGGGTAGTCGACCTGGGTGTTCTAAGACACAAGTTGGGCCCTGCGCGCGGCATGACTGTGTGGTCCCGCCCCCGGCTCTCCTCCGGGGGCGGGACCACACAGGGCTTGTGGTGAGGCTAGAAGACCCAGTCGCCCGCCGCGCGCCGGTCGGTCGCGGCGATGTCATCGGCGCCGTCGCGGACGGCGTTGCCGAGGCTGTGCAGGATGTCGTTGAGGGCGGCCGCCGACTGGTTCCAGCGGGCCTGTTCGGCCTGGAACGCCTCGGCCGCCTCCCGGGTCCAGGTCTGCTGCAGTGGCGCGACCAGGTGCCGGAGCTCTTCCAGCGACGTGTTCATCCGTGCCGAGGTGGCATGGATTTGTTGGCGGACGGTGAACTCGATCTCGCCGAAGTGGTACGACAGTGCCGGTTGCATATGCCTTGTCCCGTCAGATCGCGTGGCCGGTGGCGCCGATGCGCTGGGCATGGTCGTCAGCGGCCTGGCTCAGCACCGCCGCGTTGGCCCGGATGGTCTCGGCGATACGTTGCAGTGACGCATGCAGTTTCATCGATTCGCCGTTCCACCGGCTCACCACGTCCTGGAATCTGGTCGCCGCGGCGCCGCCCCATACCGTCGGCGGGATGGCGGTCATCTGACCGATGAAATTGCCGAGCATGGCCCGAATCTCCTCGTTGCGGACCTCGACCTTGCCGGCGATGCCCGTCATCAGATCGAAATCGGTAGTCAGAGCGCCACTTTCCGGAGCTGTCATGATTTCCTCTCCATTGGTTTGATTGTTCAGACGTTTGCCGACGGCGTTCGGTTCCATTGCCGCCCAGGTTTTTTCAATCGGTCCGGCGCGCGGAGCGGATCGCGGTGTCGCAGGCCGCTTGGACGGCTGCGCCCTGGCACCCCACGGCGATCCGGACCGGGCCGTCAAGCAGCACCGACCAGTCGACGGTCCGCGCGCCGCGCACCTCGCGATACCGCACGGCCGCGCGTCCGGCACTAACCGCGGCCTCCTGGAAATCCAGGATGATCCCTCTGGGCAGCTTCGCCGACGCCTCCCGCAGCGCCCGCGCCGCCACCTCGAGCGTCTGCTCCTGGGGCACCACCGACTGGGTGAGGTGGATGATCTGCCCGCGGTCATCGGGCGAAATGATCTGCAGCCGAGCCGAACCCGCGCCGGCAACCGCCCGATCAACCGTCCAGCGCGCCGGGACCTGTACCGCCACCCGGCCCTCCACGAGCCAGGAAAATTCCGGGTCGGTGGCAGCGGCGACCGCAGGCGCCGGGCCGTCACGGGTGGACAGGCCCAGTCCCCCGGCACCGAGGACGGCGACGGCCGCCGCGAAGCCGATCGCGATGTGTGCCCGCGCCAGACGTGGTCGGGCCGTGGTCGGTGGCGGGTGCGTGTCGGCGTCTGTGCGCAGGTCGTCGCAGCTGAGAATCTCGGCCGGGACACCCTGATCCTGCAGCAGCGCTTGGATTTCGGCGGCCAGGGGTGCGCCATCGGGGACGCCGATGGGCGCATCGATCACCACCCGGGTGTCCCACGTGGTGCGCGCGATGACGGCCTCGGCGGTGGCGCTGTCGGTGCGTCGTACGACCGACGCGGCCGATCCCGGACGGGAGATCGTCACGAGCTCCTCCCCCAGTTCGACGACCGCGCAATCGGGTTCACCGCCGGCCGCCCGGAGTGCGTCGGTTCTCCGCGCTATGACAACGTGGGAAACGCGGCTGGGGACCGCGGCCCGAACCCGCTCGATCCGCGACGGCGACCACCAGGTCGGGCACACCACCGTGACGGCCGATGCGGTACCTGTCGCCGCGGTCATGGCATCGCGCCAGATGCGTTCGGCGGGAACGACTGTGGCATCGAGCACACCCAGCGGCTCGTCGATGCACTCCAGGGCCGACGCGACCAGGTCAGCGTCGATATCCGCCGGCCCGATGATGGTCGTCGGGCCCACCACCACGACTGTCACGGTGGTTCGGTCCAGCCGATCTGGACCAGCTGATCGGTTTGGCCACGGCGCACGACGACGGCCCGGCCAGGAGGCAGCGTCATCGGCCGCGCGGCGCCGAGCAGCGGCCCTTCATCCGGGCTGGTGCTCATGATGATGCCCGTCGCGCCCAGGTCGCGCATGCGCGACAGGAGCGGGTCGAACATGGCGCGTGCGGCACCGCCGGAGCGGCGGGCGACCACGACGTGGAGCCCGATGTCCGAGGCGTGCGGCAGCAGGTCGAGCAAAGGGTTCAGCGGATTCCCCGCGGCACCCACGACCAGGTCGTAATCGTCGACCACGACCTGGATTTCGGGACCGGACCACCAGGAGCGGTCGCGCAACTGCTGCTGCGTGACACCGGGTCCCGGCAGCCTCGCGGTGAGCAGGGTCAGCGCAGCGGCGAGTTCGGCAGCGGTCGTCACGGCCGACATCGCGTAGCCGCACAGGTACGGCGGTTCCACCACCCCCAACAGTGACCGCCGGTAGTCGACGATCAGCAGCTGCGCCCGAGCGGGATCGGTCTGTCCGGTGATCGCGCGGCACAGCGTCCGCAGCGCCGACGTCTTGCCACAGCCCGTGTCGCCCAACAGGATCAGGTACGGATCGGCGCCCATGTCCAGCGCGAACGGTTGCAGGTCCTCTTCAGAGACGCCGATGACGTACCGCGGCGGTCGTTCCGTGGTGGCCGGTAGCTCGGCGTAATCGACGCGCTGCGGCAACAATTCGATCTGGGGCGCGGGCTCTTGATCGGTGAGCGTCACGTCGAGCTGCGGCCGCGCGACCACGAACTCCTTACCGTCTTTGGTGAGGCCCCGGCCAGGAGGACAGGTGGCCAGCAGATGGGCACGGCGGCGGTCCATCTCGGACTCTGCCGGATCACCCAGCCGCAATTCGATCCGGGTGCCCAGGTGGTCTTTCAGCATCGGCCGCAGTTCCGCCCACCGATTCGCGGTCAGGACCACGTGGACCCCGACCGACAGGCCTTGCGCCGACAGCGCGGTGATGGGGTCCTCCAGTGCGTCGAATTCGCGACGCAGCGTGGCCCAGCCGTCGACCGCCAGGACGACCTCACCGTAATTGTCCGGAAAACGGGCCTCGGGCCCGTGCTGCTGCCGAAAGTCCTGGCGCCGGCGGCACACCGATAACAGCTGGGACACGATGCGCCGCAATAACTCCGGCTCGTTCCGACCGGCGACGGTGCCGACGTGCGGGTGCTGTCGCAACGCCGTCAGCGCACCGTCGCCCAGATCGAGGCCGTAGACGCTGAGGCCGTCGGCAGGCGCGGTCACAGCGAGGCCCAGTAGCAACGTCTGCAGCGCAACGGATTTCCCCGAGCGCGGGCCGCCCACGATGGCCACGTGCCCGCCGGACCCACTGAGGTCGGCAACGAGCGGCTCGCGGCGCTGCTGAAACGGGTTGTCCACTAATCCGATCGGGACCCGCAGCGGACCGCCTTCGCTGCCGGCCGCCAGCAGCTCGGACAACGCGGGCGAATTCGTGAGGGGCGGCAGCCAGACCGGATGAGCGCGCGCACCGCGACCGGTCAGCCGGCGCAAGGTCGTGTCCATCAGCGTCGGCCCGGCCGGCGGGTCAGGCGTGACCACCGGGGCCTCGACGGTGAACAGGCGCGGAACCGGGCGTTCGTCGTGGCTCTGTGGGACCGGCCCCGAGACGAATGCAGTGTGAAATCGCACCAGCTTTCCGTCTGCGGTGCGCAGCAACCCCGCACCCGGCGTTCCGGGCAGCTCGTGTGCGTCGGTGACCCCGATGACGGCCCGCGACTCCGCCGCCGAGAACGTCTTGAGGCAGACCCGGTACGAGAGGTGGGTGTCCAGTCCGCGCAGGCGACCCTCGTCGAGACGCTGGCTGGCCAGCAGGAGATGAACGCCCAGTGATCGACCGAGGCGGCCGATGGCGACGAACAGCTCCGCGAAATCCGGATGCTGGCTGAGCAATTCGGAGAACTCATCGACCACGATGAACAGGGCAGGCAGCGGTGGCAGGTCGGCGCCCGCCGCGCGTGCCCGCCGGTGGTCGCCGATTCCGGACAGGTTCCCGGCCGCCCGCAACAGTCCTTGGCGCCGTGTCAGCTCGCCGGCGAGGGCGTCGTGCATCCGGGCGACCAGATGTGCTTCCTGCGCCAAGTTGGTGATGACGGCCGCGACGTGGTTGGCCTGTTCGAAGCCGAGAAACGTTGCACCGCCTTTGAAGTCGACGAGGATCAGATTGAGCTCGTCCGGCGAGTGGGTGCTGATCAGACCCAGGGTCAGGGTGCGCAGGAACTCGGATTTGCCGGAACCTGTTGCGCCGATGCACAAGCCGTGCGGACCCATGCCGTGCTCGGCCGGTTCCTTGAGGTCGAGCTCGACCGTCGCACCGGTGTCGTCGGTACCGATCGGCACCCGCAGCCGATGCCGGGCCGGACGAATCGGCCACCCGTCCCCCGCCACGTCCACGCCGACGAACGTCGTCCGATCATGGTGTCGGCGTGCGTTGTCCGCACCGACGGCCAGGCGGTAGCGCGCCACACGTCGTCCGCAGGTCTCTGCTTGTGCGGCCGTGAGCACGTCGGCGGTCGAGCAGGGCGGAAGCGTCGACGCCGTACCCGGCGCGCCGAGCACCAGCAGTGTCACCGCGTCGGTGTCCACGAAGACGGCGGCCGCCGGACTGTCGACCAGCACCACCAGATGACACCCGGCGATGGCAGTGACGGCACCGAGGTCCGTAAACCGCAGCGGCTGCCCGCTGAGCACGCCCGAGCGATAGTGGTGCGGTAGCCATTTCAGCCAGTCCCACTCGGCCGATCCGGCGACCGCGGCGATCTTCAGCTGGTCGGGTCCATGCCACATAGCCAGCTGGCACGCCATGGCGCGCGCCTGTCCCCGTGGATCATCGCCGCCGACGTCGATCCGCCGCAGCCGATTGACGACGACCGTCACCGGGACATCGGGCACGGTCGCGGCGGTTCGTAGCAGCCGATCGAGTGCCGAGGCGGTCAGCGGATCCGTCGTCCCGTCGCCGGTGGCGGGTACCGGAACGAGTCTGGTGTTGAGTGGGCGTTCCCCGATCCCGACGCGGATTTCGGTGAAATCGTCGTCGTTCCAACGGCGTTGCCACATCCGTTCGGAGCCGGCGAGCGTCCACAGCGTGTCAGGCGGCGGGTGGTTCTGATGTAGTACCCGATGCTGCTCGGCTGCGGTTCGCTCCGCGCACTCACCGATCGCGTCGAGATACACCAGGTACTCACGCCGATCTGCGTCGATCTCACCTGCCCGGCGCGCACCGCGCGACCCGAGGACAGTGCTGCCGACCAGCGACAGCACCATCATCGCCGGAAACAGTAGGAACATCGGATTCCGGCCGGTGGCCGAACCCGAACGGAAGTAGAACACCATCATGCCGGCCATCGCCAACAGCATGAGCACGGGTGCGACTCGGGTGACGACGTTGCCCGACGACAATCGCGGCACCTGTGGTGGTGTCCGGACCTCGATGTCTTCCGCATCCACTGGGACTACGGGAGATCGTGCGACTCTGGTGAATTCCATCGAACTATCAGACGTACCCCGACACCGTTCGGTTCCATCGATTTTCGTGTCGGGTAGGGACCCGATTCGCGGTTACGGTGAGATCGGCATGTCGATCCGGGGGGCGCGATGTCTGAAGCAGTGTGTCGGCTATCCGTACGGACCGACAGTGAACGCACCAGCGACACCACCGATCTGGTGCTGCCTGCGGGCGCCGCGGTGGACGCGTTGCTCCCTGACATCGTGGCGCTGGCACATGCGCGCGCGCCGGAAGGCGTGAGTTGGCACCTGAGCCGGGCTGCCGGGGATCCGATCGACGGGTCATTATCGTTGCGGCAAAACGGAGTTCACGACGGTGACATCCTGGAGCTGCGGCGAAGCACGGTGCCGGAGTTCGGCACGCTCCGGAGGCACACGGCGACCATGGCCGCCGACCAGGCGCCTCGCGATGCCACCGGCCATCTGGTCGGGCCCGTGCTCTGTCTGTGGGCGGTGACCGCCGCGTCCGTGCTGCTGCTCTGGTCTGCTGCGCGCGGCGACCACTTCACGGCAGCCACTGTCGGTTGCGGTGGTGCGCTGGCTGCAGTGGCGATGTCATGGCGGTCCGGCCGGGCGGCGTGGCCGGCCGCCGCCGTCGTGCTCGCTTTCGCGGCGGGTTTCTCGGCCGTACCGGGTGGCCCGGCGGCGCCCAACGTCCTGCTCGGATCGGCGACGGCGTTCGCGGTGGCCCTCGTTCTGCTACGGATCGGTGTGCTTCCCGTATCCGTTGCGGCCGTGGCCTTTACGATGCCGACAATGGTGGCGACCGTTGCGGCGAGCATGTGGTCGGTGGCGCTGGCCAGTACCGGGGTGGCCACCACCGTGGCGGCATTTGTGGTGCTGTCGGCCGCGCCGCGGTGCGCTGTCACCGTCGCGGGACTCACGCCGCGCTCGGCGACGGTCACCGACGGCGATCCGCAACGGATCGAGCTGGCGCAGCGGGTGCTCACGGCGATGGTCGTGGGCGCGGCCGCTGCCGCGGCGGCCGGCGCCGTCGTGGTTGCAATGGGCGCCGTCCATGAGTCCCGGACCTCGACGGTGGTGTTCATCTGGGTGGCGACGGCCGCGATTGCGCTGCGGGCACCGTCCTATCGGCATCCGGCACGGCGGTGGGCGGTCATGGTCGCGGGAATGGTCTGTACCACTGCGGCTTTGGTCGTCACCGCGATGGCATTCCCCGGCTGGGCCGCCTGGCTCGGCGGCGGCGTCATCGCGGTGGTGCTGGGCGCTCAGCGGATCGGACGGGTGAGTGCCACGGTGGGCCGAGGCTTTGTACATCTCGAATACGTGGCACTGGTCGCCGTGCCGGCATGCGCACTCTGGACCGCAGATGTTTTCCGCCTGGCGCGTGGCCTGTGAGCGCCCTGCGACGGGTCATCGCTGTCGCCTTGACGATCACCATCGCGTCGGCCGCTCCGTGCGCACATGCCATCGCGCCGAAACCGGTTGATCACAGCCAACTTCCCGGACCCGCGGCCCCGGCGCCGCCCGGTAGGACCGAACAATCGGACCGGTGTGCGACGGCGAAGCCGGCTGATGCCCGTCCCGCAGACCAACCCGACATGCTCAATCTTGCTGCGGTGTGGCCGCTTTCCCGCGGCAGCGGACAGCTGGTGGCAGTGATCGACACCGGCGTGGCCCGGCACCGACTGCTCCCCCGCCTGGTCGCCGGCGGTGACTACGTCTCGTCCGGGGACGGTACGCAGGACTGCGACGGCCACGGTACGGCGATCGCCGGACTGATCGGCGCCGTTGCCCCGGACAACGGGACCTTCAGCGGTGCGGCACCCGACGCCACGATCCTGGCGATTCGACAGTCCAGCAACAAGTTCCGGCTGACCGACGATCATGAGATATCAGGGGTGGGTGATGTCGAGACGCTCGCCCGTGCGGTGCGCTCGGCCGCCGACGCGGGCGCCACTGTCATCAACATCTCGTCGGTCGCCTGCATGCCCGCCGCGGACCCGCTCGACGACCGGTCGTTGGGCGCCGCCCTGGCCTATGCGGTCGATGTCCGCAATGTCGTGGTCGTCGCGGCGGCGGGCAACGCCAGCGGTGACTGCGCGGGGCAGAACCCGCTGTCCGATCCCAAACGGCCGGGCACGCCGGACTGGGACACGGTGCACACCGTCGTCAGCCCGGGCTGGTACGACGACTACGTGCTCACCGTCGGATCGGTCAGCCCGAACGGGACGCCGTCGCCATTCAGCCTGGCCGGACCCTGGGTCGACGTCGCCGCGCCCGGCGAGTCGGTGGTGTCACTGAGCGCGCAGGGCGACGGACTGGTCGACAGCCGGCCCGACGGGCGCCCGCTGTCGGGCAGCAGCTACGCCGCACCCGTCGTCAGTGGTGTTGTCGCACTGGTGCGTTCGCGACTGCCACAATTGTCGGCCCGCCAGGTGATGGCCCGTATCGAAGACACCGCGCGCCATCCGGCCGACGGCTGGAACCCCCAGATCGGCCGCGGCGTGGTCGACCCGTTGGCCGCGGTCAGCGGCGGTGTGCCGACACCCGCCCCGGCGCGGGTGTCGACCGGGCAGAGTGCGCCGGCGTCCGGCTCCGATCATCGGCCGTCGCGGCGCATCGCCTTCCTCGGCACCGCAATCTGCATCGCGGTGGCGGCTGTCGCCGCGACCGGGCGGCGCCGGTCACCGCGATAGGCAACCGAAGGTCATTGCGTGTGCAGGTCGGCGAAAACAGATTCAGATGGCGTCCGTCCGCCCCCACCTTGACGCCCCTACCTACTAGTAGGTAGGCTAGCTTGCGTGGCACGAGCTCCGTCGACAGCAGACGAAATCCTTACTCACGCAGAAAGACTCATCATCGCCGGCGGCTACAACGGCTTCAGCTACGCCGACATCGCGAACGAAATCGGCATCCGCAAGCCGAGCATTCACCACCACTTCCCCACCAAGGCCGATCTTGTCCGGACCCTGGTGAGCCGTTACCGGCAGGAGGCCCTCGCCGGAATCGCCGAGATAGAACGCCACGTCGGCGATCCCATCGGCATGCTGCGTAGCTACGTCGATTACTGGCGCGCCTGCATCGCGGACGCGAGCCATCCATTTTGCGTCTGCGCCCTCCTGGCCGGCGAACTACCTTCCCTCCCGGAGCAAGTCGCCGACGAGGTGACCGCTCACTTTCGCGCACTGTCGGCGTGGCTGACGTCGGTTCTCGAGCGGGGCGCCGAGCAGCAACTGATTCGAATCGAGACAAGTCCCGGCGTCGACGCCGAGGTGTTCATGGCCACCGTGCACGGGGCGATGCTGTCCGCCCGCGCCTACGGCGATGCCGCAACGTTCGCCACCGTCGTAACCCCTCTGGTCAACCGACTCGACGCGATGGGCTCCACTCCGACGGCAACTGCGTGAACACCACGGCGGCAGCACCAATGACGAACAAGTCGTCGAAGTGAGCAATGCGGCGCACCCGCCGAAACCGATTCGTCGCGGCGATCGAAATCATTGAGAGGAAACCCATCATGTCAATCCACCAAGCAAGCCCGTCCGAGACCGACCGTGAGCAGTGGTTGAAGGTCTACTACTTCGTTCGCGCAGCCTTCTCCTTCGCCTGGGTAGCTGGCGCGCTGACGCTCGCCCAGCACAGCCTTCCGCTGGCCTCGGGGTGGCTCATCCTCTATCCGCTGTGGGACGCCGCCGCGAATTTCTGGGATGCCGCGCGAAGCGGTGGACTGGCGCAAAACCGCAGCCAGTTGATCAACGTTGCGGTCAGTCTGATCGTCACCGTCGTGGCTGCCTACGCCCTGTTCGCGGGTACGACGTGGGTACTCGCGGTCTTCGGCGCGTGGGCCACCCTTGCCGGGTTGCTGCAACTCATCACCGCCATTCGACGTTGGAAGGTCGGCGCGCAGTGGGCGATGGTCCTCAGCGGCGGCCAGTCGGCGCTTGTCGGGGGCCTGTTCATCACCCAGGCTCACACGCCGACCATCGAGTCGGTCAAGACCCTTGCCGGATACGCGGCGATGGGCGCGATCTACTTTCTCATTTCAGCGGTCTGGCTGACGGTGAAGGCCAAGCGCACCAAGGCAATAGGTGTCCCGCACGACGGGGACGCACGCACCGCGAAGCTCAGTCGACGGTCACGGGGCTAGCGGATCGAACGTCGTTGTCGCCGTGGCCAATTCGGACATGACATCGCCGACATCTTTGCGGCGTCGCCAGGCCCGACGCTGCCGCATGGCCCCGTTGCCCTGCTCGGCGATGCGGGCCAACTCGTCGCGGGCCATGTCATAGTCACCCAGCGCTTCGAGGGCCGGGCGGAGGTTCTCGATGAATCCGGCGAGCAGAACCCGGGCCGGCGCCATCGAGCAGTCGCCCGCCAAGTCGATCGCCTCGCCGTCGAGCCCGTCATGCGCCGCCTTCCAGTGCGCGGCGCGCAGCGTCCAATCAGCAAGGCGTGGTATCGGTTTCCCACGTTCCTTCGCGTCCAGCGCCGTCATCACCGCGGCCCGGATGAGCGTGGCCAGTAACACGGTCTCGGCCACTGTTGCCGGCACATCGGCCACGCGCACCTCGACGGTCGGGAAATTGGCAGACGGCCGCACATCCCAATAGAGCATGCCGTCGTCGAGCACCGCACCGGCCCGCGTCAGGGTGTTGGTGACGGCGTCGTAGTCCTCGACCGAGTCGAAGTATGGTGGCGGTCCGGCGCTCGGCCAGCGGGTCCACAGCACGCCCCGGAAGCTGGCGTAACCGCTGTCGGTGTTGCGGTAGATCGCGGAGTTCGCGCTCAGCGCAAGGAGCAGGTGCAGGTACGGCCGGAGCCGGTTGCTGACGTCGACGGCCGCCGCCCGGCTGGGCACCGCGACGTGCACGTGACATCCAGAGATGCCCTGCTCATGAGCGATCATGCCGAAGCGGTCGGCGATGCGGCCGTAACGCTCGGTAGTCGTCACCGGGAACGCGTGCGGCACGGTCGGCGGTAGCGCGACGGCCAACAGCCGCGCCCGCTGTGCCTCGGCCGACTCGGTGGCGACGCGGCGCAGCCGAGTCAGTTCCGCACGCAGATCGTCGCTGCTACTCATTACGGCGGTCGTGGTCTCGACCTGGCACCTGGTCAACTCGAGCTGTAGGTCCACACCGCGTGCGGCCGCATACTCCGCGACCGCCTGATTACGCGGAGTGGGCGCACCGTCGCGGTGATCGACGAGGAGAAATTCCTCCTCCACCCCGAAAGTCGGCAGGTCGGTCATGGCACCTGGAATGCCCCGGAGGCCACCAGGGCAAACCCGCCGGCTCGCTATGGCGACAGGCCGTCGCGCTGCACCTCGGCCGCCGCCACACTCAGCTCGGGGCCGCCGGGCAACCGGGCCAGCAGGGGCCAGGGCGCCGGCAGCGGCGCACCCTCCACCCCGAGGTACTTCGCCGTCTCGGCATCGTGGAGGCCGTACCGCACCCCGCTGTCCGTGACCAGGTACAGCGGTCCGGTCACCGATCCACCGGTGGCCCCGGTGGCGTGCACGTAGGCGTAGCGGCCCGGCGGGATCGCCACGGCATCGATGTTCGGACCGTCACCGTCTTCTTGCGCCAGCGTCCTCATCGCCTGGCCGGGTTTCCCCTGCACGACAACGGTTTCGGCGCGGCTGTCGTCCGATCGCCAGCGGGCGCAGACCGGGGCCTCGCTCGGCAGGGGCGGGCTCGCCCGGTCCGGAAACGTCGACACGGCAAGGTCGTGGACCGCGGGGATGGCGGCGATGGCCGCCGGCGCCACACTGCGGAGGTCACCGTCGTCCACGCCGTGGGTGAAGCGGATGACGTCGGCCGCCACGTCACCGATGCGCTGCAGACCACCGCTGAGGACCACGTGATGTTCCGGGGCGTCGGCGCGGCTCACGCGCAGCACCTGCCCGACGACGAAACCGCCCGGGCCCGTCCTGCCGAGGGCCGGGATCGGCGGCGCCGTGATCGCGGGAAGTTCGGACAGCAGGTCGAGGAACGATCGCGACACCTGCCGGGGCGTGACGCCGTCGAGCCGCAGCGCTCTGACCACCGCGAGGTCACGCAGATCCACCGCGGCGCGCTTGCCCCCGTACAGCAGATAGGTGGTGGACAGGTGCTCCCCCGCCGCCGTCGCCAGGATCGGTCGTCCGCCATCGGGTCCGACAGCGCCCTCGCCGGCGATCAGTGACGTCCGGCCGCTGTCGCACACCTGCCACGACGCCGCCGCGAGTGGCCGGCCCAATTCAGCTGGGGCACCCGGGATTCCGATGAGAGGCCCGCGCGGTGCGCTCGCGATGGCCGCCGCGTCCACCGCGACGGGGTTGACCGCGGACCTCGCGACGAGCCGGGCCGACGCGAGATTCAGCGCGGGGTGCCACGTCGGCCCGATCCGCACGTACAGCGCGCCGGTGTCCCGGACCATGACGATGGGCGCGTCTCCCAGCCTGCCCGCCGGCGACGCGATCGCGATGACCGCACAGACCGCCACTGCCAACAGTCCGACGAGCCATCCTGACGCGTACGAAATCGATTGCGCGCGAATCGGTTCGTCGACCATCGCCGCGTCACCACGCACCAGTGCATGCATCAGCCGCCGCGTCTGAAAACGCCGGCCGCTGGCCTCCAGCTGCGCGCCCTGCCCCCGAGCCATGTCCATCCCCCGGCTAGCAGCCTAACCGCGGACGGCCACCCGTCCCGACGCCAGTTTTCTCGGGGATTTGTGCACGATTTTCCGCGCCGACCGCGGAAAATCGTGCACAAATCCCTAGGAGACGTCGACCCAGTCCAGGGTGCGGCCGACGGCCTTCTGCCAGCCGGCGTATCCGGCGGCGCGCTGGCCGTCGTCCCACGACGGTGCCCAGCGCTTGTGCTCCAGCCAGTTGGCGCGCAGCTCGTCAGGGTTCGACCAGAACCCCACACCGAGCCCGGCGGCATACGCCGCGCCGAGCGCAGTGGTCTCGGCGACAACGGGTTTCACCACTTCGACGCCCAGCACGTCGGCCTGGATCTGCATGCACAGTTCGTTGGCGGTGATGCCGCCGTCGACCTTGAGTACTTCGAGGTGCACGCCGGAGTCCGCGGCCATGGCGTCGACGACGTCGCGGCTCTGGTAGCAGATGGCCTCGAGGGTGGCCCGGGCGATATGGGCGTTGGTGTTGAACCGCGACAGCCCGACGATCGCGCCGCGCGCATCCGAACGCCAGTACGGCGCAAAGAGTCCCGAGAACGCCGGCACGAAGTAGACGCCGCCGTTGTCCTCCACCTGGCGAGCCAGCGTCTCACTGTCGGAGGCACCGGCGATGATGCCCAGCTGGTCCCGCAGCCACTGCACGGCCGACCCGGTGACGGCGATCGAACCCTCCAGCGCGTAAACGGGTTTCGCGTCACCGAAGCGGTAACACACAGTCGTCAGCAGGCCGTGCTCCGAGCGCACGATCTTCTCACCGGTGTTGAGGAGCAGGAAATTACCTGTGCCGTAGGTGTTCTTGGCCTCGCCCGCCGACAGACACACCTGCCCGACCATGGCGGCCTGCTGGTCGCCGAGGATGCCGGTGACCGGTACCGGCGCGCCGAGAGGGCCGTCGGCCGCCGTCAGGCCGTAGGGCTCCGACACCGACGACGACGCGATGGCCGGCAGCATCTGGCGCGGAATCCCGAAGAACGACAACAGTTCGTCGTCCCAGTCCAGGGTCTCGAGGTTCATCAGCATGGTGCGGCTGGCGTTGGTGACGTCGGTGACGTGCACGCCGCCGCGGGTACCGCCGGTCAGGTTCCACAGCACCCACGTGTCGCAGGTGCCGAAGATCGCGTCACCGCGTTCGGCGGCGTCCCGCACGCCGTCGACGTTCTCGAGGATCCACTGAATCTTGCCGCCGGAGAAGTAGGTCGCCGGCGGCAGACCGGCCTTGCGGCGGATGACGTCGCCGTGGCCGTCGTGTTCCAGGGCCGAGGCGATGCGGTCGGTGCGGGTGTCCTGCCACACGATCGCGTGGTAGTACGGGCGCCCGGTGTGCTTGTTCCACACCATGGTCGTCTCACGCTGGTTGGTGATACCGAGCGCGACCAGATCGGACGCCGACAGCCGGGTCTTGTTCAGCGCGGTCTGCAGCACCGAGCCGGTGCGCTCCCAGATCTCGACGGGATTGTGCTCGACCCACCCGGCCCGCGGCAGGATCTGCTCGTGCTCGAGCTGGTGGCGTCCGACCTCGCGACCTGAGTGATCGAAGATCATCGCCCGGGTGCTGGTGGTGCCCTGGTCGATGGCCGCCACGAATTCGGCCAATGGCCCGTCCTTCCGCTCAAACGCTGCATCCGCTGTCGGACATCACGGTAGGAGACGCGGGCCTGTCACGCGATGCATTGCGGCAACCGGCGCGGGCGCGTCGGACGCCGAATGTCAGTTCTCGCGGGCGCGGCGTTCGCGGTACGCCGCGACGTGCTGGCGGTTCCCGCAGTTCCCGGTGTCGCAGAAGATGCGGGATCGGTTGCGCGACATGTCGATCAGCACCGCGGTGCAGTCCGACGCCGCACACGTCTTGAGCCGGCGCAGTTCACCGGCGCGGATCAGGTCGGCCAGGGCCATCGCCATCTCGGCGCCCATGCGCTGGGCGAGCGGGTCCTGGTCGGCCGCCAGGTGCAGGTGCCATTCCGGCATCTCGGGGTGTCGCGTCAGCCAGGGGTTGGCGCGGGTGTCACTGAGCAGGGCGTTGACCTGGCCGACCACCGCCTCCTCGTCGTCCGCCGCGGCCCACAGCAACCCGAGCCGTTCGCGCAGGGCCTGCACCGCGGCCAGCTCCGCGGTGTCCCGGTCGCGCCGGCCCGTCCAGCCGAAGTCGTTCAGATACCCGTCGAGGGCCGCCAGGTCGGCCAGCTGGTCGCCGTCGACCCGGTCGCTGTTGATCAACACGCACGCCGCGCGCAGCGTGAGCTCCGTGTCATGACTGAAATTCATTTGACTCGTTACACCCGCCCTCCGTAGCGTCATGACCAATCCCAACTTCACTCATTACATCATCGGAGGTGGCCCGTGACTGCGTCGAACGGCACCGCGGCCGGCCACTTCCGGACCGGCATGATCTTTGCCGTCGCATCCGCCTTCACCTTCGGGATGGCCGGTGCCCTGGGCAAGTCCCTGATCGAGGCGGGCTGGAGCCCCACCGCCGCGGTGGTCGCCCGGCTGACCGGCGGCGCGCTGGTCATGGCCGTGGTCGCGACGATCCTGCGCCGCGGCTGGGTACGCGAAGCGCTGAGCCACAAAGCGACGGTCGTCGCCTACGGCGCCATCCCGATCGCGGGCGCCCAGCTGTGCTACTTCAATGCCGTCACCTATCTGCCGGTCGGCGTGGCACTGCTGCTCGAGTACGCCGCACCCCTGCTGGTGGTCGGCTGGGTATGGGCCACGACCCGGCGCCGCCCCAGCACCCTCACGCTCGCCGGCGTCGCGATCGCCATCGCCGGCATCACGCTGGTGCTCGGCCTGGTCGGACCCGGCAGCCACACCGGAACCCAGATCAGCCTCGCCGGCATCGCCTGGGGCATGGGCGCCGCCATCTGCGCCGCCTGCTACTTCGTCATGTCCGACAAGGCCAGCGCGGACGGCACCGGCCTACACTCCATCACCCTGGCCACCGGCGGCCTGATCGTCGGCGCCGCTGCGGTGGCACTGCTCGGCGTCTCGGGCGTCATGCCGCTGGCCTTCACCAGCCACGCCACCACGCTGGCCGGCCTGACGACGTCCTGGCTGGTCCCCGTCATCGCCCTGGCCATCGTGCCGACCGCACTGGCCTACACCTTCGGCATCATGGGCATCGCCCGCCTGCAGCCCCGGTTCGCCTCGCTGGTCGGCCTGTCCGAGGTGATGTTCGCCGTGCTGGCGGCGTGGGCACTGCTGGGTGAGGCCATCACCGGAATCCAATTGCTGGGCGGAGCGGTGGTGCTGGCCGGCCTGGCGCTTGCCCGCCAGGGCGACCGCGGCGAAGCGACCTGGCACGACGACTGGCCCGACAGCCCGGAGGGTTTGCCAGCAGGTCAAACAATTGGCCGTAGCTGAGCCCCATATGTGAAGATGGCCCGCGTGACCTTGCTCAGCATGTCGGTCCGAGTGGCCGCAATCGCCGCCACCGTCATCTCCGGAACCGCGCTGCTGCCGTCGGCACCCGCCCAGGCAGACCCCTGCCCGAACATCGAGGTGATCTTCGCCCGCGGCACGCACGACGACCCCGGCATGGGCCGCGTCGGCTCGGTCCTGGTCGACGCCATCCAGCCCCTGGTCGGCAGCCGCACCGTCACCGGCTACGCCGTCGAGTACCCGGCGTCCTACGACTTCCTCACCGCACAGGACGGCGCGGCGGACGCGCAGAACCGCATCGCCTTGATGGCGCAGCAGTGCCCCAGCACCAAGATCGTGCTCGGTGGGTACTCGCAGGGCGCCGCGGTGGTCGACATGCTGGCCGGCGTTCCGCCGCTCGGTGACCGGATCGGCGATGTCGGCTCGGCACCTCCGCTGCCCACCGAACTCGCGAACCGGGTCGCGGCTGCCGCCGTATTCGGTAACCCGTCGGCCAAGTTCAGCCATCCGCTGGACTCCATCGGCCTGTTCTCGAACCGCTCGGTGGACCTGTGCCTGTGGGGCGACCCGATCTGCTCGCGTGGCCGAAACCCGTTCGCGCACTCGCGCTATGAGTCGTCCGAGTACATCGGGCAGGCCGCGCAGTTCATCGCATCCCGCGTCTGACCGGCGGCGGACCGGCTGTCGCGGGAGCACATCGGGAGTCGCGGTTAGGATTCGGTGTGATCATCAGTGCTCTGCGCCGGGCCTTCGCCGGCACCGCAACCACCGTCGTCATGGCCGGCATCACTGTGCTGACGCCACCGTCCCTGGGTGCCATCGGCACCGCCGCCGCGGCCAACTGCCCCGACATCGAGGTGACGTTCGCCCGCGGCACGTCCGAAGATCCGGGCCTGGGCCGCGTCGGCGGCGCGTTCGTCAACCAGCTGCGCAACAAGGTCGGCGGCCGCTCGGTGGGCGCCTACGCCGTCGTCTACCCGGCGTCATACGACTTCCTGGCCGCCGCTGACGGCGCCAACGACGCCAGCGCCCACATCCAGTGGATGGCCGAGAACTGCCCGGGCACCCGGCAGGTGCTCGGCGGCTACTCGCAGGGCGCCGCGGTGATGGACGTCATCGGCGCCATCCCGGTTCCGGGCATCGGCTTCAACAACCCGCTGCCGCCCGAGGCCGCCGGCCACGTCGCGGCGATCGCGGTGTTCGGCAACCCGTCCGCCAAGCTGGGCCTGCCTCTGACGGCGAGCCCGGTATGGGGCGGCAAGGTCATCGATCTGTGCAACGCGGGTGATCCGATCTGCCAGACCGACGGTCAGAGCGTGCCGGCGCACAAGAGCTATGCGGGTGGCCCGACCAACGAAGCGGCCAATTTCGTCGCCGGATTGTTGTAAGGCTGGCATCTTTTCTCGACGAGACCGTCAATTCGTCGGGATACCATCGGATTTGTGATTGGCCGCCGGACGCTGTGTGTGCTGATCACCATTCTGACTGTCGGCACCATCCCAATGTCCGTGCTACTGACGGACATTGGGATGGCCAACGCCGCTGCCACATGTGCGCCCGCCGAGGTCGTGTTCGCGCGCGGCCGGATGGAACCGCCCGGTCCCGGACAGGTCGGCGCCGCCTTCGTCACCGCGCTGCGTCAGCTCCGCGGCCCGAATATCGGTCTGTACCCGGTGAATTACCCCGCGGACACCCAGGTCGACGTGGGCGCCAACGACATGAGCCGGCGCGTGCAATGGCTCGCCCGTAACTGCCCGGCGACCAAGATCGTGCTCGGCGGTTACTCATTGGGCGCCGCCGCCACCGATCTGGTTATCGCGGTACCGATTTCGGCCTTCACCTTCAACAGCCCCCTGCCCCGCGGCGCCGATCAGCACATTGCGGCCGTCGCACTCTTCGGAAATGGCGCCAACTGGGCCCTGCCCATCACCGCGCTGAGCCCGACGTATCAGAATCGGACCATCGATCTCTGCCATTCCGACGACCCGGTCTGCAACCCGAGCAGCCCCTACAAATGGCGTTCCGAATGGCAGGATCACCTCGCGCCGGGCTACATCAAGTCCGGCATGGTGACCCAGGCCGCGAAGTTCGTGGCTGCGCGTCTGTGACGCGCCGCTAGACTCCAGCCATGACCCCCCGCTCCGTCATGACGTCCGTCCGGTCTGCCGTCGCCCTGGCCGGCGCGGCAGCGTCGGTTGCCACCGGCCTGGTGGCCGCGACGGCCGTAACCCCTGCAGCTGTCATCGGCGTCGCAGCGGCGGACCCGTGCCCGCAGGCGGAGGTGATCTTCGCGCGCGGCCGCAACGAGCGACCGGGCGTCGGCCGGGTGGGAGGCGCATTCGTCGATGCGCTGCGCGCCAAGACACCGCTGAACGTCGGGGTCTACGCGGTGAACTACCCCGCCAACGTCGAAATCGCCCAGGGCGCCAACGACATCAGCTCGCGCATTCAGGACATGGCCGCACGATGCCCCGACACCCGGTTGATCATCGGCGGTTACTCGCTGGGTGCCGCTTCGGCGGCCGTGGCATTGTCCTCCGACGGCAAGGGATTCGGGTTCAACCGGCCGCTGCCGCCCGGCATGGACACCCACATCGCGGCCGTCGCACTGTTCGGCAACGTCACCCACCGCATGGGTGGCTCCAACATCGGCCCGGCCTATCTCGATCGCACCATCGACCAGTGCAACGGCGCCGATCCCGTGTGCATGGCCGGACTTCCGCAAACCATCACCCAGCTGCAGGGCGACTGGCAGAACCACCTGCAGGACGGCTACATCGGGTCCGGCATGGTCGATCAGGCCGCCGACTTCGTCGCCGCCCGCCTGGCCCCGCCCCCACCGCCGGCCCCGTGAGCTCAGTCGAGTGTACGTAAATCCCGGGTGACGGCGATCCGCGACGCCAGCTGATCGTCGGGCGGGTAATCCACCGACACCAGGGTCAGGCCCCGCGCCGGGGCGGCTGCGTACTCGCTCGACCGACTGTCGGCCGCCAAAAGGCCTGCGATCCAACCAGGTTCGCGACGGCCCTCCCCCACGGCGAGCAGCGCGCCGACCAGCGACCGCACCATGTTCCAGCAGAAGGCATCGGCCGTCACGTGGGCGGTGACCAGATCACCCGAGCGCTGCCAGTCGAGCCGCTGCAGATCCCGGATGGTCGTCGCACCCTCCCGGAATCGGCAGAACGCGGCAAAATCCTGCAGCCCCAACAACTCCCGCGATGCGGCCGTCATCGCCTCCAGGTCCAGAGGCCGCGACCACGGCGTGATGAAGCGCGCCTGCTGCGGCTCGACACCGTACGGCGCCAACGACAACCGGTACTCGTAATGCCGCCGCAACGCGGAGAACCGGGCATCGAATCCCGGTGCGGCCCGAACGATCTGGCGGACCCGCACATCGGCAGGCAGGAAGCGCGCGAGCCGGCGCACCAGCGGCAGGAACTCCGGATCGCCGGGGCGGGGTGTGCGCGGATAGACGAATCTCAGTGCGGCAGAAGGCACATCGACATGCGCGACCTGCCCGGTGGCATGCACGCCGGTATCGGTCCGCCCTGCGGTGACCAGGCGCACCGGCTCACGGAACACCGTCGACAACGTCTCTTCGATGACACCGGCGACCGTGCGCTGCCCGGCCTGCGGTGCCCAACCGGCGAATTCGGTGCCGTCGTACGAGATATCCAGCCGTAAACGAACGTGCCCGCCATCGGATTCGATGGCGGGCACGTCGTTCACAGCGTGATTAGGACTTGGCCTCATCCTCGGTCGCCTCAGCCTCGGCCTCAGCGGTCTGAGCGTCGGCGATGCCCTCGTCAGCAGCCTCGACCTCGGCAACCGGAGCCTCGACAGCGGCTTCCTCAGCGGGAGCCTCGGCTTCGGCAGCCTTCGCCTGAGCGGCGGCCGCGCGACGGGCGCGGTCGGCCTCGGAGACGACGGTCTTCTCCCGAACCAGCTCGATCACGGCCATGGGGGCGTTGTCGCCCTTGCGGTTCTCGACCTTGATGATGCGGGTGTAGCCGCCCTCGCGGTCCGCGAAATGCGGTGCGATCTCGGCGAACAGGGTGTGCACCACGTCCTTGTCGCGGATCTTCTTCATCACCTCGCGCCGGTTGTGCAGCGCGCCCTTCTTGGCGTGGGTGATGAGCTTCTCGGCGTACGGACGCAACGCCCGGGCCTTGGCATCAGTGGTCTTGATGCGGCCGTGCTCGAACAGCGAGGTGGCCAGGTTGGCCAGGATCGCGGCCTGGTGTGACGACGACCCGCCGAGGCGAGCACCCTTAGTGGGTTTGGGCATTGCAACTTCTCCTAATTGGGGCCGGCCCCCGTATCAGGTAGGGCCGGGACGGAATCTCTTCTTTAGAGCTGTTCGGTTTCGGCGTAGTCCTGGTCGGCGTCCAGGTCATAGCTGGCATCGCTGTTCCAGGTGCCGGTGGCCACGTCGTAGCCGGCGACCTGCGACGGGTCGAACGTGGCGGGGCTGTCCTTGAGCGACAGACCCAGCTGGTGCAGCTTGATCTTGACCTCGTCGATGGACTTCTGGCCGAAGTTACGGATGTCCAGCAGGTCCGACTCGGTACGCGAGACCAGCTCGCCGACGGTGTGCACACCCTCGCGCTTGAGGCAGTTGTACGACCGCACGGTCAGCTCCAGGTCGTCGATCGGCAGCGCGAACGAGGCGATGTGGTCTGCCTCGGCCGGCGACGGGCCGATCTCGATGCCTTCGGCCTCGACATTGAGCTCACGGGCCAGACCGAACAGCTCGACCAGCGTCTTACCGGCCGAAGCCAGGGCGTCACGCGGGGCGATCGAGTTCTTGGTCTCGACATCCAGGATCAGCTTGTCGAAGTCGGTGCGCTGCTCGACGCGGGTGGCCTCCACCTTGTAGGTGACCTTCAGCACCGGCGAGTAGATCGAGTCGACCGGGATACGGCCGATCTCGGCACCCGAAGCCTTGTTCTGCACGGCCGGGACGTAACCGCGGCCGCGCTCGACGACGAGCTCGACCTCCAGCTTGCCCTTGTCGTTCAGGGTGGCGATGTGCATGTCCGGGTTGTGGACCGTGACGCCGGCCGGGGGCACGATGTCACCGGCGGTGACGGCACCCGGGCCCTGCTTGCGCAGGTACATGGTGACCGGCTCGTCCTCTTCCGAGGAGACGACCAGGCCCTTGAGGTTCAGGATGATGTCGGTGACGTCTTCCTTGACCCCGGGGACGGTGGTGAACTCGTGCAGGACACCGTCGATGCGGATGCTGGTGACCGCCGCGCCCGGGATGGACGACAGCAGCGTGCGCCGCAGCGAGTTACCCAGGGTGTAGCCGAAGCCCGGCTCCAGCGGCTCGATGGTGAACCGCGACCGGTTGTCGGCCAGCACGTCCTCGGACAGGGTGGGTCGCTGAGAGATCAGCATTTTTCTATCTCCTTCTCGGCACCCGCTATTTGATGCCGGTTGGTTGGTGCCCGCCCGGGATTGGGCGGGCCACCAGGACTCGAATTACTTCGAGTAGAACTCGACGATCAGCTGCTCGGTGAGCGGCACGACGATCTGGGCGCGCTCGGGCAGCTGGTGCACGAGGATGCGCTGACGCTCGCCGACAACCTGCAGCCACGACGGCACCGGACGCTCGCCGGCGACCTCACGGGCGATCTGGAACGGCAGGGTGTTCAGCGACTTCGGCTTGATGTCGATGATGTCGTACTGCGACACCCGGTAGCTCGGGATGTTCACCTTGACACCGTTGACGGTGAAGTGACCGTGGCTGACCAGCTGACGGGCCATGCGGCGGGTACGGGCCAGACCGGCGCGGTACACGACGTTGTCCAGACGGCTTTCGAGGATCTGCAGCAGGTTCTCACCGGTCTTGCCAGCCTTGCGGTTGGCTTCCTCGTAGTACTTGCGGAACTGCTTCTCCATGACGCCGTAGGTGAAGCGAGCCTTCTGCTTCTCCTGCAGCTGGGTGCGGTATTCGCTCTCCTTGATCCGCGCGCGGCCGTGCTGGCCGGGCGGGTAGGGGCGCTTTTCGAACGACTGATCGTCACCGACGAGGTCGACGCCGAGACGGCGCGACTTGCGGGTGGCGGGTCCGGTATAACGAGCCATTTTTCAGATCCTCCCTAGACCCGGCGCCGCTTGGGCGGACGGCAGCCGTTGTGCGGCTGCGGCGTGACGTCGGAAATCGCGCCGACCTCGAGGCCGGCAGCCTGCAGCGAACGGATCGCGGTCTCGCGGCCCGAACCCGGACCCTTCACGAAAACGTCGACCTTCTTGACACCGTGCTCCTGCGCCTTGCGGGCAGCGTTCTCGGCGGCGAGCTGCGCGGCGAACGGGGTGCTCTTGCGCGAACCCTTGAAGCCGACGTGACCCGACGAGGCCCAGGCGATGACGTTGCCCTGGGGATCGGTGATCGAGACGATGGTGTTGTTGAACGTGCTCTTGATGTGAGCGGCGCCGTGCGGGACGTTCTTCTTTTCCCGGCGACGAGTGGGCTTGCCGCGCTTGGAAGCAGCGCCGGCTTTCTTGGTGGGTGCCATTTACTTACCTGGCCTTCTTCTTGCCGGCGATGGTGCGCTTCGGGCCCTTGCGGGTACGCGCGTTGGTCTTGGTGCGCTGGCCACGCACGGGCAGGCCACGACGGTGGCGCAGGCCCTGGTAGCAACCGATCTCGATCTTGCGACGGATGTCGGCCTGCACCTCGCGGCGCAGGTCACCCTCGACCTTGAGGTTGCCTTCGATGTAGTCGCGCAGCTGGGTCACCTGGTCGTCGGTGAGGTCCTTGGTGCGCAGGTCCCGGTCGATGCCGGTGGCGGCCAGGATTTCCTGGCTGCGGGTACGGCCGATGCCGTAGATGTAGGTCAGCGCGATCTCCATGCGCTTGTCGCGCGGGAGATCAACGCCCATGAGGCGTGCCATCAGGCAGTGTTCCTTTTCATTGCGGAGGTCTGATCCCAGTCCGTTCCCCGTCTTGGTCGGGGTCCGGCCTCCGTGCCGGACGTGGTTGAGGGCCGTCTGCCCTCAGTGGTACTGGGAGGTCTGCATTCAGTTTTGGGTGCTGCTTGAGCTGGTGTTTAGCCCTGCCGCTGCTTGTGCCGCGGGTCAGAGCAGATCACCATGACCCGGCCGTGGCGGCGGATCACCCTGCACTTGTCGCAGATCGGCTTGACGCTCGGGTTCACCTTCACGACTTAGCGATCCTTTTCTCGGTTCTGAATTGATGGTGCTCGGGCGAGTTACTTGTAGCGGTACACGATGCGGCCACGGGACAGGTCGTACGGAGAGAGCTCCACTACGACACGGTCCTCCGGCAGGATGCGGATGTAGTGCTGCCGCATCTTGCCGCTGATGTGGGCGAGCACCTTGTGACCGTTCTCCAGCTCAATGCGGAACATCGCATTGGGCAGGGGCTCGATCACGCGACCCTCGACCTCGATGGCGCCGTCTTTCTTGGCCATACTCTTTGGTAATCCTCTGGTTCTTCGGTTTCGTATCTCATACGCCCGTGCTTGGCGCAGAGCCCACCCCGGCTACAAGAACGTGGACTTAATGCCAGGAAATTCCGGGGAACTTCAGAACAGAGCACGCAAAGAGCCGGCGCAGAAGCTGCACCGTTGGTCCACGATACCCGCTCGGACCCCAGGGACCAAAATCCGCGGAGCACCCCGGCAGAGGCCAGGTAGGCGCATCGTCTTCGCAAGTCAGGGCGCATGATGAACAGCGATGACTGGACCCGCTTCCCCGGCTCGCAATCCGGTGATTCTCACCGTTGACGATGATCCCGCAGTGTCCCGGGCCGTCGCCCGCGACCTGCGCAAACACTACGGTGAGCGCTATCGGATCGTACGCGCCGAATCTGGACAGGACGCGCTGGTCGCGATCAACGAGCTGCAGCTACGGGGCGACACCGTGGCGATGTTCATCGCGGACTACCAGATGCCGGAGATGAACGGCATCGACTTCCTGGAACTGGCCATGGACGTGTTCCCGCTGGCCCGCCGCGTGCTGCTGACCGCGTACGCGGACACCCATGCCGCGATCAACGCCATCAACCTGGTCGACCTGGACCACTACCTGCTCAAGCCGTGGGACCCGCCCGAGGAGAAGCTGTACCCGATCATCGACGGCCTGCTGGAGGCCTGGCATGAGGTCGGCGACCGCGCCGTCCCCCACACCAAGGTGATCGGCCACCGGTGGAATCCCCGCTCGTGGGAGGTCCGCCAGTTCCTGGCCCGCAACCAGCACTACTACCGCGCGTACGCGTCGGACGAGCCCAAGGGCAAGCAGCTGCTGACCGCCGCCGGCCTGGACGGGCTGGAGCTGCCGGTGGTGATCTCCGAGCAGGGCGAGACGCTGGTCCAGCCGACGGACGCGCAGCTGGCCGGAATGCTCGGCCTGTCGACCACACCGTCGTTGGAGATGTACGACCTGGCCGTCATCGGCGGCGGACCGGCCGGCCTGGCGGCCGCGGTGTACGGCGCGTCCGAGGGGCTGCGCACGGTCCTGATCGAGCGCACCACCACCGGCGGGCAGGCGGGCCGCAGCTCGCGCATCGAGAACTATTTGGGCTTCGAGACCGGCATCTCGGGCGCCGAGCTGACGACCTCGGCGCGGCGGCAGGCCGAGCGCTTCGCCGCCGAGGTCATCACCACCCGTGAGGTCGTCGGGCTGGACGTCTCGTCGCTGGCCAGCAAGACGCTGACCTTCGACGACGGCCGGAGTATCACCGCGCGGTCGGTCATCCTGGCCACCGGCGTCGACTACCGGCATCTGCAGGTCGCCGGGTGCTGGGAGGACCCCGACAGCGTCGGCAACAGCTATGTCGGCAACGGCGTCTTCTACGGCGCCTCGGTGTCGCAGGCCTCCGAATGCGCCGGCGAGGACGTCTACATCGTCGGCGGCGCGAACTCCGCCGGCCAGGCCGCGATGTTCATGTCGCAGCAGGCCAAGTCGGTGACGCTGCTGGTACGCGGCAAGTCGCTCGAGGCGTCGATGTCCTACTACCTGATCCAGCAGATCGAGAACACCCCGAACATCAGCGTCCGGACCTGCACCGAGGTGGTCGACACCTGCGGCGAGGACGGGCACCTGACCGGGCTGTGGCTGGTCAACAACGCCACCTGCGAGCGCGAGCACGTCGAGTCGACGCGCCTGTGCTGTTTCATCGGCGCCACCCCGCGCACCCAGTGGCTGGAGAACGCCGGCATCGCCCGCGACGACCACGGCTTCATCCTCACCGGCCCGGATCTCAAGGACGTCTGCGGCTGGAACCTGGACCGGCCGCCGCACCACTTGGAAACAAGTGTGCCCGGTGTGTTTGTTGCAGGAGATGTCCGCGCTGAATCGGCCAAACGGGTCGCAGCCGCGGTTGGCGAAGGCTCGATGGCAGTGATGCTGGTGCACCGGTATCTGGCCGAGACGTAGGAGGAGACCGGTATGGGCGAAACGTGCGCGCGAAGTGAACTGAAAACGCTGTTCCTTTTCGAGGCGTTGACCGACGAGCAGCTGGACACGCTGTGCGCCAACGGTCACATCGCGACGTTCGAGCCCGGCCCCGTCTGCACCGAAGGCGAACCGGCCACCTGCTTCTACGTCATGCTCGACGGCGAGCTGGTGATGTCGATGAAGTCGGGCGGCATCGACATCGAGACCAACCGCACCTCGATGCGCGGCGTGTACTGCGGCGCCTGGTCCGCGTACATCCCCGACGAGCAGCCGGTCTACGAGGCGTCGGTGCGGGTGACCAAGCCGTCGCGGTTCTTCGTCCTGGACGCCAACGCCTACGCCGACTTCATGCGCAAGGAATTCCCGATGGCGGTGCACCTGCTGGAGGGCCACAAGGTCGGCGGCCGCCGCGGGCGGCAGATCGTCGGCCAGCGCGAGAAGCTCCTCGCGCTCGGCCAGCTCTCGGCAGGGCTGACCCACCAGCTCAACAACCCGGCTGCCGCGACCGCCCGCGCCGTCGCCGACCTGCACGACCGGATCGGCAAGATGCGCCACAAGCTCGCCATGCTGGCCGACGGCCAGGTCAGCCCGCAGTCGCTGCGGGTGCTGGTCGGCATCCAGGAGGGCATCGCCGAGCAGGTGGCCAAGGCCAGGACCCAGGAACTGTCGGCCATCGAGGCGTCCGACCGTGAAGACCAGATCGGCGAATGGCTGGAGGACCACGACATCGCGTCCGCGTGGGACTACGCCCCCACCTTCGTCGACGCCGGCCTGGATGTCGCTTGGCTGGAAGGCATTTCGTCATCCATCGGGAGCGCCGACTCGTCCGCGACGTTGCAGGGCGCGCTGGGCTGGCTGAAGTACACCATCGACACCGAGCTGCTGATGTGTGAGATTTCCGAAGCGAGCAAGCGGATTTCGACGCTGCTGGCCGGTGCCAAGCAGTACTCCCAGATGGACCGGGCCCCCTATCAGAACGCCAACGTGCACGACCTCCTGCGCAGCACGCTGATGATGTTCGGTGACCGCATCGGCAAGGACGGCACCACCTGCGTCAAGGTCGTCAAGGAGTACGACCCGGCGCTGCCCGAATTGCATTGCTACCCAGCAGATCTGAACCAGGTGTGGACGAACATCATCGACAACGCACTGCAGGCCATGAAGGGCTGTGGAGTGCTGACGATCCGCACCAAGCGCGCCGGCGACGACACCGTCCGGATCGAGATCAACGACAACGGCCCGGGCATTCCGCCCGACGTCATCGAGCGCATCTTCACCCCGTTCTTCACGACCAAGCCGTTCGGCGAGGGCACCGGCCTGGGGCTCGATCTGGCGTGGCGCATCATCTGCGAGAAGCACCACGGCAACATCTACGTCGAATCCAAGCCGGGCGACACCACGTTCATCGTCACGCTGCCCGTGCACGCACCCGCGCCAGAAGAAATTCTGGCTGGGACAACGGGATAGTTCGAATCACCGCGCGCCGAACGGAATAGCCGCCCGCGCCCCATAGTTGCCGCAAAGGTGACCAAACCAGACCTTGGGCGCTACGGCGTATTCGGGCGCGGCGCGACGCCGCAACAGGCAGCAGAAATCGAAGCGCTGGGCTACGGCGCGATCTGGGTCGGGGGATCCCCGCCCGCGGAACTCGACTGGGTCGAGCCACTGCTCGGCGCGACGGAGCGGCTGAAGGTCGCGACCGGCATCGTCAACATCTGGACGGCGGCAGCGGGACCGGTGGCCGAGTCGTTCCACCGCATAAACACTGCGTATCCGGGCCGGTTCCTGCTGGGCATCGGCGTCGGGCACCCGGAGGCCATCACCGAGTACAAGAAGCCGATCGATGCGCTGAACGAGTATCTCGACAAACTCGACGAGTACGGCGTCCCGAAGGAACACCGCGTCGTGGCCGCGCTCGGCCCGCAGGTGCTCAAGCTCTCGGCCCGCCGCAGCGCCGGCGCACACCCGTATCTGACCACCCCGGAGCACACCGCCGAGGCGCGTGAATTGATCGGGCCGGACGCGTTCCTCGCGCCCGAGCACAAGGCGATCCTCACGACCGATGCGGAGAAGGCTCGCGCGGTCGGACGCCAGGCCCTGGAGATTTACCTCAATCTGAACAATTACCTCAACAGCTGGAAACGGTTGGGGTTCACTGACTCTGACGTCGCCAAGCCCGGCGGTGACGGGCTCGTCGACGCGGTGGTCGCGTACGGCACCGTCGACGCGATCGCCGCCCGGCTCAAGCAGCACCTCGACGCCGGCGCCGACCACGTACCGGTTCAGGTGCTGACGTCGCCCGAGAAACTGGTACCCGCACTGACCGAACTCGCCGGCCCGCTGGGCCTGCGGTAACTGGAAGGATCGCGCATGAGCAAGCTGGATCTGGGCCGCGTCGGGGTGTGGACGTTCGGCGCCCCTACGCCCGAGCAGGCCGCCGAGATCGAGAAGTTGGGGTACGGCGCGGTGTGGCCGGGCGGCTCCCCCGCCGGCGACCTGGCGTTCGTCGAGCCGATCCTGGCCGCGACGGAGAAATTGCAGGTGGCCACCGGCATCGTCAACGTGTGGACGGCCCCGGCCGGGCAGGTCGCCGAGTCGTACCACCGGATCGAGGCGGCCTACCCGGGACGGTTCGTGCTGGGCGTCGGCATCGGCCACCCCGAGCACACCAAGGAGTACCGCAAGCCCTACGACGTCCTCGTCGAGTACCTGGACGAGCTGGACGCCGCGGGCGTTCCGGTCGCGCGCCGGGTGGTCGCGGCCCTCGGCCCGAAGGTGTTGCGGCTGGCGGCCGACCGCAGCGCCGGTGCGCACCCGTACCTCACCACCCCTGAGCACACGGCAGAAGCGCGCCAGCTCATCGGGCCGGACGCGTTCCTGGCACCCGAGCACAAGGTCGTGCTGACCGACGGATCGGCCGAGGCCACCGCGGAGGCACGGGCCATCGGCCGGCAGACCGTCGACTTCTACCTGAATCTCAGTAACTACCTGAACAATTGGCGCCGGCTCGGCTTCTCCGAAGACGACATCGCCAAGCCGGGCAGCGACGCGTTGATCGACGCGGTGGTCGCGCACGGAACACCCGATGCCATCGCCGCACGGCTCACCGAGCATCTCGACGCCGGCGCCGATCACGTGACCGTCCAGGTGCTGGGCGGCTGGGACAAGCTGGTGCCGACGCTGACGGCGCTGGCGGGTCCGCTCGGCTTACGCGGATAGCCTGGCGCTCAGCGCTTTTGGCCTTGACCGTCCTGCTGGTCGTGGTGCTGCCAGATGCGGCGCAGCCAGTCCCAGTGCGGCCGGCGCTGCGTCGGCTTCGGGGCCTCGGCGATGGGCGGCGCGGCAACCGGCTGCGGCGGCACGACGGCCTTCGGCGGGACGACGACGGGCGCGCTCACCACGCCGGCCACCGGCGCCGGTGCCGGACCTGCCACATGATTGGCGGTCGCCATCGGGGCCGCGGCCGGCGCGACGTACGGAGTCGACCGCGTGTGGTCGACGACGGCCAGCGGAGTCGACGGCTCATCGCTGCCGCCGAGGAGGATCGCGCCGAGCGCGGCAGCGACGGTGACCCCGCCGAACACCACCGCGACGAGCGCGCCCCGTGTGCTTTTCGGTGGCCGCGTCGACGCGAGCGGTGCGGCGGGAATCAGGTTCGGCGCCAAAGGTTCTTCGGCGTCTCCCGACTCGGCCAGCGACCAGGCCAGCGCCCCGAACGGCATCGTCGGGAGCCCGTGGAGGCTTCCACTGGCCGGGTCGGATGAGTACTCCAGGTTCGGCAGTGTGGCGGTCATGGCAGTGGACATGGCGTGCTCCTGTGTCGTTGTTGCTGTCCCGGATGGGCGGCTCTCACACGTAGGAGTCGCGCGGCACCCACGACGGGACAACTTTTGGCGGGCTTTGCTTCTCGGCTCGACATCGGCCGGGCTAGTAGATGATTGGTCCCTGCGTCGTCGTCACCGGTGCCGGCTCAACGGGCCCGATCGGGCCCGTGGGCAACGGCCGCGGGCGGGGCGGCTTGGGCGTGCCGGTCGGTGTCGTCGGAGTTGGCGATGGCAGCGGCTCGGCGATGATGGGCGGCGTCTGGCTGGGCGACGGCTGCTCGGAGACGACGGGCGGCCGCGGATGGTGCGTCGGCAACGGCCGCGGCGACGGCGGCGGCGTCACGACCGGCGCGGCCGGCGGCAGCGGCACCGGCGACTGCTGCGGCGGCGGGACCGCCCGTGGCGGAAGGACCGTCGTCGGCTCGATAGGCGCGGTGACGACGGCGGTCGGGCTGGGAGGAGGTGCGACGGTCGTGGTCACCGGGTTCTCCGGCGTCGTGCTCGGTGGCGGGGTGACGGAGGTAGTGACGCCTTTCGGGGCGACCGGGGCGTTGGTTTCGTACCGCCAGGCGATGGTCAGCGCCAGCACGATCAGTGGAATGCCGATCAGCAGCGACATCGTCAGCATCACGCGGCCATTCGGCTGCCTGGTGGCCGGTTCCGCGGCGAGCCCGTCGGCCGCGGCGAACTGCTCGGTCGGCGCATCCGGCAGCGCACTCTGTGCCGCGGTGGGTGCGCTGTCCAGATCGGCGGACGCCGAGGTCAGCTGAATCCGATTCAGTGTGCGGTCGCGCAGCCAGGTCGGCGCGGGGATGAACAGCGGCGTGCCGCCGAGCAGCGCGACCGGGTTGACCATCCGGCGACGGTCCTGATCGCACGTCAGGCAACTTTCGATGTGACGGGCGATCCGCTTGCGCATCAGGATGGTGAAAGTCCCGTCCCACCCGGCGAGGATCGCGCCCAACTCCGCACAGCTGTTACCACTCTGTCCGCGTCGGGCGACCAACAGCGCGCCCAGCGAGCGTTCCATGGTGTCGCGCAACCGCTGCATGATCTTCTTGGCGCTGGCGGTACTGACGCCGAGGGCCTCGGCAAGTTCAGGCCCCTCCAGTCCGTGGCGGTAGCCCAGCTCCAGCACCGCGCGGTCGCGGTCGGACAACCCGCCGGCCGCTTCGGCGACCAGTTTGGCCAGTTCGTTGCGGGCTGCCAGCGTGTCGGGCCCGGCGTCCCCGGACGCCTCGTCGGGCAGTTCTTCTGACGGTTCTTCGCGGCGCCGCTGCCGGATCCGGCGCAGCGCCTCGTTCCTGGCGATCGCGTACAGCCAGGGGCGCAGCTTGTCGGGCTCCCGCAACTTGTCCAAAGCTGTTGCGGCAGTGCAGAACACGTCCTGGACGCAGTCCGCGGCAGCATCGCGGTCCCGGACCATGCCGACGCAGAAGTCGTGGAGCCGGTCGGCATAGCGGTCATAAATACCGGCAAATGCCATGCGGTCTCCGGAGAGCGCGGCGCCGACCAAGTCGGCGTCGCTGACAATGTCCCAATCTGGCACTGCGGTCATGAGACGGGCTCCCGTACCGGATCGATCGCCGGTATGCACTGATGCTAATCCGGCGAAGGCGAGATGGTTTGCCGAATCAACGAGCATCGGCGTTGGCTTCATTGAGGAGAACGAGAGCAGCCCGGACCCGGTTCAACACCGGACCCGGCTGCGTCTCGAATCCGCGCAGGCGGGGTGCCATCACGGCCAGTCAGTGCTTCTTGTGGTCGGAGTGCTTCCAGTCCCAGTCGTACCAGTGCCAGTAGTAGTGGCAGTGCTCCCAGTCCCACCGGGCCCACGAGCAGTAGTCGTGGCCCCAGGTCTGCGGAGCAGGGATGGACGGCTGGGCTTGTGCGGTGCCCGCCGTCAGGCCCATGCCGGCCAGGGCCATGCTGCCGGACAGCAGCGCTGCCGCGGCAGCCCGCTTCGCAAGAGACTGCCGCTTGGCAGGGGTGTTGTTGGTCATTTCGCGCTCCTTGTTCGGTGTTGCAGACGCCCCGTGCGGGCTCTGTCATAGGTAGGAGCGCGACCCCCGGACGCCGGGGACACTTTTTTCGGAAGAATCCGAATTGCCACGAAAAAACTTGTCAGACTCTGCTGCCGGCAGTGCTCATACCAGCATGAGCAACCATTCACCGACCCCGTGGAACCCCGACACCGACAACACCATCGCGGCTGACGCCATAGACGCCGGCCCGCGTTCGGCGACCTTCTCCCGGCTCGCGTACAGCGACCAACTCGACATACCCGATGCGCCGGAGGACGAACTCACCGTCGCCGTCGGCACCGACGACGGCCGCTGGGCCCGGCGCCGCGTGGCGCTTGCCCTGGGCGGTGCGGCCAGTGTGATCGTGGCGTCGGCCGCCGTGGCGTTCACCGCGATCAGTTCACTCGACGCGGGGACCTCTGTGGCGGCCGCCGGCGGCTCGACTGCCGTGCCCGCGGCCGCGCCGGCCGTCCTGGTGCAGTCGCCGTCGGCACTTCCCGTGCCTTCTGCCCCGCAGGCGGCGCCGGCCGCTCCGGTGATTCCCGATCACGTACCGGCAGCCGCGCCCCAGCGGTCGGCAGCACCCGTCGTCGTCACTGCGGCGCCGGCGGCCGGTCCCGCCCCCGAGGTCGCACCCCCGGCTCCCGCACCAGAAGTCGTCCCGGAACCGCCCGCACTACCACTGCCCACGTTCCCGCCGATCGTCATCAATCTGCCGGCGCCGCCGGCGGCACCGCCGAAAGAGCCGCCCACCAAACCCGAACCGCCCGTGGTAAAAGGCCCCCTCGCCATTCCGAGCCCCGGAAAGACCCCGCCGATCAACCCGAATCTGCCCCTGGATGCCGGCTGACATCCGGCCCACGCACAAGCCCGCCACGGTCGGTATCCCCACTGTGGCGGGCTTTTTCGCGTTGACCCTGTATTGACGGCGTGATTGTTCGAGTGGACTACGCCCGCACGTCAGGGTCAAGGACTCTGCGCGGGACAGCGGCAGGCCCCGCCCAGCGTCATCGCCGGCCGCCGGAACCCGCATCACCGGTCGGCGGCGGCGGCGCTTCGAACGACGGCGGCGCAACCGACATCGGCGGGCGCGTCACCGGCCCGGGCCTGCTGACGGTGCGATCGGGCAACGACGGGTGCGGTGCCGGCGCGGATCCGGCAGCCGGAGATTCCTGCTGAGGCTGCGGTTGCTGACTCGGCGCCACCACCGGCGGTGCGACGGATTTGGTCGAGACCCCGGGCATCGACGTACTCGACGCCGGCGGTGCGCTCGGCGGCGCGGAAAGCGGTGTTGTCGCAGGCGTTTCCAGTGGAGCCGTGATCCCGCTGTCGAGCGGTTCCCCGCCGTGCCGGCCCGGCCCGGCCAGCGTCCAGACCAGACCCGCCACCAGCAGCACCAGCGCGCACGCGGCCAGACTGATCGGCAGTGCGAGCCGGCGGCGCCGTTCCTCCGCCGGCGCGGTACCGGCGCCCGCGGCAGAACCGGCGCCGGCGGCCGAACCGGAATCGGCACCGGCGACCAGATCGGTTGTCCGACAGACCAACTGAATGTCCCTGAGCGTCGTATCCCGAAGCTCCTTCGGCGCCGGGATGAAGGGCATGGCGCCCAGTAGCGCTGCCGGACTCACCCGGCGGCGCCGTTCGGATTCACACTCGGGGCACGACTCGATGTGGCGGGCGATGCGCTTGCGCATCAGCACCGTCATCGCACCGTCCCAACCATCGAGCACCGCGGCAAGCTCCGGGCAGCGCGCCGGATCCTGCCGCGTCTGCCGGGCCACCAGCAGCGCACCGAGCGAGCGGCCGACCATCTCCCGCGCCCGATGCGTCAGGGTGTTGGCGGTGGCCGGGCTGACGCCGAGTGCCTTGCCGAGCTCCGGGCCGTCGAGGCCGTGGCGGTAACTCAATTCGATGACCTCGCGGTCGCGATCCGAGAGGCCACCGCAGGCCTCCCGGATCAATTGGGCCAGGTCGTCCTGCTCGGCCAGGGCATCGGGACCGGCATCGCCCGACGCGCTGTCGAGGTATTCGTCGTCGGCCGGTTGCTCACGCTGTCGGCGCTGAATGTGCCGCAGGGCCTGAGAGCGCGACACCGCGTACAACCACGGCCGCAGCTTCTCGGGCTGGCGCAGCTTCGACAGCCCGGTCGCCGCGGTGCAGAACGCCTCGTGCACACAGTCGGCAGCGGCGTCACTGTCACGGACCATGCGCACGACGAAGTCGTTGAGCCGGTCCGCGTAGCGGTCGTAGATCGCGGCGAAAGCCGCGCGGTCGCCCGAGGCGGCCGCGCGGGCAAGTTCCTCGTCGGGTGCTTCGTCCCAATCGACAAGCGCGCTCATCGGCGGGGTTCTCCCCTGATCATCAGTAGTAGTAGGCCGGGTAGAAGCCGGTATCGCCGTTGTCGCAGTTGACGTTGATGTCCCAGAACCGGTTCAGCGGAATGCCCGGAACGAAGAAGCCCGCCTCGCCGGCCGAGTTCTGGTAGGCCCTGGTGGTGAACCAGTCCGAGGTGTAGGTGCACCACGTGCCCCCGCTGCCACCGCTCCTACCGATCCAGATGCCGCCGTAGTGCGGTACCGGATTCACGCCCAAGGGGTTCGCGTGCGCGGTTCCGGCACCCATCAGAGCTACCGGGACCGCCGCTGCCGCAGCAATTCCAGCAACGAACTTTTTCAGCTTGGTAGCCATGTGCTCCGCCTTTCCTCTGCTCGGCCCGGTTGGCCTCGCTTGTATGTAGGAGCATCTCGCCGCATCAATCCTGACAAGTTTTTCCGAATTTGGTCAGGCATCCGCAAAGAAGTTCTGAACCTTGCGCATACCCCGGAGCAACCACAGCGGCAACCACGCTGCGCACCGGGCCGGCAAACCCCTTGCCAACACCCCGACCGAATTACTAGGATATGCAAGTATCTCGGCGCTCGAGTCGAGAATCCTGAACTCTCCATAACTTTGGACGGACGTCATGACCACCCAGATTCCGCATTTCATCAACGGCCGGCGCACCACCGGCGAATCGACCCGCACCGCCGACGTGCTCAACCCCAGCACCGGCCAGACTCAGGCCCAGGTGCTCCTGGCGTCGGCCGCCGACGTCGACGCCGCCGTGGCGGGGGCCGTTGTCGCGCAACGGGAATGGGCATCGTGGAATCCGCAGCGCCGGTCGCGCGTGCTGATGAAGTTCATCGACCTGGTGAACCAGAACAAGGATGAGTTGGCCCGCCTGCTCTCGCTGGAGCACGGCAAGACCTTCGAGGACTCGCTCGGCGACATCCAGCGCGGCGTCGAGGTCATCGAGTTCGCCGTCGGCATCCCGCACCTGATGAAGGGTGAGTTCACCGAGGGTGCCGGCGCCGGCATCGACGTCTACTCGATGCGCCAGCCGCTCGGTGTCGTCGCCGGCATCACGCCGTTCAACTTCCCCGCCATGATCCCGCTGTGGAAGGCCGGGCCCGCGCTGGCCTGCGGCAACGCCATCATCATCAAGCCGTCCGAGCGCGACCCCTCGGTGCCGCTGCGCCTCGCCGAGCTGTTCATCGAGGCGGGCCTGCCGGCCGGTGTCCTGCAGGTGGTCAACGGTGACAAGGAGGCCGTCGACGCCATCCTGCAGCACCCCGACATCAAGGCCGTCGGCTTCGTCGGCAGCACCGACATCGCGCAGTACATCTACTCGAACGCCGCCGCCAACGGTAAGCGCGCGCAGTGCTTCGGCGGCGCCAAGAACCACATGGTCGTGATGCCCGACGCCGACCTGGACCAGGCCGTCGACGCGTTGATCGGTGCCGGCTACGGCAGCGCGGGTGAGCGGTGCATGGCGATCAGCGTCGCCGTCCCCGTCGGCGAAGAGACCGCAAATCGCTTGCGCAACAAGCTCGTCGAGCGTGTCAACCAGCTGCGCGTCGGGCACAGCCTGGACCCGAAGGCCGACTACGGCCCGCTGGTCACCGGAGCGGCCCTCGAGCGGGTGCGGGGCTACATCGCCCAGGGTGTCGAGGCCGGCGCCGAGCTCGTGGTCGACGGCCGCGAACGCGCCAGCGACGACCTCACGTTCGACGACGCCGACCTGTCCGGCGGCTTCTTCCTCGGCCCCACCCTGTTCGACCACGTCACCCCGGACATGTCGATCTACACCGACGAAATCTTCGGCCCGGTGCTGGTGATCGTCCGCGCCCACGACTACGAGGAGGCGCTGCGGTTGCCGTCGGAGCACGAGTACGGCAACGGCGTCGCGGTGTTCACCCGCGACGGCGACACCGCCCGCGATTTCGTCTCGCGCGTGCAGGTCGGCATGGTCGGCGTCAATGTGCCGATCCCGGTTCCGGTGTCCTACCACAGCTTTGGCGGCTGGAAGCGGTCCGGCTTCGGCGACCTCAACCAGTACGGCACGGCGTCGATCCAGTTCTACACCAAGGTCAAGACCGTCACCGAGCGCTGGCCGTCGGGCATCAAGGACGGGGCCGAGTTCTCGATCCCGACCTTCAAGTAAGGGCCTGCGTTGAGCATCGACCTTTTCGGACTGGACGACGACGAACGCGTGATCGCCGAAACGGCGGCCGCGTTCGCCGAAAAGCGGCTGGCCCCAAATGCTTTGGCGTGGGACGCCGACGACCACTTCCCCACCGATGTCCTGCGGGAAGCGGCCGAGCTGGGCATGGCGGCCATCTACTGCAATGACGACGTGGGCGGCAGCGGACTGCGCCGGTTGGACGGTGTGCGCATCTTCGAGCAACTGGCCGCCGCCGATCCGACCATCGCGGCGTTCCTGTCGATCCACAACATGTGCGCGTGGATGGTGGACAGCTACGGCACGCCGGAACAGCGCAAGACCTGGCTGCCGAAGCTGGCCTCGATGGAGGCCATCGCCAGTTACTGCCTCACCGAGCCCGGCGCCGGCAGTGACGCCGCGGCCTTGCGCACCAAGGCCGTTCGCGACGGCGACCACTACGTGCTCGACGGCGTCAAACAGTTCATCTCGGGCGCGGGCGCCTCGGACGTCTACGTCGTGATGGCCCGCACCGGGGCAGACGGACCGCGCGGCATCTCGGCCTTCATCGTCGAAAAGGACACGCCGGGACTGAGTTTCGGCGCCAACGAAGAGAAGATGGGCTGGCACGCCCAGCCCACCGCCCAGGTGATCCTGGAAGGTGTGCGGGTGCCCGCCGAGGCCATGCTGGGCGGCTCGGACGGCGAGGGCAGCGGTTTCTCCATCGCGATGAACGGCCTCAACGGCGGCCGCATCAACATCGCCGCGTGCTCCCTGGGCGGCGCGCAGGCCGCCTACGACAAGGCGCTGGGCTATCTGGCATCGCGCGAGGCCTTCGGTGGGGCGCTGATCGACGAGCCGACCATCCGGTTCACCCTCGCCGAGATGGCCACCGCGCTCGAGACCTCGCGAAACATGTTGTGGCGGGCGGCAACCGCGCTCGACACCAACAATCCGCGCAAGGTCGAACTGTGCGCCATGGCCAAGCTCCATGTGACCGAGGCCTGCTACACGGTGGCCGACCAGGCGTTGCAGTTGCACGGCGGCTACGGCTACCTGCGCGAGTACGGGCTGGAAAAGATCGTCCGCGACCTCCGGGTGCACCGCATCCTGGAGGGGACGAACGAGATCATGCGCGTGGTCATCGGCCGGGCAGCCTCGGCTGCCGCACGTAATTGAGGGATTTGTGCACGAAAATCCGCGGTGAGCGCGAGAAATCGTGCACAAATCGCGGAGAACTAGGGAGGACAGACTGATGGCGACGATTGCATTCCTGGGCCTGGGCCACATGGGCGGCCCGATGGCGGCGAACCTCATCGCGGCGGGGCACACCGTGCACGGCTTCGACCCGGTCCCGGCCGCGGCGCAGGCGGCCCGCGAGCACGGCGCGACGACCTTCGACAGCGGCCCCGAGGCGGTGGCCGGCGCCGACGTCGTCATCACGATGCTGCCCAACGGCGACCTGGTGAAGAGCTGCTACGCCGAGGTCCTGCCCGCCGCGGCCCCCGGCGCGCTGTTCATCGATTCGTCCACCATCTCGGTCGACGATGCCCGCGAGGTGCACCGTCTGGCCGGCGAGCACGGCTTCGCCCAATTGGACGCCCCGGTGTCGGGCGGCGTGAAGGGCGCGACGGCCGGCACGCTGGCGTTCATGGTCGGCGGCGAGCCCGAGGCCTTCGAACGCGGACGCGCGGTGCTCGAGCCGATGGCCGGCAAGATCATCCACTGCGGCGACTCGGGGGCCGGCCAGGCCGCCAAGGTGTGCAACAACATGGTGCTCGCCGTCCAGCAGATCGCGATCGGTGAGGCGTTCGTGCTCGCCGAGCACCTCGGCCTGGACAAGCAGTCGCTGTTCGACGTGATCACCGGTGCGACCGGCAACTGCTGGGCCGTGCAGGTGAACTGTCCCGTCCCCGGACCGGTCCCCAGCTCCCCGGCCAACAACGGATTCCAGCCCGGTTTCGCCACCGCCCTGATGAACAAGGACCTCGGTCTGGCGATGGCTGCGGTGCGCTCGACGGGGTCGTCGGCACCCCTCGGTAGCCACGCCGCGGACATCTACGCAAAGTTTGCCGCCGAGCATCCCGATCTCGACTTCAGCGCGGTAATCAACCTGCTGCGTCAATGAGGTCGCATCACCATCACCGCACGTCACAGTGGTATTCGTTAGTTAACTGTGACATCGCGCGCATTAGGGCATAGGATGCGTGGGTCGCACAGGGAGGATTCGCGCCGCATGACTTTCAAATATTCCGCCAAGGGGGCCACCGCCTCGGCTACCGCGATTGCTGTGGCGTTTTTCGGGGCGGGCGTCGCCTTCGCATCGCCCGGCCCGTCGAGCCCGAGCAACCCGGGCACCGACCCGGCTCAGCCGACGCAGACGCAGCAGGCCAGCAAGAACAACGAGTCGGCCACGACGCCGTCGAGTGATCTCGGTACGGCCAGCAGCAAGACCGTCTCCAACTCGACTTCGAGTTCGACCGCCGGCCACACCGGCAAGACGGCCCGCAACAACGACAACGGCCTCGAGTGGGGTGACGACTGGAGCCTGGGTGGCTTCCCGCCGATCAACCTGTCGAGCATGCAGCCGCCGGAGGCCACCGTCGCCGTGCCGCTGTCCCTCGGCCTGCCCGGCCTGAGCCTGCCCAGCCTGGTGCTCGACGCCGGTCTCGGCGGTCTGGTCACCGGCCTCGGGGCGCTGCTCTTGAACGGTGCCGCAGCCGCCGTGCCCGCGGGCGCGACGCTGGGCGCCCCGGTAGCCGCTGCCGCAGCTCCGGCTGCGACTGCCGCCACCTTCGGCACCCTGTCCACCGTCGGCGACATCGCCAAGGTCTCCTCGGCGGCCGCCGCTCCGGCCCTGTCGGTTCCCGCCATGGCGGCTCCGGCGGTGGCTGCCCCGAGCCTCGGCGGCCTGCCGGCCATCGGCGCACCGGCCATCGGCTCGCTCGGCGCGCTGGCCGCACCGAAGCTGCCGGGCATCGGTCTGCCGAAGCTCCCGTCCGCCGGCCTGCCGGAGATGCCGGACTTCACCAAGCTGGGCACCCCCAAGCTGCCCAAGCCGGAAGACCTGCCCCACCCGGAGATCGGTCTGCCGAAGGCCCCGAAGGTCGGCCTGCCCGACATGTCGGACATCCCGCACCCGCAGATCGGCTTCCCGCCGCACCCGCGGATCTTCCCGAAGATCGGCCTGCCGAAGGTCAGCCTTCCGTGGTTCTGAGCCGCTGAAAGAGGCGGGGCTCGGCACCCCGCCTCGACAAGTGAAAAGTTGTGAAGAACTGGTGGTCAGCCCTGGGCTGACCACCAGTTCTTGTGTAGGCGCTCGCACCCGGCGGCCAGCAGGCCGTCGTACTCGGCGCGCACCTGGACCGCCCCGGGGAATTCGTGGCCGGCCGAGTAGCCGGTGGTGACGACCAGCGTCGCCAGCTTGGCGGCCCGTGCCGCGCGGAAACCGCGGGCACCGCCCGCGACCGCCAGTGCACTCTCGGGTCCCAGGCCCAACTCCCACAGGGCGTGGCCGTGCAGATCCGGCTCCCGGGTCGGACGCGGCAGATCGTCGGGCGTCACGATGGTCTCGGCGATGCCATCACCCAGCAGCTGACGGACCAGCGGCTCCACCCACGACCGGCTGCCGGTGCTGACCACGGCCACCGCCACCCCGGCGCCGAACAATCCGGCCGCCAGGTCGGCGAGGCCGTCGCGCGGGCTCACGTCACCATCGAGGACCGACGCCTCGAACAGGTCGGTCTTGGTGCGGTACACGTGGGCCGCGATCTCGTTGCTGACCCGCCCGTATCCGCGCCGGCGCAGCGCCGAGGCGACGCGCCGCTGTTCGTCGGCGATGCGGACCAGCCGGCCGTACTCGGCCACCGACCAGGAGATGTCGAGCCCGTGTTCGGCGAAGGCGGCGTTGAATGCCACGCGGTGCCCGTCGCGCTCGACATCGGCCAGCGCACCGTCCAGGTCGAAGATCACCGCGCGCAGCGGGTCGATCACGGCATGGGCCGGGCGCGCCACATCCCACCAGAACGTGCGCTCCACACAACTCACCGACATGCGTACAAGGGTGTCCCACGTCACACGTCCCGGGCCTCCCCCCAACGGGGGATTGGACCGGGGTAACACTCCGGGACCGTCCAGCCGGTCCTGCCGACCAGCGCCGAATCACGGCTCTAAGGTGATGCCATGAGCACCAGCGAGAAGCCGAAGGCGGATCGCGCATGACCGCCGAGCCCGATGCCGAGGCCGCCGCGCCGGTACGGCTGATCCTGGTCGACGACCACGAAATGGTCATCGAGGGACTCAAGGCCATGCTGGCCGCGTTCAGCGACCGGGTGCGGGTGGTCGGCCAGGCCGTCGGCGCCGAACGTGCCGCCGCGGTGGTCGACGAGCTGCAGCCCGACATCGTGCTGTGCGATGTGCGGATGCAGGGCGCCAGCGGTCTGGACCTGTGCCGTGAACTGCGCGAGCGCGATCCGGACCGCAAAGTGGTCATGCTGTCGGTGTACGACGACGAGCAGTACCTGTACCAGGCGCTGCGGGTCGGCGCGGCGGGCTATCTGCTCAAGAGCATCAGCAGCGACGATCTGGTCCGTCAGCTCGAATTGGTGCACGGCGGGGCGA
Organism: Mycobacterium toneyamaense; assembly: GCF_055384815.1. Lineage (NCBI taxonomy): Bacteria > Bacillati > Actinomycetota > Actinomycetes > Mycobacteriales > Mycobacteriaceae > Mycobacterium > Mycobacterium toneyamaense. The sequence goes on from NZ_AP040333.1 coordinate 4,792,366, forward strand.
CGGCCATCGACCCGAGCATGGCCGCGCGGGCCGCCGATACCGCCGCCCGCATGCAGCGCGACGAGTTCTGGCCGGGCGCCCGGCAGGGCCTCACGCAGCGCGAGAGCGAAATCCTGTCGTTCGTCGTCGACGGCCTGTCCAACCGCGGTATCGCCACCCGGCTGGTGATCGGCGAGGAGACCGTCAAGAGCCACCTGCGATCCATCTACCGCAAGCTCGACGTCAGCGACCGGGCCGGCGCGGTGGCCACCGCGCTGCGGGAGGGCATCTACCGATGACACCGCGCAATGAGGTGCTGACCGCCGACCGCGAGCTGGCCCTGCTGCGCGAGCTGATCCAGGCCGCCTCGAGCGGACCCGGCGTCGAGCCGCTGGCCGCGGCGGCGGCCCGGATGATCACCGCGGCCACCGGCACCGACGTCTGCTTCGTCCATGTTCTCGACGACACCGAGCGATCGCTGACGTTGACGGGCGCGACCCCGCCGTTCGACCAGGAGGTGGGCAAGATCCGGCTCCCGCTCGGCGAAGGCGTCTCCGGGTGGGTGGCCAGCAACCGCGAACCTGTGGTGATCAGTCACGACAAGGAATCCGACCCCCGGTACCGGCCGTTCGAATCGCTGCGCGGCAGTGACTTCGCGTCGATGGTGTCGGTGCCGATGGAGACCGACCCGGGCGGGCTGGTCGGCGTGCTCAATGTGCACACCGTGGAGCGCCGGGAGTTCACTGCCCGCGACGTGGAGCTGCTGCTGGTCATCGGCCGGCTCATCGCCGGGGCCATGCATCAGGCCCGGCTGCACCGCCAGCTCGTCGCCCGCGAACGGGCCCACGAGAACTTCGTCGAGCAGGTCATCGAGGCCCAGGAGATCGAGCGCCGCCGACTGGCCGGCGACATCCACGACGGCATCTCGCAGCGGCTGGTGACGCTGTCGTACCGGCTCGACGCGGCCAGCCGGGCGGTCGGGACCGACGCCGCCGTCGCGGCCGAACAGCTGACGCTGGCCCGGGAACTGGTGGACCTGACGCTCGGCGAGGCCCGCGCCGCCATCGGGAATCTGCGCCCGCCCGTGCTCGACGATCTGGGGCTGGCCGGCGGACTGGCCAGCCTCGCGCGCTCCATCGGTCAGCTCGACGTCGACGTCGAGCTGACCGACGTCCGCCTCCCCGACCACATCGAGCTGGCGCTGTACCGCATCGCGCAGGAATGCCTGCAGAACGTCGTGAAGCACGCCCACGCCAGCAATGCGCTGCTGAAGTTCGCCGCCGACGCGGAGCACGCCCGGCTCGAGATCATCGACAACGGCATCGGCTTCGACACCTTCGAGCGCCCGCTGGGCGCCGACGAGACCGGCGGCTACGGCTTGCTGTCGATGGCCGAGCGCGCCGAGATCGTCGGCGGCCGGCTGAACATCCGGTCCCGGCCCGGCTCGGGGACCATCGTCACCGCCACCATCCCGCTGCCGTCGACGAACTGAGACGACTCTCCCCTCAGAGTTGCTAGATTTCACTTGCCGTGCATCATGCGGTCATCTCGGCAAATTTTGACAACGCCCGCAAAATGCCGAACCATCGAGGCTGACATGGGGGTGTAGGTGCGCACAGGCAACACAAACGCGATCATCGGCGCTGCCGCGATCATCTTCGCCGTGTTCGGCTATCTGGTGATCACCGGTGACCATGACACGGCGGCGGCACGTCTCACCAACGACATCGGACTGACCGCCTTCAGCAGCCTTGCCTGCCTGGCCGCTGTGGCCGCCTACCGGGCCAACCGTGGCCGGCGTCGGCGCGCCTGGCTGGCACTGGCGATCGGGATGGCAGGCTGGGTCGTCGGCAACCTGACCCTGCTCTATCACCACGCCGTGCTCGGATCGCCGCCCGCGTTTCCGTCGGTCGCCGACGCCGCGTTCCTGCTGCTGCCGTGCACCGTGGTGGTCGCGTCCGTCGGGAAGGTGCGGCCCGACCGCATGTCGGCCCTGCGCCCCGTGCTGGACGGCGTGATCGTCGCCTCCGCGTTGTTCCTCGTGTGCTGGGTGCTGGTCCTGGAGGATCTGTTCACCTCCGCGCATTCCAGCTGGATCGCGACCGCGGTGTCGGTGGCGTTCCCGATCTCGGACGTCGTCATGATCACGCTGGCCGTGTTGACGGTGGGTTCGACGGTGCCGGGCAAACGCCAGGCCATCGTCCTGGTCTGCACGGGACTGATCATCGTCGCGGTGGCCGACAGCATCTGGATATACGTTCTGGCGCAAGCGAATTCGACCAGCCCGGTGGCGGTCGTCTGCTGGGCGGCGGGCCTGGTGCTGTTCAGCGCCGGCGGGCTGATCGATGCGCGCACACCACCGTCGGCGACCCGGCGGAAACGGCAGCCGCTGTCCGATCCGCTGCTCTGGCTACCGTATTCGCCGATGGTGGCCGCGGTGGTCGTCGGGCTCTTCGACCTCTGGCCGGTGACCAACGACAAACCGGTGCTGATCGCCGCCTCGGTGCTCGTGATGACGGCGCTGGTCCGGCAGCTCATCGTGCTGATCCAGAATCGGCGGTTGTTGTTCGACCTGGCCGAGCAGACCAGGCGCGATCCGTTGACGGGTCTGGGAAATCGGTTGATGTTCAACGATCACCTCGATGCGGCCATCCGGTCCCGCGGCGACGATCGGATTCCCGTCGCCGTGCTCGCGCTCGACCTGGACGACTTCAAGATGGTGAACGACAACCTCGGGCACCCGAGCGGTGACGAGCTGTTGGTCGACGTCGCGAGCCGGCTGAAGAGCACGGTGCCGGCCGAGCACACCGTGGCCCGGCTGGGCGGCGACGAATTCGCCGTTCTCATCCGGTCGGCACCGAATGCGGCAACCACCATCGCCGAGCGGATCATCGAGGCGTTCGACGCACCGTTCTCGCTCAACAGCGAGAAGGTCTTCATCCACGCGAGTGTCGGGTTGGCGATCACCCCCGCCGACGAACCAGACGTCACCGCTGACGATCTGATGCAGCAGGCCGACATCGCGCTGTACGCCGCCAAGCGGACCGGCATCGGCGGCGTACAGACCTTCTCCGCGGACATGCGCCAGGTCTCGCGGCTGGACCTGCCGCAGCGGTGGAGCGACAGCGGTCGGATCCAGCCGCCCGCCCAAGCCGGTGTGCAACTGCTCGGGCAACTGCGCCGTGCCATCGGCGACTCCGAGTTGAAGTTGGTGTATCAGCCCAAAGTGCTGCTGGCCACCGGCGAAATCGTCGGTGTGGAGGCGTTGCCCCGCTGGCCCCATCCCGAGCTCGGCCTGCTGACCCCGTCCGAGTTTCTGCCGTTGATCCGGCGTAACGGCCTGATCGGCTCGGTTACCGACACGGTGCTCAAGCAAGCGGTCCTGGACGCCTCGACCTGGTTCGGGACGGGATATCGCAATGTGCCGGTCGCCATCAACCTCTTCGCGCAGTCGCTGACCGACGTCGATCTGGCCGATCGCATAGGGACCATCCTCGCCGAGCACTCACTGCCACCGAGCGCCCTCACCGTGGAGATCACCGAGCAGATGCTGCTGTCGAACATGAGCCGGACGGAGGTGGTCATCGATCGGCTCCGGAAGTCGGGTCTGCGGGTGTCGATCGACGACTTCGGGTCCGGCTACTCGACCACGAGTTACCTGCGCGACCTGCCGGTCGATGAACTCAAACTCGACCGCGAGTTCGTGCTGCCGATGACGCACAATCCCCGCGCCGCCGCCATCGTTCGATCGGTGATCAACCTGACCCACGCCCTGAACATCGCGAGCGTCGCCGAAGGAGTCGAAGACGCCGCGACCGCCGAGCAGCTCTCGGCGTACGGGTGCGATATCGGCCAGGGCTACTACTTCGCCAAACCGATGTTCGCCGAATCGCTGCGGCCCCTGATCGAATCGCGGAATCCGCTGCGGCGCTGAGCCGGTCAGAAGTCGCCGGCGGTGCGGCGCAGGGTCTCGATCGCGTCGACCAGCGCCGCGGACTGCTCGTCGGACATCCCGACGTCGGCGAACACCTCCTTGTTGAGGGTCACCGTGGCGTCCTCGACCGTCGAGCGGCCGAGCTCGGTCAGCCGCACCAGGGTGGTCCGCCCGTCCGTGGGGTGCGGCACCCGCTCGACGAGGCCGTCGGCCTCGAGCCGCCGGATGGCATGGGTGACACTCGTGACGTGCACCTGCAGCCGGTCGGACGCCTTGGTGATCGGCAGTGCGCCACTACCGCTGAACGCCAGTAGCCGGAGCAGTTCGTAGCGGGAAAAGCTGAGGTCATAGGGCCGCAGCGCAGTCTCCACGCGGGCCAGCAGAATCTGGTGGGCCCGCATCACCGAGGTCACCGCGACCATGCCGTCGGCGACGTCGCCCCAGCCGGCCCGCTCCCAGTTGGCCCGGGCCCGGGCGATGGGGTCACTGCTCACCGCTCATTCATACCGCACCGGACCCCTCGCCCGATGCAGTCAGGCCCCGACTTCCGTCCCGTCCACCGCCTTCCGGATGGCCGCCAGCACCGCGCGCGACGATCTGCGGTCCCCGACGGTGATCCGGACGCCGCCGTCGGCATAGCTGCGGACCCGCGGGCCGTCATCGCCGAATTTCCAGGCCCGCGCCCCGCTCGGCAGATACACGAAGTTGGCGTGGCTGTCGGTGCAGTACACACCCATCGACCGCAACCGCGCCCGCAGGAACGCCCCCTCCGAGGCGATCATCCGGATACGTTGCCGCAGTTGATCTTCCGCGTCGTAGGACGCGGCGACGGCGACCAGTCCGGTAATCCCGATCCCGAACGGCAACTGCATCCCCCACAGCTCGCGCGCCAGCGACGGCGCACACACGCCATAGCCGATGCGCAGGCCGGCGAGCCCGTAGGCCTTCGAAAAGGTGCGCACCACAACCAGATTGGGGTAGCGCACCACCAGCGACGGGATGTCCAGGCACAGCTCGGGGGCCAGGAACTCGACGTACGCCTCGTCCAGCAGGACGACGGTGCCCGACGGCACCCGGTCCAGGAACCGGTACAGGTCGGCGGCCGACTCGACCGTCCCGGTCGGGTTGTGCGGACGGCAGATCACCACCACCCGGGCGCGCGCCGCGGCGGCCGCCATGGCGTCGAGGTCGTGGTGACCGTGCCGGTCCAGCGGCACGGTCACCGACCGCAAGCGCGCCATCTGCGCGAAGATCGGATAGCCGTCGAAGGTGGGCGACGCCGTCACCAGCACGTCACCGGGGTGGGTGACGGCCTGCAGCACCTGCAGGATGACGCCGGTGGCGCCCGCGCCGACGAGTACCTGCTCATCGGCGACGCCCACGTGCCCGGCGATCAGCGACCGCAGCCGCTGCGGCAGGAACTCCGGGTACCGGTTCACCACGCCGATCGACGCGGTCAGCGCGGCCCGGACCGCCGGCAGCGGCGGGAACGGATTCTCGTTGAGCGCCAACGCCAACGGGTCGTCCGCGGCGGGCAGCGAACCGACCGCGTCGGCCAGCGCGCACGTGGGTGTCATCGCTGTCCGCCCCAGCGCACCGCGGCCGCGCCGGCGAAGTCACCGGCGTGCGCGAAGGCTGCCATCATCACCACGTCACCTTTCGCGACCTGTCCGTCGGTGATCGCCCGGTCCAGGTTGACGGGCACACCGGCGGCGAACAGGTTGCCGCACTCGTCGAAGGTGTCGCGGTGCTTCGCCTCGGGCAGCTCCAGGGCCTCGCGCCAGTTCCGCAGGAACACACGGTTCGGCTGATTGGTGACCAGCAGACCGATGTCCTTGGGCGCCAGCCCGATCCGGTCGCACACCGCGTACGCCACCTCGGGCACCTGACGGTTACCCCGGGCCAGCACCTTGGTGATCTTGCTCTCGGTGAAGCCGATGCAGCCCTCACCCGGTCCGGCCTGCCACCATTTGCGCGGCGGGTCGACCGACATCGTCATGTCACCGGCGTATTCGCCGTAGGTGCGGCATTCGACGTCGAGGATCGGCGAAACATCGGACGCCGCAACGAGTCCCACCGCGGCGCCGTCACCAGGCACCGAGGCCTGTGCCTTGGGCCGGATGGTGACCTGGTCGAACACCTGACCCGCCGCGTTCTGCGCGACCGCCACCAACGCGGTACGCCCCTCCCCTGACGCGATCAGCTGTTTGGCCAACTTGAGGCCCAGGATGAAGGCCGCGCACCCGCCGTTGTGCAGGTCGATCACCCAGTTCGGCTTCATGCCAAGGCGATTGGCCATGCCGCCGCCGCCGCCGTAGAACGGCATGTCGGGCAGCTGGGTATGGGTGATCAGGATGTCGACGTCGGCGAGGGCGTCGGAGCCGTGCCGGTCGACGAGGCCCGCGGCGGCCCGCTCGACCATGTCGATGGCCGTCTCGTCGGGGGCCACGTGGTGGCGGAACTTCGGCGCCCGGAACATCAGGTTGTCCCGCAGATCGTCGGAATCGGCGAACTGCGCGTAGTAGTCGGCGCTGATCGGCTCGCCCGGAAGATAGGTCGAGACATCGAGCAGGCTCACAACTGGTTGGCTCATGCGTGACTCACTTCATCCAGGCCGGGGTGATCGGCAGGCCGTTGCGATGCCGGTATTCGGCAATCGCCTTGAGGTTGTCCAGCTCGAGGCGGTGGCCCGCCCCGAACATGTCCCAGAAGTCCCCGACCCACACGGGTCGCTGCGCGGGCGCGGTCTCCGGGTACGGGTTGTGGTCGTAGAAGGGGTGGTGGCAGTTGGTCCACAGCACCACCGAGCCGGGCTTGTTGAGCACGACCTGGGCGTCGACGACGCGCATCAGGTAGATCATCCAGAGGTGCCGGCCCTGGTCCCAGGCGCAGTGGTAGTCGACGGTCATCGCCTCGCGGTTCGCCACTGTGCGCGTGTAGATTTCGGTCTCCGAGCCCAGCCGGTCGTAGGCCAGCCAGAGGCCCGGTTCCTCGGTTTCGGTGAATCCACGCAGGCTGTAGGTCCACTCTTCGAGGCTGCGGGTGTCCGCCAGGTACTCGAAGAGTTCCTGCGGCGGGCAGTCGATGTAGTCGTTGACGGTGCAGTAGCCACCGAAGACGACGTCGTGCGGGTATACCGACCGCATCATCTCCATGATGATGGGCGTGGCCTTTTCCCGCGGCGCGTTCTCGATGCGGGTCACGCCGTCGATGGGTAGGGCGATGTCTTCAAGCGCGGGCAGCGACATGCTGGGAGCTCTCTTTCTGCGTCTGTTGTGTGGCGGTATCGAGAAATGGTGCGAACGTGGGGATTTCGTCGGCGGAGCATTCGACGCTGACGACCGATGGCCCGTGCCGGCTGAGCGCTTCGCTCAGCGCGCCGGCCAGCTGCGGCAGCTCGGTGACGTCCGTCGCGTGCAGGCCGGGGAACATCGCGGCCAGGCCGGCGCCCAGCCGGGCCGGGGTGAAGCGGTTGTAGCTGTAGCGGTCGCCGTAGAACAACTGTTCGCGGGTGACGCACATGGCGTGGGCGTTGTTGTTGAACAACACGAAGGTGATCGGGAGCCGGTACTCCAACGCCGTGTGCAGCTCCATGCCGTGCATGAAGAACGAGCCGTCGCCGGCCACCACCACGGTCCGGTATTGCGGCCCAGCGGTTTTCGCCCGCGCGAAGCACATGCCGATGCCGGCGCCGAAGCTGTATCCCATGCCGCCCATCCCGA